>CAWHEH010000019.1:0-24124 GCA_963828335.1 Blastocatellia bacterium | reverse complement strand
CTCCCAGGTGAGGGCATCGCCCGCTTCGCATTTTCGGCACGAAAAATTCTTGCGTGAAGGTTGAAGCTGGGGCGCGGGTGACGCCGTGACGAAAGTTGCGGAATACAAATGGGAAAAATTATATTAAACTTGAAATCGATGGCCCCGGTTACTCTCCCTAACGACGGTATTTATTAAGAAAACATGAAAACTCGATTATCAAAACTCATTCTCCTGATCGCTGCCTTAATCGTCTCCCTCGCATTTATTGCGTTCGGGGCTGTTGCAGACTCTGCGGACAGCATGGCCGATCCGGGCAAGTATTCGGACGACTGGCGCGCGAACGGCCCGCCGGGAGGTGATGTTCGCAGTCTCGTGGTTGATCCGAGCAACCCTGACCGGTTTTATCTTGGGACCCTCGATGCCCAGCTTTACACCTCTGCCGACGCCGGCAAAAACTGGGAGTTGCTTTACAACTTCAACAAACCCAAGCTTTTTGTTGATCACATCATTGTGGATCCGCGCGATTCTAAAACGCTCTACGTTGCCGCTCACCGACACAAGGAAGCTGGCGGATTCTTCAAGTCAGTTGATGGCGGACGAAAGTGGCACGAGAGTCCGGAGCTCAAGAATGAGGCTTTGCACTCCCTGACGCAGTCCGACTCTAACCCAAGTGTGCTGATCGCCGGGACCTTCAATGGAATTTTTCGTTCGGATAACTCCGGCGATTCGTGGACACAGTTGCCCACTAACACCACGCCCGGACTCGTGCACGTCGAATCGCTCGCGATTGACCCTCGAACCACCAACACCATCTACGCCGGTACCTGGTACCTGCCTTACAAGTCGACTGATGGCGGGCAGACCTGGAAGAATATTAAGAACGGAATCATTGACGACTCTGACATCTTTGCGATTGATATCGATCCCCGCGATCCTAACCACATAATCGCGTCTGCCTGCAGTGGCATTTACGAAACCAGCAATGCGGGCGACAGCTGGACGAAAGTGCAGGGCATTCCGTCTCAGTCGCGAAGGACGCGAGCCATCGTCCAGCACCCGTCTATCCCCGGGCTGGTCTTTGCCGGTACCACAGAAGGATTCTGGCGTTCGGAGCGTGGCGGCAAGGCCGACTCGTGGATGGTCACCACTTCAAGACAGCTTGAGGTCAATTCGATCGCCATTCACCCTTCGCGTCCGCAGACGATCTACATTGGCACAAACAATTACGGTGTAATGGTCTCAACTGATGGCGGAAAAAACTTTATACCTACTAACGGAGGATACAGCGGCAGATTTGCCAACGTGATTATTGCCGACCGCGAAACACCCAACCGAATTTATGCGGCGACAATAAACACAACCACCGGTGGCGGATTTCTTTTTGTTAGCACTGATAACGGCGAAACGTGGCGTCCCTCTATGCGCAGCATGCCTAACCGCCTCATCACCTATTCGATTCTTCAGGACGCTCGCGACGGCAACCTGATTTACCTTGGTACTAACCTTGGAGTTTATCGCTCACTCGATCGGGGGGCTTCGTGGAGTCCCGCATCGATGCCGATCCAGCCGGAGACCTCTCCCAAAGTCCGCCCCGGCAAAAAGCCCACTGCTGCGGCGACAACGCCCAAAGCCGCTCCCAAGCCTCCCAGTGAGACCGCTCGACGGGTCCAGGAGGCATTGAACGCCGCCGGTTACAGCGTCGGCGTACCCGATGGACGAGCCGGAAAACAAACCATAGCCGCGCTGAGAAAATATCAGGCAGATCGTCACTTGCCGGTTACCGGAAAAATAGATGACGTTACGCTTAAGTCGCTTGGCTTGCCGCCCGGATCGGGTGACGATTTAGTCTCCCTCTCTGATGCTGTCAACGCTCTTGTCCAAACGATCGACGTTGAAACACAGAGCCCTGTCCTTTTGGCAGCCACCAATGTTGGTCTGTATCGTAGCCTGGATCCGGTGTTGGGTTGGCAAAAGCTTTCTTATGGCGCTAATTTCGACACTCGGACCAGTTGTGTCTGGGCCGATCCGCGGCAACCGGAAACGATCCTGGTCGGCACCGCGGCTTCTGGTGTTTTAATTTCGCATGACGGCGGCAAAACGTGGCAACAAGTATCCGGGATTCCCAGCGACGCCCCGGTGAACACAATAGCCAGGGACGAGCAACACCCGAACAATATCTATGTAGGTACGAAACAGTCGTTCTACCTTTCGCACGACGGTGGCGTAAATTGGACCCGTCGTGGTGGTAACCTTCCATTTGGTGATTTCACCAGTATCTTGATCAATCCGCGCAACGGCGACGAAGTCTTTGTGGGAAACGCCTACCAGACTGGCGAAATAGGTGGTGGCGTTTATCGTACCGTCAACGGTGGGCAAACGTGGGCGCGTATTGATCCCAGAGAGAACCGGTTGCCGAGCCAGCGGATTTGGGCACTCGCGTTTGATTCGCGAGATCAGAACACGCTTTTTGTTGGTTCACACTCGGCAGGAGTTTATGTAGTGCCGCGCGGCTCGAATGTGTCTGCGGTCAACCGTTGATCCGGCCGGCGCCACAAAAACTTTACCGTAAAAGGACTTAAGCGCTACTGACAATAGTAGCAGCACCTTGACACGTGCCTTTACCCACGTGTACATTTCGATCCTACCCGGTAAGCGACTGGTGATTGTCGGACCAAGCGGGTGACTACGGGCGCGGCGGAAATCGAAAACAATAGAACCTCCTTTTCCAAATCTAAACGGCTCGCATTCCTCGCAAGCTTCAACCCCGATATCATCGCCAAGGTCAACGAAGCAAGTGCCGCCTAAGCACTCTTCTTCGCTCGTCGGATTGGGCTGAGCTCTCTGAGACGAGTGAGGTACGTGAATACGAACTTAGGCGGTTAATTTTCCGGGAGTGTTACAGGAGTCTGCATGGCTAGTGAAGAATCGAAGTTAATCAACCAGGAACCAACCAACGACAACCCCGTTTCCAACGAGCCGCAAAGCTCTCAACCCGCACCACCGGCAGCTAAGGATGATGCAGCTCCGTTGGTAGCCGCCAATGACGACGACGACGATGAGCCTCGGGCCAGCGGCGACGTGGACTTCGGTCAATTGCTCGATCAGTTTGAGCAGGAGCAGGCCTCGTTGCAGGAAGGCGAGGTAGTTCGTGGCATTGTGGTGGGAATCAGCGAACGTGGCGTGGTAATCGATTTTGGCTACAAATCGGAAGGGATCGTTAACCCGGCCGAGTTTACCGAAAACGGCATTTTGGCTGTGAAAGCCGGCGACGAGGTCGACGTCCTGGTCAAGAACATGGAAACGTCGGACGGCCTGCCGATATTGTCGCGTGCCGATGCCGTGCGCATGAAGGCCTGGGACGAGCTGGAGAAATCCTACCGCGATGGCACCAACATTAAAGGCCGCGTCATCGAGCGCATTAAGGGCGGCTTGCGCGTAGACATCGATGGAATTGGCGCCTTCTTGCCGGGTTCTCAGGTTGATGTTCGACCGGTCCGTAATCTCGACTCGCTGCGCAATCAGGAGATTGAAGCGAAGGTAATCAAGCTCAACCGCAAGCGCTCAAACGTTGTCTTGTCGCGTAAGGCCGTCATCGAAGAAGAGAATGCGGGACGCAAGGGACATACGCTGGGTCATATCGAAGAAGACATAGTGGTGGAAGGTCAGATCAAGAATTTAACTGACTATGGCGCCTTTGTGGATCTCGGTGGAGTTGATGGCTTGTTGCACGTGACTGACATGTCCTGGGGTCGCTTGCAAAACCCAAGTGAACTTTTTCATGTGGGCGACAGCATCCAGGTCAAGGTGCTCAAGTTTGATCGTGACCGCGAACGCGTTTCACTGGGCTACAAACAGTTATTGCCTGACCCGTGGTCGAGCGTAGAAGAGCGCTTCCCGGTGGGCGCGCGAGTGCCGGGCCGGATAGCCAGCGTGGCAGACTATGGTGCCTTCGTTGAGTTGGAGCCGGGAGTTGAAGGGCTGGTCCACGTTTCGGAGATGAGCTGGTCCAAACGTGTCAAGCATCCCAGCAAGCTGGTAAACCCTGGCGACGCAGTGGAAGTGGAAGTGCTGAGCGTGGATCCAAAAGCGCGCCGCATTAGCCTGGGCATGAAACAGATTCAGGACAACCCCTGGCAAACATTGCACGAACGTTATCAGGTTGGGACGCGAGTTCATGGTCGGGTGAGAAATCTGACCGACTTCGGCGCCTTCATCGAGATTGAGGACGGTGTTGACGGACTGGTTCACGTTTCCGATATCTCCTGGTCTCGCAGAATCAAACATCCCAGCGAAGTGCTGAAGAAGAGCCAGGAGATCGATGCAATTATTACCAGCATCGACGCAGAGAATCGCAGACTATCGCTCTCGATCAAGGATCTCGAGCCCAACGCCTGGGATCGGTTTGTAAACGATCATAATCCTGGCGATGTGGTGAAAGGCAAAATTGCTCGCTTCGCAAACTTCGGAGCCTTTGTAGAGCTAGACGACAATCTCGAAGGCCTCTGCCACATCTCCGAGCTTTCGGAAGAACGCGTTGAAAAGCCCGAAGACGTGGTTCAACTGGGCCAGGAAATGGATTTCAAGATTCTGCGGATTGATAATGAGAGCAAGAAGATCGGATTATCGGCGCGCGCGGTAGGCAAGGATGAACCAAGCGTCGATGCTAAGGTTTATTCATCGCAGGTCGGGCAGCGGCATGGCCTCCCTGGGAGAACTTGCGGGCCTGGCGAGACCGGCGGAACCCGAACCCAAAGCTGAAGCGAAGCCTGAATCGAAACCCGAGCCCAAATCTGAACCTGAGGCCGTGCGGGAGCCCGAATCCCAGCCCGAGACTCAACAGGAACCTGGGCCTGCGCCACAGCCTGTGAGCGAGCCTGACAAGGCGATAGAAGAAGCGGCGGCCGAGCCCAACATCGCTCCTGCAGACGAGCCTGAGTTGCAAGCGGCGGCTGAGGCTAACACCGCCCCTGAGGCTGAGGCTCCTGAAACTGAGGCTAAAGCTGCCGACGAATCCGAGTAGCTCCGTCGTCTCTCGACGAACGAGATTTAGAGGCTTTCAAGTTTTGTACGTCTTTGGTTGGCCCACGGCTGGCTGAATCTTGCCGGGCGTGATTGTTTTCTGATAGGGTACGGCTGAACACACCTCGCAACTCTTAGTAATTAGATGAACTATTGCTTCGCCACCCATTTCTTGCGTTAGAGCTATCTTTCTCAGACTGAGGTGTTGCATGACAAAAGCGGAACTCGTGGAAGACGTCGCGGAAGCGGCGGAACTTACCAAAAAAGATGCCGAGCGATTGGTCGAGATCGTTTTTGAAAGCATTATCGAGACGCTGAATCAGGGTGAGAAGATAGAGCTGCGCGGCTTCGGCAGTTTTCGCGTGCGCGAAAGAGGAGCGCGACGCGGTAGAAACCCCAAGACTGGCGACCCAGTGAGCATTCCCGCCAAACGCGTTCCCTATTTCAAACCAGGAAAAGAACTCAAAGAACTGATCAACGAGCCAAACTCCCAGTTGGCGGTTAGCTCGGACGGTGCCAGCAGCCCAGTCCCAGACGATTCGCGCCAGCCTCCGATAATGTAAGGCCTCTTCTTAGGCCTACAAGTTCGTTAGCCGAGCGCATCCTTGCAGTCCAGTTTTCCTTTTCTCCTTCCAACGAACCTGCCAGCTGCTCGCGAGGGTAACGGTCCCACTCCGGATAAGCTGCCCACACTACGCGCATTTCAAATTGACTCCGCTAATGACAAATGAGAATGGAAAATGAAATCGACTACTAACTGTTACTTAGTTGTTAAGTCGGTCATCAGCGTTTCGCTACCTTGCGACTAATTGCTTCGTCTTCGACTTCGCCGGATTTGTTGATGGGAACATCCGACGCGCGGTCATAAGTAATTCCACGTTCCTCGCTATCTATGTCGGGCGCGGGTAAGGCACTTAGAGGTCCAGTCACTTGTGGAGGATTAAAGCCGGGATAGTCGATGCGCGCGTGGTAAATCGCAGTAAGGGCGCTAATCATGGCTTCGCGAATTCTGGTGATCTCCTGCAGAGTCAGGTCGCATTCATCAAGCTGACCATCAGTAATAACAGCGTCAACAATCTTAACCACGATTATGCGAATGTTCTCGGGATCGGGCCGGGCCAGCGAACGCGCGGCTGCCTCACAGGAATCCGCCAGCATCATTATGGCCGCCTCTTTGAATTGCGGCTTGGGCCCGGGATAACGAAAATCCTTCTCCTCAATTACTTCACCCGGCTTGGCATGACTCTGCGCTTTGCGCAAAAAGAAATGCAGTGCGCGCGTGCCGTGATGCTGGGGAATGAAATCAGAAATTTTCTTCGGTAGATTAATCTCTTTGGCCAGCTTCTGACCGTAGGTCACGTGGCTGATGATAATCCTGGCGCTTTGTGCCGGTCGTATGTGATCGTGAGGGTTTTCACCCTGCTGGTTTTCAACAAAGTACTCTGGCGCCGCCACCTTTCCTATGTCGTGGTAGAGTGCTCCGATACGCGCCAGTAAAGGGTTCGCGTCCACCGCGCGGCACGCATCTTCTGCCAGTTGGCCCACCGCATGCGAGTGCTGGTTCGTGCCCGGCGCTCGCAGGGCCAATTGGCCCAGCACCGGCAAGTCCGCGTTCGAAAGCTCAAGCAGCTTAACGTCGGTCAGAATCCCGAACAACGATTCGTTTATTGGTAAACCACCGGCGGCAAAAACCGCTGTCAGCAAACCACCGACAAAGCCGCAGCCGGCAGCCAGCAATATCGCGTTCAGAGTGAAAGCTTGTTCAGCATAGGCAATCAGCGCGAGAGCCATTACGGCGTTAACTACGCCCACTAACAGGCCGGCCAAAGTGACAGACTGACGCTCCCGATAACGGCCGATTCCATAAACCGCAGCCGCACAAGAAATCATCGCATAGAGCGACGTCTGTATTCCGGTGGGTGCCAGCATACCGGCGAACAACGCGGTGACGATGCCGGTCAGAAATGCGAGTTGCGTGTCTACCAACATCACGACCAGGAGCGCCGCTGCCGCGAAGGGAATTGCAAAATTCCAAAGCGTCGGATCGTTGAACGGCGCGTTTTTCATGCCGTTGGCTACGCTGTCGCTGAGCGTGAACCCAATCCGCATGAACGCAGTCTCCATCACAATTGCCGAGCCAACGAGTGCAAACGCCCTTCTCTTTGAAAGAGATAATACCGATACAGTGCTGCGATGCTCAGTAAACTTCCATACGGCCCAGTAAACCGCACAGACAATCAGGAAGAGACCAACCAAATTGTGCCACGGACGTCCCGCGTGCCCGGTTGTTTTCAAAGCAGCCAGTTGGGCCAGCATCAAGGGGGTGACTGTGTCTCCCTCGCGCGCGATCACCTGATTGCGTTTGATAGTGATGGGCACTGCATCGATCTTCTTAGCTTCGTCTTCACGCGCCGTAGCTGTCGCGGTTTGATCAAGAATCACGTTGGGGCGGAGCAGGGGAACGACGGCCGCAACCAAAACGGATTTTTGTTCCTGGGACCAGCCCGCCAAGTTGAGCACCTTAAGCTCCAACTCCTGGCGGGCGGCATTTTGCGAAAGCATCCGCGTCCGCGGCGCCGGCATTATCATTTGTGCCGTAGGATTACGAACGTCAACCAGTACGACTTCCTGGTTTAGCCGGTCAGCCTCAGCATCATCGTAGATATACTTATCGCCGGTCTCGCGAATCAGCGCCGTTAGTCGGTTCAAATCATCTTCGTTGAAATTATGCGCACCAAGCGCGCGCGCCACGCCGGCGCCGCCGTCGCCGCTCCAGGATGGAGTCTTCCCGGGCGTCTTCGCTTCGGTTTGGTTTTTCAGATCTTCCCAGGCGGCCCGAAAACTTCGCGCCGAGCTTTCGCCCCGAGTGGAGTCGAAGTTAAAGATTGGCCTGGTAGCTTGCCGGGCTGCATTCCGACGTCGTTCAGTTTCGGCTATGTCGAAGCCGTTGAGATCCGATCGCGCTACCACGTTTCCGCGAACGATTTCACCTTCGCGGTAGTCCTGGGAATACCCCGATGAGTAATTGCTGATTAGCAGCGGAACCGTCATCGCTACCAGAATACTGTACCCGACAAGCAGGCGCGTCCGTGGCTTAAAAACCTTGAAAGGTCTAACGACATACTGCAACGCCGCGTCGCGAGCACGGCTAAAGGGAGTTTGGAATCGGGGACGAAGACCCATCTTTATGCGATTTGCGAGATGCGGCTGGCGTCAAAATCATGACCGCTGGTCGAACCAAGATCCTGTGAAAGCATCTTGCCAACTTTTTCAAGCAGGAGTGGCAAGGTCTTCCGTTCAGTTGCGGAAATGGCGACTACCTCGCGCTCACCGCCCTGGGTCAGTTGCCGCGAAATCCCCTGGAGTGTCTCAACATCAACCAGGTCTGCCTTGTTCAGGACCAGGAGCGTAGCAATCTGGGCAACTTGTAGTTCTTCAAGAATTCGTTCAACAGACTGAATCTGTTGCTCCCAGCGCGGGTTTGAAACATCGACCAGATGAATCAGCAAGTTGCTGTCGCCGATTTCCTCGAGCGTCGCGCGGAAGGCCGACAGCAGACCGGGCGGCAGGTCGCGGATAAAACCGACCGTGTCGTTAATGATTATTTCCTGCTCCCGTGGCAGCCTCAGGCGTCGCGAAGTGGGGTCGAGTGTGGCAAACATCCGTTGCTCCGCACGCACTTCGCTATTAGTGAGCGCGTTCAGCAGCGTCGATTTGCCTGCGTTGGTATAACCGACGATTGAAACAATCGGCAGTTGATTGCGCGTGCGCACTTTTCTGCGTTCATGCCGGCGCAGTCGTTGAGTTTCGATTTCTTTTTCCAGGCGATTGATACGGTCGCGCACGCGACGACGGTCCATCTCGAGTTTTGTCTCACCGGGGCCGCGGCCGCCAATACCGCCCGCCAGCCGGGAAAACGCCGAATCCTGGCCGGCGATCAATCTCGGCAAAAGATATTTCAGCTGGGCAAGCTCGACCTGGATTTTCCCTTCGCTCGACTGCGCGCGTTGCGCAAAGATGTCCAGAATCAATTGAGAGCGATCGATGATCTTCAAGTCAGTCGCCTCTGAAAGTGATCTGACCTGCGTTGGACTCAGTTCGCGATCGAAGACAAGCATGTCTGCGCCTAACTGCAGCGAACGAATCAACAGTTCGTCAAGTTTGCCTCGCCCCAGTACCGTCCGCGGGTCGATTGCCTGGCGTCTCTGAATAACTTTGTCCTGCACCACAATTCCCGCAGAGGTTGCGAGTTCATGCAACTCAGCCATCGACTCTTCAGCATCGGCGATCGGTCCCGTAGTAACGCCGACGAGTATCGTGCGATCTTTCAGTCCGTCCTGCCGTGAGACGTGGCGGTTGCGCGCCATCTCCTGTTCGAGAGATTCGATCAGTTCAAGAAAATCGACGTCCAGTTGAGAAGCTATTCTGGGCGGCAGGAAAGCGTAGGGCTCCAGGCCGTTCACGTTTTGCACATCGACTGCAGCCATCGGCAGCAAGTGAGCGGCGCTTACCAGACCAGGTAAGCCATCGTTAGGGTTGACGTCGATTGCGACCATTAGATCGAGCCGCAGCAGCGCCAGGTCAGTGAGGTCATCCTGCGTCAAACCTTCGCCTCTCAGATGCGTGTGAACGCAGCGCAGACCGCGAAAGCGATCGACGGCGACACGAATGCGTTTGAAATCAGGGAGTTCGATCCGTCGATTGTCACCAATCATTACGTATTCAACATGCCCGCTGCGATCGATGAGCGCGCCGATTTGCCGGCGTATCTCGTGTGACAACTCAGCGAGTTGGCGCGCGAATTCCGGGGTCAGAATTTGATGAGGAGCGATCCGCCTGGTGTAAAGTTTTTCTATGCGGCGAAGCTGATTTGGCTTGAGGCCCGCGGTGTTTCCTATTACGTCCTTGATGGTTCTTGCCCTCCAGTCACACAGTTAACCAACGATGGCGCCAAAACTGGATACCGTCCGGAGCCTTGATCGATTGGATTCGGGTTGAAGTTACAGGAGGAGTGATGCGAGCCGTGGGTTTCCGACGCCGGTGTTTTGCTTTCGATGTTGCTCTGCGATATCGCTTCGCTTAGTCGCTTGAGCATTACAATATTTTCATTGACTGGGCGCGCTTACGTTTAGAAGTAAGTCCAACCATACGTAAGAAGCCGCTTAGTTGCAGGCCGGATTATATCATAGTGATCCGTTGGCAACGATCAAGGGAATTGCTGGGACCGTGGGCGTCCCGCCCGCAACGCGCCGCAGGCGCGCAAGTTTTTTGACATGGCTCTCGAGAGTTTTCGCGGTTCGCGGTCATTTGCTGGCGGGACGCCCGCCGTCCCAGCAAATCACTTGAGCGATTTAGGCACGTTAGACACCACCTGTGCCCCGTCGTATGATGAACAGCTTTTGCGGACCATGAAATTGGGGGCGGTGTAGACGGCTGGTGCTGTTGATCTATAAGTAATGAGTAAAGAAGTAAAAATCCTGGGCATCGACCCATTGCTTGCCCTCCCGGGGGCGGAGGTTACGATTGACTGCGAAAACCTGGATACCAGCGATCCAACCCTGTGTGCCGTGTGGCTCCAGAAC
This sequence comes from Blastocatellia bacterium, assembly GCA_963828335.1. Lineage (GTDB taxonomy): Bacteria > Acidobacteriota > Blastocatellia > Pyrinomonadales > Pyrinomonadaceae > PSRF01. The sequence goes on along the minus strand of CAWHEH010000019.1, from coordinate 13,541 downwards.
CAGCGTGCGTCAATTGTGGCTCTATCGCCGCGGCGTGTGCTGGCGATCGTGCCGGAGTTGAAGCAGAGTGGGCTGACTGAGGTAATCCTTGAAAGTAACGGTGATCGTAGCTCAGCCGCGAGGCTCGAAGTAGGTAAGCAACTTGCTGAGGACCTTCATCCGGTTGCCAATCCTGCTTTCGATCCGGATGACGGCTCGCTTTTTGTGACGCGTTCGGGTTCGCGCGGTGAACAGTTGCCGGTAACGATCTTCCGCATCGACGTGAGTGGCGAGGTTACCGAATTCTCCGGCGATATTACCAATCCAACCGGCATTGCCTTCGACAGCTCCGGACAGATGTTCGTAAGCAGTCGCATGGACGGCACCGTCTACCGCATCACGCCGTTCAAAGAAGCGGTGCCCTTTGCGAGAAATCTTGGAGTAGCCACCGGCATTGCTTTCGATCGTTCCGACACGATGTATGTTGGCGATCGTACCGGCACAATTTACAAAGTTAACGGTATCGGAGAAGAGAGTGCCTGGGCACAACTCGAACCGTCAGTCTCGGCTTACCATCTGGCCTTTGGGCCTGATGGCGATTTGTATGTAACAGGACCGACCGTCGCGAGCTTTGATTCCGTGTGGCGGGTTGATGCGCACGGTGACGTCAGCGCGTTCTACAGGGGACTGGGAAGACCGCAGGGACTTGCATTCGATGGTCATGGAAACTTGTGCGTAGTTGCCTCGCTACGCGGCCGGCGAGGAGTAGTGCGTATCTCTCCGGACGGTAAAGAGGCTCGGATGTTTGTCGCCGGCATGAATCTGGTTGGACTGGCCTTCAGTGTAACCGGTGACCTGGCTTTGGCTTCGACGGACTCGATCTACAGCCTTTCGCTCGAATTGTAGGGAATGCCAAACGCAAGGATTAGTCGGAGCATTGCGGAAAGCCGATTTTGACACTCAACTAGCAGGATGCTAACTTCATCTCTTCTATCATCGAGGCCCATAGCGAACATTAAGTGACCGCAGAACTAATCCCACAGCTCCTGATTTACATGGTCGTCCTGGTGTTTTCCATTTCGGCGCATGAAGCTGCGCACGCCTGGATGTCCAATAGATTCGGCGACGACACTGCGCGTCTGCTGGGACGCATTACGCTCAACCCACTTGCTCACATCGATCCGATTGGCACGCTGCTGATTCCGATCGTCGGTTTCATCTTTGGGAGTATGGGCGGAACAGTAGCGCGGATTCCCCTTATCGGTTGGGGTAAACCTACACCGGTGAATCCGCTACGCTGGCGCGACAAGGATCGGGCAAATGTGATGGTGTCTGCAGCCGGAATCATCGTTAATACTCTTATCGCGATCTGCGCTTTTGTGGTCATCAAGGTGCTGCTCATGACGGGTTCGGTGGTTTACCGTGGGTTCGTTGCAGGAGCCGGTGAAGTTAATTCTGCAAATGTTCTTGACCATGAATGTCTCGCTGGCGGTTTTTAATCTGCTGCCGTTTCCTCCGCTCGATGGCAGCAAGATTCTGGAGACTTTTCTGCCGGCGAGTGCTCAACCAATACTGGCCCTCATGGAACAGTATGGTTTCATAATCCTGATGATGCTGATTTACGTAGGCTTCTTCGGTGCGATCATGAGTCCGATCATGGATCTTGTTTATTATCTATTGGTGCTCGGAGTGTACCGTTAGTGCGAAGTGATCGGGACAACCGTAAGAGAACTCATGCCGAAGCGAATTTTTAGCGGCGTACAGCCGACCGGCAATGTACATCTGGGAAACTACCTGGGCGCCTTGCGCAATTGGGTGGCGCTGCAACACGAATACGAAAGTTTCTTTTGCATAGTTAACCTTCACGCGATTACGACTCGCCAGGATCCGAAGACTACTCGCCGAAAAGACCAGGGAACTTGCTCGCATTTATCTGGCCGTCGGCATTGATCCCAGGGTTTCCACGATCTTCATTCAGTCAGAAGTGGCGGAACATGCAGAACTGACCTGGATTCTTAACTGCATCGCGCGCATGTCTGAACTCGAGCGAATGACGCAGTTTAAGGACAAGGCGCGGAAGAGTGAGAACGTCGCAGTGGGAATGTTTGATTATCCGGTGCTGATGGCGTCAGATATTCTGCTCTACCAGACAGACCTTGTGCCGGTTGGTGAAGATCAGAAGCAACACCTTGAACTGACGCGCGACCTGAGCATACGATTCAACCGCGACTACGGCGAGACATTCCGTGTTCCGGAGCCGTTCATTCCCAAAGTCGGAGCGCGAATCATGTCGTTGTCTGATCCTGCGAACAAGATGTCGAAATCAGATGACGACGCCAACGGTTGTGTACGTCTGCTCGACGATGCCGATGCCATTCAACGCAAGTTCAAGCGCGCAGTGACAGACTCCGGAACAGCGATAAAATTTGACGCCTCCAGACCGGCGATTACCAACCTCTTGACGATTTTTCAGTTACTGACCGGCGAAACGCCGGAACAGGTCGAGGCGAACTTCAAGGATAAAGGTTATGCGCAACTTAAGCAGGAGTTGGCCGATACTACGATCGCGTTTCTTGAGCCGCTCCAGAAAACCGTACAAGGAATAGACGATAGTGAGTTGACGCGTATTTTGGCGGAGGGCGCTGACAGGGCTCGAGGAATCGCTAGCCAGACGCTCGCTGCAGTCAAAGAGAAGATGGGTGTTGCGGGTGCGGGCAGATAACTCTACGCGCCCGCGAGGATTTCAATGGACGAAACGTCAGAAGCAGGCGCAGCCCAAAAGGCCACCGAAGAGTCGGTGTCGGCCGGAGAGCAATCGGAACAACCGGAGGAAACCGGTGGCCCGATAGACGTCACTGGGTCAGCGCCGGAAATCGTTTCCGATTACAACACCGACGATCTCAAGATCGTAATGGGAGAGTTTGATGGCCCGCTCGATCTTTTGCTTCACTTGATTCGTCAGGAACAGATCAACATCTACGACATTCCAGTCGCCCGCATTGCTACCGAATACCTTCGTTACCTACAAATAATGCAGGAACTCGATATCGCCGTCGCGGGCGATTTTCTGGTAATGGCGGCCACGTTGATCGAGCTCAAAACGCGAATGCTACTGCCGCGCGATCCCTTCGCGGCTGCGGAAGAAGAAGACGATCCGCGCCGCGAGCTGGTGGATCAGCTGCTCGAATACCAGAAATACAAGGCCGCGGCGCAAATGCTATGGTCGCGCGCGACGGTCGAGCGCGCCGTCTTTAAGCGAGCTGAGATCGAAACCGACAAAAACAATCCGGAGGTTACAGTCGGATTGTTTGATCTCCTGAAAGTGTTTCAGGAAATTCTCGCGCGGCACAAGGAAGAAGTGCTGATGGAGATCGAGCGCGAAGAGATTTCCATGTCGGAGATGCTCGAGCGCCTGCGCAATATGGTGATGTCAGCCGGCGAAGTTAATCTGCGCGTTTTCTTTGAACAGGCACGCTCGCGCCGCGAGCTGGTGGTGGCGTTTCTTTCTGTGCTGGAGTTGGTAAGAACCACTGATGTTACGTTACTTCAGGAACAAACCTTCGGCGACATCGTCGTCAGAGTCGCGAGTTAGTTGATAACCAAAATGACTGAAGAGAGCAAAGACAACAATTCTAGAAGCGCCCCTGGATGAAGCTGCGCTCAATGAAGAAGCCAGCCGCGAGCTGGAGGCAATGGTCGCGGCCGAAGAACCGGCTGTTGAGCCAGAAGCGTCCGAAGCCTCGGAGTCTTACGTAGTTCAAAATGCGGCGGAGCGCCGGGGCATAATCGAGGCCCTGATCTTCGTTTCCGAAGAGCCGCTCAGCCGCGAAAGTCATTGCTGAGGTACTACGCGAAGACCGGGCGGTGGTCGAAGAAGCGCTGGCTGAACTGGCGAAAGAATTTAACGGCCGCAACGGCGGGTTGCAGCTGCGTGAAGTGGCCGGCGGTTGGCAGTTTGCTACTCGGCCCGAATACCACGAGCACGTGCGCGCCTATTTGAAGTCGCGGCCCAGCGCCAAGTTATCAATCGCCTCGTTGGAGACACTCGCCGTGATTGCTTACAAACAACCCGTCACGGTGCCGGAGATTCTGGAGATACGCGGCGTGCAATCGCCTTCATCAGTGAAGACGTTGCTGGACAAGAAACTGATTGTAGCTAAGGGACGTAAAGACACCGTGGGCCGTCCGATGATGTACGGCACTTCAAAAGAATTTCTCATGCAGTTCGGCTTGAAGGACTTAGGCGAGCTGCCGAGTATGGAAGACTTTCAGGACCTGGCTGGAGGAGAGAGCTAAAGTTGGAAAGAAGACAGAGAACTGAAGGGGAAACTCGAAGCGTCTTCTCTTCCTTCTGACTCCTGAATTCTGAGTTCTGAATTCTGATTTTTCATGCAAGAACGTCTACAAAAACTAATCGCCGCCGCCGGACTCGCATCGCGACGTCATGCCGAAGAAATAATCAAGGCGGGCGAGGTCACGGTTAACGGCAAAGTCATCAGCGAACTGGGAACCAAAGCCGATCCGGAAAAGGACCACATAAAGGTCCGCGGCAAGCTCATTAATCCCTCACTGCAGCGGCGCGAAAAGGTTTACGTGCTGCTAAACAAACCGAAGGGCTACCTCTCGAGTGTCACTGATCCGGATGGCCGCCCCACCGTTCTGGAACTGTTGCCCGCTTCGCTCGGCCGGCTTTATCCCGTCGGCCGGCTCGACTTCAACACAGAAGGTCTGTTGCTGCTAACCAACGACGGTGACTTCACCAATTTCATTACGGCGGCCCGCAACAAAGTTGAAAAAGTTTATGAAGGAAAGGTGAAAGGGATTCCTGACGAGAAGGCGATTGAACGTCTGCGTCGAGGCGTGACGCTCGAGGACGGCACGCGCACGGCCCCGGCGAAGATCAGAAAAGTGGGCGAGACGGAAAACAACTCCTGGTTTGAAATTCTCCTTCACGAAGGCAAGAACCAGCAGATACGTCGCATGTTTGATTTGATCGGGCACTCCGTGATCAAGTTGCGGCGTTCGCGCATCGGATCGTTGCGAGATGACGAACTGAAGCCAAAGCACTGGCGCCGACTATCGGCCGACGAAGTGAAACTGCTCATGCAGAAGCGAGCGGCAAGTAAGACAAAACCTGCGGGCAGGTCTAACGCGGCCAGTCACGGTTCGCGGCGTCCATGAGGTAGAATAAGCGTTCCGGATTTTCAGGATTTGTTGTTTTAGACAGGCATTCCGGCCTGTCAGATCTGACAGGCGGGAATGCCTTTGTTGTGTTTGGTAAACAGGAACCAGTATGGAATTTGAACTAACCGAAGAGCAACAACAGGTCAAGCAAAGCGTGCGCGAATTCGCGGAGGCGGAGATCGCGCCACACGTGATGGAGTGGGATGAAGCGCAACACTTTCCCATCGAGTTGCAACCCAAACTTGCCGCGCTGGGTTTGACTGGAGTTCTTTTCCCGGAAGAGTATGGCGGCGCCGGCATGGGTTATGTTGAATACGCCACGATCATCGAAGAGCTTTCGCGTGTTGATGGCTCGATTGGTATTTCGGTAGCCGCGCACAATTCACTCTGTTCCAATCATATCTATCAGTTTGGCACCGAGGCCCAGAAGCAAAAATATCTCGTGCCGCTGGCCAGCGGAAAACACCTGGGAGCCTGGGGCCTGACCGAACCAAGCGCCGGTTCAGACGCATCCGGAACGCGCTCGACCGCCGTCAAGAAAGATGGCGGCTGGGTCGTAAATGGTTCCAAGAATTTCATAACGCACGCAATTCACGCCGACACGTGCGTGGCGGTTGCAGTTACTGACCGCGCTAAACGCAGTAAAGGAATCTCAGCGTTCATCTTTGAAAAGGGCATGTCTGGTTTTGCGCCTTCGAAGAAAGAAAACAAGCTTGGGCTGCGCGCATCAGAAACAGCCAGCGTCGTGTTTGAAGACTGCTTTGTGCCGGACGAAAATCGGCTGGGTGAAGAAGGACAGGGCTTTGTAAACGCCATGGAGGTTCTTGACGGCGGACGAATCTCGATAGCCGCGCTGGCAGTGGGCATTGCCCAGGGTGCTTACGAATCGGCGGTTCGATATTCGAAGGAACGGCAGCAGTTTGGCAAGCCGATTTCCGAGTTTCAGGCGATTCAATTCAAGTTGGCAAACATGGCAACGCAAATCGACGCGGCGCGGCTGCTGATGTATCGAGCGGCCTGGTTGAAGGACAACGGCAGGAAGGTAACGAAGGAATCTTCAATGGCCAAGCTCTTCGCCTCTGAAATTAGCGTGAACGTTTGCGAGGAGGCCATTCAGATTCACGGTGGTTACGGCTACACGAAGGACTACCCGGCGGAAAAATTCTGGCGCGACTCGAAGCTCTGCACGATCGGTGAGGGCACTTCGGAAATTCAGCGAATTATTATTGCGAGAGAAATCCTACAGCAGGCTGGTTAGCACGTGAGTTCGCCAAATAACAACACGTCGCTAGTCGAGCGAATTGCGGCCGGTGACACGCGTGCGGTAGCGCGAGCAATCTCGAAGGTCGAAGATCTTTCTAAAGATGCAGCGCAGTTAATGAAGAAAATCTTTCCGCTAACGGGACGCGGTCTGGTGATCGGAATCACCGGCGCTCCGGGCGCGGGCAAGTCGTCGTTAGTGGATAAACTGGCGCTGCATTATCGTCGCCAGGGTGAGCGCGTCGGAATTGTTGCTGTAGATCCTTCGAGCCCATTCTCGGGAGGCGCAATCCTCGGCGACCGCATTCGCATGCAGACCCTTGGACTCGATAGCGGGGTCTTCATTCGCTCGATGGCGACGCGCGGGAATCTGGGCGGCCTGGCTCGTGCCACGGTCGACGCTGTTTCTATACTCGATGCCGGCGGCTACGGGAAAATCATCATCGAGACCGTGGGCGTGGGACAAGACGAGGTGGAAGTGGTCAAGGCTGCGGATATTTCTGTCGTCGTATTAGTTCCCGGGATGGGCGATGACATTCAGGCCATCAAGGCCGGCATCATGGAGATTGGCGATGTTTTTGTTATCAACAAGGCCGATCGTGAAGGCGTCCTGACTACGGAGAAAGAGTTGGAAGCGCTCTTGTCTTTGGCCGGGCGAGACGATTCCTGGGAGCCCCCGATCATCAAGACGGTGGCCATAGAAAGCAAGGGAATACAGGAGTTAGCAGCTGCGATTGAGAGATATCGCACCTTCAACTTACAGACAAAATCAGGTGAAGGGCGCCGCCGGGCGATTGCACGCTGGCGTATTCTGGAGTTGCTACGCGAACGCCTGGTGGCGCAGACTCTGGAGTCGGATTCCGCCACGGCAAAACTGGAGCGGCTTGCGGGAGAAGTTGCGACTCGTCAAAGAGACCCTTATTCTGCCGTTGATGAAATATTAGGTCTTGGGTCTTAGGGCTTTGGTCTTTGAACTTATTGCTTTGAACTTGGTGCTTTGTACTTTGTGCGTTTACCCCGCATTCGAATTCCAGGAACAAAGTTCAAAATTCAAAGCTCAAAGACCCAAGACCAAAGACCAAACTTAGTTATGAAAGTTGATCACATTGGTATTGCAACCAACCAGCTCGACGATGCGCTCGCGCTTTGGCGAGATGCGCTCGGATTACAAGTGGAGTTCACTGAGGAAGTGGCGGAACAAGGGGTTCGCGTGGCGATGCTTCCTGTCGGCGAGACGCACATCGAACTGCTCGAGCCGCTTAGTGAGACTTCGCCGGTAGGAAAATTTTTGGAAAAGCGTGGACCTGGAATTCATCACGTAGCGATTCGGGTAACCGACATTCACGCATCGCTTGCCCGCCTAAAGGAGAAGGGGACCAGGTTGATTGATGAAACGCCTCGAACGGGCGCCGGCGGTTGTTTGGTCGCCTTTGTTCACCCTGCTTCGGCAAATGGTGTACTGCTTGAATTAGTCCAGCACATTTAGATTTTATTTTTTTCGAAAGGGATAATTATTTTGAGTTCAACTAACAAAGCCTGGATTGCGGCTGCGGTGGCCGTACTGTTTGCCGGCGGACTGATCTTCTGGCAGGTGAAAGCAAGGCGGTCAGAGTTTCTTACCAACCTCTCTGCCGAAGACATGGCGCTGATTGGCGAAGACCAGTCGCCGCAGTTTCGCGCGCGTTTGGCTCAGGATGCAGAAACGCGTAAGAGCTTTGCTGAAGACTTGCACAAACTGCTTGCGGTTGCTGATGAAGCGCGCACTACGCCAGTCGAAGTGAAAACTGTGAAGCCGGATGGCACGACGGAGGTTAAGAAGGAGCTGATCACCAGCCGCCCGGAAATCAAACGGCAACTGGAATTGATTCGTTCCGCGGTCATAGCGCAAAACTTTTTCAAATCGCAAGGCAATCCAGCAGGACCAAATATCTCGGATCAGGAAGTCGAAGACTTTTTCAAGAAACCTGCTAACCAGTCGAAGTGGGACCAGTTCCTGGCTGACGCTAAAGCGAAAAATCCTCAGCTCGCCGGCGGCGAGATTCCCGAGGAGCAGCTTAAACAAGTCAAGCAGCAACTCGGAAAAGTACTAATCGGCGAACAACGCGCGGTCGCTGCCGGGTTTGATAAACAGCGAAAGGTTGAACTACAGGTAAAGCTTGAGCAGGCCCGAGTACTGGCCTCGGAGTATGCGCAGGATGCTTTGAAGGAGAAGATGACTGCCACAGACGCGGAGGTTGATGAGTATCTTAAGCAGCATCCGGAAATGGATACCAGCAAACAGAGTCAAGCCAAGGCGGAAGAAGTTTTGAAGCGCGTGCGAGCCGGCGAAGACTTTGCAAAGCTGGCCAAGGAGTTTTCCACTGACACCAGCAACAAAGACAAGGGCGGCGACTTAGGTTGGTTTGGCCACGGCCAGATGGTGCCGGAGTTCGAGAAGGCGGCCTACGCTCTGAAGCCCGGAGAAGTTAGCGACCTGGTGAAGACGCAGTTTGGCTACCACATTATTAAACTCGAGGAACGCAAGACAGAGAAGAAGGACGGCAAAGACGAAGAGAAAGTTCACGCCAGACATATCCTCATTGGAGACAACGGTGGCGAGGCTGCAAATCCTTTTGCTCCACCGCAGACTGGCCGCGACAAGGCGCGGGCGGCTGTCGAGCAGGAGAAGCAGAAGAAAGTTCTGGACGATATCGTGAAACGTTCACATGTCACGGTGGCCGAAGTGTATTCGGTGAAAGCGCCTGAACAGACGCCACCGCAGGGCATGCCGCCGGGATTTGCCCCGGGTCCGGAACAACAGCCGCAACCGGTCGAGCCTGCGGAGAATCCACACACACCTAAATCCGAGGCTCCCCAGAAGGAAAAGCAGAAAAAGAAATAACCAGGTTAATAGGTGACAGACTGAAATGCAGTTTGGCGATTACCGTGTGGAGATAGTTCCCGACACCGAATTTCGCCTTGATGGTGGCGCAATGTTTGGGGTTGTACCGCGTGCCCTGTGGTCGAAAGTTTGTCCGCCTGACGAAGACAACCGCATAACCATGAACATGAATTGCGTGTTCATTGACACGGGTAAGGAACGAATACTGATCGAAACGGGAATCGGAGAGAAGTGGTCCGCGAAACACACGGCGATGTTTGGTATTACGCGTGAGCGATCATTGGCCGGCTCGTTGCGGGCGATCGCAGGTGTGGAGGCGGACAACATCACGATCGTTATTAATACCCATCTCCATTTTGATCATGCGGGTGGGAATACGGCGTTGAACGAAAAGGCTGAAGCCGCGCCGGCGTTTCCCAATGCCAGGTACTTCATCTCGCGCAGTGAAGTAGAGCACGCTGAGGCTCCCAGCGAACGAGACCGTGCGAGTTATTTGCCGGAAAACTGGCGGCCTCTGGTAGCAAGCGATCAGCTGGAATTGAAGGACGCGAATTACGAGGTTGTACCAGGCCTGCGGATGGAAACATATCCCGGCCACAATCGATCAATGCAGTGCTGGCGACTCGAACGTGAAGGACAGACAATGTTTGGTTTCGCCGATTTGGTGCCGATGCGGGCTCATGTACCGTTCGCCTGGATCATGGGCTACGATCTTTATCCCGTAGAGACACTGGAAGTGAAGAAGAAGCTTTTGCCACAGGCCGCGCGCGAAGGTTGGCAATGCATTTTTTATCATGATCCGGATGAACCACTGTGTCGTATCGTTGAAGATGGCGAAAAACTTAACGCGGTTCCAATCGAACCGAGGAAGACAAAGTAGTTATGAAAAGATCGCCTGGGATTACCGGCTGCTTGATCGTGCTGCTGCTAACAGCGACGGTGGCGTTCGCTTCGACGCAAGCGGACGAGGTGAATAGTCCTGAGACGTTCATCAACGCGACTCGCTTCCTCGAGCAAAAACCTCTTGACAAAAACGCGAAGAAGCTTAGGTCTATGGCCATGGAGTGGCTGATTGTCACTGATAAAGTCAGCGTGAAGGCTTGTTCACTACTCCTCTCGGTTGACAAGAAATACAAATACAGCAGCGAGCTATTCGGCCAATATACATACGGGATGGGCGCGTACAAGTTAGCTAACCCGGATAAGGCACAGGATGAGGACGCAGCCCAACAAGCAGGTGTCGAGAGCGCCCTGACTGCGTACGAGGCGATCGTAACCGAGCAACCGAAAGCGAAGAATACATTCATGGATGACCTGTTGGCCAAACGCGCTGATGGCTCATTGGCTGCGTTTGTGAAAGAGAACAACTGCAAGGAAAACAAATAAGGCCCATGGAACAAGTGCGCATTGGAATCATAGGCGGCAGTGGGCTCTATCAGATGCCTGAGCTTGAGGACGTCGAGGAGATAGTTGTCGACACTCCTTTTGGACCTCCCTCCGATGCTTTCATCGTGGGTACGCTCGAGAATAATCGGGTCGCGTTTCTGCCGCGCCACGGAAGCGGTCACCGCTTCACGCCGACCGAGGTTCCTTTCAGGGCAAATATCTACGGGATGAAGTTGCTCGGGGTTGAGCGCATTCTTTCGGCTTCGGCAGTCGGCTCGCTTCAGGAACAGTATGCGCCACTCGATATGGTTATTCCGGATCAGTTTTTTGACCGAACACGCGCGCGTGCGCGTGAATCCACCTTCTTCGGTGAAGGAATAGTGGCGCACGTGGCCTTCGCGCATCCCGTCTGTGGGGAATTGGGAGATGTTCTGGAAGAGGCCTGCAAGGTTACGGATGTTAAGGCGCACCGGCGCGGCACCTATCTGTGCATGGAAGGGCCTGCCTTTTCTACGAAAGCAGAATCTGAGGTATACCGTGGCTGGGGCATGAGCGTCATTGGCATGACAAATCTTCAGGAAGCCAAACTCGCGCGCGAAGCGGAAATCTGCTACGCCACGCTGGCGCTGGTAACGGATTATGATTGCTGGCACCCCGGTCATGATGCAGTCACGGCTGATTCAGTAATTGAATATCTGAACAAAAACGTCCGAAATGCCCAGTTAATTATGAAGGATGCGGTACGACGGCTCGGCGGACAGGAACGCCAGTGCAAATGCGCTACAGCACTAAAGAATGCGATTTTCACCGCGCCGCATTTGTGGCCCGAGGAGACACGGAAAAAACTTGACGCTATTGTTAAGAAGTATGCGCTCTCCTGACAGACCTGGCATCTAAGGAGTTTCGGGGTTCAAGCTTCGAGCTTTGAATTTTGAAATCTTAGATTTGAGATCTGAAATTTGAGAGGGTGATTTATGAAAAAGACTTTTGTGCTGGCGTTTGTGCTTGTGACCGCTTTGTCGATTGGTGCATTGACTGCATTTGCGCAGGGTCGGGCGAAGACTGGTCCGGATCCGGCGACCATTCGTGACGCCGAACTCGAAAAGGATTCGTTACATAATCTTGAAGTTGCGCGTCATTACTTCAAGCAAAAAAAGGCGTACCTTGCGGCACTGAAACGTTGTGAGGAAATAGACGCCGGCAATCCGAATTTCGCCAAAATGGATGAGGTCCTGTACATTGCCGGGGAAAGTAGTCTGCGACTCGCGGAAACCGGCGGCAAGCAGAAGACCAAAGTTGTAATGCCTGACGCGATGTTGGCTAAAGACAAGCAGGACTTGAAATACAAAACGCCTGAGGAACTCCGTGAGGACGCGCGAATGTATTTATCGCGACTCGTCGCCGGATATCCGAGCAGTACTTTTCGCAGCCAGGCGGAGACCGCCTTGCAGGCACTGGGAGGACCGGTTCAATCGGCTGAGCCGCCACCCGTTAAGCCGCCGCAATAACAGTGGCCAGTGATGCCAGTGGCCAGCGAGCAGCAAGCAGTAAGCAGTTGGCTGTGAGCAGTTGGAGTTGTTACTGCCGTTTTACTAATCTGAAATCTAAGATCTCAGATCTCAAATCCGAAACTCCTATGTCTCTTCTTGTTGTTGGTTCAGTTGCATTCGACGCGGTCGAAACGCCTTTTGGCAAATGTGAAAAAATGCTGGGTGGCTCCGGTTCCCACTTTTCAATCTCGGCGAGTTTCTTTACTGAGGTTCGCATCGTAGCCGTAGTGGGGGGAGACTTTAGTGACGCCGAGCAGTCAGTCTTTGATGCCCACAACGTCGACACTTCAGACGTCGAACGAATTCCAGACGGCAAGACTTTCAAGTGGTTTGGACGGTATGAGTACGATCTCAATGTGGCCCATACGCTGGATACGCAGCTGAATGTATTTGCCGACTTCCAGCCAAAACTTTCCGAGGCCTCGAAGAGTGCGCGGCTGGTCTTTCTGGGCAATATCCAGCCAGATCTGCAGCGCGGTGTGCGCGAACAGGTTCCGAACGCGGAACTCGTAGCCCTCGATACCATGAACCTCTGGATCGATATTGCGCGCGACTCGCTGCTGCAAACGATTAGGGGCGTGGACGTGGTAATAATCAACGATGCCGAGGCGCGGCAATTGACGGGAATACCTAATCTCATCAAGGCGGCGCGAACAATACTCTCGTGGGGCCCCAAGGCTTTGATAGTGAAGCGTGGCGAATACGGCGCCGCTCTTTTCACTGAGCAAAATTACTTCGCTATTCCGGCTTATCCGTTAGAGTCAGTTTTCGATCCTACCGGCGCCGGCGATACTTTTGCCGGGGGTTTTATGGGTTATCTTTCCAGTCAGGAAAAACTGGACGAAGCGGCGATGCGGCGGGCGATGATTTTTGGGTCAGTTATGGCGTCATTTAATGTGGAAGAGTTTGGCACTGAGCGGGTACAAAAACTCACCCATCAGGAAATAAACGATCGCTTTCGCGCCTTCAAGCAAATGACAAATTTTGAGGAGATCCCGTTTGAACGCGCGGTGAAAGCTACGAAATAAAAACGGTCTTTGGTCTTTGTACTTAGATCTTTGTACTTGTCCTTCTTAGTGCCTGAACAGGTGGTCCTAAAACTGTTAGAATCAAAGCACAAAGACCAAAAACCAAAGACCAAATTCCCAATGGGAGTCAAATTATGTTCTGTCCTGTTTGTGAATCAGAATACGAAGCCGGCATCACGCGCTGTCCTGACGACGGCTCAGAGCTGGTAAATCGCCTAACCTCTGAAACGGCAATGCACGATTCGAGCGAGGCGAAGCTCGTCACGCTTCACA
>CAWHEH010000018.1:0-10093 GCA_963828335.1 Blastocatellia bacterium | reverse complement strand
CTTTTTCCCAGGGTAGCCGCGAAACGCGGCAACCCTGGGCTGAAATTAGCGAACGCTTTCAGCGTTAGATTCTTTAATACAGGACCAGTTACTGATCCGGCTGTTTGACTTCTTTTACAGGCTCAAGACCACGACGGTCGAAGAGAAACACCGCTATCGCCGCAATCACATATCCTGCAGTCATCAGTATAGCGAGTCGCTCGCGGACGTTGGACGTTAGACTAAGTGCCGTTTACGATTGCCCGTTGTCAATCCCACACTCGGAGAGGATCCCGCATGACCGAACTTAGAACTCTGTACCCTGAGATTGAGCCGTTCGACACTGGACGTTTGCAGGTTTCTTCCGTTCATGAACTCTACTACGAGCAGTGCGGCAATGCAGAAGGCAAGCCCGTCGTCTTTCTCCACGGTGGACCCGGCGCGGGTTTGGTCGCGGACTATCGTCGCTTCTTTGACCCTGCGGCTTACCGCATTATTCTTTTTGACCAGCGCGGCTCAGGAAAAAGCACTCCTCACGCCTCTCTTGAAGACAATACTACCTGGCACCTCGTCGTCGATATCGAGCAGATACGCGAGCATCTTGGAATAGAACAGTGGTTGGTGTTTGGTGGCTCCTGGGGCAGCACGCTGGCACTTGCTTACTCCGAGACGCATCCTGAAAGAGTGACCGGTTTGGTACTACGTGGGATCTTTCTCGGCCGCGACCATGAGACGCGGTGGTTTTATGAAGACAGCCAGGGCGCGAGCGCGATCTTTCCCGACGGTTGGGAAGATTTTGTTCGACTCATTCCTGCACCTGAACGACATGACATGATCGGTGCTTACTATCGACTATTAACTGACCAGAACGCATCAGTGCGTGAAACAGCCGCGCAAGCGTGGTCCATCTGGGAATCGAGTGCGTTGAAACTGATTCCGGATCAGAAGCTGATCGACGACTTCAGTGAACCGGGAACCGCAATCGCGCTGGCGCGAATCGAATGTCATTACTTCATGAACAATTGCTTCTTTGAGACTGACAATTACTTGATTGAACACGTCGGTAGGATTCGAAACATACCTGGAGTGATCGTGCAGGGTCGATACGACATCATATGTCCTATGACGAATGCCTGGGATTTGCATCGCGCCTGGCCGGAAGCGCGATTCGAGATCATTCTCGACGCCGGTCATGCTTCCATCGAGCCTGGCATCGTCGATGCGCTCGTCAGAGCTACAGATAGTTTTCGAGAGACGTAAAACATCCGCAGATAACACAGATTGCCGGTCGATGATCCGTGTGCCATTCGTCCGCTTGGCGGACTAGCGATTCGAGAGCCCGCTATGTTCGGCACGGAGCCCGCTCAAAACCCGTTTCGTTCGTTTCGTCTCTGTGGTAGTGTTTGCGCCATCCAATTAAAAGGAGGAACCGTACATGGCTGAGTACGTACTCATCGAGTCGCGCGATCCCTTTGAATCCAACGACGTCAGCTACTACTACGAGCTGGCGAGGGGGCTGGTTAAGAGTGGTAATCAGGTGACGCTGTTCCTCGCCCAGAATGGAGTGCTGTCGGCGCGCCCGTCGGCTCACTCCGGCCTCGCTCAGCGCGCTAGCGCAAAGCGGGGTGACGGTGCTCGCCGATGACTTCTCATTGCAGGAGCGCGGCATTGCCAAGCTGGCCGAGGGCGTTACTGCCGCCTCCATCGAAGTGGTCGTGGATCATCTTGCAGCCGGCCATCGGACCCTCTGGCACTAGGAGACGAAGCATGTCTACGAAAACATTGACCATCGCGCTCATGGATCCTCCTTATGAGTCGGAGAACCTGACCACCGCCTTTCGCATCCTCGACGTCGCCGCCCGGCGTGGGTACAACATCAACGTCTTCGCCTACGAGGGGGCTGCAGGCCTGGCGTTTGTACGGCAGGCGCCGCACCCGAACCCCGTCCATGGCAAGGACGTGGCCCAGGAGAACCACCCGACCACGAAAGACCAGGTTACGGCTCTGCTCGCGGCTGCCGAACAAAACGGCGGCAAGGTGGACTGGGTCAACTGTGGCATGTGTGTCGACGAGCGAGGTGTTAACGAGTTCGTGGCGGGAACCCGACGCGGCTCGCCGGCAGACTTTCACGCCTTCGCTGAGGCATCGGACAACGTCCTCGTAATCCCGACCAAGTGAGGTGAAGCCGTGGCTAAGAAGACGCTGAATATCGTGGAGTCGGCCTACCGGGCCGTGATGGAAGAGCAGGATGACACCATCCTCTGGCTACTGGCCGCAATGCAGGGTGCGGGTGCGGAACACACCGTGGTGCTGCGCGGCAACGCCGTAAACTACGCGGTTGCCGGCCAGGGTGTCTCGGGCTTAACGGTCGGCGAGTGGAAGCAGACCCAAGCTCCGAAAATGGATCGCGACGTCGTGGACCTGATCGAGAAGCGGAAGATTCCCGTGTACGTGATCGCTGAAGACCTCGCTGACCGCGGAATCGATCACGCCCAGCTGGTGCCGGGCGTACAGCTGCTGTCTCTGAAGACGCTGCCCGGACTGTTCGCCGACTACGCCCTGGTGGCTCACTGGTAGCGAAACCCCAGAAACCCGTCGGTTGAAAATAAGCAGAGTCCGCGGAGCGGACGACAGCCGAATCGTCACGAATCATATTCGGCGACTCGCAGACTCTTAGGGCCACAAAGAGGAAGGTAGTGGTGCAGTTTGATCGAGGCTACCTCGTGGCATGAAGTCAGTACCACCACGCGGTAGTGGGTGGGTCTCTTCATCCTTTAGAAACCCCCTAAAGAGCTACTCGTTAATCGGCAACTAAGAACCTACCCGCCACTGCGTGGTGGTACTGACCTCACGCCACCCAGTTAATGCCTTGAGCTTATGGTAACTCTGTCCCTGGCGAGCTAATCAAGGCCCATATTGGCGGTGAAGATCACCTGCGCCTTCAAAGCTGACCATGATTGAATTCAAGCAAATCTTTGCGCGCCGGAATCGAGGTATGCTTCTCGACGTAACGGTGTTTCTATTTCAATTGATCTTGATTCGACTTCTGACAACGCTCTCTCTCGGCTTTGTCAGTCAGGCAGAAGACGATGCGTTCGCGAAGACCACTATTAGTCTCTTCCTAATCGCACTCTTTGTTCTGCAACCGCTGGGTCCAATTCTGAAGCGCTGGTCATTTCACCAGCACTTCAAATCATTTACGAACGACCAGAGCGGTCTCACCAGTTTTCTACTCTCCGTTTACAAATTCTTCTACATCGCCGCCATGTGGATCATGATCTACCTGGCTTACTTGTATTTCTCCGACGCGTTTCCGAATTTCCATTCGGAGCGGAACGAAAAACTCGTGGTGGCGGCCGCCTTCTTATTGCCGATGCTCAGCGGGTTGGTGATCTTTACCTATTTCCGCAAACCAAAGAAACCACCGCGCTGGAAATTCTTGATGACGCCGCAGGCGGAAGCACTCGGCGACCTCTGCATGTTTCTAAACGTCATTTGTTTTCAAATGCTGTTTAGTGTTTACGTTTCATCCCCACACTTCTGGAACGTCTTACACAAAATTACCCGCCAGTCGTCAGGTGAATTGGTCCCGAGCCTTTCCGGCAGACTCTACATCGCCGGCATCGCCGCTTTGCTCGCCTATTTCCCGCCGCGCATCTTCTACCTCGTAATAGACCAGCGCCGAAAGATTACCTGGCTCATGATGCTATTGGCTAACCTGCCTCTCATCCTGGCAATCGTCTTCTATTCACCCTCTCAACTGTCGCGGTCAGCGAAGACTGTGCGCGAACCCGCGTTCATCGTCAGCGCGGCGGAGCTTCATAGCGAGTACGAAGCAAACTATCAGGCGGGCATGAAAAAGTTTCTGGGAAAATACGTCAACGTCACCGGACGCGTGCAAACGCGATTCTTTCCACGCAGTCTTGAGCTTGACGACGAAATCGGACTCGATGGTAAAGATGGTTACCCTTCAGTCTACTGTTCATTCGATGAAGATCAAGTCGAGGCAGCGGAAGCGCTTGAGATCGGACAGATGGTTACATTCCAATGTGTGGGCTCAGACAATTGGTCCAGCGGGCCGGCACTAAAACATTGTGTCATTATCGCGCCGTAATTGAATTGGCGACCTTTAGTTCATAGGTACTGACACGAACCAGTACTAGTTCTTAAGTTCCACAAGCTCAAGGCGGATTGTTGTATCGCCGATGTTCTCGGCCCAGTGTGTTAACGGCTCACGATAAATAACGTCACCGGTTTTGAAGTTTGCCTCCGTGACAGCCCCGTCGGCACCATGGTTGCGGACCTTTCCGCCTGCGATCACATAGATGATATAGGCGGGGTGCGAATGCATCTTTTCCTTTACGCCTGGGCCAAGAGTCGCCTCGAGAACACGGACGCGAGAGTTCTCGAGTTTCAAGGTGATACTCTCTGAGTTTACGACCAGGGGGTCTTGCGCACCTGTAACACCAGCGGCGCCGTACACAAATCTCATCAGTAGCAGTAAAAATATCAGGATATAGATTCGCTTCATTTCGCCTCCTACACTTTCCAGCGACGCGGCTCGCAACTTGTTGCCGGAATCGTAGATCGTGAAGAGCGAATCGTAAATAGCTCGTCGGCTCCGAGCGCTCTATGATGAGACAAGAGTCTTTGGAGTCGTCAGTTGAGTGCAAAGATGGGCGGTGCCGTACTGACCCATCAGACGAAGCGAGAGCGATGAAGCGTGCCTTGACTTAGTTATCGGTTGACACTATAAGTTCCCCAGCCCAGACCCTGCCTAAGTACCTAACGTTGATTAACTTCCCCAATCGAAAGGATACAACCATGAGAAAGACTCTCCCATTTGTTGTTATGACACTCTTGGCAGTTGCAAATCTTTGCAACGCCCAAACTGGCACGAGCGCGAAGTCGAAGGCGCAACCTGCGAACTCCGACGAAATGATCATCAATAATTCTCGCGCCACCTGGGAGGCCTACAAGGCCAGGAACAAAGCGGCGATGGAAGCGCTCACCGCTAAGGGGTATATGTCCAATGCTGTGACTGGACCCTCCACTCTCCAGCAAGATCTCGAAACCATCGATAAGCTCACCATCGAGTCTTATACGATCGATGAGCCAAACGTAACGTGGGTAAGCAAGGATGTCGCTATTCTTCGCTACAAAGCCGACCTTAAAGGGTCGTTTGATGGCAAGCCGTTTGTACCAGTATTTGCTACAGAGGTTTGGGTGAACCGTGGAACCAAGTGGCAGATCATTTCTTATCAAGAAACGCCAAGGTAGCGCCAGCTAAACATTTCAACGCCTTCATCCTGCTGATAGACCGGTGCGAGGCTGCGGGGCGGCCGACGTCCGCTCCGCGGCCTAACGGAAGCATCACTCCTGTACCACCTCGCGTGGGTGCTTGTCGTTGTCTGGAAACGACACGAAAACAATTGGCTAACATCCTCAACTGCGCGTAATCTGTCGGAAAATTCTCCAGAAGGGACTCACAACCCATGACTGAATATCTAGCTCCAGGCGTATACATAGAGGAAGTTCCTTTCAAGAGTCACTCCATCGAAGGAGTACCCACTTCCACTGCGGCCTTTGTAGACATTTTCGAGCGAGGACCCATTGGTAAGGCCGTCAAGATAGACTGCTTCGCCGATTTCGAGCGCGAGTTCGGCGGGTTGCACCCGCGCAGCGAAGCCAGCTACGCCATCCGACAGTATTACCTAAATGGCGGGCGCGTCGCGTGGGTAGTTCGAGTCGATGAGCCGCGCGCCAGGAAACTCACAGGAGATCCCGCGGCCCAAACCGGCATGTACGCGCTTGAGGGAATTGCGCCGGACAGCTTCAACATTTTGTGCATTCCAGCGGCCGCCAACCTGGACCAAAAGGGTTTCGCTGCCGTTATCTCTGCCGCCGCCAGATACTGCTGCGACAAACGCGCATTTCTGATCATTGACCCTCCGTCCGCAATCAAAACGAAGGACGAGATGGTTTCCTGGATGCAAGCTAACGACAGCTTGCGGCATCGCAACGCGGCAATCTATTTCCCCAGACTCGGAATTCCGGATCCTCTTAATGGAAACCAGCCTCGAAACGTAGGCGCGAGCGGTACACTCGCCGGCGTCTATGCGCGAACAGATCAAACGCGTGGCGTGTGGAAAGCGTCCGCCGGAGCGCAGGCAGATTTACGCGGAGCAAACATACCGGTCCAACTAACTAATAGTGAGAACGATGAGCTTAGTAAGCTTGGTATAAATACGCTACGGACTTTTCCGCAGGTCGGAAATGTCGCCTGGGGTGCGCGCACGCTCGCGGGTTCGGATCAGGATGCGAGTGAGTGGAAATATGTCCCCGTGCGGCGCCTGGCGCTTTATCTCGAAGAGAGTCTTTATCGGGGATCGAAGTGGGCGGTTTTCGAGCCCAACGATGATCTGCTTTGGGCAGAGATTCGTTCGAGCTTCGGCGCCTTTATGAGCAGTTTGTTTCGCCTGGGAGCGTTTCAGGGAACGAAACCGGGCGACGCTTTCTTTATCAGGTGCGACGAAACAACTACAACTCAGAATGACATCGACTCGGGAGTATTCAACATTATCGTAGGTTTCGCGCCCCTCAAGCCCGCCGAATTCATTTTGATCCGCATTCAACAACTGGCCGGACAAAGCACGAAACAACACGACACGACCCGAAAAAAGTGAAGCATGCGTTCGGCCTTGGCGAGTTCGAACAGGTCACCGACACTCAATCCCAAACGTAACGCTCGTCGTATTGAATGCCGTAAGCCTTCAAGAAAGCGCAGTACTCGTCCTGAAAAGTCACTCGCTTGTGATGCTCTTCCTGGTTTTCTATATATCTAACAACCTCCTCCAAATTGGATTGACTCACAGAGAAAGCTCCGTATCCACGCTGCCAGCGGAACTTTGCCAGTGTCGCTGTCCAAAGTCGTGCGAGCGATTGAGCCATGAGGTGGGTCCTCCTTTTCGGTCTGGAAGCGCTCGGAGAGTCTACCCACAGGTAGTTGCGCGAACCTCATGAGGAAGGTGAACCATGGATTTAGTTCATGAAAGAGATCAGGTAAGGGTCCCATTACGCTGAGAGTAGGTTAACTTGAAAAACATAACGCTGAACGCAGGTTAGTTTCCAAGACATAACGCTGAAGCAGGTTGATTTCGAAGACATAACGCTGAAAGCGTTGGCGAATTTCAGCCCAGAGTTTGCTTTGAAACCCTGGGTCATCGTCCTAGCCATAGATTTTTCGCAACCCTGAAAGGGTTGCGAACCTCTGTTGCGATTCCGCGACGTTCGACGCAACCCATTCAGGGTTGCGTCATCTGTAATAGGGGCTCGTGTGCGACGTAATCCCGACGATTTGCCTGACGCTGATTTTTCCGGCTTTGATTTCTGGCTGGCCAAGATGAATCAGTTTGGTGGCGACTATCGCGCCGCGGAGATGGTCAAGGCTTTCATCACCTCGGGCGAGTACCGCGCCCGCTTTGGACCTTGAGACAAAAACTGCGTTGCCGGAGCTTTACGGCTGGCAAATAACAACGCAAGCGAGGAGAGCCTAATTCGATTCCTAATGCTGCCCAGTTGATCGGCAGATTCTGGTGTCCCCACCCACGACCAGTTGCCTGATTTAGAAGAAAAGTCCCGCCTAACGACGCTTTCCTTGCCCGCTGTCAGTTGAGGCGCTTCAAGAATTCATCTATCTGGCTTGCCCATAAGCTCGACTCGGTTCCGACGGCATGGCCGCTGGGCAATGAGTGATCGGTGACAAAGAAATATTCAGCAACTCCGCCAGCCTCGCGCCACGCCTTTAAGAAATCTCGCGGCGCGTTTTCGTTGTAGAAGGGGTCACGAGCAGCGTAGATCCAGATCGACGGTGCTTTAGTTTGCTTCGCAGCCCGCGCCAAACGGACAGTCTGTGACTCAAGCCGCTTCTGGTTGTCCGCAGGCGGATATTTATCGGTTACCGAGTGCCAGCCTCCGGAAAAGTTGATCACACCTTTCACTATCGCAGGCCGCTCACCCGCCAGCATCAGAGACAGGAACCCTCCGCGCGAAATCCCGCAAAGGATGATCTTGGCTTGGCGCGAAACGAGCCGACCGAGAATCAGTTGATCAATGACCGCATTGCTATCGAGTATGGCCTCGCGCAAGGAACGATCGGTGAGTGCCACTTGTTGAAGGAGCGTACATTGCCCGAGATAGTACGCACACTCTTCGACATAAGTACCAGTCGATTCGGCGCGACCGCGGCGGCGCGGCGCTACCAACGTGTAGCCACGCGAGATGAAAAAGCGGACAAGTGACGGCGGTGGCCCATCGACTGGCTCTTTCGGCGATCGAATCATGCCGGCAGTTGAGCCGTGGCTGAAGAGGACTACCTCATGCCGATCATTTTTGAGGGGGCGATAGATGTACGTAACTAGTTTAATAGTGCCGTTGTCGTCTGCATCGTGCACTGTGCGTCTGGCCACAGTTCGGTCAAACGTGTAGTCGCGACCATGTATAAAATCAGCGTCGAGTGCCTGGCTGTGGGCGGCCACAGCAGTGGAAAAGAGAAACACGATAAAGATGAAAATGCGCATCCAGGACTCCTTGTTGTCAAATGCTGGTCGAAACCTGAATAAAAATCAAGGAATTAACTTTCGTCGGAGGCTGCGTCGCCGGTTTTCCATACTAAGAACATTAAAGTCCCGTTGTTGATTGCCCAGGGTGCCAACGATCCGCGCGTAAACAAGGCGGAATCGGATCAAATGGTAGAAGCCTTGAAAGCTCGAGGGATCGAAGTACCTTACATGGTAAAAGCAAACGAAGGGCATGGCTTTTCCAATGAAGAGAACCGCTTCGATTTTTATCGCGCCATGGAAGAGTTTCTGGGCAAGCATCTTGGCGGCCGGGTTGAGAAAGCAGTTGACTGAGAAGTATCCGATCGCGATTCGAAAAATCAAAGCCTGCGGAGCGGCCGACAGCCGTATCATCACGATGACGTTTTGTAATCGAACCTGTATCGGCCGCTTCGCGGGCTTCGCAAGTTTTTGGTGTTGAGGATCCTGGGGTTTCGTTGCGCTCCACCCCAGGCTTTATGCCGTCGTCCGCTCCGCGGACTGAGGCTTGCGCCCGCCCGGCGCCGCCTTAAACTCCATCGCACCATCGTCCACGCGCCCGAAGCGAAGCATAGAAAGATCCTTCACGTAGTTTTGGTGTAACCGCCAGGGTGTTTTCGATCCCTGTTGCGGCAGGGTGTGGAGGGCTCGCAGCACGTAGCCGGAAGTGAAGTCGATGGCGGGCACCGGCGTGAGCTCGGGATCGTTGACGCGTGGGGTGCATTGCACGTAGCCGTGCTGGTCCATATGTTTCAGCAGCCGGCAGACGTACTCGGATGTGAGGTCGCATTTCAACGTCCAGGACGCGTTCGTGTAGCCGAAGGCGGAGGCAAGGTTCGGGACATCACTGTACATCATCCCCTTGTAAGTGATCGTCTTCGACAGGTCGACGGGCGCACCGTCAACTGTGAGTTGCAGCCCGCTCATGAGCTTTAGTACCAGGCCCGTGGCCGTCACGACAATGTCAGCGTCGAGGTGCTCGCCGGACTTGAGCTGTAGACCAGTCTCGGTGAAGGTTTCAATCTGATCGGTAACAATCGTCGCCCGGCCGTCGCGTATCGCGTTGAAGAGATCCGAGTCAGGGACGAGACACAGACGCTGATCCCAAGGGTTATATTTTGGCGTGAAGTGCTTGAGGTCGTATTCTGCGCCGAGGTGATTTCGCACTCCCCGCGCCAGCATCCACTTAAAGATATCTGGCCGCTTCCGCGCCAGATTGTAGAAGAACTGCTGCAGCAGCACATTCTTCCAACGGGTGAGCGCGTAGGCCGCGCCGGCGGGTAGCACGCTGCGTAACGCGTTCGCCAACCTGTCCTCGGCGGGCCGCGAGACAATGTAGGTGGGGGAGCGCTGGAGCATGGTGACATGCGCCGCCGTTTCGGTCATAGCAGGAACAAGCGTGACTGCAGTAGCGCCGCTGCCAATCACCACCACGCGCTTGCCTTCGTAGTCGAGGTCGGTCGGCCACTTCTGGGGATGGACAATCTGGCCACGAAATTTCTTGACGCCGGTCCAGT
>CAWHEH010000017.1:0-19078 GCA_963828335.1 Blastocatellia bacterium | reverse complement strand
CTGACGGATTGCCCCGGCCTGAGTTCCATTCTCTCGAGCGAACTCACGGAAGCCGACGTAATGGCTTTGGTGTCAAAAGAGGAGGGCACTGGGTTGAATGTGTTGACGGCCGGCCCAATACCCCCAAACCCGGCGGAGCTGCTGGGCTCGGATCAAATGCGCCGGTTGCTGGCGACATTGCAGTCGCACTTTAATCACGTGGTGGTTGACTCGCCGCCGATCAGCTCGTTTACCGACGGCGTGCTGATTTCAACCATGGTCGACGGCGTGTTGCTGGTGGTCCATGGCGGCAAGAGTTCGCGCCACGTAGTGAAGCGCTCGCGCCAACTACTCCAGGATGTCGGCGCGAAGATCTTCGGCGTCGTGCTCAACAACGTGAATCTGCGGTCGCATGACTATTACTACTACCAACGTTACTACGGCTCGAGCTACTACAAGCGCGACGCGGAAGAAGAGACCGCGACCACAGCCGCCGTCTAACCGCCGAACCGCCGACCGTTGACTGGTGACTGATGAGACGCCCGCGGTCCCAGCAAGATACTTGACGCCGGCAAGGAAAGCGGCGCCAGGCCGCCGCACTCGAAGGAGTTGTCGACGATAATTCTGATCCGCGTGAATCCGCGTTGATCCGCGGCTGAATCTTTCTAATGTCTAAGCCAGTTTTAGAGCTCTCGTCCGTTCGCGATCGCCTGTACGAAAGATACCGATCGAATCAAACCGCCATCAGTCCCGATGACGAAAGAACGCAACGAGCACCTTATCTTCGACGTCTGATCAGCAAACACTTCCCAGCCGACCAAAACGCCCGAATTCTTGATCTCGGCTGCGGCAGCGGAACTCTCCTCTACTTTCTGCGAGAAGCCGGTTACCAGAATATCTACGGTATTGATACCTCCGCGGAGCAGGTTGAGCAGGCTCGGAAGCTTGGTTTTGCAAGTGTCCGGCAGGCGGACGCGCTCACTTTTCTGGAAACTGCAGCCGACGATTCGTATGAAGCGGTGGCAGCCTTCGACATTATCGAACACTTGACCAAACCAGAACTGCTGCACCTTGCTGACGAGATCTACCGGACACTGGCGCCGGGCGGCGTCTGGATCATTCACGCTCCAAACGCGGAAGGTTTTTTTGGCAGCCGCGTGCGTTATGCAGACCTCACACACGAGCAGGCGTTTACGCCGGCGAGCGTGGAACAACTCACTCGCGCAGCCGGGTTTCGATCTTCGGAGTGCTTCGAAGATGCACCGATTGCTCACGGGCTCAAAAGCATGGCGCGATTGGCCGTTTGGAAAACCGGACGAGGTTTAATGCGGCTCTTCTTCATGGCGGAGACCGGCGACACCGGCCGCAATGCGATCTTTAGTCAAAATCTCTTAGCTCTCGCCCGGAAGTAAAACGTCTAGCGTTTGAAGAAACATGTGGGGGTCATGGAGCTTTAATCGGATTGCCTGGTCGCTGCGGAAGATCTCCTTGCCCATGAAGAGTTCCGACCTTGTTCTCGATGTTGGGTCTGGCAGCAGTCCGCATCCGGCCGCGGATGTTTTGCTCGAGCGGTACCTTGATCCTAAACATCGCTACAGTGCGATGGTGGTGGACCGGCCAACGGTGTTGGCCGATGCTTGCAAGATGCCGTTCCCGGATAAGGCATTTGATTTTGTCATTGCTTTTCACGTGCTTGAGCATGTGCCGAATCCAGCTTCATTCCTAAGAGAGCTTCAGCGAGTTGGCAAGGCAGGATACATTGAAACGCCAAACGCACTTTTCGAAAGACTCGTGCCTTACGACGTTCACCTGCTCGAAGTAATGGAGGTTAATGAAAAGCTCATCATCAACAAGAAGTCAGCTGCCAAGCCCGACCACTTTTTGAATGAGTTGGAGCTGGTGAAACATTCCCCCAAATGGAATCGCCTCTTCTACGGAAATCCCGACCTGTTTCATGTGCGGTATTTGTGGCAGGACGAGATTAACTTCGAGGTGCTCAATCCGGATGTCTCCTCCGACTGGTTTGTGGATCCTGAGACTCCGGAGCCGGACGAACAGTCATTTGTTACCAGCAGCCGGCCAAAGGGAGTAAGGAGCATGGGCCTTGCCGCAATCAGGAAGTGGCACAAACTAAGGAAGCGAAAAATCCTAGACCTTGCTGCGTTGCTTGTTTGCCCGGAATGTCACGGCGCGCTGGGCCTTCAGGAGGACAGAGGAATGTGCGATCAATGCGAGGTGTTTTACCCGTTGAGCCCGGTGCCTGATTTCAATCGACCCATAGCCTGCGAAAGCAGCACGCATTCTCAAAGGCGCGTTGCCCAATGCTAATTTCAGTTTGTATTCCGCAGTATAACCGTTCGAAGTATCTCCTGGCGGTGCTCGAATCCATTCGGGTGCAGGACCACCCGGAGGTTGAGGTCATCATTTCGGATGATTGCTCCTCTGATGACACTCTGGAAGTGATTCCGAAATATATTGGAGAAGCAAAGGGCACCACTCACGTTCGCTTCAACTACATTCGCCAGCCCAAGAACCTCGGCTATGACGGAAACCTGAGAGCTGCACTCGACGCAGGGCAGGGAGAGTATCTATTTGTTTTGGGAAACGACGATGCGCTGCCAGAGAAGGGAACCTTATCCAAGCTTGCCAGCATTCTAGCGCAACTGGACTACCCGGACGTTTCCTTTACCAACTTCCATTCATTCGCTAACCCGCAGCAGGTACAACAGCGCGCGAAATCCACTGCCGTGATTGGCTCAGGGCCGCAAGTCGCTCTGAATACTTTCCGATCCTTTAGCTTTGTCGGTGGCCTGGTAATAAAGAGTGCCGCTTTCAAGGAACACAACACGGCCGAATGTGACGGTTCAGTCTACGTGCAGATCTATCTGGCTGCGCGCATCATCGCCGCGGGTGGTACCGTCGCGGCAATTTCTGACTCAATGGTGGCCAAGGATGTGAGCTTTCCCGGAGAAGATGTCAACAGTTACTTAGATACTCTGCAGAGCAATAATCGCACGCTCCATCGCGAGCTGGGAGGTTTGGATCAAGTTGGACGCGTGGCTTGCGACGCGATCTTGCCGAATGTCCCCAGCGGGTATCGCCAGCGTTACATTCTAAAAATCTATGGTCAATTGCTCTTGTTTACTTATCCGTACTGGCTTCTGAATTACCGCAGGAACGGCGCCTACCGGGCGGCGGTGAATCTAGCCCTGGGCTGCTTTCCTCTTAATCTCCTCAAAATTGCCGACGTCACTCTGTTCGTGTATCTCTGTCTGATTGCGCTCTTCGCGGGTTCGACCGCAGTGGGCCTACTTGTTCCGATAGGTCTGCTGGGGACAATAGCAAGCTGGGTGTTGCCTCTCTCCAAGCGTTTTCAATCTCCCGCGGCACGGGTCCGGGAAGCGGGAGCAGAACTGCCGGTCTCCTGATAGTGCTTTCGTAATTAATAACACTGGCTAAGTGCGCATCCTGATTCCAGCTTTCGGCTTCGACGATTGTTTTGTGGACAACGTTGAAAAAACACTCGTGGAGATGGGCCACGAGGTGCGTACGCTGGGATACATGTCGCAGCAGAAATACTGGACGCTACCAAGATATGCTACCCGGGTCGCACGCGAAATGATGATCGGTGACAAGCCCGATCGCGTGGGCCAAAAGATACTCAAACTGGCGAAGGAGTTTAAGCCGGAGGTCGTGTTGTCGGTCACCGGTCTACTACATCCGGTGGTGTTGGAAGAGCTCGGCAAGTTTGCGCGCGGTCGGCGGGTTATCTGGTGGGGAGACCCACCGGCTAACAGCCAGAAGTGGGGAATACTCGATCCCGGCTGGGACTGGGTTTACGTCAAGGATCGCGCCGCCGAAAAAAAACTGCGCCTGGTTGGGCGCAATGCGCATTTGCTTCACGAGGCGATGAATCCCCGCTGGCACAAGCCTGTAGCTGAGCAAAAGAATGGGACCGTAGTGATCGCTGGAAACTACTATGCCTTTCGCCAGGCAATTATTTTGAGATTAGTCGGTGAAGGCATAGATTTTGGGCTTTACGGTTCTCGACCACCGCGGTGGGCAAACCCCGAAATAAAAAAAATGCATACCGGCAAGTATCTTACCGGGGAAGAGAAGAGCCGCGTCTTCGGCGAGGGCGCTGCTTGTCTGAACACTTTCAGCCTGGCTGAGGGCAACTCCCTGAATTGTCGCGCGTTTGAAGTCGCCGGCGCGGGAGGCCTACAGATTATCGAATACCGATCGGTGATTGAGGAGTGTTTCGAGCCTGGGAAAGAGTTGTTAACTTTTCAGACGTATGAAGAGTTGCTCGATCATATTGAGCGCGCTCGAAGCCACCCGCATGAAATGCAGCCAATCAGGGAAGCGGGCGCTCGCCGCGCGCTGGCTGAGCACACCTATCGCCACCGGCTTCAAGTTATTCTCGACGCGTTTGCATAGATTTGTTAACAAGCCCCACTAAAGGCTGCCCGTAAGAATAAACGTGGAAAGCGAAGTTAATCTGACGCTCCCGAATGGTGGCGAGTCGCTCAAGACAACCGGCGCTTCGGTGTTCGGTCGTGTTAGCAAAGGACTCGGTGGCCTTTCCCTAAACGCGGCAGTCAACATACTCAGTCAAATTACGATAGTTCCCGTGGCCCTGTATGCCTGGGGAAAGATTCGCTATGGCGAATGGCTAGTGCTAACCGGCCTGGTGACCTTTCTACGAATTACAGACTTAGGAATACAAACCGTTGTTGTTAACCGACTGTGCGCCACCTACGCCCTCGACCATCGGGATCAAATGCAGCACGAACTTCACAGCGCCCTGCGAATTCAGCTTCCGTTAGTGTTGGCTGTCGGACTGTTGTGCACCGCAATTCTGATTGTGACTCCGGTGAATCGACTCTTTGAGTTGCAAACAGTATCGAGGGTTACGTTTGTCGCGGTTGGCAGCATTCTGGTGTTTGAGTTACTCATCAGCATTCCGATGGGAGTAGTCCACAGTATTTACCGGGCAACCGGACGCCTGGCGCGGGGCAGCGTCCTCATTGCGTGTCAACAGGCCGCGGTAATGGTCCTTACGCTCTCCTTCATCGCGCTCCACTCCGGCTTTGTAAGTTTGGCGATAATTAGATTAGGAATAGCGATCCTCGCGGCGCTTTGGATTATTTACGATCTCCGCCGCCTTTACCCCTGGCTAAGGCTATGGGGCAGCGACGGAAGCTGGCGAGAAGGCGCACGCATGTTAGGCCCGGGGCTCTTGTTTATGCTGATTCCTTTGGCGGACTACCTGTCAATTCAGTTTACCCTGATGGTTGTGCAGGGCTCGCACGATGGAGGAGCAGTTAGCCGGCTTGCCACCCATCGAACGGTGGTAAATATGGCAATGCTGGGGAGTACCCTGCTGATGAGCGCGGTATGGCCTGAGTTCACCACTCTCCACGCTCGCTCTGAGAACGACAAACTCATCAAGCTCCATCGCACTCTGGCGCGGATGAATACGTGGCTGGTGGGACTGATCGCGTTTGGCATGTTGCCCTTCGTCACTTTGGTTTACCCCTTGTGGACCGCGGGACGACTGACTATTGATAGCTGGACGTTGGCATTTCTGGTCCTGCGAATGCTGGTGTGGGGTACGTGGAGCGCCAGCATGATACTGCTCTGCTCAATTAACAAACATAAATTTGTGGCTCTTTCGCTCATCGGCGCCGCGCTGCTAACAGGAGGCCTTTCTGTCGTGCTGGTGCCAAAGATGGGCATAAGCGGTGCAGCACTGGCGCAGCTAATCGGAGATGTTTGCGTCTCAGCTTGGCTGATACCCCTGCTGGCTACGCGGGAAATTAAAGACAGTGCCTGGGGGTTTTTTGGCAAATCGATTCGAGCGCTGGTGGTAGGAATTTTGATTCCGGTCGGAGTTGGTTTGATAGGGTGGCGTCTGATCTCTCCGGGCGTGTTTCGTCTGGTAAGCCTGGTTCCTTTCACTTTCGTTCTAGCGCTCTGGTTGATGTGGCGAGAGCTTACACCCGCCGAGAAGGGCATGAGCAATCATTTCCTCCGCGGCGCATTGAGACCGGTGATCGTGACGAACAAGTAGTAAGGGTGTTCAAAAGTTCAAATGAGTAAACGCCTCAATTATCGCAAGTGGTTCACCGGTCGCTGGGGCGAGATCCGGATTCATGCGGTCCTGGCCTTGATCGTTTCTCTGACGCTGGTCTTATGGGAAGCGCGGGTCACTTTGGTCCTTGGCGGGGCTTTGTGTCTTGTGACCTACGCCTATCTCGGCCTTCGGGAGGCTCGGAAAGCTCCATTGTGGCTTAGCCCGTTGTCGTTCTATTTCTTTTGGTACTGCGTGGGAATGGGGGCCTCGCCTCTATATATCGGGCTCACCACGTCCGACGATTCGGTGAGATTCGCAAGCGACTCTACTATGGTGCCGCTGCCGGACCTCGCTGTAGGCTTTGTTATCTTCCTAGTGGGATCTGTCGCGCTACACTTAGGCACACAGATCTTTCGTCCTCATTCTCAATCGCCGGAAAAGCAAACGATGGGTAAGAACTTCTTAGGGGCCTTGGGAATGGTCTGGATCGTAGGTCTGATATTTCAAGTCAATCCGTCAGTGTTTGGTTTCCTCGGCGGGACGGTAAAGATTTTTTCTGTAGCTCTGTTAGGTTCGGCTTGTGGATTTGCGATCATTCAACGTCGCAGCGTTGGATTATCCCGAGTGGCCTTTTTCTCCATTCTGCTGTTGGGAACTACCGGGCTTTTCTTTGGCAATCTCGCCTCGGATTCCAAGACGTACATCATGTTTTCATTCTTGCCGCTCTTCTGGTTCTTCCTGATAAGGAGACGCCTGAGAGTCTGGATTCCCCCATTGGCTGTCGTGTTGGGCTTGTTTTATCTGGCCACTGTCTCGCCAGTAATTCAGACTGCTCGGATGCGGCCGGCGGAAGAGGGCACTACTACCAGGGAACACCTGATCGAAACGTTCGACAACTGGAGGAGAGAGACCCCGGAAGAATTAAACCAGTCGTTTCTGGGGGACCAACTAGACCAGTTTCTCCAGCGTCAGTTTGATGCCGTTCCAGTAGGCTTTCTGGTTGGTGAGGTTGATAGGTCTGGACTCATGCTGGGCGAAACCATGAAGTACGCCAGTTACGCTTTCATTCCGAGAATAATTTGGCCGGATAAACCTACGGTCACGCGCGGCGCCTGGTTCAGTTCTTATCTTGGGCTTTACGATACGGAGGCAGACGCCACCACAGCCATCGGCATGACTGCGGTGGGAGAGCTCTATTGGAATTTTGGAATCATTGGCGTCTTAGTGGGAATGATAACGATCGGGTGTGGCTTCGGATTTCTTTGGAGTATGGCTTCCTCCGACCCGCGTGGGAGACCCCTACACCTGCTGCTATACGTGTCTATCATGCTTGCTATGCCTGACATGGCCGAAGCAGTCCAGGTTTTCGTGACACTCCCGCTGACCTTCTTCAGCTTCAAAGCCGCGTTCCTCTTTATGGATTTGGTTTCGCGAGTTGGTGGACGGACTGGTGTGATAGCCCCGGGACCGCGGCTTGGAGTCCGACAATCATAATGGAGCATCTCCTTCAGGATCAGATTGCCAATCTTTACTACGACACTACTGCGAAGAGATCTCATTCAGCATCGCTAGCACACTATGAAGACTGGTCAAAGGCTTTCATAAGGCAATTCAAACCGTGGCTGCCAAATGACAAGAACGCTACGTGCCTGGATCTCGCCTGCGGCTGCGGCGAATTTCTCCATCTGCTGGAGTCAGACGGTTATGCGAATACGGCTGGCGTTGATTTGTGTGAGGAGGAACTGGTTCAGGCGCGACCCTATGTTAAGGGTTCGTTAGTTCATTCGAATGTTCTCGATCATCTGAAGACACTTGAAACAGACTCGACCGATTTCATTACCGCTCTCAACTTTTTGGAGCATCTGTCAAAGGACGAGTTGCTGACAACCCTTCACGAATGCAGAAGGGTCTTGCGTCCGGGTGGAACACTAGTGGCAATGGTGCCTAATGCAATTTCACCATTCGGCAGTGTCACGCGATACTGGGACATAACACACGAGTGGGCGTTTACTCCAAATAACTTCTATCAGCTGGCGGCGCTCACCGGCTTCGACTCCACCATCGATTTTCGCGAGTGTGGACCGATTCCGCATGGCGTGCTTAGTGTTGGGCGCTACTTACTTTGGCGGGCAATCCGTTGCGCCATTGCCTTGTGGTTTTTGATTGAGGTCGGAACGCTCCGGAGTTCGGTGTTCACCATGGATATGTTGGTTCGCTTGCGAGCACCACTTAGCCCGCAATCCTCTTAATGCAAACCTTGCCGTCCCCTGAAAACATCGCCAGTTGGGTAAGAGAAGGAACCCAACGCTGGAATATTCGTGGGATTCCGCGAGTGTTGTACGCCACCCGGAAACTGATGCTTGGAAACTCACCCAGGCTCTTCAGGCTTTCCAAAAACACTCAGGTGTATCTGGATCCTAACGACTATGTTCAGTGCATGATGTTTTATGGCCGTTATTCAAGAGAGATTCTCGAAGTGTTCAAGCGTTTTGCCGGGCAGGGCGACACCGTAATAGATGTCGGCGCTCATGTCGGGTATTTCACATTGTTCTTAGCTGAACTCGTCGGATCTTATGGACACGTTTACTCGTTTGAGCCGGATCCCAGGGCCAGGAGCTTCTTAACAAAGTCGGTCCGCGGTAATGGAATGGACTGGATCGATGTCTCACCGCTTGCATTGGCAACGGGCCGCGGCCCAGTCAAATTCTTCCTGGCAAAGGGGCTGGGATCGTCGTCGGCGATCAAAGGAGTACAGCAAGTGGACGCCGAAGAGATCACGATTCAAACCGTCAGTCTTGATGAACTCGTAGACCAGGGCCAGGTGTTAGGCAATATTCGGATGGTGAAAATAGACATCGAAGGCTACGAACTCGATGCTATTCGCGGGATGACCAAAGTTCTAAAGAAGCATCGGCCAGTAATGGTCGTGGAAGTTAATGAGGAGATGCTCTCCGCGCGGGGCGAGAGTTCGGCGAGCCTCCTCGCGTTGCTAACATCGTTGAATTATCGGATCGAAGTGATATTGGACCCACGGCGGGGCAGGTACAAAGAATATGTGCAAACAATACCCATCGAAGATGCTGGGCAGCAGGATAGTTATTATAACGTCTTGTGTTTACCTAATTGAGTACAGGCATCGCCAGCAAGTGTTTTCCGCATTCACCATAATAGGGGCGCCGGTTGGGTAACATGCAGGCAAAAGAAGCGCGCTTTTCCATTGCGGCAAATGTTTGCGCTGTCGATAGCGCAATCATCCTGCATACAGTGCCAAACTGGCTGCGTGTGTTCGGCGATAAACTGATGGAGATACTCCTGGTCGTCGACGAGGAACCTTCCACTGGCCGAATGGCAGCTCATCATCAACAGCGATATACGAATCGCGACCTTTACGAAGCGATTGATCAATTGAAAGATCTGGATCCTAGAATCCGCTCTACTGTGCTCGATTACACGCGCGCGCGAGATCTGTCGCTGAAGTGGTTCAGCGAACCCGATGTTGTCCGTTGTCAGTCGGGCAGTCCAACATTTGGATACACCTACGCCATTGAACAGGCGTCGTCCGAGATTATCCTTCGCCTCGATTGTGACATGTTGTTTTATGATAGTGGTTGGTTAACTACTGCCACAGAACTCCTCGAGTCGGAAAGCTTCGATCTCCTGGAACCGCCGAAGATGGGGATGGATGTTCATGGTTATAAGAATACAATCTCGACCGGCGCTTTCATGTTGAAGCGATCAAGTTTTGTTTCTCAATGTTTGCCGCTCAAGGCGCATCGACTTGATTGGCTACGACGTTTCCACAGAACTTTGAAAGGCAGACCTACCTTTCTGTCGCTTGAGGAAATCCTTAAGAAAGAAAAGGAGCGGGGCCGGATCAAGCACACTCTTCTCGATAGCAGTCTGGGATGTTCTATTCACGTCTATACCAGGGACTATGCGCACGTAGAACACCTGGACCAGATTATTTCAAAGATTGAAGCAGGCCTAATTCCTGAGGAGCAAGTGGCCCAGGGATGGAATTTGACCCTGGAAGTTTGGCCGCCACCATCACAGCCGTCGGTACCCGGTCGGCTATCCCCTTGATCCTCTCGCTTCAATCCACCACGTTTGGCGCCTATGGAGGAATCCCCACCTACAATCGGGTGGTATGTAGGGTGCTTAACGAGTTGGCCGAGCCAATTGAAAGGCAGGTGTTTGTTGTAACCGATACACCCGGTGATCTCGATTCTCATCGATCCGAATTTCCGAACTTGACCTTCACCGCGTTTTCGGGAAAGCGTAGCGCCTTCATTCGGCAAGTTGTCCGTCTAATTCTGACTCGGAAAATTGATTTGCTTTTGATTGGTCATGTTAACTATGCGCCGCTTGGTTTGTTGATGAGACTGCTGCGACCTTCATTGCGCTACGGAGTAATGGTTCACGGCGTTGACGTCTGGTCGCGGCTGCCGCGAATCAAACGGGAAGCGTTACAGAAGGCTGACTTCATATCTTCAGTCAGCAACTACACGAAGCAACAGGTTGTTTCAGTCAACCAGATTGACGCTCGGCGCGTTTACGTGCTGCCGAACGCTTTGGAGTGGAAGGATTGCGGGCGGCAAGTCGCAATCGCAGCTCAAACCCCGACGGCCGCGACGCGTTTGCTAAGCGTCTGCCGGCTTAGCGAAGATGAACGTTACAAAGGCGTAGATACTGTTATCAAAGCCTTGCCCGCTGTCATTCAAGCAGTTCCCGACGCGCAGTATTTCGTGGTAGGAAGCGGAACCGACCTGAAGCGGCACCAGCGGCTTGCGGAAGGGCATTTGGTCTCTGACCGCGTCCACTTTCTCGGTTCCGTTGATGTCGCGACTCTACAAGCTCAGTACGGCTCGTGCGATATCTTTGTCATGCCCAGCGCCGGAGAAGGATTCGGCATAGTCTTCCTGGAGGCGATGCGTTATGCCAAGCCGGTGATTGCTGCAGACTGTGGCGCTGTGCCTGAAGTGGTAGAAGATCAAGTGACCGGACGTTTGGTGAAATATGGCAACGAAGACGAACTTGCGCAGGCAGTGATAGAACTCTGTCTTGACCGGGAGAAGCGAACAAAACTTGGCTCGGCTGGTTACCAGCGCTTACGGGAACGGTTTACGTTTGCGCACTTCAAACAGCGGCTGACTGAAATTATTGCCGCCGAGTTGCCGTCGGGCATGGGCCAGGATGCACAAGTTCCAGTCGGCCATAGTACGCCTGAGCTTCCCTAATGCGAGCTGATCAGCCGTATCCCGCAGAACTCTCGAGACTTCTCAAGTGTATATTCAACTAACCGGGACGATTCAACACCAATTCGCGGCGCTGTTGGCAATCTTTTGAAAGTCTTACACGTAACACCATCGTTTTACCCGGCAGCGCAATACGGGGGGCCAATCTATTCGGGCTACAGTCTATGTAATCACCTCGCCAAAATCCCGGAGCTCGACCTCAGGGTTCTCACGACTGACAGCGATGGGCCAAACAGAATTGACGTTCGGCGTGCCCACGCAACTCGAGATCAAGGTTATCAGGTGCACTATTGTCATCGCTGGCTCGGTTCTGATTTTGCGCCGGGGATGTTCGTTCGCCTGATGCCTATGATCAGATGGGCCGATGTTGTTCATCTGACGGCCGTGTATTCACCTCCGACGATTCCGACGCTTCTGCTCTGCAAATTGTTTCGCAAACCTGTTGTTTGGTCGGTGAGAGGCGCGCTTCAACGATGGCAAGGGACTACCCGCGCTCTACCAAAACAACTTTGGGAACGCTGGTGCGATTTGCTTTGCATCAGGGACAGGGTTGTGCTGCACGTCACGAGTGAAGATGAAGGTCGCGCCAGCAGCGACAGAATAAAAAACGCCGCGCCGGTAGTCATTCCTAATGGGGTCGATGTGCCCCCACTCAATGCCGACCGCCAGTGGCAACCAGACGATCGGTTACGTCTTTTGTATCTCGGTAGACTTCATCCAATCAAGGGAATTGAAAACCTGCTACACGCCCTGAGGCAATCGGACACGGCAGCAAGCCTTTCGATTTGTGGGAACGGTAACAAGCAATATGAGAGCAGTCTGAAATCACTGGTGCGCGAACTTTCATTGAATGATCGGGTCCGGTTTTGCGGGCCTGTTGCAGGCGAAGAGAAAGAGAAACAGTTTCGCGAAGCTGACGTCTGCGTTGTGCCTTCCTTTTCTGAGAACTTCGGTATGGTTGTGGCAGAGGCACTCGCGACAGGTGTTCCCGTAATCGCCAGCAAGGGTGCACCGTGGTCTGGGATCGAGAAACATGGATGCGGGCTTTGGGTGGAGAATGATCCGCACAGTCTGGGTGAGGCAATTAGTCGCATTTCAGCAAAGGCTCTGGCCACCATGGGCAAGAATGGTCGCGAATGGATGGAGCAGGAGTTTACCTGGCCCTCCATCGCGCGACGGATGAACGGAGTGTATCGCGGACTCGCCTTGAAGTTTTCGCGCGGTTGACATGCTACGAACCGTCCTGGAACGAATTAGCCGTAGGGTCGTCCTGAAGAGGCGTTTGCCCGCCAGAGTTGGCGGCCAATATATCTACGTTTCTCCCGATGCGGCCCTGAAATTCTGGAAGCGCAATTTGGATCGGACGGATCCGGCTTTGTTTGATTGGGCATCTGAATTCATCAACCCCGGTGATGTGGTCTGGGACGTTGGCGCGAATGTGGGATTGTTTGCTTTTGCTGCTGCGAGTAAGTGCGGCGCTGATGGTCAAGTGCTGGCAATCGAAGCGGACTTGCGTTTGGTTGAAATACTACGGCGTTCGGCGCGCTCCCAGAGTGAAAAGACCGCGTCGGTCGTAGTGCTGCCGGTTGCTGTAAGTGACCAGGTTGGCGTCTCGGAGTTTGTGATCGCCGCGCGCGGCCGTAGCGCTAATCATTTGGCGGAGACTGCTGGAAGTTCACAGGCTGGCGGCGTTAGAGAAACCATCATGGCGATGACCGTTACCCTGGACTGGTTACTTGAAAGTTTTCCAGCGCCAAATGTTTTGAAGGTTGATGTCGAAGGAGCGGAGCAAAAGGTCTTACAAGGAGCTCAAAAACTCCTGGCTGCTCACCGGCCAAAGCTGCTCTGCGAGGTTCATGCCGGAAATCGCCAGACTGTGGCCGACATTCTCGGAGCGCACGGCTACACGATTTTCGATCTGGAGGCGCTGCGTAATGAAAGAACTCCTTTGGCGTTGCCGGCTTTCAATACTTTAGCCGTGCCTGTCGCTCGTAATAGTGTGCCGGCCAATGCCGGCTCTCTGCTCTAAGTCAAAGGAATTGTTTTGATACCAGTAACGCTAATCGTGACCACTCGCAATGAAGAAGCGAACATTGAAAAGTGCCTGCTCAGCAGCCATAACTTTATTGACCAGGTGTTTGTGATCGATTCTGAGAGCGAGGATAGAACGGCGGAGATCTCCCGGCGTTATGCCGAAGTTGTTAACCTTCCTTACAACCACAGCAAGATCATTCCGTGGATCTACCAATGGGGCCTCGAGAATCTGCCCATACGAAATGAGTGGGTGATGATCCTGGAAGCGGACCAGGAATTGACCCCTGCTCTAAAGCAGGAACTACAGCTAGTCTTCGAAAAACCGGCGATTAAAGAGAATGGATTCTATGTGCGCCGCGAGCAGGTGTTTCGTGGAAAAACCTTACGTTTTGGTGGTTACGGTTCGAAGTACATGCTTAAGCTCTTTCGTCGCTCGGCGGGGCGTCTGGATCCGGATGAGACGGACACTCGGGTTTACGTTCAGGGCGATGTCGGCAAGCTTTCAAAACCAATTGTGGAAAACAATCTGAAAGAGAACGACATTCTTTTCTACCTACAAAAGCACCTGCGCTATGCAGAAGCTTTTGCACAGGAGGAAGCTCAACGTCGCCGCGAGGGCTTCATTTGGAAAACTACCCCGGCGTTTTTTGGCACGCCGGACCAGCGCGTCCTTTGGTTCAAGCGCATATTTTTCCGTTTGCCGTTATTTGTAAGACCATTTATCTATTTTTTCTATCGCTACTTTATCCTGCTCGGTTTCCTTGATGGGAAACAAGGAAGTATTTTTCATTTTTTGCAGGCCTTCTGGTTCCGGCTGGTATGGGACATTCGGTTGGAAGAAATATTAAAAGCTTCGAGCGCGACGGCCGGCACCACGAATATTCCAAAGCAAAGCGACACTGTCGTAGGCCCAAAATCCGAAACCGTTAACTCTTAAATCATGTGTGGCATTTGTGGAGCAGTTGATTTTTCCGGGGCGGTAAACGCGGCGGAGGTTGTGCGTCTGATGACGCCGACCATGCGGCACCGTGGGCCGGATGATGAAGGATATCTCGACCGCGGATCTCTATCTTTGGGGATGCGTCGCTTGAGCATTATCGATCTCGAGGGCGGGCATCAACCGATCTTCAATGAAGAAGGAACAATCGGTGTGGTGCTCAACGGTGAGATCTATAACTTCCTGGAGTTGCAGCAGCAGCTCAAGGATCGTGGTCACACTTTCCGCACGCGCTCCGATTCGGAAGTAATCGCGCATGCTTATGAAGAATGGGGAGCTGAATGCGTCGAGCGGTTTGAGGGGATGTTTGCGCTGGCGGTCTGGGATGGAAGGGAAAAAGGGGAAGGGGTAACGGCAGGCAGTTTGTTTCTTGCTCGCGACCGTCTGGGAATCAAGCCGTTGTATTACTACGCGGACAAGTTTCAAGTTCCAAGTCCCAAGTTTCAAGTCAAATCCAAAACTTCGGCTTCCGAACCTGAAAAAACAAAGGTCCAACTCGAAACTTCCAACTCCGAACCTGAAACCTGGAACTTGAAACTTGAAACTTTTCTATTCGCTTCCGAGGTTCGCACCCTGCTTGCCAGCGGGCTGGTGCCAAGAGTTCTTTCGCGAGAGGCGGTTGAGAGTTACCTGTTGTTTGGTTCCGTAAGCGAACCTCTGACGTTGATCGACGGAATTGTCTCGCTTGCCGCCCGGCCACCGCATGACGATCGAACTCGGCTCGACACCGGGTTCTGCTAACGTTCAGCGGTATTGGAGCATTGCCCATGAGCCGCAGCGCAATGGCCACGCAACTGAGACTGGCGAGACTGACATCAAGACGGCGGCGAAGCGCGTGCGCGCGTTGCTCGAAGAGAGCGTGCGGAAACATTTGATTGCGGACGTTCCCGTCGGAGTGTTCCTAAGTGGCGGCATCGATTCAACCGCGCTTGCTGCCCTGGCGAGCAGGGAAGTGTCGGAGTCCACACCTTCACCGGTTGCATTTCCGGAAAGCGAGTTTAGCGAAGCTGCCATCGCGCGACGTACCGCGCAGAGTTTCGGGACCACGCATTCGGAAGTGATGCTAAGTGGCGACGACATGCTCGGGCGCCTCGGTGAAGCGATAGGCGCGCTCGACCTGCCGACCATGGACGGCATCAACACCTATTTTGTTTCCGCGAGCGCGCGCGAGGCAGGCTTGAAGGTGGCGCTTTCGGGACTCGGCGGCGATGAAGTGTTTGGCGGCTACAACTCGTTCCGCAGAACGCCGCAATACCAACGCCTCGCCACGGTTGGGAATCGCGTACCGGCGGGGATGAGATCGGCGATGGCGACAGCGATGACCGGAGCCGGTGGACGATTCATGCCCGGTGATGCCGCGAGAAAGGTCGCCGCACTTTGGAAAGACTCAGGCTCGTTGCCCGATCCTTATTACTTTGGTCGCGTGCTGTTTACGCCGGAGCAGGTCTCCGAGTTGATGGTTGGACGAGCGCCGTCTGTAACCGCATCGCTTTGGCGCGACTGGCTTACGGAGAGCGCGTTACAAGCGCGGCAATTGGATTCCTTTGCGGCGGTTTCCTGTCTCGAAGCCGAGTCATACCTCGTAAACACTTTGCTGCGTGACACGGATTCAATGAGCATGGCCCACTCGCTGGAAGTGCGCGTGCCGTTTCTTGATCATCCGCTGGTGGAGTTTGTCACACATCTGCCGCAGGAAGTGAAACTTGCGAAAGGGACCCCGAAGGCTTTGCTGGTGGCAGCGCTCGAAGACCTCTTGCCGGCCGAGGTGGTGCAGCAAGCGAAGCGCGGATTCACTTTTCCCTGGGAGGCGTGGCTGCGCGGACCTTTGAAAGCGAAGGTTGAGAACGGACTTTCTGAGCTTGTCGCCGGCACTGCAGGAGGTGCTTGACTCTAAGACTGCGCAAAGCATCTGGCAGAGTTACCTGGACGGGAAGACGACCTGGTCGAGACCGTGGAGTCTTTACGTGTTGAATGAATGGGTGAAACGAAACGTCGGATAGTCAGTCGCTGGTTCACGCCGGATGAACTCGAATCAGGGAAAGCGGAAGGCAGTAAGCAGAAGGTAGAAACCCTGATCAAAGAGCGGGGGGCCAGCCCACCTTCCTGACCTACAGCTGACTGTACATGACGCTGAAACTTTAGATGAAAGCCATTCACGTTCGCCAAAAAAAATTCAGCACTTGAGTCCAGGGGTCAGGAAGGCGGGCTTGCCCAGCTCTTTGGTCAGGTGCTTTACGAAAATCCGCAACTAGTTATTCTGCAAAATCCGAAACTCGGAACTAATGTACATACTCGGAATTAACGCATATCACGGTGACGCGGCGGCGGCTTTAATCAAAGATGGCCGGATCGTGGCGGCCGTCGAAGAGGAGCGCTTCAATCGCGTGAAGCATTGTGCCGGCTTTCCTAGCTGAGGCCGTTCGCTACTGCCTGAAAACCGCAGGGATTGGTATCGAGGACGTCGCGCATATTGGTATTTCGCGAGATCCGTCCGCCCACCTGCATAAGAAGATTCTGTTCGCAGCGTCGCGGGCGGCTAAACAAAGTAAGCAGTGGGCAGTGGGCAGTGGGCAGACGGGCGCGGCGGTCGCAGTTGACGATGAAAGGAAACCTAATGGCAATGGCAGACGCCCGGGAATTTTTGGTCAGGTGAAAGACCGGCTTAACAACGCCGCGAAGGCGCGTGACCTGAAGGACGATCTCGCCAGTGCGTTAGGGACACCAAAGAGTAGTTTGCGTGCGCAGTTTCATAACATCGAACATCATCGCGCGCACCTGGCGAGTTCATTTTACGTTTCACCTTTTGAACGCGCTGCGTTGCTCTCAATTGACGGCTTCGGCGATTTCATCTCGACGATGTGGGCAATGGGAGAAGGGAATTCGATAAACCTGCTCGACCAGGTTGAATATCCACACTCGACCGGGATCGTGTATACAGCGACGACGCAGTTTATCGGCTTCCCACACTATGGCGATGAAGGGAAGGTAATGGGACTGGCACCGTATGGCCGCCCACGCTACATGGATGAGTTTCGCGACATCATTCGCACTGAAGATCGTGGGCAGTTTCGTTTGAATCTCGATTACTTCCGCCATCACGCGGAAGGTGTAGATATGACCTGGGATCAGGGTTCACCGGTCATCGGCCGGATTTTTTCCGATGAGTTTGGGCAAACGTTTGGTCCGGCCCGTGAGCGTGGCGGAGCGTTAACTGAGCGCGAACACGACATCGCCGCCAGCTTACAACTGCGACTCGAAGAAGTCGGTTTCCACGTCCTGAATCACCTTCACGAGCAGACGGGTTTGACCGACCTCGGACTCTCCGGCGGTGTCGCCTACAACTCAGTTATGAACGGCAAAATTTTGCTCAACACGCCATTCCGTCGCGTCTATGTGCAGCCGGCCGCGGGTGATAGTGGGACGGCGCTGGGCGTCTGTTATGAAATTCATAATGGGATTCTTAAGCAAGACCGCGGCGAAGTAATGCTCGGAGCTTACACCGGTCCGGAGTTTAGTAACGATGAAATTCGGCGAGAGCTGGAAGCAAGCGACCTTGTCTTTGAGACTTTGTCAGATGATCTGGTCACCAAACGCGCGGCTCAGGATATCTCAGACGGGTTGGTGGTAGGTTGGTTTCAGGGGCGCATGGAATTTGGGCCGCGTGCGTTGGGCAATCGCTCGATCGTGGTCGACCCGCGGCGCGCGAACATGAAAGACATCCTTAACGATCGCATTAAGAAACGGGAGCCGTTCCGCCCGTTTGCGCCTTCGGTACTTGAAGAACGCACGGCGGATTACTTCGAGCAAAGTCACCCGGCGCCGACGATGTTAATGGTTTATCAGGTTAGAGAAGAGCGGCGCG
This sequence comes from Blastocatellia bacterium, assembly GCA_963828335.1. GTDB lineage: Bacteria > Acidobacteriota > Blastocatellia > Pyrinomonadales > Pyrinomonadaceae > PSRF01. The sequence continues at coordinate 872 of CAWHEH010000017.1, read as the reverse complement.
CCGAGATTCCGGCAGTGACGCACGTTGATGGCTCGGGACGCTTACAGACAGTGTCGCGCGAGGTTAATGCACGTTACTACCAACTCATTTCCGATTTCGATGAGTTGACGGGTGTGCCGGTGGTGTTGAATACGTCGTTCAACGAGAACGAGCCAATCGTCTGCACGCCGCGACACGCCATTGATTGTTTCTTGAAGACGCGGATGGACGTTTTGTATCTCGGGAATCAAGTAGTTCGCCGAACAAACGCTTGAAAATCATCCCAGATTACACAGATTACACAGACACGAAAAAGTAACTCAGCCGGGCTATCGTGTCTGTGTAATCTGTGTAATCTGTGGATAAACCGACTAAGGAGCTTACAAAATGACTGAATCGTTTCCCCGCGATGAGAGGTTCGGCCTGATCTCCCAGATCCGAAGGGCAGCCGTTTCCGTCGCGGCGAATATTGCTGAAGGGGCGGGACGACACACGGCCAAAGAGTTCAAATACTTCTTATCGAACGCGCAGGGTTCTGTTAGTGAGTTAGCCACCGAGCTTCTGATTGCTCAAAGGTTGGGTTACTTGAACGATTGAAGTCTTCGAATGTTAGCAACATGCGAACTGACTAGCATAGGCAGAATGATTTTTGGCTTATCGCGCAGCCTCAGTCGGGACTCCTGATTGACTTTTCACTTTTCACTTTTCACTGGAAGACTATGAGAATACTCGTTACAGGCGGCGCTGGTTTCATTGGGTCCCATCTTATGTGAGCGACTGCTGGCAGATGGGCATGATGTGCTGTGCCTCGACAACTTCTTCACAGGGCGGCGCGTGCAAACATTGCGCCAACCTGCTCGAGAATCGTCACTTCGAATTGATTCGGCATGATG
>CAWHEH010000016.1:0-13513 GCA_963828335.1 Blastocatellia bacterium | reverse complement strand
ATCTGACCCAACCCTAGCCGGCAAGGAAACCAACCAATGAAACCGGAATTAGCTGCCGAATCCACGCAGTGATTAACGGTCACAACTTTGAGGAGGAATATCAACATGGCTACCGCATTTGCTCCAATCCCTGGCATTCCCTCAGCGCTACACCGTGCCGAGGACGACCTTCCCTTTGTCGAGTACCAGGAGGGGGTGGTTTTCCAACTGCTGCACGCTGATGGAGGCCGGACTCTGGGTAACCAGAGTGCGCTTTCAACCTGGCGTCACTATCCAACGTCACAAACATACGGGCGAGGTCTTCGCCTTCACGATCAAGGGTTCGTGGAACTACCTGGAATACCCTGAGGTCAACACGGCCGGTTCATATCTGTTCGAGCCTGCCGGCTCGATCCATACGCTGAATGTGCCGGCGTCGAATTCAGAAGTGACCGATGTCTGGTTTGCCATCCGCGGTGCGAACCTCAACCTGGACGAGGAGGCAACGTCGAGAGCGTGCTCGACGCAGGTGCAGTGCTTGAGATCTACCTGACCCGTTGTGAAGCAAGCGGGCAGGGTGTCCAAACGTAATTGGGAAATACGAAGTACGCTAACAGGTTCGGCAAACTGGGTCAGGACAGCGGCGCTTACAAAGTTACCCGCAAGAGCTTTAAGGCAAACCTCGCGCACATTTGGAAGATTCGCGAGGGCAAGGCCGTAAGTTTTGTGTAGTACGTGGACACATTCCTGGTGCAGCAGGCTTTACAGGAATAAGGACGAAGATCACACATGGCAAAACCTTCAAAATTTGCACACGTCGTCTATAGCACGCGACGCTTTGAGGAAATGATCGAGTGGTATGAAAGCGTCTTCGAGGCAAAAGTGGTCTATCAAAATCCGGTGTTCGCTTTCCTTACCTACGACGATGAACATCATCGTTTCGCGTTCGCCAATTTGTCAGCGCTTATACCTGAGAGCGTTGCCAGCGAGAAGCGGGACAACGCCGGTGTAAATCACGTAGCGTACACCTACGCCAACCTGGGTGACTTGCTTGCTACTTACGAGCGTCTCAAAGAAATGGGCATCAATCCCTACTGGCGCATTCATCATGGAATCACACTATCGCTTTACTACCAGGATCCCGACGGTAATCGAATGGAGTTTCAGGTGGACTGCGGTACTGTCGAAGAGGCCAACGCCTACATGCACAGCGACGCCTTCGCCGCGAATCCGGCCGGCGTAGAAATTGATCCGGAAAGCCTGCTGGCTCAATACCGTAGTGGTGTGCCGGAGCAACAACTGCTGGCGATGCCTGAAGGACCAATGTCTCCCATTCCGCGCGAGCACGGCATGTCCTGATACTTTGCTTTCAAGAAGGAAGAAGCCAGCTGAGGCCGGAAACAATTGACCTGATTGCAAATCTACGAAGATCTCGGAATATCCTTCGTATGGACGAGTCGGAATGCTGAAGGGATCGAAGCAGTAGACAAGGCAGTGCAACTACTCCGCAGCGACCCTCGGTTCAAGGACCTGCTGAAACGGATAATCTGCCGGAATAAAGTAGGACTACCTCAAGGGTGTTTTTATGATCATAGCGACCGGTGTCCGACTCGGTCATTACGAAATTCGCGAGCCGCTCGGTGCTGGCGGGATGGGCGAAGTTTGGCGCGCGCATGACACCCGGCTTAATCGTGATGTGGCTATCAAGGTCTTGCCTGCAACGTTTGCGTTAGACGGGGAGCGACTGGCGCGGTTCAAACGAGAAGCCCAGGTACTTGCCTCGCTAAATCATCCGAATATAGCTGGAATCTATGGACTGGAAGAATGCGATGGGATTGTTGCGCTGGCGCTCGAACTGGTGCCTGGGCCAACTCTTGCTGATCGCCTAACAGCTGGTCCTATCCCCATAGATGAGGCGCTGTTGATTGCACGTCAGATTGCCGAAGCTCTCGAGATCGCACACGAACGTGGCGTCGTTCACCGCGATATCAAACCAGCCAACATTAAAGTGACCGCAGACGGTAACGTCAAAGTTCTTGACTTCGGTCTGGCCAGGATATTCACCGAGGAATCCTCCGAAATCGATCTATCTCACTCCCCCACTCTTGTTAAAGGAACACAGGCAGGCGTGATTCTGGGCACTGCTGCTTACATGAGTCCGGAACAGGCAAGGGGCAAAACAGTCGATAAGCGATCGGATGTCTGGGCTTTCGGCTGTGTAGTGTTCGAGATGCTGGCAGGCAAACGAATCTTCGATGGCGATTCACTCACCGATATCCTCGCCGCGGTTGTAAAGGAACAGCCAGATTGGACGAGCCTACCGACGTCAACACCTGATCCAGTTCGGCGGCTTTTGCACCGTTGTCTGGCCAAAGATCCGAAGCAGCGACTGCGCGACATTGGAGACGCCCGTCTCGACATCTGCGAAGTTCTGAACGGTGGAACCTATCAAGCAATTAAACAACCTGAACGAAGAACTTACGAGACATCTTATTGGCGGCGCCTATTGCCGTGGGCGATCTCTGCCTTGGCGATCCTGATCGCTATGTTTGCCCTGTACTTTCGCAGGGCCCCAACTGAGAGCACCTCTGCCGGAGTGAGGCAGTTTACGCTTGCACAACCAGCGGAGGGACCTCTCGACCTGACCTTCGGCGGTTCGGTCTTATTCTCTCCGGACGGTACTCACCTTGTTTCGTCAGTCCGTGTCGGTGGAAAACGGCAGCTCTTTAATCGCGCCCTATCGTCTGCTGTGGCGCAGCCGCTTGATGGTACGCAGGGAGCAAGTGATCCGTTTTTTTCGCCTGATGGAAAGTGGCTCGCATTCTTTGCCAGTGGAATGTTGAAGAAAGTGTCCGTTTCTGGAGGCGCCCCCGAGGTAGTATGCAAAGCGCAGAATCCGCGAGGTGGTGTTTGGACAAACGATGACGCCATCGTGTTCACTCCAGACACAGACTCGCCGCTGTATCGAGTACGAGCTGGTGGGGGGCCAGTCGAATCCATTTCGTCACTTAACTCGACCGATAAGGAACGAAGTCACCGCTGGCCCGACGTCCTTCCGGGCGGCAAAGCCATCTTGTTTAGTGTCGCCTACGAAATAGGAAACCCCCTGGATGATGCGAGCATTGCAGTTTTGGATTTAAGTACCGGCAAACACAAAACCCTTATCAAGGGAGGAGCCTTTCCCCGTTACGTACCCACCGGACATCTGATCTATGCACGCCGCGGCGCGTTGGTCGCAGTTCCGTTTGACGTCGATCGACTCGAAGTCACCGGCGCGCCAGCAACAGTTCAAGAAGACGTCTTGACCACCGTGGTCAACGGGAGGGCGCAGTTCTCATTCTCGAGCAAAGGAGACTTTGCATATATTCAGGAACGATCTAACAACAACGCTGAGGTCGGGCAGGTACTCGAGTGGGTGGATCGTGGAGGTGGCGCGCAAGCGCTGATAAACGTTCGCCATGAGTATTCCGGTCCGAGGTTATCCGCTGATGGCCGCACTCTTTTCGTAGAGATGGCAGACCCAGCTGCAGCGATCTGGGTCTACGACATGGGGCGAGGAACTCTTTCACGCTTGATTCAGGCTGGCGTGAGCTCCGGACCGATTCCTTCGCCGGACGGCCGCCGGATTGCTTATCAAGCAACGCGCGACGGTGTTACGGGAGTAATGATTTCTAACGTTGACGGCAGCGGTGAGGAGCGGTTGACGTCGGATAAGCGTTTCAATTTCCCAACTTCGTGGACTCCAGATGGAAAGCAGCTGTTGATCACAGCCGCGAGCGAAATTGGCAATGTTGAGGTGCGGCTAATTGCGGTCGACGGGGATCGAAAGCAGCAGCCCTTATTGCAAGGACCATTCAACGCTGGAGGAGCCAGATTTTCGCCTGACGGTCATTGGATAGCTTACGTTTCGGACGAATCTGGGCGAAATGAAGTTTACGTCAGATCTTACCCTGGAACTGGAACACGCATTCCGATCTCATCCGACGGCGGCACGCAGCCAGTCTGGTCCAGAAATGGACGAGAACTGTTTTTCCGTAACGGAGATCAGACGCTGGCAGTAACCGTTGGACTTTCTCCATCCCCTGCGGCTGGTAAGCCGAAGATCCTATTTACTCGAACCGCGTTGGACGATTCCAGCCGCATGGCGGCAGACTACGATGTCTCGTTGGATGGGCAGCGGTTCATCATGCGTAAACACAATCCGGATAACAGCCAAGTACCCGCAGTGCGCATAGTGTTTAACTGGTTCGACGAGCTAAAGCGGCTGACATCGACCAAATAGTCTCCGATACTCTCGATGTCACTCTGGCTTGTCGAATGAATGCGCAAGGTGACGCTTTAAAGATTTAATCAAGCGAATCTGTTTGCCACAGTAAAACCTGTTAGTTGCGTTCGAGCAAGAAGTAAGAATGAAACGCTGCCCCCAATGTAACCGCGTTGAAGCCGACGACACGCTCGTTTTCTGTCGCACAGATGGCATTGCGCTCATTAACGATTCTGGTTCGGTCGGCGGCGAGACGCAAACCGCGCAGTTTGGTTCTGGTCCAGTGTCGAGCGAGAGCGAAACTAGTCTCCTTTCCCACACATCAACGACGCCTGAAATTTCTCGAAACACTGGACCAACAACGGCACTTCCCGCGGCGCCGATCCAAGGAACCACGCGCGAACTTACTAAACCGCGACGCGGATTCGCATTCGCCACTATGGGCGTGGCGCTGGTTATCATTTTCGCCCTTGGCTATTTCTATTTGTCGCGAAGTCGAATGACCTCAATAGAGTCGATCGCCGTTATGCCGTTTGTGAACGAGAGTGGCAATGCCGATGTTGAGTATCTGTCGGACGGGATGACCGAGACGCTCATTAGCAGCCTTTCGCAACTGCCGAACCTGAATGTCAAGGCTCGCTCGTCGGTGTTTCGCTACAAGGGCAAGGAAGTTGATCCGAAAACGATTGCTGCGGAACTCAGTGTCCAGGCGATTTTGAACGGACGCGTGGCACAACGGGGCGATCAGTTAACGCTGACACTGGAGTTGGTTGACGCGCAAACGGAGAATGTGATTTGGAGTCAGCAATACAATCGCAAACAAGTAGACCTCGTTACCCTCCAAACCGAGATTGCGCGTGATGTTTCAAACAAACTCAAATCGAAACTTTCGGGCGTCGACGGGCAACACGTCGTGAGGAACGGTACAGCCATTACTGAGGCGTATCAGCTCTACCTAAAGGGGCGGTACCATTACAACAAGTTCACCGACGAGGGTTATCGCAAAGGCATCGAGTATTTTCATCAGGCGACTGTGATGGATCCGAACTATGCACAGGCGTATAGCGGACTTGCTGACTGTTACTTCGGGTTGTCAGATCAATTTGAACCGCCGAATGAAGTCATGCCCAAGGCGAGAGTGGCGGCAGAGAAGGCACTCACGCTGGATGACTCATTGGCGGAAGCCCATGCTTCTCTGGGGCTGGTGAAAATGTTCTACGATCTTAAGTGGGCCGAAGCCGAAGGTGAATTTCAGCGCGCGATCGCTCTTAATCCCAACTATGCTAACGCGCACTTGTTCTATAGCCGGCTCCTGGTTTCCGCGGGCCGGTATGATGAAGCTGTTAGAGAGAGCGAGCTTTCGACGCAAATCGAGCCGCTGTCGCCAGTGAACAGCGCATACCTCGGCTATGTTCTGGTGTTCGCCGGTCGGAGCGACGCGGCCGTCGGGCAATTGAAGAAAGCCCTTGAATTAGATAACAACTATGCGATCACCCATTACTATTTGGGATCGGTTTATCAAAAGCTGGGGCAGTTTGACAAGGCTATTACAGAATATGAAACAGCACTTCAATTGAACCACAACCCGCGCTTTATGATGGCGTTGGGTAATGTTTACGCCGCAGCTGGACAACGCGAAAAAGCATTTCGCGTTTTGGCCGATCTGACCCAAATGAAAAAACAGCAATACGTTTCGTCGTATTATCTCGCTGCCGTCCATGCCGGGTTGAACAACAAGGATCAGGCCTTCGGATTTCTCGACAAGGCTTTCGACGAACACGCTGACTCCTTAGCCGGCCTGAAGATTTCTGTGTTGCTCGATAATCTGCGCCAGGATCCGCGATACATGGAAATGCTGAAACGCTTGAATCTGCCGGAATGATTTCAATTAGAAAGGACCCCGCACTCCAAAGGGCAGCGAGAATTTGAGCAAAAGCATTTCACCGGACACGATCATCGGACCATACCGCGTCATCTCCAGGATCGGCGCAGGAGGTATGGGTGAGGTTTACCTGGCGGAGGATTCGCGGCTCCATCGCAAAGTGGCGTTGAAGATTCTTCCTGCGGAAATGGCCGCTAACCAGGATCGAATGCGCCGCTTCAAACAAGAGGCGACGGCTGCAGCGGGGCTCAACCATCCGAACATCGCACACATTTATGAAATTGGTGAGAGCGACGGAACAAACTTCATCGCCATGGAGTTTGTTGAAGGCGTTACGCTGCGCGAGAAGATTCATCGCGAGCGAACCGACCTACGAAAGCTGCTCCGGTTTCTGCAACACGCGGCCGAGGGCCTGGCGCGAGCTCACGCCGAAGGAATTGTCCATCGCGACCTCAAGCCTGACAACATCATGGTCACGCGCGATGGCCACGCCAAGATTCTGGATTTTGGTCTCGCCAAACTAATCGAGCAAACAGCTATGCCTGGCGGTGATTCCAGTGAAGCCGCCACCGCCGTCATGCTGCAGCACTCAACCCCGGGCGCGATCATGGGCACGGTAGGTTACATGTCGCCCGAGCAGGCACAGGGCAAGACTGGTGAGATCGATCAGCGCTCGGACATCTTCTCGTTCGGCTGCATCCTGTTTGAAGCGGCGACCAAGCGCATGGCATTCGAAGGTAAAGACGCGATCGATTCACTCAATAAGATTATCCGTGAACCGGTTCCTCCCCTCAGCGAGTTCCGCCCCGACGCACCCAATCATCTCCAGAGAATCGTACGGCGCTGTCTGGCGAAAGATCCTGAAGAGCGCTACCAGACGATTAAGGATGTAGCTCTCGAACTGCGAGACCTGCGGCGTGAGCTTGAAGGCGCGGGCCTTGACACGACTGTAGAACCGGCTAGAAGTGAAACGGTGGAAGCTGCCACAGAGACAGACCCAACCGCCAACCCTCTCGAAACAGAGCCAGTCAAAAGCGGAGCGACCCGGGCGTCAGGCGAGCCAGGATCCCGCAACGGCCTCTTGGTTCCGGCGGTCGCAGTGATTGCCGTTGCGCTTATCGCCTGCGGTCTCGTCTGGTTGTATTGGTCCCGCTCGAAGAACATCGCGCCGATTGAATCAATCGCGGTGATGCCGTTCGTCAATGAAAGCGGCAACGCTGATGTTGAGTATCTGTCGGACGGTATGACCGAAACACTCATCGCCAGTTTGTCACAACTACCGAACCTGTCGGTCAAAGCGAGAAGCACGGTCTTTTACTACAAAGGCAAGGAAGCTTCGCCAAAGAAGATCGGTGCAGAACTGGATGTGCAAGCGGTTTTGCTCGGCAGAGTTGCCCAGCACGGCAACGACATAAAGCTTAATCTCGAACTGGTCAATACAAGCACTCAAGATGTCATCTGGAGCGAGCAATACAACCGCAAACAATCCGAGCTTTTGACGCTTCAAGGCGAGATAGCGCGTGATGTTTCAAGTAAACTCCAAACGAAACTCTCGGGCGCAGAAGTGGCGAGACTAACGAAAACTTACACGGCCAATCCAGCAGCTTACGAGCTTTATCTCAAAGGCAAATATTACGCGAACAGATATACAAAGGAAGGGCTTGGTCAGAGTATTGATTGTTTTAACCAGTCCATTGCAATCGACCCAAACTACAGCTCAGCTTACAGTGGCTTAGCTTACACCTACATACTGATGGATGATTGGTTCATGTCTCCCAACGAATCAGCTCCCAAGGCAAGAGAAGCCGCCAGGAAAGCATTGGGGATAAACGAATCGGATGTTGATGCGCACGTTGTGCTGGGGTTGGTCGCTCACTGGTACGATTGGGATTGGTCAGTCGCGGAAAAGGAGTTGAAGCGTTCCCTCGAACTGAATCCGAGAAACCCTGAGTCCTACCTCTATTACTCTTACTTGTTATCCCCAATGGGTCGACCTGCCGAGGCCGAAGCGATTGCGCGGCAGGGTCTGCAAATTGATCCGCTATCGTCGGGAACAAACTTTGGCGTAGCCTCGGCCTTGGTCTTCGATCACCGCTGGGACGAGGCAATAGTTCATCTACGCAAGGCAATTGAGTTGGATCCAAATTATTGGCTCCATCATTCTTACCTGGGGCGTGCTTACGAGCAAAAGGGAATGATGCCAGAGGCAATCGCCGAGTTTAAGCTCGCCTTTGATTTGGATAACCAGCAATCAGAAAACTGGGCCGGTCTTGCACATGCCTACGCAGTATCCGGGAGAAAAGACGAAGCAAAGAAAATGCTTGATGACCTGATGAGAAAATCGTCAGCAAAGAACTACGTCTCGCCCTATAGCGTCGCCATAGTTTATGCCGGACTCGAAGACAAGGACAAAACTTTCTTCTGGCTTGAACAAGCCTATTCGGAGCGTTCTTATTATTTGCCGGTCTATCTAACAACCGATGCGCGGCTGGATTACCTTCATGAGGATCCGCGTTTCAAAGATTTAGTGAAGCGCATAAGTTTGCCGGAATTGAAATGAGACCGCATGAATAAAGAACTCGCGGCCAACACCACACTGGCGCATTACCGCATAGTCTCCAGACTCGGAGCGGGCGGAATGGGCGAGGTTTATCTGGCCCAGGACACAAAACTCGATCGTAAAGTAGCGATCAAATTCCTCCACGAAGAATTCAGCAAAGATGCGGACAAGCTGGGCCGTTTTATCCAGGAAGCCAAGGCTGCTTCTGCGCTGAATCATCCAAACATTCTGACCGTCTATGAGATCGGTGACGTAGACGGCAAAAACTATATCGCGACCGAGTTGATCGACGGCCAGACCCTGCGTGAGCATCTCTCGCGTAAAGAATCGCTGCAGCTCAATACGATCCTGAAGATCGGCGTGCAAGTGTCGGAAGCGCTTGCGGCGGCGCATCAGGCTGGCATTGTCCACCGCGATATCAAGCCTGAGAACATCATGATTCGCCGGGATGGTTATGCGAAAGTTCTGGATTTCGGATTGGTAAAGCTGACTGAAAAGAAAAACGCTGATGATGTTTCGTTGGAAGATGCGACCAGGGCTTTCATCAACACGACTCCCGGACTAGTAATGGGCACCGTCTCCTACATGTCGCCCGAACAGGCACGTGGCAAAGAAACTGATGCCCGAACCGATATCTGGAGTTTGGGAGTCGTCTTGTATGAAATGCTCTCCGGCAAAGTTCCCTTCTCCGGCGAAACTGTCAACCACACCATCGTCTCGATCCTCGAGAAAGAGCTGCTGCTCCTGGAAAACGTACCGGCTGAACTGCAGCGCATCGTTCGCAAATCGATGACGAAAGATGTGGACATGCGGTATCAGTCAGCGCGCGATCTTTTGATTGACCTGAAGAACTTACGCCGGGACCTCGATATCCAGGGCGAGCTTGAGCGTTCGGTAGTTCCGAATCGCGAAACAGCGAATGCATCATTAGAAAACGCGAACGCAGATGTATGCGTCTGACGCTATCGCAGCGACGAAAAGCGGTCAGGCAGCGGCCACGCATAGTGTAACGACCTCCTCGTCGAGTCTTGAATACGCGGTAACTCAGGCAAAGAGTCATAAACTTGCCACAGCGATAATTGGAGTCTCTGCTGGTCGGAGTGATCTCGACCGTCAGCTACTATGCATTTGTTTCCAGGGGCAGCAGCACAAAGCAGATCAGTTCGATCGCGGTGCTCCCGTTTGAAAACAAGAGTGGGAACGCGGATTCGGATTATTTATCCGACGGTGTCGCTGAGTCGCTAATCTATAAACTCTCGCAATTGTCTAATCTTAGGGTCAGTCCACGAAGCTCGGTTTTTCGCTACAAAGGCAAAGAGATCGATGCGGAAAAGATCGGGGCCGAACTCGGTGTCGATGCGATCATGTCGGGACGAATTATTCAGCGCGGCGACAATTTGACCATAAGCGTTGACCTGGTCGACGTCAGGAACAAGAAAACGCTCTGGGGCGAGCAATACGAGCGGAAAATGTCCGACTTGCTTGCGACCCAGCGCGAGATCGCGACCACGATTACCGCAAAACTGCAAGTAAAACTCTCAGGTGAGAGCGAACAAAAGCTGGCCAAGAAATATACTGACAACAACGCAGCGTACCAACTCTTTCTTCGAGGCCAGTTTCATTATGCTAAACGGACAAAAGCTGAATTATTGCAGAGCATAGAGGCTTACCAGCAGGCAATTAAACTTGATCCGAATTTCGCTTTGGCGTATGTCGGCATGGCGCGTAGTCATAATGTCATGCCGTCCTATGCATTCATGTCACCCAAAGAGGCAATGCCTAAGGCAAAGGCGGCGGCCGAGCGAGCCTTGCAGCTCGATCCGAACCTGGCCGAAGCACATGGCGCCCTGGCAAACGCTCTGGCGCTCTTCGATTGGAACTGGACAGAAGCCGAGCGCGAATTCAAATTGGCGATCGAGCTGGATCCTAACGTGGCGGAGATACACAACCGTTATGGCCGAGCATACCTCATCCCGTTAGGCCGTTTTGACGAGGCGGCCTCGGAACTAAAACGAGCGTTGGACTTGGAGCCGATGTCAATGCCTATCGGAGGGAATCTTACCGCCGCGTACCTGCGTGGAGGAAAGAACGAACTGGCGTTGGAGCAAGCAGAGAAAACCAGCGCCCTTGAGCCTAACCATCCGGCTGCGCGCGTTTGGCTCGGCTGGGCATATATCGCCAGCGGAAAGCTAAACGAGGCGATTTCGTTGGGAGAGAGTATTCTGCAGACGGACCCCAGCGATCAGGATGCCCTGGTGATCACCGGAGCTGCCTACGCGAAGGCCGGTCGTAGTGGTGATGCGGATAAGGTAATAAGTAAACTTAATGATCTAGCGAAGTCTGAGTACGTATCGCATTACAACTTAGCAATTATTTACGCGTCGCTGGGTGACAAGGAGCGGACCTTTACAGAGTTGGAAAAGGCCTTCGACGATCACGACCGGTGGTGCATTGAAGCAAAATATGATTTTTTCATGGATCCCGTTCGCAGCGATCGGCGATTCAGCGAAATCCTGAAGCGCCTGAACCTGCCGGAATAGACGGATGAAACGCTGCCCCCAATGTAATCGCGTTGAAGCCGACGACAGGCTCGCTTCTGTCGCACAGATGGTTCACCCCTGGCGGATGATCTCCTCCGCCGTGTCGGACTAGCACAGTAAGAATGAAGCGCTGCCCCACCTGTAACCGCGTTGAAACCGACGACTCGCTCGCTTTCTGTCGCACAGATGGCGTCGCGCTCATTAACGATTCAGGTTCGTTCGGCGGTGACACGCAAACTGCAAAGTTCGGCTCCGGTCCAGTGTCGAGCGAGATCGAAACAAGCTTGCTTCCTCACACGTCAACTACTCCCGAGATCAATCGAAGCACTGGCCCAACAACGGCACTTCCCGCGGCGCAGCCTCAGCGGACCACGCGAGATCTTACTACACCGAAGCGACGCAAATTCGTATTACCCGCTCTTGGCGTAGCGGTGGTCGTCATTTGCGCCATTGGCTATTTCTATTGGTCGCGAAGTAAGACCACCGCAATTGAGTCAATCGCCGTGATGCCGTTTGTGAATGAGAGCGGAAATGCTGATGTTGAGTATCTTTCGGACGGCATGACGGAGACTCTTATCAATAGTCTTTCACAGATTCCCAACTTGAGTGTCAAGGCACGTTCATCTGTTTTTCGTTACAAAGGCAAAGAGGTCGATCCGAAGAAGATTGCGGCTGAACTAAATGTGCAAGCGATTTTAACAGGGCGGGTTAACCAACGGGGCAACCAGTTAACTCTCAATCTGGAGTTAATTGATGTACAGACGGAAAACGTTCTGTGGGGCAATAGATATGAACGCAAATCGTCTGAACTCGTTACCCTTCAAAGCGAGATCGCCCGTGATGTTTCAAACAAACTCAAGACCAAACTCTCAGGTGCGGACGCGGCGAAAGTCGAAAAGAATTACACCACCAACTCGGAAGCCTATCAGCTTTATTTGAAAGGGCGGTTCTACGGAAGTAAACGCACGGCCAAAGATGCTCAGAAGTCGATTGAGTATTTCCAGCAGGCAGCCGCCATAGATTCAAACTACGCACTGGCATATGCGGGCCTGGCCGAGGCAAATTGGTTCCTCGCTTACTACAGTTACCCGCAGATAAATGAAGTGGTTCCTAAAGCACGGGAACTTGCTCAGAAAGCCCTGGAATTGGATGGCAGCTTAGCCCAGCCGCACTCGGTATTAGGAGTTATCTGTTTTAACTACGATCGCGATTTCGCCTGCATGGAACGCGAGCAAAAACTTGCAATCGAACTGAACCCAAATTATTCGGAAGGTCATCGCCGGTACGGGTTGATGCTGCAAGATCTGGGCAGATTTGAAGACGCCGGCATTGCTTATAGACGTGCCTTAGAGCTCGACCCCTTGTCGCCGGTCACTAACTTTCAAATTGCGCAGGTGCTTTTCTTTGAAAGAAGATTTGACGAAAGCGAAACGCAAAGCAAGAAAAACGTCGAACTGGATCCGACTTTCTGGTACGCGCATTTGCAGCTCTTTTACGTTTACCGCATAAAGCGGGATTACGCTTCGGCTGTGGAAGAACTTGCCAAAGTCCAGGACGCTAGAGGTGAACAGGATGCGGCAAAGTTGATCAGGGAGAGTTTCGCGGGGAGCGACTGGCAGGGATTCTTAAAAAAGATTACCGAGCAGCGCGCGCGACTAAAACTCTATCCATATTTTGTGGCAACTTTCTTCGCGGAGTTGGGAGAGAAAGATAAAGCCTTCGCTACGCTAAACGAAGCACTCGAATCAAAAGATCAACATACGGCCTGGATGAAAATCGACCCATACATGGATCCATTGCGTGACGACCCGCGCTTTCAGGAAGTGCTGAAGAAAGCCGGTTTCCCTGAATAGAGTGAATCTATGAAGCGATGCCCTGCATGTAATCGCGGTGAGACGGACGATGCGCTTGTTTTCTGACGGGCTGCCATTGTTGTGTTAGGGAAATACAGCGGCGCATACAAAGCTACCGGCAAGAGTTTCCAGACGGACTTCGCGCACGTTTGGAAAATTCGCGAGGGAAAGCCATCCGTTTCGTACAGTACGTGGACACACTACTGGTTCACAGAGCTTTAACCGATTGAATCAGATGAATAAAAAACTCGAAGCCAACACCCCTTTGTCGCATTACCGGATCGTCTCGAAGATCGGCGCCGGCGGCATGGGCGAGGTCTATCTGGCTGAGGATTCGCGGCTCCACCGCAAAGTGGCGTTGAAGATTCTGCCCCCAGAAATGGCCGCTAACCAGGATCGAATGCGCCGCTTCAAACAAGAAGCGACGGCTGCAGC
>CAWHEH010000015.1:0-29831 GCA_963828335.1 Blastocatellia bacterium | reverse complement strand
CAATGTAGATCGTCTGCGGACGCGAAGGGTGAATGGCGATCGAATTGACCTCAAGCTGTCTTGAAGTGGTGACCATCCACGAGTCGGCCTTGCCGCCACGCTCCGAACGCCAGAATCCTTCTGTGGTACCGGCAAAGACCAGCCCGGGGATAGACGGGTGCTGGACGATGGCTCGCGTCCTTCGCGACTGAGACGGAATACCCTGCACTTTCGTCCAGCTGTCGCCCGCATTGCTGGTTTCGTAAATGCCACTGCAGGCAGACGCGATTATGTGGTTAGGATCGCGGGGATCGATATCAATCGCAAAGATGTCAGAGTCGTCAATGATTCCGTTCTTAATATTCTTCCAGGTCTGCCCGCCATCAGTCGACTTGTAAGGCAGGTACCAGGTACCGGCGTAGATGGTGTTGGTGGTTCGAGGGTCAATCGCGAGCGATTCGACGTGCACGAGTCCGGGCGTGGTGTTAGTGGGCAACTGTGTCCACGAATCGCCGGAGTTATCCGAACGAAAAATTCCATTGAAGGTCCCGGCGATCAGCACGCTTGGGTTAGAGTCGGACTGCGTCAGGGAGTGCAAAGCCTCATTCTTGAGCTCCGGACTCTCGTGCCACTTTCGTCCGCCATCAACTGACTTGAAGAATCCGCCAGCTTCCTTGTGTCGGTGAGCGGCAACGTAGAGCGTTTTAGAATCGCGCGGATCCACAATGATGTGATCAACAAAAAGCTTGGGTTTGTTGAAGTTGTAAAGCAGCTCCCAGTTTTTGCCGGCGTCGGCAGAGGTGTAAAGCTGGGCATCGAGGGTCCCAAGATAAAACCGGTCAGGGTTGCTCGGATCAACCACGAGACTGCGAACATCACCTCCCGGCGGGCCGTTCGCGCGCCAGTCGTCCGAATACTTGCCCGGATCGGCCATGCTGTCCGCAGAGTCTGCAACAGCCCCGAACGCAATAAATGCGAGGGAGACGATTAAGGCAGCGATCAGGAGAATGAGTTTTGATAATCGAGTTTTCATGTTTTCTTAATAAATACCGTCGTTAGGGAGAGTAACCGGGGCCATCGATTTCAAGTTTAATATAATTTTTCCCATTTGTATTCCGCAACTTTCGTCACGGCGTCACCCGCGCCCCAGCTTCAACCTTCACGCAAGAATTTTTCGTGCCGAAAATGCGAAGCGGGCGATGCCCTCACCTGGGAGAGCATCGCCCGCTTTCGGAAGGTTCGCGTCGGTGATTACGTCGACGCGACGGTTACTGGTTACTCATCCCTACGACCGCGACGAGCTCGCCGGCGCGGTGCAGCCGCCTTCTTACAAGCGGGACAAGGCGAAACCGCATTGTCGGTGCTGGCCGTGGGCGCCGTTGCTCCGGTAGGCACGATCCAGAGTTCAACCTTCAACTCTGACATGCAACCACCGTCTACTGTTACCAGTCGACCCGCATCGATTCCGCGCGTATTGACCAGGTAGTCCTTGGCGCGATCGGCACGTGCCTGTGCTTCACCTTCACAGGATCCGTAGGCAATGATGTAGCCCTGGGAACCTGGCTGGTTCTGCAACTGGATGGCGTAGTTGTCGAGTCGGGCCTTCTCATCGTTGAACTTGATGTTGCCATACTCGTCAAACTTCACTGCCGGCGGATTTGGAGCCTTAACTGAAGTAGTGCACGAAGCAGTCCTCGAGCAGGACGGATCGAGTCCGCCTAGCTCAACAGTTGCCGTTACACTCTGGCCTCCGAGACCACTGGTGTCGACCGTAATGGAAGACGTGCCCTGGCCGCTGCTGATGGTGCCCGCTGAGACTGTCCAGTTGTAAGTTACGTTCATGCTTTCAGCACCGGAAGCGCTGAAGGTAATCGGCGCACCCAGGTCGACATCAGCCGGACAACTCACTGACACGGTCGGACACGGAGGCTTGCAATCCGTGCATTCCGCAATGGTCACCGTGGTGGTGTTCATTGCTGTGTGTTGGTTGCCGTCATTCACAGTAGCTGTGGCTGTGTATGTGCCGGGTTGGACGGCTGAAAGATCCCAGGCCACTTCTCGGCCATCGCCAGTTAGAGTGCCGCCGGTAACCGACCACGTATACAGCAACGTGTCGTTATCCGGGTCGACCCCAGCGGCGGTCAAGGTTACCGAGCGACTGGCGCTCGTCGGGCAAGTCGGTGAACTAGTTCCCGGCGGGCACGGTAGCGTGATTGAAGCTACTGACGCAGAGACTGTAACCGTCGGCGCCTGATTCGGTGGCGGCGGCGGAACGCGAGGATTGCGATGACCAACCCAGAACTGGAAGATGAACCCGTTGGGATCATCCGAGAAGTGGAAGCCTATCGGAGCACCACCGCTCGTCGCCGGTCGACTCGTCCCAGCCACAGTTACGATTCCCTGACCTGGAGAAACTACGCCTGTCAGCTGGGTAATCGACGTATTGGCATCCGCGGAGTTGAAATGCCCCGCGTCCTGTTGATTCATGTGCCGGCGATAAGCCGCGCCAATGCCCCACCAGCGTGCCGGAAAGATTCTGACACCGCCAATGGCATCTACCGGGTTGTTGTTGAAGGCATTCGGCGTCCTGCCGCCCGTGTACATCGTCGAACGCGCTTCGCCGATCAGCTGGAAGTGTTTGTTGACCGAGTAGTCAAATCCCAATCCTGACAAAAACTCATCCGGACGATCCAGTAGCACCGCATCACCCATCGCCTTGCTCTTCGGATTGCTGTTCAGGATGTAACCAAGGTTCGCTGAGACGTTCACATGCTGGCTCAGACGCCCGGAGACAAACCCGATCAAACCAAAGTCTCCGAGTTGCGCTCCCGGACCCGCACCGCGCTGCAATTGCCTGAACCCAGACGCATCATCTGCGTTGTCAGGCCACCAGCGGTAGAACGGAATGATTCCCCAACCCAAGCGCGTCGTTCGGACTGGCAAACCTGATCTTCGCGCCCACCACATGGTCAGTGAAACTCGATTCACCATATAGCCGGCTAATAAACGGCGCGTCCGGCAAATAGCTCGGGGCAATGGTGAACGTTGTCGGCACGGTTATTGGTAGAGTCAGCGCGGTTGCCGGGAGAACGGTGGTCGCCAGGACAATACCTGGAAGGATGCTGCCGACCGATGAACCCATGCCCGGGAAGTTTGATGCTGCGCCGAAACTTCCATTACCACCAAACGGCGTGCCTATCCGGCTCGTAAACGGCGGCGCGATCGCATTGCCGGTTAAGCCGAAGTTTGGCCCGGTGCCACCGATAAACGGAAACCCGACGAAGGGCTGCCCACCAACGTTGCATGGCGGTCCCGCCGGCCTAAACAATGGGCTGAAGCCTGTCAGCGCAGTCGAACCACTCACGCGCTCCGGCGCCGATATTATTGCTGGACCACTGCACAGCAGCGTCGCACCGAAAAACAGCTGCGAGTTTGGCAGGTAGAAGCTCGATAGATTCTGCGGGTCGTTTACCTTAACCCCGCGGTATCCGTTCGTCTTGTAGAACAGTTCTATGTGATCGTTCAACCCTACGTTGAAGCTCAACGGCGTGTCTACTATGTCCACGTTCCCCGGATCGCGATCGTAATTGCTGTACGCGACGCTGAACGTAAACTCACCCTTGCGTATCGTGTCTCCATCGTAGACCGTGAACAGTCCGGTCGGCCCTCCTACCGGTCCTCCCGTGCCCACTGTCGGAGCTTGATTACGCGGATCCTGTGGCAATCTCAAAGTCTGCGCCGACACTGTGAGACTTAATAGGGCAGTAACGAGCGCGGCTATAACGGCTGTGGTTGCGCGTTTCATCAAGTTCCTCCTGAGAGTGTTTTAGAATCTATTGAATGCCACCGACGACAGCGTGAGAAAGTATAAATGTCACCCTACCCGCGATTAGGTGGCAAAACTTAAAGCATCACACTTATACGAAAAGAGGGCTTTAGTGTCAATCCTAAAGGTCCTGCGGTTCCAGAGCACCTGGGCCAACGGGCTGAGTTTTCCCGGCTAATATCCTCAATTGTCCCGGCACTCAGGCTTGTAACCGGCCTCGAAAAGCGAAACGGGCGATGCTCTTTGTGGAAGCATCGCCCGCTTTCGGAAGGTTCGCGTCTTTGATTACGACGACGCGACTGTTAATGGTTACTCGTCCCTACGACCGCGACGAGCTCGCCGGCGCGGTGCAGCCGCCTTCTTACAAGCGGGACAAGGCGAAACCGCATTGTCGGTGCTGGCCGTGGGCGCCGTTGCTCCGGTAGGCACGATCCAGAGTTCAACCTTCAACTCTGACATGCAACCACCGTCTACTGTTACCAGTCGACCCGCATCGATTCCGCGCGTATT
This sequence comes from Blastocatellia bacterium, assembly GCA_963828335.1. Classification (GTDB taxonomy): domain Bacteria; phylum Acidobacteriota; class Blastocatellia; order Pyrinomonadales; family Pyrinomonadaceae; genus PSRF01. The sequence continues at coordinate 25,516 of CAWHEH010000015.1, read as the reverse complement.
GACCAGGTAGTCCTTGGCGCGATCGGCACGTGCCTGTGCTTCACCTTCACAGGATCCGTAGGCAATGATGTAGCCCTGGGAACCTGGCTGGTTCTGCAACTGGATGGCGTAGTTGTCGAGTCGGGCCTTCTCATCGTTGAACTTGATGTTGCCATACTCGTCAAACTTCACTGCCGGCGGATTTGGAGCCTTAACTGAAGTAGTGCACGAAGCAGTCCTCGAGCAGGACGGATCGAGTCCGCCAAGCTCAACAGTTGCCGTTACACTCTGGCCTCCGAGACCACTGGTGTCGACCGTAATGGAAGACGTGCCCTGGCCGCTGCTGATGGTGCCCGCTGAGACTGTCCAGTTGTAAGTTACGTTCATGCTTTCAGCACCGGAAGCGCTGAAGGTAATCGGCGCACCCAGGTCGACATCAGCCGGACAACTCACTGACACGGTCGGACACGGAGGCTTGCAATCCGTGCATTCCGCAATGGTCACCGTGGTGGTGTTCATTGCTGTGTGTTGGTTGCCGTCATTCACAGTAGCTGTGGCTGTGTATGTGCCGGGTTGGACGGCTGAAAGATCCCAGGCCACTTCTCGGCCATCGCCAGTTAGAGTGCCGCCGGTAACCGACCACGTATACAGCAACGTGTCGTTATCCGGGTCGACCCCAGCGGCGGTCAAGGTTACCGAGCGACTGGCGCTCGTCGGGCAAGTCGGTGAACTAGTTCCCGGCGGGCACGGTAGCGTGATTGAAGCTACTGACGCAGAGACTGTAACCGTCGGCGCCTGATTCGGTGGCGGCGGCGGAACGCGAGGATTGCGATGACCAACCCAGAACTGGAAGATGAACCCGTTGGGATCATCCGAGAAGTGGAAGCCTATCGGAGCACCACCGCTCGTCGCCGGTCGACTCGTCCCAGCCACAGTTACGGTTCCCTGACCTGGAGAAACTACGCCTGTCAGCTGGGTAATCGACGTATTGGCATCCGCGGAGTTGAAATGCCCCGCGTCCTGTTGGTTCATGTGCCGGCGATAAGCCGCGCCAATGCCCCACCAGCGTGCCGGAAAGATTCTGACACCGCCAATGGCATCTACCGGGTTGTTGTTGAAGGCATTCGGCGTCCTGCCGCCCGTGTACATCGTCGAACGCGCTTCGCCGATCAGCTGGAAGTGTTTGTTGACCGAGTAGTCAAATCCCAATCCTGACAAAAACTCATCCGGACGATCCAGTAGCACCGCATCACCCATCGCCTTGCTCTTCGGATTGCTGTTCAGGATGTAACCAAGGTTCGCTGAGACGTTCACATGCTGGCTCAGACGCCCGGAGACAAACCCGATCAAACCAAAGTCTCCGAGTTGCGCTCCCGGACCGGCACCGCGCTGCAATTGCCTGAACCCAGACGCATCATCTGCGTTGTCAGGCCACCAGCGGTAGAACGGAATGATTCCCCAACCCAACGCGTCGTTCGGACTGGCAAACCTGATCTTCGCGCCCACCACATGGTCAGTGAAACTCGATTCACCATATAGCCGGCTAATAAACGGCGCGTCCGGCAAATAGCTCGGGGCAATGGTGAACGTTGTCGGCACGGTTATTGGTAGAGTCAGCGCGGTTGCCGGGAGAACGGTGGTCGCCAGGACAATACCTGGAAGGATGCTGCCGACCGATGAACCCATGCCCGGGAAGTTTGATGCTGCGCCGAAACTTCCATTACCACCAAACGGCGTGCCTATCCGGCTCGTAAACGGCGGCGCGATCGCATTGCCGGTTAAGCCGAAGTTTGGCCCGGTGCCACCGATAAACGGAAACCCGACGAAGGGCTGCCCACCAACGTTGCAGGGCGGTCCCGCCGGCCTAAACAATGGGCTGAAGCCTGTCAGCGCAGTCGAACCACTCACGCGCTCCGGCGCCGATATTATTGCTGGACCACTGCACAGCAGCGTCGCACCGAAAAACAGCTGCGAGTTTGGCAGGTAGAAGCTCGATAGATTCTGCGGGTCGTTTACCTTAACCCCGCGGTATCCGTTCGTCTTGTAGAACAGTTCTATGTGATCGTTCAACCCTACGTTGAAGCTCAACGGCGTGTCTACTATGTCCACGTTCCCAGGATCGCGATCGTAATTGCTGTACGCGACGCTGAACGTAAACTCACCCTTGCGTATCGTGTCTCCATCGTAGACCGTGAACAGTCCGGTCGGCCCTCCTACCGGTCCTCCCGTGCCCACTGTCGGAGCTTGATTACGCGGATCCTGTGGCAATCTCAAAGTCTGCGCCGACACTGCGGCACTTAACACAAAAATAGTCAGCGCGGATAAAAGCGCCCTCGTTGCGAGTCTCATCGCAATCCTCCTGCATAACGAATATAGAAGTTTGTTTTGAATGCCAACGTCGATAGTTGTAAGTTCTGTCATTAGAACCAATCTAGTTAGCGCAAGACCAGAGACACCAGATTTCAATCTCAAGGTCACACGTCGCTGCCAGGAACTCCAGGCATCTTCACGTCAGTGATACCGCTCCCTAAAAAGCTTGGCCCAAGCTAGGATTATTCGCACAACGGGGGGCACGGAATCACGCCAGACCATACCCTACCAGTTAACGGAAATCAAGACTTTTTCACTATTTAGCTCTATTTCTTTATGTCTTTTCCGTCACGCATATATCCCGCGCATGCGCGTGTCATAGGCCACCCGGTCTATGGCCAACATATAGGCTGCGGTGCGGGTGTCGACCGAATGCGCATCCGCATAACGGCAAAGATCATTAAAGCTGGCAACCATTGTTTCCTGTAGTCGCTGATTGACGATGTCTTCCCGCCAAAAATATCCCATCCTGTCCTGAACCCATTCGAAGTAAGAGACGGTGACGCCTCCGGCGTTCGCGAGAATATCAGGGATCACAAAGATTCCCTTCTCATGCAATACCTGATCCGCCGCCGCTGTCGTGGGCCCGTTCGCACCTTCAGCAAGCACCTTACATTTGATCCGGTCGGCGTTCTGCGAAGTAATCTGGTTCTCCGTTGCAGCAGGCACCAGCACATCGCACTCCAACTCCAGCAGTTCGCTATTCGTCACCCGCTCAACGCCCGGATAGTCTTCGAACGACCGGGTAGTATGCAGGTGTTTCAGCGCCGCCGGAATATCAATCCCGTTCGGGTTGTAAATGCCGCCATGAACATCGGAAATGGCCACCACTTTATAACCCGCTTCATGAAGCAACTGCGCACCGATTCCGCCAACATTCCCAGATCCCTGGACTACAACTCGCGTCGATTCCGGCACCATCCGAAACCTCTTGACGGCCTCGTTAATAACAAACAAGATTCCGCGCCCAGTGGCTTCACGTCTGCCGGAAGATCCGCCAAGATCGATTGGTTTTCCCGTTACTACTGCGGTTACGGTATGCCTGGCGTGCATGGAATATGTGTCCATAATCCACGCCATTGTCTGCTCGTTGGTGTTCATGTCCGGGGCCGGCACGTCTTTCTCAGGCCCAATAAAGTCGAGCAGTTCGGAGGCGTAACGGCGGGTCATCCTCTCCAGCTCGCCGATCGACATCTGCTGCGGGTCACAAATGATTCCGCCCTTTGCGCCGCCAAAAGGGACATTAACCACCGCGCACTTCCAGGTCATCCAGGCGGCCAGCGCCCGCACCTCGTCCAGATTTACATCCGGCGAATAACGAATGCCGCCCTTGGCCGGTCCACGCGCGAAGTTGTGTTGCACGCGATAGCCCTCAAAAACCTGAATCCGCCCCGAGTCCATCCGCGTCGGAATGTACACCTTGAGTTCCCGATTAGGGACGCGCATCACGGCATACAAATCTGCGTCGAGATTGAGCAACTGGGCCGCTCGATCAAAGCGCGACATCATCGACTCAAAGGGGTTCTCTTCCTTTATCTCGCGGATGTCATCTACATAAACTGTGCTTGGCATACTGGCCATCGGCATATCGGCTCCTCAAAAAGTGCATCGAAACTTTCCACCGGTCACGGCCGGGTGAATCAATAAGCTACAAACACAACGGCCCTTCATCATGATTTTGGTTCGTGGTCCAGAACCTCGTTCATAGCGCCACTGCGAAATCCCTGCAGATCGAGCGTCACATACTTAAAACCGAGTTCGCGAAAGCGCCGGGCCAAATCCTGGACTACCTCTAGACGCAATGCTCGCGGCAGCTCCGCGGCAGCAATTTCCAGCCGCACAAGACTGTCGTGGTGGCGCACGCGAAACTCTCTGAAGCCGAGCTCCCGCAGAATTCCTTCTCCTCGATCCACGATTGAAAGTCGTTCGATTGTCACCGGGACACCATATGCGATTCGCGAGGAAAGGCAAGGGCTGGCAGGTTTGTCCCATGTCGGCAAAGCAGCTCTACGACTCAAAAGCCGGACTTCCGCTTTTGACATGCCAACTTCTATGAGAGGACTTCGCACATCATGCGCATTGGTCGCGGCGCGCCCCGGCCGGAAGTCGGTAAGATCATCGCAGGTTGATCCGTCGACGATGAACTCTATTTCTCGAACGCGGGCCACGTCTTCAAGCTTCTTGTACAGTTCGTCTTTGCAGAAGTAACAACGCGTAGGACCATTCGCGGTGTAATTAACATCTTCCAACTCATCTGTCCTGACTGCTTCCCTGCGAAGGCCGAATTGTTCGGCCAGATTCATTGTCTGCTCGCGCTGTTGCTCGGACAAACTTGCTGATTCTCCCGTTATGCACAGCGCGTTGTTACCAAGTTCGGAATTTGCTACGTAGGCGAGGTAAGTACTGTCGACGCCACCAGAGAAAGCCACCAGCACTGAACCCATCTCACGAAAGAGGTGACGTAGTTTTTCTTCTTTGGCCAGCGCGACGCGTTCGACGTCATCCTGGCCTATAACTCTCGTTTCGATTTCTTCAACCAGTGAACTGCTCAATGGTTTGGTTCTCCGAGAATAAAGACACGTGCGCCCTGTGCGTTCGAGTTCTTTAAATAGGATGATGGGATTGCGATGGCAATGTTATCGCAAGCATCAAGACGAGTGCAACCGGCATCTCAAAATTGCGGCGCGTAAATGGTAAGCTGATTTTTGGACGCAAGTCGTTTTGACATGCTAACATCCACATCTCCTCAGATATTGCTTTCCACGCCTGTTAAGAATTTGTCTTCATGACTGAGCAGCCACCAGGAACTATAGCTTCATGGTCGCGTTTTGCGGCGTCTCTGGCAGCGCTGTGTTTGCTCTTTTTTGCCGGCAGCGTGACGCAGGCCCAAACCGACGATCCCTTTGGCGATGGTTCAGCTGACCCCGTGAAGCTGTTTGAACGCGGTCAGAACGCACATGCTCACGGCGACCTTCTCAAAGCCCTGGAGTTTTACGAAGAAGCCATCAAGGTGCGGCCGGAGTTTCCTGAAGCCGAATTCCAGCGCGGAACAGCGTTGGTCGGATTAGGGCGTCTGCGGGAGGCTGAGTCGGGTCTGCGCCGCGCTATTGAATTGCGAAAAGATTGGTCACTTCCTTATTCCGCCTTAGGTGCATTGCTTGTCCGCCTCAACCGAGATTCAGACGCCGAGCCCGTTTTACGTCAGGCGATCATGCTCGACAAACAAGACAACCTGGCACTTCGAATGTTGGCAGACATTCGCTTGCGAGGGGGCGACGCGAAAGAGGCACTGGAATTAACCCGCCGCGCCACGATAGATGCTGATGCACCTGCCTCCGCCTGGATGCTACGGGCCATGGTTGAACGCGCCAAAGGCGACAAGGTTGCGGCGCTGACCAGCTTTGATCGAGTATTAAAACTCGACCCCGCAAATCTCTCTGCCCTGGTCGAGCGTGCCGAGATGCGTATTAGCGCTGGTGACAACGAAAACGCTCTGGCCGACCTCAAGACTGCCGAGACATTGAATAAGGGAGAGAAAGCGATAGCCTCCCGGCTAGCGGCAGATTACGAATTAGCCGGAAAACATGACGATGCAAAGCGAGTCGCCGAAGCGGCCGGACTGACTCAAGCCGCATCAGTTTCAAGCGATGGCACGCTTAAGGTTGTGGGCACTGCTCAGGAAATAGAGGCAGCCAACAGCGAAGATCCAGATATCGCGCTCAAGGCTCTCGAGCACCTACTGGAAAAGAATCCAAACAACGCGATGCTTCTGGCTCGATTAGGTGTCGCCTATCGCACCGTCGATGCAAACCGTTCACTTGATTACTACAAACGCGCGGCAGCTAAAGAACCGGCAAATCCAGATTACGCCACCGGCTACAGTTCGGCGCTGGTGCAAGCCCGCCGCTTTTCGGAGGCTGCTGCCATTCTCCGTCGCGTGATTCAGGCTGCACCCGACAACTATGTAGCCCACGCTAATCTTGCTACCGCTTTGTACGAACTCAAGCAGTACGCTGCCGCTGTTGCTGAGTATCAGTGGTTACTGAAAGCGAAACCGGACCTGCACGTAGCATATTATTTCATTGCCACGGCGCATGATTATCTTGGAGAATACGACCAAGCGCTGGAAGCCTACGAAAGTTTTCTCGCCCGAGGCGACGCCAAAGCAAATCAGCTCGAGCTCGAGAAAGTGAAATTGCGGCTGCCTTCTTTGCGGAAGCAGATTCAATTAGGTCAGGGCGTAAAACGAAAGTCGCAGCGCCCGTCGGAACATTAAAAGCTAACCACCGGAACTGAAATGTCACTCACGCGGATCAAGCGTCGGACGATTCTAAGTACTCCAGTCGTACTCCTGTCGTTGGCGCTGTTTGTATCTGCAGCGAACGCCCAGGAACCCCGGCCACTCGATCAAACCGCGCCACCTCCTGCAAAAGTCATAAACCGCGAGGAACGCTCCCAGCTCAATCAAGCGAAAGACGATAAAGCGCGCGTAAAATTGTCGATCGAACTGGCAGAAACTCACCTCGCGAATGTTGAGAGCCACACTACGCAGCAACAGTTTGAAGGCGCTGCCAACGAAGCCGGGATGTATTGGGCCTTGATTGAAGACGCGCTTGGCTTTATGAAGACGGTTGATCGCAAAGGCAACAAGAGACGGGATTTGTACAAGCGTCTGGAGCTGTCGCTTCGGGCACACGCCCCGAGATGGGCAACAGTTCGCCGCAGTACGCCTGCTGAATACGCGGTATGGATTAAAGAGATTGAAGAGTTCGCCAGGAATGGTCGAACCGAAGCGCTGAATTCTTTTTACGATAACACCGTTGTTCGCGGCGGCTCCGAAAAGTCGTCCGACGCAAAAAACAAGGTGCTGGACAAACCCTAAACTATTCGAAATTTAATACTATGACAGCCCGAGCCCCGATCCTTTTACTCGCCGCGCTTCTCACCTTCTCTATCGACACGCTGACCGCAGCCCATCAAGCCCGCGAGCACCTAACGCCGGAAGAGATCGAGCTGATCAAAGATGCTCAGTTGCTCGATAAGCGCATTGACGTTTTCATCAAAGCCGCTGATCGCCGGATGCTGGTGTTGAGCGGGAGCGGCTCGCCCACCACTACCGCGAAGCAACCGAAGAAGGATTCTGAGACGTGGGGAGAACCACCGAAAGGATCTCGCGCCGAACTCATCGGCGACATTGCGCGGATTTTTGACGAGGCGATTACAAACATTGACGACGTTAGCTCGCGGGATGAAAAAAACCCGCTGATCCCAAAGTCCCTTCGCAAGTTGGCGGCAGCGGCCTCGCGGATCGTAGAACTGTTGAAACCGGTAGAGGCGCAGGCAAAGACTGATGAAGAACTGAGCAGTTTCGATCAACTTACGGAAAATGCCGAATCAATCCTGCAGGCGGCAAACAAACTGCCACCGCCCACAGCCGCCGAGAAGAAGGGAAAAAAGCAGTGAAGAGTGAAAAGTAAAAGGCGCCCAGGTGACGAACTTAGTGCCAACGCCCGGGAAGCACTCATCACTCATCACTTTCTTACTTTTCACTTCTTACTTTTCACGCTTCACTTTTCACTGCCTTTTCCTCGCTGCCGCGCTGACTTGCTTTGCTTCCTGAACGAGCGCTGTACCGGCACTCGCTTCATCACCCTCTTCTTTGGCAGTTGCCGCAGACTTCAGGCGTGCCGCTGACTCGCCTACCGCAAAAAGCTGGAACTCAACTCTCGCTTCAGTCTTGTCAACGCCGCCTACACCCGCGGCCCGTCCCAGAAAGCCGCCAAGTTTTTTAGCCGCTGATGCTTTCAGCCCGGTCAGATCTGTGAAAAGAATGAAGTCGCATTGTTTCGCCTTAGCTTCAACATCGGCTTCGCGCGGCGAGATTCCATTCAAGGGGACCGCTTCAACACCGTCGCCTTGTAGTTCTCCAATCAGGCGCTGGCGCAGTGACTCCTGAGATACTCCACGATCGGTCTTGTTGTTGATCTGGACAACGCCAATGCGAATAGTACCCGGCGCCTTTGCGTTATTTATCCTTGACTCATTGGGGCGATCGTCTGCAGCCGGTTGCTGATTCTTTGACATCTGCATCATGTCTGCCATTGAAGGCATTGCGTACAACTCTTGAGCACTTGCTGCTTCAACATAGCCTGCGGGGATGTCAAACAAAGCGGCATCGAGCGGCTCGCGGGAAAGTTCGATGACTTCTTTGGTGGAGGTGAAGGCCACCCTGCCATCGGGACCGTAAGAGGTCGTTGTTTCCTGAAGTGCATAGCCGGTTCGCGCCGCGCCCTGTCGGTTAAACCGGACCACATCGCGGCAGCCGCCTCGCGAAGACGGCATACCCATGGGCGCGCGACCGCCCAAATCGCAGTTAAGACCGTACGAAAAATCTATGTACCACCCATCTGTTTCCACTCGCTGCTTGATCGGAGTACAAGCGTCCGGCGACGACTCAATGGTCATGCTTGTCTTAACGTGACGAGCCTGGAAACCAAACATCTCTTTGCGCTCACCGGTATCGACCGCGTTGGTCGTATAAGTAATGACGCCGCCCTTTCGCGACGGTTCGACAACCGGGCGGTCGGCCGGTCCGGAACTCGCCGGTGCGTCCGGGGTGTCCATAGGCGTTATTACATACTTCTTCGCGCTGTCGCTGATCTGAATAGTTCGCTTGAGGTCACACTGTGTAACGTTAATTATGTCTCGCCCATAACCCATCTTCATCTCAGTGCGCTCGCGCGCGCCTTTGAGCATGGTGGTATTTTCCATCGCTTGTCCGGAAGTGGTTGTGCGGTAGGTAATTTTCAGATCATTCCGTGCGGGCGTAGCCGGCGGTGCGGCTTGTGGGGCGGTACGATTTGGCCTGCGTTGCGCCATCAGCGCTGAAGATGAAACGAATAACAAAACTAGAACAATCAGTGCGCTTATTGCCCAAAACCTTTTCATTAATCTGTCTCCTTGTTTGCATGTAGGACGAAGCTATATTTCCCTATGCGCGGTCTCGAGAAACGGTCCTGAGACAGGTCGCGACCGACCAAAGCGGTGACAAGTCACCGCACTCCAAGAATTAATCGCGGGCTTTTCTTAGGTTCTCAGTGGCGCGATTAATCGCCTCAACTATACGACCCAAAGCCTCGGCCGCGTTAGCTGTATTTCGATCGTCAAGCGCCTGTCGAAAATCAGGCAGCGGTTGCGCCGCATAACCCGTGTACGTACCAGGTGCATAAATCTGGTGCACGTACCAATTACGTCCGCGCAGCCCGCGTTCATCCGTTAATGATCGCTCGACGGCCAGCAATGCATCATTGATGCGCTTCAACCTGGCCACGGCGCGCGGATGACGATCATTTGCTTCAACACGCGTGCGCTCGATTTCTGTAACGGTCTCCTGCCGCGCTTTCTCAACGCGTTCGGCCTCTTCAGAAAAACTCTGCAGCGCTTTAGTCATCGCCTTCTCATCAAGAGCATCGGCAAGCTTGCGACGTCGGGCAATCCTCATACACTGATCGAAGAATTCACGCACCTGCCAGGCGTAATCGCGATAATCGAGTGGTAGCCCGGCCGCATCCGCGAGACGCATCGCCACCGTTCCCCAGAGTTGTGCCGCCGCTACGTGGTAGACAAAGTTTGGATCACCGAAGTGACTCATCCAATAAAAAGAATCATAAGAGGAATGATAGACACCATAGTCACCGCCAAAACCCATGTCACTGGCGGGCACTCCCAGGTGTTGCAAGAATGGTGTGAAGTCTGAACCCGAGCCCAAAGCGCCGATGCGCGCCTCGGCAATAGGCGTGTCCGACCCCGTCTCCGCGTTCGTCAGTTCCGGGTTGGGCTCATCCTCACGCGCGCGCTCCTGCCAACGCTCATAAACAGACTCCCCACTTTTTGGATCCCTCACGTCGCGCGTCGCGCCGCGAATCAGCTTCCACATTGAAGGCACTGACGAAGCGCCAAAATTCGGTCCGGAAACCGCGGCATCCATGTTGAGGTAAGCGACTGCGTTCTGTTGCAACTCCGCGGCATTCTCTTCGGCCCACTCAGTTGAACCCAAAAGGCCATACTCCTCACCGTCCCAACTCGCCAGCACGATCGTGCGTCGCGGCTTCCACCCTTTCTTCAACAAGGATCCGAAAGCACGCGCCGTCTCCAGCATCGCGGTCGTACCACTGTTTGGATCGACAGCTCCAAAGACCCAGGCGTCACGGTGATTGCCCATGACTACCCAGCGGTCCTTTTCTTCGTTGCCATCAATACGCGAAATCACGTTCCAGATTTTTCGCACCTGATAGTCCATCGACGTTTTCAAGTGCACGCGCACATAATCGGTCCCACCAACGTGATAAGGAAACGGCAAGCCGCCCTGGAAGCCCTTCGGTCTCACCGGACCGCGCAAGGGTTCCAATAAGCGTTTTGCATCACCATAAGAAATCGGTTGGACCGGAATGCGTGGCAGTGTTTTGACTTCTTCCATCTTTAGTCGCGGCACACCAGGTACCGCAGGTTTGCCCGGAGTAAGTGGATCGCCGGGCGCGGTCGACAAAAATTGTACCGAGCCACGTTGGGCGGAATCCGCGGGACGCCAGGGTCCTTTGGGATAAACATCGCCTTGCCCATAGCCATCATCTGCCGGGTCGGAATAGATGATCAGCCCGACGGCGCCGTGTTGTTCCGCCACTTGCGCCTTAACCCCACGAAAAGAGTTGCCGTAACGCGCAATCGCGATCTTTCCGGTCACGTCAACACCAAGTTTTTTTAGAGCTTCGTAATCAGGTGGCAAACCGTAGTTCACGTAGACGAGTGGCGCTGTGACATCGCCGCTGGGACTGTAGCCATTGAAGAGCGGGACAATCTTTGGGTGAGACGTCGTCGGATCTGCGGCAATAACCGGTTCTTTGACGGAAAGCTTTTCGAGTCGCGGGCGGGTCAGTTCCACAATAGAGGGCTGTTTTGGATACGGAAGTAATACTTCGTATTCCTTCAGCTCTGAGGCAATGCCATAACTGCGAATCATATCGCGAACATATATCGCCGTCGCGTAGTCCTCTTTGCTCCCGGCAATGTGGGGCTCAGCCGTCAGGCGGCGCAAATGTTCTCGAGCCGAAGCCGGCGCCGGCACCGCGCGAAATTCATCTTCCCAGCGGCGCTCCTCACTTGATCCCGCGGGCGTAAAACCGTCGAGAACTGTTGCAGGAGCCGAAGAACTCTGCGATAAAACTGGGCTGACATTTACAGAAGTGCTTAGGAATGCAAGAGCCAGGAAGCCGGCGAACAGGCTGCGAATTGATCTCATTTTATGGTTTCCCTCAATTCCAACAGTTAAGATATTCGAGTGAACAATGATCGTTACCTGATCGTAAACTGAAGTCACCGGCAGCGAAAGGATGCACATCTATGGACAGCAGATATTACCCCGGCGTTGAAGCGGATGTTTTCAAACTAGTAGCCGAGCTTCGCAGTATTTTTGATCAGGATTATGAAGTGCAAACGATGCACGTTTCGTCTACTACAGTTTTGCAAGCACGCAAGTCTAGCACGTTGCGCGACCTTACCGGTCTCTCGGCAGCGCTGACAATCAAGATCACACCCGAAGCGGGCGGCACGCGCGTGGAGATGGGCATGCAGAAGTGGTTAGACAAAGCAGCCGTCGCCGCAGTAGCGGTACTTATTTCCGCCGGACTTCTGCTTGCCTTGCCGGCGCTCGGAGCTTACTGGCAATACAAACTCACAGAAGATGCCTGGAGAATAGTTGAGGCGCACATTGCCGGCAAAGCCGGTGGCTACGTTCCACCGTTGCCTGGACGCTGCGGCAGTTGCGGTGCTGCGAACACTGTCGACGCGAGCTTCTGTTCTGCCTGCGGCGCAAATTTCAGAGTAACGGCTTGTCCCGCCTGCGGCGCCGCTCCCAAAGACCCTTCGTCTCGATTCTGTAATCAATGCGGAAGTAAGTTGACGCCGTCGTAAACACCGGCATCAACCCTCGACGAGCCCACACAAAGACGGAACCGGGAGCGGTAGCGACCGGCCGAATACTCAAGTTCTTCAAACTTCGTTCCTAGCGTCCGTTTTACCGTTGAGTCCCTGGCCGGTCGCTACCGCTCCCGGTTCTGATTTCGTTACTAATCGGATGACGTTTGAGTCAAAATGTATCAGTATGTCTGCTAACTATTATTTGACTTGCCCGGGCGATCGTCGTATCGTTCCGCCGCCCGAACAGTTCGAGCTCGTTAACTGCGTCTAGGATCTGCCTGGGTTCTTTACCTCGCGCTCTTGTTTCTTCGAAATTCCACTGGGTACCGATAGTTTTACACGGGTCGCACGATACGTCTTTGTTCGGAGCCGCAACCGCAGTCGTCTCCCTTCGGTACCGACTGCGAAGTCAATCGAAGGTCAAATCGAAACCCCCTGGAGGTATTTGTTTATGAAGAAGTCTCTCCTGTTAATTGTTGTAACGTTGCTAACCTCGGTTTTTTCGCAAGCCTTTGCTCAAGAACCTGCGATGCCCGGTCCGCCGAAAGTTCTCTACCTCGTGAGAGAAGACATCAAGCCGGGAATGATGGGCGTGCACAACATCCATTCCGCCCACTTTGTCAGCATCTTCAAAACGCTGGGCACGCCCAACCATCGCATCGCAATGGTTCCCGTTGCCGGTAGTGAAAACGAAGTTGTCTATATCACCGGCGCCGACTCATTCGCGAAACTTGAAACCCTCCTTAACGACACTGACAAGATGATGGCGGGCGCTAGCGGCAACGTGAAGGCTGAGCTGGACCGGCTCGATAAAGAAGCGTCGGTGTTACATGCCGGCATGCGCGATATGTTGACACTATACCGGCCAGATTTGAGCTATAACCCTGGCGTTGACATTCGCATGTATCGCTACTTCTCGATCAGTACCCTTCGCGTTAGGCCCGGTCACGACGCGCAGTTTGCAGAGTATGCACAGAAGGTGATCAATGCGGCTAAAAAAGCGAAAGTCGACAACTACCACACGGCCATTTTCCAGGTCATCTCCGGAACGCAGGCTGGAACCTACCTGCTTTTCAGACCGATGAAGTCTTTAAGTGAATTGGATGAACAGGTCGGCATGAAAGTCCGTGCCGCGATGGGCAACGACGAGCGGAAGGATCTCGACAAAGACGCAAGCGAAGTCTACATGTCGAGTGAAACCAGCACCTACGCGTTTGCACCGGCCATGAGCTATGTGGAAAAGGAATTTGCGGCGGCCGACCCCGGTTTCTGGAATACCAAACCTGCAATGATGGCTAAACCAAAACCAAAAAAGAAAGTGGCGAAACCAGTAGCCCCGCCACCACCAACCGACTAAACAAGTAACTCTTGCATCAGCGGCCGTGAACGAGCGCAGCTTCGCGTTCGTTCACGGCTTTTCTATAACTCCATAAACAGAAACAGGACGTTCCAAGCGGGCTAGTCGAATTGAAATAGAACCGATTAATTAAACACCCAACCATGGCCGCAGTGGGAAGAGTTCACCACGGTCGAGGGTCGCCACACCGGTAGCCGGGGCCATTTATGAAGCGCGCTGCCGAGCGCGCGTTCGCGTCTGCTCGCGCAGCGGTTTTAACGCTCGAAGGCGCTGAAGACTGATCGGCTACGTCACAAAGGAACTCCACCTGCACCTGATTAGGCGAGTGAAAACGACTGGCCGTACCGTTGTTTTCCCACATGGCTCCAAATACATATTGGCTAATCCCGTGGAAGTAGAAATAGTCGCAGGAGCCAAAGCTGCAGCCACTGCAGCGGTGACCGCCACAGTCACCGTTGTTCCAGTTGTACTTGCGCAACCAGGCATGCCAACCCTCGTGCATGAAATCGCCGGCACGCGAGGCGGGATTGTTGTTAGCTGTCGGCGTGTTGTTATCGTAGAGCGGGCATGAAGTTTTCACCTGATCCGGTGGAGTAAACGCTCCGTAGACCGAGTTGTCATCAATGGCCAGATGGAAGAAACCGTTGTGGAAGTTGCTGCCGGCTGCTTCGGCGGTCGCTCTATAGTCGATCGTACCGTGAAACGACTGGTCGTTGTTGTCGTTCAGCTTGTAGGTGAGAAGATAGGAAGCATTCCAGTGCTTCGGATATTCGAGGTTGACGTTACAGGCGTCGAAGAAACCTCGGTTGCTCCAGTTGCTCGCGCGCGCGTCGTAAGCGCGATACTGCCAGAGGAAGAAGTCCTGCCAACAACCGTGCTGGTTCCAAAGATCGCGTTCGGCCTGACTCGAATTTGACTGGTTGCACACCGCGAAAGCGGCACCTGACAAACAAGCCAACCAGAACATTACGCACAAAGCTTTCTTTCTGCTGTTCATTTCGCTATCTCCTTAGCTCGGCGCCTCAGTACTTGGGCGGATTGCCGGGGTTGAGGTTCCGATCATTCGATTGCTCCTGCCGTCGCTCCTTCTCATACTCGGGCGCGGGTGGGACAACTTCGGGGTGGGCCTTGAGGTAGGCTTCGAGCTTGGGGTTGAAAGAACCAGCACGCTCGCCTTCCACACGGGTGATCTGATCGATGTAGCGCTCTTCACCTTTGAGTACGCGTTGCAACAAGGTGCGCCGAGCCGCTTCCTTGTCCTTCTGATTCCAGAGGTAGGCGCTGATCGCTTCGGACCGGACGATGATTGAAGGGTGCTTGCTCACCTGCGTAAGCACCTCTTCATTCGCACCTGGCGAGTTAAGGTAGGCGAGTCCGTCAATCGCTTTCGCCTGCAGCGTCCCGAGCGCGGTCTGCTCGATGATTTCTCCCTCAGTTGTTTTATGTCCTTCAGTCGGGAAGGGCTGGTTCACGAACTCGCGAAGGAACTGTTCGGCGTCGGGACTGCGCAACTCGCCCAGCAGTGCCAGGGCCAGCAGCGCGCGGCTGTGATCTGTCTGCTGCGCTTTGGTTATCTCGTCAGCAAACGCTTTGACGACATCCTTATTTCCGCGCGCGGCTTCCAGCGCCTTGCGGCCATCCTCGTGTTCCTCTGGCAAAGAAGCGCCCGCCCAATCGATGAAGGCGGCCACCGCCCGGCTCGCATCGCCGCCAGTAGCAGAAAGTGCGGGCGGATTGTGCAAGGTTCTACCTGCGAGAATACTGCTCGGTGGTGGCCCCGCCGGCTGGTTCGCCTGCGGCGGCTTTTCGTCAGGTCCGGTTACGGATCCCGAGCCCCCTGACCCCTTTGGGCGACAGCCGGCGATGAACACTAGCAGTGCAAATGCAACGAGGACCAGCAGCAGATGCTGATCGCAAAGTTTTGTTTTTTGAGACATAGCTTAGAACCCGGAAACTGTGGCAAATACAAAAAAGATCTCGGCCTTTTACAGTCGCAGCCCTATTCGAGTTCTAAAGAGTTTTGAGGGATTCGAGTTGGGTCGTTCATGTTAAGGTCGCCCAAAAATGAGAGTGAAACTGTCGAGTGAGGCAGCATTTATCACAACCGCAAGAAACAAGTCAATGAGTTTTATTGACGGATATTGTGGCAATTGTGTGTGCTTGTCTCGTCGCGGAGCGACGAAGAGCACCATCTTCCGGTTTTTTAGTCATGCCGCAATGCTCGAACCGGATCGATGCGTGCGGCGCGTGCGGCTGGATAAAGTGCAGCGAGGATTGAAACGATTAACGCAAAGAGAATGGCCCCGATCCAAAGCCAGGGTGGCAGGAAAAAGAAGTCGACAAACGAGGCGCCGTTCGGTTTCAAGAAGAATCGATAGGCGAGTCGATTGGCAATAGCGTCGACCGCCCAGGCAGCGAGCACGCCAATAACTCCTCCGACCAGCCCCAAAACAGCCGCTTCCACAAAAAAGATCAATTTGATCTCGCGGTCTTCGGCGCCAATCGCCTTCATTATCCCGATCTCGCGGGTGCGCTCTAGAATCGACATGATCATTGTATTGGCTATCCCGAATGAAGCGACCAGTAGAGAGATTCCCCCCAGCAAACCGAGTACGGAATCAATGATTAAGAAGACGGTGCGAAACTGTTCTAACTGATCCACGATAGAGAAACTCACAAATCCCAGTTCCTTGAGACGCTTGCGAACTTCGGTTAAAGCCACCGGATCATCGACTCTGATGATCGCCGAATCGTATCCTTCACTTTCGGAGTTACCCAACGAACCACTTTCCCGCGCCAGGGCGAGCGCCACCTGGTTCATTGGTCCGCGATGCTCGATCGACCACTCGCGCGCCGCGGCCAACGGTGCATATATCCGCGCCCCCGGCAACAATCCGCGCACTCCACCCTGGCCCGCGCCCTCTTTCACCTGCGAGCTCAAGACACCCACAATGCGAAATTTTTTCGCCACCAGATTGTCGCCTTCCGGCTCAGAAGAAATATCTTCCTCCAGCGGCAGACCAAAAAAAGTTGGCGGCTGCGCTTCGGCGTCGTTCTGTTTGTCTGGTTCACTCGCGGTGTTGGGCGCCGCAAGAAACTCGAGGGTTTTGCCAACCGCGTCGGCCGGGTTCTCAAAACCAAAGTCGCGCGCGAAGGCGTCGTTGACGACGGCCTCGTCGGCTGTTGGCGAACTAATCATTTGGCCCGCCAGGAATTCCTTGAAACGAGAGCTGGCGTTAGGAACGGAGGCGCCGCCAATCGACTCAATTTGCGAATGACCGTTGGTCCTGACGTAGGTGAATATCATCAGGCTGGGCTCGACGTAGGCGACACCTGGGATCTTGGCAATCTCAGCAATCGCAGCATCATCCAGGATTCGCGTCGGCTTATCTTCAGGTTTCAAGCGCGAACGGCGATCACGTCGCTCATTTTCGCTTCTTCCATTACTTTGGACCCTCGCCGAGACGAGGTCGCCGAGATTGCGTCCAAACACCTGAATTTCGTTAAAGAGGTCGAGGGCCTTGAAGCGCGAGAGCATGTTTCGCTGCAGCCCAAGGCCAAACGAAACCATAGTTACAATTACCGCCACACCGACGATCACGCCCATGGTCGTTAGTACGGCGCGAAGTTTCGCCTGGCTCAGATTTCGTATGGCCAGCTTAAGAATGTCGAGAAAACTCATGATTCATCTGCGTCAAGCAGTTCAGAGTTCAACCTTTAGGTTGCGCCGCTGCCCTAAGACAAGCTGAAGCTTGAACTCTGAACTACTTGAGTGAACTCAGACTTGATCACTCAAAAACATGCCGCACCGCATCAACTGTCCAATCCGCCAGGCTCGCTGAAACTACTTCAGCTCCGGCAGCGCGCAGTTGTTCAGCCGAAACCGTATTGGTTATTCCCAAACTTCGCATGCCTGCCTGCCGACCCGATTCAATCCCCGGCGGCGAATCCTCAATTACTAAACACTCGTCGGCGCGTAACGGCTGTCCTCCTTCGCTTACTCGTTTCTCGTTTAACCTCTTAAGCGCGGTCAGATAACAGTCGGGCGCGGGCTTGCAGACATTGACATCCTCCGCGGTCACAATCACGGAAAAGAAACTCAACAAGCGCGCGCGTTCCAGAACGTAGCGAATCTCTGTCGGCGATGCCATGCTTACCAACCCAAGCGAAGACTCACGTGCAGTCGCTTTGAGAAACGTAACTACACCGGGGAACAGTGGCAGTTCGTCTTCAATGAGCTTGCGATGCCGCACACCTTTCGCATCCAGCACGATCTTCAGAATATCGTCCGTCAGAGTTTGCCCGGCGCGTTCAAACTGAGCGCGCACAAACGTCTTGTCGTCCATCCCAAGCGCGCCGTAGTAGTCGCTTTCAGTCAGCTCAATTCCCTGCTCACGCAGGACCTCCTGGTAGGCCGACATTTGCAGCGGCTCGTCGTCGATAATGACGCCATTGAAATCAAAAAGAATTGCTTGAATCATCTCGAATTAGTCCAAAGTCCAAGGTCGAACGCCACACAAGTAGTTCAGAGTTCAACCTTCAGGTTGTTTCTTTGGAAGGGCCCCGCAAGCTGAAGCTTGAACTCTGAACTACTTGCTCTGACTTTGGACATTGGACCTTGGACTTTGGACTTGCGTAGTTAGCCGCGCGTTTTGATCCTCAAACAATTTCGGCAGGCGCTCGCTCTCGAGCACGTCCAGCCGGCGCAGAACTTCGGCAAGCGAGAGTTCATTTTTCAGGTTAACGCGATAATCCAGATCCGCCCGCAAGCGATCTTTTTCGCCCTGCCGGTTCTGCGACATCATGATGATCGGCGCCTGCATCCCGGCTATCACCGCCAGCACCAAATTCAACATCTGATACGGCTTCGGATCGAACCCGTTGAAAAGAATGTAAGAGTTGAACACGATCCAAAAGACGATCAGACCGATCGAGACGCCGATGAATTTCCAACTGCCGCCAAACTCCGCGATCATGTCCGCGGCGCGATCGGCCATTGTGGCCCGTTTTCGTTGTTCCTCGTTGGCATTGCGAGAAACGCGCGAGCGAATAAGCTCATCAGTGCGCCTGAGCCGGTCGGAAAGCGCGCCTAACATTCCCAGCGCCACATCGGGATTGGAGCGCACAAAAGCCAGGAAATTAGGCCGGGCCAGAACCGCCAGCCGACCCTCCTCAACCACCTTCGCATCGGCTGATCGCTGACGCCCATCAATGATCGACATCTCGCCGAAAAAATCTCCCTGGGCCAGTTCAGCAAGCGTTATCTCTTTGTCGTCTTCGTCGATGATGCTGATGCGCACGCGTCCTGACTCGATGAGATACATCGCGTTGCCGGTATCGCCTTTGTGAAAAAGCTCCGTGCCTGCGGATACGTCTTTAATCGCGAGCAAGTTGCGGAGCTCAATTGCGGCCTCGTCAGTCAACGACGCGAACAGTGGCACTGACCGCAGCGCTTCAAGAGTCATTTGGTTTGACATAGAAACCTTTCCATTAGGGGAATAGGGGTAAAAGGGAAACAGGGCAAAATGTAAAGAACGAATTATTTCCAGCGGTCCAGGCCGCGCTGGCCTTTCCGTTACCTTTTCCCCTCTTTCCCTTTCCCCCCTTTTTCGTTTACCGCCGCTTATCCTTCCACCACCCGGCCGTCCTTCATCAGAATTATGCGATCTGAAAAACTGGTAGCGAGCTCGCGATCATGCGTCACCATTAGTATCGTCAGGGAGTCGTTATCAACCATTTCCCGAAGGAGTGCAAGCAGCTCATGCGCGCGGGTCGAATCAACGTTGCCGGTCGGCTCGTCCGCCAGCAAAACCCTGGGGTTGTTCGCCAGTGCCCTCGCGATGGCAACGCGCTGTTGCTCGCCGCCGGAAAGTTCGGAAGGACGATGCGTCAGACGATCTGCCAGACCAACCCGGCTGAGTAACTCCTCAGCCCGCTGGTGGCGCTGAGTTCCGCGAATTCCGCCAAACGCCAGCGCGAGTCCGACGTTCTCTTCGGCAGTCATGGTGGGAATCAGGTTGAAATTCTGAAAAATCATGCCGACTGAATAGCGGCGATAACGTGCCATCTCCTTTTTGCTAAAGGGCCCCAGCGGCTGTGAATTGAAAAACACATCGCCGGACGTGGGATGATCAAGACCACCGACCATGTTGAGCAAAGTGCTTTTTCCGGATCCGGAAGTTCCCTGGATTGAAACGAACTCGCCTTCGTCCATCGCCAACGAAACGTCATTGAGCGCGGTAACGCTCGTACTTCCCATTTGGTAGAGCTTCGAAACTTTGCGGGCTTCTAAGATTGGCATACGATTTGGACTTTGGTCTTTGGTCTTTGTACTTTGAGCTTTGTACTTTGTGCTATGTTCTGCAACTGAACTACAAGTTCAAAGTACAAAGTTCAAAGCTCAAAGTACAAAGCTAAAAGACCTAAGACCCAAGACCCCTCTTACTAACCCGCCACAATTCAAACCGTTCTTCCTCAAACCCCTTCAACAATATTTCAAACTGTATGGCGTGCAGCTGTTCCCTGGCCACGAATTCGCGCACTTCCGAATCGTCGTAAAGCGCCTTGGAGATGATCACGTCGTCACCGGTGGACAAGCCCTCAAGGCGAGCAGCCATGTTGACAGTTGATCCAAAGTAGTCAAGCCGGTCATTCAGTGTAACGGCGATGCAGGGACCAGTATGGACTCCGGCTTTCAAAATCAATGGCGCCACGCCTGCTGCGGGCGCAGCCAACATTTCCTGCGCGCGCAGCATCGCTTTCAATGCCGACGTCGGCCGGCGAAACACGGCCATCACGGCATCGCCGATCGTTTTCACTAAGGCTCCATCCTCGTCGGCTATCACTTTTTTCAAAACGTCGAAGTGATTCATGACCCGTCCAAAAGCGGTAGCGTCTCCAATCTCACGATAGAGCTGGGTGGAGTTTCGCAGGTCGGTAAATAAGATTGTCAAAGTGCCAACCGAAATTTGTTCTCCGGGTCGCAAGGCCTCCGAAGCAAACAGATCGCGAAACATCTGCAAGGCCGTTACTTCCGCAGCAGTAGCTGATTGATCACTCCAGGCCAGTCGTTCGAGGATCAAAAGTTGTTCGGCGCTCGTCGCATTCGCCAGTTTTAGCGAAGACTGCTGGGCCAGTCTCAGTTCCTGAGCCGGCCAGCCTGCTTCTCCAATCGTGACACTCGCGGCCGGCTGCCCCGCCTCTGTCACGGTCACATCCTGTCCACCCGAGAGCTCCAGCGCGCGCAGGCGATAACGCCCCGGTTCAAGCGGCAACGAGAGCTCGCGTTCGGAGCCAGCCGGCAATAATTGTTGGGCAACGATATGCGGAGTTTTTTGTGGACTACCCATGCAGAAGTTCTGCGCTTGAACCTGTCGCAGCAACGCATTGGGTTTGAAAGTTACTTCCACGAATCGATCAAAGTTAACCGTGAAATCAATCCGGCAGGTGTCGCAGTGAACCTGCGAATTAATTTCGCTGAGCGACTTGCCGGTTTCTCCGGCGCCGCGACATAGGGGACACAAAAGCTCCCATTGCAAGTCAAGTAAGCCGAGACGCGTCGAACGCAGGCAAGCCTCCAGAACAGCACGACGGGACAACTTCCATTCGTCTGCTAACGCATAGGGACGAATCCGCGCCAGCGCGAAGTCGTCTGCGCTACTAACAAAATCGATCAGCCGATCGACCACTTCCGCATCCGCGCCTTCGGTGAGCAGTTTCTCAGCAATGACCTGAAGGCGACTTTGGGCCGCGGCATCCAACTCCACTGTCGTCTCTGGCGAGGCTTCCACTTCCGCGCTGGTGGCAATTTCGTCATACTTTCTAAAAGCCCGGGCGAAGCGTCGCGCGCTGGAAAACTTTACTTGCAGCGAAACCAGGAAAACGCCAACTAAAGATCGGGGTTGGACGCGAAAGTCGTAGCTAAGCCTGGTGCCACCGACCGCACGCGGTGTGAGTTCTACGAGGGCGCGCATTTCTGTTATGGGACCTTTACTGTAAGTGCGCGCTACCCCAAAACGAGCAGGCCTCACCCATTCAAAGGGCTGCTCTTCCCACTCGACCGCCATTCCATACATTGAAAGACGCAGGCGCCGGCGGGCGTTCCTGAGTAGCTCACGGGTCGTCCTGGCAGGCTCCACCGACGGCACGCCGGTGTCGCGATTAAAGCGGTTCGTATCGGCGACGAACGGCCACAATTTTTCCGGGCTGGCCTTTAGATCGTATTCCCAGTGGTAGTGAAGCTCGCGGTTAGACATGGAGGTTAGAGATCTTTAGAGACAAAACGAAATAAGATTTTCCATTTGTCATTTGACATTTCTCGTTTGTCATTTCATGAGCGACTGAAACAGAGTCAGGCCGACCGACTATCTTGCCCAAGTATGATCGATCGTCCGTCCTAAATGACAAATGAGAAATGTCAAATGACAAATGGAAAATCTTGTCTTCGAAACTTTTACAACCTCGGCCCCCAGACTCTCAGACTTCCTTGTACTCCGAGTCTACGTCTTCAGTGGACGATGCCACGCGGTAGTTTCTTGACTGCACTTGCCTGGTGATGAGCAAGTCGTCTTTTGTCTTCAACAGGTCCGCGCGGTTGTAGACCGAAAGCTCGAAATTGTAGCCGTGTGTGATGGCGTCTTTGGGACAGGCCTCGACGCAATAACCACAAAAGATGCAGCGCCCGTAGTCGATGTTGTAGACCTCGGCATAGCGCTCATCGACCCCCACTCTTTCCTCAGGGAGTCGCGGATCGTCTTTGGCTATGATGTAAATGCAGTCGGAAGGACAAGCTGCGGCACAAAGAAAACAGGCCACGCATTTCTCTCGGCCCAATTCGTCAACGTGCAGCAGATGTTGACCACGATAGCGCGGCTGCACAGTGACCGGCTCCTCAGGGTATTGGACGGTCCATTTCCGCTTGGGAATATAGGACAAGGTAACGCCCATCCCCTGGATGATGGCCCTGGTTGAATCGATTACATCGGTGATGATTGACATGGGTTTAAATTCAGTGGCCAGTGTCCGGTTAAGAGTTTAAATTCAGTGGCGATGGCCAGTTCCAGTAAAGAGTTCTCAATCTGTTCTCGACAGTAATCAGTGATCTACCTACTGACCACTGGCCACTGATTAGGCCTGTACCTCTTTCAATGGTTTTACTTCGGAGCTCGTAGCTTGCCATCGTCCATCACGCCAAACAAACTTATCTGTAAACTGAAAAGCAGCCGGCTGGATTTCACCCTGCTCATTCTTAACTTCAACGCGCAAAGTTCCTGTCAGCGTAGCACGGTCGCTGCTAAGGTTTACTTTCAGGTCCTCGAAGTTCCACTTCTGAATCAGAGTATCGCGTTGGATTGTCCTAAGATACTCCGCTTTACCCTCAGTCCGGCCGTCGGTTACTCCTACATAATCATCCGCCAGGATGCGATCCAGTTTCTTTTTGTCCGCATTGATATTCGCTACGGTCCACTCGTGTTCCAGGTCTGTCAGCGCTGACAACACTTGCGTCTCGTCAGTTGGGGGCGGCGTTGTGTCTTCCTCAGTTGAGTTGTTGGCATTCGATTCCGCTAAATTGGAGTTTGCGCTGTTCAAATTCCCGTTCAGATTATTACGTCGCTCCACATTCGCATTAAGGTTCGCGTTCGAATTGGACGCTCTCATCATGCCTGGCAGCAAAACCGCAGCAGTAATTCCGAGCCCAATAAGCACCACTAATAAGATCGAAAAGATACCAAGAATCCATGGCCACGCCCGGCGCTTGGGCTCGCCGTAAGAACCCGGAGGAATGTAAGAGCCGGGCGGCTGATACGGGTTGGAGGGGCCCCCGCCGGACACGCCCGGCGGTTCGGATGAAGTATCTTCAGCCGCCGAACGAACTACCGTTGCCTCGTCATCCGGAGGATCGAGAGTCACGAGTGGCGTGCCATCATCGACACAGAAACTCAAGTGCTCTTCCGTAAAGGTTTTCTGGCAGGTCGGACAGCGCTTCACTTTCGCTTCTCTTTCCAGTTGTCTAAATTAAATTCCGGGACGCCTCCGATTTTATCGTGATTCTTGTTCGGGTGCGACTTGTGGTGACCAAAGTGGTGCCCAGATTTTTGTTTTCTCTGCGAAAGCTCAGTGATCTCCGTGTCTCTGTGGTGAGATTTTGCTAGCGGTTGTTCAACGAGGTGGCACAGAGCACGGAGAACGTTAGAGAGAGATTTCAAATCTGGTCTTACGGGTCGAAATTCTACTGGATAGCACTGAAGATGAAACCGAGCCCATAAAACAGAATTATGAGTAACAGAATCCCAAAGTAGAGACTGCTCGTGACTATGCCGCCAATAGCCATGCCCTTGCCGCTATATTTTTTCGGGTCATTCTTAATTTGTACGAGCGACACAATGCCCAGGACCAGTCCGATGGGAGCGGTCAGGATGCCGAAATAACAACACAACCCGAGTGTGACGCTGATGATCCCCAACACCAGCGAGGTAGCAGCCAGGCTCTGCTGGGGTCTGATCGGATAGGCAGGAGGCGGCGGCGCTGTCCAGGCAGATTGAATCGGTGACGGCGGAATGTATTGCGCGGGATACGGCCCTTGACGGCCGGGCATGTCGAGCGTCGGTTGTTCGGTTGGGCTGACGCTCGGTGGCATGGGACGCACCAGCGTGGGTGGCGGTTCAGCCGGCGACAGGTCGTCGACCAACGTCGTGCCGTCCTGTGTGCAGAACGTCAGCCACTCATCGGTGAACTGCTGATTGCATTTTGGACAGCGTCTCATGGGTTTAAGAATAGTGGCCAGTGGTCAGTGATCACTAAGTCAATATTAACTGACAATAACTGACAATTGTCTTACTCATTGACTGGCCACTGGTCACTGACCACTGGCCACTGTCTACACCAGCTCAAGCTGACTAAAGAAGTAAGCAATTTCGATTGCGGCATTCTCGTCTGAGTCGGATCCGTGTGTGGCATTCTCTCCTACTGATCCGCCAAACTCTTTACGGATAGTTCCTTCATCAGCCTTTGCTGGATCGGTTGCGCCCATCAGATCGCGCCACGCTTTTACCGCGCCGTCCTTTTCCAGAGCCATCACTACACATGGCCCGCTGGACATGAATTCGGTTAAGCCTGCAAAGAACGGGCGTTCGCGATGCACAGCGTAGAAGCCTTCGGCCTCCCGCAAAGTCATATGCAGCATTTTCACCGCGCCCAGCCTGAAGCCATTGTCGGTGATTCGTTGAATAATGTTCCCGATGTGACCCGCGCGTACCGCGTCAGGTTTGATTATTGCAAATGTTAAGTTACCCAAAATGCTTCGCTTCCTTTATGTTTCGATTTAAGTGAGCTTTGAACTTGGTACTTTGAACTTAGTACTTTGAGCTTGGTACTTTGAACTTTGTTCTTCGCGCTTTGGACTTAGGAAACTTTGTTACTGCACCTTGTTAATACGTTAAGGGCGCAGCTTTGATTGCGAGCAACGAAGGACGAAGATCAAAGAACAAAGTAGGAAGAACAATCAACTCTTCGCCAGCGCTTCCTTCATTCCGGATCCAATATCCGCAGGCGACCTCAGCACATGAATCCCCGCATCTTCAAGCGCTTTCATTTTTTCCGCTGCTGTTCCCTTGCCTCCGGCGATGATTGCGCCCGCGTGGCCCATGCGACGTCCCGGCGGCGCAGTTTGGCCGGCGATAAACGCCACTATTGGTTTGGTAACATTAGCCTTCGCAAACGCGGCTGCTTCTTCTTCTGCCGTCCCACCAATTTCGCCAATCATCACGATGCCGTCCGTTTCGTCGTCGTCCTGAAACAGACGAAGGGCATAGCAATACGGACGAGTCAAGCAGAGGGCAT
>CAWHEH010000014.1:0-144174 GCA_963828335.1 Blastocatellia bacterium | reverse complement strand
CCCCTGCCAATACGTGGGCGCTGACGTTATCCCACTCCGCACCGCCAATTAGCATCAGCCACAATGAAAAGAGGGATTTTCCCCTCCTTCAAACCGAACGGAGCTGATGACGATGCACGCGCGCGCTTTCCCAGTCAACTTATTACGAATTTTCCTGATTCTGATTACGATAACTTTTGCTTTTTCGCCAATCGCTGCTCAAACACAGGACGACAAAACCCTGGCGCCTTATTTTGTGGTGCAGGGTGATCCCAAAATAGACCAGTTACCGCTTAAGGGCACGAGCGTAAAAATAGCCGTCAGCGGGGTTATCGCGGATGTGCAGGTACAACAAACTTATCGCAACGAAGGCTCACGGCCAATCAACGCGTCTTATGTTTTTCCGGCTTCCACGCGTGCCGCCGTTTACTCGATGCGTATGAAAATCGGCGACCAGGTCATAGTTGCCAAAATCAAAGAGAAACAAGCCGCCAAGCAAGAGTTTGATCAAGCCAAAAAGGGGGGCAAGAGCGCTTCCCTGCTCGAGCAGGAGCGACCGAATGTTTTTTCCATGAGTCTCGCCAATGTCATGCCGGGCGATCAGATTGAGATCGAGTTGCGCTACACCGAACTGCTGATTCCAACCGATGGCACATACGAAGTTGTTTTTCCCACCGTAGTCGGACCACGTTACTCATCGCCAAAGGATTCAGCGGCAAACGCCAGTGGCGTAGTGCAGACGCCGTATCTGCATCAAGGCGAAAAACCCGACAGTACGCTGCACATTTCTGCACGGATTGCTGCCGGCGTTCCGATCTACGAATTAAGGTCCCCATCGCACAAAGTTCTCCCCCAGTGGCAAGGCCCGAGCACCGCGGAAGTGGCTCTGGAGGAAGCGGACGCCTTTCAGGGAAATCGCGACTTTGTCTTGCGCTACCGGTTGGCGGGCGATCAAATCCACTCCGGCCTGTTGCTGTTCCAGGGCGAAAAAGAAAACTTCTTCCTGTACATGGCCCAGCCGCCCGCGCGAGTAACGCTTGAAGACATGCCGCCGCGTGAATACATTTTTGTGGTGGACGTTTCAGGTTCGATGGAGGGGTTCCCACTGAACACTTCCAAGAATCTACTGAAGGATCTGATCGGACAATTAAAACCGTCAGACTTGTTCAATGTCGTACTGTTCGCCGGTGACTCAACCGTGCTTTCTCCCACTTCCCTTCCGGCAAACTCGGACAACATCTCCAGAGCCATTCAGTTATTGGAGCAACAACGCGGCAGTGGCGGCACCGAACTCTTGCCGGCTATCAAACAGGCCATGGGCCTCAGCCGCTCAGCAGATGCATCAAGAAGCATCGTGCTGGTAACAGACGGATATGTTTCAGGCGAACACGGTGTTTTCGACTACATCCGCGAGAATTTGAACGACTGCAATGTGTTTGCATTCGGCATTGGCACGTCTGTAAACCGTTACCTGATTGAGGGCGTTGCGCACGCCGGCATGGGCGAGCCCTTCATAGTCACTAAAGAGTCGGAAGCTCGGACAACAGCAGCGAAGTTTCGCGAATATATTGAGGCTCCCGTCTTGACAGATATTCGGGTGCACTCCGTCGGTTTTGATACCTACGATCTGCATCCGGCTCACTTGCCCGACCTTTTTGCCCAACGCCCGGTGATTGTTTTTGGCAAATGGCGTGGGCCGCTGAGCGGGAGTTTTGAACTTCAGGGGAAGACGGGACGCGGCGAGTTTGTAACTCGTTTTGATGTGGCCACAGTGCAACCCGACAGTGCCAACAGCGCGCTCGGTTTTCTCTGGGCGCGTTCCCGCATCGCCGAACTCTCAGACTACGGATCGAGAAACCCTGACGAGGATCACATCAAGGAAATCACATCGCTCGGTTTGAAGTACAGTTTGCTGACTCAGTACACCTCGTTCATAGCGGTTCGCGAAGTAGTAACAAATCCGAATGGCCTGGCGAAGGACGTGAATCAACCACTGCCGTTGCCTTTGGGTGTAAGTGATTTGGCTGTCGGCGATGACACCGAGAGCGGCGATGAACCGGAACTGGTTTGGTTGCTGGCGATAACTTTAATGTTTGTCATAACCATAATCGTCCGGGGACACCGGCGTTTTGTATGACTCACAAAGTACCTTGGAATCGCCTGGCGCAAGTGCTTGTTGTGCTGCTGATCGCGCTGGGGTTGAAGCAATATTATTCAACCGCCAGCGCCAACCAGCTCCGATGGATTCTTGCGCCAACGACAATGTTAGTGAGTTTAGTCAGCGGCGAATCGTTTCAGTTTGAATCCTACGCCGGCTACGTCACCAGCGATCACACTTTCGTGGTAGCGGCTGCCTGCGCCGGCGTAAATTTTCTGATCACTGCATTCCTGATGCTCTCGCTAAGAAAGCTGTGGGTGGAGCAATCTACGAGGGCAGCGAAGGTGAGTTGGAGATTCATCCCAACTGCGGCGCTCGTCGCCTATCTGACAACGCTGGTAGCTAATGCAGTGCGTATCATCATTGCGCTGCAGCTGCAGCGGACACCGCCAAGGATTGAAGGCTTGAGTCGCGGCGAGCTTCATCGCTTCGAGGGAATCGTTGTGTACTTTGGATTTCTGCTATTGCTGTTCGTCATCAGTGAGAGATGGCGGACGAAGAATACTTCGAGGCTGCTCAGCCTTTCTGTCTTTCCCCTGCTGATTTATTACCTGACGACTTTAGGAATTCCGTTGGCCAACACCGCTTACCGGCAAAAACTTGTCGATGGTGATTTCCGGGAGCATTTCGTTTTCGTGTTACTGACGCCGCTCCTTTTCATTGTGCCAGTCGCTGCCTTCCGCTTTTGCAGGATTCATTACCACTTACTTAGATCCGTGCAAAATCGATAAAGCCGCGCTCCGGTTCAACTGAGACCAACTTCACCTGCACCTTTTCTCCAACCCGCAAGCCATGCTCGCCCCGCATCACGCGACCATCTACCGCTGGTCTGATAATGCGGGCAAACGTTCCCTTCGGGGTGACGCCGGTAACGATGGCTTTGAACTCTTCGCCAATCCGATCGCGTAACAACACCGCAGCCGCGACCTTGCGCATCTTTCGTTCAACCTTGCGCGCCGCCGCATCGCGTTCCGTGCAATGTTCAGCAATTGTTTTTAGCTCGTCGATCGAATAAGGGACAGGTTTACCCTCGAGCGCCGCCTTGACTAAACGCTGCGTGACTAAGTCAGCAAAACGACGATTCGGAGCGGTCGAATGCGTATAGTCCTGCACCGCCAAACCGAAATGACCCTCACCTTCTTCACCCGGCAACTGCACTGCGTACTCTCCGGGACCTAACGACTTAACCACCGCCAATGAAAGATCCGGAAAATGCACCGGGTCCACCTTTTTCCGTTTCGCAAGGAACTCGGCGAGCGCACGAGAATCGGGCGTGTCAGGCAGTTTCTCTCCCACCTCCGCCGCGATCTCCACGATGCGCGACCAATACTTGGGCGTACGTACTACGCGCTGCAAGGTGGGACCACCTTTCGCTTCCAGGAACTGGGCCATCGCGACATTTGCGGCGATCATGAAGTTCGCAATTAAATCTCTGGCGCCGTTGTCCTCAACCATGGCGAGCTCAATCACCTTGCCGTGTTCGTCTACCACGGGTGAAGCTTGAATTGTGCCCAGTTCCAATGCCCCATGCTGCTTCCTCACTTCCTCGAGGTCTTTCGCACTCTCAGACTGCAAACTGATCTGCGCTTCCAGTCCTGCCACTGCAGTGACGCTGTCCGGCGCAGCCGTCCTGCCATCAAGCCAAGTGCCGACAGGATCGTAGGAAAGCTTCGCCTGATTTTTGACCAGCGCCCGGTAGATATCCACGCGCTTCATGGTTCCATCAGAGGCCAGCACCATCTCTGTCACGACCGCAAGTCGATCCTCGCCGGCGTTGAGAGAGGTTAAGTCCGTTGATAGTTCGAGCGGCAACATCGGGTAAGTTTTTACACCGGTGTAGACGGAGGTGCAGTTCGCAGCGGCTTGCCGATCGATGGCCGAACCCTGAGGAACCAGCGCGTCAACGTCGGCGATGCCAATCAACAAACGCGTGTCGCCGCCAGCGAGCGCCTCGGCATATTCCACCTGGTCGAGATCGCGAGAGCTGCTGTTGTCAATGGAGGACCACAAAAGTTTGCGCAGATCTTTTGCCGATTGAGCGGCCGGGATCGCAGAGTTTGCAACGATGGACTGTACTTCCTTGCCCACGTCGCTCGGAGAGTCGGGTGAGAAACCTGCCTCGATCATTGAATCATGGGCGATCGCGAACAGATCGATGGAGTGCGTTTGAGAAGTCTGTTTTGACATAAGCGAATAAGAAGTATAGCTGAAACTTTCCCCGAACGCCGCTTGAGACAGGTTACGATTTTGAAACAAGTTTGCACTACTATTAGCTCAGTGAAGATTGAAGTGATAGTAAACAGCAGTTCCGGCTCAGGCCATGAGGAAGGAATTGAGCAGACTCTGGCGGATGCGTTCAAAGCCGCCGGCGCCGAGGCGCATATCTCGATGGCCCAGACTGGTGCTGAAGTAATCACCTTCGCCGAACGGGCCGCCAAAGGTGATGCCGATGTAGTAGTGGCAGCTGGCGGCGACGGAACAATCAGTTCCGTGGCAGCGGCGATTATTGACACCAACAAGAGCCTCGGCGTTTTGCCATTTGGCACTATGAACCATTTTGCCAAAGACTTGTGCATTCCGCTGGATCTCGCTGGAGCTGTAGCAACGATTGCTGCCGGGCATCAGACAGAAGTAGACGTTGGCGAAGTCAACGGACACGTCTTCATTAATAATTCCAGTTTGGGTCTTTATCCGATCATCGTTCATAAACGCCAGAAGCAACAGCGACTAGGATGGGGCAAGTGGCCCGCTTACATTTGGGCAGCCTTCGGCGTCCTCAGAAGGTATCCGTTTCTCAATGTCCGCGTGGCCGTTGACAGCGAGGAATTATATAGTCACACGCCTTTTGTCTTTATCGGTAACAACAAGTATGAAATGGAAAAACTAAACATCGGCAGTCGAGCTCATCTCGATAAGGGTGAGTTAAGTCTCTACATGACTAATCGCACCGGCAGGCTGGGATTGGTTCGACTGGCACTGCGGGCATTGTTGCGTGGGCTGCACCAGGAGAAAGATTTTGTGGCCTTGTGTACGAAAGAAATCTGGATCGAAACCAGACATAAGCATGTGCGTGTTGCGTTGGATGGCGAAGTGACCAGAATAGTACCGCCACTTAATTATAGCGCGCATCCGCGAGCGCTACGCGTACTGACTCCAGCAAACGATCCGGCATCGCGACTCAAATGAACTGCGTCATCTGAACTATGCGCTCGATAGTCCATCTCTCGGATATTCATTTTGGTCGCGTCAACGCCGAGGTTATCGCTCCGTTAATTGACGCGATCACCAGGATCAATCCAAACCTGGTGGCTGTGTCGGGAGATCTAACGCAGCGTGCTCGTTCGCATCAATTTGCGGAAGCGCGCGCTTTTCTCGATCGACTGCCTAAACCGCAGATCGTCGTACCCGGGAATCATGATGTCCCCTTGCACAATGTCTTAGCGCGATTCGCGCAGCCGCTGACCAAATACCGCCACTACATCACCAGCGACTTACGACCGTTTTATCACGATGACGAGATTGCAGTGCTTGGGGTCAACACCGCACGATCCCTGACTATCAAGGGTGGGCGCATTAACAAGGGACAGGTAGCGTGGATGCGCGAGAAATTTTGTGAGCTTGGTCCCGAGGTCGTGCGAATCGTCGTCACCCATCATCCCTTCGACCTTCCAGAGGGACATGACGATCGTCATTTAGTAGGACGCGCGCGTATGGCAATGGAGGCGCTGGCGGTCTGTGGCGCCGATCTGTTTCTGGCTGGGCACCTTCATGTGAGCCATACGACCCATACTGCCACCCGCTACAAGATCAAAGGACACTCGGCGCTGGTGGTGCAGGCGGGAACCGCTGCTTCTGACCGCGGCCGAGGCGAAGAAAACTCGTTTAACGTTGTGCGGGTCGACAGGCCCCGAATCGCCGTCGAGCGCTTCGCGTGGTCCGCGGAACGGGACGAGTTTGCTCTTACTACCACCGAACACTTTCGTCACACGGCAGATGGCTGGATCGGAACATAGGACAGACATTTCTGCCACTCTGAATAATAGGTAGAAACCTGGCCTTTGAAGTGAATTCTTTAGCTGGTCGCTACGCTCCCAGTTCTGATTTGCGTATGCCAGGTTGAATCTTTGTCTGGTCGTCTTGGCTTTGGCCTAAGAAACGCATGAAGCAACAATCTTACCGAGGCGGTTTCCCCGGCCTGCACCTCGTGGCCGGCTTTATCGTTTTTGCCACGATGACTTTCACGCTCTGGGAGATATCCGAAGACATCAACAAACGGGAGCCATTAACTGTTGCTGACGCCGAGTTAAGCACCTGGTTGCATTTGCACACGCTGCCCTGGCTCACGACTGCGTTGTTTGTAGTCACCTATTTGGGATCTTCTATCATCGCAAACTGTATTGCAGTGGTCTTCTTACTATATTTGATTTGGAGGCGACGGTTTTACTGGCTCGCGGCGTTTCTGTTCTCAGTCTATGGCGGGATGCTGCTCAACAAGATTCTCAAATACGCGTTTCAGCGACCGCGGCCACATTTCGATGACCCGCTTGTCTCGCTTACCAGCTACAGCTTTCCCAGCGGCCACACGATGACCGCCACCGTTCTTTACGGCGTGCTGGCCGCCTACTTCGTCACCAACACACAGGATTGGCGCCGCCGAGTGGCTATTATTTTCGTGGCAGGTTCCCTGATTCTGTTGGTCGGTTTCACCCGAATCTATCTCGGAGCTCATTACCTGAGTGACGTGCTGGGCGCGATGGCAGAGGGAGTGGCCTGGTTAGCGCTTTGTTTGACTGTAATCTATTCACTCCGGCGGCGTAATCGCGCTATTCAATTGCGAAACCAGACCACCACTGACCCTTCGAATTTATTGTAAACAGGAAAAGGGAGCGACTATAATGCGACTCAATCGCACCAGGTTTTTCCCAATAAGAAGGTAAACAGATGAAAGGTTCTTCTGCGAAGTCAATCCAGCTTATTTCAGCGATCGTGTTTCCGATTGTCGCTTACCTGGCTCCGGCCACGGCATCGGCTCAGACTGAACACCGCCGCCCTGCCGGTCGACCAGTCGTCACAAACACATCTCCATCTCGCAAACCCAGTATCCGCGAGCGTCAATTAATTATGGATGAGATGGCACGCGAGGCGGGCAAGCCCCGCTCGACCGACGAGAAGCGGATTGCGCTGGACCAGATAGCCGACGACTTCCAACAGATCCAGATCGTTAATAACAAGATGATGGGCGCAGCGATGAAAGCGGCAACTCTCGACTATGGACATATTGCGAGCTCAACCGCGGAGATCAAGAAGCGCGCCAGTCGCATCAAAAGTAATCTAGAACTACCCAAGGCAGAGCCTGATGCGAAAACAACGCAGGAATACAAGCCGGTGTTTGACGCAGCCGGGATGAAGGCTGCCCTTCTTTCGCTCGATGAATCGATTATGAGTTTTGTCGAGAGCCCGATTTTCAAGAATCCCAACGTAATTGATATGGATCACACGTCAAAAGCGATTCGTGACCTCGATATCATCATCGAATCCAGCCGGCTCATTAGTAAAGATGCTGAGCGTCTGGATAGTTCCTTCCGCAAGAAGCTCTGAAGTATAGTTCAACGCAGATCCTGGCAAAAGAAAGGGGTGGGTTGATTGACCCACCCCTGTTAGTTTTGATCTTACTAAGGCCCGCTTCGAGGGGCTAAAACTGATAACGCAAAGCAAATTGCATAACGCGACCCGCCTTCGTTTCATTGAGCGGAGTTTGGGTCGAAGTGAACCGGCCAAAGTCAGGATTGGCAGTTTGTCTGAAGACGAACGGATCCTGAGGCAGGCTTAGATCCGCAATAGTGCTCCCATCGAAAAACTGAGTATTCGTGACATTGAATACTTCCCAGCGGAACTGGATTTGATGACCTTCCCAGGGAAGGTGAAAAGTCTTGTAGAGACCGGCGTCAAGCGTGAAATAGCCTGGCCCGCGCAAGACGTTACGATCGCCGCCTTCACCGGGGCGCGCGTCGCGGAAGCTCTGCAGCGCGGCGGTGGGATCGGTGAACAAATTCGGATCGCCATTGAAATCTCCCGGGTGAGCCTGGAGTGGACGCACGCGAACGCTGTTTGACTGCGCGTTCCAGTTGGTAGCCCAGCGATCAGCTGCAAACGGACCTCCGACAATGGGCAACCCCGTGTTGAAACGGAAGATACCAGTCATGGTCCAGCCGCCGAGAATGCCATTGGCCACTCCATTCATATTGCTAAATAACTTCTTCCCACGGCCCACTGGAAGTCCGATGAGCCAGTTTGCGTTAACAATGTGGGTGGCATCGAAATCCGACGTTGCATAGTTCCCGTTCGGGTCGAGCGCATTAAGAATGAACCCGGCCGAGCTATATGCGGTCGCAATTTGAAGGCCCGAAGCGTTATCGAGCGAATGGGAATAGGTGTAGTTGAAGTCAAACTGAACGTCGTTGCTGTAGCGCTTGCGAACGCTGAACTGCAGCGCATTGTAGTTAGACTCTGCAATCGTCGAGAAGACTGACAGCGCAGCGTACTGCGGCTGGTAGAAGATATTGTTGAAAACTGAGACGGGCTGATCGTCCCACAACAACTGCCCAAAGGTGTAGTCCGTCGAGTTGCGCCCACCGACAACAGGGAGAGCGAAGCGACGATAGGCAGCCTGGGTTGCGGTCAGCGTGTACGGTGTCCCGGTCAGCAAGTTGGTATAGGTACCGGCGAGACCGGGAAAGAGATGTTCGAAGAATGGAATCGCCGGAAGGGACTGAATCGGAATCGCGGCATAACGGGCATCGATCAATTGATTGGCGGCCTGGTACCAGGTGGTATTCGACCCAAGGTCGCGGATGTTGTTGAGTTGCATAATATCTCGCGACGCCAGCAGCTTACGTGCGAAGCGACCAACGTAACTTGTCTCAACTGAAAAGCCATGCCCGAGTTCACGCCCGTAAGAAAGATTGAAGCTATGGTTAAAGGGCGTAACGAGTGAGTCATCAAGCGACTGCTCGATACGTTGATCTTCATCCGACGGTCTCGTCAATGGGAAAGAGATCGAACCGGGAATACTGACACCGCTTGCGATCAACAGTGCGCGGACCTCCGGATTGGGTCCGGCGAACAATGGTCCCAGCCGGTCGCTAACGTTGAAGGTGTTGGCAGAAACACCAGTAGTCGAAACAAAACCGAGGGAGTTGTTGAGGTCAAAAGTGACTGCCAGTTGACTGCCGATGCGGTCGTAAGTCATGCGGTAACCACCACGCAGGACGCTGGTTCCGTTCCGACCCAGCAGTCGATTGAACCAATTGTCGGTCTGTGGCGACCAGGCAAACGAAACTGACGGTGCAAAATTGTTCCAATCCTGCTTGTAGAAGCCGGGACGATTATTTGCCTTGCCAGCCAGATCAAGGGTGATCGGATCGTTAAAGGGAATACCGTGGTCAGCAGAATCAACCCGATGATTGAAATACGCTGCCAGGCTTTGCGTTGGCTTTACCTGAAATCCGTTACGCTCGTAGACCGGAGTGGAGGTTGACCAGCGCATGCCGAAGTTGACCGTGAAGTTTGGAAACATTCGCCAGCTGTCCTGCCAGTAGGTTTCGTATTCCTGGGTCGCAAACGAGCGGGTAGTGGGCGTTCCCACGGATTGAAGTTGCCCGCTCTGGTTGTAGACGAGCCCCGCACCGTATTGCGAGAACCGCCCAATGACCGCAGTTAGCGCGTCGCGCAGATCAGTCTCAGAACCTGAAGCCACATCCGGGAATACCGGATCGCTGCAATTAATGTTATCGAAGATGACAGCATCGCCAGAGCAATCGTAGTACGACGGGTTAGTAATTGCGTTGTCGAACGACGCGGCCGTCGAGGTGCGATTGTTTACGATCAGACGCACATTACCGCCCATTTGCATGGTGTGATTGCCCTTCACCCACGAGAAGTCGTCCACGAAATTATGGACGGGCGTCGTGCGTGACAGTGATCCTTTGAAGCCCAGCGGGCGGAAAATGAAACGGAAGGAATAGAAATTTCCGTCTGAGTCGCCCTGATCGGTAAACGCCGCGCGCGTGTAACCGTAGGTGAAGCGGTTAACCTTGGTGTTTGAGATCGTCCAGGCATGCCCGGCAGCGATTCCGTAAGGATGGTTCCATAACGTGAGCGCCGGGGTATCTGGGAAGCATTGGATGTTGTCACCGACGCCGCAGTCGGTCGAACCATAAACCGAGTGGGTGACATGATCATGCTGGTAGTTGCCGCGCAGGAACAAGGACTGATTATTGGTCAGGTTAATGTCAAAGCGCGTAATGAAAGTGTTCAATCGCGCGGGGGTGCGCGCGTTGAAGCGGAAGCCACTGGTATTGAGCCCGTCGCCTACACCGGGATCGTTTGCCGCATACCTCGAAGCGGCGGCAGCGAGAGCTGAAAGCGCAGCCGGATTTATGCCGGGCGTGACTCCGTTGGCAGCCGTATAGAAGTTGTTAATCTGCGTAACGTTGAGGCAACGTACGCCCGCAGGGGTGCCGGCTGGACAGGATGGATCGCTAGCGCCGCTATCGGTGCGGTAGCGCACGATACCCTGGCCGAGCGTGGGCAGTGGCACCTCGCGTAGCACCGAGGTAGCGGTTGCTTCGCGGAAACCCTCATAAGTGCCGAAGAAGAATATCTTGTCCTTCTTGATGGGCCCACCGAGCGCGCCTCCAAAAATATTGCGCAGCAACTGGGGACGTGCGACGCCCGCTCGATTATTAAAGAAGTCGTTTGCGGTGGTTGCCGTGTTGCGATGGTAATAAAAAAGTGAGCCGTGATAATCGTTTGAACCGGATCTGGTGACAAGCGACACCTGCGCACCTGAGGATCGGCCGGCATCGGCATTCGCGTTGGTGGTTGTCACGCGAAACTCCTGCAGCGAGTCTGGAGTCGATCGCAAGACACTGGCGAAAGCCTCGTCACTTACAATGTCAAGACCGCGCTGCTGTTCGTTTACGTCCACGCCGTCCAACGTGACATTAGCCTGGTCGGCGCGCCCGCCGTTTACATAGCCGCTTCGGGTTACGCCGGGTTGCAACGATAGCAAACCGACCACGTTGCGCGCGTTTAGAGGCAATTCCTGAATGCGCCGGCTTTCGAAGGCGACGCCAATGGATGCATCGGAAGTATTCAGCGGTGCCTCGCCGCTGGCGCTTACGTTAACTGTCTCGGAAACCGACCCGACTTCCAAAACAACGTCGGCATCAATCGAGCTATCAACCAGAGCGCGGACTTGTGAGACTGAAGTCTTCTTAAAGTTTGCGGCTTCAACATCAAGCCTATAAGTCCCGGGAGGTATAGCCGTGAACACGTAGTTACCGTCTTGTGTCGTTGTTTGCGTGCGGGTGAAGTTTTTTTCCGAATCGGAAATAGTCACCGTGGCCCCAGACACCAAATTTCCCTGCTGATCTTTAACCGTGCCGCGCACAGTAGACCTGCCGCTTTGGGAATAAGAAACACTACTCAGCAAAAGAACTGCTAACAAAGTAACGAAGCTTTTCGAGCACAAGATTTTTCTCATATAGCCTCCGGTGACTAGTTGTTTACGAAGTGAAAAAGAGAACGGAGTGTGAACCGTTCTGCAATCCTCGTTGTAACTGAGACTGTTCTCGGTGTTGCGGATTGAAAACTATCACAAAATCAAAAGATCGAGCGAAAAATTTCACGCATATATCGTTCCAGTATTCGATGAATTTGCAGGGACGGATAAGTTTGAGGAATTCCGATACAGCACGACTTCGAGCCGGATTAGACAAGACTTTTTGTCCAAAAACCTATGGTTGCTTCAATTATTTGGATGACTTTTTTGGATTTTGAGGTGATGGCTGGCGAAGGCCAAGCGCACAGATCCAATCTTCTGCGATCTGCCTCGCGACGATCATCATCTCTTCCGCGGTTGAGGACGAGTTCCGTCATTGCGGTTAGTGACCGCCAATGATCCGAATCCCAGGATGAGACTCCGAAATTATGATGGTAGCGCCTTTCGCTTCCTTTTGAATGTGCGGTTACTTGCTAACGAGTTGCGGCGACACGTAACGAATGAAGCTAAGCTCCGCCAAAGTTTCAAGTTTCTCAACCGGCAATCGCCCGATGACCATCTTTGCGCTCTTCGGATCGAGTAAAACTTCAAAGCCAAGCCCTTTGAGTGCTGCCAAAGATTCTGCGGACTTGTTGGTTAGCCAGACTTGTACCTCGGCCATCCCGTCGCGAATAAACTTCGCCTCGTCAGTTCCGGCAGCCGACTTGTTCTTCAAACGATCAACTACTGCGAGAATTGATGGATGCAGCCTAGCCTTCAGCTCAGCGTGTTTCTTCTCTGCTGGCGAAAGCACTTTGACAGCTTCCTCTTCGCTAAGTTCAGCCAGGACGGTTGCCTTGGGTGCCACACTTGGCGAAGGAGCCGTACCAAAACTTCCGCCACCGCCGCCGCCTCCTGATGCTGATCCGCTACCGACACCACTTCCGCTACCCCGACGGGCCTTTGCCTTCGAGTCATTAGTCCCGGATTTCGTTATGGCTCCGGCCGACCTGGCCCGATAAAATGTAGACGCCTGAGAATTGAGGGCCCCCGCATTATAGGCGGCGAAGAATCCCGTGGGTCCGCCCTGACCGCGGCCGTCACTAACAGCTTCGCGATTCACACCTTCGGGTACTTCCACTGGCACATCAATGCGTCGCGGCTGGCCGCCGTCAGTTACGATCATTTCTTCGACCGCAACGAAAGAAGTGAACTGCGTCATCAGACGATACTCCAGACCAAGGTTGGTAATCGTCTCCTTCAACTCCGGCTTCATTTCGCCCCGCTGTGCGCCGTTATAGTCCTGGCCCATTAATTCGTCGATACGCTGCCGCGCCCAGAGCGATGAGAGCACGTTATGTTGAGCTTCGGCCTCAGGAAAATCTACCGCGATCTCGCGAACGAACTCACGGCCCGACATCTTTCCTTTCAAGCGAACAACGCCATGACCCGCGCCCGTGTAGCGACCAGTAAGGATGACAGGTTTGGCGCCGAAGAGATCCGGAATGCGTTTCGGGTAAACATCAGTTACGGGCAAGCCGTTCCAATCAACCGAAATATCCGTCAACAAGGGATTGCGTACGCGTTCGTGAAAACGTCGCGCCGCCGCCGAGCCGTCGTCGTTAAGGGCGACATACTCAACTTCACCCCGGCCGTATTCCGACATCTTGTCTAACAGGAATCTATTTACGGAACCGCCGATGCCGAATCCAAAGACGCGCGCGTTGGGATGCTTCTGCACTTCCGAAATAATTGCCATCTCGTTGCCGACGTAACCATCCGTCATGAAACAGACGATACGCACATGGTCCTGAGAATCGGTCGGCTCGAGTGAAGCCTGAATCGCTTTCATCATCTCAGTGCCGCCTGAGCCGGATCTTTCCGCAAGAAACGCCTGGGCCTTTCGCAGGTTTGCTGGACTTGCCGCCACTGGTTGCGGAAACAAAATACTCGTATCACCAGCGAAAGTTATCAAATTAAAAGTGTCGGCTGGATACAGACCATCGAGTGCAAGCTTCATCGTCTCTTTCGCTTTCTCGATCGGGAACCCGCTCATCGAACCCGAAGTGTCGAGCACGAAAACCAACTCCTTTGGCGTCACATCTTCCACGACGATGCGATCGGGGGGCTGCAGGATGAGCGTGAAATACCCGTCTTTGTCTGATCGGTGTGCCAGCAAAGCGTCTTGAATAATTTTTCCGGCAACGTTGTAACTGAGAACAAAATCCTTGTTGGGAATCATTGTGCCGGACTTCAGACGCACGTGGGCGCTGTGTGCGTTTAGTCGCTCAAGTTCTACTTCGTGTGATCTTCCTTTGATGTCATCTATAGGCAAGCCTGCGTCGAGCATGATGTCGATCGAAATGTCGTGACCGGCTCGCATTCCTGCCGTCGCAAGTTTCGGCGAAATCCGCGAGGCATCGGGAACCTGCGTTGTATCCGGTGCCGTCCCACTTCCCTTCTGTCCAGTTGCTTCGCCTGGCATATAGCGCGGGCCAACTACCATAGGAAAGGAAAACTCATATGAACCCGCTTCATACTTCAACGTCTCGACGTAACTGATCGTGATCTTTACCTTCTCGCCCGGGAGTATGTTGGCTACGGATTGCGTGAAGATGTTCGGACGTTCCTGGTTTAGCAAGCTGGCGACCTGCCCACCTGATTTCGCTGCATCGTAAACAGCCTGCGCCTCTTCGCGACGTAAAATCTTTCCACGCACGGTACGCTCGCCAACCACCATCGTCATATCGTCAACGGCAGCGTTTGCCGGCAAAGGAAATACGTAGACTGCTTCGATTTTTTCTTTGAATGGGTTTTCAAATTCCTGCGTGACGTTTACGCGTGAAAGAAATCCGCTGATCTCAACTTTTACATCCGTATGTTTGAGCGGACAGATAGCTTTGGGCTGGCCGTTGCCATCTACAACCTGAAGAGTGCCTTGAGTTTCTCCTTGGGCTTCATTCGCCTGGGCCTTGCCGGTTTGTGAGAACGATCTAAACGCGGCAATCGCAACGATCGTCGCGATTGCGGCTGCCAATACAGCGATCGATCTGAAAAAGAACTTCCGATGCATAGTCTTCTCCTTACACTCTTCGAAGCTGCTTTCGAGATCACGAGCGCCACGCGCGCCTGGTTTGAAAAATCAAAACGATCCCTGAGTTCGTTCCTGGCCTCTATTCGTTTGCTCCTGAATAGAACGCGAAAAGAGGGTGGGCTTGCAGTTGACTACCCGATTGATGCGGCCTGCCCGGATTTGGATGGCCACTGACCCACTCGCTTTTAGTAAAGATTGAAGTTGTATTCCAACTGCATGTAGACGTTGACTGGACGACCATCTCTGGTTGCCGGACGAAACCGGATCAGGCGCGCGGCGGCAATCGCCCTTTCCGTTAACCCAAACGGAAGCGACTGGATCGTGCGGATGTTTGTAACTTCGCCGCTACGCGAAAATACCACGCGCAAAACCACGCTGCCGGTCACAGCATTCCGGCGCGCTTCCTCAGTGTATTGTGGCTCGGGTTTCGCGAGCACCCGAGCGCGCTCAGTTACTTGTGGCGACGGATAGAGGTGATCCGGATCCTCGACGTTGGTTCCCTGACCGCCGCCCGACCCGCAACAACCCAGTCCTTTGCTATCGCTGCCAATGTTGCCGTTCGTTCCAGGCCCAATCCCCGGTCCTTCGCCTTCCCCGATGCCGGTTCCCTTGTTCGAGCCCATGCCTCCGCCATCGCCCGGTCCGTTCGAAGGCACCGAAGATTTCGATCGCGGATCGCCAAATAACGCCATCGGCAGGTCCTTCCATAGCGCAGGATCAATATCGATGCCGGCAACGGGTAAAGCTGATTTGTGAACTGGAGGAAACTTCGGTATGGGAGCGGGAATTTCTGAGGGTGGTGGCAGCTTGCCTACCTGCGCCGGGGATTTATCGCCCAGTCCACCCGAGCCGCCGCCGCTGGATCTCTTTGGCTTGGGCCCTGAGCCCTCTCCTTTGCCACTTCGAAATCCAACCCGGCCCTTCCTTCCAGCGCCGACGCCTTGATCTTCTTTCAGTGCGATCGGCCTTTGCAGAATATCGACGATTAGTCCCGTTTCTTCGACGTCAAGCTGAGCAGGATC
This sequence comes from Blastocatellia bacterium, assembly GCA_963828335.1. Taxonomy (GTDB): domain Bacteria; phylum Acidobacteriota; class Blastocatellia; order Pyrinomonadales; family Pyrinomonadaceae; genus PSRF01. The sequence continues at coordinate 128,377 of CAWHEH010000014.1, read as the reverse complement.
GCTTCTCTGAGAATGACTATCTAACAACACTACTAGTAGGCCAGCCGAAAGAATAACCAGCAGTGCAAACGCCAACGACGCTACTGCGTTTGGCTCAGCTGCGCGCTGCAGCTGCCACCAACCCTGCAATAAGGTGCTGCGACTACAACCGATCGGATCGCGCTTCCATGCGGCCCAGGCAAAGCGCAGTTGATAGATCAGAAAGCAAAACTCTCTTGTCAGCCGAGTAAATAGACTCGCGTTGTCGATGATCGTCATGCGAAACTCGCGTTGGTTTTTCATGGAGGTCTCCTACTTATAGGGTCGAAAGCGGGGAGACGCCATGACATGCCGAGACTCGCTGTGATGAAAGGGCGAACGGACTTTCAACTTTGAAGCAGATCGGTGGACTAGCGCTGCTTAACCTCTGGAGAACTATTGTTGGGTTGAAGTCTTAATACTTATTACCGGGAGGGCTTGAAAAGTTACGCTAAGATAAGGCTAATTTTGGCGTGCGTCGACCCGTCGGCGCTTTGGTCGCTGGCGAATCGTCGCCGGCCGCGTCGCGACAAATCGCTGACGGATTCAAAGCGGTGATAGGTCACCGCACTCCAAAAGTTAGAACTCTAAGCTGCATCAGGGCACAGCAAACGACGCGTTTGACAGTATTGAAAGCCGTACGTTAACTTAACCACTTGCAATAATCCTTCCGCCGCTCGCTTGTATTGTCCCGTTCGTCTAGTGGCCTAGGACACCGCCCTTTCACGGCGGCGACACGGGTTCGACTCCCGTACGGGACGCCAATATTTCTAATCAAGCACAAAATCTAACCAGGTAGCGAAGCCGACGTCTTCTCGCTAGCCAACAAACCCGCATCTTTATTATTGGCTTTCAGAAGTTGAACTTCACCGCAAATTGAATTAGTCGAGGGTTGTTGCTCGTCGAGGTGATGCGTCCGAAATCGCCGGGACTAATAATTTGTCCGGTGTTCTGATCAAGCGAGAGGCGGCGTTGAGATTGCTAATCGGATTAGCGAAGTTGACGCGATTGAATAGGTTGAAGAATTCGGCTCGGAACTCGAGGTTCCTGGATTCACCAAACGGAAAGCGCCTGATGATTGAGAAGTCTACGTTCGCCTGTCGTGGCCCGCGCAGCACGTTGCGGCCGACGTTGCCAATGTCTGTGCCTTGCGCGCCCGCGAGCGGCCGTTCCATTCGAGCTTGGAATCGATTGACCCGTCTGCACGACGGGCCGCACAAAGGCGAATGGGTTGAAGAAATATCCGGGCGGCACGTTGCTGATCGCGGTGGCGCGCGTCGCGCCGACGCCCAACTGGGCCGGGAGAGTCCGCTGTTCAATTTGTTCCGAAATAGAAGGAGCCCGCGGCGGAATCCACGATGTCAAACGGCTGACCCGACATCGCGGTGATGATGCCCGCCACCTGCCAGCCGGACAGCAGCAACCGTCCGGCCGTTGATCTTCAGCCGTGAAAGCTGGGCGCGGCAAGTCCCACAGATAGCTCAGAACGAACCGATGAGTTCGGTCAAAGTCAGAGACGCCACGGTTGGCACGATCGTCAAGCTGGTTGCCGAGGATGATCGTCGTGTCAAGCCCCCCTACATTGCCAGAGGCGTTGTCGATCGACTTCGCGTAAGTGTACGAAGCGAGCAGTTGCAGTCCACGCGAGAGCCGCCTGGTCAGGCTCATCTGTAGCGAGTTGTAAGCCGACTCAGCGGTGTTCTGAAACTGCTGAAAGCCGAAGATCTCGACACCCTGATATGGCGCTCGCAGCGTGAGCGTTTGAAGGTGTGTTGGTAGTAATCGCTTGTCCGGTCACGGCATTGACAATCGGCTGTTGCGGGCTGGCAAGTCGCGCCTGGTTGATGCGGACGTTGCGGAACAGGTTGTGCCCGCGGGTGCCGACGTAAGCGACTTCGAGCAGCAGGTCGGGCGAGAGCGCCGACTGAAGGCTGGCGTTGTACTGGTGGAAGTAAGGCGTGCGCAGACGGCGCTCAAACGTACTGGCTGCTGAGAGTGACGCCGGGGACGAACGTGGGGAATTGATCTTGCGACGGCAGCGGGACGAAGGGATTCTCCAGAGGAACCAGAGCGCCTGCCGGACTCCGGCGAAATGCCGTAAGTTGGCGGAGAGGTAATCGTAGTTGGTGAGGTGAACGAGGGAGGGCGCGAATAGAAGATGCCATAGCCGCCGCGCAGCGTCAGGCGCCCGGAGCCAAAGGCGAGTAGGCAAAGCCTACGTCGCGGGCCAAAGTTATTCGGGTCAACGCTCGTGAAGACGCGCTTGCCGACGTTCGGCACGTCGGCCAGATCGTATTGCGGGATCACATTCCCTGCCTGCACAAACCCGCCGACGGGCGGGCCGACGGGGATTGCCGCTCGCGTCCACCTCCATTCTCGGTTGATAAAGCGACGGGTCGAAAGTCGCCAGCGCGCCTCGCGTCTCGTAAGGTGGAAGGTCCAGCTCGTAGCGCAAGCCGAGATTGAGAGTCAGCTTCTGCGATAACTTCCAGTCGTCCTGAACAAAGAGGCTGTAGTCAGCCGTGCGCAGGAAGCGTGTGGTGATGCCCTCTCCATTCTGCGAGCTGGTAGCCAGGCCGATCAGGAAATTGTTGAAGTTCTGGAACGTCTATCTGGCCGCGCCGGTTGTTATTCGTCGTCACAGTTAGTCCGGTAAAAGATGATCCCGCCGCCCGTGCGAATGCTGTGACGCCCCCGTGTGATGAGAGAGAATGTCAACGAGCGTAATCGTGGAGTTGTCACACCTCAAGGTCTGCCGATCAGTCAGCCGGCATTGCCGATCAGCCAATGCCGGCCGCGCCGATGCGAATCTGTCCCAGCCCGGGTAAGCGCTGGCGTTCGCCCGCCTGATGCCTACGTCCGAGTCCTTCACCGGGTGTCGCCCGAAGCTGTCCGTGTAGATGAAGCTGTAGCCGACGCGCGCTTCGTTGACCGTCCTCGCGCCGAAGGTGTGAATGTTCTGCAGCGAGAACAGCCGGTTGTCGTTCTTCCGGTCCGCGCCGAAGCCCGGGACGTTGGCCTCGTTGCCCGGCAGCGCAGCGAACTGCGGCGCGTTCGAGAAGAAGAACTTCACCGCCAGCCAGTCTTTTTCGCTGATGCGATAGTCAACGTTCGCGTTGAACTGGTCCTCGCGGTAAGTAGAGATGGACGAGCCTGAGTAGCGTCCGTCGGCCTGCGGCGTGGGGATCAGGAACTGACCGCCGGGCAGTTTTGTGTTCAAGAGGGCCAACGCCACGGGTGGACTGAAGTCGCGGGCAGTCCGTTCGGGAACCGTGGCCTGAACGTAGCGAGCAGAGTTTGTTGTGAGCGGTCATCGGTTAAACCGCGGGCGATGAGAATGCTGGAGGTGAGGCTGTTGTCCGAGGCGCCGTTGCGCTCGCGCGTGCCCTGATACGAGGCGAAGAAGAATGCTTTATCAATTTTGACGGGGCCGCCGAGCAGTCCGCCGAAGACGTTGCGCTTGAGCACGGGCCGCTGGACGCCGGCCGCCTTCAAGAACGGGTTATTAGCATTAAACGCGTCGTCGCGGAAGTATTCGTAGACGAGCGCCGTGAAACTCGTTCGTGCCGCTACGTGTGACCGCCTGAACGCTGCCGCCGGCGCCGCGCCCGAACGTCGCGTCGTAGAGAGACGTCTGGACCTTGAACTCCTGAATCGTCTCAGGCGCGGGCACGGCCAACGGCCCGTGCTCGTTCAGTGCTCAGCCGGTTGGCGTCAATACCGTTGATCTCGAAATTGTTCTGCGTGCGCGCGCGCGCCGTTCACTGAGACAGCTTGCGAGTTGCGGCCCAGGGCCGTGTTGTCGGGGAGCGAGAACAGTGCCCGGCGAGAGCGCAAGGATTTGCAGGAAGTTGCGAGTGGCGAGCGGAAGCTCCGCAACTGCGCGCGAGTCAACAACGCGACCCATCTGTGGGCCCTCCGTTCGATCGAGCGGACCGACGCTGACGGTGACTTGCTCGCTCCTGTTCCCGACTTCAAGCTTAAGGTCGAATTGCACGGATTCTGTAAGGACTACCGGATTCGACTCGACCTCGGTTTTCTTGAAGCCATTCGCCGTGACGGTCATGCGGTACATTCCCGGAGCAAGCGTCGACACCGTGTAACTGCCGCTATCGTCGGTTTTAAACTTTCGCTCTTCTGCGGTGGCGATGCTTATGACCGTTCCTTCAGCTCCTACGATGACGGCGCCGTTCGGGTCTTTGATCGATCCAGTAATGCGGCCTGAAGTACTCTGAGAGAAAGCCGAGACCGGCAAGAGAACAAGCCAGCAACCGATAACGAACAACGATATGGGGTTAATCGCGCTCATGTGCCAGTTCGTGGTTGGGACTGTGAAGCGCCGTAAGAATTGACCGGCGCAATTTACTGCCGATACCATTCGCTTTTTTTAAGCAGCTCATCGAACCTCGGGTCTGTACGCAGGCTGGCCCATTCCGGCAGAACGGCTATGGCATGCGGCAGGACCTTGTTCTCTTCACCTCCTTTTTTCAGAAACTCAAACGCTCGGTCCTTATCACCCAGTCCGGTATAGATCAAGGCAAACTTTTCCGAGCTAACTTGACTTTGTTTTGCCTCCGCCTGCAACTCGTGAAGAATCTTCTCGGCCTCGGCTCTCTTCCCGGCCATCGCATAGGTGTAGGCAAGGAACGCTCTGCCATTAACTTTGTTGGGGACGTTCACGCGCATCTTTTCAGCCGCCGCGATGGCCTCCTCATATCTTCCTTCCGCTAGATAGTAACTTGCGAGAAGCTTATAGGCGTTACCGTAGTTAGGATTCAAATCGAGCGCCTTGCGATATTGTTCCATTGCCTGGTCGCGTTGGCCAGCGGAATACAGGATTTTCCCCAGATCGACTCGCAACGCTTGCGAGAACGGATCAAGCTCAACGGCCCGTTTGATATGGAGAAGGGCTTCGTCTATTCGCTGATGGCCCCAAAGGGTCAGGGCGTAGCTTGCGTGAACATCCGCCGAGTTTGGATCAAGCTCGAGTGCGAGCTGAAACTCTCTGCTCCTAACTGACCAGTCTGCTATTGTGAGGGCCACGGCTGCATGCGCGTCTCCGAGCGTATCATCTAACTCTAAGGCTTTTTGCGCGGCCCATTTCATTTTTTCCAGGTCCTCCGTCCGGTTAAACGAATCGCTGTAAACTGCGCTTGTATAGGTGTAGGCCAACTGCGCGTAGGCCGGGGCGAAGTTTGGATCTTTCTTTATGGCCTGTTCCAAATAATCTCTGGCTTTCGAGTCTCCTGCTCTGTCACGATTTAGGAAACGGCCCCTCAGGTAAAGTTCATAAGCTTCCGGGTTGGAGCCGGAACTCTTCGCGAGTCGCTGCTGTTCATCGCTCGACAACTTGAGCCGCAAGCCTGCCCCAATTTCCTGCGCGATCTCGCCTTGAAGCTTTTGAACATCGGCGGACTTCCGATTGTATTGGCCGCCCCAAATCCGCTTGTTGTCTCTTACATCTACAAGTTCGGTTGTAATGAAGATTTCGTCACCGCGCAGCGTAAGCCGGCCCATGAGCACGGCTCGAACGTTCAACTCGCGCCCGACGGTTTGCGGATCTGTTTGCTTCCCCTTGTAACGCAACACTGAGCTGAACGCGCTGACTTTCTTGAGCTCCGGCAACTGCGAAAGATTGCTGATAATACCGTCGCTGATCCCGTCAGAAAGATATTCCACGCTTGCGTCGTTGTTGACGTTGACGAATGGCAGCACAGCAACTGAATCTATCGCTTCATTAGTTGAAGCGACGGTGGTCTTTCTCGTTAGGTAAAGCGAAGCACCAATGACCGCGAACACGAGGACTATCGCAGCAAGAGCCCAAGCGCGTTTATGACTCTTGATCCCGTTGACAAGATATTCAGCACTCGAGGGGTAATGCGATCTGGTATCGAGCGACTGTAGCGCAACCGTCTCGCTTGCAGACCGCGCAAGCGCTGACGGTTGAGCTCCAGTTATTTGTGCTCCTGTCGATCGCGTTCCGTTGTTTTTGTCCGTTACTTCATTGCTGGTGGGAACAAGGTCGAGAACTTCTTTCAAACGCGTTTCGAGCTGCAGCTCTTGCTTCAGATTCTTTAGATCGTGGGCCAAGTCACTCGTGGTGTGATAACGCTCTTTGGGTTTCTTTCGTAGCGCCTTGGCAACAATTCGATCCAGCTCTGTCGGCACATTCACATAACCTGTCAACGGAGGCAGTTCATCCTCCATCAGTGAAACCATTACGTGACTCGGCGTCTCGCCCGTGAACGGTACCTGCCCCGTTAGCAGTTCATACATCACTATACCCAGAGACCAGATGTCAGTGCCGACACCGACGTTCTTTGCGCGCGCCTGTTCGGGCGACATGTACTGGACGGTCCCCATCACGAGACCGGGATTGGTTTGCAGCAGCGTGGGCGTCTCGAGTTCGGCCTTGATAGTCGGCTGCTCCGTCAGTTTCGCGAGACCGAAGTCCAGGATTTTTACGTAACCGTCGTGCCGGATCATGATGTTCTCGGGCTTTATGTCTCGATGAACAATTCCGGCGGCGTGGGCCCCATTGAGCGCTTCGGCTACCTGCAGGCTTACGTTCAACGTTTCATTGAGGGTCAACGGCTTCTCAATAATCAGTTGACGAAGGGTCTTGCCGTCTACGAACTCAGTCGCGATGAAGTGGGTGGAATCGGACAGTCCGATTTCGTAAATCGTGACGATGTTCGGATGGTTGAGGGCTGAGGCCGCGCGCGCTTCGCGTTCGAACCTTCTCACGCGATCGGGGTTCACCGTGAAGTGGGGTGGCAGAAGTTTTAGCGCTACCTTCCGGTTCAGCTTGGTATCCTCGGCCAGATACACCTCACCCATGCCTCCCGAACCAATTTTGCGCTCAATGCGGTAGTTGTAAATTTGGTGGCCGGGTTCGTAAGTTGGACGGTGTGTGCCGAGTAACTCGGCGGCGAGGTCACCCGCAGGGGCCTCAATGAAACCCTCATCTTCTTCCAGAGATGAAAGTAACGATTCCACTTCTGTGCGCAAGGGCGTGTCACCCGCACATTTGGCTACGAGAAACTCTTCTCTTTGCGCTGGCTCGCACACTAAAGCTTCATGGAACAACTCCTTGATTTGTAGCCAGCGTTCCGGAGTCATAAGCATTTCCGATTGCCGATTTTCGATTGCCGATTTGACTGCATCGCCAACCAACAATTGACAATTGGCAATTGAAAATCGGCAATGTCAAAGCCCATTCAAACTTAACGCGAGAAAACAAGCCGAATCTTCTAACTGTCCGAGGAGAATTTAGTTATTTCTCGACGAAGCCAGGCTTTGGCCATCGTCCAATCGCGGGCGACAGTGCCTGGGGAGACCGCCAGCACCGCGGCTGTCTCTTCGTTGCTGAGTCCGCCAAAGAACTTCAGTTCTACTATTTGAGCCTGGCGTGGGTCGATCTTCGCGAGTCCCTCCAGGGCCTCATGGACAGCAACGACTTGTTCGCTGCGTTCAGCAGAAACGATCAACCCTTCCTCGAGCGACAGTTTGACAGCACCGCCGCCGCGCTTGGCAAAGTTACGACTGCGTGCGTAATCAACCAGAATCCGTCGCATCATTTGCGCCGCGATGGCGAAGAAATGCGAGCGGTTTTGCCAATGCACGTTCCTCTGGTCCACCAGTCGAATGAATGCTTCATTGACGAGGGCCGATGTCTGAAGGGTGTGACCGGGGGATTCATTTCTCATATAGCGCCGCGCCAGTCGATGCAGCTCCTCATAAACCACCGACATCAACCGTTCGCGCGCGGCCTGATCGCCCTCGCTCCAGGCGATTAGCAATTGAGTTACATCAGCAGGTGCAGAGGAATCCATCGTCACGGTGGCCCGGAAGGGCAAACCCGGAAACTGGACTGGTAGCGAAACGGCGAGATTATACCTACTAACCGCTCTGGAGTGCGACGCCGGGCCGTCGCACTCAACAAATTTTTGTCCGGCGTTAGAAGTAAGGGCTCTGGTTCTCGCGTTCATAAACGAGGGACAAAGAATATGAAGCGAAACAGCATGTCGATTCCCGAGGCTGCTTTTCTCGTTTTGTTTCTGGGCTATGCATCACCAATCCTGGCTCAAACACCGACTCTCAATCGTGATCGCCAGTCTGCCCTGGCCCAGTACAAGAAACTCGTGCTGGTCGACACTGAATTGTCGATCAAATTATTCGGGTGATTTACGCCTAAGGTTATTCAAGTCGGAAGGAAATAGACTCATGAACACAAATTACAAATCGCTCATCCTCGCAATCACCGTATTTTTTGCCTTGTCCGCTTCAATTTCAGCCGCGCCGGGCGACCTCGACCCGACTTTCGGTAACGGCGGCATAGTCATCACTAACGGACATAATGCCAATGGTAATGGCAATAATTTATACGCTGCTTATGCGATGGCGATTCAACCGGACGGCAAGATTGTCGTCGTCGGTGAAGGCTTCACAAACCCGGACGACTCCTGGGACTTTGCGGTTGTCCGTTACAACCCGGACGGCTCGCTAGACAATTCATTTGGCGGCGGCATAGTCATCACTCCGATCGGTAACTCTCAGGACGTCCCTCAGTCAGTAGCAATTCAAACGGATGGCAAAATTGTTGTCGCCGGCAGCACCTGTAGCGGCGTAGGAACCTTTGGTTGCACAGGCGCAAGCTTTGCGGTCGTCCGTTACAACCCGGACGGCTCGCTGGACACCTCTTTTAACGGCACGGGCATAGTTACCACTCCGGTTGGAAATGCTGACAGCGGCGCTAGTGATTTAGCAATTCAAGCAGACGGTAAGATTGTCGTCGCCGGTAGTAGCGGAATCATCCGCTCCGGTAGTAGCGGAAACGGCAACTTCGCCATTGTCCGTTACAACGCGGACGGCTCGCTGGACACTTCATTTAACAGCAGCGGCAAAGTTATCACTCCGGTTGGCTACGCTGGGTCGGTAGCCCTTCAAGCAGACGGTAAGATTGTCGCAGCCGGCAGCACTGGATACCTTTTGGGCTCTAATTTTGTCACTGTCCGTTACAACCCGGACGGCTCGCTCGACACCTCTCTTAACGGTACGGGCATCGTCATCACCCCGATTGGAGGTTCTGGTAGCAGCTTCGCCGATTTAGCAATTCAGACAGACGGTAAGATTGTTGTTGCCGTCAGCCTCGTCGTAGACGGCAACTGGAGAACCGCGGACTTTGTCATTGTCCGCTACAACCCGGACGGCTCGCTCGATACTTCATTCGGCGGCACAGGCAAAATCCTTATTCCGGATAGTGATTCTGCTGATTATGCCAGTTCGATAGCGATTCAACCGAACGGTAAGATTATTGTCGCCGGTTACAGCTATAGCATATTCGTCCCTCATATCGCGCTTGTTCGACTGAATCCTAACGGCTCGCTGGACACTTCATTTAACGGCACGGGCACGGTTATCACCTCAGTTAGTAATGCGGGGGATACTGCTTGTTCAGTAGCAATTCAAGCGGACGGCAAAATTGTTGTCGCCGGTAACTCCGGGGATGACTTGTTAGATTTTGTAGTGGTTCGTTACCAAGGCGACGCCCCGAGTTCATCCTGCTCGAGTCCCAATCCTCTCGACTGCCCCGACTTCTTCGTCACGCAGCACTACCGCGATTTCCTAGGCCGCGAGCCCGACGCCTCCGGCCTCGCCTTCTGGACAAACGAGATCACGTTCTGCGGTTCAGACGCGCAGTGCGCCGAGGTCAAGCGCATCAACGTCAGCGCCGCCTTCTTTCTCTCAATCGAATTCCAGCAGTCCGGCTATCTGGTCTATCGCTTCTACAAATCGGCCTTCGGAAATTTGCCGGGCGCACCCGTGCCCGTTCGGCTCAGCGACTTTCTCCCCGACGCACAAGCAATTGGCCAGGGCGTAATCGTCAATCAAGGCAACTGGCAACAGCAACTGGAAACCAACAAGCAGAACTATGCGAACGCGTTTGTGCAACGCTCGGCGTTCACTTCGTCTTATCCGACCTCGATGACGCCGGGCACATTCGTCGACACCCTATTCGCGAATGCCGGCGTGATTCCGTCGAGCAGTGATCGCGCCGCGGCTGTCGCCGAATTCAGCTCAGCCTCAAACACAACGGACACTGCTGCCCGCGCGCGTGCCTTACGTCTCATCGCCGAGAATTCGACTTTGCAGCAACAGGAATTCAACCGCGCGTTTGTGCTGATGCAGTACTTCGGTTACCTGCGAAGGAACCCGAACGATGCGCCGGACGTGAACTTCGACGGCTACAACTTCTGGCTCAACAAGCTCAACCAGTTCAACGGCAACTTCCAGGACGCCGAGATGGTGAAGGCCTTCATCAACTCCACCGAGTACCGCCAACGCTTTGGTCAGTGAGCAAGCAAACGAGTATCGGATTCTGTGACGAACGGCTGAAAGAAAAAGAAAAATGAACGCAAGTTACAAATCAATCCTCGCAATCACTTTATTTTTCGCCTTATCCGCGTCTATCTCCGCCGCGCCGGGCGATCTCGACCCGACCTTTGGAATTGGCGGGCGAATCTACCCACCGAGCGGAGCTCAAATCCAGTATGTGGTAGTCAATGATGTAGTTGTTCAATCCGATCAAAAAATCCTGGTTTCGGGATCGTATTTCAACAATTCCAACAGTGAATACGGGTTAGTGCTCAGCCGCTATCTGCCGAACAGCACCCTCGATCCGGCATTTGGCGTCGGTGGTCATGTCTTTAACGGTGCCGCCGGAAGACTGGCGCTGCAGGCGGATGGTAAGATCCTTGTCGCAAGTCTTTACCCGCAGGCAATCCTTCGATACTTACCCGACGGCAATTTAGACACTACCTTTGACGGAGACGGCGCACTGCCATTCACGGCGTTTTTTTCCTTAAACAGGCTGGCAGTTCAAAACGACGGCAAGATAATTGTCGCCGGAACCAAGTATATTCCTTTTTCTGGTAACCGGACTCTCTTTGGGCTGGCAAGGTTAAACTCCGACGGCTCCTTCGACACCGCGTTTGGTACGAACGGAATTGTGACCACAGAGTTTTTAGAGTCTTCCGACCTGAGCAACATCGTCATACAAGCCGACGGAAAGATCGTCGCTGCGGGGGGTACCTGTAACGGAAGTAATGCCTCGAACTGCACGATCGCGTTGTCCAGATACAACGTGGACGGTTCTCTCGATACGTCGTTTGGAACGTCCGGGCTCGTCGTCACGCCTAATGTAAGAAAAGATAATTACGTGGGTGTTTCGGACGTAACTTGTCAAGCTGACAATAAAATCGTAGTAGCAACTCGTTATAATGCTAGTGGACTTGTGCTGCGATACATGCCTGACGGTTCGCTCGATCCCTCGTTTGGTGATGCCGGTCAGGTTTCAATTCCAAACCTCTGTCCAAGTGGCGTTGCAGTTCAATCAAACGGCAAGATCGTCCTTGCAGGCGATACAAATGCCTACTCTCCGTCCAACAGTAGTCACGAGCTTGGACGACTCCTCCCAAACGGCGTACTTGATCCGACATTTGGCACTAACGGACGAGTGACGACAGTTTTCCCCAACCTGCCACAATCGGTTAATTACATAGAAGGACGGGTGTATGGAATGGCTCTCCAGGGCGACGGCAAGATCGTGACTGCCGGTTACTGGAGCGGCACCGATGGGGACGGCAACGGGGTATGGGTATATGGAACGATTGCCCGATATATCGGTGATCAAACGCCGAGGCTAACTTGCCCCAACCCGATTGACTGCGCTGAGTTCTTCGTCCGTCAGCACTATCTAGACTTCCTCAACCGCGAACCCGACCCCGCAGGCCTCGCCTTCTGGACCAACGAGATCAACGCCTGCGGTTTTGATGCACAATGCGTAGAGGTCAAGCGTATCAACGTCAGTGCCGCCTACTTTCTCTCGATCGAATTCCAGCAGTCCGGCTATCTCGTCTATCGCTTCTACAAATCAGCGTTCGGAAATTTGCCCGGCGCACCCGTGCCCGTGCGGCTCAGCGACTTTCTGCCCGACTCACAGGCAATTGGCCAGGGCGTAATCGTCAATCAGGGCAACTGGCAGCAACAACTGGAAACCAATAAGCAGAACTATGCGAACGCGTTTGTGCAACGATCCGCGTTCACTTCGTTCTATCCCACCTCGATGACGCCCGGCACATTCGTCGACACCCTATTCGCGAATGCCGGCGTAATACCCTCGAGCAGTGATCGCGCCGCCGCAGTCGCCGAATTCAGCTCAGCCTCAAACACAGCGGACACCGCTGCCCGCGCACGTGCGTTGCGTCTCATCGCGGAGAATTCAACTTTGCAGCAACAGGAATTCAACCGCGCCTTTGTGCTCATGCAGTACTTCGGTTACCTGCGCCGCAATCCAAACGACCCGCCGGAACCGGGACTGAATTTCGATGGTTACAACTTCTGGCTGACGAAGCTGAACCAGTTCGACGGCAACTTTGTCAATGCGGAGATGGTCAAGGCGTTCCTGGTCTCTTCCGAGTATCGCCAACGCTTCGGCCAGCCGTGACGATGCCTCGTGCTAAACAGCCATTAAAGAATGCTGAAATGCCTTAGATAGCGCCGAGCGTCAGAGACCCTTGACTGTGAAAATCTTCCACCGCAGTCCCAAAAAGCAATCCGAAGGGATAGCCCAACTGGGCTTTCGGATAGCTTAGTGCGCAGGATACAAAAGGAATCGATCTGATTCTTTCTATTCTCAGAAGTCGAAGTCAGGCGGGCAAACGACTTAACGCGAAGTGGAAGATCTGCAGCGAGAGGTACTGGACTAGTGGCACGGTTATTTCTGTATCTGGAGATGCAAGTGTAAAGAGACGTCGGCTTGGCCGAAGAAAGGCGCATCATGAAAAACCGAAAAAATCATCTTCCACTTCTCGTCGTTCTAGCATTCTGCCTGACGGGTTTCGTCGGGGCCATGGCGGCGCCAGGCCATTCCGGAAACCAGCCAGCGCCCTCAGGGTTCGGCAGGCAATCTGGTGCTCGGGGACTTTACAGAGCGCCATTCGCACGCCCGCCCCAAGCGACTCGCCCTGGGTCCTCTAAGAAGATCCTCATATATGGGCCTTCGCTGGACCCATCCGCAACTCCAAACGAGCAGAGCCTGGCAGAAGCCGCCGGCTATACAGTTACCGTGGTTGATGGGGCAGCTTGGTCTGGCATGACTACTGCTCAGTTTGCAGCGTTTGACGCGATAGTGTTTGGCGACCCCTCATGTGTTGAAGGTGCTGATGTCCTACTATCTGCCGATCAGACCAAGGCAATTTGGTCGCCTGCTATCACAGGACCTGTTTATATTCAGGGGACTGATCCTGTATGGCACGGGTTCATGGATGACGAGCCCCTACCTGCAACCCAAATCCTGATAACAGATGGGATAAACTTTGCTGCCAGTGGGCCTGGCACCGGTCTTTACGTAAGCCTCAGCTGCTATTACGGAGGCGCTTCGCCAGACACTCCCGTGGACTTTCTGAGCGGCATTGGCGACTTTAAGGTTGTTGACTCAGAATGTACTGACGGTGTGACCATAGTGAAACCTACCCATCCGGCCATGGCAGGTTTGACGAGTGAGTCGTTGTCGAATTGGGGTTGTTCGGTCCATGAATTCGTTACGAACTTTCCGCCCACATTTGAAGTTTTGGCCACCGCAATACGTCCTTCTAACGGCGAAAGCGTTCCCTATATTATTGCCTCACGCCCGACGATTCCGATTGCTGATGCGGGTTTGTATGTCACACAACAGTACCGTGATTTCCTCAACCGTGATCCTGACGCGAGCGGGCTGGCATTTTGGATTAACGAGGTTACTGTATGCGGGACAGACCCGGGATGCATTGAGGCCAAGCGCATTAATGTCTCGGCCGCCTTCTATCTCTCAATCGAGTTTCAGCAGACCGGTTACCTGGTGGAACGCATTTACAAAGCCTCTTACGGTGACGCCACCGGCACTTCGACCTTTGGCGGAACGCACCAGCTTCTGGTGCCGGCCGTTCGCCTCAACGAATTTCTGCCCGACACGCGGCAGATCAGCAATGGCGTGATCGTCAACCAGAGTGGTTGGGAGACCGTGCTCGAGAATAACAAGCAGGCTTTCATGGCAGAGTTTGTGCAGCGCGCGCGGTTCACAACGGCGTTTCCACCGTCGCTGACCGCGGCGCAGTTTGTGGACACGCTCAACGCAAACGCCGGCAGCCCCTTGTCGCAGTCTGAACGCGACCAGTTGGTTAGCGATCTTTCATCGGGCACAAAGACACGCGGGCAGATCTTGCGGGCAGTGGCGGAAGATCAGGACTTGAACAATGCAGAATTCAATCGCGCGTTCGTCTTGATGCAGTACTTTGGCTATCTGCGGCGCAACCCGAACGATCCACAGGACACGGACTACTCAGGCTACGACTTCTGGCTGACAAAGCTCAATCAGTTTAACGGCAGCTTCCAAAACGCCGAGATGGTCAAGGCGTTCCTGGTCTCTTCCGAGTATCGCCAACGCTTCGGGCCGTGAAAGTCAACAATTGCGCAGCAGGCTCTCAGGTATTAGGATCCGTAATGACTACCCTGGAACTCCGAACATTTTCGGTCGATACGCGAGTCCACTAAGGGTCCAATAAGCGTTCCCGTGAGTCCTTCATGTGCGGTAAAGTGCTATCCATGCCGCGAAGTTACATTGAATTACAATAGGTCCCTTCCCTTTCACGGCGGCGACACGGGTTCGACTCCCGTACGGGACGCCAAATTCTTCAGCATTTTCGCGATCTCAACTGACATCAAGCAAATGAAACGTTTCTTAATGGACCTTTCCGTAAATGGTGTGGCCACAGGGCGAATCTATCCCTCGTAGAATCCTACGTTTCCTTGTTAGAGAGGCGGCATGTCACCGCAGTCCTGCGGCGGGAACATGCCTCCCCCAACCTATTCACGGAGATATACTGCCATCAGTACGACGATCGCTATGAGCGCGAACTCGTAATTTAGGTAGGAAGGTTCATGAGGGTTCAAACTCCCACCTTCGGAGGCAATTTCTTTTCAATGATCTTTTTAAGAGAGCAGATCATTTGCTGATAGACAACCAAACGGACTTAAAATCCGTTGACCGTAAGGTCGTGCGGGTTCGACTCCCGCCCTCGGCACCATTCCTAATCTCACTGTTTCAAACATTTGCGATTGGTTTCCAGTTTCGTCGTGTCATTAACGTCCGGGTTCTTGGGATAAGGATGACGCTCCTCCTATGTTCAGACGAAGCCGGACGAAGCATGACGTTGCCGGTTGCCTGTCCGGTAAGTCTTGGTTCATCTCGTTTGGTAAGATCACAGAGAGCGTCCCTGGGTTGAATTAGAGTCCGTTGACCCTAAGGGTGTTCGGGTTCGAGTTCCCCTCCCGACACGCTAAAGTCTTGCGGTCCAACTCCCGGCGTCCGCAACGGTTTGACCTCGTCAACTTCTTTCGCTGGTTTTCAGAACGAAGCGATCGCAGCGCGTGCCCTCCTTGTGGTAGTCCTCTGTTAGACTGTCGATGTATGGGGAGCCCACTAGTCAGGGAGCCACATGGAGCCTCTGGAAGAACTGCAGCTTTTCTCTCGAACGTTCGAAAACAGGTTCATATTCAATCTGTTCGATGTGCTCCTGAGCGGGATTATCGTCCTGGTGATCTTGAGGGCGTGGCGTGCGCATACGAAGTCGATTCCCGTCCGAAATCAGCTCCTCCTGCTTCTTGCATTTTCCTCCTTGGGCGCATCTTTCTTTACGAAGGCACTACTTCCCGGTGCTTTTATTTTCTTTCGGTACCGCTTACCAGTAGCAGCCTTCGAATCAGTGTTTCACATGTGTCAGGCGGCTGCGTGGCTACTGTTGGCGGCCAGCACATATCCATCTCCCCGGCTTCGCCAGTCAAGAACACGCATACCGCCTCAATTCTTTGTCCTTTTCTTGCTGCTCTCGCTTGCCGCCCTGCTCTTTCTGTCCGGTTCGCTAGGCCATCTCACTCCGAAACTGATGATGTTTTTGGATTTGGCGAACATAATTCTGATCGCCTTCATTCTTGTTCATGTTTATCACAGCCCCGTTGGCGGCCGGGGCTATGCTTCTGGCGCACTGGCTCTGGTTTTCGTGGCTGCCTTGCTTCACTTTGTCTCTTCGTTGAATTGGGGAGATAAGGCGTCCCTCATCTTCTGGAATTTGGAACAATTTGCGTGGTCGTTCTCCTTATTTACCTGCGCGTTGGCGATTGGTGAGACTAGCCGGGATTTATTCGACAAGGTTTTTGTGCGGCTACAGATCACCTTTATCCTCCTAGCCAGTCTTATGCTGCTGGTGATCACCCAGAGCGAAAAGGCGGACTACTTCGCGAGCATTAGTGGTCGCGCCGATCAACTGTCGGAGCTTGTGCGCCAACATGTAGACAACCTTAGACAACAAAACGAACCTTTGTCTGCCATTGTTTCCCGAGAGGATCTTTCAAAGGCAATCCGTGAGTTTGACAATCTGCCTGAATTGAAGATCGTTCGCATTTCCGCTGATAACCAGATCGTCACCTTAGAAATCGCGGACAACGGAGAAGTCTCAGCGCCAAGTAGCCTGCAGTCGGTTTCACCGTCAATCCGACTCGATCCTGAAGAGTACTTCCTGATGCATGCGCTTCCTCTGAAAACAGCTTCGACTGGGGAAGTTGCTTTTTACGGCAGTCGCGAGTTTCTTGACCGGCACATACGCCGACGGATTGTTTTCATCTTTTCGCTCTTTACGGCAATGGTTGCTCTTTCTACCCTGATGATTGGATTGGTGGTGCGGGATGCGAGCGCGAAGATTCGAGGACAAGCCAGAGAGATCGAAAAGGCCCAGAAGCAGCTCTATCAATCTTCCAAACTTGCAGCGGTTGGGGAACTGGCAGCAGGCGTGGCCCACGAGATCAACAACCCAGCAACCACGATCCTTAGCTTGTCGAGCTTTTGGCTTGCGCAAAACGATGGAGGGCCGGTTGCGGTCGACCCTGAAGACGTGAGGGAGGTCATGACTCAGGCCCAACGTATCGCCCGAATCACCACCTCGCTGCTCGAGTTCTCTCGTCCACAGATCTTAGAGATGAAGCCAATTCTGCTTGATCGGGTTATTGATCTTAGCTTGCGGTTAGTCGATGATTTGCTGACTGCCAACAGGATCTCAGTGGAAAAGAAGCTGCCGCGAGAGATAATACGCGTGCGGGGCGACGAAGATAGCCTGGTTCGCGCGCTGGAAAATCTCTATCGCAATGCCATTGATGGAATGCCGGAAGGTGGGGTATTGAGCGTAGGTGTTTTCTGGGAAGATCGAATGCACGAAAGGATACGACTGGAGGTTGCGGATACCGGCCTGGGCATTCAGAAAGACCACATAGATCGAGTCTTCGATCCGTTTTTCACTACCAAGGAAGTGGGCAAAGGTACGGGGTTAGGGCTGTCGCTCGTCCACGGGATTGTCCAAGAGCATCAAGGAACGATTACTATAGAGAGTCAGCTTGGCCGAGGCACCAAGTTCACAATTGTCTTACCGACTGAGGGCTGAAATGCACGCGACACGAATTCTTGTGGCGGATGACGACCAGGCTATCCTGCGCACGTGCCGGAAAATCCTCGAGCATTTCGGTTATGAAGTCACGACAGCAGCCGATGGAGACTCAGCATTAGGCCTGCTGAAATCCAGTCGCTATGATCTGTTTCTGGTGGATATGCTAATGCCCGGTTTAAGCGGTTTGGAGACGGTAAGTTTGGCGCGGCAAGCCGACCCCGCGCTGATGATCGTTATGCTCACCGCCTACGCGACGATTCAAACAGCAGTTGAGGCCGTCAAGCGTGGTGTCTTTGACTACTTGGCCAAGCCCTTTACTGCCGATCAGCTCCGTTCCGCGGTTGAGCAAAGTTTGCGACAAAAACATTTGCTGGAAGAGAACTTCAATCTCCCCGGACAGCTAACTAACGACCTTGGGTTTGACAAGATCCTGGGAACGAGTGAGGCAATGAAAAAGCTATTCGGTACGCTGCAAAAAGTCGTTCGTACGAATGCGAATATTCTGATCCAGGGAGAGACCGGCACTGGCAAGGACTTAGTGGCGCGAACTATTCATGCGCACAGTTTTCGCCGAGATAAGCCATTCCTGGCAGTCGATTGTGCCGCCTTGCCGGAGAATTTGCTGGAGAGTGAACTCTTCGGGCACGAGAAAGGCGCATTCACCGGCGCCGACCGGCTTAAGCGGGGCCAATTGGAGTTGGCTCATACCGGAACGCTCTTCCTGGATGAAATCGGCGAACTCTCCTTTGCGCTTCAGGCCAAGCTTCTGCGGGTATTGCAAGAGCGCGAATTTCGAAGGCTGGGAAGCGAACGTCAGATCCTGGTGGATATCCGGGTGATCTCAGCAACGAGCCGCGATCTCCTGAATGAGATTGTCGAAAAGAAATTTCGCCAGGAATTATACTATCGCTTGAACGCCGTAACCGTAGGTTTGCCTCCGCTCCGGGATCGGCAGCATGACATTTCAAT
Organism: Blastocatellia bacterium; assembly: GCA_963828335.1. Lineage (GTDB taxonomy): Bacteria > Acidobacteriota > Blastocatellia > Pyrinomonadales > Pyrinomonadaceae > PSRF01. The sequence continues at coordinate 109,859 of CAWHEH010000014.1, read as the reverse complement.
CTTGGCCAACCACTTCTTGAGTCACTACTGTCAGGAGTATCAACTCACGCCTCCGGAAGTTTGTTCGGACGTAAGGAAGCTTTTCGCGGGCTATGAGTGGCCGGGAAATGTTCGGGAGCTTCAGAATGTCATCCAACATGCCATCTTGATGACGGAGAGTAAATCTATTGAGCTTTGTGATCTCCCGGAATACTTGCAGAGTGGTTCTCGCCCGGAACTATCATTTTTTGAGGTCCGTGATAAAGAAGCCGAAGCCGTCGAGAAGCCTTTTCTGGAGGAGCTGTTGAGAAAACACCGCGGCAATATCTCCAAGGCCGCCGCCGAGGCCAAGCTCTCTCGCAAGACGATCTATCGTCTTGCCAAAAGGTTCAGCTTCGATCTCGGACAGTTTCGCTAAGGCGAGACACCTCGTCGCACACCGCAGGTTCTCGGATCTCCCAACATAATCGCCAAGAAGTTCGACTTTGATCTCGCCCGGTCTCGTTAAGGCGAGGCACCTGTCCCACTGTCTCCATTGCGCACACCTCTGTTTTCGGGAATTCTCTAAGTGATCGCGTCTACCTCAGTTTCTCGCTGGATACGCAGGTAAACATATCGCCCTATTGCGACCTTCCTGCCAAACGGTCAGCGGCCGCTAACCTTCTGATTCACTGTCAGTTACGACGCCGCAGCGGCGGCCAACCGCCGTGGCGCGCAAGTTGACTAGTATTGGGCGCGCCACAGTGCACTCCGTTCGATCGAATTTCCGATGAGGGTAACAGCGAACGCATAGGCGGTCACCCTATTAATTACCGAGCAGCGAGAGGAGGCTTTTTATATGTTTCGTAAACGAAGTCGGCTAAGCGTCGTCTTGGTTAGGGCCCTTATTCTCACTGGTGCTCCATTGCTGCTTTTCCTGGTGCTGATGCCCGCACGAAAAGCCGCTGGGATCCCGGCATTTGCTCGCAAGTACCAAACTGCTTGCCAGACTTGTCACAGCAATCCTCCCGAGCTGAATGATTTTGGCGAGGCGTTCAAGAAGAACGGCTTTAAGTTTCCCAAGGACGACGAGACATTTGTCAAAGAGCCTCCGGTGCTGTTGGGAGCCGAGGCCCAACAGGAGAACTTTCCCAAAGTCATTTACCCGGGCGAGATTCCGGGAACGATTCCGATCTCTTTCCGGTTTCTGGGGTTTGCCTCCTACAACAACAGACGGCCATTGTCGGCGGGCGTTGTGCCGCGCACAGATCTGTTCACACCGGACACGTTTACGGTCATTGCCGCCGGCAGCTTCGGACAGAGGCTCTCCTTCTGGGTGGATGACGACCTTTCGGTAGGAGGATCGGGCGCCGAGGGCGGATTGGGCGATGGGTATCTAAAGGTGAACGATCTGGGTCACTACCTCGGATTGCCCAAGGATGCTCTCAACCTTCGCTTTGGACAGTTCGAATTGGATCTGCCTTTTACCCAGGCACGCGGCATAAATCCGACGGGTTACGACATCTACGAACAGGCCAGTGTTGCCGGGACTCTGGGCACTACCAACAACCCGTTCATATTTGCCGAGCCACAGCGTGGTATTGAAATCGGAGGCTATCCCAACGACGGAAATTTCAGTTGGTCTGTAGCCTTAGTAAACGGGACGAACGCTGATGCGACGACGCGCAGCTCAAAGGACATCTACGCGCGTGTCTCTCAGCGGTTCAACCTTGAGCGTGACCCAAAATCCCGCAATGAAGTGCAGGCTGCAAGTAAGACAGGGCCGCGCGATCATACATCGCTTCGCCTCGGAGCGTTCTACTACTACGGTCGAAATGAACTCAATCTCGACCGTGAGTTGTTTCCAGAGTCCGGGACGATCCGCGAGCATTTCTACCGCGCCGGCGGCGACTTTCGTTTCAAGTATCGCAAGTTCGAAATCTATGGGCTCGGAATGCACGGGCGTGACCAAAACCACCTGATCCCTGACACCGAGACTGGGGTGGTGGAGAAAGGTCCCCCGGTCACGTTCACCGGTGGGTTCGCACAGGCGCAATACTGGTTTTATCCGTGGGTGATCGGAATCATGAGATACGATGTCGTGAACTCACCGACAGATTTTCAGAACGGCGCTTCTGTCCACAACACGCGCAACCGTTTTTCACCAGGCCTTCAGATCCTTGTTCGCGGCAATATCAAAACGGTGTTCGAGTATCAGCGACGTTGGCAACAACAGGTTGATACGTCGAGACGTTTCCGGGCCAACGGTTTCGTATTCGGGATCGACTACGTCTTCTAATTTCTAACTAACGTCGCTCCCCAGAGACTAAACATGTGCTTTCTTCAAAGGAGAATCATCGCAATGAAATCGTTACTCCATAAACCGCTACTTTCGGCCGTATTCGTCCTTGAATTCCTGGTCATCGTGGCGGCGTTAGCCAGCGCCAGCATGGCTCAAGAGATCCAAGGCAAGGTGAGCGGCGCACGCGCTGGGACTGTCGTTTACGTCGATTGGATCAAGGGCAAAGACTATAAGGGCGAGGGCAAGCACGCCAAAATGGATCAGAAGGGGATGAAGTTCATTCCTCATTCCCTCATCGTGCTGAGAGGTACCACTGTCGACTTCCTCAACAGCGATGCGGTCGGCCACAACGTTTACTGGAAATCCCCCAAGCCAAATAATTTGGGCACCTGGCCACAAGGCGAAACGAAATCCTTCACGTTTTGGGACGCGGGAATTGTGACATTGTTCTGCAATGTCCACCCCGAAATGTCCGGTTACATATATGTGGTGCCGACACCTTTTTACGCTCAAACAAAAGCTGATGGGAGTTTTGTGATCAGAGGTGTCCCGCAAGGCCACGTGACGCTAAGGACCATGGGTGGCGGGTCCAAATCGAAAGACGTCGATGTCGGCGCCGGAACTACTAACGTCGAGTTCTGACCGTGAATCGTTAGACCGTTCGGCTAACTCGTTCGGGTTGGGACCTAAACAACGGTACTCATCTGCTGTAAGAAAGCGAGCAGCGCGTGGAGCGATCATATTCGAAACTCGTCGATCTCGATTGGCTGGAGTCTAACTTCCCGTGCATGCAGGCGTGTCCCGTACACACGGAAGCCGGACGCTATGTCGCCTTGATCGCGGAAGGGCGTTATGAAGAGGCATATCGCTATGCCCGCCGGCCCAACCCGCTGGCTTCTATCTGTGGTCGGGTTTGCGGGCATCCGTGTGAGACCGACTGTCGGCGCGGCAAACTTGACGCACCCATCTCCATTCGTGCCCTCAAACGTTTTTTGACTGAGCGCTACGGACCAGAGTCCCGTAATCCTATCGATGTATTTCCCGACAAGCCTTCAGTTTCGCGCCCGGACCAGGTGGCGATAATCGGTTCCGGACCGGCCGGACTCGCCGCCGCACACGATCTGGCTTTGCTGGGTTACCCAGTAACCATTTTCGATGCAGCGCCGATTCCTGGTGGCATGCTCCATCTGGGTATTCCTGAGTATCGTTTGCCGCGTGATGTGCTGAACGCGCAAATTCGTGAAATCCTGGACCTGGGTATCACGCTTAAACTTAACGCCCGCCTGGGCCGGGATTTTTCGCTTACAGATCTCCGCGCTCGAGGATTCAAGGCCGTTCTGCTTGCGCTCGGTCTGCATCGGAGCCGTGACCTGACGGTGCCGGGCCACGAGCTTGATGGCGTAATCAAAGGCATAGATTTTCTGTTGAACGTCAATCTCGGCTATCGCTTTTCGATCGGTCAAAAAGTAGTTGTGATCGGCGGCGGCAACGTTGCCATTGATGTTGCGCGCTCTGCCCTGCGTGAGCAGCAGCGCTGGATGCTCGAAGACCTTACCGCCCACGAATTGCCAGAAGGCTTAAGCGCCGGCGAGCAACAAGTGGCAATGAAAGAGATGATGGATGTTTCGCGCGCTGCCTTGCGCCTGGGCGCGCGCGAAGTCCATCTGATCTGTCTGGAGTCGCGCGCAGAAATGCCGGCGTTCGAGGAAGAAATCGAGGAGGGCCAGGTTGAAGGGTTGAAACTGCATCCTTCGCTGGGCCCGCAAAGGTTCCTCGGCAAAGACGGCAAGGTCACGGGCGTCGAGACACTTCGCTGCACCTCGGTTTTCGACTCGGAGCACCGTTTCAATCCCACGTTCGAGCAGGGGACAGAAGCGGTGATTGATTGCGACACCGTTATTCTCGCCATTGGTCAGGCATCCGATCTTTCCTTCCTCACTCAGGCTGATGAGATCGAGATTACTCGCCAGGGCACTATCAAAATAAATGAAGACACGCTCATGAGCAGCGCGCCCGGGATCTTCGCCGCCGGGGATATTGCCTTTGGTCCGCGTCTGATTATCAGCGCGGTTGCCGACGGCAAGAAGGCGGCAGAAAACATCGATCACTATTTGCGAGGCGGCGAATGGAAACCGCGCCCGAGGTATGTGCAAATCACCGTTCTTGATCATCACCAGATGGCCGAATCCTACGATGAGTACTCTCGCCTGGCAGTTCCGGTGATTCCAATTGACCGGCGGACCGGAGTAGTCGAAGTGGAAGCAGGCTTCAGCGAAGACGAAGCTCGCCGCGAGGCCACACGTTGCCTGCAGTGTTGGATCAACACGATCTTTGAAGGTAATGAGGCGACTGGTACGGAATGTATTTTGTGCGGCGGGTGTGTGGATGTCTGTCCGGAGAATTGCCTGCAACTGATACCTCTCAGCCAATTGACAGTTCCGGAAGTAGTAAAGGCGCAACTTGTTAGTGAGGCTCAATTTCATGAGACGAGTCTGCAACACCTGAATCCGACAGAACTGCCGGCCACTCACGGCTCGATGATGTTAAAGGACGAAACGATTTGCATCCGTTGTGGCCTGTGCGCCGTTCGCTGTCCCGCCCACACAATTGCGATGGAAGCGTTTCAGGTTTTCGATCAATACCCAAACCAATCGGGGTTGGAGGTGCGAGCGGCATGACTAACGTCTTGGCGACAACAATAGCCGGCGGCTCAGAGGAATCTGCGCGCGGAGAAATCGGACGCCGTGATTTCTTCAATGCGATTGCGGCGGGCGCGTTTGGCATTGCCGGGCTCGGTGCCCTGGTGGTGACCTATCGGTACCTCTTGCCCAATGCTTTGTTCGAGCCGTCCATGAATTTTCGCGCCGGCACTCCAGATCTTTATCCACTCGATTCGGTTACCTATATGCCGGACCAGCAGGTCTATATCGTGCGCACCGGAGACGGGTTTTATGCAGTGTCAGCGATCTGCACGCATTTGGGTTGCAATACCCAGTGGAAGCCGGAGGCAAATTTGATCGCTTGTCCGTGCCACGGCAGCAAATTCAAGAGTGATGGCACCAAGGTTGAAGGACCAGCGCCGCGATCGCTCCCTCACTTCGCCATCACGCTTACGCCGGACGGTGAACTTTTAGTAGACAAGCTGGAAACGATAAAGGCCGGACAGGCGTTGAGAGTCTGAAGAGCTGACTATGACTTCCGAAGAAATATTGAATCGTTTGCGCGGTACGCGGGCCTGGAGATCGATCTTTCGTCGTGGTCCAGCTCGCACTAACCGGACGCGCAGCCTGGCGATCTTTGGCAATGTCTTCCTGCATCTGCTGCCGGTTAAGGTTCGCGAGCAATCGCTGCGGGTACGCGCCACCTACTACCTTGGCACAATCAGTTTCTATATGTTCGTGGTGCTGACGCTGACGGGAATTCTCCTGATGTTTTATTACCACCCCGCAGTGCCGCAAGCGTACCTGGACATGAAGGATCTCAGGTTCGTCGTTTCCAACGGCGTCTTTCTGCGCAATATGCATCGGGTCGCGGCGCACATCATGGTGATCGCCGTGTTCTGGCATATGTTTCACGTTTTCTACCGCGGAGGTTACCGGCCACCACACGAATTCAATTGGGCAATCGGCGTAGTGCTGCTGCTGCTCACGCTCTTGCTGAGCTACACGGGCTACTTGCTACCGTGGGACCAACTGGCCTTCTGGGCGATTACGGTTGGTACCAACATCCTCTCTTCAGCGCCTTTTGTTGGACCGCAGCTCCGCTACCTGCTGCTGGGCGGAAATCTGGTGGGAGAAAACGCGCTGTTGCGGTTCTATGTTCTGCATTGCGTCATCCTTCCGTTGCTGGCCGCGCTGTTGATTGCAGTCCACTTCTGGCGCATTCGGAAGGATGGTGGTCTCACGGTTCGGGAGAGTAATGAGCGGGACAAATAATAAATTCGAGGCAGGAATCGGATCAAACGCGCTCAAGGCCCCGCAGCGGGTGGTCTTCATTACTCCGAAGACTTCCGCCCAAGTCAAAGAAAAGGCGGATAGGCAATTAATGTCCTATCCACACCTCATGCTGCGCGAGCTGATTGCCTTTGAAGTGCTAACGATCGTGCTGGTGATCGTGGCGCTGATTTGGGATGCGCCGCTTGAACAGTTGGCCAACCCGCTGCTAACGCCGAATCCCGCCAAGGCCCCCTGGTACTTTTTGGGCCTGCAAGAATTGCTTCACTACTTTCCACCTCTGGTAGCCGGCATCGTGATTCCCGGATTTGTCGTGGTGGCCCTGGTGGTAATTCCGTACTTCAACGTGAACATCAAAGGGGAACCGCTCTGGGCAGCAGATCGTTCGCGACGATTTCTGATCTTCATAGTGTCAGTCGGATTGTTGCTTGTCTTCTTAGGTCTTTACCGAGCCTGGACTGTTCTGGTGCCCACGGTAGTCATCGTCGGGTTGACCGTTATCTCTTTCTTCCAATTGAAAAGACCGCAGCGCTTGATCAGCTTTCTGCAAACGCGGCCTCTTTCCTGGTGGGTGATGACCTGGTTTATTGCTGTCTCGCTGACCTTGACGATCGTGGGAACTTTTTTCCGAGGTCCGGGTTGGTCCTGGGTCTGGCCGTGGAGATGAAATGACGGCAAGTAAGATGGGAGAGATTTCGAGACGGCTGCGAGCGATATTCGCGCTGGCCAGCGTAGCCTTTGTGGCAGTCCTGGCGGTCTCACCGGTCAGGGATTTCTTCCAGTCCTGGAAGCGATATGAGAAGAATTACGTTAGCTACGCCCAGACCCGGCCAGACACCAAGCGCCTCCTGGCAGATTTTCATCCCGGCATCGATCAAATCTGGCTGCCTGAAATGCGAGTGCTTGATCGTTGCACTACCTGCCATCAGGGCATTGCGCAAGCCAGTCTTCGCGACGAATCAGTGCCGCAACCCTTTCGAGCTCATCCAGCCACCGCACACGATGTCAAAAAATGGGGCTGCGTCATCTGTCACCGCGGCCAGGGGCCGGCGACAGAGATGTCAGAGGCGCACGAAACAACGCTGGCCTGGGAGCAACCACTGTTGCCGATCAGCTTTATCCAGGCGTCGTGCGGCGTGTGCCATCGGGCGGACCTGCCACAAACCCCAAAGCTCAATCGAGGCCGGGAGCTCTTGTCTCAACTAAACTGCTCGGGCTGCCACCACCTGCAAGACATCGAGCGGCCGGCAATGCTGGGTCCAGACCTGAGCAACGTCGGCAATAAACTGACGCGACAGTGGATCTATAAGTGGCTGAAAGAGCCGCATACGGTGGTGGATAGTTCAGGCAACACAGTCGTCGACGGTTACGAAACCGAAGCAGAGCCGCGGATGCCTCAATTCCGTCTGACTGATCAAGAGATCAAGGCGCTGTCAGCCTATCTGACGACACTCAAAGGTAAGCCAATAGAGCCATCGAAATTCGATCCGGGTGTAGTAGCGAGTTTGCAAAAGAGCCCCGACCTGGCAGACGAGGGTGAAGTTCGTTTTCGTCAAATGTTCTGCACGACATGCCACTCTCGGGCCATCACACAAGGCGACGAGACCAAGTTGATTGGGGGAGACATTGCACCAGAACTTACCAAGGTCGGTAGCAAGGTTAACCCAGATTGGTTAGTCGCCTGGTTGAAAGATCCGCAAAGCTACTTGCCGCACGGCTTGATGCCACGTTATCGCTGGTCGGATCAGGATCTTTACAAAGTCACGCAGTACATCAATACGAGATTGACTGACCCCGACCTCTTGAACAACGTCCCTGCACTGGAGGAGCCAACACAAGAAGAGATCCGCCTGGGCCAGCGCTTATTCCTTGAAAAGGGCTGTGCCAGTTGTCACGTGATTCAAGGTGTCAGCCCACAAAAAGACTTCGGCCCTGACTTGGCGATTCTCGGCAGCAAGAACGTTTCACAACTCGAATTCGGCAATTCGAGTATTCCGCGGAATATTATTTCCTACATTCAGGCCAAGATTACTGATCCACTATCGGTCAATCCGGCGGCACGGATGCCGCAATATCGTCTGACCCCAACGGACTTGGACGCGCTTACAACTGCGCTGCTTAGCATGACCGGCAGCCCGGCTAACAGCAGCCTCGCGCGACTCGTCGTGCCGCGAGCCCAGGGTGCGTTTCATCCCGCCGGCGCCTTTGGCGAACTATACGATCGTTACAAATGTGCGGTCTGTCATCGCTTCAATGGTGAAGGTGGAAATCTCGCGCCCGATCTGTCGTTTGAAGGGAGCAGAGCACAACGTCAGTGGATCACAGAGTTCCTGAAGAATCCTCAAACTCTGCGGCCGACACTCATCTTTCGGATGCCGCAATTCAATATGACGGATCAGGACGCATCGGTACTCGCTGATTACTTGGGCATGGTCACGCAGAGCCCTTTCGTGAAGTTGTCGGCTGTTGACCAGAAGCAGTTCACGCCACAGATGGCGGAAATGGGAAAACAACTCTACGAAGTGAAGTATCAATGCACTGCGTGTCATACGATTGGTTCGGCGGGCGGATATGTCGGGCCCAACTTGAGCAATGCCGGGAATTGGTTGAATGCCGCTTGGATCGAAGAGTGGCTAAGGAATCCTCAGGAGTTGGTCCCGGGAACAATCGAACCGCGGCGCAGCCTTTCTGATCAAGAGGTGCAGGCCCTGACGGCGTATGTGTTGACGCTTAAACAGAAAGCCCAGGCACCTGTCAACACAAGTGCTGCCACGACGGCAGCAGGAGGAGCAAAATGAGGCGGCGAAGGATTATTTTGTTCCTGGTCATCCCGACGTTCATCATCCTCTCATCGTGTCAACGCAAGCCGGCGGTCTCACCGGCCAATCGGTTCCTAAGCGCCTATGATGTTGAGCAGAATTCCAATGACCCGCAACACCCGATCGCGCTCAATTACCAGCAAGCGCAAGGCAAGCGCGTATTCAGCAACAACTGTATCTGGTGCCACGCCGACGCGACCCAGGCCGGACCGTCCAACCGATCGAACTTGACTCCCACTCCTCCGCTCTTTACTGACGGGGAAACGTTCAATTCCCTGAGCGACGACTTTATGCAGAACACCATTACGCTCGGTGGCAGCGCAATGGGGAAATCCGCAATCATGCCGCCCTGGGGTCAAACGCTAACGCCAGACGAGATCCGTGCCGTGCTGGCTTACGTTCGTGCGGTCGCCCAGCCGCCGTACAAAGCCTCGGCTCGGGCTGCGTCACAATACTCGGAGAAATAGCCATGAAATCCAACAGGCAATCAACTGTCGCGTTCGTTGCAACCTGCATCCTCTTACTGCTCTTTGGGCCGGCGCGAAGCCTTGCGCAGGTTAGTCCCGCGGAGATTCTCAACCCTCGACTCAAAGCCCTCGAGCAAACTCACCTGAGCAAGCTGATGGCGATTAATCAGACCGTCCCGTTACTGACATATCCTTTTCCTTTTTCGCTAAACCGCTATGTTGGGTCGGATCCTAAATCGCCAACCGGTGTCGATGGTCGCGGTTTGGAGTTTGTTAACTTCCACGATCAAGTAGTTCTAAAAGTGACGGGAAACTACCAGGCCGCGTTCGATGCCGATCGTCTGACAGCCAATCAGCGCAGCAGCCGGGTCTTCAATGACGTCGTCTACCAAGTCCTCGAGGTGCTCCCGGGATATTTCAAGGCCGCCGATGAGTTTGACGCGGTTGGTTTTGAGATTTGTTACCACGTGCGCAGGAAGGCCACGCCCTATGAATACGAAGGGAAGGAAATCCTGGTCGCAGTCCTAAGTAAGGCCGATGCCCTGCGTTATACCAAAGCGCCAACCGACTCGGAGCGGCAGGAAGTGCTGAACCGCTCAGAGATATTCCTCAACGGAAAGCCATTTGGCTTGGCGCTGAGCGGAAGTGAGCCCTTAGACGTTGCCACACTTCAACGATCGGTGAAGCAACCGGCAAACCAGCGAGGTGCTTCTTCACCTCCATTTGACCCTGCGAGTTTTTCGCGAACGGGGCAGGACGAGAGCGCTACTTCTGAAACTGCGAACACGCAGGTGCCGGTGAGTACTCGAGCCGACGCCGAACGTCTCGAAACCAAATACAAGTCCCAACTCGATGCTCTGACCACTACGGGTTTGACCAACTATCACTTTGTGCAATATGCGCCGCCTTCGTTTGCAGTTTTCCGCAACGAGATAGTTCTTCAATTGACGCTCCGCAATCCGAATACTTTTGATAAAGAAGCTACGTCGATCTACAAGCGAGCAGCACGTAGTTTTGATCTTTTTCTGGCGCCGCAACTTAAGTCAATGCTTGAACGCATTCCGGATGACGCGGAACTTGCCGGTCTCGACATCACCGTTCTCAATGACTTGACGGGAACTGCCGGACACTCGTCTGAAGCGGTGGAGTTCGTGTGCCCGGTCAAGGCCTTGCTTAAGTTCGCAAACGCAGACATCACGAACCAGGAGCTCATCAGTCAAAGCGTTGTCCTGGTTAACGGAGTGCGGATCGCGCTCAACCTCCAACAAGTGGAGTAGCTTGCGTCCCGCGAGTCACGTCTTGATGCAGCGTGGTCTTATTCTGAGCAAGCATAACGCTAGAATGGGGTTTTCTTTTGCTCATTAGCAAAAATTGTCCAGAGCCCAGAGCGACTATGCAACGATGACGCTAAGATGACGACATTTTGTCGCCAGACGTAACCGGACGAAGCATGACTTTGACGGCTGCGAGTCCGGTAAATACTGGTTCATCTCATTTCGTAGGATCAGGTAAGATGCCTTCGAACTGACTTAAAATCCGTTGACCGTAAGGTCGTGTGGGTTCGACTCCCACCCTCGGCACCATCAATTCAATAGTTTAGTGGTAGCTTCTGTTTACAACTGAAATCGCGTTACGGAGTTAAGCTCCGTTGCGCGCGTAAAAGTTTCGCCGAAATTGTTGAGAAATTTCAGGTTCAGCTGATTTCCAGAGTCCCTCATCACAATCCGTTTAGATCACGCGTTTAGCTGACGCGTGTTTTGAGTTCATGGGCAAACGGTCTGCGGGACCGGAAAATTGACGCCTTAGACGACGCGAGGATCTGGTTGGGTCCAAGAGGCTAAGTTGGCACCATTACTCGAAACGCTGGCTAAAACTCAAACTGCGCAACGCGGGAGAATGCCAATAGTCTAAGGGATTCTTCCTTCCTCAAAACTCATGTTAACTGGACGTTTGTTGGTCGCTTTCGGAATTTTGGCGTACGAGTCGTTCTCCGGTGTTTCGCCAGAGTCGGGCTTCGTTACTGAAACATCCTTATCGACAACCTCAAGCGTCAGGTCGTCGGCCCACATCTGGCCTTTGCCGACCAGCACCGCACCGAGAAAGATGTTCTTCGCCTCGTTGGGTACATCCAGAACAACCGAATACATTTTCCATTGAGTGGTTCCGCCGGCTGAGCGGCCGCTCATGGCGTCAAAAGCAAGCTGCCGTCGTTCGCCATCTACGCGCATCCACAAAGATGCCTGACCGGCGTCCAGCGTTCTTAACCAGCCAGAAAGCCTCACTCGTTTGCTGCGATAATCATCCGCAGCGATGGGCTGGCCTAATGAGCCCCAGGGAAACTGATCATCGCCGCAATTAAACTTGATAGACGCGCTCGCGTTGCCGCTGTGCCGGATTTCTGAATCGACAACCATCGAATAAAGATCCGCTTTGCCGGAGCGTTGCCAGTTTAAAGGGAGTCCGGAAATTATGGGTTCAGCCTTTCTGGGAATATTGGAAGTGCTCTCAGCGAAAATTAGCCAACGACCATCTCGCCGCACGAGAGAGTCCGTGATGTTCTCTGTTGTCTTTGCGAGGTTCTTATCAGTAGGCGTCGATATCAAACGGTAATTGGCAACTGCACTGTCGGGACTGGACTGAAAGACGCACAACTCCTCAATTTCGAATTGGTAATTGTCGTTTGGCGCAGTCGCTATGAAATCGGCGCGCACCGAGGACTTGAAAACTGAGCCGGTCAGCACCCTTCCGTCAACAGTGACAAAGCCATCATCAGCCACCGCGGCGCTAACGGTCGCAGCATCCAGCTTAGTCCACCCGTCATAATAAGCGCGGAGCATCGTCGCGATTTCGCTCGTGAGGTCGCTCGGTGGCGCTAGTGCAACTGACTTTCCCGGCGTGTCTGAGCGTTGCTGAGGTTGTCCGTTGACGAATTGAACGCCAGCAAGAATCGTGAGTATGATAATCACAAGCGTCGTTACGTACCTTTTGATAGCTAATTTCATAGCGTTCATTGAAGCATGGCCTCGCTCGCTTCTTGGTCATGCAAGTAGGTCGTCGCCATCATTTTGTTGCCTCCTTGGCAATCGGCAGCTCGCCGGTAAGTGACCTGGCCCTATCGACCCGCTGAGTATTTCTTGAGCGGCAGCGTGCCGATAAAGCCCCGGGATTGCCCGGTGTTGGAATCGCGGGCATAGCCACAAATGTGACCCAGGTCATCGTTTCCCCGGACACCTCCCTCCGTTCCGAAATCACCGGCTTCGACCTGATAGGGATATCCGTCAACAGTCACCATTCCCCAAGAGGTTCCATCGGGATCGGCAAAAATCCCCGCCACATCGTTTGAATTGTTGATTGAGGAGAGTTGACTATAGATCGAGTCGGGAAAGCTAAACGGGGAAAAGCCCTTCTGCGAAAGAATGAAAGCGGTAGATGGACCGCTGACAGGATCGGTATAACCGACGCCCGCGATTGAACCAAGATCGTTGATGGCGAGTGCTATTGCCTGTGTCCCAAACGGCGTATCGATCCGTTGATATTGACCGTTTTGTAAGCACGAAGGCGTGCATTCACCGGCTGAAACCCGTCGTAAGTACCGACTATGTCGCCGGTCGAATTAATTCCGTAGACCTCCGTGTCTGACGAACCCGGATAATCAATCTGCGTCCACACACCACTCTGATACGAAAATCCATGCACCCCGGAAGCATCGGCGAACGTGCCCAGCGATCATTCCGGAATCGTTGATCTTGTACGGCTCTGTAAAATGAGCTCCCGGATAATCCAGAGTTGAATATTTCGAGCCAGTGAAAACGAATCCGTGCGCCTTTCGAGCGGCGTCGCGGTAGTAGCCAGTCGCCGAACCTAGATTGTTTATTCCATTCACTACCGTGGAGATTGCGCCAGGAAAATCGACGTAGGTCGGTGTGAATTCGACATGCCCCGTACACGGGCGATGACGGTTCCATCATGACGCCATACGGGATACCGATCTCAAAGAAACTATATTGGCCGTTGTAAGAGCGTGACCGGCTCGATCTCGTATAGAAATCGATGAACATTGCCTCTGTTACGTGATAGGTGTATGTCGGCGCCGGAATCGATATATCACCGTCGAAAAAGAACTCAATCGGATCTGCAACTTCGAGAAGATCTCGACCTCCGTCAGGAAAAGCTGTCGCATCGGACATCAGCAGGAAACAAACCCGGGATGTCCCAACCGCTCGTGAAGTTATTTCCAAATGGATCGTCCATCCACTCCAATATTTCGTGACTGAGAATAAAGACGTCCTGACGAAAGGTCCCCGGCAAATAGCTTGCTGGCAATGATATGTTTGGAGTGGAATTCCATTACCGCTTATTACACCGTGGAAACCGAGCGCATCGGTGCCTCCGACCTTACCCCACACCATAATCGGCAACATACTCGCTGACACATTCGCCGCGGTCAGGATCGATCCGGTCTGACCTTCCAGGAAAGCTTCATCAACTTCCGGGAGTAATTGGCCAGCGTTGGGATCGAAATAATAAGAGAACAAGCCGTTTGGTACATTAATGGTTTGGATCGGGAGCACCGTTGGCTGGCCAAGTAGGACGTGATAGTTCGGCGCTCGAGTGGAAACCGTATCCCAGAAGTTAGCGCGCTGGAACGCGTCGCCGTACTGGGTGTTGCCGACCTTTACCGGGTTGGCCATGCCGCCGAAGTAATAGTTTCCCTGGTTGTTGTTGAAGTCGTAGTTCTGAAAGATCGGAGAATTGATGATGCCCTGGATCGGCGTCAGGCCATTGACAATGTCGGTGGTCGGGTCGAACACATTGCCGTCGGCAAAGACAAAGCGAATTGGGATCAGGACGGTCGGAATCACCGTTGTGGCCGAACCTCGTTTCGGATCGGTACCGACCATCGTATATTTGTAAACAAGACCGTGGTAGGTGAACGAATCGCTCCAATGCGGGATCGTGGTCAGACCTGGGGTGTCAGGATCGACCGTCGACTTGTTTGAGGTCACAATGCCGTCAACATGGCGAAGGTTTGCGCGGTCGACGTTCCCTGCACGTGCCTCTCTGATCGTTATTACTTCGCCACGATCTCTAGATCCAGTAGTCCCCTGCGACCGTGGACCGAGGGGAACTAGTGGACTCGAGCCCGGCAAGAGAGGAAGCCGTCCTTTCGACTGCGCAAAAACGTTTCCTTCAACCGCCCCAATGATCGCTAATACAGTGAAAGTTATTAGCAGTTTTGACCTCATCTTCGTAATCCCCTTTTAAATGGCAATCGAGATAGTTCGAGAATTCGTCGCATTCAAGCACGCCCTGAAGGGACGCCCGGCGGGAAAAACGCCAAAGCCGCCCGTGCCTACCGAATTCGTTGTTAACGTCGACCTCTAGACATTTGAAGCCAACTATCGGGACTGTCGACGAACATGAAGCTCTTTCCGTGTGATTTAGAGCAACCGTAGTGGTGACTCAGTCCCTTTAGTCTCGATGGGTTTGCGGTTTTGCTGTCCTTACGGCTGAAATGCTGGCGCGGAGCAAAGCGTTGCTCCGCGCAGCCTCAGGTCTAGTCTGGGGAAATGCGCTCTCCAATCACGGTTCCCGGAACCTCACCTACGAGGTTGCCTGCCAGATCATAGATATCAAGCGTAAAGGTACCGCTGTGAGTGTTGCCCTTATCGCCAAGGACAAGCGTTTCACTCAGGGCGCCCGTTCCCTGGAAATTTCCACCTGCATCGTAGAACCATACTCGGTGAGCAAGCTTGAAAGTTCGCGGCGCCTCCTCCTTCCACGCTCCGAGGCAGATGTTTCCTTGCCTGGGATCGACGTTTGGGTTGTGAACCTCTGTTCCGCCGGCATTCCAGATCTGGAACGCTTCCTGGATCTGTTGATCTCCAACCAGGAAGCGGATATGCCAAAGTCCAACGATGGACGTGTTGACCGCAGCATCGCTCGCGGCAAAAGGCCTGGATTGGCCTGACGATGCTGACGCTTGCGATGGGCTGCGGACGGAAGCTGCAGCTGCTGCCATTGCGGTGAAGGAGGCACCGCATTGGGCCATCGCGGTGGCACTGAATGCGACCACCAGCACCGACAGGGCCGCAATCCTCACGAGCGTGACGTTGTGGATCGTTCCAAACACTCCGATCTGCTTATTGCCGGCCATCTTTCCGCAGTTCATACCATCCTGCTTCACGACGCTTGTTTCGCCGCTCAACTTACAATTTACTGATTTGTTGAACCTCATCTTTACCTCCTCCGTGTCAATAGAGGCAGCGCACTGGGTTAAATCTGGCTCTCACGCTGCGACTGCTGTTATTCTTGCTTACTTACTAATGCGCAAAGCGCTCGGGAAACCTCTAATGACAATCGCCCCTGAGAATGTGACTGTGCTCTTGCGGAAATGGAGTGAAGGAGACGAGAGCGCTTTGGATCATTTAACGCCGCTGGTTTATGACGAACTGCACCGGCTCGCCCACCATCACATGCGGCGTGAAGCACCGGGCCACATTCTGCAAACCTCTGCTTTAATAAATGAGGCCTACCTTCGTTTGGTGGATCAGCCAGAGATACGATGGGAGAATCGGAGCCACTTTTTTGGTGTTGCTGCCAGGTTGATGCGTCGGATTTTGGTGGACGACGCGCGCAAGCGAAACTCAGCGAAACGCGGCGGCAGCCTGATGCAGGTGCCGTTGGATGAAGTCGAGAATCTTGTGCAACACCAGGCTGCGAACGTCGTCGCCGTTGATGAAGCCTTACAGCGGTTGGAGGCGATCGACGCGCGTCAAAGTCAGATCGTCGAGTTGAGATTTTTCGGCGGCCTCAGCATTGACGAGACGGCAAGTCTGTTGAAAGTCTCTCCCGGCACCGTAATGCGCGACTGGACCTTTGCTCGCGCGTGGCTGAAAAACGAGATGAGTGCCGCCAGCTAGACCACGCACCGAGATACTTCCTGAACTTCGACGCCTGGCTGAGAAGGGGTGGCTTTAACCACCACTCGTCTTATAATCTCGCGTACCCTAGTTTGAGCACGCGTTTCAGGGGCTGCGCACTGATCAATGGCAGACTCTCGTTGGGAAAATCTGAAGGCGATTTTTCACGACGCCGTAGCGCTCGCGCCGGACGAGCGCGCGGCCTATCTGGAACGGTCTTGCGGTGGGGACAATTCGCTGCGACAGGCAGTGGAATCTCTAATAAAGTCTCACGAAGAAACAGAGAATTTCGTTGATACTCCGGCGTATCAGGCCGCCGCCGAGATGTTGGTTGATGATGGAACCCTGACCACGGGCCAGACTGTTGGTCGCTATCGAATCGCCTCGCTCATCGGCGAAGGCGGGATGGGTCGAGTCTATCTGGCCGAAGATACAAAGCTACATCGAAAGGTATCGCTCAAGTTTCTTTCGTCGAATGTCACCGGCGAGCACGAACGACGTTTCGATCAGGAAGCGCGCGCCGCTTCCGCGCTCAACCATCCAAACATCATCACCATTCACGAGATCGGTGAAGAGGATGGGCATCAATTCATTGCCACCGAATTCGTTGAGGGTCAGACGTTGCGCGAGCGCCTTCGCTCCTCGATCGATCTCAATGAAGCGCTGGAGATAGCGATTGAAGTCGCATCCGCGCTGGTGGCAGCCCACCGGATCGATATCATCCACCGCGACATCAAGCCCGAGAACATCATGATCCGCAGGACGACGGCTTTGTAAAAGTGCTCGACTTCGGCCTGGCGAAGATGTCACCAACGTGGTTGGCAAAAACCGACGATAGATCGAGAAGACGAAACGCGCATACGCGAAAACACCGCGCCCGGAGTGATCATGGGCACAGTGGCTTATATGTCACCCGAACAGGCGCGCGGCGATGCGGTCGATGAGCGCACGGATATTTGGAGTCTCGGCGTCGTGCTTTACGAGATGATTGCCGGCTGCTCACCGTTTGTAGCCGGCACTTCTAATGAAATCCTCTCGGGGATTTTGTCGAAGGCTCCGGTCCCGCAGCTGGCTCGTTACGCGCATGAAGTGCCGCCGCCACTGGAAGAGATCGTGGAAAAGGCGCTCAGCAAAAACCGCGACGAGCGTTATCAAACGAGCAAAGATCTGCTGATTGATCTGAAACGGCTGAAACAGTCGCTGGAACTTAAGGCCGGCATCGAGCGCCACAGCTCGCTGGAGCAACCAGGACTTCCGATCTCCCAAAGACCTTCCGGTGAAGCAAGAAGTTTGCGACCTGAGGGCGGCACTCCAACCGTCCCGTCTGCTTCAAGCGCAGAGTATATTATCGGTGAAATCAGTCGACATAAGCGGGGAGTCCTGATTACGGCCGCTGTTCTCCTGCTCGTGATCAGCGGTCTTGCTTACGGCTTGATAGGACTGTGGAGACACCAGCAACCGAGAGCAAAGGTGTCTTCACAGACGATGAAAATCACGCGGGTCACAGACAGTGGCAAGGCGACGGCCGCGGCCATTTCTCCTGATGGAAACTACGTCGCATTTGTACGCGAGGACGAAGGGAAAGTAGGCCTCTGGCTCAAGCAGGTGGGACAGGCCACCGAAAGAGAGATCGTTTCGCCTACGGACGGCCAGATCGTGGGACCCACTTTCTCGCGCGACGGCGGCTTCATCTATTACACGGCAGCAGAGGATAGTGACGAACCCGGGGTGCTTTATCAAATTCCGACTCTGGGCGGCACTTCGCGAAAAGTGTCTGAGAATATCGTTGGCCCGGTGGGTTTTTCGAGTGATGGCAAGCGTTTGGCCTTCATTCGAATTGTTCGGGGCGCACATCGCCTCGATTCTTTGATCGTCGCCAACGTTGATGGCACGGGAGAGCAGACACTCGTGAGGAAGGAAGGGCAGGCATATCTCGATACCGGGCCCACCTGGTCGCCCGATGGCAAGACGATTGTTTGCGGCGCCGCGGTGGGACCTGACTTTCTGTTCGAATCAATCCTCACCATACCTGTTGAGGGTGGGCAAGAGAGATGGATGACCCCACATAGATGGAGTCACGTTTCCAATACCGTCTGGCTCGGTGACGGCAGTGGCTTGATGTTTCTTGGTCTCGAGAATCACACAGAGAAGTTACAACTCTGGCACATCTCTTATCCTGGCGGAGAAGTGCAAAGGGTTACCAATGATCTAAACGGCTATTTGGAAGGCAGCCTGAGCATCACGGCCGACGCCAGTGCCATGGTGGCCGCACAGGAGGATAGATCCTCCAGCGTTTGGGTGGCCCCAATGGGCGAGGGAGATGATCGAGTAAGGCAACTCACTGAAGGAAAGTTTGATGGGTTAAATGGCGTGGCCTGGACGCCTGACGGGAAGATACTTTGTGTTTTGAAGACTGGTGACGACTCTAACATCTGGTTGATGAATCGTGATGGAGCGGAAAGGAAGCAGTTGACCGCGAATTCCGCTATTAAAATGTTACCGCAGATGTCACCCGATGGCCGCCACATCGTTTTCGATTCACTCCATGGCGAATCGACGAACATCTGGAGGATGGACGCTGACGGCAGCAATCAGAAACAACTCACTCGAGGTGCCTTTGGGGATCTCAACCCACAGTACACCCCGGACGGCCAGTGGGTAGTTTTCTGGTCCTTGACCGAATCCGGCTCAGGAAGGATTGAGAAGGTTTCAATAGAGGGCGGTGACCCGGTGCAGTTGACTGACTATTGGACAGTGTTCCCAACCATCTCGCCCGACGGGAAGCTCATGGCAGCCGGATACCTTGACGAACAGCAGATTGGGCACCTTGCGATCATTCCGTCGCTTGGGGGTCAACCAACAAAAATCCTACCCTTGCCTTCGACCGTGTTTCCCGGTGTTGGACTCGGATGGACGCCGGACTCCAGCTCGCTGGTTTACATGCAGAAGCACAGAGGCGTCTCCAACATCTGGAGCCAACCCATTGACGGAAGCCCGCCCAAACAACTGACCAACTTCAAATCTGATCTCATCTTTAGGTTTGCTCTTTCGACGGATGGCCGACAGCTTGTGCTGGCGCGCGGAACCCAAACACGTGACGTTGTGCTCATCCGAGATTTCCGCTGAAAAGAGGAGACGTTCAGAAAGCAGAATCCGGGAGTCCAGAAGATTCTGGAGACAATTCAGTTAAGGACGAGTTTCGTCATCACGCGACGTATGACGCCGCCTGCCGCGCCTCGGAAACGATCGGGTCGCTGTCGCTCCCGGTTCTGACTTTCCTGCGCCGGTCGCTATCTGTCGTGGAAACCAGAACGTTGAACGTTCCTGCCAGTTATGTAAAGCTTGTGCAGTAAACAGGTCATGGGTAACAGTTGCCGCGCCTGTCCGTGAAGGACTGTACCAGGCATGATCAAGAAGCGCGTCGCTACACACTCTTTCGCTCTATTATTAGGTATGCTCCTGGGCGGGTTCGCCAGTGCCCGGGCCGAGCAGTTGCCTGTCAAAACCTACACCTCAGCTGACGGCTTGGGCAGCAGTTTTATCAGTTCACTCATGCGCGACTCGCGCGGTTTCCTGTGGGCGAGCACTCGTGACGGCTTGAGCCGCTTTGATGGCTCGCGCTTCGTCACTTATCAAATTGGTGGCAAGGGCGCGCCCCCAGGCATCGAACAAGTTCTCGAAGCCCGCAACGGTATCTACTGGCTTGTCACGACCAGCGGCCTTTATCGATTTGATCCCAACGCCCCCGTTTCTGACTCAGAAACTCACACTGCGGATAGACCGACGCTTAACGCCGAGTTCGTCAGCGACGAGCGAGGAGTCCTCTATGAAGACCACGATGGAAATCTCTGGTGTGGCGATAGCAGTCTGTTTCGTCTTGAGGAAACAGAAAAGAAAGTATCTTTTCATACGATTGAGTTGAACTTGCCCTCGCATCCGGCGCTGGTTTTTCGAATCAGCAGGATGTTTGAAGGGCAAGACCGGAGCCTTTGGCTGGTTACGACATGGGGGTTGGTGCGACGCTGGCCCGATGGAAAAGAAGTTTTTTACGCTGTCGAGAATCCTAGGACTGAGGCGCTGACCGGCTACCTGTCAGCGAGCGATGGCCGAGTCTGGATCGGAGGTGGGAGCGGAATATACGTCCTCAACCCTGAGTTGCATGACGAACTACCTGCGCCCGGAGTCCTGACGGTGCGCGACCTGGATAAAGTTACAGCAGCGAGAACACCGGATGATCACCTCACTCTCCCACAAAAGCCGGGGGAAATCTTCGAGTACTCCGGTCCCGAAAGATTTTTCGGTGGACATATCAAAGCCCTGTGCCAAACCAGGGACGGGATTATTTGGATTTTTAACGGCACTTCGCTCGCCGAATTCGATGGACAACGATTTCACGAGCATCAGGGTGTACCGGAGATTGTCCAGGGACCAAGCGACGTGATTGAAGACGAGAGCGGTAATCTCTGGCTGGCTGGTTCAAACGGGCTGCTGCGGTTCGATCGTGGCGGCCTCACGTCGTACGGACAAAATGATGGCCTCAAGAACCCTTCCATTCAGCTCATCAAGAACACTCTTGACAACAACCTTTACGTCGTGGCCAACGATCTCAGTCTCAGCCTGTTTGACGGCAAATCTTTTAAGACGATCCATCCGCGATTGTCGGCCGGGGCAATGGCGATATGGACCGCCAATCCGGCCTTTCAAGACAGCGCGGGCGAGTGGTGGTTCCTGACGAGCGAAAAGCTATATCGCTTTGGGCCTGTTTCAAGGTTCGACCAACTTGCCCAGCAGAGCCCGCGCGCAACTTACGACAGCCACAATGGTCTGAAGGGTGATTACCTCTTTCACATCTTTGAAGACTCGCGCCATGACCTCTGGATAAGCACCCATGGCGTCGACCAGGCGAACTACGGCCTGACGAGATGGAGTCGGACCTCAGAACAGTTTTATACCTTCTCGGAGGCTGAGGGCTTTCCGCCGAATAAAGCACCTTCGTCGTTTGCCGAAGACAGAGACGGAAATCTTTGGATCGGGTTCTATGAAGGTGGTTTGGTAAAATTCGCCAACGGCCGCTTTAAAGAATTCACTCCCGTTGACGGACTGCCAAACGGGCTAATCACTACGCTCCACCTGGATCACCAGGGCAGAGTTTGGGCCGGTTCTGCGCTAAGCGGTTTGTTTCGCATAGATGATCCATCAGCCGCTGCCACTCGTTTTATCAGTATCACTTCCGAAAACGGCCTGGCTAGTAACAATGTTCGTTCAATCACCGAGGATAACTTCGGCAATATCTACGCAGGCACCGCGCGCGGCATTGATCGACTCTCACCGGACGGCACGCACATCAAACATTATTCGCTAAGCAACGGTTTGACCGGCGACTTCGTCGCCTCCGCTTTCTGCGATCACAGCGGCACCCTGTGGTTCGGAACTCCGAATGGCTTATCGCGACTCGTACCGTCGCCGGATAAAGTCCTGGCCGCGCCACCTGTTTGGGTCAGCGGCGTGCGCATCGCAGGCGAGCGTTATCCAGTTCGAGAACTGGGAAGCGCGGAAGTGTATGTTCCGGAAATCGCGCACACGCAAAACAATCTACAAATTGAATTCTTTGGCCTCGATTTCAACGCGGAAGAAGCATTGCTCTATCAATACAAGCTGGAAGGCGCTGACAAAGACTGGAGTGCGCCCACATTACAACGCATCGTTAACTTCGCAAACCTGGCGCCTGGTCCCTATCGCTTCCTGGTGCGGGCGGTCAATGCCGCCGGTATCACCAGCGTAAAGCCTGCCATTGTATCTTTCAGAATCTTGCCTCCATTTTGGCGACGTTGGTGGTTTGTCGCGCTCATGATTGCGGTCGTTGGCATCGCGGTTTTGTCTCTCGACCGCTATCGACTTTCGCGGATGAAGCAGCTCAACGCCGCGCTGGGACAATCAGTCCTACTGGGCACCGAATTGCAGAAGAGCAACCGGGCACTGTCACTCGAGTATGAGGTTACGCAGATTCTCGCCGAAGCCGCCACGCCCCTTGAAGCAGCGCCGAGAATCCTGAAGGCAATTTGCGATAGCCTGGAGTGGGATGTTGGTGCAATTTGGGACGTCAATTCGGAGGCAAATGTGTTGCGCTGCGTCAGCGTATGGCACCAACCTGTAATGCAGGCGCCAGAGTTTGAAGCTATTACAATGAGAAGCACCTTTCCGCCAGGGGTAGGATTACCGGGGCGAGTTTGGGCCACTGCTGAGACACTTTGGATAGGCGATCTGGC
The DNA here is from genome assembly GCA_963828335.1 of Blastocatellia bacterium. Classification (GTDB taxonomy): domain Bacteria; phylum Acidobacteriota; class Blastocatellia; order Pyrinomonadales; family Pyrinomonadaceae; genus PSRF01. The sequence continues at coordinate 87,171 of CAWHEH010000014.1, read as the reverse complement.
GCAAGAGACCAATTTTCCTCGGGTCGATGCTGCGTCAAATGAAGGGCTGCGCAGCGGCTTTGGCTTCCCGGTGCTGCTGGGCAGCGAAGTGATTGGGGTGCTCGAATTCTTCAAGCGGCAGCAAAGCAATGCCGATCCGGATTTGCTCCAGTTGATGTCACTAATGGGAGCGCGCATCGGACAGTTGCTCGTACACAAGCAAAGTGAACAATCAGTACGCGAGAGTGAAACCCGTTTCCGGACGCTGGCCGAAACCGCTTCTGACGCGATCATCACTATTGATGAGAAAAGCACTATCATCTATGTCAATCAGGCGGCCGAACAGATATTTGGGCACACAGTGGCGCAAATGGTCGGCGCGGATTTGACGATGCTCATGCCTGAATATTTCCGCCATCTTCACCGCGCGGGTATAAGCCGCTACGTGACCACTGGAAAGCGCCATCTGGGGTGGCAGGCAATCGAGCTTCCCGGCCTGCATCAAAATGGGCATGAAATTCCACTCGAACTTTCATTCGGCGAGTTTACCAAAGACGATCGCCGGTATTTCACGGGCATCGTGCGTGACATCACCGAACGTAAGCGCGCCGAAGCTGCATTACAACGAGCACGAGAAGAGCGCCTGCAAGAGCTTGAGCTGGTGCGCAAGCGCATAGCAACCGACCTGCACGATGACATCGGATCAAGTCTGACGCAGATCTCGATTCTCAGTGAAGTTGCCCGACAGCGCATTGGTCACGAAAAGTCGACCGTCGCCGAGCCGCTGGGACTGATTGCCACCTCGTCACGAGAGCTGGTGGATGCAATGAGCGACATCGTTTGGGCCATTAATCCTGAGCGAGACCATCTGAGTGATTTGACGGGCCGCATGCGTCGCTTCGCCAGCGATGTTTTTACCGCGCGCAATATAGAATTTCGCATTCGCATTCCCGGCACCGAGGAGGACATCCCAGTGGGCGCCAACATGCGCCGGGAACTATTTCTAATCTTCAAGGAAAGCATCAACAACATCGTCAAGCACTCTGCTTGCACTGAGGCAGAGGTCGAATTTCGGGTCGAAAACGATCAGCTGACACTGAAACTAAGTGACAACGGCAAGGGATTCGATACGACGAATGAGAGCGACGGCCATGGCTTGATGAGTATGCGCGAGCGCGCCAGGAGTTTGGGCGCTCAACTCGAATTCGTTTCGGACAACTTCAATGGTACGACAGTCATGTTAAAAGTCCCGTTGGGACAAGCGAACGCGCCGAGGGAATGAAATCTACCACCTGAATAGGTGGCGGGGCTCCGGCAGTCGTCGAGTAAGCTCAAACCTTGAAGGCCGCCTACTTCGAGGGAGGAGCAAAATGCTGGAAGATATACTGATTTCAATGGAAGCGCCGAAACTACCGACCGAAATTAAAGTCGCCATCATCGAGGACCGGCGCGAGATCCGCGACGGGCTGGCGATGTTGATTGGCGGAACCGAAGGTTTCCGTTGCACGGGCGCCTTTCGCTCAATGGAAGAGGCCCTCGCCAGGATCAATTCCGACCTGCCTGATGTTGCCCTCTGCGACATTGGCTTGCCCGGCATGAGCGGGATCGAAGGCATGCGTTTGCTTAAGGAGCAGTACCCTCAGCTCCTGTTGCTGATGCTTACAGTTTACGATGATGACGAACGCATCTTCGACGCGTTATGTGCGGGTGCGTGTGGTTATCTCTTGAAAAAAACTCCGCCGGTGCGCCTGCTTGAGGGCCTCAAAGAAGCGGTCACCGGAGGATCGCCCATGTCGCCGGAGGTGGCGCGCCGCGTCATTACCTTGTTTCGCGATATCCGCCCGCCTGAACGTGCCGATTATGAACTGACACCACACGAAACCAGGCTCTTGAAATTGTTGGTCGAAGGCCACAATTACAAGACTGCTGCGCTCGAGTTGAGGGTCAGTATTAATACGGTTTCGTTCCACATGCGTCGCGTCTACGAAAAACTTCAGGTCCATTCCAAATCCGAAGCTGTCGCCAAAGCACTGCGTGACCGGTTAGTGAATTAGTCGCGTCAAATAAAAGGATCTGAGGTGAATCGGGGCCTCAAGTAGTTGTACCTCCACACTCGGGCTTCACCACCTGAATAAGCGGCCGCGGCGGGCAATTCGGCGCTACCTGCGGTATAAACCTGTCCTCGCACCTTCTGCTATTTCGGTCGTCCCCCGCCTTCAAGTGACCAACTAGTCCGCGGCAGACCCAGCTTTTTCGGCACATCTTTCCACCGTCCTGCGCTCGTCTCGTTCACAAACCCTTTCCTCCGGATACTTCCAATTGTTGCTACCTACACTGGTGGTGACCAGTCGCAACGATCCCGGTAGTTTCGCTGCCTGGTTGAACCACCAGGATTTCGTGAAGGAGAAAGCAGATGACACCGAAACAGAAACAATTAGTACAAAGCAGTTTTGAGCAAGTGAAACCCATCGCCGACGTGGCGGCCACTTTGTTCTACGGGCGCTTGTTCGATCTCGACCCCAACCTTGAGCGCCTGTTCAAAGGCGACCTGCATACGCAAGGGCGAATGCTGTTTCAAGTAATGGGCGTCATTGTCGGCGGCCTTGATGATCTCGACGAACTCGCACCGTCGATGCAGGCGCTAGGGAAACGCCACGCTGGATACGGCGTCGAGGACCACCACTACAAGACAGTCGGCGCCGCCCTGCTATGGACCCTCGAGCGCGGCTTGGGAAGCGCTTTTACCATTGAAGTGAAGGCCGCCTGGAGTGCGCTCTATCAGCTGCTGGCGCAAACAATGAAAGCCGGCGCGCGAAAAGCAATCGTGGTCAGCGTCTGAAGCGGAAAAGGTGGCTACGCAAACGTGCGGCGCACGCGCGAAAAAAAAGCGTCGGCCAACAATTTTAGCAACGAACCAAAAACTTTTTTGAGAAGGATTAAGACAATGAATACCAATGAGACAAACAATCACACGCGGCGGGTGGTGCAAAACGTAATCGCAACTTTGGCCGTGCTCTTAGTTCTGGCGCTCAGCGGCAGCTCGGCCCAGGCCTCGACAGTCACAGTGACGGGGACCGGCGACACAATCGCCGTTGATGGGCTGGTCACTCTGCGTGAAGCCATTTGTGCGGTAAACACAAACGCAGTCTGCGGTGATGCGCCAGCGGGCTCACCCGGCTTTGATATCATAAATTTCAATATCCCAGGATCCGGCGTGCATACCATCAGTCCCCTTTCGCCGCTACCTTCGCTCTTGGAACCAGTCAAAATAGATGGTTACTCCCAACCGGGATCGAGCGAGAACACTCTCGCGAATGGTGACAACGCGGTCTTGTTGATCGAACTTAACGGCTCGAACGTTTCAAACAGCGGAGCATTAGCTATCTTTGCTCCGGCTTACGGCTCAACGATCCGAGGCCTGGTGATCAACCGGTTCTCGGAAGGGATAGTAATGCCGGGTGGCACGTCGGCGAATGTCGTCGAGGGCTGTTTCATTGGCACTGACCCAACCGGGCTGATCGCTCGAGGCAACACTACCATCGGAGTATATGTGAACCAGTCGGATTCCAACCGGATTGGTGGGACGACGCCTGCTCAACGGAACCTAATCTCGGGAAACGGTAAATGTGTAAACGGCACTTGTACGGGCAGTGGCCTTGCCATCTTCGGGTTCAACAGCCCTATGAATAACCTGGTGCAGGGAAATCTAATCGGTACCGATCGCACGGGGACGGTGGCACTGGGAAATGCTTTAGAAGGTGTCCTGTTAGGCCAGGCCCAGGGAAACACGATCGGCGGCTCAACGCCTGGGTCACGAAATGTGATTTCTGGTAATCGCATTGGCATCTCGCTGAATACCTCGGTGACAAACAAGATTGCGGGAAACTTCATCGGCACTGACGCTACCGGAAACGCCGCGCTGCCAAACGCTGAGGGAATTTACGCTAAAGGCATCACCACCGGAAACATTATTGGCGGGACGATGTCGGCAGAACGCAACATTATCTCCGGCAATAACGGACCTAACGGTCGGGGCATACATTTCACCGGTGACGGCGTTAACAACAACACCATCCAGGGAAACTATATCGGCCTAAATGCTGCCGGCACATCGGCCTTGAGCAATGGCAGCGGCATACTCTTCGATGGCGGCAGTGTCAACAACAATAAGATCGGCGGCTCCGTCGCTGGAGCGGGAAACATCATCTCTGGCAATATTGGGAATGGCATCAGCATCGCTGCGACGGCCAGCGGCAACTCGATCCAGGGCAACTTGATCGGTACAAATCCGGCGGGCACAACGGCCATCGGCAATGGCGTCGGCGTGGGGTTGGGCCCAAGCGGAATCACCACCCTTGGAGGAATCAATGCCGGTGAACGCAACATTATCTCCGGAAACTCCGGTCACGGCGTCATCCTGGCCTTTGGTGGCGTTGGCGCGCTGGGAATAACGGTGCAAGGCAACTATATCGGCACGGACGTCACCGGCCTGAACGCCTTGGGCAATACAGGTCACGGCATCTATCTAGACCAGGCAATTAACTGCCTGATTGGGGGCACTAATAACGGAGCGCGGAACCGCATTGCTTACAACGGTGGCGCCGGTGTTTACGCCGCCAATACGAATGCCGACAGAGTGATTGGCAACGAGATCTATGCAAACGGCGGCCTTGGTATTGATCTTTTGCCCACTGGGGTCACTCAAAACGATTTGAACGATGTCGATCTCGGCGCCAATAACTTACAGAATTTCCCGGTTATCAATTCTGCCATTTCGACTCCAACGCAAACCACAATCAACGGTGCGCTCAACAGCATTGTGAACACACAATTTAGAGTGGAACTGTTTGCAAGTCAGTCTTGTGACGGCTCTGGTTTCGGCGAGGGACGGACCCTCATCGGGTTCACCACTATTACAACTTCAGGCAATGATGCTAGTTTCAATGTGATCTTGCAGGGATCCTATGCAGGCCAGTTCATTAGTGCTACGGCGACCGAGGCAAGCGGTAACACCTCGGAGTTCTCGGCATGCAAACAGGTCGCCGGTTCCGGCGTGCCGTCTATCTCGATTAGCAGTGCGAGTCAGAGCGAAGGGAATCAGGGAAATATCAATCTTGATCTCACCGTCACTCTTTCGCAGTCCTCGTTGACACCCGTGACAGTCGACTACGCTACTGCTCCGGGCACCGCAACCAGCGGCAATGATTTTCAACCGACCGGCGGCACGCTCACCTTTGGACCGGGTGAGACTGTCAAGACCGTTACCGTCTTAATCAACGGCGATACTCAAGTGGAACCAAACGAGACGCTGTTCGTCAACCTTTCAAATCCAGGTAATGCGACGATCCAGACGGGCCAGGGTATCGGAACGATTCTGGATGACGACGCTGGTCCGCCGACGGTTCAGTTCAGCCAGGGGAACTATCAGGTGCAAGAGGATTTGACGGCCCTGATCGTAACGGTCACGCGCTCTGGTGATACAAGCGGCGCTTCGTCGGTTGATTACATCACCAGTGACGGCTCTGCTAAGCAGCTAGGTGATTACGAGTTTGCGGCCGGCACTCTCAACTTCGCCCCCGGCGAGTCGAGCAAAACTTTCGCTCTACTCATCAACGAAGATTCGTACGTAGAAGGTGACGAGACCCTGGCGCTCTCGTTGAGCAAGCCGGTCGGTGCGGCCCTGGGCCAACCGGGCGCCGCAATTGTGACCATCAAGGACGACCAGCTCGAAGCAATCAGCAACCCCAATGACGATGCGCAGAACTTCGTCTACCAGCAGTATCACGACTTTCTGAATCGCGAGCCCGACGCTGCCGGCCTGGCGTTCTGGACCAATGAAATCAACTCGTGCGGCGCGGACGCGCAGTGTGTCGAGCTAAAGCGCGTCAATGTCTCAGCCGCTTTCTTCCTGTCAATAGAGTTTCAGGAGACCGGCTACCTTGCTTACCGCATGTATAAAGCCGCCTACGGAAACCTGCCGCCCGGCTCGCCTGTTCCGGTCAGCTTCGCCCAATTCCTTCGCGACACGCAGCAAATAGGCCAGGGCGTGCAAGTGGGCGTTGGCAACTGGCAAACGCTTTTGGAGAATAACAAGAATGCCTTCGTCAACGACTTCGTGGCACGGCCAGACTTCATGACGGCTTACCCGCAGTTAGAGACGGCGGCCCAGTTCGTGGACACGCTGAACGGGAATGCAGGTGGCGTCCTGTCTCAGACGAAACGCGATCAGCTGGTCAACGAACTCGCAACCAATACCAAGACAAGGGCCCAGATCCTTAGAGCGGTGGCTGAGGACCCTGCGCTGGTACAACTCGAGTTCAACAAAGCGTTTGTGCTGATGCAATATTTCGGTTACCTGCGCCGGAATCCCAACAGCGCTCCGGACACCAACTTCGAGGGTTACCAATTCTGGCTCAATAAACTGAATCAGTTTAATGGTAATTTCGTAGAAAGCCGAGTTGGTCAAGGCGTTCATTGATTCAGGTGAGTATCAGGACCGCTTTAGCGCGGTGCACTCGCACTAAAGGTATCGCCGAGTGGGTAATATGGTGGTCGCCCAGAGTTTTGGGCGACCACCAACCTGAGCACAAAGGAATAAAAGGTCCTTGCAAAGCCGATTTGAGCACCAAACCACGATGCGATTCCTCTGCCGCAACTGACATTTGGTCTGGGTATCCTGTCTGGTGTGGGCGCGCGTTCAGCATATCCCCCACAACAAACTCCACGCAGCTTCTGTTGAACCGATCTTGGTAACGCTATGGTAACGATCTTTGTTACCCACGAGTACTAACTCCTCCAAGCCCGTGCAAGAGTGAAACTGAGTCAAGTACTTGATAGTGAGATAGATTTACCATTCAATCCGACTTGGGCCAATTCACTACAAAAACACCTAAATAGCTCTTTCACGGCGGCGACACGGGTTCGACTCCCGTACGGGACGCCAACAAAATGCCATTTGCAGAAAAGGCGCACGGTTCAAACTGACCGTGCGCCTTTGTCTATCCGCATGAATTACACGAACCCGTATCTATTTGCTAACTGTTTCCTCACCTCCGGTTGACCAGGAACGGTTTGGTGTGAACGCCGCCAGTAAACGCGCCGTTGATTCCGTCGACAAAATTCAATTGCGCACGCCCTACTCCAGGCGCCCCGTGGAACACGCCCCCACCTTCACCGACAATAATAATCCCGTCAAACGTTGGTTCTTGATTCTGCACGGCCGGAAGCAACAATCCTATCAAGACTGCGATGATCGCGTTGCCGTTACCATCATTCATACTAACCAAGCCTGCCCAGGTGTTTGCAGAACGATTTGGCGCTTCGATCTGCTCCAACTCGGCAAAGATCGACCCGTCCTTAAAGTTGAACTGAAAGGGCAAGCTTGCTCCATGATCTTCCATCGGTCGCACGCTGCCATCGCAGAACCCGGCCAGCGATAAGTTTTGCACAGCCGGCACCGACGGCATTGCAGTCTGGACTCCAGCTAACTGAGAATTTCCCTGAGTAATATTCAGGTTCAGAGCTACGTCCGGTTGTTCAGCAGTCTTATCCATCAGCGTTCGCAGGCTGACACCGGCAAACGACCCTACGTCCTCTCCTGCTAACCCGAATCTCATTTGCTGTTCAATGTAAGGGAGTAGTTCGCCGAGCGCACCAGTGTTGTCCTGATGCGGACCGAAGATTTCCCCAACTCTGACCGAGCCGTCACCGTCCATATCGAAGAAGCGGAAGACCTCTGGCACCGTTTTGTCGGATTGCACAGCCGGAACCAAACGACCGAGGGCGTCAGGCATCTGGGCCAACAGCGAACCGATTGTGAGCGCGGCTCGTCGGTGAATGTTGGCGAACATGAGTCGTCGGCCGGCATCGGCACCGGGATTGGGTGCACACCACAATCGGCCCAGCTGATTTACGCGGCAGTCAGCATTGCCGGTGATGCCAGCCGCGGCGGGAATGCCGGTGGCGAGAAATCCCAGAGTGCCGCCTTCGAGAGTGAAGGTGTAGCCGTTCTTCTGATTCTCTGGGAATTGGTTGCCAAGCCCGAGTTCATCCAGGGACTTTGCGTACATTTGATGCTCGCTGAAAAACTCCAGTTGAGCGGCGAGGATCATTTGCAGATTCTTAGAACATTGGGTTCGGTTTGCTGCCTCGCGGACCTTCTGCACGGCTGGCAAAAGAAGCCCAATCAGAATCGCGATGATTGCGATTACCACCAGGAGTTCTATCAGCGTAAAGCCTTGATTCCGGTTCTGGCGAATGAAAACGCGCCGCGTGTTATGAGGGCTAGGGCAATCGAAAGATATGAATCGAGTTTCCTGCATTAAAAATCTCCTTTCGCGCGACCCCAGGGCAAACAAAAGCGCGCCCAGGGACGAAGAGTTGATCGGGGTTAATTGAAACCTACTATGGGGGAGCCTGATGTAACTGGATAACGGCACCTAGAAACTACTGCTAGTCGGACTCTCTTTGCAAGGCTTTTTGGGCCAGCTGTGAGACAAGCACCGGACGCGAAGCGTCGAGCTCGAAAATGCGGTTCCCGTACCTGTAAGGAAAAGCTGGTTCATGAGGTCAAGTGGCTGTTTTGCGGGGGATTTCTATCTCGCGCAGCCAACAAATGATTTGGTTCCAACTCAGAATGCTTTGGGACGCCAAGACGCCAACACTTTCAATCACCCACGAGATCTTGCCCATTTCGCCGCGAGTCCAGAAAAGTCCATTAACTAAATCAACCGCGGCACGGTCTGGATGTATTTGCTGCCATTCGCGCCCTCGTCAAAGGTTTTGCGCAAGAGCGAAATGTGGTGGGCGAGGTTAGCCTCTTCGACAAAGGTGTCGGGCCAGAGCCGTTTCATCAACTCTTCTTTTTCGACCACATGGCCGCCATTTTCGACAAGTATCAGCAGCGTGTCGAAGGCCTTTGGCGTGAGCGGCACCATTTCGCCGTCGCGCAAAAGTAAACGCTCGGCTACGTCTACGCGAAACAATTCGAACTCATAGAAAATCTTTGCTGGCCTGTCGTTCATGGCTCAAATGCGGCTTCAGCAGATCCGTCTGTCTTTCGTGAATCAGTTGACAAAGTGTAAAGCCCTCAACGAACTCCATCGCAATGAAATGCGTTCCTACGCTCTCGCCGATTTCATAAAAATGTGCGATGTTCGGATGATTGAGTGCAGCTGCAGCAGTTGCTTCCTGTTTGAATCGCCGCATGCGGTCTTTGTTGGCGGATACGTCGGAGGGCAGAACCTTCAACGCCACACTGCGATGAAGCTCCATGTCCTGTGCGAGATATACTTCACCCATTCCGCCCGCTCCAAGTTCCGAGCGGATTTCATAACGACCCAGATGTGTACCTGCGGCAAGGGTCATCGGAAGCGGAGGAATTTTATACGAGTTATTGTAGCGCGCAAAAATTTACGAATCCTGAATGCGAACAGTCACACGCTGTGGACGGCTCCGCTATTAACGCTCAAGCCACGTCTGGCCGTAAAAACCTTCAAGCGTTATACGCGGCGTTCTTCGCTTGACACTTATGTGGCTCGGGTTCATATCCCTACCCGCCTGCGACTATAACTCCTATCCATTCCAATCTTCAGCGACTTAGTCATTACAACAGCAAACTCTTGACTTTTGGCGGTCCGGCAATAGAGTTTATGAGTTTTGGGCAGCTCTGCTGACTATGTAGATGGCAATTTCCCGCGATACCCGCCTTGGACGCTATGAAATCCGCTCGCAGCTTGGCGCGGGCGGGATGGGAGAGGTTTACCTCGCGCGCGACCCGAAGATCAACCGCGACGTGGCGATCAAGGTCCTGCCCGCCGCTTTCTCTTCAGACTCAGAGAGACTGCGACGCTTCGAGCAGGAAGCGCAGGCGGCAGGCGCGCTCAACCACCCGAACATCCTTTCAATCTATGATGTGGACACACACGACGGCTCGCCTTATGTAGTCTCGGAACTGCTCGAAGGCGAGACGCTGCGCGGGCAGTTGAACGGCACCGCGCTGCCTGTACGCAAGGCGATTGACTACGCCCTCCAGATCGCTTCGGGACTGGCCGCCGCGCACGCGAAGGGTATCGTGCATCGCGACCTGAAGCCGGAGAACTTGTTCGTCATGAAAGACGGGCGGGTGAAAATTTTAGACTTCGGTCTCGCGAAGCTAATCGAGCCGAGGGACGGAAGCGAAGTTCGCACTGACCTGCCGACGCGCAAGCGGAATACAGATCCGGGCACGGTCATGGGCACGGTCGGGTACATGTCGCCGGAACAGGCTAGAGGGCAGCGAGTGGATCCGCGCTCGGACATCTTCTCGTTGGGCGCGGTTCTTTACGAGATGCTTTCGGGTAAGCGAGCCTTTCACGGCGAGTCGGCGATTGAAACGCTCAATGCAATTCTGAAGGAAGACCCGCCGCAGCTGTCTGAGTCGAACAGCCAGATCAATTCCGCGCTCGAGCGCGTCGTGATGCACTGTCTGGAGAAGAATCCGGAGCAGAGATTTCAATCGGCGCAAGATGTGGCCTTCGCTTTGGAAAGTTTGAACGGTGTGTCGTCCAGCCGCACGATAACAGACGCTTTGCCTCTGACATCGGGACGGCCTAAAACCCGTGAGTGGCTGGCGTGGATAGTCGCGAGCGTCTGCTTGCTCGCGGCGCTCCCTTTCGTTATTGCCTACCTGCGCCATGCTCCAAAAGATGAGCGCGTACTCAAGATGTCCCTGTTGCTACCCGAGAAGACGACGATGACCCTGGGACCATCAGCCCTCGCGGTTTCACCCGACGGTCGTCGCGTGGCCTTTGTCGCCTCTTTCGAAGGCCGGGATCTTCTCTGGGTGCGCTCTCTCGATTCGCTTTCAGCACAAGCGCTCCCTGGTACCGAGGGCGCCTTACTCCAATCTCATCCTTTCTGGTCCCCGGATAGTCGCTTCATCGGATTCTTCGCAGGGGGTAAGCTCAAGAAGATTGATGCGTCAGGCGGGCCTCCTCAAACCTTGTGTGATATCGGCGGCCCTCGCGGCGGGACGTGGAATCGCGACGGAGTGATAATCTTTTCACCGGTTCCTTTCGGTCCGCTTTATCGGGTCTCGGTGGCGGGCGGCGAGCCGACACCAGTGACGGCGCTCGATCAATCAGATCTAGAGACTGCTCATCGCTGGCCCTACTTCTTACCTGACGGTCGTCACTTCCTCTATTCCGTGCGCAGCGGCCGAACTGAACGCGAAGGGATATACGTCGGTTCTCTTGATGCGAAAGAAACGAAGCGATTGCTTCCCACCGCTTTAAACGCGGCATACGCGCCGCCGGGCTTTCTGCTCTTCTTGCAGAATGAGATGCTGATGGCTCAGCCGTTCGACGCCGGTAAACTCGAACTCACCGGCGAGCCATTTCCCGTCGCCGAACACGTGGCATATAACCCAGGGCTTGGTCGCGGGGCCTTTTCTGTCTCGGAAAACGGCGTGCTCGCCTTTCGCAGCGGTGGCGGCCAGATCAACCAACCCCTTTGGTTTGATCGGGGGGGCAAACAGATTGGGTCGCTGGGCGCGGCCGGCCTTTACCTAACTCTTTGGCTGTCCCCTGATGAAACGCGAGCAGCGGTAGACCGTTCAGATCCCCAGACGGGGACAAACGACATCTGGCTCTTCGACTTGGCGCGCGGCATCCCTTCGCGATTCACGACCGATCCAGCGGGTGACACGAATCCGCTTTGGTCGCCCGATGGAAGCCGCATCGTCTGGAGTTCAAGCCGCGAAGGCGTAAGGAATCTTTATCAAAAAAGTGCGGGCGGCGGCGGGAATGACGAAGTGCTTTTCAAGTCAAGTGAGGACAAAATACCAAACGATTGGTCTGCGAACGGACAGCTCATTGTCTATCAAACCTCCAATCCGAAAACAAAATGGGATTTGTGGCTGTTACCGATGTCCGGAGATCGACAGCCACATCCGTTTCTGCAAACAGAGTTCAACGAACAGCAGGCGCAATTCTCTCCGGATGGTAAATGGATTATCTACACGTCGGACGAGTCGGGAGCGCCGGAGGTCTACGTCCAGACATTCCCGGCCTCTGAGGGCAAGTGGCGGGTCTCGACGGGCGGCGGAGGCCAGCCCCGCTGGAGGCGCGACGGCCGTGAGCTTTTCTACATTGCCGCCGACCGGACACTCATGGCGGTGGATGTTAAGCTGGGAGCCACTTTCGAGGCGAGTGTTCCCAAACCGCTCTTCGGCACGCGTGTCGTTAGTTTGACAGAATTCAGAAATCACTACGTGCCGACTTCCGACGGGCAGCGCTTTCTCATTAACTCAATGCTTGAAGAAACAAACACCACTCCAATTAATGTCGTTGTGAACTGGACGGCGGGCTTAAAACGATAAGATGTTTAGAGTTCATCAACCCTCGCACTGATGATCTCATGTTCTCTTGAATCTCTCGGAGCCAGTCTATCGCCAAGATGGGGAGGAGAGGAGTAGGTGCGAAGATTCTTATGCGAACACACCACCCATCCGCATAGTGACTCTCACCATTTCGGACGCTAACCGTGAAAATCCTGGCGTGTACTTGGTTCTAGCGTCCCCAGGCAAATACGGCGTAAACTTCATCGCGATGGGGTTCGAGTATTGGCCTTACGCTGCATGAATCGGACGGTAGTCCTTCCTCTTTTATGGCCCAAGGACTGTAGACGTCCAAGTTGTAGTGCAACGTGGGGGGCAACTGGACGGCGGAGGTGAAGAGTGACGATTGCCGCAGGCACAAGGCTCGGCCGTTACGAAATCCGTTCGAAGATTGGCGCCGGTGGGATGGGTGAAGTTTATCTGGCGGAAGACAGTGAGCTTCATCGCAATGTTGCACTAAAAGTTTTACCTTCTGACGTTTCTTCTAATCACGATCGGATGAGACGATTCAAACAGGAAGCCACCGCAGCAGCCGCACTTAATCATCCGAACATCGCGCATATATATGAGATTGGCGAGCGCGAGGGAACAAACTTCATTGCGATGGAGTTCGTTGACGGCCTCACTTTGCGACAACTCATTCACGCGAGACAGACGGAGCTACCCAAGCTCTTACGTTATCTGCAGCACGTCGCTGAAGGCCTGGCTAAAGCACACGCTGCCGGAATCGTGCATCGCGATCTAAAGCCCGACAACATTATGGTGACCCGCGAAGGTCACGCGAAGATCCTGGATTTTGGGCTAGCTAAATTGCTCGAGCCTCAAACGTCACAAACAACCGGCCAGGGCATGAGCGAGCTGGCCACAGCATTAATACAACCGCACTCGATGCCTGGCGCAGTCGTGGGAACCGTTGGCTATATGTCACCGGAACAAGCGCAGGGCCGTGGGCAGGAAATCGATCACCGCTCAGACATTTTTTCCTTCGGCTGCATTCTGTATGAGGCCATCACGCGGCGCAAAGCCTTCGCAGGAAAGGACGCCATCGATTCGCTCAATAAGATCATTCGCGAGCAACCCACGCCGATCGCTAATCTCAATCCTGAAGTGCCGTACGATCTGCAAAAGATTGTGCGGCGCTGTCTCGCAAAAGATCCCGACGAGAGACATCAATCGATCAAAGACGTAGCGATTGAGTTAAAGGAGGTACGGCGCGAGTTACAAGCAGGCGCAGGAATCGACACTACAGTTCCACCTCCATCAAGGGCAGGTTCCACAGCTGAAGCGATTGACTCTGATGGTTCGCGCGCTGCTGCTGCGTCGACGAGTCTTTCGCCAGCCGCGCCTTCAACGCATCAGTCGAGTGCAGAATACATCGTCAGTGGAATCAAACAGCATAAGCGTGCAGCCGCAATTGGTGCTGGCGTGCTGCTGGTCGCGATAGCCGCGATTGGAATTGGGCTGTACAAATTTTCGACTAACAAGAGATCTGCCACTTCTCTGCCCACGCCTAAGCCTCAGCGGCTGACGACTTCGGGCAGGGCGTCGGACGCGGCGATCTCGCCCGACGGGAAATACGTCGCGCACGTCAAGAGCGACGCCGGACAGCAGAGCCTCTGGCTCAGACAGGTGGTGACCCCCAGCGACACGCAGATCGTCCCGCCCTCGACACAGAACTATTACGGGATTACCTTCTCGAAAGACGGCAATTACATCTATTACGCTCTGGGGGAACTTAATAATCCCGCGCACACACTCTACCAGGTGTCGACGCTCGGCGGCGCCTCGCGGAAAATAATTGAAAACGTCGCCTCTCCCATCACTCTTTCGCCGGACGGGACGCGCCTGGCGTTCATACGCCGCAATGTAGCGAGCGAAGAGACCGCGCTGGTCGTGGCTAACGCCGACGGGACGGGCGAGAGGCAAGTCGCCGTGCGGAAGGTGGGCGAAGGGTTCAGCCGCGACGGGCCGTCGTGGTCGCCTGACGGGAAACTGATCGCGTCAGGCGTTATTAATCGTGATCCGAGCGCCGCTGGCGGGGCATATTCGACGGTAATCGCCGTGGAGGTCGAAAGCGGGGCGGAGAGGCCAATCAATTCTCAGAAGTGGTGCGTGAACTGCGTGGGTCAAGTCGCCTGGCTTGCGGATGGAAGCGGTCTCCTCTTACTTGTGCTCGACCCGGGATTGTCATCTTCCGTCCAAATCTGGCAAATCTCTTACCCCGGCGACGAGAAACACAAAATCACCGTCGACCTCAATAACTATAGGCGACTGAGCCTTACCGCGGATTCGAGTGCCATTGTCACAGTTCAGACGGAGGGCGCTTCAACTATCTGGGTCGCGCCGGAAGGGGACGCGAGCCGCGCCAGGCAGATTTCTTCGGGCAGATATGACGGGCAGCGTGGTCTGTCATGGATGCCCGGCGGCAAATTAGCGTACACCTCAGAAGAAAGCGGGTTGGTTGACATCTGGAGTACGGGCCAGGATGGAAAGGATCAGAAGCAGTTGACGGCCCAGGCGGGCAGGAACTTTGACCCGTGGGCGACGCCCGACGGTCGCTACATCATCTTCACGTCCACACGAAGAGGCACCTCAAGAACGCTATGGAGCATCTGGCGCATGGACACGGACGGCGGCAATCTCAAACAACTGACCGTAGGAGTTAACGGCAGGTTCCCGCAATCTTCGCCAGACGGCCGTTGGGTGGTTTTCCATTCGACGCCCGGCTCATTGAGGGCCTGGAAGGTCTCGATCGACGGCGGGGAGCCCACGCAGTTGACCGATAAATGGACATCAAATCCGACCGTCTCGCCCGACGGCAGCCTCGTCGCCTGTTGGTACCGCGACGACGATCAACAACCGAACACGCCCACCAAGGTCGCCATAATCCCCTTCGCGGGCGGTGATCCCGTCAAGGTGCTCGACCTCCCGCGGCAAAGCTTCACCAGCGACGCTGGCCTACGTTGGACGCCGGACGGCCGCGCTCTGACCTACATAGACACGATTAACGGCGTCTCTAATATCTGGTCGCTGCCGCTGGACGGCGGGCCGGCGAAACAATTGACCGACTTCAAGACCGACCAGATTTTCTGGTTCGACTTCTCGCGCGACGGCAAGCAACTCGCGCTTTCGCGCGGCACGGAGACAAGCGACGTGATTTTGATCCGAGACTTCCGCTAGAGTCTGATGACCATTGCCACAAGCACAAAACTCGGCCGCTACGAAATCCGCTCAAAGATTGGTGAGGGCGGGATGGGCGAGGTGTATCGCGCGCGCGATACGCAACTGGGGCGTGATGTTGCGATAAAAGTTATACCGGCGAGCATAGCAGTTGATAAGGATCGATTGCGACGCTTCGAACAGGAAGCTTGTGCTGCCGGTGCCTTAAACCATCCGAACATTCTGGTTGTGCACGACATCGCTGCTCACGATGGCTCCCCATACGTTGTCTCGGAACTATTAGAGGGCGAGACATTGCGCAAGCGAATCGCCGGCACCCCACTCAACCAGCGTCGCGTGATCGAATACGCGCTGCAGATTGCGAACGGACTTGCGGCGGCACACGAGAAAGGAATCATTCACCGCGATCTGAAGCCGGATAACATCTTCATTACCAACGATGGGCGTTTAAAGATTCTCGACTTTGGTCTGGCGAAGCTGACTCAGCTTGATGGAAACCAGGCGCAAACAGATGTTCCAACGAAGCGCGTCGACACAGGTCCCGGCGTGGTGATGGGGACAGTCGGTTACATGTCGCCGGAGCAGTTGAAAGGTCGAGCTGTCGATCAGCGGTCGGACATTTTTTCATTCGGCGCAATTCTTTACGAGATGCTCTCAGGCCGCCGTGCTTTCCATCGCGAGTCAGTGGCGGAGACGATGAGCGCGATCCTGAAGGAAGATCCATCGGAGTTATCCGACACAAACAAAACAGTCTCGCCTGCCTTGGAACGAATCGTAAGTCACTGTCTGGAGAAGAATCCGGAAGCACGTTTTCATTCAGCACGCGATATTGCCTTCGCACTTGAAGCCTTATCGGGATCGATAGCTAGCCCTTCAGCGAGACAGCATCGGATGTGGCTCTGGCCTTCGCTGCCGGTGGCGTGGACGTGGGTGGTTGCCGTGGGCGATCGCCGCAACCGCCGTTCTACTTGCTGCCTTGCTTTCGTATGGCCATACTTTCGCCGTTCCCCGTCGGGCGAGATCACCGAGGCCACGCGCTTTATTATTCCGATGCCCGATAAAGCGCTCATACTCACTCCGCCCGTTATCTCTCCAGACGGTCGACGAATCGTATATCGCCTCAATACCGAAGACGGTAAAGAGCTTCTCTGGGTTAGCTGGCTCGGCTCGTTCCATGCGCAGGCCCTTGTTGGAACTGATGGCGGTTCTCAGCCCTTCTGGTCACCTGACAGCCGCTCTGTCGGTTTTTTCGCCAACAGTAAACTCAAGAGAATCGACGTTTCGGGCGGTTCCGTGCAGACCGTCTGTGACGCAGCTTCGAATGTGAGTGGTGCATGGGGTCGTGATGGGACGATTATCTTCTCGCGGGGTGTTGCGAGCGGCCTCTACCGTGTTACGACGGCTGGTGAGACACCCGTTCAGCTCACGCAGGTTGATGCGTCACGAAATGAGGTCGAACATACGTTTCCTTACTTTCTACCTGACGGTCGCCACTTCATCTATCTAGCGCGGAACGCGCAGCCGGAGAATAGCGCAATCTACGTTGGTTCGCTCGACTCAAGAGAGACTAAGTCGCTGTTGCAGGTTCATTCCAGCGCGGTATATGCGCCGCCGGGCTACCTTCTCTTTGTGCGTGAGAACACGCTCATGGCGCAAGCATTCAACGCCGACACATTAGATCTCAAAGGTGAGGCATTCGCGGTTGCAGAACAAGCCATGCGGAACCCAATCATTGGCCGCGCGATGTTCTCCGTCTCCGAAAACGGTGTTCTCGTCATGCGCTCCGGAGTCGTTAATAGCAATCAGCTGATCTGGTTCGACAGCGCTGGCAAACGGCTCGGTGCTGTTGCACCACCTGGTGGCTACAACATGCCGGCGTTATCGCCCGATGAGAAGAGTGTCGCCGTCAGTCGCGCAGACTTGTTGGCTGGGACAGCTTCGGACATCTGGCTGATCAACCTTGAGCGCGGTACACAGATACGGCTCACCGACGATCCGGCGACCGACAACTTCCCTGCCTGGTCAGCCGCCGGCGACCGTATTACCTTCGTGTCGGCCCGCAATAGGCAGAGCAGCATTTACCAAAAACTCTCGAACGGGTCAGCGGTCGAAGAACCGCTTGTTTCGTCTGCAGAACAAAAGTTTAACCCAACGTTTTCACCTGACGGGAAGTTCATCATCTACTCTCAACTCAATCCTAAAACGAATGTTGATTTGTACCTGGTATCTACTGGGAGCGACAAAAGGATTGAGATGTTTCTGCAAACAAGTTTCATCGAGGCTCAGGCCCACGTCTCACCGAACGGCCGCTGGGTCGCGTATATATCGAACGAGACAGGCCAATTCGAGGTTTACATCCAAACATTTCCGGTTGCCGGCGGTAAGGTGGCGGTCTCGGTCGGCGGTGGGTCGCAACCGCAATGGCGCGCAGATGGCCAGGAGCTTTACTACTATGCACCTAGCCGAAAACTAATGGCAGTGGAGGTGAATAGTAACAGCCCAACATTTGGAGTCGGAATCGCGCGGCCACTCTTTGACATCCGCTCCCTCGGAGCCGCGATCGACCAAACCTTTCCGGGCAATGGATATTACACGTCAGCGCGGAACGGCAACCGCTTTCTCGTGCCTTCACTACCGGAAACACCCGAGCGCCAGCAGATCAACGTCATCTTAAACTGGACGGCAGACTTGAAGAAGTAATCCAGCAGAGCGCATGTCCATGGTTCGCATAACGCCACGCATTCCATGTTCTGAAGAAGAAAGATAGAGACGTAAGTATTCAACAGCTTCTTTCGGAGTGAAGAGTCGCGCGAGTCTGGAGCTATATCAGAAGAATCGATGTGCTACTTGTTACTCCGCAATCGAGACGACTCCAGAGGAGAGTAGGTTTGGAATCGTTGTTGTCGGGGTGTGAGCGATTGGAGGGAGTATGAGATTGCGTTTGGCTGTCGTCGTGTTGTGCCTGTTGACTGTCTTGGCGAGTCATGTGGGCCAGGGATCTGGTGCGTCGGCTGGAAGCAACGGCGGGCGTCAGGCCGACTTGGCCGGTATCCAGAAGCTCCACCAGCGGGATATCGCCGCTACTCTATCGCGAGATGATCCTGTTGCCCTAACGGATTTGTGGACCGATGACGCGGTGCGCCTCGGCCCAGGCCGGCTGGCGGAGGTTGGCAAAAGAGCTATCCGAGAGAGCAACGAACGCTGGTCCGCTCGCTCAGGCGCCAAGGTGTTGAGCTACGTTCCAGAAACCAAGGACGTGACGATACTCGACGGCTGGGCGGTCGAGTGGGGCTACATCACTGGTTCGTATGTTGAGACGCCGGGTGGTGAGGTCAAGCAGATTCGTGGCACGAGGCTGATGGTTCTGAAGAAGATGCGGGACGGCAGCTGGAAATGCTTCCGCGGGATGGGAGGTCCGACGTTCACAGCCCCGTTGCCAGGGCAAGTGCTTCAGGCACCGGCGCCGTCGGCTGAAAGCGTCACGGGGGGCAGCGCTGCGGACCGCGCCGCCATCCAGAAGCTGCGCCAGCAGGACATCGACGCTACTCTGTCGCTAGATCCTGTTGCCCTGACGGAATTATGGACCGATGACGCCGTGCGTCTTGGCCCAGTCCCGCCGGCAGAAGTCGGCAAACAAACTATCCGAGAAAGCAACGAACGCAACAAGGCTAACATTCTCAAGGTCCTGAGCTACGTCCCGGAACCCAAGGAAATGACTTTTCTGGATGGTGGCTGGGAAGTCGAGTGGCGTCAGTTCACCGTCTCGTTCGTCACATCGCCGGGTGGCGCGCCGGTGCATGTTCGTGGCATGGTGCTCGGGGTGCACAAGAAGCTGCCGGACGGCACTTGGAAAGGCTTCCGCGGGGCGGGGTTCTTCGCGTGAGTGAGTTGCAGGACAGTGGAGTTGGCTGACACGCCGCCGACCAAGGAGTTGAAGCTGACGAACCCGGTAACGAAATCGGCGACGCTCTCTAACGGGAAGCACGGTCCATTAAAGGTCCAATAAGCGTTCCCGTGAGTCCCTCAGATGCGGTAAAGTGCTATCCGTGCCGCGAAGTTCCATTGAATTACCATAGGTCCCTTCTCTATCACGGCGGCGACACGGGTTCGACTCCCGTACGGGACGTTATCAGTTATGCTTGCGTCCAAAATCTCTCCGAGCGATGGGACCCTTGAAACACATCGACCGGGAAAAGCCCATAAACCTTATCGCCACGCCAGTAGTTGCCGGCCAATCAGTGTTTCGACAGGTGATAGTACGAAGCGTCTTCCACGATCCAAAACTACGGCTTTGAAGAGCTGCAAGTATTGCGCCTTGGGTTGCAGAAGTTTCAGGAAATCGACCATCAAACCTTAGCCGTATTTACAGTCTTACATTTTGAATTGCGTTTTTGCGATACAATCCGTCCCCATGAACTGCCCCTCTTGTCACCAGCAGATTCCCACGAGCGCCTCGTCATGCTCGTCTTGCGGTTTCTTATTTGATGACGCGACCCGCCGCCTCGGATCGAAAGAGCCTCCGATCACCAAACGACGCGAAAAGGAATCACGGTCATTGACGTCGTACGATTCAATCGACAACGCTCGTTTCGTGGCCGGAACGATTCTGGCGGAACGCTATCGTATCGTTGGACTCCTTGGCAAAGGCGGGATGGGTGAAGTCTATCGCGCGGACGATCTGAAACTGGGTCAGCCCGTCGCGCTCAAATTTCTTCCGGCCAAATTCTTTGATGGTGTGGCGCTGGCGCGGTTTCATCGCGAGGTGCGTGTTGCCAGACAGGTCTCGCACAAGAACGTCTGCCGTGTTTACGACATCGCGGAAGTTGATGGCCATCATTTCCTCTCGATGGAATACATCAAAGGCGAAGAACTCTCTTCGTTATTGCGTCGCATTGGTCGCCTGCCTTCGGACAAAGCAATTCAGATTGCTCGGCAGATTTGCGCGGGGCTCGCCGCCGCGCATGAAAGCGCAGTGCTGCATCGCGATTTAAAACCTTCAAACGTGATGATTGATGAGCAGGGCAATGCACGCATCACCGACTTTGGGCTCGCCGGTTTGGCGGACGAATTTCGCGACGACGAAATCGCGGCGGGAACACCGGCCTACATGGCGCCGGAGCAGCTCGAAGGGAAGAATGTCACTATTCGCAGCGACATTTACTCGCTCGGTCTGGTCCTTTATGAAGTGTTCACGGGCAAGAAAGCTTTCGATGCGCCGACTATTGGTCAACTGCTGGATTTGCGCCGGAGTGACACGACGCCTACGACGCCATCGTCTCTGGTGCAGAACATCGATCCGCTCGTCGAGCGTGTGATCCTGCGCTGCCTTGAAAAGGAACCCGAGAAGCGGCCGGCTTCAGCTCTTCAGGTCGCGGCCTCATTGCCCGGCGGCGATCCCCTTGCCGCGGCGTTAGCAGCGGGCGAAACACCTTCGCCCGAGATGGTAGCGGCAACGCCCAAAGAAGGCGTGCTACGCCCCGCTGTCGCCCTGGCTTGTTTGGCTTCAATCCTTGTCGGCTTCGTATTGATCATCTGGTTGTCCGGGAAAGTTGATCTACATCGCCGGGTTCCGTTTGAGAAGTCGTCTGAGGCGCTCAGAGAGCGAGCCAGTGCAATTGTCAACAGACTCGGCTACACCGATCCACCGGCCGATCGCGCCTATGGCTTCAATACCAACGATTATTTTAGATACGTCTTAGACCACGATACCTCTCCTACGCGCTGGAATCAGCTCTCAACGGGGCGACCGGCAGCGCTCTATTTCTGGTATCGCCAGAGTCCCAGGTATCTGGCGCCTGTGAAGCAATATGGTGTGCGCGCTACTCCTGACGATCCCCCAACCATCGTGTCGGGCATGGTAAATGTATCCCTGGACACGTTGGGCCGGTTGATTAAGTTCGAAGCCGTTCCGCCGCAGGTTGACCAAGCCGAAGTCCCAAGTCCAACGTCCAATGTCCAAAGTCAAAAATCCGCGAGTACTACCCAAACTGGTATCGAGCGGAGCAGTAGCCCGACCGTGAGGGAGGACCCAGCGGCCGATCGAAGTATCTCCCGTTTGGATCAGGGGCAGGATGCGCCTGCCACTGCGAACTGGTCTCCGCTTTTCGAGGAAGCTGGCCTCGACCTCGCCAGTTTTACTCAAACCCAACCTAAGTGGCTTCCACTGGCCAATAGCGACAGCCGCGCTGCATGGGAGGGAAACGTTCCGAGCCAGACTCAAATACCGATCCGAGTGGAGGCCGCCTCTTATCACGGCAAGCCGGTCTACTTCGAGATTGTCGGAGCGTGGACCAGACCGGAACGAATGCAGGAATTTCAGTTAAGACCAGGGCAAAAGGTCCTCAAAGTCTTCGTCATGGTCCTGCTTCTTTCTTTCATGATTATTGGAGTGTTGCTGGCCAGAAAGAACCTGCGTGACGGGCGGGGCGATCGGAAAGGCGCGCTCAGGTTAGCGCTTTTTACATTTTCGGCACTAATGATTAATTGGATTTTCCTGGCCCGTCACTATCCTGGGTTCGATGAATTTTTTCTTCTTTTTCTTCCAAACGTAATGTCGGCACTCTTTTTAGCGACTCTGCTCTGGTTCTTTTACATGGCCCTGGAGCCTTACGTTCGTCGCTGGTGGCCGCACCGAATCGTGGCGTGGAGCCGGCTGCTGGCCGGTGACTTCAGGGATCCATTGGTTGGCAGAGATATTCTGATCGGCGCGGTGTTTGGTGTCGCGATCGTAGTCATAGTCTACCTTGCCTACCTTGCCCCCGGAGGGTACGGCATTAACCCCACTGGTGACCCGACTCTTAGCACGCTGCTTGGATTGCGTGAATCAGTTGGCTGGTTTTTTGATCCCAGCGCGATTCTTCTCGGGCTCTCCTACCTGTTCCTGCTCCTGTTGCTTTACCTCCTCTGCCGCCGCAAGGAATGGCTTTCATCGCTTGCGGCCTGGCTCTTACCCACAGTCGTCTTGGGGCTAGGCCATCGTAATCATGTGATCGGTACCCTGGTCGCCGGACTAATCTTCGCCTTGACTCTTGCAGTGACAATGCGTTTCGGCTTGCTGGCCATGATTGCCTCTGTGTTTTTCATCTTTCTCTTTAACTTCTTCCCCATGACCACGGACTTTTCGGTGTGGTATGCAGGCTCAACAATCTTTGGCTTGTGTGCCAGCTTTGCCGTGGTCATCTACAGTTTCTATATCTCTCTCGGCGGCCAGCCGGTTTTCAAAGGAGGGCTGCTGCGCGAATGAGAAGTATTCGCACGCACTCGTGTAAGCGCCTGATTTGGTCCCGGTAATCGCGTCGATTTCTATTCCTCACAAGCCGCTCTTCCTTGTTCATCGCAAATCAAGACACAGGAAAGTCGTTGAGATGTTGAGTCAAGTGATAGAGTCTTCGCTGCCGGCTTTCAGCGCCTGTTTAGACTTTATGCCGCAATGGTACGAAGCGCTTCCATTTCTTTTAGCCAAGCAATAATCTGGTTCCAACTCGGAATGCTTTGGGACGCCAATGCATCTATTTGCAGAAGCGTTGACTGCCACGCTCTGTGGGTATAGAGTCCGCGCATCGCCTACGTTTCTACTAGCGGGCCGTACACCTGGAGCCTGCGCGCACCGAGCGCTCCCGACCTTCCTCCCTCTGACTGGCCCTCTCCATCAACCGCGCCGAAAGGCGCTTTGAAAAGGAGGAAAATCATGTACAACTTCAGCAAGTCGCTCGCCGCGCTAGCCGGCCTGCTGGTCGTTTCGATGTTTATGATAGGTCTGGCAGTGTCGGAAAATTCCGCTGTCCGGAGTCAGGCCAAAACTCAGGTTGAGGGTGTTTGGAAGGTCGCTGAGGTGCAAGTGCCTACTAAGAATCCGGCTGAGAAGGCCACTACGGTAACAAACCCCCAGCCGGGTTTGCTCATTCTCACAAAGGGTTATTACAGCTTTTTGGCAGTGAGGGAAGAACGGCCCGCTTTTGCGCCAGCCAAAGACTCTGCGAACTTGACCGACGCCGAGAAGATTGCCCGATACGAACAGTGGAGACCCTTTATGGCAAACTCTGGTACCTATGAGGTGAAGGGATCGAGGCTCATGTTGCACCCGATGGTCGCAAAGAACGTCGAGGTGATGACTAGCGGAACACCCCTTACCTGGGAATTAAAGGTGGAGGGCCCCAACAGTCTCTGGCTGATCCCGCCCTCGGAGAGAGCAACGGAGCCAAGGCTTAAAGTTACGAGACTGGAATGAGAGCCGAGCGTTCAGTTGCAGTGCCGGCGTAACGAGGGATGGATGAACTCTGTCATATCGATACAATCCACCTGCTGCCCGCCGCTGGCTATCTTCAATGCAGGTAGGCGTGTTGCGTGAAAGTTTTTGAATGCGCGCACGATGTCGGGGTATTGTTGTTCCAATTCAGCATGAGATCATCGTGCGTCGGCGACTCGCCAATTTGCGAGACTCAAAGATGCTTAGGCAGCAGTTCGTCGAAGCGTTCCATTTCTTTAAGCCAAGAAACGATCTGGTTCCAACTCGGAATGCTTTGGGACGCCAACAGTCTCCGCTAATCATTCCGCCGATCACGGTCCAAAACGTTGCCGATATTCAATCGATACAAGGAATGACTTTACCATTTCAGCGTCAATGAAGTTGCCGCCAAATGCGTTCAACTTGGTCAACCAGAAGTCGAAGCCCGCAAAGTTGACGTCAGGCGCGTCGTTCGGGTTTCTTCTCAGGTAGCCGAAATATTGCATCTGGACAAAGCTGCGATTAATTTCTCGTTGTTGGAGGGTAGTGTTCTGCGTTACAGCGAGCAGTACCCGGCCACGCGCTCCCGCATCCGTCGCGGTCGTCGCGTTGCCGAACTCCGCGATCGCCATGCCACGTTCGACTGCCGTCGGCGTGATGCCAGCATGCAAATAGAGCTTGTCCACATACTGCGTCGGCGTGTCGGTCGTCGGATACAACCCGATAAACTCCGTGCGCGTGACGAAGTCCCTCATGAACGCATCACGGTTGTTGTTTAGGATTGTTTCCCAAGCGTTATTGTTCGGATCGACAATTAACCCACGCTGCATGGCCTGCGTGTCGCGCTCAAACTCTTCAAACGCCGGCATGTTGTTGGTGGCCGGCCGATCCAACGCTACCACGTAGAAGTTTCGCACCAGATTCCCCGTCGTCTGGAACTCGATCGAAAGGAAGAACGCCGCCGAGGCGTTGATGCGTTTCAACTCGATGCACTGCGGTTTGGGCGTGCAGTTATTGATCTCGCCAGTCCAGAACGCGAGGCCGGCGGGGTCAGCTTCACGATTCAGGAAATCACGATACTGCTGGCGCACGAAGGTGTCGGTATCGTCATTGGCATTAGGCGGCAGCGGAGGCGTTCCATCATTGATAGTCACTGTAGCGCTTGAAGGTGTGCCGAAACTTGCACCGATGCCATTGAGCTTGGACAGATTAACGGTGAACATCTCCGGTCCTTCGGTATAAGAGTCTTGGGTAATAGGGATGATGAAAGTCTTCTGCGATTCTCCGGCGACAAACATCAACGTGCCCGACGTTAATCCAAAGTCGCAGCGCGAGGATGCAAGGCCAGTATTGAGTGTCCCACACACGTCAGACGAGCCCGTGTCGTCCGTCGCATAGTCGACACTAATGGGAAGCGAAAGATCCCCAGTGCGATTTACCGTGATCGTGACGAATCCCACACTTTCGTTCACGATGTAGTTCGATTGGCTCAACGTGATCAGCGTGCTATTTGCGATCGTGAAGCTATGCGCCACAGCGGGTGCCGCGTTGAAATCATTGTCACCCGCTTGCGAAGCAGTAATCGTGCACGAGCCGGCGCTGGTAAGGTGCACCGTGTTGCCACTCAAAGTGCACTGACCGTCGGCAGCAAAGCTGACAGGTAAACCTGAAGTCGCCGTTGCGCTCACCGCGAAATCTGGATCGCCAATCTCCCTGTTCGCTAATGCGTCAAAGGTGATCACCTGGTCGGCTTTGCCGACTGTCAGGGTAAAACTCGCATCGGTAGTGGCGCCGCAGTTGTCTGTCGCGCGGATCGTAATAGTGTGTGTGCCTGCCGGAGCAGCATTACTGACTGAGATCACGCCCGTCGTGTTGTTGACGCTAATGCTGCCCGTGTATGTCCCGTTTGATTGCTTGACGATAGAGGACACCGCGACATTATCTGACGGCCCGGTTGCGGGATTAATTATGATTGATCCATTTAAAGCGACAGTTTGATTTTGGTATGTCAGCACCGGCGCAGTGTTGGCCGTCACGGTGATAGTCAGAGTATCGGAAACGGTCGAACTTCCATCACTTCCTTGCAAGGTAAACGTGGCAGTTGACGCCCCGCAACTCGCAACGATGTCAGCCGTGATATTGCCGTCTGAGTTCACGAGGTTTGAAATTGTCACGCCATGTGCTGGATTGGCGGAGGTAACTGTGACGATAAGGCTTCCGTTGCCGCCGTAATTGCTGACAGTCGCGATTTGTCTATTGCTGGGCGCTGAGCCTTGCTGAAGAGACAAATCAGCTGCCGTCACGATCGTTGGGGCATTGAGCAACACCGAGACAGTGTCGGAATCAACATTTGCGACGACCAGATCGAGCTTGCCATCGTAGTTTAGATCGCCTCTCGCGATCGATACCGGGCTATCACCCGTAGCAAAGTCCTGTTTGGTGGCAAAGCTGGGTGTGGCTGCGCCCGGCGCGGTGGTGTTGAGCAGCACTGACACGTTGTCCGAATTAATATTCGCCACGGCAAGATCGAGCTTCCCATCCCCATTCAGATCCCCCACCGTGATGGAGGTCGGATTGAAGTCCGTAGCGAAGTCCTGTTTGGCTGAAAAGCTGGGCGCGCCAGCACCGGGCGCGGTAGTGTTGAGCAACACCGACACACTGTTGGAGATCAAATTCACCAGAGCCAGATCAAGCTTCCCATCACCATTCAAATCGCCCTCGGAGACGGATATCGGTCTGATGCCAGTTGGGAAGTCGTGGATAGCGGAAAAGCTGGGAGTGGCAGCGCCCGGGTCAGTAGTATTGAGAAGCACCGCCACGGTATTGCTATTAAAGTTGACGACTGCCAAATCGAGTTTCCCATCCAGATTTAGATCACCGATCGAGACTGATCGCGGTCCGTCGCCGGTGGCGAAATCCTGTTTAGCAGCAAAGCTTGGCGTCGCCGCTGCAGTGTTGTTGAATAGGACCGACACGGTTGCAATTAAGTTCGCGACCACGAGATCAAGCTTGCCATCACCGTTGAGATCGCCGACCGTGATGGATACCGGGTTGTCGCCCGTCGCGAAGTCCTGTTTGGCAGCGAAGCTGGGCGTCGCGGCGCCCGGCACAGTAGTGTTGAGCAACACTGACACCGTGTTGGAATTAATGTTTGCAACGGCGAGATCGAGCTTCCCATCCCTGTTCAGATCGCCGGCTGTGACGGATACCGGGTCCTGGCCGGTAACGAAGTCCTGTTTGGTGCCAAAACTAGACGTGGCGCCGCCGGGCGCGGTTGTGTTGAGCAGCACCGATACGGTGTCCGAACCAACGTTCGCTACTGCCAAATCGGGCTTCCCATCCCCGTTCAGATCGCCGACCGTGACAGATCGCGGGATGGGTCCCGTGTCCACATCCTGTTTGGCGGCAAAGCCAGGCGTTGAAGCGCCGGGATTGGTAGTGTTGAGCAGCACCGACAAGGTGCTGACATTAAGGTTCGCGACTGCCAGGTCAAGCTTGCCATCTCCGTTCAGATCGCCCAACGCAACAAACAAGGGAGCGTCACCGGTGGCGAAGTCTTGCTTCGTGGCAAAGCTTGGCGCGGCTGCCCCAGGCACTGTGGTGTTGACCAATATCGAGACATTGTCGGAATTAAAGTTCGCGACGGTCAGATCCAACTTGCCATCCCCGTTTACATCGCCCACCGTTACGAATATTGGGCCGGTGCCCGTTGCGACCTCCTTATTGACGGCCAAGCTGGCCGTAGTGGCCCCGACGATCGTCGTATTTAGCAGCACCGACACGGTGTCGAAAACAAAGTTCGCGACGACGACATCGAGCCGGCCATCCGCGTTCAGATCGCCCATGGTCACAAACGACGCGCCGTCGCCGGTTGCGAAGTCCTGAATACCGGAAAAGCTGCACGCAGCACCGCCCGGTGCGGTGGTGTTGAGCAGAACGGACACGTTGCCGGAATTAAAGTTCGCGACGGCCAGATCAAGCTTGCCATCGCCATTCAAATCGCCCAGGGCTACTGATAACGGCCCGTCGCCGCCCGTGGCGAAGTCCTGTTTCGGGGCAAAGCTGGGTGTGGCGGCGCCTGCAGCAGTAGTGTTGAGCAGTATCGAAACGGTGTTGACAAGAAGGTCTACGACGGCCAGGTCGAGCTTGCCATCGCCGTTCAGATCACCCGTGGTGACGTATATCGGACCTTCGCCGGTAGGCACGTTCTGTTTCTCAGCAAAGCTGATCGTTGCGTCGCCCGCGGCAGTGGTGTTGAGCAGCACCGACACGTTGTTGGAATTAAAGTTCGCGACAACCAAATCAAGCCTGCCATCGCCATTGAGATCGCCCACTGCGACGGATACTGGGCCAGCGCCGGTTGGGAAGTTTTGTCTGGGGCTAAAGTTGGGCGTGGCGGCGCCCGGCGCAATAGTGTTGAGCAGCACTGACACGGAGTTGGAATTAAGGTTCGCCACGGCGAGATCAAGTTTGCCATCCCCGTTAACATCACCTGAGGCGACGGCTCGGGGGTTGGGTTCCGTAGCAAAGTCCTGTTTGGCTGCAAAGTTGGCTGTGGCGGCACTCGTGATCGGGCCGTCGATAGCTACCAAGAAAAGCGCTGCCATCAACACCAGCACTGTCAACTTCACGCCGTGACGGAAGATGAAACGTCGCAAGCGATGATGGGGCAGGCGAGACGAACGAGCAGAGGGACTGAAAGCGAACCGCATATTGATTCTCCGAAAGGGCGGCAACAAGTGCGTCGCGCACTTGCGGGGTTAAAATCCGGTCGCAGGAGAGATAACGAAATCAGTCCTGATTTTCTGACGACACCCAACCTGTCCTCTACCTTGGGCTGAACACGATCTACTGATATGAGGACCAGCGGGCTCCGAGTGCAGCTTGCGTGCCACGCAACCAGGCGGCGGAATCCTCGCTCCAAGCTTCGCGCTGAACTGTTGGAACTGTGAGTGAGTACTTGCGTTTGTATGAGTGTTACGACTCACTGCGACCAGTGGAACGATCCGCGCAGCGCCTACGATATTTAGCAGTCAAAGAGAGTTCTGGCAGGCGAGCTACGATATACGGTGGGCGGTCGCTAATATCAAACTCATCACGCTGTTGGCGCGTCCTGTCCGGTACGCGCGCGCTTCGCCCGAGAAAATGTTAATTCACCTACACTCGAGCGAGCTTTTTTTGAAATCGTTTCCGAGACCGGCTGAGGCATGCCGTTAACCAATGAGCCGCCAGGATATTTCATGAAGACGAGCTTACTTTTCTGATCACTTATGTCTACATAAACCACGTCGCCTGATTGCATCTGTCCAGTTGCGATTAGATTGGAAAGTGGATGGACAAGAAAGCGCTCGATGGATCGCTTGATGTGGCGCGCCCCATACCTGAAATCGAGACCCTCTCTGAGAAGCATGTCCTTAGCTGCATCGGAGCACTGTAGGACAAAATTTGCTCCCACTGAATGCATGATGCGGTCCTGAACGGCCTGCAATTCCAGATCGACAATCTGAAGCAAGTGATACTGTTTCAAAGGCCGGTAGACGATTACCTTATCGATGCGGTTCATAAACTCTGGAGAAAACTTTCGCCGAGCCGCTTCCAGGGCCGTGTGATAGATTTTCTGTTCCACTGCGGTTTCGCTTGTATCCAGCGAAAAATGAGTGGGAGCAAACCCGATCCCGCCGGAAATCAGTTCTGATATTTCCCGCGCTCCGAGGTTAGACGTCATCACGATCACCGTTCGCGAGAAATCTACATGTTGGTTGTCACCCAACGTTAAGGTCGCCTTGTCCAGGATACCCAGAAGGAGTTGCCACAACGCATCCGAAGCTTTCTCAATCTCGTCAAAAAGCACGAAGGAAAGTTTGATATCTTCAGTGTGATAGCGGTCCAGGTTTTCCTGGGACAACAAGGGATGAGTCTCGCGGTGGCCCAAATATCCTGGAGGAGACCCGACCAGCTTTGCGATTTCGTGGCTGTGCTGAAACTCCGCACAATCAATCTTAAGGACGGAGTTCCGCGCACCTAGTAATATCTGGGCGGCTGCTTCCACCGTATGAGTCTTGCCTGAGCCTGTGGGTCCCAAGAAAAGCAGGGAGCCGAGAGGACGATCTGGCTGGTTCATGCCTGCCAGGAAGATCTGGTACAAACTGCTCATCGAGCGAACCGCTCGCTCCTGGCCTATGACAAACTCAAATAGTCTCTCTTCAAACTCTTCGACGCGCACGCTTTTTCGCTCGGGGTCGAGAAGGACAGCGGGCAATGTGTTGAAGTGACCTGGTAACGTATTAAACTGACTCTCAATTGCGGCGATCATGATCATCCTCCTCCCCAAACGGTGTTTGTATTACCAACGACCTCTTAGGTCGCTCCAGTCAGGGCCAGGTGGGTGATCCACTTTCGCCCCAACCAGAGAGCGTCCTAATTTGACAATCAAAACAAACTGGCAACGATCTCGACCTTATCGACTTTCGTCAGTTTTCCCGACAAATTGCTCTGCTGAGTTTGTGCGAATTGCTGCCGGATAGTTCGCTCTCCGCGTGACTCCAACAGTTCCATTCCCACTCGTTCGCCAGCCGTCCAGATCTGTTCAAGGAAATACTGGTCCCCGTACCTGTGAAAGACCAATTTCGACTCGTTCTGAGGAGTAAGTACCTCGGCCCCAAGGGTTGACTGAACCACACTTGTATTGTCATCCACGTTGCTGACCAAAATTATTATGTTATCAGTCGATAAACGACTGAACGTATATTGGCCAGCCTGAAGCTTCTTATCACCGATACTGAAGTCGAAAGGGACCTTGGCCCTGACCGGATAAGTTAGTTGTGCGTTTGCGGTTGCGACCGCCGCGCAAAGAGTGAACATCGAAACCAGGCCCAGCATCGTGAGCCTTCTGATAAATTTCCCTTCCATACAATCTCCTGTCTGTTTTCGGCGAGCGGCAACAATTGACTGCCCCAAACTGCGCGCGCCTACGTTTTCCTTTTCGAGAGCAAAGTTGGTTCTCTCCTTGCAATGATCCAGACGGCTATCAATCAACGAGTTGTCGTCAAACCTGACAAGCTCTAATCGCCTTCTGCTACTCCATACCGCGAGGGCACGAAAAAAATTCCTGGAGTGATTACCACTAGACCGCACGAAAGATCGTCCGTGAGCGGATCTTGTCTCGATGAATGTGTTGGGTTGTTACTGGTGGGTGCCGACTATTATTATTCCCGCAAGTACATCCATTCTCACCGGGAATTGGGGAATCCAATTGCCTGGTCTTGCGCGAGAAGTTTTGACGGCTGGGAATATCTTGGTCGCTCAGGCGGTATAGATAATGGAACGGAAGAAAAGGGCTGAATCCTGGCTGACTAATGAAGGCCTAAACCAGCCTGCAGAGGAAACGCGCTTGTGAGATCTTTAAACATTCTCTCTGACCAGTGCGTTTATCGAACGTCGAACTAAATTGCCTCTGGTCCAATCAGGGACGTACCGACAGACAAACTGTCCCAGGAAATGAGGTAAGACATGAAGCGAATCATGCGGGAAGCGTCCTTAATCGTATCAGCAGCTGCCGCGGTTTTTTTGCTCGCACTTGCGGCTCACTCGCTTGCTGCTCCACTACCAGGTGAATCACAGAAAAACCCTGACAGCAGCAACTCTCTTTTTGCGAAAAACTGTGCTACCTGTCACGGTAAGGATGGAAGGGCAAAAACGTTCAAGGCGAAATTCAATCACGCGCGGGATCTCACCGATCCTGAGTGGCAGGTCAGCGTAACTGACGAGCGGCTATTCAACTCAATTAGTAATGGTCGCGGACATATGCCGGCCTGGGGCAAGAAGCTTTCCGAAACAGAAATCAACTCACTGGTCGGCTACGTTCGCCAGCTCAAGAAGTAGTTTGCATAATTCAGTTCTGACAGGTGGTGAAGCAGCCTTTTGTGCAGTTTGAACTTCATTGATTAGCGCGTTGCGGAGTGGGGACTCTGTGCCTTGACTTGTTAGCACTTAGAGACTAAATACAACTGTTTGAGTTTCCGTTCCGTGCCGCAAGCAAATATTCAGGTCGCGAATTCGAGCTTTGAAACGCGTTATCACATTTCTTTTGTTTCGCAGTCTCCGCTCGGACTTCTATTCTGAGCTTTTAGTTGCTGTCCGCTCTAGCTGAAGGAATAGCATTCAGTCGGTCGAGCAGCCGCAGGAAGAAATCACATGCTGCGCGCTGAGCCAAATAAGGACAAACCGGAAAGTAGCGCTCCTGCTGCAAACATTACAGAGCGCAAGCGAACGGAAGAAGCTCTGCGAAAGAGTGAGGAGCGCTGGCGATCTGTCTTTGAGAATTCGGCCATTGGCGTTGCGCTCACCGATCTGAATGGCCGCTTCCTGGCTACAAATCCCACTTACCAACAAATGTTGGGTTACACGGACGAAGAATTCCAAACGGTTTCCTTTGTCGAGATTACTCACGAGGACTACCGAGAGGCCAACCTGGCTTTGGTCACGGAACTGCTGGAAGGAAAACGAGAGCAGTTTCAAATCGAGAAGCAGTATCGACGTAAGGACGGCAGTCTCATCTGGGTAAGAAACAATGTCTCACTGGTTCCGGGCAGCGAGAGTATTCCGCGATTTATGTTGGCGCTCTCGGAGGACATCACTGAACGGAAACATGCAGAAGAAGCCCTGCAAAAAAGTGAGGAGCGAGTCCGTCTTATCCTCGATTCCGCGGCAGAAGGAATCTTTGGTTGCGACCCTCAGGGCACATGTCTCTTCTGCAACAGAGCAGCAGTTCGCTTGCTCGGTTACGACGAACCCAGCGAATTGCTGGGCAAGAATATGCATGCGCTTGAACACCACACTCACAAAGACGGCACTCCATTTCCCATTGACGAGTGTCCAATTTACATAGGTTTTCACGAAAACCGGGGGGTCTATATTGACGATGACATTTTTTGGAAAAAGGATGGCACCAATTTTCCGGTGGAGTATTGGTCCCATCCCATGGTCCGCGCTGGCAAGACCGTCGGGGCCGTCATAACCTTCTTCGATATCACCGCGCGAAAAAAGGCGGAAGAGGAATTGAGGAAGAGCGACCAAAGGAAATGTACCCTTCTCGAAATCAACAATGCCATCATTAACAACCTCACGCAGGAAGCGCTTTTCGTTTCGGCCTATGAAGCTATCCGTCGCGTTGTCTCCTTCGATCGCGCTGCCTTCCTTCTTTACCGGCCGGAAACGAAAACCCTGAAGCTGCTCTCTATGGACAGCGACACTGAGTCTGAGTTCTTCCGTCTGGGAAAGGAATATGATCTGCAAGAGACCCGCATTTCGGAAAGGGTTCTTGAAAGTCAACAGGCTGTCGTGCGTGGCGATCTCGAGAAGGAACAACAGTCTCCCGGCGAGCAGCGTCTTGTGGCTGAAGGCATTCAGTCCTATTGCGTCGTACCACTTGTGGCGATGGGCAACAGCATCGGCACGTTTACAGTGTGGAGTGAGACAAAGAACCGATATTCCGAGGCAGATGCCGAGTTGCTGCAGGAAGTCGCGAATCAGGTCGCACTAGCGATCTCAAACATGAAATCTTATGAAGAGATCGCGGCGTTGAAAGGAAGGCTGGAGAGAGAGAATGTCTATCTTCAGGAGGAGATTCGCACCGTCCATAACTTCGAGGAGATCGTGGGTAACGACCCAGCGCTGCTTGAGCTTCTGCGACGAGTCGACCAGGTCGCCCCCACTGACTCCAGCGTGCTCATCTATGGAGAGACAGGGACGGGTAAGGAGTTGATCGCGCGGGCCATTCATGACCGCAGCGCGCGCAAGAATCGTCCGCTGGTGAAGGTGAACTGTAGCGCCATCTCCGCGGGTTTAGTTGAGAGTGAACTGTTCGGGCACGTGAAGGGTGCTTTCACCGGCGCCTTTGAGCGGCGCATCGGCCGCTTCGAGCTCGCCAATGGCGGGACACTTTTTCTTGATGAAGTCGGCGAACTCCCTTTGGAGACCCAGGTTAAGTTGCTTCGTGTTCTCCAGGAGCGCGAATTCGAGCCGGTCGGCAGCAACCGTTCCGTGCGCGTTGACGTGCGGATCATCGCCGCGACAAATCGAAACCTTCAGGAGTCAATTAGCGCCGGCAGTTTCCGCTCGGATCTCTATTATCGATTGAACGTCTTTCCGCTTGAAGTGCCCCCATTGCGTGAGCGTTGTTCCGATATTCCTCAGCTTGCGATGTACTTCCTTTCTCGATATTCCCGAAATCTCGGCAGAAGGATGGAGGGCCTCTCCGCGGCGGGCACTGAAAGGCTCATCCGCTACTCCTGGCCCGGCAACATAAGAGAGCTGCAAAACGTCATCGAGCGGGCTTTAATTCTCTCTCCTGGCCCGATTCTCGAGTTGGAGAGCGATCTAGTCAGCGTCTCGGCATCCGAAACTCTTCGCGACCCAGCGCGAGAAGTGGCTGAAGCCGCTCAACCTACCGGGCCATCTTCCGGGCTCAAGACCCTGGAAGAAGTTGAGCGGGCGCACATCTCGGCCGTGTTGCAGCAGACGCACGGGGTGATAGAGGGCGCAAACGGCGCGGCGAAGACTCTTGGTATGCATCCGAATACGTTACGACACAGAATGGAAAAGCTAGGAATCAAACGCTCCGCCCACCGCATGTCGTAGTCCGCCTCCAAAGCTAATTCCTTTAACTACCAAATACCGTGGACTACTGTTCGGAGGGGTTCTACTTCTTCGCAGTTCGCGCTTCACGTTTTCTCAGCAAAATTCTCACATCTCCAACTAATCACTGGGAAGCAAGAAGCCAAAGTTGGTTGTCTGGTAGCGAGGCACACAAGCTGCACTGGAACGACTCGCGACAAATTTTAAGGGGGATACGAATGAATGATGAAGATCACAGAGTTGCGTCGCCGACACACTGGATCTGAAACCCGATGGCTTATTAACGACCTGGGTCTGGTTATTCTCAGGTCTGTTTCATGAGTCACTTAGACATTTGGAGAGGATATTAGACTATGAAGAAGCATGCGCTTTTAATATTCGCCGCGGCCTTTAGCTTGTTTTCGATTTCCCTGTCGATGACGACTCAACCGACCGCGCACGCTCAGGAAAACACAACCAAAGATTTTGTTCCGCCGACTGTGTTCCAGGCTGCCGGGCCAAACGTCGCCTCGATTCAAAGCTCGGTCGATGCGTTCCGCGCTGCACTGGGAAACCCGAATAACGGCAACGCTGGGTCACTTACGACCGGTCACCGTGAGATCAATTGGGATGGTCTCGGCGGAGCCGACACCAGTACTACGGCTCCGGTAACCCCGTTCAACGTATTTCTCAACACCCGCGGCAGCCAATTCACTACACCGGGAATCGGACTTTCCCAGGCACCTGCATCGGGCGGGGCGCAGGGTGGTCTCGCAGTCCTTTTCAACAACCCGAGCTACGCAACGATTTTCAAGCCTTTCAGCAATGCTCGCTTGTTCACGCCGGTAGGGAGCAATATCACTGACGCATTGTTCTTTCTACCCGGCTCAGGTGGAAATACGCCAGCAACAGTTAGTGGCTTCGGCGCCGTCTTCACTGACGTCGATCAACCAGATGGCAGTGGTCCCAGCGAAAAGCGCGGCAACCGCAGCGCCAGCACGCTGGTGGAGTTTTTCGGTGTCAACGGCGAGTTGTTGTTCAGCAGTTTTGTCCCAGCCTCGCCTGGCGACGGAAATCAGTCGTTCTTCGGCGTCAAATTTAACGACGCTCGGATCGCTCGGGTGCGGATTACGACCGGCGACGTTGCCCCAGGTCCGGATGATGACAGCAAGAATGACATTGTCATGATGGATGACTTTATCTACGGCGAACCCGTGGCTCTTCCATAAGAAGACTAAATACGAAGCGCGAGCTAGCGGGAGTGGGGCGCCAAGCATTTGTTTTGGCGTCCCGAACCATTCCCAGTTTGCGTACAACCATTAGCCGCCGGAGTTGAACAAGGAAGCCCCGGCACCGATAGACGACTTCGCGAACAAGTTTCAAAGAGGGGCACACGAATGCTGAAGATCACAAAAGTTGCAACGTCGAACCAGGAAATTACTCTGCAATTGGATGGTCGGGTAACTGGCAAATGGATTGAGTTATTACGCGATTCCGCTGAGTCGGTGTTGGAGGAAGAAATACGGCTTAGTCTTGATTTGAAAAACATTTGCTTTATCGACTGTGAAGGACTTGCGGTTATCAAAAGTTTGATGGGCCGCGGAGTTCGACAAGTAAACGCTCCACTCTTTGTGGCCGAACAGCTTAGGAAGTGCGCGGCTACAGAAGGCGATTGAGCTCCACCAGGCCATGCCCAAGCACCGTGGGCTGCTGCAGAGAAACGGCTGAATCTCATAAAGGATTCATGTCATGAACCGAGCGGCAACCCCCATAACCCGCGCACAGGGCGCGAAACCGGAAATACCATGAATCATAACGTACTGAAAAATCAGATCACGCGTCGCATCCTGCTCCTCGCGTGGACCGCTGCACTCGCCCTGGGTTTCATGGTCTCGCTGCCACAGCCGGCCCACGCTCAAACTATTACACCGCCACCCGTACCCGACGGCATTGGCGTGAAAGCCGGAAACGAGGTTTTCCTCGTGGGTCGCGCCGTCGGCACACAGAATTACGTTTGCTCGCCTTGTGACCCAACCAAACCAAACTGTCCATTAGGCGTCACCTTTACATTGTTTACATCGCAGGCGACGTTGTTCAACGATCATGAAGAGCAACTTACGACCCACTTTTTCAGCCCAAACCCTGTGGAGCACGGCATCATACGCGCCACTTGGCAGGATTCCCGAGACACGAGCACCGTGTGGGCCAGCCTGGTCAAATCCGCCACCGTGAGGACGGACTCGATTGCCTGGCTCTTGTTAAATGTTAAGGACACTGGAACACAGGCAGGACCAACAGGTGGCGATAGATTGACGAAAACCACCTTCATTCAGCGATTGAATACCTTCCGAGGGTTAGCGCCCTCGACTGGATGTCTTTCGTCACTCGACCTCGGGCGCCAGGAGTTTGTGCCCTACAAGGCCGATTACTTCTTCTACAAGAAAAGCAAAGGCGCCAACTAGGATCCCTACCCTGGGACCCGCAGAGGGAAAGTTCGAAAGAGGAAAGCTCATGCGACGCAGGCTACTAATAAAGCGAAGACTTCAGCGCGAACGATTGAGAGTGTGCCGAGCGCGTGCGAAGGAGGATTATGGAAAATCTTCTACCCAATTTTGAAGAAGCCACGTTGCCGCATCTGAGGGCGGCTTATAATCTAGCCCGCTGGCTCACTCGGGACGAAGCGGATGCCGAAGACGTGGTCCAGGAAGCTTACCTGCGTGCCTTTAAACACTTCGGCAGCTTTCACGGTGGCGACGGCCGGCCCTGGTTGCTCGCGATCGTTCGCAATACCTGCTACACCTGGATGCAGCACAACCGCTCGCTTGAATTGACGATTCCCCTGGATGATGAGCTGTACGAGATTGAGAGCAAAGATTTGAATCCGGAAGCGCTCTTGCTGCAAAGCGCAGAAACCCAAATGCTCAGACAGGCGCTGGAAGAGCTCCCACTTGAGTTTCGCGAGGTAATCGTGTTGCGAGAATTGGAGGAATTGTCCTACAAACAAATCGCGGACGTGGTGGAGATTCCTCTAGGGACGGTGATGTCCCGCCTTGCGCGTGCCCGTAAACGTCTCCAACAAATCCTTACCAGTCGCGGGAACAGAAAGACATCAAGAGAGTTAGCGATCGTAGCTTTCTGATCTCATTGGCCCGCTTGCACCAGGAACGCAAACTCACGCAGCTCAACACCGTTCAAATCGGATATTG
This sequence comes from Blastocatellia bacterium, assembly GCA_963828335.1. Classification (GTDB taxonomy): domain Bacteria; phylum Acidobacteriota; class Blastocatellia; order Pyrinomonadales; family Pyrinomonadaceae; genus PSRF01. Next base: position 49,592 of record CAWHEH010000014.1, on the reverse strand, counting down.
CCCAAAAGTTCATGCCTGAGCTGCTCCAATGAATCAGGTTGTATCCCTGACGTTGGATCGCGACTTCTCCGGTCGAGCCGGCTGGCTCGGCCGGCCAGATGAACAGGTTGATGTAATGCAAGCGGCGCTGGTAAATGAGTGTGGCCACAGGCCGGTTATTCAAGTATTCCAATCGACCCCCGTAGAGACGAAAATCCTGACTGGCAAAGTCTTTCACCGGAGGAGCGAAATCCACCTTGCCGTCGAACCAGGGCTTGACTGTGTGCTGATCGGAGGAGAGCACATCGGTGAGATGGCCTGGCATCTGTAATGAGCGGACGTGATCGGACACGATCTCCTGGGCCAGGAGCTCGTCGCCTGAGGGACGAACCGACCTGGGCACAACTCTCCACACCACAACCCCAATCAAAAGCATGAAGGCCACTGAAGCCCCGAGTCTCAGCCAGCGCCAGTTGAACGCACGCGAGACCGTCTCGGACCTGGCCTCCTTGCGCAATGAAGACTGGATGCGGCTCTTCAACTTCTCTGGGGCGGCATAATAGAGCGACTCACCTTTCAGAGATGAACGCAATGTTGTTTGGTTGCGATAAGAGCGCGCGCAGATTTCGCACTCACGCATATGCTGCTCGACCTCCAGACTTCTCGCCAGATCCAGCTCGCCATCTAAATAGCCATGAATCCAGTCTTCTGCTCTTTGACAACTCAACTTTAAACCTCCGCGTGTATTTGCTTTGTAAGAGCCAGCTGCAACCGCTTGCGGCCACGAGCCAGACGAGACATCACTGTGCCGAGTGGCAAATCTGTAATGCTAGCTATGTCTCTGTAGGACATTTCGTCCAATTCGCGTAACACCAACACTTCGCGAAATTCTATTGGCAGTTCTTCCAGCGCTCGTCGGACTAACAGCGTGTCCTCACATCGCACCATGAGCGCCTCGGGATTCAAGTCTTTACTCTCAATCTCGTGCAGATCATCATCCAGGAGAATCTTCAATTCCGGCGAACGGTTATTCTGCATCCAGGTGTAGCTGGTATTGCGGACAATCGCCAGTAGCCAGGACCGCCCGTCCTCGCCACGGAAACCGCCGAAGAACTTGAATGCCCTAAGGAACGCCTCCTGCACCACATCCTCAGCGTCCGTGTCATTGCGTGTCAGCCAGCGTGCCAGGTTATAGGCAGCGTCCAGGTGCTTTAAGACTGCTTCCTCAAAAGTGGCGAGTTTGTCTTGCTGTTGCAATCGATCTACCTGTTTGTACGCCTAAGCCGTCCACACATCAAGACCGCTATATCGCCGCTTTTATTCCCGCTTTAAGCGAATTTTTTCTTCGGGAATATTGATGGCGGAAAGCCGGTATTACGGATGAGAGCGGTCGCAGTCTCTGAAGGAGAACCTAAGACGCGGTTCGGGTATTACTTTCCAGGCCCTGAAGGCAGAATCCGATCGAGAGGCATTATGTTAATAGACGATCCGATCAAAGACGAAAACTCGATACGAGGTGATTTGCTGCCGTTCGAGGAACTCTTCAAGCTTCATCACGGAAAGGTGTATGGCGTATGTCTGCGAATGACCGGAAATACTGCGGAAGCGGAAGATCTAACCCAGGAGGTCTTCGTTCAGGTATTTCGCAAGCTGGATACCTTTCGTGGTGAAAGCGCTTTTACGACGTGGCTGCACCGCCTAACGATTAACCACGTGTTGATGCACTTTCGCAAAAATCGTCGCCGAAAAGAGCAACTTACCGAAGACGGCAAACTGCCGGAGCAAGTAATCAAAGCCTTCAACGTTATGACGAGCTTCCCAATACTTGATCGGCTCGCGCTGGACGAAGCGATTGTTCAACTGCCCCCCGGATATCGCGCCGTCTTTATCCTTCACGATGTTGAAGGATTAGAGCACATCGAGATCGCAAACATCCTGGGCTGCTCGGTTGGGACATCCAAGTCGCAACTGCACAAAGCTCGGATGAAAATGCGCAGCCTGCTCAGGCAACGAAAACGTCCCAGCGAGCCTGTGACAACGTCTTCCGGGGTCAAACTTAAGTTAGAGAGTTTGTCTCAATCACAGCCTACGCTTCAAGCATCTTGCCACCAGCAAACTGATACAGATCCATTCGCTGCTCTCGAGCACGTGTCCAGCTTTTTGCGCACGCTATCGACAGAGGCCTGCTGCTACATCTCCAATCGCTCTTGCGAATGAACAGAGACTCATGGGAGACGTTCTGTGTTCCAGGGTGAACCTGGAGCAGAGGCATCATGCCCAGGTGCAGTTGGTGCTCGAAATCAAACCGGCATCCAGTCCCGGAATAAAGTACCCGGAAAACAAGTCTTACATTTTGTAGAAAGGTCGAGATCGGTGTGACGCAAATCAGGGGAGCTGGGCTTTTAGAGGCTCGCAGGATGAAAGAGGAAATACCATGAAGCAGATGATCATCCGCATGTTTGTTGCTCTTACTATGTGTGCTGTGACGAGTGTTCTCCGATTTGCCAGCTTCATAGTATTTTCCAGTAGGCCACAAGCACACACCGAATCCATCTGGATCCTGAGACTGATCCTGGCCTCCGTCCTTTCTCCTCTCTTGTACAGTTCTCTGAATAAGCTCACAGCCGGCTGGTCTATCAGAGCGAAACCTGCTCAACAGACCACGAGCCAATAGAATTTGAGCTATCTCTTCTGCTTTATGCCCCGACAACTAATTGAAGAGCGCGCGGGAATATTTCCGAGGCCAAGTCGGTATGGTTTGATGACGGACATTTTGAATCACAGCTACGGTTTGTCGGGAGGATACAAATGAGCGAAATGGACAGGCGTGGGTTCATAAAACTTGCAGGTTTAGGAGGCGGGATAGTATTTGCTTCGAGTCTGGGTCTTAACACCCTTGGCTCAGTCTTGGATTACGCGAACGGCCATTCGGGCAAAAAAGTTGAAAAGGATTTCTACTTTGTCCAACTCTCGGATACGCACTGGGGTTTCTCGGGACCGAAGGTGAATCCTGATGCTGAAGGCACACTTAAAAAAGCGGTACAGGTCGTTAATAGCCTCGAACAGCAGCCGGATTTCATAGTTTTTACGGGCGACCTAACGCACACCACCGACGACGTACAGGTTCGCAAAGATCGAATGGCGCAGTTCAAAGATATCGTCGCGCAACTTAAGGTGCCTACGGTTCATTTCATGGCCGGCGAGCACGACGCTTCACTCGATCGTGGTGATGCGTATCAGCAGTTCTTCGGCAAACTCAACTACACATTCGATCACAAGGGCGTGCATTTCATCGTGCTCGATAACGTGTCCGATCCGGGAGCCATCGTAGGCGAATCACAACTCAACTGGCTCAAAGCCGACTTGAAGCAACAGAAGGCAGATGCGCGCATCGTGGTGTTGACACACCGGCCGCTGTTTGATCTGTATCCCGACTGGGACTGGGCAACCAGGGATGGTTCCGCAGTGATTGAGGCGCTAATGCCGCACCAGAATGTGACCGTCTTTTACGGGCACATTCATCAGGAGCACCACCAAATGACTGGCCACATAGCGCATCACTCCGCGAAGTCACTGATGTTTCCTTTACCGGCTCCGGGCTCCGTGCCCAAGAAAGCGCCAATACCCTGGGATGCAAGCGCGCCCTATAAGGGGCTCGGTTTGAGAAATATCGAAGCTGAGGCAAGGCGAGCCAAGTACGACATAACGGAACTTAATCTTAATGGAGGATAAATTTTATGCGTCGGAAGAACCGAGTCTTAATCGCAGGTGCGCTAGTCATGAGCGCAGCTATCATAGCGGCATTCGCTCTCCACGTTCGCGTTTATGCACTCCCAGCAGAAAGAGAGATTCACATAACAGCGAAGAAGTTCGATTTCACGCCTGACACGATCACCGTGAAGAAGGGCGAGCCGGTTGTATTGGTGATCTCTTCGCAGGATCGCAAGCACGGATTCAACTTGCGAGCGTTTGGGATTCGTGCCGATATCAACCCAGGAGAGACCGCCCGGATTCACTTCAATCCGAACAAGACAGGCAAGTTCACTTTCTCATGTGATGTATTCTGCGGCGAAGGTCATGAGGACATGACCGGAACGATCGTCGTTACTGAATGACTCTCTGGATGATTCAGCGTCCATTGCGAGTACGAAGGCTCAGAGGGGGAGTCTTTGTACGGCGGGCGGGCTCGTCAGAATGGACGTTGTGGGTTCGACGCGTGGGTTGGAGATATGTTGGCTGTTTAATCTCCAGCTCGCGCGTTGAATCACACGCTGAGTTCCTCCCACATTTTATTGATCTTCGATGGGCCAGGGTCGCGGCCAAACTCGAACGAGCCGAGGAGAAAGACATGAAAAAAGTTTTGTTAGGTGCGGTTCTGATGTTAGTGATATTGCTGCTATCAGTTCTCACGGTAATGCGCCTGGGGTTAATGCCTGTGAATGCGGACGGGAGCCACTCAAGTCTTGAGGCGCGGGTCATGCCTCTGGTGCTTCACGCTTCGATTGTCAGACATGCTTCCGCAGATACGAATCGTCTTGCAGTCAATGAGGAGAATCTCAAGGCTGGAGCGAGTACCTATAAAGCGATGTGTGCGCGCTGTCATAGCACACCGGGAAACAATCCAAGCCCCTACGGGCAATCGTTCTATCCGCCAGCGCCGCAGCTCTCTGGAGGAATGCCGAATTACACAGACTCGCAACTCTTCTGGACCATCAAGCATGGCATAAGAAATACCGGCATGCCCGCGTGGGGAAGCATGCTATCCGATGAAGAGATCTGGCAGCTCGTGAGTCTGCTTAAGAACTCGCAAGATCTCCCTCCATCAGTTGAATCCGAATGGTAGACACCTAAGAAGCGGTCGCGCGATAGCTCGTCCGAAACAACTCTTGATTATGTTTTGTCTGACAAGCCGAAGTGATTACCCGGCAGGCGTTTTTCATTCTGATAAGGCGCGTTTGCCGTTTACGGGCCTGCATCGCTGATTAAGACCACGTCGCTGGTAACCACACCTCTTGAAGTGACAAGAGTTCCTTCGCGCGACCAGTCAAACGAAAAGATTTTGTTGTCAGTAAAGTTCGTCACTTGTTTCGCAGGGCGGCCGTCGATAGGTTGCGCCCAGACATTGTCGACGCCGCCACTGTTAGCCAGGTAAGTCAGGCTTTGACTATCACTATTCCAACGGAGTATCGAGTCCCAGTTAACCTGGACGGCCGGGCCCATTGCAAAGGTCTTAACCAGCTTGCCGCTTTCCAATGAGAAAAGCACGAGTTCCCACGGCGACCTCGGCTTGCCTTCGTTTTGCCAGAAAGCCAACCACTTACCATCCGGAGAAACTGCAGGTCGGACAGCACAACAGTCAGTGACTTTTGCAGGCACGCCACCGGCCGCCGGAACACGCCAGAGCGAGGTCGTGTCTCCCGGCTCGGAGTGCTGGTAGAAAACGAATTTTCCGTCCGCCGAAAACTGTGGCCAGTCGCTTTCCGTTTCGCCAGAAGTCAACTGCTGGGGATTACTACCGTCGCGGTCCATACGCCAGACCTGGAAGACGCCAGAGCGATTGGAATGAAAAACGATGAAGCGATGGTAAAGACAAACTGAGGTGCGCAATCCAGCGGGCGGTCGAACAACCTGTAGGCGCTCCTTGCGATCGGTTGGGTTTGAGACTCTGAGCGAAACTTGACTGATTTCTAAATGGGCCAATGTAGATTGCTCTTTTTGCGCGCTAGAGTGATTGGGTCTTTGTAAGTCGCCTAACGCCCGCGGCTCCGGTGCGCCTCAGTGGCTGGGCACTTGTCGCTTGCTGCTGGCTGCGTGTTGACATGGATTCCCCTTTCTATCACCCGTAAGTGATAATCCAGTAGCCACCGCCCAGCTCGATTTCATTGCGCCAACGAGAGGACCCTGCTAAGATCTTATCCACATCCCCCGCGAACCCCGACCGAATTTTTCCGGCGAAGCTACTCGGGAAGCTTTGAGAAGTCCTGAGGAATCCATGAGGAAGTTCCAAGGAAGTTCTGCGAACGCCATCTCTGCGGCTCTTCACTATTCTTATCGGTTCGGCGAATTCACCGTCGACGCTGAACAGAAGGTTCTTTTTCGTAACGGCGCTGCTCTGCCGCTGACTCCGAAGGTCTTCGATACTCTTCTGATTCTGGTTGAAAACGCTGGCCGAATTGTTGAAAAGGAAGCGTTGATGAATCGTGTCTGGCCGGACACGTTTGTTGAGGAAGCAAACCTAACTTTCAACGTTCAGCAGCTGAGGAAGGCACTAGGCGACAATGCGCGCAAACCTTTCTTTATTGAGACAGTTGCGCGGCGGGGCTATCGCTTCATCGCTCAAGTGAGCGAAACCTCCGATAAACAAGCTCGCGACCAAACCAATGTCCGCCATCTCGAGAAGCGAATCATCGAGATCGAAAACGGTAATATTTTCCAACCCGCAGGCCTTAGCCTATCTCTGAAGCAAGCCCCACCGCAAAGATTGCGTTTCATTCTTATCTTCAGCGTCCTCATTACTCTGGTTGTTCTTGCCTTTTATCCTTGGCGGAAGGGGAATGTTGCCAAAAATCAAGGGTCCCGAATTAGGTTCCAGAATGCGCAAATGACGAGGCTGACCAGCGGGAAAGCCTTGAAGGCTGCGGTTTCTCCCGATGGTAAACAGGTTGCATATGTTCTTGAGGAAAAAGAGGGACAAAGTCTCTGGCTACGGCGTACGGCAGTTGAAAGTGGAGTTCAAATCGTTCCGCCCCACCGCGTCGACTTCCTAGGTGTAGATTTTTCACGCGACGGCGACATCATCTATTACATCACATCCGAGCCTCGAAAATTTGACGGGACTCTCTATTCGGTTCCGGTCTTGGGTGGACCGACGCGAAGGCTCTTGGAAAATGTTACCGGTCCGATCGGCCTTTCTCATGACGGCAGGCAAATAGCTTTTACGATGTGCCGGTCGGAGGCCGAAGGAAATATGCTATTGATGGTTGCGTCCGCCGACGGCTCCAACGAGCATCAGGTTTATGCGGAGCACGAGCCCATCGGCCTGTCAATAGATGCACCACCGGCCTGGTCGCCTGACGACAGCCAGATCGCTACTTTAAGAACGGATAGCCGGGAGGTCTTGAGCAGATTTATTGCTGTCAATCCAAGAGATGGCAGCGTAACGGATCTATCACCCAACGAATGGAAGCTTGTGGATGGCCTGGAATGGGAAACCGATGGTCTGTTCGTTTCCGCTCAACATCAAACTGATGATAATTTTCAACTCTGGCAGATCGATCCTGCAAAACAAACCGTACAAAAGATGACGAATGATCTGAGTCGTTACGATGGCATAAGCCTCGCGAACGACAGACAAAGGTTGGCGACGATCCAAAATGTCACTTTGACGCAGCTTTGGTCGGTTTCGATCGCGCATCCGAAGAATTTCAAGCAGATCACGTCCGGCTCGAGCAACTACATTGATGTTGCCTTTACACCGCAGGGCAAATTGCTTTACTCCTCGCGAACAACGGGCGTCGGGGATCTCTGGCAAATGGATGCGGATGATCGAAACCATCTCGAATTGACGAAAGATGTCGGCGGCAACTACAGCCCCGCCTCTTCGCCTGACGGGCGTTTTATTTTCTTCAGGTCAAGCCGCGGCAAAACGTATTCTATTTACCGCAGTCTGGCTGACGGGAGCGAGGCCCATAAACTGACCGACGACAACGAGGAAGAAGCTGAACCAGATTGTTCACCTGACGGTAAATCTGTCGTTTTCCACAACTACCTCCCTGGTTCATTTCCACTTAAAAAGGTTTCCTCTGACGGCGGCACGCCTGTATTGCTGAACGACAGATGGAACACAGCGCCCGCCATATCGCCCGACGGAAATTTTGTTGCGGTGTGGCACGCCGAGATGTTTGCAGATGAGTGGCAGCTTGCATTAATTCCGTTCAAGACCGGCGGTAAGCCAATTAAGACGTTCTCCGTGGCCTTACCGGAAGGCCGTATTCGCTGGACGTCGGACGGCCGCGGATTACTTTACATCGTGACCGCTGACGGCGTGAGTAACATCTGGCGTCAGCCGATCGACGGTGGCAGGCCCGTTCCGGTTACTCAATTCCAAAACGATCTCATCTTCTCGTTTGACATCTCGCCAGACGGCAAAACACTTGTCTGCGAGCGCGGCACATCGGCCCGGGATGTTATTCTGATAAGCGATTCTTAAGAACAACACTCCTGTGTGCGATGAAACGATAACCACGACGCGCTACTGTCTCAATAAATTGCGGATGGCGCGCATCGTCGCCTAGTGTCTTCCTCAGTTGCTGAATGTTGAAGGTCAGATTTGCTTCCTCAACAAAGGTGTCGGGCCAGAGCCGACTAATCATCTCTTCCTTCTTAACAATCCGACCGCCGTTCTCAAGCAAAATCAGGAGCGTGTCGAAAACCTTCGGGGCCAGACGCAGAGGCACGCCATTACGCAGCAGGACCTTTTGATCACCGTCGACGGTGAAAACACCAAACTGGTGAAAATGCTTAGAAGCGACAGACATGACCGCCCCTTAGAACTTCCTTAGAACTTCCTCGTGGATTCCTCAGGACTTTTCCCAGGTTCACGGGTAACTTGCCTCAAACAGGACGGTGGATTGTGGGCTGATTCCATCACGACCCGCGTTGACAGCAATCAAGCCATCTTGTTGGGTGTATTAGCCCGTCAAGTTCTCTAACCGAAAAGAAGTGTTTTCTCACGATGTCTGCAGGTAAAGGAGCAACCTCCATGAAACACTTTAGTCTAACGAGTTTGAAACTCATCCCTAAGGAGAACCAATGAGAATATTCAAGTTCTTTGCATTTACGCTCGCCCTGGCCCTCGTTGTTTTTTTACAACCAACCACTGCGGCCAACCAGGCGCGTGGGCTCAGCCCGAAGCAACTCAGTGACAGCGGATGGACATGCTTCAACGTGCCGACCCTCGGGGTCCATTGCTCGCCGCCCGGCGAGGAATGGCCTCCAACACAGCCAGTCGTGCAGCTTCTCTATTTCTTCAACACTACTGACCCGTCGTCGGACGTTCCGGACTTCACCGGAACGGAGACGCTAATTCGGGCCGACATCTTCGATGGACAGCCGTGTCCAACCGAGCCGAGTGGGGAGTACACGTTCCTGCCCGATATCGGGATCCCTCTGGACTACTACGGCTGCCACCGGCGCTGAAGCCCGGATCAATCTCACGGAGAGGCGGCACCCGCTCGTTTCGTCGCGCGGGGCCCTTCTCCTGGAGACACTCCGCGGCTGTTCCCTACTAAGGAATGCGATTCCTCGGAATTCCTTTATATGTGCTCTTTCGTTAAGCGTTGGAGCGCGATTATCACGAACCCTATGAGAAAAGCCCCGACAGTGTATTTGTGACGGAAGTAAAGGAGAAACCTCCAGAAGACACTTTAGTCCAGCGTCAATCAGTGTTGGCGGAGGTTGAGATCTCGAGAAATCCAAAAAATCCAGACCGCAACGAAACCTATTACATAAGGAAGGACCCTAATTATGAAGACATACAAACTCCACATTGCCGTGCTGCTCATATCGTTAGCCCTTGCTATCTGGCTGGCTGCGCTCCCTGTCCTCTCTCAATCAATTGATCGGACGCAGAACCCAAATACCGCGAACGCCGGCATCGCCAAGTCGCTCGCGCTGGAAGTCGGCGCCGGGCGTGGCGATTTGCTGACACCTGACTCGTCCTCATTCATCATCGCGCGCGACCCCTTCCGAGCGATTCGGCGCGGACGACAGCTTTTCCAACGCAAGTTCCTGCGCGCACAGGGACAGGGGCCACTCGCCGGCCCCGATGGCTCTGGCGACATTAATATCAACCTCGCTCTGGGCGCGGGACTGGTCGACAGTTGCGCCGGTTGTCACGGCCGGCCACGTGGAGCAGCAGGATTTGGCGGCGACGTAGCGACCAGGCCGGACAGTCGTGATGCGCCACATCTATTTGGCCTGGGCTTGAAGGAGATGCTGGCCGACGAGATAACCTCGGATCTGCGCGCGATTCGTGCGCAAGCTGTCGCGGACGCGCAGAGTAGCCACCACACGGTGAGCAAGACACTTGTCAGCAAGGGCATCAATTACGGCTCCCTCAGCGTCAACAGCGATGGCACAGTTGACGCTTCGCACGTCGAGGGCGTCGATCCCGATCTGCGCGTGCGCCCCTTTTTCCAGCACGGCGGCACGATCTCAATCCGCGAATTCGTGGTTGGCGCGCTTCAGAACGAGATGGGACTACAGGCAGTTGACCCTGAGCTGATGGGAGCGCACAACGGTGGTCGAATCATCACCCCGGCCGGCATGGTGCTCGACGGCTCGCTCGATCAAGTCGAAGGTCCCCCGACCGACAACCCGGCCGCCGACCCGGATGGGGATGGTATAGCCAATGAGATTCCCACCAGCCTCGTCGATCATTTCGAGTTTTATCTGCTCAACTACTTCAAGCCCGGCGCCTACCAGCAGACCAATGAAACGGCGAAGGGCCGGGCCATCTTCCAGCAAATCGGCTGTGCGCAGTGCCACATCTCCGATTTGCAGATCAACCATGACCGGCGCCTCGCGGATCTCGAAACCGTTTACGATCCTGTCAACGGCATCTTTAACAACTTGTTTGCCACCGCTACGCCTTTCTTCAACGAGACTGACGATCACACCGGCTTTCCCACCCTGAAACGGCCAAAGCTGGGATCATTTCTAGTCAAAAACATTTTCACGGATTTCAAGCGTCACGACGTGGGACCGAACTTCTACGAGCGCAACTACGACGGTACGCTGCGAACGCAGTTTCTAACCACACCGCTCTGGGGTGTAGGTTCTACAGCGCCTTACGGGCACGATGGCCGGAGTATTAATCTGGCGGAAGTAATCTTGCGCCACGGCCGCGAAGCGCAAGCGGCACGTGATGCTTTCAAGTCACTTTCGGCTAACGACCAGGTACGCGTTATCGCCTTTCTAAACTCGCTGATCCTCTTTCCCCCAGAGGACACGGCATCGAATCTCGACCCTGGTAATCGCCAGGCGCTTAACTTCCCTCAGTTCGGTCATGGAAGCATCAAGCTCACCGTCCTGTTCAATAATCCAAACGATCCTGAGTAGAGGATTGCGTCAGCTACTGGCCGCGCTCTTGGTCGGCGGAGCGATTAGTTTTACCGTCAGTGTGGAACCCGAACCGTTGCGCTCCGTTGCGTGGAGTTGCCGCTGGCATCGACGGCTGTATAAGTAATGGTGTAAGTGCGCCCGCGTGGATCGTTCTCGCCGCGTTCAGCGCGCAGGAGAAAGCTTCGGTCGAATGTGCCAAAGGCCGCGTCCTGAATGTCGCCTGCTGTGTCACCATCGCCGAGGCCGTTGTCAGGCTGGTCGCTGGTGATCGAAGTCAAAACCACAGTCGGTTGAGCGTCGCCGCAGCTGTCGGAGACACTAATCACGGCTTCGATGCGAACCAGCTTGTGATCAGCCGGCTCGAGCAACGTCGGCGTTAGTGTGAGTTGAAGCGATGGCGGCTGATTGTCCTGCACTTTGATCCTGGTCGTGCTAGGCGCAGATGACGACCAGCCGTCTACGACGATCAAGTCCACCACGCTCGTTTCGACTCACCCGCTACTACGGACTCGTGCATCAAAAGCAGCACGCAGAGAGTGACTCGCCTGCGGACTATGTGCTCTATTCAAAAAGCGCGGTTCTCGGAGGGCATCGAGGTCGGACTTCGTTTGATCGCCACGCGCACTAATGTCGGCCATACATTGTAGGGTAGGTCCCCAATAACTTGCTGGGGTCCCAATAACTTGGTCTTTCATTCAATAGCACGACAAAGCCAACAACTCCCTTGGCGAAGGCTTGATCTCTCTTATCAAACTCAATCGACGTTCCTGGCGCCAGCTTCGCCCATGCGTCACCGGCAAGATCACACTCGTAGTCCATTTTCAATGCTTGATCCCACTTGTTATGGAGATCGCTACGCAAGCCACAAGTTGCCGGCTTATCGCCATCCTCAGTTTGATAGTAGATATCCTTTTGACTGCCGTTTGTCAGCCGAAGACGCGTGATGAAACTATTGAGCCTCAGCATTTCAACCGATCGACCACTCGCATGTCCATGAGCGCAGTCGTAGTGCTCATCACGTGGAACGCGCGCATCCTCGGGGTTTGGATACACCCAGCGCTGAGAAACGACCGTCAATTTAACCCCTCGAAAACTTCGCTGGCCCTTCCGCGGCATAACTGCATGTGGCAACTCCATCCTCGGATCACCGATGAAGGGTCCCAGCACACCGGCGACATTCCAACAGAGGGACCAAAAGTAATACTTATTCTCTTGAGCGTTGTGCCAGACATAGAGGCCGGCACAAGCACCCATGGGACTAAAAATGTTTTCATTGGGGTTGCGAGCATTCGGATAGTATTTTCCTAGCCTTGCATAAGGTAGGCAGTAAGCACTCACGCCCTCCTTCAAGGCACTTCCGGCCCAGCATTCATTCGGTTGCCACTTCAGGTCTTTATAGAAAGTTGAGAAAGGTAAGTTGAAATCATTAGGAAAGATCTGAGGCGTATCCCTACCTGATTTCAAATGGTCAAGCAGAATATAAGCGATGTGATTTTCCCGACCGAGATCTCGCTTCCAATCGTTGTCAGCCCGCGCAAGTGTGCAGCTGAGCAGAACAACTGTCATAGACAGCAAGAACCTGTTCAGGCTTGTTTGAGTTCTTCCGACCATGACGCGATTGAATCACCTCGCCAATCAGATGCTAGACGGATTGATAACGCAGCCTGAAAGCCGGCCCAAAATATATTACGCGATTTTCTTGTCTTCGCGGCGGACGCCATTGCCATTGCGTGCGACTCGGGTCGTTTAACCTCAAGTCTGAGGTTAGGATGAGACAGCTGTTACTGTTTTTTCAGTAATAATAAATAAAGGGAGCTCCAGAGAAGCTCCCTTTACTGTGTCATCAATTGCGGGAGATACTACAAAAAGCCGTTTCAAAACCGGTCGCGCTAATAAACAGAGGGAACCATTTCTCTCAAAACTAATTACGGAGAAAAATCATGAAAATCAGACAGGAGAGAGAAAAAGATCTGGCTCTCGCATCACTCAAAAAAAATTGAAGTCCGTATGTTTTGGTTCAGTAATTTCGGCACAGCATTACAGTGAATGGACTGCGCCCGTCAATGCCGAATTAATTCTTGGCACGAGTTCGGAAACTTAACACTGCATTTAACGACGGCTGCCCGATTCAAGGCCGATCCGGATATTCCAATTTTGATTGAAGCCAAAAAGGAATACGAAAAGTTAAAGTGAGCATTGATTGAATCTGACCTCTTTCGAGATGGTTCGTTTCGGCTTCAACGCGAAAATTGGGCTGAAGAAGTTCAATCCGCTCCCGCACCGACAGGTAGAGGTGCGAGGTGCACCACACAAAAATACGAGTCCCTCAAGAGTCCAATAACAGTGCCTTGTGAGCCAAAGGTGGATACTAGCGCACCGCGCCGAGGTCTCTGGCGGAACAGGACCGATGCAACCTGGAGTTCAAGCGCACGAGGAATCGCCGGAGTAAATCAAGAAACTTGTTTGCCTTGAGTCCATGACAATAACAAATAGCGCCTCAGCCTTGCTCGCCCGCCTTGCCGGCGCGGCTTTGATTGCAATCACCTTCATCTCGATCGCGATAATTCCAGTCGCCCCGCACGCGGCGGCGCAGAATGCCGCGGGATATCGCGTTGATTCCAGTTCTGCCAACGGACTCTACATCACCACATTCACGACACCGCAAGGAGTTATCAAAGTAAATCTTCCGGACGATATGGCGGCCGGCGATACGATCTCCGGTACAGTGACAGCCGAATCTATCGGCCAGAATGATGCAGAGCGGGCCCAGAACCTCACTGAACTCAAACGGCATGTACTCGTAGTGGAAGGACAGCAGACACTGGTCGGAGCCGAGACATTCAGCTGGAGCGTACCTCGTCCCCTCAACCCGAACTCAAAGAACATTTCCCTTTTGCAACGAGGTCAGAAGGCGGCCACTACAACTATTCCCATATCCGCAACACCACTATCGAGTCCCCCACAATTCACGATTCCCACGGGCGGTCAGCAGGGCCGATTGATTCAGATCAAAGGCCCTGGCAACGGCATCTTCTCGCCGCAGGATTATGTGAAGATTGGCGGAAAAATGATGCCGCCCGTGGCTGAGTCGCCCAGAACTTTAATCGTGCGAAATGCGAGCGATTCTCTGGGACAAACTAATTTCGAGGCTCATGAAAACGGCATGGGAATGCAGTGCCCATTTCGAAATCTTGGCATCAATTTGTCCGCGCCCAAGCTGAACCTGCTTCGAGGAGAGACAACGACGCTGCGCGTGGTTGCTCTCGGGCTCGGAGGCATTGCCGGAGACCAGTCGTTGGATCTGGAGAATACTTCACCAAGCGTGATCAAGATGAGCGGAGGTGATAGACAACACCTCGACATCCGCGCATCAGAAGTGCGACCGGACGGAACCTATTCCATGGACCGCACCCTGACCGGAATCATGGCCGGCAGTTTTGGCGTCACGGCCACGCTCACCTGGACAGACGTGTGCAAACCGCTCAGCGTGGTTATTGGTCCTGTCACACAACCCACGCCAGCCGGGAATTCCAGCGGTCAGGGATCGGCCAGGGACAAACTCGAACAGGGCCGAAACCTGCTCGCTCACTTCAATTTTTACGCCGCGCTGGGCCCTTTGTCTGAGGCGCTCAAGTCATACAAGCGTGACGGCGATATGAATGGAATCGGTGTTACCAGCGATGCCCTCGGCGATTTGTATTTGCAGGAAGGGCAATATGAGGCTGCGCTTGGTTACTTCCAGAGTGCGCGTCAGGCGTTTGTTGCGAACAAAGAAGTGCTTAATGCGAGTTTGATGATAAGCAAGATCGGCGAAACCTACTTGCTGCTGGATAACATCGCAGAGGCCAAAGCAGTTTTCGCACAGTTCGGATCACAAGCGTCTCCACCCTCTCCAACAGACCTGGTTCGGCACAAAACATTCTTTGCCTATTCAAGAAACAAACTCGGAGAAGGTCGAGCTGATTATCTGTTGGGCCAAAACAATAATGCTGAAGCAGACTTCCAGGAGTTGCTGGCAGCTGCATCCCTACCAACTGCGCGAAATCAGGAAGCCACGCGCTTCCGTGTCGCAGCAGTCACCAACCTGGGCGACGTATTATTTCGCAAGGGAGATCTTGCCGCCGCACGCGTTCGATATAACGAAGCAATTCAACTAGCCCGTCGCGATCGTCGAATTGACCTGGAGTGGGCCGCCCAAGCCGGTTTGGGTAAAACTCTTTGGGCCTTGTCTCAGCGCGCTCAGACAACACGAGTGCGAACCGATAAGGATCTTCGTGCAGCTCATGCCTCTTCCCCTATGAGCTCAGTACCAGCACGCGGTGGCGGGTGGGTCCGTTTGCGCTCCCAGGAAAGAGCAGCCAAGCTACAAGCTGACGCGCAAAACGCTTATCGCGACGCCCTGGCGAGCATCGAAACGGTAGTTGAAGGAAGTATCCGCGGCCATGAAGCACGCACCACTTTTCTCTCAACTACCAGCCAGGTTTTTGAGGAAGCTGCGGCGCTGAACGCCGAAATGGCCGCACAGGGAAATGAGCCAACGGCTGCAACAGGAAGTTCATTGCGATTCTCCGCTGAAGGATTCCGAATTGCGGAACAGCGGCGAGCGCGTTCGCTACTTGACGTTTTGGCTGACGGCCACGCTGTGATTTCGGCCGGAGTGCCGCCCAATCTAATCAAGAGCCGCAGTGAAAATCTCGCGGAACAGCAACTGATCGGAGCGCAACTCACAGGTGTTTCGCTTGCGGGTGAAACGCCGAAACAAACTTTCACTGAATTGGAAGCTGAGCTGGAACGACTGGCCGCTGAGTTTGAGGGTCTTGAGAACCAGATAAAGGCCGCCAGTCCGCGCCTTAGTTCTTTGGTCCATACGCGTTCCTTAACACTCGAGGAAGTTCAGCGACAAGTCCTGGATGATGAAACAGCGCTGCTCGAGTACAGCCTTGGTGAGCAGAGTTCTTACCTGTGGGTTATTACTCGGCAGAACGCTGCCCTCTTCAAGCTCCCGGCTGGTTCGACCATCGACCAGTTGGCAATGGACTTTCGCGCCCAATTGATTCCCCCGAGATTGCAAAGACGTAACGTCGGGATTGACGTGCCAACGTCCGATCAGCAGAGAGGCCTGGGCCTTAGCACAGCAGCCCCGGCCACAGACACTGCAGCCTTCGCACGGGCTTCGCACGCGCTCTATAAAGTGGCTTTGGCCCCGGCCGCATCCATGATTGGCAACCGGCGTTTAGTTATTGTGGCCGATGGCGCGCTGAACTTCGTTCCGTTCGAAGCGTTAGTAACAACTGATCGCGGCGGCGACTACAGCTCGCTTGATTACCTGATCAAGACGAACAAAATAAGTTACGCGCCTTCGGCATCAGTTACAGCGGCCTTACGAGAGCAAAAACGGACCGTTGGGCGCAATATTTTGCTGGTCGCAGATCCCGTATTCAGTGCGAGCGATCCACGAGCGCAAGCGGGATCTGCCGCCAGTCGGGTTGAAGTAACCAGGGGGCTCGGGCTCGATAGCGCCGTGAAAGATGTTAATGGTCCGGCGACGCAGTCGAGTGGCCCGCTCATTCTGCCGCGCTTAGCCGGAACCAGGATCGAAGCTGAACAGATTGGGCGGCTGGCAAAAGCGTCCGGCGCGCCGGCAGATTTGTGGCTCGATCTCGGCGCCAACGAGGATGATCTTAAGAGCCGCGACCTTGAAAGCTATCGCGCGGTGCACATTGCTACTCACGGAGTCCTCGACGCAACCAGACCACAGTTTAGCGGTTTGGTGTTGTCGCTGGTGGGAAACAAGAGCGACGATGATGGCTTTCTGCGGACGGCTGAAGTCTTCAATCTCCGGCTTGGCGCTCCACTTGTAATGCTTTCAGCATGCGAATCGGGACTTGGTAAGGTAAAGCGCGGGGAAGGCGTGATTGGTTTAAGCCGAGCGTTCATGTACGCGGGTGCGACCACGGTCGGCGTCACTCTGTGGTCCGTCGCAGATAAACCGACAGCTGACTTGATGACCGCCTTTTACCAGGGCCTGCTTGGGCCAAACCGGTCGCCGTCCGATGCGATGCGTGAAGCGCAACTCGCAATGCTCTCCGGCAAAAAATTTAGCGCGCCTTATTACTGGGCGCCGTTCGTGCTCGTGGGGGAGTGGAAGTAACACCACTGCCGGTTTTGATTGATTCCACGTTCGGCCGTTATCGATTCAGGAATACCGGACGGCAATTTCCTCACGCTGATACGCCTCGAACGTTTCGAGCTCTTCCTCACAATACAACTGCAACCGAAACTATCGTTGACACTCCCCTCTCCTGGATTTAGATTTTGGCCTGTTATTCCCCCACTCGCGCCAACCCACTGTTCGAGCAGCGACTGTCATTTCAAAAACGCGCTGAGCCCGAGATGAACACGCTCATAGACAAGCTGAAGCATATCGTTAAATTGCAGCGTAACGTGAATCGTCAGGAGATAGAGGAGGTCCAAAGATGCAACGCGGTGTTGGACATTTTTCACGGCAATTGGTTTGCCGTACCTGTACATGGATTTTCATGCTCATCCTTTCTTGTTTTGCGATCGTCCAGTTCGGATTCCCACAACCCGGAGCGTCCCAAAGAGGGCAAGGAATACCAACTCAAATGCGCCAATTACCATTGTCGATTGAGTGCGAGGATTGGGTGGGTTCGGCGAAGGCGAGTGCGGGCAACGTAGTTCGTCAGGAAATGTCTGGCTTCGGCGCAGGCTGGAGCGGTGATGCTCAACTCTTTTGGACTCCGCCTCCACCGGTCGACAAGCCGATTCGTAACTGGCCTAATCTCAGGCACGGGTTCAAGCCACCTGCCGCAGGCACCTACGAGATCATACTGCATTACACAGCGGCACCCGACTTCGGGACGTTTCGTGTATTTCTTGATGGTGACGCCGTCCACGACATTGATGGCTATGCGCCAAAAGTCACGCCCAGGAGTCAAAGCCTGGGTCAGCATCAACTCGACGCCAGCAACCATGAATTCCTGATCACGGTGTTCACTAAGTCGGCATCTGCCAAGAGCTTCTCCGTCGGCCTGGATCGTATTGAGCTGCGGTCGAAGTCTTCGACTCGTGACGTCGGGCGTATTATGGACGGTACGCAAGATCCGCAGTCAGGACAAAGACGGAGAGTTGATGAACCACAGCGTGGAGGGGGTCACCCGCAAATCGCCGCTCCTCAACTCTTCTTTGCCAACGCCAGCGGCATTACCAATGATTTTACGGCGAAGGCTGGAACGGAGAGGACCTTCAACAGACTGGACCTGCACCAGCATCTGATCCGGGAGTCGGTCTCAGACGCGAATCAGGTGGCTTGGCGTTGGCAGGTGGCAGTAAAGCCGTTCCCCGACTCGGCCAGTGGACCGCCACCGAGCCTGGTTGCTGAGGGAAATGTCTCATCGTCCGCCTTCACCATCAATTTCGGAAGCTTCCCGCCCCTGAATTCGCCTCAAACCATGCGGCGGCGCGCAATCGACTTTTACATCCGCCTCGTTCCGATGCTCAACGGACAACCGGCTGGACCAGCGTCGAATACGATCGTCGCCCATTACGTGCCCGGCATTAAAGATCCGTTTGGCCCGTTTGATTACGGCAATTCGAAGCAAAATCAGGCAGCGGGAAATTACAAGCTCGACATACTCTCGTTCACGCCGGCGATTTTTCCTGACCCGAACCGCGAGGGTTGTGTTTTCGTGATTAAGAACCCGTATTTCAACGAGAACCCGATCTTCTCCCCGGTCCCTAAACTCGCGAAGTACAAGCCCCAGACTGACCACTGCCCAACGCACCCTTCGATGAGCTACCAGGCGAAGACGATCTGGGATTACCCAGGCGGCTGGTTCAAAGCCTACAAGGTGATTTCTGCGTTCTACGACGAG
Source organism: Blastocatellia bacterium (assembly GCA_963828335.1). Taxonomy (GTDB): domain Bacteria; phylum Acidobacteriota; class Blastocatellia; order Pyrinomonadales; family Pyrinomonadaceae; genus PSRF01. Next base: position 30,594 of record CAWHEH010000014.1, on the reverse strand, counting down.
GTCAAAAAGTTGGCTGCCGCCCAATTTGCCGAGAAGTTCTGTGGCTTGTTGGGCAACCCTCCAGATTGCCAGAAGAACGCCAGGAAGTTGGCCGGAGTTGCGATTAACGTCGGCCTAACGGCAGCCGGAATTCCACCAAGCCTGCCTGACTTGGACGACATCGCCAAAGGCAACGTGGTCGACGCCGCCGTCGACTACAGTTGCATGGTTCTCGAGAGCCAGGGGGGCACCTGCACACCGGAACTCCGAGCGGGCTTCGCCAAGGGATACCAGATCGGACTGGACCAGCTTCAAAAGGAAATTGAAAAATCGGCCAAGGAACCTGACTGCGAGTCTGGCCCAGGCGCACTGCCGTGCTTCACTAAATATCCGGGTACCGAGATCCGGCCGGCCACAGGTGCGGTCTTCCAACCCCCCACGGTGGCGGTGCGAGTGACCCTAACAAAGCCGTACCACAGCTGGACGCACCCGGAAGGCGAGCTCAAGGCGAGTCTCTGGCTACACAATGTCGTTCCCGCGGGAACCAAAATTGAATCCCAATACGCGACCGTCCCTAAGACTCAACTTGACGGTCAGCTCTTTGTGCCCGTACAGATTCCGATCCCCTCATTAGCTGTCGGCCAATCAGCGGACGTCACCCTGGTATTCGACCGCGTTCAGCAGTACCACTTCTCAACAACAACTGATGCTCAAGGGAAGCCCAACGGCTTCGCCGACCATAACGGCTGGTGCTATCTCTACGAGGGTGGAAAGGGACCGCTTAGCGTCTCGTTCCTTCCAAATTCGTTCGGCAACGGAGCCGAACAACAGATACAGATCCCGAAGACTGGGACATGCTCGTTCCGGTAATGAGATCGCTCGAAACTCAAGTATCGGGCAGTTGCCATGTCAACTAACTTCTATCCAGGCGTAAGGAGAAAAGGATGCGTGCTTTAACCTCATTCAAAATTGGAATCGTGTCGTCGTTTCTGATTGCCGTCGTTTCGCCGGTCGATATGACAAGGGGACGAAGCCTTTCGCATGCCCATGGTGGGTGAGCGGGTTCAGTCACGCCTATGTGAAATTCGATGTGAAATTTAGTAATCTCGACACCACCGCAGTCAATGGTGGCTACTATGGCGTGGTCAAACAGGTAACGAAATGGTTCGCGAATGCTGAACAGAACTGGGGTTTCATAATTGAACCCTCGCGGAATTTCACTGAGCCGTACTCGAACTCCAAATGCCTCGAATCGTTAGAAGACCTGAAGCTCACAGTAAAATGTCGCGTCAAACCGTCGCAATGGCCGAAATGAAACGACGCTGATAAAACGCGAAAGGATCACGAAGTACGCAGTGCGGCGAGCAGCAGACATAGTCGAGTGTGAAGATGCTGCCTTCATATCAAGTAGAAAGTCGACACGCACAACCAAAAACACCTTTTCGTAACCGCGCACTACCGCAAGGAACCTTGTTCAGTCAGCGGCCCGACCCACGAGTTCGCCTGAGTGGTTGTGCCTGCTTCACGCGGTCCCGACCCTCACGCTTGGCTTCGTACAACGCGGCATCAGCACGACGAGCGAGTAATTCCGGAGTCGTTCGCTCATCGGGAGCTAATTCTGCGATGCCAAAACTGGCGGTTATCTTAATGGTTGCCGATCCCGTTGTGGGAAAGTTGCTGGTCTTAATCGTGTGTCGCAACCGGTCGGCCACTTCGACACCTTTAACAACATTCGTCTCAACCAAAAGCACTGCAAACTCATCGCCGCCGATACGCGCTACAAGATCCGGAGAGCGGATCCCGTCGTGCAATGTTTTGGACAGGTGGTGGATTACTGTGTCACCCGTTTCGTGCCCAAACGTATCGTTAATTTTCTTGAAGTCGTCAATATCGAGCAGCAAGAGGCAGAACGGATGGCCATACCTTTCAGCGCGTTCGATTTCTCGCTCCAGCTGTTGGTCGAACCGCCGTCGATTGGCCGCTCCAGTTAGATGATCGGTAAATGCGGCTTCTTCACAGGTGTCGAGATGGGCTCGAAAATCTAGTAGAGTCCGGCTACGCGCAAGCAGCAAACCGAGATCTGACGTATCGGTAATGAACCCCAGGGCACCTACTTCTTCACCCAGCCGGAAATCCTGCGCTTCGATTCGTGCGCCGGTTTGCAGGATGATAGGAATGTACCTGGTAAGTGGGTTTTCCCGGATTCGCCGAGCCAATTCATACCCGTCTACTTCCGGCATCATGATGTCTGAAACGATCAGGTCAGGCTGAAACGACTCCATAGCCGCGAGCGCTTCTCTTCCATTTGTGGCGGTTTGTACTTCGTAGCCTTCCATGGCCAAGGCCAACTTGAGCATTTCACTTTTGTCGGGGTTGTCGTCCACCACTAACACATGAAATTTTCTTCTGGTGGAATGCTGCTTAACACCTCCAGCCGTAAGTGGTAACTGGTGTCCCTCTGTTCCGAGGGGGATTGGGTGCATTTTAGGGGCTTCCACCGAGCCTACCGCCTCGCTGGCGTTAAGTTGGGATTGTTCAGGATTCTTTGTCACTTGTTGAGCTAACTCCCCGCTTGTTCGATGACTGCTGCTCGACGCAAGGGCTTTCAAAGGATGGAGCATATGCGCGCTTGAGCCTGTTCGAGTTTTTCACCGTCGACGGACTATTAAGTCCGCATCCTGCCTTTGATGATGTTTTTTTCTTTCAAGTTGGACTTTTAGACTTCTGATAACGAGCAAACCTTAACTGTCGCGATGTCTGGTTTTCGAACTCGGAAATTAAAGCACGTCCGTATCGTGCAAGATTCGTACCTGTGCGGGGTCCTTTGAGCCTAAGTGACGCTCCCTCCTTTTCCATAACCATCAATCAGTTCCACCAAGCGCGCTCACGGCCCTCTGAGGTGTTCTTGAAACAGCAGAAGCCACGGGCGAGATTTGCACAAGGAATGTTTAGGCGGGAGCTTCGGAACTAAGAATTCTGTATTAAACAAAGTCAGACCCAAAAGCCGTAGACGGGGTCTATTCGAGCCGCAGAATGTAGCCAAGCTTTATGGACTTGCCATTCGCTGCGCGTTACGGATGAGCTGAAGTTCCACTTATTTCTCGAGATAGTCAGTGCGAAATTTTTCGTTGCCGCTTAATTGAACTACGACCGCGCCATCTTTCGTTGCGACGAAATGCGGCGTGCCGGCAGGGATGAGAATGAAACTGCCCGGTGGATAGGCCTTTAGCTTAGTTGAGTCGAACTTCTCCCCCTCGCCCACATACCAGGTACCTTCGATGACGGTAACGAGTTCGTCCTGCGGGTGCGTGTGGGCGAGGACGCGCATGGCGGTGGGTATCCTGACACGATCGATCCACGCACCGCCTTGACTGGAATCGCCGAACAACTGTGCCCGCTGACGTCCATCCTTATAGTTAGGCGGCGTGGACCAACGCACTTGTTCCGCGGTTATGCCGACGATCTCTTTTTTCCTCTGAGAGGTCCAAGTCATTGCGAATGTCACTGCCCCAAGAACTATTACCACGGTGGCAGCTGCAAAAAGCTTCATCTTCATTTTTCTTCCCCCAGCGTGAAATGACCAGCACCTAAACGCCCGCACTTGAGCAACTCCAACACGCAACGTCCAACAAATGATGCCTTAAGGGACTTTAAGAAATAATTTAAGAGATTCTTAAAGGACTTACAGGGCAGCCTGAGAATAAAAGCCTCACTCATGAACCGCAAGAAATTTGTCGCTGGGAGAGGCTGATGTTTAGCCGTCGAACCGTAATCACTTTCGAAACGCTGGAGCGGAGCTATTACCGCCTGACGGAGTCGGAATCGGTCCAGGCCCGCTGTGAGCAATGCCGAGATCGCGTGATCTGGCTGACACCGAACCAGGTGGTTGCGGCAACTGGCCTGACCTTGCGCGAAATCTTTCGCCGCATTGAATCGAATTCGTTTCACTTTATCGAAACACCGCTTGGTCTGCTTCAGATTTGCCCGAACTCGCTGGAATTAAAGTTAGGAGCCCGAACATGAAACTTCACAACCACCCGAGGGTTTACGCCCGCGCAGAAATGAGAATCCAAATGAGAAACAGGACAAAATTTACGGTGGCAATCCTGGCATTGCTGGTAACGACTTTGATTGTTTGTCAATCGACTGCTGAACTAGCCCGCGCGGTCAGTTCGAACAGGACTGGCTATGCGCCCACCACCGCAACTAACTCAATGGATTCCAGCAACAAGAGCAACCCGCTCGTTACGGCTGCCTCGCCCACACCGACGCCGGCGCCCTGTGGCAAGATCGCGTTCATTTCCACTCGTGACAGTTATTATGGGGGGATTTTCGTCATGACCGCTGACGGCCTCAATCCAACCCGGCTCACCCCACTTGACGTGCTTGATAGGGCGCCGTCATTTAGCGGGGACGGCAGCAAGATAGCTTTCATTTCCACCCGTGCCGTACCCGGCCCGGGAATTTACGTCATGAACGCCGACGGCACCAACCAAACCCAGCTAACCAACAATTCGGCGGGGGTTAATGAGGAGCCATCATTAAGCGGAGATGGCAGCAAGATCGCATTTACCTCCTTCCGCGACGGCAACTACGAGATTTACGTAATGAACGCCGACGGCTCCGACCAAACCCGGCTGACCAACAATGCGGCGTATGATAACGCCCCGTCCTTTAGCCCCGACGGTAGCAAGATCGCATTCGTTTCTTACCGCGACAGCTCTCACCCTGAGATTTACCTGATGAACGCCCAGCCCGGCTCCATCCCAACCCGGCTGACCAACAATACGACGGATGAAGCGTGGCCGTCATTTAGCGGGGACGGGAGCAAGATCGCGTTCGTTTCCAACCGCGACGGCAACCCTGAGATTTACGTCATCAACGCCGACGGCACCAACCAAACCCGGCTGACCAACAATACGGCGATTGATGGTTATCCCTCATTTAGCGGGGACGGCAGCAAGATCGCGTTTGAGTCGATCCGCGACGGCAACTACGAGATTTACGTCATGAACGCCGACGGCACCAACCAAACCCGGCTGACCAACAATACGCCGACTGGTTTAAATCCGCAGTTTGATGGTGACCCGTCATTCGGTGGATGCACGAATTCGAATCCGGTGATCTTTATCCATGGGGTCGCCGGTAGCACGCTGATCGACGGCCCGCCTAACGGTGACGAACTTTGGCTGGGACCTTTTTCGAATCGCCGCCGTCTGAACCTCTTCCCGAACGGCGATCCTCCCCCGTCCCCAAATATCAAAGCTGTCGATGTACTCCGCAGCGCTCTGGGGCAGCCAGTTTACGGTCCACTTCTTGATTTTCTGACAACCACCGGTGGCTACCATGAGTATCAGCTGAACGGTGATCCCTCCCACTGCGATACGAACCAGATAAATCCCGATCCGAACTTAAACCCAAATCTCTTTGAGTTCGTGTACGACTGGCGTCAGGAGCTCGGCTCGACCGGACAAAAGCTCAAGACCTTTGTTCAGTGCGTGGAACAGTTTCATCCCGGCAGCAAGATAAACGTTGTGACGCACAGCATGGGGAGTGTTCTGGCACGCCGCTACATTCTCGACAATCCCACCGATCACAATGTCAAGAAACTCATCACCATTGGCGCTCCCTGGCTCGGCGCGCCGAAGCTGTTGTACGCGATGGAGAGCGGCAACTTCCTGAGAGTAGGTCCCCTGGAGCTCATTCCACTTGCGGCAGGGCCTGACATCAAATACATCATGCCGTCGCTGCCAGCCGCGGCTCAACTGCTGCCGAGCCAGGCTTATGAGACGCTGGAAGGATCGCCGATTCTCGTCGAGCAGGGCTGGGATTACGACGGCAACGGCGAGGATCACGACATTTATGACCACAACGCAGTGGTCAACTTTCTCGACACCAAATATCCCAACACCACGCCCGGCACAATAGCCGACCTGTTCCATTCTTACACCACGGCGAACGGAGCACAGGATGATTGGAGGACGGACGCAACCGGGGTGGATTATTTCCATTTCTACGGTGTGCAGTCTGCTGGGAACCACACCATCTCACAAACTATCGCTAGAACTGAAGTGGTGTGTGATGTTGTTGGTTTCAATTGCACCCCAAGTAACATTCTTGAACCCAGGTTCTCGGTGGGCGACGGAACGGTGCCCGCGCGCAGTGCATCCAGGCGCGGCGCGTTCGATCTCAACGCTCCGAATGCCCAACTGTTTAGGATGACCAATAGCGATCCCGATATGGTCGAGCATACCGGCCTGACTCAGAATCCGGAGGTGCAAAACATAGTGCTGACTTTGCTCAAAGGCGGCACAGTGCCCTCTTCTCCGTTATTGGTCTCAAGAAGCAAAGCAGCACTGGCGCCTGACGAGGAGGAGCCTCCTTCTTATTACATTTCGATCATTGGCGGCGCTTCGATTGTGGTGAGCGACAACGATGGCCATAGCACCGCTCCCATTATTGGCGACATACGGGGAACAGTGCCTGGCGTGGAGAGCTTCTACATGGGCGTTAACGCCGAGCAAATCGCATTGCCCGTCTCCGCGAGCGAAGACTACAGCGTCACGTTCAATAGCACCGCCCAGCCTATGGCTATCAAAGTGGTGAAAGGGGTGGACAACGTTACGCCCACAGACCTGATACGCTATCAGGATCTGGTTCTTCCTCCGGGGGTAGCCGCCCAATTGAATGTCACAACCGCTGGTGTGGAAAATCTGCGTTACGATTCTGATGGCAATGGCACTCTCGATACCGTTGTCGTTCCTACACTAGTCGTCGCTGGCACAAATGCGCTCGATGTCACGCCACCCACCCTAAGCTTTAGCGAAGCTCAACAGGGAGCGATGAGAGAGGTCACCATAACAGCGGCCGATAGCGAGTCCGGTGTGCATGACCTGAGCTATGCCAGTGACGCCACTCACTACCAACCGTACACTGGCCCGCTGAATTTGGATCCCACTGAAACGCCAGTACTCTACGCCTTCGCTACCGATAACGTGGGCAATCGCTCCAGCCGCATTGCCTTTACCCTGACTGCTCCAACGCCAACGCCAACACCGACGCCAACACCGACACCAACGCCGACTCCAACGCCAACTCCAACGCCAACTCCAACGCCAACTCCAACGCCAACTCCGACGCCAACTCCAACGCCAACGCCAACGCCAACTCCGACACCGAACCCGACTAGCTGCAAGCAGGAAGGTAATTGCTATATCTTTGAATACCTGGGCTACTCAACCAACACGGGTGGGCGGACGACAATTCGCTTCGCCGTCACGAACAAATGCAAGTTTGCGGTGGGTTACATAGCCATCGGCACGGACGCATTTACGCGAATTGCCCCGTCGAATGGAAGCGTCTACAACGGCAACATGGGCGGCTATAACGTGTCGTGGACGCGCGCGACCGGGAGTTCCGGTTTCCTCGGCATCAAGTTTGAACCAACCTTGAAGAACCTCACCAACGGAGCTTCGGACATCTTCAGCATCGAGGTGATGAATTTTGTTCCGAACACAACGATTCGTGTAGGCGGGTTCGGCGGCAAGCTGCCGGGGGAAACATTCAATTTCCTGTTGAGCCAGACGCTCTGTGCGCCTCGTCTTACAACAGCGACCCTAGAAACACTACCCTTCTCCGAGGCGGATACCGAGTCCTGGGATAAACTGCTGGCTTGGCTGGGACCACCACAAACAAATGCGACCTGGGTCAGACCGATCTGGAAGTACGGTAGCGATTGGCTACACTCTCAACCTAAAACGGACGCGAGGAATGCAAAGTCTTTCACGAACAGCTTTCCTTAGAAGTTGGAATTCCCCTCACGAGTGATAAGTTCGCGGTGATGCCCGTCGGGGCATCGGCCTCCAGCCCAGGGTTGCCGCTTCGGCTTCCCTGGGTAAAAAAGTGAGTTTGTCCTCAACCGCTGGATCTCACGCTATTCCGTGTTTCCAAACCCGAGGTTCTGTGATAAGTACGCAGTACTCGAAGAGTTCAAGTGATTTGCTGGGACCGCGGGCGTCCCGCCCGCAATGAGCGCGAAGCGCGAAACAATTCACCCCCAAAGACCGCGCGCCTGATGGCGCGTTTGCGGCCGAGACGCCCGCGCTCCCAGACAATCACTTGAACGAGGGTGACAACGCAATAGTAGTTCAGGGTTGAGCATGGAACATTTCGACGTCATGATCGTCGGCGCTGGTCTTTCCGGAGTTGGCGCTGCCTGCCATCTGCGGCAGCGGCACCCGCGGAAGAGTTTCGCCATCGTCGAGGGGCGAAACGCCATGGGCGGCACCTGGGACTTGTTCCGCTATCCCGGTGTCCGCTCAGACTCCGACATGTACACGCTCGGCTATCGCTTCCGTCCCTGGCGCGACGCCAAGGCCATCGCCGACGCGCCGTCGATTCTCAACTACATCCGCGACACCGCCGCGGAGTTCGACGTAGACAAAGAAATCCGCTATGGCCACCGGGTGAGACATGCTTCATGGTCCACGCCCGAGGCGCGCTGGACCGTCGAAGCCGAAACCGGTCCCGAGAAGTTGGTCGCAACGTTCACCTGCAACTTCCTCTACCTCTGTACGGGTTACTACGACTACGAGGCTGGGTACACTCCAGACTGGACCGGCGTCAAGAAATTTCGTGGCCAGATTGTCCATCCCCAGAAGTGGCCCACCGACCTCGACTACGAAGGCAAGCGCGTGGTGGTGATTGGCAGCGGCGCTACTGCAGTCACGCTTGTTCCTGCTATGGCCGAAACGGCGGCGCATGTCACCATGCTCCAGCGCTCCCCCACCTACATTGTCTCGCGGCCCGCCGAGGACAAGTTGGCGAACGCGTTGCGCACGCGTGCTACCCGCCGGCGCGGCCTACGCGCTCACGCGTTGGAAGAATGTGCTGCTGCAGCAGTTCTTCTACAATCTGGCGCGGAAGCGGCCAGATATCTTTAAGTGGATGCTGGCGCGGGGAGTGCGAAATCACCTCGGCGCAGAATACGACCTCAAGCACTTCACGCCAAAATATAACCCTTGGGATCAGCGTCTGTGTCTCGTCCCTGACTCGGATCTCTTCAACGCGATACGCGACGGCCGGGCGACGATTGTTACCGATCAGATTGAAACCTTCACCGAGACTGGTCTACAGCTCAAGTCCGGCGAGCACCTCGACGCTGACATTGTCGTGACGGCCACGGGCCTGGTACTAAAGCTCATGAGCGGGCTGCAACTCACAGTTGACGGTGCGCCCGTCGACCTGTCGAAGACGATCACCTACAAGGGGATGATGTACAGTGATGTCCCGAACCTTGCCTCCGCCTTCGGCTACACGAACGCGTCCTGGACGTTGAAATGCGACCTCACATCCGAGTACGTCTGCCGGCTGCTGAAACACATGGACCAGCACGGCTACGTGCAATGCACCCCACGCGTCAACGATCCCGAGCTCACGGCGGTGCCCGCCATCGACTTCACTTCCGGCTACGTGCTGCGAGCCCTCCACACCCTGCCGCAACAGGGATCGAAAACGCCCTGGCGCTTACACCAAAACTACGTGAAGGATCTCTCGATGCTTCGCTTCGGGCGCGTGGACGACGGTACGATGGAGTTCAAGGCGGCGCCGGGCGGGCGCAAGCCTCAGTCCGCGGAGCGGACGACAGCATAAAGCCTGGGGTGGAGCGCAGCTGTTGGATATCAAGACATAGGTAACACTTGCCTATCATGACATGGGTAACAGTCATGAGGGTAATCTGAGGCTCAAGGAGGAGCCGACGATGCCCTGGAAGAAGGAGAGTGTAGTGGAGCAGCGGATGAGATTCCTGATCGAGGCGCGGCAGAGAGAAGAGAGCATGATGGGGCTTTGCCGACGTTATGAGATAAGCAGGAAGACGGGCTACAAATGGTTGAAACGATATGAAAGCAAGCAATCGATCGAAGGGTTGCAGGATCAGTCACGTCGACCTCAGCACAGTCCTCGGCGCACCAGTGGCTCTCGGGCAGAACAGGTATTGGCGGTGCGTGATAAGAAAGGCTGGGGCGCTAACAAGATTGCGGAGGTACTGGCAAATACCGGCACAGTAATCCCGGCGATCACGGTGCACCGCATTCTCAAACGTAATGGTCGGATTAAGGCGAAACCGATCGTAGGGATAGCGACAAAGCGGTTTGCCCGCGGCAGTAGCAATGAACTAGCGCAAATGGATTTCAAAGGGGAGTACACGCTCTCGGGTGGCGGGAAATGTTATCCACTCACCTTATTGGACGATTGCAGCCGCTATTTGTTAGGCCTGTGGCCGCTAACGAGCACGGCAGCGATGCCGGTCCATCGGGTTCTAAGGCAGCATTTTCGGGCGTTGGGTGTGCCGGCGGAAATGCTGATGGATCATGGTTCTACCTGGTACTGCAATCACAATCGGCATGGCCTAACCTGGCTATCGATATGGTTGATCAAGCAAGGGATCAAGCTTAGATACTCAGGCGTTCATCATCCGCAGACGCAAGGCAAAGTGGAGCGATTGCACCGGACTTTGAAGGAGCGAACTAAACATCGTGGACTGCCTAAATCGATGAGTGAATGGTGGCGCTGGGCGACAGAGTTTCAACAGGAGTACAACTGCGAACGCCCGCATGAAGCCTTGGGCATGAAGCGGCCGGTTGAAATCTACACCACCGATAATCTGCGACCTTACCAGGAACAGCCACGCGAATGGGAATACAGCGGTGGAGAAGTACAGCGCTTAGATAATCAGGGAGGGCTTAGCAAGTACGGTTGCTGGTTCTTCATTTGCGAGGCATTGGCCAAAGAATGGGTCAGGCTGGATCAACTAGACCAGAAGTTAGTGATCACCTTTCGCCATCTGACAATCCGCGAGATCAATCTTCAGACGGGGAGCAGCACCGCAGTGCTGCTCCCTTCTGAAGGCAACAACTAATGCGAAAGTGTTACCTATGTCATGATAGTCACTTGTAACCTATGTCTTGATATCCAACAGCGTTTCGCGGCTACCCTGGGATTAAGAATGATTTAGAGGTTGTAGCAACCCTGAAGGGGTTGCGTCGAAGGTTGGGGAATCGCAACAGCGTCGCAACCCCTTCAGGGTTGCGATGAAATATTTTGGGGTATTGTGAACCCAGGGTTTCAGAGCAACACCCGCGGGCTGCCACCCTGGGCTGGAATTAGCGAACGCTTTCAGCGTTTGGTGAACAAAGCCCTAGGCGCCGCGGACTCGAATTCTCTTGAGTTATTTAGGAAAACGGAGACTGGGGTCAGGCTTGCGATTTGCGATTTCTCTGTCACTAGCCACCTGTTAAATTGTTAAAGGATCTAGGTGCCAGCGCTTTTAGAATCGCAAAATCGCAAGCCTGACCCCAGTTTACAGTTTTAGTTTTCTTAACAGGAGGCCCGTTCAAGTGTCAGTCATTATCCGGTTGATGATCAGTTGCTTGTTTCTGCTTTTTGTCTGCGGGGCGGGCATTGATCGTTTTAGGGGAAACGCACAGGAACAAAAACCCACCAGTCCGCCGCCCGCTGCAAAACCTTCGCCGCAGGACGATTTTGGAAACGTCCAGGTGCTAAAAGGTGTACGGGACCTGCTGCCGACCATGCATTTTATACGCGCCTCATTGGGGGTCCGGTGCGACTACTGCCACGTTACCGAGCTCAACAAATACCGGCTCGACGACAAACCCGCAAAGCGCCGTGCGCGTGAAATGATCATCATGACACGTCAGCTTAACGAAGCCTCCTTCAATGGCCGGCAGGTCATCACCTGTAACACCTGTCATCGCGGTTCTCCAAAGCCGGTCAGCGTGCCGCAGATCGCCACCGATTTTGTGAACACCACGAGGCGAGAGGCGTTCGAGCCGCCACCGCCAACATTCCCCAGTGCGGAGGAGATACTGGCTCGATACGAATCGGCCACCCACACGGCAACGCTCGTGCCGGCACATCTTCGTCTCGAAGTCTTTCGCGGCAAGCTTCTCGATGGCGGCACGCCGGCGGCCCGTATGCTGCCGCGTGCCGACCGCTCGTTTTCGGAAGCGCTCGTCGACGCTGAACGAGGCGTGACGACGTCGCCCCTCTCAAACGGTCAATTGTCCCGAGTCGGCAGTGATGGAAAGCGTGTTTGGGTCCTTACAGCGAAGGGCCCGCAGTGGATCGGCGGCGACATCGCGCAGCTCCAGCGGAAGATAAATCCGCTGCTCGTGCTTAGAGTTCTTCCGAACGATTATTCATCGGTCACCGTTTCCGGCGTCGAAAGGGTCGAAGGAGTCGACGCTTATATCGTTACCGCGGTTCGCCGCGCTGACGGCTTTGCTGAGACGCTGTGGTTTTCAAAACGCGATGGGCTTCTTGTTCGTCGAACTTATTATCATCAGACCTTGCTTGGCCTCGAACCCGAGCAATACGATCTATCCGAATACAAACGTTTGGACGGATTCAGGCTGCCGTCCGTCATCAACGTGTCTTATCTCGACGACCAGCATCTCGGCGTCCTCAAACGCATCGTCGAAGTTAAATTGCGCGTCACCGTCGCCGACAGCGACTTTGAGCCTCCTTCTTTAACGGATAAGAAGGCTCCTTAAGTCTCGTAAGAAAAGGCGGCTTCAGTGTAAGTTGAGACAAGGAACGCCGCTCTGGAATCGCAAAATCGCAAGCTTGACTCCGGTTTCGGTTTCCAACGCTGAAAGCGTTGGCTAACTTCAGCCCAGGGTTGCTGCAACCCTGGGTCATCGTCGCGGCATTTGATTTTACGCAACCCTGAAAGGGTTGCGTCGAAGGTCGGAGAATCGTAAGGGGCGTCGCAAACCCTGGGTTGAGATTAGCCAACACTTTCAGCGTTTATCTCGCGTCGGAAGATTCAAACAATCGGGGGTCGCGACCGGATGACGCGCTGGTCTTCTGTCGCAACGACGGCGCAGCGCTGGTTACTTCGCCTGGCTGAGGAGTTACGTCAATGCTTGACTGGCTGATAGGTAAGAAAAAACGCAAAGAGGAATTGCCCATCTATTCGGAGCTGAAATCTGTTCCCACACGTGGGCTTCCGCCAGAACTTGCGGAGCAAGAGGCAAGTGAGTTTTTTACCTCCCTGCACGCAGCTCGCAAGCATGAACTTCTTGAACCCACTCGACGCCCTCCGGAAGATGAGCCGCTGTTCACAGAATTGATCAGAGGGAAGGACAGAGCTGTCGTGACTATCAACCTGCCTGATAATGGTGGGGGATGTCTTCCAATCTTCAGCAATCCACTTCGCGCGGGGGATTATGTCCAAACCCTCTTGCCCGCCGAGTTCACTGTGCAGTATCTCTATTCTACCCCACTGGAACTTAGCGAAATGCTCCGCGACCTGGAGGCGGCGGGAGTAGCAGCGTTCACGCTGGATCGCTGTCCGCGCTGCGAGAGTGTTACCGTCATCGGCAGCGACTCGGTCAAAACGGCAGATGACTTATTGACCTTATGGGCCATCTTTAAGGCCACAGAGTTGACGCGAGCAGACCTTTACTTCGCCTTCGCCGTCGACTCAGCGCGCGCGGGAAAGTTAGACGTCGCTCGCAGTGTGGCTTTGGAGACGATTGGTCACGTCACGGTAGAGGATCCGCGCCCTCACCTACTGCTGGGACAACTTGGTGTGGGGCTGAAAGATAGGAAACTGGTTGAAGAGGCCAAGGCGTTCCTCAGATTCCTAAAGTTTGATGAGTGGGAGCGGAAGCTCGACCATGTCGCAAGGTCTGGCTCGGTGGACTTTGAGTTTCACGTGTAGCGATGCAACCTAACGCTGAAAGCGTTGGCTAACTTCAGCCCAGGGTTGCTGCAACCCTGGGTCATCGTCGCGGCATTTGATTTTACGCAACCCTGAAAGGGTTGCGTCGAAGGTCGGAGAATCGTAACGGGCGTCGCAACCCCTTCAGGGTTGCGAAGAGTCTCTTGCGGCAATCTTGTCCCCAGGGTTGAGGCAACCCTGGGCTGAAGTTAGCCAACGCTTTCAGCGTATTAAGCCCACTACAGATCACCCTTCGCTGCCTCAATGTAGAAGTTGCGATTTACCTCAAATGTTTTGATGTCTTCCGAGAATTCAAAAGTCTGTTTTACTTCGTTCGGTGTTATCTGAATCTCCTTGCCATTGAGACTGACGCGAATCGGCATTGCGAATCCCTTAACCACTCTTTCGTAGTGAAACGAAACGCTCTTCCCTTTCACGTTGTATTTCAACAAGGGAATCTTTGTGGTCCGCAGGTACTGGTCAAATACCTTACTGAAATCAATACCGGCCTTAGTGCTGATATATGACTCAATCTGTTCCGTTGTAACGGTCTGATGCCAAAAATCAGCGTTGAGCCCGCGCAGGATGGAAAGCCACTTCGCGTCATCATTGATAACGTGGCGAATGGTGTGCAGCATGTTCCCGCCTTTGGGATACATGTCTCCTGAACCTTCCCGATTGGCCCCATAAGTGCCAATGATCGGACGGTCGTTTCGGATGCCGCGGCGAGTACCGACAACGTAATCCTCCGCATCTTTTTTTCCGAAGTGGTATTCGACAAAAAGGTTTTCTGCGTAATTGGCAAAGCCCTCGTGAATCCACATGTCCGCAGCGTCTTTCATCGAAATGTTGTTGCCGAACCATTCATGCGCTGATTCGTGAACGATGATGAAGTCGAACTTAAGACCAACCCCGCAGGCACAAGGATCCCGTTGCAAATAGCCATTCCTAAACCAATTGCCATAGGTAACTGAGCTTTGATGCTCCATGCCCGGATACTGAACCGTAACCAGCTTGTAACCATCCTCATAAAAAGGATATTTCCCAAACCAGTGTTCAAAGGCCTGCAGCATCCGTGGCACTTCTTTGAACTGTCTAAGTGCGGCTTCTTTCTGATGAGGCAAAACCCAATACTCAATATCCAGCACTCCACCTTTCCCCTGGTACTTGTCAGTAAGCTTTACGTAGTTGCCGATGTTGACGTTGACTCCGTAGTTATTGATCGGGTTCAGGACTTCCCAATGGAAGGTTTTCTTCTTACCCGCAACATCATGGTCCGTCTTTTTCAAGCGACCATTCGAAACAGCAACCAGGTTCTCCGGCACCGTTACGCTGATTTGCATGCCGCGATCGGGTTCATCAGCGCCATGATCTTTGTTGGGCCACCAGATACTCGCTCCAATGCCCTCACAAGTGGTAACGATAAGAGGCTCTCCCAGGTCATCTCTTCCCCAGGTTATCCCGCCAACCCAGGGCGGATTCTTACTTACAACCGGAACACCTTCGTAAAATATTTCGATCTTGTCCTCTGAGCCTTTGGGAATTTCCTTCTCAAACATTACCCAGTAGACATTTCCTTCTCGTTCAAATTTGAGTTGCGAGTCGCCGTGAGTAATCTTTGTAATTGCTAACGGTGGCTGCAAATCAATTTGCATTTTGTTTCCCGGCTTTAGGGTCTTGAAAGTTATGGTGTTCGACCCTCTTAATCCTTCTGGTTTCCGGTAAGAACTCCACCTGCAAGTGGTAATGCAGTACGTCCCACCATTCGCGTTCCGGCGTTATCGAGCCGCGCAGTGTTTCCTGGCGGGTGATAGGCACGGATTGCGGGTTCTGGGCATTTTGGCCAAAAAGATAACTCGCGCCCGCATGCACCTGTAGAAGTACCGCAATCGCGAGTATTGCCAATTTACATTTACGCATCGTCATCAAAACTCCGCTGCTCGGGATTATGCCTTTTCCCCTCCCCGCAAGCGGGGAGGGGTTAGGGGTGGGGTTGAGTCGTCGCCTACCTCTCCCCCGGCCACCTCTCCGCTTGCGGAGAGGTGGGATTAACAGAGTGGTGTTATGGATCTATCTGCCGATGCTCCTGGCTGCACCCACAGACGTAGTTGCGCTAAACTTTTTCTTCGACACACACGGCTTTTCTGCGGAGCCATTCTGCTGTTTGCGAACTCGATTGACAAAGAACGAGCAGTGGCGCGGATTTAGCGCTGAATCAAATTAGTAATAGGTGATTGTCCGGTAATAAACATGCTGGGGTTCGTAACTGGAGCCTCCGTCCTTTGTTACCCATTTAGAAGTAGTGCGTTTGGTCCAGTTACCATGCGAGTCAAACTCGTACGCATACGAGTGTTTGCTTGAGATCGATCCGCCTCGCGCTTCAAAGATCGTCTCCTCAACTTCATTACCCTTGTCATCGAGGACTGAAAGATAGCGCTGGTTGAGCGATCCATCCGCTGAGTAGACCAATTCTTCTCTGTGGTTACCCGAGTAGTTGTAGACATAGCGCAACCAGAGTTTGCCGTCGTTTCCAATCCACGTTTTCTCCGTCAGTCGCTTCTTTTCATCGTACTTAAAAGTGAACTTGTACGAATACCGCGGGTCATACTTCGGCGTTACCCCGCCTGCCGGTGGCCCAATCAACATCGGCGGGGGATTGTATTCATGGCGAATACTTTCCCGATTAGAAACGCGCGCTTCGTCGAGATACCCGTACCCAGTGACCTCCGAAAGGTTTCCCTTATAATCGTATGACTCTCTCTTCGTCAGATTGCCGCGGTCGTTGTAATAGTCCATCGAGTTTGGCTTTCGCGTTTGCACCGACCACGTGCCAGAGAGATCCTTACTTTCCGTAAAGACTGTCTTCACGCGGCCGCGAAGACCCTCATCCTGTGCATCGGATCCAATCCTGGGCACGACAGGCTCTTGCGGCAGTGGACTGGGCTGGGCTTTGGCGGCCTGTTCTTTTAGAACGGTCGCCACCTCGTCATCATTGAGTAGCTGGAAAGAATCGAGCACATTCATGGCGATTCCTTCGTAAACTTGCTGGTCGGATTTCAACATTGCCGCAACCTGGTACAACCTGCGGGATACGAGATAGACGCGATAGATCACCAACCCGGCGAAAAACTCAACTCTAAGTTCACGCCCTTGAACCTTATTCAATTTAATCTGTTTTTCGCTTACGAGGTTGCCGCCGCTTGATCTGACGGACTTTTCCAGAGACTCACGCACGCTGGCAAAGGCAAGTTTGCTCGTCTCAGGATCGTCCAGGGGCTGGCCCGCATCAACATAGCCAGCAGTGAAGGCGCCCTCTTTCATCCTCCACTCATAGGAGTCACCTGTGGCGTTCCCGACTGGAGTTGCAATTGAGAGCCCCCGAAATGCGTGCGGCTGCTGAGGCAACGCAAGGGAAAACCGGCCCTGCAAGGAAACAAACGTCCCGGCTCCAACGACCGAAGGCGCCGACGTGCTTTGAACACTAAATCCCTGCGCACGAATCGGTGGCGAGTAAATTGAGGGCAGGAATGTCAACGTCAGCCCGGAAACAACCAACAAGAAAGGTGGGAGTCGTGAGAGAGGGTAAGTGTTTGGTTTCAAGTTGACCTCTGAGAGACTTTCGAGCGGGTATCGCTTTGACCCTTTGAGAGCCGCGCCATACGAAAGCTAACACGCACGCAATCGAGTAGCAATTTGATCGCTGATCTTCATTGACGGCGCTTTGTTTTGCGAGTGACGGGCTGGGAAGCTTTTGGACTGGAAACTGGGGTCAGGAAACCGGGGGGTCAGGAAACCGGGGTCAGGCTTGCGATTTGCGATTCTCTGTCACTTGCCACTGTTGTATTGTGGAATAATCTAGGGAGCCAGCGCTCTAGAATCGCAAAATCGCAAGCCTGACCCCGGTTTATCGGTTCAGTTCGCTCTAAGATTCACTTTCTGATGAACTGAAAACCATTAACACTCGCATGGAATACTTTTCGCCACGCCGCGCATTCTCAAGCGGACACTCTTGATGTGGGGCGTCGCTAACCATAGCGATGCGCCAATATCTGCTTACGAAAGCGTTACTCGGAGATCGTCATGACGATAAAAGTTAGGATGCTTTTGGCTGCCTTTTTTATTCTGATCACAACCGGTCAGGCTTATGGGCAGACTTCATTAATCACAAATATCGACGGCCGGCAAACAATGAACCTTGGCGGCCGGTGGCAGATGATTATTGACCCTTATGAGAACGGTTATTACGATTACCGCTATCAGCCCAGTCCCAACGGCTATTTCAAAAACGCCAAGCCGAAAAGCCCAGGCGACTTGATCGAATACGATTTCGACACCTCCGAGCAGCTCAATGTGCCGGGCGACTGGAACTCGCAAGACGAAAGATTACTCTTCTACGAGGGCACCGTTTGGTACAAAAAATCTTTCGACTACCAGAAAAAGGTTGGAACCCGCCTGTTCGTCTATTTCGGGGGCGCTAACTACCTGGCTGATGTTTATCTCAACGGCGAGAAGATCGGACGCCATGAGGGAGGCTTCACCCCATTCAACTTTGAGATCACAAACCTCGTGGGCGCAAAGGATAACTTCCTCATAGTCAAAGTAGATAACAAACGCCGGCGCGACGCCGTGCCCACACTCAATACCGACTGGTGGAACTACGGCGGGCTGACGCGCGAGGTAAATCTTATTGAAGTGCCGGAGACCTTCATACAAGACTACTTTCTCCAATTGAAAAAAGGCTCGACTGATGAGTTTGCAGGATGGGTCAAGCTTAACGGCGCGGGTGCCAATAAGGCGGTCACCGTCGAGATTCCGGAAGCAACGGTCAAGCAGACGGTCACCACCGATGCTGATGGTTACGCGCCCATCAGTTTCAAAGCCCGCGTACAGCTCTGGTCACCGGAGAATCCCAAGCTGTACCAGGTCGTTCTTTCATCGGGCGGCAATTCGGTCGCCGACACGATTGGCTTTCGAAGCATCGAGACCAGAGGCGCGGACATTCTCCTGAACGGCAAGCCGATCTTTTTGCGCGGTATTTGTATGCATGAAGAAGCGCCAATGCGTGGCGGGCGTGCTTTTAGCGAAGATGACGCGCGAATACTTTTAACCTGGGCGAAAGAGTTAGGCAGTAATTTCGTTCGCCTTGCCCATTACCCTCATAACGAACAGATGACCAGGATGGCAGACAAGATGGGGATTTTGGTCTGGTCTGAGATCCCAGTCTACTGGACTATTCTCTGGGACAATCCCGAAACCTTTGAAAACGCCAGGAACCAGCTGAGCGAAAACATCACGCGCGATAAGAATAAGGCTTCCGTAATCCTCTGGTCGGTGGCCAACGAGACACCGGTCGGTGAGGCCCGCACCAAGTTCCTCAAAGGCTTGATTGACCACGCGCGCTCGCTGGACCCCACCCGACTGTTGACAGCCGCCAACGAGCGGCGTTACGCGGACCCCAACACTCAAGTGGTTGATGATCCTTTGGGAGAATATCTCGACGTGCTCGGCTGCAACGAATACGTCGGCTGGTATGACGGAGTGCCGGAAAAGGCGGATCACCTGCAATGGAAGGTACCCTCCAACAAGCCGCTCATCATCAGCGAGTTCGGCGGCGACGCGCTGTTCGGTTATCACGGGGAGAAGAATGTGAGATGGACCGAAGATTATCAAAAGAATTTGTACGAACACCAGATCGGGATGTTGAAGAAGATTCCATCCCTGCGAGGTATAACGCCGTGGATTCTGGTCGATTTTCGCTCACCGAGAAGGCCTCTGCCTAACATACAGGACTTCTTCAATCGTAAAGGATTGATCTCAAGCCGAGGCGAAAGGAAGCAGGCCTTTTACGTTCTGCAAAACTTTTACCGTGAGTTAATTAGAGAAGGAAAGTGACACCAAAAACGGAGACTGGGGTCAGGCCTGCGATTTGCGATTCTCTGCCGCTCGCCAGTGTAGTATTGTTGAATATCTCGGGAGCAAGCGCTCTAGAATCGCAAAATCGCAAGCCTGACCCCGGTTTTGTCTTCAATCACGAAGCCGACTCGATCCGCTGCTCCCAATCGTCCGGTAGGGTGAAGGGTTGTCCGGCGTCGAGCCCGCCGTTTGCGATCCAGATGCGCACTGCATCGAGGAATAACCAACGTTCCAGTGCGAGATAATATTTCCAGTCGGGTGGTGTCGCATCCTTGCAGTACCACTTCGCCGGTGACGCCGGCTTCGGGCAGCCGTTTGGATTCAAGCAATAAGAAAAGATCTGGCACTGTCGACAGGCAAATTCTTCGATAGTTGGAAATCCGGATGTCCCGTGGGCTTTGTACCAACTCACCATGTCAAACAGCGTGAGGAACGTCGTGGTACGACCGTCACCACCGTGACAGTGGCAATGGACCCATTCGTCGGACTTGAGGTTACGGCACAAATTGATAAACGTGTTGAGCGCATCAGTGCTCGGCATGCAATGGTCAGTCACTGGGATGCGCATGTAGGTGGGGCGAAAGGAAGGGGACATCTGCGCGGCCACTTCCTCCTCTGTCGCAACCGACTCCACAAACAGCTCGCGGTATCCGGTCGGCGCGACATTTCCCTGGTCATCCTCGTTGATGCAAAAAATCTGAGTCTCGCGCTGAGCATTGATCGCGGCGAGAGCTGCTTCGTCGGCGGCGATCCAGGCGAGCGTCTGCCCTACGTTGGCGAAATCTTTGTCGGCATACCACGATACAGCATATTTACCGAAGTATAAGTGCGACTCCTCACGAAGATCGACGAGGTAAAGTTGGGCGTTTGATGGAGCGACGGATTTCAATGCGGTCGCGAGTCGCGGCACGTCGAGTTGATGACTGCCGGATGCCCGAAACGGCGTGTCCTGGAGGTCGGTTCCGCGACGGAGATTCGTGGGACACGAAGGGTCGTCATCAGGGTCGTCATCGTAGATTAAATAGCTACCAGTGCGAAATTTGCGGAGGACGGGCGGGAGTGGATTCGAGCATTTGTACGAGCATTTATGCGGCGAGCTCATGAGTTGAAACCTCTCTTAGCTTTTGTTATTGCGAGAATTTAGGAACAAAACAGCGAGTGCCGTTCTTCATCGCGACGCTGGTAAGAAAACGTCACGGCCTTATATCACTAATCCAGCGGAGCTGAAAGGACAAACCAGGAATCTAAATGGTTTACTAATTTGAGTGCGGTCTTAATTTGGAGTGCGGTGACCTGTCACCGCTTTGCCCGCAGCGACTCGACGTCACGCTTGCTTGGTAATGGCGTTTTCGTCAACTTGCTGCGACAGGTCGCAGCGACCAAAGCGCCGACAGGTTGGCCAGGAGGAGGCACAACGCCAGCGTTGATCGGGCGGCGCGGCTAAAGGATGAAGGAGGACGGACGAAGGCGGAAAGGTTATGCCTTTTCCCCTCCCCGCAAGCGGGGAGGGGTTAGGGGTGGGGTTGAGTCGTCGCCTACCTCTCCCCCCAGCCCCCTCTCCGCTTGCGGAGAGGGGGAGTAACAAAGTCAGCATTAATCAACCCCTTCAGGGTTGCGATGAGTCTCTTGCCGCATTCTTGTTCCCAGGGTTTCAAAGCAAACACTCTCACCCCACGCGGGCTGCCCGCGTGGGGACCCCGGCCTGGCTGGACCAACGCTTTCAGCGTTATATCTTTGGTTTGGTTTCAACCCGCGAAGCGGGTGTCAGCGTAAAGCCTGGGCGTGAGCCCCAGGTAAACGTGCGGAAAACAAATCAAAGCCCGCGGAGCGGGCGACAGACGAATCATCACGCTTGACGTTTTGTAATCGCGGATTGAAGTGGGGGCCCCGATTTCAATGCTCGTCCCTCGCCACTGTTGAATTGCTGAAGGAGTTCGGAGTTGCCCATTGAATCGCAAAATCGCAAGCCTGACCCGATTTTGGTTTCCGTTGGATTGTTGAATGATCTCGGAGCCGCCGCTCTAGAATCACGATTTTGATTCTTGCCGGCGTTTGCCCCTGCAGTTACATCGGCGGCACGTTCACTATAGCGCTCCACTCGGTCCAGCTACCGCCCGCTCCTTCTTGCCGAGTGGTAGTGAGCCATCCCCCATTGAGCGTTAACCCCCAAAGCTGAACGGCCCCGTTGCTGAGTTGTGTCGACGTTAGTCTCGTAACTGGAGGCGCGCCAAGCCAATTGCCAGTGGACCAACCGCTCCACTCACCACCGGGTGTCTCCTGGTAATCGCAAATGAGCTTGTGATCCAGAGTTACTCCCCAGACCGCGGCGCCGCGGCCACCACTTTGCTCGCACGCCGTGACGTCGAAAAGCGGCTGCGCATTCTGCCAACGCAGAGGTGGGTTTGGCCACCCGGTCCAACCTGAGAGTCCGAGCCCTGACCCTCCTGGTTGCAGCTGCCACATACTCAAAAGCCGCCCGCCGTCTAAAGTCCACACTTGCTCCAGTCCACTAGCGTGTGAAACCACGGTCACGTCTGAATATAAGGGAGGAGTACCGTCGGGTTTAGTCACCACCGAACCACCCCAGTTGCCACCGGGAGACTGTTGGCACCATGTCACTAACTGGTGCTCAAGATCGATCGCCCACAGGCGCGCGCCGTGAGCCCCACCGTCGGGTGCAGCGGCAAGTCGGCGCAAAGCCTGCCGCGGCGGGGGCCCGCCGCGGTGAATGCGAGGCTCCCATGTGAAATCCAGCCTGCTCCAATCCTTGAATCGCTCGTTCAGTCCGCTCTGTTGCGCAGACCAAAGGTGACCCTCGTTGTCAATCGCCCAGACTCGCAGGCACTGGTTGCCTTGAGCCGAAACGACAAAGTCTTCAATTTTTTTGGGACCACCTGGGCCGGCGAACGACGGAGCGCAATCCCACGGAGTCCATGCCTTCTCAGCAGGCATTTCATTTGAGAGACAAACCTCGCCGTTTTCCTGCAATCCGAAGAGTATGGCGTTGCCACCCGGAGCTCGCGCAGCCGTTATCCTTTTGAAATTCTTGAATGTCAGTGGGTTTCCCGATCCTCGCGATGAAGGTTCTGGCATTCTTACACCTCCTCAGTTAGGTTAAATAATGATGCCGCACTTCTGGATTGATCGTAGAGACCTCCTCAAAATGAGTGAGAATTGCGGCGACCTCTTTCAGTGAAGCAGCGGGAGCTTACACTCACACCTGGCAACGGTCAATGATTAAGCGTGGCGGCAATTTTGAGGAAAACAGACTTGGTGGCAGGCTTAGACTGGAGACTGGCGTCAGGCTTGCGATTTGCGATTCTCTGTCACTCGCCACTGTTGGATTGTTGAATGATCTCGGAGCCGCCGCTCTAGAATCGCAAAATCGCAAGCCTGACCTCGGTTTGGTTTCAACCCGCGAAGCGGGTGTCAGCGTAAAGCCTGGGTTTTGGTTTCAACCCGCGAAGCGGGTGTCAGCTGGTAGACCGCCTGGGGCGTGAGCCCCAGGTAAACGTGCGGAAAACAGATCAAAGCCCGCGGAGCGGGCGACAGACGAATCATCACGCTTGACGTTTTGTAATCGCGAGCGCTGTCGCCCGCTTCGCGGGCTCAACAATCATCTTTTGTCTTTATCCCTGGGGCTTGCGCCCCAGGCCGGGGTCCCCAGCCGAGCATCTCGGCTGGGGTGGAAGACCTTTATGCTGGCGTCCGCTCCGCGGACTCGAAATTTTCTTGAGTTATTTTGTTGGCGTGATTTTGATTCTCGCCGGCGTTTGCTTACTCGTGAATAAGAAAGCGCGCACGGCAGCTACATCTTGCGGCTTACGATTCTGCTGACGGTGTTATGGATCTACCTGCCGATGCTCCTGGCCGCGCCCACAGACGTGGTGGCGCCAACTTTCTCTTGGACGCACTGCTTTTCGGCGGAGCCATTCTCCTGTTGGTGAACTCGATTCGACAAAGTAGAGACAAAAGCGACATAACCAAAACCTAGAGGCCGGGTTTTTGGCCCGGCCTCAATCGGTGGCGCGAGACATTCAGCCTCAATAGGGTCACTGTCCTCACCCCAGCAACGCTTCGCCATTGAGACTTATTTTATTCACGAACCGTATTTCGTCAATGCAGGTCCGAATTAGGGACGAGACGCACTATGCAAGAATTCTTGCGTCCGCCAGAGCACGCAGTACTGCCGATATAGACAGCGCGGACACAGCGAAGGCGCACAGACACTAACAAAGGACACAACTCTTATGGTGGTGGGTTCGAACGAACAACTGACCCGCTTGAACGTTGTTTAGACTTGAATCCACGTTTTGCACGCACTCGTGTTTCCACTTTGTGATAAGCCTCGGTCATCACCTTACGCAACGTCTTGGAAATTGCCAGAATGTCATGGCAGAACATCTTTACGCCTTTGCTTAAGTCCTCGTAATCCTTAAAGAATTTGTAGGCACCAATCGCAGCAGTCACCAGGGCGATACCACATGTAATCGAACCTTTTCTCAATTCTGAAGCTCAACGCGAACATGTCCCTTTCCGAATCGGCGATCCGCAAGTTGTTGAAGAGTGTTAATGAGCGGCTCAGTAACTTCATTGCGTTCTGCTTTGGCAATCTGATTGAAAAAGTTTGCTCGGATAGGAAACTTCAGATTGAGGTCTCCAATTCGCGAAGGATTACTATCGTCGGGAGACGGGAGGTCTACGATCTTAACCTTCAGATCGTCGTAAGGAGGTCCGAAACCACAATGACAGTCCATCGGGTGTTTATAGGCGTTACACATCGTACTATTTCGTCTTTCCCAACTCTGATTGAGCTTGAAGTGAGATTACTAGCAACGTGACCGGGCGCTAAGGCGCTTTTCTTATCATGGTTCTTCCAATTTGTCGATAAAGCTGCGTAACAGGTCGTGATCTTAATAGATCACGACCTCTTCGAATCTTTAGCCCTGGTTAAGTGGTGGACCAAATGGACACCATTCCTCTTCTGGCATTGCCGACTGGTACAATTCCATTAGACTCGGTAATCCTCTGAAAGCGGTTCGATTGATGCTCCCACAAGACCTTACAAACCTCTTAGCTGTAGCCATTCGCGATGTGATCTGGTACCGAGACAAGGTTAGGGCGTTTCTTCGAGAGTGCGGCGTTGGAATCCATATTCTAGAGGAGAATCCAATAGATACCGCAACAGTCAAACTTGTTCCGTACGTTCTTGAACGATTAGACAACCTTGGTGATCACGGAGCACACGTTTCACGCGAAATACTAACTCGAATGTACTACTGGAAAGATATGCACACCATTCCAGCTGATCGTAAGGATCGAGCTATTAGATCCCTTAAGGAGTATCAGAAGGGTTATGACAAATACAAAGCCCAACGAGATTACCAGGAAGAGACCGAAAGGAAGATGCACGAGGACCGATTGACTCGTGGTCAAGTAAGACCACTAGACCACTCTAAATTACAATCCTTCCGGGACGTCTTTGACTCGATTCACTCCGAGTCCGATCCGCAGAAGCGTGGCAATCGTTTTCAGGACCTGATGAACCAGATATTCGATATGATTCTGAACAATCGAGAGGCTCCTTTCGACGAACTGGCGAACAAGTAGATGGACAATTCTATTTCGACAAGCACTGGTATTATGTGGAGGTCTGTTTGAAGAGTGAACAAGCTATTGCAGCCGATGTTTCGGTTTTGCGAGACAGAGCCAAAGATGCCTTCGGCGGGGACACCAAAGCATTATTTATTTCTTTCAACGGTTTCAGCCGTGAGTGTATCGAAAGCCTCAAGGGTAAAAGTGACGAACGAGTAGTATTGATGGACGGATTAGATCTACGCTGCGTGTTAGATTGCCAAATTGCTTTTGACGTGCTTTTGGCTGAGAAGCAGGGCGAAATGGTTCGGGGACGTCCCTTGGTATCAGCAACGGAAATTATTATCCGACGAACGGCAGGATAATCACTTGTGGCGAAAGCCCATCGCCTTGGAGCGAGTTGTTGCTGCAGTAGCGAACAGGAACTCAAAACGAGTGAACAGCGAAACAAGAACTTCAGATCAAATGTTCGACAGCGTTGTAGCAAACGCAATAGATTTCCTGACGCATTCAGTCGATGAGCTTGAGACTAAACCCAAGTACTCGGTCATAAACTTTTGCGCGGCGATAGAGCTGTTTCTGAAAGCAAAGCTAATGCTGGAACATTGGTCCTTAGTTACTGAAGAGCCGAACAAGGCTAACACCTCACAGTTTCAAGCCGGTGATTTTAAGTCTGTCGGTATTGACGAAACTCTAAGACGACTTCAAAACATCTCCAACGTCAGAATCCCAAGAGAGGCGCATAGAATCTTTTCGCAACTTCGCGAACATCGGAGTAAGATGGTGCACTTCTTTCATCCAGATTACGTGAGCGACCCTAAGGAAGAGACCATCAAAAGTATCGTTAGCGAGCAGAGCAAGGCTTGGTTTTACTTGCATCATTTGCTTGCAAGAGATTGGAAAACGGAATTTCAAGATTATCAGGAAGAGATCGAAGAGTTGCACGCATTGGTCAAGGAGCAGCGTGCTTATCTAAAGGAGAAGTTTGAGAACCTATTACCCGACATTGAAAAAGGGAGAAACCGCGGTAGTCGCATTCTTGGCGTGTGAGTCATGCGGGTTCGAATCCGCTAAACAGGAACTAATCTCTGAAAATTTATACAGTTCGCGTTGTCTCGTCTGCGACATTCGGTCTAACAAGAAGTTGCGCGAGGAATGCCCAAATTGTAATCAGCCTATATACATCTATGATTTGGGTGAGGCTTACTGCGAAGATTGCGATGAAACGCTTCAGCTATCATTTTTTGTCGAGAAGTATGCTCCGATTATCGACCTAGGTGAGGGCTTGGTCGAGGGAGACCGCGCTTACTGTGCTGACTGCGAATACTCCGAGGATGAGTCGGTGGTGCCTTTCAATGACAAGTGGCTTTGCCTGTGCTGTCTAAACCTTCACGCTGAAATCGGTCACTGTTCCTGGTGTAGTGCGTTCGTCGCAGGGGATCTAGAAGATAGTTATGTTTATGGCTGCCGAATATTCTGCGAGGGTTATGCTGGACACCACGCAGATGACTGAGATCATCGAGGGAGAACAGATCGGGGTCAGGCTTGCGACTTGCGATTCTCGGTCACTCGCCACTGTTGTATTGTTGAATGATCTCGAGAGCCGACGCTCTAGAATCGCAAAATCGCAAGCCTGACCCCCGGTTCAGTTCGATGCGGGCTTAAGCCAGCATGGCTGAAGGGCATGCGCTGGAAGGCCGGAGTTATTTAGCAATGGCGGGAGAGTAGGTCTGCATTTGGGCCGGCCAACTCTGAGCGGATCTTGAGGTTCCTGAGTCCTCGGTGCGGCAAGGCCGTCGATTTATATATAACCATGCTAGAATCTGGCCGCTCAATGCCAACCATTGTCGGATTGCCAACTCTAGGTAAATCCTAAGATCGAACTCATGGCTGACTCCCTGGTTCCCACTGCTGATGAAGTCTTAGCCACTGGCGACCCGGGCGATGATACTGCTCGGCGATATCGGTACCAGTGGACCTATGCCGCCATAGCCTGTTGCTTGATCTGGATGAGACCGAAGACACAGTTGAAGTATTTTGCGAGCATCATGAGGATGTACTCCTCAAGCACGCAGACGGCACATTCTCGGGCCTACAAATCAAGACTCGGTCATCGGATCAGGAAGTATGGAGAGCGGGGGACGAAGCCGTTACAAAATCGTGCGCTCGATTCGCAAAGTTGGAAGCTGATTTCCCAGGACAATTCCGGCGATTTCAATTCTTAACGAATCACCCGCTCCACGCGAATAAGACTGGTCAGGACCTTTGTCATTTACTGGCTATCTTAAGGGCTGCCACACAACTGGCTGGGCTTCCAAGCATTGCTGCTACATTCCTGTCTCGGATCGCCAGAGAAGCCGGGTGCTCAGAAGATGTAGCTTTCGTTGCAATGCAAAAAACAGAGGCCAAAGATGATCTGCCGAAGATTCCCGACATCACCACAAGACTAGCCCAAACTCTGACCGATGTTTGGAGTCGGGCGGCTGAGTGTCCTTTCTCCTCAGTCTTGAGAGCGGCACGTTCTCTCGTTCATGAGTGCCAAGAGGCTTCGTCGCTCGCTGATGAAGATGTCATGCCTGCTTATCTGAGTGCTGCCGCGGATCCAGTTAATTCGGAACTCTCTGTGCGTCTCGCGGGTAAACGCATCGACCATGGAAAGATTCTTCGCGTCCTTGATCAAGGGTTGGATGAATTGGCTCCGTTGGATGGCGATCCGAGCTTTTTGATCGGTCCTGGCGCGGGCAACTCAGATATCCTCCAAAAGAAACTAGACGCTGGCGGGTTTTCCGCTGTCTCACGAAATTCCGCCGAGGATCTTAGGGACAAGGCAGACTATCTCGGCCTAGTGTGGACTAAAAAGCACGGGCGTACCGCTTGCAGAGGTATGCCCACGTGCGCTCGCTGGTACTCATTGATGCTGCCGGGGCCTTCGAGCATTCAAAACGCGAAGACGCGAAGTTTGGAATCGAAATGCTTTCCGATTTACGCGGGCGGCTTAGAGAGCGTCGCCAAGAGGGCAGCCAGCTATACGACAGCAGCGACGAACACCTCGAAGGTTTTGCTTATGCTTTGACGTCAGAATGTAAAGTCCTGTGGAGTACAGATCGTCCTTGGGAGAATGAATGATCGATTTCGTTGAAACCGTTGCGAATCTTGATCAGGCTACTGATCTCCATTTGGCGCGCTTGCTGATTCTGTTGGATGGCTTTGCAGAGGGACAAGCGGGCGGCCCAATCGAAGGACTGACGAAATTGGCGAAACTGGATTTTCTCCTTCGCTATCCCGTCATGCTTGAGCGATCTCTCGCTGCCAAAGGCAGATCTACTCAGGGTGTCCTACTGAGGACTATGAACGACTGAGTGTGGAATCAGAAATGGTTCGATATCGCTTTGGTCCGTGGGATCATAGATATAGGGAGTTCCTAAATATTCTAGTTGCCAAAGGCCTAGCAAGCGTCAGCGTTGAAGGTCGCAAAGTTGTTATCTCTGTAACGGAACAAGGGCGCGAGCGCGCTAAGCAACTTGGCGATCACGAGCTCTTCAGGCACTACGCGAGAAGGGCTCGACTACTCAAACGAAACTTCGATCTTACGGCGACCAATCTTATGAGATTTATTTACGACACTTTCCCGGAGATTGTGTCTTTGAGATCTAACGCGCCGATAGCAATATGAAGATTCAGCTTCGACATCTTGTTCTCCTGAACCAAGCAAACTACGGAACAGATCAACTTCTCGGAGGTTGTGACTTTCTTACATGGACCTGTGAGTACAGGCAAGTCCACGATAGCTCGTCTGGTTGATTACTGTCTGGGCGGCGAGTTGGAGCGGACACCGGCAATACAGAGCGAATTTGTCGCGGTGGAACTCTCACTCGCGCTGGGTGATTTCAACTGCAGGTTAGAACGAGCGTCGGAAGATACCCAGTACATCCGTGTGACTTGGTCAGGGAATGAGGAAGATATCGGTTCGGTGAATGCGCCGTTGGCTGCCCGGGACGCATCCCTAGTTGAAGGCGAAGCGGTGCATAATTTCAGCGACCTGATTTTTCATCTTTGTGGCGTCCAACCCATTAAGGTCCGACAACGCAGCCGGGACCCGGATTCGCCCTTAATCCGCCTTAGCATCCGGGACATTTGGACTTTCTGTTACTTGGACCAAATGCATTTGGATTCTTCATTCTTTCATCTTGAAGATCCATTTCGAGGTCGCAAGAGTCAGGATGCGATGCGGTTCTTTACCGGTCTCTATTCAGAGCGGCTAAACCAACTGGATATTGAGTTGATAAGGACGATCGATGAGCAGCGCACGAAGCGCGAGGCGGTACATCAGATTCGAGAGTTTATGCAGCGTTTTGAGCTGGGCTCGGAACTCGACATGGCCGGCCAACTCCAAGCCGCCGAAGAGCAACTTCAAGTGTCAGAACAGCGTCGGATTGAGTTGGAACGTACTCGCTCCGCTCAGACACATCCAACGGACGAGTTGAGGGGAACGCTTCGCCAATTGAGCGCGGGGATAGAAGATACACGGAAAGCAATATACGAATCGGAAGCAGCTGTAGGTGAACAACAGGCCCTTCGTGCTGAATTAATTACCGCTAAGACCAAAGCTGAACGCGCTGATCAAGCCGGCACTGTCTTGGATAACGTTCGCTATCAGCGGTGTCCGGAATGCGGAACTGATATCTCTGATCGCGCACATGACGAAGTTCATTGTCGACTCTGTGGCTCCGATCACAGCATCGGCGAGATCGGGCAGCCACTTGAGTTGGAAGCACTCCGTCGAGATCTCAACGAACGGATCGATCAGATCGCGGATCTGATTTCACGGCGGGAACGTGAGCTAAGCCGGATGACGAGGCAACTTCGGCAGGCAGAGCTAAGAAAACGGCTTCTTGACCGGCAATTGCAAGAGGAACTTGCTCGCTACGATTCAGCCTTTGTTGAGAGCATTCGAGGTGCCGAAGAGAAATCGCCACCCTGGTTGAACGGATAAGCTCTTTGCGGCGGTTGCAACTGATGCCGCAAGCGATTAACGACCTGGAGCGCGAAGCTGGAGCGCTGCAGGGAAATATTGATAGCCTTCGTACTTCTTTGGCTGAAGAGCGCGCCCGATTGCAAGCGGCAGACGCGAACATTGCAGCAATTGCCGCTGAATTCAAACGAGCGATGTTGGCCGTTTCATTTCCCGGAGTCTCAGCGGAAGATGAGGTTGTCATTGACCCGAGAAATTGGAAGCCAGTCGTTATACACGGAGAGCAGGCGTGGAGCTTCTGGGATGCCGGCAGCGGGGGTAAGAAAACTCTTTTCAATGTTTGTTGCAACCCCCGGGGTTACTGCGGTAGCCTGAGAGCGCGAAACTT
>CAWHEH010000013.1:0-78050 GCA_963828335.1 Blastocatellia bacterium | reverse complement strand
GGGGGAAGCGAAATGGCGGAGTATAAACTTCAAGGGTTATCATGTGCAAATTGTGCCCGAGAAATAGAAGAAGAAATCCAGAAGCTTAACCATGGTGAGAGCGCCAAGGTATTATTTAATTCAAGCAAACTCATTGTTTCAGATGAAGTTGCTCTGGATAAAGTGGAAAAAATCCTTGCGGGGGATGGAGCTGCACTCATCAAAGAAAAAGCAATAGATTCTGACCACCAACATAGTCATGGAAATGGACGAAAGCTGTTATATTTAATTGGATTGTCAGCACTCCTTTTTGTTACGGCAATTGTTGTTGAAGAACAATGGAGTGATACGGCAGCTATATTTATATACGTGACAGGGGCTGCACTTAGCGGCTATTCTACCTTTTTAAAAGGGCTGAAAAACTTATTTAAGTTCAAATTTAATATTGATACTTTAATGACAATTGCATTGGACCCGGGGCCTTTGGAATCGGTGAATGGAAAGAAGGAACGCTTGTTGCCATTCTCTTTGGTATTAATGAATTTTTAGAAGGCTTAGGGATGGAAAAGGCAAGAAAGTCGATGGAAACATTGCTTAAAGTGGCACCGAAGGAAGCGATACTTGTACATGGAAATGAAGAGAAAATTATTCAAATATCCGATTTGCAAGTAGGGGATGTCGTCCTCGTCAAATCAGGGGAAAAGATCCCATCTGACGGAATCATTGAGGTTGGTAAAAGCTCTGTCAATGAAGCCGCAATTACTGGAGAATCGATGCCTGTAGATAAAGCCCCAGGTGAGCGGGTATTCGGGGGAAGTATTAATAATGAAGGTGTTTTAAAGGTGAAAATTCTCAAAGCGTATGAGGATTCCTCGCTCGCGAAAATTCTTCACCTTGTAGAAGAAGCACAGGAAACGAAAACACCAACGGAACAGTTCATCAATAAATTTGCTAAATATTATACGCCATTGATTATGGCAGTTGCTGTTTTGGTTATGATTATTCCTCCATTGGCTGGTGGTGATTGGGGATTATGGTTTCATCAAGGGCTAGCAGTACGGCTACTACGTAGACGAGTGGCCATTCATCCGAAACCTGCAGGACTACTACTACCAAACCGAGATGCCCTTCACACGGGTGCTCTATGCGTGTGAGCGCAATGGATTACGCGTAGACAAAAGCTACCTACAAGGAATAACGCCAGGTATCCTCACAGACCTAGAAGCCCTACGCTTCGAAATCAACAGCCTAACTGGCCGTATGATGAAGACCAGCGGCCCAGGGCTGGCTAAGTACTTCTGCGAGGAGAACGGTATACGCCCGCTGAAGATGACGAAGGGTGGCAAGTCAGGGATCAAGAAGCCCACGGTTGATACGAAGTTCCTGCAATGGGTGTCAGAGGACAGGGCTGGTACCAACGTAGGCAAGGTAGCTAGCCTACTGCTCGAGCACGGCGCTATTGCTAAGCAGTACAGCACCTACATAGAGAAGATGCCAGGTCGACTCGATGCGAACGATCGAGTTCACATGAAGCTGAACCAAGACGTTGCGCGCTGTATGCCGGCAGGGGAACTTGTACTCACCTCTAGAGGCTACCTGCCAGTGGAAAAGGTACTTACTGGCGACCTAGTTATATCGCACACTGGTAAACCACGAAAGGTAGTAGACTGCTCTACCCACGCGCCTACTCAGATATACAGGGTAAGACTTAGCAACGGACTAACCCTACGCACCACCGGGAAGACTGGTCGGTAATCGATCGGATTCTGCGCCGCGCCCGTCGTACTGGCCAGGCGACGGAACAGGCCCAACTGGCGGGATCTGGTGAGAACACTCCATTGCCCGTCGCCCTGACAGCTACAGCCCTGCGGGCTTCCCCATCGCAAAAGCGTGGGGTTGTGCTCGTGCTTGAAGACTTATCGGAGTTGCTTGCCGCGCAGAGAGTGGCAGCATGGAGCGAAGTCGCCAGGCGCATGGCGCACGAAATTAAGAATCCCTTGACGCCGATCCAACTTTCCGCTGAGCGCATCGCGAAGAGTTACCGGCGCGCGAACGAACATGCCGGCCAGAACGGTACGAATGGACAAAGCGAATTAGTCAGTGGCAAGAGCGAGGACCAGGTAACCGCAGTGATCGATGAGTGTACCGAGACGATCACGCGCGAGGTCGCTGGGCTCAAGGCGATGGTTGACGAGTTCTCGCGCTTTGCACGTTTGCCATTAGCTCGCCTCGAAGTTGCCGACTTGAATGAAGTAGTCCGGCATGCGATTGCCTTATACGAAGGCAGGCTCGACGGCGTGAAGGTGGAAACGCACCTCGATTCAGATCTGCCGTCAGCGATGTTGGATACAGAACAGTTGCGCCGCGTCTTTATAAACCTGATAGATAATGCCGGTAACGCCTTGGCAGATCTTGAGGGGGAGCGGCTTATCGATATCTCCACCAGTTTTGATGCGGAGCGAAGTCTTCTAATTGCCGAGGTCTCTGACACAGGACACGGAATTGGACCCGCTGATTTTAAACGTTTGTTTCAACCCTACTTTTCCACGCGTGGCAGCGGCACCGGCCTCGGCCTTGCTATAGTTCAGCGTATTGTGCTTGAACACGGCGGCCGAATTCGCGCCGGCGTAAACTATCCACGCGGCGCGCGGTTTGTAATTGAGTTACCAGCCATGAATCAGTGAGCGGTGTGCAGTGGGCAGTGGCTTACATAGGAGCGAAAATGAACAAGAGTCGACGTTTAGGATATAAGTACAACTACTCGCAACCCAGTGCCCACTGCCCACTGCCCACTGCCCGCTGATTGCCACCATGAATTCAATTCTCATAGTCGACGACGAACCGGGCATTCGCGAAACGCTGTGCGCCGTGATGAAAGATGAGGGCTTCAGTGCCGAGGCTGTCGCGACGGGTGAAGAATGTCTTGAGGCAGTTGAGCGGCGGGCTTACGGCTGCATTCTTCTCGACGTTTGGCTGCCGGGAATAGACGGTCTTGAAACGTTGCGACTGTTGCGAGCGGCCGGATCGGATGCCGCTGTGGTGATTATCTCCGGACATGGCAATGTGGAGACTGCGGTGCGCGCAACCAAGCTGGGCGCTTTCGACTTCATCGAGAAGCCACTCTCGATTGAGAAGACCCTGCTGACGGTTCGCAACGCCCTGCGGCAACAGCGACTCGAACTAATCAACGCTGAGATGTCCGCCGAACTTGCGAAGGAGTACACGATGGTCGGCGACTCGGTGGCGATGCGCGCACTGCGCAAACAGATCTCGATCGTAGCGCCTACGGATGGTCGCGTGCTGATCTACGGCGAATCCGGAACCGGCAAGGAATTGGTGGCGCACGCAATTCACGCGAAGTCGCGCCGCGCGGGTGCGCCTTTTGTCGAAGTGAACTCAGCCGCAATACCCGAAGAGTTAATTGAGTCGGAATTGTTTGGCCATGTGAAGGGCGCGTTCACTGGCGCTACGGCGGCCAAGAAGGGCAAGTTTGAGTTAGCGGATGGCGCCACGCTGTTCCTCGATGAGATCGGTGATATGAGCGCCAACGTCCAGGCGAAAGTTTTACGCGTACTTGAGGAGCAGAGGTTTGAGCCGGTAGGCAGCGGCACCTCAGTGCAGGTCGATGTCAGAATAATCGCCGCTACCAACAAGCGACTCGATGGTGAGATCGAACAGGGCAAGTTTCGGCCTGACCTGTTTTACCGGCTGAACGTAATTCCTTTTGAGTTGCCGCCGTTGCGCGAGCGTCTCGAAGACGTGCCAATGTTAGTTCAGTATTTCAATCAAAACTTTTCGCTGTCTTACGGGAAAACATTAAAGGAATTTGGGCCGGAGGCAGTCGAAGAGTTGCAGAATTATTCCTGGCCGGGCAACGTGCGTGAGTTACGGAACACCATCGAGCGCGTCGTGATCATGAACCCGGGAATTAAAGTAGCTGCCGGAGATTTGCCGCCGCACGGAAAAGATGAGGCGCCGGCCGCCTCCTTCCGCTTTCCCTCATTCAAGGAAGCGACGGATGCTTATCATCGCGAGTTTATCCAACGAAAGCTTGACGAGGCTGAGGGCAACGTCTCGCGAGCCGCGGAACTGATGGGCGTTGATCGTAGTCATCTCTACCGTCGTATGCGCGCGCTGGGAATTGTTAATCGCAGCGAACGAACGACCGTGTCGTAATTCTGTAGAAGTTTTTTAATGGTCTTCAGCCTGGAAGGCTGTCAGATAGTAGCCGGTGGTCGAAGCGAAGCGCAGAACACCGGAACGAAAATTGAACGTCACCCCGCAGGGGTGGAAGAAAGAATTGCTTGCATCCTTTCAGGGTGCGGTCGATTGCGCGGCTATCTCCGGTGGTCTCCGCTTTCGCTTCGACCACCGGCTACTTTCGCAGGACCCTCCGGGTTCAATCCCGATTCCAGCGTTCCCGACGCAATTACAAAACTATTACAGTCTAAATCGATGGGGTTACGTTAGAAGTTCTTATCTGTTAATCTAACGCTCGCATCAAACATCGGTATGATGTGCTTTATTCAGTCGAGGTTATTATGGATTACACGACACGAGAGCTATTAAAACGTTACGCGAAGCTGGCCATCGGTCAGCCGTTTTCCCCGGTTTTGCTGAACATTTTGGTGACTTCGGTCTGCGATATGCGTTGTACGCACTGCTTTTTTACGGACGAGCTTGACGATCGTCCGCGCAAGAAGCTGCAGATGAAGACTACGGAGATTGAAAAAATCTCTGAGACCCTGGGTGGTAACCTGGGCGTCCTGATCCTTGCCGGCGGTGAGCCCTTCACGCGCAAAGACCTTCCGGAAATAGCGCAGGCCTTTTATAAGAACAACCGGCTCGAGTCGATCTACATCATGTCGAACGGACAGATTCAAAAACGAATCTTTCCGGACATCACTCGCATCCTCGAAGAGTGTCCCGAACTGAACGTGACAGTTGCGCTCGGGATCGACGGCATCAAGGCGCCGCATGAAAAGATTCGCCAGAAGCCAGGCTCCTGGGACATCGCAATCGATACCGCACGCCAACTGCAAGCGATCAAGAAAGAGTATCCGAAGCTGGATGTGCAGACTTGCACCTGCTTCATGAATTCCAACCAGGACACGATTTTCGAGTGGTACGATTTTTTGAAGTACGACTTGCGGCCCGACAAAGTTAACTTCAATTACATTCGCCCGCCATCCGCCGATCCTGTGGAACTCAACATCGATCATTCGCGCTACAAGAAGCTGGCGGCCATGATTGATGACGATTCGCGTCACGCGGCAATCAAGAATAACTACGGTGGTAACGCCGGTTACTTCAAAGCCGCGATCGATATTTACATGCACGGTCTCATCGCGAAGGCGCAGGAAACACAAACTGCCCAGATGAAGTGTTACGCCGGAACTGCAGGCGGCGTGATTTACGACGAGGGAACGGTTTCCTCCTGCGAGAACCTGGCGCCGATTGGCAACCTGCGAGATTTTGACTGGAACTTCCAGAAGCTCTGGCTTTCGCCGGCAATGAAGGAAAGACGAAAGAAGGCCCTTGACGGATGCTTCTGTACGCATGAGTCCAACAGTTATTACCCATCGTTGCCGTTTAATCCGGGCCACCTGATCCAGATCAAAAAGCTGGAAAAAGAAATGAAGAAGGCCCGCAAAGAAATGGACCGGCTGCATCCGGAGCCTGAGGGAATGGCTGTAGGGGCTTAGCAATTTTGGAGTGCGGTGACCTGTCACCGCTTTTGGTCTGCGGCGGCTCGACGCCGCAACTTCCTCGATCTCCATTCGGTCGCGACAGGTCGCGACCGACGAAAGCGGCGACAGGTCGCCGCACTCCAAAACTTAATGACGCAACGAACTCCAAAAATTCTAATTATCTCGTCTGACACGGGCGGTGGGCATCGTTCTGCCGCCGCGGCGATCGTGGCCGGCGTGCATAAGTTTTTTGAGGGTCAGTCTTATGCAGTCCGCGTTGTCAGGGCGGTAGAAGAGTCACACTCCATCACCGCCAAGATGGTTGGTATCTACAACTGGGTGCTCAGAAACCGGCAATCCTGGATGAAGTATGTCTATTGGGCGATGAATCGCTTTCGTCCGGAGACGCGAGAATTTTTTCATAAACGCTGCATTGGTTACGTGCTTGAAATCTTTGAGCGTTGGTGCCCACACGTAGTTGTAAGCGTGCACCCGTTAACGCAACACATTTTCGCGCGTGTTCTCAAAGAGCTGAAGTTGTCTGATCGAATTCCGCTGGTGTCGGTCGTAACCGATCCTTCGTATGGCTTCTGGAAAGGATGGGCCTGCGACGCGGTAACGCTTTACCTGGTGGCGAGTCCTGAAGCACGGCAGCAGTTGATCGATTATGGTGTGTCCCCGGAGCGAATCAAAATTTCCGGCATGCCGGTGCATCATAAGTTTGCTTATCCCGGTGAGGATGCGGCACGCGCCGCCCGCCGGGCTCTCGGTCTCGATCCGGAGAAATTTACTGTCTTCGTCAACGCCGGCTGGGAAGGTGGCGGAAACATACCGCAGATTTTCCGTGAGTTAGTTCGTGGTGAACTTGAGGTGCAGGCGATTTTCCTGGCCGGAAAAAATGAAGAACTTAGGGCTGACGCCGAGTCACTCGCCGAAACCGCTTCTTTCCCTGTGAAGGTAATTGGCTACTCCGAACATGTCGAACAATTGATGAGCGCGGCGAATGTCATGATCTCCAAACTCGGCGGGCTGACCACCTTCGAAGCGTTTGCCTGTCGCCTGCCGATTATCGCCGATGGCATTACTGCTCCGATGCCTCAGGAAGCGGGCACAGCCAGCATGCTGGTCAAGCGCGGCGCCGGCGTGTTGTTGCAGCGAGCCGTCGACATCGTTCCTGTGATTCGGCTGATGGTAGAAGATACAGCCCATTATTCTGCGATGCGGGCGGCGACAATCGGTCTAGCCATACCAAATGCCACTCGCTCCATTGTTGAAGAGATAACCGCACTCATTCCTGCTTCAACTGAGGCGCCGGAACAAGCGGTCCTCGCTAAAGTTGTTTCTGTCTGAACTCCCCTGACTCCCAATCACCCGGCTTAACTCAGCATCAAAATCGAATCAGAGTGCTCCTCGTTGGTCCTCGCTCGTTGACTGTTTTCAGTTTTCAGAGTCTAATTTCCCGGCAATCTTTCACAAATAAGCATATTTCAAAAACAAGTTGCCCGCTACAATCCTCGAAGCGGGCTTTTTAGGAGACAAACCAGACTGTGAGCCTATTGCTCGAAGGTAAGCGCGCGTTCATAACCGGTGGCACGCGGGGTATTGGCGCAGCCCTTTGCGACATTTTCGCCCGCGAAGGCGCTGACGTAGCTTTCAACTACAACTCGCGAGGATCTGGCCGGCGGTATCGTCACCAAGATCGAGGGTCATCTGAGACGTGCGCTTAGTTTTAAGGTCTCGGTTACTGATCGCCTGGGACTGAAGAGGCTGACTCGCGAGATTGTGGAGAAATGGGGTGGTATAGACATTCTGGTCAACAACGCCGCCATCAATCGCGGCGACAACTTTGCGACCACGACCGACCGCGCCTGGGACGAAGTTATAAATACAAACGTCGGCAGTCTCTTCGCAGTCACCAAACCTATCTACAAGCAGATGATTCGGCAACGGAAGGGCAGCATTCTGAATATTACTTCCATTGGCGCGATGCGGGCCTTACCGACAGCAGTGCACTATGCGACATCAAAGGCGGCGATGATCGGATTCACGAAGTGTCTCTCGCGCGAGGCGGGGACTTTTGGCGTTAAGGTCAACGCGATTGCTGCAGGGATTTTTGATACTGAATTGGCGCAGGAACTTCCTGAACGGTTATTACAAATGCATCACTTCTGGGCTTCGGCTGGACGGATGGGGCGTCCGGAAGAGCTCGCCGAGTATGCAGCCTTCATGGTGAGCGATCGCGACAGCTTCATGAACGGCGAAGTCGTGATCGTGGATGGCGGCGCGATTACCTAAAGAGCGGGGGCAAGCCCCCTTCCTCCCCTCGAGCTTCACGTGTTTGAGTATCTTAGTCGACATTTGTGTGCCCTTCAATCTCCGGCCCACCTCGTCACTCGGAAAGATTCGCAGGTCAGAAGGGGCTTGCCCCCGCTCTTGTTTACAACCAACTCCGCAAATTTTTTCTCGAGCTCTCTAAGCCTTCGCTGCATCTCGCCCAGGCGCCGAAACGCCGCAGTCGACCGTAACCACTCGCGATTGTCGAAGGCAGGTATGCCGGAAATCATTTTCCCGGCAGGCACGTCATGACTGGTTGCGCTCTTGGCAGTTAATACGACGTCGTCTCCGATTGTCAGATGTCCCGCGACACCAGCCTGTCCTGCGAGTATGACGCGACTGCCGATGTGTGAACTGCCGGCGAGTCCAACCTGGGCGCAAAGTAGAGAGTCTTCACCAATCGAGCAGGAATGGCCGATCTGGACCAGGTTGTCGATCTTTGTTCCGCGTCCAATTCGAGATTCGCCTACCGATGCGCGATCGATGGTGGTGCCGGCGCCAATCTCGACGTCATCTTCGATCACTACGCGACCGGTTTGCGG
This sequence comes from Blastocatellia bacterium, assembly GCA_963828335.1. Classification (GTDB taxonomy): domain Bacteria; phylum Acidobacteriota; class Blastocatellia; order Pyrinomonadales; family Pyrinomonadaceae; genus PSRF01. The sequence goes on along the minus strand of CAWHEH010000013.1, from coordinate 69,505 downwards.
GATCTTCAACCAGCTCCGCTGTTCGTCCTTTGCATAACCGAAGCCATCGCAACCGACCACCACGTTGTTGTAGATAACAACACGTTCGCCAATTTGCGATCGCTCACGAATAACTGTCCCGGAATGAATGCTCGAGTTTTTGCCGATGGTGACATTGTCATAGATAGTCACATTCGGATAGAGGCGCACGCCTTCAGCGATGCGGGTCGACGGGCCAATCACGACGCCAGCTCCAATCCAAACATTCTCCGCAACTTCGGCTGACGAATCGATTACCGCAGACTCATGAACTGAGGAAACGAACTCAGGCTCAGGATGAAACAAGCGCAGCGCGCGCGTGTACGCCAGGTAAGGATTTTTTGCGCGCAACACCGGAATTTCCCGCTCGATAGGCGCATCTTCCGACAAATAGATTGCCGACGCCTGGGTAGTATTTACCTTTGGCGTGTAACGCGGATTCGCGAGGAAGGAAACGTCGCCGTCCCTCGCGTCGTCGAGACCGGCAGCGCCGCTAATCTCAACATCGGCCGAGCTCTCATCGAAGTGAGCAGCGGTTAGGGCGGCAAGTTCAGAAAGTTTCATGGCCGGAAGTTTAACGCAAATGTAACGCAAGCGGGCAGATTCTAACGTCGTGTTTTTGGAGTGCGGTGACCTGTCACCGCACTCCAAAAGAATTACATGATTGAAACCGGATCGATCTCAACATTTATTGACCGGAGGTTAATCTTTCGTTCAGCCAGTGCTTTGAGCGCTTCGTCGATGATTCTGCGTAACTCGCGCCGATTGCGGCACTTGATGAGCAACTGCACGCGATACTCGCCCTTCAATCTCGCCAGAGGCGCCGGCGCCGGACCCAAAATGCGCGCCGCGCGTTCGCCATTGGCGCGATCCAGTTCCTTCCGGAGTTCAACCGCTTCAGATCGTACGCGCGTCAGGTCAGAACCATGAACCAGCAACGACGCCAGGGCCACGAAAGGGGGATAGGTATGATTCTCGCGATGCCGTATCTCTTCTTCGTAGAAGCCCGCGTAGTCCTGGGCACTCGCGTGCCGTAAGGCGTAGTGATAGGGATGATAAGTCTGAATAAGAACTTTGCCGGCTTTCTGCCCGCGTCCGGCGCGACCGGCGACTTGAGTCAGCAGTTGGAAAGTTCTTTCAGCCGCGCGGAAATCCGGCAACGCCATTCCGGCATCAACTGAGACCACGCCGACCAGCGTAACGTTGGGGAAGTCGTGACCCTTCGCAAGTATCTGGGTACCCACTAACATGTCGATCTTGCCGGCGCCAAAATCACTAAGTGACTTCTCAAAATCGCCGCGTCGCGAAGCGGTATCTCGATCGATGCGGGCGATCCGAATCTGCGGAAAGAGTTTTTTGAGTTGCTCTTCAATCTGCTGTGTGCCCTCGCCGACGTAGTAAATATATTTTCCCTGGCAGTTTGGACACTTCTGCGGAGCTGCCTCACGATGGTTGCAGTAATGACAGATGATGACTCTTTCACTCCGGTGATAGGTCAAAGTTACATCGCAATTCGGACACTGGATACTCTCACCACACGACCGGCAGAGAACAAAGCTCGAGTAGCCGCGACGATTCAGTAAGATGATGGACTGCTGCTGCTCCGTATGCGCTTCTTTGATAGCAGCCAGCAGCTCATCGGAAAAGACCTGTGGCTTCTGGTGTCTCGCAAACACCTCACGCATGTCGATGATTTCAGCAGCTGCCATTGGCCGGTTACCCAGCCGGTTAGGCATCTTCAAGTACTGGTACTTGCCGGTTTGCGAGTTGTGAAATGATTCGAGCGATGGCGTTGCCGATCCAAGTATGACAACGGCTGACTCTTTTTGCGCGCGCATGATCGCGGTATCGCGGCCGTTATAGTGCGGCGAATCCTGCTGTCGATAGGTCGACTCGTGCTCCTCGTCGACGATAACTAGTCCCAGATCCTTTATCGGTGCGAAGACCGCAGAGCGGGTACCAATAACAATGCGTGCGTCGCCATTTCTGACACGCGTCCATTCGTCGAAACGCTCGCCACGTGACAGCGATGAATGAAAAATCGCCACGCGATCACCGAAGTGCATCTGCAAACGACGCGAGAAAACGGGCGTGAGGGCTATCTCTGGAACCAACATCAGGGCAGCGCGGCCCAGGCTCAAAGCGACGCGCATTGCTCGAATGTAGACCTCGGTTTTGCCACTGCCCGTTACCCCGTGCAAGAGGAAGGCCGCATACGATCGCGCTTGTAAGGGCTTGTCGAGTTCAGCCAGGACCTGCAACTGATCGTCAGTTAACTGGTAATCTTCATGCTGATCAAGCGTAGCCTCTCCGAGCGGATCGCGTCGCAGTCTTTCTTCGAAGATCTCCAAAAGATTTCTTTTTTGCAACGTATTGACGGAGGAAGAACTGGCGTTCGCCCTGGTGAGCAGCTCGGGAAGGGAAAGCGAGTCGTGATCCTTGAGAGTCTCGATAATTCTTAACTGGGCCTCAGTCAACTTACGTCCTTCGGCTGCTTTTTCGTGGTGAGCAATTAGACGAACGCGCCGCTGGAATTTCGCTTTTACGAAATCGCCACGCGGACGTTGTTTGATTTCCAAGAGGCCGTCCTGTTCGAGCTCCCGCGCCAGCCTGGTCGCCGGTGCTGACGGCAGTTGCTGTGAAACTACCCTGAGCTCAGTCTCTTGTGACTCGCTAAGCAGCTGAAGTAATCGCTGTTTGTGGTTGAGCGCATTGTCTGTGGACCATTTGCCAACCTCAGCGCGCCCTTTTTCGGTGAGAGAAAGAAACTGGTCGATACTGGGGCTGATCCCGGGAGGAAGCGCAGCCTTGATCACTTCTCCCCAGGGCGCAAGATAATAATCGGCGACCCAGCGCGTGAGTTGCAGAAGTTCCGGCGTCACCAGTGGGATAACATCAAGCACATCTCTTGCATCCTTGATGGCTGATTCCTGCAGGCTGGTACCGCTGGCCAAGTCTTCGAGCAGCGCAACGATGTAGCCGGTCACAAACTTGCGACCCAGCGGAACAACTATGCGCGAACCCGTTTGAGCAACCTGGCGTTTTGAAATCGGAAGCCGATAAATGAACGTGGACGAAACGTGTAGGGGGACCGCTACCTCGGCATAGAGAGGTCCCGTCGCATCAGTCAGTTCATGGGGGGGAGTTAACGGGTTCGTGCCGGGCGAATCCTGGCGCAAAGATTCCGACTTGGGTTCCACGCGTGAGAAGGTAGCGCGAAAGCTGAAAATGCAAAAGTCGAAAGCACCGGCAAGTTGGTCCTTTAGCTTTCCTGTTTTCTTGCAGTGTCGAGGTAGTCTCTAACCTTCTTAATATCTTCCCAGGTTTCTTTTTTCTTCGTAGGGTCGCGCAGTAAATATGCCGGGTGAAAGGTGGGCATTACTTTGACACCCTGATAGTCCTGGAACTGGCCCCGCACCCTGGTTATTCCTTGCTTAAGATCGAGAAGGTTCTTCATCGCTGTGTTACCAAGTACGACGATCACCTCGGGTTGAACCGCCGCGATTTCGCGAAGCAGGAAGGGCTTGCACATGGATGCCTCCTCCGGCGTCGGCGGACGATTCGCGGGCGGGCGGCAACGGTTGACGTTGCCAATCAAAACGTCCTCGCGCTTCAGTCCGATGGCCTCAATGATCTTGGTTAGTAACTGTCCGGCACGTCCCACGAATGGTCGTGCCTGCGCGTCTTCATCGGCCCCGGGTGCTTCACCCACAAACATCAGCCGCGCTTTGCGATTGCCGTCGGTATGGACAATGTTTGTTCGACCCTGATAGAGGGGACAACGGGTGCAGTCTCCGATGTCGGCCCAGATTTCTTCGAAAGTCTCCGAAGATCTCTGGATTCTGATGGGCGGGGCACTTAGGTCTCCAAATAATGAGTCCGATGCTGTTGCTGCGGCGGCATTGGGTGGTGGGGCGCAGGCGCGTAGGGTTCTCTATGCTCGTCGCTGGTGACCCGTTTTTGAACGGTTGTATGCGTCGACTGCTTTTCCGTGCCTTCAACGCCGAGTTCTTTCAGGAAGGCAATTTGCTCCCGCGCAGCTTTCAAAAGGGCAAGAAACTCCGCATGTTCGGCTTCATTTTGCATCGCGTTTAATGTTGAATGAATTTTGCGATTTGTAGTTAAGCTTTCCTCGGACTGTTCACAGCCGATTGAGTAGACGGCTTAACTCGTGAGCGAAGCCGCACAACTTCATCCAGGATAATATCTGCGACGCTTGTCTTCTTCATCAAGGGCACATGAATCGGCGCGTTTCGATCGCTGCTCATGATTGTGACTTCATTGGTCACGCTATCAAATCCGGCGCCATCCCGGCTGACATCGTTGGCGACAATCGCGTCGAGATTCTTTGCGCTTAGTTTCTCGCGTGCATTCTGAATTACATTCTCAGTCTCTGCGGCAAACCCGATTACCAGCAGCCCGTCCTGTCTAGCGTCTGCTACTGCGCGCAGTATATCTGTGGTACGTTCCAGCTCTAATGAGAGCGACGACTCGGTTTTCTTAATTTTTTCTGGTGAGCGTCTGACCGGTCGATAATCAGCTACTGCAGCGGCGCCGATGAAGATAGATGCTCTTGCAAGGTTCTTCATGACAGCAGCATGCATCTCTTCAGCCGAGTTTGCCCGAATAATATCAAGGTTAAGCGGCGGAGGCGTGTTCGTGGTACCGGCGATTAGGGTCACGTCGGCTCCACGTTGCCTGGCAGCCTCGGCTATGGCAAATCCCATTCGCCCCGACGAATTGTTTGAGAGGAAGCGAACCGGATCGATTGCCTCGCGCGTCGCCCCAACGGTGATAAGCAGGTGCTCGCCGACCAAATCGCGCGCTCTTGCCTTTTGCGATTTCTCCAGGATATCAAGGGCTGCAGCGACAATTCTTTCCGGCTCGCTAAGCCGGCCCGGGCCAATGGTTCCACACGCCATTTCTCCCTCGTCGGGTTCGATAACAAAAACACCATCGGTCCGAAGCCGCTCGAGGTTCCTTTGAGTCGCCGGATGATGCCACATTGAGGTATTCATTGCCGGGGCAATCAAGACCGGAGCGGTGCAGGCGAGATAAGTCGAAGTTAAGAAATCGTCGGCGATTCCATTGGCCAGCTTGCTAATGATATTGGCGGTTGCGGGAGCTATCAGAAACAGGTCAACAGTTTGGGAATAGGTGATATGAGCAATGGGATCCGGATTATCAGGCGCATAGTCGTCTACGATTACGTGCGACCCCGAAAGCGCCCGAAAGGTCAACGGCTGGATAAACTCGCAGGCGCGTTTTGTCATGCCCACGCGGACGATGCAGCCGGCGCGTTGCAGTCCGCGCAGGACTTCGGCCGCCTTATAGGCCGCGATTCCACCGCTGATACCCAGCGCTACTTTTTTTTCGTTGGAAGAGCTGTCCAAGGGAGCCTCGGTGCCGGGGTGACTTACATGAAATTAAAGATCAATGTAACATTGCTGAAACGAGGGCGCAATGGAGTCCGGTAAAGGGCTTGGTACAATCCGCGACGTTCCAGTAAATTGCTTTTTCACCCTTGCCATTCAGTCTTACATTTGGGGCCGGAGGTCCCGAATTATGCTCGACACTCGACTGATCCGTACTGCCTTTAGCTGTGGGCTTGTTATTTTGGGCGCTTGTCTGGCGGTCCCAGCCCAAACCGTGAGGGAAGATGCGCAGTTCGGCCCTGTGGTTCGCGCCTATCTCGGCTATTTGCGAAACGAGCAGGAAGTCGTTGATGATCGAGCCAGCCGTCGCGAAATAAATGCAGCCTACTACCGGCGAAACTCAAATCGCATCCGGGCGCTGCGGCAGATGGCTATGCGAATCGCGCGCGAAACCGAAAACGATTATCTCCCCGAGTTGGAAGCTGTTGCAGGCGATGAACTGCGACTCCTATTCGAGCATCCGCCTCGCTTTCAAACTCTCAGGGTAGGCGAAGTTGTGCAAACGACCTTCAGATATCTTGGCGTAGTGCGGAGTGGTGACTCCTTCTATATCTTTGCAAGGCTTGACCCGTACGAGCAGGCAGAGCTACTGCAAAAGGCCGCTCCAATCACTGCTAATGCGAGTGGGTCTATGGTGTCAAACCCCGTATCAGGTACGAAGATCAGCACTCGAGTTCGGCGCGTCTCGACGCCTTAATTGCTTGCTCTTTCAACAGGCAAAAAACTCTGGACTGCCTCTGGGCCCTATGCTAAATTCAGGGCCAACACAAAAAAGCACAGTTTTGTGGCAAATCGAGCCAAAAGTCTGTTGACAGAGTGCCTTCGTTCATGTAATAACTGCCCCGTGTTTTAGGCTTTGCAGACGGTACTTAGGCCTTTTGACATCGTAATTGGTTATAGGCTGACGCGATATTGAGCGAGCCTCTTAAGACATTTCAGCCGTCGCGGCACGCAATCAAGAAATTGTTCACAATACGGGAGGAAAGTTAATGATCAGCAAAACTTGGAGCCGCAAACCTATAGCGGCCTTGGTGGCAGTTGCCATGTTGAGTGTTTACTCGATGGTAGTTTTGGCGTCGCCTGCAGCAAAAGCCCCGTCGGGCGAGTTGTCTATCGCCGGCCAGGTTACGGTAAACGGTGAGACAGCGGTTTCTGGCGGTACAGTTTTTTCGGACAGCATCATCACAACCGCCGAGAAGAGCAATGTCACTGTGAACCTGAGCAAGTTGGGCCGCGTTGAGTTGTTGCCCACTTCTAACCTGAAATTGAGCTTCACAGACAAGAGCATTATGGGATTACTTGAGAACGGTACTGCTCGTGTCTCAACGCTGGCTGGAACCTCTGTCAACTTCACGACCAAGGATGGCGTGGTAGTAGTCGATGGGAGCCAGGCAACTTCATTCACAGTTAACGTTGTCAAGGGAGTTACCTCTTTAACAACTACTTCCGGCGTCGCTCAGTTGCACGTTGGCAGTGCTGTAAAGCAAGTTGCAGCCGGTGAGAGCGCTACCGCTGGAACACCCAATCCCAAGGACGATCCAGGCGACGACGACGACAAGATGAGCAGTGGTGAGTTGGCTGCGCTACTCCTGCTGGGTGCCGGTGCGGTTGCCGGAATCCTTTATGCAGCGATGCACAACAACGACCTCAACTTCGGTGGCACCGTCGTAGTAATCAGCCCCTCGAAGTAAGTCATCGGGTTGCTTTCAAAAATACTGCGGGCGCGCACTTATCAGCGCCGCGGTCAACTATGTGAAACCTTGCGGGTCACGCCACGATACCTCGTGCTTGACCCGCAAGGTTTTGCATGTCCACTTTGGCTCCTTCCTGTTTCTTGAAGGTAATTTCCTAAATGCATATCGCGGTTATTGGAACTGGGTACGTCGGTTTGGTTACGGGTGCGTGTTTTGCCGAATTCGGTGTGGATGTTACCTGCGTTGATATAGACTCCAACAAGATTGCACGCTTGATCGACGGAGAAATGCCCATATATGAGCCTGGGCTGGAGCAGTTGGTAAGCAAAAACGTGCAGTCTGGTCGATTGCGGTTCACTACGGATCTGAAGCAAGCCGTCGAGCAGGCGTTGGTAGTTTTCCTGGCAGTAGGGACACCACCGAAAGCCGACGGATCACCAGATCTGAGCTTCGTGGAAGCTGCCGCCAGGTCAGTAGCCGAACATATGAACGGTTACAAGGTCATCGTAACTAAGTCGACGGTGCCGATTGGAACTGGTGAGTATTTGCGGAAGCTAATTCGAGAGCATTTGAAGTCAAGTCTGAATTTCGGAATAGTGTCTAATCCTGAATTCCTCCGCGAGGGCGCAGCCATTAATGATTTCATGCGGCCTGACCGCGTGGTTGTTGGAAGCAGAGACGACGAGGCAGTCGCGATCATGCGTGACCTTTATCGGCCGCTCTACCTGATCGAAGTGCCTTTCGTCGTGACGTCGCTAGAGGCGGCTGAGCTGACTAAGTATGCCGCCAACGCCTTTCTCGCCACGAAAATATCCTTCATCAACGAAATAGCGAATTTGTGCGAAAGTATTGGCTGCGATGTACACGACGTAGCCAGAGCGATTGGGATGGACCGGCGGATTGGGAACAAGTTTCTTCATCCCGGACCCGGCTTCGGTGGTTCGTGTTTTCCCAAGGACACTCAAGCCCTTGCTTCGGTAGCTCGGCAGTTTAAGCGCGACTCGATGATCGTAGACGCTGTGATCGAAGTGAATCATCGGCAGCGACTCGCCATGATACCGAAGATCGAAAAACTGGTAGGAGCACTTAATGGTAAAACCGTGACGATTTTGGGGCTCGCCTTTAAGCCGGAGACAGATGACATGCGTGAAGCTCCGGCGATAGATATCATTTCGGGATTGCTCGAACGCGGCGCCACAATCCGTGCTTACGACCCGGTGGCCATGACCGAAGCCGCCAAGGTCCTGCCGCATGTCAGTTTCGCTGGTGATGAATATGAAGCGGTGACGGACGCTGACGCTCTCGTTTTTATGACGGAGTGGAACCAATTTCGAGCTCTCGACATGGGACGAATTCGAGACCTCATGAAAACTCCCAGGATTGCCGATTTGCGAAATATTTATGATCCAGAAGATATGCGAGCTCTTGGTTTTGAGTATGTCGGGGTCGGCCGGTAGTGAGAGCCCCCGCGGCTGCAACTGTTGCCACACGATTAGCTGACGAAGAATTCTTATGGCCCTAAGTGGAATTGCACTTGTAACTGGCGGTGCCGGCTTCATCGGATCACATATCGCCTCGGCGCTCGCTGCCGCAGGCGCGCGAGTGCGCGTGATTGATGATTTATCAACTGGGTATCGAGAGAATCTGCAGGAGATTAAGGGCGATTTGGACTTCGTTCAAGGAAGCCTTGCTGATGAGCGTACGCTCGCAAAGGCTGTCGAGGATGTCGAATTAGTGTTTCACGAAGCCGCTATTCCCTCGGTCCCTCGTTCAGTTGAGAATCCACGACAGACCCACGTTGCCAGCGTGGAATCGACCTTTTCTCTGCTTCTGGCCGCCCGGGACAGAAAGGTGAGGCGCCTCGTGTACGCAGCTTCGAGTTCCGCTTACGGCGATCAGCCGACCCTTCCAAAAGTAGAGACGATGCTCCCGGAGCCGCTTTCTCCTTATGCAGTTGCCAAGTTGGTGGGGGAACATTACTGCCAGGTCTTTACGCGGGTCTACGGCCTCGAAACGGTCTCGCTGCGATACTTCAATGTGTTTGGGCCGCGGCAGGATCCCAGTTCGACTTACTCGGGTGTCGTATCACGTTTCATTAGCGATCTGCTTGGTGGCAAGCGTCCCGTAATCTACGGCGACGGTGAACAGTCGCGAGATTTTACCTACATTGAAAATGTCGTCGATGCTAATTTGAAAGCGGCGGAGACCAGCAAGGGAATCGGTCAGGTTATTAACATCGCCAATGGTAAGCGAATCACGCTGAATCAACTCTTACACGAGCTAAAAAGTTTGACCAACAAGCCTGACGTCTCAGCGGATTATCAGGAGCCGCGGGCAGGAGATGTCAAGCATAGTCTTGCCGATATCACCCGCGCGCGCGAATTGCTTGGATTTGAACCCCGCGTGGGCCTGCGCTCAGGCCTCGAGTTTACGATCGACTGGTGGAAAAACAGCCGGTTCGCGCGCGACTAAGCCGTTATCGTACTCAACCGTTGGTGCCAATCGCATTCTCTTCGACCAGAGCACGTAAACTCTCGACATACGGTGCGCGAGCTACACCCTTATCGGTAATAATCGCGGTGATCAGCTCGTTGGGTGTGACATCAAACGCGGGATTCTGAACCCCGACCCCATCCGGGGCAAGTTGATGCTCCTTGATGTGAGTTACCTCTCTCGCGTTACGTTCTTCGATTGGAATTTCATTGCCGGACTTTAATGACAGATCAAGTGTGGAGATAGGGGCCGCGACATAGAATGGGATGTCGTGCTTGTCGGCCAGAACAGCAACCATGTAAGTTCCGATCTTATTCGCGGCATCCCCGTTCGCTGCGATTCGATCCGCGCCCACCACTACCGCATCGATCTTGCCGCTCTTCATCACGTGTCCGGCCATATTGTCCGTGATCACAGTTACTGGAATGTTATCTTTTGCCAATTCCCAGGCGGTTAATCGAAGCCCTTGCAGAAAAGGTCTGGTTTCATCAGCTATAACAGCAATGTGTTTCCCGGCGTCTATGGCACCTCGTATCACTCCCAGCGCGGTTCCATAATCTCCGGCAGTCGCCAGCGCACCTGCATTGCAGTGGGTCAGCACTGTATCGCCATCGGAAAGCAGTTCCGCACCGAACCGTCCGAGAGCCCTGTTAGCCTCAATGTCTTCGCGAAAAATACTGAGAGCTTCTTCAACTAAGCGGTCTTTGATCTCGAGTGGATCTTTCGTGAGAGACTTTTCCCGTAGCAGTCTCGCGCGCATCCGCTCGATCGCCCAAAAGAGGTTAACTGCCGTGGGGCGAGTTTCAGACATAACCTTGCACATGTAGTCGAAGTCGTCTTCCAGATCGGCGACCGATGCGCCAACTGACTGGCGCGCGCCCAAAGCCAACCCCATCGCGGCCGATACACCGATGGCCGGTGCCCCGCGCACGACCATTTTCTTGATGGCCTCGGCTACTTCCTCATACGACCTCAGCATTAGATATTTTTCCTCGGTTGGCAGCAGTCGCTGGTCCAGCATGCTAATGCCTTCATCGGTCCATTCAATAGTTTTGATCATTTAGTCCGCGGCTCTTTCTGCGTTGAAGTTGCGCTGAATCTTACTGGAGGCCAATTGCCGAAGCAAAGTGGCCAGCAATCTTGACTGGTTATGGCCTGGAATTGACAGTGTCAAACGGAGCGTGATAGTGTCCGCGTCGATCACGATTTGTTCTTTGTAGATAAAAGCGTCTGGGTGCCCCAGCAAACTGGGGAGAATAGGGAAACGGGTGAGAATCCCGTGCGGTCGCGCCACTGTGATGAGACTTCTGCTGACTATCGTTGGGTAGTGCAAGCAGATCGTCTTAAAGTCAGGAGACCTGCCCAGAGCTTTGCAGTTTTGAACGCCCGCGGAAGGCGTTCAGGCCGCCCGGAATTCGAAACCATTTTCAAGTCCCGCTGACCGCCTGTAGCCTTTCGCAAAGGAACAGAGATTGGCGGGACTTTTGCTCAAAGAACACCTTCCACAATTTCAAAGATTTGCTGGCACCCGACGCCCGCTCGGCGTTCTTCTATGTCTGGGACTACTATTCGCCACCTGTTCAAAGCCTAATAACAACAAAAGTGACAGCCAGATCGACGTGCATCAAACCATTGATGAGGCCGGGAGAACTATTACCGTCCCGAACACTGTCACCAGATTTATTTCCCTCGCGCCAAGCTTGACCGAGATTGTTTATGCAATCGGTGCTGGCGAGGGCCTGGTTGGCCGTACCAGCTATTGCACATATCCCGCGGAAGCTCAGAAAGTTGAAGCAGTTGGTGACACCCTAAAACCAAGCATTGAGCGAATAATTGCTCTGCGGCCGCAAATAGTTTTCGTTTCCACCGCTTCACAACTTGAGGCGTTCACTAGTGAATTGGAATCGCATCACATCGCGGTATACGTTACCGATTCACATGACCTTGAAGGTGTCTTTCATTCGATCGAGCGGATCGCAGCTATCTTAGGTAAACGGCCGCAAGCAGACGAACTGCTACAACAACTGAGAGCTCGAGTCAGCTCAGTAGCTGAGAAAGTTAAGTCGCAGCCGCCGGTTCGCGTCTTCTATCAGGTATCTGATGAACCTCTTTATACGATCGGCCGCGACGCCTTCATCACCGACCTGATCAAACGCGCCGGTGGCGTTTCAGTGACTGCTGAGGTTCCCGGCGCCTGGCCTAAGTACAGCGCGGAATCAGCACTTGCCGCCAACCCCGAAGCGATTATCTTGCCGACTGGCGGCTCCATGGGTGACGCCAACTCCACCGTAGCAAGCGCGTTAAAGCGATCACCTGCGGTGGCGAATGGCCGCGTCTACAAGATTAACGACGACCACCTTTCCCGGCCGGGCCCTCGATCAGTCGACGGCCTTGAGGATTTGGCGCGGGCACTTCACCCCGGAGTCTTCACTAAATGAGCATCGCTAGTTCCACAGAAGTAGCTGCAAAAGACCGCGTCCCTCGCGGGATCGACGGAGCACGAGCGACCTTCAAGAAGACTCTGCTTGTCTGCGCCATTCTGTTTGCGGCACTAATAGTGGTCATCATCATTATGTCGCTGCTTGGTAGCGAAAAACTTCCAACCGAGGCTTCGCTCTGCGCACTGTTTACTTTTGGCAAAACGTCTTGTGGCTTGACCAGTGATCAGGACGCCATCCTCTTCGACATTCGCTTGCCTCGCATCCTGCTGGGCGCGGCAGTTGGCGGATCGCTTGCGGTTGCGGGCGCCAGCTACCAGTCACTATTGCGAAATCCTCTTGCCGAACCGTATCTCCTGGGGATTTCTAACGGCGCCGCGGTTGGAACCATGATCGCCCTGGTTTTCATGGGCGCGCACGAGTGGAGTCGGCCTTTGATGGCATTTTCGGGCGCGTTGATTGCGACGCTGGTCGTTTACCGCCTGGCACAGGGAAAGACGGGCGCAACTCCAGAACGCCTCATCCTCGCCGGGGTGATCGTTACGACGTTCCTATCTTCCGCGATCGTTTTTGTGACTACGTTAATGGACGCGACACGAATTAGATCTTTTACCTTCTGGTTACTCGGCGACTTATCAGGCACGACTGCGAAATTACTGTGGCTCGCGCTTTTGATTGCGATCGCCGGCACCATCGTGTTAGCGGCCCATGCGCGTTCGCTAAACCTGTTGATGTTGGGTGAGCGAGATGCTTTCGACCTGGGGGTCGAGGTTTCTCGCGTGCGATTGGTGGTCTTCATTGTGGCTAGTTTGCTGGTTGGCAGTTCGGTGGCATCGAGCGGATCAGTTGGATATGTGGGCCTGGTTGTGCCGCATCTTGTGCGTTTGTCCCTTGGAAGTGATAACCGAATTACGGTGCCGGCTGCGGCAATATGTGGCGCCATCTTCGTGGTTGTTGCCGACACAGTTGCGCGCACCATAATTGCACCCCGCGAGTTACCGGTAGGTGCCATCACTGCGCTGATCGGCGCGCCTCTGTTTGTTTACTTGTTGAGGAGACGGTAGGGCTTTGGCTTGATGCTGGAAGCACGCAACATTTCAGTCAAGTATGGCTCCAGGCTAGCGGTGTCTGAAGTTTCCCTAAGATTGTCGCCCCATGAAGTTACGACAATCATTGGACCAAACGGCGCCGGCAAGTCGACCATGCTGCGCACTCTGAATAGCGGGATCGCGCCAGTTTCCGGGGAGATCATTCTTGACTCCCGCCCGCTCGGAGCTTACTCGCGGCGTGCGATTGCGAAGCGGATAGCCGTCGTTGCGCAGGAAGCCGACTTGCGCTTTCCGGTTGCGGTATTCGAATTTGTGCTGGGCGGACGTTATGCCTGGTCCAGTACCTCGGGATGGGGATGGGAAACCGCTCATGACGTTGAGGTGGCGCGCGACGTCCTGCGTGAGACGCAGCTTGAGGAACTGAGCGATCGTTTGATGACAGAGTTGTCGGGTGGTGAACGACAGCGCGCGGTGCTGGCGCGGGCCCTGGCGACAGAAGCCGGCACTTTGTTACTGGACGAGCCGACAGCGAATCTTGATCTGGCGCATCAAGCCGCGATTCTCGCGTTGGTACGGAAGCGGTGTGACTCTCGCGGGATTGCAGCGCTGGTAGTCACTCACGACATCAATCTCGCTGCGGAGTTTTCGAATCACGTTTTGTTAATGAAAGACGGAAAGACTGTGGCGTTTGGCAAACCAAACGAAGTCTTGACGCCGGATCTACTCAAGGAGGTTTTTGCAGTCAAGGTGCTCGTCGATGCACATCCGGTCTCAGGCGTGCCTCGAATTACGCCGGTGCATGAAGTGCTCCGGTAATCTGTCAACCATGAACGGCCGGCGAGGGAAGACGGTGAAAAACCGACACTGCCCGCGCAACTGTAAGCGGTTACAACGTATGCTTTCAGCCACTGGGAGAACTTAAAGGATGAAGGCGGAAGGATGATTATGAGAATTCTTTCCGCAAGATTTCTTCAACCTGGGAAGGCGCATGCGCTCGATAGGCAAGGCCAGGACGGTGGGTTTCGGTTGAATGACAATTCATCCTTCATCCTTCCGCCTTCATCCTTTGCCTTTCACGCCGCAAGTCAGGAAACCTCTCGGCCCGCATCAGTTTCAGCTCGCACTGCGTCGGGCAGGAGAAGCTAAGATGATTAGACTAAGAACTCGCCAGAACAATCGCGATACAAGTCGTGAACCAAAAACGAACTTCAGGCGCTTCCTCGCCAGAGCAATTGCTGTCAGCGTCTTATCCCTTTTTCTTTCAGTCCTCAGTCTTGGACAAACCTCCTCTTCGATCATGGGCGAGATCGTGGACGAGAACGGCGGCAAGATAAGCGGCGCCGATGTTCGTCTGAGCTCGCGAAGCGGAGTTCAATTCAGCACGGCAACCGCCGGCAACGGAAGCTTTGAATTTCGCGATCTCCCTTCGGGTCAATATTTAATTGAAGTTCAGGCCGACGGGTTTGCGAAATTTGTTACAGACGAAATAGGGGTCGAGCGAGGGCAGGCAAAACAGCTTCAGTTGAAACTCAAGGTCGCAGCAATCAGTGAAAATATAATCGTAACTGCCACCGGCACGGCGCAGCGCGTTGATGAAGTGTCCAAAGTTGTTTCAATTCTCGACTCGCAGCAGATTGATGACAAAAGCGAATTGGCCTTGTGGGAGTCGCTGCGAGGAATTCCGGGAGTCCGAGTGCAACAGCAAGGCTCGCCAGGCGCGATTACTTCGATACGCCTGCGCGGTCAACGCCAATACGATACCGCCGTTTTGCTTGACGGCTTGCGCGTTCGCGATGCTTCCGATATTGGCGGCTCGGCTGCTTCGCTAACTTCCGACCTGGTTCCGCTCGCCACTGATCGGGTCGAGATACTGCGCGGCTCTGGCTCCTCGATTTATGGGACAAACGCCATTGGCGGAGTGGTCAACATCGTTCCCGAAACGACCAGCCCAGGTCTGCATTTTGAAGCAGGGGCCGAAGGCGGCGGCCTGAGAACTTTTCGCGAGCGCTTCAAGGTCTCGGGAGGTAACGGACACGCGGGCTTTAGTCTGGGACTTAATCGACTTGACGTACGCCGAGGCGTCGATGGTCAGGATCAATATGGAAACTCCGCCGGCGCCGGGCGTTTCCTGTTCGCGCCTTCATCCTCGCTGACGATATCTGTGAATCTTTACGGCACGATCGCAAATGCCCGCCTCAATGACAGCCCATTTGCGCTGCCGGGAGCCTTCACCGGGAGCCAGCCGTTTCCGCGGGCTATCGCCGGTGTGAGCTTTCAACCGGACTTCAACAATCCTGACGAGGGCCGCAGAAACCGTTTGCTGGTTGGTGCGGTTAAGCTAACTCACGAAATCAACCAGCGTCTCTCCTACTCGGTAGCTTTTCAACGCGTTTCCAGTCAGCGCCGCAATTACAACGGCAGCCGGATCGACCCGCAATTCGCTGCTTTCTACCCGTTTGGCGATTTTGAATTCATCAACGTTAACAAAGGAACAACGGACACGGTCGATGCTCGCCTTAATGCTCAACCAGCGAGATCAAACCTGGCCACATTCGGATTTGAGTATGAACGAGAGTCGTTGTTTCAGCAGGCAATTCCATCGTTCAGCGCTTTCAACAATACAACGGATCGGCAACGTACCTTTGCGATCTTCGGCCAGGATCAAATCTCTCTATTCGACGATCGACTACAACTGTCTTTTGGCGTGCGCGGCCAATTCTTTCGCATTCGTGCCGCTGACCGTCCCGGTGTTTTAAGCGGAGTCAATGCGGAAAAGTCGATAACAGGAGACGGCTCGGTTGCGTACTTTATCCGTTCGACCAACACCAAGCTTCGTGCGCACATAGGAAATGGTTTTCGCGCGGTGTCACTTTTCGAAAGGTTTGGCGCCGGGCTATTTCCGGGTCTCGGTCTGCAGAGGTTTGGCGACCCCACGCTGCGAGCGGAACAATCAATCAGCGTTGATGGCGGCGTCGATCAGAGGTTCGCAGACGATCGGGCGCTTATCGGCATTACCTACTTCTACACACACCAGCCACGGGTTATTGATTTTCAGTCATTCTTTGTCGTTGACCCACTGGGCCTCGGCCGCTTCAGTGGTTACGAGAATCGCCCGGGCGGATTTTCGCGAGGGGTGGAAAGCTTTGTTGAAGCCATCCCCTGGCGTGGGACGGCAGTGAGAGCGTCTTACACCTACACGAATAGCGATCGGCTGGTGCCGTTTGTTGGACTGAAACCGCAGTATGTGACTCCCAGTAACGTTTTCGGGCTCAACTTGAATCAGCGCTATCGTTCATTTGCGTTCAACTTCGATCTAAACTACACGGGTTCGCATCTTGCTCCAGTGTTCGAAAATGATGTCCCCTTTCGCACTGCGGAACTCACTTTTGACAGCTATACGAAAGCTGATTTGTTTGGGAGCTATGAGCGGCGATTGTCTGAACGAGCGACCATGCTTTTGTTTGCTGGGGCTGACAATATTTTCAACCAGCGCTACTACGAGAATGGTTTTCTGGCGCCCGGGATCGTGGGGAGAGGTGGGGTGAAGTTTAGGTTTTAATCTTGAATCTCAAATCTGAGATCTGAGATCTGAGATCTGAAATTTGAGAGCTACAAAACGATTCAGGTTGCAAGCTTCAAAGCTCCGGGCGCCAGTGCGCTACTTATCGAGCCTTGGCCTTGCAACCTGAAACTTTTAGGCAGGCGATCCAGAACTAAGGTTTCTTAGTAAGGAGTCCGCCGGCGAGATACCCCGCCCCAACAATGAGATGGATTCCGTGATCAACCTTTCCCAACATTAAGGGTCCGAACTTCAAATCTCCAAAGACGATACCAATGATCCCCAGGCCGAGATACAACAGGCCGAAGATGGTACAAAAGGATTTTGCGCCGCCGTCGCTGCCCGCCAAACCAAAATACAGCGAAATGACTCCCGAAATAATGTGGATCAGGTTGTGTATCGGGGACAGGTGCGCGCCCAGCGAATCCAGCAAGTGAGTGAAACCCAGCACACCCACCAGCAACAAGATCACTCCCAGAATCTTCGCAACGGTTTTTGCCATGATTTGTCTCTATCTCCTAAATGAAGGTTGACAACCGCGCGGGTGCAACGAGAAAGCATGCGTCCCACATTTAATAAGCGAGTACGAAGTCGGAATGTAAGGCCCTATATATCAAACTGGTCACAGTTTGGAAAGCATTTTTGCGACAAACGGGAAAAGAAACTCCGCCCCTGGTTCACATGCCGGCTGACAAGCTGCCTGTTCCGCCTGGAATGTTATACTAGTCTCCGTACTTTCCCCCTCAAAAACGAAGATTGTGGAAGCCAGAGAAAGCTATAGCTATGCATAAACTTCACGCAGCCATTCTAAGTCTCGGCCGGATCGTTTCGGTGTTTGTTTTTCTGTGCGTAGTGACCGCAACGGTAAATGCCTATACCGTGATAATGCGGGGTGGACGTCGCATCGAAATTCCGTCGCATTTCGTAGTCACGACGTCGACTCTAACTTACGAAGTGTCGTCAGGAGTTCAGGTCACACTAAACCTTGCAGCGATCGATATTCCTGCGACAGAGACTGCCAATAACGAATTGCCCGGAAGCTTGCTGCGCCGCGTCACGAAGGAAGCGACAGTATCTCACCTGCGCGCAGACCAGGAAGCTTCCGCAATACCCCCGAGTACACTACCGCTAAGGCACACTGTCACTAATAGCGATCTCGAATCTTCGAGGCGGCGCCGGCTCGAATCCGAGTCGGCTTATGAACGCAGACGAAAAGAACTTGGGCTGCCGTCGGTAGAAGCGTCACGCAGGCAAGCTGCCCTTGAGTCTGACTCGATCGCCACGGAATTGGAACAGACACGCACTTCGGAAAGAGAGTCGGAAAGTTACTGGCGTGCGCGCGCAACCGAGTTGAGAACTGAGATCGTGGCACTCGACGCCCAGATCAGGTTTGTCCGGAGCCAATTGGACGAGCCGCTCTATTCCGGTGTGAACGGGTCGTTCGCTAGTGTCACCAGTGTTGTCCCGTTTGTTTCATTCGGCAATAGCGGACGGCACGTTTCGTTTGGCTCTCGAGGTGTTCGCCCATTGGTTTTTGGTCCGCCACGAAACGGCGCACAGCTAAGTGGGCGGGTCGTATTCGGAGGAGGCGCGTCCCGAGGGCAGGTGCTGCTCAATCCGCGGCGATTTGATCGTTCGCGTCAGTTTGGTTTGCCCCTGTTTGGTTGGCCGAACACTGTTGCCTGGCAGCCCTACGATATTTCCGAACGCGGCCAGTTGATTACGCAGTTTAATGAATTAGGAGCTGCTCGCGCGGGGCTTAGTGCGAGATGGCGAGAACTCGAAGATGAAGCAAGGCGCGCCGGAGCGCCACCGGGATGGCTCCGGCCGTGAGTGGTAGGGCAGGAGGAGCAGGAGGCAGATGCAGGCAGGAGGCGGGAGCAGGCGGTAGGCCGGTAAGCAAAGCATTGATTTGAGATTTGAAATTTAAGATTCAAAAACTAGAAACTAGAAACTCGAAACTAGAAACGCAAAACTAAATCCTATGACTGGTTGGGAAACAATTATTGGCCTGGAGATTCATGCGCAGCTGAGCACTGAGTCAAAAATCTTCTGTGGCTGCTCCACGCGATTTGGTGACGAGCCTAATGAAAACACTTGCCCGGTCTGTTTGGGCTTGCCCGGCGCGCTTCCGGTCTTGAATCGCCGTGCGGTTGAACTCGGCGCACGCGCGGCCCTTGCGCTCGGGCTTCACATAAACAACGAGTCAATTTTTTCGCGTAAGAATTACTTTTACCCTGACCTTCCCAAGGGTTATCAGATCTCGCAGTATGACAGACCCTTCTCCGCAAACGGCGAGCTCGAGATCATGACGGCCGAACGAGATGAGGCGGGCCATCCGGTTGAATGGAAAGTCAAAAAGATAGCCATCACACGCCTGCACCTCGAAGAAGATGCCGGAAAAAATGTGCACGAAGGATTGCCTGATGTAGATCGGTACTCTTACATCGATCTCAATCGTGCCGGCACGCCCCTGGCGGAGATCGTTACGGAACCGGACTTCCGCACTTCATGGGAAGCCTACGATTACGTGAATCATGTCAGACGAGCTCTGCAGTGGGTGGGAGCTTCTGAGGCTGACATGGAAAAGGGGAACCTTCGTTGTGAGGCCAACGTGTCGGTCCGGCGAAGCGGCGATGAGAAGTTTGGCACCAAGGTTGAGTTGAAGAATCTAAACTCAGTGCGTTTCATGCAGCGGGCAATAGAGTTTGAAGTCAGCAGGCAGATTGGTGTGCTTGAATCTGGCGGTCAGTTGCAACAGGAAACGCGGCTCTGGGATGAACGTGCGGGCGAGACTCGCGTGATGCGGTCCAAAGAGGAGGCGCATGACTATCGCTATTTTCCCGAACCCGATCTGCCACCGTTAATCATCGCCGACGAGTTCATCGAGCGAGTGCGCGAGAGCATGCCGGAGTTGCCTGAGGCCAGGCGCCGAAGGTTCATGGATCAGTACGGCCTGTCGTACAACGATGCCTCGCAATTAACTTCAGAGCGTTCGCTCGCAGACTACTACGAAAAAGCGGCCGAAATTTCGGGTAACCCGCGCAGCGCTTCAAATTGGATACGGTCGGAACTGTTGCGGGAGCTCGAAAGCGCCGGTTTGTTGGCGGGTGCTTCGCCGATTGCACCCGAAGACTTAGGGGAGCTGGTGCGACTGATCGAAGACGGAAAGATCAATGGCAAGCAAGGGAAGGACGTGCTGGTTGAGATGTTCAAGTCTGGCAATAGCGCAGCGACGATCATCGCTGAGCAAGGGCTGGTTCAGGTCAGCGACACGGGCGAGATTGATAGCATTATCGATGAGGTGATTGCCGCGAATCCACAACAGCTTGAGCACTACCGGGCAGGCAAGGAGACCTTGTTCGGTTTCTTCGTCGGTCAGGTAATGAAAGCTTCAAAGGGCAAGGCAAATCCGAAAGTTGTAAATGAAAGACTCAAAGAGAAACTGCAGCTGGTGTAAACCAGTTTACACGGGAGTACACAGTCCGCTGCTAACGTGATGACATTGCACGGCGGATGAACAACTAGAATGGTACTTTTAACCCTGACGGGAGGATGGAATGACGATGAAGATGAATAGTAAGTTGGTCGTGCGCATGCTGACCTTTCTTGTGTTGCTGACACTAATAGCCGGTGCTCTGTTTGACGCTTCAGGTCAAACTGGACGACGGCGAAGAGGCCGGCGAAGAGTAGCACGGGCAGTAACCCCGGCGGTCCAGTTCTACACGGTTCCTGTTAACACAGTAATCCGCGTTCGTATGGACACCGAGTTGAATTCTCGTGATGCCCGGATTGGCGACCGTTTTACGACGACGGTGGAAGAGCCTGTCTACGGCGGCAGCAGTGGCGTGGAAGTGGTCCCGGTGGGGAGCAGGATCGGGGGACGTGTGACGCAGGTAAACCGCGCCGGGAAACGAACTCCCGGCAACATTACGGTTGCCTTTGATTCCCTCAGGCTGCCCAATGGTAGAACTGCGGTGATCAATGGATCCTTAACAACCTTGCAGGCTGACGACGTGAATTCCGACAACGAAGGCACGGTCAAAGGCACGAGCAACCGGAAACGAGATGCGGTATTTATCGGTGGTGGCGCCGCTGGCGGAGCAATCATTGGTGGCATTGCAGGTGGCGGCAAAGGGGCCTTAATAGGCGGCATACTCGGCGGCGCTTTGGGCACTGGCGCGCGCGTTCTCGAGAAAGAAAAAGAAGCAGAAGTGAAGTCGGGCACGGAGTTTGGCGTAATTCTGAATCGCAGCGTGTCATTGCCTGCGACCACCGTGCGCTAACTCTCCTGGTAACGCAAACTTGTTAGTTTGCGTGACTCTCAAGTTCGGCGGCTGGGCGCAAGTTCGAAGTTTGCGCTACAGCCGCCGCATTCATACGCGATGAACTTATCTGGCAAGGCGGCAATAGTTACCGGTGCGACTAAGGGCATCGGCCGTGGTATCGCTGAGGCGTTAGCGCATGAGGGTGTGCGGGTTTGTATTGGCGCGCGCAATGCCGTTGAAATCGGGGAAACCGTCGAAGCGCTAAACAAATTGGACGGCGGAAAGGCAATCGGTTTTCTTTGCGATGTGCGGGATCAGGTTCAAGTGAAGTCGCTGTTTGGGCGCGCAACCGCTGCGCTGGGAGGGATCGACATTCTCGTTAATAACGCCGGTATCGGAATGTTTGCCCCAGTCGAAGAGATGGCGCCTGAAGATTTTCGCGCGATTTTGGAGACGAATCTTTTTGGCGTTTTCTATTGTTGCCACGAAGCCATTCCACTCATGAAGGAGCGCGGCGGAGGATACATCATCAACATCTCTTCACTCGCCGGCGCCAACCCGCATCCGCGAATGGCCGCGTATAACGCTTCAAAGTTTGGTCTGAATGGTTTCAGTGAGGCACTGATGCAGGAAGTGCGGCACGATGGCATTAAGGTCAGTTACATCATGCCTGGTTCTGTGGATACCGAGTTTGGCGGCGACACACCCAGCGAGCAAAATTCCTGGCAGTTGCAACCTGCTGACATTGCGAAAGTAGTTATGGATCTCCTTCATCACGATAATCGAAGTCTTCCCAGTCGTGTTGAGATCAGGCCGAGCAGGCCACCCAGGAAACCCTAGTCACGCGGAGTCCTCGATGAGTAAACACCATCCGCCAGCATACTGGTTAGCGTTAGTGCTGCTTTTGTTGCCGACCGCCTCTGGTGGAGATTCCCTCCAGTCGACGTTAGCTCTGGGCAGCGAACTGCACCTTCAGGAAAAAGCGCAATCACTCTCGAACAAGGCGACGGCTGAAGCGTTGACAGAAGCCTCGCAATTGACTCACACGGTTGTAATCTTCTTCAAGCAGGAGAGGTATGAAGAAGCCTTGCCACTGGCGAAACGCGCACTGGAATTGAGAGAGGCAGTGCTCGCCGCCGATAGCGTACCAGTCCAGAGCGCGCTTCTAAATCTCGCGGAGGTTTACACCGCGATGAAGAAGTTTGGCGAAGCACAGAGTCTCATAGAGCGCTTGGCGCGAATTCATGAAGCGAAAGTTGGAGGGGAAGATGCCGAGCTAGCTTTGGTTCTGGACCGGCTTGCGTACGTGGCGTTTATGCGGCGCGACTTCAGTAAGACCGAAGCTGCACACAAACGCGCGCTGGCAATCCGGGAGAAAGTGTTTGGGCCAGACAGTGTTGAGTTTGCCGCCTCGCTGTTCTCCCTTGCTGAGATCTACCGTTACCGGTGGAAGTTGGACAAGGCCCAGCCGCTTTATGAGCAGGCGGCCATCTTGCAGGCCAAGCTGCTTGGCACCAAGCATCCGGAGTTTCAGAAGACGAGTAAGCGATTTACCTGCACTGTCTACGAAAGTGAGGACGCGAATTACCTCGACACACTTAAAGCGTTTTCTAAGAAGCTTAATCTCATTTCGAACGTGGCCGAACCAAATCCCCTTTCAGGAGGTGTTTTGAACGGTAAAGCTATATCGCTGCCAAAACCCTGGTATCCGACCGCTGCGCGATCTGAGCATGCGCAGGGCGTCGTTGTCATTCAGGTAGAAATTGACGAGACTGGCAAAGTTATCGGAGCCGAAGACTTCTGCGGTGGTCATCCGCTGTTGGTGAAGCCGTCGCTCGAGGCTGCGCGCGGCGCTCGGTTCACACCTACGAAGCTGTCGGGGCAGCCGGTCCGGGTTCACGGTATGATTACGTACCGCTTCATTGCTCAATAACACATGCGAGTTGTTGTTCAGCGCGTCACGCGCGCAAAGGTGACTGTCGAAGGGACAACGATTGGTGAGATCAAACAAGGTCTCGTCGTTTTGTTGGGCGTAGCGCGGGACGATGCGGAGACCGATGCGGATTACCTCGCCTCGAAGATTGCGTCTTTGCGTATCTTTGATGATGAAGCCGGCAAGATGAATCGTTCGTTGATAGATGTTAACGGCGGCTTGCTGGTCGTATCGCAGTTTACTCTTTATGGTGATGTGCGGCGCGGCCTCCGCCCTTCCTGGATTGAAGCGGCAGCACCGGAAAAGGCGAAACCGTTATATGAATATTTCGTCGCGCGTGCAGGTGAATTCGTCGCTGAAGTTGCGTGCGGCAGCTTTCGCAGCCTGATGCAGGTGGAGCTGGTGAACGACGGGCCGGTGACAATTCTGTTGGATAGCCGTAAGCAGTTTTGAATTTGGGTAGCTTTGGTCGGTTCTGTTTGTTCGAGCTTGGAATTCTCTGTGCCTCCTGCACGGAGGAAGCACAGAGAAGAACTGAGATCAGGCCGCTTCGGGTTCGCATGATTGCTATGCCCCAAAACATCTTCTATCCCGCATCATTTCTCGTTGCGCTCTTTTTGGCTATGTCGCTTGCCGCTTGTAAGAGGACCTCGACAGCGGTGAAAGATTTCGACGCCGGCAAGGAGTCCGCGGTCAAAAGCGAAGTGAAGAAGGGAATCAAGCCGCAGCCGGACGATCAGGCGGCGGTTATCTCCACGGCCGATTATGGTGACATCGTTATCGAGCTCTACCCTAATGTGGCCCCTTTGATGGTGGAGCGTTTCAAGAAACTGATTCAGGAAGGCTTTTACAACGGCACGGCTATTCACCGGATTAATGCGTCGGCACGTTTGATTCAGGGTGGCGATCCACTCTCGAAAGATAATGATCCGGAAAACGATGGCGCTGGAGAGTCGCCGTATGGGAACGTTCCGGGCGAGTTCAGTGATCTTCCTTTTGATGTGGGAACGGTAGGAGCAGCCAGGCGTGGAGCGTCGCCGGAATTTAACGGACGGGCAGCGGTGACCGAGGAACAGGCCCGCAATAGCGCGAATTGCCAGTTCTTCATTACCCTCGCGCCCGCGCCTCAGTTTGATGAAGACTACACTGTGTTTGGTCAGGTAATTGCGGGACTCACAAACGCGGAGATCATTATGCGCGCACCGGTGGTCGATGGTACTGAGCGGCCCGCCGACAAGATTGTGGTGAAGAGCATTACGCTGCAACCGAGGTCGAAGTATGCTTCGAGTGAACCTTAGCTGTGGTCAACAGGGCAGTAGCCCGACAGTGATGGAGGGCTCCGACCTTCGCGACGTTCGATCTCCACACTTGGCGTGAACTCTGGGCGGAGCTCCATCACTGCCAGGCTACTGCCATAAAACTTTAAATCATGTCGTCAGTGGTTTTCGAACCCTCGTCCAATTCATAGCGATCCCGATCGCGCTTTTCAATCTTATCGAGGAAGTCCAGCTCTTCATTGTCTTCAAAGTTGACTCCTACCGCGTTCGCATTTTCTTCGACCATAGACTGATCGGGAGTAGGGTTGTCGCCACCCACAGTTTCCGAACCGCTCTCGTTTACGTCTTCCCAGTTAGCGTCCAGGTCACCTCCGGCATCCCTTGGAGAGGCCGCTGTGTTATTTCGCAGCCGGTGCGCGAGCTGTTCAGGATCTTTAGGAGCTCGGGCAATCTCCTCCTCCATGAATTCCTCGATTTCAGGATTAGGAACAAAGTCAGGATCATTGCTCAAGTATTCGAAGTTATCAGCTGGCTTTTTCGACATGTGAACTCTCTCCTCGATCCAATTGGATCTTTGGGCGAATCTCGACTCAGCGTAACAACTCCGAGTCTCGGACGTTTGCAGAAACTTGCGGGGGTTGCGGAGGACTATAACAAACAGACGAAAGCTCGGCAACAAGCTTGCTGACTCAGGAATACGATTCCCCTAACTGACAATTGAACACTCAACAATGGTCGGACAAAATCAGAACTGGGAGCGCAGCGACCAGCCAAGGATTCACTGCAAAAGGTTGGGATATAAACGATTTAGGCTGCAGTGCTTTGTGAGTTGGGCCGTTGGCTGGTCGCTACGCTCCCAGTTCTGATTTGCGTAAGCGACGTTGACTCTTTGTCGGGTTCAAGCTGCATCACTACCCGTGAAAGACCCTTCCTTGACGATAAGCTGCGTGGACTTTACACTTAAGTTTGTTCAATAAACAGCTTAACATTCAGCGCGTGGTCTTCTCCCGGAGCTAGCAGCATTTGCTGGTCGGAAGCCAGGCATCAGCGAGTTTCTATGCCACAAGGTCCCTTTAATTCCCTGCAAACTTTCGCAGCAACGTCCGGTCAAACCGGCAAATTCTATTCGCTGCCGCAACTTGAAAAAGACGGCATCGGTCCAATTTCAAAACTACCGGTCAGCATTCGGATAGTTTTGGAGTCCGTGCTGCGCAATTGCGATGGCAAGAAAATTACCGAAGACGACGTTCGGGCATTAGCCAACTGGCAGCCAAACGGCGAACGCACGGAAGAAATACCTTTCGTGGTAGCGCGCGTGTTGCTCCAGGACTTCACCGGCGTGCCGTTGCTGGTGGATCTGGCAGCTATGCGCTCAGCCGTGTCTCGATTGCGGAAAAACCCCGAGATGATCGAGCCGCTCGCTCCTGCTGATCTGGTGATTGACCACTCGGTCCAGGTTGATTTCGCCAGCACAAAAGATGCGTTTGCCAAAAACATGGAGATGGAATTTAAGCGCAACAACTCGCGCTACCAGTTTCTGAAGTGGGGAACGCAAGCCTTCAGTGGCTTTGGAGTGATCCCGCCGGGTATTGGTATCTGTCACCAGGTGAATCTCGAGTTTATTGCCCGAAGCGTTTGGGAACGCAACGGCACTTACTATCCCGACTCGCTGGTGGGCACTGACTCGCACACTACGATGATTAATGGTTTGGGAATTGTTGGTTGGGGTGTCGGTGGCATTGAAGCCGAGGCCGCGATGTTGGGACAGCCGGTTTACATTCTTACGCCCGATGTTGTCGGTGTGCATCTGAGCGGCAGTTTGCGCGAAGGCGTGACGGCTACTGATCTTGTCTTACGCGTCACAGAGATGCTGCGTAAAGCAAAGGTCGTCGGAAAGTTTGTGGAGTTTCATGGAGACGGCGCCGCCAGTCTTTCGGTAACTGACCGTGCCACGATCGCAAACATGGCGCCCGAATACGGAGCAACGATGGGCTTCTTTCCGGTCGATGAACAAACGTGTCTTTACCTCAGGGCGACAGGCCGTAGCGACGAATGCGTGGAGACAGTGCGCAGCTATTACAAGGCGCAAGGTATGTTTGGCATTCCGAAACAGGGCGAATGCGAATACAGCACCCTGCTTGATCTTGATCTTGCTTCTATCGTTCCTAGTGTAGCTGGTCCGAAGCGACCGCAGGATCGCATCGAACTTCCAAATTTGAAGAACCAGTTTCTGGACCTTTTGTCGAAGCCCGTTGCCGATGGCGGCTATGGGAAGTCGAGCGAAGACGCTGCCGCTCGATATTTCACACGGATTGGAACAGTCAGTCTCTCTGCAGTCGCGCTCGCAGGTGGTGGCGAACAGAGACCTGAGACTGCTCCAGTCGTGGGCAAGGACGGTGAGACGCCGCAGAGCACGAGCGTGTGGACTGAGACCGAAATGGTCAACAACCGGCCGACTCCCGATCGCCTGGTTGAGGTTCATCCCGAAGAGTTTCCGCACGCTGAAGTTGATCTGGGTCATGGCGACGTCCTGATCGCCGCTATCACCTCATGTACCAACACCTCCAATCCCAGCGTCATGTTGGCCGCCGGCCTGGTTGCAAAAAAGGCGGTCGAACGAGGGTTGACCGTGCGCTCATCCGTTAAGAATTCATTGGCGCCGGGCTCTAGAGTAGTAACTGAATATCTTCAGAAGACGGGGCTGCAGGAGTATCTCGACAAGCTGGGTTTCAATCTGGTGGGTTATGGTTGCACAACTTGTATCGGTAATTCGGGACCACTCGATCCAAACATCGAACAAGTGCTTAGTGATCACGATTTGATCGCGGCCAGTGTCCTGTCAGGCAATCGAAACTTTGAAGCACGCGTTCATCAGAGTATCAAAGCCAACTTCCTGATGAGCCCACCACTCGTAGTGGCCTTTGCCATCGCCGGACGCGTGGACATCGATCTCTCCAAGGATCCGCTGGGCAAAGACAGTGACGGCAAGGATGTTTACCTGAAGGAGATTTGGCCTACTCTTCAGGAGATTAACGGGTTGCTTGGCGCAGCAATGGATCCCGAAACCTACCGCCGTCTCTATCGCGACTTCGAAGCGCAGAACCCGCTCTGGAACGACATCCCGACCAGCACCGGCAGCGTTTATCAGTGGGACACTTCATCTACCTATATTCAGGAGCCTCCCTACTTCGAAAACTTTAGCAACGCAGTTGAGGATTGGTGTGACGTGAAGGGGGCGCGACCACTCGCGATCTTTGGCGACTCGGTAACTACGGATCACATCAGTCCGGCCGGCGCCATTAAGCCAAACTCTCCGGCGGGCCTTTACCTGCAGGCAAATGGCGTAAAGATCCAGGACTTCAATAGCTACGGTTCGCGTCGCGGTAATCACGAGGTGATGGTGCGCGGCACATTTGCAAACGTCCGTATCAAAAACCTGATGGTGCCGGGCGTTGAAGGCGGTGTGACAATCTACCGATCAAAAGGTAATGGGCCTGAAGGCGAGCGAACCAGTATCTACGATGCGGCCATGAAGTATCAGAGCGAGGGTGTGCCGCTGGTGGTGATTGCCGGGCAGGAGTATGGGACCGGGAGTTCGCGCGACTGGGCTGCGAAGGGCACGCGGCTTCTTGGCGTTAAGGCCGTGATAGCGCAGAGCTTTGAACGCATCCATCGCAGCAACCTGGTCGGCATGGGTGTTTTGCCTTGTCAGTTCAAAGAGGGAACCAGCGCTGCCACCCTCGGACTCGACGGCACCGAGACCTTTGATCTAATTGGTTTGGAAGCAGAAGAAGTCAGACCGCAAAAGGATCTGACGCTGGTGATTCGTCGCGCTTCAGGTAAAACGGAGGAGATACCTGTTACCCTTCGCATCGATACACCGATCGAGATCGATTATTACCAGCACGGCGGAATTCTTCCGTATGTGCTGAGACAGATTCTCGCGGGCACGACGGATTTTTAGTAATTAGTGGAGTGCGGTGACCTGTCACCGCTTTGGTTTCCGGGCCGCCCTGGAGGCCCATCTACGAAAAATCTGGTCGCGACAGGTCGCGACCGAAATAAAGCGGCGACAGGTCGCCGCACTCCAAAATGTGAAGGAGTCATAATGTCATCAGTACAAACAGTCGAAGAAAACACCACGCGCAAGTATCAACTTCTAATCGATGGACAGTGGGTCGATGCCGCATCCGGCAAGACCTTCACTACGCCAAATCCTGCCACCGGCGAAACGCTCGCTGAAATTGCAGAAGCTGACAAGGAAGACATCGATCGGGCCGTAACGGCGGCGCGAAAAGCGTTTGAAGGCAAATGGTCGAAAGTGAGCGCGCGCGATCGTGGCCGCATGCTCTACAAGCTGTCGCAGTTGATTGAAGAGCACACGCCGGAATTAGCCGCTCTGGAAACAGCTGACAACGGCAAGCCAATTAAGGAGTCGACCTACGTTGATCTGCCTCAAGTCGCGGAAAACTTTGAATACTTCGCAGGCTGGGCCACGAAGATCGAAGGCGAGACGATTCCGGTCCCCGGGCAGATGTTCAACTACACTTTGCGAGAGCCGGTAGGTGTCTGTGGACAGATCATTCCCTGGAATTTTCCACTCCTGATGGCGGCCTGGAAGCTCGCGCCAGCTCTGGCCGCCGGCAACACCGTAGTGCTCAAGCCGGCTGAACAAACTCCGGTTAATGCGATGGAGCTGGGCAAGCTCATACAGGAGGCCGGTTTTCCTGACGGTGTAGTAAATATCGTTCCCGGTTACGGCGAGACTGCCGGCGCTGCATTGGCGTCACATCCCGGCATCGACAAAGTTGCCTTTACGGGTTCTACGGAAGTGGGCAAGTTGATTGCGAAAGCCGCTTCTGACAATCTGACTAAGGTTTCGCTTGAGCTGGGCGGCAAAGCACCGAACATCGTATTTGCCGACGCTGACATCGAGCAGGCAGTTAACGGTGCCATGATGGGGATCTTCTTTAATCAGGGGCAGGTGTGTTGCGCCGGCTCGCGCCTGTTCGTACAGGATTCAGTGAAAGATCAGTTTCTCGATCGCCTGAAAGAGAAGTCCGCGAAGATCGTCGTTGGCGATCCGATGGACAAAGGGACGCACATGGGTCCACAGGTTTCGCAGGAACAGCTCAACCGCGTCAAGAGTTATAGCGACATTGCGCGATCAGAAGGCGCCACAGTAGTGGCCGGCGGTGAATGCCCGACGCTCCCAGGAGCCTTCCAAAACGGCTATTTCTACCAGCCGACGATATTCTCGGACGTGAAAAACAAGATGCGCATCGCCCAGGAAGAAATCTTCGGACCGGTGGTCTCGGTGATTTCGTTTGAGAATGAAGACGATTTGATCAAGCAGGCCAACGAAACGATCTACGGTCTCTCAGCCGGCATCTGGACCACGAATATCACCCGCGCGCATCGCTTCGCCAAAGAAATTAAGGCCGGCGTGATCTGGATCAATACCTACAACATGTTCAATGCCGCGTCGCCCTTCGGTGGTTATAAGCAATCAGGGTATGGCAGAGAGATGGGCAAGCACGCGCTCGAGATGTATACCAATGTGAAGAGCGTATGGGTTGATTTGTCAGGCAAGCCGATTGGCTGGTTCGGCAAGTAAGCTGGAAATAACATCGCGCCGGCAAATTCGTGGAAAACGCTTTGCAGGCAGGCCGCATCTGTTAAGAGCCGCAGTGTTTCCCGTTAGAAGTGTTGATGCGGCGCTCTCCCTCTTAGCACGTTAAATAAAAAAGGAGACGCCTATGCATTTACTAAAGAGAATCGGGGCCGCATCGTTCGTTTTTGCGGCGGTCCTACTGCTGACCGCCTGTCCCAGTCAGACAACAATTTCCAAAATAAACGCGGACCCCGCCCGCTATCGCAATAAGGAAGTTGCAATCGTGGGGACGGTCAGAGACAGCTACGGAGCGCTCGGTCAGGGTGCTTACGAGATTGATGACGGCACGGGCAGACTTTGGGTAGTGACCAGGCGTGGAGTGCCTTCGCGCGGCGCGCGCGTGGGAGTCAAGGGCCATGTCTACACGGGCTTCAATTTTGGCGGCCGGAATTATGGAACTGTAATTGAAGAAACCGATCGGCGCTTTAAAGAACGCTAGGATGGTCGGTTCGAGGCTCTGACTTCGGTCAGCGTATGGTCGACAAAACAAACGCGCAAACTCTCGGCAAGCGGGATATCGCAACCAGTCTTGACCGGGAGTTTTCGCGTTTACACCAGCAGGCCTGCGCTCTCGTCTCGGCTACAACTATTGACGTCTTATACGCCGTGCCGGAGCAGACAGGATCTTCAGCCACGCGTCAACTCCCTGCAATTGGCGAAAGCATTCTTAGAGGTGCCGCAGCCATCGAGCAAACTTTCGGTGGCATCACAGCAAACCTCTGGGACGATCCGTTTGAGTGGACGTTGCCGGAATATCTCTCGACGCCGGCGAAAGTCAGGGAACACTTAAACGAAGTAGAAGCGACCCGGCAGCGCGCCTTTGCCAGTTTTACAGATGATGTTTGCTTGTTGAAGCATGTCGCTGTGCCTTCAGGAGGCACGCGACCGTTAATCGACTTGCTCCTGGAAACGCTTCTCCAGGCCGCAAGTTTTCAGACGCAGGCGCTGATTAACCTGAAGATTCTTTCCGGGATCAGTCCGCCTGGGTTTATTATCTAACGCAAGTCCTTTAGTCAGAACTAGTATTCAAGCGTAGAACCAGTTTAGCGAGGTCTTTCGAATGTATTGTCCTCAATGTGGACAGCAACAAATCTCGGATCTGATCAGATACTGTTCGAGATGTGGTTTTCTACTTGACGGTGTCAATGCTGTGGTGGCGAGAGGGGGAACTCTGCCGACACAATACATTCAGCCAGCCTACAGGCAAATGTCTCCGCGAAGTAAAGGAGTCAGACAGGGTGCGCTACTGATGCTGAGCACCCTGTTGCTTGTCCCGCTTGTCGCGATTTTCGCTGTTGCAATACTGGATCTTCCAGGAGTGATTGTTGGAATCACCGCGATTACTTTAGTGCTGGGCGGATTGCTGCGAATTTTCTATGCGCTCCTGTTGGAAGAACCGGTGGCCCCGGTGAGTTCGGAGGCGCTCAGCGGGTATGCGCAACCGGGTGTGCCTCAATTCGCTCGTCCGCCGCAAAATTCTGCGTTGCCGCCCGCGCCGGTTGACGGCATCCCAGCCTGGCGGTCGCGTCCGAGCACCGCTGAGATATATCAGCCTCCCAGCGTTACGGAGAATACGACTCGACTCCTGAATAAAGACGAGAAAAAAACCGACTAACCTATCAGCCGCGGGTTAGCGCGGACAACCGCGGATCCGACAATAACATCACCGTATTGCTTGCTTAGACCCGCGCCTTTCCGCGTTAATGCGGCTAATATTTTCAGGCAGATGATCGGACTCCTTGCAAAGACTTCGTCACTCGCTACTCGCCTTCGTGAACGCATCGAACTCGAAGGCCCGATCACTTTTTGTGATTGGATGGACTCAGCTCTTTACGATCCGCGCGACGGTTACTACTGCACCGTTCGCAGCCGCTGGGGCAGGGAAGGCGACTACCGCACCAGCCCGGAGCGTTCACCGCTATTTGCAAGGACCTTCGCTCGCTATCTTGCCCGCCTTCATCAGGAGCTTGGGCGTCCAACTGCCTGGACAATTCTCGAAGGTGGCGCCGGCGAAGGACGTTTTGCTGAAGGCTTTCTGCGCACGCTTCAAGAGTCTTTTCCAGAAGTATTCACAGCAACTGCGCTTGTGATCGATGAAGTTAGTTCGATTTCGCGCGCACAAGCCGAGGAGCGTTTGCGTTCGTTTGGCGATCAGGTTCAATTTAACAGCATTGATGAGGTGGAAATAAATCCCGGCGTAGTTTTCTCCAACGAGTTGCTGGATGCTTTTCCAGTCCACCGCATTGTTTTGGTTGGTGGTGAGTTTAAGGAGTTTTATGTAACAGTCGATGACAATGGAAATTTTGCCTGGCTGCTTCAAGAGTTAAGCCCGGTCCTGTCATCCCGAGTGGAAGGATATTTTGAGGGAGAAGGCAGCCGGCCCGCCGAAGGACGGGTTATTGAAGTTAGTCTTGAGATCGAGAGTTGGCTACGGAGAGTCGCAGCCAGGATGCATTCTGGCTATGTCCTTACCGTCGATTACGGAGCTGAGGCCGAAGATCTCTATTCGCTGGGAGCGAACAGGGACGGCACGCTGCGCGGCTTTCAACGTCACCAATTCGTGGACGACCTGCTGGCGCAACCCGGCGAGCACGACCTGACTACTACGGTGAACTGGAGTTTTGTGAAAGCCGTTGGCGAGAGGGTTGGACTTGAGTTTGTAGAACTGACTCGGCAGGATCAGTTCCTGCTGACCAATGGCTTTCTCGAAGAGTTGGAAATTGAATTCCGGCAAGCCAAAGACGAGGGTGAACGACTTAAACTCAGCAGCGGCGCGCGCGAGATGATCTTGCCCGATGGGATGGCGGCAAGTTTTCAAGTGCTGGTGCAGAAGAGAATAGTGTAGGTAATGAAACGCAATTACGAAATCATTGATGTCTGCCACACCGTTGAAGACGGGATGATCACTTACAAAGGTTTGCCGGCTCCGATGATCACCGATCATCTTACGCGCGCTGCTTCGAAACAAGTCTATGAGGCCGGGACTGAGTTTCAAATTGGCAAGATTGAAATGGTCGCGAACACCGGGACGTATCTCGACAGTCCGTTTCATCGATATGCAGATGGCGCCGACCTGGCCGGCCTCGACCTCTATTCATTAGCTAACCTTGACGGGATCGTGATCAGACGGGTCAATGCTCCCCTGCGGGACGTTTCGTTGGATGCAATCGAAAGGCTGGATTTAAACGGCAAAGCAGTGCTTTTTCACACCGGCTGGGACCGGTACTGGCGAACCGACGCCTATTTCGATGGCAATCATCCATTCCTGACCGCTGAGACGGCGGAATATCTGGCGCGGTCTGGGGCCGCCCTGGTGGGCATCGATTCATACAATATCGACAACACTAAAGACGGTAAGCGTCCGGCGCACTCAATTCTGCTGCGCGAGGGAATTCCAATCGTCGAACATCTTTGCGGTTTGGGTGAACTGCCCGATACCGGCTTCAAGTTTTTTGCTGTGCCCGTGAAGGTGAAGGGCATGGGGACTTTCCCGGTTCGTGCGTTCGCTCTCATGGAAAGTTGAGACTTTGCACAAAGGTTATTGGTGTGGCCCTTTGGTGGGTCGAAGAATACAGAACCGGGAGCGGTAGCGACCGGGTCATGGACTCAACGCAAAACTCCAAGCGCCGCAAAAAAATGCAGCAAGATCAGAATCAGGTGAGTGTTTGACCCGGTCGCTACCGCCCCCGGTTCTGTATTTTTCGACCCACGATCGATATGAATCCAAGCACCGTTTAATAAGGAGAAATCAGAATGTCACTAAGCGAATCACTGTTACCCGAATTTGATAACGAGATGGCAAACACTCGTAAGACACTGGAGCGCGTGCCGCATGACAAGGCAGACTGGAAGCCGCACGAGAAGTCGACGGCTATGGGTGGACTGGCGACGCACCTGGGCAATATTCCGACCTGGGCCGTCTACACAATCGATCAGGATTCGCTGGATCTCGCACCGGAAGGAAAGCCGCTGCCTCCCACCGAACGTGCGAAGTCAACGGAGGAACTGCTCGCGACCTTTGATGCGAACGTAGCCAAAGCGCGAGCCGCGATTGCCGGTGCCAGCGACGCAGAGTTTTTCAAACCCTGGAGCTTAATGATGAATGGCAACACCATTCTGACAATGCCGAAGGTCGCCGTGCTGCGTAATTTCGTGATGAACCACCTTATTCATCATCGCGCACAACTAGGTGTCTACCTAAGACTGAACGACATACCGGTGCCTTCAATCTACGGTCCATCGGCGGACGAGAATCCGTTCTGAAGTTTGGAATCAAGGTTTTCGCGAGACGGAGGTGAAGATACTGTGACCCAACACATCGGCATCGTAGCCGGTAGCGCCGAGGGTGCTGCCTTGTGTTACCGCACTATTTGTTTGGAGGCGCCAGCCGTCATGGGTGAGCATAATCACCCTGAGATAACCATGAACTCGATGCCCATGGCCGAACACATGGCCCTCATTCGCGCCAACGACTGGGCCGGGGTGGCCCGGCTGCTGGCGGCTTCGGCGCATAAGGTGGCGAAGGCCGGTGCTGACTTCGCTATCTGTCCCGACAACACCTACCACCAATCGTTCAAATATTTAATCCCGCAATCTCCGATCCCCTGGCTACACATCGCGGGCGCAGTAGGCGCGGAAGCTCATCGTTTGGGCTATCTGCGGCTAGGAATTTTAGGGACGAAGTATCTGACAGAAAGCAGTGTCTACCCGGAGGCGCTGGAGGAATTCAAAATAGAGCGAGAGATACCCGACGAGGCGGACAGGGAAAGAATCAACGAGATCATCTTCAAGGAGTTAGTCAACGGCATCTTCCCGGAAACGTCTCGGCTGTACTTCAATGAAGTAACGGAGAAACTTAAGGCGCGTGGGTGTGACGCGGTCGTGCTGGGTTGCACCGAGATACCGCTCATCGTGCGACCGGACGACTGTCCTTTACCGACTCTAGACTCGACGCGCCTGCTCGCTAGAGCAGCGTTAAGAAGAGCGCTTTAGTAAGCAGCAGATCTGCAGCTAATAACCTACACCTTAAATGTAACTCGTGATCTCCGAAGGATCGCGTTTCAGTCTTATGATTTCTGCGTCCCGAGTTCTGAATGCTGAGTTCTGACGTCTGACTCCTACCAATTTCGGAGTTGCGAAATGTATCCGTGGGTTTTCGCTGTAGTGATCCTCGTGCTCGTCTGGGTAATGGTGAAGTGGCACTTCATCAGACCGGCAGAAACCAAATTCGATCAGTTAGCCCGAGAGTGCCTGGACAGACAGGCGCTGAAGCGTCACGGTACGCTTACAGTTGCGCAGCGGATGCCGGCTCTAGGAATCCCGTATAAGAACACCGCAATTGAACTAGGCTACATTACCAATACTGACGACCTTACCAGGGAATACACCTACAGTAGATTCAGAACGGCACACTTCCGGAACAAAAAGTTCTCGATGTATGTGAACTCAAAAGATCTTTTCGCTTAAGCCAATGGCTATTGGCACCAGAGTGGAGCTATTCGATGAAGGGCTGCGCGAAAAGTACGTCGTCACCGGCAACGACGCTGGCTTCGTCAATCGTCTGCTGTCTGAAGACGTTCGAAACAGGCTCTTGCAGGAGGCTCTACACGTTAAGTTCGGGAGGCGCATCGATTCTTCTACTCTTAGCCGTGAGCGCGGTTGGCTTACTGTCTTCACCCAGGGGACGCAGGCCGCGGACGAACTGTTCGACGGGCTAATCGAAACCGCAATTCTGTTTCATGAGCGCCTTGAGGCATTGAGTGCTGGTGGCGAATGATTGCACTCAGCATTGGTAATCGAGGATCGTTCAACAGCCCATGAACGCCACCTTGTATCGTCCCGACTCAACCATGTATTAGCGACCTTCCAGGAGGATGTGCAATGAACACTAACACTGAATTTGCGCCCGGGCGCTCGAGAACAGTGCCCCTGCAACTAACACTATGGCTCTTGTTGGCCGCGCTTACTGCAATGCCGAGTGTGGCACAGACTCGTCCGCGTGGCCGCGACTTAGGAATCCCGTTCCCGGGTCAGACCGGCCCAGCCAATGCGATCACAGACGTTGCTGGCGTTGCGGTCGGACATGTGACGCTTATCGAGGGCGAAGGCAAGCTCGTGCCCGGCAAGGGACCGATTCGGACAGGCGTCACGGCGATTCTCCCAAGGCCACGCGGCAATTGGGATCCCGTGTTCGCGGCGACGTACAACCAGAACGGTAATGGCGACATGACCGGCATCAACTGGATTAAGGAATCGGGCTTTCTCGAGGGACCGATACTATTGACCGGAACACATAGCGTGGGCACAGTGCGCGACGCCGCGATTCAATGGCAGGTAAAGAACGGCCGCGAGTTTATCTTTACTTATCCCGTCGTTGCCGAGACGTTTGATTTTTTGAACGACGCAAACGGTGAGCACGTGAAGGCGGCGCACGCATTTACGGCGCTTGATAATGCTAAGCCCGGACGCGTCGCAGAAGGTGGCGTGGGTGGCGGAACCGGGATGGGCTGCAATGGATTCAAGGGCGGTATCGGCACCGCGTCGCGGGTGCTGACGGCCGAGCAAGGTGGGTACACCATCGGGGTTTTGGTGCAGTGCAACTACGGTGGCGACCTGCGAATCCTTGGAGTCCCTATTCGTTCCGAGATAACTGACCTTCGAACCTGCACAGTAATGCCGCAACCATTAAGTCGGCCCTGGACGGCAGGCATTCCGCCGTGTCCTGCTACCGGGCGTGGCGCTCGCAACGATGGCAGTGTCGCAGATCACGAAGGTCGCGGATCGATCATCGTGATCGTTGCCACTGACGCGCCACTGTTACCGCACCAACTGGAGCGCATAGCGCGGCGAGTCAGTCTCGGACTAGGACGGCTGGGCAGTTTTGCGGGCAATTCATCCGGTGATCTGTTTCTGGCGTTTTCTACGGCAAACGCCGGAGCCGCAAAGCCCGAGGGCACACCGGCGCTCGTAATGCTGCCCAATGACCGGATTGATCCGCTGTTTAAAGCGACCATCGATGCCACCGAAGAAGCTGTTGTCAATGCGATGCTGGCGGCACAAACGATGACTGGCGCGGACGGCATACGCGCCTTTGGCTTGCCTGGCGAACGCGTCGTCGAGATCTTGCGGAAGTACAACCGAATGAAGTAGCACTCAATGTACCTGGGCCGCGAGGCGAGTTGGTCGATTAACTAGGGGATGGGCCAGATCGCGGTTCCTCTCGCTTCTGCCCGGCGGGAATCAGCGGGTTCGGTCCGATCCGCTTGGTGTTCGGGTGCTTCGACGCAAAGACCGCAATCAGGTTGAACGGCTTATTCCCGGCGTTGATGAATGTGTGCTGCACACCAGCCGGCACTCTGGCCACGTAAGGCGCCTGCACAGTAAACGTCTTGTCGCCGATGCGGTATTCGGCAGTGCCTTCCAGTAGAACATGCGCCTCTTCGGTGTCGTGCACATGAAGTCCTGGACCACCACCCGGGTGCGTCTCGGAAATGATGAAGGAGAGCGACTCGAATCCGTATTGGTCACCGTTTAGACGGTGTGTGAACTCGCCCGGGACGCGGTAGTAATATTCCAGCTGATCAAAATTGAAGACGAGGGCAGTGGGGTCGTGAGGTTTCACTGGCGGGCGCGTGAAATCCTTGTCAGGCAGCTTCTCCTGGTTAGCGTTCGCTTGTGTTGCAGGTGACGGAACGCCGCTTCGCTTTTGGGAAGTAGCAGCGCTCGCAAAAATCAGAACGGCTGAAATAATAAGGATTGCAAAGTAGAGCAGAAGTCTCCGAGCAGGTCTTTCCAGACGCGGTTTGTTTGTCATTTGTGAAGAGTAGCTCATTTACGTCCGCAGACAGAGTCTGATTTGACCGGATCACTACCCGCCCTTCGTATTATTCTTAAGCTACACTAAGCTACAAAACAGGACGTCCTAAATGCGCACATCAATATTCCAGATCGACGCCTTCACCACTCGCCGCTTCGCAGGCAACCCGGCCGCGGTGATGCCGCTGGATGCATATCTTGGTGACGCTAAGCTGCAGGCAATTGCCGCCGAGAACAACCTCGCCGAGACTGCTTTTCTGGTCCGTGAAGGCGGCGACTATCGTCTGCGCTGGTTCACACCTACGACCGAAGTACCACTTTGCGGCCATGCTACGTTGGCAAGCGCAGCGGTAGTGATGGAGCGGCTGGAGCCGGGGCGGCAGACCGTGGTGTTTCACTCGGCTAGCGGTCCTCTCACCGTGAAACGTACGGCGACAGGTTACCTCATGAACTTCCCAGTCAGGCCCTCTGAGCCGGTATCCACACCGGAGGGGATGGCTAAAGCGCTCGGTGTG
This sequence comes from Blastocatellia bacterium, assembly GCA_963828335.1. Classification (GTDB taxonomy): domain Bacteria; phylum Acidobacteriota; class Blastocatellia; order Pyrinomonadales; family Pyrinomonadaceae; genus PSRF01. The sequence continues at coordinate 31,337 of CAWHEH010000013.1, read as the reverse complement.
CTTCCAACCGAAGTGTTCGTCAACGAATTCAATTACATGGCGGTGCTGGAAAGCCCTCAGGTCTTGCGTGAGCTGGCGCCTGATATGACGGCGCTCGCGCGCATGGATCGGACTGGTGTGATTGTAACCGCAGCGGGAGACGGAACGTACGACTTCGTCAGCCGCTACTTCGCGCCGGCCAAGGGCATCCCTGAAGATCCCGTGACCGGCGCTGCGCACTGCATGCTGACACCCTATTGGGCCCAGCGACTGAACAAGACTGAGTTTCGTGCGTTCCAAGCCTCGCAGCGCGGCGGAGAGATCGTTTGCCGGCTGGTCGACGATCGAGTCGAGCTGGAAGGCAATTGCGTTTTCTATCTTGAAGGCTACGTCGAGATCTGAGTAAGGAGGTTCGACATGATGAGCACAGCAACTGATCTGGCATTTCTGTTTAGTCGAGATCTGACGAGACTGGGTAAACAAATAGAGGCCTTTCCGAACGACGAAGCACTATGGCAAACGCTTCCGGGCGTGCTCAATCCGGCAGGTAACCTGGCGCTTCACATCGAGGGGAATCTCCAAGAGTTCGTGGGACGACAGCTCGGCAAGCGACCTTACAAAAGAAATCGCGAGCTTGAATTCAGCTTGAGAGGAATTTCCAAAAAGGAGATAGGCACGCGCATAATTGAGTTGAAACAATCTATCCCAACTGTTATTCAGGACCTTTCAATGGAGCAGATGCAGATGGAATACCCGGAAGTGGTGCTTGAAGTCGCTACCACGACCGGGCAGTTCCTGATTCATCTCTATGGACACCTGAACTGGCATGTCGGCCAGATAGATTATCTGCGCCGTATACTGAGTGCCGGCGGCCGGTAACCCAGTTGTTACACCGAGAGGCATCATTAGGTTGTTTCGACGACAACCTCAGCTAGATTATGTTTCGCCGGTACTCGTAAAGGAACCGGTGCGGCGACAGCGGCACGCATCTCCGCCCAATTGTTAGCCAGGTCGGCCAGCAGAATTGACATGGCGAGGCAAGCCCAAATAATCGCCTGCGCGATTTCTATTCCCAAAGTTTCCCAACCGGTAACTCCTAACACAAAGCGCCCTTCAATGAATACCAGCGCGACTGCGTAACTGCGCATTACCCACTGGCGATGCAGGGCAATCTTTCGTTTGTACGCGAAGACGAACGCGACGGCCGTAGTTCCAATTAGCATTACCGCATCGACCACTGCCAAAACCGTAAATGATCTGGGAAAACCCATGCGCTCTTCGTAGTACTGGATGTATGCTCCGAGCGGCGCCACAATGATCACCCCGACCACATAGATACGTCCAAGGATGCGATGTCCGCGGCTAAATCGACGTCTCAGGCGGTCGGAGAATTGCAGCGGCGCCAGCAAAAGCACGATAGCGCCGAAAATACCGTGCGGCAGCAACCACCACTTAAAAGGCTGGTAGTGTTCCCAGATCGGATTCGATGGTTCGATGAGAAAGCGCTCGTTGTGATACAGCACATAGGCCGACATGATTCCAATCAAGCCAAAGACAATATGCTTTGAATTGACTCTTGCAATCATTGGGGGAGTCTCCTTTTGTTTGTGTGCTCCTGGTTTCGCTTATCGTGTCGAGAGGCTGGCAATCATACTGCGGACTCCTCTCGCTGTTAAGTAACGCGCAAACGGGAAGGGAAATGGGTCAGGCTATCCGCGCAGCAGATTGAAAAGACTCCAAGCCGGCGCAGCGGAGTGAGAGAATCATAGCCGGAGGTTGCGGGCGAGACTTCATGCCTTCGCCCGCTACCGCGAGCTCTATTGGAGAGCAATCTCCGACTTGGGAACTTCGCTTATGGCATGCTTATTCATTATCGTCGTGACGTATCCTGCCATGATCTGAGCGCTTCTGAAGCCGCCGAGTGCATCCTGTGCCCAGGCAGAATTGAACTTGTCATTGTAACCGGTCAGTTCCTTGTCGTACTGAGCGACCAATGCTTCAAGTCTTTCCTTAGGCATCTGTTTCACAGCTGCCAGTGACGCTGAAAGGTTCGTGCGTGTACCGTCGAGTTCACCCTGGCTGATCTTGCCGTCAGTTACCAGAGCTTGAAAAAAAGGCATTGTCAAAGTTGCAGAAACATTATTAAGTACAGCATTCATGCCCGCTGCGTTCATATTCATTTCTCCTTTCGAGAAACACTGAGGGTGAAGCCGATGACAGAAACCCATCGACGCGTGCGGAACCGGAGGTCCCTCACTGCTGCACCCAACCGAGATGTTCGGCTGGGGATTCAAATCTTCTCCTTATCGAGTTGGAAGGATAGGACTGATTAGTGTGGTGGGATTCTAGTGCCGAGTGGCGCGATTGGCAACCAGCAGTTTGGAATCAGTTCGTTGACTCAACCTCCACCCAGGTCCCATTGAAGGCTGCTGTCCCGCAAAGAGTGTCGATTGCCAGGTCATCCGTCACATCGTTGATGCTCTTGCCGGCGTGTTGCTGAGCGACGTCTATTTGAACTCCAGGTCGATCATGTCCCCAGCCATGGGGGATACTTACCACGCCCGGCATCATCTCCTCGGATATCTCGATTGGTACTACTACGCTTCCTACTCTCGAACGCACGGTGACCTCTTGACCCGCTGTCAGTTGGAGATGCGCAGCATCAACCGGGTGCATAAGAATTGTGCACTGTGGCTTGCCCCTGACTAATCTTTGACTGTTATGCATCCAGGAGTTGTTGCTGCGAAGTTGTCTTCGTCCAATCAATAACAGATTGCCGTTCCGGGGAAGCGAAGCCCCATCAAGCAGTTTTGATTTCACACGTTCGACGTCTTTGACGAGAACTTCCGGCGCCAGGTCGATACATTTATCAGCAGTACGCAAACGGCGAGGTAGACAAGAACCAAGTGGGCCAAGGTCTATTCCGTGGACCGCCTTTTTGAGTTTGCGCAAAGTCAGACCTTGCGAAAAAGGATTCAGCTTTGCGCCGTAAGGTCCAAAACGTAAACCCAGGTCAAGAATTCTTTCCGGTCCGAAGAACCGTTTCATTAGAGTCCGCTTGATCCGCCCGGATACACCGTCGTGTTCCATACGTGTTTGCAACTCGACAAAGATCTCCCAGTCGTGTCGGGTCTCCGCGTCCTTCTGAAATAAGGCGGGCGAAAACCTGGCCGTGTTACGAACTGCCAACAGATTAAAGGCAACGTCAAAGTGTGCACGCTCGAGCGACGAACTTGGCGGCAGGATAATGTGCGCGTGTTTCGTCGTCTCATTGATGTAAGGATCGATTGAGACCATGAACTCCAGGCCGCTGAGCGCACGATCCAACTGCTGACCGTTGGGTGTCGATAGCACGGGGTTTCCGGCAGAGGTTACCAGCGCCTTAATCTGTCCCGGGCCTTCGGTCAAAATTTCTTCCGCCAGTGCCACTACCGGAAGCTCTCCGGAAAATTCAGGAAGCTTGCGCACCCGGCTATGCCAGCGTGCAAAACTCCCTCGCGGCGCCAATGACTCCGGCGCCGTCACGGGATCAAATGCCGGAGTCGTAAACATCGCTCCACCCGGCCGGTCTAGATTTCCAGTCACAGCATTTAACACATTAATCAACCACTGGCAGACGCCCCCAAACTCCTGAGTGCTGACACCGATTCTTCCGTAGCAGACGGCCCCGTCGGCTGCAGCAAATTCTCGCGCGAGTGTGCGTATTTGCCCGGCGTCAATTCCGGTTATCGAGGCCACTTTGTCGGCAGGAAATTCCGCAACCAGATCCCGGATAGTTTCCAGACCTTTGGTAAATCCAACGAGGGGCCCGAGCCGGGTTAGCGCTTCGCCAAAAACAACGTGAAGCAACGCCAGCAGAAGTAGCACGTCAGTGCCGGGCTTAATGAACAGATGACGGTCCGCCAAGCGCGCAGTTTCCGTGCGGCGCGGGTCGATGAGTACTACCTTGCCGCCGCGTTCGCGAATCTCCTGCAACCTTCGGCCCATGCCGGGAGCAGTCATCATGCTGCCGTTCGACACCGCCGGATTCGCACCCAGGATCAGAAAAAAGTTGGTACGATCGAGATCCGGAATGGGAAGCAGCAGTTGGTGACCAAACATCAGGTAACCCGCCAGGTGATGGGCCAGTTGGTCGACGGAAGTTGCGGAAAACCTGTTGCGCGTATGCAGGCTGCGGATGAACCCTGGTGCGAACAGCAATGCTCCATAGTTATGAACGGTGGGATTGCCAAGGTACGTGGCGATTGAACTCCTCCCGTAGGTCGCATTAATACGCTTAAGGTTTTGTGCAACCTCGTCAAAAGCCTGGTCCCATCCGAGACGTTCCCAACCATTGGGAGTGCGACGCACGGGATACTTGAGCCGATCTTGATCGTAGTGAAGATCTCCCAGCGCTGCGGCCTTCGGGCAGATGTAACCGCGGCTGAACGGGTCGTCTTTGTCACCGCGAATGTCTAACCGGTTTCTAATTTCGAGTTTCGGGTTCCGAGTTTCAAGTTGAAGTTCAGAGAGTTGTTCTGGTCCTGCCTCCTGCTCCTGCCGCCTGCTCCTGATTTCGATACCGCAAATTGCCTCGCAGAGATTGCAGGCGCGGTAATGAGTGGAGCTGTTGTCGGTGGTTGTCATGGCATGGTGCCAGGGAATTCCGAGTTGTTTCGCGCGAGCATTTTGGGAAGTCTCTTGACTCATGGGTGGAAGTTTCACGCCGTCGGCGGAGGATAGAGCCGATCAAACTCTGGATCACCGTGAAGCAATGCGAGATCGGGATCCTGCCTGGTCCACGTCGCATCGCGGTAGCCCGACTCCCACGCTTTCTTGATAGCTTTCAGCGCGTCCGCCGCATTGTTCATGCCGCAGAAGACGCAGGCGATGTTGTACAGAATCATCGAGTCGTCAGGTCGGAGAGCCATGGCCATGTCTGCCTCTCGCTTCGCGTCTTCAAAGCGGCCCTGCTTGGCATAATCACCACCCAGCAACACGCGGACGCGCGCGTCCTCTGGAATCTTCTTTAAGTGTTCTTCGTAGATCGCGACTTCACGATGCAGATAATTGTTTAGCGCATCCGTTTTCCCAAGCGCACCAAGAGCGTTGTGAATGGGAATGGTTGTATTGTAGTTCTCACCTGCGTGTGCGAGGGCCTCCTCCATAATGTCCACGATTTCCTGATACCGTCCGTCGGAGAAAAGCACGCGTCCCAGCAGATAGTAGCCACCATCGAGATCGGGATTCCGGCTTAGCGCCGCCCGCAACTTGTTCGCGGCCTCGTCATATCGCCGCTCGGCGAAAATCACCCACGCCTCAGCCAATTGAATCTCGGGTGCGTCATTGTCATTCACGCTCGCCTTCTGGGTCGCCGCAATCGCTCGATCGAGCCACTGTTGCAAGCGCTCGAAGTGGTAGTAGTACTGCGCGCAGACGTTTGCCAGCCCCGCGTGTGCGAGCGCGAAGTCTGGATCGAGTGAAACTGCGTTCTCGTACATCTGCAGGGCGAACAGCAGATCCTGCCTGCCGACGCGACGAGCATAGTTTCTTCCCCGCAGGTAGAGATCGTAAGCCTGCATATTCTCCGTCGGTTTAGCTGAGAGCGCCTTCTGCTCTTGCGGCGAGAGAGTGATGCGTAAGGCAGCAGCTATCTTCTGCGCGATCTCGTCCTGTACTTCGAACACGTCCTTCATCTCGCGGTCATATCGTTCCGACCATAACGGAAAATCTGTGGCAGCATCGACAAGCTGAGCGTTGATGCGCAAGCGCGCCCCCGCTCGACGCAGACTGCCTACCAGCACGTACGACGCGCCCATCTCCTTTCCAACCTGTCCGGCTGTCACCGATTTGTCACGGTAAGCCAGCACCATTGCCCGGGAGAATGTCTTCAGCCCCTTGATCTTCGACAACTCCGTCGTGATGTCTTCGGTAATACCGTCGCGCAGGTATTCGTCCTCTTTCATCCCACTGAGGTTTTCGAAGTAGAGAACGGCAATGGAGTGGTCCTTAGGGGTCGACGCGGTTCGCCGAACTCCACTTCCTCCGGTAGCGTGTTGTCCCGAGTTGAGATCGCGCTTCAATCTCTTGAGCGCCGTCTTTAGATCAGTGGCGCTCTGATAACGCATGTCACGGTCCTTCTCCAGGGCCTGACCAATAATCCGGCTAAGCTCCGGCGGGAGAGACGCATTGAACTGATTTAGCGGCGTCGGATCTCGATTCAGAATAGCGTCAAATACGACCGCCGATGTCTCTCCGTGAAATGGCACCATGCCGGTCGCCATTTGATAGAGGACGGTGCCGAGCGAAAACAGATCTGTACGCGCATCGGTGATCTCGCCGCGCGCCTGTTCGGGCGACATGTAAGCGACAGTACCAATCGTCGCGCCGGCCGACGTCAGCTGGTCCTTGCGTACCGTGGCCACCATGGAATTAGGGTCAGTGTCGTTGCGGCGATCAAACTTAGCCACGCCGAAGTCGAGAATCTTTGCCTGTCCGCGCGAGGTCACAAATATGTTTGCCGGCTTCAAATCGCGATGCACGATTCCTTTCGAGTGCGCGGACTCGAGCGCGTCCGCTAGCTGCACGCCGAGGGTCAGAACCGACTCGATGTCGAGTGGGCCACGACGAATACGGTCGCCAAGCGACTGGCCGTCCAGCAACTCCATCACGATAAAGTGCTCTGACTCGTGCTGCTCAATGCCGTGGATCGTGCAGATGTTCGGATGATTGAGAGCCGATGCTGCGCGCGCCTCTCGCTGAAAGCGCTGCAACAGACTCTCATCATTCGCGAGTGCCGGCGTCAGAAATTTCAGGGCGACATGGCGGCCCAGGTTCGTGTCTTCAGCTTCATAGACGACTCCCATCCCGCCTTCGCCAAGCTGCGACGTGATGTGATAGTGCGAGATGGTCCTGCCAAGCATGGGGGTGGCCTCCGGAATGATGTTGATGAAGCTTCTTTTCGACTGACTGCTGACTTCGGACTCTGACCTCTTACGTGTGGGCGGCCATATTAGTACAGTCGAGTGCCGCCTTGGAAGTAGTAATCTGACTTCCGGAATTCGCAGTGCAAATCTGGGTAACCTGCGGATAGCTTTTCTCAGCTGAATTAGTTGTCGATGCCTTGATTCCAAAAGAGCGCAGCTTGTTTGAGTTCCGGGTTTTCAACCCAGGGCTTGCCCGAGACGAACGAAACCTTATCGTAGACCAGCACGATGGTTCCAATTGGCAGTAACTTGCTTAGCTCGCGAGCGGCGAAGATGGGAATGCGAATACAACCATGACTCGCCGGTTCGTTTGGTACACTACGATATCCGTGAATCGCTACGCCGCCGCTGATGTAGTTGGAGTAATACATCGAACTGGACGGACCCGTCTCCCAACCGGCGACTTTGTCATAAACAACGAACCTGCCGCGCGGTGTGTGGGCCACGCTCATCTGGCCTTCATCCTCAAACGGCTTGCCGCTACCGGTAGAGACAGGCAGAACTTTCACTCTACCTTCATGGTTGATCACCATCAGCACCTGACGATCCAGATCCACCTCAACATGGGCATACTCCGGTTCGCGGGCTGTAGGTGAGCTGCTCTGGCGAATCGCCTCTAGCTCATCGAGCGTAAGCTTGCCGCTCACAGTGCGGCTCTCCCATTTCTGAAAGGCGATCAACGCCGCCTGCGTCGCCGGGCCAAATACCCCGTCAACCGCGCCCGTCCAGTAACCCATGGCTGCAAGCCGGCGTTCGGCCTCCTTCTTTTGCGCTCTTGTGAGGGATGCATGTGGCAGGCGAGTTTCGCTTCTGCCTAATGTGTTCTTCTGTGCGCTCGCGATTGCCGCTGTTGAAAACAGAAGGAAACAGATGGTAAGAAATGATTTCATCTTAAGCTTCGGATCTCTCATCTCACGCGCATTTCGCCGATTATGCTGACTCCATGAGGCCCACCGCCGTCGTATGAACACGACAAGTGTAAAGGATTTGGCCGGAAGAAACGATCCGTGGGCGAAACCACAAACAGCAGGAAGCAAGCATCTGCGAAGGTAACGCTGAAAGCGTTGGCTAATTCCAGCCCAGGCCGGGGTCCCCGGGCGGGCAGCCCGCACGGGGTGGAAGTGTTTGCTTTGAAGCCCTGGGGAATAAGTGTACTGAAGGAGTTGCGCCAGCTTTCTGGTTCGCTACTTCCTTGCGCGATTTCACGAATACCAACTATCCACAACTCAGTCAAAATTTCGGACTCCTTACAGATTTTTATTCTTAAAAACTCGCAGAACTTTTCCGCTCGTTTTTAAGTATTAGACCAGCAGTCTTCCCTCCAACCCTAAACGCACATCTTTATTCCGAAGTATTGGAATGTCTACCAGATTTCTGGACGAAAGGACCACGACTATGAAGCTGAAACTATTTGTCGTCGCCACCTTGATTCTTCTGCAAGTATCAACTGCGATCGTTGCGCAGCAAGCAAACGCCCCGCAGCGTTCGTACCAACAGGCCCGGCGTGTGCTGGACGACGCGATCGAAGCTCACGGAGGACTCGAAGCGATGCGCGCAATCAAAGACTTTACTCTCAAAGAGAAAGGCAAACTCCATGCGCGCTTTCAAAGCCCCGCCGCAGAACCGTTCGTTGTCGGGTCCTCTGACGAAACTCTGATTGTCGATACGGATCGTGGTTTTGTCTTCGATGATCTGAAGGCCGCAAACACCGGATTCAATAACTGGATCAAGACTGTAATCAAAGGCACAGAAGGTCAAACGTTCGACATGTGGTCGAAAACAGCAACGCCGATACCCAACGCCTCTATAAACAACTTCCGGGGACAGATGCGCCGGCTGCCACCATTCGTATTGCTCGAGGCAATGGACCGCGCCTCCACTCTTCGTTGGTTAGGTGAAGATGAAATCGGAGGCAAGCGGCAGAAAGTTATCAGCGTTATGCGGCCGGATAATCAGCTGTTGACCCTTTCTTTTGATGCGCAGACCAATTTGCTAACCAGGTATGGCTACCTTTACGCCGACCCGGCGACCGGCGACGCTGAGATAGCACAATCGTATTCAGGCTATCGCACAATCGGCAAGTTGAAGCTTCCCAGCGGACGTATTTTGTACAACTCCGGCGGTATCATTCAGGAAACGGAGTATACCGATCTGCAAATCAACACGCGGCCCGCGGACAATCTATTCCAGGGTCCGGACGGCTTTGAAAAACTCGCCGCCCCGCCGGCAACACCGGCACCACCTGCGGTGAGTAAGATCGCCGAAGATGTCTACATCCTGGAAGGATTAGCCGGGGGAACGCACAACGTCCTGTTCGTGGCCTTCAATGATCATGTATTGGTGGTGGAGGCTCCGGAACAGATTCTCTATAACAACAACTCAGTCCAGGCGCTGGCGAAGATTAAGGAAACGGTGCCAGGTAAACCGATCAAGTATTTGGTCCTGACGCATCATCATTCTGATCATGCGGGCGGGTTTCGCGAGTACGTTGCCGAGGGGGCTACGATTGTCACCACTGCTACAACGAAAAGCTTTCTTGAAAAAGCCGCGGCCGCTGAATCTTCGCTGCTGCCGAAGTTATCGGCGAGTAACAAGTTGACTATTGAGACCATCGCAAACAAGAAGCGAGTTTTTCAGGACGACAAACACCTCGTGGAGTTGTACGACATTGGACCAAATCCTCATGCAAATGAAATGTTGATAGTGTACTTTCCCAGGGAGAAAATCTTGTTTCAGGCTGACATGGTCAACCCGGCAGCCAACGGAACAATTCCAATTGCACAAGACCCAACGATTAGTTTTAGCGAGAAGCTGCAGCAGTTGGGATTAAACGTGGAAAAGATCTACGGCGTGCACGGGCGAGCTACGACGCCGGAAGAGTTGCGAACATCGATTGAGAAGCGGCGCGCTTCAGATCTGAAATAGTCCGCAGACTAACAACTAATAGCGCTTGACGAGTAGCTAAATCGCTCTCATGATGGGTCATTTTTCAGTTCACCATACTGAGAGAATCCAGGGAGTTAATGAGTCTTCGGCAACGGGCAAAACGAGCGCTTACGCGCCAACTAGCCTACCAGGAAAAAAAGTCCGACAGCGTTCGCGGTCGCGAACCCGAGATCATTTTGAACATGGAACGTTCGTCTGCGAACGTGCGATCGACTATTGAATCAGTCTATCCAATCGATCGAAATGCTCATGTGTTGGAAGTCGGAAGCGGCGCTCATGGCCTCATCTTCTTCTTCGGGAGCGAGCACGCTGTCGGGGTTGATCCGCTCGCACGTTCCTACGCCAAGCTTTTTTCGGCCTGGCAGCATCGGGTACCTACCGTAGCCGCGTTCGGCGAGGCGCTTCCTTTTCGTGAAAGCTCCTTCGACATAGTGCTGAGCGATAATGTTGTAGATCACGCTGAGTCCCCTGAAGCAATCGTGGCTGAGATCGCCCGCGTACTAAAACCGTCGGGGTTACTCTACTTCACGGTGAACATACACCATCCGATTTACGCAATTGCCTCTCGGATACATGCGGGCTGGAACAAGCTTGGCATCAAGTATGAGATCGGACCCTTTGCAGACCACACTGTTCATTTAACTCTGAGCGAAGCGCGACGACTGTTTGAAAATCTGCCTTTTCGCGTCCTGCGCGAGTCTAATAATATCGAGCAATGCAGGATAGCCGCTAAACAGCGCGCGCCGCGCCATGCCGGTGATAGATTGAAACGAATCTTCTTTAAGAATGCGCTGTATGAGGTGATCGCGATAAGAGACGCGAATGCACAATGAAGCCAGTGCCCTGAGGTCTCTTCTGATCGTAAGAGCGGGAGCAAGCCCGCCTTCCGACCCGAGCTAATCAGAGTGGAGGCTGTGATCTTAGCCAACGCTTACAGCGTAATGGCGCTGTGTTCCCGGTTCGGACAGGCCTAGTCTGCGCGCCACAAATACAAGGCCCTAATCTTTCCAAATAGCTCCCAGACCGAGTTCCCACATTCGCTTATTAAGCGAGGGAAGATCCTCCTCGAGAATTTCAGTGCCTCTGGCTTTCAACGAAGACCATTCCGTGTTTAGTTGCTTTAACCGATCCAGCGACGGCTGATTCACACGCGGGATATCACTCTCTGTCTGGTTGATCAGAAACAGATAATTCGCTGTGAACTTATTCGGAAAATTCTCAACGTCGTCGTACGCCTTTGACTTACGTTGCACCATATCCTCGTCCCAACTCTTCATCTTCTTCAGCAGTGCCTCGCCTTCTTTCCTGGCGACGCTGAATTTATCCCCAACCGGTAATGAACCAAGAAGTGATTCTAACTGTTTCTGTTTTTCGTACAGACTGTTGACCATGCGGTGCATCGACGCCAATTCGGTTTCCATGGCCCACATTGTCTGATGATATTCCGCGTAGACGGTTGCATTTGTTGGGTAGAGAGGATTGGCAAGTACTTCAGTTTCGGTTGAGGCGGTCTGTTCGCCCAGCTTTACGGTGATACTGTATTTCCCGGGCGGTGCTTTGTGTCCGGCGTAACTGATTTCCATGTCAACCCCAGGCACGCCCGGCATGGTTGCATAACGCATATCCCATACAAATCTGTTGAGTCCTTTAGCCTTTGGCAAAAGCGGTTCTGGCTTTGGCGCGCCTTCATACTTGGTGTACTTTTCATCGGCCTTTGAAGAAAAGCTGCGAACCATTTTTCCCGCCGCGTCTTTGATCTCCATGCTGATTTGGTCGTCTTTTTTCAACTCGGGCAGTTGATAGTAAACCACCACTCCGGTTGCGGGATTCACACCTCTCAATTTGTTAGCGCCAGTAAACTCCTCCTCCGGCGGCTCTGTCGGCTGATCCATTTCGCTGGAGCCATTTACCAGATAAGCATTCTCGGGTCGATAGATCGCGAAAGAAGCTGCGTCCTTTTGGTACTGACGAATCACAGTCAAATCATCCAGGATCCAAAACGATCTTCCTGAAGTGGCTGCAATCAGGTTTCCCTTGTGTACGCGAAGATCTGTTATTGGAGTAACCGGCAAGTTAAGTTGAAATGGTGACCAGTCTCTTCCCCCATTCCAGGACAAAAACAGTCCGAGTTCGGTACCAGCAAACAAGAGGTCTTTGCGCACCTCGTCCTCGCGCACTACGCGTGTGAAGGCATTGGCAGGTATGCCTTTGTCAATCTTTGTCCAGGTATTTCCATAGTCCACCGTTTTATACAAGCCCGGAGAGTGGTCGTTGAACTTATACCGTGTGGTCGCGATGTAAGCTGTTGCTTTGTCATGCGGGGACACTTCAATGGCATTGATCAAACACTCTGCTAACCCGGGCGGCGTTACGTTTTTCCAGTTAGCGCCACCGTCTCGAGTCAAATAAACAAGCCCGTCATCACTACCTGTCCAGATCACGCCCTTTTCGTGCGGCGACTCCATGATGTAACTCAGCGTGCCGTAGTTTTCGGCGCCGACGGCTTCGTTTGTGTATGGCCCACCGGGTTTCCCCTGTTTTTCCTTTTCGTTGCGGGTCAGATCAGGTGAGACTTCCCTCCACGATTTACCCAAATCACTTGTCTTCAGCAGGTATTGAGATCCGTGGTAATAAGTATTGGGCTCGTGTTTACTCCAGATGATTGGAGAATTCCAGTTGAAACGATACTTGATGTCTTTCGCGTCCATACCCAGGTATTGAATGGGCGCGGCCATGATATTCGTAGCGGCCTTTGCGTTTACATCTAGTACCTCGATCGTTCCCTGGTAACTGTCGCCCAGCACATATTTGGGATCATCCGGATCGAAGGCGAGAAAAGCACTTTCACCCCCGGCAGAATACGTCCAGCTTGCAGGAGTAATCCCGCTGCTATTCAATTCGCGACTCGCAATGGAGACAGATGTGTTGTCCTGTTGTCCTCCGTAAATACGATAGGGAAACTGATTGTCGACATTGATGCGATAGAACTGCGCCGTCGGCATATTGCTTTGCGTGCTCCAGCTCTTTCCGCTGTTGAAAGTTATTGCCGAACCGCCATCGTTGGAGATGATGAAGTTGTTGGGGTTGTCGGGGTTGATCCACAGGTCGTGAAAATCACCGTGGGTGCCGGACAGCGTTTCCCATGTCTTGCCGCCATCCTTCGAACGCAGTGCAGGCGCGCTCATAACATAAATAGTGTTTTCATTTTTTGGATCAATGAACAACTCAATGTAATACCATGCTCGCTGCACGAGCCGATGATCGTTGGTAATGCGACTCCACTTCTTACCGGCATTCTCCGAGACAAACAATCCACCGGCTTCTTTGTCAGAATCACTTTCGATCAATGCATATACTTTTTCCGGATTCGAACGACTTACCGCAATCGCCATCTTGCCCATTTCTTCAGGCAATCCGTCTTTCAATTTTTCCCAGGTATCCCCGCCGTCGGTGGATTTATACAAACCGCTGCCTGGACCGCCGCTGATCACCTTCCAGGGAAGCCGGCCGTGTTCCCACATCGCTGCATAGAGTATTCGCGAATTGGTCATGTCCATTGATAGCTCCGCAGCGCCGGTCTTATCGTCGACAAACAAAACATTCTTCCAGCTCGCTCCGCCATCGCTGGACTTGTAGATACCTCTTTGAGGTGAGTGGCTGTATAAGGCGCCCTGTGCCGCCACCAATACGATGTTTGGGTTTTTAGGGTCGATGACGATGCGCGAGATGTGCCGAGTCAATTCCAAGCCAACGTTCTTCCAGGTCTTGCCGGCGTCGGTTGACTTATATAGGCCGTCCCCTGAGTGGGTCATCACACCACGAACTGCATGTTCTCCCATGCCCACGTAAACTACATTCGGATCGCTTTCGGAAACAGCCACCGCACCCACAGAGCCGGTCTTGAAATACCCATCGGAGACATTCCGCCAGGTGATTCCCATATCATCTGTTTTCCAAAGCCCACCGCCGGTAGTTCCCATGTAATAGGTTTTCGGATCGCCCACCACTCCGGTGCCGGCATTGGAACGCCCGCCACGAAATGGGCCTATGGATCGCCATTTAATGGTTTTGAAAATGCTGTTGTAGTCCTCGCCCTTTTGTGGAGCTGTCGCGTTTTGTGGAACTTGCGCCGACAGATGTCCCACGAGGAAGCAGGATAAAAATATTGATAGAAGGAATTTTGACACTGGGAGAATCCTCACCAAATAGAATTTGCGAGATGATACACGACTATACTGATTACGCTGAAAGCGTTCGCTAATTCCAGCCCAGGGTTGCGCCTGGCAACCCTGGGGAAACGCATACAATTTCTCGAAGGCGCAACTCTGAAGGAGTTGCGACGACTCTTGCAGGTACCCATGAATTTCGACTTTTCGTGCCAAACCAGAATGAAGCGCGCGGAACCCCAGGACCCGACTGGGAAATAATTTACAGTCGAATCTTCACAACTAACGTTGGTACTCGAACTGCCATCGGCCGCTTCGTGCGCTCTGCGATTTGTTTGTGTCGGCGATCCCGGGAGATCCCCGCTTCGCTCCGCCCCGTGCTTTATGCTAACGTCCGCTCCGCGGACTCAACGGTCGTCGAACCACCAAATTCCAGGAGCTTAAATGTCGAAGCCATTAACAATTATCATGATTGCCCTTATTGCCCTTTCGCTGGGCATAATCAGCGGTCCCATAGCCGAGGGCCAAACGAGAAATCGCACAATCCCTCGCCACCGAGGAAGAAGAACGAAACCAGTTACGCCGGTCAGCGTGAATGCCCTGACCATGACCAGGACGCCGTCGGGCCTCATTTACATAATTACGAGAAGTAGTGTTGGGCAGGCGCCGCGATCGGGAGAAACAGTTGTCGTTAACTATACCGGGCTGTTGGGCAGTGGGATGAAATTCGATAGCTCTCTCGACCGCGGGCAGCCGTTCAAGTTCAAACTTGGTGCGGGGCGTGTGATTAAGGGGTGGGATGAAGGGATCGCAAAGCTGCGCGTCGGTGAACAGGCGACGCTGATAATCCCGCCGCAGCTCGGTTATGGAGAGAGGGGCGCCGGTGGTGTGATCCCACCCGACGCCACGTTAATCTTCATCGTTGAACTGATCGGAGTAGAAGCAGCCCCCAAGTTGAATTAGATGTGCGCGAGGCAAACGGCGTTCTACTGGCTTTCCCGATTTCCCTGTTGCCTGATGAATTGGCTATGAATAGCGTCGATTCGCGCGAGAGCAAATCCGTTCGAGTAAACATCGCCCGACGGGAGGATGCCGAAAAGATTACGGCTGTAATCAACTCTGCCTTTCGCGGCGCCGAGGATTTTTTTGTTGAGGTAGATCGTGTCAACGTTCGAGGGGTCCTGAACTTCCTCGAGACAGGAAAGTTTTTATTAGCTGAAAGCGAAAACACACTACTCGGCTGCGTATACATCGAACCACGCCACCTCGATAGCAGCCGTTCATCAGCTCAGTCCCAGGATCGTGCCTATTTGGGACTTCTGGCGGTTGCTCCGGCGCATCAGCACTCGGGTCTGGGTTCCATGCTCATGGATGCAGCCGAAGACTATTGCCGTGCTCTCGGGCTGAGATTCGTGGATATTAAGGTCGTCAATCTTCGTGAGGAACTGGCTGGCTTTTATCGCAAACGAGGATACGTCGAGACGGGGACTTCCGCCTTTCCAGCAGAGGTCGAGACGATGCTACCCTGCCATTTCATCGATATGTCGAAACCTCTCGACGCTTAGGGCCCTTCGACGCGTAGCGTCGGCATGAATTTGGTCCGGCCTCCCGTATGCCATCATAGACAGCAACATCCGAACATTTCACTTTTTGAATAGTTTAGCGAAGGCGTCACGAGCATCCGTCGGAGGGCCTGACGAAGTTTCGCGCTCGATTATGATTCGAGCCGCGAATAGTTCGCACTGGTTGCGCGCGTGTTTGTCCACTATCCGTGCGGGGATCGGTTTATTACATTCCAGGCGCGCCCCCGGATCGAAATGTGTGCACTGACGGCAGCTGTGGAGGTCAGCGTTGCACTTTGGACAAGAGCTGTCGAAGTTGATGTTCGCCGGAGCCTTTGCTCCGCACGCGGTGCACTTTGACGCTTCGCCAAACGCCATCATGCGTGGCGAGCGCGGGCCCTCACGATCCTGAGGCTTCGACTGCGGCTTGGATTGCGACTTTGGTCGCTGTGGCTCGCGATCGCTTTCCATATAGCCGCGCTGACGGTATTTGCTCATCTTATTCCTACCTGATTCACAGGATGCCGCGAATCATACTTGAAGTCGAGAAAATGCGACAAGTAAACCTGCAGCGTGAATGGGAACATATGGCCCATCGTCACCGTATTTCTCACTGAGCGGGAACGCGGAGATGCAGCCTGTGATTCTTACACGCTTGCGCTTCTAAGTGACGAACTTAAGTTTGCAACACTAGCTTGACTGGTTCGTCTCTGAACAACTGCTGAGTTCGAACAGCACACAATCCTCGTTAGGAGGAATTCCGACATGAATGTTCAAAGGTACGCACGAATTGCCGGCGTCCTGTTTCTGATTTCGCTCGTGGCGGGCGGGTTTGGCGAGGCTTATGCTCCCTCCAAACTCATTGTCTCTAATGACGCTGCCGCCACTGCAGCCAATCTTACGAATTTCGACTTTCTCTACCGCCTGGGTTTCGCGGCCTTCCTGATAGAGTCCCTGTGCGATATCACCCTGGTCCTAATCATGTACGCATTGCTCAAACCGGTGAGCAAGGAGCTATCGTTGCTTGCCGCGTTCTTCGGACTCATGGGCACCGCTCTTTTCGCGTTCGCCGAACTTTTTTATTTTGCGCCACTGGTCATCATGAGAGGTTCGGGATACCTGCAGACCTTTTCTTCCGAACAACTCAATTCATTAACATTGCTGTCGCTAAAGTTTTATGGCTTCGCGGGAATGATATTCACTGCTTACTACGGCATGGCCTGGATTGTGCGCGCCGTTTTGATGTTTCGCTCGGGTTATTTTCCAAAGTTCCTCGCTGTTCTAATGGCAGCCGGCGGAATTGGATTTGTCGTGAGGAACTTCCTGTTGATACTGGCGCCCGCTTACGCGTCGGAGGTGCTGCTGTTGTTGATGGTTCCTGGCGGGTTGGTAATGACCATTTGGTTGCTGTGGAAGGGCGTTGACGTTGCGAAGTGGAACGCAAGAGTGAGAGCCGCGCACGTATCGTAAGGGCGACAGGTAGGGAATGTCCGCACCGTCCGACTTACTTTTTGTGGAACGCGCGGACTAATGCATGGGTGCGATCTGGATCTATCGGATTCGACCAGAGGCCGTCCTGCTTTATCGAAGAGCCGACGATGAGTGCTTCTGCCTCCGCATAGTGGGGAAGGTTCTCGGTTGTGATTCCAGAGCCCACTATTGTTGGTACGTTGACTGCCCGGCAAACGGAATTCACTTCGTCAGGTTCCGCAGGCTGGCCGGTGGCGACGCCGGTTACTATCACACCGTCAACCAGAAAAAACTCAGCGGCCTTCGCTGTTTCAGCGATGTCGATATCTGCAGTGATCGCGTGCGCGGAGTGTTTCTTCTTCACATCAGCAAAGACGAGGATATGCTCGGCGCCAATCGCACGTCGATAGCGCAACAAAGCGCCGGCGCTTCCTTCGATTAGTCCCTCATCAGCAACGTGTGCGAATACGAAGCCCTCCACCCGAACGAAGCTCGCTCCGCAGGCGAGTGCAACCGCAAGAGCGCTGGAGTTGGCGCCGGCGAGTACCTGGATGCCAAGCGGGAGCTTGGTCGCGCGTCGCACTTCAGCGCCGATGACGGCCATCGCGGCGGTGATCTCAGGAGCGACGCCGGCTTTCAGGTACGGGCGATCATGCGTGTTCTCGATCATCAGGCCGTGGAATCCGGCAGCCTCGTATTGGCGAGCCTCCTCGACGGCGATCGCGGTAATGGCCGGGATCTCGAGTTCACTTGCGGGAGTACCGGGTAAGGCGCGGAGGTGAACGACGCCGATGAGCGCGCGTGGGACACCGAAGAGGGAATCGATGATGGCCAGCTTGTCCACAGAGTTGTTTCTCCTTTGCGTCGAAGCGTTTTCAACCCGCGGCGCGGATAACGGCATAAAGTCTCGCGATTCGAAGATATTCACAGCCTGCGGAGCGGCTGGCACTGGAATCAACGCGATTGACGTTTTTAATCACACCGCTTTCGGGCCACTTCGCGGACTCTGCAAGTC
This sequence comes from Blastocatellia bacterium, assembly GCA_963828335.1. Taxonomy (GTDB): domain Bacteria; phylum Acidobacteriota; class Blastocatellia; order Pyrinomonadales; family Pyrinomonadaceae; genus PSRF01. The sequence goes on along the minus strand of CAWHEH010000013.1, from coordinate 13,234 downwards.
TTTGGTGTTAACGATCCTGGGGTTTTCGCTGCGCTCCACCCCAGGCTTTATGCTCACGTCCGCTCCGCGGACTAGTCTGTGCTAGGACTACGCCGTGAAGAGTGCTCGCCCAACCACAACAAGCCGTCGATGATCAGTCGATCCTGAATTTTGTTGTTGAACGTATACGACAACGTCTTGTTGGTATTGTCATGCTTGTGCTCATAGTCAATGTCGTTATGGCCCATGTTGAAATAGAGCATCTTGTAGTTCTTGTTCGTCCAGACCACTGGATAATAGCCGCTGCGCCAGATCTCGTGCTGCTTTGGCCCGGTGCCGAGTGGAAAGCTGGTTAAGTCTATCGAGAGCAGAATATCCACGTCAGGATTCTGTCGCAGATCTCTCTCCCAGCGGTACCACTCGTTTGGCGAAGACGTGAAAGTTTCAGGTAGATGTCGAGTCGCCGGATGCCTGCGGTCTTCGACACGTAGAATAGCCGACGTCGGTCTCCAGGTGTTACTGACGTATGAGCCTGACCCGAGGAAAATGTTGTGATACCAGTCCCAGTTTGCGGGATAAGCCGATGGTGTCAACGTAAAGCCGGCAAAGTGAAAGCCCATCCAGGCTCCGCCATGCTCCATGTATGCCTCGAACGCGGCCCGTTGGCCGGGATCTTCGGGACGAGTATCCAGAAAAACAACCACCTGATATTTGGCAAGAAAGTCTGAATTCAGATTCTGCCAATCTGACGTGGTGTCGTAACTGAAATTGTATTTCGCCGCCATTTGAGGAAACCAGCGGTTGGCCTCGTTTACAAAGCTAATATGCGCCGGATCCTGTTTGGCAGTAAAGAAACCTATGACTCTGAACTTCGCATGGCTGCTATTCGCGTTAAGGGCTGAACAGCCGATAAACATTACAATGCCTAACGTTCTAAGGGCGTTGAGGAGACTCATGGTGAAAGTACTTTGCATGCTCAACGGTCTCCTCGCGCTCCTTTTGGTTTGCTCGCACTTTACGCTGAAAGCGTGCGCCAATTCCAGCCCAGTTATTGCTCTGAAACGCCTGGCTTAGAAACCTACTGTCGACGCTGGACCTTCAAATATCTGAAATACGGCGTTATAGTGGGCCGCGAAATTGCCGCTACCAAATGCAGATGAACAATACAAGTCATAAAAACTGGGTTCGGATATCTCATTGGATCGTATCGGTGAGCTTTACGGTTCTGGCGTTCACCGGCGTCGTGATACTTATGGCCCACCCGCGTCTCTACTGGGGGGAGGTGGGAAACGACCTGACGCCGGCACTAATTGAACTGCCCATCAGCCGAAACCATCGACATGGCGGCTGGGCAAATACCACTCCTTTCTTTCAGGAGGCGGGTTCTCCTGTTAGCGCGAGCCGCACCTTCGAGATCTTCAACAAGAATGGCTGGGGGCGGAGCCTGCACTTTCTCATGGCCTGGTTCCTGGTACTAACCGGCACCGTCTATCTGCTCGCGGGAGTTTTCACAGGTCATTTCCGGAGGCATATGGTGCCTCGACGGGCGGAGCTCGGCCCTGGTCTGTTCTGGCGCGAAGTGTTGGATCACGCACGACTGCGTATTCGAATTGGGACGGGTGGCCCACACTATGGCCTGCTGCAGAAATGTAGTTATCTTGCCGTCGTATTTGTCGCGCTGCCGCTCATAGTTGTGTCGGGCTTGACGATGTCACCTGCAATTACCGCCGCGTATCCATTCCTGTTACGCTTGTTCGGTGGCTACCAATCAGCTCGCACAATTCACTTCTTTTCTTTCGTCACCCTCATGCTGTTTCTGCTGGTGCATGTCTTGATGGTCATTAGGTCAGGATTCATGCGGCAGATGCGCGGCATGACTCTTGGGCCAAAAAATGAAAACTAACCAACCGATCAGCCGACGTGAAGCACTTATTGCCGGACTTACCTCCATGGGCGGACTACTTCTTTCCGGATGTGCGAAGAAGCTCCCGCCAACTTACGGCAACATCCTCCGAATGGGCGACAATCTCACGTATGCCGCCCATCAGGCTCTATTGGCAGGAGATTCTCTGGTAAAGGAGTACAGTCACAATGATATCTCCTCGTTTCCAGCGACCGGCACCACGAATCCAGCTGATCCAAATAGTCCTTACTTCAGCGAGCTCTACGGAAACCTCCAGCGAGGTGCCTTTGCTGACTGGCGCATCTCGATTGAAGGCCTTGTGACCAGGCCGGGGTCGTATTCGCTAGCCGACCTCAAGCGGTTCCCCTCGCGGACTCAGATCACCAGACACGTTTGCGAGGAAGGTTGGTGCGCCATCGCAGAGTGGACCGGAGTGCCCTTGAGCCGGGTGCTTGCCGCGGCGGGCATGATGCCCACAGCACGTTTCGTTAGCTTCTACTCGTATGATCAGTGGGCCGATTGTATCGACTTGTTCGACGCACTCCACCCGCAGACCCTCCTGGCTTACGGCATGAATGGACGGGATCTCTCCATTCCTCACGGGGCCCCGATTCGACTGAGGGTGGAAAGACAACTGGGTTACAAGAGTATGAAGTATCTGCAGCGCATCGTCGTTCGGGACGAGTTCGACGACGGCGGCAAAGAAGGGAACATACAGAACGGGTGGTCGTGGTATGTGGGCATCTGAGTGTGGTCGCTCTCCGTACGTATACATTAAGCTTGTGATTCAAAGTATAAGTACTCGTTTGGCTCAGCAGTGAAATTCACCAATTATCTCAGGGTCGCTCTCTTCATTCTGTTATGCGCCGCGTGGAAGCCTGTCGATGCAGGTGTCGGATCGAAGCAGCCGAAGCCCTGGCGGGCCGTACATCTCCTCGACTACAACAGCGATAGCGCACTCGATACACTTGGGCAGAATCTTGAGAACCTGGCGAAGCAGGGAATTAACACAATCATGCTCGAGGTTGACTACAACTTCGCCTTCAAGTCTCACCCGGAACTCAGGCGAGGAACAAATCCGATTACACGCGATGGGGCAAGAAGATTCGCGGCGCTGTGCAAGAAGTTCAACATCCGGCTGATTCCTGAGTTTCAATCGCTCGGTCATCAATCCTGGAAGGCTGAAACTTTTTCCTTACTCACGGTCTACCCAACCTTCGATCTCACGCCGGGAGCGTTCCCCAATAACGAGGGTATCTATTGCCGCGAGTGGAATCCGCTCCAACCCGGACGTCTGGCGAACCGTATTCCAGTTGATGGAACGACACAGCAATACCAACAACTGAACCAGTAGAGGGCAAAGTAACAATACCGATTGCGATCCTGCTCCATTTATTCGAATACGGTCTGCCAAACGGCCGGGTTGAGCGGGATCCCACTGGCGGCAATAGATACCCTTGTTATTGGGGGAACTCTGGCTAATCAATAAGTACTGTGGAAAAAGTTTCAGCCTTCCAGGATTGTTGCGACGACCGTAGCGATCAAACTAGGAATCACGGATGTTCGGTCTCTCGCACAGCGCCAATCTTCTTGCCCCATCTGCGGAATGAACGTCGCCCGAGTTCCGGCTGAAACTTGAAGGCGAAGTTGTAGTCAACCTCAGGATCATTGTGTTACTTGGCTTTGCCATAGGTTCTCAACAATCTGCCGAAGTGTATCGGAGCGCGCATCGCCTGTCCGTAGTTGAGGGCATGCAGGCCCGCCAGGGTTCTCGGCTGCTTCGATCCGACACCTGCATCGACAGGCTTCCACGTGGCGACATAAGATAATTAGTAGAGAGCGACCCTGAGATAATTGGTGAATTTCACTGCTGAGCCAAACGAGTACTTATACTTTGATCAGTAAACTAAAAATGCAGACGTACGGAGAGCGACCACACTCAGATGCCCACATACCACGACCACCCGTTCTGTATGTTCCCTTCTTTGCCGCCGTCAGTCTGTCCCGAAAATACGATGCGCTGCAGATACTTCATACTCTCTTGAAGAATGCAGTCGGCCTTTCTACCCTCGTCGAATCGGGGCCCCAGGAATGAAGATTCTGTCCATTCATGCCGTAAGCCAGGTAGGGCTTGCGGGTGGAGTGCGTCGAACAAGTCGAGCAGCGAACTCATCAGCAGAAGCTAACGAAACGTGCTGTGGGCATCATGGCGCCCGTGGCAAGCACCCGGCTCGAAGGGCACTCCGGTCGACTTCTTCTCTGCGATGGCGCACCAACCTTCTCGCAAACGTGTCTGGTGATTTGAGTCCGGCGAGGGTAACCGCTTGAGGTCGCTAGCGAATACGACCCCGGCCTGGTCACAAGGCCTTCAATTGATGCGCCAGTCAGCAAGGGGCACCTCGCTGGAGGTTTCCGTAGAGCTCGCTGAAGTAAGGACTATTTGGATTAGGCCGGATTCGTGGTGCCGGTCGCTGGAAACTAGAGGAAGATCATCGTCATGACCCTTACGAGATCCTCACCGACGGCGGACGCGAGATCGTCATCGCAGGATTGTGAACGTGGTACTGATTGCAGAGAGTTGCCGATGGAGGAGTTGAGGTTCTCCACGTCGGCTGAGTCGGGTCGGTTTGATTTTTTGGCCAAGAGTCATGCCTGCGTAATTGCCGCATGAACCCTGACCTAATGACCATCAAGACATGCACCAGCAGAAAAACAGCATGAGGGTGACGAAAGAAAGCAAAGTGAATTGTGCGAGCTGATCGGTAGCCACCGAAACAAGCGTAACAGGAAAGGATACGCGGCGGTAATTGCAGTGACATCGTCAAGCCCGACACAACTATGAGCGGCAGCGCGACAAATACGACGGCAATATAATGACATTTCTGCAGTATGTATAGCGTGGGCCACCCGTCCCATCTGAGACGCAGTCGTGCGTGATCCAACACTTCGCGCCAGAACAGACCAGGGTTCGAGATGCGGACTAGTCTTCCTTGAAATCAACCTGGAAAGTCCGCGAGCAGATGTACGGTGCCGGTTAGAACCAGGAACCAGGAACGAGAAGCTGGGGCTCCTAGTGATCTCTGTTGTCGAAAGGTGCGGCTCGCGAGGAGCTGCCTCCTCTGGGGAGTAGAAAACAGGTGGTATTTGCCCAGCCGCCATTCACGGTTTCGGCTGATGGGCAGTTCAATGAGCGCCGGCGTCAGGTCGTTTCCCCCACCTCCCCCCAGTAGAGACGCGGGTGGGCCATAAAAATCACGACGCCGGTGAACGCCATAAATGTGAAGCTCACAATGAACACTATTCAATTAGATATCCGGCACCAGTTTTTATGACTTGTATTGTTCATCTGCATTTGGTAGCGGCAATTTGATGCGATGAACGCCGGGTACATTTTGAGATCGAACTGAGCGTCGACAGTAGGTTTCTAAGCCGCGAGGCGTTTCAGAGCAGACGGGTTAAAACTTTCACGTAAATGCGACAAAACGAAAGGAGCGCGAGGAGACCGTTGAACATGCAAAGTACTTTCACCATGACTTTGACCTCAGAACGTTAGGCATTCGGTTGTCATCGGGGCCGTTAGTGATGAATAGCAGCCATGCGAAGTTCAGAATCAGTAGGTTTCTTCATCCCGCCAAACAGGATCCGGCGCATATTAGCTTTGTAAACGAGGCTAACTGCTCGTTTCCTCAAATGGCGGCGAAATACAATTTCAGTTACGACACCACGAAGATTCAGCAGCACAATTGTACTCAATTTTCTGCCAAATATCAGGTGGTTGTTTTTCTGGAACTGTTCCAGATCTGGCTGAAGGCTGCGTTCGAGGCATACATGGAGCATGGCGCAGAGCTGGACGGCTTTCACTTTGCCGGCTTTAGGTTAGCGTTCACACCATCAAGCTGGCAAACTGGAACTGGTATCACAAACATTTGCCGGGTCAGGCTCATACGTCAGTAACACCTGGAACGACGTCGGTGATCGACGTGTTGAAGACCGCAGGCATCCGGCGACTGAACACGACCGAAACTTTCACGCTGCGGATTGAACCAGTGGTACCGCTGGAGAGAGATCTGACATAATGACGCGGAGATCCGCTCTCGATATGGAACTCAGTTTGACTCGGCACCGGGCCAAAGCAGACCGAGATCTGGCGCAGCGGCGTTATCCAGTGGGTCGGACGAACAAGAACTACAAGATGCTCTATTTCAACATGGGCCATAACGACATTGACTATCCAGATAAGTATGACAATACCAATAAGGCCGCCGAGGATCAACAACAAAATTCAGGATTGACTGATCATTGATGGCTTGTTGTGGTTGGGCGAGCAGGTCTTTATGGCGCAGTCGGAGCAGCACCAGTCCGCGTAGCGGACGTGAGCATAAAGCCTGGGCGGATGTATAGCGAAAAACCCGAGGATCGTTAACACCAAAGACTTCCAGAGTCGGAAGTGGCCGAAGTGACTGAACGTCAATCGCGTTGATTCCAGTGCCAGCCGCTCCGCAGGCTGTGCAGCATCGAATTGTCGAGACTTTATGCCGTTATCCGCGCCGCGCATGTCGAAAACGCTTCGACGCAAAGGAGAGAAAACTCCGTGGAAGCGGCCATCATCGATTCCCTTCGTGTTGCAGGGCGATCGTCTGTTTTTCGCTCCACCTTGCGCCTTACCCGGTACTCCCGCAAGTGAACTCGATGTCCCGGCCATTACCGCGATCGCCGTCGAGGAGGCTCGCCAATACGCAGGCTGCCGGATCCACGGACTGATGATCGAGAACACGCATGATCGCCCGTACCGAAAGCGGCAATCCGCAGCACCACGCCGCTAACACCACGGCCAGCGCCCGTCGCCGCAGAAGCCACGCGACGAAGTCCGCTCAAGATCGACCCGCGCCAACGCCAGTGCTCGCGGTTGCACTCGCCTGCGGAGCGAGCTTCGTTCGGGTGGAGGGCTTCGTATCTTCCAGCACGTTGCTGATGAGGGACTTAATCCAGCAAGGTAAGCGCCGGGCGCTTTGTTGCGCTATCGACGTGCGATTGGCGCCGAGCATATCCTCGTCTTTCGCCACGTGAAGAAGAAACACTCCGCGCACGCGATCACTGGCAGATATCGACATCGCTGAAGAAGCCACAGGCTGCCGGTTTTTGCGGGTCGACGGTGCGATAGTAACCGGCGTCGCCACCGGCCAGCCTGCGGAACCTGACGAAGTGAATTCCGTTTGCCGGGCAGTCAACGTACCAACAGTGGTGGGCTCTGGAATCACAACCGAGAACCTTCCCCACTATGCGGAGGCAGAAGCACTCATCGTCGGCTCTTGGATAAAGCAGGACGGCCTCTGGTCGAATCCGATAGATCCAAAGATCGCCACCATGCATCAGCCTCCTGCGCGTTCCACAAAGTAAGTCGGACGGTGCGGACATCACCTGTCGCCCTCTACCATGCGTGCGCGGCTCTCACTCTTGCGTTCCACTTCTAACGTCAACGCCCTTCCACAGCACCAAATGGTCATTACCAACCCGCCAGGAACCATCAACAACAGCAGCACCTCTGATCCGTAAAAAAGCGGGCGCCAGTATCATCAGGAAGTTCCTCACGACAAATCCAATTCCGCCGGCTGCCATTAGAACAGCGAGGAACTTCGAAAATAACCCGAGCGAAACATCAAAAGGGCGCGCACAATCCAGGCCATGCCGAGAAAAGTGGTGAATATCATTCCCGCGAATCCATAAAACTTTAGCGACAGCAATGTTAATGTATTGTAGTCGTCGGAGAAAAGGTCTGGAGTATCCCGAACCTCTCATGATGACCAGTGGCGAACAAGTTCGGCGACGCGAGAAAGAGCGGTGCCCATGAGTCCGAGAGGCGGCAAGCAACGATAGCTCCTTGCTCACCGGTTTGAGCAATGCGTACATGATTATGAACCAGGCCATATCGCACAGGGACTCTATCAGGAAGGCCGCGAAACCCAGGCGGTAGAGAAAGTTGAACTTCTTTCTTGAGATTGGCTGCAGTGGCGGCAGTGTCATTAGAGACAATGAGTTTGGAGGGAGCATAAACGCGAAACCCGCCCGCCACGAGCGAAATCAGAAACAGGACGCGGTATTTTTGTGAACCTTCTAACATTCATGTTGATGTCTCCGACGCCTATCGTGTGCTGTTCAACTTACAGTTTTTTAGAGACTCAACCAGTCAAGCTAGTGTTGGACCTGAGTTCGTCACTTAGAAGCGCAAGCGCGTGAGAATTGACAGGCTGCATCGCGTTCCCGCTCAGTGAGATACGGTGACGATGGGCCATATGTTCCCATTCATCATGAAGGTTGACGTCGGCATATTCACTTCGAAGTATGATTCGCGGCATCCGTGAATCAGGTAGGAATAAGATGAGCAAATACCGTCAGCGCGGCTATATGGAAAGCGATCGCGAGCCACAGCGACCAAAGTCGCAATCCAAGCCGCAGTCGAAGCCTCAGGATCGTGAGGGCCCGCGCTCGCCGCGCATGATGGCGTTTGGCGAAGCGTCAAGCGCAGTGCGGAGCAAAGGCTCCGGCGAACATCAACTTCGACAGCTCTTGTCCAAAGTGCAACGCTGACCTCCACAGCTGCCGTCAGTGCACACATTTCGATCCGGGCGCGCTTGGAATGTAATAAACCGATCCCCGCACGGATAGTGGACAAACACGCGCAACCAGTGAACCTATTCGCGGCTCGAATCATAATCGAGCGCGAAACTTCGTCAGGCCCTCCGACGGATGCTCGTGACGCCTTCGCTAAACTATTCAAAAAGTGAAATGTTCGGATGTTGCTGTTGATGATGGCATAACGGAGGTGGAACGAAATTCATGCCGACGCTACGCGTCGAAGGGCCCTAAGCGTCGAGAGGTTTGTCCGACATATCGATGAAATGGCAGGGTAGCTTCGTTCCTCACTTCTGCTGGAAAGGCGGAAGTCCCAGGTATCCTCGTTTGCGATAAAAGCCAGCCAGTTCCTCACGAAGATTGACGACCTTAATATCCACGAATCTCAGCCCGAGAGCGCGGCAATAAGCTCTTCGGCTGCATCCATGAGCAGGAGCGATACCCGCAGCGGCCTACTGCTGAAATACTGCCAGAATTCCAAATAGGCACGATCCTGGGACGCAGCTTATGAACGGCTGCTATCGAGGTGGCGTGGTTCGATGTATACGCAGCCAAGATGTGCGTTTTCGCTTTCAGCTAATAAAAACTTTCCGTCTCGAGGAGTTTTATTACCCTGAACGTTGACGATCACCCAACAAAAAAATCCTCGGCGCCGCGAAGGCAGAATTGATCACAGCCGTAATCTTTTCGGCATCCTCCCGTTGGGCGATGTTTACTCAAAATCATTTGCTCTCGCGCTGCCAATTTGACGCTATTCATAGCCAATTGATCAGGCAACAGGGAAATCGGAGTAGCCAGTAGAACGCCGCGACATCTAATTCAACGTGGGGTCGTCTACTCCAATCAGTTCAACGATGAAGAATTACGTGGCGCTGTCGCGGTCGGGATCACCACCGGTGCCCCTCGATAACCGAGCTGCGGCGGGATTATCAGCGTCGCCTGTTCACCGACGCGCAGCTTTGCGATGCCTTCATCCCACCCCTTAATCACACGCCCCTGACCGGAACTGAACTGCTGCCCGCGGTCGAGATAGATCTAATTTCATCCCACTGCCCAACAGCCCGGTATAGTTAACGACAACTGTTTCTCCCGATCGCGGCGCCTGCCCAACACTACTTCTCGTAATTATGTAAATGAGGCCCGACGGCGTCCTGGTCATGGTCAGGGCATTCACGCTACGGCGTACTGGTTTCGTTCTTCTTCCTCGGTGGCGAGGGATTGTGCGATTTCGCGGCCTGCAGGCCAGAACCGCCGGGATTATGCCCAGCGATACAGGCAATCATTATCGTTAATGGCTTCGACATTTAAGCTCCTGGAATTTGGTGGTTCGACGACCGTCTAGTTCGCGGAGCGGACGTTAGCATAAAGCACGGGGCGGAGCGAAGCGGGGATCTCCCGGGATTGCCGACACAAACAAAATCAGAGCGCACGAAGCGGCCGATGGCAGTTCGATATCGTTAGTTGTGAAGATTCGACGCGCGTTTACCTCCCAGTCGGGGGCCGGGGTTCCGCGCGCTTCATTCTGGTTTGGCACGAAAAGTCGAAATTCATGGGTACCTGCAAGTCGTCGCAACTCCTTCCAGTAATCCTTCGAGAAATTGTATGCGTTTTCCCAGGGTTGCCAGGCGCAACCCTGGGCTGGAATTAGCGAACGCTTTCAGCGTAATCAGTATAGTCGTGTATCATCTCGCAAATTCTATTTGGTGAGGATTCTCCCAGTGTCAAAATTCCTTCTATCAATATTTTTATCCTGCTTCCTCGTGGGACATGGCTTTGTGCAAGTTCCACAAAACGCGACAGCTCCACAAAAGGGCGAGGACTACAACAGCATTTTCAAAACCATTAAATGGCGATCCATAGGCCCATTTCGTGGCGGGCGTTCCAATGCCGGCACCGGAGTGGTGGGCGATCCGAAACCCATCAAGCACCGGCGGTGGGCTTTGGAAAACAGAGTCACAGGGGAATCACCTGGCGGAATGTCTCCGATGGGTATTTCAAGACCGGTCTGGCGGGTGCGGTGGCTGTTTCCGAAAGCGATCCGAATGGAGTTTACCGTGGGCATGGAGAACATGCAGTTCTGGTGCGATGACCGAACACCCAGGGGACGGCCTGATAGAAGCCTCAACCGACGCCGGCAAGACCTGGAAGAACGTTGGCTGGAATTGACTCGGCACATCGCGCATCGTCATCGCAACTGAAAAACCCAAACATCGTATTGGTGGCGGCAAGCGCCTTATACAGCCACTCACCTCAAAGAGGTATCTACAAGTCCAGCGATGGCGGAGCGAGCTGGAAGTATGTTTTGTTTGTCGACGATAAGACCGGCGCTGCGGAGCTATCAATGGACATGACCAATTCGCGAATACTCTATGCAGCGATGTGGAACACGGCCGGCTTCCCTGGAAGGTGATCAGCGGCCTTGCAGCGGTTTGTAGAACGACCGACGGCGGGGACGCCTGGGGAAAAATTCAAAGAAGGATTGCCTGAAGAAATGGGCAAGATGGCGATTGCGCAAGTTGTTCGAATCCGAAAAAGTATAGACCATGCATTGATCAAAGTGATTCTGACAAAGAAGCCGGTGGATTGTTCTGTCTGAGAATGCCGGTAATAGTTATGACTAATCATTATCGGCTCGTGCAGCGAGCATGGTATTACATTGAGTTGTTCATCGAAAAAATGAAAGCACTATTTATGTTATGCCTGCACTGCGTTCGAAGGATGGCGGGAAGACATGGGAAACGCTGTCCTTGCCACGGTGATTTTCACGACCTGGGCATCAACCACAACCCCAACAACTTCATCATCTCCAACGATGGCGGTTCGGCAATAACTTTCAGACGGAAAGAGCTGGAGCACGCAAAGCAATATGCCGACGGCGCAGTTCTATCGCATCAATGTCGACAATCAGTTTCCCTATCGTATTTATGGAGGACAACAGGACAACACATCTGTCTCCATTGCGAGTCGCGAATTGAATAGCAGCGGGATTACTCCTGCAAGCTGGACGTATTCTGCCGGGGGTGAAAGTGCTTTTCTCGCCTTCGATCCGGATGCCATCGAAATATGTGCTGGGCGACAGTTACCAGGGGAACGATCGAGGGTAACGATGTAAACGCAAAGGCCGCTACGAATATCATGGCTGCGCCCATTCAATACCTGGATGGATGCGAAAGACATCAAATATCGTTTCAACTGGAATTTTCCAATCATCTGGAGTAAACACGAGCCCAATACTTATTACCACGGATCTCAATACCTGCTGAAGACAAGTGATTTGGGTAAATCGTGGAGGGGAGTCTTACCCTGATCGACCCGCAACGAAAAGGAAAAACAGGGGAAACCCGGTGGGCCATACACAAACGAAGCCGCTGGCGCCGAAAAACTACGGCACGCTAAGTTACATCATGGAGTCGCCGCACGAAAAGGCGCGTGATCTGCAGAGGTAGTGATGACGGGTCGTTGATCTCACTTGAGACGGTGGCGCTAACTGGAAAGCAATACGTAACGCCGCCCGGGTTAGCAGAGTGTTTGATCAATGCCATTGAAGTGTCCCCGCATGACAAAGCAACAGCTTACATCGCGACCACACGGTATAAGTTCAACGACCACTCTCCGGGGTTTGTATAAAACGGTGGACTATGGAAATACCTGGACAAAGATTGACAAAGGCATACCTGCCAATGCCTTCACACGCGTAGTGCGCGAGGACGAGGTGCGCAAAGACCTCTTGTTTGCTGGTACCGAACTCGGACTGTTTTTGTCCTGGAATGGGGGAAGAGACTGGTCACCATTTCAACTTAACTTGCCGGTTACTCCAATAACAGATCTTCGCGTACACAAGGGAAACCTGATTGCAGCCACTTCAGGAAGATCGTTTTGGATCCTGGATGATTTGACTGTGATTCGTCAGTACCAAAAGGACGCAGCTTCTTTCGCGATCTATCGACCCGAGAATGCTTATCTGGTAAATGGCTCTAGCGAAATGGATCAGCCGACAGAGCCGCCGGAGGAGGAGTTTACTGGCGCTAACAAATTGAGAGGTGTGAATCCCGCAACCGGAGTGGTGGTTTACTATCAACTGCCCGAGTTGAAAAAAGACGACCAAATCAGCATGGAGATCAAAGACGCGGCGGGGGAATGGTTCGCAGCTTTTCTTCAAAGGCCGATGAAAAGTACACCAAGTATGAAGGCGCGCCAAAGCCAGAACCGCTTTTGCCAAAGGCTAAAGGACTCAACAGATTTGTATGGGATATGCGTTATGCAGTCATGCCGGGCGTGCCTGGGGTTGACATGGAAATCAGTTACGCCGGACACAAAGCACCGCCCGGGAAATACAGTATCACCGTAAAGCTGGGCGGCCAAAGTACACCGCCTTCATCGCCAAACTGTACTTGCCAATCCTCTCTACCCAACAAATGCAACCGTCTACGCGGAATATCATCAGACAATGTGGGCCATGGAAACCGAATTGGCGTCGATGCACCGCATGGTCAACAGTCTGTAACTGAAAAACAGAAACAGTTAGAATGGTCACTTCTTGGTTCATTACCGGTTGGGGATAAATTCAGCGTCGCCAGGAAAGAAGGCGAGGCACTGCTGAAGAAGATGAAGAGTTGGGACGAGGATATGGTGCAACGTAAGTCAAAGGCGTACGACGACGTTGAGAATTTTCCGAATAAGTTCACAGCGAATTATCTGTTTCTGATCAACCAGACAGAGAGT
>CAWHEH010000012.1:0-318418 GCA_963828335.1 Blastocatellia bacterium | reverse complement strand
CAGGTAGCTTTGCAGATCCAACTATTCCCACAACTGCTGGGAACACTTTTCATCCTTTCAACATCCAAAACATCGGCGGTTCACTCTATGTGATGTATGCCAAAGTCGGCAGCGACGGTGAGGATGAAGACGGCGTTGGCAATGGTTTCGTTCGCCGGTTTAATACTGACGGCGTGCGCGACCTGACCTTCGGAATCAACAACGGACCGCTGAATTCGCCCTGGGGTATCGCGATCGCTCCTTCCACCTTCGGTATCTTCGGCAGCGCATTATTAATCGGCAACTTCGGCGAAGGCAATCCGAGCATCCATGCCTTCAACCCAACCACCGGAGCTTTCCTCGGCACGCTGCAAAACGAGAACGGCGACGGCATCGAGATCGATGAGCTTTGGGGTCTTCAATTTGGTAACGGCGTGAACGGCGGCGATGTTGGCACGCTTTATTTCACGGCGGGCACAGCTGAAGAAGAACACGGACTGTTCGGTTCCTTAAAGCCGACGACGGCTACCGCCACTTCGCTAATTCAGTTTGCAACTGATGATTTCGCAATCAGTGAAGGCTCTGGCCACATAGATATCAGTGTTACCCGCGCCGGCGATGTTTCGGGCCCAGCGACAGTTAACTTCAACACCTTCGACGAGTCGCAGGCCGGGCATGCGAGTCAAAAGAGTGACTACGAAATAGCGCTGGGCAAGCTCACCTTCAACCCTGGCGAGACCAGTAAGACTTTTCGTATTCTACTGGTAGACGATAACTTCGCCGAAGGGACGAGGTAATAGACCTGGCGCTAAGCAACCCCACCGGAGCTGGTGTCGGATTGGGCAGTCCGAATTCTGCGGAAGTGAGAATTATCGATGATGACGGCGACTTTACCGCCGTAACCCGCACGGCAACTGGTGCCGATCCTGCGGCCATACAAGCCGCCGTCGACGCCTTCCGTACTGATCTTGGCGGGAACAACGGTGTGGGCGGCAGCTTCGCTACCGGTCGACGCGAGATCAATTGGGACGGTGTACCCGACGCGTTTTCCGCACCGAACGCTCTTGCCGGCAGATTTCTTTAACGTCAACTCACCGCGCGGCGCTGTGTTTTCGACGGCCGGGACAGGGTTTCAGGTGAGCGCCAACGCCACGAACCCTACGAGCACTCCAGTTCGTTTCGGCAACCTCAATGCTACCTATCCGGCCACATTCCAAACTTTCTCTCCGCAGCGGCTTTTCACCGCACTCGGTAACAAAGTTAGCGACACTTCCTTTTTTATACCTGGTACAACCACTCCTGCGACTGTAAGCGGCTTCGGTGCGGTCTTCACCGATGTTGATAACGTCGATACGACGAAAATTCAATATTTCGACCAGAACGGCGGAATGATTACGGAGCAGATAGTTCCAGCGACCAACAACGGTCTCTCCTTCGTGGGCTTGTCCTTTGCCGACCGTCGCGTTGGCAAAGTCCGTATTATCAGCGGCAATGTGGCGCCAGGACCCACTGACTCGCCGCCGGGTACCGATGTCGTAGTCATGGACGACTTCATTTATGGCGAGCCTCAGGCAGTAGTGCCTACAACCAACCCGATTGACGACTCGAGCTTTCTTCGTTCGCCAACACTATCTCGACTTTCTTAACCGCGAACCTGATGCATCTGGTCTCGCTTTCTGGGTTGATCAAATCGAGTCGTGCGGTGCGGATGCTGCTTGCCGAGAAATCAGACGCATTAACGTGAGCGCAGCGTTCTTCCTGTCTATCGAATTCCAGAAGACAGGCCTGGAAGCATATTTGACGCACCGGGCCGCCTTCGGCAACTTACCACCGACACTTGGGGCATCGGTGCCCGTTTTCTATGGGACGTTTGAGCGCGACACGCAGGCGCTGCAGAAGGACTACGTCGTCAATGCGCCAGGGGCAGACGCGCAGCTTGAAGCGAACACGGTGGCGTTCTTCAACGACTTCGTCACGCGGCCGGAATTTGTCGATAAGTATCCATCGACTCTGACCAACGCGCAGTATGTTGATAACCTGCTGGCGACTGCGGGACTGTCACCGAGTAATTTCGTTGTGAAGCTAACTAACGGGCAGGAGAATCCGCCTACCAATCCAACCTTGACCGGAGGTGCTCGCCGGCCGGCGTCTTTCGGGACGGCAACCTTCAACATGAACACGGCACAGACACAGATGACGTTTACTGCGACTGTCAATAACATCGACTTCACTGGCTCCCAATCAGCAGACACGAACGACAACCTGACTAACGCCCACATCCACGCCGGTCCCAGTGTGGGTCCGGGAGTGAATGGGCCAGTCGTTTGGGGGTTCTTTGGCGCCCCGTTGAACGATAACAATCCCAGTGATGTGGTAAAGATTGACGGTCCCGGAGTCGGTGGCACAATTAGCGGCAAGTGGGATGCGCCCGAGGGCAACGGCACAACGTTCGCCGATCAGTTGGCGAATCTTAAAGGTGGTCGTGCATACATTAATTTCCATACCACTCAATTTGGCGGCGGTGAAATCCGCGGCAACTTCCCGGAGATGCAAGCCTTCCGCGACTCACTGGTCGCGGGCCTGACTGGCATGACGGATACTCGCGCTGGCGTTCTGCGCAAGGTGGCCGAGTACGCGTTTTTGAAGGACCGCGAATTCAACAACGCTTTCGTGTTCATGGAATACGCCGGCTACCTGCGGCGCGATCCCGACGTGTCTGGATTCAACTTCTGGCTCAAGAAACTAAACGAATTCAACGGCAACTTCGTCAACGCCGAGTTGGTGAAGGCCTTCATCAGTTCGGGCGAGTACCGGCAACGCTTTGGCCCGTGAGGCCAGTAGGCAGTAGGCAGTAGGCAGTAGGCAGTAGGCAGTAGGCAGTAGGCAGTAGGCAGGCAGTCGCAGCATTCGTCTACAGCCCGTTGCAGCGTTCTGTCTACTGCCTTCTGCTTTCTGCCTTTTGCCTGCCGCCTTATGCTACATTCAGCGCATGACCGTGGCCCTGCGAGTAGAAAAAGTTTCCAAGCAATATCGAATCTACGAGCGCCCTGGCGATCGCCTTAAGGAATCACTCACGCGCGGATTGCTGCGCCGCCACCAGGAGTTCTGGGCCCTACGCGATGTTGATTTCGAAATCGAGGCCGGCACAACGGTTGGCATAGTTGGACCAAACGGCTGCGGCAAGTCAACACTTTTGCAAATCATTTCGGGAACGCTGGCGCCGACTCACGGCGACGTTCGGCATGATGGACGTATCGCAGCATTGCTGGAGCTCGGAGCTGGTTTCGATCCGGAGTTTACCGGCGTGGAAAATGTCTACATGAATGCCGGGCTGCTGGGACTAAGCCGCCGTGAAACCGACGCCCTCTTCCCCGCCATCGAGCGCTTTGCCGAGATCGGCCCGTTTCTTTACCAGCCTGTCAAAACTTATTCGAGCGGTATGTATGTCCGGCTGGCCTTTGCGATCGCCGCCAGTGTTGAACCTGACATTCTGATCATCGACGAAGCACTCGCGGTCGGCGATGCAGTTTTTCAGCATCGCTGCCTGCGCCGGATTAATGAACTTCACGAGCGTGGGGCCACGGTGCTGTTTGTTTCCCATGATGCCGGGGCAGTCCGCGCCCTGTGTTCCCGCGCCATTCTGTTGAGAGCCGGCAGCGTCATCGCCGATGGCAAGCCCGTTGATGTGCTCAACCTTTATCAAAAGATCATCATGGAACGGGAGCAAGCTTACGACGCTGAATCAGGCGCCGTTAGTTCGCCGGTGAAAACTGAGCCTGATGAAGCTCTGGCAAGTCTTAGCTACGCCTACCGGCATGGTGATGGCAGCGCCGAGATTCTTGGCGCTGAACTCACTGACCCAGCTCAAGCGCGCGTCGAAATCGTAGAAAGCGGTGAGCCGCTGACATTGCGCGTGGTGGTGCGTTTTAATCAAGCTGTAGACGATCCGGTAATCGGTTTTCTGTTGCGCAACTCGCATGGCATACATGCCTATGGGACAAACACGAAGGAGCAACAAATAGAATTTGGCGCCGTGCCGGCTGGTGAAGTAATCGAGGTAAGTTTCAACTTTGACTGCTGGCTTGGTGTCGATCAGTATACGATCTCATTGGCGGTCCACAGTCGTGAAGGACAGGCTTATGACTGGCTGGATGCGGCGCTCTTTCTTAGAGTAACAAGTCTGAATTTGACTGAGGGAATCGCAAATCTGAACGCACGCGCGACGGCGCGCCGCCGCACCCCAGGCGCGGCAAAACAAGAGCGCGAACACGTCACTGCCGGACCCGGTTCCAGAGTGTGAGTTATGGCTGAAACTGAAGTTGAAAGCATTCTGCGCGAAATCCGCGAGCGCGTCATTTCCGAACAACGAACCGGCAAGGAAAGTGGCGTGACTCGCTCGGCGCCGATGAACGGCGCTAATGGAGCGCGGGATGCTGAAACGCTTCAACAAAGGAACAACCACGAAACTCTGACCGCGCAAAATCTGGCACTGATCGAGTCGTACCTGACAACAACGGCACGCGCCTGGGATCGCCTGCCGCCGCTCCTTAGCAATCGCAGCGGGTTTATCGCCCGAGTAGAACTCTGGTTGAAGCGCCAGCTGAAGCGCACGACACACTGGTACACCTGGGAACAGGTGAATTTCAATGCTTCCGTCCATCACGCGCTGCGCGACCTGCATATAGTTCTGTCGGCCCACGAACAGGAACTAAGAAAACTGCGCGCGCAGATTGCGGAAGCGACTGCCCGGCAAACGGAACTTGATCAATACCAGGCCACCCAACTAACCGAGCTGCGCCGAGACCTTGAAGCCGAACGCGATACGCAACGAAATCAATTAGCAGCCCTGCGGGAACGGGACGAGCGGCTTCAGGATGAACAGCGCGTCTGTTTCAAACAACTGGCGCTTGAGACCAGCGAAGCCGAGGTACTCCAGGATCGAGCCCGCCGCAGGACTGAAGCATTGTTGGAACAATTACAGCGCCGCGTTAATCAACTGGAGACGGATAAAAAGTGATGAGTCATGAGTGATGAGTTATGAGTGATGAACTCCTGACCGTAATTCATCACTCATACTCATTACTCATCACTCATCACTCATTACTTCCCTTATGCCGAAGAACAACTTATACCAGCGAGCCGGTATAACCGACGTCGCTGAGTTTTACCGCACTAAATTCGTTTCCGATGAGGTACTCGATCCGCGTTACTTCAAGGCCCTCGACCGTTTCGACATTCGTTTCGCGCGCACGATGTGGGTTTACGACAACGTGCGGGCCGGCTCGGAAGTGCTCGAACTTGGTTGCGGCGCCGGCATGCTCGCTTTGTTGAAGCGGAAGGGTGTGACCCTCACCGGTGTTGATCTATCTGATGAGTGTGCATTAGCCGCCCGGCGCAACGGTTATGACGCAACCCTCCGCACCAACCTCTCCAGTTTGCCGTTCGCCAATGCCAGTTTCGACCATGTAGTCAGTCTCGACGTGTTGGGCCACATTGAGGCCGAGGAGAAAAATGCCGTGCTCGCCGAAGTTAAGCGCGTGCTGCGGCCCGGCGGCGTGACTCTTCATGGCATCGAGTGTACCGACCATTCGGCGCAGAAGAGTTACGACGAAATGAATGCGGAAGAGCTGCGTCGCTTTATTGAAATTGATGGCCATGTTGGTCTCGCAGAAGAACAGGAACATGGCGCCAGGTTCCTGCAGTTTTTCCAACACGTTGCCTGGGAACCGCGTTACGCGTTGTGCCTCAGCAGCGAAGAGTTTCTTAAGCAGGCTGATCTGTATGGCATCGGATTTGAAGATGATTTTCTGGCCTACCTGCGCGGCCTGTCGTTTAAAGAAAGACGCGCTTTCGACCTGGCAATGGGCTATGTATTTGCCAAAGTTTCTGATCTCGGCATCCATCTGCCCAAGAGCGGCCTTTATGTTTTTCTCAAGGCCTCAGATACGCCGCTCGGTCCTTTCTATAATGAACATCGAGACCGCCGCGCCCTTTTTTCGTCGCCGGAAAATCAGGAACGTTTCGTGTGTCTGGATCGAAGTAATGATGCGCGGTTCGACGACGGCTGGTATGAACCAAACATGCTGCCTCCGATTGCCCGCTGGATGGGCGCGCGCGGCCGAATAGATTTCCGCGCTCCTGGTCTGGCTGAAATACTTATGGACATTACTACGCACATGCCGGATATTGGCACTCATCCACTTGGAATCGAGCTGCTGCTTAACGGCGTCAAACTCTGTGCGTTTTCAGTCTGGCGCTATGGTTGGCTGGAGCTGCGGGTGCTGGTACCGGAAGCGCTAGCCGTCGAGGCCAGCGGTGAGTTTGAGTTAGAGATGCGTGCAGACCACACCTGGCAGCCACGTCCGACAGCTGACGAAACACGCGACGACCGCGAGCTGTCTATCGCAGTGTGCAACATCACCGTGAGTGGGCAGTAAGGAGTGGCCAGTGATCAGTGGCCAGTGGCCAGTTATGAAAGGTCAGGGTCAGGTCCGTCGCCTTCAGACTGCACACCGCCCACTGCACACTGCCCACTGTCACTGGCCACTTGCCACTGACCACTGACCACTGATGATCCGCAACGTTCTCATCTGCACCACTCAAGTCCCCTTCACAACTGGCGGAGCGGAATCGCACGTCGAAGGGCTGCGCGTTGCTTTGATTCAGGCCGGCTACAACGCCGAGGTTGTAGCATTGCCTTTCAAGTGGTATCCGCCTGGCGAAATTATGCGTAGTGCGCTGGCCTGGCGCCTCCTGGATCTCAGCGAAGCAAACGGGAAACCAGTCGATCTCGTGATCGGAATGAAGTTTCCGGCTTACCTGGTGGCACATGAACGCAAGGTGCTGTGGATCATGCACCAGTACCGGGCGGCCTATAATCTTTGGGACACATCCTTCGACGATCTCTCGACCTATCCGGATGGGGCACAAGTGCGCGAATGGATTCGTCAGGCAGACAATCGCCTGATACCTGAAGCGAAGAAAGTTTTCGCAAATTCGAAAACCGTTGCCGACCGGCTTCGTCGTTTCAACAGAATTGAAAGTCAGCCGCTCTATCATCCGCCGCCACGCGCGCACAGTTTGCGAAGCGGGGATCAGGGCGATTACATTTTTTATCCCAGTCGCATGGAGCCGCAGAAGCGTCAGGAGTTATTGATTGAAGCTGCGCAGTATCTACGTACGCCTGTGAAGATAATCCTTGCGGGCGGCTCGGGCGATCCGAAGCGCTACGAATCTTTGGTGAAGAAATTTGGCGTTGCTCATCGAGTTTGCCTGCGGGGCTTTGTAACGGAGTCGGAAATAGTTGAGCTCTATGCGAACGCGCTTGGCGTTTGTTATTTGCCCTTCGACGAAGACTACGGATACGTGACGCTTGAAGGCATGCTTTCAGGTAAACCTGTTGTGGTGGCCAGTGACGGTGGCGGCGCCAGGGAATTCATCGAGCAGCAGCGCGAGGGTTTGATTGTTGACCCGGAGCCACGCGCGCTCGCCGAATCGCTGGACTCGCTTTACGCCGACCGTCCGCAAGCTCAGGCGATGGGTGCGCGCGGACTGGAAAAATTAAAGGCCATGAACCTCTCATGGCAACACGTCGTAGAAAGCCTCATCAATGGCGCCGGCTAAACTCTCGTTCCCCCTTTCAAGTGATTTGCTGAAAGCCGTTCAAGCGATTTTCTGGGACCTCGGGCGGTCCCAGCAAATCGCCTGAAGGGTAAGCGGTGAGAATTGGCGGCCTCAACATAGAAAGGTTTAGAATGCCGCCGAACCCGTCTTATCAAGGAAGGTAAAAATGAAATACCGCCTGACAACAATCTCGGCGGCTACAGTTTCTGGCTAAACAAGCTCAATCAATTTAACGGCAACTTCGTCAATGCCGATATGGTAAAAGCTTTCATTACGTCAACCGAGTACTGTCGGCGATTTGGTCCGCCCTGATGGGGAAGCAGGAGGCAGCAGCAGCGGCAGTAGGACGAGAAAATTTTCCATTTTGTCATTTGACATTTCTCATTTGTCATTTGGGCCCAAACGAGATGTCGTTAGGCCCAATGCTCAAGGAATTAGTCGTACTGTAACGAACACCTGCGCCAATCGCATGTTTGTGGCAACAAATGACAAATGAGAAATGTCAAATGACAAATGGAAAATTTTCTGTCCTTATCCTTCTGCTACCTGTTTCCCTGGTAGCGGCCGTCTATTTTTACGAAGTCCCAAAAAATCCGGTCGGCTTTTTCGTTGATGAAGCGTCAATCGCCTACAACGCTTATACGATCGCGCAAACCGGCAGGGACGAATATGGATACAAGTTCCCGCTCTACTTTCGCGCCTTTGGTGAGTACAAGAGTCCCTTTTACATCTATAGCCTGGCAGCCTGTTTCTGGTTAACCGGCCCCAGCGTTTTGGTCGCGCGATTGCTGAGTGCAACCGCAGGACTACTCGCGGCCGCGCTATTCGGGATACTTGCCGCCCAGCTGGCCCGCCGCCGCGCTGTGGGGTTGATGGTATTTCTCATTGCCGCGCTCACGCCCTGGCTCTTTGAAGTAAGCCGTCTGGTTTTTGAAGTGGCGCTGCTGCCGGCCATCCTGGCGTTGTTTCTTCTTCTGCTCCAGCACGTAGCCAAACGCGCGCAATGGTCATGGCCAAGCGCTGCCGGTCTCGGCGCGCTGCTCGGGTTGATGGTTTACACCTACTCAGTTGGACGATTGCTGGCGGTGCTCTTCGCCCTTGGTCTGGCATTCTTTTTCACCCGGCAACGGTGGCGGATGGTGTTGCTTACCTGGGTCGTTTTCGCGCTCACTCTCTTGCCGCTTGCTGTCTTTACGTTGCGACATCCCGGCTCGCTCAGCGAGCGCTACAAGTTTGTGACCTTCGTTAAGCCGGGAGATACGCGCAGTCAGATCGCCACTCGCTTCGTGCAAAACTACCTCGAAAACTTCAGTCCCAGAAGGTGGCTCATGTACGGAGACCCTGAACCGCGCCACCACTTGCCAGGTATGGGAAGCCTGCTTGTCGGCGCGGTCGCCTTGTCGGCTTTGGGGCTGATCGTGGTGTTGTGGCGCAACCGGAGAGATGCCTGGTGGCGTTTCATTGTCTATGGCCTCGCGGTCTCGCCTATCCCTTCGGCGCTTACTCTCGACTACTTCCACACCCTTCGTCTCATCGCCCTGCCCTGCTTCTTGATTGTATTGACGGTGCCGGCAATCGAGTTTTGCCTTGAGCAAGGGCCGCAGCGACAAACCCAACGGCGCGCAGCGCTGGCAACTTTATTTCTGATCACACTACTACAGGGCGCGGTTTTTCACTGGCGTTTCCACAACGCCTTGCCTCGCGTTGACGCCTTTGACAGCTATTATCCGGAGTTGCTCTCGACGGCGCTGGCACAACCGCAACGGCCGATTTATCTTTTCGAAAAAACTCCCGCCGCCTATGTCTACGCCTACTGGTATGCAACGCTAACGGGCGTGAGCATAAGTAACTTCAAGCGACTCGCGCGCGACGAAGCGCCTCCGCCGGGCGCAATTGTCATCGGCCACGAGTTACCTTGCACCAACTGCGAAGTGATTGTCAGTCGCGGGCAGTTTCAGGTCTATGGGCAGAAATGAACAATCCAGGTGAGGCTGCCTTAACGTTTCTCAGCGACAATGATCACGTTCTTACCGATGGGCGGTTTAATCACAGACTCAAAGCGGCGCGCAGCGGGAACGATGAACCGATCATAGAACTTGACTCCAGCTGGCTCCAGTGTCGCTGACTTGAGCAGCCGATACTTGATCCACCAGGGAGCTACTCCGACGAGATCGAAGTAGGCAGAGACAATTATCTGGAACCCTGCGCATCGTAGTTTCTCTTCCAGTTCGTCCTTCCCGTAACGTCGCAGGTGACCCACCCTTTCGTCAAAGGCGCCATACAGCCATGCGAGCGCAGGCACAAATAAGAAGACGCGGCCGTGGTCGGAAAGAACTCGATACACTGCTTCGAGTTCGGCCTTATCGTCCTCAATGTGCTCCAAAACATTGACGTAGATAATAGAGTCTGGGGAATCACGAGCAGTGATCAGTGGCGCCGCCTCAGGAAAGCCCGCGTGATAAACCTGAACGCGCGGCATCCTCGGCATACGGCGCGCGCGGACCTCCAGTTGCTGATACATCTCACCGGAAGGCTCGACGAGGGAAAGTGTCTCACAAGCATGGTGACTTACGATTAGCTCAGAGAATGAACCGAGCCCAGCGCCCACTTCCACCAAATGTCGGCCAAGGTAAGGTGCGAAGATTTGCAGAATCCAACGATGATAGTTGGACGCTTCCGACATCGCTTCGAGCTCTCTGCCCGTGTAAGTGAATCCATTCTCGCGTGAGATTGTCATTACTTCTTTCGTCCTCGAAGACCAAGGCTCGGCGAATGAGCTCTAAGCAAAGAACTGACAACTGCACCACTCAAGCGCTTGGCTGGGACCGCGGGCGTCCCGCCCGCAGACGCACGAAGGCGCGCAAACATTGCGGGTTAAGGTCAACGTACACTGAGCGGGCGGGACGCCCGCGGTCCCAGCAAAGCGCTTAAGTGGTAAGCGGGCACGTAAAATGTTTTGGCTTCCGGTCTCATTGTGCAGTCTCACGGGACTCAAGCGCCGCAGTAGGCGCGCGGTTTGGTTTGGCCGGCAATTCCGGTAATTGGTGGAATGACGAGCGCAGGCTACAAAAGAGGTTGAAGCGAATCACGAGCCAGAGCGCAAGCAAACCGTCTTTTAAACCGATCTTCTTGCCTTCGTTGTAAGTTCGTCCGTAGTAACTGATCGGAACCTCGTAAATTGCCACCTTCAACTTTGCCACCTTTGCAGTAACTTCCACTTCAAATCCGAAGCCACTCGAAACGATGATCATCTTACGAATGATTTCGCCACGAAACGCTTTGTAACCCGTCTCCACGTCAGTCATGTTGAGGTTGGTCAGCACATTGGAAAACCCCGTCAAAAACTTGTTAGCGACATAGTGATAGAAATAGAGCACTCTCGCCGCCCTGCGCACCAGGAAGCGGGAACCAAATACCACATCGGCGTGGCCCTCAAGAATTGGACGAATGACTCCGTAAATCTCCGACGGATCGTATTCGAGATCAGAGTCTTGCACGATCACTATGTCGCCGTTGGTGAGTGCAAAGCCGGTTTTGAGAGCAGCGGTCTTGCCGGCGTTACGCTCGTGGCGAACGACACTTACCTGGCCATGCTTCTCGGCTAACTGGCGCGCCCGTTGTCCACTCCCGTCAGTCGAGCAGTCGTCTACAATAATGATTTCGAGAAGACAGGGCACCCGCAATAACTTGCGCACAACTTCTTCCAGGGTCCCGTCTTCGTTATAGACAGGCACAACGACGGACAGGCAGGCCGGGTATCCCTGGCTGTCTCGCCATTCATTGTTTGATTCGGCGTCATTCATTAGGTGTCATTCCAAATAAAGAGCGGGGGCAAGCCCGCCTTCCTGACCTCGAGCTGGCTGCGGTTGTGCATTTGATGTTGATTGAAGGGCTCTCAAACTTAAATAGCTGCGCAAGTAAGCCAGTCTCGAGGTCAGGAAGGCGGGCTTGCCCACCGCTCTCATTCGAATCTGGATTGCGGATTCCATTTTGTCACTCATCACTTCTTCCCGGTCTTATTCTCGCCTGATGCCATGAAGCCGCGCGCGAGTCTGCCCGGATCACCTGACACATCCACTTCTCTGACCCAAAAGTTGAAGCCTGACAAGTCCTTGTCTGGAGCGTCGTCAGGGTTCCGATGTAGATAGCCGAAGTAGTGAAGCAACACAAGCGAACGATTCTCTTCCTTCTCAACAAACTTACGGTTGTTCACCACGGCTAACAACACGTCAGCACGCGTCATCTCGCCTTTAGTTAGTTTATCAATCCAGCCGGCACGTTCGTCGCTTTCGAGAGCGATTCCCGCCCGGCTGATTAATAAGTCAATAAATCCTTCGTTCGTAAGCTTCCTGTAATCGGCGGCAAACTTCGGTCGCTCAACCCAGCTATGCGCAAACTCCTGCAGGTTGGCCTCAAGTTTTGCCTGTCCCTCGAAAGAACCGGCCATCACGTTTTGGCCGATCAGCTCAACATCAGTCAGAAACTCAGCGTAGCGCGGCATTTGACCATAAGAAGCCAGATAGAAGCGATAGACAGCCTGACTCCACGATCGATATTGGCCGAGTAAGTTTACGGGATCTTCATTGACCAGTTCTCGCCATTCCCTGGTTTCAAGGCTGAAAGGCAGTGGCGCCTCCGCCCTGGCTTGTGGCTCGTTTTTTATGACGGCGTAGAGATCGTCGCGGCCGTCAAAGCGATTTATGAAGCGCAGTCTTCCGGCCAGAACAGCACTCGCGAGAAAAGTTTCATAGTCGATCTGGCGTTGCGGCTCAATCAGGTTGTTCTCAACTACTACGTACGACGTTGGCACTCCTTCAAGGAAGTCCATGAAGTTTGCCGGAACGGGACCGGAGGCAATTGCCGCTTCGATTTTGTCTTCGTAAGGAGACCCGAAACCGGAGATGCCCACAATTAGCGGTTTCATGTGATCCGCTGAACGAAGCACATGACGATGGTTCAGGTGTTCGCCAGCCGGCAGCACCACGACACCTCCCCGCATCGATATTTCCTTCAACCGCAGAGTAACTCCATCCGGATAGACGTCGCCGTGCATGAGCTTCAAGGGAGCTGCGTTGAGTTCGAACAGGAGCATGACGGCAATCACCGCGAACACTCCAGCCTCGCTCAAACGTCGTCTATTCTGAGCTAACATTTCAGCTAGTAGTTTGGCGCCCAGGCCGGCCAGGATTGCCAAACCGAGGTAAGCGATCATCGCTCCCCGTGCAGCAACGCGCATGCTCCTGAAGAGTGGCAGTACGTCGTACAGAATGCGATAGAAGAAAAAATTCCATCCCAGCGAATAACAGAAACCTATGATCGTCCAAACCAGGCCAAGCCAGAAAGCATCGCTGCGTCGCTGGGAACGTAGCGTTTCGATCAGATTTGCGTTCTCGCCGCGCCTTAGAAACGCTGGATAAGCGATACACAGTCGTGCCGTAGCTGCAACGATTAGGACGGCCAGCGCGCGTTCGGATCTGATCCAGTTGAAAAACCCGCCGAAAGCGTCGCTATTGTCATAGCCGATGGTCAAGATTGACACCGCGAAGGTCACGACGACAAATACATCTAGTCGCGCGATCCAACGCTTGGTTGGCAGCGACGTCTCAGAAAATGGGAGCCGCTTTTCCCCGGGCCGCCCGAGGAAAAGAGCCGCCAGCGAAAGCAATATCGGAAGTAATCCGGGAAACAACCGGAACCGGCTGTCCGGCAAGCTGTCTCCCATTCCGCGCCACAACCTGTTTCGAGCATCAGCCGCCAGCCAGTGGCTGGGCCAGGCAGAAAATGCCTTCACCTCTTCAATGCTTCGCCGGAAGTTATAGAGCTTCGATGCGATGTAGTAGGGCGCCATGAAGGGCAACAACGCGAGCGAGGCCAGGCCCAAAGCTGCCGCCCCTCGCCGCCAGAATTCCCGGTTACGCCAGATGTCGTAACGCGTCAAAAGAATAGCAGCCGAAACCACTAACGGGATGAGTGACAGCGTGAACCAGGAAATGGTCGTCAGCCCTGACATGAAAAATGCTACGCCCAGCCACACCGCGCGCTTTTTGGTGCGCTTACGCGCAAACAACACTAACGCTTCGAGGAGGAGCGGGATCCACATTGACCAGAGGTAAGCCACTTGCGACATCAGACCAAACCGAAACGGCACGAAAGCAAAAATGATCCCCGCGACCCACGCGGCGCCGTTTGATCCCATCAACGTGCGCGCCAGGCGGAAAGCACCGTAACCGCAGGTAATGAAACCAAAGAACATCGCCACGGAGTAAACAGTCAGCGGCCGGGCGCCGAGCGCGAAAAGCGGGAAGAACGGCAACGAAATGCCGTAGGAGTGCTCGCTGAAGGCAAGTGTGTAGCGCAGAGGATAAAACAGGTTCGAATGAAAAAGATTGAGTGGATCGGTAAACGTCTGATGATAGTCCCACCAAAGAATCCACGAGCTGAGATAGGGATCGCCCGGATCAACGACACCGTCGCGCAGCTGCGTCACGTAAGGCCAGGTCAGAATTGCCGTGAAGAGTGAGAAGGTTGTGAAAACTAAAAGCTCGCGCGTGAGCCGGCGAAGCCAAAAGAGCGGGGGCAAGCCCGCCTTCCTAACCTTGAGCTGACTAGACGTGATTGGCTGATTCGTCATTGAAGGGCTTTCAAGGCGGGATGCCTGGCCAATGCAAAGTCTCACAGGTTAGGAAGGTGGGCTTGCCCCCGCTCTCTTGGCTCCGTTAGCTCAGTCGCTGTCTTATCGAAGCCCAGTCGTTCCTCGATCACATACAGCGGTCTGCGCTTCACCTCGGCATAAATGCGGCCGATGTACTCGCCGATAATCCCCAGTGTTACTAACTGCGCGCCACCGATGAAGAGCACGGCAGTGAAGATCGAAGTCCAACCGCGGACCCAGTCGTTCGTATAGAGACGAATGATAAGCGCGTATAAAATCCCCGCGAAGGCCATTCCGATCGAGAGAAAGCCCACCCACAACGCCAGCCGGAGCGGCGTTAGTGAAAATGAAAGCACACCGTCAGCGGCAAACTGCAGCATCTTAAACAATGGATACTTGCTCTCACCGGCGCGCCGCTGTGCCCGGCGATACATTACCGCCACCTGGCGGAAACCGATCCAGCTCACCATGCCACGAAGAAAACGATCGCGCTCCGGCATTGAAAGCAACACGTCAACCACGCGGCGGTCGAGCAGGCGAAAGTCACCGACATCGATTGGTATCTGCACTTTCGAAAGGCGGTTAATAAAACGGTAGAAAAGTTTTGCCGTCCAGAGCTTGAATGCCGTTTCGCCTGGTCGGTCCGTACGCATGCCGTAAACTACGTGATAACCGTCGCGCCAGCGGGCCACCATCTCAGGAATGACTTCGGGAGGATCCTGCAAATCGGCGTCGATGATGACCACGGCGTCGCCGGCGGCGTGTTCGAGCCCGGCGCTAACGGCAAGCTGGTGGCCGAAGTTGCGGGCCAACCGCACCACGCGCGTGCGTTCGTCGGCGCTTTGAATTGCACGCAAAAGGTCAACAGTCTTGTCGCTGCTGCCGTCGTCAACGTAGACGATCTCGAAGTCGAGATCATCCAGCGCCGCCAGCGTGGCAACGAGTTGGCGGTTGGTCTCGACGATGACCTGTTCTTCGTTGTAGCAGGGGACGATTACGGAAATGAGCATCTTCCTCAGCATCTCCAACAGTGGCTTTAGCGACAAACTTCCAATGGGCGTGCGACTTTATCATAACTACGGAGGAGTTTGGAGCGCGGTCATTTTTGGAGTGCGGTGACCTGTCACCGCACTCCAAAAGGGTTAACGCGCGGCTCTGCCGTCTGGTGCGCGGCAAGTCTTTGCCTTGCCGCCACGAATCGCTTAATCGCCTTGGTCTCTGACCGAAGTCAGCTGTCAAAGACCGGTGAGTGTGGTCGGCCTTCCGGCAAGGCAGAGACTTGCCGCGCACCGGTCAGAGAAGCCAGGAGTCGACTGGGAGCCAATAATATGAGAAGGGTAAAGACACTCCTGCTTGAGACTGGCTCGTGCTTTCTGTAAAACATAGGCCACCGATGAAACCAGAAGATCGAGGACCAGAGAACGACAGCGCGGTAGTGCCGGCGGTTGAGCAGCCTTCGGCGGCAATTGAAAGGCTGCGCGGCAGGCTGAGTGCGCTGCCTGTTCCGGACGTCATTCGCCGCTTGGCCCGTGATCGCAGTGTGCGCGCCGCGCTGTTTGCGTTTACGCTCTCGCGCTTAATAGTCCTGGTCATCTTCGTTCTGATCGGTTTGCTGAAGACGGCGCCTGACTCGTTCCCCGGCCACTACGACGCTTATGTCTCGCTCGAGAAAGCGCCGATCGCGCGTGTTCTCCGTCAGGAGGTTCTCACCGCGGATGTAAATTGGTATATCGGGATCGCTGAGCATGGCTACGAGCACATGCCGTTCAATGCTGACGTACCGCGCAATTGGGCATTCTTCCCATTGTTCCCGTTATCGCTGCGCCTCGCGGCTTTCGTCACAGGTGAATTTGTAATAACTGGCATGGCGCTCTCGCACATTTGCTTCCTGTTGGCACTCTTCCTGTTGCACCGTGTTGCGTTGCTGTTTGGCTTCAGCGCTGACGACGCCGATCGATCGTTGTTTTATCTTGCAGTCTTTCCAACCAGCTACTTTTTTTCTTTACCGTTACCAGAGTCGCTTTTTCTCATGTTGACGATCGCGAGCTTTTACTTCGCTAAGAGCGAACGCTGGTTGCTCGCCGGATTGTTTGGCGCGCTTGCTTCAGCCACTCGCACGACCGGCGTGCTGTTGTTACCAGCGCTGGCGGTGCTTTATTGGGAAATGTATCGCCCGCTCGGATCCATTCGCACCTGGCGCAAAGACGGTCTGGCGCTGCTGTTGGTCCCCGCCGGTCTTTTTTCGTTCATGATTTATCTTCACGTCATCACCGGCAACGCTTTGGCGTTCAAAGGCGCGATGGCCGCGTGGGGCCGCAAAGCGGGCTTCTTCTTCTCGCCCCTGCTCGACTATCTGGGCCACCCGGCCGAAGTCGCGGCGCATTGGGATTTTCGATTGTTGAATTTTTCGGCGGTGGCGATCGCGCTTGCTGGTGGCTTCGTCTTGCTGAAGCGACGTCAATATGCGCTTGCTACGTACACGCTACTGGCGGTGCTGGTGGCGCTTTCGTCAGCCCTGCTGCAGTCGCAGGCGCGCTACGCGATGGTCGTTTTCCCGGTCTACATTACGCTCGCGATCGCAGGGCGCCGGCCAAAGTTTGATCAGGTGATTCGCACGGTCTTTCTGGTTTTGCTTGCCTTGATGAGCGTCTTGTTTGCGGCACACTTTACGCTGGCGCTTTCATGAGCGAGAGGACTCGGAGTTCAGAAGATAATGATCAGTGGCCACTGCCTTCTGACTCCTGAGTCCTGAGTCCTGAGTCCTGCTCTTCAGCTCGTTGATTCTTTCGCTGGTAGAAGTAGGAAACGACGAGCAGGATTGCTCCCAGCATAATGAATGAGATGATCCGATAAACGCGGTCAAGCGAGGATAAGTCCCAGAAGAACGCCTTGAGAATTGTTAATGAGAGTAGTGCCAGCCCCATCACTCGCAACAGAACCAGCCGACGCACCTGCCCGGCAATGAGCAGACCGCTCGCATACAGTCCCCACACCACTGATAGTGAAAGTTGCTTCGCCAGCGCCAGGTTTCGCAAAGGGGCTGGAAAGTCATCCGGCCAGAACTCCACGCCCGAGTGTTGCAGTTCCTGGGCGATCTTCGCCTCATAGTAGCCCGACGCCTGCGCACTCAACGCCACGATGGCCAGGACGTTGGCGACGACTATAGCGACCCGGCGCACCGCCAACGACTCCGCAAAGGCTTCACCTGAACGCGCATAAGTTCGCGTTATTAGCCAAAGGGCAGCAACGAACACGGCGAATACGGCGAACGTCCGATTAAAGATCAATGTGTGCCAGGCAGCGTCGTAGTAAATCAGGTTTGCAAGAACTAAGGGAGTGGTAAATGCCAGAAGCCCCAGTCCACCCCAACGCCACGCTCGCGATTTGCGCCAGGCACCAACCAGGAACGCACCTGCCGCGTAGAGGATCCAAACCAACGCGAGCGTGAAGATCCTAGCTTCCTGAAGCTCTCTATAGACTTCTGTACTCGATCCCGTCTGCGTCCAGCTTGTCAGCAAGCGGTCATAGTATCCCAGTACTTCCAGGCTTAGCGCCGCCAGTGCCAGCACATTTGCGGCAACGATGATCACTGGACGGATCCAGGGCTGTTCGACGGGGTGGGCGTCCGGCGTCCTTCCGTACAACCATGCCGCGAAGGCGAGCACCGCCACGAGCAGCGCATAGATCATGAAGGTCAGGTTGAAGACGGGCAGATGCCACCACGCGGCGTAGAAAGCGGAATCGAGCGCGACGACTTTCCCTATTGCAATCAGCAGCAAAAACAGTCCGGCGCCACGCAACAACACAGAGCGCCGCAGCACACCCAGCGCCAGCATCGCCGCCCCATAAAGCATCCACAACACGGAGATCGAGAACTGCCTGGCGTTCTCGATTGGACCGCGCAAGCTCGCGGCCGAGGCACTACTTTGGGACAGACGCGCCGTGAAGAAGTCGTTCATGTCGAGCGTCAAAAGGGTTAGCGCCACAGCGTTACCGGTGAGTAAGAAGAAGGTCCTGACCAACTCGCGCTCGTTCTCGTCGAATTCGCCTGCGCGTCTGTAAAGCCAGGCCGCGCCGGCGATCGCGCTGACAAGCACAGCGCCTGAAAGCGCCCGACGGTTGAATAGCGGGATGAATGAAGGATCAGCGCCGAGGGCAAACTGCGGCATGTCGAAGAAGAACCAGTGGCAGACGGCCGCACAAAAAACTGCGATTGCGGCGTGACGTGCGGCTTTTTCGCCGGAGCGCAAACCCACCCACGCCAGCATGAACGCCTCGACTGCCCAGGCCATCGTCACCCAGTGGAGCTCCAACTGGATCGCTACAGCCATGGTGAGGAACGTTGCCGCTGCACCCACATAGCTGTACCTGAGAAAACGATCGTCTGGACTCCAGCGCCAGGTCATGTAGAAAAGTTGTGTGAAGAAAATTGAGACCAGAAGTGCCTGGGTGGCAGGCGTCGCCTGGTCAAAGCCTGCCTCTATAAGCATCAGGTAGCTGAAGCCGAAGTAGAAAGTGGCGTTTGCGATCGCGAGGGCTACGTCGAACCAACGTGTCGGACGTTTTGGTAGCACGTTGTGGAAAATAGCGAGCAGCGAATAGAGCAGGAAGAAAACGCTCAGGAAGACGAGAGTCGTCCAAACCTTCTCATGTTCGTAAAACTTGAACGCCCAGCCAATCGTGATCGCCACCGTCCCGGCGAACGAAAGGAAGTCGAGGCTGCGCCAGCGCTTGAAATAGGCCACCGCGAGTACGCCGGCATCGAGCAGTGCAACGTACAGGAACAACCCGATTTCGTTGTCGACGCCGGTCGAGAGCAAAATCGGTGTCAAGAATCCGCCGACTAGTCCCAGGATGGCCACCGGTAAGGCGTTCAGACGCACCGACAACAACACTGCTGTTGTCGTCACCGCAGCCATCAACAGGAAGGCCAACACTTGTCCGATAAGGTGATAGAAGTTGTATGCAGCGTAGTCCGACAGATAAAGGATGAGCAGGCCGCCCCCCGAAAGGATATAGGCATATGACTTGAGACCGCGCCCACGCAGTCGCTCACCGACATACAGCAACGAAATGCCAACGATCGCAGAGAGGCCGATGCGAGCGCTGGGGCCAATCCACTGTTTGTCGAAAGCAAACTTAAGGAAGAAGGCGACGCCAAACGTGACGGCGATGATGCCTATCCAGTTGAACCAACTACCGCCAATGGTCGATTCCAGATCGCGGCGCTTCGGTTCATGGGCCGCTCCCGCGCGCGCTGCGGCTTGATCCGTTACTGCCGATTTCTCAACCAGCAGATCCAGGCCAAACGGAGCGACTGCTTTTCTAACTGAGTAGGGAGGCTGAGCAGACGGCTCGTTCATCCAGGGATGAGTCGCGCGCGTTTCAGGCGGCTCGGCCTTCGACCAGGTATGCACTGGAACGTCGGTCGGCAGTGGCACGACTGGCGTTGGTTGAATTGGCGGTTGGACTGGTGGTGGGGTTGGCGGTTGCGTTGGCGCCGAAGCATTCAAGTCTTCCGTTTTGATTTGAGGCGTCGCGGGATGCGTCTGGTGGCTCTCGTGCGCGAGAGGCTTATTGAGCGGTTGTTGCTGGTTAACGATCCCCAGATGCTTCTCGATGGCATGCAGGCGTGCGGTTGTTGCTCCCAGCACGCGCTCCAGGAGCTCGATTCGATCCAGAAGTTGTTTGAGGATTTCTCGCGAGGGCAGGTAATCGGCCATGTGCTCTCCTGATGTTCCAGTGAAACAGGCCCGAGGTACTCGCGCCCCGGAAACGTGCACATGATAGGTTAGGGGCAAAGAAAGCGGAAGAGCGCGGAAACTAAGCCCCGACCGACCAGACAGACATTCAGCGTGGCCCGCGCAAAATCAGGACTGGGAGCGATAGCGACCAGCCAAAGAATTCACTTCAAAAGTTGGAGTTGGAACGGCTTAGGTTGCAGTTCTTCCTTAATTGCGCTTTTGGCTGGTCGCTATCGCTCCCAGTTCTGATTTTGTCTGACCCTTGTTGAGGGTTCAATTGCTGACTTAAATCTTGATTCCGTTGATCCGCCAAGCGTCTGATCAATTGGAGGGAAGCGATTGGAAATTAATGTCTCGAATTGTGTTGTCAACAAAACTACCACACAATAGTCACAACCAACTGACCCGTTATATCTGACTAATAACAACTAACTACTGTCTACTGACTACTGGCTCCCATGAGACTCGCTTATTTCAGCCCGCTCAATCCGCAGCCCTCAGGGATTTCCGACTACAGCGAAGAGCTACTGCCTTATCTCGCGGCGGAAGCCGACATCACCCTATTTGTCGATGGCTTTGAACCCTCCAACCCTGAGATCCACGATCGGTTTACCTGGCTGGACTATCGACGCAATCCCTCAGTTCTCAAAACGCTCGGTGACTACGATGCGATTGTCTACCACATGGGAAACGATCATCGTTATCACTCTGGCATGCTTGAGGTCGCGCGCACCCATCCTGGTATTGTCGTTTTCCACGATTTCGCTCTGCACGATTTTTTCCTTGGGTTGGCGCAGGAGCGCAACCGCATCGAGATTTACCTGGAAGAAATCTTCGCCTGTCATGGCAGACATGCCGCGCGTGAAGCGGCGGAAGCGCTGGAACGCGGGAGCACGCCACCGCAGGCAGCTCTACCGTTGGAGTTTCCGCTGAACTGTCGTCTCGCCGGCGCTGCCGAAGGGATTGTCGTTCATTCGGAGTTTTGCCGTGCACGTTTCGCGAAGTCGGTCCCTTCTGTACCGGTTGCCCACATCAACATGCCGACTAAACCGCTGCCGGCACGTCATGCAAATGAACCAAACGGGAACTCAAGCGTCACGCAAATTGCCAACTTCGGTCTCATCACGCCGGGCAAAGGAATTGAACAAGCCCTGCGAACACTTTCGTCTCTTAAGGCAGATCACAATTTTCACTACACGTTAGTCGGCGAGCCCAACGCGTTTTTTGACGTGCGCGCGCTGGTGCGCCAGTACGACATGGATGACCGGGTAACGATCACCGGACACTTGCGGCTGGAAGAGTTTGAGCGTTGGATCGCCGCAACCGACATTGCGCTGAATCTGCGCGAGCGCACCGTTGGCGAAACTTCGGCCAGTCTCTGTCGCCTCATGGCCGCCGGCGTTCCGACAATCGTCTTTAACGTCGGCGCTTTTGCCGAACTACCTGACGACGCGATTGTAAAAATCGACCATGACAAAAACTCCGAGGCCCTGCTCGAGGCCTATCTCCGCCGGCTCATCGAGGACGCTCCTTTACGCGAACGCATTGGCGCCAACGCGCGACGTTACATAACTGATAACTACGCTATCGAAACCGGCGCCGCCCGTTATCTTGATTTCATCCGCCAGGTTATCAGCGTCCGCCCACGCAAACATTTTCTCAATGGTCTGGCCAATGAATTAACTGCGCTCAGCATTGGTGGAAACCATGAAACGATTTTGCGCGGCGTCGCTCGGGAAGTTGCGGTGCTCGCACCGGCTGCGAGTTACAAAACCCCGACGCATCAGGGTGACGAGCGGATGCCGAAGTCTACTTTGCCAGGTAGTCCGAAAGAAACAGCGAGTCACTCTGCGGTGAGGTTTCGCGACGGCAACGGTCAGCCTTCAAGTTCGAAGATAGCTACGGGATCGCCCGGCCGGTTACCAAAACTTGAAGGCATCGACTACAAACGCGCGGCGCTCGAGTACCCACAACTGCTCGATGCCGAGCGCAGTCATTATCTGCGCACCAAGCCCTTCTATAATCTCGCCAACAAGCCCGACAAACACCTTGGCGACGGTATGGACGCCGAGACCCATCGCCACTTCACAGATTTCGCGAACATGGCCGCCGCGCTGGCGCTGCCACCCGGCGCCCGGATTCTCGACGTCGGTTGCGGTTCCGGCTGGCTGAGCGAGTACTTCGCTCGTCTCGGATACGACGTGACGGGAATAGACATTAGCGACGAGCTCATCGCAATGTCGCGCGAACGTGTTGAGCGCGTTCCTTATGACGTGGATCATGAGACGGCGTTGCGCTGCCGTTTCTTAACGCAGGACATCGAGTCGGCGCCCCTGCCGGAAAAGTTTGACGCCGTTATCTGTTACGACTCGCTTCACCACTTTGAAGACGAGCGCAAAGTCTTTCGTCACCTGGCTGAAATGTTAGACGTAGGTGGATTGCTTTTCATTCTGGAAGGTCACAAGCCAGCCGCAGGTTCGGCTACCGAAGATGAATTGCAGGATGTGATGCGCCAATATGGAACGCTCGAATCGCCTTTTAGTGGCGACTACCTGCGGGCTTTGCTGGATGAGCATGGACTGGCGGTAGTTGGTGACTACGTGAGCGTCAACGGGCTATTCGAGCGCGAGATGTTGGAAGACGACCGCTTGCCTTTAAGAACGGTCGCGACCGATTACCATTACCTGACCTGTGTGAAGGTTGCTGCTGACGCACCGGCGTCCAGCGTCCCTGACAGCAGGAGGCCGGGCACACTCCGTGCTGACTTCAAACTTACAGGGCCGCTGGCGCAGCGTGTAGAACCCGGTGAAAAAATTAGCGCCTCGATAACGATAAGAAACACCGGAGACACGCTGTGGCTTAGCGGCCAGACGCTGCGTGCTGGAATAGTGATGCCCGGCGTCAGAGTTTTTGACGAGAGGGGTGAGATGGTGAGCGAGGTTCACGGCCATCCCATGCTGCCACAATCAATCGCTCCGGGGCAGTATGTGTCTATGACGCTGCCCTGTGCGGTGCCATCAGTTCCGGGAACTTACACCGTCAAGATCGATCTGGTGGATCAGCAGGTTTGCTGGTTTGAAGAAAGAGGGTCGCAACCACTCGTGTTCAAAGTTGAGGTAATTGAAAAGGCAGACTAACTGCACCGACCGGCGGGGGCAAGCCCGCCTTCCCGACCCTGAGCTTATTACAGTTGAGCGGTTGATTCTGAATGAAAGGCTCTCAAAACTTGAACAGTGGTTCAAGTGAGGCAGGCTCGCAGGTGAGGAAGGCGGGCTTGCCCCCGCTCTTCGGCTAACGTCTCAGTCCCTTACCGCAACGATCGTCGAGCGTTCCTCAAACCTGTCGCCGTACATGTAGTAATACTTTGCCTGACTGACCCTGGCGATACTGAAACCAAGCATCCCAAACACTTCGCGATAGACGCCAAGCGAGTAGGTCCACCAGGTGAAGTCGGCGTCAGGATTACTCGCCAGCGCCTCGAATCTGGCAATTCGCTCCTCAGTTTGCAACAGGGGTGAGACGACGACGATAGTTTCTTTTGTATGCTTCGCGATAGAAGCGAGCGCCGAGATCTGATCGCTAAGATGTTCGAGCACTGAGCCAACAATCGCGATGTCAAACTGGCCGAGCTGTTCCGGCAGATCATAGACGTTGCCGTAATAGACCTCGGCCTTCGAATTCAGCAGCCGGTGACAAAGCCAGTAAGCATTTTTCCATTGCTCGATTTCCGCACCATACTGTTTGGCCCAGCGCTCAGGATCGCGATAATAAAGTTTGTCCTTGAAAGGAAGAAACGCTTGCTGACTCGCGTCGCTCATATCAAACGAGACTACGCGCGACGCTCCTCGCTTCTCAGCTTCGAAACTCAGGAAGCCGGTGGCCGAGCCTACATCCAACACTGACTTGCCCGCCAGATCTAGGCCGCCAACGTAGTCATCAAACCGTCCGCGCAGATCCCAGTGGGCCGGAACCAGTCCGTATCCCGGCAGCTCCATCGCGTGATAGAAGAAGCAGTCTTCGAGCCGATCGACAAAACGCGGCGTCTCGAACACCAAATCTTTTTTGGTCGCCTCACTCATGAATCCGTCATACCGTTCAAGCGATTGGCTGGGACCGCGGGCGCCCCGCCCGCAAACGATCCACCGCCACGCTTGATTTGCTGTTTAAGAACTGCTCGCGCTTACGCGCTCGATTGCGGGCGGGACGCCCGCGGTCCCAGCCAATCGCTTAAACGTATCGTCAGCGGGCCCTGGACCACCAGAACAATAGCGACAAAAGCGTTAACAAAGAAACTGCCAATCCCGCGAGCACTGACTTAGGCCGGTAGACAAACTCCACCAAGTGGTTCCCCGCCGGAACCGCCACGCCTCGCAGGTTGTAGTTTACGCGAATTACGTCAACTGATTTTCCATCAACATAGGCGCGCCAACCGGGGTAATGGTTCTCGCTCAAAACCAGGATCGCAGGCCCCACTGATGCAGTTTT
This sequence comes from Blastocatellia bacterium, assembly GCA_963828335.1. Taxonomy (GTDB): domain Bacteria; phylum Acidobacteriota; class Blastocatellia; order Pyrinomonadales; family Pyrinomonadaceae; genus PSRF01. The sequence continues at coordinate 293,935 of CAWHEH010000012.1, read as the reverse complement.
TACGTCCACTCTATTCGGCTCATGTCGCGTTACGTCCGCGCTGCCCCGGACCATGCTCGCGCCAAAGACGCTCGAGGTCGGCGTCTCTACGAGCACTGTCTGAAGCGGATCCCACGCCTTACCGCCCGGAAGTTTTCCGGTGTGAATGATCGCCAGCTCATCTTGTTCCGACGCAACAACCTCCTCGATTGCAAGCCACGCGCGCGGAAGCGCATGAGAGTTCTCGTAGATTTGCAGATACTCAGTTTCGGCCGCCAGACGCCAGCGCCCGCTACCAATCGACGCAGCGTTGGCCACATTTGTCGGATCCCCTTCGCGCGCTGGAAGTTTCTCGACCCATTCGCCGCGCAACGGTTCCGCCACGCCATTTTTGAGCAGCGAAACTCGCTTAACATCAAGCGTCAGCCGAGGCGCATTCTTGATCCCGGCGACTTCAATTTCTACACCGGTTACCCGAATCATTTCAGGAAACTTAAACTGAGCCACGAAAGTATGACTTTCAAAGTTTCCCGAGGGATCTACTACCGGAGAACTCGTGGCTACTGGTGCGAGACGGTGACGAATTTTAGTTTTCAGATCAGGTCGTTCATGTGACCACTCCGAGGTGTGTTCGCCGGCACGCAGTTGAAACTCAAATCGTTTTCCGTCCTCGGCTCGCAAGCGCACGTACCCGACGACTTCGCCGTCCGCCACTTCCGTCGCCCAGGCGAGACTCGTTATCAGCGCGATGCCGTCTGCTTCCACCGGCGGCATGGTGAAGACCAGACGTTCCTGATTGATCAGCGACGGCGCACCCAGCTCTTCTTTCCCAAAAGGAAGCCCACCTAAATCTATTAATGACGGCGCATTATTTGACGGGGCTGCGGCTGCCGCGGGCGAGTGTTCCGCTGCTCGTCGCCTTGCTTCACCCTGTGGACTCTGCTTCAGAAGGTAGCGCACGTTGAGGATGTCAAACTCGCGGCCCGGCCCGCGCAAACTGCGGCCGGCATCAGTCAATTCACCCCACAGCTTCATATCGTCAGCCAGCTTGCTGTAGCGCGTTAGCCCAAAGCCATCGTAGCCCGCAGCGTTCTCGACTCCATGCATCACGTAAGTGTCCGGCTGCAGCGACAACATGAATTCACCGAGCTTAAATTTTTCAACTTCGTCGCGACCGATGTTAATAAAGAAGGGTTGCACGTCAGTTAGAATTCTGTTGGGCGTATCTCCCCGTTCGTGCTGCAAATTACGCAACAAGCGAACGGATTCAGGCTCGCTCCAAAGTGGGTGTACACGCGTCGGTGATTGACGCCAGCCGCTCGCCTGCCCCCACAGGCAAAGGTCAAGAATCACGATTGCGAACAAAACAGCTAGAGCCTGACCGTAGCGGCGTTGGACATTGCGTGCGAAGAACCAAAGGGCAACTGCGCTAATGGCGGCAATCAGAATTGGAATGAAAAGTTCCGGCGCACGCAGAATGGTTACCGGCGCCAATCTGCCGAGTCGAAACCCGGCTGGCCGCCACCAACTCACCGTTAGACACGTAAACAAAAAAACTAATCCGCCGGCCGCAGCCACTACGCGCAAAACTTTCGCTCGCTCCGATTGCGACCTTGCCGCAATCGCCGTCAAGCCTCTGCCTGCAAGTACGGCAAGCGCAAATTCCACTTCCATTAAGTGACGGGCGGGAACGCGGAAGAGATTGAGGACAGGGATGTAGTAAACAAGTTTATAGATATTAAGCGGAAGGAAACGTCCGATGGCCAGAGCTAGACAGACTACACTGAGGACGGCCCAGAATTTCGTTCGCGTGTCTGGTTTGAGTAGCAGGGCCACCAACGCCAACATGATGGTAGCTGCGCCAACGTAGGCGATGTACTCACCGACAAAGGCCGGGCCAATGTAGGGCGCGCGAAACAGGTGTCCATCGCCGCCGCCCATCACGAAAGGCGCGAAGAGAGTCAACACGAACCGCGGCGGCAGCGAAAATGAACTGAAGAAATCATAAGACGCAGTTGCGCGCAGGCTGTTGCGCCAGAGCTCGACGGTAGGCAGAATCTGCACCGCAGCCAGGATTACTCCGGTTGATAATAAAACCAGAGCCCGCAAATAGGATCGGCGCTCCTGACGAGCCGAGGTTCGCGCCATCACGATGGCGTAGGCGGCCGCCAACAGAAAGGAATATGCGAAAGTTTGTTGATGCCCGGCGAAGATCTGCAGCGCCACCAGTAAGGCGAGCACCACACCGTGACTTCGTTTCCCTGCCATCCCATAACGGTCGACTGCCCAGAGTACCCAGGGAAGCAACGCCGCCGTCTGGACAACATTCGTCTGGCCCACCTTCGCAACCATGAATGCGCTCCACTGCCAGACCAGACTGGTCGCGGCTGCTCCGGCGATGCTGGCGCCGCTTCTTCGCGCATAGAGGTAAGCGCCCAATGCCGCCACCATGTAGGTAGATAGCATCATCAGGTTGGTCGCGACAGGAGAGCTGAAAATGAGGTAAAACCAGTTCAGCGGAAACAGTACGCCTGCCTGCGCCGCGCCAAAGAGCGGCATGCCGCTGAACATGTAAGGGTTCCAAAGCGGCACGTAGCCGGAACCGATCAGATTAGCGACGACGACCCGCATGGGTATGTTAAAAATTACGCCGTCGTCAGGCGAGATAATGAGATTCCCACGCGTCGCCGGAAAAAAATAAACGAGCGGCAGGAGCGAAACCGCGAGCGCCGCCAGAGAGTCAGTTCTTATCCTCCAGCGAGGGTTATTTGGACGAGTCATTGAATCAAGAGGCTACTCCTGAGGCCGGGGTCGTTGTGGTCGAGCCGCATCGAGCGCTGGCAAAGGTGCGGCGTTGGGCCCAGGCGCGGCGGGCCGGGTTGATTTGTGTTGGCTTGCTCGCAGTCATGAGCGCACAGATGTTGGCAGCGGCTTCGCGCAAAAGCATCACTACCGACGAACTGGTTCACATACCTGCCGGATATTACCACCTCGTTGTCGGCGACTTCCAATTCCTCAATCAGCACCCGCCGCTGCCGATGATGATCGGAGCTTTGCCTTTGCTACTCATCCAGCCAGGCGAGGTGCCAGAGTCTGAAAGGGAAAAGATTCCTCACAATGACGAGTTTGCTACCGCGGTTAGTGAGCGATTTTGGACCCCCAACGACACTTCCTTCCTGACGATTTCATTTTGGACACGCATACCAATGATCGCCTTCACCGTATTATTCGGCGCGGTGATCTTTTTATTTGCGCGGCGGTTGTTCGGTGAAACCGCTGGAGTGTTTGCGCTAGCGCTGTTTACGCTCGAGCCGACCGTGCTGGCTCACGGACCACTAGTCCACACCGATATGACTTCGGCCTTCGCCCTCCTGCTGTTGGCTTACGCGTTCTACGAGTACGTCTCGCGACCTTCATTACGACGCGCCCTATTGCTGGGTGGTGCAATGGGCCTGGCTCCGCTAATGAAGTTTTCGATGGTGGCGGTGGCGCCAATCGCAATCGTCGGCATCGTTGCATTGTTGGTTTTCCCCGCGCGACTGAAACTGAGTCGGAAGCAAGCGCTGGCACATGCCGCCGCAATCGTAGAGATCTCTCTATTAGTCATCAATGCGGGTTATTTCTTTAACCACCGCGCGTTTACCGTTCCTGACAACAATTGGATAGTTGCTTCTTTCCCCAATCATCCCGGCAATGCCTTGAATGCAGCTCATATCCTGCGATATCTCGTGCCTACGGATTTCCTATTGGGGACTTATTGGCAGATCTGGCACAGCACGGTGGGACACGCGGGTTCAATTTTTGGCCGGCAAGGAAACTTCGGCTGGTGGTATTACTTCCCCGCTGCCTTTGCATTGAAGACGACCATACCGTTTCTCCTAACGTCGGTCGCAGGAATCGGCTGGGGACTTTGGCGGACGCTAAAACATCACGACTGGCGTCCTCTCTACGTTCTCGTTCCGTTCGCTATGTTCACCGCCCTGGCAATGGCAAGCACCATCAATATCGGCGTGCGCCTCTACCTCCCCGCTTACTCATTCCTCTTTATCATTTCCGGTGCGCTGTTAAATCAGCTCTCCCATTCGCAGACCCGTAAGGTGTTAGGAGTTACGATCGTCTCGGTGGTGCTGGGGTGGTGTGCCATCGAAGCGATCAGGACCTATCCCAACTACATTCCCTACATGAACCAACTCGCATCTGCGCGACCTCACTGGTGGTATTTATCCGACTCGAACGTTGAATGGGGTGACTGCATGCCCGACCTGGCATCGTACCTCCACGAGCGCGGCGAGACCAAAGTTCAGTCGGCCTTTTTGGGGGCGTGGCCACTGGGCCGCTACGGCATAGAATACGTCGACGCTTTGGCAGCTCCGGGAACAGCACAGCCTGAGATCAAATACGTTGCGATCGGCGCCAGCTTCCTGAATGGCTCCACCGTTCCACCCGGTCCGCCCGGCAGTGGTCGCGAGACTGAAAAGCAACGCATCAACTACTTCGATGAGTACCGGCACCGCACCCCCGAAGCAATTATCGGTAATTCCATTTACATCTTTCGTGTGCGATGATACGCGGCGACCTCAAAAGCGATCTTCTTCGACAAAGATGCTGAACATGGGCACGATCCGGCGCTGCTGCCAGCGACATTTCAAGCAACTGCCAGTGAACGGCCACTTCGTGGCCGCGAAGGAGTGCTGGACCTGAGATGCGTTGCCTCATAGTCTTGCCGACCTACAACGAGCACGAAAATCTCCGGGCCATTATCGAAAGTATTCAGCAGCATGCACCAACGGTTGACGTCGTGATTGTGGACGACGAGTCACCTGACGGCACGGGGAAGCTGGCCGACGAACTGAGCAGTGAACAACCCGAGAAGGTTTTTGTGCTCCACCGGCCGCGCAAAGATGGACTAGGGCGGGCTTATGTTGCCGGCTTCAGATTTGCGCTCGCGCGTGATTACGACGTGGTAGTGCAGATGGACGCGGACTTTTCTCACGATCCGAGCTACCTGCCAGTCTTTTTCGAAAAGATCCGCGAGAATGATCTCGTTATCGGCTCCCGGTACGTTCAGGGCATAAGTGTGGTCAACTGGGATTTAAAGCGACTGATTCTCAGCCGCGCGGCGTCAGGCTACGTTCGCTCCGTTACGCGCATGCCGCTGACTGATGCAACCAGCGGATTCAAATGTTGGCGGCGAGAAACGCTGGAGGCGATCGATCTGGAAAAGATCTTTTCCGGCGGTTACCTGTTTCAGGTCGAAATGTCCTACCGGACTTATCAGAAGAAATTCAGAATTGCTGAAGTCCCAATAATCTTTGTCGAGCGTCGCCTGGGACGATCAAAGATGGACTGGGGCATTATTGCCGAAGCCATCCTCGGAGTAATCCGCATGCGCCTGCGGCGTTAATGACAATGCCGATGCTTCGCGGATCTACAAACCTCTTTACGCTCGTTACCTGCTGGCGAAGTTGAATGGAAGAACCCACCAAAAGCGGAGAGCTTGAGGCTCTTGAAGGTACTTCGGACAGCTGGCTCCCGGAAGCGTTCAGGCGCTTTTTTCGCACCAATAGATGCCAAACAATTTGTGCCGGCCTGCTGCTCTTGATGGCCTTAAACATGCTGGCGGCCAGCTCGCGGAAAGGGATTACCAACGACGAGATCGTCCACATTCCGGCCGGGTACTATCATCTGGTCGGCGGCGACTTCCAACTGAACAATGAACATCCGCCTCTGATCAAAATGTGGGCTGCGTTGCCCTTACTTCTTATTCAACCTAACGAGTCACCACCGACCGCAGAGGAAAAACAGGGAGTCTACGGTACTTTAACGTGGAGTTATGAGGACCGTTTCTGGCAAGCCAACCGGCGGGAATTCGAGACGATACTCTTCTCAACGCGGGTGATGATGATCGTCCTGGCGCTTGGGCTTGGCATTCTCATCTTCGCTTTTACTTGCTCGCTCTTTGGGCCGCGCGCCGCGGTGCTCGCCGTTGCCTTATACACACTTGAGCCGACAGTGCTCGGCCACGGACGCATAGTGCATACCGACCTACCGGGCGCCTTTGCCTTCCTACTCTTCTTCTTTGTGCTGCGGATTTATTGGCAAGCGAAGACGACGCGGAATGCTTTACTGCTGGGGCTGGTAAGCGGACTGGCGCTGCTCACAAAGTTCTCCATGATTGTGCTCATTCCGGTACTTGCATGCCTGGCACTCGCAGGAATTGTTTTTGCGCCGCGTCTGCGCTTGGCGCGGAGACGACTGATACTTCATGGTGGAATGGTGTTGGTTCTTGTCTTACTTATGATCAATGCGGCTTACCGTTTCCAGGGCCCGCCGATTGTGCGCGGTGACGTGCAGTGGGTGCAGGCACGATCGCCCGAAGCATTCGACCGCTGGATGACATTCTTCCGTGTCGGCTCAAGGGTCGTGCCTACTTACTACCTCTTCGGCCAGTACAACGTAATGCTTCACAATCGCGACGGACACGCCGCATCGTTGCTGGGACATTACGGCACGGAGGGTTGGTGGTATTACTTCCCGGTTGCTTTTGCCTTGAAGACGTCGCTGCCCTTTTTGGTAATCACACTGGCGGCGCTCGCGTGGACGCTTTGGCGACTCTTGCGAAAAAAGGACACACGCATGCTGTGGCTGCTGATCCCGATAAGTATCTATTGCGTGCTCTCAATGACCAGCCATATCAATATCGGCATCAGGCATTTTCTTCCTGTCTACCCGTTCCTCTTCAGCGCCGCCGGCGCGCTGCTCGATCGCGTTCTCAGCTTGCGTTACCCGCGTCATCTGGCCATTGCACTCGTGGTGGTTTCGTTTGGGTGGATGGCAGCTGAAGCGCTGCGAACCTACCCGGATTACATTCCCTACATGAATCAACTCGCATCTGCTCATCCGCATTGGTGGTATCTATCTGATTCAAACGTAGAATGGGGCGACGACGCCCGTGCGCTCGCCGAGTATCTTCACGCCCATGGCGAGAACGAGGTGCGCGGGGCTGTCTCTGGCGGTTGGGGTAGCCTGGGACTTTACGACATTCACTATTACGAGATTTTTCCCAAACCCGGCCGCGTAATACCCGAAACCCGATACGTTGCGATCGGGGCCAGCTTCCTTAACGGTTCGACGGTTGCGGTGCCAGCCGATCAGGATGGAAAACTCGTTTCCGACGAGCAGCGCGTCAACTACCTGGCAGCTTACCGCGGCCGCACGCCCGAAGCTGTTTTTGGCAACTCGATCTACCTCTATCGCGTGAAAGATTGAGTGTGCCACGTTTGGCAACTCAATCAATTATGATCGTATACGCGACTGAGACGGGAGAACGGTGGCGCGCAATTGGTGCCTACGCGGGCGAGTGTTTCGCTCTTCGCCACCCGGCGATGTTTTGTAAGAAGAGCGTGGTGCAGACCAGCAATGGTAGTAGGAGCCATAGTGCGAGCGGATAGACCAGCTTGCCGCCAGTTTGAAGTGCGGCCAGGTCGTTCCAAAAAGCATTTTGACCGTGAGGACAATTCATGGCGCCGCGGAGAGCTCCCACGAGATTGATGATGAACGAAAAAGCGCCCGCCAATATTGCGGCCAAAGCAGCCAGCCGGCGTTCTGAAGCGGTGGAGAGGTAACCAAACCCGGCTATGCCGAGACACGCGAATGGCATCGCCGGAAGCAGATAGCGCGGGCCAAACTGACAATCACCATCCGATTGTATGTTCAAGACAAAGGCCGCCAGAGCAACCATCAAAGCGAGCAGCGTCAGAAACTCCGGACTGCGCTTTAACTGGCGCGGATAATACGACAACCCCAGCAGGCCAATCGCGAAGACAGGCACATAAGCAGCCACTGAACTCGCATAGAAGTAGAGCTTGTCACCAAAGTTCTTCGGATCGAAGTGAAAAAAGGTGTCCGCGAATACCCCTGAACCAGCGACATTCGGCAACAGGAGTGGATTGCCGAAGCTAATTGCGTCGTAGACAAAGAGTGGCAACAGACCGGCGAAAAGACCTGCCAGGAAGATCGGCAGAAGCTGCCAGCGACGCAAGGAGAAAAAGTAGAGCACGGAAAGAACTACCATGAAGAACGGCAACATCGATGTTGTTATGGTCAGTCCCAACAGCACACCCGCGCCGCCGGCTTGGAGATTGCAGATCCGGCTGTTCGCTCCTCCCTGGTTGAGTTGCAGGATGAGGTAAAAAGCAATTACCAGGTAGCCAGTGGCTAGTATGTCGTGGTGCGCGATGCCGGAGTAGGAGAAGGCAGTGCTGGCTAACGCGTAACTCAACGTCGCAGCGAGCGGCCAGAAGATCAAACTACCATGGCTGCCGGTGGACAATTCTCGCGCGATGCTAAAGAGTGCTACGGCGGAGGCAGCAAGTACGAGTGAGCTGGTGAAGAAAGTGACCAGAGCGGCAGTCAGCAGATAGTTGTTTGCATAACTTAGACCGAGCTTGCGCAACAAAAAGTAAACAACTGCCCCCAACATGAATTGGCCGGGTTGCTTCGCCGCGTAGTTGTGACCTTCGTACGTGAAGACGTCGCCTTTGCTTTGCCGCTGGGATGGTATCGAGTGTTCAAGGTAGAAATGGCCGCGCTCGACCATGGCTTCCACGCCAACGTGTTGTAGATCAAAATCCAGTAAGTTGCTGGAATTGATCGCTGCGCCATAAGCGAACCACAGCAGCAGGAACAGGAGTATGCTCAGTCGCCCTGACGAAAGTCTGTAAGGAATCCTTGAGATCGTCTTCAACGGATTAACTTTGAACCCCTGCGAATCTTCTCACAGCCTCTGCGTAAACTTGCAGTGTCTGCTGCGCTGTCCTGTCCCAGGAAAACTCCGCGGCCCGTCGCTGCCCGGCCGCTGCCAATTCCCGCCGCGCGTTTTCGTTATCTATCAACGCGAGTATGTTCCCTGTTAGTTCACTGATGCTCTTGGGATCAAAGAGCAAGGCCGCGGCGCCAGTTGTCTCCTCAAGCGCCGGGATACGACTCGCGATCACTGCAGCGCCACAAGCCATCGCCTCCAACGGCGGCAGGCCAAAGCCTTCATGTATCGATGGGTAAACAAAAGCACGGCAAGATGAGTAAAGCGATTGCAGCTCGTCATCATGAAGATAGTCTGTGAGAACAATGCGATCCCGCACCGGCGACTTCTCGATTGCTTCCAAGAGCGGACTGCTCAACCAACCACGGCCGCCGGCGATAACAAGTTGGATGGCGTTCTCGGGTCTCTCCCTCGCCAGCTCCGCAAATGCACTTATCAGCACCGCCAAATTCTTGCGCGGCTCAAGCGTACCCACCGTAAGCAAAAAATTGTCTCCAATGCCCAACCTGCGCCGGGCGTCAGCAGTTTCAGCAAACGACATTGGCTTAAAACAAGCGCGCGCCGCTTCTGGAATTGCGAAGACCTTGCCTGGGCTCACCTTCAAAAGCTCGCAGACGTCGACCCGCACGCTTTCGGTAGGCGTTATGATCGCATCGGCGGTGCGGGACATCAGTGGCAAACGCCGGCGTGCGCGACTGACGCGGCGCTTCTCATGAGTTTCAGGATGAAGCAGCTGAGATAGATCGTGAATAGTGAGCACCGTCGCACAGCGCCGCCATAAGGGAACGTCGTAATTCGTGCCATGAAACAGTTCGAGGTGGCTGCGTCTGATGTAACGAGGCAAGCCTGCCGACCACCAGTGTCTTCCCATAGGCCCAACTCTCACCCGATTGAGTTTTAAATTGGGAGGAAGCAGCGGCGAATTAGGTGCATCAGGCCTAACCGTCGCGTAAGTGGATGGGTAAAGAATCTCAAATTCGCCTGATGGTTCGGCGCTCGCTAACGCGCGGGCGAGTTCATAGGTATAGTGGCCAACGCCCGTTTTGGCGGCTGTCAGCGGCAGGCCATCAAGTCCTATTCGCATTTCCGGTGTGTCGTTCGCCCTTTTAAGCAACCCAGCGGGCTGGTTTGTACCTCTCAGCCGCCGGGGATCGCCGATACAAGTTAGAAATTTGAGGCTCGTGTCCTAATTTGTAAAGCAAAGTGTTAGTTTGCGATGCTGAGCGGCGTTCGACGCCCGCGCAAACTAACAGTTTGCGTTACAGCAAAATTAGAGCCTTCATTGACGCCACTTAAGGCCAGGAGTTAAACTTTAGCCCTTGTCGGTGCGTCTAAGTATTCGGTTTAGACGAACCCCTCATTTAGAGGTCATTCCCTTAGAGCGTATGTTATTCAGGAGCAATATGATGAAATTTGCGTTAGCTTTACTAATCACCGCGTTCGCGGCCCTGACGGTCTGGGGACAAGCACCGACACTGCACATAGTAACTGAGATCCCCAATCTTCCGTCCGAACTTTACTACGGTAACATCAAAGTAAAGCCACTTCGTCTGCGACCAGGGACGAACACACCAATTACCATCAACGACTCCGATTTCTTCGTTAACCAGCAGTACACTGACTTCCTTAGCCGCTTTCCGGATCAGAGTGGTTTCGATTTCTGGATAAGTCAGACCATCCCTGATCCCTGCGCTGGTAATTCGGAATGCATCCAAATTCGCCGCGACAACACTTCAGGCGCGTTCTTCCTTTCCATCGAATTTCTGGAGACTGGCTACCTTGTCGAACGCATGTACAAAGTGGCATATGGCGACGCTGATGCTACGTCAACCTGGCAGGGAGCCCATTCGCTTAAGGTGCCAATCGTTCGCCGCAGCGAATTCCTGCCGGACGCATTACAGGTAAGCCATGGTGTAATAGTTGGGCAAACTGGTTGGGAAGCGGTGTTGGCTGCCAACAAGGCGGCCTTTGCCACGGACTTCGTATCGCGCGCGCGTTTCAGTTCTGCTTTCCCAACCAGCCTGACGCCCTCACAATTCGTTGCTGCCCTGTTTAGTAATGCTGGTGTCACCCCTTCGGCAGCGGATACGCAGGCAGCAGTCGACGAGTTTGGCACGGGGCCCCAAATACCGAGGACACGGCGGCCCGTGGCCGGGCTGTAAAACGTGTTGCGGAAAACTCAGTCCTGGACACCAACGAGAAAAACAGAGCGTTCGTGCTGATGCAATACATTGGCTACCTGCGGCGCGATCCAAACACGGGACCCGATAGCGACTATACCGGCTACGATTTCTGGCTGCAGAAAATGAACAGTCACGGCGGCGACTTTCACGCGGCGCAGATGGTTAGATCATTCATCGTCTCTGGAGAGTACCTCGCCCGATTCTAAAATAATAAGATGGGCATTCCTGCCTGTCTCCTCTGTACTACGGAAGGCCGGATTCAGATTTGAGTCCGGCCTTTTGTTTGCGCGACTTCCTCGCTACCTCAGAATGCCCATTCGCCTTGCACTAAGAGAGTGATGAAGAGCGACATGAACATAAGCGACCAGACGGTAATGATGCCGAACCAAACGGGACGCGCCGCGGTGACGCGTGCGAAGAGAATGAAAATTGGAAACATGCCTAACACATATCGGGGTACGCTTTGCACCCACGAGGTGCTCGTAAAGAGCAGCCAGTTTAGTGCCATCCACACGGTGTACGACGCGCGTAGCGACCGCCAACACCAGATCGTGCAGGCAAGGCTTAGCAAAATGAAAAAGAACTCCTGCGTGCCATTAATATGCAACTGCCTTGCATTCCCCCATTTCCAGGTCCAAACCTTGACAATGCCAACCCACGGCCATGTGGGGAGCTTGAAAAACCAATCGTGCTGAAATTGTAAAAAGGCGAGCGGGTTGCCGAAAACGTGGTAGTTGACTAGAAGATAGAAGGCAAATCCGGAGCCTATGAACGCTATCCAGAGCCATTCCGCGCGCAGGCCGCGCCGGCCGTCGGTGCGGTATTGGAGGAAGGCTTCGCAGGCCAGTGAGGGAATGAGCACTAAGCCATTCACGCGGGTCAGACAGGCGAGTGCCCCGACCACGCCAGCAAGCCACCATGCACGTCTTCGCGCCGCCAGGAAAGAGCCGAGTGCGAGCGCGAGGAAAAGGCTTTCGGTGTAGCCGATGTGGAAGAAGTAACTCGTCGGGAAAATAAACATGAACCAAACGGTGCTTCGCGAGACTGCGCGGTCGAAGTCTAATTCTGTAAGCCTGCTGAGGAGAAGACCCGCGACGACTGAGGCCAGAGCGGAGACGACGAATGCGCTTAGCAAGGCATTGCGGAGGACGAGCGTGAACAGACGAATGGTCCAAGGGTAGAGCGGGTAGAAGACAATCCAATTTCGCTGATCACCCTGGGTCACGTAGCCGTCGCGCGCGATGTCAAGGTAGTGCGGCCCGTCCCAGTGGTTCCAGATTTCCATCCATCCGTAGAAACCAACGGGCGCCTTGTTAGCCCAGACCGTGTAGACGACGACGCCGAAAATCAGCACCAGAACCTTGATCCCGAGAATGAGCGCAAGCACGGACCAGTCGGACCACCGCCGGTCGAGCGGCGTTTCTGTGCGGATATCCATGACACCCCTGTCGTTTTGAGCATTCATTCAATTAAGAAGCAAGGCCCGAATTACGACGAGATCTTTTTTCAGTCGATAGAGCTGCCCAGCGCCTACGGCAGGTGCGATGAGCGGTGTTAGTCCCATGGGACGCGCGATTAGGGGCCAAACCTTCGTTGGTATTCACCTGAGATGATGAACGCCTTAACCATTTCCGCATCGACGAAGTTGCCGTTGAACTGATTCAGCTTACCAAGCCAGAAGTTGTATCCCGCGAAGTCCAGAAAGGGTTCCGGGGCCTCGTTCGGATTACGTCGTAAGAAGCCGAAGTATTGCATCAGCACAAAGGCCTTGTTGAACTGTCGCGCGTGGAAGACCGAATTCTCCGATATTGATCGCAGCACCTGCGCTCGCAGTGTGGCTGAGGAAGGATCTGGTGTCAGTTGCGCGACCAGGTTGTCACGCTGGACGGGAGTCAATGCCCCGCTCGAGCCCGGAACGCGCGGATCAAAGGTATTCGCATTGAGTTTGTCGACAAATTGAGCGGCGGTCATCGTGGCTGGATAAGCGGTGGGAGCCAGGAAAGCACTCCGCTGAACAAACTCAAGAAAGAACCGTTGCTTATTAGCTTCCAACAAGGCCTCAGCACCGGGTTGGCCAATAACGACGCCCCGCCCGATCTCCTGTGTGTCCAGCTGAAAGTCTCGCAGCTTTAGAAACTCGCCTGAAGCAAACGCGGCCTGATTTGCCTTATAGACCAGATAGCCTGTCTCCTGAAACTCAATAGAAACGAAGAAGGCTGCCGAAACATTGATCCGCCGGATCTCGAAACATGACTGCGTGGTGCATTCGTCAATCTGATTCTTCCAGAAGGCGAGCCCCGCCGGGTCCGGTTCCCGGTTAAAGAAATCCAGGTAATGCTGGCGAACGAAAAAGTCGGAATTGAAGGTGGCGTCCTTAACCGGATTCGCACCGTTAATGGCCTCGTTGCTGTAGATTGTAACTACAAGCACTGTCGGCGAACTGATAGCGCAACCGATCGGGTTACTCAGTGTCAGGTTGAAGGCCTCCGCGCCTTCACCGAGGCGATCGTCGACAATGAAAAGTGTAATAGTCTTCGATGTCTCACCGGGCGCGAAACGCAACCTGCCGATGGCCGTAAGATAATCAGAGCGCTCGCTGGCAGACCCGTCAGAAGTCGCGTAGTTCACACTGGCGGCACCCGAGGTATCGCCGCTGCGCGAAACGGTAAGCTCGATTTTGGTTGTAGCATCGAGAGTCTCGGTGACGCTGGATGTACTGGCGTTGAACTTCACCGTATTTGTCACTGGCGGTGTGGGGGTTGGAGTCGGCGTGGGTGCAGCCGGCGCGACGAGCGCAAGCCCGGTTATGTTAAGGAAGCTGGTAGGGCCGACCAGCGTGTTCTCGCCGGTCGCCTTGTTGATTCGATATAGATTTCCTGTAAAGCCCGTGCTTCCGCCGTAAAGGTTTCCATCAGGTCCAAACTCAAGACTGCCGCCGTTGAACCCAACTGAACCTATAACAGTTGCAGCGCCCGTCGCTAAGTTAACCGTAACAAGATTCGAAGATCCGCCCCCCGCGCCGCCGGTAAGGCCATACATAGTTGCAGTGGTTTCGTCGTAAGCAAGACCGGCAATGGGAATGTTAATTCCGGTCGGGCCGATCAGAGTCGAAATACCGGTGGTCGGATCAAGTGTTCGGAGCTGTGAAGGCCCATGAGACTGTGTAACCATCGTGCCGTAAAGCGTCGACCCAACCCATTCCAGTCCCGTGAACGACGCACCGGTGGAGTTTGCGTTTCCGATTCCCGTGCCATCGTTCAGATCAAATTCCTGGCCCGCGAATACTCCGTCGGGAAACTGGGTGTAGCCGCGACGGGTCGTGTTATTGAATTCAATCTCGGTGCTGCCGAATCCTGGCAGAATTGCGATTTCGGTGCCCGCGCCAGTAGTCAGGTTAAGGCTTAACAACTCACCATTTCTCGTGCCTCCGTAGAGTCCTGGTGGCGCCGGTGTTGGCGTGGGCGTGGTAGGAATTGGAGCGTCAGACAAACTGATCGCGTCAAGCTCAACCTGTCCTGGCCCGGTAAAATACTCGGCAACGGTTTGGACAAAAAAGATGCGCACGGTTTGACCTGCATAAGCCGATAGATCGTAGCCGTGACTCTGCCAGCCGACCCTGCGATAGCCAGGCGCGGCTCCGGTCGAGAAAGTGTAGAGGGTGGTAAGTACGGCGTTGGTGGATGGATCGCGCAGCTGAACGTCATAGGAATTCGGCAGTGTGGCCCCACAACAGAAGTTCCACTGGACTCGATCTTTCCAGGTGAGATTAAGCACCCCGTTCGCCGGAAGATGCACATCCTGATACATTCGAAATTCCAAAGGTCCGCCGCCGCCGAAGCCGTGCCAGGCAACGTAAGCGCCGTCTTGCGGCGACACCGGAAGAATCCCGTATCCCGAAAAACCGCCGGCGCCAGCCTGACTGACTGACCAGAACCTAAAAGGAGTTCCCTCCCCGCCGGTGGAAGCCGTTGAAACGTTCCAGCCGAAAAAATCTCCCGTCTCAAAGCTTCCATTCTCGATAAACTCGACCCCGAACTGGATTGAGAAATTGAACGATTGCGATGGCTGATAACCTCCGAGGTAATTAATGGTCAGGGTGAATTCGACCCTGGGGCTATGAGGCAGGCTTGCGCTTAATGAAATGGAGAACGGCGTGAGGTTGGCACTGCTGCCAGTGGACGCGGCTAGAGTGGGGTAGTTTGAAACTGCGTTGACAATAGTCACGCCACTTGCCGCAGTGGTCAGCGTTGCCGTCCCCGAGGTTGCGTCCTGAAGCCCAAGATTTTTAAGGGTAACGCTGATTGTACCCGTTTCACCGGGCTCTATGAATCCGTTGCCATTACAGCAGGTTTCAGTTTTGGAAACTGCTTGCAGATCGAGGAAAGCCTTGCCCACCACCGGCGGTCCCAGCGATTGTAAGGCTGCAAAGGGCATCACTATGCCCGCACCGGAATCGCGATCAGCGCCAGCTGCCTCAATGTCGATGGCCGTGCTGGTGAGGGCCGTTTTCATCTGTGCCTGGGTCAGCGCTGGATTCGCAGATTTTATGAGAGCAGCAATGGCCGCCGCGTGCGGAGCTGAGGCCGAGGTTCCATAGAAAAGAGTTGGGAATCCACCAGCACCGGAAACTGAGGTGCCATCAGCCGCGGTGATGTCTGGCTTCTGCAGAAGAGAGCCACCGGTAGATGAAACATTGCCGGGGGTAAGCGGCGAGCCATCGCCATTAAAGAAGATCCGGCGTGGACCATCAGAGCTGAACGTCTCCACCTGGTTGCTGGAATCAAAAACATTCGGGTAAACGCAAACGGCGCAGACGGCTGCAACTCCATAGGCTCCCGAAGCTGCGTTGTGTCCATGCGTTTCGCCGGAAGTGCTGAGAGCAAGCTTCCCGCGATTCGTGCTCAGGTGCAGAAAGCGATCAGCTGCTCCCGTTTTTTGTAAAATCACCACACGGAAACCTGTCGGCGCAAAGAAGACTGCCTCGTAAGGATCCTGCGTGCCGTTTTGAATGTTTGTAGAAGAACCTACTACAAATGTTCCATCCTCAGTGAGGATAAAAAGGTCGTAGTCGTTGTTTGAGGCACCTAACGGATCTGACCAATGCAGGTTCGTTAGGTATCCGTCTCCTGTGATCGTGTCGTACTGGGCGACCGCCTCAGTCGGATCGAAATCGTGCACCTTTCCGCCCGGTACATTGCTGAGGGTTCCACCGTCCGCGAAATCGCCTTCCCAGGTTCCGGAAGTGCCGTCGTTCAAATTTCCCGAGTTGGCCGCTGAAGAAAAGTAGAGAGCGCCGGAAGCAACTACATCGTTAACAGCCTGCGTCGCCAGTCCGGAATTGTTAGGTGAAACGACGGTCGGGGTCTGCCCATCCTGAAAGGGAGATTCAACAAAGTAACCAACATCGTCAAGGATGATGTCACAGCCGGCCGTCCGCAGATCGCGGATATTCTGAGCGAACTGAGGCAGGCCGTCGACTGCGGTTGCGAAATACAACTGCGCTCCCGGCGCGAGATCGTGAATGATCTCGAGCATCGCCGTCCCCTCATCTCCAAAACCTGCTGCGCCCGGCAAGACTGTCACCGGACCCAGATCACCCGTTCCCTGACTAACCGAAAGGCTATCGACGCCGTCCGAGAGAACGCCGATCTTAATTCCCGTGCCGTCGACATTAAATGTACCGCGGGCGATGAAGGCCTTATGAGTCGTGTCACCTTGGGAAGTAACACTGCCGATTCGTGGGGGAGCATTGGGAGCGAGGACGCCATTCAGGACGGGCTGGAGAGCGGTCCGCACCCGCGCCGCGCGATCGTTAATATCCTCAAACGGTCTCCAGGTTTGCTGCCCTGAAGTGGAAGATCGAGGTTGTCGTAGCCAAGGCCTCTTTGCTCCCACTTGGGTTTGCGAGAAGAGCGCTTCCTGCTTAGGTTGAATGAAGCGAACTTGCGCGAAACTTGCGATTGTCTCCAGCTGTTCCAGTGAAACAATGGCGCGCAGCGAATTGTGTTGGCGGAAGACACTCGACACTTCGACACCCATTCCGCGCAGATCACTCAACAATTGGTCGTCAATAATCGCGGAAATGTCTACGGTTACCCGGCCGCTGTCATCAGCACCGACTTCTACGGAGAGACTCTGCACAGTGGTTGCGATTCTTTCGCCACGACGCATCTTAATTGCGTAAAGCAATTGCGAATCAATTTTCTGCTGGGCTGCAGTGCGCGCTTCTTTTTCTTCAAGCAGAGCCTGTATTTGCTGCCACGCGGCCTGATCGATCGCCGGCGCCGGCTCTTGTTTGGCGGGCACACTTCTTATTCCGGCAGACAAGTTGTTCGGGATTGCCTGGAGGGACGCGGTTTCCTGCCGCGAGCCGGAAGGCCCGGAAGCCGTACTGCGGACCGTACCAAAAATGAAAAAAACAACGATTGTGAAAACAAAGAGGAGGAGGAAGGGGGAAGTTCGTTTCATGGGTACTCCAAAAACGGTAAATAGTGAAAGGTGAAAACTGAAAAGTTAAAATGACGAAAAGTGTTGTGCAACAAATCAAGTATGAGAGGGGGGTTAACTCGTCGTTGTTCCTAACTCATTACTCACTAATTCATTACTTTTCACTTTTCACTTTTCGCTGTTTTTATGGTCCAAATCTGTGCCGGTACTCGCCTGAAATAATAAACGCCTTCACCATCTCGGCGTTCACAAAATTTCCGTTGAACTCATTCAATTTGTTCAACCAGAAATTGTAGCCGTCATAGTTGAGTGTAGGTTCCGGCGGATCAAAAGGGTTACGTCTCAGGTAGCCAAAGTATTCCATCAACACAAATGCTTTGTTTAGCTCCTGCTGTTTCAGCGTCGAGTTATCGGCCACACGCCGAAGCGCTCGCGCCCTCGCAGCCGTATCTACCGTGTTCGGCGCCCCGCCAAATTCATTGATGGCTGCCGTTCGTTCGGTTCCGGAGGGCGTCACTTCCGCATTCAAATACAATTCATCAACAAACGCGGCCGGCGTATCTGACGTTGGATGGTCCTGGAGAAAACGCAAACGCAGAACAAAATCCAGGGCGAACGTTTGTTTATTGGCTTCCAGTTTCTGGTCCGCTCCCGGTTGACCGATCACTACGCCCTGCCCAATCTGCTGCGTGTCTGCGATGAACTCTGAATATCTGACGGGCACGGGCATTCCTACCGTAGCATG
The DNA here is from genome assembly GCA_963828335.1 of Blastocatellia bacterium. Taxonomy (GTDB): domain Bacteria; phylum Acidobacteriota; class Blastocatellia; order Pyrinomonadales; family Pyrinomonadaceae; genus PSRF01. The sequence continues at coordinate 275,760 of CAWHEH010000012.1, read as the reverse complement.
GCCAGTTTTATAAAATCGGTACACCAGATAGCCGGTCTCCTGGAATTCGATCGAAAGGAAGAACGCGGCGGAAACATTGATCCGCTTAATCTCGATGCAGGGTGCATCGCTGCCACACGACGTGATCTGGTTAGTCCAAAACGCGAGTCCGGTCACGTCCGGCTCGCGGTTAAGAAAATCGATGTAGTGCTGTCGCACGAAAAAATTTGGACTGTCGCTAGGGTTCGCGGTGGTCGTCGCATCGTTGTCCGTGATTGTAATCATAGTCGTACTCGGTGAGCCGAGACCCGCACCACTCCCGCGAACATTGCTAAGGCTCATCGTAAACGCTTCATTGGTTTCGTCGTATGAGTCGTCTACCAGAAAGACGTCGATCGTCTTCGAGGTTTCACCGGGCGCAAAGTTCAAAGTGCCCACGGTTATCTGATAATCACATCGAGAAGAAGCGGCACCGCTGACCACGTTGCAGTTGCTGTCGCCGGCCGTATCACTGGTGGCATAGTTAACAGAAGCCATGCCGGTAGTGTTACCGGTGCGGGTAACTGTAACGGCGGCGCTGCTGTGGTCTTCGGCTGGTGCATAAGTGGCCGAGTTAAACTGCATCTGCGAGGGAGGCGTCGCGATTCGCTGCCAATCGGGAAACCAATCGAGGTTGAAATTATTCGTAAGCTGCGCCGGATTCGTTCCGTTTGCGTTCATGACAAAGAGTTCTACTGTGCTTTCATCAGCGACGCTTCCGGAGGCGAACACGATATTCGCGCCATCAAACGACCAGGCCGGGAAACCGTCCGTTACCGCATTATTCGTCAACTGTATCCGGTTGCTGCCGTCAGCGTTCATTACGTAAATTTCGATCCCGTTGGGATTCAACGCGTTTCCGCTGCCAAAGACAATCTTCGTCCCGTCGGGTGAATACGATGGCTGGCCGTCGACTATAGAGTTATTAGTGAGGCGTGTCCGGTTATTGCCGTCGGCATCGATTCTGTAAATCTCAAAGGCATTGGGATCAAACACGCTGCTGCCGCCGCTCATGAAAACGATCTTGGTGCCATCCGGTGACCAGGAAGGTACGCCATCGATGACAGAGTCAGTCGTAAGCCGAACCTGATTGGCGCCGTTGGCGTCCATTACATAGATTTCAAACGTGCTGGCATTACTGAGATCACCGCGGACGAAGGCGATCTTCGTGCCGTTTGGAGACCAGGCTGGGAAGCCATCGGCTGCGAAATTATTGGTGATTCTCGTTTGACCACTGCCGTCGGCGTTCATCGTGTAGATTTCGAGGTTGCCGTCCCGGCCACTCATGAACGCAATTTTGGAACTGTCCGGCGACCACTTGGGTTGATCGTCATAGGCTAGACTGGTGGTCAGCCGCGTTTGGTTGGAGCCGTCGAGGTCCATCGTGAAAATATCGTGATTGCCATTGTTTCGAGAACTCCCAAAGACAATCTTCGGAGCAACGCTGATTCCCTGCGGACTGCTTTGCGCAAAGGCGTCAACCCCTGTAAACGCCGATGCCGGCGCAGGCGAATACGAGAAACGACAGGCTTCGCAAAATATGAGAGTGTTGAAACGCTCTGAAAACCATAAGCAAGCCCTTTCGGGAGGACGGGAGGAGAAGCAAAGACGAACGGGGAGAAGTCAAAAGTACCATGAAAGAGTGAAAAGTGAAGAGTGAAAAGCAAGAAGGTCATGACTGAAGTAGGCTGATGAGCGATGACGTAAATACTCATCACTCTTCACTTTTCACTTCTTACTTTCACTTTTCACCTTCCCTGCCTTACGGTCCGAACCGCTGCCGGTATTCACCAGAAATGATGAAGGCTTTGACCATCTCAGCGTTGACGAAATTACCGTCGAATTGATTCAGCTTGCCCAGCCAGAAATCGTAACCGGTGTAATCCGTGTCGGGGCTGGTATCCGGATCACGTCTTAGGTAACCAAAGTATTGCATCAGCACGAAAGCGCGGTTCCTCTCCAACTGAGAAAACGTTCCGTTTTCAGCGATGGCTCGCACAGTGCGCGCTCTTGCGGCTGTGTCTGTCGTGTTACCAGCAACGCCAAACTCATCGATGAAAGCTTGTCGCTGTTCGGGCGTGGGCGTGAATCCAGCCTTAGCGATGAGTGCGTCGACGAATTGCGTCGGCGTCAGCGAAGTTGCATAGGCTGCGGTGAAACGTGTGCGGGTAACAAAATCGTTCGCAAACGTCACCTTGTTAGCTTCCAGTAGCGCATCCGCGCCCGGCTGTCCAATAATTACTCCATTTGAAATCTGCAACGAATCTGGAACAAATTCGCTGCGACGGATTATGGGTACGGCGAGTTGATGAGAACCTGGTCCCGGGAAAGTCGAAGTCCCTAAGGCGTCACCATATGCGACTTTGTACATGCGCTCTACCAGGTAGCCGGTTTCCTGAAACTCTATCGATAGGAAGAAAGCCGCGGACACATTGATGCGCCGGATCTCCACGCAAGTTTGATCGCTGCCGCACGAGGTAATTTGATCAGACCAGAAAGCAAGACCTCCCGGATCAGGCTCGCGGTTAAGGAAATCCAGGTAATGCTGTCTGACAAAGAATTGCGCGTTGGGATCGTCGAGAGGGTTGGCAGTAAGGTTCGCGGCAGGAAGGTGACCGTCTGCGCGTTAGTTAAATCTATGACCGTCCCCTCAGAGGTGTGTGAGGGGACGATATAAGTGTCCGGCTCGCCACCGGAAATTCCTACCACGCGAGAAATGACATCGGCGTCGGGACTTTGGGGGGCGTTGCCGTAGCGCGTCAGAATCGTTCCGTCACTACGCAACTCAATCTCAAAACTTACCGGCAATTCGGTTGCTGGTGTTCCGTTACCAAATGTCACCGCTTGCCAGCGAAAGATTATGCGGTTGGCATCAGGAGTGACAACGTAGATGTCGTCGCCGGCCACGCGATCGGTGCGCAAGTCGTCCCAGAGTCCTGCAATCATTTTGAAGTGCGACAAGCCGACGGCAGAGCTGACTGCATCGTTGGCGGGCGGCGTCGCAAAATACATCGCGCCGTTAGAAGTTACGTTAACCGAATTGAAATTCTCGCCGAAGTAAGGAAATGAAAACGGCAAGGCCTGCGTCTTGAAGCAGTCGTCGCAATTAGTTGCGAGACCGGTGCCACCGGTGGAAAGCGAAACGTGACTACTCAACGAAGTCAGATAAGGATCGCTTACAATCAAGCTGATGGAAATTGGCAGGGTGGCGGGCACGCCTTCGTTTCCGGCGTTGTCATACTCACGAAGGTTCAGCGTACCGGTGGGATGGCGATAGGGCAGCTTCACGTCAACGGCCTGCATCACTCCCGGCGCCGCCGGAATTATATTTTTCAAGAAGATGACGGCGCCGCTGGACGCGTCAGTGAAACTAATTGTGTAGAGTGCCGCCTGGCCAGTGGCTCCATCGTCGCCGGATGCGGCCCAACCGACATTAAGACTTCGACCAGTTTGAGAATTCAGATGAAGATTGCTGACGGTGCCCGGCACAGTCACATCGTTCTCAGCTGCGGCAGCGACACTATTGGCAACGTTGAGCCGTCGTCCGGTCACGGTTTTTCCCGCCAGCGACGGCACTAAATCTCCATTGTAGAGCAGCAGGCCCTTGAGTCGCTGGATCGTTAGATTCGGATTCTGCGCCAAAAGCAACGCCGCAGCGCCCGCCACATGCGGCGTTGCCATGGAGGTGCCGCTCGAGAATGAATACGTGTTGCTCGGAGTAGTGCTCAGAATGCCAACTCCCGGAGCACCGAGATGGACGGTCGCCGCTCCATAATGAGAGTCAGCCGCGAGATTATCGGTTTGTCCGGTTGAAGCTACGCCAATAACATTCGGAGCAGCGTAACCTGATGGGTAATGCGCCACAAGATCGTTGTCCGGCTGGGTGCTAAAACCATCGACGTTGCCCGCCGAAGCCACAAACAGAATCCCTGATTGGTTCAGTGCGTTGATTGAGTCAAGAAACGATTGCGAAAACTCGTTATCGCCATAACTGTTGTTAAGAACTCTCAGGTTAGCGCCCTGAGTTCCACCGCTATTGACCCAACGATCGCGCATCATCTTCGCGTAGTTGCACGCACGTATTGCATCGGCGGTGTCAGCCTGGAACCCGTCGATAAACTTGAGAGACATCAAGCCCACGCTCCAGTTAACACCCACTACGCCGGTCGCGTTATTTCCAACGGCCCCAATCGTGCCGGCGACGTGTGTGCCATGCGTCTGCGGAGTGATTACGCCGCTGTTTAGCGCAAAGTCGTAACCATGAAGATCGTCTACGAATCCGTTGGCGTCGTTGTCTAAACCGTCTGGCGTGCTGCCTTCGCCAGGATTCGTCCAGATGTTGGCGGCCAGGTCCTGATGAAGTATGTCAATGCCTTCATCGATCACGCCGACTACGATTCTGGGACTACCGAAACCAGCCTGCACAGTATCCGAGCTTCCTTTGATCGTATCCCATGCCTGGGGCGCGCCGACCTTCGCGAGGCCGTAGAGTTCGTTGCTCAAAAAACGGGGGTCGTTTGGATTCGCATCCAGATGCAAAAGGTAATTAGGCTCGGCATAGAGAACATCGGGTCGCGCCTTCAGCGCTGCAATTGCCGCCATGGTGTCTTCCGGAGCAACATGCGCCAGACGGAGTCCGGGAACGATGTCGGCTCCGTCGAATCGCTCGAGTTGAATCGAAAGCTGCCGACCGTCGAAGCTGATCAACTTCTCGAAAGTTTTTTGTTTGGCTAACGGTTCGCTGCGATAACGAACCAGCACCTGCCCCGGTACAAACTGTGCGCGCGCTGGCTTTTGAGTGTTATCCCCTTGAGCGTTTCCCGGGGTAGCGCTGGAGGTCGGTGGTAGGGCCGCAACCAGAACAACTGTGAGCACGAGCAGGATTGGAAACAGGAGGACTAAACGGGTATTCCTTGACTTAATGCTTACGAATGAACCCTGCATAAGGGGCAAATCTCCTAAAAACTAAAAATGCTTATGAGATCGGGTTGTTTGTCTGAGTCAGAATTCGGGGAGCAAATTCTCAGGTATGAATTTTCCGAAACGACCGCGCGGGCGACCGCGATAACTGTTTTTGACGCCTGCCAAATATATACCAGTTCTCTTCGAGTGCACAGTCGCCAAAAGTGAGTCGAAGGGTTCTAACTTTTCGCCAACGTTTTTGGAGTTGCCTCAGCGGAAGCGTTGACCAATCTGCTCGGTGCCGAAGGTGCCGATGCCGTTGAGTCGGAAGCTGAACAACATGCCCTTTTCCTGGCGCACACCAACGTTGTAGGTGTTGTACTGCATAGTCACCGCACAGCAATCCCAACTATAGCCGGTGGTGATTGTGGAACTAATGAGCGAACTATTTCCCTTCCCGGGACGTGCCTGATAGTCGAAGAAGAAAGATGCACCGCCGAAGAATCCGCGTTCACGGTCACCCAAAAAGATCGAAGGACTCCATTGCGAGCCACGGAGCGTGCCGGGTTCCTTTCCGCGTGCGTCCGCGAACCGCGCCAGACTCGGCACCAGTTCAACTGCGCGTGTGTAGTAGAAAGTTTGAAACGCCTGTAGCAATGGCTTGTTGATTCCGAACGAAGTGGAGAACGCTCGCAAGCCGCCCCCTCGTGTGTCGAGGTCCGTTCGCATGTCGACAAACAAATCCGCGCGCGGACGATAGCGGGCCTCGACGTTCAGCGGTGAAAAGCGTCGGGGAACGCCGCCATAGCTAAAACCGGAAAGCGTATTGATGGGGTAAAACTGGTTTCTGCGGCCGGGAACGAGAGCGCCGCCAAATGTTGTGTCGAAGAAATATTTTCCGCGTACGGTTACGGTTAAGGCCTCGTAAGGTTGCGTCGATGTGCCGACTCGCTTGCCGGTTCTGGTTTCCCTGGCCGCGGCCTTGCTCACGTTTTCGGTGGAGCGCTGGGTGAAGAAGCGATTCGAAATACCAAACTCAATCTCGTTGGTATCGGCGACCGCATCCAGGTAATCGAACCGGATAATTCGATCGAAGTTATTAACTCCGAATATGCGGCGGTAAGTGATATAGGGTTCGATCAAGTGACGAAAGAAAAAGCCGCCGTTGCCGCGATGGAAGTCCTTGAATAGAGGTGGCGGCCGGAAGTCGAGTTCAAACTCGCCATAACCTCGCGTCAAATTCCGGCTCAATACCTGACGGTTTATGGGATCGATTGAGTTTGAATAAAAAGTTAACCGGCCACCAGCTGACGCTGTAAGCGACATGCCATAAAAATAAAGAGGCACCTGGAGCTTGGGATGATAGTCGAGCCGCTGGACGATCGAAGGGGTAACGATCGGATCGCCACCGGCGTCGAGCCGAAAGGCAACGAGATCGTCGGCCGTTTCTTTTCGACTGACCCCGTTGGCCGAAGCTTCGAACGAATAATAGATGGGAAGGTTTTTCAGAAAATCGAGCGACGTGGCGCGCTTTTCCATCTCTATGCCGGGCAGATTGCGAATGCGGACGCGCGTGTTAGCCGGTCCTGAATTTGGCAGAAAGGTCACCTGTGAGCGTGCCAGGAAATTGAAACTGTATTCATTGAGATCCTTGTTTACAAAAACCTGGGAACGTTCCTCCGGAGAGATCGCTTGCTGGATACTGTCCGAAAACACCTGGCGATAGGCGAGATTCGATGTCACGTTCACGTCAGCCGCCGCGATGAAGCCGTTGGGGAAATAGTGAACGCCCTCAACGTACAGACTCGAACCGCCTTGATCCGGATGCTCTGCATCTGCCTTATGCCCTAAGACTCGATCTTTAACGACATAGAAGCCGGCGTTGAAGAATGAACGAGAGTTAGCGCGAGTGCGCAAGTCAGCGCCGAGGCCGAAGCCGCGCGCCGAATACACGTCACTGCGCACAGTTACATCGGCAGAGCGTCCCAGGGTTTGGTAATAAGCATTTGAGACTCGAAACCCTTTTTTGCCGGCGCCACCGAAAGTGGGTGTCAGAAATCCTGAAGCACGATCGCGATCCTTAATGGAAACCGAAGCGTACGGAAGATAAAAAACTGGCAAGCGTTTGACGCGCAAATTTGGGGAATAAAGACGGACGCGGTCGCCGGTCTTGATCTTGATGCGTTTGGCGTGAAAGCTCCATTTGGGAACATCTTCATCGCAGGCGGTAACCTGCACGTTGGTGGCGATGATCGTGTCCAAACTGACCTTATCCACACGGTCAGCCGTGAAGTACATTCTGGTCCCGTCTTCGGTTTGATTAGTGAAGCCTGTCGAGTTTACGAAGTACCCGGTCTTCGTTCGATAGTTCCACTCCGCGGTTGAGCCGGTAATTCGTTGCGAATCGCCTTGATCAAACACGACGTTACCTTCAGCGAGTACTTTGTTAGTCGCCTCATACACGGTCACCTTATCGGCCTGCAGGCGATAAGTGCCGATGCGCGCGTCAACATTTCCTTCATAGACGAAGATGCGCGCTTCTTTTGGACCGGAAACTGTTTGCGTGCCGGCAGCCACCTTCAGTTCGTCGGTCGCTTCGCCGGCAACCTGTTGCCTCGGTCGAGTTCTTTGTTTAGCTGGCTGGTCCTGAGTTAAGGGGTTGACGTTGGGCGTGTCCGTCATCGGGTTTGTGACCTTACGATCAACCGGATTCGTCTGTTGGGCAAGCGCGTTGTTTGAAGCAAGACTGGAGAATGCAATTAGGATCGCAAGGCAGACGAGCCTGAGCATACAACTGGAGCGGAAAGCAACGCGCAAAGAAAGTGAAGACCTCCGGGAACGTAGAGGCGAGCACTACTATTATCAGGGGAAAAGCGCGCGCCGATTTTGTGTAGAACGAGAGGGATGCTAACACGAATCAGTGGTCAGTGGTCAGTGGTCAGTGACCAGTGGGCGGTCAATCAGTCCGTGAAACGGACGGCTGATAGTAGCCCACCGATTCATCGGTGGGGATCGAAACCTCAAATCGTTACTGAGTCCGTGAAGCGGACGGCTGAAATCCCCAGTTTCAAGCGTTCAACGACAAGCGTGGGATTGCATACGAATTACGTTACCTGCTTGTGTAGGATTCAACCGTCCGCTTCACGGACTGACGGATGATCAGATCCTTCCATCCCACCGATGAATCGGTGGGCTACTATCAGTCGTCCGCTTCGCGGACTGATTCACTGCGTACTGCTCCTGCCTCCTGCTATCATGCGCGCCGATGGAAACGCATCGAATCATGATCGTCGCCGGCGAACCTTCCGGAGACGCCCACGCGGCTTCACTCGTCAACGCGCTGCGCACCGCTGAGCCGGAGACACAGTTCGCTTTCTTCGGCGCTACCGGACCTTTGCTGCGCGCCGCTGGCGTTGAGTCGATTGTTCGTTCGGACGACCTCGCGATCCTGGGTTTACTCGAAATCGGCGGTGCCTTGCCGAAGTTCTGGCACGCTTACAACCTTCTGAAACAAGCGGCGATCGAGAAAAAGCCGGATGCCGTCATTTTAGTGGACTGGCCCGACTTCAATCTAAAACTGGCGCGCGCACTTCATCGCAAGGGACTGAAAATAATCTACTACATCAGTCCGCAACTCTGGGCCTGGCGTTCTTATCGCGCTCGCAGCATTGAACGCAACGTCGATCTACTACTTTCCATTCTTCCCTTCGAACAGGAGTGGTACGCCGAACGCGGAATCGACCAGGTTGAGTTTGTGGGACATCCCCTGGCAGGCGAGGTTTATCCACGTCGCAATCGCGCGGCGTTTTGTCGCGAGTGGAAACTTGATCCGAAGTTGCCCATTGTTTCGCTGCTGCCGGGCAGCCGTAGCCAGGAAGTGGCGCGCATTCTGCCACCGATGCTGGAAGCAGCTGCGCTCATTTCCGTTCGCCGGCCTGATGTTCAATTCGTGGTTGTTGTCGCTCCCAGTCGCACCTCGGAAGAAGTGAGGAGCCTCGTGAGATCGCAGCGAGCCACGCCAGAGCCCTTGCCGTCGTGCCTGCACATCGTGTCAGGTCAATCGCGCGAAGCGCTCGCGGCTTCTGATGCAGCTGCCATAGCGAGTGGCACTGCAACTCTTGAAGCCGCGTTGCTCGGCACGCCGATGGTAGTTGTTTATAAAGAGTCCTGGGTTAACTGGAACACACTGGGACGTTTGATAACCGTCGATCACTTCGGATTAGTTAATCTGGTAGCAGGCGAACGCGTTGCGACTGAGCTGATGCAGGACGATCTGAACGGAGAGCGGTTAGCCGACGAGTTGCTTTTGTTACTTAATGAGAAACGAAATGAAGATATGCGCTCTCGTCTGAGTGAAGTCGCGGTTCAGTTAGGCGAGGGTGGCGCTTCGGAAAGAGCGGCCAACGTCGTGCTGGATGCGTTGCAGGAATGGAAACAGTAATAAGAGGGTTTTGGAGCCCCACTCGGGGCGCGATGTTTATAGCGCCGAGACCTACCACAACTCAACTACCTCCGTTAGGAGCGAAAGGTTAACGCGAACAAAACATTTCGCTCCTGACGGAGCTTGGTTGCTTTTATCATCAGGTTCCTATCAACATTCGGCTCCTCTGGAGCTAAGATATTGCGCTTTGGTTGGATTCTGCTAGCCGCTAGTCGACCTGGCTCTTCTTCATTTCCTCTAACTGCCTTCTTAACTCCTTGATCTCTTCGCGCATTTCCGGCACGCGCGCCAGGTGCGCATTCAAGCGCTTGTATTCGTCCAGCGGCTGAATCGGAATTCCCCACCAAACGCCGGGTCTGACGATCTTGCCGGGCAGCACGCCAGCTTTTGAGCCAATCACGGCACCGCTCATTACGCGTATGTGATCGCCGAACCCAACCTGCCCGCCAATCACCACGTCGTCTTCAATTGTCACACTGCCGCTGATGCCGGTTTGTGCAGCAATCACTACGCGCTCGCCAATGTCGCAGTTGTGTCCCACGTGGACCAGGTTATCAATCTTCGTCCCGCGGCCAATCCGCGTTTGTCCCAGCGCCGCGCGATCGACGCAGGTGTGCGCGCCAAGCTCAACGTCGTCTTCAATCAACACCGTGCCGCGCTGCGGAAATTTATGGTACCTGCCGCCCTCACCGGTGTCGCGCACGTAGCCGAAACCGTCGGCGCCGATACAAACGCCGGCGTGCAACACCACGCGATCCCGAATGGTCACGTCGTCGTAAAGTGTCGCGCCAGGATGCAACACACAATCGTGACCGACTCGCACGTGATCGCCAATCACCACGCCGGCTTCGATGCGCGTGCCGGATTCGATCCGCGTGTGCTCGCCTATCGAGACATGTGGGCCGATGAAAACTGTAAGATCGATGTCCGCACTCTCCGCAATTGTTGCCGATTCATGCACAAACGGTTCACGACGTTTTGGTGGATGCAGCACCTCTGCAGTCCGCGCGAAGGCAAGTTTGGGTTTGACTACTTCAATCAGCACCGGCCCAAACACTTTTTCGGTTATTAAGTCCTTCACGAAGGCGACAAATTCTTCGGGGGCGATCAGGCACGAAGCCTGCGTGGACTTGCCGGCTTCGAAGAATTTCTCATCCTCCACGTAGGCGATTTCACCAGTTCCGGCGGTGGACAGGTCAGCCACTCGCTCGATGTGGATATTCCCATCGCCAATCAGTCGGCCACCCACGTGGGTCGCTAGTTCAGCAACGGTCAACAATTTCGGCTCAGACATCGATTATCACTCCTCAACTTTTAGAACCGAGATTATCAACTTTCACAAGGGCTCTTCCAGAGTAAGTACTCGTATCCTGGCTGAGGTCTCTAAGGTTTGACGGGAAGCGCTTATAGAAAGGAACGATAGGATTGAAGGTCCCTCTCCCAAGAAAAGTATTGATTTCTATGGCAGACATGATGTTTGAAAGATTGTGTGGATCCACAAGGTGGGCAAGCCTCATCGGCCGGAGCCTTAAGTGAACATTCGCATGGGTCATCTTGTATTCCAAGATTATGCCCCAGATGCATTCTTCTTCATATCCTTCCTCGATAACCAGCCTCCCGAAGCCTGAAGTGGGCAGCATTGGGCCCTTTATGCTTGCCATGCCTCAACAGACCATCTATCATGACGCGGTCGGAAACCTATGTTATTGGTTGTCCTAAGTCCGGCGGTTAGCTTATTTTTATTGATGATTTGAGCGCGTTTTGCAGAAATCAGGCGCTCGCGAGGAGACGGTTTCATTGTTTAGTGATCAATTCCGCAGAGGCGAATCAGACAAGGGTAAGCTCACCGGCGTAAAGGGCTCCAAGCTGCTTTCCAATATTTCGGATGTTGCCTGGAAGGCTTTCCAGTCAGTCAACAGCATCCTGCCCGAAGGCGAAGCAATCACACCCAAGTGGGCGCCTGGTAAGTTACTGAAATCTTACCAACGCAGTTCGCCGCCGCTGGGCTTTCCTCGCGAGACCGACAGCCTTTGTCCACGTTGCGTGAAGGAAGTTCGCGACGCTGTAATTAGTGGCGATACCACCCTCGAATCATTGATGAATGAACATCCGGGCGAAATCAAAGCCCAGATTGTTGAAGAGGACGGACAGGTAGTCATGCGCAAGACTTGTCCGAAGCACGGTGAGTTTGTCGACGTGATGGCAACTGACCCGGCGTTTCTCGAGCGCATCGAATCGCTCTTCTTTGGTCGTGACTTTAAAGCTGCCGAGGATTCACACGTTCATCATCACGGCACTTCGAACATCAAGTTTGGTCGCGGCGCTGTTTTGACTGTCGACCTCACCAATCGCTGCAACATGATGTGCAATCCCTGCTTCATGGATGCAAATCAGGTTGGTTATGTTCACGAGCCGACGTTTGAAGATACAAAAGCCATTCTCGATCGCGCAGTTTCGTTTAAGCCAAAGCGCCAAATCATCATTCTCTTCTCCGGAGGCGAGCCGACTCTATCGCCTTACTATCTCGAGGCCGTCGCTTACGCGAAGAAGATTGGCTTCTACAGAATTCTTGCGGCCACTAACGGCATACGCTTCGCCGAGGACATTGAGTTTTGTAAAGCAGCCAAGGCTGCCGGGCAACACGGCGTTTACCTTCAGTTTGACGGCGTCAGCGAAGAGAAGAACCAACACCGCGGCGTCGGCAATTTGTTTGACGTAAAGCAACAGGCGATTGAAAACCTTGCCAGCGTCGGGATCAAGGTTACGCTGGTTACGACCATCGTCAACACCATCAACAACGACGGCATCGGCGCGATTGTTGATTTCGCGGCGAAGAACATCGACAAAGTCCAGACCATCGCCTTCCAGCCAGTTTCGTTCACCGGTCGCGACGAAGATATTTCAGACGAGTTGCGCATCAAGCAGCGTTACACGCTCTCCGGCATGACTCATGATCTCAAGGATCAACTTCGCGGTCAGCTGCAACCCTTGCGTGACTGGTATCCCCTGTCTTCCTATTCGGCTTTCACCAGCGTGATGGACATGCTGCAAGGCGCGGACGCACCGTGGGGTTGGTCGTCATGCAATTGCCATCCCAATTGCGGCATTTTCAGCTTGATGGTGGTCAATCGACATACCGGCGAGTTCACCTCGTTGTTTGAGTTTTTCAATTACGAACAGTTCATGAAAGACGTCGCCACGATCACCGACACAGCGCGCGGCAGGAAACTCTCGTACGCGCAGCTCGGCATGGCGATTCTGCGAAACTTCGACGCGGAACGAGCGCCGGAAGGATTTCCAATTTCGCAGATTTTGAATCTCTTCAAACCATCGTCGACAAACTCAAGCTCTGACCGCAACGATCGGATGAAGACTGCCGGCACGCAGAAGATCCCAATGACATCTGGCGCGTGCTCTGCGTCGAAGGCATGTGGTTTCAGGATCTTTTCAACTACGACTTCCGCCGCACCGAGATGTGCGTGATTCCCTACGGCACCCAGGAAGGCGAAATCTCCTTCTGCGCCTACAACACCGGCGTGGGTTGGCGGCAGATCATCGAGAACATGCACAAGACCGCAAACCTCGGCGAGTGGTACGAAGAACACGGACGCCACCCGGTTTACGCCGCCGGTCATGAGGTGCCGGGAATTTCCAGGAAGCATCGCCTGAGCCTGCCAATCATCCAGGCCGTACTCGCCGAGGACGCGGACGAGAAGCCCATCGTTGTCTCTCCCTATTTAGTACAGGATCACGAAGAAGAGTCAGTCGGAGTCTAGCTGGTCAAAATGCCGACGGGCCGTCGGTGCTAAACTCATTCCCGTTACCGTAACTTCAGAATGCGCGGCAGAGATGCTGCGCATTTTCTTTTTGAATTGGGCAGGTTAAGCCGGCGGCGTGAATCCGATCTCTTTCTTGACTGCTTTAGGCAGCTTAGCGAGAACGTCTTGAACAATAATTTTCGGTAGCTGTTCAAGCACGCTTTTGAGAATGGTATTTGGCATTTCAAGAAGAGTGGCCTCAATACTCGCCAGCCTTTGCTCAATCTTGTCGAATCGCTCCTCAGCCTTATGCTGCCATACCTCGGTCCGGTGTTGCCATTCCTTAAGTGCGAGACGTTCCTGATCGTTCCTGGCTATTTGCTCCACAAACGCCGCCTGGTTTCGAATGAGCAGCGCCATAGCTTCTTCAAGATGATTGTTCCTGGCGAGAGGCTTGCGAGCTGACATGCTCGGAAGTCTAACACCCTAAAACTAATTCCTCTACGGCCTCTCAACCTTTTGCTGTCAAGCCCTCTTGCCGGAATTTTTTCGACAGCTGCCGCTGGCATTTTGTTTGCGGGTAATGTCCCGTTCGACTAATTCCGCGGTGGAGAATCAACCGTGAAACACTCTCTTTTGCTCCTGTTTGGGATACTCCTGTCGCAATCTGTATTGTTTGCTCAAACTACAACGTCAGAAACCGCTGCGGCAAAAAACATCCAACTGTCGCAAGCCGCAACATCCTACCCAACCTCGGCGACCGTCGAACTCAAGATTCCGGCCGGAACGCCTATCGAGGTAGAGGTCGCGTACACAGTCAACTCGCTCGACGTCAAACCCGGGGAGCGAATAAGTTTTCGCGTTCTGGTCCCGATCATGATCGACGGTAGTGACCGTGATCGAGAGAGACGCCCTGGTGACCGCTCGCATCACCGAGCGCGAAGCGCGGCGGACACTGGGGAAAGGCCGGGAAGCTCGTCTGGAGCATGGAAGATGTGGTGGCTGTCGACAACACTCGGATACCGCTGGCTCCGGAAACTGCCTCAGGTGACAAGCTATGGAGTCTGGAAACCAAGAGCTGTCACGAAGCAACCTGTAAAGGCCCAGGGCAGCGTGAAAGGCACCAGCCATGTAGGCGAAGTCGCAACGATGGCAGCCGTGTCTGGTGTCCTGTTCCCTCCACTCGCACTACTTCACGGATTTAAGCGGGGCGAAAATGCGATTTTGCGTGAAGGTAGACGGTATGTTGTCGCGGTCGGCAGAGATGCGACTGTCAAAGTAGTTGCTGTCGCTACGTCGCCTTGAGTGTGCTCCGGGGAATCAGCCTCTTGAGCTTTTTTGCACTTGCCGTAGCTGGGCCACGATGTCGCGAATGCGAATCGCCAGGGCCTCTATGGTTTCCGCGCGCTTTTTCGCTTTCTCCGGTAAATCTTCGCGGAGTAGTAACTGGGCCTGCCCGAGCACACCTGTCAGCGGATTATTGATCTCGTGACGCACGCGAGTGATGAGATCGGCTATCTCATCCATTTTCGCTTCATACTCCGTGGTCAGCGCGCGCAGCTTTTCTGCCGCTTCAGTTTTGGTTGAAGCCTTTTCTTCTCCAGCACCATCCACTGGCGTGGTCTCCTGTGGCTTGGCGGCTAAAGCATGCTCGTCGGGTTCAGTCATAGTTACTCCCAGTTTATTGAAACGTACTCATGTGGGAGCGCTCTGGTCGAGGAGGTCTGCAGCGAGGTGGGAGTATTGTGCCTTGATCGGCGAGGAATAGTAAACAGCAATATGCGAATTCAAGTTTGAGCAACACTCCGGGAGCTGCTGGCGAGCTTGGCCCGGAGCGCTGCTCTTCGTCGCGGAGCGACGATGACAGGCACCACGCAATTGCCCCACGGTGACTAATAACCCCGGTTGACAAAGAAAACCCTATACACTTACATTGAAATTCCTCTTGCTGGGAGGTCGTCTAACGGTAGGACTGCGGACTCTGAATCCGCCTATCGGGGTTCGAATCCCTGCCTCCCAGCCAAATAATATTGCTGAGTTATCGGTTCCCAGGTAACTTGAAGCGATACTTTGGCGTCCCGCAACTTAAGCCTGACAACAGCCTCTGGCAATCATTCCGCCGGTTGAATCATTCCGCTACGATCATAGCCCAGCTTTGCTTTGTGTGAGCCGCAACTTTTGCCACCCAGAAAAAAGATCGCACACCTTGTAAGTTACTCGAACCCTGCTCGACAAATGGTTGGTGAACGAACCAGAGCGCGAACTTTGGCGCGGAGAGTGGGTACGTATCACAATGCTTCATCGAGGAAGCGAAACTTACGATACTAATAAGGAGTGGTCAATGAAGTTCATTATTAATCGCGTTATGCTTGCGTTCCTGCTTGTCACTTTGGCGGCCGCTGCTGCGTTCGCCAAATCCAACATGGGCAGTGTTTCTTTTTCGTCAAATGTTAAGGTCAATGGAACTCTTGTTAAGAAGGGTAACTACGACGTCAAATTTGATGAGAAGACTGGCGAGCTTTCAATCGAAAAGGATGGCAAAGTCGCTGCCAAAGCGCCGGCTCGCCTGGAGAAGCGTTTTCGGAAGGCGGCCGGTACCGAAGTTCAGTTGAGCCTGGACGGCATGGACCGGAGATTAGTCGCCATCACCTTTGGCGGTAGCGACCAGAACGTGGTCGTAAACCAGACCGCCATGTTGGCGGGTGGTCATTGAGGCCATGTTTTCAAAGGAAGTGCACCTCGATCTCCTAAACGTTCGAGGTGCGTTTCACTATTCTGAGAGAAGGAAGTCAATACAAAAACCCTGCAGGCTACTGGCGGAAATATAATACGAAGACAATTGCTGCCGTCAGTACCGCGAATATGAGTCCGGCCAAAACGACTTTATCAAACATTCGCTCAGCATCGAGGTTCCTCGCGCAGGTGGAGCAGCCCCGCGAACTCGGATCGATCGGCTTGCCGCAATCCCGGCAAGGGATGAGGTTCATAAAGTTACCCTTTCAAAACTGGTCCACCGGCATTACTCCCAATCCCGACGTATGCAATAATAAATCGAAGTAGTTTCATTGTCCCCTAATTTGAGATCGTGGCTTTTGCATGACTGAACCCCCGCGAACTCCCGAGAGTCAAACCCCGGACTTTAACGCGTGGGTGGACTTATACGGAGACTACCTTTACAAGTACGCAATATTTCGATTGCGGGACGGCTCGGCAGCTGAAGATTGCGTACAGGAGACTTTTTTGGCGGCATTGAAAGCTTACCGCGGTTTCGAAGGCCGGGGATCCGAGCGCACCTGGCTGGTAGGCATTCTGAAACATAAGGTCACTGATCATTTCCGGCGGGTTACGCGAGAAGCGCCGATTGGAGAGACTGAGGGCGAAGAGTTTGAGCATACCGAATTTTTTACCAGAACTGATGAATGGACCAACCATTGGAATTCGGGCTACGCGCCCAGCGAATGGCACGCGACACCAGCGGAACTAATCGAGCGCAGTGATTTTTGGAAAGTTCTCAACGATTGCCTTTCTCCCCTGCCCGAGCGCACGGCCAGCGCTTTTACGCTTCGCGAAGTCGACGGCCTGACTACTGAACAGATTTGCGAAGCTCTTAACATCACGGTGAACAACCTTTGGGTGATGCTTCACCGGGCCCGGCTCCACCTGCGCAACTGTCTCGAGATTAACTGGTTCACCGGGAAAACAACGAACTGAGAATGCCGTTGAAAGCCTACGACAAAATCAAGCATGCGGTGAGATGGTGGTTGCTCCGACGCCTGCCCACCTGTAAGGAAACGGTCAAGGTCATCTCGGAGTCCATGGAGCGAAGACTCTCGCTTCGAGAGCGGATCACCGTCAAGCTTCATCTTTGGATCTGCCTCTGGTGCGTCTGGTATCTCGAGCACTTGCACCTGATAAGGAATACTATCCGTACCAAAGCCGCTGCAGAACCTAACCTTGATTCTTCATCGCCTCCCCTTTCAGCCGAAGCGCGGGAGCGGATCAAACTGCGTCTCACCCAACCCAAAGACTAAAAATCCACCTTCTTTGTAAGGTTTTCTTTACTGGTCCGACAACTCTTTGCTCGGCAAAGTTTGCCCTGAGTTTGGTTGTTCGGAAATATGGCTAAGAAACCTACAAGAATCGAAGCACACGATCATTCACATAACCTGAATCGGTTCGCGGTCATTCCTACTGCCGATCGGCTGAATGTCCATCCTCGCTTCAGCGGACGAGGTGTGACCATGGCCTTTCTTGACTCGGGATTTCAGCAACACCCCGATCTTGTCGAACCCAGCAACCGCATCGTGGCTTTTCACGATATCAGCGGTGAAGACACTGAAACTTATGTAGACAGAGTGGTTGAGTCGTGGCATTGGCATGGCACACAAACCACGGTAGCTGCGGCAGGTAACGGACATCTGAGCGACGGTAAATATCGTGGCATTGCTTCGAACGCGCGTCTCGTGTTGGTGAAAGTCAGTAAGAAGGGACGAATCAGTGAAGAGAACATTGCGCAAGGACTTCGCTGGGTCATCAAAAACCGTGAACGCTTTAACATTCGCGTACTGAACATTTCGCTGGGCGGTGACGAGGATGTGCCCTGTTCACTAAGTACAATCGACCAACTTGCGGAAGAGGCTATTCGGCAAGGCATTGTTGTCGTGGTCGCGGCTGGAAACGCTTCTGACCACGCTCCTATTCCGCCGGCAAACTCCCCTTCAGTCATTACAGTTGGTGGCTATGATGATGACAATCAAATTGGACAAAAGGCACCTGGCCTCTATCACTCGAGCTTTGGCCTGACCGCTAGTGGCACGGTCAAGCCCGAATTAATTGCACCGGCAATGTGGATAGCAGCACCAATTCTTCCGAACACGCCCGCGTACGAACGAGCGGAAGCTTTATCGAAATTGGCGGCTGCGCCGGATTACCAGCTGCGAAGTCTTGCTCGTGAACTAGAAGAACAAGCCGAACTGCCTGAACCGATCGCAGTCGGAGATGTCGAGACCATACGCAATTTCGTGGAGTCAAGTCTCGAAAGTCAGAAGATCGTAGCGACACACTACCAACATGTCGATGGCACCTCTTTCGCGGCCCCGATTGTAAGTTCAATTGTGGCTCAGATGTTTGAGGCGAACCCAAAATTGACGCCCGGCGCCGTTAAGAACATTTTGATTTCGACGGCAGACCGCATAACAACAGCGCCAGCTATCCGCCAGGGGTATGGGGTGGTAAATGCACGCCGCGCAGTTGAATTGGCCCTACGCGAAGAGCACGAACTTAAGACAGTCGGTTGCAGTCCGCCGCGAGTTGAAAACGGAAGACTTGTGTTTCTTTATCACGACGACGAGGCAAAAAGCGTTGCGCTGGTTGGTGACTTCAACCGTTGGAACACGGCGTTCACGCCGCTTCGCAAGGACGAAGCCGGACTGTGGTTTGCCGAAGTTGAAGCGCCTCAGGCCGGCAGTTATCAGTACAAATTTCTCGTGGATGGTAGTCGCTGGCTCGAAGATCCGAGTAACGGAATGAAAGTGCCCGACAACTATGGAGGACTGAACTCAGTCCTTGCGATTAATTGAAGAGGCACATTTGAACGTCTATACCACAATGAGAAAAGCGGGGAGACGATGGCTGTTGCGCACACTGCAACCCTGCCAGGTAATGGTTCCGGTCGTGTCCGAATCACTCGAACGGCGGCTTGGCTTAATTGAACAAATAAAACTGCGCTTGCACCTTGCGGTGTGCACCTGGTGTGCACGGTATCTCAAACAAATCAAGTTGCTGAGACGGGTTGTCAGCCAGGCGAGGTTCGCTGATACAAGCGACAATCTGCCTCTAGCCAAACTCACTGACGAAGCTCGTCGACGCATTTCAGAATCAGTTCGTAACTCCGTGTAAGGAACTTAAGCTCACCGCGACTAATAGGCTGGATGACGGAATTAGTCCAAGCGGGAAACAAGACAATCAGTTAGCGAGGTTCGCGCGAGTCGCGCGATGAGGAAAATGGAACTAACGAGTTCTCAGAGTATCAGTGTGTTCGATAGCCTGCGCCGGCGAATGATGATGCCGGAACCCTGGACCTTTACCGAACCTTTCAAAGTCTCTAATAGGCGGAATCAGGAAATGACAGAAGCGTTGAAAGCCCACTGGCCCGAGTATCTGATGGAAGCTGCGCTTTTGTGCATATTCATGATGTCGGCTTGCGCTTTTACCGTTCTTTTATACCACCCGGCATCACCTGTCACTCGAGCGATACAAACCGACGCCATCCGACGAATCTTCATGGGCACGGCCATGGGTTTAACCGCCGTGGCGCTCATCTATTCGCCGTTTGGCAAACGATCGGGAGCCCACTTCAATCCTTCGGTGACTTTAACGTTCTTTCGACTTGGAAAGATCAAAGCCTGGGATGCGCTCTTCTATATTCTGTTTCAATTTGCCGGCGGTATCGTCGGCGTCGTAATCGCCTCATTCGTGCTGGGCATGCTGGTTTCGCACAAAACGGTGAACTACGCGGCCACCGTGCCTGGTCCCAAAGGACCGACGACAGCATTCCTCGCGGAGCTAACAATTACCTTCATCTTAATGACGGTGGTTCTGACCGTATCAAACACGAAGCGGCTGGGTCGCTGGACCGGACTATTTGCGGGTGGGCTGGTCGCTATCTATATCAGCATCGAGTCGCCGCTTTCCGGCATGAGCATGAATCCGGCGCGCACCTTTGGCTCCGCCCTCGGCGCGCATCAATTCACCGCGCTCTGGATCTACTTCACGGCGCCGCCGTTGGGCATGCTTTTGGCGGCGGAAGTCTACCAACGGATCAGGGCGGGCCGCGCGGTTGCTTGCGCGAAGCTGCATCACCACAACAACCAGCGTTGCATCTTCAGGTGCAACTTTGAAGCTAACTGACAGCGGTTAGCCATAGAGAAGCGGAGACAATGAAGAATTTCGGCTTTCAATTGCGGACTGCGGATGTGGCTAATCATCAACAACTTTCTTAGAAGGAGAATTTAAGTCATGAAACATCGAAAGCTTGTAATCGGTTTGGCGCTACTCGGGGTCTGCTACCTGGCCCAATTCACCGTCGCGGTGACCAGGCGCACGGCCGGTCCAACCAAATTCACAGTCAAGGTCGAAAACATTTCTAACCCGGAAGGTATGACGGCTTCGAACGGTATGAAGTTTCCGTTCGCGTTATCACCCGGCATGTTTGTTCTCAGCGCTAAGAAGGCGCCGCTATTTACAGAAGGCAAGGCCGCAGGCAACAACGGCCTGGAAATGCAGGCTGAAGATGGTGACCCGTCCGGATTGATCAAATCGCTGGAGGCCATGCATCACACGTCGAATCTGCATGGCGTGTTCAATACTCCAGTAGGGGCTATGGGTGCAGGCCCAATTCGCCCCGGCGACAGTTATGAATACAGCTTTACTGCGATGCCAGGCGCGAAGCTTTTCACCACGATGATGTTCGGTCAGTCGAATGATTGGTTTTATTCGCCGGATGGTAATGGCATTGCGCTGTTCGACGCCAAAGGGAATCCCATCAGCGCCGATGTTACTGAGAAGTTGCTCTTGTGGAACGCCGGCACAGAAGTCGACGAAGAGATCGGTATCGGCCCGAACCAGGGACCGAGGCAAAAGGGTATGAATACCGGAGTCGATGAGCATGGCGTCGTGCATCGTGTAAATGATGCGCGCTGGACCGGAAAGAATGCCGAGTTCTTTCGCGTCACGATTACCGCGGAACAGGGCATGTGATCTTACAGGAAGCGTGGGCGTCCGCCCGTTATCAGCGTGGCCTAAAGCCAAGTCATGACGGTAGGGCGTTCGCGCTCCGGTGAGAAGCAAACGTTCGTAAGGAGGTGGCTATGAAACCGAGTTTCAGGATCGCCGCAATAATTCTGGCAATTGCCAGCCTGACCGCTGTCGCGCAAGCGCAAACGATCGAGAAGAAATCGCTGACAATTGAAGGCGCCAAACGAGTCATCGCCGCCGCGGTTGCTTACGCGAAGAAAAACAACGCGCCAGGGGGAGTAATCGCGGTCGTGGATGAAGGTGGCAATTTGATGGCGCTGGAACGCTTGGACGGCACGTTCGCAGCCGGTGCAAACATCTCGATTGGCAAGGCTCGTACGGCCGTACTGTTCAAACGTCCGACCAAGGTCTTCGAAGACATTATCAAGAACGGCCGTACCGCTATGGTCGCGTTGCCCGATGCTTACTTTACGCCGCTGCAAGGCGGGGTGCCGATCACGATCGAGGGACAAATCGTCGGCGGAGTCGGAGTCAGCGGTGCATCAAGCGCTCAGCAGGATGAGGAACTTGCGATAGCCGGCGCGAACGTATTTTCCGGCGAACAGAAAATGAGCGATACGAAAGCTTCGCCTGTGCTGTTTTTTGATGACACTCAGGTGTCGGCGTCCTTTTCAAAAGGCGCCGTACTGCTTGATGGCACGAATCGCAACTATATGGTGCACACCAGCCGGCGTGATCAGCCTGGCTTGGCTGAGATTCACACACTGGACACCGACATCATTTATGTCATGGAGGGTACAGCGACCTTTGTGACAGGCGGCACAGCCGTGGAAGCAAAAGAGATTGCGCCAAACGAAATTCGTGGTGCGCGAATCGATGGCGGCGAGACGCGCAAATTGTCAAAGGGCGAGGTGATCGTTGTTCCCAAAAACACTCCGCACTGGTTCAAGGAAGTCGGCGGAGCGTTTCTCTACTACACGATTAAGGTTCGGTAGTGCGTCTAGTGGCTTTGCCAACCTGCTGAAAAGAGGATTGTCATGAAACGGATTCAGATTATTGCGGCGATATTGTTAATGACGTTGGCGGTGGCCGTTGAAGCTCAGTTGCCCACCAAACAAGTGCTGACGCTCGACGCGGCGAAGAAAATTGCGGCGGCAGCTGAGGCGGAAGCAAGGAGACGCGGTGCGACGGTGGTCATCGCAGTGGTCGACGACGGTGGTTATTTGCTGGTGCTCGAACGGCTGGACGACACGCAGGTGGCCAGCGTCGACGTCGGGATCGCCAAGGCTCGGACGGCAGCAATCTTTCGCCGGCCCAGCAAAGTGTTTGAGGATCAGGTGAAGAATGGCCGCGTGGCTGCCCTGGCTCTGCCGGGAGCGGTGGCCTTGCAAGGCGGAGTTCCGATAATCGTCGACGGCAAAGTAGTCGGCGCCATCGGCGTCAGCGGCAACTCGCCCCAGGAAGACGAAGACATCGCGAAGGTCGGAGCCGATTACGCGGCTGCGGCTACCAAAGGAGACCACAAATGAGCGCGCGAAATTTGAACCTAAAACCTGGAGTCGCCTTCCTCTTGATCGTTGCAGCGGCGCTGTACGTTGGTCTATCGGGAAGCCTGACGCATGCCTCGCGGCCAACGAAAACATCGGCCGATGTCCCGGCCGGAAAGCCGGACGCGATGATCGACCTAGCAACTGACTCTGGCCTGCGTGCGGTTAAAGGCGAATGGCGCTACAGCGATACGAAAATTGTCGAAGTTGATTTCGTTAGCGCCGGTCAGGACAAGCAGCCGACTGGCCCGCCAGTGAAAACCTATGATTACACGCCCCACGCCGGCGGCGCTGACTTTGATGACTCCATGTGGGAAGTTATCGCGCCAACGACTCTCGATCAGCGACGAGGTCAGGGCCGGCTCGGCTTCAATTGGTATCGCCTTAAGCTAACCATTCCCGAACCGTGTCGGTGATTTCGATCCAACTGGAACGACGGCGATTTTTGAAACCTCCCTCGACGACTATGCCGAAATCTGGGTTGACGGAGAATTGTCGCGAGCGTTGGGCCAATCAGGTGGATCGGTCATCGCCGGTTGGAATGCGGAAAACCATTTGGTTGTCGGCCGGAACGTGAAACCGGGACAGCAAATTCAACTGGCCATCTTCGGTATCAACGGCCCGCTTTCGAATCCGCCGACAAATTTCATTTACCTGCGCTACGCGAAGCTCTCGTTCTACAAAACTGAGCCTGGTCCGGTCGCGCTGACGCCAAGCGAAGTCAACGTTGAAGTGGTGCGTAACGACCCGGCAATGAACGAGGTAGTCGGACCGAATCCGAAGGTCTTCAAGCTTGCCGATGGATTCAAGTTTACCGAGGGCCCGATCTGGGTGAACAAGGAAGGCGGCTATCTGCTCTTCAGCGATCCAAACGCTAACACAATCTACAAGTACACGCCGAAAGGAAATGAAGAAGGCAATCTCGAGGTGTTTCGCACACCGAGCGGTTACTCAGGCGCGGACATCGCTGAATATGGCCAACCTGGTTCCAATGGATTGACGCTCGATCCTCAAAGTCGTCTGACTATTAATCAGCACGGGAACCATCGTGTGGTGCGCGACGAGGACGATGGAACTCAAACGATTCTTGCCGACAGTTATCAGGGCAAGCGTTTGAATAGTCCAAACGATTTGGTTTATCGATCCGATGGCACGCTCTTCTTTACTGACCCGCCATTCGGTTTTCCCAAGGCTTTTGAAGACTCGCGCAAGCAGTTGCCGTTCAGCGGTGTCTTTTCGATCTATAAAGGCAAGTTGCAGCTCGTAAGCAAAGATTTCAGCGGTCCAAACGGCATCGCCTTATCTCCCGACGAGAAGTTTTTGTATGTCGGCAACTGGCCACGAGCGATAACCAGTCAGCACGCGCGGGCAGGCGACGATCCGATTAACCAGATCGGCGAGACGCACAAGGCAATCATGCGCTACGAAGTGCAAGCTGACGGGACACTACGCAACGGCAAACTCTTTTTCGATTTTACGAGCGCGACCGGCGAAGACGGTCTCGACGGCATCAAGGTCGATCAAAAAGGCAATCTGTATGTATCGGCGCCGGGCGGTTTGTGGGTGATCTCTCCAGAAGGCAAACACCTGGGCACGATCATCACGCCGCGCCACCCACACAACATGGCGTGGGGCGATGCGGACGGCAAAACCCTTTATCTCTGCGCGCGCAGCGGCCTGTATCGCATCCGGCTCAATATCGCTGGCGTGCGACCTTAATCAACGGCGATTTGAATCTCAGCTAAGGAATTCAATTATGGTAAGCGAAGCGGCTGTCAAAAAGATTAAAGATGGGAGCAAGAAGCTTGGTGAGTTTCTGATTCGTTACGGTCTGGTGCTCGTGCTGGGCTGGATTGGCGCAATGAAATTCACGGCCTATGAAGCCGCAGGGATCCAGACCCTGGTGGAAACCAGTCCACTGATGAGTTGGATGTACAAAGTCTTCAGCCTTCAGACGACTTCAAACATCATCGGGGTTGCGGAAATCACAGCAGCAACCTTGATCGCGATTCGACCTCTCTCGGCGAAGCTATCAGCCGTGGGCAGTATGCTGGCGGTGTTTACGTTCCTCGCGACCCTGACCTTTCTGTTTTCCCTGCCGGGATGGGAAAAGAGTCTCGGCGGCTTTCCGGCCCTTTCGGGCTCAGGAGGATTTTTACTTAAGGATACGGTGTTGCTGGGTGCGGCTCTGTTTACGCTGAGCGATTCGTTGGCGGCAGGAAGAGATAGAACAATCTGACTTGCTTACAGTAGGCGGAACTGATGGACATCGACGAAGTAGTAAACCGAATTCTCGAGCTGCGAGCAGAGGTGCCTGAGAATCGCAGCTTGCTCGTGGGTCTTAGCGGCATCGATGGCTGCGGAAAGGGCTTTATCGCCAGGCAAATCAAAGCTCGCTTTGCGCAACGTGCGGTCGCCTCGGCAATAATCAACGTTGATGGGTGGCTGAATCTGCCTGAAAAGCGATTTGACCGAATCGCGCCTGCCCAAACGTTTTATGAAAACGCAATTCGGTTTAATGAGTTCTTCTCAGACTTGGTGATCCCCTTACGCGATCAGCGGTCAGTTTACCTGGTCGCTGACGTGGCAGAAGAGACCGCGAAGCAGTACCGGAAGCATATCTACAATTTCAGAAATGTTGCTGTGATTCTGGTGGAGGGAATCTTTCTCTTCAAACAGGCGTATCGAAGTCTGTTCGATTTAGCCATCTGGATTGATTGTTCATTCCGGACTGCCTTAGCGCGAGCCCTTGAACGTTCTCAGGAAGGTTTGCCTCCGGCAAAGACGATCGCCGCCTACGAAACTATTTACTTCCCGGCCCAGGAGATTCATTTGAACAAGGACAATCCACGCGCGACCGCTGATCTCATTTACGATAACAACCCCTATGCAATCGAGCATTGCTTCCTGGCAAGCAGCCAAAAGCTCAACGCTTTAGCGTCGCAGCCCTCGCTAACTGAACACCGGGCGCGCTCTTTCTTCCAAAGGTTTTAGCTTTGCATAAATGAGTTCGTGCGTTCGAACGTCGACTCCGCTTTCGCGCGCCATGCGTACGACGGCGCCATTTTGCGATTCGAGCTCGGAGGGTTTTCCTGCTGCTATGTCGCGTTGCATGGAGCTGGTCGCATCTTCCGGCAAGGCATTGACGCCGGCCATCACAGTTTCAATAGCATCCTGTGGGAGTGTGATTCCGCGCGCCTGAGCCAGCGCGAAAATCTCTTCCATTGCATGGACCATCTGTGCACGCAATTCTGGGTCTGTACGAAGAACGCCGGCGGGCGCATTCGCGATTGCGCCGACACCGCTGAACGAGGCAATGAACAGGAACTTCATCCACAGCGCTGCCTCAATATCGGCAGCAATGGTTGTTTCAATTCCGGCGTCATTGAAAACGTTCACGATCGCGACCACACGATCGCTGCGGCGATTATCACTTTCACCAATAACCACTGAGGGCGCAAACCCGGCGTGACGAATATGGCCTGGCCCAACAACGAAGCTGACAATCTTGCAGAGTCCGCCAATCACCCGATCAGGGCCTAACTCCGCAGTCAATTGACCAACGGCGTCTACTCCATTCTGCAAGGGCAGAACGGTCGTTTTCGGCCCGACCATCGGTTTCATCGCGCCCGCTGCTTCCGGTACTTGCCAGGCTTTTACGCCAACGATTACGAGATCGGCCTCGCCAACTTCATTCACATCATCCGTGGCTTTCGCGGGATTGATCACAAAACCGCCGTTGAGACTATCAACCTTAAGTCCTTTTCTTTGGATTGCGCGCAGATGTTCGCCGCGCGCGATGAAAGTGACATCCTCGCCGGACTGGGCAAGCCGCCCGCCGAAGTAGCCACCAACTCCACCAGTTCCAAAGATTGCTATCCGCATGGCACCTTTACGTATAGTCTTAAGCTCAAACTACTCATCAGACCTGGTCCAGGTTAATGCTTGACGCCTTTCAACAACGGTCGTAGCATTGCAGCATTCCCAATGAAGTCCACTTTGGGCTTTCCCCTAAGGAGGGAATATGAGTTATCTCCGCGAGAATGCTTTTGACGAAGACGATTTTCCCACGCTTCAATTAATCAAGGAAGACTACGGTTTCATTCCAAATTTCTTCCGGTGCCAAACAGCGCGTCCTGACATTCTCGACGCCGAAGTGCAACTGGTTGATGCCATCCTGATCAAGGAAGGCGCCTTGACGCGCACCCAGAAAGAGCACATCTTTCTGGTCTGTTCCGCGGCGAACCTCAGCACGTATTGCGTGACAGCGCACTGTGAAATCATCCGCATGCTGAAGCTCGCCGGCCCCGAACCGGAACAGATTGCCATCGATCACATGTCCACCGATCTTCCGATTGTCGACAAGGCGCTGCTGAACTTCGCGCTCACGCTAAACAACCGCCCTCAGCAAGTTACCCAGGCCGACATAGATGATCTACGCACCTACGGCTTTAGCGACCAGCACGTGCTGGAGGCAGTAATGTGCGTCGGCCTCGCGAAGTTCGCCAACTATATCGGCTTCGGTCTCGGCACCGTGCCTGATTTCAAATCGCGAATTGATCTGGAGCAGAGTAAGGCCGTGACGGCCTAGCACCTATCCCTTCGGGGGTGTCGCTCGTAACTCACAGCCGGCACGAATTCGATCCATGATCTTCGTGACCACCGGCTCAGAAATCGGTTCGGGATATTCAAAAGATCCACTGTCGGTGACTATGCGGAGAGTCTTACGGGTAGAATCGTAAAGTACCTGGCAGGTATTGCATTCGGCGAGATGTGCTTCGAGCTGCTCGCGAATCTCCGTCGCAAGTTCGTGGTCGAGAAGGTTTCCCAGCTCAGTAATAAAATCCTGACAGCTAATCATGCGTTCACTCCCGGGCCGGTTTTTGCAAAGTAAGCAACCATCGACTCGCGCAGCATCAAGCGCCCGCGCAGCACGCGGGCTTTTAATCCCGGGATCGTGAGGCCTAGAGCATTTGCCGCTTCCTCAGTCGAGAGCTCTTCAAGATCCCGAAGCATCAATGCCACTCGATATTTGGCCGGCAGCTTCATCACTTCTGTCTCAACCAATCTTCGCAACTCTTCTCGCGAATATAGGTCTTCGGGATTTTCCTGCCAGGCCTGAATCCGCCGTGGCCTGAATTCTTCGCTGTCGTCGTCAAGGGTCTCAAAATCTCTTCGTCCTCGCAAGCGTTGCAACCCTGTGTTAAGAGCGATGCGCACCAACCAGGTTGAAAATCTCGATCGTCCTTCGAACTCAGGCAGGTGCTGGAAGGCCTTTAAGAAGGCATCCTGCAAAGCATCTTCGGCCTCTTCAGCACTGCCGAGGATGCCAATCAAGCTTCGGTAAACTTTGCGCCCATGCCGTCTCACCAACTCTTCGAATGCATCCGTCTCGCCGGCTTTCACTCGCGCAACAAACTCCGCGTCGGGATCGGCGGACACCGCCTCCTCCGCTAAAGGTAACCCAAGCATTGGACGCTCAGACTCAGCCGCGGGATTCACTTCTTTTTGCTGAAGTATTAAGCGCGGCTTGAAGTCGGGCTCGGTACCCAATCCCGCCTGAACGACATTGAGCATATTTGTCAGCCCCACCATCAGCACGGCTTCCAGAATCTGCTCGTCAGAAAAGCCGTGAGAACGCAGTTGTTCGACATCGGTGATCGAAAATCTACTTCCGTTCTGTGCTAGCCCCCGGGCGAAATCGAGCAGCTGAACATCTGTTTCAGTTAGAGGCGCGTTCCTATGATCAGCCGTAACATTTGCTGAGAGTGCAGGTTTTACGCCCAAAAACTGCAGAATTTGCGCATGAACGGCGGGGAAATACAGGTTTGAGTTCGCGCCCGAGACTACCAGCACAATGAATTCCTTTTGAAGTCGGGTCAGCGCACCTGTCTGGAATAGAAGCTTTTCGATCAGTCTTGCCTGGGCAGCGACTAGATCCGGCCTCGCCAACTGCTCGCGAAAGACTCTGGGGATAAATCCGAGGTGCTGCTTAAAGAGGGACAGCGAGGCGAGCGCCTCTGGATCGTTATGTTCAGGCAAATAGCCCACAGTCGATCTCTCCTGGAATACTAAAAGACGCGCCGCAGAATACCCCAACCGAGGATGTTGCCGCCAGCGGGAGAGCTGCTTCGCAAAATTCTGCATCCGGAGGAATGCCATCGCGTCTAATCAATCAGATTCATTTCAAAACCGGCCACGCAATGGACGAGGTGCACCATGAAAAATGTTCCCGACTCAAGACCGATACTCGATCCAACCGAGTGGTTAACCGAGCACGGCGATTATCTCTATCGTTACGCATTGGTTCGGGTCCGAGACTCCGCCGCCGCCGAGGATTTGCTTCAGGAAACTCTGCTGGCGGCTATCGGTTCCTGCCAAACTCACGAAGGGCGCAGCTCGGAACGGACTTGGTTATTAGGAATTATGAAACACAAAGTGGTTGATTACTTTCGCCGGTTCGCGAGAACGTCTGAGTTCCAAATGTCCAGTGAAGAGGGCCACGACGACTTAGATTGGTTTGAGCGCGAAGGCGCGTGGCGCGGACATTGGCGCGAGGATCAAGCGCCC
This sequence comes from Blastocatellia bacterium, assembly GCA_963828335.1. GTDB lineage: Bacteria > Acidobacteriota > Blastocatellia > Pyrinomonadales > Pyrinomonadaceae > PSRF01. The sequence goes on along the minus strand of CAWHEH010000012.1, from coordinate 246,769 downwards.
GTACGCTGGCCCGTTGACGCTATCAAACTCCTGGAATCCCGTGAGTTTTGGGAGACCTTCGATCGTTGTCTGGCGCGGCTTTCACCGCGAATGGCCATCGCCTTCACGCTCCGAGAAATCGACGGTCTGAGCAGCGAGGAAATCTGCGAAATACTCAATGTTACACCAAACAATCTCTGGGTCATTCTGCATCGCAGCCGCGCCAAGCTTAGGCACTTTCTCGAAGCCGAATGGTTCCGAGGGGTTAGTCCGGCTTCGCCTGCGGGTGGGAAAAATCTTGAGCGGCAACCGTTGGACATCACCAGTGTCCGGTCAGAATTTACCTACAGCGCGTTTGCCGCCTGAATCGTCTGTAAGGATTTGGTTCCAGCCCCGACCAATAGGCGTTAGAGGTTATCGGGCGGCTGCGCTAAGGAGATTCACACCGCACCGAAATCCAAACAGCTCCAAAAACTAAGCGGATTCAAAGAGACTGATTTCGCGAGTCCACGGCTGTAAGTGTGTTCATTTCGATTAAGGATTTCTGAAAAGGAGATTTGATTATGTCCAAGAAGTTAACAATTGTTCTGGTAGTTCTCGTCATTGTTGGCGCCGGTGCCTGGTACGCGTTTCGGCCCGAGCGGCTCTTCATCAATCAAAGAGTCAACGAACAGTTTCCGACCGCATCAGCAGCCAACATGGAACCGATGAAGCTCGCGTCTGGTGAGTTTCACGCCGGGGCCCACGAAACGAAAGGCACAGCGGCAATCTTCAAGCTGGCAGACAGCAAGAGGACATTGCGCCTGACCAACTTCGCAACCTCCAACGGCCCGGACGTGCACGTCTATCTCGTGGCCGCTGCGGATGCAAAAGACAACGACACCGTGAAGAATGCCGGGCTTTGTTGACCTTGGTTCTTTGAAGGGAAACATCGGCGATCAGAACTACGACGTTCCCGCGAATGTCGATTTGGCGAAGTATCGCGCCGCGACGATTTGGTGCGCGCGGTTCAATGTCAACTTTGGCACCGCTCCTTTGATGAGCGATTCCATGCAATCGATGAATCGCTAAATGTCTTGCGGTTGATAGCCTTTCCATCACCTGGCAAGGACGGAGCGCATCATGACAACGAACAATCACTACGACGTAATCATTATCGGCACGGGCGCGGGCGGCGGCACGCTCGCCTACAAACTCGCGCCCTCCGGTAAGAAGATCCTGCTGCTCGAACGCGGCGACTACGTGCCGCGCGAGAAGGACAACTGGAGCACGCGCGCGGTCAACCTCGAGGCCAGGTACAACACCAAAGAGGCCTGGCGCGACGTTGACGGCAAGGAGCTGCATCCGCACACGAACTATTTCGTCGGCGGCAACACGAAATTCTACGGCGCGGCGCTGTTCCGTCTGCGCAAGGAAGACTTTGGCGAGATTCGTCATCACGGTGGCATCTCACCGGCGTGGCCGATCAGCTACGACGAGCTGGAGCCGTACTACACCGAAGCTGAACATCTCTACCAGGTGCACGGTAACCGCGGTGAAGATCCAACAGAACCATACGCCAGCGCGCCCTACAAATATCCGGCCGTCAGTCACGAACAGCGCATTCAGCATCTGCACGATGATCTTGAGCGAGCCGGCCTGAAGCCCTTTCATGTACCGCTCGGCATTCGCATCGATGAAAAGAACCCGCGCAAGAGCGCCTGCATTCGCTGCAACACCTGCGACGGCCATCCCTGTTTGATTGGCGCTAAGGCTGACGCACAAACGATCTGTGTCGATCCGGCGCTTGGAGCATGAAAACGTTTCGCTAATAACGAACGCCAAGGTGATGCGGCTGGAAACGAACGGCAACGCGCGGGAAGTAAGCAAGGTGATCGTCGAGCGCAACGGCGGCCGCGAAGAGTATTCGGGCGACATCGTGGTCGTTTCATGTGGCGCGGTTAATTCCGCCGCGTTGTTACTGCGATCAGCGAATGACAGTCACCCGAACGGACTCGCCAACGGCTCGGACGTGGTCGGGCGTCACTACATGGGACATATCAACTCCGTTTTGATGGCGCTTTCAAAATGTCCGAACCCGACCGTCTTTCAAAAGACACTGGCAATCAATGACTTCTATCTCGGCTCGAAAGACTGGGAATATCCGATGGGTCACATCTCGTTCGTCGGCAAGCTGGACGCTGACACGTTAAAGGCCGGCGCACCGGCGATCGCTCCCGGCTGGACTCTGGATTTGATGGCCAAGCATAGCCTGGACTTCTGGCTGACTTCCGAAGATCTGCCCGACCCGGAGAATCGCGTGACTGTCGATCGCGACGGCGAGATTCGCGTGAGCTACAAACTCAACAATGTCGAAGGGCACGATCGCTTGAAAGCTCAGCTGCAAAAAGCAATGAAGCAAACCAACTGCGACATTCACGGGCACGAATGTCACCAGGGCTTGTTTGCGCGAAACCTGTATCTCGGTCAGCGTCTGCCGCTCGCGGCCGTCGCGCATCAGAACGGCACCATCCGGTTCGGCGAGGATCCGAAGACCTCTGCGCTCGATCGCAACTGCAAAGCTCACGAGGTCGACAACCTATACGTGGTCGACGCGAGTTTCTTCCCATCGAGCGGCGCGGTTAATCCGGCGCTGACGATCATGGCGAATGCACTGCGCGTCGGCGATCACTTGTTGGAGCGAATGAAATAAGACAGTCTGAAAGGGCAAAGGCGAAAGAGAAATGAGAATCACTTTACGTCACCAACTGCGTTTTGCTCTTCCAGGGATTCTGGTCGCGGTCCTTTTCCCTTTCCTCTTTTCCTTTTTCCCCTCAGCGCATGCTGAATACCTGCCAACGGACGCGCGCGCTCTCAGCAGCTGCGCGTCCCCTTCCTATTCGCAACGTCGGATGAGCCCATAGGTCCTTTTCCAGTTGTTGAGCAGGTCGGCGCGATTGGGATGACTGTCTCTGACATGGACGCTTCCGTAGGTTTCTATTCGCAGATTCTGTCATTCGAAAAGGTCTCGGATACGGAAGTAACCGGGGAAGACTACGAACGGCTCCAGGGTGTGTTCGGCTTGCGCATGCGCGTAGTGCGAATGCGCCTGGGTGATGAGTTCATTGATCTGACGGAGTATCTGGCGCCCAAAGGGCGGCCAGTGCCGGTTGACTCGCGCAGTAACGATCGCTGGTTTCAACACATTGCGATCATCACCAGCGACATGGATAAGGCCTACGCCCTGTTGCGCCAAAACAAAGTCGAGCATGCCTCGACTGGTCCGCAGCGGCTGCCTGACTGGAACAAGAACGCGGGCGGCATCAAAGCTTTTTATTTTCGCGATCCTGACAAGCACTGGCTCGAGATTCTTCAGTTTCCTGCTGGCAAAGGCGATGCGAAATGGCAGGGTAAGGATCGATTGTTTCTGGGCATCGATCATACCGCGATTGTGGTCAGCAACACCGAAGCGAGTTTGAAGTTTTATCGCGATCTGCTGGGTCTGCGCATCGCAGGCACGAGTGAGAACTACGGCACTGAGCAGGAACACCTGAACAATGTCTTCGGCGCAAGGTTACGCATTACGAGTCTTCGAGCCGGCGGCGGGGGGCCAGGCATCGAGTTTCTCGAGTACCTTGCGCCGCGCGATGGTCGTCCTGCGCCAAGCGATGAGCGGGCGAGCGATGTATTTCATTGGCAGACAACTCTGCTCGTCAATGCGGCCGAAGGGTTCGCGCACAATCTGCTTGCCGAAAACTTTCGCTTTGTTTCCCCGGGCGTGGTTGCGATCGGCGATGGACGATTGGGTTTCAACAAAGGCTTGTTGGCGCGCGACCCTGATGGGCATGTGATGGCGTTGATCGAAAAATAATGCGGCTAATCAGGACATGAAATGAATAAACACAAAACAAATATCCTAACCGCTGAAGAGCGACGGCTCGAAGAATCCCGCGACCGCAAGGTGCATTGGAAACGTTGGGGACCTTACGTCAGCGAACGCGCCTGGGGCACGGTGCGCGAAGACTACAGCGCCGGAGGTACCGCCTGGGACTATTTTCCACACGATCACGCACGGTCGCGCGCCTACCGCTGGAACGAAGACGGTCTCGCCGGGATTTGCGATCGTCATCAGATGATGTGTTTCGGACTAGCACTTTGGAATGGTCGCGATCCGATTCTGAAAGAGCGTCTGTTCGGTTTGACGGGTAACGAAGGCAATCACGGCGAAGACGTTAAAGAGTACTACTTCTATCTCGACTCGACGCCGACACACTCGTACATGAAATACCTGTACAAGTATCCGCAGGCCGAGTTTCCCTACCAGAAGCTGGTTGAAGAAAACCGCCGTCGTGGGAAGCAGCAGCCTGAGTTCGAGCTGCTGGACACCGGAGTGTTTGATGACAATCGCAACTTTGATGTGTTTGTCGAATACGCGAAGGCCGGCGCTGAAGACATTCTGATTAAGATCACTGCCTGGAACCGCGGGCCCGAAGCCGCCGAAATTCATCTGCTGCCGACCGTTTGGTTTCGCAATCGCTGGAGCTGGGGCGACAACACTGATCCGAAGCCTATCGCGCGCCAGGCTTCATCTGAGAGTGGTACGACGACTATCGAACTGGAACATTTCATGCTGGGACGTCGCCGTCTCTACTGTGAGGGTGTGCCGGAGCTGCTCTTCACGGAAAACGAAACGAACACTCAGCGCCTATTCAATTCCGCCAACGCCTCGCCGTATGTTAAGGACGCGTTTCACAATTACCTTATCCACGGCCAACAGGACGCGGTAAATCCGGAACAGTCCGGAACTAAAGCCGCGGCGCATTACGCGCTCACAGTCGGTCCGGGAGAATCCGCTACGATTCGTTTGCGACTAACTGATCAAGATAAGGCTTTTGGAAAGGAGTTTGAGCAGATCTTTGCGACGCGACAGCAAGAGGCCGACGATTTCTATCGCGACCATAATTCCAACGGACTTATCAGCCGATGCGCGTAACGTCATGCGCCAGGCATTCGCGGGAATGCTTTGGTCGAAACAGTTTTATCACTACGTCGTTAAGCAGTGGCTCGAAGGCGACCCGAAAACACCCGCGCCGCCGCAAGATCGTTTGCACGGCCGCAATCATCAATGGCCAAATCTCTACAATGCCGACGTCATTTCCATGCCCGACAAATGGGAATATCCCTGGTACGCGGCGTGGGACCTGGCGTTTCACTGCATTCCGCTGGCGTTGATCGATCCTGAGTTTGCGAAAGAGCAACTCGTGTTGATGACCCGTGAGTGGTATATGCATCCGAATGGACAGTTACCGGCATACGAGTGGGCGCTCGGTGACGTGAACCCACCGGTGCATGCCTGGGCCGCCTGGCGCGTCTACAAGATCGACAAGAAGCGCAAAGGCAAAGGCGATCGTAAGTTTCTCGAGCGCGTCTTCCATAAGCTGATGCTCAACTTCACCTGGTGGGTGAATCGCAAAGACGCCGACGGCAGCAACATTTTTGAAGGCGGCTTTCTCGGACTCGACAACATTGGCGTTTTTGATCGCAGCGCGCCTTTGCCAACGGGCGGTTACATCGAACAGTCGGACGGTACCAGTTGGATGGCGATGTTCACGCTGAATCTGCTGGCAATAGCGATGGAGTTGGCGAGCGAAGATCCGGTTTACGAGGACGTAGCCAGTAAGTTTTGGGAACATTTCATTCACATCGCGCACGCGATGAATCATCTGGGGCACGATGGCATTGAGTTATGGAATGAAGAAGACGGCTTCTTTTACGACGTGCTGCACCTCCCGGACGGCGGACACTTTCCGCTGAAAGTGCGTTCGATGGTAGGTCTAATTCCATTATTCGCCATCGAAACCTTGGAAGTGGAAACATTGAACCGCTTGCCGGATTTCAAGAAGCGGCTCGAATGGTTCATCGACAACCGTTCAGACCTGACGGGCAACGTCGCCTGCATGCGCACGCCGGGAAACGGCGAACGCCGATTACTGTCGATTGTCGGTCAGGAGCAGTTGCGTCGCGTGCTGAAGGTCATGCTGGATGAGAGTGAGTTCTTGTCCCCGTATGGCATCCGGGCGCTGTCGCGTTATCACAAGGATAATCCTTACACAATGGATGTTAAGGGAGCGGCCTATCGCGTCGATTACGAACCGGCAGAGTCGAGCACTGGTTTGTTCGGTGGCAACTCAAACTGGCGTGGCCCAATTTGGTTTCCAGTGAATTTTCTGCTGGTGGAATCGTTGCAGAAGTTTCATCACTACCTGGGCGACGATTTCAAAGTTGAGTGCCCCACTGGCTCAGGAAATATGCTGACGCTATGGGAGGTCGCAGCCGAGATCTCACGCCGTATGTCGCGGCCTTTCCTGCGGGAGGCGGAGGGACGCCGTCCGGTCTATGGCGAGATCGAGAAGTTTCAGAACGATCCGAATTGGCGAGACCTGATCCAGTTTCACGAATACTTCCATGGCGACAATGGCTCAGGCATCGGCGCCAGCCACCAGACCGGATGGACCGGCGTTGTTGCCAAGCTGATGCAGCAGAGTGGCGAGCACGGCGCGAAGATGCAAGCCGTGGCCGGCAGCGGGACTCAGAGTTAAGGGTAATGAAGTCAGTACCACCACGCGGTAGCGGGTGGGTATTCCGATTGCCGATTGTCAATTGGCGATTTTTCGATTGGCGTCTGGCAAACGGACCACCCACCCGCTACCGCGTGGTGGTACTGACCTCATCTGACGCATCCTGAGTGCCTACAACAAACGGAACACTTTTATAAATTCTTCTGAAAGGAATTCGCGCTTTCTCCGACTCATAGTCAGGAAGATGAAGTGAAACCTGATAAGGAGAGCGACGATGGCAATCTTCTCTTGTGAACACGAAGTCACCAACAATCTGTGCAGCTCGAATCAAACCACTACGAAAAGCAGTGACGATCGCTGGGCGGTGATTCTGGCTGGGGGTGACGGCACACGACTGCAATCGCTAACGCGGAGTATTTCGGGTGACGACCGGCCTAAGCAGTTCTGTCCCGTCATCGGCGGCCGAACCTTGCTGGATCAGACCAGCCGTCGCGTGGCGCTCTCTGTGGCGCCCCAACAAACTCTGACCGTTCTAACGCGAACCCATGAGCGTTTTTATGAGTCGTTATTAAAAAATGTACCAAAGACTCGATTGCTGGTGCAGCCTGAGAACAAGGGCACAGCACCCGCGATTCTTTTCAGCTTGCTGCGCATCGCACAGCTTTCACCGAACGCCACCGTCGCCTTCTTCCCTTCGGATCACTATTTCGCAGACGATGAGCAGTTCATGTCGCATATCGAGTCGGCTTTTTCCGCGTCACGAACGAATCCCGAAACCGTTACCTTGCTAGGCATCAAACCGGAGCATCCAGAAGTGGAATATGGCTGGATCGAGCCGGACTTTTCTTTGTTTGGCCGGCAGCCGCGCTCAATTTCGCGCGTTCGCAAGTTCTGGGAAAAGCCTTCGGCACTCGTTGCTCACAATCTGATGGAGCGCGGGTGTCTGTGGAATAGTTTCGTGATGGTAGGTCGAGTAGATGCTTTCCTTAAGATGACCAGGCAGGCGTTGCCAGCGCTCTTCGATTTCTTTTCGGCAATCGCGCCAGGTTTCGCCACTCCTGCAGAAGCTCGCGCGATGAGCGAGTTGTATTCCTGGATTCCGTCGTCAAACTTCTCGCACGAAGTCCTCGCCTTGCGGCCTGAAGACCTGGCGGTCATGCAGGTAAGCGACGTTGGCTGGAGCGACCTGGGTGAACCGAAGCGAGTGTTCTCGACGCTTCAGAAAATCGGGCTTCAAACTCAGTGGGCCATGCCGGCAAGTTAATCAAGTAGGGCGCCGGGTTAGAGTGTCGCTTTGTCAATTTATATTCGACGCTCTAACCCCAACGTCCTTCGCCATAAGGAGCAATCATGAAGGCAATTGCAGTGTTCCCCGGAAAACCAAACACCGTGCATCTCGCTGAGATGCCGAAACCTTCGGTTGATGAAGTGCCCGAATGGTCGGGGAGTATTGGTCAAAGTTCTCCGCGTCGGCGTCGACGGCACCGATAAAGAAATCAACGCCGCCGATTATGGCAATGCGCCGGCGGGTTCTGACTTTTTGGTCGTCGGCCACGAAAGCTTCGGTCAGGTGGAAGCGGTGGGGCCAAACGTGGTCGAGGTCAAACCCGGCGATTACGTTGTTGCTACCGTGCGCCGTCCTGGCTCGAGCATCTACGACTTGATCGGCACCAACGATATGACTACCGACGACACCTACTTTGAGCGTGGCATCAATCTGCGACACGGATACATGAGCGAATACTATGTTGACGATGCCGAGTTCATTGTGAAGATTCCGCAGGGGCTGAAAGAAGTGGGCGTGCTCCTGGAGCCAACAACGGTTGTGGAAAAAGGGATCGCACAGGCTTACGAAATCCAACGCCGCCTGCGCGTGTGGCGTCCGCGTCGCGCCGCGGTAATGGGCGCCGGAACGATTGGGTTGTTGGCCACGCTCGTACTTCGTCTGCGCGGATTGCAGGTGACCACGTTTGGGCTGAATCCCAGGCCCTACTTGAACTCGGATTTGATCGAAGCCATCGGCGCGACATACCAATCCACAAAAGAAATGTCGATCCTTGAAGGCGCAAAGAAATATGGGCCATTCGACATCATCTTCGAAGCCACTGGTTTTTCCCCCGTCGTTTTCGAGAGTATGCAAGCTCTCGGGAAGAACGGAGTGCTGGTGCTCTCGAGCGTCACTGGCGGCGATCGCATGATCGAAGTCCCGGCAGACAAGATCAATCTGAACTTTGTACTTGGCAACAAGGTGATGGTCGGTACCGTAAACGCTAACCGTGAGTATTTCGAAATGGGTGTTAAAGACATTGCGCAAGCCGAAGCTGAATACCCCGGCTGGCTCCGGCGTTTGCTGACGCACCCGGTCAAGGGCCTGGAAAACTATCAGGAACTTTTCGCCAAGCTGACTAACGGTAACGGCGCAATCAAGGTCTTCTGCGAAGTCGCTTCGATGTAATACGGGGCCCCTATGATCCAATTCACCTACGACGCCTTCAGGGATCATGCATCGGCCAGTTCGCGCGAATGGCTTGAAACGAATGGTATCGGTGGCTTTGCTTCATCGACTATCGTCGGCCTAAACACGCGCCGCTATCATGGCTTGCTGACTGCGGCGACGAAGCCGCCGGTCGGCCGCATGGTTTTGCTTTCCAAGTTGGAGGAAGCGCTCGTCATTGGCGGCCAGCGTCACGAACTTGCAACTAATCAATATCCGGGCACCGTTTACCCGCAGGGGTTTCGATTGCAAAAACGCTTTCGTCTCGATCCGTTTCCTGTTTTTGAGTACGAGGTGGAAGGCATTGAGATTGAGAAGTCGGTTTTTATGGTTCAGGGGGAGAATACGACCGTTGTTCAATACGACTTTCGTTTGCTTAGACCTCCGCAAACTACCAGTTTGGGTTACACGTTTGAGATTCGCCCGCTCATCGCGTTTCGCGATTATCACAGCACGACGCACGAAAACAGCTCGTTGAATTCGCATGTCGAGATTGAGGACGGGTGCGCAAGCGTGGCGCCGTATGCCGGTTTGCCGGCGCTATACTTTGCTCACGATCCTGGCCAGACCGATACCCACGGTGATTGGTATCGCAACTTTGAATATCGCGTGGAGCAGGAACGCGGTCTTGATTTCAGCGAAGACCTGTTTAGTCCATTCGCCTTCAGCTTCACCCTTGATCCCAACCAATTGCAGAAGGGCATCCGAATCAGCATCATCGCCTCTACGGAGCGCCGCGAAGTGAAGCAGGCCCACGCTTATCGCGCTGCTGAGATCAAGCGGCGCGAGACAATGGCGCAATTAGCGCCTCGCAAAAACGACTTGGTCAGTTCGCTGACTGCAGCTGCGGATCAATTCATCGTAGCCCGCGAACGTTGCAAAACCGTCATTGCCGGCTATCACTGGTTTGCGGATTGGGGTCGCGACACGATGATTGCCTTGCCCGGACTGACCCTGGCAACCGGTCGTGCGGAGATTGCGAAAAGCATTCTTGCGGAGTTTGCCCTTCACGTCGATCAAGGCATGCTGCCGAATCGATTCCCCGATGCCGGCGAAACTCCTGAATACAACACCGTTGACGCGACGCTCTGGTTTTTCGAAGCAGTACGCGCGCTGGTGCAATATACGAATGATTACGATTTCGTAAGCACGAATCTATACACCGTGCTCACTGACATCATCGACTGGCATGTGAAGGGCACTAGATACAACATCCACGTGGATGCAGATGGTTTGTTATTCTCCGGCGAGCCCGGTGTACAGCTCACCTGGATGGACGCGAAAGTCGGTGACTGGGTGGTCACGCCACGCACCGGCAAGGCCGTCGAGATTCAAGCACTCTGGTACAACGCGCTGCGGGTGATGGAGGGTCTTGCAGGCAAGTTCGGCGATAAAGCAAATCAAAAGCGATACAAGACGATGGCCGCATCCGCGCGCAATGGTTTCAATGAGCAGTTTTGGAACGAATTGTCAGGTTGTCTTTACGACGTGGTGAACGGTGACGAACGCGATACCTCGATCCGGCCCAACCAGGTCCTCGCAATTAGTCTGGCCAATTCGCTGGTTTCAAAAACACGAGCGAAAAGTATCCTGAGCGTCGTCGAACATGAACTACTAACGCCACGCGGACTGCGCACGCTCTCGCTAAACGATGCCCGTTACATCGGTCGGTACCAGGGCGATCCGCGGAGTCGCGACGGCGCCTACCATCAAGGAACTGTGTGGCCCTGGCTGATGGGCCCATATATCACGGCTTATGTAAAAACATTTGGTGAGAAAGCTGGGCGAAAGTTTGCCACTGATTGGCTTAGGGATTTTGAGAACCATTTAAGGGAGGCGTGTCTGGGGCAAGTCTCAGAAATCTTTGACGGCGACGCCCCTCACGCGCCTCGAGGTTGCGTGGCCCAGGCCTGGAGCGTTGCCGAGCTACTGCGTGCCGCGACTGAGAATGTTTACAGCGCCGAATCAGCTAGTCGGAGCGCTGGGGCATCTTAATGAATGCTGACCGGTGAAGCTGTTCTCAAGGACGCAGCTTACGATGGTTTAGCCCCTCAGGTGATTTGCTGGGACAGCGGGCGCCCGCCCGCAACGCGCTGCAGGCGCGCAGGTTTACACTAATAATCCAGTTTCGCGCTTCGCGCTCATTGCGGGCGGGGCGCCCGCGGTCTCGCCAAATCACTTCAGTGGCGAAACCATCGCAATTGTTGTGCTAGCAATTGGTATCCACTTATTGTATTCTTCCGTCCGGTTTGCACAATATATGGGCTCAGTGGGTCCGATTAGTGCTCAATGGCAATAATTAACCTCATCTGAGTCAGCCCGTCGCGACTTCTCGCAACGGACTTTAAATCTGGTTAAGACAACGACACTCCGTTTTCCCTACCCGACCTGGGAGCGTTTTAGTCAGTCTTTCGGTGTTTTGATGTGGAGGGACGAAATGTTTTGCAATCCCAAAACAATGCCGGCGGCAATTTTGCTAATGGTACCTTTGTTGACGCTTGTACCGTCTGTTTGCGCCCAAAACAGTGTGAACCCTGGACAAACCAGGGCGGCTGTGACGATTCTTGACAGCAATAAAGAACAGGATGGCTTGGTTGGCTCGGTCCGCAGAGTCACGATTCAGACCGCAAAACTTGAAGTCAAACAGGGACACGTAGTTGAAGGGCCTCTGCAAGTGCTGGAGATCACCACCTACGGAATTACAGGAAACAGAATTGATAACATTTCTTATCCCGTCGCTGATTCCCTGGTGGGTAAGGAAGAATATAAGTATGACGACAAAGGGCACATCATTGAGATGACGCTGCGCGACGATCGAGGGTCGATCCTAAACCGGGAGGCTTACGATTATGAATTCGACCGATTCGGCAATTGGACAAAAATGGTTACGAGCCTCCTCGTTTTTGAAGCAGGTGAAGTGAAGCGTGAGGCAGTGGAAGTGACCTATAGGACACTCACGTACTACTTCGACGACAGCATTGCGAAAATCGTCGATGCTTCGTTGCCCATGGCGAAGCCGGTGGAATCTCCATTATCTACGAACAAGAGCGTTGAGAAAGAGGCTACTGAGTTAACAAACCATCCCGAATCGGGGGCCTTATCAACAAGTAGGGATAATCCTCCTCCTGAAACTTCCAAACCGGAAACAAAAAACACGGCTTCCCCAACTGCTGCGGAACCGCATAGTGAACCAATTGCTGCGGAACTGCATAGTGAAAAGGAAGCAGCTGCGCAGACCAATGCTTCAGCGGCCCTAACCACCCCAGCCAATGCGGGCGCTCCAGAAGCGGAAAAAACTTCTGGACCTGCACGTAATGAACTGGACGAAGCGGCTACTGGATCCAACCGGGAAGCCAACCCAATAGCTTCGGTGGTCAGCGCTGCCAATTCTCCCGCAACCTCAGGATCTTCCGCAGAAATTCGTGAAAACACGCCACTGAGCGATAAACAGAAGAGCGCACTCGAGTACCACAAGACCGGCCTCGCGCTTTTTGAAGCAGGGGGCCTGCAGTCAGCGGTCAATGCATATCTGATATCTCTTTCGTTGGAACCAAACTCAGCTGAGGTTTACCTTAGCCTGGCCCACGCCTACCTTAAACTAAAGAAAGACAACGATGCAGTGAAAGCCTTTAAAGAATCGATACGTATAAACCCGGACGTGCCGGAGGCGTACTATGGATTGGGACTTGTATATTTTCACATGCACCGCAATAAGGATGCCGCAGACGCTTTTAAGAGAGCGATAACTCTGAAGCCAGGCATGGGTAAAGCTCACTACGGTCTTGCCCTGGCATATCAGGAATTGGGAAAGCAGGATGGGCTTTTGGAAGAGTACAAAATTCTTCAAGGTCTTGACCGCAACCTTGCTAAACAACTTTCACAAAGCTTTCAGGCTTCTAGCCCACCTTGCAGTGCAGGGCCTTTTTGCAACTAAAATGCGAGTTGCCAGCGGTCGAAAATTGCCCTCGGTAGTATGAGTTGTAAGGAGCAGTAAAGATGCAAGATAGTCGTTTCGTGGTGTTGACCGGGCACCTTGATAACTACCCCCTATCCGATCTCGTAGGAATACTTCGACACCAACGGAAAACAGGTCGATTGCTAATTGAGTACGCAAAGGGCCCTGGTATTTTCTACTTCAAGGAGGGGGAATTAGTTGATGCGCAACTTGACGACCTTAGCGGTTTGCAGGCTATCTGCGTTGCTGTGGCTCAGCCGGGAGCATCTTTCAACTTCAATCCCCTGATTCAGCCTTCACGAACATCAATCGAGAGGTCACTCCAAAGAGTCGTCTCCGAATTGTTCGGTTGTTGGGATGAGAGCCCATTGCAAATTGAGAGTGTAGCGAAAGACAGTGATATACCCGACTTATCTTATTTGCCGACAGCAACTTCGGATTCGCATCACAGTCTTGAAGCCAGACCACTTGAACCTTTGGCGCTCCCAGCAGCCTCCATCCAGCCGTCGACCTTTAAAGAACGTCGGACCATCTTAGTGATGGCTGCAGCCGGCCTGATGATGCTGGGGCTTTCTAGTGTGATCGCGGTTACTGGAGGGTTCAAGACTGGACAAGAGCCTACCCGGTCAACAGTCTTGCCGGCTGAGATGAAGGAACGTTTAACGACCGAGAGCATCGGCCAGCCACCGCCGAATGCTGAGCCACGAAAAAGCTCAAGTGAGGTTTCAAAGGGAAGACAATCGGGATCAGGTTTGGAGCAATCGCATCGCCAAACGGCCTCAACATCGTTAGATAAACAAAGTGGCTCAAGCACCCCAAAGTCGTCAAACGAGAACTCCTCAGCTACGATCTCCAGCACTCCCACAGGGGCCGAAAAAAAGTCTTCGGAGGTCCCGCCCAGTGTTCAGTCAGTTAACGTCGTCATGAAGATTGAAAATGGACGAGTGTCGCAAGCCTCGATAGCCAACCATAAAGTAGGAATGGACAGTTATGAGGCGCTGGCCTTACGAATTGCTCGGCAGCGGCGTTACGCGTCCCAGAAATCCGGTGAAGAGACTGTCAGGATTAGTGTCGCCCAGCCCAAGTAATAATCTGTGACCTAATCTAAGATAGCCAGGAAGCTCCCAATGTTGTTTCTCGAAAGCAAAACTCTAAGACATCATGTAGATGGAGCTGGCCGCATTGAGCTGCTGGAAGAATTGCAGCAAAAGGGTCGGACTTCAATAATTCGAGCAGCCAGACTTTATAGTTTCAGTCATCTCTTGTCAGGTTCCGAGCGAATCAATGACATGGAAACCTCGCTCGCTGCGTGGATAGAGTCTGAGAATCGCGAGCCTTACATCCACGGAGACCTGTTTGGTGCCAGCGATCATGTTTTCTTTCTAATCTTCGATGACAACAAAGCACCAGTTCCTCTGATCCGCGCCGGCATCGTATATGAAACTGGTACGCCGGAGCCTTTCAGGAAACTAGATTCTTTTTGCCTGGACATTCGCGAATCACTTGTACAAGCCGAAGGTGCGGAGAGCGATACGGGGAAAATGGAGAACCTTCCTCAGTGGGAGCCGGGAAAGCCTACCATGCCTGAAGGCTTTAGGCGGTTTGTCGGAAGGCAGGACGCAGATTACATATATACGCGCCTGCGTCGGGAGACCATGAGCAAGCGGATTCTTGCTGCGTCGAAGCTGGAGGATGAAGCTGCTCGTATATTCTTGCGCAGCGCCAGGGATGCTTACCAGGAGGGGTACGCAGCAAAGCTTCTCAGAGGTCAAGCAGTAGAGTCTCATGAGTTTTCGGTAGAGAAGCTCGAGAATGTGGGACTCGTAGAGCGGGAGGTGCAGGTTAGTTGCCGAAAGACCGGACATGCTTTATTTCGCTTACCGAATGCGCATGCGCTCGCGGTTGTGACTGTTAGCGATGCAACGTGCAGCGAGTGCGGCTCACCGGTCGCCGATGAGAAGGTTGAGGAAGTGATTGCACCGACGCAACTTGCTTCATCACTTTTGGAAGATGGCTCGTGGCTGGTTAGCCGGCTCCATTTTATCCTACGCGAGATGGGTGTACCGGAAAGTGAGATTGCGGTTGGCCCCTCCGATGGCGCCGGGCATGGTCAAATGATGGTGAATCTCTGCGGCGAATCTTTCCTTCTGGTAACGCGCGATGGCGATCTTACTCCCGCTTTTGCGCGTTCCGCCATCGACCTGGAGATTGAGACCGAAGCTTCCCATCTTGTCATTGTCGCTACGGGAAGGCTTCATAATGAAGCAGGACTTTTGTTGCACACTCACGCGGGACGTCGAGTTAGCGGAGGCCGGGATTTTGAGCTAATCCTTGCAAATGATGTTTCTACGGCGGGTAAAGAGCTTCAGCATGCTCTGGAGAGAGTGTCGCTAAGAGTAATAGGGGAACAGCTGTGCGATCTTGATAGCAGCATGGGTTTAAGCGTGAGTCGTTTGATCATGACGAGATTTAACTTGCTTAGCAGCCGCGACACACTTGAGCGTCAGGATCTTTCAACGGAAACTCAGCCAAGCTATTCCAATGTCACGCTTCCGTTAGCATTGGCTGCGCACGCATCCGCCTACTCCGGGGAAGTCTTCGATGTCAGTACTACGCCGGACGAGAATCCTGATGGTCCTAATACCGAGGAACACAGAAATCCCGTTAAATTCCGATACTCACGGTTCATGGGAATGAGCTCCAAAAACAGAATTTGTTTCGGGTTGACTCATGAACGCGCAAGTCTCAACCAAAGCCGAAAATACTTCTTCAAAAGGGAAGAAAGCTGCGCGCCAACAGCTTGCTGAAAAGGCCCAGCCACCCAACGAAGAGCGTCTGGATCATAATATTGTCCGCGCCGGTCAGCCCGACGACGAAGAATCCTGGCGGCGAGATATGGATACGCTGCGCCGAGCTGCTGGGATGCTTGTTCGTCGGCGAACCAATGTTAAGAGAGCTATTCCCGGGACTAGCGCCGGTAACTCATTCCAGCGAATTGCGGAGTCGTTAGATAATTCTGCTCCAAAGGCCCGTGCCTCGATCGTTCGGGCTCTTTATGACCTCGATCCGGATCGCGCTACCTCTTTCTTTAATCTCGCCTTGCGCGAGCGTTCTCTTGAAGATCGCCGCCTACTCGGCGCTGCCCTGGCGAGCTCCGGCCTGATAAACGAAGCAATTCAGGATTTAACTGGCAATAGCTATGAAAACTATTACCATCCGTTCTCCATACTTTTCCTTGCGGCTAAAGCAGGCGAGTTTGAGGCGCTGATGCGAGTGATCGAGGATCATCCAAGTACAGAACTGCGTGTGGCGGTGATCAGATTACTGGCTTCGAGCGGAGAACCGGGGATCGCGCCCGCGTTTCGCCGTTTGGCTCTGAGCAGTTCGATACCCGCGGAAGTACGTTTCGCAGTAACGGAGTCGATCAAAAAGATTGACGGCCAGAGGCAAGAAACGGAAACGTCAGCCGCGTAACTGGCGGGTGGAAACGACCGAGGACTTCGCAAATGGTCGCACTGGCATACTGAGCTTATTTCCATCACTCCTCGCAGAGACGATTAAACAGTTTGAATCCTTTCAGGTGGAGTACAGATCCTCCGCGGTTCGCATGAATTCTGGCCTAATTATTCACTCGCAACTACTCACTTGCGAAATTGCTCGACTCACGAAACATTAACTGGACGACTCCTTCCTTTCGCAAACAAGAATAGGGAATTTCAGGCAAATTACTCCTTTTCCTTTGTTACGAGAATTAAAGTTCCCCGGTGATCGAATAGGTGTTACTGCATGTACCACGCTCTCAGTATTGGTCTGTCATTTGTTGTTGCGCTCGTACTTCACGAAATTGGACACCTCCTTTCCGCTCGTGCCTGTCGGATTTCAATCATCCAGGGCGGGTTCGGTTGGGGTCCTAAGGTAGGTAGCCTCCGTGTACATGGGGTTGAGTATGTTCTGCGCCTGGTACCGGTCGGTGCCTATGTCCGAATGGACATGGCTGGTCTGCAAAGACGCCGGCTAATCCAACAGCTGTTCGTATTGTCTGCCGGCATTGCCGTGAATTTCGGATTGAGCCTGATGTTTTGGGGAACGATGTTTGGATCTATCAATCTGGCGCTGGCAATCGGAAATCTTTTACCCTTGTATCAACAGGATGGGTGGAAAATCGGTATGGTGATTTGCCGGCGAGTATTCGGACGTCCCAGCCCGTTTGTGGAATGGTCGTTCACTATTTCGGGCGTGGTGATTGGTATTGCAGTGCTGGTGCGCGCTCTATCTTACGCCTGAGAATTTCCCTTTTTAGCTACTAACGGCAGACTATTATTACTAGTGAGGTTAAGGTTTGAGACATCATGAACGAATCCTTTCTCGAAAAAACTGATGCGCGCAAATTGGCGCACGCTTACGTAGCCTTGGCCTTGGCCCAGGATGTTGCGAAACGTGATCTCAACGATTCTGCGCCGGCCAGGCAACCGTTACTTTCGATGCTTGAGATGGCAGCCGACTTGCTTGAAGAGATATTGGAGAACGAGCAGCTGGAGGAATATCCGACGACCGTCGCGGACACGTTAACCCCCGACATGGTTATGTAGCTCGTTAAGGCAAACTGGCCAGTGTTCTTAGCCGCAGTTGATCCCAACCATATCGCCGCAGTTGCACGTTTATTATACGGTTTTCCTCTCCGAACTTAACGAATCGAGCCCAAAAAGTTCGACTGGTTGCCTGGTCCTTTTTCGCTCGCGGTTGCGCGTTACATGCTGAGGGGGGCAACAATTCATGTTTCCAATCGGAGGAACAGCTATGCGACGTAAGAATTGGCGGATCGTCATTGTTGGCCTCATTCTCATTCTTCTTTCGCTGGTGTTTTTCTTATTCATGCTGTCCTTTGCATCGCAGTCAAACAATCCGGTGGCGTTGATGCAGACGGTTGGAACAGTTGCTGGTGCCGTCGGTGGCATCAGCCTCGTCATGATCATCATCGGAATGATCGGCAAAAGGGTTTAGCAGGTTGGATATTGCGGCTCAAGGGTCCATCATGACAGAACAACAAGCTGAAAGACTCGTTACCTCATTCGAAAGTGGCCACGGCGGCATTGAAGCCTTTCTGACGCTTCCTGCGGATGACAGAGCCACGATCACGGCAATGCTTGAACAAAGAGCCGTGGCGGAGGAAATCCGACAAGTAATTGAACAGTGTGTGGCGGATGGCACAATGGATAAGATCCGAGCATTTGTTGCCGAACATCAAACGAGAAAAACGAATTCTGCGTAGGGAGCACGATCCCGCCCCAGCTTTTCATTCTCGGTTGCTTGAGCTAGAGCGTGTTTGGTCCACTCAAGCGATTTGCTGGGACCGCGGGCGCCCCCGCCCGCAACGCGCCGCAGGCGCGCAGGTTTTGAACTGCTAATCAAGTTTTCGCGCTTCGCGCTCATTGCGGGCGGACGCCCGCGGTCCCAGCAAGTCTCTGGAGTGATGCTGGTGGTTGTAGCAGGCTAAAGCTGCGGTGCCAATGACCGGATGTAAAGATTTTTTGCAGCGAAAAAAGTTCGGCGATCTCGCACAGATATTGCCAACGTCTCAAACTCCAGGTAGATATTCCCATCCGTACCAGTTCACCCTCGTAAACGAACCCGCAGCCCGCTTCGTTACTTGAGATGAAGAATTCGTGCCCTGCCATGAGTATGCCGAATGATCAGAACTGACCAATTAGCCAAGGTCTTTTTAGGCGTGGCGGAAGTTCTTCCTAATTTTTCTACTCAACAAAGTTTACACAACCGTCCCAAACAAGGCTCCGATGCCCGCCGTTATTGCCATTGCCAGTGCTCCCCAGAATGTAACTCGCGCTATTCCGATCAGGATGCGGGCGCCGCCGGTATAAGCCGCCAGGCCGCCGAGCAGTGCGAGAAACAAAAGAGAAGTTCCTGCAACCAGCATCCCGAGGCGAGCTGCGGGCGCGATGATGACCACCAGTAAAGGTAGTGCGGCGCCAACTGAAAAGGTTGCAGCGGAAGTAAGAGCTGCCTGAATTGGTCGGGCACTAATGGTTTCTGAGATGCCTAATTCATCGCGGGCATGTGCGGCAAGTGCATCCTTCGCCATTAGTTGTTCTGCAACTTGATTTGCCAGATTCGCATCGAGCCCGCGCTTGACGTAGATGGCAGCAAGCTCCTTCCGTTCGTAGGATTCATTGGCAGCGAGTTCCTTTCGTTCGCGTCCGATGTCCGCTTGCTCGGTATCGGACTGGGAGCTGACCGAAACATACTCACCAGCAGCCATGGACATGGCTCCTGCTACCAGGCCTGCGACACCGGCCACCAACACTGCGGTATGTGTTGCATGTGACGCAGCCACGCCAACAACCAGGCTAGCGGTCGAGACTATGCCGTCGTTTGCACCAAGAACGGCCGCGCGCAGCCAGCCTATGTGCTGCGTGCGGTGCCGTTCGGGATGGAAAATGGGCATCTTGTTTCCTTACCGGAGAGCTGGCGATTCATGTTTAGGGCGGTCACTTCTTAGCTAAGATCGCCCAACCAAGCACGACGCCGAGAGCGAGGGTAAGCAACGTGGGAATCCACATCCAACTGAACCCGCCGTTTATCCATGTGTGTCCCATCCTGTACCCGCCTATGCCGCCTTGTCCCATCATCCCACCGCCCAGCATTGATCCGGTCATTGCCCCGCCGCCGAAGAACAGAAAAAGCACGATGACCACGACAAGCGCGATGATTAGCGGTGTCTTGTTCGATTCGTTCATAACATTAATCTCCTCTTTCAACAGCAGAAGTGGCGAAGGCTGGGTCTTACATCTTCTTCATTTCCATCTTCTTCTCATCGCCATCTTCTTACCTGCTTTGCTTCCGCCATGCATCTTCGACATCATTCCGAAGTGTTTGAGAAGAGCATTAGCATGCGCTGCCACTTGTTTAGAGTCTGGCGTATCGGCGAGTACATCTGTCTCGAGTGCGCTGACCAGGTCCTTCACCATTGAGCGGTCCTTGTCCATTTTTTCCATCATCATCTGCATCTTCGATTTCATGTCAGCGCTCATCGTTTCCATGTGTTTTTGGTGGATGGCTTCCATGGCATCCAGGTTATGTCTTAGCTCGGCAACAGTCGCGCGAGCGAACTCAGCGTCCAGAGCTTCAGGCTTCATTGCCTGATCGCGGAGTGCCCTGGCGAAGTCAGACATACTCTTCATGTGGGCCGTCATCAGCAGGTGGTGCGGCGAATTCATCATCATGGCCATCTCTGACTTCATCCCTGCCATGCCCGGCTTCTTTGGTTCGCCGGGTGTGTGCTTGTGTTGCGCCCAGGCTGCGGTCGAAACTAACAGAACCATTATGATTGCTGTTGCTGACAGCAGAGCGCGTGTATTCAGTTTCATGTTTATCTTCTCCTCATTTCCTGACGGGCATCTGAGCAGTCAAGACTGCTGCAATTTGCAGAACCCTCGGTATTCCTGCTTCGGTTTTAGCGTCTGTGTCCTAATACACAGTGCAACGTTTGTGCCCTCGATCGACCTGGGCAATGCCCTTGGCATTTCGAGGAAAGGCATCGCTGGTTGCGAGCATTTGCGAAAATGTCCGCAGCCCGCAGCGGCAGAATCCACGGGAATGGACGACAAATCCGCAAGCAATCAAAGCTTTACCTTGCGGCACTAGTGTTGCTGAAAGGCAAAAAGACGAGTGCCCGAAAGGGCAAGTCTACGTGTGCTGGGGCACATACAAGCCAGCCAGACTTGTTATATACTGCGGTCTCAATAAACGAGCCGTTTAGTGGTTTTGCCAGAAACCGTTCACCTGGCAGATTTGGTTGACGTTAAGATACGGATGCTTAAGCGGTTTTCATCTCTGATTCTGGCGCTGGTGATCGGTGGCAGCGTAATGGCTGCCACGGCACGGCTTCAGGACGAACATGTCTGCCAGATGGCCGGCATGGAAGCAACGGCGGGCTCAGGGACCATGCCATGCTGTAAGAAGAATCCGAGTGCATCGGTTGACAGTGAGTCCGGCTCCAGCGAGCAGTGTTGTATCTCCATTCCGCAAGAGACCGGCTCCAGCGGAACAACGTTTAATCTGCGTCCGCCTTCCTTCAGTGTTGCAGTTGTTCATCCGGCAGTCCTGCAGTCTCCTCTGGCTGCGCCAAAGCCATACGAATGTTCCCATTCGACCAAAGTCTTTCTACCCAACCTCCAGGCTAGTTATATCCGCAATCTTTCCCTTCTGATTTAGCGACCACCAGGGCCGCAGTGTGTCTTCTTCTCTGAAGCTGCAACGGCGCGTTGCGCATTCGTGTGCTTTGGGCGCCAGAAACCACTCTCTTTCGACTCATTGGAGGCTTGGTTCATGAAGAAATCTGTAATCGTAACCGGAATCACACTGGCTCTTATTCTCGCCATCACTGCTGCATGTGGCCCAAAGACTGGAGGCAGCGGCAGTGTCGCGACCGGCAAGGTGATCAAGAGCGCACCGGTGGGAAATCTCACGGCGACCCTTTCGAATAGCACGGGCCAATTGAAACAGGGCGATCAAGAGGTAACGCTGTCTTTCACCGACGCCTCCGGCAAGCCAGTCGACGTCGGCGCTGTATCGCTCAACTTTTACATGCCACAGATGGGCAGTATGACTGCGATGAACGACGCTGTGACTTTCACGACAACCAGCACGCCCGGAGTCTATCGCGGCAAAGTGAACCTTGGTCACGGCGGCGAATGGCAAGCGCAACTGGCGTATGAAGGCGCAGCAGGTACAGGAAAGACGACCTTTAGCGTTAGCGTACAATGATTCACCGACTAATCGAACTCAGCCTGCGGAATCGCGGTGTGGTGCTCGTGATCTATCTGGGTCTCGCGGCCCTGGGCTATTGGGCCTTGTTGCGCACTCCAATCGACGCGATCCCTGATCTCTCTGACAACCAGGTGATCGTCTTCACAGACTGGACCGGACGCTCGCCGCAGGAGGTTGAGGACCAGGTTACTTATCCGCTGGTAACGAGCCTGCAGGGACTTCCCGGCGTGCGCGTCGTGCGCGCTAGTTCGGCGTTCAGCTTCTCGATGGTCAATATCATCTTTGAAGACAACATTGATCTTTACTGGGCGCGAACGCGTGTGCTCGAGAGACTGAATCTTGTTACGAAGCAATTGCCCGAAGGGGTGATACCCACGCTCGGCCCGGATGCGACCGGCGTCGGGCAGGTCTTCTGGTACACGCTCGAAAGCAATCAAACCAATCTTCGCGATCTGAGGACGCTACAAGACTGGTATGTCCGGTATCAGTTGAACTCGGTTCCAGGAGTTGCCGAAGTCGCGAGCGTCGGCGGCTACGTGCAGCAGTATCAGATAGATGTCGACCCAAACAAGCTGCGCGCTTATTCAATGCCGTTGTCTACGGTCGTGGAGGCAGTTGAGCGTTCCAACAATAACGTCGGCGGCAATGTAGTTGAACAGGCAGGGCAATGGACTGTGGTGCGCGGCATTGCTTTGATTGAGTCGGTGAGCGATGTCGAAAACATCGTCATTGGCGCTCCCAATGGCACGCCGCTGTATGTACGAAACATTGCGGACGTGAAACTGGGAAACGCATTCCGCACCGGTGCGCTGGACAAGAACGGCACGGAGGCGGTGGGCGGGGTCGTGATAGCACGCTACGGCGTGAACACGCTCGACGTGATCGATGCGGTGAAACAAAAGATCAGCGCGCTGCAAGTGGGCCTCCCGCCGGGGGTGCAGATCGTGCCCTTCTACGATCGCACTCAGCTTATTGAAAGAGCGACGCATACGCTAAAGCGGGCGCTAATCGAAGAACTGATTCTCGTAACGCTCGCCCACATCCTCTTCCTCGCACACTTTCGCTCGATCCTAATCGTGACAATCCCGCTGCCGCTCGCGGTCTTGCTCTCTTTTCTGTTCATGCATTACATGGGTATCAGCTCGAATCTGATGTCACTGGCGGGAATCGCAATCGCCATTGGCGTACTGGTTGATGCCGGAATTGTCGTCACTGAGAATGCGTTCCGCTTTCTGGAACAGCGAAAGATCGATCCAAAAGATCGAAAAGCTGTCTGGGACACAGTGCTCGATTCAACCAAGCTGGTGGGCCGACCAGTTTTCTTTTCCATGGCGATCATCGTACTTGCCTTCGTTCCGGTGTTTTCCCTGACCGGTCAGGAAGGCAAGCTGTTTCATCCGCTGGCATTTACCAAAACCTTCGCGATGGTGGGCGCGACTCTCATTGCCGTAACGCTCGTGCCCGTGCTTTGTACTTATCTGCTCGCCGGCAAATTTCACTCGGAACAATCGAATCCCGTGATGCGGGGGCTGCAGTTCATTTACCGTCCTGCTCTTCGTTTTGCATTAGGTCACCGCCTCCTCACGGTATCTATCGCCTTCCTGCTTTTTTCGGGCGCGATTTTCCTGGCTACCGGTATCGGCAGCGAGTTTATGCCGCCGCTGAACGAAGGCGATCTGATGTACATGCCGGTAACCGATCCGGCCATTTCCATCGATGAAGCTCTGAAAATCATGAGCAAGCAGGATGAAATCCTGAAGAGCTTTCCCGAAGTCGAGTCAGCAGTAGGAAAGGCAGGCCGCGCTGAGACATCGACTGATCCCTCGCCGGTAAACATGAACGAGACAATTGTCCATCTGAAATTGCCGGAGCAATGGCGGAGTGGGATGACCCGCGAGTCTCTGCTGGCGGAGATGGACGAGAAGCTGCGAATGCCGGGAGTAACGAACATCTGGACGCAGCCGATTATCAACCGTATCGACATGCTCTCGACAGGGATTCGCTCGCAGGTCGGGATCAAGATCTTCGGCAACGATTTGAAGACTTTGGAAGAAGTGTCGCGGAAGATCGCCGACGTGGTACGCAAGGTCCCCGGCGCGAAGGATGTTTACCCGGAACAGATCAGTGGTGCGCCTTACATTGATATTCACATCAACCGTACGGCCGCAGCACGGTATGGGATCGACCCGCGCACCATCGAGGATGTCATTGAAAAAGGTATTGGCGAAACGAACCTGACAGTCACTATCGAAGGCCGCCGGCGCTTTCCCATGCGCGTGCGCTATGCGCCACAATTTCGTAACAGCGCGGAAGCCATCGCGCAGATTCCCATCACCGCTCCAGCCGGCGCTCCGATTCCCCTGGCTCAACTTGCGGACATCCGAACAGTCGAGGGGCCAACGATGATCTCCAGCGAGAACGGGCTATTGCGCGGCACGGTTCTTCTAAACGTGCGCGGTCGTGATGTGGGCAGCTTCGTCGAGGAATCGCAACGCGCCATTAGCAGCCAGGTGCAGTTGCCCGCCGGCTATTACATTGCGTGGAGCGGTCAGTATGAGAACCAACAGCGAGCGCGCAATCGTCTTCTGCTCGTCATCCCGATTGTGCTCGTGATTATCTTTGGACTGCTCTATCTCACCTACCATTCCGTTCTGGAAGCGGCGCACGTGCTGCTCGCGGTTCCCTTTGCGCTTACCGGAGGTATCTATCTGCTCTGGCTGTTGAATTACAACTTCTCAGTCGCTGTCTGGGTCGGTTTCATCGCGCTGTTCGGCACGGCGGTGCAGACCGGTGTGGTGATGGTGATTTACTTGAAAGACGCGGTGGAGCGAAGGCGGGAACGGGACGGTGGCTTGACGCGCGAAAGTCTAATGGAAGCAGTAACCGAAGGAGCGTTGCTGCGTTTGCGGCCAAAGGTGATGACGGTCTCAACCGTAGTGGCCGGATTGCTCCCCATCATGTGGAGCACCAGCGCCGGCGCCGAAGTAATGAAGCCCTTGGCAACGCCGGTGCTAGGCGGCATGGTGTCGAGTCTGCTGCATGTGCTGATCGTGACGCCGGTGATCTTCTTTTGGCTGCACGAGAGGGAGTTGAAGAAGAAGCAGCCGAACAATGTGGCGACAACAGAACCAGAAATCAAGCACGCGACATAGTTGTACTTCGATGGCAAGAGCAAACCACAAGATGAGTTGTATGTCTCAACCAGCCTGCGAAGCAGGCGACAGAATAGTAGCCCCGGATGTAAGCCCGAGGATCCAGTCCGTCGTAATCTTTGAGCCCTCGAAGAGGGCGGCAGAAATTCGTAAGGTCTGCCGCCCCTCCGGGGCTCACGGTCTTTACTATTCAGCCTACCCCGGGCTTACGCCCGGGGCTACATTCTGCCACCCGCTTCGCGGGTTCGTTGTCGCAACTCTTTTGACTATCCTCCTGCTTGCGAGCACAAGTCTCCTTGCTCAAACCGTTGATTCCTCCCAGTCGAATTCGAACGCCACGACAAACGTTAATTCAGCTGGTCAAACTTCCACGCTTTCGCGCTATCTCGATCAAACGAATGGCTTGACTGCAAACGAAGCGGTTGCTTACGCGCTCGCTCACAACGGCGAACTTGAAGCAGCTAGAACGGAAATCGACGCGGCCCGCGCGATGGTAAAACAGGCGCGGCTCAGATCAAATCCAACGCTGGACCTTGAGGGCACCCGTCAGATTCCCGGCAAAGACAATAGCCTGATGGCAACTGCGATGTTGCCGCTGGAACTCGGGGGTCGCCGGGGCGCGCGAATCGCAGTCGCTGAGCGAGAAGTAGAGGTTCGAGAAAGCGAAGTTGCCAATCGTGAGAATGTCCTGGCCGCTGAAGTCCGGGCTAAGTTTGGCGAAGGGCTGGCCCAGGCGCTGAAACTTTCGTTCACGGATGAACTCGTCGAAGCAAACCAACAGAGTTTCAATCTGATCGGCGCGAGAGTCCTGGAAGGCGCCACGCCCCCACTTGAGCAGAACATGGCTCTGGTTGAACTTAATCGGTTGCGTTCGATACGTGAGACTGCCGCAGGAAGACTTGAAGCGGTGATGTTTGAGTTGAGGAATCTGATCGGCCTGAAACCGGAAGAGCCCTTACGACTACGCGGCGACTTCAGCAATTTGATCGATCAACTGCCGCCGGTTGCGGAGGCTACGGAACGCGCGCTGCGCGAACGGCCCGACCTCCAGGCACTTCATGCGGCTGAGAACTTCGCTATCGCCCGGATTGAGCAAGCGCGCGCGGAAGGCCGACTCGACGCAAGCGTTTCGGCGGGCTATCAGCGAATGAATTCCAGCTTCATGCTTTTCGGCGTTAACGACAACGGCCAGTTAGCGCCTATCCAGGATGTATTTCACTTTTTGAAGTTTGGCATCTCCCTGGATTTGCCGGTCCGGAATAAGAATCAGGGCGCGATCGAAGCTGCCGTCGCCGAGTCTGAGGCAACAAAACAACGACGTGAATTCGCAGAGTTGACCGTGCGTCGCGAGGTCGCCGCCGCTTATGCGCAATACGATCGCGCAGTCCGCGCGGAGGAAATCTTTCGTTTGGGAGTACGTGATCCTGCCCGGGCCAATCTTGATGTTGTCAGGCAGACCTACGAGTTGGGTTCGAAAACTTTGATCGACTATATCGGCGAACAACGCCGTTTCATCGAGCTGGAAAATGATTTTATTGACGCCCAGTTGGCGGTTTACAACGCGCGGGTAGAGATTTCGCGCGCCACGGCTTCACCGGAGTTGATAACGCGATGAAAGATAACAATGAAAAAGACCTTGAAGGTCAAAGGGACGAATCATTACCGACTCAAAGTGAGAGCGGCATCGGAAAACCTCCGAGGAGCAAGAGAAACGTAATCGTTGCTTCGGTGGGGATCGTGGCGATTGCGGCGATTGCCGTCCTGGCTTGGATATTGTGGCCTGGTAAGAGTGGCAAGCCGGTTCCGGCGCCGCGATCTGTTTCGTTCGAAGAATCATCTAGTCCACAAACAGCAACTACCGGTGATCAGAAACTGACACTCGCGCCCGAACAAGCTCAGCGCGCCGGCCTCAAGCTCGAAACTGTTGGCGAACAGCCGGCGGGTGATGCTGCAGGGCAGATAACAACTGGAACCGTGCAAGCGAACAGCTACAAGGAGACGCCAGTGATTTCGCTGGTGGGCGGGATTGTGCGCAGCGTTAGCGGCGAACTTGGCCAGAACTTCAAACGTGGGCAAAGAGTCGCAGTGATCTTCAGCAATGAGTTGGCTGATACCCAATCGCGTTACCTTGCGGCGGCGGCAGCTCTTGACGAACACCATCGTCATCATTTGCGAACGATGAAGCTGGTGGAGATTGGCGCTGCCAGTCGGCAGGATCTTGAGACCGCCAATACTGAATATCGCGAAGCAGAAACTAACCTCGCCAGTCTGCGCCAAAAGCTCCTGCTGCTTGGCCTGTCACCGCAGCGGATCAATTCTCTCAATTCGATTTCGCAGATCAGCTCTGAAGTCATTGTGACAGCGCCGTCCTCAGGCACATTGACAAGTCGCTCCGTGAATACCGGTGAAGTAATTGAAGCAAACAAGGAATTGATGCGCATAACAGATCTGTCGAGCGTTTGGGTTGTCGGCCAGGTTTATGAAAAAGACCTCGCGACGGTTCGCGTGGGCAGCGGTGCAAACGTCAGTTCGGATGCTTACCCAGGTCGCGTGTTTCGCGGTCGGGTCTCTTATGTCGATCCGAAGATCGAGCCCGCGACCCGCACAGCGCAAGTCCGTATCGAACTAGCGAATCCCGGACAAATGTTCAAGCTTGGCATGTACGTCAACATCGCCTTCGGCGCACTCGGGCTCGCGGAGAAAACTGTGCCGGTCATTCCTAAAGGTGCGGTTCAAACCATTGGCAATCAGCTATTCGTGTTTGTTGCGAGCGAGAAGCCGAATGAATTCGCTCTCCGTGCGGTTCGGCTTGGCCCGGAAAGTAATGGCTTCTACCCGGTGTTGGAAGGCCTAAGCGTTGGCGATCGCATAGTTACCGAAGGCAGCTTTATGCTGCGCGCCGAGTGGCTCAAGACTCATCCGAGCGGTTGATGGCGCTTGCAAACAGCAACCTCAAGCGGCTTTGCCGCCGCACAGTGCGGTAAGGCTCTGCCTTACCGTGAAGCCTCTTTTATTTTCCTGGAGGCTAAGCCTCCAATTGAGGCGCAGGCATCTGGCCAACGGCTCTTACATAATTAAGCCGCGGATTTACGCGGATGAACGCAGATCAGAATTGCTCCTATTTCTGATCGGCGTTGATCCGCGTGAATCCGCGGCCAATTAGTTTTCCCGGCTAGCGCGGGAAGCGGTCGCGGTATTCACCAGAGACGATGAACGCCTTAACCATTTCCGCCTGTTCAAAGTTGCCGTTGAATTGGTTCAGCTTATTCAGCCAGAACGCGAAGCCACTGGCGTCGGGATCACGGCGGAGATAACCCATGTATTCCATCATCACAAACGTTTCGTTAAACTTCGCGCTTACGAAACGTCCGTCCTCCGCAATACTCCTGAGCGCCTGAGCTCGCGTCATTGCGCCTGTTCCCAAGCCACTCAACAGCGCATCACGCTCGGCCGCTGTGAAGCTCACTCCGGTGTGCGAGATTAGCGTGTCAACATAATCTGCATTGGACAGATTGTCGTACGCCGCGTGGAACTCCGTCCGGTTGACGAAGCTGTTAACAAACGCTTCCGTGTTGCTTGCCAGCAAGGCCTCCCAGCCGTCGAGGCCCACCCGCACCCCGTTCCCAACTGTCCGTGTGTCGGGCAGGAAGTGCGCAAAGTCGGGACGAGCACCGTAGGCGGCGCGGTAGAGTCCATCCACCAGTCCGCCGGTGCGCTGGAACTCAATCGAGAGGAAGTAGGCAGCCGAAACGTTCACGCGTTTCCGCTCAATGCAGCCCTGGTCAGTGCCACATCCGATTATCTGATCGCTCCAGAAGTTGAAGCCGGCTTCATCCGGTTCGCGATTCAGGAAATCAAGGTAGTGCTGCCGCACGAAGTACTCGGGCGTGTCTAAGGGATTTTCAAACCCGTCGTCCACGATCGTCGCGCCGAAGGTTGCTTCGGTAGTCTGTCCCACCAGACTGAAGGAACGCTCAGCCGGACTGAAGCTGTAGTTGGCGCGCGCAGGCGTGACCGTGTAGAAGCCGTTGGTTTCTACATTGTCGAAGCGATAGTAGCCATTCGCGTCGGTGATGAACTTGCGGTTCTGTGTTCCCTGCAGTCTCACCACTGCGCCGGCAACCGGATTGCCCTGCTCATCCATGATCTGTCCACTAATGACTCCGTTGGTTGCCGTCGGCGCCGCCGTGGAGTTCATGGTCCAGGGCGAGAAGGTAGTAACGCCAGTAGCTTCCAGCCAGTTGTTGCCGAAGTCAGAACTGGTCGGAAGCACGGGTTGCCAGCCAATCCCAGTGGTGAAGCGCCTGAAGATGAAATTCGGGCCTTCAACATTACCGTTCAATTCCGAATCGAGGTAGTGCAACCGCAAGGTGCCGGTGAAACCAGCCGCGCTCGGAGTGATGGTATAGGTACGCTGAACTGCGGTGGGGAAACTCTGCGTGCCGGTAGGCACTGAACGGGTCAGGTCCACCACAATGTTTGCAGGTGCAGTACCCGCCGTTACCTGGATCGTATTGAACGGGTTTCCGAAGCTTAGCGCTGGGCCGCCGCTAACAAAGCCGGTGCGCTGCAAGCGGCCGTTAACATCGAACGTGCCGCTGGAGGTGCCAGCGACGGGCTGCGTAAGCGTCCGGGTGGCTGCCACCGTGATGTCGCTGCTGGTCAGGGCCAGAATGCCATTCACTGTGTTGTCGAAAGATATCGCCAGGCCACTCGCGTTCCCGTTGGTCAGATTGTTGAAGGTAGTCGCTGTCGTACCACCGATAGTCTGGCCCCCAACGCCATCAAAAGTCACCGTCCCCGTTCCCGGTGTTAACGAGCCGCCGTTGTTGGTCCAGTTACCAGCCACGGTGATGGCGGTCGCGGTTCCCGCCGTGAAGTTGCCCAGCGTCAGGGTTACGTTGCCGTTGATGTCCAGTGTGTTGGTGCTGGCTGCCACCGACAGGATTGAACCGCCGCTCTTGTTGACGGTAAAGCCCTGGAACGTTTGCGTGGTCGCGCTGCCACTGATGCTTTGTGGTACTGAACCGTTGAAATTAACGGTGCCCGTACCCGGCGTAAACGTGCCACCGTTATTGACCCAGTTACCGTTGACGTTGATGGTGGCTGCAGTGCCGGCTGCGAACGTGCCGGTGGTTAGCGTCAAGTTATGCAGAGTCAGACTGGTAGTGCTGCCGCCGACATCGAGCGTGCCCGTTTTGTTGACCGTGACATCGTTGAAGCTTTGCGACGCAGACGTTCCCCCGATCGTCTGCCCGGCGCCGCCGTTGAAGTTAACAGTGTTGCCGTTAGGCGTGAACGTGCCGCCGTTATTCGTCCAGTTTCCGGAAACGTTGATCGTGGTGGCGTTAGTGCCCGCCAGCGTTGCGCCACTGTCAATCTGGACATTGTTGTAGCTACTGCTGCTGGTGAATGTGCCTGCCTGCACGCGCAGCAAACCGTTGACGGTAAGACCTGCGAAACCGGCAACAGTCGTTATATTGTTCAAAGTGAGATTGTTATAGGTGGTGAAGGTTGCGGGCAGTGTTTGCGCCGCGGCGCCGTTGTATTCCACCGTGCTGCCAGTGACTGTGTAGGTGCTCGCGCCCGGCGTAAATACGCCAGCGATCTTGATAGTGTTGACCGGATCAAGCGTACGCGCAACGGCCCCGGTGCTGGTCAGGTTGTTATAGGTGAAGCCGGGAATTGTTTGCGCACCCGCGCCATTGAAGTTGATCGTGCTGCCGGTGATGGTGTGGCCGGTGCCAGTTCCGGGCGTAAACGTTCCCGCGATCCCGATGGTGCCGGTGGATGCCAACGTTTTACTGAAGTTGCTGAACGTGAGGTTCCCGTAATTGGCAGCCAGGACGGTGGCTTGTCCGGGCGACTGTTGGTTGTAGATTACGGTTCCAGTCGGACTACTGGTCAGCGTGCCGGCCCCGAAAGAGGCAGCGCCATTTAGGGTAAGCGTGTTGGTTCCGACACCAAGCGTTCCGGCATTCAAGCTCAGGCCATTGAGCACTGTTACGTTGCCGCTGAGATTTGCACCGGCCGCGTTGCTCAGGGTCAGGCCGTTAAAGAAGGCAAAGGCCGGGATGGTTTGCAGGGCCGCACCATTGAAGACAACGATGTTCGCCGGGTTCGCCGTCCAGGTGTTGCCGGTGATGCTTGGGTTAAATACTCCTGCAATACCGACGTTGCCATTGCCGAGAGTTATAGCCACAGCGCGGTTACCGCTGATCGTCAGGTTGTTGTAATTAAATGCAGGAATTGTCTGTGCGCCGGCTCCATTGAAATCAATCGTGTTGTTAGTGGTGATGTAATTGCCGCCGGCGAAAGTTGCGGTCGGCGAGAAGGTGCCGGCAATACCGATTGTTCCACCGTTCACTAGCGTCACGCTGAAGGTGGTACGTGACCCACTGATCGTTAGATTATTGAAATTGAAAGCTGGAACGGATTGAGCAACGACGCCGTTAAAGTCGATCGTGCTTCCCGTGATGGTGTGACCCGAAGTAACACCATTCGGATTGAACGTCCCGGCTATGCCAATCGTCCCGCTAGAGGCGAGCACCTTTGTAAAGGCACTGAAAGTCAGATTGCCGTAGGTCCCGGCAATCACACTTTGACCGGCGCTGCTCTGATTGTAGTTGACTGTTCCGGTGGCCCCGCTGGTCAGACTGCCGCCGACGACCGTGGTGCCGTTATTAATAACCAGCGTGTTGGCAGCAACGTTAAGAGCTCCAGCTTGCAGGGTCAAGGTACCGTTGACTGTCGTGGTGCCCGCGTTCAAAGTTACGCCGTTGCCATTGTTGATCTTCAAATTACCGTAGGTCGTGGTGCTAGCGGTTTGCGCGGCGGCGCCGATATATTCCACGGTCAAATTAGTCAGCGTCTTGTTCGTGATTGTGTACTGGCTAAAGAAGCTGTCAGCGCCCGTGCGCGTAACGCGCGCGGTTCCGGTGCCGGTCAGCGTTCCTGTGCCGCTAATGACGGCAGCGGCGACTGGCGCGAGGATCGCATTGGCGCCGTTGATGTTAAGCGTTCCGTTTACCGCGAAGCTGTTGTTGAGCGTCAGCGGGTTCGTCGTATTTGAATCTGTCAGGTTAAAGAATGTGATTGCGCTGGCGTTGGTGATGCTTTGCGCCGGAGCGGAGCCATTGAAATTGAAGGTACCGGTGCCGGCGGTGAAAGTCCCCGATCCAAAATTAAAGTTGCCACCGACATTCGTAGTGCTGTTGTTGCCGATAAAGTTGGCGGTGCCGGTCATGATGAAGTTCGTCGGAGAAATAACGCTGCCGGCGCTGTTGGTCCAAGTACCGTTAGTTGTTATCTCCAGGTCGCCGCCGATAGTTGTGTTGGTACCGGAAGCAGTGACCGCGCCCGCCGCGGAAATACTGCTGCCTGCAGTTGTTGCCGTGTTCCCGGAGAAAGTGATGCTCGGCGTCGTGCCATTCAGGAATGTACCGAGGCCGCCCGCCACGTACAGTCCCCCACCCCGGTTACCGGCCGAATTGGAAGTGAACGAGGTAGTAGCGATAGTGAGACTGGCAACACCGTTATTAAAGATGCCGCCGCCGCTGGCCGTACCCGTCGCTGCATTGCTAGTAAAAGCTGAAGTGCTGATACTATCTGTGCTGGCTGACACGTTTGTCTCATAAACCTCAAGTCCAGCGCCGCCGCCCGAAACTGATGAAGAAGTATTGTGGGTAAAGGTAGTGCCGGTAATCGTTAATGTCCCGGTTGCACCATTAACACCCAATGGGTCAAAGGCTGAATAGGAAAGACCACCGCCACCGAGGGTGTTCGCCGCATTTCCCAGCGTCAGCGATGTGCGACTGGCGCCTGGATTATTCGCTGCTCCAAACGTGCAGTTTGTGACTGTCATATTGCCGCCCGACACTCCCACTCCGCCGCCCGTCACCGGACCCTGAGGAACTCCAGCGTTGGTTTGATTATTGGCGAAGGTCACATCGGTCAGGCTGAGCGACGTACCCACTGCTCCGCCAAGAAAGCCACCGCCGCCAAGCCCACTGAAATCCCGGCCTCCGGCTATTGTCATTGCCGAGAAGGTGTAAGTGTGGCCCACGCTAAGATTAACATCCATGCAAAGCACGCGATCACCTGGGAAGGAGGCATTGCCGGTGCCTATCTGGTTAATGATTGTTGAAGCCTGTGTGACACCCATGAAGGTGGTGGTTGGGGTGATCTCAAGATCGCCGATGGCATTACTCTCACCCGCGAATACGCAACCACGAGCACCGTTGGTGTTTAGCGTATAAGTAGCCGATCCCAAACTGATCACAGTTCCCGCGTTAGCGTTTGCGAATTGCACTGCGCCGCGCAAACTGCAATCGTTCGGCCCGACCCCACACACTGAGGCCGCAGCCAGGGCTCCGCCATTGGGATCGTCGATGCGGTCAACCGTAATAGTGGCCGTGGGCGCTAGCGGCACGACGGTCGGCGCCACACTGTCGGCCTCCATCACCAAAAGATCACGCCAGCCATTTAACTTTTGCGGCAGCGCCAGTGTCGCCGGCGCGTCTGCCGAATCGAGACTGCTGACAGTGAAGTCGCCGCCGATTAAGTTCGCACTCGCTGGGGCGCTTTTCGTAGTATCGACTTGATGGACGATGTCGAGTTTACTGCCGCCGCCCAGGACCATTAGGTCGTCAGTCTCAGTGAAAGAGATGTGAGCGCTTCGCAGCAAATTCTGAGCGGTCGCGTCTGCGCCAACAATTTTCCCAGTTACCAGATCGCGTGTCCTGGTCCAACTTCCCGCCCGACCTGCCTGCCAACCGGTAAGCATTTCGATATCAACCGGCGCCGTCCGCTTCTGTTGCAGGCGAAGTCGGCCACGCGCCATCTTTTCCTCATCGTTAAGCGGCTGGGTGTTCAATTGGCCGCGCCCGAAAATGCGAATGGTGCCGTCGTCGCCCAGGGCCGCAAGTTGTTTGCTGCCTTCACGACTCCACACGAAGAAGCCTGAAGCGAGACCGCGAACGTTCATGCCGGTATCGATTTTCTCGACGCGCGATTCCAGGCTCGCTGAAGTTTTTCGTCCCCAGCCATGGACAACCTCGACTTGATTTCCGGTAGCTATGGCCAGGCCCATGAACGGGTTCTCATCCATTTCGCCGAATTCCAGGCCAGTAGCGCGAGCAGACAAACCCAAGATCATAGGCTCGCTCGACACGCCGTTGGCGCCATCGTAGATGAGCACCTGCGGACCGGAGGGACCATCGACGCCGACGGCTAAATCTGTTCGACCGTCAGGCGCTCGGAATTCGCCCGCAGCCAAAGCAGTGACCACGCCCGGTAAAGCCACTTGCATCGGAGCGCTCAGGTTTCCCGAGCCATCACCGGCGAGCAGAAACAGATCGCCCCCCTGTGCAGCCACCAAAACGTCTTTGCGACTGTCGTTATTGAAATCACCCGCCTGTAGAAAATCGGCGGCCACAGGAACCTGATACGTTTCCGCCGTGGGCAGCAGGGAATTTGGGTTGTAGCCGTCATGCATACGCTGGTAGACCGAGTCGTCCCGCGGCGCAAAGGCTTCGGGGTTACCATGCTGCACGGTCACGATTCCCATGCCACCGTAGGCATAGCCTGCGATCAAATCGGGCACTGCATCGTTAGCCAGCACAATTGATCCGAGCGACCGTGGCTGAGCCTGACCCGATTGCAACGCTGCCGTCAGATTTTGCTCACCGCGATAAGCCACGCGCATCTGCTGACCATCCCTGAAGTTAAAGTATGGCTTGCCGAGCCCGGCAGTCTGCACCGTAACCGCCGCTGCATTTGGCTGCTTGTCTTGAACAAGGGGATTGATGGCCGACTTTGCATTGGCTGCTTGTTCAGCGCGGGCCTTCGCGGCGCGGTTCGCGTTGTTAGCGGACACGGCAAGACTCAGCAGCGCTGCGACCGCGACAAGTGAAACCAGCGTGAGTAGAAAGAGACGCTTATTTGCTCGCTGGAACCGGGGCGCTGGGGTGGACTTCATTTTTATATCCTCTTGTTCGGAACTCTAAGGTGATCAGGCTATCCGAATCATCGATCATCGACCGACGATGTTAACGGAAAGGTTGGCAACGTTATTGATGTGGCAGGGTGCGAAGCTGGGTACTTCGCGTTTGTCGAATTCGCTCTTAGCGGCGCAAGAGTAGTACAGCCGTGAAATGGCGTCAACAGATTGAGGCGCAGCCTCAAAAAATAAGAGCAGCTGATCGGAAAGGCAGAGCCTTTCCGCACTGTTCGGCGGCCAAGCCGCGTGCGGACATTGAGTCGTGTCTCGGAGAGGACAGGATGATAGAAGTGTTAGTTTGCGATGCTGACCGGCATTCAACGCGCGCGCAAACTAACAGTTTGCGTTACAGAAAAACCAAATTGGGACACTACCCTCTTAAACGGTTGTTTTCATGTCACGCGTACTGAAGGTAACTCTTCTCGTAACGCGCAGGATCTCGTGAAAGGCGTAATACTCGTTCACTCAGTCCGCAGGGCGATCATCGGGTCCACTTTCGTGGCGCGCCGCGCCGGCAGGTAAGAAGCCAGAAGTCCCACCGCGATAAGCACAGCCGAAACGCTGACGAACGTCAGATAGTCAGTCGCAGTTACCCCATAGAGCAGGCTTGCCATCAAGCGGGTCACGGCGTATGCCGATACCAATCCTGCACCTACGCCTATCAATGTCAGCGTCAGTCCCTGGCCGAGGACCAACCGCAACACATCCATTTTCTGTGCACCAAGCGCCAGACGGATGCCAAGTTCGCGCTTGCGCAACATGACCGTGTAATTCATCACGCCATAGACTCCTATGGACGCCAACACCAATGCCACCCCAGCGAAAGTGATCAGCAGCGTCATGTTGAAGCGTCTCCCGGACATTGATCTTGCCAGAACCTCTTCCATCGTCCGTACGTCCGTCAGCGCCTGTTCTTTGTCGATTGAATATATCGCCTTCGAAACAGGTTGGACGAAGTTCTGAGGGTCTGAGGCGGTCCGCGCCACGAAGCTTATGAAAGGCCGCGGCGATTGTTTGAATGGCAAATACATCATTGCGGACGCATCGGCGTCGAGCCCGCTTGACTTAACATCTCCTACTACCCCGACAATCTCACGCGCCCCTTGTTTAAGGTGGAACGAGGGCGTTAACCGCCTGCCGATCGGGTTTTCTCCCGGCCAGAATCGGCGCGCCATTGCCTCGCTGATAATTACCACGGGAACGCTATTGTCACGATCCTGGTCGCTGAAGAAGCGCCCCTGTCGCAACGGGATGCCAATCGCTCGGAAGTACTCCGGGCTGATGTAGCGCGTCTGCGCCATCGGCTGCTCCGCGACTGCCCCTGTAGGCCGGCCTTCGATACTGAAGGGCTGTGTCGACCCACCTCCCATTAGCGGAACCTTGGTGGTAATCCCGACGGAAACGACACCCGGCACGGCGCGGATCTGTTCCAGGGCCCGATCAACAAAAGCTAGCACCTGGTGAGGTTCAGAGTACCTGACCCACGATAAAACGAGGCTCATCGTTAACGCATTCCTGGTGTCAAACCCCGGGTCGACGTTTTGCAGTTTCCAGAAGCTACGAATCATTAGCCCGGCTCCGATTAGCAGGATTAATGACAGGGCCACCTCGGAAATCACCAGTGCCTTGCGGGTGTGCTGCTTGATGGGGCTGCCGCCGGTTCGGCCCGAACCCTGTTTCAGAGTTTCACCGATGTTGGCCCTGGTAAACTGCAAGGCAGGCACGATTCCGACTACGATGCCGGCGCCGAACGACACTGCCAGGGTAAAGCCCAACGCCCAACTGTCGACACCGATATCGCCGGCATTCGGAAGGCTGCCAGAGCTCATTTGCACCAGCATCTTAATCCCCCAGCCGGCGAGCAGAAGGCCAAGCAGACCTCCCGAGAGAGCGAGCAGAACGCTTTCGGTGAGTAGTTGCCGGACCAGCCGAACCCGAGTAGCGCCGAGAGCGGTACGGAGCGCGATCTCTTTTTGGCGGTTGAACCCTCTGGAAAGCATCAGGTTCGCGACGTTCGCGCAGGCGATCAACAGCACGAAGCCCACGGCACAGAAAAGCACGAGCAGCGCCGGACGGACATCACCGACAAGATCGTCTCGGAGCGGAATGACCACAGCGCCCCAGCCCTTGTTCTCCTCGGGAAATTGTTGTTCGAGCCTGCTCGAAATCGTACTCATCTCCGCTTGCGCCTGCTGCAGGGAGACGTTCTGCTTTAGACGTGCAATCACCACGTAGTCGTGAACTGATCGGGTTTTACGTTCGTTGTCATCCCACGCCAGAGGTACCCATAGCTCGGCCTCAAGCGGAAACTGGAATCCGGACGGCATGATTCCTACGACGGTGAAACTTCGGCTGTTGAGGGTCAGAGTCTGGCCGATTATATTAGGGTTGGCTCCGAAAGCTCGCTGCCACAGTCCGTGACCAATCACAACGACCTGCTCGCGTCCCGGTTGTTCCTCTTCGGCTGAAAAGGTGCGCCCCGCGATTACATTCGAGCGCAACACCGAAAAGAAGTCTGAAGAAACAGCGGCGCCGTTCAAGGACAGGGGATCACCACTTGTAGTAAGACTCAAGCCCGTATCCGTGTAAACGGCCATCTGCTCGAAGGAATTACTCTGTGCCTTCCAGTCAAGATAATTCGCTGGTGACACTGAAAATGTCTTGAGTCCGGGGAAGCTTTGCTGAGGCGGCGTGTGCCACACATCGACGATTCGCCCGGCATCGGGATAGGGTAAAGGCCGAAGCAGTAGGCCGTTGACGACACTGAATATCGCAGTGTTGGCGCCGATCCCGAGTGCGAGTGAGAGCACGGTTACCGCGGTGAAGACCGGACTCTTGACCAGCGCCCGCACGCCGCAGCGAATGTCTTGCCACGTGGTTTCTATAAATTGACCCATTCTGATCTCCCTCACTCTTTCTTTGACTTGCTCGACCCCGCCCAGCTCGACGAGAGCCGTACGCCGGGCCTCTTGAGGCGTGAGTCCTTCCCTGATCTTGATCTCGGTCAGCATCTCCAGGTACGCCTGGATCTCTTCGGTGAACTCCTGTTCCACCCGGTCCTTGTGGAACAGGTTGCGCCAGAGGCTGGTCAGGCGAGGAATTAGTGGCACGACTGCTTCTCCTCAGGTTGCCTTTAGGGCGCTGGTGATCGCCATGGAGATCCGTTGCCAGTCCGCCGTCTCAGTTTCCAGCTGACGCCGGCCGGCAGCGGTGAGGCGGTAGTACTTTGCCCGGCGGTTGTTCTCTGACTCGCCCCATGACGGCTGGAGCCAGCCCGCCTCTTCCATCCGGTGTAAGGCAGGGAACAGGGAGCCAGGCTTGACCTTGAAGGTACCCTTCGTGATCTGTTCGATGCGATATGAAACCCCGAGCCCGTGCAGCGGACCTGGCGCCAGCGCTTTCAGCACCAGAAGGTGAAGCGTGCCCTGTAATAGGTCAATTTGCTTTCCTGCCATGTCTTCTCCTATAGACGCTCTGTAGTAGATAAAACTTTTCGTATAGAATGTCAATACGAGCGGCTCACTGTCGCCGAGAAATCAATCCGACGAATCTGTCCGCTCGAGACTGGCTCGAATCATGTTTGACTCACTCAAGCGATTTGCTGGGACCGCGGGCGCCCTCGCCCGCCACGCGCCGCAGGCGCGCAGGTTTTGAACCGCTAAGCAACTTTTCGCGCTTCGCGCTCATTGCGGGCGGGGCGCCCGCGGTCCCAGCAAATCATTTGACTGGTATCCCGCTAACCGTGGTTGAGGTTCAATTGCCTCAGTCAAGGATGTAAGGGGTTTTGCAGCAAAAAAAATCCGGCGATCTCGGACAGGCATTGCCAAGTTCCAACTCCAGGTAGATATTCCCATCCGTACCAGTTCACCCTCTTAAACGAACCAGCAGCCCGCTTCGTTACTTCCGCGCTACAAGTGACAACCGGCGAGGACCAGCCCAGGTCTTCGCCGCACAACCTGAAAAGGATCCGACATGTCCTTCCCTGCCCCCATCAGTCTCTCTGGATTTCTGTCTAACAAAACGAACGATGCGCGCCGCGGTTGCTATCAACCGCAAGGCGCTCACGTCTCAACTGCTCGCGGTGTCGCTGATGTACGCACTCTGTTTGCAGTGCGTGTTGCTGCCGCGAGTCGCAATAGCTCGGCTATCACCGAACGCGAAGCTAACTGCATTGCCCAAACAGATCGTGGACCAGGCGGCGATAAACCCGGGCCCAAACGCAGCAACAGGCGAAGTAACAAATGAGGGCGCCTCAGTTAACGCCTTCAACGAAATGCCTTCGGGTGGGGATACGCTGCCCGCGACCATCACCGACGCCGTTGTTTCAAAGCACAAGCCAACTCTGAACAGTGGACGCATTGAAGGCTCGCTGCGCGTGTTACTGGGTGAGTCGTTCACCATTAACGGCACCACTCAAATCACTTCAGATTTGTACTTGCCGGGAACGCCGGCAATTCAATTGAGCGGTGCTGCACAATACGCCGGAACTGTCAGCGATGGCGGCGTCAGCAGTCCGTCGAACTACACCGTTAACCTGAGCTGGCGATGTGAATCTGCCGGGACGTATCCACACCAACGTTGATCCTATCGAGCTTCCCACGGATTTTCCGGCATCGATTCCGGCGGCCGGCGGCACGCGCACAGTCTCCATCAACTCTCAGTCAGACATCGCAGCAATCGGCAGCTGGCAGACGGTGCGCGATCTTAGTGTCAGTCGCAGCGGACTCACAGTTAACGTCCCGCCCGGTAACTACGGCACTTTCACTGTCAACGGTAACAGTCGACTCAATTTCACGGCCGGCACTTACAACTTTGCGAACACCTTCAACCTCGATGGCAGCGCCTCAATACAGGCAACCGGCCTGGTAGTGATCAATGTCGCGAAAAGCCTGACCGTAACCAGCGGTGCGCTCGTCGTCGGCAGCTATACCTCGCCGGGTGATGTGCGTTTGAACGTGCTGGGCTCTTCCGTAAACGTGAACGGAAGCAGTCAGATTTCCGGCTTGTTACGCGCAGATGACGCCACCGTCTCGATTAACGGCGCTGCACAGGTTCGCGGCCAGGTCATCGCAGATTCCGTCACCCTCAACGGTGGCAAGGTTATCGGTTCTGTCTGGCCCGCACATTCAGGCAGCAGCATAACCACGTTTGGTCCAAGACGTTTCGATAGAACTACCGGCCCGCCCAATCAGTATCTCGAGCAGTTCTCTCTGCCTGCAAACGCAACTTCGCCGTACACGTTACACATACAGAATGGCGCTCCGGACGGCACCAACCGTGTGTCGAGCGCGACCGTCAAACTCAATGGAGTAGTAATTCTTTCGCCGAGCGATCTCAATCAGAACGTCGCTGTAGTAGATCGTACGGTGACTC
Organism: Blastocatellia bacterium; assembly: GCA_963828335.1. GTDB lineage: Bacteria > Acidobacteriota > Blastocatellia > Pyrinomonadales > Pyrinomonadaceae > PSRF01. Next base: position 206,475 of record CAWHEH010000012.1, on the reverse strand, counting down.
TCGTCTCGGCCAATACCCTTGAGGTTAGTCTTGCCAGTGTTCCCGGTTCATATCTGATTATTGATATTGGCGGAATATTTCCTCCCGGTGACACGACACCACCAATCGTCGCCATCACGTTCGCCCGCCAATAATTCGACTACGACTGACTCACAGATCGCTGGTGACGGGTTACGGCTTCGGATCCAGGTCCAGGGGCGAGCGGCGTCGCGCATGTGTACGTGAATGGGCAGCAGGCTACCTATAACCCAGCGACAATACCTGGACGTTAGCTGGCGTGGCACTAAGCATCGGAGCAAATTCGATCATCGCGCAAGCAGTAGACCAGGCCGGCAACCAGGCGACGGCAAGTATCACTGTCACTCGCGAAACTCCAAACCAACCGCCTGTAGTCGATGCCGGCGTTGATCAAAGTTTTGCCTTGCCGCAAACAGCAACCTTGCACGGCAGCGCCAGCGACGATGGCTTGCCACAAGGCAGCACTCTCGTTACCAGCTGGAGCGTTATTGCCGGGCCCGGTACGGTTACGTTCGAGGATTCCAATAACCTCAATACCGTGGCGAGCTTTAGTTTGGCGGGCACTTATGTCCTGCGCCTCTCGGCCGATGACGGCCTTCTTTCAAGCAGCGATGACGTAACCATCACGGTACAACCTCAAAACCAGCCCCCGACTGTTGCTGCCGGTCCCGATCAAACGATCGCGTTACCACACGCAGCCACGCTCAACGGCTCGGCCACCGACGATCAGCTACCGCAAGACAGCAGCTTGATCGTGGCCTGGAGTCAGGTTAGCGGTCCGGGCACGGTGACCTTTGCTGAAGCGTATCTCACAAACACCACGGCAACCTTTAACGAGCCCGGCGTGTACGTGCTGCGACTATCGGCGAGTGATTCGGAACTAACGAGCGTGAGTGAATTAACCGTAACGGTTCAACCTGAGAACCAGGCGCCCACTGTAAGTGCCGGTCCGGATCAGATAGTCGCGTTGCCGTCATCCGCGCTGCTTAATGGGTCAGCTGGCGATGACGGTTGGCCCGCCGGTAGTAGTTTGACCGAAACGTGGATCGTGGTTAGTGGTCCAGCTGCGGCCGGCATTGTAAATCCAAATACGACGGTAACCCTGGCGACGTTCAGCATGGCGGGCACCTACGTCCTGCGCCTGACGGCAAGCGATGGCGAGCTGAGCAATAGTGACGAGCTAATCATTACGGTCGACCCACAGAATCAACCTCCACTCGTTGACGCCGGTCCGGATCAAAGCGTAACGCTCTTCAACCAACTAAATCTTAGTGCGGTGGTCAGTGACGACGGCTGGCCTCGAAACAGCAGTCTCACGGTCCATTGGTCGCAGGTGAGCGGTCCCGGAATGGCGACGATTGCTCTCACTGATTCTGCCATCACCACCGTTTCCTTCAGCGCCGCAGGTACTTATGTGCTGCGACTCGCGACCGACGATTCCCAACTCACTACCAGCGACGACCTGAGCGTCACCGTGATTGATCCGCGCATGCCGCCTATGGCCGACTTCGTCGTTCCTGAATCGAGCGGGACTGCGGGATCGTTTGTAATTGCTTCATCGGGATCTTCATCCGGCACTCTGATCGCGGACAAGATTCTGGACAGTAATATCAGCACCCTCTGGGCCACGCCTGGAGTTAATAACCAGTTCGCGAAGCTGCAGTTCTTCGATCAGGAATCCGTATTCATTGATCGGGTCCGACTGCAGGCAGCAAACGGACTTACCGCCAATACTTCGGTGCGCGACTTCGATGTTCAGGTCTCTTCCACAAACTCCAACGATGCGAGCTTTGTAACTGTCTTAAGCTCCACTTTGCTCAACAACGGCCAGTTGCAGGAATTCGTCTTGCCCGGTGGCCCGGCTCGCGCGCGCTACCTTAAGTTTTTGCCGAAAACCAACTACGGCAGTACCACCACAATTCAGCTCGGCACTTTTACCCCCGTGGCGGTCGGTAGTGCGGATAGCATCATTTCCCTGCCGGGACAGACAAACGTCGCCCTCGCCCAGTCTCCCGGGCTGATCGCGAACGGCGCCACGATCTATTCTTCAAGTGATCCGTTCGGCAGTCTGCCGCCCAACGGCCTGCTCGGCTATCGCAACGGTGGCTGGACTCCGGGCGTGACCACCAACCCATTCGCGATTATCCAGCTTGCCGGCGGCGGGCTCTATTCACTTAGTGGAATCAAATTGGCAACCGGCTGGAACTTTGGTTCGTCGCAGGCTACAGCTGTCAGGAATTTTGAAGTGTGGGTCTCGGCAACCACCCCCGATGACGCATCCTTCACGAGAGTGCTGAGCGCGACTGCGATTCCATCCGGTCAGCTTTATACATTCATTTTCCCCGGTGGAAAAGTAGCGGCGCGCTACGTCAAGTATGTGCCGCTCACCAACAACGGCGGACCAACTATCGATACTCAGGCGTTTGACGTCATTGCTGAAGGATCAGCGCAGATAATCAGCGCCTCGAGTCAGCACCTGGATAACCTCAATCCTGCCGAGGCCGCCTTCGATAGCGACGTTAACAGCATCTGGTTCTCACAAAGCAGCGCCGTCACAAATGTCTGGGTCAAAACGTCGCTTGCGGACGGACTGTCTCAAAAACTCTACGGTGTGCGCATTAACCCGGTGAATGATTCCAGCAATGGCCCGCAGGGACCAAAGGATTTTGACATCCGTGTCTCGACTACGACTACTGACGACAGCGCTTTCACCACTGTGTACTCGGGCACACTCGCGAACACCTTGAATGGGAGCACGCAGGAGTTTGTCTTTCCCAATTTCGTCAATGCAAAGTATGTCCAGTTCTTCTGGAAGAATGGCTACAGCGCCGCCCACATCGGCGTGCGCACGCTTGAAGTGTTGGCAGTTCCGAAGCGCGGCTCGGCGCTAGTTGCTTTCTCAACTCAGGAAGATCCGGCGAGTAATGCTCTTGATTTGGATCCGGGCAATCAATGGGTTACTGCCTTCAACAATCCCACCAATCAATGGCTGAAATTACTTTTACCCCAGGCTGAAATTCAGACAATCCGGCACATCGCTCTCAGGCCGGCAATCGCGTCAACGCACAGCGCGCCGAAGGATTTTGAATTTCAGGTTTCAACCACTGATGCGACCGATACCTCTTTCACCACGGTTCTCAGCGGCACGCTGGCAAATTCAACGCAGTTACAGGATTTCTATTTCTCGCCCGCGCCGGCGCGTTACGTTCGTTTATTACTCAAGAACAACTACGGCGGCAGCCGTTTTGGCCTGGCGAGTTTCTATGTCTATTCGACGGATCAAATTGGTACCAGCACGCGATTCATCGATCGCTCGACCGATGCCGACGACCAGCTGGTGTCGTGGTCCTGGGATTTTGGCGACGGCGAAACCAGCAGCGAACGAAATCCGCTGCACACTTATGCGGCGCCCGGCGATTACACAGTTTCGCTAACGGTTAGCGACGCGAGCGGCCTCACCAGCACGCGTCAGGCGCTCTACCGCGTACTGGATTCGTTACGTGTCGAGTTTGCTGGATCACCCCAGATTGCGCACGAAGGTGGCGATCAGGTTCGTTTCACCGACGTCACGCGATTGTTAGAACAGCCGACGGCCGTGCGGCAATACGATTTCGGCGACGGATTCACTTTGTCTCAAACAGCAAGCACAAGCCTGCATACGTTCGCCGAGAACGGCACTTATCACGTCAACTTGAGTATCGGCGATCCGCTCGGCATCAGCTACACGGCTAACAAAGACATTGTGGTGTTGAATGTCGCGCCCGCAGTTGACATTCCCAACGGCAAGACTGTGGTGTGGGGTGAAGCCTGGTCCAGTGTGCCGACAATTACGGATCAAAGTGTGCTCGACAGCCTGACTTTGCAGGGCCAATGGACCTTCGGTGATGGCCAGACGGCTCAATGTGTCAACTGCACAGTTGCCAATGCCACTACGACCCACGCGTATAACAACCCCGGAACATACACGGTGACTTTTGCGGTAACAGACAGAGACGGCGGTATCGGATCTGATAGTGCAACTTACGTTGTTAACAGGCGAGGCACGTCCATAACCTTCCTGGCTAATTCGCTTCAGGGATTCGGAGAGGAACTTCTCAGTCGGATAAAGCTGACTGACTCCTTTGATAACTCCGGAGTTCCGAACCGGGCAATTCAATTCAATCTAAATGGAACTACCGGCAGCGCCACCACCGACGCCAGCGGTACTGCGGAAATCACCCTGCCTGTTTCAGCCACCGCGAACGTAGCGATGTTGTCAGCAACATGGGCTGGGGATGCTCTGTACCTGGCAAGCAGCAACACCGCAAGCACAACCTTAAACTCCGCGCCAACTGTGAACGCAGGAGTCGATCAGGCCATCACGCTACCTTGCGCTGCAAGTCTAAACGGCAGCGTGGCCGACGATGGCGTACCGAGCGGCACTCCCCTGGGCATAGTGTGGGTCAAGGTCACTGGGCCGGGTAACGTAGCCTTTGCCGATGCCAGCGCCGCTCAAACAACGGCAACCTTCAGCGCGGCCGGTAAGTACATCCTGAGATTGACCGCCAATGACACGCGACTCTCGAGCAGCGACGATCTGACTGTGACGGTGAATGTGGTCGAGGTTGGCACGTCGCAGTACTTCGCACCGGCGCCTTACCTCAGTTTTGCGGATAGCCCGCTTAGTGGTCGCAATCCAAGTTACTTTTATTTAGAGACCTTTGAAGACCATCTACTGAATACACCGGGCGTGATCGCCAGCGCCGGTGGCGTCACCAGTGTAATTTTCGGGTCGAATCTTCACGATTCAATCGACGCAGATGACGGAGTAATCGATGGCAGCGGATTAAACGGAGACTCCTACATCAGTTTGAATGGCGCGGCCGGCCTTAGATTCAACTTTAATGCCAACGTGCTTGGCACACTCCCTACACATGCCGGTTTGGTGTGGACAGATGGCGCTGGGCAGGTTTCTTTCGAGGCTTTCGATCACAACGGTTTCTCGATGGGCCTGCAAGGTCCTTTCAATTTTCCGGATAACGTCAACAGCGGCACTACTGCGGAAGATAGATTTCTTGGCGCCTATAACAAGGACGGTATCTCGGCAATTCGCGTGCTGAATACACTGGGCGGAATCGAGATCGATCATTTGCAGTATGGCTTCAGCGTTGGCAATTCCCCACCGATAGTTAACGCCGGTAATGATCAGAATATTGCCTTGGCTATAACCACGGTTACGTTGAACGGAGTGGTTACCGACGATGGCTTACCTGCCTGTAACACGCCTGCGATCGCCTGGAGTGTCGTGAGTGGTCCCGGTTCCGTGAGCTTCGCTAACGCTCAGGCTGCCCAAACGACAGTTACCCTGTCGACCGTTGGTCAGTACATCCTGCGGCTCACCGCCGGCGATTCTCAATACACCGTTAGCGACGATGTGATCATAAATCTGCTGCCCCCAAATCAAGCGCCAGTTGTCATTGCCGGTGATGATCAAACCATTACCTTGCCTGCGAATACGGTGGACTTGCACGGTACTGCGACTGACGACGGTCAGCCACCCGGCAGCGCGCTCCTGGTCTCGTGGAGTGTCTTCAGCGGTCCGGCTCCAGTAACGTTTGCAAGTGCGAATGCCCTTCACACTACTGCGTCGTTCGGCGAGCCTGGAACGTATGTACTCCGACTTGCCGCCAATGATTCTCAATTGATTACAACGGACGACCTGGTGGTGATCGTCAATGCCAGCGTAACTAATCAGCCTCCCAACGCTACGGCAGGGCCCGATCAAACAATTGCGCTCCACGGCAATTTGATTGTGAACTCCAGCGCTGAGCAAGTGTTGGTAAACGGCGAGATCCCCGGTTGGACTGAAGTACCGGGAGCCGACTGGACGCAAGCAACAATCAAGAGCGGCGACAATTTTCCCGAAGCGCAGCTGGGCAATGCCTACTTCTTCGCGAATGAAGCTGTACAGGCGGAGCTGCGTCAGGATGTGGACGTCTCTGCCTTTTCCAAAACTATAGACGCGGGTACGCAGCAGTTCGAAATTAAAGCTTACCTGCGTTCCGCACCGGAGACTGTGCCTGATGTGGCACGCGTCATCGTCGAATATCGCAACTCTGCAAACAGCGCCGTCATAGCACAGTTAGACTCCGGCCCTGTCTCATCGACTGCGGCCTGGCATTTAACTGAGGACGTACGGTCGGCGCCAGTAGGTACTGGTTGGGTTCGCGTTCGACTAATCGCGACCCGCAACAGCGGAACGACAAACGATGTCTTCTTCGATTCGATTAGCCTGCGCCCCGTGGCCAATGTTGCGATCAAGCTTGCCGGCGTTGTCGCTGATGACGGCCTGCCAGTAGGCAGTAGCATCTTGGCAAGCTGGAGCAAGGTTAGTGGACCCGGCGAGGTAAGTTTCGGGAACGCGAACGCGGCGAACACTTCTGGGTCGTTCAATACGGCGGGCAATTATGTACTTCGGCTGAATGCGAGCGATGGTCAACTTGCGGCGGACGACGACATCACCGTCACAGTCAACCCGCCCAACCAGGCGCCCACGGTTAACGCCGGAACCAATCAAACAATCGCTATTCCCGCGACCGCTAATCTCAACGGCCTCGCTATCGACGACGGCTTTCCTGTAGGTAGTAATCTGTCTGTGGGTTGGAGCAAGTCGAGCGGACCCGGCGAGGTCACCTTTGCGAATGCAAACTCGCTGACAACCGTCGCGAGCTTTAGCGAACCGGGTGTCTACGTATTAAAGCTGACGGCTGACGATAGTGAGGAAGCGACCAGTAGCGAGGTAACGATCTCGGTGGCTCCAGCGCCCATCAATCAGCCGCCGGCGGTCAATGCCGGACCGGATCAGACCATCTCGCTTTCTGACAATGTCACGCTCCACGGTATCGCAACGGACGATGGCTTGCCGGGCGGCAACCTCACCATCGCCTGGACCACCGTCGACGGCCCGGCGCCGGTAGTGTTTGGGACGGCCGGCAGTGCCGAAACAACTGCGCAATTTAGTAGTGCCGGAAACTACGTACTTCGTTTAACTGCCAGCGATGGCAACCTCAGCAGAAGCGACGACGTGATGGTTACAGTGTTGGCGGCGCCGGCAGAGAATCAACCGCCAACCGTCAATGCTGGTACTGACCAAACAGTACTGCTAACCCTCGGTGCGCAGCTCGACGGCAGCGCCGGCGACGACGGGTTGCCCGGCGGCAACCTGATCACAAACTGGACCAGGCTAAGCGGCCCAGGAACGGTCGCATTCCTCAATTCTAATGTAACCATAACCAAAGCGTTGTTCAGCGTTCCCGGAATTTACGTTCTCCGCTTAACTGCCGGCGATGGTGCGTTAAGCGTCGAGTGATGACATCACCATCACGGTTATCGATAACGTGGCACCGCCCACCGTCGCAATCACTGCACCCACAGACGGCAGCAGCGTAACTGAGCCGAGCTCCGTAATTGGATCAGTCAGCAGCGGCTCATGGGTACTCGAATACAGTCTCGCTAATGACGACAACACAAACAATCGCGTCTGGACAACCTTCGCTTCCGGCAACGGTCCGGTAGCCAACGGCGAGCTCGGCACACTCGACCCGACCATTATGCTGAATGGTTTGTTCGATATTCGTTTGTCGGCCAGCGACAGCTACGGACAAATCGCGCGCGTCTCGGAGGCTGTGATCATCGAGCGCAACTTCAAAGTCGGCAACTTCACCGTCTCTTTCAGTGACCTGAACATCCCTGTGGCGGGTGTGCCGATGGAAGTCACGCGCACCTACGACAGCCGCGATAAACGCGTTGGCGACTTCGGCTTCGGCTGGACGCTGGGTCTCCACAACGTCCGGCTCGAGAAGTCGGGCAGGCTGGGCTTCAAGTGGTACGAAACAGTTTCGCAGGAACTTATTCCGAACTACTGTCTCGAAGCCACCGGCCCGCACCTGGTTACCGTTACCTTTCCGGGCGGCAAGGTCTTTAAGTTTCAGGCCGCTGTGACTCCGCATTGTCAACGCTTTACGGCGGTAACTTCCGGAACGTTGACTCTTATTCCGCTGCCGGGCACGCACGGTTCTTTGGAAGTAGTCGGCTCGTCGGACTTTCAGGTTGACGGCAGCGTACCAGGACCGGTGAATCTGATCGGCTTTGGCGGCGGCGTCGACATTTTTAATTCGTCGCTCTTCAAGTTCACTGCCGAGGATGGCACTGCCTATGTCATCGACCAGCGCGCCGGCCTGCAGAGCATCAGAGATGCGAACAACAACATCATCACGGTAAGCGCCGGCGGCATCATTCATGCAAACGGCAAAAGCATTACTTTCAACCGCGACGCCCTGGGCCGCATACAGAGTGTGATCGATCCGGCCGGCAACGCGCAGACGTACACCTACGACTCTGCCGGCGATCTCGTCTCTTACACTGACAACGAAAACAACACCTCCATCTACACCTACGATGCGAGCCATCGCCTGCTGACGATTCACGATCCGCGCGGCATTCAGCCAGTCCGCAACGACTATGACGCCAGCGGGCGTCTGATCAGTCACACGGATGGCTTCGGCAAAGTCATCAGCTACCTCCACGATATCCCCGGTCGCATTGAGACGGTTACCGATCGTCTCGGCCATCAGACGCGTTTCGAGTATGACGAACGCGGTAATGTTCTAAGTAAGACCGACGCCCGCGGCGACGTGACTACTTTCACGTACGACAGCAACGACAATGTGCTTACCGAGACAAATGCTTTGGGTAAGACGACAACGTACACCTACGACGCCAACGATCGTCGCACCAGTACGACTGATCCGCTAGGTAACGTGACCCGGTTCACTTACAACGCGCTCGGCAAAGTTTTGACGGTGACTGATCCCCTGGGCCACGTCACAACCAATACCTACAACGCGGCGGGGAATCTGCTGACGACTACGGACCCGCTCAATAACACGACCGGTTTTGGTTACAGCGTGTTTGACGGCCAGCGTACGTCGATGTCTGACGCGCTCAACAACATAACGGCCTACACCTACACGAGCGGTTATCTGACGAAGGAAACCGACTCGCTGGGTCACCAGACTACTTTCACATATGACGCTAACGGCAATCGTTCCAGCCAAACCGTTAGGCGCACTAACGCGCAGGGCCAAGTCGAATCGATAACCACCAGCTACGAATACGACAAGCTGAATCGCCTGCGGAAAACCACTTTTGCGGACGGCACGACTACCCAGGTCGAATACAACTCCATCGGCCAGCAAAGCGCCACCATTGACCAGTTTGGCCGACGAACGGAATTCACCTACGACGACCTGGGGCGTCTGACCCGCACCGATTTTCGCGGACGGCGCGCATGAGCAAACGACCTACGACGCAGAAGGCCGTCGCCTGACCAGCAAAGACCGCAGTGGTCATATGACTTCGTACAGCTACGACGAACTTGGAAGATTGACGAAGACCACTTATGCCGACGGCACCTTTACACAAAGCAATTACGATGCTGCGGGTCAGGTGCTGACAACGACCGATGCGCGCGGTAATGTCACGCGCTATTTCTATGACGATGCCGGCCGCCGGACGAGAGTGAGTAATGCGCTCAATCAGGAGACAACTTTCACTTACGACGGTAATGGCAACCAGCTTTCAATTACTGACGCGCTCGGTCATACGACGAGTTACGAATACGACCGCGACAATCGGCGCACAAAAACCACTTACGCCGACTCCACCTTCGCCAGCGTTGCTTACGATGCTCTGGGCCGTACTGTGTCCCGGATTGATCAGGCCGGCAAGACAACGCAGTTCACTTATGATGCCCCCGGGCGTCTTACAAAAGTCAAAGACGCGCTTGGCCACGAAACCAGCTACACCTATGACGAGCTCGGTCAGCAAATCTCGCAAACGGATGCGAACAATCACACAACCCGTTTTGAATACGATCAGCTTGGCCGCCGCGTAAAGCGCATTCTGCCCTTAGGCCAATTCGAAACTTACTGCTACGACCGCGCCGGAAATCTCCAGAGCAGGACGGACTTCAACGGCAAGACTACGACCTTCACTTACGATCTGATGCGCCGGCTGCTCGGGAAGGTTCCGGACCCTTCTTTAAATCAACCAACGGTCAGCTTTACCTACAACCCGGGCGGTCAGCGATCCACGATGAACGACGCTACTGGCATGACCGCTTACAGCTACGACATGCGCAACCGGTTAACCAGCAAGCAGACGCCCTTGGGCACCTTGAGCTACACCTACAATGAAGCCGGCAGCCTCTCGACGACGCGTTCATCAAATACAAATGGCATTAGCGTCGATTACAGCTACGACACGCTGAATCGCCTCGATGCGGTGCAGGACAACAATCTCGTTGCGCTTAACGGTGGCGTGACTAATTACACCTACGACTCCGTTGGCAATTTGCAGGGCTATTCGTATCCGAACGGCGTCAGTTCGAGTTATGCCTACAACTCGCTTAATCGACTGACAACGATGACCCTGGGCACAACTGTTTCGACGCTGGCGGGTTACTCATACACGCTGGGCCCGACGGGCAATCGCACGGCCGTTACGGAACTCAGCGGTCGCACGGTCAGTTACACCTACGACGATCTCTATCGCCTCACCAGCGAAGCGATTACCAACGATCCGCACGGCGTCAATGGCAGCGTTTAGCTACAGCTACGATCCGGTCGGCAATCGTTTGAATAGAACTTCGTCAATCGCGCCAGTTCCGCCGCAGACTTCAAGCTACGATGCGAACGATCGTCTGGGCGGTGACGGTTATGACAACAACGGCAACACGACAGCGTCAGGCGGGAACAGCTACACCTACGATTTCGAGAACCGTCTATCGACGCTCGGCGGCGGCCTTGTGAGTTACGTCTACGATGGCGACGGCAATCGGGTCGCGAAATCCGTAGGCGGCGTGACGACGAATTATCTGGTCGACACGAACAACCCGACCGGCTATGCGCAAGTTGTGGAAGAGTTGCAGGGCGGCGCGGTCGTCAAGAGCTTCACTTACGGCCACGATCTGATCAGCCAACGGATTAGTCGGTCGGCAGCCTCAGCTTCTACGGCTACGACGGCCACGGCTCAGTACGCGTCCTGACCGACGCGACCGCTGCGGTCACCGACACCTACGACTACGACGCCTTTGGCAATCTCATCTCGCGGACAGGGACCACCACCAATGATTATCTCTACAGCGGGGAACAGTTCGACGCGAATCTCGGGTTCTATTACCTGCGGGCGCGCTACATGAACCCATCGTCTGGAAGGTTCTCTACGATGGATTTAGTCGAAGGAGCTACAATAGATCCGCTTTCGCTTCACAAGTATGTTCTTTGCGGTAACAATGCCACGAATTGCACCGATCCTTCGGGCAACATTGGCATTGCCGACTCGATAGGCGAGATTAACGCTTTAACCTGGAGGGCAACGCTATTTGTCGGACAGTATCAGCGTGCTCTCACGGCAGCTTCATTGCTGCTGAAAACACTGGATATTGCTCTTACTTTTGGAGACACTGAATATAGAGATCTCTCGTTTAGTCTCGGACAGAATCCCTTTGAGTCTGTCGCGGGCCTGGCTGCGGACGCGATGCTCGCTTTTCGATATTCCAGGGTCGGTGCGGAGACTCCTTACATCGCAGAGAGGGCGGCCTCAGCGATTAGCGATCTGACAATTGTTAATGCTGGAAGTACCTTACCGGAAAGAGAGCTAATAAACTTTAGCCGATGGAATGCGAATCCCACCGTTGTACAAGAAACTGAGGTTCTTTACCGTGTTCACACCCCCGGGAGAGCGACTGGATTTTGGTGGACGAGAGTTAAGCCTCAAAGCCAAATTCAGTTTAGGATTGATTCGGCGGTACGACCTGAGTGGAATGAGGCAACGGAACTATCTACCATGGTCGTACCCAAAGGTCATGGCTTACAGGCTTGGGAAGGGGCTGCAAGTTATCAAGGCGGGTTCTACGTTGGCGGAGGGAATCAATTATTCATACCGAACGTGCCTGCGGAATGGATAACAACATTTCCCTTTCCGTAGAAGTGGGAAAGCTACTATGAATGAGGCGCTAATAGCAGCGGAAAACCTTCGTGAGTTCCTTGCTGGTATTAAAAGGAATAATTCCTTATCGGAAAGCAAACTTGTTGCGCTTAAGCAAGACTATGCCTATGTTGAGAAGTGCATCGCCATTTTGTCTGGAAGAGACACACGCGCTATTAATGATCTTTGGAGAGAAATACAGTATTTGTCTCAGTTCTTTGGCGGTGATTATGCGCAAGGAACCAATCAAGCGCAGTTTCAGAAACTTGCAGAAGATTTGCACACTGCTGTGTTGGAGTTAGTGGTGAGTCTGCGTCCGTGAGACAGAAAACGCCCGACTCGTTATCGTTAGCAAGGGAACCAGTAGTGATTGTCGCGACTTATGCCAATCGATCGGCTTTGCCTTAAAAGGCGAAGTTCCCTCTGACCACTACGATGGTTCTCAGTCAAGTGATTGGCTGGGACCGCGGGCGTCCCGCCCGCAATGAGCGCGAAGCGCGAAAACTTGATTCACCTGTCTAAAACTTGCGCGCCTCGGCGCATTTGCGGGCGGGGGCGCCCGCGGTCCCAGCACAATCGCTTGAGTGGAGGCTAATACTTCGCTACGCTCGGGTCGACTTCATCTGACCAGGCGTTGATGCCGCCTTTTAAATTGATCAGGCGGCCAGGAAAGCCGGCCTGCTTCAATGCCGCGATGGCTTTGGCGCTGCGCACTCCCGCCTTGCAGTGCATCACGGTTTCGCGCGCGGGATCGATTTCATTCATACGCGCCACCACCTGGCCCAGGGGAATTAGTTTGGTCCCCTCGATGCGCGCAATGTCGTATTCGAAAGGTTCGCGCACGTCGATTACCTGCAGGTCCCTGCCGCTATCCAGCTGTTGCCTTAGTTCGGTAGCAGTGATCTCCTCGAGCGCTTCCGGTTCCGCCTGCGGCTGCGCGCGCAGGCCGCAGAACTCTTCGTAGTCGATCAACTCCTTGATGGTGGGATTCTCGCCACACACCGGGCAAGCCGGATCTTTGCGTAACTTGAATTCGCGAAACTTCATGTGCCAGGCATCGAACAAGAGCAGTCGATTAACCAGTGTGTCCGGCGCGCCGAGAATTAGTTTTACTGTTTCGGTTGCCTGAATCGCGCCCACGATTCCCGGCAGCACTCCCAGCACGCCGCCCTCGGCGCAGTTTGGCACCAGCCCGGGCGGCGGCGGCTCTGAATACAAGCAGCGATAACACGCACCTACCGGCGCCGAGAAGACGCTGGCCTGTCCTTCAAAACGAAAGATTGATCCATAGACATTCGGTTTGCCGCTAAGCACGCAGGCGTCGTTGACGAGGTAGCGGGTGGGGAAATTGTCTGTGCCATCCACCACGATGTCGTAGTTGGCAAACAGCGCCATCGCATTCTGGCTGGTCAAACGCGTCTCGTGCGTTTCGATTTCGATGTGCGGATTGATGTCGCGCAGGCGATCGCGCGCCGACTCGATCTTCGGCCGGCCAATGTCGGCGGTGCCATGAATAATCTGCCGCTGCAGATTTGACGCTTCCACCACATCGAAGTCGACGATGCCGATGCGCCCTACTCCGGCGGCGGCGAGATACATTCCCACCGGCGCGCCCAGACCGCCGGTGCCTATCATCAGGACGCTGGCAGCTTTCAACTTCCGCTGCCCCTCCATACCGACCTCGGGCATGATCAGGTGGCGGCTGTAGCGGGCAATCTCTTCGTTTGATAATGACGGCAGGGCCTGGGAGGCTGCTGCTTCGCCGGTGTACTCGGTGGCCACGCCTCCGGCAATCGATGGGACAATCATTACCGTGTCGCGATCCTGCAACGGTGTTGCCAGGCCCGATTGATGACGCACGTCTTCGTCGTTGACGTAGACGTTAACAAAACTTCGCAGCGCGCTCTTGTCGTCGAAGAGATGGCGCCGCAGTTCGCTATGTACTGAGGTGAGGCGATCCAGAGCTTCGCCGGCCGTTCCGGCTTCCACCTCGACCTGAGCATTGCCGCCGGTGAAATGCCGCAGCGCGGTAGGAATGTTTATGGTAACTGACATGGCTGAACTCCCTTTCAAGATGTTGCTTTCCTCTGTGCCACCTTTATGTTCTCTCTGGTCTCTGTTGTGACTAAACGCTAAGTTCACCACAGAGACACAGAGTTTTTTCAAAACTAAGTTAATGCCTGGATTTCTTCCTCAGTAAACTTCGAGCGGTCTGGTTCCATCTCCCACGACCGAATATCGCCGGCCGTGCCGGCTTTCACCGCCACCACGATGTATGAATAACGTGGCCAGGCGTGATCAAGATCGTATCCCGAAGGCACCGCCGGATGATCCGGGTGCGAATGATAGAAGCCGACCACGTCCAGTCCGTTTTGCTGCGCGTATTGTTCACCTTCCATGAACTCTTCCGGTGTGATCAGGAAGCGATTTCGTTTTGCCGCTTCTTCCCGCGCGTTAGAAATGGGATAAATCTCCGCGATCGTTTTGAGACTGCCACCGGCGAAGGCGCCCAGCATTAAGCCGCAACACTCGTGCGGATAGTCGCGCTCACCATGGGCGGCAATTTGGTGTCGGTGCTGTGGTGTCAGTCGGATCAAGTTCAGTAAACCTATTCCAGGTATCTTTCGCCGCCATCGCAAAGAATTGTTACGACCACCGAGCCCTCTGGTAATGACAGAGCCAATCTGAGCGCGGCAAATACATTCGCGCCGGAGCTGGCACCCACCAGTAGCCCTTCTTCGCGCGCCAGACGGCCGGCCATCTGCTGCCCGGCTTCGGTTGCCACCTCCACGCTCTCATCCGCAAGCTGCGGATCATAAATTCCCGGGACCAGCGCTGTGGCCATGTGTTTGAGCCCTTCAAGTCCGTGGAAAGGCGAATCCGGCTGCATCGAGATCACTCGTATGGCGGGGTTCAGTTCCTTCAGTCTTCGACTGGTGCCGACAAACGTGCCGGAGGTTCCCAGTCCCGCGATGAAATGTGTAATGCGCCCGGCGGTCTGCGCCCAGATTTCCGGGGCGGTGCTCTCGTAATGGGCCCGCCAGTTTGCGGGATTGTTGTATTGATCCGGGTAAAAATATTTCTCCGGCTCGGCCGCGAACAATTCGCGTGCAACCAGCTGCGCCCCGTCGGTGGCCTGTAGCGGATCGGTTTCGATTAACTCCACTCCGTAGCTGCGCAGAATTTGCTTCCGTTGCGCGCTGGCGTTTTTTGGCAGGCAGATCGTGACCGGATAGCCACGCGCCGCACCAATCATTCCGTAAGCGATACCTGTATTCCCGCTGGTCGCATCCAGAATCGTTTGGCCGGCGCGCAGGCGTCCGCTTCGTTCACCGGCCAGTACCATCGCGAGTGCAGCGCGGTCCTTCACTGATCCGCCGGGGTTTAAGTGTTCTGCTTTGGCGAGCACTGCGACACCGGCGGGCAAGTTTTGCGTAACGTTTCGCAGTCGAATCAGTGGAGTGTTTCCGATGCTCGACTCGATCGAATCGCCCGGTGACCGGGCTTCAGTTGTTCTAGCTGGGCCTGACCATAGTTGAACTAGCGCGATTCTGGAGTGCGCTACCTGACAAGCACCCCAGCCGGGCTGCCAGGACGGGCGACCCACTTCAGCGCTTTAGCCGGTCGCGACCCGTCGCGATTCCTTCCGTCAATAATAAAGCCG
Organism: Blastocatellia bacterium; assembly: GCA_963828335.1. Classification (GTDB taxonomy): domain Bacteria; phylum Acidobacteriota; class Blastocatellia; order Pyrinomonadales; family Pyrinomonadaceae; genus PSRF01. The sequence continues at coordinate 190,766 of CAWHEH010000012.1, read as the reverse complement.
GTCGCGATTCCTTAGCAGGGTTCGCGACCGGCTTTTGAAAACTCTTTGCTGCGCTTGGCTACTTACATCATCTGCTCTTCACGCCTGCCAAAGCCTTCCCGATCGCGTCCCGGACACCAGGCGCAACAGGTGCAATGACAGCAGCAGTAATAGCAAGCGTGGTTCATGATTGCGGTTAAAGTTAACTAAGGGAAACTATAGGAACGGAGGCAAACGATGTCAAGCCAAGGGCGCGAACCGCAAAAGGTCAAGGGGATTGCAGGGACCGCGGGCTTCCCGCCCGCAAACGCGCCAAGGGCGCGCAGTCTTTTAGGAATGGCCCGCAATTCCTTTTCGCGCTTCGCGCTCATATGCGGGCGGGACGCCCGCGGTCCCAACAAATCACTTGACCTTGCTGGCGGGACGCCCGCGGTTCCCAGTTTAGAAGTCAAACTTAATCGCGAGCTGTATCTGCCGGGCCGACGCAAAGGTTGTGGTACCCGATGCCGGTGAAGCAAAGGTTCGCGGCGTGCCGAAAGCAGTAATGAAGGATGGCGCTGTCAACGTGCCTGCCGCGCCACCGGAGTAATTGAAGAAGGTATTGTTAACCAACACCACGTTTGAACGATTGAAGATGTTGAAGGCTTCGCCGATCAGCTTGATGCGCATGTTCTCTCCGAGCGGAATGGCTCGCGTTAGCCGCACGTCAAACTGATAGACGGAAGGCGTCGTGAATTGGTTGCGGACGGTGCCAGGCAAACGATCGTTGGAGCGATTACCGTCGTTGTTCGGATCACCGCCCACCAACGCCGAATACGGCGAGCCTGATTGAAACTGCATGATCGTTGAGATCGTGTAATCACTGAACAGCGCCCGCGCGAAAGCGTTTTCGCTCCATTTGATCGTGCCCCATTCGTAGATAGGACTGAAAACAAAACGATGCCGCAGATCGGTATCTGAGCGACCATAATCGGTCGCCGGGCTAATCTGGTTTTCAACGATTTTCGCATCGTCCGCGCCGACTACCACGGCGGTCTGATCCGGACGATCGTCGTTCGCTTTTGAATAGGTGTAGGCCGCGATGAATTGAAAACCGCGAGTCAAACGCTGCGTAGCCTGAATTGCCAGACCGTTGTAGAGCGAACGCGATGCGCTCTCGAAGATGTTGATGCGATTATACGACTGACCGCTGGCACGCGAGATCGGCCGCACAGTAGTACTCGCAAAGCGCAAAAAGGTGTAGGTCTGACCGTCTGGGCCAACGCGCGAAAAAGGCACCGGCGCAAATAGATTAATGTCGCGTGTGCGAGTCAGATGCAGCCCGTGATAGTAAAGGTAAGTCGCTGAGATACTGAGGCCCTTGGCCACTTCGCGTTCCACTCCAATTCTGCCCTGCTCGGTATAGGGCTGCACGTAATCACTGGCGAACAAGAATAGATTTGGATTGGCAGATGTTCCTGAAGGAGGCGCGGTCAGAATGTGTGGATACACCAGACCGGCAGCCACGATTTGCGCCGCAGTCAGATTGATTCCAGTGACGTTAATTCCATTCTGCGAGTGCGCCGTTCCCGTTACGATGGCCGGCGTACGCCCGTAATAAATTCCAAAGCCCCCGCGAATCACAGTTTTCTCATCGGGAGCGTAACTAAAGCCGGCGCGGGGCGCGACGTTGTTTTTGTCCTTGGGACAGTTTGCGGTATCGATGCCGTGGGACAACAGAAGCGGATCAGGATTCTGTATCGGTGGACAAGCGAGTTCTTCGTAGTCGTACCGTATTCCCAGATTGAGAGTCAGCTTTGAACTCGCGCGAAAATCATTCTGGCCGTAAAAAGCGTATTCCGTCTGGTTCGGATTGGTCGTGCCGCCGGTGGTGCCGGGGCCAGGGAAATTCTGTGTGTAAGCGGAAGGAGTGTTATTGGCAAAGGCGAGATAAGACGGAAAAGTGTACGAGCCGCTGAAGATTCCGGGGAAGAAGTTAAAGACGTTGTCGTGATTGATGTCCAGGCCAACTTTCCAATTGCTTCGGCCGCGCAGATAAGAGATGTTGTCAATAAATTGAACGCGCTTGATGGTAGTCTCGCGGGGGCTGAAGTTGTTGCGGCCGATATTCAGACTGCCGCCGCCGGTGGTGATGACAGCCTCGGGCTGATCGCTGTTGGCCTGGCCTGGTTCTTTATCTCTAGCTAGCTGAAAGCGAAGTTCGTTTATCAGTCTTCGCGTGGCCGTGGTGGTTAGCGTGCCGGAAAAGGTATCGCTTTTGACCAGGCTATCTCCCGAGTGTTCCTCGGCGCTCAATATTCCATTGTTTTCATTGTTGGCCCCAGTGAAGCCCTGGTGGTTATAGCGAAGCGTTAATTGATTTTGAGAATTCACTGCTATATCGGTTTTCGCCAGAAGCACGTCCTGTTTGCGTCCCACTTGATAAGTGTTGAGCTTCGGCACCAGAATAGTGAGCGCGGCCGCTGGCGCGGTGCCGAGATTGGGCACATCAAGCACCTGCGGTACGTTGGAACGTTGACCGTCGAAGGTAAAGAAGAAGAACGCCTTGTTCTTCCTGATAGGTCCACCGAGCCGGGCTCCAAACTGGTTAATACGCAATGCTGGACGCTTGTTTGGCAGCGGGTTGGGAAGGTGCCGCGCCTCGCTGGCCTTGGTAGCGGGATCGTTTGAGTTCAACGCTTCGTCCCTGAAGTATTCAAACGCGCCGCCATGGAAATCGTTAGTGCCTGCCTTCGTAACGACGTTAATGATGGCACCGCCGGCTCGTCCAAACTCCGCCGAAAAGCCGTTCTGGTTAACCTGAAACTCCTGCACGGATTCTTCCGAAAACTGATAAGGCGGACGTACGCCACCGCGTCCAAGCGCCTGGCCAAAGAAGGTGTTGTTGTTGTCAACGCCATCAACCTGGAGACTATTGAAGGTGCCACGCTGTCCGCCGACGGATAAATCGCCACCGCGGGGATCGCGGATCACGCCGGGCGATAGCGTGGAAAAGTCCTGAAAATTACGACCGTTGATTGGCAGATTCTCGATTGAGCGTTGGTTGATAGTGGTAGCAACTGAAGTCCGGGTAGTTTCAACTACTGCTGGCTCGCTCGTAACAGTCACCGATTCACTAGTGGCACCGACGGAAAGACTTAAGTCGAGCGGGGTCCGGCTGCCGACGGTGACAGTCACGTCACGCAATTCTGTCTGCGTAAAGCCCTGGCCAGTCGCACGCACGGTATAAGGACCGGGCGGCAAGAGGATAACTCGATAGTTTCCTTCACTGTCGGAGGTGGCAGTTTTTTCTAACCCTGTCTGCTGATTGGTTGCTGTGACTGTAGCACCGGGCAACGCAGCTCCATTTGGATCAAGCACGCGCCCTTCGATGTTTCCGGTGGTGGCTTGCGATTGGGCAAGAGCGCTGATTACGCACGCTAACAGAAAAGTAGAAAGCAAAATGAGTCTCAAGGGGGAAGTTAAATTTGTAGACATGGTTTCCTTATGGGAGCTAACGGAGTGTGATGGGCGCTTCATGGCTGACCGATTTGCACAGGGCTGCTCGCAAAAAGCCAGCCTGAAGACAACCTATCGAAAACTCAGGGATAGTAATTTATGGCGGTGGTTAGATCAACAGAGTTGCTGATAAATCTCGCACGATACGCAATCTTGCTTGATCCCTTGCAGCAGGTGGGAATCTCGACAGACAAAACAGTCTGTTCTTAATGTCCCACAGACGGTTTTGTTACGGGCTTCCAGAGTGAAGCCAGACGCCCGCCGCTAAACGACTGCACGAAGCTCATGACGCCCATGTAGCCGAAGCCGAAGAAAAACAGGAGCAGGAAAGGCACTGTGCCCCACATGCGCATGTGCGTGGCGTAAAGAATTGCCAGCAGGAAGTAGAACGGAGAAACCAAGCTCGAGTAGTGGCAGCAGGCCGCGCTTGCGTTTGTACTTCTTTCGCTTCCAGGTTTCGTCCTGGTTTTTTCCACCTGATATTTGGGCGTGCGCACAAATTCCGACTCTTACATCCCGAGCAAGGCTTCCAGCACGGCGCGGGCGTTGGAAAAAGCCAGGCCGATGCCGAGCCCCATTACGAGCGGCAGGTGCAAGAGGCGCGGCATGCGCTTCTTGTCGAGGTACCAGACCGCCGTGCCGTAAAAAAGAAACACGGACACTGAGGAAAAGAAAAGCAGTGGCAAGTCGAGAATCATCAGGTGGTAGAACGGCTGATTGTAGCGCACGAGTAACAAGCGGAAACTGAAGAAAACTCGCCACGATCATCAACGGATAACTGATATTGCCTGTCAACCGGAAAAACATTTCCAGCCGCACGCGTAAAGGCAGTCGCGCTCGCCAGATACGCGGATAAAGCTTGAGGCCCACCTGCATAACGCCCTTGGCCCAGCGTCGCTGCTGCGCCTTGAAGGCATTAATCTCAACCGGAATCTCCGCCGGCGCTTCTTCATCAAGCAGGTAGACAAACTTCCAACCCATCAACTGCGCGCGAAAACTCAAGATCCGTGTCTTCAGTCAGCGTATCGTGTTGCCAACCGCCGCTTGCCGCAATAGCCTTGCGCCGCCAAATGCCGGCGGTGCCGTTGAAGTTGAAAAATCCGCCGGTGCGATTGCGCGTGGTCTGTTCGACGACGAAGTGGCCGTCGAGCATGATCGTTTGCAAGCGCGTCAGCAAATTGTAATTGCCGTTGATGTGCGACCAGCGCATTTGCGCGCAGCCCACCATGGGATCGGTGAAGAAGTCGACCAGCTTGCGCAGGCAATCGGGCTTGGGAACGAAGTCGGCGTCGAAAATCGCAAGCAGCTCGCCCTTCGCGGTCTTCATGCCGTTCTCAAGTGCGCCCGCCTTGAAGCCCGTGCGATCCGAACGGTGAACGTATTGAATGTCAAAACCGAGCTGTTGATATTTCTCGACGGTGGCCTCAGCCAACTTCACGGTCTCGTCCGTTGAATCGTCAAGCACCTGAATCTGCAGACGTCTCGCGTGGATAATCGATCTCGGTAATTGCTTTGACCAACCGCTCGACGACGTACATCTCGTTAAAGAGCGGCAGCTGCACCGTAATTAACGGTAACTCTGCTTCGCTGAAGATGCCCTTCGGTTGTGGAATGAATTTGCGATAGCGCCAGAAATCGATCACCTGCTTGACACGATAGCCGCCATAGACTGCCAGCACGCCGAGGATTGCGAAGTAGAGAATCAGAATGGTCCAGTCGAAAGCGTCGAGTTGATAAAGCGGGCTGATATTGCCCCAGGTCTTGTTTGTCACATCCTGGAAGTAGCGCGCGAAGAGTTCATTCGGCGTGGCACCAAGCGGGGGTTGCGTATCCTGGAAAAACATGTCGTTTATTTCTGGTTTCTACTTCGCTTCAGGAAACTCCTGCGGATTACTGGAAAACGATAGTTCTTTTCAACTTAAAGCGCCGTGCGGGATGGCCCGGACGGCGCGCGGAAAGGATTTTACCCTGAAGGGCGGATATTACGAAACAGCCGCCGTTGTCCGTCAGAAGCTTAGATGCGACGATCGGGCGCACTGTAGTCACTCGGCGCTCGTGGAGTACTCGGCGAAAACACCGCAGTCGGCGTAATCTTGCTTGCCGGCGTAGCTGCTGGATGTTTCTGCTTTTGTCTCCACTCGCGAAGACTCAAGTCCATTAAGCCGGGCATCACATAAAAAACAGCGACTGTGCCGAGCAATGCGCCGGTGGCGAAACGCGAGGAATGCGTGTTCTCCCAGATGCCGAAGTAGCCAACCGCGAAATCGATAACCAGCGGGGCTGCCGCCAGGAAAAGCCATTTGCGCGGCGGCGCTTCGGTCTGCCTCAACGATCGAACCAGGGGATAAACGATCGTCGCTGCGGTAAATCCCGCGTAAATACCCGTGCACCGCGTGCAGACTGCGAACTGGTGGCCAGCGATAAAAAATGAACGCTCAGGAATTTGATGACAAAAGTAGCTGAACGCCCGGTAGATCGTGAACGCCCAGGCCGGATGCCCGGCACTGCTGGCCAGCGGGGCAGCGAGGATGAGCGACATCACTGCCAGGCAGCCCAGCGCGGCGATCAGCCACATTAATAGTGGGCGGCGATTAGAAATAATCTGTGGGATGTAATTTTCTGGCGAGGCGTACATCTTAATTGCGGATTTCTGATTGCGGATTGCAAAGCTGCAAATCCGCAATCCGTAATCCCAAATCTAAAACCTTATAACCGTATCGGGTCCGCCTTCGATGTGCAAGGTATCTACAAACCGGATATGTCGCGACTCGGTAGTCATCACCACGGAATGGGTTCGTTTACCGGCGCCAAAAAACCTCACACCCTTGAGCAAGGCTCCGTCAGTGACCCCGGTTGCCGCGAAAATAATTCTCCGGCCCGGCGCCAGATCGTTGGTGTCGTAGATCTTGTTGGCGTCGGATATTCCCATCGACTGCAAACGCTCCAGCACCTGCTCCTTAGGCGGCACCTTGTCTCTATCAACTCCCAACCGTTCCGGATCGAAAACCAACCGCGCTTGTATCTCGCCGTTCAGACACTTCATCGCCGCGGCAGTAATCACTCCCTCGGGAGCGCCGCCGATGCCCACCAGCGCATGGATGTTTGTGCCTGCAACAGCAGCGGAAATGCCGGCAGAAAGATCGCCATCGCCAATCAGGCGAATACGCGCGCCGGCTGCACGTACATCGGCGATTAACTTCTGGTGCCGAGTTCGATCGAGGACTATCACCGTCAGGTCTTCCACGTCGCGACCCAGGCGTCGAGCAATGTTCTTGAGATTGTCTTTGACGGGCGCATCAAGGTCCACCACACCGCGCGAAGAAGGCCCAACTACGATTTTGTCCATGTAGAGGTCTGGCGCATTGAGCAGGCCGCCACGCTCAGCAGCTGCCAGCACGGCAATCGCGTTGTTCGCGCCGAGCGCGCAGAGATTTGTTCCCTCAAGTGGATCGACAGCAATGTCGACTTCGGGACAGGATTCAGCGAGGTCCTCACTAACGCCGTAGCCACCACCAACTTCTTCGCCGATATAGAGCATCGGCGCTTCGTCGCGCTCCCCTTCACCAATCACGATGCGACCGCGCATCGGCACCGTATCCATAACTTCACGCATTGCCTCTACCGCAACATGATCCGAATACTTGCGATCTCCCTGGCCCATAGTGCGCGCCGCGGCAATTGCCGCTGCTTCGCATACGCGCAAGAAATCCAGAGACAACTCGCGCTCTGTCTTTAACTCGTGGCCCATCTCGTTAAGGTCTCCTGAATTCGGAAGTTTGACTACTGGAGCATTTTCAGTTGAAGAAGTGCGGACTCATACTAACAGAGCGCGAAAGTTATTTGTAGCCAGCAGACAACGCGCGAAAGACACCTGTAAGTAGACAAACTCTAGCGTGGCTGGCTGAGACAGTTTAGAATGCGACTGACTTTTTTCGTCCGCATCCTCATCATACTGGAGAGTTCAAACCAGATGGCTACCTTAATGATTGTCGACGATGACAACGTCGTGCGAGAAACGCTTCACGAGCTGTTGTCTGCATCTCACGAGTGTCATAACGCGGATCGTGCCGAACAGACGCTTCATTCGAAGCTCGACACCCCATGAGGAGATTTTTCATGCACTGCACTATTAGAACCTATGCGATGTTTGTTTTGATTTTCGTAATCTGCCTTTCATCGGCCTCGCGGAGCTCTGTAGCAGGTGCCCTGGCTGCGCGCGAACTCTCGACCCTCTCGCAGCAGTCTGCACCGGGCGTCGAGGGCAATTGGCGGGGTGCGCTCGATGTGGGCGCTTTCAAACTTCGACTGGTGCTGAAAATTGCGAAGTCGGCCGACGGCAAACTCACGGCAACCGTAGACAGCCTCGATCAAAACGCCAAGGACCTGGTTGTTGATTCGATTACCCTTCAGGACGGAACTCTGAATTTTGAAATGAAGGCGCTCGGCGCATCCTATGCGGGCACGCTCAGCAAAGATGGTTCGCAACTGAGTGGCAAATTTACGCAGCGTGGGGCTGTGTTTCCGCTCGATTTCACTCGCGTGACAGACGTGTCGCAGATGGAACTCAACCGGCCGCAGACTCCGAAGAAGCCTTATCCCTACAAGGAAGAAGAAGTCTCTTACGAAAACAAACAGGACCAGGTAAAGCTGGCCGCGACGTTAACGCTCCCGACCGGCGACGGCCCTTTCCCAGCCGTCGTACTGATCACCGGTTCGGGGCCGCAGGATCGAAACGAGTCGCTACTTAGCCATCAACCCTTCCTGGTGCTGGCAGATTATCTGACGCGGCGCGGGATCGCCGTCTTGCGCGCTGACGATCGCGGCATGGGGGGAACTTCAAAAGGTGGACCGAATGATACGACCGAAAACTACGCCGCCGACGCACTTGCGGGAGTGGAGTTCCTGAAAACTCGCAAAGAGATCAATGCCAAACAGATTGGTCTTATAGGACACAGCGAAGGCGGCATGGCGGCGCCGATGGCGGCCACGAAATCGAATGATGTCGCTTTCATCGTGTTAATGGCCGGTCCCGGTATCCAGGGAGGGAAGCTGCTGACAAAACAAATCGGCCTGATAGCCGCAGCAGAGTGCGAGAAAGAGGTTGAGCGTGCCACAGCCGAAGGTCAGCAGTTGATGGCCACGGTCGTTCAGGAAAAGGACGATGCCGTCGCCCGACAAAAGCTGCATGAAGGCGCCGTAAAAAGAACTGAGGCCGCAAAAAAGAAGATCGATGCGCAGTTAGCCAGCGCTGACGCGCAGAACGCCGCCTGGGCCACTCCCTGGTTTCGCTATTTCATTAGCTACGATCCAAAACCAACGCTGATGAAGGTGCGTGTGCCGGTGTTGGCAATCAATGGCGAAAAGGATCTGCAGGTGCCGGCGAAGGAAGATCTGGAAGGAATCGAAGAGGCCTTGAAAGCCGCAGGCAACAAAGACTACAAGATCGTTCTGCTGCCCAATCTGAATCATTTGTTTCAAACGACTAAGACAGGCGCACCGTCCGAGTACGCTCAGATCGAAGAGACGCTCGCGCCAATCGTGTTGCAGACAATCGGAGACTGGATCGCGGCGCACACGACAGCGCCCACGCACGCCAACTGATTTTTTGAATTTGCGGTGGCCAGTCAACCCCTCCGAAGAGTTGACTTCCGGCGCCTCCACGCTTTGCTGCACTTCAAACTCGCTGGCGATGAATGGACCAGCACTTGGCGCCGTCGCACCGCAATCGGATATTCGGCAAGTCGTTTTGGCCGGTGGTTACAAACAGTTTCGCCGGGCGACGAAACGTCTTTCAAACCCATCTTCGCAGCGAGGAAATAGTTAGACGGGCCCACCGAACCAGCCTTAGATGTCGACCGCTCGACCGGAACCTCGCCAGCATTTGACTGCGCGGATTGGAAAAGGTTATAGCTCTACCCCAAAACCATTCGCCCAGAATTTCTTTCCCGACCTGGAGGTTCTTATGAAGAGGTTCACCCTGACCTTTTTTGTCGTTCCTGTTTTGCTTTGCATCATAACTCCGTCGTTCACCAGCGCAGACAACAGCGGCCCCTCGGCGAACGGCACGTTCCAATTCCCGCTGCAAGATGGGATTGAAAGATCGGTCGTTTTCAATGCGAGGATTCACCGCGACGGCAGCTCATCAGGTGAAATGACCTTTACTGATCCAGGCGATCTCGATGACCTGGAATCTCACCCTCCAGCTTCCATTAAGGCCAGCTTTGATTGTCTGTCTATAAAAGACAATCGAGCGGTGATGAGCGGAGCCGTAACTGAATCTAACCTCGGAGGTGTCATCGGGCATCGAGTTCTTCTAGTTGTCGAAGACGATGGCGAAGGCATCAATTCACCGAGTCAAGATAAACTAACCTGGGGCATCTACGAACCTGTCAACCGAACCTGGATACCTCAGGACGGAGAGGTGCCTGATGACACTGGCTGGCTACTTAATTGGACAGCGACGGACTTCGAGCGGCCAGATGACGTGGGGGTTCCTGCCCGAATGAGTGAGGTGATCGGATGCCAGAGTTTTTCGCTTTCCGCTTATGCCCTCATTGACGTGCCGCACGGCCAGGGGAATATTCAGGTCCGGCCCTGAACCAAACGCCATCGTTAGACAAGTAGGACAGGCATTCCCGCCTGTCCTTTTTGTTGCATATTGATTAAGAGTGGGACAGGGTCTGCCCTACTGTCTCCACGCCGGCAGCGTCTTGCGCGCTGCTTTTTCTTTTTTGAGACCGAGTGCCCAGTCAGCCTGCATCAAGGTGTGGATGTCGCGTGTTCCCTCATAAATAATTGCGGCTTTGCAGTTGCGCCAATAGCGCTCGACCGGGTAATCGTTTGAATAACCATTCGCTCCGTGCACTTCGATTGCCATTGAAGCTGCTTTCTCGCTGCGCGTGGTCGCCTGCCACTTCGCCAAACTCGTGGCTCGCGCATTCGGCTGTCCGGTGTTTTTCAGGTAACCGGCACGCAAACACAGCAGGTGGGCCATCTGATAGTCAGCTTCCATCTCGGCAATTTTTTGTTTGACTAACTGGTGGTTCGCGATCTTCGTGCCGAATGTCTCACGCTCCAGCGCATAGGCTACTGAGGCATCACGCGATGCGCGGATTACACCCGTGGCTCCGGCGGCAACAGTAAAGCGTCCCTGCTCAAGGGCAAACATCGCAATCTTGAATCCCTCGCCCTCTTCGCCGATGCGATTCGCAGCGGGCACGCGGACATCCTGCAGCGAAAAATATCCCGTATTGCCGGCGCGAATTCCCAGCTTGCCGTGAATCGTACCGGAGGTGAAGCCCTTCATGCTTCGCTCGACGATGAAACACGACATTCCGGAGTGGTCGCGATTTCGTCGTTTCTCTTCATCGGTCCAACAAAAGAACAGGAAGTTATCCGCGACATCGGCCAGACTGATCCACATCTTCTCGCCGTTGAGCACATACTCATCGCCTTCCCGTCGTGCAGTTGAACGCGAACCCACCACATCCGATCCCGCTCCCGGCTCCGTCAAGCCATAGGTCGCGAGCTTCTCACCTTTAGCCTGCGGCACCAGATACTTTTGCTTTTGTTCTTCACTCCCCCAGGTGAGCAGCGTCAACGAGTTTAATCCGGTGTGAACTGACATAACGACGCGCAGGAAAGTGTCAACCGCTTCCAACTCCTCGCAAACCAGCCCGAGCGAAATGTAATCAAAGCCGGCGCCGCCGTATTCTTCGGGGATGCAGACACCGAGCAAATTTAATTCGCCCATTTTTCTTAAGATTTCGGGGTGATATTCCTGTTTCTCGTCCCACTCCTTGATAAAAGGCGCAACTTCTTTTTGCGCAAACTCGCGCACAGTTTGCACCAGCGCTTTGTGATCTTCAGTCAGCTCTAATTCAATCATTGGGGTCTCTCTTTTGAAATTTGGAGTGAAAATGAACGGACATCTTAACTAGTCCAAAGTCCAATGTCCAAAGTCCAGGTCTCTCCAAATGAGCAACTAAGTTGGCCGGTACCTGGACCTCTAACGGAAGATCGACTTTGGACTTTGGACATTGGACTTTGGACGAAACTGTTTGGACGCTATACTTTCGCGCATGGCGAAAAAGTCGAAGTCGCACATCGTTAAAGTCGGCCTGGTCCAGATGAGCTGCGATCCAAAGCCGGAGGCCAACCTCAAGAAAGCAATCGCGAGAATTGGTGACGCCGCCAGTCAAGGCGCCCAGATCGTTTGTCTGCAGGAGCTCTTTCGTTCGCAATACTTTTGTCAGACAGAAGACATCGAACTCTTCAAACTTGCCGAGACAATCCCAGGTCCAACTACTGAGGCGTTGAGTAAAGTCGCGCGACAAAAAAAGATCGTCATTCTTGCTTCGCTTTTTGAAAGGCGCGCGGCCGGCGTTTACCACAACACGGCTGTGGTCATAGACGCTAATGGTAAGATCGCAGGCAAGTATCGCAAGATGCACATTCCCGACGATCCGCTTTATTACGAGAAGTTTTATTTCACTCCTGGCGACCTTGGCTTTCAGACTCACGACACACAATACGGCAAGATCGGCGCGCTGGTGTGTTGGGACCAGTGGTTTCCTGAAGCGGCACGCTTAACCGCCCTGAGTGGTGCGGAGTTTATCCTTTATCCCACTGCTATCGGCTGGCTGCCGGACGAAAACGAAGAGATGAACGAAGCGCAGCATTCCGCCTGGGAAACAATTCAACGCGCACACGCGATTGCAAACGGTGTCTACGTCGTGGTCGTGAATCGCGTGGGCCGCGAAGGCAAGCTCAACTTTTGGGGACAGTCGTTTGTCGCGGATCCGTTTGGACGCATTATCGCCAGGGCCTCCGCAGACAAAGAAGAGGTACTGGTTGTAGATTGCGACCTCAGCAAGATCGAGGAGACGCGGCAGAACTGGCCCTTTTTGCGCGACCGGCGCATCGATTTCTACACGCCCCTCTCATCGCGTTTTCTGGAACCCACATCAGACAAATAAGTTCATGCCGACACCCGCTGAACTCGGTTATCGCATGCCTGCCGAATGGCGTCGTCACGCTGCGACGTGGCTGAGCTGGCCGAAGGACCCTGAGACCTGGCCGGATCGCGTTCCGCAAGTTGAAGAAATTTTTCTTCAGATGATGGCCGCACTTGCGCCGAATGAGATCGTGAATCTGCTGATAAATGATGCGGCAGCCGAAGCAGCTATACGGGCTCGGCTCGGCTTTTCGGGCCTGGAGAACATTCGCTTCCACCAAATCCCAACGGTCGACTCCTGGATTCGCGACTACGGTCCAAACTTTCTTCTTGCCGAACCATCGTCCGGCAAAACTCATATTGTAGTTAACTCCATAGAGCAGGCACTTGCCGAAGACGACAAACTGAAGTTCATCCGCCATCCGGTTGCATTTAACGATTGGATCTTCAACGCCTGGGGCAACAAGTACGAAGAACTGAAACAAGACGATTCAATCCCGGCGCGCCTGGAAAGTCTATTGGAAATGCCGCGCTTTGAACCCGGGATCGTCATGGAAGGCGGTTCGATTGAAGTGAACGGCGCCGGCTGTGTGTTGACGACTGAACAATGCTTGTTGAATCCAAACCGCAATCCGCATCTGAGTAAAGATGAGATCGAGCAGCACCTGAAAAGCTATCTGGGCGTAGAGAAAGTCCTTTGGCTCGGTGAAGGAATTGTTGGCGACGATACTGATGGTCACATTGACGACATCGCGCGTTTTGTCGCACCGAATGTGATTGTTTGTGCCATCGAAGAGGACCCGGAAGATGCCAACTACAAACTGCTGCAAGACAACCTGCACAGATTGCGAACCATGACTGATGCAACCGGACGCCGCTTTGAAATTGTTACCTTGCCAATGCCGGGCGTCGTAGGTGGGACCAGTACAGATAAGCGCAATCTTGATCGACTGCCTGCATCTTACGCGAACTTCTACATCGCAAATGGAGTTGTGCTCGCTCCGGTGTTCGGACATGCGAATGATTCACGGGCACTGGCCACCCTAAAGCAGCTCTTTCCAGCGCGTCGTGTGGTAGGAATCAACTGCGAGCCCTTGGTCTGGGGCATGGGGACGATCCACTGCGTAACTCAACAACAACCAGAACCTTAATCCGCAGATTTCGCAGATTTCACAGATTTTGTAAGAACAAATCGGCGATGTTCAAGGCTGCGAGTGCCGAAGTTGATTAGCAGACCAACTTCGTGACGGGTTGCTTTTAGATAATTTATTATTTGCGCCTCTTCGGTTCCGCTCATGCGAGCAAGTGCCTTTAACTCAACGACTACACTGTTGAAGCAGATGAAATCTGCGCAGTATTTCGTCTCTAGCACTTGACCCTTGTATTCAAGTGGAAGTTTTATTTCTTTAACAAATGGAATGTCGCGCCCAACAAACTCGATCGCTAGAGCTTCCTGGTAAACAGGCTCAAGGAATCCACAGCCCAGCTGCCGATGAACTTCCATCGCCGCTCCAATGATTGCGTAGGTTCTCGGGTCTGTTTCGGTAAGGTTCCTAAGCACTGCTAAATGTTAGCAGGCTTTTCTTCTAATCTGTGTAATCTGCGGAATCTGCGGATAAAATCTTCTTCACAAGAGTTTTTGCATCAGCAAGCGAGCAGACCTTGCCGTCCAGTTGCATCTCGTAAATCGCCTTTGTGATCTCGCCTATTCGCGGACCAGGTTCCAATCCCAGCTCCAACAGGTGTCGACCTAGCAAGATTGGCGTCGGCGGCTGCCGCTCGACTTCGAGTTCACGCGCGCGCTGAATAAACCACTCCTGCGCTTCGGAACCAAACCACTTTTCACGCGGCACCCAATCAGCATTGCGCCCGAGCGAATCGGCTTTGGCGACTCGATAAAGCAGGTCCAGTTCAACCTTTCGCGCCAAACGGCGAAACGCGCCGTCGCCAACTTCCTCTCTCTTCTTAAAAAACTCGCCTGGCTTGAGATGGTCGCGCACCAGCGCGATCACCTGTCCGCGCACGTCATAGCCTTCAAGCGTGTGGACGTTAAGGCGATCGAGGAAACTTGTTGCCGGCTCGATGCCTGCCTCCTCATGACCACGCGAACGTAGTCGCCCTTCTATGAACTCAGTGGTTGCCGGCTTACCAAAGTCATGAGCGACAGCGGCGAGCATTACCGTTACCTGTTTTGCGTAAGGCAAATCATCAATCAATTCGCGAGCGCGATCCGTTACCAGCCGAGTGTGAACAAAAACGTCGCCCTCCGGATGCCATTCAGGATCCTGTGGCACATCGATCAGCATCTTGAGCTCAGGAAATAATTGATCGATGGCCTTGAGGGCGTGCAGCCAGCCCAATCCGATCGAAGGACGACGCGCGCGCAATAACAGTTTTTCCATCTCTCCCCAAATTCGTTCTGCCGGAAGATCCGAGAGGTCTATCGAGCGGCTCAGCTCGACGGTGTCCGGGTGAACGCGAAACTCAAAACGCGCGGCGAATTGCGCGGCCCGCAAAACTCGCAGGCTGTCTTCTGCAAACGTATCGAGCGAAACTGCGCGCAGAATTCCGCTCTCAATGTCTTCACGGCCATGAAACGGATCAATGATCTCGCCGGTTAAGGGATCCTCCATAATCGCGTTGATGGTGAAATCGCGCCGGCGCGCCGCATCTTCAATTGTCATCGAGGGATCGCCTTCAATGACAAAAGCACGATGGCCACGACCGGACTTTCGCTCGCGGCGCGGCAAAGAAACATCCAGGTCCGGTCCTAACTTATAAACCGTGAACGCTTCGCCGACGACGTTTACGGGACCGATCTGATCAAGCAACGCGCGCAGTTTGTTGGGATCAATTCCGTAGACTTCGACGTCCCAATCCTTCGGCTCCTGGCCCATGAGCAGATCGCGAACGCAACCGCCAACCAGCAAGGCGCGGCCGCCGGCGACACGGGCAGCCTGCGCGAGGTTGATAACCTTTTCTGGGAATTGAGACATTTGAGTCCAATGTCCAACGTCCAATGTCCAATGTCAACGACAGAGAGGCGCGGGAATTCGATCAAGTGATTTGCTGGGAGCGCGGGCGTCCCGCCCGCAATGAACGCGAAGCGCGAAAAGCGATTGGAGGGCATGCTGAAAGACTGCGCGCCTGCGGCGCGTTTGCGGGCGGGACGCCCGGCGATCCCAGCAAATCACTTGAGGTTTAGGGTTATTCTTCAGGGGATTCGACCAGGATCTGGACACCGCGGGTTGAAGGTAAGCAGCTGATTATTTGCGCGCGATCAATCTTAGTTAGCTCGGTGCCCGCAGCGTGCCAAAGCTTCACCCAAAAGGTACGCGTATCGCCGTGAATAGCGAACGTGGAACCGTCATTCATCACCGCAACCGGCTCGGCGGTGGTACCGTCACGCAGTTCCTCGAGCAGCTCCGGTACGAAGGGTTTGTCCTTATCAAACTGCACCAGTACATCACGTTCAGCTATTTCGGCAGGCGGCAACTCAACCGGCTCACTGGATTCAAGCAGTAAGCGCGTTTCAGTTTGCAGGTTCCGTTTCTTTACTACAGGCATGTCACTCAGTTTTTAGTTTCAAGTTCCAGGTTCCAAGTTCGCTCCGCCAAGAGTTCTGAACTTGAAACCTGGAACTTGAAACTTGAAAACTATCGCTTTAATCGATTCAACAGATGTTCTTGCAAATCCGCCACCTTCACGCGCTCCTGTTCCCAGGTATCCCGGTCCCGCACTGTCACCGCTTCGTCTTCAAGTGACTGATGATCTACGGTCACACAAGATGGCGTGCCGATTTCGTCCTGTCGAGCATACAACTTTCCGATGCCGCCGGTGTCGTCGTAGACGGCGCGCAGCGAAGGCTGCAGCGAGCGCTTGATTGCTTTGGCCATTCCCACGATCTCTGGCTTGTTCTTCGCAAGCGGGAGTATGGCTGCCTTGATCGGTGCCAGCGACGGATGAAGTTTTAGTATTACGCGCGTCTCGCCTTTGTCGTTCGTCTTTTCCGAATAGGCGTCCATCAGCACTGACAGTACAGTCCGATTAACCCCGGCCGCCGGCTCGATCACGTAAGGATAAAAACGTTCTTTATTCGCCTCGTCGAAGTAAGACAGATCTTCGGTAGAGTCCGGATTCAGTCGCTTACCTTCAGCGTCTTCCGGTTTCTTCGAATGCGTGCGCAAGTCGAAATCAGTGCGATTAGCGATGCCCATTAGCTCGTCCCACTGCCGTTCGTCTTCTTCTCGCTCCGGGAAGAAGCGATACTGAATGTCGACCGTTCGCTTGGCGTAGTGGGCCAGTTCTTCCTTTGGTTGCTCATAGAGACGCAGATTGTCCGCCGAAATCCCCAGACTGGTGAACCAGTTGTAGCAGGCATCGATCCAATCCTGATGCGCGGTCTCATCTTCGCCGGGCTTCACGAAGTATTCCATCTCCATCTGCTCAAATTCGCGTGTGCGGAAGATGAAGTTGCCTGGCGTCACTTCGTTGCGAAACGATTTGCCGATCTGCGCCACGCCAAAGGGAAGTTTGCGCCGGCTAGTGGTCAAGACGTTTGCAAAGTTAATGAAGATACCCTGAGCTGTCTCAGGACGCAGATAGACAAGGGAAGACGGATCATCTTCGGCGGTGGCGCCGACGTGCGTTTGGAACATCAGATTAAACGGACGCGGATCCGTTAGATTTTTCGAACCACAATTCGGGCATTTACCATCAGTTAATTTGTCTGCTCGCAAACGCGTGTTGCACTCGCGGCAGTCGACCAGTGGATCGCTAAAAGTATCTTCGTGGCCGCTGTACTTCCAGACCAATCGATTCAGAACGATCGAAGAGTCGAGTCCCTCAATGTCATCACGCTCGTAGACCATCCAGCGCCACCACGCCTGTTTGACGTTGTTGCAGAGTTCAACGCCGAGCGGACCATAGTCCCAGGCGCTGCCGAGTCCGCCGTAGATCTCTGAGGAGGGGAAGACAAACCCGCGCCGCTTGGCGAGGGAAACAATTGTTTCGATGTTTGGAGCTGTCATATCGGTAAAGGGTGAATGGTGAATAGTAAATGGTAAGTAGCTAAAACCTGAAATAGCTGACTCCGCAGCCCGCAACCACACTCCTATTCACTTTTAACTACTGTCCAAAAAAGAGAGGAGCACCGTGGCGCTCCTCTCTTGTAAGTTTCAAGGGTCTTTGCGCTTTTACTTGGATGGCGCCGGCGCCGCAGGAGCGCTGACATTGACGTTAATTCTCGTCGTGCTGCCGCCAAACAAGCGTCCTCTAAAAATATAAGCCGCAGCCAAAACCACAATCACGAAAATAACCAGCACGGCGACAACACCGGCGCTGCCACCACCATCTCCATTGTCTCCCATGAAACACCTCCTCCTATTTGTAGGGGGATTGATTAAGCGAATTAGAGGGGGCTGGCAAGATTGTTACCACATGGCCAGACCAACGGTCAATCAGTGTAATACCAGTCAAGCGATTTGCGGGGACCGCTGGCGATCCAGCACAAAAAAAGAGACAAGACTTTCGTCCTGTCTCTTTCCGCTTATGACGCTCAGGCAGCGCTTTTAGCTTCTGCTGCGCCTGCGTACACGTCGCACCGGTGCAGCCGGCCTGACGTCGCCTGCCTGTACGGTTGGAGTGGGTTGCGGGGGTATGGCTCCGCTGGGAATGATCCACAACTCAACGCAATCTTCTTCGCGGAACCCGCCGTTCATAACAGTGATGCGAGACTGATCGATGCCGCGTTGCGCCACCAGGTAATTTCGAGCGCGATCGCCGAGCAAGTCTGCCTGGCCGATGCGGCTGGTGCGACCACCGTAGGCGATGACATAAGTTGTTGCTGTCGGATCGTTCTGCAGTTCAACCGCAAGATTATCCAGACGAGCTTTTTGATCGTCAAACGAACAACTGCAACAGACGTCAAACTGCCTCAAAGGATGCTCTACACGTTCTGGCGGTCGAACGAAAGTGGAAGCCTGGGCGGTTTGACGGCAGGCGGCTTCGCCTGAGCCATCATCTACAACCACGGTCGCCGTAACGCGCTGGCCGCCCAGACCGGTTGAGTCAACTGTGATCCGGTTACTCACGCTGGTAAGAATCTTTGCTTCGCGGGGACTCAGGGTCCAGGTGTAATTAAGGGGAGCGCTGCCGCTATAGGTCGTGTCGCTGCTGAAAGTCATTACTTCCCCTTCCCTGACCTCGGCGTCAACCGCGAGGCTGACCGGATAAGGGCAGGGAGATTTCACGATGGGCGGCGATGGTCTAAAGTTGATCGCCACACATTTTATACGCCCGGCTTGAAGATCGATTTCTCGCGTCCATCGTTCACCGCCGGGTAAGGTGATGACGACGATGTGTAAGCCGGGGTCGCGATCGAAGGCGCGATAATCGGTGGTCGTTAGACCTTCCGGTTTTCCGTCTATTTCAATTGGTAGACCACCAGGAGTGCTAAGAATTTTGATCGAGCCATACTTCGCGAGCTTCCGCTTCCTGGCATAAACCGTCGAGGCTGGATTGGCGATGCAAAACGTAAGCGCCAGGAATGCTGCGAGGGCTAGTTTTCCGTAAACATGCGGATTCCTGAATGTTGCTTTCGACATTTGATTAGCCCTCCTCCGTGGTCCGCAACTGGGCGTTCAGTTTGCCCTTGCCATATCGTCTACGCATCCCAGCTCCGAATGCTGCCAGGCCTGAACCAAACAAGAGCAACGATGCCGGCTCGGGAATTTCTGGTGTCCGGGGAGGAGTCGGTGTTGTGGGCGGAATTGGAGTTTCGCAATGGTCGCAGTCATGTATGAAGAAGAAGGGTATTGCGGCTAAGAACACCAGGGGCCACTTGGGAAAGCCGCCACCCGGTACTGTTATCTCGCCGCAGTCGCAGATTGTGCCTTCAACATCACCCTGATCGATGACGTCAACACCCACCTGCAGGTCAGCTCTCACGGCAACGCCGGCTAGCAGCGTGTCAGCAGAGTCGCTGATGATGGCATCTCCGGTAGAAGTATCGGCAGCCGACTGCTGTGCAGCTGACGCTACTGGGGAAGATCCTTTTGTGTAGTCGCTTACCGAAGAGTTAGCGGTCTGGGAAACACTGCGGAGCCGAAGTTCAGTCGGATTTTGGTAGCGGCCAAATACTTGTATCAACTCGCGAATGGCTACTGGCGCCGCGTGAGTGGGCGCACCAGTCAGAAGCAGGATGGCTAGTATCGCAGCAATGGGGCGAAAGGCTCTACTAAACATCGGTTTGACATTCCTCATCGTATCTTCCCTGGTTCACACCTTCCCTGGCCCATAAGCTCAAAAGGCGTCACAGGTTTAAACTGTTTTGCTATCCGACGAATTCAGCAATACTCGTTCTTGCTGAAAACCTACTGACGGTTTCGCTGGGTGTTAGGAAAAGATGCTTAATGAGGAAGTGATTCCAATTTCGATGACCCAGTGTGAGGTTCTAACTCCAGTAAAATGAGGAGGTTTGCGTGGGACGCAAACCTCCTCGGTCGTTGCTTCAGATCTCAAAAGTGAGACTTGAATTATGTAAGTGGAAATCTAAGCCTTTGAGATTTCAGATCTCCAAAAAACTTAATCAGCGTCGTGCGCACTTACAGAGTCGCCAGCGCTCGCTGCTTCGGCCTTGCGGTCCTCGTCGCGCAGGACGGCCTTCCGCGAAAGCTTAATCTTATTGCCTTCCTTACCGATGCATTTGACGAGGATCTGTTGGCCTTCCTTTAATTCATCGCGCACATCCTTCACGCGTCGATCCGCGATTTCAGAAATGTGCAGCAAGCCATCGGTGCCGGGAAAGATTTCGACGAAGGCGCCAAAATCAACGATACGCGAAACCGTACCCAGGTAGGTTTGACCGATTTCAGCCTCGGCCGTGATTCCACGAATGCGCGCAACCGCGGCTTCCGCAGCCTCGCCACTCGCAGTGGCTATGGAAATCGTGCCATCGTCAGACACATCGATCTTCGCGCCGGTTTCTTCTACGAGCGCTCTGATCATCTTGCCGCCTGGTCCGATGACGTCGCGAATTTTGTCCGGATTGATTTTGATCTGGATGATTCGTGGTGCGTGGGCCGAGATATCGGCGCGTGGCTCAGCGATCGCCTGTTCCATCACACTCAGAATGTACAGTCGGCCCTTCTTCGCCTGCTCGAGTGCTTCGGCCATGATCTGCGCATTGATGCCGCCAGATCTTGATGTCCATCTGCAGGGCGGTTATGCCTTCTTTTGTCCCAGTGACTTTGAAGTCCATATCGCCGTAGTGATCTTCGGCGCCTGCGATGTCAGTCAGGATCGCATACTTGTTACCTTCCATTACCAATCCCATTGCTACACCCGCAACCGGCGCTTTCAGAGGCACGCCTGCGTCCATTAGCGATAGGATGCCACCGCAAACACTGGCCATCGATGACGAACCATTCGACTCGGTAATGTCAGAAACTATGCGGAGCGTATACGGGAAAACCGACTCATCGGGCAGCACCGGTTCGATCGCGCGACGCGCGAGTGCACCGTGTCCGATTTCTCGTCGACTGGACGACCCAAACCGCCCCACTTCACCCACGGAGTAATGCGGGAAGTTGTAGTGGAGGAGGAAGCGGCGCTTGACCTCGCCCTTCTCGATATCATCCATAAACTGCTCGTCTTCTTTGGTACCGAGCGTGGTGGTCACTATCGCCTGCGTTTCACCACGAGTGAAGAGGGCGGAGCCGTGTACGCGCGGCAACCAGCCTA
This sequence comes from Blastocatellia bacterium, assembly GCA_963828335.1. Lineage (GTDB taxonomy): Bacteria > Acidobacteriota > Blastocatellia > Pyrinomonadales > Pyrinomonadaceae > PSRF01. Next base: position 169,591 of record CAWHEH010000012.1, on the reverse strand, counting down.
TTTCGCAGCTAATCGGTCGTATTTCGGAGAAGCGGCGACCATCGGGCCGGCGGCGGCTATTTAAGATATCGTCTCGGAAAATGGATTCCTTCAGGTTATCGAATACCTTCTTAGCCATTTGCCGTGTTTCGGGTACATCTTCCGGATAGGCTTCAACAACTTCCTTTTTCAGCGCATCAATAGCCGCATAACTGTCACGCTTCTCCTGGTTTGTCGTGTCCATAGCCGCCCGTAAACGTCCGGCGTAGTTTCTTTGAACCTCTCCCAGCATTTCTTCATCGATGATCGGCGCGGCCACTTCACGCTTCTGAATGTCGAGCGCTTTGTACAATTCCTTCTGCCAACGGCACAGTCGATTGATCTCTTTGTGGGCGAGCATCAACGCTTCGACCATAATCTCTTCTGAAACTTCCGACGCGCCTGCTTCGACCATCACGATGGCTTCTTCGGTGCCGGCGACGATAAGGTTCAGACGCGACTCGCGCGTTTCATCGTAGGTCGGATTAATGATGTAGCGGCCATCGATCAGTCCGATACGCACACCGGCAATCGGATTCATGAAGGGAATGTCAGAAAGGTAAAGCGCACATGAAGCGCCGGTGATCGCGATAACGTCCGGGTTGTTGTCCGGGTCAGCGGAAATCACGCTGGCGATAACTTGTGTTTCATTCTTATAGCCTTCAGCAAATAGAGGTCGACAAGGCCGGTCGATCAAGCGGCTGGTCAGCGTTTCTTTTTCGGTTGGCCGTCCTTCACGCCGGAAATAGTTTCCGGGAATGCGGCCGGCGGCATAGTTTGCTTCACGATATTCAACCGTCAGTGGGAAAAAATCGATTCCTTCCCGCGTATGAGGTGCACCTACTGCGGCGACCAGCAACATCGTGTCGCCATACTGGATCACTACGGAGCCATCTGCCTGTTTGGCGACGCGACCGGTCTCGACCGTCAACTCTTTGTCGCCCAGCTTTATGGATTCTTTGAGGTATTTCTTAACTGTCATCTTCTTTTGTCTCCTTCGGACAATTGCCTGAGTTGTACTCAGACTCGCGAGCGTCTCGTGCGCCTCGCTTTGGTTGGTATGAATTTTTGACTCCGGGGTGGTTTCCCAGGTTTCCTATTCCTCGACTCTCCCGACAAACGCCACGTGAAGCGCACGGAGGGAAAAAACTCTGCAAGCCGCAATAACAATAAAGGCGGCAAGCCTCTTTACCGTGAAGCTTTGCCGCCTTTTGTGCGTTGCGCTATGGCCGAACACGTCTGCTTGCTTGGGAGTATCGCCGTCACGTTCGGCACCTTGGGCAAGCCCTTCGATAGACGTGGGCTTTGGAAGTCTGAGATTCGAAGTCTCTCGTTACACTTTCAGTACTTTCTCTTACCTGCGTAGACCAAGACGAGTCACTACCTCGTGGTAGCGCTCGATGTCTGTACGCTTCAAATAATCGAGCAAACTGCGACGCTGCGAGACCATCTTGAGCAAGCCACGGCGCGAATGATTGTCCTTTTTGTGGATTTTGAAATGTTCGGTTAGCTCGTTGATCCGTTTGCTAAGCAAAGCTACCTGAACTTGTGGTGAGCCGGTATCGGTCTCATGGCTGCGAAAATCGCTTAGAATCTGTACTTTCGTTTCTTTGGCTAATGGCACTGCTTAAAATGATCCTCCAGAACAGCAGAAAATCCGTCTAACAACGGCAACCGCTAAATTAAGTGTCGAAGTAAGTTAACACGCGACCGTGAGGCTGTCCAGCGAGGGTGCAGCCCCGAATACTAGTGCTCGGTCAAGTGATTGACCGGGACCGCGGGCGTCCCACCCGCAATGAGCGCGAAGCGGGGAAAGAAATTGAGGCCGCTAGGTCGAACGGCGGTGCGCCTGCGGCGCAGCGGGCGGGACGCCCGCGCTCCCAGCCAATCTCTTGACCGGTTATACGAAACTTAGCGGAAGCGGTCGCGATACTCGCCAGAAACGATAAATGACTTCACCATCTCTGCCTGTTCAAAGTTTCCACCAAACTGGTTCAGTTTATTAAGCCAGAACTGATAACCATCCTCATCCGGGTCGCGCCTGAGATACCCGAAATATTCCATCATCACAAACATCCGGTTGGCCTTGGCGCGAGTGAATCCGTCATTCTCGACGATTTGCCGCAATACGACTGCACGCGACGTCCCGCCGTCCAGTGCACTGACCAACGCGTCGCGGTTTCCGTCGAAGCTGACTCCAGTGTGCGCAATGAGCGTGTCAACAAAAGCTGCGTTACTCAGCCCATCATAAGCCGCCCGGAAACCCGGACGATCGACCCAGGCTACGACAAAGGCCTGTTTGTTTGCCTCCAGGATTTGCGCCCAATCCGCTCGGCCCACGACCACATCATGCGCGACAATCGCCGTGTCAGGCATGAACTCACCAAACGTTGGAGGGCGGTTGAAGCTAGCTCGATAAAGACCATCAACCAGTCCGCCTGTCTGCTGAAACTCTATCGACAGGAAGTAAGCAGCAGACACGTTTATCGTGCGACGTTCTCTACAGGCTACATCGGAACCGCATGACAATATCTGATCGCTCCAGAAGGTGAATCCGCTTTCGTCAGGCTCACGTCCCAGAAAATCCAGATAGTGCTGGCGGACAAAGTAATCAGCGGTGTCAATAACATTGCCGCTGAGAACCGCATCCGGCGTGGCGCTGAAGGTGGCATCAGTCGTATTTCCAACCAGGGAGAAGGAACGATCACCCGGACTAAAGTGATAATTCAAGCGTGACGGCGTGACTGTATACAACTTGTCAGTGTCGACATTTTCGAAACGATAGTTACCGTTGCTGTCCGTTATCGTTTTTCGTATGGCACCACCGCTCATCTGGACAGTAACTCCCTCCAGCGGCTGCCCACCGGACGTCGTTACCTGACCGCTGATACTAGCCGTTGCTGCCGTTGGCGCAGACATGTCGTATGCCTTCAAGGCGTCGACGCGTCCATAGCCGAAGGAGTTGTTAGGAATATCGGTGGACGGCGTACCGCCGCAGGTTTGCGTCGGGGTCAGCACCACCGCCGAGTTCGCACTGTCTTGCAGGAGCGACTTGGTCGCTGCGATATTGCGCACTAAGTTTGGGCGTGCCGACCAAAGCAACGCCACCACGCCGGCCACATGTGGTCCCGCCATTGATGTTCCCGAATTGTTCCCGTAAGACGTGTCGCTGGTGCGAAGAGTGGATCGGACGTTAACGCCCGGAGCCGAAATATTCGGCTTCAGTATGTTCGGGGTGTAAAACGTGCTGGGACCGCGGCTGCTGAAACTCGCCAGCGTGTTATTGATATCGATGGCGCCGGTTGAGAACGAATCGCTATAGATTGAGGGAGGATCAGCCACCGTCGAACAGCCGGGGCCGCCGTTGCCTGCCGAAACTTCGACGAAAATGCCTGCGGCCTGGGTGTTCTGCACAATTGTTTCCAACTCTGCACGGGTGACACAGCCTTCGCTGGATGGGCAACCCCATGAGTTATTGATCACGTGCGGACGCAGCGAAGCGTTCGGATTGTTGCCGGCTAAATCCGTCGGCGCGATGAAAAACTGGAAACACTCGGTGTAGGTGGCCGGCGTGCCGTTGCCCTGATCCATGTTGCGACAGCCAATCCACTTCGCACCCGGAGCCACGCCCACCTGGTTTCCCGCTCCATCGTCACCAACTGTCGTACCAGTCGTGTGTGTACCGTGGCCGTGGTCGTCGCATGGCGCGACAGCGTTGGCGCCGCAGCTACCACCACCGCTGTGAATAGAATCATGCCAATTGAAATTATGATCGGCGGTGACGCCGTTCCAGCCGCGATATTTGGGCTTCAGTGCATTGTGGGTCCAACGCATCCCGGTATCCTGGTTGCCAATCACAATACCCTGACCGGTGAACCCCAGCGCCCAAACAGCCGGCGCGTTAACATTCGCAACTCCCCACTCCACTGCGCTAGGTGCGTTGACCTGGTTGGTTGTAACACCAAATTTTTCTACAACCGGATCTTCGATCCAACGCGTCGGCGCATTTGAGTCGACCCGCGCCACATCTGCCCGCGCAGCCAGTTTATCCACCAGCGAGCGATTGGCTGTGGCAACAATCATGTTTGCCGCCCAGAAGGATTGGTAATTAACGCCCTCGGATTTTAGAAAGTCCTGAAGTCCGGCCTGAGTTCGCGCGGCGTGTTGCGTGAGCGTGTTGTAGACATACCAGCCGCGCGCGTCCTGATCTTGCATTGCGTACGCGGCGCTAAGGTCAGCCTGATCGCTCAGCAGGATAACGATGGAGGCACTTTCGCCGTTGGCGGTGTCCTGGAACACTCGCGACGCAACCTTGTCCGTCGGGGCCTTCAGGAACAACTGTATTTCGCTTAATAGCGGGGAGGTCTCAGTCTGATATGACGCGCCAATTGCGAGACTACGAGTCGAAACTTCTTGGGCCTTACCCGCGAAAGGGCTCAGAGAACGCGACGAGGAGCTGACGGTCGAGGCCTGCATTAAAGCCACCAGACAGATGGCAGTGAACGCAGCATAGAAGTAAACACGAAATAGGCGGGGTGTCCTTCGGTGCATCACTGAGTTCCTCGATTACGGATGTCTGTTGGGGAGATGAATCTAACGCGTCAGGTGCCGGCTAATGCGCGAAGCATCATAAACCGAAGTGAACCAGTGAGGCTAGGCGACTGGATCTACGGTCAACCGCATTCGCATGATGCCGTTCGTACTGTTACCATTTCCGAAACGGGGGCTCGATTACATGGAGAACCAGAAAGCACGAGTCATTATTGTGGGTGGCGGCTTTGGCGGGCTTTTCACCGCACTTGATTTAGGAAGCGCATATGAAGTCACGCTCATAAGCGATGCCGATCATTTTTTGTTTACGCCAATGCTGTATGAATATCTAAGTGGCGAGGTCGAAGAATGGCACATTGCGCCGGCCTACAAGGAACTGCTCGACGAAGGCGTCAAGCTTCTTCGCGATGAAGTCATAGATGTCGACATTGCGGCCCAAACAATCAGACTAAAGGAACGAAGCGAACCGCTTCAATATGATGTGCTGGTGCTCGCCGTCGGCGGTGTCACCAATTTCGCGGGGGTTGCCGGCGCGGCGGAATATTCGATCCCCTTCCGCAAGATTGCTCACGCCGACAGGCTGCGGCAAGTAATGGTTGCCGCGCTCGATCGCGTGGCTCCCGATCTGCCCCCTCAAGACACGCAACGCGCGTTGACTTTTGCTGTGGTGGGCGCCGGCGCCAGCGGCGTAGAACTGTCGACTAAAATGGCAGACTTGCTGCGAGATGCTTTTAAGCGGCGGGCGTTGCGTGGCGAACCTCGCGTACTCGTCATAGAGATGGGTGACAAGATTGTTCCCGGTATGGGTGGGGAAATTCGTGAGTTTGTCGAGCAGGCGCTGCGCGAATCGCGCGTCGAAGTCCACACCCTGACTCGCGTGGTGAGCGTCACCGAAAAGACACTCGTTTTTGAGCACGATGGAGCGCGCACGGAGATTGATACGGCGGCAGTGGTTTGGGCGGGCGGAGTTCGCATGAATCCGTTGATCGAAAACCTCGCCGTTGAAAAAACCAGTCGCGGTTTGCTCGTTGTTACGCCGAGCTTGCAGTTAGTTTCTCACGAAAAAATCTTCGCGCTGGGAGACATCGCTTTCTTCAAAGACGCCTCGCCGACTCTGGCCGGCACGGCGCAGTTAGCTCTTCAACAAGCGGGCCTTGTTGCTCGCAATATCAAAGCCCTGCTCGAGGGCGACAAATTGCAAACTAAACATTTTGAAGAACTGGGAGAAGCAGTCAGTCTGGGCACGGAACGGGCCGCGGTGCTGGCTGGCGGAAAGGCTTTTGGCGGACCACTGGCACGTCAGGCGCGTTTCGCCCTTTACACGGCGCGCTTGCCTACCTGGCATCATCGCCTGCGCGTAGGCGCTAGTTGGTTTTTTGATGGCACTGCACCCAGGCCGCTTTTGCCACTCGGATTGCAAAGGTAGGTTTCGTGACGCTTGGTGCAACAGGACGAACGCGTTTGCTGGTGCTGGCGATCGTGTTGGTGATAGTTGCCGGCCTCGGTGGGCTAATTTGGTGGAGAACGCGACATCCTCTCCAGGGTCCACCAAACAAGAACGTCAATCACGAGTCGACAGCCACCCCGAGTGTGGAGAATTCTTCCCCAACGTCTCCCACGCCGGCAGCACCTGAGATTGCTTCGTCTCCGGTGGCGCCATCTCCGGAAGAAACGCCCCCACCTCAAATCGAGCAGGCATCCCCGCCAGCTCAACCGCTCAACAATAGTTTTGTTGGCACCGTGAAACTGATTATCCCAGTGGCCGGAGTAAAACCCGCGCAACTTTTGGACACGTTTGCGGACGCGCGCTCAGAGGGACGGATCCATGATGCCATTGATATTCCCGCTCCGGCCGGGACTCCAGTTCTGGCTGCGGCCGACGGCGAAGTCGTAAAACTTTTTCAGAGCGAACGCGGCGGCACAACTGTTTATCAACTCAGCAGTGACCGAAAGCTCGTTTATTATTACGCCCATTTGCAAGGTTACGCCGAAGGTCTCGCAGTCGGGAAATTCCTGAAACAAGGGGAAGTCATCGCTTACGTTGGCGACACCGGTAATGCGGGCGCGGGAAATTTTCATCTCCATTTTTCGATTTCGATCTTGACCGATCCTAAGCGTTACTGGGAGGGCACTAACATCAATCCTTATCCGTTGCTGCGACAGTAAGTGACACCACAACCTCATAAAGCTTGCCTCACGCCCGATCTCGTCGACCCACGACTGAACACAGAAAGCTCCCCGGTTCGATCACGACGTGCCACCGCGGACTTTTGCGCAAATTCTCGGCTTGGCTCGTCTGATTTGTGGTTCGTTTCCTACCTTCAATTACCTCTTTGAACTGTCTTGAATTGCGACAGCTTCTCGTACACTTCCTAAATCATCGATACATGGCTGCGAAAACAATCGCGATACTGCGCCTCAACACAAGAAAAAACGACGCCGCTTGATGGCACGCTAGTTGTTGTCTCAACTTTCAAGTTGTCAAGTTTCTTAACCAATCAGGGCCGCATAATCACGGGTCCAGGGTAGACAGATCTGGGGCTCTGGCAGTGACATTGCCACCTGTATTGATAACCGTTCCTAATTCCTGAGGGAGGTAAGAAGACGATGGAAGTGAAAGAAGTAATGACCGCCAATCCGGCGTGCTGCATACCTGACACAGCCTTGCGAGAGGTAGCAGCGATGATGGTGGACAACGATTGCGGCGAGATTCCGGTTGTTGAAAACAAGGAAAGCAATATCCCGGTAGGGGTGGTGACGGACCGCGATATTGTTTGCCGCACCGTTGCAAAAAACAGAAATCCGCTCGAGCTGACAGCAGCCGACTGCATGAGCACATCCATCGTGACAGTTAACCCTGACACCTCGGTTGAAGAGTGTTGTCGCCTCATGGAAGAAAAGCAAATTAGGCGCGTGCCGGTCGTAGATGCTAACGGTGCGTGCTGCGGAATCGTCGCGCTTGCCGACCTCGCCCGTGGGGCCAGGAGCGGTGTTGCGGGAGAAGTTGTAAAGCAAGTATCCGAGCCCGGCAAATCAGCATCGGCCGCGGCTCCCTAGTTTTCATGCTCTGCATTTGGGAAAGGGGGTCAGAGTGTCAATCTCAGAAGCTAAGAGCGTAACGGTCACACAACTCGCGGTGATTGCTGCGACGCGTGGCGCTATCGGATTTGGCGCTGGATTGCTGCTTGCGGACAAATTCGGTAACGAACGGCGAAAAGTATTGGGCTGGTCGCTGTTCTTAACGGGACTCGCAAGCACCGTCCCGATTGCGATGCATCTATTCGGCAAGAAGAACAGCGTAACCAATCACTGAGTGGATCGTCTTTCCAGTTCGAAAGATCGGAAGGCGGGAGCAATGCACCTGAGAATCGAAGCGAATCGCCGGGCATGGCGGTCGCTTCCGGATTGTTGTCGTTTTACAGAAAGGCAAACGGTTATGGAAACAAGAGAAATTCCACGCGACGAATGGACGTCCTTTTTCGATCTCTTCAATAAACAACATGAAGGCTGGCTAGCAACGCTTGAAGTCTTTGGTCCTGAAGTGGGAGCACAAGAACAAGCGCGTGACTTGCCACTCGAAGGCGTCTCGCTCGCATCGAGCGCTGACGAGCCGGAGACAATAGCAATTAGTCTTGCCAGGAATCCTGAAGACCATCTCAGTCATACAATCGTCAAGCCCGAGCATGTTTGGTTTGAACAAAATGCGCAGCTCGAAAACGCCGCGCTGGAAATCGAGTCGGGGGATGATACCAAGACGCTGATGCGATTTCGCTCTCCTCTGTTGCTGAAGTAGTGGCGTTGGCCTTCGTGCAAGCACTCTTTTGGAAATGAGGACTTCGGTACAGTCCAAGCGGAGACTCCGGCTCCAGAGCTGTGGGAACGCCCGTTGTTACGAATTGAGAGCGCGGTAACATCAACTCGCTTTTCAATCTTGTTCCAACGAGGCAAACCTAATGAGTAATCGAAAGAATAAACGAATCAGTCAATTCATGCTTCTGCTTACAACAATCCTGGCCATCGCGTTTGTATCGGCATGTGAACCAGCCGTCAACACAAACTCTCCGGCAGGTACAACATCACCTGCGGCGGCGTCTTCGCCGGGCAGCGAAACCGCGGCCCCGGCAACTAATCCAAGTCCAGCTGCCAGCCCGTCACCTGCGGCATCGCCGTCGCCCAGCGTTAAGCACGCGACCAAATCAAAGTAAGGGCACAACGGCAGAACCTGGAAAGCGGACAGCAAGAGTAAATATCACTTATGAGGTACTTCAAAATGAGAATAAGAAACATAGCAATCGGGCTAATCCTGGTCCTTGCAACTCTTGCCGTAGCTTGTGCAACCGAGTCTGGCAACAATACCAATTTAACAACTGCAGGAAGTCCTTCACCCTCTGCTTCGACGTCGCCCGTAGCAGTTAGTAAAGCCGCGGCGGTCCCTTTACCGGTGCTGGACGCCTTGTTTTCGGATGAGGCGTTCAAGACCAAATTGAAATCAAAACTTGAACTCACAGACGATCAATTAGGTGCGCTGCAGAAAATTGCCGGTGACGAGGTGGCCCGGCTTCGAGAATCAAACATCGAAGAACAAAGCGCCGATCAGTCGTCTCAGGCGGAACAATCGCGCGCACACGCAGCAGAGGCCATCCAGGGCGTGATAGGCCAACAAAAGACCGAGGATCTTTTTGCGTTCGCGCGCGACTATCAGATCACGGGGCCGGAAAGCGGTACAACTGAACTTCCCGCGAATACACTTCCCACCGTTCCAAACTCTGTACCAAAGGACACGCGTGTAGTGGTCAACATTCCTGCGTTCCGGATGGATGTGTTCAAGGACGGCTCACTCGTCAAGTCGTACAAAATCGGCATCGGCTATCCTGAATTTCCCTTGCCAATTGGTCTTAGAAAGGCTGAAACGATTATCTTCAATCCAACCTGGACGCCCCCTGATGAACCCTGGGTGGCCAAGATGAAGAATGTAAGCGTCGGTGAGAAGGTGGCAGCCGGCAGCAAACTAAACCCGCTCGGCCCGATCAAGATTCCGATCGGTTTGCCATCCTTAATTCACGGCGGGAAGTCACCCGCGAAACTTGGCACTTTTGCGTCCCACGGTTGTGTCGGGCTTACGTCGCCGCAAGTCCAGGACTTTTCCAGGCTGCTGGCCCAGATTGCCGGCAGTGAAATAACCGACGCCTCGATCAAATCGTATTTCGCTGACAAGACCAAAACCAAGGTGGTGAAGTTAGGTCAGAGCATACCGGTAGAACTCCGTTACGAAACAATTGTGCTGGAAGATGGAAAACTACATATCTACCGCGACGTTTATGACCAGGACAGCAACACCGAAGAAAAATTGCGCGCCGTTTTGGAAGCTAACAACGTCAAGTTTGAGGACTTGGACGAAGCTGAGCGCACTCAGATTCTGGAGGCCTTAAACGCAATGTCGCGCCATCCTTCGAAAGGGACCTCGCCAACCTCAACAGCAACTAAACCGGTTGCTGACAACTCGACTGCAACAGCTTCGCCTACACCAGACGCGAGGAAAGTCGCAAACAAGAAGGCGACTACACCGGTGAAGAAACCTATCGGCAAAAATCAAAAAGAAGTAGTGATCGAACTGGCGGAGCTTAAGGGGAAGGGTTATCCGGAGGCTCTGAATCTGGATACGGGCAGTGGAAAACCTGCGACCGTCGCGATTGCGAAAGCCACGCCACGGACAGCGCGGTAGACCCTGGGAAGCGGCTTGGCCGCCTTCAGTGGGGAAAGGCTGTGCCTTTCCGTCGAGGTTCAAAAGAGCCTCTGAGTCTAGGCCGCGCTGGCCGCTTCACAGGAATCGAGCTCCGGAGCTTCTTCAATCGGCGCGCCGGCCTCACCAAAGTAAGGTTTGCCGTTTTCGATCGCTTCGAAGTATTCCTCAATGCGGTTCAGGATTTCGGCGACCGAGTGCGAATGGTAGAGCGATGTGCGGAAGAGTGCGCCACCCTGAAGTCCACGAGTAAACTGCCCGGCCAGCTGCTTCATGCGATTGATCGCCGGAGTCTCGGGCATGTCTTCGCGCAGCAAATCGAAATACTCATGCAGGATTGCGCGCTTGTCCGCGAGAGTTGGCTCGAAGACTTCGCGATCATTCATCACGTCTTCTATCTGCCGGAAGATCCATGGATTGGCCATCGCGCCGCGCCCGATCAAAACGCCGTCGCAACCAGTCTCACGAAAACGTGCAAACGCCTGTTCAATCGTAGTCACGTCACCACTCCCTGACACTGGCACACTTACAGTTTCTTTGATCTGCCTAACGAGATCCCAATTCGCCAGCCCGCGATAACCCTGCTCCTTGGTGCGACCATGCAACGCGATGTGCTCAACGCCACAGGCCTCAGCAAGTTTTGCGGTCTCGACAGCGTTGATTGTGTGATCGTAGAAGCCCGCCCGAATCTTGACCGTCAACGGAATGGTGATAGCTTTCTTGATCTCCGTGAGAATGGTCTCAAGACGCTCGTGATCTTTCAGCAAACCGGAACCGCCGCCATGCTTCACCACTTTCGGCGCCGGACAGCCGCAGTTGATATCAAGAATGTCGGCGCCGATCTCTTCAGCCATCTCCGCCGCAATGCGCATGCGCTCTGGTTGGCCGCCAAAGATCTGCACAGCAAACGGCCGTTCGTCTTCGTAAAACCGCATCTGCCGTTTCGACTTGGGATTACTGCGCGTCAGACCTTCAACTGAAATAAACTCCGAGACACTGAGTCCCACACCACCGCGTCGCTTCAGCAGGCGGCGAAACGAAACGTCCGTCACGCCCGCCATCGGCGAAAGAATCAACGGCGGGTTGATCTCGACGTCTCGAATCTTGAATGGTTTGATCTCCTGTTTCATGCACAATTCTCAGCAGCTCACGATAGGTCTCATTCTCCAACGCCACGCATCTTCATGTCCACTCGCCGCTCGCTCTCTCGTTCGACTGTGTTCTTAGTGTGGCGAACGGAACACCTTCCGACAAGAATCATGGCTTGATAGTTACTTTCGTCCCTACTGCCACCGCGTCGAACAGCTCTTTCATTTCATCATTTTCCAACGCCACGCATCCCCAGGTCCAATCGCTGCCGGCGCCGTTTCCATGTAGGTAGATGTCGCCTCCGAGTCGAGTGTTCTGCGGCGGCGCAGTGTTTCTTTTGATGGCCCTGACGATTGCATCGTGCTGCGCACGTGTAATAATTTTCTCGCGCAAACCGCGTTCTGCGTCTTCAATATTTGGATAGCTAATCCCGAGCGACAGGTAGAAAGCGCTCTTGTCGTTTTTTGTGAAGACGTAGAAGTCGCCCTCGGGAGTGGCGTGGTCGCCTTGCCGAATCTTGTCCGGAATGGGATTGAGGCCCAGACCAACCTTGTAAGTCCGGACCAGGGCGCCATCTGAATAAAGCTCCAGTCGCCGCTTGCTTTTAATAACGACGATCAGCGGATTCTTTAAGGGAAGTTTTAGGGCAGCCTTTTGTGACGGTGGTTGCGCGTGGCTCTCTCTGCTTGTCGCTGAAGTTAGTTCCAGAGCCGCGACAGTTTCGCGGCCCGCAGCTACTCGTTGCTGGCAAGCGAGCGCGCTGCAACAGGCCAGGAAGATGAAACTGAAAACAAACTGTCTCATTTTGGATTAGATCTTTATTGCTGACTGAGCGGGGCCAAGCCCGCCTTCCCGACCTCCGAGACTTTGAGGCTGAGCGCATTTCCCAATCATGAAAGGCCGTTCAAGCAAATCAATCAGCTCAACACAGATCAGCTCAAGGTCAGGAGGGCCGGCTTGCCCACGCCTGATTTACTACCATTCCGAGTATTAGTTCACAGTTCAGCGTCGGCTAAAGATTCTTCTCTCAACACTTCATACAAACTTCCTGCTTCTTTGCGCGAGGTCTGTCGCGTGGTGGGAACGGAGAGCACGCGGACGGTAGTTAGCACGTGGTGACGACGGATACAGATCTCATCTCCCACCTTAACCGCGTGGGACGATTTCGCCGTACTGCCATTGACCGAGACGCGACCAGCGTCACAGAGTTTTTGCGCCAGCGTGCGTCGTCCACTAAGGCGGCTTGCCTTGAGAAAGAGATCAAGACGCATGAAACAGCGGCGAAGTGATAAGGGCCGAGTACTGAGTTTGGGAACCCGGAACCGCCTACAGCCTACTGGCCCTACGGTTTCGGAAAGATACCAAGCAGCTTGCCCTTTTTCTTTTTTTCACCGGGTTGTTCGCCACCACTTGGAATGCCGTTTTCAGCTGTCTTTTCCGGCGTGATCTTTAATATCGGATAGACGGTGGCTGCGTAGCTATCCGAAATCTTTATGTAAGCTTCATTTCGCAAACTCTGCAGATACTCTTCACGAGCCTTTGTGCCCTGCTCCATCGTCATGGCTTCCCGCACCTGATTCTCATTAAACGTTGCGGACGAACTCGCAGCAGTGCGTTCGTCAACACGGAAGACCTGATAACCCTCGGCAATTTTCAAAGGCTCGCTAATACCGGTCACCGGCACGCTCTTCACAGCGTCGGCGATTTCCGTGCGCAGGTTTGGCACTTCAAAGGTGCCAACCTTCCCGCCCGATTGAGGCGCGACGCGCACACCGTTTTGTTCACGCTCCGAGTTCGCGCCCGCGACCTTCGCGAAGTCGGCCCCGGCCCGCAACTGCCTGACCAGTTCCGACGCTCTGGCTTTCACCTCGGCGTCGTTTTTACCGACGGCACTCAGATATATTTCGGAGATGGTAATTGTTTCCGGCTTGCGAAACTTGTCCTGGTGCTCCTGAAAATATTTTTTCAGTTCGTCCATGGTCCAGCCGAAAAATACTTTGCGATCAACTTCCTGCTGAATCACGGCCTGTTTCATCAGCTCCGTACGCAGCGTCTGGCGAGTTGCTACCGGATCTACGCCTCCTTCGCGCATTGCTGCTTCAAGTTTTTCGATGGTTGTAATTCCCTGCTCCTTGGCTACCTCGAGCATGCGACGGTTTACCTCCGCCTCAACCTCACTTGAGAGATCCAGCTCCTTTCCCTTCTGCAGCAGCAGCGCCTCGTTGACCAGCGTAGCAATTAGTTCGGCCTGCCGCTTGGCGACCTCAGCATTGGCTTCCTGTTCTGATGAACCTGCCTGCTTGAGTGCTTCGACGCGTTCCTTAGTCTCCCGCTTGAGCATCGAAAGAGTGATCACATCGTCATTGATTTGTGCAATCACTTCGTCAACCACCTGAAGCTCGCCTTCCTGCGCGAAAGTTGCTGATGGCAATAAAGCCAGTATCACGAATAAAAAAGTGCTGGTTAATGCGAGGGAAATATATTTGGATTTCACGAAATGCTCCTAAAGAAGTAATTAGCAAACAGCAAACAGTGAACAGCCGGAATAAATCAAGTTCGTTTGTTGAGTAACCTTTGGGTTGCTTCTAGTTGTTTGCTGTCTACTGTTTGCTGTTTGCTCGGCTGACGATTCTAGTCTGCCAACCGTAGTTGCATCAACACGCCGCGGACCGTGTCTAGCAAATTGTCCTGCTCATCATCGTTAAGGGCCAGCTTCAAAACGCCCGTTGGAGTAAAAACTCTGCCGGGGCTCTGGTTGATAAATGCAGCCAACTTTTCAGGGGAAATGCGAGCTTTCTCGCTAAACTTCAGGGCGACACCTTCAGCGGTCTTGTCTATCGAAAGTACCGCCAGGTTCTCAGCCACTCGCCGTAGCTGTGCGTAACCAAAAAGCTGCTCGACAGACTCGGGAAGCCGTCCGTAACGATCCTGCGTCTCATTGCGGATACTGGAAAGCGTCTCTTCATCTCGCGCTGAAGAAACCCGTTTATAGGTGCGCAGGCGCTGCCCCATATCGTTAATGTAGTCATCCGGGATGGCCACATCGACGCCGAGGTTGATGGTCACACTCGTCTCGTCTTCAACCGCTTCGCCGCGCAACTCCGCTACCGTTCGCTCGAGCATCTGCGTGTAGAGGTCGAACCCGAGCGCATCCATGTGGCCGGATTGCTGTCCTCCGAGAAGATTGCCGGCGCCTCGCAGTTCAAGATCCAGCGCGGCGATGCGAAAGCCTGCGCCAAGGTCTGAAAACTCGCGAATCGCTGACAAACGTCGTTTGGCAATCGGTGAAAGCTCCTGCTCACCGGGAATCAGAAGATAGGCATAAGCGCGGCGATTTGAGCGGCCCACACGCCCCCGCAGTTGATAAAGCTGAGAAAGACCATATTGATCGGCGCGGTTTATGATGATTGTGTTGGCGCGGGGGATGTCTATCCCATTCTCAATGATAGTGGTCGCAACCAGAACATCATACTTATGCTCAATGAAATCGAGCATTACGCGCTCCATTTCCTTTTCGTTCATCTGTCCGTGGCCAACCACCATGCGCGCCTGGGGCACCAGGCGCTGGACCAGGGCAGCAATGGTTTCAATGGTCTCGACCCGATTGTGTATGAAGAAAACTTGCCCGCCCCGCCCCAATTCGAGTTCGATCGCCGACTTGATTACGTTTTCCGAAAACTGGACAACCTGAGTTTGAATTGCCAGTCGATCGCGAGGTGGCGTTTCAATCAATGACATGTCTCTCAGGCCACTTAGTGACATGTTTAGAGTGCGCGGTATTGGCGTTGCGGACAGAGTCAAAACGTCAACCCGCTTCTTTAGATGTTTGAGTTTCTCTTTGTGCGCAACGCCAAAACGCTGTTCTTCGTCAACTACAACGATGCCCAGTTCTTTGAACCGAACGTCTTTCGACAACAACCGGTGGGTTCCAATAACGACATCAACTTCACCTGACTCAACGCGTTTGGCCACCTCCTTCTGTTCCTTCGCGGAACGGAAGCGCGAAAGCAATTCGATCTTTACCGGAAAGGGCGCGAACCGGCTGCGGAAAGTGTCGTAATGCTGATAAGCAAGTACCGTTGTGGGCGTCAGCACCGCTGCTTGTTTACCTTCCATGACGGCCTTAAAGGCCGCGCGCATCGCCACCTCAGTTTTGCCGTAACCGACGTCGCCACAGAGCAGCCGATCCATCGGTGTCGGTTGTTCCATGTCCTGCTTTACATCTTCGATAGCGGTCTCCTGATCGGGAGTCAGCACGTATTCGAAACCATCTTCAAATTCGCGCTGCCAGGGAGTGTCCACCGCGAAAGCGTAACCACCGACCAGTTTGCGCTCGGCATAAAGTCGCAAAAGCTCGTCTGCCATATCGCGCATCGCCCGCTTGGCTTTGGCTTTAGTTTTCTGCCAGCCCAACCCGCCGAGTCGATCGAGAGTGGGTTGCTGACCTTCGGCGCTCGAATAACGCTGCACCAGATCCAGTCGCTCCACCGGAACATAAAGCTTCGCGTCCTCGGCATAAAAGAGCAGCATGAACTCGCTGCTGCGCGTGCCGAGGTTCAGTGTTTGCAAACCGCCAAAACGTCCAATGCCGTGGTCGATGTGAACCACGAAATCACCCGCCCTTAGATCGCGGAAGTCCGACAGAAAGGCGGCCGTCTTTGATTTTTTTCTTTTACCCTCGGTCTTCTGCCGACTACCTTCCGCCCACGGCCCTCTCCGCTCAAGCGCCTGGTCACCCGCCTCATCAAACAAATCAGCTTCAACGTGGATCAGTAGATACGCACCCGGCATCTCAAAACCGCTACTCAGCCGACCGACGGTCACAATCGTTTGCGCTGCGCCCACTCCACTCGCTTCAATCCCATCCCGCATCTGTTCGACTAATGAAAGCTGTGCTTCAATCTCATAGTCCGCCAGAATCTCAGCGACTCGTTCGGCGACTCCGAGACTGGGCATTATCAGAAGCGTCTTTGTGTTGCCATCGCGAGCGCTAACGAGATCAGCAGCGAGGTTTGCCAGCCGGCCGTGATACTTGCGTGTAGACTGAGTTTTCCACTCAACTTCCGGGGCGATACCAGCCACAGGAAAAAGAAATAGAGGTTCGCGCCTCGCCCGACTGCGACCAAGTTGGACTTTCGGAGCTTCCGCATCCAGCGCCACAGATTGATCAAGCTCGGCAGCCGCGCGGCCCAGTACGCGAAGTTCAAGCCGTTGTTTGGAATCTAACTTCGCTCTGAGTTCCTCGACGGACAGATAAAGTTCAGTTGGTTCCACAGCGATGTCGTCAACTGCATCTGTCTCGGCGTAACGTTCGGCAAGAGTTTGAAAAACTTCGCCGAGGTGCGTCTCCACTGACGACGGCTCATCGATAACCAGCACCGCATTCTTCAGGTAGTCAAAAATGCTTCCGCTTCTTTCCCTGATAATCGGCATCAGCCATTCCCAACCGGCAAAGCTTTCCGCCTCGTCCGCGAAGACGGTGCGATCGCGAAGCGCGCGCGCAAATCGCGGATCACTCCAACGCTCACGCGCGGCCTCGGCCCAGGCCCGGAAGTCCTGACTGCGGACTACCACTTCACGCATGGGAACAATCTCTATTTCACTCAACTGGCTGGTGGAGAGTTGCGTCTCCGGATCGAAGCCGCGAAGCGAGTCAACTTCATCTCCGAAGAATTCGATGCGCACTGGTCGCTCCTGTCCCGGCGACCAGACATCGATTATGCCGCCGCGCATCGAGAACTCGCCCACCGCTCCCACTGGATCTTCGCGCACATATCCTGCTGCAACCAGCTTGTAGACCAAATCCTCTGGGGACTTGATTGTCGTTCTTGGCAAGCAATAAGCCCGCATCTGCGATTTCATCGGGCGTCACCGTGCGGCGTGCCAAGGCGCGCGCGGTAAGCAGGACGAAATCCTGGCGGTGACGCGCGAGTCGCCACAGAGTAAGCGCGCGGCGTTCGAGTGTTTCAGGATGGGGCGATGAGCCCGCGTAAGGATCACTTTCCGAGGACGGCAGAACGAGCACCTCTTTTTCACAATTCTTTGCACCGGCTAGTGCGCAATACCAGAAGCGCAAGTCGCCTTCCCACGGTTCAAGATCGCGGTTCGATTGGGTGACGACGGCAAAAAATTTTCCTGTTTCGCGCTGCAAAGCGGCCAGGGCAAGCGCCCGAGCTGAGCCTGCCACCAGCCCACTGATGGAAACTACTCGCGCGCCTCTTTGGAGCTCATCAGCCAGACGTCTGAACTCAGGCGTTTCCGTTACCCGCTGTAGCGCGCTCTGCAACGTATTAGTCGTTTGAGTGGTACTGCTCATTCGCTATCACTACCTACTTACCGGCATCCTTCATTCTCTCAATGATATTGCTGGTGGACAGACCTTCGACAAAAGGCAAGCTGATAACTGTTCCGCCTGCCGTTTCTACTTCCTCGCGGCCATGTATCTCATCGAGTCCGTAGTCTCCCCCTTTAACCAGCACGTCAGGTAGCAGTCTAGCGATTAGGGAACGAGGCGAGACATCATCAAAAATTGTGACGTAGTCAACTTGGCGCAAGGCTGCAAGTATCTCTGCGCGTTCGCTCTCGTTGATCACCGGTCGTCCGTCGCCCTTCAACTCGCGCACTGTCCGATCGCTGTTTACAGCGACCAAGAGCGCGTCACCCAGCGCCCGGGCGGCGGCGAGATAGCGCACATGACCAACGTGCAGCAGGTCAAAAACTCCGTTGGTAAAAACCAGAGTTTTGCCGGCAGCGCGCAGAGTTTGGCGCAAACCGAGCAGTTCATCCTGGCTCAGAATCTTTTCGATCATCGATGAATAACAATCTAGCATGAAGATGCCGATGGGGGCGAAATGCCATGGAGGGAAGCGGGGGCAAGCTTCCTGGCCTGAGAGACTTTCGGGCTTGAGTGCGCTTCCGACGCATGAAAGCCTTTCAAGCAACTCAATCAGGGTCAACAGGGATCAGCTCAAGGTTAGGAAGGCGGGCTTGCCCCCGCTCTTTGTTGCCTTTACGATGCATCGCATGTCCGTCCCCTTCATCGAAGAGAATGATCAAACGCGCGCGCGGCAGGAACATCTGGAGTCATTGCGCCGGCTTGTCGGCAATGCCTATCCCAATAAGTTTGAGCGGAGCCACGTAGTTGATCCCCAACGCGAAGATACAATCACCAGCGTGGTTGAAAAGTACCGCTCGTTTCAACCGGAAGTTTCTGAGGCCGAGCGTCCGGCGCCGGAACCAATTGAGCTGGCTAACCAGCAACTGAACAGCGTCACGGTACGCGCAGCTGGACGGATTGCTTCGCCGCCTCGCGTAATGGGCAAGGCTGCGTTTGTACATTTGTCTGATGGCATCACGCGACTACAGATTTATGTGAAGCGTGCGGACGTGAAGGGCGTGAGCAACGATGCTGCCCAGGGGGAGGTTGATGGCTGGGAGTTGTTTAGTCTGCTGGACCACGGAGATTTCATCGGTGTTGAAGGGTATCTCTTCATTACAAAAACCGGTGAGCTCTCTATCCACGTCGAGCAGTTGCAGTTTTTGGCGAAGGCGCTGCTGCCGCTTCCGGACAAGATGCATGGAATCAATGATCCGGAGATTCGTCAGCGACAGCGCTACGCCGATTTGATTGCCGGCAGCCTGCAATTGGAACGAGACGAGCACGACCTAACGCCGCGGGAGACTTTCGAGCGCCGTTCAAAAATCATTAGCGAGTTGCGCCGGATTCTCGAAGATCACGGTTACGTGGAAGTCGAGACTCCGATGCTCACTTCCAAAGCAACTGGCGCTGCGGCCCGGCCGTTCAAGACACACCACAACGCGCTCGATATAGATCTCTACGCTCGCATTGCGCCGGAGTTGTATTTGAAACGTCTGCTGGTCGGCGGTTTTGAGAAGGTCTATGAACTCAATCGCAACTTCCGCAACGAAGGGATCGACCGTACTCACAATCCCGAGTTCACCATGCTGGAGTTTTACTGGGCGTATGCGGATGTGAACCAGATGATGGATTTCTGTGAGGAGATGTTGCGCGCCACTGTGTTTTCGGCGCTTGGTCACACTCACGTGAAGTATCGCGGACAGGATATAGACTTTTCGCAACCGTTCGAAAGGCTGACGATGAACGAGAGCGTAAAGCGATTTGCCCCGGACAAGGAAATTACCGATGAAACCCTCTTGGAGTTATTTGAAGAGCACGTAGAACATGGTCTCATTCAACCAACCTTCGTCTACGATTTCCCAAAAATTGTTTCACCGCTCTCCAAGGCCTCTCCGGCAAATCCGGCGGCTGCGGAACGTTTCGAGCTCTTTATCGATGGCATGGAATGCGCCAACGGTTTCTCGGAATTGAACGATCCGGCGGAGCAATATCAACGTTTTCTTGATCAGATGTCCCAGCGCGAACGAGGCGATGAAGAAGCGATGGTCATGGATGAAGATTATATTCGCGCACTGTCTTATGGCATGCCGCCCGCTGCCGGCATCGGCATCGGCATCGACCGCTTCGTGATGCTGCTGACGAATAAGCAAACGATCCGTGACGTCATTCTGTTTCCACACATGCGTCCGGAGCGGAAAGCAGGCGAGGGTGAACTGCCGGAGAGCGAAACAGTAGCTTGACTTTGTTTCCCAAGCGCGAAGCCGTCAAATTCGATGCTGCCGAAGCGCCAAAGGCGCGAAATGCAACAGCCTGTGAGGTCGGTTTCGCGTATAGGCCAAACTAGCTTTGCAGTGGTCACTCTTTGAAAGTATATGTAATCGTTCCGACTGCTTCCTGGCCTATTAGCTTCTCAGGTGAAAACGTGGCTTTTTGGGCCGCCGCGATCGCAGCGTTGCGCAGCCGCTGGTCTCCTTCGACAACTTTCACCGCAATTACGGAGCCCGCCTTGTTTACCCTAACGCGCACCGTGACCGAGCCGGAAACACGTTCGCTTCTCGCGCTCGCCGGATACTCCGGCGCCGGCACATTCACTTCTTTTCCGCTTAACCCGCCGGCGACCAACGGCAGCTCCTTAATGTTAGCCGCATGCTTTGGTAACGTCGCATGGGTGTTGTCTGGCTGTCCTTTAGAATTGTAAAGCACCAAATATGTAACTGCAGCGGCTATGACGAGGGTACATACGACCAAGGACCAAACGAGCGGCACACTTGTTCTGTCTCGCGGGGACCTAACCACTGGCGCATCCGCATCAATCAAAGGAGTCATGTCGACCGCGCAGTAGGCAAGCAGTTCGCTATTGTAGGTTGCGTTGCATTCTGGGCATCGTTTACGACTGGAAGACGTGGAAGTGGTCCCGATAGTTGAGCTGTGCAGCTGCGACCTCGCGACCTCGTCCGACGGAACGATTCGGGGCTTTTGTTTCCGAGAAGGGTATTTGGTTCTGGAGTTGGGCCATCTCTGGAGCATTGTTCGTCACACTATCAGGCAGAGACCCAATAGCCTCCGGCTTGGACTCGGTTGGCGGTGCTGAAGGAGGGTTGTCGTTGACAACAATAGGAGCAGGCTCTTTTGGTACAGCGGTCTCTGACTCGCTACTCGGTTGGACTTCTTTGACGTTGTGATTTGCTTCGTCAATTCTCTGCTTCAAACCGGCAATCCACCGGCGACTCTTCTCGTCCGCTCTCGCGATTTGCGTTGAACCGGTTGAAGCCGAATTCTGTTTGTTAACGTGATGCGCTATCGGGCTGTCGGGAATCTCGGACTTTGTACCTGGTGTATCTGACTGAGCCTGGTGCTTTGTCGTTTTGTGCTGGCTGAGTAATCTCACTCCCTCAGCGAAGCCTTTCCTCTCGGCCCAATCTACTGCGTTCAGCCCGAGCGCATCGCGCAATTCAGGATCGGCGCCCGCTTCCAGTAACAGACTCAATATTTTAGTGCGCCTGAAGAGTACAGCCAGCATTAGCGGAGTGTGACCCGCGCTTGTGGGTCTGTTGACGTCCGAACCGGCAGCCAACAAGGCCCGCACGGCCTCGGTGTCGTCGTCAGTCACCGCTCGAATCAACGAAAGATAGAGAGCATCCATTTCTTTCTCGAATGTAGGGGGAAAGCTGTTAACATTTTAGAGGTGATTGGAAAAAGAAGGAAGGTTCCGCGCCAAATTCAAGGCTCTTATCGCAGGTTAGCCTCGTCCGTATAACCTACGGGTGCTATTGCAACGTACCGTTTACCCCATATGTACACATGTGGATGATGCAACCCTCGGTAGACAAACTATTATGCTTCCGCGCTGAGCGGATCGGTGTCGAGTGATGATGGTCACGGTCGCTTCCCAGGCTCAAAATAGGTCGAGTTTCAAAAGATCCTTATGAATTCCAAAAATCTCGTGTTGCTTAATAGTTTTATCGTATTCTTGTTCGGTAAATCCCTTCTGCGGGCTAACAAGAACAGTTTACGGAGCGGCACGATTGTTAGCATTTCATCCCGCTTTTTCGTTTCGAATGGTTGACAGATCGAGACCTAACATCCCGTCGGCTTTCACCAATCGGGAGCATATCCAAGCACGTCAGAGAATCGTAATCGGTGTAACCATTAGATGTTCTTCCAACCTGAAATCTCGGTCATCATTCCCACTTACAATCGATCTGAGCTGGTTCGAGATGCCGTGCTCAGCGTACTTCGGCAAGATGCCAGAGAAATCGTTTTTGAAATCATTGTAGTGGACAACAACTCCTCTGATGACACGGAAGCTGTAATCAAATCGCTCATTGCGGGCAACGAGGGAAACCTGCAATACCTTGTTGAACGTCAACAAGGAAATGCTTATGCAAGGAATGCAGGAATAGCAAAAGCACAAGGCTCCCTTATTGCCTTTATTGACGACGACGTCGTCGTCGAGGGCAACTGGCTAGGCCTGCTTAATGCAACTTTCCAAGAGAGAGGGGACTTGTCATTTGTCGGCGGTCGAGTTTTGCCTAGATGGAATGATCCATCGCCTTCCTGGTTAACCAGAAAGCACTGGTCCCCACTGGCCCTAATCGATTACGGCGAAGAGGAATTTCTAATTAGCGGCCAGAATCCAATTGGTTTATTAACTGCCAATATTGCGTTTCGCCGAAATGTTTTTGATGAACTCGGCGTCTTCTCACCAGAATTGCAGCGAGTGAAAAATGGTATTGGCTCGCTGGAGGACCACGAATTCCTCATGCGAGTTTGCCGTAGTGGTAGAAAAGGCTTGTACGTTCCGCAACTGGTCGCCGTGGCGCCAGTTGATTTAAGTCGTTTGACAAAAGACTATCATCGCCGCTGGCATTCAGGTCATGGCCAATTTTACGCAATACTGAGTGACTCCGAATGGGAACGCTCACACTTCAAGTTCATGGGCGTGCCGGGACACCTTTATAGGGAAACGGCCACCCATGCAGTCAGTTGGTTTTCGAGAATGATGCGGGGCACGCCGGACGCTGCATTCGAGCACGAGTGCAAGCTAAGATTTTTCGGAGGATTCTTTGTTGAAAGACAAAGAAGCCGACGGCGAACAGCAGGAGCTTTCTTAAGGAAGAGCTGAGGCTAGAGTCAGTTCCCTGCGGATCCCTGTCGCTCATTGCTCGGGCTTCCTATTTGTCAATTATGATTTGATAGCCACGTGTACTACAACAACCATTACCTCGCGAGAGTCGTTAGGCGATAGTTGTCAGTGCCTGGCTCATAACTCTTAGTATTGCAGTTAAGTTGTAATTATTTTCAGATATGTCAGGGTTGTTTACATCGGGCATTTCCAGATGGTAGGTTGCCCAGGTCTTAACGAGCGTGAGGATTTCGTTCGGTTGCTTTCAATTCTGAAGTGATATCGTGTTCGGTCCCGATCTATACGTTGCCGGAAGCGTCTCCAGCTAATCGAAGCTGTAGAGTCTAACTGCGACTCCTTGGGCAAAGCTAAAATTGATCATTCTTTGGAACCTGACGGATTTGTCGAATCTGAACAAATCTCCGGATCTGGCGTCCTTCAGGGAAGGCCAGTGTATGCTGCTGCCCGACCCCGGCGTGCGCCTGCACGCGAAAAGAAGGGCAAGAGGCGAGACAAACCGCATACTTCCCCGTGCAATTCTTACCTTGATTCATAAAAAAATTCATAAGCCTAACGCAAGGAGAAATAATGCAGAGATTCGTACTCCCCTTGTTCCCCCTCGTCTTATTATTTTCGACAATCACGATTTGGACTGGTAACGGTAAGGCCAAATCACAAGTTTCCAAAGTCAGCTCTGAGGGTGATGTCGCAGCAACCGCAAGTCAGTTCAACAGTGCAGATTCGTCAACTACCACCTATCAACTTCGAATTCTGAGTTGGAACATACAATTCGGAGAGGGAACCGACGCGATTAGAAACTTTGATCGCACCGCAGCCTCGATTAGCAACATTAACCCTGATGTTGTGGCTCTTTGCGAGATACCCCCTGACGACGTTCCTCAGCTGGTTGGTCTTCTTACTCAAAAAAGCGGCGTTCCCTGGAACTCCCAATTTGTCCCTAAGTATCCTGGTTGTCCTGAAGGTAATCTGATTCTGTCGAAATATCCGTTGCTGAGTGTTGGGTCCTTCTACCTGAGTTACAACCGTTCGGTGGCCCAGGCGACGATCAGCGTGGGTGGCAAAAACATCAATTTTTTTGCCACGCATTTAGACGATGCCTCATCAGCCAATCGATACACTGAGGTGGGTGAACTTACGAATTGGGCAGCGAATTTTGCGGAACCTCGGATTTTCGCAGGTGATTTCAACGGCGGTCCGGACACCTCAGAAGTGATCAGAATGACCAATTCATATTACGATTCGTGGGCTCAAGCCTTAAACATGGGAACGGCCGCAGCGTATCCCGATAATCCGGTGGGTGCACAGACCAGGACTCGTCGTGGCCGCATCGATTACGTGTTCTATAGTCCTGGTCTCACAGACCTGCAACTGCGTAGAGCGCGGATTCCTGACAGTCGTGATCTCAGTAACACCAACGTGGTTACTAAACTCGGCACCTTAGATGATTTGGGAGTGAGGCCCTCCGATCATAACCAAATGATCGCGGAGTTTGATCTTGGCGGTAGTTCCGCCACTCCCACGCCAACTCCCACGCCAACTCCACCAACCCCCACACCTACGCCTACTCCCGGGGCAGTGCCTCAATCTACTTTTCAATTTACTGTATCAGGTTACAGTGGCAGAGAAGGCGGAAGCGCGGAAATCTCGGTAACCCGGGCAGGCGATCTATCTACATCAAACTCTGTGAGCTATTCAACCGCTGATCTCACAGCACAACAGCGCAGTGATTACATCATAGCAGCCGGCTCGCTGGCGTTTGCGGCAGGCGAAACAACAAAAACATTTCCAGTATTCATCGTGGACGATGGCTACATTGATCCGTTTGAGACGTTCTCGGTGACTTTAACCGATCCCACTAACGGAGCGGTTATTGGTTCTCAAGCTACCGCGATCGTTTCAATTTCCGACAATGATACAAGCCAAGCAACTGCGAGTCCTCTAAATAACGCCAGCTTCTTTGTGCAACAACATTATCTTGATTTCTTGAACCGGGCCGCGGATATGGACGGACTCAACTTCTGGACAAATGAGATTCTTGTTTGCGGAGGAACCCCGCAATGTGTCGCCCTGAAACGAATAAACGTGAGCGCTGCATTTTTCCTGTCGATCGAGTTTCAGGAAACCGGGTTCATTGCATGTCTCGCAAATCAGGCCGCATTTGGAAACGCCCCTCCATACATTCAGTTTGTGCGCGATTCTCAAACCCTGAGAAAGAATTACATTTTTGGCCAGCCGGGCGCGTCGGTACAACTTGAGTCTAACAAGCAGTTTTATTTTAATGAGCTCGTGGGTCGCCCCGGTTTTCGCGCCAGGTACGACACCATGAACAACAGTCAGTTTGTGGATGCCTTGATTGGAAATACAGCTCAGACGCTCATTGCGGACCGTCAGATTCTAATAAACGGGCTTAACAACGGAACGGAAACCAGAGCCACAGTCCTCCGCAAATTTGCCGAGAATCCCTATTTCAAGGGGCGTCAGTTCAACTCGGTTTTTGTTCTGATGGAGTATTTTGGCTACTTCCGTCGTGATCCAGATCCGGCAGGGTTTGATTTCTGGCTGAGGAAACTAAACAGTTTCAACGGAAACTTTGTTGAGGCCGAAATGGTAAAGGCCTTTATTGGATCTTCGGAGTATTCGGGCCGGTTCAGTGATGTGCCCATGCAGTGATCAGGGTCGCAGACATGCATCGGATACTAAACTTTGTTACCGAAGAATTACCTTTTGGAGACATTGCATAATTTCGCCATATATTTTTGACTTTCGACATAGTCGCGTGGTAATTTGCCGCTCGTGTAACTGGAGAGTGATTTCCACATGTCATGGGCTATCATTCCTGCTTTCCAATTGCACACCGAAGCTGTTGGCACTAACAACGAATAAGGCCGTATTGCAATTTCACAGCCTGTGAGATTGTAAGCTAAACAAAAAATTGCAGTAAAAATAGAGCTGCGCGTAAGAACTAACGTCCGATTCCCGCATTTCTGGTCAGACGTTTGTATCGCTGAGCGAGGTACATGCTCAGAACGCAGGATCTTTTGCTGCACAAAGATTAACTTGAATAACTGGAGATTGGGCCACATCACGGTTGTTCGTTGTATGTCCTACCGCCCTGAATCCGAAGTCCAGAATTAAACCAGGTCCGAAGGAGAATTGGAATTGTTCAAAAGAGTCCTGCAAGGTTTCTGCCTACTCGTACTTTTCATAAGCTTACTCAGTTCATTCCGTCAGTTACACGGACAGTCATTATCCAGCGATATCGTTTTGTACACCGCGGATGCTTCCCTCAAGGTGGGAGCATGGAATCGGGTTACGGACGCGTCGGCAGCCGGTGGCGCTTTTCTTTTAAATCCGGACGCCGGTGCCGCGAAGGCCGCGACGCCATTGTCGGCGCCTCCCAGTTATTTTGAGATGACTTTTTCCGCGGAGGCCGGCAAGGCTTATCGTCTTTGGACCCGCAGCAGGGCGCAGGCGGATTCGCCCTATAACGACTCTTTTTTCGTGCAATTCTCAGGGAGCGTGACGAGTACAGGTAGTCCGGTTTTTCGCATAGGCACCTCTGATGCAACAACGGTGAACCAGGAAGATTGTCTTGGTTGCGGAATACAAGGTTGGGGCTGGCAGGACAATGGCTGGGGGATAGGTGTGCTGGGACCAGTTATCTATTTCCAAACCAGCGGCGTTCAGACTCTGCGAATTCAACCGCGAGAAGATGGCGTTGGCATCGACCAAATCGTGCTCTCTCCTGTGACCTACCTGACATCGTCGCCGGGTGCGTTGAAAAACGATGGCGTTATCCTACCTAAGACAAGTCCCACTCCTACTCCCACACCAACACCAACTCCTACGCCAACTCCGCCACCGGCTTCAGCTTCAGAAATCGTCATCTGGGCGTCAAATGTTTCGGCGATCACAGGTAACTGGAGCAAACAATTTAATAGTTCAGCGGCCGGTCAGACGGTACTAAGAAACCCCGACTTGGGCGCTTCAAAAGTCGTGACGCCCTTAGCAACACCAGCTGATTACTTCGACGTGAGTTTCAGTGTGGTTGCCGGCATTCCGTATCGACTTTGGCTTCGCGGAAGAGCGGACAATGACTACTGGGGCAACGACTCAGTCTTTGCCCAGTTCTCCAGCAGTCTCGACGCGAACGGTGCTCCCGCATTCAGGATCGGCACAACCGGCGGTTTGACTATAAACCTGGAGGATTGTCTAAACTGCGGCTTGCAAGGTTGGGGGTGGCAAGATACCGGATGGGGTGCCGGCGTATTGGGCCCAATCGTTTACTTTCAATCCAGCGGCACCCAGACGCTGCGGATCCAAAAGCGTGAAGATGGAATCTCAATAGATCAAATCGTACTCTCGCCGTCACTCTATTTCTACACCTCACCAGGGTCGTTAAAGAACGACACGGTAATTCTCCCGAGCACGATATCTTCGATCTCATCGAATCAGCCGCCGCAAGTATCTATTTCGGCGTCTCCCACCTCTGGTCAGAGCCCGTTGTTCGTAAGCTTTTCCTCGGCTGCCTCTGATCCTGACGGCTACATCACCCGCTATAGCTGGACATTTGGAGATGGAAATACTTCGTCAGTTGTGTCTCCGACGGACACCTATCTTTCCGCCGGTACCTATACGGCTCGCTTGACGGTGACTGACAACGCCGGCGCAACGGCGAGCGCGTCTCTTCAAATATCGGTCAGCGCCCCGCCAGCTTCAACAACCCCATTACGGGTCTTGAGTTTTAACACACAATTTTTCGAAGGTACGGATGCCATTACCAACTATGGGCGTACAGCAGCTTGGATCGCTACAATCAATCCGGATCTGGTTGCTTTGTGCGAGGTGCCACCTGATACCGTTGCATCCTTTGTCACCCTGTTGACTCAAAAAACGGGTCAAAACTGGTACAGTCAATTTGTACCTAAATATCCTGGTTGTCCTGAAGGTAATCTGATTCTGTCGAAATATCCGTTGCTGAGTGTTGGGTCCTTCTACCTGAGTTACAACCGTTCGGTGGCCCAGGCGACGATCAGCGTGGGTGGCAAAAACATCAATTTTTTTGCCACGCATTTAGACGATGCCTCATCAGCCAATCGATACACTGAGGTGGGTGAACTTACGAATTGGGCAGCGAATTTTGCGGAACCTCGGATTTTCGCAGGTGATTTCAACGGCGGTCCGGACACCTCAGAAGTGATCAGAATGACCAATTCATATTACGATTCGTGGGCTCAAGCCTTAAACATGGGAACGGCCGCAGCGTATCCCGATAATCCGGTGGGGTCCCAAACACGGACCCGACGAGGCCGACTTGACTACGTCTTTTACTCAAGAGGCGCGAGCAATCTTGTCATCAAGAGTACCCAGATCCCGGATAGCCGCGACCTGGGAAACACAAACGTAGTTATCCTTTTGGGTACTCTTGACGATAAAGGCGTCAGGCCATCTGATCATAATCAGATGGTTGCCAATTTTGAACTAAAGTGAGAATTCGATAGACCAACTAAGGTTTGGCAGCTTTGAAATTGTCGAACTTCACAGTTCCCGGGGCACTTGATTCTATTTTCCAGGTGCCCCCTTTTATTTCGAACAAGACATTGGTTAACGGAATGGCTGTTGAATTCCACGCCTCCGCAAACAACTGCGTCCATGTTCCAGGAACTCCCGCATTTGAAGGCGCTGTTTCAAATACTACCCTTCCCAAGGTTGCATCATGACGTATGCGCCAGAACGCCTGGTTGGTCGCATTGAAGGTGACCGTAAGGAGATTAGTCTTGGCGCCCCCGATTTTCTTCTGCAAGTATAGACTTCCACCCTCCACATAGAAACGATAATTGTTATTCACATCCGGACCAATGGTGAAGAACGCATCGGCCGCCGTGTTTGCATTCGGAGCTTGCGCCAACTGCACGTAACAGTAAGCCCCAGCGAAGTTAAAAGAGGCGCGGGACCGAATGCCATTGTAATGGGAACCGTCAACATTTTGCTTCAGCGGACCCACATCGAGCGATTGGGTTTCCACAACTGAGACTGTTGGGTCAGTAAAGCCACTGAAGAGGTCATTGACAATCCACTTAACACTGTCGATTGAGCCATCATTGAAGTCATCCGCCAGGAGAACGGTTTCGCCAATCGGAGCAGTATAAGAATAGGCTGCACTCTTCGAGCCACTTTGCCCATCAGGGTTAGTGACAACAACATCAACCAAGCCTGCAGTGTGAGGCGGCGTCGAAACGGAGATCGTGGTGCTTCCAGTCACGGTCACTGATGAGGCCAAGGTTCCTCCGAAAGATACGGAGGCGCCAGCGCCAAAACCTGTCCCCGATATTATGACTGTGCTTCCACCCGCTGTTGGCCCAGAAGTTGGTGAAACACCACTAACTATTGGCGCCGAGTTGGGTACTGTGCCAAAGAATTCCGCCATGCCGGGCGCTGTAGCCGATGCGCCTGGAAAACTACTGAGTCCGAGACCCTGGGCTATAGTTCTGAGAGTGGTCTGGTGCTGATAAAGCACAGCAGATTGGAATGCCTGGTTTGCTTTCGAACTTATTACCAGCGCAGCAACATGGCCACCGCCATTTGCTGTGTCCGCGTCGACCGATTCATCGAACACAATGATCAATAGACCATCCTGCCTGAAGGTGGCACTTGCCAGTAGTGGATCGATGTTATTCTTGAGCCAATTGTCTGCCGCCACAAGTTTGTCGGCATTGGTGCAGGAGGGAATAGCCTGCGGGCAATCGTGAGCATTGTTATATTGATTGGGAATAATGAAGGAAAAGTTCGGCAACTGATTGGTGTTCAGGTCCGTAGAGAACTGCGAAAAAGGCACAAGATTGTTTGCCTGCGTGGTCCCAACCACGTCAGAGAAATATGCGAAAGGATTATGGCGTTTCACGTAGGGATACTGGTCTGCCCCCGTATATCCAATTGTCGGCAAGCTTTCGGCATAGGAGTGCCACGATTTCCCGTTGGCTACTAACTGCCGAACAAGGTTATCGGCTGTGACCGTGCCACTGAAGTTGCTATCGTTCGTGATTACCTGACCCGTGGTTAGCCAGAAATAGTTTCCTATCGACGGATGCGTATTTGCGTAGTAATTGGTCGCCAGTCCATAACGATTTGCTAACTGGTTCAGGTACGGCATGGATGAGCTACCGATCACATTCTGATAACTCTGGTTCTCCTCCACAACCAAAAAGACATGGCCAAACTGCGGCACTGGCAGCGGAGCAGCATAAGTAAAACCGCTGGCCAGGGTGCCCATCTGATCGTCGTCGTTAATAACAACAATATCAGCTGCTCCCGCAGCGTGTGCCGGGGTTACGGCCGTGATGCGGGTGCTGCTTGAGACAGAGATCATCGTAGCTTGAGAGCCACCCACAAAAACGTTTGCGCCGATCATGAATCCGCTGCCCGAGATTGTTATCGAAGTTCCGCCTGAAGTAGGTCCGGAACTGGGAGTGACTGAGCTGATTGTGGGCGGTGGCACTGAGGCAGCATAGGTAAAGGCGTTAGCCAGCACGCCAACCTGGCCATCGGGATTTGTGATCACAATATCAAATGTACCAGCCGGGTGCGCAGGCGTTACGGCCGTTAGTGTGCTGCTGGTGACGAAGGCCGTCGAGGTCGCTGCAATTCCGCCAAATGAGATGGCAGCACCGGAAACAAAATTGGAGCCAGACACGGTTACGCTAGTGCCACCCGACGTACTCCCCGAATTGGGAGAAACCGAGTTCACAGTGGGCGCTGGTGCTGAACCGGCAGTTGATTTCGGCAAAATCGTGCCGTCGTTACGCAATGCTCCAGGGGCTGCGTTTAGGTAGGTCTGGGGAGATAAAACTATTTGGTCAAGCATCAAGCCATCTTCGCGCACCTGAACACGCAGAGTGTGAGTGCCCGTGGACTGAAAGCGAATCAATGGACCGAGGACGCCTATACCCCAACCGTTGTCCTGCCAGCCCCAGCCCTGGATCCCACAGCCAGAACAATCTTCCAGATTCATCGTGGTCGCATCTGAAGTACCAATGCGAAAAACAGAACGCCCGGCGTTATCAATCGAGTCAGAGAATTGAATGAACACCGAATCGTTTCCCCAGAAATCGTTTTGCGCTCTCCCCCTCATCCAGAGACGATAGTCAAGCCCAGCCTGCGCAGTGAAGGTCATTTCAAAATAGTCAGGTGGATTGGCTACCGGATTTATTATCTTTGGTACTCCCGCATCCGGATTGAAGATATTATTGCCGCCAGCCGCACTGTTATCGCTGACCGACGACCAACGTCCAACCTTGACCGGTGCTTCGCTTGCCCACAGAACTACATCGCTTGCAGCCGGCGGCGGCGCTGCCGGAGTGGTGGCGTTCACGACGTTGGTGTAGCCTGAAAAGCCTCCGGCATTAAATGCTCTAACTCGGTAATAATAAGTGTGCTGCGAAGCCACTTGCTGATCTGAATAGCTGATCACGTCGGCTGCCAGATTGGCGATCTCAGTCCAAGCCGTGGATCCATCCGGACTTCGTTCGACACGATAACCACTTTCATTGGCAACGTTGCTCCACGACAGATTGATCTGATTTTGCGAGATGGCGGTCGCTGACAGAGCGTTGGGGCTAGACGGAGGTGACTGTGAACTCGCGGTTGTGAAGCTCCAGGTTGGACCAGTGGCGATCTTGTCAGCCATCGTTTTTCCAACGATACGCCAGTAGTAAGTCACGCCTGGTTGGAGCGTGACTGCCGGCGTATACGACTCAGGAACATTGCTGTCAACTGAGCCTGTATCCAGCAAAGGCTGTCCCGCTACGGCGCCGCTCTGGAGGGTGCTGACATTAGCAACGTACAAGGGAGGATTGGAACTCGTTCCAAAGTAGATGTCATATTTATGGGACCACGGACCTCCCTCCCACTGCAGCTTAACCGTTGTCGGTTGAGCTATGGCTCCATTGGTCGGTGCCGTATAGCTGGGTTGGTCCGGAGGCAACGGAACGAACGGTTGATTCTCGCTGGTTGAGTTCCACTTCCGTTCGAATTGGTCTACAAACCATTGGAAGAACCAGGGCTTGGTAGTGAAGTAGTTGTGCTCTTGCTGAAAGTTGCTGGAAGGCCCGGTCCAATTAGATGACCCAAAGATCGTCAAGCCCTGATTGTATAAAACGACGGACTTCTGGTGATTCAAGCCCTGGTGCGATCTCATTTTGATTTGTACGCCGGCCATGTACAAACGATCGACGTTCCAGGAGTCCCACTGGCGGGCCACATTCCGGTACTCGTTAGGTTCGTGGATCAAGCGAACCGGTATTCCTCGGTTAACGGCAGCTATAGTCGTATCGGTGTACCGCTGATTCGTTATGCGATACATGATGATGTCGATCTTCTGAGTCTCCTGATTAAAGTAGAGCTGGGTCCGATTGAAGAAATCTTCACTATCGTCAAGGCTCGGAGGGAAGTTAAGGTCGGGGCTGATTGGGAAGGTAGGGTATTTACGGCTCAGTGCTCCTGTGATATTGGCATAATTGCCATAGAGAACCGTGTCTGTCCACAAGTCGTCATACTTCGTTTTGAAACTTTGAATAAGAGCCGGATCGTCAGTGAAGTAAATTGCCTCGTCGATGTAGTTTACATATGGCGTTTGTGCCACAAAGAAATCGGAGGAGTAGTTTCCACCACTGAACTCTAATTTGTTTTGACCTGCAAAGAACATCATCTTCCAATGCAGGATTCCATCGCCGACTTTGTAACGCATCGGAATACCGGCAGCTTGCAGCTGATCCAGGATTTGTTGATTGCCAGCGTAACTAGGATTGGCTCGCGGGTCTACTATCACTCTCACCGGAACGCCGGCTTGAAATCTGCTGATGATCTTGTTCGACAGCGAGGAATCCTGCATGAACCAGAACGCGACATCTATTCCCTGAGTCTCGTGATCGATGAGTGACCAAAGTGGTGCGCGGCAGTCTTCAAAGGCGGTATCACATAATCGCTCCTGGGCCTGAGTCCCGGGTGCGGAAAAAATGAACAGCGCAAGAACAGATAAGATGAGAACCTTTAGAGCGCGCATATAAAGAGAGCACCATTGCCCGACTCACGAGACTTTTTTGTATTGTTTAAAAACACAACATTCCAACGGAAGAGTGCGGTTATTGCGTCTGTTGAATTCTTTTCCGGTCGATACTGGGTAAGCAAATCTAATAATACGAATTAAAGGCTCGGTTTCCTCGGTGATTCCGAAGTTACTTTTCAACTTTGCGGTGTCTGGAGCTCATAGAACAGTGCAAAAAGTGATCCAAACCCCTAACTTGAGTTTCGTTGCCATGTTTGGCGACTGATGTGACGGGAAGTCCAAATTCTGGACTTGACGTCTGAGAGCTAGACTCAGGCGGCTAAATCCGTTCGCACGTTGAATCAACTGGGGGTAATTGGAACTATTATTGTCGGTGTACTCGCGATTCGCGTATTGTTCTGAACACAATGAAATTCTCCGTCATAATAGCAACCTACAATCGCGCTGAAGAATTAGGAGAGACCCTCGAGAGTTTGATAAATCTCGAAGTCTCTGGAGCATGGGAAGTGATCGTGGTGGACAACAACTCTCGCGATAACACCCGCGACGTTGTGGTTGAAAAAGCTAAGTCGTTTCCAGTTTCGGTCAGGTACCTGATGGAAAAGGAACAGGGGCGCTCAGCAGCGCTGAACGCGGGTATTCTCGCCGCCCAGGGCGATATTATTGCTGTTACTGATGACGATGTGCGAGTCGATCCGCTTTGGTTACAGAATGCCGAACACGCTCTAGCCCAATTACACTGCGACTATCTGGGAGGAAAGGCGCTGCCAATCTGGAGCGGGCCACTTCCTGATTGGCTTCCAAGGCGTGAAGGAAAACACTGGGCCGTAATAGCGCTCCTGGATTATGGATCCCAACCAATCGAATTCGGTGAAAAGGTTCCGCTGGGAGTGAACATGGTGTTTCGTCGAGAGTGTTTTACTCGTGCAGGTTTGTGGGACAACAGCATCGGCCGCAAAGCCGGGACCTTATTGGGCCAGGAGGTTCGCGAGTGGTCGCAGCGCGCGCGAGCCGCTGGCCTGCGAGGTTATTATTCACCGGACCTTGTAGTTCATCACGTCATTCCTGCAGATAGACTCACTAGAAAGTACTTTCGCAAATGGTTCTACTGGCACGGGATTAGTCGAGCGATTCTTTATCATAACAACGGGCTCGATATGGAATCGCCTGAGCGAACCAGCCTCGATTTTTCTAAGGTCCCGCATATTGCCGGCGTCCCCAGATACCTGTTCCGCACCTGCATCAGCAATTTTTTCACCATGTGCGCGGCGTTTGTTCAGCGAAATGAGATTGCCAGTTTTGAAAATGAATTATGGCTCTGGTTTTTCGCGGGTATCTTGAAGCAACGATGGAAAGACCGGCGAAAATCCGTTTCAAGTCCAGGTATTGCGACAGTCAAATAGTAAAAGTTTTCAGGTAACGTACAGCAACGCGTAAAGGTCATAGTGACAAAAGTGCCTTCTCGAGTTTCCCACCCCGTAAGCCAAACCAAACTCATTTTCCAGAACGTGTCGATGAGCTATTTGCTGGCCGGTACTGAGCTGGCGATCGGCGTTTTCATGCTGCCATTTAACGTGACACATTTGGGTAAGTCTGCCTACGGTCTATGGGTGCTGGCAGCGTCTGCCACGGTGTATTTCTCGATGCTTGATTTGGGTTTCGGCGTATCGCAGGTCCGGTTTATCGCGAAGTATCGAGCGCAGGGCGACATTAATGCGTTGAATGAAACCGCCAGCACCATGTTTTGGGTGTTTAGCATCATTGGTCTCCTGGCCTTTGCGCTCGCGTTCGCACTCTCTTTGAATCTTCAGAAGATCTTTTCATTGTCTCTATCGCAGGCAAGAATTGCCCAAGTGGTATTCCTTTTTATCAGCGCCTATGTGGCATTCGGATTTCCGGTCAGTGTCTTTGGTGGAGTCGTTAACGCTTTTCAGCGTCAGTATTTGAACGGTGTTGTGGCGGTCGTGACGGCCATTGTCGTGGCAATCGTGAATATTATTGTGCTGCGTGCCGGCTATGGCCTGATGGAATTGGTGGCGGCTACAACCACGATTCGCTGCTTGAGCTATGTGGTGTACACCCTGAATGCTTACCGGGTGTTTCCGCCACTCCGCATCAGGCCAGGCTATTTCAAATTCGCTCGCCTTCGAGAGATTACCGGCTTTAGTATTTTTATTCTTCTGATTGATCTTGCCAACAAGATCAACTATTCGACAGACGCGCTAGTTATCGGCGCATTTCTCGGAACCAGCGCCGTTGCTGTCTGGGCTGTGGCCCAACGTCTTATTGAGATAGTCCAGCGTGTCACAGACCAACTGAACGGTGTTCTGTTTCCGATTGTCGTTGATAGTTCGACTGTACAACGATTGGATCGACTTCAAAAAATTTTGCTGCAAGGGACTCGATTATCGCTGGCGATGGTGGTGGCATCAGCGACCATTCTGGGGCTTACAGCTCGACCACTGGTTATGCTGTGGGTCGGGCCCGAGTTCTCTGGCAGCGTAACGGTTATATATATTTTAAGTTTTGTTGTGGCGGTGCGCGTGGGGAATGCAACTTCGGCCGTAATCTTGAAAGGGTCGGAGCGCCATCGATTGTTGGCTATTGCCAACGTGGTGATGGCAGCGGCCAACCTGGGTTTGAGTGTGTTGCTGGTTCGTCGATACGGTTTAATTGGAGTTGCGGTCGGCACACTGATACCTATGGTGATTATCTCAGGTTTGGTTGTGTTTCCTGCAGCGTGTCGTCGCGTTAATATTTCGATCTTGACAGTCATTCGAGAAAGCGTCTGGCCGGCTACGTGGCCGGCCTTGATTGTCAGTATTTTTGTCGTGATGACGAGAGGTTGGGTCCGCCAATCGTGGGCGATTCTCTTCCTGCAATCGTTTTTGGCAGCGGCGATTTATGCCGGTTTATTCTTACGCTTCGCAATTAAGCGAAACGAGCGCGAATGGTACTTTCTCAAGGTAAAAGAGGTCCTGCACCGCCATTCCCTATCTGACCCTTCAAACCTACCTGGCAGGGCTTCATGAAAGCAATCATCCTCGCGGCTGGGAGCGGAACGCGTATCGCCAGCACTGCCTTGAAGCCGAAGGCTCTCATTGAAATTGGGGGAATCAGTTTGCTTAGACGGCAAATTGATTCGCTTCGGCGAGCAAACGTTAACGACATTGTTGTAGTCATCGGATTTCAAGGCGATTCCATACGCAAAGAACACCCTGATGGCGTACAGTTCGTTGAGAACACCAAGTTCGCTGAGACGAGTAGTTTGTATTCGTTGTGGCTTGCTCGAGAACATCTGACCCAAGGCTTTGTGGTGCTCAACTCGGATGTGCTTTTCCATCCAAAGTTGTTGGCAGATCTCCTTAACTCGCCCCATGAGAATGCATTGTTAATCTCTTACTGCCGAGACAGCAACGAGCGCCTGGGGAGCGAAGAGATGAAGATAACAGTGAGCGATGAAGTAGTAATTGATATTTCGAAAGAGATGGACCCGGTCGCGGCGGATGGTGAAAACGTGGGTATCGTAAAGTTTGGACCCCACGGTGCAAAACTCCTTGTTTCTTACATGGACGATCTAATTGCGCGTGGTCTTGTGGGCGCCTGGGCCCCACGAGTATTTTTGGAGTTTGCGCGCCTTCACCCGTTGCACGCTGTAAGTACAAACGGGTGGCCATGGATTGAAATAGATTTTCCCGAGGATTATCGGAAAGCAACTTGTGAAGTTTTTCCGAAAATTGAACTTTTGAGCTGACGGCCCCAATGCGACATTTCTGTTTATGGCACCATCGCTGAAAAATTCTGAGAGTCCATCGGGAATTATTGACTCCCTTCGTCTACTTGATAAGCAGTGGCAACGTCTTTTACGGCCGGATAAGCGGCGGCTGCTCGTTAATTCGAGAACTGCGATGAACTATGCGACTCTCGCACCAATAATCGAGCGATTGCGTAGCGACTCCCGAATCGAACTCTATTTCACGGCGAGTGAGAATCCGGCAAAGGCTGACAGTATTTATTCCGAGGTTCGTAAGCCTTTTCATTTGGTAAGTCCGTTTGCCGCGGCTTTTACAAAGTTTGACGCATATCTGGCTGCGGATTTCCTCTGGGTTAATTTGCCGCGTGGCACGCGAAGAATTCAAACCTTTCATGGAGTTGCCGGCAAGTACCGCACTATCTACGACTCGCCTTCCGCATCCATGCGAGGCTGGCATCGTTTGTATTTCATCAACAAACGACGGCTACAACATTTCGTTGACACAGGCGCAATTGATGAAGACAGCCCGGCTGCGTGTCTTATCGGAATGCCCAAACTTGATTGCCTGGTAGACGGCTCGCTGAACCGAGATGAGGTGCTCAGATCTCTGGGAATAGATCCCGCCAGAAAAACAGTTATGTATGCACCTACCTGGTCGCCTTACTCTTCGCTTAACTCTATGGGCGAGGAGGTTGTTAAGCAACTCGGAGCAGCCGGGTATGCTGTGATAGTGAAACTTCACGACCGTTCTCGCGATCCCAATTACGTTAACTCGGGCGGTTTGGATTGGGGCGCGCGTCTCGAGCCTCGGCTACGAGACACCGGAGGTGTGCTGGCCCCTGGCAGTAATTCATCCAAATACCTTCCCGGTGCGGACGTTCTGATTACAGATCACAGTTCGGTAGGTTTCGAGTACTTATTGTTGGATCGTCCACTTATCCGAATTGAATTGGAGGAGCTGATCAAGAGAACGGATATTGAGCCGCTTTATGTAGAACTACTATCAGAAGCGTCCGCGACCGCACTGAATGTTCAAGAGACAGTAAAGGCTGTCGAACGAAGCCTTGCCGAACCGCGGCATAAGTCAAGCAGCAGGAAAGCTGTTGTCGAAGAGATGTTCTACAAACCAGGTGGTGCAACTGATAGAGCAGTGTCGGAACTGTATAAGGTCCTGGAACTGGATCAGTAAACCCAACTCTTAACTGATATGCTCAAGCGACTTAAACGAACCGCGCTAAGTGCCGCCAAGTCTGCCGGTATTTTTTCACTAGTGCAGGAAAGCAAATGGCGCCGGGAGAAGCTGCTGATTCTGGCTTATCATGGATTGCCCCTGGATGATGAGGATCAATGGAACCCTGAAATGTTCCTGCGGCAGGATTATTTTCGGGAGAGGCTCCTGCTGATGAGGAGGTTAGGTTGTTCGGTCATTTCTTTCAGCGAAGCCCTTGAACGCCTCTATGCTGGGACTTTGCCTCCCCGGAGCGTGGCGCTGACATTCGATGATGGAAATTACGATTTCTACAAGCAGGCTTATCCGGTCTTAAAAGAGTTTGGCTTTCCCGCGACCGTCTATTTGACCACCTACCATTCCTATTACAACAAACCTGTTTTTAACATGATGAGCTCCTATCTCCTTTGGAAGGGAAGGCACACTTCCGTGAATCTAAAAGAGTTTACGGGTGAGGACCTGAAGGTAGAGTTAACAACCGAAAAGGGACGTACGGCCTGCTGGAGAGCTTTACTCGACTTAGCCGGAAGGGAAAAATTATCAGCAGAAGCTAAAGAAGACATCAGCGCCAGATTGGCCAAGCAGCTCCATGTGGATTATGAGGAGCTTTTGCACAAGCGGATTTTGCATATCATGACGCCGGAGGAAGTACACCAAATCGCATTAGAAGGTGTAAACATTCAATTGCACTCCCATCGTCATCGAGCGCCACCAGACCCTCGACGGTTTGCCCGCGAGATCGAAGACAATCGCAATAGCATTCAAGCGATGACCAGTAGCTATGCGACGCATTTCTGTTACCCGGGAGGGTTCCATCGCGAAACCTATCCTCGCTGGCTTAAGGAACTGAGCGTTGAGTCTGCTACTACCTGCGAGGCTGGAATAGCAACGCGACGATCCAATCGGTTCTTGCTGCCAAGACTGGTAGATGGTTCTCACTTGTCAGCGGTTGAATTTGAGGGTTGGCTAACCGGAGTATCTGCAGTTCTGCCTCAAAGAAGGGCCAAGTAAAACTTCTTTGAAGGGATGTAAATGCCGAAAGCTTCAGCGCCCTTTGTTGTATGGAAACTCGAACTGATTAAATGGCTGAAGACGAACCATACTATATTGCCACGAGAGAAAACCTCCTCCGCGACCTAAGAGATTACTCGGGTGTCAAACCTCCGCTTGAAGACGTAGGCGCGCTTAGAATTGAGCGCGTGTTGGATCTCGGCTGCGGAATCGGACAGGCACTATTTCCTTTGGCAGTGCGCAGGGCGGTGTTCGGCGTGGGGGTCGACATCTCTGCTCTGGGCTTGCGCATGGGCCGTGAGTTTTATGCCAGGCATCTGCCTGACGCCCGCGTCGCGTTCATCCGCGCCGGGGCCGAATCACTGCCCTTCGCGGCGGACAGCTTCGACCTGGTCCACTGCAGCCTTGCGCTACCCTACACACGTAATGCGCGTGCCATTGCCGAGGTGGCGCGGGTGCTTCGTCCAGGTGGGCTCTTCCATTTAAAGGTACATCACGCGCGCTACTACCTGCATGAGCTTTTGCGGGGGCTGACCGCCGGAGATCTGTCGTCATTGATACACGGCGGCCGCGTGTTGACTGCAGGGACCCTGTATCATCTGGCGAGGCGGCAGCCGTGGATGTGGCTTCTCAACGAGTCATACCAAACGAGATGGTTGCTAAGGCGAGAGTTGGCTAAGCATGGCATGGATATCGAGCGCGAGCAGGTAAAAACAAATCCGCTAACGCCTGCATTTGTAATTCGAAAGAGGCAGGTAGCGTAAGAGTTGTTTACGTAAACTGTAGGCAAACGGAACCCTGTCAGAATAACCACAGGCGCCGCGGCTCTCGAATGTGTTTGCAGAAGCGTGAATCAGTGAACTCCGAGCAAATCAGGGCACTGCCAGTCGTTTTTTACAGATAGACAAAGCTCTTTCTGTACCTTCAAAGGACGTGATACCAGGTGAATTCCGGTAATACTGTCCCAAACCTTTGCTTCAGCCACCCATAATCACACAACCACCACCGGTTGGGTTCCGCTGCATTTAAAGAGGGGCTGGCGGGGCCTCGTTTGCAGGAAAATTGTTAAGATTAGGCGTCTTATACGGAACAGTCGAATAGCTTGAAGGATGGAAGTGCCGAGTCGCTGCTTGAGATATCGGGTGAGGCTTCGTTGGTACAATGCTTTCACAGCCTAGGCGGTCAAGTGGAACAGGTTTGTCGGGCCGACACTGCGCGCCTGCGAGCAGCTGCGCGCGGGCGAGTGAAGAATGTTAGAAAGGCCGCCCGTAGATGCTTGGTTCTTTATGCGGATCAAGATTTGCTAACAGACTAAGCTCACATCGTAAGATGTTTCTCTGCCGCTACCCCCGATGAGCAGTCGTCATAGTTATGACTATTCAGGAACTCGAAAGAATTGAAGACCGCGCAAGGCGTGGGCTGCCTATTGATCCTGATTCCATACTAATGTTGACAGCCTACCTTCGTGACGTCTTACAGGCAAAAGCTGGTGCTGAGGCGGTAGCATTTGAGGCGCTCAAGCAGGTGGGGCTAAATTCCCGCTACCATAATGCGGGCATAAGTAAGGCTTCTTGAGGCTGCACACGGGAAAATCAATATTTCCGCAAGATGGCACTAATTGCTGTATCCTCCTTCCGAACTAAAAAATGCAACAGGTTAAGGTACAGTCGCAAATGCGCGGCGCACGCTTTTCGGACAAGCATGACAACAATTCTGTTTTGATTGTCAACGATCTGCCGGAACAGCTAATACTGATGCAGAGCCTGTTGCGTAAAGCGGGCTATGGCGTCCTCACTGCCGACGATGGCCTCAAAGGTTTTAACCTAGCTAAACAAGAACACCCTGATTTAGTCATCAGTGATGTTTGCATGCCTGAAGTTGGGGGCTTGGAGTTTTGTCGCCTACTACGCGCGGACAATCAGCTTCGCTCGGTCCCCATTCTTCTGGTTAGTGCGCAAGAAACGGATACGGCCAACATCGTGGCGGGACTTCGGGCGGGGGCCGATGATTATCTCGAGATTCCCTTTGACGGCACCCGCCTCGTAGCCAAGGTGGCCAGGCTGCTTGAACGTTCGCGCCTTGAGGCTAATTATCGAGATTTGGTCGAACAGGCTAATGATCTGATCTTCACCCAGGATTTGCGTGGGAAATTGACCAGTATGAATGCGGCTGGTTTGAAGTTTCTCGGACGTAGTTCGGAAGAGATTCTCGGAGAACCCTTCTCTACGATATTTGGTTTAGTGGGTATAAATTTCAATAAGGCCGGATTGGTAAATAACTTTAATGGGAGTGAAACCGTACAGGAGCTCCGGCACCAGTGTGTCGTCAAGCGATGGTCAGGTGAAGAACGATGGCTCGACTTCACCCTATCGCCAATTCGGAACAGGCTAGATGAAACTGTCGGATTTCGCGGCATTGCCCGTGACGTTACCGAACGTAAACAGACAGAATTAGCACTTCGGGACTCGGAAGAACGCTATCGCTTACTTTTCGAGTCAACACCACAACCGATATTCGTCTACGATGCAGAGACCTTACGGTTCCTCAACGTAAACGAAGCGGCGGTCCGAACGTATGGTTATACGAGAGATGACTTTCTTGCGATGACCATCGAGGATATTACGAACGATGACGAATCCAGTTTGACCAGTCCTTGCCGACACGAAACCAAAGGAAAGAAAACCATCTATGTGGAAATAAGTTCCCACCCGATCCTCTATGATGGCACGAACGCTGAGCTCGCTATTATTAAGGATGTTACCGAACGAAGGCTGTTAGACGAGGGGCAGCAACGCCTGCACGCTTCGCTCCAACAATCAGCCATAGAATGGCGGCAGACTTTTGACGCTATCGACTTTCCGGTTCTCATCGTCGATCTTGAAGGAACGATCAGGCGTTCGAACGAAGCTGCTGAACAGATTGCGGGCCGCCAACCAAAACCCTTGGTAGGCCAAAAAGTTGCGGCCCTTGGAGAAAATCAACCCTGGAAGAAAGCAGCGGAGCTGTTGGAAAAGGTTGGCGAGACGGGCTTTCCTGGTCCTGAAGAGGCAACGGACGAGACAACCCGTAAGAGGTGGGCTATTACACCTTTTTTGATTAACGAGTTTGGCTCCGGCAGTGACCGGGCAATATTGATTGCCCAGGACATCACAAAACGAACTGAGCTTGAAGCTTCGCTACGACAAAGCAAAATGATGTCATTGCTTGGATCGGTTGTCGCCGGTGTAGCTCACGAGGTAAGAAACCCGCTTTTCGGAATTTCTTCCAGTCTGGATGCCTTTGAACAGAGGTTCAGTGATCGCACCGAGTACAAACGCTATACGGATGTACTTCGGTCCGAAATTGACCGGCTCACTTTGCTTATGGAAGACCTGCTGGAGTATGGGAAGCCCTTTGACGGGCAACTATATTCAGCCTCTCTCAAGGACATGATCGATAGGTCGATTCGCGCCTGCCTACCGGCTGCGCAGGCCGCCAACGTAACGCTTGTCAATGAAGTCAGCGATTTCCTGCCTCGAATAATGATGGATAGGCGTAGGCTATCCAGAGTATTCATAAACCTGATTCAGAATGCCATCCAGCACTCGCCTTCTAAGGGCATCGTCACGGCGGAAGCTCAGATAGTTGGTGAGGGCAATCAGGAGTGGCTCGATTGTGCAATCAAGGATGTCGGATCAGGCATTCCAGACGAAGATGTACCTAAGATTTTTGAGCCCTTCTTTTCCAAGCGGCGCGGCGGCACGGGTCTGGGACTCGCAATAGCGCAGAAGACTATGGAAGAGCACGGAGGCAAACTGTTAGCCCAAAATAATCCCGAAGGCGGAGCTTGTTTGATCGCGAGGTTTCCTCTGCTGATCGAGGTAAACGCTAATGGCTAGGAATCGGATCTTAATAGTCGATGACGAGCCGGGAGTGCGTTTCGGTATCTGTGACTTCCTCGAGCAGCACAATTATCAAACGGAAGAAGCCGGAAGTTGCGAGGAGGCATGGCGGGTTTTCAGCACTTCGAGGCCAGATATCGTTATAGCTGACTATATGTTGCCTGATGGCACGGCCCTTGATTTACTTCCTCGCTTGAAAGAAGTTGACGCGGAAATACCGTTATTGGTATTGACCGGCCATGGGTCTATTGATCTGGCCGTAAAAGCGATCAAGGAGGGCGCAGAACAGTTCCTCACTAAACCCATCGAGTTACCCACACTCCAAGTCATTTTGGAACGACTACTTGAGAAACAGCGAAGGCACCATAAGCAATTGGCGAGTAAATCACGCCAAATCCGACAGACAATAGATCCCTTCATAGGTACCAGCAGTGCAATACGTTCATTAGCCGATCAGGCAAGAAAATTTCTGACGACTGAAAGCCCCGTCTTAATTCTTGGCGAAACTGGATCCGGTAAAGGCGTCCTCGCTCGTTGGTTGCATGAGAACAGTCCGAGAGCTGAGGAGGCATTTGTAGATCTTAATTGCGCCGGCCTCTCTAAAGAGCTTCTTGAAACGGAGCTTTTCGGGCATGAGAAGGGCGCTTTTACAAGTGCCACAGCTTCAAAACAGGGACTTTTTGAAGTAGCTCATCGAGGCACAATTTTTCTTGACGAAGTTGGGGACGTAGATCTTCAAATTCAACCGAAACTCCTAAAAGTGCTCGAGGACCAGCGCTTCCGGCGGGTGGGAGATATTAGAGATCGCCAGGTGGACGTCCGTCTCATAGCCGCTACGCATCAGGACATCGTGCAGCTGGTCCGCGAAAAGAAATTTCGGGATGATCTTTATTTTCGCATAAGCGCTATCCCGCTTTCCTTTCCACCCCTACGTGAGCGAGTGGAAGATATCCCCGTGCTGGCCCAGTACCTTTTAAATAAAGTATCTGCTGATTTGGGTCGCCGTGAAATGCATCTCAATGACGATTGCGTCAAGGCCTTGCAGACTTACTCCTGGCCCGGAAATGTTCGCGAGTTGCGCAACGTGATTGAGCGAGCCGTATTGCTGAGTGACCAGGACAGTATTGGTCTGAAGGATCTAAACTTCGACGGCCATGCCAACATAGGAACCCCGACTTTGAACTCTCGCCTCACCCTTCAAGAGCTGGAAAAACAACATATTGTGACAGTTCTACAGGAGGAACGGGGAAGAGTGGAGAGGGCGGCGAACCGCCTGGGCATCCCGCGCAGTTCCCTCTACCAGAAAATCAAGAAGTACCAAATTCCCGTGAGCAAGCCTAGCCGTTGATTTCGTCAAACCACCCGGC
The DNA here is from genome assembly GCA_963828335.1 of Blastocatellia bacterium. Lineage (GTDB taxonomy): Bacteria > Acidobacteriota > Blastocatellia > Pyrinomonadales > Pyrinomonadaceae > PSRF01. Next base: position 125,367 of record CAWHEH010000012.1, on the reverse strand, counting down.
ACATTCCGTTCAAAGAAGGTTCAATCTCTAAGATTCGCCGTCCCAAGTCTAGAATGCACATCTCAATCTCGGACGTGCGTTCAGTTGAACACATGATCAACACTAACAAATCTTCCAAACTCACGCATTTATATAAGTTTTGAAATTCATAACGCTTTGGTTCTGTAATTGCTTAGAAGCAGGCACGTGCCAATTTACGTATAGCTATCTCGGTACAACGAGATCGAGAGAACTATTGGGTGTCACCGTAGCAGTGCGTTTGCCCCCGCATCTCGCTACAAGCGCTCAACCGACCAGAATTCCAATTCGAGTCGCCCACCGCAAAGATTTTGGAAGGGTGCTCACAAGACAAATAGGAGTTAGAGATGTATACACTTAGAAACTTAACACGCTGGACACTGATGCTTGCGATCATGGGAATCGTGGGCCTCGCGTTTAGTGCAACAGCAAAAGCCGACATTGTCGTTGTTACAGGAGTCAACAACCAGGGCACCGACAATGTTCTGCTCAACCCCGCAACTAATGTGACTACCGTTACGGGCACAGTGGGCGCCAACAATCTGTTGGTCAACTTTACTTCCGCAAGCGGTAGCGGATTGCTTAATGCGAATCCGTCCGGCCAGGCAACCGTCAGCGGAGGCACCGGTAATACCGCCTTAACCCAACTGACCTTCGGTCTAGCCAACAATGACACCTTTACCCGTGCAGTATTCAACATAAATGCTGCAACCAGCGGGTCCGTCTTGATTCACGTCGAGGGCGTGAACATTAACGGCGGTTTCTTTGAGGATGATTTCACGGTAGATGCAAATGGCCAGAACTTCTTCACCGTGACAGCTATCAACGGGCAGCTAATCACGTCGATCAGTCTAACCGGCATCAACGGTGCGACCTTTCAGGACGTGAGACAGGTTCGACTTGGTGGAAGCGAGATAGTCTCGACCGTACCCGAACCAGCAAGCATGCTTCTTCTGGGAACAGGACTACTCGGAGCGGCCGGTGTAGCACGACGCCGCTTCAAGAAGTAGGCACCGTTCTAGTCTTGTGGCAGCCGTAAATCTAGGGCCCCTACCGTCGGCGTGACGGTAGGGCGACAGGTAGGGGCCTAGGTACTTAAAGGTGAACTCAGAACTTATCGGGTAGTGGGCTGGAGGACGTTGATGCACGGAGAAAATATGATTACTCCCTTGGATGCGGAAGGAAGAATTTATGCCATCCAGGATGAAAAGGGAAACACCATCGGAACCGGGACGCGCGAGGTATGCGAAATTCTTTTGTACATAATTGGCAAGCCTGCGTCACCCTCTATTTCTGGCAGAATCAACGTTCCCATCGAACGAAGCTCTAATGTAAGGTCAGCTATTGCTATATGAGGTGAACCGTTTGATTTCGGTTTGCGGCAGGTAGCACTTTCGCCGACAGTACTTGAACATCGGGCGCCGACGAGCAGAAGGGGGTTTGTAGGGTTTGGTAGGACTAGAGAACCCCTAGAGTTGAATATGTTTCAGGGCCCACAAGCTCGCTTGAACTTCGGCCCAAAGAGTTCTTTTCGGTCTCTGTCACTTTTATGGGGTGAAGCCCCGTCCTTCCAAACGATAGATTTCCCTCGCCGCTTACGAAGATTTATTTAATATCGTTCTCCCTAATATGTCGCCCTCCTACCGCGCAAGTTTAAATTTGAGCTGGCAATTGGTTCGGGCCCGGCGACATTGTTAGAACAGCTCGTGCGCCGTCGGGAGCCGAGTTGAAACGGACACGAACGAGTTTTCGGCCTCGTTTGTTGTCATTCTAAGTTCAGCGGGTGCCCGCTCGAATCCGCAACCCATCGGCTCCGGTATCCTGTGAAGCAAAGCAGAATCAAAAAGGTTTCAGGTAGGCTGAGGCGAATATGGGTAGGTAAGGATGAGCTTCCCAAAAGGGATGAGCAGATGCTCCGTCTTTTAGTAGTAGATGGTGAAGAATCTATTTGTTTTTCTATAAAAGAATACTTCACCTTGCATGGCTACTGCGTTGACACTGCCCAGGATTTGGGAGAAGCCGAACGGCTAGTTGAAGAGACGATTTATCATGCAGTGATTCAAGATCTGAGATTAGGTCCGGCTCTAAAGCCAGATGGTCTTGAGATGATAAAGTTCGCCCGCTCCCGGAGCAGTGACACCAAAATTATTGTTCTTACGGCCTATGGCTCCCCTGAGATGGAAAAGGAAGCGATACAGTACGGAGCCGACGCATTCTTGCGGAAACCCAAACCGTTATCCCACGTGGCCCAGGTTATTCAAGGATTAATTGAGTCGCCCCCCAAGCAAGCAGCCCAAAGCGTTTGACCCCTGCAATTAACTAACAGACTCTCTCACAGATTCCGACCATTCGGTTTAGCAATTCCATGGTTCTGTTTCTTTCGCGGGAAAAATGGCGGTAACTTCTTGAGAGAGGCATGTTCAAGTAAACTTACCTCCACGAATAAACAACGCAATTCATCTAGACGTCGAAGTTGTCAATAACGCGCGCTAGTTAGTAGTGTATGTGCGATCGGCAAGCACAGGAGAGAATGAAACAGTATCGAGCTACGAGCAGCTTAACCTTTCATTCATTGCTAGTGTTTGAATAACCTGGATCTTTTGCAGAGAGCTTATGCCGTCCAGTTTTTTCAGTATTTATTTTCGTGGTGGCGTACTTTTGCCAAGCACTAGCATAGCGGGTGTGGTGCCTTCGTGGAGCTGCGCCTAGCCTCGAAGCAACAGTTGAGCTCTATTGTCACGAATGATCTAAAACTTTGATCCCTCCGCAGTTTGTTCAACCGCTCCTATATGCTATTTTTGCACGGGCTTGTCTCCGGTCCCAGTGTCCGCCAATGCCAACCTTGTAAGCCGTCCAATGCTGTGAGCAAATTCCGGATCGTAATTTTTTCCTCTGCATCGCCCACTTCGCTAGACCATTTCCTACGGCGTTTGGAGCAGGATCTACCTGAGGTCGCGGTAGCCGGGGTTCTTTATGAGGCGCGGCCTTCAAGACTCACTCGCGCCAAGAGAATCAGCCGGGTTCTGCGTCTGGTTAGAGATAGCGACTTCCGAGCTTTCCTTGGCCATCGTATTCGACAAAGGCTAAGCAGGAGCCTGGAGAAATCATCGAGCTTTCTCCTTCGCGTCCTCCATGCAGCTCCAAAAAATCTGAATGGTGAACCGCTCGCTCTCGGATCCATTGCTGCGGAGTGCCGTGCCAGACAAATCGAGTTTCAACTGACCAAGGACATACATGATTCAGCAAGTCTTGAGTTCATCAGGGCTCTGGAGCCTGATTTAGGAGTTATCTACGGAACCCGGATCCTCAAGCCGGAGCTCTTCTCAATCCCAGAAGGAGGCTCGGTCAATATTCACAAGCACAAGCTCCCTTACTATCGAGGCGGTGGCGCGCCAGGTATTTGGGAATTGCGCGATCAGCAGACTGAGGCAACCGTTAGTGTCCATCGCGTTCTCAAGGAAGTTGATGCCGGTTCGATCCTGGGTGAACTCTCTTTTCCAATCGCACCCTTTGACACCCTTGAAAGCATCGGTCTTAAAGCCGATCTTCTTGCGATCGATTTACTAATTGATGTTTTGAGAAATGAGAGCCTTGGGCGCACCGTGGAAGTGCCTCAGGTTGGTCCCAGTATGGTGTACAAAGGTTTTCAGCCGCACCAGATTTTCGCGATTGAAAGGCAGATTCAGGCTCAACGATTAGCTTTCAAACCCGCGCCTACCCGACCGATTCTAAAACTTTTATTGCGTTCGCTAATGTACCCTGCGGCTTTTGTGCGAAACCTTCAGCGCCGGCGTAATAAGAGGTTTCCGGTAGTTATCCTGTTTCATCATGTAATCACGGACAGACCCAAACTCATGGGGTTGCCGACTGCTCAATTTGCAGCGCACATCCGTTTTCTAAAGCAACACTATAAAATCGTGTCTCTACCTGAGGCGATCGCGCAATTGCAAAAAGGTACGGTAGCTGTTCCAACTGTAGCGTTGACTTTCGACGATGGCTATGCCGAAAACTTCTTATGTCTGCGCGCCGTCGCCGAACGCGAGCGGGTGCCGGTCAGCTTATTTGTTTGCACGCAGAAAGTCAGTGAAGGGGCGCCATTCCAGCATGATCTTGACAAGAATGAGGTCGGTTTTTCTCCGCTGACCTGGGACCAGCTACGCTACCTGGATCAGCATGAGGTGCTTATTGGAAGCCACACCCGCACTCATTTTGATTGCGGCGCGACTGAACTGCAAAACTTGAACTATGAAATAATCGGCTCCCGAGATGACTTGCGGCGTGAACTGGGTCGCCAAACCATCGAGTACTTTGCCTTTCCGAAGGGACATCCACGGAACATGTCTTTACCGGCCATTAAGATTGCAGAGAAGGCATACGATTTTGTGTTCTCGGCATATGGTGGCGTAAATTACGACTTGCCGGAATCAGGTCCATTGTATCGTTGTGGCCATCCTGAGTCGCTTTGGGAACTCGAATTATTGATGCAAGGTTTGCTGGAATTTCGGAAGGCTTCCCGTACCGCAAAAAAAGAAGACTCTGAACTTAACGGGGAAACTCGCACTTTCGCGGGGGAGGGGGCGTTAGTTGGTACTTCCCGCGAACCCAAGGGCCGTCCGACCTGACTGACGAGTTTCTTTCCCGAAAGTCGATGAATTGTACGTTTATGGAATTAACTCAAACCGGGATCGCAAGGGTCCGCAGCCATTATTCAGCTTAGATTTATGGGCGTTCAACTAGCCATCGAAATAGTTTTTTGGTTGAGTGTTGCGGCTCTAGTTTATGCCTACGCCGGTTATCCGTTGTTATTAGTCATAGTGAGCGCCGTCCGACCAAGTCCAGTTCGACGTGCCGCTTACACGCCAACTGTGAGTGTCATTATTGCGGCTTACAATGAAGAGCGGGATTTGGCCGCCAAGCTGGAAAACACACTGTTGCTGGATTATCCAAGGTCGCATTTGGAGGTAATAGTTACTTCCGACTGTTCACAGGACCGCACCGACGAAATTGCTCTAAGTTTCGCTTCGAGAGGAGTTCTTCTTCACCGTCAGTCGGAAAGACTCGGCAAGACGGCGGCACAAAATGCTGCGGTTGAGAAGGCGTGCGGTGACATTCTTCTCTTCTCTGACGCTACCACGCATTACCAGTCCGATGTGCTGCGCATGATGGTGCCCAATTTTGCTGATCCAGAAGTTGGTTGCGTTACGGGTCAGGTGATCTACAGCGCAAGCACAGATTCAACAGTAAGTGAAGGCACACGCTCCTACTGGAGTTACGAATTCCTGCTAAAGAAGTATGAGAGCTCGATTGGTTCTTTGATTGGAGTTTGCGGGTGCATGTATGCAGTAAGAAAGTCTGCTTACGTGCCTCTTTACCACGAAGCATGCAGTGATTTTTTAATAGCAACTACGATGGTCAGACAAGGTCTGCGTGCTATCTACGAACCTGCGGCAGTATGCCTGGAAGAACCAAACGCGGAGGCTAATAAAGAGTTGGCCGTTCGCGTGAGAATAATCACGCAGACCTTTGCTGATTTATGGCGCAACCGCGCCATGTTGAATCCGCTGAGGCACGGTTTTTACGCGGTTCAGCTATTGTCGCACAAAGTAGTGCGCTATCTGGCTCCGGTGTTCCTGATGATGTTACTGACCACCTCTGGAATTCTGGCCGTTAGGAACGTCTGGTACGCGGTGGCTTTTGGCGCGCAAGTAGCTTTTTATTTCATAGCAGTAGTTTCCTGGCTTCTCGAGAAGGCAGGAGTCAAGACATCCTGGCTGGCTTTGCCGCAATACTTCGTCATCACAAATCTTGCTTCCTTAATTGCTTTTGTAAAGCTCTTGCGTGGTGAACGCTACATTAAATGGGAGCCCCTGCGGGAACAGCCGCAATCCACTTCGGGGCAGGTCAATACACCTGCAATCATCTCGCCTGGAGAGCGGGGCGCACAAGGTTAACTATGCAGAATGCTATCTCGATTGATCTGGAAGACTGGTTTTGCGTTCACAATTTCAGTGGAGCAATACCAAGACAAGACTGGGACTCTTGCGAACTTAGAGTGCGGGAAAGCACCAATCGTCTGATAGCGCTCTTTGACCGACACAGCACGAAGGCTACGTTTTTCGTTCTTGGCTGGATCGCGGAAAAAATTCCCGAACTAATCAAGGAGATAGAAGAGCGTGGCCATGAAATTGCCGTCCATGGTTACAATCATCTCCTTCTGACGGAGATTTCTCCCCAGGAGTTTGATGAAGATCTCGCTAGAGGACTTGAGGCGATTCGGCAATGTGGCGTTAGAACTCAACCGCTGGGATTTCGGGCGCCGTCGTTTACGATGGTCAATAGCACGAAGGAATGGGCTCTACCTATCCTCGAGAAATATCAATTCAAGTATGATTCTTCGGTGTTTCCGGTCGGGTTCCATCCTGACTACGGCATGGTTGAAGCCCCATTAAGTCCCTACAAGATCACACCGGGTTTGCACGAATTTCCCATGAGCTGTTTGGAAGCTTTCGGAAAGCGATTTCCCTTTTCAGGAGGTGGGTACTTCCGTTTATTCCCTTACGCATACACCAAGTATTGCATGCAAAGAGTGAATGCCCAGGGACGTCCGGCAGTATTTTACCTGCATCCGTGGGAGGTTGATCCCCAGCAGCCAAGGGTTAAAAACCTGTCATTTTTGAAGAGATTTCGACACTATCGCAATTTAGATCAGACAGAGAAAAGGTTGGAGAAGTTATTGAGGGATTTCAAATTTACAACGATAAGAGAGGTATTGGGACTTTGAGCAAGGAAATACTCGCGCAGCGAAGGTTTTGGAACAACGAGGCCGATTCTTTTCAAAGAATCTACACCCATAAGAAATCGCCCTTGTCCAACGTCCTCGACAAGGTATTCAGGAAGGACATGTATCAGCGGTTCGCGTTTACTATTGAGAACTGCGAGCCAGTCGCGAATCGAAACTTTCTCGATGTAGGTTGTGGAAACGCACTTTACAGTCTGGAACTCGCTCGCCGAGGGGCGGCCAAAGTTGTAGGGATTGACATTGCTGAAGTCATGGTTGAATTATGCAAACGATCGAGTGTTGCGGAGAACTTAGACGGTCGTTGCACGTTCATTCAAACAGACCTGCTAGCCTATGACGCTGAGTCTCGTTTCGATGTTAGCTTTGGTATTGGACTATTTGATTACATCCGCGACCCACTCCCGGTGTTAAGGAAGATGCGGGAACTTAGCGATGACAAGGTGATCATGTCGTTCCCTCGCTACTGGACCTGGCGCGCGCCAATCCGCAAGGCGAGGCTTTCAATCAAGGGCTGTGATGTAGTTTTCTATACAGCGCCCAGGATCAAGAAATTGATGGAGGCGGCCGGCTTCAGCCGTCACACCCTGACGAAGGTCGGCAAACTTTACTGCGTCATCGCTTACCCTTAGCAGCTGGCAATTCTGTACCGCGCTTCTCTATGCCCTTAAGACCCGAAGCCGCAGATTATGAAGGAATATTTCGGAGCCGACCGCGACTTGGTCAAGAGCGCGGGGTCCAACTGCCGGAGTCCGTCACTGGATCAGTTGCATTAGAGACCGCTGCCACCGATGAAACCGCCGCCAGTAGTGCTGCCGCGATTGCCGAGTCGCCTAAGAACAAAGGCCAATCAACCAAAAGTGAGAACTGGTCTGGAAGAAAAGGTCATGCCGTCACCTTCGTCAGTCTTTTTATTTTTACAATCATCCTCTATTTCCGGCCTTACGAAAGCATCTCCGCGCTTTCGTCGTTCACGTCCATGGCTTTCGTTTCCGGAATTATCACTCTACTAATTTTCGTTATTACACAACTGATGCGGGAGGGCAATCTAACAGCACGCCCTCTCGAGGTGCACCTCGCACTGCTGTTGGGTCTGGCAGCGCTCTTATCAATTCCTATGGCAGTGAATCCCGCTGAAGCGTGGCAGACCTTTAGTGAGCATTTATTAAAGGCGCTGCTCATCTTCATTGTCTTGATAAATGTCGTACGCACAGAGGGCCGTCTGAAGTTGCTTCTGCTACTCGCTCTGTCTGTGAGTATATATCTGAGCATAAACGCGCTAAACGATTATCGCCTGGGAATATTCAGACTTGGCAGCGTGGAGCTAAACAACGCGCGAATCGGTGGGAGCATCAAGGGGCTTTTCGACAATTCGAACGACTTGGCGATGCACCTCGCAACAATGATACCGATCTCTTTTACCCTTGGTCTGGCGAGCCGCAACGTACTAGGGAAGATTCTTTTTTACGCTACCAGCTTGTTGATGATCGCAGCAGTGGTAGTTACTTCTTCGCGCGGTGGCTTTCTTGCTTTAGTAGCAGCTGTACTCGTTCTCGTGCACAAGCTCGGTCGTCGAAACAAGGCTATCGCAGCGGGCACGCTCGTAGTTGGGTTTTTGCTGTTCATGTTGGTGGCGCCGGCAAGTTACTCAGGCAGGTTGGCAACGATTTTTAATTCGGGTGGAGAAGCGTCTGCCACTCAGAGGACGGAGATTCTCAAGAGGTCTATTCTAGTCGCCATTCGATATCCGCTTTTTGGCGTCGGACTTGGAAATTTTCATTATCGGTCAATTCATGAATTGGAGAGTCATAATGCCTATACCCAGGTTGCTACTGAAATGGGTATCGGCGCGATGGTGGTCTACATAATGTTTATGGTTCATCCGCTTCGTAAGCTGCGACGGATTGAACGAGAATTATTTGATAGTCCAAGCCAGAGGCATCTTTATTATCTCGCGATAGGGCTACAGACAAGTCTGGTGGCCTATATGGTCGCTAGTTTCTTTGGATCAGTTGCCTACCAATGGTACGTCTATTACCTGGTGGGTTATGCAATAGCACTTCGACGCATCTACTACCAGCAAAAGCCTAACCAAAGTTCGGTGGAAGAAGTGCGGAGAGCGGCGCTCTCTAGGCTGAGTGAACTGGGATAAAAGTTTGTGAAGTATCAGCACAGGAATAATTCCACCGACAAAAAGCCACCCTTAATAAGTGTGATCGTCCCCGCGTTTAATGTTTCACAATACATCTCCGAGACCTTGGACTCGATCTTCAGCCAGGATTTTAGCGACTTTGAAGTCATCGTCGTAAATGATGGATCGCCTGATACCAATGAGCTAGAGCGGACGTTGGCGCCATATCAAGAGCAAATTACCTATTTGAAGCAACCGAATAAAGGAATATCCGGCGCAAGGAATACGGCACTACGCATAGCCCGGGGAGAGTATGTTGCGCTTCTTGACGGTGACGACGTTTGGCTAAGCAACAAGCTGTCTGAGCAGGTGGGATTTATGCAAAGCGGTGGTTACGATCTCGTCTATGCCGACGCCTTCCTAATAGGTGAGTCTCCCTGGCCAGCAGGCACTACGTTTATGGACAAGTCCCCTTCGGATGGTGAAGTAACGTCGGAAAGCCTCCTGGCATTGCGATGCTGCGTTCTTGCCTCCACGGTATTAGCCAGGAAACAGGCGATTATCGATGCCGGCATGTTTGATGAACAAGTGCGCGTAGCGGAAGATTTCGACCTATGGACGCGAATGGCCCTAAAGGGTAAACGCTTCGGTTATCAACGGCAGGTGCTCGCTAAATACCGATTCCGGAGTGAGAGCGTATCCGCAGATCGTATAAGGCTGCAGGAGGGCGGACTTCGGATTCTTGATGGGCTGAAGGCCCGCCATGATCTGAACCGCCGTGAGAGGGAGGCTTTGGAATCTACTGCAGCGACGCTCAGACTTAGCGTTTGCCTGGAACGAGGCAAACTTATGATACTAAAAGGTGACTTCAACTCTGCTCGACAGTTGCTCTCGAAGGCGAGAAGACAGAGTAAGAGCTGGAAGGTCACGCTAGCGCTAGTTGGCCTGCGCACCGCGCCCCGTACATTACAAAGGTTTTATAGAAGTCGCCAGGCATTAGCGCTGCGCAGTAAGACAAAACTTAACAGCACAGTCTCCTAATGAGGGACGCATAGTGTGCGGGCTGAAACACCATACCTTCAATGCAGCTTGACGTCATCATACCGACTTATAACCGTCAGAAGTTATTGGAGCGCACCCTGCAAAGCCTTCGGGTTGCCAGAGTCCCAGAAGGCTTAACCGTTAAGGTGACGGTAGTCGATAACAATTCTTCGGATGATACTCGCGCGCTGGTAGAAAGGTGGAAGGCTCGTTTCCCAGATAGGCTGAGTTATGTTTTCGAACCAAAGCAAGGCAGATCCCATGCGCTTAATGCGGGCATTGATTCGAGCGACGGAGATCTGCTGGGTTTTATTGATGATGATGAAGAAATAGAGGAAACCTGGTACGAAACTGTTCACAGTGCCTTCACTAACCCCGATGTAGATTTTATTGGTGGCCCGTATGTTCCCAGATGGGAAATTAACCCGCCATCCTGGCTTCCGCCAGACTATTGCGGAGTAATTGGCGCTATGAATGCCGGAGACCTGATCACTCCATATGGTGAAGAGTTTCCGGGAATGCTAATGGGCGGGAATGCAGTGTTACGCCGAGCGATAGTGCACCGGGTTGGTAAATATCTGACTACGGTGGGCAGGAGCGGAAACAAACTGTTGGCTGGCGAGGACGACGACATGTACCGTCGTTTGCTCGAAGCAAACGCAAAGGGAGTCTATCATCCCAATCTAAAAATTTTTCATTACATCCCCGCGCAGAGGCTGACTAAACGCTACTTTCGGCGGTGGTGTTTCTGGCGAGGGGTTTCTTTGGGAGTGCTCGATAGGAATAAACCCAAAGATGTCGCGTATTTGTTTGGCGTGCCGCGCTATCTTTATGGTCAGGCCGCACGGGGCGCCCTGAGAAATCTGGGGGCCCGGTTAAAGAGTACCAATAACTCAGCAGAGCTTTTTGCAGGCGAACTTGCTGTGTGGGACATCATGGGGTTCTTTTACGGTAAGCATTTATATCGGGTCGATCGCGCGCTTGACGCTTAAACATTGGTGACTGAAAAGATGACCGGCGTCGAGCAATCGCAAAACGACATTTCTCTGAGCTCTTTAGCATTCCGGCTCATGTGTGCGAAGGGCTTGGCGTTCGTCCTGAGCCTTGCCCTCCCTCTGCTACTCGTGCGTCGTCTGGATCAGACTCAGTTTGGTTTATACAAGCAGGCGTTTCTGGTCATCGGTACTGCGATTACTATCTTACCGCTTGGCTTTGGGATGAGTGCTTTCTATTTTCTTCCGCGTGAGCATGATTCTCAGGTTAGGGCAAGGATTGTCTTTAACATCCTTCTGTTTAACTGCCTTTTGGGTGGAGCCGCTCTTCTGATCCTTACAACCTATCCACAAGTACTTGCCAGAATATTTCACGGGCCGGCGTTAGTGGACTTTGGATCGCTAATAGGGGCAGTGATCTTCTTCTGGATATTTTCGGGATTTCTAGAAACGGTGGCAATTGCAAATCAGGAGAGGAACCTCTCTTCACTGTTCATAATAGGAGGACAGCTTTCAAAAGGTCTGTTTCTAATGGCTGCTGCTGTTTTCTTTGGATCAATTCGGTCTTTGATCATTAGCGCCCTGTTGCACAGTCTTTTGCAGTCAGCGGTAATGCTGGTTTACCTGAATTCCCGATTCAGGGGCTTTTGGTTTTCGTTCAGTTGGCCCATGCTCAGAACACAGCTAAGTTATGCGCTCCCTTACGGAGTTGCGGGCTTGCTTTTTATAGCGCAAACCGACTTGCACAACTATTTCGTGTCTAATCGGTTTAATGCGGCTACGTTTGCTGTCTATTCAATAGGATGTTTGCAACTTCCGCTGGTGAGTATTCTCAGCGAATCGATGGTGTCGGTCATGATTCCGCGGATAAGCTACTTTGAAAAACAGAATAAGCGGCGAGAGATAATAATGCTCATGTCAAAAGTGATGCGCAAGCTGGCACTAGTTTACTTTCCCCTCTATGCATTTTTGATGGTGAGTGGCCGCGAACTTATTGTATGGCTCTTTACAGAAAGATATGTTGATAGTTGGCCGATTTTCGCCATCAACCTCACCCTCTTACCTTTCTATGTAATCCTGCTGGATCCTATCGTTCGGGCTTACTCAGAACAGCGTTACTTCCTGCTCAAACTGCGCGTGGTTCTGCTTTTTCTGTTGATAGCTGGACTTTGGTTTAGCGTAAAACACCTCGGTCTCGTTGGGGTGATCTCGGTGGTGGTGTCCATCACTCTCTTCGAGCATTTAATTGTGACTTATCGGTCAGGCCGTATTCTTGGAGTGGAAATTGGCGACATCGCTTTGCTCGTCGATGTAGGTAAGCTGGCGCTGGCGGCGCTCTTGGCTGCCATCCCAGCCGCCATCGCGCGCTCGGTCTTCCATGGGTTGCATCCATTTTATTCCCTTGCAGGTACGGGTGTCATTTTCCTGCTAACTTACGTTTCAGTCATTCTGCTACTTAGGGTCGTCACTACTGAGGAGCGCGAACTTCTATGGGGGAAATTATCAAGACTACGCTTCTCGGAGACCCGCAGTGGAAACAGTTAAAGGTACGCCATACTTCGCTGAGTGCGATTCGTGCCTTGCCAGACTATCGCCGCAAAGCGCTGCCATCCCCGCTAAAGGCCAGCTCGCAGACGAAACTGGCTTCCTCATCTGGATGTTCCGCGTTAACTAAGACTGTCTGTTATTCTTACCTATGCTCCCGCAAGCAGAAATTCGTTCAGACAGAGCGGTTTCATAGATTTTGATTGTGAAAACTCGGAAGTTGAGAAAGGCGAGTTTGGATGAGTTGCAAGTGCGCACTTGGCAGCTTCTATCCACATTTGCCGAGCGCTCTGGCTGGTCAGGGCTGACCGCGCTCCCGACGGATCGAGCTCTCTTTGGGATGCTTAATCCGGAGGCTTGTGACTTAGAGCCAAAAAGCTTGCTTAAACATTTTGTGGCGCGAACAGAACCCCGGTTCTTCGCTGCGTTCACGGACCGGGAGGCAACTATTCGTGAGTTGCGGAGCAGGTACCCCAATGCCGAGTCGGAGATAATCGAAAAAGCAGATGCAATCATTGCCGGTCGATTCGACCTGCTTGGTTTGAAAGAAATCAGTTTCGGTGACCCGATCGACTGGCATTTGGAGCCAATCGCCGGTAGGTTGACGCCTTTGGTCCACTGGAGCCGCTTGAATTATCTGGACCCGGACGTGGCCGGGGATAAGAAGATTGTCTGGGAGTTGAATCGTCATCAGTATTTTGTGACCCTTGGGCAAGCGTACTGGCTTACCGGCCGCGAAGAGTACTCACGCACCTTCTTGGGCCACCTCGACTCCTGGATGGATCGGAACCCTCCGAAATTGGGGATAAACTGGGCCAGCAGTCTTGAGGTGGCATTTCGTTCAATCTCCTGGGTGTGGGCCTTTTACTTTTTCAAAGAATCTTCGGCGTTTAATGCTCGGACATTCATGCGCGCTTTGAAGTTTCTGTATCTGAACGCGCGACATCTGGAAACGTATCTCTCGACTTACTTCAGCCCGAATACCCATCTAACTGGAGAGGCCCTTGGGCTATTTTATCTCGGAACTCTGCTGCCTGAATTCACAGAATCCGAACGGTGGCGTCGCAAAGGTTTGCTAATACTTACTGAGGAGATTTCTCAGCAGGTCAAAAATGATGGGGTCTATTTTGAACAGTCGAGCTACTACCACCGCTACACCACCGACTTTTACACTCATTTGTTCATCTTGCTCCGTCAAAATAGCCAACCTGTGCCAGTTGAACTTGAAACGGGGCTAACGGCCTTGTTAGACCATCTCATGTACCTCACACGTCCGGATGGCACCACTTCACTTTTTGGAGATGATGATGGGGGCAGACTAGTCACACTGGATCGACCGGCAGTAAATGATTTTCGTGGGGCACTATCTACCGGTGCCGCACTCTTCCGACGTTCTGACTACAAATATGTTGCCAATGACGCTGCCGAGGAAACCCTATGGTTGCTCGGGGCGGATGGTCTACGAAAACTGGATCTCGTTGAATCGCGAGAGCCCGTAAAGCTCTCCGCAGCTTTTGATGACGGCGGCTATTACGTAATGCGGGACGGGTGGAACGCGAGGGCCAACTATTTACGTTTCGACTGTGGCCCGCATGGATCTCTCAGCTGTGGCCATGCGCACGCCGACGCTCTTTCATTCGACCTGGCGGCGCAGGGCCAAACGATGCTGGTTGATCCAGGGACTTATACATACACCGGGTCGGAAGAAATGCGAGATTGGTTTCGTAGCACCGCCGCTCATAACACGTTGACTATTGACGGTGAGTCGTCGTCTGTTTCGGACGCATCGTTCTCGTGGAAAAGTGTGGCCCGGTCCGAGCGGGTAAATTGGATTAGCGAGGAACGTTTTGACTATGTTGAAGGCAGGCACGATGGCTATCAGCGCCTTGCAGAACCGGCAACCCATTTAAGGGCTATCTTCTTTCTTAAGCGGGACTATTGGGTTATTCGTGACCGTGTGATATCACAAGGGCAACACACCGTCGATCTTCACTTTCATTTTGAGCCACCCGGATCAGTCGACATCCAAACTAAATCTCTTAAATTCGCTCCTAACAATGTAAACCCGCGCCTGGAAATGGTTGTTTTTGCTGACAATGGCGCGTGGAGTAAGGAGGATGGGTGGGTTTCGCACTGTTATGCAGAAAAGCAGCCGGCGCCGGCAACTGTGTTTTCATCCAGAGGAGCCGCAGAAGTAGTTACCTTGATAATGCCAATGGCAGAAGACCCGAGTCGGCAACGTAGCGTGCAGGGAGTCCGGAGTACAGCTGGCCGAGCATTTGAGATTGCCGGAGACAAAACGTTTGATATTGTATTGATTGGGAATGGAAACCGCATTGAAACCGCGCGACTGTCGTCCGACTTTGAATGGACTTGGGCGCGCTTTTCAGATGGCGATCCAATTCCCGTTGAATTTATTTTGATTGGCGGCCACAAGTTGGAACTTGAAGGCAGGGAAATTTTAAGGTCGGCGCGGCGGCTCAATTATTTGGCCGGAACCCGAATTAAGGATCAGTTTTTTCTGAAGACGGATGATGGAGTCCTGGATTTGAGCTTGCCAATCAAGGATTTTGATTTTGCGTTTGCTAATCTTGGTTCAGCCTCGTGAATCTGCTCCTTACTTTTAAGAACGATAACGAGACAGAAATATTGGCGGCTTGAGCTAGTGGAAAGAGTCATGCAAGGTCTAACCGGAAAAGCCCACGAGTGGTTGTCGCGCGGCGCGCTGCTGCCTTTGAGGCGTTGGCAACGCGTTGCACGCCCCTCGCGTCGCGCGGTAATGTTGGCGGCCTCCGAAGGGCTACGTTTTCGTCGCCAATCCGCCGCATGGAACGTCGAGCGAAAACGCGAGTGGATGCTTGAACGTCTGCGCTTCGTTGTGCGCCGCGCCGGCCGCGACACAACTTACTTCCATGAACTTTTTGCGCGCACGGGTTTCGACCCGGAGAGCGATTTCAGCTTCGACGATTTCGCGCGCCTGCCTGTGTTGGAACGCGACGACGTGCGGAACGCCGACCTGTCGCTCGTTTCACGTAACGTGCCGGCTGGCCAGTTGCGAAAAGATTCGACGGGTGGCTCCACCGGCACCCCGACCGAAATTTGGCTCGGCCCGGAAGAAGCGGGCTGGCGCGAGAGCGGGCTGGAGTACCCTTTGGAACAGGTCGGTGTGCCACCGGGAACGGCGACCGCTTTTTTCTGGGGTCATCATCTCGATCCGCAGACGAGAGAAACGCTAATCGAGCGTTATCACGATTTCGAGTCGAACAGTCGTTGGTTCGATTGCTTCCGCCTCTCGCCTGAAGTGCTTGACAATTACCATCATGAGTTCGAGCAGTGGCAACCGGCGTGTATCATCGCCTACGCAAGCGCGCTCGGAGCATTAGCGGAACACATAGCGGATCGGGGGTACAGACCAACTTACCCGACGCGCTGTTTGGTGACCGGCGCGGAGAAACTCCTGCCCGAGCATCGCGCGTTGGTTGAGCGTGTGTTCGGGCGCTCGGCCCACGAAAGATACGGCAGCCGCGATGTGGGGCAGATAGGTTTCCAGGTAGAGCCAAGCCGAACCCTCGACTACGAAATCGACTGGGCAAATGTCCTGCTAGAACCAGAGACGACCGATCGTGATTCGAACATACTCGTTACGAAACTCCACGCCGACGGAATGCCGATGCTACGTTATCGCATCGGCGACGCCGGTCGTTTCGTTGACGGCAGCTGTCCCGGTCACCCGACATTCGTGCTGAACGAAGTGTTGGGGCGCACCATCGATCGCATCTGGCTGACGGACGGTCGCTGGATAACCGGAATGCAGATGCCTCACATGCTAAAGGATTATCCGGTGCGCGAGTTCATGTTTCTACAACGTTCTGACTATTCAGTGGAACTGCAAATAGTTCCCCGAAATGGGTTCGGGGAGGACGCCCGCCGGGGAATACTGGCCACAGTCGCCGCCAATCTGCCAAGTCTTGAAGTCTCGCTGGTGTTGGTTGAGAACATTCCCCGCACCAAGGCAAACAAATGGCGGCCCGTCGTCAGCGAGGTTCAACATGCTGGAGGCCGGACAGAATGACGACCAGAGCCATTGACGATCTGTGCTTCGACCTCCGTGTAGCCTTGGTCGAACTTCCCAGGCCCGAGTATGCCGGCGGGGAAGGTACCGCCGAGGCCCAAGCCGCCGGGGCTTTGAATAGCCTGGCGCAGCAACTCGACTGGATTGACGAGACGAGTGGGCGCGGAGCATTCGCGCGCGTCATTCCGCAAGGAGCACGCGTCCTTGTTAAGCCGAACCTTGTAATGCACGAAAACCAGGGACCATGGGGCATGCTGCCGCTTGTCACGCATCAATCCTTGATTCGCGCTACAGTCGCGGAAGCGTTGCGCGCCGGACCTTCTGAAGTGCTCGTCGGCGACGCCCCAATTCAAGGCTGCGACTTCGGAGAGCTGTTGAAAAGGACGCGTCTTGACGCGTGGGCCGAAGAATTGAAGGAGCGCGAGCCACGGTTTAAAGGAGTTCGTGATTTTCGAAGGACGACTAGCGTGTTCGTTGATGGTGTCCGTGTGGCTGCTGAGAACAGGCAATCCGAAGATCGCTTCGTGTTGTTCGACCTGAGCGGCGAAAGTTTACTCGAGCCGATCACTGACGGTCAGGATTCGTTTCGCGTCACATGTTACGACCCGCGGATCCTCGCCCGTACGCACGCACCCGGCAGACATCAATACCTCGTCGCGCGCGAAGTGATCGAAGCCGATTGTATTATCAACCTGCCCAAACTCAAGACGCACAAGAAGGCAGGCATCACCTGCGCACTCAAAAATTTAATTGGTATCAATGGCAACAAAGAGTACCTACCTCATCATCGTCTCGGCGGCGCGGCGCGCGGTGGCGATTGCTACCCTGGTGGAAGCCACATCAAGAGCACGCTCGAATTTTTTGCGGATCGTCAAAACAAGAGCGGCTCCTTCGCGCTAGCCAAAATGTGGCGAGGACTCTCGCTGCCGCTGTTTCGTGCCCTACGTATGATGGGCGAAAGTCCCAACCTCGAAGGGTCCTGGTCGGGCAACGACACGATCTGGCGAACCTGTCTCGATCTCAATCGCATTCTTCTTTACGGTCGTACCGACGGCACGCTCGCCGATGATCCGCTGAGAAGAGTGGTGCACGTCGTTGATGCAGTCGTCGCGGGTCAGGGCGACGGGCCGCTCGCGCCACAGCCGTTGGCGATGGGTTTGATGTTTGCTGGATCGAACCCGGCGGCGGTGGACTGGATCGGAGCGCAGCTGCTCGGGTATGACCCTGCTAAAATCCCAATTGCCCGCGAGGCGTTTGGTCAGTTCCGTTGGCCCCTGGTTTCAAAGTCGCCCGCAGACGTGCGTGTGCTGGATGCTTCAGGGGACTTTACCAACGAAGTGGCCACGACGAGTTTGGCTAAAGGACCCATCATTTATCCCGCGGGTTGGCGAGACGCTACCCGGGATGGAGGCCTGGGCGGCGAGTACCCCGCGGAGGCTCCATCGAACAGGTCGGCGGAGATTCTCTACTAAATGCTAAACGTTCTTCAATTCATCGATAGTTTCGTCCAGGGTGGCACAGAACGCCAGACCGTCCAACTGACGCGATTACTGCACGAAAGCAGACGTTATAACGTGCACCTTGTCTGTGGTAACCCCAATGGTCCGCTACGCGAGGAAGCAGAACGGCTGCGCATCGGTGAGATCCCTTCCTTCCCGCTGACGAGTTTTTACGATCGCACCTTCGTAGTTCAACTTCGCCGCCTCTCCCGATACTTGCGTGAACGCGAAATCGACATCATCCACACACACGACTTTTATTCGAATGTCTTCGGAATGGCTGCGGCGAGCCTTGCGCGAGTGCCGGCGCGGGTCGCATCAAAGCGCGAGACCACTGGAATGCGGACCGCAGCGCAGAGCTTAGTACAGCGTGGCGCCTTCGGCCTCGCGCACGCCGTTGTGGTTAACTCCGAAGCCGTGCGTCGTCAACTCGTCGCCGAGGGCATTCCTGGTGAGAAGATCACCACCGTATATAATGCGCTCGACGGAAACATAATCCGACCTGCTGACGGCTCAAGCCGCGAAGAGACACTTGACAGCTTCGCCCTGCCTGCCAGCCGATCTTTGCGCTTCATCACCATTGTCGCTAACTTGCGGCATGAAGTTAAGGATCATCGAACCTTTTTGCGCGCCGCTCGGCTCGTACGCCAGGAGGTCCCGGACGCTCGCTTCGTGATCGCTGGTGAAGGCCCGCTCGAACAACCCATGAGAGAAGTGGCCAGAGAATTGGGTCTTGGTCCGGACGTTTTCTTCCTGGGCCCGTGCAAGCGCGTTGTGGAGTTGCTAACCGTCACGGATGTGTGCGTACTAAGTTCAACTGCTGAAGGCTTTTCCAATTCGATACTCGAGTACATGGCCGCTGCGCGGCCTGTTGTAGCGACTGATGTCGGGGGTGCGCGTGAGGTGATTGTGGACGGGAAGACGGGCTACATCGTCGCAGCGGGTGACGATCACGCGATGGCGAGCAGCATTATCGACCTGCTGCATAATCCTGAAAAGGCACGAGCGATGGGCATACGCGGTCAGGAACTTGTTTCACAGAAGTTCTCATGCGAAGCCCGACTGGAACGAACCGAGGAACTGTACGAGCGGTTGTTGGCCCGCAGGTCAGTCCCAGTGCGGCGGGACATCCGCAGGGTAGTACAGGGATGAGAATAGCTTACCTTGTAAGTCAGTATCCGGCGATAAACCACACCTTCGTTCTGCGGGAGATCCGGCAGCTGCGCGCGGTGGGATTCGACGTGCGCGTGATCTCGATCGCTGCTCCGGACCGCCCGCTCAAGCGGATGGGGGCCGACGAGCAGGAAGAGGCCGCCCAGACTTATTACATCAAGCCACGCGGAGTCTCCGGAGCCTTGCGAGCGCACCTCACAACTCTTGCCACGCGACCGTTGGCGTACCTGCGAGGTCTCGCTTATGCACTAAGGCTCGGCCGGCTCGACGCCCTGAAGACATTTTGGCACTTGTTGTACTTCGCTGAGGCAGTCATGGTTGGCCGGCGGCTGCGACAGCTACGCGTCTCACACATGCATATCCATTTCTCATCGACGGTCGGCCTAATTGTCAGGCGGGTCTTCCCCGTCAGCATGTCGTTGACCCTCCACGGCGCGCAGGAATTCCATGATCCAGTCGGTTTCAACCTAGCCGAAAAGACACGAGAATCGCTGTTCGTCTGTACCATAAGCAGCTACGGGCGAAGCCAGGTGATGAAATCCGCCGACTACGAAGACTGGGATAAGATCGAGGTTTCCCCACTTGGTGTCGATCCGGCAGTGTTCGTTCCGCGTCCGTTCCGTGAATCTCCGGAAAAGTTTGAGATTATTTGTGTCGGGCGCTTGTCGCCTTTTAAGGGTCAGATGGTATTAATCGCAGCCGTTGATCAATTACTCCAGGAAGGCCGTAACGTCCGGCTCAGACTGGTTGGCGACGGGCCAGACCGAGCAATGCTGGAGCGTAACGTCAAGGCTCGAGGGCTAACTGGAAGTGTGGTGTTTGAAGGCTGGTTGAATCAAGACCGCGTCAGCGAACTCTATCGGCAATCTGACATCTTTGCCCTTGCCAGCTTCGCTGAGGGCGTGCCTGTGGTGCTTATGGAAGCGATGGCTATGGAGATAGCCTGCGTGTCGACTCGAATTACCGGCGTCCCGGAGTTGATCCGCGACGGTGTTGATGGCTGCCTGGTAACTCCTGCCGATGAAAACGAACTAGCGCAGAACATCGCGAGATTGATGGACGATCCGAACTTGCGTCGGCGACTCGGCGCAGCCGGTCGACGACGCGTCCTTGAGAAATACGATCTGGCACACAACGTCGAACTTCTAGCCGGTATTTTCCAACGTCGTCTGGCCGGGGAAACAATTTCTGGTCCAATCACGAATTTACTAACGGCAAGCCAAAACGCTCCCCTAGTGGCGATAGAAGACCGGAACTCGAACTTTTTTTCCGCCTCTGACGAACCGCTCGCTACTCAGGGAAAAGTAACGGTGGACAAAAAACCTGAGATTGGCTGAGGGCCAACAATCTCCTGAGCGAGGCGAAAGAGTAACCAGAGTGTTTCGTAATTGTATGGCGAACATTGGCGGAGGTGTTGCTACTACGGCAATCATAAGAAGGGATGAACTCCCGATTCTAGGTAATCTAAATGAGTCAATTGAAGAATGCTTTCGTCGTATACCGGTTTGCCTTGACTTGTGGTCTGAGGGCAATCATAGCTGGAAAAATCGTCGAGGGTCTCAAGCTGTTGTTCGCGCCGATCGGTTACTGGCGTTTCTTGCCGAATGCGTTCGTTCTGCAAGAGTTCAAGAGCCAGCACAATCCCAAAGTGCTGGACGCGAGCAGTCCCAAATTACTAAGCTTGATGCTTGCTTCGCGAACCGAGAACGAAGTTTATGCGACGGACTTGAATGACGCTGTAATCTTTTCGCGGTGGCAACCATTAGCGGGCGCGCTTGGCTTGAAGAATTACAAAGTCGAATTTCAGGACGTGCGCCAGCTCAAATACCCCGACGAGTTTTTTGATCTGATTTATTCGATCAGCGTGATAGAGCATATCCCCGCGCAGGGTGATACAGAGGCACTCAATGAGTTTTGCCGGGTTCTAAGGAGGGAAGGTCGCATTGTTATTGAAGTTCCCTATAGACGGGTGCGCCGCGAGGTCGTCGCAAGCTACGACAGCAAAGGAGCGCCGCTTCAAGTACCACAGTTTTACGAGCGACATTACGACGATGCCTGGCTCCGAGAGCGGCTCGAACATATCCATAGCTTGATTCTGGAACGCAAGGTGATACTGGGTGAGACGCTGCCGATCGATCCGTGGCTCTCTACCAGGCGACTGCCGCGCTTTTTACGGGTTGCGCTTCTCCCTTTCGAACCGCTGCTTGCGGCATTTAACTACTGGTCACGCTCCGACGACACGGCCGGTCGGCCGCTAGCCGCTTTGCTCGTGTACCGGAAAGTTTGATGTTGCGTGGTGATAACTGCAAAGCGAGTACGAAAAATATGATCATTGGCGCTGATACCTTCCCGGACAGGGAAATTATCCATAAGACTGATTTTGCAACGTCAGACCTGGAGTTTTGAAACTGAACTCATGTGCGGAATTAATGGCATCGCCTTATCGAGTAAATCAGGACACAGCATAAACCTTGCGGTCCTCGAGCGCATGCGCGACATCATTACGCATCGCGGTCCCGATGATAAAGGCATTTTCATTGACGGCCGTGTTGGGCTTGGGCATCGGCGTCTCAGCATTGTTGATGTTGCCTCAGGTCATCAGCCCATGACCAATGAAGACGCCACCCTTCACATTACCTACAACGGCGAGATTTATAATCACGCAGATTTTCGCCAGGCACTTGAAGCCGCCGGCCACACCTATCGCACCCACTGTGACACGGAAACCATTCTGCACCTCTACGAGGAGTACGGCGAATCGTGTGTCAGTCATCTGCGCGGCATGTTTGCGTTTGCGATTTGGGATCAGCGCAGACACCAGCTATTCATTGCGCGTGACAGGCTCGGTGTGAAGCCACTCTACTACACACACGC
Source organism: Blastocatellia bacterium (assembly GCA_963828335.1). GTDB lineage: Bacteria > Acidobacteriota > Blastocatellia > Pyrinomonadales > Pyrinomonadaceae > PSRF01. The sequence continues at coordinate 103,226 of CAWHEH010000012.1, read as the reverse complement.
TGATGACGGCTCGCTGTACTTTGGTTCAGAAATCAAGACTCTCATCGAAGCCGGGGCAGTAAATCCTGAGATCAATTTCCGAGCGCTTCCGGATTATTTGGCTAATCATGCGACGTCTGGCGAGGAGACGCTTTATCAAGGTGTGAAACGTCTGATGCCAGGACACACCCTACTCTGGCGTGATGGGGATATTCAGATAAAGAGGTTCTGGGATGTCAGTTTCTCGAAAGTCAGCGACGAGAAGCGGAGCGAGCAGGATTATATCGCCGAGTGGGGCGAGATGTTTCGGACATCAGTGCGGCTGCGCTTAATGGCTGATGTACCGCTGGGTATGTTCTTGTCAGGCGGCATCGACTCGTCGGCTATTGCGGCGGTGATGAGCGGCATGGTTGATGAACCCATCAAGACCTTTTCAGTTGCTTTCGCGGAACGTGAAGCCAATGAGCTCGAGTATGCCCGTATTGTTGCCAGGGCTTTCAAGACAGATCACCGCGAGGTTGTGGTAAGGCCCGAAGACTTCTTCGCGGCACTACCCAAGCTTGTTTGGCACGAAGATGAGCCTCTGGCACACCCTTCCAGCGTGGCACTCTATTTTGTGTCTCATCTCGCTTCGCAACACGTAAAAGTAGTGCTGACTGGCGAGGGAAGCGACGAGCTCCTGGCGGGTTACGGCAGGTATCGAAAGACAATTCTGAATATAGCGCTGGGCGCGAAGTATCACGACCTGACTTCGGCAGGTATGCGGAAAGCGATTCAAGGCGGGATTACGCGTTTGCCGCCGGGTTCGAAGGCTAAGCAAAAGCTGTTGCGCACATTCTTAACGGTATCACCAGATATCGATAGCATCTATTTCGACAACTTCGCGGTATTCCCCGAGTCAATGCAGCACCAACTCCTGACGCCGCAAGCTCTCGAGCGCATTGGCACCGTTGATCCTTATGCCGGGGTCCGCGCGTTACTCGACCAGACGGATGCGAAGTCGCTCCTCGACAAACTGCTCTACGCGGACATCAAGACCTACCTGCATGAGTTATTGATGAAGCAGGACCAAATGAGTATGGCTACATCTGTTGAGAGTCGAGTTCCCTTCCTCGATCATAAACTGGTTGAGTTTACGTCCCGTCTGCCCGAGCGACTCAAGCTTCGCGGTGGAATTACAAAGTACATTTTGAGAAAGAGCATGGAAGGTGTTCTGCCGGAGACGATTTTGTCGCGTCCCAAAATGGGTTTTCCTGTGCCAATCGGCACTTGGTTTCGCGGTGCGTTCAGTTATGTTTTGGATGAATACGTATTAGGGGAACGCGCCATGGGCCGCGGTATTTTCGATCGGAACTTCGTTTCTATGCTGGTCAAGCGACATCAGACTGGTGGAGAGAACCACTCTGAACGGCTCTGGGCACTGGTTAACTTTGAAATGTGGATGCGACAGTTTTTTGATGGTGAGGCCAGTCAGGCTTCGAATGCTTCGCAGCTTGAACTCGAGCACACGACCTAGAGCGACGAAGTTTTGTTCAGACCCGGAATCTCGAAATTTCTTTATATTCATTAGTGCATATTCTCTGGCTTAAAACTGAATTGCTTCATCCCGTTGATAAGGGCGGAAAAATCCGCACTTACAACATGCTTAAGGAATTGAAGCGAAGCCACCGCATAAGCTACCTGACGCTGGATGACGGAAAGGCGGGTAATGAGGCGCGCGAGCTTGCGAGCGAGTATTGTCACGAGCTGATCTGCATTCCACACGAGCATCGCGAGAAATTTACTGCCGGCTTTTATGCTGAGCTAGCAGTCAATTTCGCATCACCATTGCCTTATGCGATAAGGAAGTATGAATCGGCGGGAATGCGCACTGAGATTGGCAACCGAGCGCGTTTGGAAAACTTCGACGTTCTGGTGTGCGATTTCCTCGCACCCGCTGTAAACGTTCCAGTCGACCTCAAGTGTGCCTCAGTATTGTTTCAGCATAACGTTGAGGCAATGATTTGGAAACGGCATTTCGAAGTTCAGCGCAATCCGGTAAAGAAGGCTTATTTGTTTGGTCAGTGGCTCAAGATGCGATCCTTCGAAAGGAAGGCTTGCGCGCGGTTTGATTGCGTTGTTTCCGTTTCGCGTGAAGATCGCGAACTCATGCAGAAGGATTATGAGCTAGAAGATATTTATGACGTGCCAACAGGCGTGGATGTTAAGTTCTTTCAACCGAGAGGAGAGGTCCAGCGAGTCCCAAATAGTCTCGTGTTTACAGGTTCGATGGACTGGCTGCCAAACGAGGACGCGATACGGTACTTCATAGACCAAATAATGCCGAGAATTAGACAGTCTGTGCCTGACGTAACCCTAACAGTGGTTGGTCGTAATCCCTATCCTGGTCTAATGGAGCTAGCCAGACGTGATTCTTCTGTTGTTGTCACTGGGCGCGTGGAGGATGTGAGACCATATATGGAGCGGGCGGCAGCTTATATCGTCCCCTTGCGCATCGGGGGTGGCACGCGGCTGAAGATATTTGAGGCGATGGCCATGGAGCAGGCGATAGTATCCACAAGTATAGGCGCGGAAGGGCTGCCTGTGAGGAATGGAGTCGAAATTCTTCTTGCCGACTCTCCTGAAACATTTGCTAATGCAGTCGTAACCGTTCTCAGTAATAACCCTTTGGCCCAAGAGCTTGCCAAGCGAGCGGCGTCCGCTGTCAGGGAAAACTTCGGATGGGATAAGGTTGCGGAAAGCTTCGGGACCATTTGCGAGCGCGCTCTTAGTGGCGCGGCGAGGACAGCCTCCGCAAGCGCTTTAAGCCGCAAAGTGCATCCTGCGGTTTGAGCCTGGACACGGCAGTTGTGATTTAAAACCGCAGCACCGGGGGAAACAGAATTTGTCTCAAAGACTCAGCGTTTTTGGTTTGGGTTATGTTGGTTGCGTATCCGCAGCCTGTTTTGCCGACGCCGGCCACCAGGTCGTCGGCGTTGACGTTAACCCGACCAAAGTGGAAATCATTAATGCAGGCAAAAGTCCCATCGTAGAAGAGGGCATTACTGAGTTAATTGCCGATGGGGTAAAGGAAAGTCGCTTATGGGCCACGACCGACTCCAACCGGGCGATACTAGACTCTGATTTGTCCCTCGTGTGTGTGGGGACCCCGAGCAACCCAAATGGCAGTCTTGACTTACGTCATGTAAAGCAAGTCTGTAGCGAGATCGGGTCCGCGTTGAAAAGCAAAGTTGAACGCCACACGGTCGTCATTCGCAGCACCATGCTGCCCGGAACCGTCGAGAATCTGGTGGTGCCGGCCTTAGAAGAAACTTCCGGGAAAAAAGCGGTTAGTGACTTTGGTATCTGCATCAATCCCGAATTCCTGCGGGAAGGCTCGTCGCTTAAAGATTTCCACGCTCCCCCCTTTACCTTGATTGGAGCAGATGACGAAACAACGACATCGGCAGTGCGCGGCCTTTATGCGCCAATTGCGGCGCCAGTTTTTGTCACTTCACTGAAGACTGCGGAAATGGTCAAGTACGCGTGCAATTGTTTTCACGCCCTGAAAGTGACTTTTGCGAATGAAGTTGGAAACGTGTGTAAAAGTTTGGGCATCGACAGTCACGAAGTAATGAGGATTTTTTGTCAAGACACGAAATTGAACCTCTCACCTTATTATCTTAAACCTGGGTTCGCCTTTGGTGGCTCGTGTCTGCCAAAGGATCTGCGGGCAGTAAACTACAAAGCTAAGGAACTCGACCTTGAGGTGCCGGTATTGGCGGCGATCTTGCAAAGCAACAAACAACAGATTGAGCGTGCTGTTAATCTGGTTCTACGGACCGGAAAGAAAAGAGTCGGTGTCTTGGGGTTTAGCTTTAAAGCTGGAACAGATGACCTGAGGGAGTCCCCGATGGTGACATTGATCGAAACATTAATAGGCAAGGGACTTGACTTGGCAATTTACGATAAAGACGTCTCACTCGCAAGACTCTTTGGCGCCAACAAAGAGTACATCGAGCGCGAGATACCCCACGTAGCGCAGTTGATGCGCTCCAGCGTAGAGGACGTATTGAATGTGTGCGATGTTGTGGTGCTCGGCAACAGCTCGGACGAATTTCGCCAAATGGAGGCGGAAATCCTGCGTGGCCACCACGTAATCGATCTTGTGCGGGTGTTTGGAAGCAGGTTGTCGACCACTGACTACGATGGAATTTGCTGGTAACAAAGCCCACATTGTTGAGTTGGTAAGGTTTGACAGACACCAGGCGAACCGTGGATTTGATCGAAATCAGCTGAAACTGCGAACCATTTCGCGTAAGGATTGGAAGTTGTGCGGTTTAATCAAGACAAGGTTTTTTCTTAATCCCAAATTTTGGCAGCGGTTCGCGTTTGCCACAGTCGGTTTTTTAACGTTGGAATTTGCAGCCTGGTTAGCCGCCACTTTGTTGATAGTGAGCGCACCCTTGAATAATGCTGACGCCATCGTAGTCCTCAGCGGTTCTGCAACATACGCAGAGAGAACTCAGCGGGCTGCGGAACTTTACAATAAAGGAGTAGCCACCCGGATTATATTGACAAACGACGGGCAGCAAGGTGGATGGTCGAGCATAAAACAACGAAACCCGTTCTTCTATGAAATGGCGCGCGACAATCTTCTTCGTTTTGGAGTGCCTGCCAGTCAAATTGAAATTGTTTACCAGCCCGTTTCAGGCACGTATGAGGAAGCCTCCATGGTTCGGGGTTATGCTGAGATGCGCGCGCTTGGTTCGCTTTTGTTTGTCACCTCGGCTTACCATTCAAGGCGTGCTTTGTGGACAGTACGTAAAGTATTTGGTAATACGGAGATCGCCATTGGTTTGGACGCTGTCGAAACTGGAAATCAAAGCCCGTCTCCCTTGACCTGGTGGTTGCACCTCCGAGGTTGGGAAATGATTCCTGAAGAGTATGTGAAGACCATCTATTATCATCTGCATCCGAAATGGGCTTAAATGACGAGACATTCGTCACCAGCATGGCTCACCCGTGTCATAATTTTGATCTCGGCTTCGTCACTATTGGCCGCTGGCTTAGTGCTGGCGCTAACGCAGAGGCCCCGCCTTACCCAAACGTCCAAGGATAGTGAGAATAAACAGGGATCGGAAATCAGGGTTGCACGCGACGGGGGTCTTCAAGAGGCGCTAAACAGAGCCGAACCAGGCGATGTAATAGTACTAGAGAGCGGATCCGTTTATAGGGGTCCAATCAGGTTGCCGCGCAAAGCAGGTAACTCCTACATCACGATCCAGAGTTCGCGAGCGGGGGAACTGGCGGCAGGAGTACGGGTAGGACCGGGGCAGAGTGGTCTGTTTGCGAAGCTGCAATCAACTCTCAATGGGCAGATAGTAGTAACCACCGAGCCTGGGGCGCATCATTATCGATTTGTTGGAATTGAGTTTTCGGCGGCGCAGGCTGGGCTGCTCTCTTACGATCTAGTTAGATTTGGGGACAACCGGCAGGCTCAGACCACACTGGCATCGGTGCCCCACCATCTAGTCATCGATCGTTGCTATATCCACGGTTTTGCGACCCAGGAAGTGCAACGAGGGATAACACTCAACAGCGCTGAGACCAGCGTTATCAATTCCTATATTTCTGACATACATGGACAGGGATATGACACCCAGGCCCTGGCTGGATGGAATGGGCCGGGGCCGTTTCACATTGTGAATAATTACCTGGAAGCAGCTGGGGAAAACATCATGTTTGGGGGTGCTGATCCTGGAATTGCAAACCTGGTGCCCTCCGATATCGAGATTCGGGGCAACTACTTCTTTAAACCATTGTCGTGGAAGGTGGGGGATCCTTCCTATGGGGGCCTGCACTGGTCAGTTAAAAATCTGCTAGAACTAAAGAATGCTAGAAATGTGGTTATTGATGGAAATGTGCTGGAGAACAATTGGGTGGACGCACAAAACGGAACCGGGGTCCTCTTCACCGTCAGAAATCAAGAGGGCACTGCCCCCTGGTCCATAATAGAAAACGTTACTTTTAGCAACAATGTGGTAAAGAACAGCCCAGCAGCCTTGAATCTCCTCGGTTCTGATTATAACTATCCCTCACAACGGTCGACCGGTCTCACCATTAGCAATAATCTTTTTACCAGCATCAACGGCACCTTCCTTACCATGCAGGGTTTCTATAACGTTACGCTCGACCACAACACTCACTTTCAGTCCGGTAATATCATGACGCTCTATGGTGAACAATCATTAGGCTTCATTTACCGCAATAACCTCACCATTCGCGCCAACACTGGTTATGGCGTCAAAGGTGACGCTACCGGCGAAGGTACTATCGCCCTGCAAACCTTCACACCGGGATTTTCTTTCCTAAACAATGTCCTCATGGGGGCCGAGGCCTCCCAGTATCCGCGTACTAGCTTCTTTCCTAAAACGTTAAGTGAGTTGGGGGTTGTCAGCCCAGAGGAGGGTAATTTCAGGCTAAGCGACAAAAGCCGTTACAAACGGGCGGGAACTAACGGGAAAGATATCGGCGTAGACTTCGATCGATTGCCCCTCGTTAGATAAACGTTGACAAACACAGGACATCAAGGTTTAATAGTTGCGCTGCCACCCGGTAGCTAGTTCTTTCAACAACGATTGCACACGATAATGGCAAACCTGTTGTGAAGCAGGGGCGCAAAGCCGTGAGTCTTGTCAGGGAACTATTCTCTGAGAAGATTGTCTGGTTGCCGAAGGCATCGGAATGGTAAGTACGTTAACTTTCTAGTTAAGACTTACCATGTAACCAGCGCCCGCTTGGCCACTAGCTGCGACCGTTGGTTGTATCCTCCGACTCGCCATCATCAATTCAGACTTCCAAGGACAGTTTCAACGCTTTGCTTCTCTCGGATGGAGCCCTGCTTCCATAATCGCGATATCTTCAGCCTCCGTTAAAAATCCTCATAGTCAGAGGCCTGTTGCCAGCCCTAATTGTCGCCAGCCTTAAATCGTCACTGATAAACGGCAAACCTACCGTGAGGTGGGGACGCAAAGTCAGGAGTCTCGGGCTTCCGAGATCGTCCGATTTCTGAAGTGAGGTTCAAAAAATGAATGTTGGTTGTTCTTTTGCTGCGCGAGTATCTCGTTCAGTCATCTCCTTTATTAAATGGAACATCATCATCATTGCTCTAATATCAGGCATAAGTAACGCGAATGCCGCGAGCATAGTAGTACCATCAAATGGCGATCTTCAGGCTGCCATAAATACAGCCCAACCCGGCGATACCGTTGTCGTCGAAGCTGGGGCCACATATGGGGGCGCCATCGTCCTTCCCCTCAAATCTGGTTCAGACTACATCACGATCCAGAGTTCGCGAGCGGGGGAACTGGCGGCAGGAGTACGGGTAGGACCGGGGCAGAGTGGTCTGTTTGCGAAGCTGCAATCAACTCTCAATGGGCAGATAGTAGTAACCACCGAGCCTGGGGCGCATCATTATCGATTTGTTGGAATTGAGTTTTCGGCGGCGCAGGCTGGGCTGCTCTCTTACGATCTAGTTAGATTTGGGGACAACCGGCAGGCTCAGACCACACTGGCATCGGTGCCCCACCATCTAGTCATCGATCGTTGCTATATCCACGGTTTTGCGACCCAGGAAGTGCAACGAGGGATAACACTCAACAGCGCTGAGACCAGCGTTATCAATTCCTATATTTCTGACATACATGGACAGGGATATGACACCCAGGCCCTGGCTGGATGGAATGGGCCGGGGCCGTTTCACATTGTGAATAATTACCTGGAAGCAGCTGGGGAAAACATCATGTTTGGGGGTGCTGATCCTGGAATTGCAAACCTGGTCCCCTCCGATATCGAGATTCGGGGCAACTACTTCTTTAAACCATTGTCGTGGAAGGTGGGGGATCCTTCCTATGGGGGCCTGCACTGGTCAGTTAAAAATCTGCTAGAACTAAAGAATGCTAGAAATGTGGTTATTGATGGAAATGTGCTGGAGAACAATTGGGTGGACGCACAAAACGGAACCGGGGTCCTCTTCACCGTCAGAAATCAAGAGGGCACTGCCCCCTGGTCCATAATAGAAAACGTTACTTTTAGCAACAATGTGGTAAAGAACAGCCCAGCAGCCTTGAATCTCCTCGGTTCTGATTATAACTATCCCTCACAACGGTCGACCGGTCTCACCATTAGCAATAATCTTTTTACCAGCATCAACGGCACCTTCCTTACCATGCAGGGTTTCTATAACGTTACGCTCGACCACAACACTCACTTTCAGTCCGGTAATATCATGACGCTCTATGGGGAACAATCATTAGGCTTCATTTACCGCAATAACCTAACCATTCGCGCCAACACTGGTTATGGCGTCAAAGGTGACGCTACCGGCGAAGGTACTATCGCCCTGCAAACCTTCACACCGGGTTACACGTTTCAAACCAATGTCCTAGTTTCCACCAACTCTTTAATCTATCCGGCAAACAACTCTTACCCGTCCCAGGTAAGTGAAGTCGCGTTTACTGACTACGCCGGCGGAGACTACCGGCTTCTGACTACTAGTCCCTATCACAACACTGCTACGGATGGTAAGGATGTTGGCGTGGACTTTGTTCAGCTGAATGCGGCACTGGCCGGAACAACTCCCACACCGACTCCCACTCCGACTCCCACTCCGACCCCAACGCCGTCGGCCACACCCACTCCGACGCCTGGCCCAGGGTCGGCCGTCACTTTTGTGCAGCTTGACACCACCACCGAAGGTAGCTGGAAAAATGTTTATGGTGGCGAAGGCTATAACACGGTAAACGATTCAATAAACTATCCAAGCTATGCTCAAGTTTCGGTTACCGGTTACTCATCGCCGACTTGGATGGCTTCAACTACGGACGTTCGAGGTTTGCAGAAAGCTTCGGCAAGCGATCGAGTTGCCGCAAGATGGGATTCAACTTCCTTCCTGACCATTGACTTAAACTTGACGGACGGTGCAAGCCACCAAATAGCGATTTATGGACTCGATTGGGATGGCAACAATCGAACCCAAAGAGTCGATATCCTGGACTGGGCAAGCAATGCCGTCTTGGACAGCAGGACGATTTCCTCATTCAATGGTGGCCAATACTTGGTTTGGAACATAAAGGGCCATGTAAAGATCACAGTAAACAAGCTCGGCGGTAGGTCGGCGGTCGTCAGTGGGTTATATTTTGGCAGTGCGGCATCAACTCCGACTCCGACACCCACCCCAAGTCCGACAACCACAGTTGGAAAACAATTAGGAAAGACAAAACGGAACGGGCAGAATTTGAGCAATCAACTAATCCCTTCCACTAGTTCCACTCAACTAATTGGCAGTAGCGATTCATTCCTTGCTCAATCAGCTTATACAGCCCTTGTGGAGTTCGTCTCAGACATCCAACAGACTTACGACCTTTTCAACGGTGAGAGAAACCTTTACCCCGCGGCACAAAGAATTGACACCTCGCTGAAGCAGGCCTTTGCTGCCGGGAATCTGGCAACGCAGGCGGCAGATCAGGCAGATCTCTCCACAGTAAGGAGTCGTCTGCGTGAGGCAATCGATAAGCTTGAGTTGACTGATGTGCTTATCAGGTACGGCGATGTAGCGAACCCTATCGACTTCGCGTCCTACATGGTGCGCCAACAATATGTGGATTTTCTTGATCGAGAACCTGACCAGGCAGGCGTGGATTTCTGGATCAATGAGATCGCCAGCTGTGGATCAGATTTGCAGTGTGTGGAGGTTAAACGCATCAACGTGTCTGCGGCGTTCTTCCTATCCATCGAGTTTCAGAATACTGGCTACTACGTATATCGATTATATAAAGCTTCGTATGGCCGGCTCCCGATGCGGCAGGAGTTCGTGCCAGACAGGTTGAGTATCGCAGGCGGTGTAATCGTTGGGGAGGTGGGATGGGACACAAAACTCGCAGCAAACAAACAAGCCTTCGTGCAGAGTTGGATAGAAAGAGATGACTTTAAAGCGCGATACGCTGGGCTGTCGAACGAGCAATACGTTGACACGTTGATCGCCAATGCAGGAATGAGGATCACTTCAGCGGAGCGAGACAACTTGGTACAGGATCTGGTCAACGGAGCGTCGCGTGCAAATGTGCTCGCCAAGCTGGTTGAGGACTCGACATTCATTCGGGCGGAATCCAACTCGGCTTTTGTTTTAATGCAGTACTTCGGTTACCTGGAACGCGATCCAGACAGCGGAGGATTCAACTTCTGGCTAGGCAAGCTTAACGAGTTTGATGGCAACTTTGTGAATGCGGAGATGGTCAAAGCCTTCCTCGTTTCGACTGAGTACCGTCAGAGATTCGGGCTGTAGGCTTTTAATAGAACCTATTTATCCTAGGCGGCACCTGGCGCGAGTCCGGTGTCGCCTATTTGTTTAACATGGTTTTAAATCATGGCGGGGGCGAGGGTCCTTTGCGCACTACCTCAAGATTAATGCCGATGCCGACGAACCCGCCCTGGACCGTGTCACTATCTTCTGTAAACCTCCGAGCACAGGCTTTTTATTACTACCAGATTGTCCATTTTCTCTAGATTTTCCGCCACCATTAAACTCGGTCGTTTCTGCCTCTCCTTGAAGGATTTGCGGAAAAATCGTCCACGTTGGATGTTTATGTTCAGTGTTCCGTGCTCTTTCGTATTTGTACAAGGTGCCGGTTTGATATAAGCTCTGCAAGCTTTAAGTTTCGGGGACAGTTAAGTCGCCCGCTCGATTTTCCAAGAGAAATTGCCCTTTTCTTGCGAAGATCTGCAAGGAATTTGGTATGAGTGTCGTTTCCGCTAAGAACCTTTGGCGCACCCTCGCCGTCGTGTCTGCTCTCATATTCGTCTACGCCTCCGTACTCATTAAGCTTTCGCACGATTGGTGGGTGGACGAGAACTACTCCCACGGCCTCCTGATCCCATTTGTTATCGGTTACATACTCTGGGCGGAACGGGATAAGCTTCGTCAGGTCCGTCACAAACCTTCTATGCTTTGGGGTGGGGCCGCGATTCTGCTGGCATTATTTGCCTTGTGGACCGGCGTCGCCGGCGCTGAGCTTTTCATGCAGCGTACCTCCTTAGTGCTCATTCTTGCCGGAGTAACTATCTACTTTTGGGGAGCGAGTGTGCTTCGCCTGGTATGGGTGCCTCTCATCTTGCTGCTGCTGGCGATTCCGATCCCGACCATCGTTTTCAACAAGATTGCGTTCCCGTTGCAGTTGTTCGCCTCTCGTTCTGCCGTTTGGTCCATGAGGTTCTTTGATATTCCTGTTTTGCGACAGGGCAACGTGATCGAGCTGATGCCACTAAATTCCCTGGAAACTAAAAAGCTGGAAGTCGTCGAGGCGTGCAGTGGAATTCGTTCATTAATGACATTGATGACTCTGGCAGTAGTATTCGCTTATTTCAGTTATCCTCCGCCGTCGAACGCCTCCGGTGAAAACCCGGAAAGATCCAGAAAGCACCGACTATTCCGTTCATTGAGAACATGGGGCATATGGCGATCTACGCTCGTGGTGCTTTCGGCGGTTCCCATTGCCATTTTGACCAACGCACTGAGGGTGAGTGGAACAGGAATTCTTGCACGTTACTACGGAACAAAGGTTGCAGATGGATTCTTCCATTCATTTTCGGGTTGGGTAATTTACATAGCGGCATTTCTTTTACTGTTCGCCTTTGGTTGGGTATTGGATCGTTTGCGTTCGCTATTCTCAAGTGACTCAGCCGGCGAAGGCACGACATTAGACCTAAATGAATCGTTACAACCTTCTCTCGCCTCGGTTCCGAAGGTGGCTCAATCAGGAGGGCACCGACTGAAATGAAAAGCTCCTGGCGCCTTGGAGTGTTGCTCGTCGTACTGGTGGCGGCTGGCATTGTCGTAAACGGCTGGGTATATCTTGGCGAGGCGCACGTCGAACGTCAGGAATTAAAGAATTTTCCGTCCCAGTTAGGCGCGTGGAAACAGGAAGGTGGTGACCAACGTTTCGACGCCCAGACAGTGAGTGTTTTGCGAGCAAGCGATTATCTGCTGCGTGGCTATCGCGTCGGTAATGACAAGCACGCAAGTTTATACGTAGGGTATTACGCAACTCAGCGAGATGGCGCGAGCTATCACAGTCCACTGAATTGTTTGCCTGGCTCCGGTTGGAGCATGACAAAGCCAGCCTTAGTTACGATAGGATTGCCGGACGGGAAAACCTTTGTGGCAAATGAATATGTAATTGAGAATGGCAATGCGCGAGAACTAATGATCTATTGGTACCAAGGACGAGGCAGGTTCATCGCAAACGAGTACTGGGGAAAGATTTATACGGTGCTGGACAGTGTAAGTCTGAGGCGATCAGATGCGGCGATGGTCCGAGTGACAGTGCCCATAACGGGCTCGGAGACCGCTGCGCTCGAATCCGCGAGAGAGTTCGCGGCAGTGGCGTCAGAGGTGCTTCCGGAGTTCGTTCCGAATTAATGATATCTTTTGTTAAGAAGCTGCCGAGATGGCAAATGCGGAACCTGTGTCGAATTGACAGTGTTTTAATCTAAATAGCTTTTTAGCGCCAGAGGCAATTGCCCGCCGATGGGTGCGCGAAAGCAAATGCTTGATTTTGCTGCCGCTGATGCGGGCAGCAACAACGGAGTTAAAGTAAAAAATGCATAGCGAGTGCCGCCCTTTTATTTACCAGCCTATCATTTTGTCTCTTTGTCTGGTCGCGCTTTTTTCACTGAGCGGCTGCACTAATCCCGAAAAAGCCAAAGCCGAGCACCTCAAAAGGGGCGAGGCCTACCTGAAGGACTCAAAATTTCAGGAAGCTTCTCTTGAGTTTCGCAACGCCCTGCAAATTGATGACCAGCTCGCCGCGGGCCACTGGGGCCTGGCGCGGGCTTATGAGGCACTGCAACACGCCCCTGAAATGCTCGAGGAATTGCGAAAAACAGTGCAGCTCGATCCAAACAACCTTGAGGCGCGAATTAAGCTTGGCAACTACTACCTCGCCGCCAGCAAAGGCAGACCCGACTTGGTAAGCGAAGCGGAGCGCCTCGCCAAGGAAGTTTTGCAGCAAGATCCCAAAAACATCGAAGGCCACATTCTATGGAGCAGCATCCTCTTTGCGCAGAGCCGCAACGAAGAGGCGCTTGCGGAATTGAATCGTGCCATTGAGATCGATCCCAAACGGGTGGCATCGTATCTCAGTCTTGCGCGCTTTTACATTGTCACAAAGGACCAGGCAAAGGCTGAGGAAGTATTTAAGAAAGCGATCTCAATCGATCCGTCGTCCGGGCTCGCGCACACCGAATACGGAAAATTTCTGGTGCAAGTCAACCGGGTTGCCGACGCCGAAGCTGAATTGAAGAAAGCAGTTGAAGTTGCGCCGGAGGATCGCAATGCGCGGTTCACCCTGGCGAGTTTTTATGTGGTCAACAAGCAGGTGGACAAGGCTGAGGAAACCTACAAAGCGCTCGCGGACTTGGATAAGGATAAACCGGAAAGTCAATTGATGCTCGCGGACTTCTATTCGTACGTCAATCGCACAGATGATGCAGTTCGCATATACGAGGACATCCTTGCGAAGTCGCCGGATTACGCAAAAGGGCGCTATCGCCTTGCCGAAATTCTGTTAAGGCGTGGCGATTCGAATGGCGCTGCTGCCCAGATTGAAGAAGCCCTCAAGAAAGACCAACACGACCGGCAGGCCCTTTTATTACGTGCTCGCCTCCGAGCGCAGGGCGGACAGTCTGATGGGCTCAAGGCCGCGATCGAGGATTTGAAGGAAGTACTAAAGCAGGAGCCAAATTCACGCGCAGGTCTTTATTTTATGGCTCAGACGAATTTCAACCTGGGTGCATTGGACCAGGCGAAAACCTTCGCTGCAGAATTGGAGAAAAGCTACCCTGACTACCTCCCGGTAAAATTAATGCAAGTTCAACTCACTCTTGCCGGAGGCGATTTTAAGACCGCTGTGACTTTGGCCTCAGATTTACTGGCCAGGTTGACTAAAGCTGCGCCGGATCAAGAAAACTCCCCGCAGTTGCTGGAAGAGCTCCGAGTGAAGACTTACTTGTCACGCGGCTCGGCCCAAGTACAACTTAGAAACCTGGCGGCGGCGCGGCAAGACTTTGAAGCGGCTCTCCAGATCGCGCCGACCGACACCAATACGTACAATAGTCTTGCCGCCGTTTCCCAGGCCGAAGGCAAATCCGACGAGGCGATTGATTTCTATCAGAAAGCACTCAAAATTCAAGCAACGGATTTCAATGCGTTAAGCGGTCTCATCAACTTATATGCGTCCAAGAATGAAATTGATAAAGCTCACGCCGTCATTGATCAGACGCTAAATTCCTATCCAAACGACGCGTCATTACATTTTTTGAAGGCCCAGGTCTATGGCATTCAACATGACGCGCAAGCCGCTGAAGCCGAACTCCGAAAAACACTGGAAATTGACCACAACTATTTGCCAGCCTACTCAGCCTTGGGTGCTCTCTTCATTAACACGAAGCAAGAGGACCGCGCCATAGCGGAGTACAAAAGAATTATCGAGCTTCGGCCGGATGATTCGTCTGCTTACACGTTCATCGGAATGCTTGAATATTCCCGCAGAAACTATGACCTCGCAATAGAGAACTACCGGAAGGCGTTGGAAAAGGATCAAAACGCGGCCATTGCGGGTAACAACCTCGCCTGGCTTTATGCTATTGACGGAAAAGGAAATTCGGACGAGGCGGTACGATTAGCCCAGGGTGTTGTGCAAAAGAATCCCGCCATACCGGGATTCACGGACACACTAGGTTGGATTTACTACAAAAAAGGTCTCTACAGTGCCGCTGCCGAGCAATTGGAAAAGGCTGTTTCAATGGATGAGGCAGCTGCACGCAGCCGTCAGGTACAGCCAAGCGCAACCTACCATTACCATCTCGGTATGGCCCTAAAAGGTATGGGTGACAAAGCCGGGTCGCGCCGCGAACTGGAAACGTCACTGCGCCTGGCTAACAAATCACCCTTTGCTGACATTGACGAAGCCCGCAAGGCATTGGCTGATTTGTAGAAGAGACCGACATCAGGTTCAGGACCAGTCATGGGGTTGACCGCCAGTAAAGATAGGGTGTCGAAAAAAGGAGTTTATTTATGAGCATTGAATTTCGCCAGCGCAGTCCCAGCGAATATCTAAAGATAATTAGGCGACGCAAGTGGCTAATTATTCTTCCTGTTATAGCCGTAACCTCTGCGGTCGCCTGGGTCGTTTATCGGTTACCCAATGTTTATGAGTCACAAACACTGATCGTTGTAAAACCTTCGACCCTGCCAACAACTGTGGTCCCAACTATCACGGAAGACAGCTTAACCCGTCAGCTGACAAGCATTGCTCAAGTCGTTACCAGTCGCAGTTCGTTGGAACCCCTGGTCATTAAATATGAAATCTACAAATCGGAGCGGCTACGTGGCGAGCCAATGGAATCAATTATCGACATGATGCGTAGAGACATTAAGGTCGAAGTGAACACCAGCCGCAACGATATTACTAACGGCTTCAACATTACCTACTACGGCCGGGATCCAAGAATTACTCAGGCCGTTACTGCGGAGTTGGCCAGTAAGTACATCAACGAACAGACAAAAAACACAGTCAACTCTACTAATTCGGCTAAGCAATTTATTGATAATCAAGTCAGGCAGGCGCAGGACGAGCTCACTTTGGTCGATAACAAACGACTGGAATTTATGCAGAAGAATGTTGGGAATTTACCAACGGAGGCGACCTCGCTGATCGGTCAGTTAACCGGGTTGCGCGACCAACAGAAGTCTTTGATTGCGGAAGTCGGACGCTTGCAGGATCGAAGTTCCTCGCTGGCTACGCAATTAACTTTGATTAAGAAACAATCCCAACAGGACATAGACGACTCTGCCGAAAACACCACCGACCCTAAGACTACTCTTGCCTGGGCTGAGTTGGTTAAAAGGAAGGCAGATTTGCAATCTGAGTTGCAGCAACTAGCGACTGAGTTAAAACCAAAACATCCTGATGTTCTGGCGAAACAAGCTCAGCTCGACTCGGTTAGCAAAGAGATGGACCAAATGGTTGCCGAATGGAAGGAACGAATCTTAGCAAAACAAAAGAAATTACAGAATCGGCCGGATTTGAGCGTGGCGGCAACCGAAGCACAGCTCAAGGCCGTCGAGGGCGAAATAAAACGCGAGCAAAAAGTGCTCGATGAAAACGAGAAGCAGATCAACGCAATAGTGCAGCGTATCAATAGCGTGCCCGGTGCGGAGGTTGCATTAGGGGCTCTCGACCGTGACTATCAAACCAAAAAGAGCGCTTACGATCAGTTATTGCTGCAACAGCAAAAAATCACGTTAGGCGCTGATGCCGCTTCGCAGCAACAAGGTGAGGGGATAGAAGTAATCGACCCGGCTAACTTGCCTTCCAAACCCGTAGCACCGAAGCGCTTGATGCTTTCGGGAGTAGGCTTCGCGTTCGGGTTGGGCCTGGGACTATTGCTAACCGGAATCTTTGAGATTCCCCGCCTACTTACGATTCAAAGCAGTGAAGATGCGAGGCATTACACAGGCTTGCCGGTGCTTATCGCGCTTCCGGATTTGCTGACTCCCGAGGAAGCTCGAGCTATCCCGCGACGGAGGAGACTACTGCTCGGAGCCGCTGTGGCCATTACTGTCATGGCGATTCCTGTGCTGGCGCTGGCTCTTAAGGCCACCCATGTTTTTGAGTTCTTGTCAGCGGGCCGCTCCTCGTAAGAGGTGTACCGACAGTGTCCGACGAGTATTTTCGTTCTGACTGTGGAGGTTTATTAAAGTGTACGCAGAATTTTACGGGCTTAAAGAACTACCTTTCGCGCTGACACCCGATCCGCGTTTCATCTATTTCACCCCGTCCCACACGGAGGTGATGGCCAATCTTCATTACGGCATCGAAAGCGGCAAAGGCCTGGTGGTCGTAACGGGCGAAGTGGGCACCGGCAAAACAACGATACTGCGTTGGATGATGCAGCGCCTGGACCGCACCGTCCTGGTTGCTTACATCTTCAATCCACGGTTATCGGTGCCGGAGTTCTACCAGCATGTAGCCGCGCTGCTTGACATTCAAAAATGGGAAACAAAGTCGGAACTGCTGATGGAATTGGGCCGAAGTCTGGAGTCTCGTCACGCACGTGGACTACGTACGGTTCTAATTATTGACGAAGCTCAGGGGTTGTCACCGCACGTGCTTGGAAGAAATTCGCTTGCTTTCAAACTTCGAGTCAGATACCGCGAAGCAATTGCAGATCGTTTTAACTGGACAACCGGAATTGCGCGAAGTCTTGAACAATCCCGATTTGCGACAATTGAAGCAAAGAATTGCGTTACGTTGTGTTATTAAGCCTTTACCGAACGTAGAAGAGACCGATCGATATATCACATCGCGCTTATTGGTTGCCGGCGCCGAGCGAACTGACATTTTTTCTTCGGCGGCCCTCGATTACATTTTCCGATGTTCCGATGGAATTCCGCGTAGCATAAACAATCTTTGCGATAACGCGCTTCTGGCTGGATACGCGGCTGGAGAGCGCGTGATCCGAGCTTCGATTATCGAGGAAGTGGCCGACACCTTCGACATGCTGCCTAGCTCGGATCGGGGAATGCAACGCGGTGAAGAACGAGAAGCTCCAGCCCGGGTTTTCTCGTCCGACAGTTCTGAGCTGTGGACTAACGCGAGCCTGGAGAAAGAGACCGATACAGAAATAACGACGCCGGTATCTGTGGAGCAAAGTTAGCTACGCCGGCTCCTGAATGAACCTAACGCTCGAGAGGTAAGTTAATGGGAAGAGTTTTTGAAGCAATAAAACGAGCAAGCGCTGACAGCGAGAGCGCCTCAAAAAAAAGACAACCAATTTTAGGACGCCGTGACGAAAGTGTAAGCGTTTCTGGATTGCCTTCAACATCGCAAGTTGAAGAGCAGGCTCCCAGCCGTTCGTCAAACCTTTCTGTCAATCATAAGTCGGCGCAAAATTCAGCGTCCTCTGCGCACACTGCGGATTTAGCCGGCGGGATGGCACTCCCCGACGGAATGGCTTCGCGTGATGTTGGGGCAACTTTGGGCGCTGCCGAGGCGGCGCGCGTCGGAGGATTTGCCAGTTATGACATTTCCCCCGCGCGCGTCGAGCCTCACCTTGTTGCAGTCAGTCAGCCACGCTCTCCCTACTGTGAACAGTTTCGGTCGTTGCGCACTAAACTACTGCAAGCGGGCGAACGCAAACAGATGCGTGCCTTCGTCATTACCAGCGCAGGCGTCGGCGAGGGTAAAACACTGACGGCTTTAAACCTCGCGTGGCTATTGGCCCAAACGGATGGAATGCGAGCATTGGTCATCGATAGCGATCTGCGCCAACCTTGCGCCACCGAGTATCTTGGTATCGATGTATCTGTAGGGCTTTCGGATGTTCTAGGCGGAACTGTTCGACTGGAAGAAGCTATTGTCCGATTGGATCCGGCAGGTCTATACCTGTTGCCGGGGGGCAACGTCGAGACGACGTAGCCGAGTTGCTTTCCGGACCGTCTTACGAGCGCCTGCTGACTGAGGCCAGGAGAATGTTCGATTACATCATCATTGATGCGCCCCCGTTGGGAATCTTCACCGATGCCAACGTTTTGATGAATCGAGCGGACGGAGCCTTGATAGTCATTCGTTCTGGCAAGACACGTTACGCCATCGTCGACAGATTGCTGGAACAGATTCCACGAGAAAAGTTGCTGGGGGTTGTGCTTAATCGAGTGGATGAGCAGTTGGATGAGTCCGCTTATTATTACCAACGCCGCTACTACCAACGCGATCGCGGTTTGACTGAAAGAAAAATGAAACAGGTTCCTGGTGAACACCAGAAGGAGGTCGCCGTAGTCAATTGAGAGCGTCACGCCTAAATGGACGGACGGTATTGCTGCTTCTAGCCGAGGCGGTGTTGATGTTCGGAGTGATCATCGGCGCTGTCTATTTGCGTGTGGGCGTAGAGGGCGCGCCCTATGAATTGATTGAGAAGCTTGGCTACTACAAAGCGGCTTATGCCACCGTCTTCTGTCTAGCGGCGTTCTATCTTTTCGACCTTTACGATTTCGTGGCGATGCATAATCGTCATGAGCTGGTGTTGCGGCTTGTGCAGGCGCTCGGGTTGGCTTGGGTAGCTTTGGCCATTTCGTTTTACGCTTACCCCGCTTTAATGCTCGGCCGAAGCGTCTCGCTGATCGCTCTTCCGATGGCCTTGACCCTCATGGTTGGTTGGCGGATCTCTATTCATTGGTTTCTCGGACATCCCAGCTTCGGTGAACGGATTCTAATCGTCGGCTCGGGAAACCTCGCGGTCGAAGTTGCCCGGCAAGTTCTGAACCGGCCGGACGCAGGCTACCGTATTATCGGATTCGTCGGCACTGATTCAGAATTGTTAGGCAAGAGTTTGATAAACCCCAGGGTGATCGGCCTGACTGACGACCTCGAGAGCATAGTGAAGACCGAAGGCATTGACCGCATCGTCGTTGCCATGGGCGAAAGGCGCGGCCAACTTCCAACTGATCGACTGCTAAAGTTGGGCCTGGGGGGCGATGTGTCGATTGAGGAGGGTGCGACTTTCTACGAGAGAGTTACCGGGCGAGTATCGCTCGAAATGATACGCCCGTCGTGGCTGATTTTTACCGGAAGAGGTAGGCAGGCTAAGCTGGCCGCAGTAACTCGCAATGCCGTGCACAGATTCGTAGCGTTGATAGCCGTGGTGTTTTCGCTCCCGATTGTTTTGCTGACGGCGATTTTGATCAAGCTCGATTCGCGGGGGCCGGTTTTTTACAAGCAGGAACGCGTTGGGGAAAACGGACGCTCGTTTGTCCTGACTAAATTTCGCTCGATGAGAGTAGACGCTGAGACAGATGGCCCGGTATGGGCGAGCAAACGAGACGAACGAACGACGCGCGTGGGTCGAATTATTCGCAAGATTCGTGTAGATGAGATACCTCAATTCTGGAATATTCTGCGCGGCGAAATGAGTTTTGTCGGTCCGCGCCCGGAGCGTCCCCATTTCGTGGCCCAGCTGGCAAGGGAGATTCCATACTACGAGCAGCGGCACCTAATCGCCCCGGGGTTAACCGGGTGGGCACAAATCAAATATCCATATGGCGCATCGATCGAAGATTCACGGCAAAAGCTGCAATACGATCTCTTTTACATCAAGAACCACAGCTTATTCCTCGATGCCATCATTATGTTTGAGACGATCAAGATAATTATTTTTGGACGGGGTGGACAATAACAATACCGTCGGTGGAGGTTCGAAATGAAGATAAGTACGAATTTGGTCCTGGCAATTGTGAGTTTATCGCTGACCCTGTCGATGGGCGTGACGGCTCAAACACAAACTGAGGTGCATACAACCAGACAACGAACCACTGCGGCGACCGATGCTAAAGACAAGACAAAGAAGCCTGCCTCGGAGAGCACGAACTCACAGTCAGGAGACAGGCTAGAGCCCGATGAATCAGGAACCAGGCCTGCTGACCTTCCTCAGGAAACGCAGGAAAATAGACGTGAGCAAATTTCTGAAGAGGCCGCTGTCATTCCCTACTACAATAACTTTTTCACCACCTACCGGCTCGGACCCGAAGACGTAATTTCAGTTGCGGTTTTCAATCAGGATCGATATTCCCGCTCCGGGATCGTCATTCCCCCGAGCGGTCGCATTTCACTTGCTCTCATACCGGGTGGAATTTTTGTCAATGGCAAGACGGTTGAGGAGGTTGCCGACCTGATTAAAAAGAAATATGACGAGTATATTATCGACCCGCAAGTTACGGTTTCTCTCGATAAAGCATCATCATATCGTTACAGCGTAATTGGTGATGTAGGTCAACCAGGCATTAGGCTAATGAATCACCGCCTCACGGTGACGGAAGCATTAGCAGAAGCGGGTGGGGTCCTGCAAACGGGTGATAAGAGCCGGGTTGTTGTGTTGCGTCGCCAGGCGAACGGCATGCTTTCTCCGATCGCTGTCAACGTTTCGGCAATCTACAAAGGCCGAGCCGCCGACAATACTTACCTCGTGCCGGGCGATCAAATTGTCGTGCCCGGAAACAAGCTGAAGACCCTGCAAAAGATTATGGGATTCACTTCAATTCTCAGCTTTGCGCGAATCTTCACTGGGGGACTGCCGTACTAGCCAGGTAGCGGGCTTGAAGAAGTGTTCGCGATATAAGTTCTGAAGTTCGGCGTTGCCAATAAAGTCCCGCACTATACGGAGGAGCTTCCTTAATGGTTCGCTCTGCCTGCTGCTTAATTCTAACACTGCTAAGTTTTTCTGTTCAGGCTCAGACTGGCGCGTGGAAGCATCAACGTGTGGGATCGCTTGCGTGGCTCCATACGATCTTCTTTCTGGATCAGAGCCGTGGGTGGGCAGGCGGAAGTAGAGGCTCGCTACTAGCCACTATCGATGGAGGCAAAACATGGCAGATCAAGCCGCAACCTACGCCGGACGCCCTGCGCGATATATATTTCGTCGATGACAACAATGGATGGCTGCTTTGCGAAGCGAATGTTTACGAGTTGAAGAGCAAAACGGATCCGCGCACGTATTTAATGCAAACAAGCGACGGAGGCGAGCACTGGAAGCGAATAAATCTTCTGGAAGTTGATGTGGATGCCCGGCTCGTGCGCGCGGTTTTCAGCCGCGGAGGCCGTGGCTGGGCCTTCGGTGAAGAGGGAGCGATTTTTACCACTCGAGACTCCGGCGCAAGCTGGACCCGTCTGCAGTCGCCTACTCGCCATTTGCTGCTCGGCGGAGTTTTTATTGACGATTATCGCGGTTGGCTGGTGGGAGCGGGCGCTACTATTATTCAAACCTCCGATGGCGGAGAAACCTGGCACAAGTCGAATCTAACTGATGCGATCAAAAAAGGAATCCGGTTTGCGGCCACGTCATTTGTTGATAACCGCTTGGGTTGGACTGTTGGAAGTGGGGGCACCGTTTATAGAACTATCAATGGGGGCCGCACCTGGCAACAACAGAATAGCGGTATAGCGACTGATCTTTTCGATGTGAGGTTTCTCGACGCACTAGAAGGATGGGCTGTAGGCGCTGAAGGTACGATCATACACACCAATGATGGTGGCCTGCACTGGACCTTAGAGCCAAGCGGGACAGAACATCCGCTGGAAAAAGTGTTTTTCACGGATCGCGAGCACGGGTGGGCCGTAGGTTTTGGGGGTACTGTACTCGTGTATGCGCGTGCAGACGCTTTGTCACTGGGCAACTAATGAAATTAGGGGTTGCATTAAGATGGAAAGGCCTTTAAGGATGATCACTACTGGGTCCGTACGCTTGTCATTGTATCTCGTTGTCAGTATTGGTGTGGCGGGAGCGTCTGGTCAAAATACCGTCACAAGAAAACGTCAGGAACCAGGTAGCTCGTCCTCCGCTTCAGACAAATTGCGGACACGACGGGTGGAAGCCGACTCAGCTCGCGAATCCACGAGGGCGGCTGGGAAATCAACTTCTGGCACAGCTGCACCCGATAACGGAGGTTCCGTTAAGCCAGCGGTTCCCTCACCAAGAGCGGAAGAGGCTCCCGGTAAACCTGCAAATACCGCCACAATAGAAACTCCTTCCGAGCCCAATGGCACCCAAGACAGTCATACTTCTAGCGTCTCCGCGTCGCTACGTGATCAAATCGAGGCAGCGCCGGATGGGCCCGAGCGCCTTCGTCTGCGGCTAAGGCTGGCAGAAGAATTAAGCCAAAGTGGTGAGAATGAGGAAGCCAATGCGGAACTGCACGCCATTTCAAAGAGTAACGTATTTGACCCGCCGGCATTTTACAATGCCGGTAATGCGCTAGCTCGCTTGGGAGATTCTGACGGAGCAATCAACGCTTATCGCAAGGCAATCGACCAGCGAAAAGGAAACTATTCCCGCGCCCTCAATAACCTGGGTGTAATTTTGCTGCGGCAGGGGAGATGGGATGAAGCTCACGATGCGCTTTTGTCAGCTCTTAAGTTAGAGAGTTTTCACTACGCAGAGGCAAGCTTCAACTTGGGACGTCTGTATTATGCCCGCGGCGAAAGTGATATGGCCGCTCGAGAATGGCGTCGAGTTTTGAGGATTGATCCGGAACACCAGGCGGCTGCTCAGGCACTCTCACTTATTGGTTCCGGAGCCATCGTTGTAAGGCCCGAGTCGTCCGCCAAAGCGCCAAAGCCTCCCAGCAGAGTGCCAGGACCTTCTGCTCGAGTTAATGAAACTTCTCCGCGTCTCGGAAAAAGCTCTTCCTCTCCCAATCCAGCACCGGCAAAAGCTCTCACTCTTGATCCCATTAGTTACGAATTTCTCCAACGGGCTCGCAGTTTAAGCGAGCTGGGCAAACACCGAGAAGCCATTGAAAGTTACCAGCGGGTGCTTTCACGTTCGCATGGGTACTTTCCCCCGGCCAACCTGGAGCTTAGCTATGCGCTGCTGGCTTTGAATAGGACCGATGAGGCGTTTGCCAATTTGCTTCAGGTTGCCAACCGTGACGGCGCTCGGTATCCAATGACGTACTACTATCTTGCCCGATTGTACGAACTGAAAGGCAATCTAACCGAAGCCGAAGAATCCTTTGCAAACGCAGCCATCGCTTACAAAACTAAGAACATTTCATTTTTACTGGATCTGAGTCGGGTGCGCGAGCGCCGAGGAAACTTTCAGGGAGCGCTCGAAGCACTGGAAGAATATGTAGCAGGGATGGAACAAAAGGGACTAAAGCCCTCGTGGGCAGATCAAAGTTTATCCGCTCTCCGTCTGAAAGCCACCAGCGAACCAAAGTAGAACCCGCCCGGAGTTGCACCCTAATAAGTGAAACCGTGCGAAGCTGACTAAAACAAAAAGAAGCTGCTACGCTGAATGCGCCGCAGCCTCAATGTGCAATCTGAAAGCAGGCTCTGGGAAGTGGCCCACGAAAATCTAAACTGTCACCTCATTTTGATCCTCGACTAGAACAAGGTCTCTAACGCGGTCGCGTAACGCGCCTTCGAATCTCCGGGCTTCCTCGACCTCCGAGAACGAAAGAGCACGTAACTCCTGTTCAATTCGACGACGATAGTCCGACACTAATGAATCGGAAACACCCAAAACAGCCGCGACCTCAAGTTGAGTGGAATGCTGCGGGCTCAAATAGCAGTACCACAGGACTCCTAAAATGCGGTTGTACTGTTTGACCTTTCCGCGTACCGTTTCGTGGAGGTGGCCAAGAAAGTTGTCGACGGAACCGGCGGCTTCGTCTTCCGACTCGCGCCGCAATAGTCCTTGCTCAGGATTTTCACCTTTGTCCACTGGCTGAAAGTGATTGCCCTCGCCCTCGTTGTCGTCACCGTCCAGGGGAACCAAATAGATATCCATTACAGGAAGTCGCGACATGACAAGGCTGCGAAGAGCTCGGACATCAACAGGTGAGTCGACCGCGTCCAAGACGGAAACGATAAGATCCTCAAGATCCGAATTGCTGATTACGACCTGGGAGTCGCCGGTGCATCCGACCATTCTGGTATCGCGCGCGCGCACCGGAATCATGTGAACTCGTTGCTCGACCTCGTGAGAATCGCGGCGACGTTTTCCATCTGCCCATTCACTAAGACCATAAACGCGATCCGCTAGTCGTCGATGAGGTTCATCACCGCTGCCGCTCGAGTCAAAGCGACGGAAGTTTGAGCTGGATTGGATAAGAGTCGAGATGCGGCGGGCGAGACGATAGCTCTCGGGATGGCGCTTGCGCAGTTCGGCGGTCAGCAAGTTGGTTAGTTCGATTTGGCCAATCTCGCATTCAATTTCGTAATCGGTCATTTCCGTTTCGAGATAGTGCTCAAAACGGTTCTTGCTCAGCAGTTGAACAAAAAGCTCCTGGGTCAGATCGGTGTAGGCGGTGGAAGCGCCTTCCTCCACCAAAAGGCCTGCACTCCGAGAGGCTCTTACCAAAGGATGGTGCGAGACGATGCGATGCAGTTCCGACCAGAGTCGATTGACATCCGAACAGCGAAGGCTATCGACCCATTTGCCACTTTTCGCCATTCGCTCTGCGGTGCGTTTTGCGCGAGCACTCTGGGGCACCGGACTGATGGGTGCCAACTCAGCTTCTTTTTCGACTTCGTGACTTAGGGATTTCACAAGGATTGTTCTTTGGTTTGATGGAGTTAGGGGATCTCACCTTTGGCGGGAATCTATGATGTGGGCACTTCGCCTATAACGATGCTTAGGGGAGCCTCAGCTTTTGCAAGAAGACAAGAGCTTTTAGTAAGGCAATTAGAGGTCTTTCGAGAAAGAGTCTTGAAATAGCCCGGGGACTATTGCTGGCTAAATCGTTGTGAATTTGCCCGAATTGTCCTGAGAAATCAGATGGGCTAGCCTTGGAACGAGCGTCAAAGAGCAGGCGCTCTTTGACTTAACGGAGAGCATCTTAGCAACATTCCCCAGAATGAGCAACATGTTTTTACACCGGCGCCAAGTCATTGATTCCAAACTACAAAAGTTAAAGGCGCCAGCCGAAAAGTTGTGGAATTGCTTAGGGATTAGGCCTATTAGATTCTTGAACAAGCAGGATAGCAGCAGGGCTGTTAGGGTTGACTTCTGAGCAAATTCGCCCTTTGCTCCATTCAATCCTCCAAGGGAAATATTCTTTCTAAATTCTGATCTACTAGACCTGGTTTCCCAAGACCAGGGGCAAACCGATGAAGGCCTCTACCGCAAAGTCATTCAGCAAGGAACTGGCTTGTCCCTCTTCTAAGCTCTTACTCTCATTTCAACAGCAAGCGCTCGCTCCTGAAATCAACTTCCTGGTCAAACATCACCTTGCTGGCTGTGATTTCTGTTTTTGCGAAATCCCCTTACTTGCATTTTATAAACAGCCACTGAAGGGAGAGTGTCGTCCCCCAGAATTGCCGATCAACTTGAGGGTTCTGGCCGAGTCGATCCTTGGCCAAGGACAAGTCAGCAAAAGTTCTCGCCGACGGTAATGCGTAGAGCCCTAACCTTTACAAAGCTGAATTGCGAAGAGTCTTAACATCCCCCTTTGGAAATCTCGAGCCGGAAATTTTCGATTCGACTGCCTATTGCGTCCAAACACAATTAGGAATAAAGCTCATCAATCAGATCACCAAACTTCTGATCAATGATCCGCCTCTTAACTTTGAGCGTCGGTGTTAGCTCTCCGCGGTCGATCGTGAATTCGTCGGGTAGAAGCGCGATCCGACGAATGCGCAAATAGTCGGCGAGTTCCCGCGTAAGTGCCACGACGTCATTTTGTACTAACTTAATCGCCGCTGGAAAGCCCGCAAGCGCCGAGCGATCCGAGGGAAACTCCTCACCATCACCCACCAGTGCTTGTCTGACTGCTTCCCATTCAGGAACGATTAATGCTGTGGGCTGTTTCCTGCCTGCGCCCACAACTACTACCTGGCTGACAAACTCACTTTGCTTCAGCAGACTCTCAATCTGTTGCGGCGCTACGTACTTTCCGTTTGAAAGCTTGAACAGGTCTTTTTTCCGATCTGTGATGTAGAGGTGACCCTGCTTATCTACATGACCCACATCGCCTGTCGCGAACCATTCATCCTGCAAGACCGAAGCAGTTTCTTCCGGATGTCCGTAATAACCACGCATAACATTCGGTCCGCGCAATAGAATTTCGCCGTCTTCAGCAATGTTCACTTCGATTCCCGCAAAGGGTAAGCCCACTGAACCGACCTGATTATTGTCAGGACGGTTGGCTGAAACAATACATGTTTCCGTAGCACCGTATCCCTGAAGAATCGGAATTCCAGCGGCGAGGAAGGCATAGGAAAGTGCTGGCGAAAGTGGGGCGCCTCCCGAGACGAAATACCGCAGGCGACCGCCGACGCCCTCGCGCCACTTTGAAAACACCAACTTGTTTGCCATCTTTTGCTGCAGAGCCAGGGCTGGACCTATGAGTTTCCGCTTGTCCTTTGCTTCGGCATAACGCTGGCCGACGTTCAGAGAGCGTTCAAATACCCGACGCTTCCAACCTTTTTGAGATAGGCCCTTCTTAATAATCTTGTGGTAAACCTTCTCAAATAAACGCGGAACGGCTGTCATCACAGTGGGTCTAACTTCACGAAGATTCTCCGCCACTTGATCAAATGAAGCCGTGTAATACACGGAGACACCGCTGTAACAGAAGATGTAAAACCCTGTACGTTCAAAAATATGTGAAAGTGGCAGCACCGACAAAGCAATGTCTGTCGATGAAATTGGCAGCCCTCCCGTAGTTGCGAGTACGTTGGATACAAAGTTAGCGTGCGTTAGCATCACGCCCTTTGGTTCACCTGTCGTACCGGACGTGTAAATTATGGTTGCCAGGTCATCGGCCCGAATCGCTTTGAGGTAGGCTCCGAACGCTGCAGGCTTATTAATCGCCCGTTCCTCGCCATTCTTTTCCAACGTCTCAAGCGTTGTGGAACGTTGGATATCTTCAATAGCTGAGGAGTCGAAAAAAATGATTTTCTCGAGGAAATCCAGGCCTGCCAGTGCCTCTTTCGCGTGTTTAAACAGCTTCTTGTTCGACACGAAGATGGCGCGGGTGCCGGAATCAGTCAGGATGTAGCGGATTTGATCGACTGCCTGAGTTGTATAGATGGGAACGTTTATGGCACCCAGACTAAGAATAGCAAGATCCGCAATCGACCATTCAGGTCTGTTTTCCGACAAGAGTGCTATGCGGTCGCCGGGTTTGATTCCTAACTCGGCGAGACCAAGGGCTACATTTCGCACGCGTTCTACGAAGGTCTCAGCCGAGATATTAATCCAGTCGGTACCAACCTTATGATTAAGTGCGTCTTTCTTTCCATGTTTTAAAGCGGCAGCAAGACAGAGTCCTGGAAGCGAGGAAGCCTGCGCAGTTTCGTGCTCCTTACTCTCTAATTTGGCCGAAGCGATTGAAGCCAAGTCGCCTCCTCTTTACTGGTTATAGGTCCAACTCAATAACTGTTATTGCAAGCTGGGGATAATACTACAAACTAGTAACGGCCGCGTCAGTTTGGGAACCGGGTAGCGAGGTCCTGGAAGTCCTTGGCAATGTGGGGTCTAAAGGCCGTCGTGTGCGTTTTTTTCGTCGCGAGTGCACATCCTCCACTCGGCCGTTCATGGTAGCCAATGCTGCTAACACCAGAAACAAAAGAGCATTAGCAGGCGTGTGCAGCGTAAAGTCAAAGAAGCTGTGAACCAAAACCGCAAAACATCCGGCCATGGCGCCGGTAGCCACACCTCTCCTGAACTCATCACGTGAGTCACGGCGAGTAAACCCCATACGAAACAGATTCACGACAAAGAACAGACCAATCACCGCGCCTATGATCCCACCATCAGACAGAACCTGCAGATAATCGTTATGGGCTTGTTCAAGGCGATACATTCCGCTACGAGAGTCATATCCCGTATAGACCACGCCAAACGCACCTAACCCTGTGCCTATCCAGGGATGCGTTTTTATTATGTCTACGGTAACGCTCCAGAAGTGAGCGCGGCCAGTGGTGGGATCGTCAGTATTAACCGAGCCGATAACTCGGGTCAGAGCATCTTCGCCTCCCAACAAAACCACACCGCCAAACAATGCCACGATTAGCGCCAGCGCCAGCCCGGCTTTCATCGCGGCACTCTTAATTCGCGGCGGCCGCGCTTCGTGTCGTTTCTTGTGACGATGGCGGCGCAACCCCATGGTTGCGACCAAAAAGAAGAGTTCCGCGACCAGGCTAATTATGCCGCCGCGAGAGTTTGTCATTATTAGAGCAACCGCCATAAGCCCGGCTGCGAAAACATAAATGAATCTCTTTTCCTTTTCGATCGCTCCCGTGAACACCAATCCAAGCGGAAGAGCAAGAGCTAATTCCATGTAGCCGGCGAAATGATGGCGATTGATAAAAGGACCAAAGGCCTGACTTTGTGGCAATTCGCGCATCCAATAGATCTTGTCAGGGCTTGTGAACGACTGCGTCAGCCCAAAGATTGCCAGAAAAAATCCAAAAACGCCGATGGTCCTCACGAGCAGCCGCAAACGTTTAGGCGTATCAGTAAAAACAAGCACCGCGGCAAAATAAATTCCGAGCGCTGCAACCTGAACCAGAAGGAGCCTTGTGGAGTATGGGTCAAACGAGAGACTGCTGACCAGAGGAATGGAATGGATGCCAATGTCCTCAGGACGTCGAAGCGGCAGAAGCTGAAACAGTCCGAGCAAAAACATGCCGAGCAACGGTAACTGCAAAACATTTCGGCTGATGCGAAATGTTCCGAGGTTCCAGCTGTCAATCAGCCATAAAATCAGGATTGTCATGCCCCCGAGAAAGAATATCGCGAGTGCCCAATAGTGAACCGTGCCGTAGGCTAGCGCCGAAAGAGTAATTGCCAGGCAGACCATCAGAAAGGCAAAACGGCTCGCAAGCGTGTGCCTTATGCGATACGTGACATAACCGGTGTTGACTGCGACCGGTGCCTGCACCTGAGGCGATACGAGCGCGTCACTTTCTGGGCTTAAGATTGAAGTCGTCATACCAAACAGTCCCAAAAATTGGGCAAACCGGGCTGTCAGAACATGAATTCCGGACCATCTTGACCTTCACGGCTTCAGTTTTCTCGCCGGTCTTAAACGACAGAGAAACCCTTTGCCAGTCGGTCGTTCCGCTAGGCGCTCCCGGTGAACTCACCAGCGTTACGTCGTCGGCTGCATTCACTACCAAAATTACCGGTGTCTCCGCACTCTCAAGTCTATCCGTTTTCAAATAACATTCGAGTTCATAATCGGTATTAGGGTTAACAGGGACCAATTGCGAGACATCGATCGTGTCTATCTGTGAACGAACCTGGAAATACACCCGCAAGCTCCGACTGCCACTGTGACCCTGCGCGGCATCGATTCCTATCTGCACCTGCGAGTTTGACTGTACTTGCCACCCAAAAACCGCTCCCGGCCCGTGGGCCAAATTGTTTTCAAATCCCCCATCCAGAATATGTCCCAACTCGGCGTCGTAAGCAGGGCCAGGAGCAACCTCATTCCAGATCCCCATCGCCTGATGAAAACGCTTAGCACTAACAAGACTGGTTATGATCGCATCGGAGGCAGGACGGCTTTCTCTTTTTTCTGTCTGACTTAAGGTATTCCAAAGTCGCAGACCATCATCGTAACGTCCGCGTTCAACTAAATACTTCGAAAAGGCCGCGCGAATGCCGCGCGAATTACCAACCGCGGCCCGAAGCGCATCGAAGTCGTTCTTGTTTAGCTGCCAGGCAAGGTTAAATAACTGGGACTGAAATTGCTCGTTATCCTCACTTGCTCGTTGCAACTCGGCAAATCCTTCTGCGTAACGGTCGGTTCGCAACAACAGGTTACCCAGGATCCAACGCGGATAGGCGTACGAAGGCGCTAATTTAACGCCCTCCCGCAGGGCTTTTTCAGCTTTCTCAAAATCACCCGCTTGCTCCAGGGCGCCGCCGAATTCCGTCCACAGTCTGTAGTCGTGGGGCGATAAGCTGACCGCCTTCTCGTACTCAGTTACAACGAAAGAAATCTGATCGGGAGGAAGTTCCTTCAGTGCCAGATTGCCGAGTCGCCAGTGTGGCAGGGGATCGCTTGGCGCAAGGCGCACGGCCATTTGCGCAGTCTCCAGGCGATGGTCATCAGGATGGAAATATTCCGCAATGGTATTACCGACATACCATCGAACCACAAACCATGAGGCAAATAACGCAACCATGACCGTCAGCGTCATTATCGCCTTTACCGGAGGGGTGGCCTTTAACTCAATCAATTGATCTGGCATAAATACAGAATAGGATTCGCAAATAGTTTACGGCGTCTTATGAATTGACGGTCGCCATTGTTGGGCCAGATCCTCAATAGTGATTCGCATGCGCTTGACCATAATGTCCTGCGCCTGGCAAAAGTCCAAAACCTCTTGCAGACGCTCCGGCGCCATTTTGCTGCTGGAGATCAATATTTCGTCGACATTCTGTTGCCGGCAAACTGAGGTTAGATCACCATTGCCGGCGTAAACCTTCAAACCGTGGATCAATTTCCCGCTCTTGGCCGGATCGTCGTCAAGAAAACCAACGGGTGAATAAAGGAGGTCCCGATTGTTCAGCAGTTCTCGCAGCAACAACTCACCCGCGTCACCGGCACCATAGATCAAAACTCTGCGCCCCTTGGCACTTTTTGCAATTGGAATTACCTGGCGGAATAAACGAAATGCCAGACGACTGCCGGCCAGGAACATAAACATCAAAATGCCGTCGATAAAGAAGACGGTTCGCGAGAAGCCTTCGAAGCGAAAGGTAAACAACACCACCATGACGCTCACGACTGAACCAAGCACAACAGCCTTAGCAAACACGATCAAATCATCCAGCCCCGTATAGCGCCAGAGGCCGCGATAAACGCCCATTACCAGAAACGAAGCCATCTTCACGAAAACCAGGATCGGCAAAGTCCGTAGAAAAAGTTTCCACGCCGTGCTCCCCGAAAGCGCACCAAACTTCACGGCATAAGCGCCCCAATAGGCCAGCAGGATCAGAATCACATCCAGTAAGACCTCGAAGATGCGGCGTTTGTAAGAGAGATCTATCAGGAATGCGTAAAGAGAATTATTGTTGGCGGCTAAGGCTTCCTCGGTTTCGTCGTAGACCTTGACACCGGCCAGATAGACGCCGAGCAGGGTGAGCAGAATTGTGAAACCGGTAATTGCCGCCAGACTAACGTCGAGTTTTACGGTTTGAACCACCAGCGCCAGCAGACCTGAGAGAGCGGCCAAACCATAAAGCATCCACACGGCATGGCGTTCGGAAGTACCGAGAGCAACAAGCCGGTGCGAGGTGTGATCCCGCCCGCCCTGGGACGCTGAGCGCCCGGAGAGTTTCCTGAGGATCGTAACGAAGGTTGTATCGAAGATAGGTATGAACAGGACGAGAATCGGGACCGCCAGCACCGGCAACAGACTTCTTGATCGCCCGCCTGAAAGATTCACTAACGCCGCACTCGCGAGGAAGAAGCCGATAAACATCGAACCGCAGTCACCCATAAAAATCGATGCCGGACTTGAGTTGTAAACCAGAAATCCGAGTTGGGCGCCCGCGAAAGTTGCGAGTAACAATGCTGATGTCACCTGGTCGCCGGCGAGGAAGCTCAGCGCCAAAAACCCCGAGGCAATGACCGCGATCCCCGATGCCAGGCCATCCATGTTGTCGAGCAGGTTTACGGCGTTCGTTATTCCAATTAGCCAAAAGATCGTTAACGCAACGTTCAAGGCAGCGTAGCCGGTCCAGGGCAAAGCCAGTCCGTAATAAACTACGAACGCCGAACCCATCACCTGCCCGATCAGTTTTTGGTAAGGCTTTGTATGTAGAAAGTCGTCGGCAAGTCCAACCAGAAATAGAAAAGTGCTGGCGCCGATGACGACGTCCAGCGGTGAGCTGGGAAAGTGTCCCCACCCCAAACCGGTGGCGGGGCGAACAAAGACGAAATAGCTGACGACTACGGATAGCCAGATGGCCACGCCGCCAAACATTGCCGTGGGCTTTTTGTGCCAGCGATCGGTTTTTGGCGCGGCAATCAGCCCATACCGCCGCGCCACAATTTGCACGACTGGAGTTAGCCCAAGCGCCAGTACTGCCGACGCGGCAACAGCCAGAAGGTGAAATGAACTCAACGGCATAATACTGCGAGATTAGGAACTTTTTCGATTGGACAGTGTAAGAGGAAAGCTAATCGATCGACCAGTCCAGATCAAGTCAGGAGAGTGACAGTGAGAGTAGTCTAACCACACCAAACCCGTCCCCGAGCAGCGACGAGGTGATTTTGTGAGGTTCAACTTCGGGCCTTCATACCTTTAGCACCAGCAGATCTGTGGTCGCCGCGCCAAACTGCGTTCGCGTTGCCGTTGACAGTGATGTATTAGGCCCATTTGTCGCGGGCTGGCGACCAAAGAACGACGGCCCTCCGTCTGTTAACACTTCCAGGGTTGTCAGCGTCTTAACATCACCTCTAATGAAAGCAGTCCTATTTTTATTACAAGGGCTCAATAAACTTTATGAGTCTGTTTAAGCTCCCTGGGACGCTGGTGTTGTTGATAGTGGCTGGTTGCCTTGTCTGCGCTCAATCAACGGCGGCCAACGACAACGGAACAATTATTGAGCGAAGCACCTACAGTTTCGTCTCATATGAAGAGGCCGTGAAAGCCACGGATGTTGAAATTTACTCTGATAAAGCTGCATACGATCAGGCGGTTGGCGATAGTAATTTCGAGTTTCAAAAGTTGAAGTATCTAAGTGATGGTTTGAAAGTCACGGCGTATCTGTATAAACCGAAACGGATCGACAGCCAGAAGTTACCGACGATTATTTTTAATCGCGGCAGCGCAGTCAGGGGGGACATTGCGCCCGAACTCATCTCATTCTTTCATCGTTTGGGATCAGCAGGTTTTCTGGTGCTTGCTCCAATGTTGCGGCAAAGCGATGGCGGCGCGGGCCGGGACGAACTGGGCG
The DNA here is from genome assembly GCA_963828335.1 of Blastocatellia bacterium. Taxonomy (GTDB): domain Bacteria; phylum Acidobacteriota; class Blastocatellia; order Pyrinomonadales; family Pyrinomonadaceae; genus PSRF01. Next base: position 69,731 of record CAWHEH010000012.1, on the reverse strand, counting down.
GTGCAGATGTTGATGACTTGATAAACATACTCCCGGTTGCGAAATCCCTCGGCTTCGCAGACATGAACAATCTCTTTATGTACGGAGAATCGCGCGGCGGAATGATGACCTACATGGCAATCAGGAAAAAGTTTCCGATCAAGGCAGCAGCAGTGATCGGAGCTTTCACAGATTTACAACAACTGGTTGATGCGCATCCCAGAGATTATTCGCCGTCGTTTTTCACGAAGCTCTGGCCCGACTACGAAACGCGAAAGAGCGAACTCTTCGAGGCAAGATCCGCTATTCACTGGGTTGACGAGTTGAATGTTCCGCTTCTTATCATGCACGGAGGCGCGGATTGGAGCGTAAATCCGCAACACTCCTTGAACCTCGCTCAACAGCTACAGAAATTGGGCAGGGTATATGAGCTGATCGTATACGCAGAAGATGGGCACGTTCTGGTCCACAATCAACTGGATCGAGACCAGCGCGCCACAAGTTGGTTCAAAAGGTTCATCCAGTGAGGCATCGCGAAGGTCCAAATAGTCGAGATCCGGATCACCTTCGGAGGCGTTTCGCTATTCTCATCCTAAAATCCCTTTCCACTGCTTAACTTCACGAGTGATGGGTTTGGCCATAAGGCGCCGGCGTACAAGATCTGCCGCTACCATTCCGCCAACCAATGCAAGGAAGTAGACCAGGTAAGTCAGGGGCGATTTTTCCGGATCTTCGGGCCAGCCCCAAACTGCAGCGCTGATACTAGAAACCACAACCCACGCGAAAATAACTGCGCATTCCACACCAAGCCAGGCGCCGACGGCGGCGAGCGTCCATTTGAGCGGACTTAGATCCCGTTCTCTTGCAAGGATACGCATTCGTTTCGGGAGAAAGAATATTAAGAACAGGAGTTCGATCACGAGGCACTCGATGATTTAGCAGTTGAGCTGTTTTTCCTAACAACTTCAAACCTGACTAATCGTCGTAGGACGTACGCCTGCCGCGGTGGAAACTAATAACCGTTTCCAGTATCCCGTCAAGTGTCATCTCCGGTTTGAAGCCAACCAACTGATTGATCTTGTTAGTGTCAGGCACGCGACGAGGCATATCTTCGAAGCCTTCCTCATACGCATCATCGTAAGGCACGAACACAATCTCCGAAGTTGACTGAGTCAACTCCCTAACTTTTTCCGCGAGCTGCAGGATTGAGATCTCTTCAGTCGAGCCAATGTTGAAGACTTGCCCGATTGATTCAGTCGTGTCCATCAACTTAATCAAAGCGCCGACCACATCGCCGACATAGCCGAAACAGCGCGTCTGCTTGCCGTCGCCATAAACCGTAATAGGACGCCCGGCGAGCGCTTGTTTTACGAAAGTAGGAATGACCATGCCGTAGCGACCGGTTTGTCGCGGCCCCACCGTATTAAAAAGTCTGACGATCGTGGTCGGCAATTTCTTTTCGCGCCAGTAAGCCAACGCTAAAAATTCGTCGATCGCTTTCGAGCAGGCATAGCTCCAACGCCCCTTGGTCGTCGCGCCCATGACGAGATTGCCGTCTTCCTTAAATGGGACATCGGCGCTCAATCCATAAACTTCCGAGGTCGATGCAACCAGGACCCGTTTCTGTTTCTTATTTGCCAGTGCCAACACCACTTCGGTACCACGCACATTCGTCTCGATGGTGCGCACCGGACTCTCAACTATTAGCTTGACGCCTACCGCCGCCGCGAGGTGAAAGACTACGTCACACTGGTCGACGAGTTCAGCCGTAACCGGTTGGTTGTGAACAGAATCGATCGTGTAGTGAAACTTCGGATTACTTTTCAGGTGTTGAATATTATCGATGGTTCCGGTTGAGAGATCGTCTATCACCAGAACTTCGTCGCCGCGTTGCAAATATGCATCGGCAAGATGAGAACCTATAAAACCGGCACCGCCGGTGATGAGTACACGCAAAATTTAAGACTCCTCCTTTGGAGTGCGCTTGAGTCCCGGTTATGAGTTCGCGGCGTCAAGCCGCCGCAGACCAAAGCGGTGACAAGTTTCACCGCACTCCAAATTTTTGATCCAGCAATCCCTTGTACAGGGACTCGATATCCTTGTACAGCCGCTCCTTCGAATACTGACGGGTCACGAATTGTAAACCACGCGCGCCGGTTTCACGACGCAGCGCGTTGTCATCGACCAATCTCGCTAAACCCGCAGCAAACGCAGCGGCATCGTCCGGCGATACGCTAATGCCTCGTTCGCAAACCTGAAACGGGACCGTCTCCCTACTATCCCGCGAGGATCCGGGTTGGCTAGCGCTGCTGATGAGAGGTTCTCCTAACAGATCGACTACGCCCCCGACCGCCGTAGAGATGACCGGACGCGCGTTAGCCATAGCCTCAATGAGCGTCAACGGTGTTCCTTCATTGCGCGAAGTCAGAGCGACAATATCCAGCGCGGGATAGACATTTTCAAGGTCGCGCCGGCTGCCGGTAAATATCACATCAGATGTTATACCGAGCGCTTGCGCCTGCTGCTCAAGCGTTTTTCTTAACGCACCATCTCCGATGACAACGAATCGAATAGTCGAACTGGGTTTGGCAAACCTTTCCCTGAACAGGGCTGCGGCGCGAAGGAACAGCTCGTGATTCTTCACTTCCGTGAGCCGCCCGACGATCCCCACCAGAATATCGTCGGTTCCCAGTTCATACTCAGCGCGAAACGATTGTCCGCGTTCTTGCCAATCGGCAAACACGCTGAGGTCGATCCCCAGGGGTATGATTGAAAACTGACGAGGATTGCCGACGCCAAACTCCTCGTTGATCTCTCGTCGTTGTTGTTCACTCAGAACCACTATGCGATCGGTTCCCAGTTTAGCCAGAATTCTCTCTATCAAAATAAAAACGCGCGTCTTGAGTGGACCGTAGTAGCTGTGAAAAATGTGGCCGTGATAAGTGTGGACAAAGTGGCAGACGCGCGGACGCCCGATTAAGGTTTTTGGCGTTAGCCAGCGATAGAAAAGTCCGGCAACTCTGCCAACAGTTCCGGCTTTAGCGGTGTGCGTATGAACGATGTCAGGCTGTTCGCGTCGGAGCAGGCGGTAGAGTTTCCAGACTGTGAGTGCGTCGTTTAGAGAAATTTCGCGACTCATCTCCGGAACAAAGACTGGAGTAACGCCGAGTTCCGTCGCGAAATAGCCCATGTCGTCTTCCCCTTGCGGGACCGTGCCAGCGACGAGCAGCGACTCCCAATTCGGAGTCGGCAACTTGCTCAACCAAACAACGTGCTTGGCCGGACCTCCCACGTTAAGGCGGGCAATGACGCGAACAATCTTCATTTCCTGGAGGCGCGAGCAACCTGCTCAGATGATCGATACAGTGTTCAGTAGAGGCGCAAATACAGGTCCGTTGCTACGACAGGTTGTTTCAAATACTCGCGCTCACTTCGGCAGGACGTCCCAACTCCATCTTATTTGCGCCCGTTTCGGCGACCAGATTGGAGGCGCGCAGCAAGCTTTCAAATGTGCCTGCGTCAGTCCACCAACCTTCAAGTTCCTCCCAAGTCATCGCTTCTCGTTTGATGTAAGCGTTGTTGACGTCGGTTATTTCCAGCTCGCCCCGGCCGGAGGGCTTCAACGTGCGAATGATGTCAAACACCTCACTGTCATACATATAGATTCCGATTACGGCGTATTCCGACTTTGGCGAGGCCGGCTTCTCTTCGATACGCAGCACGTTTGGTCCGCTGAGCTCAGGAACGCCAAAGCGCTCCGGATCCGGCACCTTCTTCAAAATGATCTTTGCTCCGCGGCCCTGCTCGCGATAGGAGCGAACCGCGCCGGCTACGTTGCCTTCGATAATGTTGTCGCCGAGGACAACGCAAACCGGTTCTTTGGCAGCAAAGTGTTCTACCAGCGAAAGCGCCTCGGCGATGCCTCCCTCACCTTCCTGATAGGTGTAGTTGATATGTTTGAGACCAAAAGCTTTTCCATTTCCCAGAAGCTTGAGAAAGTCTCCGGCTGAATTCCCGCCGGTAACAATCATGATGTCCGTGATGCCCGCGTTTACCAGCGTTTGAATCGGGTAGTAGATCATCGGCCGATTATAAACAGGAAGTAGGTGCTTATTCGTCACCGCCGTCAATGGCCGCAATCGCGTTCCCAGTCCGCCTGCTAAAACAACACCTTTCACTCTGTTACCTCCGGTGATTTGAGATCTTGAAAACTGATTTGGGCTTTGGACTTTGGTCCTTGGTCCTGGTCTTTGACTTCTGGCGATTCATAAGAGTTTCTAGTCTGCTCGAGTGACATAATCGAATTGCAAAGACCAAAGACCCAAGACCCAAGATCATTCTTAATCGATAAACCTTTGGAACCACAGCTCCAGCATCAGCAACGTCCAGAGCTGAGGAGAATAGTCTCGCTCGCCGCGCGTGTGCAGCTCCACCAAACGCTTGACGCCTTCCGGCCTGAAAAGGCCACGTCTCAATGAGACCTCTGCGAGCAGTGTTTCGCGCAGGAATGGTTGCAGCTTGCCGCGAAGCCAATGACCAATCGGCACGCCAAAACCCATCTTCCGCCGGTCCAGATTTTCAGCGGGCAACAGCTTCCGTAGGACTTGTTTCAACAAATATTTAGTGGTAAACCCGCGCAACTTATATTTCTCAGGCAGGCTGGCCGCAAACTCGATGACGTGGTGATCGAGAAAGGGCGACCGTGCTTCGAGTGAATTCGCCATGGTCGCGATATCGACCTTCACCAGCAGATCATTGGGAAGGTAGGTCATGATGTCGGCCAGCAAAACCGCATCCACAACGCCTGATCCGTTGGCGCGGGCAAACCAGGGGTCCAGAATCCTGGCCGCCGAATCGCCCTGGGTCTGCCGGGTGAAGTTTTCGGTAAATAAATCCTGCTTAGCTTGTCGGTCAAATATGCTTACCCAGTTGAGGTAACGTTCGACTTTCGGTAACGATGCGGATTGAACAAAACGCTTCACATCGCGGATGCGACTGCGCTTCGTTTCTGAAGACGGCATTAGTTCAATCGCCTGCCTTACCACGGACTCGCGAAGCATTGCCGGTATGCGATGATACTGCTCGGCCAAACGCATTGCCGCGTAGCGCTCGTAACCGGCAAAAGATTCGTCACCGCCATCCCCGTTCAAAGCAACGGTCACGTGTTTCCGAGTTTCGCGCGCAACATAGTAGGTTGGAATAGCTGAAGAATCGGCGTATGGCTCACCGTAATGCTCGACCAGAACCGGTAAAACTTCGAGCGCGTCAGGGCGAACTATGAACTCGTGATGGTTCGCGCCAACGTGTTCCGCGACCCGGCGCGCGTGATGCAGTTCACTGAAGTCCTGTTCTTCAAACCCGATGGAGAATGTTTTCACCGGCGTACTGGATTCCTCGGCCATCAGAGCCACCACTGCACTCGAGTCGATGCCGCCCGATAAAAAAGCGCCCAACGGCACTTCCGACATCAAACGCACTTTCACTGCCTCGCGCAAAATTGCGATCGTTCGTTCGCCGGCTTCCTGTTCGCTGATATCGATTTTTTTCGAGAAGTCTGGTTGCCAGTAGCGTTCGATTCTTATTTCGCCTTTGCGGTAGCGCAGGCTATGTCCTGGCTCCAGCTTTCTGATCGCCTGATAGGCGGTCAACGGCGCCGGGACGCACATGAAGGAGAGATACTGGTTGAGCGCTTCGAAGTCGACTTCTTTGCCAATGTCAGGATGCTGCAGCAGGGCGCTGAATTCCGAGCCGAAAATAAACTGGCCTTTGACCTCTGCGTAAAGAAGTGGTTTCTTGCCAACGCGATCGCGCGCGATGAACAATTCCTGAGTGCGCTCGTCCCAAATGGCGAAGGCAAACATTCCGCGTAAATGGTTGGGACAGGCGGCGCCGTATTGGTCGTAGGCGTGAACAATTGCTTCGGTGTCGCTGTTTGTGTAGAAGGAGTGGCCAAGTTTCTCGAGTTTGTCGCGGAGTTCCCGGTAGTTATAAATCTCGCCGTTGAAAACTATCCAGGCAGTGCGGTCCTGGTTGTGAATAGGTTGTTGCCCACTCTTTAAGTCGATTATAGCCAGGCGGCGCATGCCAAGGCCGACCGGGCCATTGACATAGAAGCCATCGTCATCAGGTCCACGATGGCTGATGGCCGCGCACATCCTACCGAGCACTGCCTCGTCAATGTCTGACTTGTCGCTTCGAACTATTCCTACAATTCCACACATAGATTCAATTGCACCCGCTTAATAACCACTGAGAACGCAGGATCACGAATGGACACTCCATCACGGCCCTGCACTCGCCGCTCGTGGCCCTGATGAGCAAATGCCAGCGCGACCCGGAGAAGACTAAAGTCGCGCATCATTCGTCTCCGCTTGCGCGCGGCACTTCTCGAAATCAGCGCCGGCCCAGTCGCTTTCGCTCCTCTTCCTGTCGCAGCTTCCGTTCTTCTCGTTTTTCCTTCACAAGCACAAACCCGACAGCCACGAATATGAAATAGAACACCAGTAGCTGAGCTCGCTGGCGATAGGCTGTTCCCACATTGCCTTGAAAAACCGAATAGGCAAGCGTAAGCATGACTGTGAAAATCAAAATCGGCGAGATCATTCGCAAGCGATATTTGATACTGAACCACAACCCCAGGACGAGCAACGGAAACGAAGCCCACCAAATAACCATTTCCGGCAGGGTAATGCTTTGCCGCAGAGAAGTGACCTGCCAGGGAAAAGGCGCAAAGAGCAAATAGAGGATTCCCGTTGGAATCGTCGAAAGTGCGCCGGAAGTGCTGGACACATCGACGTCTCGCCCAAAACCGGATTCTGCACTACGCGCCTGGTCAGCCCGACTGCGTTGCAGCACTTGCAAATTCCCATACCGTTCCAACTGCGCACCGGCTGAACGCGTAACACCAACATAAGTCATAGCCAAACCCAGCAGGACCACGGCTGTAAGCTGGCGCGCAAAGCTGGTTGCTGTAACTTGCTGCATTCCAATTACAAATGCACCCACTATTGCTACGGCGATCATATAGAAAACATAAAACCGGAGCGCAATTAGTGCTAACAGCGCACACGACAGAATAAAGATGTATTTCAGACTTAGCTTTTCACCAAGCTTCAGCGTACATAAGATAGCTAACGCCAGGCAGAAAACAGTTGGCCCGTCTTTAAGGCCCTGGGCCGACCAGAGCACGAGTGACGGATAAAAAGCGACGGCGATGCCGGCCACCCGCGCCACTCTTGAATTCTGGAAAACCTGATGGGCACATAAATAAATTACTACCGCGGTCGCAGCTCCAAGAACCGAATTCATTAGTTGAATTGCGAGCATGTTGCGTCCAATCACTCCATAGATTGCCGCAACCAGGTACACCATTCCCCAGCCCGAACCCTCTCCGCTGCGAACAAATAGATTAGCGATGGATTGATAGTACTTATCTCCTCCCCATCCCAGGAGTTGAGCGTTTCCAAAGAAATCGTAGGTTAGAGCGTCACCACCGAAAAAGTCCTGCCCCCGGAAGGTGAAAATTGCCAGACCGATAACTATTCGCACGAGTAAACCGGCAACAAACAACCGTAACAAAAAGCGTCCATCGGTTGCTCGTTTGTATGAGTAAAAGCCCGCGACTGCCGCAAGAGCCGTACACAACAAGACGGCCTTGGCCGCATCAAAACTGGTAAAATTTCCGTAGTAATTAGCAAACGGAGCAACCATGGGCGGCACAAAGATGACGATCCCAACGCTCAGGAGAAGATACAGCAATGTAAGCAGCGCATTCATATCAAGGCATTACTAATTTTGAGAGCGTGGCTAAACGTCGTCCGGCAAATCTATGCGTGTCTTTCGTTCCACTAAAAAGCGATCCTCTTCGCCTAATTCTTTTACAGGCTTGGCAGGCACCCCGGCAATCAGATACCCCTCTGCCGTCAATTCACTGGTAACTACAGAACCTATGCCGACTATACACCTCGACGGCAATCCTCCTCCTGGTGCCACGCGGATCTCGGAGCCAATGTAAGCGAAAGACCCGATCTCGATGGGGCGCGTTCGTTGACGGTTGTGAGTCCACAATGAAGAATTGCGGCCACCAAGAATGGACCGGCGGCCAATCTTAACCCGATCCGTAAAGTCGATCTTGTGTCCGGCGGTAATAATGCTGCCGGCCCCCAAAAGGAAGCGCGGATCAGTCGGATTCACCACCTCAGGGTCCGGTATGGAATTGATCTCATTCATGCGAATTATTTCCGCATATCGTTGCAGCACAACTTCATCGCCGCCACGAATAACATTCAAATGACCGATTCGGACGTGGTCCCCCAGCTCAAGCTTTTCCACTCGAATAATGAGATTCAGATGTCCGATTTGAACGTCATCATCGATCTTGCAATCACGCGCATCTATGATACTGAGCCCGATGTGCACGCGCTTTCCGATTTTGTAGCCAAAAAACAGGCGATAACAGGAGCGCTTTGCGAACGATGGAAGCAAGGCGACCAATGCGAGCAAGAACAGTCGTGATTTGCTTGGCCGATGCATAAAAGGGGTGTGCGGGAATGATAACAGACTTAGACCCGTGCGTATAAAAGGCAGATATTCGGCGAAGTATCAGACCAGCTGAGAAGTGGCGGCAGGCTTTTTCGCCCACACATACATGTAGATACCCGTCCCGCTCTGGTTGCCAAGCCAATTCACCAGTTGTCCGGCACGATGCTCAATTCGTTTTCTTAGTGAGGTTTTGCCCGTCATGGGCGAGATATGACCGAAGATTGTCAAAGAGTCAACTTTAAAACCCACCCGGTCAAGTAGTGTTTGAACTGACTTCCGAGTGAAGCCCTGGACGTGATAAGGCGCAAAAGTGGGAGCAAGATTGACCACCCAATCACGGCCCTGGAGGCGCTGATATATATTTCCGATTCGCGTATAAAGGGCGTCTTCGTTCGGTGCGTCAAAATAAAAAACTCCGCCGGGCTTGAGTACGCGCCAAACTTCCCGCAGCGTGACATAGGGATCGTAAAGGTGTTCGATCACCCCGCTCATTGTGACCGCGTCAAAGTGATCGTTTGGAAAGCCCGCATCTTCAATGGTTCCCAGGCGTCCTTCAATCCCGAGGTTGAGGCGCGCCCATTCGAGATGCGCGGGAGAAGGATCCACTCCTTCCGTCTTCCAGCTGGCTTCGCGCGCGGCCCAGAGTAATTCTCCGCGGCCACAACCTAAATCGAGCAGGTGTCCGCGGTACCCAATCTTCTGCTCGATCTCCCGCAACAACTCTGCGCCATTGCTCTTCTTCTCTTCAACGTCGTGCTCGCTGAAATACTCCTCGGTGTTAGTGTAAAGACCAGCGAGGTCGCTACGCGGGAACGGCATTGGATGCGGATAGAGATGAGTGCATTCGACGCAGCGGACAATCGCTATTCGCTCACCTTGCCCGTCATGATGGGCCGCGCCGCCGCGCCAGCCTAAATGCTTTCGGAGAACACTGCCGCACACCGAACATGGCTGATCACGATGTTCGAACCTGTTAGAACCGTTCATTTGGTAATTCGACTAAGCAGTGCCGGCCAGGATGGGGGCAAACCTTAAAAGATTTTGCGGATGAATGAACACATAATTGTCCTCAACTACGTCTTTGGTATCGACGGGAACCAGCGCCATGCGGCCATCCACAGAACGATAGTGATATAGACGATAGCCCTGATCGAAAAAGAACGCTGTCAATTCTTCCAGCCGAACGCCAAAGCCCTCCAGGAACCATGGATTGATCTCACAAATCACGGTGGGCAAGTGTTTACCGATTAGTTTCCTGGCCCCACGAAAAGCAAAAAGCTCCGCCCCCTCAATATCACATTTAATCAGAGATAGTTCATCCAGCTTCGGCAGGAAGTCGTCAAGAGTTATCACCTCGCAAACCACTTCTCTGGTGCTCGCCCAGCGAACCTGGGTCTCCTTCCCTTCCCGATCATCGCGACGCCCGGCGATGTAAGCCTGGCCGGCAGCGAAAGCGCCGGAAGCCTGCACCGGAACTTCAAATGAAATCTTGCCCACTTTCTCGCCGCATCCTTTTTCAAACAGCGTGACATTCTGGAAGCGCAGTATTTTGGCAACCAACTGCAGCGTCTCAAAGGTGAAGGGCACTGGTTCAAACGCATAAACTCGACCGGTAGCTCCTAACGCGCGTGAGATGTGGTAGCTATACAATCCGAAATTCGCTCCCAAATCCAGCGCCGTTTCTCCCGGCTTGATAGCAAACGGAATCAACTCCAGCTCCGGTTCAGACCAGCTGCCATTCCGAATATCCTTGGCTTTGGAAATCGCCTGGAAATATTTATAACTGGAATCTCCGAGAAAACTATGGAGAACCTTCTTTGTAACGCGCCTTAGGGCGCTGTTGGCGGGCATGACTTCTCCCTCAAGCACAGTTCCGACTATGTTGTGACGAAATTTTTATTTAAGACGATCCCCTCGACTGCGCCCCGAGGGCGACCTCAAGGTCGTGCCTGCTAAAGTTCGCGCGCTCGATACCGTAGTGGGTTGAGGAGAGTCGTCCCTCAATGGTTTGTCCACTCTCGAGTTTACGAATCAAATCTTTCAGCAATTCGGGATTCTCCAGTGGCTGACCCGACTCGAGTTGTTGTTTCAGGAGAGGAACCATTTGTTCGTTGCCAGTTTCCTGAATCACCTGGAAGAGACTTGGCAGATAATCCGCATTGGGCCCCCGCTCGAATTCCTTCCGTTCTTTGATTCCGCGAAAGCCTTCCGGCGTGGGGTAGAAATCAAAATACTCGACCACTTTCAAATCGAGCTGTTTTGTCATACCAGCGCTTCTGGCCACTTTCTTCAGCAGATCGGAGTTCTTTTGCACTAACGGAACTCGCTTCAAGCGATCCTTCCAGGTCGATGGAAACTTGCTGCTCCAAAGCGCGAAAGTGATTGTCATGCCTTGAGGATAGAACGGCAAATGCGCCACGTAGCTGTCTACGAAGGCCACATGGTGCAGAGGATGCGGCGCATGATCTATAAGAGTCATCGAATAACTCTCAGTCTCCGGATCCACGACCACGGGCTTTTCAAAAGTCCAATGCTCATAGCCGGGGCCAAAAGCGGTTACGGTAGAAAGCAACATATCACCATGGTGATGAATGGCTTTGGTCGAGACGTTCGTGGCGCGATCGGGCAAAGGTATCCAACAATTCGCAACCAAACCAAAGAGATGATTTAGTTCGATATCAATTCCGACTACGGGATAGTGTTTCGTGTTCAATGAACCAGCGGTTTGCAGGTGCTTTTCCAGTACGCTGGTGAAGAATTCCGGATCCGAGGACATATCCTCAAGCACAGCCTGCGAACGGTAGTTTGCCTCGTGCTTGTTTGGAGCAGTCGCGAAAATCTGCTTGAGTGATTCAATGTAATGCTTCATTGCCTTGCTACTTCGAAACAACTCGCGCCAGGGACCTCGACGAGGTTTCCTAATTCATCGCAGCCTGAAAGGCTTCGATGATTTTTTCAGTGTTTCCCTCCAGACTATACTTCTTTTGAGCTGCTGTCGCCGCCGCATGCGCCATCCGCAAACGCAGTTCGTGGTCTTTGATAAGAAGGCTCAAATACTCTACCCACTCCTCTTCCGAGTCGGCCAGAAAACCGGTCACACCATGCTCAACCACTTCCGGGTTGGAGCCTAACGGAGTCGCGACGGTCGGGATGCCAAGCGCCATATACTGCGCCGTCTTCATGTAGAACTTCCTTTTGTTCCACTCGTTGAGCGGCAGCGGAACCATTCCCACCTGCATCTTTCGCAGGTCTGCAACTTCTGTTTCCGCCGACCACTTTTGCGCGACATAAGGTACCCCGGGCAGATCAAATTCGGTACCGCCGATTAGATGTACGCGATGTTTCACACGTTCGGCGAGCTGGCGCAGTGCTCCTGCTATTACTCGTATGTTTCCAACGGTCGTCGGGCTGCCACTCCAGCCGATGCAAACTTCTTCCGGCTTCGCTTCAAGCAAATCCGGCCGGAATACGTACTGGCTGGTGTCGACGACACTGGGCACCTGCCAAATGTTTTGGTTGTACTGGGAAACGTATTCCCGGATCTGAGTGGAATTGACCATTACCACTTTGGAGAGCCTGCAAATTTCGGAAATTTTTCCAAAGAATTTCAGGTACGACAGATAGCCGTTGCTGGGGCTCATGTAGGGAATAAACAACGGATCGTCAAGTTGGTAAATGATTGGTAAGCCGCGCCGCGCCACCATCTTTTCCAGGAAAGCTGGTCCCAGCAACGCCGCCTCGCGATAGACGAAAACTGCGTCAAACCGTTTGAGATCTCCCAGTAGTCGTATGCGCTCGATGTAAGCGCGCACCATCTCCCCTACCTTGGTAGCGTAGTGTCCGGGACGATATAACACCTCGTGCAATCGCTCGGTTTCAAACGGGGCATAGTGGATGTTGATGCCTACGGGAGCGAGCACGCTCTCCCATAGTTCAATACTCGAACGCTGTCCCGGAGCATGGCCATATTGATTCGGTATAAGAGCTAAGACTTCCATTGCTTCCTAGATCGTTTCTAAATTCTCTGTGCGAACGTTCGCTGAAGCTCCCTTCAAAAGGCGTTCATACAAACGCCGGTATCTGGTACGTCCAACGCCGGCTAAATCAAACTCGCGGCGAGCTACGTCACGCAGACGTTCCGCCAGGTTTTCCTCACCTCGCATATTCTCTACATCCTTAAGGGCTTTCAAATATCCCTGCCTGCTAAACTCGCCGAGCAGTACTCCCACGCGGCGCTCGTTGATCAGTTTATCCAGGTCACCCACTCCGGCGTTGCAGATCACCGGCAGACCACTAGCCAGATACTCGGCAATCTTGGTTGGTGATGACGACTGTTTTGAGTAACAGGGTTTGATGAACGAGATGGCGATGTCGGCGGTCCTGAGATAGCGCGGCACTTCGTCTGGCGTTACCTGATTGACCAGGAAATTTTCCTGCGCGATACCCAGGCTCGTCATTCGATCAGTAACTGTCTGCCGGGGACTCTGCGTCAATATCATCGAAAACGTTGCCGCGTCCTGGCTGTGAGCGGCGGCCAAAAAATCCGTCATCTGATCTGTCATGTACCAGCCACCGAACGAACCGAGGTAAACGATCACTCGTCGGTCAGTCAGGTTCATCTCCGCACGCAGCTGCTCTCTTGCTATTTGTTCGATAGTTCCAAACCGCTCGAAGTCCACGCAGCAGGGAATCACTTCAATCGGTCTACCGAGATTGTCGGTGTCGGAACAACCGGGAAAGACAATATCTCGCGCCTTCTCGGTCAGCAGGACAAAAGCGTCCGAAACTCGCAGCAAATATCGCTCAACTCTTTTCAGGCCACGATAGAGATAACCATTCTCGGGCCAAACGCCTGCATCCGTGTATTCTTCGGGCATAAAGCCACGAATGTCAAAAACCATTTGTGCCGGGCGAAATTTCCTGGCAATTGCACCCATCAATGCAGGAACATGGTTGCGGGCATGCAGGATGTTTACGCCCTCGCGTCGCATCAGTCCCAGTATTGTCTGTGTACCTACGGCGATATCGTAAAGAGTGGCCGGCAACGAAGGTCGCTTGTGGTACTTCAGGTAATGCCAACTTATCCCTTCAGCCTCGAGAGACTGACGCTCCGCAGCGATTTCTTCGCTCGTCCAACTCTCGGAGAGTCGTGGCTCAAAAGTCAAAATACTTACGCGGATACCAGCCGTTACCAGCTGTCGCAAGTAAGGCAAAACCTGTGTTTGCACCAGCGGCTCACGCAGACCGAAATAACAAAGATAGAGTGTGTGTGGAGCAGCCATGCCGAGTTCGTGCATTACAGCGGTTCGCAAATCAATCCCCGGTCACTTCCGGACTCGCGGAGATCCCCGGTCGCTGCCATAGAGCTTGCGCCCAACCAACGAATGTTGCCAGGTCAACGGTCAGAATAATTACAGCCACGCCCAGAAACTGAATCGGATTAAACAGCCAACTCAGACCGGAGCCCTCACGGCGGCGGCGCCAAATGCTCTTAGCCACGCGGGCGGCAAGGCCCAGCGCTATAAGGCCAAGCCACCAGGGACTATGAACTAAGGCCAGGACAACTACTAACAGCATGAGCAGATACTGTCTCGCGACGCCGTAGTGCCAGCCGCGCTGCCTGCCTGCCCAAACGTTGTGACGCGAATAGACTGCAAACCTTTGGAACGTGTCCCACAGCGTTGGCTGTATATGCCACCATATAGTTGCCTGGGGAGCCCAGCCCATCTTGCAGCCTAGCTGCTCAATCTTCTCGATGAACATCAGGTCTTCCGCGGCACGCAGATCGGGAAAGCCACCTACCTGTTGCCAGGTCTCTCGGCGCACAAGGGACGAAGCGATGCACGGAACACGAATCAGTCCGCCCGGTCGCATCTGCTTTGGGGGGATGTAGGCCAGTGACGCACACCGCGTGAAAAATGAGTCAACGATTGGTTCGAAGTTTCCGTAGACAAATGCGATCGCGGGATCGGCCTGGACCACTTCTACTAATCGCTCGAGCCATTGTGACTCGAGTCTGCTGCCGGCATCGGCGAGCGCTATCCACTCATTACGTGCGGCCGCGATTCCGATATTGCGACCCCGTCCTGGCGTCGCCTTTCCGGCTTCGACAACGTGAAATCTGTTGTCGCCGGCCGTAAGCTGACGCGCCCGGGCGACTGTCCCATCCGTAGATCCGCCATCGACTATGAGAACTTCAGCCGGCGGAAAAGTCTGTGACTGCAGCGAAGCAATGAGCTCAGGAAGAGCATCTACCTCGTCGCGTACGGGAATGACTACCGAGACCTCAAAATCTTTATCCACTCTGAATGAGCCTGACTGATTGCGATCCTATGGGCTAATGACATTGTCGGTCGCTCGCGCCCTGACGAGGCGTCTCGGTTTGAGGGCGCCTTTGACAAGCTGGAGACAGGAGCTGCTTTAGCTAGCTGGATCATTCGTGCGCGGCCATACCACCAGCACTATGACGTTTTGTCGCATGAATTACACCGTACTCCTTAAATTGCGCCGAGCCCATGCGAACAGTTAACCGGTCTCCCCGCCTCGCCGTTTGTGGCGGTCGCCGCAACGCTGAATCAATCCCGACTGGTTATTTGTTGAGCGCAAGGATAATAACCCAGGCTGAGTGCATACTTCCAAGAGAAGCTCCAGCCTGGGATACGAAGAAGGGTCGTACGCGGGAATACTTTCGTTGCTGTACGGGGTGATGGCTTCGAAGGCGTGGCCAGCAGAATTTGGAACGTCCCGGTGTGATCGAGAACAACGCCGGAGCACTCAAGTAGGAACGTCAATCAAGTTTGAATCGCGCTTTCCAGTTTTCAGCTTCGGCGAATGCTGGTTGTTCCTTTTTGTCCAGCAAGCAAGTCTCCAGCACTAAGAAATCCATCTCCGTTCGCATGAAGCAACGATAGCTGTCTTCAGGCGTGCAAACGATCGGTTCGCCGCGCACGTTGAAGCTGGTGTTCACTACCACCGGGCAACCTGTTTGCTGTCGAAACGCTTCAATGATTTCCCAGTAGAGAGGATTGGTCTCCCGCCTCACCGTTTGAATCCGCGCGGAGTAGTCTACGTGGGTGACGGCGGGTATTTCTGATCTTCTGATGTTCAGCTTATCAATTCCCCACAGCGCTTCCTCTTGCGCGGTCATTTTTCTTCGCCGGGTGGCCGCAACATCGGCAACCAGTAACATGTATGGACTGTCGGCATCCAACTCAAACCAGTCGGCTACCTGCTCCCGTAACACGCTGGGAGCAAACGGACGGAAACTCTCGCGATACTTTATTTTCAGGTTCATGGCCGACTGCATTTCCGGCGATCGTGGATCGCCGATTATGCTGCGAGCGCCCAGCGCGCGCGGACCAAACTCCATGCGTCCCTGGTGCAGCCCGATTATTTTTCCCGCGGCCAGGAGCTCAGCAACTACTCCGGGCAAATCTTCGCGAGAATATTTCCTGTAGGGCAATTGCTGCGACTTCAGAAAGCTTTCGATCTCTCCCTCGCTATACCCTGGACCAAGATATGAACCTTTCATTCCGTCAGCATAAGCGGACAGGTGCTTCGCTTTCCCATCGCTTTCATTGCTCTTTCGACCATTACTTTGAAGTGGGCTGCTCTTAAATCTTTCGACGGTTCCTGAGGATTGCCAGGTACCCGCTCGCTCCGTGCTTAACCTGGAGTTTCCAAGATATCGATGCCAGATGGCCAGTGCTATTCCCAGCGCGCCGCCCGCGTCGCCGGCAGCAGGTTGGATCCAAATGTCTTCAAAAGGCACTTCGCGCAAGACTCGGCCATTGGCGACGCAGTTCAAGGCCACGCCGCCGGCCATGCAAAGTTTTTTCATGCCTGTTTCTTTATGGGCAAACTGCGTCATCTTTAGCATCACTTCTTCAGTGATCACCTGAATGCTGCGCGCCAGGTCCATTTCCTTTTGCGTTATTAGCGACTCGGGCTTTCGTGGCGCGCCGCCAAAAAGTTTATCGAAAGCGCCGTTGGTCATGCGTAGGCCCTGCGAATAACTGAAGTATTCGTGGTTCATCTTCAGGCTGCCGTCATCGCGAATCTCCAGCAACTTATCTTTTATGACCGGAACGTATTTTGGTTCGCCGTAAGGAGCGAGTCCCATCACTTTATACTCGCCGCTATTGACCCGGAACCCGGTGTAGTAAGTGAAAGCGCTGTAGAGAAGCCCCAGGCTGTCGGGAAACCTCAACTCCTTTAGCAGTGTAATTTCGTTACCCTTGCCAAGGCCGATAGAACTTGTGGCCCACTCGCCGACACCATCGATTGTCAGGATAGCGGCTTCCTCGAACGGAGAAGGATAAAACGCACTGGCGGCGTGACTCTCGTGATGATCGCCGAAGAGAAGTTTCCACTCAAACTTTTTACCGAGTTTCTTCGCAGCGCGCTCGTCCGTCTCACCGTTCGTCTTTCCTAACTCGGTGCGAATTAAGTCCGGCATCCAGAGCTTCTCTTTCATCCAAAGCGGCAGCGCTTTCAGGAAGGAACTGAAGCCTGACGGAGCGTAGTCGAGGTAGGTCTCGAGCAAACGATCGAATTTCAGCAGCGGTTTGTCGTAGAAGCCAACGTAATTGAGCTGTGCGGCTTTGATGCCTGCTTCGCTCAAGCAGTAGTCTGCGGCGTTGACAGGGAATCGGTGGTCATGCTTAACGCGCGTGAATCGCTCTTCCTGAGCGGCGGCCACGATCTCACCATCAACGACCAGGCAGGCGGCGGAGTCGTGATAAAAAGCGGAGATACCAAGAATGCTTACCAAGCGATCACCGCCGGTCTAGAACAGGGTATAGATGAAAGGCGCTATGGCGGAGCCTTTTGCCAACACCAGTAAAGCGCCAACCAGCACGAGCGTTATCACAATAGGCGCGAGCCAGTACTTCTTGTTTTCTCTCATGAACTGCCAGAGTTCGCTAACAACCTGTGCTTTTGACATCAACCGCTCCTTGCAATCTCTTCTTACCGCTCCAGGTAATGCGCCAACGATTCTTCTCAGTCTTGCCGACTATTCCGGTCAGTTCTCTGATCCAACAGTTTCCCGCGACTTCAAAACATTTTCTCGTAGTGTCGCGGATCACGCTGGCGCTCGGAATAGGGTCGCCAGTAGGAAGCGCTGCGAGGACTTCGCCGGCTAAGAGGATCCCATCCCGAAAGTCTTTTCACTACTCCGATCGGTGTCACTATCAAGAAGAATACTGCAGCCAGGATGATCCGAGTCATCACGAACGACAGTCCTTCTGCCAACAACATCCAGGCACGATTTGGTAACACTAAAGCTCTTGGCCAAATCAGCCCCAGCAGGACCAGAAGAGAGCCAAGCGGTAGGACGATTTGCGTAGCGCTCACAAACTTGCCGCGATAGAGCCACCAACTACCCAGCAAGACGAAAACACCGCCGACAACCAAACCGAACTCTCGCTCTGTTCGAAAGGAGTCCCTCTTCATAACTAATCTAAGCAGCACTCTAAGATTCCGCGCTTGTCCCCAACGCGAACAGCAAAGTCCAAGTGCCTTGCGTCTCGACCCGGACAGCAGCAAAGCCTGCAACAGCACAAAATCTCTGCGCAGGCTTTGATAGTCACCTAAGACGCTGCCATCCCATCTGGCAAACTGCTTCAGGGAGTTCCAGCAGTCTGTCCCGGCGCCACCTCCGGGTTGTCACCCTCCTCATACTCATTTGAGGAGTAGTAACCGGAATAATAGTAATCCTGAGTTTCGACTCTGACGTTATTAAGAACCACGCCAAAGATATGTGCTCCGACGTCAAGCAACTGCTGTTTGGCTCTACGCACGACTGCTCGCGAGCTTCTGCCACCGTGAACAACCAACACTACGCCATCAACCATAGTGGAAAGGATTGACGCATCGGTAAAGGAAATCGCCGGTGGCGAATCGATCACAACGTGGGCAAACCTCTCGGTGAGCACGCCCAGTAGCTTGCGCATTTCATCTGAGCCCAAAAGTTCCGCGGGATTTGGAGGCACCGGACCAGAGGTCAAAAACTTGAGGTTGGGAAGCGTGGCATAGGTCTGCATCAGGTTATCGATGTCCGTTTCGCCGGAAAGCCAGTTGGTCAGGCCTTTCGCATTGGGAGCACCGAAATGAGAGTGCAACCTTGGCCTTCTTAAATCACAATCGATTAACAAAACTTCAGCGCCAGTTTGGGCGAGCATGAATGCCGTATTGATCGCGGTAGTGGTCTTGCCCTCAGACGGCTGACTCGAAGTCACCAGTATGGTCTTCGGTGGTTGTCCGGCCGATGACAATAAGAGCGAGGTGCGCAAATGCCGGTAAGACTCAGCAATCGGCGAACGCGCATCGCTGATCATGGCAAGAGCGGTGGTATCCCCCGGCGGAGGTCCGGTACCTGGTCCACCAATCCCGATCAGGCGGCCGCGATCTCGGCCGGCGGGAATCAACGCCAGAGCCGGCATATGCAGGTATCGATCTACGTCATCGACTGACTTAATCGTGTCGTCAAGGAAATCAAGCAGGAAAGCGAGACCTATACCGGCAACCAACGAAAGAAGGAAGGCGACAAAAATGTTCCGGAAACGCTGCGGTCCGATAGGATCATGTGGCAAGCGACTGTAGGTAGCAATGCTGACTTCATTTGATCTGTCGCCGCTGGTGACCTGATACTCGCGCTGCTTTTGCAAAAGAGTGTTCAGGATCTGCCTGTTGGTTTCCAGTTCCTGAGTCATGGCCAACAGATCGATCTGGTCGCGCGTGTTCTGAGTAAGAGTTCCCTTCTGCTGCTCATAGGCGCGCCTAAGGAGATTTTCCTGTGAGACGGCCGCCTCATAGCGCCGCTGTATGGAGGTCACAATTTCTGAAGGCGCTTTTTCAAGCTCTGCCTCGAGTCCTTTCAGTTGAGCGTCGATCTTCTTAACTTCCGGCCACTCGGGTTGGTAAACGATAAGCAGCGCGTCCTTTTTCTCCTTGAGTGCTGAGATGCGATCTCTGAGCTTCTCAACTCGGGCTGAGGCATTAACATCCGGAATGGAAAACGCATTTTTTTCTTTTCGGGCTGCTTCAAGCTGGGCCTGTAGATTTTTTCTTTCGTTTTCCGCGGTTAACAATTGGCCGCTAAGAGTGGCCAGGCGCGTCGCCTCGAGGTTTCCGGCAGTATCATTGACCAGCGGCAGGTTCTTCTCTTTCGCGTAATTAAACCGCGCTTCCTGATCGTGCTTGATTTTAGTTTGCAGGTTTGCGATCTCTCGGGCGAGAAGATCTTCAGCCTTGTTGGAACCACGAGTGGAACGTTCCAGATTGTTGTTGACGAAAACTTCCGCGAGCGTGTTGGCAATCTTCTGCGCCAATTCAGGATCAGAATGTATGAATCTAATTCTAACGAGGTTAGTCTGCGGTACTGATTCGACGATCTCTCCGGCGATGATGGCGTCCTCGTAAGGCTCCAGCTGCGCTAATTGTTCCGCTGTCAACGAACCTCCGGTTACTTCACTTTCACCCACCACTGTGAGACCTGAAGACACCGCGGGTGATTCATTTGTTTTCTTTGGTTTTGAAAAAACCCGGCGAATCGAAGAGAAGACTCCTCCTTGCGACTGTCCGCCAAAGAATGCCGGATTGTGCTGCAGGTCGAGTGTAAGTACGACCTGGCGAGCGAGCGCGGGGTTCTCTAAAAGTTTGAGCTGGGTACCCCAGAAGTTCGGATCGGTCTGACCGGCAATTACGATCTTTTCGGTTTGCAGTACGTTTGGCGCCTTTTGTTCAATGCGAATAGTGGCTTCTCCGGCGTAGATCGAAGGCGCACGAAACGCTTGGATGGTTACCAGTGAAGTAATCACCAGCACCAGACTGAGGATTAACCACTTCCTTTTCAACACGACAAATAAATAGTCGCGGAACGTGGTTGGCTCTAAACCGGACGTACCATACGGTTTTGCCTGGGCGAAATCGGCCAGTGGTCGATCGAGGGCGCGGTCGAGGCCGCTAACGGGCATGAGACGATTATCTTGCGACATCTTTATTTCAAACCTCAAATTCAGGACCGTTCATACAATTAAGTGAATAATAGCAGAGACATCGTGGGTGGCAAGCTGAGGACAACCAGCTAGCGGTTGGCCGCCGTCCCGGTCCCGGAAACGAGGGCCTCAAAATCCTTTAGAGAGTCGCGCCAAAAGGGCAGAGGAGTTAAGCCCAGTCTCTCAGAAAGTAAGCAATGGAGGCGAGAATTACGGGGCCGCGGCGCGGGCCGATTCAGGCTGCTCATCGCCACACTCTCCAGAGTCATGGCGTCGAGGCCACTCACTTCAAGCGCCGCCCGTGCAAATTCTTCATAACTCAATCCTGGTCCAGCGTTCACCACGTGGAAGACCCCGGGAAGATCCTGTTCGCCTAACTCGCGCAGCCGGCGGGCCAGATCCGGTGCATATGTTGGCGTTCCGTAAGCGTCGCGGATTGCCTTTAGTGGTTCCCGGCGCCTGGCCCGTTCGACGATGGTACTCAAAAAATTGCTACCGCCTGGTCCAAATACAAAACCGGTCCGCACAACGATCGAGCGAGCGTAGAGCAGTTGCGCCCGTCGCTCGCCGTCGAGTTTTGAAAGTCCATAGATACTTTCCGGCTCCGGCTGATCACGTTGGGTATAAAAGCCATTCTTGTCGCCACGGAAGACGTAGTCGGTCGAGATTGTGATGAAACCGGCACCGATTTCACGACTCGCGATTGCCAGATTTTCCGGGCCTGCCGCATTCGCGAAAAAAGCTCGAGTCTTATCTAGTTCGCAACCATCAACGTCCGTCCAGGCGGCGCAATTGACTACCAGTTCCGGCTGGTCTGCTCGAAGTGTCTGGGTAACTCGATCCCTATCCCCGATGTCGAGTGTCTGATGATCATAGGAGAAAACAGTATCGCCAATGGAGCGGCAATAGTTGCTTACCGCCTGACCCACCATTCCGCCTGCACCGGGGATGGAAACTCTCAAACTGTTCCGACCTCCGCACCGTACTGTTGCCGGTAATAATCTCGATAGCCGCCACTACGCGCCCGCTCGAGCCAGCGCCCGTTGTCACGGTACCATTCGAGGGTTTTCTGGAGTCCGCTTTCCCAGGTTTCGCGCGGGCGCCAACCCAGTTCTGACTCACACAGTGAAGGATCGATGGCATACCGGCGATCGTGTCCCGGTCGATCTTTGACGAAACGAATCAGCGAACGAGGCTTCCCAAGCGCGTCCAGCAATGATTCAACAATCTCAATATTGCGCCTTTGGTTGCGGGCGCCTATGTTGTAGACGGCCCCGGGTCTGCCTTTTTCCAGGCCTAGTAGAATAGCCCGGCAATGATCTTCGACATAAATCCAATCTCTTACATTGCGACCGTCGCCGTAAACCGGGATAGGCTGATCGCTTAGTGCGTTAGACAGCAATAGCGGTAGAAACTTTTCCGGAAACTGTCGCGGCCCGTAGTTATTGCCACAGCGCGTTACGACTGTATCGAGACCAAAGGTATGGTGCGCAGCCCGAACCAGGTGTTCGGCGGCAGCCTTTGATGCTGCATACGGACTATTCGGGGCAAATGGCGAGTCCTCAGTAAAAAAGGCCGCTTCGTTTTCGGGTAAACTGCCCATTACCTCGTCAGTCGACACTTGGATAAAGCGCTTGATTCCGCGAGCACGGGCTGCGTCAAGTAATACCTGAGTGCCGGTGATGTTTGTCCGCAGAAATTCCCCCGCATCGGTAATGCTGCGATCGACGTGCGACTCCGCTGCAAAATTGACGATTGCGTAGGTGTTTTCCGCCAAAGCCGAATTAACAGCCTCAGAATCAGCTATGTTGCCATGCACGAAGCGGTGGCGTGTCTCATCCAGTCCTTCAAGATTGTCCAAATTCCCTGCATATGTCAGCGCATCAAAATTGGTGATCCGGCTGGCGGTTTCCGCTAGCAGTAGCCGGACGAAGGCTGAGCCAATAAAGCCGGCGCCTCCGGTAACAAAGATTTCATGGGTCGGTTTAGTCAAGTTCTAATGAGCCCTCTCGTTGAAGCTGAAGTCGCAAATTGACCAGGAAACCTCATGTTAATGAGAAAATGCTGGTTCTCAAAGCACTTCCTTGGTCCAGGAAAAGCATGCAAAAATCTTTGCACATTTTTGTTGACTTATATCCTGAAACGTCTATCATACCCCCCTCGATTTTTCGCGGTTCTGGATTGCGGTAGCATCACCGGGTACGACGCAGGCTTGACCCACAGTCTCCTTTATTCAGGCCGCAAGCAGATGATGCGCTTTCCCAAACTGGAAAGCTTAACATTCTCGGGACGCCCGACACTCGAATCCATTTTTATTAAGTCTCTTCTGTTTCCGCGCAACTCGTCGCACCAGCGAACCTCTGCACTACGCTCGCAAACAGAACTCGCAAGAGATACTAATGATAGCCAGCCGCCCCCATTGTACTTGGTGTAGCCAGGCTCGCAGCCGCGATCCGCATTGGCTCTCGCTTTTCGTACAGTTGTCTTTTTACCTCATTAAATCGTTTTCGTTGCGTTCACTATCGTTTTCCAGCGCCTGGCACACAGCCCGCGTTTGATCATCCAGAGGAGTCCCCAATGACATCGAAAAACCTACCGCCGAAGTTTACATCACCTAACAAAACAAACTCGCGAGTGCTCCCCAAACGTTCTACCACTCTGTTCCTGCGCCTTGGCGCCATCATGCTTTTAGCTGGTTTTCTGGTAAGTGGTTTTTATTCATCATCCTCCGCATCGCGATCAGGAAAGGCGAGTACGAAGGGGTCTTCAAGAGTTGCGCAAAAGACAGCGCCTGCGTCGCAGCAATCAGTTAAATTGGCTGAACGCATGCAGCCAGTCGCTAAAAATGCATTTAGTCCTGTGCTATTGCCGGCGCCACCCATAGGCGAAGCGATCGACACTTTTGCTGCTGATTGTACGACGCCAAAAAGTAGCTTCGTGATTGGCGATACGGTCTGCGTCAAGCTTACTGGATTCCCCACCGGTACATTATTCCCACGCCGCCTGCTGTTGGGCAACGCGAATTCCGCGGTCATTCAGGCCGTCGATATTACGAGCGATCCGCAAACCTTCTCATTTATAGTTACTGCCACCTCTGTGATTGGCGGAGTTGGCGGAATCACTGTTGATAATCGCGGATCGTGGCGGGCAATTGTCCTAAATCCATTCTTCTTTTATCCGGAGGGGACAGGCGGATTCACGGTTGCCGATCCGGCAAACGCGACCGCTGACACAGCCGTCGACACCTCAGTCGGTCCAGGAACTGCGCAAGCCGACACCGCTGTTACTTTCGAGTTAGAAGTGAAAAATTATGGGCCAGACTCGGCGGCCACCGTGGAGCTAACGGATGCCATTCCGGCTAACACGACCTTTGTGGACTTCCTGCAAACTGACGGACCAACCTTCACTTGTACCAATCCCTCGGTCGGGGCCTCGTCTGGAACGACAAGCTGTACAATTTCGAGTTTGGTTTGGCCGGCTCCTGCAGCCCACTTCGTAGCCACTTATCAGGTAAACGTAGGAACCCCGGTTAACACCGCAATTGTGAATACGGCTGCCCTCACAAGTACTACCGACGACCAAAACACACTCAACAACTCTACATCCGAGACCGCAACAGTTGTCGCAGCTGCGGGAACAGCCTGCTCGTTTAGTTGCCCTGAAAACATGAGGGTCACTGCCACTGGACCAAGCGGAGCAGTTGTGACCTTCGCTTCGGCCATCAACGTCGACGGAGACTGTGGCGCTATCTCAGCGAGCCCAAGTTCCGGCTCCACTTTCCCGATAGGGACGACAACAGTTAATGTCTCGTCAGGAGCGGGTCCAACTTGCAGTTTTACGGTTGAGGTTGTTAATACGCCAGCGCCGACGATTTCCTGCCCCGTGGATAAGACCGTCACCGATACTGACAACTCTGGGTTCGAAACGGTTGCGGTTGGCGCTCCAACAACTACCCCCACTAGTGGCGTTACAGTAGTCGGTCGGCGAAGTGACGATATCCCAGCCACCTACGACGAGGACGGAAACGTGGTTACCCCGGAGGTCATCGTCCCACTCACGGATCCGTACCCGATTGGCACTACCGGCATTACCTGGACTGTTACAGAAGATGTTTCTCCAGGTTCGCCCGCACGAAGTGCAACTTGCAGCCAAAGAATTGTAGTTCTCGCGGGGGAGGGTAATAGGCTACCCGTCTCGATTACCTGCCCGGCACCTGTAAACGTCGAGGCTCCAGCAGGTGCGTGCCAGGCAACGGTCTCGGCACTAACTATTGGCACACCTACAACAACCCCATCAGACAGTCATGTAGATGTCAATTCTCAGAGGAGTGATGGGCGGCCACTGTCAGATCCATTCCCTGTCGGCACTACGACGATCACCTGGACGGCAACGGATGATCTCACCTCCACTTCGGCGTCCTGCGTGCAGAACGTTACTGTTACTGTGACCAGCAGCGGCGACACCACGCCGCCAACGCTTACTGTGCCACCCAATGTGAGCGCGACTACGTCGACGTGTACAGCAACCCTCGACGATGAGCTGGGAACC
Organism: Blastocatellia bacterium; assembly: GCA_963828335.1. GTDB lineage: Bacteria > Acidobacteriota > Blastocatellia > Pyrinomonadales > Pyrinomonadaceae > PSRF01. The sequence goes on along the minus strand of CAWHEH010000012.1, from coordinate 44,664 downwards.
GCAGAGGCTGAGGACCCCCTCGGCACTTGCAACGGTTCAGTAACGATCACCCGCACGGGTGTGCCGGCGGGCTTCCTCTTCCCGACGGGAACGACAGTCATCACTTATACGGCGACCGATGCCGCAGGCAACACGACAACCGGCACTCAAAATGTCACCGTGACTGAGAGCCCAGCCGTACCGCCTACGATTACGGCTCCGGCAAATGTAAGTGTCAACACTGGCCCAGGCGCAACCATCTGCGGCACAGTCGTATCTGATGCGACGCTCGGCACCGCAACAGCCAACGACAACTGTGGTGGCGTTACGGTTACGCGGAGTGGTGTCCCTGCTGGGAATATTTTCCCGGTCGGTAACACCACAGTCACTTACACCGCGACCGATAAGTCTGGGAATACAGCCCAAGCTACACAGACGGTGACCGTCGTGGATAACACGTTGCCCATCGTTACCCCACCAGCAGCCGTTACCCTTTTCACTGGAGCTGGTGCGACATCCTGTGGCGTTACTGTCAGCAACCTCGACGCAACGCTTGGTACCGGCTCAGCTACCGACAACTGTCCAGGTGTTGGCGCAGTCACTCGTAGCGGGGTTCCCGCAGGTAATGCATTCCCTGTCGGCAACACTGTTGTCACTTACTCGGCCACCGATGCCTACGGCAACACGGGGTCGGCCACTCAATCAGTGACGGTTATTGACAATACGGCTCCGGTAATTAGTTGCCCAGCCAACATTGTCATCGAGCCCACCTGTCCGTCGGGCGCTAAGGCCACGTATGCAACCCCGACTGCGACAGATAATTGCGCGGTGCAATCGGTCACTCGGAATACCGGATCGTTAGCCAGTGGATCGGTGTTCCCAATTGGAACAAGCACCGTGACGCACACAGCGACTGACATATATGGCAATCAGTCGTCGTGCAGCTTCACAGTGACCGTACTGACTCCACAGGCAGTAATCCAGAACCTGATTAACAGCGTCAACGCTTCTTCGTTGACGGGAACGCAGAAAAACGGATTGCTGGCCAAGCTGAATGCTGCGCTCAGCGCCATAAACAGCGGGCAACAGACTGTCGCCTGCAATAAGCTGAGTGAGTTCGTTAATAACGTCCAGGGTCTCATAAGCCATGGAGATCTCACGGCTGCCCAGGGCAACGCATGGATTAGTTCCGCCAACCACGTCCGCAATACGATCGGGTGCACAAACCTTGGCTGCACCTGAGGTTGGCGCGTGGTTATTGAGGCCTCGAAGGGGCGCTCCGGTTAACGGCACTCCTTCGAGGTCATTTCAAGGGCCAGCCTGAGAATTTTTCAAGGGTGTTTTCGTAACGAGTTACAGTTAAATTAATTTGGGGACAATCGGCGCAACAGTGAACGGAACGCTTCCGAGTTCTACTGGCGGCCCCCCTGAACTTCAAACCAAAAGGAGACTCCAAATGAACAAGTTTCGGTTCACAGTTAAGATTTTCGCGATCGCGATCTTCATGTTCGCGTTTGCCTCCCTCGCCCAGGCGCAAGCATCGCGCACCTGGGTGTCCGGTGTTGGCGATGACGCCAATCCCTGCAGCCGCACCGCCCCCTGCAAAACCTGGGCAGGAGCCATTTCGAAAACCGCCGCCTGCGGCGAGATTGATGCTTTAGATCCAGGTGGTTTCGGCGCGGTCACAATCACCAAATCAATCACTCTCGACGGCACGGGCACCTTCGCCAGCATTCTTGCATCCCTCACCACCGGGATAATCATTAACGTCGGCGCAACCACCGATGTTGTAACTATCAGAGGCATTTCAATAAACGGCTTTTGCAATGGAGTCAGAGGGATAAATATCACTGGCAATATGCCCAAAGCTGTAAACATTGAGGATTGTGTAATCTTCAGGTTTGCTAACGAGGGCATACGCTGGAGTACGACTGCGGGTACCGTGGGCAGATTGAACATTCGCAACTCAGTTATCCGTGACAACACGGGAGATGCCGTTTCGGCCGCAACCACCGCCGGTCAGGTGAAAGGAACTTTTGAGAACTGTTCCTTCCTCAACAGCGGCAACGGCGTACACGCCCAGGGTGCCTCCCGTTTGACCGCCGACCACTGCCAATTCTCAGGCAACACCAGCAATGGGGCGCTCGCGGATGCCGCTGGCGTCGGCGTTCTCAGAATTAGCCATTCGGCCATTCACAACAACGGCTCGAATGGTGTAAGCGCCAGCAACGGCAGCGTCATCACCATCAATGATTGCGACATCCACAACAACACCGGCAACGGAGCAGCTGGGGGTGCCGCGATTGAAACCTTTGGCAACAATCGGATCTTTGCCAATGGCACGGATGCTTGCCCAGGCTGCACCGGCAGGACACCGAGCTAAACGAAACTTAGGTTTCATCATTTTCCATCCCGTCCGGCCTTTGATGGCTGGACGGGATGTTTTTTTAGCTTCGCTGGGTTAACCGGTCGCAGTATCATTGTGCCACCAGGCTTTGATGAGGAACAGAATTATGCGGGTTTTCGTGATTTCATTTTTACTTCTGGTAGTTGGCCAGAGTGCCACGGCTTCCAGGCCTCTCTTGCCGCGGTCAACTGACAGAAAACCTCCGATAAATTTTACGGGACACTGGCGAGTTAAATTCACCATGGCGGGCTGGAACAAGAATTTGATATTCATCGCCCGATCCGGAAATGTCGGTTCGTTTTTGCTCCTTGATACCGATGTCGATGACAAGCCTGTGAAGACTCCGCAACCTGCTGTTTGGACTTTGCTGAGCAACGATCGCGTGAGCTTTACAGGACAAGCCGAACTGCCGCTTGGTACCTGTTGTCGTGAGATTGGCACCCTGAATTTCAAAGGTAAGTTCGACTCAAGTAATTCCATCTCGGGCCGGTTGCTATTTATTACCAGCGTCACTGATGACGAAAGTCCTTTCAAATTGCGCTCAGAAGTGGGCACCTTCACCGCCACTCGTCTTCCCCGGTAGAGAGGCATCCGTTCGCGCGTTGATCCTGACCCTTCGGTTCCAGCCCGGCAAAACTCAAATCATCAAGCACCTGTCGTTTCAACTGCAATTCCCGCCTTAATTTTTTTCGTCAAAAAGAATATCGGGATTTCTCCAACATCATCTTCTTTTGGAAAACGCGGACCCGCAATTCTCAAGGAGGACTGATCTATGTGGTAAACAAATCCCTAATTCACACCCTACTTTGCCGAGGCCGCGTGTAGTTGTGCTTTTTGTGCAAAGCCGCACGGCATCTAGTTCGTTTCGTGTCCTTCGCAAAGCTGCGCCGGCTCTCAGGATTTCTCCAAGAATTTTGAGTTATAGTGCCTCGAATCCAAGGCCGGGAAAACTGATTCATCGCCGGGTGGTTGGCTAATATGATGTGCCACTCTCGCAAGCTGACTCTGCTTGACGCTGGTAATGCGCATGCCTAGACTGGGGTTCTCTGTCCACAACTAACGATTTCCTCCAGGAAAAAATGAGCAGGTTGTTGGCCGGAGAAGATTGTGCGAGTCCGCCTTGCAGAAACCAAATGGGTATTTCCACGACCGATGATCCCAACGCCTTGCAACCAATGACTCAGGGGACCCGAGTCGCCAATCTCGAGATGCCCCAGCTGCCTGATGAGCCTTTAGTGATTATCGAGGCAAACAGAGCGTGGAGCATTTCAGAGCTTCGCGACTTGTGGGCCTTTCGCGAACTGCTCTATTTCCTAACCTGGCGCGACGTTAAGGTGCGCTACAAGCAAACCGAGCTCGGCATTGCCTGGGCTATCATCCAGCCTCTGTTGACCATGCTGATATTTACGCTGTTCTTCGGACGGTTGGCCGGCGTGCCATCAGACAACGTTCCTTACCCGATTTTCGCGTATGCCGGTCTACTTCCCTGGACTTTCTTTGCGAACGCGATTGCGAACAGCGGCAACAGTCTGGTCGGCAGCGCAAACCTCATCACCAAGGTCTATTTTCCCAGAATGATCATTCCCGGTGCGGCGGTGGCGGCTGGCTTGGTGGATTTTGCGATCGGGTTTGTCATTCTTGTGGTGCTGATGCTTTATTACGGTATCGCATTTGGCTGGGGCCTTCTGATGCTTTTGCCGCTCGTACTATTAACGACCTTGCTCGCAACCGGAATGGGCATGTGGCTGTCAGGACTGAATGTCAAATACCGGGACGTCCGTTTCGCCCTGCCTTTCCTGATTCAACTCTGGATGTTTGTGTCGCCGGTTATCTACCCCGCTAGCTTCTTGCCGTCGAAGTTTCGTTGGCTACTTTGGTTGAATCCGATGACAGGAATAATCGAAGGCTATCGCTCTTCGCTGTTCGGTCTGCATTTCAACTGGAACGCTCTCGCTACCTCGGCAGGGATAACTTTCCTTTTGCTGGGCTACGCCGCCTATTCCTTCCGACGGATGGAGAAAAGTTTCGCGGATATCGTCTAAGGCAATGAAACCAATTGTTCTAGTTAAAAACCTCGGAAAGCAATACCAGATCGGCACACGAGAGACTGGCTATGACACGCTACGAGAGGCGCTCGTTCAGGCAATGGGTGCTCCAATGCGACGGCTGCGAGGCGCCGCCAAGCGAAATGTTGACACTATATGGGCCCTAAAGAACGTCAGTTTCGAGGTGGCACCGGGCGAGGTACTCGGCATTATTGGTCGTAACGGCGCCGGCAAGTCAACGCTTCTCAAAGTGCTGTCGCGCATTACTGAGCCCTCCACTGGCCGCGCGGAACTCTATGGACGGGTCGCCAGCCTGCTCGAAGTCGGCACCGGTTTTCATCCCGAATTGACGGGCAGAGAGAACGTCTATCTTAATGGGGCCATTCTCGGCATGAGCAAGGCCGAAATTAATCGTAAGTTTGATCAAATAGTCGCCTTCGCCGAACTGGAGAAGTTTCTGGACACACCGGTTAAGCGCTACTCGAGCGGTATGTATATGCGTTTGGCGTTTGCGGTCTCATCGCATCTCGAACCGGAAATTCTCATCGTCGATGAGGTGCTGGCAGTTGGCGACGCCGCATTCCAAAAGAAATGCCTGGGGAAGATGGGAGAGGTGGCCAAAGAAGGGCGCACGGTAATTTTCGTCAGCCACAACATGACCGCCATCAGAAGTTTGTGTCAGAGAGCGATCTGGCTTGATAACGGCGAGATACTCGAATCAGGAGAAACAAACAGGGTTATCCTTAATTACATTCAAAGAGGCGCACACGCGACGCTGGAAAAGACCTGGGAAGACAGTGGCGACGCCCCCGGAGATGAAACGGCGCGGCTGCGTTACGTGTCGGTAGCTCCCGTCGGGCAGGAGCCGGATGAGTCAATCACAATAAGCACAGCGATCGAGATGAGGGTTGGGTTCTGGAATTACCTACCTGACGCGCTTCTCAACTTTAGCGTAGTTTTGTACAACCTCGAGGGAGTTGCCATCTTTAATACCGGCTCGTCGCCGAAGTCTTTTCCGACCGGCCTGGTAGAAGGAAGTTTTGTGATACCTGGAAACTTTCTCAACGATGGCAACTATACGATCAGGCTGTTACTGGTTAAAGACACTTCTATCCCTCTTCTCGATCTGCACGATCTGCTTTCGTTTGAAGTTCTTGATTCCGAGCGCAGCGGCAATTGGTACGGGAAGGTACTCGGCGCGGTGAGACCGAAATTCGACTGGCATTTGACCACTAACAATTGAGGCAGTCTATCAACGTCATAAAGAAATACACTCCCGGAATTGCTAAACGCGGTGTCCGCGCCATACAAGCCCGGGTAGATACTCTTCTGGCAAAATATTACTGCCCCGTTTGCGATTCACCGGTGAGGTCCTTTCTGGAGTTACCTGAATTCTTTACTGAAAACCTGAAGCGGTATGGCTGGCCTTTCGATGTAACTGAGGCGGAAACATGTAATCACATAGGGTATTTATGCCCCTACTGTCAGGCGAGCGATCGAGATCGACTGTATGCTACGTATATCAAACTTTTCATCGAGCAGATTCAAGCCGACGGGGTAATCAGGATTGTGGATTTTGCCCCCTCGCCGCCACTGTCCGATTTCATTCGAAGACAAATCGCGCTTTCCCTTAAGGACATTTCCTACCGCACCGCAGACGCCTTCGCAGCCAATGTCGATGACACCGTGGATATCTGCGATCTGCAAATCTACCCGGAAGGCCAGTTTGATTTCTTTATCTGCTCCCACGTTCTGGAGCACGTTACGGACGACAGAAAAGCCCTCCGCGAGTTGCATCGCATTCTCAAACCCGGAGGTAAAGGAGTTCTGATGGTGCCGATTATCCTGAGTATTAGTGAAATTGACGAAGATCCTACGGTTACCGATGAGGGAGAAAGATGGCAGCGCTTCGGGCAAAACGACCATGTTCGCCTCTATTCCAAGGAAGGTTTTCTTGAAAGGGTGAAAGAGGCCGGCTTCAACGTCTACCAGTATGGCCGTGACTTTTTCACTGAAGAACTTTTTTTACGAATTGGGGTCACCAGGCAGAGTGTCTTGTACGTTGTGGAAAAAGTCGGGGTCTAACTGCAGAGATGGCGGAGCCTTGATTCCCCCTACGGAAGTGCCGCCGAAGCTTATTGATTTGACTAGCAAGCCTACTGAAGATTGCCGGAGAGAGGTGTGTGGGTATGCGCATGCTGACTACGCCGCATCACTGTCTGAGTTTGGGACCCCGCGTTTCCTGCCAAACAGTGGCTCCTGGATTTTAGAGCGACGGATTCCAGGTTCTGCCTATTCGGATGCGATGGGGTGTTACCCGTTGTTCGTATGTCAAAACTGGTCAAACCTTAGAGAAGATCTGGACACGATCGGGAAGGATCTCGTTTCTCTTTCACTCGTCACTGATCCTTTTGGCGACTACGATGCGGGTTACCTGCGAATCTGCTTTCCCGACGTCGCAGTCATTTTCAAGCAACACTTTGTTACAGATCTGAGTCGCCGCCAGGAATCTTTCGTCAACTCTCATCATCGCCGCAATGCCCGCCGGGCTCTCAGGGAAATGAGTGTGGAGAAATGTGCGAATCCAGAAGAATTCTTAAGTGACTGGATTACGCTCTATTCAACACTCATAACCAGGCATGACATCACAGGCATGCTGGCTTTCTCTCCCGAGTCTTTCGCCAGACAATTACGGGTTCCCGGAATGGTGGCATTCCGAGCCATACAGGATTCGCAAACCATAGGGATGCTCCTCTGGTATCAACAAGATGACAGAGCCTATTATCATCTCGGTGCATACAGCCCAACCGGTTATGAGTTGCGCGCCTCGTTTGCATTATTTAGCTATTCAATAGAGTATTTTGCTGAGCAGGGGATCGAATGGCTCAGCCTCGGGGCTGGCGCGGGCAGCGATTCGGCGGCCGACTCCGGCTTGAGCCGTTTCAAGCAAGGGTGGTCCACGAACACCCGGCCGGTCTATTTTTGCGGGCGTATCCTGGACCGAGATAGGTATCAGGAAATTATCAAAGCGCAGAATGTGGCCGCAACCAGTTATTTTCCGGCTTATCGGCGTGGCGAGTTTTCCTAGCGTGCTTTCGCGGTAATGACCTCGAAACGGTTTCCCAACATGCATTTCGCGGAGGACAAGAATGTCTAAGGTCGTGGTCTTTGGTGTCAGTCAGTGGGCAGAACTAGCTCATTTTTATTTAACTCATGATTCGCCGCATAAGGTAGTGGCGTTTACGCTCGACCGTGATTATATCGAGTCTCCAACCTATAAGGATTTGCCGGTCGTTCCTTTCGACGAAGTCGAACAGCATTACGCTCCCGCGGAGTTCAAGATGTTCATTCCGATGAGCTTCAAAAAAATGAACCACGTGCGAGCTGAAAAATACTACGAGGCTAAGAAGAAGGGTTATGAACTGATCAGTTACGTCAGTTCCAAAGCGACGACCTTCCCCGGGTTTGAATGCGGCGATAACTGTTTCATTCTAGAGGACAATACAATCCAGCCCTTTGTTAAGATCGGCAGCGATGTCGTGCTCTGGAGCGGCAATCATATCGGCCATAGCACCGTAATAAATGACCACGTCATGATCACTTCGCACGTCGTTATTTCGGGCTGCTGCACCGTCGGTGAGTTTTCCTTTCTCGGCGTCAATGCAACCGTGCGCGACGAGACGATTATCGCGCGCGAGACTTTGATAGGTATGGGCGTAAGCATCTTGAAAGACACCAGGGAGTTTGAGGTTTACAAGGCAAAGGGTGCTGAGCCCGCTGGCTTTAGGAGTGACGAAATCAAGAGCCTTTCCCACAAATCGAAGGGCTAAGGTTAACGGAACATTATTCCAGGGTAATACACGCCTCAATCATTGCGGGCCTGATCGAATACTCTTAAAGAATTCGTAGTTAATGGCAAGGAGATCAGTTTTTGACTAATTCAAGCGTCCAGGAAACGGCTTTACCGGTTTTGATCGAAGCTTCCGTTGAAGACGGAGCGATTCGGTCGCAACTTCAGGACTCTGAAATTGCCGCGCTCGTCTCGGGCGGCAAGATCGTTATACTGAAAAATGTTTTCAGTCCTGATGAAGCGATTGAACTACGCACCGCAGCCACCCGCTGGTGGAAGAATACTTCGGCCTTTCCGCATGGACAGTCGCCGAGCGGGCTGCCAACGCTCAACTACCACCGCATCGATGACGGCAAGATTGCTTCTTCGCTCCCACACGTCTTTCACCAGATTTGTTTCAACAGTATTGACAGCCTTGATGAGGACATCAAAGGGAGCGTCGGCTCAGTTGTTTCGTTGATGAGAGACCTTCAGAACCGTGTGGCCGGCACCCACTTTGACTTCGATCTAAGCGGTCTTAGAGTAAAAGTTCTTCGCTATCCCGCTGGTGGCGGTTATCTTTCGGAACACGAGCATCCGCTGGAGCCCCAAAGAATCGGCTTAATCACGAGCCTCTCGCGTATCGGAGCTGACTTTGTTAGCGGCGGTACGACTTTCCGGACACCCTTCGGATTTGTCGACACTAACGAACACCACGACATCGGAGACATTATTATTTTTCGTTATGATCTGGCCCATGCGGTCCGACCCGTGGACCAGGCCCAACAAATCGACTGGGATTCTGACTCTGGAAAATGGAGTGTGCTGCTCGAGCTACGCGAGACGCATGGCCAATCTGTGGCGAAGATGGAAAATGCCTGAAGGAGTCATTAACCTTAGCAAGTATAAGTGCCTGGTCTGCCATCAGAACCGACTTGTGACCTTGACAGACTCCTGGCAGTGTGAGGGTTGCGGCGAGAAATACGCCACCGTGAAAGGCATTCCCAGACTTTACCTGGAACGCCAGATTGGGCCCCGTGATCGCGCGTTGCGCGATTTTTTCTACAACGGCTTTCTGGGGAAATACTATCAGCACGTAATGCCTTTCCTCGCCTTGCCCGTCCGTCCCGGATACTGGAATGGCTGGCTTGTTTACGGGCTCATCGTAGCGTCCCTATTGGGGCTCGCCGGCCACTTTCTGAACTTCTTTTTTTTTCCAATCGTTGGCGCACGCCTTCCCTGCTCGACGTATTATTAATCCTTCTGTTCCTTGGCGTGGGCTATTTCCTGCTGCGACACAGATACCTTCTTTATCTCTTTCTGCTGGCAATACCCGTCAAAATCTCACTGCAGTTCACGCGCTTCCGGCCGGCTGAAACTTTCGCTGAAATTCATGCCAGACATATTGATGAATTGCTGAAGAAAACCGAAAGGTTACAAATACTGGATATTTCCACAGGGAGTTGTAATTCGCTGTATCGGCACGGATGGATGAAGCTTAACGCTGATTACACCGGCCTCGATCTCTCGGAAACCATGCTGCTGCGGGGGCAGGACTTCATGGCTAAGCAGCAGATACCAATTGAACTGGTGCTGGGCGACGCCACCCGCTTGCCGTTCATGTCGGAGACGTACGACGTGGTCCTGAATTATGGCGCCCTTAACGGCTATACCGACTCGAAGGCCGCGCTGGACGAGGCGGCGCGCGTTACAAAAAGGGGCGGACTGGTCCTTTTCCTGGATGAACAGTTGTACGAATCAGCCTCTTTGGTTGAGAAGATTTATTTCCAGCGAGTATTATCGAGTCATAATGTCATTCATCACTGCCCGGTTGAACTAATTCCGGATAGCTTAGGTAACATCACAGTGCACCAGGTCTATCATTTCTATTACCTCTGCACTTGTTACAAGCAGTAACTAAAATGACGAGCGAGTTATTAAAAGCGTCTTTGGACGAATTTGCGATCTTCGGGGGCACTCCGGCTTTCGCGGAGCAGTTGCACGTTGGACGACCCAACATCGGCGACCGCGATCGCTTGCTTGGACTGTTCAACCAGATTCTGGATACCAAGCGACTCTCAAACATGGGCCCGCTGGAACGAGAGTTTGAACAGCGCGTGGCGGAAATGCTTGGGGTCAAACACTGCATCGCGATCTGTAATGCTACCGTCGCCCTTGAAATCGCTATCCGCGCCCTCGGCTTAACCGGAGAAGTGATCGTTCCGTCGTTCACTTTTATAGCCACTGCTCATGCTCTGCAATGGCAGCAAATTGTTCCGGTCTTCTGTGATGTAGATCCAGAAACCCACTGCCTCGACCCACGCTCAGTAGAGCGAATGATCACTTCGCGCACCACCGGCATAGTCGGCGTGCACTTGTGGGGGCGCGCTTGTGAGATTGACGCGCTAACCGAGATTGCGGATCGTCACGGCCTCAAGCTTCTGTTCGACGCCGCTCATGCTTTCGCTTGCTCGTATGAGGGGCGCATGATCGGTGGTTTTGGAGATGCGGAGGTTTTCAGTTTCCATGCGACTAAATTCTTTAACACATTCGAAGGCGGCGCCGTTACAACCAATGACGATGAGCTGGCTGAAAAAATTCGGCTAATGAAAAACTTTGGCTTCGCCGGGTATGATCAGGTCATCTATATTGGTACCAATGGAAAAATGAGTGAGATTTCCGCGGCCATGGGCCTGACATCACTCGAAAGCCTGGACGATTTCGTCGCAAACAATCACCGCAATTATCAACAGTATTGCACTGAGCTGGCAGAAGTACCGGGCCTGCGCTTGCTGACTTTTAAAAAGCATGAAAAGTGCAATTACCAATACATCGTGGTGGAAATTGACCAAACCAAAGCAGGCATCGAACGTGATGAATTAGTGCGCCTGCTTCACGCAGAAAACATTATCGCGCGCCGCTATTTTTATCCGGGTTGCCATCGCATGGAACCCTATCGCACCAGCTACCCGGATGCCGGTCAAGCACTACCGCTAACCGAACAACTCGCTGACCGGGTACTGACTTTGCCTACCGGTACAGCCGTGGGCGAGACTGAAATCTCAGGCATCGGTCGAATCATGAGAAAAGCAATCGCCCGAGGTCCGGAGATTCACGAGCGCCTTGTTTCCGAGAATATGAACTCCCCACTAAGAGCGAAGGAATATTGACGAGTACGGCAGGAAAACGACACACATGGCTGAAACATCACGAAAAACCGTTTCGAAAGAAGACTTCGTTTCTCAGATGGAAGTCCAGGGTTGGTTTATCTTTGAAGACGTAGTCGACGCCGCTTTGGTTAAGGAGTTGATCGTCGACCTGGAGCGATCTTACGAAATAAGGAGGCCGATCCAAATAAAGAATGGCGTGGATGCCAACACCGAAGGAACAGCCCATCATCTGCTGGCTGACGGAAAGAGTTTTATTGAGCTCTTGAAGCGAGCGTATCTTGACGAATATCTCAAAGCGTTTTTCGAAGGCAATTACATATTGAACACCTTCGGGGGCAATCTTAATCTGAAGAAACAGTTTACTTATGCCAGCGTTGTGCATCGCGATGTAAGAACCTACACGCGGGAAATCAAATTCCTCATGAATATCATCGTCATGTTGGACGATTTCACCCTTGATAACGGAGCAACTTATTTATTGAGCGGCTCTCACCTCAAGAAGGAAAAGCCAAGTGATGCTGAGTTTTTTTCAAAGGCCGGTAGAGCTGTGGGAAAGAGTGGGAGCATTGTTTTTTGGGATTCCAACATCTGGCACGCCGCTGGAGAAAACAAGACTGACCTTCCGCGTAGATCCTTGAGTCTGATTTATTCAAAACCTTTCATGAAACAACAATTCGATTACCCGCGAGCCGTCGGATATGAGAACGCCGACTCCTACCCGGAAAACCTCAGGCAGATCGTCGGGTACAATGCCAGGGTGCCGGCGAGTCTGGAAGAATGGTATCAACCGCCGGAGAAGCGATTTTACAAGAAGGATCAGGGGTAAGAATCAGCCATGGCTGTCAGGGACTATAACGCCGAATACAAAGATAATACGCGGAAATATGCGTACAACTTTGACTACATCCTGCGAGACTACATGATGCAGTCGTTCCTGCCTTTTCTGGTTCCGGGAAAAGCCCTGGAGCTGGGCTGCTACATGGGTGAATTCACCAAAATAATCTTGAGGCACTTTTCCGATGTAACAGTTGTCGAAGGCTCCGACGAACTGATCGAGCACAGCAGGCAGCAGGTGGGAGACGGCGTCCGTTTTATTCACTCGACCTTCGAGACAGTAGACTTGAAAGAGAAATACGATTCGATCTTCCTGATGCACACCCTGGAACATCTGGACGATCCGGTGTTGGTCCTCAGTAAGACCAATGAGTGGCTTTCAGAAAAGGGACGCTTCTTCTTAGTGGTGCCGAATGCCAATGCTCCTTCCCGGCAGATAGCGGTTAAGATGGGGCTGATTCCCTACAATAGCGCAGTAATCGAGTCAGAGAGATTGCATGGTCATCGGAAAACGTATTCTCTCGATACCTTGGAGCATGAAGCATTAGCCGGAGGCTTGAAAATCATTCATCGCGGCGGAATATTTTTTAAGCCGTTGGCCGGCTCACAATTTGATGAGGCCCTGGAAGCCAAGGTAATTTCAAAAGAATATTTGGACGGCTGTTATAGGTTGGGAATGATCTATCCTGATTTATGCGCCAGTATTTTTCTTGTTTGCGAAAAAGGAACTTGAGCGCGGCACTCGATTTTCCCGGCTGCCTCATACTGGCATCGCTTAACGCCAACATACTGCCCAGCAAAAACCATCCTGAGAGTGAAAAGAATCCTAATCACTGGTGGCGGAGGATATATCGGGTCCGTACTAACCAGAAAACTACTCAAACTGGGTTATGAAGTGGTCGTCATCGACACCTTCATGTTTACCGACGTGGGTATCAAAGAGCTTCGTGATCATCCGCTTCTCAGCGTTGTCAACGCCGACATCCGGGAAGTGGAACGACTTCGAGAAAGTTTGGCCGGAGTTGATTTCGTCATACACCTGGCGGCTCTTGCCAATGACCCAGCCGCCGCTTTGGATCCCCAACTCACCCGTCAGGTGAATCTGGAGAGCTATCCCGTCCTGCTCGATGAGGCAGCCAAGGCCGGTGTTGAGCGCTTCATCAACATATCAAGCATTGGCGTGTATGGTATCAACTTCACTAACAATGTAACTGAGGAAGATTCCTTAAACCCCTTGACTGAATATGCCGTTTGCAAAGCAAAAAGCGAAGAAGTAGTAAGGCAATACAACGGTGAATTGACCACAGTTAACCTCAGGTGCGGCACGGTTTGCGGCTGGTCTCCAAGAATGCGTTTCGATCTTAGTACCAACACCCTGACTGCTTATGCCATAGTCAACCGGAAACTTTACGTTTGGGGTGGTGAGCAGCGGCGACCGCAAATTCATCTTGAAGACATGACTGATTTTGTTATCGGCCTGCTAACGATTGGGCGCGAAAAAATTGGCGGCCAGACCTTCAATGCCGCTGGCTATAACATTTCGGTGATGGAAATTGCCAAACTGATCAAGAACGAAGTAGACGGCGATCTGGAACTGGTCAGCGCGCCTCCACGCTACGATGAGAGAACCTATCATGTGAATTCCGACAAGATTACCAGGCAGCTGGGTTTCACCATGAAGAGAGAGATTCGAGACGCTGTGGCAGACATCATCCGAGCTTATGACAGAGGATTCTGGAAGAATCCCGAGGACCCCATTTATCACAACATAAAGGTAATGCGAGCAAGGGAGCGCGCTGACTCATGATAACCAGGCAGGGTTTAATTTTTCAGGTAAAAGGCGACCATCAGTGGAATCAGACGCACGCTCAGATCCCCTCGCCGGATGTGCTTACAAACGGCCGGATCCGGATCTACTACAGTACCCGCGATAAGTTAAACCGTTCACTAACATCCTTCATTGAAGTGAATGCTGAAAACCCGAAAGAGATCTTGTATATCCATGACCGGCCCATCCTGGACTTCGGTGACTTAGGCTGTTTCGATGATTGCGGAGTAATGCCTTCCTGCGTCGTAACCTTCGACGACAAGAAATATCTTTACTACTGCGGCTGGAATACAAGCACCACGGTTCGCTATCGCAACTGCATTGGCCTGGCCATAAGTGAAGACCAGGGAGTAACTTTTCGCCGGGCCTTTGCAGGACCAATTCTGGATCGAACCAAAGATGAGCCTCATTTGGTCGTCACCCCTCACGTAATTATCGAGGATGGCATTTGGAAGATGTGGTATTGCGGCTGCACTGAATGGAAGATCGTGAACGGGGTTACCGAACCTCAATACCTCATAAAGTATGCCGAGTCCAGAAACGGCATCGATTGGCAGAGGGAGAACAGAGTAGTAATCCCTTACAAGCACGAATCAGAAGCCATCGGCAGACCGGTAGTTGTGCACGACGATGGCATTTATAGGATGTGGTACAGTTATCGAAATATTGATGATTACCGCAGTAATAGAGAAAAGAGCTATCACATCGGGTATGCGGAATCGAAGGACAACCGACACTGGGAAAGAAAAGACGATCAAGCAGGACTTGAGCTTTCCCTGGATGGCTGGGACTCGGAAATGGTCGCCTATCCATATATTGTCGATTACCAAGACAAAAGGTACATGTTCTACAACGGAAATGGCTTTGGCCGCTCCGGCTTTGGTTACGCATTGGTTACCTAGTGAACCCCGAATAGTTATCTCGACTCCATTAGGCAACACAGCATGAAAGTCAGCGTCTTAATGACGACCTACAATCAGGAAGCTTTTATCACGCAGGCGATTGAAAGCGTCCTAATGCAGGAGGTGAAGTTCGACTACGAAATTGTTATTGGGGAGGATGCCTCAACTGATCGGACACCCGAGATCGTTGCCGAATTTCAAAGAAAGGACCCGGAAAAGATTCGCGTGCTGCTGCGCGACCCCATAGTTGCTGAGCGTGATCGCGCGGCTGGTGTCGGCGGCAAACAAAACTTTGTGAGCGGGCTGCGAGCCTGTCAGGCGGAATATGTGGCCCTGCTTGATGGGGATGACTACTGGACTGACGTCCACAAATTACAAAAACAAGTGGACTTCCTCGCTCAACGGCCAGACTGTGTCATCTGCTTTCACAATGCCTTGATGATCCAGGAGGACGGTTCGGCGCCTCCTCGGGAAATGTGCCCAATCGATCAAAAGGAGACTTCCACGATTGAAGATCTGCTCAGGCGGAATTTCATTCCCGCTTGTTCTATGTTTTTCAAGAGAGGTTTATTCGAAGAGTTGCCGCGATGGTTTGATGAGTCACCTACCGGAGACTGGCTAATCGGTCTGCTGAATTCGGAATATGGCAATATCGGATATATCAACGAAGTGATGGCAGTATACAGAGTCCACCGCCAAGGATACTGGTGGCAGCCGGACTACCTGGCATCGCTTGAAAGGGAGCTGGAAGTCTACAAAATGTTCAAGGTACATTTAGGTAGCAAGTATGCGCGGGTTATCAACGACGTCATGGCGGAAAAATATCTTATCCTTGCCGGACACCACGCGGACGGCGGAGACTTGAGCAAAGCGAAGTCCTTTGCATTAAGAAGTTTTTCCGAGCGCCTGGCCGGCAACCGTGCTCCAAGCAGAGATCTTTGTTCTACGTTGTTACGCCTGTATGTGCCCGGACTGCACAGAGCTTTTCGCGACTTGAAGAATAACTAGCTGCATAGTTTGGTCGTAACGATCTCAAGCCGTCGTTGTAAGTCTGTTTTCGCGGCTGGAGCCCCATCTATCTGAAGCCGCAAGCGGAAGACCTAAACTGAAAGCCAGAGCGAAAAGCGTTAGCAAACACGAACAATCCCTCTATGATTGCGAGAGCTACAAAACTTGCCGGGGCGTACGTCATTGAGCCTGATACCTATATGGATGAGCGCGGATTCTTTGCCCGTGTCTGGTCAGAAGAGGAACTGGCCAATCTAGGCGTGGAGAGCAAATTTATCGAAGGCAACCTATCGTTTAATAAGCAAGCCGGGACCTTGCGAGGAATGCACTATCAGGCCGCACCTCACTCGCAGGCAAAGCTGGTATCCTGCACGCGCGGTTCGATTTATGATGTGGGAATAGATCTGCGGGAAGATTCCCCGACGTTCAAGCAATGGGTTGGGGTTGAACTTTCGGCTGAAAACCGTCTCAGATTGTATCTGCCGGTGAATTTCGCACATGGTTACCTGACCCTCGAAGACGGATCCGAGACCGACTATCAGGTCACGAAAGCTTACGCGCCGGAGTATGCACGCGGTTTTCGCTGGAACGATGCCGCTTTCGGAATTCAATGGCCAACTACCCCCACGCTGCATATAAACCATAGAGACCGCGACTATGCTGATTTCAAGCTATGAAAAGAGCCCTAATCACAGGTATATCCGGACAGGATGGCAGCTACCTTGCCGAGCATTTGCTGTCGCTTGGCTACGAGGTGCACGGCCTGGTGCGACGCGTCGCGCTTGAAGATCCGACGCGGCGCTTCACGCGCCTCGACCACCTTATGGAGAGGATTAAGCTTCACCCGGCGAGCATGGAAAGCTATCCGTCCATCTTCAGCATCATTAGTAAGTATCAGTTTGACGAGTGCTATCACCTTGCTGCGCAGAGCTTCGTCGCCGAGTCTTTTGCCGATGGCTTCTCGACGATGAATACGAACATCAACGGCACTCACTACATGCTTGCGGCGTTGCGAGAGTTGCAACCGCAGTGTCGCTTCTACTTTGCGGGTTCATCGGAGATGTTCGGCAAGGTGACTGAATCGCCTCAAAACGAAGCTACGCCTTTCCATCCGCGTTCCCCTTACGGCATCAGCAAGGTCGCCGGCTTCGACCTGACCCGAAACTACCGTGAGGCTTACGGCATGTTCTGTGTCAACGGCATCTTGTTTAATCACGAATCGAGCAGACGCGGGTTTGAGTTTGTGACCCGCAAGATCAGTTCGACGGTTGCACGCATCAAATTGGGCCGAGCCACGGAATTACGTCTCGGCAACCTGGACGCCAAACGTGACTGGGGTCATGCAGCTGATTACGTGCGCGCGATGCAGCTGATGTTGCAACAGCCACAGCCGGACGACTATGTTGTAGCTACCGGTGAGACGCATTCCGTCCGCGATTTTTGCGCTAAGGCCTTCCAGCTGGCAGGGCTCGACTGGCAAGACTACGTCGTGGTTGATGAAAGGTTCTATCGTCCAGCCGAAGTTGATTTGCTTGTCGGCGATTCAACCAAGGCACGTGACCGTCTAGGCTGGGCTCCCACTTACGGTTTCGAAGCAATAATTAAGGAGATGGTTCTGGCTGACTTGAAGGCAGGCGAAGGATGCCCGAGTTAAGGCGCGACCTTATCCTTAAGCACTGTCGGCAAACGGCGGTGTTTCCAATTATGGTTGTCCCTCAAACACGATGCTGACAAATGCCGACCTCCACGCCAATTCTGCTCATCAGTCTGAGAACTCAGTTCCGTCGACCAAAATGCCAAAGACGGCGCGTGCGCCAAACTCGGGTAGACAGCTACACCTCTTGATCGTAAGTAGCACTGATAAAACAACACACATACATGGAGCAGATCGCGATTGGACCAATCTACTGAATGCGCTGGGACCGCAACGAGTGAGACTGACCTGGGCAGGCATCCACGATTCCGAATCACTCGCGCGTTATCTGGATGAGCGTCTGGAGACTCGTTTTCTGAACTTGGACTTTGTTCCTTTCTACGATTTGGTTTATCAATCAATGTACCGCGTTCGCTCTACGCGTAACTGGGCCGGGATCATTTGGCGGCAATTTCGAGACACCCGCAGAGTAGCCAGAACGCTCCGTCTCGCCATGGGCACTGATCGCCCTGATGTGGTGATTAGTAATACATCCACGGTGTTAGCCGGATCCGCCTACGCCTGGTCGGAGCGTCTCCCGCATATTTGGTTTGTTAAAGAGTTTCTCGATCCGGAAGTTTCTGCCTGCCGCAAGTATGCGTGGTTAATCGAAAAGCTCAGTGATGCTGTCGTGGTGCCTTCGGCAGCGATGAGTAAAGCTTTTGGCTCGCGCGTCCGCGTGATTAATGACGGTAATGATCTCACTTCAATCCAACGTAGCGTGGAGAACTTTGATCGAGACGAGGTCTTGCGCACTCTCGGTCTCCCGCTCTCGCAACCGGTGCTGGCGCAAGTCGGCGTGATCTCTCAGGCGAAGGGACAGGAGCTCACGGCCCGCGCTTGCGCTCGTCTGGCAAGCGCCGGCAGGCCGCCCTGTTCACTTCTGTTTTTGGGCTCTGTGACATCACAGCAGAAAGAAGAGCTTAGCAACATTTTTTCGGCGGCACCTGACGGTTGGCGATCGAGTATTCGATTCGTCGAGTTCGGACCTGGAGAATTTTCCTACCTGGCGGCGGCGGACATTGTCCTGCATCCCTCGACTATCCCCGATCCATATCCGAACGCAGTGCGAGAAGCGATGATTCTTGGTAAGCCCATAGTTGGATCACGAGTGGGCGGCATACCTGAGTTGGTCGTAGACAATGTTACGGGAATTCTGGTTGAGCCTCACAACGAAACAGAATTGGCAGCAGCTGTGGCCAGACTGCTTGATTCACCTTGGGAGCGAGAGGAAATGGCCAGAGCTGGCCGCCAACTCGCTCAGGTCAAATTTGATATCAACTTACGTAAGCAGCCGTTTTACGATTTGCTGCTTGAAATCAGTTCGCCGGCCTGACACGCTATGCTTCAGTTTCTGAATCCCTGGTGTCGAGTATCGCGATCAACTGCGGCATTAGCTGTCCGGGAGGTTGCGCCTGCGAACCATCAAACGAGCTTAAGTAGATTTAGGAGAAGCATTCACCGGCTCATCGCTTAAAACTGCCCGCCGTAGAGCTGAAGAGGATGGAATATCCGAGAATTACAGTCGTCACCCCCTCTTATAACCAGGGCCGCTTCCTGGAGCAGACGATTCTGTCTGTGATTGGCCAGCAGTATCCTGATTTGGAATACATCGTCATTGATGGCGGGAGCACTGACAACAGCGTCGAAATCATAAAAAAATACGAAGGCCAGCTGACTCACTGGGAAAGTGAAAAAGATCAGGGCCAGGCTCACGCCCTCAACAAGGGTTTCGCCAGGGCTACTGGAAAAATTCTCGGCTGGATTAACTCTGACGATTTTTATTTGCCAGGCACGCTGCCATTTGTCGCGGAACAACTGGATCCCGACAAACCGGAACTCTTGTTTGGCAACTGTCTGCACTTCGTAGATAACGAGCCACGAGCATATGGCAGCGATGTTCGCCACGAACACGAAAAGAGAGACTTGCGGCTCGCCGATTACATTATCCAACCGGGTAGTTTCTGGACTCGCGAGGCGTGGTCAAAGACGGGTACGCTCGACGAATCGTTACACTTCGGCTTTGACTGGGACTGGTTCATACGGGCAATGGAAGCTGGTGTAGCTTTCAAGGCTGAAGATCGATATCTCTCAACCTATCGAATCCATGGTGAACACAAGACCGGGGTCGGCGGCGACAAACGCCGCGTAGAGTTAGCTTCAATTTACGGGCGGCATCTTGGCCCAAATTATGAGCAGTTGTATCTGCGCTGCCGCACGCGACGACGGCTGGCCTTCAGTCGCAAGTGGCTTTCTCTGTTGAGGCTTAAGAGGTTTGAGCCCGTTTTTCTCAAAACCGCTTTTCCGAGCCTATTTCGTGGCTTCAGGCAAAACGAGATTAGCGATATGATGACTATGCTCTCAACGAATTCTGAGTAAAGCCCAGGTGCATGGGGCTTCCAAGGCAATAATTCCTGCCAGCTCCGATTTCTGTTCACCAGCGGCGCGATTGCAAAGCGCGGCTCTTATATGCGAAAGGCAGCTTACATCGAGTGAAGAAAGCTTTGATCACAGGGATAACCGGGCAGGATGGCTCTTACCTGGCTGAGTTCCTACTTGCCAGGGGTTACGAAGTTCATGGCATCATCCGCCGTGCTTCAACTTTTAATACCGGCCGTATCGACCACCTTTATAAAGATCCACACATCAATGACGTGAAGCTCTTTCTGCATTACGGGGACATCGCGGATTCAACAAACCTTATTAAACTGCTTTACCGAATTCAGCCGGACGAGGTTTACCACCTGGCGGCGCAAAGTCACGTACGGGTCAGTTTCGACATTCCTGAGTACACCGGCGACGTGACGGCATTGAGCACCATTCGTATCCTCGAAGCAATTCGCGAGACCGGGGTGAAGTCGAAGTTTTATCAGGCCAGCAGTTCGGAAATGTTTGGCAAGGTGCATGAGGTTCCGCAACGGGAGACAACTCCTTTTCACCCGCGCTCGCCTTACGGCGTCGCCAAAGTCTATGCACATTGGGCGACGGTTAACTACCGCGAGTCGTACGATCTATTTGCCTGTTGCGGCATTCTCTTTAACCATGAAAGCCCGCGCCGTGGTGAGACATTCGTTACGCGCAAGATCACCCGGGCCGTGGCGCGTATAAAAGCCGGCCTGCAGCAGAAGCTCTACCTGGGCAATCTCGACGCCAAGCGCGATTGGGGCTACGCCAGGGAATATGTAGAAGCAATGTGGTTAATGCTGCAGCAGGACAAGCCGGACGATTACGTTATCGCAACCGGCGAGACTCACTCAGTTGAAGAGTTTTTGACGGAGTCTTTTTCCTACGTCAATCTCGACTGGCACGATTATGTTGAGCTTGACCCCAAGTATTTGCGACCCGCAGAGGTTGATCTGCTGATTGGCGATGCCTCAAAGGCCCGCCGCGAGCTTGGCTGGAATCCGCGCGTGACTTTCAAGGAGCTGGTCCGACTAATGGTGGACGCCGACGTTTCAATGGTTAATCGAAACGAGCACGAAGTTTTCGGCGATACCGAGCCAGCGGAATCAGCCCAGTCCGTGCTTAAGAACTAACTATGGAAACATTTAGCGAAGGTTTTCCTTACCAGCGGATCGTCGTTACCGGCGGTGCAGGTTTTCTTGGGCGGTTTATCGTAGAGCGTTTGCGCGCCTTTTCAGGAGTGGAAGTGTTTGTGCCGCGCAGCGCTGACTACAACCTGGTTGAAGCAGCCAACATCAAGCGTCTGTTTGCCGACACGCGTCCGGACATTGTGATCCACCTCGCCGCCGTTGTGGGTGGCATTGGCGCAAATCAGAAAAACCCGGGAAAGTTCTTTTATGAAAACCTGATGATGGGGACCCAACTTATCGAACAGGCGAGGCTTCACGAGGTAAAGAAGTTTGTCGCTACCGGAACGGTTTGCGCTTATCCAAAGTTTACCCCCACACCTTTTCGCGAAGAGGATCTATGGAACGGCTATCCCGAGGAAACAAACGCGCCTTACGGGCTGGCCAAAAAGATGATGCTGGTGCAGTCGCAGAGCTACCGGGAGCAATACGGATTCAATTCTATTTTTCTCCTGCCGGCGAACCTTTATGGGCCCGGTGACAACTTCGACCTCGAGAGCTCGCATGTTATCCCGGCACTGATTCGCAAGTGTGTCGAAGCCCGGGACGCCGGTCAGCCTTTCGTCGAAGCCTGGGGCACCGGCAACGCTTCGCGTGAATTTCTTTACGTCGAGGATTGCGCCGAAGGCTTGCTTCGCGCCGCGGCTCTCTATAACGAGAGCGAACCAGTCAACATCGGTACCGGACGCGAAATCAAAATCTCAGAATTGCTGCAACTGATTGCGCGGCTAGCACGCTTCGAAGGCGAGATCCGCTGGCAGAGCGACAAACCCGATGGCCAGCCACGCCGGCGTCTCGAGGTTTCTCGCGCGCTGGAGAAGTTTGGATTCAAGGCACGCACTTCCCTCGAAGAAGGCTTGCGTAAAACAATCGAGTGGTATGAAAGCAGAAGGTTGCAGCCAACCGATCGCGGCGGCCTCGGCGAAAGCGACCACGTAGCAAGTTCGGCCCCCTAATCCCCCAGCCCAGTAAATCCATGAAGTTTTCCGGCATCTCATTTGCACGGTGGCAATGATGCCTGAAGACGGCACAACCTCCAGTGGGAGTTAGTTGAATGATTATTCCGAACTTTTCTTTTTTTACGATGGCACTGGCCTCTGTGGCCGCAGCCGTTTTGGGGTTTCCGGCCGCGCAGAAGGTTCAAACCGGCGCCCGACCGCAAACGAGCGCCCGGTGTTTGGTGACCGCGATGAACGGTAACGACGTGGGCGCGAGAATTAACGCGTGCGATGCAAAGCTCGGAGTTAATAGAGGGGAAATTGTGCTGACTGGGGGCGGTACGATTGCTACTCCTGTAATTATCTCGTCCAACCACACACTCCGTGTGAGCGGGGGCATTTATAAGGCGACCGCCGGTGGCCCAGTCGTTCGGCTTAAAGATAACTCGACCCTGGTCTGCGATTCATTCGATGCGGTCCTGGAGGAATCAACCGGCACGAACGGCGAAGTAGGAGTTAAACCTTTCACGATCGTTGCTGCTTATGCCGGCAGTTCCCGGGACGCTTTGAATGGCACGCTGGCGCGAGGCCTGTCGATTAAGGGTTGTCACTTCAGAGGTGCGCGGTCAGATTTTGATTCCGCATCGCAAACCATCGCACTCGGGAACTGTCACGATTGCAGCGTCACTAACAACTGGTTGGAAGCGACCCGGACGATCGGCATTCAAACGGGTGGCGGCTCGAGTATGGGTAACTACGCCGATAATGTGATCATCGCGAAAAACCTTCTAACCAACGTAGCGTCGCAAAATATCGCCGTAGTCAATTCGAGTAACGTTCAGGTAAGTGATAACACAATGAGAGCGCCCGGTATGGCGAACGGCCCTGGCGTGGTCCCAATTGATGTCGAACCGAATGTGGGAGACAGGATAGTAAACGTGAAGATCGTGAACAATCTCGTGGATATGACCAACACGGCAATCGATTCGGGTGGGGCAAAGGGCCTGCATGGGATCGCCATCAACAATCTAAACCATGCAGTTCCCTTCACGGGGATTGAAGTCTCAAACAACACGATTTATGGCGCGGATCTGAAAGACCCAAACAACCACGTCTCAGGGGGATTAATTCTCGTGCGCGGGGCCGCAAACACGCTCATCGCAAACAACACTCTTCGTCGCGGCACTTACTGTATTTTGATCGATTCCGGGAGCTCCGGGGTCACTGTCAGTGGAAACCAGTTGTCGAGTTGTGGGTCGGGTTCAACGCAGTCCGTCAAAATCGTAGACTCTTCAAATAACCAGTTTCTCAATAACAAGCTCTGGGGCGATCCTGCCAACCTTTTCGACTTGAGCCAGATCGGTAAACTCATAGTCGAAATGGGGGCTTCAAATAACAACACCTTCAGGGGCAATGATGCAAACATCAGCTTGAGCGGCCGTGGCTCCCGCAAGCAATAAGGCACCCGACATTGCTTCGATCGCTCGACGTATTCGAATTCTGAGGTGGTTAGCCCTGGACGCCAGCTTTGGGTTAAGCTGTCCGCCGCTCGAAGTGTTCCGCAGCGGAGACCGAAGATTTGACTCTACCGAAGCTCTCGATTATCACACCATCTTTTAATCAGGCCCAATTTCTTGAACAGACGATTCTTTCTGTGCTCCAGCAAAACTACGAGGCGCTGGAATTCATAATCATCGACGGCGGAAGCACCGATGGCAGTCCTGAAGTAATTCGCAAATACGAAGGCCAACTGGCCTACTGGGTAAGTGAAAAAGATCGCGGGCAGGCCCACGCCTTGAATAAAGGTCTGGAACAAGCGACTGGCGAGATCGTGGCCTACCTCAATAGCGACGATCTTTACTTACCGGACGCATTCGTTTCCGTGACCGATTATTTTCGCGACCATCCACAATGCGAATGGCTATGTGGAGACACGCTGATGTTTGGTGAGGGTCGAAAGGACGAGATCGTTTCCGCTGACGTACCGCGTTCGGCAGCGCATGCCCTTTCGTGGGCCTACACTGCGCCACAGCCGGGAATGTTTTGGAAGCGGGAACTACTCGGCGAAGGCTTTGCGGAACAGTGGCGCTATTGCTTCGATCACGAGTTGTATGTTCGGCTGTTGCTCGCTGGACACAAGTGCGAACACTTGCCGGTGACCGTGGCCGCTTACCGGCTACACGGCACTAGCAAGACGGTTGCGGAAGGCGATTTATTTGATCGTGAGTTTGATCAGATAGCGGTGATCTACGAGCCTCAACTGCGCGGCAGTGGCCGCCGTTGGTGTGCTGCTACCCGTCTACTACGCGCGTCATATGAAGCGAGTCGAGCGGGGCGGCGAAGAGCAGCCGCCGGTAGCCTTTTTCAGGCGTTGCTTATTCATCCTGAGGGGATTGGCGGCCGACCCTTCTGGGGTTGTTTTCGCCAACTGTTGCAACCTAATAAAACTTAGCGGCTGACACTGAGTAGGAATCCAAATGCACTATCACCTCATCGGAATTTGCGGGACCGCGATGGCCGCCTTGGCCGGCATGCTCCAGGCTCGCGGTCATAAAGTCACTGGCTCAGATGAGAACGTGTATCCACCGATGTCCACGATGCTAGCCTCGCTAGGCATATCCGTTATGCAAGGCTACCAAGCAGGACATCTGGAGCCGCAACCTGATTGCATAATTGTAGGCAACGCAATCCCGCGTGGTAATACTGAAGTGGAAGCAACCCTTAATCAGAAGTTGCTATATCGATCACAGGCTGAAGTTGTAAAGGAAGAGTTCATTCGCGGTCGCCGCTCGCTGGTTGTCGCCGGCACCCATGGCAAGACAACGACTACGAGCATCGCGGCCTGGGTGCTGGATCAGGGCGGCCTTGACCCCACGTTCCTTATTGGCGGCGTCGCCCAGAACTTCGGCGTGAGTTTTCGAGTTACTGATAGCGATTACTTCATCATCGAAGGCGACGAATACGACACGGCTTATTTCGATAAGGGTCCGAAGTTTATGCACTACCTGCCTGAGGTCGCGATCGTAAACAACGTCGAGTTTGACCATGCCGACATCTATAACGATCTGGCGGCGGTGAAACTTGCCTTTCGAAGATTTATGAATCTGGTTCCCGGTAACGGCAAGCTTATTGTGGGTTGGGATAGCGCCCATGTGCGCGACATCGTGACATCAATGGGCTCCCGACTCTTCACTAACCTCGAAACCTTCGGGACAAGTGAAGACGCGAAATGGCGTCTTAGTGAAATGGATTTTTCCGGAGAGTTGAGCGGGTTTACCGTCAGCTGCGAAGGCAAACCCTGGGGCAAGTTCGAAACGCCGTTGATTGGGGACTTTAACCTCTTGAACTGTCTGGCGGTGATAGTTGCCGCTGACACCTGGGGCGTCAGTCGTGAGGTTATCGCGGGCGCGCTGCGTTCGTTCAAGAATGTGCGACGTCGCGCGGAAATACGAGGGCAGGAAGGTGGTGTCACTGTCATTGACGACTTTGCTCATCATCCAACGGCAGTTAGAGAAACACTGCGCGGGCTGCGCAATCGATACCAGAAGCGCCGTTTGATCGCCGTGTTTGAGCCGCGTTCATGGTCGTCTCGTCTGGCAGTATTTCAGGACGACTATGCTAACGCCTTCGCAGCGGCAGACTATGTGGTGATCGCCAACGTCTTCGACAGTCAGAAGGTTTCTGAGAAGGGCAAATCACTCGACACCAGCAAACTAATCGCGGACGTGTCGCAGGACGGTAAGCCGGCAATTGCGCTACCTGACTGCGAAGCGATCATTGAGCACCTGCTACCGCAACTGCAGGAAGGCGACGTGGTAGCGATCATGTCTAACGGAGGGTTTGGTGGAATTCATGACAAGTTGCTTGAGGCGCTGAGGAAGAAGTAGGCAGTGGGCAGTGGGCAGTGGCAAGGATACCCCAAAGCATTTTGGGGGTTCCTCTCTGCCTTCTGCCTACTGCCTTCAGCTTACTGCCTTCTACCTACCGCCTTCTGTTCCACGGCTTCCAGTTCCGGCCGGGCGATCAACAATGGCTTGGGAATGTTCTTGAGTTCTTCGAGTTTCCCAGGCGCAACATCGACGCGAGCGCTAAGCACACGGCGAATTCGCTGCGGAAGAAATTTGGCTGCAAGCAAAGCTGCGGCCCCGACTAGTTCCACAACGTCGCCGCCCCCACTCCAGTGTTCCCGCACAACCTCTGGATCGGTTCGTTCCATCAACCGCAGCAACGTCAGCGCAATCAAATAAGTGTCGTCAACCTGCCCCACGAAGGGAATCATGTCAGGTATGAGATCGAAAGGAATGATTGCATAAACAATGGCTCCAGCCACCAACGCCCGTTCAACTTTCGGGACGCGCGGGTCCGCCAGCAGACGCACGCACAACAAAAGCATATTCGGAATGAACAGCAGCAGGTTCTTTAGTCGTCTCTTAGTTTGCGACATCTATTCTTGACTCCGGTTCTTTCGTTCAGCGAGTTTTCTTTGCGGGCATGTTGCGCCCATTCTGATGAAGAATCAACTGCCTAACTACTCCCTGTTCGGTCTTCACGAACGTAACCTGAGCGTCCACAACTTTGAGAAAGAATTCCGTCGCCGAGGTGGGATAAAGCTCGGCTTTTGGCTGGCCCGTGGCCGCAGCCATCAGTTTTCCATCCTCAACGGTGACGGCGATGATGAAATTTGGAGCCAGTTCATATTCTCCAACGTAAGCCTCGTAGAGTTTGCTGTCGATGACGACTTCTTTTTGCGCTCCGGTCAGCGATGCCAGGATCCGGGCGGCGTTAGTGTTCTTGGGATCCAGTTCGACCGCCTTCTTATAGTTAGTGATGGCGAGTTCTTTGTCCCCGTGGGCCAGATACGCCTCGCCGAGGCTGTCGTAAGTATTGGCTCCGTTTGGATAAGCCTCGACGTTGAGCTTAAAGATTTCAATCGCTTCAGCAATTTTTTTCATTTGCAGTAGTTGATAGCCAAGCGTGTTCAGCTCCGGCTCGCTAAAATCGTAGTCTTTAGTCCGCGAGGCCTTCAACTCACGATATTGTTTGATTGCCGCCGCTACCTCTCTAGTCGCAGTTGAACGAAGCGTCTCAGCGATTGATTGCTTCGGAGACTCGTAAGGCTGACCGTAAAGAATGTTGGTAATCCCTAACGCAATTCCGTCCAGATAACGACCTTGAGACGTATTGTCCAGGAGCACGATTAGTCGGTTGTCACCAATCAATCGAACAATGTTTGTGCTGAATCCGTTGATACCGCCATTATGCTCAATCACTGGAACAGCGATTTTGTTTGGTCCCAGACTGGCTTTCCTGATGCCGAATCCATAACCGTAATTCTCCAGGTTGGGCTTGAACATCAGTTCCTTCGATGCGGCTGAAAGTATTTTCTCTCCGTACAAGGCCTGATCCCAGAGAAACAAATCTTCGACCGTTGAATAGAGCGATCCTGCCGCGTAAGGGATCGTCATGTCCAGATAGGGAGCATTTTCGTAACCGTTTGGCGACTTGATGTAACCGGCGGCGCGTTTGCTGAGCACTGTTCCGTAGTGATCGTAACCAGTATTCTTCATTCCCACGGGGTCAAGGATATTCTCTTTCAAGACTTGTTCGTAAGATTTTCCAGTGACCTTTTCGATGATGTCGCCCAGCAGAAAGTATCCGGAGTTGCTGTAATTAAACTTAGACCCCGGCTCGAACTCAAGATCGCCACTCGCATACTGCTTGACGAAGTCGTCGACTTTGAAAGGATTGCGACTGACGTTAGCAAAGAAGCCCGGTTGCGCAGTGTAGTTTGGAACTCCAGACGTGTGGCTCAGCAATTGATGAATGGTCATGCGCGCGCCGGTGTCCTTGCGATAATCCGGCAGGTAGTCTGAAACCTTCCCGTCCAGTTTGATCTTTCCCTGCTCCACCAACTGCAGTATCAACGCAGCCGTGAATTGCTTGGTGATCGACCCGAGTCTGAACTTCGTGTCCGGTTCGTTTGGAATGTTCCACTCCATGTTCGCCGGCCCAAAGCCCTTCTTGTAGATCACCTTGCCATGGTCAGCGACCAGCACGGCTCCATTAAACTGCTGATACTTGTGACACAGAGACATTAGTTCATCGATCTGCCGCACCTTGTCCTGCGCCTGCACCGAATTCTGCAAAACAAAAATGCTGATCAGGCAGACCGCAAGCAGCAGTTTCTCTGAAACTTTGAACACTTTTCTCATTCCGGGACTCTCCTTCGACGCGCAATTTAAACAAAAAGTTTGGGTCAGGAACAACTGACGACAGGATACAGTCTGCGACCACTTTTTCGCGCCGCATACTTCCTGCTTAGGCATACGTACCAGTATTCAAACTTGTTCTGGCTTCGCGGCTCGGGTAGACTCCGCTCACGAAAAGTTCCGCCTGGATCAATACGTACATCGCCGCCATGTCCATACTCGAAAGAATCCGTCAGCGCGCCGCCGCCAAGCCCCAACACATTGTCTTGCCTGAAGGAAACGATCCGCGCACGGTCATTGCCGCGGCTATTTGCGCGCGCAATCGGATGGCTCGTATTACTTTGCTTGGAGACGAAGCAACCATTCGAGAGACCGCCCAGGGCGAAGGCGCCGATCTCGGTGGCGTCGAAGTTATAGATCATCGTCGCGCTTCTGATTTCGAAAAGATGGCCTCGCTTTTTCATGAGATGCGCCGCGCTAAAGGAATGATGGCTGACGAAGCTCGCACCCTCATGACCGATCCGCTCTACTACGGCAACCTGATGGTGCGACTAGGAAAGGCCGACGGCTCGGTTGCTGGTGCCACTAACACCACTTCCCACACGGTGCGCGCCGCGCTTCACTGCATCGGTGTCCGCGCCGGATTCAAACTCGTGTCCAGTTTTTTTCTAATGGCACTCCCCGACGCCGCTTTCGGCCATAATGGCGCCCTGATCTTCGCCGACTGCGGGGTGGTTATCGAACCATCAGCAGCGGAGTTAGCGGAGATTGCTATCGCCTCAGCGGATTCGTGTCGCGCCCTGCTGGGTGCAACACCACGCGTGGCCATGCTCTCGTTCTCAACCAAGGGAAGCGCAAAACACAAACTCGTTGACAAAGTCGTAGAAGCCACCAGAACCGTGAAAGCGAGAGCCCCGCAACTCGAGATTGATGGCGAATTACAAGTAGATGCCGCGCTGGTGCCGGCGATTGCGCAATCAAAGGCACCCGGGTCATCGGTGGCCGGACAGGCCAACGTGTTGATCTTTCCAGATCTCCAGTCCGGAAACATCGCCTACAAGCTCACCGAAAGATTAGCAGGCGCAACCGCGATTGGGCCGATTCTTCAAGGTCTCGACAAACCGGCTAACGATCTCTCTCGCGGCTGCAAAGTTGAAGATATTGTAGATGCGGTTGCCATAACAGCGGTGCAGTCTCAGGCCCGGCAAGCAGCCAATTGACAAGAGATTCGGTACTTGTGAGTTCACGCTTCAGTATGAGCGCCACGGTCGTTTCTTACAGTTTTCGTGAACTAATTGAACATTAGCTAATCAGGCAACTCGAATGGGGCTCGGTTCGCATCCAACCTCGGCATAACTCCATTCCGAGAGGCAGGTCAATCATTTTGCTTAGTCGCTACCTGGGTCTTTTTGTATTTATTCTGATGCTGGCGACTGCTGGCCTTGGCCAGTCTCAGCAAAAACCAGCGGCGCTTCCCTCACCCACGCCCCAGGAAGACGATCGGGTAACAGTTTTTACAGAAGAGGTCCGCCTGCCAGTGATAGCCGTGGATCAGTTTGGTCACTACGATCCGACTGTTGTGCCTGACGATATTCTGGTGCTTGAGGACGGCGTCGCCCAACAGATCAAAAGCGTCCGCCGAATTCCCGCTAACGTACTCCTCGTTTTAGATACTGGTGGCGAACTGAGTGGACTGGGCGGAGTTTCGAAGCGAACGACTCTTACGCGCGACGTTGCCCTGGAACTATTGGGCAACCTAAGGCAAGACATCTGGGTGGAGATCATGCAGTTCAACAATTCAGTAGATCTGCTTCAAACCTGGACACGCGATCGCCCCGCTACCATAAAAGTTTTGAAGACCAAGCTCTCCTCAGGCAAGCGCGCCCGGTTTTCCGATGCAGTCGCCGCCGCCGCGCAGCAACTTAAGGACCGACCAGAGGGTAGCCGCCATGTGGTTTTCATCACTGATGGAGTCGACACTCCCGGTGGGAAAGTGACATTGGCCCAGGCCATGAAACAAATGTCAGCGGCCAGGGCGACGATTCATATCATCAGCTATACCGAGTATGTCAGGCAGCAGCCACCGAAGAAACCCGGTTCTGATGTGGTGCGCCAGGTCCCAACGTCACATGATCCAATTACCACGATGGATCCTACTCAACCGCCGGGCACTACCCGCAGTCCTGCTTATGTAGTGCATTCAATCACCTTTGATCCAGCCATGCGCCGTCAGCGCAAGGCTTACGAAGACGCAATCAGAAACAGCCAACAAGTTCTCACAGAGATAGCCGAAGAGACAGGCGGACAAATCTACCTTCCGAAAACGAGCGACGATATGATGTCCCAGGCGCGAGACGCAGCGCGCGAAGTTGGTGCCGAATACGTGGTGACCTATCGTCCCAAGCGGCCGCTCTCATCCGCCAAGAAGGGCGAATACCGGCGAATCGAAGTAGCGTCCCGACGGGTTGGGTTAAGTTTGCGTTCCAGGCAGGGCTATGTGGTTCCCTCGCAACCCTAGATCTTTGTAAGTCCTAGAAAGGAAAAAGCCCTACCGTGAGGCAGGGCTTTTTCAACCAGTAGAAATCAAAACTCTTTAACTAACGATCGCTTCAAGCTGCGATTCCAACACCATCTCAACCATGCGGCGCACCTCGAGTGCTTCTTCTTTCTTCATCAAAGACTGGTCATGAAGCTCCTGCCAATCTTCTGGGGGGACTCGGTGAAAAGCCTCAACCACCTTCGGGTCAAACTGTTTGCCAGCCCATTCATCCAATTCCTGCGCCGCAGCTTCATAAGGTTTGCCCTTGCGATACACGCGATCACTCGTGATGGCATCGAACGCATCGGCGACCGAAAATATACGAGCACAGATGTCAATGTCATCGGCTGACAAGCCAAGCGGATAACCGGAGCCATCCCATTTCTCGTGGTGCTGGGCAACCACTCGGGCCGCTCCTTCGAGGAACTTGATTCCCCGCAAAATCTGCTGGCCATGCACCGGATGCTCGCGCATTAAAACCCATTCCTCCGAAGTCAACTTAGCGGGCTTGCGCAAGATCAGGTCAGGCACGCCGATCTTTCCAATGTCGTGAAGTAGCGATCCAAATTCAAGTGATTTGAGACGCTCATTATCCAAACCATACTCTCGACCGAGACGCATACTGTAACTAACCACTCGCTCGGAATGACCGTGTGTCTCCAGGTCTCTGGTTTCGAGCGCCGCGGTTAGAGCTTTCAGCGTCGACCGATAAGCGTCTTCCAATGAGTTCAAAGCCTGGTCAAGCTCAGCCGTTCGCTGCTCAACCAACTCCTCCAGATGGTCTTCGTAACGCTGCTTCGCAACTATCAAGTTCTGGTGCTCCAAAGCCCTCGTTACTACCGCCTCTACTTGCCGCAAATCAAACGGCTTCATTACATAGTCAAAGGCTCCCAGCCTTAGAGCCTCGATCGCACTCTCCACAGTCTGCATCCCGCTGATCATCACTACCACGGTGTTTGGCGAGTTGTTTCTCACATGAGGAATCATGTCCAGACCACTCATACCCGGCATCGTGATGTCGCTGACTACGAGCTCATAATTCGCTTCGGCCAACAGCTCCAGCGCCTCTTCAGCGGAGGCCGCCGTGGTGCAGTCATATTTGCCATAGAAGAGATCAGAGAGAATTGCCCTTATCTCTGGCTCATCATCAACGATAAGAATGCTTGGTAGTGGGTCACCTGACATTTTTTCCGACTCCTACTTTTTTGGGGCGTTCGAGATAGCTATGCGGAGAGGCAATAACCTGGAAACTCCGCTGGGTCTTTGGGAGGGCTTGAGGTGGGTTTGGCGGGGTAATTCCCACCCTCAGGGAACGGCGTAGATTCTACAGAATTTGACCCGATGTGGCAAACATGTTTTTACACAACTGTAAGTACTTGACTCATAAGGCAAAGAAGGTATTTTCAAGCGCACGCGCAGAGCGAGCCCAAAGGGAACCTTCGCACCCATCCTTACAGGCAAATGAGACCGCCAATCTAAAGGGCGAGGCCCTCAGTATCGAGCTCCCTTGCGACGTTTGCGGATTCCGTAGGTATAAACTGCCGCTCCTCCACCCCCGGCCAGCGCTCCGATAGCTGCGCCCTTCTTTCCGCCGGCAATGCCGCCAATCAGGGCTCCGGCCCCGACGCCGCCCGCAGTGGTTAGCTTATCCCGATGTTTCTGCCAAAAACTCCGACCATGTTTGTGGCCATCGCCAACACACGCAGAATGAGTGTGCCAATAGTTCCCGTGCCGGTGCTTTAGTCGGCCGCAGGTCCTGGCTGAAGTGGGGACAGACAACAACAGCATGAACGTTAATACGATCAGCATTGAGAGCATTTTTTTCATAACTTGATCCTTTCAACGAGCCGTCGCTATTAGGGAGATATTTACCTGTAGGGGGCGGGTAATCTTGATTCTATGGCTGGAAAGGTTCTTTGTCGAGCCTGGGCTGAGGTAGGGTCGTTCAGCTTTGGTGGACCTGGTTCGTTGCGCGCCCTACACCGTCAGCCGAGGGATGATAATCGTACTATCCTGTTTCATAAACTGATTCAAAGGATTCCTCTTATTAGTATTGATATATCCGCAGGACCGCGTGATTTAGCCTACTACGGCTTTCGTCGATTCGTCCGCTTGCACTTAAACCCGCCCTTTCCGGATTGCAAACCAATCACAAGCAAAAAGATCGCGAACCTTCAGGTAACCCCGCTGGCATGCGGTGTGCACTAGGAGACTTAATCAGATTGGGAAAATGGGTAAGTTGATTAGAACCCAGGAGGCTTAGAATCAAGAGTTCAATCAGCACCAAACATGAATGAAGGAGAATCGACAATGTGTAATCGGAAGTCAAGAGCGCTCGTCATCTTTTTTACGATCTCCGTATTCGCTTCAGGAGTGACGTGTAATGCGTTTGGGGCGAGCACCACAAAGGCGAATCCGCAAGGCGCGCTTAGTGCTCGTGTGATTCGACAGGTGCGACATGAGTTAGTAACGTTACCTTATTATGGCGTCTTCGATTGGCTGCAGTTCGAGGTGCGGCCCGAAAACACTGTCGTGCTTCGGGGCGAGGTAGTAAAACCTACCACCAAATCAGATGCCGAAGCTCGCGTGAAGGACGTCGACGGAGTTTCTAAGGTCGTCAACGAAATCGAGATCCTACCTCTCTCACCACAAGACGACCGGTTACGGAGAGCCGTCTACCGCAAACTCTACGGTTATGATTCGCCGCTTTTCCGTTACGCAGTTCAGTCAATCCCGTCCATTCACATTATTATTAAGAATGGACACGCCACGTTGAAAGGGGTGGTGGCCAACAAAGGCGACGCGCAATTGGCCTACATAAGGGCGCGCAGCGTACCGGGTCTTTTTAACGTTAAAACGGAACTGCAACTCGAGAACGAGATGCCCCAATAAGTTAATGCAGTTTTAGTGTTGTACTTGAGCGTTCACCTTGGTGGTTGCTCAGCCTTTTAAGTGAGGAGGAAGTATGCGCGGCACACGATTTCTAATTACGCAAAATCAGTTGGCTGTTCTATTGATACTGTTGGCATTTTCTTTCGGAGCGTGCAATCGCGGTAATTCGCAAGGGGTGCATTTTGCATCGACTTCGGATCCGGGGGTAAATAACGCTCCGATCAACAATGGAGCACCGGGTAATTCATCGGGTCCGGTTACATCCTATGCCGATATCGTGAGTAGAGTATCGCCGGCGGTGATTACTATACACTCAGAAATGCGGGTGCGGGCGCCGCAACAATACCCGTTTATGGACGACCCGATGTTCCGGCAGTTCTTTGGGGATCGCGTGCCACAACAAATGCCGGAACAACGCCGGAGCGGTCTTGGCTCAGGCGTAATCGTCAGCACCGACGGCTACATACTAACCAACCACCACGTGATCGATGGCGCCGAACAAATCAAAGTGGACTTGAACGATAACCGCACTCTCGACGCCAAAGTGGTGGGCTCAGATCCACTGAGCGACCTGGCAGTACTGAAGATCGATGCCTCGAATCTGCCGGTGCTGGCATTAGGCGATTCGGACAAGGTGCGCGTTGGCGACGTTGTCCTGGCCATCGGAAATCCACTCGGTATCGGACAAACAGTGACCATGGGAATCATCAGCGCGAAAGGCCGACAAACGGGCTTAAGCAGCGGCAACTTCGAAGACTTTCTGCAAACCGATGCGCCGATCAATCAGGGCAACTCGGGCGGCGCACTAGTCAGCACGAATAGCGAGCTGGTCGGCATTAACTCACAAATCCTTTCGCCGTCTGGAGGCAGTATCGGCATCGGCTTTGCCATTCCTTCTAATATGGCACGCACAGTCTCGGACACTCTGGTTAAAACCGGCAAGGTCCGCCGCGGTCAACTGGGAATTAGAGTCGTGAAACTGAACACCGAGCCTGCCCGGAATCTGGGGATCACGGAGACCAAAGGAGTAGGCGTGGCTCAGGTTCAGCCGGACAGTGCGGCCGAGCAAGCGGGATTGAAGAAGGGAGATGTCATCACGGCCTTAAATGGCGCTGAAATAAACGAGCCGAACGTTTTCCGTAACCTGGTGGCGAGCACGGCCCCTGGCACTAACGTTACGCTCACGATTCGCCGAAATGGTGGCGAGCAGCAAGTGCATGCCAGGCTTGGAGAACTTGTGCCGGCGGCTGATCGAGATACGGAGCAACCACGGTAAGTAAAGTCGATTTATTTAAGAATGCTTAGAGGTTTGGTGCCGGAGGTCGGACTCGAACCGACATGAGTTTGACCTCGCCAGATTTTGAGTCTGGTGCGTATACCAATTTCGCCACTCCGGCAGGAGATCGAGGGGGAAGATAATAAATCCAATGCCTGCAGGATCGCAACCAACCAAAGTGCCCTGGCTCAACGTCGCACTTCTTGCTATTTACCAACATCGAAATCGACTCGCTCGGGCAGCGTGATCACCATTCGAAGGTTCTGCCCGGAAGGTTTGATGACCCCGGGGCATCTGTTCTCGGCTTGTTGCGATCCAGGCCTCAATGAAAGCGAAGCATCGTCAGAGTTGAGGTTGCGGAGTCATGCAAAAACGCCGGCACACTCATTACTGAGGTGCCGGCGTTTTTGTTTAGCGTCCCCCCAGCCACCGGGGGAATGTATCCAGGGCCTTAGGCGCAGGCCTTGGTGCTTGGGGCCGGAATCCCAACGCAGGTTGGATTCTGATTACAGGCGCCCGAGGCGCATGCTCCAGGGCTGCCACAACAGGCACCCGGTGGCAAGAGCGATCCCTGCGCTTGAGCCGTCGGAGCCACAATCGACAGGATGACCGGCAGCGCAATCGCCGCAAAGCCAACTCGCCTGACCATGTCGCGTCGGTTCATACCGGCAAATTGCACCGGCTTCAGCGCCGGCTCGTCGAGCAGGCTAAAAGTTTCCAATTGATCCAAAGCCAGCCAGACCATCTCTTCAGGCACAGGCGAGCCGGCATTGTCTTCCATTAGCTCGCGTAGCTGGTCGACGGTTTTGTGGCCATCACAATTCTTCCATACGAGCGCGGCTGTCTCATTGAGACAATGCGCCTTGTCACGTTTGAGATCGTAAATCAGGAGCTCATCGGGAAGTTCCTTGACGATTAGCTGCTCTTGACGAGCTTTCGGTACTTGATTGTTGCGATCTGCTTTCACGTTTGAATTCCCTTCCTGCTTGTGGGAGTCAAAGGACCCATGAGCAAATGATTGCTGTGAATCCTCGTTAAGAATTTCTACAAATCAGGGGCTGAAACCTACACGAGTCCTGCGAAAAGATCAATAGCTTTGCACTAATTCAGTTTTAGGTTTAACAGAGCCGCGCATAGATCATGGGGCAAAATGCCAATCAAAGGAATCCGCAAACTTGCGAAATCTGAAGTTGACTCCTATGCTCGCTAGCCAAATCATGAAGAGCTGAAAGAGGAAGCAATGGAGGAATTTCAAAAACTCGGCGCGCTGGTCGAGAACCGTTGGAGAGCCGAGAATTACAGTGAACAGCTTTTCCCCGAGATTGCCGCGCAAGCACTCGTAGAAGCTGACTTGCCGGCACGCGTTGATCCCTGGGAGGTCATTCGCTGGGTACAAACTGCCGACTCGTTGCCTGAGCAACGTGATGTGGAAGGACGCTTCGGAAACCCGCCCGTGACCCTGTTCTGCGGTCCGCGGTTCATAATCGACATTTACTACTGGCTCGACGGTACCACCTCCATCCATCAACATTCTTTCACCGGCGCTTTTCAGGTACTGCTCGGCTCCAGCATCCACAGCCGTTATTCTTTTCAAGAGGAACAGATCATCAACGAACACTTTTCCGTCGGCAAGCTGGCACTCGAAGAAGTCGGGTTACTCAAGCTGAACGACGTGAAATTGATCCAAGCCGGTCGAAATTTTATTCACTCGCTGTTCCACCTGGATCGGCCCTCAGCCACGATCACCATCAGAACTGAACATACACCGTCGGCGGCTTTACAGTACGACTATCGCAAGCCGCATTTCGCTGTTAATCCGTTCTTTAGAAACCCGGTAATGATCAAAAAACTGCAGACTATCGGACTGCTGTTGGGGATGAAACACAAGGATGCAGATACGATGATTGGTGACATGATTTGCTGCTCAGACTTTCATACCGCCTATTTCGCATTGGCAGAAACTTATCAACAACTTCAGAGCAATGAGATGGATGCGCTCTTCGGTCTATCGACTGGCAAGGATCGCTTCAAGGCAATCCTGAATCGATGTAAGACTGTCCATGGCGAGCTAACTGATCTGGTCCTTCCTGTGCTGGAAGAGCATGAACGGCAAATGAGCATCATCCAACGCCGGGGCACCATTACCAAAGATGCCCATCGCTTCTTTCTGGCATTGGTGCTCAACATAAGTAGTCGCGAAAAAATCCTGGAGTTGGTGAGACAACGCTATCCTGATCAGGACCCGGTGGAAACTATCCTTGACTGGGTGGAGGAACTGGGACGGACCAGGGTGCTCGGATCGAAGGAAACAAACGCGTTGGGAATGCCTGAGTTTGACGACTCTTATGTCTTTGTTCTTGAGTGCTTACTCAAGGGCCTTGGTGAGAACGAGATCCACGAGCGGGCCACCGCGCAGTACCCACC
Organism: Blastocatellia bacterium; assembly: GCA_963828335.1. GTDB lineage: Bacteria > Acidobacteriota > Blastocatellia > Pyrinomonadales > Pyrinomonadaceae > PSRF01. Next base: position 7,101 of record CAWHEH010000012.1, on the reverse strand, counting down.
TGACAATGCCGCCGAGTTAAAGACACGGATTCCCGCGCTTATCGAGGCCCTGAAGAATTCCACCTTGTTCAAATCACTATTGGCCAACTAGCGAACTTGTCACAACTCTAAAGTCTTGTTAAACCACTTGATTCCAACTCCAGCGCAAACGAAGAATCTTAATGCCCCGCCGAAGCCGCCTTTGAAATGGGCCGGCGGCAAGCGATGGCTAGTGCCGCACCTGATGGACCTTTGGCAACGCCACTCGTCCAGACGCTATGTCGAGCCTTTCTGCGGCGGACTCGCAGTCCCCATAGGTTTGAGTCCCGACCGTGCGATCTTGAATGATGTCAATCCGCACCTGATAAACTTTTACCGACAGTTGCAGCGTGGTCTCGAGATAACTATCGAGATGCGAAATAATGAGAAACACTTCTATAGCCATCGGAGTCGTTTTAATGAACTGATCAAGAACGACGAATGGGAGAACGCGGAAGCGGCACAGATCTTCTATTATCTGAATCGCACTTGCTTCAATGGACTCTGCCGCTTCAATCAAAGCGGTGAATTCAACGTACCGTTTGGTCAGCACAAGTCGATTACTTACATTCGCGATTTTTCAGACTATCCGTTGCTCTTCAAGAACTGGACGTTTGCCTGTGGCGATCTGAATAAATTGCAGATATCCCCCGGGGATTTTATTTATGCGGATCCACCTTACGACGTTGAATTCACCACCTACAGTGCCGGAGGTTTTGGCTGGGACGATCAAGTGCGGACCGCTGAGCAATTGGCCGCACACTCTGGACCGGTGGTGCTGTCAAATCAGGCTACGCCGCGCATTGTTGAGTTATACAAGAGACTGGGATTTGAGATTAGTTTTCTCAATGGACCGAGAAGGATCAGTTGTACCGGTGACCGTGCAACCGCAAGAGAGGTCCTGGCAGTTAAAGGTCTAGCCTAAACTCTTCAGGAGCCGTCTACCGGAAGTAAATCTGCAACTTGATTAATCTCGGGGTCGGAAAGGCGGGCTTGCCCCCGCTCTTCGAGTTTCAACATATCAGCAAAGCAAGATGAGCAGCGCTGAAGGGCGGGGCAAGCCCGCCTTCCCAATCCTGAGACCGGGGGAGTCGAGTGGATAGCATCAAACAGACCTGGCAACCGAAATTGGTTTACGCAAACGGCGCGTTCCAAACTAATGCCGCTCTGGTGTGCGATCGCAGCGCTCAGATCCTGGACTTGTCCTTTGCTGGCGACGTTGGAAATGCAACTCTCCTCAAAAATTCCGCGCTGCTACCTGGCCTGGTCAACGCTCACTCGCACGCCTTCCAACGTGTTATTCGCGGCCGCACCGAATACCGAACGGCAAGTGGGAGGGATAGTTTCTGGACCTGGCGCGAGATGATGTACAGCGCTGCCTTGCGCCTCACGCCTGAAGACGTCTACGACGCGTCCCGCATGGCATTTTTGGAAATGGCACTCAGCGGCATCACTTCAGTCGGCGAGTTTCACTATTTGCACCACGCGCCGGATGGAAGTGCCTATGACGATCCAAATCTCATGGCTAAGGAAGTGGTGCGTGCCGCTAACGATGTCGGCCTCAGAATCGCGCTGCTGCGCGTGGCGTATGCCCGCTCAGGTTACGAGAAGGAAACAAATCCGCAGCAGATTAGGTTCATCGAAAATGATCCCGCGGCGTATCTCAAAAGTCTCGAACAGCTGGAAAAAGACCTCGGCGAAATGGATGGCGCGCGGCGAATGGCATGGACAGGTGTGGCTCCGCACAGCGTGCGCGCAGTGCCACTGGATTATTTGAAAGAAGTTATAGGCGTTGCCAACAGCAAACAACTTCCCGTTCACATGCACGTGGCCGAGCAGCAGGCGGAAGTTTCTGCTTGTATTGCCGAGTATGGCCGCTCGCCAGTCGCTCTGCTCGCAACCGAGGGTTTGCTGAGCGAACGCTTCACCGGCGTTCACTTAATTCACGTGACACCGAAAGCGATACGAATGCTCGCAGACGCGCGCGCGATGGTGTGCGCCTGCCCTACAACCGAGCGGAATCTGGGTGATGGCATTGTTCCAGCCAGTAGATTCTTCAATCAGGGAGTGCGCGTCAGCCTCGGGAGCGATAGCCACGTAGAGATCGATCTGCTGGAGGACGCGCGTGAACTGGAGTATCACGAGCGACTACAAAAGACTGAGCGCGTAGTTTTGGCTTTAGCGGAAGACAATCGGCGGTCGGCGCTGGCCGCGCGGTTATTTGACTGCGCTACAATTAACGGCGCCGAGAGTATCAACGCTCCCGGCGGTAATCTCCAACCGGGCCGGCCTGCAGACTTCTTCACGGTGGACCTTGACGATCCATCAATCGCCGGCGCTTCGTCAGACGATCTGCTTTCAGTGATTGTCTTTTCTCTATCAAGAACGGCGATCAGGGATGTAGTCGTCGATGGTAAGCGGATTGTGGAAGACGGACGCCATGCGCAGCAGGAAGATATCGTTGAGAGATTCAAGGCACTGCAGAAGAAGCTGTGGAGTTGAAGAAGAAGAGCGTGGGCAAGCCCGCCTTCCTGACCGCGGGACTCTCAAGAGTTGAGTTGACTTTTCATTGAAAGACTTTCAAAGAAGTTTCCAGCGTACCCGGATTAGCTCGCAGGTCGGGAAGGCGGGCCTGCCCCTCTCTTTTCTTTCAGAGTAACCTTAAACGACTAATGAATGTCCAGAAAACACTTGCCGAACTCGTCGCCATCGACTCGGTCTCTTCGCGTTCAAATTCAACGATCGTTGACTATCTCGCGCAACGCTGCGAGTCGATCGGCATGTCGACGAAGCGACTGCCCTACACGGATGCGAGCGGAGTAGAAAAGATAAACCTGCTCGCCCTGTCTGGCGCAGAGTTTTCTGACAACACCGCGGTTGAACTGGCGCTGGTTGGTCACACTGACACTGTTCCCTACGATACAAACTGGACCGAAGCACTTCAACTCATCGAACGCGAAGGAAAACTTTTCGGGCGCGGTGCCTGCGACACGAAAGCATTCATCGCCGCCAGCCTTACAGCCATAGAAAAGATTGAAGTTAAGAATCTAAGTAAACCCATCGCGCTCGTTTTTACCGCCGACGAGGAGATTGGACTGGTCGGCGCCAAACGTTTGGCGCAGGCGCGCGCCCTTCATTCAAGTTATGCGATTGTTGGCGAGCCTACGTCGTTGCAGCCGATGCGTGCCGGCAAGGGTTACTGCCTGGCGGAAATTACAGTTAAAGGTCGCGAAGCGCACAGCGCTTATCCGAGTCTTGGATCGTCAGCAGTCTTTGGCGCCGCGCGTCTTATTGCAGCGATTGAAATGATTGCGGGCAGACTCGAGGCCGAACAACACGCGGCGTTTGATCCTGCGCACACGACCCTGAACGTTGGCCTCGTACACGGCGGTACTGCGAAGAATGTTATTCCCGGCGAGTGTCGCTTCACGCTCGAATGGCGTCCCATACCGGGCCAGAATCCGAAGCGGCTGCTCGACCTCCTCTTTTCGGCAATCGAGGATGAGAAAAGACGCGATCCGGAGTTTGTCTGCGAAGTGGATGCCGCGCGCGCCGACGAGGGATTCGAAACGTCCCATGATTCCGCCCTGGTCACACTCCTCGGGGAACTGACCGGCAACAAACCTGGCACCGTGGCCTTTGGCACCGAAGCGGCGCAAATGTCTCAACTTGGCGCCGAAGCGGTCGTCTTAGGCCCGGGCGATATCCGCGAAGCCCATCGGACGGGCGAATTTGTTCCCATTGCCGAGCTCGAAGCCTGCGTGGAAGTGCTGCGACAAGCAATTGAACGGCTTTGCATCTAAGACTCTCGCTCTTCGGCCCGCACGGGCAACTATCCCGCCCCGCAAACATCGAAAACCTGTCATATATCTAATCCGGCTTGATTGGAAACTCTTTCATGTCCACACATTCAATGAGCATCGACCGGCTCCGTATCGCCACTCCGTGCCCGGTCAGCTGGGAGCAGATGAGCGGAGATAACCGCGTCAGATTCTGTGATCAGTGCCAGTTGAAGGTTTACAACATCACGGCGCTAAGCCGCGCCGAAGCCCAGTCGCTGATTGCGTCGAGCGAAGGCCGGTTGTGCGCCAGAATATATCGGCGAGCTGACGGCACAATTCTCACCAGCGATTGCCCGGTGGGATTACGCGCACTGAGGATGCGCATCTCGAAACGAGCGGCAGCGGTCTTTGCGGTGTTAGCAGGACTGGCGGGCACCGGTTTCGGCCAGCAGTCAACGCTCAAAGATGGAAAAACAGCGTGCCTACCTCAAGTCAGGATTACGCGGACGGACGGAACTGCGGCGAAGATCGAGGACTCTCTGTCCGGAACCGTGGCAGATCAAAGCGGCGGTGCCGTTCCTGGCGCGATTGTTACAATAACCAGCGAGGCCGCTAAAGAGGTAAGAACGACAACCACCAATGATGCAGGCAAATTTGAATTCGCGTCGTTACCGCCAGGTGAATATTCCCTCAAGGTAGAAGCGCTCGGTTTTCTGACTATCCAGCTCTCAAGTGTCCTCGTCGAAGCCAGCAAAGTGATTAACGTCGAGACCGTTGTCACGATTTCTCACGGATGGTCTAGTGGTATCACCTCCCTGCCGTTCACCCCCGTTAGACCTTCGCATCCCGGTACGACTATCATAGACGGCGATCTTATTCGCAGACTTCCAATCCAGTAATACTATGAATCGTAAGTTAATAACGCTCTCCTTGTTCGTTGTAGCTCTCTGCCCTGTACTTAGCACAGCCCAAACTCCGCAGGCGCCGCTTACCAACCGTGAGTTGGTGACGCTTGTTTACCAATTGCCAAAGCACCCGGAACTGCGTGATGAAGTCGTTGAGGAGATTCGGAAACGCGGCATCGGCTTTCCGCTGACTGATGGCATGCGCTCACTGGTGGCGACCAAGAGTGGCAGCGACGCGGTGTTGCGCCGTACGCTCGAGGAAGCGGAACGACGCAGGGTAAATCCAACTGCCTCGGCGCGGCCGCCCGATGCGGAAGCGCAGGCTTTGCTGGATCGCACTCGCGCTGCAACTCTCGCCGCGGCGGAAGCGATGCCCGACTTTTTAGTCAAACAATTAATCAAACGATCCTATGCTTTCGGCACTACCAACAATTGGATTCCCCAGGACAATCTGACGATTGCGGTCGGTTACCGCGCAAACGCCGGCGAGGAATACAAGGTCCTGGCCATCAATGGAATTCCACTGGCACAGGAAGCGAAGCAAAGTCGCGACTACAGCAAAGATGTTGCCCCCGGTGCCAGTTCAAGTGGAGTGGAATACATCTCTGCAGTTGCCGACGTTTTCAAACCGGAGTCACAAACGGACTTCAAGCTGGCTGATACTGATTTGATCCAGGGACGCCGCACGTTGGTTTTTGAATATCAAATCGAAAAGCCCCTTTCCCATCTGACCTTGAGTACTACCAATGGTCCTGATAGAGAGTCAGCGGCGGTTACGGTCGGCTCGCGTGGACGCGTCTGGATCGATCGCGAAACTAATCGCGTGTTGCGTTTTGAGCAGATTGCTACGGAGATCCCTGGTGACTTTCCGATTACCGCAGCCAGCACGCTTATCGACTACGACTGGGTGACAATCAACGAAAACAAATATCTGCTGCCTTCTCGTTCGGAGATTCTGCTCAACACTACCAACCGCAGCCGGTCGATCCAAAACCGCAATGAAATTCGCTTCCGGGGTTACCAGAAGTTCAGTGCGGAGTTGAAGGTGATCGAAGATATCGACGAAAAGGATTTTCCGCCGGAGGAGAAACCTGAAAAGCCATAACGGCATGAGGCAATCCACCACACGAAAAGTTCTGGGTGTAGTTTCTTGTATTTTCGTAGATGGTATCTCTTCTATCCTTCTAACCACGGTCGCGCTTGTTGCCCTGGTAAGCGGCGCTCCGGCGACGTTTGCACAGACCAAACCTGAGAAAGACTACCTCGTCTACGTTTTGTCGGAGGCTGCTGACACGATTTCCCTGATTCGTTTCGGACCGAGCGGAGCGCGGGTCGATCACGAAGTTCCCACCGGCGACATGCCGATCGATATCGACGGGCCGCATGGAATCGCAATCTCGCGTAATAAAGAGTTTTATTACGTTTCGCTGGCCCACGGCAGACCGTTTGGATCGGTGTGGAAATACTCAACCAAAGACGATAGCGTTTTGGGTCATACCCGGCTCGGGTTGTTTCCCGCCACAATGGACCTTTCGCCGGATGGCTCGCTGCTGTATGTGGTGAATTTCAACCTGCACGGCGACATGGTGCCTTCATCAGTCTCCGTAGTCGCTACCGAGCCGATGCTGGAAGTTGCACGCATTCCGACTTGCACGATGCCGCATGGCTCGCGTCTTAGTGCCGACGGAACCAAACACTATTCAGCGTGCATGATGGACGATCTCCTGGTGGAAATCGACACTGCGACTTTAAAGGTTTCGCGGCATTTCCTGCTGACTAAAGGCCGGGAGATGGGCATGAACGGCTCGCCGGCAGCGTCCAGAACGGAGCAACCGGCGATGGCCGGAATGAAGGGGCCACCAACCCCAACAGCTTCAGCGAATGCGAAACACATGGACATGGGAGGTCATGGAATGGAACCGCCCAAACCCGGCGATCTTTCCTGTTCGCCTACCTGGGCGCAACCATCGACGACGGGTTCGTCGATTTTTGTCGCCTGCAACAAGTCCGATGAGATCGTCGAAGTAGATGCCTCGAAGTGGAGCCTGAAACGACGCATTCCCGCGCGCCCCGGCGTTTACAACCTGGCGACTACCAAAGACGGAACGCGATTACTCGCAACCAATAAACGTGATCAGTCCGTATCGGTAATGGAACTAAAGACCGGTCGCGAACTCGCGCGTATTCCGACGCGTCGAAAAGTGCTTCATGGAGTAGTTGTTTCGCCTGACGATCGCTATGCATTTGTTTCCGTGGAAGGCGTTGGGTCCGAACCCGGGACCGTGGAAGTGATCGATCTTGCCACCCTTAAGACCGTTGCAAGCGTGGACGTTCCCGAAGAAGCCGCCGGCATTGAATTCCTCAGCAATACGTAGTCGGCATCAAGCAGGCGCTGA
>CAWHEH010000011.1:0-235810 GCA_963828335.1 Blastocatellia bacterium | reverse complement strand
CGGGCGGCGTCGTTACTGGTCGCATCGTCGATGACTGCGGCAATCCAGTGGAAGGCGCAGTAGTTAGATTGGAAGGAACGCAGAACCGCAAGTTCATCAGCGACGCGAATGGCTACTATCGCTTCGACAATGTAGAGACCAACGGCTTCTACACGGTCACGCCTGCGCGCGCCAACTACAGCTTCACGCCGTCAGTGCGATCGTTTAGCCAGATCGGCGAATCGACCGAGGCTGCCTTTGGAGCCACGCTGTCAACCAGCACCCTCGCGAATCCACTCGATACACCGGAGTACTTCGTGCGGCAGCACTACCTTGATTTCCTGAATCGCGAACCGGATGAAGCCGGCTTCAACTTCTGGAGCGATCAGATAATCGGATGTGGCACTGACCAGGGCTGCATCGAGCGGAAACGCGTGAACGTTTCGGCTGCCTACTTCCTCTCGATTGAGTTCCAGCGCACCGGCGGACTGGTGGATGGACTCTACCGCGCCGCCTACGGGGTTCGACCAGATTTCGCCCACTTCCTGCCAGACACACGGACAGTTGGGAACGGGGTGCGAGTGGGCAGCGACGGCTGGGAAGCCTTGCTGGCAAGCAACACGGAAACGTTTGTTAACAGCTTCGTCAATCGAGCGGAGTTCCACGCAGCGTACGACAATCTGTCGAATGCAGATTATGTCGACACGCTAATTTCGCACACCGGAGTGAGCTTCACCTCGGCTGAACGCGATACATTGGTAAATGGACTGGCTGCGGGCTCAATGACGCGGGCGCAGGCGCTCAGGAGTATTGCGGAGGACGGACGTTTCGTGAGCGCCAAGTTCAACGAAACGTTTGTGATGATGGAATACTTCGGCTACCTGCGACGTGACGCTGACGCCAACGGCTTCGCGTTCTGGCTGAACAAGCTGAACCAGTTCAACGGCAACTTTGAACAGGCGGAAATGGTGAAGGCGTTCATCGTCTCTGGTGAATACCGCGACCGCTTCCCGCGGTAGTGTAATGCGCTAGTAATTTTGGAGTGCGCTGACCTTACAACCACCCCAGCCGGGCTGCCCGGCTGGGGACCCCGGTGTCAGCGCTTTGGTCAGGTGCGACCTGTCGCACCTTTGGTCACGTTGCCACTAACGCAGCCTTGCGGCGTCAAGCCGCCGCGGACCAAAGCGGCGACAGGTCGCCGCACTCCAAAAGAGTAGGCGCGGCTAATTCTTGACCGACACAAACCTCGGCCAGTATTCTGTAGTTCCTTAATGGACCCATCCCACCAGTCACGCATTTGCATTTCCCTTTGTGAAACAAACGTTGCCGCACTCAAACGAGCGATAGCAGCGGCTGTCGAAGTTTGTGATTTGATCGAAGTAAGGTTGGATTGTCTTGATCCAGCGGAGCTTAAGACTGGCGCGGCTTCAATCACCAAACTTCTTGAGAAATCAACTTGCGAAACAATCCTAACCTTCCGGCCTTCGCAGGAAGGGGGCCGGCGCACACTTGATGATGCTACCCGTCAATCGTTTTGGTCCGATGCAATTTTCTCGTCAAGTTTTTTTGACGTCGAGCTGGATCTTGCGGAGAAGTTTCATGGCAGCGAACTGTCATCATCGCTGCCGATCGATTGGAGTCGAACTATTTGTTCGCACCATGATTTCGTCGGCGTGCCCGATAATCTCGACCAGATTTACAGTCGCATGAGCGCTACACCGGCGCGTGTTTTGAAAATAGCCATCCAGGCAAAAGATGCGATCGATTGTTTGCCCGTCTTTCAATTATTGGAACGCGCGCGTGAAGACGGTCGGGAGATGATCGCTATCGCCATGGGCGTAGCGGGAGTTGCCACTCGTATTCTGGGTCCTTCCCGCGGCGGCTTTCTGACTTATGCGTCGCTTGACAACGAAACTGCCACGGCTCCGGGACAACTCTCTGTCAGCGAACTTACTGACGTCTATCGACTCGAGAAGCTCAACCGGCACACGCAAATCATAGGGCTGGTTGGAAGTCCTGTTTCACACTCTCTGTCGCCACGAATACATAACGCAGCGTTTGCAGCCACGGGAACCAATGCGGTGTATGTACTTTTCGAAACTCGAGACATCAGGACATTCATCAAGCGAATGGTCCACCCGCAGACGCGAGAACTCGATTGGCGGCTGCGCGGCTTGAGTGTTACGGCCCCGCATAAGCTTGCCGTGATGGAGTTACTGGACTGGGTAGAACCCGCCGCCCGGGAAATCGGAGCAGTTAACACCATAGTGGTTGAGGGCGAAACACTACGTGGCTTTAACACTGACGCTCCTGGTTTCATCAAACCACTCGTGCAAATCTTCGGCGACTTGCGCGATGCCCGTTGTGCCGTTATCGGGAACGGAGGCGGGGCCAGCGCCGCTTTATGGGGTCTCGCGCGGGCGGGTGCTAAGGCAAAGGTCATCGCGCGCGATGCCGAAAAAGCCAGCGCCGTGGCCGAGCGGTTCGGGGCCGACTGGATGCCGCTGGAAGGGGCCCGCTTTGACGGCTTTGATGTTGTGATAAACGCCACGCCTTTAGGAACGCTCGGACAACTTGAGACCGAAGCGCCGGCAACGGCGTCTCAACTGCGCGGTGCGCGCTTAGTGTACGACTTAGTTTACAATCCAATGGATACTAAGTTGCTCCGCGAGGCGCGCGAGGCCGGCTGCCAGACATTGGGCGGTTTGGCGATGCTGGTGGCTCAGGCGGTTGAGCAATTCAAGTTGTGGACGGGCACACCGCCGCCGGAAGACGTGATGCAGGAAGCTGCTGAGCGAGGCCTTAAGATTTGAGATCTGAGATCGCAGGTCTGAGATTTGAGATTTGAAATTTGAGAAAGATGATCGAACGCTACAGCCGGCAAATACTCTTTAACGGAATCGGCAAGGAAGGCCAGCGCCAGCTTCTGCAATCACGCGCACTCATAATTGGTTGTGGCGCGCTCGGGTCGGCCCATGCCGAAAGCCTGGCTCGTGCGGGAGTCGGTAGACTTCGAATCGTCGATCGTGATTTTGTTGAAGCTTCAAATCTTCAGCGACAGACGATGTTCACCGAGCGTGATGCCGACGAACGAATTCCTAAAGCTGTCGCAGCCGCCAATCACCTACGAGAGATTAACGGCGATATAGAAGTTGAGTCAGAAATAGCCGACGTAAACCATTCAAACATCGAGCGACTAATCGCCGATTGCGACGTGGTGCTGGACGGCACCGATAACTTTGCGACCCGTTACTTGATCAACGACGCGTGCGTGAAGCACGAAATCAATTGGATTTATGGAGCCGCGGTCGGGTCTTACGGCGTAACAATGACGATCCGGCCGCATCAAACAGCCTGCCTCCGATGTGTTTTTGCAGAGGCACCGGCCGCCGCCAGCGCTCCAACCTGCGATACGGCGGGAGTAATCATGCCCATCATCAGCGTGGTGGCGGCGGTCCAGGTGACGGAAGCTTTAAAACTGTTGACCGGCCAGACCGAAGACTTGCACGGCGCGTTAATGCAGTTTGATGTTTGGCGAAATGAGTGGCGAAAGATCAATCCGGGCCCACCGTCTCCCGACTGTCAAACCTGCGCCGAGGGTCGATTCGAAACGTTGGAAACCGGGTCCGCTGAATTCGCTGCTGTGTTGTGCGGACGTAATGCGGTGCAGATTTCGCCGGCTCACGTAAGCCGGCTGAACTTTGAGGAACTTGCCAAACGGCTCAGGGCTACAGGAGAGGTTAAGTTCAATGACTATCTGCTGCGCTTTCGCACCGGAGAATTCGAGTTAACTGTTTTTCAGGATGCACGATCGATAATCAGAGGCACTAGCGAAATCACAACCGCGCGATCGCTCTACGCAAAATACATAGGAAACTAAGACTAAAACATGCTTAAAGCTAAACGACGAAAACGGCCGGGAAAATTTTCCAGTGGCGTCGCTGCCACTATCCTTTTGCTTGCGGTTACAGCCGGCGCTATTTACGCCGGACAACCTGTCGTCTGGGAAACCAGCGGCAGGGCTGATTTGTTGAAGGGTGACTCACGGGGAATCTCAATAAGCGATACCGGAATGCTGATGCTGGCGCCGCGTCTTACCGAGGTATTCAACACCGAACAGGCTTTTGTCTGGGCGAGCGCAGCTGACGCGCAGGGAAATGTTTATCTGGGTACCGGTCATGATGGCAAGATTTTCAAAGTATCTGCCGATGGTCACGGCGCTTTGTTTTATGACGCTGCGGAACTCGATGTTACGGCGCTGGCCGCCGGAAAAGATGGCGCGCTCTATGCTGGCACCTCTCCCGACGGAAAAGTTTATCGGATAACTACCGATGGTCACGCTGAAGTGTTTTTTGATCCTGCCGACAAATACATCTGGTCGCTGGCAGTTCTGAACGACGGCTCGCTGGCTGTCGGCACCGGCGATAACGGCAAGCTCTATCGTGTACGCGCTGCTGGTGCGAAGCCGGAGTCGTCTCTACTGATTGCGACCAATCAGACCCATGTCATATCGCTCGCAGTAACAGCACAGGGCGATTTGATCGCCGGCACGGACCCAGGCGGTCTGGTCCTGCGGATCTCGCCTGAAGGAAAGGCATTTGCTTTGTTCGACGCGCAGCTACGAGAAATACATGCACTGGCTACAGCCGCTGACGGCTCGATCTATGCGCTTGCTCTCAGCGATGCTGCTGCGGCCACCCGCGGACAAACACCTCCTGCACCCGTGGCACAACCTGCGGATGCAGGTAGCGGAGCGACGAGCACATCCGTGACGATCACGGCGATTGACGAGAGTGGAGCGCCGATACAAACACCCACTCAGCCGTCGCGCAGTCGGACGGACGTTTCCACCGCTCGCAGCGCAGTATTTCGAATACTCCCGGACGGTGGTGCAGACGTTGTTTGGAGTTCGACTTCAATAACCGCCTTCGCGATCGCTCCGGCGTTGCAGCCTGGGAGCGTGCTGATCGGGACTTCTGACAAGGGACGCATCTACTCCGTCACCAACGACGGTCGCGACACGCTGCTCTTGCAATCGAGCGAAGGACAGATCTCTTCATTTCTATCGCGTGGAAATCAGATTTATGCGGCCTCCAGCAACCAGGGGAGATTATTTCGCTTCGGTCAGGAACTGGTTGCTGAAGGATCTTATGAGTCGCCTGTTCGCGATGCGAAGCTGACAGCTTCCTGGGGCCGAATCTGGTGGCGCGGCAACGGTAACGTAGAGTTGCAGACACGCACGGGCAACGGCGGGCGACCAGATGCGACCTGGAGCGAGTGGAGTGGTGCTTATCGCGACCCTGAGGGCAGTCCGATCTCGAGTCCGCGCGCCAGATTTGTGCAATGGCGAGCTACACTGCGAGCGGGGGGCAACGCGGGTCAGACCTGGATGGACGACGCTAGCCTTGCGTATTTGCCGCGGAACGTTGCTCCCGAAGTTCTATCTATCAGTTCGCTGCCGTTTGGAGTTGGCTTGCAGCAGATTGCCCAGCTCCAGGTCGATCCCAACGTCGAGTCGTCGGGGCTTGATCCATCGCTGTTTGGGGCGGCCGCGCAGGTCCAGCCGCGAAGAATTTTTCAACGCGGCGCCCGTTCCTTTCAATGGCAGGCCGAGGATCGAAACGGCGATACGCTCGAGTACGCGATCTACTACAGGCCGCTGAACGAAACGACGTTTCGGTTGTTGAAGGATAAGCTGCGGGACAACTTCTACACGATCGATGGCGCTACTCTTGCAGATGGACGCTACATGGTCAAAATTATTGCTTCTGACGCGCCGGACAATCCGCTTGGCCAGTCGCTTTCCGGAGAGCGAGTGAGTGAGCCGGTAGACATCGACAACACACCTCCGGTTCTGCGAGTCATTGCTCCCGCTCAATCGGGAGGAAGTAGCAGTCGCGTAGCTTTTGCGGTGGACGACTCCACCGGCAAGATTAGAAGAGGCGACTTTAGCTTGGATGGCGCGCCCTGGACGCCTTTGTTTCCGGACGACGGGATTGCCGATAGCGGGCACGAGCGATATTCTGTCGACCTGCCGGCCCTCGCGCCGGGGGAACATACGGTCAGCCTGCGGGCCTTTGACAGCAGCGGGAATGTGGGAACTTTTAGTGTGACCTTGCGGCGCTGAGTTTCCGTTTACGATTGCACGATACGGTGTTAACAACCGCAAAAACGGTGCGAGATCCTGCCAAATGCGCTGTCATCCTGGTCTTAATCAAGGGAGATCCATAGATTGAGGCGATAAACCTTTCTGGCATCGTTCTTGCTCGATTGAGGACGGCGCATCTCTTACTCTCCCTCCCATGCGCGCTGAAAAAAGCATGAGGAGGACAGGAAATTCGATGTTCGACTTGAAACGAAAAGCAATGGCGCTAGCAATCGGCTGCTTCCTGGCGGTAGGCGCATTTGCCCAAAAGCGGGATGAGCGTCCCCCCAAGCCGCCAAACACCGTGGTTGTAGCCCCAAAAGGACAAAGGCCGTCGCCACCGCCGAACAACAACAACCGCGGCGACAAAAAGAACGACGACAAAAAGGGCAAAAACTAAGCAGGCTGCTCAGGAGGTTGCCGGGCAGTTTTCATTGAGTGGCGGCCTATCGGAACCCACGCATCGAAAGATGGCGTGGGTTTCTTCTTTGGTTGAAGTCCGCAAACAACACTACGGAAAAGCGTCCGGCTGCGTTGGAGCAGTTCTTCTGCAAAGCAAACACCGCGGCATCATAAAGTTCGAACGGCACGATAAGCAGCGCGAGAGGGTAAAAAAGTGAGGGCTAAGGAAGCCTCTAGTTGTAGAATAGTCGTATTCTGCTGCACGTTATTGAATTGAGTAACATGGAGTTGAAATGGTGATTGAAAGACTACGGCCCGGCAGCTTTCATGGTTGCATCACAAAGAGCTTAAGCGTTGCGGATTTTATCCTGACGGAATCGGAGTTTGACCCGCACTCCAGATTGCCGCGGCACGCTCACGAAAACTCGTATTTCTGTTTTGGAATACAGGGAGTCTATACCGAGCGATGTGGAAGCCGAGAGGTTGTTTGCCGGCCTTCTGCTTTGACGTTTCGCGCGTCAAGCCAAACACACGAAGCCCTCGTTCATGGCGCGAACACCAGAGTCTTCATGTTTGAGATCTCTTCCCGCTGGATAGAAAAACTACGAGCCGACTCTCTAACTCTGAGAATTACGTCTGACTTCTGTGAAGGTGCTTTGCCTCGACTATGTGCGAAACTGTATTGCGAGTTTAACAAGACCGACACTGCAGCGAAATTGGCGATTGAAGGGTTAGCGCTCGAGCTTTTGGCTGAGGCCGCGCGCCAGCGTTCCGCTGCAATCGGAGCACCACCTCCATGGCTCAGGCAAGCTCGCGAAATGATTGTCGAACACTTTTCCGAAACGCTGAGACTCACGCAGATCGCCGCCGAGGTAGGCGTTCATCCCGTCTACCTGGCCACAGCTTTTCGTCAAAAGTTTGGAGTAACGATTGGTGAATTTGTCCGCAAGTTAAGAATTGAACACGCCTGTGCCGAACTCATGAAGGGAGATCTCCCGTTAGCCGCGATCGCTTTGCAGGCAGGCTTCGTTGATCAGAGCCACTTCTCAAAGGTCTTCAAATTGTATGTGGGTACGACGCCTCACAAATATCGAAACATAGTTCGCAGGTCTTAAGACCATACAAAATCGTAATCTGATAACAGACAAAGGGATCGTCCATCGGTAATATGCTGTGGATGCCCTCTTGAGAGACGTATGTCAGATTTTGGACTAATGGACGAGCGGAACCATCAATTGCGCCGCTTCGTTGGAGGTGCTATGAAAGTCGGTTTGCTGATGTTTTGCTTCGTTTTGTTGCCGACGCAAGAAGCGATCGCGCAAGAAAGAGTCTCGCCGAATCAGACCGTCGCCAGAAAGATCGAACCCCGAAAAACGGATCTCTTCTCAATTTCCCTGAATGACGGAGACTATTTCAACGTTTCGATTGACTACAAGGGCAAGATCAACTTCTTCCTTCTGAATCCTACCGGAACGATTGCTCGCCGCCTTGTGGGAACATCGGGTGAGGGAAAACCTTCCTTTCCATTCGCCGCCGAAGGCACCGGCTTGTACTCTTTCAAGATTGAAAATCCGGGCGACCAATCAGCCAGCTATGAATTGGCCATTGGTAAACTGATCTCACTCGACGAGCGACTGAAACCAGAGCCCTGGAGCGACCCTTATCCGAGCAAACGGATTCAGACTCTTCGTAGTCAGATTAGCGCAGGTCAGACGAACACAGAGAGCTTCTGGAAACAGGTAGTAGCAGAGGGTACTCCGCTTACAGAGCCGTATGGTTCAGACGGCAAATATCAACTGGTGACCTTTCTGTGGCGAAGTAAGCACGACACGAGAAATGTTTTCGTCAGAGGTTCTTTTCTCGGATTCTTCGTTGGTCCGCCAGCCGACTATTCGATGCATCAAATTTCTAATTCGGACGTTTGGTATTTGACCTTGAAACTGCCCAGTGGCGCTCGGTTTACCTACCAACTGTCGCCGAACGATCCGATGACGTTTGATGGTCCCCGCGTCGCACAGCGCGCGGCTACCAGACAGGCCGATCCGCTCAGTCTTCATCCAGATTCAGCTTGTTCGCCAAATACCAGCAAGTTCAATTGTGAAAGCGTGGCGGAGTTGCCAGGAGCCGCGCCGCAACCATGGCTTGTGGCCAAACCTGGAATAGCCGGAGGACGCGTCGAGAAACAAACCATCAGGAGCGACATTCAGAAAATTGATCGTTCGTTTTCCGTTTACACGCCGGCCAATTACAAAGCAGATGGTCCACCTAACGCGCTGTTAATCTTGTTCGACGGAGAAGATTTGTCAGACGATCAATACCGGGTGACGACGTTGAACAATCTTATTGCCGCGTCCAAAATTCCGCCGACGGTAGCGGTATTTGTTGAGAATGTTTCCCGTCGCCGGCTGGTAGATCTCGTAGCGAATCCTGAGTTCGCCGATTTTATGGCTACGGAACTTGTGCCCTGGGTTCGATCTCATTACAACGTCACCAAAGATCCGAAACAAACCGTTGTCACTGGCTATAGCGCTGGAGGACTGGCAGCAGCATATGTCGCCCTGCGTCGCTCTGAGGTCTTTGGCAACGTGCTGAGCCAATCCGGCGCCTTTTGGTGGTCGTTTGAACACAACGGCGGAGTATGCGGTCCGCGCTGTCCTGACTCGGGAGGGACCGGCGCAGACAATTCCAAAGACGCAACCACTGAAGGCAATTTCATGGTTAAGCAGTTTCTGGCAAGTCCGAAGCTGCCTTTGCGTTTCTATCTCACCGCGGGCACATTTGAAATCGACAGGGAAGGTGGTGGCGGTGGCATTCTGGAAAGCACGCGTCACTTGCGCGATGTGTTGCTGGCAAGAGGGTATCAGGTTCACTATCAGCAGTTCGTCGGCGGCCACGACGGTTTGAGTTGGCGTGGGACGCTCGCTGACGGCCTCATTACGTTGCTAGGAGTTCACTAAAGCCCCACGCACGTTAAGCGTATGGAATCTGACGTCTCGGGTCCTTGGGAATCGCAGACGACTACTAGCATTGACTGACGGTATCACCCTAAAAATCTCCCGCCGAAAAAGATCAATTGTGAGAATTCATGATCATTTTTGACTTCAATGTGTGTGCGAAAGTGTGTGCGAAGCAAAACGGGCGACAAAACGTCGCCCGTAAGTTATTGAGAATGTTGGTGCCCGCTAGTAGATTCGAACTACTGACCCCTCGCGTGTGAAGCGAGTGCTCTACCACTGAGCCAAGCGGGCGTCGCTGCGTGTTAAGTGCAGTGTACACAACAAGTCTTTTGACCGTAAACCTTAACAAGGGCGGATCAGTTGTCCCTGTTGTCCTTCCTGTCCCTGGAGTCCCTTTAAACCGAAATATGATCACTTCTCCTGGTGTCCCTGCTCTCTGGGGTTCGTTAAGACTCCCTAATAACAGCACAATCGCATCCGCCCCTGGGCCAGGAGCGAACGACGCCGAGTCCTCACGGTCCGAAGCGTTGGCGGTACTCTCCCGAGAGAATAAACGCTTTTACCATCTCTGCGTCGATATAATTGCCGTTGAATTGGTTCAGCTTGCCGAGCCAGAAGTTGTAGCCATCGAAGTTCGTGTTTGGTGCGTCGTCTGGATTGCGTCGCAGGTAACCAAAGTACTGCATCAAAACAAATGCTTTGTTCAATTCTGCACTTCGTAAGCCTGAGTCTTCAGCAACGGAACGCAGCACAGACGCTCGCTTCGCAGCGTCTCCCGGCGTTGCGCCAAGGGTCGCAACAAGGTTAGCTTTCTCATTCGCTGACAAGACACCTCCAGCATTCGCGTCCAGCTGCGTCACAAATTGATCCGCCGTCAATGAATTCGGAAGCGCGGTCACAAATTCAGGTCGTTGCACAAAGCCCAGCGCATACGCTTGCTTGTTGGCCTCCAACTGCGCTTCCCAATTTCCTACTCCAACCTGCACTCCCTGACCTATCGCTTGTGTGTCTCGTAAAAATTCCGTCAACATTACTGGCACTGGTTTGCCGTTCAGATTGGCGAAGCCACTCTTGTACATGCGATAGACGAGATAACCAGTCTCCTGAAATTCGATGGAAAGGAAGAACGCCGCCGAGACATTGATTCGTTTGACCTCAATACATCCGGCATTCGCACCGCACGACGTGATTTCATTCGTCCAGAAGGCTAACCCATCACTGTCCGGTTCTCGATTTAGGAAGTCATAATACTGCTGACGAACGTAGAAAGCCGTGTCGTCGAGCGGATTGGAAGTGGGAGGCGAAACGTCGTTATCAGTGATCGTAACGACGAGAACATCTGGTGCTCTCATCATTACACCTATTGGATTCTTGATAACGACGGAGAATGTCTCAGGTCCTTCAACTAAGACATCATTCGAAAGCAAGACCGGGATGGTTCGCGAGGTTTGACCTGGAGCAAAATCTATTCGTCCACTTACAGCAGTGAAGTCGCTTCTGTCTGAGGCAGTGGCGGAGATGGTCTCGTACTCTACCGATGCTGGCTGTGACGTATCGCCCGTTCGTTGCACTGTGAATGAAGTCGCCGTCAAAACCTCCGATACTGTGAGGGTGCTTCTGCTCAAGCGCACCGCATTTGGAATTGCCGTGAAGTTGACGGGCTGTATTTCCGACGGATTGTTAAAGGTGATACTCGCGGGAGAAAAAATGAAATTAGGTTTGCTTGGAGTAAGTGTGACACTACTGCAAGCGGGTATGCCTCCGAAACTAAAATCGTTTCTGTCTGAGGGGATTGTTACCGAAGAGGTCACTGCACCTGTCATGTCAATTCGTACGCCTGCAGCTTCGTTAATTGGACCGGTGAATAGCACTTGACCAGTCACAGTGTAGGTTGGATCCTGCGGAACTGGACCGGGTGGCAGCGCTTGCCCAACGCCGCCAATCAGCGGGTTCTCAAGGAGGTAAATTCCTCCTTGAAAAGTATTGAAAGCAACACCGTGTTGTCCCCACCGAACCAGGCTCTGCGGAGACGGGAAGTTGAATTCTCCAGGCAAAATGATGTTCATACGCAGCAAGGGCAGGAACGTACGCATGTCAAAAACATCAAAAGCCACCATTGTCGAAGAGAGGCCCGACACCGCGTAAACTTTACCCGCAGGCACATCTACCCAAAGAGGGCCATTTCCGCTCTTCATATAAGCGCCAAGCTGCCTACCGTCTTCAGGATCAAAAATGCGTCCGCTCGTTGAAAAAATAAGCCTATTCACGATGCGGAAGTCGCCTACTGAGAAAGCAAAATGCGACACGCTGGCGATTGACACGCCGCAGCTGCCGATTCCCATCTTGCGATAAGCAAATTCACTCCCTTCAGTGTCTTGTCCAT
Organism: Blastocatellia bacterium; assembly: GCA_963828335.1. Classification (GTDB taxonomy): domain Bacteria; phylum Acidobacteriota; class Blastocatellia; order Pyrinomonadales; family Pyrinomonadaceae; genus PSRF01. The sequence goes on along the minus strand of CAWHEH010000011.1, from coordinate 223,944 downwards.
AGAGCACGGTAGGTGAGCTCGAAAACTCGATGGCGTTGCTACCCGTGAACGAAGGAGTGGTAACTGGGCGCTGCACGCCATTGTCGAAAATCGCAACTCCTCCATGCGATGGACTGACTCCTACTCGTCTCCTGGCAACAGCGATACTGTTCGGTTGACCCGGCATAACAGCAATGTCATTGGCGGCGAGTGCGCCGAACTGCGGATCCACTCCGACACCAAATTGCGGCCCAGCCGTGCGCGTCGCAACGTCAAAGCGACGCACAGCCCTGTCTCCATCCAATCCCACATAGATGAACTGGTTGTCTTCAGAAATTGTCATCGGGCGCGGATCGTTTCCGATGGGAACGGCAGTGCCGAGTGTGCCTGCCACTGGATCAATGGGTGTAATTGTATTTGCGTTCAAAGGAGCACCGCTTGGGACATTTGCAAAAACAGTTTGACCTGCCGAATCAGCAACCAATTGTCGAGTCTGCAAATCAATCTTTCGTAATTCACCCGGGGCCGGTGTGGGAGCTGGTGTGGGGGTAGGTGTTGCAGTCGGAGTCGGCGTTGGTGTTGGCACAGGTTGAGCTGCTGAAACAAGTGCTGTCTCAATAATGAATAACTGGTTGGTAGTGGTGCGGAAAGCTAGTCCGTTCGTGCCCCAACGAATCATTCGTCCGATATTTCCGAACACTCCCGAAACCGTAAAGTCGCCCAAGGGAACCATTGTCTGCATATCGAAAGCCGCGATGGTCACCATGTTGTTGAATGGCGTGGTGAACTCACTGCAGAGAGTAAACACACGATTCAAGGACGGATCAGGAACAATCCAACTACTGTTACATTGTCCCACGAGATTTGGTGTCTGAACGTTTAGGGAACCCAGCAGCGCACCCGTTTCAGGATCAAAAATACGGGGCGCACGATTTGGAGCACTCCCGCTGTAGATCTTGCCACTGGAATAGGCAATCGCTGAATTTAAGAGGAGATTGTTGTAGCTGTGCGAAACCGAGATGCCGGTTGGACCGACGTCGAAACTTCGTAAGTCGCCACCATTACTATTTCCCGTTGATGAATACAACTTAGTGTTGGTATCTCCCCACTGCACAACGTCCAGCGAACTACCAACCGAGTTTTGACGTCGCACGCCATTGTCAAAGACAGCTATGCCTCGTGAGGAAACCGCCAGAGTTTCAGTTGTGCCAGGGGCGACTGCAAGGTCGTTAACGAAGTCACCACCCTGACTTGGATTGCTGATCAAATCGAACTTTGCACCGGCAGCTTGTGCAGCAACTTCAAATCTGCCAACCGACGTTTCATTCCTAAACCCGACATAGACAACCTGTCCATTGTCAGAAACGGATAACTTATCTGGTTCACTTCCGATAAATACCGACTGACCTATCGTTCCCAAATGCGGATCGATTGCCGTGATGCTATTGCCTGTTGCTCCAGCAGACGACGGAACACTCGCGTAGATCGTTTGATTTGCTGCAACGTAAACGATGTCGTTGTTGGGGAGACTCAACTTTCTCACGAAGTTTTCCGGAGTAGGACTCGGAGATGGAGTTGGAGTCGGAGACGGAGTTGGTGTGGGAGATGGAACTGGATCTCCCGATGGAACCAGATCCGTTTGGATTAAATAAACTTCGCCGCCACTGGTTGAAACGGCTAAACCATTTCCTCCCCATCTCACCAAGCTCGCAGGAGTTCCGCTAATGCCTGTGATGTTGAGAGAGCCGGCTGCTTGAAAGCTATTGATATCGAAAGAAGTGATTGTCAGCGTACCGCTTTGTGCTGTCGCATAGAACGCACGGCTCGTAGCTGTATCAACCGCAAAGGGCACTGGGCTATTCATTCCCGTTGCAAAAGATCCGACTATTACCCCAGCCTCAGGATCAATGACCTTTCCAGTCGCTGTGTACAACCTTCCCGCTGCAAATCGAATTGAATCAGTGGTGATTGTCGTTGGGATTTGAGTCGAGTTATCAACGGCAACTCCCGAACTACTGACACTTAATCTGGTGACTCGACCGGGAGTGGGAAAAGGAGCAAAAGCGTACAGCCGTGAAGCCGTTGCGCCAAACTGCACTCCAGTAACTTCAGTAAAAGAGGCAGTGGTTGGCCGCATGACACCATCGTCAAACACGGCGACGTTACCATTGAAAAAACTTGGGATTCGCTGCACAGCAAAGGTGTGCGGATTACCTGGGGCCACAGTAATGTCGTTCGCGAAGAACGACGTACTGTTGGGAATGTTACCGAGGGTGAATTGTGGTCCAGCCGTTTGAGTCGCCACATTGAACCGGCGAACCGCTCCCGCACCCGTAAGGATTACATAGACAAAGGCACCATCATCAGAGATCGCCATCTTCCCAGGTTCGCTGCCAATGGGAATAGGTTGACCCGTCGTTCCAGCTACAGTGTCTATCGGTGTGATGCTGTTTCCGCCCGGTCCAACCTTGGAAGGCACTGTTGCAAAGATCCGAGAAGAACCAGGATCGGTGAGTAGATCGTTGGCGAGGAGGTTGAGCTTGCGAACGCTGCTTAGTGTTTGCGGTTGAGTTGGCACTGTAGCTGACCAACCTGACGGGGCCGATTCAACTTTCACAACCAACAGCCCTGTAAGAGCGACTGCGATCAACGATGAAATCAACAGAATAGATTTCGACATAAATTTTTGAGGATGTTCCCGGTTTATGCTTTGTAACTAATGAGAACTGGGACTTCACGCCAACGACTTCATCAATGGTCCGGGGCATTGGCGATACTCCGTTGAAGAAAGGCCTTTGCCATTTTTGACGTGATAAAGTTGCCGTTAAATCGGTTCAGCTCGAGATTCAAAAACACAAACTAGCTGTATCCGTGGAATGAGGCATGTCGGTGCCCAAGAACAGCACAACTCGTTTTTGGTCGGCTCGCAAACATATCATGAGGCGATACTTGCGAGCCAGTGACGGATTGCTGAGGCAAGCGGGCATCAGTCTTATATTATCAATAGCTTTCGCGGTGTTGCGACGAAGCTCCGAGCCCCACCGCACGCTCCCAACTTTTCACTAACAAGAATAAGAAAGCACTTGCCGAGTATGTCACTTAACGACAGAGAAGATGGCGCAGCGCTTAAAAAGCCGGAAAGGTTGGTTCGATTCCAACTCCGACCCTGAAGCTCACGAGAACCGTAAGCTGGCTTGGGCGGCCAGATTGTTCGCTACTAAATTGCCCGCGTTGTACTGCAAGGCTGACATTCATTCCGTCAACCATAGGTATAATAAAAGCAAATAATTTAAAAATGAAGGTAAGTTCATCAAGTAGGGATCCGAGCAGTTAACCAGGAGAGGGAATTGAGAAATGGAGCTCAAGAGAAGCGGTTCACAACCTTCCAGCAAAGGACCGGACGAGTACTTTACGGGCAATGTACGCATTGACCCGCTTTTCCAGGCTCCCGATCCGGCGCGCGTGTTGGGCGTCAGTGTTACGTTTGAGCCCGGTGCTCGTACAGCTTGGCATAACCATCCGCTCGGGCAGACGTTAATCGTCACGGCCGGGTGTGGCTGGGTGCAAAGCCAGGGTGGCCCAAAGAAAGAGATTCGGCCGGGAGATGTAGTTTGGTGTCCGCCGGGTGAGAAGCATTGGCACGGTGCCACTGCAACCACAGCGATGACGCACATCGCTATCCTGGAACACCTTAATGGTAAAACCGTCGAATGGATGGAAAAGGTCAGCGACGAACAGTATCAAGCTTCATTAGGGAGGGAGTAAAAGAAGTATCGAATCTCTACTATCACCTTGATTAAGCTTCAAGGCGGCTCCGTAGGTTCGCGATATCGCCGTGCGGTGGCGCCCCGAAATGCCTCTTATACTCGCGGCTGAAATGTGATGGATCCTCATAGCCTACGCGGAACCCGGCGCTCGCGGCATCCATATCTTCGCCCAGCATCAAACGTCGTGCTTCCTGCAGGCGCAGCTGCTTTTGAAATTGCAGAGGGCTCATCGATGTGACGGACTTGAAGTGATGATGAAAGCCGGAGACGCTCATTCCAAGTTCGCGCGCGATTTCTTCCATCTTCAACGGCTCGTCAAAATGTTCTCTCAGGTGGCCAATCGCCTTGGAAATGCGGCGGGTGTCTCCGCCTGAAGCCAGGACATGGCGGAGACGTGCGCCCTGGCCTCCAATCAAGAGCCGGTAAATGATCTCTCTGATGATCAGCGGAGCAAGGCGTTCATTGCCTTGGTGCTCGCGTCGCCCTTCTTGATCTGAATATCAAATTCCATCAAAACCGAGGCCACGAGCGCGGGATCCAATCCCAGTCGGAAACCGAAATAAGGTTTCTCTTCCGGCGCTTCCTCAACCTGAAAGGTGACCGGCAGATCGACCGTGAATATCAAGTAGTGCCTGGGATTGTAACGAAACATTTCCCGCCGAGCAGGCCCTTCTTGCTGCCTTGGGCAACGAAGCAAAATGAAGGTACCTCAATGAGCGGATAGGCCGACGAGTATCGGGAGCTCTCCTCTTCGCTCGCGTTCGACGAGGCGGCGAGCGCTGGCAGTACGACCAGAACGCCATGCCGGGGTAAACTAATATGAAATCAGTTCAATTCTAAATAGAGGAAAAATGGATTCATGAATAACGCGAAAGCTTACGCTGCCGCCGGTGCGACAGCCCCGCTCGCCCCTACGACAATCCCGCGTCGCTCGCCCGAAGAAAACGACGTTCAGCTCGAGATACTTTTCTGTGGCGTATGTCACTCTGATCTTCATCAGGTCCGAGACGAGTGGAATGACGTCATGCCAACCGTCTACCCGTGCGTGCCCGGTCACGAGATCGTCGGACGTGTCACCATGGTCGGATCAGCCGTCACCAGTTTCAAGCCCGGCGATCTAGCGGCGGTCGGTTGCATGGTCGACTCCGACCGCACTTGTCCCGAGTGCCAGGCCGGCCAGGAACAGTTTTGCCCGAACTTTATTCTGACGTACAACTTTCCGGACTCGCATCTGGGAGGCGTCACCTACGGCGGATACTCTGACAGCATCGTGGTTGACCAGAATTTTGTGCTCCACGTTCCAGACAACCTCGAACTCGCCGGCGTCGGACCGCTTCTGTGCGCGGGGATCACGACGTATTCCCCGATGCGTCACTGGGGCGTGACTAAGGGCAAGAAGGTAGGGATTGTTGGCCTGGGCGGACTCGGTCACATGGGCGTGAAGTTTGCACACGCGCTCGGAGCGCACGTGGTGGTGTTCACGACTTCACCGAATAAGAAGGAAGACGCTCTGCGGCTCGGAGCAGATGAGGTGGTCATCTCACGCAACGCTGACGAGATGGAAAAGCATGCCGGCAGTTTCGATTTCATTCTCGACGCTGTTTCCGCCGATCATGACATCAACGCTTACCTGAATCTGCTCCGGCGCGACGGCAACCTCACCCTCGTTGGTGCGCCGAATAAACCGCTCGCAGTTGCCGCTTTCAATCTGATCATGGGCCGCCGCAGCCTCTCCGGCTCGCCCATCGGCGGTATTAAAGAAACCCAGGAGATGCTCGACTTTTGCGGCGAACACAAGATCACTGCCGACGTCGAAGTTATTCCTATTCAGAAGGTCAACGAAGCTTACGACAGGTTACTCAAGTCGGATGTGAAGTATCGCTTCTCCATCGATATGGCTTCTCTGAAATCTGAGTAGTGGAAGGAACGACATGCAGAAGCGCAAACTAGGAAACGGTAACCTGGAAGTATCAGCTCTCGGACTTGGCTGTATGGGTCTTAGTTATGGTTACGGTCCCGCCACCGATAAGCACGAGGCGATCTCGTTGATTCGAACGGCGGTGGAACGTGGTATTACATTCTTCGATTCCGCAGAAGCCTACGGGCCATTCAAAAACGAAGAGCTGCTTGGCGAAGCGCTCGCACCCATGCGTGATCAAGTAGTGATCGCGACGAAGTTCGGGTTCAAGTTTGATGGTGACAAGCAGAGCGGAACCGATAGTCGGCCCGAGCATATCAGGGAGGTGGCCGAGGCGTCGCTCAAGCGACTCAACACGGATACCATCGATCTGTTCTATCAGCATCGCGTTGATCCAGCTGTGCCAATTGAGGACGTGGCTGGTGCCGTCAAGGACCTTATTAGAGAAGGGAAGGTCAAGCACTTCGGCCTTTCCGAAGCAGGAGTGCAAACGATCCGTCGCGCACATGCAGTTCAGCAGGTGACGGCGCTCCAGAGCGAGTACTCTTTGTGGTGGAGAAAACCGGAAGAGGAAGTGTTACCCGCCCTCGAGGAGCTAGGCATCGGGTTCGTTCCGTTCAGTCCTCTTGGTAAGGGCTTCCTGACTGGAAAGATCGACGAGAACACCACGTTCGACAAGTCCGATTTCCGCAACATCGTCCCTCGCTTTACGCCCCAGTCCAGGCAAGCGAATCAGGCGCTGGTTGATCTGCTGCAGTCGATCGGAAAGCGTAAGAATGCGACACCGGCCCAGTTAGCGCTTGCCTGGCTTTTGGCGCAGAAACCATGGATCGTTCCTATCCCAGGCACGACCAAACTTCATCGACTCGAAGAGAACATCGGAGCGGTCTCAGTCGAACTTACCGCCGACGACTTACGTGAGATTGATAACGCCGCTGCAGCGATCGAAGTGCAAGGGGCGAGGTATCCCGAAGAACTGGAACGAAGGACCGGTCTGTGAGCTGTTCTAAAATCCTGCTGGAGCAACTGTAGCGATGTAGGGAACTGCGTTGGCTCACCCACTGATGCAGTTTGACTCGACTTCATCCGATTAGTAACGAAATCAGAACCGGGAGCGGTAGCGACCGGCCAGTGACTCAACGGTAAAGCGGAACAAGCAATGCAAAATCTTTGAAGAACTTGAGTGTTCGGCCGGTCGCTACCGCTCCCGTTCTGATTTTGTATTGGCTTGCGCCTTATCCTTAAACGCGGACTCCGGTTCAACATTGAAAATGCATCCGTGCCCCTTTGCTGCATGACCTTGACTCCAACAGATACTGCGCATAGACTCACCGCGTTAAATCAACTGCTGAAAGCTTAACCCTTCAACGCGTAACCCCCCTTTTTTTGCGTTTCGGCTTTAATCTTTCCCCGACCAACACACTGACAACCTTCGCTCAAGTACCGGAGGGAGTCTCGTTGAAACTGTCCGATTCTTGCGCGCTATCGTCGGAAGAAGCTTAGAGAGCCAGTTCGAAAGATAACTTCGAGATAACACTGACATCTTGGGGTGGAGTCTGATGCGACGCACCTGAATGAAATAGATCTGTCGACAGGAAACAAAAGGAGACCCAGATGAACTTGATAACGCAGATGATTACGCAAAAGGTCGGCGGCGCAGCAGCTGGCATGCTGGCTCAGCGACTCGGCATCAGTGAGAGCACTGCCCAGACGGCAGTTCAACTTGCCGTGCCCGTTATCGTAGCCGCGCTCGCGCGTAATGCTTCACAACCGCAGGGCGCTCAGGATTTACATCAGGCCGTAGCTAGTGATCATGACGGCAGCATTCTAGATCAGGTCACTTCGTATATTGGGAACCCGCAAGCCGCAAACGGGTCGGGCATTCTCAGTCACGTTTTGGGCGGTGATCGTCCAGCAGTGGAAAACAATCTCGCACAGGCTACTGGAATGGATCAAAACTCTGCCGGGAACTTGCTTGAAATGGTCGCTCCGCTTGTCATGGGAGCAGTAGGTCGTGAACAACAGCAAAACGGTCTCGACCCAAATGGCCTGTCACAATTTCTCGCTCAGCAACAACAAGCTCAGCCCGCAGATCCAGGACTGATGGGCAGCATCAGTTCCATGCTCGACTCCAATCGCGATGGCAGTGTGACTGACGACTTAAGCCGTATTGCCGGAAATTTCTTCAAGTAAGATCGATCTTTGGAAGATCACAACATCTCGATGGGAGGATCACATGAGTGTAGCTAAGGTTACGGAAATCACAGCCTCTTCGACGAAGAGTTTCGAGGATGCGATTCAAACGGGTATTACCCGGGCCTCCAAGACTTTGGACCAGGTACAGGGCGCCTGGATTCAGGACCACGAAGTTCAGGTGAGCGACGGGAAGATAACTGAGTACCGAGTCAGGATGAAAATAACTTTCGTTCTGAAAGACTAACGGCAGCTTTTGGGAGCAGCATGCTCTTCGGCAGAAGGAGGAAACCATTATGCTGAGTTGGATATGGTGGTTGATCATCGGTCTGATTGCGGGTGCACTAGCCCGCTTGATCATGCCCGGCAGAGATCCGATGGGGGTGTTGGCGACAATCGTACTCGGAATCGTTGGGTCCATTATTGGTGGCCTGGTCGGCGGTTTGATTTGGCGCCGCGAGAATGGGTTACATCCTGGCGGACTAATCCTTTCACTCCTCGGGGCGATCCTGGTGCTCTGGATCTGGAGGATGATTCGAAGTCGGAGCGCGCCGGCGCAGTGATGCATTCGCTGCCCTGGTTTCACCCGGCAGATAACCCACACGAGATTGAATCTCGAAGCACAATGAGTGGGTCAACACGCAGTAGTAGTTGTAATCAACCGGCGGTCAGCATTGTGACTTGCCATTAAACGTTAGGCGAATTTAGGAGGATAGAAAAATGGGAATCTTTGACAAAATGTTTGGGGGCGGTGCTTCGGCGGCGCAGGAACAGCCAGATGCACAGAAACGCTTCAACGACCTGAAGGCGAAATACCAATCGGTACTCAACATTATCGAACAGCAAGACGTCCGACTCGCTAACCTGCACGTGCAGGACAACAAGCTGTACATAAAGGGGACGGCGCCTTCTGAAGACGCAAAGAACAAAGTTTGGGAACAGATCAAGCTGGTGGACGGCAACTACGCCAACGACCTTACCGCTGATATCGATGCCGGCATGGCGGTGGCGGCCGGTGCGGAAGGGGGAACGTCCGGAGGGCAGACCTATACCGTCAAGGGCGGCGATAGTCTGTCCAAAATCAGCAAACAGTTTTATGGAGATGCCAACGAGTACATGCGCATCTACTACGCTAACAAGGACAAGATCAAAGACCCGGACAAGATTCAGGTTGGCTGGGATCTGACAATTCCCAAGTGAATCAGGTCCAACCTGCGTTTCGATTTTTGCGGCGCTCGCCTTACCGGGAGCGCCGCAGCTTTTTCCAGGCTATTGATCTCCGACGCTGGCATTGGTCGGCAGGCGACAAATCCTAACCGTCATCTCACTCGTGGGTATCATGAGGTTCCTCTGCGGCGACTGATTCCGAAGCAAAATAGATTCTTGTAATGTCCGAAAATTCTTTTCTCACGTTCCTTTGTACTCGTGCAACCGTTGCCCTGACGCCAACTGCAGACAGTTCGTCGCGGAATTTGACTTCCAGCGTCAGCAGCACTTCGTGTGGCCCGAAGTACATCGTGAGCAGTCGACTGACATGAGCTACGCCCGGGTCGCTTTCAACAACCCGGCGCAGGCGTCCCAATGTCTCGCGATCGACTCCCTCACCAATTAGCAGTCCTTTCGTCTCAAAGGCCAGAAAGAAGGCCATGGTTGCGAGCATCAGTCCAATGACGATCGAAGCAATGCCGTCAAGGTAATGATTGTCCAGTTGATGCCCGAAGAAAACGCCACAGAACGCGATCGCTAAACCCAGCAAAGCGCCCGAATCTTCGAAGACCACGATAAAGGTTGAGGGGTCCTTGCTTTTGTGCATCGCTTCCACGATGCCTCGATTACCCTTCACAGTACGAAAGGCTTTCCAGCCAAACAACAAGGTCGCTCCTTCAAAACAAAACGCGCATCCCAGGACGACATAATTCCAGAACGGATCAGCCAGAGGCGCCGGGTGATTGAGATGCCAGATGCCTTCGTAGATCGACATCCCACCGCCCAGCGCGAAGACCGTGATGGCCACGATCAACGACCAGAAATAAAGTTCTTTCCCGTGTCCAAAAGGATGTGTGAAGTCGGGAGGCCGTCGGCTTTGGCGCAGGCCATACAAGAGCAACACGCCATTGCCTGTATCTACCAGCGAGTGAATACCCTCCGACAGCATCGCCGAGCTGCCGGTGATTGCGGCGGCGACAAACTTGGTGACGGCAACACCAAGGTTCCCGATGATCGCCGCCACAATCGCTACTTTGGATTCTGATGCTCCGCTCTTTGACACGTAGCGGAGAGTCTACCGCAATTCTACGAACTCGGAATACGTAGTTGACCCCCTGCTTAGAAACCGTTGCACTCAATGCAAACTGGCGGTATCAGATTCTCTATTCACCAGCGAAGCTAACCTCGGATTCGAGTTTCGTTTCTGTCTTGATCGAGTTGGAGATCAGACAGTTTTTTTCCGCTTTCTGAAGAATGCGCCCGGCGCGTTCAGCATCGCGGGCGTGGCTAATAAGAAGTTTGGGACGCAGCACGATCTCGGTCATGATAAAACCGCGGTCGTCGAGCTTTTCTAACTTTCCCTTCGCGTCGGCGCTGAAGCTGAGGAATTCAAGTTTTGAGTTTTCAGCAATGGCCAGGAAGGTAGTCATAAAACATGAATTTACCGCGGCCACAAAGAGATGCTCGGGCGTCCACACCCCTTCGTGCCCTTTGAACTCAGGCGGAGCATCGACTTGCACGTTCGGCAACACGGGCGCGCGCAAATCTCCGTGACGCTCGCCGGTCCATTCGACCTCAGTTGTGTAAAAGTACTGGTTCTCCATGATAGCTCCTCACGCTTGCTAGTTCTGTTAATCCGTCCACCGGCTCAAAACGCGCGGTGAAATGCCGCAGGAATTTCGGCTGGCTGACGATGTGGTATCCGTTAATCGATGTGCGGCGCTCATAGACCTGGAGTATCGCTTCGACCACATAATCAATGTGGCTCTGCGTATAAACCCGATGTGGGATCGCCAGACGCACCAACTCCATCGCTGATGACATTTCTTCACCGGTTTCCGGATCCTTTTCCGCGTGCATGACCGAGCCGATTTCGCAGGAACGAATGCCGGCCTCGCGGTAAAGCTCAACGGCGAGAGCCTGACCCGGATACTGAAGCGGTGGAATATGTGGCAGCATTGCCTTCGCATCGATATAGATTGCATGGCCTCCGGGCGGTTGCACGATTGGCACGCCCGCACGCGCGATGTGCTCGCCCAGATAGCGAATTGAGGCGAAACGATACTGTAGGTAGTCCTCGTGCAACACCTCTTCCAGACCAACCGCTATGGCCTCGAGATCGCGACCGGCCAGACCGCCGTAGGTAGGAAAGCCTTCGGTCAGGATAAGCAGGTCCTTCTCCTGCTGGGCCAGCTGATCATCGTTTGTGCAAAGGAAACCGCCGATGTTCGCGAGCCCGTCCTTCTTCGCAGACATCGTGCAGCCATCGGCATATGAGAACATCTCACGCGCGATCTCCTTCACGGATTTGTTTGCATAACCCGCCTCGCGCAGCTTGATGAAGTAAGCGTTCTCGGCAAATCGACACGCATCGAAATACAGCGGCAGTCCGTAACGAGAGCAGATCGCTTTCACTTGCCGGATGTTCGCCATCGAGACAGGCTGTCCGCCACCAGAATTGTTCGTTACCGTTAGCATAACCAGGGGAATGCGCTCCGGGCCCACTCGTTTGATGAAGTGAGCCAGGGCTTCCGTGTCCATGTTGCCTTTGAACGGATGCTTGACCGCAGGTTGATAGAATTCCGGAATCGGCAAGTCGACCGCTTCCGCCCCGAGATATTCGATGTTGGCGCGCGTAGTATCGAAGTGGGTGTTGTTGGGAACGATGCTCCCTTTCCGGCACATGACCGAGAAGAGTATGCGTTCGGCGGCGCGTCCCTGGTGCATAGGAATCACTTGCTTGAAACCAAAGATGTCCCGCACGACAGCTTCAAGACGATAGAAACTCTTGCTGCCGGCATAAGACTCGTCGCCGCGCATCAACGCCGACCATTGCTCCGCGCTCATCGCCCCGGTGCCGCTATCGGTGAGCAAATCAATGATCACGTTTTCCGCTCTGAGCAGGAAAAGGTTATAAGCAGCGTCTTTAAGGTAGCCTTCGCGCTCGCTCGCGCGTTGTCATCTTGATGGGTTCGACTACCTTGACTCTGAAAGGTTCAATGATTGTTTTCATAATGTGTCAAATGCTTTAGCTTCTCACCTAAATCTCACTAACCTCGAAACAAGGTCGTTCGGCAGATGCCCACGCCTAAACGCAACCGCCGCAGCGGGCGATTGTCGTTCCGGACTCGGGATGTAATTGAATCTTCACGGTGACCGATGAATACCCGGTTGCCAGGGCCGGTAAACAACCGCTTCAGGATGGTCACGTACAAATGATTGGGCGATGTAGCAATCCCAACAGACTGGTGTGTAGGTGTTCATCACCGTCTCGAGATCATTGATGTCAACTTCACTCCACTCCACAAGTTTGCCCTCGGGGCTCTGCAAGGCCGGCTTGTGGTCCAACAACTGAATCTGAGGAAACGGTTTGCCACAGTAGAGGCAGGCTTTGAACTCATACCACCTCATCAGGACGCCGCGCACCAGACACTCTGGCGGCGCAACGTCGAGTTGCACCAGGCATTCCTGGCCGCAGTGCTGAAGAAGTGGCCAGCGTCCACAGTTTTGCAGGCGGATATCCGGCTTGCCGAACGCCGAAGTTAACGCAGCATGCATCGCGTCGACCTCGACGATCGCGGCCTCATCGTTTTCCGGACAGATGATTATGCGGGAGTCTCGATAACGTGTGTACGCGCGAACAAAATAGCGGATTGCGAAGAAGAGGCTTGCCGCCACCAGAGCAACGACAACCACATACACTACAAACATCATGATGCACCTCCTCCTGGAATCAGACCTATCTCTGGTCTGATTCAAGTGTCGTGAACACCGCCAGCCAGCCGCTGCTCAGTTGATCTTCAATGCCCCCTGCAGAAGCGGAGAGCAACCGATATGCCGGATAGAATCAGCGGATTTCACGAGCAGCACGCGATTTAGGCGCTGAATTAGCGAAAAGTTACTCATTGATATGCGGGAAACCGCCCAATCCTGATTTCGCCTGGCCTCGGAAATACAACTTCACCTTGCAGATAAAGCGATTTGATCAGGAGCGAATCCTGAAACAGGTAGGCACGTTAGTTGCTCTTCTGGTCACAACGTGGAGGAGAACCATGTCAAAAATGATCCAGGCCATTGATTTTATGTACTACGTCGCCACGCCGGAGTTTATGGAGCAGTGGGACCGCGCCAAGGAAGGCGAACTCGTCTGCCGCATGGAGAAGGCGATTGGCGGTTTGCCGCGGTTCGCTTCCATCGAAAACATGCTCGGCAAGATGGATGAGGCCGGCGTGGAGAAAGTCTTCATCACCCAGTGCAAGATGTGGTCGTACTGGCGCAAGTGGATGTACATGGATACCCAACTTGAGGACGTGCTTCAGTACACCGAACAATATCCCGATAGATTTGTGGGACTGGCCGGTTACAACCCGTTTCGTATCAAAGAAAGTCTCGCCGAAATCGAACTGGCGGTCACCAGGCACGGATTTAAGGGTGTCTATGTCCATATCTACGGATTCGACATAGCGCTGAACGACGCGAAGATGTACCCCCTCTACGCGAAATGCGTCGAGCTGGACGTGCCGGTTTCGATGCAGGTAGGCCACGTACTCGAGGCTAGTCCCAGCGATGGCGCCCGCCCGATGTTTCTCGATCGCATCGCCTGTGATTTCCCGGACCTCAAAATGATCGGCGCGCATACAGGCTGGCCCTGGGTCGATGAACTACTTTCGGTCTGTTACAAGTGGGAGAACATCTGGTTTGGTATCGATGCCTGGCTCCCAAAATATCTCTCACCCCAAATCGTTCAATTCATCAACAGCCGTTTAGGTCGTGACCGGTGCATCTGGGGTACGAACGGCCTGCCGTGGAAGGAGAGTTTGAAGCAACTGTGCGAACTGGGACTGAAGGAGGAAGTGCAAAGAAAAATTCTGCGCGAGAATGCGATGGAATTATTCAAGCTGGATAAGGAAAAAGTGCGCGCTGATGATATTCCGATCAACCTCGAAGAGGCGGGATTTAGTAGGCCCATCCGTCAGGACGGAGTCACTGCGAATTAGGAAACGTGCTGAGGAACCAGTAAGAACCAGTCATGAGCCAGGACTTCAAAGACAAAACGGTAATCGTAACGGGCGGCGCGCGAGGTATTGGTCGTGCGGTTGTCCAGGCTTTTGCTGAGGCGGGTGCCAACGTCGTAATCGCCGATCTCCGTTTGGCAGATGCTGAGCAAACGGCTATGGAGATCGTCAAATGCGATTGCCGGCGCGTCGTCGCCGTTCAAACGGACGTGACCAAACGTGAAGACATCGACCGACTCCGGGAGGAGACGCTGAGAATGTTCACCAGGATTGATGTCCTGGTTAATTGTGCCGGCTGGGATCGTTTGCTTCCTTTCCTGAAGACTACGCCGGAACTTTGGCAGAAAGTGTTGAATATTAATTTTTTGGGCATCGTCAACATGTGCCACGCGATCCTGCCGGATATGGTAGAGCGTAAGCAGGGGACGATCGTCAACATCAGCTCAGACACAGGGCGAGTCGGCTCCTTCGGGGAAGCAATCTACGCCAGCTCGAAGGCCGCCATTATGGCGTTTTCGAAGACGCTCGCACGCGAGCATGCGCGCGACAATATTCGAATCAACGTGGTTTCACCGGGCCTCTGCGAAACACCCTTAATCGAAGAAATGCGCGAAGACCCACTCACCGCGAAAATTCTGGGCTCGATAGTCAACTTCATTCCCCTGAAACGTCTGGGACAACCGGAAGAGATCGCTCCGCTGGTTGTGTTTCTTGCTTCGGACGCAGCCAGCTACATCACTGGTCAGGTCTATAGCGTCAACGGCGGACTAAACATGGTTGGGTGAAAACCTCCATGAGTGAAGTAATCTTTCATGAATGGCAAAACAGATCGCTCGACGACGCAATCTATGAGTGTCGCGAGCTCTTCGAAGACACGACCTTTCCCACGGTAAAGCGTTGGCGCGACCGCGGCGGCAAAGTAGTCGGCCACTTTCAGGTCGCGTTTCCTGAAGAGATCGTTCATGCCGCCGGTCTGTTGCCATTCAAAGTCCGCGGCGCACCTATCGAAGCAGTCCAGTCAGACTCTCGCTTTGGATCCTACCTTTGTTCAATCCTGAAGACTTCGCTGGAACTCGCCCTGAGCGATGTTGTCACGCTCGAGATGTTCGTTACCCATCCCATTTGTGACGCCGCGCGTAATCTCGCGGCTGTGTGGGGACGCAATGTTTCCTATCCATGTCAGATTCTCTACCTGCCGCAGAACCCGAATTCGCCTCATTCCGTCATTTATCTCCAAGGCGAGTACGACAGGTTGAAAAGATCGATCGAACAAATTTCCGGCGAGACAATCACCAACGCGGCGCTGCAGAATTCGATCGCTGTCTTCAATGAAAACCGCAGGCTGATTCGTGAGCTTTACGAAATAAAGAAAAACACTCCCTGGCTCGTTTCGGCCGATGAAGCGTACGTGCTCGTCGCACTTGCCGGACTGATTCCTCGCGAAGAACACAACCAACTGCTGTGCACGCTGCTTCCCCAGATTCGCGCGCGCGGTTCACGCACTCAAGACAAAGTGCGGGTGGTCTTCGAAGGTGGTTTCTGCGAACAGCCTCCGCTCGATCTAATTCGTGCTATTGCGCGTTCGTGCTACGTGGTCGATGACGACCTGCTGATCGGATTGCGCTGGTTGCTGGAAGACGTTCCGCTTGAGGGCGAACCGCTGCGAAATCTGGCCGAAGCGTATCTCGAAAAATCTTCCTATAGCCCGGTCCAACATGATCTACGCAAACCAAAAGAGGAAATGCTGCTGGCGCGGATGCGAAACTCTCGCGCTGAGGCCGCCATTATCACCGCGGCAAAAATGTGCGAGCCGGGACTCGAGGAACAGGTCGCCTACACGCGCGCGCTCGACCAGGCCGGCATCCCTTATTTCGTCGGCGAATTTGAAGAGAACATGACCAGCTTCGATTCGATGGAAATTCAGTTGGAGACGTTCGTCGAAAATATTTTGTTTAGCTGACTCTGCAAGAACATGACTCAGACACTTGATATCGTCGGCCGCGGCAATCGTGATGGCGCGGCCCTTTTTCAAAAGTGGTTCACCGAACTCAATCACATTTCCGAGACCGGTGGTCAGGCCGCCTATGTTTTCGTTATGGGCAGCATGGCCGAACTATTGCGCGTCTTTGATCTGCCGATCGTGATGCCCGAGATTAATTCGCTGCAGACAGCAGTACGTCGCGTCGCGCACGAGTACCTTAACCAGGCCGAAGACTACGGCTATTCTCCGGACATTTGTGGATATGTTAAGGCCGATGTGGCTGTGCAACTTAGACATGGCGAGCATCCGATGGGTCGCATTCCACCGCCCTCGATCGCTGTTCTGACGAACGCGTGCAACACCTACATCAAGTGGGCGGAAATCTGGGAGCGCATGTATCAGATTCCCATCTTCACCCTGGATATTCCGGGAACGCGCGCCTGCGGCAAACAAACGTGGCCCGGAGAACCTGACTTCGAGAACGATCGCAAGTACGTCCTGGCCCAGGTTAAAGAGTTAATCACAACTTGCGAACGTCTCAGCGGTAAGAAGTTTGACATAGATCGCCTGCGTGAGACTTTGCAATACGCGAACGTGATGAGTCGCGGCTGGCGGCGCCTGCTCGAACTAAATCAGAGTACGCCGTCGGTCTTCAACGCGCTCACCGATGGAACGATCTACCTTGGTGTGTCGAATGGTTTTCGCGGCACATACGAGGGCGCGAAGTATTTCGAAGACCTGGTCGAAGAGATGGAATTCAAGGCTTCGCAAGGCATCGGCACGATGACCGACGAAAAGTACCGGCTCTTATTCGTCGGTGTTCCCTGTTATCCGATCTTTCGTCGCTTTAACGAACTGTTCAGCGAATGGGGCGGCACGTTCGTGAACTCAACCTATCTTTGGTTTGCTGCGGGTGGAGTGGGCCAGGGATACGAATATGACCTCAAGCATCCACTCGAAAGTTTTGCGGAAGGGGTCCTGATCTACGTGCGCAATGCGATGGATAGCATGTTCTATCAGGAACAGGCGCTGGGCCAGATGATTGATCCATTTCACGTGGACGGTGTGGTCTACCACCCGATTAAGAGTTGTCGGACCGTCTCGACCGGACTGGCTGACGGCCGTCGCGCGTTGATGGCGTCTCACGACATTGCCAGCCTCTTCATCGAGTCAGACATGATGGACCGACGGGTAGTGTCTGAGGCCCAGTTGAAGAACCGCGCCGATGCCTTTTTTGAGGGTCTGGCGTCGCGACGAATGGCCGCCGCGCGTTAAGGTGGCGTCCTTTGGGAGGATCTCGGGAGGGTGCTCGCTTGGGGGCAGACGAGCGCTCTCCTCTCCTAAAGGAATAGAGAAAAGACCGGGGAGTCTTTATGGCATACGCAGCAGGCGTTGACGTTGGTTCAACTCAAACCAAAGCAGTGATCATCGATGAAGCGGGCACGATTGTGGGGCGCGCACTGATCGATACCGGCGCGAACGTTATTGCAGCAGCGGAGAATGCTTTTGCACAAGCGCTGGCTGCCGGTCGCCTCGATGAGCGCGAGGTCGAATACGTAATCGGCACCGGTTACGGTCGCTATCGCGTGACGTTCGGCAATACGCAGGTCACCGAGATCAGTTGCCATGGGCGAGGCGCGGTCCACATGTTTCCGCAAACCCGCACGGTGGTGGACATGGGCGGTCAGGACACGAAGGCAATTCGGGTTAACGCGACCGGTGAGATCGTCGACTTCTGCATGAACGATAAATGCGCGGCCGGCACCGGCAGATTTCTGGGTGCGGCGTCTGCTGCGCTCGACATTCCACTGGATGAATTGGGTGAAGTGGCGCTGCGCGCCGAGCGAGCGGTGAAGATCAGCACCACCTGCACGGTCTTCGCGGAGTCGGAAGTTCTATCCTGGCTGGGGAAAGGGAAGAAGATTGAGGACATCCTTCTCGGCGTCCATCAATCAATTGCGGCGCGCTCTATCGGATTGCTGCGGCGGGTGGGCATCGATCCGGAGGTTACGTTCACCGGCGGTGTCGCCCGGAACATCGGCATGATCGAAGCGCTTAATAAGGGAATGAACTTGCAGGTGAACGTGAGCGCTGATTCTCATTACATGGGCGCACTGGGCGCGGCCCTGTTCGCGCTGGACCACATCCGCGCCAGCCGCGTACCGGTAACGATTCAGGAGGTTGCGTAGTTCGGCCGCAAAGGCTGCGCAAAAGAAAAGTTATGACCTACACCGTTGGCATTGATGTCGGTTCGACCTACGCCAAGGCGCTGATTCTCTCTGATGACTTTCGCATTGTGGGCAAGGCCCTGACAAATACCGGTTTCAAACTTGCCGACGTCTCACGCAAACTTTTTGACTTGTCGCTCGCGCAAGCCGGTCTGCAGGATGCCGAGGTCGCCTATGTTGTCGCTACCGGCTTCGGTCGCCACATGGTCCCATTCAGTAACGTGTCCGTGACTGATTTAACTGCGAGTGCACGCGGCACGACTTTTCTCTTCCCGAAAACACGTACGGTCCTCGACGTCGGGGGCCAAACGATGAAGGCAAGCCGACTCGACGAGCATGCAAAAGTCAGGTCCTTCCGGCTGAACGACAAGTGCGCCGCGGGTACGGGCGCGTTCATCGAAAAGACTGCGCGCTACATGGGTTACTCGACTGAGGAAATCGGCCCGCTTGTCGCTACCTCCAAAGTGGCCGTACCAATCTCCGGCGTTTGCGCGGTGTTTGCCGAGTCCGAAGTGATCAATCAACTGTCCCTGGGCGCACCACCCGCTGACATCATGCATGGCGCGATCTCGTCGCTGGTCGATCGTTCTTTCCAGTTAATGAAGCGAGTTCAGATGGAGCCCGAATACACGCTAATCGGCGGCATCCTGCGCTTCGGCACGATGGCGCGCGTCGTGCGCGAGAGGTTGAATTCAGAAGTAAATGTGCCTGAAGGCGAAATGGTTCAGTACACGACGGCTCTGGGCGCAGCGATCCTGGGCCACCAGCGATTAAGGAAGCTTAAAGAAACCGGGGTTGAAGTTTCCCGAGTCGGGGAAGCGGTGGCGGCATAAATTTAAGCGCCCAATTTCGGCGCAAAGTGAGAGGCTGAGGCGGCTATCAGCCGTCTGCGAAATAACGGAGGTGGAATGATGAGCACTAGTATGATGATTGATAAGGTGGCAGATCTTGCCGGCCCTGGTATCGGAAATTACGACGAATTAGCGAGGATACTTCCCGACGATTATCGCTCGCTGCTGGACCCGAAGAACACCCAGCACGCGATCATGATCCTCAAACGGTATATCGAGGACAATCTTTGCCGGGAACTCAACCTGATGCGAGTCGAGGTCCCTTTGATCGTCGACGTGGAAAGCGGAGTTAACGATTATTTGGATCGCGACGGCTCACGCACTCCCGTACAGTTTCACATTTCCAACGACCATGACCAGCATCCGCTTGAGGTTCAAGTAGTGCAGGCGGCAACCAAGTGGAAACGAATTGCCTTGAAGCAGTTTGGAATGAAACCCGGCGAGGGCCTGATCACGGATATGCGGGCAGTGCGCAAGGACTACTTTCTTGATCACGATCACAGCGCCTACGTCGATCAGTGGGATTGGGAGAAATCAATGCGGGCCGACCAGCGTAACCTGGATTACCTGACGCAAACGGTCGAGAGTATTTGGAAAGTCATCAAGGGCGCTGAAACCCTCATCCACGGACTCTTCCCACAGCTGCGGACGGACAAATATCCGAACCTGCCTGAGAAGTTGACGTTCATTCACGCTGAGGAGTTATTGGAAAGGTATCCTGATCTGCCAAGAAAGGCTCGGGAGACAGCAATTCTTCAGGAGTATCCGGCGGTCTTTATCTACGGCATCGGCTGGGTACTCAAGGACGGTTATCCGCATGAGATGCGAGCTGCGGACTACGATGATTGGGTAACGGAGACCCACCCCGATAACGGCAGCAGGTTTCATGGACTGAATGGCGACATTCTCGTTTGGAATCCGGTGACACGGCGCCGGCACGAATTAAGTTCGATGGGAATCCGCGTAAATGCTTCAACTCTAAGGCAGCAACTCGAGCTCACGGATCAGCTCGACTTCCTCAAGCTGCCCTATCACCAGGCTGTCTTGAATGACGAGGTCCCGCTCAGCATTGGTGGGGGCATTGGGCAGTCGCGCACGGTGATGTTGTTGCTTCGCAAGGCGCACCTTGGAGAGGTGAGCGTAACGGTCTGGCCCAGGATCCTGAAAGAAATCTGTCGCGAGAAGAATATTCACGTGCTGGAGTAGTTCTCAACAGACCCGAGTCAGTACCACCTCCAGGTGCCATTGTAGAGACAAGAGAGGGAATGATGAGCACCACTATGATGATTTCAAGGGTGTCTACGTCCACATCTATGGCTTCGACATCGCGCTGAACGACGCGAAGATGTACCGCACCTTTTTATTATGCGTTAATCCGCGGCCTTCTAAGGTCATAGTTATCTCGCGAAGCGACTGCGGTATTCACCCGACACGATAAATGCCTTGACCATCTCGGCCTGCTCGAAGTTGCCGCCAAACTGATTCAGCTTATCGAGCCAGAATTGATAGCCACTGGCATCCGGATCGCGGCGCAGGTAACCGAAGTATTCCATCATCACAAATGCCTCGTTAGACTTTGCTCTAACGAACCGCTCGTCTTCAGCTATGCGTTGCAACACGCCGGCGCGTGAGAGAGTTCCGAAGGTCAAGCCGTTCACAAGCGCGCCGCGTTCGCTCGGCGTGAAGCCGATTCCCGTGTTCGCAATTAGTGAGTCGACATAACGATCGTTGGTCAGCAGATCGTAAGCCGCACGGAAGGCCGGCCTGTTCACCCAGTCATCGAGGAAAGCTTGTTTGTTTGCTGTCAACAGTTGCTCCCAACCGGTGCGGCCGACAACAACGCCACGCGCGATCGTCTGCGTATCAGGCATGAACTCGGCGAATTGCGGATGCACCCCATAGCTCGCCCGGTAGAGACCATCGACCAGTCCTCCTGTTTGCTGGAACTCGATTGAGAGAAAGTAAGCCACAGAAACATTAATTCGTCTTCGTTCGAGGCAGCCCGTGTCCGTGCCACACTCAAGCATCTGATCGCTCCAGAAGTTGAACCCGCTCTCGTCAGGCTCGCGTCCGAGGAAATCGAGATAGTGTTGGCGCACGAAATACTCCGGCGTGTCCAATGGATTGGCGTTATCACCGTTGAGAGATCCGGCAAACGCCGCCTCCGTGCTAACGCCAAGCTGGCTGAAGGAACGTTCCGACGGACTAAAGCTGTAGTTCGTCCGCGCAGGCGTGACCGTGTAGAAGCCAGTTGTCTCAACGTTATCAAAACGATAGTTGCCGTTGGCGTCCGTTATAGTCTTACGCGATTGAGTGCCGCTCAGGTTCACTACCGTGCCGGCCAGCGGCGCGCCATCAGTTGCAGTGATTGTGCCGGTTACGACTCCGTCGGACGCCGAGGGAGTGCCGGGGCACACAGTGGCGCTGGCGCCTGTATGGCTAATCGTCAGTGTATAGGTGCCTCCCGCGCAATTGCCTCCTGCAGTGCGATCCAACACAACGATGATAACTCTCTGATTCAGTGTCAGGTTAAATGAGAACGAGTCATTGCCGGCGGCGGCGACACCGAGTGCATTATCCGCGAGATAGTTGACGCACTCCTGTCCAGATGCCGGGTTGTAACTCGTTACATATGCGTAGGCTACGATACTTTGTGCGCAGGAATTATTTGCAAGGTTCACGGTGTAGCAGGTCGTGCCGGCGATAGTGTTAGTAAACGCAGTGGCGCGATAGTGGAATGGTCCTGCAAATCCAGAACTAGCACAAGCCACGGGCGTGGCACAGGTGCCCCCGTTTGTTAACGCACGAGTCAATGTAGAGAAATCGCTGGCGGTAATCGTCCCGGTGCACGTAATGGTTCCATTGGTGCACGAGCAGTTCTGGCCAAACGTCTCTGACGCGAATATGTGGAGAGCCACGACCGCGCATAGGGTCATCAAGGTTATTGTCAGTTTTGATCTCAGGTACATGATGATCTCCTGTTTTGAGAATTAACCGAACTGGCGTTATTAATCATGGGTAGACCCGCAAGTAGCCGAAAACTATCGTTAAAGGATCTAACGGCAACTGGGGTGGCCGGGGCGCGAAGCTGTTACCTCGCCGGTGTCGCATTCCTTATCGGAGTGGTCGCAAGCATATGCCTGTATATAGAGGCGGTCAATGATTTTTGGAAACCAGGTGGAAAGCCCGCTCGTCGCCACGTTATCTGCGCGGTGTTTGCCGAGTCCGACGTGATCAATCAACTATCCATAGGCGCAGCATTCGGACAAGTATCCCAACCTGCCTGAGAAGTTGGCGTTCAGGCAACCAGTTTTTCAAACCGCGTTCCGCACCGGCTCGACGTATTCTTGACTGCTCGTTCCAGAAAGAGTATAAACTACCAAGAGGTCACGACAGAGAGGCACGCTGATGGCGCGACCAAAAGAGTTCGACCGGGATCAGGCACTCCATAAGGCGATGGAGGTCTTCTGGTCGCGCGGCTACGAGGCAGCGTCGATACGGGATCTGGTCGAGCACATGGGAATCAACCGCCAGAGTCTCTATGACACCTTCGGTGATAAACATGCGCTTTACCTGCAGGCCCTCGATCGCTATCAGGAAGTCGAGACGCGAAAGGTTTTTGAGTTGCTCGAACGAACCCCATCGGTGAAAAAGGCGCTCCGGCAATTGTTCGGCGCAGTGGTTAAGGGAGCGCCTTGCAAGGGACCCCGACGTGGCTGTTTTATGGGTAACGCAATGTCGGAGTTAGCGGGTCGCTGCGAGGCTACCGCCGCCAGGACCAGCCGCAACACGGCCGCGCTTGAAGGCGCTTTTTTTCGCGCGTTGTCGCGCGCGAAGAAGGAAGGCGAACTGAAGTCAGTCAGCGATCCTCGTGCTGTGGCGCGATTTCTTTGCAGCAGTCTGCAGGGATTGATGCTCATGGCCAAGGCGACGCACGATCGAACAACGCTGGCAGACGTCGTTAAGGTTACACTCTCGGTAATTGAGTAGTTCGAGCAAATTTTTTTGCAGAGTTCTGGAATAAATGTTCCAGAACCGTTTGGAAAGTTGATCATTCAGAAAGGAGTAGAGATGAAAATAGGAATTGTTGGCGCAGGGAACATCGGCGCAAACGCCGCGCGGCTGTTTGTGCGCGCCGGACATGAAGTGGTTCTCAGCAACTCGCGTGGTGGCGAAGGTCTGGAAACGCTGGTGGCAGAACTTGGTGGCAACGCAAAAGCAGGCACGATCGAGCAAGCGGCGAACTTCGGTGAAGTCGTCCTGCTTGCTATTCCTTTTGGAAAATATAGAACACTGCCGGCGGACGACTTTAAGGGCAAAGTGGTCATCGATGCCGGAAATTATTACCCCGAGCGTGACGGCAGGTTCGCGGAGCTTGATAGAGATGAAACTACCTCGAGCGAACTGATGTCAGCACATCTGAAGGAAGCGCGGCTGGTCAAGGGGTTCAATACTATCTACTTCAAGCATCTCGCGACGCAGGGCGATCCCAGCCTACCGCTTGAGGACAGACGTGCGATTTTTATCGCCGGTGATGACTCCGGCGCCAAGGAAATTGTCGCCAACCTGATTGAAGAGATCGGATTCGCGGCGATTGATACTGGCTTTCTGCATGAGGGTGGTCGCAACCAACAGCCGGGAACTGCCGTTTACAACAAAGACGTGAGTGCCAAAGGAGCGGCTGCGCTCGTGTCCAATAATTAATCATTGAGGGAGGAATCTTATGCCAACGCTCTTTGACCCACTGCGGGTCGGAAATATGGAACTCAACAACCGCATCATCATGGCGCCGATGACTCGCAGTCGCGCTAACGACGAAGGAATCCAGCCGCCGTTCGCCGCGAAGTACTATGGCCAGCGTGCTTCAGCCGGTTTGATAGTCAGCGAAGCTACCAACATCTCCGCCATGGCTAAGGGCTATGTGCGCACGCCGGGAATCTACACTGAGGACCAAATCGCAAGCTGGCGACCGATCGCTGATTCGGTTCACGCGCAGGGCGGTAAGATTTTTATGCAGCTCTTTCACACTGGAAGGATCGCCTTGCCGGACTTTCTGCCTGGTCAAGTAGAACCGTTGGCGCCAAGTGCGGTGCGTGCACAGGGACAGAATTATACCGATGAAGGAATGAAGGACTTCGTAACGCCGCGCGAAATAACGCGCGAGGAAATCGCTTTGACAGTTCACGATTTTGCCCGTGCCGCCGGTAATGCGATCACGGCCGGCTTCGATGGCGTCGAACTACACGCGGCAAGTGGCTACATAGTGCAGCAGTTTCTTTCCACTAATGCCAATCTTCGTTCAGATGAATACGGCGGCTCGATCGAGAATCGCACCAGATTCCTGTTCGAAGTCCTTGACGCAATGATTGCTGAGGTTGGTTCGGAACGTGTGGGCGTGAAGTTTTCTCCGCGCATAGCATTCAATGACATCGAGGAAACGGATGCAGACACGATGTATCCATACATCCTCGAGCAGTTGAACAACCGTAAACTGGCTTACGTTCATGTCAGCGACTCGACCGGTGAAGGCTGGCACGCCAAACTGCGACCGGTTTTTCAAGGTACATATTTCGCCGGCGCCGGATTCACGAAGGACTCAGGCGAAGCACTTTTGGCAGAGGGCCACGCCGATGCGATCGTCTATGGCACCAAGATCTTAGCCAATCCGGATTTGCCGGAAAGATTTCGGCGAAGCGCACCCTTAAATCAACCCGACTCAGCAACGTTCTATGCGCCCGGGGAGCACGGTTATGTCGACTACCCGACACTGGAAGAAACAGCTACAGCGGCAAAGTAAGGTGTGGGCAGGCCTATTAGTAACAGGAGGCACAGAGAAACAAGGCGGCAAACGATGTTTCGCTCCAGCGGGCGCAATGTAATGGTAGATGAGCGTAGGCCAAACCTATGCATTACGCTCCGCTGGAGCGGAGAAACCCGCTAGATATGGGAGTTCCATAAGCATCCGGTCGCTACGGGACTCGGCGACTGGATAGAGACTCTGTCGGAAAAACAGCATACGAACTTGCGGCAGAGGGAAAACGTAGGTTCCCTAAAGAAATCGAATGAGTACGAACAAGAGGTTATAGCGATGCGACGAGAAATTGAATTACTAAACGACGAGCCGTTTGAGTCTGAGGCAACATCGGGCAGTGCGCCACTGCCGCAATCACACCCAGACGACGATCTTCTGGATGCTTATTCGCGTGCGGTGATTACGGCGGCTGAGAAGGTGAGCCCATCGGTTGTTTATATTGAAGTCCAGCAACCCCCGAGAAGTAGAAGATCAAGTTCTCGACCGCCACGGGGTATTCCCCGTGAAGTAAAGGGCAGCGGCTCAGGATTCATCTTCACGCCTGATGGTTTCATCCTGACTAATAGTCACGTCGTCCACGGCTCTCAGAGAATAGAGGTTACCGTTTCAGATGGACGCAAATACGAAGCTGATTTGATCGGAGACGATCCCGACACGGATCTGGCGGTGATCCGAATCAACGCGCCGAACCTGGTCCCCGTTAAGCTGGGCGAAGCGCAAAATATACGCGTGGGACAGTTGGTTGTGGCTATCGGCAATCCGTATGGATTTCAGTACAGCGTCACTGCTGGAGTGGTTAGCGCTCTCGGGCGCTCGCTTCGCGCCCAGTCCGGACGATTAATGGACGATGTGATTCAAACGGACGCGGCGCTCAATCCCGGTAACTCTGGTGGCCCGCTGGTTAACTCGCGCGGAGAAGTGGTGGGCGTGAACACAGCGATGATTCTGCCGGCGCAGGGCATTTGTTTTGCAACTTCGATCGACACCGCCAAGTTCGTAGCCAGCCGGCTAATCCGCGATGGCAAAGTCAGCCGCAGTTACATCGGCCTGGCGGGTCAGAACGTGCCGCTGCCGCGACGAATAGTGCGCTACTATAATCTTGCAGTTGAAAGCGGAATTTTGATCGTGTCTTTCGAAGATAACAGCCCAGCCCGGAATGCCGGACTGCGGGAGGGGGACATCATTATCGGTTTTGACGATCAGCCGACTACGGGCATCGACGATCTTCACAAGCTGTTGACGGAGAATCGCATTGGCAACAAGGCAGCGGTGTTAATTATTAGAAGCACTGAACAGCTGAGACTAGAGGTTGTACCCGAGGAGTCGCGAACTTCAGCGAGCAAGTAGAATCCGTATCCCAGATTTCGCAGATTACAAAGTCAGTGATGGGGAGGATGTGAAGGCGTTCTCCTTCTGCGTAATCTGTGGATTAATGTTTTGCTTCGACCCTGGACCCACTCTTCTCCTTAACCCTTTACCCCTCTACCTACGCGCACGACGCGAGCCACGGTGTCAAAACGCGTTTGCTGGGCCGAACTGCCGCAAAGAAATCGACGGCGGCGGTTACCCGAAAAACGGTATTCAGGCGCGTAATCTCAAGTACCCGGCATATCTGTTTGCTCACGTTCATGAGCTCAAAACGGATTCCTCTCGCTTCAGTCTGCTCACGTAATTCCAACATTGCTCCCAACCCTGCGGCGTCGATCATAGTGACCTGGGCCAAATCGAGTTTGATTACGCGGACTTCCGGCAGGCTTTGCACCGCACTGCGCAGAGCCTTCGTTTCACCGGTAACAATTTGACCTTGCAGGCTCAGCACCGCGACAGTGCCGACGTTTTTGGCGTGTAGGCTCAACATAACAATCTCCCTTAACTCAGTTAACGTCAGTACCTTCTTTCGGTTTCATTTATTCCCCATCCTAATATAAAGACGGCTGAGCCCGGCTCCTGTTAACGCCTTAGGGAAGAATTTCCTGATTTCACGGCGTAGCGGTGAGAGATAGTAGCCGGGGGTAAGCCCGTTTCGCGCACCACCCCCGGATCGCGAGCAAGCGATTCCACACGCTGAAAGGGTGTCAGAAGGCTGGCACCCTTCAGGGTGGCACTAACCGCTCGGGGGCCTTCCGGTGGTCTTCGCTGCGCTTCGACCACCGCTACTGTCTGGCAGCCCTCCGGGCTGCATATAAGAACGCAGTGGTCCTGGGCCGCGTCTTTCTGATTCAATCCCTCAACGATCGAGACTCGGATGCGCTAAACTTGGAAAAGAGAGTATGAGAGTCAAAAATCCGTTCGCTGCTTCTCTTTTCGTAATTCTCTGTGCGTGGCCCTCCGTGTCGCAACAGCGCATTGAATCGAAGATCGATCGCCTCGTAAGCGCCGAGATGCGCAAAGAGAAAATTCCTGGAGTATCGCTAGCAATTATTCGTAACGGTCGTGTCGACATCCTCAAAAGCTATGGCCTTGCAAACGTCGAGCACAAGGTTCCGGTGAAACCTGAAACCGTTTTTCAATCCGGCTCTATTGGTAAGCAGTTCACAGCGGCGGCGGTAATGATCCTGGTCGAAGAAGGAAAGCTTTCGCTTGATGACAAGATCACGAAGTTTTTTCCGGATGTCCCGGCGACCTGGAGCAACATCACCGTGCGTCATCTCCTTACCCAAACATCAGGCATGGGTGACTACCCGCCTGAGGTAGATCTGCGCCGCGAATACACCGAAGCCGAATACTTCGAGTACTTCAAAAAGACACCGCTCAGTTTCGCACCCGGCGCGAAATGGGATTACAGCAACTCGGGTTATGCGACGCTGGGCTTCCTGATTCACAAGGTGACCGGAAAGTTTTACGGCGAGTTTTTGCGGGAAAAGATTTTTAAGCCGTTGGGGATGACTACCGCGCGCGTCATCTCGGAAGCGGATATTGTTCCGAACCGCGCGGCTGGTTACCGCCTCGTTCAGGGCGCACTCAAGAATCAGGAATGGGTTTCGCCTTCGACGAATTCGACGGCTGACGGTTCGCTATATTTGACGATTTTGGACTTGGCGAAGTGGGATGCCGCGCTTTACACCGACAAGCCGCTGAAGCAATCGAGCCTCGCGCAGATTTGGACGCCGGTAAAATTGAACGATGGCGAACGAAAAGGCTATGGCTTTGGCTGGCATACCGAGACCCTCCATAACCGCCGCGTAGTTTTTCATGGGGGTGCCTGGCAGGGTTTCAAGTCATTTATTCTTCGCTTTCCGGACGATAAATTGACGATCATGTTTTTTGCCAACTTGTGGGAGACCAGGGATTTCAAATTCGCCCGCCAGCTGGCGTCGATTTTTTATCCTGAATTTGCGCTTCCTCAAATACAGTCGCGTGATGATAAGACGATCGAAGATCGGGAACCGAAGTCGACTCCATTTATTCGGCGCGTCTTACTGCAACTGTCGCACGGTACAGCCACGCCTGATGAATTTACTCCCGAACTCCAGGCAGAAATGTTTCCCCAGCGAGCCAAACAGATCGGCGAGCTGCTCGGTTCACTCAGTCTGCCGGTCGCGATAATTCACCTGAGTGAACTAGTCGAGCGCCGTGATGAAAGCGGACTGCGGGTGTATCGCTACCTGTTGACGGATATCGGGAAAACTCTAGCGTGTACCGTGAAACTCACGAAGGACGAGAAGATCGCCGGCCTGGAGTTGAGTGAGGTAGCAAAGTAGATCGACGAATCCGCAAATTAAGCAGACTAAGAACCCAGCCAAAAAAGTAAACGGGTTGATCCGCCTTCCCCCGCTTTACCCCTTTGCTTCCAAATTTCCTCGTTTCCCCGTTACCCTTTGATTCCATGCAGCGACAGTATCTGAAGAAGACGAGCCTCAGCGTGATTTCGGTGCTGGTAACTCTGATTGCCCTCGAGATTGCCCTTCGCCTCTACGGCTACAACCCACCCGCGTATTGGCGCCGGGGGACGGATCTTGCTTTGCGTCCTTCTCTTTATCCGGAACTGAAGTATGAACTCACTCCCGGAGCTTCCATCAGGGCGTGGGGTGCTGACATCAAGATCAATTCGCAGGGCTTCCGCGGTCCCGAGCCATCCAGCGATCCGGCAACTGAGCGCGTGATCGTTTTAGGTGACTCAATCACCTTCGGCAACAGCCTGGCACTCGAAGACACTTTCCCATTCCAGTTGCAGAAACGCCTGGTGTCACAGCAGCGTAAGGTCGAGGTGCTGAATTTTGGCGTCGGGGGCTACGACACACTTCAGGAAGTTTCGCTGTTGGAGATTCGCGGTCTGAAGTATCACCCGAATCTGGTCGTTGTAGCCTATTGCCTGAATGATGTAGGCATTGCCAGCGTGAGCCTGGAGCACATACAGCGCACGCAGCAATTGCAGAGTTCTCACTACAGCTTTCTCTATGAATCGCGTCTGGTGCAGTTGATTTCCGAGAGCGTCGAAACGATCAGGACGAAAAACTGGGAGAAGCGAATGAACGACCCGGCGGTCTTTCACAGCGAGTATGCAAATCAAATCGATCCAATAGGCAACGAAGAGTCGGAATTGCTCGACCTAATGAACCGGTCGCCAAGGTGGCCAAGCAGCACGTGGTACGGAGACCGTGATCGTGTGGGCAGGCTGCGCTTCGGCTTTCGTCGCCTCGCGCGCCTTTCGAGAGAGAACGATTTTCCGGTGGTGATAATGATCATTCCGTTGCTACAGAGCAAAGCGGGCGCATATTCCCATCTCGTGTCGCATCGCATTGTTGAAATGGAAGCACACCGCGCCGGTTTTGCCACAATTGATCTCACCGATGAATTTTTGCGCGCCGGAATGGGAAACCTGACACTCTCGCTGGGAGACATAATCCACCCAAACAAGACCGGACATACCATCATGGCAGACGCGCTGTCCGCCTTTATTACCGACCACTTGCCGGCCCGTACAAAGTAAGAAGGCGCATCCACAGATTCCACACGATTACACCGATTAAGAAACAACGGCATGCATGAATGCGAGGTTGCAACCAACCCTGGAACAGGAAAACGTAACCGCCAAGTCGCCAAGGACGCCAAAGGGAAGACATCCGACTGCGGTTTGTCTTTTCTATTTGCTTGGCGTTCCTGGCGCCTTGGCGGTTAGCTCCCAGACATCGTTTTAGCGGATGCTTGTTCACTCATACCTGAGCGCAACCAGGGGATCCACGCGCGTGGCCCGCCGCGACGGGAGATAGCCGGCGACCATCGCCACTACGAGCATCAACAACGCCGCGAACAGCAGTGAAATCGGATCAGTCGCCGTCAAACCAAAGAGCAGCGTGGCTGCCAGTCGAGTCACAGCGAAGATCATGGGTAACCCAACGGCCACGCCGGCGATCACCAGCAATAATGCTTCGCGCAGAATCAACCAGAACACGCTGCGCCGCGCCGCACCCAGCGCCATTCGAATTCCGATCTCATTTGTACGGCTGGCGACGCCGTACGCGAGAATGCCGTACAGCCCGATGCAGGCGAGCAACAACGCCAGCAAGCCGAAGAATACGGAGAGCGTGGCCATCAGTCGCTCGCGCAGGATAGTCGCCTCGATCATAGGTTTGAACCCCTGGAAACTGACGGTGATGGCAGGATTGACTTCGTTGAGTGTGCGCGTAAGCGCCGCGACGGACTCCGCCTGTGGCAAGCGCGTTCGGATCAAAACATTAGCCCCGGACCATGAGCCGATTGATTGCGCAGCATTGTCGTAGACGATTGGACCGAAATCTTCGCGCAAGTCTCCGTATTTGGTGTCTCGCACCAGGCCGACGATTTCGTAGAGCGTCTCAGGAGTGCCAGGCGTCGCCTCGACCCAAAAACGATGACCGACTGGATTTGCTCCATTGAAGAGTTCTCTTGCGAACGCCTGGTTCACAATCGCTACCTTCGGCGCGCCGATTATGTCACGCGTGTCGAAGTCCCGGCCCGCCAGCAGGGGGATTTGCAGTGTCTTGAAGTAGTCGGACCCGACTCGGCTGCGGCTTATTTCCTTTCCCTTGCTTACGTCCGTACCGTCCATCCAGACTGTGTTGCTCCCACTATCACGGAACGGAATCATCCCCAAAGCAGCCGATTCCATTCCCGGAGTGGCGCGGAGACGATCGAGTAACTGATCCTTGAAAACTTGAGCCCGATCGGCAGGGATGTTCAAACGCTGGAAGTTCACCCCCGCGATCAAGACGCCCTCCTCACGGAAACCCGTCTCCACCCTCAGCAGGTTGCTCAGACTCCGCGAAAACAGGAGCGCGCCCGCCACCAGCACGAGCGAGGACGCTACCTGAGCAACCACCAACGCCCGTCGTAAAGTGAACCTGCCGCGGCTGGCTGTCATACCGCGCCCGCCGGCTTTCATTACCACGCCAGGCTCCATACGCGTCGCACGGATTGCCGGCGCCAGTCCGAAGAGCAGACATGTCACGACAGTCAGTGCCGCGGCAAAACCCAGCACGCGCCAATTAGGTGCGAGATCCAAAAAGACTGGATTATTACTCGTGCTAAGGAAAGCGACCAGGATCCGACTCAACGCCTGGGCCAGCACTGCTCCGAGGGCTGCGCCTATCGCAGCCAGCAACAAACTCTCGACTAACAACTGTCGAACGAGTCGTCCACGTGAAGCTCCCAGAGCTTGTCGTGTGGCAATCTCGCGTTCCCGCGCGCTCGCCCTGGCCAGGAGCAAGTTGGCGAGGTTGGCGCACGCTATCAATAACACCAGCCCGCCAATCGCCAGCAGCAACCAGAGCGAGCGCTCGTAGTCGTCACGCAACTGAGAGACGCCCGATCCGGCAGGGACGGCAATCAGGGTGGAGCGTAGGTAATCCTTCACGCTGACAGGCGGATAATCTGCCGGCAGGGCTGCTTCAAAGACGCCGGGCGAAATGGCCTGCGTTTGAGCAGTGGCGTGTCCTAACGATGAGCCGGGTTTTAGACGGCCGTTGACGGTCAGCCACCAGTTGATGCCGGAATCGAGCATTCGGCTATTGCCGCGAACGACCGGGTTGGCGCAGAGCGGGAGCGCCAGATCAAAAGAACGACCGACCTCCATCCCGAAGAAGTTGGCGGGTGTGACTCCGATAATTTCAAGTGGATGATCTGCCAGCGTGAGCTTACGGCCGATGACGTTGACGTCGCCGGCGTATTCGCGTTGCCAGAACTCGTGGCTGATCACGAGGCCCGGAGCGCTGCAACCCCGCTGATCATCTGCCGTTGTGAGAACACGTCCCAACAGTGGTGGAACGCCCAGCGTATTGAAGAAGTCGCCACTAACATAGAGCACCCGTGCCGGACGCACCTCTCCACCCGGAGCTAGGTTGGCGCTGTCAGTACCCCAGGCAAAGAGGCCAGAAAAGCCTTGTGGCCTCCCCTTGATCTGCTCCCAAATTAGATTGGTGACCGATGGCTCGCGGGCAACCCCACCCCGCACGCCCTTCGTATCCGACATGCGAATCTCAACCAATTCCTGCGGGGCCTTGACGGGCAGCGTCCGCAATCGTACCGCGTCGATCAGCTGAAAGATGGCCGTGTTCGCACCGATGCCGAGGGCCAGTGAAAGGATAGCCACAGTTGTGAAGCTTTTGTTCTTGAGTAACATGCGCACGCCAAAGCGCAGATCTTGAAACATTTCGTCCTCCAGTCGTTTTGGCTGTAACCACAGCGCATCCCAAAATGCACTGGTGCTGCGCCCCAGCAGGTCAAGCCTGTTGGACCAATTCAGGCGGTCCCAATCGGCCAGGAGCAGCTCACGGTGCCTTAACTCGGCTTCCCACTCGTGCTGCCAATCGGCGCGAATCCTCCGTGGGACGATCACGCCGATAAGACGGATCAGCCAGAGCCATAAACGAAAGCGCGGTTTTTGTTTTAGATCAGCCATCAACGTAATTCCCGAGCGCACTCCCAAAAGTTCAGGCACGCGACGGTTTTGGTTGCCGGACTTTCTTACCTTGTGGCTCAACGATCCGGTAGCGTTTTAGTGCATCTGCGAGGGCCTCGCGGCCGGCTCGGGTTAGCTCGTAATACTTGCGCGCCGGACGGGGCTCGGCTTGCGAGATTTTCGGGTGTTCCCACTGCGAAGTGAGAAACCCGGCCTCTTCCAAACGCCGGAGCGCGGGGTAAACCGTCCCGCCCGGAAGCCCGGTGATGTCGATGATGTCGAACCCATAGAGATAACCGCTGCGTACCGATTGCAGAATGACAGTGGCGGCGTAGGAGAGAAATCCTTTTCCTCCTGTTCCCATTGGCGAACTCCTTCTCGTACTTAGATAGGATGCTTTATAGCAAGTATTCTACATAGGGTCAAGTGGACGCGAAAGCCGGAGTGGAGGAAGCGGAAAGGGGACGGCGCAAAGGCTAAGGGGAAAAGGTAAGTTCACACTTTACCGGTTCCCCTTTCCCCTGTTTCCGCCTTTTTCTACCGATAACTTCACAACTCTTAACATCTCTTTACACGCCCTTGACACACTGCGGGCCAGGCAAGAGTATGCTCCCAAACGCTATCGAAGTTCCTTCTGAGGTTTCTGGAATGAAATTGAAGAGAAGAGGTTTACTGGGAGGCTTCAACCGGTTCCGCCTGATGTTAACGCTGGGGCTTGCGGTCCTCCTGCCGGCCGCCGCGCTCATCTATGTCAATTTCAGTCAGCTGCGGGCCTTTGAGCGCGACAAGGTGCTGGAGGCAGCCATCCATCGTGATTTTCAGGAGATGCTCGCAATCACTGAAAAGAAAATAAACAAGAAAGTTATCTCGATGACGGAAGACGCGCGGAATCTGTTCCCGTCTCCCGGCTCTGCCGATGAGGAAAAAGAAAAGAAACTCGACGAAATCCTCACAAAGAGCCCCTGGCTGACGCACGCATTTATCTTCGAGGACGGCGTTCTTGTCTTCCGCTCGCAACCTGGGCAAATGGATGATAAGTACATCCGCAAAGAACACGAGCGCATGGCCGAAAGTTACCAGGGCTGGTTTGGCATGGAGGGTAAGTCCCTCGTCGAAGCAATGTACAAGAAAAAGCGGCCAATGATTTTTTATCCCGACCAGACCAAACGGGCTGACGGCAACGCCTACATAGTGAGCGCCTTGTTCGTCTTGCCGGAGCGCTCAAAGGACGAGGTTCAATTAGGCGGCGTCACTTTCGACGCTTGTTACCTTGAGCATACTTTCTTTCCCGGAATGCTGGAGGAGCAGGTAACTGAGAAGTTGAATGAACAGGGCGGAAACCACGTGGCCATGATGGTCTATCCGGCGGAAATGGAAATGGGGCCGGAGGCCAAGCCGCTCGCCACGTCGTCGGCTGGCTGGGGCGAAGGGAAACCGGAAGTGACGCGTAAGCTCGACGACGTTTTCCGCGGGCTCGCCCTCGGCATCAAGTATCAGGGCACAAGCGTGGCGGCGCTTGGCCAGACCTGGGTGCATCGCAGTTTTCTGATCCTCGGCTTTCTTTCGCTGATGATCATAGGCGGGCTGGTGCTCACCAGGCACATTGTTAATAAGGAAGTTGCCCTGGCCCGGTTGAAGTCCGACTTCGTTTCCAACGTATCTCATGAGTTGCGCACGCCGCTCGCTTTGATCCGTTTGTACGCTGAGACTCTTGAGCTCGGCCGCATCACAACCGCGGACAAGAAGCAGCAGTACTACCGTATCATTCGTAAAGAGAGCGAGCGCCTGACAGCGTTAATAAACAACATCCTGGATTTCTCGCGGATCGAGGCGGGACGAAAGGAATACGAGTTTCGCAACACTGACATTGCGGAGCTGGTTCGCAACACGCTCGAGTCTTACCGTTATCAGATCGAGCAACAGGGTTTCGCTTTTGAGGAAAACATTGATCCAAACCTGCCGGCGGTACCTGTCGATCGTGAAGCAATCGCGCGGGCCCTCGTCAATCTGGTAAACAATGCGCTGAAGTATTCGCGTGACGAAAAGTTTTTAGGTGTGAAGCTCTACCGTGACAACGGCGTTGTGAAGCTCGAAGTGGCGGACCACGGTATCGGGATCACGCGGCGCGATCAGTCAAAGATTTTTGAGAAGTTCTATCGTGCGGGAGATCCTCTGGTGCATAACACGAAGGGAAGCGGCCTTGGCCTTTCGCTGGTTCGTCATATTACCCAGGCACACGGCGGAGAAATTGCGGTGGAAAGCACACCAGGAAAAGGCAGCAGGTTTATTCTGTCGTTGCCGCTGACGTCAGCGGCGCAACAGCCGGCGGTGTCTGTAACGTGTTCCCCTCTCCGCAAGCGGAGAGGGGTATAGGGGAGAGGTAGCTGGCGCGACGTTCACCCCACCCCAGCCCTCCCCACGCGCTGGGGAAGGGGAAGCAGCGCCAGGAGAGAAGAGCGCATATGAAAAGGAAAGCTGATCTCGAACAATCACCGGGCGGCTCCAACGGCAGTGGATCACTGGATCGCAACATTGCCGAACAAAACGTCGCGAAGAAGAACCGCATCCTGATCGTCGAAGACGAACCGGCCATGGTCGCCGGCCTGCGCGACAACTTCGAGTACGAAGGCTACGAGGTGATCAGTGCCGTCGACGGAATCGAAGGTCTGGATCGTGCCCTCGCTGACGATCCCGATCTGGTAGTGCTTGACGTGATGATGCCGCGTCTCAGTGGTCTCGACGTTTGTAAACAACTAAAGACCAGGAAACCGGCGCTGCCGATCATCATGCTCACCGCGCGCGGCCAGGAAATCGATAAGGTCGTGGGCCTGGAGCTCGGCGCCGATGACTACGTCACCAAGCCATTCTCGATCCGTGAACTGATGGCCCGAGTGAAGGCTGTGCTCAGGCGCGCTTCGCCGCAGGCGCCCATCGCGGAGGTCTATCGATTCAGCGACGTCGAGGTAAACGTCCGCAGTAACGAAGTGCTGCGCGCCGGCCGACCGGTCGAGCTTTCGGCAAAAGAGTTCGCCCTGCTCGCCTACTTCGTCGCTCATCCGGTGGAGACGCTGAGCCGCGATCGTTTGTTGGATGCGGTCTGGGGTTATGAAAATTATCCGAATACGCGAACGGTCGATACACACATCGTTCATCTCAGGCAGAAACTGGAACCGAACCCTGAGGAGCCGCGGTTTATTCTGACTGTGCACGGCAGTGGCTACAAGTTTGTTGGTTAACGCAAGCTATTAATTTTGCGTCTAGTAGGGCAGACACTCTTGCTTGTCGAAATGAGAAATCAAATTTGCCATTGGCTTTAACCTTTAGAGGGCACTCTCCCATGAGCGCAGCACGATTACCAACACGCCAAGCAATCGATATCCGTTCCCGCCGTAGGCCTTCAGCCACGGCGCGCCGCCAGGAGCTGGAGCTCAAGCTTACGGATCTGCAACAGCACTACGCTGAACTACGCAGCGAGATCTTTGAGGCGGCCCAGGTGCATCGCCGTCTGTGTGCCCCGCGTCAGCTGCGTTTTGGTAACTTTGAAGTTGCGAGTGAGATCTTTGCCGTTCGTCATTTGCCCGGGGACTTCTTCACGGTGCAGCAACAGTTCGACGGCGTGGTCCTGGCGCTGGGCGATATCTGTGGCAAAGGTCTAGCGGCCGGAATGTGGACCACACATCTGGTCGGATTGCTTGGCGCCCGCATGGCTGTGAACACTACCATCGAAGGAATCGTTGCCGGCGTCAACCGCGACATCTGTCTGCTGAAATCGTTTATGCCGCTCGTCAGTCTGTTCATCGCCAAGCTCGATCCAAACACTGGCGTAGTCAGGTACTGCAGCGCCGGACATCCGCCTGCCTTCATTTTGCGAGCGAGCGGGGAATTAGAACTGCTGTCGGATGGCGGGATGCTGCTGGGCGTGGTCGCTGCCGCTCCCTACACTTGTGGTTCCTTCACGCTCGGGGAAGGCGACGTGCTGATGGTCTATTCGGACGGAATCACTGAATCGCAGAACGGTGCTGGTGAAGAGTTTGGCTACCGGCGGCTTGAGGACCAATTGCGACGCGCGGCCGGAATTGCCGGCGACCGAAGAGCGGAGACGGGAACCCCACAAGGCCGCACGGCGGACGGCGTGCTGTTTTCCGTGTTGGGCGCTGTCCAGGACTTCGCGGCCGCTTGCCCGCTGGTCGACGACATGTCCCTCGCCGTGATCTGTCGGGATAGCTGCTAAACCAGAGGCAGAAGGCAGAAAGCAGACGGCAGAAAGCTACAGAAAAAAAAGCCTTCAGTCCGCAACTTGGAACTGAAGGCTTTCGTTTGCCTACTGCCTACTGCCTACTGCCTACTGCCTACTGCCTACTGCCTACTGCCTCTGCATCCTCGTCTTCTATTACCGGCAGCGGTGTTTGCAGTGGTCTTTGCCTCGCTTGGCTGCGTCTTCACAGCTATGCCTTTCGTGCTTCAGCGGTATCGCTTTGCAGGCCCTTTTTTCCACTTTGTAAACATCATTGCAGTGGTCCTTACAGCGGTTGCCGGCCAGAGTTGTCGAACTCATGCCCATAAATGTTCCCAGACATAAAATGAATGCGAAACTCCATTGAAAAACTCTAGCTCTTCTTTGAAACGTGTCACTTGGGTCCCCAGACCTGAGACTTGTCATCGCAATGCTCCTTTCGAGTAACGGTATTCACACGCCCGCTACTGTGTTGTCTTGATGTTTCGCTGCCGGTCAGGGGGTGTCCGGCAAGTTTTTGGAGGAGACAGGCGTTAGCATACTCTCGAGGCACTTTGAGTTAAAGAGATCATCCCGACTCGTGGCTCTTTTGCCAACATAGCCCAGGCGCGCTAACCTTAAGCCCTGCCCCCTGCATACCGTATTTTCTATCCTGACTCCTAAGTCCTGAATTCTGTTCTGGGAGAAGCCTGCATGGACACTTTGAACAAAGTTGCGAAAGTAACTCTTTACTTTTGGATCATGAAGATCTGTGCCACCACACTCGGTGAGACCGGGGGCGACCTGCTGTCAATGACAATGAATGTCGGCTATGCAGTGAGCTCGCTCATTCTGCTCAGCTTCTTCTTTGTGACGCTGGTCATTCAACTCGCGTCGAAGAAATATCACCCGGTGATCTACTGGCTGGTGATTGTTTCAACCAGCACTGCCGGCACGACCATTTCCGATTACATGGACCGCACGCTCGAGCTTGGTTATTTCAAAGGCTCGCTGATATTGATTTCCTGCCTGCTGATAATTCTCGCTGTGTGGCGTTACAGCGTTGGCACTTTATCCGTCAATTACATTCGTACCAGGAAAGCGGAGACCTTTTATTGGACCGCCATACTTTTCTCTAACACTTTAGGCACGGCGCTGGGCGACTTCCTCGCGGATAGTTCGGGGCTCGGGTTCATGGGCGGCGCAATTCTGATTGGCAGTCTGCTCGCAGTAATTGTGCTGCTTTACCACTTCACGAAAATCAATCGCGTGGTGTTGTTCTGGATTGCTTTCGTGTTGACGCGTCCGTTTGGCGCGACCTTCGGAGACGTTCTAACCAAGTCGGTTGAGAAAGGTGGGCTAAATCTCGGGACTATCGGGTCTTCAATCGTGCTCGCTTCGATACTGATAGCTCTTGTCATCTATACCACCCTGAAGCATCAGGACGTGGCGACGAAAGAAGAGGAAATAGTGACGTGATATTACGCGCTGCGCCGTTGCGGGGCGTTTTGTCTCAATGTTCTACAAGTATCTCGCAAAGCTTTTGGAAATCTATATTCCCGCCCGAGACGATGCATACCACTTTCCCGCCGCCGGCTTTGCCCGCTAGCGCGCACGCCAACGCACATGCTCCGGCACCCTCGGCGATAATGCGGTTGCGCTCGGCCATGAGTCGGATTGCAGATTTAATTTCGTCCAATTCCGCAACCAGGGAACCAGCAATCAATCGTTGTGCGCGCTCGAGCATTTGTGGGAATACAATCTTCGAGCCAATGCCATCGACGAACGATGGTTGATACTCCACAACCTGCGGTGTTCCCGCCGCAATTGAAGCGACAAGAGGCGCTGCCGTCGCGACCTCGGCGGCGTATATCTTGCACTTCGAATTCATTGCACGCAGGGCGGCAGCAATGCCGCAGGTCAGCCCGCCACCACCCCAGGGCACTACGACCGCATCAACCTCGGGGCAGTCTTCAATGATCTCGAGAGCAATCGTGCCATTCCCGGCCATTACATTCAGATCGTCAAATGCATGAATGAAAGTTGCGTCAACACCGGGAAAGCTGCGCGTTTCAAAGGCCCGCCACCATTCTTCAAAGGGGACCTTTATGACTCTTCCGCCGAGTCGTTCGATTGCTTTGATCTTTGTATCCGGCGCAGTCTCGGGCGCGACCACAGTGCACCGAACACCAAGCCCACGGGCACGCCAAGCCACTCCCTGAGCCATGTTTCCTGCCGAGGCAGTTAATACTCCGTGAGACAACGTCTCCGGCGTCAAGTGGCCGATGGCGTTCGTCGCCCCACGGATTTTGAACGATCCGATCGGCTGAAGATTTTCGAGCTTAAGGTAAATCTCGGCCGGTGCTTCACGAGTGTTAAGGCGAACGAGTGGTGTGCGTAGAGCGGAACCCGCAATCATTTGACGAGCATCGTGGATGTCAGCAAGGGATGGGAGCTGATCATTTTGCATATATCGTTTGTGATTTCTCAGTTTGAGCCAATGAAGTCAGTACCGCCCGCAGCGTGGGTCGTTATCGCAAATTGTCAAATGCCGCTTTGCGATCGGCATCGGCGATAAAGTTGACAATCGAAGTCGAATCGCAAAGAAGACCCACCCGCTACCGCGGGTGGTACGGGCTACGCCCGCGGTCCCGCCTACTTGATTCACGCGAGTAGTTCCGAGCTTCCCTTGCTCTCCGACAAATGAGAAATGAAAAATGATATATGGAGAATCTTCCTCAAAACTCAACCCAAGTTCCCGTATTCGACTCCAACGCCCTTCGGTACAGGTATTCCGCCGCGAAAAGATCTTCAATCGCAAGCCCCAAAGACTTGAACAAGGTAATCTCCTCGGGTGAAGTCCGGCCCGGTTTATCTCCTTTAAGAACCTCGCCGATTTCGGCGCGAATGTGATCGGGGCCGATTACGCCATCACGCACCGCGAGCAGATAGTCGCCGGCTTCGTTGATGGTTGATTCACGGCGGTCCACAAACAAGCTCGCTGCCGCGATCGTTTCGCTGTCTACCTCTCGCGCACCGGGAGTACTCGACCCTACCAGATTCAAGTG
Organism: Blastocatellia bacterium; assembly: GCA_963828335.1. Lineage (GTDB taxonomy): Bacteria > Acidobacteriota > Blastocatellia > Pyrinomonadales > Pyrinomonadaceae > PSRF01. The sequence goes on along the minus strand of CAWHEH010000011.1, from coordinate 183,837 downwards.
TGCTCCAGCTGAGATCCATTCACGCCTCACAATTGGCTCCGCAGCGGTAGTCGCAGTGACAATTAAGTCAGCGCCCTCCAAAGCTTGCTCGACCGTTTCAACCGGTTCCAGCGCAAATGAGAAATCCGGCCTCATCTCTTCGGCAAACTCTTGTGCGTGTTCAAAGCGCCGGCTCGCTATGCGGCAACGCGTGATTGAACGAACCTGAGACAAGGCCGACAAATGCGAACGCGCTTGCACTCCGGAACCGATAATCGCGAGATGGCAAGCATCTGTTCGGGCGAGCAAGTCTGTCGCCACCGCTGAGACAGCTGCGGTACGAATAGCCGTGATGGCCGAGGCATTCATCATGGCGAGCAGCTCGCCGGTTTCCGCGCTAAAAAGCAGCACCGCTCCCTGATGTGAATCCAAACCTTTGGCGGGATTTCCAGGGAAGATACAAATTGCTTTTAACCCAAATGCAGCCTGATGAGCGGTACCACCAGACAAATAGGCGGGCATCAGTCCCATCAAACCCTGCGCGTCCGGCGGTCGGATAATCGTTCGCAACGGCTGATACGCTTCACCAGCGGCGAGGGCGACCAGGGCTGCACGCATACGAGCGATGCATTCATTGATCGGAAGGAGTTCTAAAACTTCCGTATGACTCAGAACCAGGATTGGCATAGAGTTGCAGCCGGGCCATTGACTGAGCTTTCATAACCCATCCTCGTCAGGTAAGCAACTGTGGTGAAAGGGGCAGCAAAGCGATTGAGCCGCGGCAGAAAGACATTGGCGCGAAAGCGTAAAGGAATGCGTTACGAAGACCGGAGACATGGGGGTGCGGTATGTGACGCGATCCTCATACTGATTGGCATTCCATGAGAACGGTCGCACGCAGTCCCAGCAATCACTTGACTGGTCTCGGCCATTTCATTCCGAGTCTTGACTTGTTCAACCAGCAGGCATATCGTGCAGCCGTTCGAAACGCTCACCCGGGATTTGCCCAGTTTTCTTCCTCGCGACTCCGCGAATCTCCGGACGACAAACACCGCGACAACGGCTCTCAAAAATCATGACAGGTGAGCCATTCGCTTCGCGATTTCCTTGAAAAGGGGAAACCTTATGTCCTCAGAATGCCATCAAGGCTGCCGCCAAACTCTATTCTGTCTATTGCTGGCTTTCCTGCGTCGCCTGCATCTGATATCCAAAAGCTTTTATCACAAACACTGCGCGTGCGACCTCAAGCTGGAAGCCATCTCCTTTAATCACGACACGTCTTCGCTCAGCGCCGACGCGATGAACCTGAGGAAGAATTTCACGCAATCAATTACAGCTCCCGAATGGACTGTGGGTAAGACATCCCCCACTGAATCTCCTGCCGCTTACGCGATAAAGGAGACGCACGGTAAGAAGATAACCATCAAAGTGAAGTTCACCGTTGGTTCGAATAACGTCACCAAAGCTGAGGTGCGCGCAAAAGGCGGAGGTGTTCTGGGCGCTCTGGATCCACAGGTGGTGAACTTTGCCGGTGGCGTTTCGGTGCCCGCGCTTGTCTCTTTCGAACTACATCATCACAGCATTGGAGCTGCCGGTATAAGACGCGAAGACATTACCTGGCATTGGGAATACAGATGCTGTGGTGGGTCGGTCTGGCAGCCGCTTCAGACCACGAAGCATCGCATATACGTTGTGCTCGAAGAACCCAGGCTTCCGTGGAAACAGCAACCTAATCCCAACGATCAGAATCCCTGGACTGAGGCGTTGGATCACGCTTGCGTCTGGGCTGCAGGTCAACAGAGTAGAGACGAGGCGGCGACCGCCATCACCAAGGCAATCAACGCTAACCTGGGACTCGTTTACGATAACGCCAGCGGCTCTTCGGCTTACACCACCTGGGGTGTTGTGGCGATGTTTGAACTAACCCAATTCCTGGCTTATCTAACTAGCGGCACAGGCCTGGGCAACATTGTTAATTGCACTGACTGCGCCACGATCACGACAACGTTTTCAAACTTGGTTGGGTGCGACCTGCACGCCTCCAAGATGGGAAATAACTTCAACCTGACTCCGTTTCGAGGAATTGGGGCCGCTGGGTTTGGCTGTCCGGGCTTTGGCTGTCACTTCAGTTTTCATGAAGTGGCCTGGAAGGGCGGGCATGGTAACGGTGACCCGCTCTTTGATGCCTGCTTGCGAATTGATAGCGACACTAATCCCTGGTCGGCGCCTCACATTGAGCAGTTTCCGGTTAACATCGTCTTCTCAACGAATCCTGGAGCGCCGTTACCTCTGCCTCTTCCATTCGGCGCCCAGAGTTACAAAGAACGTATTTGCACCAACGACGCCGCAGGCATTGGCAGCTGCGCACCGATTGGCCCATGGGCTTCAAGTAGCAACGGAAGGAGGCCGGTGAAATGATGGAGATTAACAACGAGGATGCGTACCGAGATCGCGTCAAGGCTAATTACGAATTCTCGAGCTGGGCCGGCCGGGCAAAAGAAGGTGCTGACTTTCAGTTGAGCAATTTCGCTATCAGGCCGCAGGATCTCGAAGGATGGATCCAGGAGCAGAGCGAAGAATTGCCGCCTACGAACAGACAGCGTCGAGTGGTGCGTTATATTTTCAACTCCGCGGGCGCACGCGGCCAGCGCCTCGTCGCCACAGTCTTCGAATGCAATTCAGTGGAGGACGCGCACGAGAGCCTGATCGATGTAGTGATGACTTACATGGCTCCCAGTCTTCCCAGGTGCGAGACGAGAGGACTGGAGATCGGAGACATTTGTTTCGGCAGTCACGGCGAGGTAAATCTCAACGTAATCTTTGCACGCTTCAATATTTTGGCTGAAATCAAAAGTGCCACGCCGGGGCAGACTTCGGTAGACGAGTTTGCCAGGAGTTTGGATTCTCTCATCTACAGTCAATACGTGAAGCCGCGATAATCCGCGTAAAAGGGGAACGGGAAAGAAGGGAATGGGTAAAAGGGTCAGGATCTCTTCCCCCTAACCCTTTACCCATTCCCCGTCCTAGCACGCTTCAGTAATCGACCAGCGCAGCTGAGTTATCTATCGCGACTTTCTTCCGCGGGTTCGGTACGTGGATTGGCGTCTGCACCACGTTCGGGTAGCGGTTTTGGCCTTCGTCGAAGATGCCTATCAGGTTGACAGTCACGCGCACGATGTAGTCGCCTTCGGGAACACCGGTGATGTCGATCCACTGGCCGGTGAGCTGCTTGTAATACCAGTCGCCCCAGCCGGAGGTGATGCCCTGATAAGCGCAACTGTATCCGTTGCTTTTGCCGCCGTCGTATTTGAAAGAGTCTTCGAAGCAGAACCCTTGTTTATGTCCGGCCACCACCGTTGTGCCGCTGGTGTCAAGGAGTTCGTAGACGGAAAAATCACGAATATGGTAGTGCCCGTGGCAGGGAGCGAACACGAAGTAGGCGGCATAGGGATTATTCGGATCGCTGCGATCGCCCACCACTAAATCACCGTCGCCGCCATTCATCACCACCGTATCAAAACGCAAAATGCGCCGGTAGCCGGTACCGCCGACGGCCCCTTCCTCGATCGCGCAGGTGCCATCTTCAAACAAGCGGTCAACAATTTCCATCTGAGACGTGAACCGTTGTGGGTCGACGGTCAGATCCGGCTTTCCACCGTTGTCATAAACAGGGAATTGCCGCCCTACGCTCGTTCTCTGAGAGAGGGCTGATGGAGTGCCAAGAACCAAAAGGGTGATGACAGTAATAACTGAAGCACTTAGTTTGCGCATGAGTCGTACCTCTGATATTGGATTTGAGCGTGCAGACAATATTCGCGCCCAGCCGCCAAGTCAATGGTCAAATGCCAGAGGTCAGAGGTCAGATAAGATAGAAATACTGATCTCCCCTGTGGCGACGAGCGACTAGCGATAATTAGGCGTTCCCTGATTTTTATTTGTGATAAAGAAAGGATGGCCGGCGCGCAAAGATAATCACCAGCGAGAGCGTTAGAAGGAGCAGGTTAAAAGGCAGGCGGCTGGTTTCGTTGTGGGTGTAATGAGTGAACATCGCTCCGAGCATGACCGCCGCAAACAAGCTCGCGCCGTAGCTAGCGAAGCGTGGTACCAGGAGCAGCGCCAGCGAAGTGAGTTCCACGATCCCGATCACCATGCGAAACCAGTCGGGATAGCCCCAGCGGTGGAAATCACGCACCCAAAAGATGTTGCCCGTGACCTTGAGCCAACCTGAACGGAGGCAGACGAGCGCGAGAAAGAGTGTGATTATCCAGAGGGCCACTTCCTTCACAACCCGTGATTTCGTCACAGCGTTCCTTTCCGTTTCTTAAAGAAAGGTCAACAAATCTTTTTCGCCACGCCCATTTCATTGCCGAATTCATGGTAGATGAGGTGAGAGATGTATCCTTGTTTGTTTCTTACAAACCTGCCTCGGCCATCAAATTCTTTGGTAAGCAGTTCGCCCTCGGCCTTTGCACTGGCAAACAATTCGTTTCTTTGTCCTGCCGCTTCACCGATCAAGTGCTCGCCCTCGCGCCTAATCGTGACAACCAACTCGGGGCGAAGCTCAAACCTGTATTGCCCGAGGTATTCGTCGTAGATGCCGGCCCTGACTTTTTCCGCGAAGCTCGCGTTGCGCGAGGGGCGATGTTCGGTGAAATCATTCTTGAACCTGTCCATCAAAATGACCCTCAGCCGCACTCTCGCTGAATAGAGACGCTTCGCAACAGTCGTCAATGGGACGTTCAAGAACCCGCTAATCTCGCTTTGAGAATGTTCGTTTACATAGAAGAGCATGACTACCATTCGCTCGTTTAATGAAAGCTTCCTGATCGCCGCAAAGGCTACCTTTGTCAGCTCATCTTTTTCGATGGCCGACTGCGGATCAGGATCAGAAGCGTGCAGGGCGAGGCCCTCGTCAAGCGATATGGTTCGCAGCCGTCGCCCGCGCGTCAGACGATTACACTCCGTCAGCACCAGACGTCGAAACCAACCAGGAAAAGCTTCCGGTTGGCGAAGTTGATCAAGCTTTTGCCAGGCTGAAATGAAGGCTTCCTGTGCAGCGTCTTCCGCCAGGGAAAAGTCTCCCAACACCGCATACCCGGCGGCGTAGGCCATATCCTGGAACATGCTGACAAGTTCGCAAAAAGCCTCATGCTTCTCTGCAAGCGTGGCCCTGGACTCTCTCGCTTTGAGGACTAATGCACGTACCCTATTCACAGCGTCACCCTACGTTTGAAGTTCTTCTATTAATAAGAGCCGGATTTTAGGGATGACTATACCGCTGATTGCGGATTTCAGAGTGAGATTGTGATTTTAAAACCTTGTGACTGCTGTATAGGATTATTTCTTGTTCAGCAGCTTGGTTGTGTGATCGGTAACGCTTAGCGGCTCCACGATTTCGCCGGTGTTGACGCGTTCGAAACCCAATGCCGCCAGGGGTCGGTTTTGCATCGGGGGTAATTCGGAGGTAGTTGATCCAGGTTTGTTCACGAAGCGTTGAGTTCCAAGCTGAGCGGCTGGATCGCTAACGTGACCATCGTCGGAGAAAAACCTGCGAGCCACCCGGACTAAATATTCGAAAGATAAAACGAAGAGTGAGAACCCAAGCCAAATCATCCACAGGGGAAAAATGATCGTCGCTTTAGGCGCAACCCAGCTAAGCCACACCACCATCGTCGCAGCGGCAGACATAAGCGTTGCGCCAACTAATAGATCCTGCTTGCGGCGTGACAAAAACTTCGGCGGCGCTTGTGATTCCGCCGGCATGACCGGATGACCAACAGGTTCGGCAAGCAGTTCCTTCACGACTCCTAACTGAAAACCGCAACGTGAGCAGAACCGTAGCCCGTCCTCGGTTTGTATCTGACCGCATTTGGGACAATACATCGCGTACCTCTTCAGGAAGGAAATAGTCAGGGCTGAGACTTACTACGATTAGGATCCACTCGAAGTTCGGAAAACTCGCTAAACCTTGTGGTAAGAAGTCAGTACCGGTAGCAGGTGGGTCTCTTCATTGCCCATTCTCAATCGTCGATTTGAGATCGGCGTCTGGCATACCGAGTTCACTTCTCGTTACTCACAGTAAAGTATCTCCCATAGATTGAATCGTACATAAGCAAAGTGGCACGGAGCCCAAGTTGTTCGTCGGAATCGCATTCGCGCCGCAGCCGCAGGCGAAACTCATCAGGAATTGCCGGCCAGTTCAGTTCAAGGACAGCGTTGTCGCTAACCCGCTCGATCTTTCCCGTTGACCGAAACAGACGATAGAAATCCATTTGCCCTTGCACTACGATCAGATCTCCTTCGGGATCTGCGACGATATGCGTGCGCGCGTTTGGCTGGTTAAAAATCTCCATCACCCTTTCCAGGATAAGCGGTGGCGGGCTGGTAACTTCTTTGATTAAGTTGCGCGACAACAGTTCGTCCTTTGATATCCCGAAGACCCCCAAAGCGATCATGGACTTCGTCATGTTTGCCTTCTGCTTCCATTTAACATCGAGCAGCCAAAGGGCGGACTGTCTTGCCCTGTCGTCACGACTCACCGCGGCGTACCAGATAAGACCTTTCAAAATGTGGCTGCCGGCAACCGAAAGGGGAAGCGGTTGACCCGATTTGAAAGGCGCAAACCAGAGCGACAGCTGTTCGACAAAGTCCTCAACGCCAACTGCGGTCAGGCGCTCCTCGGCTTCGCGGGCCCAACTGGCCGGCATGTTTTGCGGCGCATTACCTCGAATGAGTTTTAGCAATTGCCGCCAGTGCTTTCGCCGCTCGCCTGTCATGGCCCGAAAATCACGGCGGATACACTCGCTCCAGCAACGCGCTGGATCCAGATCCTCCCACTCGTCGAGCCATAAAAGCGTGTGCAGGCGTTGCCGCATGGATTGGGTGCTGGCGACGGAGCCCGGCCGGAGGTTCTTCTGAAATTCGCGCAGCGATAGACAAAGCTCGGGAGTGACATCGCTCTCTTTGAGATATTCCATCACGTAATCTACCGGACCATCAGGAGCAATAGAGTCCAAAAGCGGGACGGTGAGATCCAGCATCATTCGCAAGTCAGTTTCCGTGCAAGGCAACTTTCTCGTGTATAAGACCCGAAGCAGCTTCACAAATTTCAGACGGGCTAAGTGTGCATCGGGGAGTTCGAGATCATGTTCATGGAGCCAGATCAGGCGTCGTAGTAGCGCCTCGATCAGGTCAATGGCCTGCCGCTTGGGCGTCTTTTTCCAACTGGGATCAGGCGCGAAGCGTTCGGGATCATGCATCACTTCGGCGGTCAGATATTCATTCAGAAGTAGGTGGGCGTCAAAGAGTCGATCAGATGGCAATAGAGGAAACCCATCCGGCCCTGGCACTGAGTTGTTCATGGCAGAGTTAGTGTCTTGCACGATGGTAGTAGTTCCGATTGCGAGAAAGCATTCCCTGACTCTCGCGTTCATGAACCTCTAAATCGTAAATAGTAAATCGTGTTTGGTAAAGGAGTGCTTGACCGTAGTCCCAGAATGGAAGGAAGGCGCCTCGGGCTACTCTTTCGCGTTTGCTATCAGCGTTTAGTATTACTGAGGCTTTGCACAAAGAGTCTAATCCACGGCAGTGGAAATTGAGTTGCTGCTTGGTACAGCTCGCTCCAAAAACCACGCTGGGCACTTTTTGTGCAGAGCATATTACTGAATCTCTGACCAGCAACGCCCTTTCCGCTCTCACATTCGCCCTTAATCCTTGAACGCCTAGATTTCGATTTTTGAAAAGCGCCAGGCGCCGACAGTCAAAAGTGTAATGGCCACAGCGACAAGCACTATTGCGTCTGCCGTAAGACCAAAGTGGGTTACGCCGGTCAACACTGTTCGCATTCCATCGACGCCATAGGTAAGTGGATCGATTCGCGTGAGCAATGCGAGTACGCGTGGCAGATTTGTGAGCGGATATAGCGCGCCCGAAAGAAAAAAGATCGGCATCACCATGAAGTTCATCACCAACTGAAAGCCCTGCATGTCCTTGAGGCTGGAACCGATCACTGTTCCCAACGCAGCGAACACGACCGCAATCAGCGCCATAAAAAGCAGAGCGAGTGGGATCACGACAACACTCAAGGGGCGAAAGCCGGCGATGAAGCAGGCAACGAAGATCAGCAACCCCTGGAGAATGGCAACAGTGGCACCACCCAAGGTCCGCCCGATCATGATCCACAGACGTGGTACCGGCGCCACCAAGGTCTCTTTGAGAAAACCAAACTGTCGATCCCATAACAAAGCAATACCTGAAAACATTGAGGTGAAAAGAATCGTCATCCCGACTACCCCCGGCGCCATGAACTGCAGGTAGCTACCTTCGCCTGCCTTCCGAAAGATTGGTCCGAGGCCGAAGCCAAGAACACCCAGGTACATAATTGGCGACCCCAACGAAGCGATGATTTGGGTGCGCGAGCGCAGGTACTTTTTCACCTCTCGAAGCCAAAGAATGAAGATCACACTGAACACTTCTATTTCCTCCACATCCGCGCGATCTGCCGCATGCTGTCGGCCGCGTTCGCGCTCTCATCCCGGATTGATGTACCCGTCAACGCCAAAAAGGCAGCCTCGAGTGACTCGGTATTCGTCTGCTCCTTCAACTCGGCTGAGGAACCGATGGCAACAATGCGTCCGTGGTCGATGACCGCAATGCGATGTGCTACCCGATCCGCTTCGTCCATGTAGTGCGTGGTCAAAAAAACCGTCACCTGGTCCGTCTCATTCAAGGTTTTTACATGGGTCCACATCTGGTTGCGGCTCTGTGGATCCAGGCCGAGCGTTGGTTCATCGAGGAACAACACCTTGGGCGTGTGGAGTAGTCCACGCGCAATTTCGAGTCGGCGTCTCATGCCTCCTGAAAATGTCTTCACGAGCGCGTTGCGTCGCTCGTAGAGTTCAAATAGTTGCAGCAGTGTGGTGGCACGCTCGCGACGTTCTTTGCGAGGCATACCGTAAAGCACTCCATGTATTTCCATGTTCTCCCAGGCGGTCAGGTCCTGGTCTAAACTCGGATCCTGGAAGACGACGCCAAAACGCTTGCGCACTTCGTCGCGATTGACCGTGGGGTCGAGTCCATCCAGCTCGAGCGATCCGCTGGTGGGCTGGAGCAGGGTGGTGAGCATTTTTATTGTGGTGGTTTTGCCGGCGCCGTTTGGTCCGAGAAACGCAAAGATTTCGCCACGCTGTACTTCGAACGAGATGTCGTCTACCGCCGTAACCTCACCAAAACGCTTCACCAGTTTTTCTACTCGGATCATCTGGCTCCTTTTCATGCGCGGCCTCTATTCTGCAACAAAGGTCGGAACTCCCAAATGCAGAAAACCTCGTGAACAGTCCACCTGCACCCTAAAAAGGGGTGCCAGCGTTCTGACATCCTTTCAAGGGTGGTGTAATTCATTTGCCTTTAGTGGTCGGCGCTACGCTGCGACCTACTGGCTACAATCGGCCAGCCCAGGCTCGACCCTCCTGCTCATTTGGTTGCTGCTTTCGCTGCGCCGGCGGCCTTCTTGATGATCGCCGCTACCGCCTCCGGTTGCGACACGTAGATCGCGTGGCTTCCCGCAGCCTCGACGACAGTGGAGCCAGCACGCTCGGACATGAAGCGCTGGGCCGGAGGTGGAATCATCTTGTCGTCGCTGGCGACCAGGTACCAGCTCGGCTTGGTTTTCCAGGCCGGCTCACTGATGGCGCCGCCCAATGCCTCAACACCCCAGGGCACCTGGGAGTCGGCCATGAATGCAGCCTTCTCTGGTTCCACGTCAGCCGCGAATGAGGCAGCGAACTTTGATTTGTCGAGGAAGAGATAGCCGTCCTGTGGTGGCAGGATCGGCGGTACCGGCGCGCCAGGGGGAGGATCCTTGATAAGACTGGAAACCGACTCACCGTGATCAGGCGCAAACGCGGCGATATAGACAAGGCTCGCGACGTTTGGATCGTTGCCGGCTTCAGTGATCACCACCCCGCCGTAGGAGTGCCCGACCAGAACTACCGGGCCATTCAGCGCCGCGATGATTCGAAGAGTTGCGGCAACATCATCAGCCAGGGAGACTGTGGGGTTCTGAACGACGGCGACCTTGTATCCATCCTTCCGGAGTATTTTGTACACACCTTCCCAACCGGAGCCGTCCACAAAACCGCCATGGACGAGAACAATTGCTTTTGCTTCGGAACTCGAATTTTCAGCCATGATGTTTTCCTTTCTTAAATCTTTGAGACGGATCAAAGGGGATAGACGGGGGAAACCAACCCAAAGTTCGAACCGATAGGGGTGTACCTCACCAGAGAGACACAGAGACGACAAAGGTTACTCGGAGAAAGCTGAGAATTCAGACACTACCGTCTCTTGTATTCTTTTTCTGATCCACCTCTATCCGCCTTAACCTGCGGCTAGTTCCTTGTGCGTCGTCACGCTCTCTGCGCAAATATCCCGGTGAAGTTTTGGCGATGAGCGTAGAAGACGATAAACCACAGGATCACTACGACGATTGGCAACACGATACCGCTCGGATTCATGAACAAGTGGTACAGAATTATGTTCACGATCACCGGCCCAAGGAGTACCAGACCAAGCGGGACGTACCGGTTCACAAGCAGCAACGCCCCGCCGGCGATTTGTAAACCCGCCACAACCCAAAAGTAATGGGACCCTACGAGGGCTGCGATAAACTGTCCGGCCAATCCGGTAGGCATCGGACCCATGTTGAGGAAGTTGAGAAAACCATTTAAGCCAAATACAACGAAGAGCAGGCCAAGCAGAATACGCGCGACCAGGGATAGGATCTTCACGGTGCGTCCCCCTTCAAATGTAGTCTTGGAGATCAGTGTTTGGCAGATACTATCATCATCCGGTTTAACTGGCCCACTCGGCGCTTCAGAGCAGTAACATGAGGGTGTAGTCTATAGAACCAAATCCCGGCCTAGCAGTGGCGAAAGGAGATAGACATGTCAACAATTACGACCAAAGATGGAACCAGCATCTACTACAAGGATTGGGGTGAAGGGCAACCGGTAGTTTTTAGTCATGGATGGCCCTTGAGCGCCGACGCCTGGGAAGACCAGATGATTTTTCTGGGTGAACGAGGCTTCCGCTGTATCACGCATGATCGTCGCGGCCATGGGCGATCCAGTCAACCATGGATCGGGAACGAAATGGATACCTACGCCGACGACCTCGCGGAGCTGGTCGAAGCCCTGGATCTGAAGGAGGCGATTCATGTGGGTCACTCGACAGGTGGAGGTGAGGTTGCGCGCTACATCGGCCGCCACGGGACCAGCCGAGTCGCTAAGGCCGTATTAATTGGGGCGGTGCCGCCCTTAATGCTGAAGACGAATGTGAATCCAGGTGGATTGCCGATGGAAGCTTTCGATCAAATCCGCGCCGGTGTGCTTGCGGATCGCTCACAGTTCTTCAAGGATTTAAGCGTACCGTTTTATGGCGCCAACCGGCCGGGGGCCAAGATTTCGCAAGGCCTCCGCGATTCCTTCTGGTTGCAGGGCATGCTGTGCGGACACAAAGCAGCTTACGACTGTATCAAGGCGTTTTCCGAAACTGACTTTACGGAAGACCTTAAAAAGTTTGACGTGCCCACACTGATTCTGCACGGCGACGACGATCAAATTGTGCCGATTGGCGCTTCGGCGATGATCTCGTCCAAGCTCATAAAAGGAGCCACGCTCAAGGTGTATCCGGGCTTGCCGCATGGCATGTGCTCAACCAATAAAGATCTGATCAATGCGGATCTCTTTGCTTTCATTGCAGGCGAAAAATCAGCAACGGCGTGAAGATGGCGAGGCAGCGATCAGTAAGGCTGGTCGTATTTGGGTGCGTCCAGACTCGTTTGGGAAGATGACATGAAGTCAGTACCACCACGCGGTAGCGGGTGGGTGTCTTGATTGCCGATTGTCAATTGCCGATTGCCGATTGGCGTCTGGTAACAGGGCCAACTGGCAAGGGGAAATCGGCCATCAAGACACCCAACTGCTGCCGCGTGGTGCTACTGACCTTACTACGGTCCGAACCGGTGCCGATACTCGGCTGATGATAGAAATGCTTTGACCATATCGGCCTTGACGAAGTCGCCGTTGAATTGATTCAGCTTGTTCAGCCAGAAGTTATAGCCGTCAAAGTTCAGGTTCGGCTCCGGTGTCGCGTCAGGGTTCCTTCGGAGATAGCCGAAGTATTCCATCAGCACAAACGCGCGATTGTATTCGCGCTGTTGCAGCGTCGGGTTGTCGGCTATTTTCCTAAGCACGCTAGCTCGCAACGCTGGATCGGCCGGATCAGACGACAGCTCGCTGATCAAAGCCGCGCGCTCGCTGTCGGAGAGCACGCTTCCCGCATTCGCATTCAAAGAATCAACAAACGCCGTTGCGCTCGTTGTTCCCGGATAAAGAGTCAGGAACTTAGACCGCTGGACGAACGACAGTGCAAACGCGCTCTTGTTGTTATCAAGTTGCGCCTGCCAATTCCCCTCGCCCACGATTATCCCGGCTCCGATTTGCTGAGTGTCGCGCAGGAAGTCTGTGAATCGCACGGGCACTGGAACTGTCGGGGGATTAATGTCGCCAAAGGCAGTCTTGTGAACCCGCTCGACATAGTAACCGGTATTCTGAAATTCGATCGAAAGGAAGAACGCGCCCGAGGTGTTAATCCGGAAGAGTTCGATACATTGAGCCACCGTCAATCCAGGCGGACGCTGCGCCGGATCGTTGCACTTATCGATGTTGTCCTTCCAAAACGCCAGGCCTGAAGCGTCAGGCTCGCGATTAAGAAAATCTCGATATTGCTGACGGACAAACGTATCTGTGTCGTCGATGGGGTTCGTTGCCGGCTCAGTTATATCGTCAGTAATTGTTAGCGTCGCGCTCGAAGTTGTGGCTCCAGGCGTAGCGAAAACCGCGGCTCCCATCAGGTTCGACAGAGTGAGCGTCAAGGTTTCCGGGCCCTCGACAAAACTATCCTGATTGATCAGGACAGTGAAAGTCTTGGTCGCGCCATCACCCGCGGCGAATCGCAGAGTGCCAAGTGCCGTTTCAAAATCACATCGCGGAAATGCGATTCCGTTGGGAGTCGAGCACGGAAGAACTGTCATGGCGCTGCTATCATCGGGACTCGAATAGTCGACGCTTACCGCCTCAGTCAGATCGCCAATCCTCTCGACAGTAATCACCTTAAAGCCCGAACCCTCGGTCGTGTTGTAATTGGACGAGCTGAATCTGATGATCGATCCGACTTGTTGACCGCCTGAGAGCGTGCCGCTGCTGGCCAGAAAATTACCGTCTCCGCTGTAGTCGGCAGTAATGGTATGAACGCCGGCTGCGAGCGCGGAAGTCGAGAACGTTGCCACGCCGCTTCCATTCAAAGGCTGCGGCGAGCCCAGATTCGAGCCGCCGTCCTTGAACTGCACAGTTCCAGTTGGTAGACCCGCAGTTGAGCTGACGGTAGCCGTAAACGTCACACTCTGATTCAAGTTTGAAGGATTGAGTGACGAAGTAACTGTCGTCGTCGTGGCTGCCTTGTTGTTCGTCAGTGCGAATGTCGCGGTAGGCTGACCTGTGCCGATACTGGCGACAACATTGTAAGGACCACCGGCCGTGCCGTTGGCCGTGAACGTCGGAGCCGTCGCCACACCACTAGCGTTCGTCAGCGCAGTCGCGGTAGTGACACTGCCGGGAAACGTTCCGCTTGGGCCGCTTCCGGGCGCCGTGAAGGTTACCGTTAGACCGTTTATCGGATTGCCGGATTCGGTAACGGTGGCTTGGAGCTGCGTTCCGAACGCAGTATTGATGGTTGTGCTCTGTGGTGTGCCTGCCGTGGCGCTGATTGCGTAGTTGACTTCGAGTGCGCCAATGTCAACTATCGTGTTAACGACGCGAGCGAAGCCGCGCTGATCGACCGGCAACGGCTCGGCAGTATTACTGTCACCATCGAGATCGAAGGCATCGGCGGGCAAGTTGGCATTGCTGCCAGCATTGATCGCGGGGCTGCTCGGCAACAACAGAAGCGTTAGGGTGGGGCCGCCGTTGTTCTTTAAGACGAGCGCGCCCGCGTTTTTCTCCAACAGTGGATCAACATTCAGATTGTTTGAGCCGCTGATGGTATAGCCAGTACTAGTCTGAATCACGTTGTTGCTTCCCGAGACAGTGCCATTAAAGGTGAAGATGTCCGGGCCGCTTGATGCGTTCAATGCCTGGTTGTCTGACAGAATGGTATTGCCAAGGGTGAGTGTGGCCGTGCCGCCATTACCAAAGTTATAGATGCCGCCGCCAGTCGGTGCGGTGTTGCCGCTGATTGTGCTGTTAGTACTGGTAAGTGTGGCCGTGCCGCTATTACCATCGTTGTAAATACCACCGCCAAACGAGGGACCTGTATTGCCACTGATAGTGCTGTTGACTATGTTGAGAGTGGCCGAGCCCTGAAAGCCCTCGTTCAAAATGCCGGCGCCAAAAGAGGGTGCGGTGTTGCCGCTGACAGTGCTGTTGATTAGGGTGAGAGTTGCCGTCGCGTTCGAGCCATCGTTTTGGATGCCTCCGCCGGCAACCGAAGCGGTGTTACCGCTCACTGCGCTGGCTTTCAGCGTAAGCGTACCTCGGTTCGTAAGGCCGCCACCGCTGACGGCATTGCCGTTTGAAATTGTCAGTCCCGTAATATTGACCGTTCCCGAGGTAACGTTGAAGATTCGGAAGGCGGGTGTGCCGCCCGCCACGCTGCGTTGCACCGTCAGCAGATTCGCGCCCGGTCCCTGAATCGTCAGATCCTTACTTATTACCAGCTCGGCACTGGTCAGCGTAATCGGACTCGTGACATGACCCGGCGTCATATCGAAAGTGATAGTACCGCCGACGCACGCATCCTGAATCGCTCTCCGCAGCGAGCCCGGTCCACTATCTGCACTCGTCGTGACGATTCCGTCCATTGAGCACATCACCGTGGTGCCGGCTGTGGCAGTATCGTTCTCCGTAGTTGAGTCGGTTGAGGTCGTGCTTACGGTGGCCATGTTGTTATAGAACGTTCCGTCCTCTGTTTCCGACGGTATGTGCCCAACCAGATTGAAGACTTGCGCCCCACTGCCAGCCGGAAGGTCTCGCGAGCATGTGACCGTGCCTCCAGAGCCCGGCGTCGGTGAATTGCAAGTCCATCCCGCAGGTTGTGACAGCGAGACGAATGCCATATTTCCTGGAAGCGTGTCGGTCAACGTAGCGCTGGTGGCCGTATCGGGTCCCGCATTTGTCACCGTAATTACATAGGTCAGGTCAGAGTCTGAAGGCGCCGTTTCTGAAGCAGTCTTCGTCACGCCCAGGTCAGCATTAGGCACTGCTACCTGAACGACAAAACTATCTAAGTTCGTCGTATCCGACGCCTCGTTAGTTCCATTTCCATCCGCGTCATAGTTGATTGTGCCCTGGTTCGAGATTGTATGATCGTCGGTGCCGGCCTTGATCGTGGCATCGATAGCAATGGTTACGGTATCGTTCGCCGGAACGATGCCATTCCAGGTGACTGTGTTGGTGCCTGTATTGGCGATCGCTGTGCCGCTGGTGGCGTTGGCTGTGACGAGCGTCAAATCGGCGGGAAGCACATCGCTAAACTCGTCCCCGGGGTTATCCTGCTGATCGGAGTTGCTGCTGTTCGAAAGTATTATTAGGTAACTAAGAGTTGAGCCCGGTGTGCTCCCTCCTGAGTGGCTTTTGGTGCCAGTAACCTTAGCCGGCGAGAGCACCCTCGTAGTAGCGGTGCTGCTGTTGTTGCCTGGACTCCCGTCAGGCGAGGTAGCCGTCGCCGTATTGGTGAGACTCGTGCCGGCCGCAATTGTTGGCGCCACGGCCACAGTCAGTGTGAAAACGGAACTGCCCTCGGCGAACGAAGAGTTAGAGCACGAAATGGTGCCACTATCACCTGCTTCTGGTGTGGTACAGACCCAACCGCTGACGTCCGTTAAGGAGACGAAAGTTGTTCCTGCCGGCAACGGATCGACCAATGAAGCATTGACCGCCGCGTCGGGCCCGCTGTTGTTCACAGTGATTGTATAGGTCAGGTTGGATCCAGTGTTCACCGGATCTGGACTGTCAACGTTGGTGACTGACACGTCGAAGCTGGCCGGCGCGGCATGAATGCCCCTGGGTGCGGCCAGTGAAACGAACAGTAAGACGCTCAACGAGAGCAATAGACTCATTGCTACTATTTTTTTCATCTGTGTTTCTTTCGCGTGGAAACTAAGTGGGGCGGCTGGGAGACTTTCGTCGTCGCGAAGCTTCGTATTGAATCAAATTCAGGCTGACTTATATCACGTTAATTCACCGGGAGCCAACAACAATTGAACTCGCCATTCTCCGGTCTGTAATTCACTTTCAATGGTGGAAATTCGCTCCTACTTAACCGACGCAGCAACGGACACAGGGACGGCTTGTCTCTCACCGGCAACTGTCGCAGTATGGTTCGTAAAGGTTCGACCGAATACGCCTCAGTCAGCAAGAGAAAGAGAACTCGAAGGACCTGATGAAAACAAAACTAACCCAGGATCCAGACGGTATTTCGATCGTCGTCTTTTGAGGAGGTCAATTGATGCTGCGAATGTGTAATGCCTTTTTTCTCGTGATGATCGTGACTGCGTTCGCCGCGGCGCAATCGCCATCGTCATCTGCAGATCCATGTGCTGACACGAAAACCCAGCTAACCCAGCTGGAAAACCGCCTCAAAGATTGGCCGGCCCTCGGGCGTTACCATGACGCGAACACCAAAGTTGCTGCGCCTGCTAAGGGTGAGCAGCGCGTGGTCTTCATGGGAGATTCGATCACCGACGGCTGGGACGATCCAAAGTATGGAGGGTTTTTCCCCGGCAAGCCTTACATCGACCGCGGCATCAGCGGACAAACAACGCCGCAGATGTTGCTTAGATTTCGGGCGGAAGTAATTGCGCTGAAACCCAAAGTGGTCGTGATTCTTGCCGGCACCAACGACATCGCAGGTAACACCGGACCGACGTCGCTCGAGGCGATTGAGGACAATCTAATCTCGATGGCAGAGTTGGCCCGCGCCAACAATATCCGCGTGGTGCTGGCATCGCTTCTGCCAATAAGCGACTATGAGACAAGGGAAGGAAAGCCAATTACTCAATCAGTGCGGAGGCCGCCGGAGAAGATTAAAGCGCTCAACGACTGGATGCGGAAATACGCGGCCGATACTCATGCAATCTATTTGGACTACTACTCCGCGATGGCCGACGACAAGGGCTTCCTCAAGGATGAGCTGAGCGATGACGGCTTGCACCCGAACCAAAAAGGGTATGAGGTTATGGCGCCCCTGGCGGAACGCGCCATAAGCGCAGCTCTAAAGGCCAGGTGAAACTCTCCGCCACAAACATATTCATTAATGAGCGTATTCGACAAATTCAGGCTGGACAGCAAAGTAGCCCTGGTCACAGGCGCCTCGACCGGTCTGGGCGCGGCCATCGCCATCGCATTGGCGGAGGCAGGAGCTGATGTGGCCTGTCATGGAAACACGCACGCCCCTGACGTGACCTGCACCTCAGTTTCCCAAGCGGGTAGAAAAGCTTTTGCGCTGACTGGCGACCTGGGCGACCGCGAGACACCGAGACGGTTGATCGAAAACACGATCCATCACTTCGGCCAACTCGACATTCTCGTCAACAACGCCGGCACGATTCGTCGCGCGCCCGCGACAGACTACTCAGAGGAAGATTGGGCGGCGGTGATCGAAGTAAATCTATCCAGCGTCTTTCGTCTGTCCCAGCTTGCGGGCCGGCACATGATCGAACGCGGCGGCGGAAAGATCTTAAACATTGCTTCGCTGCTCTCGTTTCAGGGAGGGATTACCGTGCCGGCCTATGCTGCGTCGAAAGGCGGTGTGGCGCAATTGACCAAGGCACTTGCGAATGAGTGGGCGGCGAAAAATATTAACGTCAATGCGATCGCTCCCGGCTACATGCGAACCGACAACACGCGCGCGCTGCAGGAGAATGAAACGCGCAACCGGCAGATATTAGAACGAATACCAGCCGGACGTTGGGGCGAGCCCGGAGATGTGGGCGGCGCGGCTGTGTTTCTGTGTTCAAGGGCCAGCGACTATATCAACGGCCACGTGCTCATGGTTGACGGAGGTTGGCTGGGCCGATGACCCTTTGAGGTGGTCTTTGCCCTCAAGCAACCGGTGTGGGACGGAACCTGATCGCGGCAAGAATCCCAAGCACTACGAAGACGATAAGGGCCAGCAATTGTGCGACGAGGAACGGCGGTTCCGAGAGCGTTGGCGCCAAAGCTTTCATTGCCGGAACGTTTTGAAATAACTGCGCAATCAAAGCGAAGACGTTGAGATAGAGAGCGATCATGGCCGTAATTACGTACAGCCAGCGCCAGGCTCCAGCAAGCTTGCGTGGGTAGCGTGCGAAGATCGCGATTGCCAGCACTACCAGTGAGATGATGCCTGCCATAATGCCCGGCGTAATACGGTGGAAGGGAAAGAAGAACCCGGTCACGCTGGTGGCTATCGTGGTAACGAGAAAAAATGAGGTCCAGTGATCGAACCGTCTCGCCGTAAGTAGCCCGAATAGCACGATCAGTCCCGAGAGAATTGCCACCAGGCTTATCGCGACATGAACGTCAGTCAGGGTCTTCAAATTAAACATTTCCCCATCCTTTCAGAAGTTGCCTCTCATGGGTTGGCTTCATTCCAGCGTTCATCAGATTTCTTGTGGCGAACATTATCAAGAAAATGTCACGAGGTCGAAGGTTGGACGCCTGGGACAGGACCGTTCCTTGACGCCCCGAAGCATCCAAACTAAGGTTGAACTTAATCAGCTGATCAAGAGAGGGTTGGGAAAGAATGGGATCGCGCACTATCGTCGTCGGAGATATTCACGGCTGTTATGACGAACTGGAAGACCTGCTTGCAGAAGTTAACTTTGGCCCGGAAGACCGTCTTGTCTCAGTTGGCGATCTCATTACTAAAGGACCGAAGAACCGGGAAGTGCTTGACCGGTTCATGGACGATCCGCAGTTTTCCGCCGTTATCGGCAATCACGATCTGGCGTTGCGCCGGCGCTGGAATGGCGAAAAGTTTAAGTTGAAGGATTCGCAGAAGCCGACGCACAAGCAACTCAAGAAGGACAAGGAGCACTATCTCCCCTACCTGAACTCGCTTCCGTTCGTAATTGATTTGGGATCGCATCTGGTGGTGCATGCCGGCCTGCGTCCGGGCGTGGCGCTGCATTCTCAGACTACCGAAGATCTAACGGAGTTGCGCAGCTTGGGCAAAGACCGGGCGGCTCGCGATGGTACGCCCTGGTACGACGAATACGATGGGGAGAAAGTCGTGCTATTTGGGCACTGGCCCGCGCCCGAACCTCGCGTTGGAAAGAAGGCCATCGGGCTGGACACGGGCTGTGTTTATGGTAAAAAACTCACTGCGTACATCATCGAGACCGGGGAGTTTAGAACTGTGCCGGCGAGGGAAACCTATGATGCTTCTTAACGCTGCCAATGACTTGAAATGTTCTCGGAAACCCTGATACTTCTTAGGTAGCAAGTACGCGTTAAAGGGTGAAAAAGCCTTTCGAGTTGAGCCCTCGCATAATGGAGCGAAAATCGGGATGGATGAGTCAAAGCGTAGCCTGAAAGAAAAAGGGGAAACCAGAGATGTGAGGGCATCCAACGCTGAGTCGTCATCTGATCGGCCTCGCAAAAAATCTGCGGACTCTTCTGAAGATGAACACTTCTTTGCCTGGTCAGTCTCTAACCGGGATCTAAGCCAGCTTGAGTTCTATAAACGAGTGCTCGAAGAGGCCGCGGATGAATCCGTGCCCGTGCTCGAACGCTTGAAGTTTCTCGCTGTCTTCGCCAGCAACCTCGATGAGTTTTTCATGGTCAGAGTCTCCGGCTTGAAGGAGATGCTGGATATCAACGAAATCCAACCGATGCCGGGAGAGCTTGCGCCGACCGAACAGCTCAAGGTAATTCGCGAGCGCATGTTGCCCATGGTTGCGGATCAGGTCAAGTGCCTGCATGAAAGTGTTCTGCCGGAACTCGCAAAAAATGGCGTCAAGATCGTGGGATACGATACGCTTACAGGCCGCGAGAAGAAGGCGCTGAACAACTATTTCATGAAGAATATTTTCCGGGTGCTGACGCCTCTCGCCGTCGATCCGGCACACCCGTTTCCCTTCATCACCAATCTTAGCCTCAATATCGGACTGACTGTCGAAGTAGACTCGGATCCGGATGAGCCCGTGACGATGGGAAGTTTGCCGCGATTCGTCAGGATCAAAGTGCCGCCAGTGGTGCCGCGCCTGATTCCGGTAGGCGAAGGCGACGAACGGTTTGTGCTTGTGGAAGAGTTGATCGATGCAAACCTGCACTCCGTTTTCCCGAGCATGCGTCTGAGCAAGAGTTTCCTGTTTCGAGTCACTCGCGATGCTGATGTGGAGCTCAGAGACGATTTGGCGTCCGATCTGCTGGGAAGAATAAAGGAGTCATTGCGCGAGCGTCGCTTTGGAAATGTGGTAAGGCTCGAGGTCTCTACCTCAATGCCGCAGTACATGATCGAGTATTTGACTAAAGCCCTGCGAATCGAAGCGGACGATGTTTATGTGAGTGGAGCGATCCTCGGCGTCGGCGATTTGATGCAACTCTATAGTTTGGATAGGCCGGAACTAAGAGATAAGCCAATTCGGATGACCGTGCCGGCGCCGTTAAGCAAGAAGAAGTTTCTTTTCGACGCTATCAGGCGGCAGGATGTTTTGCTACACCATCCATACACGGCCTATACGACGGTTACCGAATTCATTCAGACAGCGGCGAAGGATCCCAAGGTTTTAGCGATCAAGATATGTCTCTATCGCACCGGCAAGAATTCACCGATACCTGAGGCTTTAATTGAGGCGAGCGAACACGGTAAGCAGGTTACCGCGATCGTCGAAATCAAGGCGCGCTTCGACGAAGAGAACAATATTGAATGGGCCAGTCGTCTGGTTGAAGCCGGAGTACACGTAGTCTATGGTCTGGTAAATCTGAAAACGCATAGCAAGGTGGCGCTGGTTATCCGTGACGAGGATCACGGGCTACAAACCTACGTTCACATTGCGACTGGAAATTACAATCCCACTACCTCCAAAGTTTACACGGACCTCGGCCTGCTCACGGCCAATGCCGATATCGGTGACGATGCCACTGATTTATTCAACTACCTCACCGGCTTCTCGAGACCGCGCGAGTACACCCATCTAATGGTTGCACCTGTAAACCTGCGTGAACGCATGCTGGCACTGATCGAGAGAGAGATTGATCACGCCCAGGCAGGACGGGAAGCGCGCATCACAGCCAAAATAAATCGTCTTACAGATCTTGAAATCATTGATGCTCTCTACCGGGCGTCAAAAGCCGGCGTGCCGATTGACCTGGTAGTTCGCGGCTCGTGCATGCTTCGTCCAGGCGTACCCGGCCTATCGGAGACAGTTCATGTGCGCAGTATCGTCGGCCAGTTCCTGGAGCACAGCAGGATTTTTTATTTTGCTAATGGTGGAAACGAAGATGTTTACATCGGCTCGGCGGACTGGATGACACGCAATCTCGACCGTCGAGTTGAAGTGGTGACTCCAATTCTCGACGTAAACCTGAAGCGATATCTGAAAGACGTAGTCCTGGGCACTTACCTGAAAGACAACGTGAAGGCGAGGGTGCTGCGAGCCGACGGTCTTTACGAACGCGTGCCGATGGCGCCGGGTGAGGCGCGGTTTAATAGTCAGTTGCACTTTGAAGGCAGCATTAGTTTCTGAATTTGAGTACTAGTGAGGTTTCAACTAGCAAACGAAAGCGCACCATAATCCGAATTTGTAGCAGCAAGGAAGGTCAGCCCATGGTTAAACTGTTTCAAGGATTTGTTCTGCTATTTTTTCTTTTTGCACTGACGCTGCCGGTGACGGCGCAGAAAGCTTGTTTCACTTCCCAGGCGCGCGCGCAGGCTGAACGTTCCGCCAAAGTGTGGCAGCAGCCCGACTCGGGCTACGATCCGGTTCTTGGCTACAATCCAGCCAGCGGGCCCCGCGTGGGTTCGCCAGCGATCGATTCGAATGGGCGCGCTAAACCCATCAGCTGTGTAGCGTCAAAGAAAGAGAATGAAGGTACCGGAACTACCCCGAAGTTTTATTGTTCGGTCCCGGGCTTAGTTGATACCAATGGCGTGCCAATTCGTTATAAGATCAAACCTCACTTCAAAGGGCAGTCAAAAGACAAGAGAAACGGCGAGATTTACGGTGAATTCCTCTCATCGAGATTTTCCAAGGCGCTGGGATTCTTTGCGGACGATGAGTGGGTGGCGGATGTCACCTGTCCGGACTGCGAGAAGAGTTTGAATAAGGGTTTTCAGGGCACGCCGTTCAGCCCCTTTCAACCCGCAGCCGGAATCGAGCTGCCATTGGGACACGGAATCGACGTGGATTGTAACAACAAGGATTCCGGGGCCATTGCCGGATCGCTAGAGGCACTGTTGAAGGCCGGATCTCCTCGCGCTGAGATTGATGCATTTAAGTTATGGCTTGCTTTCATCGATCATGGTGACACCAAAGCTGATAACCAAAAGTTTAGTTGTCTCGATTCAAGTAAGAATTCTGACGGTTCACGCACCTGTAAGGAAGGCCAGGCCGTCTATTACGTGAGTGATATGGGTTCGACTTTTGGTTACTCCAGCTCCAGCGAGAGTAAGGCGAGGTTGAAGAGCTGGCAGGGTAAGGACCCAATCAAGGTAAGTGGCGGGCATTGCACCACCACCGCCAAGAGCGTTGGTGACACAAGCATCAGCGAAGGTGGTCGCACCCTTCTGGCGAGCGGCTTGCAGCGGTTGCTTGATGCGGAGAAGACAGACGGTTTGATTACCAGAGTATTTCGCGCATCGCGCAACGATGAACGCGACCAGGCGGCGGAAGCCTGGACCGCGGAATTCCAACGTAAGGCGAAAACTATCATCGATGCGCGCTGCTCCAATTGAAAGTGGCACCGTAAAAATCCAAAGGAGTAGTTTGACATGAATAAACCGCTGGTACGCATTTTGGTGATCTTCGTCGCCGTTTTGCTCGGCAGCGGTCTGCTTGTTTACGTTTTGCTCGAACGCTCAGGCGGGCCCGGAACCAGCGCCGTCACGGACCCGGTTTCGACTCCTCAGGAACAAACGGGCGCGCCAACGGGATCACCCGCTGCCGCAGCGAGAGCACGCGAAAACGATAACCGTTCCGTTTTGACCGAAATCTTTGGTATCGATCATCCGAGCGCCAAAATTGTCGAAGAAGCCGAGCGTGGAGTGATTGCTGCCCGAGTTTTGCTTCGCTTTCTGCTGGCCGCTTTTCTGGCGATGTTGCTGGCCTTTCGCTGGCGCCGCGGGATTTCTATTACCAGACGTAATCCCTACGTAGCCCAAACCCAGATCCTGCTCGCCGTCGTAGCTGCGGCGATGATGATGATCGTTGGTGATAGTGCTGCGCGCGCCTTCGGCATTTTTGCAGCAGCTTCGTTGGTGCGCTTCCGCACCAACATCCGCGATCCAAAAGAAACTACGGTGCTGCTGGTTTGTCTCGGTGTGGGACTGGCTTGCGGCGTTGGACGTTTGGACATGGCCTTGATCCTTACCATCTTTGTTTTGCTGGCGCTGTTTGTTTTGGAGTCGTTCGAGTCGACACAGGTTTTTCGCTCGATGGAAATCAGCATTGAAACAAGAAACCTCGATGAAACACATAATGTGCTCAAGAAACTTTTCGAAAGACACGGATGTAGCTTTGAACTACGTCATCTGGAACGCGAAGATGGGGAAGGTGACAACGGCAAGATCGTTTATGAACTTAACCTCGGGTCGGCTGACCGGACGGATCAGTTAAGCGAGGAAATACTTGCCGAGGACTCAAAGAACATCGCGGGGCTCGAGTGGGAGCAAAAGAAAAGTTCGACCTATATTTATAACTAACGGCGACGAAGCAACAAAAAGCAGAAAGGCCACCCGAGCGAACGGGTGGCCTTCATTGTCGGAGTGCTTGTCTATTTACTGGGCGCGAACCGAAGTGGTCTGAGTCGCTGACGATCCTGAGGCCTTAGCCACACGGATCTTGTCATAGTAGTCCTGAACAAATTCTTTATAAGCGCCATGACCCCAGCTGGTGTAGAAGTCGAACTTCTTCATCTCGGCGTAGACTTGATCAAAATTCCAGTCATAGAGCTGATACCGATAAACGGCGCCCATCGCACCCGTGCGATGTCTGCCGCCGGCGCAATGGACATAAAATTTGCCCGTGCCCGGATCGCTGGCAATCTTCAGGAACATCCTGGTAGCTTCTTCGGTAGGATACTTTCTTTCTTCCATCGGAATGTTGATGTATTTCATTCCGAGCGATTCCACCGTGACCTGCTCATACGGTTTGGGATCGGCGGTCAAATCGATGACCGTCTTAATTCCCAGCGCCGCCAAATCTTTGTAGTCTTTTTCCTTGGGTTGCGCTCCGCGATAGAAGCGCTCATCCATTTGTCCGAAATTCTTAATCTTGATGTTGGAGAAATCGTGGCTCGGAGTGTCTTGAGCCTGGGAGACGATCGCCAGCGCGAAAACTGCAAAGATCGCGCCCGCTAAACTGATGAATGGCCTTCGACTTGAATGCTTCAGCATTACATTGGTTCTCCTGTCTCTGCGCCGGAGCCGGCAAAACGAGATCCGGGTAAAGCCCCCTTTAGTGGCCAAAGGTTAACATCACCTGACTATAGACTCAATCCTAATAACCAGGCTGACAATTGAAAACTGCAATTTAGGCAAAAATTCCAAGCATTTGGCTGGATGAAGAGCGGAGAAGTGCGGTCAGCACCACCACGCCTAGCGGGTGGGTTTCCGAATTGGCGATTGTCAATTGCCGATTCGGATAGGCCTCTGCCGATAGAGCCAATTGGCAATCGCCAATCGGAAATCGGAAATCAAAAGACCCACCCACTACCGCAAAGTGGTAGCGACCTCATTTCGCAGGCATGAATGATTAGCGTTGGATCAAGATGTGGTTTGTCAAACTTCACAAGTTCGAACACTTGAAATCAATTTGACGGTGCTTGAGCATTCGGCCTAAGGTTGCACTCAATGGAAAGTTCATTCACTTCAGCCGGCGCTTTTGCTTTAGTCGCGTTAGGGCTTGTCTTTGGTCTGAAGCACGCCACCGAAGTCGATCATGTGGTAGCGGTATCGACAATCGTCAGTGAGCATCGCAGTGTTTTGCGATCGGCGCTCGTAGGCGGGTTGTGGGGTGTCGGGCACACGGCTTCGTTGATTATCGTGGGCGTAATGGTGCTGGTGTTTCGCGTCGCCATTCCGCAGAGAGTTGCCACCTGGCTGGAGTTTGGCGTGGCCTTGATGATAATCGCGCTGGGCGTACTGGCGATCACTCGCGTGCTACGCAAGCGCGCGGACATTCATTTGCATCGACACAGTCATGATGGGCACTCGCATGTGCACGTTCACTTTCATGAGCACGGCACTGAACACGCCAATGCAGCGTCCACCCAGACATCGCCTTCCCCCCACTCACATGCGATTGCCTTGATTGGATTCAAACCCCTGCTGGTTGGCGCAATGCATGGCCTGGCAGGGTCCGCCGCGTTGACTTTGCTGGTGTTGACGCAAATTCAGTCGGTGTCGCTGGGACTGTTCTACCTGACGCTTTTCGGATTGGGTTCTACTGCCGGCATGTTGTTGATGTCTGGTCTGATTGGCTTACCCTTTGCGCTAAGTGGGCGACGCCTTACAACGATCAACTACGGATTGCAGACTGTCGCAGGCACAGTCAGCATTGCTTTCGGACTTTGGTATGCGTACGCAGTGGGCAGTGGGCGATAGGCAGAAGGCAGTAGGCAGAAAGCAAAAGCCAGAAGAAAAGCCTTCAGTCCGCAACCTGGAACTGAAGGCTTTCGTTTGCCTACTGCCTACTGCCTACTGCCTACTGCCTACTGCCTCCCCTACTGCCCGATCGGCGGGTCGGCGACAGTTGCCGGCTGCGTGGCATTAACGTGGATGGTGTTGCTGTCTGAGTCGAAATAAAAATGGTTCTTACCCGTCGCTCCGACTCCTTCAGTCACTTGCGGATCCGCGTTGACGACATAACCGGGCTGGTTCGTGGTTGATTTGGGGATGGTTCGCAT
The DNA here is from genome assembly GCA_963828335.1 of Blastocatellia bacterium. Classification (GTDB taxonomy): domain Bacteria; phylum Acidobacteriota; class Blastocatellia; order Pyrinomonadales; family Pyrinomonadaceae; genus PSRF01. Next base: position 157,693 of record CAWHEH010000011.1, on the reverse strand, counting down.
CTGAAATACGTAACCCTCAACTACCGGAGTTGTGCCGGCGAACCGCGTATCCAGCATGTTCTCCTTTAGCATTTCGTCAAATGTTCCAAACGCCGAGCGCTGGTGAGAGTTGTAGTAAAGCATTTGCTGCTCAGCGATTGTCCTGAGCGTTTTGATTGCAGCAGCCTCATTCGCTGACTTCACGGCAGCTTTCCAACCTGTCACACCCACCGCTATCAGGATTCCGATGATCGCAATAACGATCATCAGCTCAATCAGTGAGAAGCCGCGTTCGGCACTACGTTGTCTTTGATTTGGGCTCATAAAAACTCCTCGCGACTCGTTACACGTATGAAATAAAAGTTAGTTCCGGGAAACGCCGGTGTGCTCGAGCCGAATCTTAGTTTACTACAGTAGATTCCGAAACGTCATGTAGCGCGGAGGGCTTGTTTAACTTTCGACCGCACGAAGGTTTTTCATCAACATGGCCGGCACAAATAGTGAGCCGGGAGCGGTAGCGACCGCGCGGTAGGTTGTCTAATAGTTGCCTTTAAAGAGACGGTTGCGAATTTCGGAATGTGAACCCAGTCGCTACCGCTTTCTGTTCCGTCTTTGTTGCGGCGCCACTGCCCGGTTTTAGCTAAATGAAGGGAGATTTTGCTTCCGCCAAAGTGAATGAGTATCCGGCCCAGGTCGATAATGCCACCACAGTAAGCGCCAGTAAGTGGTCTGCTCCTGCTACCTTCTGAGGTGCGGGAGCGACTTTTAGCATGTAGAATGAGAGAAATTTGGCTCGACGAGGAATAAGTAGTTAATGAGACGTCTCGAACCGGTAACAGGCAACCCGCCGCTGGTCATCGCCGATGCGGTCGAAAAGATCGAGCGCCTGCAGTCGACTGTTGAGACCGTCATCAGAGGCAAGCGAGAAGCTGTTCGGCTGGGCATTGTTACCCTGTTGGCCGGCGGCCACTTGCTGATTGAGGACGTGCCCGGAGTTGGCAAAACTACGCTGGCACACGCCCTCGCGCGCGCGCTTCATTGCAGCTTTCAAAGGATACAATTTACTTCCGACTTACTTCCGTCAGATGTTATCGGGCTGTCAATCTACAATCAGCACACCGGCGTGTTTGAGTGGAAGCCGGGACCGATCTTCGCAAATGTGGTGCTGGCTGATGAGATTAACCGCACCACTCCCAAGACGCAGTCGGCCCTGCTGGAGGCCATGGCTGAACGCCATGTGACTGCCGAAGGAGTTACCCATCCCTTGCCTTCACCCTTCGTGGTGGTGGCCACGCAAAATCCAATCGAGCACCACGGCACATACCCCTTGCCGGAGTCGCAGCTCGATCGTTTCATGTTGCGCCTACGGATTGGCTATCCGGCTATCGATGATGAAAGACAGATCCTGCGCGATCGAGAGTACAGCGATCCGCTTGATGATCTGCGGCCCGTAATGACAGCCGAGGAAATCATTGAACTGCAGCAACACGTCGCGGATGTTGCCGTCGATGATGCCCTGATTGAATACCTCATGCGCATCGTTGCCGCCACACGTGATTCCGAGATGTTGGATCTGGGCGTGAGTCCGCGCGCGACTTTGTCGCTGTTTCGTGCAGCCCAGGCGCTGGCGCTGACTGAAGAGCGTTCTTACTGCATTCCCGACGATATTAAACGTCTAGTACTCCCCGTCTTTGCCCACCGCATACTCGTCAGCACCCGTTACGCCTCGTCGATGCGCCGCAGCGAAGAAGCTGAAGCTGTATTGACCGAGATAATGAAGACTGTAAGCGTGCCGCTATAGGAAGAGTGAGGGATGAAGGATGAGGGATGAAGGAGCGAATGATAAGCGCTATCAGTCCTCATCAGTCATCCCTAATACTTCATCCCTAACCAGGTGGCGCAACGCTATCCTCGGAACTCTGCTGGTAATCGGTGGGCTCTCTGCCGCGGCAATCACGCTGCTGGCTCGTCAGAGCGACAACTACGCACTTGCAGCGATCGCCGCCGTTTTGTCGCTGGTGAGCGCTGCCCTAATGCTGATATTTGTCGTCCCTCCGCTGGCGCGTTCCGCGCGGCTTGAGGTGGGTCGCTTTGATCTGCCAATCGAAGTTACCAGCGGCGGCGCGATCTTCATTCTCATTCTGGTGGTAGTTGGTTTCGCGGCCTGGAACACCGGAAACAATCTCCTCTTCATGATCTTCTCTTTGCTTGCTTCCAGCCTGTTTGTAGGAGGCATTGCTGCGCGGGCGTCGCTGCGCGACTTGATTGTGTCGGCGCGCTTTCCGGATCACATCTTTGCCGGGGAAGCCGCGCCGGTAATCGTTACTCTGCGAAACGCCAAACGAGTGTTCCCCTCATTCTCGATTCTGGTCGAAGCGCGTGGCCCTCGTGATGTAAAAAACAACGAGGACCGCAAGCGGGGTCTGCGTTTCGTCAAACGACCGCTGGCTTACTTCACCTACATACCGCGTCGGGCGGCTGCAGAGCAGCGCGTGGAACAACTGTTTCAAAGCCGTGGTCACGTTCTTATCAACGGCTTTGAGTTGTCGACGCGTTTCCCGTTTGGCTTTTTTAGATTTCGGCGACGGCTGCGAGCGCGGGATGTGGATATCGTCGTTTACCCTATGCCCGTACCGATCGGCGACGAGCTCCACTTGCTTCCCACCTACGCGGGGCGCATGGCTTCTGTGAGACGTGGAGTTGGCCAGGACCTGTTTTCCCTTCGTGATTATCAGCCACAGGATGATCTGCGGCATATCGATTGGAAAGCGACGGCCAGATCGCGCAACCTCACGGTGCGCGAATTCACCGCCGAAGACGAGCGCCGGATTACAATCGTCTTCGATACTCGAGATCTGTCTGATTCGGATGAAGAGAATTTTCTGCCGAGGTTTGAAGCGGGTGTAATCCAGGCTGCTTCACTCTTGAAGCACTTTGTCGACGAACGTGCCGAGATCAGACTAATGCTCGGCGACGAACTGGGACGTTATGGTAGTGGGCTAAAGCATCTCCATGAATGCCTGCGCCGGCTGGCGCTGGTAAATCCGCAACCGCAAAACGGCGCATTGGACCTTTCGACTTCTGCTAACGATCCGGCGACTGCTAAGGATGACAACGTGCATGACGAGGACTATGCAATCGTACTGACCACGGCACCCCTGGGTTCTATTCCAGCAAAGATCTGGCGCGCGTCGCATGTGATTCACGTGTGAACCGATTGCAAACCCTTCGGGCTGCCCAAACATTCCGTAAAGAGTCGATTGCTGACTCTGTATGTTCCTCGATCTGGAGAAAAACTTGATAGCGACGCTCTCAGAAACCAATTCGACTCCAACCAAAACCTATTCACCAAACACTTTCAAACTCGTAGCCGCCTGTTTTTTTCTATCTGGCGCCACCGGTTTGATTTATGAAGTGCTGTGGGCCCGCATGCTGGGCTTGGTTTTCGGAGCCACTACGCTGGCGGTGAGCACAGTGTTGGCTGCTTTCATGGGCGGTCTGGCAATCGGAAGTGGAATGGCCGGACGACGGGGGGCAGCCGTAAAACGTCCGATCCGCGCTTATGGCCTGATCGAAATCGGTATCGCACTATACGCCCTCGCCGTGCCCTTTCTCTTTACCTTCGTCGACAATCTCTACGCCATTATCTGGCAGCAATTCCATCCCGGATTCTTTGCGTTCAGCATCTGGCGTTTCCTGCTTTCCTGCGTCATGCTGCTGGTTCCAACCGCACTCATGGGAGCAACTCTGCCGATACTATCAGCGGCCCTGCTGAACTCCAGCGGGCCTCGCTCCACCTCAATAACCCGGCTATACACTCGCAACCTGGCCGGCGCGATCTGCGGCACCATCGTTGCCGGGTTTTTTTTGTTACCCACGTTTGGCGTGCGCGCCACTATCTATCTGGCTGCCTTCATCAACATCTTGATTGGCATCGTTTCCATCGTGGCTGACCGGCGAATGGAGTTTCACTCAAGCCCCGGAAAAGATCCCACGACAACTTATGCGGAACATCCACAACCCGTAGAGACAAGTCCGGCAGCAGCCACCGGCGACGCAAGATTCTGGATGGCCTGCGCCTTCATCTCCGGATTTGTCACTATCGCCACTCAGGTTGCCTGGACCCGGCTTCTCACCATGATCGTGGGCTCAAGTACCTACGCTTTCAGTATTGTCGTGGCCCTTTTCCTGATGGGTTTGGCGGCTGGATCACTTGTAATCGCACGCATGAGTCGCGCAACAAAACTGCGAGAGACCGTCCTTTGGGTGGAACTGCTTACGGCGGGCAGTATTTTTCTTAGTCTCGTAATCGGCAACCAGATTCCTGGACTGCTAATTAACGCGGGCCTGCGTTTTCAGATCAGCAGTTGGGCAGGACTGCTTACGCTGCAAATTCTTTCGGTCGCATTACTGATCCTCCTGCCGGCCTTCTTTATGGGGATGGTGATGCCATTGGTATTGGTCTGGGCGGGATCAAAACGGAATGATGAATCAGTGCGGCTGGTGGGCCGCAGTTATGCGGTAAATACTCTCGGCGCAATAGCCGGTGCGTTTATTGCCGGCTTTGTTTTAGTCCCCAAACTGACTACGCGATTCACGATAATTTTTGCGGCTGTGCTTTGCGTCGTTGTTGCCGGAACGGCGTACCAGCCGAAGATTGATGCCCGGGACCGCGACCTGCGACGCGCAATGGCCGCCGGTTTGACGTTGACACTGATCTTGTTGCTCTTTGTGGCGGCCCCACGCCTGAATCTCGCGGATCTTTCGATCGGAGCCTATGACAGTCTCGTTCGCGTGCTCGCAAAATCGCGCGGTACGGTCGAGGATGGCAATGCCCAGCGACAGGGTCCGGAGATTCACCAGCTACTGATGTACGAAGAGGGCCCGACCGCGACTGTCTCTGTTCGCAAAGACTGGGACATAACTTCGATGGCTATCAATGGCCGCACCAACGCGTCAGACCGCGAAGACATGCCGACGCAGGTTATGTTGGGCCAACTGCCGCTTCTTTTAGCGCCGCGACTGAATAATGCGCTGATCGTCGGCTATGCAACCGGAGTTACGGCGGGAGCGATACTGCAGTCGCCGATTGAATCGGTCGAATGTATTGAGCTTGAACCGGCCACTGTAAATGGATCGCGATATTTCGAACATGTAAACAATCGTCCACTCAACGATCCGCGCTTGCATCTAATCATTGATGACGCCAGGACCTACTTGCGGGTAATACCCACGCGCTATGACATGATTGTCAGCGAACCCAGTCACCCCTGGGTACCGGGAGTCGCTAATCTCTTTACGCGCGAATTTTTTCAGCTTGGTCGCGACCGGCTGAATGACGACGGAGTCTTTGTTCAGTGGGTCCAGATCTACCAGCTCTCAACTGACAGTCTGCGGTCTGTCCTCGCAACTTTCCACGAAACCTTTCCCTACGTGCTGGTGTTTCGAGTGCAGGGAGCATGGAAGGGTAAGGACTTGTTGCTGGTTGGCAGCAAAAATCCTTTGACACTTGATCGCATTAAGGAACGGATTGGCGATTCGCGCATCGCCGCAGAGCTCGGGCGCCTAAACCTAAACAGTGAAGCTGAGGTGAGGACCTGGTACGTTTGCGATGAAAAGCAGTTAGGGCCGGCCGTTGCCGGAGCTGTTATCAACACCGACGACAACATGCATATTGAAACGACGGCGCCTCGCGAGGCGTTTCGGCCGTTGCTGGAAACTAATGCGGCTTGGGTTGAAAGGCTGGCAGGGAAGTAGGGACTTCTATCCGCAGATTACGCCGAAGAGGACAGACGCGACAGGATTGTTTAGGGCGCTCTGCGACGGAACCATCTCAGCCAACTGTATGGAGTAATTTGTGTAATCTGCGTAATCTGCGGATAGAAGTTTCCCGGTCTAATCCGCGTTCATCTGCGTAAATCCGCGGCTAATCTTTGTAAATCCGATCTGCGGCCGCTTCGCCGCTGCGAATGCAATCGGGAATACCTAGTCCTGCGTAAGCATTGCCTGCAAGAAAGAGCCCAGGCAGGTTGGCAAGCCGTGCTTCAATTCGTTTGACCCTTTCGAGATGCCCAACGTGATACTGCGGCATTGAGCGCTCCCATTTCGTCACTTCAGTAAAGAGAGGCGCTCGTTCAATCCCAAGCAAATCACGCAAGTCGCCGAGTACGCGGGTTAGCAATTTATCTTCATCCAGCTCCAGCAACTCCGGTTGCAAAGCACCGCCAACAAAGGCGCGCAGCAGAACATGCCCGGCGGGCGCCCGATCGGCAAACTTCACACTGCTAAAGGTGCAGGCAATCAGCGATCGTTTTTCGATAAAGGGTACTACGAAGCCGAAGCTGTCCAGCGGATGAGGGATATCCTCGCGCCTGAAGCCGAAGTTGATGGTCGCGCTTGACGCGTAAGTGATTTGGTCCAACTCCGAGGCCAGTTCCGGATCGACTGTGGCAAGTAAACGCGAACTGATGTAAGCGGGCAGTGCAACGCAAATGGCGTCAGCAAACAAGGTTTCGTTATCGCGAGTTGTGAGTTTCCACTTTCTCGGGCGTTCGCCATCGCTAACCTCTTCTTCCAACCTGATTGATTCGATAGCGTTGTTCACACGGATAGCAGTTTGACCTGCGCCCGTTGAGAGCCGAGATCCGAAACTTGAAATTCTTTTTGCAAGTGTGTCCGTGAGCACTTGCATGCCGCGGTCGAAGGAAAGGAAGAGACTGTAACGCGCGCCGCTGGTTCCCGTACTCGATTCCGATTGTGCATCTTTCGAAACCGTTCGACTATTTTGCTTTCGCAGCGCTCGAATCAGACTCCTGTGCTCGCGCTCCATTTCCAGAAAGCGGGGCATCGTTGCCAGCAAGCTGAGTCGCTCCGGGTCGGCCGTATAAATTCCGCCGACCATCGGTTGCGCCATGCGCTCAAGGGCCTCAGTCCCCAGGCGGCGGCGCACAAATCCTGCCAGGCTTTCGTCGGCGCTATTACCGTTTAGCGCTGCGCCGAGGCAGGAGCAGATCGAGCGCCATTCGCGCTTTGCCTGGCCAGCTAAAAATGTCGCTCTTAAGGAAAGGCCACCAGCGTGATGGCGCCAGCAGCTGGAAGCCTTCGGGAACGCGGCAAGAGTTGCCCATCTCTGACTATCAAGCTGCGCCGGTAGTGCTGGTTCGTTTCTATCAGGTGCGACTCGAGGTCGAGACGTTTTACGAGGGCGAGCGCTGCCGGTTTTTCTGAAATGAAAGAGTCTGGACCGCGTTCGAGCAGAAAGCCGTCGCGCTCGCGCGTTTGGACAATGCCGCCAACGCGGCTGCCGGCTTCGAGGATGGTAAGATCGACCTGTTTGCCCGACTCACTGCTGCGTTCGACGAGCCGGTGCGCCGCGGCTAAGCCCGTGATGCCGCCACCAATGATAACAACGCGTTTCATATCAATCTCACGTTAAGATGAGGTCAGTACGACCCCGCGGTAGCGCGTAGGTTTTCGGATTCGCCACTCCGAAATCGTAAATTGACAATAGACAATCAAAATTACCCACCCGCTACCGCGTGGTGGTACTGACCTCATCTTACCCATCAACTTGTTAAGCAGCAGCTGCGATGACAAACCGACTCTCGTGGTCCCATAGTTCCGAGAGCTCGACGTGGCGTTTCCGGATCGATGCGCTCAAGAATCAGCTCGCGAATCATTTCAATAAACGCGGGATGAGTGCCGGCTGTGGCGGCGCGAATCATGTTCAAACCAAGCTCGCGACAAAGCCCCATGGCTTCAGTATCCAGATCGTAAATAATCTCCATGTGATCCGATACGAAGCCGATGGGAGCCAGGACTACATCCTTGCTGCCCGCCGCATGCAAGTCCCGCAGGTAGTCGCAAACATCAGGGCCAAGCCAGGGTTGTGCCGGTGAACCACTCCGACTTTGAAACACGAGCTGCCAGTTTTCACTTCCAAGCGCTGCCGCAACAAGCTTACTGGTTTCCCGAAGTTGCACCTCATAGTCACAATCTTTCGCCATTGATTGAGGAATACTGTGTGCGGTGAAAACAAGCTGCGCCGCAGTGCGTTTCTCTTCCGGAATCTGTGCCAGCGCGTTCCGGATATTGGCTACGTTCGCTTCGATAAAGCCAGGGTGATTGTAGAAGGCACGCAGCTTTTCCACGACAGGCGCGTCCTTGCCAACGGACGCACGCGCTCTCTCGATATCTTCAAGATACTGACGGCAACTCGAATACGAGCTGTAGGCTGAGGTAACAAAGGCCAGCACTCTTTTCACGCCATCGTCGCGCATTCTGGCCAACGTGTCCGCCAGCAGCGGATGCCAGTTGCGATTACCGAAGTAGATCGGCAGCTGCGGCCCCTGCGTTTCTAATAAGTGTTGCAACGCGGCAATCAGCTTGCGATTCTGCTCATTGATGGGACTAACGCCGCCGAACAATTCGTAATGCTTAGCAACTCCAAGCATTCGTTCGCGTGGTACATTGCGACCCCGTAGCACGTTTTCGAGAAACGGCATCACATCGTCCATTCCTTCGGGACCGCCGAAGGAAACCAGCAATAGGGCATCGTAGCTTTCAGCCATTTAGGTGCGACGCTTATAAATGTAGGAGATCAGCGAGTTCTGCAGCAGGCGCGGATTCCTGACCTGCGCTGGTGGCGAGACATACGAGCGCGACGAGCGAGGAGGCCATACTGCTTCGGCTGAGTTTCATGCTTGATTCTCGAACATCCTTTCACTTACTTCATGAACTGTTTCTACGAGCGCGATCACGTTCTCGACCGGTGTCTCGGGTAGAATTCCGTGACCCAAATTGAAAATATGCCCGGGACGGTCTTCGGCTTGATCCAGTATCAATTTGGCTTGCGAGCGAAGATGATTTTGATTGGCAAACAAGGCAACAGGATCGAGGTTACCCATTACCCCGACGTCGTGACCAATTCGTTGCCAGCCTTCGTCGAGTCGCACGCGCCAGTCGAGCCCTATAACGTCGCCTCCCGCTTCGCGCATCAACTCCAATAAAGCCGAGGTGCCGGTGCCGAAATGTATAACCGGTATTCCCGAATCGATTCCATTTATGACAGTGCTTGTATGTGGCAAGACGTACTGGCGATAATCGTCGGGACTGAGTGCGCCCACCCATGAGTCAAACAACTGTACTACCTGCGCGCCTGCTGCAATCTGCGCGTTGAGATACTTGATCAGCCCGCGAGCAATCAACGACATCATTGAGTGCCAAGCGCCGCTGTCGTTGTACATCAGCGACTTTGTGTGCACATAGTTTTTGGAAGCGCCCCCTTCAACAATATACGACGCAAGCGTGAAGGGAGCTCCCGCGAATCCAATCAGCGGCAGATCCGAGCGCAAGGCACTTCGCGTTTCTCGAATAGCGTCGAAGACAAAACTCAACGACCCTACATCATCAACCTCACGCAGTCGATCCACCGCGGCGACATCACGCACCGGATTGTGGATTACTGGTCCTTCGCCTTTGCTGAATTCAAGTTGCAGTCCCATCGGCTCGATGATCAAAAGAATGTCAGCAAAGATAATTGCCGCATCCACTCCGAGTCGTTCGGCCGCGGTCACGGTGACTTCTGCGGCCAGCGCCGGCGTCTTGCACAACTCGAGAAAACTCATGCGTGCGCGTACGTCGCGATACTCCTTCATGTAGCGGCCTGCCTGACGCATCAACCAGATCGGCGTGTAAGGAACGGCCTCGCGCCGGCACGCTCGCATGAAGGGACTGTTGCGTAGTGCCTCAGAAATATTGGGTTGTTCTACGATCAAATTATCGACTCCAAAATCCTGGAATGAATACAAAAACATGTACGAAGATTCTTGCAACTTTCAACTGATAGTTGCGTTAAATCCATTGCCGTTGCGGAGTGTTCCAACATAGCTCTTTCAAATGTCGAGCGCGCCTCCGATTGAGACTACAACAAACCAGCGATGGGCCGGTAGCGACCGCGGCCAATGTAACGAAAACTAACAACTTGCGTTACAGCAATTTTAAAGCGACGGGTTAACACCTGTGCTCCCCCGAGCGTCCTTATCAACGCAGCAGTGGTTTGAGTTTAGACGACCAGGGGAGATTTCCAGAAAAATGAAACGCCTCGCATTGGCCATCACCGTAGTCGCTTTATTCGCGCTCCCGTCCTGGGCGCAGTCGAGCGCATTGACATCTATAGCTCCCGCAACTACTGCGACCCCTTCAACTACCGATAAGAACGGCAGCGAAGCTCCCGCGCCTCCAGCCACACCCACAGCGACGCACACGTCCTCCGCAGTTAAATCAAGTCCGGGTAAATCACCGGCGCCGCTTCCTCCGGAAAAGGCCCAGCCAGTAAAGGTGAGCCTGTTCGCAAAACCCCCGGTGATTGATGGCAAGCTGGACGACGACGTTTGGAAATCGGCAGCGGTCTTCAAGGATTTTTATCAGTGGCGGCCCAGCGACTCGTCACCCGCTTCGGCGCGGACTGAAGTCCTGGCCGGATATGATTCCCGTTTCATTTATTTCGCCTTTCACGCATACGACGATCCTGCCAAAGTGCGCGCTACAGTGGCGAAGCGCGACAGTATTTTTGACGACGACGTCGTGGGCCTGTTGCTTGACACCTTTAACGACAGGAGACGAGCTTACGAGCTTTTCTTCAATCCCTATGGAATTCAGCAGGACGGATTTCTTACCGAAGGGGGCAATGATGATTTCAGTGTCGACATCGTGATGGAGTCGAAGGGAACTATGACCTCCGACGGTTATACGGTGGAGATTGCGATTCCGTTCAAGTCGCTGCGTTATGAAGCCGGCCAGGGAAAATTGTGGGGTTTTCATGCCTTGCGCGTCGTCAAACACGCAAGCGGTGAAATGGATTCCTGGATGCCCATCTCCAAAGATAACTCAGCCTTGCTGGGTCAGGAGGGCCATATCACCGGACTGGAAGGAATCTCGACCGAACGCACACTGGAATTAATTCCCAGTTTAACGCTGTCGGAAACCGGCAAGCGCAAGAGGCCTTTAACAACAGCGGAGATTGCCGAGGGCGGCAGGTTTGTCAACGAGCCTATCAAATTTGACTTAGGCTTGACTGGAAAATACAGCGTCACGCCACAAGTCACGCTCGACTTCGCTATTAACCCTGATTTCGCGCAGGTCGAGTCAGACCAGTTAGTTGTCACTGCTAATCAGCGCTTCCCGATATTCTTTGAAGAGAAACGTCCCTTCTTCCTCGAAGGCATCGACATTTTTCGTACTCAGATTCAGGCAGTTCACACCCGAACCATCGTCGATCCCGATTACGCCGCTAAACTGACGGGCAAAGTCGGACGCAACACTATCGGCTTACTGCTCGCCTCTGACAACGGTCCCGGTAACTTCGGCGAAGATGAGCGTCCCGGTATCGATGCAAGATTTCTTGATAAGAATGCATCCGTGGGCATTCTCCGCCTCAAGCGGGACATCGGCAGTGCCGATTCCTTCGTTGGTTTCCTCGGAACTTTCCGGCAGTTTGTAGACGACAAGAATGTGGTCGGCGGTTTTGACGGAAAGTTTCGTCTTAACAAGCAAACGACGTTTAGCTGGCAAGCATTGGGTACGAGCACACGCAGTCAGTTTTTCTATCCCGATCAGGGCAAGGTCCTCGACCAGCGCGAGAATGGATTCATCTACGCAATTGATTTCCTCAAGGACGGCCGGCACTTTGGCCACGAATTTTCAATGGTTGGACGCACTCGCTACTACCGCGCCGAGGTTGGGTTCAACCGCCGCGAGAATACAAACAACCCAAACTGGTTCATTCGCTACAACTCTGAGCCGAAGCCCAAGGCGCGTCTGATCTCGTGGCGCGTCTTCACGGATTTCTCCGCAAACTTCGATTGGCAGGGACGCTCGCAAAACGCTAACAACGAAACGCAGCTCCAGCTTGTTTTTAAGAAAGAGACGTATATCGGCGTTGGTCGTCGAAAAGGGTTACGAGCGCGTCTTGGAGAACGAGTTTGGAGCCACGCGACAGGCGGATCTCAACTGTGCCGTCACAAACACCTGCACGTTTGCGGGCGACGACGACGAGCGTTCGTCCTCAAACCGTGGCCTTTATTTTTACGCGAACTCGATTCCAACCAAGAAGATTAGTTTCAACTTCTTCACAAACCGTCGTTGGGGAGCCATGGATTATGACTTCGGCGCCGGACCTCGCTATCCGCGCGTAAGCACTGTCGCGCTCGCGGCAGCAGCGGCTGTAGCCCGAGGCCTCTGCAACGACGAACATCCCCCGGCGGTCTGCCGTGCGCCGTTGGATCCCGGACCCGGCGACTTCCTACACCTCGAAGGACAAGTTACTTTCCAGCCGACTACAGCTCTGCGCGCCGCGCTCAGTTTCACCAAAGAGAGATTGAGACGTTACGACACCGGTCTCCTGGCATTCGACCAAAACATCGCCTCGCTGCGCAGCACTTACCAGTTTAGCCGCTTCCTGTTTGCGCGCGGGCGCGTTGATTTCGATTCGATCGCCTCAAATGTTAAGGGTCAATTTCTGCTCGGTTACACGCCTAATCCCGGCACTGCTCTCTATGTGGGTTACAACGACGATCTCAATCGCCGCGGCCTTAATCCTTTTTCAGGCGCTCTTGAGCCAGGCTTCCGCCGCAATGGCCGAACCTTCTTTATTAAGATGTCTTACCTGTTTCGCAAGAGCTTTTAGGATGGGGTCCGCGGAGTTCCAGTTAATCATCGATTCAGTGTCGCGGACATCGCAGCCCTCCATCACCGTCGGGCTACTGCCACGCTGGGCATCAGGCGGAAACATTTCGGCCGTGCCAGACTTATTGATCCGTTGTTTTGTTTGGACTTCCCCCCGGATTTTTGCTTAACACGTCATCGATCACAAATGGACGTTGTTTCGCTTTCCCTCGACCCTTTTCCCGTCTTCTAAGCCCTCCGTGACTCTCGGGCTACTACCTCGGTAATGGCGACATAACTATAGGCACGCTACCGCGGACATTGGTGGGTGGGTTAAGATGCTGAACTGAAACATGTCGGCGAACCCCACTCACTACATTCCCGCACCGAAGTTTATCCGGTTGATCGCCGGACTATTATTTTGTGTCCTCTTATCTTTTTTGGGTGCCTGCAAGAGCGGCTATCAGGGTTCAGCACAACAAGCCCGGCCCGGCGAAAATAAAGCGGCTCGGCAAGTCAAAACAGCTCGCGTTGAAGAAACTCCGTTCGGCGAAACAGTAACTGCGAACGGCACCCTGGCGGCTTTTGATCAGTCGACTGCCAGCGTGAAAGTCGCCGGAAGACTTAATACAATCTCGGTTGATCTTGGTAGTGTCGTCCACCGCGGACAAGTAATCGCGCAGCTGGAACCCAACGATTACAAACTTCGCGTGCAACAGTCGGAGGCGGCTCTTGGTCAGGCGCGCGCGCGGCTCGGTCTATCGCCGGACGGTACTGACGATAGAGTCAGCCTTGAGCAAACCGGAACAGTCAGACAAGCCAAGGCGCAACTGGAGGAAGCCCGTCTGAGTCGCGAACGCGCAGTGCGGTTGGTCGAGCAGGGTATTGTGGCGAAGGCTGATTTCGACTCTGCCGATGCCACTTTCAAGGTTGCGCAAAGCCGTTACCAGGACGCGCTGGAAGAGATCAGAAATCGTCAGGCGCTGCTTGCGCAACGTCGTTCGGAGCTGGCGCTGGCCCGCCAACAGCTTACAGACACGACGGTGCACTCACCCATCGACGGGATCGTGCAACTGAAGCGCGCGAGCGTTGGTGAGTTTTTGGCCGCTGGCGCGCCGCTAGTGGACATCGTGCGCATGAACCCTCTCAGATTACAGGCCCAGGTCCCCGAGCGTGACGCGGCCACAGTGCGCTTCGGACAGAATGTGCGTGTCAGCGTTGACGGCGATACTCGAGTTTATGTCGGCCAAATAAGACGTCTGAGCCCGGTGATCACCCAGGAGAGTCGGATGTTGATGGTGGAAGCCGACGTACAAAACGACGGCAACCTGCGGCCCGGTTCCTTTGCGAAAGCCGAAATTGTTACCAACGACGCAAAGATGGCAGTAACAGTGCCAAACAACGCTATCGTTACATTCGCGGGTATCGAAAAAGTAATCGTGATACAAAACGGCAAGGCCCTGGAGAAACCGATTACGACCGGCAGGCGCAGCGGAGACTGGACAGAAATCCTTGCGGGTGTGAACGTTGGCGATCAGGTAATAGTCGATCCCGGCAACCTGCAGTCGGGTATGGCCGTCGAAGTGGTGCAATAGATTGTTTTTGGAATTTGGTCTTGGGTCTTTGGTCTTTGTACTTTGTACTTTGGACTTTGGTCTTGGGTCTTTGAACTTTGAACTTTGTGCTTGGGGCTTACGCAAGTTGACCATATTCACCAAAGTCCAAAGACCAAAGTACAAAGATCCAAGCACAAAGTTCTTAGTGCCTTATTATGCAAAAGCTAGCCGAAATATGTATTCGCCGTCCGGTCTTCGCCACGATGATTGTGTTGTCGCTGGTAGTGGTTGGTGCGGCCAGCTTTTTCCGACTTGGAGTCGATCGCTTTCCCTCAGTTGACCTGCCCACAGTCAGCATCCGCACGAACCTGCCGGGCGCGTCGCCGCAGGAAGTTGAATCTCTGGTCACGCAGCAAATCGAAGAAGTCGTTAACACCGTTGACGGCATCGATGAGTTGCGCTCGATCTCAGGTCAGAGTACCTCGATCGTCATCGCGACCTTTAAGCTGGATCGCAATCTTGAATCCGCCGCGCAGGACGTTCGCGATCGCGTCAACAGTCTCGGGCGAAATCTACCTGACGATGCCACGCCACCAATCATCCAGAAGTTTGATAATGACAGCACTCCGGTCGTAACCATATCGCTTTCGGCCGATCGCTCGTTACGAGAGTTGAGCGAACTCGCCGACAAGACCGTTCGCGTGCAGCTCGAGCGAGTGAGCGGCGTCGGTGAAGTGCGGGTAGTGGGCGGCCTGGATCGGGCCATCAATATCTGGATCGACGCGGAACGGCTAGCTGCTTATCAAATCCCGGTAACCGCTGTTCGCTCAGCACTGACAAGGCAGAACGCGGACGTTCCCGGTGGAAACGTGAATACCGGTCGTGAAGAACTGGTGTTGCGTACGCTCGGACGGTACACCGACCCGCGCGCCTTTGAAGATTTGGTTATCGCCACCGTCAATGGTTCGCCAATTCGCCTGCGTGATGTCGGTCACGTGGAAGATGGAACTAAGGAACAAAGATCCCTGGCGCGGCTCAACGGCGTGCCTACGGTGACGCTCGAAATTCGACGTCAGTCCGGCGCTAACACCATTGACGTCATCGAGGGAATAAAAAAAGAGTTGCCGCGCGTATCCGGTCAATTACCAAACGATGTGAAGATGGAAGTCATTCGTGACCAGTCTCGCTACATCGAAGCAGCTCTGCATGAAATTCAGAAGCACCTGATTCTCGGCAGCATACTCGCGAGCCTCGTCGTTTTGCTCTTCATGCGTTCCTGGCGTTCGACCTTAATCGCCGCAGTCGCGATTCCGTGTTCCTTAATCTCCAGTTTTGGGATGATGCGAGCACTGAACTTTACGCTGAATAGCGTGACGATGCTGGCGTTGGTGTTGATGGTCGGGGTGGTCATCGACGATGCCATTGTGGTGCTGGAAAACATCTTTCGTTTCATCGAAGAGAAACGCATTGAGCCTCGCGAAGCCGCCAGAGAAGCAACGAAGGACATAGGCCTGGCGGTGCTCGCCACGACGCTCTCGTTGGTTGTAATTTTCCTGCCCGTTTCCTTCATGTCTTCGATCTCCGGACGTTTCCTCTATCAATTCGGCATTACCGCGGCCGTAGCGATCCTGGTCAGCCTGCTAGTCTCGTTTACTTTGACGCCAATGATGAGCTCGCGCCTGATTCGCGTGAAGGATGCGGGCGCCGGCGGGGGACACAATTCAGCCGGATCCCGTGGTGGGTTTTATAGATGGATCGATAAGGTCTACACGAG
Organism: Blastocatellia bacterium; assembly: GCA_963828335.1. Classification (GTDB taxonomy): domain Bacteria; phylum Acidobacteriota; class Blastocatellia; order Pyrinomonadales; family Pyrinomonadaceae; genus PSRF01. The sequence goes on along the minus strand of CAWHEH010000011.1, from coordinate 141,721 downwards.
GATGCTCGCTTTTGCGATGCAGCATCGTTTGGCCGTTTCGGTGCTGGCGCTTCTGGTCATCTTTTCCAGTATCCCGCTCTACCGTTCAGTGAGGCAGGAGTTTATTCCGACGAATGTGGATGAGGCGGAGTTTGAGATAAACGTTAATGGTCCAGAAGGCACCAATCTGGCGGTAATGAACGAAACGATGGCGGCGATTGAAAAGGATGTGCTCGCAACTCCCGGCGTGCGCTTCGTTTTGTCCAGCGCTGGCGGATCATTTCTCGGGGGCGTGAACCAGGGAGGCGCTTACGTCCGCATTGCGCCGCACGAGGAACGCACCTTTTCTTTGGGACGGCTCTGGACTGAGACAAAGAATGGACATCCGCTTAACGCGTTTAGGGGAAACTACTCGCAACAGGACGTAATGCTCGAGGTCCGACGCCGTTTGCAGAAGTATGCACCGATGCGCGTCGGTGTGCGCAATGCGCCGTCATTCAACTTTGGCGCCGGTGGGCGTTTCGACATCGACTTCAATTTGCGTGGTCCGGACATCGTTGCCCTGGCCGGTTATGCCGATGACCTGATGCAGCGCTCGCAAACGCTCGGGGGAATTGTAGATGCCGACACGTCGCTTAAACTTAATAAGCCGGAGCTGCGGGTGGAGATTGATCGGGCTCGTGCGGCAGACCTCGGTGTGGATAGTACCGACATCGCCACCGCTTTGCGCCTGATGGTAGGCGGTGAAGAGCGGGCTTCGCGATACCGCGATGAGTCGATTAATGAAGACTACGATGTTCAACTGCGCCTCGACGAAAAAGACCGCAGCGACGTCGCAACGATTCAGCGTCTTTACGTACCCTCGTCAAAGGGTGGCCTGGTGCGCCTTGATAACCTCGTGAATATCAAACGCGATACCAGTCCCTCGCGAATCGACCGGCTTAATCGTGAACGGCTTGTTTCAATGCGTGCTTCAGTGGCGCCGGGGTATGCGTTGGCAGATCGTATTGAAGCTCTGCGCGGCGCCGTGAAGGAAATGAATCTGCCGGCGGCGTACACGACTACAGTCTCCGGTCGCGCGCGCGAGCTTGAGCGGACGTTCACTGAATTCATTTGGGCCTTCATCCTCTCCATCCTGTTTATGTACATGATTCTCGCCTCACAATTCGAAAGCACCATCCACCCGGTGACTATCCTGCTGAGTTTGCCGCTTTCGATTCCCTTTGCTTTGCTTTCACTCTGGATCACCGGCGACACTCTCAACCTCTATTCAGCGCTAGGCATTCTCGTGCTGTTCGGCGTCGTGAAGAAAAACTCTATTCTGCAGATCGACCACATGAATAGCCTCCGCTCGCGTGGTATGGAGCGTTACGAAGCGATCATGCAGGGCAATCGCGATCGGCTGCGACCGATCCTGATGACAACGCTGGCGTTGATCGCCGGTATGTTGCCGCTGGCGCTTGGCACTGGGCCGGGAGCTGAGGAGCGACGCTCAATCGCAGTGGTAGTTATTGGCGGTCAGATGCTTTCGCTATTGCTGACTCTGATTGCCACCCCGGTGGTGTACTCATTGTTGGACGATTTGGGTCACACCGCACGCTGGCGCAGGCTGGCAAAACTGGGCGCCGGCCTACGGGACCAGGTCTCGCGAAAACGAAAACCATCTGCGGATGTTCCGGTTGAGGCTCCTGCAGAAATGCGCGGCGCACGCGACGACGCACGCGAACATGTAAGCGTTGTCGCTGGTGGCGAGTAAATCCTTGCCTGTTTTTCAACACAAAGAGCCAGTGATTGAAGCATTCTTGTGCGCCTCTCGCTGATTGGCATATACTTCAACGCGAAGGTTGGTCATCAACACGACCAACTCCAATCAGTACTAACGCCCCAGAAAATCCTCAAATTAAAACTTCAGTTCTTCGTCTAATTCGCCCCGGAAAGTCGATTTTATTTTAAAAGTCTTCCCAGTTCTCCTATTAACAGACTGGCGGAAATGCCTGTCCAACCCGAATGGAGCAACCACTTGTCTCACGATTCCAACCCTGATGTCCCTAACGCTCCGCTAGCGCCGGAGACACTGCTGCAGAATCGCTACCGCATTATTCGCCTGCTCGGTCGTGGCGGGATGGGAGCGGTTTACGAAGTCCTTGATCAGCGACTCGAAATAACAGTGGCACTCAAGGAGACGCTTTCGTCGGAAGAATCAATGCGCAAACAATTCGAGCGCGAGGCGCGGATGCTCGCCGGTATGCAACATCCGGCGCTACCAAGAGTCAGCGATCATTTTGTTGAAGGTAATCGCGCTTTTCTTGTGATGCAATTTATTGGAGGCGTCGATCTCGCGAAAATAATAGCGCAGCAGCCGGGACCATTTCCCCGCGACCAGGTGATCGCCTGGGCCGATCAGTTGCTCGATGCACTGATCTACTTACACTCGCGTGATCGTCAGGTGATCCACAGGGACATCAAACCGCACAATTTGAAACTGACTGCAACGGGTCAGATCGCGCTGCTCGATTTTGGTCTCGCGAAGGCTCAGGCGTCAGATCCATCAGTAACCGCTTCCCAGGCCTTCTTCGGCTACACCCGCCATTATGCGCCGCTGGAACAGATACAAGACCAGCGAACCGATCCGCGCAGCGACATCTACGCGCTTGGCGCCACGCTCTATCACTTATTGACCGGGATTAAACCGCCGGACGCGATGGTGCGAGCAGCTGCCGTCGTAAACGGGGGAGCGGATCCGCTGCGGCCGGCCGATCAGATTCATGAAGCGGTTGGACCCGAAATCGCTGCAATTCTGAACAGGGCCCTGGCGCAGAAACCCGAAGAACGATACTCGGATGCAAACGAGTTTCGCGAAGCACTGCGGCGCATGGGTCGGACGAGCGCCGGTGCAGGGAAGGTCGAACGCAAAGCGGCAAACAGATCTGCTCGTGTGTCCGCTGACGAAACTATACACATCAGCGAGATTACTTCAGTTCGTGCTCCCGGAGAGCAGATTGTAAATATGGCTTTGGTGGGATCAGCAAAACGATTTGGGCCTGCGGGGGCGACAACAGTGCTGGCAGCCATTGTCACGCTGGGCGCCGGAATTCTCTATGCCTCGCAACGATTGTTTCCTTCTGCGAATCGTGTCACAACGGCGACCTCGGCTGTTGATAGTGCTGCTGCTTTGCGCCAGTCGGCGAACGTGCGCAAGTCTGAGCGTGCACGCACGCCAGACAACCTCGGTAGTTCCTCCAGGCTAACGAATTCTGCCCCCGACAATATTGACAACACTGATACACCAGCGGAGAAAAAGAACGCTACAATCGTCACCACTCAAGCAGATAAGAACTCGAGCGTAGCAAACGCTCCCCCGGCGTCTCGCAGCGGACATGGCGCGCGCCGTAGTCCTTCACGTAATAATCTGCAGCGGGTTGGCGCGCCCAGCATACGTCTGCCAAAACCTGAGTTCGACAACGCCCCCACCCCGGGTCCCGAATCGCGCGTCCGCAGTTACCGTTGGTCTGGCGTTGACGCAGCGGCTCTCTTAATCCCGCTTGGCTGACTGGTGTTTCGCCCACGAACGATAATCCTTGCGGAGTTCCAGCGTCTTCAGTTTTTTCCACTCCCTGATGGCCTGTTCCCTGGTGGCGCCTTTTTCCGCGGCCAGGAAGTCGGCGACAAAGTTGATGTATCTAACGTGCGGAATGTGCGGGAAAGGCTTGGTAGTCTGATTCAGTCGAACGTATTCTTCGACCAGGTCTCTATAGGTTAGCTCGACGCCCTTAAGAAGCTGATCCTCACGCCAACGGTTGAGCCGATAGCGTGCGCCGGATTTTCTCTTCAGGCCGGGCGCGAGCTTCTGAGATTCCCGTTCCAGAAAATCCTTCGTCTCCTTGTCATTCGTATAAGCCATTACTGGAAGATCGAGCCGCAGCCCGCGTGCGACGTCGTTCACGCCTGAACTTGAGAGAGTTCTTTTGGTAGGATTTTTTATTGTGCCGGTTTCAAGGAAAAGCCTGATGGCCCGTTCGAGTTCATCCTTGCGCAGCTTGTTCGCTGAAGGAATGCCGATTCGCTTCGCAAACTCTTTGAGTTGGACCGCGTACCAATAGCCATTATCAAACTGCGTCGCAGTCATCGATGTCGATAGTCGCATAAAGCAATTAAGCTTTCTTGATGACGAGCATGTCCTGGAAAGACATGCCGTTCTCGCGACCTGACCAGCTGCCATAGTAGGCTGGGCTCGCCAGCGTCAAATCGTAATTTTCCAACAGGCCGAGAACAAAGTTTTCTTTATAGGCGCAAGCACTCTCCGGACTGTGTTCATAAACGTAACGCCACTGTTCGTCGCCGAAGTTGAACTTGAGAGCGTTGGAACCTCTCGCTGCCAGGAGTTCTTGTTCCTGGTTTAGTAAGAAGAAAGTTGCCAGGCAACGGCCGTCTTCCTTCAATAGACGCGAGACTTCTTTCAGATAGTTCTGAACCTCGCCGGGTCGCAGGTGCGTGAAAACCGACTTGAACAGGATCACGTCAAACGAAGCCGACTCGTAGGGAAAAGTTAAATCCTCAGCACTGAGTTTTCCCTCGGCGTTATAGGCAAGACTCTTAACGTCAATGTGCCTGAACTGAAAATTTGATCGGTGGGCGGCGATATGTTTTGAGCACCAGTTGATAGATGGAGCGTGAAGATCGACTCCGGCATAACTTCCTGTTTCAGCCAGATACTCCTTTAAATAAAGCGCCATCAGCCCACAACCGCAACCAACATCCAAAATTCTTGCCCCAGGCCGCATTTCAATCAGCAGCCGCAGGTAAGTCATAAACTCTGCGCCGGAAGACTCAAAGGTCCGCAACGGTCCGACGTAACGACGCAGGTGTAAGGGCGGGTAGTCTGTTTTGTTATTGATGAGCCGGGAAAGATAATCCAGCGGCCACAACGTAAGGTAACCAAGATGCCGGCAGGCCCTGAGCAGGTTTACTGATCGCCGGGATAAAGTGTGCTTGAGTGATTGGTTCACCTGAGTGTCGGAGACAATGGTTGAATCATTATCAGGAAAGCCAGCACAGACGTTCAAAGCTCCTTAAGTTTGCTCTTGATCAGCACGAAGCGCGCGGTTCCTTTCCGGCTGGGGGTGCTGGCCGGATCACTCGCTCGATACGAAAGGGTCTTGAAACGGATCACATTGTTACTTAGCGACTGGAGCTCGACATTGCGGTTATGCTTTCCGCCTACCACTGTGTGGGCCGCTGCAATCAGCTTCCCGTTGGTCCGGATAAAGACGGCGAGGTATTGCAGGTAATTGTTCGTCCCGTCCTGACCTTCGATTGTATACAAGACTGCTACGTCCGGAACACCATCACGATTCAAATCTCCGGTCCGCATTTTCCTCGCCTCGGCATACTCCTCGCCGTTTTCTTGCGTTGCCTGCTTTGCTATGAAGTCATCGACGATGGTCTTGTCCTGGTCCTGCGACGGACGATGCCAGACGAAGATGCGCAAGCAAGCAGGAAAGGCAAGGCGAACATGAGCACTCTTTTCATTCGTGGTTTCCTCATGACGTGACTCAAGTGATTGTCTGGGACCGCGGGCGTCCCGCCCGCAATGAGCGCGAAGCGCGAAAAATGTGTAGAGAGGTAAAACTGCGCGCCTTCGGCGCGTTGCGGGCGGGACGCCCGCGGTCCCAGACAATCACTTGAACGATTTCAAACTATCGAAGTCCGCGCGTTATTCTGATTTCTCTTTTCGATGACGCTCGATATAACTACGAGCAAACTCATTCAAATGAGGGTTCTCCGTCAAGCCAATCTTTTTCGCCTCTTCCTCCGCTTTATCCAAACTCCAGCCATCACGTAGCACACGGCGGATCATCCAGAACGCACCGACGCGAATGGCTGACGCACAATGAATAAACGCCGGACGATTAGCAGGATCGTCCGTGACCTTTAGGAACTCTGTCGCCTGTTCGTCTTTAGGTTCGCCGAAGACGACGGGAATGTTGAAATAGCGTAGACCCAGCTCTTTTGCTTTGGCTTCTTCTTCGGCGGCGCGATGTTCAGCCGGCGGCCGCAGGTTAATGATGGCCTTAACGCCTTCGTCCTTGAGTTGTTGTAAGTGCTCCAGCCTTGGTTGACCGCCGGTGCAGAATTGTTCGTTAACTCGAACAAAGTTCCGGATTGGAGGAACCTCCTGCGGCGAGGTGATTGTTAGTACTAAAAGAATCGCCAGAATGGTGGTCGTAACTTTATACATACGCTCAGGTTCTCCGTTATCGTTTTTGACCGATCGCAAACAGACTCGCCGACGACCGCACATACATTACGCCGTCAGACAATGCAGGTGTGGCCATCAATAACTCGCCCATTGAGTTCGTCGCGAGGTGGTTAAACTTTTCGCCGGCGCCAATGATCAGTATTTCGCCGTCCTCGTTTGAAAGATAAATTTTGCCGTCGGCGGCGACGGGCGACGCGCTGTAGCCACTTCCTATGGTCGGCAGGCGCTGTCGATATAGCTCGTCGCCGCTCTTCAGATTGTAGGCGTCGAAAGTCCCATTATTTGCCAGCACATAAAGAATGCCGTGGTAGACGAGCGGAGTCGGCATGTAAGAACCGCGGCCCGTTTTGCTCCAGACAATGGCCTCACTCGCGGTTTTCCCGGCCGGCAGAGTTAGGTCACCGTGGGCGCTGGACTTCACGACAAATATTGGACGTTCCGGTCCGCGACCACTGGCAACAACAAATACGCCTTCGCCAAAGATCGGCGTCGGCGCGGTTATCTTCGAACTACCACCCAGCCGCCATAACTCTTTTCCTGTGCGCGGGTCGTAGCCGCGAATGAAGTTTGACGCGTTGGTCACGAGCACAGGACCTGACTCGGTGGTCACGATCGTAGGCGTACCCCAGGACGGAAGCTCGTCGCGATCAGTTTTCCAAACGGTCTTGCCTGTAGCCGCGTCCAGAGCCAATAGGAAAGAGTCGGTTTGCGTGTCACATTGCAGAATGACCAGGTTATTCCAGATGATTGGCGAACTGGCAGGTCCCCACTCGTACGTCGGAATGTCATAGGCGCCGAGATCCAACCGTCCCAAGTCGAGCTTCCACAGAAGTCGACCTTTGACGTCGTAAGCATAAACACCCTGCGAACCAAACCACGCTACAACTATGCGTCCGTCAGTGGCAGGAGTTGAATTGGCGTAAGTTGATTTGATGTGACGCTTATCGACCGGCTCGCCCTGGTATGCGATGCGCTCCCAGGAAATTTTCCCGGTGCGTTTGTCGATCGCATAAACCATCCAGCGATGCTGCGAACGATCCTTTGAGGCGTCGCCGTCACCATACAAGCCAGGCCTGAAGGTGGCTTTCGGATCGCTGCTGACGGCGCTGGTAACAAAGATCTGATTGCCCCAGACAACCGGGCTCGAATGCGCCAACCCGGGAATTGGCGTTCGCCAGAGAATATTTTCGCCCGTCCTGGCGTCCCAGCGATCGGGCAGGTTCTGCTTCTCTGCAATGCCGGAAGCTTGTGGCCCCCGAAACGATGGCCAAGTTCCACTAATGTTTTTTTGGTCAGATCGTGAGGTTAGTTTTTCGCCCGGCGTGAGTTTGATATTTCGAACTGGAATGGCCCTGGCTTCTGTTGCCGGCGCCCAGTTGCTGCCATCAACAATGATCCGGCGAACCACGCATTCATCTGCTATCAACTTGAAGGCAACTCGCTTGCTGTTATCGCCGGTGACGCTAAACTCGTAACGCCCGGCTCCATCACAACCTCCCGGCCCGCCTGACATGGTGAACTCAACTACGGCGCCGTTGGTTTTCCAGTTGCCATTTAGCGCGGGCCAGCCCTGGCCTTGCAATGTGAAGGTCCCGCCCGGATCGAACCGGGCAACAAATGCACCAAATCTCAAAGGAGTTGAGGGAAGCGGTGTGACGACTTCCTGCGCGAAAGCAGCAGATCCCATCAGCAGAAAAGCAAAGCAGAGTTTGACGCACTTTAATTTTTTCATGCATTTAGTCTCCCAAAGCAGAATGAAAAAGGCGACTGTTTTTAAACGCGCACGCTTTCCAGTGTCTCAGAACGGCAATCTTATCGTAACATCTAACTCGCTTCAGAGTGTTATAGTTCCTCGATTAAGGAATCTTCCTTTCTCCCCGATGCGCAGCGGCAGAGGTGGCGTGGCACAATCCTTAGCGCTACTGCAAACTCATTAGGTACAAAAGAATAGACGGAGGGCGAGCAATGAGCACTCAGGCAGTTGCGAGACGCGAGGAACCTGGCCGGCGGATTAATATTCCCAGGGATAATTGGTTAGGCTTCATAGGTGACGTTACGAATTTCACCGGCGAGGTGGTTTTCAAGTCGATGTTGCGCATTGACGGGCACTTCTCAGGCCGCGTTACTTCCTCAGACGGCACACTGATCGTGAGTAACGGCGCGCAACTTACCGACGCAGTAATCGAGGTTGCGGTCGCAAAGATAAATGGAACTGTTGCAGGCGACATTCGCGCCAGCAAAGAACTGATACTAGGCTGCACTGCCAATGTTACCGGAGAAGTGACTGCGCCCGCTTTGACTGTCGAGGAAGGCGCGTTGCTCAACGCCAACTGCCGCAGAAGGTGAGTTGGATTCGTCAGGCAGTTAATCCTCAATGATTTCGCCCCAGCGGGACGAAATCTTTATAGCCCGACAATTCCATTTGATGGCTCTAAGCTGCCGCTAAGAGGCACAGACAGCGATTGCCTTGGGGTAGCTCGTCGCCAATTCATCCTGATTGCTCGTCGAGACATTCAAGTCACGAATGATTCCATCGCTCAATCCGTAAATCCAACCATGCACCGCCAGGTCCTGTCCTCGTTCCCAGGCGCCCTGCACTATCGTCGTTTGGCAAACATTGGAAACCTGTTCGATCACGTTTAACTCGCAGAGTTTATCGGCGCGCATTTTCTCATCAAATCCCGCAAGCAGAGCCTCATGTTTCTGTCGCACATCCTGAACATGCCGTAACCAGTTATCAATGAGTCCCAACCTTGAGTTGTTCAAGGCCGCTTGCACGCCGCCGCATCCGTAATGCCCGCAGACGATCACGTGCTTAACACCCAGCACGTCCACAGCAAATTGGATCACTGAAAGACAATTCAAGTCAGTATGCACCACTACGTTTGCGACGTTGCGATGAACGAACAGCTCACCCGGATAGACCCCAATAATTTGGTTTGCGGGCACACGACTATCAGAACAACCGACCCAGAGGTAATGTGGTGTCTGCTGTTGTGACAACGTCTGAAAGAAGGCAGGGTCCTGCGACTTGATTTGCTCCGCCCAGCGCCGGTTATTTTCTAAAAGTTGATCCAGGGTTCTCATGGTTTAGTTGTCATTCAAACTGTTAGTTTGCGTCGACTTGTGCGGACAGCTTTTCAATCCAAAAGATTAGCCGCGGATTTGCGCAGATGAACGCGGATAAGATCTCAAGATAAGTTAGCAAGGAGTCTTAATCGAACCTCAACCCAACCTGATCCGCGTTCATCTGCGTAAATCCGCAGCCAATTATTCTCCCCTATTTCTTGCCTGCAACTGCTGCGGATCCCTGCGTGGCCAGACGTCTACCCGGTGTGCGGGCCAGGGCCTTCACGAACTCGACGCTGGCTTCATCTTTCCGGCCGCGACGGACCAGGAATTCACCGAGGAGCTCATGCGTCGGTTTGTCGATCGTGGGTGGGCCAAAGTCGACTGGAAGTGTTTCCTCAATAGAGATCGCCTGGCGTAGCAATTTTTCGGCGCCCGTCAGATCGCCTTCGTGCTCGGCGAGCAGAGCGCGAGCCTCCAGGAGCAACACACCGGGCCGCAAGCGGTAACTCGGATCGGGATTCGCTCTCTTCGATTCGCTTTCGGCGATCTTACTGCCGACGGTTTCTAGTTCGCTTAACGCCTGGCGCGCCTCGGCGGCTCGTCCTTGTGCAATCTCGCCCAACGCTCGCGCGAAAGCGAAGTCGAGCACCGCACCTGGGCCCGCACCCTTCGGCAGTTGCCAATTCGCAATCTCGCCCGTCCATTCACCCGTATCCAGAAGGTAACGAAGCCGCATGTTGGCGAAGGAGCTGCTCAGACTCGAGTCAGGATCCATCGACATTCCGGGATGATCCATCGATGCCTGCGTTTCGACGGTAGCTCGACATGCAGTCAGCGTAGCTCTTGCTTCGCTCATCTTTCCGAGCTGCAAGTAGCCATATTCAAGCCACGAGGGGTAATGGCCGCAACGTGCCGGACCCTTCCCTTGAGCCGCGCGCATCCGATCGACGTCAGCCATCGCGGCCAGGTTGGCCTGAACAGTCTCCTCCCACATTCCAAGCGCCAGGAAGATGTGCGAGCACATGTGTTGCGCGTGCCCGGCGTCGGGCGCGATCTTCGAATAGATTCGCGCCGCGCGCAGACCGAGTGGGGCGTGCGCAGGATCATCGTAGCTGTGAATCAGATAATGCACGAGGCCCGGGTGTTCCTGATGGTCTATCCAGGCTTCCTCGAGCACGCGGGCAGCTCGCATATAAGTTGGAATGTCGCGGCCGGCGTGTGCTGTCCCTAAAGTAGAGAGTGCGTAAAAGGCGGCTGCGTCAACATCGTCCGGATAACGTTCGTGGAGCTTCGCCATCGCGGCTTCATAGCGGAAGTCACGCTCTATTTTGGTTCCTTCTCCGTAAAGTATCTCGACCGCGTCGAGATATCCTTTTTCGCGATCTGTCTTCGCTTTGGCGCGCCGGGCGGCCGCAGTAGGAGCTAACTTACTTAGAGCCGCGCGCGCCGCCGCGAGATCCTGCTGCGCCCAGAGTGGATGATTGAAGGTCATCGCCTCACCCCAGTAGGCCATAGCGAAACCAGGGTCGGTGGCCTGCGCGCGCTGGAAGGCAGTCGCGGCTGCCGGATACTCGAAGTCGTGGAGTAGCGCCATGCCCTGGCTGAAGTCCGCCTGGGCTGCCGGTGCGCCGGAGTTCGCGAAGCTGACGCGGCCGTACCCTTCTGCAGTTGCCGGCGTCGTGCCGCCGAATAGCAATGATGTTATGAGCGCAACTATGAGCATTTGAATTCTCCTCGGAAGCAGGCGCCAAAACTTTAAGTGATTGTACCGCGAAGCGGTTCTCCGAGACTCTGAACCTGGAGCAAGTCTCCCTAAAGTTTATCTTTCCGCCTTACTCCTCCTCGATAAAACGGTAACTCGCGTGGGAGTCGTAGTCGATGCCGTGTTTCGCTTTCAGTTCTTGAATGTACTTGAGATCTCTTCTGGTGTGCGGGCTCGCGACGCCATCGCCGAGGGGCTCATTAGTATGCAGCAATATTTCCTCGAGACAACTATTCAGGCTCATATGCTTGAACTCGGCGAGATCGTGGAGCAGGGAAGCGAGACGCTTCTCCAGCCGCAGCGGAACATCAACCCGCTCAATCTTGAGAGGCGGCCAAGCGCTCTGCAGGCGGTGTCCAAAGTTGAGATAGTAGCCGTTTAGATCGCGTATGGTGTATTCGCGCAACCCCCATGGTTTGTCATCCGGCGGTGCTGCGATCTCTACACCGTTGCCGAGATGAAATTGGTAGAGCGCGTCGGCGTCGCCGATGACGAAATACAGCGCACATCCTTCGGGACCAGGTGTGCCAAGCTCGAGAAATATTTGTACGTGACTCAGGTTCACTCCGGCCATCGTCGTTGGTTCGCCCCAGGTGAAGGCCAAATCAAAACCGAGCCTTTTGGTGTAGAAGTCGATGGCCGCAGGAACATCGCCGGCGAACAGGGTCGTGTGATGCTGCTCACAGTCGATCTGCGGGGCAGTGGGAGTGTTCATAACGCAACCTCCGATGCAACAGAGATGCTTGGCTCCAGAGGAGCCAAATGTTTATAGAGTTCGCGGCCAACCAATTTTTTTCGCTCCAGCGGAGCGCAATATAGCTCCTCTCTGGAGCGAACAACCTTATCGACTAGAGGAATCTATAAACATTCGGTCCCTCCGGGACTGACGATTTAGTCTGAAATAAATACCGTCCTACTTCACTTCCGAAACATTATCAGGCACTTCCTCCGGCATCTTCACCACCTCTTGCCAGCCGGAATTGTCGGCGCGCATTTGCGCCGTGAGTTCGTCGCGAAGTTTGCGCAGTTTGTCGCTGAGTGAACAAGGATACTTGTCTATCTCGCCAAAACGGTGGCGTTGGTCAGTGACGAAAGACTTCTGCTTTTCAATCGACGGAATCGAAGCGTGCTGACCGTTTTCCCAGAAGGGAACCAGTAATCGTTCGACACTTGAGGCGCCAGGAATCTCAATCTCCTCGTCGTCGAGCCCCGTCACGTCGCCGACGTAGTTACCTGCTTGCATCACTGCCACGGAAGAGCTGCAGACGACCAGGCAAGGTTGTCTTTTCTTCTGAATTAGACGCTTTGAGAGTTGGCCTGCCTTCAATCAGGCACTGCTTGAAGATGACTCCGGCAACGGCGGGCACTTCGCTCGAAAGTTTGGTGCCGATGCCAAACCCGTTCGCGCGCGGGAAGTCGCGGACAATGCGCCGTACTTTTTCCACGTCCAGGTCGCCGGTAAGATTCGGTCGGAGTTCGTAAATTCCGTTTGCCTCGAAGAAACGGAGGCACCACTCGCCAAGTTCGGCCAGGTCTCCCGAGTCCACGCGAAATCCTTTAAAGGCACGACGACGCGCCTCGGTTGACGTTGCCGCCATCGCCGCATGCACCGCGCCCATGTAAACATCAATTGTATCGAGCAACAATGTGGTGCCGTTCGGGTTTGCGTCGAGCCAGCGTTCAAATGCGACCTGTTCAAAATGTTTCGGTTTGCCGGTTCGCGGTTCTATCTCCGGCTCGGTCATGTACTCGATATAAGACTGTTGCCAATAATGTGCTTCCGTACCAACGGCCGGGATATCGAGACGATGCGCAGCTTCCATGTTCGATGTATCGTTAAAGCCGCCGATGAAGGCATAGACAGCAATATCGACGGCGCGCTCGATGTCGCCATTGCGTCGCAAAGAGAAGTCAGACAGCCAGCGGTGCTCACCCGCTGCCATGCGAAACTGCATCGCCGTTGCCGCAGTGGTCATCGGCAAGTCGAACGCGTGCTCAAACTTGATCTCCTGCGCCTGGGTTAGTCCAAAAGCGCCGGTGATGTCGGAAAAAGGTTGTTGCGCGAAGACGATTGTGCCGGGACGCACCGCGCGGATCGTACCTACAAACTGTATGTCTTCAATGGCCTTGGCAAATCGCTGCAGGCCGCCGCGATCCTGTTCGAGGAATCGCAAACGCGGGCGATCGATCTGGCTGTCGACCAACAATCGAATCAAACGCTCGTGACCAAGGCAGGGCGCGAAAGGCAACTTACGCTGCGTCACGTAGAACGTAGCCTGTGCATCGCTGAGTGGACGATCGTGCAGACGGGTGACGTCTTTGTAGGAGGCGTCACCCATAGCAGCGTGGTAACGATCAATGTTGAGAGTTGCCATGATTAATCAGGAGGCAGGGCAGGAGGCAGAAGCAGGAGCGGGAGCAAGCACAGGAGACGGCGCCAAGTCTAAAACTAATTCTCTCTGCCAACCTTTGGTTCACCTGCCTCCTGCTCCTGCTTCCTGCTCCTGTTCCTTCACTATCTCAGCTCCTGCGCCACGCATCTCGGCAATCGCTCGTTCTCCGTCGCCAGGATTGATGTCGACAGCGCGCATTGCATTCTCCAACGCTTTTACACGAAAACCTTTTTTCAATGCGTCGAGCACGGTGCTCTTTACGCAGTAGTCAGTAGCCAGTCCGCCAACCCAAACTTCTTCGACGCCGAGCCGATGAAGTTGTAGCTCCAGATCAGTTTCATCAAAGGCGGAATAGCAATCAGCATCACCCAACCCGTTCGAGATTATGCGAATGTGCTTGTCATCAATTAAGTTCGGATGAAACTCCGCGCCTTTCGTATTCTGTACGCAATGTACCGGCCAGGTGCCACCGTAAGCCTGGAAATGTTTTGTTTGTTCCGGGTGCCAGTCGCGAGTCTTGAAGACTGGTTCGCCACGCTCGAGAAATTCCTCAATCAACTTATTGAGCGGCGGCACCACCTGATCGCCTTCAGCAACCGCGAGTGTACCTCCGGAACAAAAATCATTCTGCACATCTACGACAATCAGCGCGCGCTTTTTGTCAGACATAGTCCTTGTCCCCGCTCCTCCGAATAATTTCGCCTATATGATGCGGTAATTTGGGCCATGGACAAGCTGCCATCGGAAGGTGACGCCTTTCGCACGGCGTAACGACTCGATCAACCGGAGCGGCTCTGTCGCCGCCCAGTGCGGAAAGGCTTTGCCCTTTCCGTCCCGGTGCCCCAGGGTTTCGTTGAGGCTACGCCTCAAATATTCGAGCCACAACCTGCAAAAACATTTTCAGTTCTGCGCGGTCTGGCTGAGCCTGCCGCATTGTGCGTCGGCAAAACCTGGTCATCACGACACGTAACAAAGAGCTCGTGGTAGACTATTTCCGTCCCCCAAAATTACGTCGATTATTTAGTGTTTTCCGAGGTCTGACTATGGATGATGCCGGAAGTGAAGCCCAGCGAGGGACCGATCATCAGGTCCCTTTGAGCCTATCGCCTGGAGAGTACGCCGAAGCAGTGAACGTGGCACTCGAAGAGGCAAGCCGCACGCATGTCATCGAGCGTATCTGGAACAAAGACGCCGCGCTTTGGAAGAGCGAAGCAGCACCTCAGAAAATTATCGCCAACTCGCTCGGCTGGTTAACTGTCCCGGGCGAGATGCTCGCGGTTGTTGATGAACTCAAGACGTTTGTGCAGGATGTAATTGCGTCGGGGTTTCAATACGTGATGGTCTGCGGCATGGGTGGCTCTTCATTATGTCCCGAAGTGCTGCGGCAGACATTTGGACGGCAAGAAGGCTTTCCCGAACTCCTGGTACTCGACTCAACCGATCCCGACACCATCAATAAATTCAAAGAGCAGATCGATGCAGCCCGGTGTTTATTTGTCATTGCGTCGAAGTCGGGAACGACGACCGAGCCGAATGCGTTTCATCGTTACTGGTACAACGAAGTCGCACAACTTACTGATGCTGCCGGCCACTCTTTCATAACGATCACGGATCCTGGCTCGCAAATGGCAGACACCGCAGCTCGGGAAGGCTTCCGGCGAATCTTTCTCAACCAAGCCGACATCGGCGGACGTTATTCAGCGCTTTCATATTTCGGTATGGTGCCTGCGACCCTCATGGGTGTTGACGCGGCGCGGTTGCTAAGACAAACGCATCCCATGGTCTCAGCTTGCGGGACTCAGGTGGCAGTAAACCAGAACCCGGCAGCGATGCTGGGCGCGGTTATGGCGGAGTGTGCACGTGGCGGTCGCGACAAACTAACAATCGTCACCGATCAAAAACTTGCAGCGCTCGGCTTATGGGTCGAGCAGTTGATCGCCGAGAGCACCGGTAAAGAAGGGAAGGGCATTGTGCCAGTGGTTGGCGAACCACTCGGAAGCGTTTCCGATTATGGCAACGATCGACTCTTTGTTTCGATCAGTGTCGGCCCTGCTGACGAGGAAACAAATTCGCGACTAAAAGCCCTTGAAGCCGCAGGCCATCCAGTTGTCTATCGAAAGCTCGCCGACGTTTACGATCTGGGCGCGGAGTTTTTCCTGTGGGAAATGGCTACTGCCTTTGCTGGCTGGCGCTTGGGCATAAATCCGTTTGACCAACCAAACGTTCAGGAGTCGAAAGATGCAACGAAAGCGCTGCTGGAAAAATACCAGCAGGCTGGGAAACTCCCGGAACAGCTCACCTTGGCAAGCGATGGTCAAATTACAGTCTACGGCGGGGAGCCAGAGGAAGCGTCACCTTCGCTTTCAGTTCAGGAAGCGCTTCAAATGCATTGCGCGAAGATCAAGCCGGGTGATTACGTTGCACTGCTTACTTACGTCGAAGAGACTCCGGAAGTTGAGTCAGCGATCCAGGAAATTCGCGCCACTGTTCGGAAGGCGACTCGCTCGGCTACCACAAATGGTTTCGGGCCGAGGTTTCTGCATTCGACTGGTCAACTACATAAGGGTGGGCCCGACTCTGGAGTATTCATTCAGATCACTGCGCCGGATAGAGTTGATTTCCCGGTTCCAGAGGCGTCATACACGTTTAGTGTGCTAAAGGACGCGCAGGCGCTTGGCGATTTTCAGTCGTTATTGAAACATGGTCGCAGGGCGATTCGGGTGGACGTTGGAGATAATTTGGTTGCTGGACTCAAAAAACTTCAGGAGCTGATCGACAGTATATTGAATAAAGACCGCAGAGCGGGGGCAACCTCGCGTTCCTGACCTCGAGCTAATCGGACTTGAGTCGTGTGTACCTGATTGAAAAGCTTTCGAGGTTGAGATCAACAGGCATTCGTGGAGTCTCTAAGGTGAGGAAGGCGGGCTTACCCCGCTGCTTTGAAAATTGTGAGGTCTATGACTACTGCAAAAATTGGACTTATTGGCCTGGGCGTTATGGGTCAGAACCTTGCGCTTAACATTGAGCGTAACGGATTTTCCATGGCTGTCTTCGAACGCGAACTGCCGGTACTTGATGCGTTCATAGCGCGTGAGGCGGGCAAGCAAATCATCGGTGCACATTCTCCCGAGGAGCTTGTTCGTTCGCTCGAACGTCCGCGGAAAATTATTCTGTTGGTTAAGGCTGGCGATCCGGTCGACTGGACTATCAACCTGATAAAGCCCTTCCTCGAAGCCGGCGACATCATCGTCGATGGCGGCAACTCCCATTTCAAAGATACCGAACGTCGAGAAAAGGAACTCCAAACCACGGGCATGTTCATGATTGGCTCGGGAACTTCAGGGGGCGAAAAAGGCGCCCTGTGGGGGCCTAGCCTTATGCCGGGCGGCGACGCTAAGGCTTACGAGCAGATTCGTCCGATCTGGGAAGCCATCGCCGCGAAAGTTCCTGATGGGCCGTGTGTCACCTACATCGGTCCTGGCGGCTCGGGCCATTTCGTGAAGATGGTTCACAACGGTATTGAGTATGGCGACATGCAGTTGATTGCCGAGGTCTACGGCCTGCTGCGCGATGGGTTCGGTCTCAGCACAGATTCAATGGCGGACATTTTTGACGAATGGAATCGCGGCGATCTGGAGTCGTACCTGATTGAAATCACAGCGAAGATTCTGCGCGTTAAAGATCCGGAGACCGGAAAGCCGCTGGTTGATTTGGTCCTGGACAAGGCCGGGCAAAAGGGAACCGGCAAGTGGACAAGCCAGCTGGCGTTGGATCTCAGCGTGCCGATACCGACCATCGATGCCGCCATTGTGGCGCGAGTATTGTCTTCTCAGAAGGATGCGCGGGTTGAGGCGAGCAAGCGAATCACAGCGCGGGCGTCAGGAAAGTTTGCGGAGTTTAGTGAGCAGCTTAAGTACCACCTTCACGACGCACTTTATGCGTCCAAGATTTGCTCGTATGCGCAAGGTATGAACCTTATCAAGGCCGGCTCTGACGAGTTTAAGTGGAATATCAATCTGAGCGAAGTGGCACGCATCTGGCAGGGCGGCTGCATTATCCGCGCGAAGTTTTTAGGAAGGATCAAAGAGGCTTACCAGCGCACCCCAAACCTTGGCAACCTTCTGCTCGATCAGGAGTTCAGCGCAAAAACGGACCAGGCACAATTCGGATGGCGTAGCGTAATTAGCAGCGCGACCCAGCAAGGCTTGCCGGTTCTGGCGATGTCCTCAAGCCTCGGATACTTCGACATGTATCGCACGGCAAACCTGCCGCTTAATTTAACGCAAGCGCAGCGCGACTTCTTCGGCTCGCATACTTATGAACGCGTTGACAAACCCCAGCAGGGTTTTGTTCACACTGAGTGGGAAGAGTTGTTGGAGAAACAGTAATTTCCTGCCTGAAGTCTTCTCTGTGAAATCTCAGTGTGCTCTGTGCCTCTGTGGTGAGTTTGTGGGAGCGTTTATTAACCACAGAGACGCCGAGGACACGGAGCAACACAGAGAAATTTCCATTTACGACACTTGATCCTCCATGGAACCCCAATCCAATATTTTCGTTTTTGAGACACCCGAACAACTGGCGTTGGCTGCGGCTGAACGGTTTGTGAAATATGCTGGCAAGCGGAAGGGAACGACGTTTAGCGTCGCGCTCGCAGGAGGGAACACGCCGCGCCGAGTTTATGAACTCCTTGCGACCGAGCCGTTCACGAAACAGGTGGAATGGTCCAGCGTTCATCTATTCTTTGGCGACGAACGCTGTGTTCCTCCGGAACACCCTGACAGTAACTACGCGATGGTGAATGACGCGTTGATTTCAAGGGTGCCGATTCCGGCAAACAACGTGCACCGCATTCTTGGGGAGGGAAACGCAAGCGAGCACGCGCTGGCATACGAAAACGAGTTGCGAATCTTCTTCGCCGGATTACCGTGGCCGCGTTTTGATTTGATCTTGCTGGGAATGGGTGAAGACGGACATACAGCCTCTCTTTTTCCAAACTCAGCGGCGTTGAGAGAAATGTCGCGTTGGGTCGTGTCCACCCGGAACTATCAGTCGGATCAGGATCGCATTACACTTACCGTGCCCGTGTTCAATCATGCGAGTCGGATAGCGTTGTTGGTTACGGGAAGAAAAAAGGCGCAACGACTCAAAGAAGTGTTGCGCCGGGAAGCCGGATCGGAGCAGTTGCCGGTTCAGGCAATCACGCCAATCGACGGAATGCTCGAATGGCTGGTGGATAGTGACGCGGCTTCGCTCCTGTAACTTAAAAATTGCGTTGCCGAATCAGCAATGCACATAGCCAAGCAGCCAAAACACAATAATGAAAATCAGTATGGTGGAAAAGCAGCCACCGCCAAATTTCCAGGCCGCCGCGCCGGCGAGTAGTCCGCGAAATGGTCCTTCCATATCCTTCTCTCCTGCTGTGAGTTGATAAGACGCCACTCGGCTTAACCAGCAGCTGCGGCCTTTAGTTCGGCTTTCTTTGCTTCTTCCATCTGGGTGCCCAGTATTTCAGCCTGTTCATTGCTCAAAACTTTGCGGGCCTTGGGAAACATCTCGCCTTCCTCTTCTTCGACGTGATGTTCGACGTTCTCTTTCAGGACCGAGAAGCGCGCCGTCCACTGTTCGTCACCTTTATCCATTGTCTCCAGTTCGGCGAGTAGCTGTTTGACGAGTCGATGCTCCTCAAATGCTTCCAGGGTGATGTCGTGAGTTTCGTCAGCCTTCTCCAGCTCCGGATAGAAAATTGTTTCCTCCACACGCGCGTGTACATCGAGTTCTGTCTTGAGTTGGGTGAAAAGCTCCTCGCGCGTTTTCACGCCACGCTCGGTGGTTGAATCAATCTTCTCCAGAATCCCGGCAACTTTTTTATGATCGGCCTTCAGTAGTGTAAAAGCATTCATTGGTTATATGTCTCCTCGTTTGAATCGATCGGAATGGCTCGCGTTCGCACGCTAATCGAACAGTTCTTGCGTTCACCACTTGATGGAGCAAGAGCAGTGCCACGATCCACCCGGAGTTGTTGCACACTTCGCTTACTCAAGTCGCTCATCCAGATGCTGCTCGTTTCATGAAGTTTAAAAGCGACTTTTCTGCAGCATGTAATTTTCTTCCGCGGTAAGTGGTCAAGTCGTTTAGCGAGTTGAAGTATTTATTAATGGTCTTACCGCTCTCGAAACTCCGGATGATCTCGGGGCAGATATATGAACTGCGGCATACTGCCGCGGTGTTCCCCAGTAACTCGGCAGTCTCCTTAATAGCCTCTACAACCTTTCGCTGTCTGGTTGCGCCACGCTCTCCGGCCTCGCATCCGCGTTTCGCCAGTGCGCACGCGCAAACCAAGGTGCCCGCCCAGGTGCGAAAGTCCTTCGCACTGAATTTTTCGCCCATCACTTCGCGAATGTAGTCATTGATGTGCTGGCGAGTTACATTTACAAACTCGCCATTACCGTTTTGATACTTGAAAACTTCTCGCGATGGCCGGCGCAAAAGATTGCGGACCACTTTGGCGACGCGATGGTCTTTTAATTGACGGACCTGGCGCACACCCGATTTGCCGGGGAAATCAAATTCAACTACGTCACCCTTTACCTTTACGTGTTTGTGCCGTAACGTCGCCAGACCAAAGCTCCCATTTTCGCTGGCATAAACCTGGCTGCCAGGCCGCAGAAAGCAAGTCGACAAGATTCTCAAAATCGAGGCCATCACTGGCTCTTTGCCTAAACCTGGCTCCTTTATTTGTGAGCGTATCGTCGCCCGCATTTTCGGCAAGGCCTCTGCAAACTTAATAACGCGCTTGAATTTTTTCGCATCCTGACGGCGTGTGTGGTTGACGTGATAGAGATATTGCAGACGACCGGCAGCGTCGCGGCCGATCGCTTGCACGGCGCCGCCGGCTGTGGAGTTAATCCAAACATCGCTCCAGGCCGGTGGTATCTTTAGTTCACGGATGCGCTTGAGATCCGCGCCGCTCACTTTTTCGAGATCGGCTCGTTGGTACCGGAACCCACGTTCCTTTGTGCCAACGCGGTGTATTCCTGTCCGCTGAAGTTGTTCCAGCTTTGTCATTAAAGAACAGTGTCGAGTTCCGGGTTTCTAATTAACGCGATGATATTGCTGCTTTGAGATTCCAGCGCCGGACCGTAAATTCATAACCCGAAACTGGAAAACTTACTTTCGCTTTTGGTCGCCCCGGTCTCCCTGGCCTGACTTCACGGTAGTTTTGGCGTGCTGTTTCACATCCTGCGCCAGCGAGCGACCCTGGTCATCGGATTCTTTGAACTTGCCTTCACCGTCGCGGCGCACATAGCGCTTGTCCGTACCGGTATCTAACAACTCTCGCTTGCCGTTACCTTTTTTGTTTGGCACTACTCTCTCCTTCAATGTGAACTTTGTGATCTGTCAATTGTGTAGGATTCCTGTACATCTTGTGTTTCGCCTTGTTTAGGAACAGACCACCTTTCAAGCTCTGTGAATCCTTCAGTCATGGCATCCGCAATCGTGATGCCACCGTCTCGTTGCTTCATTTAACTCGACTGTGACCATCTACTGAAGCTTGTGGATCTCAAGACTTCTCTTCGGGCGCGGCATTTGCAGAGTCGAAGCCGAGCAAGAATTTCGAATATTAGATTTCTGTTCTGATTATGCCAACGAGAATCCAAAAATCTGGCGGCGGTCGCGTGCAAGCCAAGCGAAAGAGCGCTCGCAAGTCAGTCTCTCGTAGCACCGGGAAGAAAAAAGCAACACGCGCAAGATCCACGGCAGCGGCCGGTGAAATAGAGCAACTCCAGGAACCAAAGTCGCCAATGCCCGAGCAACATCAAAAGAAGCCGGGGATTGAGGCGAAGGTAAGACCGCGACCGAGGTACAAAGCTCCCAGGTACAAAGGAGGCGACAAGCTTAAAGAAAAAGTTGCACTCATTACCGGAGGTGACTCCGGTATTGGCCGTGCCGTCGCAGTGCTGTTTGCGAGAGAGGGGGCTGATGTCGCTTTCACTTATCTGCCAGAAGAGGAGATCGACGCGCGTGAGACCGTGCAAGCAATCGAGGATGAAGGGCGTACGGCGTTCCCTATTTCAGGTGACCTTCAGGATCCCGAGTTTTGCGGACGGGTCGTGGACCAAACCATTTCCAAACTGGGCAAGCTCGACATTCTCGTTAATAACGCCGCACATCAGCAGCATCAGGAGTCCCTGGAAGATCTTTCAGAGGAGCAGTGGGATCGAACTTTCAAAACAAATATCTACGGCTACTTTCGGATGACGAAGGCCGCCCTCCCCTATCTAAAAAAGGGCAGCGCAATCGTGAACACCGGATCCATTACCGGTCTCGAAGGAAGCAAACAGTTGCTCGATTACGCCGCGACTAAAGGCGCGATTCATGCCTTTACCAAGTCACTAGCTCAGAACCTGGTAGAGAAAGGGATTCGCGTGAATTGCGTGGCGCCAGGTCCGGTGTGGACGCCATTGAATCCGTCTGATAAGCCTGCAAAAGAGGTGGCGGAGTTTGGCGCTGATACGCCAATGAAGCGCCCGGCCCAGCCGGAAGAGATTGCGCCGGCGTTTGTTTTTTTCGCATCCGAAGTTGATTCAAGTTACGTCACCGGAGAGGTGCTGACACTTCTCGGCGGCGAAACCACCGCCGGCTAATTACAGAAGTTTTAGAAACTTTCACTGGAGGAAAATATCATGGGAGACGATAGCGGAAGCGGTAGTGCTGGGGTCGTAGCCGTACTGGTGATTTTTGTAATCATAGTGATAGCGGCGCTCTTGGTCTTTGGCGGCCGGTTTATTGGCGGCAACAAGAAAGTCGATGTCAATATCAGCGCGCCAGCGAAGTAAAAGGCGATCGAATAGAAGAAGATTGAGTAGCAGCAGTTGAATTGTCTGACGATCATTGCGAACTAAGGGTTCGTCCGGTGATTTGTCTCTGGTACAACGAGTGTGAAGTGCCGCACCGCGTGGCTCCGGACGAAACGTCGAGTCGCGCGGCTTTGTTATAAATTGCCTTTATTGTCAGAGGGAGTCTTGTCATGAATCAAGCATTTAGCAAGTTTTCGATTGCGGCAGCAAACGCGCTGGGTTCGTCGTGGATGTTCATAGCGAATGTTCTGCTGATCCTGGTGTGGCTGGTTGCCGGTCCGTTTTTCCACTATTCGGACACCTGGCAGTTGGTCGTTAACACCGCCACCACCGTCTTTACGTACCTGGCTGTGTTTCTAATTCAAAATACGCAGAACCGCGATGCGGTGGCCACCCATCTAAAACTCGATGAACTTATCAAGGGAGTCGAAGGCGCCCGCACTGGTTTGGTGAATTTGGAAAAGCTGTCTGACGAGGAGCTTCAAGCCTTGCAGGAAGAATTCGACAAACTTCGAGCCGAACACGCGAATGGCGCCGGGGAAGGCGTTTCAGCCAGTGCTGCCTGATATTGGGCGACTTTGAGCGGCTCTTAACTGGAATTCACGCTCGATTAGACTTTGTTTAAGTCATAGCGTGAATCATGAAACAAACTCTGCAAAAATCTGAAAACCTCTCGCTGGTTCCCACTGACGCCCGCACCTCCGACGCAGCCAGGGAAGAAATGGCCGGTAAACTAAGGTATTCGTTCGATGGCTGGCTAAATTCCGTGGCGCCGAGCCTTGAGCAATCAACCTCTGCTCCCGACCAACGGGACGCCGCAGGTCAACTGCGCAAACGCTCGCTTACCTTGACTGAGGTAACGCGCGTCAACTTCGCGACGGTCAGGGAAGGTACTGAACATCGCCTTTGGCCACCGGAAGTTGTACTAGGTTTTCTCGCCGCTGAGGTTATCAAGCGAAAACAAAGGTGAGTGTAAAGATGAGAAAATGCCGCGAGCCGAAAAGGTCGCGGCATTTTGCTGCGAACAATCACGTCGACGTTATGCGTCGAGGTACAAGTTGGCGAATCTACGGTTTCTTGTTTTGCTCGTCCAGCCACGTCTTGAGTGGCGCAAAGTAGTCGATAATCGCAGTCGCGTCCATCTTGTCTTCGCCGGTCATTGTCTTCAAGGCTTCCGGCCACGGCTTGCTTAGTCCCAGGGCCAGCATTTGTTTCAGCTTCTCACCGGCCTGCTTGTTGCCGTAGATAGAACATTGATAAAGCGGCCCGCTGAATCCAGCTTCGCGACATAAGGCGCGATGAAATTGAAACTGGAGAATTGCTGCCAGAAAGTAACGTGCGTAAGGCGTGTTTGCCGGCACGTGATATTTGGCGCCAGCATCAAAGTCTTGTTCGCTCCGCGGGACCGGTGGCGCCAGCCCCTGATACTTCGCGCGCAAATCCCACCAGCCTTTGTTGTAGTCTTCTGGTTTAATCTCGCCCGAAAAAACTTTCCAACGCCATTGATCAACCAGGTAACCAAAAGGCAGAAACGCAACTTTATCGAGAGCGCGTTGCAGCAGAAATCCAATGTCCGCGCTCTGGTCCGGCACCTTGTCGATCAGACCGATTTGCTTAAGATAGGGTGGCGTCACTGATAAGGCCATCGTGTCGCCGATAGCTTCGTGGAAACCGTCGTTGGCGCTGTCGCGATAAAGGAAAGGCTGACCGGCGTAAGCCATCTGGTAGTAGTTATGTCCCAGTTCGTGATGGACTGTTGTGAAATCTTCCTCGTTGATTTGGATGCACATTTTCAGTCGCACATCTTTTTCATAGTCGACATCCCAGGCACTGGCATGACAGACGACCTCGCGATCCAACGGCTTCGTCAACAGTGACCGGTCCCAGAATGTTGGCGGCAGCGCATCAAAACCAAGTGAGGTGAAAAAGGATTCGCCATAGTGCACTAATTGCTTAGGATCAGTATTGCGGGACTTGAGAATTTGCGTCAGGTCATAACCGCGATCGCCACCGCCCTCGGGTTTGAGGATCGGATAGATATTGCCCCACTGCTGCGCCCACATATTGCCGAGCAAGTGCGCCGGTATGGGCCCGTCCAGCGGCACGACCTCCTTGCCGTATTTTTCAGAGAGTTTGCGACGTGTGTAAGTGTAAAGGGAATCGTAAAGCGGTTTGACCTGCTGCCATAGCCTCTCCATTTCGGCGGCGAAAGCGTCTGGTTCCATGTCATACTTTGCACGCCACATGGCGCCGGTGTCTTTGAAACCCATTTCGCTCGCACCCTTGTTGCTGAGTTCGACAAAGCGCGCGTAGTCTTTCCGATAGGGCGGCGAGACCTGGTGCCAGCCAAGCCAGATTTTCTTTAACTCTTCCGGATCGCGACTGTTCCCCATGATCTCTTCCATATCACCGAGGCTGAGACACTTCCCTTTATCGCCATCAGGACAATACTTGCCCTTGCCGTAGGCGCCTTCCAGCGAGGCAGCCAGCTTGGTGACTTCAGTACGCTCTTTTTCGTCTTTTGGCGCCGGCAGGGTCAACGACAACTTCAGAAGTTTCATTTTCCGCGCGACGTCAGGCGGCAGCTGCAGGCCATCGAATCGTCGCGATTGCTCGGCGAGTTCGGTGGTCGCAGCGATCAACTCTTCGTTCGCGCTGGCGGAAAGAGCTTCGGTGTCTTCAGTGATGAAGGTGCTTTTGATCCAATCGGCGCGGCTGAACTTGACGTTCAGGTCGAACAAGCGTTTCTCGGCGTCTGCGATAAACTTCTGGGCTTCTTCAGGTGTACCTTTGGCGCTGGAAACGGCAGGAGAGTTTGGGTTATTAGAGCACGAAGTGGTGAGCGCTAAACCCAGGCTGACAAGTAAAAACGCACCGGTCCACAGATGTCCACTACGACAAATAAAATTCATACTGCCTCCATTGGCTGGCCGTTATTAAAACTCACAAGGGGATGCCAGGATTGTAACCAGAGGCGAGAAACTTTGGAAGGAGCAGTGAACTCGGGTATGGATCAGATTGACGTCGTGGCTTTCCCATTCACACCGGCCTCAGCCCGGTTGCTGCACTGTTCCCGAAGGTTCGAAAAGGAAACTGTATTTCTATTTCAGTTTGAATCTGGAACTTGGGATGGTTTGTAACTAGCTACCGCGTCGTGTTGTTAGGAGGTTTTTTCCGAACCTTTCAGAAAGCGAAATGCGGCGACTGCGATCAGCCCTATCGCCGTTACCAGACCCAGCCAAAACCAACCGGTTAGTCTTACCGCAACCAGGCCCGAAGTATCGTCGGCCCTCATCCGTTCCCGATTCATAAGGAAACTAGTTACCACTCCACCGATGAATGGAACCAAAGCCGAAACTCGTTCTTTCCACACGCGCGCAACGGCGAGTAGAAGAATAACCAGCATTAGAAATGGAATCAGCCAGAGGGAATTGTGACCATCGCGCGCGAGATCGACGCCGGTTAGTCGACTGCTGCTTGAGCCACAGCTGACTTGCACCCAGGGCAGGAAAAAACAGATGAGGACGATCAGCGCCAGAACAATTGTAGGTCGTCGATTTTCCATGGCCCAACTTCCCTGTGATGTTGAGGGGGGCAGCATTATGGAATGGAGCTGTGGGACTAAGGCTCGACTAAGCCTTTTTTGATATTTCGCTGCCAGGCCTCGTAGTTTCTTACCCGGCGCTTTGCCTGTTTACGGGTAAGTCTCAGCTCAGTCGCCACTGAATCAATGCGAGCGGTGCGGTCTTTCTTCTTGTCGTAACGATCGCCTGGCGCTTTGAGATAAATTTGGTAAGCACGCGTCCACTCCGACTTGACATCGGCGGTCGCCTGTTTGCCACGTTGTTCCGGCATATGTTGTTCCTTCGCTAGTTTTGAGCGATTCTAGCAGTGAAGTCTATCAAGCGGTAGCAGAAAATACGTGGCCACAAATAGGTCGCGGCCCTTGGCGGGCCGCGGCTTTTTAACATTCAATTCTGATTGAAACAAGATCTACTTGTTACCTGCCCCCTGCGCCTTGCTCTGATCCGGTGCTTCTTCATTTGTTGTGGTCCCGACTCCGGTGACCTTGCTTCCGGCTTCGGCGGCTCCCACCACCGCACCTTCCGCAGCTCCACTGGCAGCGCCGGCAATCACAGTTTTCAAGGCTTCCTTCGCTCTGGCCAGGATTCCTTTCGCGGATCTTTTCTTGCCAGATTTCCTGGCTGTAGCACGGTTAGGTGCATTTTTCTTTTGACTGCCACTCGGGGCAGACTTCTTAGAGCTTGTCTTTGAAGTTTTAGAACTGGTCTTTGAAGCCGACTTGTTGGCCTTCTTCTTAGCTGGCGCTCTTGTTGGCATGTAACCCTCCCTGGAATTGGATCCCCATAAGACAACGCTCCCCCATTGCTGAAGAAGCGTTGACTCTGTGGACATGCTCTGACGCATCACCGCCAGGGCGCTGTAAGAAACGCGCCACAGTAAAGTGGCGCATTTCCATCCTGTTTGAACACACGATGACCTTGATGACTTTCAGTCGAACATCAAACAACAAGGCCAATTATCTTTGGGAGCGAAGACTGCTACTAAACAGTTCGCCGGCCCGAAACAATGTTGATGATGAAAATGATCAGCGCAACCACCAGAAGTAGGTGAATCAAGCCACCGCCAACGTGGCCGATGAATCCCAGTAACCAAAGCACGAGCAAAATCACAAGAATTGTCCACAGCATAATCTTCTCTCCTTTGTAATTAACCTGAAGTTTCAGTCGAACGGAACACTCTCCCAAGGAGCAATGCTCATGCCAATTGGGAAAGCCCGGCATATGTCGATATTGCTGGGAAAATGTCGACTCCAACTAACCCGAGTGTATTAGAAGGGTTCACTTCGAGCATTGTTCGTTTGTGCGAATTTGGTTCAACAAGCTTTTCAACGCGTTTTTCAATCAAATGAATTCCGGGGAAACCCCAGCCGAAGCGGCCGCGAGGATCGATTTGGGCCTACAGACGGCAAGTTTTGGCATCTCAATCGTTATTGCTCTAAAGGGCCCAGCGAATCGCGCCGTTTAGCGCAAATGGGTCTTGACAAATCGGACAACTGTAACTATATTGGTTACAGACGATTAACCAAGTTTATTTAGTTATGTCAACCAGCAGCCGGTTTGCAGTAGCAGTTCATGTCCTCACGCTGATGGCGTGGGCTGACGATGAACCCCTCAAATCCGAACATGTAGCCGAAAGTGTCAACACCAATGCTGTTGTCATTCGGCGAATGCTGTGTGAATTGGCCGAGTCCAATCTCGTGGTTTCGCAGTCCGGTGCGATGGGCGGCTCAAAACTAGCGCGCGTGCCCGAGCAGATTACATTGCTGGATATCTACCAGGCAGTGGAGAGTCGGGGTGTCTTCTCTTTGCACCGCCATCCTCCCAATCGTGATTGTCCGGTAGGGGTGAATATCGGAACCGTTTTAAACGAGGTGCTGGACGAAGTAGACACCGCGGTTGAGCGAGTGCTGGCTAACATCACCATCAAGGATGTTGTCTCTCGTTTGCGGCCGTGTGTCAGCAGTGCGGTTCCCAAACGCAAGCAGGTTAGGAAACAGCAGGTGGTGGCGGCGGGAAACTAGTATTCGCCGGGACTCGTATTACTAGTGCGGTGCCCCGGAAATGATAGTTCAGTTGAGAGTAGCGGCGGCGAGACGGCTCTCTACATCGAAAGCAAGTCTCGCATGACATGAAAGGACGGTCTTCAATTGAGTAGGCTTCAGAAAGATTCTGATGGAGTTGAGCCAATGGATTCGGTTAAGCCGAATTTTTCCGGGGCTCATGAGGAACTCCTGGAAGATGCCGTATCGATCGAGGATATCGATGAGGTATTGGAGAAGCTGGCGACTGCCGGCATTTCCGGAAATGAAACTGACGAGCCGGTAATCGGCGATGCTTCTTCCTCGGCGGCGCAAGCGGAAGACGACGACTCGGCCCCGGAAGAGATGGAATTGGATCTTTCGGCAGGAGAGCTGGACAAGACTTCTGATCCGGTACGCGTCTATATGCGCGAGATGGGAGTGGTGCCACTTCTCAAGCGAGAGCAGGAAGTATCGATTGCCAAACGGATAGAGTGGGGGCAGAAACGCGCGCAAAAGGGAATTACACGTTCGCCGATGGCGGTTGCTGAGTTGTTGAAGGTGGGCGCTGAATTGGAAGCGGGCACGCTTGGCATCCGCGACGTAGTTGTGTTCTCGGATCAGATGGAAACCGAAGAGCATGAGGATAAGACTGAAGAGTATCTGGCCTGGACGATCGAAGGCATCGGCAATATTCGCAAACTCTATAAGCGCGGCCTCAAGGAGCTTGGCCAGCTGAACGCCGAGCAAAAACTGAGACGCGGGAAAGCGTCGAAAAAGTTAACTCGACTGCGGCGCAAAGTTGCGCGCACCCGCCTTGAGATCGTGCATGAAATCGGTCTGCTTCACTTGAAAGAAGCAGTCCGACAGCGCCTGATCAATGCAATCGCCACGATGCATCGCGAAACACGTACGCTGGAACGAGAGATTGAAGCGAATACCGCGAAGCTTAGTAAGAAGCGAATCAAAGCGGATGAAGTCAAAGAATTAAAGAAACTAATATCCGCAGGAAAACGCCGGCTAAAGGACATTGAAGCTGAGCATCACGTTTCACCGCTCGAGATCAAACGTTCACACCAGATGATCGTGACGGGTGAAGCCCAGGCCGCACAGGCGAAGCACGAGCTGACCGAAGCCAACCTGCGTCTGGTGGTTTCCATTGCCAAGAAATATCAAAACCGCGGCTTGCAATTCCTCGACTTAATTCAGGAAGGCAACCTCGGTTTAATGAAGGGTGTGGATAAGTTTGAATGGCGCCGTGGCTACAAATTCTCAACTTATGCAACCTGGTGGATTCGACAGGCAATCACGCGTGCGATTGCGGATCAGGCCCGAACGATCCGGATTCCGGTGCACATGATTGAAGTAATCAACAAGCTCAGAAACACTTCGCGTGAGCTGGTACGCGAGCTGGGCCGCGAACCAACCACTGAAGAAATAGCCAAGAAAATGGGTATGTCTGTCGAGAAGGTCAGTAAGGCACGCAAGCTGGTGCAGCAGCCCGTCTCCCTCGAAACGCCCATTGGCGAAAGTGGCGATTCACAACTCGGCGATCTGATTGAAGACAAATCGAGCACCAGTCCCGCCGAGCGCGTGATCACTTCGAACCTGCGCGAGATTACCGGTGACGTGCTGCAGACCCTGAGCCCGCGTGAAGAGCGTGTCATACGTATGCGCTTTGGATTGGACCGGGAAGGACACGAGCGCACACTAGAAGAGGTCGGGCAGGACTTTAATGTTACTCGCGAACGTATTCGCCAGATAGAAGCCAAGGCACTGAGAAAGCTTCGTCATCCTTCGCGGGCGCGTGTGCTGAAGAGCTTCATTGAAGGACAAAGACAATAGCCAGGACAGACTATCCAGTCTGACATTTAATAACTCACAGGTAGAAATGCCTGTCTAACCAAGAGAGAAAAAGGGTAGAGGAGATTTAAGATGAGCGAGAAAGTTTCGGAAGTGACAGACAGTTCCTTCGAGAAGGACGTGCTGCAATCAAGCAAGCCGGTGCTGGTAGATTTTTGGGCGGCATGGTGCGCGCCCTGCCGCATGCTGGCCCCAACCATCGATGCTATTGCTGAACAGTTTGGTGAGAGCGCCGGTGTCGTAAAAGTGAACGTTGATGACAACACTTCAACGGCGCAACGTTATGGAATCAAGGGAATCCCAACCCTGATTCTTTTCAGCGGCGGCAAAGAAGTTGAACGCGTCGTTGGAGCGACCAGCAAGGAGTCTATCTCGCGCATGATCGAGAAGCACGTCACTGTTGCCAGCGCTTAAGAAGACATTCAATCACACGGAAAAGAAGTGTGGTTGTAATCATCAGAGCCTAGAAGGGGAACCAGTTGACTGGTTTCCCTTTTTGGTGCACAAGTACCCAAAACCGATGAGCAAACTCTTCAGCACAGTGCTGCGACTGATCCTGCCGCGGCGATATTATGTCGCTCATTGGACGCAAAGTTACCTCGCCTGGCTTGAGCGTGAGATAAATCGAGGGACGAAGTTTGCCGAGTTTGAACCGAATGGCGAACAACTGTGGAGCAATGTGCGGCGAGTGATTGAGGATTTCCTGCTAAACGAATTTCAGCGCGGCGCGTATGTGGGAAATAAGCCCGAGCAGGCCTTCTGGGTAAAATGCGATCGTTCCACGATGACACAAAACGATCTGGACAACGGTCGCCTGATCTGTTTGATCGGCGTTGCGCCCCTTCGACCCGCTGAGTTTGTTATCTTCCGGATTGGTCAGTGGACCGCTAGTAAACCCGATCCCTGAACGTCTGCCTGTGACCAATTACTAGAGCCGGCAAATCAACAGTTCGCGTTCGTAAACTGCTTCCGGCGGCAGGCGGTCGTGCAGATCGAGAAACAGCTCTTCGTGTCCAAGAACTTCATTGCGCCAGGCCGCGCGGTCAAAGTCCTGCAGCGCGTCGAATTTATCTCTGGGGAAATCGAGACCTTCCCACTCCACATCTTCATAGTGAGGTACCCAGCCGATCGGCGTCTCCTTACCCATCGCGCGTCCGCGGGCGCGGTCAACGATCCATTTCAGCACACGCATGTTTTCGCCGAAGCCGGGCCACATGAATTCTCCCTGATCGTCTTTGCGAAACCAGTTTACGTGAAAGATACGTGGCGTTTCGCTCAGTGAACGCTGCATGCGGATCCAATGCCGGAAATAGTCGCCCATGTGATATCCGCAGAACGGCAACATGGCCATCGGGTCACGTCGCACCTTGCCGATTGTGCCCGCGGCGGCAGCTGTCATCTCCGATCCCATGGTGGCGCCCGCATAAACGCCGGCGCTCCAATTAAAAGCCTGATAGACCAGAGGCATCGTGGTGGCGCGCCGGCCGCCAAAAATTATGGCGCTGATAGGCACGCCGTTGGGATCCTCCCAGGCAGGATCAATAGTCGGACACTGCTTCGCCGGTGCAGTGAAGCGCGCATTAGGATGAGCGGCTTTCGCCCCGGTCTCTTTTGCGATTTGCGGCGTCCACTTCTTGCCTTGCCAGTCGAGACACTCGGCGGGTGGTTCGTCAGTCATGCCTTCCCACCAAACGCCGCCTTCGGGCGTCAGCGCAACATTGGTAAAAATACTGTTCCTGGCAAGGGTTGCCATCGCGTTCGGATTGGTCTTCTCCGACGTGCCGGGCGCGACGCCAAAGAAACCCGCTTCCGGATTGATTGCGCGCAGACGGCCATTTGCATCCGGCTTGATCCAGGCGATGTCGTCTCCAACCGTCCAGACTTTCCAACCTTCAAACCCTGCCGGTGGAATCAGCATGGCGAAGTTTGTCTTGCCGCAAGCGCTCGGAAAAGCTGCGGTTACGTAAGTCTTTTCGCCTTTTGGGTCTTCGACGCCGACGATCAGCATGTGTTCTGCCATCCAACCTTCATCGCGTGCGATGTTGGAAGCGATGCGCAGCGCGAAACACTTCTTGCCGAGTAGCGCATTGCCACCATAACCGGAGCCGTATGACCATATCTCGCGCGTCTCAGGAAAATGAACGATGTACTTCTCCTTGTTGCAGGGCCAGGGCACATCCTTTTGTCCGGGAGCGAGTGGCGCGCCGACCGAATGCATGCACGGCACCACGCGCTTAACGTCCTTATCGATCTCCGCATAGACGGGCAGCCCGATGCGCGCCATGATCCGCATGTTAACTACCACATAAGGCGAGTCAGTAAGTTGCACGCCGATCTGCGACATCGGCGAACCGACCGGGCCCATGCTGAATGGCAGCACATACATCGTGCGGCCGCGCATTGAACCTTGAAATAATTCCTTGAGTTTTCGCCGCATCTGGTACGGCTCTTCCCAGTTGTTGGTTGGACCAGCTCCGTCTTTGGAGAGTGAACAGATGAAGGTGCGATCTTCTACTCGGGCAACGTCCGTTGCGTCTGATCGGGCGTAGTAACAGCCGGGCCATAGGTCTTCATTGAGTTTGATGAAGGTGCCACCGGCGACCATCTGCGCTTTGAGCATTTCGTCTTCTTCTACCGATCCATCTACCCAGTGAATTGCGGCAGGCTGAGTAAGCTGCGCCATTTTCTCAACCCAGCGCAGGAGGTGTTCATTCCTGCTTAGGGCTTTGGAGACGTCGCGGCTGCTGGTTATTTCACTGACACTCGCTGACGCGCTGGCACTATCATCATGGAGAATAGTCATCAGAAGGCCTCTAATAATAGGGATAATTTGGAGTCGGCTTGCTTCAGCTAGATTCTGACCTCACTGAGGGGGAAAAGCAACAGTGCCTCCGTTCGCCAGACTTACTCGGCGACACTTTCCAGGAGACTCCAGAATTCAGGCAGCGACACTGCAACGGAATTCGCCGCGCCTTCGATCCGTGAAGAACCTTGAGCGGCTAAAGCTGCGACGGCGCAACCCATGGCGATGCGATGATCGCCAAACGATGACAGGGAGGCACCGTGTAGTTGGCCCCCGCCTTTGATGTACCAGCCGTCAGCGTGTTCCTCGACCTGCGCGCCCATACGACGGAGGTTCTGAGCCATGGCCGCAATGCGATCCGACTCCTTAATGCGCAACTCGCCAGCTTCGCTCAGGATCATCTCGCAGCCAAGGGTGGCCGCAAGAAAGCCTAAAAGGGGAAGCTCGTCAATTAGGTTGGAAACTTCTGCGCCGGAAATCTCGAGTGAGCGCGATTCGTCCAACGTCTCACTCCGAATGCGCAGTGAGCCCACCGGCTCGCCACTCTCCAGCCGTTCGTCCGACACAACGATCTCTGCCCCCAGCGTTCGAAGCGCTGACAAGAAGGCTGTGCGGGTGGGGTTGAGTCCGACGTCGCGAATCAACAGATCAGAACCTGGAAGGGAAACGGCGGCAGCTAAGAAAAACGCGGCAGAGGAAATATCTCCGGGAACGAAAAGGTCGCGAGAAGTTAATTCCACGCCACCTCGCAGACTGATCTTTTTTCCGTTTCGTTCGATCGCAGCACCGAATTCCTTTAATAAAAGTTCGGTGTGATCGCGCGTCGGCGTTGGTTCCTCGACCGTGGTGATCCCGTCGGCTGCTAATCCTGCCAGCAGCACCGCGGATTTGATCTGTGCACTGGCGATTGGCAGCTGATATTCCAGAGCACGCAATGGGCGTTGACCTTTGATGCGCAGTGGCGCGCAGCCATTGGGCTCAAGTTCGACTTCCGCTCCCATCAGGCGCAATGGCTCAGCAACTCGCCGCATGGGACGAGCCAACAAAGAATCGTCTCCGGTAATGGTCGTCTCAAAGGGCTGGCTTGCAAGAATGCCCGACAGCAGGCGCATCGTTGTCCCCGAGTTTTGCGCATTCAGAATCTGCGCCGGCTTCTGAAGTGCCGTGGCTCCCGTCCCGAAGATCGAAACCGAAGAGCCATTCTTCTCGATGGGAACGCCAAGCGCTTGCAGGCAATCAAGCGTGGCTGCGCAATCCTGTGCTGATGAGAAATTTTCCAGTGTCGACTCGCCGTGAGCGATGGAGGCGATCATCGCGGCGCGATGTGAAATGGATTTGTCTCCCGGTAAACACAACTCGCCCCGGAGCCGTTTGATGGGAGTTACGGTGACTGTGCCGTCATCGATATCAACCCTGTCGTTGTTGTGCGTCATGTTCGGGCATCAGCCCGGAGGGCTGGCAGATAGTAGCCGGTGGTTGAAGCGAAGCGAAAACACCGGAAGCGATAAGAAAAAATTGGCACCACGAAGTGGTGCCCAATCGCCTTACACCCTTTGCATCTGGCATCGGTGGCGTGTACTTCACGCTGCCTAACTTTTCTGTTTGCGCAAAAGCTGTCTGCATGATGCACAGACATAAAATCGGAGTGAGAAATAAAGCCAAGAGTAATTTTGAACGGTTCATTATTTGTTTTCCTTACCCACTCCAGGCTGGATCGCTGCGGCTGGATTCGTGTTGACGCGCTCTTTTCAGCTTGTGTAACCACGATATTGTAGACGCTGCCACGGTGCGGGGCATCAAAGATAACACTCATGAAGCATAATCGCGTACCAACGCTGGTTCACGTGAAGGTACTGGTTCCAGTTTGGACGAGCCAATCACAATTCCCGGCTTTTGACTACGCAGAACAGGACGCTGGAGAAAGTAACCTACCAGTTCACTAAACATAATTTTTCAGGGATACAGGTTTGGAATGGTGTTGCAGGCTCAAAAGGTGACGGAAAGGGACGGACCTTTCAGCAGTAACACCACCTTCCCGAACGCCTGGTATTACGCACCCTTCTCATCAAACAATCCGGTAATCGAGCTGCCAAATTAGCTGCTCTGGTCGCACCTACGGTCGCATCCTGGTTGCATAAAACACGATGGAGCAATAGACTGCGCGCGCAACATCACGTTGACCTTATTCTCCTGGAGGTAAGTATGAAACCAAAAACGATTCTGTTAGCGTTCGGACTCAGCCTGTTCCTGGCGCCGGTGTGTTTTGCCCAAAATTTGCACATGGGTACCTGGAAACTAAACGAAGCGAAATCAAAGTTTGCGCCCGGCGCATCAAAGAACCACACAGTTGTCTACGAGGCTGCTGGTGATCAAATCAAAGTCATAGTTGACGGCACCGACGGTGCCGGCAACGCGCTACACAACGAATGGACCGGAAAGTTTGACAACAAGGAATACCCTCTGGTCGGTGATCCAACGGCGGACAGCCGTTCTTATCGGAGGATTGGCGCCAGAACGTTAATGTTAACCGGCAAGAAAGACGGCAAGGTAACAGTCAGTGGGCGAATAGTTGTCACAGCCAACGGCAAGAGCCGCACAGTTACCACCACCGCGACCGATGCCAATGGCAAGCGAATTAAAAACATCGCTGTCTACGACAAGCAGTGACCAAATAAGGATAAGCGCAACGGCGCGAAATGTAATAGCTGGGGCAACGCCCCGGGTAAAAAAGAGAAAAGCAAGTTATTAAGCGCTGAAGGCGCGGAACAAAATCGATTTCAAGCGAGCTTGTCGCATTCATCGATAATGACGCGCCCTTCAGCGCTTATTGATTTGAAAACCTGCATCTTCCTGGGGCGCGGGACCCCAGGCTATTACATTCCGCGCCCTTGGCGCTTTGGTGCCTCTTCCTCAGCTGCGAGCGGCTTGCACCCTCGTCCCGTAGTCGAGCGACGTATAAAACTTGCCGCGTCCCTGTGGCGTCAGGTCCATCAGATTCCAAATCGGACTCAACTCATCAATGCCGCGCTCCTTGACGTCTTCGGCCAACCAGGGATGGCCACTGTAAAAATGGCGCAACGTGCCATCGTTGTCTCGCGTGAAAACTGAAATCGTCGAGTCCTGATCGTCCTTCTGCATCTTCGCTGCCGAGATCATACTTAAAAGTGCTGTCGCCCGCGCTTAGGAGCCGCAGTTTGTCCCAACCTCTGTTTCGCGCGTGCGCGCGTAGCGTGGGGAGATCGGCCGCCGCGACAATCGCGAGGTCAACGTTTTGCGCGAGATGATGAGCAACGCCATTGAAGCCATCGATCCAGGCGGTACACATCGGGCAGGCAGTCGCCTGCTTCTTTCCGTACATGAAGTGGTAGATAACGAGCGAGCGATCCGGAGCGGTGAACAGTTCGCTCAGCCGCACCTTTTTTGTCGGCGCGTCCCCATCATCAAGGGACGTTGGGCCCTCAAGAAACTCATAATCCTGAATCGTCGCACCTGCTGGCAGGTCCCTCCGTAGCGCGGCAACTCTTTCTCGCGTGTTTAGTAGTTCAATTTCTGCCAGGCGCAGCTGCTCACGCTTGTCAAGATATTCTGGCGACTCATTCGGTAGATTCGTTTGACGAAAGGTTCCGTCAATCATTTCCTTGACCATTGCTCACACCTCCGGTGAAGAAAACAAGTCTCTGGCTTCTATCGATCGAAACCAGGATAGATAGGCTATTGGGGAACGAAGAAATATAGTACGAAGTAAACATCTGCAGCAACAGGGGAAGGTGCTTATAATTCAAGTCTTGAACCTATCACGCAGAATCGCCGTTGTTCTAATATTGTTAGCTGCGCTGCTAGCTACTGCTACACTCATCTTCAAGCAACATTGTCCTGCATCCGGTTTCGCGTTCTCCAGCGAGCGCCGCGAGCTGCATCGCCTGAAAAATCGTACTGCGATTCCTAAACCCGCCGATTTTGATACCACCGTGACGCTGCAGAAGATGTTGCAAGCGGGAGATGATAATAACCGCTGGTCAACGACTCGGGCGGCGAGCGTGGACGGTTACGTAGTTTCCATTGCGAAAGGTCCGCTGGAGTTAAGCAACTGCTACGTTCCATGCAATCGTGACATACACATTCATGTAGGCTTGCGACCGGATGCGCCGCCACGGGAACAAGTGGTGTTGGAGATAACTCCGAGAATGCAGGAGTGGGCCAGACATCAGGGCCGGGATTGGTCAGCAGAAACACTGCGAGGCGAAATGCTGAGTCACTGGTGTTCATTCGAGGGTTGGCTGCTTTACGACTCCCATCACGCCGGTGAAGCTGAGAACAGCGCACCTGGGCGGCCAGGTAACTGGCGAGCCACCGCATGGGAAATCCATCCCATAACCAACTTCGAAATCAAAGGAATCAAATAGGGAGCGTCGAACTTTCCTGTTCAACTTCGCTAACCCGAGACACCTGGCGCGAACGCCGCTCGGGCATTGGCGACGAACGCGTCATATCGAATGGCGCGGTGAGCCACAGTTGTGAAAGAACGTTTCTCATCTGTTAGACTTCCAAATTCCAGGATCAACTTCGTAACAAAGATCGTCCAGCAGGGACGGTTTGATACGGTCAAAACTGATCAATGATGTCAACGTCCGCTCCGCTGACTGACCGAAAGCGAGCTGGGTTACGCAGGTACCAGCGCGCGAATTCAGTATTACTCGTGAGATTAGTTTTAATTCTCTGCTGCGTCCTAATTCCCGCGAGGGCTTCGTTCGCGCAAGCAGTCGAAACTCCATCGCAGGTTTCGTTCGTTAAATCGAAGGATGGAACACGCATCGCCGTTGAGTGCTCCGGCAAAGGCCAAACTCTGCTGATTGTTCATGGAGGCACCGGTGACCGCAGCCGTTGGAAGCCTCTGTTCCGTCTGTTTGCTCCGCAGTTTACAGTTTGTGCAATGGACCGGCGCGGTCACGGCGAGAGTGAAGCTGGTTCGAACTACCGTTTAAGGAAGGAATATGAGGATGTTGCAGCCGTCGCTAACTCTCTAACGGGGCCGGTCTTCGTCCTCGGCCATTCGATTGGAGGGCTGTGCGCGCTCGAGGCGGCGTCTCTTACGAACAAAATCTCCAGGCTGGTTCTTTACGAACCACCATTGCAGGATCTCGATCACACCGCCATTGCCAACCGAATGGAGAAAATGATCCAGGCCGGCGATCGTGAGCAGGCGCTGTTAACGTTCCTTCGGGAAATCGTGATGATATCGTCTGAGGGAATCGCGGCGATGAAAAGTCAGTCGGTTTGGCCCAATCGCGTCGCGGGCATTGATATACAGATTCGCGAAATTCGAGCAGTAAGCAAATATCGTTTTAATGCCAAGCGAACCAAAAAATTGAAGATTCCAACATTGCTCCTTACCGGCAGCAAAACTGCTTCACCACAGCTGAAACAAGCAATCAACTCGTTGATGGATGCCTTGCCTGAGCGGACTCTCGTCGTGTTCGAAGATCAGGAGCACAATGCGATGGATAGGATTCCAGAGCAGTTTGCTGAGACTGTCATGAACTTTCTGCATGGTCACTAATCGAGCTTGGCCGGTTACCCCGACCAAAAAAGACACCAGAAAGTAAGAATCCGGGAAGCGGGCGTCAGCATAAAGCCCGTGGCGTAAGCCCCGGCGGGCCGGGAAAACAAGCCGAGCCGCAAAGCGACCGGCGAGGGCCATTACGATTTAAGTTAATCGCGACCCGCTTTCGACCGCTTCGCGGGCCCAACTGTTAATTGGTGGTGTAGATCCTGGGGCTTGCGCCCCAAGCTGAATGCTTTCGGCTGCTCCGCAGGCTGGAACTACAGAGGCACCAGGTCGCGGATTTCCTGCGGTTCGTCGCCCAGCCACGCAGGGTTTGTGGCGGTAGAATCAAAAATTGATGAGGTCTTGAAGGGCTCGAACTGGCCCTTCGCGGCGGCTTCGCGGGTCTTCGCGAGCAAGGCATCCCGTTCGTCATCGCTAAGCGGATGAAACGATTCCGCCGCCGCGAATGCCTGGTCCAGAATCTCCATGCTGTCAATTCCGGTTATCACAACTGACGTCGGCAAGTTCAGCGCGTAGTGCAGACACTCAATCGGCGTTACGGTCTGCGACTTCAAGAGAATGCCGTTTGCCATGCTCTTCATTCCGAGAATGCCAATCTTAAGTCTTACCAGCTCCGGCACGACCTGCTTTTCGAAACTGCGGTAGTGAGCGTCCATAACACTTAGAGGCATTTGCACGGCATCAAACCTGAATCCGTTTTCTTCGGCTACCTCGAGCGTGTGAAGGTGTATGCGCGGATCTTTGTGGCCGGTAAATCCGATGTAGCGAAGCTTGCCTGCGGCGCGTGCTTCCACCAGCGCCTCGTTCGCACCGTCAGCGTGAAAGATGCGATCGGGATCTTCAAAACGAATAACCTCATGGTGCTGCACCAGATCAATGTAGTCGATCTTCAGGCGACACAAAGATTCATCAAGCTGCTTCGCCGCCTCCTTTTTGGATCGCCCATCGATCTTGGTCATCACAAACGCACGGTCGCGATAACCGTTACCAAGCGCCTTGCCCATGCGTAACTCACTCTCGCCTTCGTTGTAGTCCCAACTATTGTCGAGGAAGTTAATGCCGCCATCGATGGCCGAACGAACAATGCGAAGTGCCAGCTTCTCATCGACGTGCTTCAAGCCCAGATGCCAGCCGCCCACTCCGAGCGCCGAAACCTTTTCTCCGGTGCTGCCTAAAGTTCGATAAAGCATTCGCGTCACCTCCAGGATGTGATTACATCAGGAGAACATTGCGTGAATATCACAAGGGGCAGGAAGGGCCCGGTTACGCAGTCGAAATCGGCCCCTGGTAAGAGCGAGTTTTCCCGCAGCGGTAACGAAACTTTCCACACAAGTGCGCTGCCAAAATCGCCAAAATATGGAGAATGCTGGGCCGTGCGTTCGGTACGTTCGTTGCGTCGAATAGGGTGACTGATAATTCGCAGATTTACTTCGCTGAAGCCACTTCTGGTTGTCAGCGTGTGCGAATGTAAGGAGAACTTATGAAGGTAAAAGAAATAATGACGGCGGGCCCGAAAGCCTGCACGATGACCGACAATCTGGCGGAGGCCGCCCGACTAATGTGGGAGGAAGACTGTGGGATCGTCCCGGTTGTTGGCGAGGCGGGAAAGTTGGTCGGTTTGATTACCGACCGCGATATTTGTATGGCGGCAATGATGAAGGGCCAAAGCGAATCGAATATTGCGATCGAAACTGTAATTTCCGGGAGACTCTTCACTTGCAAGCCCGAAGACGACATTCAAACGGCGCTAGATACGATGGGTAGCAACAAGGTGCGACGCCTTCCCGTTGTAACTGCCAAGGGAAAACTCGCTGGCATGCTGTCAATGAACGATGTCGTGCTCAAAGCGGCCGAAGCGGGAGATAAGGAAGCGGCGCAGCTCTCTTACGGTGACGTGGTAAATACCTATAAGTCGATTTGCCAGCACCAACTCCCGATGCTGCAGTCTCAGGCAACTGCAGTCTGAGTAATCAGGACAGTAACACGCAGGCGCGAACAGTCCCACCGCAAGCGGCTGCAGAGGGGATCAGTGTGTTTGGCGGAAAGGAAAAAACATGAAAAGGAAAAGTGATAACGAGATCAAAAGCCAGGTTTTGCGCGAGTTGAAATGGGATTCACGCATCGGCTGGTCCGAAATTGCAGTAGAGGTGATGGAGGGGGTAGTCACGCTCAAGGGCGTGGTTTCCAGCTACGCACAGAAATTGGCCGCACAAGACGCGGCCCATCGAATTAATGGAGTTCTTGACGTCGCCAATGATGTCGAGGTGAAGCCGGAGGGTCTCTTTGTAAGAGGCGACGCCGAAATCGCCCTTGCGGTACGTCACGTTCTTGAATGGGACGCGTTAGTCCCTGACGAGCGCATTAAGTCAGCCGTATCCGCCGGCTGGGTGACTCTTGAGGGAAATGTGGACTTCTGGCAGCAGCGCGAAGATGCAGAACGCTCGGTGCTGCGGCTGGAGGGTGTCATCGGCGTGACCAACGAGATCACCGTAGCGCCGAAAAAGGTCGACGCAAAAGAACTTCGGGAAGAGATTGAGTATGCCCTCGAGCGTCGCGCCGATCGCGAGGCTGAGCGATTCCGGATCGAAGTCAACGACGGGGCGGTCGACCTGTTCGGCCGGGTGCACTCCTGGCAGGAGAAGCGTGCTGTGGTCGGATCGATCAGTCATGCACCAGGAGTTTCGGCAATCAGGGATCATTTGAGGATAGATCCATACTTTTAGTTTGCCGGCCAGGCAAAAGCAAAACGTATTGCTCTGCCTTAAGTCGGTCTTATGACGAATGAGAGGAAAGAAATCATGAAAGAAGAAACGAAGAAAAAAGCAACTCAACTAACCACCACGGAAGCAAAGCCGGTTACAACTCCGACGCCGTTTGGCTTCATGCGCCGGTTCGCGACTGACATGGAACAACTGTTTGAAGACTTCAAGGGTTTTCAAGTTCCGAGTCTTTTTGGCAGAGAGTTCTTCCCGTTCACCAGGGAGTTTGAACACGTGGACTGGTCACCTGAGATCGAAGTGAGGCAGAACGATGGAGATTTTATTGTCCGAACGGATCTTCCCGGCTTGAAGAAGGATGACGTCAAGGTGGAGTTGACTGATAACCTCCTGACGATCTCCGGGGAAAGGAAAGAGGAGAAGGAAGAGAAGCGCGAAGGATATTATCGCAGTGAGCGCAGCTACGGGAGCTTCTATCGCCAGATCCCACTGCCCGAAGGCGCCAAGACCGATACAGCAACGGCCGAGTTCACTGATGGTGTGCTGCAAATAACGATGCAGGCGCCGAAACGTGAACCAAAGGTGCGTCACCTGGAGATTAAGATTGCTGAAGAGCCGGCCAAAGCAAAGGCGGCAGCCCGATAAATAGTATTCGGCTTAACCAAGGGCACGAGCGCCGAGAGCTTCAGTCTCTCGGCACTCGTGTTACATCCGCAAATGTTGAAACCGGAGTCGGATTAGTTGCGATTTATCCTGCCGCTTGAGCGCAGTGAACTCTTCACGTCCTGTGCCTGGCGGCCGCTAGCTGAGCATGACCCAAGCGAACCATTACACAGCAGATTTGATTGAAAGGATAGACGTCTCAGCAAATCTTGCGGTATTCCGCTTCCGTCCTGCTGAGCAGCTTTCTTTTGCAGCCGGCCAGTATGCAACCATTGGTGTTGCCATTGATGGCGTCGTCATTGAACGACCGTACTCGATCGTTTCCTCGCCCCATGAGCGTTTTTTGGAGTTCTTCGTAGAATTAGTACCGCGTGGCGATCTGACTCCCAAGCTCTGGGAATTGAAATTGGGCTCGAGCATTCTGATTCGCAGGCGCATCGTGGGCCACTTCAGTTTGGACACTCGCGTCAATCGGCACTTAATGTTGGCGACCGTCACTGGAGTGGCGCCCTTCGTGAGCATGCTAAGAACTCATTACACTGAGCGTGGCGCAGAATCCCACGATCGGTTTCTTCTTATTCACAGCGCGAGTCGTTCCGTAGACCTTGGTCCGTATCTCGGCGAACTCGAAGAATTGTCCCGCTCAGGATGGCTGAGTTACCTGCCAACCATCAGTCGACCCTGGGAAGAGCCAGACTGGGAGGGAGAGGTCGGACGCCTTGAGGACGTTGTGCGTAAGCATGCAGATCATCTGGGCTTCGATGGCACCAACACGGTGGCGTATGCGTGTGGTCATCCCGGCATGGTAGAAAATGTGAAAGGTTTACTCGCACGCGCGTGCTTTCCCAAAGAGCAGATTAGGGAAGAGGAGTATTTCAAATTACACGACTCTCGCCCCCCGGATAAACAGGACTTACCTGGCTACCAGAAGCTTGCATCGGTCGTCGACCAGGGAAGTGGCCCATCTGTGCCGCGACCTGTGCTCGGCTAATCCA
Source organism: Blastocatellia bacterium (assembly GCA_963828335.1). Classification (GTDB taxonomy): domain Bacteria; phylum Acidobacteriota; class Blastocatellia; order Pyrinomonadales; family Pyrinomonadaceae; genus PSRF01. Next base: position 99,189 of record CAWHEH010000011.1, on the reverse strand, counting down.
CCACTTGGTTCTGCTGCATTTGATTGTTCTTCAACAAAAAGCGACGGCAGAAGGGGATCTCAAGGTCCTTATTTCATTACCTAAGGATTCAGATCATGAACAAGATTGCCGGGAACGGACTCACATTGAAAGAATTAGAGAAGATTGAAGAGGCGGCCCGTCGGTCTCAAAGGTTGGAATCAAAAACCATACTGCGACTCGCCGCAGCTTTGCGCGAGGCGCTCCAACTTAAAGCGAATGCGTGCGCTTTTTGCATTCAGTTAGAGAAGAGACGCAATCCGACCGATGGCCGGTGAAGCTCTCCTGGGTAGTCGGCAAACTGCGTTAGTGATTCCTAAAATCGAGGTAAGCCGCGCGATAACGGTTATAGCTAGCCGTGTCTATATGGTTATTCCAAACACTTTGTGTCTGGTTGTCGCCGAGTCTTCGGTCATTGATCGTCGCGAAAAAGACATGCAAAGTCCCGCAAAGGGGTGAGGGAAAGCGGTCAGACAAGTTGGGCCTCTCAAATCCGACCTGCGAGGTATTTCTCAAGGGCACGGGCATTTTCACCTAAAGATCCTCCAATCCTGTCTTCGATCCTTCGAAAATCCGGGTGTTTTCGGGCGTTTAATCATCGCAACCGACGGCACAAACGTTGCACCCTTACAGGGGCATGATTCGGCATATTGATCTAAGGCAAAACGCGACTGAAAAAGCGGTCGCGCGCGATCGGAATCGTCCAGTGGCAAGCGTGAGGAAATGGCATGCTCTGGGTGCGTCCGCCGTCCCAGAGTTGCTGTGCGTAGACCCTTGCCAGGGGCTGATGGAAACGGAAGTGATAATCCGTCGTCGCCAGTATGGGACGAATAGCAGCGAGAGCCAGGGATCACGACGCATAACAGTACCGTTCCTCTTGTTGTTTTTGAGTATCGTTATCGGGTTCCTGACGACGGCCGCGGTTCTAAACTCTGCCATTGCCGACAGTATGGAGGTAATTTCGATTGTCCTGGTCACGGTGCTGGGCGCAATTGTCGCTTTTTCATATTTGCTGAAATCAGCCCGCGCACTCGATAGCATGTCGGATGCGACTCGGACCAGCGCCCATGTTAAGCGAGGTGGCCAGGACATCGAGATCAACGCGGAAGAGCTTGTTCCCGGAGACATCGTTGTCCTTAAGGCTGGAGAATGCGTTCCGGCCGATTGCCGACTCCTGGAATCCGCTCAACTCAGAGTTAATGAATCTGCCTTGACGGGAAAGGACACGGGTACCGCGAAACAGATCTCGGCCGTTCCAGCAAACGCCGATATTGCTCAGAGATGGTCAATGCTCTTTCTCGGTACAAAGATACTGTCAGGATCGGCGCTGGCTGCAGTCGTTGGAACAGGATTTCAAACTGAGCTCGGTAAAAGGGCGATCGGTGATGGATGAAGGATTTTCCCCGATCAAAACAGTTTTAGAAGGAAATACGATCATGATTAGCAAGCACAAGTTAGGACTGGCGTTTGGCGCGTTTCTCGGAACCTGGCATTTTGTTTGGGCCGGGCTCGTGTTAAGCGGAATCGCTCAATCACTGATGAACTGGATTTTTCGACTCCATTTCATTGAGCCCCCCTACACCATCTTGCCATTCAGTTTTGGAATCGCTGTAACACTAATTGTGGTGACCTCAATAACAGGTTACCTGAGCGGTTGGATCCTTGGCGCAATATGGAATTGGCTGCTCGCAGACCCTTCATCACTTGGCTCCATTTCGGCGGTGCGACGGCAACAGCCTGCAATCAGGCATCATTATTAGGTCGCCATGCTTCACTAATGAACGTCATCAGATGGCATAGGGATCTTCATCTCAAGCGTTCGCGAGAAATTGCCGGCGTGCTGATCGGACATGGCTGGGATTCTTTACGTGAAAACTTCGGACTCGCTGGATCTGGCTTGGCTCATCACACCAGCCAGAGAAGTGCCCTCACACGGCCGGAGCATCTCCGCTGCGCCCTCGAAGAGCTTGGTACTACGTTCATCAAACTTGGTCAGATTCTCTCAACCCGCGCCGACCTTTTACCGCCTGAGTACCTTGCCGAACTGAGTAAGTTACAGGACGCGGCGCCATCGGTGCCGTTTGAAGCCTTGCGAAAGGTTCTGATAGCTGAATTAGGCCAACCCATCGAGAATGCCTTCTTACATCTGGAGCCCGAGCCAGTAGCTGCTGCCTCAATTGGTCAAGCCCACGCAGGAACGTTGCTGGACGGCACTGAGGTTATCGTCAAGATTCGACGCCCTGGCGTGGTCGAGCAGGTCCATGAGGACCTCGAGATCTTAAAAGAGCTAGCCACAACTGCCAGTCGTCACTGGGAGTTTGCCGATAGATATGACTTAGTTGGCATTGTGGATGAGTTTTCGGAGACGCTACTGGCGGAACTCGACTACATTCGCGAGGGCCACAACGCCGAGCGATTTGCTGCAAACTTCGCCGGCGAAAGCAGAATCCACATTCCTCGCGTTTATTGGGAGACCACCACATCACGCGTACTTACTCTTGAACGAATCCGAGGCACGAAGATTAACGACCTGGTCAGTTTGGACAAACAAGGGATCGACCGCTCAGACCTTGCCGAGTTTGCCACTGATGTTGTGATGAGAATGGTTTGTGAAGACGGATTTTTTCACGCTGATCCTCATCCGGGGAATTTCTTCATCGAACCGGACGGCTCAATTGGCCTGATTGACTTCGGGATGGTAGGTATCCTGGAGGAGCGCACGCAGGAGCATCTGGCAGATCTACTCATCTGCATCGATCACAAAGATGCGGATCGGCTTGTTGACGTGTTTCTCGATCTGGGCGTAAGTAAGAAACGAATCGATCGTGATATGTTTCGCCGCGACATTCAGCACCTGCTAACCAATTATTGGGGTCTTCCCTTAAGAGAACTACGGATATCAGCACTGCTTAACGACGTGTTTGCCATAATGCGCCAGCATCACTTACATCTACCCTCGAACCTTGCACTATTGCTCAAGACAGTCATCATGGTAGAAGGCCTCGGCGTGAATCTCGATCCAGAGTTTCAGTTAACGTCGGCGCTTGAACCCTACGCTGATCGGCTGGTGATGCGTAAGTACTCGCCAATCAGATTGGCACGCAGTCTGGGCCAGGCGAGTTTGGATTTGGCAAGGTTAGGCGTGGAGATGCCACAGCAATTGCGCAGAATTGTGCTTGCGGCCGAGAATGGTAGCCTGCAACTCGGGATGAGGCCGGAAGGGTTTGAGCCTGTCCTCAATCGAGTTGAAGCTATAGCGAATAGAATCGTCCTGGGTGTCATTGCAGCAGCCTTTATCAACGGCCTGGCAGTTCTGCTGTCGGTATATCGTCCGCCAGGTCTGGAGCGATGGGCCTGGGCTGCATTCGCCTTTGGCTTCGGCTGCGCGTTACTCTTAGGAATCTATTTGGCCTGGAGTATTCTGCGATCCAGGTGAATCAATCTCGCGACCTAAGCCGTTCCGATTAATCTATGGAAGCACGTGTGCCAACAGAGTCGTTTTGTCAGCGAGTAGTTGCGGCGGCAAGCATTCGTCCTGACAAGGTGGCTATGACTGTAATCGAGGCTGATGGTCAGGAGACTGTAAGCTTTGGCTCAATGCTGGCCCAGTTACGCAGCATCGCCTACCGGCTTGCTCAAGAGGGAATTGCTTTCGGCGACCGAGTGGCGCTGATCGGCGAGAACCATCCCAATTGGGCTATCACTTACCTCGGCATAATTTATCGAGGCGCCGTGGTTACACCGATGGATCCTGCAGCGACTACGCAAGCGCTCGCGGCGTTTCTTAAGGGCTCAGAAGCTAAACTCGCGTTTGTCTCACCAGCCTCAATGGATAAGTTTCGCGCGGCTTGCGAACAACTGGGTAACAATATTCGCACAGTGGCCCTCCGTCCGGTTGCTCAACCTAATGGCTGCGGTACTTTTGAAGATTGGGCCCGCACTCCGACACCGCAGGAATTCAATGACGCTCAACCACCGGCGAAGCCTGAAGACCTGGCGGTGCTGATTTACACGTCCGGGACAACCGGAACTCCCAAGGCTGTGCCGCTGACTCACGGAAATATCAACGCCCAAAGTACCAAAGTCCAGGAGGTGATGCGGATCAGCGACCGCGAAGTGATCCTCAGCCTCCTGCCGCTATTTCATGCCTATTCTCAAATCGTAAATCTTTGGCTGGCGACAATAATAGGCGCGCGTGTCGTCTACCTCACCGAGTTGAACAGTGCTGGAATCGAGCAGGGACTGAGAGAGGGTGGTGCGACAGTATTAACCGGAGTGCCGCGCTTATGGTACTTGTTTCATAAGAAAATATTTGACGCGGTGCAGGGTCAAGCCGCGCCCGTCAAGATTCTGTTTCGAACTATGCTCGCGCTCAACGGCCTGTTGCGTGATTGGTTGGGCGTGAACGCCGGCCGGTTTTTCTTCCCTCCGGTTCACCGATCCTTCGGTGGGAAACTTAGGCTCGCAGTTTCCGCAGGGGCAAGTTTTGATGAAAACGTCGCGCAGGATTTTCATGGTCTGGGCTTCACAATTTTGCAGGGTTATGGACTAACTGAGACGAGTGGCGCTGCTACGGTTACGCGCTTCGAAGACAATAAGATTGGCTCAGTAGGAACACCGCTCAATGGTGTTGAAGTGAAGATTGATGACTCTAACGATGAAGGGATTGGAGAAGTTCTGATTCGCGGTCCGATTGTAATGTCGGGGTACTACAAGGATCCGCAGGCCAACCAGGAAACTTTTACTGCTGATGGTTGGTTTCGTTCCGGCGACATGGGCAGGTTTGATAAAGAAGGACACCTTTACATCGTTGGTCGCCGGAAAGACGTGATCAAGTTGCCATCCGGCAAAAACGTCTTCCCTGAGGATGTCGAGGCACATTACGAACACTCACCGTTCGTGAGCGAAGTTTGTGTACTTGGAATCAAGGACAGATCAAGTCAATTTAAGGGAGCGGAAAAGCTGTGTGCGATCGTGGTACCAAACTTCGATCACCTCAAAGCTCAACGCATCGCCAATGCACGCCAGTGGGTTGTTTGGGAATTGGAAAATCTCGGCCGCGAGCTGCCGGAATACCAGCGGGTGCATGATTTTGTACTCCGCGCCGAGCCCTTACCGCGTACCACGACGCGCAAAATACGGCGGTTCGAACTGAAAAACCAACTTGATGAACTGAGAGAACTGGAAGGGCGAGAAACGAGAGCGATCGTGCTCAGCGAAGCAGATCGATTGCTGATGAATTCAGCCGCGGGAAAGGCTGTCGTCGCCGCAGTGAGACAATTCTCTCGCGATGCTCAGGAGATTAGCCCACAGATGAATCTTGAGATTGACTTGCATCTCGATTCGCTCGCACGCGCCGAATGCATCGTTGCCCTGGAGCAGAAACTCGGTATTGAGCTGAAGCCGGAAGAAGTAGCCACGGCACAAACGGTTGGCGAATTAGTCCGATTGGCCAACGCAAAGACAACGGGTACAAGCCGAGGGAGGGCCGCTGAAGAGGGATTTCACTGGAGAGATGTGTTAACGGGAACCCCTGAGCAATTGCCGGAGCTGGCACATCTTCTCAAGCCCAAGCCGGCGTTGATGGTGTTCGCATACATCATTCTGCGACTGATCTATTTTGTCGCGCGTGTCTTCTTCCGCGTCGAGGTGAAGGGCAGTGAAGTGCTCACACGACTCAAGCCACCCTACCTCATATGTCCGAATCATCAGAGTTACATAGATCCATTCCTGGTGTGCTCAGCTTATCCGCGCAGTGTGCTGCAAAATACTTTCCATGTGGGCTCAAGCATGTACTTTACGAATGCTGCCATGGCTCAACTAGGACGACTGATTAACGTTGTTCCCATCGATCCGGACGTGCAACTGCTGCATGCAATGCGCGCTGGAGCGGCCGGACTTCGTGCCGGAAAGATCCTTAATATCTACCCTGAAGGTCAGCGGTCTTTTGATGGAAAGTTGCAGGAGTTTAAGAAAGGCGCCGCAATTCTGGCGACCGAATTGAATCTGCCGATTGTGCCGGTAGCTCTTGACGGGCCGTATCGCATTTGGCCGCGCAAGTCGTGGCGCATTCGTTTTGCGAAAGTAAGAATAACCTTCGGCAAACCTATCGACGCTCGACAGTTAATATCGGATGGGTCGGAGGAAGCCGCCGCCTACGAAACGGTTACCTCAGAGCTAAAACGACGTATTCAACAGATGCTTGATGAAATGCGGATTGGCAATGCTTAGCATTCCAAAAGCGGCAGAATAATCAGATTCTTCAGCGAGGAAAAGGCGATGGATAAACAACAATTTCACGAGAAACTTCAGCAGTTACACGCTGAACTCGATCAGGTGGAATCCTCCAGGGGCAACCAACGAGAGATCCTTCAGAAAGTAGCGAGCGAAATTCAGGACCTGCTGGCGCGGCAAGACGAAGGGGCGGAACACTACCGTGACCTGGGTGAGCGATTGAAAGAGGCGGTGGCGCAACTGGAAGCTTCTCATCCGGAAGCGACCTTGCGGATAAGACAAATGATTGATCAACTGGCTTACATGGGAATTTGAATTTGAACTGACTGGTGTTCAAGCTTTAATTCATACGATCGCGCGACCGATTGTCTATGGAGCTCATTGGGCTGTTCTCCCTTCGAACAGCGGTGGACCACTCGCGCTTATCCTTCCCATTATCGCTTCGCGCTGGCGCAGGCTGACATTCACATTCATCCTGAGATTCCCGCGACCGGCTATGTTCCAGGAGCTGCGGCCATCGATCGGATGATTGCGGTCGGTGAACGCGCCGCCTACCTGAGCCTTCAATCATTATCAAAAGTCCAGGCCGCTTAACCTCTAACTTCACGGGCCGCACCGCTCAAACGCTAAAGCCATTCTGAATACTTCGTGGACGAGCAATCCGATTAAGATAATGTTTGATATGCCGGGGCACTTACTCGGGATTCCGCTAATATTGGCCACCAATTCAAAAGAATCTGCGCAAGCTTTCGCGGGCGGTGCGAAAAAGAGCACAAGCGTGGTGTGGTGCTCGAAAGTGGATCTGAGCGTAACTTTCTTGACTGTTCCTCAGTTTCAACGGCCACCCCCTTTCACCTGAGCAGCCGGCGCATCAGCCTTCGCTTCACCCACTCCACTAAAAGCAGGTAAGTAACTGACGCTCCAGCTAGGAACAGAAAGAAAGCAAGCGGCAAGCGTACGAACCCCAGGATTTTTCCCAGTGAAGTAAACGGGATTAAGATTCCTGCCATCACTACAGCGATCGTGGTAGCCGTTAGGGCGAGACTGGGACGGCTGCGAAGTGGATTGCCGGCGGTGCGGATAATAAAGATCACCAGCGTCTGCGTCGCCAGAGATTCCACAAACCAGCCCGTGTGAAAAAGCTGCTCAGAGGACGTGAAAGACTTTCAGCAGCACAAAGAACGTCAGAAAATCGTAAATTGAGCTGAGGGGTCCGATATAGATCATAAAATCGCGAATCATTTGAACGTTCCAGCGCTGTGGTTTGTGGATAAAAGTGTTGTCGACATGATCGGTCGGGATTGTCACCTGGGCTAGGTCATAGAGAAAGTTATTCAGCAGAATCTGCGTCGGCAGCATCGGCAGAAACGGCAGGAACAGCGACGCCACGGCCATGCTGAACATGTTGCCGAAGTTGGAACTCGTCCCCATTAGCAAATACTTCATCACGTTACCGAAGGCTTTGCGTCCTTCGATAATGCCCTCGTGAAGTACACTCAGGCCTCGCTCGAGCAAGATAATATCTGCGGCATCGCGGGCGACATCAACGGCCGTGGAAACAGAAATACCGACATCCGCCGCATGTAAAGACGGTGCGTCGTTGATGCCGTCGCCTAGATAGCCCACCACGTGACGGCGCGCCTTGAGGGCAAGAATGATCCGGCTCTTTTGGGCCGGCGAGACTCGCGCGAATACTGAAGTCTGCTCCACAACATGCGCCAGCGCCGGGTCGCTCATTCGACTTAGCTCGTCACCGAGGATGATACGTCCGTCAATGAGTCCGACTTGCGCGCAGACGTGCCGAGTCACCAGCTCGTTGTCACCCGTCAAAATCTTGACTTCCGACCCCATCGTTTCTAAGAGCTTCCAAGGCAAACTTCGCTGTGTCCAGCGGTGGATCTGAGAAAGTTAAGAAACCCGCTAGCACCAAGTCCTTTTCGTCGGTCGCGCGGTAGATTTCCCTCACCGGCACTGCAACGTAGGCGACAGCCAGCATGCGGAAGCCACGGGCACACAGAGCTCGATATGTCGCTTCCGAGCGCGCCCGTGAATCGGCATCGAGCGAAGCCTGTTGCCCATTCAATTCATATTGCGAACAAACAGGGAGCACGCTTTCGGGAGCGCCTTTAGTGATCAGCAGTCTCTCCGCTCTGCGCTCAACGACAATCGAGACGCGACGCCTTTCGAAATCAAATGGGATCTCGTCGATTTTATGGAAAGCGTGAATATCCGGATGGTCATGTTTCAAGACGGCAAGGTCGAGGGGGTTAGCACTGCGGCTCTGGTTGACCGCCTGGCTCTTGATTGCCTGATCGAGGGGATTGGTTACTCCGGTCTCGTGCAGGCTATTGAGGTATGCAAGCAGGAACACCCGTTCAGACGGACTTCCAAATGGATCGACGTGTTGGTCCAGGGCCATCTCGCCGCTGGTAAGTGTTCCGGTCTTGTCGCTGCATAGAACGTCGATGCTGCCAAAGTTTTGCATCGCCTCGAGATGCTTGACGATCACTTTCTTCCATGCCATATGCACCGCGCCCTGCCCCAGGGTTACGGTCGTTATCATCGGCAGGAACTCGGGTGTCAGGCCGACCGCCAGGGCGACGGCGAAAAGTAGAGACTCGAGAAAATTGTGATGAAGGACTACGCTCACCAGCAGAACGAAAAGCACGAGCAACACGGTCGTCTTCATGATCAAGAGACCAAACTGGCGGGTGCCTCTTTCGAACTCCGTTTCCGGCGGCTTGGTGGCGAGGCGAGTGGCAATATCGCCGAAGGACGTGTTCCTACCCGTAGCAGTCACCAGCGCTGTTCCCGAGCCGCTGACTACAGAAGTGCCAAGAAAGACTTTGTGCTGATCGCTTGTGCCTTGCGATATTGCCTGCAAGTCAACGGCGTCTTTCTCGACGGGCAAGGACTCTCCGGTCAGCGCGGCCTGTTGTACGTGTAGATCCCGAGCCTTAAATAACCAGGAATCGGCGGGTACAAGGTCGCCAGCCGTGAGTCCGATGACATCGCCCGGCACCAGTTCCCGTCGGGGAATGGCCGTCCAATTTCCGTCGCGGAGAACGTTGGCTGCCGGCGCTACTTCTTTTCGAATACGTTCGACGGCGCGTTGCGAACGATAGGTTTGGAAGAAGTTAAGGGCTGCGCTCAACAACACCATGAGCGCGATGATTGACGCACTGAGGACTTCACCGACAGCCGCTGAGATCCCGCTGGCTATTAACAGAATGATGGCCAGCGGATTTATGAAGAGAAACAGGATCTGGGTCAGGCCAGACGTGCGGCGGGACGAGACAGGATCATTAGCCCCGAATTTCAGGAAGCGTTGCCTCGCCTCTTCAGTGGTTAGTCCAGCGGCTGTTGCGAAGGCACTGGTTTGCATTTCAGTATAAGGTCACCGCTTTTCAACCTGCGAAAACATACCCAACCATGCGGGAACCTCCGCAGTAGCTCCCTCGAAACGACGGGAACCATACGCTTTTTCGAAGGAAATGGTCCTTAATTCTCGGTATGCCTCTTGCACTTTCCTCAAGGCAGTTGGCAAGCAAATTGGGAACCGTACTCGGCGTTGATGGGCAAAGACGGCGGGATAAAACGAAGGCTTTGGAATTGAGGTTAAAGTTATGAAAATCTTAATAGCGTATGACGGATCATCCTGTGCCGAGGCCGCTCTCGACGACTTGCAGCGAGCCGGGTTGCCGCCGGAAGCAGAGGCACAAATAATCTCTGTTGCCGAAATTTGGCTGCCCCCGCCGCCGCCTTCCGCTGCAGAGATTCTGGAGCGCGCCGGTGAAGTAAAAGTCCCTTCCGACTTTAAGCGCGTGTATTCCAAGGGCTCAGCCGCGATGAAGGAAGCACTGGCGCTGGCTGAACAGGCGAGTGATCGTGTGAAAGCAAACTTTCCTGGCTGGAAGCTATTTGCTGACGCCGACTGCGGCTCGCCTGCCTGGGAAATAGTATTTCGGGCAGACCAATGGAAACCCGATCTGATCGTGGTTGGTTCACATGGACGCACTGCACTTGGCCGGTTTGTGCTCGGCAGTGTTTCGCAGAGAGTTCTAACAGAGGCAAAATGCTCTGTTCGCATCGCGCGGGGCCGCATTGAGGAACCAGGTTCGCCGGTACGAATCATTGTGGGAATAGATGGCTCGCCTGGAAGCGAAGAGGCCGTGCGCGCGGTAGCAGGCGCGGACATGGCCGGCCGGCAGCGAAGTCAAGGTGATAATTGTCGACGATCCGCTGGTGCCACCGATCATCGGAGAAATTATTCCTCCGCTGGCGGAGACTATCGAAGAATCCAATGCTGAAGATTGGTCGCGAGATAAAGAGGTGCTGGCGAACGCGGCCGCCCTGTTGCGCGGGAGTGACATCAAAGCTTCGACAGAAATCAGGCTCGGCGATCCCAAAAAAGAATTGCCTCAGGCGGCAGAGGAGTGGGCCGCAGACTGCATCTTCGTCGGCTCGGCTGGATTTAGTAATCGCTTCGAAAGATTTGTTCTCGGCAGTATTTCAGCGGCGGTTGCCGCACGCGCGCACTGCTCTGTGGAGGTTGTTCGTAAGAGTTCAAACTGATTCGCAGCCTCGTGCGTTGGCCGGCATGCTCTTGACATAACGAAAGAAACCGGCCAAATGATAACAACGCTGAACGACAGTCAGTTACGCGAGCTCCTCCAATCTGAGCGAGTCGCCACTAAGAAAGCATGACGAGAGATCATGGCTAACGTTCTTATTTTGGGCGGAGGGTTTGGTGGAGTAATAGCTGCCGAGTCGCTCGCCAGGCAATTATCGAAGGAACATCAAATAACTCTGGTGTCCCGCGACTCAAAGTTTGTCTTCTACCCTGAGCTGGTACGACTCGCCTTTGGCAAATGCAAGCCACAGGACATCTCATTCGATCTGCGCGAGGCGATGCTTGATCGTCGTGTTCGATTTATCCAGGCTGAGGTAGCTCGTCTTAAACCTAAGTCGCGACGGGTAGTGCTAGTGCACGGCGAGGTTGAGGGGGAGCTGCCATACGATTACCTAATCTTCGCCCTCGGCCGTCGTCTCGCCACTGAGCGGATTACAGGTTTCTACGAGCACTCGCACAATTTGTTAACGCTGGAAGGTGCGCTTAATTTTGGCGAAGCGCTTCGCGAGTTTCATGAGGGCCGTGCAGTTATCGGCCAATGCCCTGAGGCTCGCCTGCCAGTTCCCGTTTACGAGACGGCCTTTGCTTTAGCTCGTTGGTCGGAAGAGCGCGGGGAAAAGGATCGCGTAAAGATAACAGTAGTCAGTCCGGATACTGCGGACGTTGAGTTCGGCGACGCCGAAATTGCGCGCTCTCTCCGCAAGGCTCTCGATCAACATCACATCGAGTGCCTGGCAGATTTTCCCATCAACACCGTGACGCCCGAAACGGTTATGACCGGCAACGGCCATGCAATCAACTACAGCCTTTTGCTGCTCCTGCCGCCATTCCGAGGACCGGGGGCGGTAAGAGGATTGGGCATTACTGACGACGAAGAGTTCATCGGAGTCGATTGGGCCATGCGCGTACAGGGCGTTGAGAGAATGTACGCGGTCGGCGATTGTGTGAATTTTAGCGGGCCGAAGATGGGACATATGGCCGTGCATCAGGCAGAGGTGGCCGCAGCGAATGTGGCGCTGGAGATCGCGGGCCTCGACCCTGTCTCAATTTACAATCACGATATGATGATGGTGATCGATGAAGGCGGAGGAGACACTATCTATCTTCATAAGGGCCTGTGGGACGATCAACCGGCAATCGTCAGGCAGGGGCGGTTTTGGAGTTGGGCCAAACGCGTTCACGATAAATACTGGCTGGCCGCGCACTCATGAGGCAGCAGTTCGACGGTGCACAAAGTGGGAGACTTTCATCTAGAGAGCTGAGCAACTACCCGCATGAGCTTTTCATTTACCTCAGCAGCTACCGTGTTGAGAATTGCGTTGTCAGATCCTGCCACCGATAGCATCGTCTTTGCGTCTATCGCCGCAACCACAGATTTTCCCGCTTCGGCCTCATAAACAATAACATTACAGGGCAGAAGCAGTCCGATGTCGATTTCTTGTTGCAGAGTCTTGTATGCCAGGGGTGGATTGCAGGCGCCGAGGATCACATAGTTGCGGAAATCTACACCTAGCTTCTCTTTTAGCTTTTCCTTTATGTCGATTTCACATAACACCCCGAAGCCTTCCTGCTGGAGCGCGGCCCGCGTTTTTTCCACCGCTACTTCGTACGGGACATCAACAGTCTTACTGAATCCGTATTTTGAATGTTGTAGTTGCTGAGTACTCATCTTCTTGCTCCTTTTCTAATGTAACCAAACTTCGCACGGCTTCTGTGGCACCGCCGCTCGTTAGCATTTGTTACGGCTCGCCTTCTAACACTTCTTGCCGTTCGATCCGTACAGCAGTGATCTTGTATTCGGGAGTCCTCACGTACCGATCTCGATGAGGACTTGTCAGGCGGTTGAGGAAAACTTCCGTGGTATGAAACGTAGCGAACAACTCTCCGGGCTTCACTGACGGTGAAACTCGAATCGGAAGCACTGCCTCGCCATAAGCACTTTTAACTCGCACGCGTGCGCCATCGTGAAGGTTGAATCGATTCGCATCCTCCCTAGAGATATCAAGTAAGTCCATAGCCCGGAGCTTGGTATTGTCTGTTCGCATCGTCATAGTGCCGGCGTTGAATTGGTACAGAGTTCTACCCGTTATCAAGAGAAAGGGAAATTCTTCAGTCGTGACTTCCTCGGTCGGCCGATAGGGAATGCGGCGTAATGCCGCCTTTTTTCCAATCGGAAAGCTCGCAGCGTGCAAGACTTCCGTACCTGGATCATCTTGGTGCTCGCACGGCCATTGCAGGCCATCACCATCCAATCGCCTATAGGTGATACCACGGCCCGCAGGCCAGACGGCACGAATCTCCTCCCAGATCTCCTCGGCGGAATTGTGGGCAAAGAAATCTTCTTTACCCATCTCCTTAGCGACCGCGCAAATGATCTCCCAATCCGGTTTCGACTGCCCCGCCGGTTCAATTGCCTTGCGAATCAGCTGAATGCGGCGCTCAGCATTCATAAACGTTCCGTCTCTTTCGAACGACGAAGCCGCGGGGAAGAAGACAGAGCCAAATTGACGGGCGGTTTCGTTAAGAAACAAGTCCTGAACGATAACCAGGTCGAGAGATCGCAAGGCATGCTCTGTTGCCGCAGTATTAGCGTTCGTCAGTGCAACGTCGTAACCGATGGCCCACAATGCTTTCAGTTTGCCCGCCTCGGCGGCGTCCATCATTTCAAGCATGTTCAGACCATGATCAAGCGGAACTGGTGCGTTCCAAACGCTCTCGAACAACGGCCGTCCGTCATTTAAAGAAACGCTGCCCGTGAGTATGCCCGGATCGCAACCCATATGGGCGGCGCCCTGAACATTGTTTTGGCCGCGCAGAGGATTGATACCAGTGCCCCGCTTCCCGATATTGCCGGTTAGCAGCGCAAGATTGACAAGACACATCACGCCCTCAGTGCCTTGCGTGTGTTCTGTAACACCTAACCCGTGAAAGCACATCGCAGGCCCACTGGTCGCGTAAAGTCGTGCGGCTTGCCGGATTAGATCCGCTGCGACGCCACAGGTAGACTCAACTTGCTCCGGAGCAAACGGCTTGATGAATTCGCGGAACTTTTCCCACTCACTTACGCGTTCATTCGCAAATTGCGCGTCGAACAATTGCTCCTCAACGATTGTGTAAGCCAGCGCATTAAGCAGTGGGATGTTCGTGCCGGGTCTCGGCTGCAAGTGAATCGCCGCAAATTGGGCCAGTTCGATCTTTCGTGAGTCGATAACAATCAGGTTTGCGCCGTGTAAGGCCGCTTGCTTGATGCGCGCACCTACTATGGGATGGTTTTCAGTCGCGTTGGTTCCGCAGATGAGGATTGTTTGAGCTTTCTCAATGTCATTATAAGAATTGGTCGCCGCGCCAGTGCCGATCATCAGTTTCATCGCTGCAGCCGTTGGCGTATGGCAAACGCGTGCGCAGCAATCAACGTTGTTCGTTCCAATCACCACGCGCGCGAATTTTTGAGCGAGATAGGCTTCCTCGTTCGTTCCCCTTGCTGAACCAAGAATGCCGATGCTGCCTGGGCCGTGTTCTTCCAATATGAGTTGCAACCGCTTTGCCGTAAAAGCGATGGCTTCGTCCCAGGTTACTTTCAGCCATCCGTCATCGTTACGAATCATCGGTTCGGTGATTCGATCGGCTGCGTGAACGAAGTCGAACGCATAGCGGCCCTTGACGCAGAGATGCCCATGGTTCACTGGAGCTTCGTGCAGAGGTTTTATCGAGACGATCTGATTCTGGTTTGTGCCGACGCTCATCTCGCAACCCGTGCCGCAATACGGGCACGTGGTTCTAGTCCAGTCTGTTGGCATTTCATGTACGAGAAGAGACTTATCTTCCAGGGCTCCGCTGGGGCAGGTATCGACACAAGCCCCACAGCTAACGCAGGAACTTTCCAATAGCGTAGTTCTCGAGTCCGGAACAATTCGTGTTTCATGACCTCTATTAAAGATCTGCCATACGAACTGCCCTTGAACCTCTTCGCAGATGCGCACGCAGCGGTAACAGACAATGCACTGCGACATATCAACGTGGATGTAGGGATGAGAATCGTCGAGTAGCTTCGTCTCGTGGGAGCCGTTAAAGTCGCTTTCGTTCAAGCCGTATTGTAGGGCGTATCGATAAAACGGTTTATCTGGAGTCTGCGTTAGACCTTCGCGGGGATGGTCCTGGGCCAACATTTTCAGCAACGCACGGCGCTCATTTTCAAGTGCCGGAGTGTTAGTGGAAATTACCATGCCATCCGTGAGGAAGGTGTTGCAGGCTGTCATGGGATGAGGTTTTCCTTCGACTTTTACCAGGCACATGCGACAACTGCCGATAGGTTTTAGTCGATCGTCGTGGCAAAGGGTCGGGATGTCCACACCGAGAGCGCGAGCCGCCCCCAAAATGGAAACGGCTTCGTCAAACTGGTAGGAACGGTTATTGATGACCGCTTTGCCCAATCGTGACCTTCCGCTTACCTGCTGTAATCAGTGTTCGTAGGCAGGATCATCATACTCCTCCTCGCAATTCTCACAGCGAAAGGGATTGTCGCCTCCCAATTTTATTTCATCAGTACCAAAGCGATAGGTTTCTGCATCAACATATACCGGCCTGGCACAGCTGCCACAACGGACTTCAATATCGTTTCGCTCCGTCATGAACGAAGTCGGGCCGGTTGCAGTTTGTTCGTCAGGATCAATGTAAGATCGTAGTGTTGTCATATGTGCCTCCGTTTATTTGCCCAGGTAATGCCTGGGCTGAATTGCCAAGCTGAGTCAAACCCGCTTGATCCGCGACAAGTTGACGAGAGCAGATTCTTCTTTGTGAACACTCCTTTCGTCGTTGCCCTGCTTGAATGTGTTCAGTAGGCCAAGAGTAATAGCTAGCACGACCGGTCCCAGCACGATGCCCAGTAGTCCGAATACGCTCATGCCGCCGAGCACGGAGAAGAACACGAACAGCTCATGCAACTTTGTTTGGTCTTTAATCAGCTTAGGTCGTAGAAAGTTGTCGATCGTGCTAATGACAAGCGTGCCCCAAAGAATGAGGAGAAGCGCTTTGGTCCAATGACCGCCGAGCACCAAATAGATAGATGCGGGCAGCCAAACGAAAAACGACCCGGCGATGGGAATCATACAAACGACCGCCAGCACCGTGCCCCACAGGAGTGGCGAAGGTACGCCCAGGGCCCAAAAGGCAAGTCCGCCAAGCAATCCCTGAAGCATCGCAATCGTGACAACACCGTAGACGCTCGCGCTGACCACGTCGTTCACACGCGCAAGGATAGCTTCGCTTTGACTAATACTGAGCGGCAAAGCTCCAGGCAGCGCCCGCACGATTCTGTCGCCGTCGCGGAAGAGGTAGTACATCGTAATGATGACAAAGAATGCCCTTGCAACAGCGCCAACGATGTTCCCCACGAGGCCGACGGATTGCCCAAGCAACGATGTGCCGGCAGCCTTTAATTGATCGATCACAAACTGTTGCGATGCCGCTCCCTCCACTGCAATGTGATCGTGAATCCATTTAGCCACCGTCCCGGTTACACCTTTTTCTGAACTCATCAATTGAGCAACAAGGTCTGGTAGATTCCGGGCTGCTCCCGCCAATTCATTAGCCAAGGCGATCGTTAAGAAAGTCACTGGCAGGACGAGTGTGATAATAACGAGCACCGATGAAAGAAGAGCACTTAGCCCACGGCGTTTGATTTTCTTTGCAAGTCGCTTGTGAACCGGGTAGAAAACGATTACCAGCACCACCGCCCATTCCAGAACCGTGATAAAAGGTCTAAGCATTAACCAGCAAAGGTAAAGCGAGATCCCCGTGGCAGCGAGAACTCCGATCCAACGAGCCTGGTGTATTTCTTCCCTCATAAAGCCTCAAACTTCTGCGCTAGCCCCCGCCCTTGAGCGTCCCTGGTTGTAAATTTCCAGCGAGTGACCGTCTTAGTGACCTCGACAATTAGAACTGGCGCGAGCGAACAAAGAACGATGACCAGCCAGTCCGTTGTTGATGGTTGAACCGTGCCGAGAATTCTTGCCAACGGTGAAAAATAGACCGCCAGCAGTTGCAGGGAAATGACAATGAATGCAGCGATCAAGAGGAATGGGTTTCTCAGCAGTCCAGCGAAAGCCGAGCGGGTCCGCGAACGACAATTGAACGTGTGGCCTAACTCTCCGCCGATGAGCGCAAACAATGCGATGGTGCGAGCGTGGGCCCCTGGTCCGTAAACATTCAGCGCCCACATGTAAGCTGCCAGGGCCAGCGCAGCAAGCATTGCCGCCTGCCAGGCAATCAGGGTGACGAAGCTGGCTGATAGCAGTGATCGTTTGGGATCGCGAGGAGGCTGCTTCATGATCTCCGGCGACGGCGGTTCCAGAGCCAGCGCGAGTGCCGGGAAGACGTCGGTTACCAGGTTCATCCAGAGAATTTGTAATGGTAGAAGTGGCAAAGCCCAACCGGCGGCAATTGCCGTAAAGATCATCAGGACTTCACCCAGGTTGTGCGTAAACATCATGTGTACAAACTTTGTGATGTTGGCGTAGATGGTGCGTCCACCTTCAACTGCGCGCACGATGCTCGCAAAGTTATCGTCAGCGAGAACAACATCGGCCGCCTCTTTCGCAACCTCAGTTCCTCGCAGGCCCATGGCTATGCCGATGTTGGCGCGCTTCAGGGCGGGAGCATCATTGACGCCGTCGCCGGTAACAGCTACGACCTCGCCGGCCTTCTGCAACGCTTCAACGATTCGCAATTTGTCCTCAGGCGATACGCGGGCAAAAACATCAGTAGTGCGAGCGAGTTCGGCGAGACGACTCTGATCTGCACCAATCAAATCGCGAGCGTGAAGAGCACGAGGTTCGCGCCGCGCCCAGGCCCAGTTCGCGGGCGATAGCTTGCCCGGTGTTAAGTTGATCGCCCGTCAGCATCACGGTACGAATACCAGCAAGGCGAGCACGCCGAATAGCGTCGGCCACTTCGGATCGTGGCGGATCAATCATTCCTACCAGGCCGATAAACGTATAGCCACTTTCCAGTTCTTCATCCGAAAGAGAATCCACCCCTTCATCAAAGTGCTTAACCGCCAGGGCCAGCACGCGCAAGGCGCGAGCAGCCATCTGTTCATTGGCTGTCGCAAATCGCATGCGACTTTCGGCATCCATTGGACACACATCCTCTGAGCCGGTTGCATAACTTGAGCACGCTTCGAGTACCACTGCCGGAGCGCCTTTTAACGCGGCGAAGTGTTGCCCATCGGTTCTCCGATGTAGCGTGGTCATTCGTTTGGTGGAAGCATGGAAGGGCTGCTCAGCCAGCTTCGGATGCATCGCACGTTCCTGCAGAAACATCGAGAACCAGAGCATCGGCAACAACCAACAGCGCCGTCTCAGTGGGATCGCCAATGGTTACCGCGTCTTCTTCATCAACCGCGCGAAAAACTGCTTCGTTACACAGCACTCCGATCCGCAGTGCGCGCTGAAGCAGCTCGTCGCCTGCGGCCGTACATTCGCTGCCATCAACTTGAATCGAGCGTCCATCAGACAGGTAGTATTCGCGCACTGTCATGCGGTTCTCTGTAAGGGTGCCGGTCTTGTCAGCGCAGATGACGGTCGTGCTGCCCAAAGTTTCGACAGCAGTAAGACGGCGCATGATGGCTCGTTGCCGCGCCATGCGCATCACGCCGAGGGCAAGGATCAGAGTAGTAACGGCAGGGAGTCCCTCGGGCACGGCGGCAACCGCCAGACTGACTCCTACTTCCACCATCATCCAGAGTCCGTCACCTCGCAACCAGCCGGTTACCATCACCACCAAGGCGATCGCCAGAACAACGTAAACGAGTCGACGGCCGAGTTTGGCCAACTGAATTTCGAGCGGAGAGTGTTCTTTGATTGAGGTGGCGACCAGACGGCCCACCCGCCCCAGCTCGGTTTTGGCGCCGGTTTCGACAACCAACGCGACCGCGCGGCCGGCAGCTATAGCGGTCCCGAGATAGAGCATCGAACGACGCTCGGCCAGAGGAGCATCGACCGTTACTGCCTGCTACTCTCTTTGTCGACGGTGGTGCTCTCGCCGGTGAGCGCGGACTCTTCCGTTTGCAGTCTCGAGGATTCAAGCAGCCGTGCATCGGCAGGGACGCGATCTCCTGCGTTGAGGATAATGATGTCCCCGGGAACCAGTTGCCTCGCATCAACGGTTGTTTCAATGCCTTCGCGTCGCACCCGGGTAGTTGTCAGCGTTTGCCGGCGGAGCGCATCCAGGGCCCGATTCGCTTGCCACTCAGTCAAGAAACCAACCAACGCGTTGATGAGAAGTACGACGAGGATGGCCATCGCTTCAAGTTCATCACTGGTAACCCACGCGACGATCGCCGCGACGCCCAACAACGCGACCACAATGCTCGCAAATTGATCGAGAAAGATTCGCCAGGCGGATCGCGGTCGAATCTCCTGAAGCGCGTTGAGGCCATAACGAGCAAGTTGTGCCTCCGCCTTTGAAGTTGTGAGACCAAATTCGGAATCAACACCTAATTGTGCAACTGCCGTGGCCGCTGTCAGCGCATGCCAGTCCCCCGGGCCCGGAACACTACCGACCGACGCACCGCGCAAATGGGCGTGATCCAATGGTTCAGCGAAGGTTCCGGTAACGCACATTTACCTGATTTGGAGCAATGTATGTGCCGATTGTTGTTCGCGAAATTTCTTTACTAAATCCAGCAATCAGCTGTCTTTGGTGCGAGAACTTCCCCACCGGAATGAGAGGAAACCCACGGCGTGTGGCTACCCTGGAAGGGGCACAAGCGCTACCAGGACTGTAATCAGCCGTCCGGCATTTAACGATCAGCCCGGTACAAGCGTTGCAATCCGAACTGATGAATATCCCAGAGACGCCCAGGATCCCTTCAGTGAGCGGTTAGCCAGAAGTGTGTGCCACGGTCGCAGCCCCAACCGTCCAATGGAACCCGATGGTTTACACGCGCCCCAGGCCTGGAATTGGAAAGGAGTTGAAATGAAAACACTAACGAAGGCAGTTATCGGTTTATCGGCAGCAGGTGCAGCCGGCGCGGCGTACGTATTAATTCAAAAGAGCAGAAATGAAGTCTCCGTTGACGCGGTGAATCGCGTCGATATCCATGGGTTTGTAAGCGCCGGCTTTGAGGCGGTGCGCGAGGCGTTTGCTGAAAATTTTGTCCGGCGGCGTGAGGTGGGCGCAGCGTGTTGTGTGTATCACAAAGGTGAGAAGGTGGTTGACCTCTGGGGCGGTGTGCGGAACAAAGCGAATGGGGATCCTTGGGAAGAGGACACGATGGCTCTCGTTTATTCGGCGACCAAAGGTTTGGCGGCGATGACCCTCGCGATTGCGCATTCTCGCGGCTGGCTCGACTACGATGAACTTGTGTGCAAGTACTGGCCGGAGTTTGCTCAAAATGGAAAAGAAAGAATCACTGTTCGGCAGCTGTTGGGCCATCAAGCCGGACTATTTGCCCTGGACGAGCCGATTGACTAAAAGTGTTGTCGCCGACCTCGACGATTGGCGGCGGTCCTGGCTCGCCAGAAACCGGCCTGGGAACCGGGAACGCGACAGGCTTATCACGCCGTTACGATCGGATTCTATGAAGGTGAATTGCTGCGCCGGATTGATCCGCAACACCGCAGCCTCGGCCAGTTCTTTCAGGACGAAATCGCTTCGCCGCTGGGAATAGATTTTTACATTCGCCTGCCCGAATCAGTTTCCGATGCGAGGCTCGCGCCTCTCGTTGATCCCAGCTTTGCCGAAATGTTGTTCGGTTTCCCAATTCGACTGATGCCGTCCGTTTGGAATCCGCGGTCGAACATTCGCAGGGCGCTCGATGGGATCAGAATTGGCCCATGACGCGCAGCATATTTATCCACGCAACCTCGAAATTCCAGCCGGTGGAGGCGTGGGCACTGCGCGGGCCATCGCACGCGCTTACAGCGTTTTTGCGACTGGCGGGAAAGAACTGGGACTGCGTTCAGAGACACTGCAAGAGTTGACGGCGCCCGCGGTTCCCGCGACGCATGGTTTCTACGACGAATGTATGAAGGCTGAGGTCGAGTTTTCGTTGGGATTTATGAAAACCAATCCGGGCTTTTCGTTCGGCAATCCCGGCTCGTTCGGCATGCCCGGAGCGGGCGGTTCACTTGGCTTTGCCGATCCGCAAGCCCAAATCGGATACGGATATATCCCCAACCGCAAGAGCGTAGCACTAGCGGGCGATCCGCGAGACGTGGCGATCAGAGAGGCGCTGTATTCAGCAACGCCAGCCTCATCGTAATCGGCAAACGTATTCTACAATCTAACCGATCACGAAGCCGGGGACTGAAGATCTCGATGATTTGTTAGACGCGTTAAAGTATGCGTGAACGGCTCATTAACAAATATCATAAGACCCTTACAGCAGATCACTCTCTAACGGCGGAGTTCTTCGCACACTTAAAGGAAAAGATGCGCACGCGCCGTTTGTTCTACGGCGACCGCGAAATCAGTGCAGCACTTCGCCCGCATCTGCTCACCCGGACGCAGTACAAAATCCTCGCCGACTCAGCTCAGGTTCTGGCCGGAGCGTTTGAAACAATCGTCGCGGCGCTGTTGAGTGAACCCTCGAGAATGCTAACCGTCGGGCTGACCGACCGCGAGATCAAACTAGCGATTGTTGAGCCAAAGTACTCGAGATCAACAGTGACATCCCGGCTCGATGCGTTCGTTCACGGTCGCGAGATCAAGTTCGTCGAGTACAACGCGGAAAACCCTTCCAGTCTGATGGACCAGGCAATTCTCAACGAGATTCTCCTTGAAGTGGGAGCCATGCAAGACCTCGCCAAACAGAGTCAACTCCAGCAGTTTTTCCCGGAGAAACATCTGCTGGACTCGCTCATGAACACCTACCGGGAGTGGGGCGCGGTTGGCGTGCCGAATATCGCAATACTTGACTGGGACGGGCTGCCGACTGCTGATGAGTTCGTCCTCTTGCGAGATTTTTTTATCCTTAACGGCGTACCGACAATAATTTGCACACCTGAGCAACTTAATTACGAAAAGGGAAAGCTATGCTGTGGCGACTTCTCGATCGACCTGGTCTATAAGCGAGTCATTATTAACGAATTGCTTGCGCGCTGCGACGATTCCCATCCGCTAATTCGCGCCTACGTTGCAGGTGATGTCTGTCTGGTAAATTCCTTCCGTTGCAAGTTGATTCATAAAAAGGCAGCGTTCGGGTTACTGACTGACGAAACGCATGCGAACTGGTTTACCGCTCGTGAAAGAGAGGTAATTCGCCGCACAGTGCCCTGGACGAGACGGGTTATTCAATGCAAAACGCGCTACCAGGGACTGAAGGTTGATCTGATTGAACACGTTCGGAAGCACCGGTCGCAATTCGTTCTTAAGCCTAATGACGATTACGGAGGCCGTGGCATTTACTTTGGCGATAACTCGACCGCATCAGAGTGGGAGGCAGCGCTATTGGATGCGCTGCGCGGTGACTACGTGGTGCAGGAGAAGATTGAACTGCGAAAGGAGCTCTTTCCTATATTCGGCGAAAGCCGTTGGGCCTTGCAGCCGATGTACGTTGACACAAATCCATTTCTTTTTGCTGGTCGTGTCGAAGGCGCGCTGGTGCGGCTGTCAGATTCGCCGGTAGTTAATGTCACATCAGGAGGTGGTGAGACGGGTTTTTTCGTCATCGAAGGCGAAACTTGTCACTGACGCCCACAACTGCTGATCGCCGACGCATCACGTCGACATTTTGATGACGGCAAGCTTTTCTATGTCCCGAATGTCTCTTGCGCTGGTAACTCTAAGTCGTACCCCTCTGCCTTCAGCGTACTTCCTGGCGCTGTCGATGATTTTCAAGATGGAACTCGGCAGGTTGGCTTGGTGGGCCGCCTGAACGGCCTTCTCGCCCAAGGCAAAGGACGCCAGAAAATGTCCCTCCGCGGGCGTCATGTAAAGAATGATTCGTTCTTTGTGCTTGAGGCGCAATCCCCAGCCAGTCGATTTGCTGGTGAAACCCCATTCGAAAATGAGCGGCGTGAACCTTGACGCGATGCGCTCTTTGAGTTCGTTCCAAAAAACAAAGGAACCCTTCAGCACGCGCGCAAGGTCAGCTTCTGTCGGCTGCTGCGCTTTGTCGTCGAATATGCTCAGAGCCACACTCAGCCTCCCTACAATCAAGTTGCGTCCCTGGGTTGGCATCCATCATTCCCAAGTCCAACTTGATAAAGTTGGCGAGTTCTTAATCTACTTTCAAGACCCCCGCGCCTCTAATCGAATCGTTCTTCAAAGCAATCAGCGCTTCGTTAGCTTGATCGAATGGAAAGATTTGCGCGTGTGAGCGTACGGGGATGCGAGCGGCTTCGACAAGAAAATCGCGACCGTCTGCGCGTGTGTTGTTAGCAACGCTTCGGACCATTCGCTCTCCATATATGAGCGAATAATCAAATGTTGGGATTGGGCTCATGTGAATACCGCCCAGGACCACCGTGCCTCCCTTGCGAATTGCTTTGAGAGCAACCGGAACGAGCTCGCCTGCAGGCGCGAAAATGATCGAGGCATCAAGTTTGACGGGCGGTTCATCCGTGGCGTCGCCAACCCAAGTCGCTCCTAGTTCGCGTGCGAGCGTCTGATGTCGTTGGCGATCGCGAGTACAGACATAAACGTCTGCGCCACGCGCCCGCGCCAGTTGAATGCAAACATGGCCCGCAGCCCCAAAGCCGTAGAGGCCAAGCCGCGCACCCTGCCATTCATCCAAACCAAGTCCGGTTAGACGCAGGCAGCGATAGCCAATTATGCCCGCACAGAGCAAGGGCGCCGCCTGAATGTCGTCGAAGTTGTCCGGTAAGCGGTAGCTGAAAGCGGCAGGCGCAACTGCATATTCGGCGTAGCCACCGTTGACAGTCCAACCCGTGAACATCGCCTGTTCGCAAAGATTTTCCCGGCCGGCAATGCAGAAGTCACACACACCGCAGGTGCGATTGAGCCAGGCCATTCCCACTCGATCTCCGATGGCAAAACCTTCAACTCCTGAACCGAGAGCAGAGATGCGACCGACAATTTGATGGCCCGGGATCAGAGGCGAGCGGCGCACGGGCAACTCGCCTTCGACAACATGCAGGTCCGTTCGGCAGATGCCACAAGCAGCGACGCGCAACAGTAATTCACCAGCGCCAGGAACCGGTTCAGGTATGTCTGAGATTACCAGCGGGCGCCGGTCAACTGACGCCGGTTTATTGAGAAGCCAGGCTTTCATTTGTAAGGTTGGCGTCACCTTCGTACAGTAGGCCGTCTTACGGCGAGAAGGCCAGGCCACCGAACAGACTAATGCTTACGTGTACAAACATCGACGGCAGCAGACTCTTCTGCCATAACGTCAGCGCCCCAAGCCAGAGCGCTAAAAAACTGACGGAGATCGCGATTGGTATTCCCAGAGTTACATGTCCCATGGCGAAGACGACAGTCTGAAGAAGCAGCGCAATCGTGGCACCACCCGTCAGGGCGCGAAACTGCGTCAACAGGTAACCGCGGTAAAGAACTTCCTCACAAAAATTAGTTCCGGCTGAAAATACCACCCAGCAGAGTTTCTCAAGCTTTCCGTGGGGCAGGAATTGTTGTATGGCAGTAAGTTCTGTGTGGCTTGGCTTGAGGAAAGAACCCAGCACGGCCCCGAAGATCATCCAGAGTATCCAGGCTGCTAGTGCTATACCCAGATATCGGATCCAACGCATCACACTCCTCGGTGGCGAATCGATCAGGGCCGCCACTGAGTGACCGGACCGCCGCATTCCGGTCCGCACAAACCAGAACAGCAGCAACTGAATTGCCAGTATCGAGCCATATAGCGGCAGTCTTCCCGCTGGTCCAACCAGGTCGTGCGAACCACGCAACGCGCGCATAATTCCTCCGGCAGCCAACCCGAAGAGAATGAGCAGAACGATGGCAGTGTGAAACCTTGACGCGATGAGCGTAGGTAATGCCACATTGTTCGACTGATTCGCGCTCACTTGTTCACTCTCGTACCAATTATCGAACAAGCCGCAGCAAAAATGGAGATGCGGCTAGTAGTGTGGCAAGTGATACGCCGAGTGCGCCCCTGTGTCTGCGCAGTGCACGCACAATCAATCCAACTCCCAGGCCCGCCTGGAATAGACCGATCCAACCTACGCTTCGAGCCAAACCACACCACCATTCATCGGATATATGTTGGAAATCCAGAACGAGCATGAACATCCAGATTATTAGGATGCAGGTTAGTGGGACCCACGAAATGGCAATGTACGCTTTGCTCGCGCCGTAGAATGTCGTCAGAACCACATAAGCGAACAACATCGACGGCAGTAGCACCAGTCCAATGAACAATCCCGAAGGCATGGTTTCAACTTTTCTTCACATAACGCCAGCCCCGATGGCCGCGCTTTCATGCACGAACATCTCTTTTTCAATTGGCATTACGAAACCCAGGCGCTTTTCCTCGTCGGCTATCACCAGTTGAGTCTTGATGGCCACATCAGGATTAAGTGAAATCGAGGTGATGCCTTCTTCAACCAACCAACGCGCAAAATCGGGAAAATCAGAGGGTGCCTGGCCGCAGATACCTATCGGCCTGCCGGCGCCATGGGCCTCGTCGATTACCTGTGCAATCATGCCCAGAACAGCGCGATCGTTCTCGTCGAAAAGATGCGAGACCGTACCTGAATCACGATCGATTCCAAGCACTAACTGCGTCAGATCGTTTGAGCCGATCGAGAATCCATCGAACACCCTCAGAAACTCGTCGGCTCTGGTCACGTTAGATGGGAGCTCACACATCGCATAGATTTCAAGTCCGTCGTCGCCCTGCTTCAATCCGTGTTGGGCCATTACTTCAATTACGCGTTTTCCTTCCTCGACCGTGCGGCAGAAGGGAATCATGATCTTGACATTCGTCAGGCCCATGTCCCTGCGTACTCGCAGCAACGCCGCGCATTCGAGCGCAAAACCCGCCGCGTAGCGTTCGTCGTAGTAGCGGGACGCCCCGCGAAAACCAAGCATGGGATTTTCTTCGCGTGGTTCAAACTCAACGCCGCCCAGCAGTCGTGCGTACTCATTAGTTTTGAAGTCGCTGGTGCGAACAATGACCGGTTTCGGGTAGAAGGCAGCGGCAATACGTCCTACCCCTTCACTGAACCGGCGAATGAAGAACTCTCGCGGTTCTTCAGCACCGATGAGTGCAGCGACTTGTTGGATGGCCCGTTGATCCTTGAGATTGGGATAGCGGACTAGCGCCATTGGATGGATGCCTATGTGGTTAGTGATTATGAACTCTGTGCGTGCCAGGCCAACACCGGAGTTGGGGAGGAATGAGAATTTGAAGGCTTGCGCCGGGTCACCAACGGTAAGCATCACCTCAGTTCGTGTCGTAGGAACTGCCTGGGCGTCGATCTTCTCGACTTCGAAAGGTATCCGTCCGGAATAAACGTGGCCCGCCGGTCCTTCCGAGCAGGCGACGGTAACTTCATCGCCATCGTGTAGCAACTCGGTGGCGTTACCGCTGCCGACAATACAAGGGATGCCAAACTCACGGGATACGATAGCAGCATGCGCTGTTCGTCCACCCTGGTCGGTAACGATCGCCGCGACGCGTCGCATAACCGGCTCCCAATCAGGATCGGTGAGCCTGGCTACCAGGACGTCGCCCGCTTCCACCCTCTGGAGTTCACCAGTCTCGCGCACAACCCGCACCCGTCCGCTGCCAATCTTTTGGCCAACAGCCTGGCCCGTCACAAGCGGCGTTCCGGTTTTGCCCGTGAGCCGGTAGGCTTCCGCGACCGCCGTCTGAGGTTTAGTTGAGTGAACCGTCTCGGGCCGCGCCTGAACGACGAACAGCTCCCCGGTAATTCCATCCTTGGCCCACTCGATGTCCATCGGCTGTGGGTGACCGGCGTGTTGCGAATAATGATCCTCAATCAGGCAGGCCCATTTTGACAGTTTCAGGACTTCGTCGTCGCTAAGCGAAAACTGGCAACGTTCTGCTAATGGCGTGGCCTCGCTCTTAGTTGTACGGCTTCCATCACCAAAGACAAGACGAACTTCCTTGCTGCCAAGCTGCCGCCCGATGATTGGTCGCAGGCCATCTCTCAAAGTTGGTTTGAAGACGGTCCACTCATCGGGTGTAACGACGCCTTGAACCACAAATTCGCCCAATCCATAGGAACTGTTGACTAGTACTACGTCACGAAAACCCGACTCGGTATCCAAAGTGAAAATGACACCGGAACTCGCTTTGTCGGATCGCACCATTGGTTGCACACCGACCGAGATGGCTACCTTCAATTGATCATATCCCAGCCTGGCGCGATAGCTGATCGCGCGATCGGTGAACAGAGAAGCGAAGCATTGGTGGACCGTTCGCAGCAGCGCCGCGTGGCCACGCACGTTCAGGAATGTCTCAGCAGCGCCTGCGAAGGAGGCTTCCGGCAAGTCTTCCGCCGTGGCTGAAGAGCGAACAGCTAACTCCGGTTCTCGCCCCAGGCGCGCACAGAGTTTGTCGTAGGCCTCAGTGACCGCCTCGCGCAATTCTTTCGGTAGTGGCGTGTCAAGAACGGCTACGCGTGCAGCGTGCCCACGTGTACTTAGTTCATGTAGGTCTTCGGGATCAAAGTCCGAAAGCAGCGCCCTCAGCTCGTATTCAAGGTCACCCTCCGCGAGCAGCGCGCGATACGCGTCTGCCGTCGTGGCAAAGCCGTCAAGCACGCCAATGCCCTTGGGCCTCAAAATATTGAAGAGCTCACCCAAAGAGGCGTTCTTGCCGCCGACTTGCGGGAGGTTCTGTAAGGTGATCTGGGAGAAGTCGAGCGTGTAAATCAATTGGCTTTTCATAACTTGGCCTTTCTCGGTGAATGCAAATCCGTTCGTGTACGTTGGCAAGCTGATAGTTACGTAAATCAAGGGAGCAACGCCTATGCCTTTCACCACCGACTCTGAAACCCCCTTAAATCCCATGTTGGCGGCCGAGATTGCCATCATTTGCTCTGAAAAACTCAACAGCAGTGCGAGAAAGTTCGCAGTGTTTGAAACAGGCCCAGCCTGGATGCCAATAGAATTGGGGTGGAAAGGGTTGGCATGCTTCCTGCAACCTGAGAGGTGAAAATCTGCCTGTAGCGAGTGCAGCGAAACTGCAGAGTTTCCGTCGGTGGATCCCGATAACTGGGCACTGCGTATGAAGATCTTGTTAGCAGTTGACGGTTCAGCTTACAGCGACGCAGCCATTGAGGAAGTGCTGCGCCGTCCGTGGCCGCCACAAAGTGAAGTCAAAGTCATTACAGCCTTTGAGACACCAATCATGGTCGGTATCGAACCCTGGGCTGCCACGCCGTCGTACTTTGATCAGTTGGAGAATGCGATTCGCGCCGCCGCAAAGGCCGTCGTCGATGGCGCTCTCGCGAAACTGAAAACCATCAAAGACACCACCCTGAAGATCAGCGGCGAGGCGCTCGAGGGCACACCCAAACAAATGATTGTGGAAGAGGCAGAACGCTGGGGTGCAGACCTCATCGTTATGGGATCACGCGGACTTAGTGCCTGGAATCGATTGCTGTTGGGTTCGGTATCGAGTGCCGTGGTTCATCACGCGAAGTGCTCGGTTGAGATTGTGCGGTGACAGCAAAGGAATTGACACTCGTAACAATTGCTCGGCCCTCTCCGAGAGAAAGGACACAGGAATGTCCACCCTTCCAGGCACATTCATAACCGACCTCCAGGGCGGTTCCATCATGTCTTTCGGCGCCTGGATTTTGCTCGGGGCCTTAATTGGTTTCATTGGTAGCAAGATTATCAACAAGACGGATCACGGTCTCGTTCGCGACATTCTTTTGAGTATTTTCGGCTCCATGTTCGCAGGTTTTCTAACTAATCTACTCGGTGAAAGTCGGACCGGTGGTCTTGACCGCTATAGCTTGTTCGTCGCAGCAGTCGGCGCCCTTGTGTTCCTGACCACATACCACGGAATGTTTCGCCGCGGAGGCCCTCCCTGGGAGGTGACTCTCATTGAACGATTGAAGCGAAGACGAAAGGCAAGAGTCGAAAATAAGTAGCCAACATTAACACTCAAAGTCGGTCATTTAAGAGATGAGCGGGCGTCAATGGCAAACAATCACACCAGGTCCTCTTCGGCTTCCGGCAGCCAGTGGGAGGATTTGAAGAATTTGAAGGTCGCAAGAATCATTGAGGAGGAGGCGCACGAGTTTTTATGCAATACCAAAATATCGAACGGTCTGCGTTAGAGAACGATAACTTTCGGAAGGTCATGTTTACGAACAAACATTCTCAGGTGGTCTTGATGAGTGTTCCCCCGGGTGAGGACATTGGCAAAGAAGTCCACGAAACGGTTGATCAGGTCCTGGTTTTTGTGAAGGGCGCGGGCCGGGCCGTAGTGGCGGGGAAAACGCACGATATTCGCGCCGGCGATATGTTTGCTGTGCCTGCCGGAACGGAGCACGATTTTATTAATACCGGAGACGAATCTTTGAAACTGTTTACTGTTTACTCGCCGCCTGAACATCCGGAAGGGGTGGTCCATGCCACAAAAGCGGATGCTCTCGCTCATCCGGAAGAGTAAACATCACCATTGAGCGAGCAGGTTAACTTCTGCGCCGTAATATGGCCCAGACCTGACAGGAGAGTGAAAATATGATGTGGACAATCCTGCTAATACTGCTGGGCTTGTGGTTGCTGGGATATATCGGCCACGTAGGTGGCGGCTTCATTCACCTTCTACTTGTTCGTAGCTGTAATTGTAGTGATCTACCACCTGGTCACTCGCCGGCGAGTTGTCTGAATGCGCGCCACGCCTCAGGAACTCGCCTCCCGCCAGGAGGTCGGGACGTGCTGTTGGAGAAGAACATGCGAGATGCGGAAGAGTTTGTCCAACGCAGGGATTTTATGCAGCGCTATCCGGACAGCATGGGCGCCATAGAGTATGTCGATGAGATGTTTGAATACGCCGGAGTCGAACCATCGGCAAGCGAGAGACAAATAGCCATAGACGCTTTCGGTGGCGGAGACACTACCGGCCGGGCAGCAGCGATGCGCAAGGTAATGGAAAGCGCGAGCGTATTTCGCTGGTATTACAACCGAGCTTTCGTGCTTGTCGAGTACTTCGGCTTCCTGCGGCGGGATCCGAACGATTCGCCGGATACTGATTGGGCCGGCTACGACTTTTGGTTTGGCAAGATGGAAGGGCTCAGTCAGCCAGGTGAGGACGTGATGATTCCAGCCGACGCTTTCGCGAGGATCAAACGAGCTGAGATGGTGAAAGCCTTCATCGTCTCAAGCGAATATCGCCTGCGTTTTGGTAGATCTTGAAGTAGTCAGATCTGAAACTGTTTAGCAGGTTAATTTCTGCGCCGTAATAAGGCTCAGACCTAACAAAGGAGAGTGAAATATGCTGTGGACAATCTTGGTAATACTGCTGATCTTGTGGTTACTGGGGTTCATCGGTCACGTCGGTGGCAACTTGATTCATATCTTGCTGGTCATAGCTGCTATCGTACTGATAGTCAACCTGGTCTCTGGCCGGCGCACGGTCTAGGCAGCGTCGTTTAGCTGATCCTCAAGACGCGCCGCCCCTTTAACAAGGGGCGGCTGTCTTGACTGAGAAAATGTCCGCGACGGCAACGTTGTTCTCACAACCTTTCCACGACGGCAACGTTGTTCTCACAAGCTTGTTAACGCCCAATCGGGCCCTGCCGCTTAATCCAAACTCCAGACCTAATGTTAGTGCGTACGCCCGCTGCTATCCCTTTTGTGCGCTTGCGATTGCCTCGGCCGTGCATCTCTTTGTACGCTTCATTTGTTGTGGAAAGCCAGCTTCCAGGTGGGTAAAATTGGGAACCCGACGAAAGTGAGGAGGGTTTCCCGATCGTGCTCGACCGTGAAACCCTCCCCAGTTGCTTTTCAAGTACGGCGAAGCAACTTCGCCGTGATCAGATAACCGATGCGCACTCGCCAGTTATCTGCCTGGCGCGCTCGCGCGAATCGTTAGCTCTGTACCGCTGGGAAGATCAAGGTTGTCTTTCCCCTGAACATAAACTGAACCGGCTCCGCCTGCGGCGCCAATGATTCCGCCAATTGCCGCGCCCTTTCCACCGCCCGCAATTGCGCCAATAATGGCGCCGATTGCAGTACCGATAGCCGTTCGCTGGACGGTTTGCGTGGTCTGGTTCTCGCCTTGTGCAGCACCTTCGTTGTCTACCCTCACGGTGTCACCATTGGCCGTGCGGACGCTTCCGAGAACTCCGGCGAACCTGTAAGTTCGGCCATTGCGCAACCGGATCGTGTCGAAGTTGAGCGACATCCCGGACCTGCCGGTCAGACGCCCACTCTGGTCAACGCTGCTCACCGTGCCTTCAATAACTGCACCTTCGTATTGGCCAGGTTCGCGCACGGTCATCGTGAACCGGTCGCCCTGCTGTGCCTGCTTTGTGGTCAGGTCATTATTCAGTACGGCTACTACCGTTTCACCGTCGCGAACGATGAATTCACCGTTCGTTATACCTGTGCCACCCAGAACTGGCTGCGAGCCGTCATAGACATTCCACTGCGCGACATCCGACGAGCGGTTGTAGATGCTATTGACCACGATCGCTTGTGTCAGCCGATCTGAGTAGATCTCGCGCGTCACGCGAAGCCGATTGCCGTTTTCGATCGGTTGGAAAGTGATGGTGAAATCGTTGTTTCGGTATCCGGTAGTTTTTACAACTAACTGATCGCCGCGCAACGTCGCGGTTACCCGGCTCGTTCGACCATTCAGTTGCTCCTGACGTTCGATCCCATCTGCTTCAAAGGTCGACTGCGGAGCGCGCGAGGATGCCATGGTTATGGTTGAGCCACGGCGTTCAATTGCCAGCATCTCAGGCGATTCGAGCCGCGCCAGCATGCGATCTGAAACACCTTGTCGTTCGTTGTTGGAAAGTCTGCGACTAGCTCGGTCCGCAACATCGCGGGGATTGTCGCTACGCGACGAATCCAAACGAAAAGTTCCGGTCAAGCGACTACTTGAGTAATATGTTGAATTGGACGTGGTTTGCCATTCGGTGTTATATCCGCGCTGGAACGCTTCCCGGAAGTAGCGGCGATAAAGTTCGCGGTCACCGAGACGCGTGCTGTAATCTTTCGTAGCTCTCTCATAGACACTGAACTCCTGGAAGTTAGAGTGCCTGCCATTCGCGCGGTCGTTGCGGCCTTCCTTCGTGCCTTCGTTGAAGCCCGCGTTCAGAGCGGTTTGCCTCAGTTCGAAAGAGCCACCCCAATTCGGGTAACTATCCCAGTTGCGGCGATCCTGAGTATTACCGGCGGGGGTGCTCGCATTGCTTGTTGCAATCGAGCCGAGGCCGACGCCAAACAGTAATGTTAACCCCAGGATTACCCCCACAATCTTCTTCTCCATGTGACCTTTCTTCATATCAGACTCCTTTTTTTGTCTGCCATTATCTATGTAAAGGCAGCCAGTTCCGCGATTACCCATTGAATCCTACTGATTATCGCGACCGATAAAGAATGAGCTTTAACTCAGTCGCGCTTGCCGGTTCCGGTTGGTTAGCCACCAGCTCTACGGCTCGAGTGCCTATTCAACTCCGCGATCAATCTGGCTGCAGTCCGCGGTGGCTTAACGTTTCCCAGTACCACCTCCTGGTTCGACATTTTTCTGCCGTACATGTCCTTATTTGCGTCATCGTCGGGTCGCATAGTCGCACCGTCGAGTGAAACGCCGGCGAATAGTCCGCGCGCTCGCGAATAGCTGAGAAGCTCGGCGTGAAGCTGCGCATCTGTCTTCGCCGAAGAGGTGCGGCCCACTGGACCAGCCGCCACCGAAGCATCGCCCCCGATGGTGAACTTGCTGGACAAAAGTTTGTCGATGGCGCCCTGGTTCATCAGTAGCATTACGACATCAGTTTCAGATCCGCCAATTTGGAACCCAACACTGCCGCCTTCGACTTTCACTCCGCCGGGTGCCGACCAGCCGCGCCCATCCTTGTTCCTGCACAAGATGAAGCCTCGGCCGTATTTCGCACCTATGATGAAGGCGCCTTTCTTCACGTTAGGCACGATCACGGCGCAGGCTGCCTTATCCAGGAGATCTTTCGGGATACCTTTGTCGGGCGTCGCCATGACTTCCCTCAATACATCAGCCGCGGCGTTAAGCCGCTTGGTGGTGTCATTGACACCTTTCGTACGAGCGATTGACTTGTTCACCCAAGGCCCGGAACTCATCAGTAAAGCGACCAGGGCCGCCAATAGCATTAACTTTGTTACTCTCATCTTTCTTCCTCCGTAGGCCCAGTCATTCCGCGTTCAGTCCGTAATTGCGAGGTTAGACAAGCCTGTTATCGGATTTCCCGGGACTGATTGAACGTGTGGCCATGGCACATTCAGCATTGGTCCGAATGATTATTTAGGCGGCGGCGACGCACTTGGCCAGAGAAACAAGTTCCGTCACTCTTCCGAGCAAGCCGTCGACGTCGGGCTTCGTCACGTAGGCATTTGCTCCCGCTTCAATGCCTCTCTTCTTGTCGCCGTCGTAAGCTGCGCCCGAATAGAAAAGGACCGGCGTTTGCGGGTCCAGGACACGCACTCGCCGGCACAATTCAAAGCCATCAAGATCAGGAAGCCATGAGTCCAGCAAATATAGGTCGAAATGTTCAGCTTGAATCAACGATAAGGCCTGGGCCGCAGTTCCGACGGCTCTGGTTTCGATAAGCGAGAACTTCAGCAACGCGCTTAACATCTCGCGAGCGTCTTCATCGTCGTCTACGCAGAGAACTCGAGGCTGGGGTTTGGATTGCATTATTGCCTCCTGATTCGTGGAAAGAATGGTCGCGGGTCACGCGTCTCCCTCCCCCTGAGTTCAGGTCAGCTCGTTTATTGGTTTTTTCCGCGCCGACGCCTCTTAAGCGCGCTTGTACGCTAGCGTACACAGCAAGAGTTGTGCCTACATGATGGACCATTAGATCCTTGTCATTCCTCAAACCTGAGTTCCTGGTCCGTGGTTTTTCTCGCAGTCGGATGTGCAGTTTTCCGCGTTATTACGAGGTGAAGGTTCGTCCGGCGTGGCGCGGTGCCCTGTAACCTTGTTGAGGTGTATCCGATAAAAGATTGGTGTCAACGAGTGAGTTTGGTCGCGGTGTGCCTGTGACATATAACCCGGCTCCCACCATATTGCTCGCTTCTGAAGAAACGAGAGCGCACGGGCGCGGGCGTGTTCATATTCCGGTAGATCAGGGAGTTCTTCGTATCGTCCGAACACAATAAGACTCATCCATTGGCTCTCACCGACTATTTCATCGACCTCAAGACACACTAAGGGATTTGCACGCATCCATTCCACTTTTTGTCCAAGAGTAGTGAATCCGTAAAGGTAAGTACCATCAAATGCGAAGTTGATTGGAACCGCATAAGGCTGTCCGTCGTGCTCACAAGCAAGTCTTCCGACGTTTGCCTTTTCTAGAGCGGTGCGACATTCATTAAATGTCATCTCATGAATAAACATTACAACCAACCTCGATCATTCGGAAACACTCCATGGTTGACCTGCTAAATGGGCAATCAGTGTTCCGTCAAGCGGCGAGTACTTTTCCGTCATTTACAGGGTGTACGCCGTCGTAGTTGATTCGATGGTGCGGAAACTCGCGCAAGTATTGCGTTAAAGCTCGCTGCCCTTCGTACCGCAATTAAGACCACGAAAAAGTTGCCTCAAGAACCAGGGATTTCTGGCGCGTTTTGCCTCATTTCAGTTTCAAAGTGGGAAGGCTCGGAGGCACAGCCGTTGCTGTTTGAAAGCTTTAGAAAGGCGAAAAAATCCTATGCCGAACAATAAGAAATATACAAACGCTACGTTTACCAAACGAGTCGACCATGAAGCAGGACGGCACCATACATTACGAGCGGCAAGCGAACCCCAGACATGTGAAGACTGCGGGTCCGTCTATGCCAATCGCCGCTGGACCGGCCCAAACAAAGAACCCGTTAACGATAAAAACAAGGATTGGCGCCCGGCGCAGCTTACCGTCTGCCCGGCATGTACGCAGATACGCTCGGGTGAACCACGGGGATTTGTTTACCTGGATGGCTCCTTTTCTGTCACGCATCATGACGAGATTGAACAACTGCTCCGAAATGAAGCACAGAGAGCTGCTGAAGATAATCCACTCGCTCGCATTATGGAATGCAAGCCTGGCGACGGCCACAACTTCACGGTGACTACAACAACGGAACACCTGGCCCAGCGCTTGGGCCATGCGCTCGAAAAAGCATTTGGGGGCAGCACGCACTACGATTTTTCTCATGAAAACAAGTTGGCGCGGGTTAACTGGTTGCGCGAATGAATAGGAAATCCAAATCGCAGTCTTGAGGTAAAGGCGATGGCATCAACAACAGCCGCAACCAGGATAGTAAAGGCACGAGATGTAGAAATCAGCGCCGACTCACTTTTACTTTACGGCGAATTGAAGATCCCAGCGAACGCCACTGGAATCGTCTTGTTCGCCCACGGCAGTGGTAGTAGTCGTCATAGCCCACGCAATCAATATGTGGCCGGTGTGATTCGTGAAGTCGGAGTAGCGACGTTGCTTTTCGACCTTCTCACACGTCCAGAAGAATCAATCGACAATTACACGCGCGAATTTCGTTTTGACATAAATCTACTTGCACGCCGGCTAGTCGCCGCAACTAGCTGGCTTGCCGGGGAGGACGAGACCAAATACTTGCGCCCTGGTTATTTCGGAGCGAGCACTGGAGGCGCCGCGGCTCTGCTTGCCGCCGCTGAGATCGGAAAAAAGGTCGGGGCTGTCGTCTCTCGAGGTGGTCGCCCCGATCTGGCGGGACCAGCCTTAAGTTATGTCACAGCTCCGACTCTGCTGCTGGTTGGTGGTCTTGATGGACCAGTGATTCGGATGAATGAAGATGCTTACGCACAACTCCGATGCCTGAAGGAGTTGAAGATCGTACCAGGCGCCACGCATCTCTTTGAGGAACCGGGCAAGCTGGAAGAAGTCGCCAGGCTCGCCGCCGCTTGGTTTCTAACGCATCTCGAGCCTGGCAAGGAGTGATTTATGCAATTCGCAAACAGAATTAGCGCCGGACGCGCTCTCGCAACGAAGCTTCAGCCCTACGCTAACCGTCCGGACGTAACCGTCCTTGCGCTACCGCGAGGTGGTGTGCCGGTCGCTTATGAAGTGGCACATGCTCTCAACGCTCCGCTGGACGTGTTTCTGGTGCGAAAACTCGGTGTGCCCGGTTTTGAGGAGTTGGCAATGGGTGCCATCGCAACGGGCAATGTGCGCGTCTTGAATGAAGATCTGATCAACGATCTGGGCATTCGTGAGGAATGGATCCAGAAGGTTGTTCGGTTTGAGCAACGGGAACTCGAGCGGCGCGAGAAGACCTATCGCGGCGCATCTCCACCCCTCAATCTCAGCGGTCGCACGGTAATCGTTGTAGATGATGGGTTGGCCACCGGTTCAACGATGCGGGCCGCGGTTAAGGCGCTTAAGAATCTGGGACCAGCCAGGATCATCGTGGCGGCCCCGGTGGCGGCGCGTGAAACGTGTGAGTCTTTTAACGCCGATGGAGCTGCAACCTGTGTTTGCGTTATGAGTCCGGAGCCCTTTCAAGGCGTTGGGCTCTGGTATAGGGATTTTTCACAAACCACCGACGAAGAAGTTTGCTATTTGCTGGAACACGCTAATGAGGCGCCACGTAAGCACGTCGCTTAATGTGGCCGCATTGAGGGTCCGCCCATGTTAGACGAAAGCACTCTCCTATTGACCGACGTCGTTGAAGAAGCGGCTCACCCGCTGGTTGGCGAGGTCGACGATTATGACCCACTCATGGAGCTTATCGGCGATGCTCCGCTGGTATTGATTGGCGAAGCATCGCACGGAACACACGAGTTTTACCGAGAGCGCGCTCAAATCACAAAGAGACTAATAAAGGAAAAAGGCTTTACCGCGGTTGCCGTTGAAGCTGATTGGCCCGATGCCTATCGAGTCAATCGTTATGTTCGCGGAATGGGCACAGACGCCGATGCGGTTGACGCCTTATCGGGATTCAAGCGTTTTCCCTCATGGATGTGGCGTAACGCCGATGTACTGGACTTTGTCGGCTGGCTGCGAACCTACAACGACGACCTTCCGAAAACTGCGAACAAGATTGGATTTTACGGTCTTGATCTCTACAGCCTCCACACCTCGATTGAAGCCGTGCTTGATTACCTTGACCGAATAGATCCCGAAGCTGCTCATCGTGCCCGAGCTCGATACGCTTGCTTTGATCACTTTGGTAAGAACGAGCAAGCCTACGGGTACGCCACCGGCCTCGGTATTTCGGATTCCTGTGAAGACGAAGTCGTCAGTCAGCTCCTCGAGATTTACCAGAACTCAGCGGAATACGCCTGGCGCGATGGTCGCTTCGCTCCCGACGAACATTTCTATGCTACGCAGAACGCTCGCCTGGTGATGAACGCTGAACGGTATTATCGATCAATGTTTCGCGCGCGAGTCTCCTCCTGGAACCTCCGCGACGCGCACATGGTTGAGACTCTCGAATCGTTACTCGTCTTTCTCCGAACTCAGAACTCCGGTTCAAAGATTGTGGTTTGGGAACACAACTCCCACCTCGGGGACGCACGTGCTACGCGAATGGGCCAGGAGGGAGAGTGGAACGTCGGTCAACTAGTGCGGGAACGGCACCCGGGTGATGCAAAACTCATCGGATTCACAACCTATCAAGGCACCGTCACCGCCGCTTCCAATTGGGATGCGCCGGCGGAACGCAAGCGAGTTCGACCGGCGCTGGAAGGTAGCTATGAAGCACTCTTCCACGACGTCGACATCCCGCGGTTCCTGCTCATATTTGGCGGAACAGATCATGCTACGGCGGCGCTTCAAGAGCCTCTACTCGAGCGCGCTATAGGCGTGATCTACCGCCCGGAAACTGAGCGCGTCAGCCACTATTTTCAGGCCCACTTATCCGCCCAGTTTGATGCGGTGATGCATTTCGACGAAACGCGTGCGGTCGAACCTTTGGAACGCACCTCGGAATGGGAAGCCGGCGAAGTGCCTGAAACATTTCCCACAGGAATTTAGAAGGAGAGTGACCAATGAAAACGAAAAGCATCCCCAGAAGCGAATGGCCGAAGTTCTTTGACAGCTTCAGTCGGAAACACGAAGGCTGGCTCGCCACACTCGAGATCTTCGCAACCGACATTGGGGCGCAAGTTGAAGAGCGTGAGCTGGCATTCGAAGGCATTGTCAATGAATCGGAGGAAGCCCTCGGCAATCAAATTATTATCATGATGGGCGCGAAGCCCGACGATCACATAACCCACACCATTGCCCGCCCGACTGATGTAAGTCTGGAACAGACTGACGAAGGTGCGGATGTGGCGCTGGCTATTAAATCGGAAGCTGGGGCGTTGGTTCTCTTGCGTTTTCGTTCTGCGATGTTGCCGGAAATGGTTGATGGTGTCGTGGAGCAAGTGACACGAACATCGGCTTAACGCGAGGTCAGCAATGCGGGAAAATATCAGGAAACGGTTCGGTAACCAACTCCTTATTTGGTATGTGCTGTTTGCCTTCACCGCCACTGCAAATGCGGGCATGCCCGATAAACGTATTTCCCGACGTCTCCAACGCCATGCACTCTCGGTCGCAGATCGATTTGAGGCCGAACAGCGCTTGTCGGATCTTGGATATTGGATTGGTCCAATTGATGGCACCCTTGACCCCGTCTTCCGGCATGCTCTGATCGCGTTTCAAAAGATCGAAGGACGACAACGAACCGGCGTGTTGACCAGGGATGACTTTGAGGCCATACGCACCGCCACTAAGCCCCTGCCTCGCCAGACGGGCGACGCACATATTGAAATTGATCTCGATCGCCAGGTTCTATTCGTGGTCGATGCAAGTGGCTCCATCACACACATCCTTCCAGTCTGCACAGGCAATGAAAAATCTTATATAGACCACGGACAAACGCATAGGGCTCACACGCCGAGAGGGAAGTTCACAGTGTTGCGTAAGTTGAACGGGTGGAGACGCAGTACTCTCGGTCTTCTCTACTATCCCAACTACATCCATGAAGGGATTGCGATTCATGGAAGCCTGGCGATGGCTGCGTATCCTGCCAGCCATGGTTGTATTCGAATTCCAATGTTCGCCTCAAAAGAACTCAGTGAGATGACGCCTGTTGGAACAGAAGTCATTGTTTACGAGAGCGGGAAGCGAGATTGCGCTTAGGTGACCTAAGTCCTGGGTTGGAGGTGTCCGTTTTTATCGTTGAAATGAGGAATGATTATGCGAAACAAAATTGAACCTGGTCGCTGGCAAACGGATCTGATGGCCTTTGGAGAGCGCAACAGTATGCGCCCAACAAGACTTGAGGTTCTGGGACCAAGCAGGGAAATAGATTCAGACTACTGGCTTGAAGATGGGTTGCTACTCGCTGGGATAGATCTGGATATGGATGGAGATAGCAGCCCCAGCGTTGAAATCATGCTGCGAGCTCCAGTTGGAACAACCAAGAATCACTTGACTCACACCGCATCAGGCGTGAAACGGGTAGAGTTGGAAACGACCGATGGCCGAGATGCAGGCCTGGAAATAGAGGACGGAGAAGGCGCTATTACCATCATGCGATTTGAGACTCAAGTCCTTAACCAGGAGCTTCACCCTTGATGAAGTGACTGGAAAGGTGCAGGCTGCAATGCGAAGAATTCTATTAGCACTACTCGCTCTTTTTGTCTTAGGCATCAGCGCGCCCGCTCAAAACAAGACGTTTACTCGAGACGGCATCGAGTATGCATTAGACCTACCTTCACCAGAATGGCGAGCAGTCCCACGTGTCGATGTGCATGAACACTTTGAATTCGTAAACGGCGATGATTACAGCAACGGATACCTGCGCCTGCGTAAGAAACTTGTAGCGCCAGGTACCAGGGTCGAGAACATTTTTGCCGAAGATGAAAAGTGGGAATTACGGAGACTACCTGGTTACGTTGTATGCAGCAGCGGCAAGGGAGCTGATTTTACCGGCCAGCTCAGCGGAACGGTCTTCTCTTACGAGTATCTCGACGGTGGCAAAGCCATGGACGGCCGCATCTATTATCTTCAGGTAGATAACCGCACCTTCTACGTTCTCCACTTCACAGTTTCCAGTCAAAAGCTTCAGGGCTTTCGTGCACAAATGGATTCCATCGCCCGAAGTTTTCGTTTGAAATGAGCCTTCACAAATTCAAAGCGAGGCGGCGCGCAGCTGTAGTCGTTTGCGGTGATCCGCCTGAGGTCAGCTGGTATCTGTTGATTGCGGTGGAGGGTGGCGATCGGAATCGAGCCTAACCCAACAAGGCGTTCGATCCTCGCTATTTCTTTTTAGCGCCCCGCTTGCTCGTTGGTTTCGCAGATGTGCTTTTCCGTGGTCTCTTTTTCGCACCTGTTTTGTTTTCCCCTCGCAGCTCTCCCAGCAGCTCGGAAAATTCAAAGCCGAACAGTTCTTTGATCTTTCCGTTAAGCGCCGGCAACACCAGCCCTTGACCCATCCTTGATAGTTCCTCGACCATGCTGTCAGCAAAGGCGATGACTGGTGTTTGTTTACTGCCCTTCGTTTTCTTGTGAGCGTATCCGACGGTATATCCCAGAGCGAATCCGGCCGATAGCGCACCGAGACTCCACACCAACGGTTCCTTTTGAAACTCTTCTCTATAGTCAAGAACGCCCGCAACAGTCTTCTTTACTGCTTGCACTTCCTGGTCGACTGTTTCCTTAATCTCATTAACCGTCTCGGCGAGAGATTCACGCGTTTTCTCCATCTGGCGCTGAAGTTGTTCCTTGCTGGGCTCACTTTCCTTTTCAGGTTTCTTCTCTCTATCGTTCGGCATTCATTACCTCCTTGTAGGGCATACTCTATCTAAGGCTCTTTCTGGGGTCATTCTTTATATGTCCCGTTTTGGC
Source organism: Blastocatellia bacterium (assembly GCA_963828335.1). Classification (GTDB taxonomy): domain Bacteria; phylum Acidobacteriota; class Blastocatellia; order Pyrinomonadales; family Pyrinomonadaceae; genus PSRF01. The sequence goes on along the minus strand of CAWHEH010000011.1, from coordinate 58,338 downwards.
TTGCGGCGCCACTCGGCCTGGACAGGAGCGGGTCAACACTGCGCTAACACTCGACAGTCCAAAGGTGTCTGGGGTCGTTGCGGACAACGACATCAAGTTCCGGGCCACGAGTTAGTGTATTGGTACGTCTTTGGATCTATGCGAACCGCAGTCGTGTTAGCTTGACCTGAATCCGCACAGAGTTCTTTCTTGAGAGTAGATACCGACTCATTCCAATGCAGCTTCATTAGGTTCGACCGATGCCGATGGTTGATAAACAGCAAGGATTGAGTCCTGACATCGCGATCTAGCACGATGGCATGAGCGTTGCCCTGAATTTTACAGAACTAAACTTTCAAGGAGAAAAATAATGGCTATCGATAACGACGAAGTAATCTCGACTCTTAACAATCTGATTGAGACATGCAAAGACGGGCAAAACGGTTTTCGCACGGCCGCCGAAGGGGTCAAGGACGCAAAACTGACCACTCTGTTCCATACTTACTCACAGCAACGCGCTCAGTTCGCAGCTGAATTGCAGAGTGAGGTTCGCAGGCTGGGTGGAAATCCCGAAGAGACAGGAAGCACTGCGGCTGTGCTCCATCGTGGCTGGATAAATATTAAGTCGGCGGTTACCGGAGAAGACGAAGGCGCTGTGATCTCCGAATGTGAAAGGGGCGAAGACTCTGCAGTAAAATCCTACGAGGAAGCTCTGAAGAATAACCTTCCCGCTGATGTGCGGATGATCATAGAAAGCCAGTTTTTGCAGGTGAAAGAAGCGCATGACCGCATTCGTTCGCTCGAAAAAGCTAAGGCCCAAACAAACTGACTCATTTAAGTCTTTTGGACTTCACCCGTAAAACCAAGAGGCCAGCTTTGGGCTGGCCTCTCGCTACTCCGCCGAAGGATATTCAAGGAAATCGAATAGGGGGAGGGAGTCGAGTTATCCTGTTAAAGTTAGATTTGCAGGCGGCGACCGGAATCGAACCGATGAATAGAGGTTTTGCAGACCGTATGGACCACGCATCACCGAATATCGCCGAGTATTACCATCCCTTCTAATTCGCGCTTCTCTAACTCTCTAAACAGGCTTGCACGGTCGCCAACAATCTGCTCTGTGTAGCGGGATTCTCCCTGTAGGCGAGAGAAACTCAACATCAAAGCGCGGAAATGTTAGGCTAATAATTGTTTTAACCTTCCGTAGAATTCGTTCTCGTTACGATTTGCCGGAAGTATCAACGTTTAAAATTTTCTGCTCCCCCCAGGGCCTCGTGGAAAGTTAGTCCCGCCAAATCAACGTTGAACGACACACACGGCTTTTTTGGAGACTATTAGGCAAATGCGCATTTCACGCCGCCTTTTTCTTGTGTCAGGCACGATGACCACGATAACGGCGGCCTTCGCCCTAAACTCCGAAATCCTGGCGTTCGCCCAATCGGGGATTTCACAAGGATTACAGACTCCCCTCGTGGCCCAGCAACAGCCGACTTACATGTTCACGCGTTCAACGTTCGTGCCCTACATCGGTGGAATCTTTCAGACACCGGATGCGCGAGGCCGGCAGATAAGCCTAACGCTACTGAGCGCGACCGCATACAAACCCGCGACGACCAAGATCACAAAAGGAACGCCCATCGAGACCGACAGTTTCTCGCTGATGTTCGAAGCCGCTCGAGCGCTGCCAGAGTTTACCTCTATCTTTAAGGTAAGCCATCCCTCGCTCGGCGAGTTTGATTTATTTCTTTCGCTTCATTCACAGGCTCGAAAAGAACCAATTTACGAAGCAGTCTTCAATCACATTTAGGGAGGCAGTGTCCCAAACTCACATCTTGGGGCCGAGCCGAGTGAAGACCGTGCTGCCGAGCACTGCGAAGTATCAGAACGGATTTGCATTTCTTCCCTGCCTGCCTTCGTCTTAATCTTCAGTCGCGCCCTTACTTTGCGCGAACCAACTCGAAGTGCCCGGGACCGGACTTGCCATTCGGTAACATGAAGGTCCAGTCTTCCGTGTGGTGGTCGGCATCAATAAAGGTGAACTTAACATGATGCATGTGGCCCTTCTGCGTACCACCTGCAACGTCGACTAGATCGAAGTCCAGTATCTTTCCGTCCGGCGACATTTTGGCCGTCATGCGCGGCCGATTTCCCGCGTCACAATAGTGCGTTAACATCAACCGGTCCTCATCAAGATAAAACATAGTGATGGGATCGTCGGGCCTTCCTGGCAGTCCCGTCATTTCGTGCAGAAGCGCATTTCCAGTGGACGTTACCCGCAACCTGAAATGCAATGTTTTGCCGTCGAAGGGCGTGCCCGTGCCGGATAGCACGCCGTCCCAGGAGCCGGCGAGACTCTTTAGTTTAGCGAACGCATTTTGTGCGTCAGTCTGGGCCGTGGGCGTTCTGGGAACTTCTTGACACCACGCTATCGCGGCAAACGCTAAGAGTATGAATGCAGCTGTCAGTTTTCGCATTTTGGTTTTCTCCTCAAGCAGTAATACGGTTAATCTATGCCTTGCGAAATTGAATGAACATGACAGTTCATATCAAAAGTGTGACCGTAGGTTGCAAGGAGTCACAATCGATGACTAAAGCGACTGTTACTGCCGGTCTTCCTAAAGCCTTTCTCGATTTCGCGGTGGCTAGAGGCGCTGACAGTCGGATGCTGCTTCAGCGATCGAATATCTCGCTCGATGAGATACTCGATTCTGATAACCGCATTCCACTAACGTCTTACCTTGCGTTGCTGACAGCCGGAATCGAGGTATGCCACGAACCAGCGTTAGCACTCCTGTTCGGCGAAGCGGTAAAAATGCAGGATATTTCCATTGTGGGTTTACTTGGAGAGGTAGCCGAAAGCAGCGAATCAGGGCCACAACTGCTCAACCGTTACGCGCCGCTGCTAATCGATGACGGTCACGATCAGAGTGCAGATTTCATCCAGCTTGTCCCAGACAATGGAGGGATCTGGATGAAGTTCACAAGTTCAGTCTATGTCGATCATCCGATCCTCACGGAATCGGGTTTCGCGCGCTGCGTCTGTACTGCGCGGTCGATCTTCCAGTCAAACGGGATTGAGATCGAGACGCCTTTCCCTGAGGCGATTCATTTCGCTCATTCGCAACCGGAATACCGCGCTGAATATGACAGGATTTTTGGCGTGCCACTTTTCTTCGACAGTTACATGAATGCCATGCTGGTTAATGAAAAGTATCTGTCTATCTCCACGGCCACCAACGCGTATCTTTCCCAACTTGTGACACGCCATGCAGACGAAATGCTGAGGCGGCTTACGCACTCAAAGTCTATCCGTGGACACGTCGAGAATGTCTTAATTCCCATCCTTCACACTGGCGAAGCAACAATCGGGCAAGTCGCAAAGGAACTAAGAGTCAGCCGGCAGACACTGTTTCGCAAACTCAAGGCCGAAGGCGTCACTTTTCAGCAAGTCTTGGACGAATTGCGCCACAAGCTGGCGCTTGAATATCTCGGCAACCAGAAAACGTCCACGGAGGTAGCTTACCTTTTAGGCTTCTCGGATCAAGCCGCGTTCTCGCGCGCCTTTAAGCGTTGGACAGGTTTTAGGCCGAGCAAAGTCACAAAAATGAAGGCTAGATAGGCCGTCACTTTCATTCTGCAAACTCGGAGACGTCCGCGTTGTTCAGGCACTGCGGGTGGGAGAGTAGAGCCCTTATTGATAACAGACGCGATTGCTCACGCCCGTAAAGCTCCTTGTGCTAGCACGATTCAGCGACTTACTGCATTTTGCGAGAATCACTTTCAGATGATTGACTCCACTGCGCGTAAGTTGATGGAGTAGAGTAGAGGCGGCGATCGGAAGTGAGTTAATGCTCAATAGGCTCTGTTCGTGTCCTTTGGTGGATCGGACTCTTCGCGAAGGAGGTCATCGTGCGTAACTTCTCAATTCTGCTGCTTTTCCTGTTGATCTTCGCCTTCGCGGCGCACGGACAGGACTTGCCTTCGGCAGACGCGTATTCACAGAGAGGGATTGCTCGCTTTGAAAAGAATGATCTCGATGGTGCGATCGCCGATTTTACCAAAGTGATTGAAATGAACGGCAAAGACCAGGAGTTCTGTTACTACTTCAGGGGCTTGGCACATTATCGAAAAGGTAACCCTAATCAGGCGATCGTTGATCTCAGCAAAGCGATAGCTATCAAGGCTGATCCGCGATTCTTCGATGATCGAGGAAACCTCCTGGCGAGACAGGGCGAACTTGATCGAGCACTCGCTGATCTCAATAAGGCTATCGAGATCGCGCCGCAATACGCGAAAGCTTATGGCGATAGAGGCACTGTGCGACTGATGCGTGGCGAGGCCACAGATGCCGAACTGGACTTCAAGAAGTGTTCTGAACTTGATAGTGCACTCGGATCTCAATTCAGGGCGGCTGCCAGTAAAATCAAGCAACGAACGGTTTCACGTTACTTGCACGAACAGCCATCCGACGTTGAGATCCTAAAATTCAGTTGGACAGAGGCGGCTTCAAAGGTGCTGATTGCCCCTTCATCGGGTGCCGTCGCTGTTACCATATCGCCTGTGAGTCCGACTGGCACTCGCGTGCTGGCGGATCCCAATGCGAAGGGTGACCCAGGTCCTGGTGAGATTTTAAATCCCTCGGGAGCAGCTGTGTCTTCGTCTCGGAGCCCTGAGGAGCAGAATACGCGAGATGTGATCGCATACAAATTCACGGTCTCGATAAAGAATACCGGTAGCAAGACTATCGTGGGTGTTAAGTGGGCATACTTTTTCGAACCCAAAGACTCAGCTCATGACGGCTTGGCTTATCTTTTTACGACTAAGACGAACATCCCGCCGGGAAAGGAAAAGACATTGAACGAGTCGCTTACCTCGTCCGGTGGCCGCGAGGGTGGTGGTGGTCTAAAGGGTTCGACGAAGATGCCCAGCAAACATAATCAACCACTCTTCAATGAACGCTCAGCCATACTCCGGCTGGATTACTCCGACGGCACTTCATGGCAGAGCGCCGTGGATGCTCCCGGGCAGCAGAAAACAACTCCACCTTACTAGATTCTGTCGGACGAGGACGCTAACCATTGCCTTGTGCAGCTGATTTGCGGTTCTCTAATTCTCGAAACAGGCGTTCACCCTCGCCGGTAATATGTTCGGTGTAACGGAAGTTCGCGGCAAGTACCCCCAAGGGTGATATGTCTAAGCGCCCTCCCACCACGAAACTGTTCTGGGATTCCAACTCGCCTAAAAAACACCTCTTGTCTTCGCTCCATATAGGGCCCACTGAATCTGAAAAGCACAAGTGCTGTTTCAGGGTAAAACACTAGTCCGTTGCCGAACATTAGCGAAAACGGTAGACTCCGGCGCTATACGGTCGTGCGTCGCATCTTACCTGGACGTTTCCGGAATTAGGCATTCAAGGTAACGATCTCTGATTTCTAAAGCCGAAAGGCCAGCTTTGGGCCGGCCTCTCTTTGAAATAGCTCACCGATCCTTGAAACCTGTAAAACCCCGCCGGATAGCCGACGGGGTTTTGTGGTTCTCGAGAGCAGAAATCGAAAGGCCAGCGTTTTGGCATGGGCCCATTCTCGGTTGGCGGAGGATTTCGTCTCTATTGCTCCACTCATTCTCTGGGTGTCTCACCGAGTGAGAGTGGGATGGCCCGTGCGTGCAAGTATTCGGCTAGCGCTTTGTCAGCTGTTTCAATGTGAACAACAAGCCAGCCGCGCAGAGACTCAATCAGACTATGCTTGTCGGCCGCCGTTTTGTTGGTGAGGCTCTGCTTCAGGTTTCGTACCTCAGCCAACAACCGCTCGTGCTCTAGAAAATGTGATTCAGAGGCTTCGTAGGCGTGCAGCTTCATCGCGAGTTGTTCGGAGAGAAAATGGAGATCTGTGTGTTCGATAAGGTCATTGAGCAGCGCGTACACCAAACTATCATCGGCCCCGCTCCGAACGGCAGCTTTAAGATCATTGAACAGACTGAGTTGCCGCAAGTGGTCCAGATCCATTGAAGCAACATTGTAGGTTGGCGCCGTTGACTTGTCCGTTTTGTCCATATAGCACGTATTCTCGGCACTCTCGTTCTCGGAGCTAGTTCCGAGGCAACCGGGTTGTGCCTTATCTGCAATGTCGGGTTTCTTCGTGGTTCCCCAAACACGTCCTTCTTTAAGTCTGCGGCAGCCAGGAAATCCAAATCTCGCACTCAGGGTCCCCTCGCTTGACGCATTGTACCTGTTCGATAGATGCCTCCTCACTATAGAGCTTCAACACTTCACGCGCGAGACTTATGTACAGATGGCAATGCCTGTTAGGAGAGCGGTAATGCGTTATGATCTTGTCTTTCAGTCTTTCAATTCGAAACTTATCCCTGATGAGATCTCGTGATGCGGGATCGCGCACGGCATCGGCGAAATTATTGTGAACAGCAGGATGACGCTCAAGAAATTCGCGAGCGGTCTTAGACATCTTGAACCATGCAGGCCAACGCTCCTGAGCATCCCTTAGAAAGTACCTGGCATATTCTTCCTCTAACATTTCTGCTGAGCAATGAAGTACTTCGGTGCTTGCGACGAGGAGGTTGCGCCACACCTCGTCATCGTAGACTTCGTTAATTCGAAATTCGAGGTCAAGGGCGCACCCGGCACGTCGCCTAATTTCAACTGCAGTGTCTTCGCCATAGACGCTGTTAATTAACTCTATTAAGACCTTTGGAATAAGCCCCAACACAACGCGTCACCTGCTATTCTGCGGAATCGTTGTTGATTGCTGCCTGCCTACCACGCAAGAGAATAGGCCAATCTTACCAACGTTCACTTGAAAGAGCACCGCCAGAAATTCTTTGGGCAAATGCGGAAATTCTAAACGCAGAGGGTCCGCCTGGCGAATTGTTATAGAACTTGCATAGCGATGACTGTTTGATCGTCAGAATTCATTTCACATTGGCAGTGAGCGTTAACCGCATCGAACACAGTATTCACGATCTCAAATGTCTTATCGCGGCAATTGTTCATAACGATCTCACACAACCGCTCTGGGCCAAACTCGTTGCCGTTCTTGTCTACCGTTTCCACTACGCCATCGGTATAGAAGAGCAGGGTGTCTCCCCGCTCACACTGAACACGCATAACTTCGTAATCGGCTTCAGGGAAAAGCCCAAGAGGTAATCCGTGCGCTCCGAGTTTTCGCATCATCCCGCGCCTGCAAAGCAATGGTTCAGGCAAACCAGAGCCGGAAAGCTCTAATACCAGCTGCTGATCGTCCCACGTGTAGTACGTTAAGGCCACGAAATTCCCATCAGGTGCTCGCGCAAATAGACTTTTGTTTAGTTTCGTCAGCATCTCCTTTGGATTCAGTTCCTGGTCGACTAGAAATCGCACGATGCCACTTGCAAGCGCAGCATAAATGGCTGCGGCGGCACCCTTCCCGCTCACGTCGGCAAGAAGTCCAACATAAAGGCCTGAGTGTTGATATCGAAAGAAATCGTAGAAATCGCCTCCGACCGCTCTTGCAGGAACGCAATTCGCGCTCACGCGGAGATTCCGGGCGTTGAGCAACTTCTGGGGCAGGAGCTTCTCCTGCAGTTTGCGCGCGGCTGACAAGTCCTCCTCTAATCGTAGATGAACCTCGCGAAGATCACTAAAGGAACGCCGTGCTGAGGCCAGGACAAAATTGACAAGAACGAGCAATTTGTCGATGTCATCATCGGTTTCGGAAACCTGCACGACAAGATCCAAATTTCCGTCGACTACCTGACACAATTGATCTGCAGCATCTCGAATCAGCCGGCGTAGATCTTGGCCTGGTAACAAGTCGAGCGAGCTGACGGGATTGTGAAATGACATGGCTCCGTATGAACCATTGCCGCCCACAGCACGGTCCACCGAAATTTTGGGATTGAAGTCCATCACACAGTTCCCCCTTTTAGGTAACGCGTACTAAGTAACGCGTAAAAAGGGGACGTTCCGGTTACATCTTTCTTAAATTTTTTGGATTCTGGGTGAGAAACAACGCATGAGCGTGCACGGGGCCCGTTTTATCACCCGAATCTGGCGACAGGGGCTAGAATCGCACTACCCAGCACTTTGCCCTTTACTTGTCTTCAAATATGACATTACAAACAGAACGCCCAAGCACAAGTCGACCAGCGCCGCCGCCAGAATGAAAATAGAGACGCGCTCCTGCCAGAAGAGAACTATGATCGCTACCCCGAAAGATACCTTCTCCAGGATTGCTGGAATCATCATGAGTCGGTAGCGAACTGGGTCTTTCGAGAGAGTAATGAAGAGAATTTGCCACGCTACGGTCACGCCGATGAAACCGTAATAGTATTCTGGGTGAGTAATCCCAGGTGGAAAATCTCTTCCCGTCTTAGCTTCCAGCAAATACATTGGCAAATTCAGAAGATCGTTGAGTGACTTCCACGCTTCGCGCAGCTTTTCAACTTCGTTTTGATTTGAAGGATTGAAAGCAACCGAACTCATGACTGTCGAACTTAGCGCTCGGATTTTCGTTTGGCAACGGATAAGAGGCGAAGGAGCGCAGAAGCATTGACCCCCCGGTGGACTTGGACTTACAGTATTGGCCAATTCACTTCAGTCAGGGCCTGACGACGACTTGCCCAGTCCTGCGCCGAGGCGACCTTTCGCACCGTTAAGAAGGTAGTGAGCACCTTGAACTACGAGTTAGGTTCAAAATCCTAAGACGATCGACAACTAACCAGATGGAGGGAGAAATGAGAAAGAAGTTGTTTACGTTAACGTTGGCATTGTGTGTAGCGGCGGTGGCTTCAGTCGCCGCAAGCATTGCTAAAAACTCAAATAACCAGACAGCACCCGAGACTAGTATCGTGGGCTACATCAGCGACAAGGCTTGCGCTAAGGATGCGGCAAAGGCGGAGTCGGAAAGCCACAAAGCTTGCGCGGAGAGCTGTATTAAGAAAGGAAGCGAGGCCGTGCTGGTCAGTGACGGAAAAATATACAAACTCGACCAACAAGAAAAAGCCGTAGCGTTCGCAGGTGATAAAGTGAAGGTTACCGGTAGTGTGAGCGGGGACTCGATTAGCGTAACAAGTATTGAGCGCGAGTAAGGTCGACCCATTCCTAATGCTGAAAGGATCGAACTCCCAGAGAGGGGGGTCGTCGCATGGTCACCCGTCACGGCACCAGCCACAAAAACGGCCACACCTTGCATACCGAAGTGAAGAAGCTGATCTGTGGTCTAGTGTAAGTATTGCTTCCGTGAGAGTTAGTTGGAGGCGGCGATCGGAATCGAACCGATGAATAAAGGTTTTGCAGTATTGGCGAAGCTCTTTGCGCCAGTTCCGATCTGTTCTCTTCCGCTCGGTTTCATTGATGTTTCTCCACGTTTCAATTCTCGTGTGATCGCCCAAATTTAGGTCTGTGTTGATTGGTAGTGACCCAAGAGTGACCCAGAAACATGGCTTGCCTTATTAGTAAACCCGAGCCACAAATGGCGATTCTCTGGTTGAATCAGTCGGTCATACCCTCCAACCCACGACCGCCGGCGTGACAGTGACCGACAGATGATGCTCTGCCTTCGCAACCCTCGGTGACACGATTAGCGATCGAGATATGGTTCACGCTCATTCGGTGCACGGGCCATCGCGGCGTGAAAGATCTCTTTGAGGGTTTTCCCAGTGCGGGGTCGGGCATCGTTGTGGTCAGGTTCCTAAAACTCTAGCACCCGGAGTCGCGCACTTGTTCATTCGCTATTTCAACTGTTCGTATTGCTTCCTTGCATCGATTAGTACTGGCAAGTCGGAATCAGCATCTTTCCACAACGCGAAGAAATCCTGATAACTCTTCCGGCTGCCCGTTAAATCACCTGCTAATGACAAGGCCCGCGCTCGTCCCAGATGCGCCAGTGGGTACATCGGTGAAGCCGGATCCCAGCCGCGGTGATCGAGGATCTTTTGAAACTCGGCCGCAGCCTCATCGCCGCGGCGCAGTCTCAGATAGGCTTGACCGCGAAGATAGTCGGGCCAGAACGCCGGGTTCCCGCCTTCGTAGAGTATCGCCGCGTTCAAGAATTCGATGGCTTGATCGGCGCGATCACGTTGCAGCGCCGTTGCTGCGCGGATGATAGGCCCTGAATATACACGCAAAAGAGTCGCGTTCGGATAACGTCTCAATTGCTCGTCGGCGAGCTTTTGCGCTTCGCCCGCATCACCACACAACGAGCCGTTAGCAAGGACAGGAACATACAAGATTTGGACCGGAGAATTTAGCCGCGAAATTGCCAGAGCTTGTCTGACATTATTCGTAGCAGGCTGACAGAAACCGAAAAGCGCTCCAGCAATAGTGGGCGCGACAGGAAGAGTTGCATTAGTTCCGGAGGGAGGCGGTGTTCCAGACAATGCTGCCGCGCGATGATATAGATCTTGCGCTTTGCGCCAGTGTCCGAAAAAAATAGCAGTACGTCCCTCCTTGGTGAGCGCTGACGCCTCGCTGTCTATTTTTCGGATCGCCTCCAATTGCTCTTGCATTTCGGTGTCATCGCCCTGAGCAAGACCAATCATATAGAGGGCATTCCGATAACCGGGGTGATCAAGGTTACGTGTCCGCGCTTGCTTGATAGTTTCTCGCGCTTCATCGAACCGGTTAAGACGAATCAGGATATCCGAAACGTTCCCATAATAATGGCTTTCGTTCGGATTTATTCGAATAGCTTCACGAAATTCGGTGAGAGCCTGCTCAAGTTGTCCGATCCGAAGATAGCCATACCCCAAACTGGCGGGGGCCAACGAATCGTTAGGGTAGAGTCGCTTTATTAGCGCATCCGCTTCTTTTTGCTTTTCAAAATCTCCCGTGGTGAACAGATGATAGATCTCATCGATGTGCAGCTTCTCAAGTTCGGTCACGCGATCTCGCAGAGAGTAAGCCTTCGCCGCAAAATCTCCTGCTTTACCAAGGTCGCCCAAATTCACGTAAGCCCATGACAGAAATAAGTAGGCTTCGGCGAAATTCGGATCGAGTTCCACCGCGCGATTGAAAAGCGGGAGTGCCGCCTTAGCATCGCCACCATTATGTAGTTCCAAGCCCTTCGAATAAACGTTCAACGCTTCGAGCGAAGGAGTCGTCGCTTGCTCGATCGGGGCATCATATTTCTGCAGTGTACTTAACGACTCGCCAAGTTGCTTGCGCAACTCTAGAGCAGCCTGACCTAATGCTTTCAGAACCTGTTCTTTACTTTCAGCTTGGATTTGCTGGCTGGCGATCGTTTCGCCTGTTTGTCCGTTAATCGCTTCGAGCGTAATTGCGTAGTTGCGACCAAGACTGGCAATCGTGCCGACAAGCAGCGCTTTCAACCCGCGACGACGGCAGATTTCACGGCCGATCTGAGGCGTAATGTGTTCGTCCATGGGGCGCCCCATGTAGCGCAGCGTTTCTCGCACGCTTTCTTCGGGAAAGAGATTAAGAAACGGCGTCTGTCTTAATTGGACCGCAAGTGCCTGCTTGAGGGTTGATCCGTCAAGAGTCGCGTCTCCGGTTGTGTTGACGAAGTCCGCAAGCAGAATCGTATCCTTCGCGGTTAAGACCGGGGACCGATTGAAGACGAAGAATGACAAGGCTATTGACGCTATCAGGAGCGATACTAAACCGAGAACAGCTAAGCGTTTATGATGTTTGATGTTATTGATAATATATTCAGCGCTCGAAGTCGGGTGCGGGGTAATATCGCTTGTTGTGGGATTGAAGACTTGAGTTTTGGCTTCTTTCCGATCAGGTGTTGCGGTTCGTTCGGTTCGTTCCAACTTATTCTGGAATTCTAAGTCTTGCCTGACATCTTTCAAATCAATCAGGAAATCTTTCGCTGTCTGGTAACGTTGCTCACGATCCTTTCTAAGTGCTTTGTTGATTATCCGTTCAACCTCGTGCGGAACTTCAGGCCTTAGTCGACTCAAAGGAACAGGCTCTTTATTGAGGATTGAACCCATCGTCTCTATTGCATTCCCGCCGTCAAAGGGCGGTTTGCCTGCCAACATTTCATAAACCAACACGCCGAGACTGAAAATGTCGGTGCGCTCATCAACCCGCTCGCCTTTCGCTTGTTCAGGCGACATATAATTGACTGTTCCCAGAATCACGCCTTTTGCAGTCAGATTCTGCCGGACGGTTGGTTCTTCGAGGCTGAGAATCGATTTGTTTTTTTGCTCGACGAGTTTCGCCAGACCGAAATCCAAAACTTTCACATAACCATCGGGGCGGATCATTATGTTTTCCGGTTTGATGTCGCGGTGAACCAGATGCGCTTTGTGCGCGGCTGATAGTGCGTCCGTGATTTGGATTGAAATGTCGAGAATCTGCGGCAATGTCAGTTTTGATTCGCGGATGATTTCACGCAGGGTTTTGCCTTCGATGTATTCGCTGACGATAAAACGCGCGTCCTCCGCTTCACCGAATTCGTAAATCGTCAAAATGTTCGGATGGTTCAAAGCAGACGCGGCTTTCGCTTCAGAGACAAATCTTTGGAGATGGGATTGGTCCTCATTGAATTCTTCGTTAAGAATTTTAATGGCCACTTTTCGGTCGAGTTTTTTGTCTCTGGCAAGATAGACCTCGCCCATTCCGCCTACACCGATTTGATTGATTATTTCGTAGTACCCGAAACATTTTCCCGCTTCGAGTTTTTTTATTTCAATTTTAATCATGTGTGCAACTTCGGCAACGGCAGGCGTTTCCATAAAACTTTCGGCACTATCGTGCGATGACAAAAGCGATTCGACTTCGGCGAGCAGAGTTTCATCATCGCCGCAAACTTCCTTGACAAATCTGCGACGTTCATCCGGCTTGTGGCGCAAAGCCGAATCGAAAATTTCTCTTACCTTTTGCCACTTTTCATCAGCCATCTTTTTAGCTTCGCGTCAACTCGCGGCGCAGCCAAGCCTTTGCCATTCGCCAATCGCGTTTGATGGTTGATTCGGAAAGGCCCAAAACTTCCGCCGTTTCAACCACGTCCAGGCCGCTAAAAAATCTGAGTTCGACGACCTTTGCCAGCTGCGCTTCCTTTGCAGCGAGCCGGTTTAAGGCTTCGTCGAGCGCAAGCAAATCGAAGTCGGTTTCGCTGACTCTGATCGTCAAAGCATTTTCAAGCGGCAAATCGCTGTGAATACCGCCGCGTCTGACGCGATGTTTGGTTTTGGCGTAATCAATCAAAATTCGCCGCATCATCGTCGCGGCAATGGCGAAAAAGTGAGAACGGCTTTCCCAGGCGACCGATTTTTGTTCGACTAATTTGAGATACGCCTCGTTGACCAGAGCGGTGGTTTGGAGAGTGTGTCCGACGCGCTCTTTTTGCAAATAGCGATGCGCCTGCCGATGCAGTTCCGTATAGACGAGTTTGAGCAAAGCGTCAGCTGAATCGTCGCGCCGATTATCGCTCCAATCGCGTAACTCTTCAGTTATCTCACTTGAGGGATGCGCCTTATCTGTCACTGCCGAGCCTCGATTGTTTCGGGAACGCCTTGCCTGTAATCACGAAAATATACCCTTTTCACTGATTATGGAAATTATCTGCATAAATTTTGACCTGTGGTTTCCAAAACTGTCGCGCTAATAAAATAGACAGGAAAAAATAGAGGAGGAAATGAACTATGAACAACTTTAACTCGAACAATCACTCAAAACTCGCCAGTCACTCGATCCTTTTTGCAGCGCTGTACGCTCTGAGAAAGATTTCAGCCATCGTCACAGGCCGGCAATTGGCGTTGGCAGCCATCGTAGCCGCGGTCTCGTGTGTGGCGGCCGCAGCTGCCTTAACCGGGGGGTCTGGAATCGTGACTGCGCCTGTTTACGCCAGGGCAAGTTTTGCGGATCCCACGGACCTCAAATTCAAGATTAAGGGGCAGAACCAGGAAGTTATTCAGGTAAATAACGCACAGGAAACGGTGATCCAGCAAGTCGTCATTGCTCCCGGTGGCCACACTGGTTGGCACAGCCATCCTGGGCCAGCGGTTGTGCTGATAAAGTCTGGTCAAATGTCCTTCTATGATAGCGAGGATCCGACCTGCACAGCTCGCACCTATTCCGTTGGCGAAGCCTTTATCGACAGCGGCCAGGGTCACGTGCACATAGCCCGCAACGAAGGAAGCGTAAATCTCGAGGTCTGGGTAACCTACTTCGACGTGCCTACCGGCGGGGCATTCCGAATTGATGCTCCCAATCCGGGAAATTGCGGTTTTTAGCCTGCGTGGAATGCTCGAGCAGGCGCTGCGACCGTTAAGCAAATCGGTCAGGGCGTGCCTGTTCACGCTAGGCGGCCCTGACCTGCCTAGTTTCTGCGCGCGAGCAAAACCAGAATCGTCGGCGTTTCAGAATGTTGGCGTCCCGCACGAGATTCGAACTCGTTTGCCGCCATAAAACAAACCCCTTCACTTTAATTAAAGAAACTTAGCCGCATAGACCACACTCTGCTTTACTTGAAGGACTCAGGGGAACGCTTATTGGAACGGGGGCGTTAGGTACCTCATTCTGAAACACTTGCATACTGTGGGAATCGAATCTTCGAATAAAGGTTTTTTACCTCGCGAAAATTATTCTCGCGAGTTTTGGTTGGCCGTTTACGTACGATTTTCCATTAGCGTTTCGGTTGTTTCGAGCGAATCTGTAGACCCAAGTTTTATGAGCAGTCTCACGGAAGTGACCCAAGAGTGACTCAAACGAAAATGCCGGATTTCGGCGGAGCCGGTAAACTATTGAGTGTATTGAGGTTTTGGAGGCGGCGATCGGAATCGAACCGATGAATAAAGGTTTTGCAGACCTCTGCCTTACCACTTGGCTACGCCGCCCAAAAAGGAGAAGGATGAGGGATGAAGGATGAATAAGAACGATGAATTCAGGCTTTTCATCACTCATCCTTCATCCCTCATCCTTAAAGAACTGGAGCGGGAGACGAGACTTGAACTCGCGACCCTCGCCTTGGCAAGGCGATGCTCTACCACTGAGCTACTCCCGCTTTAGAGCACGGACGATTCTAATGATTCGATGATTGTTGTCAAGCGAGCGACTTTCTCAAGAAAAGTCCAACCTCCAAGTCCCAAC
The DNA here is from genome assembly GCA_963828335.1 of Blastocatellia bacterium. Taxonomy (GTDB): domain Bacteria; phylum Acidobacteriota; class Blastocatellia; order Pyrinomonadales; family Pyrinomonadaceae; genus PSRF01. The sequence goes on along the minus strand of CAWHEH010000011.1, from coordinate 43,307 downwards.
GTCCAAAGTCTGCTATCCAAAGCTAGTTCCTGCGATGTTTGTTGTGTCCACGAGCATCCTCAAAAGATTTCACAATAGCCAGAAAAAGACGTTGGAGATTGGAAGTTGAACTTTGGACTTTGGACATACTTAGTCCCAGTACGTTCCAGACCACACCCGCTTCCTTAGGCTATCCTCAGTCCAGTAATTACGAAGAAGCTGGATTTCAAACTCACGCGCGTCGTCTTCTGCTGCAGGTATTACTACAGTGACCACATCGTAACGGTAGGGCGCGTCCGCAAGGTCAAACATTCGCCGATATACTCTCGCAGCGCGGGCAATCTGGCGTTGCTTGCGGCGGTCAACGTTTGCTTGCGGTGGCGCGAACCAACTAGAAGCGCGCGACTTCACTTCAACAAAGCAAAGCGTTCGGCCCTCGTAGGCGACCAGGTCAATCTCGACGTTTATGACGGTGCCCGATCTATTCCTGCCGACCGGAAGCGACAAATTTGCGGCCACGATGCGATAGCCGAGTTGGAGCAGATAGGCGGCTGCGAGCTCTTCACCGCGACGGCCAAGCTCGAGATGAGGCGATGCCTCGACAGATTGCTCAGGATGGGCTGGGATTTCCGGCGGCTCCATTGCCGAAATGTTTGCAGCGTTCGGCCTGGAGTTCAAGACCGGGCTCAAGCGATCGCACAGTGGACCGATACAAAGGGTTTTGTACTCGGTTGGATAACTACAATTGCTACCCAAAATCAGAACTGGGAGCGATAGCGACCAGCCGAAAAGTCACTCGTGAAAGTGTGTAGAAGGTACCTTCCTAATCCGAAGAATCGTCGGCTGGTCGCTATCGCTCCCAGTTCTGATTTTGTGTTCAATAGGCAAACAACTATTTCTCCAACGACGCGCGTAGCCGATCGAGAGCTTTGCCCCAGTAAGCTTTCATGCTTGTGGAAGCTTTAGCGTTGGGAAGTTTGCTATGTTGCACGACGACCTGGCTCTTGTCGTCACTCTTTGAAAGAAAACTGATCTCCAGGCTGGTCTTCACATCGTTCCAGGTAACACGCATTGACTTGTTAGGAGTAGCTTTGCGCACCGCTAGCCCTTCTTCAGGCAGCCAGGCGTTGCGGGCTTTGTCGTTGGCAAAAGCGTAGTAGACTTTGCCGATGGGAGCATTGATGGTACGGCTGACGCTGATCTCGTAGCCTCCGGGTTTCTGGTGCAGCTTGCGCAAGCCACGGGCTTGTTCATAAGTGACGGTCACCATCTGTTGCCACCATGGGCCGACTCCCTGCTTCGTGTTGAGATATTTAACTATCTCCTGATGCGTCATCTTTTCGGCGCCGGCCTTGTCGAGAATAGCAAACCACTCTTTCCAGGTCTTTCCCGTTTTGGCCCGGACTGCTTCGTCGCTCATGCGCGGAGTTGCCGCTGTTTTTGCTTTGGTAGCCATAATGTTTCTTCACCCCGAACGGATACTTCTCCTGACGATGGCTGCGATCGGTCCCAGCCGGCCAAAGCGGCTACAGGTCCCAAAATTCACCTGCCGCCTGCTCCTGATTATGCGTCGCGATCGTAGGCGACTTTTAGCCAGTGTTTCACGTCGTCGTCGATGTCCTTTGGCGATTCGAGTGGGATGCGATGGGTGATGCGGTCCTTTTTTGCGAAGCCACCGGTGTCGATCAGCCTACCCTTCGGTTTCATATCTCCAAGTGCGAAGCCAATGTCGACTCGTTTGTTGGTGGTGGGTTTGATTTGTGCGAAGACGTGGTTGCGATAGAGCGGCACGATGGTTTGACAGGGACAAGCTTTCACATCTTTGCCTACCTTCAGGCCCACTTTAAGGATCGCATCGTAGATTGGCCGTAATCCAGCCTTAGCGCCGGAGAACATCTCTTCGACGTAACCTTCGGCAGCTTCGAGATACGAATCGGGGTCGCCAATTTCACTCCCTTTTCCTTCGGCACGTTCCCCCAGCCACCACGCGGAGTTTGTGCCCAGTCCATGTTCCGTCTTCAACCACTCACGCCGCGCCTTTTCATCCTTGGGTCCTGACTTTTTTATGAGCTTCAGCCATTCTTCCAGAGTACGCCCGGTTTTCGCTTTGAGTTCTGCAACCCATTTTTGCGTCATCGCCACGCCCGGATGCACGCCGTAGATGGATTTCTTCTTTGGTTGAGTTGCTGACATAAATCTATTTCCTTTCGCGGAATTGATCCGCGCGGCGCATTATAGGTTTCGAGGCGCGCCGGCGGCTTCTTGAAAATTGCTATTTGCGGACTGCGACCTAATCAGCCGCAGTTTTGGAGTGCGGTGACCTGTCACCGCTTTCTTCCGTCGGCGCACTCCGACAACATGCGTTACGCTTTAAACTCCGGCGTGCGCATAAATCGTGGTGCTTGCCTGGCCTTGGTCGCTTGCTCAAAAGCGTAGGCATACTTAATTAACTTCGGTTCGCTCCAGGCGCCCCCGAAGAAGGAAATGCCGACTGGCAATCCAAAAACATAACCGGCGGGAACAGTGATGTGCGGATAACCGGCGACAGCCGACGCCGATGAGTAGCCGCCAGTAAAGTGGTCGCCGTTGATCCAGTCCGTTGGCCAGGCCGGGCCACCGGTCGGCGCAATCATCGCGTCAAGCCGGTTCTTGCGCATGATAAAGTCGATGCCTTGTGTTCTCGACAGAAGGTGGTTCTTCGCCAGCGCCTGAAGGTATTTCTTTTCAGTGAGCGGGCCTTTAGCCTGCGACTTGATCAGCAGGTCTTGTCCAAAGTAAGTCAGCTCCCGATCGCGATTCTTCTCGTTAAACTCGATAACTTCTTTGAGTGAATGGACCAGCGAGCTGGGACCGAGTCGTCCTAAGTAGTTGTTCAGGTCGGCCTTGAACTCGTACAACAAAACTTCGAGCTCAGTGTTGTCAAACTGTCCTGAAGTAGGAATGTCAGCCGGATCGACGATCACCGCGCCCATCTTCTTCATTTCGGCGATTCGATCGTTCATTAACTTGTCGACGAGATCATTGAAGCCAAAATACTTGCGGGCGATGCCCAGACGCGCGCCGCGCAGTCCGTCCTTGTTGAGGAACTGAGTGTAGTCAGTAAAAGATTTTCCGGTGCTGGTTTTCGTGACCGCATCGCTTGGATCAATTCCTGTTAAAGCTCCAAGCAGGATGGCGGCATCGCTGACCGTCCGCGCCATTGGCCCGGCTGTGTCCTGGCTGTGGGAAATCGGAATGATGCCGGAGCGTCCGATTAGACCAACGGTAGGCTTGATTCCCACCAGCGAGTTGGCAGATGACGGACAAACGACTGAGCCGTCGGTTTCAGAGCCGACTGCTGCCGCGCAAAGATTAGCAGCGGCAGCGGAGCCTGACCCTGAACTCGAACCGCAGGGATTACGATCCTGGATATAGGCGTTTTTCGTCTGACCCCCACGCCCACTCCAACCGCTACTCGAATGGCTCGAGCGAAAGTTTGCCCATTCGCTCAGGTTTGTCTTACCAAGAATCACGGCGCCGGCTTCGCGCAACTTCCTGGCAACGAAGGAATCCTGCGCCGGACGCGACCCCACCAGAGCGAGCGAGCCCGCGGTAGTCATCATGCGATCGGCAGTATCTATGTTGTCTTTAATTAGAATAGGAATGCCGTGCAACGGACCGCGCCTGCCTTTCTCTTTGCGTTCGCGATCGAGGGCTTCGGCAATCGCCATGGCGTCAGGGTTGACTTCGATTACCGAATTCAACTTCGGACCGTCTTTGTCGATATCGTCAATCCGATCCAGGTATTTCTTAACCAGTTGACGTGAGGTGTACTTGCCCGATTGCATTCCGGCCTGCAACTCGGTAATGGTGAGCTCTTCCAGCTCAAAATCTTTCGGACTGAGCGACAGATGTTCAGCGGAAGGGCCACTTGCAAGTAGCGAAGCCGGTCTACTGATAACGAGAGCGCAGCCGAGCGCGCTGGTTTCCAGGAACTTACGACGTTTCATTCGTGCCTCCGGTAGATAGGATTGTTTACGTGCCTTTAGGAAGGTGACCCATCAACGCCAGCAAATTGTTTTCTGAATCGCGGAACGAGGCTAACCAGAGATCATAACTGCCCATGTCCGCTACAAAGGTCGGCTTCTCCTCAAACAGTACGCCGCGCTCCGCAAGTGTTGCGTGAGCCCGCTGTATATCATCGACTTTGAAATAGATTATGGAGCTCGGATGATCAAACTCCGGCTGCGGCGCCGGGGAAAGCATGAGCCTGATACCGTCGCAATCGAAGAAAGCCAAATTAGGTGGCGCACTGAATAGATGTTTCATCCCGAGCTGGTCACGATAAAACGCGACTGCGCGGTCGATGTCTTTCACGGTGATGGCGATCTGCTCGATCGCGGAGAGGCCAAACTCAGCGGAAAGAGTCATTTGCTTGCCTCGGTCTTTCTTGACGCTAGATTTACAAGGTTCTGACCAAATCCCTCAGTCCCGTAGGGGGCCGAATGTTTATAGCACCCATGCATCTGGAAGTTTTTCGCTCCAACGGAGCGAAATGTATGGCTCGACCTATTCATCACCGGCACATTGCGCTCCGCTGGAGCACCAAACAATGCTGGGTTGCGAAATCTATAAACGTTTGGCTCCTCCGGAGCCAGACATCGTTGGTTGTGACTTTGCGGCGCTAAGATTCCGCAGCGGATGTTCGTAGTCGGATTCACCGCTGATTCGTCGAAGAGTCCGCTGACTTACATCGCAACAAAGTTATAGGTGATGACGCCAGTCACTTTCACAGGTTCGCCACAAAGTTTAGTTGGTGAAAACTTGGCTTGCCTAGCCGCTGCGACGGACGCAGCCTGCAGCAGGGGGTGTCCTGAGACGGCATGAGCCACACTGACTTCACCCGCTTCATCGATAATCACCTGGACCACGACTGTGCCACTGGCATGAGCCGATCTTGCTATCGGCGGATAGTCTGGTCTGGGCAAACTAATCGCCTGGCCGTTCATCACGCCGCCCGATATCGGTCCGCCGGAACTCTGCGCGGACTTGACCGTGAGCGCGCCCACGACTGGTGCTACAACTTTGAGAGAAGAGCGAACAGTCTGCCACGCCGAACTTGCAGTCGGGTCATTAACTTTTCGAACAAAAACCAGGCTGACGAATTGTCGATTTAGTCGAATGGAATAAACATCTCCGAGCGCCGGCTGCTGGTCTATCAAACCTTCTAACTGTATTCCTGATATTTCGGAATCGCCTAGAGGGGTTTTAACTGGCGAACCAGCCGCAGCGCCGGCATTGATGACTTTCGTGACTCTCCTGCTAAAGACGCTCGCAAATTTCTTCCCTTCCAATTCGAAGTCGCAGGTCGGGATGGGACCGCCGTAGGTGCTGATGACGATTTGAGTTGCGCTACCTCCCGGAGCGACTGTCACGGTTTGCATATATGGCGAGTCGTTCTCAGTTACAGTCCACCCGCTCGGGTAGTCAAAAGCGATTTCGTTTTTCTCAAAGTGTTTCGTCCGGCTGGTTACATCCTGTGATTGGGCGCCGCCTCCAGGGAGCATGGCTAAGAGAAGGATGATTGAGAGGTTTCGGAGGTATTGCATACTAATTGGCCTCGTTCATGGATGGTAGTCGCCTAAACGACTGGGAGAAACGCAAACAACATCGCAGGCTGAAGAATCTATCCTGCTGCGGTTGTTATGTCCAGACGTTAAATCCTGTTCAGGCCATCCATTAGATGTACGAGCGACGCCGGGGCAGTAGCCCGACAGTTATGGAGGGCTCGTTTGCAGAGTCAATGCATCCTTGAGGTGACAGGGACGATGCTTTTCGTAACAGAACGCTCCATTACTGTCGGGCTACTGCTATGGCCGCTGGCATATTCGCGGCGCTTGCCCTAACGTTAGGTGATCAGATTTGACGAGCTTATATAAATGACAGTTGAAGTAACAAATGAAACTGAACGCGTGGCTGCGCCGCCGCAGCCCGTGCTGCCGTTGGTGGCTGTGGTCGGCCAGCCCAACGTCGGCAAGTCCACACTATTTAATCGGCTAATTGGCCAGCGGCGCTCGATTGTTGGCGACGAACCAGGGATAACCCGTGATCGTATCTACGGGGAAGTGGAATGGGCCGGCCAGCAGTTTTCCATAGTGGATACTGGCGGCATCATCCCTGACGACGATGCGGTGATCCCCGCGAATATTTTTAAGCAGGCCGGCTTCGCGATCGATGATGCGCAGGCAATCATCTGGGTAGTTGATGCGCGCCTGGGCCTGACACCGCTCGACGAAGAGCTCGCCAGGCTGCTGCGCGCAACCGGCAAACGGGTTTTGGTGGCGGCGAATAAGTCTGAAAAGGCGCGCGTAGAAGCGGAGGCTGGAGAGTTTTATCGGTTCGGATTTGAAGAAGTCTTTCCTGTCTCGGCGGAACAGGGTATTGGACTCGGTGAGTTGCTTGATGCTTTGGTGAAAGATCTCAAATTTGAGATCGCAATTTTGGGATCTGAAAACCACGGATCTGAAATTTCAGATCTGAGATCGCAGACCTCAGATCGCGAACTGCGCTTGGCGATCATCGGTCGCCCGAACGTAGGCAAGTCTTCGCTACTGAATCGCCTGATAGGCGAAGAACGGGTAATCGTTTCTCCCGTTGCCGGCACTACGCGCGATTCAATCGACACACTGCTCACCACACCTGAACAAAAGTTTCGTCTCATTGACACTGCCGGAATTCGGCGCAAGGGCAAGACGGGAGAGATGGCTGAAAAGCTTTCGGTCGTGATGGCTATGAAGGCTCTGGCGCGCGCGGATGTAGCAATCGTAGTTATCGACGCCGAGGAAGGACCGACGGCATTGGATGCGCATATCGCGGGTTATGCGCACGACGCCGGCTGTTCAATAATCATCGCCTGCAACAAATGGGACGCGGTCAAGAACAAAGAAACTAGTACTTCGGCCCAGTTTGAGCGCAAGGTTCGTGAAAGAATGAAATTTCTCGACTGGGCTCCAGTGATTATGATCTCGGCGCTGAACGGTCAGCGTGTGGAGAACCTTCTGGAACTGGCAGTTCGCGCCAACGTGGAACGCAACCGGCGCATTCCGACTTCACAACTGAATGCTTTTTTCGAAGCGGCAGTTTCGCAACCACGCGGCGGTAGTGCTCCGGCGCCGGTCAAAGGCGGGCTTTCGCGGCTCCATGTGCAATACATGACGCAAGTTTCAGTACGGCCGCCGACCTTTGTGTTGTTTACTTCAGGCGGGAAATCCGGTCTGCACTTTTCCTATCTGCGCTACCTGCAAAATCGTTTACGCGAAGAATTTGGTTTTTTCGCGACGCCGCTACGGATCATCGAGAAACACAAGACACGGAAGAAGTGATGAATTTTGAATTTAGTACTTTGAACTTAGTACTTTGAGCTTTGTGCTTTGTCATTTGAACTTCGGTTTCTAGAACATCTTTGCCGCTCTAAGCCCGTCTCGAAACGCGAGTTTAAAGCACAAAGCACAAGCTCAAAGCACCAAGTTCAAAGTACAAAGTACGAAGTTCAGCATTGAATGAGTAAACCTCCGATAAAGTTTCGCGTGTTGGACTGCGATGGTGAAGCGCGCGCCGGAGCGTTGACTACGCGTCGCGGCGTTATTGAGACGCCCGTTTTCATGCCGGTGGGCACCGCCGGAACTGTGAAAGGCATGCGTTTTGAAGTACTCGAAGACGAGCTCGACGCGCGCATTATTCTCGGAAACACCTATCATTTGTGGTTGCGACCCGGCGTTGAAGTAATACGAAAGTGCGGAGGACTGCATCGGTTTAGCGGATGGGAAAGAGCGTTGCTCACCGATTCCGGTGGCTTTCAGGTTTGGAGCCTGGGAGCGTTGCGGAAGATTACTGAAGAGGGAACTGAGTTTCGTTCCCATCTCGATGGCAGTTTGCAGTTTCTTTCGCCTGAGATTTCCATGGAGGTTCAGGCGGCACTGGGTTCGGAAATAGTAATGGCCTTTGATGAGTGTGTCGCGGGCGAAGCTCCGCCTGAAGTTTCGCGTCAGAGTATGGAATTGACCGCCCGTTGGGCCAGTCGTTCGCGCGCCAGGTTTGACAGTTTGCAGTCAGACTCCTCGGATACAGGACGAACAGACGCCACGCAGGCGATTAGCGGCGCCCAGGCTCTGTTTGGAATTGTTCAGGGAGGCGCCCATCTCGATTTGAGGCGTGAAAGCCTGGACCGCACGATGGAGATCGGGTTTGACGGGTACGCCCTGGGCGGTTTGAGTGTTGGGGAAGAGAAAGAGGCAATGTGGCGAGTGGTTAGCGAACTTGCGCCATCGCTGCCGTCGGATCGGCCGCGCTATTTGATGGGCGTCGGCACGCCCGAAGATTTAATTGAGGCGGTGGCGCATGGAATTGACATGTTTGACTGCGTCCTACCTACAAGAAATGGACGCACCGGACAAGCTTTTACGTCAAGAGGCAAGGTAAACGTAAAGAACGCGCAATGGGCTGCCGACACCATGCCACTGGACGAATCCTGCGGTTGTTCGGTTTGTAAACGATACTCTCGCGCCTACCTCCGACACCTGCATGTCTCCGGCGAAATGCTGGCTAGTATCCTGTTAACGCACCACAATTTGGCCTTCTTCCTTGACACTATGCGACGCGTGAGGCAATCTATCCGGTCTGGCGATTTCACCAATTTTCGACGAGAGTTCACCGAGGGGCTGAACGCTTACGAGCAAGACAAGGCGCTCAGCAATACTTAGGTGTGGCAGTTGTTTGCATACCGCGTACGGTTAACAGATTGAGTAAAGGCAACCAAGTATCTTGATGACACTTCTATTAATGACACTTCAAGACCAACCGACAGCGGTTGAGGCTTCGAGCAGCAATGGGAGACGCTTATGGGTGGTTTAGTACAGCTGCTCCCGATCCTTCTAATCATCGGCGTCTTTTACGTTCTCCTGATTCGGCCACAACAGAAGCGTCAGCGAGAATTGCAGGAGACAATTGCCCAGCTTAAGGCCGGCGACCGCATTGTTACTAATGGTGGAATAATTGGCACCATTACAAACGTGCGCGACACCAGCTTCCTTATTAGAAGCGCCGATAAGTCGATACTCGAGATTTCTCGATCCGCCATCGCCGGCGTTGAAGAGGAAGAGAAGAAATAGAGTCAGCGCTTCATACGTCAATATTTAGGGTGAAGATTTCTTTGTAATGAAAAAGAAAAACCTCCTTCAGCGCACAATAATCATTGTTTTAATCACTCTGGCCGGTATTTATGTAGTTATCGGCCCTCGTCGCCGTCCCACCGTGCACGACTTCAGTTGGTCCGGGATCAAAGGTACGCTGGCGAGCAACATTCACCTGGGGCTCGATCTCAAAGGTGGCTCGCACCTCGTGATGCGAGTTAAGACCGATGATGTGCTCAAGAATCTAACCCTGGCTGATGCGGTCGCAATCGACAAAGCTGTTAAGGATGCCGGATTGCCGCTCAAGGAAGTTAGACCGGAGACGAGCATTGGTAACTACCGAATCATCCTCGAGACCACTGACGCCGCGAAAATCACCGAGATAGAAGAAGCGGCGAAGGCGAAGTTGGGAGCGGACCTTTCGGTTTGGAATTCCAGTGTAAGCGGCAACACCATTAGTTGGACGTTGCCTTCCTCCGCGCAGGGTAGTCTGGCAGAGCAGGCGACGCAGCAAGCACAACGTATCATCGAGAGCCGATTAGATGCTGTCGGTGTTGCGGAACCGCTGGTGCAGCGACATGGGTCGCAGGCTTCTCACCAGATTTTGGTGCAAATGCCGGGTATACACGATCCGGAACGCGTAAAACTGCTGCTGAAGGCTGAGTCAAAGCTCGAGCTGGTACACGTAATTAGCCCAGGCAGTCCCGCGCCTACTCAAACCTATAACACCGAGGAAGAAGCAAAGGCTTCGCTCGGCCCGACGATGCCGACAAATCGTCGCGTCGTCCCATATGCAGAGCGAGACGAGCCCACCGCCGCCGGTGGCCAGGCGGCTACCGATGCCGCCCAGAAACCGAAAAAGTGGGTGGTGATCGAATCGCCGGCCGTGGTTGACGGCAGCGAACTGCGTAGCGCAGCGGCAGTTCAAGCCCAGGGCGGCGGCGACACCTATTCGATCTCTTTCTCACTCAAGCCGGTTGGCTCACAAAAATTCGGAGCCTGGACAGCCGCGCACATCAACGACTACATGGGCGTTGTCTTGAACGACGAGGTCAAGTCGATCGCTTACATCAAGTCAGCGATTTCGGATTCCGGAGAAATCTCAGGCAGGTTCACTAAACAGTCTGCGGATGATTTGGCTTTGACGTTGCGATCCGGCGCTTTGCCGGCGCCGATCGAATACATGGAAGAGCGCACCGTGGGAGCCAGTCTGGGAGACGACTCGATCCGTTCGGGCGTGCGAGCTTCCGTGGTTGGTTTGATAATGGTCGTGCTGTTCATGCTTGTTTACTACCGTGGATCCGGGGTGAATGCCGTAGTAGCGTTGCTTTTGAACATGATCCTGATGCTTGCCGGTTTGATCCTTTTCCAGGCGACGCTAACCCTTCCGGGAATAGCGGGCATAATTCTGACGATCGGTATGGCAGTAGACTCCAATGTGCTGATATTCGAGCGCATTCGGGAAGAATTGAGAACGGGCAAGACCATCCCTTCGGCGATAGAGCAGGGATTTGCGCGCGCCTTCGTGACCATTATTGACACGCACGTCACCACCACGGTTTCGTCGTTGTTCCTGTTTTTGTTTGGGACTGGTCCGCTGAAGGGTTTCGCCGTGACCCTGGTTCTGGGTTTGGCGATAAATCTTTTCTCGGCTGTCTACGTTTCGCGCACGATATTCATGTGGGAGCTGAGTCGCAGAAAGAAGATGGAATCGCTGAGTATCTAGGAGCTCGCCCAGGTGCGCGATCTTCAAAAGTCTCAAGGCGTGACTGGTTAATATGATTCAATTTTTTAAAGACGTTAAGATTGATTGGCTGGCTAATCGCCGCGCATTCATAGCCGTTTCGATCCTGCTGATGCTGGCGGGACTGGCGTCGGCCATAGCTCGACAATGGTCTCCAGGCGGGACCGAAGCCTTTAACATGGGTGTTGATTTTAAAGGCGGAACAGTTATTACCGCCAAGTTCAAGCAACGCCCGTCCCCGGAAGCCATTCGCGAGGCGCTGAGTAAGGTCGGCAGCAGGGATGCAATCATTCAGCCGGTCACCGATAAAACTGACACGGCACTAATAAAGCTCCCGCTTGAAGGTGCGGGGGCTGGCGAATCTAAAGAACAGCTGGATGCCGGGCGCGGAATGGTTCGCAACGCGCTGAACAGTTTTGGACCTGAGGCACAAGCGAACCTTGAATTAAGCCAGGATCCAAACGCTGCTTACAAGATAGTCGGGACCGACGCGGTCGGTGCGGTGGCCGGCGCTCAGCTGCGCAACAAAGCTATCGCGGTCACACTGGCGGCGTTGGTGGGCATCCTCCTATATATCGCGTTCAGGTTTGAGTGGACCTATGGCGCGGCAGCGGTAATAGCGGTGTTCCACGACGTGCTGGTTACGCTTGGGTTCTTTTCCATTTTCCAGTGGGAAGTGAGCCTGACTGTGATCGCGGCGCTGCTGACCCTGGTTGGTTTTTCAGTGAACGATACCATCGTGGTATTTGATCGCATCCGTGAGAACCGGCGATTACACCGGCGTGATTCGTTATATAAAGTTACTAACGATTCGATTAACCAAACTCTGTCAAGGACCGTGATCACTTCCGGTTTGGTTTTTCTTTCCGTGCTTGCCATGGTGTTGTTCGGCGGAGAAGTGCTGCGTGGCTTTTCACTGGCGCTGCTTATTGGTGTCGCGTTCGGCACCTATTCATCGGTTGCGATCGCCAGTCCGATCATGGTCTGGTGGGAGCAGCGCCTTGAGGCAGCGAACCGCGCCTCGGCAACGGTGGGCAGCCGAGTGGAAACAAGGGCACCGCGCGTGAGCGGTGCTCCCAAGCGCGGAGCCCTCCCGGGCGGTGCTGCAAAGCGATCAAGTGGCGCCGGACGCGCGTAGAAGTTCGCGCCAACTACACTGTAAAACAGTCTTGTTTTCGCATTAGTTAACTCAAATTTGCGCTTGACTTTGCCGCGTGATGCGGCATAGACTGCTGCCGTTGCTGGCCAATTAAATACTCAAGAGTCGACCCGCATTGTGGAAGCGATGGTTGCGTGTGCGGCAGTCTGTTGAGGGCCAGTGCGTTTTTTCCCCGCAAGCGGCTTTCAATTTTGACCCGAAGTACTCAAGTTCATTGAGCTGCAGCAATCCCTTCATTGTAACGACTCAGGCGGGATGTAAATCGACGTTTGAGAGCAATTAAATAGGTCGCGAGAATTCTGCAACCCTGATCCATTTGGCACCGGAATAGGGAGGACAAAAATGTTCGATAATCTCGTAGAGTCTGGTTCGCACAAAGAGGATCTGTCGCGAAAAGGCTCATTTCTTTTAGGCACGGTAGCTATCTATGCTGTCATCGGTATCTCCCTGCTGGTGGCAGGCATTTTATACGCACCGGCGTATCTGGATGCTCAGGATTTGGAGCTGACAACGTTGGTCGCGCCCGTACCAGTGCCGCAACAGGCTAATGAGCCGGAGAAGCAGCAAGAAGCCAAGCCTACAAACAAGGACCAGAACGTCGACGTCCGCAAGGAACTAATTGCGGATGTTTCGGAATCTCGGGTTGCGCCGAAGGAGGTTTCCGCTAAGGCCAGCGACATTCCGCCAGTGAGACGGGGCGTCACCACTGTGCTCGGCAATGAATCTTCGAATGCGGCCGTTCCCATCAATGCTGGGCCAGGCACTGGAACCGGAATCGGCACCGGACCAACCAAGGTCAATATTGAGGGAGAACCGCCGCCACCGCCGCCACAACCTACCCCGCCGAGGGCCCCTATTTCAGGTGGCGTACTCAACGGAAAAGCTATCAGTTTGCCTAAGCCTAATTATCCGCCGATAGCCAGGCAGGCACACGCATCGGGTACGGTTGTTGTGCAGGTGACAATCGACGAGAACGGCAGCGTGATTTCAGCGCACGCGGTGTCTGGTCATCCGTTGCTGCAGGCAGTAGCAGTGGCAGCCGCGCGTGGGGCGAGATTCTCGCCGACGAAGTTATCGGGACAGCCAGTAAAGGTGACAGGCGTCATCACGTACAATTTTGTGGCTCAGTAAAACCGTGGAGGTTCAGCGCCGTGCGAGCCTTCGTGGGCTCTCTCTGCGGGTTCCCTGCGCGCTATCAATGTTAGAAAAACCTTTTGGAGGGTTAACGTGACTATTCTAACCAGTCTTCTAGGAACGAAAGCATTTGGCTTGATCGTATACATGTGGCAGGCAGCTGAGGCAACACCGGCCCCAACGCCGGGCGTAAATCACTTTTCGCCCATGCAAATGATTAAGAGTATGGGCGCTGTGGCAATTGGCGTGGTCATCGTGCTGCTGATCATGTCAGTTTATTCAATCGCCATCATGGTCGAACGCTACCTGACCTACACAGCGGCTAAGAAGCAGTCGCGCGAGTTTGCACCGCGCGTTGCTCAGGCCCTCAAGAATGATCGCATCGAAGAAGCGATCAATATCAGCGATAAGCACCGCAAGTCGCATTTGGCGATGGTCGTGAGCAGTGGCCTGCAGGAGTTTCGCGCTCATGAAGGAGCGTCTGACATATCGGGCGACGAGATCGAAGCCTCGAAGCGCGCGCTGCAAAGAGCCATCGCAATCAAGACTGCCGAATTCAAGCGTGGCTTGTCGGGTCTGGCGACGATCGGATCAACCGCTCCCTTCGTGGGATTGTTCGGCACGGTGTTTGGGATCATTAACGCGTTCAGCGCCATGGGCGATGCTGGTCAGGCGGGTATCGGCGCGGTCGCGAGCGGTATTTCCGAAGCGCTCTTTACCACAGCGCTGGGCCTGTTGGTAGCAGTGCCGGCGGTTTGGCTGTTCAACTACTTCACCGGCAAGGTCGATGGATTCATTGTTGAGATGGACAACTCGGCGTCTGAATTGGTTGATTACTTCATTAAGAACCGCACCAAGCAATTGAAAGCCTAAGTCGGGCTCGAGTCTAAAGTTGGTGGGACTTCACCTGTCCCACCAACGCTTTATTGGCGTGGCAGTTTTTTAGCGGTCAGGAAAGGAGTTTTGCTATGGGAATGGCAGCGGGTGGAGGCGGTGGCTTCACTTCGGAGATCAATGTCACTCCGATGGTCGATATTATGCTGGTGCTGCTGATTATTTTCATGGTGGTAACACCCATGTTGCAGCACGGCGTCACGGTGAACCTGCCGAAGGACCTTAATAATCCGGAGGAGGATCAGCGGATCATTAAAGACAATTCAATTGTCATTGCCATTCCTAATGATGGCGAGTACTACCTGGGCAAAGACCGCGTGGCCAAAGAGCAACTCAAAGACAAGATCGAGAAGATGTTGGGAAACATCAAGAAGGAAGAAGACAAGGTTGTTTACATCAAGAGCGGCGTGGGCGTCAGCTACGGCGATGTAGTTAATGCCATCAACGAAGTCAGAGCGCTGGGCGTGGATAAAATAGGGTTGGTTGCAGATAAGAAAAAGGGCGGCGAAGCAGCGCCGCCGGCCAAGCCCGCCTAACTGATTTTGACCTGAGGTAGAGTCTCTTAAAGGAGTAAGCTGATGGAAGAGGGAAGTGCAAAACCTAAGACGTCGAAGGCGGTACCATACATTAATGTGACCCCGCTGATCGACGTCCTGCTGGTGATGTTAATCATCTTTATGGTGATTACGCCGCTTAAACCCAGCCGCTTCGAAGCGGACATCCCCACCCAAAGGGATCCGAATGAAGATTTAAGTCAGTTAAAACCCAACCCATTAACACTCGTCGTTTCAATTTCCAATGACCTTCAGTTAAAGCTTAACCAGGACAGCATAGGATCTGTTAACGACACAGCTCCACTGAGCCAGAAACTGCTTCAGCTGTTTCGTCAGCGGGCCGATACGCACGCCTATAAGGTGGGGATGGAGACGCGCACCGACCTACCCGAGAACCAACGAATCGAAAAGACAGTTTTCGTAAAGGCCCCGCGGTCGGTTAAATATGGTGATGTCGTTAAAGTGATCGATGCAATCAAAGGCGCAGGCGCAAATCCTGTTGGGCTGCAGGTAGATGATCTTCCGCAATAGCGTTTACGCCGTCAGCGAAAACAATGCAGAGCACTTTAGCCCCAGTTGGTGTTGGGCCCAATCACTTAAAATGGAGCTACTGATAAATGAAACTCTCTCAAACTAGAGTCGTCATCGCGTTGGCGATTCTTGTTGTCTCGACCTCGGGTTGTGGTCTGGTCAATCGTATTCGGGCAAAGAACCAGCTGAATGAGGCCGCTCGCGCTTATCACGATGGGCATTTTGAAGAAGCCGAGCAATATTCACGAAGGGCCCTCGAGCTTGATCCAGACAGCAAAACCGCACCGTTATTCATCGCCCGCACCATTCACGCGCAATACAAGCCCGGTGTTCAAGCTCCGGAAAACTTAGCCAAGGCGAATGAGGCCATTAAAGCTTACCAGATGGTCCTTGAGAGAAATCCCCAGAGCGACGAAGCTTATAAAGCGATAGCCTATCTCTACGGCGCCACCAAAGAGACGGAAAAATTGCGATCCTGGATTTCTGCGCGAGCCGGCGACACCAGTTGGCCTCCTGAGAAGCGCGCCGAAGCTTTCATTGTTCTGGCCAGCCAGGATTGGGATTGTTCCTTCAAAATTACGGAACTACCCAGCAATCAAGCCAAGACGCTGGTGAACAATAAGATGACAATCGCCTACAAGAAGCCCCAGAACCAAAAGGATTTTGATACGGCACAGGCATGCATGAAGCGCGGTCTGGAAGAAGTCGACAACGCCATCAAGCTCGATCCAAACAGCGAGCCTGCCTGGTCTTACAAAACCAACTTGCTCATCGAAGCGGTGAGACTCGCTGAGATGGACGGCAAGACCGATCAGAAGGCGCAACTGGAAAAGCAGCGCGAAGAAGCGCAAAAGCGCACCACTGAGCTCAATCAAATAAACCAGAAGAAGAAGGCAGAAGAGGAAGCCAAAAAGGCAGCCTCGCCCGCAAAGAAGTAGACCGGGCTTCAACTGTTTCACCAGGTGGTGCTCGACTTTCGAGTCGGGCATCACCTTTTTGTTATACTCACTATTGAAGGTCGATTTTCTCCCCCCGTACAAGACTTAGGCTGTAAACAGATGATTCGGATTGAAGAAATTGTCGAAAACGTTGCGCGTAACCACCCGCAAGCGAATCTCGATCTGTTGCGCCGCGCCTACCTTTTTTCGGCCAGAGAACACAAAGGACAGAAGCGCGCTTCCGGCGAGTCGTACCTGGTGCACCCGCTTGAAGTAGCAAATATCCTCGCCAGTATGAAACTCGACGAGGTTTCAGTTGCCACCGGATTGCTGCACGATGTTGTAGAGGACACGTTGGTTGACCTCGATACGATCCGCCAATACTTCGGAGAAGAGATCGCCCACCTCGTAGACGGCCTTACGAAGATCGCGCAAATAAGTAATATCTCTCGTGAAGAACAGCAGGCGGAAAATGTGCGCAAGATGCTGCTGGCAATGGTTGACGACGTTCGCATTGTGCTCATCAAGTTGGCCGACCGTCTTCACAATATGCGTACGCTGCAATACCTCAATCCGGAGAAACGGAAGCGTATCGCCGAAGAGACGATGGAAATTTTCGCTCCAATCGCACATCGACTCGGCATGGGCAAACTCCGCGGCGAGCTTGAAGATCTTGCCTTTCGTCATCTGCACCCGGAAGACTATCGCGAGTTAGCGGAGCAACTGGAAAAACGCCGGGCAGAGAATGAGGCTTTCCTGGGCGGCATTACCGAGCGAATCGAAGCGAAGATGAACGAAGCCGAGGTTCCGTTCGTTCGCGTTGAAGGACGAGTGAAGCGCCTTTATTCGATTTGGAAGAAACTTAAGAGCCAGAAAATAGAGTTGGACCAGGTCTACGATTTGGTGGCGGCGCGAGTGATCACGCCAAACGAAGTGCGGCATTGTTATGCCGCCCTGGGTGTAATCCATAATACCTGGCGGCCGGTCCCTGGCCGCATCAAGGACTGGATCGCAACTCCCCGAGACAATCTGTATCAGTCGCTTCACACTTCGGTGATCGGTGCTGATGCGCAATCTTTTGAAGTTCAGATTCGCACCGAGGAGATGCACCAGATCGCCGAGGAAGGCGTGGCTGCCCACTGGAAATACAAGGAGGGCAAACGCGGCGCGCGCGATGACGACAACGCTTTCCAGGCTTTGCGCTCATTGGTTGAATGGACGCAGGAGGTCAAAGATTCGCGCGACTTCCTCGATTCGTTGAAGTTGGATCTTTATCCCAAAGACGTCTACGCCTTTACCCCGATGGGTAAAGTTATTCAATTACCAAGGGGCGCAACCCCGGTCGACTTTGCCTACATGATCCACTCCGAAGTCGGCAACACCTGCACCGGCGCGCGCGTCAATGGCCGAATCGTGCCACTGCGCAATCAAATACAGAATGGTGATGTAGTTGAGATTCTGACCTCGGCAAATTCTCATCCTTCGCGCGACTGGCTCAACTTCATCGTAACTTCTCGGGCCCGCAATCGAGTGCGCCACTGGGTGGCCGAGCAGCAACGCGCTGAGTCGATCGACATTGGCCGCAAGCTCTTTGAAAAAGAAGCGGCAAGGTTCCAGTTGTCGGCCAAAAAACTCTTTTCAGACAACGATGGCGATATGAAGCGCGTCGCCGGCGAGTACGGTTATGGACGCGTTGAAGATCTGCTGGCAGGCATCGGCTACGGGAAGCTGATTCCGCGTAACGTTATCGCAAAGTATCTTGGCGCCGAGCAGTTTGAACACCTCGACAAACAAAAAGAGTCTCGTTTGCGAAGTGGCGTCCGCGCCGTCAAGCGGCTGATTCGTCTGGGTGACGATTCAATTGTAGTGCGCGGCGTTGACGATCTGATGGTTATTCGCGCGCGTTGCTGCAACCCGCTTCACGGCGAAGAGATCGTTGGCTACGTAACCCGTGGTAAAGGTGTGGCCGTTCATGAAAAGCGCTGCAAGAACGTGGCCTCGCTGATGATTAATCGCGAACGAATTGTTGATGTGGAGTGGGCCGGGCGACCGGAGAAGACTGCTTATGCCGTAAAGCTGCTTGCCGTTACCGAAAACCGCACCGGCATGATCGCGGGAATCACTGGCGCAATTTCTGATTTGAAGACAGGCATTCGTGACGCGCGCGCCTCGGTGGCTTCAGACGATAAAGGGCATGTTGAGGTGACCGTAGAGGTTTTCGACGTCAAGCACCTCGATAAGGTTATCAACTCTATTAAAGGTGTTCCTGGTGTTTTGGACGTTGAGAGAATGCAAGGCGCGGTCTAGCTAGCGCAATCGTCGATCCTCTTCCTGTTGAAGCTAAAAGGCAACAAGAACAGCAAACCGGTCAAGTGATTTTGCTGGGACCGCGGGCGCCCCCGCCCGCAATGAGCGCGAAGCGCGAAAACTTGACTAGCAGTTCAAAACTTGCGCGCCTGCGAAGCGTTGCGGGCGAGAGCGCCCGCGGTCCCAGCAAATCGCTTGAATGGACGATCCTTTTTAGGTTGTGTGGGGAAGACCGGAGCTCGGCTGGTCCTCGCCGGAAGCCACTTTGGCCTTCGCTGAGTGTTTCTGATAGAATCCCGCCTTTGTTTGCACCACCAAAAAAGAGGCTATCGCAACTGTGAAGGAGATCATCCAAACGGAGCACGCTCCTAATGCCATTGGACCGTATTCCCAGGCTGTGAAAGCAAATGGGCTGGTTTTCGCGTCTGGTCAAATACCGATTGATCCCGAGACCGGTCAATTTGTAGCTGGGGGAATTGTTGAGCAAACCGAGCAGGTCCTGAAAAACCTTGGCGCTGTGCTGGAGGCGGCGGGGAGTGGCCTGGACCGCATCGTAAAGACCACGGTCTTTTTGGCTGACATGCAGGAGTTTGCCGCAATGAACGAGGTTTACGGCAGGTTTTTCAAGGAAACGCCTCCGGCGCGAGCCACTGTTGAGGCCGCCCGGCTGCCAAGGGATGCGCGGGTCGAGATCGAGGCGATTGCCTTAGTTTCCTAAGAGCCAGGCAAAAAGAAACCGGCGCTCAGGTCGACTGACCCGGCACCGGTTGCTTTCGAGAAAAACGAGATTTACGCGGCTTTAAGTACTTTTCCGGCTTTGATACAACTCGTACAAATTTTCTTTCGTTTAGCGCCACCTTGCGGTAGTTGCACACGAATGGATTGCAGGTTCGGGTTAAATCGCCGCGGCGTTCGATTGTTTGCGTGAGACACGTTGTTCCCGAATTGAGGACCCTTACCGCAGACTTCGCAACGTTTAGCCATAATTTTTATGATACCTCCAAAGCTTCTAACTGCCGCAGGCTCAATAGGACTGAGTAAGAGGCAATAATTGAAACGCAATTTATAACAAACGGTTTTCCAGATCGTCAAGCCGGCACGACTGGGCCAACCGAAAGCAATCTTCTAAAGGAGTAACAATCCAAAGTGCATAGAACCGTAAAACAAACTATTACAGCCGCTTTTTTGGCGGCGACTCTCCTCTCTCTTGGTGCCTGCAGCAACAGCGGCGGCGGCGGCGACAATAAGGACAACACGGTCGCGGCCACTGTCAACGGGAAAAACATCCTGTCGAAAGAGGTGGAGCAGGGTGTGAGCACTCAGTCTGGAGGCAAACAGGCACAGCTGTCACAGCTCGAGCTGGCCCAGGCGCGTTTGCAGGTGCTGGGCAGTCTGATCCAACAGGAAGTGCTGTTTCAGCGCGCCGAGCGGGAAAAAATGTTACCGACCGAGGACGAAATCACCGCCTTCATCAACCAGCAAAAGCTGCAATCTGGCATGACCGACGACGACTTCAAAAAGAGCCTGGCCTCGCAAAGTATGACCGAGGAATCATTCCGTGAGGTCACGCGAAAGAATATCGCGATTCAGAAGCTTCAGGAGAAGTACAACTCCAAAATCACGGTCAGCGATAAAGAGGTTGAAGACTTTTACAACAGCAATCGTGAACGGTTTGTCAGTGCGCGCGGAGTTGCCCTCGCGATGATCATGGCCGATCCCGCTGATAATAGTAGCCAGGGCATTACGCGGAACGATGCGAAAAGCGATGCGGAAGCCAAGTTGAAAATTGACAACATCAATCAACAGTTAAAAGGTAATGCAGATTTCGCTACGGTAGCGAGAGCACAAAGCGAGGATCCCACCAGTGTGCCGCGCGGCGGTGATATCGGCTTTGCTACCGAAGACGATCTGAAACAAAACGGATTTCCGCCTGAGCTGATCACCAAATTCTTTAGTATGCAGGCTGGCGATAAGACGGAACCGGTAAGATTCGCTAACGGGAAATGGTATATCTTCAAACTTGAAGAGAAGCGTTTGCAGACTGAGAATCTTACGCTTGAAAGTCCTGGTGTCCGTCAGCAGATTACTCAGGCGCTGACCAAACAGCGTTCGGACATCTTGAACGGGGCCCTGCTTGAGACCTCCATGAACGAGTCAAAGATAGTTAACAACATGGCGGCCAATATGATTAATAACCCAAGCAATCTTGGGCTAAGGCCGGCGTCGACTGGCACGGTCGCATCTCCGCCGGCCAGCACTGCAACCACGACTCCGCTGTCTGCAGCTCCAGCTTCTCCGGCCGCAGCCACAGCCAGTCCAAAGGCAAGCGCCTCAGTGAAGCCGTAACGTTCGGTTAACAGGTTTGCGCGGGTGCCGGAGGCTTAGCAGCTCCGCACCCGCTTTTTTTGAAGGCAGCGCTTTGCCCCGCTTTTACGATTAGCTAAAGTCCGCAGAACGCAAAGATGTTGTTTCGACTCTCCGAAGTTTATAAGTCTTACGGCACGCAGGATGTCTTGCGTGGCGTCTCGCTTCAGATAAACCCTGGCGAACATGTCGGGCTGGTGGGCCGAAACGGTTCCGGCAAGACGACAATTTTTCGACTCATCAACAATGAAGAGCCACCAGATCGCGGCGAGGTCATACGTGCGCGCGGAATGCGTCTCGGTTTGCTGGCTCAACACGTTCACTTTGAACCCGGCTCGACGATTCACGAGTCTGCGCTGGCGGCGTTTGGACATCTGCAACAGATCGAACATGAGATGCACGAACTTGAGCATCGCATGGGAGAAGCTCCGGACGACCTCGAGAAAATCCTCGAGCGCTACAGCGATCTGCAACATCAGTTTGAGCGGGAGGGCGGCTTTGAATACACCGCCAAAGCCGAATCAATCCTGCAGGGCCTCGGATTTGATCGCAGCACCTGGTCGCTGGAAACGGAGAAGCTCTCGGGTGGACAGCAAAATCGTCTTGGCCTCGTTCGCCTGCTGCTCGCTGAGCCCGACGTCCTGTTGCTGGACGAGCCCACAAACCATCTGGATGTCACGGGAGTGGAATGGCTCGAAGAATTTTTGCAAAGTTATCCTTCGGGGTTCGTCATAATCTCGCACGATCGCTATTTTCTGGATCGCGCCTGCCGTCGCATCATCGAACTGGAAAATGGACGCGCTGCCAGCTATACCGGCAACTATTCCGACTACCTGATTGAGCGCGAGGAACGTCGAGAAGCGCAACAGCGCGCCTACGATAATCAGCAGCAACTGATTGCCAAAACCGAAGAATTCATCCGCCGCAATCTTGCCGGACAAAAAACCAAACAGGCTAAGTCGCGTCGCACCATGCTCGCTAAGCTGGAGCGCGTCGACGCTGTGCGTGCGGATCAGTCATCTGGTGACTTTCGCCTGCGTTCAATCGAGCGAGCGGGGAATCACGTGCTGACGGTCGACCAGACGACCATTGGATATCCTGACAAGGTCCTCGCGCGCGATATTTCGTTTGTCCTTCGTCGATCTGAATGCCTTGGTATTATCGGGCCAAACGGGTCCGGCAAGACTACATTTCTAAAGACAATATTGAAGCAGATACCGCCACTGTCCGGTGAAATCCGTTGGGGCACAAAAGTTGAAGTCGGTTACTACGCTCAGCAATTGGACGATCTCGATGATAGAAATGAAATCATCATGGAGTTGCGCAGAGTTGCGTCTCCGGGAGCGACTGCTGGTGAGTTGCGTTCATTCCTGGCCAAGTTTCTTTTCAGAGGCGACGATGTCTACAAACACGTTCGCGACTTATCCGGAGGAGAGAAGGGAAGGCTGGCGCTGGCGAAGTTGATCTACTCGCGCGTCAATGTGTTAGTACTCGATGAGCCGACCAACCATCTGGACATCCCTTCGCGTGAGGCTCTTGAGGAAGCGCTCGATGCCTACCAGGGAACCATCCTCACGATTAGCCATGATCGATATTTCCTGGACCGTATCGCCACACAGATCCTGGCGCTCGATGGTGAAGGACTTGCCGAACACTATGACGGCGACTACACCGAGTATCACGATTGGAAAGCCTCTGGGCGGTCAATGAACAGAGCTCCCGTGTTTGCAGAGAAGAGTTTGAACGATTTAAGCGGGGGCACCGAAGCTGTGACAGCCAGGCAGGCGGAACCCGCGCCGGCCGGTAAATCGAAACAGAGCGGAAAAGCAAAAACGACGACGGCAAAGCGAGCTCCGGCGATAAAGGTCATCAAGAAAAACAAGGCTCTCAATCCAGAACTACTTGAAGCAAAGATCGCGGAAGCTGAGAAGAAGTTGAATGACATCTCAGCCAAGATGTCGTTGCCCGAGGTGGCGCGCAATGCGACTGAGCTAATCAAACTGGATGAGGAATACAGGCAAACAGAGGCACGCCTTACAGTTCTTTATAGCGAGTGGGAAGCGGTCGCGGCGAAGGGTTGAACAGTCGCGAAACACAAATGCGGAACCGGGAGCAGTAGCGACCGGAGGCCCGGCGCGAGATGCTCAGCTTTGATTATAAGGTTGTTGATTCGATAACCCAGTTTATTTGACTATTCATTGTTGACTGCCGCGAGGCTTGGACCGGTCGCTACTGCTCCCGGTTCCGTATTTATGCAGCGCTTGTCGAGTTGTGTTGCTGAACCGCACAAACTGAACCAGTTACTTTTGGGCCGTTGCTTGACACGTGATCGGTGCTTTGTTACTTTTCGGGCACGCTTTTGAAAACACTGTGTTTGAAGCGATTTGAAACGACCATAGGCGCGTAGCTCAGTTGGCAGAGCGCTGCCTCGACACGGCAGAGGTCTGGGGTTCAAGTCCCCACGCGCCTACCATTTTCAACAGCAAAATCGCACTCCTAAACATCCACTGCAAGTAAGTCTCAACCGCATTTGAATACCTATTGACCGCCAGGGCCACTGGGTGTAGAGTGCGCGACCGTAGTAACCATTTTCCTGCGGGGCTGTCACCGAAGAGCCTATCAAGGCACTGCATCCGGTGATCCGGAGACTGCCGGAACCCCTTTCCCGACCGACTGACCCCTGCTCATCGCCGCGCCCGTACAAACTGCCATTTCGCATTAGAGAATGGCGTTAACTGCCCGTTCCCCCTTAATCATCACGGCAAGTTTTTGTCGGGTGACGTTGGCGTTATCTCTCAGGATAGATCTTTCAGCGAAGGAGGTTTGGACCTATGAGAGACATTTTCAGACACGCGGTTCGCTATCTGCTTTTGCTAGGGGCGCTCTGGTATGGCGCCACCGAGGCTCGCGCCGACATCGAGGCGCGTTTTACGGGCACCGCGCCCGTGGGCGGCAACACCCAGTTCAACTACGACATCCTGCTCACCAATAACCAGGGCATTTATTCGGGCCCACCTACGGAACTCATCACCATCTACGACATTCCGGGCTACGTCCCAGGGTCGGCGGCAATGCATTTGAACGTTGGTAGCAATTTAACTGCGACGACTTCTGCGCAGTTGCTGGGCATCACCCCGGTAGGTGCGATGGTGACAGACTTGCCGCTCTTCAACGTGACAGTATCTTTTGGCAACGTCGACGATCCTGGCGGCTACGGCTGCCTCGACCCGGATGGTTGTCCCATGGGCACGCTGACCTTCGTCTCGACCTTCTCGGGACTCAACTCATCGGGTCAGTTTGCCGCGCAGGCTCTAGAGAGTTTTTTGGGAGGCGAGCTGACAATTAACCAGGGGACGGTGACGATCCCACGGCCCTTTGCGCGGCGAAGGCACGGTCCGCTCGCGAGGATCATCCTTTACGTCACCAGCCAGGGCCTCTACTACGACGCAATCGTCGCTGTAGCGGATCTGCCTATGGAAGGTCCCTTCCAGCTCTTAGCAAACGGTGCGACCGAGTTTGGCCCCGGCGACCGCGGCTACCTGGGCGGGCGATTGTGGGAGGACGTGAACGGCAACGAGGTCCAGGATGCAGACGACTTTTACTTCCTGTGCGTTCTTCTCCCATCAGATCGGGATGCTCGGTAAGTCAAAAACTTTCGCTTCGTCGAATTGCACGAAGACAGACAGTTTCTGTTCGACGATTTCAGCGATACCAATCAGGAAGGACTAAAGAAGAACGGGAGGCGCACGCAAGTCTGACGTTCCTTAGGACGCCACGACTCGGTAGCGCAGCATCATTTCGTTGTCTTCGTGTTCCAGGATATGACAATGGAATACATATTCTCCGGTGAATGAATTTCCGAATGGCACTCCGCTAGCGGCTGCCGCCCCGAACGGCACAAGCAGTCGAGTGATCTCTCCCGGATTGGCCCTAACCGTATCTTTCCATCCTCTTTCGTTCGGATCCGGATCTCTCAACGACCCTCTGGCAAAGACGTCGGCTGATGGCACCGGCCACGGCCCAACTCCAGCGGCCTCAGGATCAGGCAACTCCGGATAGTTGGCTTCCATAAAGGCCTCAACATTGAACTTTTGACGACCGAGAAGCTGAAACTGAACCAGGTGTAGGTGAATGGGGTGCGTATCACCAGTGGTGTTGATGATGTTCCACTGCTCAACGGTATCGACCACCGGCTCTTCGATGTGATCCGTGTCGAAAGGAAGATTGTTGACAAGCGCCATTAAGGGAGCGTCGGTATCTGGGTCAGCAATTTCCACGAGTGTTAGATTGCGAACCCTTACCGGAGCGGTCAATGGCTGAATAGGAGTCTCTCGTAGGACAGTGGGAATAGTTCCGGTGAAGCCGTTGGCTGCACCGACGGTGAACTGCATGATCTCCTTGATGGGCAGTCCACCTCGCCTGCGCGAGCGTGGACCATCCGGGAAGGGTACAGGGGCAACATTTTTGAGAACGATCTTTGTGCCGGCAGCCAATCCGGAAAAGTCTATCAGCACGTCGGCCCGTTCTCCCGGAGCCATGATCAATCGATTGAGTGCTACCGGCGAGTTGAACAAACCACCTTCGCTGCCAATCTGAAACATCATGCGACCATTGGAAAGTCGTAGGTCATAGATGCGCGCATTAGAGCCGTTGAGCATGCGGAACCGATAAAGTCCGCGATCAACATTCAGGTTGGGCCACACTTTACCGTTCACTGTTGCGACGTCGCCAAAAAACTCAGGGGCCCAAATCGATCCAAACTCACCTAGCGGATAGGCGAGAGTGCCGTCCGGATTGAACATCCTGTCCTGAATCGCCAGTGGAATTTCATACGGGCCGCTCGGCAAGCCTATGGGGTTGTCAGACTCGCCGGTGTCGTACTGATCCCTCAGGAGATAGTAACCAGCCAACCCTGCGTACACGTTCAGTCTGGTGATTCCCATCGCATGATCGTGATACCAGAGCGTTGTTGCCTCCTGGTCATTGTTGTAGTGATAGGTTCGATGTTCACCGACAGTGAAAGTGTCTTCTGGACCACCATCGCTCTGCGGGTCAGTGTTTCCGCCGTGTAAATGGACAGCCACACGCGGATTCGTTTTGTCAGATTCCAACGCGCCATTCAGGCTCGTGTCGATGACAGCAGCGAGAGGATGTGTGCCAAGTGAATTAATGGCTGTTACATCAATCGGCACGGCACGCATGGTTTGAAATGTCGGTCCCAGGTAAGACGCGCCGCCATACCCCCAGCCAGGCGTGGGCGGCAATGAACTGTGAAATGAATGCATGCCCGGAGCCATGGTCAAATCGAAACTGCCTCCGGCCCGGGCATCGATAACCGGTGGTATCGGCAATTGTTCCGTGAATCTAGTCAGGAGAGAAGACTGGGCCACGACGGATGCTCCGTTGCCCGTCAAAGAGATCGGGTCGATCAGAATCGCGCCAACCGCACCTGCACCTACGACCTTAAGAAAGCTGCGTCTTCCTATGCCATCGCTAATGCCGTTTTCCATGAGAGTTTGCCTCCTGTGTGAACCGGCACACGGTGGGCGCCTGGACAGCGTAAGCCCATTGGGGTTGACGAGGGTGCCGGTACTTTTAGAATTACTGTACCGAGTTGTGCAATTATTGTTCCGGCCGGAAAGCCAGCGGAATGTTATGCAGCGCCAAATGATCCAGGCCGGTTAGAGCGAATTACTCCACAACTCTGCGTGACCTTGCGCAACCAAATTTACTGTTCGCAGCAAAGTTGCCAGGGCTCTTGAATCGAGAAGAATACTGAGTTGGCCCTTTTGTGAATGCTCTCCCGCTCACGGGGGAGGACAACCGCAAACTCTCCGATCTGCTCGCGGTGCACGAGACAGTCCTCAACTACACAAACTCTAGCGAAAGTTGTTGCCTACTCCAGGTTGATCATCCAAACGTCCGCTTCGGTCGAGAGCAGTGTGTAATAAAGCGTGCGACTATTGTTATTGAGACCGTATTCGATTACAGGATTAGGCGAGTGAAGTGGAATCTCCTGAATCTTCTTGGTATCGGTGTTCACGAGGAAAAGTTTGCCGGCGTCCCTAAACACAATCCGCCGACTATCGTGCAGCCAGATAGGTCTGGAACCAAAATCAGTGATCCGTTCGAATTTTTTAGTCTCAAACGTATAGGTGAGGATGCCGACTTTTTCGTTGGGGTCGTTGATCCAGCCGGCAAGCTTACGACCATCGGGCGACCATGAGAAGGCTCTGAAAATGCCGGAATTGTCGGGAGGATCAGGGATACGTTGTGGCGTTTGCTCGGTCCATGACTTTGCTGTGTCAATGATCCAACACGACTCATCACGCAGATTGTACGCCAGGCGCGATCCATCGGGTGACCAGAAGGAATAGATCACAGTTAGGCCGTTGTTGAAAGTCATTTGCTTCAGACCGCTGCCATCGCGATTAATTGTCCAGGCTTCATACGTACCCCCACGGTCTGAGTAAAAGACGATGCGGTTGCCATCAGGCGACCAACGGGGATGGCGATCCTTGAAGTGATCGTCGGTTAATTGGCGGGGCGCGCCCGCACCATCCTTGTCGATAATGAAGAGATCCTCCTGCTTATCGCCTTGAGTGCTATAGACGAACCACTGGCCATCCGGTGAAAGGTTGGGTTGCGCGGTGTGTTTGAAGCCTTGCGTGATAGCGACAGGCTCTGACGTCAAGACCGCGCTATCAGGATCGAAGTCGCCTTTCAGAATGTGCTTGCTACTAACCTGACTAACGTAAACTGCTTGCCTCCCATCGTGCGAAAAACTGAGGTGCTGAGCATAAGGCGACGGTGTAGTGATCGACTCCAGTGGCCCTGTGACGACGCCTGTCTTCTCGGCGATGGCAACCCGCCAGAGGTTCATCTGCCCGCCACGGTCGCTGGCGAAGTAGAGATATTTACCGTCGGGCGCCCACACAGGATTCCAGTCGAAGTCCGCATCATCGGTGACGGCGACTGGGGTACCGCCGTTCGCTGGGATCGTCCAGAGATCGCGTTGTCCGCCCTTACGCCTGCTCCAGTAGGCGATACGCGCACCGGTCGGAGACCATTGTGGTTGCGCCGCGTCGCCAACCGTTTCGCCGGTGAGTTGACGCTTCTCCCCGGTTGCGACGTTGACGATCCAGATATCGCTCCGCTCCAAACTCCGATCATTTGGGTCTTCAATATTGTGTGTAGAAAATGCAACTTCGCGTCCATCGGGGGACCAGGCTGGGTGAAAGCCGAAGTCAGTCAATCGCTTCACTGATTCGCCGGTAGCTCCCATTACAAAGAGACCACCGTGATCTCTTTCAGAACGAAATGCGATCCTCTCTCCGTCAGGCGAAAAGGCGGGCTGCGTCTCGTCGGCCGTTGAGTCGTTTGTCAGGTTGCGTGGATTTTTTCCGCCTACTCTTTGTAAGTACAGGTCCCAGTTACCCGACATCTTGCTCGCATAAACTACCGATTTGCCGTCAGGCGACAGACTGGGAAAGAACTCTGCTCCCGGTTGATCCGTAAGCTGCGTAAAGCTCAAATTCCTCAGCGGCGCCGCAATCTCTCGCGGTTGTGAACTTCGCAAACCGACAAAGACCAAAGCCGCAACCAGCACCAGTGCCGTGACGGCGAGTGCGGCCTTTAGAGAGCGCGCACGGCGTCGCAGCTGCGACTTTCTGAGAGTGCGCAGGATTGGCGTTGAAGCGGTTGGAGACGAGTCGCGCGCACGCTGCCAGCGTTTCAACTCCGCACGCAAGTCGGAGGCGGTTTGGTAACGCATCTCGCGATCTTTTTCCAGAGCTCTGATGATAATGCGTTCCAGCTCTGGAGAAATGTCCGGATTGGAATTTATGGGCGACGGTGGCTCCTCATTGAGCAGCGCAGCGTAAGTGGCGGCCGCGGTAGGTCCCCTAAACGGGTGCATTCCTGACATTATTTCGTATAGCACCACCCCGAGGCTGAAGATATCCGAGCGGTGATCAACTACCTGTCCGAGGGCCTGCTCAGGAGACATATAGGCGGCCGTACCCATTACGGCACCCGTGTCGGTGTGCTGTACCTCTGTGCTTTTCTGAGATTTGTCGGTTACTGAGTCCGGCTCGCTCAATTTCGCCAGACCGAAGTCGAGAACCTTCACGTATCCATCTGGCCGCAGCATGATGTTTTCGGGCTTGACGTCGCGATGAACGATCCCGGCGGCGTGTGCGGCTGCCAGCGCGTCCGCTACCTGGAGGATTACGTTAAGCGCCACTTTGATCTCCGTGCGGGCCGGCGGCATTAACTCGCGTAGCGTCTGACCCTCGACTAACTCGGTGGCTATGAAGTAGGTGCCGTCGCTCTGGCCGACCTCGTAGATGGTAACGATGTTTGGATGGTTGAGAGCGGAGGCGGCGCGGGCTTCGCGCTCGAAACGGTAGATGCGTTCAGCGTTGTGAGTGAATTCCGGCGGCAAGAGTTTAAGCGCTACGCGGCGACCAAGTCGCGTGTCTTCGGCAAGATAAACTTCGCCCATTCCTCCCATGCCGAGAAGAGACAAAACGCGGTAAGGACCAATTTTTCGTCCGAGACCGAAGAAAGTATCTCCGTTCGCAGCGGCGGCCTTAGCTGCCACCTCCATCGCTGGTACTTCGATAAACTTTTCCGCGCGCTGGTGAGAGGCAAGTAGTAATTCCACTTCGCGCCGGAGCTCATCATCACCCCCGCAAGCTTTAGTCAGAAAGGCATCGCGCGCCGCTGGGTCGAGGTCCAGCGCCGCGTCGAAGAGCCCATCAATCTCCTGCCACCTCTTAGTCTCCATTTTCTCCTGGCGCGCTCAATTCCTTGTAGAGCCACGCTTTCGCTTTGTGCCATTCGCGGAGTGCTGTCGCTGGTGAGATGTCCAGAAACGCCGCAGTCTCTTCGACAGTCAGGCCTCCGAAGAAACGCAGCTCAACGATTCGTGCCTTGCGGGGATCATGTTTTGCCAAGTCGACCAGTGCTTCGTCAAGCGCCACCAGGTCAGCATCCGTTTCCGAACTGACCGCTAGAGCCTCCTCGAGCGAAACGTGACGCACCGAGTTGCCTCGTACTCGAGGCCGGCTACGCGCGAAGTCTACGAGAATCCGCCGCATCAACTGCGCCGAGACGCCGAAAAAGTGCGCGCGACTTTCGAAGCGCGCGGCCTTCCAGTTGATCAAACGGACGTACGCTTCGTTCACCAGTGCAGAAGTTTGCAGTGTGTGGCCGGGGCGTTCGCGCCTCAGATAATGCCTGGCTAGCCGGCGGAGTTCGGCTTGAATGATAGGAACCAGTTGTTCAAGCGCCGCTTCGTCTCCGTCGCTCCAAGCCGCGAGCAATTGTGTGACGTCCTGTGGCGAGGCTGCAGTCATCGCGGAAATCTCCTTGGCGGGGCACTCCGCTTAGAATGGCCTAAATTTAACATATCAGTCCGTCTAACCTTTAACGCGTGGTTCGGTCCTTTTTTAGTCGCCTGTTTTAGTCTCTGAAAATTTTTTTCGGCCGGTGACGGTTTTTCCACTCTATCTGCGCACTTGAGATAGGGAGGCATTGAAGCCTCCCCAGCGAAGGCGGCGGACGAGCTACTACGCTGAACGAAGAATGGCGATGTTGAGCCGTCCGCCTGGCAATGTAACTGACTAAAAGAAAGAGGAAATATGAGTACTGCAACTGAAATGGTGAACACGAAAAGCCAGGGTTATTCATATCAAACGGCGTTGGTCGCTTCGCAAAAGGTGAACTGGCGCATAGAAGACATTATCGGCGGTGACAAACGGCTGGACTTCTCGAAGCCGTTCATGCCGGAGTCTCTGGCACGCGTCGAGTCGCTCGACTTTCTGAGCGCGGATGAAAAGCGAACGTTGAATCAGATCAGAGGAAACTCTTATCTCTGCATTTTCGGAGTAGTAGAAGAATTCATCCTGCCGTTTCTGATGGATCATGCGCGTCCCCACCTCAGCGGCGACGACTACCGCGTGCGTGCGTTGCTGCAATTCGCGGGCGAAGAAGCAAAACACATTCACCTCTTCAAACGCTTCCGTGAGGAGTTCAAAGCAGGCTTCGGCGTGGAGTGCGCGGTGATTGGCCCAGCGGACGCCATCGGCAAGGCGATCCTGGCGCACGATCCGCTGGCGGTGGCCCTGGCGATTCTACAAATCGAGTGGATGACGCAACAACATTACCTCGAGGGCATAAAAGACGATCAGGATTTGGATCCACAATTCAAGAGCCTGCTCAGAAACCACTGGATGGAAGAGGCGCAGCACGCCCGGCTCGACGCTCTAGTGGTCGAAGCGCTGGCTGAAGGCCGCAACCGGGAAGATATCGATACCGCGTTTGAGGAATACCTGGAGATCGGTGGGTTCATTGCCGAGGGGTTGGTAGCCCAGACGCAGTTTGACCTCGAATCGTTAGAGCGCGCCACTAATCGCACGCTTACTGTTAGCGAACGCGAAAAGTTCGTGCAAGTTCAGACACAGGCAAATCGCTGGACCTATCTCGGTTCGGGCATGATTCACCCGAATTTCCAGGCGGTCTTGCAAAGTCTGTCCCCTGAACTAAAAGAACGTATTCAGCAAATCGCTCCCGCGTTTTGTTAATGCAAACCATGGGAAGCGAGCGTTGCGAAGCTACGTCTCCGAGATAGAACGGGTCCAAATCGGAGAAGTTATGAAAAGGAAACTGCAAGCAATACTTGCAATTAAAGGAGAAGAGTAATGCGTTACCTGAAAATAGAGCGCGTCGTCGCGCTTGTGCTTCTGCTCAGCATCGCTGGGCTCTCATCAACGGCGGTACCGGCGTCACCTGCGAGCGTTTTAGACAGTTCGCAAACCTTGCCATCAGGCTGTGAGTCCTTGCAGGTGGAGGCGGGAAATGAATTGGCCTTTCGTGTGTACGCCATGGGTGTACAAGTGTATAGCTGGAACGGCAGCAGTTGGACGTTTGTAGAACCGCGGGCGACATTGTTCGCTGACGCACGCTATCACGGGGAAGTCGGCACTCACTATGTCGGCCCAACCTGGGAAAGTAACAGTGGCAGCAAAGTTGTCGCTGCGCGTGTTCCAGGTACAGGATGCACTCCCGACTCGAGTGCCATTGCGTGGTTAAAGCTACAGAAGGTCTCGACCGATGGTGCCGGAATTTTCAGCTCGGTGACCTTTGTGCAGCGGTTGAATACTACGGGCGGCATTCCACCAACTGCTCCCGGCTCAGTCATTGGCCAGCGTTCAGAGGTGCCTTACACAGCTGAGTATTACTTTTACCGCGCGAGTGACTAATAGCTTTTGTTAGTGCGAACCTGGTAAGGCTTTTTGCGGGATGCGCGGCTACAGCTTGCGCATCCCGTATCTGCATTTTGAGGGCTCACTTACCAAACTCTCACTCTCTTCAGAGTCCTGATTTGTAAAGCAAACTGTGAGTTTGCGATGCTGAGCGGTATGCAACGCGCGTGCAAACTAATAGTTTTCTTTACGAAAAAAACAACTTTCCGACGCGGCTCTTTCCATCCCACTGTAAGGATTCTCTAATTGTGAGGTAAGCTAACCAGGTAATTAGCAACCTGGCTGCCAACACTCTAAAAGGCGCGATGCTGATGAAGACTAACGATAACTTCCGTATTAGTGTACCAGGCATAATCTTGCTGTTTTTGATGATGGTTGTGATCCTGGCGTTTGGTTCAGCAACAAAACCGGCCACCGCTTCACCCGAGGAAGCGAGCAACCGGGATCGGCAGCTAACAACTACCTCGTCCGCAAAATCAAAACCTGAAATCTTGTTTGACGACTTTAGTTATACCAATCAGAAAGAACTGAAAAAGCATGGCTGGATTGTTCGGACCGCGCCCGGCTGGCCGGGCGTTCCCGGCGCAACCTGGTCCGAACGCGGCGTGACATTTCTGAAGGACCCGAAGGACGCTCGCAATTTCATTTTGCGGATGACATCGTCTACGGACGGTCCCAATGCCAACACGACTCAAACCCAAATTTGTCATCAGCGAAAATATCTGGAAGGGACTTACGCGGCGCGGGTTCGGTTCACGGACAGTCCGGTTTCCGGGCCGGCTGGTGACCAGATTGTCCAGAGCTTTTACACCATTAGCCCGCTGAAGGCGCCAATGGATCTTGATTACAGCGAGCTGGATTATGAATATCTTCCCAATGGCGGCTGGGGAATCGCTGGACCAACACTTTATTCAACTACCTGGGAGACTTTCAGCCCCGAGCCGAATTGGAAAAAAGACAATGTCTTCCAAACTGTCGGTGGCAGCCAGGCCGGCTGGCACACACTGATTACTCAGGTTGCCGGTGGAAAAGTTAAATACTTCGTCGATGGCAAACTGTTTGCCGAGCATGGTGGCGACTATTACCCTGAAGACACCATGTCGATAAACTTCAATCTTTGGTTTATTAAAGATGGCATGGTTAACGTCGCCGGAGCGCGACAGTACCAGGAAGATATCGATTGGGTGTTCCATGAAGCTAAGTCAGCACTGACACCTGACGAAGTTGAAGAACGCGTTAAAACCCTTCGCAGAGATTCCGTCAAGTTTCGTGATACGGTTCCAGCGAAGGTGCCTGCGTTAACGAGTCCGTGTAATTTCTGAATGCGCTTAGAACGAGGCGGAGGAGTTATACAAGTCCGCATAATCATAGGTAGGGAGCAATAAATGGAACGTAAAGTAGCATCTGATTATCCGCAGGAGTTGTTAGACCTGTTTCACGAATACCAGCACGGCGATATTGATCGTCGCACCTTCCTCGACCGCTCCGTGAAATTTGCGGTTGGCGGCCTCACGGTGGCAGCAATTTTCGAGAGCCTGAAACCCAACTACGCCTGGGCGCAGCAGGTGCCGGCTGATGACAAACGCATAAAAGTGGGCTACGAAGTCGTGCAATCTCCGGCCGGGAACGCCTCGATCAAGGGCTACCTCGCTCGTCCGGCGAAAGGGAAAAAGTTCCCCGTAGTGCTCGTAATTCACGAAAACCGCGGACTCAATCCCTATATCGAAGACGTAGCGCGCCGGCTAGCGCTGGCCAATTTCATCGCCTTCGCACCCGACGGGTTAACTTCGGTCGGTGGCTATCCCGGCAACGACGAGGCCGGCGCTGTCGCCTTTCGCAAGGTCGATGGAAAGAAGATGACCGAAGATTTCATCGCGGCGGCAAAGTGGCTAAAAGCGCGTTCGGACTCCTCTGGCAAACTTGGCGCGGTGGGTTTTTGCTTTGGCGGCGGGATGGTGAATCAATTGGCTGTGCGGTTGGGCGCTGATTTGAATGCCGGTGTGGCGTTCTATGGCCGCCAGCCAGGCGCAGAAGATGTTCCCAAAATTTCTGCGCCACTGTTGCTTCATTACGCGGGCAACGACCAGGGCGTCAACGCCGGTATCGCCGCTTATGAAGCAGCGCTCAAGGCCAACCACAAGGTGTATCAACTCTACATGTACGACGGCACACAGCATGGTTTCCACAACGACACGACACCGCGTTATGACGAAACCGCGGCCAAGCTTGCATGGACGCGCACCCTCGAATTCTTCAACAAATACTTACGATAAGATCTGATTACCCTGACGCATCAACGCTAGTATGAAGAAAAGGTCTAACGCTGAAGGCGTTCGCTAATTCCAGCCCAGGGTCTGCTTTGAAACCCTGGGCTAAAAAGGGCACGCTCATTAATAGCAACCCTGAAAGGGTTGCGCCGCCGCCCTCGGAATCGCAAACCCGTCGCAACGTTCAGAGTTGCGACCAACAAAGGTGGTTTGTCCGCGTTATATTTTTAATTTGCCGAATACTTTCGGCGTTACTTTCTTTGAAGCCGAACGCTTTCAACGTATTCACTTCGCAACCACTTCAAGCTTTACTGTCTGGTACTTTGTCGAATTGGTCCCAACCATAATGTCGAACCAACCGGGCTCAACCACGGTTTCCATCTTCAGATTAAGAAACGAGAGTCTGCCGGGTGTGATGATGAACTCGACGGTCTTACTTTCGCCGGCTGCCAGCGAAACACGCTTGAAATCCTTGAGTTCCAATACGGGTCGCGTTACTAGTTACTGGTGTAACAGTCGAATTCGTTTTCGCTCCAAAGGAGCGAGATGTTATAGCTAGGTACGCCCTCCTGTCACAAACGCGTTTCCTCTAACTTACCCTGGTCTAAATAGCAAAACTCCTTCGCCGCTGCTGAATATGCCGGCCACGCATCCGGTCATCAGCGTCGCCAAGGTAGCTGCCAGCAAGGCTCGCAAGCCGAGGCTGGCGAGGTCGTCGCGCCGCGAGGGCGCAAGTGCCGCCGTGCCGCCGACAAAAATCGCCATCGCTGCCACGTGCGCGAATCCGCAAAGTGCGTAACTTAAAATCACTACTGTCCGGGGATCGCTTATCTGTCCGTTGGAGATTAACTGAGCCAGGTGGTTGTAGGAAAAAACTTCAGTAAGGATGACCCGCTCGCCCAACAAGCGAGCCGCTATTGGGATGTCACTCGTTTGCAAGCCAAGCAGAAAGGCGAAGGGATAGAAACACCAGCTCAAGATTCTGACAAACGACAGCGGTTCGCTCATTCCCAACCACGCGCCTGCGGCGCCGAGCAATCTGTCGACCAAAGCCACCAGTCCGAGAATGGCGATAAGTAGCGCCGAGACTCCGGCCGCCAGCTTCAGCCCGTCCATAGCGCCTTCGATAATCGCGCTTATCAGATTTTTTGAACGCGCCGACTCGTCTTCTGAAGGAACGGCTGCAATTGTTTCCGGAGTGTCGGTTTCGGGAATTAGCAGTTTCGAAACCACCACGCAAGCAGGAATCGCCAGCACCGAAGCAGAGATCAGGTGGCCGGCTATCTCTGGAAACACTCCGCTTAGAAACGCCACATAGACGCCGAGCGTACTTGATGCGACCGTCGCCATCCCGGTAGTCAACACCAGCAGCAACTCCGAGCGCGTCATTTTTTCGAGATACGGGCGCACCACCAGCGCTGATTCGATTCCGACAAAGATGTTGGCGGCACTGGAGAGTGATTCTGCGCCGCTGATTTTCATTGTTCGGTGGAAGAGCCTGGCGAAGAGCCGCACAAATATTTGCAGCACCCGCAGGTGATAAAGCATAGAGGTGAACGCTGCAAAGAAAATTACGACTGGAAGGACTTGAAAGACGAGGATGAAGCCGACGGACCCGGACTCGCCGGGGCTGGCCGCAAGTGGTCCAAAAAGGAATACCGAACCGCTCTTTGACGCATTGAGTAAGACCAGCACCACATCGTTCAGCCAGAGTAAGATTCGATGCGAACCGGGTAAGCGAAAAATAATCAAACCAATGAGAAGTTGCAAAGCGACTCCCCACGCGATCGTTTTCCAGGCGATCTTTTGCCGATTAGTGGAAAGCAACCAGGCGATTCCCGCGAAGACAATTAAGCCTGCGACTGATACCGCGTGATGAATCATCTCCGTACCTTCCTCGTATTGGTTTTTATTGCAGGGGCAGTAAGATACGAGATGAATGAAGCGTGAAGCAAATTTCGTGTGGCCTCTCTGCTCATCTATTATTGGATTGAGGTTAGTTCACGAAGTTAAATATCTGATCCCCGGCGTTAAAGGCCGGGCTAAAGCCAGCCGTGGCTCCGCGACGAAGAGCCACACAATTACCCGCTCCCCGAACTGTTGCGTTGTGAGATTTTTTGAAAACGATGAGAGACTAGATTAATGGCGAAAAACGGTGGAAAGAAGCCGGCGAACGGAAAACGTAAAGAGCGCGAGACGAAGGGAAGGCTTGACGATGAGCTTGATGCTTTGTTCAAGCTTCCATTGCCCGAGTTCATCGCCGGGCGCAAAGCGCTGGCCGCGCAACTGAAGCAGAGCGGACGCCGCGACGACGCGGAGTACGTTACGGCGCTGGTCAAGCCTACAGTCTCGGCGTGGGCCGTGAACCAACTCTACTGGCAGCATCGTGAGGCATTCGACCAGCTGATTGAGACGGGTCAGCGCTTTCGTCAAGCTCAGACCTCGGGTCGCGCCGGGAAGATCGCCGACATGCGCGAAGCGCTGGACGCGCGACGAAAGGCGCTTTCGCACCTTTCAGATTTGGCAGCTGCATTACTTACAGGTGCAGGCAGCAGCCCAACTCCGGAGATGATTCACCGCATCAGCACTACTCTCGAGGGTATGTCTGCCTACGCAACGCTTCCCGATGCTCAACGTCCCGGGCGACTAACTCGCGACGTGGATCCTCCAGGTTTCGAGTCATTCGCGTCGTTGATCCCAGCCGCCGGCATGCCGAAGATGAAAGAGGAACCGGCGCGGGTCACCACTTCACAGAAAGCGGAACGTGTGGCGAGCTCGCGGCGAGAGGCTGAGTCAGCCGGCAAGACGAACCGGTTTGAACAGACCCGTCAGGCAAAGATAGCTGCAGCGAAAGTATCAGTGCAGGAGGCCAGGAGCTCATTGACCGAAGCGAAAGCCAGGGTGCTGAGTTTGGAAACAGCGCAGAAAAAAGCCAACGTAGAGGTTAAGGAAGCTGAGAAGCGTAAGCGCGACGCCGAAGCGGTTTTTGAAAAGGTGCGAGCTGCGTCGCAGAATGCGATCCAACGCGCGCGAAGCATTGCAACCGAGGCAGCAGGAGCAGTAAAGGCGGTAGCAGAGGCCAAGCGAGCTGTCGAGAGGGCGGCGCAAGAGCTGGAGAAGTTGGTTGGACCATAGCAAGTGTAGGGAAGCAGCGGTTGCTTATCGGAAAATGATAACGCTGAAAGCGTTCGCCAATTCCAGCCCAGGGCTGACGTGGCTGCGAGCGCCCGCGCTTGATACTACGATTTCGTTCGGCAGTGTCTTATTGATAACGACGTGTTTCATGGTCCTGGGAGCGGCCGTGCTTCACCCGTTACGACTGGTTCCGACTGACGCGGATCTTTATAGCCAGCAGTCCCAGTTTCTCAGTCTAATCCATCCACGATTGATTAGTGTCTATAAGGCGGGCGTGTTTTTCGCTATCTTCGGCGCGATCTACGGCATGTTACCTGTGTACGCGCGGACAACGTACGAGATAGCGATAGCCATCTGGCCCAAGCGTGATTGGAATTTCGATCGATTGCGCTTGCGAGTCATTCTCTACACGGCCGTGGGTGGACTGCTGCTTCTCTGGACTGGTTTTAAGACGGTCGTACTCGCCGGCATCGTCGCGCCTTTTGCCGGCGTGCTGGGGTGTGGGTTGTGGTGTCTGGCGATGATCTGGGTGGAGTGGAAGCAGCTGCCGTCTGTATACCGAATGAGCAAATGGCTTTTAGCGCTGACGGCCATCGCCGGGATCGCGATGGCGGCGATTGGATGTTACGTGACGGTGCTCACGAGGTGGCGTTAGTGGCTAATGGATTTGCAGCAGTCCAGCCCGCGGTAGCGGGCGATAGCGTAAAGCCTGGGGTGGAGCGCAGCGGAACCCCAGGAATTTAGTGCAGTAGAATCGTGAAGTCCGCGAAGCGGCCGACAGACGTATCATTTCGCTAGGCGTTTCCATCTCTGCTCTATCGGCTGCTCCGCGGACTCTACAAGTTTTGTCGTATCGGGTTCCTGGGGTTCCGCTGCGCTCCACTCCAGGCTTTACGCTATCGCCCGCTACCGCGGGCTAACTTGAACTCGTAGGAGAGGCCTTGACTGTCAACCCTGTGACTAGACGCGGAACAATCATTGTGGTGAGTGTCGTGGGTCTGTTGACGGTGCTCTCTCTTCAGTTGGCACTCTCAGTACGGCAGGAGTCTCAGACGTGGGATGAGGGTGACCACATCTTTGCCGGCTACCGGTCATGGACCAACGCGGATTTCGGACTAAACCCGGAACATCCGCCACTGGTCAAACTCGTTGCCACTGTGCCACTGCTCCGCCTGCCGCTGCAAACTCCGAAATTGCAGGACCGCGATTTCAAAACAGAAGCATTCATGGACGGCAGGGATTTCCTCTATCAAAACGATGCGGAGATGATCCTGTTCCGTACTCGCATGGCCGCAGCGCTCTTTACATTACTGTTGGCACTGCTTGTGTTCCTTGCCACTAAAGAAATGTTCGGAACGGGCGCGGCTTTCATTGCCTTGACGTTACTTGTTTTTGAACCCAATCTGCTGGCGCATGGAGCTGTGGTCACTACTGATGTTGGTCTGTCGGGTTTCATGTTCGCGGCCGTTTACGCCTTCTACCGTTATGTGAAAGCTCCGTCTCCAGCGCGTCTGATCATAGTTGGCGTGGCCACGGGCCTGGCGCTTGCAGCCAAACATACGGGTCTGCTGGTCTTCCCAATGCTGACCCTACTGGCGCTTTGTGAAGTGGTGCGCAACCGCGAAGTCAAAGGCTGGAGTAAGGAAGCAGTTGCGAGAACTGTAAGGCGCGCGGGCAGGTTAGCTGTGGCGCTGGTTGTCACCGGTCTCATCGCCGCAGGCGTGTTATGGGCCTGCTACGGATTCCGATACAACGCGCGCCCGGCTGGATTGGAAATGAATCCATCGTTAGCCGACTACACTCAGAAACTGAAACCGCACGAAGCCTGGGCTGTCTTGACGCTGGCCCGTTGGCGCGTGCTCCCGGAATCATACTTGTATGGTCTGACGGACGTGCGCTGGGTCGCGGATTCAATGCAGACCTACATCTTAGGCAAGGTCTATCCACACGGTGTGTGGTTCTACTTTCCCGTAGCGTTTGTCATAAAGTCCACACTTCCATTTCTGATTTTATCTTTGCTGGCCGTTGTCGCCATCGGCACGCGTAAGCTGAAGCGGTGGCGAGAGATTCTATTTCTTACCATACCTCCGGCGTTGTTCCTGGCAGTGTCGATGAGTTCCGGCTTAAACATTGGAGTGCGCCATATTCTGCCGTTGTATGTGTTTCTCTCAGTACTCATCGGCGGCGCCGGATGGGCCTTGATTCGGAGCGACAGACGTTGGGGATATGCGATCGCGTTGCTGCTCATCTTTCATGCCGTTTCGTCGGTGCGGGTGTTTCCCTCGTACATTGCCTACGCGAATGAGTTGTGGGGCGGACCAGCGAACACTTACAAGTATTTGACTGACTCGAATACGGATTGGGCCCAACAACTCAAAGCCACAAAGCAGTATTTAGATAAACGTGGTGTGAAGGACTGTTGGATCGCTTACTTCGCTCAGGGTCTGGTAGATCCTGCCTACTATGGGATTCCATGCAAGCCTCTGCGCACCGTGTTGACGCCCTGGCTTCAAACACCAGTTGAAGCTCCAGCGACAATTGATGGGCCTGTTCTAATTAGCGCCGGCACACTTTCGGGATTTGAAATCGGACCCGGGCCGCTGAACCCTTACGATCAATTTCAGAAGCTTCAGCCCACGGCCGTTATCGACCATGGCATCTTTGTGTTTGACGGTCATTTCAGTATTCCGTTGGCCTCGGCATTGGTCCACGAGCAACGGGCAAGGGAATTGCTTGCTGCAAATCAAGTGGACCGGGCGCTCGAGGAAGCAGATGCAGCAGTAGCTGTCTATCCGGACTGTGTGCCATCACAAGTTTTGCTTGGCGATATGATGCTGATCAGGAAACGGCCTGGCGAGGCTCGTGCCGCATATGAGAGAGCTTTGACGTTGGCGCAAACCGTGGAACCGGAATTCCAGCGTCAGTGGATTCCCACCATTAAGGAGAAGCTGGCGAAGGTTGCAGGGGCTCAGGCCGAATTCAGCCCGCGGTAGCGGGCGATGGCCTAAAGCCTGGGGCGTAAGCCCCAGGAGGCGTTGGAAAATGGTAGAGCCCGCGGAGCGGCCGACAGAGTATCACTTCGTTTGGAGTTTCCATCTCTACCTCTACCGGCCGCTCCGCGGGCTCGGATTCTGAAATCGTCGCAGCTACCTGGGGCTCGCGCCCCAGGCTTTATGCTATCGCCCGCTACCGCGGGCTGCGTCTCAGTCGAATTGCGCTACTGAACCAAAGGACAACCCCATGGCAAAAATCTGTTCGATCGTGGCCGTGATCACCTTCACAGTATTGACTGTATCCGCGCAGGCTCCCGCGCCTTCCCTGGCATCGTCGGCTGACATCGAGCGCAGGATCGATTCCATCCTCAACCAGATGACGCTCGAGGAAAAGCTCGGCCTGCTTGGAGGGGTCGACGGCTTTTTCATTCGTGAGGTTCCTCGGCTCAAATTGCCGCGATTAAAGATGGCCGACGGACCAATCGGCGTTCGGAACTTTGGACCAGCTACCGCGTTTGCCGGTGGCGTTACTCTAACCGCTACCTGGAATCCGGCGCTGGCCGAGCTTGTGGGGACAGAACTCGGACGTGACTCTCGGGCCAAGGGTGTTCACTTCCTGCTCGCTCCCGGCGTCAACATCAACCGTGCACCAATGAACGGGCGAAACTTTGAATACTTCGGTGAAGACCCTTTCCTCGCTTCGCGTATTGCGGTCGGTTACATCAGGGGCGTGCAGAGCCAGGGCGTGAGCGCGACCATCAAACATTTTCTGGGCAACAATTCTGAGTTTGATCGCCACAATACGGATTCAATCATTGACGAACGCACTTTGCGCGAGATCTACCTGCCCGTCTTCGAGGCTGCGGTTAAGGAGGCCCACGTTGGAGCCATCATGGACTCCTACAATCTAACCAACGGCCAGCACATGTCGCAGAACAAGTATCTGCTCACCGATGTGGTGAAGAAGGAATGGGGCTTCGAAGGCCTGATCATGTCCGATTGGTCCGGGACCTATGACGGCGTCGAGGCTGCAAACGCCGGTCAGGATCTCGAAATGCCTTCGGGCTTGCACATGAATCTTGAGACGCTCAAGCCCGCGATTGAACAAGGCAAAGTCTCCCTCACTACGATCGACGACAAAGTGCGTCGCATATTGAGAACGGCGATACGCTTCGGCTGGCTCGATCATGATCAAGCCGCGCTAACGATTCCGCGATTTAACCCGCAGGGCCGCCAGGTTGCACTCAATGCCGCGCGTGAAGGCATAACTCTGCTGAAGAACGAGGGTGATCTGTTACCGCTCAGTAAGACCAGGATCAAGTCCATCCTGATAATTGGACCAGATGCTTTTCCGGCAGTGTCCGTTGGCGGCGGCAGTGCGGAAGTGCAACCCTTCGCGGCCGTCAGCTATCTGGAAGGTCTGGCAAATTATCCAGTCAATCATCCCGGCAGTCAGTTCCAGGTTTATTACGATCGCGGCGTGCTCTCTTACAGCGATTTGGCCAATGCGACTAGTTTCAGTACGTCTCAGACTGATGGCAAAGCGGGACTGAAAGCCGAATACTTTGATAACGCAGACTTGAAAGGCACTGCCGTGATAACTCGCACCGAAGAGCACGTTGACTTCGGCAGCGCGGCGCGGTTGCTGTTTCCTGAACAGACGCTCTCGTCACGTTGGAGCGGTTATTACTCACCGCCAGAATCCGGCTCCTACGACATCTTCGTGCAAACGACGAGAGAAGTCGGCGGTTCTTATCGGCTTTACGTTGACGACAAGCTCGTGCTGGACAATTGGACCACTCTTACCGCGCTCATTGACTATCGCACGCTTCGTCTCGAACCCGGGCCCCACAAGATTGTCCTGGAGCAACATGGACGTGCGTTTCGACGGGCTGTGCGCCTCAGGTTGGGAGTGGCCCGCGCAGGACAATTCGTAAGCGACAACGCCAAGAAGCTGGCTGCGAGCGCTGACGTAGTCGTCGTGGCTGCAGGGTTCGACGCCGAGTCGGAGGCTGAAAGCGCTGACCGAACTTTTCGTTTGCCTCTGGGACAAGACGAGTTGATTCAGGAAATGGCAGCGGCCAACAAGAACACGATCGTGGTCATGACTTCAGGTGGTAGCGTGGACATGAACGCCTGGCTCAATCGCGTGCCGGCGCTGGTCCAGGCCTGGTATCCCGGGCAGGAAGGCGGCACGGCGCTCGCAGAGATTCTGTTCGGTGATGTTAATCCGTCGGGCAGGCTACCGGTCACCTTTGAGCGACGCTGGGAAGATAATCCGGTCCATGATAGCTACTATCCGGAGCCCGGCACGAAACGCGTCGTGTACCAGGAAGGAGTTTTCGTTGGTTATCGTGGTTACGAACGTAGTGGCACGAAGCCATTGTTCCCATTCGGCTTTGGACTGTCCTACACAACCTTCTCTTACACCAACCTGTCCATCAAACCACTGTCGCATAACGAATCAGGTCCACGTTATGAAATTTCCTTTGACGTTAAGAACACGGGAACGCGTGAGGGCGCTGATGTTGCCCAGGTTTATGTTGGCGACACGCAAACGAAAGTTCCGCGACCGGCGAAGGAGTTGAAAGGATTTGTGAAACTTAACCTTCGGCCCGGCGAAACGAAGAGGGTCTCAGTCGTACTCGACGGTCGCGCGCTGTCGTATTACGACGTCAAAGCAAAACAATGGCGTGCGGAGCCCGGCGATTTCAATGTGTTCGTGGGCCGCTCGTCCGAGCAGGTAGAACTGCGCGGCAAGCTGGCACTCGCAGTGGCTGCAGGTGGACGCAGCGAGTAAGTCTTTCGGCTTTAGAAGAGAGCGCTCAGCCCGCGGTAGCGGGCGACGGCGCAAAGCCTGGGGTGGAGCAC
>CAWHEH010000010.1:0-79336 GCA_963828335.1 Blastocatellia bacterium | reverse complement strand
ACCAGCATGGCTGGCCGCGATGACGCCGGTGGTTGCATTAGGACCGGCGCTCGGGTTCCAACCCACGATATTTCCCGTGATTGAGGAGAAGATGAAGGCCGCCGGAACAAGTCGCGACGGCACATGGAGTGATGGCGAAGTCGGTCGTCGCATTGCCAACCACTCCAGTCGGTAGTCCTCCAGGCACTGTACGAGATTCAAGCCCGCGTTCTTCACCAGCGGACTCCCGGCGACGTCGCCGCGGAAAAGACTTGCAGAGGAAGTGCCGTTGTTAGAAACCCAGAACGGGCTCGTCCCTCGGAAGGCGATACCCCAGGGATTTATCAGAGTCGGTTCTTGAATGAAGCCGAATCCCGGAATATCAGATATGAAGTTAGTTTGCCGATACGCTGAGCCGGCTGGAATAGGCGGAACTGCGTCTGGGGCTAATTTTTGCAAAGGGGAAGGTTCTGGCAACCTCAAAGGCTTGCTTGCGGCTCCAGTCGTCCGGCCGACGAAGGCGAGGGGCAACAACACAAGCGCCAAAGTTAGGGTAGTGCTAACGAGTTGATGGGACAGAGGTTTCCGGGAGACTCGGGCGAAACATAAATTCTCCTCCTGTGG
This sequence comes from Blastocatellia bacterium, assembly GCA_963828335.1. Taxonomy (GTDB): domain Bacteria; phylum Acidobacteriota; class Blastocatellia; order Pyrinomonadales; family Pyrinomonadaceae; genus PSRF01. Next base: position 78,733 of record CAWHEH010000010.1, on the reverse strand, counting down.
AAATGGCTAAAACGCAATGAGTCTAATCACTATTTGATTATCAGACTTGAGGACTCCATCAAACTGAAAAGGAAGCTTTGTGCGAACCGGGGGTTCCGAAGCTGTTACCAGTCGCACAATCAGATTCATTTCGGGACAAGATTATCCCGTGACTAGACGTGTCATTGGGACCGTGGCGGGGGAATGCTCAGAACTCTAATCTGAGGCGAAGAAGGTGTCAAGATTTTTGTGTCAACTCTGAAAGACGAGGCGGTTAGACGTAACTAGATGAGCGCAAAGAAAAGGGAGCGCCATTGAAAGGCGTCCCGAAGAAACCCCATACCACTGGGCCGTTAACGGCCGGCGCGACGGACGCCCCGACATGGATGTGGGCGGCCATGAGTCTGAGTGAGAGATGCTGTCAAGAATTTTGTTTCACACTTGAAGCAACGAGTGAACAGTCACATCGCATCGCGTAACAGTCAATTCTTGTTAGCAGCTTATGGCAACTTGCGGTTGACTGCGTTCTCTGCGTAAAATGTCGGTTCTTTTTAACGCTGGGTGACGTTAAGAAAGCTTTTCGCCCGCGCATGCTGCCGCTCGCTCCCCGAGGGCATCTAATCAGCACTTATCTGCGTCTTTATTTCGGAGGATTTTTGTGAAGCTTGCTTTTTGCTCTCGGTGCGCTATAGCCGCGCTTATGTTGGTCTTTGGCGCATTGTCGTACGCGCAAGCACAGACGACAAGCCCCACACCCGATCCTTTCGCAGTACAAGTGACTTCAAGTCCTACTGGGTTTTATTCGTTTGCTGGTGACACAACTGCAAACGGCCGCTTCGTCGTCTTTGAGTCAAATGGTAATCTGGACACACAAAGTCCACGTAACGCCGATGGGAATCGCGAAATCTTCATACTCGATTATGCCCAACGGCGCATCTTTCAATTAACGAATACGAAGAACGTCCAGAAGCCACCGGCCAGTCCGACTCCGACTCCGACTCCAACGCCGACACCCAGTCCGACGCCGACCCCAAGTCCTACGCCGATACCGATCCCTACGCCGACGCCATTGCCAACGCCACCAGACCTCAATCTGGTAAAGATCGAGATTAGCAATAATCGTCCGATGATTAGTTTTGAGCCGGCCCTTGTCGCCGGGAAACGTATCTACACGATCGTGTTCAGTTCCAACGCTCCTAATCCGGGTAACTTTGATGGCGCAGACAGTGATGCTCTGGTCGCGGATGGTAATCAGGAGATCTGGATCTACCGGCTGCCGGAAATCGATGATGTCTTCGACTTAACAACCGGTGACGACATTACGCCCATTAGCTGATCTCACACTCGGCACCTTCAGACAGGTTACTGATACACCGCCCAGCCGTCCGTTACGGACCGGAATATTTCTCCCGGATGTGCTGGACGATAATCGTGAAGCGTCGATCAGTGACGATGGCAACACGCTCGCATTTATTTCCAACCGCAACCTGGTTACCTCGGTGGGTAACACAGATGAGAATGCCGAGTTGTTTCTCTGTCGCACCACCAACGGTTTCGCTCCCGGTACAAATACGATTGTTCAGGGAACAAACACTCAAGATCTCTTTGTAACCCCCAGGACTTTTCAGCGGTTCCAGCAGAATCCCTCGCTGTCTGCGAACGGCAGTGTCGTTGCTTTTCTCTCTACAGCCGATCTGGCGGGCAGTAACAATGATGATGCCGGGCATGGAAATGGTGAGATTTACGTTGCGGAGTTTTCAGGTTCAGCGGTAACCAACTTTAAGCAGCTTACAAAAACCAAGGAAGTGGGAGCCGGCGCCAACGCGACGATTAATCTGCTAAGTCCGGGTCGGCGTTTGAGCCGAGACGGCGCCTATGTCGCCTATGAGTCGCGAGCCGCAGACCCTACTGCCAACAACACTACGAACGCCGCTTTCCTGTCAGTGTTTGTTTCGAAGGTCTCCGATGGTAGCGCCAAGATGGTCGGGAAACGCCCACCTGAGTGTGACACCTGCATCGGAGATGTCATTCATTTCCCCACTTTCACAGACTACGACTCAGCGCTGGCTCCGCACGCACTGGTGTTTGCCGCTGCCTTAAACTTTAAGCCTGACGGCACGCTTGTCGAGAAGACCGATGCGACGGGTTTGAACCCGACACTTTCCCAATTAATAAACCCGAACCAGATTTACGTCACACAGGTACCCGTAACTGATACCAACACCTTTGCGCGTCTTACGAAGAACCCAGCTCAACTAGCAGTTTCTGGTATCCGTCCGTTGACTAGTAGTACGCTACGGCGGATGGCGTTTAGTATGTCAGGATTAGAACTTGGCGGCGGCAATGCTGATGGCAGTGCCGAATTATTTTTACTTTTAACTCCACCGGTAGCCACTGAGTCGGCCGCGGTACTGTCGTTCTTCACCGGGGCCAGCAACATGGGACCTTTTGCAGCCGCGGATCCCTCTGCTAGTCCATCCCCGACTCCCACGCCCACGCCGAGTCCCGGAGATCCCACTGGCCTCTCGGCTGGCGAGTTCAGCATCGTCAGGTCGACAGTAGGGCTGGCTGATTCCGACAAAATTGGCGTTGGTGGTTCGGAGACCGCGCGCAGTCCCATACTTCCGGTTGAACTCAACGGCGTGTCTGTTGCTATTCAGGGAGTCGCCGCAGGACTTTACTTTGTGGGCGACTCACCGGCCGAAGGTATCAGGTTCGTGGTGCCGATCGGTTTCACCACTGGAACTGCCAGCGTCGTCATTAACAATCGGGGAACCGTTTATCGTGGCTTCCTTAAAATCGTCGGGTCGCAACCGGACATCCATACCACCACCGATGATGCCGGCGGCGATGCCGAGGTTTGTAACGTCAGCAATCCAATGGCCATCCTTTGCGTAGGACCTTTCCAGGTAACCAGTCCTTTTGACGCTTCCGGTACCCTGGCGCCTACTCGACCTCGAGATCTACGCTACGGGCGTCCGCACCGCCCTGCGTACGGAAACGAAAGTTTCTTTTGTTAACGGCACAACGACTATCGATGTGGTCCCCGATGCGGTGCAACCAAACACGAACATGTTCGGGTTAGATGTAATTACAGTAACTCTGCCGGCGACGCTGGCGGGAACCGCACCAATTGACTACAAAGTAATTGTGACCGTAACCAAGACGAGTGGAACGACAGGAAGCAGGCCAGTTGCCACAGCGCCACAGATTACGATCATCCCTTAGTGCCACGTAGTCGCCGTCGGCTGCCGCAATACCCAACCCCGTACGTTGATAGCGTGCGGGGTTCTTTTTTGCCGTCAAAACATCGGGGAAGTGATACTATTTGCCAGCAGCTCGTCCTGCCGCGCCTCGAGTGAAGCGCCGGCGTTCCCTTAAAGTTCTAAATCCCGTACTCACGAATGCGACGTCTGAATCCGACTCTGGCATTAATGGCGATACTGGCTTTTGTTACGTCCAGTCACCCGTCGTCATTTGATCTTCCGGCCGCGGCACAGGATCGCGAGATCAAATGGCCCGCCAGAAGTATTCAGGTGGCGTTTTCAACTTCGCTCTCGTCGGCCTCCCCGGCTATCAAAGCGGATACCGACGTGCTCGGAGCAGTGCGCCGCGCGCTTGCGAGTTGGTCACGCGCAGCCAACATTAAGTTTATCGAGACCAACTCGAGGAAGCAGTCGGTTAGTCCCGCAGCCGGCGGCGACGGGGTGAGCCTGATCACTATTGCCGCGACCGAAGAAAACCTGGCTCTCTTTGCTGAAGGAAATACTACGGCGCGAACGCGCGTGTTCTATGATCTCGACACCGGAGAGATCAGCGAAGCAGACATCGTGCTCAATCCCTATCCCTATTCGGAAGCCGGCACCGCCCTGCAATTCTCAACAGACGGCACGCCCGGCACCTATGATCTCGAATCAACGTTGGCCCACGAGATTGGTCACCTGCTTGGGCTCAGTCATTCTCACGTTATCGGCGCAACCATGCAGGCATCGCAAGCTCTTAATGGCACTTTCGGCCGGCCGGCGACCACGGGACGCACCCTCAATGAGGCCGACCAGGCAGCCGCTCGCAGTCTTTATGGGCCACGAGAAAAAACCGGCTCGATCGAGGGACGAATTCTCAGCAGCATTGGTGGCGGTCTCTTGCCGGCCATTGCTGCTCACGTTTGGATTGAAGACGTCGATAGCGGCAAGGTCATGGCGAGTGGGCTTACTTCGTCAAGCGGGAGGTTTAACTTTAACAGCGTTCCTGAGGGTAACTACCGCGCGCTTGTCGAGTATCTCGATGCAGCGGTTAAAGAGGCGGATGCGCTTAGCGCTGCAGGCGATCGCCAACCGGGTTTGCGAAGTCGGGCTTTTCGGAGCGTGGAAATGCGAAGCAGTTTGCGAGTAGTCAGCGACAAACCGACATCACTAAATTATGTTTTGGTCCCGCCGCAGAATTCAGCGCCGGTTTTGATTCCGCGTTTTATCGGACTTAACGCTGAACTTTCAAGCGCGCCGGTGCCGGTCAACGCCGGCGAGAAGATCACCGTGTATGTTGGTGGTGAAGGAGTGGATCAGATACCTGGCAACGGTCTCGTTCTTAGTTCACCTTTGATGAGCATTGATCCTGCAAGTTTGACCCGCGAAGAGTTTCACAGGACTACCCCGGTTATTAGTTTTACCGTCAGCGTCGCTGCGAATACGCCGCCCGGAGACTACACGCTAAAGCTCCAGTCAAACACCGGCGAGGTTGCATATCTGGTCGGCAGCCTGACAATAAATCCAGACAACTAGTATCCTCTCTCATCCTGCATGGGCGCGCTTGTAAGCTGTTGTTATCTGCCCTACATTGACTCCCGCCTATGATTAATAGACCTGCTTGACGATACTTTCACTAGCTCCGCGGCTTCAGCGCGGTGACCTGGCGAGGCTTACTCTGCTGGGGGACGATCGGTCCCTTCAGATGGAAATTTTATGAAGCGCAAGTTACTCGACTACCTAAGATGTCCCGTGTGTGGCGGCGCCATCTTGCTCACGTCTGTCGCACATGAGGAAACCGTCGAGATTATGGAAGGCGAACTGACTTGCGAGTCCTGCGCGCGTAGTTTTCCAATCGTTCGGGGAGTCCCACGGTTTGCTAAGCCCGAAGAAGTTGAAGCTGATAAGGCAGCCACCGCGGAAAACTTTGGTTGGCAGTGGCAACACTTCGTTCAAAGCGATGAGCTTTACGCGGAACAGTTCCTGGCGTGGATCGCCCCGGTTACTGCCGACTTTTTTCAGGGCAAGTTGGTGCTGGAAGGTGGTTGCGGAAAAGGCCGGCATACGCAGCTGGCTGCAAACTGGGGCGCGCGCGAAGTGATCGGAGTTGATCTGAGCGAGGCCGTGGAAACTGCTTTTGTCGCCACGCGCCAACTTGAGAACGCCCATATTGTTCAAGCCGACATTTATCACCTGCCGTTTGCGCGCGTTTTCGACTACGCTTTCTCAATCGGTGTCTTGCATCACCTGCCGGATCCCCGAGCTGGCTTTCGTTCGCTGGCCTCAACGGTCAGGACCGGCGGCAACATTTCAGCCTGGGTCTACGGCGCTGAGAATAACGAATGGATTACACGCTTCATCGATCCACTGCGAGAAAAATTCAGTTCGCGGATCGATCGCCGGGCGCTGTTGCAGCTTTCGAAGCTTCCCACCGCGCTGGTGTACCTGGCTACAAAATTAGTTTACGGTCCGCTAAACCGTTCCGAGAGTGGCTCGCGGCTGGCGCGCCGGCTTTTTTACAACGACTACCTCAGCGCGATTTCAAAATTTGGCTGGCGGGAGCAACACACGATTGTATTCGATCATCTGGTGGCGCCGACTTCGCACTACATCCGGCGCGAAGACTTTGAGGAGTGGTGGCGCGACATCGAAAGCGCAGATGTGAAGATCGGCTGGCATAACAAGAACAGTTGGCGCGGGTTTGGAAAAATTTGATAGGTTGGGATTTTGGTCTTGGGTCTTTGGGGTTTGGGCTTTGAACTTTGTTAGGAGTTGTGTCCAATTCTCAGAACATACCAGAGTCCAAGAGCACAAAGAACCAAGTACAAAGCTCAAAGTACAAAGTTCTAAGAACCCAAGCCCAAAGAACAAAGACCCAAGACCAGTTTTAAAGATGCTTTCAGCACAAACAGCACGGCGCGCGGTCTGGCGACCTCTCTGGGAACTTCCCGGCCGGTTCGAGTTAATCGTGTCCCTGGCGCGGCGCGAATTAGTGGCACGTTACAAGGGCTCGGTGCTCGGAATCCTTTGGGCCATTGTCACGCCGGTCGTAATGATCGCGATCTTCACGTTCATCTTTGCTGGGATTTTCAACGCTCGCTTCGGTCCTCAAGGTACTGCCCTTGATTATGCCCTCTACCTGTTCTGCGGCTTATTGCCCTGGACGATGTTTCAGGACACGCTGCAGCAGTCGTCCACGACGATTGTTACGCATGCAAACCTGGTGAAGCGCGTCGTCTTCCCGTTGGAAACGTTACCGGTAGCGCAAGCATTTTCTTCGTTAGGCAACCAGATGTTTGGAATGCTCGCGTTGGTGGTGGCAACCGTCATTGTGCGCCACGAATTGCACCCTACCATTCTGTGGCTGCCGGCATTAATCATCCCGCAGCTGATCTTCACACTCGGCGCCGCCTGGCTGGTCGCTTCACTGGGCGTGTTCCTGCGTGACATTGCGCAGGGAATTACGCTCGTATTGATGGCCTGGATGTACTTGACGCCGATCATTTATCCGGAGTCGATCGTGCCGGGACGCTACCGACCCTTCATCAACCTCAACCCGTTCACTGCACTCGTTCGCAGCTATCGACGCATTTTTCTGGAAGGCCTGGCCCCTGACTGGTCAAGCCTCGGCTACTTCACGATCCTGGCATTGATTGTTTTTGTTTTTGGTTACTGGTGGTTCGCCAAGAGCCGGCGCAACTTCGCCGATGTGATCTGAAAAAGACTATTCGCGGACACCGGAATGGTTTGTTGAGTCTGCTGCTGATAAGACAACCACAAGTCCCATCAACCACCAAAACACCAGCGCCACTTCGCCGTCACCAAAATTGTAATTAACCATTGAACTGGCAAAGAAACCGGCGACTGCCCCGGTGGCGCCCAGCAGTAATCCATAACGGTTGGTGTCGCTGGAATCGCGCAGAGATTTTTCACCGTTCGAAGCGGTGCGCCAAAAAATCCACATGATCCAAAGCCAGAAAAATAGCGCCGGCAACCCTCGATCAAAAGCCAGTTGCAGCGGTGTCGAATGCAGATGAAGCATGTCTGTCCCAGGGAAGCCCCATTCCTTCCAGTGGACGTGCACCGAGTCCATCCCATGTCCGAAGAGCGGGTGCTGCATTATGCGTGAAGCGCCCACACGGGCAACCTGAACCCTCAACGACGAACTTGGATCTTGCAGCGATAGCGCGTGCTGCGCGCGTGTTCGGTAAACAACGAAGGCGCCAAGTCCGAGCAGGATACTAATAACTAAGAGACCCATTACGGTGGCCCGGCTTCGCAGTGGTCCTCCGCTTCGCAAGGCTATGAGCGTGCGGATGCTTATTAGGAAAACGCCGATAGTCAGTGCCACTAACGTAGTTCGCATAGCGGTGAGAGCAATACCCAGAGCGAGTAAGGCGAAAGCGGCGGAGGCGAGCTTCACGCGAAAATTCAAACGATGATTTCTGTAGTTAGCGACGAGGAGACCAAGCGCAAGTTGAGCGAGAATCTGGAGAATCTCAGAATAGGTTTCGTAATGCCGTGTCCAGCCAGATGCTCGAAAGCGATGAGTCGGCCTGCTGCCGACGATCCCCGAAGGTGACAGCCTTCGCTTGATCGTATCGGTCACAACTACTCCGGGACGCTCAACGTGCTCTCCCTGGGAAATGACGCTGACAACCACGTTGGTTCCTGCCGGAGATTTGCGTATTGCGTCGTCAATATCGGAAACCGAATAAACCCGCTGCCCGGCAACTCGCCAAACGGCATCACCTGGGCGCAGGTGCGATTGCAACGGACTGTCGGGCGAGACGGATTCGATAAGTACGCCGCGACCGCGGACCAAATCGTAGACACTGTAAATCGTCCCAACTGCCCCTGACAGGATCATTATCGCGACAAGCTTTACAGCTGTCTTTTTAGTGACGATAGCCTGAGTGAGGTAAAAAAGCAGGAAGACGCAGGCTGACTGGATCTTCGCTATGCTGATGCGTGGCTCCTGAGAAAGAAGAGAGGAGGCGACGGTCCACAGAAAAAACAGCCAGACAGGCAGATCAAAACGCGTATGCCGAAAGCCGCTTTTGTTAATCGCGATCGAGCGGACCAACCATCCGGCGCCTACGATTGCTAAAGAGATTTCAGCGGCGGCAATGGAGTGGGGCGCGAAAGCTGAATAGAGGAAAAAGCCAACCAGCGCAGTGCGTTGTCCAAGTCGGCACCATGTTTCGCGTCGGGGAATGCGGCCTGATGCATTCGTGGAGGGATTTGTTTGGCTGTGATTCACTCTGAAAAATGAAGTGCGTTGACAGTCATATTTTCTGCATGTTAGCGTAGCCCCGGTCGTTTCACCTTTAGAAATACCGGCTTAATAAGAACTACACCTATCCCCGTGTCCCACAACCGCCGCCCACGTTTGACTCGCATCCTATAATCAGTGATACATAATACCCCTTATGGCTTTCGAAAAAGCTAAGGTCATAAAGGCCGCTGAGAAATTCCTCTCGCAAGGGAAGATTAACGCCGCCATTAAAGAGTATCGTCAAATCATCAAGCACGATGATAGCGATCTCACCACTCTCAACATGTTGGGAGATCTTTTGGCGCGCGCTGGCGAAAAACAGGAAGCGGCAACTTGTTTCCTGAGGATAGCCGAGCATTATCGGGAACAGGAATTCCGGCTAAAAGCGATCGCGATGTACCGGAAGATCGAAAAGCTCAAACCTCGCGATCCGGCGATCGCCAAGGAGCTTGGAGATCTCTACGCGGCCCAGGGCCTGATCGCTGATGCTCGCACGCAGTATCTTGTTGTTGCCGATGCTCACACCCGGGCCGGCCGGAGCAAGGACACTCTGGAGGTGCTCCATAAGATCGCCGATCTCGATCCGCAAAACACTGACATCAGGCTAAAGCTTGCTGAAGGTTATCTGAAGGAAGGTATGCCACCGGCGGCAGTCAAAGCTTTCACTCAAGCCGCCAACCGTCTGCTCGAGAACGAACAGTTTGAAAAAGCTCTCGGCGCTTTTAGCAAAGCACTCGATCTGAGTCCCAACAACCGCATGGCGCTTAAGGGCCTCGTCTCAGCGCACACCAAATTGGGCAGCGCTGACGAGGCGGCGGAGATCCTGGAAAGAGCTGTGGCCGACTCTCCTGGCGATCTCGAGCTTATCTCAATGTTGGCGCAAACCTACATAGACGCAGAAAACGCTCCCGGCGCCGAGCGGGCCACCGCCCTATTGATGAACGAGGATGCGTCAAACTATCGATCCTATATCGAAGTCGCGCGACTGTATCTGAAGCTGGGCCAGCACGACGAAGCCGCCAGAATCCTCGGTAACATCATCGAGCAAATGCTCGCCGGGCGCGAAGAGAATGATTTGCTCGAACTTGTAGATGAATTGCTGACAGGTGATCCGGAACATGTAAACGGCTTGCGTTTGCTCGCCAGGATTCACTGGTGGCAGCGCGACATGGAAAAGCTGCGCGGCACGCTGGAACGCCTCGCTGAAGCGGCGGAGGCCGCCGGTCTTCCTGATGAGGAACGCTACGCCCTGACCCAACTGGTCCGTTTAGCTCCCGACGAACAGCATTTTCTCGATCGCTTAAATCTGCTGGGAGGCTATTTGGAAGAGACCGTTGAAGGCGCGCAAATCCTTGACGAACCAGCTGCGGTGCCATCTTTCGAGACGTTTGAAATGACGGGTGAGACTTCCCGCGAAACTAAAGCGCAAACCCTGGAATTTGAATGGAACTCAGTCGCTGAAGAAACTCCTTCGCACGCTGGCGTTTCTTTTGCTGATCTGAATGAAGCGGAAGAACCCGCGCTGGCGGAGAGTGTTGGAAAGACAGCCGAAAAACCTTTGGAAGACGAAAAGGCAAAGCTAAGCTCGGCAGCAATGATGCTGCAGGAACTCGAAAGCGTGGACTTCTATATCACGCAGGGCTATTCCGATATTGCTTTTGATACTCTTGAGCTACTGGAACGTCAGTTTGGTCCTCATCCTGATATTGAAGCTCGCCGCAAAAATCTCCAGGCATTGAGTCAAAGCGCCAAAGCGACGGACCTGGAGCTTTCCGAGTCGGCGGGGATCAAACCGGAGGCCGGCGGCGGTACCGAGGAAATTGCCTTCGGTGAGATTCTAATTGAGCAGCCTGTTCCGGCTGCTATGCCTGCGGCTCCTGCCGGTAGAGGCCTTGACTCGGGGCTTGCTGAGATCTTCGAAGAGTTTCGTCTGGAGGCCGAAGGAGATAGCGCCACCGCCCAGGAAGATTACGAAACGCATTACAATATGGCTACCGCCTACAAGGAAATGGATCTGCTCGATGAAGCCATTCGGGAATTCCAGGTGGCTGCCGGGTTAACCGGATCCGCTGATGGCACGCCGCGATATTTTCACTGCTGCAACATGCTGGGCCATTGTTTCGTTAAAAAGGGTATGCCCCAGGCAGCGGTGGCCTGGTTCAAGAAAGGTCTCGATGCTCCAGGCCGCAACGCGGAAGAATCCAAAGCCTTGAAATACGAGCTCGGCGCTGCCTACGAACAGATGGGCGACTTGAACAACGCCGTGGCAGCGTTTACAGACGTCTACGGTGTCGATGTTAGTTATCGCGATATTGGTGCTCGGCTGGAGAGCCTGCAGGCACAGGCGGCAGGTCAAACGAAGAAGGGGAAGTAGGAAAATAATGGTAAGTGGTGAATAGTAAATGGTGAATAGTGAAATTGAGGATGCCACTTCCTCGATTACTATTTACCATTCACCATTTACCATTCACTGTCTACGAACCAAGCGATGTCAGCCAAGTTAAGCGTCATTTTCTATATTATCCTCTGCCTGGAAATCGGCATTGTGCTCGCTCTCTTGCCGTGGGTTCCGCAGGGTACGCTCGGGCTGAGCGACTGGGGCAACAACTATTTTCTGCTGTACGCCGCGCGCAAAACCGGCATTTATACGTTGCAGACTGTGGTTGCCTCCGGCTGGATGCGTGGCGCAGTGACTGGGATTGGTCTTCTGAACATCGGGATAGCCTTCTGGGAAATATTTCATTTCCAACAGACCGTTCACTCACTCCAGGAAGGCACCGAACCAAGTTATCCTAAGAAAAATGCCGTTAGACCTGCACAGCCCGCCTCTGATTTATCTGATCACGAGCGGGAAAACGACCGAACGGACAACGCCGGCAGCTGAAGAATTCTCAGGCTTGCTTCAACTGGTCCAGGCGGCGGTGGGCGCGCAAATCGATCTAGTTCAAGTCCGTGAAAAGAATTTGCCGGCGAGTGTCCTCTACCAGCTTGCTTTGAGTGCGGCCCGCATCACCAAAGGAACCGCTACCAAACTTCTAATAAACGATCGTTCCGATATTGCCGTAGCCGCCGGCGCAGACGGTGTCCACTTAACCACCTCCTCGTTACCAACTGCAGTAGTGCGTCATGCGTTTGGCGATGACTTTCTGATTGGCGTTTCCACGCATTCACTGGAGGAAGCGAAGATCGCATGGGATGGCGGCGCCGACTTCGCCGTGTTCGGACCTGTTTTCGAGACAACTTCCAAAAAGGGTTTCGCTGAGCCGCCGGGATTGACTGGCCTTACCAGGGTTTGTTCAGCGGTTTTTCCTTTTCCGGTATTGGCGCTTGGTGGCGTGAGGGTTGACAACGTTGCAGAATGCATTTGGGCCGGCGCCCGCGGTGTTGCCGCGATCAGAATGCTGCAAGAGCCAGCTCAGCTTGCTGCGGTTGCCGAGGAAATTGGGCGCAGGATTGGCAAGGAAGAACTCTAAGAGACCTCGATAATGTCGCTTCTCAAGCATTCAATGGCCCTAACGATTGCCGGGTTCGATCCTTCCGGTGGCGCCGGTGTGCTGGCAGATGCCAGGACTTTTGCTGCTTTTGGTTTGCAGGCACGCGCTGCCATTACCTCAATTACTTTTCAAAACTCAAGCGATTTCCTTGGGGCCAGCCATCAATCTGCGGAAGTAGTGCGGGCGCAGATCGAGCCCTTGCTTAAGGCCCGCGCAATCGTTTGCGCCAAAACAGGAATGTTGCCGACACGCTCGGTAGTGATCGAGGTCGCGCGTTTATTTCGCGAAACTGATTTACCGCGGCCGGTAGTTGACCCGGTGATCATGTCGTCTTCAGGCCACCGGCTTATGGAAGAAGACGCAGTCAGCGAACTGGTAAACGAATTGATGCCGCTGGCCAGCCTCGTAACTCCTAATATTCCGGAAGCGGAGACGCTGACAGGAATCTCGATTTTCTCCGAAGCGGACATGAGACGCGCTGCTGCGGTTATTCGCGGGCTGGGCGCGCGTGCGGTCCTGGTCAAGGGTGGCCACCTCGAAGAGCAGAACCCGGAAGCCAGAGGGCAGACACAAGCGATTGATGTACTTGACGACGAAGGCCGCGTGACCGTGTTCCGTGAGCAACGCATCACCGGCGCAGGGCTTCACGGCTCAGGCTGCATTCTGTCTGCTGCGATTGCATCTGGACTAGGGAAGGGAATGGCGCTGGAAGATTCGGTCGGCGCTGCTAAGAGTTTTGTCTTGGCAGCGATTCGAAATTCAACGCAAGAGGACTAGCCAGCTTGACTCACCAATGAACCGGATTAGCTTGAAGCCTTCAGATAGAGATTCAACTTGGCCTACACAAAATCAGAACTGGGAGCGATAGCGACCAGCCAAACATTCACTTCAAGAGGTGGGTTGGTGACGGCTTAGACTGCAGCTCTTCGGCAGTTGCGCTTTGGCTGGTCGCTATCGCTCCCAGTTCTGATTTTGTATGACCACCGAATTCGAATCTTCAACAGCACACGAGCTAGCCGGGCTACCCTTCAATCGTCACCTTCTCCATCTTAACTTCCGAAGTAGGCTTGTCGTTTCTGTCCTTAGCTGCAGTAGCGATAGCATCCACCACATCCAGGCCATCACTCACGCGCCCGAAGATCGAGTAGCTGGGCGGTAAGGGGTAATCGGCGTGCATGATAAAAAACTGCGAACCGTTGGTGTTCGGCCCGGCGTTGGCCATGGCCACCGTGCCTCTTTTGTAACCTCGTTGGTAGACTGCGGAAGAAGCCTCGATTTCGTCGTTGAATCGTCCGCCCCACGCCGACTCACCGCCGCGTCCGGTGCCTGTGGGATCCCCGCCCTGAATCATGAATCCGCTAATAACGCGATGAAAAATGACGCCGTCGTAATACCCGCGTTCAGCAAGCTTAATGAAGTTCTCAGTGGTCTTAGGCGCATCTGATTCCAATAGCTCGAACTTGATGGTCCCTTTGTTGGTTTGAATAACGGCAGTACGATTTGGCATGAAGTCTCCTGGAAATAAAGTTGATGGTGATGGATGACAAGATACTTCCTTTGCTTGTAGTTTGTCATCCGCGACGACTAGCGGGTGGTGGCCACTTAGTAAAGCGCTTCGTCCCAAAGGGACCGAATGTTCATAGACTCCTCAGTCATAAGGTTCTTCGCTCCCCTGGAGCGAAATGTATGGTTCGACGCACTCACCTTGGCATCACATTGCGCTCCGCTGGAGCGCCAAATAGTGGCTGCCCGCGAAGCTATAAACATAAGGCTCCTGCGGAGCCTGGGGTCGGAAACTAACAGTTTGCGCTACCATTGCCAATTGCCGATTTAGGTGCAGGATCATTGCTCCAATTGCCAATAAACCGTGGCGAGTTCAACTGGTTATCTTCTTTAAGCCAGGAAACTTTCCGCAAGAAAGGCCTGAATTTATGAATGTTACGCACCTTGAATGCGCCGCCTGTCATCTGGAACACGAGGCACGGCGGTTGCTCAATCTCTGCCGCGAGTGTGGAAAACCACTGCTGGTGCGCTACGACCTGGAACGGGCACAAGGCGCTTTGACAAAAGAATCGTTAGCCGGCAGGCGGCCCGATCTTTGGCGCTATCGCGAAGTTTTGCCGGTCGAAAACGACGACAACATCATTTCGCTGGGCGAGGGCTGGACGCCGTTGCTGCATGCTGAGCGACTGGGCAAAAAACTTGGAATCGATAGACTTTACATCAAAGACGAGTCGCAAAATCCGACGCAGAGCTTCAAGGCTCGCGGCATGTCGGCAGCGGTGTCGATGGCAAAGGAGCTCGGAGCGCAGAAACTCGCAGTGCCCTCGGCGGGCAACGCGGCAGGCGCGCTCGCAGCTTATGCGGCCCGGGCCGGTCTCGAGTGTTTCATCTTTATGCCTGACGACACACCGCGCGCCAATGTCGTCGAATGTGAACAGACCGGCGCTAATGTAACGTTGATGGCGGGATTGATAACTGACTGCGGCGCGGAAGTAGCGCGTCGAAAAGAAGCGGAAGGCTGGTTTGACGTTTCGACCTTGAAGGAACCTTATCGCGTTGAAGGGAAAAAGACGCTCGGCTATGAACTTGCCGAGCAGTTTAACTGGGAACTACCCGACGTGATTATTTACCCGACCGGCGGCGGCACAGGATTGATTGGTATGTGGAAAGCATTCGACGAGATGGAACAGATGGGATGGATTGGACCGCAGCGTCCGCGAATGGTAACTGTGCAGGCGAGCGGGTGTGCGCCCATCGTGCGGGCGTTCGAAGCGGGGAAACGATTCGCCGACGAGTTTCCCAATGCTGAGACGGTAGCTTCGGGCCTGCGAGTGCCAAAAGCGATCGGAGATTTCTTGATTCTTGATGCGATTCGCGCATCAAAGGGGACCGCGTTGGCGGTCAGCGACGAAGAACTGATCGACGCGACTCGCGAGATTGGAGCAGCGGAAGGCGTGTTCTGTGCGCCGGAAGGAGCCGCTTGTTTGCCGGCGCTAAGAAACTTGCTGGCGTCTGGTGAAGTGGCAATGAACGAGCGCATTGTGCTCTTCAACACCGGCGCCGGCGTCAAATATCTGGAAGCTTTTAATTCAGTTCCAGTTGATTGAATTAAATGGAGGCAGTAACTGGTGAAGCATTTTATTTTCCTAATGGCAGCAGTGGTAATGATGACGGGGACGGTTTTCGCCCAAGCGACACCGTCAATGACGGCGCCAGCAGCGCCAGAAGAATCCGGAAGTGCTCAGTTGGAAGAGCTGCGTCGCAACGGCATCGAGGCGCTTTATAATCTCGACTACGACAGAGCGCAGAAAGAGTTTAAAGAAATCGTCAGACTCTATCCGACTTCTCCGGCTGGTCCGCAACTGCTGGCAGCGAGACTCTGGATCAAGACTCTTTACGAGTCGCGCCGGCTGCAGTCGTCCCTCTATAGCTCGGAAGCGTTTTATTCGAGCGGAGACGACAAGGTCGATCCCAAAATAATTGCAGAGTTTCGCAACTTATCGCGTGAGGCGAAGCGTCTCGCCGAGCTCGCGATAAAAAAGAATCCAAAGGATGTCGAAGCGCTTGACTGGCTCGCGGTGATCGAAGGACTCAAAGCCTCTTTTGAGGAAGCGGTCGAACGCCGGCACTTTGCCGCTCTGAGAGATGGCAGCGACGCTGTAGATCACCACCGCGATGTGCTCAAACTGGATCCAACCCGCATCGACGCGAATCTTACCCTGGGACTTTACGAATATGCCGTCGGGTCGTTGCCGATGACGGTGAAAGTACTTGTCGGCATTGCCGGCTTTCGTGGCTCAAAAAAGAAGGGTCTGCAGCTCATCGAACGGGTTACCAAAGAAGGGCGATGGTCCAAAGACGATGCCAAGACGCTTTTGATCGTTCTCTACACAAGGGAAAAGCGTTACCCGGACGCCCTGGCACTGGCGCGTGAGTTAATGGCGAAGTATCCGCGCAACTATCTCTTCCGCCTGGAAGCTGCTGACGCCCTGGTGCAGCAGGCGGAGGTCGAACGCAAAAACAAAAACCTCGAAGCGGCCACGAAGGCTGAACGCGAAGCGTTCGCGACTTTTGAGGACTTACTGCACGACCGCTCTGTTCGCGATACGGTATCGCGGGCACTGGATCTGGTCCACTTCAAGTACGGCGAAGTCTTGCTGACGGCCGGCGAGGGAGAACGCGCGGCAAAGGAATTTCTTGCGGCCACCAGGGTCGAGCGCGCCGAGCCGGCGCTGGTAACCATGGCCCACCTTTATGCGGCGCGTGCTTTTGATTTGGCCGGCAAACGAGAGGACGCATTATCGCAGTATCGCGAAGTTCTGACGCGGCCTGATATCTATGATGCGCACGATGAAGCGAAGAAAGGTCTGCGCGAACCCTTCAAAGCGGAAATCGCTAGGAGTGGGTTGTAAACAAGCGGGTTTTGTCAGTACCACCTGCGATAGCGGGTGGGTGGGGTTTCGGTGGTGTCTCTTGAGCAAAGAAATAGCGGAGCCAGTATGAATAGCAACAATTTCAAAGATGCGAAGCGAGAACAGACCAGCGTTCTGGCGCCCCTTGAACGAGCGGCGCTCCGAGGTCTCGCCCGCCGCATGCCCGCCTGCGTGAATTCAGATCACTTATCGCTGCTCGGACTGGTGGCGATGTTTCTGGCGGGAGTTTTCTATGCGATGAGTGGACGGAACCCATTGTTGCTTCACCTCGTCAACCTTTGCATCTTTCTCAATTGGTTTGGCGACAGCCTTGATGGAACGTTGGCGCGCTACCGCGACCGGCAACGACCCCGCTATGGATTTTATGTCGACCACATCATCGACACCTTTGGCACAATGTTTCTGATCCTGGGCCTGGCCCTATCCGGTTACATAAGCGAGCGCGTCGCGGCCGCAGTGCTGGTAGTATTTCTGATGCTGGCCATCAATTCTTACCTGGCAGCTTACGCGCTGGGTATTTTCAAGATTTCTCAGGGACTGTTTGGCCCAACCGAAATTCGTCTGCTACTCATCATTGGCAATCTCGCTCTGCTCCATAGCGCGCACACTCGCATTCTGGGCCACCGGTTTCTGTTATTCGACGTGGGAGGCGTAATCAGTGCCGTGGCGATGGGCGCAATTCTGATCTTTTCCTCAATCAAAAACACACACGCGCTCTACCGTTTAGAGCGGCTGCCATGATTGGAGTAGACGTAGTCAGTAGGCAGTAGAAGAGGTTCCTGATTAGTGACTACTTACTACTGTCTACTAACTACCGTCCCATGATGCACTGGATAAAATTCAATGTTGTTGGTCTGCTTGGTTTCGGCCTGCAATCAGCCACCCTCTTTATTCTTACCCACACGGTCTATTCGATCAGCTACCTTGCAGCGACTGCCGTGGCCGTTGAACTTGCAGTGTTGAATAACTTTGTCTGGCACCAACGCTGGACCTGGAAAGATCGGCCCGCAACAGCCAGGAAGGAAACATGGCGACGACTGGCGAAGTTTAACGTCACCACCGGCCTCGTTTCGCTGGTCGGCAATCTGGTCTTGATGAGTATTCTGGTGGGACGTTTCGGTTTGCCTATCACCGGGGCGAATGTGATCACGGTTGTGGCCTGTTCGGTTCTCAGCTTCTTCCTCGCCGACCGCATCGCATTTGACCTGAGGCAAACTGACAGTTCATTGCCGATCAAGTGATTTGCTGGGAGCGGGCGGGCGGGGAGCACGACCCGCCCGCAAATGAGCCCGAAGCGCGAAAATGGATTTGTGATCTAATAAAAGCCTGCATGTCACAGCCGCAAACTAACAGTTTGCGTTAGATCGCTCACTTGACGCGCCGCGGTTTCCCCGCGTACAAACCTTGTCGATGTCCGAATCACTCAGCGTCGCAGCGCCAAACATTTCCATGGCAGTCGAGACTTCCGCTCTCGTACGACATTTCGGGGATTTTGTAGCCGTCGATAACCTCAATCTATCCGTCCAGCGCGGAAGCTTCTTCGGGTTTCTCGGGCCGAACGGCGCCGGCAAATCCACCACGATAAAAATGCTAACCGGACTGCTGGCGCCAACCAGCGGGCGAATCCGCGTGCTCGGTCGCGATCTTTCGACAGAACCGTTGGAGGTGAAACGAAGGATCGGCGTCGTCCCTGAGGATCTGAACCTCTTTGAGCGACTGACCGGCGCCGAAATGCTGAGCTTCACAGGAAGAATGTATGGTCTGCAAAAGGCAGAAATTGCCGAACGGTCGCCTGAACTGCTGGATCTGATGGAATTAACCGGCGAACCTAAAAAACTCATAATCGAATATTCTCACGGCATGAAAAAGAAGCTTTCGCTTGCTTGCGCCCTGATCCATCGCCCGGAAATTCTCTTTCTCGACGAACCCTTTGAAGGAGTTGATGCAATCGCTTCACGCACGCTGAAAGATTTGCTCTCGCGACTCACCGTACGAGGTTTGACCGTCTTCCTCACATCACACGTGCTGGAGATCGTCGAAAGACTGTGCTCCGATATCGCAATCATCTCGCAAGGAAAACTGCTCGCATCAGGCTCTCTCAATGAGTTGCGCAAAGGAATCCAGGTTGAAAGCGACGGCCGGCAGACTGGACCAGTTTCGCTGGAGGAATACTTCATTCACATCGTCGGCGGCGAGCGCAGTACGGGCGAAGAAGAAGTGCTGCAATGGCTGACCTAACTTTTGCCGGCCCGTTGTTCAAAATGGTAGCCGTTTACAGATGAGCCAGGACATATCCTCTCAGCGTAACTACTGGAATCGCGTAGCCAATGAGAAACGGTTCTCGCATCCGTTGCGGCTCGATTGGTTGGAGAAGCATTCCGACAAGCACGCTCGTATTCTTGATTACGGTTGTGGCTATGGCCGCACTCTGGCCGAACTCTCAAACGCGGGCTACGGCAATATTTTCGGCATGGATTTCTCCGCGACCATGTTGAGTCGCTGCCGCAGAGAAGTACCTCGCTCGAGACTGGTCCTCAATGTGGGATGTGGCCTTCCCTTACAGCCCAACTCCGTTGACGTTGTTCTGCTGTTTGCGGTACTCACCTGCATTCCTGATAGCAATGAGCAGCGGCTTCTTTTAACGGCCGTCGAGCAAGTTCTGCGGCCTGGCGGCCTCATTTATCTTAGCGATCTTTTGCTGAACGATGATGCGCGAAATCGCGAGCGTTATCAGCGGTTCGCGGAAGCGTACAAATGCTATGGAGTGTTTGAACTTCCCGAGGGCGTCGCCGTTCGGCATCATCAGAAGGAATGGGTTGAGGAACTCACGCGTTCGTTTCGCCCGTTGGAGTATGAGCGTTTCAGAGTGACTACGATGAACGGGAATGCCTCCGCGGCATTTCAGTACTTGGGCTGCAAGTCGATTGAAGTCAGTACCACCTCGCGGTAGCGCGTGGGTGAGCCGTGCCTGACGTGCAACGTACGGGCCCACCCGCTACCGCGTGGTGGTACTGACTCCATACCGTTGCAAGTTGATCGTGGGGGCGCGCGGTGGATGTCTACTGTCGGAGTACTACGGCTTTGCTCAGCTACGGAACTTCCACGATCAATTCACGCCCAAAAGTGAAGTTAGGACGCTTGCGGCCTTTGAGGTATTTCGCTGCGGTCTGTGACAGAGCGGTTATTAGAATTGGCAGCGCAATGGTGGCATCGCAATTCACGTACGCACTATGAGCGCCGCGGGCTAGCTTTCCGTAAATCAATCCCTCGTCAAACGACACTGCATTGGAACGGCCGCCCGGGTGAGGCGCGTCCGTCGTGATCTGGATAGCATATTTGTGACCCTGATGGTGGTTCTTGAGAATGAACGAAGAAACTTCAGTCTGCTGCACAAAGCTCTTCGGCGTACCGCCGCCAAGATTTATCACTCCTGTGAGCCTCGCGCGTGCTGTAACGTTGGCCATGTCGAGCACGTCCTGAACAATGTCGAACATGAAGTTATTCTTCTTCTCAAAACGCGCCGCGGCAATTCCCACTGCGATGCCACTATCGGCAACCGCCGGACAGAAGATTGGCACTCGTGCTTTGTACGCAGAAGTCAGCACGCCGTCTTCAGTGGCAATCTCGGCTAACTCACGACCCAGCAAATGCAGGAATTCGCGGGTTGAGTAGGGACGTGACTGATCGAGCTGATTGGTAAAGCCGCCGACCCATTCATTGGCTTCACGATATTCTTCGTCGCTGGCGAGCAGATCCCACATCCGGCTGATTTGCGAGGCGTCCAGTTCAGCGTCCGTCATGTTTGGATGAGCCTGGAAATGGTAGCGGCCAAGCGTTTCATGCAAGTCATGAAAGAGCATCGCCCCGGAAAGCACCAGCACGTCAACGAAACGGTTTTTAATGACATAGGCCAACAAGCGGCGCATTCCCGCCGGAATAAGCGCTCCGGATCCGGCTACAATAATCGTGGTGTTGTCGCCGAGCATGTCGAGCCAGATGCGATGAGCTTCTGCCAATTGCCGCCCGCCGAAGCCGGCGCCTTCCATCTTTTCCAGTAGACCAGCAACCGATCGATCGCGATCAACCTGAACCGGACGGGTGGGCGTCGTAAGGTATTTCGATGCTTTGGGTTTTCGCTGCGTAACCATAAAACTTGTCAACCTCTCAAATGGTGAACGTCAAAAATAATTGCTGGTTCACTTATAAACTATTCAAAAATCGGTACGCCGCCTTGAACGGGTCTTCGCTCCGTTTACCGCAAGGTAGGTGTAGGCGTCGTAACGTGATTCATAAAATTGCGCCAGGTCTGCGCCCTCGGCTTCGCTTAGCTCGCCCTCCTTGACACGTTGATTGATCAAACGGCGAAAGCCGTCGTGCAGCAGACTCTTCTCATAACGCGCGCGCTCAGTAGCTTCGCCGACGGTGGTGCCGCGAATCACCTTCTTAATGAGATAGCCATCATCATCAATGTAAATGTGGGCCTCGTGCGGAGTGCCAAAAAGGTTGTGGTTGTTGCCCATTACTTCCTGGTAAGCGCCGACGAGTAGAAATGCCAAATAGTACGTTTCACCAGGAATCAGTGCGTGAAGCTCGAGGACGTGCTTGACGTCGTGGAGATCTACAAACTTGTCTACCACTCCATCCGAATCGCAGGTGATGTCGCAGAGGGTCGCATATTCGGTAGGCGGCTTGTTCAGGTAGTGAATCGGCACAATCGGAAACAACTGATCGAGGGCCCAGTGATCAGGGACCGAGCGGAAGACTGAAAAGTTCGTCAAATACTTCGCGCATAAAAGCCGGCGCAGATCGTCAAACTCTTCCGAAACGTATTTGGCCTGTTGCGCATACTTGTCAGCGCGCTCGCAAATATCCCAAAACAGCACTTCACCCTTCGCGCGATCTTCAAGCGACACGAGACCAAGGTTGAAGAGAGTAAACAGCTCTTCGCGATGTTCCAGGGCGTCGTGGTAATACTCGCGATAGTTCTTTACCGTTATTGAAGATCGCAGGTCGCCCAATTCAGTAACGACTTGTGGATCGTCGTCGTCAATCTCTATTGGGGTTATGTCTTCAACTACAGTTTCGATTTCGTCCTGGACATTGGTGATTATGAGAGCGTGATAGGCAGACAGGTAACGGCCCGATTCCTGGATGATGGTTGGATGCGGAACGTTTTCATCGTCACAAACCTGCTTAATCGTATAGATAACGTCGTTAGCGAATTCCTGGGCGCTGTAATTCGCTGATGAGTCGAACGCCGTCTTGGAACCATCGTAGTCGACCGCCATTCCGCCACCGACATCGAGCAGGTCCACCGGCACTTTCATCTGATAAACCTTGGCATAAACGCGCGCGGCCTCTTTCATCGCGTTCTTGATTCGCTTGATATCGGTAAGTTGCGAACCAATGTGGAAGTGCAGCAGCTTGAGCATATCGATCCGACCGGCCTCTTCGAGCCGGCGGATAACTTCGAGCATCTCGGTAGTCGTTAGTCCAAACTTTGCAGCTTCGCCGCCAGACTTCTCCCAGCGACCGGAACCCTTGGAATAGAGCTTGACGCGCATGCCCAGGATGGGAATATTGCCGCCTTCCTGACGCTCGACGATGTTGAGTACGTGATCCAGTTCGTTGAGTTTTTCAATCACGATTACCACACGTTTGCCGCAACGGGCACCGGCAAAAGCGAGCTCAATAAACTCTTCGTCCTTGAAGCCATTAAGCACCAGCAGACTGTCAGGTGTTTGTTCCAGGGCCAGCGCGGCATAGAGTTCCGCCTTTGAGCCGGCCTCGAGACCAAAGTCGTAGCGCGAGCCCTCACGCAGGTATTCCTCAACCACCGATCTTTGCTGATTGACCTTCATCGGATAGACGCACATGTGCGCGCCCTGGTATTCAAATTCTCGGATCGAGCGACTGAAAGCGCGCTGCAGTTTTCTGACTTGTGCGGCGACTAATTGCGGGAAACGCAGGAGCACGGGTGCGCCAATTCCACGTCGGGCCAGGTCATCGATGATCTCTTTGAGGTCGGCGGAGCGAGTGTCACCTTCGGCGGGACGGACGATAAGGTTTCCTTTGCGATTGACGTCAAAGTAGCCGGCGCCCCAATTTTCAATGCCATAGGTTTCAAGCGTCTGCTCAATTGCCGTGGTCAATTCGCGGTCTCCTGACTTGCATGAGAACTTCGGATGTTCGTGATTCTTGAAGCAAAAGCGTAGTACTACACATCCCTAACTCGATGTAGCGGAAGATATCTGGATGGGAACGCTTAGGGCCGCAATGTAACAGAAAACGTGAGGTCGGTCTATAACTTTTTTGTTTCAGTTTTATTTTTGAAAGCACTTAAACCTTGCGAACGAAAGGAGTTACTAGCCAAAAGCTCTTTCTCTGCGAAAGTCTGTCAGCAAAAGCCTTGACATAGTTAACGGCCTAACTATAATGCCTTCTTTTTTCGCGCCGTCGCGCTATGACGTTCGGCCCTTTCCTTAGCCACTTTCGGCTTCCGCAACACTTCGCGCCAACAAACACACCGGGGCGAAGAGCACCCCTAACACTCCCTTTTTCAACCAGGAGAACTCATGAATGCAAAGACTGTCTTGAAATATGCCTCCGATGAGGGGGCAAAATTTGTTTCTGTTCGATTTACTGACCTGCCGGGTTCCTGGCAACACCTAACCTTCCCCATCGGCGAACTAGGCGAAAGCAACTTCGAAGACGGCTTCGGCTTCGACGCTTCGTCTATTCGTGGCTGGGCCGCGATTCATGAATCAGACATGCTGCTGGTTCCAGACGCAACTCGCATGTGGATGGATCCGTTCGCCGATCACCCGACCCTTTGCTTGATAGGCAACGCCGTCGATCCCATCACCAAAGAGGGTTATCCCTACGATCCGCGCTCAGTGGCGGTGCGCGCCGAGAATTACCTGAAGTTTACCGGCCTTGCCGACGTTGCCAACTTTGGCCCGGAAGCTGAATTCTTCGTTTTCGATTCGGTTAAATTTCATAACGAACAACAGTCGGCCGGGTATACGATCGACTCCGACGAAGGCCACTGGAATACCGGTCGTGACGCCAACGAGTTCCAGGGTTCGAATCTTGGTTACCGGATCCGACCGAAGGAAGGCTACGTTCCGGTTCCCCCGACTGACACGCTCAGCGATCTGCGTTCAGAGATTTCGCTGGAACTCGGCAAATGCGGCGTGACCGTCGAGTGTCACCATCACGAAGTTGCTACCGCCGGGCAATGTGAGATTGACTTCCGGTTTTCAACGCTACTGGGCACCGCCGACAATCTACAGATCTTTAAGTACATAGTTCGCAATACTGCATACCAGTATGGCAAGACGGCGACGTTTATGCCGAAACCGCTTTATGGAGACAATGGATCGGGGATGCATTGTCACCAATCCTTGTGGAAGGGCGGCAAACCGCTTTTCGCCGGCGATGGCTATGCCGGACTTTCGGAGATGGCCCGCTTCTACATTGGCGGGCTCTTGAAACATGCCGCTGCCGTAGTTGCATTCGCGGCTCCGACAACCAATAGCTACAAGCGCCTGGTTCCCGGATTCGAAGCTCCGGTCAATCTTGCCTACTCGGCCCGGAATCGTTCGGCGGCTATTCGCATTCCGATGTTTTCGACGAACCCCAAACTGAAGCGTTTGGAGTTTCGGCCACCTGATCCCTCGTGCAATGCTTATCTGGCTTTCTCTGCGATGGTGCTGGCAGGCATTGACGGGATCCAGAACCGGATCGATCCGGGCGAGCCCCTGGAAAAGGACATTTACGATCTCTCGCCGGAAGAACTGAAGGACGTTCCAACTCTGCCTGGATCGCTTGATGAATCCTTAAAAGCGCTCGAGACAGATCACGACTTCCTTCTCAAAGGCGACGTGTTCAGTCCGCAATTAATTGAGCGTTGGATCACTTACAAGCGTGAGAAAGAGATCACTCCGTTGCGCATGCGTCCACATCCGTTGGAGTTTTCGCTGTACTTCGATATCTAACGGACCGCGTTCAAGGTTTCCCTGCGCCCTTCTTCGCGAGCGGAAAAGGGTTGGGGAGAGCTCTCTTGCGGCAACCCACCCCTACCCTCCCCACGCTCGTGGGGAGGAGTAACCAAGCTTCCGTAGCGAAAGGAGAAAACGATGTACAAGATCAACTGGCTTCGAGTCCTGGTCGGCGGCTTGGTCGCCTCAATCATTCTCTTTGTCACTGACGGATTCCTTCACGAGCGGCTCGCGCTCGGCTTATGGCAGGCGGTGTACGCAGACTTAGGCGTCGCCGAACCGAAGCACAATGCCTATGCCTTGATCTACTTCGCGATCTTCGAACTTGGTCGGGGCTTTATCTCGATTTATCTCTATGCCTTGATGCGATCGTGCTGCGGGGCCGGGCCGAAGACGGCCGCGCTGGCCGGGATCGTGGCCTGGATTGCGTTTTCAGTGACTGGTCCGGCGCAATTCATTCCGCTCGGATTCTACTCGCATGCCCTTTGGATCAAGGTTGGAGCCTTCCAGTTCATTACCTCGGTCGTGGCCGCGGTTGCCGGCGCGTTTCTTTATCGAGACGCTTAGGAACCGGTCAAGGCCCAATGACAGCGTGCCTCAGCAAACGCTTCAGCCAATGCTGCTGATGCGACTGGCGCTTGAACACCGGCGCCAGACCCTTCAGTAGCTGGTATGCCGATAGCCTTTACAAACCGGCGTGTGGCTATCGAGGAACTTTTTGAAGTCGTCGAGTTCCGAAAAGCCCTCAAACTTTAGATCCTTTGACTCGATACTAGTCAGCGCCCATTTATCCCCGTCCTTACGGTAATGCATCAGCAGGTCCCCGATCACCGTGGTGTATACCTTTGTGATGTCGCTTTGGTACCAGGAAGAGACCTTCACGGAAAGGTCAGCATTAGAGTCATTGATTTTGCTTTCCTGGTCGTTGACCGTAAAGCATCGTTCGTAATCTTGACTGAAATACCATTGGTTGCTACCGCCATCGAATTTCACCGTCTTGCCATTGAGATCGGCATCTATCTGTTCGTTTGGGACGCCTTTTTTCTTGCCTAGTAAGCCACACCCAAACACCACCAATAGGCACAACGCCACCATCATGATCTTAGTAGTTTTCATCTTCCTCCTCCTGCCGCACACAGTCAGGCCGACCGTTCCCCGCAAAATCTGATTCGGATTACGGTCGACGCCAAGCGCCGTAGCAGGCAGCAATCTTGTTTTTCCCAACATCACCTATTCTTTCGCCGGTCGAGCGACGTACCGCCTTATCGATAACACAGATCTGGGCGGCCTATTGCACGCCAACAACTGGGTTTCCATAAAAGCCCTGGGCTTTTGCGTTCACCGGATTCCATTTGTCCAGCGTCCCCATCACTCTTACGGGCAAAATGATCTTGTTCGTCGTAAGGTTACTTTGCTTTGCTATGCCGTTGTCAGCATAGGTGCCATTGTTGCCAATGGAGAACTTCGTTTCTCGAACCTGCTCGCCGTTGTAGTAGACCTTCACGACGTACTCCCCCGGCATCTGATTAATAAACTTCGCGTTCTTATAGGCGGTGAAGTTGCGCAGGTCCTCGGTCATGATGAACTCGATTCTGCTCGGCCAACTGAATTTGAACTCGCGCCAGAACAGCGATTTGTCGTCACCTCGCTTATCAGCGTAGGAGTCCTCGCCGTGGTCGACGCCACCCCCGTCGTCGGTGGTTGCGATCTGTTGCCCGTTATGAAAAAGACGGGCTTCGAGGTTGTCGTTCGCGATGTCGCCTTTAAACCACATGCGAATGATGGGGGTTGCGTTATCTCTCTCATAATCGACGTCAGCGAAGCCGATAGGAAGTTTCCAATCGTAATCAACGTAGTAATCGACTTCGTTCTTGTAGCGCGCGTCGGAGTACTGCGGTTTGTAGCGATTGACCTTGAACTTGCCCTGGAAGACGGTTGAGTTGTCGCGAATGTTCGTAATCTTTATGCCAAACAAACCTCCGGTCACGATAGTCTTCTTATCTCGACTTGAGTCACTCTCGCTCTGAACTAATGAGAGCCCGGACCTGTCATCGTAGCCGCCGCGATACTCCATCGCTTCGCTGAACCAGAGAGATCCATCCGGCATGAAGTAGTCGGTCTTAAAGCGCAACTTGGTTGAGCCGCCGTAAAAGACGAAGAACCTGATGCGAGGCGCCCAACTAGTGTTGTGATTGTCATTTGGTATTTTCCAAAAGTAATCCCAATGCTCTACCTGAACTTCAAGCGTATCCGGCAGAAACTGAGGGTTCATTGGTGCCTCAGGTTGGACAGCATAAGGACCACCTGCACGCGGCGCAGCGCCAGTGGAGGCAGGGCGAGTTGCAGACTCGGGCTGCGCAGATTCTGAGTCAGTCGATGGTGCCGGTTGAGCGGTTTCAGAGGGCGTCGGCTGCGGTTTTGGCTTTGGGATCTTGGGTATCTTTATCAATTGTGCCGAAGCACTTTGGGCAACAAAGAATACGGTCATGACAAGCATGAGCATCACAAGAAACGAACGTCTCATTTTCGCCTCCTCCTGATATAGTAACTTTTGGAAATTCCGAATCGCTTGTTCTGGAAACAGCGCTGGGCTTAAGGTGCTCCAGAGAATAATTCCTTTTACCGTTTCTTGGCAACACCGAAGAATCTGGCTGGCGACTCGTGCGCCGCGTACAATGGCTTCGTGACTCTCAGCGAACAGATTGAATCGCTCATTCGTGATCTACCGGATGAAAAAGGGGCCCGCCTCTTTCTCGATCGCCTTTCAAACGAACAGCCTCGCACGCATCAAACTCTGCTCCGCGACGCTGCTTTGCTTTCCGATACTCTGGCTTTAGCCGCCTGGAGTCCGCTGCTTGCCACCACCCTGGAGCAGAATCCGGAATATGTTTCCTGGCTCAGGCGCGAGCGTATGGACGTTCGCGTCAGAACCTGTGAGCAGTTAAGAGAATCGCTGGCTCGCTTCGCACTGACGAATTCAACTTTGACTCCCCAGATATTGTTCGCGCGCTTCCGTCGTCGCGAGTTGTTGCGCATCTACCTGCACGACGTCCGCCGTGCCCACACCTTGGTTGAAACAACTGAAGAACTATCCAACCTCGCCGATGCAATTCTGGATTACGCGCTGAGTTTGGCTCGACAGGATCTCGATAACCGTTACGGAGCGCCGCTGCATGACGAAGGCGGCCGAACCGCCACCGCGGAGTTTTGCATCATCGCGCTTGGCAAGCTCGGTTCGTGGGAGCTCAACTACGCTTCCGATATAGATTTGCTGTTCATTTATTCTGACGACGGAACAACCGCAGGCTCCAGTGAACGAGACAAACTAAGCGACAAACTAAGCAACCGCGAATATTTCATCAAATTGTCCGAGACTGTGAGCAAGCTCGTGGGACATCCTGCCGGCGAGGGCGCGGCCTATCGAGTAGATCTGCGCTTACGTCCCTATGGCCGCGACGGCGCGCTCGCTTGTTCCCTCGATGAGGCCCTGAAGTACTACGGCAAATCAGCTCAAGCGTGGGAGAGACAGGCTTTGATTCGCAGCCGCGCCGCAGCCGGCTCGAGCTCACTCTTTTCCAGCTTTGCAGTCGCTGTTCAGCCCTACATCTACCGGTCTGATATTTCAGTTGCGGATGCGCTCGCGAGTGTTCGTTTGGCCAAGCAAAAAATCGATCGCAGCGTCGAACGTAAGAACGCAGGGTTCAACGTCAAGCTCCAGCGCGGCGGCATCAGAGAAATTGAGTTCATTGCGCAGGCACTCCAGCTGGCTCACGGCGCTCACGATGAGTGGTTGCGCGTGACTCATACGCTGATAAGTTTGGGACGACTCGCCGACCGCAATCTCATTTCTGAACAAGAGCGATCGGATTTGTCTGAGGCTTACACCTTCCTGCGCACGCTCGAACATCGACTGCAGATGGAACACGGACTGCAAACGCACACGTTGCCAAGCTCCGAACCTCAGCGATCCCTGGTCGCCAAACGTATGGGATTTGCTGCCGCCACCGCTCCCGCTGATTTCGAAAGTGCTCTCAGTTCACACATAGCCCACGTGCGCAAGGCTTACGACCGTGTTTTTGCCGACGTAGTTGAAGAGAGCGATCTCACGCGGAAACGAAAAGATGTCGCAAGACCCGCCGTTCATTTGTATGAACCTGAAGCCGCCGGCGCGAGCGTTTGGCAGGATAGGGGAGATGAAACTCGAGTTATGAACGCGGCGAGGATCTTTAGTTCGCATTTGCTGCCGGTCGAAATGGAAACACCGGCGGCAAGCGTACCAGCGCTGGCGCACCGTCTGAATGCGGCAGTACACCAGTCGACTCATCCACAACGGGCACAAGTCTTCACCTCCCGGGTTGCCGCGTCGCTGGAAAAATTCGAGGGCCGTCTGGACCTGTCTGCTGACAACCTTTTGGGCCTGGTGCGCCTGTGCGGTGCCTCCGAGTTTTTTGGTGAAATGGTCGCCGCCAACCCGTCGTTGATCAGTTCGCTTGGAACTGATAAGTCGCGGTTGCGACGTCGTGACTATCGCGCTCAGCTTCGGTCGGCCGTCGATCCGGAAAAGACTTTTTCGGCGGAATTATCGGCCTTGCGGCGGGAATGGTCGCGGCTGCTTATTGAGATCGGGGCTGAAGATGCCAACGGTAAGCTTGATCTACTGGATTCTAACGAACTTCAGACTGAGCTGGCGGTCGCGAGCATCAATGTCGCATATCTCGTCGCACGCCGTGAAATGGTGCGGCGCTATGGACGGTTGGCGGGCGGTCCGCGTTTGAGCGTGCTGGCCCTGGGCCGCCTTGCCAGCGCCGGGGTGGACTACGGATCCGACCTCGACATTACCATCGTTTATGATTCACTTGTTTCTTCTCCAGTCGCTTCACTAACACAAGACGAAGCATATGCTCGTCTGGTCGAGTTAATGATCGCGGCTCTCTCCAGCGTTACTCGCGAAGGCTACCTGTATCGAGTGGATCTGCGCCTGCGTCCCAACGGCAAAAATGGTCCGCTGGTCACCAGTTCCGAAGGATTTCTCGACTACGTAAAACAGCGCAGCGCTATTTGGGAGTGGCTTGCTTATGTAAAGCTGCGCGCCGTCGCGGGCGACCTGGAACTTGGCAAGATGATCGAAACCCATGCCAGACACGCGATTCACGAACGGGCGCGCGAGATTGATCCGGATGAGCTGAAGGAGGAAACGCGCCGTGTGCGCGAGCGTCTCGAACGGGAGAAGGGAAGGGGGGCGACCAGGAATGGCCGGCGTCGGGGTGGGCGTCATGATATCGACATCAAATACTCATCCGGCGGCATGCTCGATGTTTATTTTGCTACGCGCTACCTGCAGCTCCGTGACGATGTGGCAGACGAAGGCGAGAATCGTTCAACGCTTGCAACACTGGCGCGGTTGGAAGCGAACGGCTCTTTAGAAACGCGAGACTACGAGGCACTCTGCCAGGGGTATGAGTTGCTGCGCGCCGTCGATCATCATCTGCGACTCATCGTCGGCAAAGTCGCGGCGTTGCCGGCAACCGATTATCCAGCCTTCAAGGAAATTGCCAGGCGTTTGGATTTCGCAACACCGGCCGAGCTCGCAGAAACTTTGCGCACAAGGATGGCAGCTATTCGTGAGGCATACGATCGAATTACCGCCGGATAAATCTCACAAATAGTATTTCCTAAACGGTCTGTTCCACGTCATTAGTTGCCTCATACCAGCAGCGCGTGCACCACTGATGGGTTCCCTGGCGCTCAGCAGCCGCGTAGTCAGCGGAGGCCGGCAAGCGTTTCACAACTTCCTGTTCCTCAGCGCTCGAGTTCCTCCCATGTTTGCAGGACCCCTTCCTGACAGCGCGGACAGCTTCTATCTGTATTCACTGGCGATACCCCTTACTGACAGAATTTGTTTGTTTACCTGGATTTCTTAATCGTGTAACTTAGCTTTAGGTTCTGGGGTTTACAACGGAAAGTCAACCTGGAGCATCAACAATCAGGGAACGTAAAGGACAGAGAATGTTTCGAATCAAAGCATCTTACACAGGTCAGCTGGAACTGAAAACCACTTTAGAACGCGCGCGCGAGTTTTTTGGCGAGCTCAGAAACTTTGCCGACTTGATGCCCGGCATCGAAGGTATTCGCAGCGAATCCGGCGGCATCATGCGCTGGAAAGTGCGCGCCGAAGTGCCGGTGATTGGTTCTGTCCAGGCTAGCTTTGCGGTACGGAAAACAGAAGATGGCCCCGACCGGCTCGAGTGGTCGCCGGCGGGTTCGGAGAAGAAAAACTATTTGCGTTATGCGGCGGCTTTTGAAGTGCGCGGGCACAACGTATTGATCAAGGTGTCGCAGCATGTGGAACTGCGCCGGGCGCACGCCAGAGAATTGCACCGCCTGGCTGCTCTGGTTGGTGAAGGCGCTATCAGTTCAGAAATGCAAAAGCGTGTAGCAGAAATGATCAAGACTTTCCTGGAGCGCGCGCAGGCGAAGCT
Organism: Blastocatellia bacterium; assembly: GCA_963828335.1. Lineage (GTDB taxonomy): Bacteria > Acidobacteriota > Blastocatellia > Pyrinomonadales > Pyrinomonadaceae > PSRF01. The sequence goes on along the minus strand of CAWHEH010000010.1, from coordinate 47,822 downwards.
TGAAGGCGAGTCGGCTATTGGAACAGGAAGCGACTTCTTAGGACAACCGCAGAAGAAATTTGACCTTTCGGATTAACGCGGAAACGCGGATCATGATCATGTCCACCGACGAGCCAATAGCTTTTCTGATCCGCGTTTTTCTGTGTAAACGCTGCCCGCTACTTATGACCGTACGAAATCATGTTCGCAAACATCCGATAAGCTCCCGGCACGCCGGCGAGCAATTGTCGATACCAGACCATACTCGTGTAGATGTAATGTCCCTTGCCATGTTGGGCCACCAGCAGGCCACCGATCAAGGGTGGTTCGCCCGGGATCGTTAGTTGAGAAGATCTCTGTATAGTGCTGATCCCATTGCTTTGGATAATACAGCCCGCGCTCCTGAATCCAATTCGAAAAGTCTGCCGGTGTAATTCTGTTGGGAGAGTTAAGCAATGGATGACGCCGCTGGATAAACGTGATGGGCGCGGTCTCATCGGTCACGCGTTTGTCGTCAAGGATGATCGGATAGGGTGCGAGCTGCGGGCGGTTTTTCTTTTCATCAGGGTTCCATTCGTTGTCTTTGTGGTAGAAAACGATCAGCGTTCCACCCGCCTGCACGAAATCAAGCAAACGAGAATTCGCCGCGATCAATTCCGGGTGTGCTTCATAACCGCGATTGTCGATAATGATGGTGTTGTAGATCGAGAGATCGGCGCTCTTGATTTCGTCAACGGTCAACGCCTTGGACGATACTCCCAAAGCCGCGAGGGAATGCTCAAGCGTTTGATCAAAACTGGGAACGTAACCAACGCGAAGGTTTTGGGCGACGCGCGCGGCGCTATAGACGACCGGCACGGTTCGCTTTGTGACTAATTCGGTCGAGTCGAGGGCCTTGATGGAGAAGTTCACCGAGCCCGGACTTCTCCGTTCCTTGAGAGTCTCCCTGTCCGGCCTGGCATCGTGAATTGAAATCGTGTCGTCGCGTTGCTCGTTTGGTCCAAGCACCAATTGATAGATTGCAGTACGAGTGTGGCCGCCGTTTGCCGCGCCTATTTCCATTGTTCCGCGAAATGGGCGTTGCCAGATGATTCTGGAGCGTGATCTTGAATGCGTCACACCCTCCCAATGTTTCTTCAGTTCGTACGCACGGCGAAGGCGAGATGCTTTTGATCTCTACCGCCGGGACGACTGGCAAAGATAGTTCCGCGTGCAGAGAGAATTTAGCGCCGTCGAACTCCACGAGGGCGGTAGCCTCGAAATGCTTGCCGAGGAAAAGGCCATCGTAAAGATGTTCTGCCTGCGGAACTGTCAAGCTGCCGTTCTTTGGCGTTGTGCTATCAGCGGTGACATTGGTTTCAGTGCCAGGCAGCAGTACGTCTGCTGATATCCAGGCGCACCGGCTCACCGTCACCATTGAATCGAAGATCGTCCACGTGGACGGCTCGCATACTCAGGTTCGTAAGATCAATCGAAAAAGTGGACTGGACACCTGGCACGAGGACGGTATCGCGCGAGCCAAGCGTCAAAGAAATGCCGGTAGCAACTGCAAGCGCCCGGTCAACGCGCGATTCGAACAAGCGAAAGCGTTCAAGATCGCCTGTCAGTAATGCGCGGAGACCCCGGCTGGCGCGCCAACCGATCAAAACCGCGGCCACGCGATCAGGTCGATCGAGAAAGTTGCTTAACGGACGTCCCTCAATCGTTGGCGGCGTTATGTCGGGAATTAGTGTGGCAGGAAGTTCGAGCCCGGCCCATGGCGTACCGGCATCCTGGGGCAAGGTTGGAACGCCGGCAGCTTCGCGCACGACTCGATAGCGAATCAACGGCAGCTTTCCCGCTTCGATTCGTCGCGCTCGCATTAGTCTCTGCAAGCGACTTTGGCCACGGGTCCCTGCGTCGCGTGTTGCTGAAGCGCCGCGAGTGCTTGCTCTGCGAATGAAGTGCCGCGCACCGGATCGACTTCATTTGGATCAATCGCGAAAACTTTCTCGGAGTTCGTCGCAGGCTTCTGCGCGTTCGCGCCAAAGACGCGCACAAACAATCGTTGCGCCTGCCAGAGTTTTACCTGGCCCAGTTGTTCGGGAAAACGTTTCGGATCCGCGGCTGCGTCGAAGGCCTCGATTATCAGCCGTCCGGTGGCTTGATGATGCCCGTGTCCGCTGGTGGTATCGTGATGGGTAATGATCACGTCCGGACGCAACTCACGAATCTTCAGGACCATTCTTCGTAGTGCCTCGTCGTGGCCCCAAACCTTAAAGGCTTCGTCAGCTGATTTGGAAAAACCGAAATCTTTCAAACCAAGAAAGTAAGGCTCCGAGCCCTGGATTTTTGCGGCCCTCAGTGTTTCCTGGGCCCTTATTACTCCCAGTTCTTCATAGAGCTCAGGGCCGACTGCATTCTGTCCGCCCTCACCGTAGGTCGAAAACAAACTAACGGTGTGCGCACCATCTCTTCGTCTCAAAACCGTTAAGGTAGTGCCATCTTCATCGTCGGGGTGCGCCGCGACGCACATCACAGTCCAGGTGTTAGTGAGATCAACCAGAGCCTGATGCAGCTCGGCCTTGTTAACCGGCTGCGTGGTTAGCAGTGGTGTGGGCGAAGGCTCCTGGGCGCGTACTGGACTAGAAGGCGCGCTGGCCAATGAAAGCGAGAATGCGACGAGCAGCAAGTATGAAGCGAGTCGTCGCTGAAAGTATTTCCTAACCATGGTGTTCTTAAGTCTCGTCAATAAGTAGCTACAACTCGATCTCATATCCATCCGGGTCAGACACATAGGCGAACGGCATTCCGGGCGTAAATTCGCCGCGCTTCTTCAACGCACCGCCCGCGGCGACTACTTCATTGATAGCGTCCTCGAGGTGGTCCTTATTTTCCAGTTGTAAACCAAAATGAAGAATGCCGCCGCCGGCTCCGGTCGCGTGCCCTTCCTCCGCCTGGTGTAAAGCGATCATATCGTTGGAGCCGGGCGTGTTTAGGAAGACCAAGCCGTCCCCGGCCCAAAACCTTACTTCCATTCCAAACACCGTCTGGTAGAAAGCAAGCGAACGCTGAATGTCTCTTACCATGAGATGAAGGTGCGTCAATCCGAGGGTCTTGATCATGTTGAACTCCCAATCCGCAGCTACGCACGCGCGCGTTCCAGCCGCGCGGCAATTGTCATGATTACTGCAATCATCAGCATCAGTACCACCCCGTATGCTGCGGCCGTCCCCAAATTAAAGTCGCGCAGCTCGGAAGCAATAGCGATCGAGACAGGCCGATTTGTCGGCACAAACACCAACACCGAAGCCACATATTCGCCCAGTGCAATCACAAAAGCCAGCAGCGTTCCGGCGATCGCTCCAGGCCAGATTAGCGGAAGCGTAACGCGTGTGAATCTCTGCCACCAGCTAGCCCCCAAACTTGCAGCTGCTTCCTCAAGTGTCGCATCGACCTGTTCCATGCTGGCTTGCACCGCCCGCACAACCAGCGGCATAAAGCGGAGAAAGTAAACTACCGGCAGAATCCAAAACGTGCCGACAAGTATGAATGATCCGAGCAAGAACGAAGGCTGACCGTACGACTCGGCCATTGAAACTGCCACAACCGTTCCGGGCAGAGCCCAGGGAACCAATATCAGCCACGAAAGCAGTCGTCTTAGTTTCCGGAGGCCTTTGCGGGCAAGCAAAGCAGCTACACAGAAACTCCAAAGCAACGCTGCACCGGCGGCGATCGCCGACATCGACAAGCTATTAAGAAAAACTTCGCTCGCACGTGAATCGGAAAATATTTTTACGTAGTTTGCGAATGTATAAGCGCTCGGCAAAGTCTGAGTTGTCCAGTTTCCTTCGCGTGCAAAGCTGACGAGCAGCAAAGTCGCTACTGGCAAAACGAGCAAAAGCGAAAACAAAACACCGCAGGCGATCGCCAGGCTACGGACGCGGCCACGCGCAATCGGCTGGCGCTTTTTTGTTGAACCCTTCATGGCGGCTGCCGCAAACCTTCGCGTGCCTTCGTAGCGCTGGAAGAAAAAGAGCGCGCTAAGCGAAATCGCCGCGAGTATTACGGTTTCTGTTATGGCCAGGCTCGCATCTCCGCGCTGCCGCGCCGTGAAGATTTCCAGAGTCAATACGCGCACGCCGCCGCCGAAGAGCAAAGGCGCGCTGAAGGAAGCCATGGAAGTCATAAAGGTAAGCAACGCCGCGGCAATCAGAGACGGCGTGAGTTGCGGTAAGAGAATTCGCGTGACGACACGCGTGCGGCTGGCTCCCAAGCTGCGGCCGGCCTCAGCCAGCGACGCGTCGATCCTGGTCAAACCCGCTCCGGTGAGCACGTAGAAAAAGGGGTACATCGTGTAAGTGTGAAAAAGTAGCAAGGCTGGCCAACCGCGCAATGACCAGGGTGAATGATCGAGATGAAATGCGGACTGGACAAAGCGCGCCAGTATTCCCGACTCGCCGCAGAGAAAAATAAAGGCGACCGTGCCAACCAAAGGCGGTAGCACCAGCGGCAGGGCAGCGAGCGCGGCGAATACCCGACGGGCTGGAAATGAGTAGCGCTCGAAGAGAAAGGCGAGCGGAATGCCGACTGCGGCGCACAGCAAGACGGTCAATATCGAAACACCGACACTAGCCAGAATAGACTCGAGCACAATTTTCTGCGAGAGCGCCTGAACATAGTTGGCCACTGACCAGTTGCCATTCTGCTGAAACGAGGCAAGGACGACGTGAACGTTTGGATAGATAACGCCGTAGAGGAGAACCAGCGCGACAATGAATAGTAAGAAAAGACGCGGGGACACAGATAAGGGGAGACGCGGTGACGCGGGGAGGCGGGGACTCGGTGAAAGGAGCCGGAAGGCGACGGGTCGGTAATTCTCTCCGTGTCTCCGCGTCCCCCGGTCCTCGTGTCTCTCTTTTCCTCCGCCGTGTCTCCGTTACCACTCATTCATTTTTCAATAATGCAATTCGTTCAGCCGGCAACGCCACGGTGACCGCATCTCCGACAGAAATTCCGTCCGCCTCCAAGGCAAGTGCTTCCAGAGTGAGACCGCGTGCGTCCAGTTTTATGCTTGAGGTTGCTCCGGCGAAGTTGATCTCACGCACAGTCGCCGTCAAAGCATTCTCAGATTTATCGTTAGAGTTTGTAACGAGGACATGCTCCGGCCGGATCGCCAGAATGCAAGGCTGGTTAAGAGGTACGAGATTTTTATCAGCAACCGGAATCCGGATAACGTGGCCGCCCTCGAGTGTTTTGAATTCGCCAACTTCCGACTTGCTCGAACTCAACCGCATCGCCCGGATCAAGTTGTTTCGTCCCAAAAACTTGCCTACAGAAAGTTGTGCGGGATGCTCATACAGCTCGCGCGGCCGGCCGGTCTGCAAAATGCGGCCGCCCACCATCACGCTGATGCGATCGCACAGTGCGAACGCTTCTTCCTGATCGTGCGTCACGTAAACTGCAGTCAAGCCGAGACGGGTGACGAGCTCGCGCAATTCGCCACGCGTTTCCTCGCGCAAGGTCACGTCAAGATTCGAAAGCGGCTCATCGAAAAGTAGCAGCGCCGGTTCGATCGCGATCGCGCGCGCAATTGCCACACGCTGTTGTTGACCGCCGGATAGCTCGTCTACTCTGCGCTTTTCATAACCCGGCAGCTGCACCAGTTCCAGTGCGGATTTGACGCGTTCCATGATTTCGTTTTTTGACTCATGTCGCGCGCGCAGACCGAAAGCAACATTTTCCAAAACATTCAGATGAGGGAAGAGAGCGTAGTTTTGGAAGACCATGCCGAAACCTCGTTTTTCTGCCGGCAGGTTCGTTATGTCGGTGTCTTCAAAACTAATCGCGCCGGAGTCTGGTTGTTCCAGACCGGCGATCATTCTGAGCGTAGTTGTCTTGCCGCAACCGGAAGGACCGAGCAAGCCAAAAAACTCACCCCGCGCGACATCAAGCGACACGTCGCTCACCGCCGGGGTTTTGTCGAAACGCTTGGAAATATTTTTGAGTGAAAGCAGTGGCATCTCAAGAGACTTTTCCACAGATTACGCAGATTAGGCAGACATATTCAAACTCGGCTGATTCACTTCTGTGTAATCTGCGAAATCTGCGGATTACTTCTTACCACGTCCGCGAATCTCAGTGTCCCAGTAGCGCAGCCAGTCACTGCTCTGTTTGCGCAGCAAATCCCAGTCAAGCGGCATCTCATTGACATGTTCATTCATCCACGCCGGTAGCTGCGCGCGATCGATGTCGTTGCGCACGGGAATTCGATAATACTTCTTCGCGGCCAGCACCAGGCTTTCCTGCGTAGTAACGAATTCGTAGAACGCGCGAGCCTCTGCTTCATTCGGTCCGCCTCGCACAATTGCAATGCCGTCCGTTATTACCGGCGTACCGCTCGCCGGAAAAACGTAGCCGACCGGGAAACCTTTTTGCTCTTTGTATAACCACACGTCGGGAAGGTTCCACAAGCTAATGAGCCCTTCGCGGCGAACCAGCTTCTGCATCATTAGGGTCCCATCGGCGGTGTACTCATGAACGTTAAGATCCAGGCGACGCAACCAATCATAACCTTTGTCCGGCGAACCGGTGTCTTTGTAGAAGCGCCAGATCATCGCTCCAAATATCGCGCGCATCGAGTCGGAAGGGTTTGGATTTCTGATGAGAATCTTGTCACGCCATTTCGGATCAAGTACATCGTCCCAATCCTTCGGCGCTTCTTCCGGCTTCACTGCATCGCTGTTGTAAACGATCACTTCCGGCGTCTGGTAAGTGGCATACCAGCGGTCTTCACTATCGCGACTCGAGGCCGGAACCTTGTCGGCCCAGGTTGGCTTGTACGGCGCGAGCAGGTTTTCTTCAGCCGCGGTTTGGAAGGTTGTGTGTGCGGCGCCCCACCACAAATCAGCCTGCGGACGATTACGTTCAGCGCGGACGCGCTCCAGAATTTCGCGCGAGCCCATGTCGAGAAACTGTATGTCGACCCCGGGATGAATCGCCTGGTAGCGGGTGATCGAGTCGCGCAGCAAATCCTGGCCGTGCGGAGTGTAGATTAGAAGTTTTCGCGACGGATTAGCGGCGCGATTGCAGGAGAAGAGCGACGCCGAAACACAAATAGCAACTAATAGAAAATAGAATTTGACGCGCATCAAGTTAACTATCTCGGACTAAGGAGCGCGGGAATGCTAGCATATACTTTATAGCCCGGCGACTAGACGCCAGTTTTTGGAGTGCGGCGACCTGTCACCGCACTCCTAAAGTGAAACACTATGGCAAAGACAGTTAAAGGTAGAGTGGGTTGGGCAGTTGTTAAAAAGCTCCTGCGGGCAATCCCGATTATTGGGCCTGTCTTTACCGTTGGCTTTGCCGGTCACGATATTAAAAAAAAGGGACTGGTCCCCGGTGCGGTTCATGTAGGGCTGGATGTGACGCCGGTCGTGGGAACTGCGAAAAACGTCGTCGAGATCTTCACCGGCGATTGGATTCCGGATAAGGCTCCCAGACCCAAGGCAGAGGACATATCGCAAGCGATTGAGCCAACTCCAAAATGAGTATTTGGGAAGAAAACCCACCTGATTCAACCGTCGTCACACAAAATAAGAACTGGGAGCGATAGCGACCAGCCGAACCCTCAAATGCCCAAAGGCGTCGGCAGAATAACCGCCTGCGTAGAATTTGGAGGCTTCCACAGATGACTCTTGGGCTGGTCGCTATCGCTGCCAGTTCTGATTTTGTGTGACGTCTGTTGGGTCAAGAAGGCGGGCTTGCCCCGCTCTTTTTCAACAGTTGGACCTTATTACTCAGCAAAAATCGGTGGGCGCTCGTTGAACGGTTGCGCAGTTTCATATGCGTGAGCGAGTTTGAATAGCGTCGGTTCCGACCAGTAAGCGCCGAGCAGTTGGAAGCCAATCGGTAGTCGGTTCGACGAAAGACCGCAGGGGACACTGATTCCCGGAATGCCCGCAAGATTTGCGGTGACGGTGTAAATGTCGTTGAGGTACATCGCCAACGGATTATCAACTTTCTCTCCGATTGCAAATGCAGGTGTGGGCGATGTCGGCGTGATGATCGCATCGCAGCTTTCAAAAGCCTTACGAAAGTCATCCTTGATTAACGCGCGAACTTGCTGTGCCTTGCCGTAATAGGCCTCGTAGTAGCCGGCGGAGAGCACGTAGGTCCCGAGCATAATCCGCCGCTTAACTTCCGGCCCAAATCCTTCCTCGCGCGTTTTCCGGTACATCTCTCGCAAACGCGGCGCCTCTTCAGCGCGAAATCCATAGCGAACTCCATCGAAGCGTGCGAGGTTTGAAGAAGCCTCAGCCGTCGCGATGATGTAGTAGACGGCGATGCTGTACTGTGCGTTTGGAAGTTCAACGTCAACAATCTCCGCGCCCAGATCACGATAGACAGCTACCGCTGCCTCAACTGAGGTGCGTACTTCGGGATCGAGTCCTTCCCCAAAAAGAGATTGCGGCAAACCTAAGCGCGCGCCTTTGAGGCTGCCCGATAACGCTGCGAGATAGTCTGGGACGGGAACATCAGCTGTCGTGGCATCATGCTCGTCACGTCCGGCGATTATTCCCAGAACCCGGGCGACGTCCCCGGTAGTTCTGGCGAATATGCCCACTTGATCGAGCGACGATCCAAACGCTACCAGACCATAACGCGAGTTGCGTCCGTAGGTCGGCTTCAAACCAAGCACGCCGCAAAACGAGGCCGGCAATCGCACTGACCCCCCGGTATCAGAGCCGAGCGCGACCGGCACGATGCCGGCTGCAACCGCGGCCGCCGATCCACCAGACGAACCGCCGGGAACTCGAGACGTGTCCCAGGGGTTTCTGACTGGGCCAAACGCCGAATTCTCATTTGACGAGCCCATCGCAAACTCGTCGCAGTTCGTTTTGCCCATTACCACGGCGCCAGAGCCAAGCAAACGCTCAATTACAGTCGCGTTGTAGGGCGGGTGGTAGTTTCCGAGAATTAGTGAGCCGCAGGACGTTTGCATCCCTGCGACGCAGATGTTGTCTTTGATGGCGACGGGAATTCCAGCCAGGACTCCCTCCGGAGCAGCATTCGCCTCGGCGCGTTTCGGCGCGCCATTACGATCAATTTCCAAAAAGGCATTGAGCTGTTCATTCAACTTGTCGGCAGCCTTAACTGCCGACTCGACAACCGAGCGCGCGGTCGTGCCGCTGCTGATGCGACTCATCAATCCTTCAATGTCGTTTTTCGTTTCACTCATCACTTAAGTTTTAGTATTACTGCCCACTGTCAACCCCTCACAACACTTTTGGTACGCGAAAATGACCGGCAGCAGCATCGGGCGCTTCGGCGAGCGCTTTCTTCTGGCCCAAAGAAGGTGCCGGAATGTCATCACGGGCCGAATCTGTAGCTTCGCCTTCCGGTGTCAATCCACCGAGCGCCGGCGGAACATTGCTAGTCGCGACTACATTTAACTGCTCGACATAGCTAACGATGTCGGCCATCTGCGGCGCGAAGATCTTCAACTCTTCGGGCGTGATTTCCAGGTGCGCCAGTTGCGCTACCTTTTCAACATCAGCTTCATTGATAGGCATAGACTTAAATTGCGGATTGCGGATTTCGGAATTCGGATTTCAAAGCTCAGGATTCTCCAAACGTTTTACACAACTCGTCGCAGCGCCCAGGAATGCGCGCCGCAGGTCAACGTCATCGATCGCTGCGGCTGCAGCCAACAGTTCAGCCGGCACCTGGTAGTTCGCTTCATTATCCCGGCTAATGACCGCGGGTTTTGCCCCGGCCAGTTCAATCCTTTTGGGATCGACTCGCAACTCGATAAACTTCACAAGTGCCTGACCGAGCACTGAGTTCAACCTGAACAGCAATTGCCCTCGCATGTATTCAAGTTGCTTCTGCCAAATATTATCTGCGACAGCTATCACTAGCGTGCTGTCCTGAAGTTGAACAGGAACGGCATGACTGCTTAACCCATCACCAACCGCATGTTTCCACGCGGCAAAACAAGCGGCCTCGGCAACCTCGTCGGGTGCGCCTGAAGCCTTGAGTATGGCCGGTAGGGTCTTGATCAGTCTTTCCATTGTTGCCCAATTACTCGGCGCCGCCGCCCAGTTTCCGGATTTCGCCGGCTCAATCTAGAATCACGAGTCCAATTTGAGAACGTGCGCGAGTGTATAAGTTGAGTAGTCGAAATTCAAATCGAAGGCAAAAGGGGAAAGGCAAAAAGGATAAAGGGAAGGAGAGAGAGGAAGCGTTTTACCCATGACCCATTATCCTTGCTTCATTTTCTAACATCCATGCTTAAAGAAAAACTCGTACTGGCTTCGAAGAGCCCGCGCCGCCAGGAAATACTTGCCGCCGTGGGCTGGGAGTTTGAAACAATCGCCGCCGACATCGATGAGACAAGATTCGCTTCCGAAAATGCGGTGACTTACGTTAAGCGTCTCGCGCGCACCAAGGCAGAAACCCTCGCGGGAAGATTTCCAGATCGCCTGGTTGTTGGCGCTGATACGGTAGTCGTCATCGATGGCGAGATTCTCGGTCAGCCGTGCGATGACGATGATGCTCGACGAATGCTGCGACTCCTGAGCGGCAAATGGCACGACGTCTTGACCGGTGTTGCACTTATGAAGGCGGGCGAATTTGTCGTTGAGCACGAAACAACGCGAGTGCGTTTTGCTGAGATGTCGGTGGAAGAAATTGATTGGTATGTTGCAGAGGGCGAACCGAGAGGAAAGGCCGGCGCCTATGGGATACAGGGTCGGGCCGCGCTCTTCATCAAAGAGATCCAGGGAGACTATTTCAATGTGGTGGGTTTGCCGGTGCGATTAGTATTTGAGTTGTCGCGCCGGATCTGATTTGGAGTGCCGCCACCAAAGCGCTCACGGGTCAGCACACTCTAAACAGTCGCCGCAACTTAGAACATCACCGTGCCGCCATCAACGTTAATAGCCTGACCGTTTATTCCTCGTCCTTCGTCCGACGCCAGCAACAGAGCCACGTACGCCACTTCTTCAGGCTCAATGATCCGATTCTGCGGGCTCATCTTCTTAATTGAATCCATTGCTTCGTCAGCCGACAACCTGGTTTTCTTCGTGATGTTTTCGATCCCGCGTGTCGTCATCTCAGTGTCGACATAGCCGGGACAGATGGCGTTCACGGTAATCCCTTTGGCTGCGACTTCCATAGCCGCCGATCGTGTTAAGCCGAGGACGCCGTGTTTCGAAGCGGAATAGGCAGCGATGTAAGGCCCGCCGGTCTTGCCGACGATTGAAGCGATGTTGATGATTCGTCCCCAGCCGCGTTCGATCATTTCGGGAAGGGAAGCACGCATGCAATAAAAGGTCCCGCTCAAATTGACGGCGAGGTGCCGCTGCCAGTGTTCATCATCCGTTTTTATTAAAGGAGCACTTTCGGCAATGCCGGCATTGTTGACCATGATGTCTGGACCGCGACCGAAGTGTTCTTTGACAGACTTGAAAAGCCATTCAACGCTGGCGACCTCAGCAACGTCGCAAACCAGTGGCAACACGCGCGCTGAAGTTGCCTGCGAGATTTCACTCGCTGCCTGTTTCACTTGATCGACGCTGCGCGCCGCAAGTATCACCTGCGCGCCTTCGCCGGCAAACTTCGAGCCGATAGCGCGGCCAATGCCGCGACCCCCGCCGGTGATTAGAGCGATCTTGTCTTGAAGTTTCATTTAAGTAATCAGCCCGGAGGGCTGGCAGATAGTAGCCGGTGGTTGAAGCGAAGCGGAAACCACCGGAACAAATCAGAAAACAATTGCACCACGAAGTGGTGCGAGAAACTCAAAGAAATCTGTTACCTGCCCTGCTCATCTGGCACCCCCGTCGGGGTGCGGTCATCCTCTCTGCCTCAACCGGTGGTCTTCGCTTCGCTACGACCACCGGCTACTTTCTCGCAACCCTCCGGGTTGCCCTTGGTTCTTAAACCTGGAACTTTCAGGCAGTTACCGTCCCGTAAACTTAGGCGCACGCTTCTGGAGAAACGCCTTGCAGCCCTCGGCCCCGTCGTGCGATTCGAAGCATCTCATCTGGGCTTCAGTTTCGAAGCGCAACATCTCTTCAAGTTCCGCTGCCTGACTCATGTAAACGGCTTGCTTCGCGGCCGCCAGAGCAATCGCCGGCGCATCGCGCAAACGTTCCGCAAGTTTGCGCGTCTCCGCTTCGAGGTCTTCCGGCTCCACCACTTTGTTCACCACGCCCAATCGCAAAGCCTCGACCGCGTCCATTACTTCGCCAAGAAAAAACATTTCACAGGCTTTGCCTGGAGTTACCAGTCGCGGTAAAAAATATGTGCCACCCCAATCCGGATGCAGACCCACTTTCGCAAACGACTGGCTGAAGCTTGCCGTTGTCGCAGCGATGCGCAGATCACAGGCGAGTGCGAGGTTGCAGCCGGCGCCGAAGGCGGGCCCGTTGACCGCTGCAATCACCGGCTTAGTCATCTGGCGTATGGCGGTGACCACGCGTCGCGCAGAACCAAGCAGACGCAAAAACTCTTCGGCATCCTGGCGTTCGATCAGTTCCGACATCGCGGCTACATCGCCGCCGGCGCAAAAAGCCCGGCCGGCTCCGGTGATGACAACCACGTGAACACTCCGTTCGGCGCCGGCCGCTTCAAGAGCTTCAGCCAAATCGCGCCGCATGTGTCCCGCGAGGGCATTCAGCTTCTCCGGCCGATTGAGTGTAATCGTCGTGATGCCGGAGTCTTCGGATACATCAATTTGCTCGTAGGACATAAGAGGGTAAATGGTGAATGGTAAATGGTGAATAGTTTAAGAGCGGATTCACTATTTACCTTTGAATTCCGGCTTGCGCTTGTTTACGTAAGCGTCCAATCCTTCTTTCGCATCTTCCGATTGAAAGAGTTGTTGTTGCAGCTCACGCTCCAGCGCCAGCGCCGACTCGAACGGAATCTCCGCGCCGGTTTGTACGCTGCGCTTAATTCGTCCGACTGCCCCGGCTGCCTTGTTTGGAGTAGTGAACTGCGCGGCGTATTTCAGAACTTGATCCATAAACGACGCGCTCGTATCGGCCACGTAGAGGAGATTAACAAGGCCGAGCTCACGAGCCACCTCAAACTCAAAAAGCTCGCCCGTCGCCATTAACTCGATCGCTTTTGATTTGCCAACCAGCCGAGTCAATCGTTGCGTTCCGCCTGTCCCTGGAAGCACGCCAAGCGAAACTTCCGGCAGACCCATCTTTCCGGCTTTACGTCGGGCAATTCTGATGTCTGCAGCCAGCGCCACTTCCAGCCCGCCGCCAACACAATGCCCGTTGATAGCAGCAATCACCAGTTTCGGTGTTTGCTCCAGTCGCGAAAGCGTCTCATTGGCATGCAGGCAGAAATAATACTTAAAAGTTGGCGTCACGCTCTGCAGCATGTTGATGTTTGCGCCGGCGCAGAAAAACTTTTCGCCGTTACCGGTGATCACGATCACCTGGACGCTTTCATCCATGCGAGCCTTTAAGATCGCGTTATCCAGCGCCAGCATCATCTCGTGTGTGTAGGTGTTTGCCGGCGGATCGTTGAGCGTTAAAACGGCAATGCCATTGTGAGTCTCATATTGAATGAGGTCGCCCGTTGATGTCGTTCCCATAGCTTGTGCTTCAGCCTCTGCCATTTCCTTAGTCTCCGATTTCACGCGAACTACGCCACACACTCAACGGCCCAACTCCAGCGGCTGGAGCGAAGTCTAGTTCCTCCGTTGGTAATCCAGCAACAAATCCGCGCAGGAACAAACGGGTCACATTATCAACCAGCTCCGCCACCTTCAATTTTCCGCCCGGGTCATACCAGTTATAGATCCAGTTCATCATTCCAAAAAGTGCGTAGGTTGCGACCGTGAGATCGACTCGCGATGCGCTCGTCTGTTCCTGCTGAATCTCCTTGAGAATCCGGCGCGCCAGCGTGGTGTATTTGTCTTTTTTACTGGAAACGTGGGTGTGCAGATCACCCGCGAGGCTCTCGGCTTCGTGCGATAGCACTTTCATCTCGGCCATGTTGGCAGCAAAAAACGACAGGTGATTTTCAATGAAGATGCGCAGCTTGGTCAGTGGATCGCTGACTCCAGCAAGACGCTCCTCGAGGCTTTCGAGCACTCGGCCGAAACAATTGTCCTGAATAAGAAACAGCAGCTCCTCTTTCGATTTGCAGTAGTGGTAGAGACCGGCAAGGCTCACGTTGGTCGCGCGCGAGATATCGCGCATGGTGGTGGAGTGATAATTCTTCTCGGCAAAGATGCGCGCCGCGTTGCGCAGGATAAACTCTAACTTTTGATCGTGCCTGGTAAAATCTTGCATGAAATGATTTGGTCTTGGGACTTAGGTCTTGGGTCTTGTCTTGAACTTTGTGCTTCGAGCTTTGAGCTTTGTGTTTGGAGGCCGTCAGTCTAGTACTCTGACCTCTGAGATATAGCAACCAAGAACAAAGCTCGAAGCACAAAGTTCAAAGACCTAAGACCCGAGACCAAAGTCCGTTTTTACAAACGAACATATTCAAATTCAAACGGCTTGCCCTTGATCCCTGTGGCCGGCGGAGCGATCCAGTTCGCAATTTTCCCCGGTTCCACCACGGGATGCATCAGGCTGCGCACGTACTCGCGATCCGCCAGCGTCGGTAACCATTCCGCCTTCCGCTGTTCAAATTCCTCGGCGCTGATCAGATTACCCTTGATGTCGAAATGATGGCCGGCGTATTCACCGACGTGTCGATGAAATCTCGAACCTGGCAGAAAGAGCCGCTCGCTCATCCCTTCATCAGCCAGGGTCTTGTTCCAGCGCGCCAATCCTTTTTCGCAATCGCGCACATATTCTGTGCGCAAGACTTCGTTAAGCGCGTTCCGCATCGCCACCTCGCGGTCCTTGAGTTGTCCTTCTTCGACAACCTTCATCATGAAGTTTTGCTCGGCGACGATATGATCCTCATACTGTTCCTGCTCCTTGTAACGCCCCTTCAACCCCGCGGCGAAAAAGTCTGCGGAGTTTGAGCTGATTTCTCCACCAAAAAGATCCAGCGAATAACTAAACCAGAAGTTAATGTGCTTCTGAATAATATCCAGCGGAATGCCTCCCAACTCACGCACATCCCCTTCCTTCATCAACTGCGCCGAGCGTTTGACGACGCGGTTGAGTCCAGTGTCTCCCACGAACATGTGATGCGCTTCTTCCGTCAGCATGAACTGGCAGGTGCGGGCCAGCGGCTCGAACCCTGATTCAGCGAGCGCTGAAAGCTGATACTTGCCATCGCGATCGGTGAACATCGTGAAGCAGAAAAAATTCAGCCAGTCGTCACAAGGCTGATTGAAGGCTTCGAGAATCCGCGGCTTGTCGGGATTGCCGCTGCGTCGTTCGAGCAGGGCATCGGCTTCATCGCGACCATCGCGGCCGAAGTACCTCTGCAGCAGGTAGACCATGGCCCAGAGGTGACGGCCCTCTTCGACGTTGACCTGAAACAGATTTCTCAGATCGTAAAGCGACGGGCAGGTCTTGCCGAGCTCCCGCTGCTGTTCGACTGAAGCGGGCTCGGTGTCTCCCTGAGTAACAATGATCCGCCGTAGCGAGTTGCGGAATTCACCCGGCACTTCCTGGTAGGCGGGTTGGCCGTGGTTGTCTCCAAAGCCAATCTTCGCATCGGGCTGCGCGGGCTTGAGAAAGATGCCCCAGCGATAGTCAGGCATTTTTACGAAATCAAAGTTTGCCCAGCCATCCGGCTCGACACTGATCGCAGTGCGCAGGTAGACGTCCTTTTGCTGGAAACCGTCAGGACCCATCTCCTGCCACCAGTCGAGATAGTTTGGCAACCACTTTTCCAGCGCGCGCTGGAGTTTTTTGTCTTCCGACAAATTAACGTTGTTAGGAATGCGTTCGTATAAGTTCATGATTTTCCCGAGCTTTGTATTTGGAACTTAGTGCTTTGAAAAAAAAAGATCAAAGTACAAAGAACTAAGTTCGTTTAAAGTCGAAATGTGCTTGCGTCGGCTTGCCATAGTTTGTCAACGCGCCCTCTGGGCCGACCGCATTAGGACGTTGGAAAATCCAGTTTTGCCAGGCTGTAAGCCGACCGTAAATCTTTGTGTCCATCGTTTCCGGCCCGGCGAAACGAAGCGAGGCTTCCATCCCGGTAAGCGCATCAGGAGACAATGAAGTCCTTTCTTCTATTGCCACGCGGATCTCATCTTCCCAGTCCAGATCGTCTGGCGCGAAAGTAATTAGCCCAGCCTCGGCGGCAGCCTCGTGTATCAAACGCGCCCGAGTGAGCCAGAACTTCATCGACTTTCTCCGGGGTAGCCAGGAAACGCGACTGCAATCGCGTGAGACCATTGCTCATAGGCAACGCCCCGGAGTTCAATTCGCCGACTGTGAACTCGAACCTGCTCATCCTCGTTGTTGAGCATGTAACTGCGATCCGAAGCTAACAGTAACTCCAGCAAACTACCGGCAAAGCAACTACCGGGTTCGACGATTGCGAAGAAGCTCTTCGCAGTCAGGTCGAGCCGGCGCAGCACGCGCGCCATGTGAAGAACAATTTCGCGAACGAGCCAATGGTCCTTGTTGGCCGCAAGCGTTTTGTCTACTGCTAAGACATCGTCGATGTTGCCTTCAGTGCGGACGCACACCAATCCAATCTCCGATTCGTTGACGCGGAGATGAAGCAACGCATGATCTAACTCGCGGTATGCTTGAAGCGGCCAGTAACTGTCGCCCAGGGTTTGGATTTCTTCGGGCGTGGTTGGCAAATCACCTTCAGGCCCGCGCACGGTCAGATCGGCATACCGTTGTTCGCGGTTCAAAACAAGGTTCACGTATTTGTACTCGATGCCGGCAGGCTTTACTTCGAGTTGTAGCGGGTTAAGTTTAATCCCGACACTCGCGTGCCCAACGCCATTCGTACTCACGATCTCGCCGACACGCGCGTCGATCGACTCCTGGAATTTGCTGGTGGGAAAATAATCATCGATCAGTCCCCACTCCTTCGCACGTTTTCCTTTCAATCCTTCGGCGAGGGTGGAAAACACATCCGCGCGATCCCGGCGCACTTTTCTCTTGTCGACCAGGCGAGTAAGACCACCCGTGCCCGGCAATACACCGAGTAGCGGAACTTCGGGAAGGGAAACGGCGGAGTTGCCATCGTCCACCAAATAAATCTCATCACATGCGATCGCGAGTTCGTAGCCGCCGCCGGAAGCGGTTCCGTTGAGCGCGGCGAGATACCGACGGCCGGAATGTCGTGAGTCATCTTCAATCGCGCACCGAGTCTCGTTTGTAAACTTGCAGAAGTTCACTTTGAAGGCGTGCGACGAAGTACCCAGCATGTAGATGTTGGCGCCGGCGCAAAAAATCCTGGGCTTAAGACTGGTAATAACTACGGCTTTGACCTGCGGGTGCTCGAAGCGAAGCCGCTGAATTGCGTCGGCGAGCTCGATGTCGACGCCGAGATCGTAGGAATTGAGTTTCAGCTTGTAGCCTTCACCAAGAGTCACATCTTCGGAGACGTCCATGGTCAGCGTGGCCACCGGGCCTGCAACGTTCAGCTTCCAGTGCTTGTATTTTTCAGGCGAGGTTTGAAAGTTGATCATGTGCTCCTCTTTGCTTGTCGACAGTGCTTCCATCACACGTTTTCCCCGGAAAATGCGGTATTTCCCGTTCTTGGCGGCGTCGTTCGAACGTTCGTTCGGGATGAAGTAGGATAGCTGGCGAGCGTGATTTGAGTCAAGTTTGCAGAGGATAAAGCTTCATGATTTCTGGCATCGTTCGCGCGAAGGGGTCTCCAGGGCCTTGCTTGACAGTCTCGCAGTTTGGCGCGTAGGGTTTCGCTCCGACGGCGCCGGAGTGCGTTTCAGCGTGGTTGAAAACCGATTTGCAAGCGTGGAGGTAGATGGGAATCTAAGATTAGAAATTTGAGATCTCAAAGCTGGAGGCGAATCTGTTCTGGTGAACGGCGCGGTCTTCAAAACCGTCAGTGAGACTGTGAGAACAGGCTCAGGTAGGTTCGATTCCTACACGCCTCCGCCAGCCGATTTCGGAATTCGACGATTGCGGAATGCGGATTTGGGAACTGCGGAACCTGGGCCCATGAATAAGGAAGAACTTAAAGCTCGAACTCGTGCTTTTGCATTGCGCATCATTCGGCTGGCTGAAAGTCTTCCAGATACACCTACTGCTAAGGTGGTTCGAAACCAGTTGATCCGGTGCGGGTCGTCAGTTGGTGCTAATTACCGGGCCGCTTGTAGGGCTAGATCAAAGGCAGATTTTGTCTCGAAGATGGGAATTGTTGAAGAAGAATCCGACGAAACAATTTATTGGATGGAGTTACTAGTTGATGCTGATATCGTGAAGAGACCGCGGATAGCGGACCTGCTCGATGAGGCGGATCAAATACTATCAATCGTGATTTCCTCAATCAAAACTGCGAAGGGAATCCAAACGAATCCGCAATCAGCAATCGGCAATCAGCAATCGCATGCGTGATTGGATAGCGCTCAATATGACACCGGGCATCGGACCTCGTGCCGCTGCCAAACTACTCGAACGCTTTGGGTCTGCCGAAGCTGTCTATCGTGCAACTCGGGCGGAACTGGAAAAGGTCCGCCTGTTGCCGGAGGCGGTTGACAGCATTATCGCTCGCGATATGCACGATCGGGCGGCAGGCGAGATTGAAGCCGTCAGAAAGCTTGGCGGCGATATCCTGATTCTGGATGACGGTGTTTACCCGGCCCTGTTAAGAGAGATTTACGATCCGCCAATCACGCTTTATGTGAAAGGCGCCTGGTCTGAATGTCTGGATCAGCCCTGCGTCGCCATTGTGGGTTCGAGAAGGTGTTCGACTTACGGCCAGAATGCGGCTTCGATGTTGGCAAGGGATTTGGCCCAGCGTGGTGTGACCATCGTTTCCGGTTTTGCGCGCGGGATAGACGCGGCGGCGCATCGCGGCGCTATCGAAGGTGGCGGTCGCACGCTAGCAGTCATTGGTACGGGCCTCGATCAAGTCTATCCGCGAGATCACAGGAAGCTTGCGGAAGAAGTCCTTAAATCAGGCGGCGCGATTGTTTCGCAGTTCCCTTTAACCACTCCGCCTGTGTCGGAAAACTTTCCGTACCGCAATCGCATCATTAGCGGTTTGAGTTTAGGGGTCATCGTCGTGGAGGCTGCCGAAAACTCCGGTTCATTGATAACGGCGAGATTGGCGATCGAACAGAACCGTGAAGTTTTTGCCGTGCCCGGCAACATTACTTCGCGAAACTCGTTTGGTACCAACTATCTGATCAAAGGCGCAGGCGCCAAGTTGATACAGCAATGGCAGGATGTAGCAGCTGAGTTACCCCCGCAAATCGCGGCGAAACTTCTACCGCCGCCCCTTGGCCAGACCGGAGATAAGAAGAAGGATAAGTCACTGGCGGACCAGCTTGCCTTTGTTCCACAAGGACTGACGGGCTTTGAGCAATCGGTTTTCAAGTTGCTTTCGCCTGACAATCCGGCGCACATTGACAAGCTTCTTAATCAGAGCCGGCTGGCAATTCCGGATTTAACCGCAGCATTGTTAACGCTGGAGATGCGCGATTTAGTTCGTGCACTGCCGGGAAAATGTTTCGTGCGGAAGATGTGAAGAGTAGCAAATGGTAATGGTAAATAGTGAATAGTAATGGCAAAAAATTTAGTAATAGTTGAATCGCCGGCAAAGGCGAAGACCATAAACAAGTATTTGGGAAAGGACTATCTGGTCAAGGCCTCGATAGGCCACATTAAGGATCTGCCTTCCAAGGGTCTGGGCGTTGATGTCGACGACGACTTCAAACCTACCTATGAAGTAATTCCCGATTCCAAAAAACGAAACAACAAGAAGATTGTTTCGGAGCTGAAGGCCGCTGCCAAAAGCGCAGATAACATCTATTTCGCCGCTGACCCCGACCGGGAAGGTGAAGCGATATGCCAGCATCTGGCGGAAGAAATCGTTCCCAAACGGCCAGCCAAAGCTACCTTCCGCGTGATGTTTAATGAGATTACGAAACGCGCGGTCAACGAGGCTTTCGAGCATCCGAAACAGATCGACAAGAATCTCGTCGACTCGCAACAGGCGCGCCGGGTACTAGATCGCCTGGTGGGTTACAAAGTATCGCCGCTACTCTGCCGCACCGTGGGCGGAAAACTCAGCGCCGGGCGCGTCCAGTCAGTTGCGCTCAGGATGGTGGTTGAGCGCGAAAGGGAAATCGAAAAATTCATAAAGACAGAGTACTGGACCATAACAGCAAATCTCGCTGCCAAACTGCCGCCGGCGTTTGATGCAAGACTGTTCAAGATCGGCGAACAAACAGTCAAGACCGGTGGTTTTGATCAGGACATAAAGGCCAGCGAGATCCTGCTGGGCGATGAAACGAAAGCGGCAGACATTGTCGCTGAAGCAAACCAGCAGACTTTTGTCGTCAATGAAGTAACGAAGAAGGAGCGAAAGCGCAATCCCGTTCCACCCTTCATTACCTCGAAGTTACAGCAGGAGGCCGCGCGCAAACTGGGCTGGGCTGTCAAACGGACGATGATGATTGCGCAAAAGCTTTACGAAGGCATCGAGATCGGCGCGGAAGGCTCAGTCGGTTTGATTACCTACATGCGAACCGACTCGACGCGAGTTGCCGATGCTGCGCTCGCGGAGGTGCGGGATTTTATCAGCCAACAATATGGCGCTGCTTACTTGCCCGAGAAGGCAATTCATTATCGCTCGAAGAAGGACGCGCAGGACGCTCACGAAGCGATTCGTCCTACTGACGTTGCGCGCACTCCCGATTCCCTCGCCAGCTATCTGAACAGCGATGAATTGCGTCTTTACCGTTTGATCTGGCAGCGCTCGGTTGCTTCGCAGATGACGCCGGCGATTTTTGATCAGACCACGATTGATATTGGAGCAGGACGCTTCATCTTTCGCGCAACCGGTTCGGTGCAGAAGTTTGACGGCTTCTTGAAGATTTATCAGGAAGGTCGCGATGAAAAGACTGAGGAAGACGAGGAAGCTGAACGCAGCCTGCCGCCTGTGGAAAAGGGCGAAATCCTTGCTCTTAACCGGCTAAGCCCTGAACAACACTTTACCGATCCGCCGCCGCGCTTCACGGAAGCGACGCTCGTTAAGGCACTTGAAGAAAAAGGTATCGGCCGTCCTTCAACTTATGCCGCGATCATGACGACAATTCTGGCTCGCGAATATGTTGAAAAACGGGAAGGTCGTTTTCATCCTACCGACCTGGGAAAGACCGTTAACGATCTATTGGTGGAGGGCGGTTTTGGCGATCTCTTTAATGAGACTTATACCGCGCGGATGGAAGAAGAGCTGGACAGCGTTGAAGAAGGCAAACTCAAGTGGACCGACGCGTTGCATGAGTTTTATGACAAGTTTTCGAGTGACCTGGTGAAGTTCACCAAGTATACGAAGGACATAAAAGACGCTGAAAAACCTACCGACGAGGTTTGTCTTAAATGTGAAACTAAAGGGATGGTGCTGAAGTGGGGACGCTTTGGCAAGTATCTCAAGTGTTTGAACTGTGAGGCGACGCGTGATGCCGAGCCTAAGGCGGGCAGCAACGGCGGAGCAGCAGGAACCGACACCACTGCCAATAATGAGGCCCCCGCAGAACCTGAAATTTGCGAATTATGCGACAAGCCAATGCAGCTGAAGCGCGGGCGCTTCGGTCCCTTCCTGGGCTGCACTGGCTATCCCGAATGTCGCAACATTCGCAAGATTGCCAAGAGCGGCGTCGCCGCGCCGGCTCCGGTGCCTCTGGATGAGAAATGTCCTGTGGACGATGCCCAATTAGTGAAACGTGTGGGACGTTTCGGCGAGTTTATCTCGTGCTCAAATTATCCAAAGTGTAAATACATCAAGCAGGAGTCAACCGGCGTTCCTTGCGCCCGGCCCGGATGCAAGGGAGAGTTGGTAGTCAAGAAGTCGAAGCGTGGCAAAGTGTTTTATGGCTGTGGTACCTATCCAGATTGCGATCGCGTCTATTGGGACAAGCCGGTGCTCGAAGTTTGTCCAAAATGCAACGCACCGTTTCTGCTTGAGAAGACTACCAAGAAGCAGGGGACGTTTCGTCATTGCGCGAACGAAGACTGTGGTTATAGTTCCAACGAGGGCGCAGTTGAGAAAGCAAAAGCAAAGACAAAGGTAAAGAAGTAACTCAGCAGCAGGACACACGTTCCGCTCTGTCCGGGTGTCAGAAGCATCAGGTTTGAGTTAGAATCCGCCCGACAAATCCGTCATCAATTGAATAGAAGACCCGGGACAGACAAGAATGTCTGTCCTCCAATACCAGAGGAGAGCAAGAATGTTCAGACGCAATGCGGCCGCCGTGCTGCTTGTCATTTTCCTTGTGTCACCGAGCGCGACCTTTGCTCAGCAACCCACGCCATCGCCCGCTCCGGCAACGCAAACGCCCGCGAAGCCCGCGAAAGATCCAAATGATCCGATTGAGCGAATAAAAGACGAGGGCATGAACCGTTCGCAGGTGATGCAAACCCTTAGTTATCTCAGCGACGTTATCGGTCCACGCTTGACCGCGTCGCCGGGAATGAAAAGATCGAACGAGTGGACGCGCGACCAGCTTACGAAGTGGGGTCTGCAAAACGCACACCTCGAAGCCTGGGGGCCTTTCGGCCGAGGCTGGACGCTAAAGCGATTTTCGGCTCAGGTTTCAGAACCCCTGGACATTCCGCTGATTGCTTATCCGAAGGCCTGGTCGCCGGCTTTGACGGCGCCGCTCACCGCGGACGTAGTTTACGTAGACGCTAAGGATGAGGCTGACCTGCAGCGATTCAAAGGCAAACTGAAAGGCGCGATTGTGTTAACCGGCAAGATGCGCGAAGTAAAAGCACATTTCGAAGCAATGGGCACGCGGCGCGACGAGAAGGACTTGCTGACTTTAGCCGATGCGCCTGTGCCGGCTCCAGGCCCGAGTCGGCGGGGCACGCCGGAACAACGAGCCGCACAATTTTTCGCCTGTCAAAAAAATCGATTCTTCCATGAAGAAGGGGCGGCGCTGCTGGTTGATGCAAGTCGTAACGGCGACGGTGGGACTATCTTTGTGCAATCCGCCACTGTGCCGCAGCCTTGTCTTGAAAATGCGTTTGCCCCTGGCGCTCCGCGGCAGATTCAACCTTACGACAAGACGGCGCCGCAAATTATTCCGCAGTTAGTGCTCGCGGCGGAGCATTACAATCGAATAGCCCGCATGATTGAGGCCGGCGAGAAGGTAAGGATGACTGTTGATCTGGCGGTCGAGTGGCAAGACAAAGATCCGATGGGCTACAACACAGTCGCGGAAATTCCCGGTTCCGATTTAAAAGATGAAATTGTCATGCTGGGTGGACATATGGATTCCTGGCATGCCGGTACCGGGGCCACGGACAATGGCGCGGGTGTCGCAGTGGCGATGGAGGCAGTGCGAATTCTTCAGGCTTTGAATCTAAAGCCACGTCGCACGATTCGCATAGCATTATGGACCGGCGAAGAGCAGGGGCTATTGGGATCGAAAGCTTACGTGGCCGACCACTTTGGTAAAATGGAAACTCCCGCGGCAAACACATCAGCGGGTCCTGCGGCCTCGGCAGCACCAGCGCCCAGCCCCTCTCCCGGTGTGCTCGTTGCCAAACCCGAATACGAAAAATTTAGTTCATACTTCAATCTCGATAATGGCACCGGGAAGGTCCGTGGCGTGTATCTGCAAAACAACGAGTCGGTCCGGCCGTTATTTCGTCAATGGCTGATACCCTTCCGCGATCTGGGCGCAGCCACTCTCTCTATTTCAAACACCGGCGGCACGGACCATCTTTCCTTTGACGCGATTGGTCTGCCGGGCTTTCAGTTCATACAGGATGAAATTGAATACGACTCGCGGACACACCATTCAAATCAGGATGTTTACGATCGTATTCAGGCAGATGACATGAAACAGGCCGCGACGATCATGGCGGCGTTTATCTACAACGCCGCGATGCAGGATCAGAAGCTGCCACGCAAGCCGATGGCGAAGTGATTCTTTTGCCATTTGAGAACGTAGCCAAAAAGGCGAGCCCTTGCAGGCTCGCCTTTCTTCTCTGGGGCAAGGGTTCCAAACCTAACTGGGACTGCCAACCGCGGGCTCGTATGGTGTACGAACCTCCTGCTGGTTTCCCATAGATGTGGTTTTGGATGTGGTTTTGTTGGAAAGGTCCAGACCAATCCAGGACTTTATCTTCCCGAGCAGGGCCGGCAACACCACCTGCTGAGCGGTGCTTGATAGTTCCTCAACGAGTCGATCTCCGATTGCGCCGGCTTCCTGGCTGAGTCGCTCGTAAGCCGAAGTTTCCCGGAACCGTTCCAGCAGTCCAGGCCCGGTGTCTTTGCCGTTAGGCTTCGTCGGTTCGGCATAGCTTGCCTCGCGACTCACGGGCTGGGCTGAAAGTGAATATGACGGTGCACGTGAAGATCGTACTTCGTCACGGTCGTCCCCGGTAATCGCCGCCGCAATTCCATACCCAACAAAGAACCCAACGCCCGCTGCACCCAACGACCATGCTAAGGGTTGTCTCTTGAAGTGCTCACGCCAATCGAGTGCGTCCTTCACGTTTTCCACTTGTTGCGCCACGTTTTCCTTAATCTCCGTTACGGTATTTGTAATTGAATCCCGCGCTTCTTCCATGCGTCGCTGGAGTTCTTCCTTGGAGGGTTCATCACCCCAGGCCTCGGTTGATGTTTCGCGCGCTCGAGCTAATCCTAGAGTTCGTTCTTCAGCCATTGCTTGTCCTTTCTGAGCTCTGCTACCGTCCGGTCGGGGACCAGACTCTGTTTAGCCAGGCGGTTCTTCATCGTCATCATGATGATGCTGCCAATGATTAGGTAGAGCACGCCCGCCGAGAGAAATCCAATAGCGTATTTCGCCGCCTGGCTGAGCTCGGTGTTTGCAAAGAGAGTCGAGATGCCGAATGCCAGAGCGACATTCAGTAAGGCAAAGCCGATGGCAGCAATAATTCCACCGGCACCAATCATGACACCATCACGGGCGTATTCAGTGGCCTCCTCTTTGATTTCCACCTTCAGCAAACTCATCTTAGTGTCGAAGAGTTGCATCACGTCGTCACCAAGGCGACTGAACAGCGATGGCAGACTTTCATCGGACGTGTTCGTTTCCGGGGAAACGACGGTCGTTGTTTTCACACTCACAGCTGAGGCCGACATAGCTGTATCTCCTTTCGCTTAAATACGTCAGACGCTATCGCCGTCCGCGCAGAATTAATCCCACCAGCAAACCTGCGGCGGCAGAAATCAGGAGCGCCTGACCCGGATTTTTGCGCGTGTAGTCCTTTGCATTCTCTGCCATTTCAGCAAAGTCTGCGTTTTGAAGATCCTTAATCTTGTCTCCGACAACCGAGATCTTGTCACTGACGAAATCCTTTGCCTGAGTGGCAGCTTCCGAGATTTTGCCGCCGTATTCCTGCGCCAAGGCGCTTGCGGTACCGGTAGCTGATCCTGATTGGCTGCCAGACTGTGTGGTGCCAGGGAAACTAGTTGATCCTGTTTGGCTGCCAGACTGTGAGCTTCCAGGGAAATCTGTTGTGTTCTGTGACATGCTTTCTTCTCCTTAAATAGTAAGCCGAAATTTTCGAGCTGGTTTTCATTTGCTCGTTCACATCAACGAGAGCAAACAATGTGCCGAGTGAAGAATCGAGATTACTTCTGCACGGCGTTAAGTTGTTTATTTGAATTTAGCTAACGAGTTTTGCGTTATTGAATGGAATCGGAGGTTCGAGGCTTCGCCCGAGAAGCAACAACTTGTTGTGAAAGGGTACAAGTAATCATCCCTCGGGGTCGGGAACGATACAAAGAACAGTAGACACGCAAAGGATTTGCTGGGACCGCGCGCGTCCCGACCGCAGACGCGCCGCCGGCGCTCAGCGTGTCAGCAATAGGTCCTAATCTATTTTCGCGCTTCGCGCTCATTGCGGGCGGGACGCCCGCGGTCCCAGCCAATCACTTGTTCGGTCCAGCCATCACTTGACACAATTAATCTCCCGGTGGTAAGTAAGTACTTACTTTGATAGCCCTAACAAGACGAAAGGCCCGATTTGCGTAAAGAAACAGCGATTCAGAAGACTCCGTTGACCACGGCCGGACCGGCGCCCGGCGCCGCCCGCATGAGCGCGGAAGACCGAAAGCTGCAGATCCTGCGAGTAGCAGTCGGCCTTTTCTCGCAGCGTGGTTTTGGCGGTACTACTACAAAGGAGATTGCGCAGGCAGCGGGAGTCTCTGAGGCGATGGTGTTCCGCCATTTTGCCACCAAGCAAGAACTGTACTCCGAGATTCTTGACCACAAAGCTTGTTCCGGTGATTCGATGAACCCCGAACAGATGGTTGCGGAGGCGCTCAAGCAGAAAGACGATCGCGCCGTTTTTGAACGGCTGGCGCTGGGCGCGCTCAATCACCATGAATGCGATCCGGAGTTTCAAAGACTGCTGCTTCATTCGGCGCTGGAAGGTCACGAACTGGCGGAAATGTTTTTTGAGAAATTTATCAGGCGCGTTTACGAACTTCTGGGCGGCTACATTACCGAGCGGCAACGCGACGGCGCGCTCCGTAAAGTTGATCCGGCTATCATCGTCCGGTCGTTTATCGGCATGATTATTCACCACTCGCTTAATAACAACCTCTGGGATCCAAATCGGCGTCTACTAAAGATTTCCAACGAGGACGCAGCAAGGCACTTCACCGACGTTCTTTTGCATGGCATCAGCCTCGACGCTGAGTCAGGCAAAACGCGGACAACGCGTAAAGTCTCCGGAAACGGTATTTCTAGAAGGAACTAAGTCAAATGTTTTCTCCCAGATTACCCATTCGGGTCGTACAACTGTTTTCACTGGGGCTCGCGTTGTTGGGGCTTTTACTCCTGGCAACCTCCTGCGGGGGCTCCAAGGCAAATACTCGCAGCGAGGCAAGCGGTCCTGCGCAACCGCCGGCTGTTGAAGTGACTACGGCAACGGCGATCGTGCGCGAGTTGCCAAGGTTTTTCGAGGCGACTGGAAGCCTTTCGGGTGACGAGCAAACCGACGTTTCTCCCTCAATGGCAGGCAAGGTGTCTGTGGTTGCGGTTGAGATGGGAAGTTACGTTAAGCGTGGCCAGACGATCGTGCGGCTCGACGACGTGGACGCGAAACTGCGCGTGCAGCAGGGCCAGGCCCAGGTCGATCAGGCTAAAGCCGCCCTGCGTCAGGCTGAAGAAAAGGTGGGAATCCGTCCGGGCCAGGCTTTCGATATCAATAAACTTCCGGAAGTTGCGAATGCCCGCGTTGCCCTGGAACTGGCGGAAAAGAACCTGCGTCGTTCTGAGAAGTTGATTGAATCGGGAGATGTCTCTCGTTCCGCGTACGACCAGCAGAAGGCGCAACGCGATCAGTTAAAGGAACAATTTGAGTCGGCATTATCGCTGGCGCGTCAGAACTATGCGGCGGTAATGACTGCGCGAGCGAACGTGGCTAATGCTGAGAGCCAGCTCAACCTCGCGATCCGCAATCAATCCTACGCAAACGTATATTCGCCAATTGATGGTTACGTGGCTGACCGCCCGGCCGATCTTGGAGAATATGTTTCCACCACTACTAAAATTGCGACGATCGTAAAAATTAACCCGTTGCGTGTGCGCATCGATATTCCGGAACAGGCCATCCCCTCTGTGAGTGTGGGCCAATCAGTGTCAGTAACTACGAGCGCGTGGCCGGATCGTAATTTCAGCGGACGCATCGCACGCATCTCGCCCAACGTTACCCCCACGTCGCGAACGTTGACGGTCGAGGCGGAAATTGAAAACAGCAGCGGAGTATTGAAGCCAGGACAATTCGCGACGGTGCGAATACTGGAGTCACGTGCGGCGCCGGCGACGCTGGTTCCAGCGCGGGCGGTGCGCACTGAGTCAGGCGTTAGCCGAGTGTTTGTGATCAAGGACGGCAAAGCCCAGGAGCGTCAGGTGCAGTTGGGACAAACTGAAGGGGATCTGGTTGAGATCAAGACTGGTGTGGCGGAAAACGAAAGCGTGGCCACCAGTAATGTCGAGCAATTAAGCGACGGGATGGCAGTCAAACAATAGGTCTTAGGCCTTCTGGTCTTAGGTCTTTTGCGTTTAAGCAGCTCAACGTGAATCAAGACATCAAAGACCTAAGTCCCAAGACCAAAGTCCAGTTCTTATGCAAAAACTAGCTGAAATTTGTGTCCGGCGTCCGGTGTTTGCGACGATGTTGATTTTGAGTCTGACAGTTGTCGGGCTCTTCTCCTACAAGTCGCTGGGGGTCGATCTCTTTCCCAAGATTGACTTACCGACGATCACCGTAACGGTCGTTAATCCCGGCGCTTCACCTCAGGAAATCGAAACCGAGATCACTGACAAGATTGAAGGCGCCGTAAATACCGTCAGCGGTATTGACGAGTTGCGTTCCACTTCTGTCGAAGGCGTTTCCCAGGTCTTCATTACCTTTCTGCTGGAGAAGAGCCCGGACGTTGCAGCGCAGGAAGTCCGCAATAAGGTTGACTTGATTGTTAACGATCTGCCGGTTACCGCAGAGCAGCCCATCGTTCAAAAGCTGGATACGGATGCTGCGCCGGTGGTGCGCATCGCCGTGTCAGCGCCACGCTCTGCGCGTGAAGTCACCGACGTCGCAGACAAGAAGATCAAACAACAAATCGAATCAATCAATGGTGTGGGCCAGGTGACCATTATCGGCGGCCGCACGCGCGAGATTCAGGTTTGGGTTGATCCAGACAAGCTGCGCGCCTTCAACGTCACTGTCGCGCAGGTGGCGGACGCCGTTCGCGCTCAGAATTTGGAAGTGCCCGGCGGACGAATAGACGAGGGAACGCGCGAGCTGACCGTTCGCACGATGGGCCGCATCGTCCAGCCGTCTGACTTTAATAACCTGGTTGTCGGCAGCCGTGGGACTTATTCGGTCAAGCTTAGCGACGTTGGCTATGCGGAAGACGGAGCGGAAGAGCCGCGAACGGAAGCGCGTTTGAATGGCCAGCCGGCGGTTACTCTGGTGGTTTCCAAACAATCGGGCCAAAACACGGTTGCAGTTGCGGACGCGGTCAAGGAACGTCTGTTGGAGATTCAAAGGACCTTGCCCCCAGGCTTCAAAACTCAGGTAGTGGGCGATCAGTCGATCTTCATCAAAGCTTCAATCGAGTCTATCCAGACGCACCTGATCGAAGGCAGCATACTTGCAGCCATCGTCGTTTTTATCTTTCTCTGGAGTTTCCGTTCCACCGTCATTGCGGCGCTAGCCATTCCGACATCGTTGATCGCTACGTTTGGCTTGATGGCGGCTATGGGCTTCACGCTTAACCAGATCACCATGCTATCGCTCACGCTGATGGTGGGCATCGTGATCGACGACGCGATAGTCGTGCTCGAAAATATTTTCCGGTTTATTGAAGAGAAGGGAATGCCCTCGTTTCAGGCGGCCATTGACGGCACCAAGGAAATTGGCCTGGCGGTAACGGCTACGACGCTGTCATTGTTGGCAGTTTTCCTGCCGGTCGGATTTATGGGCGGCATAGTTGGCCGCTTCATGTCGTCGTTTGGTTTGACATCGTCGTTCGCCATCGCAGTTTCGTTGCTGGTTTCCTTCACGCTCACTCCGATGCTGGCAGCGCGTTTGATTAAGCGCAGCAACGATGCTGAAGAAGGAAAGTTTGAGCGCCATACGGAACCTGCAGACCACGGCTCGAAGCAGTCGCGGTTTTATGCGCCAATCGATCGTTCGTACACCCGAATGCTCGGCTGGTCGATGGCACATCGCTGGGTAGTAGTTGTCGCTTGCCTGATCGTGATCGTCAGCATTGTGCCGCTGTTTATGTTCGTCGGAAAAAACTTCCTGCCAGTTGACGACCAGTCGCAATTTGAAATCAACGTGCGCGCGCCGGAAGGCTCAACGTTGACGAATACATCTCTGCTGGCCGAGCGAATTTCCGCGGACATAAGAAAACTGCCTGGTGTGACTGATACGCTGACGACCATCGGCGGTGGCCAGCAGGAGCAGGTTAACGTCGCTTCAATCTACGTGAAGATGCAACCAATCGAGGAGCGCAGCGTAACGCAGAATGACCTGATGTTAAGAACGCGGTCGGAAATTCTGGCGAAGTATTTGAAGGAATTTCCGGGACAACTTCGCACCAGCGTGCAGCAGGTGGCGGCAATTTCGGGCGGCGGTTTTCGCAATGCCGATATTCAGTATGTTATTGGCGGGCCAGACCTGGACAAATTGACGAAATATTCCGAAGCGCTGCTGGGAAAGATGAAGACGCTGCCTGACGTGGTCGACGTCGATTCGACGCTTATCACCGGCAAACCGGAATTGCGCGTGGTGATTGATCGTGCGCGAGCGGCAGACCTTGGGGTCCGCGTAGCTGACATTGCGCAAGCTCTCAACACTCTGGTTGCTGGTCAAAAAGTTTCTACGTTCAATGCGGGCACGGATCAATACAACGTGCGAGTGCGGGCGATTGGGCAATCTCGCGCCAGCGTCGAAGGCCTGGAGCAGATGATTGTTTCCTCGTCGAAGCTTGGCTGGGTGAGTCTCGACAACCTGGTGCACGTCGAGGAAGGCACAGGCCCATCAGCGATCGACCGGCTCAACCGGGAACGGCAGGTGACCTTGTTGGCCAACGTGAAGCCTGGAGGTTCACAGGCCGCTGTAATTCAAAAGATGAATCAGTTTGCAAAAGAAGTGGGGATAGATTCGGCTTATAAGACCGGGCTGGCGGGACGTTCGAAGGAACTCGGGCGCGCCGGTTACTACTTCATGCTGGCCTTCGTATTGTCTTTCGTTTTCATGTACATGGTCCTCGCCGCGCAGTTTGAATCGTTCATTCACCCGGTGACCATCCTACTGACGCTGCCGCTGGCCATACCTTTCGGCATTCTCGCTTTGTTACTCACCGGACAGACTGTAAATATTTTTTCAGGCCTGGGATTGTTGTTGCTGTTTGGTGTGGTCAAGAAGAACGCAATTCTGCAAATCGATCACACGAATCAGCTTGCGTGCGCGTGGTATGGAGCGACTCGAGGCGATCATTCGCGCCAACCGCGATCGCTTACGGCCGATTCTGATGACTACCATCGCGCTGGTCGCCGGTATGTTGCCGTTAACAATTTCGAGTGGCCCGGGTTCGGGAACAAATCGTTCGATCGGTGTATTGGTAGTCGGCGGTCAGTCGCTCTGTTTGTTGCTGACGCTGTTGGCCGTTCCGGTTTTTTATTCACTGTTCGACGATCTGGCCAGGAGCAGGGTTTGGGGAATTATCGGTTCGGGAGTAAGTGACGCATTTGGACGTGCGCGACGCAAAGCTGCGAGCGCAACGGCGTCGCTGTTTAGCTTGATTTCGAGGCACTAGAGTTTTTGGCTGATGACTTTGCAATGATGAAGATGTTCACGAACTTGGACATGCGGCTTTGCCGCCCCACAGTGCGGAAAGGCTTCGCCTTTCCGGTTCGACTATTAATTGACCGCTTTGGTGAGGCTTTGCCTCGCCAGAGCAGTCGCGGCGTAGCCTCAATAAAAAAAGGAATTCGCACGGAAAGGCGGAGCTTTTCCGCACTGTGCGGCGGCAAAGCCGCGGTGTTGGCATTTTCGGTTTTGTGTTATTCGTTAACAGCGATAGCGCAAACGCCGTCGCCAACCCCCGCGCTTCCCTCCGTGGATCTGCAGGTGCCGGCAATCGCGCCGGATTTCCATCCGACGCAAAAACCTCTGCCGGAGCTCAGCCGCGTTGGCGTCGACATGGATCGTCAGAAACCGCTATCGTTGCGCGAGGCGCTGGCGCTGGCCCTCGAGAACAACAAAGACATTGAGGTGGCGCGGCACAACGTCAAGATTGCGGAGTTTGATTTGACCGCCGCGCGCGGGTTTTATGATCCACGGCTCACTTCATCTACCTATTACGAACGTCTAGTTAATCCCATCTCGAGTTTTCTTAGCGGCGGTTCGAATGGCGCCACCACCCAGACCGATTACACCGGCACGGCGCGGCTGGAAGGTCTGACACCGAAACTGGGTGGAAGTTACCGCCTCGATTTTTCCTCCGTTAGACTTACCAGCAACAATCAATTTACGGCGCTCAGTCCGCAGTATCCTACGGCGTTGACTTTTGGTTACACCCAACCGCTGTTCCGCGGTCTGCGTTTTGACAACAATCGCCGGCAGATCGAAATCGCCAAGAAGAACCTTTCGCTGACTGATGCGCAGTTTCGTCAAAGGGCGATCGAAACTATTACCAGCGTGCAGCGGGCCTATTGGGATCTGGTCTTCGCGCTTCGAAATTTACAGGTACAACGAGACGCAGTGCGCGATTCGCGGGCGCAGCTGGAACACAATAAGCGTCTGGTTAACGAAGGCGCTTTGGCCCCCATCGATGTGGTGGCGGCCGAGGCGCAGGTGGCGGGCTTCGAGCAAACCCTCTACAGCTCCCTTGAAGAAGTGTCTCGCAGCGAGAACAATTTAAAGAACCTGATAGCGGTCAATCATGAGTCCGACCTTTGGAGCCTTTCTGTCATTCCTACTGATTCGGTCGACCTGGCTCCCCCTGCCATTTCTTTGCCTGAAGCTTTGAAAGCCGCCATGGACAACCGACCGGAATTGCAGCAGTCTGATGTTGTCCGCGAGATTAATCAGATCGATCAGAAGTATTTTCACGAACAAACCAAGCCGGCCATCGATCTCGTAGGTAGCTACGGTTTGGTAGGTTTGGCAGGTTCACAAAACGGGGGCAATCCTTTTGCCAGCGCGTCCAATCAGGAGCTTCGCGATCGAGTCAACCAGCTCCTTTCGCAGGCGCAATTGCCGCTATTGACGCCCTTGCCGCCGCAGGCGCTATCACCTTTTCTGATTGGCGGCTACGATCAGTCTCTGCAGAACCTCTTTAGCAATCGCTTCAATAATTTTCGCGTTGGCGTTCAGATTAACTTACCGCTGCGCAACCGTACGGCAGAGGCGCAACTCGGACGTTCGCTGGTTGAAGGTCAGCGCATCGCGACGCAGCGCGAACAACTTGAACAGTCTATTCAGGTTGAAGTGAGAAATGCCTTGCAAGTGGTCCGTAGCGCTGAGGCCCGGTTGCACGCGGCCGGGATCGCACGACAGGCGAGCGAACAGCAGTATCTTAGTGAACAAAGAAAACTCGACGCCGGACAGTCGACCGTGTTCCTGGTGCTCGAGCGTCAGACCGCCTTGACTACCGCGCGCGGAAATGAACTGCGAGCGCAAACAGATCTCAACAAAGCGATCGCGGAACTGCAAAGAGTCACGGGCAATGCCCTGACGACGAACAATATCGTTGTGCGTGTGCGCTGATTCACGTCTCCGAATAAACGGCAGCACCGTACGCGAGAAGGCGGTGAGATCCTGGGGGGAACTCACCGCCTTCACTGTGACGCAAATTGTAAGTTTGAGTTCTTAACCACATAACGAAGTCAGTGCTTACCCGAAATCGCAAACTAACAGTTTGCGTTACATTAGAGTCGGAGCCACTTTTATGGACGACAAACAGTTGCTTGAAACCTGGGATATTCACAACCGGATAAACCTCTATCTCCTCGACGCGGTAGAACCCGCAGCCCTTGTTAGTTTATCGGCCTCCAAAGGAAGGACCGTCGGAGAACAGTTTGCTCACCTCCACAATGTTCGGCTCATGTGGCTTAAGTCGGCGGCGCCGGAGCTGTTGGCTGGGCTGCTGAAAATCGAGAAGGAACAGGCAGTAGACAAGAAACTGCTGGCAAGATCCCTGGCCCAATCCGGGGAAGGTATCAAATCTCTGCTGAGTAAAAGTTTGGGAGATGGCGGCAAAGTGAAAGGCTTTAAGCCGCATGTGACCGCTTTCCTGGGTTACCTGATTTCACACGAATCGCATCATCGTGGCCAGATCATACTCTCGCTCAAGCAAGCTGGAAAACCGCTGGACAAAAAGATTCTTTACGGAATCTGGGAGTGGGGAGTCAGGTGATTTTTCTCCATTCGCTAGCCCATTTTCTCAAGGACCAGGAATCCTCCGAAGCAAGCGCCAGCGAGGATTAGTGCCGCCAGGATATACCACGCTAGTAGTTTGGTTTGACACGCAACGCATCTTATCCGCGCTAACGCGGCCCTTCTGCCACAGTTGGGACACCTCATTCTGTTTTCCCCGAATAGTTTTTTGGAATTGCGAATCCGTGATTCGTCGTACTCTACCACATGACGACAAATTGCCGCCTGTTGGTAGTCCTGATTTACTTTTTCCTCTGTGCAATCTCTGAGTACTCTGTGTGTCTGTGGTGATAACGTTTGGTAAATACGCACCACAGAGTCACAGAGTACACGGAGTGTGCACAGAGGATTTTAAATTAGGCTGCTACCCACGAAGCCGAACACTTGACCAAACCCGCCCGCTCAGTTAAACCTCAGAGACCAAATGGACGAATCACAATTCGAACTCGACGCGCTCGCAATTTTCTCCCATCCGGACGATGCGGAACTTTCCGTTTCGGGAACGTTGCTACGCTTAAAGTCGCTGGGTTATCGCACCGGTGTGCTGGACATGACTCGCGGGGAGATGGGTACTCGCGGCACGCCGGCATTGCGCGCGGCAGAAGCGGTCAAGGCTGCCCAACTAATGAAGCTGGATTTGCGGCTGAATTTGGGACTGCCTGACGGACATCTCTGGTTGAATGAAGAAGCCCGCACGGCGGTCGTTCGCGTCATACGTTCACACAAACCCAAAGTCCTGCTCACCACGCATTGGGACGATCCCCATCCCGATCATGCGAACACCTGTCGCATCGTACGGGACGCAGCAAGGTTGGCGACGATGGCGCGATACGATGAAGGGAAAGAGCCGGTGCAGATGCCGGCGATTATGCATTCGCTCTTCTCGCGTCATGTGGTGCCGTCGTTCATCGTCGACGTGTCGGACTTTGTTGATGAGAAAATGGCGGCCATCAGAGCGCACGCATCGCAATTCTATTCCGCCGACTCAAAAGAACCGAGCACGCGAATTAGCGATCCGGCGTTTCTCGTCCAAATCGAAGATCGCATGCGCTATTTTGGGTCGCTAATTGGGGTGGCCGCAGGCGAACCGTTTTATGTTCGTGAGGCGCTCAATGTGGATGATCCGGTGGCGCTCTTAAGCCGGCCGATGAATATCTACTCGTAAGAAAGAAGAGCGGGCAAGCCCGCCTTCCTGACCTGAGAGACTCTCAACCTTGATTGGTGACCTGGAGCCTTGAAGGCTTTCGGTCGACAATCCGGAGCTCAAGTCCATTAAGCTCGCGGTCGGGAAGGTGGGATTAGCACCCCCAGCGGGGCTGCCCCGCCGGGGACCCCGCCTTGCCCTCGCTGTCTTTTCTACTTCTTTTCGCTTATCAAAGCCCGAGCAACGGCAATTAATGCAGTGGCACGTGGCGCTTCGCGTTCAAAACTGCGCGCTATTTCTATTGCCTGACTTGCATTCTCCTGCGACAGAGTACGGAACACACCCTGCAAATTAAACTCATCGACTGTACTGATGCGCATGGAGGACATATTTTTCGTTCGTAGTTGCATCGTGAGCCGGCCGTCTTCACCGTTGAATCCTTCCGCGGAGTTAGACGCTTTAGCGACTTCCAGCATCATTTCCCAGGCGCGCGTTCGATCGAGCGGCAATAGTGCGTTTGCCACGGCCACCAGGGCGTGCGGACGATCCGGATCAGAGACATCGATTCGGCGCGCCTCTGCTAACGCCTCAGCAACCGTTTGCAAAGCCTGCTCGTGTGCCGACGGCGGCATCGCACTCGCTGCTTCGGTCAATAACCAGACTCGCTGAATATGGGAGAGGTCACCCTTGCTGGCCAGCAGTAAGGCCTTCTCGGTGTCTTTTTTCTCCGCCGCGCTCATCGCCAGGTTCATATCCACATAAGGCCTGGCCATTGTTCGCAGTTCGCTGTCCTCGATTTTTTCAGTAAAATCGCGCGCGCGCATGTCGCCTTTTTGCGCGGTCCTGGCCGCTAGTTGCATATAGATCGCATCGCGTTCTTCGGAAGTTTTGGCACGGTCGATCCGGTCCAGTAGCGACTTCTCAGCGTCTTCAGCCTTGCGCTCGGGCGTGTTCATCGGTTGGATCGGATTGTCTTCGTCCAGGTCGCGTACATCCCCATCAACACCCTGGCCCAACGCAGCCATTTCAGCGCGCAATTGTTCTGTTATTTCTTTTGGTGCGTACTGTTCGAATAGCGGCATCAAGCGCCGAATCACGAGGAACTTTCCCGGTAGACCTGACGAACTGCGATCCTGTTCCCTGGCCGGTGAAGGGCGCAACAAAATTCCTGCCGCCGTGCGAAAGAAAGCCGTACGCAACTCCGGACTAACCTGGGGCGGCGGCGTGCGCGGGCCTGATTGTGAATTACTTTGGCCGCCGTCCGGACCAAAGGTCACCGTTAGATGCGGCGTGAATAAGTAGGAAGAGAGTAGCGAAACTGTGTTTGCATCTGACTTGAAATCCCCTTCCGCGATTGCCAGCAACCGCGCATATCTCTGATCCGCGGCGACCGGATTCTTGTCTCTTAGAAACGAAAGGAAGTCGACCCCCTCCATGGTGACTGTTCCGAGAGCCGGATCGGCAAACTGCAGCGAGCGCTCAACGTCCGATTCAAGTAGTTGTCCCGCGAGACGCAAACGCTTCCTGATCGCCGCCGGCGTATCCAGGGCATTCGTTTGCGCCGGAGTCGTAGCATCAGTTACTTCCTGCTTGCGCGCTTCCTTGAGTTTATCAAGCAGTTCTTCGCCAAGCGCGCGATCGTGTTTGGCTGCCAGACGCAAAACCTCGGAGCGCAAGTCAGGTCCTCCGCCAAGAGCGATTGGCCCGTCAGGATTATTGGCCTGTTGACGCTGGCGTTCCTCATTCAGCTTTCGCGCAGTGTCCTGATCGGCCGCATCAGCGGCATCCCAGGCTTTGCGAAAGAGCGCACGTCCTTGCTCCGGATCGGGTTCCCAGAGAGCGTCGGCAATCCTGGACAGCGTGCGCGCGCGAAGCTTTTGGTCCTGATAGTTGCGAGCATCGTTGGCCAACGACACCAGCAACGAAACGCCCAGCGCTTTCTTTTGTTCAATACGGGCTTTCGCTGCTGCAGAGGTCTCCTTGTTTTTTGCCGCTGGTGTGGCCATGGGACCGCCTGAGACCTGCGGTTGCGCGACCGTTTTCGAGGCGGTGTTCTGGGCCGTGATAGCAGGCGCGAGCAAAAACAGAAAGAGAATTACCAAAAGAGAAGGTAAACGCGAAAACAAGACGTGGGGGGTCATATTTAGTTCTCCTGAAGCGGTTGGACGGATGTAGCCGACGGGATTAAACGTACCAGGCGAGTGCAAGTTCCAAAAGTAATTTTTTGTGGAAAACTCGATCCACTATACGACAATAACTGATACAAGAAATCGTACGTGAAACTCAGTTTGTGTAATTTCGTGGATCGAATCTGTAAACGAGTGTGTGGGGTTTAGACCGCGATTACTTCCATCTCGGGATCAACTTCCTGTTTCAGCATGCCCTCAATTGCCATCAGCGTGCCGGTAAGCGAGCTGGGACAACTGCCGCAGGCTCCCTGGTAGCGAATGCTCAGGGTGTGATCTTTGAGACCCAGAACTTCAAGATAGCCACCGTCGCCCATTAACGCCGGACGCACCTTTTCATCCAGTATGTCGTTTATCTTCAACAGTCGGGGATCGTCGCTTGTGACGGCCGCTATCGCACCGCCCACTGCTGCTCCTGCAGCCGCCGCGCCGGAGTTCACAGCCGCTGCCGCGCGTATTGGCACTGCCAGAAGTGGCAGCAAATCATCCCAGTCGCCTTCGTCTTCCTTCTCAACCGTTATCATGCGGTCCATGTAAAAAACAGAGACCACGTGGCCCACGTCGAACAGGGCTTGGGCGAGCGGATCGTTCTCCGCCTGTTCCCGAGAACCAAACTGATGGACCGTTCCGTTGCTTATTGCTTCCCTGAGAATAAATTTAACTGCGTTTGGATTAGGTGTTTCTTCAATATCACTGATTTTAGGCATTACTTAATCTCCAATATCTTAAAGCTGTGAAGTGACCATTATAGCGGCTTTCGAGGGGAAGCGCAGTCGCGCAGGACTTCAACAAGGGTTTGAACCGGTAGGGATTGATAATTGTTGATGTCTCCCAACATCAACCTGCGGATCCGGCGCGAACGAGGCTGGTCCACTCTTGAGTAATCAACTATTGCCAAAGCGCAGGCGCGGGAATATACTCCGTGCCCTCACTTGCCCCCCTTGCAAAAAAGGTGAGCCAAGTTGAGATGGAGGCAGGCGATTGCGAGGGTCGCTTGCCTCCGCTTTTTTGGCCGGCAGCCAGATGCCGGAGGTCAGAGGTCAGATGTAGGATGTCAGATATCAGATGTTAGAATGACGGTGTACTGGCATCTGAGATCTGATATCCGACATCTGCCCTTTATGAACATTGGCATCACGGTCTATCCAACCTACGGCGGCAGCGGCATCGTCGGTTCCGAACTCGGCAAGGAACTGGCCGCCCGCGGACACACGGTTCATTTCATCTCGTCTTCATTGCCTACCCGACTCACCGAATTGAACGAGCGCGTGCGCTTTCATGAAGTCGAAATGATGTCTTACCCGCTGTTTGAGCATCAGCCTTATACTCTAGCGCTCGCCACGAAGATGGCGACCGTTGCGGAGACTGAAAACCTGGATCTGCTGCACGTTCACTACGCAATCCCGCATTCCATCAGCGCCATTCTCGCGCGCGAGTCGCTCAAGCCGAAACGATATTTACCCGTAATTACTACGTTGCATGGAACTGACATTACGCTGGTCGGCGCCGATCATTCCTACCTGCCGATCACTCGCTACGGCATCGTCCAGTCTGACGGCGTCACCGCGATCTCGCATTACCTGAAGCAAGCGACGAAAGAGACCTTTCAGTTTGACGATATCGAAGTGATCCCAAATTTCATTTGCCAGACAGACTATGCGCGCCACCCGGTTGACGCGTTGCGAGCAACGCTGGCGCCTCAGGGTGAACCCCTGCTGGTACACGTTTCGACCTTCCGGCCGGTGAAGCGACCGGGTGACTGCGTGGAGATACTCGCGCGCGTGTTGCAGCAGGGAATCAGCACCCGGCTGGTGATGGTTGGCGACGGCACCGAGCGCACCAACCTCGAGCATCGAGCACGCTGCCTTGGCGTTTATGACAAATGCATTTTTGTGGGCAAACAACCGAAGATAGTTGACTACCTATCTGCGGCCGACGTTCTACTGCTTCCCTCCGAGCAGGAATCTTTTGGCCTTGCTGCGCTCGAAGCGATGGCCTGCGAGGTGCCGGTTATCGCTTCGCGTGTGGGTGGCATCCCGGAAGTTGTTACTGATGGCGAAACGGGATTCCTAAGCGAAGTAGGGGACGTTGACAAGATGTCGGTTGACGCCGCGCGTCTTCTAAGCGATCCAACATTGCGGCGCGAGATGGGAAAGCGCGGGCGCGAGTCAGCAGTCACGCGCTATCGCACAGATATTGTGATCCCGCGGTATATTGAGTTTTACAATCGGGTTCTCACAAAAAAAAGGAATTGAGTGATGAGCAGGATTCCTCCAATCCTCTTATTTGTGTTGCTCCTCTCACTGGCCGCTTTGGCCCAACAGACCGATACCTCAAGACCACAACCCACTCCCTCACCGGAAAGCGAGGTGCAACAACCCTCGCGTTCAAACGAGGATGATGTTGTTCGCATTACCACTAATCTGGTTCAGGTTGATGCCGTGGTCACCGATAAGAATGGTAAGTTGATCACCGACCTGCGTCCGGATGAGGTTCAGATTTTTGAAGACGGCCATCAGCAGGAAATTACCAACTTCTCATTCGTGAATCCGGAAGCCTCCAGCAATCCGCCCTTGCCCTCTGCGCCGCCGGACAAAAATGCGCCACCACTCCCGCCGACCAAAATGCATCCCAAGGACGTTCGCCGCAGACGCCGAAACTCTTCCCGACCTGCATCCGTGATGTGATACACCTTACGGTCTGGGCGATCGATTTGCTCGACGACCTCGATTTTCGTCCAGCCCAACTCAGCCATCCGGGCGAGGGTTTTGTAGATCTGGCTCTGCTTCGCGGGCCGAAATGCTGGATGGAGGTATCAAAAACTTTTTTTTAATTCATACCCGCTATAAGGACGGTAATTTTGAAAAAACCCAGGATAGCGTGTTCTAGTGACATTGATTCCTTTTATATATAACTAGTGGAATATATAACTTATTATATAATATCATAGTTTCTTATAAGCGCAACCTGGGGCTGTCCTGAAAGTGAGTTCAGGCAGCCCCTTTTGGTATGCAAAAAACAGCGAAAACGGGGTAATTGGAGAAGCGACAAAAAAAGGCGGTCGATCAGGCCGCCAATTTTTGCATATTATGGGCAATACTGACCAACCCCCACTCGGTATTCACTTTCTCCAGACCCCGTAAGTGGAATCTGCGGAAGCCCATATTGTGTTTGAGATGGCCAAAGACGGTCTCCACCTCGGTAGAACGGGCAGCGCGCAACCGTTCGCCTTCCGGGCTGGTCAGGTTGGCACGGGCTTGCCTGCGGTATTCCAGGAGCTGGAAACTGATGCGGATGTTGCGGTTGCCTTTGGCTTTGGTACACTTGCTTCTCAGTGGGCAATCGGCACAGTCCTGGCATTCATAGTTGCGCCGGTCGGTGACATAGCCGTTGTCGGTGGTATAGCGGGAGGTGTATTGGAAGTGCAAGCGTTTGTCGGCCGGACAGATGAACTGATCGGTATCCGGATCATAGCCGAAGTTCTCCGCGCGAAACTGGTGGGCGCGCAGCACTTCGGGATTGCGGTAATGGTGGGTATCCTGGTAGAAGGTGTTGTACTTGAGGAAGTTCTCGGCCTCATGCTTTTCCAGATAGGCATAATTCTCTTCGCTGCCATAGGCCGCATCGGCCACGATCTTCTTGGGTAGCCGCCCACCCAGGTTCTGGCGCACCTGCTCCAGATGGGGGATCAGGCAGGCCGTATCCCCGGCCCGATCATGCACGCTGTAGCCCACAATGAACTGCCCTTCGGTGCCCATCTGCACGTTGTAGGCCGGTTTCGGCCAGGGCTTTTCCGCTCCCCGATCTTCCTTCATGCGCATGCAACTGGCATCCGGATCGGTCTTGGAATAGCTGTTGCGTCCATCCAGCGTTTCGGTCTGCTGCTCATACTTCTCCAGCCGTGGCAAACAGTCCTCGTTCAGCTTCTTCAGCGCCGCTCGGGTGGCTTTGGTTTCTGCCTTGGGCCGGTTCTGCTCGTTCAGCTTCTGGTTGATCTCATCGATCTTTTTCTCCAACTGCTCCGCGTTGATCTGCCCCACCGCCTGGCCCACCCCGTTCCTCCAGATCCTTCTCCCCATATTCCGCCTGCTCCGCTTCGTTCTCCTGCTCGATCTCTTTCAGCAATTCCTCGATCTGTTCCCGCACCCGCTTCTGGTACGTCTCCTTCCGTTTGGCCCACACCACCTTGTGCTTGTTGGCATCCGCCTCGATCTTGGTCCCATCCGCAAAGTACGCTTCCAGCTTCACATAGCCTGCTTCCACCAGATACTCCAGCACCTCGGCAAAGATCGTCTCGATCACTTCCTTCATCCGCTCCCCCGAAAATCGTTGATCGTGCGAAAGTCCGGATACTGCTCCCCGCTCAGCCACATGAAATGGATGTTCTCCCGCAACGCTGCCGCGATCTTCCGCGAGGTGTAGATCTTCTTGCAGTAGGCGTACACCAGCACTTTCAGCAGCATCTTCGGATGGTAGCTGGAGGTCCCCCCTCCTTTGTACTTCTTCTACCAATACGCTCAGATCCAGCTTCTCGATCGTGTCATTCACCACCCGCACCAGGTGGTCTGCCTCGATCAGCTCATCGTAGCTTTGCGGCAGCAGTTGTGCCTGATGTTGGATATACGGCTTGAACACGGGAATATTCGATTTTCGGCTCATCCCCCTATTGAATCACGCTTCCTTAAAAAGTGAAAGGGCTGCCCGACTTTTCGGACAGCCCCGGTTGCGCTTATACACCAGTTATTCAAATTGTTAAATGCATTTACGGATATATGGCTTATTGTATTCCCATAGTTCGTCCAAAATCTTTTCCGCAGCGATTGAACTGTTCATCACCGGATCAATCAACAGCGTTTGCAGTGCCAGCTCGCGTGAACCCTGTACGGCAGCTTCTACCGCAAGCTGCTGCACGCTGGCTTGCATCTGCAAAAGTTTGGCAATGGGGTCAGGAAGGGGATCGTTTGATGCAGGGTGGATGCCAGAAGCATCAACCACCACCGGTACTTCCACCGCCAGGTCAGCCGGCAAGTTGGGGATCGCTCCGCGGTTGTAGACTACCCCGGCTTCGATGAGTGTCTTTTTGTTATGCAAGATACCGGTGATCACCGCTACCGCTCTTTCTCCGGATGGGGTAAGGATTTCTTCAGGGATGGGTGCTCCGGCAAGCACTGCTTCGATCCGGCCGCGCAGCTCGATCCGGCCTTGTTCATCCGCTTCAAAATCATAGCCTTCTTCACCGGCCTCCCAACCGTAAGGAACATACTCGCCCATATGGTCATCCGAACAGGTGACCCATTTCCCAAAGGCGTGAAAGAGACGGCGGGTGAGGGGCATGTAGGCCGCATCGTACTCTTTTTCTTTCTCTCGCAGGAGGGGATAAAGATCTTTTCCAGTCTGGCGGTCACGAATGGATAATAACCATTGAAAGTGATTTAATCCCGCACCCCAGACATCTACCTGTTCTGCGGGAAGGCCCATGATTTTCGCCACATCATGCTGCCCCATGAAAATGCCATGGCATAAGCCGATTGCGCGGATTTTACTGTGCCGTCCCAGGGCCAGGATAATCCGGCTTTCTAGGGTTGGAGAAGTTGAGAAAGTAAGCCTGTGGGCATATTTCTTCCATATCGCGCACGATATCCAGGATGAGAGGAATTGTGCGTAAAGTGAAAAATAGACCACCCGGTCCGCCATTTTCGCCTAGCGTATGGCGTATGCCATACTTTTTTAGGCACCTCAAAGTCGAACCGCCACAAGCGGTTGCGATCGATGGCGACACTATTCACCACAAAGCCTGCATCTTGAAAAGCTGCCCGGCGATCAGCTGTCGCCTCAATTTTATAACCCGTCCCGCAGTGCTGGTTGAGCAGGTCGGCGAGGCGGGTCATGCGGTTAAGGTTCTCAGGATTGGTGTCGACCAGGCAAAGCGTGCTGCCGTCAAGATCATGGGTGGTGAAGAGGTCGCGGAACATGCTGATCCCAAACGACATGCTTCCCGCGCCAAGAAAAACAATTTTTGTTGTATTCATTGATCAACTCCAGAATTGAGATTTGCTAGGCTTGTTATACTACTTAATCGGCTTCCATGTTGTGGTTCGAGGAGGTGAGATTGGGGCCGAATTTTCGAAACACAGGCTTCGGTTATACCTTTACAGAGGATATTTCCATTCTTTTCAGGTGCTGCGATTACAATAAGAAATATGATACCAATGGAGTTCCTTGAGATGCACGAAACGCGCGTTGGCTCTGCCCGGGTTACTGATTACCGTGGGGGAGAAGGACCTGCGCTCATCTTTTTACATGGCCTTTCAGGTTCTTCACGCTGGTGGACACGCAATGTATCCGTTTTAATAAAGCATTTTCGAGTCTATGTAGTAGACTTGATTGGTTTTGGAAACAGCAGGGGGCAGCGGTTTGCCCTGGCTGAGGCTCCAGCGACAATTATCCAGTGGATGGAAAGTCTGGAGGCAGACTCTTTCACTTTGATTGGTCATTCGATGGGCGGGTATATTGCCGCCAGCGTTGCCATACAAAAGCCGGATTTGGTAAAGCAGCTGATCCTGGTCGACCCGGTGGCTTTACCCTTTGGTCGATCAGTTTTACGGAGTGCCTGGAGCCTGCTCGAGTCTCTTCCTTTTGTGCCAATCGATTTCTATCCGGTTCTGGCTGCGGATGCATTCCGGGCAGGGCCTGTCACATTATTACGCGCCATTCGGGATATCCACCAGGAAACCAGGGTTCTGGAGATGGCTCAGATCACGGCGAAAACGCTGATTGTGTGGGGCGAAAATGACCGGTTGATTCCTGAGCGATTTGGTTCTGCCATTCACCAGAAGATGCCAGGCGCAAAATTTTCGCTCATCCGGGGGGCAGGACATGTCCCTATGTGGGATAGGGCAAGTGATTTTAACCAACTGGTGGTTGATTTTCTTGAGATGGATTAGCAAACTCTAAAATTTTATGAAATCGAAATGAAAAGAGATCAAGATTTCATGAAGATCATTGCTAATAGAGTTGCGACGCTTTTAACAATCAGGTAAGGTTAACCAACTACCTAATCATATGAGGAGATTGGTTAATGGTTTCGAATCAAACAATAAAGACCGAGGGGCAAGAATATTACCGAAGCACGCATGAAATATATCGCAAGCTGCGTAATGAGGAACCTGTTACAAAAGGGAAAAGCCTGTACGGTCG
Source organism: Blastocatellia bacterium (assembly GCA_963828335.1). GTDB lineage: Bacteria > Acidobacteriota > Blastocatellia > Pyrinomonadales > Pyrinomonadaceae > PSRF01. The sequence continues at coordinate 3,297 of CAWHEH010000010.1, read as the reverse complement.
TCCGGTCTGGTATGTGACTCGTTATGATGATGTCGAATTGGTATTAAAGGACAGCCAGCGTTTTGCACTGGATTTTAAACATGCTTTTTCCGCGGATGTTTTAGATAATCTACCTGCTGAACCGGATCTGATGGCGATGGTAAATCGCCATCTGCTCACTCTGGAGGGTGAAGATCACCGCCGGCTGCGCACCCTGGTTGGAAAAGCGTTTACTCCGCGAATTGTTGCCGAGATGCGCCCGCGGATCCAGGAAATCGCCGATGACTTATTGAACCAGGTGCAGGATCAAGGGCGACATGGATTTAGTGGAGTCGTATGCCTTTCCCCTGCCGATTACTGTGATCGCCGAACTACTGGGTATTCCAGCGGAAGATAGAAATCAATTTCGTGAATGGTCTGACGCATTTGTCTCGCTTCCTGGATCCGGAGATAACCAGAAATTTTATCAAAGTGCGTCTGGCTTTGTAGGTTATCTGCGCAAGATATTTGATCTGCGCCGCAAGAACCCCCAGCAGGATATGATCACAGCGCTGCTGCAAGCTGAAGAAGCCGGCGACCGGCTCAGCACCGAGGAATTATTCAGCATGGTTGTGCTGCTAATTATCGCGGGGCATGAAACCACTGTAACCTTGATTGGGAATGCGGTGGTCACAATGCTAACTCATCCAGATGTGTTGGAGCGCCTGAAACAACATCCAGAAGATATGCCAAAAGCGATAGAGGAATTTTTGCGTTATGCTTCGCCAGTCTATCGCTCGGTGACACGCTGGGCAACCGAGGATGTAATTCTAGGTGACAGGAAGATCAACCGTGGAGATATGGTGATTGCGATCTTGGGATCCGCGAATCGCGATGAAACCCATTATGTTCAGGCGAGCGAGCTGGATATTGACCGGGATAACCGGGATCAGATGGCCTTTGGTCGCGGGATCCATTACTGTCTTGGAGCTCCGCTGGCCCGCCTGGAAGCAGAAATTGCGCTTAATACTCTGCTGAAAAGGATGCCCAATTTGCGCTTAGCCACGAGCCTTGACAGCCTGGTATATCGGGAGACCCCGTTATTCCTCGCTTATGAGCATATTCCAGTCAGTTTTTAAAAAGAGTAACTGTTCAGCCATGGGGGAGGAAAGTGAGGTGTTATTTTTTGGCGCAAAGCGCCAAAAAATAACACCCCTACACCGTTACCTAAAAGATATTTTGCTTGATATCCCATGTGCTGCAGATGGCGCGAACTTCTTCTGCTGTGAGCCCTTCGGCGATGCCATGGTTAGCAAGATCAAGGTATTCATAATGCGCAGCAGCTTCGGCGTATTCAACCCGGTCAGCAGCCCGTTTGATTGACAGATCCGATCGGGCAACAACACCATGTTTGCACCAAACAACGATACGATGCAGGCGCAGTGAAGCAACTGTAGCCTGCATGAGAGCTGCCGAACCAGGAACCTGGAATGGAACCAGCCCAATGCCCTCGGGTAAATTGACGATCAGTTCCGGCTGCCAGCGGAGGAGCTGGCGGTTGAAATACATTTCATCGCGGTATTGGGGAACATGACTGAGATAAGTAAGGTAGCGCGGCTGCGCGTGAACGACAGAATGGAAATTTGTCCCGGTCTGGGCCACCTGGTCTTCGTGAATGGCAATATGCGAGTTAAACTCTGAAGACAGCCTGGCAAAGAGTTTTCCGGGGGCAGTGTAGAGCTTGCCGGTGGCGCCGCCCGCATCGATTGTGACGCAGCCAAGATGGCGGGCTGGATTTTGAATGATTTCGCGCAGGCGGCGACCAGAACCAGACATAATAATTGTGCCACCGGCCAGGTGAGGTACCGCAACGGGCAGCTGGATGGATTCGGCGATGGGGAACTTTCGGCGTGGGTCAATCGTCCAACCGACATAAATTGAGAAGATTCCCGGCAGCGCCTTCAGATGCGTTGATTTCTGAAATACGTACCCCGGCCTCACCGATGACATCCATCAATTCATCAAAATCGGGAAATGGTTGTTCGAGTGGCATTTTTACCTCATGTATAGCCAGGGTGTTCCAATATCGTTTCGTTCTATTGGAACACCCCACAAATTCTAAAATCAGGCTTCCATCAATTTTAAAAGCTTGGCATATGCTGCATCCCAGGCGGAGCAGGTAGAACGAGTTGGGTCAAAGGTGAGTACGTCAAAAGAGCGGCGGACCACTTCACGGGCCTCTTCGAGCGAGCCAATTTGGCCGAGAGCAACTGCCTGGACGAGGAGATTGCCAATGGCGGTCGCTTCAACTGGCCCGGTGACCACCTGACGCTGAGTAGCATCCGCGGTGAGCTGTGATAGGAGCTTGTTTTGCGTTCCCGCCACCCACAATGTGGATTGGTTCCAGGTGTTTATTGAGCAGGCTGTCCAGGCGCTCGAGGAACCAGCGATATTTGAGCGCAACGCCTTCCAATGCAGTGCGCACAACCTGTCCGGTAGTTTCTGGGACGGGCTGGCCAGTTCGCGCGCAATAGGCGCGGATGCGGGCTGGCATGTCGCCAGGTTTAAGAAGTCATCATGATCGGGATCGATCACTGAACGAAGCGGCTCGGCTTCGGCAGCCATGCGGGTTAGCTCATCATAGGTATATTGTTGACCTTGATGGGCCCAGGTACGGCGGCACTCTTGAACTGGCCACAACCCCATGATATTTTTGGAAAGGCGGTAGGTGCCATTTACACCGCCCTCATTGGTCATGGTATATTCCAGGCTTTGCGCGTTGATCACCGGCTCTTTCACCTCGACGCCCATGATTGACCAGGTTCCAGATGAAATCCAGAGGAAATCACCGCTGCCTGGGGCTGCCTGGGCAGGAACCGCCGCGACAGCCGAACCGGTATCATGGCAGGCAGGGGCGATCACAGACAGTTTGGCGATCCCGGCTTCCTCGGCAAGGTAACCGCGCAGATCACCGAGAACGGTACCCGGTTGGACAATTTCGGGGAAGATGTGGGTGGGGATCGCCAGCCGCTCGAGAAGCGGGCGAGACCAGGTTTTCCGGCGCGGATCATAACACTGCGTGGTTGTGGCGTTGGTAAACTCGCACACCTTGCGCCCGGTTAACCAGTAGTTAAATCAGATCTGGCATGGTCAGGAAGGTATCCGCGATCGCAAGCTGCGGGGAATTATTAAAAACCATCGCCAGCAGTTGATAAAGTGAATTCAACTGCATGAACTGGATCCCGGTCAGAGAGAAGATATCTGCTTTGGAAATGCGCTGGAAGGCGGCATCCATCATCCCATCTGTGCGGCTGTCGCGGTAATGATAAGGGTTACCCA
>CAWHEH010000009.1:0-100048 GCA_963828335.1 Blastocatellia bacterium | reverse complement strand
AACCGGGCGATGAGTTTGAGTCAGATTTTTCGCGGCGGATTTCAGAATGCCTATCTCGGCTACTATGTCGGCGCCAGTTATCCGAATCAGGGATACATGACACAGGCGCTGGAGCTCCTGCTACGCTACGCCTTCAAGCAATTGAAGCTGCACCGTCTCGAGGCAAATATTCAGCCGCACAATGTGGCGTCGATCGCCTTGGTAAAACGTTCCGGCTTCCGAAAAGAAGGTTTCTCACCACGCTATCTCAAGATTTCCGGGCGCTGGCAAGACCATGAGCGCTGGGCAATTCTTGCTGAGCATTGGCAGGCCAGGCTGGAAACACGACCAAGTAGATAAGCACTGCTCGACATTGTCGTCACCAGAAAAGATTTGTTTCGAATCCGAAGGGCTTGCGGTTCTGCAATGCTCGCCTGCGTTCTGGAACTGACCCACTACCTGTCAGAATTCTTTGTTGGGTTTAAGTTAGCCTTGTGACAAAATAACGCCGCTCACGCACTTTCCCGTTTTCGGTTCAAGTTATTGGTTCTCCAAAAAAGAGGCTTTGAAAAATGCGAGTCTTCGTAAGCGGTTCATTTCGTAGCGCCACTCGGGAGCCGGAGCTGTGTCCCAAATTTGTCGAGGCGCTGGGTCGTGAAATAGTCAAGCAAGGCCATGTCCTGCTCAACGGTTGTAGAAGTGAGTTAGACGCGACCATTGCACGCGCTGCCAATAAATGGCTGACGGAAAACGGGCGCAATCCCAAGAAACAAATCATCAGCTATTTCCCCCGTGGTCAGGAACCGGCGCACAATTTTGGTTGGATCGGTGCCTCTGCTCTTCCCGACTGGGACATGAAACACGCAGAACTGAGATTTCCGGAGCAGATCGAAAAGGCCCAGGTTGCGATCTTTATTGGTGGCAGTGAGGGTACTTTTGGCGCGAGAAATTGGGTTTACTGGGCAAGAAAGCCGGTGATGGGGGTGCCCCGTTTTGGCGGCTCCGGCGAAACAATCTACCAGCAGGAATTAACGCGGCGGCTTCAAAAATCACAGCTGGCCGCTGCGGACTACGAGCGACTAAATGCAGTGAGATCCAGAATGCCCTGGTACGCAAGGGATATTGTGGAGCTGGGCGAACTGCTGGTCACTCCGCGCAGCGTCTTTGCGGTGTCGTCATTTAAGCCAGAGTACGATCCTGTTTTCGCTTCATTTAAGAAGGTTGGTAAAGTTTTCGGTTTCAAGGTTATACGAACGGATAAAGAGCATACGTCGGAACGCATTTTACCGCGAATTGAAAACGAGATACGGCATTCAGCGTTTGTGATTGCCGATCTAAGTGACGTGAGCCGCAATGTTTATTATGAGGTAGGTTTTGCTATGGGTCTGCAAAAGGAAATTGTTTTCACTGCCAAAAAAGGAACACCGTTGCCTTTCGATGTTGTAGACGTTCCCGTGCTCTGGTGGACAACACAGGCAGACCTCCAGTCAAAACTAAGCGCGAGAGTGAAGGCAATCAAGAAGGCCAGGGAATAACGGAATACGATCCCAGGGCCTTCACCACCATCAGACGAGGGGAGGATTGGTTATGTCGAGTCGAGAATTCTACTTGCAGAGACGGGAGGCTGAATTCCCCGTCTTCATGAGCGTACTTAAAGCACTGCCGCCCGATAAGCTTCATTACAAGCCGCATGACCGCTCACCAACGGCCGAGCAAATTGTTTGGACCCTTGCACGCGAACTGAAGGCCTGTGTGGGCGCCGCCAAAGAGGGCAAGGCAGAAATGGAGGACATTCCCGCGCCACCCCTTGCTGAGATGTTGGCGCTGTACGAGCGCTGGTCAAAAGAATTGACTGATGTCGTCTCAAAGATCGACGACGAAGATTGGGACCGCAAAGCTCAGGGGCTCTTTCAGGGCAAGGTGGTGATGGAGCAACCCCTGAGCACATTTCTTTGGTTCATACTCTTCGACGCGATTCATCATCGGGGCCAGCTGGCGGCGTACTTGCGGCCGATGGGCGGCCAGGTCCCCTCGATCTACGGCCCGTCCGCCGATGCGAAATCGCCGTCGTAGCTTCGAACGCAGTCGCTGTGCGTCCTCTGTGCCTCTGTGCTTCTGTGGTGAATTTTTCAGGATACACTTAACCACAGAGACACGAAGTACTCAGAGGAAACACAGAGAACAGCCGAACAGTTTCCGATACAAAAGCGAATCCAATTCCATATCGTCAATGGAGGACATCATGAATAAACGCCCCCCTCGCGTTAGGTTGATTCTTGCAAACATCCTGACACTGGCACTTTTGATAGGCTTCAGTGTTCCTGCATTCGCCCAGGATGACAGCCAAAAGATAGCGCAAAGGCTGGAGGGCTTTGATGCCTACATGGAAAAAGTCCTCAAGGATTGGAACGCGCCTGGAATAGGTGTGGGCATAGTCGTAAACGATAAGCTTGTATTCGCCAAGGGCTATGGCTACCGCGACTACGAGAAGAAGTTGCCAATAACGTCAAAGACTCTCTTCCCCATTGCCTCTAATACAAAACTTTTCACCGCCGTTGCCGCCGGATTCCTAGTGGAAGAAGGCAAGCTGACCTGGAACGAACCGATTCGTAAGTCCGTGCCTTCGATTGAGTTCTATAACGCCGAACTCAATAACACAGTGACTTTGCGCGACATGCTATCGCATCGAACCGGCATTACGCGCCATGACAGCATCTGGTACAAGTCCGACTACAGCGAAAAGGAGTTGTTCTACCGGCTCAAATATCTGGAGCCAAAAGAACCGCTGCGACAGATGTTTCTTTACAACAACATGATGTACGCGGGCGTTGGCGAGGCAATCTATTTGCAGTCCGGCAAACCCTGGACCGACTTCGTTCGGGAGAAAATTCTGAAACCGCTGGAGATGAATAGCACAGTCTACACAATCGCAGACATGCTGAAGCAGCCTGACTATGGCGTTCCGTTTACCGAACGACGAGACACGACCGAAATTTACAAAATCCCTTACTACGAGGAGACCAATGGCCTGGCTGCAGCCGGCGCTATCATCTCTAACATCGATGATCTCTCTCACTGGCTAATAGCCCTGATGAATAAGGGGACCTACGGCGGAAAGAGCGTCTTGCCGGAAAAGGTGCTGCAAGCCACGCTCGAGCCGTCGATCGCTTTGCCAAATACGGCCGGGGAAATAAGAGGCTGGTGGGAAAACCTGAATCCCGCTTACGGCATGGGCCGGCAGACATCAGTTTATCGAGGCCACCCGATTACACTCCACGGCGGCGACCTGCCAGGCTTTCATTCGCAGATCTCATTTATGCCCAACGAACACATAGGGGTGATCGTCTTCGTGATTGGTAATCACCTGGCGCCACTCTACAACCCGATCAGCTATAACATTTATGAACGGCTGCTCGGCATGGAGCAAACTCCCTGGACCGATCGGCAACTCAATATCAGGTTGAAAAACAAACAGGCCGGCAAAGAGGCTCGCAGCAAAGCCGGTGCCGGGCGAGTGGCAAACACCCAGCCTTCGCATCCACTGGCCGATTACGTTGGTGAGTATGAGAATCCAGCTTACGGCATCTTGAAAATTGGCTTGAAGGACAACAACCTGCAATTTGATTTTCACAAGCTCCATTTCGGCATGACGCACTTCCACTACGATCGTTTCGACACGCCGGACGATGAGGAGGATGGAATGTGGTCAGTCAACTTCGCGACCAATCCTCAGGGTGATATCGATAAGGCGACAATGTCGTTGGACGAGAACGAAGCAATGTTCACCCGGCGTTCGCCCACTCTCGATGGTGCAACACTCAATCGCCTGCCCGGAACCTATGTGACTCCGAGCGGTAATAAATTCCAGGTAGTGGCCAAGCCTGGCAGTGGACTCTATATCACCTTCCCCGGTGCACCTGACCAGAAGCTCATTCCTTACAAGGGACTAAAATTTCGCGTCCCGGAATTTGCGGATTTAGTCTTCGAGTTCGTTGAGGAGAACGGTCAAATCACTGCGCTCAAACAAACGGATCCGTCAGGGGAATTTACTTTCAAGCGGCAGTGAGCCTCCGCGAGGCCGCCGAAACCGGATCGCCCAACCGTCGCGAATCAAAATCAGAGCTGGGGCGATAGCGACCGGCCGAAGAGTCAACTGGTGAAATCATGAGATGATGGCGTCTTAAACAAGAAGGCTTTGACGACGCCTCCCTGGCCGGTCGCTTATCGCTCCCAGTTCTGATTTTGTGTGGTCCTTGTTTATTGCCTATTGATGCGGTGAATTCGCCTCGAGTGCGATCTCGTCAACTCACGATAGTCAGTAGAACAATCTCAGGCGCCACGCGAAATCGTACCGGCAAGATGCTGATGCCGATACCGGTTGTGACGAACAGGTGATGACCGTTCTCCGCCACGTGACCAGCTGTATATTTGGGCCCGTAGTCTGAAGGCACTATAGGTGTTCCAATGAAGGGAATGTTGACCTGCCCGCCGTGTGTGTGTCCGGCAAGCAACAGTGGTACTCGCTGCGGGACGTTCGGAAAAATATCAGGGTTGTGAGTGATGGCGATTACGGTCGAGTCAGCCGGCGTCTTCGCAATCGTTTCGTTAATTCGTTGTGGGCGTGTCCAGAGGTCGGCGAGCCCGGCCAGCCAGAAAGATTTTCCCTGCCAATTTAGTTCCAATACTTCATCTTCCAACACGCGTATGCCGTTTTGTTCAAATCCAAGCCGGACTTTCTTTCCGTCATACCACCAATCGTGATTACCTAAAACTGCGAAGACGCCGAGTGGCGCGCGCAAGTTCTTCAGCACAGCGGCAGTAACTTCCGGTTCAACCCGGTGGCTATGCCAATTGTTTCCTGACATGTAGTCACCCAGCAACACAATCAAATCGGGGTGGAGTGCGTTCGTCTTTTCGACAATCTCATTTAGCTTCTTTTCGTCGATAAAGGGGCCGCCGGTGTGAACGTCAGAGATAAGGGCGATGTGCAGACCGTTGAGTTCCTTTGGCCACCCGCCAATCCTAATGGTTTCCTGATGAACAACCAGCCGATTAGGCTCTATCAAGACCGACCAGATGCCAAGGCAAACCGCCATCAGTAGCAGCAGCACGAAGATAATCCGCAGTCGCTTCTTCCAGACCGGACGCTTCCCCCATTTCATCGGCCCCGGCGAGCGCCGCAGCTCGCGGACAAGGAGAAAGACTACTCCACAAGAAACAAGCGCGGCGATGAGGAAAACAAGCGTCATCCTTAGAGTTTACCCTCAGGTGATTGGCTGGGACCGGGGGCGTCCCGCCCGCAAACGCACTGCAGGTGCGCTGTATTTGCTGCGATTTTTTTCGCGCTTCGCGCTCACTGCGGGCGGGACGCCCCCGGTACCAGCAAATCACTTGACTGAGCCTTACGCTGGACCTAAAGGTCGTTCGGAAAATATTCCCGCCAGCGGCGGTCAACTAAATCCGCAATGTCGTCACGAACTATGAGCTCTTTCGGGAAGCCCGGTTTGGTGCGAGCGTCGATGACAATCGGGCTCGTGTAAGCAAGGTGATGGCGTACCACTTTAGTCTGGGCGGCATAAATATCTGACGCCGGTTCGAAACGCGTCCAGGTTGACCAGAGGAAGTCGGCGGTTGAATGAGCCACGCTTGCATCGTCGTGCAAAACGATCAGCGGCCAGCCGGCCAAGAGTGGATCTTTCGCGAGGCGTGCGGCTTGCTCCGGATCTTCAGCCTCAGTCTGACCTTCAAGTACCAGGCAGCCGCGGCAATAAACTTCAGCCCGCGAGACTCCAGCCGGTAACCGGCCGCGAAACTCCCCGGGCAAATCGCGCTTCGCTTCACCCAGCCCCAACATGATCGCTTTGCTGCCTTCGTTCACTTTTCCACTCGTATAGTCGAGCGTGTCCATCGAGACATTCGCTATGATGAAAAGGTCACTCTGCGGATCGAAGCGCGCCAGAACGTGTTCCAACAGCCGCGGAAAGTCTTTCAGATCCTGTGGCGTGTCAGTAAGCAGAAGAAACTTGGTCAACGAAAGCTGACCTTCACCCAGGATTCGGAAACCGGAGACCAACGCTTCACGGCCGTAACGTTCCTTGACTACTGCCGCACACAAGGAATGAAAACCCGTTTCACCATACGTCCATAGATCGCGAACGCCGGGCATCACCAGAGGAAAAAGTGGCGACAGCAACTGTTGCAAGTAGTCGCCGATGAAGAAATCCTCCTGTCGCGGCTTGCCCACCACAGTGGCTGGATAAATGGCGTCGCGGCGATGGAAAACGGCGTTAACTTCAAACACGGGATAGTCGTGTTGCAGAGAGTAGTAGCCATAGTGATCGCCGAAAGGTCCTTCAGGGAGACGCCGGTGCGGCGGCGCCTGACCTACCAACGCAAACTCCGCCTCGGCAGCTAATCGATGTGTCCCGTTGTTGCCCAGTGGATTTTTAGCTAGCTTCAACTTGGCGCCCGCCAGCAACGATGACAGCACCAGCTCGGGAACGTCTTCGGGCAAAGGCGCAATTGCAGCCAGCATCAACGCCGGTGGGCCACCTAGAAATACTGTCACCGGCAGCGACTCGCCCAGCCGCTCTGCTTCGGTGTAATGGAAACCTCCGCCTTTTTGAATTTGCCAATGGAGTCCGGTCGTCTGGGCATCGTAGACCTGCATTCGATAGATGCCGAGGTTATGTTTTTTAGTAACCGGGTTCTCTGTATAAACCAGCGGCAGCGTGATAAAGGGTCCGCCGTCTTCCTGCCAGGTCGTCAACACGGGCAGCTCATCAAGACGCGCCGGCTGATCGCGCACCTGTGTGACGGGCGAGCGAGTTGTATTCCTCGTACCAAGTTTTAGCAGTTCCCTCCCGAGCCCTCGATGTTTCCAAAGCTCGCCAGGCCGTGGCGGCAGGAGCAATTCAGCAACTTGGACTAACTCGCGCACCAGAGCTTCAGGCTTTGGTCCGAAGGCAAGATCTATTCGGCGCCTGGTGCCAAACAGATTTGTAACCACCGGATACCGGCTTCCCTTCACCCGTTCGAAGAGTAGTGCTGGACCCCCGCGAGCAATAACTCGCCGGTGCACCTCCGCCAGTTCGAGATACGGATCGAGTTCAGCTTTAACTGTTACGATGTTGTTTTCCCGAATTAGCAAATCGAGAAATGTGCGGAGGTTGGGATGCATGATTAGCGAAGAGGCAGCATGGCGTGGTGTTGGCGGCGGCAAGCCCGCCTTCCTGACCCTGAGCTTATTGCAGTGGCTCCAGGATTCCTGGTTGAAAGACTTTCAGCGGTCAATTAATCCATCCAGTCAGAGAGTCTCGGGGTTGGGGAAGGCGGGCTTGCCCCGCTGCCCGCCACCGGGAGCGCTACGGCGCCGGCAGTTGCTTTTTTCTCAGCAGCGCCGTGTTTAAATCCAGCTCAGCCATGGGAATCACTTCGACTTGTGGATACTTTTGGCGCAGCTCCGTCAGAAATTCTTTCGCATTGCCGACAATAACTATACTCGTCGTTTTAGCGTCGAGGTGCGAGCCGGCAAATTCCTGGACGTCGCTTGCTCTAATGTTCTGCACGTTGTCGATATACCGATTAATCTCATCAAAGTTGATGCCATAGAGGGCCAACGATGCAACCTGGGCCACTAGCCCGTTGTTAGTCTCCAAACCGCGCGCGAAATTTCCAATCACCACTGCCTTGCGCGGATTCAACTCTATATCCGGGACCGGCGCCGTTGCCAGCCGGCTGACCTCGCCTAACAGCAAGTCGGCAACCTGCGCAGCTGACTGGTTTTTAGTTTGCGCCGAAGCAACAAACGGTCCGATATTGCGGCGCGTGTCGAGTTGACTGCCGGCGCTGTAACTAAGGCCGCGCTTGATGCGGATCTCCTGGTTCAAACGACCCGAGTAGCCACTGAGCACCGAGTTTGCAACCAACCCACGATAATAGTCCGGATTGGATCTTTCGATGCCGGTTCTCGCCGCGAGCACAGCGGCTTGTCCGGCATCCGGCTTATCAACTACGACGACGCGCGGTCCGACGGCAGCGACAGCTTTAGGTGTGGGTAACACCGGCAGCGATACGGCAGGCTTTCTCCAATCGCCAAAATATCGTTGCGCCAGCGTAAAGGCGCTCTGGGATCTGATATCGCCGCCTATCACCAGGATTGCGTTATCAGGTCGATACCAGCGTTGGTGATACTTCAGAAAATCGTCCCGGCTAATTCGGGTTATTGTTTCAGTGGTGCCGGCAAGTGGCTGGCCATAGGGAGCATCACCAAAGACCACGCGGCTAGCAACGTAGCGCGCAATCGAACCGGGTTCGCCAAGTTCTACCGTAAGGTCGTCAAGCGTTTGCTGACGGAGTCGATCGATCTCATCAGCTTTAAAGGTGGGCCGGCGCACCACGTCCGCGAGTATGTCTATAGCCGGTCCAATTTTCGTCGACATTACGTCAACGCCAATGCGAGACGAGTCCCAGCGTGCTGATGAGTAGAGCGTTCCACCGAGGGCTTCGACTTCTTCCGCTATTTGAGTGGCGCTGCGTTTTTCAGTTCCCTTGGTAACCAGCTCAGCAAGCATGTTGCCAAGGCCGGCGAGTTCCGGCGGGTCGACTTCGCCGCCATTCTTGATTACCAGTTGCGCTGTAACCAGCGGAGCGCCGGGCCGATCAATGACGATGACTCGCAGCCCATTGGGCAAGGTCTTCTCGACGGGTTTAGGAAACCGAACTGAACGCGGTGCTGCAGGAGGCGGCGGCGTGGCTTGCGGAGTCTGCGCCCGGACAGCTGCTAATGGCGACAAGAAAAAGGCACATAAGGCGAAGCCAAATCCCGCGAGTGTCGAAGTGCGCAAGGGAAGTTTGAAGATTCTCATTTAGCGTCCTCGCTTCCAGGCAGTTGGCCCGTTCCGATCCGGGAATGAACTCAACCTCGCGGTTTTCGCCGCTTCCGGCAGGTAGTAAATCACCAGGCGATTGTTCGCAGAAAAATACTTCTTCATGACCCGCTGCACGTCCGCGGCAGTAACAGCCTGAAGTTTCGCCAGATCAGTATTGACGCGATTAGGATCGCCAAGCAAAACCGCCGCCTCGCCCAGCGCCAGCGCTCTGCCACTACTCGTTTCACGCAGCCGCAGCTCATTGGTTACCAGTTGATTCTTTGCCTTGTTAAGCTCTGCCGCGCTGACCGGGGTATCCTGAATCTTCTTGATCTCAGCCAGCAGCGCCTTTTCCACGTCTTCCGGCTTCTTATCGCTCGCCAACACGATATTGAAATAGAAGACTCCAGCGTCTTCGCGCAGATCCGTGATCGCGTCCGCGCTTTGCGCCACCTGCTGTTCATAGATCAACGACTTGTACAGGCGGGAAGAATCCCCTTGCCCGAGAATCGTGGCCGCCACCTGGAGCGGTTCCGAGTCGGGACTCTTCTCCGAAGGTGTAAGAAAGGTCAGCGCGATCGCTGGCAATGGCACGTTTGCAGCCCGGTGTGTAATACGCCTCTCCGCCGTACGCGCCGGCTCTTTCACGTTAACGCGCGGCAGCGCGATAGCCGGTTTTGGAATCGGGGCCAAATACTTCGCAACCCACGTGTCCAATTGCTTTGGATCGAAATCGCCAACGACCACGAGCGTGGCGTTGTCAGGCCGGTAGAAAGTCTCGTGAAAGGCGCGCACGTTTTCGAGTGAAGCAGCATCCAGATCTTCAATGCTTCCGATGGTCGGGCGCTTGTAGGGATGGGTCGTGAAAGTCTGTTGCTCGATCAGGTAATCAAGCATGCCGTAAGGCGGCGCGAGGTAACTCTGGCGGTATTCTTCCTGCACTACACTTCGTTCAGACTTGAAGTTGGGTTCATCAACGGTCAACCCTGAGAGCCGGTCTGCCTCGGCCCACAGCAACGTCTCCAGGTAATTCGACGGGACAACTTCGTAGTAAACGGTAACGTCGGGATTCGTGAATGCGTTATTGAAGCCACCGACGTCCTCGGTCAGACGATCCATCATTTCAGACTTCATATTCTTCGTTGCCTTGAACATGATGTGCTCAAACAAGTGCGCAAAGCCGCTGCGGCCAGCCGGGTCATCTTTAGAGCCCACGTGATACCACACCTGAATCGCAACAGTGGGACTTGAGTGATCCACAGCGCTAAAGACACGCAGACCATTCGGTAACGTCTTCTGCTGAAAATTGATGCGCGGCATGGAAACCTGCGCCAGTGAACTCCCCGCATAGATCGACAAGCTCATTAACGCAAATACTAGTGTTAATAAAGCTCTGAGTTTTGGCTGCTTCATAAATTGCTCCGGGATCGTCTGGAACTCTTTCCTATTTCGAACGATGACCAATCATTAGCCGGGGTTGCTTGCAGATCTCCAGGGCGTGAGGAGGGTCCTGGTTTCAATAGCGTAGTGGATTTCAATCGAGGTCCAAGGGATTCCGGTAGGGTTTGTCCTTGTCCTTTTCCGCGCGCTTCATCGCCTCCTGGAATTTCTCTTCAAGAATGCGATCGCGGTCCTTCATCGAACTCAGTTCCTGGGAAAAAATCTGCTCGCGCACCTGCTTCTGCTTGTCCAGTCCCTTCACCATCTCATCGAACGAAGCCATCGGCCTGCTCTTCTCCTCATGGGAAATGATCGCGCCGGTGTGGGAATCGATAGTTAACGTCGCTTCGCAGCAGGGACAAATAATCGTGAACCGGGTTGTGTCTGCCATGAATGGCTCCTGAAACCGAGAACTTCTTACGCGGCCAGAGTATAACATCTGACAGACGCAAAGGGCGGCCCCGCAGGAGCCGCCCAGGCGTACCGTGCTTGATGTAAATCCTACTAAGGCGTGACAGCTTTCTTGATCGCTTTACCGGTCTTCCTGGCACCTTCTTCAGTTTTCTCGGCGACTGTCTTGGCGCCTGACTTTGTTTTCTCTCCTACCGTTTTGGCGGCGTCACCAGTTTTTTCGCCAACGGTCTTCGCGCCTTCCTTTGCCTCGCCGAGCGCATCCTCGGCCTTATCACCCACCCATCCTGCCGCATCAGCCAGTGCGTTGCCTGTTGCCGCCAGGGCGTCTCCGACTTCGTCTTTGAGGTCCTTCGACTCGCCGCTGGGTGCGTAGACCGTCGTAGTCCGTTTACCGTCGCGAGTGGTTACCACAACCTTCGCTACTCGTGGATTGTTGTGAAAAACACGTGTCTCGGTTCTGACTCCGTTAGCATCGACCGCAGTGGTGATTTCTGAGCTGTCAGGGCCAGGGCGGGTCATGGTGCTAGCAACCGTTGTGTTTGTATTGGCATTTGCGCCGTCTGTGTTACTGCAACCTGCGCCAGCGGCCGCCAGTATTGCCACACTCAAAATAATTAAGAGCCTCTTATTCACGTCTGCATCCTCCATTAGTCGGTCAGTGTTTCCGGTTATTCATTGGAAAGTTGGCAAGCGATGTGCCACCCGGAGCTTTCAACTCGTATTGGCTGTTGCCGGGAGGATGAGGATGAAAGCATACGTCAAGAGCTCGATGGCGTTCAGTTACCGTACGAAACCGCTGTACATTGACATTCCCATAGAATTCCACTAGAAGCACGGTTTACTTGAAAATTGTGGGGACCAGCCTGGGGTTGAAATTTATCAACTGCGAGCGCGTTTTTAGGCTAAACTTCTAAGCCTGTAACGAAGATCGCGAATCACTGCCAAGGAGCAATCAATCAATGCGCCAGAATCCCATACTTTTCGGCTTTCAGGACGACTCTTCTATGTGGATTATTATCGGAGTTGTTTTAGTACTGCTGTTTTTTGTTGTGGCAATTGTGGTAATCGGTCTGGTGATCTTCTTCATCATGCGGAAGCGAAAGAAGGCGCAAGCCACCGTCGCTGCGCCTGACCTGCAATTATCAAGCGAACTTCCCGCGAGCGAGCCGGCTGCCGGCTATTATGAAGAAGCAGCTGCAGCAATTCCGGAAGCAGCCGTTGCGGTTGATACGCCGCCACCAGTATTCGAGCCGGCGACACCGATGGAAGAGATTAGGGCAGATGTAGCTGAAGCTCCGCCGCCGCCTCTGCCTGATGCCGGTGCTATGGATTTCGATCCTTCACGCACCGTCGCCATCACGCGGGAGAACACCGTAACAATCAGCTATGGCTACATAAAATTTGTTTCCGGCGTGCTGGCAGGCGAACAATTTGTGGTCGAACCAGAAGGCACTTACATAGGTCGCGAGAGTAGTCTGGCGCAAATCGTGGTGTCTGATCCGCGCATCTCCAAACGTCATCTCTGGATTGGAGTAAAGGACGGACGGGTCAAGATCGTCGATCAGGATTCTCGCAATGGAACTTTCGTGAACGATCCAAAATCAGAGCGCATCACCGAAGCGGTCTTGAATTCTGGCGATACAGTTATTCTTGGCGAGTCGGATGTAGCGCGTTTTGAGTATCAGACCTGATTCAAAGGGGAATAGGGGAAAAGGGTAATAGGAGAGACGGGGAATAGCGAAATGGGAAAAACCTAAGCGCCTAGTTCCCCTTCTCCTGTTACCCTTTTCCCCTCTTTCCTTTTATCATAGGCCGCGGCACATCTCAGTACCCCACGGCGTCGCAATCGCGCGGGAGTAGCTTAAACGCACTTCGCCGAAGTTCCAGTCTTTCCGCTGCCAGATCGATCCGTCTGCGAATTCTACGCGATTAATCACAACCTGTTCAGCACCCGCACTCCCAGACTTCTGTGACAGGATATTTACGCTGACCACATCCTGCGGACCCAACAGGCTAAACGCCTGCAGTTCCTTGTCCTTGCCAGGTTTGACCGCAACGCCACACAAAAACTGCCGACGGACCAGCGGCGCGGCAGCCGCAGATTCTTTGAACTGATATTCCCAAAAAACGATCTCAATGGGCTTTGCTGTCGCATTCCGAACCTTGACCCGGTATGCGAAGCCATCAACCGGTTTAGGCGAGCGCGAATCCTGGACGGCTCTTTCCAAGGCCGCGCTGCGGCCGTCAATCGTGTCCAGATTCGGATCCCTCTCACCTGGCGAAGTGTTGGCCCGGCGGTTCCGTTCGAAGTTTTTGTTCTGCGGTATCATCGCCGCCGCTGGGCTCGTGGTCGATTGCTGCTCGATGGTTTGACGATCTTTGAACCACTTGATGCTGAGCACGGTGACCGGCATGCCCTCACCGGATATTGACGGCGAAACGACGCCACTTTGACCCTGGGGAATGGCCATGAACAGAAGCGTAAAGATCAAAATCGTCTTCATAATCTGATCTCCCACCGCCGACCAGGTCAAGTGCGGCGGATCTTAAAGCGACCTGGGGAGCAAAGCTACGAGTCATTGTAGATGAAGCTAGAATTCATGGGAATGCTTTTATGTTTTGAAGTCATTGCAGAACCGCCAGCGGTAGCGAGCGGATGCCCAGACGCAACTAAAGGATCAATATTGCCTGCGACGAATAGAGTAGCGTCCGTTCGTTACTGCTCGCGGTTCGGTGGAGCCACGGTGGCCGGCAAGTACGTTCGCTTGAGTCTTTCGTAGAGGCAGCGCTCATGGTACCGCGCGTTCTTGTCCTGACCCGCCAGCCGCCACATTTCATTCCACAAGTGAATCGCAAAGGTGCGGTCGTCAAATGACCAGCACAACATCTGGTTGCAAGACCGTCTGCCACTCCTCATAGTCAACCGGGCAAAAGACTCGTGAGTCTTTCTTATATCTTTTCAAGGAAAACTTCCTGACTGCCCTGGCCATGAGCCTTGGGCCTATTTCTCCCCACTCCAGACGGCTCGAATCCTTAGCTTCACAAATCTTCCAGGCAAAGCTCATGATGCTGCTGCCTGCCGGCACTTTCATTATTCCGCTATTGATGACCTCGACACCCCGATGATTAATCTCGCTTGAGAAAACATACTCATCCGGGAATTCAAATGTTTTGAGACAAATAGTATCGGAATCCGCCCACCAGCCTCCTCGTTCCAGCAAAAGTTTGTAGCGGAAGAAATTTGAAAAGCCGGCGTAACTTGGTCGGTCTTTGTATTGAAATATGCGCGTTGCCGGCAGGATCTCGTTCGCATTCCGGACCACAGTCCCGGCCGGGACGTTCTTCACATCATCGTAGACATAGAGATGGTAGTCATGACCGTTCTGGAGAAATGAGGAGATCGACAACTGCTCCATCAGGGAAAGTTCGGGCCCGATCCAAAGTCCCTGGATGGTCTTATTCAGATCTGCTGACATGTGGTTGCGAAAGAGTAGAACGACTTGCGCCGTCCTAAATCTGGAGGTTCGCAGTTCTACTGCATGAAGCCGGCAAAGTGATCGATGTTAACTTGCCTGGCAACTGCGCGTCCGACTTCCTGTAACTCCGTGATGTGGTCGACGGAATCCATCTGTTGAACGTTGCTTGGCTCGATATGCTGCAATCCCAAAGCATCCAAACCATCGCGCGTCACGTCGGCGTTGTAGCGCATATACGTAAAGAGCTTCGGGCTCACGGGACCCTGCCCGTTGGCTCCCTGCATGTCCCACACTTCCCTGTCGATCATGCTCCCATGCAGGCATTTGCCAAACACCCGGCAGAGAAAGTCCTGCTCGTTGGCAGCTGCGAACATGAATGCCGACGGCAAAGAGCTCGCATTGTAGATCAGGTTCATCTGCTCAGGGGTGAGGTTTTGGTTGGCGTCCGCCGCTGCGCCTGTGCCAACAGAGACGAGCAGCATTTGATCCTCACCGCTCGGCCAGCCAAGGTTAAATGGTTTGACTGTCGCCATCAGGAACAGTTGAAACGCCGGATTGTTGTACATAGTCACTCCGCCATCCACAAAGATGAATTCGTGCTCGCCAATGTTGACGACTTCGGGCGGAAAGTAAGTTGGCGCGGCGGTGCTCGCCCGAACCAGCTGCCAGAGCGGAAGATTCAGGTTGCAATCGGGACGACTACAATCGTTGTACTTGGCGTCGGGATTATTCGAGATGGGCCATGGGGAGTCGGTAGTGGCGTTACGGAGCACGAGCGTCAAATATGTTTTGAGCGCATCGGTGCCAAGATTGATCTCGTTCTCACCAGGTTTCGGTGCTATACCCTGCGCCTGGGCCTGCTGTCGTATGACCTCACGAAGTTTTGCGGCAAGCTTTTCGTCGTGGAATTTATTGCGGAAATATCGTCGCAAGAGGTTTGTCTTATCGAACATCGCCGGCCCGCTCTCGACGTAGAAACTGCGAATTGCATCAATGCGCATACCCAGCGATATACAGGTTGCGATGATGGCGCCGGTGCTGGTGCCGGCCACGTAGTCGAAGTAATCGGCGAGTACGAAGTCATCACCCCTGCCAAGGCTTTTCTGCAATTCACTTTCCATCTTCTCCAGCACCTCGAGCGTCATAACGCCGCGGATACCACCTCCGTCCATTGCCAACAATTTGCGCGGACCCGCTTTAGCCTTCTTATCTTTAACAGACATGCCTTGTTCCTCCTGTCTAGATGGATTTAGAGGGGTCCTGCGACACAGGCAACTTTGTCGGGTTAATGGTTTGTGCTAAATGTCCGCCCAGTTTTTTACGCGCACGGCAAAATCCGACGTACCTCCCGGTCCATCACCAGTTGGTTTTTCATCCCAGACCAAAAGCGCGTACAGGTTATTTGGATCGTTAGCCTCGACGCGGGCTGTGTTAATCATCCAGAGATTGTTCCGCGAAAACACCTGTGACGGTTGGGGCGGTGATTTTAGCCGATCGCTTTGCAGGAATATCTTGACGCCGTCCCGCTTCCGTAAACGGAAAAAACGATCCTCCCAATTGCTATCAGGCAGCCTCACGGAGGCTTCCAGAAACTCAGCCTCAGGAAGGGCCAGAAACAACCAGACCTCAGCTCCGAGATCGGCGCAGAGTTCAGCAAAGAGAATATCCGTGCCGCGTGCCCCGCCGCAGATTGCCAAATCGTGCGGGCCTACGCCCCAAACCTCCAGTTCTTTAGCGATGCACTCGCGAACCAGATCTTCTTTAATCGGTGGAAAGCGCTCACCGAGACCTTTCTTCACCCGGTCTGGTAGGTCAATCATGTGCCCGCTGGCCACTACTACCTTTTGAAAGCGTGGCTCAGATTTTTTTATGCCACCGATTTTCTTTTCCAGAGTCCTTGATCTTTGCTCGAGATCTTCCTTTATCGGCAATACAGCGTCCGGGCAAAAGCCCAGACTTTCAAAAAGATAAATCTGTTCCAACATTGAATTGACTTGAAAATAGGTCGTATCCGAACCAAATGCAGCCTGGTCGTAAAGCTCGCGCGCTTTTTCGCCCTCTCCAGTAACTAACGCCAGCTCTCCCAGGGTGGCAGCTGCCCAAACCCCATCTTCGGATCCTGCGACGCAGCAATTTAGTGCGTTCTGGCCGGAAAAACGCACCAGATAAATTAGGCTTTCAAGGTCGGTGATTTTCGGGTCCACAGGCTTTTTGCCTGTGACCTCCTTTAGATGTTCGAGCAACTTGAGGAAGGAGACGACGTTGATTCCGTTGTAGTAATCGAAATGTTTACGAGTTGCTAGATCGTAACTCTGAATTGCACTGGCTAATTGTCCTGACGTTTGCACGGCCGTCTGCTGCCGTTCTTTTAGAGTTTCCAGATCTCGCCATTCGAGTCGCCAAAGATCTTTATAGATACGGCCCAGGATTCCATGCGCCTCCGTGTCGCCCTTGTATAGCTCGGCCACGTTCATCATGTGCACCCTGGCATCGTTGACTTTGCCGAGGCGACCGAGCACGAGTCCGTATTGCGTTAATCCATTACGATGATGCGGGGCTACAGCAAGTAAATCGTCAAGGACAGACTTGGCGACATCAAAGCGCTGCATGCTGATCAGCGCGGAGGCTGCTTCCCACAGAAGCTTGCTGCAATGGAAACGCGTCGGCGCATCATCCGCAAGTGTCAGAATGTCGCCCGGCCAGCCATTCAGCTTTGCTACCTCGACGCGGGATTTCCAATCTTTAAAAACATCGCCGAAGTATTTGGCCCGCGCGGTTTGAATGTCGCTCCAGTCTACCGGCACCAAACCCACCAACTCTTTGTAGACGGGGCTTCCTATAGTTTGAGCATCTACAGCCAATGCGCCCTGCAGCACATTCCCCAACCTCTCGATTTCCGCCTCGAGTTGCTTCTGCCAGGTTTCGTCGCGTTCAGTCTTTTTCGAGATAAAGAGTTTTCCTTCATAATCGAAGGTGCGATCCGGAGCCACATCAAAAGGCCTTTTTGACCAGCCCCCATGAACCATGAAGACGCCGCGTGGCGCCACCCCATGCCGCACTCCAAGCTCATAAAAAACGTTTGGGTTCAGAACCGAAATGTCGGCGAGCACGACATCGGCGGTGACCAGCTCAAAATACATGTCGGTGCGGATGTCTCCCGCACCGGCTTCTTTATCGGCTCGAAACGCCACACAGTTCGCTTTACGCAAAGCGGGAGCGAGCAGCAGTTCATAGACTTCGTCAAAACTGATGTTGATTGCCGGTTTTTCGGGCGCACCATTAGTGGCCGGAACAGCCGCTTGCGCTTCCTTGACCCCGAAGGGCATGACAACGAAGACATGAGGTTCCACAGTTACGCCTCCATTAATAGGCAGCTAAAATTCTTTTTCGCGTTGATGAAGTTTTCCGAAGAGGTCGAGAGCTCTATCTAAAATTCTCAGCCATCATGATGTCACAGTCGTTACGGTCGAACACTGAATAAATAATCGAGCGGCCATCGGGTGATACGTCCAATCCAAACGCAAATGACTTTTCAATTGTGAGAATCGTCTTGTATTGCCTGGTTTTCAAATCAAAGAACTCCAATGACGGATGTTGACCCCGAGGATCTTCTTCGAAGTAGATCCCGTTCTCAGTTACCGCAATCCACAACCAGGTCTTCTTATTGAAACCGGGAACGGGCCCTTCGTTGGCGCCATCAGCACCAACGCGCCACACGTCCACGTTCATGTCCTGGCTTTTGGCATAGTAAACAAATTTCCCATCGGGAGACGGAGCAGGCCCGACGCCGTCCTGGTGTGTTATCTGAACAGCTTCCCCGCCTTCCGATGGCACTCTCCAAATCTGCCAATCGCCGCTACGTTTTGAGGAGAAATAAACCGACCTTCCGTCCGGCGACCAGAATGGGACAGCGTCTTCTGCGTTGTCGGTAGTTAAGCGGCGTACTTCACCGCCGCTGGCTTTGACGATGAAGATGTCGGAGTTCCCATTGTGGCGCGAATCAAACGCGATGAACTGCCCATCGGGCGACCACCGCGGCGAGCCGGTCTCCGGTTCCCCAAGATGCGTCAACTGAAAAGTATTCGACCCATCGCTCGCGCAAACGAAGATTTCCAGGTTACCTAAGCGATCGGAAGCAAACGCCAGTCTCTTGCCGTCAGGCGAATAACGGAAGTCTGATTCCCACTGTGACGTCGCGTTGACGGGCTCGGGCGGCTTGATCGGAGCCGAGGCGTTCGGCGCTTCGATGCGATAGGCGTTAATGTCCTGGAACCACTGCGTGTAGGCCATGCGGTTTCCCTGCCGCGCGATGCTCAACTCGTCGATATGATTTCCCCACCCGGAGCTGAAGCCGGACGTGCCTGCCACCGGCACAGATTGACCCCCTGTCGCTGGAATTCTGCGCAGCGTGTAGCCTCCGTTGGGATCTGAGCTAAAGACAATCTCGCGCCCGTCAGGTGTCCAGGCGATACCGAGCACTTTCTTGTTATCGAAGGTGAGTCGTTTGGCTTCGCCACCGCTGGACGGAATCAAGTAGAGTTCTCGCACGAGGTAGTGAGACTCTCTGACAAAAGCGAGCTGACTACCATCGGGAGAAAATGCAGGTTCAACATCGCCGAGGTCATCGGTCGCAGGGCTCGTCAGTTGGCGCTCGTCACCTGTATCGACTGAAACCAGAAAGATTGCGTGTTGTTTGGACGAACCGGCCATGTCAGCAACTGCGAGGCTTTTTCCGTCGGGTGACCAA
Organism: Blastocatellia bacterium; assembly: GCA_963828335.1. Classification (GTDB taxonomy): domain Bacteria; phylum Acidobacteriota; class Blastocatellia; order Pyrinomonadales; family Pyrinomonadaceae; genus PSRF01. The sequence goes on along the minus strand of CAWHEH010000009.1, from coordinate 81,122 downwards.
TCCAGACGCCTACCATCGAGGTATTCCGGGCCGGGCCGAAAATTCGCGATCTTTCGCTCCGGACCGGCGGGCACCGTCGTCTCGTAAATTGCGGCTCCTTCTTTTGACCTGCGCACAAACGCGACGTGGCGACCATCAGGCGACCACGCCGGATTTAGATCGTTCGCCGGATCAGCCGTCAATCGCAGCGGTAACCCGCCGTTGACTGGCTTTAAGTAAATGTCGCGATTGTCACCCTGCTCACCACTCCACTCATAGGCCAGGTAGTTTCCGTCTGGCGAAAATGTCGGCTTTGTTTCTCTTCTGCGATCACTCGCGAAGGGCGTGACTCTCAGCGGCGGCAGCCCAGCCTTTGGCTTAAGCAGAAAAGCAACTGTCACCACGAGAGCAATGCACACCGAAGCAATTGCCAGCGGCGTGAACGCGCGACGCTTTGGGTGAGAACTAACCGCAATCTCGGGAGCCGCTGTCGACTTTTCGGTTGGCGAAAGACGATCGGAGATGGTTTGTTGTGGCGCTTGGGTGACGACCTCTGGAGCTGCTTCGGCCTGAGGCGCTGAGGCCATCTCATCCTCTCTCCTTTCTTTCACGGTCGCTACCCATCGATACCCGCGCCGCGGCACAGTCTGAATGAATTTGTTCTCGTTCGCTCCGTCCTCAAAAACTTTTCTCAACTGCGAAATGTGATGCGCCAGGTTCGCCTCTTCGACAAATGTGTCGGGCCAAAGCCGTTTCATCAACTCATCTTTCTCGACCAGCCTTTCGCTGTTTTCCACGAGCACGAGAAGTGTATCGAGTGTTTTCGGCGTGAGCGGAACCATGACGTTAGCGCGGAACAACAAGCGTTCCGTCACGTCCAGCCGGAATGGTCCGAATTCATAATAGAGTTTGGGATCGCCGCTTTTCACCGTATTCGCGCGGATTTAGAACTCGTTTAAGAAAAATTCAAAACACCCAAAGGACTTCTCACGCCGGCTCAAATTACTTTGGTGGCGTCGTGAGCCTGATTATCAACGCGGGCTCGGGGAAAACGCGCCAATACTAATCCAAGCACGTACTGGCGACAAGAAAGTGTGTCCAGTTGAGCGCGGACGTCTGGTCAGCGCGAGAACCCGAGAACTCACGAGCGTTTGGGCAAATATTTCGGCGAGGTGAACTTCGATGCAGCGACTGCTTTCGATCTCGATGCTCTTGGCAGTGATGATGGTGATATCTCTTGCGCAAACTTCCAACTCAGCCAACTCATACTTCCAGCGCGCCAAATTACGACTGGCCCAGGGAGATTTGGATGGCGCGATCAGCGATTTCGATGCGGCCCTTGTCTTTAATCCGCGGCTGGCTGATGCTTACGTCAATCGCGGAGTAGCCAGGTACCAAAAGTCGGACTTCGCATCAGCGATTACAGATTTTGACAAGGCAATTGAAATCAACCCTCGTTTGGCTATCGCTTATAACGACCGCGGCAATGCGCGTCTGGCAGGAAAGGATGTTGAGGAAGCGCTGGCGGATTACACGAAAGCAATCGCAATCAAACCGCATTACGCCGAAGCGCTTTACAATCGGGCCAACATCCGGCAAGGAAAGGGCGATCTGACAGGCGCAATTGCCGACTATACCAACGCGCTCAAGGCCAATCCCAAATTGGTATCTGCTTACAACAATCGTGGGAATGCCCGTTACACCGCTGGAGATGTCGATGGCGCGATTGCTGATTATACGAGAGGCATCCAGTTCAGCCCACACCAAGGAAACGATAAGCAACCTAGCGGCAATGCGTTACTGGCTCTAAATTACAACGGTCGTGGCAATGCACTCGCAGCAGAAGGAAAGTTCGATCTGGCGATCGCAGATTACAGCGCAGCCATTGAGATAGCGCCTAGGTTTGCCGACACTTACGCCAACCGGGGACTGGTTCTGTTAAGACGAGGAAGAACATCAGAGGCGGAGCGGGACTTTGAACAGAGTTTGCGGCTTGATCCTTCTCTGAAGGCATTGCTGGAAGACCGCATCAATAAAGTGACTGCAGCACCGAAGTGATGACCCACTTTAAGAGTCGATTATGCCGCGACCAGGCCGAGCTTGTTCACAAAGCATTTGTGAAAGCGTTCAGAGGAATGCGTCCAAGCGGTCGTTGAATCCTCAGAAGGCAAGGGCATGATCTATGCGGCCAAGGTCAAGACCGGGGCGGAAGAAGCCTGACAACTACGGCTGCGAATAATCTAAAGAAGTTGCGTGGCGGTTCGAGAGTTTCTCTAACTTTTGAAAATTGCGTCTGAGATTACTGAGGAGAATGGAGCGGGCGACGAGGATCGAACTCGCAACTTTCAGCTTGGGAAGCTGACACTCTACCATTGAGTTACGCCCGCTCGAGAGCAAGGATGCAGGCGGAAGTATGAAGGATGAAAACTTTTACTTCAAGTAGTCGTCAACCAAATCATGCCAACGGCCTTGTGATTTTAAAATGATTTCAATTACTTCGCGGACCGCCCCGCGTCCGCCTTCAGCACGCGTGACATAGTGTGCTATTGAACGGACCTCTTCCACGGCATCTGCAACCGCCACTGCCAATTCCGCCCGGTTCATAATGGGAATATCAGGCAGATCGTCGCCGACAAAGGCCACTTCGTTTTCGTCCACGCCGGCTTCCTGCAGCAGTTGTTCAAAGGCTGCGGTCTTGTCCGGATTACCTTGACATAAGAACTCAACTCTCAACTCCTGGGCGCGTCGCGCCAATACTCCGGAGCTGCGCCCGGTGATAATTCCTGACCTGAGCCCGGCACGGTGCCACAGGCTCAGTCCCAGACCGTCATGTGTGTTGAAGCTCTTTTGTTCGTCGCCATCGCCCGTGAGCCACAGCCGGCCGTCAGTGAGCACGCCATCACAGTCCATCAAGAGCAGCTTGATGCGGGAGGCGCGCCTTTCGATTGAAGCTAGATCGTCCATGTCTTAAGAAGTCGGAGTAGGTGTAGTCACGATGAGTGATCCGGAGATTTTCCATTTGTCATTTGACATTTGAGATTTGTCATTTGAGGGCGATGCCAGATGCCTGCGATGAAACTTAGAGACTGCGCAACAACAAACATTTCCAATGACACTCGGGGCGTTTCCAATGACAAATGAAAAATGTCAAATGAACAAATGGAAAATCTTCTTCCTCACTCTACCCAGGCTGCAAGAAATCTCCTTCCTAATTCACTTCAAATAGTTCGATCCCCAGCAGCTTAAACCCGCCGCCCGCTCGCGTCAGCAGCAACACAGCCGTCCCAGAGCGCTGTGCGCCCAGCTCTTTCGCATCAAGGCCAACATCGGCGGCAACCAGGTTGGCGTCCAGCTGTTCTGTCCGCAGTACGCGAGTTTGCCAAATCTCGGGCTGCGTACCCACGACGCCATTGATAAACCGGACCAGCTCGCCCGGCACCACCCGGGATTCAAGCTCAGTTTTCTTACCACTTAGGATTGCCTGATCGAGTTGACCGACGAAAGTGCGAACGGCGCCGTCTACTTGAAGCATGTTGGCCGCCGTTTCCGCTTTGATGCGACCGGCGCGGGCCGCCAAAGACGAACCGTATTCAGCGTCGGCACGCACGGCGTCGTTAAAGCGTTTCGCTGCCTCGGCCGCCTGCCCTTTCCGAAGTGCGATTTCACCGAGTCCAATGTTTCCCCAAGCCAGCGCCGCCGACGTCGGCAAAGATTCATCAAGGGCCGCGCGGAAAAGTTTCTCGGCCTCTTCGTTTCTGTTTTGTCCGAGTAATGCTCGCGCCAAAATTATGCGCGCTTCCTGGAGGTTGGGCGTCGCTCGCAAAACCTCTCGCGCAATAGTCTCGGCCTTAACATAATCCTGCGCGCCAAATAGTCGCGTAGCTTCACTTAAACCTTCCTGGACGTCGCGTTCGCGTGGCGCACTATCGTTCGAATAATCCAACTGCGGGTAGAGCTTCTCAGGATCGATCTCAAGGCGCACAAGCTTTGCAGGCGTCTTGAACACCGCTTCACCAAAGTTGCGCGCGGGCACGACAACATCAACGGAAAGCTGTTGGCCGCTGTCGGTGGTTGCCCGAACATTGGTCACTGCATCGGTCGATCCCAGATTTCTGAGCGCTGCCACGGATTCGCCGCCGCGTGCCTGAGGCATACCAATCATTAAATCGAGATCGGTGATCTGATCGAGTTGCTGCTCGAGCAGTGTCTTAAGTCTCTCGCCGCCGCGCGCACTCAGGGCGCCGCGAAGGGCTGTCAGATTAACTCCAGCTGCATTTGCTTTGCCCACCTGTAGTTGATCACGCAGGATATTTATGAACGCCTCACGCCCGAGGTTGCTTTCAACCAGACGCCAAACCATCGCGCCTTTATTTGGTACCGAACTGTAATAGGTGCCATCCAACGGGGTCACGCGTGCAAGCGGTCCATCTCTTTTCGCCACGGTGCTATAGGCCAAGCGTTCTCGTAACATTTCGCCTCTGGCAGCCTCGCGGCCAAACTGTTTTTCAATGAACTGCGTCGCTAGAAATCGCGACAACCCTTCGCGCAACAGACCGCCCCCTTCACCTCTCACCGCCGTCTGCCCACCAATCCACAGCCGACTAATCGCCTCCGACAGCAGCAGCGCAGTTGCTGAATCGACTTTAGATCGACGCAAGGTGCCGGGTTCGATGAGTATCGTGCCGCTATCGCTGAAACCCGCTCCGCGCCTGACCGTAACCAAACGAATGGGAACTTCCGGCGCGGGTCCAAGCAGGCTCGCATAATACGCACGCGCGCTGGCCGCCAAGCTAATTATCGCTTCCGCTCGTGTCCTCTCATCCGGCGTCGCACCGCGCGGGACGAACGCGGTGATGTTTTTTCCATCGCCGCTGCCTTCGACCTTTTCCCAGTCTCCCTGTACAAAAAATGGTTGCGCAAATAAAGCCTGCTCGTAAACGGTTGAACCAGGCGAGCTGCCTTTCTCCATCCCTGAACTGATCACATTACCGCTGTTAACGACCAATTTGAATGGCGCCGTATCAGCCCCGCGCACAGTAAACAGCGTATTCGGCAATGGGTACCAGAACGAGAGCGGAAGAAACTGCGACTCGTTCGGCGAGATGGCAGCGAGACCGGTATTGCTCTCGACCGGCAGAGTGTAATTGATGTTTATGACCAGGGCGCCGCCGCCCGCAACCGCAGTTGGCAGCGTGACGGTAACCCGCTGCAGATCTCGCTTGACGCTGGCATCGATTTGACTATTTCCGAAGCTCTCCGGGACCGAACGAAAGTTGGCAGTTGCTCCGCCAATCGTGACGCTCTTGACCGACGCTTTGGCTGTAATTCGGAATGTAAAAGAACTACCCATGCCGCGACCCACGTTGCTGGCGCTAAGGATAGCGACTGCGTTCAAGCTTCGCTCGGGTTGCTGAATGTTTGCGGTGATATCGAAGTTGGTTACCTGCCATGCAGCCCGAGCTTCTTCCTGGGCCGCGGCTGTCGATGACAAAAGAAAAATGGTTGTTAGGATAGCGCAAATAATCTTCATAGGTTGACTGTGATTTGTGTATTCGTGACTCGTGGCGTCGATATGGATTTAGCCAGGCGTATCAACGCCGGGATCCCTTCCCTACCAGCTCATGAATATCTCGCAGCATAAACAACAATGGTTCGAGCCGTTCGAGGGGTAGCGCATTTGGACCATCAGAAAGCGCCCGTTCCGGACATTCGTGCACTTCCATAAAAACGGCATCCACCCCGCAAGCAACTCCAGCGCGTGCGAGCGGTTCGATGTATTCCGACTGTCCGCCCGTTGCATCTCCAAGCCCTCCCGGTAATTGCAGCGAGTGAGTTACATCAAACACCACCGGAACGCTAAACTCTTTCATGATCGGAAATGACCGCATATCCACGACGAGATTATTGTAACCAAAACTTACGCCACGTTCGGTGAGCATCACCTTCTCGCAACCAACTGCGCGAGCTTTGCCCACGATGTTGCGCGCGTCGAGCGGCGCGAGAAACTGGCCCTTCTTTATATTCACCGCCCGACCGGAGCGCGCCGCTGCCATAACCAGATCAGTCTGCCGCGACAGAAACGCGGGAATCTGCAGCACGTCAGCCACTTCCGCAACCGCCGCGATCTGGGAAACGTCGTGCACATCGGTCAACACCGGCAGCCCTGTCTCTTCCTTAACCTGCCGCAGAACTTCCAAACCCTCTTCCATGCCAAGGCCTCGGAAACTTTTGATTGACGAACGATTGGCCTTGTCGAATGACGCCTTGAAAACAAAATCCAGTCCGGCGTTGCGCGCGCGCGTCGAACATTCACGGGCCATCATCAACGAGTGTTCGCGCGACTCAATAACGCAGGGACCGGCGATGATGGTCAAGCGCCCATCGCCGAACGTCGCGCTGCCAACTTGAAATGATTTTGTCTCGATGCTTGCCATGGGTTTCTGATTCTAGAATGGTTTCTTGAATATGCGCTTGATCTTATTCGTAAACGACTTGAGCTTCCCTTCTTTCTTTGGCTGAACCGGCTTCCTGGGTTCGACCTTTGGCGTGGGCGACGGAGAGGGCGAAGGCAGCGGAGTTGGTTCTGCTGTCGGACTCGGGCTAACCGCCACGATGGGATCCGCCACAGACTCCGCGTTTCTCGAACGCACTGCGAGCGCAATGCCAATCAGCAGCACTGCTGCAATGACAATCGCGATTATTTTGAGACGCTTCTTCGCCTTATCCGAACCGGTAAGCGATAGCGAGATTCTGGGAAAGGGTTCTCTAGCTACTGGTGCAGTCGCTCGAGAGTCATGACCGTCTGCGCCCCGCGTCTTGACGGCGGCGCTAATGGCGGTCAATTCAGTGTCAGGATTGGTGGCGATCTTTTCGCGCAAACGCGATATGTCTATGATGAGGCGTCCGGAAGGTGACTCGGTAGCAACGCTGCGAAGTGCGGCCATGTTTGGCGAACTCGTGATGGCTGCATGCTCGAGTCCAAGCCGATCCGCGGTTGCCAGAAGCTCTTCGCGAAACGCAGCTGCATCCGGTGGCCGGTCCTCTGGCCGCTTTTCCAGAGTGTGCAACACTACTTGTTCGAGAGCCGCAGGAATCGACGAAACAAAATCCCGCGGACTGCGGGGAATCTCCGAAGTTTGCCTCACGGCAATGGCCAGCGGCGTTGCTCCACTGAACGGGACCGTGCCGGTAAGCATCTCGTAAAGAATGCAACCGAGACTGTAGACGTCAGCAGCGGGCGTCAACTCAACTCCGTCACATTGCTCCGGAGACATGTAGCGCGGCGTGCCAATCATGGCGCCCACTTGAGTAAGGGTGAACGAGTCTTCGTCGTCGAGCAGCTCAGATGCGAGCTTTGCAATACCAAAATCCAACACCTTAACGACAGCCGGCACTTCCGGGTGTTGCACGACGAAAATATTTGCGGGTTTTAAATCGCGGTGAATGATGCCGGCTTCGTGTGCGGCCGCGACCGCCGCAGAGATCTGCAACATCAACGCCACTGAGCGGGCCACATCGAGCGGCGCTTCCTTGGCCAGCACATCTCGCAGCGTCCGCCCTTCCAACAATTCCATCACCAGATAGACGTAACCGTCCTGCGATTCCCCAAAGTCAGTTACCGTTACTGCATTGGGGTGTTGCAGCCGGCCGGCGGCGCGGGCTTCGCGGCGAAAACGGGTGCGCGCCGCTTCGTCTTCAACAAAGAGTCGATTCAAAACTTTGACCGCCACCGGTCGATCGATCAGCAGGTGACGCGCACGATAGACCGTGCCCATGCCGCCGACGCCCAGGCGCTCTTCAAGCCGATACTTCTCGTCTAGTGTGTGTCCAATTAGCGGATCGGCGGGAGGTGAATCCATCACGGTGGCATCCGCCTGCAACGGCGACTTGTCCTCAGGACAAATAGCGAAGTCCGGCGAATAGTGCCTTCCGCATGTAGGACAATGAAGCATATGAACTCGGTGACTGAGGAGAGAATAACATTATTACCTAAACAAACGGCGAGCGGTAGCGGGTGGGATGAACACCAATAAAGCAGCGGGTGCAAGCCCGCCTTCCTGATCATGAGCTGTTCACATTTGACCTTTAGAACCGGATTGAAAGGCTTTCAAGACTGAATCAATTGACAAGTCGGAAGATCTCGCGAGTCGGGAAGGCGAGCTTGCACCCGCTGCTTCGATAAACTCTAATCCACGCTAACAACACTTGCGCGCTCGGGAATTAACGGCTCGGCTTCCGCGTTCTTGTCCATGGAGGTTTCGTTACGCATGCGATTTTCATGAGCCGCGCGCACAAAGGCTGAAAACAGCGGATGCGCGGCCAGCGGTTTCGACTTATATTCCGGATGAAACTGACAACCGAGAAACCACGGATGCTCGTCGCGCGATAATTCAACTATTTCTACAAACTTCCCATCGGGTGAGACCCCACTGAAGACCAGCCCGGCACGCTCAAGCGTCTCGCGAAACTCCGGATTAAACTCAAAACGATGACGGTGCCGTTCGCTGATTTCTTCAGAACCATAAACTTCCTGCGCCAGCGACCCTGGAGAAAGATTGCAGGGCCAGGCGCCAAGCCGCATTGTGCCGCCCAGGTCCTCGACATCCACGAGATCTCGCAGTTTAAAAATAATCGGTTGCGGCGTCTTCTCATCAAATTCCGTCGAGTCGGAGTCCTTCAGTCCGCAGACATTCTGCGCAAACTCTATACAGGCCGTCTGCATACCCAGGCAGATTCCAAAGTAGGGCGTCTGACTTTTCCGCGCGTAACTAATAGCGCGAATCATTCCCGCTATGCCTCTCTTGCCAAAGCCGCCGGGCACCAGTATCGCGTCAAAGTCTCTAAGCCGAGACTCGTAGTCGTCGTCCATTAAACCCTCGGACTCGATCCACTTCACGCTTACACGAAGATTATTTGCCACGCCGCCATGCGTCAGGGCTTCGCGCAACGACTTGTAAGAGTCTTCCAACTCGACATACTTCCCGACAATGGCAATCGAAGCCTCGCCACCTGAAGGCTCACGTATCGTTCCCACGAGATCGCGCCACTCCGAAAGGTCCGAATGCGAGGCACGGTCACCAAAGCCAAGTTGAGTAACAATCAATTCGTCGAGACCTTGTTCATGGAACGCCAGTGGCACGTCGTAAATGGTGTCGACGTCCTGCGCGCTGATTACGGCGGACTCTTTTACGTTGCAGAAGAGGGCGATCTTCGAACGCAAATCATAGGAGAGCGGTTTTTCCGAACGGCATAAGAGAATGTCAGGCGCGATACCGATCTGCCGCAGTTCCTTGACCGAGTGTTGGGTGGGTTTGGTCTTCAATTCCTTGGCGGCGGCGATATACGGCACAAGTGTGACATGGATATAAAGTGTATTGCCGGCACCCTCCTCGTTGCCCATTTGTCGGATCGCCTCAAGGAAAGGAAGAGACTCGATATCGCCGACCGTGCCGCCAATCTCAACAATGATCGCGTCGGGGTTGTCCTTTTCCGCGACTGCTCGGACCGCGGCTTTTATTTCATTAGTGATGTGCGGCACCACCTGGATCGTTTTGCCCAGGTAATCGCCGCGGCGTTCCTTCTCGATCACCGAAAGATAGATCCGGCCGGTCGTCCAGTTGTTCGCTTGCGAGAGTGGCGCATGAGTGAAGCGTTCGTAATGACCAAGGTCGAGATCAGTTTCCGCACCGTCGTCAGTGACGAAAACTTCGCCGTGTTGAAACGGCGACATCGTGCCAGGGTCGACGTTGATGTAAGGATCGAGCTTTATCAGCGAGACGCTGAGGCCGCGCGCCTCCAGGAGGCAGCCGATCGACGAGGCTGCCAGGCCTTTGCCTAAACTCGAAACAACGCCGCCGGTAACAAAGATATATTTAGTCATGATCGCCTTTCTGATTAGAATCAGGGTTTCAAGTTTCGAGCTCCGAGCCTTGAGTTTCTAAACTAATTGTGAGCCGCGCTAGTCCCAACTTTGAAACTTGGAACTGGAACTTGAAACTTCGTCTTTCACTCCCCGGTCTCCGGCTCGTCACCTTTCGCCTGCTCGCTATCGAAGCGGCCTTCCTTGAAGTCTTCCTGGGCCACAACAGCCTTTGCAGTAGCCGGGTCGAGAAACTTTTGCAGGCCAACGAACCCGGCACTCAACAAACTCGGCGCTTCAGCAGCCCGTTTTTCAAACTCTTCAACACTAACCTCGTACGGTTTCGACAGCTGCCACAGAGCCAATACTGCGCACAAAATAATGAAGCCGATTACCGCCAGTCCGATCCAGTCGCCCATAAACTCCAAGCAGTTCAGAGTTCAACCTTTAGGTTGTCTTCCGTTCAAACTAGGCAAGCTAAAGCTTGTACTCTAAACTGCAGGCCTCTTCCTCAACGAGTCTGCGCACCCGCTCCAAATCACCGATAGTGTCAACGCCAATCGAATTCGCGCTGGCTTTGATCGCCTTGATCTGCACCCCATGCTCCAACGCCCGGAGTTGCTCCAGGGATTCCAAATGCTCGAGTTGCGACTGCGGCCAATTAGCAAATGCCAACAGTAGGTCGCGCCGGTAAACATAAAGCCCGGTATGCTTGCGAAAGTTAGTAAGCAAACCGGGCTCTTCCAATAGCGCCGCCTCGATGGACCCGTGCTGTCGCACAGCATCCCGCGGATAAGGCACCGGCAAGCGGGAAAAGTAGATAGCACGCTCGCGGTCATCCACGACAACCTTCACCACATCCGGATTCAAAACATCCGCGGCCGACTCCATCGGCTCCCACGTTGTCACAACGCCGATTTGATCCTTTACCCCTTCCCCTTTCCCCTTTTCCCTTATCTCGTCCACTGCGCGTTCGATTGTTACGGGTGAAATCAACGGTTCATCACCCTGAACGTTGACGATGATGTCTGCGTCTTCCAGCGAAGCAGCAACTTCCGCGATGCGATCAGTTCCGCTCTTATGATGCGAGCCGGTCATCACAGCTTCATATCCGGCAGACTTCACCGCCTCGGTAATTCGCGCATCATCAGTAGCGACAATTGCGCGCGAAACATTCCGAGCAGCGAGCGCGCGCTCTACAACCCAGCAAATCATCGGCTTTCCGGCGATTTCAAGCAGGGCTTTACCCGGCAAACGAACAGAATCGTAGCGCGCAGGGATTATTGCGACAGCCTTTGTTTTTGGATTAGGAGGAGGATTTGTTCCCGTGTGATTCACGGGGTAACAGCTTAACTTGCAGGTCGCGGAGTGTCAACATCACGCGAAAATGGTTTTCATTAATTTTACTTCGGCGAAACCACTCAAGCGATTTACTGGGACCGCGGGCGTCCCGCCCGAAAATGAGCGCGAAGCGCGAAACTGTCTTTGTGAACTTTTTCGAAAACTCCGCCTTCGACGCGTTTGCGGGCGGGACGCCCGCGGTCCCCGCAAGTCGCTCGACCGTAACGCTGTGTCAATTGACTCTGCATTACCCTCAGGCTACCATGCCACGCTTCACGCCCGCTTTTGTGCAGCCGGCATCGCAAATTCACATTCTGCACTTACGGGCGCGTTTTACTATTCACCAATCAAGATCTACGATTGAATAACTATGGGTTTCGCAACCACAGCAATTCACAGCGGACAGGATCCCGATCAAACTACCGGATCGGTTACGGTTCCTATCTACCAAACTTCAACTTATGCACAGGACGGACTGGGGAAGCATAAGGGCTACGAGTATGCCCGCACCCAGAACCCGACCCGAAGTGCCCTTGAGCAAAACCTGGCAGCGCTGGAAGGCGCGCGCTTTGGCTATGCTTTCGCTTCGGGCATGGCGGCGATCGACGCTACGCTACGGTTGGTAAAAGCCGGCGAGCACGTGGTCGTTTCCGATAACACCTATGGCGGAACCTTTCGTCTCTTCACCAAGGTGCTGGCGAATTACAATCTGGAATTTGATTTTGTCGACACCTCAGACGCACTCAACGTCGAAGCGGCGATCAAGCCAAACACAAAAATGGTTTTCGTGGAAACACCGACAAACCCGGTGATGATCGTCACGGATTTGCGTGAGGTATCGGAGATAGCGCACCGCGCGGGTGCGCGAGTAGTTTGTGACAATACTTTTATGTCACCTTACCTCCAGCGCCCACTCGAATTTGGCGTGGACATCGTAGTCCACTCGACCACGAAGTATTTAAACGGACACTCCGATGGTATTGGCGGCGCCGTCCTATTGAACAACGAAGAGGATGCGGCTTGGATCGCATTCATTCAAAACAGTGCCGGTGCAATTCTTTCGCCCTTCGACTCGTGGCTCGTGATGCGCGGTACCAAGACGCTCGCGCTGCGTATGGAACAACACGACAAGTCAGGTCGCGCCGTGGCTGCGTTCCTTGAAGAGCACCCGAAAGTGCAAAAGATTTATTATCCCGGCTCGGCATCGCATCCCCAGCATGCTTTGGCAAAGCGTCAGCAGCATGGCTTCGGCGGGATGGTGGCCTTCGATGTTGGCTCGCTCGAAGCAGCGCGGGTAGTGCTTGAGTCAGTCAAGCTATGTACTCTGGCGGAAAGTCTTGGCGGTGTCGAAACGCTTATTTCGCATCCGGCAACTATGACCCACGCCTCGGTTGATATCGAGAAACGAGCCCGGCTGGGTATCACCGATGGGTTGGTAAGAGTCTCTGTTGGACTCGAAGACACGGATGATATAATTGCTGACCTCGATCAGGCTTTAAATAGTATGTGAGAGGTTTGGAAAGCAAACGTTTTTGTTTGCGGCCCAGCAACCAGGCTTCAACGTTAGTCACAGACTAACAGTTAGCTTTACCATAATCGAAGTGACAGCCAAACTCTGAACGGGTTAGAATCCGAAGCGACTTTTGCCTTTTCCTGAATCGCCTTCACGCGCCATATGATTGTTGAACTGCACGCCAAATCCGATGTCGGTCGCGTTCGCCGCGGAAACGAAGACAACTTTCTCGTCCTCGAACTCTCGAAACAGCAAACCTGGACAGCCACAGACGGCGCTGCAGAGCCAACGAACATGGGTAACTTTGAGTTGGGCGAGAGGGGGCTGGTGTTGGTGGTTTCCGACGGCATGGGTGGCGCGCTCGCCGGGGATGTTGCCAGTCGTATGGCGGTGGATTCCGTGCGCGACATGATCATGGGCAACGACAAGGAGAAGGCGTGCGATCCGGAAGAGTCTTTGGTTGAATGTCTCAAGAGCGCAACGGTCTACGCCAATCGCGCTATTCACCATAAGAGCCAGGAAGACTCGCGTTGTGCCGGCATGGGCGCAACCTTCACCGGCGCTGCGGTGCATGGCGACCTGCTGGATCTGGTTCAAGTTGGCGACAGCCGGGGCTACCTGCTTCGGAAAGATCAGATTCGCCTGGCGACGAAGGATCAATCACTGGTGCAGCAGCTGGTTGACGTGGGCCAAATCAGTGAAGCGGAAGCTGAGACCCACATGTTTCGCAATGTGATCCTGCAGGCACTCGGCGCGCAGGGCGACGTCACCCCGGTTACCGGCCGCATACGCCTCAGACGCGGCGACACCCTGTTGCTTTGTAGTGATGGCTTATCCGGAAAGTTGCGCTCGGAAGATATTCAAAACATCGTCGGCAGCAATCAGGATCTGGCGAAAGCCTGTGACGAACTCATCGCCGAAGCCAATAATCGCGGTGGTGAAGACAATATTACCGTTATCCTCGCGCGCTTTAGCGGAGACGAACTGGAAGAGCCCTCGGCCGAGAAGATAACTATCGAACTGCCTCTGCTCGAAGAGGACAAGACCCTCGACGATACCTACGATCCTGACACCGAACCTCGCTGACGAGATTTCGAATCCAGACGAGCATTAACGAGATTTTCCATTTGTCATTTGTCATTTGCGGTGCTACTCCGTTTCGGGAAGCTCCTTAGCGCGCCAATCAACTCCCTCATCAATGCGTCGCACGTAGATCGAAGAGCCTTCGATGCTTTCCACCCGCACGCGTTCGCCTGCCTCCAAAGCTGACTCGCCTTCAGCCGGATATGCCGTCCAGGTAGATCCGAATACTTTCACAGCCCCTTCCTGCATGGCTCCGCGACTTGAGGAAACTACCGTCCCGATTTTTCCGGGCAGCGAATCCACGCCAGTGCGTAGTGAGTCGCCGCTTTTTTCACGTGAGAAATAGTTAACGAAGATGGTGCGCGAGGCGGCGGTGAGTCCTACGGATACGAAAGCGAAGATCAGAAACTGTATGCCGAGACTGTTGATGCCAAGAATACCGGCGAACGCGGCAACAAGGGCGCCAATCCCAAACCACAAAAGAACAAACCCGGCGGTGAACACCTCGGCAACGATCAGAATCGCGCCGAGGATGCTCCACAAGATCCAATACCAATTCTCCATAAAGGATCAGCCTTTGAACAGGTTTTTGAACACAAACCAAATATTAGCCGGACGTTCCGCCAGACGTCTCATGAAGTAAGGATACCAGTGTTTTCCGTAAGGCACATAGATCCTCATGTTGTAGCCGTCCTTCGCCAGTTGCCGCTGCAAATCGCGGCGCACGCCGTAGAGCATTTGAAACTCGAATGCCTCTTTGGGAATGCCTGCCTTCTTCGAAAAGTCGATGGTGGCTTCGATCATTTTTGGGTCGTGAGTCGCAATGCCATGATAGATCCCACTCGACAAAAGCAGCCGCATCACCCGGAGATAGCTTTCGTCGACATCGTTCTTGTTTGGAAAAGAAACTTCTGGCGGTTCATTGTAGGCTCCCTTGCAAATGCGGATTCTGGCCGGCAGCTTTATTAGTTCCTGCGCGTCTGCATAGGTGCGCCGCAAATACGATTGCAAGACGATGCCCACGTCGTTCAACTCAAACTCCGCGCGCAGGCGCTTGAAAATGTCGAGAGTTACCTGAGTGACGTTCGAACCTTCCATGTCCACGCGCACAAAGTTTCCCCGGCGCGCTGCATCGGCAACCACCGCGCGAGCATTCTTATAGGCCAGCTCCGGGTCCAGTTCGAGGCCAAACTGAGTCAACTTGATTGATACGTTTGAGTTGATTCCGGTTTCGTCAATGCGGCTTAAGATTTGAAGATATTCGGACACTTCTTGCTCGGCTTCGGCAGGATTCGCAACCGATTCATTTAGGTGATCGAAAGACGCAGAACAGCCGTCGGTGTTCATCTCCCGAATAAACGCGGTCGCCTCATCGATTGTTTCGCCGGCGACGAAACGCGTCGTTAGTTTCTTAAACAGCTTGAACCGGGCGGCAAAATCCTTCAGGCCTTCCTGCCGCGAGAGATAGATTAGGGCGCTTTTGGTAAGCATGCGGGTAGCATAAGTTAACGTTAGACAAACTGTTAGCTTGCGACGGTCGCAGGCAGTTTCGGTAGTGACGAATTCGGCTTTTCTTTGGGCATCCTCGCTGGTCTGAGGATGCACAGAGATTCTCGAGCCCGCGCCACGACTGCAGTTGCGCTACAAAACACGACTATTGAAATGCTGTGGTATTCTAAGCTCGCTCAAACGTAGTACTGCTTCCATCACGGCGAGTTTTGCGCGATTCCGCTCGGCCGGAAGGATACAATCAAATGCGCCTGAAGCTGGTACTTATTTCTTCTTTGCTCGCTGCGATAGTTGGTGCAGGTTCCGCCATTGCAATCATCGTATCGGTCTTCTCATCTCTACATGCCATCGCCACGCCGGGTTTGCTCGTGGTTTCGACCTACTTGCTGCCAATACTGACTACGCTGCTCGCCTCGATCTTCGTCTATCGCCACACGGCCCGGCGACGGAAGTTGCAGGCTATACTAACGGCAACTATCGCGTCGATCCTAACCATCACGATATTCGTTGTCGCTTCGTTTGTTATGGCCCGGTCAGAACCGGTGCAGCCGGCTCCCAGTCCACCGCAGAACGTCAGCCGGTCATAAATCTCATCGGTTCGGTCTCGGCAGAGCGTTAAGTCCAATCTGCTCCTGCAAAGGACGCAAGGCTTCGATCACGAAACGAATGTGCTCATCAAGATCGACGCCGAGCTCTTCAATTCCCTGTCGTATGTCATCTCTGTTTACCGAACGCGCAAACGCCTTATCCTTCAACTTCTTCTTAACAGAAGACACTTCCAGATCATCAAGGCTTTTGTTTGGCCGGACCAACGCACACGCCACCAGGAAACCACACAGCTCGTCAGTAGCGAAGAGCGCGCGGGCCATGGCGGTGTCGCGGGGCACGCCGGTATAGGTTGCGTGGCCCATTATGGCGCGAATGAACCGTTCCGAATAACCGCGACCGCAGAGTATGTTGGCGCCTGTAAAGGGATGCTGGTCAGCCGTCGGAAACATTTCGTAATCAAAGTCATGCAGGAGTCCGACTAACCCCCACTCATCCTCATCATCTTCAGCTGAGCCATACCGTTTCACCGAGGCGCGCATGGCCGCTTCAACCGCGAGCGCGTGTTTGCGCAAGCTTTCGCCCTTGGTGTACTCGCACAACAACTCCCACGCTTCGTTTCGATCAGGCATATTGAATATTAATAAGAAGTAGTATTCCGAGGCAGCAAAACTAGCACGAGTGAAGTATTGGGAACAAGATTGGTAGCAAAACAGCCGGTCAGAATTCGCGCGATGATCACGGCTGACTACGATACGCGTGCGGTTGCCAGTCGACGCTTGCTGCCGCTGTCTCTATTGTTTGCTGTCTGCTGTTTACTGGCTTCGCGGTTCAGCCACCACTGGGAGCGCGGTAGCCCGGGCGAGCACGCACCACGACGCTTTTGCGCGTGGTCGTAACTTTAATCTTGCGATACTGGCCGTCTCGCGTTTTGTTGATGGGATAATAACCAATCGCGTACTGAGTTCTAAGCTCAGCGGCGATCTTCGCAAACGCATCCGGCAACGAGCCAAGCGTATCAGCGCGCAACAGTCGGCCGCCTGACTTGTTTGCCAGCTCACCGAGATAACTATCAGCGGTCAGGTAAAGCTGATCGAGCATTGCGTCTATTGAGTCGCCTTCCCTTGGATTGCTACGTCCTGAAGGGTAGGTAGAGCCCCTGTCATCGCGCGGATCGGGCAGCGGATCCCGCGGGTCACGTCGATCTGAGCGTTCATTTGGTCCGTTCCGCCCGTTTGGCCCACTGGTAGGTGGCTGCCGGTCCGGCGACGGGTAGCCATCCGGATCGGTGTCTCGCCGCCGCCGCCCTCTTAGAATCTCAGCAGCGGTCGGCAAGCCAAGTGGCCCGGTGGTTCTGGGCTGTCCAGTAGTCGGAACCGTGTCAGGATCGTCACCCGGGAAAGTGGGCGCTGTGGTTCCGGGAGGAGCCCTGCGAATAACGTCTCTGGTGGGCAATTGCGGACCCGGGTCCTCCATCGCGTCGCGCGCTATGCGCTCTGTTTGGGCGCGTGTTTCATAGCGGATCGGATAAACGACGACGCCTTCCTCGTCCAACCCACGAAGCGAACCATCAAAGGTTGCATCCGCGCTGTGATAATCCATACCGTCAGTGAAAAGCACAATGGCCTTTCGGCCCTTGATCTTTCTGATGGAACGGAGCGCCAGTTCAAAGGCGTCGTAAAGCCTTGTTCCCTGCCCTGACACAGTCTTGTAAATAGCGTTTCTTAGCAAGGTGCGATCGTTTGTGAAATCGCAGAGCTCGCGCAACTCGTTATCAAACGAAATGACTTTCACACGATCGGCGGTTTGCAACTGCTCGACGAAAGTGGCGGCTGCCCTTTTGATCTCCGCCAACTTCCCTTCGGTGCTGGCACTAGTATCCAGCATCAACACGACATGAAACGGCGCATTCACCGTAGCAAAGAAGGCTATCTCCTGTTGCCGTCCATCTTCCACTACGCTGAATTCTTCCTGGCGCAGATCGGGAATGTATATCCCGTCTCTTGTCGTAGCTATAACTGGAACTGTGACCAGATTTGTGTCGGTCTTCAAACTTTCGACGTCCTGAGGCTCGTCCTTTAAGTCACCTTTCTGCTCATCAATGGATAGTTCAATGGTCGGCGCCGGAGTCGGTTCCGGGGTTACGCGAGGAGTGGGGTTTGTTTTTGGAGGGGTATTGGGCGTCGTCCTTCTTACGCCATGCTGACCGCCCGAGCGCGTTAATGATACGCCGGCAATTGCACCCGCTAAACATATCGAGCAGATCAAGCAGATACGCAGCAGCAAATCGGGTTTCTCCAGTTAGGTGCTTGAAAAAGCGAAGGTTTCGAGACGTGTCCTTAAGATGAGCAAGACCGGAATAACGGTTGCCCTCGCGGCAGTAGCCCGACAGTTATGGAGGGCTCGCACTCCAGCTAGATGCTCGCGGGACAAAGAGACGGCTTCAACCCCCGCGAAGCGGGTGTCAGCATAAAGCCTGGGGTGAAGCGCAGCGAAACCCCAGGATCATTTACCCAAAACTTGCTTAGTCCGCGAAGCGGCCGATAGCGGTTCGATTACAAAACGTCAACCCTGATGATTCGACTGTCGACCGCTCCGCGGGCTTTGACAACCGGAAAAACGCGGTTCCTGGGGTTTCGCTTCGTTTCACCCCAGGCTTTATGCCGACACCCGCTTCGCGGGTTGGTGTAGCGCAATCATGGCGGCGAGGGTAGCTTCTTTTTGATCCTTGCCCCACGGTGCGCCGACTGATTTTCCAAGCTCGACTATCTCCCGCAACACGCTGCTCGCGCTCGTCTTCAGTGCGGACTGTGCGTGCTGGAGCGAATTTCTCCGCGACCGCCACCAACCTCAGTTCGCAGCCGTCCGCAGCCTTAGCCAGAACATCACGAAATAGAACGCCTTCGGCCTTGTGCATTCGAAAATGCACGGCCAGTATTTCTTCGACGCTCCAGTCAGGCATCGGATTACCGACCACCAATCCACAGTCTCGAACTTCGAAACCACTTTCACCCGTGCGTTTCACAGCGCTGCGCAGTTCGCGAAGGGCGATTCGCTTTGCCGCGTCGATCCCGCGCTTCACAGTTCTTCTCGCGTCAGCCGGTTCCAAATTTTCCGCAGCGTGGTAGGGTTGTTTAGCCCACTCTTCTTCAACCAGTTCCACCCGGCTCCGTTCCAATATCTCCAGATCACCATTGCGAATGCCGAGGACAACAAGCACCGCCCAGCCCGAGTGTGCTTTGAATCCGAACGCCGCTTTAAGTTCGTTTGATTTTTGAGCCACGTTTCGTTTTATCCAAGCTCGCAGGTAGTCTCGTTGCTGCGTCAGTTGCTCGTAGCACATCCGTTTGCTACTTCGACTCTATGACAACTTCACGAAGTCCCTCTAGTGACTATTTCCTTTTTAAGCAACCAGCTTTCGATGAGCTTATCATCGGCCGTGATTTTTCCCAGCACTCGATATACGGAAGTCTGCAGAATCTTCGAATCCTGCGCCGTTTCCTTCACTACCATAAATGGATCAACGTATGACGAATGAACAAAATACACTTCAGCGCCGTTGTTTACGATGAACCCGGTGTGAATGTCGAGACCTACAACATAGATTCCCGGACCCCACTCTTTCACACTCTTCACGAAATCTTCGATTGGGGTTCGACGAAAGCGCTTGACGTACGGCTCGGTCGTAAGACTGAGAATAATACTTTCGGACGCCTGTTGTGCTAACCGCGCTCTTTGCACTTTCCAGCCGGCATCACGCAGGACCGTAGACACAAAATAACCACAGGCAATCTTGCCTTGCTGAGGCACTTCCGTGGTTCCATTGAAATCCCAACCCGTACCATACCAGGCGGGAAATATCTCGGTGTATATAGAGCGGATCAGGAGGTCGCGGGCTTGAGCCATGATCCGGGCACGCTCGGCTTCGGACGTTGCTTGCTGATAGTTCCAGGAAAGAGCGACGCGGTGAGCTTTAAGGTTTCTTAGCACGCGATCATAGTGCCGAGGATCGTTGGTAGTAGAATTCGGCGAGTCGTCGACACGATACTCGGCTGCTGAAAGCTTTGGCTTCTGTTCTCGCTTGGAGGTGCGACTGCCGCAGGCGACAGATAGAAACACGGACGCAAAGAGCAATGTGACGACAAGGATGCGCCCACAATTCAGTGTTGTCATATTTGCCATTGTTAGTGGGGATGAAAACTCGGGGAAGCGGGATCACCACAGTCCCCGCCGCGGATGTTACTGGCCTCACCCGAGAAAGCGTCGAGAATCGTAGTTGAATCTCTGTGCATCCTGTGTGAACTCTGTGCCTCTGTGGTGAGTGTTTGCCGAGTAAGATTCACCACCAAGACAGAGAGAATACGGAGGTTGCACAGAGGAAGGATCACCACCGGCAAACCCCTTCCTTGCCCCGCTCTCTCTCCTCAACTAGAATTGACTGCGCAGGTTTTCCGTCCAAGTCTTTACTAGAATGAGATCCCTTTTACTCGCCGTCCTGGCCGCCTATGTAGTTTCGGCTATTCATGCAGTGCTCGCGTTTCTCAACAAGCGCCGCGCCCTGCAGCGAGTATCTGAGTGGGCAATGGCCACTGGCTTTGTGCTGCATACCGCGACGCTAATTGCCGATTGGGCCATCGATGGTCACTATCCACTTTTCACGCGACGCGAGACGCTGTCATTCCTGGCCTGGACACTCGTAGCCAGCTATGGACTGGTCCTTTACCGTTATCGAGCTCGACCGCTGGGCGTAGTGACCTTGCCGCTGGTCTCGCTGCTCATTTTTCTCGCCGCCATTATCCGTCCGGCCATGCCTGATAACTCAGAGGCGAGTATTCGTTCAGCGATTTGGCTTTTTCCGGTACACACCACACTGTTCCTGTTTGCGTACGCTGCATTCTTTGTAGTCTTCCTGGCGAGCATCATGTATTTACTGCAGGAGCGGGAACTAAAACTTAAAACTTTCAGCGGCATCTTTCATCGGCTTCCTTCCCTGACAACTGTCAACGAAATTGCGACCAGTTCAGCGGCGATCGGTCTTACCTTGTTAACCGTCGGCATAGCAACCGGTATGGTTTGGGCGTCGTCACGCTATGGCCGTTTGTGGCACAATGATCCGAAGGAGATTTTTGCTGCCCTCACGTGGTTGCTCTACCTGTTACTGATTCTTTACCGCTCAACTTCCGGTTGGCGCGGACGCAAGGCCGCCTGGATGGGAGTGGCGGGATTCGCCCTGGTTCTGCTCACATTTTTAGGAGCTCGGCTCATGGGGGGCTATCACGTTTTCGGTTAACGCATCTACCGACTTAAGTAAACCTTCGCAATGTCTATTGTCTTAGTAGGAATCAATCACAAGTCTGCACCGGTCGAAGTGCGCGAGCGTCTCGCATTCACGGAAGAGGCGTGCTCGACCGGTCTGCAGGCGCTGGTCGATGGAGAGATTGTAAGAGAAGGCCTGATCGTTTCCACTTGTAATCGTGTAGAAGTGTTGGCAGAAACCTCGACTGAGCGATTGAGCGACTCTATCGAACGGGTCAACCAATTTCTCAGCCGCACGGATTCCGTGCCACGTTCGTTTTTCGAAACCCATCTCTACCAGCACACTGATGATGAGGCGGTGCGTCACATTTTTCGCGTAGCTTCGTCGCTTGATTCTATGGTGGTGGGTGAACCGCAGGTGCTTGGTCAAGTGCGGCGGGCTTATTCAATCGCTCTCGAAGCCGGCACCGCCGGACGGATCCTGAACCGCCTCGTGCATCACGCCTTTCGCGTGGCGAAACGTGTACGCAATGAAACGGGTATCGGCGCCAACGCCGTTTCGATCAGCTACATGGCAGTGGAACTTGGCAAAAAAATCTTCAACTCTTTGTCGGGACATACGGCGCTCTTAATCGGCGCCGGTGAGATGGCCGAACTTTCTGCTCGTCACCTAATCACCGCCGGCGTCTCGCGCGTCCTGATTGCAAATCGAACCGAAGAGCGCGCCGAACGTCTGGCCGCCGAACTCGGTGGGGAAACCGTCAATTTCGCAGAGATCTCCAGGTATTTGGTGGAAGCCGACATCATTATTTGCTCGACCGCGGCCGATCAGTATTTGATTACCGAACCGCTAGTCCGCGAAGCGCTTGGCAAGCGGCGAAACCGGCCTTCTTTCTTCATCGACATCAGCGTCCCTCGCAATATCGACCCCGCCGTCGGCAAAATCCCCAACGTCTTTGTGTTCGACATAGATGATCTCGAGTCGGTTGTGTCGTCAAACATTCGCGAACGGGAACGAGAAGCTGAACGCGCGGAGTTGATAGTGGAATCCGAGATTATGCAGTTTGCGCAAACCCTGCGCGTGTTGGACATTGGTCCGACGATTGGAGCGCTTAAGAACAAGTTGCAAGACATAGCAAAAGCGGAGCTGACACGACAGCGTAATCGACTAGGTCCGTTGACGGCGGAACAGGAAACTGCCGTGCAAGCCCTGTTAGTATCCACTGTTAACAAAATCTCTCATCCGCTGCTAAGCCACATGCGGCGCTCCTATGAGTCGAGCGATGCTGAAACCATCCAGGCCTGGCGCGATATCTTCGGGCTCGAAGAATAGTTCTGCCCAAACCCATCATGAAAGACAATCTGGTAATCGGTTCTCGAGGTTCGAAGCTTGCGCTAACGCAGGCCGGCATGATCAAGGGCCAGCTTGAACAACTTGAACCCACGTTGTCCGTACGTATCGAGATAATCAAAACTTCTGGCGACGCGAACAGCGATCCCCTTTCACTGATCGGCGGCAAGGGTGTGTTCACGAAAGAGCTGGAAGAGGCGCTGCTCGATGGTCGCATCGATATCGCTGTTCACTCTCTTAAAGACTTGCCGACAATTCTTCCCGGCGGGTTAACCATCGCGGCCATTTGCAAGCGTGAAGACCCTCGTGACGCGCTCGTACTGCCTCGGAAGCCGGAAGGCGCGCAGGCGTCACTTCGCTCTCTACCGCATGGCGCTACGGTTGGAACCTCGAGCCCGCGACGCCTGGCACAGTTGCAGCATTTGCGGGACGACCTGATCATCAGGGAACTTCGTGGCAATGTGGACACTCGCTTGCGCAAGCTCGATGAAGGCCAATATGACGCCCTGGTTCTGGCCTGCGCCGGTCTGCGCCGCCTGGGCTTGGAAAATCGAATTAGCGCCGCACTACTCGCAACTGAAATGCTCCCGGCGGTTGGCCAGGGCGCGCTCGGAATTGAAACTCGCGCAGACGACGAAACAACGATTACTGCTGTTCGCAAACTTGATCACAAATTTACCCGGCTGGCCTGCACCGCCGAACGCGCCTTCCTTCGCAGTTTGGGAGGTGGTTGCCAATTGCCGATTGCGGGCCATGCAGTGGTGCGCGAAAAGCGTCTCAGGCTGGATGGACTGGTAGCGGATCCCCAGGGACATCGCGTCGTTAGAGATCGTATCTCCGGCAGTCTGGACGAGGCAGAACAGCTCGGCACAAAATTGGGGGAGCGACTCCTCGATCGGGGCGCTCGCCAGCTGTTGGCCCAGTAGTTAACATTAGAGTTCAAGTGGTTCAGGGTTCAGTTTAGCTTTCCATAAAAAGTCCGCGACAGCGGACGAATGAAAGTAGCCCAGCAGTTTACTGCTGGGCTGATGGCTCAGGTAAGACAGAAGTCCGTGAAGCGGACGACTGAACCATAGGTAAGAGAACTCGCTTTTATCAGTCGTCCGCTGCACGGACTCTGGCAGCAATTTTTTGTCTCGCTCCCCAGCGATAAATCGCTGGGCTATTATCAGTCGTCCGCTGTGCGGACTGCTATGAACAACGCACCATCTCAGCCTGTACAAAACGCACCCCTCGCTGGTCGCACGGTCGTGATCACGCGCGCGCAGGATCAAGCGCATGAGTTCGTATCCGAGCTCGAACGATACGGTGCGAACGTAGTTCTATGTCCCACCATTGAAATCCGCGCACTCGAAAGTTATGAACGGCTGGATGAAGCTATCGAACATCTCTACGGTTACGATTGGGTCATCTTTACCAGCGCGAATGGTGTCGAACATTTTTTTCAACGACTCCAAACGGGAAATCGCAACGCGAGTGATCTGGACGAACTCAAAGTTTGTGCGATTGGCGATGCCACTGCTGACCGACTGCGCGAACTGCATGTCCACGTGGATGTAATACCCGAAGAGTTTAAGGCTGAAGGAGTCTTTAGCGCGCTGGAACGGTTCGTCGGCGGAACAGCAGCGCTCGAAGGTCTGAACGTGCTAATCCCGCGCGCCTCGGTCGCCAGGGATTATCTGCCAAAGGCCCTGGAACAGGCCGGCGCTCGCGTGGATGTCGTACCGGCATATCGCACGGACCTTCCCGCTGATCTCGATCGCGGACGCGTCGCGGCGCTGCTTTCGGGGGGCTCTGACTGTATCGCCTTCACAAGCTCTTCAACTGTCAAAAATCTTGCAAGGCTTTTTGACACGGAGGATTTAAGTGGTGCTCTGGCTGGAGTAGTCATCGCCTGTATTGGCGACATCACGGCTACAACCGCGGCAAATTATGGATTGCGAGTGAAAATTCAACCGCAACAATTTACAATCCCGGCGCTGGCTCAAGCGATTGCAGAGTACTTTTCTGCCGGCGCCGAGTAGCTCCATGTTATTTTCAACGTGCGCGAACTCAATAACTAACAAATCTTATGTCAACGGAACCCCAAGCCCCTGAACTGAGCGAGGCCAAACGCGAAATCGAAACTCTGCGCCGGCAGCTTCTTGATCGTGGCGCTTTCGGCGAACTGGTGGGAAATTCTGCGGCGATGCGCGAGGTCTATTCGCTCGTCGAACAGGTCGCTTCGTCATCCGCCTCGGTTTTGATCACGGGCGATTCGGGGACCGGCAAGGAAGTAGTGGCCCGAACTATCCACCAGCTAAGCCCCAGGCGAGAGCATCCGTTTATCGGTATTAACTGTTCGGCGATTCCTGAAACTCTAATGGAGTCGGAACTCTTCGGACACGAAAAGGGAGCCTTCACCGGCGCGGCCTCGATGCGAGCCGGATGTTTTGAGTTAGCGGAAGGCGGCACCCTGCTACTTGACGAAATCGCCGAGATGCCGCCGTTGCTGCAGTCTAAGCTGTTGCGCGTTATTGAGGAACGATCGGTTCGTCGCTTGGGTAGCCGCAAAGAGGTTGCGGTTGATGTGCGCCTGCTCGCCGCGACCAACCAGGATCCGCAAACGGCGGTGAGCAAGGGGACATTGCGCGAAGATCTGCTTTACCGTATCAACGTTTTTCGCATTCACCTTCCGTCGCTGAAAGATCGCAAGGAAGACATTCCCTTGCTGGCCCAGTATCTGGTCACCAGCCTGGCGCAGAAACACGCTCGGTCCGCGCGCTTCCTAAGTCCTGCCGCGCTTTCTGCTTTGCAGTTTCATGCCTGGCCCGGGAACGTGCGCGAACTCCGAAACGTGATCGAGCGCGCAGTGGTGATCTGCTCCGGCGAACAAATCGAGCGACACCACTTCGCTCCATATCCGATAGACCAGCGCGAGCGCCTAAGGAACGAGGACACGATAACTTTTCCGGTGGGTACTCCTATCGAAGAAGTGGAACGCCAGATGATCATCCGTACCATCAAAAAGACCAAGAATAATAAGACGCGTGCTGCCGAGCTGTTAGGCATCAGCCTCAAAACGCTGCACAACAAACTGAACTTATATCGTGAACGCGGCCAGCTGGATGAAGAGAGCGAACGTGGAACCGATCACAACCGTGAGCAATAGCGACCGGGTGCTAGTCCTCACTCCTAGAAGTCGAATTCGAATTTGCCGCGCACGGACGTGCCGAGGCTGTTGAAAAACTGGCCGAGTCGCGGGCTGGTGATGTTATTTTGCACCTCACTGGGGTTGAAGTGGTTCGTGGTGTTGAGCACCGCCAGACCCACTCGCATTCGTCGTCCTCCAATCCTCGGGACGAACTTTGGTACAGCGAAACCTTTTGTAACCTGCAGGGCGAGCGACATAAATGTGGGGAAACGTCCCGCCCGGTTCTGTGGGCCGACAAAATCCAGGCGCTCATTAACAAAGGAATACGGGAAGCCCGATCGAATCTCGATCAGCGGCGCAATGTTTATATCCAGGGGCATTCGCAACTGGCCATAGACAAGGAATCGGTGCGGCGCGTCAAAGGGTTGCAGCCCGTATTCGTTCGGCCGTACTACGAACGCCGGAAAATCGCCGAGAAAGTTATCAATCGAGTTAAGATCGCCTCGAGCTTTGGACCAAACGTAGGTGGCGTTCAAGGTTCCGATGCGCGGGTTGTCATAGATTGCGAGCAGTTGCAACTCGCGGTATCGCGAACGGCCAAGGTTGCTGAGCATAAGGGAGCCATCGTCCAGTCCGCCCGATGCGTTAACGCTGTCGACGATGAAATCGTCTGTCGTCGAGCGTTGCAGATAGCCAAGGCGTCCTGTCACTCCACTAATGATAGGAAAATCAATTTGCAGGCTCGCCCGCACGCTGCGTGGGTTGCGCAGCTGAGCTGTGACCAGGTTGGTGAAACGCAACGGGCCCTCAGTTATTGAGTTGCCGTCTGCGGCAAACGTGGTAACAGTGCGCTCGGGAAGCTGGCTGAAGTAGCCCACGCTAAGTGGAGTGCGATCATAGAAGAGACCGATCCCGCCGCGAATGACTGTGGCGTGATTCTTGAGCGGTAGGTACAGAAACGAGAGACGCGGCGAGATAGCATTCTGCCGGGCCAGTCCGTCACGGTCGAAGCGGACGCCAGCGTCGACCGTGAGCTTTTGGTTGATAACCCACCGATCCTGCGCGAAAGCGGTGTATTCGCTCAGACTGCGCGAAACCGTAGCCGCGGCGCCGAATTCTATGCGCCGGGCGAGGGTTTGATCCTGCCGTCTGATCAGGATCGAGTTCTCGCGCCACACACCCGTCACGCGCGAGTAATCAATTTCGCCACCGAGCTTTAAAGCATGCTGACCGTGAAATTCAAGCCCGTGTGCATAGTAAATTTCCCGCCACTGAAATCGTTTGGACTGTCTGCGGATGTCGGCGAAATAGTTACCGGTGTTGCCTTCCGGCAGCAACTCAAGCGGCGCCGTCCCCTGCCCGAAGACGTCAAGATCAAAAGTCTTGTAACTGAATGTGGACGAGAGAAACGACGCGTCACGGAAGATTGCCTGTTCGGAGATGGAGACAAGTAAGCCTCGCTGCTTCGTATTGGGTGTCGTCGGCTGCGGGTTGAAAGTGTTGAGTCCGGCAAAGCGTACCTTCTGCGGGAAAAGCGCGCCGACGATCTTGACGCTGTTAGTCTTGTCGATATTGAGATCGATCTGCGTGAATGAGCTGAAGCTTTCGGAGGTTGTCTCGTCTCCGGGAGGTTGAAGACTCGGCACGGGATTGCGCGTAAAACGATACTCAAGGGACTGCAGGAAGAAAACCCGGTCGCGGACTACTGGGCCACTGATAGTGACGCGCGGGCGAAAGGAATCGATTGTGCCGCTAAATGTCTTGCGAAAAGTTGGAAAGATGCGGGCGGTGGTGACCTTGAATTTGTTACCGCCGCCCTTGGTTTCAAGATCGGTCGCACCGCCGGTAAGCCGGCCAAAGACCGCCGAGTAGGGGTTCTCTTCGGTTCTTACGGTTGCCGCTGCTTCGAGCGGGATGTCGAACGCGAGGTTTCCAGTAACTGGATCCGTAATGTCCACACCATTGACTGTATAGGCGCTTTGTCCCGCGCGGGCCCCTTTCTGATGGTCAACCCCATCCGTTCCCTTCACAACACCGGGAGTGAGCAGCGGCGCGCTCTGATAATTTTCTGCCGGCAGCGGCACGTCCTTCAGTGTTTGTGAGCGAACCACATTGTTGGTGGCTGTTTCGGCGGTACTGAGCAGGCCCTCTTCCTCCCGAATTGTAACCGCTTCGGAAATCGTAGCTTTCATCACGATGTCAACGGCCAGCGCCGCACCCGCAGCCAGACTGATTTCACGCCTCACTGTGGCTAAGCCATCAGCTTCAACCGTCAGCACAAACGTCGCGGCCGGTAGGTCCGCGAAGATAAAATTGCCTACCTCGTCGGTCACTACTTTGAAAACTTGCTCGGGAAGATCACGATTGACGAGCGTAAGGCGCGCTCCAACAAGCAAAGCCGGAGGCGCCTCTGTGGCTTCACTGGTGACCTTAACAGTACCCTTGATGCGACCCGTCAAGTGTTGGGCCACGGTGCTGGGGGGTAGGATTAGCAGGCTGAATATCGCGAAGCACAAGAGGATCGAGTAGAACGGTTTGCAATCAGGCGAAGATGTAGAGGAGGTCGAAACGCAACTTGTCAGTTTTTTGTTCATTCGAACTTCTTCGAACTGACCCAGCGTGGAAGTTGGAGAGGGGGTAACGGGGATTGCTATCGTGCCTTATTAAAGGCTGGACTTCAACTATCGCGAGAAGCACCGATGCAGCTCGATAGAACTTCAGCCTGAACGGCTGTCAGAAAATCATCCGCCTCTCAGCGACTTTGGCGCTGAAAACTCGGCGCGGGTTACTGACCTCTTCGCCCAAACCTGCGTTGCCCGCCGAAGCCGCTGATGGTTGGTGCGACCTGGGGCACACCGAGTACATTTCGCACAATGGCTAACTGGGACATCAGGCGCGGTTCGGCGAGCTGAAATTTGTTCGCCGAGCTTTCGGCACGGGCAAAGTCTACTTTTGCCAGCAGCGCCAACTCCTGTCCGTAGCGCGAGACCATATCGCTGAGCCCACTCCCGCCTGCGAGTTGCAACTCGCCGTCTTTGAAAATATTCACTTCGAATCCGCTGAGTAATGCTGCCGCCGACAGCAGTTCATTGAGTTGAGCTATACCCGGGTCGAGCACTTCAAAACTCCGTGAGGGCTCCACTGACGCGAACGCGTCAGCGATCCGCAACTGCTGATCAAAATGGCTGTAGTTGGTGGCACGGCGGTTTGCGAGTCGTTGGGCTTCGCCAAGAAACGTGAGCGCGAGCTTCGCGTCTTCCGCCGGGGATCCCGACCCCGGCTGGCCATCAGTCTTCTGCGCCTGAGCTGCCAGCTGCAACAACAGGTCAATTCGCTCGTCGTCAGAATGCAAATTCGCAAGTGTCTGCCGTAACTGATCCGTGTCATCTGCTTCTACCTTTTTCGCTATCAACTGGAAGTCGACCCGCTGCAGCACTCTCTCGCGCGTGCTGCCGTCAAGATGATCGTTCGCAATCTGACGAGCCCGGTCGACGTTTCCTTCGTCGAGCGCCTTTTGCGCTGCCTGTTGATAGAGTCTCGACTGCATGCCGGGAGGCGCTGCAGGAGCAGCGGCAAGCAGGCTGTCAGTGGTCCCTTGTTGCATCAGGGTGCTGATTTGATTGAAAGCCATCCTTTGGTTGTTACCCATACCAAGCTCGGTCATCTTGTTGCGCACGACGGTTCCGCGAGCAGGGAGATATTGATCGATCTGTGGTAATAGCATTTGCAGTCCACCCAAAAGTCTGCGTGCGTTTTGTTGCTCGATCTGACCGTCAGTGAGCGCGCTCTGATTGGGATTCTGGGCCACACCAAAATTAGCTCTGCCGCGTCCGTTGGCCTGCCCTCCCTGAGGGCTGGGCGGTTGCCGTGTCGCCCTTAGCGCCGCATCGATTACGCTGTTAAGTAGATCCTTGAATGCTGCCTCGCCCAAAACTGGCGGAGCGTTACCGAAGCTCGCCCTGGTCTGCGTGGCCGTGTTTGAATTCGTTTGAGCGGCAGCAGGTTGGCTCGCAACTGCTTGCGTACTGCTTGCGGTAGTTGTCCCAGCGCGCAAGAGGGATAACGCGAGCGTGTTTGCTTGAACGTTAGCGAGCAGGTTTTCCGTTTGCAACTTGGTTACGACTTTCGCTGTGAGTTTAGTTGCCGCTTCCTTGTCCTGAGACTGCAGCGCTGCGAGCACTTGCGGAAGCGAGTTTGGATACTGGCCACCGCTGAGCGCTTCTTCGACTTTCTGTGCCGCCAGTTTCGGATCGAGTGCGGCTACTTGCGCCAGCAGATTTTGCTCCAGGTTGGCGTCGGCACGCGGCCGCCGGACATCATTACCCGTGTCCGCGGTGGGGTTCAGCGATTGAGTTGCCGCTAATAGTTGGTAGGCCAGTGGCGCATCATGCTGGGCGGCGCTCAACACCAGCTCTTGCCGCAACTGCGCTGCCCAACGCTGCGAGTTAGCGTCTGTGCTACGAATAAGCTCGGCGACGCCATCGCCGGCCAGCGAAAACATGGAACGCGCCCGCGCTTCATTTCCCTTCCAAAGCATATCCGCCGCGGCGATTTGCACCCGGATGCGATTTTCAGGCAGCTTCAACAGTTGCACTTCTCCAACAATCTGCTCCAGCAAAGCCATGGCTTTCTTTTCCGCTGCTTCCTTCTTTTCTTGTTGTTCGGTGGTTTGCGCGTCCGTCGGAGTGAGTTGAGTGGTGGGCTCCTGCGCTCTGATAGTTGTCACAGAGCTGAGAATCAGCAAACCGGTAATGAAAGCCATAGTGCGTACTTTTGTCATTATTGATACCTCAGAATGTAGAAGGAAGAGACCATTTTGATTCCGCAAAGAGTAGCTTAGTTGCTTTACGAAGGGCCAACGACACCGGCCTGCAGCCTGATCCCCTTGGAATTCGTAGCTGAAATTCCAGATTTAGACGCTCGTCAGGCAATGATTGGCGAACTGAATGGCCATGCTCTCGCTCAAATGCGTCTTGGCTTGAGTCGCCCTCCAGCTTGCACCTGAAGATTGTGGATGATATTCATCGCTTCCAATGTCGGTGCTTCTCTTTTTCATTGACGGCCTGGGAATTGGTTCACGGGGACCATTCAATCCCCTCGACGGTCTGGAAAATGTCCAACCACTTGCGATTTTCAGGGATGAAGAAACGGCAACTATTTTCGACGGCATCGTTGTTCCAACCGACGCGAGTCTGGGTATTGAAGGCCGTCCGCAGAGCGCGTCCGGACAAACAACCATCCTCACCGGCGTCAACGCACCTGCCAGGCTCGGTTACCACAAACAGGGATTTCCCAACAGCGCCATGCTGGATATCATCCGCGATCATTCTGTGTTTCTGCAATTAACTCGCGCCGGAATTCAACCAATAACTTTTGCCAACACCTACACCAGCAAGTTTTTCAACGAGCGCCCGCGCTGGGTTTCGGCTACAACCGCTGCGGTGGAAGCGGCCGGGTTACCGTTTCGCCAGGTGGCCGATAACCAGGCCGATCGCGCCGTCTTCCATGACTTCACTAACCAGACTCTGATCGAAAGAGGTGAGGACGTGGTGAAGCGAACACCCGAAGAGGCTGCCAGGGTGCTCGCGAACATCGTCAGCGAAAACCGTTTCACGCTCTACGAATACTTCATCACCGACAAGGTCGGACATGCACAGGACACCGCCGCGGCTGGAACCGTACTCCAGAAACTCGCCGCCATGATTAGAGCGCTTCTGGAGGGAATTGATTTGCGTCACACTTCAGTTATACTCACCAGCGATCACGGCAACATCGAAGATCTCTCTACACGCAATCACACGCTGAATCAGGTTCCAACCATTGTCTGGGGCGCCGATAAAGACCTTATCGCTCAACGTATCAAAAGTCTCGCGGACATAACACCGGCTATAGTTGAAACATTGACGAAGAAAACCGCCGCTCCCAGATAACGATTTACGGAATTGAACTAACACGACCTGCCCGTTCCTGTCTCTTCGTAGAATTTCGTAGATCTTTTTTTGTGATAGATAACAGCGCCGTTATGAAATCCAAACAGTCTCTGCATCTCGAGAAGAACAACCCGCGCGAAGTGTTTGGCTGGAAGATGTACGACTGGGCCAACTCAGCCTTTTCCACAACTATTGTTGGGGCCCTCTTCGGACCATATCTCACCGAGATAACCCAGCGCGTGGTTGGCGAAAACGGCACAGTATTGAGTCTTGGCCCGTTTGGCGAAATCACCTCAAAGTCGTACTTCCCCACCTGTGTTTCGGTCGCAGTGTTTCTGCAGATTTTCCTTCTACCAATCCTCGGAAGTATTGCCGACTACTCAAATCTTAAGAAGAAGATGATGGCACTCTTCTGTTACATAGCAGTAGCTGCGACCTGTCTCATGTATTTCGTCGACGGTCGACTCTACTGGCTGGGCGGACTGCTTTTCATTGTCGCTAACCTCGGTTTCGGCGCTGCCGTAGTGTTCTATAACGGCTTTCTCAACGACATCACTACCGAAGATCAGCGCGACAAAGTGTCCAGTCGCGGCTTCGCTTACGGTTACCTCGGCGGTGGGCTTTTGCTCGCGCTTAACTTTCTGCTGGTAAAGAGCGCACCGCGACTGGGTATGGACCCGTTTATGGCGGTCCGGCTCTCTTTCCTGTCGGCGGGACTATGGTGGGGCGGCTTTGGGTTAATTTCCTTCGCGACCCTGAGAACGCGCGCTGCTGAGAAATCACTGCCGGCTGGAAAGACTTATTTGACGATTGGGTTCTCAGAACTGGGCCGAACGTTTCGAGAACTGGCGCGCCTGCGTCATACGCTTAAGTATCTCATTGGCTATTTGTTTTTTAATGACGGGATTCAAACCGTAATTAGCATGGCTTCAGTCTTCATGGCCCAGGAACTCTTCACCGCCAGAGGTCTC
This sequence comes from Blastocatellia bacterium, assembly GCA_963828335.1. GTDB lineage: Bacteria > Acidobacteriota > Blastocatellia > Pyrinomonadales > Pyrinomonadaceae > PSRF01. Next base: position 48,651 of record CAWHEH010000009.1, on the reverse strand, counting down.
AAAACCGATCAGTCGTTCCTGTTGCTTATCTTTCTGATGGTTCAGTTCGTCGCGATCTTTGGCGCGTTGTTTTTTGAACGGCTGGCTTACGCTATCAACACCAAGAACGCGATCATGGTTTCGCTGGTGTTGTGGGCAGCCGTGGTGATTTATGGCTATGGTTTTTTGCAGACGACCAAACAAGCATGGTTCATGGCTGGTGTTATAGCAATCGTGCTGGGCGGCTCCCAGGCCCTTTCGCGGTCGCTCTTCTCGCGGATGATCCCAGCCGGACGAGAGGCTTCGTTCTTTGGCATTTATGAGGTTTCAGAGCGTGGCACTTCCTGGATGGGGCCACTGGTGTTTGGAGCGGTGGTGGCAGCAACCAATTCCTACCGGCAGGCATTGCTCTCTCTTATTATTTTCTTCGTCGTGGGCGCGATCGTTCTTTATCTCACTGACACAGATAAAGCCATTCATGAAGCGGGCAACCTCCTGCCGACTGAAGCAGCAGCCGGCGAATGAAGTAAACACAATCCTTTACCGCCCTACCTAACCCGCAATCTTTCTTTCCTTACCGTTCGATGTTTTCTCGAGGCAATCGCGTGAGCAATAAACCGACGAGCCCGTTTTCTGTCCGATAGCGCGACCAGCCGGTATCCAGGTGCCACAACCTACACAACGGACCAACTTCCCGTCTGACTTTCCAGTTGCACCTTTAGCCGTGCCAGCGTTAGCTGGTGAGTCGGTTATCGTCCTGGCCACGCCGAAAATTTTTTTCAGGATCAGGAGGTACGGATAGATGCGGGAATACAGGAGTAGCAGCAGGAGGAAAAACAGCGCCACTATGACCAGGATCTTCAAGACTAACTCCAGACTTCTCGGCCAGCGCTAACTTTTTTCTTCACCCGACTTGCCTGTCCCCGGCGTGTAGGCGATATCGACGTTACGCCGACGCGGTGCCGGATCGGTGCTTCGTCGCCGCGGGACTGATTCGCGATTGCGGCGATCTACACTGCCCGGGGGCAGGCCCTTGCCGTGCACGGCCTCCTCCAGAATCCTCGTGATCTCCTGCGACAGAGTGCGGTGCTCGGCTGCGGCGCGCCGGCGCAAAGACTCTTTCAGGTGGTTGGGCACATAAGCGCCAATAAAAACTCCCTTACGATTCGCCATCTTTCGGGGCCTCTCTTTCAGCGGTTTGAGTAAAGCAAGTGAAGTTCTGGGATGCTTTGTTGCTCAGCAAAGTAGAACAGGTCTGTAAGCCGAATTCTGTATCCCGATGCTTTCGCATCGTGATGGCGATCATTCATCTAGTCCAACTGTTGCCAGATGGATCAAGCGATCTACCCGGAGGTCGTATCCCGACGAATCGGAATTCGGGCGAGTAGCCCTTTGACGCCTCCCTATTTGATCTTGCACTGCGAGGAGTTTGCCTGGCCGCATGTGTCACCACATACGCCGGTGCGCCGTTACTTTAAGCCCTTGCGGGCCGCACCATTTCACCCATCACCCTAAAGGGCTGGTTTGCTTTCTGTTGCACTTGTCGTCGCCCGAATCCCAGATCTCAAATTTGAAATCCAGGATGCCGGACGCCCCGCCGTTAGCGGGCTCGCTACTCTGTAGTGTTCGGACTTTCCTCTCCTGGACTCGAAACTCAAGCCTGATAATTCAGATGTAATCCGAAATTGAAGATTTGAGCAGTTAACTCCAGCAGCGACCGCCCGACCTGTTCCACTCGCTGAGCCTGCAGAGTATAACAAGGCGTGTTCAACAGGTACAGCGGTTGGGTAGATAACTTTAAACCCTGCTGGAGAGGCCAGCACTCCGGTTACTTCCAACTAGCCGAAGTATTTGAACCCGACTCGCAAACCGTCCAGCAACTTCGGCGAAACGGCCAACGCGAGTGCTAGCGATGACACTGCGTGAGAGAGCGCCAACGCAAAGAGATTTGGTTGGCGCTGATAAACGGCCGCCCAAATCAAACCGCCAACGAAGGTCAGGATGGCCAGCAACGGATTCGGAAAGTGAAATAGGGCGAAGACAATTGCTACCAGGAGGACACTCTTCAGTCCCTTTCCCAATGCCAGTTGCGCTCGCCGATTAATGAACCCGTTGAGAGCGTATTGCTGAAACAACGCCCACAACGGCAGGAGCAAAAAGCGATTGCGCCACGGTGCTAGAAATATCGCGTGGTTGGAAGTCCAGCTTACTAAAAGCACGAGTAGCACAACAATCGCGGTTGGCAACAACAAAAGACGACAAGCCGCGAGAAAATTGTCGGCGCGAAAGCCAACCTCGCTAAACGTTTCACCTCGCTCTCGATGGGAATAGAGCATCAAGCCCAGGGCCAGAAAAACCGGAATAGCACCCACCAGCTTGCTTCTACCTGCGAACGAAAAAATGACCCACTCAACCAGCAGGCAGGAGGTGACTACCGACGCAATTTCCCAAAGCGCAAGGCCTCGGGCTGATGCCGTGGTAGAAGCGACTTCGTTAGTTTGGCATTCTGAGACCATCACAATCAGAATTTCTGAGCTATGAACCTGAGCGGAAAGATCCCGTTTGCGTTAACCACGATAGGAATTCGGTCGCCCAGAAGTTGGAGAGACTTCCTCGCGCCCGCCCCACTGTCATGCACAGCGTAAACCCGCGCTGTATGATCACCGATCGGCAAAGACTTTAGCGGGAAGGTATAGCCGTGCCACGGGTCCTTCGCCCAGCCAGCAGCCGCGACGTCTGGCCGCGATTGATTGGCGATTCCCGCACTAACAAACTGCCCGTCGATGAAGAGTTGGACCTCGACGCGCTCCCAGGGCGATGCATTGTTGACTGCCCAACCTGATATTCCATTGTCAGTCACTTCGCCCCAGCCATGAAAATACGGTGGGAGGATGGTGATGAACGTGAAGACCGCGAGCGCGCCGACGACAAGCGTTTCGACGATAGACTTTCCGATCAATACGTGGACCAGTCGGGCTGATGGATTCTTCATTGCTATTAGAGGCGGGCAATTGTAACGCAATCTATTAGTTTGCGTGGCACTACAAGTTCCGATACTAGCGAATTAAGGTTGAAATGGGGTCAGTACCACTGCCTCCAAAGCAATTCCCCGGCAGTAATCAAAGACACAATTTGAGACAGTGATGTTCTTGAAGCCTCCGTTGGACTCAGTCCCAAACTTAATCCGGCCCGTTGGACTGAATGTGCCGTTGGCATTCCTGAAGTCGCGCTTGTAAGTACCATCCAGAAGTGTACCTTCGTCGTCATCCGATCCTCCCGATAGTTTTTTTGAGCATTCCCAAACTTTCATCAGATCAGTAGCGGAGTTCTACTATATGATGGCGCGCGAATAATCAACATTGAGAAGCTTAATCTCCATAATCTGTAGACAATTCTCAAACGTACCACGACTTTCACATCCCAAATTTGTTGAAGGAGGAGATTGAAACTTGGACGAAGACTCAACCGCGCAACCAATGGCAAGACTCGGGCGACGAGTTTTTATCGGCGGTACGATCGCGGCAACCCTCGCTACCACCGCGTTGAGCCAAAGCCGAGACTACGGGCCTAACGCACCGCCGGTTCGTTATCCTGACAGCGACATCATTGTTCTTGATCCTCGCTTCGCAAAATACAAACTGGGCAACACGGCAATACAGCGAGTGTTCACGGGCATGTTATGGGCCGAGGGACCCGCGTGGAATGGCGTCGGTCGTTACCTGCTTTGGAGTGATATACCCAATAACGTCCAGCATCGGTGGCTCGCGGAGGATGGTCACGTCAGCATTTTTCGCAATCCGTCGAACAACAGCAACGGCAACACCTTTGATTGGGAAGGCCGGCAGCTTTCCTGCGAACACGGCACACGCCGCGTTGTGCGTTATGAACATAACGGATCTGTCACAGTGCTCGCAGACAAGTGGCAAGGCAAACCCTTCAATGCACCAAACGATTTGGTTGTCCATCCCGACGGCGCTGTCTGGTTCACCGATCCGGGCTACGGCAGCATGGCGAACTACGAAGGAAACAAAGGTGAGCTGCTTATCAAGGAAGCTGTCTACCGTCTCGATGCGAAAACCGGAAAGCTCGACCTCGTCGCCGATGAACTCAATAAACCCAATGGGCTCTGTTTTTCCCCTGACTACAAAAAACTCTACGTCGTGGATACAGGACGGCCAGGCACGATTACCGCCTGGGACGTGATCGATGGAAAGAAGTTGCAGGGCGCGCGCGTGTTTGCATCAATGAGTCTCAAGGTAAAAGATCGTGAGTTACTCGGTGGTACGGATGGCTTGCGTGCCGACGTTGACGGAAATATCTGGGCGACTGCCGGTTGGGCCGGCGACGGTTTTGATGGCGTCCATATTTTCGCGCCCGATGGCCACCGCATTGGACAAATCATCCTCCCCGAAACAGTGAGCAATCTCTGTTTCGGCGGACCAAAACGAAATCGACTTTTCATTACCGCAAGCCAATCGCTCTACGCGGTCTATATGGAAACGCAGGGCGCACACATTACATGAAACGAGACTAGTGACCACGAACCCGGTCGTGTCAGATCCGTCAGTAGTAGCACGCTGCCGCAGTCGCGTAACCAGGCGATTGATGCCCTTCCTCTTTCTGCTTTACATCGTCGCCTATCTAGATCGCGTCAATGTTGCATTTGCGGCAGTTGGAGGGATGAAAGTTGATCTCAAATTCACTGATGGAGTCATTGGCTTTGGCGCCGGTATTTTCTTCATCGGCTATGTAGTACTGGAGATCCCAGGAACTATTCTGGTCGAGAAATGGTCGGCGCGCGGATGGATCGCCCGCATTATGATTTCGTGGGGAGTCCTCGCGATGCTAACTGGATTCGTCCACACAAAGAATCAGTTCTACCTTGTTCGCTTCTTGTTGGGCGCGGCTGAAGCCGGTTTTTTCCCAGGGATTATCGTTTACTTGAGTCACTGGTTCCGTTACCAGGACCGCGCGAAAGCCGTGGCGTACCTGATGGCCGCGGTTCCTGTTTCCAATGTGGTTGGCGCGCCATTGTCTGGGCTCCTACTCAAACTAAACTGGCTTGGACTTGAAGGCTGGCGGTGGATGTTTATTCTCGAAGGTATCCCGGCAATCATCATGGGTGTCGCGACTCTTTTTTATCTTACTGACTGGCCAAGGCAAGCAAACTGGCTGCACTCGGATGAACGGGAGTGGTTGATCGGCGAACTCGAAGAAGAGAAGCGCGCCAAAGAAGCGAAACACTCGCTTCGAATTCTTGAAGCTTTCAGACATCGAGAGGTTGTGCTCCTCACACTCGCTTATTTTTTTATGGTCACTGCGGTGTATGGACTTAATTTCTGGTTACCGTCGATTGTGAAGACGCTTTCGGGTCTGCCAACCTTTCTCGTTTCGGTTATTTCCGCACTTCCGTATTGCGTTGGTCTCGTATCAATACTCCTCGTGGGGTGGCATTCAGACAAGACCCGTGAGCGTCGCTGGCATACTGCTCTGGCAATGATGACCGCGAGCACGGGTTTGCTTTTGAGCGTAGTCTTTCGCGACTTCACTCCACTGGCAATCGCAATGTTGTGTTTGACGGGTGCGGGGACTGCTGGTTACCTGCCGGGCTTTTGGGCGCTGCCCACTAGTTTCTTGAGCGGCACGACAGCGGCTGCGGCCATTGGATTGATTAACTCGTTCGGAAATCTTGGCGGGTTCGTCGGCCCGTATGTGGTTGGTTATCTAAGTACAAGAACAGGATCGTATTTCGGCGGCATCCTGTATTTATCGGCGTCCGCTCTGATAGCGTCGTTTTTGATCTTGTCGTTGCGTGCGACGCGAGACCCAAGCGCACATCTTCGAACGCATGCCCGGGAATGCCGCGGCGAACATAAAAAAGGCGGCCTCCATGAAGGCCGCCCCTGCTTCTTTTCGTCTGAACGCTAACTTAGTTAGCGTTAGTAACTTCCAGCCGATCGCCGCTTTGCAGGACTGGATCGGGGGCTTTCCCGGTCTGTATCTTTCGCAGATTGAATTCTTTGGTGGCAAGTTTGCCGTCGGTTGCCTGTCGTGAAACTTTTACTTTTAATTCAGCACTGGTTTTCGTTCCACCACTCGCGAGAATAGCCTGCGTGAGCGTTAGTCCGGGATGGAAGGGTTTCTGACCGGGAGACCTTATCTCTCCACCTACAAAAAAGTACTGTGCGGTCGCCGGCGGCGCACCTGTTACCTTTATTGAATCACCGGGCACAATCAGCGCCGCCGAGAGTCTTGAGTCTTTAAGATCAACAACGATCGGTGGAGCGCCCAGCCGCGTTATCGTTGCTCGTGCAGCTTCAGGACGGACCAAAGCCTCAGCCAGCACAGTGTAAAGAGGCACAGCTTCACGACGCAGAATCTTGGTTCCGGGAGCGGAGACAAAACCAACGATGGTGACCGCGTGGCTGGCGTAATCGCGCACGTCGACTTTAACTTTTGGATTGTCGAAAATCTTGATTCGCTGCTGCAAGAGGGTGGCTATCTCAACGGTAGTCATCCCCTTAACCACAATCGGATTGCCCGCCAGCGGATATTCCAAAAGACCGTCGGGAAGCACAGTGAACAGCGTCGAGGTCCGGCTCGGATAATTAGAAAGCTGTATGTCCAGCACGTCTCCGGGGCCGACTCGATATACCTGCGTGGCGGCTGCGGTAACGGCAACCTTCGCCGGTGTTTTTTTCGCCGAATCTGTTATCGCAGTAACCGTTTCGATACGGCGACTGAGATTCAAATGGTTGTTGAAACTGGCTTCTGTTTGGGCCTGACGAGTTACGAGGCCCGCATTGGTTTCAGTGGTGGAGTTAACGGCTGCGGCTTGCTTAAAAACACGCGCGCCAGTCGCATATATCGAGGAATGCTCGGTTGCGGTGGTAGGGTTGTGTTGGTTATTTGCGGCCACGGATTTCACCTGAGCCGATGCGGTCGTGGCCAGGGAGGCACTTAGAACGAGGGCGGCAAAAACAAGGCTTCTCATCGTCGTTCTCACTCTTTTCAAATGATTTCCGGCAGGCAATTTAGCTGGGGCATTCAGCTTCAGCGCCGCTGAGCAGGAAGCTCAACTATTAGTAAATGGCTAAACGACCTGAATTTCTTAGAAGACCCCACTTTGTTATGGAAACTCACACCAAATTAATGCGGTTCCGCGTTCCGGAAATCAGCACATTTAATTTTGCCTCGGTGCGGGCAGATTGGTGGAATCAAATAATGAAGGCCAGAGTTGGGTATAGCGGTCACGAATAAGCCCTTCAACTTCATCCGCGGTGTCACAGTTGAGGCAGTCCTCCGCAATTCGCCTGGCGTTTGCGGAATCGATACCAGCTATGGCGCGACGAACACGCGGAATTGCAGACGGCGTCATGCTGAGGTCCGTGGCGCCGAGGCCGACGAGCAACACGACATAAGCCGGCGTAGAGGCCATCTCTCCACAAACGATGACCGGAATACCAGCCTGGCGGCCGGCCTTGAGACTTTGATCGATGCTATGCAGAACGGCGGGGTGAAGCGTGCGAAACCATTCGGCCACTTCATCATTGCCACGATCAACGGCGAGCGTGTATTGCACCAGGTCGTTCGTGCCGAGCTCGAAGAAGTCGACCAGTTTTGCAATTTTGCTTGCCATGAAAACTGCCGACGGCACTTCAATCATCGCCCCAACGCTGACCTCTTTGAAATCGATTTTCGAATCACGCAGGTTTTTCACTTCCTCCTGAATGATGGCCTGCGCACGTCTGACGTCGCTTAAATCCGCCACCATTGGCAGCACAATTTTCAGAAATCCATTCGCGGCGGCGCGCAAAATGGCCCGCACCTGTTCACGCATGACGGGTTCATTGGCTAATGCAAAGCGAATCGCGCGCAGGCCCAGGGCTGGATTTTTTTCCTGCTCCTGAAACTGCTCGCGTAGATTGTCGCCGCCCAGATCAAACAAGCGAATAACTGCGCCCTGTTCGCCGGCTACTCTTGCAATCGCCTCGTAGGCCACTCGTTGCTCGTCCTCTGAAACCAACGCGCCGCGCCGCGCCAGCAAAAACTCAGATCGATAGAGGCCGACCCCTGACGCACCGTAAGTCTCCACGGCGTGAAATTCTGATGGCACTTCGACGTTCGCTCGCAGGGTTACTTCCACACCATCCAGAGTACGGACTGGTCCAGTCTCTGGACGACCAGCAGTTCCTGGCCGGCTCTGGCGACTGGTGGTCTCGGCCTGATAGCGTTCGAGCGTTTCGGCTGAAGGATGAAGGATGACCAGGTTACGGGTTGAGTCAACAATGATCCGGTCGCCGGTTCTTGCGCGGCGATAAAAATCGCGCAGACCGACTACCGCGGGAATGCCAACTCCGCGCGCAAGTATCGCCGTGTGCGAGGTCCAACCGCCGGTGTCTGTGGCGAGCGCCCGCGTATGATCCAGGTCCAACTCCGCAACTGCGGAGGGCAGCAGATCCTGTGAAACTACGACTGCGTCTTCAGCAAGGTCGCGATTCTGCGACTGCACACCGCTGAAGGCCACCAGCAAACGACGCATTACGTCTTCAATATCGGAACCACGCTCACGCAGGTAGTCGTCTTTGATTTCAGAGTAGAGATAAAGGAAGCGATCGCCGATCACCTTGACGGCCCACTCTGCGTTTACTTGTTCAGCAGTGATATGGCGCTCGACGTCGCCAATAAGCTTCTCGTCCTCCAACAGCAGCAGGTGCGCGTCGAAGATGTAAGCGTGATCCTTGCCAAAACGTTTTTCGGCCTGCTCCTTGATAGCCAACACCTGGCGGCTCGCCAGCATGACCGCCGCCCGGAAGCGTTGGCGCTCTGCTTCCACCTCCTCCGGCGCGATTCTCCACCGGTAAACCCGCTGCGTGCCATCGTGCATACGGAGCACTTGCCCGATCACGATGCCTTCGGAAACCCCCAGCCCCTGAAAGCGATGTTCCTGAGCCGCCTGCGTCATACGGAAGACTCCGCTTCGCCGAAGCCGTCGGCAAAGAGCTCCGCGATTGCGTCCATCGCCTCTTCCTCATCAACTCCATCGGCGCTGGCCTGCAACTCTGTTCCCCGAGCGGCGGCCAGCATCAAGACACTCAGAATTGACTTAGCGTCGGCGGTCACATCGCCATCGAGACGACGTAATTGCACCTGACTTTGAAAAGCACTTGCGACTCGCACAAGCTTCGCAGCTGCCCTCGCGTGTAATCCGAGTCGTTGTCTAATCAAAAGAGTGCGCTCAACCATTACTTTGTGCTTTTTACCGGCTGAGCCAGCAGATCGCCGGCAAGATAAATTCCCTGGCGGCCAAGATCGCAAACGCGGCGCGCGGTTTCAATCAGAGAATCGCTGCCTGTTTGGCCGGCCAGCTTGATGACCATCGGCAGGTTTACTCCAGTGACAACTTCAACGTTGCCATCATCCAAAAACATCGACGCGATGTTGGTAGGTGTGCCGCCAAACATATCGGTCAACAAAAGCACTCCGGCGCCCTGCGAGACGCGAGTGATGGCCCGTTGCACTTCATCTCGCGCCGCATCGACATCGTCGTGCCAGCCAATTGAGACGGCCGTGATAAACGAAATGGGCCCCACGATCATTTCAGCCGCGGCCAACAATTCACCCGCCAGATGTCCATGCGTGACAATCACACCTGAAATCCGGCGCGCGTCCTCTTTCGAAGTGCCCGGTGGCGAGTTAGCACTCATGAAATGTCCTCCTTTATCGGGAAGTTTAGTTAACGCTGGCGATTTGATTTTCTCACGTCGCGGTGAACCGCTTGAGCGTCGAAACCGGCCCGTCGCAGTTTACGGCCCAGCGCGTTTGCTATCATCACTGAGCGGTGCCGTCCTCCGGTGCAGCCGATTCCCACCGTCACGTACGACTTTCCTTCACGCTGGTACTGGGGGAGAAGGTATTCAAGGAGATCGTAGAAGCGACTAAGAGTCTCTTCCACCTCAGGCTGCTCCTTCAGATACTTCACCACGCGCTTATCGTGTCCGGAGAGCGGCCTTAGCTCTGGAACAAAGTGGGGATTCGGCAGGTGTCTCACATCAAAAAGCAATTCCATATCGCCGGGGTTACCGTATTTATGACCGAAGCTAAGCACCTGAACGCGCATCGGTCCGCCCTTGCGGTCGGGACTGAACCTTTCAATGAGATGACTACGAAGGGTGTGAACGGTGTGATTGGAAGTGTCTATTATTTGATCGGCAAGAGAACGAATATGCGACATCGCCGTGCGCTCTGCGGCAAGCGATCGCAATAGAGTTTGTCCGGTGTCAGCAGGGTGTGGCCGTCGCGTCTCGCTGAAGCGATGCTGCAACACGTCGTCCGAGGCCTCAAGAAATAAGACGTATACGGAAAGCCCGACTGCGCGCAAAGCTTCCAGTTGCTTAGCGAAATCAGTCAGAAACGTTCCCTCACGGATGTCGATAACCAGGGCGGCCCGCTCGATGCCTCGTTCGTTGTCGTCTGCCTTTACCAAGCGTGCAAAGGTGGGCAACATCGTGAGCGGCAGGTTGTCGACGCAGAAATAACCGAGATCCTCGAACGCTTTCGTAGCGGCTGACATACCCGAACCGCTCAACCCGGTAATGATGACGATGTCTGGAACCGAATTGTTCTTTTCCTGGTTTTTGTCGATCTCTTTTTCCATGCGGAACTGTTATGCGCTCTCAGCACTGGAGGCGCGAGGTGTTTATAGCACTAACCGGCGCCCGGATGCCCGTTTGGCAAACGGATTTCTTGCCGGACCTATCCGGCTCCAGCAGAGCCGAGAAAATGGAGAACCGGAATGTTCGCTTCCGTTGTTCAGAGGTTTTTGAAGCCCGGGCGGGCCATTTTCAGGGCTCTATCAGGCCGTAGTTTCCATCGCTGCGCTTATACAGCACGCCGACGCGATCCGTATCAGCATCGCGAAAGACCACAAACTGATCGGGGTCAGAAGACAGCCGCAAAGCCGCTTCTTCGGCGGTCATGGGCTTAATTGAATAACGACGCGCGTTAATGATGCGAGGCGGACGCGGACTTGCTTCCACCTTGCCATCCGGAGTCGGGGCCACTGTCGAGGTCTTTCGTGCTCCCTGTTTCCGGTCGATTTTTTTCGTCTTCAATTTGAGCGCTTGCTTTTCGATCTTTGCAATCGCCCGAGTCAGGGCAAGGTACATATCAGCGTTGATGTCTTTGGCGGTTAAGGTATGGTCTCGCCAGTGAACAATCAATTCTGCTTTGTGACGATTCTTTTCAACATCAATAACAGCGTGGGTCCACGCGGCAGTTGTGCCGTTAAAAATATATTCCAGCTTTCTGAAATGATCTTCTACGTGTTTGCGGATACCGGGAGAAACTTCGACGTGACGACCTGTGTACTCAAACCTCATAGCGGCGTTCCCTTCTCAACCCTCAGAAATAGTAATGCTTGCCAAACTCAGATCACGTTTGGCGAATTATTAACAACTCAGGGGCGAAACTCTCGTCCGGCTCAAGCTACTTGCGTCTCTAAACCACAGCGCGACGCTCGCGCGAGCCGGGTATACTCATCTGATCACGATACTTCGCGACGGTGCGGCGCGATAGCTTGATTCCGTCCTTGATGAGTATCTTGACAACCTGATCGTCGGTGATCGGATTATGCGAATCTTCTTCTTCGATAAGTTTCTTGATTTTCAGCTTGATGATGCGCGTGGAGATTTCTTCCCCGTCCTCATTCATCATGCCTTCGGTAAAGAAGCGACGTAGCTCGATTACACCCTGCGGAGTATGCGCATATTTCCTGTTCACCACTCGGGAGACGGTCGACAGGTGCATGCCGATATCCTCGGCGATGTCTTTCAGCATCATCGGTTTGATGTATTGAACACCCTTATCAAGAAATTCCTGCTGCCGGTGTACGATTGACTCCACCACTTTGTAAATCGTTTGACGGCGATGCTCAATATTGCGCAACAGGTCGACTGCTGAACGCATCTTTTCACGAATAAAACTCTTGGTCTCGTTACTGACGTCCGACTTACCCAGCATCTGCTGATACTGTTGGCTCACGCGCAATCGCGGACTGCCATCGTCCGCGAAATAGATAATGTATTCGTCGTCGGCCTCATCAAGCTTCTCGATGTAGATCTCCGGGGAAATCAATATCGGTTCTTCAGACGAATAACGCCGCCCCGGATAAGGATCGAGCGTGCGAATGAACTGCAATTCGTTCAATAGCGTATCAACGTCGCTATTGATTTGTTTGGCCAGATTCGGCAGCTTGTGTTGCTGTAATTCTGAGAGATGCTCGCTAATCAAGCGTGCGGCCAGCCGGTCACTTTCACCTTTGACTTCCAACTGCACCAGCAGACATTCCCTGACGTCACGCGCGCCACAACCGACCGGATCCAAATGCATCACAGCCTGGCGGGCTTCTTCCACAGTCTCCCCGCTCCAGCCCCCCATTGCGGCAATTTCTTCATTGGTGGCATTCAACCTGCCATCCGCGTCGAGATTCCCGATGACGCTAATGGCTGCCTCGCAAATATCCTCAGCAATCGGACTCATGTGCAATTGCCATTCAAGATGATCGGCAAGGGACGGAGCCCGTGTCAAAAATTGTTCGAAGGTGGGCGCGTCTTCTTTGTATTCGATCTCCTGAGTCTTGTAACCGGGGTCGAGGTAGTCCTGAAACTCCCGGCCGAAATCGATCTCTTCAAACGCATCACGACTGCCTTCTTCACCAACAATCTCGTCGCCTACCGAATCCTCGCTCAGATCGGCGGCAGCAATTTCATGTCCCTCGCCAGGGCCACCATCGCCTTCGCCATCTCCTTCAGCGTAGGTCAACGTTCCTTCAAGATCACCGGATCCATTTGAAGAGGGACCACCTGGTTCAGGCTCGGCGACTTCCAACTGCTGTGGCTCTGGCGCGGCTCCGGGATCGGCGCTCGCAAGGTGGTCGAGAATCTTTTCCGCTAACTCCCCGACTTCTTCCTGAGTGGCCACTTCCTCCAGGACCGGGTTCTCGAGAATCTGCTGCTGAATAAGATCAGTGAGCTCGAGTGTAGTCATCTGCAACATCTCGATGCGCTGCCGCAACTGGGGCGTCAACACGAGGCGTTGGGATAGGCTGGTAGTTAGTTTAAGAGACATTCCTTGCTTCGAATGAACACTTTTGATTTGTTATTTTGCAACTGTACGTCGCAGGGAGATTATACTCGATTGGAGCACATTTGCGCGTCCCAGTTTAGCTTTCGCGACCAATTTGAAGATTACATGCGGAATTTGTCGCCAAGATAGAGCCGTCGCACTTCCGCGTCTTCGGTCAACTCGCGGGGCACACCAGCGCGGAAAATTCGACCGTCTGTCATAATGTAGGCCCGGTCAGTAACTCCCAACGTTTCGCGGACATTATGGTCTGTGACTAAGATCCCTATGCCACGATTACGTAGATAAAGTATGACATTTTGAATGTCATCTACGGCCTTAGGGTCAATACCAGCAAAAGGTTCGTCAAGGAGGATGTATTGGGGTTCTGTTGCAAGAGCCCTTGCGATTTCAGTTCTTCTTCGTTCGCCTCCTGACAACGCATCGCCACGCGTATTGCGAACATGTGCGATGCCAAACTCTTCCAATAATTCCTCGAGCCGGGTGAGTCGTTCTCGCCTCCGCAGGCCCATCGTTTCGAGAACCGCAAGAATGTTTTCCGCGGTCGTGAGCTTGCGAAAGATTGAAGGTTCCTGCGGCAAGTAGCCAAGGCCCAGGCGTGCCCGCAAGTACATCGGCAACCTGGTGACATCACGATCTCCAAGACTAACTGTTCCGTTGTCCGGACGCTCCAGCCCCACGATCATGTAGAACGTCGTCGTCTTTCCGGCGCCGTTTGCACCTAGAAGGCCGACTACTTCTCCCTTTTCTACGTGGAGACTGACATCGTCGACTACGCGACGCTTTCCATATCTTTTTTCCAGGTGGGACGCCGCCAAAGCGGAGGCAGACGGCGTCAGGCTTATTTGGCGCGCCAGACGAGGACTGTTCACGGGAACCGCTTCGTTGCGACGCTGCTCGATATTAACCTCCTCCGTCCATGTGCTCATGTTAACTTGTCTACTGCTTCTTAACCTTGTGCGTGGATTTAATTCGTCCCGGTGCCTGCGACCCTCGCACGTCATCAGCGATCACTCTACCGTCTCGCATGTAGACGGTCAATCGGTTGCCTTCGGTGCTTCCCTTTTCCGCGTCTTCGACTCTGGCTGGGTTGCCTTTAAGCACTGCGACCTCATCTGCGCTCGTATATTGCAGCCAGTCGCCGACGCCTTTTCTGTTTGGCTGAGTCAACACTACATTGCGTTGCGCGATGGTCTTCTCCACTTCACTCGACTCCTTCAGCAGGTAGACGTCGGCAACGCCGCTCGTCATCCGATCTGTTCCCTGACGAATATCAACGTTGCTTTCGTAGTGGAGCGTGCGATTAATGTCCGAATAAGTCATCGAATCTGCGGTGGCGAACACGGGCACTGTGTTGCTGGTCCCTCCCGTGCGGCGACGCGCATTGTAAATCTGGCTCTGCACGTGACCGTTTCCGTCCATCCGCTTCTCGTTGACATAAATCGTTAGTTTGTCAGCGCGCACAAAATTGTCGTCCTGCCAGGCGCGCGCATTTCCGGTGTAAATTGCGACACCGCTTTCACTGTGAAACTCTCCACTGTCGCTGACCACGTACACCGGGCTTTTAACTTTGGAAAATGGAGTCGCACCGTTGGTCTGTTCCTGGCTGTAATAGGTGGTCGCGGTTTTCCCACGGCTATAGGAAACCTTATTGCTTAGATCCGAATCAAGCTCGTCGCCTTTGGTGCGCGCCCGCGAATCCCAAACGGTTGGCTCACCACCGCGGAGCCGAACCGTATTGTCAGCAGCCGTATAGGAAATGTTAGTCGCTACGCCATTGCGGTCGTTCTCATTAAACTTCGCGTCGGTTTGCGCATCCATTCGCTCGATGTCCTGCGTGCTCGGCACAAACACACCAGTCATTTTCCACGAGGTCAAAGTGCGCGTGCCGCGATCTTCCACTTTCTGCACCGGTTCGATGACCGCCTTGGCACCACCAGTGGCGACTGCCGTGCGAACGATGTTACCGCTTTCAAAAAAATCGCAATCGATACGCGGCGCGGTAAGAGTTTTCCGGTCGCTCGCCGCGGTCTTGGTGACCGGGTCAACAAACAATTCGGCGTTACCCACGGCTTCGGCCTTGTCGAGATCCCGGCCAGTGATCCGCCAGTTGAGTTTTACGGTATCGGCGGTAAGCCGCTTATTTGCCGCGCGCGGATCGTTTGCCTTTGATTTCGGAGCCGCAAGATTAATCACGGAACGACCTTCAGTGCGCAACTGTTTCAGTAGACTACGATCGCCTTCTGCCTGAAACAGGACTTCGATTAGGTTGGCGCCCTCAAGTTGTAAGTCCGCATCGGCATCGAGAGTCTTACCGCCCGCATTGC
Organism: Blastocatellia bacterium; assembly: GCA_963828335.1. Taxonomy (GTDB): domain Bacteria; phylum Acidobacteriota; class Blastocatellia; order Pyrinomonadales; family Pyrinomonadaceae; genus PSRF01. The sequence goes on along the minus strand of CAWHEH010000009.1, from coordinate 33,202 downwards.
GCAGAGCTACGGCGCGCTCCAGACGCTGATCTTTGTCCAAAAAGAAATCCATGTCGATGGAATGCACTTCCGCCGCCCTGCCTTCAGTCATCGTGCGCAGATAAGAGTTTGTGCGAACCTCAAGTTTTTGCAGGTGCTTTTGCTGGTTGAGCGTTCCGTAGAGCGTGTCGCCGCTCATCAGATCGCGGTCCTGTTCGGCAGTGACCCCGCCCGAGAAGGTCATCTTCATCAACTCTTGTTCAAAAAGGGCATGGGCCGAATGAATAACGATGGGGCGCGAACGAGTGGATAATGGTTTGGCGTTGGGATCCTTGGTGGCTTCCGGAGCTACAGTAATCTCCACATCCTTCTTAAGTTCGAGCTTCTTCGTTTTCGACTCAACCACCGCTCCGGTCGAATGCCCGGAAACGTTTTCGCGGTCAAAAGAAACTGGCGCGTCGGTTTGCGCAATCTCACTGTTTTGATCGTAAGCAATTGACTCGGTGCTGACTTTCAGCGCGTCCTTTGTTTCAACTTTGACGTTCCCAAGAAACGTGATTACCGATGTCCTCGGATCGTAGATGGCTTTGTTCGCAAGAATCTGATCGGGTTTGTCGCCTACCGGTGGATAGACCGCCAGGTTAACCTGCTCGAGTTCATGATGGTCGTCGGTAAAAGTAATGTCGCGTGCCGCTCGTAACCAAAGATACAAACGGCCATCTTTCATGAACTTTTGTTCGTAGCCATCAGCTGTCCCCTTTATCTCTTTTGAAAGCTCAGGCGACTTTGATGCGAGCCTAAAAGGTTTGTTATTGCGAAGTCGATAGTAAGAGACGGCTACAAAAATCAGTGCGGCCGCGAGAGTTAAGAGCGCGCCGGCGCGCACCACGAGCGGAGCGTGCGCGCGCAGGCCGATGGCGATTGCCTTTTTTCTGGTGACTTCCTGCATTTCTTACCTGGCAAACGGCAAACAGTAAACAGCAAACAGCCGAACCGTCAGATTAATCTGAGTGGCGCTTGAAGGTAGATTCAGTCATCCATCCAAAATCATGTGTCTAGCTGTTACGCTGTCTGCTGTTTACTGTTTGCTGTTTGCTGCCTTGTGTCTTGCACCGACAACTGCAAAAACGTTTCGCCCGTCCAGTTACTCGTCTCAATCGTATAGGCCATGTCTACGCCGCGCTTGAGCTCCGCCATTCGTTCCGCTCCATTCCAGAAGATTGTCTCGAGCGGGCGACCCTTCGGACCAGCAACAAACATCTTTAGATGCCGTTGTCCAATTAGACGTGGTTCGGAGACTATGCACAAGTTGCGAGCCAGGAAAACCGGGCGCAAATTGCCCGCACCGTAAGGCTCGAGTGCATCCAATTCGCCAATCAGTTCAAAGGTGATTTCCTCGGTCGGCAACTCTGCATCAACGTAAACACATGGCTGCAAGTCTTCTGCCGTCAGGCAGCTGGCGGCGTGGTCGTTTAATCGCCGGCGAAGTTCGGCAATCCGGTCCGGCCGTATAGTGATTCCTGCCGCGTGAGAGTGTCCGCCAAACTTTTCGAACAGATCCGCACATTCCGTCAGGCCATTGAGCAGGTGATAAGGCTCGATGCTGCGCCCCGAACCATGGGCCACGTCGCCGTCAATCGACAGTACCACGCAGGGACGATTGATGCGTTCAGCAATTTTCGAAGCTGCGATGCCAATTACTCCGCGATGCCATCCCTCGCCGGCGATTACCGCCACAAAGGAATCCGCCGGCTCGGCAGCAGTGCTTTCCAATTCAGTAATCGCCAGCTCGACGATCTGCTGCTGAACTTCTTTGCGCTCGCGGTTGCGCGTGTCGAGATGTAAAGCCAACTGTCGCGCCTCTTCCAAATCTCTGGTGCCGAAGAGTTCAACCACAGCGCGCGCTGCATCCATGCGACCGGCCGCATTAATGCGCGGGCCCAGGCGAAAACCAATATCGTAAGCGGTCATGCCTTCGCCGCATCCGGCCACTTCCATCAGAGCGCGCAAACCAGGATTGGTGGCTTTCGGGAGATCCCGCAGGCCAAGCGCGACGATCGTTCGATTCTCGCCGGTAAGTTTTGCGACGTCGGCGACAGTGCCGATGGCAACGATCTTCAGAAAAGCGTTTACTTGCGCTTGCCGACCCTGACTGCGAAACAAAGCGTCGACCAGTTTAAAGGCGACACCAACGCCGGCAAGATTCTTATCGGGATAATTGCAGCCGCGTTGATTTGGGTTCAGAACGGCATATGCGGGGGGAACACCTTCGCCTTCATCCGGCAAGTGATGATCGGTGATGATTACGTCGAGGCCATTATCTCGCGCCCAGTAAAGTGGTTCATGCGCACGAATGCCACAATCGACGCTAATCGCAAGCTTGTACCCCTCGGCGACCGCTCGTTGGAGGGCAGCCTGTTGGATCCCGTAACCTTCGGTAAAGCGATGGGGCACATGAAAACCAGTCTTCGCACCGAGCAGTTTCAACGCTCGCAGCAGCACAGCGGTTCCGGTCGTGCCGTCAACGTCATAGTCGCCGTAAACCAGGATGGGTTCGCCCAACTCGATGGCCCGAAGCAAACGAGGTACGGCCTCGCTCATGCCGAGCATCAAGTCAGGATCATGAAGTTGATCGTGGGATGGTTTGAGGAAACTTCGGGCCGATTGTTCGTCTTCACAACCGCGCGAAAGAAGCAAGGCCGCAAGTGTGGGTGAGACAGTCAAACCGCGAGCCAGCGAGGCCACCTGGAGCGCGTCGTGCTCCCGCAAGATCCAACGTTTGACGCTCATGTGAGGTTCATATTATTTCTGTAAAAACTAGTCTGCAAACCAACCATCAGCATCGAGTAGTTTAACACCAATGCGGCGGCGTCCATCAATCGCATCAGTCCATGCGCCATTCACTTCTGCGTCCAGCGGTCGCCCAAATGGAGGGGTCAGTTTCAGAATAGAACCTAATGCCACATCTACTTCTAACAGAATCGTGGCTCCAGCCCGGCTTATCTTAATCGCCTGCGCTTGGACGCTGAACGATTCACCGTTGGCATCCTTTCCCTCTACTCCGAGCGCAAACTCTACCGGTACGCGTGGACTGCGCGGTCTTTGAGAGGGCGCAGTCGAGCCTTGGAGATTCTTGTCATTCATTAAAACTCACCGCCCTTAGAGAATTATTGGAGTACCTGCATTCAGGGTTGATGCAAAGAGGGGGGCTTATTTAGTTTACCTGAATAGGGAAGGCTTTTGGTAGTGATTTGATTCTGGAATCGTTCTAACCTGCTTCCAGCGACGCGACGTGGGTAATTGGCCGCAATCAGAGGTCCAATTTCAAGCGGACGCTGAGATGTAACCGCCAGCGAGGGCAAAGAGAATGGCGGCGCCTACCAACAAACGGTAGACGATGAAGACCCCGGTGGAGTGTGTTCTAAGAAATCGCAGCAGAAACCAAATCGAAGCGTAGCCAATCACGCCGGAGACAATGGTCGCCACGACTAACGGCAGGTGAGTTCCCGGCGGCAGTTTGTGTATGGCTTCCTTGAGTTCTAGTACACCACTGGCTGCGATAGCAGGGATTGAGAGCAGGAAGGAAAACCTGGCGGCGGTTTCACGTGTCAGGCCGCCAAAGAGGCCGCCCATGATGGTGGAACCCGACCGACTTGATCCCGGTATCAAAGCCAGTACCTGAGCGAAACCTACGGCCAATGCATCACTAATTCCCAGTTGCTCCATGGAGCGTTCCCTTTTTCCGACGAACTCTGCAATCGCCAACAAGACCGCGACAACTATCATCATCGTAGCGATTATCCACAGGTTTTTGGTAAACGTTCCCTCAATCTGATGTTTGAATAACAGGCCAACCGCCGCAACCGGAATCGACCCAAGAATCACCAGCCATCCCAGCCAGGCATCAGGCGACAGCTGCACGCTGCCGTTTACCCTACGCTTGCCACTCAGCAACGCAACGTGGTCACGCACAAACGCGAGCGTGATATTGATAATGTCTCGCGCGAAATAGATAAGCACGGCCAACAACGTGCCGAGTTGAATGACGGCTATGGTGGCAGTGGTTTGTTCGGCGCGAAGAGTTGCGTCAATGCCGTTGTAGAGACCAATCAGGCGTGATGCAAAAACAAGGTGGGCGGTAGAACTGATGGGGATGAATTCAGTTAATCCCTGAACGATACCAAGGACGATGGCTTGAAGAATGGTCATGAAATGGCAAAAATGAAGTTTGTTGTTCGAACTTTGGACTTGGTCTTTGGTCTTTATTTTGGTTCGTTCGGGATCAATTCGAGCGGACCTTCAACTCCAAAGACCTAAGCCCAAAGTCCAAAGACCTCTCTATTCCCTAAACGAATTCGCGCGTGAAATCTGGTCGTACATCCAAAACGGCATGACCATTCCCAGGCGAACGATCGTTGCGAGTTGCCACGGAAATGAATAACGCTTCCGGCGCTCCCCAATTGCGCGCAACATCTTTTGCACCGCGTCGTCCAGTTCCATCAGGAAAGGCATCTGCGCGTCGCGCCCGCTGGTTAGCGGAGTCTTGATAAAACCCGGATGGATTATCGTAACGGCAATGCCTCTCGGCATCAGATCCAGACGCAGACTTTCGAAAAACGCTGAAACCGCAGCCTTACTGGCGCAGTACGCCGCCGACTTTGGCAAACCCCGGTAAGCAGCCAAACTCGATATCACCACCAACTGCCCACTTCGCCGCGCCACCATATCAGGAATTACTGCTGCAACGCTGTTGGAAGCCCCGATGACATTCACATTAATGACGTTGGCGATCTCCTCCGCGTTAATCTCCGCCGCGTCTCTCGTCGGTCCGATGCCCGCGTTCGCAATAAGTATGTCGATCGGCCCTAACTCAGCGCGCACCTTCTCGGCTGCGGCAGACATGGAGCCTGCATCCTGCACATCGGCAGGCACCGCCACCGCCTTACTGCCAACCGCCTCAATCTCGCGGATTACTTCCTCCAGCACGCTGGCACGCCTGGCAACCAGACCAAGTTTCGCGCCGCGGCGGCCAAGTTCAACCGCCAGTCCCCGTCCGATGCCGGATGAGGCGCCGGTAATCATGACAACTTTGTCCTGGAAAGAATTCATTTCTAAGTTTCAAGGTCCAAGACTCAGGTTTGAGGTTCCAGGTCTAGTGTTCTAACTTGAAACCGGGAACTTGAAACTAAACCTGGACCACGACCGGCAGGATCACCGGTTTCGAACCCGTCAGTTTCTGAATAAAGCGTTTCAACTCCACTCGTACATGCTCTTTCAGGAGGCTCTCATCGCTGAGTGTTTGACGCGAGGCGCCGGCGATGGCGGCAGCAACAACTCGCCGCGCGTCTAGCAAGGACCCATTGGTGGAATCGAATCCGCGCACTCCGCGCATGACGATCTCGGGATCCCCCTGGACCTCACCTGTCTCCGCGTCAACAGTCACAATCAGCGTCACCAGCCCTTCATAGGCCATCTGCCGGCGCTGCTTTACAGTCTCACTGGTAATCTCTTCGAAACCGCTATCATCGATAAAAGTTCGTGGCACTTCGCGTTTTTCGACAACTGATGCGCGTTCACCATCAAGCTCCAGCACGTCGCCATTTTCAATCAGGATAATATTCTCTTCGGCGTAGCCAAGATGGTTCTTTACGAACTCCTTGTGGCGAAAGAGCATGCGATACTCGCCGTGAATCGGCACCACAAACTTCGGCCGTACGGCCTCGGTCATGATTCGAATATCTTCCTGAGACGCGTGACCGCTTACGTGCACCAGTCGCCGCTTCTCTTCGATGATGTTCGCGCCACGCTTATAGATCATTCCAATCATTCGAGAAATCAAACGCTCGTTCCCAGGGATGATGCGTGCGGAAAGTACCACCGTGTCGCCTTCGTCAATCGTCATGCCCTTGTAGCTTTGCGACGCCATCTGTGAAAGGGCCGCACGAGACTCGCCCTGCGAGCCGGTCACCAGAAACACAACCTCGTGGTCGCGGGCCTGTTTGGCTTCATTTAGCGGTATCAGCAAGCCGTCGGGAATGTCCAGGTAACCCAGACGATCGGCGATCTCGACGTTTTTCAGCATCGACCGGCCCAGCACGCAGACTTTGCGATTAAACTGTTGCGCGATATCGAGGACGATCTGTAGTCGATGAATGGAAGATGCAAACGCAGCGACGATAATTCGCCCGCGCGCTTCGGCAAAGATTTCCTCAAATGCCGGGATGACGGCTCGTTCGGAAGGCGTGCGACCTGGCACGGTTGCGTTCGTAGAATCCGAAAGCAATGCCAGCACCCCTTCCTGCCCGTAGCGCCTGAATGAACGCAAGTCGATCGGTTCGCCAATGACCGGCGTCTCATCAACCTTGTAATCGCCGGTGTGGATGATGGTCCCCACTGGCGTTTTGATCGCCAGCGAGAAGCAATCAATCAGCGAGTGAGAAACGCGAATAAACTCTATGCTGAAGACACCGATATCAACCACGTCACGCGGCTCAACGCGGTGCATCAGGGTATCGCCAAGCAGGTTATGTTCTTGCAGTTTGCTCTCTGCCAGTCCAGCTGTGAAGTGAGAACAGTAAACCGGGACGTTGAATTTCTTCAGTACGTAAGGAAGGGCGCCCAGGTGGTCTTCGTGGCCGTGAGTAAGGACGATGGCAGTGATGTCCTCACGATACTCCTCGAGGAAATCGAAGTTGGGGATACAAACGTCGACGCCATAGGCCGTCTCTTCAGGAAACCCCATGCCGGCGTCGAGAATGATCATTTCGTCCTCGTAACGCACCGCCATGCAATTCATTCCGAACTCGCCGATTCCACCGAGCGGAATGATCTCTAAGACACTACTCACTTTTAGTAATTACTCAACTCTCCGGGGTTTTAGCCAGGCTGTAACTTGCTGCAGACGGCGCGCTGGAAGAACGTCGGAGTATAACACGATGCTAATCCGAATAACGGTTTGCGGTGATAGATATTGGTTCAGCTTGGCCGAGTTAAGCATGACGGGCGCCGAAAGATCCGGAACCAGGAGCAGTAGCGACCTTTCCAGTTGGGTTAAGGACCACCGCTTGACGAGCGCATTCGAGGTCGGCCTGAGGCAAGTTAAAGCTGGTAGTTACCGCTCCCGGTTCCGACTTTGTATCGCAAGTTAAGGAACTCGGAATGGCTCGCGCAAAATGAACCACTCAGGAAGAATTCGGCGGTTCCCGCTTTTGGTCGTCCGTTGCATGGTGTAATAACTAGTTGATATCTCTCGCCTGGGGTATCATTGCCCCAAACTTGGATGCTCTCGTGCCTGAGCTCCTTCATACATAGTCGTCACACACTGACGACTCAGCCATAAACCAAGCAGTGACCGCAGCGGGTAGATAATGACCGACGAAAAAAGGAAACGTGAGCGCCTTCCCCTTGTGATAGAAGCAACATGGGAGGGATCCACCAGCAAGTCTCTCGCACGGACAGTGGACATTAGTGCAACCGGATGTTTCATCGACACGATGGGCCCAGTGGGGGTTGGCGAGCTGCTCAATCTCAGGCTCACGCTGCCCGACGGCGAATACATCTCGGTACAAGGTGTGGTGATGTATAACATGCCCAGCGTAGGCTGTGGTGTGCAGTTCACCCAGATTTCCGATTCTGATCGACTCCGGCTTGATGCTCTTGTCGATACGGAAGCCAAGGACACGCGTCGCACCGGTTAACTGAGTATTCCTGCTTGTCTAGTTAAACTCCCTTCAAAATCCTCACGACGGCAGCAACCCACGATCTCGGATCTGATCGCACACATTGCTGCCACTTCCAAGAACCATGTCCAGTTTGTGAGTGCCGTAGCCCAACTTGGCGACGCTTTAGTCGCGGCTGGAGTAATTACCATGGCACAAAAGGATGCCATGTAAGGTTGCGCGGCCGGATCGAGTATTCCCTAGTCGTAGTGATACGACTTTTACTTAAGGGGCTCAGGACTTCATCCTGAGCCTTTTTCTGCTGGGTGGGGTCAGCTCCTGCCTCCGGCCTACTACCTCCTGCAACCTGTCTCGCCCTTTTCGCGAAAGAATTTTTCGGCTATGTTTGCGCCTATGACAAAGAACATCCCAACTTTCTTCCTGGGGCTGGCCACGCTCCTCGTTTGCTTCGTCGTCGTCTCCGCCGCTCCACAAACAATGCGCGTGGACTACTACCACACCGGTAACTCGAAGCAGGAGGTTTTCAGTATCGATCGCATTCATATCGAACCACTGCCCTGGCCAGGTGATATGAGCAAGCCGATCGACGATACAAACCTCGGCAAGTATTTTTTTGAAGTTCGCGATCAAGCGACAAAACGCGTGCTTTATTCGCGCGGCTTCGCTTCCATTTTCGGCGAATGGGAAACCACAGATGAAGCCGCCAGCATGATGCGAACCTTCAGCGAGTCGCTGCGCTTCCCTGCTCCAGATGCTCCGGTCGAGATCGTTCTGAGTAAGAGAGACGCGAAGAATTCATGGCGCGATATCTGGACCACTAACGTTGATCCCAAAAACATGTTTATCGATCGTTCCAAGGTTACGGCACCGGCGCCTCTGCTCCCAATTCAAAAAATGGGCGATCCCGCGGCGAAAGTCGATTTCGTGATTCTGGGTGACGGTTACACAGTCAGCGAGCAGGGGAAGTTTGCGGCTGACGCGCGCCGGCTTACCGAAGTCCTCTTCGCCACCTCGCCTTTCAAAGAACATCGTCGCGATTTCAACGTGTGGGGCCTGTGCCCGCCCGCCACGGAGAGTGGGGTCTCGAGACCGTCGACCGGCGTCTATCACGATTCTCCTTTGGGCGCGACCTACGATGCATTCGGCTCTGAACGTTATGTGCTGACCTTCGATAATCATGCGCTGCGCAAAGTGGCGCAGTTTGCTCCCTACGAGTTCATCGAAGTTCTCGTCAACAATCGTACTTATGGTGGCGGTGGCATCTTCAACCTCTACAGCACGGTCGCGGCCGACAACGCATTTGGTAATTATGTTTTTGTGCACGAGTTTGGCCATCACTTCGCAGGGCTCGCCGACGAGTACTACACTTCGTCAGTCGCCTACGCCCCGGCTAGCGAACGCGTCGAGCCCTGGGAGCCAAACGCCACCGCACTATTGAGCGCCGGAAGCGCCAGCTCGTCCGGAGACATGCGAACCGCTCTCAAATGGAAAGATCTGGTGTCGCCGGATACGTCTATTCCGACGCCCTGGGATAAGGAAACTTTTGAAAACTATTCGCGCGAGATACAAAAGCGCCGGACCCAACTGCGGAAGGACAAGCGACCGGAGAGCGAGATGGAAGCACTGTTCCGCGAAGAACTGAAGCATGAGGAAGCTCTGTTTGCGAAAGAAAAATATGCCGGGCATGTTGGTGCTTTCGAAGGCGCCATTTATGAAGCGCGAGGTTACTACCGTCCGGAAGTGGACTGCATTATGTTTTCGCGAACGAACCATTTTTGCACCGTTTGCCGGCGCGCGATTGAGCGAATCATCAAAATGTATTCACGCGGCTAAACTAAATCCACCGGCTGCTAGCCCTCAAACCTCTTGGGCAGCTACTCATAGTGCACTTCAAGAAGTGTCACTAGCTTTCGCAAATCTTCATTAGTCCAACATCAGAATCGTCAATCTATGTTCGGGCCCTTCGTCCACCGGATTGACCCTCTCCTGGCAGACATTGGGGGAGTCTACCTGTGGTTTTATGGTCTTAGTTATTCGTTGGGTTTCATATCAATTTTCCTTTGGCTTAAAAGGGTCCGTCATAGCTTTGACCTCACGATTGGGGCCGCCTATAGCTTAACCATCTACCTGGCGCTTGGTGTTCTCGCCGGTGGGCGAGTGCTTGAAGTCTTTTTCTATGAGTGGGCGTTTTACCGTGAACATCTTTGGTTGATTCCAGCTGTTTGGTTAGGTGGCATGAGCACGCATGGAGTGTTGCTCGGCGTTCTTGCAGCTGTCTGGCTCTTCTGCCGAATAGACCGCAAGAGTTTGCTGAGTATAGGGGACCAACTCGTCATTCCCGGAAGCTATCTGATGGGCATGGGCCGCATCGGCAACTTTATCGACGGGCAAATTGTCGGAGGCGCTACCAATGTCTGGTGGGCCGTCCAGTTTCCCGATGCTCTCGGATTCCGCCATCCCGTTGTACTCTACGACGGCGTAAAGAACTTCCTGATTCTGGGGTTGCTGCTCTGGCTGCGAAGAAAAAGGCCCGCGCCGGGGATGCTAATCGCTTACTTCGTCTTCTGCTATGCATTCCTTAGAATTTTTGTTGATCTATTTCGCGAATACCCTACGAGTCTTTTTGGCATCGCCACCGGTCAGGCTTTTAACATATTGATGACGGCCTTGGGCGCTTTGCTGATCTTCCGGTTCTCGCGACACGACCCCGCGACGACAAAAGCCAACCCGGTCTCGGAAACCGTTCCAGGTTCGGAACTGCCAGCGCAGCCGCGGTCACTGTGGCCAAAAAGGATTTTCTTCGCGAGTTTATTACTGTTACCACTGACAATACCGAGCGATTGGACCCAGGACATTCCGGCGCGCTACGGAAAGCGACATGCCGGCCTTCATCACTCTTTCCTCTATCCACCCATCGAAGGTAATATCCCGGCGAATTCAAAATGAGAGTCCTCCCTGGATTCCCTATGCGTCGACACCCTCCACCAGCCGAACTCATAAAGTTTTTGCGGCCCTATAACCGCGCGATTCAGAAGCTTGCCTTGGATCTGCGGGCGTTGGTGCTGGAGGAGATGGCTCCTTGCCACGAGAATATCTACGACGCGTACAGCGCGGTGGCGATGGGTTACGGCCCGACGGATCGGCTGAGTGATGGTATTTTCCACATTGCAGTCTATGCGAAAGGCGTGAACCTGGGCTTTAACCACGGCGCTGCGCTGGCCGATCCCGCGGGAATCCTCGAAGGCGCCGGCAAACAGATTCGGCACATTAGGATTAGGACTCCCTCAGATCTTGAGCGTTCGGAGGTTCGGGCCTACATGAGGCGCGCGCACCAGTTGGCGATTGATGATGCACGCAAGCTGGGCGAAACTGCATCAAAGGTTCAGGGCGTCGTGTCGACCGTCAAAGCGATTTACCCCAGGAAGCGTCGGCCCGGTCCGGAGTCGCGGAAGTAATTGTCTAATATCAGTTTGGGAGGCCCGGCAATCCAATTAGTGGGTCATGACGTATATTAGGGTCAGGGAGATAATCACTATGCACAAAAATGTTTTTCCTAGCTTCTGTCATTCTTCTTGTTGGCGTCGCTTTGGCCGCTTGCAGTTCAATCGCCGCGTCAGCCAGGTCAATCCCGGATCCAGCTGTTGATGCTCCGCTCGCAAGCAGCAAGGGCGAACAGATTGCCGTACTCGCAGGAGGCTGCTTTTGGGGTGTAGAAGCGGTTTTTGAACATGTAAAAGGCGTGTCCGACGTACGTTCGGGATATTCGGGAGGCTCAACCGAGACTGCCCGGTACGAAAAAGTCGGTACCGGCGAAACTGGTCACGCCGAATCAGTGAAGATCACTTATGACCCGGCGACAGATCTCTTACGGCCAACTGCTCAAAGTCTTTTTTTCCGTCGCCCATGATCCGACTGAACTAAACCGCCAGGGACCCGACACGGGTACGCAGTATCGCTCTGCTATCTTCTATGCGAACGATGAGCAAAAGCGCATTGCGCAGGCTTATATTGATCAGTTGAACCAAGCCAAGGTGTTTGAGCGACCGATCGTTACTGAAGTCGCTGCACTCAAGTCTTTCAATGAGGCGGAGGCTTACCACCAGAATTATCTCGTCAATCATCCGGATGAGCCGTACATCGTCATCAACGACATGCCGAAGGTCGAAAATCTGAAGAAGCAGCTGCCGGCTCTTTACAAAAAGAAATGATCAGGCGGCCGATTCCGGCGCGACCAAGTTAGTAGCGAGTTTGTCCGGCTAAAATGCCGTTGACCTTCGGCGGGACCTGTAATATCGTTCACGCCACTTGGGATTCGTGATTTCACGCCACTCGGGATCTGTGGTGTTGGCTGCAAGCGAATCACAGCAGACAAACCGGTGGCTCACACACGGGTAGGCTGGTCCTCAGGTCAGGCCTTGTCCTTACAAGACTCTCATCCTCCGCGCCAGTTTCCAATCCATCCGGTTTAATTGCGTTCACCTCGGTTTCACTCAGGAGGCTCAAATGGGTGACTTAGGGAAATCTAATGCAAACGATGACGCACAAAAAGAACTTGCGGCGGTAACTTCCAGCGAAAACCCTCTCGCCCTCGTCGGTGCGGGTCTGAGCGTCTCTGCTGGAATGCCTACCTGGCCGATGCTCATGACCGAGATGCATGCCTGCCTCCCTCCGCCACCAACGGTGAGTCTTAAACATAAAGAAGCTCTGGAAGAGGAAACGGATTTTCTCTGGCGGGCGCAGGAGTATCGTGACCTAATCGGCGAAGAGGGTTTCCTGGGTTTCCTGGGAAAGAGGTTCGGTATCAATCCAATAGTTAAAGACTCAGATCCCGTCGTCAAGCTGGTGAAATTACCTTTCCGCCATTTCATGACTACGAATTACGACGATGTGCTGCTGGCAGCCCATAAGTTGGCCGATCGACCTGAACCACGCGTGCTCAATTGGTCTGAGCCGGATGATGTTCGCACCTTCATCGCTGGCTTGAGGAACAGTAACTCACCGAGGTCGCTTCTATACCTGCACGGGCGCTATCGGGAACCGAAGTCGATCGTACTGACCGATAACGACTACACCGAAAGGTACGTGCGTACAGGTGGCGCGATGCGCAGGTTGTTCGCAATCTTTGCGATCGAGCGAGTAGTCTTCATCGGGTTTTCCCTAAACGATCCTGATCTGATGGCACTATTGCGAGACGTCAACGCGACCGTTCAATCAAAAGACCCGCGACACTTTGCAATCATGGGGCTGGAAAGCCCTATCAGAGAATCGGTGGAGCGAAACCGGCTGCGCACCAGATACGGAGTCCAGCCAGTCTTTTACGACAACCGCGAAAAAGATCATCGAGGCCTAATCGACATTCTAAACAATCTCACGAAGGGCTGTAGTGAAAGCTCGAAGCCTCAAGAGGAGATCTCGCGTCCGGAAATGGAACCTGCGAAGGAGTTTTATCCTGACGATCCGGAAAAGGGAAAATGGGGCGGATTGGCAGAAGCAAATCATCGCAAGGTTAGCGCAACTGTTCGCGAGCTGGATCCGGGGTGGTTTGAGGCAACGATCACTGTCAGCTCAACCAATCCGGACTATCCGCTCGAAGGGACGGTTAAGTTTTTCCTTCATCCCACTCTGATTCCTCCAGCCAGAAAAGTTGAGGCCGCCAACGGTGAGGCCATACTCAGGGTAGAAAGTTATGGCGCCTACACGGTTGGGATCGCGGCCGACGGTGGACAAACAAAGTTGGAACTCGACCTTTCAACTCTTAAAGACGCTCCCCTGATGTTTACCCTGAATTAGCTTCCGCGCTGATATTTTGGCGCTTGTTCTCAGTGGACGGCTGTCCTCTCTGATACCTTGCCTGCCAGCCTGTTCTGGTTGCACACTAAGCCTCAATTAATTCGAGCATGGCCCAACTAGAGACTAGCGCCTGAACGACCTTGAAATAATGATCGGCATAACTGGAAGCACGTTTATCTTTTATGAGTAAACCAATGCCTGCAATTTTTTTCGGGCACGGCAATCCGCTGAATGCTCTCCTTCGAAACGATTACACCAACAAGTGGGCAGCAATTGGCGCGTCAATTCCGAAGCCCAAAGCGATACTATGCATCTCCGCACATTGGTATCTTCCCGGCACGGCCGTAACTGCGATGCCCTCGCCGCGTACGATTCACGACTTCGGAGGCTTCCCCAGAGAACTCTACGAGATTGAGTATCCGGCGCCTGGTAGTCCTGAACTAGCAACTCGCGTTGGAGACTTACTGGCGCCGATCCCGGTCGAACTTGATCAGCGCTGGGGACTCGACCACGGCACCTGGTCGGTGCTTTGTCATGTCTTTCCTCAGGCGGATATTCCTGTGGTGCAGCTCAGTATCGATGAAACGCGCGAACCCCAGTTTCATTATGAGGTTGGGAAACTGCTGGCGCCCTTGCGGGACGAGGGCGTGCTCATCATCGGCAGTGGAAACATTGTGCATAACCTCCATACCTACGCGTGGGGCAAACATGATGTCCAACCATTCGACTGGGCCTTACGTTTCGAAACACGCGCGCGAGAATTGTTGCGCGGGGATGACGACGGACCGCTGGTGAACTATGAGACTCTGGGAAATGATGCGCGGCTCTCCGCTCCCACGCCTGATCATTACTTGCCGCTGCTATATGTGATGGGGTTAAGACGCAAAGGCGAGCAGGTCAGCTTTCCCGTCGAAGGATTCGACGGTGGCTCAATTTCGATGCTTACGGTTCAGTTTGGTTGAATCTCATCTGAGTGGCCGCGGAGTTGCAAAAGGCATTACCCAGAGTGCGTTTCAGCGAAACACATAGAGTTTGCTCTCAGATTGGGATAGGGGCTGGCGTCAAGTGATTTGCTGGGAGCGCGGCGTCCCGCCCGCAAATGAGCGCGAAGCGCGAAAAGCCTTTTGAGCTACTAACGAAAGACTGCGCGCCTTCGGCGCGTTGGCGGGCGGGACGCCCGCGGTCCCAGCAAATCACTTGACGTTGGGCTGCTGCCTCCTGCCTCCAGCTTCCTGATACAATCCGCCTCGCATGGACAGCGCGCAACTACCCACGATCAACACCAGTCGACTCTCTCTGCGTTGGATCCGCCCAGAGGATGTTGATGATTTCTACGCGGTTTACTCAAATCCCGAAGTCATGCGTTATTGGAGTACACCGCCACTCACCAACAGGGAAGCCGCGAGCAAGCTAATCGACGAAATCCATGAGGGCATTGAGCGTGAGGATATGCTGAAATGGGGCATCGCCTTGCGTTCTAACGATAAGCTGATTGGTAGTGTGACCTTGTTTCACATCGATCTCACCCACCGCCGCGCTGAAATTGGCTATGCCCAGGGCCGGGAATACTGGGGACAGGGTTACATGCAGGAGGCGCTTAGGGCAGTACTCAATCACGCCTTCGTAATGCTCAATCTTCATCGCATTGAAGCCGACGTGGATCCGCGCAATGCTGCTTCAGTGCGAACTTTGGAGCGATTGGGTTTTCAGAGAGAGGGATACCTGCGCGAACGCTGGCAAGTCAACGGCGAAATCCAGGATGCGTTCTATTACGGATTGCTTCGGCCAGACTGGGAGAGCATTATCTCTAACTCAATGTCGTCGTAATAATTTTCAACGCACAATCACCTGGGCAAGGGGGCGTCGATACTCGGCGCCTTTTTCTTTCGGAGTAAGCCGACAGGTCACCGCACTCCAAAAGTAACCCGCATCAGTACCGTCCTGGAATATTGACTTACCAACCTCACCGGGTCTATCGTCCTGCCACACCCTTCGAACTTTGAATTCAGGTTCGCCCCACGTGGAGTTTTTTATGAAAAAACATTTCCGTTACCCTGTGTTTGTTATTTTCCTCTTGGTTATGGTTTTGGGTTCGGGCCTCTCTCTGACCTCGCGCGCGACCCCCATGGATCGAGGAGTCATTGATCCTGCCTGTTTGCTCTCCTGCCAGCAACAGCATTCTACGTGCTTCATAGCCGCAGGTGGCAGGAATAGCGACGAGAACCATTGCCTCGCCGAGTATCGACATTGCATTGCCCAGTGCGGCAAGCACTAAGCCAGAACTCTGGCGCAATTCTCGTCTCGACGAAACGCCGATCGCATAACTGTTTCGAACGTCAGCGCAAAGCCTAACTCTGTTTTGTCGTGTGTTCAGTGTGGCTGCAAATTAGGGCACACCCAGCAGTGAACTTACCGTCCTCGTCAATAAAGCTTTATATTAGAATCGGTTTCTTGCTTCCTGTCTTCGCAGACTTGGTTGGCATGCGCGCTAACTCCATAAACGATTATGCCTGACCTGCTGGTTAACCTTCTTAAATTGCCAAGGCTGGAACCGGCTTTGCAGGACATGGTTGATGGCCGGATCGTCATTCGCCGCGCGCAACCCTTCGAGATGACGCTGGTGCGCTCGTTTATCGAGAACAATTTTTCTGCCGCCTGGGCCGATGAGGTGTCCGTAGGCTTCGCAAATAAGCCGGTCTCAGTTTTTCTCGCGACCTTGGAAAAGGAGATCGTCGGCTTCGCCGCCTACGAGTGCACACGCCGCTGCTTCTTCGGGCCAACCGGAGTAATTGAGAGCGCGCGGGGTCAGTTCGTCGGTAAAGCGCTGCTGTTGGCTTCTCTCTGGGCGCTACAAGAAATGGGTTATGTGTATGGAGTTATCGGGCGGGCCGGGCCGATTGAGTTTTATCAGAGGACCGTTGGCGCGGTGGTGATTCCTGACAGCGATCCCGGGATTTATGTCGACCTCTTGAAGTGATCCGAGAAGCACGGGAACGGGTTGAACTTTATGAAGACTACGCGAGATTTCCCACTTGGAGGGGCCACGCCGGCGACAACACCGCTCGCGCCCGGACCTAAGGGCAATCTTATTCTCGGCGTCATGCCCGAATTCAATCGCGACACGCTAGCCTTTATTGAACAGGCGCGTGATTATGGCGACGTTGTGCGCATGCGATTTTTCTACCTCACGGTCCACTTTCTGTATAACCCTGCTCATATTGAATACGTTTTATCAACCAACGCCAAAAACTTCATTAAGTCGCGCTCACTCCGCACTCCTTTTTTTCGACGACTCGTTGGCAACGGGCTTTTGACCAGTGAAGGAGAGGAGTGGAAACGTCAGCGTCGCCTGGCTCAGCCGGCATTTCACCGGCAACGCATCAGCGGTTACGGCGACGTGATGGTTGAATATGCCGACCGCATGATCTCCGGGTGGCGCAATGACGAAGTCCGCGATATTCATCGAGACATGATGAGGCTGACTTTGGAGGTTGTTGTTAAGACACTTTTCAACGCTGATATTTCAGGTGAGGCTGATAGGGTTGGACGCGTGCTGGCAAGGATGGTGAAGCCGTTTGCTTCGCAAGCGACTCTGAAATGGATCCTCGATAATCGGTTGCCCACGCCAACTAACCGTCGCTTTAACGCCGACGCCAGGGAAATAGACAACATCGTCTATCGCTTAATCGCTGAACGTCGTTCAAGTGGTGCTGACCAGGGCGATCTCCTTTCAATGCTTCTGGCTGCTCAGGATGAAGACGGTAGCCAGATGACAGACCGCCAGCTGCGGGACGAAGTGATGACGCTTTTTCTCGCCGGCCATGAGACTACCGCTTTAACGTTGTCCTGGGCCTGGTATCTGCTCGCGCAAAACCCGGAAGTGGAGAAGAACTTTCATGCAGAACTCGATGAAGTGTTGGAGGGGAGGCTGCCTACCGTTGCCGATATGCCGAGGTTGAAATATACGGAGAAGATCGCGAAAGAGTCGATGCGACTCTATCCACCGGCGTACGGCGTTGGGCGCGAGGCAATTCAGGAATTCGAACTCGGCGGCTACCGCATTCCGGCCAGGGCCCAGTTGTTCATGTTTCAGTGGGTCACACAACGAGAGCCGCGCTTCTTTTCTGACCCGAACCGGTTTTATCCGGAACGCTGGACTGAGGAATTTACCAACAGCCTACCGAAGTACGCTTACTTTCCTTTTGGCGGCGGCCCGCGTGCTTGTATCGGCAACTATTTTGCGATGATGGAGGTCGTGCTTTTGCTCGCGACCATAGGTCAACGATTTCGGTTCTCGCTGCTGCCCGACCATCAGGTGAGCTTGATGCCCGCCATGTCACTCCGGCCGGCTGAGGGCATTCCAGTACGAGTCGCTCAACGTCGTGTCACAAACTAACAGAATCAGGATCAGTGATGGGAATCGATTCGTTAAAGCGTTCAGGTTCTGCGCAACGACGCACTCGCCTCGTCAAAATCTGTGAGTCGTTTCCGGAAGTAAGCGTCGAAGTTGCCGGCGAATCGCATCTAGCGTTTCGCATTCGCAAGCGGATATTTGCCTATTATCTTTTTGATCATCACGGCGACGGCATGATCGCCTTCACCTGCAAATCGAGTCTCAGCGAACAACGTCGCCTCGTAAGAGACGATCCGATTACTTTCTTCGTGCCGGCGTATCTTGGATCAAAAGGTTGGATTGCGATTCGTTTGGACCTGGATGAAGTGGACTGGGAAACCGTGACGGAACTCGCGCGGCGTGCTTACCAGGAACTCGCACCCAGGAAGTTAGCTGCGTTGGTAGATTAGAACTCAGTCAAGCACTTCAGCGATGCGCGTCCACTCATCGAGTGTCAAGGTCTCGGCACGCCGCTGCAAATCAACCTTGGCCTGACAAAGCACAATGCTGGCGCCCCCGTGATTCTTGACGATCTCTAGTAAGGGACTCGGCGCATTTCGCAAGTTATTGAGCATCGTCTTGCGCCGTTGGGCAAATCCCGCGCTAACCACCTGCCAGAGAAGTTTTTCATCCCGCAGAGCCGCTGCCAGACCCGGTCGCAATGTTAACCTGATAACGCTGCTCCAAACCTTCGGCGCCGGACGAAACGAGCTGGGCGCAACGTCAAAAAGCTTCTCCACCTCGCAATACGTTTGCGCAAACACCGAGAGGTAGCCGCGTTCGGATGTTCCCGGCGGAGCCGTTATCCGGTCAACAACTTCTCTCTGCAACATCACCAGCAGTTCAGTCAGACACTGTCGTTGCTCAATCAATCGCTGCAGAATCGCCGTGGCCACGTTGTAAGGAAGGTTGGCGACCACTCGCGCTTGACTAGCTGGACGAATAGCATCGCAAAAGTCGATCGCGAGCGCGTCTTTCTGGAGCAGTTTAAAATTCGCCTTGCTCTTGAATTTGTCGCTTAGGAGTGGAATTAGGTTTTGATCAAACTCAATTGCCACCAGCGAAGCAGCGCGCTCCAACAGCGGCGCAGTGAGCGCGCCTTTGCCGGGACCAATCTCGATGATGGTTTCGTCAGAGCCCGGATCAAGAGCTTCGACTATGCGAGTAGCGATTGCTGGATTGGTGAGAAAATTTTGGCCAAAACGTTTCGAGGGATGGAAAGTGGAAGGAGCAGCAGCTGAAGTGTCTGGACGTGGGGAGGGCTTAGAGCGACGTAAAGAACCTATGTCAGAATCTCCCGGTTGCCATTTCTCCTCTTCCCTCTTCTTCATCCCTCATCCTTCCGCCTTCATCCTTTCGTACGCGGGTAACCTGTGAATTCAACGTCCCGGCCTCGCTGCGTCACCTTGACGTCCTGCAGCTCGATGCCTTCCGCCAATTTCTCGACGCCTCGTCCCTCAACCGCGGTAGGAGCGTCAAGCCCACCGATTATCTTCGGGGCAATGAAAAACGAAACCTTGTCGACCAACCCCGCGTCAAGAAACTTGCCCGCCACATTCGCGCCACCTTCGACCAGCACGCTTTGAATCTCGCGTCTTCCCAACTCGTCCAAAACCGTGGCGAGGTCGCGCCCGTTCGCAGCATCGCGGATAACCTCGACGCCGGGCGGCATTGCAGCGGTTGCGGTTGATGAAACGGAGCTGCCTGAGAAAATCAGAACTGGAGAATCCTTTGCAGTCTGCACGAGCTTAGACTCAGGGGAGATCCCAAGCCTCTCGTCAAGCACCACGCGAACCAAAGGCCTCCTTCTACCCTTCTCGGAGCGATCTGTCAGCGAAGGATCGTCAGAGCGGGCCGTGCCGGCGCCAATTAGTATCGCGTCATACTCGTGGCGCAATTCATGAACCTGGACTCTCGATTCGGGTCCGCTGATCCAGCGCGAGTCTCCGGTTCGCGTAGCTATTTTTCCATCCAACGAAGCTGCGAGTTTCAAATGAACGAACGGACGTCCAGTACGCATGAAGTGTAAGTATTTTTCGTTTAGCCGCTCCGCTTCACGACTTTGCAAACCGACCGAGACTGCCAACCCGGCGGCTCGTAAATGTGCAAAGCCCTTGCCCGAGACTTTCGGATTCGGGTCCTCAAGCGGAGCAACCACACGTTTGATACCAGCTTTGATCAGGGCATCGGTACAAGGAGGAGTTCGACCGTGGTGGGCATGTGGCTCAAGCGAAACATAAGCAATTGCGGCTTTCGCGCGTTCACCCGCCTGCTCGAGGGCGTAGGTTTCCGCGTGCTTGAGTTTCTCGTAAATATAATAGCCTTCACCTACAACCTGGCCCTCCGGAGTGGCGATAACGCACCCTACCAGCGGGCCGGGACTGACCAATGCTTGTCCCTGACTGGCCAGGTGGAGTGCGCGGCGCATCATTTCCGAGTCAAACTCAGCCGAAGTTGCGTTCATTAAGCCTGAAGCTTCAAGCGACACTGTTGTTTCTTTCTTCGCTGTTCTCCGGCATTTCTCTATGTTCTCGTTTCGACTTAATTACTCGAACAAGCCGTTCACATAAAGTTCCGGATCAAACACCACGAGATCGTCAACCTTCTCGCCGATTCCCGCATAACGAATTGGCAAGCCTAACTCGTTGGCAATGGCAACCGCGATTCCGCCTTTCGCCGTGCCATCGAGCTTGGTCAACACGATTCCGGTGACGCCGGCAACCTTGAGAAACTGCCGGGCCTGCTCGAGGCCATTTTGGCCCGTGACCGCATCTACAACGAGCAAAGTCTCGTGTGGTGCGCCTTCGACTTCGCGACCCGCAACGCGTTTCATCTTCTCAAGTTCGGCCATCAAATTTGATTTGTTATGCAACCGGCCTGCAGTGTCCACGATCAGCACATCTGAACCACGGGCCTTGGAAGCTTTCAGCGCGTCAAACAACACCGCTGCTGGATCAGTTCCCTGCTTCTGTTGAATCAAGGGAACACCGGTGCGCTGGGCCCAAATCGCCAGCTGGTCCGAAGCGGCTGCACGAAAAGTGTCGGCGGCGCAAATTAAGACATCGTTCCCCTCGGCCTTGATCCGCTGCGCTAACTTACCGATGGTAGTTGTTTTCCCAACTCCATTTACACCGACGATCATCATCACGTAGGGCGACACGTTAGCAGCAACACTAGTCTCAGAAGCGACGCCTTGCTGCTCCGACTGCCGCAAGATTTTCAGCAGCTCGTCTTTGATTGCAGCTTTGAGTGCATCGAGATCGTTGATCTGCTTCCGCGCGACGCCACGCCGCACAGTTTCCAAAATGTGTTGGGTCGTAGCCACGCCGATGTCAGCGGCGATCAGAGCTTCTTCAAGTTCATCCAGAAGGTTTTCATCGATCTGCTTGAGACCCTGGAAAACTGTATCCAGCCGTCCAGCCAGCGATTCTCGCGTAGCAGAAACAGCGCGACGAAAACGCGCAGAGAACTCCTGCTCAAGCGCAGCCTCCTGCGCTTGCAGTTCTTCCATTGAAAGATTCAGACCAAGTACAGAAGTGGCAAAAGGCGAGCGAGAAGGAGCAGAAGCAACAGGTCGCGCCTGTCGCACCTCGGGTTTCGCAACGTCCACTTCGCGCACTCTGACTTCTTGCCGTTCAATGGCTGGAATCTTTGGCGCAGACGGTTCAGCCGGGATTGGAGTTGGCCCAGCGCCGGTCGGAACCGGTTCAACTGAGAGCCGTCACGGTAGGCGGCGGGATAGGTGCAGCCTGCGTCCACCTTAGCGAGAGATTCACCTGAGTCGCTGCCATTGGTCTCGGCGGTCTCGACCGCCGTGGCCCCCGTTTTCTCGGGAAGCGGCTCGTTTAGTTTGAGCGAAACAAACTGATCGCCGCTCTTACGTTTCCAGAAAAGCCCCATAGAATTGATCCATTAAGTATTAGTGCTGAAACGGAAATGCTGATTATATGCGCAACAGCCGCGTCCTAACAAAAAGGACACGGCTGCAGCGATTAATCAATCCTGCCTCTGACTGCTTTTAAGTCTTAAGAAATTACGAAGGCTTCGTGCCCGCTGGCGTCTACTGCCGGGGCTGGTGTTTTCGCGGGGAGGGTTGAGCGGCTCTTGAGTTTGACGGAACCGGGACGGATTTGTCCGTCTTCGCAGGCAGCTACAAAGGCAGCAACTACAGCGGTGTCGTACCGAATGTCGACGAAGGCCTGAATCCGCTCTACGGCATCTTCGAATTTCATTGCTTGTTGATACGGACGATCGGTGGTCATCGCGTCAAAGGTGTCAGCGACAGCCACCACCTTCGCCATCAGCGGAATCTCGCTCCCCTTTAACCCCTGCGGATAGCCTAGACCATTAACCATTTCGTGATGCATGTACATACCGGGCAAGAATTCTTTCATCGCCCGTATCTGTGACATGATCTTATAACCCTTCTGCGGGTGCTGTTTCATGATCTCAAATTCGTCATCAGTTAAGGCAGCAGGTTTCTTCAAAATGTTGTCGTCAATGGCAATTTTACCAACGTCGTGGAGCAGCGCACTGATTCTGATCTTTTCACATTCGTCATCGGGTAGCCCCAGGCGTTGGGCAATCGCCACAGAGATTCTTGACACCCTTTCTGAGTGGCCACGAGTGTAAGGATCCTTGCCGTCGATCGCTGCCGCCAGGCCTTTGACGGTTCCGAGAAACAACTCCCGGTTTTCATCAGCGGAACGCTGCAAGTCTTTGATGTAGCTCTCAAGCCGATCTGTCATGAGGTTAAACGAATCACCGAGATCACCTAGTTCAGTTCGACTCCTTACGTCGATCCGTTGTGAAAAATCGCCAGCCGCGATGCGATGCGCACCCACGGCCAATTCCTGAACCGGCTGCGTCAATTTTTTCGCAAAGAAGAAACCGATAACCAGGGTCAGCATCGCGGCCACCATGCTGATCCAGATCGTCTGCCGCCGCATGTCGCTGATCGAGGCAAGCGCCGCGGATTCGTCCTGAATGGCAATCACGCCCAGCCGTGAGTTCTTGTCCAACTCCGCACTCGCATACGAGCCGAGCATCACGACTGCGCGCCCGTCACGCACCAGAGTGAAAGGCTCCAGGGCTGATTGCACTTGCTTCCCCGACTCCTGCCAATCGCGTACTACCTTCAGGTCGGTCATAGGCTTTTCTGAAAACGCCACACTCGCTTCGGGATGCGCGACTGCTCGTCCATTTTGATCGACTACAAAAACCACCGGCAACCCGGCGTCGAGTAATTCGTGCTCGCTTTGCGAAGTGGATTGGTGTACGGCCTTGAAAACTTCTTGAAACGAAACGATCGCCACCACCGCGGCCACCACATCGTGTCCGGTGTCGCCACCCATGACCGGCGCCGCTACTGTCATTGCCATTTCCTGACCTGAACGGATGATTTGCGGCCGGCTTACCACCATGCCACGTCCACTCATTTTGGCAAGCACTTCGCTAACGCGCTGATCAAGTTCGGCCTTCTGAATGTAGTCAGGTTGAAAGGCTCTGTGGAGTTCACCGCTAACCGGCCAGATGGCCAGGGCAATCAGGTTAGGATCTTCTTCAAGGGTTTTCTGCAGACGAGAATCATAACCGGCGTCATTGAGGGACTTGATTCCACCGGCAATTTCAAATGCTTGCGCCAGACCGTTCACAACATCGCGGTAACGCTGGCCATAGAGTTCGATTTGCCTGGCCTTGTCCTGCACCAATTGAGCCTGATAACGGCCTTCTACTGACCTCAGTTCCTCGGCGCTACGCCCGGAAAGCAGAGTTCCAGCGAACGCCAGGGGTAAGAGTCCGACTACCAGCAAGACGGCGAGGACTATGTATAACAGGCGAATTCGCCCAATTTTTACCAGCATTTAGTTGAAGAAGGGTGTGGACTATTCCGAGAAGTGATTTCCCTCAGGAGGGTCGTACAGAACCGGCCGTGTTGGCCGCTAGCTCATTATGTCTAGTAAACTTAGGTGTGTCAACGCGTTTGTTAAACTGCGTTGTCTAGTGCTACGTGCTCCGACCATTGCAGACCACGGGCTTGGCCTCAAAGGCCGTACATTGCGCTCTTTTTCTAAACTTAACTACCGGGAATAACGTCTAAAGGGATGAGCGCCACCCTAATGGCAGCTGACAAGTTAGCGGGAGCGCCGGCAGCTGGGCTTTGCAAATCAGACAGGATGGGAACGGCTACGAGCGACGAGCAGATCGTAGAGCGTGCCTTGACGGGCGACGCAGAAGCTTTCGGCGAGATTGTCCAGCGCTGGGAGCGACGCATCTTCGTGCTCTCTTTTGGCATGCTTGGCCGTGAAGAGGATGCACGCGACGCCACGCAGGAAACGTTTCTGGCAGCGTTTCGGAACCTCCGTGCCTTCCGCGGCGAGGCAAAGGTTTCCTCATGGCTGCATCGAATCGCAGTCAATCAGTGCATTACGCGGCAGCGTCGTGCAAAAGTGAGAAGCGAGAGCGCGCTTGAGACCGAAGAGGAAAAGAACGCGGCGAGTTTTGCAGCGCCAATTCGATATTCGCCGGCGCGTCTGGCTGAAGGACGCGAGACCAGCGCTGCCGTCAGACTCGCAGTTAACAGTTTGCCGATGGAACTGCGGCAGGTAGTGGTGATGAAGGAATTCGAGGAGCTTACTTTTAAGGAAATCGCCGATGTACTCGATGTACCGCTCAGCACGGTCAAAAGCCGACTATATACGGCATTGAAACAGCTGCAAATGCGGCTGGAGAAATTTGGCCAACACTCAGCGTAGCAGCATGGGAGCAGTGAAATGAGAAACGATACCCAAATTTGCGGACGAGAGAACGACTTGATCAGTTTTCTCTATGGTGAGCTGAATGAGGTCGAGGCAATCGCGTTCCAGCGTCACCTCAAAGGCTGCGCTGCTTGTAACACCGAGCTTGCCGGTTTTGGCGAAGTGCGTGAATCAGTCGTGGCCTGGCGCAACGAATCGCTTGGTAGTTTTACCTTTCCAGCTCAAGTGACAACCCCGATTGAAACACCGCGAGCAACCCCCTCAGCGGTGGCCGCCTTGCGAGAGTTTTTTAATCTGTCGCCACTATGGATGAAGGGCGCTGTTGCCTTCGCTGCAATCATGTTTTGCGTTTTTGCCGGCTTGGCTCTGGCGCGTTTGCGAGAATCAGCGCCGGCCCCTGTAGCGTTGGCACCGGCCTCATCCACCCATTCGCAACAAGAACTCAAAGCGCTTGTCGACCAGCGTGTTCAGGAGGAGCTTATACGAATCAGGACTTCTGAGGCGTCGGCCCCTGTTCCGTTAACGGCAAACGCGCAAAAGAATCCTGCCAAGCGGTTTGCCAATCGCAATGCGCAAGTTGCGCTTAGTGCGTACTCTCAAAAGGCGCGGCGACCGCTTTCCAAAACTGAACGCGAGCAGTTGGCCAACGATTTGAGGCTGGTGTCTGGCCGGAATGACGGAGATCTATACTTGCTAGATGATAGAATAAATCAGTAAATAGTGTTGTTGAAGATTGAATGTACTCGAGGACTAGAATGAGACCTTTTATGAAACAGAGCGGTAAACAAAACGGGCGAATTTTAACCTTGCTTGCGTTGCTGGCGGTGATAGGCTTCCCCGCCGGGGCCGGCTCAGTTTCCGCACAGACTGCTCAGCAGCCCGCTTCAGCGCCTGAGCCTCAACAGCAGGGCGGTGATCTCATTCGCCAACTAAACCTGACCCCCGAACAGCGTGAACAAATTCGTTCAATTCGCGTGAACAACAGTGGCGAACGGGCGGCCATCAAGAGCCACCTTGACGACGCCAATCGGGCGCTGGAAGACGCGCTAAATTCCGAGACTCCTGACGAGGCGTTAGTAGAACAGCGTTCGCGCGAGGTCGCAGCCGCCCAGGCGGCCGCGATGCGTATGAGGATTTTGACTGAGATCAGAATCCGAAGAGTATTAACTTCGGAACAGCGAAAGCTGCTGCGATCATTGCAACTGGAGGCGCAACAGACTCGGCGAGAACGTCGGATGGACAACGCCTTGCAGAGACAAGAAAGGCGCGACGAGCGGACCAGAGGTCTAAACCGGCGCAATGGACTCGGACCAATTCTTCGGCGCGACAACCCACGTCCCTGAACTTAGTGGAAACAGTTAACCGTAAACTGAGCCGGCCCGGCAGCAACCTGGCTGGCTTTTTTGTATTTAATCTCCCCTTCGCCGCTTCCAGGCCTGGACCTCAATATCTTCAAGCTTGACGCACCGCGCAAATTTTGCGCATGATAAGCCGCTCTTTTTCAAATGTGACCACAATTCCGACGATTCTCAAGCTTCTGCGAGACTCAGGAGGTGGTCACAGTTCTCAGTCGTCGCAATAGCAGTCCGGAACGGTCCACCAGCAACAGGCAGGACTTCTAACAGCTAACTTCCCTATATAGTCCCTAATGAACTTTGTTACGCGCTCAATCTTCGAGCTGCAAGAGACCACGCTGATGACCGCGCGAGCGGTTGGCGGCCTTTTCCGAGGGCCGCGCTATTTCTCCGAAACAATCACCCAGATGGATGTGATTGGAGTCGGCTCGCTCACGATCATTCTCTTGACCGGATTTTTCACGGGCGGCGTAATGACCTTGCAAACTTTTCCAACCCTGGCGTTCTACGGAGCGCAGGGACAAACCGGTCGCCTGGTTGCAATCTCGCTGATACGCGAGCTTGGACCTGTGCTTTGCGCGCTCATGGTTTGTGGCCGTGTGGGCTCGGCAATTGCAGCCGAGCTGGGCTCAATGACCGCCTCGCAACAGATCGACGCAATGCGCGCGCTGGGCACCGATCCTATTAAGAAGCTGGTCGCTCCGCGTTTGATTGCCCTGATAGTCACTTTGCCCTTGCTCACCGTCGTCGCTGACGTCGTCGGCATCGGCGGCGGCGGCATAGCGGCGACGACCCTCTATGGACTTTCGATTAATACGTTTGTAACTTCCGTTCGAGATGGCATTACAGCCGATGATATTATTGGGGGCGTCATCAAGCCGATCTGCTTTGCAGTGATCATCGCGTCGGTTGCCTGTTACAAGGGTCTTACAACCGAAGGCGGCACGGTAGGCGTCGGCAGATCGACTACCCGTGCGGTGGTGACGGCGTCGATAGTAGTCATCGTGGCTGACTTCTTTCTCGCCAGAGCGCTTCAATACCTGCTGGGAATGCCGACGAGTTAGAATTAATTCCATATGTCGATTTCACATACACAGTCAAACCTCTACCCTGGTTCCGGCGAAGTGAGCCGAAATGCCGCCGGCTCAACCTTCGCAGAAGTCGATGACAGCCATCGCATCGTTCCGGCGATTGAATTTCGCGACGTGGTGCTCGCTTTCGATGAACGCGTAATCCTGAACAAACTGAGTTTCAAGGTACTGAAGGGTGAGACCAAGATCATTCTCGGCGGCTCCGGTGGCGGCAAATCTACGATCATCAAACTGGTGCTGGGCTTATTGAAACCTGACGAGGGAAGAATTTTTGTCGATGGCGAAGACATCACTGACTACAACGAAGTGCAGATGATGACTGTGCGCAAGCGAATTGGAATGGTGTTTCAGGAGGGCGCACTTTTTGATTCCCTGTCGGTTTACGACAACGTTGCCTATCGCCTGCACGAGCAGGGGCGGCCCGAAGACGAAGTCGAACCCGAAGTGCGCCGGATGCTTCGCTTCGTCAATCTGGAAGACGCGATCGACAAAATGCCTGCCGAACTATCAGGTGGCATGCGCCGGCGGGTCGGTATAGCCCGCGCTCTCATCGGTGATCCGAAGATCGTGCTTTTCGACGAACCAACAGCCGGCCTCGATCCACCAACTGCCCGCACTATTTGCGAGCTCGCCATGAAATTGCGCGATTTGGAAGACGTGTCGTCCATATTCGTCACCCACGAAATGAACAACCTGGATTACCTCTGTTCTGAGTACGCCGTGGTAAACGAAGAGGGACAGGTCGTGTTTGAGCGGGAAGGCGAACGTCTTTGTCTGACCAACAGCAAAGTGATGATGATGAAGGACGGCAAGATAATTTTTAGCGGCACCGATGAAACTCTGCGCAAGGCTGAGGATCCGTACATTCAGAGGTTTCTTCGCGGACACTGAAGAAAGGATGAGGGATGAAGGATGAGGGATGAATAAGAAGGCATGACAGCGAATGGTAACTTAGCCACTGCTGACTTCATCCTTCATCCTTCCGCCTCCATCCTTATTGAGCGCCATGCCAAGATCAACGAAGACGGTGAGCTTAAACCAATTGCGCGTCGGCATATTTGTGCTGGTTTCAATAGTCATTTTGATTTTCCTCATATTGAATGCGTCCGGCGACATCAACCCGTTTAAGAAGCGGCTTCACTTGAAAGCGCGTTTCGCTGACGCTAATGGGCTGCGCGAAGGATCAGAGGTCCGACTCTCCGGCGTCCGAGTGGGACAAATCGACAAGATAACTCTCCTGCCACCGTCGACTGAACAAAATGCGCAACGCGTCGAGGCCCTGATGACGATCGATGCGGTTATCGATGGGCGCCCGGCAACGGAACGTATTCGCCAGGACTCAACCGCGCAACAGGGATCACCAAGCCTGCTGGGAAACGAAATGCTAATCAACATTAGCCCCGGAACAGCATTGGCCCCGCAAGTAAAGGACTACGACATTCTGCGTTCGTCCAGCTCCAATACCGTCAACGACTTTGCTACCTCCGGAACCGACGTAGCCCAGCGTCTCAGCAAACTCTCCGATCAACTTAGCAGCATTACCAAGGATGTGCAGGAGGGCAAAGGAACCGTTGGACGACTCTTTAGTGATGAAGCGCTCTATAACAACCTCAATGCGACGGTGCGAGAGACCGAAGAAGTGATGCGTCTGATTAAGGCTGGCAACGGATCGGCGGGACGCTTTGTCAACGATCCTGCTCTCTACAACAACGCAAACGATCTGGCCGTGCAACTGCGGACGTTGGCAGAAGACTTACGCGCCGGAAAAGGCACAGCCGGTAAACTGCTGACTAACGACGAACTCTACAATCGCGTCAACCGCACGGCGGATCGGCTCGATCGCTCAGTAGATCAAATCAATGCCATGATTGCGGACGTTAACGCCGGTCGCGGCACTCTCGGAAAACTTATCAAAGACGAGCAGATGTATAACGATGCCCGGGCTGCAATTGCGCGCTTTAATATGACCGCCGGACGAATTGATAACATGGTGGCAGCAGCACAACGCGGCGAAGGTACCGTTGGCAAACTCCTGACCGACGACGCGCTCTATTCCAACGTCAACCAACTCTCATCTGAGGGCGTGAAGTTGATGTACGACTTCCGCCAGAATCCCAAGAAGTACCTGACCATCAAGTTCCAGTTGTTCTAGCGTAGCTACGGCGCGACCGTGTTCGCTACGTGGGTCGACAATACGGAACCGGAAGCGGTAACGGTTTCAACACTCAATGCAGCTGTGTCCAGCCAGAATCTTTGACCGCTCGCTGTATTAGCTTGAGGTCCATAACTGCGAAACCTTCCGCTCAGGTTGAGTCATTAATACCTCGCATCATATCTTCACCTGCGTCGTTTATCTCCGTGTTGGTGATGGTGACTGAAAGGACTCCAATGTCGAAAGTTCGCGTTCACAGTTTCTCCATTTCCCTCGATGGCTACGGCGCCGGACCGGATCAGGATCTCGCAAATCCGATCGGCGTTGGCGGGCTGAGGGTGTTTGACTGGTTCTTCCCTACTCGGACCTGGCAGCGTATGCACGGCGGCGCAGACGGCGAAACCGGCGTCGACGACAATGTCGCGGCCCTCGGTTTTGAGAATATCGGCGCCTATATTCTCGGACGGAACATGTTTGGACCAGTGCGGGGGCCATGGCCCGACGAGAGCTGGAAAGGCTGGTGGGGCGACGAGCCGCCATATCACACGCCGGTGTTTGTACTGACGCATCACGTGCGTCCTCCGCTCGAGATGGTGGGAGGCACTATATTTCACTTCGTCACAGACGGCATTCAGTCGGCACTCAGCCAGGCAAAGGATGTAGCGGGCGCCAGGGACGTGCGGGTGGGAGGCGGCGTTGGAACAATTCGGCAGTACTTGGAAGCAGCTCTAATTGACGAGTTACATCTGGCAATCGTGCCGTTTCTCCTCGGGCATGGGGAGCACTTGTTTGGTGGTTTGAATCTGCCGGCCTTGGGCTATGAATGTGTACAGCGTATCGAGGGTGAACGCGCGACGCACGTCACCCTGCAGAAGCGTGGATGAACTGCTCAGCTGTTTCGAGGTAAGGAAGAAGGGGTTGCCCCGCCCTTGCGACATCTGAACTAATCCACCAAAGACCATTCCTGAGTTGTCCAGAATCAAAACAGCAATCTCCTTTCTCAGCGCCCGACTGCATTCTTTCGCCACGCTCCACTTGAGCCCAAGTGCTTATTTCAGTGGTTTCGCAGTTTCGCCTGCCCTGCCTCAAAGTTGCATAGGAAAGCTGGGAATCTTGATGAGGCCCGGTGTCAGGGCCTCATCATTTCATGGTTGAGCTATGAACGAAAAAGTGCGGAAACTTCTGCTGCTTGTCGTTTTGTGCGTGCTGATGGGTGTTGGTGCGTGGGCACTTCTCCGCTTCAACGCGCTAAAACGTCTCGCCCTTCGCCAATCCGGCAATCTCGTTAACGCAACGGGACTTCGCAGCACCGATCCTGATTTGTGGAACCGCGCCCTGGAAAAAGTTAAGGAAGATCGAAGCGGAGGCACCGTTGAGATTCCGCCAGAGCTCCGCCACTACGAGGATCGGCATTGGTTTCTGGCTACTCAGGTTGCCGAAGTTCGAAAATTTAATCTGCAGTCTTGTCAGGACTACGTGGATCTGGCGGGAATGATTGAGCGCGGCGAATTGGTTTCGCTTCCCGCCGTAACCGATAACTACATTCTTTTCGGCGTCGGGGCCCGGACGGATGGCGAGGTGTTTAGTCGCTATATAGATGACCACAACATCGAACTCTACAACGAAGCCGAATTGCGCGACGCCTATTCACGCTGCGACTCTGAGCGTTCGAGGTTGCAAACGGAGTTATCGGGTTTGAAAAAGCAGCTGACCCAAGTGAAAAAAAGCGATCGCGCAAAACAGGGCGAGCTGAGAAAACTGATCTCAGCGCGAGAGGAAGAGTTGAAATCAAAGGACGAAGAGAAAGCGCTTCTCGATCGAAGTTACGGGCACGCTGAAAGTAGGCAACAACTCTTCAGCGATTATGAGTCGCTGCAAACGCTGGCAAAAAACTTCGCCGGACGCTCCTTTAATCTCGACGACTCATCCGATCGTCAGGCGATGAAGGTGACGATGCTTAGTTCGCTGAGGCCCGAGGCGCTGAAAATCCTCGAAGAAATCGGTAAGGCTTATCACGAAAAGTTTACTCGTCCCTTGCCGGTGAGCTCGCTGGTGAGACCGGAACAGTACCAGAGTGCCCTCAGAAAAGTGAACAGAAATGCGGTGCTGATTGACACCCCACCGCACTCGACCGGTCTGGCATTCGACATCGATTACCGCTACATGAGCGGTGAAGAACAGACTTTCGTGATGACGGAACTCGCGCGCCTGAAGCAGGAAGGCCGCATTGAAGTAATCCGCGAGCGAAGCGCCAATTTCCACGTCTTTGCCTTCGTCGACGCTCAGCGACCGGCCGACGAACTGATCACTGCCTCCCTCGAGGAGGCCAGTGGACCAGCGGAAACAAATCACGCCACCAAGACGCCGGCAAAAGTAACGAGCAAATCGCGATCAGCTAAGAAGACAGAGACGGTTAGTCCGCGGAGCGGACGACGGCCAAAAGCCCGCGGTGGAGCGCCGCGAAACCCCAGGAGCCACACCAGAAAATGATGCAGCCCGCGGAGCGGGCGACTGAGGAATCCGCAAGCGCAAGTTCTACAGTTCCCGCCACCTGGTCTGACATAGTAGACGTAGGTTTCCGACAGCACGTTGAGGATTTTCGTTTTAAGGTGTCGACGCGTCGAAACAAGTCTCAATGGACACTATGACGGACGTCGCTCTCGCAGCAACTTCAACCCCTCAACCAACGGCGGAAAATCTATCAGCGCATCCTTGTTGACTCCCCAGGTGGTGAACATATGGCCAAGCAGTTTTGGATTAGCGTGCAATCGGCTGAATTCGATTAACGCCTTCGTCGCTTCAAGGTCCTTCCAGCCAGCTGGCAGGACCCTGAAACCTTTTTCTATGAACATGGTGATCGACGGATAGTCTTCCCTTAGTTCGTAATGCCATGGGCACACGATGATATCCGTCGGGATCAGGTCGATAGCGGTAGCAGTTCCATTAGTGGAGGCTTCCCATTCCCCAAAATTGTACTTCGTGCCGTCAATCAACCGATCGCCCCACATCAACATCTCGACGTGACGATTGCGCACGAGGTGAGCGTAAATCTCGTTGACGGCCTTTGCGAAGAGAGCGCCACTGTCTTTGCCCTTCGTCGATGGCGAGAGTTCCGAGCCCAGCAAAAAGATCTCATCCATGCCGACGTGAAAGGCGTCGGCATGAAACGCGTCAATGATCTCGTCCATCAATTGGAATACGGTTCGCCAAACGGCCGGGTTGAGTGGATCCCACTCGCGGCAATAGATACCCTCGTTATTGGGGAACGCTCCCGGCGTGAGATCGAAGGTTGGGTAGACCGTGAGTAAGGAAAAAGTTTCAGCCTTCCAGGATTGATGACCGAGCGATTGAAACTCAGGAATCAGCCGGATGTTGAACTTCTTGCACAGCGCCGCGAATCTTCTTGCCCCATCGCGTGTAATCGGATTTGTTCCTCGCCTGAGTTCCGGGTGAGACTTGAAGGCGAAGTTGTAGTCAACCTCGAGCATGATTGTGTTAATTCCCTGCTTCGCCAGGTTCTCAAGATTCTGCCCAAGTGTATCGAGTGCGCTATCGCTGTTGTAGTCGAGGAGATGTACGGCCCGCCAGGGCTTCGGCTGCTTCGATCCGACACCTGCATCGACAGGCTTCCACGCGGCGCATAACAGAATGAAGAGAGCGACCCTGAGATAATTGGTGAATTTCACTGCTGAGCCAAACGAGTACTTATACTTTGAATCACAAGCTTAATGTATACGTACGGAGAGCGACCACACTCAGATGCCCACATACCACGACCACCCGTTCTGTATGTTCCCTTCTTTGCCGCCGTCGTCGAACTCGTCCCGAACGACGATGCGCTGCAGATACTTCATACTCTTGTAACCCAGTTGTCTTTCCACCCTCAGTCGAATCGGGGCCCCGTGAGGAATGGAGAGATCCCGTCCATTCATGCCGTAAGCCAGGAGGGTCTGCGGGTGGAGTGCGTCGAACAAGTCGATACAATCGGCCCACTGATCATACGAG
>CAWHEH010000008.1:0-819813 GCA_963828335.1 Blastocatellia bacterium | reverse complement strand
CGGGAACGTGCAGGACGAGTTTACCGTACCTAAACTCGACTGGCTCTAAAACTACTGTCGATAACACGCTGTCTTGTGTGAAGATAAGCAAAACCCCTGAACGGAGGCTCCTGACCTTGAAAAAAATTCTTACTCCCCTCGTCGTACTTCTTTTACTGTTTGCCGCCGCTGCGGTAAACGTCCAGGCGCAAAATGCACTGGGTCAACGCAGCTCTACTGAAACGCAATTAGCGTCCAACAATGCAAAGGCGTTAACTCCTCCGACTGTCTCGCCCGCTACGCAGGGCGTGATTAACTCTCTTTCGCAGTTGCCGGAAGCCGACGTCCTGATCTACATCAACCCCCAACGCATTATCAACGAAGTCCTGCCAAAATTCCTGTCGGCTAAAGATCTGGAGGAAATGCGCAAGGGTTTTGAAGCAGCCAAAACACAAGCCGGTGTTGATCCCGCCAAGGTCGAATACCTGGTCATCGCTGTTCGTTTCAAAAAGCCGACCGCCGATCTTAATTTTCAGGCGCCTGAAATTATGGTTGTCTCCAACGGAGACTTCAGCGCCGAAGCATTAATGGGGTTAGCGCGCATGGCTTCGCAGGGTAAGCTCCGCGACGAGAAGTATGGCAACAAAACGATCGGGTTGATGACAATCGAACCGATCGCAAAGGAGTCGGAAAAGAATCCGCTGCTGAAATCCTTCACCGAGCTGGGAGTAGTGGCGCTCAGCGCCAACACCATAGCCACGGGCAGTCCAGGATATTTAAGAGCGGCAATCGATGCCGGCGACGGCAAAGAGCGCATCAACATGGCCGCGCTAAACTCGCTCGTGCGCGACCCCAACGCTCTAATAAGTTTCGCCGGCTCGCCCTGGGGTTCATTTGCGAAGAGCTTCGGCATGTTGGGAACGGAGACAACACCGCGAGCGCCGCGTTGTGAATCGAAGATTGGCGACTTCTACGCCGCGCTGACAATGGATGCGACCAACTTCATGTTTCGTGGCGTATCGAACGCTGATAATCCCGATACCGCGAAGATACTGGCGAATCTGTATTCAGGTCTGCTGCAATATGCAACCAGCTCAATAAAGGATCCCGGTGCACAGTCAGTTCTGAAGGGCTTGGCGATCACTGCAGAAGGCGATGACGTGTTGCTGCGCGCCGATTTCCCTCAGCAGATGGTAATCGAGATGATTCAGCAGCAGATGAAGCCGAAACAAATGACAACTGTGACACCCACGGACGTGTTAACAACAACGAAACCCCCTGTGAAACGACGGAGAACCAGACGCCGGCATTAAGTCCAGGGTTGGAAGTGGATCCAACGTCATCAGCGGTTGCCGTGCTGACGGCGATGATCACGCCGGCGGTATTGATTTCTGCCTGCGGCAGCATGATTCTGTCCACTTCTTCGCGGCTTGGGACGAGTTGTCGATCGCGTGCGCGCGCTTTCGGACAAGCTGGAAGAGCTCGCCGGGAAGAATGCAGATGAGACTAAGGAACGACAGGGCGTAATCTTTGCGCAGCTGGACAAGCTAACCAGCCGCGCGCGAATCCTGCAACGTTCGATGGTGGCCTTTTATCTGGCTACCGGAATGTTTGTCGCCACCAGCGTGGCCATTGGCCTGGTCGCAGTCGTACCCAGCAGCCCGCGTTACAACTACGTACCAGTGATCGTGGGACTGTTGGGCGCGTGCTGTCTTTTTTATGGCAGCATCTTGTTAATCTTCGAAGCGCGGCTGGCGCTCAGCACCATTCACGCGGAGATGGATTTCGTTTGGCGGCAGGGCACGAGAGTCGCGCCGCAGGATCTGGTTGAACAGCACAAACCGCATTTTGTGCACTTTCGGAGCCGGAAGTGAGTCCTCAATCTGAGATCTCAAATCTCAGATCTTAGATTCCTTCGATCAAGACAAAGATGCGTCACGCTTCCACAACAGGGACTCCCCGCTACCGCGAACTACTAGCCACGGGTGAACTACAACACCGTGTGGCAGCCCTCGAAGCCCTTCTCGAACGTTGCACCGTCTGCCCGCGCGATTGCTTCAACAACCGTTTGCAAAACGAAATCGCGGCTTGCTATTCGGGTCGGCTGCCAATCGTCTCTTCCTATACAGCTCACTTTGGTGAAGAGCCCGCGCTCGTCGGCACAAACGGGGCCGGCAATATTTTCTTTGGCAACTGCAATCTCCGTTGTGTCTACTGTCAGAACTACCAGATCTCACAAACTCACAAGCAGCAGCTCAAGAATGAGATAACTCACGAACGTCTGGCAGAAATCATGCTCGAGCTACAGGCGAAAGGCTGTCATAACATCAACTTCGTTTCGCCTACTCACTTCGCGCCACAGCTTGCGCGCAGCGTGCTGCTGGCAGCGCGGGCGGGATTGCACCTGCCGATTGTCTACAACACCAACGCCTACGACTCCGTCGAAGTGTTACGGCTGCTTGAAGGGATCGTTGACGTCTATTTGCCCGATCTCAAATATGCGGAAGACGAAGCGGGCTATCTTTATTCCAAGGTCCCGGGCTACAAGGAACATGCGCGCCGAGCCATCGCCGAGATGTATCGGCAGGTGGGCGACGAGCTGGTTTTCGACGAGGATGGTTTGTTGCAGCGCGGGCTCATCATCCGTCTTCTGGTTTTGCCAAACGACATTGGCGGAGTGCGCGAGTCGCTCGAGTGGATCAAAGACGAGCTCAGTCCGCGCGTCGCAGTTTCATTGATGGCCCAGTATTACCCGACGCATCAGGCAGCCACCAGCAAGCGCCACATTCTGTTGTCTCGACGCATCACTGAGACTGAATGGCTGCGCGCCCTCACGGCGTTGGCTGAATTAGGAATGGAAGAAGGCTGGCAGCAGGAGTTTGACGGCGCCGCTTACTACTATCGCCCCAACTTCGAGAATGCTCGCACCCCGTTCAAAGACATCCGAGACTTCACGTCCTGATCTAACAGTCCAATATTTTTCGAGCTACGATTTGTTCGGGTTGAGGTGGTGTGTAGTGTGCTCGATCACAGAAGCGGGAGCGACAATCCGGCTGTCGGGGCCTGGCAGGTCGTTTGTGGTTTGCCCCCCACTGGACAATTGGCTGGCGGGGTAAGCGTTTTGGGCTCGTGCCTCCAGTTCCCTTTGCGACTGCGCGTCCGCCGATCGATCGGCAATAGTCTTTCTCGGGACTGTGAAGGCAAGTCCGTTGATGACCAGGCCCAGCCCTACCAGAAACGCGATAACGCCGAGGGAGATAAAGGGCATGAGATCGTGCTCCTTGATACTCATCAAGAAGATCAGCAAAGCCGCACCGAGGCCGCTGGCGGCTAGAATTACGCCGGCTCGTACTCGTCTCAGCCGCTTCTCTTCCGGCGACTCAAGAAACTTTTCAATCTGCGGCAGAACGTCTTCCGCCACTTGCTTCAGTTCCCGCGAGCCCTCCATTTCCCGGATCTTCTCGGCCATCACCCGAGTGATTTCTTCGCGCGCCGAGACTGCCGACGCCGTAATTGTATCCGGCCGCTCGAGTCCTCTGCGTACACCGCCCAGATCTGTGCCGCAAGCGCGGCAATACTGGCTGACTTGTCGTTCTTCTGAGCCGCAGGTGGGACAATACATAGTAGAAGGTTATACGGCTCTCGCGGCGGCGAAGTTCCTTGGTAGCGCAAACTGTTAGTTTGCGCCGCTTCCACTGCCGCTCGCTGAATTGCATGCAAACTCGCAAACTAACAGTTTGCGTTACGAGTCTTCGATCCTCACGCCACGCCAAAACGCGACGCGATCTTTGATCTCGGCAGCCGCATCTTTCGGCTCAGGGTAATACCACGCCGCATCCTTGTTCGTTTCGCCGTTAACAACGAGGTTGTAGTAGCTGGCCTCGCCTTTCCAGGGACAGTGTGTATGGCTGGTGCTCGACTGCAGATACTCCAGGTTGACGGCCTCAGGCGGAAAGTAGTGATTGCCTTCAACGACGACGGTGTGGTCGCTTTGCGCTATTACTGCGTTGTTCCAGATGGCCCTCATAAGTAAGACCGTGAAGAGTGAAAAGTGAAAGGTGAAAAGTCAAGTATGAATCAGAACATTGTTTTCATTAGACCTTTCACTTTTCACTTTGCACTCTTCACTTTTCACTCTCTTTTCTTACCCGCCACTCACCGCCGGCAGAATCGTAATCTCGCAGTTGTCCGGTAGCGTCGTGTCGAGTAGTTCCTTGCGTCGCACGTTGTCGTCGTTGAGGAAAATGTTTACGTGCTGCCGGAGTTTTCCCTGTTCATTCAACACGCGATCGCGCAAGCCGACGTGCCGGCGCCACAAAGTATCAAGAGCTTCCCCAACAGTTGCAGCCGGCGCGTCAACGACGATCTGGCTTTGTCCGTTGGTAAAGTCAGTTAAGAATCCGGTGACATTGAAAGTGATCATAATGTATCAGTAATTAAGGAAGAACCCCTTCGGGAACCATCCATGGGTGAAGGTCGATTGCTAACCTCCCAGCCTTCACCGCGGGATCGGTCTCGGTCAGAGCGCGTGCTTCCTCAATCGACGCCACCTTGAAAACAAAGATTCCGCGGAGTTGGCCGTCATCGCCAAACGGACCGGCAACCACAAGCTTTTTCATTTCCGCCAGACGAACTATGTTTGCGATGTGCGCCTTTTGCAGTTCCTCGGTGGCTGGTGTTTTTTCCGGCGTCCATTTCTCGCCACGCGTCAGCAGAACGAGATAGGCAGTCGTCAGCTTCACTGGAGTAGAAGGTTTCTTCATCACGTCTTCCGACCACCACGGATGCATCTCGGCAACAAAGAATCCGGCTCTTGACCGCCGGATCGGCCTCGGCCCAGGTGCGCGCTTCCTCAGCTGATTTGGCGCGGAAGATCAAGACCCCAGCGATGTCGCCGTCGTCCGCGAACGGTCCGGCAATGACGGCCTTCCCGGATTCAAGCAGGGACATAACATTCGCTATATGTCCAGACCGCAGGTCAGCCGGCATTCCCGCAGCCTTGTAATTCGGACCGCGTTTCAATAGCGCCATGTGAAACTCGATTAACTTATGTTCGGGTTGCTTTTTATCCTGGGCCCGACCGATTTCAACGACTGCAATCACCGACAAAACAAGTAGGGCGCCAGCGAGGGATTTTTTCATTGGTTTTTCCTGATGTATCTGGTTCTGGTTGTGGGGCGCTTACTGTACCTGCGCTGCCTTCACACAAACTACGGGCGGCAAACTCTCGAGAATCGCGTTCCATGACTCGCCACTATCGGCAGAGCCGAACAGTTTTCCACTGCGTGTACCGAAATACACTCCGGTGGGTTGCAAGTGATCCGCTGACAGACCGTCGCGTAGTACCGTCTCCAGCGCGTTCTCCTGAGGCAATCCATTTCCTACGGCATCCCAGGACTCGCCGGCATTCTGTGTGCGATACAGTCGCAACTTCCCTTCCGGCGTGCAACGAAACTCGTCTGACTCAAGTGGAATAATGTAAACACTGTCGGCATTGTTGGGATCGATCTCCATAGCAAAACCAAAGTCCGACGGAACACCGTTAGCGATGTCTGTCCAGGAGTCTCCACCATTCTCAGTCTTGTATAAACCCCAGTGGTTCTGCAAAAACATGCGTTCTGGGTTTGTAGGATGACTGACGATCTTGTGAACGCACTGTCCCCATTCCGGATATTGCTGACCTTCAGGCAGAAACTGCGCGCGTACGCCCTGGTTGCGAGGCTGCCAGTTTTCGCCACCGTCGTCAGTTCGATAAACGCCTCCGGTCGAGATGGCGATGAACAAGCGTTTGCTGTTTGAAGGATCCGGGAGAATCGTGTGCAGACATAAACCGCCGCCGCCCGGCTGCCACTGCGCGCGATGCGGATGATCGTACAGACCCTGTACCAACGACCACGTTTCGCCGGCATCGGTTGATTTGAATAATGCGGCCGGTTCGACTCCGCAGTACAAAGTATCGGGTTCATCGGGATGTCCCATGGCAATCTGCCAGATCTGTTTTACCGACGAGTCCGCAGATTCGGGAAACTTTACGCCGTAGGTTTCCGGCTCAGTCCAGGTTTTCCCAAAGTCATCTGATGAACTCAAATACGAGCCCCAGAAAGGACTGTTGACTGCCGCCCAAAGACGCTTGCGTCCATTACGATCATCGTAGGCAAACGCGTAAATCGCGCGGCCAGGGAAATAAGGTCCGCCGACTTCCCATTGCTTCCGGTCCTTGTTTGAGCGAAGTACAAATGCGCCCTTCATCGTGCCGGTCAGCAAGAGCACGTCGCCGGCTGCTGCTTCAATATGAATAGGTTTCGGCATTAAAGAAACTCCAGGGATGAAATTTTCTGAACGGTGGTTTGCATTATAGAGAAGGAGCAGACCAGCGCAAAGACGAGCGTCGCAGATTCCTTCTGATCCAAAAATCCGGAAGCGATTATGGTTCAAGCCAACATTGACCTGGTTTGAAACCTCTGTGGGTCGTCCGTGGCACAGAGGAAGATTGCTACTGGAAACGCCAAACTCAAGAATTCTCACGCCATTCGCACTTTATAAGAAGCATTCGGAAAACTTTGAAGCACTGAAGGGTTGAAGACGGGAGGAAACCCGGCCCAACTCTTGGCCAGGATCTGCCTTTACTCGTTGCCAATAGCCCCCATGGCCATCGAAGTCATATCGATCTCCGACTCCGGTCGCACTTTTTCACCACGCAGGTTTGCGGCACGTCTGTTTTCCTTTTTTCATGGACAACCTCAAAGTAACCGCCGGCTTATGCTTCGGTCATTGTGCGGGCTGTTCGCAATTGCCCTGACGATGGGCGGAGATTCACTTCTCTCTTCCTACAAGTATTATTCGCGAATGATTGATGCGCGACTGGCCAGTGGTTATCTGACCAGTCGTCCCGGTCTTTACGCCGCACCCCGTCTACTCCAGGTTGGCCAGAAACTGTCACGCGCGGATCTCATCGTTTCGTTGAGGCGGGCCGGCTACGTGCAATCGGAAGGTAGCAATGTCTGGAGCGGCAGCTTCCGGGAATCAGCCGCCGCAATTGAAATTCGGCCTAACTCAAATCAGGTCCGCTTAGGTCTGGTCACGATTACTTTCGACAGCGACCAGAAAATCTCCGAGTTAAAGGATGACGGCATTTTGATCGACTCCTTCACCCTTGAGCCCGAGGTCCTTTCCAATGATCCGTTCTCAAAAGCCGGCAAGCGC
Source organism: Blastocatellia bacterium (assembly GCA_963828335.1). Taxonomy (GTDB): domain Bacteria; phylum Acidobacteriota; class Blastocatellia; order Pyrinomonadales; family Pyrinomonadaceae; genus PSRF01. Next base: position 812,631 of record CAWHEH010000008.1, on the reverse strand, counting down.
GAGGCAGTTCGTTTCGCCGACATCCCGCCTGTTCTGCTGCACGCCATACTGGCAACCGAAGACCGCCGGTTCTTTCAACACTCCGGAGTAGATGTTTTTGGAATAGTTCGCGCGTTGCTGCATAACGCGGACGAGAATCGCCCCGGGCAAGGTGGCTCAACTATTACTCAGCAACTGGTCAAGAACACTTACCTTACGTCGGAGCGAACTTTGCGGCGTAAATATGCGGAAGCTATGCTGTCATTCGCGCTCGAGCGACGGCTCTCAAAGGAAGATATTTTTGCGCTCTATTGCAATGAAATTTATTTGGGACAGCGCGGCGCGGTGACGGTGCGAGGTGTAGAGGAAGCGGCGCGTATTTATTTCGGCAAGGAGTTGAAAAACCTTTCGCTAGCGGAAGCGGCAACGATTGCCGGCATGATTCAGGGGCCAATGCGATACTCGCCTCTACACCATCCGGAAATTTCCCAGGCACGCCGAAACGTTGTACTGGAAGCTATGGCTCGCGACGGTTGGATCGATGCCGCCGAGGGTGCAGCGATAATGAGAGAGCCTGTTGTTGTGGCTCCGCCGTCGCATCTCGACAACTCATTAGCGCCTTACTTTGTCGACTTTGTGAACCGGACTGCGGATTCCGAGCTTGCAGCTTCTCCCGCCAGCCGGAGAATCTACACGACCATCGATCTCGACTTGCAGCAACTCGCCGAGGCTGCCATCAAACGCCAACTCGAGCATCTCGGCAAGGTTCATAAGAACTTCGCTGCGAAGCCGCAAGCGGCGCTCGTTGCGCTCGACCCAAAAACCGGCAACGTGCTGGCGATGGTTGGCGGTCGCGACTATGCAGAATCGCAACTGAACCGCGCGACCGACGCGCGACGCCAGCCGGGTTCAACTTTCAAGCCGTTCGTCTACGCCGCAGCCCTCGAAGATGGAATGTCTCCGGTGCAGTTGTTCTCCGATTCCCCGCGTGAATTTGTCTACGATCGTAACAAGCTTTACCGTCCGGCAAACTTTGGCGGCGGCTATACCATGCGTGACGTAACCATGCGCACGGGATTGGTGAAATCGTTGAACGTAGTCACCGTTGATGTCGCGCTGCAGACCGGCTTAGCGCGCATCGCGAATTTGGCTGAACGGTTTGGACTACCGAAACCCGAACGTTATCCCTCGCTCGCGCTTGGAACCAAAGAAGTGACGCCCTTGGAACTCGCCGCCGCTTATGCCGCCTTCGTAAATGGAGGGCGCCGGGTAAAGCCGAAAGTAATTTCGAGTGTGGGCGAACCCCCGGCTCAGCCGGTAGCCGACGACGAAACGGATGCGCAAGTGATCAGTCCTGCCACTTCCTACATGATCACCAACATGCTCTCCGACGTTATCGATCACGGCACCGCCCGCGCGTCGCGCGATCTGGTAACGGGTACGGCGACCGCAGGCAAAACCGGGACTTCACGCGACGGTTGGTTCGTGGGTTACACGCCCAACCTGGTCTGCGCAGTCTGGATTGGTTTCGACGACAACGAACAGTTGGGACTAACCGGCGCCGAAGCGGCCTTACCAGCCTGGACGGATTTCATGAAGGCAGCGGTGCAATTAAAACCTGAGCTCGGTGGCAGAAACTTCGATTGCCCGGAAGGCATAAGATTCGTGGAAATTGACGCTGACTACGGAGGAATCTCAACTCTCTCCTGTCCGCATCGCGAACTAATTGCAGTGACAGAAAGATTGGCTCCTACTGTCGAGTGCTTAATGCATGGAAATCTGCCTGACTCAAATGGGATTGATTCGGATCAGGCGGTTGAAGGCGATCGCAATGATGAGCCGATCTTGACCCAACACTCAAAATCACCGGTTTTAATCTTTCAGTCGGAGAATCCCCCTTCGTTGACGTCAACCCGCGTTGATGTGGACGTGCGCGGGAGAAGAACGCTCACGAACTCAATGCGGTAATCGGTGCAGAGTCCGCGGAGCGGGCTAGACCTTCTCCAAAACTACCTGTGCGATCGCGTGATCAGTAGTATGCGAGATCGAAAGATGCGCGGCGGTGGCGCCGGAGTTGTTGAAAAGTTCGAGCACCGGACCGTGAAGAACCAGGTAAGGTGCGCCCGATTCGCGTGAGGCCACTTCCACGTCCTGCCAACTAATTCCACCACGCCAGCCAGTTTGCAATGCTTTCAGCGCCGCTTCTTTTGCAGCAAAGCGCGCGGCATAATGTTGCGCCGCCACCGCTCCGCGGCTGTCGCAATACGCGCGCTCGGCAGCAGTGAACACTCGCTCGCGAAAACGGGGCGTGCGCGCGAGCACTTCGCGAATACGCGTAACTTCGATAATGTCTATGCCAATGGCAACAATCATAAATGACCACGAACTAAATGACGCCGGGTTCTACTGGCGCCTGCTTGACGGTGTGCAAGCGCTCGTCTGCGCGCCACTCGAGGCTGACGGTTTTGCCAACGGGTTTTCAACCAGAATTGGCGGCACCAGCCTTATGCCGGAGAACTCTCTCAATCTCGCGGGCTTCAATGAAGACACAGCGGAGAACATTCTGGAGAATCGACGACGCTTTCTCAAGCTTTTCCCGAACGAGTCCGGCGAATGGGCGCTGGCCGGCTGCTGGCAAGTGCATGGCTCAGATGTGCGGTTGATCAACGATCTCGCTGAAGCGAAACCGGCGGAGGACGCTCGCGGCGATACTATCTACTGCGATGCGATTGTCAGCAACGCCGCCGGTGTTCTGGCGGGAGTTAAGACCGCAGACTGCGTGCCGATATTGATCGGGGATCCTGTCACCTCAGCCTTTGCCGCAATCCATGCGGGCTGGCGCGGCACCCTGGCTGAAGTCGCCACTAAGGCACTTGACCGGATGGAAGATGTCTATCAAACCAACCCACGTGATGTGCGCGTTGCCATCGGCCCTGCCGCGGCTTCTTGTTGTTATGAAGTTGGACCAGACGTGATCGATCCGTTCAGGCGCAAGTTTGCCGGGCAGGACCTCTTTAGGGAAACGCGTTCAGAACACGCGTGCATCAATCTGCTGGCAGCGAATCGAGCGCAGTTGATTTCAGCGGGAGTCGATCCGGATAGAATAAGCAGCGCACCGCTTTGCACTATGTGTCGCACCGATCTCTTTTTTTCCTATCGACGCGAGAAAAGCCTGCACGGCAAAGTGGGGCGCCTGATGTCCGTGATTGGAAGACAAAAAGCTTAGAGTTCGAACTTTAGTTTGTCTTCCCTACACTATAAGCAAAGCTAAAGCTTGAACTCTAAACTGCCAGAGTACGGCGAATCATTCCACGTTGAGCCACATCTTGACTTCGCGCGTCTGGGGTTGAAAACACGTGTCATCGTTGCAGGCCTGATACCTCAAACGCCCTCTAAGCTCGGCGGAGTTTCCGCTGAAACTGCCGGGAACCGTGACACTGAAGCGCATGGTCGTGCGGCCCTCAAAAACCGACACTTTATTCTTCGAGAACTTCAGTGAGCGCAATAACGCGCGCGGATAAACCACCGGCCCGACGCGAATTCCCTGCGGCGCCTCAATCTGAAGTTGCGTGGCAATAAGAAATTTTTCCAGCGGCCGATTGGAGTTGGTGTGATAGCCGGAGGGAATTTCCATGATCACAATTCCCTTCACAGCCCGTCCACGGCCGACCTTGTTCGGGGCAAACGAGCCATTAACGTCAATGTTGGGCGCCGACTGCGGCACAGCTGCGCCAAAAAAATTCGCCGGTATAAGGAGCAAGGCGGTTGTTAGGGTAAGTTTAGTTATTAATCGCATATTGGTTTTCAGATACTTCCAGAGTGATCAGCGTTGCTTCGACGCGACCTGTGAACCGGCTCCCAAGCCGACCGATGGTGTTACGGCAGCTAGTTGGCCACAGGCGGCAAAAATATCTCGGCCACGCGGCTTACGAACAAAGGTGTGAATGCCTTTTGCCTCGAGAATACTTTTGAACATTTCTACTCGAGTCGCCGGCGACGGTTGATATGGCAGCGGATCGGCAGGGTTGTGTGGAATCAGATTCACCTTCGCATGCAGATCGTGCCGATTGAGCAGGTTCGCCAGTTGCCGTGCCTGCTCGTCTGAATCGTTAATGCCATCAAGCATCACGTATTCAAATGTAAAGCGCTCGCCTGCCTTGAGTGTTTGCTCAAACTCACGGCAGGCGCCGAGCAGTTCTTCGAGCGGCCATTTTTTGTTGATGGGCATCAGCACATCTCGCAACTCATCGGTGGACGCTGCGAGTGATATCGCCAGGTTCGGCCGATCTGGAATCGTGGCTAATTCCCGAATGCGCGGCACCACTCCGGCGGTTGAAACCGTCACCCGATGCGGCACGATGAATAGACCGTGCGGATCAGCCATGATGCGCGTCGCCTGCAGTAGTGAGTCGAAATTCAGAAACGGTTCACCCGCGCCCATCCCCACCAAATTAGTGCCACGCGGAGCTTTCTCACCCATGCCGTACGCGTCATTAAGCGCAATGATTATCTGTTCAACGATTTCTCCGGGTGTTAGCGAACGTAGCAAACCCAATTGTGCCGTTAGGCAAAATGTGCACTGCAGCGGACAACCTGATTGCGATGAGAAACAGATCGTGTCGCGACGTTCTTCGGGAATGAAAACTGTCTCGACGGGAAAATTGTCATGCGTCTTCATCAGGAAACGACGCGTTCCGTCTTCCGAGAGATAACGTGATTCAATTTTCAGGGTCGAGACGGTAGCGATTTCATTTAGACGTTCGCGCAGCGACTTCGGCAGATCGCTCATTTCATCGAAACTACGCAGACGGCGATGTTGGATAGCAGCAAATATTTGCCGTCCGCGATAGGCTGGCTCACCAATCTGCTCCAAAAAACCAACTAGTTCAGCCTGGCTCAATCCAACTAGATCGGTCTTGTCCATTTCACTCATTCTAGCATTCGAGAGACTCGTAAATAACAATAGAGCCCAACGCATCGGGCTCTATTGTCCTGGTTAACATGTTTAGCGCCTTATGGCAGCACCGTGAACTTCGCCGCTTGCGCGAGCGTCTGCCCCGAAACTTGATCACGCACGCGAATCATCACCTCATAATCACCCGGTGTTAACGCCTGCGTATCGAGCAGTCGAGTTAGCGTCAGACGCTTTTCAGACTCACTGATTCCGCGCCAGTCTTCCGGTTGCCTCACTACCTCTTTACCGGCTTTTGAGAGCACATATTCGACGTCGACCGAGGGGCGCAAGGTGGTTTGATCGATCCCGGCGTTGTAGATTTGCAGGTAGACGCCCACCGGCTGGCCGCGATGATAGAGTCCGGTCAAATTAGGAATGACCTTCGTTTGTCCAATCACAAACTGGCCACGAGCTTCCCTATCGTCCATTTTCTCCAGCTTGGCAGCGAGTATCATGCTGGAGGTGGCGAGCTTGCCGTCCTCATACTTAGGAACTTCTATTCCCAAATGTCTGACTCCAGCCGCTCCAGACTCCGTGTCGCGTACCACGATATCGACTTTGTAATGACCCGGCGCAAGAATGACCACCTTCGAGTATGCTGATCTCCGACTACGCGCCTCGGTCAATTCAGCAACTGTCGTGCTCGTGGAAACAGACTCTTCAAATGCACCCACACGACGTTCTGTCAGGTCGACTATTTTCCCCAGGATGTTAAGCCGGGCAGTTTGCAGGCCGCCTCTGTTAGTGAAAACAAGGTTTCGATTCTCGGCTTGAACCGTGAAAGCAGTGATAACGCGATTGTCGGAAAGTTTGAAGTAGTCAGCTCGGATGTCGAAATCAAGGGGATTATCGTCAAGCAACGGCGTTTGTGTGCCATCGACGAACCTTTCGATCTCGGGTGCCTTCTGAAGGTCATGATCCAGGATAATTCTATCGAACGGCGAATCCTGTGCGCGCAGATAACCTCCGGGCATCTGATCAGCAGGTGGCACGTATCCGGCCACGTGAGCGAATGCATCCTTTTCGCCGAAGTCCCGGGCCATTCGATACTCGCCACTACCGGAGGGATCGACGAATTCGATCTCGACCCCGCTGCGCACGCCGGGGATGTGGCGATAAAACCACTTCTCAAAGGGATAGGTCGTAGTCATCCCGCCGCCTTCGTAAGACATTCGCTGGTATGAACCGCCGGCAGGATGAGCTTCGATTTCGTCGGGCTTGCCAAACTTAATGTAGATTCGGCCGCGATCCGTCATCGAGCCGGGCACACCGGACGCAAAGTGTTCATTCGCGTAAGCGATGCGTTCGTAATGTTGGTCGCGATACTCGTTTTCTTCGGTGTCGGGAGTGGGATCGCGATCGCTCCAGAAGATGGCTATGAACTTTTCCCGCTCGTCGTTAGTCTTGAGTTTCTCAAAAGCCGCACGCTCGGCAGGCGTGATGATCAGTGAAGCATCTTCTTTGAGCCAGCGTGTGAAGGCGTTGTCTGGTTCCGCTTTAATCCTGCGAGGTTTTTCGTCCGGCGTTTGGTTTTGCTTGATTTGCTTCGCTGGCGTTGCCGGCCCAGTTTGCGCAGTTTGCGCCGCCGCAATAGAACTGGTCGACAACAATGAAAGGACTACGAGAACCAAGCGCAGCTCGGGCTTTTTGAACACGGCAGGACTCCCTTTTTGAGTGAGACACCAGTTCGTGACAGGGAGACACAACACTTGCGGTACGATCCAGGCAGCTAGCAACTAAAGCGAATTGGATTCAACTTTTACCGCCTGGCTACTGCACAACGGTGAACTTGGCAGCCGGCGCCAGGGCCTGACCGGAGACGCGATCGCGAATACGAATCGTTAATTCATATTCACCCGGGCTTAACTGTCGCGTATCAATCAAGCGCGCCAGCGTCAAACGCTGACCTGAATCGCTCATGCCGCGCCAATCCTCAGCTTGCTTGCCAACTTCTTTGCCATCTTTCAGGAGTGCATACTCGACATCGACTGAAGGCCGCAACGTAGTTTGATCAATGCCGGCGTTGTAAACCTGCATGTAGACGCCGACCGGCTCACCGCGACGATAGATGCCGGAAACGTTGGGAATTACCTTTGCTTGCCCGATGACGAATTGTCCAACGGCGGGTCTATCACCCATGTTTTCTAATTTTGCTGCCAACACCAGCGTGGAGGTCGACAGTTTCTGCGGATCATACTTCGGGACCGGCAGGGCGATATGGCGCACACCGGTAGCTCCCGAGGCCACGTCGCGAACAATCACATCGACTTTGTAGGTGCCGGGCGGCAATGCCACAGCTTTCTGATAAGCAGACTTGCGATCTTTGGCATCACTTAGTTCCTCGGCCGTCGCAGTGGTAATCACAGGATCTTCGAAAACGCCTGCGCGGCGCCCGGCCACCGAGGTAATTCTGCCGAAGATATTAATTCGCGCTTGCTGTAAACCGCCGCTATCCTGAAATACTAAATCCTTGTTCTGAACCTGAATCGTGATCGCCGTGATTACGCGTTCGTCTGACTGACGGAAGAAGTCTACGCGGACGTCGAAGTTCAGCGGATTCTCTTCGATGACGCCGGTATTCACCGCAGATGCGAGGTCGTTAAATTTTACTTGCGGCGGACGGCTGAGATCGGCCAACAGTTGCAAGCGTGAGAAAGGACTGTCTTGTTCGCGCGTGTAGTTGTTGTTGCCAATACCGCCCATGCCGCCAACCCGCTGGGCTTTATCGGTAAGTCCCAATTGCTCAGAAAGAGTCAAGCCGGCTCCCGGAATATTCAGCATCGCGTCTTTTTCATCGGGACTTCGAGCAATGCGATACTCGCCGCTGCCAGTCGGATCGACAAACTCAATCTCGACACCTGAGCCTACGCCAGCCAGGTAACGATAAAACCAGATTTCGAAGGGATAGGTCGTGGTGTTGCCGCCGCCTTCATAGGAGGGACGGTCGTAACTGCCTCCCGAAGGGTGAGTCTCGCGCTCGTCGGGTTTGCCATACATGATCCAGATCCGGCCACGATCTGATTTCCAGCCCGGAATGCCGGAAGCGAAATGCTCGTTGGCATAAGCAATGCGCTCGTAGTATTCCTCTTTAAACTCGTTTTCATCGGTGTCAGGATCGGGATCGCGCCGGCGCCAGAATTCCTCGATAAACCGCTCACGTTCGTCATCCGTTGCCAGTTTCTTGAAAGCTTTTCGCTCCTCGTCGGTAATGACATAGGTAACGTCCTTCTCAAGCCAGTCCTTGTAAGCCTTCTTCAGTTCGGGCTTCACATTGCGGGGCTTGTCCATCGGATCCTGATTTTTCGTCTTGTCCTGCGCGAACCCAAATAAACTGGTTCCCGCGAGTACGAGCGAGAAAACGGCCAGCCGAAAAGAGGCATTCTGGCAATACATAACTAAACTCCTGCTAATAACTGATACAAACCTTATTTGAACTGAATACGGACTCTGACATGAATCTAAAGCACTGCGGAAACGAAAGGATTCTAGGTTTCCGAGGGAACACAGTCAAGATGCCGCAAATGCGGCCTTAAGTTGCCTTTTTGCCCGCTCAAACAGCGGTTCGCGGACGGCTAAAAATCCAGGCAACAAAGATGGATACAATGTAGAGCGCGATCATGGGAGCGGCAAACAAGAGCATGTTGGGTATGTCGTTCGTCGGCGAAAGAACAGCGGCAGCAATCAGAATAACTATCAATGCTGTTTTCCAAATCTTTATCAGAAATTTGGCGGTTACCAACCCAATCCGCGCCAGCACATAAGTAACGGCCGGCATCTGAAAAACTATACCCATTCCCAACATTACGATGATGATGAAATCGAAGTAGTCGTCAGCTTTTAGCAGCAGCCTGAAGTCCTGTCCCAACCCCAGCAAATACCTCGCAGCTGGCGGGAAAATTATTCTGTAGGCGAAGGCTGCTCCAAGTATGAATGAAATCGATGACAGCGCAATAAACGGGGTGACGTAGCCGCGCTCGTGCGGATAGAGTCCGGGGGAAACAAAAGCCCAAATCTGCCACAGCAGAAATGGTACAGATAGGCAGAGGGCCGCATAGAGCGAGACTTTAACGTAAAGCGAAAAGGGATCAATCAGGCTATTGACCACCAGCCTGTCGCTAATACCTGCATAGTCTTCAGGCAGAGCTTTGAAGTCGACGGGCAGACGAACACCTTTCGGGATGATCGTGTTGCCTGCATACAAAGCTTCATCAGTAAACAATGCGAATTGCCCCTGCGAATCTTTGACCACGCGGGCCATCACCGAAGAACCTGGCGGTATCACGCTGGTTCCGATCTTTGTTTCTTCGGAGAAGATGTAACGTCCGAGATCGTTTTCCTTGACCGCGCTTAGTGGCAGGACTTTTTCGTTGCCGGTAAGGCCGTTGATTGGCACCTGACGCCGCTGTGCTTCGGCGAGGGCGCGATTGATGGGGACGGCCAGGAAAGCGTAGATCCGATCAGAAACGAACCAGCAGAGGGTGGCGGCGATGAATACAAACGCGAGTGAACGGATCAGGCGACTGCGGAGTTCGTCCAGATGTTCGAGGAAAGACATCTGGCCGCCGAGTTGTTCTTCTTTCGACTTCCCGGTTCCAAGTGCTCTTTGAAACGTTGACATCAATAATTATCTTTATCTAACTACTCACAACCAGTCATTTTTGGGAGAGTGTTTGGGTTCGTCAATAACATCACTTTGATCGGCCGGATTTGTTTCGTCGGAAGAAGGAAGCTGCTCCGAACCAGTCGCTTGACGAGCGATCACCTGATCCGGCGGCACGCTCGCGATACTCGGCGCTTGCAAAGGCCGGCCGGTCATATCGGGATTGAGAATCGAGTTCTGATCGTTTAGTGCCAGGCCAGTGGCGCTCGCGCCATCTTCGAGATTCACCTCTCGATCCCAGGTGCGCTTGAAGTCTTCGGAAGCTCGTCGAAATTCTGCCAGATTCTTGCCCAATGAGCGGCTGATCTGAGGCAGCTTACGAGGGCCGAAAAAAACCAGCGCCATCACCAGGATGAAAACCAGTTCGGTACTGCCCAGAGACTCAAGAATCAGTAGCATCACTCGCTCAAAATACCTTTCAACACATTCGTTGGGAAAGTTCGTTCGAGATGGAGGATTGTAACCCGTGGTCAGATAAAGCAGAAATTGGAAGTTTACAAAACTCGAATTACGTAAGCTTTAATCTAACGCAAACTTGCAAATTCGCTTGCTTGACAGCCGCCCTGCCGTCCCGCAACCTTTTAACGCGAAGGCGCACCGGGGCGTAATACTAACAGGGCTATCCAGGAAGACTTATGGCATTGATAGCAGATAGGGCGAATCCTACCAGCGCGGAGGCAACTGCATTGCTCGAGGGTTTCGCGGAGGTGGCGGAACAGGTTGCTTCTACCACAAAGAAACTCGAGAAGGCTGCTTTCGTCGGCTCGTATCTCAAGCAGCTTGGCGATACTGACCTGGCACGCGCTGCTCGTTATTTCGCCGGACACCAATTCGCCCAGAACGACGCGCGCACAACCAACGTCGGTGGCAGCATCATCAGCACGGCCTTGAGCGAAGCAACCGGTTTTAGTCAGCAGGAGCTTGCGCCAATTTATGTTCGGCTCGGAGACGCCGGCGAAACAGCACATGAGGCTGTCGAGGCCGCCAGGCGCTTCCATGGTCCCACCATAAGTCTCTTCGAAACAGAATCAATTATTGCCAGGCTAAGTGAAACGCGTGGGATCAAAAATAAAACCCGTCTGTTGGTAACCGTTCTAAGTCAGGCTACGCCGCTCGAGGCCAAATACCTCATCAAGCTTTTGGCCGGGGATCTGCGAATCGGCCTGCGAGAGGGCTTGGTCGAGGATGCTATCGCCCGCGCCTTCGAACGTCCGCTCGCGACCGTGGCCCGGGTGAATATGCTGCTGGGCGACCTTGGGGAAACAGCCGTGCGCGCCAGAGCTGACGATCTGCAAGACGTCAACATGCGGCTGTTTCATCCCATCAAGTTCATGCTGGCAACTCCCGCCGCCGATCTCGCGGACATTGCGCGCACCATGCCGGATCAGTTTTTTGTGGAGGATAAATTTGACGGCATTCGTGCCCAGGCCCACATCAAGGACGGTCGCGTGGCCATCTACTCTCGCACTATGGATGAAATCACGCACCGCTTTCCGGAACTGCTTCCACCCCTCACGGCTCTCGAAGTTGACGCTGTTATCGACGGCGAAGTTGTGCCTGCACGAGGCGACCAAATTCTACCTTTCAGCGAGCTGCAAAAACGCCTGGGCCGGAAGACGATCAGCGCGGAACTGTTGCGCGAGGTTCCTGTGATTCTCGTTGCTTACGACCTTCTGTATGCGCGTGGGCGCGTGCTAACGGATGAGGCTCTCGAAGAGCGTCGCAGATTCCTGGAGGAATTGATCCCGAGCGAGGGAGCGGTGCGCGTTTCCGTGGCGAAGCGCTTCGAGGCTGTTGCAGCTCTCGATCAGGAATTTGACGATGCACGGGCCCGTGGAAATGAAGGTCTGATGATCAAGAGTCCAACGTCTTTCTACAAACCGGGCCGGCGCGGGCGCGAATGGCTCAAGCTCAAGCGGGCCATCGCAACCCTCGATGTGGTTGTCACGTCGGTGGAAGTTGGACACGGCAAGCGCAGGAAGCTGCTTTCCGACTACACTTTTGCCGTACGCCGTTCTGAAAGTGACGACGAACTGCTGAACATCGGCAAGGCCTATTCAGGATTGACTGACCTCGAGCTGGCGACGATGACCGAGTGGTTTACCCGGCACACAATCAAGGAATTCGCACACGGCAGGGTTCGGCTGGTTGAGCCGGAAATCGTGATTGAAGTTACATTTGACCGTGTTCAAGCGTCAAAAAGGCACAAGAGTGGTTACGCGCTCCGCTTTCCCAGAATTCTCAGATTGCGGCCAGACAAGAAAGCAAGCGAGGTCGACACACTGGAGACTGTGCAAAAGCTGGTCGCAGCGAACAGGAATTGATCCGACCTCAGCCTGTAAGCGATCCCAGGCGATTTCCCAGGAGTGCAGCAGTACTTGCAAGGAGCAATTACGTCAATTGGCTCTTGCTCTCCCGTACAATATGAAGGTAGTATGCGCCGTGAACAGCGCCCCCTTGCCGGTATTCAAAGAACATACGCGGCAAGTCGCACACTAACTTAGAACGTGCGTCACTCCAGTGACGGCAGGTTTGAAATCTGTACCTGGTTAGGCGTTTGCTTGTCCTAGAAAATCGAAGCTACAGTCCAAAGCATGTCGACGATTGCCGAGAGACTGACATCACTATCGTTTGTTGTTGTTAAATCCGTTGATCCGTCGTCTGCGGCGTTGCAAGGTATTTCATAGGCGCAGGAAACCATGCCAGGGTCGTGCATATCCCCAGGCTTGGGGTCCTCGGCATAGGCCGGCACACTGAGGAAAAGCGCGAGAACTGTCGCGGAACAGATTACTTTAAACGTTTTCATTTTGTCTCCTAATTTGGTTTTTTGGGGTGGTAAAACTACAGTTGCACACAAAGATGGAAATCAGGGCCTCTGCCGAGGCGCATAATAGCCGCCCCCACATCCTCATGCAAGGATTCTTGCATGTTAATAGAAGGAACGACCTCACATGAAAATAAAGCAGTTAGATTCGCTTGCCCCTGAGGCGTCGACAACTACCGGTAACGAGCGGGCCCTTGGGCTTTGCGTGCGCGCAAAGGAGCTGCAGGATGCGCAGAACTTTGAGGATGCTCGGCAGGTGCTGTCCGAGTTCTGGCAGGACGTAGGTGATCGTCCAAAGCTTGATGGCCTCGCTGCAAACGTTCAGGCGGAAATGCTTTTGCTGGTGGGCACTTTGTCAGGTTGGCTGGGCAGCGCGAGACAGACTGCGGGAGCGCAGGAAATTGCCAAGGATCTCATCTCGGAGAGTCTCACCAAATTCGAGGAACTGGGACTGACGGAAAAGGTCGCCGAAGCGCGCGTGGAGCTTGGTATTTGCTACTGGCGTTCGGGTGCCCTTGATGAAGCGAGGATTACATTTGACGCCGCACTGTTGCGCCTGGGCGATTTGCCAAGCGAACAACGACTGCGCGCAATCTTAAATAAGGCGCTCGTTGAGCAGGTATCTTCGCGGCCTTCCGAAGCGCTTCGACTTCTTTCTGAGTCAGAGCCGCTCTTCGCTGCCAGCAGCAATCATAGATTGAAGGGTAAGTTTCATAGTGAGTTTGGGATCTTACTTAAGAACATTGGTTCGTCAGGACATAGCGAAGAATACTTTGACCGGGCCCTGATGCAGTTTACTGCCGCAAGTATCGAACTTGAACAGATTGGTCAAATCCGTGGCCTCGCGTTCGTTGAGAATAATCTCGGTTTGCTGTTTGCTCAGCTCGAAAGGTTTGAAGAGGCTCACGAGCATCTTGATAGAGGACTCCTGATCTTTAACAAGCTAAACGACAAAGGAGCTCGGGCCCAAGTCGAAGATTCGCGTGCTCGGGTCTTCCTCACTCAGGGTCACCTTGAACAAGCCGAAAAAATTGCCAGTTCATCAGTTAAGTTTCTGAAGGACGGCGACCAACAATCAAATCTCGCCGCGGCTCTTACGACGCATGCGGTAGCACTTGCCAGGCTGGAGCGACCCAGCGAGGCTCTTGCAGCACTCAACGAAGCCATCGGCGTCGCCGCGCAGGTAGGCGATCCGCAAAGCGAAGGTATCGCATCTCTCACCGTTATTGAGGAACTGGCAACAAGCATTTCAATCGGTGAATTGCGAGACTACTACAGCCGCGCGGAATCAGCCTTGAGACACACTCAAAACGCGCTGATTAAAGCTCGTCTCGGAGCATCTGCTCGAACAATACTAAAAGCCGAAACATCGACCGCTGGCGAACCAGCTGCAACTACTAGCAATCTGTCGCTCGAAGAACAGGTGCTGCGTTACGAAGGTGAACTGATCAAGCGTGCTCTCGATACTTCCGATGGTAGCGTCACACGTGCTGCGCGGCTGCTCGGAGTCACTCATCAGGGACTCGCTTTCATTCTCAATGGTCGGCAAAAGAACCTGCTGCCTTCGCGAAAGCCCGCGAAGCCACGCCGGCGAAGCATCATCCGCTACCATTGAAAGCCGAACCTCCAAAGGCTTCAGCTTTCCCCAATCGTTTTAAGCCTGCCAGAACCAGCGCCGGGACAACCCGCCTGGCTCGTTTGCGATCAAACCACTGCTGCCAATATCATGCGTTTTCAATCTCGCGGACACTTACTAAATGAACACTTTAAAAACTCTTTCCCTCGTCGTCCTGTTGTTCTTTTTTTCGTTTGAGGCGGGAGCCCAGGGTCCGCGCCGGCGGGGAGGTAGGCGACCGGCAGTTACCAAACCGGCAGTGGATCAACCGGTGACACAAGCGCAGCCGGAAATGCTGGCCCCTGCCGCGGGAACGCCCAGCGCTCCCATTGCGCTGGCCACCGTCAATGGCGAAAGCATTACCACCGCCAACCTGGATCCTAAAGTGCGACAGGAAGTGGAGGCGCTGGATGCTCGAATCGCCGAGGCTCGTAAACAGGTGATTGACGTCCAGGTCAATACCCTTTTACTCGAAAGCGAAGCCGCTAAGCGCAGGACAAGTCCACAACAGTTGTACAACCTTGAAATTGTCAGGAAGATCACTGAACCTACGGCAGCGGAGATCGATCGGTTCATTGAGGATAACCGCGACCAGTTTACTCAAACCGATCCAGTCAGTCTGCGCGAGCAGGTCGTAAATTATTTGAAGGGTGTGCGCGAAGGGCAGCTCACAGATTCGTTCCTTAAGCGTGTGCGAGCTTCTAATTCCGTAGTAAATGTCGCTCCGGCAAAATCCGGTCTGCCACCCGCCACAGTGATTGTTACTGTCGGCGGGCTGCCGATAACCGCGGGGACGATCGATGAAAGGCTGAAGCCAATCGTTTACAAGCTCCGTCTGAACTCTTATCAACTTGCCCGACAGGCGTTGGATGTCACCATTAACGATATGCTATTGCTTGCGGAGGCCGGTCGGCTGAATGTGCCGCCGGAAGAAATTGTGCGGAAGGAAATAACCGAAAAGATCCATCCGCCAACTGAAGCCGAGATCGCTAAATTCTATTCCGAAAACAAGGCAAGGATTCCGATGGAGCTCGCGGCGGCTAGCAATCAAATCGCCAACTACCTGCAGGAGCAGGATCGACAGCGGCTGGAAACGGTCCTCTCCACTCGTCTTAGAGCGGGCGCTACCATCCGCGTCCTAATCTCGGAACCTGCGCTACCCGTGCAATCAATAAGCGTCGATGACGATCCGGTTCGCGGTGATGCAAAAGCTCCGGTAACAATCGTCGAGTTTACAGATTTTCAATGTCCGTCGTGCGCGGCTATTCAGCCTGTTTTGGAAGAGATACTGAAATCCTACGGCAATAAGGTACGACTGGTAGTCCGCGATTTTCCCCTGGCGAGACATGAGAATGCCCGTAAGGCGGCAGAAGCAGCCAATGCGGCGAACGCGCAGGGGAAGTTTTTTGAATACACCGCTTTACTTTTCAAGCGACAGGATAAGCTAGACCCTGCTTCACTGAAAAAATACGCGAGCGAGTTGGGCTTGAATCGCGCGCGTTTCGACAGCGAGCTTGATGGCGGCAAATACGCTGCCGAAGTAAAGCATGATATCGATGAGGGTGAGATCTACGGAATAGACAGCACACCTGCGGTATTCGTCAATGGCGTCGCCCTACGCGAGATGAGCATCGACGCACTGCGCGCCCTGATAGATCGCGGACTCGCCGGTGCGAATCCTGCGCCTAAACTTTCGTCCAACTAATCTCAGTTAGTTTTCTTCTTATCGAATAAGTTGCACGCCTGGTAAGCGCCCGTCGGATCCACCGCACTGCGCCCCTCCTCGATGTGCTTGATGATGCCGTTCTGGTCGATCACGAATGTTGCGCGCGTTCCGTATCCCGTTGCTTCGTTGTAGACGCCGTAGTCCTTAACGGCCTTGCGATGCCAGTCGCTCAGCAAAGGAAACTTCACGCCGATATCTTCCGCGAAGCGCTTGTTGGCCGGAGAGCTGTCCATACTAATTCCCAGAACCTGAGTGTTTGTCTCGTCGAATTTGGCGATATCAGCCTGATACGCCTTCAATTCTTTCGTTCAACCACCAGTAAAGGCGAGCACATAAAACGCGAGGACCACGTTTTTCGTGCCTTTGAAGTCGTGCAGATTAACTTGCTTGCCTTCCGTGTCGGTAAGGGTGAAGTCGGGAGCGGGTTGGCCCACCTTCAAGTGTGTCCGCGGTGGTGCAGGTTGTGCCGCAGTTGCCGGCGTGGGCGATGCTGCGGGCTGCTGCGCAAGCACTGGCAGGGCCAAACCGGCCAGCAACAAAATCAGCGGTGCGAATCTCCTAATCATTTTTTGCAAACTCCTTTGCTGAGGTAAGTCAGGCAGCCCTGCCTGCCGGTATTCAAGAGCGATACACGATGAGTGTCTTTACCCGGGGCAAGCCTTCGAAACGACCACGCGTGGCAGCGAACCACTACGCAAGCCAAAGCCTTACGTGATTCTTAAGTAAGACTTCCGTTCTTTCCCTGACAAACATTTTCTGACAGATCGGCCGCAGCATAAACCCTGGGGCTTGAGAGGGCAAGGTTTAGTACAATGTCAGAGCGCCAAAACAAGCCCCAGTCAGATTAAAGGAATGCAGTTATGGTTTCGCTAAAACCCGAACGCCTTAAACGGTACAAAGACGTCACTCTTCTGCTCGTGAAGTATGGACGATCAGACCTGGTGAAACAGGCGGGACTTGAAGACCACCTGGACCTTAGCGAACAGGATCTGTCGCAGACAACGCCTAAGGCGGAAGAGTTGGCAGCTGATCTGGAGAGGCTTGGGCCCACCTTTATCAAGTTGGGTCAGCTGCTCTCGACGCGGGCCGATCTTTTGCCTACTCCTTACCTCGAGGCGCTGTCGCGTTTGCAGGACCGGGTCGAACCGTTCCCTTATGAAGAAGTAGATCGCATCGTCTCCAGCGAAATCGGCGTGCGTATCTCGAAAGCGTTTTCGGATTTCGATCCGGAACCTCTTGCGGCCGCCTCGCTGGCGCAGGTGCACCGGGCAACTATGCGCGATGGTCGTGAAGTTGTGGTCAAAGTGCAGCGGCCGGACATTCGCGAGCAGATAGTCGAAGATCTCGAAGCGCTGGGCCAAATGGCGCAATTCCTTGATGCTCATACCGAACTTGGCAAGCGTTATGACTTTGAGAACATGCTCAACGGTTTGCGAAGCAGTTTGCTCCGCGAACTCGACTTTAAGCTCGAAGCCGGGAACCTCATCACATTCAGCGAAAATCTCAGGGAGTTCGAGCAAATCATTATCCCTGAACCGGTCGAAGATTTTTGCACTTCGCGCATCCTGACAATGGAATACATTCCGGGCAAGAAGATCACAGAGTTGACTCCGCTGCGTTTGATGGAAATAGACGGCCCTGGTCTCGCCCGCGAGTTATTTCGCGCTTACCTGAAGCAAATACTGCTGGACGGATTTGTCCACGCCGATCCGCACCCTGGAAATGTTTTCCTCACTGAAGACGATCAAATCGCGCTCCTGGATCTGGGGATGGTTGTACGTCTCTTGCCTGGTTTTCGCGATAACGTCTTGCGGCTCTTGTTGGCGATCAGCGAAGGAAAGGGCGAAGAGGCGGCTGAGGTCACCATTCGCATGGGCGAGCCGAAACCTCGTTTTAATAAATCTGACTTCACCAAACGTATTGGCGAACTCGTTGCGGAGCATGGTGAGTCGAGCCTGAGCAGGCTGAACTCCGGACAGGTGGTACTCGAAATAACTAAGATTTCCGCTGACTGCTGGTTTAGGCTTCCCGGCGAATTTACCATGGTAGCGAAAACACTGCTGAATCTGGATCGAGTCGTGTTTACCCTTGATCCCGGTTTCGAGCCCACTGCCATCATTCGCCAACGAGCGATGGAAATACTGCAACGCAACCTGATGCAGAGCATTGCGCCGAACAACTTAATTGGTGGCGTAGTCGAGATCAAAGAGTTCGTGGAAAAACTGCCCGGGCGCGTAAACAAGATCCTCGACACTATCGGCAACAACGAGTTTAAAGTTGACGTAAACGCTATCGACGAGAAGATTGTGCTCGAGGGTCTGCAGAAAGTAGCTAACCGAATTAGCCTTGGGTTGATCCTGGCGGCGTTGATTGTGGGCGCATCGATGCTGATGCGTGTCGATACTCCCTTCAGGATACTCGGCTATCCCGGCTTTGCGATGATCTTCTTTCTGCTGGCCGCCATTGCCGGCGTCGCTCTGGTCGTAACTATCGTTCTCACTGACGTCAAGGCGCGAAAGAAGCCGGATATGTAGCGACTTGGCACCTCACTACGCGTTGACCGAAGTTGTAGTCAAAAACCTGAGCATCATCCCGCAGACATGTTTAGTAGAGCTATTGTTCGTCCGCCAGGGACAAATTACGCTGACGGACTAACCCGTTTCGCTTTGGGCGCGCCGGAATACAAGCGGGCGCTGCGGCAACACAGGGCATATTGCGAGACGCTTCAGCGATGTGGGCTCGAGCTAATCTATCTCGAGGCCGACGAGAGATATCCCGACTCGACGTTTGTTGAGGACACTGCTGTGACGATCCCAACTGCGGCGATACTCACGCGGCCAGGTGCCGCCAGTCGCATGGGAGAGGTGGTAAGCATCAAGGAAACGCTTTCCCGCCTTTACCCGCTGATAGCTTCGATTCAAGGGCCTGGCACGCTCGATGGGGGCGACGTTTGCGAGGCAGGAAATCATTTCTTTATTGGCCTTTCAGAGCGAACAAACGAAGCCGGCGCCGGGCAGTTGGCCGAATGGCTGACACCCTACGGTTACACCTTCAGCTTCGTCGACATTCGAACTATGAAAGACATTTTGCATCTGAAGAGTGGCTTGGCGTATTTGGGTGATAACCGTCTGGTGGTAACCGAGGCGCTGGCTAAGCGCGAGGAGTTTCGCGGTTATGATCTCATGCGCGTGAATGCGGATGAAGGGTATGCGGCAAACTGTATCCGAGTTAACGATTACGTACTGATAGCGGCGGGGTATCCGGGGTTCGAACAAAGGTTGCGAGGTCTGGGCTACAGAACGATCCCACTCGAAATGACAGAGTTTCAAAAAATGGACGGCGGCCTGAGTTGTCTATCGCTGAGGTTTTGAAAGAAAGCCATCCACGAAATCACCATCAGGACAGACGGAACTTCGTCTCCCAGGTGATGAATTCCCGCAGCGCATGCCCCTCATCATCGGTCGTAAGGTTTGCTGCAACTGGTTAGTCGCTGCGTCTATTTTCAGTCATCGGGCCATTCTGTTTGATGATGCGGAATGCAAGTCTGCTCTGGTCTTAAGCGTCAGGAACGCGAGCCGGCAGTTTGCGTTATCAGTTCTTCGAGCGAATCCTTGTCCGCCGCGAGATAGTAGTTTCCTTCGTCTCTGGCGTAAAACTCACGTAGAAATTGGATACCTTCCCCGGGACTCAACGAGTACAGAGGCTCCATGTCGATGTTCGAGGCGAATCGCTCTCTTCGCTCCGGTCGATTGAGGTAACCCTCACGATAGACGGACGCTGCGCAGCGAAACTGCGCCCCTCTTGATTCCCGAGGCGCTAGAAAAGCGTTGTTGTATTCCAATTCCAAAATGCCGTAATTGTGCTGCTGGCAAAGATCTTCAAGAGCCGCGATGGAATAACCATAGAAGTGATGTCGGAGTTGAAAGTCGGGGTCGAACTTAACCACAAATCTGATCGGTGGCGGGATGTTCTCGTTAATCTCTGTTACCACCAGACCTGGACGGAACTGCGTCAAAATCGCATCGAGGACCCAATAGTCGTTGCCGTCAATGTCGACGCAAAGTACACCAAAGTTCTCTTCGATATCGAAATCGCGCAGTAAAGCGCAGATATTCTCCGGCGAGGCCAGCGAATTCGAGGCATGAGCAGCAGGAAACTTTCCATAAACCTTCGACAACAAAGCGAACTTCTGCGGATCAGCTTCGACCCCCAACGCTTTCCAGCCCGCCAACAGAAGTGCATAGCTGTTTGACCAGCGCACACCGTTCCCCGCTCCGATGTCTACTACCGTTCTTGGTCGATCGTCGGGCAGCAGTTTTTCAATGTACTTTGCCAGAATGCTTTGCTCATTAGCGTGTGAGAATCGCCCGCGGAGGGAATACCTGACTTTTTGCAGCGCCAGCTCGATGATACCGCCGTAGTGTTGGGCCGTTTTAGTCAGATTCATTTCCATGCGGGATCATTGGGCTTTGGTGATTCCGGGGTGCGCAGCGCGTAAAGATATCAAAGTCGTCAGCTGATTCAAACTAAACTGCGCTGTGCTGTGTGACCGTTCAAGCGATTTGCTGGGACCGCGGGCGTCCCCGCCGCAAACGCGCCGCAGGGGCGCAGTCTTTCGAGGAAATCCATTTTCGCGCTTCGCGGTCGTTGAGGGAGGGGGCGCCCGCGCTCCCAGCAAGTCGCGTGAGTGGTTTCCCAAATCTCCAAGCTAGATGGAATGTTGGAGGTGCCCGTAATAGACTTTTGTTTCGTATTCAAAGTCTACGATGCCTTGTTTCTGGTTCGCGTGGAAGATGTATTCAAGTTCCTCAAGCATTGGGGTGAAATTCGGATGATCCTGATCAGGTGCATAGGACGAAGAAAGTAGTCTGCCCTTGAGTGACTCAAAATCAAAATGTTGCGCGTTTTCGAGGGTTTGCAACTCAAAACTCTCTGGGGAGAAAAACTCCGCAATTTCCCCCGTTACCTTCTCATGCCGCACTTTTTCGTAGTCGGTTCCGTAACGAAGGAGGAGATCTTCATAAGCGCGCAGAAAAACGGTTGAGTCTAACCGGCGCTCATTCCAGATAAGTACGACCCAGCCCGCTGGTTTCAGGATTCTCACGAATTCCCGTTTGGCCCTTGGGCGATCAAACCAATGAAACGCTTGCGCGGCTGTAACAAAGTCTACGCTTCCCGTCTCCAGAGTTGTGGATTCGGCCGCAGCATTAACGCTTCGGAACTTTTCATGACTGTCGAGGAGCCGTTCCGCAACCTGGCGCATAGCAGCGTTCGGCTCAACAGCCACCACGGAATTTCCATTTTGCAAAAACAGTTCAGACAAGATTCCGGTGCCTGAACCAATATCCGCGATCACCGATGTCTCATTGAGCCCGCACTCGTTCTTAAGAATTTCAAGGACCTCGGCGGGGTAACCTGGACGAAACCTGGCATAGTTGCCGGACCGGCTTGAAAACCGCTTTAACGGATCACTCATGGCAGGATTCTAGCCGCGAGGGGTCGCAGTGAGAAGAGCGTGGACATTCCCCAAACTCAAAAATATTACTTCCGTGGAATCAGAGTGCCCGCAGAAACAGGAGGAGCAGGCGGGTAAAACTTCACAAATAGACGATGCGCCAGCAGGAGCAGGAGGATAAAGCCGAATGTCAACGGAAGTCGGGTATCAGATTTGACGAACAGCCAGAAATGCAGAGCACCGGCTGTGCCTGCGCCGTAGATTAGTTTGTGTAACTTGCTCCAACGCTTTCCGCCTAACCGCTTAACCATCTTGTCGGTCGAGGTGATGGCCAGCGGCAGCATCAGAAAAAAAGCGGTCATTCCGAAGGCGATAAAGGGACGGGTCAACACGTCTGCCGGGATACTTTTGAGATTGAAGTAACGATCAAACCAGATATAGGTCAGCAGGTGTAAAAAACCATAGAAAAACGCGAGGAGTCCAAGCAGGCGACGAAATTTGACGAGCCAGTTTATTCCTGTAATTTTCCGCGCCGGGGTAACGGCAAGCGTAATCATCAGGAAGACCAGAGTCATTATTCCGGTCGTACGCGTCATGAACTCACCGGGGTTTGCGCCCACCCGTTTGCGATACACGTCCCATAGCAGCAACGCCAATGGCACCAGGGCGTTGGTTAAGATGACGAATTTTGAGAAGCGAAGGTCTTTCATAAAAACAGGACTCAGAATTCAGGACTCAGGAGTCAGAGTTCGGAATTCAGAACCCACCTTCTCCTGAATCCTGAGTCCTGAGTCCTCCCCCTAGTAATACTTCCTCAAGTCCATCCCGTCGTACAGATGGGCTACCTGTTCGGCGTATCCGTTGAAAAGCAGTGTATCGCGCGCGCTAAAGGCCGATTCGCCGATGCGATGTTCCTCGGCCTGACTCCAGCGCGGGTGCGAAACATTGGGATTAACGTTCGAGTAAAACCCATACTCGTTTGGCGCCTGAATATTCCAGGTCGTGGGTGGTTCTTCCGCCACCAGCATTATCTTCACAATTGACTTGATGCTCTTGTAGCCATACTTCCAGGGCACCACCAACCTGACGGGAGCACCGTCCTGCGGCGGCAGAGTTTCGCCGTAAAGGCCTGTTGCCAGGATAGTCAGGGGATGCATCGCCTCGTCCAGACGAAGCCCTTCAACGTAAGGCCAGTCAAGCACTCCGGTTGACTGATTCGGCATGCGCTTCGGATCGTAAAGGGTCTGGAAGGCAACGTATTTTGCGGACGCAGTGGGCTCGACTTTTTCCAGTAGCTTTGCGAGCGGAAATCCAACCCAGGGAATTACCATTGACCAGCGTTCGACACAACGCAGGCGATAGATGCGTTCTTCCTGGGGAAATTTCAGCAGCTCCTCCAACCCAAAAGTTCTGGGCTTGTTTACGAGACCGCCAACCACAACATCCCATGGTTTGGTCACGAATCCAGCTGCGGCAACAGCCACGCCCTGCTTACTGGTGGAGAACTCGTAGAAATTGTTGTAGTTCGTTATGTCTTCAACGGCTGTCAGTTTTTCGTTGGTTGTAAACCCATCGCGCGCGCCATTGTTAACCATGGGCTTTGCGACACTTACGAGCGTCTCGCCCTTCGGTTTTTCCACGAGTGGTGGATTGAGCTTTCGATAGAGAAGAGCAGTCGCGGCTGTAGTGGTAGCCAGTGCCGCACCGCGCATGAAGAGACGGCGGTTCAGATAAACCTTTTTGTCCGTGATTTCGCTCGACTTGATCTCGTTCTTCATAAAAGCGTCGTTATTACCTCGCGCTTATATCTACGAGGCCAAACGGGAAAAAGGTTTGAATCCCCTTCAATTCAGCAAGGAAGCAAAAACCTTGAGTTAACCGTTTATTTGACGTAATAGTATCGCCCACTTTCCCGGAGCCTCCAATCAATGTCCCAAAACAGCGTGTGGGAACGGCGCTCCACCAATTTAGAGGCTTCGCAGGCTTAAAAGGATTCACAAACTTGGAAGAAACTCCGCAGTCTTCGCCAGCTGTAGATCCCGCAGCAGTTGCCTCAGATCAACACCTCTCGTTCAAAAGTAGACTGGTTCGATGGGCAATTGTGTTGGCTTCTGGTTTTATCCTTCTGGTGATCCCTGTTCCAAACGGAATCACCAGTCAGTCCTGGCATCTCTTCGCCATCTTCATCGCGACCATAGTTGGATCGATTGTGCGGCCAATCCCCGGCGGAGCAATGGTGCTGATCGGCGTTTCGGCATTGGCGATAACGGGCACCCTGCCGGTGGCGAGTGCTTTGGCCGGCTACGCCGACCCAATTGTCTGGTTGGTTTTGGCGGCGTTTTTCATTTCACGGGCGATGGTCAAAACAGGACTTGGCCGTCGGATCGCCCTTATCTTTATACGCACCATAGGTCACCACTCGTTAGGTCTCGCTTACGCACTGATTTCAACCGAGGTGCTGCTGGGAACAATGATCCCATCGACCGGCGCTCGTGCCGGCGGGGTTATCTTCCCAATCGCCAAGAGTTTGTCAGAAGCTTATGAATCGCGGCCGGGTCCAACCGCACGACGGCTGGGGGCCTTTCTGATGGTGGTGTTGTATCAGGCTGGGGTGATCATTTGCGCAATGTTTCTTACCGGCCAGGCCTCAAACGTTTTGATTGCCAAGTTTGCTCTGCAAACCACCGGGATTGAATTGACTTACACTCGCTGGGCGTTGGCGGCGCTCGTGCCTGGTTTAATCTCCCTCGCCGTGGTGCCGCAACTGCTTTACCGAATCTTTCCTCCGGAAATCAAACACACGCCGGCTGCCGCAGAGTTTGCCCGAGCCGAACTTCAGCGCCTGGGTAAGTTGACGCGAGCTGAGAAGTTGCTGCTAATCGTGTTTGTCGGGGTTGTTTGCCTGTGGCTGGTGCGCGGACTCGCCGGGGCAATTCCCTTCGTAGCCCGCGTGGTACCTTTTACGCCATTCATTTCCACTCTCTCCTACCTGGCAAGCCTGGATTATTCGGTTCCACCATTGCTTGGCGTGTGTTTGCTGCTGGTAAGCCGAGTACTGGATTGGGCAGACATTCTTAGCGAGCGCGGAGCCTGGGATGTTTTCATCTGGTATGGGGGGTTAGTCAGGATGGCTGAAAGTCTCGGGGAGACCGGAATCACAAAGCGCTTCGCCGAGACTGCTTCGAGTTTTACGCTGGGCTGGAAGTGGGGAGCGGCCCTGGCGGTACTCCTGCTGATCTATTTCTATGCGCACTACGGTTTTGCCAGCATTACTGCGCATGCAACCGCCATGTACACACCGTTTTTAGTGGTGATACTCGCAGCCGGCGCTCCGCCATCCCTTGCCGTGCTTTCGTTAGCTTACTTTTCAAACCTTGATGCTTCGTTGACTCACTTCGGGACAACCTCCGCACCGATCTACTTTGGCGGTGGCTATGTCAGTCAACGCAAATGGTGGTGGCTGGGATTCATAGCGTCGGCAGTGAATATCCCTATCTGGGCGGGTTTCGGGTTCCTTTGGTGGAGAATCTTGAAATTGTGGTAAGCCGAAGTTCGATTCAAAAGAATTTGCGATCAGGCTCCGCAATAATTCGCGGCGACGATTTGGACGACCTTGAGAATCGGATTGTCAGTGACCTTTCTGCTGTGAGTATTCCAACTACAGAGGCCATCAGAAGAGTCAGGAGCATGTTTTCGCAGCGTCTCGCGGAAGCTCCGGCACATTTGGTTGTGGCTTTGGCTCGGCAACTTGTCCAACACGGCGTAGTTCCACGATTCGTTGCTTACGAACTGATTCTCCATCACCCGCAGGCTTTGCGTAGTTTGAAAGCTAAATCCTTAGCGGAGTTGGCTGCCGGGAACAACAGCTGGGGAGAAGTGGACGCGTTTGCCTGTTATCTGGCAGGACCGGCGTGGCGTGAGAGGCAGGTTTCGAATGCCTTGATCCGGCGGTGGGCATCTTCCCGAGAACGCTGGTGGAGACGGACTGCCGCGGCTAGCACCATCGCGCTAAACAACAAAGCTCGTGGAGGCAGAGGAGATACCGTGCGGACACTAATGGTCTGCGAAATGTTGGTCGCAGATCGCGATGATATGGTAGTAAAGGCTTTATCGTGGGCGTTACGCGAACTCTCAAAGCGCGATCCTGAATCTGTGCGCAGCTTTCTGCTGAAATACAAAAATGTTTTGGCAGCGCGAGTTGTCAGAGAAGTAAACCACAAGCTGAAGACAGGTTTCAAGAATCCGCGCAAGAAAACGACCCAGCCTCAAAGTCGGAAAAGGCGCTTATTGATTGGAGTTAACCAAATGGCCGGTTACTCAGGAACACCACTGGTAAAAAAACTCGGCTTCAAAGAAGGTTTTCGGACCGGGCTGGTGAATCCGCCAAAAGGAATTCAAAAAGAACTTGCGCCCCTGCCAGACAACGTGAGCATCAACGTCGGCAGCCTTATTAAACCGCTTGATCTGATAATTCTGTTCGCTGATTCGCAAAAAACGCTGAAGACGGAATTCCCTCGACTCGCTCGGAAACTCGTGCAGAACGGGATGCTCTGGATAGCATGGCCAAAAAAAGCCTCCGGCATTGCCACCGACCTCTCGGATAACGCCGTGCGCGAGATCGGGTTGTCCGCCGGCCTTGTTGATGTAAAAGTTTGTGCGATAAACGACGTCTGGTCAGGACTTAAGTTTGTTTATCGTCGGCAAGATCGCAAACCGCGTTAACAGCATCCAGACCGCGCTGTTCAACGTTGAGACTAATTGTATTGACGTTGCACCAGATTGCTGTTCCGTTGCACTCAGCTTACGTCACATACCAAAACCTGAGCCAACAGAATGTTTTGATCGGTCCGACTTCGATGCGATCAATAATTTCTTTCTCTGCTCAGGCACATTCTTATTTCTTTTATGACGGCGCGCCCGGATTGTACCTACTTATGGTAGGACCATGTGAGCGAGAGTGGAAAGTATTGCGCGAAACAGATGGCGAACGGTTTATAGCTCCGAAGAAAGTTTGCCATTTTCAAGGATATTTTGCAGACCTGCGAAAATGAAAAGCGCTGGAACGCGATCTTTCTGACGATTGAGAATTCTCTTTATGCGATCTGATATCCTCTCGCAAGAGAGTTGTTTGCATTTCGAAAAAGCCGGCCAGGCGCCTCCAACGAAATGAATTTCAGCAATCCAAGCAATGGACCATCAAGAATCAATTTTGGGGTTGCAAAAACTTTTTCGATCACTATAATGCGACTCCCTCGCTGGAAGCGATGATTGCCATAGTGAAGCGTTGAAGTCGGACCTGATTTAGATTGTGTTTGCGGGTTACTCGCTCTTATAAATTTTCGATGACCCCCGCTGACCTGCTACGCGATCCAATCAGGTATTGTGAGCCCCTTTCATCCAGAGTGAAGCAGCTCAGGCAATCCATGGCGAGTTCCCTGTTGCAGTAGGGAGCTTCGCCAATAATCAAACTCAACGCCGATCTGCGGCCGGGCAATAACTCTAGAGCCCGGACTACGGAGTCGTGTTTCTTCCAGCACAGAATCCCAGTAAGTTGGAAGCTTGATCGGAGCGTTGAAATGAAAGAAGAAGCCGCAGTCAACCGCAAAAACTGCCCGATTTGTTCACAAGATCTGCCTTTATCGGAATTCGGAGTTTGTCGCGCGCGAAAAGATGGCCGGAATCTCTATTGCAAAGGCTGTATCCGCAAAAAAGTGACCGATAGCCGTCGGGCTCTCAAGGAATATAGGTCGGCTCGTAAACGCTACGTCAGTCAACCTGTCTCTGAAAATTCCTGGTCAACACAGTTAGGCGAGGATTCATCGTCAGCGGCAAATTACACCAGGCTTTTGAGTAAATTGTCGCCGGTTGAACGCGTGCGAGAGGCAATTCGGAAAGGCGCGCGCACCCAGAAGGAGATCGCCCAGGAAACACGGCTCGGCAAAGACGAAATTGGCGATGCCATTGCGAATTTATTGCTGTGGACGCGCGAGATAAAGACCCAGATAGTCGATAACACGCGTTTGTATTTCATTAACGAGTCCGCGGAGATGCCGATTCGCGAAGAGGCCTTTAACGTTCCGCAACGCAAGGGAGATGTGCCCAGTTCCTTTAGCGCGATTCAGGGGTTGATGCCGGGGAGAAATCCGGAGGGGGAAGAACCGGAAAAGCTTGGCGGGTGGGTGGCAGCCTAACTCTGAGATCTCAGATCTCAAATCTGAGATCTCCAGAAGTCCCGCCGGAGAACGCTGGCGTCATTACTGTTCAAACGCTTCAAGAACTTCTCTGGCGTGCTCTTCAGGTTTGACCTTTTCAAACACCTTTTTTACTTTGCCTTTTTCATCGATAAGGAAAGTTACCCGCTT
Organism: Blastocatellia bacterium; assembly: GCA_963828335.1. Classification (GTDB taxonomy): domain Bacteria; phylum Acidobacteriota; class Blastocatellia; order Pyrinomonadales; family Pyrinomonadaceae; genus PSRF01. The sequence goes on along the minus strand of CAWHEH010000008.1, from coordinate 785,056 downwards.
CACGCCCAGGTAAGTGCGCCCCATAAACTTCTTCTCGCCATAGACCCCGTAGGCGTCTGCGATTGAATGATCCGGGTCGGCCAGAAGCGTAAATGGAAGTTTATACTTGGCGGCAAACTTCTTGTGAGAAGCCTCACTGTCTTTGGAAACGCCGAGAACTTTGATGTCCCTTTTCTTAAAATCAGCGAACGCATCGCGAAACGAACAAGCCTCTTTGGTGCAACCAGGCGTATCGTCCTTAGGGTAAAAATAGAGTACGACTTTCTGGCCCCGTAGATCTTTAAGCCGAACGGTCTCGCTGTTCGCGTCTTTTGCGGCGAAGTTGGGGGCCATACTTCCTTCTTTGGGCATTGTTCATTACTCCTATCGTTGAAAATAGCATTCCTGCGGTTGATTGAAATTGAGAGCGCACATCTTAAGCCAGTGTCACCTACCCGGCAACAATCGATAAGGCTACGCCAATGAAAAAGACAACGAGAAGCAGCTTTTGGATGGTCAAGCAGGAACCGGAAACTTACTCCTGGACCGATTTTGTTGGCGATGGCCGAACTGATTGGACTGGCGTTAGAAACTATCAGGCACGCAACAACTTGCGCGAAATGAAGACGGGCGATCGCGTTCTGTTCTATCATTCGGGGAAAGAAAAAGCAGTGGTTGGCCTGGCGGAAGTCGTTAAGAGCGCTTACGCGGACCCGACGGCCAGCGACGAGCAATGGGTCGCCGTTGATCTAAAGCCCGTTAAGGCCCTCAAGAACCCCGTTCCGCTCGCCGCCATTCGTTACGATAAGCGATTGAGCCAACTCCCCTTGATTAGGCAATCGCAACTTTCGGTGATGTCTCTTACTAAGGACGAGTTTGACATTATCGTGACTACAGGCGACGGCAAGGCCCGGAAGAAATAAAGTCGCACCAGGTTCAGGGAGGCAAAATGTTTAAGCAGATTGACTATACGATGGTGGTTGTTTCCGATATGCAGCGTTCGGTGGAATTCTATCGGGACAAACTGGAGATTCCACTCAAATTTCAGTCCCCCGACTGGACGGAGTTTCAAACAGGCTCAACCACGCTCGCCTTACATGGCGGCGGTGTTCCAGCGACTGCGCCTCCGGCTGGTGACCCGACCAAGCAAGCCGGCAGTTGCTCAATTGGGTTTAACGTCGAGGATGTAGACAAGACTTATCTGGAGTTGCAAGAGAAAGGCATCCGGTTCGTCATGCCGCCGACGCAGCGGGAAGGCGAGGGTATCAGACTGGCAGTTTGTATTGACCCTGACGGTTTACCTATAGCATTCGCCCAGGCAATTGCGCAGACTGCGGCGAGCTGATATCGGATACAGACTGCGCGCGGAGTTGTGCACGCACGCCTATTGAAACAGCTTCGGTTCGACGCCGAGGTCATCAACTTCAGGCACTGCCGAATCCTCCAGCCGCGGATACTTCCGAAACAGCGGAGTGGGTGCGGGCACTTTTTCCTCCGACAAAGTCGCCTTAATCTCCAGCGCATTGACCACCGCCTGTCCACGAAAGTGATTATTGGTGATCACGTAAGACTCTTTCGTCTTCGCCGCGATCTCTTTAATCCTCGCAATCCAGGGCTCTAACTCGTCGATAGAATAGAGATAGTTATAACGGTCATCGCGCGGAGCTTTTTCCCTGAACCAATCCTGGTAATTCCTCCCGTGAAGGCGCACGTAACCAATTGGCGAGGTGGTAATGTCCGCGGGCTTAATAGATTTCTTAAATAGCGGTTGATCCACATTGCAGATCCCAACGTCCAGTTCCTCTAACCATTGGTAAATCTGTGGATTGTTCCAGGAGGAATGCCTGATCTCGAGCACTAACGGATAATCCTTGAACCGATCCAAGCAGCTTCGAAAGATAGACGCGTTCATCGTCGGTATTCTTGAACGACCAGGGAAACTGCAACAGTAAGGCTCCCAGTTTTCCTGCCTTGTGAAGCGTGTCCATGCCCTCGCGCACCAGTTTCTCGTCTGCCGCAGTCGCCTTGCCGCGTTCGTGTGTGAAAAGGCGGTAAAGTTTTGCCGTGAACATGAAATCGCGTCTTTCGGCAACACGACTGGCCCAGGATTTTGCCGTGGAAACGGTGAAAGGTCGGTAGAAACTGCTGTTGATTTCAATAGTGTTAAAGAACCGCGTCAGATACTCAAGCGGATCAAACTTCGCGCCCGGCTTTTGTGGATAGACGACGCCTTCCCAGTCTTTATATGACCAACCGGCCGGTCCGATGCGAATTATGTGTGCCATGGGTCTGTCTGCGGCGGATTTTCGCGAATCGTCGCGGATATTAAAAGTCATAATCGTCGACACATTGAGAATGGTCCGGGGTGCCCGCGTAAATCGGCGGCCATTTTGCTTTAAAGCCGAGGCGATGCGAACTCCCTGAATCGGTGTTATAAACAAAGCCAGATCGTTCCAACGAATTCAGGAAAGGAGGTGCGCGATGCGTCTGACCGAAATGGTTTCGTGCTCTGGTTGAGCGGCTAAGCTGTCACCGAGCTTACTCGCTCAGGTGTTGAGCGGGCTACCACCACAGCCCAATAACGAGAACGTCATGGTTGGTTTTGACAAAGCCGACGACGCCGGAGTGTATCGACTACGCGACGACCTCGCGATCGTGCAAACAGTCGATTTTTTCACGCCGATCGTTGACGACCCTTTTGTGTACGGTCAAATCGCTGCGCTGAACTCCATTAACGACGTGTGGGCGATGGCGGGCACGCCGCTGACGGCGCTGGCGATCACGTGCTTTCCAAAAAAAGGCGTCGATCCGGCGATACTCGGCGAGATCATGCGCGGCGGCCTGGAGACGTTGAACCAGTATGGCGTGACACTGATTGGCGGCCACAGCGTGGACAGCGAGCAAATCATGTTTGGTTATTCAGTAACCGGCGTAATCGATCCCGACAAAGATTGCCACCAATTCCGGCGCAACGCCCCGGAGACGTGATTATTCTGACGAAACCAATTGGTACCGGCGTGATCTCTACCGGAATCAAGTTTGAAAAGACGACGCCAGAGGTTGCTGCGTCATCGGTCGCAACGATGTTGACCCCCGGCAAACATGCCGCTGAAGCGATGCGTGAATTTGGCGTGAAAGGCGCGACGGATGTCACGGGGTTTGCTCTGCTCGGCCACGCGTGGGAGATGGCGCGGGCGAGCTCGGTCACGATAGAGATAGAACCCGGTAAGGTGCCACTGCTCGACGGCGCGCTTGAATTAGCGGCCGCCGGGATGGTGACCAGGTGCCGACAAAACGAACCGTGAATATGTGGGCGATGATCTTGAAATCGATGAGTCGGTAAGTAAGGAAATGCGTCAAGTCTGCTCTACGATCCGCAGACTGCGGGTGGCATGCTTATTGCGATTTCGGAAGCGAATGCGGACGGGTTGCTTGATTGCAGTTGATGAAAAATTATCCACAGGCGAAGGCGATAGGAAGAGTCGCAGAGCGAGGCGCGAAGTCGATTGTGGTGAAGTAGCCTCTTTGATTGAGTCTGACTTCGTCGAGTATCCTTACCCCGAGACACAAATTCCGGGGGGACACTTTAAATGGTTTCAACAATTCAACAATCAATTGTCTCCGGTCCCCTTTCAATAAGTGCTTTTTACCAACAGGTCCGCGCCCGGACAATGCAGATCGTGGCGCCGCTGGAGACAGAAGACTACGTAATTCAAACCGCGGAATTTATGAGCCCGCCGCGCTGGCACATCGGCCACACCTCCTGGTTCTTCGAGACGGTGCTGCAAGCGCATAAGCCTGGTTACCGAGTCTATTCTGAAGAGTATCTCTTCTATTTCAATTCCTATTACGAAGGTTTTGGCGCCCGCATTGAGCGGCCTAAGCGCGGCACTCGCTCGCGACCCACAGTTAAAGATACGGTCGCGTATCGCAAGCACATTGACGAACAGATGCTCGCGTTTTTGGAGTCGGTCGAGCACAAGGCGAACACTGAAACCGTCCTGGCGCTCGTTAGACTTGGGCTCGAACATGAGATGCAACACCAGGAATTGCTCGTTTATGACATCAAGCATTTGCTGTGCGATCAGTACGACGCACCAATAAAACCAGCGCCCGTCCCATCGTCGAAAGTTGAAGGCATGGCGGAAATTGAAGGCGGGCTTTTCTGGATGGGCTATGGAAGCCAAGTCCAAAGTCGAAAGTCCCAAGTCCAAAGTTCTCCTAACTACGACTTCGCTTTCGACAACGAAAAGCCGGCGCATCAAGTCTTCCTCCAAGACTACGCACTCGATCGCGCGCCCGTCAGCAATGGCGACTTTCTCGAGTTTATCCGCGATGGTGGTTACCGGAACTTTCGCTGGTGGTTCTCCGAAGGCTGGGAAGTTGTCAACCGCGAAGAGTGGCGCGCGCCGCTTTACTGGGAGCTGCGGGATGACCAGTGGCTGATTCGCGATTTTGCCGGTTTACACCCGGTCCAAAGCAATGCCAACGAGCCGGTATGTCACGTCAGTTTCTTCGAAGCCTCGGCCTTCGCAAAATGGGCAGGCAAGCGTTTGCCAACAGAAGCGGAATGGGAAAAAGCTGCTGCTTTCGATCCCCAAACCCGACAGCAAATAGCATTTTCCTGGGGCGAAGACCCGCCCGATGAAAGCAAAGCTAACCTGTTTGAGAACGGTCTCTGGGCGCCGGCGCCGATAGGTTCGTTCCCGGCCGGACAAAGCTCATACGGTTGCCAGCAAATGATGGGCGACGTTTGGGAGTGGACGACTTCGGACTATGTTCCCTACCCCGGCTTCAAATCCGAGTTTGACGAATACAACGACAAGTGGTTTGTAAACCAAAAAGTTTTGCGCGGCGGTTCATTTGCTACCCCGCAAATTCACATTCGCACAACCTACCGCAACTTCTTTCATGCCCACGAGCGCTGGATGACCTCTGGCTTCCGGTGCGCTAAGGATTCTTGAATTGAATATCACCTTGTTAGTTCCGACGAATGAACGTTGGGGCAAACCAAGTCGGTAACTATCGGGCTTCATGTGAAACAAAGATTGAGAAACAAATCCGCTAGTCCCTGACGCCCTGGACGGGTTCCCCGAGTGAAAATCTACTTTGCAGCATCAATTCGCGGAGGACGTGACGACTGGGCTTCGTATCTTGAGATTGTCAGTCAACTGCGCGAATATGGTGAAGTACTTACAGAACACATTGGTGACGCCGAGTTGAGCACTGCGGGTGAGGACCTCGGCGATCAACACATCCACGATCGCGACTTGGGCTGGTTGAAAAGTTCCGACTGCCTTGTCGCTGAGGTAACCACTCCGAGCCTGGGAGTCGGTTATGAAATCGGCAAAGCAACTGAATGGGGCAAACCAGTACTTTGCCTGTATCGACCTGCTGAAGGACGTTCTCTGTCGGCGATGATTGCGGGCAGCGATGGTGTAACGTTGATAGAGTATCAAAGCGCGAATGAATTGAATCAGACTTTCGAGCACTACTTTCGATCCAGGTAAACGGCAAAGGGAAAAGGGCAATTGGCAACCATATTAAGTGATATCGAAGCGAGAGTGCTCGGGTCGCTGGTTGAAAAACAGGTGACGACGCCTGAATACTATCCGCTTACACTAAACTCGCTAACCCTGGCCTGTAATCAGAAGAACAACCGCACCCCCGTCACATCCTACGATGAAACAACGGTCGCACAAGCCCTGGAAACCTTGCGCGAAAAGAACCTTGCCTATGTTTTTTATGGCAGCACCAGCCGCGTTCCGAAATACAAGCATGTGCTGCCCGAAGTAATGCATTTGAGTGCGGCGGAGTTGGCCCTGATTTGCGTCCTGCTGCTCAGAGGGCCGCAAACAACCGGCGAGCTCGCCACACGCGCCTTTCGACTGCATGAATTTTCGGGACTGGAAGAAGTTGAATCCACACTCAATTCATTGATCTCGCGTGAGCCCGACCCGCTGGTTAGACGTTTGCCGCGGCAACCCGGTCAGAAGGAAGCGCGCTTTGCTCATCTCCTGTCAGGAGAGCCTAAGATCGAAGCATTTGCCGAAGCGGAAACATCGTCAGCCAGCCGGCGAAAAAGTGGGGATTCGGAGAGATTTGAAAAACTCGAGCATGAAGTGGTGACCTTGACCATGGAAGTGCGAAAGTTGCAGCAGCAGTTCGAAGAATTCAAAAAGCAGTTTGAGTAATTTTGAACTCTCTGTGCCACCTCTGTGTTCTCCGTGCGTCTGTGGTACGGATTTGTCGAGTAAGCTTCACCACTGAGGCACAGAGGTGGCACAGAGGAGCTGAAATTGGATCACCTACCTCGGCCGCGGGCGAGTATCTCGGTTGAGTACGGGTGCGCAGTCCGCCATGATCCACAAACTACATTTCCCGAAACCTCCGCTCTCACAGTTTGTCGAGAACATTTGGTTTGTAGCCGGCAACCACCCCGAACACACGCGCGAGAAGCTGCTGCCCGACGGCGCCATCGAGTTGATAATCGATCTCGATCCGGAACCGAAAAAACTCTTTCATGACGAGCATTCGGAACAGTTTCGTTCCTGTAACAAGGCCTGGATTTCCGGCGAACGAACCAGATACATCATCATTGGCTCGGGAAACACGTCCATGATCGGAATCCGTTTTCGGCCCGGCGGCGCCTATCCTTTTTTCAGTTTTCCGATTTCCGAACTCAACGATTCCGTAATCGACCTGGACTTAATCCTGGGCCGCCTGGTCGACGATATTCGCGATCAGTTGCTGGAAGTGGATTCACCGGAAGCGAGATTTGTGCTGTTAGAAGCGTTCTTGTTGGGTCACGTGCGACGCTCGCTCGAAGCCGACCGTCTTATCATGTTTGCCGTGCGTCAATTGCAGCACTCGCCGCAGTTTCTGGCCATCCGCGATCTGGCAAATACAATCGGAATCACCCAGAAGCATTTGATTTCGCAGTTTGAGAAAGTGGTTGGTCTGCGGCCGAAAACCTTTGCTCGGATCTCGAAGTTTCAAAAGGTGCTGACTACAATCGAGCAACAGAAAAAAGTTGAGTGGTCAGCCATCGCATCCGATTGTGGTTACTACGATCAGGCCCATTTCATCAAAGAGTTTCAAGCTTTTTCCGGCCTCAACCCTTCCGCCTATCTCACCCAACGCGGCGAATATCTGAACTACATTCCGCTCCCCTAGTCATTGCGTGGCGAGGTTAATTTTTTACAATACAAGTTTCAGCACCTCCTTTAGACTCCGCAACCGTTGATCGGATCAGGCACGATGGCGTGTCCCACAAACTGAAGGAGTTAAGAAACGCAATGGACTTTTCAACCATTAACTATTTCGCAGTCTTTGCGGCGGCCGTCTCGACCTTTGTTTTGGGTGGGCTCTGGTATTCGCCCCTGCTCTTCGGTAAAGCCTGGATGCGGGCAAACAACTTTACGGAGGCCGATTTACAGTCGTTCAGCAAGGCCCGTATGTTTGGCTGGTCGCTTGTTTTCTCGCTGATTATGGCGCTGAACCTCGCCATGTTCCTGGGCGGCCCGGGCACCAACGCAATCTGGGGAATGACTGCCGGAGCATTAACCGGAGTGGGCTGGGTGGCAATGGCGATCGGCGTCATCGGTGTCTTCGAAAACAGGTCGTGGGCCTACATTGCGATCAATGGCGGCTACATGTCGATTGCTTTCACAGTCATGGGGCTGATCATCGGCGCCTGGCGCTAAGGGTGAACTATCCACAGATTATGCAGATCACTCAGCAGTTGCCACACAAAATCAGAACTGGGAGCGATAGCGACCAGTCGAAGAGTCAACTGATAATTTGAAGGTTTTGTCAGATGACTCATTGGCTGGTCGCTATCGCTCCCAGTTCTGATTTTGTCTAATCTGTGGAATCTGCGTAATCTGCGGATTATGGTTTAACCCCTGGATTGCACGTCTAGGCCAGCGTTTCATTTGTGCAATTCCTGATTATCTGAGTTATAATTTCCCTCCCTATGAACCTGGAAATATTTCATCCAGCGGTTGCCCGTTGGTTTGGGAAAAGTTTTCCCGCCGCGACCCCGCCACAAGCGCAAGCATGGCCGGCCATCAAAGAACAGCGGAACACTCTGATTGCTGCGCCGACCGGTTCAGGTAAAACACTCGCCGCTTTTCTGGCGGCCATTGATGACCTGGTGCGACTGGGGGTGGAAGGAAAGCTCGACGATACCACTCACGTCGTTTACGTCTCCCCGCTCAAAGCCCTAAGCAATGACATCCAACGGAATTTGCAAATTCCCCTGGCCGGCATTCAGGAAGAACTGCGCGCCCTTGGTTTGCCGGAGGTCAACATCCGCACCTTTGTCAGAACAGGTGATACACCGGCCGGCGAGCGCACCGCGATGACCAAACGACCGCCTCACATCGTCGTTACCACTCCCGAATCGCTGTACATCCTGCTGACCAGCGACGGCGGGCGCCGCATGCTACAGACCACCCGCACGCTTATCGTTGATGAGATCCATGCGGTAGTTGGTGACAAACGAGGCTCACATCTGGCGCTCTCCATCGAACGCCTGGAACAATTGATTCAGCAACACCAGTCTCAACTCGCGCCGGGCGAGATTCGCATTCCGAAATCCGAAATCCGAAATTTCCAGTTAACCCGCATCGGCTTGTCGGCCACGCAGCGTCCCATCGAAGAAGTCGCACGTTTCCTCGTCGGCAATGCCAACATCAATTCCGAAAACACTCCCAACTGCACCATCATCGACAGCGGTCACACGCGCCTGCTCGATTTGGCGATTGAGCTTCCTGAATCGCCGCTGCAGGCTGTGATGTCCGGCGAAGTTTGGGAAGAGATTTACGACCGGCTCGCGCAATTAATCCGTGAACATAAGACAACTCTGGTCTTTGTTAACACTCGCCGTTTAGCCGAACGCGTTTCGCGCCATCTCGGCGAACGCCTCGGCGACGAAAACATAGCCGCGCATCACGGCAGCCTCGCGCGCGAACAGCGTCTGGCGGCTGAACAAAGGTTAAAAGCAGGCGAACTTAGTGCGCTCGTCGCCACTGCTTCGCTCGAGCTCGGCATCGACATCGGTGACGTTAACCTGGTCTGCCAACTGGGCTCCACCCGCTCTATCGCCAGCTTTCTGCAGCGCGTGGGACGCTCAAACCACACGGTCGCAGGGTTTCCGAAGGGAAGGATTTTCCCGCTTTCGCGTGACGAACTGGTGGAGTGTGCCGCGATCATAGATTCAGTGCGGCGTGGTGAACTTGATCGCCTGGAACTGCCGGAATTGCCGCTCGACATTCTCGCGCAGCAGATCGTTGCTGCTTCAGCCGCCGAGGAATGGACCGAAGACGCACTGCTCGAAATGGTCCGGCGGGCGTATCCCTACCGCAATCTGACCCGTGAGCAATTTGATTCCGTCATTCGCATGCTTGCCGAAGGCTTCTCAACCAAGCGCGGCAAACGCTCTGCTTACTTGCACCACGACGCCGTCAACCAGCGTATTCGCGGACGCCGCAATGCACGGATTTCAGCGATAACGTCCGGAGGCGCAATTCCTGACACTGCAGACTATGCAGTGGTACTCGAACCGAGCGAGCTCGTGATTGGTTCAGTAAACGAAGACTTCGCGATCGAGAGTCTGCAGGGCGACATTTTTCAACTGGGAAACACATCGTGGCGTGTGTTGCGGGTCGAACAGGGCAAAGTTCGCGTAGAAGATGCACACGGTCAACCGCCTTCAATTCCCTTTTGGTTGGGCGAAGCGCCCGCCCGGACAAGGGAGCTTTCGGTCTCGGTCTCACGCCTGCGCGAGGAGGTGGCGAACCGCGTCGAGATTATTACTAACTACCAGAACGTGGATGTAGTTGAGGATTTGTCAGCAACCGAGTCTTTGCCACCCAAAGCCGATCCTTCGCTCAATCTCGAACCGGCGATGGATTACCTGGTTAACGAGGTGGGTATTTCGCGCGCGGCGGCTGAACAGATTGTTGAATATCTCGCGGTGGCCAGAATGGTGCTCGGGGTTATGCCTTCGCAGGACAATCTCGTCCTCGAACGCTTCTTTGACGATAGTGGCAGCATGCAGCTGGTGCTGCATTCGCCTTTTGGCAGCCGCCTCAATCGCGCCTGGGGTCTGGCCCTTCGCAAACGTTTTTGCCGTAAGTTTAATTTCGAGCTGCAAGCAGCAGCAACGGAAGATGCGGTGGTGCTTTCACTTGGGCCTACCCACAGTTTTCCTCTCGACGAAGTCTTTCACTATCTCAATTCCAAAACTGTACGCCAGCTTTTGTGTCAGGCGCTTCTGGACGCGCCGATGTGGAATATTCGCTGGCGCTGGAATGTCACGCGCTCGCTTGCGGTCCTGCGCCGGCGTGGTGGCAAGAAGATACCCGCCCAGTTGCAACGCATGGATGCGGAAGATCTGTTGACTGCAATTTTCCCGGACCAGTTAGCTTGCCAGGAAAATCTTGGCGGCGGTGAGCGTGAGATTCCAGTGCATCCGCTCGTCGATCAAACCGTCAAGGATTGCCTCGAAGAGGCCATGGACATTGACAGTCTGGAGCAGCTACTGACGTCGATTGAACGCAACGAAAAGAACTTGTTTGCGCGCGACGTGATCGAAGCCTCCCCACTGGCGCAGGAAATCCTAAACGCGCGGCCCTATGCTTATCTTGACGATGCGCCGCTGGAAGAACGTCGTACGCGCGCGGTGCAACAGCGCCGCTGGCTGGATCCGCAAACTGCCAAGGACATGGGCAAACTCGATCAGGGTGCTATTGATCGCGTGCGCGATGAGGCCTGGCCGCGCGTTGAAAATGCGGACGAACTGCACGACGCGCTGGTCGAGTTGGGCTTTCTAACTGAACCGGAAACTTTGGAATGGCAGGACTACTTCACTGAACTGAAGAACGATCGCCGCGCCGCTGTCCTGCAGGTCTCCCTCCCCACAAGTGGGGAGGGTTGGGGTGGGCGCTCAGAAAGCCAGGCGGCGGGCGGGACGCCCTCGGTCCCAGCAATTCACTTGTGGGTTGCGGCGGAGCGACTCCCGCAACTAAACGCAATCTATCCTTCCGCGGAACTGAGTCCACCAATCGTCGCCCCTGAGAGCGTGGCGCGCACGCCGTGGACTTTTGAAAGCGCGCTGGTAGAAGTCTTACGTGGCCGATTGGAAGGATTGGGACCATCCACCGTGCCGGAGCTTGCCAGCTCTTTCGGTCTAAGCCGCAGCGACATCGAATCAGGCTTGCTCAAGCTTGAAGCAGAAGGTTTTGTAATTCGCGGACAGTTCACGCCCGGAGGCAATGAAACTGAATGGTGCGCGCGCCGTTTGCTCGCGCGCATTCATAGTTACACGCTCAATCGTTTGCGGCAGGAGATCGAACCCGTCTCGACCGCTGATTTCATGCGTTATCTGCTCGCCTGGCAAAAAGTCGCCCCTGACCATCAGATGGAAGGGCCGGAAAGCGTGCGCGCCATCATCGAACAGTTGGAGGGTTTCGAAGCTCCGGCAGCCGCCTGGGAAGGAGAACTGTTGCCAGGGCGTTTGGCGGAATACGATCCAGCCTGGCTCGACGCTTTATGTCTCTCGGGAGAAGTTGTCTGGGCCAGGCTCACTCCCCCAACACCATCGCGCACAACTGCGGCCGAACCTGGGAACGAACGCGCGCGCGGCGCCGCTCCGGTTCGCAACACACCGATCGCGTTGCTGCGGCGTAAGAATTTTGCAATTTGGAATTCGGTCTTTCCACAGCCTTCGTTAAGCGAAGTTGAGTTTTCCACAACTACCGCAGCGGTTCATGATTATCTGACTACACGCGGAGCATCTTTCTTTACTGACATTGTCGAAGGCACCAAACTGCTGCGCGCACAGGTTGAGGAAGCTTTAGCGGAGCTGGTGGCAAACGGGCTGGTGATCTCCGACAGCTTCGCTGGTTTGCGCGCTTTGTTGACGCCTGCCAGCCGCCGCACGCAGGCAGCAGCACGACGGAAGCACCGACAACCGGTTTACGAGATGTCGAGCGCGGGACGTTGGTCGCTACTCGACCGCAGCCTTCCCCAAGCCTCCCAACCTACGGGGAGGGAGCCGTTCAACGCAGAAGCCAGCGAAGAGATCGCGCGCATTCTACTGAAACGTTATGGCGTAGTTTTCAAACGCTTGCTCGAGCGCGAAGGCATCGTGCTCCCCTGGCGAGTCCTGCTTCGCATTTATCACCGGCTGGAAGCGCGCGGTGAGATTCGGGGTGGACGTTTTGTAGCGGGAATCTCCGGCGAACAGTTTGCACTGCCTGAAGCCGTCGGGATGTTGCGAGCGATTCGCCGCACGCGTAGCGGAGCGATGGATTTTGGTGTTCGCTCACCTGCTCGGGAAAGTGAAGAGCGAATAGCAGATCCTGTTGCCGGTGAAACAGAGAGTCTAATTTCGGTAAGCGCCGCCGACCCTCTGAATCTGGTCGGCATCATCACGCCCGGAGGTCGCGTTACGGCGCACACTTCCAACCGCATCCTCTACCGCAATGGCGAACCCATCACCGTACTGGAGTCTGGCGAGACGCGTTTTCTCGTTGAACTCAGCCGCACACTGGAATGGAAAGCCAAGAGCGCGCTGCTAACCAAGGCGACACCTCCGCAGTTGCGCACTTACCTGCGCCGACCGGCGTAGTTAGGGCGAAGAGTGAGAATGCCAATTTCCCGGCTGGCTGGACCCTCAAACATCGCTAGACAAAATCAGAACTGGGAGCGATAGCGACCAGCCAATCACTCAACTTCCAACTTTCCAGAATTGGAGTATCTCTCCAGTGCACATTTTCAGGAGTTGACTTTCAGGCTGGTCGCTATCGCTCCCAGTTCTGATTTTGTCTAGCGACGAAGGAGTAATTGGTGTGCAAATCCTATACTACTTGACTGGCTTCCACACTGGCTTTGAATCTAAACCGGATTGAGTATGACGATCTCCGCGCGGTCGCGGGCGTTGTCGAGAAAGCTATCGGTGTCGGTTTCAATTTTTGCTTCAGTGAGTGTCCTCTCGATTTCGCTGCGAGCTTCTTCCAGCGTGGGAACAATCTTACCGGGCGCGCGCGCCTTGAAACGAGGCACAAAGGCATCCCTGTAGTAGTCGGCCACCTCGTTCTGCGTGATTACCACAAAATTGCGAAAACGAAAGTCCAGGTACTTATCAATCCTGACCCGCTGCTCCAGGATCTCGCCGAGTTTCTCTGCTGTCAGGCCAACGCGCCGGAGCCGCTGTTGAAACTCTGGTTCCGAAGGAAACGCTTTCGCTAATTCATTACGCGCGCTCGCAACTTCATCAGAGGTTGGTGCAATCGAAGGCAGCTTCTCCGCTTCCTGAAGGATTAATCTCTGATCTGTCAGCAGATGCAGAGCCCGGTTGAGCTCAGCCGAAGAGGGATTGTCCAAGGGCGTATTTGGTTGCAGCGCCAGCTGCCAAAGCAAATCAGAATAAGTTATCAGGCAAACTTGCCGGCACTCCGGAAGTACACCGGCATTTACGGTGGCAACCATCTTATCGATCACCTGTTGACCGCGCGCCGCGCGAGTGAGCAATGAGCAGTGGACAGTGAGCAGTAAGAAAGCAGGCAGCAGCCGACAGATGGCGTAAGCTATTACTGATCGGCTCCGACTGTACCTCGATGCCGCCATAGTGGAAATCTGCGTCCGTCTGATTATCTTACTCATTACTTTTCACGCTTCCCTTTTTACCGCCTTGCGGCTGCCCCTGCCAACTGCTCACCGCCCACTGTTGCTAAAACGTCTGCGTAAATCTGAAGTGCACCTGTGTTCGCTTCAAACGATAAATCGCCGGCGTGCCGTTGAAATCGTCGACGCCTCCGGTTGGGCCACGCTGTGGAATCAGAAACTCCGGTGGATTGAGCAGGTACGCATAATCGATCGCCAGGGCGCCGCCGAAGGGCGTTTGGATTCTGAAGCCCAGACCCACTGTGTTTGTCCAATGGGCGCGCAGGTTCTCTTTGTTTATCTCCGCGACTACATCGCCGGGCGGCACGGGCGTGTTGTCATGTTTGCCAAACAAATCTCCGGCGCGCCGAAAAATGTTCCCACCATCATAAAAAGGAACAGCCTGTAACGACCTGGAAACCGGTATGCGTGCCTCGAGATTGATAATCGCTAGGGCATTGCCGCCGACCGGCACCGTGAATGGATTCAGCACCACCACATTCTTGTTTTGATCTATGAAATTACCTTTAGGAATTATCACCTGTCGCGGGCCCGCTTCTTCGAAACCGAAACCGCGCAGCGTGGTGGAACCGCCTGAGAAAAATCGTTCACTGATTGGCAGCGTAAGATCGATTTCATCTATGCCGGGGTTGCCGTCGCGATCACGCGGATTGAAGAGGTTCGCCAGGCCCAGCGTGGCGTTACCCGCCAGCACCGTTCCGCGAAATGAGTTCAGCTTGTGATAACGACGATAGGTGGCCTGCAGCCGGTTGAAGGAAAAGTTTCCGCCCAGTTGGCGTAGGGCAATGGCGTAATCAACGTTGAAGAAGTCGCCGCGGGTAGCGTCGAGCTGATTGTACCGGCAGACTTCGCCCGGGGCGCCCGTTTCCTCGTCGGGGTCGCGCACCGCGCCAAGCAAACCTCGCTCGCATCTCTCACGCGTATCGCGAACATACGAAGTGCCAAACCGGGAGAGTCGCACCGCTCGATCAGGCTGCAGCACCGGCTTGATTAGCAAACTCTGCAGATTGAAGAGCCGCACGTCTTCATAACTATACCGAAGGAACACGGCCGAGTGGGTTTTCGGATTCAGCACTCGGTTCGTTTCCACCGTGGCGGTGAAGCGATTGATCGTCGGTTCCTTAACCCGCATCAGAAAATCGTCCAGCGCGTGTCCTTCTTCGTCGAGTCGCTGCACGATTCCCAGCGTGCCGCGGTCAATCGCGGAACGGAAAAAGCGCGTCACCGTCGAATCGCGTTGATACTCGACGGACAATCCCAGCGGCGCAAAATCCTTTTCGCCATAGCGCTTGAACCGCGGATCCAGATATTCAAATCTAAGTCGCTGCTGCCGGCTGCTGACGCGTAAACGCATGGCGCCCTGCCGCAGCTTATTCATCAGGTTGACGTTGCTTATTTCCAGCAAGCCGAGCGGACCCGTGTCGGTCGAGAAGCCGCCGCCGTAGTCCATCACGCGCGGCTTCTTCTCTTCCACGTCAATGATCACGTCGCGCCGCTTGAAACCAGAGGCGGTTTCTCCGGCTGGCTCGGTGCGGATAATCACCTGCCGGTAAGCGTCTGTGATGTAAAGCTCCCGCTCACTGTCGGCAATTCGATCCGACCTGAGCACACCGCCCTCGGCAATGGGAATGACGCGCAGTATCGCCTGGCGTTTGGTCTCCCTGGTTTTAGCGCTGCCAGTTAGCCCGCCGATAACGATCCGATTGATGTAGACCTTGTCGCCTTCGTTACTAATCGAATAGATAAGCCTGATCTGTTCTTCGTCACCTTTCCTTGGAAGTTCGACAACCGAAAAATCCACTCGGGCGCTTATGTAGCCTTCACGCGAATAGAGCTGGAGCATGCGCTCGCCGTCGGCCCGCGCCTGGGAGCGCGAAAAAGGCGCACCGATGACAGTTTTCAATTCATCACGTAATCGTTGGTCCGTGTAAATCTTGTTGCCGCGGAGTTCCACCCCGCCAATTCGGGTCAGTGGCCCTTCGGTTACCTGGAAAGTAATGATCAGGCTTTCGCCGTTGATCGACACACCCTGAAGCACGTCGACTTCCGCGCGACGATAACCAAGGTCGTTGCGCATATAATTTCTAATCGTACGCCGGTCCTGCTCGAGTAAGGTAAGACTGGTGTAACCGCGGCCATAACCAAGCAACGGAATCAATCCGAGCGCACTTGCTTTTTGAGTTCTGAGAAACCCAGCCACATCTTCGTAAGTCAGCTTGTTGGTCCCGCTGATGCGGATGTCGGTAAGCTTGAGTCGCCGGCCGCGCTCAAGGTCGTAGCGTATCTCGACGGAGTGCCCACTTAAATTCTCAGGGTTTAGAGTTTCACAGGTTGAAGCGGTGCCATTAGGGCCGAGGTCAGGCGTAGGCGGCGTAACCGAACAGACCGGAGTTACCTCAGCGAAGAAATAGCCCTGTTCCTGCAATTTATTACGCAGCCGGCGGGCTCCCTCAATGATCACTGATTGGTCGATGTTGCCTTCGCGCTTCACCGGCAAGAGCTCGGTCGCGGTTTTTTCGCTTAACTTGAGATCGGGAGGAACGACCACTGTGACCTTCGGACCTACTGTCCCCGTCAAGTTGATCGTGATCGAGTTGTGTTCCGGATCTCGCTCCACTCTTGCGTCCTCCAGCGATGGAGAGAGATAGCCCTGGTCAATTAATGCCTGGCGAACCAGCCTTGTATCTGATCCCAGCGCTTCACGGGTAAAGGGCGCTTTCGCCTGAAGCTGCAACCGCGGTTTGACGGCCGAGGGATCAAAGCCGGTGATATTTATGTTGAAAGCCTCAGTCCGAGCCTGCTCACCAGGCACGATATGGTAAGTAACGGTGGCCCGCGTCCCGCTCGAATCAAGTTCTTCGCGCGACTCAATCACCGCGTTAAAGTAGCCACGATCGTGAAGGAAAACCTGCAATTCCTCCGAGTTTCGCACCACGATTTGTTTGGAGAGACGCGTGCCTGGTTGGGTAAGATTTACGCGAGCGCGCAACTCGTCTTCTGAAATCGGAGTGCCTGTGGCCGGCGTTAATTCAAACTTGACGTCGCCAATCTGCACCTGGCGCTGGATTACAAAACGCAGCCGCAGTGGTCCGGTTCTGGTAGAACCCGGCGCAATCACTTCCACGCGCGCATTCGCCACGCGCTCTGAATCGAACAGGGCTTGCAGCGAGTCGCGCAAATTCACTGCCGAGAATTCCGTGTTGGGAACAACTCTGATGATGGAAAGAAACTCGGCCTCAGCCGCCGGGTCAGCGGGTGATCCTTCGAAGGTAATTTCAACCGACGTGATCGTCCGCCCTTCATATTCATCAAAGGTCGAACCTGCCTGCGCACTCGCAAAAGCGAGTAGCACCATGGCTGTCAGAAAAACTGTCTTCGGAAACCGTCCCACCAGCACCCGCCTTAAAACCGTCGTCTGAATCTAATCTCAAAACTGAAGTTGTTGTCTCGCGTAGTTAACCTGCGCGTCGACGCCTGTTCAAATTGCGCTATAAAGAAAAGGCGGTCGGAAACACGATACTCGAGGGCCAGAATCTGATTCGGATCGGACGTCACGTTGGTCGAGTAGGTAACTGACAGGTCCTTGTTAATTCTCTTCCCCACTGTCAAACGTGCTACTGGCGTCGAGCGGTTGCCACCGATCACTGGATTGATCTCAAAGCGACTCAATCCGAAAAGTTTGCTGGTAGCGCGTTGCGCCGGCGCATTGATGAGCGCGTCAGTCAACAAACTGGTAGCGGTTCCCAGACCAGACTGAGAAAGGATTGAACTACTGGTATCGCCGGTAGCGAGCTGGCCCGTCGTAATCAGTGAAACCACATCGGCCTGCGGCAGGGCCGGTTCCGAACTAATCACGGCCTGCGGCTGCGAGAGCGGTCCAGTGAGTCCAACAGTTACGCGGTAACCGCGAATCTGCGTCTCGCCTTGAATATTGATTATCGGATCCGATCCACGCTGGGCCGGCCAGTCCATTAAAGCGCGCGTGATCTCGTACCGGTCGTTCCGGAAATTAAGCGTGCCACTGGTTGCAGTTATTCGTCCGGAAACCAGCGGGTCTTTCACCGGACCGTTTACTACCAACGAAACCGAGGCGACCAAATCAGCCAGATTGTTTCTGACCACCAGCGCGTTGCGGCCTTCCACGCGTAAGTCGCTAAACAAAGCGGTGCGCGTTAACTCGATCTCCGCGCCTTCTTCGATGGATTCTGCTTGCCGGAAGTTGATCAGATCGGCGAGCTCGATGTCTTCGGTGTACTCGCTGCGCTTAACGTTTACCACTCCGCCGATCAGTTGTTCGCGGGCAGTTCCTTTGATTTCGAGATCAATGTCACCGGTGGTGCGAAAATTTGTGGGATAGGGCGCCGAGACATTTTCGCCGTTGACGTTGAAGAGGAAGCGCGCGAGGGTAAATCCATCGAGCAGCGCGCCACCGGTGGCGGAGACATGACCGCCGCCCAAAGTTCCCGTCATGTAGTCAATTTGCGCCTGGTTGGCTGAAAACCGCACCAGCGTTTTGAGGTTGGCAATAGTCCAGCGTTCATTGCCGATGAGCAAGGAGAACGACCCCTGTGCCACCGAAGCAGTCCCGTTGAGACGCGGTCGTTCATACGAGCCGGTGACTCTAACGGCAACTTCCGCGGTGCCGGACAGGAACGCGTCCGGACTGAGTCCATTCAGAACTCGCAGGTTGAGCTGACCGTCTGCGCTCATATTTTGACGGCCCGATGGGCCGACAGCGAGTGTCCCGCCAAGCGCGATGTTTGTGCCCGGACCGGTAAACTGAGTTTTTTCAAAAGTAATTTCGCTGGGCGAGAAACGCACGATGAGTGGCGAGTTTGCCGTCAACTGGACGTCTGCAACTTTGAAACTTAGCGCGGTAAAGTTTGCTGTGCCCTGTAATCCATCCCTGGAGAAATAGCCATCCTCGTCAAGCAGGTTCCCGCTCGCTTTGAGTGTGCCTGTTGCCAATCCGGAAAGCTCCACATTCGCTTGCGGCAACAGCATTTTCAACAAGCCGGTAAGGTCCGCATTGTTTAGCGTGGTTTCAATGTTGGCGGCCAACTTCTCGCTGCCGAGGTTGATTTGCGCCGAGACTACCTGCGGCGTCGCGCCAAAGATTCCGGTGGTCAGCGTTATGTTTAGTTGCTTGTTCTCTGTCCTCCCCACCAGCGCCAGGGTCCCGGCAGGACGACCATTGATGACGACACTTTTTCCTTCACCGTCGAACGTAATTTGGTAAGCGGAAAAATCTGACTCCGACAAGTTTCCGACAATGTGGGCATTAAAGTCTGCGGTGCCACTCACATTCGAGAGTTGCGGTTGGCTAGTCAGTGCGAACAGACGGCTCAGCTGCACCCCCTCGGCGCGTCCCTGAAGGTCGAAGGCTTTGCTCGTAGTGTCATAGCTGCCGCTACCAACTATGTGGCCTGCAGCGAGACGCGCATCGACGCTCTCGATTTTCACTTGCGAACCGGCAAAGGTAGCGCGCGCGATCATACTTTCGAGCGGCTCTCCAGCCAGACGACCGGGACCGAAGCGCAGTTCGGCGCTGCCGGTCATAGCGTTGGGGATGCCGGTTATCCTTATCTCGCCGGAAGCGTCAGATTGAGTGTCGGCAAACTGGGCCCGCGTTGCTTTATTGATCGGTAGTGCCGCCAGCAAATTGCCGGCATTAACGCGATCGAGCGTGGCGTTGAGGGTCGTGTTGTTCTGGCCGGTGCGTGGGGCATTGAGCGTAAACACCATGCCACCGCCGTCTTTTTCGGTTAGCCGGCCATCTGCGATCTGCATCTCAGCCGCCGTCATCTTTAACGATGCCGTCAAAGAGCCCAGGTCGGTACCATTAACCAGCAGCGTGCTAAGGGAGACGTGCCCATCGATGTCCGGCGAACTGAGTTTTCCTCGGAGTGTTCCGTTGAAGGCCAGTTGACCTGAGAGCTCTAACCCATAAGTACGCATCTGTTCTTCAACATCCGGCAGCAGACCGGAGGAAATGAGAACCGTCTGCAACTCGGTAGCGTCTTCGGAGTTCAAATCAACCTGCAGGTTGGAATCACCTGAGAAGGAAAACTGTCCCGTAGCTTTTAGCTTCGTCGCCACAGTTTGCAGGTCGACGCGATCGATACTAAACAACCCCCGATCGGCGCGGATTGCGACTACGCCTGAAAGAGGAACTCGTCCGGTATCGGCTTGCAGGTTGTCGGCGGTAAAGTTTGAAGTCAGCGTGCCTGAGGCTTGTTGAAAATCCGTGCCCGGAAACGCGAGATCAATTTTGCCGGTTGCTCGACCGGACAGGGGCACAGCGGAGCCCGCCAGCGCGGTGAGCGGTCCGGCAACTTCGACCTGATCAAAGGTCGCGGCGATTCGCGATGTGCCGCCTTTGCCAATCGCTATCCTTGCGTTCCCGTTCGCGCGTCCCTTGAATATGTCTGCCGTGAAGTTGTTCAGCTGTATTTCAGCGTTGGTTGCTACCAGTTGAGCGTGCGCCTGGCCCATATTCATCTGGCCCAACACACCACCGCCAATACTTAAATCAGCGCTTGCTCGATAACGTCCTGAGGGTTCAACCACAAATACGGGCCTGGCGAGTTTCACACTTTCCACCTGACCGTCAGCCAGCTTCACGGTGCCGGCGTCAATGTCAGCGGTCGAGCCTTCCATGCGACCGCCGCGGACGGAAAGCCGCGCCCCAGCAATATTGATCGTGGCTATTTCGGCGCCGCCGGCGTGGGTAGCGCCAACTTGTATGTCTTTAACAACGACACTCGTAACGCCGCCGCTGCTGGTGATGTCTACGTTGTTGGCAGTTACACCTTCGACCCTGGCGCCGGAAGCAGTAATCGTTCCAGCCTTAACTTTGGAAACACTCGCGGTGGTAACGTTCCTTTCATTGCGCAGGCGAAGGTCAGTCGCGGTAACGCCGTTTGCCCGTGCCCCTGAAGTCGTCAGTCCATTTGCGCTAAACTGCGGCGAAGAAGCGGTGAGCACGCCATTATTCATCTCCGCGCGAGCGTCCTGGAGAATCAACCCCGTAATCGTCGTGCCGTAGCTTTTCTCCGCCGCTGCGCGCAACTCTCCCAGCCAGCGGAAATCCGAGCCTGTACCCATAACACCGCCGACAAGCTGGACGTTGTTAAGTTGAAAGTCTCCGGCAGTCAGGAGAGCCGCGACTGCTTTTCCGTTAATGTCGTAACTCCGGCCGTGGCCACTGCCGCGGGCCGTAACATTCAGGCCCTGAAGGCGCAGGTTGTCCGCGGCCAGCGCGTCAGACTGGATATTCCCTTCAACTTTGTATTTGTCACCTTCACCGGAAACTTTGCCGGCGAATTTTCCCGCACCGCGCAGGGTCGTTCCGGCCTGGAGCACATCCGAGAGCTGGGTTAGATCAACAGAAGAGGTAATGTCCAGCTGGTAATGGAGCGCGCGCCAGTCGTCCATGACTCCGGATAGGGTTGCTTCCGCGACCGGCGAACGCAGCACCAATTGTTGAATCTCGGCACGCGTTTCATTCACTCGAACCTGTGCCTGGATGTCGATGTTGTTGACCGGACGGCCATCGTAAGTGAAGGTCGAGTTGGAGACAGCGAAAGTTACCGGGTGCAATCCGTTTTCCGGCGGGACATTGGGATCTTTCGGCAGGATTACTGCCGTCAGGTTCCGCGCTTCGCCTGAGATTTCGTGGCGCGCGTCGCCGTAGTGGATAACTCCGCTTTTGATCTCAATATTGGCGGCGGTGTAGGCAAAAAGGATGCGCCGGTTCGTTTCGGGGGGAGGAATATGGATGTTGCGGAAGTTCGACCGGCCCTGCGCATCAAAGGTTACCCAGGCTTCAAGTCCTTCGATCTTGAGGTCCTTCAGGTTGATATTGCGTTGCAGATTTAGTGAGTAAAGATCTTCAATGCGTATAGTTGCAAGCAGGCGATTAATCTGGCCCAACTTCTCTCCGGATTGTGCGTCGTAAAGTTCCACACCCGACATTTCCACCGTCTGCGGCGGGAAGCCGGCGTGAAATTCTTTGATCTCCGCCCGAATGCCATACTTCGCAAACGTGTCCTTGATTTGGCCGGCCACGTAACGATCGACATAGCCAAAACGGTAAACAATCAGGATTATCAGAATTAAAGCTACCAGACCAATGGCAGCTGCGATGGTGGCTATAAAAAAATTTCGGCGGGTAAGGAAGCGACGACGACGCCCCTGCGGTGTTATCGGATGTTTACGTTGGGCATCGCGCTCAGCGATTGCTTCGGCGAGCGGTGGCAGTGGTTCATCAGTTTCGGATCGAAGCGCATCGCGAATCTCCTTGCTTCCCTTAAGTCCATGGGGAGAAGGAGTACCACGCGGTGCAGGAGAATCCCCTTCGGGTGTTTTTTTCTCCGGACCGTTATCGCGATCATCTACACTCATAACAAACAGCCGCCCTCGCCCGGTGCGACAGGCTCACCAGCCTGTCCTTGTTCACTTCAGAGACGGACAGACAGAATGTCTGTCCGTCTACTATAAATTGGGAGAGGGGATCCCGAAATTAATCAGCCTTTGAAACCAGAGAGAGTTTCCCGTCCGGACCTAGATCTCAAACTTGAGATCACATCTGCGACCTGGGGACGTTGCTCTCTTTCTCCGGAAGCGGTTGTATTTCCGGCGCTGCCGAGTCTTTGAGATGCGCGGGCTGGCCCAATGGCACGCTGCCTACCACCTCAAGCTCGAAACCTTCAAGGGCTGCGACTTTGGGGGGATGGTTCGTCAGCAATTGTATACGACGGAGCCCCAGGTCATGAAGTATCTGAGCGCCCACTCCGTAATCGCGGTCGGTTCCGTATCCGGTTTCAAGGCTAGCTTCGCGCTTGCCTACCGCTTTTTCCTGCATCAGAGCGTAAGTGCGTAACTGATTCACCAAATCGAGACTGTGCTCGCGCTGGCGCAGGTAAAGGACCACGCCCTGGCCGGCGGCGGAGATTTTTTCCAGTGCGGCATGTAACTGAAAACCGGTATCGTCCATTAACGAGCCGAACATATCGCAGGTAACGTTTTCGGTATGGACGCGCACCAGGACCGCATCCTCAGCCCGAATCTCACCCATCACCATCGCCAGATGCACGTCCCCATTGATGATGTTCTCAAAGGCGATAGCACGGAAACGGCCATAGACCGTTGGTAGAATAGACTCGACCGCACGCTTTACCAGCGTCTCCTTACTGATGCGATACCTGACCAAATCGGCTACCGTGATCATTTTGAGGTTATGAGCTTCAGCA
Organism: Blastocatellia bacterium; assembly: GCA_963828335.1. Taxonomy (GTDB): domain Bacteria; phylum Acidobacteriota; class Blastocatellia; order Pyrinomonadales; family Pyrinomonadaceae; genus PSRF01. The sequence goes on along the minus strand of CAWHEH010000008.1, from coordinate 762,128 downwards.
AATTCCTGCAGTTGCGGCAGCCGCGACATGGTGCCGTCTTCGTTCATGATCTCGCAAATCACACCGGCGGGATAAAGACCGGCGATACGGGCAATGTCAACGCTCGCCTCGGTCTGTCCCGGGCGTACCAGTACTCCACCTTTTTTCGCGCGTAAAGGAAAAATATGTCCGGGCCGTGCGAGATCCTGCGGCCGGGTTTGCGGATCGACGGCAACCTGAATTGTCGTCGCGCGATCTGATACGGAGATGCCGGTTGTTACTCCCTTGCGAGCATCGATGGAGACAGTAAAAGCTGTGCCCAGAAAGGAAGTGTTGTCGGCGACCTGCGTGGTGAGGTGCAGCTCATCACACCGCTCTTCAGTCAACGGCAGGCAAATTAAACCACGCGCGTGGCGGGCCATGAAATTGATCATTTCCGGTGTCGCTTTTTCCGCGGCGCACACCAGGTCGCCTTCGTTTTCCCGATCCTCGTCGTCAACGATAATGATCATCCGCCCTTCGCGTATTTCCCTGACGGCATCTTCAATGGAAGCAAATTTCATTCTATTTTCGGTGAAATCCTGGAGTTGAGATCTGAAATTCCGAGGTCATGGTAACCGAAAGCCTTACTTTTTTCGACCGCCGGCCTCGGAGAAAAGCATGATGCGCTCGACGTACTTCGCGATTACATCAGCTTCAAGGTTCACTTCATCGCCCGCCTGCAAGTGAGAAAAGTTTGTGACTTCCCAGGTCTTGGGAATCAGGGCGATTTCGAAGTAATCATCAGTTAACTCGGCAATCGTCAGACTAATGCCTTCAACGGACACAGATCCTTTGAAAACAAGATAACGCCCAATCTCGGGCGGGTAGGCAATGCGGACGGTCCAGGAGCCGCCGTGAGCTTCAGCCCCGAGAAATTTTCCGCGAGCATCAACGTGACCCTGAACCAGATGGCCGCCAAGGCGCGTTGCCAGAGTGACTGAGCGTTCGAGATTCACCGGTGCGCCAGGTTTGAGGCGGCCCAGCGTGGAGCGATTAAGAGTTTCCCGGGAGACGTCTGCGGCGAAAGAGCCCGGCTGAACATTCAGCGCCGTGAGGCAAACTCCGTTAACGGCAATCGAATCCCCTTCGTGAATGTCTTCGGTGACGAGCTGAGCTTCGATCACGATGCGTGCGTCTTCGCCACGCTTTTCAACCTCGCGCACGCGACCCAACTCTTCAATGATGCCAGTGAACATAGATAAATTTCGGATTACGGATTTCGGATTGCAGATTTATCACCGGAGCAGCCAGATAAGCGCCAGGACAAGTAGCCCAATGACCGCCGGTGCCAGCGAGAACACGCAAATCCAAATCGGTTCAAACTTAAATGAAAATCTAATTAGGCTCATGGTGTCTTATTGATCTGCAGGAGGAGCGGGGGCAAGCCCCGCCTTCCCAACCCAGAGACTCTCTCAATGACTTTTTAAATCGAGCTTGGAAGCCCTTCAATGATGAGTCGCGCTGCTCAAGTATTTTAAGCTCTAGGTCGGGAAGGCGGGCTTGCCCCCGCTCTTATGTTCTACATGTAACATCATCTTCTCAAATACCTCATTAATCGAGAGGCCGGTTGAGTCGACGATAATAGCATCGTCGGCAGCCTTCAACGGTGAATCTTCGCGCGTCGAATCGCGGCGATCTCGTTCGGCCATGTCCGCGAAAGTTTCTTCAAAGTTTGCATTCGGATCCTGTGCCCGCTCTTCGTTGAAGCGCCGGGTCGCGCGCTCCTGCGGCACTGCCGTCAGGAAAAACTTCACATCAGCGTCAGGGAAAACCACCGTACCGATGTCGCGGCCGTTGAGCACCGCCCCTCGTTCGCCCATTTCACGCTGCCGCGCGACCATCGCCCGGCGTACTGCAGGAATGGTTGAGATGATTGACGAAAGCTCCGTGACTTCTTCCGAACGTATCTGTTCAGTCACATCAACCCCTCCCAGCGTGACACGCAACGAATCCGGATCGCCCTTGAGATCAATATCCACGCGACCGGCGAGCGATCCCACAGCAACGTCATCCGTAGCGCTGATGCTCGATTCCAGCACAGCCAGGGCAACCGCGCGATACATCGAGCCTGTGTCGATATAGAGCAGGTTCAATGCGCGCGCCAGCATACGGCCAAGGGTCGACTTGCCGGCGCCAGACGGGCCATCAATGGCGATGATGAGATTGCGTTTCATTTAGGAGGCGCACTTTTTGGAGTGCGCTGACCTGTCAGGCGCTTTAGTCGGTCGCGACCTGTCGCGACCATAATTGAATTAGGCCAAGACCCCAGGCGTAGAAGCCGACTGACCGTACCAGATCGACGCTCTTAGGGCGGCTGTCTTATCCCTTTCGGCAGTAGCAGTAGATAAATCTTTGTTCTGTACCAAAAGGCGTTTGATGAAGCTCGTTAGTGCTGTCAACTAACTCAAAGTCATTGCCAAACTCATCATGCAGACTATCAGGACTGTATCTGACAACCTCCAACCCACTACAACGCAGCGGCCCCTCAAGACCGAATGTAGCCACAATGACGTGGCCACCTGTTTTAACTGAGTGCTGCACGGCTTTTACATAGCGCGCACGATCTTCGGGATCAGTGAGAAAATGAAATACAGCACGGTCATGCCAGACATCATAGAACCTGTACGGCAGGTTGACCTGGGTGATATCAGCCTCCAGCCAAGTGACCCTGGAGGCGAGCGATCCAAGCCGTTGTTGTGCAGTCTGGAGAGCAGCCATTGAAATATCCAAAACTGTGACATTCTCGTATCCGTTTGCAAGCAGATCATCTACCAGCGTCGAGGCACCACCGCCAACATCAATGATTTGTCCTGTCTTATCAACTCGCGTTTCCTTTATGAACTGAACCGATAATTCAGGGTGTTGCTGAAACCAACTCACTTGAGTGGCATCTTTGGTTTCATAGACGTTTTCCCAATGCGATTTGCTTGGCATGGACTTACTGACGCTTAAAGTGGTTTTCAGAATAGACCACGAAGGCTTTCCCTGGTTCTGCTATTTCGAACGTCTCAGTGAATTCATTCTCATTCAAAATCCGGTAAGTCTCTTTTGCTCTAAATCCCGCAGGTATGTTTTCGATCGACTCCGAAGTGAAGACGATCAGTTTGCCATCTTCTGAGATGTCGCCTTTGAATTGATTCACAAAACCTTCAACGTGAAATTGTCTCAAAACAAATTGTTTTCTGCCGCGATCATAGCTAAAGAAACCGATGTCCTGGTGCGTCTCCCCCTTCGGATTCTTTTCCTGTGGCGCATAAATGGACTTGTGTTCGATCTGAATGTATTTGCCGTTAAGGATTGATTGATAAGTGCGCTCAACTTGCGAGACTCCCGGTTCGCCTTTGCCTGTCCCCTTCCAGGTGCCGACAAAAAACTTTAGCGGACTCCAAACGTCCGGCTGTTTGGTTTCCTGCGCGGCGACCAAAAGCGGAATCAGAAATAGCAGGAAAATGGCTTTACGCATTGCGCACCCTTCAGCTGACTTTTCAAATCTATTATTAACCAGATTAGACAAACGCCGCGAACACTTCATTCGACAGCAGCGCTCCTGCGCGCGTGAGTTTCAGTAGATCGCCTTTGCGTTCGATCAAACCAGCCTCACCAAAACGCGTCAAGTCGTTTGCATGTGTGGCGCGCAGGTCTGAACCGAATAGCTGCTGATACTCCGAGAAGCTGAAGCCGTCCATCATTCGCAAGCCCAAAAACACCGCTTCTGCCTGGCGATCAGCTTCGCTCAAATGTGTTTCAGTCACAATCACAGTGCGTCCCTGCTCAACCATTTCCATATATTTGACTACTTCGCGTTCATTGGCCCAACGGCGAAACTCACCGTTGTAAGAATGCGCCGAACATCCAAAGCCGTAGTAAGGCGCCCCGGTCCAATATTTGATGTTGTGACGCGACTGCAGTCCCGGCAGGCAAAGATTCGAAATCTCGTAGTGCTCGTAACCGGCTGTTACCGCTCGATCGAGCATTACTTCATACATCTCGGCGGCAAGATCTTCATCAGGCTTGGGTTGCAAACCAATCTTTATGTGATTCGCAAGCGGAGTTCCCTGGTGTACTTCCAAAAGGTAAAACGACAGATGTTCAGGTCCGAGCGCGAAAGATTCGTCGAGATTTCTGCGCCAGCCTGCCATCGTTTGTCCCGGCAGGCCGGCAATCAAATCGAAGCTCACATTCCGGAAGCCGGCGTCACGCAAATAATTAAACGTCCGGCGTGTGTCTTCTACACTGTGGGACCGGCCGAGCCGAGCGAGTTCGTTATCGTCAAAAGTTTGCGCGCCAAAGCTGGCGCGGTTGACGCCCAGGCTTCGAAATGCGGTTAGCGTTTCCGAAGTTACACTGCCGGGATTAATCTCCGTCGTTACTTCCGCATTCGCGGCTACCGTGAAACGCTTGTACACCGCATTTAGAAGGGTTTCCAACTGACTGGGCGAAAGCAGCGAGGGCGTGCCGCCACCGAAATAGATCGTGTCGACCGGCTCCGGCGGATCAACCACGGCCCACGATTCTATTTCGCTTACGAGCGCGCGAACATAACGCTCAGCCGCTTCAGCGCTGTACCTGCCGGTGGCAAAATCGCAGTACGAACAACGCGAGCGGCAAAACGGTATGTGAATGTAGATTCCGGCAGGCTTCAATATGGTGGAATTATAACATGCGTTACTTACGTCCCGTCGCTGTTGTGACCAGACGTACCAGTTCGGTTTGGCTAAACAAAATCGGAACTGGGAGCGATAGCGACCAGCTGCAGAGTCAACTGTTCAGAATATGCAGAATAACTGCGTTGTTATGATTTAAGGTCTTGACAGATGACTCCTCGGCTGGTCGCTACCGCTCCCAGTTCTGATTTTGTGCGGCGTACCTTGGCTCAAACTGAATCAGTACTTGAGCGGAGAAAAGGCGCAGCCCGGTGTACTAAATGTTTTCTGAACGTGTATGCGTTGGATTCAGTGCTCGGCTTCTTTGCTGACATTTTTTCGAAATGATCAGTGGCACGGTCGTTGATGTTGTCTTCCACGCAAGACGACTCTCAACAAACAGAAGTTTTTCGAGGAGACAACTTCATCGATCAAGGAGGATGTTATGGCAGACGAAAACGCCAGGAACCGAGTCCAGGAAACGGATCGGGAAAAAGGCAAGGCCATGGGCGCTGGCGCCAGCGGTAATTATCAGGGCCAGCAGGAACAAGCCGGCGATCAATTCGCCGGACGCGGATCGCAACCGAATGAAGTCTCCGGACAAGGAGGAGGCATTCAGGGCACCGGGCAAAGCCAATCAAATCCGGGTGGCTATACAGAAGGCCAGGGTGAGCGACGCGACGAATCCCGACATGGCAATCAGGGTTCGAAGGAAGACAGGGATCGCTAAGTTAGATCGTCAACAGTCAACGGTTCAGGCACGGTGGATCCTTCAGAGAGGATCCGCCGTGTTTCTATTTGATCCTCTTCAAACTGCCTTCGCCGCTGATCGACTTACTCATCCCACGGCTAACCCGTTCAGCTTCCGCAAACACGCGCAGAAAGTTCTCGCCCAGAATTTTGCGAATGTCCTGCTCGCTATAACCACGCTTCAAGAGTTCGTAAGTAATGTTCGGCAACATCGAAACATCCTGGGCGCCCTCAGGAAAGTCGGCAGCGCCATCGAAGTCCGCGCCGAGGCCAACATGATCGATACCCGCGACCTTCACAATGTGATCGATATGATCGATCAGCTTTGAAATCGGCAGCGGCGGCAGCGGCATTGAAGCGTCAAGTTTGTCACCCTCTTCGGCCAACCGTTCCGGATCGTCTTTGTACTTCTCGTTGAGCGCGTCCTGTTGCGCCTTTTGCACGCGATTGCGTTCTTCGTTCTGCGGCGTAACCGTCGCCGTGTCAACGAAGACGCTGTAGAAATTTACCTGAACCACGCCGCCATTCTTTGCTATGCGGCGCAGTAGATCGTCGGGAATGTTTCGCGGCACGTCGCTAAGCGCTCGCGCCGAGGAATGCGAAGCAATGATGGGCGCTTTTGAAACGTCGAGCGCATCGCTCATCGTCTCGTCGGAAACGTGTGAGACGTCCACCAGCATTCCCAGCCGGTTCATCTCCCGCACAACTTCTTCGCCGAAAGGCGACAGACCGTGATGTGTCTTCTCACCGCGTCCGGCGTCGGCCCAGTCGTTGGTGTTGTTCCAGGTGAGCGTAATGTAACGAACGCCCAGACGATGAAACTCGCGCAAGGCAGCGAGTGAATTTTCAATCGCGTGCCCGCCTTCGATGCCCATCAGCGCCGCAATCTTCTTCTGTTTCTTGGCGCGCCGAATATCTGCCGCTGAGGTTGCCAGCATCAGATCGTTCGGATGACGTTCGACCGCGCGATAAACCGAATCGATCATGTCGAGCGTGCGACGCGCAGCGCCGCCGTGAGCGACGTACCATGGCCTTACGTAAAGCGAAAAGAATTCAGCCGTCAGTCCGCCCTGCTTCATGCGTTCAATACTAGTCTTATAAGGCACGGGCGGTGGACCGCTGAGATCATAGTCGTCGTTGGTCATCGGCGTCGTCACATCGTTGTGCGTGTCGATGACGATGGCTTTGCGATGAATCTCGAGCGCTCGCTTCCAGAGCTTTTCATCGCGCGGAGATTGCGCGGATACCGGGGAGGTCAGAATTACGATAATAAAGATTAGACCTGTCGAAACACCAAGTTTCATTTGGATTAACCTCAACGAATGGTTTCGCTCCCTTAGGAGCGAGATGTTTATAGCATGCCTAGCCTCAAATGAAACCAGCTCCAACGGAGCGAAATGTTTGTTTCTTGTTTTGGGATACATTCCGCTCCTAACGGAGCTTGTTGGATTTAGAGTTGCTGGAAACTATAAACATTCTGCCCCTACGGCTTGGGCACTATCGCCTCAACGTCGTTTTAGGCGGCGAAGCCGCAGGCAAAGCTGTGGCGAGCCACATTACGGGAAGCACCCTTTCGAGCTATCATCCACGGCATGTCGATCTTAATTGCCGAAGACAACGTGGCCCAGCGCCACTACCTGCGCGAGATTCTGGGAAAAGAGTTTCCCTCGCACGCGCCTATCGTTGAAGCCGCCGACGGCGAAGAAACAGTGAAGCTTGCGCTCGAACACAAGCCTGCCGTATCCATCCTCGACATTCAGATGCCTAAGCTTTCCGGCGTGAAAGCCGCGCGCGCTATTTGGCGAGCACTGCCGGCGGCGCGCATCATTTTCTGGACGCAGTTTCCGCACGAAATCTACATCAACGAGATTCGGAAGATTGTGAAGTCAGTCGATCCGCCGCCGGCCTACGGGTTTATACACAAGAACAATCCCGAATCGCGTTTTCTGCGTTTCGTCGCTGCCGTGCTTGAAGACGGCGCCGACATGATCGATCCGGCGTTCAAAGATTCATTCAAGCGGCCGCTGCTCACGGAGTTTGAATCGGAAGCGCTCTACTACCTCGCGCTCGGCCTCTCAAACTGGGCGATCGCGCGCAAGTGTTCGCTCAGTCTGCGCGGGGTCGAAAGCCGGCTGGCAACACTTTACGAAAAACTTTTCGTGTCGATCGCCGAAGGCACTGAGCACGAAGCGTACGAAAAGCTTGCCTACAACGTGCGCACGCGTGCCTTCTTTGAAGCGTTGCGTCGCGGCTTACTCAACAACGATGAACTCGAAAAGGCGGCGCAGGAACAAGAGGCGTGGATCGAACGCGACCGCAAGCGCTATTTAGAGGAGCTAAAGAGAGAGGCGGGAAAGGCTCGTAAATGATGCGACGCCTCATAGTACTATTGTTGCTAAGTCTAATCGGATTGAGCTCGACCAGCCGCGCCGACCATTTGGATGAAAAACTGCAAGCGAGGGGAACGCCGGAAACAACGCTGGCCGGCATTCAGTTATCCGAACATACCAGAATAGCGGACGTAATCAGGCTTTACGGTCGACCAACAAAACGAGAGGGATCGGAATCAGATAACCCAAACTTTGCGAGTTCCTATGACTATTATTGGATCCGTCGCGGCCTGAAACTTCATGTACTGGTGCAGCGCTTTCCGCGCACAATGCCCGGGTGGGAGTACATCAGCTTGGTGGAAGTTGATTTTGGCACTTCGCACGGTGTTGCGAAAACGGGCAAGGGACTGAGAATTGGAAACTCTCTCAAAGATCTGAAGCGCATTTATGGTCACCGAGTCCAAGTAAGAGATATTCCAAAGCTGAACAGTCGCGATGCAATGATTCAGTGGCGACAGGAAGAGTATTCTCTAATCGCCACATTGGATAGACGAGATAAGATTACTGCATTGCAGCTTGTCGCTCCGGAATAGGATTCGTTTCTTAGAGAATGACAAAGTCAGATAGGTTCTGTCCTTCGCATCGGAACCCCGTTGAATTCCCCCTTCCTCTGATCTCAGTGATTAGCGGCTGGGCCATTCTTACGTCACGCCGGCCCTTTCCGACTATTCAACGCACCCTGTTAACAGTCATTTTCCTCCTTTCTGTTTTTTCCCTGTTGCCTTCCGCCTTTTCCCAAAGTGAACCAGGACAGTCGCAGCCGCAAACATCGCCTTCCCCAACTCCCTCGCCCTCCCCTTCCCCATCGCCATCGCCGACTCCAGTAACCGGCCTGCATCAATGGGGCGCGGTTACCCTCTTTCACGGCTTACCTTCGGATCGCGTGCGCGCAATTGCTCAGGGACCCGATGGCGCCATGTGGTTTGGTACCGAAGCGGGTCTAGCAAAATTCGACGGACGCAGGACTCAGACCATCACCATTCCGGACTTGTCCCCGAAAATTCTGGCGCTTGAAAGCGATCAATGGGGTGGGCTGTGGGTTGGCACTGAGACCGGTGCGGCCCGAATGTTTGAGGGCAAGTTTGAAGTGATAAGCGAGATAGCGGGCAATTCGATCACCAGCATTGTGACACCGGAAGCTGGCAGGGTGTTGTTGACTACGGAACGAGGAAATATTTTCGAGTGTCGACTGGAAACAAACGGCCAGCGACACACCGCTCCGCTTTTGAATCAACCCCTCGAAAGCGCCGATCGTGAACACCCGGGGCCGCTCGCCTTTACCAGTGTGGCCCTTTTGAATAACCAGGTCATGGCCGGCTCAATGAGTCGCGGTCTACTAACAATCGTTGATGGTATGGGCCGCGAACGAGAGACTGGTCCGACAGCGTTTTTTGTTCGCGCGTTGGCCGTTGATGAAGGCGGTAAACTTTGGGTCGGCACGCGCGTAAGAAAAAACGAGCCGGGTCTATTGACCGGCCGCAGCCCTGCCGAGCTCGTGCGTAACGAAAATCCAACCGGCACCATTACCACCATTCACAGCGTCGGTCATGACGTTTGGGTGGCCACGGACGGCAATGGCGTTTTCCTTTTTGCTGACGATAAGAAAGTGCAGCGCTTAACTTTTGATGGAACCGGCGGCGGGCTACGTTCGGATCACGTCTATGCCATCTTCCAGGATCGCGAAGAAGTAGTTTGGTTTGGAACTGACCGCGGAGTTTGCCGTTACGATCCAAACGCCGCCAGGCTGGAAACGGTTGGCAACAGTTCTGATAGCAATTTCATTCGCACTCTCTATCAAACCTCCGCCGGGCAGCTACTGGCCGGAACTAATCGTGGACTTTTTGTCTACCAGGCATTGCCGGCGAGCTGGAATCCCGTGGCAGCTTTGAGTAACAACATTATCTACAGCCTGGAGGAGGACAGCTCGGGAAGGTTGCTCGTAGGCTCGGCCGCGGGGTTCTTCGTGGGACTGCAGATGTCGCGCGATACAAAGATCGAGTCACTAGCCTTCAGCCGTGCTGAAACCAGTTCCGGCAATGCAGACGCCATCGGCAGTATCCGGGCGATTACATCATTTCGGGGCTCGTCCTATATTGCGAGCTATGGGCGCGGGGTTGAAAAATTTGAAGCCGGTCGCCTCACAAATGTCTGGAGCCCGAACACCACAATCCCGCGAGACATCATTAGCCTCTTTGCCGATGGCGAGCGACGTTTGTTAATCGGTTCCGCAACTGACGGAGTGTTTGTTTATGATGGCGCCGAAGTAAAACCCGATCCGATATTCGTTAAATTAAAGGGCAGCACGGTGCGCTCGATTCAAAGCACGCCGGACAACACGCTATGGTTTGCTACAAATCGTGGAGTCTATGCCTGCAAGCCAAACAGCGATTGCCTGCTCGCGGCACCCGGTTTTGAAGCCCGCTTCCTGGCGCCCGACCCCAGCGGAAAGCAAAACCAGATGTGGTGCGCAACCAGTGGCGCCGGGCTCTTGAAGATTCAGCTTGACGATCAGGTTGGCCCGGTGGTTTCTCAACTCGACGCCGAGCAGGGGCTGCCTTCGCAAAATGTTTTCGCAGTGCAACCGCAAGTTAATGCGGATGGCAGCGAGTCGTTACTGATCGGCACCAGCCGGGGTGTGGCGCGTTACCGGCCAGACCGCGTGGCGCCGACGTTGTATGCGACACGCGTCATCAGCAAGCGCGTCCACTCTGCCGGCGAGTTGCAGTCCGGTCTATATCTCGAGTATCCGCAAAACAGTTTGTTGTTTGACGTCGCTGCAATTAACAGCCGCACTTTTCCCGAGCAGTTTCAGTATGCGTTCACGCTGGTGGATGCGAACGGCGCTTCCATTAAGCAAAAATTGTCGCGCGACTCGCAATTCACGATGGAAGGACTGCGACCAGGTAAGTATCGTGTCACCGCGCGCGCGTTTAGCAAAGACCTGGTAGCTTCCGATGCCTTGTCGTTTGAGTTGAGTATTGCCAAAGCGCCGTTTCCCTGGACCTCAACTGCCCTGGCGATCCTGCTGGCCCTGGCGCTATTGGCGCTACTTTGGGCGGTGCTCGAGCGGCGCCGGATTGCACGCACCAGCGCGGCGTTGGTTGCCGCCAACAACGAGCTGGCCGACGCGCGTTTGAATCTGGCCAACGAAGCTGAGCGCGAGCGGCGGCGGATCGCTCGCGACCTCCACGATCAAACGCTCGCCGACCTGCGACACCTGCTAATGTTGAGCGATCAGGTGCCGGCGAATGGCGCCGCCGGCAAGCAACTTGATCCCGCCGTGCTGCGAACTGAGATCGAGTCGATCTCGCACGAGGTACGGCGCATCTGTGAAGACCTGAGTCCTTCGGTGTTGCAGAATGTCGGCTTCGCAGCGGCGCTGGAGTTTGCACTGTCGCATGCGGTGCAGGACGCGCCGGCCGATAGAAGATTTGATTATGAATTTGTTTGCGACGAATCGCTGGAGGAACGAGCCCAACTGCCACTTAATGTGCAGATGCAGATCTATCGCATGGTGCAGGAAGCCGTGAGCAATATTTGGAGACACGCCGGCGCCACTCATGTGAAGATGACTGTCGAAGTAGACCCGAATGGTGATTTTGTTTTGCGGCTGTTAGACAACGGCCGCGATTTCGATCCTCGCGAACAAAAGAATCTGGAGGGTCGTGGACTGGCGAACATGCGCGCCCGTGCCAGCTTGATCGGAGCAGAGATTTCGTGGGAGAAGTCTCCTGAAGGAGGAACTGTTTTTGTGTTGCAACTTGGAAGAGCGGCGGTGAGCCACCCTTAAAGGTCTTTCAAGGAAGCAGGAAAGCACTACGCCAGAAAGTCTCAAGTCGGGAAGGGCGGCGTGCCCAGCTGGTTGGTTTCCAAACAACTTATCAAACATGGATCGTTCTCTCATCAACTTTAACTCTGAAGTCTCAGCAGCTCTGGAGCACAACAAGCCGATCGTTGCGCTTGAGTCCACCGTCATCGCTCACGGTTTGCCGCGCCCGCAGAATCTCGACACCGCCCGCCGTCTGGAACAGATCGTTCGCGAAACCGGCGCAGTCCCAGCAACCATCGCCATACTCAAGGGCCAATTCACCGCCGGACTTAGTGACGAACAAATCTGTTGTATTGCCGGAAGCGATGGGATCAGAAAGGTCAGCATTCGCGATTTGCCAATAGCGGTCGCGCAGAAGTGGAACGGGGCCACAACAGTCGCCTCAACCAGCTGGATTGCGCAACGCGCGGGCATTAAGGTGTTTGCTACCGGCGGCATCGGCGGCGTTCATCGTGGTTCATTGCCCGATGTTTCCGGAGACTTGCCCGCCCTTACTACCACGCCAATCGTTGTTGTTTGTTCCGGCGCCAAGATAGTTCTGGACTTACCCGCGACGCGCGAGTGGTTGGAAACCTACGGCATAACAGTCGTTGGTTATCAATGTAATGAAATGCCGGCTTTCTATTCGCGCAGCAGCGGCTTGCCTGTAGACGTTCGCGCAGATTCGCCTGCAGAGGTCGCTCAGATTTTTCGCGCGCAGCAAGCTTTAGGGATCGAGAGTGCCTTGCTGGTTACGGTTCCGGTGCCGGAAGAGTTTGAATTTCCCGCGGCGGAGCTGGAACGCACACTAAATGAAGCGTTGCAGGTAGCGGAACAGCAGCAGGTTGGAGGGCGTGAACTAACTCCTTTTCTCCTGTCGCGCATGGCCCAAGTGAGCGAAGGCGCTACTCTCAGAACCAACATTGCTTTACTGGAAAACAACGCCCGCGTCGCGGCAGCAATCGCCGTCGCGCTCCGCTGACCAGGCTCGTCCGCTGTTCTTCAGATTTCTCCCAGTACGATTTCTCGTATTTGTTTACGAAATACTGACAACCACAAAACACTTCAGCCGCATCTCACCGGCAATCTGCAGGCTCCTCCCCAGGTCAACGATTAACTTCGTCCATACAAGGGAAATTCTGAGTCCCGGACATCCGTTCGGGCTGGCTGTCTAACTCTGCGCAGACCCGGCTTGAGCTTCTCTCCCCAGGGCTCTCCGACAAGCTTGCAACTTGATAAGGAGACCTACCATGGCCAAAACCTTCCTGAAGAATCTAACTGTTGCTTCACCATGTACTGCTGATTGGAACTCAATGAAGGGAAACGATCAGGTGCGCTTCTGCGAGCACTGCAGTTTCGACGTGCACAATCTGTCCTCGATGACGCGCAGCCAGGCGGAACGTCTGGTCGCTCGATCAAACGGCCGCTTGTGCATTCGTTATCATCCCAACCCATCTGGTGACCCACAGACTTTGCCGCCAGGTCAAAAACTTCATCGCATCGGCCGTCGCGTATCACGAATTGCGGCGGGCGCCTTTACCGCAACCCTGAGTGTGACGAGTGTGATCGCTCAACAATCGGGGAATTCCCCATCAATTTTTAATCTGCCAACTGTGGGGCAACCGAACGTCCATTCGGCTCCCTGGTCAAGCATCGCCGGCACCATCACCGACCAGCATGGAGCAGTATTACCCGGGGCAACCATTGCTGTCTGGAACGAGGAAACGAAGGACGTTCTGTATGCAAGTACTGATTTTACAGGGCAATTCAAGATCGACAGTCTGCAAGCCGGGTCTTACACGCTGCGAATTGAAGCGCCGGGCTTTGCTGCTCAGGAAAATATTGGCGTCTATCTTCAGCCAGGAAGCGAGGCCCGCATCGATCGAACACTGAGCGTGGCGGCAATTGAAGAAACCGTTGTTGTCGAATCCGACACGACAGGTACGGTTGTGGTTAGCGGTGGCATGGTGATTATGGCGCCTGAGGATCCTTTTATTCGGGCAGCTCAGGAAGACGATTTGGAAGCTTTCACGGCGTTGATTGCTGGTAAGGATGTAAACGTGCGCGACAAGTCGACCCGTACAACTGCGCTGGAACATGCCGTGCGCAACGCTAACCGCGAGATGGTGCAACTCCTGATCTCGTCAGGCGCAAAAGTCAACGGAAAGAACGAATCGGGCGAGACAGTGTTGATGATGCTGGACGATGACGCAACCAGCGACCTCGCCTGGGATCTGATCAATGCCGGAGCAGTCGTTAACCGTCACGACGATTCTGGTAACACTGCGCTGATGCAGGCAGCAACTCAAAACAATCTGGAAGTGTTGAAGGCCCTGATTGATGCGGGCGCGGAGGTTGATCTCCGGAACAAAGCTGGACGCACAGCTCTGATGCTCGCAGCCTCCGAGGGTCATATAAACATCGTCCGGACTTTGGTTCTGGCAGGCGCAAATATCAACGCCACTGACGAAGATGAAATGAATCCGCTGGCTCACGCTAAGGAGAACGATCACTTACCAGTGGTTAGATTCCTTAAATCAAAAGGAGCGTTCGAAACTGTGAAGAAAGTTAAGCGGGAGGAAGAGGAGTAACGCGGCTTCCTCTAAGGCCCGAACCCACTCTTAAGACCCGGTTATCTTTGAACCCAGGGTTGCCAAAGCGCGACCCTGGGCTGGAATTGGCGAACGCTTCAGCGTTATCCATTTCCGACAGTAGATTTTTGCACACCCATGAAATTCTTTAATTCGTCAGATCCTTTGGGTCAGCGCCGCATTTGCCTTACGCTCTGAAGCAGCTTTCGTGCGAGAGCCAAGTCTTCGCGGGCGGCGATGGCGGCGCGAAACTCCTGCTCAGCATCATCTAATAGTCCTTCATGAGCATAGACGATGCCGAGCTTTAGATGAGAACCCGCTAAATCAGTATTCACCGGTGCCAGCGTCGCCGCTTTTTCTGCCGAGAGTATTTTGAAACAAGCCACTAACGAAACCCACAGCCTAAAGGCTGAACTCTGAACTGCTTGCTCAAACTGCATCAGGATTCGCGGTCGACCTGAAATGGACGTTCCCCTGAGATGTGTTACTCTAAGTGACGCATTTCGATAATTTCAGGAGGACTTCATGGCAGACGACGAGAAAGTAGCTTGTAAGAATCCGGTTTGCAGTTGTGCGCCGCAGCCGGGCGGCAAATATTGCAGCGCCTCATGCGAAGGCGCAGGCAAGACAATTGAGCTTGATTGCGATTGTGGACACCCGGAGTGCAATGGGAATTTCTAAACGGTTGCCGGCATTTTCCGGAACGAAAAAGAGGCGCTCACGGCGCCTCTTTTTATTTCGTCCTCGCCTTTGCCAAGCCGATCCGCCTTAAGTTGAGTTGGCAAGGTTGAGGAACTGTGCGGCAAGTCGTGGCCCGGTTCCTTCGTCCTCATGTTTGAAGAATAGAAACGTCTCTTTCCAGTTCTGATCACGAATGCGCGCGGCCCAGTCGCTTAGATTTTCTTCCGAGTAATTAACCCGACGTAAGCGCAGGTAACCCCAGTCCGCAGTCTTGTCGATGTGAGTAGTGGGCAGATCGTCTGTATCAGAAACTACCAGCGGGCGATTCTGGCTACGCAATAGTTCCAGCACATCATCATCAAACCAGGTGGGATGACGAAACTCGAAAGCGGCAGGCGTAGTTGCGGGCAAGATTTGCAGAAACGTTTCCAGTCGCGGCAGATCCTTTTTCATATTGGGTGGCAGCTGAAATAGCACAACTCCCAACTGCTCCGCGAGCACCGCCGCCGTTTCCAAAAAGTATTTCGTCTCTTCGTCAGTCTCTTTCAATCTCTTGAAATGGGTGATGCGTTGCGAGGCTTTGAGTGAAAAGCGGAACGAGCCCGGCACCTGCTCTTTCCAATTTTCGAGCATGCTCACCTGCGGCATGCGATAGAAGGTGGCGTTGATCTCAACTGTGCTCAGCCTCTCTGAGTAGTAACGAAGCATGTCTTTCGCCGGGATCTTTTCCGGGTAGAAGCTTCCCTTCCACTCCTTGTAGCTGTAGCCGCTGGTGCCGACGTAGAGAGTCATTGATCTATGCTGGTTTGTATGTCGTCAGTGTCGAAAGCGCGCGGCCAGGTTAAGGCCAAGGCCTGGTCGTTACCCTGGACGATACTTAAGCAGCTAAGGGTCACCGGGCTAAAGCCTCGGTGTGAATAAGAAAGTAAAAAACTCAAACTGAAATAATATTCATGTCTGTCAGCGCTTTGCCACTCAACCGCTTGTTGTCGCGTTAAAGAATCTATGGTAAACACAGGCACGAGTTACAGGCTTTTACCGGAAGATTCTAGCCCACATATGTCATCAACAACTACAAACATCGAATCACTGCAAACGGAAGGTAGAGTCTTTCCGCCGCCGCCGGCTTTTTCCGAGCAAGGCCCACATTAAGTCAATGGAGGAGCTGGAAAAGTTGCGCGCCGAGGCGAGCGCCGATCCAGAAGGCTTCTGGGCACGGATGGCCGAAGAGCTTCACTGGTTTAAGAAGTGGGATACGGTTTTGAACTGGCAGCCACCCCACGCCGAGTGGTTTGTCGGTGGTAAGCTGAATATTTCGTACAACTGTCTCGACCGGCATCTGGAAACCTGGCGGCGCAACAAGGCCGCGTTAATCTGGGAAGGTGAACCCGGCGACCAGCGCACGCTCACCTATCAGCAACTCCATTCCGAAGTCTGCAAATTCGCCAACGTCTTGAAGCGCAGCGGCGTCGAAAAAGGCGATCGCGTGGCGCTCTACATGCCTTTGATTCCGGAACTCGCGATTGCGATGCTGGCGTGCGCGCGCATCGGCGCGACCCACTCGGTGATCTTCGGTGGTTTCTCCAGCACTGCGCTGGTCGATCGCATCAACGACGCGAAATGCAAAGTTGTAGTGACAGCTGATGGCGGCTGGCGACGCGGCAGTGAAGTGAAACTCAAAGCTGCAGTCGACGTCGCTTTGAAGGAAACTCCATCAGTGAAGGCTTGCATAGTGGTCCGCCGGACTGGAGTGCCGATTCACATGGAGGCGGGCCGCGATCATTGGTGGCATGAACTAATGACAATCGTGAGCGCGGAGTGCCCGGCTGTGGAGTTGGACAGTGAACATCCGCTCTACATTCTCTATACGTCAGGGACGACTGGTAAGCCAAAGGGCATTCTGCACACAACCGCGGGTTATCTGCTGCAGACGCATCTCACCACGAAGTGGATCTTCGATCTTAAGGATGAAGATATTTACTGGTGCACGGCTGATATTGGCTGGGTAACAGGCCATAGTTATGTTGTATACGGCCCACTCTCAAATGGCGCCACGGTCTTGATGTACGAAGGCGCGCCAAACCATCCCGAGCCGGATCGTTTCTGGGACATCATCGAGCGTCACCGCGTCAACATCTTCTACACCGCGCCAACAGCGATTCGCGCGTTTATCAAGTGGGGTGAGCAATGGGCACTCAAACATGATCTCTCGAGCCTGCGTTTGCTCGGCACGGTAGGCGAGCCCATAAATCCTGAAGCGTGGATGTGGTATCACAAAACCATCGGCCGTGGCGCTTGTCCGATTGTCGACACCTGGTGGCAGACCGAAACCGGGGCCATTATGATTTCGCCAATTCCTGGTGCGACTCCTACCAAGCCCGGCTCCGCGACCAAACCCTTCCCAGGCGTCGAAGCCGATGTCATGACTCGCGACGGCAAGGCAGTCGGGGCAAACGAGGGTGGTTATCTAGTGATCAAACGCCCCTGGCCGTCAATGCTGCGGACAATTTGGGGTGACGACGAACGTTATCGCGAACAGTACTGGTCGCAGATCGAAAACATCTACTTTGCCGGCGACGGCGCACGACGCGATAAAGACGGCTATTTTTGGATCATGGGCCGCATCGATGACGTCATAAACGTCAGTGGTCACAGGCTGGGGACGGCAGAAGTTGAAAGCGCGCTGGTATCCCACCAAGCCGTTGCCGAGGCTGCAGTGGTTGCGCGACCCGACGATTTAAAAGGATCCGCAATAGTTGCGTTTGTGACCTTAGAGGGGACGCACGTTCCCTCGCCGGAATTGAATGCGGAGTTGCGCGCTCACGTGGCAAAAGAGATTGGCGCGCTGGCACGTCCGGACGAAATACGCTTTAGCGATATGCTGCCGAAGACTCGATCTGGAAAGATAATGCGCCGGCTGCTGCGGGAGATTGCCACGAGCGGAACAGTCGCTGGAGACGTTACGACGCTCGAAGATTTTTCCGTTTTGGAAAAACTGAGAGCCGAGGAAGATTAGTTCGGCTCACTCCGAGAACTTGGAACTTGAAACTGGTTTACTGATAGACTACGTTCCCTCTTGCCCGACAAGGAGTTTGCAACTATGGCCCGCCAAATGGAAACTGATGTACGTTCAGGTCCGCGCTATTTAGCAGCATTCGAAGTGCGAGCTGAGTGGGACGAGCCCAGCGGCGCGCACATCCTATCTGAAGGCATCACCGAAAACGTTGGCCCCGAAGGTACGCTTGTTCACCTGCCAAAAAAGCTTCCGGAGGTTGGTAGTCGAGTACGCCTCGAAGTGCACGGTGAAGACGGACACACTCTGCAGGTAGTCGCTGAGGTATTGCGTATTGAGCGAAATCCTGGGCACCCACTCGCTGCCTTACAACTGCTCGGCGAAACGGATGAATGGAAGGGTTTGATTTGGGAGCCGGCCGCACCCCGCGTCGCGCCACCACCGCCACCCAAAACCGAAGAAGACGATGAAGATGATGAAGAGGAATTTGAGCTGGCAAACTGAACGGGGCCTGTGATGACCTCTGACATCACCTTGCCCGATCGTGAGCGACGCAAGTTTCCCCCTTTACTACGTTAATGCTCGGCTGAAAGAAGATGCTTTGTTGCTGCGTGGCGAAGTTGTACTTCATGTACCCCGGGTCACTTTTGAGGTTGAATTTCGCAACATCACTGATGCAGACCAAACGGCTGTCGGCGGCATAATCTACAAATAGTGGCTAAACAAGAGACCAAAGAAATCGCTCGGACAACTAAGGCCGCTGTAGAAGCGTCCTGGTTACAGACGCGCCTGGTTCTTCGCGTTATCGTAATTGCGCTGCTTACCTACTATCTTTTTGAGACGGCGCGCTGGATACTCGTAAAGTTGACCGGGGTAATCCTGCTCTTAATCCTGGCGATATTCTTCGCTTACCTGGTTGCTCCATTGGTCGAGTTTCTCTGCCGGCCGATTCATATTTCCGGTCGCAAATTTTCGACACCTCGCCCGCTGGCTATCCTTCTTTCTTACTTGATCATTGTGGCCGTAGTTGTCCTCGGTATCTACCTGCTGGCGCCGCGGCTAGGGAGCCAGTTCCCTGAATTCGCCGCGCAGGCGCGGGACTATTGGATCTCGGTCGGCGTGAAAACCCAGAATTGGGTTGAATACTTTCGTTCGCATCAAATGCCAGGCCGAATCCTCGACGCTATCAACGGCGCCATCCCGACTCTAATTGAAAAAGTTAGTCAAACTGCCAGCGAGGTGCTCTTAAACATGGGCGGCTGGCTCACCTACATTCCCTGGCTGGTACTTATCCCGGTATTGAGCTTCTTTCTGCTAAAAGACGTCGACACCTTTCGCCGCTCTGCCCTGCAAATGCTGCCGCGTGGACGCTGGCGCTGGCGCGGAGACGAATTTTTTCAGGATATCAACAGCACGCTGGCTTCTTATATTCGCGCGCAACTGATGGCCTGCCTTTTTGTCGGCCTGGTTTGCACGATTGCTTTTACGGTGTTGGGTGTTCCCAATCCGCTCGCTTTGGGGGTTATTGCCGGCGTCTTTGAGTTCGTCCCTCTGGCTGGGCCCTTGCTGGTCGCTATGGTGGCGGCGGCGGCGGCGGTGCTTCACGGCGGCGGCTTTCTGGCCTTCCTCGTGATCGCGTTTCTGGTAGTGCTGCGTATTGTGGAGGACTACATCGTCTATCCGCGTTTGATCGGCCAGGGAATACATCTACATCCGCTGGCGGTGATCGTGGCTATACTAGCCGGAGCCGAGCTGGCTGGCGTGGCGGGAATTTTTCTCGCGATTCCAGTAGTGGCGATCCTGACCGTCAGCTATCGCCACTGGCTTGAGCATCGAGGCAGCGAAGGCCTCGCGGATCTCCTTGAACCGACACCACCGCCGGCGATCACAACAAAAGATTCTGTCCCGGATAAAGATCGCGACCTGACTCATCCCGATCTCGATACCACGCCGGAAGAGATGGCCCGCGAGCGACCTGATCTAACTACTGGTGAACTGAAGATGCCGGTAGAGGACTAGAAATCCCGCCGCCTAAGCCCGTTGTTCCATTAACTCCATGAAACGTGTGAAGTGATGCGCGGCATCGTGCGGGCCGGGCGCGGCTTCCGGATGATATTGAACTGAGAT
The DNA here is from genome assembly GCA_963828335.1 of Blastocatellia bacterium. Taxonomy (GTDB): domain Bacteria; phylum Acidobacteriota; class Blastocatellia; order Pyrinomonadales; family Pyrinomonadaceae; genus PSRF01. The sequence continues at coordinate 742,104 of CAWHEH010000008.1, read as the reverse complement.
TATCGGCAGCGTCTTGTGACGCATGCCTTCGACGCAGCGATCGTTAAGATTTAGGTGCGTAATCTCGACGTTAGCCGGAAGACTGTCAGCTTTGACTGCAAAACCATGATTATGTGAGGTGATCTCCACTCCGCCTTCCTGCATATCCTTCACCGGCTGGTTTCCACCACGATGCCCGAAGACGAGTTTGAAAGTTGTGCCGCCAAAGGCCCGGCCGAGTAGTTGGTGCCCAAAACAGATTCCGAAGGTGGGCAGGCTAGAACCAACCAGCTCCTTGATCTGTTCGACTTCCCTATTCATCGAGGCCGGATCTCCCGGACCGTTTGAAAGAAAAACTCCATCAGGCCGCATCGCAATCACTTCCGCGGCCGCGGTGGAAGCGGGCACAACTGTTATCCGGCAACCGAGTCGGGACAGCTCGCGCAGCGAGTTTTGCTTCACGCCAAAGTCGTAACACACCACGTGGAATCGCTCGTTACCTTCCGGCGAGACTTCGTAGGCCTCTTTCGTGGTGACGACGCTCGCCAGTTCACGGTTTTCCATCGAGGGCGACTGACGTGCCTTATCGATCACACTTTCTTCATTCAGATCGATCGTGGAGATGCAGGCGCGCATGGCGCCCTTGTCGCGAATGTGCCGCACCAGCGCACGGGTGTCGATGCCCTCAATCGCCACGACATTCCAGCGCTTCAGGTAAGCGTCGAGAGTTTCCTGAGCGCGCCAGCTGGAAGCCACGCGGCTGGCCTCGCGTACCACAAAACCCTCAACCCACGGCCGCGAAGATTCTTCATCTTCACTGTTGACGCCATAGTTGCCGATCAGCGGATAGGTCATGCAGACGATCTGTCCGGCGTAGGAAGGATCGGTAAGCACCTCCTGGTAACCGGTCATAGAGGTGTTGAAAACCATTTCGCCGGTGCTTTCGCCTTCCGCAGCCCATGAGCGACCGCGGAAGACGCGGCCGTCTTCGAGGGCGAGTATTGCAGGTTGCTGGTTTCGCATAGTTCGAGGTCAGTAGACAGTAGTAAGTAGACAGTAGTCAAACAAAGGTTACGGCTCTAATGGAACGAGAGTAGCTATCCAGCATTTTGCTTATTCTTCGGGATTTTTAGCGGGATTGAAGGTGACGAACGATTATCTACTCCTACTGCCTACTGCCTACTGCCTACTGCCTCCTGCCTACTGTTCTTAATAAACTGTTGCGCTTCATTGAGCCAGCGCTTATCTGCGCGGTACTTGTAAGCCGGCGCGGTCTTGACGGCTTCTATGCAGGCTTGCATGGAACTGGCTGCCTCGCGGCGATGGCCGAGTCCGGCGTGGGCCCGACCCATCAGATACAACGCTTCCGGATCGGAAGGTCGCTGTTCGAGGAACCGTTCGAGGGCATCGCGAGCGTCATCAAACTGGCCCGCGGCAAGGTAAGTCGCGCCTACTTCGCGCCAGATTTCGTGCTGGCTGTGTGCCTGATCGCGCGCCACTACCTGCTCAAAGTTCTTCACCGCGTCGGCGAATCGTTCCTGCTGCAGGGCTATGCGTCCCAGCTGGTAGTGCGCATCGATCTCTTCTTCGTCGATTTGAATCGCGCGTTCGAAGCGCTCGCGCGCGGCTTCAAGCTCTCCTCGTTGTTGATGGATTAGCCCCAGATTGTAGTGGGCCGAGGCATCCGCCGGATTTAGCGTGGCCGCTTCCAGGTTTTGTTTGAACGACTCCCGCGCGCGTTGCGTCCGTGTAATCTCAGAGAAGTAACCACGCAACAAAACAAAAACCATCAACAGGAGAAAAGGCGATGCCAGCAGCATGCCCACTATCGGAATCAACTTCGCTGCGGGAATAAGCAGCGCACCGCTAATGCCAACCACGATGACGGACTGAACAAGCGAGAGTCGAAATATTACCCGTAAGGCCATAATGGCCCATATCCCGAAGATCGCCAGCAAAGCCAGCAAAGAAAAGCTTGCGGATAGAAGTCCCGGAGTGAGAAATCCCTGATCGATTTTTTGCAACACGTCGGGTGGAAACTGGCTACGCTGCGCCAGAATCAGACCCAGCATTCTGTTCGCCAACGCTGCCTGAACACCGCTGAAATGGGCCGCAATCGCCAGAATGGTGGCGCCGAAGCTGGAAGCGGTCAACGCGTAAAACATCGTCGACGCCAGCGGCCCATAGTCCTGTTGCAAGCGCAAACGGAAACTCGCGCGCCGCTCAAACAGGTTCGAAATAAATAGGGCCAGCGGGCAGAAGACGAGCGCGACTATTACCACTGAACCAGCCGACTCGAGTATCACCGAAAAAATGACAGCGGGCCTGCGAGGGTCGGCCTGGTCCCTAAGGTAGAGCAAGGTAATGCAGAAGAAGAAAATGCCGTGAGCGATAACCGCCACCAGAGCTGACGCTGCCAGCGGCGCTCGATCGCGCACTTCTCGCAGGCCGCGCCCCGGCGCGTAAAAGATCATTAAGAGGAGCCGTAGCCAGTCGAGCGTGTTCAAATCAAGTTCTCAGCGGCTAATGTGTCAGTTGTCACTCAGTATTTGGTACTTCCTGCACGGGCTGGTAGCCCGCAGGAGGAGGCGGTGCCGGCGCCAGGTCTTCATGGTGGATCACGCTGGCGGCACTCGGTGGCCAATAGCGAAGCAAAGCCTTACCGTAGATGTATTTCTTTGGCACCTGACCCCAGCTCCGAGAATCGCTGGAATTGTCGCGATTGTCACCCATCACAAAGTAGTAGTTTAGTCTTACCTGAACCGGCGCCTGACTTGCGGAGGAAGCGTTCTCACCTGGGTCGAGGTACTTCTCCTCGAGAACGGCGCCATTTATGTACACGGTGCCTTCCCGCACCTCGACTGTTTCACCCGGCAGGCCGATCACACGCTTGATGTAACTTTTAGACGGATCATTGGGATACCAAAAGACCACTATGTCTCCGCGTTCAATCTTCGGCGCCCAGCGATACTCATCGTAGTAGATCAATTTGTTAACGAAGATTCGCTCGCCATCGTGCAGACGCGGCAGCATCGAGGTGCCTTCCACTTTCACAGGCTGCACAACAAAAACCACCACCAGCGCCGCGATCATGAGCGCAAAAATGAGATCGCGAAACAGCAGGCGGCCCTCAGCCCAAAGACTACTTCGCGAAGCGTCTTCCGGCCGGTGAATTTGAATGTCTTTGTCGTCGTTTATATGAATTCCACCGAAAGGTGGCGGGCGACGAGTTCTAATTCCAAACATATTCAGTTCGTCTAAGCTTACTGCTCAAATAATTAGCCACACTTGTGGCTTTTTCAGGTTAACTTTCGCCTTCTGGCTTGTCAAACATCAATGAGATGCGAAGTTACGGACTTTCGTGGCGTGGCAAAGAAAGTTTTGCAGTGTCCTCGGGGAACATGCCATTCCTTGACAGTCTTCTGCACGCCTCTCTATCATCGCTTCCTACAAGTTCGGCTCGAAAAATTTCTCCCCTAAGAGATCGAACGGAGGCTGAAGCCGTGATTAAACTAGACATCATCAACCGTGTGGCAGAAAAGACCGGCGTTCCGAAGATGAAGGCAGAACAGGCTGTGGATGCGCTCTTTCATTCGATGAAAGGAGCCCTGACCCGCGGCGAACGTATCGAATTGCGCGGCTTTGGCGTGTTCGTCGTGAAGCCTCGCAAGCGAGGCGTGGGCCGGAATCCGCGGACCGGCGAAGAAGTGGCTATACCTTCGGGCAAGACAATCCGTTTCAAACCCGGCAAGGACCTGCAGGTTAGCGACGATGCGAAGATCGACGTCGACACAGATTCTGAAGATTAGAGTTCAAGGAACTAAAGGTCGTTATTAAAATCGCGAGGCCAGGGCCATGGACCGCTACTGTCCAGACTCTGGCCTCTAATCTCGAAAAGACATCGATGTCAGAACACGTTCAGGTAGCTCCAACGTTTGTCCCCGCGCGAGGAATGGTAATGAGACGCGAGGCTGCGTCTCCGAATTCGCGCGAGTGGGTGAGGCACTCAGCACTCTTTCTGCTCACCTTCATCAGCACCACCTTCGCGGGAATTCTGCTTAACGCTCAACAGTCGAACGTCCCTGAGCCAACAATGTCAGGCTGGCTGGGTTACGTTTTGTATGTCCCCGAGTACTACCGGCGCCTCGTTGCCGACTTCCTCTGGCAGGCGTTCGCAAATCCCGCCCTGCTTAAATCCGGTCTAACCTTTTCCACCGCGCTGCTGACGATCTTGCTGGCGCATGAGATGGGTCATTACCTGGCCTGCCGCTACTACGGTGTCAGAGCCACGTTGCCTTTCTTCATCCCGGCGCCGCCGCTCTTTTTGGCGGGAACTTTTGGCGCTTTCATTAAGATGAAATCGCCGATCCCCTCGCGCCGAGCCCTTTTCGACATCGGGCTCGCCGGACCACTGGCGGGGTTTGTAGTACTCCTCCCGGTTGCGATAGTTGGCTTGCTGACTCTCAAAACGGGAGCGGCGCCCTCAGGCGAGGGGGCGATCATTTTTAACGACCCACTGCTGTTTCAAATAATGGCGAAATTCGGCCGGATAAATCTGATCGATGCGTCGCCCAATCCGTTTTACATGGCTGCCTGGATTGGACTGCTGGTGACTAGCCTGAACCTCATGCCAGTGGGTCAACTCGACGGTGGGCACGGAACGTTTGCGGTCTTCGGTCTGCGTGCACACAAGATCATTGGCCGGGTTGCTTTTGTCGTAGTTGCCGTAACAGCGGTGCTGGGATTCATTTGGCATGGCAGCCCCAGCGGTTTTCTTTACACAGTGCTGTTGGCGGTTATGTTGAAAGTGCGCCATCCGGCGCCTGAGGCGATGGAACCGCTGGGCCGCGGTCGCCGCATCGTGGCAATCGTTACCCTGATTGTATTTGTACTTTCCTTCGTGCCCTTCCCGATCACGCTTACCTAGTAAAGTGACATGGCGATCCCCCGATAAATTGTTGGGTTACTATCAATCGTGCGCTTCACGTACTGCTTACTGCGGCGGCCGGCAACAAACCCTTAATCTCACGCACGACACGATTCACTTCATCCTGATCCGCAAGCGCAATCATGAAAAACTTGTAGCCTTCGTGGAAACAGATCACGCCGTTGGCAAACAACCACACCGTGCCGAGAAAAGGATTCCCTCCTACCAGCCAACTCACCGGCGCACCAACCACGCTTCCTGGTTGTATTATCTGCGCAAACAATGCCGCACCCGCCGCACAACTAACCGCCCCGAGTAAGGGTGCGCCTACATACTTGGTCATGTTGCGCGCAAATTCCACCCGTTTTTTTTCCGCTTCGTCCAGTTCCCCGTTGGCAATCAGTTCTTCCTGCTTGCGTATGTAGTCGTTAAACTTTTCGCTCAGCTTTCGCGCGCCGAAGATTGGCAATGCGGAGTGGGTTAGCCAGTGGGGATGGGCGCCGAGTAACACGGCATCAAGACCAGGCAGTGCCGTACCCATTCGGACGCCGACCACGAGTGAAAAGGAGACGAGGGCGGCCTTACCAGGATTTTCCTTGATCCATGCGCGCGCTTTCAGAATCCCTGCGGTAGCCGCGGTGGAAGCTCGCGTAACCTTCGCGCTGGTGTCATAAAAATGCGAAGCGCGGTCGTAATACGTTTTGGCATCGTCGAAGACTTCGCCGGCGGTCTTACCGGCCTGCTTGCCCACGTCGCCTGCCGCATCCTGAATTATCTTTCCCGCCTTTTCGGCGCTGCGCACAGCTTCGCCTGCTGCCCGCCGCGCCGTCTCGCTGAAGTCGCCTTCGCTTGATAGACGTTCGGCTTCCGAGCGCAGTTTTTCGGCTCCTGACGCTAATGTTTCAGCGCCTCGTTTAGCAGCGTTGCCGGCGGCGCGCGAACCTTCGCCTACAAGATCCGAAAGCGCAAACTTCTCATCCAGCTCACGCGCCTTGCGCCGAACCGTTTTTTGCCACTCTTCAATCTTTTCTTTGTAATCAGCCATAATCGAAAAAGCAGGACTCAGGACTCAGAATTCAGAACTGCTTTTAATACGTCTCGGACCTTCCTTGAGTTCATCCTATCATCAGATTTCCCGGTTCAGCACCCTTAGGACCATAAGTCTTGCGCGGCCCAAATCTTCATGCTAGAGTTCGCCATTCAGTGATTGTCCGCTTACCCAGTAAACTCGCCTATTAGTCGAAGCTGAACAATAGCTGAAGAAGTTTGAGGCCCCGGGCCGTTCATCAAGGTTTCCTTACATTTCCAGACACTTAACGCCTCGTTGCAGCCAGGAGGGAAGTAAGATCTTCGCACCTTTTTAATGTGACGTATTTTGGGTCAGCTTTCGCTGACGGCCTGAGAACTCCCTGAGAAACCCCCATGAGTGATAACGGTAACAAACCCAAAACCGCCCGGCGCGCCCAGGACCTGAGCGCCACCGACCGGGCCACGATTGTGCGACAGCTTGAGTTTGGTGCAAGCCTGTCCGAGCAAACTGTCTCTCAATTTGCGGAATGTTCGGTGGTGCTGGATGTCCGCCGCCGCCGCTTTGTCTACCGCGCCGGCGACCAGGCTGACGCCTTATATGCCATCGTGCGCGGGCGCATCAAACTGTGCCGCATTGAACCGCAGACCGATCGTGAAGCGGTCATCGATATTCTCCCCGAGGGTGCGCTCTTCGGTGAATCCGCGCTTTACTCGCGCGCCGGCCGCCGCCAAAACTGCGCCGTCGCCTATGAAAGCTGCACGCTGCTCAAGATTCCCTCGGAGCAGTTCAGGCTCGGCATGGCTGCGGAGCCTTTGCTTCACGAATACACATTTCAGCTTATTGGCCAGCGCCTTGAGCACGCTGAACAACGCCTCGCTGATTTTGCTCTTAACGCTATTCCCGCACGGCTCGACAGATTGCTCGCAGACTTTTCCGACCGCTATGGCGTGCGTGAATCAGCGGGCGTCCTGATCGACATCCCCTTACCCCACCGGGAGATCGCCTCCATCGTCGGTTCCACCCGCGAGAGTGTCACCGTTCGCTTGAACGCGATGCGACGTGAAGGTACGATCGAATTTGTTAATCGACGGATTCTCGTGAAGCGCCCGGAAGGGCTGTTGCCCTCGATTACCGAAGTCACCGTAACCAGCTGATTCTTTAGTTCGATGAGAAAGTGTCCCACCTGCAATCGTCAGGTTGACTGGCAAGATAATCCCTTTCGCCCGTTTTGTTCGGAACGATGCAAGCTGCTCGATCTGGGCAAGTGGGTCAGCGAGGAGTATCGCGTGCCGGGGAAACCTGTTCCCGACGAGAATTATGGCGAAGACGACGAAGAGCAGCCTGAGCTTAGAGACATAGTTCAGGGCTAGCTTACCCATCAAAAACCATCCGCAGTTTACGCAGATTTCACAGACCTCAGGAGCAAGAAGACTCAGCTCGAAAAAGGAAGAGGGAGCTGACACTCCTCTAACTTTCCCAGCCAATCTGTGTAATCTGCGGATAGTCTTTGCTGTGTAGCTAAAGCCTGAGGCTTCAACTACACGTCGGGAGGTCTACACTGCGAGGATTGCCAGCTTGTTCTTGTTAGCCAGAGCTATCATCTCGTCGCGATCAAACATCAGGGTCTTTCCCGCACTAATGCACAGGCAGGTGGCTCCGGCCGCAATCATAGTTTCAATTGTTGGCACTCCGATGACCGGCACATCAAACCTCATGTCCTGATCAGGCTTTGATAGTTTCAGAACCGTCAGCGCGCCACTGGTGAGCCGCAGCCGCTTTCGAGTTTGCCTTCCGCCGCCCAGCAGTTCACCGGCGCGCCTAATCGTTTCGTCAGTGCCTTCCATCGCTTCAATTGCCACGCAAGCTTTACCGCGCACCACGATTGTTTGGCCCAGATCGAGTCTGGACATTTCGCGCGCGATCTCCAGGCCATATTCAACGTCAGCACGCTCGGCGGCGTTAGGCTTGCGGTTCGTCAGACTTCCCGGACTGGGCAGGTAGTCCTGCAGGAAATAGGTTGAGTCGATTAAATCGATACCTTCGCTGGCAAGCTCAGCAGCTACCGCCCCAATCAACGAGTTGGTGTTGCGGCGCGGAAGCCGAAGCAACATTCTCAGCATTCGCGCATCTGGCACAGCGCGACTAAATATCTGTACATGCTTGACCTGGCCGGCCATGATTGCCTTCTCGACGCCTTCACCTTTGAAGAAGTTAATCATCTTGCCCAGCTGGCCAATACCAACCCAGGTTAGACGCTCAACTTCATCCTCGATGCTGGGATCCGTTTCTTCACGAATGGCCGCGACTGAAAGGGCAACGCCGGCGCGTCGTGCCCCTGCTACCACCATAAAGGGAAAGCGACCGTTTCCTGCGATTAGACCGTAGCGCATGATTAGAAACTAAAGGATGAAGGATGAAGGATGAGGGATGAGAGATGAAAGCGAGAGTGGCTAGAGTGACTGACTTTCATCTTTCATCCCTCATCCTTCATCCCTACTTGGTAACGCCTCGGCTTGAGGAGCCGATAAACTCGACCAAGCTTTCAACTTCGGCAGAATCTTTGATTTCTTCCGCGATTTTTTCCAGCGCTTGGGAGGTGTTTAGTTTTGACGAGAGCAGCAGATGGAAGGCGCGATGTAGCGAATGAATTACCGCCGGCGGGTAACCGCGGCGTTTCATGCCGGTGGTATTCAACCCATAGCAGCGCGCGTGATTGCCAACGGTTAACGCAAAAGGCAGCGCGTCTTTCACCACTACCGAGTAGCCACCAATATACGCTTCTCTACCCACGCGACAGAACTGGTGCACGCCAGAATAGGCACCCACGTTCGCGTTGTCTTCGATAACCACGTGGCCCGCAAGCGTGGCGGCGTTGGCCATGATTACGCCATTTCCAAGAATGCAATCGTGCGCCACATGGGCCTGAGCCATCAGCAGACAGTCGTCGCCAATCTGCGTTAGCATCCCCCCGCCGGCAGTACCGCGATGGATAGTCACAAACTCTCTGATGTGATTTCGTCGGCCTATGCGAGTTTCGGAAGGCTCGCCGGCATACTTCAGATCCTGCGGCGGCAAGCCGATGGAAACGAACGGAAACACGCGGGTTTCCTCGCCAATCACGGTCCGGCCATCAACTACTACGTGCGACTCCAGCTGCACACCATCTTTCAACTCGACCTCGGCGCCAACAATTGAGAAAGGTCCCACCTGACAGCCGTTCCCAATCCGGGCACTCGGGCTGACTACAGCAGTAGGGTGAACGTTACTAATTGTGGTAGCTACAGACATGCAAATCGTTTGGGTAAAGGAGAACGGGAACTAGGGGGAAGGGGTAAAAGGTATCAGGTAGCTTGGACGATCAACCTTAAGGGTCTCCCCCGCTTCTTACCCTTGACCCTTCTCCCCTTTACCCCTTCTGCTTTGCCCTTGTTACCCTATTTCCCTTTTTCCCTATTCCCTTTTCTTAGACCGCCGATCCGCGATCTGCGATGATGCTCATGATGTCGGCATCTGCAACAAGCTCGCCGTCAACTTTAGCTTCCCCGCGCATCCGCTGCACACGCGACCCGATACGCAACGCGGTGACCTCCAGCGTCAGCGTGTCCCCAGGCACGACTGGTTTGCGAAAGCGTGCCTCTCTGATGCCGGTAAACAGGACGAGCTTCGAATCGCGGTCTTCAATTTCCCGCAGGGCCAGCACTGCTCCCACCTGCGCCAGCGCTTCAACCACAAGCACACCGGGCATAACCGGCGCGCCCGGAAAGTGACCTTGAAAAAAAGGCTCGTTGATGCTGACCTGTTTAATGCCAACGATACGTTCACGCGGCACCAGCTCGATGATTCGATCCACGAGCAGAAAAGGAAAGCGGTGGGGCAGCAGCTCCTGGATGGCCCGGGAATCGAGAATAGTTTCCATGGTGAAATAAAGAGACGCGGGACGCAGCATCCAACCTGCCGCACACCCGCGTCTTTTAACTGAGAAATTCTCCAGCTGGAAGTTACGGTGCCGGGGTCGTCACTGCCGCAGTCGCCGGATTCTTGCTGTTGAAATCGTTGATGAAAGCACGCGTGATATCGAGGGTATCCGCTGCGTAAACCAACGGCACCTGACTGCCATCGATGATCACGTTTATGTTGTTTGCCTTGGCATAAACTTCCAACGCCTTGCCAATGTCGTCCTGGAGTGGCGTGAACATTTCCTTGCGGCGTCGATCATACGCAGTTTGAGCGTCCTCGCCTTTGCGCTGGAATTCCTTCTTCATCTGCTCCAACTGATCCTGTTTCTGTTGCAGTGTTCGCGGATCAGCCACCGCCGCGGTCTTGGTGATGTCGTCACTAAGAGCCTGAATTTTCTGTTGCAGCCCCTGCAATTCTGTCTGCCGCGGTTGGAATTCGCGATTCAAATTGGTAACCACCACGCTGAACCGTGCGATACCAGTCTTGGCGTCGAGAAACGCGTCTGAGTAAATCAGGGCGATCTTACTTGCCGGCACGTTAACCGGACCCTGTGCAGGGGCAGCCGCTGCCGCCGGCTTTTGCTGTGCCAACACAGGAGACACGGCCAGGGCCATAACAAAGGCAAAGGCGATTATTAAACGATCTATCTTCATAGCTTCTTGTATTGCTCCTTCAAAAATAAAGTGGCAGCTGGTCAACTCAGTTAGTTGTTCAGGTCACCACAGTGGTTGGCTCTAAGTGATCAAAAGGTGCGCCCGACGCTGAAACGAAAGACTCTCTTTTTCTCATTAAAGATGAAAGGAAATCCGTTGATAAACTGATCTCTCCTAGCTTTAGGATTATACGCAAGGATCAGGCGAAAAGGCACGTTGATGACCGGTACTTGCACTCTGACTTCCATCCCCAGGCTCGCCCGATAGTCTCCAAACTTCGAGAACAGGCTCTGCGATAAGCGAACAGCAGTGTTGGTCTGTGCCTGTCCGCGCAGAAATACCTCCTGAAAACCAAACGGGAGGCCGGTAAAGGGATCGAACCCGGTTAAGTTGATGGCGTTATCCAACTCCGCCGTTGTGGCCAGTCGATTTGCCCGCATCACCAGGCCCGGATTTAGGGTGTTAATACCGACAACTGCGAGACTTGTATCGGCGTTGCAGGCCGCTATCGCAGACAGATTCGCGGCGGCAACCCCTACTGGCGATCTGGGGCACGGAATAGATCCGACTGTGGCAAGGAAAGGCTGATCATCAAGAAAATTGCTCTGGAAAAACTGATCACTGTTGCTGCGCAGATTGAAGGCAGTGCCGATATCTGCAAAAGCTGCAAGCTGGACGGTATTTCCCACAACCGGAACGCGATACTCAAAATTGCCGAGTACCTGTGTGTCGGCGCCAATGGGTGTAAACGAACTTGCGATCCGCGCCGAATTCGAGCCGCTTAAGCCGGTAAATGTGCCTAAAGCAGTTGTGTTTGCCGGCAATCCGGTGATTGGGGAAGGTGTACCCGTCGCGTTGGCAGCAACCACCACGTCTTTTGTAGTGATAAATGTATCCAGCGGAGCCAAAGGCGTGATCGAGCGAACGTTGTAACCGCGGATAGTAAACTCGTCGCCGAGGAAGTAACGCTCGAAGATGGGGATACCATCAACGAAAGCCAGGGAATTTGAACTGTTCACCTTGGCTGTGGTGGCGAAACTTCCAACCGTGCCGGCAATGATGCGGAAACCAAAGACCTCGGGATGGTCCGATTTTTTGCGGCGCATCGGCCGAAACTGCGTGTAAGAGATCGTCGGCTGATATGTGCGAACATCACCGCCCAGTCCGGCGAGCGCGATCTGTACTGAAAGCTCTCTGCCCGAAGTCGGATCTACGCTCGCATTACGAGTGTCGTAAGCAAAACTCAACGTTCCCCGGCTGGTGATAATGTTCGGCTGGCAGTAAATAACAGGGATGAATTGCGGATTGTCTGCAACCGAGGTGCTGCCGCCGGTACCGCAAGTGCTTCCCTGGTTAACTGCGGGATCCTTCACGCTCGAAGTTGAAAACTGATAGGACGCGCCAACGCGGGAAAACTGAGTGAAGCGTCGCTTGCGATAAAACTCAGAGAGCGGCGCGCTTGCGAAAATCGAGCCGCCATATGAGGTGCGCGTGAAAAGGTTCTCCTCGCTGACATTCAAGAAGTCGATCTGCGAGCCGGTAAGGCCCTGTTGCGCATCGAGATTTTGAGAAAGGAAGGTTCCCTCACCAAAAAACTTCTGCGTATAACCAAAGAGCGAGAAGCCCGCTGTAATCGGACGGTTTTTCACATAAGGCTCAGTAAAGGAGAACTGGACGTATTTTTGACGATTACCTGCCGACATGTTGAGCGAGAGGATTTCACCTCGGCCCAAAAGGTTATTCGTCGAATACTCAAGTCCGAAGAATGACCCACCAATTCCGGAAAGACCGCCATTGAATGAAATCTGTTGCCGCCCGCGTTCCGACACCTTCAAATTCAGATCAACCGTGGCCTCTTCTTCATTAGTTCTGAAATCGGCGTCTTTGTCCTTGTCAATGGGTTCGAAGTAACCAAGCTGATTGAGTTTGATGATCGAGTATTCCCAGGCAGACTGATTATAGATGTCTCCTTCATTCAGCAACACTTCGCGGCGCAGGACGTTATCGCGTGTAAACGTATTACCGATGAACTCGAGGCGGCGCAGCGAAAACTGCTTGCCTTCCTCGATGGTGATCACAAAATCGACAATGCCTTCGTCAGGTTTGGCGGGATTGTCTTTGAAGGTTGGCGTTGGTTCTGCCGTGTATTCGATGAAACCCTGTTGGCCGTAGTATTTCTTCAGATTCTCAAACAAGGCCTTGCCGATCTTCTCACCGTTTGCGATATCACCTTTGTTCAAGCCAATGACCGCTTTAATAGTTTCCTCGGAATAGATTGAATTCCCCTCGATCTTCATCTCGCCGATCCGATAGACGCGGCCTTCGATGATCGGAACCGTTACGCGCAGGCCTTCATCAACCGAGGAAAGAAACGGAAGCGGCAGAATTGGAAATCCGGTACGGCGGGGACCCACGCCCGCAACCCTCGGCTCGCCGTGACGCGCTTGAAGATATCCTTTCGACCGCATGTAGTTGTCGACCTTGTGCAGGTCAAACTCCAACTTTTCGCGATCCAGGATGTCTAAGCCCTTGAAGCGGCTGATCAGTCCGGCTTCTTTTACATACTTCATCTGGCTGCGAAGTTTGCCGTCACTGAAGATCTGATTACCTTCAAATTGAATCTCAACCACGCGCACGCGTTCGCCTTCGTTAATCATAAAGGTAAGCGCTGTAGAGGTGGCCGAAACTTCGTCAGTCCGCTGCGTAATGGTCGCGTTCGGATGGCCCTTGGCGGCCAGTAGTTCCTTGAGAACGCGGATCGCGTTGCGAGCCTTGACGGGATCGTAAATGCTTTCTTTGGAAACGCCCACGCGCCTTTCGCGAAAGGTCTTGAGCACATCTGATTCGGCGACGCTCTTCAGACCTTCAAACTGCAGGTCACGAATGATGGGCAGCTCTTTGACCTCGAATACGACATTCACGCCACCGCGGGTGCCTTCTTCCGTATAAACACGCGTGGCAGTCTTATCAAAGAAGCCCAGGGCAAGAATTGCCTGGAGGTCACGCTCGACTTGTTGTTGATTGAAGGGATCGCCGGGCCGGGTCTGAACATAGTACAGAATGTCGTCTTTTCTAAGACGGCGATTGTTCAAAACGTCTACTGATTCAACCAAACGTTGACTCTGCTGTTGCGCGTCAACTTTTCGCGGTGCAGAGATGGAGTGCAGCAGGACTAATCCGCTCACAAGGATGAGCAAAAGCCCGCGATATAAGTGCATAAGCGCCTTTTCCCTCAGAGGTTCTTACCGGATCTCTTACACTTCAGGGGAGCGAAAACGGGTTATAAATTTATCTTTTCGAAAAATATAGGTAAAACCAGCTACTGATTGAGCTTTCCCGCGAACTAACGACTTTGGAACGCTTTGATTCCGAAGTGCGAGGGTCTCGTTGCCAAGACCTCTCAAACCTTATCCAGCAAAGTCGCGCATTATACCGAACCGACGCGTCAAAAGTAAAAAGGCAAAGGAAAACAGGGCCAATAGGATGACCGCCCGGTTCTTGCCTCTGCCCTTGTTTTCTCCACCTGGTTTCAGGACTCAGGCGTGGCAAATGTATGCCTTAATGTATCAGAATTGCGTCGTCGGGGGCTTCAATGCCAATGGTGCGGTAATTGAGGTCGTCGCCGTCAAGAAACATTTCGATTAACGATGCGTCTCCAAGGTGCCCCTGGATGAGTGCTTCAGAAAGAGGATCTTCAACATACTTTTGCAGTGCCCTGCGTAGCGGTCGAGCCCCATAAGAACGATCGGCACAAGTTTTCTGCACAATCCACTTCTTTGCTTCATCAGTCAGCCTGACCTCGAAACCGTGCCGTAACATCGTCTTGTTAATCTGATCAACCTGAAGCTGAATAACATCCAGCAGTTCATGGTTGAGCAGTTCGTCAAAAATAATTATCTCATCAAGACGGTTTATGAACTCGGGATTGAAAGTCTGCCGCACTGCTGACATGACCATCTCTTCCATTTTCTCTCGCGAGGCGTCGTTCGTTCCCTGAAATCCCATCGTGGCCTTCTTTTGAATAAAGCGCGCACCGATGTTGGAAGTCATGATGATGATCGCGTTTTTGAAATCGACGGTATTCCCAATCGCGTCCGTCAAAATCCCATCTTCGAAAACCTGAAGCAGAACGTTGAAGATATCCGGGTGGGCCTTTTCGATTTCATCAAACAGCAAGACTGAGTAAGGCGATCGTTTGATTCGTTCGGTCAACTGGCCGCCCTCTTCATGGCCCACGTATCCCGGCGGAGATCCAATCAATTTGGAGACCGAGTGTTTCTCCATGAACTCAGACATATCAAAGCGAATCATGGAGCGCTCACTACCAAAGAGTACCTGCGCCAACGAGCGCGCGACTTCAGTTTTGCCCACGCCGGTCGGTCCCAAAAAAAGGAAAGAGCCCACCGGCCGCAGGGGATTCTTCAAACCAGCGCGCGATCGACGAATGGCACGGGCCAGTGCCGAAATGGCTGGTCTCTGGGAAACAACGCGTTCATGAAGCTCAAGCTCGATTCGCAGAAGTTTTTGCGTTTCGCCTTCTTTTAAAGAGGTCACGGGAATACCCGTCCAGCGGGCTATTACTTCTTCAATGTCATCACAGGTAACTTCGGCTGAGACGAGCGCGTCATCATCTCTTTCGTCAATACCAGAACCTAAACCAGCGCTAAGGCCAGGTTCCTGCGACCACTCGCTGATCTGGCTCCAGTCTGAAAGATTTCCCTGCTCACGCCGAACACGCAACTTTACGCGCGCTCCGGCTTCGTCGATGACATCGATCGCTTTATCCGGTAAAAATCGGTCGGGAATATACCGATGCGACTGATAAACGGCAGCCTCTAAGGCTTCGTCCGTATAGCGCACCTGATGGAAACTTTCGTATCGCTCGCGCACTCCGTCGAGAATCGCGACGGCTTCTTCTTCTGTAGGTGGAGGCACTTTTACGGCCTGGAAACGACGCTCGAGCGAACGATCTTTTTCAATCGACTTGCGAAACTCGCCCGGCGTGGTTGCGCCGATACACTGAAGCTCTCCGCGCGACAGCGCCGGCTTCAAGATATTTGCGGCATCAAGTGAACCCTCAGCCGAACCGGCGCCCACCAGCGTGTGAAGCTCGTCGATGAAGACGATGTACTGCGGGTTCTCGACCAACTCACGCATGATCTGTTTCAACCGCTCTTCAAACTGTCCCCGATATTTGGTTCCGGCAACTATTAACGAAAGGTCGAGTGACAGGATGCGTTTGTTCTCGAGGAACGATGGCACTTCGCCGCGAACTATTCTTTGCGCGAGACCTTCGACAATCGCAGTCTTCCCGACGCCTGGTTCGCCAATCAGCACCGGGTTATTTTTAGTGCGCCGGCAAAGTATCTGCACCACCCTTTCAATCTCTGCTTCACGGCCAATTAGCGGATCGAGTTTGTCGTTCGCCGCATCCTCTGTTAGATCGCGAGAAAACTCGACCAGGTGCGGCGTGTCCTTTTTCTGCGAGCTGCGTGAATCTGCGCCTGACTGTCGCGCAATCTCGTCGCGCACCGCGTTTAGTCGCAGTCCGCGTTCATAAAGAATCTCCGCGGCCATCGAACGATCTTCACGAAGCAAACCAAGCAATAGATGCTCAGTGCCAATGTGACGATGTTGGAGGCGATCGCTTTCTTCGTGAGCGTAGGCAAGCACTCGTTTGGTTTCCGGCGCCAGCGGCAACTCGACTGAAGTGGAGATCTTTTCGCGCAGCAGTGTGCGGCCCTCGATTTCCTTACGAATTGACTCGATTGAAACCTGGGCGCGCGGGAAAAAGCGTCCGGTCAACGTCTTGTCCTCACGCATCAATCCCAGCAGCAGATGCTCCGGCTCGATGGCGGGAGCACCAAACTGCGACGCTTCGTACCGAGCGAAGAAGATTACGCGGCGCGCTTTTTCTGTATAGCGTTCAAACATTGTTTGGACTTTTCGAATCAGGTCTTATGATTACCATGCCGGGCTAAGAACTGGCTTGCCCGGCATTGGGCGCATTATAACCTATCAACCGGAGCGTCAAAAGGCTTCAATTGTGGCCGATATTGTAATACGGGTAAGAAAAGCCGTAACTGAGCGACTATTTTAGCCGCGAACCAACTCTACCGAAGGCGGCCATTACTCAAAACGAGGGTGCGGTCACAAGCTTCCGCCAGAGCGATATTATGGGTGGCGATAATTACCAGAGCCCGGCGATTGCGGGCGTATGACACGATTGCACGCGCGATCTCATCGCCAGTTGTGGTGTCCAGATTGCCGGTGGGTTCATCAGCCAGAACCAGTGCCGGGCTGGTGATCAGGGCTCGGCAAACCGCGACGCGCTGTTGTTCGCCGCCAGAAAGATTTCCCACCAATGAAGACGCGACCCGCTTGTCCAATCCGACCTCGGCCAGTAACTTTGTGGCCTTACTCATTGCTTCGCTATGACTGACGCGCGTAATCCTGAGTGGCAAACTGACGTTCTCTGCTGCAGTTAGATCAGGCAGCAGATGGTGAAACTGGAAAACGAAGCCAACGCGTTCATTGCGAAAACGTGCCAGGTCGGTGGGCCGAGCGCGATGAACTGCAAACTCGCCGGCCATGATTGTGCCGTGATCGGTTGCTTCAAGCCCGCCCAGCAGATGCAAGAGAGTTGATTTCCCTGCTCCTGATGCGCCCATGATCGCCAACGCCTCACCCGCCCTGACTGAAAACGACGCGCCGCGAAGAACCTCGATCCGTTCGCCGGCAGACGAGAGAAAGCTTTTCCGAAGATCGGAAACCGAAAGTTCAAAGTCGTGGGTTTGTCCAAAGTTCTGTGTTTGTCCAAAGTCCAAAGTCGAAAGGCCAAAGTCCGCTGATTTATCCTGCAGAGACTCACTCGACAACTGAGTTTCGCTGGTTGCGGACTTTGGACTTTGGACTTTGGACATTGGACTTACTGAGCGTCGCGAAGCATCTCCGCAGGTCTAATACGCGCAGCCGCTCGCGCCGGATAAACCGTCGCCAGCACACTGAGAGCAAAGGCCACGAGCGCAGCCAGCACCAGGTCACGGACGCTTAGAGTGAGAGGCACGTTGCTGATTGAGTAGACATCCGCCGGCAAACTTATCAGCTGGTAATGATTCGCAACCAGGACCGCGATCGCACCCAGCAAGACTCCGCCCGCCGCACCTACCAGTCCTACTATCGCTCCCTCAATCACGAAAATACTCATGATGCTTCTGGTTGTCGCGCCCAGCGTGTTAAGGATGGCAATGTCGCGGCGCCGCTCGACTACCACCAGGATCAGTGTGGTAGTGATGTTCAAAGCGGCGATGAAAATTATGAGCCCGATAATCACCACACCGATCCGGCGCTCAAGCGCGAGGGCCGTGAACAACGGACGATTCGCCTCCTGCCAATCGAGAGTCGTATAGGAACTCCCGAGCAATTGCTTCAGCTGGGCCGCGCTGGTCTTAACGTCATAGATGTTGCCGACTTGCACGCCAATAACAGCAGCAGTGTGGGCTTCACTGGAGATAGCTGAGGCAGCTTCCAGCGGCAGATAGATCCAGGTCGAATCGTATTCGAAGAGACCGGAGCGAAAGATTCCTGCTACACGAACTCTGCGCTTATTCCCGTTTATGGGTGAGATACCGGCATGCGCACTAATGACCTCCGCGATATCACCCGGATTCAGACCCGTCCGCGTCGCCAGTTCGGATCCCAAAACGACCGGCGGCAAATCAGACGTACTACTCACTTGAAAAACGTGCTCAACTGAACCGGCAACAAGCGTGCGGGTAATCTCCGATGTTGCCTGTGCGGAGTTGCCATCGACGCCACGAAGCACCGCATAAGCCGACCCTCGTGTACCGACGATCACGGCGCCGTCGTATGTGGTTCCCGTCGCTGATACCACCCCAGGCACACCAGCGATTCGAGCAGCAATCTCCTGGTAGTCTGAAATCGGCTGACCGTCACTGCGCATCACTGTAAGGTGAGCGGTGCCGCGCAGTATTTTGTCGCGCATCTCATCGCGAAAGCCGTTTGCGAGTGCCAGGGCCACGATCAACGCCGCTACGCCCACGGTAATTCCGACTACCGCGATTAGCGAAGTGGCTCGAGCCATACGACGCCTTTGACGCGAACGCAGGTGACGAAGAGCCAGGAAAATTTCGTAGGGCATTTCTGTTTTAAATCTGAGTCTGAGATCTGAGATCTCAGGAGCTCAACTGCGGACATTTCTTTACATCTTCTGGACGATTACCCGGCAGCAGTCTGTCCAGGTTTGGGAAATCGGTCGCGCCTGGTTCGCCGCGCGGTCTCAGTTCGAAGATCGTATCCGTCACGCGGCGGAAGCTAAAACGTTCCTGAAGACTCACGATTGCCGGAATTTCATCACGCTGCCAACCACACGGCACCCACCAGCGCGGGTCACTATCCAGGAACACTCGTCGACCATCCGCCAGATAATTCTCAATCAAGGGCACCAAATTATCGCCCGGCCAACCACCCCCCGTGCCAATTGTCTTCCAGTCGCCGGCGCCTATCGCCTTCCAGTAAATGACGGCAATTGTTTGCGAACCTGAAATCATTACGGCATCGCGGGGAACATTTGCCAGCTGCCGTCGATACTCCTTGCTCATTGCTCGCCGCTCGCTAAATTGTTCGCTGGTACGTCGACTAAAAAACGCAAAGACCGCGGCGAATATCAGCAGGACAGTCACGCAAGTGGCGAAGGCAAGGCGCACGCTGCCAAGGCGGCGCGTCAAAATCCGGATCAGAAAGCTTGCGCATAGAGGTGCAATCGCCGGCAAACCCGTTAAAAAATAGCGCCAGTTAACGGCCGTTCCGTAGTTGAAATACAACAACAGATCACACAGCAGGCCCATCGCGGCGAGCAAAAACAAAGGCGAAAGCTTTCGCTCATGCCACTCATTCCATAAGGCAAACGGAAGCGACGAAAGCACGATCGGCGCACTTACAAAGAAATAACCAAGGTACGGCCGCAGATTACGCAGGGTAACCGGATGTCGCGCGTTTTCCTGCAACATCGATTCGCGCCAACCAAACCAAATCCAACGATAGTGGGCGTCAGTAATAAACCAAAATGCAAACCAGGCCGTCGCACAGAAAAAAAATATAAGACATGAGGTTGCGACTACAACGATCTGTCGCCGCCGAAATTTCCAACCGCACACAAACGGCGCCACCACCAGCCACGGCGCATAAAATCCCATCGTCTCCCGAAGATTTACACCCAGCCCCAACAATGCCGCCCCAGCGATAACCAGCCACACTCGCTGCTGCTGAACTCCTCGATAATGCACGAGCAAAGCAATCGATAGCAGCAGAACTGACGGCACATCCGTCATCACCTGTCCGCCATACAGCACGAACACTGGAGACAGAACAAGAAATAATGCGGCCAGCGTCGCGGTGTGAATTGACTTGGAAAAGTCTCGCGCCAGAACCCAGGACGCAACTACTGCCAAGGGCGCCTGGGCCACCACCGCGTATTTAAAAATGAGATAAGCGTGTTCCGGCTGAACTTTGAAAACCGCGTGGGCTATTTGGTAAAGCGCGTGATTTCCGAAGATAAAAAGATTGCGGCCCAACGCCATCGAAGACGGATAACCCGCCAGCGACAGAATCGTGTAGTCCATGCCGTCCCAATCGCCAATGAAGGGATCGACAAAAATGAGAACCAGAACAAGCCCGGCCACCGCCGGTACACACCACCAGGGCCAAGCTTTCCAGAAAGAGAGCGGCGGATCGACCGCTTGTGTCGCCGTGCTTGATTGGCGTTTGAAAGTTTTTTCAGACGTTTCCGGCGTGTTTGTAGTTGGATGTGCCTGGTTCAACGCGTTCCGGTTTCAACCTCAGGTTCCGGCCGTTTAACCATCTTTACGCGGTTACCCTGCGCGTTGTATTCAACTTCGTCCATGATGTTGTAAATCAGCAGGACGCCACGGCCTGAAGACTTGAACAGATTAGCGGGATCGCAAGGGTCGGGAATCGTCTGCACATCGAAGCCCTCACCTTCATCCTCGATCGTAAAACAGGCTTCTTTAGGAGACAGCTCAGCGCCTACGCGGACCAACTTGGTGGGATCGTTTTTGTTGCCGTGCTTGACAGCGTTCACGAATGCTTCATCGAGCGCGATGAATAGGTTCGACTTCTCTGGAGCAATCACTCCCAGCTTCGCCACGCGCTCGAGCAGGTATTGCAAAACGCCGTTCATCAGAGTGAGATCGCTGGGCAGCTCAAACTCGATTTTCTCGTGAGTGTGCGAGAGAACACTCGGATCATCGACGTAGCGCAATTTGTAAGATAGAGTTTTTTCAACGATCTCGCGAAGCTCGTCCTTGTTATAGGGGAACCGCAGATAGTTCGCCGCTACCATCTTAAACGCCTTCACTATCGTGGGCTCTTCATCGTTCGGAACGACTCGAGTTAGTAAGTGCCGGCGATGCTCATCACATGGTGGATCGCCATTCAAATTTTCTGGTTTATCACTTGCTGGGGCATCCTCGGTAAGGTCGCTAATGATGAGATCAAACTGGTCCAGGTCGCTACGGCTCAGGGCCTCCTCGCGGTCACCCGTCACGACAGCCTCGTGGCCCAGACCACCGAGGGCGTCTTCGAGTATTGCACGCAGCTCATCGTTATTGTCGACGATGAGAATTCTACGTTTCTGCATCCCGCTCCAATCTTTCAGTGAATAGTTCCGAGGAGAGAAAGGAAGCCTTGCCTGCCACGGACTTCCAAATGAACTTTACGAAATCTCGGGCCGCTGCGTTCGAAATATATCAATACTAGGTCCAATGTCCAACGTCCAAAGTCCAAAGTCGTAAAGACAAAGCTTCCTGAGCCAGCGCAGAACTTGACTTCGGACCTTATGTCTCGGACTTTGAAAACGACCAGTTTAGCGGTTCAAACCCGGCAACCGGACTTTGGACTTTGGACATTGGACTTTGGACTCGTTCTAACGTATTACTCATCACTCACTACTCAGCACTTTTATTCATGGCCAAACCAGGCAAACTTCAGACGTCGCTGGAATACTTGCTGGCACGGACGGTTCTCTCCGGGCTCGGAATCCTGCCGCGTTCTCTGGCAATTGCGGTGGGCTTATCGATTGGACGTCTGGCCTATTTCCTGGCCGGTAACCTGCGTCGAACCGGACAGCGCAACCTCGAGATTGCGTTTCCGAAAATGCCCGAGCGCGAACGAAGACAATTGCTGCGGGGCTGTTTCGCTAGCCTGGGCCGCTTGCTCGGCGAATTTAGTCAGCTACCGCGCGCAACTCCGGAAAGCCTGCGCCGGATCATTGAGTATGACGAGGTGGGTCTGGCCCATTTGCGGGAGGCGGAGAAAAACAAGCGCGGGGTGATTTTTCTCACCGGCCACCTCGGCGTTTGGGAGTTGCATAGTTTTGGTTGGTCCGCGCTCGAGTATCCGTTGAGTTTTCTGGTCCGTCCGCTGGACAATCCCCGTATCGAAGAAATGATCGAGGCGGTCAGGACGCGTTTTGGAAACCGGGCCATCGATAAACAAAGCGCTGCCCGACAGTCGCTGCGGGTGTTGCGCCAGGGCGGCACGCTCGGCATCCTGTCTGACCTCAACACGCAAACCCGCGAAGGAGTTTTTGTTCCTTTCTTTGGCAAGCTCGCCTGCACCACTGCCGGAATCGCCACGCTTGCGTTGAAGACGGATGCGGTTGTGATTCCTACCTGCGCAGTTTGGAACAAGGAACGAAAACGTTATTTCTTCCACGGCGACCCACCTGTTGAGCTGGTTCGCACCGGTGACCACGAAAAGGACATCGAGGTGAATACGGCTCGCTTTGCCGCCGCGGTTGAGCGGATGGTGCGACTGTATCCCGACCAGTGGCTGTGGATTCATAAACGCTGGAAGACGCGACCGCCGGGGGAGCCGGAGGTTTACGAACCAGGGGGGAAGAGGGGAAAAGGGTAAGGGGGAAAGGGGAAGAAGCGGAGACTGGAAACAGCGTTGGGTAAACTGAAAGAGCAACACGCAACCAATTCCCTCTCCCTCTTGCCCTATTCTCTATTCCCAGCTCTTCCCTTTACCCTTGACCCCTTAACCTTTACCCTTCTTTCCGCCATGCAAACCTCCGAGCCAGCTCGTTTAAAGCGTAAGTCCACCGACGAGGAAGCCATTGCGCGCGCCTTCAAGTTTGCCGATCTTACTTCCTACCCGTTCAAAAAAAGATTCTTAATTCGGATGGCTGATGTCGCGTTTTATACAATCATCAGATTGATCGGTAGTACCATTCGGTATGAAGTTGTGGGCTGGGAAAACTGGGAAGCGGCGACTCGCAACCGGTGTCAGCCAATCTATACGTTCTGGCATAATCGCGTTTTTCTATCCATATATTTTTGGCAGAAGCGCAGTATTGTGGCGATGACGTCCCGAAGCTTTGACGGTGAATACATCGCCAGATTCATTCAAAGATTTGGCGCGGGCGCTGCGCGAGGATCGAGCACGCGTGGCGGAACAACTGCCCTGGCCGAGATGGAGCGACTCCTGCGCCTCGGTTATCCTGCGGCGTTCACGATCGATGGGCCAAAGGGTCCGCGATACGTAGCCAAGATGGGTGGCGTCCTGTTAGCAAAGAAGAGCGGCCAGCCGATTCTGCCATTTACAATTACCGCGCGGCGTTACTGGGAAGCGAAAGGAAGTTGGGACCGCGCGCAGGCGCCTTTTCCATTCACGCGGGCCCGCGTAGACATCGCGCCTCCAATTTTTGTTCACGCTAATGCAGATGACAAAGAGCTTGCTGCGAAACGAGCTGAGCTGCAGGGAGTGCTCGATGACCTCGAGCGTCGCGGTATTGAGTGGGCAAGTCGATAAATCACAGTCATGCGTAAAGCGAATCCGCAAGTTTCTCAACCCCCCTTTTCCTCTTCCACTTTACCCTCTCGTTAGGCAGCGCGTTTTGCTTTAGGTGCATCCTTAGTTACTCTCTCTTCATACTTTCCCTGTTCAAAATTCCGAGGAGTACGAAATGAAATACGGTTTCGCGTTCATAGTTAGTCTGTTTCTCGCTGTCTCAGCCCAGGCGCAAGCTCCTAAGCCGCCGAAAGAAGCGGCGATTGATCGTTTCCTGCGTTACGTGAAAATTGATACGCAGTCAGCCGAGGACCAGACGACCGTACCCAGTACAAAAAAACAGTTGAATCTTGCGAACCTGCTCGCCCAGGAATTGAAGGACATCGGCGCTCAAAATGTTCGTGTCAGTGAGTTTGGCATTGTCTATGCGACGGTCCCGGGCAATCTGGCTGACAACTCAAAAGTGCCGGTCGTCGGCTTCATCGCGCACATGGACACTTCACCCGCAGTCTCCGGGGAAAACGTCAACCCGATTATTCATAAGAACTACCAGGGTGGCGACATAGTGCTGCCAAAAGACCCAACCCAGGTAATCACTGTGGCGCAGAGTCCTGTGCTCAAGGAGCTGATCGGTGACGACATCATTACTGGGGATGGCACTACACTGCTTGGTTCCGACGATAAGTCTGGCTGCGCGGAGATCATGACGATGATCGACACGTTAAGGCAAAATCCACAAATCAAGCACGGCACCCTCGCTATCGCGTTTACTCCGGACGAAGAAGTCGGCGGCGGCATAGAGAAGTTTGACGTAAAGGGGTTTGGCGCTAAGTTCGCTTACACGGTTGACGGCGAATCACTCGGCGAGATCAGCAATGAAACCTGGAGCGCCCGCACGGCCACCGTCACCTTCAAAGGCAAGAGCACGCATCCGGGAACTGCCAAAGGAATAATGGTGAACGCGATGTATGCTGCGGCTGACTACCTGGCAGGCTTTCCCAAAGACATGTTGCCGGAAACGACTGAAGGTCGCGTCGGCTTTGTCCACCCTTACGCCGGAGTCATCGACGTGGAGGAATCCAGCCTGAAAATTCTCCTTCGGGATTTTGATTTGAGCGGCCTGAATGCCAAAGAGAAGACCTTGCGAGACATGGTGGCGCAAACGCAGGCTAAGTTCCCCGAGGTGAAGATTGCAATCGACGTCAAGGAAGACTACAAGAACATGAAGGAGGTTTTGAAGAACTATCCGGAATTGACTGACAACGCTATTGAGGCGTCACGTCGCGCCGGAATCAAAGCCTATCTCAAACCAATTCGCGGTGGCACTGATGGTGCAACGCTGACATTCGAGGACCTGCCGACGCCGAACTTATTTACCGGCGGCGCGAATTTTCACGGCAAACTGGAATTCAACTCGCGTCGGGGTTTGGAAAAAACCACAGAGACTCTGGTTAACCTCGTACAGATATTCGCGGAGAAGGGTAAGTAAGGCTTGGCATCTCCCCAAACAGAAAACTACCGCGCCGGATACGTTGCCTTTATTGGCAGACCAAATGCAGGCAAGTCAACGCTGCTGAATCACCTTGTCGGTCAGAAGATCGCAGCAGTCTCCGACAAACCGCAGACAACCCGCTTCAGAATTCAAGGCGTGATCACGAAGCCTGAGGGTCAAATCGTTTTGGTTGATACTCCCGGCGTCCACAAGCCGGGCTATGAAATGAACCGTCGCATGATGGCTACAGTTCAGGATGCGCTGATGGGCGTGGATCTAATCTGCTTGATACGCGACGCCTCAGTCTCAACCGGGAGCGGCGATAAGTTTGTACTCGAGCTAATCCAGCGATCAAAGAAGCCTGCTCTGCTGCTGCTCAACAAGATCGACAAACTAAAGGACAAGACCGGGCTGTTACCGCTGCTCGAGTGGTACCGAAATGAGTACGACTGGGCCGAGCTGATTCCGATTTCGGCTTTACGTGGCAATGTAGTTGAAGTCCTGCCGCAGCAGATGATCAAACATCTGCCTCAGGGTGAACCCATCTTTGGTGAAGATGATTTCACGGACCAATCGGTACGTACGATGGTGGCCGAAATTGTCCGGGAGAAAATCCTGCAAACCACGGAGGAGGAGATTCCTTACGTAACGGCGGTAGTGGTGGAAAAGTGGGAAGAAGAGCGGGAAGACTTTACCCGCATTCACTGCGCGATTTTTGTCGAGCGAGGTTCGCAGAAGAAGATCGTTATAGGCAAAGGCGCCGCGCGCTTGAAAGAGATAGGCATTGCGGCGCGGCAGGACATTGAAAGCCTGCTCGGGCATCGTTGTCATTTGGAACTATTCGTCAAGGTTGAGAAGGATTGGCGCGATAGAGAAGGACTGCTGGACGATATGGGAATCCGGCAGGGTTAACAGTCACCGAATTTTTCAACCCGAATAATTGTTTGGTTGAGGTAATTCGGCTGTGAGTTTTGGGTGATGGTTTCACGGTTCTGAACCGGTCTCGTCCCAGATCAGCACGTGCCTTGTTTCCTTCAGCAGCAACGAACCCACCACGAAAGTTATACTCGCCACGATAATCGGATAATACAGTCCCGCATAAATATTTCCCGTCTGCGCCACCACATAGAGTCCGATCAAGGGCAGCAACCCACCGAACACTCCATTGCCGATGTGGTAGGGCAACGAGAGCGAGGTATACCTGATCCGGGCCGGAAATGCTTCGACGAGATACGCGGCGATCGGACCGTAAACCATCGTCACGAAGATCACCTGAATGAATACCAGCAAGATAAGTTTCCACGCAATCGGATTACTGACCAGAGTGCCAAAGTCGGTGTAGGGCAGAACTTGTTTGGCGGGTTGCAGTGCGCCGTTAACATAGGTCTGCGGCGTCAGGCTGATCGAACCGGTGATTGCATTTCGAATTGGCGACGCAGTTACAACATTTGAGCCGGCGGCGCTTTGCATGGCCCGGTAGATTGGAATGTAAGAAACGGCGGCCAGCAAACAGCCGAGCATCATGATTCTTTTGCGCCCCAGGCGATCAGACAGTGCGCCAAAGACTACAAAAAACGGCATGCCCAGCAGCAAGGCGATGGCAATAAGGTAACTCGCGGAGGTAGCGTTCACGTTCAGAACGGTTTGCAGGTAGAACAAAGCGTAAAACTGTCCGGTGTACCAGACCACGCCCTGTCCCGCCGTCGCGCCAAATAGCGAGATCAAAACACGCCTCAGGTTTACCCACCTGGTAAATGCTTCTTTCAAAGGTTTGGCGGAAGTCATTCCGGCGCTCTTGATTTGTTGAAAAATCGGCGACTCCTTCATGCGCAAACGAATGTAAAGCGAAATGCCCACGAGGAAGATCGAGATGAGAAATGGTATGCGCCAGCCCCACGAGCTGAACGCTTCCTTGCTCATGAAATTCTGCACGATCAAAATAATAGCCAGCGAAACGAACAAACCCAGCGTGGCCGTGATTTGAATGAAGCTTGTGTAAAAGCCACGCCTGGCATCGGGCACATGCTCGGCTACGTAAACAGCGGCGCCGCCATATTCGCCACCCAGAGCAAGTCCTTGAAAGATGCGGATAACCAGGAGGATGATCGGCGCCGCAATACCAATCGTGGCGTAAGTCGGCAGGAAACCGATGAGCGAAGTAGCCCCTCCCATTATCAAAAGCGTCACCAGGAAGGCATATTTGCGTCCCACCAGATCGCCGATGCGCCCGAAGAAAAGCGCGCCGAAAGGACGAACTACAAACCCGACCGCGAACGTTGAAAGATAAGCGATCAGCGCGAGCGTGTTGTTGCCTTTAGGATAGAACAGCGGCGAGATGACAGTCGCGAGACTGCCGAAAATGTAGAAGTCGTACCACTCGATCATCGTGCCTACGCCGGAGGCGGCGATGATCTTCCAAATCTGGTAGTCGAGGGGCCTGCCGCTCGTTGCGGCGTCCTTGAGATTAGACGATGCCATTTAGGACGCGTATCTTAAACTACTGATGGACTACACCGCACGGCGTGTCACACCAAGGCGAGTAAATTGAGCGCTCCCGATCAACAACAAGCTATTCCTCGCTGGCAAGCGCTGGACTTAATAACTACCAGCGAAGCGCGTGAGGCGGTCGAGTATGCACTGATGGAAGCCGGGGCGCTGGGAACGGAAACGGACGACGTCCAACCACTGTTACGTGTGACTGCTTATTTCGATCAGCTGCCGGATCGCGAACGCGTGCGCACGGAGTTAGCAGAAGCGCTTCGGATCTATGAGCTGCCGTCATCTTCAGTGCGCCAGATGACGATTCGAGAAGTTGCAGATCAGGATTGGCTGGGGGAGTGGAAAAAGAACTGGCAGCCCGTTGAGGTGGGCGAGCGTTTTATCATCGCACCGCCGTGGGCCGAAATTTCCGACGAGCATAACCGGATTGTAATTCGCATAGAGCCGGGCATGGCTTTCGGCACCGGAACGCATGAAACGACGCGTTTGTGTCTAGTCGCGATTGAGAAGTATTTTGCGGGTGGAAGTTTTCTGGATGTCGGGACGGGAACTGGAATCCTGGCCATAGCAGCGGCAAAGATGTTTCCGAATGCGCATATTGAGGCCTGCGACACTGATGCAGACGCTGTGGCGATAGCGGCCGAAAATGCGCGTCTGAATGGTGTTGCTGAGAAAATAACCTTTCGCGTCGGAACAGTTGAAGAAACCACAGCCTCCGCAGACTTAGTTTGCGCGAATCTGACAGCCGACGTGATAGCCGTAATGTTACCTTCGCTTATTTCTGTAACCTGCGGCCATCTGGTGCTATCTGGAATTCTGGATACGCAGTCAGAAGCGTTGCGAGCACGAATGCAGGAATGCGGGTTGAGCGAGCCGTGCGAAACTATGCAGGATGGCGAGTGGACCGCAATTATTGTGTAGGACAGACATTCAATGCAGAACCGCGAGCGGTAGCGAGCGGATGCAGTCACTGTTGAGTTCGCCCGAACGCTCTTCTCATCGTCGACCGTAGCATCCGCTCGCTACCGCTCGCGGTTCTGCATTGAATGTTTCCCCTTTTTTCTATGACTCGACGCAGATTTTACGCGCCGCTGAGCGCTTTCGATTCAAGCCTTACACGCATCACGCTCCCGTCTGACGAGGCGCGACACCTGCGCGAAGTCTTGCGTCTGAAAGTTGGCGACGAGGTTTATGTTTTCAACGGCGCGGGAAAAGAGTTCCAGTGCCGTGTGGAAGAAGCCCGGCGCGATGTCGCCCGCCTCATGGTGGTGCGAGAGGTAGAGGCAGCGCGGCCCGAGTCGCCATTGCATCTGACCCTCGCCGTCGCCCTGCTCAAAGGCGAGAAATTTGATCTGGTGGTGCAAAAGGCGACTGAACTGGGCGTCACGGTTATTGTGCCGGTGTTGACGAAGCTTGCCGACATTCGCCTGCGCGACGAGTCGGATGTCGTGAAACGAATGGCGCGCTGGCAGCGAATAGCTCTTGAGGCCGCCAAACAGTGTGGCCGCGCCGTCGTGCCCGACATAGCTGCCCCGGTCGCTTTTGCGACCCTCGTTCTGCAAGCAGTGGCGGAACCTCAGTCGAACTTCCTGGTGTTTTCGGAACGCAACGGCGAATCGCTCACCGAGACTAAGAAGCTGTTGAGCGCCAAAGCATCCCGGCTAACGGCGTTGGTTGGTTCGGAAGGTGGTTGGACCGATGAAGAGATTATGATGGCGAGCGATCAGGGCTGGAGAATTATCACCCTCGGCGGCAGAACACTGCGAGCTGAGACTGCCGCGATTGCGGCTGCGGTTTTGCTGCAACACTTCGCCGGAGACCTGATCTAAAACCTGGAAACTGTAGATGCGGATTCAATCGGATAAGATGAAAATACACTCGCCCTCTGTTAATTCAGATCGGCGTTCATCTCCGTTCATACGCGGCTGCCATTTCTGCATACTGCCACCTGCTCCTGCCTCCCATTTTTTGAGATGAGCCGCAACAAATACATTCTCTACATCACGCTGTTGCTCGTAATCATTCTCGCGTGCGCGTTTGCGATTCAGATCAAGAGGCTGCCAAGGCAGGTGCGCTCGACAGTTCGCATAGTCCCCGAGGAACCAAAAACCCGTGAAGACCGTGTCCAAAACGAACTGAACCAGAATGCCGCACCCTCCCTGGCCCGCCCTGAAATCCTGGTAAAGTTTCGCGCCGGCGTTTCCTCGGACACGATTGAGCGAATCACAAACCGCTTCAACGACCGAATCCAGGATGAGATCGAAGCGGTTCCCGGACTGGTCGCGATTCACGACCCTGACAGTGGAGACGCGAGGACGTTGTCGGATCAGTATTCGGCGCTGCCGGAAGTTGAATACGCGGAACCTAATTACGAAATAAGTCTCGATCAGGCAGGCAACGATGCCGATGCCGTGCGCACCAACGATCCACGATTCGACGAGCAATGGGCTTTGGCGCAAGCGAGTGTTCGCGAGGCATGGAAGAGAACCAAAGGTAGTGACGAGATTGTTGTCGCCGTGCTGGATAGTGGAGTGGAATATACGCACGTTGACCTGGTCAACAATATTTGGACCCGGCCCGCAACCGTGGCCCCTTATCATGATCAGGACCTGGGAACGGTCGACGATGTTCACGGTTACAACGCCGTCGCCAACGACGGTGACCCAATCGATGACAATGGTCACGGAACTTTCTGCACGGGAATAATCGGCGCTGAATGTGGCAATAACCAGGGCGTTTGCGGAGTGAACTGGAAAACGCAAATCATGCCGCTGAAGTTTACGAACGCCGGCGGCTTCGGGTATGTCGCGGACGCAGTCGAAGCTATCAACTATGCGATTGAACGCAAACGCGCTGGGGTGAACCTTCGCGTCATCAATGCGAGTTGGGGACTAAGTCAACCCTCGCGAGCTCTCGAAGATGTGATCCGCAAAGCTCATGAAGCGGGAATACTTTTCGTTGCCGCCAGCGGAAGCACAGGATCTGATAACGATACGAGTCGACGCTATCCGGCCGGATATAGCACACGAAATATCATCAGCGTCGCAGCCACGGATCGTGGCGACGCGCTGGCGCAGTTTTCAAACTACGGCGTGAAGAGCGTGCAACTGGCAGCACCAGGCAAAGATATTCTGACCACAGCGCTGGGCAATGATTATAAACAGCAGTCGGGAACTTCGATGGCGGCGGCGTATGTCACCGGCGTAGCCGCGCTGGCGCTTTCAGCTCGGCCGGGGCTTTCAGTAGATGAACTGCGCTCGTTGCTACTTAAGTCAGTTGATACCCTGCCAGGCCTGCGCGGTAAAGTCGCGACCGGCGGACGCATCAATGCCGCTAGAGCTACGGCGCGCTAGTCGTCATCAGCCTTGCAATACGGCCTTATATCTGTCCCATGAACCCGCGGTCGCTGCTGCTCGCGGGTACTTATTTTTGCTGCGCTCGTGGGGTAGTAATACTCGACTCAGAAGCAAATCAGGACTGATACTGGCTCTGACTTGCGCCAACGGGCGCGCATGCCTGATAATCATAGTGATGATTGCCCTGATTCATAACAAATTCGCACCTGATCTTTTAAGGAGAGCATAAAGAGTGAAAGCGGAATTACAGCAATTAGTCGCTCTACAAAACCTGGATACAAGCATAAGAAAACTACAATCAGAACTAGAAGCCATCCCCGAAAGGCGCGCCCAGATCGAGTCAGAATTCGATCAGCGCGCCTTTGAAATTCGGGCCCTCGAAAATCGGCGAGACGAAGCAAGGCACGCTCGCACGCGTCTCGAAACGGAAGTGGGCGAGCAGCGCCTGCGCGTGGAACGTGCCGATCGCAATTTGATGTCGTCGAAGAAACCTGACGAGTATACTGCGGCAATTCGCGAGGCTGATGCCGCTCGCAAACAGATCGCCACACTGGAAACACAGATCCTCGAGCAGATGGAAGCACTGGAAGCAGCGGAGACTTCATTGACCGAGCGTGCCGAAGAGGTTGCTTCTTTGAACTCTGATCGGGCGGCCAGACTTGAGGCCTTTGACGAAGAAACTCGTCAGCAAGCCGACAAGTTGTCCATAAGCCGGATGGAACGTGAGCGATTGGTCGCGGCTCTGCCGAAAGCGATGGGTGCTCAATATGTACGCATCGTGGCGCGCATACGCGACGGCGTGGCAGTGGCTGAGGCGCGTAATGGAGCGTGCATGGCATGTTTCATGGCACTGCGACCACAGGCGATGGCGGAGGTGCGCAGAGGCGAAGAGATCATCACCTGCGATAACTGCAACCGCATCCTTTACTACGCACCGAAAGATTCCGCTCCGGCAAGCTCAACTTCGGCGCAGCCGAAGATGGCCCACACTTAAAGCCAGATTCCGGTAATTGGTATTTTGCGTTCGACCAGCGCTTGCTGCAGGCCCATCCAAAGGGCTACCGCAAAATAACTCTCAAGCCTTTCCGTCAGGTGCGGTGTCCGATTATATCAAACGTAAACTTCACTTTCTTGCGAACGCGCACCATGCCATGAAACGCCGACGTGGCTTTTACGTTAAAGTCGCTGCGGTCAATGCTGAATTCGCCGACCGCGCGCAAGTCGTTCCCATTTACAGTCACCTTCGCTGGAATCACGATTTGACGCGTGACACCGTGCAGTGTTAAGGCTCCGGCGATTCTCAGATCGTATTGACCAGCACCAAGCGACTTGCCACTAACACTACTGCTCCTGAAGACAATCTCGGGATACTTCGCCGGTTCGAACACTATCTCGCGTAGCTCCTTGTTGATGATCTGTTTTTGCGGTTCGGTAAACGCGTCGCTGGTTTCCGCCATCGAGTCGGTTCGTACACTCAACTGCAATGAACTCGCGGCTAACGAAGCAGAGTCAAGTTGAGCTTCACCGCTAAACTCGCGCGCGGCAACCAGATGTTCATGGCCTTTGAACCAAAGCAAACCGCCGCGCAGACCGTGGGCAATAAATTTGCTCTGGCTGGAATCGAGCCGGTAACGCGCGGTGGTGTTCGTCTGCCGATGGGGGGTCGCTGCGGCGCGCGACACACCGGCCGGCGCCATGGCTGACAGGGTGCCAATAGTTAAAGCACCCCAAAAGAGCACGACCGCAAGCTTCCTTCGTGGACTCATTTTGATATCTCAACCTTCTTCCACCATTCTCGCTGTTTATGACGGGAACGTGACACATTGGTTTTGCAAATCAAATACTTTTTGGCTAAGTTTACTCCGTAAACCCCGTCAATGGGTCCCTGAAACACAATCATCTCCATGGCAACTGCAAAAGCCGGAACGCAAAAACAGACGGTAAAACGCACGCCTGCAAAAAAGGGCGCGGTGATTTCCGTCGAGGAGTTTTTCAGTCTTAAGCAGCCGAAGGGCGATCTGATACTCGATGTTGAGGGGCAGCCGGTATCCTTAACCAGTCTCGAGCGCATCTACTGGCCTGACGAAAAACTTACGAAGTTTGATCTGCTCTGTTATTACCTGCGCGTCAGCGACCAGCTGATGCCGTTTCTAAAGAATCGTCCGGCAATCCTGCAGCGTTGGCCGCGCGGTGTTAATGCGCCGATGTTCTTTCAGCAGGACCTGGAAAGCGCGCCGAATTTCATCAAGACAATCCGGCTCACAAACCGGGACGGCCGCGATCTAGATTACGCTGTTTATTCCAACACGGCTTCCCTGCTGCATTTCGTCAATCTGGGAACGATTGAACAACATCCCTGGCACTCAACTGTTGCAAAACTCGATAACCCGGACTGGATCGCCATCGACCTCGATCCAAAACAAGCGCCGTGGGAAAACGTGCTGCAGGTTGCACTGCTCACGAAAAAAGTTTGCGATGACGTCGGGGTCAATTCATTTCCCAAGACTTCAGGCTCGTCGGGGATACATATCTACCTGCCGCTGAAGCCGACCAATAAGTATGAAAGTGTGGCAGAGTTTTCGCGACTGCTGGCAAGCGAAGTAGCGCAACGAGCGCCCAAAATCGCCACCGTTGAGCGAACAATCGCCAAGCGGAAAAAGGAACAGGTTTACGTTGATTGGATGCAGAATGCGCGCGGGAAAAGTCTGGCCGCAGTTCTCACCGCACGGGCGAAACGTGGGGCTACCGTTTCCATGCCGCTTAGCTGGAAACAAATTGAGCAGGGTGTGAAGATTTCCGACTTTACAGTCAAAAATGTTCCCGCCCTGCTCAAGAAAAACGGCGACGCCTGGAGCGACTTTTTCGATCGGCGACAGAAGCTAAAGCTGAATTGAGGCGTCAGACGCCAAATGAGCTTTGCACAAGAACTATCTCAACAATCCCAATGGTCAAGCAGATGACGTTGGCCGCGCTGCGAAATCTGTGGAGAGCTAGTCTCCAGCAGATGCGGCTCGAGCCGGCTGCAGGTGATGCAGCTCACTGGCGTCGATCAGGTTGAGTCCCTTCTCACGCACGTTCTTGAATCCCGGAACAATTTCCTCCTCGAAAGCTTTCAGGCCGTTGGGATTTCGCTTGTGTCCGGTGAAGTCCAGGTAAAGATGCTTCCTTGTGAATCTGTCCGGCACACCGGCGAAGCGCGCAATCGGATACTTGATCACGTCGCCAAACAGTCTCTTACCCATCTTGCTGTAATAGATGGGCACGCCGAGTGAAAACTTCGCATTCACCCTGGTGCGACCCTTCCAGAATTCGAGATTGTATCTCCAGCAGGTAAAGAAGAATTCCCACTGCAGGTCAGTCATCTCGATTAACTTGGCGCTGGCCTTCTTCTGCATGCGCGTATCTTCCAACGGCACAAAGAAAGTCGGCACAAACGTGCCCTTGGCATTACGCAAGTCGTAAAGAAGATCGAGTGATTGCTTGGTGTCTTCATCGGTTTCGCCGGGCAGGCCGAGAATGAAGGTGCACATGGGAAAGATGTTGTGGCGGTTCAGGGTTTCCATGCCCTTGAGGATAACGTCGCGCCACTGATGAGACTTGTAGGGATACGCCTTGCCTTTCATGTAGGTGTCAAAGAGGCGGGCGCTGCCTGTCTCCAGCCCGATGATTGGATCGGCGGCGCGCTTATCCGGATGCGACGAGAGCTGATGTTGAACGTGAGAATAGGGAACAATCAAAGGCGCCAGGCGCTCAACGATGGACGGATCCTTAACTACCGGCGCCATGGTGATGTGGGAAGTCTGAATTAGTTTAATCCCTGGTACCGCGACAATACTCTTAAAGAGTTTTTCCAGCGCCGGCACATTCGTTTGGAAGTTTGGTAACTGCTCGTAAAGAAACATGTCCTCGGAAGCGAGCAGCACGCTGTCTGCGCCCTCGCGCGCATTTACCTTCACGCTCTCGATAATGTGTTCCAGAGGAAACGAGCGCCCGACCTTGGTGGCTGGTCCGCAAAACTGGCAGCCGCGCCCGCAACCTCGAGTGATTTCGACAACGCCGAAGGTTGAGCGATGCCGCACAACCGGTATCTCTTCAACTGTGGCCTGCATGTCTTTAGGCACCTTGATAATTCTCGGCAGCTCCGGATCGCCCGACATAATGCGCCGGAAGAGATCGTTGAAAACGCGTTCGATCTCCCCATCGATCAGGTAGTCGATCTTAAACTCATCGAGGCGGTTTGCCTTCTCCAATTGCCAGGCGCCGGGTCCACCTACAACAATCTTCGGCTTATATTTCCGGATGATCGGATGGGTGACAATCTTGAGGAACTCAGCGGCGTTAAGCGGCATGAGATTTTCACCGAAGAGTTTGGCGTAGATTTCTGTCGCGTAGGAGATCCCCAGAGGGTTATGCGCGTGGATTGCGAGTACTTTTGTCTCTGGGCCAATAAACTTTTCCAGGTTATCGCAGTAGCAAGTGACGACATCTTCTTCCGCATATTCTCTGAGCAGCAACGTCTCGACCATGCGCAGACCGTTGGGCACAAACTTCGCTCGGCCATCCGGCCATGATTCGTTCGCAAACGAGACCTTATTGAAAATTGTATTGCTGAGTTTGACGGGGACGGCAGCAGACATCATCTGTTGCCAGATACTGTGGTTCCACTCGCTCGCTTCCGTGGACGAGGCGGTCAAAACGATAAGAGGTGAAGCCATGGGGAAAGCCTCCTCAAAGGGCATGAAAAGTCTCAGCCGACTAACTCAAACCAGTGAGATCCGCTACAAGAGCGGCCGCTGTAAATCCGAACAAGAAAGTCGTCGGATTCTAGCATCACCCCTTAGAGTTGCCAACAAATTCAATGGTTTTTACTAAGATCGGTGGCGTACCAAAGCCTCACAATCGTTAGGCCGATTGGCTGAAGTGGAGGGTGGGTCACTGCCTTGAAAGTGCGGCGCGAACGAGTTGGCGTTTCCGCCATCTGGCACAAAGATCTTGTGCCGCCTGTGCCCAGGTGGAAAATTGGAAGACAAAGCCCGACTGTAGCAGTCTCGCCGGAACGACCCGACGGCTCTTAAGCATCAATTCAGTTTCACTGCGCAGAACAAGGGCTCCCAGCTCCAACATCCATTTGGTTGCCGGGAGGCCAAACGATACGCCCCACGCATTTCGAAGATCTCGCATGAACTCCGAGTTGGTTAAAGGATTCGGTGCGGCCAGATTAACCGGCCCCTCCAACTCGTCATGTTGCAATAACCAGTCAACACTCCGCACAAAGTCCCGGTCATGAATCCATGAGACAAACTCTTTCCCGTCGCCGAATTGACCACCAAGTCGGAACCGTACCAATCGCAGCAGCATGTCAAAAGGTCCATCGGCATAAGGGCTCATTACGATTGCCGAGCGCATCAGCACCTTGCGCGTGTTTGGCGTCGCCGCCGCGTTTAGTTCGCGCTCCCACTTTTTCACCACCTCAATGCTGAAACGCCAGGTGTCAGGGGCGTCCGGTTCTGATCCACCTATGATTCCAGTTGCTTCGTCATTCGGAGCATCGAAACGATGAGCATAAAGCGTCGCTGTGCTGGCTTGCAGCCAAACGCGCGGGGCATTATTTGTTTGGGCAATAGCTTGCCCAACGATTGAGGTTGACTTCACCCGAGAGTCAATAATGAGCCGACGGTTTTCCGGAGTGTAGCGGCAGTTAACACTTCGTCCAGCAAGGTTAATGACGGCGTCAGCACCTTCAAATTCATCCGCCCACGCCTCGAGCTTTTCGCCATCCCACTTCACCACGCGCCAGGGCAATGCGTTTGTTTCAGTCCTACTGAGAACTGCGACTTCATCGCCACGTTCGTGGAACACACGCGCAAGGATAGTGCCCACGTGACCCGAGCCACCGGGAATTAATATCTTCATACTACTTCTCTCCGTCTTCCTCAATCGGTTGCAAATCGCGAAGTTCCGCGACAAGTTTCAAAGCCCTTTTGCGCACCGGCCGCATGAAAGGATTGCTCGCTAGGGAGATAAGCTTGTCCAGGAGATCGACAGTCTGGTCAATCAGGTGGTAAGTGCGCGCGCGTTTGCGCGAACTGTCGTGGATCCAAAAGAGAATGATTCCCATGTGGTAAAGCCAAAGCAGGTAAGGTAGCTCTGCGCGCAAATCAGTGGGAATGCGCGCCTTCGTCTGCTCTACGACCTGCTCGAAAAGCTTGATGCTATCGCGCCGCACCGAGGCTGAGGCGTGGGCGAAAGGATTCAGCGGACTGTGCGGATCGGCTGCCGTCTGAAACAGCACGCCGGCAAATTCGTGATACGGCTCAAGCGTGTCGATCTTGAGCCGCATCACCGACAGCAGACGTCCTTTCAACGATGACTCTTTTTGTAACGACGGCAACGAAGCTCGTAAGTGGTCCTCATGCAAGTCGTGATAAAACGCCTGGATGAGATGATCCTTGGAGCCGAAGTAATGATAAGCGTTGCCGAGCGACACGCCCGCCTTCTGGGCAATCGCGCGCATGGTGGTTTGTGCATAGCCACGCTCGTGAAGGATTTCCAGCGCCGTTGTCAGGATGAGCGCTTTGGTTTGTTCACCCTTGGCTGTCTTCGTCGTCGTTGATTTTTGTACAGACTTCATCGATTCACCTCGTTAAGCCAGCGACGCGACTGATCTGATACCTATGCTGCGAGATCAGTGAAACTATTCGACGCACGGTGGGCAACAACTCCGGCGTGGCGAGACGGTAGGACCATTCGCGATACCGCCCAAGGGCCCACAAGACCATGACCCACGCTTTCGATCCGTAGTAAACGGCTCCCTGATCGCTGATCACTGTCAGGTCGTTCAGAGTGGGTTCATGATCGAGCTGTGGAAATCGATACCGCGCCTCGTAAGATTTGACTGGCAGCAGATTCAATTCCACTAACTTGGGCTGTTCCTCAAGCCATTCGCGCACCCGACGGCACAACCCGCACGAAGGATCGTAGAGTACTATCAGCGAGGCCATGGCTCAGGCCTCCCGCACTGCGGTGAATGCATCCGGCATAACCGGCGGCGGTGCGTTGCGAAGCGTGGCCCGGCGCCGCATGCGGCTGAAAATGAACAGGTTGAAAAAGTGCATTCCACCCAGCACAATCAGCACCATCCCAACCTTCACCGACAATGCCTCAATTCCCTCCTGAGCCGAGGCCAGGTTGTAACCAAGTTTCAAAGCCAGACTCACGTAGCCGAGGTTGATCAGGTAGAACCCGACTACGAGGAGGTGGTTAACCGAGTCGGCCAGCTGTTCATTACCGTGAAAGACGTCGACCAGAAACACGCGCCCATTCTTGTGTAGCGTATGGGCAACCCAAATCGTCAGGGCAATGCTTATCGCCAGGTAAATCAGGTAAGTGATGATCTCAACCGTCATAACAGCCTCCTTTTGCGAACGTCGCTCGAAATTGAACGCGTTCAATTTGCACCATACTCCGCTGCGATTTGGCTGTCAAGAGTTTTTTTGAACGGGTTCAAAAATCGCGGGTATTCCGCTCGGAAGGATTGGCCGGAGGCTTTTGACGGGAAGGGCACTGGAGCAGTGGCCGGGCAGATCGCGCACCTTCGTGCGTTCAACGTGATCGCATTGGCTTCCAACACAGGATCAAACCAACGATGAACATGATTGCCCCGAGGATAGCTGGCGCCAGGTGAACCAGATCGTTGTAGCCCACCATCGGATGCACCCCTATCGCTGTGGCAAAACCAACAACGCCGGCGAGACACAGTATCTGCCAAAGATTACGTGAGGGTCTGGCACACCACACGCAGATGAGTACCGTGACTCCGGTCGTACAAATCGCGCCACCAAACCCAGCGCGATCGTGGGCGATTAAAGGTATCAGGCGTGCGCTTATTGATTGCAGATCGGACCTCGCCAGGCGCATAAACGTCAGATCCTGCGGCACAAAAACTCGCGTCATGCCAAACGTCATGACCGTCAGGCCGCCCGCAATCATGCCGCCCGCCACCGCCAGGAGCAGCGCCCGACCGATCCCAAAAAGTGAAAGCCAATTGACCGCCGCGCCTGGTAAGAGCAACGATCCGATCCCGCGTGGCGTTCGTAAGTGCGCTCGTGATTCTGCTAACCCGATAACAAAGCAAGGAAGGATGAGTAACGTTGCGAGTCCATGCCAGGTGTCTAGATATCCGTAACCCAGATAAGCAAGAAAACTTCCGAAGCCAAAAATTCCGCTTACAACAAACGCCCACCAGGCCCAGGCCTCACCCCGCCGCAGAGGAAACTCAGCCAGCCACAGGTAAAGCACGCCAATCGCGATTAACGCTCCACCAAAGGCGACGCGATCGTGAAACATGAAATAAACGACGCGGCAATTGTTGATGCCGCAAAGCTGGTCGGCGGTCATGCCCAGATAGTCAACGTCGTGAGGCAAAAAGTGTTTGGTGGCGGAGAGGAACAACGCGAAAGCTCCGGCAAGAACGAGCGCTAAGCCACTCAGAAGAAGCAACGGCCGGCCATCGCCCAGCAAAGCTCTAAGAAGTCCGCGATCGTCGCCGCCCTCGTTTTGCCCGGTGTTTGTGATCTCCTGCATGTCCTCTACTGCTGCCGCAAGATTTCGTTAGAAACTCTCGTCGCAATTTCTGCCGCGCTGTCCCCCTCGGAAATAGTTACCCTCGTGTCCGCTAATTCGTAGACAGGACGGCGCTCGTTGTAGAGTCGTTCCGCCATCTCGCGCGAACGCGCCAATGGCCGCGTCTCAATGCCTGATACAATCCGCTTCCAGCACAATTCGAAATCCGCGTCCAGCCACACACTGAAGGCACCGCGTTCTGCGATCAACTGCCGATTCGCTGCAATGGTCCAGGCACCGCCGCCGACAGAGATAATGCGCGCCCGTGCAGCTTCCAGAGTTTCGTATAGCAACTGCGATTCAATTCTGCGAAACTCCCCTTCGCCGTCTTGCTCAATTATTTCACTGGCACTGCGATGTTCACGCCTCGCGATCAGCTCATCCAAATCTACTGCCAGGCAGTTGAGCTCACGGCCAAGTTCATGGGCCACCGTGGTCTTCCCTGTCCCCATGAATCCTATAATGATGATCTGTTGACTGGTCACGATTTGCTGCGGCATTACCCTTTTTCAGTTCTGATTGGGCTCTACCCCTCATTGTTCCATAAACCTTGGCTGTCCAGGTGAAAAACAACTCTCAACCGGGGCTGCGCCGCAGCCGGACGGAGTATTAGTCCCACGCTAGTTTAGGCCGAACGTCCTGAGCCTTTGCGTGAAAATGCCTTGAGCTGCGCAGCTTGCCACAAAAGATCAAAGGTAGTTGAATGGCCTCGTAGTAATTGCGAAGGTCGCAAGTTCAGGAACTGAAACCTTACGGATTTCGTTTCGAGCTCTTTCTTGACACGTGATATGCCCGCATGTTAAACCCTCGAT
This sequence comes from Blastocatellia bacterium, assembly GCA_963828335.1. Taxonomy (GTDB): domain Bacteria; phylum Acidobacteriota; class Blastocatellia; order Pyrinomonadales; family Pyrinomonadaceae; genus PSRF01. The sequence continues at coordinate 701,943 of CAWHEH010000008.1, read as the reverse complement.
CTTCCGTAGCTTTGGAGTTCAAAAAAAGCCAAGACCCACGATTGGCTCTTGGAATGGCCTTGTCTTTTTAGTTGTGACACTAGAAACGACTTTAGCAACAACTGAACTCAAATTTCCCAGCCGCATTGAGGCGGTAGGGGAAGCTGCTGCTGCGGTTTCTGAATTCATGAACCGCCTCGGAATCGCCGAGGAGGTTGCTTTCGGAGTCGACATGGCGGTCCGTGAGGCGGTAACCAACGCGGTGATCCACGGAAATAAACTCGACGACGCGAAAACCGTCGAACTTAAGCTGAGAAATACTCCCGAAGTTTTTGAGATCACTGTGCACGACCAGGGTACTGGATTCAATCCCGAAGAGATACCGGATCCGACCAAAGACGAGAACATCTTAAAAACCTCAGGGCGTGGCATTTTCTTTATGCGTAACTTCATGGATAAAGTCGATTGGGCCGCAGATCCAAAAGGCGGCACTCAGGTGCGCATGATTAAGAAATTATAGAATTCAAGTTTGCGATTTGCGATGGTGTCGGCCGCTACGATATCGGGAGACAAAACGACTGATCGCAAATCAAACCCTGGCAAATCTAACTTCGCAAATCTTTAAAGGAGATTGCTCAAAATGGCAGAGCTAAATATTTCGGAGCGTCAGGTCGGCGACGTTACCGTACTTGATATGGATGGCAAGATTACCATCGGCGAAGGCAGTGTTGCGCTTCGTACCGCTATTCGGCGCCTACTCGAAGAAGGCAAGAAAAAGATTCTCTTAAATCTCGCGAAGGTGGGCTACATCGATTCCAGCGGTATCGGAGAATTGGTTTCCAGTTATACCGCGATTGGAAAAGAGAATGGCCAGTTGAAGCTTCTCAATCTGACTCAGAAACTGCAGGACCTCCTGACTATCACGAAGCTTCTGACCGTCTTTGACGTCTATGAAAGCGAAGACGAGGCGCTCGCCAGTTTCAAGTAATCCGCATGTCAGACCAAACGCGATTTTCTCTGACCAACAAGGAGGCAAAAGATGGCAGAACTTGATGTTAAGCAGCGCCAGGCAGGAGACGTCACCATTCTCGATTGTAGTGGCTCCATAAGAATGGGCGATGGCGCCGTTTCGCTCCGAAACGCTATTCGTGGTCTAAACGAACAGGGCAACAAGAAGATTCTCCTTAATCTCAGTGAAGTAAAAAACGTCGACTCGAGTGGTATCGGCGAGTTGATTGCTAACTACACGACTCTCAGCCGTGATGGCGGGCAGCTCAAGCTGTTGAAACTTACTGACAAGATTCGGGACCTGCTGGTAATCACCAAACTTCTGACCGTGTTCGACGCCTATGACGACGAAGCTGAGGCCTTGAATAGCTTTAAGTAGGAGAGTTTCAAGTTCCAGGTTTCACGTTTCAAGTTCCAGTCGGACTCGCGAACCTGAAACTTGAAACTCGAGACTTGGAACTTAAGAAATGTTTCGTTCCACCTTTCGCCGTTTGCTCGCGCTGGATGATCCACCGGAGCGAACGGCGCTTGCTTTCTCTCTTGGGGTTTTCGTTGCTTTCTCCCCTTTCCTGGGTCTCCATACAATTCTGGCAACCTTAATTGCTTTTGTATTTCGCTTCAACAAGGTCGCTGTCTACAGCGGGACTTTTATCAACAATCCTTTCTTCACTCTGGTTCCGATCATCATTGCTTCTTATGCCATTGGAGCGTTTATTCTCGGACGTCCGCTGCGGATTCCTCAAGCGGGTGTCGAACTTTTGCGGCATCCTCATCCGCTAACGGCCGCCTACTATCATCAGATCTTCCAGGAGAGCTGGGACATAGTTTGGCCCTTCTCAATCGGAGCTATGACGCTTTCGGTCGTTTGTTCGCTTATTGCTTATCCAGTAACATCCTCACTATTGCGGGCCCGGCGACGTTCGCAGGCGGCGAAATAGCGACGTAATTGCTCTCAAAAGTTGGCGGGGCATCGGTCGCGCCGGTGTTGGGCATCTTTAACATTCCCAGAGAAGTGCACGAAAACAAAATCCCCGGTTATTAATCATTATCTCGAACTTATGAAGAAGAGCATTTCCTTAACTATTCTTTTGACTATCGCCGGCGCAGTTGCGCAATCCCAGGCCCAGCCTCCTGCACGCGCGGTCGCGAGCCCCAGTCCGGCGACGCCTCGCCAGCAGCGACCCGCGCCACGCCAGGCTGAAGCTTCCGGTTTTGATCTCTCCGAGTATGGAGTGAGTTTCCAGACAGAACCGCGCCTAATAATCATGATGGCCGCGCTGGTAGCGGCCGGATTCGATCCGGTGCCGAACGGCGCCGAGCCTTCTCCGTTTCTGGTACAAGTAAGGAGAGATCTGGCCGGCCTTGATCCCGAGCTGCGTAATCGTTTGCATACCTTTTACGAACGAAACAAACTTCCGGCGCCTGCGACTGCTGCCGATCAGGCGGCTCGCTATGTTTCGCTCGCATTCGCGCTGGGTCCACCTCCATTACTTGAAGCACCGCAGCGATCAGAAGAGCTCCCCACCAGTCTGCTTGAAGTGCTGGACTTTGCTCCTTTGGTGAAAGAGTTTTACCGTCGCGCGAATATTGAAGAGAACCTTCAGGCTTATACGCGCGAGTATCAGGGTGAAAGCGATCGGCTTCGGGCACCGACAGCGGAGATGATTCGCGACGTGTTGTCTTACCTGCACACGCGTCCGATAGCATATTCACTGGAGCGCGTGCAGGTTAAGCCTTTAACCACCCCGAAGAAAAATGCCGCCAGGACTTACACAACCCGAGAACGTCCAAGGCGTTTCTACATCGTTACCGACCTTCTCGGTGCTCCCGGAGCGATTAATTTCCGTGTCATTGGGGACGAATACTATGCGGTGCTTCCGCAGGGAACAGATCCTGGATCTTCTGAGTTGCGACGCGGTTATCTGCAATACATCGTCGACCCGCTGGCGCTGAAGTTCAATCGCGAAATAGCTGCGCGACGCGATCAGATCAAGTTGATCATCACGGCAAGGGAGAAGGCCGGCGCGGTTGTCAGCCCAGATATTTTCCTGGCCGTCTCGCGCTCTCTTGTGGCGGCCGCGGATGCACGCTACGAAGAGGCCAGAAGGCTCGCAGGCCTGAATCAGGAAGCCCGCATAAAACTGGCGAGTGTTAAAGACGATGTCTCGCGTCAGGCAATTTCCAGAGAACTTCAAGCCAATACGAAAGCGCTTGAGGACGAAACGATCGCGCGTCTGGCAGACGACTACGAACATGGAGCGATTCTCGATTTCTTTTTTGCTGAACAGTTAAAGGGTATCGAAACTTCTGGTTTTGATGTGGCAGGTTTTTTCGTCGACATGATCGAATCATTTGACCCTTTACGCGAAGCCAATCGACTGAGCGAAAATGCCGGGACTCGCGAGCGCGCCCTCGCGGCGCGGAAGGCGCGCCTCAGCGCCAGGCGGGCGGAGACTGTAACTCCGGTTTACTCTGAAGCCGAAGCGGCCAGGACAGCTGTGCTCGTTAAGAAGCTTGGGGAGATAGAACAGACGCTGCAGTCGAAGAATTACGAGACCGCAGAGTCAAGATTGAAAGATCTCGTGAGGGATTATCCGCGCGAGCCTCGGATATTCTTCGCCCTGGCAAAAACTGCAAGTCTCGCGGCAGCTGACGCCATAGACGAAGACGTACAGGCGGAGCGCCTCAACCGGGCGCTGGGAAATTACCGGCTTGCAATTGAAGCGTCGTCTCCGGAAGACCGCGCCCTAATCTCACGCGCACATGAAGCGATGGGTCGAATTTACGCCTTCCTTGGGAATGCAAGCGAAGCAGAAAAGGAGTTTGATCAGGCTATTAAGATGGGCGACGTCCCGGGTGGAGCATTCCGTGATGCGCTCGAAGGCAAGAAAAAGGTGCCGCCGGCAAACTGAGTAGAACTTCACAGGAGCAGATAGCGTTAGCTTCAGCTATTCTTATCCAATGCCGCAATTAATGCCGGCGACCAAAGCGGTAGCGGTTTACGGGCTGTCCGGTTAAATATGGCGGCCGCGCGGTTATAGGTAGGAAGCAGTTTCCGCTGATCACACATCACCTCGATCAAAGTCCGGCGTCCAAACCTCTTCTCGATCAAAACGCACATCTTCCAACCGACCGTATACCACGCACCCTGCTCACCGAAAAAAGTCGAAACGGCCTCACTGATCTGCGTCTCGCTTAAGCGGTCTGCCAGCACCTCCAGGAAAAACTTCTCTACCGTTTTGAGATCGTTATCGAAGTTGGCCACGTCGCGATCCCAGCGCGCGTGGTCGGTAGCACTACCGACGGCCTGCGGGTGCACGTCCGGGCCGCCCGCCGCAGCGAGCATTGCGAAACCTTCGCCGAAGGCGCCAAGATAGTTAATGACTGTCTGAACGTTCTGCGGTAACCGTGCAATTGCTTCTTTGGCACGTTTAGTCGGACACGCCGTTCCATAGCCGACGTGATGCAGTTCGTGCGCGAGATAATTCTCAAACTTCTCTTTGCTCATGGTCGGATCAAGAAAGAGAAAAATCGCCGGGTCAGTGTTTAATTCAAAGACAAAACTGTTTTCTCGCGGCTTGATGACGGGATAAATCTTCGCCCGGATACTGGCCTGCTTTGGCAGGTAAGCGAGCGCTAGATTTGCTGAGCGACCAGCATCAGCGGATTTCCATCTGGCAAGCGTTTCAGCAAGAGCCGGTGCTCGCTCGGCCAGAGAATCGGAAAGCACAAAGGTCTTAAAGTCGGCGTCTGCAAACGAACGACGCATTGCGGTCTCTCTTTTTTTGAGCCTGACATAACCTTCGCTGTCAAAAAGGCGCTGCCAGTCGGCGTCCGTTATTGGTTGCTGCGCGTTCTTTCTGGCGAGGATTGCCAATACTGCGTCTGCCTCGTCTGTCACAACCTTCACATTTACCCGCAGTGCGCTGGCGGGCCGGGCCGAACCGGCAGCGACAAGGATAACGAACACAAGAAGTCCTGATGATAGCGTTCGACCTGCAAGGGATCGTTCGGGACTCATTTTTACCTCTTCAACCGACTGCTTTTGGCCAGCACCTGACAAGCGCGCTGCAGGAGGGTACCTCAGATGCCGAAAGAGACAGGCATTGCTGCCTGTCCCTTTCGTCGACACATAAAACTAAAAACCGGACAGTGTTGCCCTGGCCGCAGCTTATATCGGCTGTTGCGAACCGCCTCGGATGACGCGCACCCTTGGTCCTTTGATCGTGCGGGGAACCGTAACGTTGATCTCAGGTGTGTTCGGCAAATCGATTCGTGGAACACGTATGTTCATCTCCGGGATTGAGCCGAGTTCAACGCGCGGGATGACGATCGTTCGCACTCCCTGCGGCGTGGCTGCGGGAAACGAACCGGGTTCTTCTTTTGGGGTGACGGTGATGGTCCGCTGATTCTTATTGCGAATCACTGTCAGCGTTACATCTCCGTCTTTCTTCTTGTTAATGCCCTGGGCCAGATCGCCGGCGTCTTCCACTTTCTCGCCGTCAATCGCGGTGATTACGTCTCCGGCTTTAAGGCCGGCCTTCGCCGCGGGGCTGTCGTCCATCACAGACGTAACCAAAACACCCTGGCTGTCGCCGATGCCAAAATACTCTGCCAGCTGTTTGGTTAGTTGCGTCGTGCTGATCCCGATACGGCGATGATTGCCAAACTGCAACATCATTCCATCTTTTCCTGGTCCTTCCCATTTCCAAACCTTGGCACCCGGCGGCATGTTGAGCTCAAAGTCCTTCAAGCGCTCCAAGCCCTCTATCTTGTCCAGTCCTTTCAGCTTGTCGAAAGCGTGCCAGTCTCCCATGGCGTTGATCGACTGATTGCGTTTGCCAATCGTGACTGCCACGTCCTGTTCGGAGCCCCCGCGACTAACGCGGAGCCTCACGGTTTGATCGGGCGCAACTTCCGACACCAGCCGGTTGAGTTTGCGCACACTCGTCACACTATCGTCCTCAAACCTGACGATAACGTCATCTTTTCTCAGTCCTGCCTTTTCTGCCGGACTGTCTTTGATTACCTGCGTGACAGCCACACCGCGCGCTTCGCGCATTCCGTAGCGGCCCATATTTTCCTTGTTCACATCTTCAGCATAGACACCCAGGAAACTGCCGCCGCCGATAAAAAATGAGAAAGCCTCGGGGGCTTCTCCCGGCTGGTCTGGCATCGGCGGTGGAGCTGCCGGCGGCGCTGCCTGTTGAGCCAACGCGATTCCAGCCATCAAAAGTAGGAAGAAAATGAAGTAAAAGGCATTCTTAAGGTTCATGACAGAGAGAGTCCTCCGGATTGATTTTGAGGATTACACGCGACGGCCGACCGGGGGTTCCAAAGAAATCGGGAGGGGAAGGCAGGAGGAACGGGGAAAGACTAAGGGGAAAAGGGTAAAGGGGACAATGCTAAGGGCGAGTGGCTAAAGGAAAGGGCATCGATCGTCAGGGAAGGTCTCCCTTTACCCATTCCCCTTTTCCCCTGTTCCCCCGTTCTCCCCGTTACCCTATCCCGCCGTCTTCCGCCGGTAGACTTCTTTTCCGTCGCCAAACTCAACTTCGATCTTTCGCTCAGAGTGTGCCAGATCAAGATGCGCCACGGCTTCTGAGACTGAGAGAAAACGGTGAACGTCATCAGTCACCGGAAACATCTGCCGTGCGATTTCCCAGGCAGTGGCGCCGGATTTCGGCAGCAAACGAATTACCTCCGCCTGTCGATCCCTGATGGCCCGAAAGTAACGGTTGAAAAGTTCCTCGAAGTCGTGCACCGGTTCGCCATGGCCACCATGAACGAGCGTGGGCGCAAAGGTGCGCAAACGCGCCAGGCTAACTAAATACTCCGCAAGCGACGCGAATCGTTTGCTGGGATCGATGGGATCGGGAGAAAGAATTGGATTCGGAGTTATGCGCTTGAGGACGCAGTCACCGGCGATCACCGTGCGGTCTGCCTCGCGTACAAAGGAGCATGAACCGGGGGTATGACCCGGCGTGTGCACGATACGCAGAGTACCGGTTTCAAACTCCAGCTCTTCTTCGTCGCACAGCTCGCCGTATTCTTCGCTCTCGAATGAGTCAGCATACTGCCTCACGCCTTCGTACATTTTTCGCATTGTCTCAATCTCTTGGCGCGGTACACCGGCACGCACCAGGAGGTTGCGATGTTCTTCATACTCCAGCCTGCCGACGCGGTGCCCGGTCTCCCAGGCGTGCACTAAGACTTCAGCATTCTTCGCCTGGTCGCGAACCGAACGCGCCAGTCCGCAATGATCTTCATGCGCGTGCGTAAGGACAATACGGCGAATGTCGGAGATACGAATGCGAGCTTTTCTAAAGCCTTCATGCAGGGCTTCATTCGCTTCTTTGGTTTTAGGGCCGGTGTCGATGAGGGTAATCGGATCTTCCGCGATCAAGTAGACGTTAACCGGTCCGATATAGAAAGGCGTGGGAAGAGCGATGGGAATGATGCGCATGTCTTCGCTTCAAGTCTGCTTAGGTTGATGGTGATCAGACTGGACTACAAGTTCTCTTTTACTGGCCAGTAATAGTCAAAGACCGATATGCCGTTTGAAATCAAGTCTGATTTCGATAGCTTTACGGGTTTTTAGGATTACTGAAGGAGCTGACCACATGAAATACTCACGTTTTGAAGAGCTACCGGTCTGGAAAGATGCGATTGAATTAGCGGTCCTGGTTTTTACGCTGACTGCCTCGCCGCCCTTCAGGCGTTATGCGAGCGTGCGAGATCAGATCGAACGAGCTTCTATGTCTATCTCAAACAACGTCGCTGAAGGGTTCGAAAGAGGAACGACCCAGGAAACCCTCACTTTCTTATATATCGCGCGGGGGTCGTCTGGCGAAACGCGATCAATCTTATGTCTCTGCGAGCGCTTAGCTGATTTTGCCGATCTCAAATCTAAGATCTCAGATCTCAAAAAGCGAGCTGAGAGCGTTTCACGCCAACTGCGAGCCTGGTGCAACTCGCTGCAGAACACCGAAATTCGAGGTCATCGATATCTGAACAACCAGTCAAGAAGGCAAACCAAAGAAGCCAGGGAACGCGACGAGTTTCTAAAAGAACTCGAGGAGATGAAGAACCGAAAATCTTAGCCTTCAATCCGTTTTGAGATCTCAGATCTTAAATCTCAGATCTCAGCCGTCTCATGTGAATTAAGTTCTTAGTACACGTAACGATTCGCCTCAATCATCACATCGGCGATGCGCTGACGCGCAACGATCGTGTTCACCGGCGTGAGCTTGGTAAAACGCCTGAGCGCAGCCAAGAGGGTGCGCAACTCATCCCCTTCAGCCATTCCCGCCAGCGTGTTCTTCGCGCGTGCATCGATCCGTTCAACCGCATCGTTACAAAAGACGCGCGTCATGTCGATGTATCGCGCCGCAGCATCTTCGCCCTGGGCCGCAGCTAACTTCTGCGTGCGCAGAATGGCCGACTCCATCGCGTAAGCATCCATGATGATATCTGCAATCCCAATCAGAATTTCCTGCTGCTCACCCAAGGTCATCATGTACTTTTGCGCCGCCGTGCCAAGCGTCATGAGCCCAACCTTCTTGGCGTTTTTGGCCAGTTTGGTTTCGGCCGCGAGCAATCCTTCGTCATCATCGAAGCCCATGATCTGCGGCGTCAGTATTTCATCCATCAAGGCCTGGGCCGCGGGCAGCAACTTGAGCTTGCCACTGAGCGCACTCTTCATTAGTCGCCCTGGAATTAACATGCGGTTGATTTCGTTCGTTCCTTCAAATATGCGATTGATGCGCGAGTCGCGATAAGCCCGTTCAGCCGGATAGTCGGCGGAATAGCCATAGCCACCGAAGATTTGAACCATCTCGTCAGCGAGGTAGTCGCAGTATTCCGACAGCGCGACTTTGATGATGGAACACTCCGCCGAGTATTCCTCGATCGCGCGCATCTTGGCTTCGAGATCCTTGGGGTCGTCGCCAATCGCGTCTTCAATCATTCCGAGCGTCCGATAGATCATCGCTTCGCCCACCCAGGTGCGAATGGCCATCTCGCCGAGTTTCGACTTGATTGCCCCAAACGATGAGATCGACTTGCCAAACTGCTGGCGCTCGTTCGCATAACGAATTGATTCGTGCATCATCAGCTTCATCCCGCCAATACACATCGCGCCCAGTTTGAAGCGGCCGATGTTCAGCGTGTTGAAGGCGATCTTGTGACCCTTGCCAATTTCTCCTAATAGATTTTCCACCGGCGCTTTCGCGTCGGCGAGAACGAGGGGAGTGGTGCTCGAACCCTTAATGCCCATCTTATGTTCTTCGGCGCCGGGCGACAGTCCCTCCTGTCGTTCCACGATGAAAGCCGAAAACTTGTCGCCATCGACTTTGGCAAACACGATGAAGATGTCGGCAAAGCCGCCGTTAGTGATGAACATCTTCTCGCCGTTGAGGATGTAGTGTGTGCCGTCCTCGCTCAAGCGCGCGGTTGCTTTTGCCGCCATCGCGTCGGAACCAGAACCTGCTTCGGTCAGCGCATAAGCAGTAATCACTTCGCCGGACGCTATCTTCGGCAGGTACTTCGCCTTCGCTGCTTCAGTGCCAAAATAAATAATTGGCAACAGGCCGATGCCGCTCTCCGCACCGAGCGTGGTGGCAAAGGAAGCACACCGCCCGATGTTTTCACCCACCAGCGCGCCGCTCGTTTGGTCAAGCCCCAGGCCGCCATACTCTTCAGGAATATTGGCGCCGATTAAGCCGAGCTCGGCAGCCTTTCCGACGAGCTCGCGCGCCAGTTTCCAGTCATGCTTTTCAAGCTCATCGATGTGCGGAATGACTTCGTTATCAATAAACTGCCGCGTCGTCTCGGCAATCATGCGGTGCTCTTCAGTGAAATCTTCCGGTGTGAAAATCTCCTGCGTGGTGCGGTCTTCAATCAAGAACGACCCACCCTGAACTACTTGTTTTTGTTCGACTACGGCTGACATGTCTAAATCCTCCTCAACTTGACTTCTAATGCGATTGAACCGAGTTCGGTCTTTGGTCTTTGGTCTTTGGAACCTCAAAGCGCAAAGTACCAAGTTCAAAGTTCAGAGCTCAAAGTACAAAGACCAAAGCCCTAAGGCCAAAGACCATCGTTCTACAGCAGTTCAAATATTCCCGCGGCGCCCATGCCACCGCCGACGCACATCGTAACCATTCCATACCGCCCGTTGCGGCGTTCGAGTTCGCGCAAGATGCTTGCAGTCAACTTCGCTCCCGTACACCCCAGCGGGTGGCCGAGCGCGATGGCGCCGCCGTTTACGTTTACCTTATCCATGTCGAGACCGAGAGTCTTGATGACCGCAAGCGACTGAGCCGCAAACGCTTCGTTGAGTTCGATCACGTCAATTTGATCGAGTGTCAAACCAGCCAGCTTCAAAACTTTCGGGATGGCGAACACGGGTCCGATTCCCATTTCTTCCGGCGGGCATCCCGCGGTCGCATAGGCCACGAACCGCGCCATGGGCTTCACGCCGAGGCTGGTGGCTTTCTCCGCCGACATCACCACGGCCGCCGCGGCGCCGTCTGACATCTGCGAAGCATTGCCCGCGGTTATGGTGCCCTTGACGTTGAACGCAGGCTTCAATTTCGCGAGACCTTCGATGGAGCTGTCACGGCGCACGCCTTCATCCGCATCGAAGATAACCTCGCGCGTTTGCTTGCGACCTTTTTCGTCTAACTCTTCGAAAGTCACAGCCAGGGCCACAGTCTCGTCCTTAAACTTATCCGCGTCGAGCGCTGCAGCTGCTCGCCGGTGCGAGCGCAAGGCAAATTCGTCCTGCTCCTCGCGGCTCACATTGTATTTGCGCGCCACGTTTTCGGTAGCAAGTCCCATGTTCAGATAAAAGTCGGGATAGTGTTCGACCAGATAAGGATTGGGACGAATGATGTGGCCGCCCATCGGAATCATCGACATCGTCTCGAGTCCGCCGGCAACTGCTACGTCGGCGCTTCCGGTCCTGATGCGATCAGCGGCGATAGCAATCGACTGCAGGCCCGACGAACAGAAACGGTTGATTGTCATAGCGCTGGTTTCAACCGGCAGCCCGGCGCGAATAGCAGCCGCGCGCGCGACGTTCATGCCCTGTTCAGCCTCCGGCATCGCGCACCCCATGATCACATCTTCTATCTCGGATGCTTCAAGACCCGGCACACGTGCCAGCGCTTCCTTGATAACCGCGCCGCCCATTTCGTCCGGACGCGTGTTTCGCAAAGTGCCTTTCGGTGCTTTGCCAACTGCCGTTCTAACTGCTGAAACGATTACTGCGTCTTTCATAAGTACCTCAGAATTCAGAATAAAGAATACAGAAGTCAGGAGTAAGAAGTTCTAATGGCGCCCGAATAGCTGGCGAGCAATTTGCTCACTACTTCTAATTGACTCCGTAACTCCAGTGAATCTCCATACCCCAAGTCCTCTGTCAGGATCGAATAATACCTGCATTCTTCAAGCGAACCTTCAGCGATGTTCATGAAACGAACCTTGTCCGCTTTCCCTCTTTTCTTGAAGCCCTCGGCGATATTGGCGGCAACCGAAATCGCAGCGCGGCGAAATTGCGATGTCAGCCCGTAAAGTTCTTCTCGAGGAAAACTCTTGCTGAGCCGATATACACTGAGAACAAACTGATGCGCTTTCTGCCACACAATTAAGTCCTGGAAGTTTTGAGCCGGTAGCCGTTCCATAGCTTCTCCTATATTTCGCGGGGAGGGTGACTCCACGTTGGTTTAGTTCAAGCGGCTACAGCGGTTCCTTCGTTCTACCTATTCTGTCTCCTGTATTCTGTCTTCTGAATTCTAGTTCCTCAGCGCTTTTCCAGTTTTCAACATTGCAGCGAGACGCTCCTGGGTCTTCCTGGTTCCTGCCAACGATAGAAACGCTTCACGTTCAAGATCGAGCAGATACTGCTCGGATACTCGCGTCTCATGATTCAAATCCCCACCCGTCAAAATGCGCGCCAGCTTTTCACCAATCAGCGCGTCGTGATCTGAAATGTAACCGGCGCGTTTCATCTGATGAATGCCCAGCTTCAACGTGGCCAGAGCTGCATTACCGAGCGCCAGGATGTCCGTCCGTGGTTGCGGCTGCACATACCCACTAGCCGCCAGCGCCAGCACTTCCTTCTTCGCGTCGGCAATCAAGCGATCGCCGTTCATCGAAATCGTGTCGTCTTCCGCCAGGAAGCCCAGCGTTCGCGCCTCCTCGGCAGACGTTGCGACCTTCGCCAGTGCAATTGTTTCAAACGCGCGCTTCACGAACGGAAAAGGATCGGCATCGTCAACATTCTTTGGAATCGAATCGAGCGTACGCAGCAAAAGTTCTTTGGTTCCACCGCCCGCTGGGATAATGCCGACGCCAACTTCCACCAGACCAATATACGTTTCCGCCGCCGCGCGTACCCGGTCGCCATGGAGCACCATCTCGCAACCACCGCCGAAGACCAAATTGAATGGCGCAACCACCACCGGCTTCGGTGAATAACGCAGGCTCATAGTCGAGGCCTGGAAAGCGCGGCCCATCATGTCAAGCTCTTCCCAGTTCTCTTCCTGCGCCTCCATCAACATCAGCATGATGTTGGCGCCCACTGAAAAGTTTGTTCCCTGGTTGCCAACAACCAGGCCAACGAAGTTCTTATCAACTTCAGCCAGCGACTGCTTTAACATTTGCAGCGTGTCGCCGCCGATCGCGTTCATTTTGGAATGAAACTCCAGGCAAGCGACACCATCGCCGATATCGATCAGCGACGCGCCTGAATTCTTCTTGATTACACCGGTGCGATCTTTGAATGACTTGAGAATGATTACCCCTGGCTGATCGCTAAGCGGCACGTACTGCCCGGAAGCAAAGTCGAAATAAGACTGTTGGCCATTCTCTTTTTTGTAGAAAGACTTGGCGCCCGCATCCAGCAACCTTTGGACGTTTGCCGGAATTGCGACGCCGTCTTCCTTCATCCGCGCTACGGACTTCTCGACTCCGATCGCATCCCAGGTCTCAAACACGCCTAACTCCCAGTTAAAGCCCCAACGCATCCCGCGGTCGATTTCAACTATCGTGTCGGCAATCTCAGGAATACGGTTCGCGGCATAACGAAACGTGCGCGACATGGTCTTCCAAAGAAAAGCTCCCACACGATCCTTGCTCCACACCAGGGTCTTAATGCGCTCAGGCAAGTCTTCAATATTCTTCGCCATGTCTAGCGCCGGCAGCTTCACCTTTTGGGCTGGACGATAGTCAAGAGTCGCATGGTCGATTGCCCAGATCTCTTTCTTGCCGCCTTCGCCCGGCTGTTTGCGATAAAAGCCACCCTTAGTTTTATTTCCCAGAATGCCGCGACCGATCATCGCGCCCAGGAAATCAGGCGCCTTGAAAACCTCGCGTTCCTCATCATCGGGCAGAGCTTCGTAGAGGTTTTTCACCACATGACCAAAGACATCCAGACCGACAAGATCGAAGGTCCGAAAAGTCGCACTCTTCGGCCGGCCCACTGCCTGTCCGGTAATCTTGTCGACTTCTTCGAGTGAATAACCGTCCTCGAGCATCGTCTTGATGGTCACCATCGCGCCAAAGGTGCCAATGCGATTGGCGATAAAGTTTGGACGATCCTTTGCGGGAACAACACCTTTGCCGAGTCGCTGATCGAGAAAGCCATAGAGGAAGCACGACACTTCCGGCCTGGTCCACTCGGTGCGAATTATTTCGACGAGATGCAGATAGCGAGGCGGATTAAAAAAGTGGACCCCGAGGAAGTGCGCACGAAAGTCTTCTGAACGGCCCGCGGCCAGCTGGCTGATCGGAATGCCGCTGGTGTTGGAACCAATGATCGAACCCTGGCGCCGGTGTTGTTCAACCTTCTCGTACAAACTCCGCTTGATGTCGAGATTCTCTACGACCGCTTCAATAATCAGATCGCAGTCCTTAAGTTTCTGGAGGTCGTCCTCGAAATTGCCGATGCTTACCAGACCGGTCTTTTCGGGAGTGAAGAATGCAGCCGGCTTTGCTTTTTTGGCCGCGTCGAATCCGGCCTGGGCAATGCGATTACGCACCTGCTTCGATTCCAGGGTTAGACCCTTCGCCTGTTCTTCAGGCAACAATTCGCGCGGAGAGATATCCAGCAGGATTGTCGGCACCCCTGCATTTGCCAGGTGCGCGGCGATCTGCGCCCCCATCGTTCCCGCTCCCAAAACTGCAGCTTTTTCAATTCTCATAAAAGTTATCTGGTAAGACAGGCATTGCACGTTGGACACTTCATTCTCTCAAACCCAATTAGATTGGGCCTCCGACGAGGCCATAATAATACTGAATGAGCATTCATTCAGCAAGCTGGAACTTTCATTTAGTTGACTAGAGTTCGCGTACTCAGGAGCGTATATTGTCTGCAACCGAACTAGTGCAAAAGAGGGGCGATGTCGGATCAAGAACCTAAAACGAAGAAGGAAACCGAGAAACACCAGCACGTGGGTCAGGTTCACTTGAAGCCGGCCGGCAAAGCTCAAGTGAAACCACAGGAAAATCCGGTTGAGCCGCCCGTCGACAAACAGATCCATGCCCGTCGTCCCTTGCCTCTGGTTCCTGAAGGGCCTGACGATCCGGATGATGAGGAACAAGATCAGTAGGCGCCGCCGCTTCGAATCCCCGCTCTAACCACCCCCACAAGATCAACCTGTCACAATCCAACGGCACACTCGGAACTGACGCCGTCGCATGAAGCGCTAGTGAACGAAGACGCCATGGAATGAGATGACACCGAGTATGCAACATGAGGCCGTTGCCAGAGTTCGCAGGCGCTTCTCGGGAATGCGATCCCTGAGCTTCAGCCCCAGCGTGATGGCCAGACTTCCTTTTGTCATCATCGCCAGTGTGCCGCCAAGCCAGGTGGCCACTGGCAGATGCGATTGAGCAGTCAGCGCTACTGCGGAGATCTGACCTGGGTCACACCACTCAGTTAGAAACAGGGCCGCGAAAGGAACAAGCATCGCGCGCGGCCATTTCAACTTTTGGGCATCCGGCCCAGGGATGGGTTTTGGTTTCTTGAACCAGATCAGAATCGCCGAAGTAAAGAAAATCAGAGTGCTCAGAATCGCAGTCCAATGCGCTGGTATTTGGACCAGGGCCTGTCCAGCCAGTACGGCCACAAGCATCTTGCCGCCGAAAGCCAGAAACATTCCTGAAAGCATTACCCTGGCCCGGAACCTGAGCGACAGCGATGCCACCGTGTAGATCGACTTATCGCCTATCAGTTCAGCTACCAGTACCGTCCAATAGGAAATCAGAAAAACGTAGCCGAAACCCATCGTTCGATAACCTCAGATCACAGAAATTCGACCTTCAGTACCGGGTGGAGCTCAATCCCGTTTAACTGGGACACTCCCATCTGTCCATGCACTTTATCGAAGAAACCGACTCCCGTAATGCGAACCGCGGTGGGTTTGACCTTGGTCTTGAAAGTCGCCACTGCAATCTCATTCCCGTCCTCCGGAGTGCTGAACGTAAGCATATTTGCGGGCGCAGACATAGCCTGCATCTGCTCTGCTTCCGGTAAAGATTCGCGCGGCACGAGTATGCCTTCGAGCTGCACAAAGTTGGCCGGACTGAGTTTGTGTACCAGTTTGTCGTCGACGTTTTTGCGGGCTGCCTTAATGTTCGTCAACCAGGGGCTACCGCTAAGAAAAGCTTTCGTCGCTGTCGGGATTTCACCGATCATCGTTTCTCCGCTGGCTCCCTGGAGTACCAGATGATAGTCGCCATCTCCCTCCAGTTTGAGCGCCGTTATATCAGCCTCGACTTGCCACACTGTTCTCTCGACCACACCGAGACGGGTGTCGTGAAACGCATGATCAAAATTCTTCGAGGCCGGCCGCATTCCCAGGGGACGGCCCATTAGAATTAACTCTTCGACGGTAGCTCGCACAATGCCGGCGCCGAGGCTGTGTCCGGCGAGAATATTTTTCCCTACCAGCGCCACATCCGAATCGGTGCCGGTCTTTACCGGCCAGCGCTCAACGCCAGGCTTGGTAACCAACAGGAGCGGTATGAAAACTTCGGCGAGCGGTGCTTCCAGTAAGCCCTCCGCTTTCGCCGCCGCCTTGATCTGCTTCGCGATTGCGTCGTTTACAACCGGCAGGCTGTTGACGGTTTTGAAAGGAGGACCCACGGGCGGTTCTCCAACCACGGGAGGAACAACGACAGGCGGCGTCACCACGACTGGCGGAACTACCACTGGAGTTCCGGGAGTTACCACTACGACTTCACCGCCACCAGTTACTCCGCCTAAAGGTCCACCCGTATCGCCGCTGCGTCCAAAGACGACAAACCGCGGCGTGCAATCGCGATTAGATCCATCTCCCGGACCTTTCATGGTGTAGCCGGTAGCGGCAAATAACTTTTGGTTGGGGTAGACGCGGCGAACGGCGAGGTAGTCGCCCCACTCCCCTTTACCGCTCGGATCAATCGGACCGCGGTCTCCATTGGCAACAACAACATCTTTGCGAACTCCGGTCAGAATACCAACAACGTGTGATGGCATCAGCGGTCCGCCGCCGATCATGTAGGAGATGCCCACCTCGTCGTTTTCATTGGTAGATAAGGCGCCGTAAGCAGTCGCGGAGTTAGCGTCAAAGATATTTATGTTGTCTATCAGTGTAAGATTTGTGGCGTCGATTCTGGCAATCTGTACAAAAGGATTCGGCCGGTGATTGGAATTGCGGTCGACAGTCCAGGCGAACCACAATTCCTTCTTAGTCAAGGTGGCGCCGGTAATGCGCGGGTCGGCGCGATCCAGCCAGCGACGCCCGTCAGGCGTGCGTGACAGGTAGCCATTGCCGCCGAGCCAGCGAGCTACGCCGACGGATTTCGGCACTGGCGCCGCCTGTCCTTCTTTCCAGGAAAACACTGCCAGGGTACTCGTGTCGCGATGGGCCGCAAAAAATGCGGTTGTGTCACAATTCTGCGCCACGCGAAAACTCTGAAAGTCCATCGAAACAAACGACTGTGCGGTGACCTGGCCGCTCGCGATGCTTGAAAACGGTATGCGGATCACAGCGGAGCCTACGTCGTTTCCGGATCCGAAGATGTTTGTGGTCACGTATAAGTTATTCGCACCGAGCGCCAAATCGGGGAAGTCAAGAAACGCGCCGGCGACGCCGAGGCTGTTGGTCGTGATATCAAATAGAGTCCATTTGCCGGCAACCACGTCCGCTGTCTTCGCAAAAGCAAGCCGCTGAATGTTGTCGCCACTGTCGGGTCCGTATTGCAACAACCACACGAAGGTGTCGATCTTGCTGATGTAGTGGACCACTTGATCGCAACAGAATTCGGAGTTCGGCTTTGGATCCTTGAATGCATTGGCAGGATCAATGAACTTGAAAGTTTTTCCACTGTCGGAAGAGACGGCTGCATACCAGTTGCCAGTGTAAAAAACTACGTTCGCATTTACGGCAACGCTTGGTTCTCCGACGTTGGAAGCCGTCCTCTGTTCACCGGCTTTTTTAAGTTCGGTATTAGTGACCAGCGTCAACTCATCGTTCGCGGCCAGAGGTGCCATCGCTTGAGGTGGCAAGGTCATCGCAAGCGGACGCAGGAAAGCTTCATTACTCTGACTATGGAAACCGCGCTCCAATCCCTCCCTTACCAACGGAAGCAGATGACGCGGATGGATTTTCTTTGGTTTGACGAATGTGGGAGGAGTGTTGAGGTGTTTGACTTCAACCTTCCGGCGTGAGGCCGAATGTAACTTCATTGGCTTTACTCCGGTGATTGCTTTTTTTGAAGGGCGGGATCTGGTCTTTTGAGACATAAGACTCTCCTTAGGTTGAGGGCGGCTAGGATGGACTCCATCGCCTATCCGGATCGTAAACACGCTTTGCAGATTGCAAAGCAGCCACTGGGGGTCAGTAGAAGAAAGCCTCTGGTGGGCTCTTTCAATAGAGGTGGCGGGTGCGAGAAACCCACCAACGAGTTTGAGTGGCAAGGCCGATGCTACTGCTCGAAAAAAATCCTGTCAATACGATTTACTACTGCACTACGTTTTAGGCATCAGAGGAAAATTCGACCGGAAAAATTAAGTTGGATACTTGCCACTATCCAGGCTGAGAACCAGCCCGGGCAGAGTGTTAGCCCCCCTGCGTTAGAATGCTAACCTGCTGCGCAAGTCCGGCTAATCAGCCACCGCTGTCGAATCTCCAAGGTATTTCCTGAGCCACGCATAGACTTCCTGGTACCAGTACCGACTGTCTTCCCCTTTGAGTATCCAATGATTTTCTTCCGGCCAAACAATCAGCCGGCTCGGAATTCGTAGTCGTTGCAGCACGCTCCAGTTTTCAAGCGTCTGATTGAGAGGCACGCGGAAATCGTTTTCACCGACTGACAGCAGGATGGGCGTACGGAAGTTTTTCGCGAAGCGAATGGGATTCTGCTCGCGCCAGATGGGACCCTGTTCCCAAACAGGTCCGCCGTTGTTGATCTCACGCTGATAGATCGAGTCGCTGGTGCCCCATTGAGATTCCAGGTTGATCAAACCCGCATGACTAATCAGACATTTGTAACGGGTGGTAGTAGCTTGTAACCAGTTTGCAAGGTGTCCGCCATAACTGGCGCCGGCGGCCGCCTGACGCGCGCCGTCAACAAAACGATAAAGACGAATGGCCTCGTCTGCACCTTCATTGATTTCGTTCCCTGGGCCGACGAAGGGATCTCCCTGAATACTTTGCGCAAATTTTTCGCCGAAGCCGGTTGAGCCTGAATAATTGGTGAGCAGCACCACGTAACCAGGACGTGCCAGCAGGTAGTAGTTCCAGCGCAGTCCCCAATTGTCCCGCCACATGTTGTTAGGCCCACCGTGCATCAAGACCAGTAGCGGGTATTTTTTGTTTTCATCGAAGTTTGGCGGCAGCGCGATCATGTTATGAATCCGCTTTCCTGCCTTGCTCGTGAACCAGAAATGTCGCAGCGGTTGCCAGTCGATCTTTGCTACCTGTTCGGCATTAAAGTTTGTGAGGGCTATCTGCGTCTTTGATTTCAGGTCCAGACGGAAAACTTCCGGAGGGTTCATCGCGCTTTCCCAGTTGGCAATGATGATGGTAGACAGCTGCCCGTCCCGGGATTTTCATTCCGGTATAGACGCCACGCGTCATATCCATTGCTAAAGTTACTTCACCGCCGTCGGCGGGCATCGTGAAAAGCTTTTCGTTACCGGCCTCTTCAGCTGTCAGATAAATAGACTTGCTGTCCGGCGTGAGTGCGAAGGTGCCAATCGAGCGATCCCAGTTTGAAGTCAGGATGACGGGTTTGTCCAAATTCGGCCACGAAAACTTAGCCAGGCGATCCAGATTATAGACTTTGCCGTTCGCCTCGACAGTAAACATCGCGTAGAGCGCGCGGCCGTCGGGACGAAACGCGGGGCGAGAATAACTGTCCGCTCCGCTGGTTAACTGCACCGGCTCGCCGCCGGCGGTTGAAATTTTGAAGAGGGCGGTATTGGTTGTCGAATAGGCCGCCGTGTCTCTGTTCGTAGTTGCTACAAAGATCAACGATCCACCATCGGGCGTCCAGATCGCGTCAAGTTCTTCACCCGAGTCCTGGACGCGACCGGCGAAGCCTCGTTCGGAAACAAGTTTCGTTGCGGCCAGAAGATCTTTGGCTTTTGCGTTTGGCTCAAGATCCTGAACAAACAAATGTGCTTGTGTGTCTTCAACCCATTTGTCCCAGTTGCGGATTGGAAACTTCTCGTAAACGCGCGCTTTGTATTTCAGGGCTTTGCGTTCGGCAGCGATCTTCTTGTTGGCTTCTTCATTGGCGGCGCCAGGAAAAACTGTGCTCGTAAACAACAGCGCCTTGCCGTCAGGTCGCCATTGCGGCGAGCGCGCGCCCGTTGAGATCGCGGTAACGCGCACTGCTTCTCCGCCGTCGGCAACGTTAAGCACATAGATCTGATTAACTTCGTCGCCCTCGCGTTTTGCCGAAAATGCCAACAGCTGACTGTTCGGGCTCCAGGCCATGCCGCTTTCACCGCTTTTACTGAACGTCAGCCGGCGTGGCTTTGCACTCGCATCAGTCGGCACAATCCAAAGATCCGAAACCTGATCTTTCTCGTCATAAGCCGGTTCGACTAACGAAAAGACCACCCACTTGCCGTCAGGACTCGGTACGGGCGCACCTACACGCTTCATCATCCACATCGTCTCGTGTGTCAGAGGAGCCTTGCCGGCGTTAGTTTGCGCGGCCAGCGGTGTGCTGCAAATAAACGCGCAGGCGATAATTAGGAGTCGAAGCCAGCGGACAGGGTAGCGCCAACCTTTATTCGCAATCGACATACTAGTTCTCCTCGGGAAGATAACGGTGGTGGCGAGATGATAGCGTAGCCGCCGACCATGCGTGAAGGCTTTGCAGAAAAAGTCGAAGATTTATGAGTAGTGCAAAAATCGAATAACGTTGCAAGCGTTAGTAGTTCGTGAGTATCTCATTCGGCTTAAAGCCCATCTGCCCAAGCCGATCGCGAGTTTGCTCCATCATTTCCATCGAGCCACAGATCAGTGCGATGGGAGACTTGAGATCCGGTAACACATGATCGAGCAGAGATTGCACGTAACCGGTAGGACCCGACCAGTCATGTCCGTCGGGCCTTGAAATTACCTGGCGCAGTTCCACGCCCGCGTCTTCCCATCCATCCGTCTCATCTCGATAACAAAAGTCGTCAGGCGTGCGGGCTCCGTAGAGCACGACCAACTGTCCAAACTCATCTTTTCGCTTTAACACGTGGCGCAGAGCTGACCGCAAAGGTGCAACCCCAGTGCCCATCGCCACGAACACCAGGTCCTTTTTTTTCTGTTCGTCGAGTGCAAAGCCGTGACCTGCTACATCCACCAACTCAATCCGTTCGCCAACCTTCATTTCGTAGATTCGAATGCTGGCGCCGATTTTTAGTTTGACCAGCACTTCCAGCTCCGGGTCTTCGGGCGCGCTGGCAAACGCAAAATAAGCGGGTGCTTCATCGGGCACGGACAACACGGCGACCTGTCCCGGGATGAATCGAACGCCATGCGCTCCTGCGGCCCCCTCCGGCATCAGGTCGAATGACCGGACGCCAAGCGCCTGCTCGCGGACGTTCGTGATGATCAATGAAGCCAATGTTAAATGGCCACCTGGATTCTATTGGCAGTGAAACTCTGCGTCAGTCTACCAAACAAGGTCTTAGGTTGGGCAATGTGAGTGTTACAATGCTGTGCAATAGATCAAGGCCCTTGTAAGGAGTGAAGTATGTCAGTCGGCTCACCCTTCCCCCGCACCTTCGCTTTTAGTCTCGCTCTCATCTTTGCGCTTGGTTGTGCAGGAGCAGTTGCAGCGCAATCGGGCAGACGCGCACCAAAGTCTTCGCCTGCTCCTGCTACTGTTCCAACGCCGGAACCGACCCCGGCTTCTGTCGTAGTCTCGGAACAACCAAAGCCCGCGCTTCAAATCGTCGTTGGCATTGATCGCTACGATAACTTTTCGAGCATATCGCTGAGTACTTACAACGAGGTTCTGAGAAGTTGTGCGCAACGGCTTGATGAGCCTCCCTCAGTGAGCGTGGAGCGCGTCGAGCGTTCGCTGTCGCGTGGTGAAGCCTCGAATCGTGCCAAGGCCGAAAAGAACGCCTATGTGGTGTGGTTGCGCGTTCGCGAAGATGAAATGAGCAATAGTACGACCAGAACTCCCAACAACGTTTACATCGAGTATTTCGTTTTTGCACCCACTACCTCAAAAGTGGTCTCGTCGGGATCTGCTTATCCGCGACGGCGGGGCATCATTCCCAGTTCAAGAACCATCAACGGTGACCGTGAAGTCATAGAAGCCGCACGGACGGTAGCTGACAAAATTCTCTCAGCGTTGCAGATGCATATACCGTCTCATCCTCTCTCGCTGGTTGACTGAGAAAAAATCGATGCGCCGTATGAAGTTTTCAGACACCCTGAGCGTGAGTCTGGCTGTAGCGCTCCTTGTTATCTGTTCGCTGGCAATCTCCGCGCAATCAGGCCGGCGCGTGAGAAAGCCCGAGGCCGCGATTCCGGTTCCTACGCCCGAAGCGACTCCGGCACCGGCACCGACCCCCAGGCCCGAACCCACCTTAACGTTCCTGGTTGGCATGGAAAAGTTCGGTGATTTTTCGCGGATATCACTCAATACTTACAGCGGCGTGCTTCGCAGTTGCGCCGATCGACTCGATGATTCCAGTTTGGTTAAAGCCGACACCACCTCACGCGAAATGACGCGCGCGGACGCCATCCGGCAAGCAAAAGCCGAAACAGTCGCTTACGTAGTTTGGCTTCAAATACGCTCTAATAATTCCTATGGCCAGACCAGCGTCTACGACGATCCGGACAACGTTTACATACAATACGCAGTCTTCGCTCCCGCCACCGCAAAGCAGGTAACGTCGGGAAACACTTATCCCCGGGCCTACCAGAACGCGCGCGTAAGAGTGCCGACTTCAAGCACACAGGGGGATTACTATTTGAACCAGGCGGCGCGCGGTGCGGCAGAGAGAATTCTTGACCACTTCCATCTTCGCCCAAGCCAGATCCCGCGACCGAACGCCAACGATTGAACCCTTCAACTCAGCCCTATGAGACTGTGGCTCTCAAGAAGCAGTGAAGTTCCTCTTCGCGAACAACTGCAGGCGCAGATCATCCTGGGAATTGCCAGCAAAGATCTAAAGTCCGGACAAAGACTGCCAAGCACTCGTGAGCTGGCGCTTCGTTATAAGATTCATGCAAACACTGTCAGCGCTGCGTATCGCGAGTTGGGAAGGCGCGGCTGGGTCCAATTTCGCAAAGGCAGCGGTGTCTATGTGCGCCAGTTCTCCAGTGGCCAACTAGAAGGCAAAACGGAGTTAGATCGTTTGATTGCCGTTCTCTTCACCAGCGCGCGCAAGAAAGGCTTCTCGCTAAGTGAGCTTCAGACGCGTCTGCGTCATTGGCTTGCACTTCAGCCTCCTGATCACTTTTTGTTGATTGAGCCGGACCCGGAGTTGCGACAGATACTCGTAGCCGAAGTCGAAGAAGCAACGGGCATCAAGGTTACTGGCATAGACCCACGCGAGTGTGAAGAAAGCAACCTCACGGGAGCGATGCCGCTCGTGTTTTACAGTAACTACGAGAAGGTTCGTGTTCGTCTCTCGCCGGAAACGGATCTAATCGCGCTGCATTCACGTTCAGTCGCTGAATCATTACAGGGTCAGAAAAAACCTCCGCTCGATGCGATCACCGTCGTTGTCTCGCACTGGCCCGAATTCCTGCGTTCCTCGCGTACCGTCCTAATCGCAGCGGGGCTGGATCCGGACTCGCTCAGTTTTCGCGACACACGCGAGCGAGGTTGGAAGCAGGGACTGCGTTCGGCCACGCTTGTGATCACCGATTCGCTAACTGCCCGCAAACTTCCAGCGGTGAATGACGTGCGAGTGTTTCGCGTCATCTCGGACTCTTCCATCGCGGAACTTCGATCTTATGTGGAACAGTTTCTCAGGTAGGGCCCGCGATTTGGTTCTCAGTCCGCGAAGCGGACGACTGAAAGTAGCCCAGCAGTTTACTGCTGGGAAAGAGGGAGGAGATCGCATTGAGTCCGTGAAACGGACGACTGAGGCTTTCATATAACATCTCAGCCGTCCACTTCGCGGCCTACTCGTTTGTGCCTTGTGCAGACTGGACGGTCACGTCTTCACCAAAGTAGCTCAGCTGCGATCTGTGTCAGCTTCTTCATACAAGCGATCAATTGCATCGCGATACTTTTCGTCGACGATCCGGCGTTTCACTTTCAAAGTCGGCGTTAGCTCTCCACCCTCGATAGTGAGTTCATTTTCCAGCAAGCCGACTTTCTTCACCCGTTCATACTGGGCCAGGTCCGTCGTCAATCCAGCAATCTGGCGTTGGAAGAGATCGATAATGCGGGGATGTCTGCAGAGTTCAGCGTGACTCGTTTCCTTAATTCCTTTGAGTTGCGCATAGGATTCGATGAGTTCCCAGTCAGGCACGATCAGCGCGGCGGGAAACTTGCGGCCGTTGCCGATGAGCACGACCTGGTTAACAAAACGTGAACCTTTGATCATCTGCTCGATCGGCTGGGGCGCGATATATTTACCACCCGATGTTTTGAAGAGTTCTTTTTTGCGATCTGTAATGTGCAGGAATCCGTCTTCGTCAATCCTGCCGATGTCGCCGGTTTTGAACCAACCATCTTCCGTAAACACCGCGCGCGTTTCCTCGGGCTTGTTGTAATAGCCGCGCATCACGTTGGGCCCGCGAGTCTCGATCTCACCGTCGCTCGCAATGCGGACCTCAACGTTCCTGATTGGTTTGCCTACGGTGCCGACACGATTGTCTTCCATCATTCCCGCGGTGATGACCGGAGAGGTTTCGGTTAGCCCGTAGCCCTGCACGATTGGCAATCCCGCACCGATATAGAGGAGCGCGAGTTCCTCAGGTAAAGCCGCACCTCCGGACACCAACAGGCGAATCCGGCCACCGAGCGCGTTGCGCAACCTGGAAAAAATAAGCTTGTCGGCAAGCTTCCGTTTCAACTCGAGCATAGCTGGAACTTCACTATGACGAGTCGTCAGCTTCGCATGTTCTTTGGCCACCCGGACCGCCCAGTTTAGGATGGCAACATTAAGTCGCCCCTTCTCGGCAGCTCTTCTCTTTTACGCGCGCAAAAATTTTCTCAAAGATCCGCGGCACCCCGACAAAGATCGTTGGTCTCACTTCGCGCAGGTTGGGTCCAATGGTATCGAGCGACTCACCGAAATATGTGGCCATGCCGTGATAGAGATACATATACATGGCCATTCGCTCGAGCACGTGCGATAGCGGCAAAACGGAAAGCGTGCTGTCGTTCCGGGCAAATTTCAGATGGCTTGAGGAGTCGATCAAATTTGAGACGAGATTCTCGTGCGTAAGCATCACACCTTTCGGCTCGCCAGTGGTTCCCGAGGTGTAGATGATTGTTGCGAGGTCGGCGGGCTTGAGCAGGTGCGCTGCCTTAAGAATCAGATCGGGTTGCGTCGCTTGAAGCGTTCGCCCCTGTTCTTCCAGTTCGGTTAACGAAATCCCTCCAGCTTCCGCGCTGGCAGGTTTCTCAAAAAAGACTACGTGCTCAATCTCGCTACACTCCGCGATCGCTTCGCGCACACGCTGAAACTTCTCTTCATTTTGGATCATCAGCACGCGAGCGCCGGAATCTTTCAATATGTAGCGTACTTGCGGTGTGGTTAACGTCGGATAGATGGGAACATCGATCGCTGTGGCAAACATGCAACCTGCATCGGCCAACACCCATTCCGGCCTGCTCTCGGAAAGAATCGCCACCCGGTCTCCGCGCCGCACGCCGAGCGAATAAAGACCGGCGGCCATTGCGTGGACGCGTTTGAGCATCTCCGCAGCTGGAATCGAGAGCCAGCGTCCATCCTTCTTGTAGTTAAGAGTGTCAGGCCGCGGATGAACGCGCGCCACATGCTCAAACACTTCGACGAGCGTCAAGGGTTCTCCCGCACGCAAGGGAACGCGCACAGGGGTCGCCACTTCGGCGGTCTCGCCGGCGGGTGAAGGGAACGTCGACGCTTCGGTCGTCTGATTCACTGTGCCGTAACCCCATTTAGAAAAATATCCAGCACCTGATCAGCCATGGGGGCCAACTTGTAACGCCGTTTTGAAAGAATCCAGTTGGTGGCCATTTCGTCCAGGGCACCAAAGAGGATCTTGGCCACTACCTTGGCGTTGAGTTCCGGACGAAACACGCCGGCGCGCTGGCCTTCTTCAAAGGTGGACCGGATAAGATTGAGGTATTCCGCAAAGCCGGCCGCAGAAAATTCCTCCATGAATTTTGTGGAGCCGCGCAGCTCAACCTGGAAGACAACGGCGAGATCACGATCGTCACCGAGTCGCTCGAGATGCAACAAGGCTATGCGTCGCAGCTTTTCTCGCGGGTCATCAGTCTGTTCGAGCTGCTTTCGCCCGTCGGCAATCGCCGTCTCCATGCTGCGATCGAATATGGAATGAAGAATCTCTTCCTTACTTTTGAAGTAGAGATAGACGGTGCCGTCAGCAACACCCGCCTCGCTTGCAATATCGGCGACCTTTGAACTGAAGTAGCCGTTATGGGCGAACACGCGAATAGCCGCGCGCAGAATTGCTTCGCGTTTATCGGTCACTACCGGGCGATCGGAATTAACTGAACGGGCTGAACGCATGTTTAGTTTGGGTATTCAATGCGGACTGAATGAACGCCCACTCATTTCTGTCGGCGCTAGCGTAACCGCGACGCTGCAGATGTTCAAGGATAAGAAGTAATCGGCCGCCGAAAACGGAAATCCGCGATTTTATTTCTGCGAGATCATCGTTGAGGCATTCGATTTGTGGTCTGGATCTACTCCTCGGGTCTGAGCAGTGTATCGCCATCCGCAGCACGATCTTCTGAAATGAACTCCTCATCCTCACTAACCGGCACTTGACGCAGCACAAATTCCTGCTTGGGATAAGGAATCTCGATGCCACGCTCGCGGAACAGGCGTTCGATGCGGTAGTTGATGTCGCTTTTGATTTGCGCGTGGCGGTTGGGTTGGCGAGTCCACACCAGCAGGCGAAAGTCGAGCGAGTAGTCGCCAAATTTCAGGAACTGCACTTTGGGTGGCGGATCAGTAAGTATATTATCAACATCTTCGGCTGAGCTAAGCAGAGTTTTAGTGACGAGGTTGACATCCGAAGTGGTGGCCACGCCTATCGGGATGGCGATGCGCGCGCGCGGATCGCCGTACGACCAGTTGATAACGCGCTGGCTAACCAATCTGGAATTCGGGACGATGATGGCGATGCGATCATTGGTGTAGAGGATCGTAGTTCGCAGTTTAATACTCTGCACATCGCCTTCGTCTTCGCCAATGGTTATCCGATCGCCGACGCGGACCGGCCGCTCGAAAAGTAGAATGAAGCCTGAGGCGATATCTGCGGCAATGTATTGCAGGCCGAATCCAATACCTACAGAAAGCGCTGTAAAGACGACGGCAATCGACGTTAGATCGAGTTCAAACGCTCCCTTCAAGACCGCCACGATCCCGATGACCAGCACAAGGTACCTAAGCAGGCGGGCAATGGTGTAGCGAAGTCCGGGGTTAATGTGGTTGCGTTTGGCAAGCCGCCGATCAAGCGCCGAACTCAACTTTCCCGACAGCACCAATACCGCAACGAGAAATGCGATGCCGACTATCAGCCTGAAGGTCGAGACCTTCATTGTGGGAGAATCTACGAACCGTGTGGTAAGGAACTTCCAGACATTCTCAAGCAGGCTCAAGCCCTTCTGCCATAGCAGGATTGTCTCCAGTAACCGCTGCATAATTAGTAACAGAGAGATCATTCAGTCAACTCCCGCAACGTATCGACTGTCGAAGCATTCTCGGTCTATTGAAGTCTCAGGTCCAACCTTCAATATATTGACCGCAGCTGCAGGCGTCAAAGTGCAGACCACTTCACAAGAGTTGCCGGCAGGCGCCAAGTGATTTTGCTGGGACCGCGGGCGTCCCGCCCGCAATGAACGCGAAGCGCGAAAATTAATGAGGGTACTCGAAAACGTTTCGCGCCTTCGGCGCGTTTGCGGGCGGGAAGCCCGCGGTCCGAGCAAATCACTTGACCCCTCCCCGCAAATCACTTCCAGCAAATCTCCTGAGCGACAATCTGAACGACAGAGGCTACCTTTGCCTAAACTCGCTGCATCATAGCCGCTGACAAGGCGCAAACCTCGCGCGGTCTCCCCCGCAAACGGTCTAGGGTAGTCTCTACAAACTACAGACCAACGCCCCGGTCTCGATCAAGACATACGGAAGTATTCAATCGTGCGGCACGGCTCGACGTGTTCGTTTGGTCTGGAAGTGTGCCCTGGATCTCGAAAGGCTCTGCAAGGCACTGAGACCAACG
The DNA here is from genome assembly GCA_963828335.1 of Blastocatellia bacterium. Lineage (GTDB taxonomy): Bacteria > Acidobacteriota > Blastocatellia > Pyrinomonadales > Pyrinomonadaceae > PSRF01. The sequence goes on along the minus strand of CAWHEH010000008.1, from coordinate 674,026 downwards.
CGTTCTTAACTCAGAGAAGAACTTCAAATTACGACCACTACTAAAACCCGAAGAGCAGATCTTCATTCAGACCAGGAGAAATACCATGAGTCAACTCGGAATGTTTGTTTCACGCCTGCGCACAAATCCGCCGCGGGTGTTGCTTACGCGTTCGATAGCTGCGATGACATCGGCGATCTCATGCACCACGGTGATCGCGGGTAAGGTTATCTGTCTAACGCTCTTTGTAGTTTTTGCTGCTGCTGCCGGCCTGGCTCAAACCCCGGCTCCCACTGATGGCTGGGTAGTGCTGCCTGTAAATGAATACGCGGCGCTGAGACACGCGGCCTTTCCGCTCGAAGCTGAGCCGGTGGCGCCGCCAGTTGAAGCAACCCTCAGTCGCATCGATTACGATCTGAAAGTCGATGGCGATCTCGCCTCCGGTGAAGCGCGGCTAACGGTTGATGTGATTAAAGACGGTTGGGTACGACTGGCGTTACCCAGCGGTCTGATGATACGTGAGGCAAAACTCGACGGCCGCCAGGTGACGCTCCTCACTCGACCAGCTGAAAAAGGACCAGGCGGCGCTGATCTTCTTCTTTCCAAAACCGGACGTTCCATTTTGACGCTGAAGATTGTGGCGCCCGTTTCGACTGTTGCGGGGACAGACATCCTGCAACTTCCCACCAGCAATTCCGCCGTCTCGCATGCGACGATTGAATTGACGCGGCAGGGTGTAGATGTGCACATAACTGGCGGTTTGCTGTTGGAACATGCCGAGCTGGCAGCCGGAAGTCGTTGGGTTGCGAATGGACATGGCGCCGAAGCGTTGACCTTCGCTTGGCGGCGCAAGGTAGACGACCAACGAGCAACCCAACCATTACGGCTGCGCGGCGCGGTCACCCAACTGGTCGGGCTGGGAGAGGACTCTACTCAGCTCAATGCCGAAGTCTACGTCGAAGTCCTGCAAGGCCTGGCGTCAGAAATCCACGTGCTGTTGCCGGAGCAGTTCACTGTTAACCAGGTATCAGGAGCGATGGTAGCTGACTGGGAGAACACCGCACGTGAACTCACGGTCAGCTTCATTGAGCCGGTGCAAAACACCGTCCGCTTTACCGTGAGCGGAGAATTGCGACTGCCACGCAGCGGCAAGCTTGATGTTCCGCTGCTGCGCCTTCCAGCGGCAGAGCGCGAGACCGGCGGCGTCGCTGTTGAGGTGTTGGGCGCCGGTGAAATCAAAGAGCGGCAGGCAAATGGACTGGAAGAAGCAGAAGCTGCGGAATTGGGCCAACTCATCTCCAGCCGGCAATCGCCTTCGCTGATCGCCTTTCGCCTGCAACCCGCTGAAGGAAAATCTCTACGCACCCTTTCACTAAACGTTGCCCGCTATACACCGCAGGCCGTACTTACCGCCAATATCGAAGAGGCTGACTACAGCACACTGGTGACCGCCGATGGGAAGATGCTGGTCCAGTCGAGATTCGCGGTGCGCAACAATCAGCGCAACTTTCTAAAGCTCAGTTTGCCCGCAAACGCAGTTTTGTGGAGCGCTTCAGTAGCGGGACGGCCCGTGCGACCGGGACGCGCCCCCGACGGATCCTTGTTGCTGCCGTTGGAAAAAACCAGATCGGGAGACGAAGCTCCGGCCTTTGTAGTTGAAGTTTCATATCTCGATCAAACTCCGGCGTGGAGCGACCGTGGCCACATTAAAATCTCTCTGCTGGCAGTCGACCTGCCTATTTCGAGGTCGCGTTTGTTATTGCATCACCCGCCACTTTTTCGCCTGACGCCACCGCCGGGGATTGCGGGAAGTTTTCGCATTGCCCCTTACGAGGTTCCGGAATCAGGTGTGCTGCGATCAGGGTCGACTTCAATAGCCACCAATGCCGAGGTAACTATCCCGCAGGAGGAGACAAGTGATGCGACAAAGGAACTGGTCTCCCGCTTGCGAGACACCAAACGTGCTTCGGCGCCGGCACGCAATCTTCCACTACGAGTCGCCTTCCCACATTTTGGTCCTTCGGTTTTTATGAAATCGGAATTGACCAGCGAGAGTCAGATACCGGTTGTCGAACTTGATTTTCAACGTGACAAGAAAAGAGGTGAGCGATGAAACGAACAATACTTTTGCTGCTGGTCTTTGCAACGGCCGCTTACGGTCAACATCGAGATTCAAGATCCGGGGCAATTCTGCCACTGCCGGGTTCTTCCGGCACGGTGACGCTTTCGCTGGCGGAATACAACCGTCTAACAGAGCTCGCCTCGCGCAAACCAACGACAACTGAAGCATCCCCGCTGTCATTCGTGCTGTCACGCGCCGCCTTCAAACTACGCGTAGAAGATCAATCGCTAACCGGCGCGTTGGATATTGACGGCTCGGTGCTGGAAAAGGGATCCGTAAAGGTGCCGCTGACTAGCGGGATAACGATTCTTGATGCGAAACAGGCTAACAGTCCGCTACCGCTGTTGCAGGAAGGACGAACCCATTCAGCAATTCTGAATGGTCCTGGCGCTTTTGCGGTTAATTTGAATATCGCCTCAGCGTTAACGATTGAGGCTGGCAGGGCTTCTTTCACCCTTCTTGTACCGGCAGCTGCCAGCTCATTGCTTACGCTCGATCTTCCCGGCAACCACGCCAACGTTCGTATCGAGCCAGGCTTGATTACGAACCACACAACTGTAAATGGCCACACGATCGTCGAGGCCAGCCTCGAACCCGGCAAGCCGGCGCGAGTTTGGTGGACCACCAGAGAGATTGCCGCGCCGGTAGCGCAACGCGAGGTGCGCTTTCTTTCCGACATCAAGTCGGTGGTGTCAGTTGGTGATTCGCAACTGCGCACCACCGCACTTTGCGACGTCACCGTAATCCAGGGAGAAGCAGCTGAATTTCGCATGCCTCTGCCGCAGGGCTTCGAGCTCGCAGAAGCAACCGGCAGCACGCTTGATTCTTTTGAGATCGAGGCCGGAGTTCTGGTTCTGAAAGTCCGCGAGCCGGCGCGCCGCAATCATCAGTTTCTAATCGCAATCGAGCGTGCAAACCGCGACACCAAAGTTGACGCACCTCTGCTTGGCTTTGCAGGCGCGCAACGCGAAACCGGCGAGTTGCTCGTTGAAGGTGTAGGGGCGATGGAGCTAACGCCAACGGAGAGCGGTGGCCTGCGGCGCATGGACGTACGAGAAGTGGGAGCTATCGCCCGCTCGCTAGCTCGTTTTCCGTTGCAGGCGGCCTTTCGTTACAACCGTCGGGAAACTGACACCCCCAGGCTCCAGCTTGAATGGACACTCTTTCCAGACAGCTCGGTGCTATCGGCAGTCGCTGAACGGGCGACCATCACTACGCTGACGAACATCGAAGGCAAGTCGCTTACTGAGGTAACGCTGCGGGTCCGCAATCACGCGCAGGCTTTCGTCAAGGTCGAGTTGCCGGCCGGTGCGCAACTCCTTTCTGCCGAGGTCGAAGGCGAAAGGGTGAAACCGGTGGTTGGTCCAGACGGCAGCCGCGTTCCACTATTACGCGTCGGACTTAATTCTTCAGGAGCCTACACGGTCTCATTTGTTTACCTGAGTTCCGGAGGGAAATTCGCAAAGAATGGTGGCTATGAAATGACTTTGCCGAAACTGGATATTCCGGTAAACGTTTTGACCTGGGAAGTTTCGCTACCGGATCGACTCGAGGTTAGACAATTCGGCGGCAACGCGCTCGCGGCGGAACTATTTCCCGCGGCGGCCCAGACTGCGCTCGTCGATGGCCTTGACTACTCGGACGAGAAAGACGCGAACGCGTGGATCCAGATCGGAGCGGGGATCGATAACCTGACCGCAGGACAAGTGGGCGGCATCATAGTCGACCCTAATGGTGCGGTCGTCCCGGGCGCCAGCATCACACTTGTCAATAAACAAACCGGCGGGAGCTTTACTACCCAATCCGACGGAGAGGGGCGCTGGTTGTTTTCAGGCTTGCAGCCGGGACCGGTAAGTGTCAGGGTTGATTCAACAGGCTTCAAATCTTCGCAGCAGGAATTTGCGATAGATTCATCCAGGCCGGTTCGCTTAGGGACGACTTTGGAAGTGGGAAGCGTATCAGAGGTGGTTACCGTGACTAGCAACGTGTCCGAAGATGGCTTGAATCGAATAGAAGAACAGGTGCATAAAAAACAACTCGCTCAACTAAACGCACCGTCGGCGAACGTCTTCAGTCTGCAGCGGCGGGTGGCCGGCATTCTTCCGGTCCACGTGGATGTTCCGCGCAGCGGAAAATCTTACCGCTTCGTACGACCATTGGTGTTGGAAGAGGAGACCAAAATAACTTTTCAGTACAAATCGAAGTAGTTGCAGGTTTTGGAGTGCGGTGACGTCACCGCTTTGGTCCGTCGCGACCTGTTGCGACGATGCTGGCGAACGGTCGCCGGCGACCAAAGCGCCGACAGGTCGGCGTACTCCAAAACTCTATTTTCCTTGACTTCTCTACGACCTTTTATTATTAACGGTCGCGGTCTCGCAGCTATTAACCTTACTTACGTCTACACGGCGGCAGCGTCATAACTACGGATCTCATCGTCGCACGATCTTCCAGCTTTAATTCGCCACCTGTTTGGCTCACAAGCATCGACCCGAGAACGAATCACCTTAGTAAAGAGACCTGTGGCTTAATCTGATGAATTTGGCAACCAGCCCTTTTCTCAAATTTAATGAGGAACTCGCATGACTAAAAAGATCGACCAACCCATTACTGGCGAGAGTGTTTCCCAGGTTCCCAAACAACACTTCACGATTCCCTTCCGAGACAGTGGCAGCGTAACTCAGGCGCTGGAAATATTGCGTGGGCGTCAGGCGGAACCTCGCGAGATGCTGGAACTGGCGAACAAGCTAAAAGGAGAAACACGCTTTAGTTATGCCCGGCGTCTGCTGGCGCGAGCTAGTGGTCACGAAAGCATCGCCAGAGATAAGAAGCTGCGCGAGAATATCTTTCAGCAACTCGCGCTCTGCACCTACAAAGATCAGGATTTGCCGGTGGATGACCGGCTCGATCGGGCCCTCAGCATTCTGGATCAAATCGCAGACTTTGATACCAGCACCGATCAGGAAACGCTGGGGCTGATTGGCTCAATCTTTAAGCGCAAATGGGAAGTAGATAACCAGCGGCAGAATCTCGAGCGTTCACTGTTTTACTACCTGCGCGGCTATGAACAGGGTACTGCAAAGGATCAGGGTTACACCGGCGTCAACGCTGCTTTCGTTCTTGATCAGTTAGCGAGTCTTGAAGAGGGTGAAGCGGAAAAGGCAAGCAAATCATCAAAAGCTGCTGCGGAGCGGCGCGCGCGGGCCCGTACTATTCGACAGGACGTCGTGGATCAAGTCGGTGCTCTGATTGCTGATCCCGATCATCAATGGGTCGCCGATCAGTGGTGGTACTACTCCACCATGGCTGAATCCCATTTTGGATTGCAGAACTACGACGAGGCAGTCAAATGGATAATGGACGGGCAAAAGGCGGCAGGTCGAATCTTTGAATGGGAAATGGAATCCTGCGCCCGCCAACTCGCAGCCCTGGCCAGATTGCAGGACGATCAGCAGTTGAAGGGCGAGGACTTTGCCGACACACCCGCCTGGGCAGCGCTTGAGAAAGCATTCGGCGCCGATGCGGTTCCGCGCACGGCTTTTGTAGGCAAGATAGGCCTGGCGTTATCAGGTGGCGGCTTTCGAGCATCGCTCTACCATCTGGGCGTACTGGCGCAACTGGCAGAGCTGGACGTGCTCAGAAATGTGGAGGTGGTGTCATGCGTGTCCGGCGGTTCCATACTGGGCGCTCACTACTACCTGAAAGTCCGTAATCTACTCCAGAACAAAACCGAGGAAGAGATCACGCACGAAGACTACATTCGCATTGTGCATGAAATGATCGACGAGTTTGTCGTCGGCGTTCAGCACAACATACGTATGCGCGTGGCAGTTAATCCTCTGAAAAATCTCAAAATGTTTTGGAGTAGCGAATACTCGCGCACGACGCGCATCGCCGAATTGTATGAACGACACCTCTATGCGCGTGTCAAAGATGGAGATGAACAGAAGGAGCGCTGGCTTAATGGCTTGACGATCGCGCCAGTGATAAAGACGGAGGCCGGGACGACATTCTGTGATCTGGACTTTGCTCCCAAGTATCAAAACTGGCGCCGTGATGCGAAAGTACCGATTCTGGTCCTGAACGCAGCCACGCTGAACACTGGACACACCTGGCAGTTTACTGCGTCGTGGATGGGCGAAGCGCCCGCAGGCATCGACAGCGAGATCGACGGCAATGATCGCTTGCGCCGAATGTACTATCCGGACGCCCCCAGAGACTATCAAAAGGTCAGACTGGGTGAGGCGGTGGGAGCTTCGGCTTGTGTTCCGGGACTCTTCGAGCCACTTTCGTTTGATCGTCTCTATCCGGATCGAATAATCCGTCTCGTTGATGGCGGAGTCTGTGACAACCAGGGCATCGCCAGTTTGCTCGAACAGGATTGCAAAGTTTTACTCGTAAGCGACGCCAGCGGTCAGATGGAGTCTCAACCCGCCACCAGTAGAGGCATATTCGGTGTGTTACTCCGCACCAATAGTATCTTCCAGGCGCGCATCCGCGAGGCCGAGTACCACGACTTAAAAGGTCGCCGTCGCTCAGGACTCTTGCGGGGGTTTATGTTTGTCCATTTGAAAGGCGATTTGGAAGTTGATCCGATCGACTGGATTAACTGTCTCGATCCTTATGATGCTTCCGACGATTCGCGTCCGGCATCACGGCGCGGTCGGTTGACCAGCTACGGTATCGCCAAGGATATGCAGGAACTCCTCTCCGGGATTCGAACTGATCTTGACTCATTCTCCGAGGCTGAAGCTTATGCGCTAATGACAAGCGCGTATCGAATGACCGAGTATCAATTTAAGTATCTGAAGTGCGTCGAAGGCTTTGCTAGTCCGGCCCAGGCTGAATCCTGGAAGTTCCTCGAAATTGAAAACAGCATGAAAGGATCCGGAGAGTCATATGACTACTTGAAAAAGTTGCTCAAAGCGGGCAACAGCCTGGCGTTCAAAGTCTGGCAGATTGATCCGGTTCTTAAGTATGGGCTGAGAGGCTTGTTGATGTTAATAGCCGCGGCGATCGCAGCCGTGTTCTACTTCAGGTGGGACAAGCCGTTGCCTCTGTTCTTATCGAACTCGGGCTCTGGGTTATTGACGTGGCCGGCTAAAAAGCTTGAACAATTGGCGGGAACGCTTTCTACGTTAACGTTCGGACAGATTGCTTTCGCGGTCGCGGCTTTGTTCAGCGGCTATTTACTTGCGCGCATACTCACTTCGCTGCTGGGAGACTTTCTGGCAGACAACGTCCTTCTCCTGGTGCGCTGGAAGGATACCCTGCGCCGGATTGTGATGGCCCTGCTCTTGAGCACCATCGGCTTTCTCGCCTCAGTCATTCACCTATACATCTTTGATCGGAGATTCCTGCGCCTCGGCACACTGCAAACTGTGAAGCAGAAGGCTGATAGTTAGAGTGAACGCCGGTATTTGGTTAAGAGTTAGGCGCTGTGAAGAAATGGCGGAGGGGACAGGACTCGAACCTGCATATCCTTTCGGACGGCGGTTTTCAAGACCGCTGCACTACCATTATGCGACCCCTCCGCGCCTGGCTCAGGAACTATAACGCACCCGCGCGAAGTTGCTCAACTTCGACGGCAGAGAGGTAGTGTTCCCATTGCAAATCTCTGTGCCTTCTCCGTGTTCTCCCGCTCGCTACCACCTCGCGGTTCTGCAATATCGGTCTTGCCTCCCACCAATGGTCGATGCATTTGCAGGTTCAGACAGCGAAGGCTAAGATCAACTAACACAAATGCGCGTCACCATCGGGCAGATAAATACGACTAACGGGGACTACGAAGGCAATACCGCGGGTATCGTTCGGGCGATCGAGCAAGGCAAAAAAGACTCCTCGGATCTTGTCGTTGTACCTGAAGCCTGCGTGCAGGGATATACCTCGCTTGACTGGTTCCTTGACCGCGATGTCGCGCATTGCGTTTTGCAGCCGCTCGAAAAAATCATCCAGGCAACTGAAGGAATAACAGCAATCGTCGGCACTGTGAGACCAAACGAGCTCGCGACCGGCCGCCGGCTCTACAACTCTGCGGCGATTATTCGCGACCGGAAACTGCTCGGTTTTGCCGACAAAACTCTGCTGCCGGAATATGACGTCTTCGATGACCCGCGTTATTTTGAGCCGGCGCGTGAACGCCAACTATTTGCAGTCGACGGCTGCCGAATGGGGGTGGCGGTCTGTGAAGATTTTTGGAACGACAAAACCTTCTGGAAAGAACGTCTCTACGCACACGACCCGGCGGACGAGTTGATTGATCTGGGAGCGCAGATGCTGATCTCGATAAACGCTTCACCGTTCAATAAAGGCAAGATGGGGCAGCGTTGCGCGATGGTCTCCCATCGAGCGAAGACGGCGAAACTTCCAATCGTGTTCGTCAATCTTGTCGGCGGCAACGACGGAATTATTTTCGACGGCGCCAGCATCGTTGCAGATGCGCAGGGAAAGATCGTCTTACAGGCACCGCCTTTCGAGGAGTTTTTCGGAACGGTTGACCTCGACTGCGGCGTGGCTGACCAACGCTGTCTTCCCGGTGATGATATCGAAACGATCCGCAGCGCGCTCGTGCTTGGTATTCGTGATTACGCGCGCAAGAACGGTTTTAGCAAAGCGGTGCTGGGTTTGTCAGGCGGGATCGATTCTACGGTAGTCGCGGTGCTGGCTTGCGAAGCCCTGGGCGCGGAAAATGTTTTGTCGGTGATGATGCCCTCGCCATATTCTTCGCGTTCGAGTGTCGATGATTCGGTCGAACTCGGACGTCGGATCGGGATGAAGGTGATTGAGCACCCTATAACGAACGCCTTCGAGCTTTTGGTCAAGGAGTTGGATTTGCCCGCGGCCTCCGCCACAGGCGCCGCAAGCAGCTCACATGCAACTGAGAACTTACAGTCGCGCCTCCGCGGAAACATTCTGATGACGATCTCGAACGCAGAAGGACGTCTGCTGCTTTCGACCGGGAACAAGTCGGAGCTCGCGCTGGGTTATTGCACTCTCTACGGCGATACCAACGGCGGGCTGGCGGTGATTGGAGATGTCCTGAAAACGGAAGTTTATTCGCTGGCGCGCCTGCTCAATCGCGATGCTGAGATTATTCCCAACGCGATTATCGAAAAGCGGCCCTCGGCCGAATTGGCGCCGGGTCAGTTTGACGATCAGTCGCTACCGCCGTACGACGAGCTCGATCCAATCCTGAAAATGTATTTCGAGCTGAAGGCGACTCCCGATGAGATCATCGCGGCGGGAAACGATGCAGGGATGGTCCTCGATATTTTGAATCGTGTCGAGTCGCCGGCCAATGAATTCAAGCGGCGCCAGTTGCCGCCAACGCTAATAATCTCGCGCAATGCGATCGGCATCGGACGCCGTCGCCCAATTACGCATCGTTATCACCGGCCATCCCAATGTTAATAACACCTTTTGGTCTTCGCCCAGCGGGGCGCAATGTTTATAGCAACCGCAACCCCTCGGTTAGCCTCGCTCCGTCAGAAGCGAATTGTGGTTGCACAAATTATTAGCAGCTGCAAAAACAACATTGGGCTCCGCTGGGGCGCGCGTTTGCGGAATCACCAAGCTATAACATCTCGCCCCAATGGGGCGAAGAAGCGCAGAACGTCTGTCCCGCCGATTAAGGAGATTCCCGAAGATGACTAGATTCATAAGAAATGTATTTCTGTGTCTTGTTGCCGCAGCTTTTCTCTGCTTGGCCGCCTCGCCGTTAGCGACGTCCACGCAGGCGCAGAAAAAACTCCGGGTCGCACCGCTGCCAAAACTCCTGTCTGTTCGCGATCAAGTAGCCCTGCGCGAGCGTTGGCTCAAGACACGTCTCGATACGATGCTGCTGCCCATGATGCGGCGCCACAATGTGAGCATGTGGATCGTGACGAATGAAGAGTTTCATCCCGAAACTGTCGTGCCGTTTATCGCGCCACCCATTCCGTATCAGGGCCGGCGCGACTTTTTTATTTTCACTGATCGCGGCGGCGACAAACTCGAGCGCATCGCTCTGGTGCGTTATCCCGATGAGCACCTGCGCTGGTTCTTTGAAGTCATTAACCCTCCGGGACGTGAGATTCAGTCAACCCTCAAGAAGATTGTGGAAGAGCGTAATCCGAAAACGATCGCCCTAAACTTTGGCGGTACACGCGGCGCCACAAACGGTTTGACTTACGACGCGCATAAGTTTCTGAGCGAAACTCTCGGAACAGAATTCGCCCAGAGGTTTGTAAGCGCAGCGCCGTTGATCGTCGAGTATATGGATACGCGTCTGCCGGATGAATTGGAACACTATAGGAAAGCGGTCGAGTTGACGGACATCATCACCCAGCGCGCTTTTTCGAACGAAGTGATTACGCCGGGCAAGACCACCGTAGGCGACGTCCGCTATTGGTGGTTGCAGCAAATGAATGACAAGGGGCTCGACACCTGGTTCCATCCTGATCTGCGCGTCCAGCGCAAAAATCAGGAGACTGGGAAGACGCAACAGTTCCTCAGCGTCGCCGATGAGTCGGTAGTGATCCAACGCGGCGATGTGATTCACATTGACTGCGGGCTCAACTATCTGGGCTTGAGCACTGATTGGCAAAAGATGGGTTACGTGCTGCGTCGCAGCGAGAAGGACGTGCCGGACGGGTTGAAGCGTGCGTTTGCCAACACCCTTCGTTTGCAGGATGCATTGTTTAGCCATATCAAACCGGGCGGGTGGGGCTATGACGTCTATGATGCGACGATGGCCGACATGAAAGCTGCCGGCATTGAGGCGATGATCTATTCCCACTCCATTGGCAACCAGGGTCATGGGCTCGGCGCCAGCGTCGACTTCCGGCGACCGGTGGCGGGTACAGTTTCTCTTGAACCTCCGTTTCGCGAAGGGTCCTACACATCAATCGAGTTGAATACGAGCACACCGGTCCCGGAGTGGGGCGGTCAAAAGGTCACCATCATGGCCGAGGATGACGCCTATCTAACTAAGGAAGGTATGAAATGGTTTCGGCCAAGGCAGACTGCTTTCTATGTGATTAGGTAGGTGTTCGGCATTGCCCGCTTGTCTTAGCTCACGCGGCATAGTGCGCGTAAACTGTTTTTACTTTCTCGAGAAAATCCCGGCGGTCGACAATGTAGTAACGCTTAACCTTACCGGAACCTCCGGCGAGTTTTTCTATCAACTGCTCGAAGATTTCAAACTGGTCTCCCGGCGCAATCCCTTTCGCCTCAAGATAACCCCCATACCTTAAACGGCGAATTAGATCCTGCAAGGTCAGCCGGCCATCGAGCGTGCGGCCGCCGTGAACGTGGGAGCGGCTGACGAGATACTGAACTATCACCACCTCGCTGTAGAGCGCGGGCGAGAGAAACAATCGGGACCCGTCCCTTTCCCATCCGGTCTCCACCCGTTGCGACCGGCGAATGCTCCGCAGTCCCGAGAAAACTTCTGCCCAATCCGTTTTTGGCTCCACTCGCGCGAGATAAGCCCGCGCCGTTTCCAACAGCCACGCCTCGTCGTCAAGATCCAGACTACCGAGCAGCGTGTCTAGCCAGTCGAAAAAAACAGTGCGTTTGTCGCTCTTTACTTCGATGACTTCAACCTGATTGTCCTTTTTAGGAATGGACTTAGTCAGTTGCCGCCGAGCTGCGTCAGTAGTCTTTCCTCCTTCAATGCAAAACGTATCGAACCGCGCATGCCACCGTTTGGCGGCATTGCAGTAGGGACAATGTGGTCGCGTTTCCTCTGAATCAAAGAAAGGAGGGACCGCTTTCGCGGCGGTCAGCTCGGCAACTGTTGGCGAGTATTTTCTTATTTCCGAATAGGCAGTGCGCGGCGCCAGGCCCAGTTGAGTGGTAAAAATATCAAAAGTACACGCCAGACAGACGAGCGTCGAAAACTCCGTCACGCTTCCCGGCGGGAAGGCACTCAGATCGAGTTCTTTTTTCTTCGCGGTAGACATAAGCAGCTGGCCAGGTACCGCGCGCGGTTCCGGCAATCACATGATGGTAACCAGCGCCTGCTTCAACTCTACATCTGTGTGCCCGACTGCGAGATCGAGCTCGGCTTCAACATCACCGGTAGTGGCTCTTAGTTTTCTGAAATCAAACAGTTTTTGATCCAGCAGGTGGGACGGCACCGCATTACCGAGCGCAGTCAGCATCGAACTGCGAATGTTTGGAATATCTTTTTCCAATTCGCTTATCAGGCGCATGATGCGCGCACGCTGTAAGTTTGGCTGAGAGCCGCAGAGGTCACAGGGAATTATTGGAAACGCCTGCGATCGGGCAAAAGCCGCGATATCAGCTTCGCGGCAGTAAGCGAGGGGACGAATGACAGTGTTCCGCCCATCGTTTGAACGCAGCAGCGGCGGCATCGCCTTCAATGTTCCGACAAAGAATAGATTCAACAGGAATGTGGCGATGATGTCGTCTGCATGATGGCCCAGCGCGATCTTGTTACACCCTTCCTCGACTGCCAGGTTATAAAGAATTCCACGCCGCAAACGAGAACAGACCGAACAATAGGTCTTTCCCTCGGGAACCAAACGCTTGACGATGGCATAGGTATCTCGTTCGATCACGCGAAACGGAACCTCGCGCCCTTGCAGGTAGCGGGGTAATACATCCGCGGGAAAACCGGGTTGTTTCTGATCGAGATTCACTGCCAGGAGATCAAAATTCACCGGCGCGCGCCGCTGCAAGTCGAGTAACAAATCGAGCATGGTATAGCTGTCTTTGCCGCCGGAGAGGCACACCATTAGGCGATCGCCGTCTTCGATCATGTCGAAGTCCTCGATTGCATTGCCGACCGCGCGCAGCAGTCTCGTCTTGGTTTTATTCTCCGCGAACATAACGACCCCCAAGGATGCCACGTCTAATTTGCTTGTGACAAACCGCCGTAGTGGCCTAATTCAGTTTCTCTGTAACCTGGATGTCCCTGTGCCACCGTGGCTTCTGTTAAAAAGTCCCATTGGTTCGAACATCTGTCAGCCGCAGCGGCGTCTAATCACCTCCACATGTCTGAAAACTGATTCGAGTTGTGAGCGTGAAGAAGAATCGTTTTAGCCTATTACATTTGCATTGCAGAGCTAGACACCGAAAGGCTAGTTTGTCTATTATGTTTTCCCCGCTTCTGGGCGGTTGACTAATCAGAGCAGTCGTCAAGGCTGACCATTCCAAAAAACAGGCACGCGCGTCTTTTGTTACTCTACCGTCTCCGATGGCACCTGTGACTTAATCCCGCGGCCCCCAAACTACGGAGGTTTTACACATGCTTAGGATAGGAAAGAATCCAAAAGATTCGGCGGATAATGAAGTTTCCCCGGAAAAACAGGACGCGTCAGCGTACACCAGCCCCAGAACGTACAGTTCATATCAACCGGCAGCGCCGGAAGTAAAGGCATCCGCGGAATACGCTCCGGCGTCGGCTTCGCCCAAAGCAATGACAGAAAGCGAAACATTGGCGCGCGAAATCAAGGAAGGCAATCTCAGCGGCTTTGTTGGCAGCGGCACGCTAGTCACGGGAGAAGCCAACTTTAAAGCCATGATGCGAGTTGACGGGCAGCTTTCCGGCCGCGTCAATTCCACCAGCGGGACCTTGATTGTTGGCGCCAACGGTAAGGTCGATGCCAATATCGAAGTAGCCGTAGCGATAGTTCATGGCACCGTCAACGGCGACATCATCGCCACCCAACGCCTGGAACTCGGCCGCGCGGCCAAACTGAATGGCAACATTCAGACTGCATCATTGATGATCGAGCCAGGTGCCCTTTTCGAAGGCAGCTGCAAGATGATCAAGATGAGTACCGGCAAGACCAAGAGTAACGGGCGCGATGATCAGCCGCTCGATACCACCAGTATGAAACCAATCGACGCAGACTCGAGCACCGAGTCGGCCGAGATCGCAAACGTCTCGAGCGTCGCCAGCTAAGACTGCGGCAAGCTGGCTTCTTGGCGCCTCGTCCTTGTAAAGGGATGAGGCGCCTTTTATTTTGAGTATTTTGTTCCCGTGACCCGGCACCTTGACATAAGTGAGCTGCCTGCCTGATACATAAAGAGCAAATCCCCTGGGAACCAACAACAAATGCCTCCTGCGATCTCGCTGCCTACTGCCAAAAGTAGGCGACGAAAGCATGCGCTGAACATAAATGAATCCAACCGTTAAATCTGAGCGCCTGCTGTCGCTCTGCGGCATTCGGACACTAACTGCGTGCGCCCTGCTGTTTTTCTTGGTAGCAAATGCCGCCTCGCAGACTCGTGGTCGGAAATTGCAGAACCCGACCTCCGGCGATCCGGTTTCCAGAATTCTTTGGTTGCAAATTGTTCGAGCTGAAGACGAACGGCGTTGGGATAACGACTTGCGCGATTTGTTTAAGGCCCGCAATGCAAATGTGCGGGCGCGCGCCGCGTTGGCGGCGGGACGCATCGGGAACGAACAAGCCGTAGCGGATCTGGTTTCTTTAATGCAAAAAGATGACGAGCCTGAAGTGCGAGCCATGGCAGCGTTTGCGCTTGGCGAACTTGAATCGCCGCTGGGAGCAGACGCCCTGGTTGCGGTTTTGAGTCAAACGCAGGATTCTCCTCAACGCGCGCGCGCAGTTGAAGCCCTCGGCAAAATTACGGCCGCGTTGCCAAAAGAACAGGAGGCGCGCGCGCGTCAGCTCGCGGCCGTAGTTCTGGAGACAATGAAGTTCGAGGCGAGCCGGCGTTCCGCTCCCGACGGTTTGACGATTTTACTGGGTCTTACTGCCGTGCTGCGGGCCAAGCCGGAAGGTGCCGGTCCCGTGGTGGCAAGATTTCTGCGCCACTACGACCCGCGCGTTCGCGCCGACGCTGCAAACACGCTGGCCCGGCTTAAATTGAAAGATGGCAACAACGAGCTGCGAAAACTTCTCCTGAGTGATCCGGATGCAGTCGTCCGGGCAAATGCCGCTCGCGTACTTGGAGCTACGGAAGACAAGAGCGCCTACGATGATTTGGTGGATCGGGGGCTGAAGGATCAGGACGCTCGCGTGCGCGTCAGCGCCATCAGGGCCCTGGCAACCTTGAAAGATGCGCGGGCGACCTCTGCCCTGCTCGACCGTGGAATTTCGCTGCTCGCAGCTGCCAACTCAGCAAGGAAGAAATCCCAACCGGCCGGGCTCGCAGCGGAAGTGAATGAGTTGCTCGAGATTGCAACCACGCTGGGCCGACTGAGGCAGGACTCAAACGACGAAAGGGTTAGTAACTGGTTGCGAAACGTTCGTCCCGTTACCGGATCCGGCGCTCCGGAAGTGGAAATAGCTTTCGCAAGAGTTCACCCGGCCGCCTATCTAAACCAATTCGGTGAAGGGCCACTTACCAAGCGGATGGCTCAGGAAACGCTCTTCCTAAATTGGCGGGCCGCTTCCAGTATTGCGCAGGGACTCGGCGAAATCGCGGCTATCCAAAGCAAGTCACAAAAAGCACAAGCCGAAGATCTTTTGCGCGCGATGCTCGACTATCGTAACTCCGGTATCAAAATCAATACCCTGGTTGCCGTTCATTCTGAATATGCGATTCCTGACGTGCTGCAAGCGTACGCGGCATTCAAGACCAATGATCTGGCGGAAGTCGCACGAAAGCATCTTAAAGAATCCGATGTCGTGATTCGGGCGACGGCGGCCGGGTTGTTGGGCGACCTCCCGCCTGATGAGACAAACGGTGTTGCGTTAATCGCGGCTTTGCCAGTGGCATTGGCCGACACGCAGCTTAACGATGCGGCACTCGCAATTCTCGATGCACTTGGGAAACAGAAGAGTGCTAAAGCGAATGAGGCGATAAAGACCGCACTCAACTCAAACGATTATCTTATCCACCGTAAAGCGGTAGCCGTTTTGAAGGCCAATGGCGCCGGTGATTTTTCCTCGCGCCTCGGCAGTGGTAGAACTCGCAACACCGCTGCAGACTATGAGCGGGCATTTGCCCGTATCGGCAAACGATTCAGCGCCATGGTAACCACCAACAGAGGTTGGTTTATGATTGAGCTATTACCGGAAGAGGCCCCGCTGACCGTCGACAACTTTATCCAACTCGCCAGGCGCCGTTATTTCAACGGCACCACGATTCATCGCGTCGTCCCCAATTTTGTGATTCAGGACGGCGATCCGCGCGGCGACGGGAACGGCGGGCCCGGCTATCAGATTCGCTGCGAAATAAATCAATTGCCCTTCAAACGTGGCGCGGTCGGTATGGCACTTTCCGGTAAAGATACGGGCGGATCGCAGTGGTTTGTCACCCATTCGCCGCAGCCGCATCTCGATGGTGGCTATACAGTTTTTGGTAACATAGTGGCCGGCATGGACGTTGTTGACAATATCGCTCGCGGCGACGTTATCCGTTCGATTGCCATAACGGAGACCACGCCGCGGGTCTTCAGACGTCGTTGAATAAGAGAAGTCCATGGTTCGTTTCAAACATCAAGGCGCTAACCTGACCCATTTGCTGGGACTTTCCTTGCTGCTCTGCATGTGTCTTTTCCTCCTGGCAGCGGGAACCGCCGCGCAAACCCCTTCGAGCCAGGCAACAGAGATCAAACGACATCGTTATGAGATTCAACTGAAACTGGATTTCGACGCTCTGTCTTACAGCGGTTCAGAACGAGTAGTCTGGGTAAATCACGGTGATCGCGCCAGCACGATCCTGTACTTTCATCTCTATTCCAATCTCCGTCCCGATCCGGCACCCACTGGCATCAGCACCAGCGCGCAAAGCAGTGAAATTGAAGAGCCGCGCATTGAGATCACCGAAGTTCGCTCCGCGCTGGACAGGACGCCGCTGCCTTATTCAATCGATGACCAGGGAACAACCTTGCGGGTTAATTTGCGCGAACAAGTCGCGCCCGGAAATTCGGCGGACGTGATCATAGGTTTCAAAGGGAACGTGCCGGAAGTTGATCCGGACGAAACTGGACTCACTGCGCACGTCGTTAAGCAAGTCAGCGCGGCGCTGCGCGGCGATCGCGAAGTGCGGCGCCCGCGCGATCTGAACTTCCGTTGTCGCGGCATCATGCTGCTCAGTACTTCATATCCCGTGCTCGTAGTCCACGATGGCGATGAATGGCAGCGAAAACTTGAGCCAAGCGTTGGCGACATCATCTTCAATGAAACGGCGGAATACGAAGTCAAAATAGATGCGGCCCCTGGCGTAATAGTGTTTACCTCTGCCGGGAATCAAAAGTCAGACAACGGCAAGACGCTAGTCTTCTCTGCGCCGACGCTTCGGGACCTGGCGATCATTGCCGGACGCAACCTCCGCTCTGAACAAGCTCAAATTGGAGAGACGACCGTAAGATCGATATTCATTCCCGAGCACGAGCGAATTGGAAAACGTGTGTTGGCAATGGCTGAAGACTCTTTACGGATCTTTACCTCCAGATTTGGTCCGCTGCCAGTCAGAAGTATCAATATTGCAGAAGCCCCGCTGGTTGCCGGTTTGGGAAGCAAAGAGTTTTCCGGGCTTGAAGTAATCGCGAGCGCTTATTACGTGGATTTTGACTCGCCGGCAATGCGCAACCTTCCGGAGATTATTCGCGAGCAACGTCCGTCCGTAGAAGAAAGTCTGGAGTGGAGCGTGGCCCATCTTACCGCTCACGAGTGGTGGGGCGGCGCCGTCGGTAACGATCCGGCACGCGAGCCGGTGCTCGATGAAGCGATGGCGAGCTGGTCGGCTTTGTTGTATTTCCGGGAAATCTATGGCGAGCAAAAGGCCGCGCTGATTCTGGAAGATCAGCTGGAAGGCGTCTACCGTTTATACCGCACGTTCGGCGGCGAAGACATGGATGCCAACCGGCCCTCGCGCGATTATCGCAACACGTTTCAGTATGCAGCCGTCGTTACCACTAAAGGCACATTGATGTTTGTTGAATTGCAACGGCTGTTGGGCGAAGAAAAATTACTGAAGGCTTTTAGAAATTATTACCGGACGAATCTGCTGGAGATCGCCGAGCTTGACGATCTTCGCGGCGCACTCATTGCGGAAGCCCCGCTGGAGCAAAGGCGCGTGGTGGCGCGAACCTTCAACCGCTGGCTGGCCAGCCGGCGCGGTGACGAGGACATCGCGAAACCGGATCCGGAACTGGCGACTTCCCTCGGCTTGCCGTCGAAACCAAACCAACAGCGGGGCGGCGACCGTAACCCGCTTAACGCTTTTGCGCGGGTGGGGAAATTTTTCTGGCAACAGATGACTCGAATACGTTGAACATGGCCAGGCCAGTTCTCAAAAACAAGGATTCAAGGGTGAACACGATGACAAGTCCGTACAAACTGGAACGCCGCGAACTCCTCAACCAAACTCCCGAAGCAACCAGAAAAGCTGTCAAGGTTGACGAGAGTCTTGATCGTTTGAGTTGGCTGATGGACGACCTGATCCGGATTCCGGGTATCAACTGGCGCTTTGGATTGGATGCACTGGTCGGTCTTATCCCTGGTTTCGGCGACACCGTCACTTCGATGGTGTCGTTCTACATCCTGGCTGCGGCGGTTCGTTACCGCGTTCCGAAAGTAACCTTGTTGCGCATGGGTTTGAATATCGGCATTGACTATCTGGTGGGTTCGATCCCTTTCGTTGGCGACTTCTTCGACGCGTTCTGGAAATCCAACCAGATGAACGTGGCCCTGCTCAGCAAGCGGGCGACCGTCTCCGCAGATGAAGCGCGCAAGGGTAAACTCAGCGATTGGCTGTTTGTGGGATTGATGATTTTTGTGCTGGCAGGATTAGCAATTGGCTCGGCAGCGCTGAGCATTTATCTGCTGTTGCTGCTCGCGGGTCAGTTCTCACAACTCTAGCGCCCCACACCTGACATTAAAACGTTACGGAGCTCTGGGTTACGACTTCGCTGTTTTTGTTATGCGCTGCCAAAACGCGATCAAGAGTCGACTTCAGTAAGTCGAGGCCGCGTTCACCGGCGGCAAAACTGCGCAACTTTCCTTCGCCATCAAAGAGATAATAAGCGGGCACAAAGCCTTGATCGTTCTGGAAGGCATCTTTGAGCTTGTGCTCGTTATCGATCGCGCACGGCTCGACGATCGAGTTAGTCGCAATAGCATCCCGCACGCCCTCAACATCTGTATCTGTTTCGTAACGCGGCATATGAACCGCGAACACTCGAAGCCCTTGCTCCCTTAATCCTTCGCGCCATTCGGCAAGGCGGGGCATATTCTCTTTGCACATTCCGCAGCTCATCGACCAAAAATGAACCAGCGTTGGGTGGCCCTTTGCTTCCATTTCCACGCTTGCCTGCGTGCCACCAAACCATTCCGTGGCACCCTCGAGCCGCGGCATTTCTGTTCCAATTCTCATTCCCATAGCTTTTACCGAGGTAAAAGTGAAGAGTGAAAAGTAAAGAGTCAGAAACTCGCCTGACTGATTACTCCTCACTCATCACTCACTTCTCACCTTTTCACTTTCACTGTAATTAAGCGTTAAGTGTTTTCTGACCGGGTTTCCATTCCGCCTGGCATAGACCACCGGTTTGCAGTGCCTGAATCACACGCAAAGTTTCCTCAGCCGAACGTCCGATGTTCAGATCGTGCACGACTTTGTAACGAAGAATTCCTTCGGGATCGATAATAAAGAGTCCGCGCAGCGCAATGCCGCGGTCCTCGATCAGCACGCCATAGTCACGCGACACATTCTTGGTCGCGTCAGCGGCGAGCGGGTAAACCAGCCCTTCAACGCCACCCTTGTCGCGCGGTGTCTTGATCCAGGCACGATGCGAAAACACGGAATCAGTTGACACGCCGATGATGTCGGCACCGATGCCCTGAAATTCTTCGTAACGATCGCTGAATGCGGTCAACTCCGTCGGACAAACAAAGGTAAAGTCCAGCGGGTAAAACAAGAGAACGAGCCAACGGCCCTTGTAATCTTCAAGCTTTACGCCTTCATTGAGCTTCTCAATATTCTTGGTCGAGGCCATATCAAAATTCGGCGCCGGCTGGCCCACCATCGCCTTTTCAGTTGCTGTCGCTGTCGCTGCTGTCATGAATCCTCCAGTGTTGGTTAATAATTTTCGAGTTTAAGATCTACTTCCTGACTATGCCTTGCGGCAGTCAGGACATGTCCCTCTTAGCGTCAAATGAACTGACGCGGGTTGAAACTTCGACTTTCGCGCGGCTGCCTGCATCAGATCGGCCGCCTGAGGAAGGTCGAAATCGACTAACTTTCCACAATCGTTGCAGATGGCGTGGTCGTGCCGATCGGTTTCGCGATCGTAACGACTGGCGCCGTCGCCAAACTTGATCTCGTGTACCAATCCGGCTTCCTTCAGGAAGCGGAGCGAGTTGTAGACAGTGGCATAACTAATTGTCGGCAAGTGCTCACGCGCCGCCTGGAAAATCTCATTCGCCGTGGGATGATCTTCCCGCGAACGAATAACCTGAAGCACCGCATCGCGCTGGCGCGTCAGTTTCTCTTCGGGCTTCAAGTTTCCAGTCTCTCTTGGCACGGTTATATATTTAGACTAATTCTAATTATTTGTCAACTGGTGCGGGACGGCTGGGTAGTCGCCAAAATTTCAGTTTCAAATAAGGTCACTACCAGCGGCTAAGCTCGCTTACAACTCCGGATGGCTGGCAGCATAATTGACTATCGTCTTCACATAACTCTCAAATGGCGGGCAAGTGATGCCGTGAGGCTTGAGTAGCGCCGTCGATTGGCTCGTGTCATAGGTCTGCTTTAGAAAGAAATAGGGAACAGCCGAATGGGGCAAACCGGTAATCTTCGGCGCCAGAGGCAACATTAGCGAGGTGTGAACCAGAGCGGCGGGCACGGTCAGTCTCGATTCCCTACCCGAAATACAGCGGGAGATCGAATCAAAAAGCTCGCGTGTCGACAGCGGATCGGAATCGGCAAGTTGAATTGTCTTGCCGATGGCGATGGGATCTCGCGCTAGCGTCGACATTGCCTCGACGACGAAATCAACCGGCACCAGATTCAAAGCCACCTCGCTGTTGCCGATATTGAAGGTGGAAAGAACTGATGGCCATTTCAGCAAATAGAAGATCAAATAATAGATGCCGTCATACTTGGCAGTCTCCCCTGTTTGCGAGTCGCCACAAACTACCGCCGGTCGATGAATGGTGATTGGCAATTCTGACTTAAGCGCCTCGACCTCAAGTTCCGCCAGGTGTTTTGTTTCTTCGTAGTAGTTGCGAAAGCCCGCTTCATGCTGCAGCTCATTCTCCAGAATCCGACCGGTCCGTTTTCCAGCGACATAGCAGGTGGACACGTAGTGATAGTGGCGCAGACCAGGCAGCGAACGCGCAAACTCATTAACATTGCGCGTGCCGTCGACGTTTACCATTAATGCCAGATCGCGAGCGACGGCCAGGTCATAGACTGCCGCCAAATGAAAGACAATGGTTGACTCTGCACGCGCGGTTTCCAAATCAGCCGGCGAGAGTCCGAGATTCGGTTCGGTTAGGTCTCCTGACAACAGCTTAAAATCAGAACCTGATCTGCCTGCCTGTTGTGCAATGCTGAGCAGCTCTTGTTGTGCACGCTCTCGGAATGTCGGCTGCACGAGCAATAGGAAACAGCCGCTGTCTTTGGCAAGCCGGCGCAATAAACGACTCGCAATGAAACCGGGAAAGCCTGTCAGAAAAACTGTATCTGCTGTCGACATAAGAAGAGAGACTTTGCACTGGAAAACGAATCCAGGCCGTACTCATCGCTTTCACTTCGTCCTGATGAGCCGAGTATAATTCAGCGAGTTGCCACGATGATAGCTGGAGACAAGCAAATGAGAATTGCGGGAGTCGCATCGCGCCGGTCTATGCTAACGGTCATCATTTTCCTCGTTGCCGTCTTGTCTTTAGCGGCGCAACAAAAGCCTGATTGCACGGTACGCGTTACGCTGCTGCAGGTTAACGATGTCTACCAATTCGCTCCGGTTGATCAGGGCACTCGTGGCGGATTGGCTCGCTTGCTCACGTTAAAGAAAGCGATCCAGAAGGAGTCGCCCAATACACTTTTTCTGCTTTCCGGAGATACGATTTCACCTTCAGTCGAATCCATTACCTACAAAGGTGCGCAGATGATAGACGCCTGGAACCTGGCCCAGCTTGACTACTCGACGCTTGGCAATCATGAGTTCGACTTTGGTCCAGACGTCTTGCGCCAACGAATGCAGGAATCCAAATTCAAGTGGCTCGCTGCTAACGTGATTGACAAAAAAACCGGCAAACCATTTGGCGATACGCCGCCGTATGCCGTGCGCGAGTTTGACGGTGTCAAGGTAGCGATTTTCGGACTAACGCTGGAGGAAACAAAGACTACGTCTCGGCCCGGGCCGGACGTCGATTTTCTTAACCCGTGCGAGACAGCGCGAAAAATGGTTAAGGAGATTCACGCCAGCGGCATAAAGACAGTAATCGCGTTGACACATCTCTCGATGAGTGAAGACAAGGAAGTGGCGCGTTGTGCGGGCGTGGACGTAATCATCGGCGGTCACGAGCACACTCTGCTGCAGTCAAGTTCCGGAGGCGCTCCCATTTTTAAGATGACCGCCGACGCGCGCGAGTTGGGACAAATCGATCTGAACATCTCGAAGAAGAGTGGCACCGTCGAGAGCATCGATTGGAAGATCATTCCTGTAACTAACAAGACGGCTGAGGATCCACAATTTGCAACCCTCAATCGCAAATACGGTGCGTTAATTAAAGAGTTGGCACGCGTTGTGGGCCGCACCAGCCTTGACCTTGACGCCCGAAGCGCGGTGGGCCGAAATCAGGAAACAAACGTCGGTGACCTGATTGCGGATGCCTTTCGCGCCTCGACGAGGGCTGACGTTGCCTTGATGAATGGCGGTTCCATTCGCGCGGACGAGTTAATCAAGGCTGGTCCCTTGGCCAGAAGGGACATCTTGTCGATCCTGCCGTTCAAGAACAAGGTGGTGAAGGTGGAAGTGAGCGGCAAAACCTTGCGCGAGGCGTTGGAGCACGGCGTGGCTCGTAGCGCTGAGGATGCTGAGCCCGGCCGTTTCCCGCAAGTATCCGGTATCCGGTTCACTTTTGACGCGCGACGGCCGCCCGGTTCACGGATTGTCGATCTGTCCATCAACGGTAAGCCGCTTGACGAGAACAAAATGTATACACTTGCCGCGAGCGATTATGTAGCCATCGATGGCGGCGACGGGTACGCAATGTTAAAAGCGGCGCGCGTGCTAACTCCGCGAGAACGGTCACAGTTTGATTCCGACGTTCTGCAGGCGGCGATTGTTGCCAAAAAAGTCATTGCTCCAAAAATCGATGGACGTATCAAGCGTTTGGATCAGAACCAGAAACCGAAGAGTGATTGCCCGTAAAGAAGAAATGGAAGACGACGCTTACGAGGATGATGCTTCGCCGGCTGCGAAGTATGAAGCTAAGCAGCTTTTTCAGGAGGCTTACCAGGCCCAGTTGGCGGAGAACTACGAAGAAGCGATTGAGCTTTACAAGCGCTCGATCGAAACCTATCCCACCGCCGAAGCGCATACCTTTCTCGGTTGGGTCTATAGTTTTCAGAATCGCTACGACGAAGCGATCGAGGAATGTCTCGAAGCAATTCGCGTCGACGAAACGCTCGGCAACCCTTACAACGATATCGGCAGTTATCTTTTAGCCAAGGGCGATAACTACAGCAGCGTGCGCTGGTTCAAGCGGGCTCTCTATGCGCCGCGCTACGAGTCTTACGCATTTCCGCATTTTAACCTCGGCCGGATTTACGAAATGCGAAAGAAATATATTGAAGCCGCCAGGCACTATGGCAAAGCGCTCGAACAACAGCCGGGCTTCACTGAGGCAGCTGCCGGACTCCACCGCATGCAGGCGCTGCTGAATTAGTAAAAAAGTAATGAGAATGAGTGATGAGCAGAAGGGAGATACTCGTTGGTACTTTACTCATTACTCATCACTCTTCTCTCTTCGTAATCCTGGTCTTCTGTCTCTTTTCATCGACCGCTACATAAACAACTTCCGCTTCAGTTACCCTTACCTGCTCAGCTTTTAATCCAATTCTTTCGGTTTCCACAATCACGCGAATGGTTATCGAAGTGTTCCCCACGTTGACTGTTTCCGCATAGAAACTAACCAGGTCGCCGACGAAGACCGGCTTGTGGAAGATCACCTCGCGCATAGCCACGGTAACGAATCGATCCATTCCGGTGTGCCGGTGGGCCTCGATAGCGCCGGCCATGTCAATGTAACTGAGAATGACGCCGCCGAAGATGGTGCCCGCCGAGTTGGTGTCACGAGGCAGAAGGGTAATTCGAATTGCCGGATCGCGAAAGGAGGTCATAGGTGTGTCCTGTTAATGAAGGGGAATAGTAAATGGAAAAAGGTAAATAGTTAGATTCAACGACAACGCGCCATTCCGAACAGGCAGCATACCCTAACACCTGGAACAAATAACGCAGAGAAGTGTCTAAGTTAAGCTGGCTGCGTTCCATTCGAAAATCGAAAGGTCGGGTAGCCATGCTCACGCTCGCGCTCTATTCTTCTGGTTCGCTGGCAATAACTCTCCTTCAGGATTCAATCAGTCTTGAGTTCGGTGACCAGGGACGTAAGTTACTTGTAGGCTTCGCCGTAGCTGTTGTCGTTGTAATTGCCTTCACTATCATCAAATTTCAACGCCGCGACAAGAACCCGCCCAAAGCCTTCATTTCCGTGACTTGTTGCCAGGATGAAGACACAACTCCGAAGTGAATCAATCGGATGGACTAAATCTCCAACTGGCGCTGTGTCCAGCGTGTTATCACCTGCTTGAGTTCATCAAGATGTCCCTCAAAGAAATGGCCGGCTCCTTCTGATGATATGCAATTCAACACTAGAGTTGTGACGCTGTATGGCACTTACTAACTCCTGCAGCCCTGGGACACTGCCGAATTCATCGTGTTCACCGTGAACTAAAAGAAGTGGCTTGTTACACGACTCAAGGAAGCCAAAATCATATTTGTCCACCGGCGTTCCAATGCTAATCATCTGCTCAACCCGATCATCTGTCATTCCAACTTCCAAACCTACTCGCGCACCAAAGGAGAAACCGCAAACTGTGATGGGTTCCCGCGCATAAGTTGTCGCAAGATACTCGATGCCGGCGCGGACGTCCTCCAATTCACCTCGCCCTTCGTCATGGACACCGGTGCTTTGCCCGACTCCGCGAAAATTTATTCGCAGCACCAGCAAACCCGCGTCGTTGATTGCGCTCGCCGCGCGGAACACCACCTTGTTGTGCATCGTA
This sequence comes from Blastocatellia bacterium, assembly GCA_963828335.1. Lineage (GTDB taxonomy): Bacteria > Acidobacteriota > Blastocatellia > Pyrinomonadales > Pyrinomonadaceae > PSRF01. Next base: position 648,708 of record CAWHEH010000008.1, on the reverse strand, counting down.
CCGCCGCCGAGGGGATGCGGATGAAGCACCAGCGCAACTCCCGAGCGTGAGCCGCCGCGCGGTTCCTTGAGGATCGCCTCAAGCTGGCCATGCTCTGCGGGAATGAAGAGATTTCCGGCTGGGTACATTATGCAAAACGTAACACAAAATCGGATGCAGTGGCTTCTGCGTGGTAATAGTAACTCCTAGACACAGATTCCCCTTTCGGCTACATTAAGTTCCCCCAAATTATTAACCGGCGGAAGGTAATGATGATCGAGTCAAACTTTATTCCGGCTGTCGTCCCTGCCGGATTGTGCCTCAAATTCTTTAGCCAGTTTTTACCTTCTCAAATGCCGGAAGCCCCGGGCACGTCGCCGGATGCGCAGGCGTCCCGGGCGGACTCTGAAGCTCATCGCTCGGCCCTGGTTGTTGATGACGTTGCAGATGTAACCGAAATGCTGGCGGTGTTGATGACGCACGCGGGCTACCAAGTTTCCACCGCTGCGAGCGCGCAGGAGGCTCTTGCTCTGGCGCGTGACCATCAGTTTGATGTGATTATTTCTGATATCGGCATGCCTGAAATGAATGGCTACGAACTCGCCAAGGCTATTAGGCTGCTGCCGGGTTATGAAGCTGTGCCGATGGTAGCCGTAACCGGTTACTCAATGTTCGATGATCGGAATCGCTCGTTGACCTCCGGATTTACCGAACATGTCACTAAACCGATTGATCCGCGCGCCTTTCTCGAACTTATCGAACAACTGTGAAATTAACCGCACCGGTCACAAAAACAGTTGGGCGGTAAATGAAATCCTCTCCCTATCTTTCTGGAATCTTTCAATCCGAATCTGCATTGCGCGCAGTTCAACTAAGCGCGGCTGCGATCGCCATTGGCCTGATATTCTGGCAACTTCAGTTTTCAACTTCAGCCATTTGCTGCGGAGACTTCGACGGTTACTACCACATCAAGTGGAGCCGCATGCTCTGGGACTCGCTGCGCAGCCATAACTTCCCGCCCACCTTTAGCTGGCTTCCGCTTACTACCCTCGATCCAAAACACTACGTAGATCATCACCTGCTGTTTCACTTCTTGCAGATGCCTTTTACCTGGTTTGGTGACCTCAGGCTGGGCGCCAAAATCTCTGCGACTATCTTTGCGAGCCTGGCTGTCTTTTCCTGTTACTGGCTGATGGTGCGTCACCGAATTCGTTACTCACTCGTTTGGCTGCTCGCGTTGCTTGCCTGTTCGTCACCGTTTCTTTACCGGCTCAACATGGCCAAGGCGCCGCCCTTCGCAATTATTTATCTCATCATCGGGATTCACCTGCTCTTCACCAGGAAATACTGGCCGCTGCTTCCATTGAGCTTTATCTTTGCAGAAACCTACGACATGTTTGTGTTGCTGGTTCTCGCGGTCTTCATTTGGACAGCAGTCCTCGGCTGGACTGATCGGCGTTTTGAATGGCGACCAGTCCTCTGGGTTCTGCTGGGCACAACGGCTGCGATGGTTATCAATCCTTACTTCCCCACAAACTTTCATCTCTTGTATGAGCACTTAAAGGTCAAGGTAAAAGTTTCGGATTTTTCCACCAAAGTTGGCCAGGAATGGTACCCCTACGATTCCTGGGAATTCTTTGGTAACTCCGTCGTGGCCTGCACCGCGATGGTCGTGGGTTACCTCGCCTTCGATCCGGCAGACCGAAAGCGTACTCATCATTCGTTGTTTCTGCTGGTGTTCGCGTCAGTGCTCATGCTCATGATGGCGCGCTGGAGAAGAATCGCGGAATACTGGCCACCCTTCGCGGTGATCTTTTGTGCTTTCGCGCTCCAGCCATGGTTGCTGGGCGCTCGTTCGACGTTGACTCAACTCTCAACCGATATGCTTGATGAACTGCAACCATTTCTTGACCGGCATGAGCCGGCGGCAGCTCTCAAGGAGGCTGAACGCAGGGATTTGTGGAAACTATCCATAGCCTCAATCATCTCCCTGGTTCTGGGGGTCATCTTCTTTCTAAATGTTGCTGACATTAAGGAGCTACGGATTAAGGGTGTCATCGGAGAGATCGCAGACAGTGAGCCGCACGAGTATTACCGCGCCGGAGCAGAATGGATGCGCGCCAACATTGAACCGGGCCAAATAATATTCAACACAGACTGGGACGACTTTCCGCGCTTATTTTATTACGACCCTGCTCATGTCTACGTTTCGGGACTCGATCCAACCTATCTTTACGACAAGAACCCGGCGCTCTCCCAACTCTACGATCGAATCACGCTTGGCGAAGAAGAGGACCCTGGGCCCTTGATCCGCGATCGTTTTGGCGCGCGCTACGTGTTTACCGATAACTCGCACAACGATTTTTCCGAGAAGGCCAGCACTAGCGGCTGGTTTGAAATAGTTTACGAGGATCATGATTGCACGATCCTCCACATTCGCGATCAGAAAGTAGAGCCGGAACCTGAAGAGTCGGACACCGGTGAGATTCCCGGAGAGCAGGGGTTGAGTCCGGAGGCCGTTCCCACTCCCACACGTTAATTGACGCTTACTTTTATTAACACCGCGGCTTTAGCCCGGTGAACAGGACGGCGAAGCGAAAATGAAACCGTTTAAAACGGTTTCCACTTCCGAGAGTTTCCGGGTCCACCCGGCTAAAGCCGCGGTGTTAATTAGAGAAGAAGCAATAGTGCCCCCAACATCAACATTCCTAACTCGAGTCTTTTGGATTAATATCTGATGAACTATGCCACACAAGATCTGTAATTCAATACTGTTCATGATCGTGATACTGTCCGCATCGATCTCACTCACTTCGTGCAGCAGTAACGGGAATACAAACGTCGCGGTAACCTCGAATGTGGAACCATCTCCCGCTGCCTCGCCGAAGAGTGGGTTTGAGGCAGACCTCGCTTATGTCCGCAAGGGCCAGTACACCTACGTTTGGGTCTTCTCCCGCAAAGACGGCAAGCCGCTCGATAAAGACGACGGTGCTTTCTTAAGGACAAACGCACCCCAGGTTGTTGATTGGGTCACCAGCGACGAAGGCAAGAAGGTAATCGCAGGCACCAATTTCGACCTGGCAAAAGGAAATCTGGAGTTGCTGAAGAAACGCTTCAACGCTGAAAACTACAGTGGCAGCTAAAGGGAAAGGGGGCAGGAGGCAGGAGGAACAAACATTTTCCATTGGTCATTTGACATTTCTCATTTGACATTTAAGGAGGGTGCACTTCCGGACAACTATCGTCCAGGACCGCAAGCATAATACGCGCTTCGCGCAAGCTTGGGTTCGAATGACAAATGGAAAATCGTGTTCTGCTCTTCGACTAAGATTTCTTAGCAAAGTCTCCAGCTTTTATGATCGTCATCTTTGTTGGATCGATGTGCCGGCGCATTGCCGCAACGATCTGTTCGGGCGTCAGCGCTCGGAGTTTGGCGTCGAGATCAGAGTCAAACTGGAGCGTGCGCCCGAGGAAAAGATAATTGTTCAAGCGGCTGGCCAACTCGTTGTCCTGGGCGCGGCTGACCTGGCGTGATTGCAGGTATCCTGATTTGGCCGCCTCTACCTCCTCGGCCGTAAAGCCATCCTTCAACATGCGTGCGATCTCTTCCTTGAAGGCGGCTTCGAGCTTTTCAACGTTCTGCGGTGCGTAGATCGCATTGGCAGTGAAACGTCCGTATTCGTCGAGCGCGCTAATGTTGATTCCCGAACCCACACCGTAGCTCAAGCCTTCCTTCTGCCGGATGCGGGCAGCGAGGCGCGAATTCAGGAAACCGCCGCCAAGCATGTAATTGCCCAGCAGCAGCGCCGGATAGTCCGGATTATCGTCGCGGATCTTAAGATTGAAGCCGGCAACGAAAAATGCATTGGCTTTATCAGGTGTCGGGAACGACTGGTTAACAGCCGCAACGTCCTTGTAAACGCTCGGTACACGCGCGAAAGGCCTGGGACTCTTCCAGTCGCCAAAAAGTTCTCCGGCAAGTTTGCTGATTTCGGCGCTGTCAAAATCGCCGATGACAGTGAGCGTTCCGTTCGAGGCGCCGTAGAAGTCCTGATAAAACTGCTTCGCCTGCTCCAGTGTTGCCGCATTAACATCTGCCACATCCTCTTCTGAGGTGGTGATGTAACGTACGTCTCCCCTGGGAAAAGGGCTAAGCGTGCGGCTAAAGGCTGTAAAAGCAACCTGTGTCGGCTCACTCTTGTTTTGTTCAATGTTGGCAAGTCGTTCCTGCTTGAGCAGTTCAAACTCATTCGCCGGGAAGGAAGGCTCGCGCAGAATTTCGGCCACCAGTCGCATCACAGCCGGTAAATTCTCGCGCGTAGTTTCGATCGTCACCACCGCCTGCGTTGCGCCACCGAATACTGATGCGCGAGCCTTCAGGCGATCAAGTTCATCCTGAATCTGCTGGCGAGTATGTTTAGCGGTACCACGCATTAACATCGCTCCCGCGAGTTGTGCGGCAGTGACGCGGTTCATCAAGCTTTTTTCGTCACCATAGCGCAGAGTCATTTGCGCCACCACCTTGCCGCCTCGAGTTTTCTTCTGAAGCAACGCCAGCTTGAGACCACCGACTGTGCTGCGGGCAGTGCGCGCTTCGATATTGGCTGGTGAAGGATCAAACGCTTCGCCTTCCGCCACCGTTGCATCGCCCTTGTAATCTTTAAGTGTCGCCGCCAAATCCGGGGTCGCTGGAATCTCGGCCCGGTCGGGTTTGGCTGTGGGGATAAACATTCCCAAGGTGCGATTCGAGGGCTTGAAATAACGCGCAGCCGTCGCTGTAACCTCTTCCGGCGTGACTTTACGTAGTCGATCGCGATGCAGGAAATACAAACGCCAATCGCCGGCCCCTATAAACTCGCTTAGCGTGACACCTATCTGGTCCGAATTGTTCAGGGCCAGCTCGATGTTCTTTAATAACTGAGAACGGGCCCGCTCAACCTCATCTTTGGTCGGCGGCGTAGCGGTGATGCCTTCGATAGTTGCCAGCAACGTGTCGCGGGCAGCTTCGAGTGAATCACCCTGGCGAACTTCCGCCCCAAAAACCGCCAGCGTCGGGTCGTGCCATTGAAAATCAAAGCCAAAAATTGAACTCGCCTTCTTCGATTCAACCAGTGCCTTGTGCAAACGACCGGAAGGAGTGTCGCCGAGTATCTGCGCAATAATGTCAATAGCCGCAAAGTCGGGATGCGATCCGGCCGGAACATGGTAAAGCGCCTGCACCAGTTGGGTGTCGCCGGTACGTCGCAAAGTCACCGCGCGCTCGCCATCCTGAGTCGGTTCGACGGTGTAGATTTTTTGCAAGGTACGTGTCGGCCGCGGAATTGGTGAGAAGTATTTATCTACCAGGCCGAGTGTTTTCTGTTCGTCAAACTTGCCGGCTACCAGCAACACAGCGTTATCCGGCTGATAGTAGTTGCGATAGAACGCCTGGAGTCGTTCGATCGGTACGTTCTCAATATCGCTGCGCGCTCCGATGGTAGTTTTCCCATAGTTATGCCAGATGTAAGACGCAGCCATCGAGCGCTCCAGCAGCACAAGAAAAGGACTGTTCTCGCCAAGTTCAAACTCGTTGCGGACGACGGTCATCTCGCTGTCCAGGTCTTTCTTTGCGATGAAGGAATTAACCATGCGATCGGATTCCAGATCGAGGGCCCAGGTGAGGTTTTCGTCAGTGGCGGCGAAGGTCTCGAAATAGTTGGTGCGGTCTGACCACGTTGAGCCATTGGGACGCGAACCGTGGGAGGTTAACTCCTGCGGAATGTTCGTATGCTTCGGGCTTCCTTTGAATACCAGGTGCTCAAGCAAGTGTGCCATGCCTGTCTCGCCATAGTTTTCGGTGGCTGAGCCGACGAGATAGGTCATGTTCACAGTTATGGTTTGCTTACTTTGATCGGGAAACATGAGAACGCGTAAGCCGTTGGCCAGCCGATACTCATTTATGCCCTCCACGGAAGTCACACGCTCAACGCCCTTTGGCAGGGCCGCAGCAGTTGTCTGAGCGAAAGTACTAAGGGAAGAAGCTAACATGCCAAGGAGCAACGCGAGTGCGAGTGCGATCATCCAGCGCGAAGGATGTAGACGTGAGTTCATAAAATTCTCCAGAGCGTTTCGAATTTGCTTAGTAATAAAATTTGGTGTCGCGGGCGGGAGACAATTGCTCAGCAACTATTTATCAGGCAAATTTTGCCTATGCCCATCTCCCACGGTCAAGGCACGAGCACCAGCTTGCCGAACTGCGCTCGGTTTTCCATTAATTCGTGTGCTTGCCGCGCTTCTGCCAGCGGCAATATCCGGTCGACTACCGCGCGAATCTTTCCACTCTCGATGAACTTCATGGCCTCAAGCAGTTCTGACTTGGATCCCATGAATGATCCGAGAATCGTCAAATGACGGTAGAACACCTGGCGCAGATCAGTCTGCGCGGCGAATCCGCTCGTGGCGCCACACGTAACGAGCCGGCCATTCGTCTTCAGCGAGGCGATCGAACCAGGCCAGGTGGCAGCTCCCGTGTGTTCAAATACTACGTCGACGCCTGTCCTGTTGGTTAGTCGCTTAATCTCTCTGGGCCAATCTTCACGGCTGTAGTTCACCACTTCATCAGCGCCGAGCTCTTTGGCCTTCGCCAGTTTTTCATCTGAACTCGCCGTCGCGATTACGCGCGCGCCGAGAAGTTTGGCAACCTGGATTCCGATGGAGCCAACGCCGCTCCCGGCTGCGTGCACCAGCACGTCTTCGCCGGGCTTAACAGCGGCGCGCGTTACCAGCATGTGCCAGGCCGTCACGGTTACCAGCGGCAACGCGGCTGCCTGTTCCCAGCTCAGATTTTTGGGTTTGGAAATAACGTTCACGGCCGGAGCAGAAACCAGTTCGGCATAACCACCATTGCGGCCATAACCCAGCATGTCGTAGTCCCGGCAAAGATTATCTCGGCCTGCCAGACACTCGGCACAATGCCCACAGGAGACTCCCGGTTGCAGCATCACTTCATCGCCGCTGCGCACCCACGATACCAGGGCGCCAACTTCGCGCACGACACCGGCGATATCATTGCCTAGTATGTGCGGCAGCGGAATCTTGATTCCGGGCAGTCCTCCACGCGCCCAAATATCCAGGTGGTTGAGGGCGCAAGCTTTGACTTCGACCAAAACCTCGTTCGCGTTGATAGTCGGGTCCGGCGCATCGGTGTAATTCAATACCTCTGGCCCACCATGCCGGTTGAAGATGACTGCTTTCATGGACTGTTAGCCGCGATCGCGTAGAGAGATTTAACGGAGAACGCGAACCTAAAGTTCTAATATTTTGTGCGTTTAATGAAAGGCTATCGAATAGCTACGCAAAAGAAAAGGGCTGCGCAGTAGCAGTAACGTTCGAGGCTGCGAAGCAGCCGTGCAGAGTAGTAGCCCCACGCGCAGCGAAGCGGAGCGTGGGGAGTCAGCCAGCGAAGAGTCTTGAGCCTGCAAAGCAGGCGACAGAAAACCCAGGACTCGCTTTCACCTCTGTCGCCAGCTTCGCAGGCTCAGATTTTCTTAGACTATCGTTAACCCCAGCTCGCACTCTAACGCCTGCTGCGCAGGCTCCTACCGTCACACGTGGAGATTGAGATCGTGGCTGGTTTTATGGAGAAGTTGGAAGGTGAGGCTGTATCGATTTTTCTATTCCTGAGGGGTACCAAGTTTCAGCGTCCACTCGCTGTTCGGATAGTTCTCGCGCAAAATCTTTTCAAGTTGCTCGCTGGTGTCGCGATCATATTCCCAACTGTTACAACCGTATTTGTATTGGCCATTGGCTTTCGCGGCAATAAACAAGGCTTCCGGAACGCGCTCATCGGTGGGGGAAGCTTTTACCCATTCGAGTACGCGTTTGCCCAGGTAGCTTTTGCCGTCACCGATCGTGATCAGCGCGGCGCGTTCCCGAGCTGCTGCGGTCAACTGCTCCGCCGTCAGGAAACCCGGCTTAGCGACCAACTTCGGGATCTCATTGCCCTGGTTATTGTATTCGGTGTCAGATGGTGGACACCACCAGGAGCTCTCGAAGTAGTAATCCAGCTCCTCAGACGTCTCCGAAACAGGCAGTCCCGCGGCAACAAATGGCGATAGGCTGGGCTGCTTGAGGAGGATGTAGAGCGCTGCGTCTCGTCGTCCTTTTTCGCTTCGGGCGTCTCGGTAAGTCTCAAAAAGGGATGCCATCCCCGGCATCAGCTTACCAACTTCGGGTGCCACTTGTTGCGCAACCGCGTCGTTTTTGAGCAGGATCGCGCGCGTCCACGCAGCGAGCGTCATGCGCCCGCGCAGGTAATCTGGCAGTCCCGGGTCGCCAGCCGCTTCCTGCAAAGCCCTAAGCGGAAAATACCAGTTGAAAATCTCGACAGTATCTTCGTCAAATACGAGGCGGTCGCTCCAGGGAAGCAATTGGCGGAAACGTTCGTCCACTCCCTCTTCGTATTTCTCTTTATTGTCGGAATAGTCGCTCCCGGAGCTCTTTTCGATTCCGAGCATGTCGGGAAGGCTAGCAAACCTTCCTTCGTAATAAAATGTAACTGGACGCCTTTGTGCAAATCTCAGGAACTCACTCAGGCTCACTGCCAATTGCATTCTCAACTCGAGAAACTGGTTTTGTGCTGAAACAGGGAGAACTCCAGACTGCGAGGAGATTATGTCGTCGAGCAGTTTTCGCGCTTCGGCTTTCCGACCCAAAGCTAATTGGAGACGGACCAGGTGAAAAGCAATTGAGGGATACGCCGGCGCGTCCCGGCTGACCGTCTGCGCGGCCCGCTGCAATTGATTAAAGCCGCGCGAGTCGGGTTTCGTTTTCGTCAGCGCGGCAACCAACCACGCGCTGGAATCAGTTGCTCGCCATTTAGCAAAGGCATGAGCGTACGCCGCCTGATCATCACTTTCGAGAGTGAAGATCCAATCGGTGAGTTCGTCAGCGCGCAGGAAGGCAGGCACCAGATCGCGATTGAGTTTCCCGTCGCGTTCACAGTAGCCTTCGTAGCCTTCAGTGTTCCATTTCTGATTCGGACTCAAACGCCATTTTCGATCGGCCAGCGCTGAGCTGTGCCGTTCTCTTAGCTGGACTATTTCTTCAGGTGTCAGCTTTCTCCTTAGTTCGAGTTCGAATGCCTGAAGGATTTCATCCTCGGAGGCGTCGTACTTAAAGTCGAGGTGAATCCAGTTCGAGTAGTCTGGCGAGCCGTCCGGTTTTTTTTGCTCCAGATTGAGATCGATGATTTCGCCGCGTTGAATAGCTTCATATCGATCTCTCGAGTACTTACGGTCCGTCCCTTCGTCAGGGTTCTCGCTTTTTTCTGGAGGGTTTTGACTCTCTTTGCGTTTTGCTTCCGCTTGCCAAACTTGTGCTTCAAATTTGTCCAGCAACCAGACATAGTCAATCAGATCCTGCCGCAGATTTTCGTTACCACTCTGGCTCTCCAAAACTTTGGCAAGTTCCCTGACTCTCTCTTCAGGTCGCAGCCGGTATTTGACGAGGCCGAGCAGCCGTTGGGAAGCGTTGGCAAACTTGCCGCCTTTGGCGAGTAACAGCTGCAGGTGACCTTCCGCTAGCTCATAAAATTCTTTCTTGTCAGCTTCAGCTTTCGCAAAACTCGCCTGCCGCACAAGCGTTCGCGCCACCAGATAGTCAGCCGTTTGCTGCCAGGGAGATTCACTGTCGCGGGCAATTTTTTCAAAGCGCTCGCGCGCGGCGTCGAAATTCAAGGAATAAAGAAGGGCCGCACCAATCTGATATTCACGGTCCTGGCGGAGCCATTTCGGACTTTCAGCCCCTAAATCCACGGGCTTGTTTTCCGCGCCGCCACAGTTTTCGAAAACTGCGTCCTGAGTCACGAGCCAGGCACGTACACCCTGGTCCTCGGCGCCATAAGACCGCACGCGATCTTTCAGAGTTTCCGTGGCAACTTCGAAGGCGTTCCTGGTGCAGTTTGGGAAAAAGTCATAGCCGCCATATTGTCGCTCCGTATAAATCTCCGGGAGCTTTTCGCCTTCCTTCAGGAATTCCTTTCGCGTTGACACCCAGGTCTTAACCACATCAGTGCCCTCATCCTCAGGCGGCTTACCGTGTAGCGCTTCAACCAGCGCCTTTTGTTCCTCACTGCCAAACGACCTGTCATTGAGATAACGAAAAGCAATCACCAACGTCTTGCGGCCAAACTGAGGCTTCACAATTCCAATCTTACCGCCGGCGAATTCGTTAAAGGGAGGATCAGGCGACTCGTCAAATACAAAAACAGGTTCAATGGAACTGGGACCGCAGGCATTTGCCACCGGCAAACAACTCGTGAGAATCAAAACCGTTAATAGAAACGCTATGGCGCGCCGGAAGAAACTCATTTGCGCATCCTCTCGTCCAAAAGCGCGACATCCTTTTCCGTCCAGGCATGGTCGTCAAAAACATATAGCCGTCTTGTTTCCGCGAATCTCATGGGCACCGGTTCGTCAAGCGCAATTCCATAACTAGCCTGGCAAAGGGGTTCAGGGAAATCATTGCCCTCAACAAGAAAGCTCTTGATCCGTTTGTCGTCTGCTCCCATTCGAAAAATCATCGGCACCGCTTCATCAACCGGCAGATCATCGAGCCAGCGATCGCCGATGCAGAACGACGCCAGCGCTGTCATCGACAGTGAGACGTTAGCGGGAAGTTTTTGGCGAAGATCCTCGAGGACGCTGCGGTAGAAGTCACGTTCAGAAACAGCGGCATCAAAATCAACCTGAATTGCCGAGACGTTGTGAAGTTCGTGCGTCCGCGAGATTAGCGTCACGAGCTTTTCTCGCTGGGCGAGTGTCAGTCCTGCCTTTTGGCCGGTTTTCTTTTGTGACTCAACGCGCGTTACCGCAATGACGGCGGTTGCAGGCGCCACTTTCAATGGTTGATGACGAGGATTGAGAATAACGTCATCGGCTGTCAGGGTCAGGGTCTGCGCCAGAAATGCCACGCCGAAGCGTTGCGAGTCAAGAAATTCCAGATCCTCCGGACGTTCCCAGGCCCACAAAATAACTGGCGGCAAATCCTTATTGCCGGCGCGTGTTTGTTTTCTTACCTGCCGATGACACCCTGAAAACAAAAAGACAAGCGACAACGCTGCTGCCACGAAGTTGGAAAGTTTGTCTGTGCGTCTCATGGGAGGGCGATAGTCAAGGCTCCCATTTTTTACCAGGTCGAAGCGAAAGGAAAAATAGCGGCAGCCTCAGTGGTTGAGAGTGGCAGCCACAGTGAAGCAGCGCTCCTACATAAACGCGCGCCGTCGCGAGCGAATTACGGCATTCAACTAGGGAGACTCTGCAAGTTCTTAGGTTTGGGATTAGACGTTGGCCCGGTGAGGTTCCGATGCAATAGTAGTCTAGGAAGCTGTCTCGACGACGGGATCGTCGGCCTGTTGTCGAGCGTGATAAGAGGAGCGGGTTAGCGGACTCGATTCGACGTGCTTGAAACCCATCTCCCTTCCCAAGTCGCGCCAGCGATCAAACTCCTCCGGCGTCACATAACGCTCAACCGGCAGCCGGCGCGCGTGAGGTTGAAGATACTGGCCGATGGTCATGATGTCGCAAGAGACGGAGCGCAAGTCCTTCATGAGGGCGACGACCTCGTCAAACGTTTCCCCCAGTCCAACCATAATCCCGCTCTTGGTCTTCATGCCACGCGCTTCAAGGTCCCGACGCGCCGCCGCGCGCCCAAGCAGCGTCAGGGACTGCTCGTACCCGGCGTCCGGCCGCACGCGACGATAAAGCCGGGCGACCGTTTCAGTATTGTGATTCAGGACGTCGGGCTGAGAATCCAGGACGGTGTTCAGCGCAGCTTCATCGCCATTGAAGTCGGGGATCAAGACTTCAATGCGGCATTCAGGATTCAGAGCGCGCACCTGTCGCACAGTTTCAGCCCAATGCGCGGCGCCGCCATCCGGCAAGTCGTCGCGGTTAACTGAAGTGATTACAGTGTGGGCCAGATTGAGCTGTTGCACTGCTTCAGCGACATGTCGCGGCTCTTCGCTGTCGAGTGAGCCGGGCTCTCCTTTACCGACGGCGCAAAACCCGCAATGACGCGTGCAAATATCGCCTCCGAGCATGAACGTTGCGGTGCGGTCAGACCAGCATTCGAAAATATTTGGGCAACGTGCTTCCTGACAGACCGTGTGCAGGTTCAACCCTTCGATCAGTTTTAGAACGTTGTTTTGGTTCGCAGGATCGCCCAGCCGAATCTTGAGCCATTCAGGCTTGGGCATACGTGGCTTCGGATTGTTACTGATTACTGTAAGTTCGCGCGACAAAGCTTTGCCCCTCGGGTTCAATGCAAGTTAAACGACTACCTGACATTCTACCATCGTGATAGTGATTTGCCAGACCGGTCAAGTGATTGTCTGGGACCGCGGGCGTCCCGCCCGCAATCAGCGCGAAGCGCGAAAATCGGATTAGAGTAAAACCTGCGCGCCTGCGGCGCGTTGCGGGCGGGACGCCCGCGGTCCCAGACAATCACTTGACGTGGTCCTAACAATCATTTGAGTTGCGGATTTCAAACTGCGTTATACTGCGCGGCAATTTACGACCGGCAAGCAATACGACTTGACTCAAACTCTCGGAGGCATCCAATGAAACAGTTTTTTATTCTCGGCGCTCTCTGTTTGCTTCTGGCTCTGGCGATCCCTGCCTACGGCGACATCGCGAAGCCAAAGGAAAAGCCGTCGCCCTCGCCGGAGTTACCCAAAATTGTGCTGCATACGCGGCTGGTAGTAGTTCCCGATAACAAAGCGTGGGAGGCAAAACTTCAGATTTCGCAAAGTAGTCTGCAGGAACTGCGTGCCGCGCTCGGTAACGGTGATGCGTTGACTGCGCAAAGCATTACACGCAGTTCGACCAGAACCATCATGGCCGGTGTCTTCATGTTTCTATCGCTGTCGTTTGCGGGCGTTTGGCTCGCGCGCTCGATGCAGACTCGTGGGCAAAAGGCCGCGGCGGCACTGTTGTTAGGCGTGGCTATGATTGGCGCAACGGCGCTGATAGCTCGCGCTAATGCCGGCCCGCCAGGCTCTTACTACTGGAAAAAACTGCCGCAGAATTTGAGCAAAGGTGCGCCAACGTCGGGCGGCCTGGACATTGAAATTGTTGCGGACGGAGACATTGGCTCCTCAGGCATGCAACTAGTTGTGCCGATCAAGCCAAACTGAGAAAACAAGGAACGTCAGGTGGAACGAACTGCAAACATCGGTTTGGCGGCGTGGCGCGCAGATAGCGGAGCGCGCGCCGCTACTCGTCAACTCAGCTTGAAAGCGTTCGCAGGCACATTGATTCTGTGTGCCTGCTTCTCGGCGCTGTTTGCGAGCTGGTTACCGTTACAGTTTTCCGTCGTTACGGTTTTTCTTTTTGCCGGGCCACATAACTGGTTTGAGTTGCGCTACTTCCTGACGCGCCTGCCGGTGCGCTTCGGCAGGTCGCGAAGCTTTTTCCTCACGGCTTTTTCCGGCATCGCCCTTTTGACCGTGAGTTATATCGCCCTGCCGGTGCTTTACGGCTTCAACCTATTTCCCGATGAGCTATGGCCCACGATGTTGGCGTCGTGGAACTCCTTGTTGTTGCTCTGGATTGGTGTGCTCGTTTGGTTGCGCGGCAAGAACAAACTAAGACGAGACTGGTCATGGGCGTTGCCGGTTGCGTTCGGCTTGTGTGCGCTTAATTGGCTGGCGCCCGAATTCTTTAGTCTCGGCATTGTCTACCTGCACCCGCTGGTGGCATTGTGTTTTTTGGATCGTCACCTGGCCCGCACGCGTCCCCATTGGCTAGGTACTTATCGCCGCTGTTTGTGTCTGCTGCCCTTGCTGCTATTAGGAATGTTTTGGCAACTCTCGCGAACGGCGGCCCTCCCCGACGATAACGGACTCTTCTGGAGGATTACGCAACACGCCGGCGCGCAGTTACTGCCAAACGTCTCCAGCCATGCGCTGGTCACGACCCATGTGTTTCTCGAGATGTTGCATTATGGCGTGTGGCTGGTCGCTTTGCCTTTGATTGCGCCGCTGGCTAAGACTGGTAACCCGCAAAAGCCGACGCCCCGAAAACGTGAAGCGATCTGGCGTGTGAAGACGATTCCCGTCGCGCGTCATCCACGTGGCTTTCCCAGAATGGTTGCGAGTGCACTCGGTCTTGGGGTCTTTTGTGTCTTGATACTCTGGTTTGGCCTTTCAGTCGACTACGCAACCACTCGCGACGTTTACTTCACGGTGGCGATCGCACACGTCCTGGCCGAAGCGCCGTTCCTGTTGAAAATGCTCTAGAAGAGTGATCAGTGGTCAGTGGTCAGTTAAGAACAAGATGTACCTATTTCGTGCTGCCTACTGCCTACTGCTTGCTGCCTACTCGCCTGACGAACTCTGGCGCTTCCTGCCCCTCGGTTACCTGCTGACGATTCTGATTGAGACGCCGATCTTATGTGTGGGTTTGTCTCGTCGCCATCCACTCCTCCGGAAACTACTCGCCGGCGTGTGGTTGACCGCTTGCACTTATCCGATCGTAACTCTCGTCCTGCCCCTGCTCTTCGCGCCAGAGAGACGGGGTTTGTATCTTGTGGTAGCGGAAACTTTCGCGCCTGTCGCTGAATGCGCCCTGTTCTGGTTAGCATTTGGCACGCACGAAGAGTTGGGAAAGGTTTCTATGTGGCGTGACTTTACCGCCATCATTGTTGCGAACCTTGCTTCGTTTGGGATTGGTGAGGTGATTAACGCCTGGAGTTGGTTTGGCCTGCTAGGATGACGCTTCACATTAGCCCTAGGACGATGCCGCAGCTTCCTTTGCCTTGCGACGCTTGAGCCAGATCAACAGCGCCACCAGTGCCGCGACAAAAGCCACCGCCAACACAAACACGATTCCGAGCAACAGAATCAATGCGCCCCAGGGAACCGGGCTCGCGGGATCGGCGCGCACATCAAACAGCAGAAATAAAGGACTCACACGCCCTCCTGCTTCTCGACCTGGTGCTGTAAGAACTGCGAAAGCAGATCTGCGTCGATGTTTCCTCCGGAAACAACCACACCCACACGCTTGGTATCGCGCGGTAGTTTGCCGCTGAAAACGGCGGCAGCGGCAGCGGCGCCGGATGGTTCCACCAGCAACTTCATTCTGAAGAGCAAGAATTTGATCGTTTCAATAATCTCCTGATCGGACACCGTCAAGACGTCTTCAGCAGTCTTTTGCAATATCGGAAACGTCAGAGTGCCCGGCGACTGAACACGCAAACCGTCAGCTATCGTCGAGCGGCGGCGGAATCGAAACGCGTTCACCTTTAATAAATGACTGACGGGTGTCGTCGGCGGTGTCAGGTTCCACCGGAAAACAGCGTATCCGCGGATTCATCGCCTTAGCAGCTGTGCTTACGCCGGCGAATAATCCGCCACCGCTGCAAGGCGTCAGCAGACAATCGAGATCGGGAACTTCTTCAACCAGCTCCAGACCACAAGTGCTTTGCCCCGCAAGTATCAAATAGTCGTCGTAAGGCGGCACCATGCACGCGCCCATCGCGTTCAGCAATCTCGATCGCCACCTCTTCACGGTCCTGCTTAAGACGATCGTAAAAAACAATTTCAGCACCATAGGCCTGAGTCGCGGCGACCTTCGCTTTCGGCGCATCTTCAGGCATCGCGATGACGGCGCGAATGCCCGCCTCGCGAGAAGCCAGGGCTACCGCCTGCGCGTGATTGCCGGATGAGAACGCCGCCACCCCACGTCTTCTTTCTTCCTCAGTTAGCGAGCGGATCTTATTGGTCGCCCCGCGGATCTTGAAGGCGCCGGCCCGCTGCAGGTTTTCACACTTGAAGAAGACTTCTTTCCCGGTCGCCTCATTAAAGGAACGTGAAGTGATGACCGGCGTGCGATGAACGCTACCGCGTATGCGAACGGCGGCTTCATTGATCATTTCGATTGTAAGCATCGGTGTTTTATCTTAAATTGAATTCTCTGTGCCTTCACAAAGAAAACGCGTATTCTCTTTCCATCTCAAACACTTCGGCAAAACGTGCGGCAAGTCGATCCTCAACTTCACGCATATCAACTTCGTGCCCGAGCAGGTCATCCATTGACGTCACTTGTTCACCGTCGCAGGCAATGATCAGGTTAAAGTAACTAAGATCCGTATTCACGTTTAGCGCGAAACCGTGTGTAGTTACCCAACGAGCGATGTGCACGCCGATGGCCGCCACCTTACCCCTCGATGTGTGCACGCCGGTGAAGCCTTCCAGTCGAAAGGCGTTAATCTCAAAATCTGCCAGCGTTCGAATCAACACTTCTTCAAGCTCGCGCACATAACGATGCACATCCTCACGTTCCGGACTGAGGTTGATGATGGGATAACCCACAAGCTGCCCAAGTCCGTGATAGGTAATCTTTCCTCCGCGATTTGTTTCAAAGACAGTGACGCCGCGAGCCGCGAGTAGCTCCGGGGACATCAAGATGCCGGCATTGTCGCCACGCCGGCCCACCGTCAAGGTGTGTGGATGTTCAAGTAACAGCAGCGTATCGGGCTGCCTGCCATCTCTGACAGCGAGCTCTGTTTCCTTTTGTAGCTGAAGCGCCGCCCCATACTCGAGGCGGCCAAGGTTTTTCACTCGAAGTCTTTTTTTCTCTTTCACTGATGCAACCTGCGTGGCAAGATGTCGCGTCATTCTAACAGCTGAATGAAAAGAGTTACGAGTTACGAGTTTTGAGCATTCAATTTTCGCCAGGGTTTCTGTGTGTCTTAACTCGAAACAGGAACTCGAAACTCGTAACTCGGAACTGCTACAGTTATAATCATTCTCCCTAACGAAAATCAGACAGGAGCATCAAAGTGCGACGAATCATTGGTCTACTGATTGTGGTGGTTTTTCTCTCTCCCGTTTCCGGCTTCGCGCAAACGCGTAACCGTTCAGCCAAGTCTACCCGGCCTGCGCCGGCGCCAAAGGTCAATGAAGCTGAGCTGGCGGGCGCAGCTCGCGTAGCGGAACAGATCAAGGTCTTGACAAAGTTCATTTATTTGCTGGGAGGTGTAGCGAAAGGACTGGAAGCGGTTGACGATGCAACCAACCGCAACGAAGCATCAGCGGCGATCATTGATCAAGCCAAGCAAAACAAAGCCACGGTGCGATCCAGCATTCGAAGTGTTAAAGACGTTCTCGACAAACTGGAGATCGACTTTCGCGCGACGCCTGCGTTGCAGCGCTACTACATAAAGCTTGCGGGAGTGGCAGCAGGCGCAGCTAAGGCAGAGGACCTGGCTGCTGCCAACCAGTTTGATAAGGCCGGCCGAGCGCTGCTCGACGTTGTCAATCACTTAACGGATGTACTACTTGCTATGCGGTAAGACAGTGAAGAGTGAAGCAGTTAAGACGATTTTCCATTTGTCATTTTCCATTCATCATTGGCCATTTTGTCATTCGTCATTTCAATTTGCCATGCCGAACTTCGCTGGCCCCCGAACCAATGACAAATGTCAAATGTCAAATGGAAAATCGTCTTGCTTGCGTGCGTAGCTCGCCACTCTACTTGGCCTTTGGGTAGTAACCCTGGCGAGCGCGTATGCGGAGTTCAGGTCGTGCAGGCATCTTGACTGCCACGCGACGAAATTGTACGCCCGCCGCCTGCGAGTTTGAATAGTATTGCAAAAGGTATTGGGCGCGGAGTTCGGCAGCAATTTGAGTAAACACGCTCTCAAGATCTTCTTCGCGATCCGGGACAAAGGCAGTTCCGCCAGTGGCCTCGGCTACCTGTTGCAACCCGTCCTGACCTCGCTTAGTCATAACGTTCAGATACATGGTGTTGCCACTCGGATTAATGGAATAAAAGACTGCGTCCGCGCGTTGAACATCTCGTAAAACTTCATCGAGGGCGCGGCTGTAAATTTTCTCTCTGGTCGCCGCCGAGGCAGAGTTCTGTTCCTGGAATGTGGTCCCAATCGCTTTCTTGATTCGCTCGCTAAAATTATCAACTCCGTCTGAAATCACCAGGATCACTTTTCGATCGCGAGGCGGGGCCTTAGCTGCCAGGTATTGCGCGGCTTCGACAACCGTATCGAAAAACGCCGTCGGTCCTTTATCTGCAGCGGGCCGCAGTGACATCAATCCGTTCGCCGCATCTTCGGCGTTGGCGCTCACCTTTCCCATCACTGGAGTTCTATCAATAATAAAAACGCTGGCACGATCTGACGGCTTCAAGACTTGTTTGAGAAAACGTGCCGCCGCCGCCTTTTCAAAATCAAAACGCGTGTTAGTGCTGCCACTGATATCGATAAGCAGGGCTATGGAAAGCGGCACCTCTTCGGGATCGCCTATTTGCGCAATCTCCTGAGGCCGGCCCTCCTCTTGAATGCTGAAGTCTGCGGTTTGAAGACCGCGGACCGGCTGGCCTTTCGAATCGGTGACTGACACCGGGATCATGACCAGATTCGAGCTGGTTTTAATCACCTCAAAGTCATCGTCTTTGGGTGGTGCGGGAGTGGGTGTCGGCTTGGGAGTTGGTAACGGCGGAGGCGGTGGCATATCGATAACTTTTTGCCCGGCCGCGGATATCAAACAACAAAAAAGAGACAGCACCGCAATGAGCAGTGCCGTCCCCAATTGTTTTCCCACACGTTCGCTATTCATAGAACCATTCCTCATGCCGCCAGAGTTAGCATCCGTAGCGGGGTTGCCCCCACACGGGATCCGCCGTTGCTGGCTCAGCTACTAATCATACAACTTTTCCGACGGCATGATTCCTGGCGTTCGAATATAGCTTAACACCTCTTGCTATTGGCCGCTCGAAGTTGAAGTGGTCATTTTCGGAGCCTCCTGGATCAGGCCCTTGTTGACCAGCAATTTTACTTCAACGCGGCGATTCTGTGCCCGGCCTTCGCGCGAATTATTTTCGGCGACAGGATTGGATTCGCCAAACCCGTACGGCGTCACAATACGTCGCAGCGGAATCTGATGATTCTCAACCAGGTAACGAATCACATTGTCAGCGCGACGCTGGCTCAACGCCCGATTTCTGGCAACGCTGCCGGTGGCATCGGCAAAGCCCGAAACCTCAACAACGTAACCTTTGGCATTCATTGCCTTGGTCGCAATTTCGTCAAGTTTCGTCTTTGAGTCGGCAGACAAGACCGCACTGCCCACCTTGAAGTTCACCGCCAGAACATGTTGCGGCACATAGTCGTCAAGTGCTGAGATGCGATCATTCGTCGCATTCACACCCATGACTGCAGAGTCAGCGGTTTCCTGTGCGGCCCTGGCGCCACCCTTTGCAGTGTTGGCTACCGCGGCGAGCTCATCCAGTTGTCCCGAGAGACGCTGCGCGTTCTGTTCAACCTGACTGAGTTTGGTTTCCGTCGTCGAAGCGCGATCCTCGAGCGGAGCGGCGCGAGATTCAACCGCACGTGCTACGCGAAGATCTGAATCGTTGAATCTGATCTTCGTGGCTAAGAGTTCACCTGAACCATTGCCCCGACCTTCAACCTCCAGGTTAAGGCCACGCAGGATCTGTGTTTGACCATAGTTTGTACCACCGCGCAGAAAACCACCATGGGTCTTCACGCTGGTGTTGTTGTCGAGACGCACAACAGTATCTACGCCATTGATGTCGCGTACGGTGAAAGTGTCGGAGTCTCGTCGGGTCACGACACCTTTTAGTTTGATTCTCTCGCCGCTGGCGATGCTACGCGAACCAGCTGTTGCTGTAGTGTCCTGCGCGAAAGCGACGGACGCTGAAAAAGCTAACAGAAAAACTGCCAGCACGAGCGAGGAAAACATTTTAGCTTTCGGGATTGCCATAAGTAACTCTCTCCTTCTTTTTTTCGATGTAGGGCTCACACTAGCGAGCTCGGAACGTTGTTGTGTCTGACGAACATATACGCTGATTTGTTGCCCGTCTCTTGATAGGGAATTATAAGGAACGCACCTTCATAACTCGCTGTCATTTGCAAGTCAAGGTGTCGTCGCATTCTTCATCCAATTGCCATTCGATCGCAATAACCATCCCTACAAACGTGAAATCGCGGTAACAAACCTAACACAAAGGCGTGTCACCGCGATTCAGAAAAACTGGACCAAGGTTAAAAATTTTTGTTCAGACGGAATACTCTGCGGCTTCCAGTTGCTCCTTTAGATAGGCCAGAAAACGTTCAGCGTCAGAGCCGTCGATCACACGGTGATCGAAGCTCAGCGCAAAGTAGGCCAGCCAGCGAATGGCGATGTAGTCGTCTCCCTCAGGCGTGGTTAACACCTTGGTTCGCTTCTCGATCTTGCCGACGCCGAGAATCGCGAGTTGTGGCTGATTGATGATTGGGGTGCCGAATAGACCACCGAAGACACCCGGGTTGGTAATGGTAAAAGTTCCGCCGCCAACCTCATCAGGCTTCAACTGTTTGGTGCGCGCGCGTTCCGCCAGGTCGTTGGCCGCACGTGCCAGACCGGCGATTGAAAGGTCGTCGGCACGTTTGATCACCGGCACGATTAACCCCCAGTCCAGGGCGACAGCCATGCCGAGATTAATGTCGCGTTTGTAGATAATCTGATCGCCGCTAACCTGGGCGTTGAAGATCGGGAATTTTCGCAAAGCATTATTAACTGCCTGAAAGATAAACGGCATGTAGCTAAGCTTTGTGCCGGTTCGTTCGGCGAAGGAATCTTTCATTTGTTCACGCAGTTTGGCGATGCGCGTCATGTCGATTTCGTAGACAGTGGTCACGTGCGCTGAAGTGCGCCGCGATTGCACCATGTGTTCCGCAATCCTCTTGCGCATAACCGACATCTGCTCAACCCGGTCGCCTTCCGCCGGTTTCAGCGAAGGCGCCGGCGTGGCTTGCGGAGTCGCGGAACCTGGCACGGCCGCGGGTATCGCGGCGGCCGAACCAGCGCTGGCCCCGGCAGCCGCGGGACTGCCTGACTCAATAAAACTAAGAATGTCATTCTTGGTCACACGGCCGCTCATGCCAGTACCTTCGAGGCGGCCAATATCGACTCCGTGCTCCTGCGCGATCCGCCGGACGAGCGGACTCGACTTAGTGCGACGCAGTTCTTCCGCACTGGATGCGGAGCTGCGGCCGTTCTCAGTTGCTGAACTTTTTACGGCTGGTGGTTGTGCAGCGTCCTTCGCTTCAACAGGAGGTTTCTCAGTCGCAGCCGTCACTGCTTTCTCTTCAGGTTGAACTTCAGCGCCCGTTGCGGCTGACGCTTCAACTTGCGCTTGTGGTGGCGCAACATCAGCGGGCTTCGCTGGCGTTTGTTCAGCCGGCTCCGTCGCTGCGGGCGTTGCGACCGTTGGCGCAGCCTGCGACGCTCCGTCAGCTTGTGCAGTCGCCGCTGCACCGCCGTCAAGCACCGCGACTGTGGTGTTTATTTCAACCGTGTCGCCTTCTTTGAAACGGATCTCAGTTAACGTTCCCGCCGCAGGCGATGGAATTTCCGCGTCAACTTTGTCGGTGGAAATCTCAAACAGCGGTTCATCGCGCTCCACGCGATCGCCCACCTTCTTCAACCACTTCGTTATCGTTCCCTCGGCGATGGATTCGCCCATCTGCGGCATTACAACTTCTGTACTCATATATTCTCCAAACTAACTTCAGATCTGGCTTTCAGCCAGTGGCCGCCTGCCCACTACTATTACTTTGGCATCTCAGCCCTCTCTCTAAAATTTCAAATCTCAGATCTAAGATCTCAGATCTCAAAACTCAAATCACTTCTCAATACGCAGCTAACTTTCTGGCCGCGTCCAATACGTCTTTTGTCTGAGGCAAATAATAATCTTCCAGAGTCGGGGAGTAAGGCACCGGGGTATCGATCGACGCCACCCGCAAAACCGGCGCGTCCAACCATTCAAAAGCTTCTTCCGCAATGGTGGCGGCAATCTCACCGCCTATGCCGCCGGTGCGCGACGCTTCGTGCAATACGATGGCTTTGTTGGTCTTCTTGACGCTCGCGAGAATGGCCGGCTTATCAAGTGGCGCCAGCGTGCGCAGATCGATCACTTCGATATCCAGGCCTTCCTTCTCGAGCTCTTCAGCAGCATCCAGTGCCGTTAGAACCATGGCGCCGAAAGTAATGATCGAAAGGTCGCGGCCTTCGCGAGCTGTTCGCGCCTTGCCTATTTCTACGATGTAGTCGTCCGCCGGTAACTCTTCACGCAGGCGCGGCAGGCGATAAAGTTTTTTGTGTTCAAAATACAAAACCGGATCGGGATCGCGAATCGCTGCCTTGATGAGTCCTTTCGCATCGTAAGCTGTCGACGGCTCTACCACCTTCAGGCCAGCTGTATTCAGAAAAAACGCCTCGGCGTTGATGGAGTGAAACGGACCTGAGCGCACGCCCGAACCGCAAGGACCACGGAAGACCGCGGGAATATTCGCGCCCCAGCGATAACGACATTTTGCAGCATAATTGGTGAGCAGATCGAAGCCGGCGGAAATAAAATCGATAAACTGAAACTCCGCGACGGCCTTCATCCCCATTAACCCCGCGCCGCAGGCTGCGCCCACAATCGCCGCTTCCGAAATCGGAGTGTCAATTACACGGCCGGAACCAAACTCATCGAGAAGACCGTCCGTAACTTTGAACGCACCACCATACGCGCCGACGTCTTCGCCAATCACGAAAACCGTCGGATCCCGTTCCATCTCTTCCCAGATGCCCTGGCGAATGGCTTCGAGCAGAGTGGCCTGACCACCTCGCTCAGGGCGCGCCGATTTGTGTTCTTTCTTAGTGGCGGTCGTCATTTACTTGATGATGATGTCGTCGTCAGCAGGCGCGGCCGCGTCGGCAGATCCATTATCGCCGCCCTCGGCTTCGCTTGGCTCTTGATCATCTTTTTTGTTCTCGGAGTCCGGTTTTTTGTCGTCACTCATGTCGGGTTCCTCCCTGGTGTCCGTTGTTTAGTGAATAGTAAACAGTGAAAAGTTCAAGCATCAGACCGAGCTGGCACCTTTCACTTTTCACCCTTGACTGCATTATCTAATTCTTCAGAACTTCGGGCCGGAAAGCCGGCGGCACAATGTTGTTGTCGAAAACTCCATAAGCTGCCTGGTCAGCTTCCGGCATTGGCGATGATTCGGCCCAGGCGCAATCCTCGTCGATCTCGCGCAAGCACGTCAGCGGTTATTTCGTCCATTTTTTCCTGCGTCGCAATCTTGCGCTCAAGCAGATATTTTTCGTAACGATCGATCGGATCGTTGTGTTTCTCCCACCATTCGATCTCGCCTGCGGGAACGTAACGTTGGTCGTCGTGTTCCGCGTGTCCTTTGCGCCGGTATGTCTTAGCTTCAATCAGAACGGCGCCGCCACCCTGTCGCGCATAGTCCGCTGCGCGCCTGGTCACTTCGTAACAGGCCACCACGTCATTGCCGTCAACAATAGAACGCGGGAATGTTGTAGCCGGCGGCTTTCTCGGCCAGGTCTCGAACAGCAGTCTGCAGACTCGTCGGCGTGGAATACGCGTAGTGGTTGTATTCGGCAACCACGATGAGCGGCAACTTCTGTACGGCGGCGAAATTCAGTCCTTCGTGAAAAGCGCCGGTGCTCATACCGCCGTCGCCAATGTAGGCAATCGCGACGATAGCGCTTCTTTTGCATGCGCGCGGCGAGCAGCACGCCAGTCATAACCGGAATCATGTCGCCGAGATGCGAGATCGGACCAATAAAGCCTCTTGCTCATGTCGCCGAAGTGAATGTTGAGATCGCGGCCGCCTGATGGTCCCCAGGCCTTGGCCATATACTGCGCAAAGATATCGCGCGGTCGAATTCCTTTAACCAGCACCGCGCCAAGATCGCGAATCAAAGGTGTGACAAAATCCTGACGGCTGCCAGCGCGTAAGCGCTGCCAACCGCGGTTGCTTCCTGACCCAGTGAACGAAAGACGCCGCCGACAACTTTCGTTTGCCGGTAAAGATTGACGAGCCGCTCTTCGACCAGCCGCGTGAATTTCAGATAGCGATAAAGCTCGAGGAGCTGCTCAGGCTTCGAGTGAAGTGTCGGTCGTGCAGGTTAACGGCTTGCCATCGCTCGCGGCGCTTCGGCGGCGCGCATAACTTCGTGCTGATGCGCATTCTCGTAAGGCGCTGGTCGCGCGTACGGGCCACTGGCGAGCTGCCTGCGGATCTGCCCGGTACACTCTGTCCTTAGTTTTTTGAATCTCGCGTATTTATTTGGCTCAGATTGGTTCAACAATCGGTGTCACCCAGAGCTAGACTATTCAACGTTCGCTACCGCATCCTAAATATGAACCGCCAATCGTGCACGCCCTCGGCGGCTTCCATGACCGCTTCGGAAACTGTCGGGTGCGCATGCATCGTGCGGCCTAGTTCTTCGGCAGTCGATTCAAGTTGCATGGCCACGCAGGCTTCGGCAATCAACTCTGTCGCGTGTGGGCCAATGATGTGCACGCCGAGAATTTCGTCATACTTTCTTTCGCCGACGATCTTCACAAAGCCTTCTTCCTCGCCCAGAATGCGCGCCTTGCCGGAGGCGGACATCGGAAACTTGCCAACCTTCACGTCGTAGCCCTGTTCCTTCGCTTTCGCTTCAGTCAAACCAACCGATGCAACTTCGGGATCGCAATAGGTGCAGTTTGGCACCAGACGAAGATTAATCGGCCGCACATTCTTCTGTCCCAGCCAGGTGCTCGACCGCGACGATGCCTTCTTTCGAAGCGAGATGCGCGAGCAACGGCGTGGGCACTACGTCGCCAATCGCGTAGACGCCCTTTTCAGCAGTCTGCTGATATTCGTCGACCTGAATAAAACCTTTTTCGACTTTGATCTTGGTGCCTTCGAGTCCCAGTCCTTCGGTGTAAGGGCATACGGCCGACAGCGACCAAGCAGCATCTCCGCTTCCAGACTAACTGCTTCGCCTTTCGCAGTCTTGCCGGTTACACGCACGCCCGTATCCGTCTTCTCGAGTTTCTCGAGTTTCGTATCAACCTGCGACTTGATACCGCGTTTGCGAAACGACTTGTTCGAGATCCTTGGAAACCTCTTCGTCTTCGAGCGGCACCAACCTCGGCAACAACTCAACGATCGTTGTCTCCGCGCCGAAGCGCGAATAGACAGAAGCGAACTCGACACCGACCGCGCCGGCGCCCATAACGATCAGCGACTTCGGCACGTCTTTCAACTCCAGAATGTGATCGCTGTTGACGACGTGTACGCCGTCAGTTTCAAAACCAGGTATGGGCCGGACCACTGAACCGGTGGCAATGATGATGTTCTTCGTTTCGATAGTTTGCTTCGCACCGTCCGCGCCGGTGACTTCGACTTTTCCAGGCAGCGCGAGTTTCCCGGTGCCCTTGAAGACCGTCACCTTGTTCTTCTTCATCAGGTACTCGATGCCCTTGGTGTTCTTCAGCACCACTTTGTCTTTGCGTTTTTGCACGTCCGCAAACGCCAGTTGAATTCCGCTAGCCTGCACGCCGAAGTCCGCGGCGTGTTGCATCTGTTCGTAAACGTGGGCCGACATCAGCATCTGTTTGGTCGGGATGCAACCGCGCAAAGTGCAGGTACCGCCGAGGCGCGTGTCTTTCTCAATCATCGCCACCTTCAGGCCCAACTGGCCGGCGCGTATCGCCGCCACGTAGCCGCCCGGTCCGCTGCCAATAATCGTTACGTCAAACTGTTCGTTTGCCAATGTGCTCTCCTAAAGACAGTGATGAGTCATGAGTGATGAGTAATGAGGAACTACGAAACAAATGCGCCCTCAAGATTTCATCCCCTTATGCCGTTTTGCATGCTTTCCTGAAAGACGGGCATTATAATCATTCGCCGCAATTTCATCCAATTGGGGTGTAGGGCAGCGGTTTTCTCTGTGCAACGTCTGTGTCTCTGTGTCTCTGTGGTAAATAAAGGCCCACAGACCACCACAGAGACACAGAGAACACGGAGGTTGCACAGAGACTAATTCACAGCTACGGGGCGGGATAACCACATGAAACACTCTGAAGGATTTTTAAAACTCGTCAACGACGCCAAGACCCGCATCCGCGAAGTCACCGTCGACGAAACGAAACAACGCATGCAGTCGGACAAAGGGGTTCGACTAATAGACGTTCGTGAAGACAACGAATGGGAAGCTGGTCACGCGGCGGGTTCATCTCATCTCGGCAAGGGCATCATCGAACGCGACATCGAAGCCACGGTGCCAGACAAAGCGACGGAAGTAATCCTCTATTGCGGCGGCGGCTATCGCTCCGCCCTCGCCGCCGACGTCCTCCAACAGATGGGCTACACCAACGTCTTCTCCATGGCCGGCGGCTGGAAAGCCTGGAAAGACTCCGGCGCGCCGATAGAAGGCAAGTAAATCCCGCGACAGTTTCGATCCTCAGGAAGGAAATGAGGACCTGGCCGCGCTCAATTCGCCTGGTCGGGATTCACGGGCGCTTAACGAAAGGTTCACTGGGAAAGCCTGAGTCGGTCTCTTCTTTGGTGGAGCCCATCGTGCCGTTGTTGTCCAGCTCGCTTTCTTCAAAATAGAACTCTCTGACAACTTCAATCGGCAGCGTCTTGGGCGTGCCACTCGGAAGCTGAAACTCACCTGGCGCCTTGTCCTTCTCGCGCAGCCGCTTCAGCGGGTCGTTGTCTCTGCTGGGAATTATGACGTGCATGCCCTGGGCGAGTTGTGCGTCAGTAAGTCCATGTCCCGGCACCTTGACTGAAACTATCTGGTCAAAGTCGTTCGGCAGAGTGATGAAGTGGGCCAGGAACAGTTCGGTACCTTTGCCAAAGAGCAGGTATTCCAAACGCACCGGCTTGGCGCCTTGGGGATTGAACTTGTGAAAGTGAATTACGTTCTTGACGTTGACTTCAAACGGACCTTGCGCGCCAATAATTCGCTGGCGCGGGCGTCTCTCGAGATGGCCACGGAAAATGACCTTGCCCTCGAATTTTTTGAGAGCCATTCCGTTTGGATCCAGACGTCCAAGAATAAACTCTGACGGCTGCAAGGTATACATCCTTACCTCCGGATGACTGGAACGATCGGCGAGATAAATCGGCGTCAGGTCTTTGCTTCCCTGCGTGAAGGTCGCCTCCAGAATTACCTGGCGACGGTGCGGAGAGGCAAACTCGGTCTTATCGTCCGGGTTAAGTCCCTCGAACATCGGCAGGTGAGACAGATAGGCGGTCTTGCTACCGACGATCATCATGTTATGTGTGTTTGGCTCGTCTTCAGGCGGAAGACTCGCAGCGAGCGCCTGAGCCTTGACCTCCAGACCTAGAAAGCCGAGTCCGGCAGCGGCAATCAGACTGTTCTTGAGAAACTGCCGGCGGTTGTTGCCATGGTTTGATTGCTTGTTCATGAGTGTTGCCTCCTCAGCAACTGCCTCTTCATGACTCGCTTGTCGGGGAGCGCGTGAAGGAGGAAATCTTTGGTGGAACGGAGAGGACCGTGGTGAAACCAATTGAACTTTTTACGAAACTCTGCGTCGTAGTATACAACTGATCGAATCTGTTCTGCACAAGAAAGCGATCGTCGCGCCACACAAAATCAGAACTGGGAGTGTTCGCGACCAGCCGAAGATCCAGCTGTGAAGAATAACTGCGTTCTTGAAAATAAGGGTTTGGACAGATGACCCCCTCGCTGGTCGCTAACGCTCCCAGTTCCGATTTGTGTGCCGACGGTTGAAGCTTAGACCGTTTGCTACCTGACCTTGGTCGCGACTTTTTGTGTAATTCGTGGGTTGATTTCTAGTTCTGAGTGGTGGCACTGGCTTGCTGATTCTTCACCGGCAACTCACGGAGCATTTGCACGAGGTTGTTTACGTCGATCGGTTTGGTGACGTGCGAAAAAAAGCCCTCCGCCGCAGCCCGCTCCACATCCGAGGGGCGTCCAAATCCCGTGATAGCCAGCACCGGTACATTTTTTTGTCTGCTTAGCTGACGCAAGCGACGAACAAATTCAAACCCGTCCATGCCCGGCATCGAGATGTCTGACAGCACAGCATCAAAGTCTTTCTGACCGGCAATCTCAAGCGCCTCAGGAGCGCTGCTTGCTGTAGCTACAACCGCGCCGTCCATTTCAAACAACCGCCGCAGCATCTCAACGGTGTCGGCTGAATCATCGACAATCAGTATCCGCATATCACTGAGGATGCCAGCTTCTTCTTGCGGAGAGTATCCCGCGGCGTCGTCTTTTTCGGCGGTCGCCGGAAGTTCTATTGTAAATGTGGCTCCCCGGCCCAGGGTGGAAGCCGCCGCGACACTTCCTCCGTGCAACTCGATCAACTGCTTCACGAGGGCCAGGCCAATGCCCATGCCGCCATGAGGCCGGCTGCTACTCGCATCGGCTTGCCGGAACATCTCGAACACATGAGGTAGAAACTGCGGCTCAACTCCAGGTCCGGTGTCTTCGACTACTATTCTGGCGCGCCCACTTTCGCTGCGCAGACGGATCGTTACCGTGCCGCCTACCGGCGTGAACTTGACAGCATTATTCAGCAGGTTCCAAATGATTTGCTCGAACCGCAGGGGATCGGCGTTCACGAAGATCACGTCTGCGGCACCTTCAGTTCGGATCTTGATTTCCTTTTGCGCGGCTTCGCCACTCACAGTCTCCACAGCGTTTTCAATCAGACTTGTCAGCGACACTACTTCGCGGTTTAGCGATAGTTTACCGATGTGCAGGCGTGACAGATCCAGCAGGTCGCGCACCAGGCGTGACTGGGCCAGCGCATTGCGTTTGAGCACCTCCGCGGACCGTCTCACAAATTGAGAAGTCCGCGCTTCATCGCTGCGCAACAAAACTTCCGCGTAGCCCAGTATCACATTCAAGGGGTTGCGCAACTCGTGGGAAAGAGTTGCCAGAAACTCGTCTTTCAACCGGTTCGCCTTTTCCGCCTCAGCGCGTGCCGCTCGTTCACTCTGGTGCAGGGCCTCGCGTTCTGCTTCCGATTGTTTGCGTTGGCTGATGTCAACTGATATACCAACCACCCCCACCAATTCGCCTAGCTCACCAAAGATAGGCGAGTCAGTAATCATCGCCGGGAACACTGTCCCGTCTTTCCGGCGCACCAGAAATTCACCCGACCAACTCTTTCCGGCTCTCAGGCGCGACATGATGTCAGCGGCTTGTTCGAGCATTACCTCAGCTGGAATGGTTTCCAGCGCATTAGCGCCCAGCGCTTCGGCCGCTGACCAGCCATAAAGTTGTTCCGCAAAAGAATTCCAGTAAACAATTGTGCCCTCGAGATCGGTGGCAATCACGGCTTGTTCGACCGCGCTTAACAAACGCGCCTGAAACGCGATTTCCCCTTCTGACTTTTTCCTTTCCGTAATCTCTCGAAGATAGACTGAAATACCGGCGCCGGTCGGATAGGCATGTGCCTCAAACCATGCCCCGGGGACAATCAGTGAGCCGTGCTCAAAGTGAACCGGCATCCTGGTTTCCCGACACTTCAGTAGGCCGTTATACAGATCCGAATTTACGGCGACCGGAAAAACTTCCCAGATTACCTTACCGATTAATTCCTCGCGGCTGCGGCCAAACCGCGTGACCGTTTGCCGGTTGATATCAGTGAAGCGCCATTCAGAATCGAGTTGGTAATACAGATCAGTGATGCTCTCGAGAATGTTGTTGATCTTCCGGCTCGACTCACGCAAAGCTGCCAGCGACTCGTCGCGCTGGCGAATGGCTTGGCCAGTCTGAAACTCGTACAACCGCGCATTGTTTAGGGCGATAGCCGCCTGATCGGCGAGCGCCGACAACTGCCACTGTTCTTCGGCATTGAGTGTTGAATCACGAATAATGGCCAGAAACCCATTGAGTGAACCCTGGGCGACGATGGGTACCGTTACCAACTCTTTATCGGGACTTAGTTTGAGCTGACGAGCCAAATCGCGAATTACAGACTCTTCCATCGGTCCGGCAAACTGCGAACTCATCTCGTTGTCGACGTAAGCCGCGCGCACACGCAGCACACCGTCGGCTTCCGCCAGTAACAGCAAGGCGTTGTCAGCGGAAAACAATTCGGTCGCATTGTCCACGATCAGTCGCAACGCCTCGTTGAAATTTAGCGAGGTGGTGATGGCGCGGTTGATGGCCGCCAGCCTGTCAAATGAAGTCTTCACACTGGTATCGATTTTACTAGGCATTTATTCGCCTGCTCGATTAAATCTCTGTTAAGGCAATCGCCATCAGCGGAACCCTGGAAGACTCTCGGCCACTACCGCAGGTCCGCTTCCGTCGCATGATTCAAATGGGGGTTACGCCGGGGGTGGAGGTATTACTTTATCCTAGGTAATCTCTCGAATGGAAACGCCTGAGTCATTGATCTGCAAGGCGTGCTCGCGGTGATCATGGGCGCTGCCGCGAGTTTTTATTATCCGAACCCGGCGCGCCATCTCCGTTCCTCGAGTGAAATTCAGCAGCACGATGTTGTCGCTCATATTCGAAATCTCTTCATCGCTAATCTGCGGGGTCTCGAAAAGATCGTGCAACTCATACAACAGCAGGCAAGTGACATTCTTAGTGGCAAACCACTGCGTCAGCGCATACATGAAATCTGAGAACCGTTGCGGGTCACCGCAGCTTTTTTTCAAATCGCCAATGGCGTCAATTACCACACGTCTGACGCGGCCTTCGCGCACGCGATCGAAGAGTTCGACCGCCACGCTATCCAACTGCATTTCCACCGGCGAACGATACATGAGTTCAAAAGCTTTACTTTCAAATAATGCTTGGGGGTCCCAGTCAAAATTACGCATCACTCGCGATAGCTGGACCGGGTTTTCCTGCAACCCAAGGTAGACGCCAGGCTCGTTGTTAGCGGCACCTTCACGAATGAAATGCAGGCCGATGATCGTCTTGCCTGAGCCGGTAGGACCAGCTACCAGGGTTGTGCTACCGCCCCAGAAGCCCTTTTCGATCATGTCATCAAATCCCGCGATCCCGGTGTTCACGCGCTCAGGGTTACTGGTGTAGACCGGCGAAACATCAGGCGTTAACAATCGCGGAAACAATACCAACCCTCCATCGGAGATATTGAAAGCGTGCATCCCCGGACTGGAAGCTGAGCCACGGAGTTTCTCCACTCTCAAGAATCTTTGTTCTCGGACACCCGTTGATTGCTTCAGCAACATCAGGATTGAATCGGCGATGGCAAACTCCGGCAGCTCGGTCATCATGTCGCCCGAATATTCGCCGATAAAAAATGACGTGCACTGGTAAGCACTCAAAACGCTGGCCAGGTCGAAGAGGATGGTTCGACGTTCCTGCGCGGTTACGATGAGCTCGGTCAATGCCTTGAAAGAATCGACGACAATGAGTCGCGGCGTCCGTTGCGTTATCAGCTCAGTGACAATTTCAGCCAACGCTACTATGCCGCGCTCTCTGACCATCGCGCCAAGGTCTTCATAGAAAACCGTCTCACCAACCTTGGCTGAATCGAAGAATCCATAACTCTGTCCGTGCTGAATGAATTTATCGAGTGGCTCCGAGAGGGTCGTCAGATAAAGCGCCGGCGCTTTAGCAGTCGCATTCGAAAATACCAGCTGCTCTGCAAGTATTGTCTTTCCGGTACCTGGAGCTCCCATAATCACGTTGATAGTGTTAACGAGGAAGCCGCCGCGCAGGACTTTATCCAGGTTGGAGTTTCCGGTTTTGAGACGCTCAATCGACAAAGATTATCCTCCCGTGCCTTCTCTTCTAATCGCTAAAAGCTTCGATACTATGTCGATGAGATTCTCCTCGTCGATTGGCTTGACGACGAAGGCATCGGCACCCGCTTCCAGAGCCCGGTCCTCGGCATGAAGGTGACTGAAGACCAGGACCACGATCGAACTTGTTTTTGGATCCGATTTAAGCGCCCGGCAGAGACTCAGACCATCCAGACGCGGCACCAGGATTTCAGTAACAACGATTTTTGGACACAACTCCCGCGCTCGCGCCAGGGCCAAAACGCCATCGCTTGCGAACTCGACGATATAGCCCGCCTGTTCAAGAAAGAACCGCTCGAGACGCTGAACAGCCGGATTGCGCTCAACAACCAAAATGAGAGCACGCTGCGCCGGATCATCAGGCAACGAATGGCTGTTGACGGGGGATGACATCGTCAATTTTGGGCCTATTTGAGTTCACCCTAAGCCTGTCTTAGAAATGGGGGATTGGTGATGCGTTGGCAGACTTTATAACTTAACGTCGGGCTTGGCAAGCATTTAGGCAGTTGGTCGCCCGGACGCGCTGAGGACCATCATAAGTAATCAATTCTGGACTGAGGCAGCGATCTTCCGGTGGGTGAACAACCAGCGTCCCGGGGTCGTGGACGGTTTAAGCCCGGGCCGACGTGAGGTAGAATTAATATGGTCGAGGCCATGACAACTGCACGCAACACCGCGCTCGTAAACTCCAACTCAAACCAGGACAGGCAGGACGCTAGACGGTACACCTATGTCACCTGACGCCAGCAAACAACAAGAGATGAAACAGGAACTGCGCACCGAAACCGATTCGATGGGTGCGATCGAAGTGCCCGCGGATAAATATTGGGGGGCGCAGACTGAGCGTTCACTGCTGCACTTCAACATCGGCGACGACAAGATGCCACGCGAGATGATTCGCGCCCTCGGCATCCTGAAGAAAGCAGCGGCGCTCGTAAATGCCGACCTCGGTAAACTACCCGCCGACAAGTTAAAGCTCATTGAACAAGCGTGCGACGAAGTTATCGATGGAAAACTCGATGAGCATTTTCCTTTGCGAGTCTGGCAAACCGGCAGCGGTACCCAGACCAACATGAACGCAAACGAGGTGATCTCGAATCGCGCCATTGAGCTTGCCGGCGGCGTTATGGGCAGCAAGTCGCCAATTCATCCGAACGATGACGTCAACATGTCGCAGTCGTCAAACGACACGTTTCCGACTGCGATGTACATTGCCGGCGCCGAGCAGTTGAACAAACTCCTGCCGGCGATCCAAACGATCCACGACGCAATTGCGGCGAAGGCTGAAGAGTTTAACGACGTCGTTAAAATTGGCCGCACACACCTTCAGGACGCGACGCCATTGACTGTGGGTCAGGAAATGTCTGGCTGGGCCAGTCTCATAGTGCGCGACATTGATCGCCTGAGAATGTCCCTGCCGGGGTTGCTCGAACTCGCGATTGGCGGCACCGCCGTTGGCACGGGCCTCAACTCGCATCCGGAGTTTGGAGAACGCGCGGCCAGAAAAATTGCCGAACTAACAGGTCTGCCCTTCAAGTCGCATCCAAACAAGTTTGCCGCGCTTTCGGCTCACGATGAGATCGTTTTCGCGAGCGGCGCGCTAAAGACGCTCGCCGCGTCGCTGATGAAGATGGCAAACGACATTCGCTGGCTCGCCTCAGGTCCGCGTTGCGGGCTGGGAGAATTGATCCTGCCGGAGAATGAGCCCGGGTCGTCAATCATGCCCGGCAAAGTAAACCCGACGCAGAGCGAAGCCATGACGATGGTTTGCGTGCAGGTGTTTGCCAACGACACCGCCGTTACCTTCGCGGGTTCGCAGGGAAATTTTGAGTTGAATGTCTTCAAGCCGGTGATGATTCATAATTTCCTGCATTCGATCAGGTTGCTACACGACGCGGCGCATGGGTTTGTCGAATACTGCATTCGCGGAATCGAACTGAATCGGGAACAGATTGATGAACATCTGCAGGATTCGCTGATGCTGGTGACCGCCCTTAACCCGCACATCGGCTACGACAAAGCGGCACAGGTGGCGAAGAATGCTCACAAGAAGGGTATCAGCCTGCGCGAATCAGCCGTCGCCCTGGGTTTCCTGAGCGGTGAAGATTTTGATAAGTACGTAAAACCGGAAGAGATGACACACCCGTGACCATTGCGGATTGCGGATTGATGATGGCGGACTTGCGATTAGCGTCTCGTCTGAATCGTCCTCATTTAGAACTACTTAGAATCACAAAACTCAAATCCGCAATCCGCAATCTAATATTCGAAATCATTTATGCCTGATCGAAACGATCGAGTGAAAGAAAACCTGCCCGGCGCTTACTACGTCGATTCGACCTGCATTGACTGCGATGTGTGTCGCGACACCGCGCCGGAAAACTTTTGCCGCTCCGACGCCAATAGTTATTCATTTGTTTACAAGCAACCACTAACTGAAGAAGAGCTGGCTGCGTGTGAAGAAGCAGTCCTGTGTTGTCCGGTTGAGGCGATTGGGAATGATGGGGAGCAGGATGCAACGGAATGAAACAAAAGAATTTGTCTTCCTCTACTCTCAGACCAGGATCGTCACCACTCCATCCCGAACCACAACTTCATACGTCGAAATCTTCTCCGTCACGGTAAGGCACTCTCCGGTACGCACGTCAAACTGCCAGCCATGCCACTCACACTCGATAACATGGTCGCAAAGTGTGCCCGAGGCCAGCGGCGCGCCTTTGTGGGGACAGAAGTTTTCGCTGGCATAAAATTCGCCATTAACGTGGTAGAGAGCGAGTTCACGCCCTCCGGAAAGTTCAATTGTCTTGCAAGTTCCCTCAGGTAAATCTTCAACGCGGCCTGCGTCCACAGCATTTCGGGTTTCGTTTGGTAGATCGGCTGCTTGATTGTGAGTATCGATTGATTGCACTTCTGAATCGTAACAAAACGGTATTTGAGAACCAAAATGCAATGAAGCAGGTCAGCAAGACTCCGTGGTCCGGCACGTTCTCTCGAAGCGCGCGAGAAGTTAGTCTTCGGCGCGTTAGATTGGGAACGAGGAAAGAGGAAGACAAATGAAAAGGAAACTAGTAACTGTTCTGGGAGCGTTGGCACTCTTGACTTTGTTTACAACGCACGTTTTTGCAAAAGAAGTGACGATTCAGGGACGGCTGCAAAAGACAGTCGAATCCGGAGGCTGGGTCATTGCGGCTGCTGACCAGAAATATCTAATACTAAATTTGCAGCAGTTTCTACATGAGAAATGGTTTGCTGAAGGTGCTGAAGTTGAATCAAGCGGTGAAACCAGGCCCGATGTCATGACCACTTACATGGAGGGCACTCCTTTCGAAGTGCGTACCGTGCGCCCTTTAGCACAAGGCGGCTCCGGCGCCAGTCAGGCCGGGTTGATCGGTCTAACCAAAGTGTCCGTGACCGGCGACTCGATAGTTCAGGCACAACCGGACACGGCGATCCTGACCGTCTCGGTTGTTACTCAGGGACGCAACGCCATAGAAGCGCAACAGGAAAACGCGAATCGAAGTGATGCCGTAGTGAAGGCCCTGAAAAGTGCGGCTGGAGCCGGTGCGGAAGTAAAAACAAGCGGCTACAACCTGCAACCTATTAGAGTCTACAAAGAGGGCCAGCCTCCAACCATTACCGGCTACGAAGCTCGCAACAGCGTTACCGTCACTATGTCGGATCTAACCAGGGTCGGCACGGTAATCGACGCCACGGCCCAGGCAGGCTCAAACGACATCGCAGGAATTTCGTTCACGCTTCGGAAGGATCGACCGGCACGTGATCAGGCCTTAACTGAAGCGACACGGGAAGCGCTCAGCAAGGCGCAGGTGATTGCAGCTGCGCTTGGTGGCAGATTGGTGCGCATCGTAGAAGTGCAGGAGGAAGGTGTGCAGCAGCCGCGCCCAATCTATGCAGACCAGTTGCAAATGAAAACAATGTCAGCAGCAGTTCCGACACCAATCGAGGTGGGTACTCTGGACATCACCTCGCGCGTGCAGTTGGTGGCGGAGATTGAGATTGCTCAGCGCTAAAGCAACGAACCCGGGTTCAACGGCGCAGTGACATTACACTCTCCCCTTCGCTGTTCAATTTGAGGCTCACACGGATTTCCCTTATCCTGTAGCTATCTAATTATGCCAAAGTCGAATCGTGAGGTTGCGTTGTTGACCGTCGCCCGGAGAGTTAGACCTTCAGGCCGCTTGTGGAATCCTGCGGCCGATGTCTATCGCAGCGCCGACGGCTGGGTCGTGAAGGTCGACCTGGCGGGTATTTGTGCCGATGACCTGGAAATCATGGTCTACGACTCAAACCTTAGAATTCGCGGGTGCCGGCGCGACACGTTCGTTAAAGATGGGTTTTCCTATCAACAGATGGAGATTACTTATAGCCAGTTTGAGAAGACGATACAGTTTCCCTGTGATATAGAGCACGACTCGATCGAACACGAATATCGTGACGGCTTTTTGATTGTCAACCTGCGCTGCGACTGATCCATGAGTCGATCAGGATACCTAAACCAAAGAGACTAAGATGTCAGAGATACTGGAAAAGGCGAACGTGGTAACAGACAAAGGTGAGCAGCCTGCGCCGGTTGAAGATCGGCCGGCAACAGATCGCAAGCCGGGCCAACCCTTCGAGATTGCGGTGCTGGCGTTGCAAAACACCACGCTCTTTCCGGAGACGGTAGTGCCGCTTGCGGTGGGAAGACCCCGCTCCGTCGCCGCTGTCGAGGCTGCCCTGGCAACGGAAGAAAAGTTGTTAGCTTGCATCACCGTGCGCGCCGAGGTGACCAGCTCCAACCAGGATGCCGGAACCGCCGATCTTTATCAGGTAGGCACACTCACCATGATCAAGCGAATGGAGCGCCTCGGGGAGACGATGCACATCATCGCGCAGGGAACAGATCGTATTAAGGTCGTCGAATGGAAACAAGAAGATCCACAGCTGCGTGCGGTTGTAGAAATTCTGCCCGAAGTCGAGATAAAGGATGCGGAAGAAGTCGAAGCGACGAAACGCAATGTCCAGGCGATGGTGCAGGAAGCACTGGCCCTGCTGCCCGGAGTTCCGCCTGAAGTCAGAGTTGCCATGCTAGGTTCAGTGGAACCGGTACGCCTCGCTTATTTTCTTGGGTCGATTCTCAATCTGGGCGTGGAGCAGGAACAGAAGATGCTGGAAGCCGATACGGCTGACGAGCTGCTGCGACTGGCCCACGCTTACCTCGCCCGGGAATTGGAGATTATTCAGCTGCGTTCGAAGATTGCGACGGAAGCGCAGTCGGAGATGGACAAATCTCAACGCGACTACATTCTGCGCCAGCAGATGAAGGCCATTCAAAAGGAACTCGGCGAGGACGAAGGCGGCGAGCAGGCTGAGGCCGCGCTTTTGCGCGAACGCCTGGCGAAGGCCAACTTGCCTGAGGAAGTGCGGACCGAGGCAGAGCGGGAGCTGAAGCGACTGGAAAAACTTCCCGCTGCGGCACCCGACTACCACGTCATCCGTACCTATCTGGAATACGTGCTTGAGTTGCCCTGGTTAAAGTCGTCTGAA
Organism: Blastocatellia bacterium; assembly: GCA_963828335.1. Lineage (GTDB taxonomy): Bacteria > Acidobacteriota > Blastocatellia > Pyrinomonadales > Pyrinomonadaceae > PSRF01. The sequence continues at coordinate 611,541 of CAWHEH010000008.1, read as the reverse complement.
GATAAGCTGGATCTCAAAGAAGCTCGAAAGGTTCTCGATGAAGATCACTATGGACTCGACGACGTTAAGGAACGCATTCTGGAATTTCTGGCGGTCATCAAACTGCGACCCGACACCAAGAGTCCGATACTTTGCTTTGTTGGTCCACCGGGAGTTGGCAAGACATCGCTCGGTCGCTCAATCGCCCGCGCCCTGGGCCGCCAGTTTGAACGGATGTCGCTGGGCGGCATGCGCGACGAAGCCGAATTACGCGGACATCGTCGCACTTACATCGGCTCCATGCCGGGTCGCGTGATTCAATCGATTCGACGAGCCGGAGTCAACAACCCTGTTCTTATGCTCGATGAGATCGACAAGCTTGGCAACGACTATCGTGGCGATCCTTCTTCGGCGTTGCTGGAGATTCTTGACCCTCAACAGAACAGCACCTTTCGAGACCACTATCTCGACCTGCCGTTTGACCTCTCGCGCGTGTTTTTCATTGCAACCGCCAATCAGCTGGGACCAATTCCTCCGCCGTTGCGCGACCGTATGGAAGTAATAGCCCTCGCCGGTTACAGCGACATGGAGAAATTGCAGATCGCCAAACGTTATCTGCTGCCGCGACAGATCGAGGAGAATGGGCTCAAGCCCGGACAACTTACCATAAGCGATGCGGCGGTCGAGTTGCTAGCTACGCGTTATACGCGTGAAGCCGGCGTGCGGCAGCTGGAAAGAAGCATCGGCAGCGTGGCGCGCAAAGTGGCACTGAAGATCGCGCAAGCCGAGGCAGAAGCAGTTAGCGTTGATGCGGCTGACATCCACGACTATCTCGGCGCGCCAAGATTTTATCCTGAGCAGGCGCGTAAAGAGTTGCCGGCGGGCGTGGCCACGGGCATGGCCTGGACAGAGATGGGCGGCGAGGTGCTTTTCATCGAGGCTACTCTGCTTCCCGGTGGCCGCGGTCTGACGATTACCGGTCAATTGGGCGAGGTGATGCAGGAATCCGCGCGCGCAGCGCAGTCTTATTTGTGGTCACACGCTAATGAGTTTGGCATTAATGCCGAGATGTTCAAGGAATACGGAGTTCACCTGCATGTGCCCGCCGGCGCTATTCCGAAAGACGGCCCGAGCGCGGGGGTAACGATTACCGCCGCCCTGGCGTCACTCTACACAGGACGACGCGTGCGGCCCGATACAGCGATGACTGGCGAGATTACGCTTTCAGGTTTGGTGTTTCCGGTAGGCGGGTTAAAGGAAAAAATCCTGGCAGCTCACCGGGCCGGTATTCGGCGCATCTTGCTTCCCGCGCGCAACGAGGCGGACATCGAAGAGTTACCTGATGATGTGCGTAAGGAATTGCAGATAGTATTTGTTGGGCGGATTAGCGAAGTGATTGATGCCGCTCTCGAGGTTTTGGTGGCGAATCCGCCGCCTCCGCCAATCGTTAGCAGCGGGCACCCTGATGCAGTTTCTCGCCAGAACGAACCTAGTCAAGCGCAGTTAACCGTGAAGCAAGGTTAGAGTCTGGCCCGAAGTTTCAGCGAAAGGAAAAGGCGGGGATTGATTCCCCGCCTTTTGTGTTTTACGAACTGGACAGGAATGTCTGTCCCACTCGTTACTGGCCAAACCGCTGTCGATACTCACCCGAGTTGATGAATGCCTTGACCATTTCCGCCTGCACGAAGTTTCCGTTGAACTGGTTGAGCTTTTGCAGCCAGAAGCGGAAACCGGATTCGTCGGGATCGCGCCGAAGATAGCCGAAGTATTCCATCATGACGAAGGTTTCGTTGAACTTCGACCTCACGAATCGGCCGTCTTCCGCTATCTGACGTAGCACGGTTACCCGCGTCATCGAACCGTCGCCTAATCCGCTTACAAATGCATCGCGCTCGCCGGTGGTAAAACTGACACCAGTGTTGGCGATTAACTTGTCTACGTATGCTGTGTTTGAGAGAGCACTGTAAGTGGATTGAAACTCTGGACGCTGTACCCAGGCATCGACAAACGTTTGTTTGTTCGAAGCCAGTTGCTGCGCCCAGTCGGCAAGCCCAACAATTACATTACGGCCGACCAGCCGAGTGTCGGGGATGAACTCAGCATAGTTTGGACGACGGCCGTAACTATCGCGGTAGAGCCCGTCAACGAATCCGCCAGTGTCCTGGAATTCAATCGAAAGGAAATAGGCTGCCGAGACATTAATCCGTTTGACTTCCAGGCAACTGGCGTTGGAACCACACTCCAGGATCTGATCGCTCCAGAAGTTGAACCCGCTTTCGTCAGGCTCACGATTTAGGAAATCGAGGTAATGCTGCCTGACAAAATACTCAGCCGTGTCAATCGGGTTGCCGCTTATGACAGCATCAAGCGCGCCCGTAAAGACGGCATCAGTTTTGGTGCCGAGCAGGGAGAACGAACGTTCCACCGGAGTGAAGTGATAGTTCACAAGCGACGGCGTCACGGTATAGAAGTTTTCAACCTCGGTGCCGGCAAATTGATAATTGCCACCGGCGTCGGTGATCGTTTTTGCGGTGCGCGCCCCGCTCAGGTTCATGGTTACACCGGCCAATGGTGCGCCATCCGGTGTAGTAACACGCCCACTGATTGAAGCCGGCGCCGCGGTTGGACCAACAGTTACCTGGACTGTTGTAGTCTGACCATCGGGGTTAGTTATGGTGATCGTTTTGGTACCGGGGGTTGAGCCAACCGTTGAGACATTAATAGTCACCTGGGTCGGTGTATTGAAGGTAATACTGTTAACAATAATACCGGGTCCCGAGGCACTGATGTGCGTGAAGGGAGTGTGGGGCGCAGCCGGGTTGGGCCCGGGATCATAGAAACCCTGTCCGGCTGGTGCTGTTCCCGTCACCGTGACGTTGGTCGACGGATTATTCAGCTGAAGACCCAAAGGAGCTGCGACGTTTGTAGGCGGTGGCGGGGGCGCGATCAGTTTTACTGCTCGCACGCCGTAAGTATTTGTGCCATTGCAGTACTCCTGAATGGTCCACATGGTCATATCGTCTTTGGGATCCAGAGACGTGAATGAGTAATCGCCCCAACGACGACTTGGTCCACCCGGATCGCCGGGTGGGTTATAAGCGGTGGCACTCGCCGTGTAACCTGGCAATGCCGCCCCTCCGGGCCCATCTCTTAAAGTTCCCAGCGTGTCTCCGGTAAGACGCCCAGTGGTAAAGGCGTTAATATTCTCGTTTGTGCCCGCGATGCTGCAACCCAGGGCCGCATGGCCCTGGCCCGAAACCATGATGGAAGGGATCCAATAATTCCGCTGATTGGCGTTGTTAATGGCGTTGTTGTCGAACAAGGTGCCCGACTGCAAAACACCTGGTACTCCCGGGCTGATCACGTTCTGAAGCTCGTACCAGCGACCGGCGTTGCGGTTGTTCGAAGCGCCGGCAACACCAGTGTTGTTGACGCCAATATTGTGCGCCGTCCATAACCTGCCGTTGCGTATGTGAGCGGCGTAAAGCCGATCGTCCAAACTATCCAGTCTGCCACCGGTACCAGCGGTGTTCCCAAGATGGGGCACCAGAACCGGGAACCTGGTGGGTAGCGGCAGCGCAATGGAAATATTCGCGCTGATCGTTGGCGCCGGCCCGAGGCTGCCGGGATTCGTGACGCGCCGTAGCATGAGCGTGTTGAAAGTCGCATTGTCAACGCCGATGAAATACCCTTCCGCGGTCACGCCGGTATTGGCGGGATTGTAATTATCGACTCCGCGCGGAGCGAATGGTCCAGCGCCCGTTGGAGTTGCTACCAGACCGGAAAAGGCCCAAACAGTAAGCGGTGAGGCCGTAAGGGCAGGCGCTTTCGGTATGACAAATCCCTTGGTGCTATTGAAAGCCCCTGCAAGCGTAAACATGTCGCCGCCTATATAGAGGGCGCTCGCGTCTATACCCAAAGACTCATAGTCGGTAAAGAGTGTTGCATCTCCCTGGAATTGATAAAAAGTCCAAACCGTGGTGCCGGAAATTGTGCCGTTACTTGCAGCATCATTGACCGCCATTAAGACTCGGTTGGCCTTAGTTGTGGCTCCAGTTGCAGCGTTCAAAACTACATCAATAATTACCACGAACCAGCGATTGGACAGGCGATCAAAACGCACTTGTGGATCTGACGTGAAAGAAACTTCGCCGGCGCCTGGCGGAGTTATGACCGAAGCAAAAAACACATCGGAATCTACATTTACTACTCCATCAGCGACTCCGGTGGTTTTGTTAAAGGTGCGCATCCTGCCATTGAGAAAAACAAAGAACTGTGTAGGTCCGATGGCGCCCATGGTATCCGGGGGAAATGCTCCTGTTTCCGTGGGACCGGTCGCCCCGTCAAACTGCGTACCCAAAGTTTGCGGTGCGAGTGGAGCGAGATCGCTCGACTGCGTTGACTGTGTGGTGTTCGCCGGCAACGGCCATTGGTTGGCAGCCACCGTGCCCGGTCCGGCCGGAAGATCCGGATTTCGCGGCGATTCAAATTCCGGCTTTGTTAACCTGCGGTTAGTGGTGGGGCGAGCTCCCTGTTCGGCATTAATCTCACTCATACTCCGCTGTACAGGCTCGGCAATCATTTGGCCGGGAATAATGGACCCATCATCAGCTAATCTTGATTCCGAAAGGACCTGTGTATTCTTCGCTCTATACTTGCCCGAATTCCGGTTACGTGGCGAAGAAATGGTCGTGCGCTTTGCAGCCTTTTGTGCCGTAGCACTTCGGAGCAGATCGGGGATCGCAGCAGTAGCGCCCATTAGCGCCAAAACTGCCAGTAAAAGAAAAACTCGATTTCGCAACGTTTGGCGGCGAGTCGGAATATGAGGGGCTACCCAATACATGGCTTTACTCCTTGGTTACATATTGATAACGGGATTCCGAGTCTTCAATAGTTACAAAAACCCTGACTCTTTACCGACAACCAGATTGACTTCTGGTAACACATAACGGCTAAAAATTTAGGCAGCAAGCAGGATAGCTACTTCTCAGCATACGCGGCTTGTCGGGGGTACAAAATCAGTAGTGAGCCTGTCGATTTCGTTTACTGAAATGTCAGTTGGTTGGACTAACGTAGAATTCATGCTCAGCTAAAAGAAGGTCCATTCAAGATCAAAATCTGAACCTCGCAAGAGAGCAATCGCACACCTGCCGAAAGTAGAGCTGCCGCAGTCTAGTAATATGCGGCAGCTTTCGGCAGAGGCCTTAAGCGCAAGTTCCGGAAGGTGCACCAGTGCAAACTCCGCTACAGCACTGCGCGGCGGTCCCACAGGGTTGCCCTGGCGGCATACAAGTTGCCGCCTGCGCGGGCGTAGGGGCGACGATCGAAGTTACCAGCGGCACCGCTATAAGCGCGGCCAATCCCAGTGTTCGCACCATCTGTCTTCTGTTCATGCCGGCAATGATAAAGGCCGGCGGCTCTATGCCCTGCTCAAGCAAATTATCTTTGGAGAACTGATCGACAGCATACCAAACCAGTTTCTCATCGACTGAGGTATCCAGATCACACGACAACGCCTTACAAGCCTCCGCTAAGCTGGTTTCGCCGTCACAATACTTCCATACCTTCGCAGCTGTCTGATTCAGGCAATGTGCCTTATTGGTGTTCTGATCATAGATCAGGATCTCACCGTCGACTGCCTGAATTATTAGTCCGGTTCTTCGCGCTTGCGGCATCTTTTCCATGTGCAGCTCCTTATTGCAATCCTGAAAACTACTCGTCGTAAGTTCCGAAAAAATCTAACCCGGAATGATTTAAACTAGTTCCGCCGATGCCTTTGGCCTCCGGACTGCTAAATCCATTATCCGGAACCTACCTGGTTACCTTTAAAAAAGCGCTATTATTGGTGCAACAAAACTGGTGTTCACTGATTAGAGACGATGGCCTGTACGAGCGTTGATGACAATATCTCGCAGAGGCGAACTAGTCAATAGCCAGCTTGGTTTTTGTCGGGAAAAGGCGCTCGGAAACCCGTTTTGTCATCCCCAAGTTCCGAAGCACCGAAGCTCGAAGCAGGACGACCTCCTATTGAACAGACCGTTGCCGGTTGACCAATACACCACGTTAGTTACGGACCCCCGATCCACTGCTTCAATTAGAGAGGCGCCGATTTGAGAATCAATTTACCGCGCTGTCCGCGAGTTGCGAAGTTGGTGAGCGCGAGGTTATTCGCAAACGACATTGGATGTCAATAGTTGAAAGTAGATCCTTGGACTGAAAACAGTCGTGAGCGAATTCTGTTGCCGCAAGGCGGACAAAGGAAGCCCAAGAGCCCACTCTGCCCGTCGCCATACCATTTCAGCCGAGAGCCAACCCTATTGACGAAAGCGGTCGCGGTATTCACCGGAAACCATGAACGCTTTAACCATTTCCGCCCGTTCGAAGTCACCTTCGAACTCGTTTAGTTTGTTTAGCCAGAAATAGAAACCATCATCATCCGGATCTCGTCGCAGATAACCAAAATACTGCATCCGCACAAACGCTTCGTTGAACTTCGCTTTGACGAACCGTTCGTTCCGTGCGACTTGCAGCAGGACCTGGCCCCGGGTCAGAGTTCCAGTGTTTAAGGCACCGATGAGCGTCGTTTGCTCAACCTCACTGAACGTCACCCCGGTGTTGCTGATTAACGCTTCAACGTAAGCTCCGTTCCTCAGATTGTCATAGGTTGCATGGAAAGCGGCCCGGTTGACCCAGGCATCGAGAAACTCTTGTGTGTTTGTCGCCAACCTTCCTTCCCAGTCAGGTTCCCCGACAATCACACCGTATGCGACCGTTGCGGCATCCGGCATGAACTCATCGAAGCGTGGCGCCCGCCCATAACTCGCGCGATAGAGCCCGTCCACCAGTCCGCCCGTCTGCTGAAATTCTATCGACAGGAAATAGGCCGCCGAGACGTTGATGGTACGCCGCTCGATGCACGCCCCATCTCCGCCGCAGGTAAGCACTTGATCGCTCCAGAAGTTGAATCCGCTTTCGTCTGGTTCGCGATTCAGAAAGTCGAGATAATGCTGGCGGACAAAATACTCGGGCGTGTCTAAAGGATTACTGAACCCGCCACCCACCAGCGAACCGGTAAACGTTGCTTCAGTGCTGGTGCCGAGTTGGCTGAATGACCTTTCAGCCGGACTGAAGGAATAGTTAACACTTGAAGGCTTGACGGTGTAGAAACCGCCGGTCTCAACATTCTCAAAGCGATATTCACCGTTAGCGTCGGAAATGAACTTGCGGTTTTGGGTGCCGGTCAAATTCACTACCGCGCCGGCCAAGGGGACTCCGTTTGAATCGGTAATGCGCCCGCTGACGACTCCCGGTACTGCGGTCGGCGAGAGCGTGAGATCCAGGTAAACAACCGGCTGGTCGTGATCAGAAATACGAAGATCGTTGGTGCTCTCGTAGTTCTTAACCGCGAAATCAGAATCGTTACGCACGTAGGCGAAGCGTGTCATGAACACCAGAGCGACTCGGCTCAAAAGAATATGGTCTAGTGTTTGGGCGTTGCCGTCGAAGTTGTATGAGTACTGTCCGGTTGCCGGTAACACGTCAACCAAATCCGTAAGATTGGGAGAGACTAAATCGGAACTGGCAAGCGTCACCTGCGAAGCCGGGGTTGGGTTTCCCATGATTGTGCCGATTGAATCCACGTAGCCGTCATTGACGCGGAACGCATTCATATCGCCAAGGACCACGAGCTTGATATTTGGATCACTTGTCTGCTCATTCTGAATCAGATTCGCAAGGAATTCAGCCTGCGCGCGACGCTTGGCCCGAACGCGTCCGCCTTCGGTGCCGGTACCATTAACCGTCACTTCGTCGTCAACACTACCTAGCGAACGGAGATGGTTGGCGATAACGGTAACTGGTAATACGCCGCCGCCTGGTCGGTTGATACTGGCTTTCAAAACCAGGGGCGGACGATCGTTGAGCAACTCAGTCGTACCGGTGTTCGGATTGACGTAGTTGTAACAAGTCGCCGCTGTACTCACGCAGCCGGCTAGTTCAATTTGCGTCACGCTAATTACGTTGACGCGAGAAGACCTTACCAGGAAGCCCACGTCTATGCCTCCAATGTCGTTTCCTTCGACAAGGTAAGCCTGGTAATCGCCCGGGGTTCCGGCATCGAGATTGATTCGGGCGGCGACATCCTGAAGCGTAGTGAGATTCTCCATCTCTTCAACGCCGATGATGTCAGGCGAATGCTGCAACGTACGAATAATCAGCGACGCCTTGTTCAGCCTTCTGTCGTAAGCGGCGGCGGTGAGCACGGGGTCAGAGGTGTTAGGATCATTAACAGTATCAAAGAAGCGCTCCATGTTGAATGAAGCGATTGTTGCTTCATTCGCTGTGGGAATTGGCACTGCTGTCGAACCCGGCTGGGTGCCGACTACCGGAGTAGTAGCTGCATCGGGATCAATCGTATAGCAGCGGAAGGCATAGTCGAGTGGCCCGGTGATATTGGTTATGACGGTTCCGGCCGCCACGTCGATGGCAGTCGTCCCCGGCTGCGCATCGCTGTCAACCCGAATTCTTTCCGGGTTTTCATCAAAGCGCGGAATCGTGATGGGAGCGCCGGCCGGTAACGGATCGCTGATATTGATTCCCGGCTCGCGAAACGGTCGGGCGACGCCGGTCACCACGCCGATAAAAACACCATTCGAGCTGACCGTGGCCCCAGGTTCAGTAATCGTACCCTGAGTCGCGCCGCTTACTGTCAGTGAAGTGACTGTCACTCGCATGCCTTCATACTCTTCAAGCGAGTCCAGCGGATTACTCGTTTCCGAAGCCTGCGTGGTCTCGGATGGGGTGATAACAATCGGCGCGGGCAGCGGATTGCCGCTTGAGAGTAAGACAACGGAAGGGCTAATGAGTTCCGTCATTGGCGGGCTGGGCGGATCCGCAGATGGGATGAACTCCTGAATCGTGGCCGCCACCTGAACCAGATTGCCAATCACAGCCGGTGCCGGCGGCGCTGAAGAGGTAAAGACGAATATTCCTTCGGAAGTATTCGGATCGGCGTCAATCGAAGCGTCCGGCTCCTGAATAAAAAATCCATTGGTTTTCAAGCCCGTCACGATTCCACTGGTAGTGACGGATCCAGCTAAAGGAGAGGTGCTACCGTTACCCTGAATGTCGTGAATCTTCACCAGAGTTACATCGTCGTTCTGGATCGTTCCCTGGCCCTGAGTGTCGCCGACATTTGCACCCGTGATGTTGGTGACATTGACGAAAAAAGTCTCGTTCGTTTCCTGCACCGCGTCACCGTTGACGTCAACAGTGAAAGTGGTAGAAGTATTTCCAACGCCGATCGTCTGTCCGTTTAGGGATTTGGCAACGTAGTCGTTGTCTTCAGTGACCGGATTGTCATCCTGCGCCGTACCATCTGCAGTTGCGATATCAAACGTTACTCCGCCGTCGCCGGCCGGTGCCGTCAAGCTGACGGTAAAGGTGAAGGTGGTGGTACCGGCATTGCCCTCGGCCAAGGCTACGTCGTTGACGCTTAGAGTCGGCGTCACCGGACCCGCTTGCGGTGTTACGGAGAAGTCGTCAATAGCGAGACCATGGTCTGCACCGCCGTGATCGGGATCTGACCAGCGTAAAAAGATGGATTGCCCGTTAGCAAGACTAAGCCCGCCAATCGTGAAAGAGATGGCGATTCGGTTAGCGGCCAGGTTGCCGTTGAGTGCGCTGGCCACGCCGCCGGTCACTGGACTGGTGAAATCAAGTTGAGTCACAGCCGTGCCCGCGGCCTGAAACTCTGCGAGAGTTCCGGTGAAGCTTGCGCCAGTCGTGTAAGAGAAGGCGACGGTCTGCGCGGCTGCAGCGCTGTTGCGCCACTGCTCGCCCGTATAAGCGACGTCGAGCGATGTTATGGTCGAGCCTGTGTTATTAGTCAGCACGATGCCCCAGAAAAGATTGCCGATCGTAGCGTTGCCTGAGCCCACTGATCCGAGGGCGCGGTCAGTACTTGTGCCAGTGCCGTAGCTATAGAGGTTTCCGGCGTTGCTGCTGCCGTCGTTGGCAACGATGGTGGTGCCCGTGCCGGTGCGGGCGCTGTACCAACCAGGCAACGTGGAATCGTTAACAAAAGTGGTACTGCCCGAAGCCGGCAGGGTGTCGAAGTTTTGCGTGATGGGTATGCCGATAGTCGTGACGGATAAAGCCTCAACAATGCGCACTTGAGTGCTGCTGACGTACCAGCCGCCAAACATCGCCAGCACGAGACAGCAAACGAGCACGCGAGACGCCTTCATGCGACGCTTGATCACCAAGCGGGTTTTTGTAGACACTTTGATTTGCCTTTCCTGAAATGGAACGCAGTTTGGCGTCACGCCTTGGAATTTTAGTGAAGTAGTTCGAAACTCAACGAATCTTGAGCGACGGATCGCCAAAGAATATCCAGGTGCGTTTCACGTCGATGTCGAAAGTTGCGCCTTTGGCGATCTTGATCGCATCACCGAGCGCCATAGGAGAGCCGCTATAAAGCTGGGTATATAACTCTTCGCCCATCTGATGTTGTCCCTGGGCGACTGTCAAACCGGAGGACGCAAAAGCGGCGACCGCGCCTCCGTTAGGCGCTTTCAACAGCGCCTCAGATAGCGAGAGCAGTGTGGGATCCTGAAAGTAGCCGTTAAGACAGTCCATCACCACCACGAACGAAAGTTTGTTAGTTCCATTGGTCAAGGCAAGCGCGTCGGGAGAGGTAAACAACGCGGCGCCGGTCCAGACGTCTACATTTCCGTGGCCTGAGTAACTTACCAGCGAGGGTCCGGAATTGAAGCCGTTAACAATGTCAGCCTTGGTCAGCGTTTGAGATGGAACTCCCGGCGGCTGCGGAGCGCGGTTAAGTCGCTGCACGCTCATAGTGGCAGGCAGCAAACTTTGAAACACATCGTTGGTCGCGGCGAAACCGAAAGTATTGAATTCATCTTCATCGGCCACCAGCATAGCGCTTTGCGGTTGTGGCTGCGGCACGAAATTGACGATCTTGGAAACTACCAGATTAGCGTCCGCCACAGTCCTGAACGGCAAACGGCCTACCGGAATATCCGCGATGCCGTCGGGAGTGTCATTAGGTCCGCCGTGGAAGTCTGCCACCCAATCATCGCTGACCGCTTCGCTGAAGGTGGCATCGACCAGCTTCGTGGGCACGAAATCGAAATCCCCGAGGTGCTGGTAATCTCGCGCGTCAAAGGAAGCGTCCCCGGCAAAAATTATGTAGAGCGGCTTAGTCACCCAGTTTGTCGAAGTCAATGCATGCGAAAGGAAGTCCTTGATTGCCTGCGGCCCATGGGTGCCATAACTAAATTCATCGTAAATGTCATCAACGTCAACGACCGCTACAATTCTGCCTTCGCTTTGTCTCTTACTGACCAGTGGCGCCAGGCTCGCAATAAAGTTTTTGTGCGCGATGATCAGGAAATCAGCGCCACTGGTAACGCTCGGCGACAGATCACCCTGATTAAGGCTGGAAGGTTGATTCAAAGAGAGCCCGGCCGGCTGATCAAATTGTCCCTGCGGAAACGCGTACAACAGACGCTGCGGCTTGGAGCGAGATTCGTTCACAGGCACCGCGATCGCATATCCCAACACACTAGCCTCGGACGCCGGTTTGCTAATTCTGACATTCAAAGGATCAGTGTAATCGATGAGTCGCACTGACGGCGTCGAAAAGCCATCTACCTTTATAGTTTGAGAACCGCGCAGGTTGAATTTCAGGGAGTTGGTGTCAGCCTTAAAAGTATGGGGATAGGTGAGCCGAATATAATCGACAAGGCAAACTTCTCCCGTTGACGTTTTCGTAAACGTCAGGCTGTTGTTTCCATTTTGAAGTAGTGCTATCGGAATAGAGTAGGTCCGCACGGGATGTTCGAGAGGGGCAAAGTCCAGCGATCCAATCGCGATGCCGTTGAAAGACACGCTGACTTGATGGCTGGCGCTAGTCTGTGTATTCAAAACTCCCTGCAAGGCGAATTCCAGCGTTGCGGATCCAGCGGCGCTCAGGTCCGGATTTGACACTACCAATGTCTGGGTAACAGGAGTGGTCGAGATGACGCGTCCGAAAAAATTTTCCTCCTCGCCATTCAACAGGTTCGAAAAGTAGTTGATGCGCTCTTTGTTCTGAATTGTGTAGTCATAATTTGGCAGCGCCGTAGCCGCGGCCGGCAGAGCATGGCTGTGTTCCTGTTTAGGCTGGCGCCTGAGAGTGCGACGCGTCCGCTTGTTAGTACGCGAGCGTTTGCGCAATTGACGACCAGCCTTGAATGCTGGTCGCGGCGAAGCCGGCGCGAGCTTGGGCGCGGGATTAACGACCGCAGGAGGATTAGGCAAAGCAACCGAGCCCGTCCTACTAATGCCGCGATCGCTTGTAGTTGACTGCCGCTCAGTGTTTGCCGCCGGCGAGTTATTGGCAACCGGGTCCGCGCCAGTCCTTGCATAATCAGTCGAATAATCGTGAGGGGCGTTGCCGGCGTCAGAATTTGCAAGCGATGGATTGGCTGCCGGACGCTCTTTGACCTCTTGCTTCTCTGGCGCATTGCGCGGTTCTAATGAACTCATCAAATAACTCAGGTCGTTTTGTGCCCAACTATAAAAGATCGGTTCATTTAACACGGGACCTGCGGTCGTTGGTCCGGGCAGATCGGTAACCGGAGTCGGCGAAGGCACCGGTGGAGTCGAGCTTGGGCCAGGGGGAGGTGACGGTGGATCGCCGTTGAGCTGAATTCCGCCAATGACGCGTTTACCAGGAGTGGTTCCCGCGATCAGGTAATAGATTTGTTTGTCGGTCGTGGTCGTGTCGAGACCGCGCCCGTAGAACTCAATGTAGTCGCTGCTACCAAACGGGCCACTGAACTGACTGGTATTGATCGCGACCTCATTCCCGTCAACAAACAGGCTGAGGTTCCTGATGTCAACGACTGGGTTGAAACCGGCAGCGACCATCTGTGGCTGAGTTACTCGATACCAGCCGTCCTTATTGATAGCAATCTTCAGAGCGGTCTGCGCCGCTATTTCCCATTGCGTTTCGATGGCACCGGTTGCGAGGTTCGTCTGCTGCGACTCCTCGAACGGATAACGTTTTTCAAAAGTGTCCGCACTTTCGTTCAATGCCGCGCTGGCAGCTTGAGGCGCCTGGTCAAACTCGGAAATGGTCTTGCTGCCAACCGGCACGATCGCGTTGTGCATGCTTGCGGCGCCGTAAACATTCACCGATTCGATGAAATAGGTTGAATCCGCCACGCCGCCACGATCAAACCAGCTGTACGAATAACCGCCAGGCCTTTGCGCGGGTGTGCCCGGCGCAAACAATGCGCCCGGAATGACCTCTTTATTGACGCGGGTGCGCAGGCCGTCCTTTAAGCGATAGACGTTGAATCCAAGATTGTCGGGAACTGAGTTGGTAGTCCAACGCAAAAGAACACCCGCCCTGGTCGCGGTTGCGCTTGACGATGTCACTGTCAGCTCGCTGTTTTGGGAATCCGCCTGGCGTGTGCTTAATCCAGTGGCGCGAGTTGGAGGTTTGCTCGTAGAAGCGATCGCGAATGCAAAGCTCGCTAGGACTACTGCCAGGGAAACGGATAAAGCCAGCAGGCGTCGAGCCAGGCTCAAACGTGGGGAACAACACATCATTGGCGCTGAATTGTAAAAAAGACGATTAGACGGTGTACGACTATTGCAAATTATTATCGGGATTGGCGACTGGGCATTTTATACCACATTCCCACCGCAGACAGTAGGTTCGAAGAGGAGAGACGAAACTTAAAATCAGGAGCAGGCGGCTACTCTTTTTGGAGTGCGGCGACCTGTCGCCGCTTTGGTCTGCGGCGGCTTGACGCCGCAAGGCTGCGTTAGTAGCAACGTGACCAAAGGTGCGACAGGTCGCACCTGACCAAAGCGCTGACACCGGGGTCCCCAGCCGGGCAGCCCGGCTGGGGTGGTTGTAAGGTCAGCGCACTCCAAAATTACTAGCGCATTACACTACCGCGGGAAGCGGTCGCGGTATTCACCAGAGACGATGAACGCCTTAACCATTTCCGCCTGTTCAAAGTTGCCGTTGAATTGATTCAGCTTATTCAGCCAGAACGCGAAGCCGTTGGCGTCAGCGTCACGTCGCAGGTAGCCGAAGTATTCCATCATCACAAACGTTTCGTTGAACTTCGCGCTCACGAAACGTCCGTCCTCCGCAATACTCCTGAGCGCCTGCGCTCGCGTCATTGAGCCCGCAGCCAGTCCATTTACCAATGTATCGCGTTCAGCCGAGGTGAAGCTCACTCCGGTGTGCGAAATTAGCGTGTCGACATAATCTGCATTCGACAGGCTGTCGTACGCTGCGTGGAACTCCGCTCGATTGACGAAGCTGTTAACAAACGTTTCCGTGTTCGCTTGCCAGCAAGGCTTCCCAGCCGTCGCTGCCCACCCGCACCCCGTTCCCAACTGTCCGTGTGTCTGGCAGGAAGTGGGCGAAATCTGGTCGAACCCCGTAGGCGGCGCGGTAGAGTCCATCCACCAATCCGCCGGTGCGCTGGAACTCAATCGAGAGGAAGTAGGCAGCCGAAACGTTCACGCGTTTCCGCTCGATGCAGCCCTGGTCAGTGCCACATCCGATTATCTGATCGCTCCAGAAGTTGAAGCCGGCTTCATCCGGTTCGCGATTCAGGAAATCAAGGTAGTGCTGCCGCACGAAGTACTCGGGCGTGTCTAAGGGATTTTCAAACCCGTCGTCCACGATCGTCGCGCCGAAGGTTGCTTCGGTAGACTGTCCCACCAGACTGAAGGAACGCTCAGCCGGACTGAAGCTGTAGTTGGCGCGCGCAGGCGTGACCGTGTAGAAGCCGTTGGTTTCTACATTGTCGAAGCGATAGAAGCCGTTCGCGTCAGTAATGAACTTGCGGTTTTGTGTTCCCTGCAGTCTCACCACCGCGCCTTCCACGGGCGCGCCCTTATCGTCAACTATGCGGCCAGTGATAACCCCGTTGGAGGCCGTAGGCGCCAAGGTTGAGTTGAAAGTCCAAGGCGAGAATTGCGTGACACCCGTTGCCTCGAGCCAGTTGTTCACGAAGTCAGAACTGGTCGGAAGCACGGGTTGCCAGCCGATCCCACTGGTGAAGCGCCTGAAGATGAAATTCGGGCCTTCGACATTGCCGTTCAATTCCGAGTCCAGATAGTGCAAGCGCAAAGTGCCGGTGAAACCAGCCGCGCTCGGCGTGATCGTGTAGTAGCGCTGTACCGCGGTCGGAAACCCCTGCGTGCCCGTCGGCACTGAGCGGGTCAGGTCTACCACGATATTTGCCGGCGCTGCGCCCGCCGTTACCTGGATCCTATTGAGCGGGTTTCCGAAGCTGAGCGCTGCCCCGCCGGTAACAAAGCCAGTGCGCTGAACGCGACCGTTAACATCGAAAGTGCCGCTGGAGGTGCCGCCGACGGGCTGCGTCAGCGTCCTGGTGGCAGCCACAGTAATGTCGCTGCTGGTTAGAGCCAGAACGCCATTCACTGTGTTGTCAAAGCTCATGGCGAGCCCGCTTGCATTAGCGTTCGTAAGGTTATTGAAAGTGGTCGCGGTGGTGCCACCTATCGTCTGACCACCTCCGCCGTCAAACGTGACCGTTCCTGTTCCCGGCGTAAACACTCCGCCGTTGTTGGTCCAGTTGCCGGCAACGGTGATCGCGGTTGCTGTACCCGCCGAAAAAATACCCTGGGTCAGAATCACATTACCGTTGATATCCAGCGTAGTCGTGCTACCGCCCACAGTCACAGCTATGCCCACCGTCTTATTCACTGTGAAGTTGTCGAAAGTCTGAGTGTTTGCCGTGCCGTTGATGCTCTGAGCAGCACCACCATTGAAGTTCACCGTGTTGCCATTGGCTGTAAACGTTCCTCCGTTGTTTGTCCAGTTGCCAGACACGTTCATCGTTGTCGCGTTAGTACCTTGCAACGTTGTGCCGCTATCGATCTGTACATTGTTGAAGGTGCTGGCGCTAATGAACGTGCCCCCCTGCACGCGCATCAAACCGGTGACCGCAAGCGTGCTGCCGGCTGCCGTCACATTACCGGTGCCGGTGTGATTGATGGTCAGGTTATTGAACGAGGTGTTCCCCGCTAGCGTTTGTGTGTTATTCGCGCCATCGAAAACAACAGTGCCTGCTCCTGGCGTGAACGTCGCATTGTTGGTCCAGTTGCCGCCAACGTTAATGGTAGTGGCTGTGCCCGCCGCAAAAGTGCCGGCTGTTAAAGTCACGTTACCGTTGATATCCAACGCAGTCGTGCTGGCCGCAACGCTCAGAGTGCCCCCGCCTTTGTTGACGGTGAAGTTATTGAATGTCTGAGTCGTAGACGTGCCACCGATTGTTTGGGCCCCGGCGCCATTGAAGTTGACTGTGTTGCCGTTGGCTGTAAACGTGCCCCCATTGTTAGTCCAGTTGCCTGAGACACTCATGGTCGTCGCGTTCGAGCCCTGCAGAGTTTGACCGCTGTCGATCTGCACGTTGTTAAACTGACTCGAACTGATAAATGTGCCGGATTGAATTCGGAGCAAGCCGGTTACGGTCAGCGTGCTGCCACTGGCATCGACATTGCCAGCGCCGGTGTGATTGATGGTCAGGTTGTTGAACGTAGTAGCTCCCGACAATGTCTGTGCAACTCCGTTTGCATTGAAGATCACCGTGCCGGTTCCCGCCGTGAACGTTCCGTTGTTCGTCCAGTTACCGCCCGATTCGTTAATCGTCAGCAGGGTTGCGCCCGGGGCGAAGGTGCCCTGGGTAATAGTAAAGTCCTTATTGATGGTCAGAGTGGCAATCAAGCCGCCACCGCTCAAGGTCCCTGCAGTCTTGTTAACCGTAAAATTATTGAAAGCCTCGGCCGTTGCTGTGCCGTTCAAACTCTGCGCACCGGTGCCATTGAAAGTAACGGTGTTGGTGCCAGCACCTGGGGTAAACGTAGCCGTATTGTCGTGAGTCCAGTTACCGCCGACGTTAACGTTTGCCGCCGTGCCGACGTTGAAATTGCCGGAAGCAATATTCATGTTGCCGTTAAGGTTCAACGTCGTGGTGCTGCCGCCAACGCTCAGCGACTGAGCACTCTTAGTCACCGAGATGTTGTTGAAAGTCTGAGTAACGGCGGTGCCCGTGATTGACTGTGGAGCTGCACCATTATTGAAGACCACTGTCGAAGTACCAGGCGTCAAGGTTCCCCCGTTGTTAGTCCAATTGCCGGCCAGGTTGATCGTGACTGCAGCCGGGGCAAAGGTTCCCGCCGTGAGAGTGATTCCGCCGCTGACCGAATAACTGGTTGCGCTACCGCTATTGGTTACCGAACCACCACCACTCTTGTTAATTACCAGATTGTTGAAAGCTTGAAGTGTAGCGGTGCCGTTGATATTCCGGGCTCCGGAACCGTTGAAGTTGACCGTACCTGCGCCGGGCGTAAAGATCGCGCCGGTGGCCACGGTCCAATCTGCGTTTGCATTAATCGTCGCGGGCGCTGTGACAGTACCGGCGGTCAAGTTGAAGTTGCCATTGAGATCCAGTTGCGTAGTGCTGCCACCAAAACTCAAGGCCTGTCCGGTCTTGCTAACCGTAAGATTATTGAAAGTCTGACTAGCAGCGGTCCCGTTGATCGCTTGACCGGCTGTGGTGCTGTTAAAGGTAACGGTACCGGTTCCCGGCACGAACCCGCCGGGCCCAATATTGTTCGTCCAGTTCCCGCCGATATTGATATTGGCGGCCGTGCCCGGCGAAAAAACGCCGGCGGTGAGTGTCAAGTTTCCGTTGATATTAAGGGTAGTTGTACTACCGCCTACCGTGAGTGAGGTATTGTTCATCACGATATTGTTGAAGGTTTGGGAAGTCGCGCTGCCGCCGATAGTCTGCGCTCCGGAACTGAACGTTACCGTTGCTGCGCGGGGATTGAAGTTGGCGGCCGCAACGTTGTTGTTCCAGTTACCCGCGTTGTCGATGTTGAAGTTGCTGGCAGATGCGTCCAGCGTTGCTGTTCCGTTAATCGTCAACGAGGTGGCGATGGAGATCGCGCCGGCCAGCGTCTTCGTACCCGAGCCGGAAAGAATCAGATTCCCATACTTCTGGGCGCTATTGAGCGTGGCGACCGTTTGATTGGTTCCGTTGTACTCGATGGTGCTGGTCGCGCCGATTGAATGGGTTGAAAAGTTCGATGGTAGTGTGCCGGTACCACCGATCCTCAGCGCGGCGCCATTGCTTACGGTCAGCGTTCCGCCTGCGACGGTCCGGTTCGCAGTGAATCCGACTAAATTAAAGTTGCCCTGCGTGACCGACAGGTTGCCGGTGATGGGAGTATTTACGCCAAGAGTTAAGGTGCTGCCGCCAGTTTTATTGACGGTTAGGTTATTAAAGGTCGGCGAAAGGCTTCCACTAATGCTTTGCGCACCAGCGCCGTTGAAGTTGAAAAGGCCGGTACCGCCAGAAAACGAAGTTCCGGCAGTATTGTTAGTGGTGATGTTGCCGGCGATGTTGACCGTGCCGGAGCCCGCATTGAACGCACCAGGAATAATGTTGTTCCCCGATGGGCCAAGCGCAAGATTGCCAGCCACATTCATAGTGCTGTTGTTGCAATTGAAGGTGCCACCCCGAATGTCGATATTGG
This sequence comes from Blastocatellia bacterium, assembly GCA_963828335.1. Classification (GTDB taxonomy): domain Bacteria; phylum Acidobacteriota; class Blastocatellia; order Pyrinomonadales; family Pyrinomonadaceae; genus PSRF01. The sequence continues at coordinate 592,956 of CAWHEH010000008.1, read as the reverse complement.
TTGGGTTTAGGGTGCTCCCGGCATTGTTGGTCCAGATGCCACCGCCATCGACGCCCACCGAGCCGCCGATGGTGACCTGAGTACCGGATACATTGACTGGGCCCGAATTCGAGACACTGCTCCCGAATGGCGCTGTGTTGCCGGTAAATGTGACGGCGCCACTCGACCCGTCGAGCAGCATTCCAGGTCCGCCGCCAACATGGATTGCTCCGCCCTCCGTTACCGCGGTGTTATTGGTGAAGGTGGTTGAGGCCACGGTGAGCGTGCCGGTCTGCAGGGCGAGGGCCCCGGAGGTCGCTGACGCCGTATTGCCCGTGAAAGTCCCGCCCGAAACGTTCACCGTCGTCGAAGCCAAATTGCTATTTGACATCGTGAGGCCGCCGCCGTGGTTGACTGCTGTATTTTGGATGAACGTCGAGTTTGTCAGCGTCAAAGTGCCGACGAGACCGTTCGTGATGAAATCTGACGCGTCGTAAGCAAGACCGCCACCGCTAGTGACGCTCTGGTTGAAATCAGTCGCACCGACGCCACCGAAAGTGGTGCCGGTTATGTTCGTGTTACCTCCAGTAATATTGATGGCGCCGCCACCAAGACTGCCGCCCCCATTTAGTGTGAGGAGGTTGTTAGTAAACAGGCAATTTGTAACTGTTGTGGTATTGGTATTTCCACCCAGGAACATCCCGGCGCCGCCTATATTTAGATTGACTTCGGTATACCGGCCGCCGGCCGCTTTCAAGCCCGATATCGTGAATACGAATCCCGCCGCGCCGGTTGCATTATCCACGAGGACGCGGTCAAAGGTCGTCTGCTGAATAGTAGTGCTCCCCGAACCGGCTCCATTGATGGTAGTGCCGGACGCATTTACATTTAGATCTCCGATCAATGGATTGAAGCTAACGAAATTGCGATCATTAGCATCACCGGCGATCGTAAGGTTGAAGGTGCCCGCCGGGATCGTGATCGTGCTTCCCGGGTTCGCGTTCGCCACCAGCACGGCTCCGCGAAGGCTGCAATCACCGGCCGCGCCGGTACACGCCGCCGCGCCGCTGCCTGCCACGGTTACAGCCGGATCGTCGAAGCGATCAACGGTGGGGTTGCAGTAGGAGCTAATGGAATTATCGTCGGCGAGGCACTCCCTGCCTTCACCACTATCAGATCGCGGTAACCATTCAACTTTTGTGGCAACGCCACAAAGGCAGCGGGGGGTTCATCAGTATCGACACTGTTAGAAACTAAGTCGTTCGTCGCGCTCAGACTCGCAACTTTCTCGTTGTTCTGATGCACAAGGTTTAGTTTGCCGGCTGCGACGTCTGAAATCAGAATCTCATCCGTCTCACCATAGGAAATGTGCGACTTCTGGAAAACAGTCTCTGAAACTGATGCGCTACTCGGATATTCCCGGGCAGTGTTCCAGGACACGGCATCGCCAGGTTGCCAGGACGCCACTGTCTCGGCGTCCACGGTAAAGCGTTTATTAATTCCCTGTCCTTTTGAGCGCTTCGCAAGTTCCTGATCGGTAAATGGTCGTGCGTCTGATCCGGCTCGGTCCAGGATATGGACGGTACCGTCATCCGAAAGCGCGGCTATCTGATAGTTAATTTCACGATTCCAAAGGAAAAAACCAACGGCCAGATCTCGGGCGTGGTAGCCCGAGCTAATGCGTTCGATACGCATTTGCGGATTAACTTCTTGTTTGCGACTCCAGCCGTGAATGATGGCGATCTCATCGCCTACGGCAACAGCAATGTCCCGAAATGGATCGTCGTCGAGTCGCTCGATCTGGATCGCTGACGCGGGCGCACTTAGGTGAACCGTCAGTGGCTCACCAGTCAAACCAGGGCGGCCGTCGAAAATCAGCACTGCAGCGCCCGACGGGCCGTTCACCCCAATGGCCACCTCAGGCCAGCCGTCCGCCACGCGGAACTCCCCGGTCGCCAAGCTCGTCACCGCTCCAGGCAGCGAGATCTGTTCGGGAGCGTTAAGCGCGCCGCGGCCGTCTCCGGAGAGAAGATAGAGACCGCCACCACGCGTGCCCACCAAAACGTCTTTGCGATTGTCGTAATTGAAATCGCCGACCTCGAGAAAGTCGGGACTCTCCGGAACCAGATAAGTCTCGACAACCGGTAATAGCGAATCGGGGTTATAGCCTTGCTGCATCCGCAAGAAGATTGAGTCATCTTTGGGCGCAAACGCTTCCGGGTTGCCGTGCTGGACGGTAACGATTCCCATGCCGTTGTAGGCATAGCCTGTGATCAAGTCCGGCACCGCGTCGGCAGCCAGAACAATTGAGGCCAACGATCGAGGCTGCGCCTGACCGGATTGCAACGCTGCCGTCAGATTTTGCTCACCCTGATAATCCACGCGCGCCCGACGCCCGTCCCTAAAGTTAAAGTACGGCTTGCCCTGTCCGGGAGCCTGTACCATTACCGACGCCGCCGACGCCTTGGAATCAACCTGCACGTACATCGCGAGAGGTATGGAAGCCGTCAGCAATGAAACCAAAAGCAGCTTGATGGCTGCCCAACGTGTTGAGGAAAAGTTTCCGTTGCGCGCGTCACGGGCGGGGTTCTTAACGGGGTACATCGAGGGATTCTCCTTGTTCTGTCAGCGGTAGTTGTTAATATCCGAGCGATCGTGCAGTCAGAGGACTCGCGGGTGTGAACAGCCTGCAAATAACGTCGGGATCAATTCGCGACATACTTTACGTTGGGCTCGCTGTCGCGGTCAATAGTGTTCAGCCTCGGAAACCGTTCGTCGTCAAGCTAATCTCCACAGCGGGATATTAACCTGATTGAGAATTCTTTGTGGGGAGACACTGGTCGGTCAAGACAACAATAGGGCGCAGATCTTTCTGCGCCCCGCAAGTTGTAAAAACCCGAATCTAACCGGGATTCAGTTACCACAGTCCGGCACTGCATCGTTAGTGATAGTCCAGGTCACGTTGTCGTTACAAGCCACTACCTGATAGAGAAAGCAGCCATTCTGATCCTCAGCAATGATCTTTACACCGGAACCGCTGCAAGAAACGTTGTCGAGAGTAAATGACCCGCCGCCCGGAAGAATCGAACCGTTTAGCCGATCAGGTCCCCAGTTATCCTGGTTGGCAGCTGAAACATAAACATGTCGAATTGCGCGACTTGAGTTGTTTGCGATTGTGACTCTCGTGGCAGCAGCATGCGCGTTCGAAAGCAGAGGCAGGCATGCAAATACACCAAAAAGAATCGTAAGGATCGGCAGACGTTTTGACGTAAGCGATGAAGTTCTCATGTCAGCTACCCTTTCTCAGTGAGATCGACCCAAATCAAAAATATTACGGACACGCGCTGTTAACCGTGTATCCGGGGCCGGGACCATTTACGGCGGAGCCACCGCTTTGGTTAATCGGCACAGACACCGTCGCCGTTGCCGTTGTGGTATTCCCTCCCGAATCCGTAACCTTGAAAGTAATCGTGTAAACGCGCCCATTAAGATCACCATCGCGCTCAATGCGTAATTGCGTGGACTGGCAGTTAGCAGCGATTACAATATCGTTCAGAGTGGTGCCATCTGCGCCAAGAGGATTGTCTTCAGGCTCATCGCTGCTGACACTGGCAATAACGATACTGCTCGTCAGATCGCCGTCGCAGCCCGAGGCGCTCGCGCCAAAGTCTGACGCTGTGAACGTGTGATAAGAGTGGCTCGGTGGCCACATGTTTATGTTGCTGGTAGTGAGTGTGATCACTGGAGGCGAGCCCACCGTCAGCGTTGCGCTCTGTGAAGCGCTGCCACAACTGCCGGTCGTTGTTACGGCCACCGTGTGATTGCCAGAACTGAGCGAGCCAGTAGGCACGTTGATGGAGGGGCTGTCGCCATTGAACGGTAAACCGTCCAACGTCCAGGCATAGTGGAAAGGACCAGTACCGGATGCTGTCGTTGAGAAGATGGAAGTCGCGCCCTTGCAAACCGTCTGGTCTGCCGGATCCGTTGTGGCTGTAGGCGCTTGCACCGTCAACGTCGCGCTCTGTGAAGCGCTGCCACAACTGCCGGTCGTTGTTACTGACACAGTGTGATTGCCAACGCTGAGCGAGCCGGTCGGCACGTTGATGCTCGCGCTGTCGCCATTGAAGGGCGAGCCGTCTAGTGTCCAGGCGTAATCGAAGGGACCGGTGCCAGACGCCGTGGTTGAGAAGTTTGCGGTTGCACCCTGACAAACCGCAGCATCTGCCGGATCAGTGGTAGTGGTGGCCGCCCCCACAGTAACCGTAGCAGTAACTGTTTGATTGTCGCCCGTGACGTCAATAAAGGCCGTTCCTGAAGCGGCGCCCGTGAATGTCGCTGACGCCTGGCCGTCTACGAAATTCGCGCTCACCCCGGAAAGGCTACCGACCGCCAGCGGAGTGTTAATAAATGTCGCGGGGAATGCCGGTAGACCATTTAGCTCGACAGTCAAATCCGGACCGGCGCTTCTCTTTTTGATGTCTGCGGTGATAGTAGACGTATCACCCACGCAAATCACATTGGGAATCGCGCTCGCTTGAAGCTGCAAATATGTCAGCGGCGTGATATCACCCGAAGGGCTGGAAAAACGGCCCGGAGCTGGTCCAGTATTGATGCCCCACCAGTCGTCATTTGCGGTGAGCGTGCCTGAAGTGCTGAAGATGTCGCTCCCACTCGCAGCGGTGTTTCCCACCAATCGGGAGTACTGGACGTTTGCTGCCGTGCCACCGGAGTAAATAGCGCCCCCAGCGACCGTAGCAGTACCACCTGTGAACGAACTGGTGGTAACTGCGAGCGGCCCGCCACTTTCAACCAAAATCGCACCGCCGTTTCCAGTAGTGGCGCTGTTGCTCTGGAATGAAGAACTCGAAACGCTGTAGGTGCCGAGGCCGAGATTGAAGTCGAACAGGTCAAGTGCACCACCACCACCGCCACTCGCGCTATTATTGCTAAACGTCGAGTTGGTTACAGTCAACACGCCGGCTGACGGTGTTCTCGCAAACGGGTCCCCTGCCGAATACCCTACCCCGCCACCACTGCCGCTCGTCGAGTTACCACTGACTGTAGTGCCGTTCAGGTTCAGACTGCCGCCGGTAAAAGAAATTCCGCCACCACCAAACGTGCCTGCGCCGGTCGCTGAATTACCGGAGATTTCAGAATTGGTCACCGTCAAAACGTTATCAATGGAACCCGCGATAATCCCGCCGCCTCCGACCCCGGTCGTCTCATGTCCGCCAGAAACGGTGATGCCGGAAATACTAGTTACAAAACCAGCGTCAAGAAATGGATTCACTTCGATTACGCGATCGTTTGGCTGCGTCTGTTGAATGATTGTAGTAGCGGCGCCAGCGCCAACGATGGCTGTATTGGTCGCGGTGATATCCAGATCACCAATTGAATCGTCACCATTAAAGCCTTCGCCGCTGCCACTAATGTTTAGTTGATACGTTCCCGCGGGAACGTTAATGGTGGTGGCGGGATTGAGGTTCGCAAAAGCAACTGCGCCTCTCAGACTGCAATCGTTGGCCGCAGCGGTGCAGGCCGAAGCCGAGAAATTGTCGTCCGTCCTATCGACCGTAATACTAGCAACTAGAGGCGCTGCTACCGGGCTGGAGTGCAAACTACCGCTAGATGGTCGCATGCTAACTCGGTGATTCGTACGCAGTCCCTCTTCCCGCGAACGGTTCGCTGGGCTCGAATGAGACGACACAGAAACTACGAATAAGGTCGCCGTACTTACGGCGAAGAGTGCGACGATCGACAAAACCCTGTGGGTTTTGCGCGCGGTTCGAGAGTTAGCTCTTCGAGTCTGAGAATCGAGCATTAGCGACCTCCTCAACATATGCGATATGAATATCCGAGGTTGCCCAAATCAGGAACTAAACGTTCAGGAAAGACCATTGAAGTTTTAGTCGCGGGGCGAATTTATTCGAGGAATGTGAAGTCCTGAATGTCGCTGCTCGCCAACGCTGACCAGAAACACAATGGAGTTCTGGCCCCGTGCCATATCCCATAAGCCCGCTGCAACCTCGATTTTTAGTTACGCGGCGGAAAAACGCCTTGTAAGGCAATGCAAAAGTTAAGCGTCAAGTAAGGCTGCAAATTATTGTGTGGTAGGCCGCCTCCGGTGATCGCCAGTGCATTCGGATTCACAGCGCCTGTCGCCGGCGTAGCATAAAGGTTCAAGGATCCTCTACCAGCCGGCGATACAGCCCAAATATTGCCTACGGGAGTTGTTGAACCACCGCCCGAGTTTAGACACCTTCCGCTGGTGTGCGCGTGCAGAGGCATTTCCGTGTTCAGCAACGTTACGCTTGTCTCGCCCCCGCTCTCTCCCAGAAAACGGTCGCTCAACCCCTGACCCTGACCCGAATGCATCGCTGCCATTCCCTGCAGATCGGGTAGCGCGAAGGTGGACTTGCCGTCGCCACCGTAGGTTGTCCCAAGCAGTGAAAAGAGCGCTGTGTTCTGACTTAAGGGTAACAGTTGTCCGTTACACTGGGCCCAGCCGGTCGGCGCAAAGTTGCAGGCCCAGATTCTAATTTCCGCCACAAAAGGACTAGCCATTTCTTCTTCTCCTTAGTTTCTCGAAGGGAAAGCGCCTGAAAGGCAAATACAGTAATTGAGCACCAGGAAAGGCGAGCGGTTTTCATGCGGCTGGCTACCTCCGACATTGGTGGTGGTGGCCGGCGACATTGGGGTGTTCCCTTGTCCGCTTGTGAAAACAGTTTTTCCGCTATTGGCCCAATAATTACCGGCTGGCGTCCCGACTGTAGCGTTAGCGTTAGCCCCGACCACGGCGTTGTTGCCGGTGAGGGGGTGAGTGTGCGTAGGCATTTCAGACGTAGTGAGCGTGTGAAATTCCTCGCCTCCAGCCTGGCCCTGGGTAAAGCCACCGCCTACATGAAACGGAACACGGCCACGAAGATCAGGCAGTGCAAACGTGGTCTGCCCATTGCCTCCATACATCGTCCCGAGTAAAGAGAACAACGCCTGATTCTGATTGATTGGCAAAAGCTGCCCATTGCATGCCGCCCAACCCTTAGGCGCGAAGTTAAAGGTAAAGATTCTGATTTCAGAAAGCCATGGTGTGCCCATACGTCGCTCCTTATTAGTTCCGACTCATCATTAGTTCCGACTCATCGTTTCAAGTGAGGAATGCTTTTAACGATCCTCAGTTTGGCGACGGAAAGATCCCAAACAGAGAAATGATGTAGTTGATGCAAAGAAAAGGGATCATGTTATCGTGCGGCTGAGAACCCCCAGCGGGTCCGGCGGGAATCGGCGGGTTACCCATCTGGGTATCAGGCGCGGCATTCGCGTATTGGGTCGTGTCGGAAACGGCCCAGGAACCTCCGGCCGGATTTGAGCTGTTACCCCCCACTGCGCTACATAGCGCCGCGTGGGTATGAATGGGTATTTGATTTGTGGTTAAAGTTACACTTTCGACGCCGCCACTCTCTCCAAGAGAGTAGCTCGAGGTCCCCGGACCCTGGCCCTGGTGAATGGGAACCCGGCTTTGCAGGTTAGGCAGGTTGAAGGTCTCCTGGCCATCGCCACCATAAGTAGTACCAATCAATTGAAACAGAGCTTCGTTCTCGGAAATAGGAATTGGCTGGCCATTACATAAAGCCCATCCTGCCGGCGGAAAGTTTCCGCCGAACATTCTGATTTCACCAATAAAAGGCTGAGACATGATCTACTCCTTTTCATAAGGAAGTCCTAGCGTGGCAAGGACAGCTGCAACGTCATTTTCTTCCGTCTTGAACGACTCTGATCCCGGGTATTACGTCTTATGGGAATCGCCACGCTGCTCAAGTGACGTTGAAAACTAATCAGGCGTACTCGTGAAGTCGTCGCTATTTGTGTTGCCTTGCGCGAGGATTAAACAAGCCACCAAGACAGCTGATGTAAAGTGCGACGCGGACTATATATTGAACTCGAACCTGAATACAAGAGATTTTTTGTCTTGATTATTTTTTTGTTGCAAGTTTGAAAAAGAAGCAATAGACTGCCCGCCTTTGAAAACCACTTCTTACGCTGTTTGAACCTTCCATTTTAGGAGTATGTTCCATGTCAACTTCCCGTCGAGATTTCTTGAAGAAAGGTTCTCTGGTTGCGCTTGTCGCTGCAGTTCCCATGAGCCTGGCTGAAAAAGCCCTTGCAAAGGGACAGCTGGCTCCTTCCGGGGGCCTAGGCTTGTCAAAGGCGGCGTTCATAGCGGAGCTAAATACAGATTTCTTTGTCAATGATCCAAGTGGAATATGCAAGGTGAAATTAGTGGCGGTTGAAGATCTGCGTCGAACAGGGGAATTTGGCAACGGAAAAGAGAGCTTTTCCCTACTATTCAAGGGGAGCCGGACACCGATCATGAAGCAGGACACCTACTTGATCGAACACGCTCGGCTCGGTACCTTTTCATTTTTGTTGGTGCCAATGAGGACGACGGACAAGAACGCACTCTTGTACGAAGCGATCATTAATCATCTCCATCCATAACAAGCAATCCGGGTCATCCACACAAAAATTTTTGGAAATGCAGCGCGGCCTTCTTACCGGTGCGCACGCAATTTTATACCTACCCTGAACTCTCTAATCAAAGCGAGGCGTTGGACTGTTTGGGACCCCACTCCATCAGCAAGTGAAAACCCTCTTCTGCTACGGCTTTAAACCCCAGTCGCTCAAAAAGACGAAGAGAGGGATTGAAATTCTCAACATAAATTCTCAGCGGTCTCCCGGTCGCTGCTTCATTCATCAAGGCCTTGATTAAGCTACTGCCAATTCCACAATTCCGCTCCTGCGGCAGCAGGGTAATGTCCATGATTTCAATGTTCTCTTTCGTTCGCGCGACATATAGTCGTCCTACGGGACGACCGTTCAACATTATGATGTCGTGATTGGCATCAGGTTGTAGTTTCTTATAATGCTCCTGTTGTGCGGCGAATTGCATCCTCACAAACTGCTCTTGCTGTTCCATGGTCCATGGCACTATCGCCATCTCTTCCGCTCTGGTGCTCGCATAAATTTCCAACAACAGCGGCTCATCCGCAGCGACCACGGGGCGCAACGTAACAGCTGGAAGCGCGTTCGAAGTTTGGTTTTGTTCGTTCATTTCCTTAATCTATTGAAAACCGATTCGTAATAGAAGCCATTGTCATCCTGTTTGATCGGAACGAGAAAGAGAGGGAAGTCGCCCATTTCGTCGTGCTGGAATTGGCGCATGCCCTGCCCCAGAAACACCTCGAACGGTCCACGAAAAACAATTGAGAATTGCTCCTGGCGGGAGGATGTTTTGAGTTCCGATACTTCCGCTAAAACCAGGTCTACCGTGTTGGCATCATCGACCTGCACGCGAAAGTTAGTATTTAACCGCGAGGCAAAGTCCTCATGCTGAAGCGAAGCGGCCATAGGTTCCTCTTTTCCTAACTCAAGTAAAATTGATTATCAGCAGAACGAATTACTTTGGCTTAGTCAGGATTGCAAACATGAAGTCGTTGATCCTGGGCCCATAATGAAACCCATTTGCCAAGGGTGAAAACGAAAAGCCCGTGAGGTTAATCTGAGCTACGAGTTCCTGGAACGATTTCTGAAACTCACTCTGCGATATCAATGCATACGGAAGTGAAGCGCCGTGCTTTTGGAAGACGTGATTCAGGCAAAGAATCTGTTCCTCTTGTCCGTCCAGCATCCGTACCTGATCATCCAGTTGCAAAAAGTCTTTTAGCGACATCAGCCGGCACTCAAAGCCTACCTTGCGGGCGCACGTTTGCACGTGTCCGAAATGAATTGAAAACTCTTCGTGGTTCAGGTGATAACTTTGAATAGGAAAAGTGTCAACACTCCCATACTCAGACAAGATCAAGACTCCGCCGGGAGTTAAGTGTTGCCACGTTCGCTCGATGAAACGAAAGACACCTGTATTTACCAGAAACACCTCTGCGTTTGCCAATTCCGCAAGATCATATCTTTCAAGATCGCGGGCACCCTCGCCTTCCCAACGCTGCGTTGAGTCGTCACCCTCGTCGCGCGTAGGTTTCACCCGCGCGACAGGAAAGTCGGCTATTACTTCGTTTGCAATGATTAGGTCAAATTTCCGGTCGGGAAGACTGAAGCTGGTAGCGTCCTGTTGATAGTGCGTCACTGCCGGGACCATGCCAGTGAGTTTTTGCTGCTGACTCTGAATCAGCGCCGGGGACAAATCCATGATGTGATAGTTGATCTGGACCGACCTTCCGGCTGGCATTTTCAAGCTCCGCGCTTGATCGATAAATGATCGAGCGAAGCTGCCCGTGCCGCCCCCAACTTCCAGCACTTCAAGTTGATCGCTATCTCCCAACAAAGGCAGCACTTCCGAATTCAGGGTAGAAACGCAAAAGCGCGCGCCATAGTCAAGACCTGCCAACGCCTCGCTGGGAAAGCGAAGCGCGTGGTTTACCGTCGACTCGATTAGATCAAACTCCCACGCAGCATCTTCAATCCCATGCACGTGGAAATCCACTATCGATGGAGTCCCGCCGTCAGTCGCGGACTGATTCCATTTCGCCGCATGATAGAAATTGCGCGGCACTCTATTGCAAGGTTTGAAGGGATCGCGCAAATCTTCCGCGTTTGATGTGAATTTGATCAGTTGGCGCTTAGGGCTCGTGAGGTACTCGATTGTCTCCCGGGTCGTGTTGTTCTCCAAAGCATTGGCTATTCCCGCACTCGCGAAAATGTCTCCTAGTGTTTTGGTACCATCCGCCTCGAGAAACACGCTCGCAGCGCCGGCCGGCATTGTCTCTTCGATGACAGACGGCAATTCGTTTCTCCTTGGTGAATAGGTCCGCTGGGCCATCGAGGTGCTTACCAGCTTTGTTTCTCCGGCGTCGTCGCGATAGGCGAGCGCCGGGCTCTGCAACGGCCGCACGGCAAATTGCTCCAGCAGCGATTCGAAGGAGTCGAACGGATCCGCGCCGGCAGGAATGAGAAATCTTTGTTCTATTAACTCTTTCAACTGCACACCATCATCCCCCAACTGCTCCAGGTCATGCTCCTCTAATGAGACATTGGTTCCCATTCGCGTGGCGAGCAGCAAAGGCCTGACGCTTTCGCGAGGCTCGATCACATATCCAGTCATTTGATGAAAGATTCCGTACTGAATAGTACCGGGCAGCAAACGGTTCTCTAAGATGTGCGCGTAAGGGCTAAGCTTGTAGAGAGTCATTCAACCAGGTAAGGCCGTAGCAATTTGCTTGGTCAGGACCAATGGCGACTCAATTCGACTGGTTTTCGCCGGGGGTCCTTCTCATTTCGAGATAAACTGAGTCTTCAGTTACAGTAGTAAATCCCAACCGTTCATACAATCGAGCCGCAGCGCTCCCGCGCAAGACATGCAGCGCGACATTTTTTTGAGCTGCGGTGGCTTCGTTCAAGAGCGATTGAATCAACGTAGTTCCAATACTTTGGTTGCGGTATCCCGGCAACAATGCGATATCGACTAACATGATATCCGGTCCACTTCTATCAACCAGGAAACGTCCAACAGGAAGCTCGCCGAGAAGAATAATGCTGCTGTCAACCTGAGGATAACACAAGCCATATTGCTGGCTCTGGGCGCGGAACTGCATCTCAAGGAAAGCCCGCTTCTGATTGTCATCCCAACCCGACCGGCTCAACTCTTCATCGCGCGTGCTGGAGTAAACGGCCAACAGAAAATCCCGATCGTCGGGCGTTGAAGAGCGAAGAGTGACAGGACCCTCCATAAAGTATTAGTCTCCTTGTACAATAAGAAAGAGATTCAATGCCGGGACGGTCAAAGATTTTCACATCAGTAATCACAATATTGCAATCGAGTGTCACCGAAGAATGATCAGTAGTTTCAAACTACCTTTCAATTTCGATCCTGAAGCGCTGCGCTCGGATCTCGATCGGATCGCTCCGGATGAATGGGTAGCACACTTCAACCAGGATTACTTTGCAGGAGAATGGTCTGGAGTAGCACTGCGCTCCAATGGCGGCGACTCCTGTCAACTGTATTCCCGAGCTGCACCGGAAATTTCGTTTACGGATACCGCGGTCCTGCTGCGCTGTCAGTATGTGCGCGAGCTCTTGACCCAATTCCAATGTACGCTGCAGTCAGTCAGGTTCTTGAAGCTTGCAGCAGGTTCGCAGATCAAAGAGCATCGCGATTACGATCTCGGCTTTAAAGAGGGTCAATTGCGCTTGCACATCCCGATTACTACAAGTCCGGAGGTGCAGTTCTTTCTTGATGCACACCGCCTTGATTTGAAACCGGGAGAGTGTTGGTATCTTGATTTAAGTCTGCCTCATTGGGTTGAAAACCCCGGCGCGACTGATAGGATTCATCTAGTCATCGATTGCGAACTCAACGAATGGCTCCGCAACTTGCTTCCGACCGACGAATCTATCGAAAGTGAATCTAACCAGAATGACAACGACTCCTCTTCATCCGAACAGTTGCAACTATTCCGTCAGAAAGTTCTAAACGATTTGAAGCTGCAACTGCGGCTGCGCCAAACGGACGACCGGGAGAGTTTTATCAGACTGTTGGTGGGCCTGGGCCGGGAGCTTGGGTATCGTTTTACCGCGGCTGATGCAGACAACGCCTTGCGCGCGGAACAGCAAGCCTGGTTCGAGAGATGGATAGACTAACCAACGTGACACAACTCGAGGGCTGGGTGCCGGCACGCTTCTATTGGCGCGAGGGGAAACCAATAGTGGATTGGTGTTACCTCGGCAGGCAGAGTTTCGAGGCCGCGTTCTTTGAACAAACCATCGGAAAATGCATGGCCCGGCCATTCAACTTATTATTCCGGCAGCAAACGCCGATCGAAGTTCTTGAGGAATGGAATCAGATCCGGCCGGGCTTAAAGCCGACAGGATTTATCTTCCACATGTCCCGATGTGGTTCGACTTTGGCGTCGCAGATGCTGACGGCGATTCCGACAAACGTTGTGATTTCGGAAGCGCGCCCGATCAATTCCACCTTGCGGGCGCAGTTCGCCTCCACCGAAACTACCGACGAACAACGAATCGCCTGGCTGCGCTGGATGGTGAGCGCACTGGGTCAGCGCTGGCTGGGGGGAGAGAGGCATTTCTTTATAAAGTTTGACGCCTGGAATACTTTGGACTTGCCTCTGATTCGCCGAGCATTTCCGGAAGTGCCCTGGATTTTTCTCTATCGTGATCCGGTTGAGGTGCTGGTTTCGCATATGAACCATCGCGGCGCTCACATGATTCCCGGTGTGTTGACCCCGAACCTGTTCGGCATGGATTTGCAAACCGCTTTTTCTCTCTCGGCCGAAGATTATTGCGCCAAAGTTCTGGCAAGCATCTGCACAGCGGCACTTGAATATTGTCGTGTCGGCGGCCGTCTTGTTAACTATCGACAACTTCCCGACGTTGTGTCTGATACACTGCTGCAATTTTTTAATTTGCGTTGCTCCGATGATGAAATTGCCAGGGTTTGTGCGGTGGCAAAGCGTGATGCCAAGAATCCATCAGCTACGTTTCAAAATGATAGCCAGAAGAAAAGAGACAGGGGTACCGAAGCAATTTGTGCCGCCGCTGATAAATGGCTCTACCCCATTTTCGAAGAACTGGAAGCGGCTCGCCAGGAACAACCCGCCATTACCTAAATTTCAATCTTGCGGAAACCAATTAGAGCTTCTCTATAAACCGAAAACCGAAACTGTCGAGTACAGATGACTACGAAAACGAAAGAGCCTTTGCTGCTGTCTCCCTATGGCGGTGACTTGATTAATTTGGTCTGTCCGGAGGAAGAAAGAAAGGCATTAGCTCTCTACGCGAATTCGCTGCCAGCCTTGCAACTATCTGAGCGCTCGCTGTGCGATTTGGAACTGCTTGCCGTGGGCGCCTTCTCGCCACTCGATAGGTTTATGGGCAAGGCCGACCATGAGACCGTACTGTCCGAAATGCGTTTGACCAGCGGCCACATCTTTCCAATTCCCATTACTCTACCTGCCCGATGCGACTTTGAAATTGGTGAGGGAAACGATATCGCCTTATGCAACTCGCAAAATGAACGCCTCGCCGTACTGACCGTCGAAGAAATTTATGAATGGAATTTGGACCAAACCGCTGACAACGTTTTCGGCACCAGAGACTCGCGTCATCCCCTGGTCGCGGAAATGTACAACTGGGGAAAGCTCAATCTATCAGGTCCCATGCGTGTTTTCCGTTTGCCACGACATTACGATTTTGTTGACTTGCGCCTTACTCCTTCTCAAACCCGCGCTCGTCTGGAAAAGCTGGGTCATCGCAATGTGGTTGCCTTTCAAACGCGCAATCCTTTGCACCGGGCTCATGAGGAGATGACTAAACGCGCAACCGCGGAAAAACATGGAGTGTTACTTCTTCACCCCGCGGTCGGACTAACGAAGCCCGGGGACGTCGATCACTACACACGTGTACGGAGTTACAAGGTCCTTGCTGAACGCTACTATGAACCGGGCAGCGTTCAGCTCGCGCTTCTTCCGTTGGCGATGCGAATGGCCGGCCCTCGCGAAGCACTCTGGCATGCACAGATTCGTCGAAACTATGGCGCAAACTTTTTGATTGTTGGCCGCGACCACGCGAGTCCCGGGCTCGATTCTTCGGGCAAACCTTTCTACGAACCTTACGCTGCGCAAAGACTGGTGGAGCAATTTAGCGAAGAGACGGGGGTCGACGCAGTCTCGTTTCAAGAACTGGTATATGTTCCAACACGGGATCAGTATCTGGAAACATCCAGTATCCCACCCGGCATGAGCACGATCTCTCTTTCAGGAACCGGGCTGCGTGAGACCTACGCCAAAGGCGCAAAGTTGCCGTCGTGGTTCTCGCGGCCGGAGGTCAGCGACATCCTCTCTGAAACTTATCCTTCCCTCGATCGACAAGGCGTTTGCATCTGGTTCACTGGCTTGAGCTGTTCGGGTAAATCAACGATCGCAGAAATACTGACTGTGATGTTGTCGGAACATGGCCGCCGCGTCACCCTGCTGGATGGCGACGTGGTGCGCACGCATCTTTCCCAGGGTCTCGGGTTTTCGAAAGAGGATCGCGACACGAATGTTCGGCGAATAGGATTCGTGGCCGCGGAGATAGTTCGCCATGGCGGTGTAGCTATTTGCGCTGCAGTTAGCCCCTACCGCACGACCCGCAATGAAATTAGAAAAACGTTAGGACCCGACCAGTTTGTCGAAGTCTTCGTCGACACGCCGCTCGATATTTGTGAGCAGCGCGACGCGAAAGGCATGTATGCCAGGGCCAGACGCGGAGAAATAATGAGCTTTACCGGGATAGACGATCCTTATGAGCCGCCAAAGCATCCTGAAATCATACTTAAAACTATCGCGATGGGCCCTGAGATCAATGCGGGTTTGATTCTGGATCATCTCGTGCAAAAGGGATTTGTGAAGAAGCCTGAGAGCCAGTGAGATGGATCACGCTCGGCCGATCGGCTCGTCGCTCTCAAGTGTGAACGTTAGTCAGTTCGACCTAAAACGGAAAGGACGCCGCCGGCTCAATGTCGGCAGCGCCCTCTCCAGGGTGAACGTGGTAGAAGTCTTATACACTTAAACCTTGAGTAAATCTAGACTTGATGCAAGATTTTTTGTGTCGGACCACGGCGAGTCGAGATAT
The DNA here is from genome assembly GCA_963828335.1 of Blastocatellia bacterium. Taxonomy (GTDB): domain Bacteria; phylum Acidobacteriota; class Blastocatellia; order Pyrinomonadales; family Pyrinomonadaceae; genus PSRF01. The sequence goes on along the minus strand of CAWHEH010000008.1, from coordinate 577,338 downwards.
TTCCAGATGAGCTGGATGACTATTTCTTCAGTTGTTCTTTCAGGTTCAGGTTGCGCACCAGACGGTGCAGATAGTTTGGATGAACGCCCAGAAGTTTTGCAGCTTCAGTGTAACTCCCCTTCGCCTGCTGCATCGCACTGCGAATAATCTGCCTCTTGGTCTCAGCCACGGCCTCATGATATTTCGTGCCGGGCGCAGTTGCCGGCGGCTCTGATTCCAAAATAGATTCCGGCAAGTCTTCCAATAAGATGCGATCAGTGGCTCCCAACACCACCGCGCGCTCGATCGCGTTTTCCAGTTCACGCACGTTGCCCGGCCAATAGTAACTAGCCAAACGCGCCTGCGCGTCCGCCGCGATTCCGATAATCCGCCGATTGCAGCGCTCGGCATACTTCGCAGCGAAATAATTTGCCAACAGTGGAATGTCTTCGGGTCGTTCCCGCAGCGGCGGCATTTCCAGGTTAACTACGTTTAGACGGTAATAAAGATCCTGCCGAAAACTACCGTTGGCGATGCTTTCCTCCAGGTTCTTGTTAGTCGCCGTTATCAGGCGGATGTCGACCTTGACGGGTCGCGTGCCGCCGACGCGTTCAAACTCGCGTTCTTGCAGGACGCGCAACAGCTTCACCTGGAGCGCGGGCGAAAGTTCTCCAATTTCATCAAGAAAGACTGTGCCGCCGTCGGCTATTTCCAGTCGCCCTTTCTTTTGCGTTAAGGCGCCGGTGAAGGATCCCTTCTCGTGTCCAAACAATTCGCTCTCAAGTAACGACTCAGCCAGCGCCGCGCAGTTAACCGCCATGAAAGTTTTGTCTGCTCGCTTGCTGTTGAGATGAATTGCACGCGCCGCCAGCTCCTTGCCGGTGCCACTCTCGCCGGAGAGCAAAACGGTGGAATCTGTGGGCGCCACCTTGGAAATGAACTGCAACACTTCACGAATCGGCGGACTCTCGCCCACCAGATTGTGCTCGATATTGAAGTCGGCGATCAGCCGCTGGTTTTCACTTACCAGCCATTCGAAGTGACGGGCGTTTTCGATAGCGACCGCAGTGATAGCGGAGATGGCGGACACGAGTTGCAAATGATCCTGGTCGAAGGGCGTGTCGAGTTCTGTCGTATCCAGATAAATAACTCCCAAAGAACGATCCAGCATGATAAGCGGCACGCACATCACCGACGCGGGCTGATCCGCTACTAAACTGTCCGACGACCCGAAGTTGTCGGCCTCCGCCTGGTTTGTGATCAGAATTGACTCGCGGTGCTCGAGTACCCACCTCGTTACCTTGCTGCTGACCTTAATCGACGCATCCTGGCCGCGCTCCCGGTCAAGGCCAAAAACGGAACCAAACACCGGTTCCTCGCCCTCAGCGCCGTGGTCGGTCAGCAGGACTACGCCACGTTCGGCCGGCACCACTTCGAAGAGCAAATCGAGCAGCGTCTTCTGCAGTTTTTCGAGTCCGCGAATAGCGTTAATGGTGGTGCTGATTTTCATCAGCGCGCTCAAGTCGCGGGCCATCACGTAAAGCGCGTCGTTAAACCGAAACTGCAAAGTAGAGCCGGTGATAACCTGACCTTCTTCAAAGCGAACCTCGCTCGACGAATTCATGTCCGCCTCATGGGTCAGAAAAATAAACTGTGAATCCCCGATGCGAACGCGGTCGCCGTGTTGAAGTTTTCGCCGTTTCACCGGCACGTCGTTGACGAACGTGCCGTTGAGGCTTTCAAGGTCTTCAATTACGAAGTGCTCAGCTTCTCTTTCGATTTGGGAATGGCGCCTTGAGACTGAGGCATCGGCGACGCAAAGCGTAGCCGAGGTCTCGCGGCCGATAACGACAGGCAGGTCTTCAAAGGTAAAGACGTTGCCCTTAAGTCTTCCAGATATGGCTGTGAGTCGCGGATTCATCCGAGTGGAGTAGGCTCGTTAGTTGGAGCGCCCAAAGTGTACGCGCACCTCCGACCAGCGGGCAACTCGCGAGGCTGTCTGGGAAACACTGTCGCCGGTCGCTATCTAAAAAGATATTCAGTCTATCCCAATGGATAGGAATAAGCGCCAGCTCGCTTCTTACTGGCAGCAATTTTTTCAGTCCGCACCTCGATGTTACGCCTCAATACTGCCACTCGGGCTAACTGATCGCGGTTCGGTAAATCGCGGCACGAGAATAGCTTTGAACCGAGTCAGCTCTCAACTAGTTGTTTGAAAAATGATTGAGCTGCTGCTGGTAAGAAGGTAATCCATTCGGATGGCTTTGCTTACCCCTAAGTGAGGTCGACCGGATTCGACCATTGCCGGAAGGCAAAAGGAGAAGAAATGAAAAGGGAATTCTTGAAAGGGTTCACGATGTTGGTGTTGGTCGTGACGCTTGCACTCACACTGGCAGTCGTCTCAGCGAATGGCCAATCGACCGCCAACAGAGTTGTGGCAAACGTTCCGTTCGAATTTAGTGTGGGCTACAAAACGCTGCCGGCCGGAGATTACTCAGTGCGGTCAATCATCAGCACAGGTAACGGATTGCTGATCCAAAGTACACGACGGAAAGATCTCGGCCCTTCGACTTAGCGAGGTGACGCGGCCAATTAAAGAAAAGCCGAAGGCGCGTCTGGTGTTTCACCGCTACGGCCAGCGCTACTTTCTCGCAGAAGTTTGGAATGGCGTCGACAACGCCGGTAGGCAACTGACGAAGTCTCAGGAAGAGCGCGCGCTTGCAAGTGAGCTGATGCTCGCTTCCGCCAAAGAGAACGCTCATGCAACCAACGACCTCTACGAAATTGTCGAAGTAGTAGCAATACTTCGCTAAACAGTGTCCTCCCCGCGCACGGTTGGAGAGCACCCAAGCTCTCCTACCGACGTTAGAAACCAAAACGGCAACCCAACGCCCCCGGGTTGCCGTTTTGGTTTTCTGGCAATTAAAGGTAATCGTCAATGCTTCGGGTGGGCCGGACGTCCACTTTCCTCTGACGCAACTCTTCACGCTTTTTTAATGCGGGAGCAATGATGGCTGGCTCCAAAGCCAACAGTAGTTTATCCAGTTGATCATACTCTAACGGATCCAGGACCCAATCGTATTTGCCAAGAAGGTCTCTGAACATAGCAAAGGGCTCCTCCCCCTTCTGAATGATTGGGGCAAACGGAATCATGAAATTCGGTACCGTGGCCTGGAGTTCAAGAGGAACGGACCGGGGATTGGTGAGATCTGCAATGACAAACAAGCTTATGCCTGCGAGAACGATTATCGTTTCGCTAATGTCACGGTTTTGGGGGATCGCGAAATCGCAGACCATCGGAGAGAATCCCAAAGAAGCTAGCTTTTCGCGAAGTGCCTCCAAAATCTTTTTACGCTCCTCGCCGAATCGGCCCAACAACAAGACGTTCGTTTTTGCTCCGATTTCTATGATGCTTCCAAGATTGAGATGACCGTTCAGCAAGAGGTCCGCGAAAACTGCAACGCGGAGATCATCGAACTGAAGTCCCTTCGCCGTTAAGCCAGTCTGACGCGCGGGGTTGCCTTTAAGACCCCAAATTGAAGCGCCATAGACTTCAACGTCTACCATCTTGCAATCTGCCACGTTCGCGCCCGTCAGATTTGCACCCGCCAGAGATGAGTTCGAAATCTGCGCACTTGTTAAGTCTGCTTCAGTCAGCCGGGCACCGGTCAGGTCTGCACCTACAACGATGTGTGAGGGATAAGTGAAACGCTTATCACCTTCGATTCTCGCGCCCAGAAGACTCGCACCGTGAAGATTTGCATAACGCAGCTTTGTGTCAGCCAGAATGCTCTCGTTCAGTTGTGCTCCCTCACAATCAGCGCCACTCAGATCAGCCTGGTGAAGCCAGGCCCGGGAGAGGTTTGCTCCGCGCAGGTTTGCGTTCCTCAAGTCCGCCCCGAGAAATATTGCCGAATCAAGATAAAGATCTGAAAGGTTCGCGCCCGATAGGTCGGCGCCCCACAGGGCTTCCTCATAGATATCGCACTGCGGGTAATTAGGATGACTCACGCGCGATCGATTCCAGGCATCCACCCCAGCTTCCACAATCAGTTTGACAAGAGCATCATCTGCCATCACAGTTCCTGTTCTCTGCAAGTTGGACTCAGAACTCTTGACGGTAGTCCGGCACGATCTTCCAGTTGTTCGAAGGCTCAGTCGGGATTGTTTTGTGACGCTCAACCCAGTCAATAATCAACTCGCGAATTTCCACGCTCGATCGATAGACTACCGGCGCGCCCTTATACATCGTGTACCCGCCGCCGCCATTCACGCGATAGTTGTTTGTTGCCAGCCGGATCTTCTGAGTCGGCGCCAGTGGTTTGCCCTGGAATTGCAGATTTTCAATTCGCTCGCCGAAGGGCTTTGAAATATTGAGCGTGTAGGTGACGCCCTCGGCGATATCGAAGTTATAGGCCGGGATCTTGTCATCGACGAGTTCCGCCGGAGTTTTTCCTGGTTCATAGGCGCGAAAGTACTTTGCCGAATGCTCCAGCGCCTCTTTCAACTGCTGGCCGGTTACTTCGAGCACTACCAGAGTGTTTTCATAAACGTAGAGCCCGGCGATATCGCGAACCGTCACCGGTCCCCGGGCAATGCGCGCATCCGGGTTGAAGACCGCAGCCATCGATACGTCCGCCTTGCCGACTTCGAGTTGCACTCGCTGTATCAAATCCAGAATGGCCGTATCACGAAAGCGTGCTTCGGTGGCGGTTAACTCCGCCCCGGAGTCGCCTATAGCGCGCGATAGCCACGCCTGCGTTTCGCGGTCGTAAGGCTCGCCCAGTTTTAAGATTTCTGGATCGGGCACCACTCGATCGTCGACGGGAATAGTTTGGGCCGCGCGCGCGAACATCCGCCAACCGGCTCCCGCGTTTTCTAAATAGAGATCCACGCGCGCGAGATGGCGTCCCCAATAGTTTGCCTGAATTAGTTGTACTCCGTTGATGACAACTGACGGCACGTCGCGATGGGTATGGCCCATGAAGATGAGATCGACACCCGGCACCTGTTTCGCAATCGCGATCGCTCGATTTTCATTCGCGACTTGTCCGGGATTTATTTCGCCAGAGCGCAAATCCTTCTCAAGACCCATGTGCATTGCAATCACGACTACGTCAGCGCGTTCTTCGCGATGCAGTATCGGAACCCACTTTCTCGCTTCACTCAAGGGCTCGCGAAATTCCAGCCCGGCATAATTTGGCACGTTTTCCCAGTTGGGAATTCCGGGCGTGGTAAGCCCCAGGACTGCGACGCGCACGCCTGCAAGCTCTTTGACTATGTATGGCGTGTAGTGAGTTTGATTTGTTCCCTTGTTGTATGTGTTGGCCGATAGCCAGGGAAACTTCGCTTCGCTGCGAGCTTTTTCGAGCACCGGCAACCCGAAGTTGTATTCGTGATTGCCGACGGTCATGGCGTCGTAGTCGAGCGCATTCATGCCGAGCATCATCGGATCGGGCGGCGCATTGTTTTTCTTGTTGTGGTAGTACTCGAGCGGCGTACCCTGAATCGTATCCCCCGAATCGATCAGCAGAACGTTTTTGTTTTCACTGCGTACTCGCCTTACGAGGGTCGCGATTTTTGCCAATCCTCGATTGTCAGCCTTGTCAGTGTAGTAATCGATCGGAAAAAGGTTGCCGTGTTGATCGGTAGTGCCGAGCACGACGATGTGAACGCGCCTGGGAACCTGAGCCGGAACGCGAGCGGAAAGCGGAAAGCTCCCGAGCAGCAGCGACGAAATAATAAGCAAAGGCGCGATGAAAGATTGTTTAATGACTGTCATGATTCAACTTAGAATTAGTTACTTCTACAATTGCCTCAAACAAAATAGGACACCAGCACCACTCGAGCGATTTGCTGGGAAGACGGGCGTCCTGCCCGCAAACGTTTCCAAAAGGAAGTTGTTATGTAGGAGCCTCTTTTCGCGCTTCGCGCTCATTTGCGGGCGGGGGCGCCCGCGGTCCCAGCAAATCTTGAACTTATCCAATTCGACTATCTCGTTTCGTTCACAAACACCTCAGCCGCTATCATGCCATTAACCTGGAGCTCATGAATTTTTTTGTAGTTCGCACGAATGAATGCCAGCTTGTCCTGGTTTTCAAAGTACGTTCGGCCGCGTTGCACGATGAAGTAGGCCGGGCCCGAAATTCTTGTGACGTCGAAGTCCGGAGCCGAGATCGCTTTTGAGCTAAGATCAGTGCGCCCAAACTTCTCCAGGTAGTACTTGGTGGTCGCCGGAGTCTCGTGCGCAATAATGGCAACGGGTGGCGCCGTGTCACAAACAATCTTGATCGCCTCACGCAAGCCGTCGTCGTAAAACTCATCGTGCGGAAAGAAGTAACCGACCTTGTTTGCCGCCAGCGCGTTCGTGTAAAGCGCATAGTGCGGCCCGGCGGCATAGGCGATCCAGGCCGGCAATCCCAGGAAGATCGCAACCACCAACGCCGCTACCAGCGCCTGATTTCGATGCGAAACATTTAAGCGTCGATTCAGGAACCGGATCAACTCCATCACCCCAACCGCCGCCAGCATGTAGACAAAAGGCATCAGCGAGAGTGTGTAGCGCAACCATTTCGCCCCGAAGAATGAGTATGGAACTATCCAGAACAGAAACATGAAAAGCACGAAGCCGTGGCCAGGATGCACGCGTCGTTTGACCGACACCACAAAACCAATCAAGAACGACAGAAGAACCAGCAACGGAATCTTTACCGCCATAAACACCAGATAGAAATACATCGGTGTGCCCCAAAAAGGGGTGCGCGACACGTTGTTTTTATAAAGGTGATCGGCGAAGAGATAACCTGTGTGAACCAGCAGCTTTTCTCCCATGTAAGAATTGAGGTAGGTCCAAACCTGGGGCAGTAGAACCGGAGGGTTTGCAATAACAAAGGCCACCAGGATAACGAGAAAGAAATAGCCCGGCGCTTTTCCGGCGGGCTCGCCTGGTTCGCGTTTACGCACGCGGAAGTAGTGATGATAAAGCGCGTTCAGACCAAAATAGTGCGGAAAATATTTCGATGCCAGCATGAGGCCGAAAGAAATCCCGCTCAACACATAGTTTCGTTTGACGATGCGAACGTTTCTGGTGTCTGCCTGTTTGGCCCGCAAATAAAAATAGAACGCGAAGAGCATGAAGAAGACCATCAAGGTGTCTTCTTTGCCAATCCGGTTGTAGGTGATCGCATTTATGCCGACGGACCAAAGTGCTGCTGCTACTAATCCAGTCCAACGATCGAAGAACGCCGCCGTCAAGAGAAACAGCGGAATTACAGTTAAGGCTCCGAAGATAGCATTGGGAAGCCGGAGGGCGAATTCGTCGCTCAGCACGTCCGGGCCGCTGCCCTGGCCGGCGCGCGTCATCGAAACGAACATCAACGCCTTCATCAGCATCGGATGCTCGGCGTTGGCGGAGATGTCGCCCTGCCTGTAAGCCTGCACTGCTTCAACCTTGTTCACTTCGTCTTCCGCAAATCCGATCGCGCCGAGGCGACTGACGCGGAAGCCGAGTCCGATTACAACAAGCACAGCCAGCGCGCCGGCTACGGCCCAGGTTTGCAAATTTCCGAACCTCGGCGCCGGCCTGTAATTGCCGGGTCGTTGTTGAGCTATTTCCTCTCCGTCCTCAGTGGCGGGGCCGGAGTCGCTTGTTGGATCCAAAATGGACCTATCCCTTATGCGAAAGTCGCCTATCGTAGTTCCAAACTAACACAGGTTTTTTCCCGGCTCACGCCCCAACCATTGGTAGCTTTCAGCAAAATGCCTTATCGTAATGACCCGCATGGACAATCTCGTCGTTTCCAATATTCGCCAGCGACCCATTCGCACGCTCGTTAGCGTCGCCGGGGTAGCGCTTGGAGTTTGCCTGGTCATGCTTTTCACCGGATTGGCTCGCGGCATGTCCAACGACTTGCAGCGGCGGGCTTCAAATCTGCGCGCGGAAATTATCTTTACGCGACCGGGCGCGATGATGCTGACGGGTTCCAGCGCCAACCTTAGCACCAAGTATGTCGAAAGCTTGAAACAAATCGAGGGCGTTGCCGAAGCGTTGCCGGTTATCAGATATGTTTTTCAGGGCGGCAAAGGGTTTGGATTTGAACAAATCGAAGGGGTCGAATGGGAATCGTTCGCGCGGGTCAACGAACTGACTATCGATTCGGGCCGGCCACCGCAGGCAGCCGATGAAATTGTTATCGATGAAGTTAAGGCGCGGAATAGCAAACTGCGAATTGGCGACTCGATAAAACTTTTTGGGGACAAGCCATATCGCATTGTGGGGATATACTCTCCCGAATCGGGAGCGCGCGTGAAAATGACTTTGGCAGCAATGCAGGAGGCGTTGGAGTCGCCCGGAAAAGCCACTTACATTCTGGTTAAACTTCGTAATCCAAATCAGGAAATCGAAGTCGCAAATCGAATCAACACGGTCCTGCCGGGTAACAAAGTTCAACTAACGCGCGATATATTTTCGACTCTTGAGAAAACTATTCCCTACCTCGGTGTCTTTTTGCGAATACTGGTAGGACTGGCGGCAATCGTTAGCGCTGTGGTCGTCATGCTGGCGATGTATACGACCATAACCGAGCGCACTCGCGAGATCGGCATCCTAAAAGCGATGGGTGCCTCACGCCGCTACATCGTCTTCATCATTGAATCGGAAGCGCTGGTGATCAGTGTGGTGGGCCTGGTAGCCGGCTTTGTATTCTCCTTTGCCATTGGCTACGCAATTCACCAGATGTATGGACTCTTTTTTGAGTACAGCTGGAGCTGGGGCCTGACTGCGGCAGCTATCGGCATTCTGGGCGGAGCTTTCGGGGCGCTGTATCCTGCCTGGCGGGCCTCAAACCTCGATGCGGTCAGCGCCCTCGCCTACGAATAGTTTCTTCCCGATCACTCAAGTGATTTGCTGGGACCGCGGGCGTCTCGCCCGCAATGAGCGCGCAGCGCGAACAAATCTAATCCAACCTTCAAGCTGAGCCTATCGGCGCGGCTTGCGGGCGGGGCGCCCGCGGTCCCAGCAAATCGCTTGAGTGATTAGGACTGGGTGGTTACGGCTGGTTTTACCTCCCCAACCCTATTCAAGTTCCGCAGCGATAATCCTCGCCGCACCATAAGGGCCACTCCGACTGCGGTCCAGAAGAGGTCTCGACCTTTGCGCACAATGGCTAGAGTTGTACCGATTGCCGAACTAAATCCAAGCGCCTTCGCCAGCATGCCGGTGCCGGCTTCATCGACGCCCAGCCGAAAAGGTATGAACTTGAACGCGACGTTTATTATGCGATTTACGGATTCGAGTATGAAGGCGGTCAACAGAGTTGGGGCGACGACGTCGCTTATGAACGAAAGCGTAACGTAAATCTCGGCAATGCCCGCCAGGTGAAAACAAACTTCAAGCAGAAAGATTGAAACCAGCCGGTTGCTGTTTCTGGAATAAAAACCATAGATACGATCTTCAAGGCTTCGTCCGCGTGGAATACCTTTCGCCTGCATCCAGCCCTGCGCGATGCCGCGACCACTAAGAAACGACATCGGACCACTCAGAAACTTCCATCGTCTGCGAATGATGAAATAACCCAGGGGTGCGATTACGAGTGTGACAACCAGGGCGCCGATGCTGGCATAACGCAGTGGCTTTGGCAGCGAGAAGCTGAGCAGCAGTGCGGTAGTCCCGGAAAAAATTATTAGAACAACGGAAAGACTGTAGAAGATATTTTCGAGCGCGAGCGCTGCCAGACTCGCCATTAGTGGTACGCGATCGGTGACGAACGCGGCTTTTGAAGGTTCGCTAACCGCCGCGCTGGCCAGTGGAACAATGTTGCCGAGCGCATCGCCCATTAGCCGGGCGGCAAACGCATCGCGAAAACGCAGACGATAGGGAGCCTCAAAACATCGCGTCCAGGCGAGCGACCGGGCTATTTGTCGCACGGCTGAAATAGCGAGGATTAGTAGGAAGCCGAAGCCGAGGCGCTGAATGCCGGACCAAATTTGAGAAACGCCGGCCTTCCTTACAAAATAGGCGAACAGCAGCAGTCCGAGCACCGCAAAGAGAATTCCGAAACGCGCCAGCTTTCGATTTCTGGACTTGTTTGTGTTGCCAACCACGGCAACTGTTTGGTCCTCACCGGTCTGAACCGCGGTTCCCGGCGGGGTCGATGGTTCTTTTTCCAAGTCGTTCAGGCCCTCTGCATGACGGTCAAATACTAAAGTAACCTATCACAGGCCCAAATGATTTCGGCAGTCCCCGCCCTCTGCTGGTCCACTTTTCGCACATTAGTCAGCTATTTTCCGTCTCAAAGCGTCTAACTGCGTGTGCGGCAGGTACGACGCTTCAAAAAGTGATTGGCATAAGAAACCATTGCCTGTAATCTCATAGCTGCCCTGGGCCAACCGGTCCGAACTCAAACCCCGACGAATTGCCAGTCAGCCTCATAGTTACCTTGTGCCCCTCAACTCGGTCTCGTCGAAGGCCGAACCCTCAAACGGGAATCCAATGAAGTTTCCAACCATCATTTATTTGGTGCTCTTTGTTGTCGTTGCGTTTATACCCGCTTTTGGCAAGACGCCAGAAGGGCGGGTCACGCCTTCAGTTGGAGTCGAAGATATCTTCAACCTTACCGACTTCGGCGCCTTGGGGGACGGCACAACAGACGATGGCCCGGCCTTACAAGATGCGCTCAATGCAATCGCGGCTGCCGGGGGTGGAACGCTGTTTGTGCCGGCTGGTCGCTACGCCATAGCCACGCCCGTGGAAAAAGACTTCAGCGGTCTCGGCGCCTCGCTCACAATTCTGGGAGTGGAATCGTTGACGCCAGTTCCCCCACCAAGTTCGCCTGGGGATGTTCTGACCAAGGGACTTGATCTCCTGTCTGAGTTTGCCCCGCGCACCGGCACACAGGGTGTGGCAATTCAACTCAAGGGCCTGCAAAGTTTCCTGGTCAAGGACATCACCTTTATTGGCCAGCCAGACGTAAACACAGACGCAGTGGTCACTCTGGCTCTTCACGACGTCTGGGAAGCGACCATCCGGCACTGCGAGTTCTATGGGTTAAGCAGCCTGGCTCAAGGTGGGTCAATTGTTCTGGCAGTGCGAAGCCACCTCACGCTCGAGCAAAGCGTATTTTTGGGCAGCACGAGTAACAGCGGATACAACTCACCGGTGGTACAAAATATCGAGTGGAAAGGCCTGACGATCACTGACGCCGTTTTTGCGGACTACGGCCAGCGAGCCGAGCTGTGGGGAAAACTTGGTTTAGCCGCGCCTTATTCCTGGGTGAACATCAGCAACGCTGACGCCCTGGATGGCAGCTCGCCGCGACGCGAGGTGACGATCAAAAACGTCTTCCTGGATGAGGGTGGTCTCTTTGGACTTTCGAGCACTCCCAACTTGCCAGGGTCGACTCCCATTGATCTGTTTTACATTTCCGGGTTGTATATGAACGTCTCCAACCTCGCGTCTTCCGGAAATTATCTCAACGGACCGCAGCGGGCAATGATCGTAAATTCGCACTACGGCTGGAGCCACAACGCAGATTCCGCCATCGACCTCCGCAGCGTCGGCAACGCGATCCTCGACAAAGTGGAATGTGTGGAAAACGCAAATCGTATTCGCGCTGACGCGGCTACCGCAAAGCTCACCATTATCAACTCTCTTTACACATATCTTGACTCGCAGTCGCCGGCAACTCGCATCATCACTACTGAACCGCCGGAAGAGGATCCGGTGCAATATGTGGGCCAGCAATTCAACACGATTCTTGGACGTGATCCTGATGCCGCAGCTCACTTTTATTGGTCAGAGCGATTGCTGCAGTGTAATGAGAATGTGGAGTGCGTCAATGCGGAACGGGCAGCGCTAAGCGCGTATCTCAGTACTGCGCCGGTTGCTGTTTTTTCCATTTCGGGGAGGATTACTAAAGAAAGCGGTGCAGGATTAGCAGGAGTTAATGTCACGCTAACTGGCTCCCAGTCAGTCATTACTCAAACCGACCAAAACGGCAACTATAGCTTCGACAAACTACCAACCAGCGGCGTGTACACAGTGACGCCAAGCCGCATCAATTACACTTTCAACGCCCCGAGTCAAACGATCACCACACCCGGAAGCAACCAGGTTCGGAATTTCGCAGCGGTTCTTAATACTTATTCGCTAAGTGGACAAGTGACGACGGGCGGAGTGGCTGTCGCTGGCGTGACCGTTTCCCTAAGCGGCTCGCAGTCTGGCACCGTCACCACCGAGATCGATGGTAAGTGGTCTTTCAGCGTAAAAGCGGAAGGCAGCTATACGCTCACTCCGTCGCGGACTCATTACACTTTCGCTCCCTCACAACAGACCTTTGGAAATCTGGTGGCCACTCAGACGGTTGATTTTTCAGCGACCTTGAACCGCCATTTGATTAGCGGGCGGGTGACTAAAGTGGACGGCAGCGGTTTTGCCGAGGTGGGAATAACTATCTCCGGCGCGCAGACCGCAACAACGACCAGCGACTCATCAGGAAATTACTCTTTCGCTAACCTCCCAGCCGGAGGCAACTACTCCATCACGCCCGCAAAGGCCAACTATGAGTTTCTGCCAGCCAGCGCAAGCTTCGACGATCTCAGCTCAGATCGAACGCAGAACTTCAGCGGTACTCTCGTGAATTACACGCTTAGCGGTCGGGTTAACACCAATGGCAACGGTTTAGCTGGCGTAACTATTACCTTGAGCGGCTCCCAGTCGGGCTCCACGATCACCGGCAGCAACGGCGAATATTCCTTCACGGTGCCGGCAGAAGGAAGCTATACCCTGACGCCTGCCAGGACGAATAATCTGTTTTCGCCCGCAAGTGCGAACTTCAATATTCTGAGCAGCAATCAAAGTGCCGATTTTGAAGCCACTATTCTACCCGTCCTGGAGTTTAGCGCTACGAGCTACAACGTTTCAGAAAGCGCCAGAAGAATTACAGTGACAGTGACGCGAACCGGAGACACGTCAAAGACCGCTGAGGTTATATATTCAGCCGATGACGGGTCGGCGCAACAACGCAACGACGTGATTCCGATAGTGGGCAGACTCAGCTTTTTGGCTGGTCAGACAAGCAAAAGTTTCATCGTCTTCATCACGGATGACTCATACGTTGAAGGTGACGAAAACCTTAAGCTTCTGTTGCACGATGTAGTGGGGGGCACTCTGGGTGATAGGAGTAATGCGGTTCTCACCATCCTTGATAACGACAGCGATGCGACCGAGCCAAATCCGATCGACGAGACGCAATTCTTCGTTCGTCAACAGTACCGCGACTTTCTTAACCGCCCTGCCGATGATGAGGGACTTGCCTTCTGGTCAAATCAGATCTTGAGCTGCGGGACTGATACCGTCTGCATTGCCGACCGCCGCATGAATGTTTCCGCGGCCTTTTTCCTTTCAATTGAATTTCAGGAAACAGGCTTTCTGGTCTACCGACTTTACCGGAGCTCATTTGGACAGGCGCCACAGCACATCAATGAATTTCTGCTGGACACGCGAACGATTGGGCAAGGGGTAATAGTCAACTCTCCTGGCTGGCAGGAGTTGCTTGAGGCTAACAAGGTTGCCTTCATCAACGACTTCGTGTCGCGTGCCCAGTTCAGTCAGCAATACCCGCTGGCATTGTCGCCGGTGGAATTCGTAAATCAGCTGGATGCAAACGCTGGTGGCGCGCTCTCGGCAAACGAAAGGACAGCAGCGGTCGCGGAATTTGCGGGCGCAGCGACAAGCGATAACACGGGAGCGCGAGCGAAGGTGTTGCGGCGTGTGGCTGAGAGTCAGACGTTCACGCAACGCGAACGGAACCCGGCGTTTGTCTTGCAGCAATATTTTGGCTACTTGCAACGCAACCCTGACGAACCGCCCGATACAAGCCTTGAGGGTTACAATTTCTGGCTGCAAAAGCTCAACGAGTTTAATGGCGACTACCGCCGCGCCGACATGGTCAAGTCGTTTCTGATTTCTACTGAATATCGCGCGCGCTTTGGTAAGCCTTGAGCGGTAGTGGGCAGTAGGCAGTAGGCAGTAGGCAGTAGGCAGTAGGCAGTAGGCAGTAGGCAGTAGGCAGTAGCGTCAACGAAAAGGGCACTACGAGGTTCATTTTCTTGTAGTGCTCGCTTTGTTTTTCTGCTTTCTGCATTCTGCTTTGTGCCTGCTGCCTAATGCTTTCTGCTTTACGGTCCCGCCTCGCTTTGCGTTTTTACTTTTGCCTTGATTATGATGCTTGCGTTCAATCCAGACACAATGAATCAGGTGAAGGATGAGTCAATCTCAGACAGCAATTGAAGAACTTGCCGGCCGCCCGTTAACCACCCTCTCCGAAGATGAGCAAATGTTTCGCGCCAGCGTACGCGAGTTTGCCGAAGGCGAATTGCGTCCGCGCGTCGAGGAGATGGACGAAAAGGGCAAACTCGATCCGGCGCTAATCAAGCAATGTTTCGATCTCGGTCTGATGGGCATTGAAACACCTGAAGAGTTTGGCGGCGCCGGCTCCTCGTTCTTCACTGCGATCCTGGCTGTGGAGGAACTCTCGCGTGTCGACGCATCCGTCGGCGTTCTGGTGGATGTGCAAAACACCCTCGTCAACAACGCTTTGATGCGTTGGGGAAATCAGGAACAGAAAACAAAATACCTGCCACAGTTGGCAAGCGCGAAGGTTGGGGCCTATGCCTTGAGCGAAGCGGGTTCGGGATCAGACGCGTTTGCGATGCAAACGCGCGCGGTCGAGAAAGACGATCATTATTTGCTCAACGGGCAAAAGCTCTGGATCACAAACGGAAACGAAGCCGAGATTTTTGTGCTTTTCGCAAACGCAAATCCCGAGGCCGGCTATCGCGGGATAACCGCCTTCATCATTGAAAAAGGTTTTGAAGGGTTTTCGGTAGGCAAGAAAGAAAACAAGCTGGGCATTCGCGCGTCGTCTACAACCGAGTTGATTTTAGTCGATTGCAAGGTTCCCAAAGAGAACGTTCTCGGTGAAGTTGGCAAAGGTTACAAAACTTCGATTGAGACTTTAAACGAAGGCCGCATTGGCATCGGGGCTCAGATGATAGGGATCGCCCGCGGGGCCCTCGACGCAGCGATTGCTTACACGGGCGAGCGCCAGCAGTTTGGCAAATCGATCAATCAGTATCAGGGTGTGCAGTTTCAGATTGCTGATATGGCGACGGAGCTCGAGGCCGCGCGTTTGCTCGTCTATAACGCGGCGCGTATGAAAGATGCCGGCGTAAACTTTGTGAAAGAAGCAGCGATGGCAAAGCTTTTCTCTTCGCGCGCCGCGGAACGAATTAGCTCGCTGGCCATCGAACTCTATGGCGGCTATGGCTACGTGAAGGATTATCCGGTGGAAAAATTCTGGCGCGACTCGAAGATCGGCGCGATCTACGAAGGAACGTCAAACATGCAGTTGCAGACGATTGCCAAGCTGTTAATTGGGAAATAGCAAACAGCAAACAGTCAACAGCAAAGAGCCGAACAAACAAATGGCAAAAAGCAAACAGTTAACAGCAAACAGCCGAAGGAGCTGCGAATTCAATGCAATTTCTGCCTCCGGCTGTTTGCTGTCTGCTGTCTGCTTTGTCTGCTATTAACACAATGACTCCCTCTCGCATCGACATCTTCAAACAAATGCTGGTGAACGATCCAATCAACAGCAGCATTCTCTTTGGCCTGGCGAAGGAGTATGAGAAGGTTGGACAAACCGCGGAGATGATCGAAACACTGGAGCGTTATCTTGCTATCTCCGAAGATGAAGGAAACGCGTTTGGCATGCTGGCACGCGCCTATGAGACGTCAGCGCAACCAGACAAGGCCACAGAGACTTACCGGCGCGGAATTCAGGCTGCCAACACGCACGGTCATCCGTCAATGGCTGAAGAATATCGATTGGCGCTGGAGGACTTTGAGTAGCACAGAAATTCCTATTGCCTTCAACTAGCGCCGCCTGGGATATAAGACATACTGACAGGCACGCATGCCTGCCCGACAAACATCATGAGCGATACCAAAGTTCTAAAATTAGTGCCAAAGGGCAAAGTCAAAGTTTCGGAAGCTACGCCTCCCGCCGCCGCTCCGCCTCTGGTTGAAGAGAAGCCGCAGCCGGTTGAAGAGAAGAAGCCACAGCTAAAGACGTTTCGACCCGCGCCCATCACCAGGATCGAGCCCGCCTCGCTGCCAAAACCTCAGGCGCCACCTCCGAGCACCTCGAAACCAGCAACTGCAACGGAACGCCGACGCGACAAGAACGAGCGCCGCGAACGGCGGGACCAACCTCGCCTTTCGCGCGAGCAGTTGCTACAGATGTATCGAACGATGTATCTCTCGCGCCGGCTTGATGACAAGGAAATACAACTCAAGAATCAGAACAAGATTTTCTTTCAGATCAGCGGCGCCGGCCATGAAGCAATCCTGGTCGCAGCCGGCATGGCTCTGAAGCCCGGTTATGATTGGTTTTATCCCTACTACCGCGATCGCGCTCTATGTCTCCAGCTCGGCATGACGCCGCTCGAACAATTACTTTCCGCCGTGGGCGCCGCCAAGGATCCCAATTCACACGGTCGTCAAATGCCCTCGCATTGGGGTCATACAAAACTCAATATCGTGTCCCAGTCGTCCCCGACAGGTACGCAACTGCTGCAGGCGGTCGGCTGCGCGGAGGCCGGTTACCGCTTTAAGCTGATCAAAGAGCTGCGCAAACGCGCCCCAAGCTTTCGCAAGGACGAAGTCGTCTACGTTTCGCTGGGCGACGGCACTTCCAGCGAGGGAGAATTCTGGGAGGCGCTCAACAGCGCCTGCAATTTGAAACTGCCAGTGCTTTTCCTGCTGGAGGACAACGGCTATGCGATCAGCGTTCCGGTTGAGGTGCAAACCGCGGGCGGGGACGTTTCGCGGCTGGTAAAGAACTTTCCCAATCTCTATCTGCAGCGTTGCGACGGCACCAACGCCCTCGAGTCGCTGGCGGTGATGAAACGTGCAGTCCAGTATTGCCGCGAAGGCAAAGGACCGTCCTTCGTACACGCTAAGGTAATTCGTCCCTACTCGCATTCTCTTTCAGACGACGAGAAGCTCTACCGCTGTGAAGCGGAGCGCACTGCAGACGCTGAACGCGATCCGCTCAAGCGCTTCAGCACAGTCCTGCTCGGTGAAAAGGTGGTTGATCCCGACGGACTGCAGAGAATCAAAGACGAAGTCGACGCGCTGGTAAACGAAGCGACCGACCAGGCTCTTGCCAGTCCGCAGCCTGAACCGGAAACGGTGAAGCTCTACGTCTATTCACCGGACGTCGATCCTACTGCGAAAGAGTTTGATACTGAGGCTGGCGCGGAGCTCTCAGGCAATGCCGGGACAATGGTGGATCTGATTAATCGTTGCCTGCACACCGAGATGGCCCGCGATGCGCGAATGATCGTGTTTGGTGAAGACGTGGCGGATTGTTCGCGCGAAGCTTCTCTCGGCCAGGTTAAAGGCAAGGGTGGCGTTTTCAAGGTCACGGCCAATCTGCAGCGGAAGTTTGGTAGTGCGCGCGTCTTCAACTCCCCGCTTGCGGAAGCCAACATTGTCGGCCGCGCCATCGGCATGGCGACGCGCGGACTGAAGCCGGTGGTTGAAATTCAATTCTTCGATTACATCTGGCCGGCGATGCACCAAATTCGTAACGAGCTGGCAGTGCTGCGCTGGCGTTCGGGCGGCGACTGGAAAGCGCCGGTCGTGATCCGCGTGCCGGTAGGCGGCTACCTAAAGGGCGGTGCGGTCTACCACTCCCAATCGGGCGTCTCAACCTTCACGCAGATTCCGGGGCTGCGAGTTATCTACCCTTCCAACGCGCTCGACGCCAACGGTTTGTTGCGTACCGCGATTCGTTGCGATGACCCGGTACTGTTTCTTGAGCACAAGCATCTCTACCGTCAGGCCTACAACAAATCGCAGTATCCCCCCGACGACTTCATGATTCCCTTCGGCAAAGCGAAGACTGTTCGCGAAGGAAATGATCTCTCGATCATCACTTACGGCGCGCTGGTGCAGCGTTCACTAGTGGCAGCCAAACAGGCGGAACAGCAAGGGATCAGTGTTGAGGTTATTGATCTGCGGAGCCTGCAGCCATACGACTGGAACGCAATAACTGCCACAGTAAAAAAAACCGGGAAAGTAATCGTGGCTCACGAAGACTCCTTGTCTTTCGGCTACGGCGCTGAGATCGCTGCACGCATTGCCGATGATCTTTTTGAATTCCTGGATGCGCCCGTGCGCCGCGTTGCCGCCACTGATACCTTCGTCGCCTACGCCCCGCAACTTGAAGACATCATTCTGCCGCAGGTTGCAGACGTTGCGAAGGCCATCGCTGAGCTAAAAAGTTACTAAATCTTAACCGCGAAAAGATGGCATACACCGGTGTATTGTTGTGTGTCGTGGCTGACAATCTCTCACAAGAAAATCCCAATCCCTCGCAAGAAATTCCCAACCTAAGAGAGCGAATATCCCGCTATTGTGCGTGACAGCTGCCTGGCGTTTCCCTATGTCCATGCTGGCATGATGCTTGCGGTTACCTGATTGACTAAACCCTATTTTCCCTCGAGCGCAATTTAATCGCGATTAGAAGCGGAAAGGAGTACGCAAGACTCATGAGTAAACGAATTTCGATTCTGGCGGCGGCGCTGCTGATTCTTTCATCAGCCATAGTCGTAGCCGCGCAAACAACAGTCACAGTTCCACAAACTCCAACTACAACCACAGTAGTCACACAAACTCCGACGACAGTAACCAAGACAGTTCAAAATCCGGATGGCACTTACACCGTCATTGAGTATCCGGTGGGCAAGGAAGTTCAGCTCACCTTGAATCCCGTCACGTTAACGAATTCAAAAGGTGTCGCCACTATATTGCGTGATGACAATGGCACCAGGATTTCGTTGAACTTGACCGGCGTGCCCGCGGATGTCAGCGCAATCAATCTCTACGCCGTGGACGATACGGGAGCGGTAACATCACTTGGGCCAGTGGTGGTCGCCAATGGAACGGGAAAATTCAGCGGCACTACTCCGCTGAGCAAGTTCATGTTGATCGCAGCGCCGGACGAAAGTCTGGCCACCTACGATCCCAACACGAAAATCTTTTTCCGTAGCGCGGTGCCGCAAGGCTTCGCGGTGATTCCACACACACTGTCGCCGACTGGCGAAACAGTTGCCGCAACTTCGACTCCGGGAACCACGCCGGCGAGCGTCGAAAGCGTGCCGATGTTGAATATCCCAGCCTACAAGAAGGGTGATGACACAAAACTAAAAATAGACTTTACCGGCGCCATGAGTGGTGCCCGCGCCAATGTTTTCATTGAACCGCACAAGAATGGTAAAGAAACGGAAGTCACAATGCGCTTCCACGAACTGAAGGAAGCACCCACCGGACAGACATACATCCTTTGGGCGGTCTCTCCTGACAATCAGTTTACCAAGCTGGGACAGATCGTGAACACCAAGGGAAAAAATGAGGCTGAGATAAAAGCCAATACCACGTTGGACGATTTCGGATTGCTCGTGACCATGGAAGACCTCGCCGCGGTGAAGACAGTGATAGTACCGGCGGGTCCGCGACTTGGCGTAATCCAAATAGTGCCGTAGCCAGACAGCTAATTCTAAAAGGCACAAGCATAAAGGGCCCTAAGTGGGCCCTTTTCATTTCTCACTAGTGTTGGGCCAGACACAAAGTTGGCACACCTGTGTATCGTTGTGCGTTGCGCCCTGCACTCTTTTCCTCACGAAATCGCCGACAGAATCGTACTCGATCTGGTTATGCAGGCCGTTTGTCCTCTTCAGGCCCGGCATAGTGCTTGCGACTACTTCACGGAAACACCTCGTCATATCCCCCACCACGCACAAGTTAATTCCCCCCGAACAGGTTAATCGCGATTAAGAGAAAGAAGGAGCAAAGCCCAAAAAAATGAGTAAACGCATTCCAATTCTGGCGGCGGCATTGCTGATTATTTCATCAGCCGTACTAGCAGCAGCACAAACAACAACAACGACAGTCACACAAACTCCAACCACAGCTACCAAAACAGTTCAAAACCCTGACGGCACTTACACTGTGATCGAGTATCCGGTAGGCAAAGAAGTAAAGCTCAACTTAACCCCAGTGTCCCTAACAAAATCGAAAGCCGGCGGCACGATTTTGCGCGATGACAGCGGCACGACCGTCATTCTGAATCTGACGGATGTGCCCGCGGATGTCTCCGCGATCAATGTCTATGCGGTGGACGACGCTGGAGCCGTTACCTTGCTGGGGCCGGTGGTGCTCGCGAATGGAAAGGGACAATTCACCGCCGTCACTCCGCTTAGTAAGTTCATGTTGATCGCGGCGCCAGACACAAGCCTGACGGCCTACGATCCGAATACCAAGGTCTATTTCCGCAGCGCGGTGCCTGAAGGCTTCGCGGTGATTCCGCATACGACTGCTGCAGCTGGCCCAACGATCGTTACTACAACCCCAGCTGCCGTTACTACGCCGACGATAGTTACTACAACACCGGCCACCGTTACTACGCCGACGATAGTTACTACAACACCGGCCACCGTTTCTACGCCCACGATAGTCACAACAACACCGGCCACCGTTCTACCCCAACGATAGTTACTACGACTCCGGCCACCGTTTCTACGCCCACGATAGTCACAACAACTCCGGCCACCGCTACGCCGGCTATAGTTACCACGCCGACAATCGTTACTGCCCCTACGGTAGTCGCTCCCCCGACGATCGTTACTACAACTCCGGCCACCGTTACCAAAACAGTTCAAAACCCTGACGGCAGCTACACCATAATCGAGTATCCGGTGGGCAAAGAAGTACCGCTCACCTTCACTCCAGTCTCTCTAACCTCTTCGAAAGCGGTAGGGACAATCCTGCGGGATGACAGCGGCACCAGGGTGGTCCTCGATGTGACGGATGTCCCCGCTGACGTCTCCGCGATCAACGTCTATGCAGTTGACGACACGGGAGGGGTTACATTGCTGGGACCAGTGGTCATAACCAATGGAACCGGAAAATTTACTGGCACCACGCCGCTTAGTAAGTTCATGCTGATCGCAGCTCCCGAGGCAAGTCTGACGGCCTACGATCCGAATGCCAAGATTTATTTCCGTAGTGCTGTGCCTGAAGGCTTCGCGGTGATTCCATTCACGACGTCGCCAGTTGGGGAAACGGTAAGCGCAACGACGACACCGGGCACTACTCCGGCAAGTATTAGCGCTGTGCCGATGCTGAACATTCCGGCCTACAAAAAGGGTGATGACACAAAACTGAAAATTGACTTCACCGGCGCCATGTCTGGTGCGCGCGCTAATGTTTTCATTGAGCCGCACAAGAATGGAAATGAAACGCAAATCAAAATGCGCTTCCACGAACTGAAGGAGGCACCCACCGGACAGACATACATCCTTTGGGCGGTCTCTCCTGATAATCAGTTTTTCAAGCTGGGACAGATAGCCAATTTCAAGGGACGAAACGAGGCTGAAATCAAAGCCAATACCAATCTGCCCGACTTTGGATTGCTGGTAACCATGGAAGACTTTGGGGCGTTAAAGACCATTGTTGTTCCCGCAGGCCCGCGTTTGGGCATAATTCAATTAACTCCGTAGCCCGCTTAACAGCGTGTTTCGTTATCAGAGGCCGCCAGATTGGCGGCCTTTTTTAATGCCGGTGAGGAGCGCAGCGCCACCTGCCCACCTGCAAAAATTTTCTATCCCTCCCGGCCTTTCCTGGGTTACTATGCCGCCTTGCCGGGGTAGTCCGGCTCGGTTCCCCAGGGTCATCACCCGACGTTTGACTGGTTCAACCCAGAACGAAACGCTTCGTTTCCCCATCTGTCAGATAGCTAGTTGCGGTCACAAATTAATATGTACAAACGCATCTTCCCCCAGCTGCTGCTTTTAACCGTAAGTCTACTCGCTTCCAAACAAGTATTCCCGCAAGAAAGTCTGCCCGATCTTGTCAGGCGCCTTAAGCCATCCGTGGTTGCAATTGCAACTTACGACGCGCAGGGCGAGGCGCTGATGACCGGCAGCGGTTTCTTCGTGCGTCCCGGGCAAGTTGTTACCAACCTGCATGTCATTCGCGGAGCCCAGCGGACTGAGGTGAAGACGCTGGATGGAAAAGGCAAAGTCTTTCCGGTGGCCGGCTTGCTTGCCACCGACGAAGAAGGAGACCTCGCGTTGCTTAGCGTCGACATGCCGCCGGATCGGCCGCGCGCCAGCGAACTGGCTCGCGTGCTACCGGATGAAGGTGAACAGATCGTAGTGATCGGCAATCCTCTCAAGCTGGAAGGCTCAGTCACTGACGGTATCGTCTCCGCCGTGCGCGAAGTTCCGAACGTCGGCAAGATCATCCAGATTACGGCTCCGATTTCACATGGCAACAGTGGCAGTCCGGTTTTTAACATGAAGGGCGAAGTCGTCGGTGTCGTTACGGTAAAGGTAACGAATGGACAAAACATCAATCTCGCGATCAGCGCGGCGCGTGTCTCACAGTTGCAGCCGGGCGAGTTGCGTCCTATCACCCGTATTTCGGCCAAAGAAAAACCGGGTGATGTTGCAGAGTCGTCCTATAGGAATGGCCTGGATTCTCTCTGGCTGGGTAACTACGACAACGCCATCGGCTACTTCGAGACTGCGGCTTACAGAAATCCTCGGCGAGCAGATGCCTGGGTGCAGGTGGGTTATTGCAAAGTGAAGCAGGGGAAAAGCGCGGAAGCGATCCGTGCTTACCAGCATGCGCTCGAACTCAGACCCAACTCGGAAGAGATTCACAACAAGCTCGGAGACGCCTATTACTACGCCGGAAAAATGAGTGAAGCCATCGCTTCTTACAAACGCGCGGCTGCGATAAGCCCTGACAGTGCGGATGCGCACTACAATCTCGCGGTCGCCTACTCTGAAAGCGGCGACGAAGAGATGGCCTCCAGCGAAGCAAAGATTCTGCGCCAACTCGACTTGAAGCTGTATGAGAAGTTTGTGAGCGAAACAAGTAGGCAGTAGGCAGTAGGCAGTAGGCAGTAGGCAGTAGGCAGTAGGCAGAAGGGTTAAACGAAAAGGGCACTACGAAGTTCTTACTCGTAGTGCCCTTTCTTCTTTCTACTTTCTGCCTACTGCCTTCGCATTCTGCCTAATCCCTACTGCCTACTGCCTACTGGCTACCGCCCACGGCTCCCGCGGCTGCACCGGTAAAGATTCGAGTATCGATACTCTTAGGATTACCCAGCACCACGAAGCGAAGATTGCGCATATATTTCTGCGCCACGCGTTGCACGTCTGCGGGAGTCACGGCACGAAGGCGCTCGATGTAGTCTGTCGAGTTGCGCCAGCCGCCCCCGATCAGTTCATACTGCGCCAGCTCGCCGGCCTGGGCCGCGTTGGTCTGCTGACCGATGTAGTGCCTGGTGAGATACTGTTGCACCGTGCCCTTTATTTCATTGGGGTCCAGCGGCTCGTGCTGCAGGCGCGCCATTTCATTGAGCATTACGCCCACCGCCTGATTTGCATCGACGGCGCTCACGTAAATCCCGCCCACGTTTGCTCGTTGGCTGCCCAGAAAGGCGTCAGGAGCGTAAGAAAGATTTCGCTGCACGCGCACTTCCGTGAAGACCCGCGTTTGCAGGATGGACGAGGCCACTCGCATTGCATAGATGTCTGGCGCCGTCATTGAGGGCGCCACATAAGTTCCCATCACGTAGTTGGTCGGTAAATCGCGGGTAGTTATGTCCACGGTGGGACCATCAAACGCCAGCGCCGGCGGCGGCGAGGCCTGATAATTCCCGCGCGGAAGCTTACCCAGCGACGCCGCAACGCGCTCCCTGATCTGCTGCGGATCCACATCGCCCACTACAACCAGCAGGAGTCGCGAAGTTTGCATCAATTGCTGGTGATAGCTCTTCACATCCTCCAGCGTCAGTCGTTTGATTGACTCGGCGGTGCCTTCCGGACTGTTCAGATAGGGATGACCCGCATAGATTGAGCGCGACTGAAGTTGCTGCAGATAAGAGTCGGGGGTGTCTTGATCGTCGTTTCGCGAAACTATCAGGCGGTTCTTAACGCGCTCGAAATCGTCCGGCGCAAAGCTGGGATGCAGTGCCACGTCGGTAAACATTTGCCACGAACGATCGAAGTTTCGGCGAGTCGTGGCCATTGTCAGTACTGAATAATCGTAGTTGACGCCGTAGCTGATGCCGGTGCCCATGCGCGAAGACTCGCTGCGCATTCGATCGCGTGGAAAGTTTGCGCTTGCCTCTGAAGAAAGGTCGAGCATTAAAGCTTCAATGCCGGCATTCTTTTCATTGATGTTAGTGGCACCTCCGCGAAAAAAGAGTCCGACAACCGCGGTCTGGCTGTTCTCGCGGCGCTTAACGAGCACCTTAAGACCATTGACTTCAAACTCAGTGACGAGCTTCGCAGTGTCAGCCAACGCGTTGACGGGCCGCGCAACACGCACTGAAGTTGCCGCTGCATGCTCAGTCGAGCCCTTCGTCTGCGCCGGGATCGGCAACGCAGAGAACGCCACGAGCAGGATTGAGAGACACAGAGCCCAGGCCCGTGGTCCAAACTGCTTAATGCTCAGAAGAATGCGCGTCAAAGTTTTGTTGTCAGTTGCCGGTAGTGGATTTTGCATTCTGTTTTTCATTGCCAATCAGATCGTCCGCTGTCAAACCGGAAGTTTTTGCTGAGTCGTCGTTCATGAGTGCTAAACCGACGTGCGGTTTACCGAGAATGTAGCCGGTCAGGTAGCGGCTGATGTCGGCCCGCGAGGTGGCGCGCAGGCGCCCGAGATAACCACGGTAGTAGTCGAGTCCCGTCGAGGCCCACCAGAAGCCAATCGTGTGCGTATAGTCATCAAGCTTCTCACGCGAATAAAGATCATCGGCTTCCAGCAACGCTTTCGCACTCTCCAGCTGCTCATCGGTAAAGTAGTCGGGATCGTTGAAGTGGGCGATTTCATTGTAGATTGCAACCGTCACTGCCTTTGCTTTATCCGGCGTTGTTTGCGCGATCAGATTGATCGGACCCACGTTTCGCTGAGTGTAGTAGCCGAAGCCAACGTTGGTCGCGAGGCCCGTGTCTACCAGCGCCCGCTGGAAGCGCGAGTTAGGCTGCCGCAGAATAAATGAAAAAACATCTGCGGCGTAGGTGGCTGCGTCGTCCTTGCCGATGGATGGACCTTGCCAGCCAAGTTCGATGATCACATTTTGTACGGGCTGTTTGATGATCGCGCCTTCGCTCTTCGGCAACGGCGGGTGTTCAACCAACGGAAACTCCTTGAAAGGATCTACCGGCCGGCGCGGCCAGTCACCGAAAAGCTCTTCAACCATTAGGAATGCAGCCGCCGCGCTGATGTCGCCGGTAACTATGATGGCCGAGTTGTTCGGCACGTAATAGCGGCCTTGAATAAGGCGCATTTTTTCAGTCGTCGCAGAAGCTACCGTTTCTTTGTTGCCACCAGGATCTTTGCGGCTGGGATACTTGTAGAACAGCCGGTTATTCATCTCCGAACTCAGAAAGCCGAATGGGTTTGACTCGTGGCGATCGAGTTCGCCGATAACGACCTGCCGCTCCTGTTCAAACTGCCGCTCATCGAAGAGTGGATAGCGAACAGCGTCGCGCATGAAGTGCATAGCTACCGGTAGATTCGGCGTCGTAGTGGTGAAGTAGTAATTGACTATCTCTTCCTGCGTCTGGCCGTTGTATAAAATCCCGAGCTGATCGATGGTCTGCAGATAGTCTTCTCGGTTCGAGGTGGCGCGATTCGCTTTGAAGAACATGTGCTCGTATAGATGCGATAAGCCGTTGAGCTCCGGCGGCTCCGTAAACGATCCGTTGCGCACTGCGAGTTCCACAGTGACAAGCGGCACGGAGTGATCTTCAAGCACTACAATCTCCAGTCCATTGCTCAACGTTTTGTTGACAAAGGGTACAGCCTCAGCGAGCGGGACTGACTTTGCAGGCGCGGGCGCCACCGCAGTCGATCGCGGTGATGCTGTTTGAGGTGTCCGCTTCTGACCCGGTGTAACTGCCGGGGTCACAAGCAAAGACCAAACTAAAAAGACCAGAAGTAAACTACGTTTCACTGAAGACTCCATGGAAAATAAATCGACCTTATTTGACCTAAATCGAAAGCCGCTCCGGGCTTTGCCGCAAGCACATTCGATGTCAGTTTATGAGGCTAAGATGTCAACCAGCTAATTGATTTCACTGTGGCTCGTCGTTAAGCCTTTAGGGGCACTCAATGAGGTTAGCGTGCCGACGCCAAATTGACAAACGAAGGCCGAGCTACGAAAAAATGAACGGCGGAAGACAAGGTTAAAGTTGCGCTTGCCGGGACCCGAAAGCCCAAAATTCAAGGGTCAAATGGTGAGGGCGTAGCTAGCCATCCCCGGACTGGCACCCCGGTCAGCCGGCATAAGACTCATCCTGCTCAATGCGCGACAACACCCAATCAAACTCTCCCGAAGTGATTTTTCCACCGCAGAATTCACAGACGCCGGCATTGTTTACCTTGAGCGGCGCGCCACAATTGGGACAATTCAGATTGGCACTAGCGGGCATTGGCTTAGCCTTTCGGCTGCGAATAAACGTCCAATACTCGCTCCACGACCGCAGCTTCGATTTTGAGCCGCTCACCACGTTGCCGCCGTCGTCAACAGTGTAGTCATAGCCCTGAGCACCGATGCGCAGTGTGATCGAATTGTAAAAGGCGTCTTCCTGAATCTTCACCGGTTGCAACGCGGTAATCCGACTCTGATCGAGGGCGTTGCGCAGGTGTTGTCGCTTGTAGGCATCGATCCAATATTGATGCATCTGAAACAGGTTGTCAGTTTCATGAGGTCGCGCGCGCTCCCAGTTAAGTGTTGACCAGGCGGTCTGCAGCTCGTCAAATATCAGCCGCGCGCGCGCCTGAAACTCGCCCCAGGAGAAGGTGGGATTGTTTTTTTCAAATTCAATACGAATGTCCCTGAAGCCGGGTTGGACGACGCTGGGCAAGTCGGTGCCTTCCTCCGGTACGTCCGAAGTAAGTAGAGGACCTTTCGCTTCAGTACTCAGTAACGCGATGCCGCACACGTACCACTGAAACTCACCACTCTCGACCTTGGTGCCACAAAAAGCGCAAGCCCCGACGGTGTCTTTCTGTAGAGGCGCGCCACATTTCGGGCAATGCAACGCTGTGGCCTGGGCCGGAGGTGGAGACAACACGTCACGTTTGCGTTCGAGGTGCCAGCGCTCCCGAACGTAATAACTCATTTCCGCGGTCCGGCCCTTTGTGCTCACCACCTCGGTGTAGTTAGTTTCAAAGAAAAGCGTGATGCTTACAGTTGGAGTTTCGAGTCCGCGCATATCGGCGATACGCATGCCGCCGATAATGACTCCCTTCACTTCTTTCAAACCTTCAGGGTTACGCTGCAGTAACGACTTGCGTGCCGACTCGCTGAGATAAGGTGAAAACTTGTCGAGCGCATTCGGGCCATGGCCACGGGCGTCATGCGCTTTTCCGTAAAGCGCGTAACAGAAGTCAGTGAAAACAATCTCCGAGAAATTCGGATCAAACTTCCGCAGCTGCGCAAATTGTCGAAAGAGCGTTTCAGGCCGTGTGCCTGGGATTTCAAGTCCCAACGGAAACGCCATTGCCGCTGTTGAAGTGGTTACTGAGGACGATGAGAACGACTCCGAGCCCTTGGTGGCTCGTTTTGCAAAGCGATAGACGACGAAGACTACCACCACAATGTCCACAGGAACACCAACCGCCGGATACTCGACCGTGAGCCAGACGAGCAGTCTAACGATGCCTATGATTGCGCCGCCATCACCACCGCCGCCGCTACTGCCGCCATGACCACCGCCACTGTAGGATCCGCCACCGCCGACGCGTGCGAAGGCTTCCAACGGATACAAGAGAAGCCAAGCGGCCGCCGCGCCGGCCATTAAAATGAACATCGGTGCCGCAACTTGCCGGGTCGCTAATGGTTCCCCTCTCCGTAAGCGGACAGGGGTTAGGGGAGAGGTAGCTGGCGGCTCGCCTACCCCACCCCTATCCCCTCCCCACTTATGGGGAGGGGAACACGAAGTGGGATCAACGATCCGGTTGCGAAGTCGCGTGAGTTTCATTTCAGTTCGAAACGCGGAGCATCGGGAAGTTCATTCAGGTTTTCGCCGGTTGCCGGCAGATGTTTTGAAAGTAAAGCCCCGAGGTTCTCCAGGCCTTCCTGCAGCGCCTGCGCATCCGCCTTGCGGCCTGCCTCATGCAGTTCAAACATTTGCTGATTCCACTCAAGCGCGTTTACTCC
Organism: Blastocatellia bacterium; assembly: GCA_963828335.1. Lineage (GTDB taxonomy): Bacteria > Acidobacteriota > Blastocatellia > Pyrinomonadales > Pyrinomonadaceae > PSRF01. Next base: position 549,046 of record CAWHEH010000008.1, on the reverse strand, counting down.
TTTCAAGATGCCACGGTCCGCAATCAACTCCAGACGTCGCTCGAGTATTGACAAATAAATAAGCACTCCCATCTCGGCATTGGTGTTGGCGATGCCGGCTTCATAAAACATCGCCGCGGCGCCGGTTCGAACCGCAGTGCTGCGAAACTTTTTAGTCGTCAGTAGCCGGCGCAGCGAGTTGCTGCGCGAGGTAATCAGGAAACCGATTACAAACAGGAGAGCGACGTCGATAGCGACCCAGTATTGGTGGAAATCGAAAGGCGAGAAAAGAAGAAACAAGAGACCGGCAAATGCGAGCAGCGCGCCGAAGAGGTAATCCGCGTGCCGGTAGGACCCAGAGCGGGCACGCACCACCAGAACCAATTCCGCATCAGTCGTGCTCTCGATCTTTTTTACGCAGTCGGTGAGTGCCGCGCGCGCGGCGTCATCGAATTTTGCTCGCTTCATGTTTAGCGTGGCTGACCGGTGGCATTGGGAGTGTTGTCGGAAGCAACGTTAGGAATCCAGAAAACCTGGCCATCGACTTCAACTTGCTTAAGTCCGTGTTTGGGTAAGTCTTTTTCTTTCAGACCGAGATAGGTGAAGTGTGGCAGGTCGCTGAGCACGGTTTGAAACCAGCCGTGTTTGGCAAGAATTTCGCGCACGCGCGGATTGTCAAATTCATTTACATCAAAAGCGAGCATGGCGATGTGTTGGGACGTGCCGGGTGCTGCAATCGAGTAGAGGATCGATTTGGATAGATCTTTGCTGAAGTATATGCCGCTCTTTTCTAGTTCCAGCACCTCGGCAATCTGACTACGCAACGGCAGACTCTTCAAGTTGGCCACTTGTGCTTCGGTTAATCTGCCCTGAGCGAGCCAGTAGTCGAGGGCCGGTTGGAAACGTGTGTGCCACAAGTGCAAGCTGTCTTCGAAACTCCGTCGGCCAGCTTCGGCGCCGTCGCGAGGTGTGATGTCAAGATCTTCCTTTTGTGCATCCGCGCGTGCCTTCAGCAACTGTTTCATCGCTTCAGGCTGCAAGACTACTTCATCGAAGCCAAACATTTCAGAGGTATAACCGGCGCGTTCTTGAAACCTCGTGACCTCTTCTTCACTGGTGAAAACACAAACTGGCGGCGGCATCACGTCCTTCGCCACAAAAATCGCGCCGTAGTCTTCAAGCACGCGGCGCGACACGGGGTCGGCTGAAGGACAAATGTTCTCGATATTCGTTTTCCGTTTTTTAAGCGACTTACGCAGGACCTCATAAAACAAAGTCGGCGAGTCGCCATTGTTTGCTTCAGTTGGTTTATTCATCTCGCCGGGAAATTTTCCTGTGGTCGCACCGGTTGTCGAATGAAGTTTGCCGCGCGACAGCACCGGAGAAGTCGTGAGCAAGAGAAAGATCACCAGGGCGATCAAAAACTCAACACCGCGGCCACTTCTAAACAAGCTTTCACCGCCATCTTCTACAATAACCCATCAAAAACTGGGGTGACTGAAGGGATCATAGTAATCGAAACTCGCCACGGTCAACAAAGCCTCCGGCACCGGCGCTGGGGCGGACCGGTCAGTCCTGGCATCAGTTGACGGTATACTGCACGCGGCGCTTCCTTTCAAACCATGGACTATCGCGACCTAATCAAAGAAATTGTGAACACCTACCAGCAACATGGTTGGCAATTGCAGCGCGTGCTCCTGCGCCCCGAAACCCGCGCCGAGCTATCCGCTCAGCCTGCATCTGATTCTTTTTCGTTGGACGACATGCGAGTGAAGGAGGCGCAGGTCGACGGACTGTGGTTTTCGCGGCCTTCGCATGAACAGCGTGAAGCCTGGGAATTAAGACTGCTGGCAGAGAATCCTTTTGCCTTGTTTGAAACGTTTGAGGTAGATGAGACGGAAGAGCAACGGGAAGAAGTGCGACGTGAGATGGAAGCGAGGCTACGGGAATACATGGGGAAGAGTTTATGAGTACTGAGTGATTGAGTACTGAGTGATTGAGTACTGAGTCAAAACCAGCCTGCCCGCTCATCACTGATAATTCAGCAGTCAGCACTCATCACTTGTTTATGCCTTCCCCATCTTGACTGGAATCTTCATTTGCTCGCCGTTTCGGATTATTGTCAGATCCACAGTTGAGTACGGCATTGCCCGCCTGACGCGCGCCAGAAATTCCTCTGGTGTGCGAATGGGAACATCGCCGAACTTAATCACAATGTCACCCTGTTTGATGCCTGCAATATCTGCCGGCCGACTTTGCAGGATTTCGCCGAACTGAACGCCAAACAGTTTCGTGCCAGGAATCTCAACCCGGCGGACGTCGTCATCATCGTAGCCAAACAGCCCGCGACCCTCCGGTCTGCTATCAAAAACGTCGTTCAGCCGATTCAGTTCCTCTCTTGAAATCGTCGTGAGTTTGGTGTTCTTAGTCTCGCCGTCTCGCATGTAGACAACGTCGACCGTCTTCCCAATCGGAGTGCGTCTCATAATCTCTGTCATCTCATCGTCTGAATGTACCGGCTGGCCGTCCACTGTGGTGATGATATCGCCCCCAACCAGCCCTGCTTTTTCCGCCGGCCCGTCCGGGGTTTCGGCACTCGCGAAGGTCACTCCGATATTGCCTTCCACCGTTTGAAAATCATCAACTCCGGCATAGGACCTGGGCGCTGAAACAGTTACCACACCGCCACCGCGAGGTATTCCCCGTGGTATCTGCTTGACGATGGCCGTAAGGCCAGCCGCGAACATGAAGAAAATAAGCAAACCAATGAACATCCACGACGTACCGCTAATGCGACGACGGCGCTTGCCAAGTCCACCATGTTGCGGGACTGAAAGCGGCCCGCCCGCAAAACCATAAGGGCCGGAATTTGGAGCGTTGTTACGGGGCAGGGTTCCGGGAGGCACATTCTGAAAGCGAACTGTCTCGGTGTACTCAGCTGATCCTTCCCCAAGCCGAAACCCGCAATTACGACAAAATCGTAACCCCGCAGGCATTGGCGACCGACAGTTTCCGCAGTTCGAGACGCCGGCTTCCATTTCGGGATTCATAGACATTTGACTTCTCAGGCTCGTTAAGGTCGATTAGACTTTCGATACGCTGTTGCCAAAAGAATAGCAGATTTCTATACGCCGGACGGAGCGTTCCGGTTGCATCTATGCTGATCTTCAAAAGTAAACAAACCCGCATTTGCAAGGCGATTCGGAGAAGAAACGGCTGGAACCACAGCCCCAGGTGATTTCTTGCTTGTTGGCATGGCGTGTGCTGCCTTAAAACTATCGGGCTTGGTCGTTAATTAGGCTTAACCCTGCACCGACGTTAGACATCCGTCCCCGTTGGGTGCAATATCATTTCAAGATTAGTTGAGTTCATGGCCAGCAAGGCTTTGAACTTTGGAGGCATAAAGTGGAAGTTACCAAGGCCCTGGCTGCTCTACAACCGCTCTACGGTAAGGATAATGTTGAGATTGTAACGGTGGATGGACAGCGTGTGCGGGGCGTCGTTCGCAGCATGAAGACTACGCAAGCCCTCACCACTCCCAGCGTAAAGATGGAATGCGCAAACGGTGAGATAGTAAAAATACCATTCCCTTCAATCTCGGAAATCAAAGACCATAACGGCAAGGGACAGTAGGCAGGAGCCGGGAGCAGACGGCAGGCTGCAGGAAACAAAGGCATTTCTCTTGTCTGTATTTCTATTATGGCCAGCCCGCTACTTGTTCCACCGACTGCCTACTGTTTTTTCCCGCTCGTATCGCTTATAGTACGCCGTTTTAGTTTTGGCCTCGCGAGGCCGCTTTAGGAGAGCTTGGAGACTTGTCATTAACGATTGAAGATTTTGGCGGACGGCTCGCCAGCGTTTGGTCGGAACTCCGGCCAACAACACGCGGCATGGTTGAACGCGCCCTGCAAACGCCAAGCGGTTCGCCGGCAGCACGGAAAGCAAATACCGCTAATGCTCCCTACGATGCACGCGCTGACAATGAATTAAGCCGCCTGTTGGCCGCTCTTGACGAACGTGCCCTCGAAACCGACGCCTCGCTCGAAGCAGAAAAAGAAGTACAACTTCGCCATATGGCCGATACCTGCGCCGCCGTGTTGCAGGAAAAGACACGCTCAGCCGAAGTCTTCGCTCAGCTCGTACGCCGGGCTGACAACCGGCGCGACTACGCGAGAATCGATACTCTGGCTGATGCGTTGACAGGTTTCGCGCCCAGTGAGATTTGCGAATTGGCGCGCTCGCAGGATGTGGTCGTCAGGGCCCTTGCCAACGAGAGCCTGGCGCAGTTTCCCACATCTTCGCTGATTGCGTTGTTGGGTGATCCGGTCGACTCGGAGATAGCGCGCGATGCTTTACGACGCCAGGCGGTGGATTATGGCTCGGAAGAAGCAAGACAGATTGTAAATGCACTGGCGCAGGTTGATGCGTCGAACGAGGATTTTTAAACCATAAGTAACCGCCAAGACGCCAAGAACGCCAAAATTATTAAGATAAGACGACTCGCTTTACTCCTTCCCTCAAAACAGGCACGTTGAAGTTGATCAATAGGCCAAGCATTCGACTTGTCATTCTCAGATAGGAAATTATTTGGGCGGAGTGAATCGGAGCAAGCCTCTCAACCGATTTCAGCTCGACAATAAGGCGTCCGCCAACTAGTAGATCTAGCTTACCTTTCCCCACGGCTCGTCCTTTGTAAGTTATGCCTACTCGTTCCTGGCGCAAGAACGGTATTTTTCTAAGGTCGAACTCCATACAAAGGGCCTCCTCATAAACTTCCTCCAGGAGACCCGGACCTAAGTGCCTATGCACCTCAATTGCAGCCCCGATAACTAACCGCGCCAACTGATCGAGCTCCGCATCCGGTTCTTGTCGTTTGGGAGCGAGAAGATTACCGATGAGACCATTCTTAGGATCCATAGAGCCGCCTCCTTTGAGCCGAGATCCAGGCCCAAAGCGTTATTGTCCTCGAAGTGTAAGCGGAAATCTGAAGCGGGTGAGCGGTAGTAGATCTACTTTGTTGGCGCTCTTGGCGCCTTGGCGGTTAGTTGTTCGCAGTTCCAATCTCGTGCAGTTTCTTCACAACTTGATCAATCAACCAATTCGGCGTCGACGCCCCGGCAGTCACGCCCACCCGCTTCGCGGTCCCCACGTCGGCGGGATTAATCTCTGCCGGTGTCTCGATCAAATAGCTCTTCGCGCATTGTTCCTGACAAACCGCCAGCAGCTTGACGCTGTTTGAGGAGTGGCGGCCACCGATCACATAGAAAACATCCACTTGCCCCGCCAGGCCCCGCGCTGCATCCTGGCGATCACGAGTAGCCGAACAAATCGTATTAACTACCTGTGGTTCAGCGTCCGATTTCGCCCGCACTGCTTCTGCTACTTCGAGAAAAGTTTGCAGCTTGATTGTAGTTTGAGAAACCACCAGCGGCGATCGCAGTTGCGGAAGCGACGCAACCTCGCCGGCGTCGCGTACGACGTAAGTATTCTCCGGCGCATATCCGACTACACCGATCATCTCGGGATGATCCGGATTACCGGCTACAACAACATCTCGACCGTCCTTGGCAGCGCGTTCGGCCAGATGTTGCACTCTGGTAACGAAGGGACAGGTAGCGTCAATAACTTTTGCGGCCCGGCCTTCAAGGTCACGTTGAACCTGCGGCGTCACGCCGTGGGCACGAATTACCGCGATCGTGTCGGCATCGGCCTCGCCTGGCTCGTCAATCGTCGAAACACCCAGCTCGCCTAATCGCTCCATCTCCTGAGCGTTGTGAATCAACGGTCCCAGCGAGCGAATAGGTCGCACGCCTTCGTCCAGCGCATCTTCAACCATTTCGACGGCGCGTTCGACGCCAAAACAGAATCCGAATTCTTCAGCTAATAGAACTTCCATATATTACGTAACGCAATCTGTTAGATTACGCCCCTATCAAGCACGCAAGCTAACAGCTTCGTTACAAATCAGACCATCGGTTCAGGCGCGCCTTCCGATTTGTCCTGATTACACCTTTGCTGCCACTCTTCGCGAACCCGATCGCCGCCGGCTACCCGCGCCTCAACCCACTCAATATCTTTGTCTATTAAAGACCGAATGGTGGTCAGAAACGATTTCTTCAGGTCGCCCAGGTTATGTGCTAGCTCCTTCGGCAGTATCGCGTACGACACGTCACCGATATAACGAAGCGCATCGGACAGCTCGTTAACCATATTGCTTCCACAGTCGTATTGCGACTCGGATCCCGCTGTTTCCTGCATGATTAATTCCTCCCAGTCCCTTTAACCGCGGTGAATTCCTGCGGCTTGAGTATCTTAGCATTAGTCAAATACGACCGCACGGCGCGAGCCGTTCCATAAGTATTAATAACCACGCCGAGGCTAGCCCGCTTTTTTGCCACGAGATGATCTGAGTTGAGGTTAGTATTTTGATGGCAAGGCTTTTAAAGTCGGGGTGTTAGGTCCCTCGCCTATCGTGGCATATGAGATGCGGAGGCAGTCCTCGGTCGCACAAAAATGAATCTGTTGTTCCATCGACGCGTTAAAGCACTTGCAAGGCTGCCGCAAAGTTTCGATCCTTGCAAGACTCAAGTGTAATATCCAGAAGTCACCAGCCTCGCTAAAGGAGTTAGTTATGTCTCTAGTTCGCCTGAATGTTCTTGTTGTGCTGCTGGTCGTCTGCTGTGGAGCTGCTTTCGCACAAAGACCAGGACCGCAGTTTCGTCGGCCGCTCGCGTGCGAACCGTTGGAACCGCGAACGAAACTCGAAGCCATCGAATGGCAGTATGAAAGAGTGCTACTCAAGGGCTTCAGCCAGATCGCCACTTTCATGGCCCGTGACGTCGAAGTTCGCGTTGATGCGGTTGAGCTGAAGGACACCGCCACTGCAACACGGGCTATCGGGCTGGTTATTGCTCTAAGGGAGACCGGTGAGAATCCTCGTGAGAATAGATCGTTTGTTGACTACGACGAGATTGATCGATTACTGCAGGGTTTGACTGCGATCGGGCGCGCAAACGAATCGGTAACCAAGCTTGCCGGCTTCGAGGCCCGCTATCGAACTCTGGGTGACCTCGAGATTATTGTCTTCCGCCAAAGCCGAAGCGGCATCGCAGCCAACCTGACAAGCGGAATTTGTGAGCGAGTCACCGCACCGCTGACCCTTGATGAACTGGATAGACTGAAAGCACACATCGTGGAGGCAAAAACACGATTGGACGAGATCAAATAGCGAAGTTGCATTTACTGCGATGCTGGCGCTTCAGCGCGGCTAGCAGAAAAAGTTGAATTGATAACCAGTGAGAAGGCTTATCGGAAATGAATAACGCTGAAAGCGTTGTGAATTCCAGCCCAGGGTTTGCTTTGAAACCCTGCGAGTTAATCGCAAAACCTTCCGCAACCCCTTCAGGGTTGCGAAGGATCTCCTCGGTTATGTTTGAAACCAGGGTTTCAAAGCAAACCCTGGGCTGGAATTGGCGAACGCTTTCAGCGTTACATCACTTGGCTGGTTGTGTAGCTCGCTCGGTATTCAACGAATCAAAATTCAAAGCGGCGTTGAACAGCAGGAAGAAGCTCCCCTGCGTTTGATGTCGCCACATCGGATTAGTTGCGAACATCACGACGTGGCCCCGGCCAACTGGCACATCAATTACTGCCGGCGCGTTCGCCAGTTCGGAGCCTCCAGCCAGCATGCCGCTCACCAGCAAATTTTTCTCGTCGGAAGCAAAGCGCAGGACCACGCGTGGCCTTTGCGCCGGCGGCACATAGAAAGCGCCGAGCTGCAGTCGTTGTTCTTCAGTGAGTTGCTCCTCTCCGCGATTCGCCGGCGAGGGCGAAACCGCCGGCGAAGGCTGCGGCATTCCCTGCACGATGTCCGGATCGGTTAGCGAACCTCGACCGGAGGGTCGCCCTCCCGGCGTACCATCTCCACCACCGAAAGTTGAGGCGGCCACTTGAAACAGCGGCGCCTGATTGAAGTAGATGGGTAAGGTTTCCTCGTAACCATAGGCGATGGGACTGTTGCGATCGCTAAACTTCGCGTTGTAAATCGAACCGCGCGCCTGCAGCTGCCGCGGCTCCTGAATACTGACACCACTGGTGAGGCCAAAGTCGATCGGCAATCGAGAAGAGTTCGCCACTACCACAAAGAGTCCGCCGTCCTGGACAAACTTTTGCAGGTTCAACACACCAGCCAATCCCATACCGCCACGAATGTCGTCTGATTGATCCGGCGAGAGTCCCATGTTCGGAGTTATCTCAGACTGTTTCCACGGAATCGGATCGCCGCGCATGGGAATGCCATTGACGATGGCCTGGGCAGTTCCGTTGAGCGGCGGAAAGATGATCACGTCAAACTTGTCGCGCAGTTTCGCCGTGTTTCTAACCACCTGATCGGAAATATATGTATAGGGAATCTGCAGTCGATCAAACTCGATGCGATACCAGCCATCGTTCTGTGTATTTGTCCAGGAGTGAAGTATTGCAATCCGCGGCACGCCGAGAGTGTGCATCTTCACTTCCGGCAAATTCTCAACGGCAAATGCGGTTAGCCCTAATTCACCGGCGGCTGCATTTAACTGCTGACGCACATCAGCAGGATTGCCATCAGCTTTAATTACAAACGAGCCGGCATTGAACTGCTTGTCCCCCATCTTGAACGGCGCTTCAGCCGCATTCATCTTTACATCTTTGAGTCTGTAACGAAGCGTCGCCAGCGTATTGTCAGTATTGTGATTGATTATGTACGCTGCTGCGCCTGAGCCGTTGATGCTGCCACGGACGCGCGCGTCGGTGGTAAGCAGGCTCATCGGCTGTTTCAATATGGCGGAGTCCGTGATGCGGAAGGTTTTGATATTTCGCAGTGGGCCCATGGTCCAGCCGGTATCGTCGTACGGCCGCGGGTCGTTAACGTTGTAATACTGGGTATCGAGCAACATGTCTGCCATACGTGAATACGGCTGATCCATCCGCACGACATACGAACCGGCGGTAAACTTTTGATCCTTGATAGCTATCTCTTTGTCTGCCTGACTCACTTCCACCCCCATCAGGCGCAGCAGATTAACCGTCTCGGCAACTTCTACCGGGCGCGATTGGTTCGCCGGAATGACGTAAGCCGCCGGTCCTTCATTGGTAGCCTTCGCCACCGAACGCTTGCTCTTAAGATAAAAGTTTTGCAGGAAACGGTCCTTGTTGTTCGCGACAAAGTTCATCGCCAGTAGTATTGCCGATTGCTGCAGGTTGACGTTGTTGCGCAGCGACCACTTTACGCGGGCCATCGGAGGGTTGGGCCGGAACCAGTCGCGCTGCGACTCCGCGCGTACCGTCCGATCGATCGTGTCGGCGCCGCCATTTCCAAAAGTCTCGTAGAAACGTCCGATGGCGTTGTGCCCGTTGGCGACGTAGAACATGTAGTTAGGCGCCCAACCATCATAGAAACCATGCGTCCAAACGCCGGGGACGCCGCGCTTTGTCATCTCTTCAATCTCGTGATAGGCGAGCAACTGCCACTCATCGATCGTGATCGGATCGAGCCAGGCGTTGTAGGGACCAGTACCTGTCGAGGTGTAAAGAAACGGGACCGATTCATGAAGATCGTGAAGGATCGCCGGATGGTATTCAAGAAAAGTTTTCATCTGGTTGCGCGTCAATGCCAGCGCCATTCCTAAACCATCGCGATTGTTATCGTGTGCGACATACTTGCCCCAGAAGACCAGGCCCGGCGCATTTTTGCCGGGATTCGCTTTGCGGTAGTTGTAAGTGTCGACCATCATGTCGCGCCCATCGACCTCCAACACCGGCGTGATCAGAACGATTACATTCTTGCGGATGGCCTGAATGAAAGGACTCTCTTCAACTGCCAGCCGGTAAGCCAACTCCATCAACATCTCCGGCGAGCCCGTCTCCGGCGAGTGGATCGAGCCTGAGGCCCAGTAGAGCACTTTGCCCTCGCCAATCAGGCTTTGCGCTTCCGTCTCCGAAATCCGGCGTGGGTCGGCCAGCTTCGCCGTAATGTCTTTGTAACGATCGAGCTTCGCCAGTGTCGCCTCATCACCCACAGCTACGAGGATCTGTTCCTTCCCTTCCTCCGACTTTTCCGGCGCTGTAAACAACCGCACGCGTTTGCTGGTTCGCGCCAACTCACGATAGTAGCGATAGAGATCTTTCGAATAGGTGAGCTTGTTGGGGGTGCCGACTATATAACCAAGCACCTTGTCCGGCGAGGGCACCGTGTCAGACATTGGCAGGTGATCCACCAGCTCCGTCAGGAAAAACTTTTCGGTGGTGTACTCTTTGATTTTCTTTGAATAGTCGTTCTCGGCTGCTGCCGGCGTGGTGCTCTTGCCCGGCGTCTCGGCCTCTGCATGTGACCTGGCCGATTTTTCAGTGCCGGATCGTTTTTGCGCAGCCGCGAAACGAACAGTGAACGGAAGAATGAGCAGTGCGACTACTGTGAGCGGTAAGACAAAAAGTACTCGCGGAGAAATACGAAGTGCTGAATTCATATTCAACTCCAACCCGAATTTAGTTTTGAAAGCGACTGGCGTGTGGTGGTTATGTTACGAGGACAGCCTTAGGTGAGTAAAGCGCTTGGCGGATTGATTACCCGATTACTGTCTTCGAGCTCCGTTCATTCGCGCACTTCTGACTGTCTCGATCAAAGTCCCGGTGAAAATGTGACGATTTCGCCCGCGGCTGGGCTGGCCACCGCGACACTGCCACTCTCTACGGCGTCCAGATGAAACGCAGCCTTAGCGTCATCCGGTGACAGAACGGGATGATAAGTTTTGCCGTATTTGGAAACGATCTTTTTGACGTAGTTCTGAGTCTCGCTGTATGGCGGCACGCCTTTGTACTTGTCTACGGCTCCCTCACCTGCGTTGTAGCCGGCGAGCGCAAGCGAAACGTCGCCGTCGAACCTCTTCAAAAGCCACTTGAGATATTTTGTTCCGGCTTCAACGTTCGCGGCCGGATCAAACGGATCCTTGAGACCAAAACGTTCTGCCGTCGCCGGCATCATCTGCATCAGGCCCTGAGCGCCTACTGGCGAAACCGCTTTCGTATTGTATTTTGATTCCTGATTGATGACTGCGTGAATGAAGCGCGGGTCAACGCCGGCTTTCTGCCCGGCACGATAGATGATCCAATCAAGATCACAATCGCCGGACAAAGGAATGTCTGCGGGAATGGCCTCTACTTCCGCAGCGCTAACTACCGGCGCCATTACCCGGCTGAACCCAAGGTCGGTAAAGTTGAAAAATACGAAGAGCGAAATAATAAAGAACGGGATGGATTTCGCAGAACGCAACATGTGGCGTAGTTCGAGGGAAACGGGGAAACTTCATTTTCTAATTCTCCATGTGAGCGATGGTCCAGGGACCACCAAACCTTGTTCTTAACCTGGGAACGCGGGGGATATCGTCCGCATTTTTGTCCCTGGCTTTTTATCGCTGCGCATGGCCTACCGACTTCAAAGAACTCAACGCCTTGAAATTCGCGACCGTCACTAAGACGATGTTTTTGTTGTGATAGTTGCTACGTTTTTGTTGTTTAGACCGTCGATCTGACGTACTCAAACGAGGCAAGGTTTTGTTGCGAACGGGTACGGAAGATCGTTCATCTTGAAGGGTATTCGCAAGCATCCTCTTCTGCATGTCCTCGATGATCTGTGTGCTTCTGTGGTGAATCTTACTTGGTAAAAAACTCACCACCGAGGCACAGAGCACACAGAGGATGCATAGAGAAAAACTAAATCACGCGCGGCCGGCGACCTCGCCTGTTTGTGTGTTCACACGGACCAGCTCGCCTTCCTTGATAAACAAGGGCACGCGCACAGAGATTCCTGTCTCCAATGTTGCTACTTTGGTTGCACCGCCGGCGGCAGTGTCACCACGCAGGCCAAGTTCGGTTGAGGTGACGGCGAGCTCGACGTATTGCGGCAGTTGCAGCGACACCGGCGCGCCGTTGTATTTCAAAACCTGTAGCGACACGCCCTCCTTAAGATAACCACGATCGGCATCAATCGCTTCTTCGTCAAAAGTAAACTGCTCGTAACTTTTCTCATCCATGAAATGGAAGCCGTGAGCGTCGCTATAGAGAAATGACGCAGGCGACAGCTCAATGTCCGGCTCGGCAAACTTTTCGCTGGACCGGAAACTCTTTTCCAGGACGGCACCGGTTAAAAGTTGGCGCAGGCGCGTTCGCACCATCGTCGCAGCACCGCGCGCCGTCGGCGAGGCAAAGAAAACTTCGAGCACCACATACGGTTGACCGTCAACCGTAATCAGTAGTTTGCGTTTCAGTTCATTAGCTGTAATCAGCGCCATGCAGTCAATCCTCCAGGAGCAACAATAACTTCCGGGGGTGGCGATTCAGAAATCGCCAGCCAACACGTTTACGCATGCCTCAGTAGAAACTCACTCGCGAGTGCCGTCGCCAGATCGGCGGAGGCCCCCTCACTGTGGGGGCAGTGACCAGCTGTTTCGAGTATACGCATCTCTGCATGTGGCAGTTGCGCGCTGACTGCGTCTAACTCGCCAGGTTCGGTGCGCGGGTCGAGAAGTCCATGAATAAACAACGCCGGCGCGCGCACTTCTTTCAATCTTCCACCATAAAGATCATGATCGGGTCCGGAACTTTCGAAAGCAATGTCAGACCAAACCCTCGCGTGACTGGTGATTAACTCACGCCAATTCTCCTCACCAAACTCAAGCGCGAATCGCCCGCGAAGTTCCGCCCCCAACGCTTCGGGCTGGCTCGCAAGCGTTTCGAAAAACTTCCTTGAGCTCGGCTTCACTCGGTAATAGTGGACCGCTTCAAGAATAAGACCGCGGACGCGTGTTGGCGTCGTGAAGCCGATGATAGTAGCGATGACAGCACCGTCACTGTGTCCCCAAAAGAATGCACCTTCAATACCTAGCGCATCGAGAAAACTCACAGTCTCTGCGGCTGCGCGGTAATGAAAGTCGGTAGAGAAGCCGTTGCTAAGTCGGGTCGAGCCTCCGTAGCCGGAACGGTCAGGACAAATCACTCTGAATTCATCCCGCAATTTTTCCTGCTGGCGATTGAAAGGATTAAGACCATAACCCCAACCGCCATGAAGCAGTATCAAAGGCACGCCTTCGCCTTCTTCGCGGTAATAGATCTCTACCGGGCTAACGCCGGGATTGAGCTGAGAAGATTGAAGGGATACTGTTGGCATTATGTTGTAACTCCCACGCAAAAGAGCGGGGGCAAGCCCGCCTTCCTCATCTGAGAGTGGTCACTTGCTCGTTGAACCAAACTTGAAAGCCTTTTCAGCGAAGTATTACCGCTCAACTCAAATCAGCTCAGGGTCAGGAAGGCGGACTTGCCCCCGCTCTTGAGCTTCCAAAAATCTACCTGACCGGTTCACGCAGGATCGCATCCGCAGCAACAGCAGCCGTGCGCGCCGCATCGGCGTGCGTCTTTCGTAGCCCCGCAATTTGCAGCAGCGCTTCGCCGGTGCGCGAAAGCATGCGAAACAGATCGCCTTCTTCGGCGCCGGTCTCGCGAACCAACTTTGTCCACGGCGTTCCTGTGGCCCAGGCAGCAGCGGCAGCTGCTGCCGAGAAGTTCAGTTCAGGCGCAGGTTCTATTCCCAGCTTCCACTCTTCCGATGAAACCTTGAACCCAATATCCTCAAACTGTGCCAGCGCGTTTATCAGGCCGTCCTCCAGTTCGAGCTGGCCATAGTCGCGTTCTTCGTCCGCGGTAAGCGCGGCGACAACGCCGCCGATTCTCTGAAAGTCGAGCGAGTTGAAAAGACCGTTCTCGAGCGCTTCGCCAACCAGTAGTGGACGGTCGACGTGCAGATCAGCCAGCCAGCGACCGCGGTCCGTGATCTTCTCCGCGTCGAAATCGAGATAGCCAAAGGTGGCGAGCACGCGCGCCCTTTGTTGAAATGGTTCCCAAACTTCTTCACGCAGCCGCGCTATTCGACGCGTCGCTCGTTCAAGATCTTCGGCATCGACTAACGCCGCCCAAAGTACTTGTGTACATCGCACCTTTTCCTCGGCATCGAGTGTTGTAGGCAGAATTGCGTCGATCTGATCGTCTAGAACATTAACCGCTTCCATCTCCTGACCCTGCACGTCACGCAAGCGTGGTTCAGGAATCACCAACTCCCGGCCGCGCTCGCGCACGTCGGCAAACGCTTCGTCGATGAACTCATCCCGCTGTCGATAGACCGGCGCATAGACTCGACCGATGCGTTCGAGGGCAAAGCTGGCGCTACGTCCATCTTCACGAATTCCACGGACATTCCCTTCGCGCTTTTCGGTGATCAGGACCAGCCGGCGGCCGCTACGACCAATCCCGACGACACGACCAGGCTGCACTACTTCATCCAGCCAACCGATGCAAAACTTCGGCCCGGGTTTGCGGCTGCGACTCATGCAGGCGCGCCCGCGCGCTCACCAGTCTTTCAAAACCCGCTACCGTGGATATCGGCAAATCGCAGCCGGCCGCTTTAATTTTCAACTCGATCTGCTGCCTGCTTTCGGTTTGGCTTTTTTCAAATTGCGCAATCTGGCAGAGCAGCCTCGCGATGCGCAAAACTTCTTTCCGCTATTTCGCGAACTTGCGCGAAGTTGCCAAACGCATCGAGCAGGTTCAGCAAAGTCGTGTAGGTGGCGCGAAACTGGCTGATCAGCGGATCGGGCCGGGCCCTTAGCAGCTCCGCAATTCTTTGTGGATCCTGGTGCAAGCCCGGAGCTGCAATAACAAATCCCACATTGTCGCGTCCACGCCGGCCCGCCCGTCCTGTCATCTGTTGCAACTCCGAAGCATTCAACTGGCGCCAGCCGCTGCCCGTACGCGCATCCGCAACCGTTAAGACAACCGTGCGCGCTGGAAAATCAACACCAGCGGCAACTGTAGCGGTAGCGAAGATTGCATCGAGCAAGCCGGCACTCATTAATTTTTCAATGACCATCTTCCAGGCAGGAATATGACCGGCGTGGTGCGACGCGACCCCGCCGCGAATGATCGTTTCCCAATGACGATGCCCGCGAATCTCCGGATGCTGCTCAACGCAGATGCGCATGAAGTCGCGCCTCGCCTCACTGCGTTCAACTGCTCCATCCCGACGCATTAGAGCAGTTTCCGAGGCGGCCTGATCGCAGCGCCGGCGCGTTGGCATGAAGACGATCGCGGGTAACAAGTTGTAAGAGCCGAGTGCGCCCAGAAGCGTAGCAGGCGGCATTTCCGGCATACGAAGTTTCATGGTTTAACTAACCGCCAAGACGCCAGGAGCGCACGGGAAGATCTGAACCAGTCACCTAGACTTCTCTTACCATCTTCTTGGGCGTGATCTTGGCGATCTTGCGGCTCTGGCGGTTTCTTCCAGCAACCGAGCAATCTCCGGATTCAGTTTCCCACTCTCGTTAACCAACGGTATTAGTCGCTTGTCCGGCAGCAGCATCGCCGCTCGTAACGGCACTGGCCGGGCGCCGGGACGCGTGATCACCCCGCAGCGAACGCCGCGTACCTCCGCGATCCACGCCGCAAACTCATCTGCATTTCCTACAGTTGCCGATAACAGCAGCAACCGGATGCGTGGCGGAGTCAGGATAATCGCTTCCTCCCAGACGTGACCCGCGATCTTCGTCGCCGAGGTAGTGGGCTTCATCGAGCACTACCAGATCGGCGTCGACGTCGCTGCCGCCTCGCAGGGAATCGAAAAGTTGATTGCGATAGATTTCAGTGGTGCCGACTATCAGCTGGGCATCGGTGTTGTCCTTGCGATCGCCGGTAAGTATCCCGACGCGGTCGGCGCCAAATTCTTCAGCAAACTCCTGGTACTTGGAATTTGTAAGCGCTTTCAAAGGCGTGGTGTACCAGGCGCGGCGTCCTGCGTCCAGCAAACGTCGAATCTCTTCCCGCGCGATCCAGGTTTTGCCGCTCCCCGTCGGAGCTGTTACCAGCACATCTTCAAACTCCACCGCAGCGAGCGCTTCCAGTTGAAACGGATCCGGTTTAAATGGTTCCGTTCGCGGCGGCGTGCCAATCCCCGCTAATAGCCTTTTCACCTCGGCAGATTGAGCACGCCTGGGCTCGACCTCTTCCACAGGGACGCGTGAGAAAGATTTCGAGGCCTGTTCAAGATCGCGTGTTCTGTTTTTGTTACCAGATCGACGCTTCTTGTTGACAACTCTGTCACGAGAACGGCGCATGGTTCATTCTAGCTTTGGGCACCCTGCCCGCGAAGTGCTAACGTAGAGAAAGACAGCAGAGATCACAACGCAAGGCCGTTGCTGCGCGTCTAAGGTAGGGAACATTACCTTTCATAAGGGCGTTTTAATAGGGATGGCTGAACTATTCGCAAATTTTGAGGTCGGTAAACAGCCTCGCTGGCCGATCGTTTCCAAGTTGCTGGCGGGGTCGCTCGTGATGCATATCAGCCTGGCCGCTTGTGTACTTTATGTTCCGGGCCTTAGAAGCGCTTTCAATCTGGCAAGCTTGATTTCCGGAACCAGGTTTGTAGATAAAGACTATGAGAAAACACAAATCGGTGACGACGTCGAATTGGTAGAACTCGCCAGCAACAAGTTTCGTTACCCTGACGGCTATTTCGCGCCTGAAGGACAAATGCCTGTTGAACCTCCGCCCGCTCCGGCGCCAGCCTTTGTCAGCCAGGCTCCGCCTCCGGCGGTCATGCCAGAGCTTGTCGCTTCTCCTTCTCCCAGTCCAGTGTCGAATGCATCGCCATCTCCGGCTCCGAACGCAGCCACTGCGCCGTCGCAGGCGATCGCGCAGGCTAGCCCGAGTCCGGCTCAAAGTCCGGCCATGACTGCGGACCAGGCGCAAGAGGAACTGGAGAAGACCGTCGAAAAAAACAATCTCGATATGCCAAAAGAGAACGAGATCAATAAGAAGGCGATGAAAGACTTCGCCAATTATGCCAACGACTTGAGGAAACAGGGTAAGCTCGATCTGAATCAGCCCTTCGAGATCATAATCGAAGCGGAACTCGATAAGGACGGCAAACTGAAAGACGCCAAGTTTACGAAGAAGGCTGGTGATGCCAACCTGGTCGACTTGTTTGGTCACATGGTGGCGGCATTGAACGACAGCGGTTTTCTTATTTACCTGAAACCGGTCGACAAAGATAACCCAGGCTCGAAAGTCGTGTTCACTATCAAGCAGGGCGAGAATGAAGTGTTGGCGACGGTAGAATCGGAAGCTTCGTCTGAGGAGAGCGCGCGCGTGTTGGCGAAAGGGTTTCAACTGGCGCTATCAATCGGCGCCCAATCGCGCGCGGGGAAAGATGAAGAGGCACTGCTTAGAAACACCAGCGCCGAGCCGGTCGGCAAAAAGATCGTCTTCAATTTTACAATGCCCCGCCAGGCTGTCGTCGATCTGATAAAGAGGCAACTCGCCGAAAAACCTAGCTAGACTCAAGGCGCCATGCGGCAATGAAGGCCCTCGCTTGATACCTTCTTCACGCTCAACTAAAATCAACAGACTATAAAAACTGAAGAAAAAGGCGCGGTTTTGCCGCCCTTTGGTTTAAGAAAAGAATATGGGTTTCGATAAATTACTAACTAAAGTATTCGGTAGCAGCAACCAGCGTTACCTCAAGTCAATCCAGCCGATTGTTGAACAAATCAATGAACTTGAGCCGGCGATAAAGAAGCTGTCTGACGAGCAACTGCGCGCGCGCACAGCAGAGTTTAAGGAACAGTTGCAACAAGCTGTCGCTGGACATAACTGACATGGACGAGCGCAAGCGTCGCGAACGAGAAGCGCTTGACGAAATTCTTCCGGAAGCCTTCGCGATCGTTAGAGAAGCGAGCGTGCGCACCACCGGCATGCGTCACTTCGACGTGCAGTTGATCGGCGGCATCGTTCTACATCAGGGCAAGATTGCTGAGATGCGAACGGGCGAGGGCAAAACGCTCGTCGCCACGTTGCCTGCTTACCTTAACGCTCTCACCGGACGCGGTGGCGTTCACGTCATCACCGTTAACGACTATCTCGCCTCGCGCGACGCCGAGTGGATGGGTCAGATCCATCGCTTCCTCGGTCTCGAAGTCGGCTGTATCCAAAACGACATGGACGACTTCGAGCGCCAGGCAGCTTACGCGGCCGACATCACCTACGGTACCAATAACGAATTCGGCTTCGACTATCTGCGCGACAACATGAAGTTTGATCTCGCCACCTGCGTTCAGCGTGGTCACTACTTCGCGATTGTCGACGAAGTCGATTCGATTCTGATCGACGAAGCGCGCACGCCGCTGATCATCTCCGGTCCCTCTGACGAAGCGACCGACAAGTACTACAAAGCCGACGCGATCATTCCGCAGTTGAAAAAAGGCGAAGAGGTCGAAGGCAAGAAGACCGGCGAATACGTGGTCGACGAAAGAGCAGCACACCGCCGTGCTGACCGAAGACGGCGTTGACAAAGCAGAAAGACTGTTGGGTGTCGGCAATCTTTACGATCCGTCGAACATGGAGTTGCTCCACTGCGTCGAGCAGGCGCTGAAAGCCCACACGCTTTACAAGCTCGATCATCAATACGTGGTGCAGGACGGCGAAGTAATCATCGTTGACGACTTCACCGGACGTTTGATGAAAGGTCGTCGCTGGTCTGACGGACTGCACCAGGCCGTCGAAGCCAAAGAAGGCGTCAAGATCGAGAAAGAGAATCAGACGCTCGCGACGATCACGCTGCAAAACTACTTCCGTCTTGTACGAAAAACTTTCCGGCATGACCGGTACAGCCGAAACTGAGGCAGCGGAGTTTCAATCGACTTACAAACTCGACGTGATTGTTATTCCGACGCACATGCCGATGGTCCGCAGCGACTTTTCCGACGTCATCTATCGCACCCTGCCCGAGAAGTGGGACGCAGTGATCGAGGAGATCAAGGACTGTTACGAGCGCGGCCAGCCGGCACTGGTGGGTACTGTTTCAGTTGAAAACTCAGAACTGATCGCGACGTCGTTTGCAACGTGAAGCAGTCCCGCACAACGTTTTGAACGCGAAGTATCACGAACGTGAAGCGGAGATCATCGCGCAGGCGGGACGCAAAGGCGCGGTCACGATCGCCACCAACATGGCCGGCCGCGGTACCGACATTCTGCTGGGCGGCAATCCGGATTTCATGGCGCGCGAGTTTCTGAAGAAAAAGGAAATCGATCCCGACGAGGCGACCGAGGAACAGTGGGCGGAAGCCTTCGCGCGCGCGAAGCGTATCGTCGAAGACGAGCACAAAGAAGTGGTCGGAATCGGTGGCTTGCATATTCTCGGCACCGAGCGTCACGAATCACGCCGCATCGACAATCAGCTTCGCGGACGTGCCGGACGCCAGGGCGATCCTGGCTCGTCGCGCTTTTTCCTGTCGCTCGAAGACGATCTGATGCGCATCTTCGCCGGCGACAAGGTCAAGGCGCTGATGCAACGGCTGGGCATGGAAAAGGGCGTCGCCATCGAATCGAAGATGGTTTCCAAGCGCATTGAGTCGGCGCAGAAGTCAGTCGAAGGCCGCAACTTCGAATCGCGCAAACACCTGCTCGAGTATGACGACGTCATGAACAAGCAGCGCGAGACGATTTACGGCTTGCGCCGCCAGTTGATGGAAGAGCCGGATCAGCGCGAATACCTGATGGGCGATCCGCCGACAGGCCGGAGTTGCCTACGATCTGCTTTCCGATCTGACCAAGCAGTATCTTGAATCCGGACGTTTCGCCTGACGATTGGGACGTCGAAAACTACAAGATTCAGATCAAGACTATCTACGATTTCGACGCGGACGCTGAAGGTACTGGATATTCCGAATTTCACTTCGCAGGAAGTCGTGGACGCAGATCTGGGAAAAGCTGAAGGTCAAATACGCAGAAAAGGAAAAGCAGATCGGACCGGAAGCGATGCGCACCTACGAGCGCATCATCATGCTCAACATCATCGACGCGCAGTGGAAAGATCACCTGCTGTCGCTGGATCACTTGAAGCAAGGCATCGGTCTGGTTGGCTACGGTCAGAAGGATCCGCTGGTTGAATATAAGAAGCAGAGCTTCGACATGTTTCAGGAGATGCTCGATCGCATCGACACCAGCACGATCCGTTCGCTCTTCAACCTGCAGGTCGTTGCGGAAGAACCGCCCGAGGCCCTACAGCAGCGCCGTCTGCCGCGCCGGCCGACGCCGATGACCTTCACTGGACCAAATCAGGGCGCCGCACCGGCGGGAGAAGAAGCGGGAAAGGTTAAGACAGTAGTTCGCGACCAGCCAAAAGTTGGACGCAACGAACCCTGCCCCTGCGGCTCAGGCAAGAAATATAAGAAGTGTCACGGAATGTCTGTTTGAAGGCTGACCACTTCCTTAGTTTTGCCAGATGCGTAATTCTCATCAACGCTTCGCGGTCCTCGGGTTTCTCCCTGGCGTAGTTCTTTGCGTTGCCAGCGCCTGCCCAATTTCTGCCTTTGCCCAGACAGAGCCAGCGAATACTTTGACACTGCGCGTTCGCGGCATCGAACTCTATCATCAAAAAAACTTCAGCGAAGCAGCTGACGTACTAAAGCAGGCAATCACTAAAGACAAGACTGACGCTGATGCCTGGTATTACTACGGACTGGCGCTCATTGCCGATCCCAAAGGTCTGAAGGATGCTTCGAAAGCTTTTGAAACGGCAGTGAAGCTGCGCCCGAAGTTTGCAGCAGCACACACCGGACTTGCTTACGCGCTAATGCTTAGAAACAAGATGGACGGGGCCGCGGGCGAAGCCAGCGCGGCATTGGAGATCGACTCGACGATTGGTGATGCTTACTACGTCCTCGGAGTTACCCGTCTACGCGCTGGAGCTAGAGAGGAAGCGCTAAAAAATGCCGAGGCAGCCATTAAGCTTCAGCCCAACGTGGCTGCGGCCTACCTGCTAAAGAGCCAGGCGCTGGTGAGCTTCCTTGGCGATGCTCTAGTTGGGGAGAAAGAAGACTCAGCAGACGATCGCATGGTTCGCAATCGCGCGGGCAGCTGAAGCGCTGGCGAAGTATCTGGAACTGAATCCGAATAGCGAGAACAAAAATACCTGGACTGAACAGCTGGAGAGTTTGCGGTTCTTTGTGAGCTCACGAAAGCCTGGTGCAGGCCCCCCTGTGTTTTCCGGAAAAGACGTCACTACAAAGGCGCGCGTCCTTTCCAAGCCCGAACCTCAATACACCAACGAGGCGCGCGCTCAGGCAGTTTCCGGCACAGTTGTTTTGCGATGCGTCTTTACTGCGGACGGTGTGGTGAAACATTTATTAGTTGTCCGTGGACTGCCGGCTGGCTTGACGGAACAATCGATCATCGCCGCCCGGCGCATCAAGTTCGTGCCGGCAACTAAGGACGGTCGATCTGTTTCGACTTATATGCAGCTTGAGTATCACTTTGGTTTCCGTTAATGCGGGACTCTGTTGCTGAGATCGCACAAACTCCCTGGAGCTTAGTTCTTGTCCGCTGAGTATCGGAATTCTTTTCAATGAGTAGCACTACGTCAACAAATCCGGCGGTCCAGGCGATCATCGCCGGCACGGCCCCTCATCAAGCTCTGCTGGCGGCCGCCAGTGGCTTCCTGCCGTTGCCGCAGGCTGATCTGCTGGAAGTGCTGGTAGTGCTCCAGGCCGCCGAGGACGCTGAAATTGCTGAGGCTGCCAGGGAGACGCTTGCGTCCCAGGGTGTGGACGATTTGTTGGCCGCCGCCAGAAGCAGCGAAACCTCTCCGGGGGTACTTGATTATCTGGCTGGGGTTTCCAAAGACAATCGTGAGATTAATGAAGCGATAGTTCTCAATAGTAAAACTCCGGATGAGGCGATCGCCGGATTGGCTTCGAAAACTTCCGATAGCTCGCTGCTTGATCTAATTGCAACTAATCAGCAGCGACTGGTTCGTTTTCCGAAGATTATCGAGGCGATTTTGGCGAATTCCGACCGCTCGGGAGAAGCCGAGCGACGCGCCCGCGAAACCAGGCAGGAGTTCTTTGAGAAGGAAAGAGGTGCGCAGCAGATTGCCCAGGAACTTAGGAGCCGGGGCAACAGCGCGGCAGCGGAGTTTTTTGAGAAGGCGGACCTGACTGCGGGGTTAAGTGTCGATGATGCCTGGTTAATCGCCCAACACATTGAGGTACTGGATGATGACCTGGATGACTCCTGGCTGCCCACGGAGCGTTACGAAGAGCTGCAATCGGAGACTCAGGAAGAACGCGCTGCCAACTTTAAGCGGGCGCTCGAGTCTGAACGACTTGAAGTAGGCGAGCTCCCACCCGAACGTGTTTCTCTAATGCGGAGCCTAATGTTTATGAATGTCAAAGACCGTATGAAGCTGGCCATGAAGGGTGACCGCGAAGCCAGGAGTATCCTGATTCGCGACTCCAACAGAATGGTAGCCACGGCTGTGATTCACAATCCGCGCGTCACCGATCAGGAAGTGGAAAACATTGCCGCGATGAGAACTGTGACCGATGAAGTGCTGCGCCTAATTGCGCTCAATCGCAGCTGGGCCAGATCTTATCCAGTAATTCACAATCTCGTTCGCAACCCCCGCACCCCGGTTCCTACCGTGCTCAGCACACTTCCGCGGATCCGTACCAAGGATCTTAAGAACCTCACGCAGAATCGAAATGTTTCCGAAGCTACGCGCCGCCAGGCCCAACGCCTCTCCGACGCACGCTCTGGTGAATAGAACCCTCTGTAAACCCGGGTCCCCGCCGGAATTTGCTGGCGCCACGTCGAATGTCACAAGAGTCTTGTAAAGTTGTGCTTGACACATTGCGGGAAGTTCGTGTAATTTCGCACACGAACGCGCTATTAAATTTGACATGTGCCTTCGAATAGGGACGCGGCATTTTTTATTAGGTCGCCGCGAGGCTTTATCCACCCGCTGATCGCACCCTCTTGGTTCCACGGGGATCGGTCCCCAGTGACGATTCTCAGTTCTTTGTAACCCCTAATGACCCGAACCTGCCGGAAAGCATTTGCCCCGTCAATCCTAAGCGATTGGCGGGGCACCTCTCTTTTTACCTGTTGGATTGGAGCTACTCTCCGGCCAGAACCTTTTCGTTTTGCGGCAACGGTTGGTCCGCGGAAACAGAAGGCTGGATCTCCGCGGACTTTCCGCTTATCTCTGCAAAAAGTCTTTCATACTGGTCGACAACTCGATCCCAATCATAGTATCGCTGCACTCTAACTTGAGCCCGATTACGATAACTTTGGACCAAAGAGCCATCCCGCAAGACTCGCTGCAGTTTTTCCGCCAAATCAAACTCATTCTCATAAGGTATTCCAGCGTCCCCCACCGCCTCGATGTTTTCCGGAGTCGCCAGCGTTAACACGCAATTGCCGTAGCCCATTGCTTCCAAGAGAGCAGGATGCGTGCCTCCCACCTCGGTGGCATGCACGTAACAATAAGCGTTTTGCTGGAGCGCGCGGTAATCCTGGCCAAAGACGAAACCGGTAAAAACTATGCGCTTGTCGCCACGCGCGCGCTCTTTCAGATCGGTAATGTAGTCATGCGCGTAGGGAGCATCGCCTACGATTAGGAGACGGTAGGCAGTGCGCACTCTTTTGAAAGCCTCTATGACCAGACGAGCGTTGTTTTCAGGCTCCAGCCGGGAGACATACAGAACGTAGCGATTCGGTTCGGCCCGCCAACGACGAACCGCAGCGCGATCCGGACGTCGTTCGACTTCCGAGCCGTATGCGATCATCTCCGACGGAGCGTTATAACGGGCCATGTAATAATCCTGAATAACTTGTGCATCGGTGACCATAACGTTCGGAAGCATCGTCGCCAGACGTTCTGCGGCTAAGTAGTAACGTCGTCCCAACCAACCCCACTTCTTCCGTTTATGTTCAAGCCCGTCGACATTGAGTGCGATCGGCGTTCCGGTAAGCCTGAGGATAGGAGCAAACGGTGCGTTGGCCGCGTTACAAATCAAGGCAGCGTCAAACCGCGCCGAGACCGCGTGGATGGCCGAAAGAAAGCAGTGGACAACCGTATCAAAGTATTTGTGCCGGATGGTGGGAAGAACTTTCAGACGGACACCGTGATACTCCAGCTGGCGTGGCGAAATGTAGTGTGCTCGGCCATACACGGTAACCTCATGCCCACGGGCCACAAGCCTTGTTGACAGATGTTCAGCGAAGGTCTCGAATCCGCCATAACTGGCCGGAATGCCCCGAGTTCCGAGAATAGCAATGCGCATAAAGAACTGAAATTGGTCGTTAAGTGCCTAGCAGCACTAATCTTAACCTATCAACCCGGCTATAAAACACCGGCAGCCTTTCGGTAAACCGCAAGCGTCTGACGAGCCGTCTGTCGCCAATCGAAGAGTTTCGCACGCGCCAGGCCCTGAGCGCTAAGCCTGGCCCGTAAAGTCTGGCTCACTTACAACTTTTTCAATTGCCGCCGCCAGGGCATTCACATCAAACGGATCTACCAATACCCCTGCATCTCCGACTACTTCCGGCAAGCTGGTTCGGTCTCCCACTATAACGGGCACGCCGCATTGCATTGCCTCCAGTGGGGGTAAGCCAAACCCTTCGAAATATGAGGGGTAAATAAAACACAGCGCCCCTGAATACAGTGCCGGTAAGTCGCTCTCTGGTACGTACCCTGTCAGGATTATCGAGTCGCTCAGCTGCAACTCTTTGATTGCCCGCAGCGTTTCATCATACAGCCAGGCACATTTCCCTGCGAGCACAAGTTTTGGAAGCTTACCCTCCGGTTTCGCGCCGCGCAAGCGAGAGTAAGCAGCGACGAGACGGCCCAGATTCTTGCGCGGTTGAATGGCGCCGACCGACAGCATGTACGCCCCTTCTATCCCATAAGTTTGTCGAACGCGTTGCAGTTCTCCTTCATCACTGATGCGCCGGAACTGATTGCCAGCGGACAAAGGAATGACGCTTATTTTGTCGGGGCTCACCTGATATGTTTTGACGATGTCTGTTCCGGGCGTGTCTGGAAAGCGCGATCACTTGTGCAGCCTGACGCGCCGTGCGGCGAACGGTGATTCGCAGCTGCTTTCGACTACGCCATTTGAAAGTTTGGGGCAGGTGCTCAAAGGAAAGATCGTGAATACTAACTACGACAGGACAAGGGGAAAAGGGTGGGGCCGTAAACTGAACGTGGAGGACATCAACCGGGTTTCGTCTCAGTTCAGCACTAAGAGTTAGTGGGATACGAATTAGCGGCGTGTGTGGCAAAGTCAACCGAACAGAAAAATTTGGCCACCTGTTGCTGAAGCGCTCCACGCCTTCGCGCTTCGTTACATACAACGTATAACGATTCGTCTGATCGATCTCCGCGAGCGCTTCAATGAGATTCGTGGCGTAGCTTTCGTTGCCGCCAAGTCCAGTCCCAACCGAGTGGGCGTCAATTGCTATTCGCAAGCGCCTACGCTCCTGGATCTGCGTAACGGGCTATTTCTTGGCTGCTGCTGCCGCGGTTGAGTCAGTCTGGCGAACACGCGTATCGCGCTCACGAATGCGCGCTGCTTTACCACGCAAGCCACGCAGGTAATAAAGCTTGGCGCGGCGCACTCGACCCCGTTTCACTACGTCAATGTGGTCGACGATGGTTGCGTGAAGGGGAAAGATACGCTCGACACCGACACCAAAGCTGGTCTTGCGAACAGTGATAGTCTCTCTCGCTCCGCCGTGCTTCCGAGCAATCACCACTCCTTCAAATGCCTGCAGACGTTCCTTCGTCTCAGATTCCTTAATGCGGACGTGCACGCGTACCGTATCCCCTGATTGAAAATCGGGAATCCCCTTACGCAGTTGGGTTTCTTCAATGCTATCTAATCGATTCATTTCATTACTCCAATAAGAATCTGAAAGTCCGAAAATCGTCGGTGCCGGCCTTCGACCTCGGAAGCCATCGACATCACTTCAAAAGATCGGGACGATTCCGCGCGGTTTTCCGTTGCGCTGCTTCGCGGCGCCAGCGTGCGATCTCGCCATGGTTACCTGTCAATAAAACGTCCGGAACGCTCATTCCGGAAAATTCGGTCGGGCGCGTGTACTGCGGATGACCGAGACCCCTTTCGGAGAAAGACTCGTTTGTCGTCGACGTTTCGTTACCCAGCGCTCCTGGCAGCAACCGCACTACCGCATCGATTACCACCACCGCCGCCGGCTCGCCTCCGGACAAGACATAATCTCCAATCGAGATTTCGTCAGTCGCCAGTGCTTCACCAACGCGCTCGTCAACGCCTTCGTAGCGTCCGCAGATGAGAACTATCTGGGTCGCGTTCTGTGAAAGATCCTGTGCAACCTCTTGCGTAAACACTCGACCCTGCGGCGACAGCAACACTACTCGAGTTTGCGACGAAAAGTCGTCGCGACTGTTGCAGGCTGTTAGCTCCCGCACGGCAGCAAATATCGGTTCGGGTTTGAGCACCATACCCTCGCCCCCGCCAAACGGTCGGTCATCTACGACGTGATGCTTGTCCGCGGTCCAGCGGCGCAAATCATGGGCTTCCGTCTCAACCAGTCCAGCCGCTCGAGCCCTGCGAATAATCCCGTAGTCGAAGGTCTCGCGAAAAAACTCCGGGAAGATGGTAATGATGTCGCAGCGCAGCACAGTACAAATTTCAAAGATGACTACAAGTCCAACAGACCTTCCGGCGGATCGATTAAGATCTTCTTTCCCGAGATGTCGATCTCTCTGACAATCGACGCGACCATCGGAACAAAGATTTCACCTCGCTCTTCATTCTCGACCACCAGCAATTCAACGCCACCGGTTCTCATTACTTCACGAACCTTACCGATAGGCAATCCTAACGCGCTTTCAACCAGACAACCCTCGAGCTCCCAATCATAGAACTCGTCTTTCGCAAGTTCGACGCGTTCTGTTAAGGGTAAACCGAATTCGTAGCCCACCAATGACGTGGCCGATTCAATACTGTCGTAACCCGCGAACTTGAGCACCATTCGATCGTTCTGAAACCAGTGGTTCTCCAGTTCAAAATCCTTGCGCTCTCCGCTGGTGCTGACTCCTGTCAACTGGGAAACCTGCTCGAAGCGTTTCGGAAAATCCGTCAAAACGTCGGCAATTAACTCGCCCTTCAAGCCTCTTGCTCTGACTGCGCGAGCAACAATAATCAGATCGTCTTGGGTTTCCTCGCTCGGCGAATTCATTCCACAATTTCAAGCATAAAGCGATGCTTTTTCTTCAGGCTCACGGCATAAGCCAGCGAGCGCAGCGCGCGTATGGTGCGTCCCTGCCGGCCGATCAGCTTTCCCATGTCGCTGGGAGCAACACGCACTTCAATAAGAGTGCCACCCTGCTGCTCCACTTCGCGCACGTTCACTGAATCAACGTCGTCGACCAAAGACTTAACAACCATCTCGACAGCTTCTCTCATAGCGAGCGGACGTTTCTGTTCTTAAGCTTCAGGCTGAACCGCGGCCTGCTCTTTACCACTGGCTTTGATCAGTTGACCAACGGTCTCGGTCGGCTGCGCGCCTTTTTCCATCCAATAACGCACGCGGTCCATATCCAACTTGATTTCTGCCGGTTCGCGAGTCGGATTATAGGTACCAAGGTTTTCGAGATAGGCACCATCGCGCTTTGATTGTTTTTCCTTCACTATAATTCGGTATGAAGGTCTTTTTTTCGCGCCCGTGCGCATCAGTTTGATTGCTAACAAATCCTTACCTCCAGTTGTTCAAAACCAACTTTGTAACTATTTCGAGCGAGAACAACTCCTGTTGCTCTTACCGTCTTTTCTTCTTACGCTTCTTCTTCAATTTTTTTCTGGATGGGCCAGCCGGCGCCGCACCCAATGATGGAAACGACGGCATTTCATCTCCCTCGCCACCCATTCCAGCAAAGCCGGCCATATCCGGCATACCGGCCATTTTCCGCATCATCTTGCCCTTAAGCCCGCTACCCCCAAACATCCCCGAACTCGTGAGCTGACGCATCATCTGCCGCATCTCGGTGTACTGCTTGATCAGCTTGTTCACTTCGGCGACGATTTGTCCCGGATCCACGGGCGATGCGACGGCGGCGGTTGGCATTCAGGATGCGATGGTCCGTTCGCTCCTCCCGGGTCATCGAATCAATAATTGACTCGGTGCGCTTCATCTCTTTCTCCATCAGCTTCGACTGTTCCTCATCCATCTGCGGCATGCCAATACCGCCGAGGAGTTGATCAGGAAGAAGCTTCATGATTTTTGAGAAAGAACCGAGCTTCTTAACCTGGCGAAGCTGCGAACGAAAGTCATCCAGCGTGAACTCATTTTTCTGAAGCTTCTTAAGCTGCTCTTCGGCTTCAGACTGATCAACCTTCGACTGAACCTCTTCGATGAGCGACAACACATCGCCCATTCCCAGAATGCGTTGGGCAACACGATCAGGATAGAACGGTTCGAGCGCATCGTATTTCTCGCCCACTCCGACGAATTTGACCGGTTGGCCTATTACCTGTTTGATGGAAAGAGCAGCCCCGCCACGCGCATCGCCGTCCATCTTAGTGAGCACCACGCCGGTAATTCCAACGCGCCTGTGAAACTCTTCCGCCGAACGGACGGCGTCCTGACCAGTCATCGCATCTGCTACAAAAAGAATTTCGACCGGGTGCGTTTCGTTTTTGATATTGACGAGCTCTGTCATCAACTCTTCGTCGATGTGCAAGCGACCCGCAGTATCAATAAGCAACGTGTCAAATCCCGTCTGTTGCGCGTGCTTGACAGCTGCGCGAACCAGTGTCAGCGGATCGTTCGTTTCGGACTGTTCAAAGATCTGTTGGCCAGTTGCCCTGGCTATGACCTTAAGCTGCTCGCGAGCCGCCGGCCGGTAAACGTCTACCGAGAGCAACAGTGGCTTGCGATCCTGATTCGCCGCCAGCCAACGGGCGATTTTCCCGGTCGAAGTCGTTTTGCCGGAGCCCTGCAGGCCCACGATCATGACAACGTTCGGGATCTGCCTCGTGAACACCAGCCGGGAGGATTGGCCTCCCAACATGTCTACCAGTTCGTCAAAAACTATCTTGACGACCTGCTCCGAAGGTTTGAGCTCTTGCCAGACCTGCTGTCCCTCGGCCTTTTCCTTGACAGAGGCTATGAAGTCTTTTGCGACTTTATAGTTGACGTCGGCCTCAAGTAGGGCGAGGCGAATCTCGCGCAAGGCCGCATCAACGTGCTCTTTCGTCAGCACGCCTTCGCCGCGCAGATTCTTCAGAGTCCGTTTTAGCTTGTCAGATAAGGACTCAAACATAGATCACTCAGGCGAATTTCCTGCCAGCGGCGGAAACGAGAATGATAGCGGCCAGCGTAAAAGAGTGTCAAGGCAAGCACTTCCGGGTGGTGATTGTTAAGAACGAAGTCTGGGTTTCCACTGACCACGAGGGTCATTCACAATAAGATCGTAAGCAGGACCTCAGACCTGACCCGCCAGCGCCGAGTAGGCGACGTAATATTGGTTTTTTGCTAAGTCAAACTAAAAGAAACGTTTGTGGACGCCCTTGGTTGCATGTGTTAAATTCTAGCCTGTTTGATGCTTAATAACCTGCGCGGCTTCGTGGGAGAAGCGTGCGCACCCAACCTACCGCTTGCTACAAATCGAAGTGTGCAATGAAAACCGAGCGTAATTGACCGTTTCTAAAGGACTACATGACTAAGAACGCAGGCTCCAAAGCTGGTGGCCCGCCGCTGAACGAATCCTCAAGCGGTAAGGGAGTGGTCGATCTCGCAGACGCGCGTGTGCGTCTGAACTCCCGCGTTCGTCCTTCACAGCAAAACTTGCTCACAGAGCTGGACGAGGTTCGATCACTTTTGGATCAGGGACTGTCAGCGGAAGCTAAGTCTCGTATCGCACTCTTGATCGCAGCGGCTAAAAATAATCCCTCAATTCTCGCGCTCGCACGTTGTGCGCTGTCCACGGCGCTTGAGATGCAAGGTAACTATCGTGATTCGCTTGCGGCTGTAGCTATGTATGAGTCTCCTGAATCGCGAGCCAAAATCGATCAGCAGGCTGTTCAATTGTTAAAGGTCCAAATTGGTCTTGCGTATAACTATAACGGAGACCACCCCAAAGCTATTTCTATTCTAAAAGGGACGCTGCGCGAGTTTTCTGGAACCGACACTGAACAGAGTAACGGGCCAATCTATGCTGCCCTGGCCCGCGTTTATCGCAGCATCACTGAATACCCGATCGCTCGCGACTACGCGCAGCGAGCGTTGGAGCATTTCCGGCAAACGGGTGAATGGCGCGGCTTGGCCGAGGCGTATTTTGGAATCGCGCTAGCTGATTTGCAGGAAGGTGCCTATGAAGCATGTCTCGAGAATTTACAACAGGCACTCAAGCTTATCGGCGAGCATCCAGCCAGTTATACTCTCGGAAAAATCTATTCCAACATGGCGGGAGCCTGCTGGTTTCTCAAACGTCCTCAGGAAGGGGTTCGCTACCTTGAGAAAGCGATATCCTACTATGAGCGCACCGACCACAAAGGTAACGCTGCAAATGGCTACAACAATCTCGGCATTAATCTGATTTTGATGGGCCAGTGGGGACGGGCTCAGGAAGCCTTGGAACGGGCGCTTTCGCTGGCAACGGACGCAGACGAGCGTGCTGAAAAAGTTCCGATGATTCTGGATTCGCTCGGCGAGTTACTAATGTTGCGCGGCGAATTGGATGAGGCAAAGGACTACCTTGAGCGCGCCGTCGGACTTGCTACAGAGGACGGCAATAAGTGGTATGCAGGTCAGGCTCTCAGAACGCTGGCTCGCTGTTACGTGGCCATGGAAGATCACGCCAAGGCACGTGGGAAAGGAGAAGAAGCCCTTGCGATCGCTTTGGCCATTGGTGATCGACAGGCTATCTGTGAGTCGCGCTTGATTTTGGCGGAAGCGCACCTGCAAAACGGCGATACTGAAAAATGCTCGGCGCAGTTGGAGCAGGTTACTGAGGAAACGACGGAATCGACTACAGACCTCGGGTTTGCCGGAGAAACACAGAGACTCATGGGCATGCTGGCCGCAGTGCAGTCAGACTTCTCCTCAGCGGCCCAACACTTCGGCAGCAGCGTCTCAATTTTCGACATGCTCGGCGATCGTTATCGAGCTGCACGCGCTCATAGCGAACTGGGACGAGCCTATGCTTCCAGCCAGCCCGGGCGAGCTATCGAACACCTTTCCCGGGCCGTAAATGCCTTTCGCGAGCTGGGAGCAAAACTCGAACAGAAGCGAGCCGAAGCGGCACTCGCCAATCTCGATCGTACTGCACCTGAAAGAAATGAAGAACAGTCTGCGCTGCCTCAACTCCTAACCATGCGGCTGGCCGAGGCCGTAACGTCTCGCGAACTGTTGCTGCGTGAACTGGCAGCCATCATGCGGCAGGAGACAAATGCCAAGGCTGTAGTTATCACCGAACCAGGCGAACACAATCGCCGGCGTGTAGTCATCGCCCACGGTTGCACACCAGCTGAAAGCGCTCAGATTGCAGAACAAATGGATGAATTGACTGATGAAGAGTCGCAAGCCGCGTACGCGAGGAAGAAAGATG
This sequence comes from Blastocatellia bacterium, assembly GCA_963828335.1. GTDB lineage: Bacteria > Acidobacteriota > Blastocatellia > Pyrinomonadales > Pyrinomonadaceae > PSRF01. The sequence goes on along the minus strand of CAWHEH010000008.1, from coordinate 517,557 downwards.
CGACGATTCTCCAACTGCGATCATCTCACGCTTTGCCCGCGACGCTTTATATAGCACCTAGCAGCCGCGCGAATCTTCCCGGCGCACTCTCGCTGGAACCACTAATGCGAGTCGCTGAACTTGGTATGGATGTTTGTGCCCTGAGGGCCGGCTCTCAGAAGGGTTCGCGAATTCAGCAACCAGCTGAACTTACCGGAACCAGCCTGATGCCCGGGTTCATCCATTCCAGCCCGGCGATGACCAAACTTGTCGAAGAAGTTCACAAGATTCGCTCTTCGGATGTAACTGTTCTTGTCACCGGTGAGTCCGGGACAGGAAAAGAATTGGTAGCTCGCGCAATACATGCTTTGTCGAGTCGTCGTTCGAAGGTATTCGTTCCGTTCAACTGCACCGCAGTACCCAAAGAGCTTTCGGAAGGCTATCTGTTTGGTTATCGTCGGGGTGCCTTTACCGGAGCAGTCACAGATTCGGCGGGCGTTATTCGTACGGCGGCCGGCGGGACCCTCTTCCTGGACGAAATTGGGGATCTGCCGATTGATTTACAACCAAAGCTTTTGCGCTTTCTACAGGAAGGTGAGATCCAGCCACTTGGGGAGCAGCGCCCCCTGAAAGTTGATGTGCGAATTATTGCGGCCACAAACACTGATTTGGAAGACATGGTGGCCCAGGGCAAGTTTAGGGAAGATCTTTACTATCGTCTCAACGTGATCCGTTTGCGTGTGCCTCCGTTGCGTGAGCGGCGCTCGGAGATTCCGACTATTGTTAATTACTACATCAACCACTATTCGGCAAAGTTTGGACGCCGTGACATTCAGATCACGCCACCGGCGGTTGATTTGTTGATGGTAAGCGACTGGCCTGGTAACGTTCGCCAACTATGCAACGAAATTCAACGAGTAGTCGCGCGCGCTGAAGACGGCACAGTGATAACCCCTGACCACCTGTCTCCCGAACTTAAACGAACCTCCGCGCCGGCAACACCTAGCTCATCCGCATCAACCCTGGCTTCAATGCCTGTCAGCTCATTGCACAACGTAACTCTGGCTGACGCATTAGCAGATGTTGAACGGCGTATGATCGCTGATGCCTTGCGAAAGCATGGCGGGAACATTTCCCGCGCTGCGCGCGAACTCGGACTCACCAGGCGTGGTCTCTATCTCAAGCTGGAACGTTATCAACTCAGCGCGAGCGCTTGAGCTTAGGAAATTCCCAGCACTGAGCGAACATCCCTACTAACCAACTCAGAACTTGAGCTCGACGCACTATTTCGTCGCGCCGCTACCTCATTCGCAATACTGGCAATTATCGCAATATCAAATGGTTTCGAGACCACCCAATCAGCCTTAATTGCCTGGCGGGCGTCGCAACTGATCGCGTCAGCCCAACCACTGACAATTGCCAGGGGTATCGTTTCGGATCGCTTGCGGATTTCGCTGGCCAACTCCCATCCACTCATCTCAGGCATACCAATATCAGTGAAAACAACGTCCACTTTGCCGGCGCTCGCATCATAGAGCTTCAGGGCCATCTCGCCACTTTCGGCAACGATCACCTCGCAACCTTCCGCTTCCAACGCTTCGCGGAGCACCTCTCTAACCGCGGTTTCATCATCGACTACCAACACCCGAATCTTGTCTTCACTCGGGGAAACATCCAAGCGTGCGGAGGTAGATTCTGCAACAGCGCCGGTCCCTTCGGCCACGGGTAGCGAGATCCGGAAGGTGGCCCCCCGGCCCGGTTCACTTTCGACGTCGATAGAACCGTTGTGCCTGCGAATGATGCCAAAGCTCACCGCCATGCCCATACCGGTGCCACTCTTGCCCTTAGTTGTAAAGAAAGGGTCAAACAAACGTGACTTTACATCCGGAGTCATTCCCGTACCGTTATCAGAGATAGTAAGAGAAACGCGTCTGTTGGATTCTTGAGCACTCAGGCGAATCTCACCGCCCGAGGGCATCGCATCGATTGCGTTGTAAATTATGTTAACGAGCACTTCGCGGAGCTCTACCGCATCTCCCAATACCGACGCCGTGCAGTCGGCAACCAATGCCAACCGAATCTGTGGACCATCGATACGTGACTCCCAACGCGGCCGGCTCATTTCGCAGACGTCTTTCATTAGGCCAGCCACAGAGACAGATTCAAACTTGCGGCTCGGCTGTCTGCGGGCGAAGTCCTGGATGCGCCGTATGATGTGAGCCCCATCTTCCGCACTTTTTACAATCATCTCAATACCGGCGCTAATTTTTTCAGAGTCGTTGGTGCGTAGTAATAGCTGCGCTCGACCTAGAATTCCGGTCAGGGTGTTGTTGACGTTGTGAGCTACGCCAAAAGATAGTTCGCCTAACGCGGCCATCTTCTCGGCGTGAGTTGCAAACTCGCGTTGTTTTTCATGCTCGGCATGGGCAGCAGCAATACGCTCCAGACAGTTTTGCAGGCGCTCTCGGGTAGTGGCTAGTTGTGAAGTCGACAGTAGTTGACTGGCTTGCGAGCCAATCTCGCGACGTTCATCATTACCAAGATGGTCGGACATCTCCTCGATCAGTATTAATAAGGATTTGCCCGCCCCTTCATAGTCTCCGCATCTCTCCGCGACACGCCTTGCGCGTTCGAGAGCAGGTTTAGCTTCGTGTCGCCTGCCCAGCCGGCAGAGCACCAAGCCCTGGGTAGTTAGTGCCTCCGCAAGCAAAGCATTCTCACCGGTCGTTTCCAGGGTATTAACTGCCAATCTCACCGAACGTTCAGCAAGTCCGTGCTGCTGTGAAGCGAGATAGAGCTGCGCCAGTGTTTCATCAACTTGGGCGCAGCCAACACTGTCGCCTAAGTCGTTGAAGAGTTCGCGCGCACGTTGAAGATGAACCTGCGCCTCGTCAAGTCTGCGCAAGGTGAGTAGCAGGTAGCCATGATTGTTCTCGACGGCGGCGACAAAACGGAGGTTGCCGATCTTTTCAAATTGCAAAAGCGCTTCCTGGTAGTGTCCCAGCGCTCTATCAAAATATTGGTTTTGATTCTCGGCTACGCCGAGCTCTTTCAACGTAGTCGCAAACTCGGAGTGAAGGCGGCCTTGGATCCAAGCGCCTGCCGTGGCTGCGATACCGACAGTTTCATTTAAGACATTCAGTGCGTCTTGCAAGCGGGCGGCGTGCCGCTCAACAGAAGCCAGCCGAATTAACGCAACAACCTTGAGTTCGCGTTCGTCTTCAGATAAAGATTGAAGTGCGGATCGTAGAGTAGCGCGAGAGAGATCGAAAAGTCCTTCTCGATAATAACAACCTGCCAGCTCAATCCGGCCTTCAGCTGCGCGTGTTCGTTCTTCAACTTGCTCGAATAACGCAATCGCCCCATTCAATAGAGCCTGGGCCCATTTTTGGTCCCCTGGAACTTGTCGCGTGCTGGCAATCCATCCGCTCAATGTCCCTGCTGTAAGGAGCAATTCGGCTGCCGCCTCAATGCTCAAGGTATTGTGGTGGGGCCATTCCGCGAGGTTCCACCAGGGTCGCAGAGCAGCACATCCAGCGTCGTAATCCCCGAGTTCGAGCTTCTTACGAGCGACCGCGCAGCCTTCCAGAACCTGCTCGCTTAGCGTTAGCGGCGCGTATTTTCGCTGGCTCGACTTCGCTTCTATTAGTCGCATTCTAGTTTCTCTGCTCGTAAGAGGTACGGGGGGTTAACATTTCAATGCGGTCCGCTTTGTCTTCTTAATGCTGGTTGCCTGCTTTGGGACTCTCCTGGGACTCAAAGCAAAAATGTGAATCGAGACTCCTGTCTTCTTGTTTGCAAGGTGTCCGGGTCAGGAGCGGGCAACTGGGTACCTAGTATACATATGCATACCACCGTAACAAGGGCCGGTTTGTTTCCTCCAACGCCGTAAATGGTAGGAGTTAACTGCGTTTTTAACCCACCAGTCGCTTTCCCTGTATACCAAGTATTCAATCCTTGGGCCATCCGAATTTTCACTTTCCCGGCCGCGCGGCAACTCCTTAACCCTTTATAGTTCAATGATTTAAGCGCCTCGCTTCAATGGCAACAACGAGTGGCACGAGCTTTGAGATAGATAAGCCCGAACAAGTTGATAACTGGTCCGCTGGAACGAGAGTTTGACATCCTAAGTGGCAACCCCCAACTAGCGCACCATCCACCAGTAACAGCTCGAAACCAGGAGAATTCAAATGAAACGCTTCAAATCAATCCTTTGTGCTTCGCTCTTGACCTTGGCTCTGTCCCCAGCCGCGTTGGCCGGTAACATCACAACTCGCGACGGCAACATCACCACTCGCGACGGTAACATCACCACAATCTCGATAACGAATATCTGTGTAACGCTGGTAACAGCAATAATCGGCTAACCGCCGCTGCCTGTTTCTTTGTGAACGACTGCAGTCAACCTGGCTGCCCTCCTGGACAAAGATCGTTCAAATTGGCGAGAAAGACGCTAAATAAGCGCTCGCGAGATGATGGTTGGCAAGCTACATGCCAATGCAGTGAGGTCAGTAAACCAACTGACCCACGTTTACAGGAAGGTGTAGAGCAATGGAAATCCGCCCAAAAAATTCGGCACGATGCAGCCCAGAGGCCTTGATTCCTTCTGTCAATCGGTCAAATGTTCTAAGTGGTTACATCCATCCTTCGGACTAGTTACATGCTCATCCGCCTAGCTTGAAATGGTGATTTTGGTTTCGCCCTACTCAAGTTGAAAGCTAATGTTTGAAGTCCACTCGGACATCGCCCAGTCTGCCAATCGTAAGACATCGTTTCACTTCTTTTCACCGCTCGACTCTTAGAAGTGCCAATCATCTAGTAGGCTAAGTTGAGTTGGGTTCATCCCAACTCAACTTTTCCAGCAGCCGAGTGATGTTAAGGTTTTGGATCAGGTTCCGTTAGTCGGTCGGGTGTGAGGTCGTAGCAAGTCGGGAATTTCGGTGAACTGCCAGGGCCAGTCCCATTATCATGTAAAAGACCATTACCACTTCCGAGTCACCCCAGTTGTAATGCACCAGTCCGGAAGTAAAGAATCCGGCTACTCCACCCAAAGCTCCTAATAAAATACCGCGTTCTATCCATCCCAGTTTCCCGTCCTTTCGCAGTGAGCGCCAAAGCGTCCGAGCGTAGACATACAGGAATGCCAACCAGATTATTAATGCCGGAACGCCGCGTTCCAGCGCGATTTGTAACAGATTGGAGTGCATGTGTCCCCATGGTATCCGCCCGTTATCAAACATGCCCCACTCTCGCCAGTGCCATTTTATTGAGTCCATGCCAATGCCGATAATCAAATGGCGAGGCCGACTGACCAACAAATTTACTCCTTCGCGCCAGACCGTTTCGCGCCAGGTAGTTGATTGGTCGGTTTGATCGATAAAGGCAACGTTGCGCTTCTGCTGCAGAACTAACAGGCCCGAGAGTATGAGCGGGATCGCCAGGACTCCGATTAAGATCATGGTGCGCCTTCCAACTCCGAGTAGCAAAACAATGAGACTGGAAACCAAGCAACCGAGCCAAGACGCACGAGTCACAGTTAACAGCAATGCGCTGCCAAGTCCGCCCAGCGCAATAAGCAACAATGCACCCACCCAGGTTCGCTTCACTGGCAAATTGACAAAGATTCCAAGCGCCAGCGCAATGATCAACTGGAGGGCTTCCGCGTAAGTTACAAACTGGCCGTAGAAGCCTGTCGCCCTCCAATCGCGACCTCTTGACCAACTTTCGATGCCGAGTTGTTGTAGCCCATTGCTGCCTGGCAAAAGGCTGCCTCTTGGAATGCTGAAAACTGGTTGTAATTCATGACGGTAAGTGAGAACGACAGCTGGATTCTTGTCATTCTTCAAGAGCGCATTGATCAGTTGTTGTGGGTCCCGCAACTGCTGCCCGTCGACCTCAAGCAGAGTGTCGCCGTTGCGAATCCCCGCCTTATAAAGAGGACTATTCTCCGAGACTCCATCAACTCTTACCGCCCGACCCAGCAGACGTTCACCAACTGTATAAAAGACGTTGACCATACATGCCGCGATCAGAGTGAATACAAGCAAGCGCGCGAGTCGCAACGAAGCTACATTTTCGACAAACAAGTAAATGATCGTGAATAGACTTGCTGCGCGTAGTTTTCCGATGGACACCATCGGCTCATAAGATAGGAAGGACGAGATAACGGTTAGAGCAAAAAAGCCGAGGATAAGATAATCAATCGGTGTTCGATAAAACTTAGGCTGGGGCTTGAACGCAAAACGCACCAGCCACAAAGCGAGTCCGACGAGCCAGGCGCCCTGAGTGACCGCAATTGAGTTTGGGGCCGCGGCCGCAAACACAAAAAGAAAGGTGACGATGGCCGCATCAACCACTTTCGCCGCCTGGCTTTTAGTCTGAGTTTCCGATTTCACCTGGGATTAGTCATACCTGAATTGCGGCCGCCACGCGGGTAAACTTTAGCCGGCCAATCGGTTTATGCTACTTGGTCCAGAGTCTAGTATCCGTCGCCTCGCATCATTACCAAGACCGTTCGCAGGATGATTTTAAGGTCAAACAGCAGCGACCAGTTTTCTATATAAAATAAGTCAAGCTTCACCATCTCTTCGAACGGCAGGCGATTCCTTCCCGACACTTGCCATAATCCGGTTAGCCCAGGCTTCATGTCGAGTCGCTTGCGGTGGCGCAGTTCGTATGCCTCAACTTCATATGGGATTGGAGGGCGGGGACCAACGATACTCATGTCGCCACGCAATACATTGAACAGTTGCGGAATTTCATCAAGACTCAGACGACGGAGCATGCGTCCCACCCGCGTAATGCGCGGATCGTCGCGCAGTTTATAGGCGGGCTTGTGGGCGTCACCAACATTCGCTTCCGCATGGCCGGCAATAAACTTTCGCTGGTACTCGCGATGGAGCTCGCTGTCGGCATCCATGCGCATCGTGCGGAATTTATAGACAACAAAAATTCTACCGTCCATGCCCACGCGCTCCTGTGCGTAAAAGACCGGACCCTTCGAGTCAAACTTGATCAGCAACGCAATCAAGAACCAAAAGGGAGAAAGGAGCGCGAGTGTAACCGCCGCGATTAGAATGTCTGAGATGCGCTTGGTGCCACGCGCGAAGTCAGAAAGCGGCTCGCGAAACAACCTGATCATTGGCAGAGCGCCAATTTGGTCTACCTCAGTCTTACTGGGTAGACAATTGAAGAGACTGGGCGCAATGCGAAACTCAATACCACGACGACGGCCACAACGCATCATCACGTCAAACAACGCGTCTGCGTCAACCTGAGAGTCGGCGATGATTACTTCGTTGGCGCCCGATTCGCGAATAGCTTCAGGCAGTCCCGCAAAATTACTCACAACGGGCACCCCTTCGTATTCACCGGCCGGGCCGGCTCCGCCAATGTCAACGGCGCCAATCACTCGATATCCGAGCGATGGCCGTTCGCGCATCTCCTTGATACAGAAAGTTGCTTCAGGACCGCGGCCCACCACCAGGGTTGGAATCAAGTTGATGCCACGTAATCTGAAAAATGTCTGCGCGCTGCGGACTAGTAGTCTTAGCGAATAGAAACTCGCCAATGCGATAAGAAAATCGAGCACGAACACGCTGCGGGCATAGGAGAACGCGCGGAAGTTAAACCCGCCGCGATATAAGAAGGCAGCCGCAACGATAAGCAGGGATGCGATGGCTGTTGACTTGAATACGCGAATGCCATCCTCGAAGAAAGAAAACTCCCCCCGCAGCCGGTAGAGATCGTAGTAACGCAGCGCGAGCACGCGTATCAGGATTACCAGAAATAACAGCGCGCCGTAAGGAGCAAAACTTGCGCTCCAGGCAAAACCTCCATCCGATGTGCGTTGCAGTATCGTCCCGCCTTCACGAAAGTAATAGGCTGTGACAAATGAACCCGTCGCTATCAAACTGTCCGCGATTAATAAAGCTGTCTTGATGGCAGGGATGACCCAATGAGGCGCGCGTGAAGGAGCACGCACGATGCTTGCTTCAACTAATGGGGTTTTTAATCGCTCAACTCTCACTGGTTTCCCAAACGCGTCAATCGACCCAACTCTTTTTGCTGAAAGGCATAGGATAGCAAAGTTCACGTCTCGAGTATCAAATCCGCGACTTCGGTAGAGACATGAACCTCACGGCGCGCATTCGCTGATCCTTTTTTCTGTACCAGAAGACCGCGAATCGCCTCACGCGTCGTGATCCTGCGCAGACGCCCCTGCTTCACCAACTGCTCATCAATCGCGGCCCACTCACCTAAATAGATCGATGCCGCCGGAATGCCGAGCGCTGAAGCTTCGCGATTCATTGTCCCGCCGGCGCTCACTACCAAATCGCTGTGCGCAATCAAATTCCCTCCGTCAAGCGGGACGTCAGGTATGATCAGATTCAAGACCGCGCGTGCCTTGTAGCTTTCCCGTTGCAAATCGTTGCGCGGCAACAACACTACCTTTACGTTCGGAGCGGCTAAGAGCCATTCGAGCAGTTCGTCAAAAAGTTCATTTTCAAAACGATGGTAAAGCGCTTCGCTAGCGGGAGGACGCACAGTCACCAACACGTTGCTCTGGTCTATTCCAAGTTTGCCGAGCAGTTTTGGGAATTCGGGATCGCACTGAAAATCGGCGAGGTAAACGTCTTCCTTGAGCCCTGCATATCGCTTCACTTTCGACGCAGAAGCGCCAAAACGCGATAGGGCAGCCTCAGGAAACGCATCCGGAACAATGATGCGCGAAGCCATGCGGAACGCGAGATGGTTTGCGGGCTGATGTTCATAATCCATCAGCGTGACAGACGGCAACGACAACGCGCGAGCGGCCAGAATTTGAGAGTATGAATTGTGGCTAACTGCGAGGTCGAGGTTTCGTCCACGCGCCCAACGGCCAAGGGCCAACGCACGCTGCACCAGGTTTCCTGCTTTGCCCGCGAGCCTGCCGCCGCCATGTCCACCAATAACTTCGATCTCGAAACCGGCGGCTTCAGCAAGTTTGACCGTTTCAGCAAAGTCTCGAGCGGTAACTACTACTTCATGCTTACGCCGAATAAACTCGTCTGCGAGCGACCGAAAGAACGGCACGTGCGGTGAGTTGGCCAAATCGATCCAGATTCGCATTGAGCCGAGTAGAGGACAACGAAGACACGTCTACTGGTGGACCGCCATAGCCTGGCGGCAAAACTGTCGCACGGAATCCGCGATCTGCATCACGGTTTTGTCCGACAGCTCGGGATACATAGGCAGTGACAACACCTCATGGCAAACGCCCTCCGTCTGCGGTAAATCGCCTTCGTTGTATCCGAGGTTGCTGAAGCCGCGCTGCATATGGACAGGAATCGGATAATGAATGCCGCTGCTTATTCCGTTGGCATGAAGATGTTCGCGGAGCTCATCGCGCTGCGCGGCAAATAAGGGAAAGATGTGATAGACAGACTTGCAAGCCGGCGGCTCCTCCAGTAAACGCAAGCCTGAATCGGCCAGTTGTTCTGAGTATGTTTTTGCGTGGCGCCGACGAGCGCTGGTCCAGTCGTCCAGGTGTTTTAGTTTTACACCCAACACCGCTCCTTGAATTGCTTCCAGACGAAAATTATAACCAACCCGCTCGTGCAAATATTTGGAGCTTTGCCCATGATCGCGAAGTTGCTTAAGGATCTCTACATACTTTTCGTTGCTCGTAACCACAGCGCCGCCTTCACCGTAGGCTCCGAGATTTTTTCCGGGATAGAAACTAAAGCAGGCCAGGTCGCCCATGCTTCCGGCGCGTTGTCCTTTGTATTCCGCGCCCACAGCCTGGGCGGCATCTTCTATCACAAGCAGATCGTGACGGCGCGCGATGTCGAGGATCGGATCCATGTCCGCACAAGTTCCGTAAAGATGTACGGGCATGATCACTTTTGTTTTTGGGGTAATCGCTGCTTCAATCTTCGCGGGATCGATGTTGCAGGTGAGCGGATCGATGTCGACCAAAACCGGCGTGGCCCCGGTGTACAGAATTGCCGCGACGGTCGCGACGAAAGTGTAACTGACCGTAATCACCTCATCGCCTGGACCGACCCCTGCCGCCAGTAGCGCCAGATGCAAAGCACTGGTTCCGGAGTTAACTCCAAACGCGAAGCGCGAGTGGCAGTAAGCAGCGAAGTCCGCTTCAAAAGCTACGACCTTTGGACCGAGCACGAATTGGCAACTCACCAACACTTCTGCAATCGCGCCATCAATCTCGTCTTTAATGCTTTCGTATTGCGCTTTAAGATCTACTAAAGGAATCATGGTATATAAGTGCGAACTTCAATTAGATAACACTACTCGATCTCGACGAGTTGCCCGCGAGCCAGCAGCGATTTTTCCGCAGCCTCTACAATTTTTACAAGTCTCAGCCCAGCCTGACCGTCCGTCTCAGGTTGTTTATTGTTTTCGATGCAATCAATGAAGTGCTGCGCTTCTGTTTGCAATGCTTCGGTCGCGTCCAACCGCGGCGCCCACATGTCGCCCGAACGGTAACTGACGAGCATCTCATAAACAGCCTCCGGACTTTGTGAAAGCGTTACCCCTTTATCATAGATTTTTACCTTCTCGCTCGGTTCCAGATCGTCGTAGAGGATCATTTTCTCGCTGCCGCCAATGAGCGTATGCCTGACTTTGACGGGCGTCAGCCAATTGACGTGGACGTGGGCAATTTGAGGATTCGCAAAGAAGAGCGTGATGTAAGCGACGTTTTCAGGTTGACCTGGAATATGGCTGATGCCTGTAGCTGAGACGGCCGTAGCTTTCGTCGGCAGGACATAATCCATTATCGAAAGATCGTGAATCGCCAGATCCCAAATCACATTCACGTCGTGTTGAAAGAGCCCCAGATTAATTCGCACCGCATCGTAGTAGTAAATCTCTCCGAGGGCGTTTTGCGTGATGAGTTCACGAATCTTTCGTACAGCGCCGGTGTAGACGAAGGTATGATCTACCATCAATACTCTTTTGCGCGCCTGCGCCTCTTCAATCAACTGAGTAGCCTGCTCCGAGTTGGCGGCGAGGGGTTTTTCGATCAGCACATGTTTATTAGCTTTGAGCGCAGCCATTCCCAGCTCAAAATGCGATGACACCGGTGTGGCAACCACAACTGCGTCGATTGTCGGATCCGCGAGTAATTCGCAGGAGCTGTCTACTGTATTAATTGTCGGATAGCGAGTTTTTAGCGTTCCCAACCTTTCAACGCGCAAGTCGCACACTGTAACCACGGTTGAGCCGGGCGCTTCCATGAAGTTGCGCACGAGGTTGGGTCCCCAGTATCCATAACCGATAACTCCAACTCTAATCATAGTTATCAGTGACCAGTGACCAGTGGTCAGTGGTGAGTCTAACGTTCATTAATTGTCCAATCCCTGGCCACTGGCGTTTTTTCCCGCACATCACCAATCGCGCGCGCCGGCACTCCTGCGACAATCGCATAGTCGGCAACGTCCCGCGTCACCACGGCACCGGCTCCCACCAGCGCTGATTCGCCAATCGTGACTCCCGCCATAATCGTTGCGTTACTCCCAATTGACGCCCGCCGCTTTACGCGGGTTGCGATTACTGCCCAGTCAGCTTCTGTTTGCAAACTGCCGTCGTCGTTAACCGCGCGCGGATAGGGGTCGTTGGTAAAAATCACTCCATGGCCGACAAAAACTTCATCTTCAATAGTCACGCCCTCGCATATGAACGTGTGAGACGAAATTTTGCAGCGAGCACCTACAGAGGCGTTTTTTTGTATCTCGACAAACGCTCCGACCTTCGTCTCTGCTTCGATAGAACAACCATAAAGGTTTACCAGCTCAGGCTGGAAAATCTTTACGTTCTTACCTAACGAAACATCAGCACTGATCGGCATTTACGTTTTCTCTTCTTCCAGCAAACGGGCCAAAGCGTAGAGCATCCAGCCTTGTGTCCAACGCATATAAGGCGTGTGAACGGTATAAAATCGCCGGCGTTGATAGTAAAAAAATCCGCGGGCGTCGCGCAGGTTGCGAATCGTCCAGGCGGCAATGGTTTTGGCTAGCGGCAGCGCGCCACTATCCAATTCGCGAAATTCCAGGAGTGTGATGATTGCCGTCGCCGCCGCGTGCGCATCCGCTGGATAAAGGCTGTCATGGTAGTATTTCGGCCACCCGTCCGCAAGAAAGAACCGTTCACGCCAGAACGTAAACCCATGTCGCAAGGCTTCATCGAGTTCAGCCTTAGCACCAATGCAGGTTTTCGCAATTCTTCCCAGCGATAAGAGCACGTAGGCCGAATGGAAGTTGTCTATCCATTGCTGTCCTGCCTTGGCTCCATACGCCCAGGAGCCGTTTTCGCCTTGTCTGCGAACAACATAACGGGCAGCCCGAAGCGCCAGATCACAAAAAGTACCTTCTCCCGTCAATGCCCCGACGCTAGCCAATGTTTCGGCGGCCAGCAAGCTGGCGTTGAAAATCTGTGTGCTGTCGAAGGGAGAGTAACTGAAACAAACCTCGTCCTTGGTATCAATCGTTCGTTTAAGATTGCTGAGAATGAAGTCGCAACTGCTATGAGCCATTTGTAGAAAACTATTCTCACCCAATGCCTGGTGCGCTTCAACGAGGGCTCGCGCTGCGAAGGCCGTGGGAACGACCATTGGCGTGCCGAGCGGCGCAAAGAAGTTGCGGCTTTGCCACGCGAAGTTGTAACCCCAGGCGGCACCTTCATAGCCATGAATCCGCGCGCGCCATAACTCCTCGAGTAAAGCGCGGGCATCAGTTTCCGCCTCAATTGTTTTCACGCGTCGATAGTTTGACAGCGTGGCCAGTGCGAACAGAGCGAGTCCTTTGGAATTCTTCTGTGGTGGGACAAGCGCGAGCGGGCGTAAGTTTAAGGGAAAGCGTTTGATAGCCTGGGTCCAAAATAAACGCGCTGTCCGCCAACGATTAAGCGGAGTTAACTGGAAGACCCGACTGTTTAATGCATCGAATGGATCGTAACCGGCGAAGTCGTGGGCGCGACACCATGCGTGGAGATCGTTGAATGCCTGCTCAACAATTGAATCATCCATTTGATCGATTAACACGGCCATAAGCATCAGACATCTCGCGCAAACTCCCGTCTGTCCGGGCATTGCTCAGCTCCGTAGGAACCGGATGTTTATAGCAAACGTCAGCACCCAAAGACTAAAGCTCCGTAGGAGCGACATGTCGCTCCTACGGAGCTAAGAATGAGTGATGAATCGAGAGGCTATAAACATTCCGTCCCTAACGGGACTGCCGAAATCCTAATGCTTTTCTTCTGCTCACTTTTTACCGCCTACTTGCTTACCGAGGTCTCGATTCTCCGGGGCGTTTCAACAAAGCTCTCGTGCCACAACTCAAACATGAGCAAGGTCCAGAGAAGTTTTCGATGGTTTGCCACACCGCGCTCGTGTTCATCCTGAAGTTTAGTTACATAGTCGGGATTGAAAACACCGGCCCGGCGGACCCGGTCTGGAGACAAAAGGTCCCGCGCCAGCGGTCGCAACTTTTCTTTTAACCACTCGGCGACCGGCACTCCAAAACCCTTCTTGCCTCGGCGAGTCACAAAAGAAGGCAGCGAATCCTCGATAGCGCGTTTCAAAATATATTTTGTCTTTCGACCTCTCAGTTTGTAGTTTGGCGGTAACGAAGCTGCATACTCAGCCACTCGCGGATCAAGAAAAGGTGCGCGCACTTCCAGCGATACTGCCATGCTGGCCCGATCAACTTTAGTAAGAATGTCTTCCGCGAGGTAGAGCCGCGTATCAAGACTCTGCATTTGCTCTACCACATCAGTCGAGTCACATTCATCGAGCATCATGCGCGGTTCCCGATATATATCGCCGTCCGTGGCGCCCAGCACTTTCGGCGTCAAAAGCATTTCCTGCTCGGCCGGATTAAAGGAACCAAACCAAATGTGATGACGCGCAACTCGATCGTATTTCGTGCCGCTGATGAACCGAGTTGCCTTGTAGTCAAACGAAAGATTCTTGGTTTTTACCGGAAGCAACCCTATCAGGGGCTCGAAGGCCGCGCGGAATACGTGTGGGACCTTCAAGTAATTTTCCGCCCAACGATGCCCGCGATACATCGGGTAGCCGGCGAAAAGTTCGTCCCCGCCGTCGCCGCCCAGGGCCACCGTCACGTGCTTGCGGGTAAACCGAGATAACAAATAAGTAGGCACGAGCGATGGATCGCTAAAGGGCTCATCCATCCAGGAACCAATCTCACCAACCAGGTTTGCGGCGAGATTCGCGCTGAGCCGTTCCTCGTGGTGGTCTGTGCCGAGAAACTTGGCCACCGCCCTCGCATAAGACGATTCATCGAACGAGGACTCCGCAAAGGAAATTGAAAATGTCTTGACGGCTTCAGACGAAGCCTCGACCGCCAGCGCTGCGACTGTTGATGAATCAACACCACCAGAGAGCAAGACTCCTAACGGCACATCCGAAACCAGACGCATCCGAACTGAGTCAGCCAGTAATTCGCGTAAATGTTCCGCAGCTTCAGCTTCGGTTGGCACCGGCCGCCTGGTTTGGTAACTCAGACACCAGTAAGGTCGCGTTTCAATCCGGCCATTAGCGAGGGTTAGCGTATGAGCCGCCGGCAACTTGTTGATGCCCTGGTAGATGCTGAGCGGAGCGGGCACGTAATCGAAGGAGAGGTACTGGCGCAGCGCCTGAAGATTCAGCGAGGTCTTCACCGCCGGATGCGCCAACAGCACCTTCGGCTCAGAAGCAAAAAGCAACGTGTTGTCGAAAACGCCCCAGTACAGCGGCTTCTCACCGAAGCGATCACGAGCAAGCAGCAGCCGGCGCTGCTTTGAGTCCCACAAAGCAAACGCAAACATCGCGTTGAGATGCTGGACCATGTCGTCGCCATATTCTTCGTAGAGATGCGGCAGTACTTCCGTATCTGATTGACTTCTAAAAGAGTGTCCGCGCTTTTCGAGGTCTGCTCGAATCTCGCGGTAGTTGTAGATTTCGCCGTTGAGGATTGCAGCTACACTCTTGTCTTCGTTGTAGACGGGCTGTTCACCGGTAACCAGATCGATGATTGCGAGGCGACGCATTCCCAGCGCAGCCCCATTAACAACCAACAAGCCCTCGGAGTCCGGCCCACGATGAACCATGCGCTCGCACATCGAGTGCAGAAGTTCCTTCGCGCCTTCAGCCGGCGGCGTGCGTGAGTCAAGATTGGCCCAACCGGTTATTCCACACATAAGAACTGCAGTGCTGAGTAATGAGTGATGAGTAATGAGTGAACACCAAGCCAAACATTATGCGCAGGAATCATGGTCTTTTCACTCATTACACATCACTCATCACTATTGCCCTTGGAATCCGATTCTTTCGCGTACCGCGTAGATCGCCTTCGATTGCGACTCGTGATAAGTCCGCACCATCATTTCGGCCAGCAGGCCCATCAGGAAAAGTTGCACCCCCAGGACCAACGTCACCAGGGCGATGATCGGCAACGGTGTTTGCACAAAATCGGCATGATGCGGCCAACTAAGAAACTTCATCAGAAACGCCAAAACCGCGGACAATATTGAGACGGCAAAAGTCAGCAATCCCGCCCAGCCAAAAAGGTAAAGCGGTTTAGTCTGATACGAAGCCATAAACTTTATCGTGATCAAATCGAAAACGACTTTTACGGTCCGCGACAATCCGTATTTGGACTTGCCCATTGTCCGCGCATGATGCTCGACCGGAATTTCGGCCACGCGCGCGCCGGCCCAGGATGCGTAAATTGGTATGAAACGATGCATCTCACCGTAGAGTTTGACATCCTCGATCGATTCGCGCCGGTACGCTTTCAATGAACAACCGTAGTCATGCAAAGGCACGCCCCCGATCCAGGAAATCAAACGATTAGCCAGCATCGAGGGAACCTTGCGCGTAATCAGTTTGTCCTGACGATTCTTACGCCAGCCGGAAACCACGTCATATCCTTCATTCAGTTTGTCCAATAGGCGTGCAATGTCTGCCGGATCGTTTTGCATATCGGCGTCCATCGGGATCAGCACTTGGCCGGAGGCTGCATCTATTCCCGCGGCCATCGCCGCAGTCTGACCGTAGTTACGGCGAAGCGCCACCACGCGAACGCGATCGTCCTGCCGGGCAAGTTCGCGCAAAACTTTCAAACTACTATCCGTCGAGCCGTCATCTACATAGATGATCTCCGATGATCGTCCGAGCACCCGCAAAGCGGCATCCAGCTTCGCGTGGAGCGGTCGCAAATTGGGCTCTTCATTGTAGACGGGAAGAAACACTGACACCTCGGGCGGGTCGCCACCCGCCTTAGCCGGTTTATTCGTGAGCAAAGTCTCTTCTTCGTAGGTTTTCATTTAGACATCTACAATTTTCTCTGTGTTGCCTTCGTCTTCTCTGTGCCTCTGTGGTGAATAATTGCCAATAAGAGATTTACCACTAAGACACAGAGAACACCGAGGACGCACGGAGTCCAGACAATTAGCGCTCAATCCTGCGAGCCACGCAGATGATTGAAACACCGAACGGAAAATTCATATAACGCAACGGGCCACGCTCGGCCGCCAGAAGTTTTCCCAGCACTCCATTCAGAAAGCCAATCGTAATATTATTTTCCGACTCCGGTCGCAAGCCGGTTGCGCGCATTAAGAGTCTACCCAGAAAAATCGGTGTAAAGAAGCTGATGTTCACGTATGTAGCACGTTCAACTTCGAAACCAGCTGTCCTTACCACCTCTTTCAAATGTTTGAGTGTGTAACGGCGTCGGTGATTACTAATATCATCCTGGACTCCCCACAAAAACATAAACGCCGGTACAAACAAAAGCGCCCGTCCCTCCGGACGCAGCACGCGCCGCATTTCTTTCAAACCGGCCAGATCGTCATCCAGATGTTCCACCACATCGAGACCCGTCACCAGATCAAATGATTTGTCATCGTAAGGCAAGGCCTCGGCGGCGCCTTGCTTCACATTGACCAATCCGCGTTCCCGGCAAAATGAGAGCGCTTCCGCGGAAACGTCAACGCCGCCGGCTACACCAAATTCTGAAAGCATTTCGAGATTAGCGCCCGTACCACAGCCGACATCAAGAATCTTGAGCGGTGAGTCTGGCCCGCAAATCTCCTCGTGAACTGCTTTTAGATCTCGGCAAACGCGTACAAGGAAACTCCTGATAATTTCCCGGCGCCCAAAAAACCACCAATGGCTCTCCTCCACCCGGCGCATGATCGCGTAGGTGTGTTGCTGCATCTCGCGCGGCAGAGGCTCATTTACTGTGTTTGCGGTAGTTGCCATGAAGACCTATCAGCAAGCTTTAGCATTGTAGCGGGTCAAGGCCACCTTCCCAACCCCGAGCTGATCGAGATTGCCTCTTGGTTTGCCAATGAAAGCCCTGCAAGGCGGGTTCAGAAAACTACTGACAGAATCTCAGGGTTGGGTAGGCGAGTTTGCCGCCGCTAAATCGAAATACATTCACATTCAGCCTGTATTCTCTCGAAACCAGCGCACGAACGTATGGATACCCTCCTCGATTTGTGTCTGCGGATTGTAACCAAGCAGCCGGCGAGCTTTGGTGATGTCGGCGAAGGTCTGCGGCACGTCGCCGGGCTGCAACGGCTGACGATCAATCTGCGCCGACCTGCCCAGCTCTTTCTCAAGCAACGAAATCAGCTCGCGTAATTCTACCGTTCGCGATTCACCGAGGTTAATCACTTCGTAGTCAGTTTTATCGTAATCAATCGCGCCGCGCACGCCTGCGATGATGTCATCGATAAACGTGTAATCGCGACGCGTTGTACCGTCTCCAAAAACCGGGATGGGTTTGTCCTCGCTAATCAACCGTGCAAATTTGTGAATCGCGAGATCGGGGCGCTGGCGCGGTCCATAGACGGTAAAGAATCGCAAACAGACTGAGCGTATGCCGTAAAGATGTGTGTAGGTGTGACAGATCAGTTCGCCCGCGGCCTTGGTGGCCGCGTAAGGAGAGATTGGTTGACGAATCGGATCGTCTTCACCAAACGGAACTTTGGCATTGAGGCCATACACCGACGATGACGAGCCGAAAACAAATTGCTTGATGCCTTGCTCGCGCGCCTGTTCCAGAAGGTTCATCGTGCCGTTAATGTTCGTCTCGGCATAGAGCAGGGGTTGAACGAGTGACGGTCGCACGCCCGCGCGCGCTGCCAGATGAACAATGCAATCGAAGCCGTTTGTGGCGAAGATTTTTCGTAGCGATGCCTGATCGCGAATGTCTGCTTTGAATAACTGATAGTTGGAATTCTTCTCATGTTTGCTCGCGTTCGCGAGCTTGATGGCAGGATCGTAAAAGTCGTTCAGATCGTCGATCACAGAAACTTTCCATCGCCCTTCAGAGAGTAATCGATCGACAAGATGCGAACCGATGAAACCTGCTCCGCCTGTTACTAAAATATTTTTCATTCTCGCAGTGCCGTCAGTTTTCTAGATGTTGAACTAAATATCTTCGTGTGGTTTCGTGGATCTATTTCGTTGCATAGATCCAAAGATGCCAACCCCAGCGCGATGCGAGTCGCGATTCCAAAGACCGTGGCAAGACGTTGCCAATCACCGGCAGCCAGCGTTTGTTCAGAAAATAAGTCTTCAATGTCACTTCGGAAAATTTATTAAATAGCTCGCGCGCTTCCTTTCTGGAATAAACTCGCGCCAGCGGATTGCCAGCACCGTCAGTGTTCTGGCTCAGGAACTCGTCGGGCTTCAAATATGATTTCCTCTCCGTTTTTAGAAGCCTGGCATGTTCGCGCAACGACTCCAACGGTTCTCCCGTGATTCTGTTAACCAACTTAATGCCGGTTTCCCACTTTAACAGTTGCGCCCCAGCTCGTCGCAAGAGGGAAATGTTGACGCGATAGTTATACGAACCGCGATGGTAGAGCATAACTACAGCGCGTCCGCCCGGACGCAGCACGCGATGGATTTCCTGTATCGCTTTCCCGGTTTCCGGAGTGTGATGCAAAACGCCGTGCGAGTAAACCAGATCAAAACTATCGTCCGCGAAAGACAGGTTTTCGGCGTCCGCAGTTTTGAATGTCCCTGGTAGATCGAACAACTCAAAACGCCTGCGCGCAAGTTCAACTGCGGCTTCGGTAAGATCGACGCCGGTGTAGTCAGCCCCCGCTTCGGCAAACTGCGCACCATCGGTTCCGAGTCCGCAACCGATTTCCAGAACCTTCGAGCCGCGCGCGCCGGCAAAATCAGCGGCCGCGGGAATGTGCCACTCTTTTGTGTAGCGATGGGCTTCGACCAGTTCGTAGAAATGGCGCGTGCCTGGCGCCGCGTCAGCAAACTTCACTCCGCAGGGATTGGCTTGCCAAAAAGCGCGCACGCGTTCCTTCAAGTTTGAATTCTCTAGGCTCATTGAAAGCTGATCAGGATACCAGAACGCCGGCAGAACCCCGATCATCGTCGCCATTAGTCAGGCAGATGTCTGAGTTGGGAGCTTCGGCTTCACAAAAACGCTAACAGCTTATATGCTTGGCGCGCTTGACCCTACTCATTGAGGCGCAGGCTCTCGCTAACAAAGCTCATGGTTCAACGAAAACCTCAAAAAGCCAAAAGCGATTCGCAGGCAACGTCAACTACAGAGGCTTCGGGCGGCCGGCCCGAGGTCATTGTAGAGTTCTTATTCGACCGTGGGCTGCTCTATATCGCAGTCAATAACATCGGCAACCGGCCGGCGCTCGGCGTTTCGGTGAAGTTTGATAAAAAGATCCTGGGGCTGGGTGGTACGAGAGAGATTTCAGCCCTGGCGCTTTTTAGGAACATCGAGTTTCTTGGTCCGCAAAGAGAGATCGTGTCGCTACTTGATACCAGCAGTTCTTATTTTAAAAGGAAACAGCCGACGAAGATATCGGCGCTAATCACTTATCAGGACCTCGAAAAACGCCGCTATGAGATCTCGATTAAGCATGATCTTGAGATCTACCGTGATTTGGTCTTTGTTGAGCCCGCTTGCGAAAAACAATGCGATTAAGTGGCAAGCTGACTTGGTCAATTAGTTAACAGGAGGTGTGAAATGCCAGCTGCAGGAAGAAACGACCCTTATAAGAATTGCAATTTCCTGGTTGAGATTGAAGGTATAGTTTCAGCGGGCTTTTCCGAATGTACGGGACTGAGCTCGGAGGTTGAGATAATTGAGTACCGCGAAGGCGGTGACTTTCGCGTGCGAAACTTGCCGGGGCCTGCGAAGTTCGGCAACATCACTCTTAAACGCGGCGTTACCAAGTCTATGGATCTCTACAACTGGCATCACGATGTTTTGAACGGACAAACCGTCCGCAAAAACGGAGTGGTGATTCTTTTGGACGACTCGAGGGCCCAGGTCGCACGTTGGGTGTTTCGTGAAGCCTTCCCTCAAAAATATGAAGGGCCGCGCCTAAATGCCAAGAGTTCCGAGGTGGCGATTGAAACGCTGGTGATCTGTTGCGAGAGTTTGGAGCGTGAAGAATAAGCGCGTCATAGCCAAACCCAGGCTCGGGCTTAGGTGGTTCAGTTTGGAAGAGCCCGGGCAGACATCTACTGGTAAGGCCTACCCACAACAAACTGACCGGTAACTCGCGCTTATTGTTGGCCAGCTGCCGCGAGGATCCGTTCGATCATTTTCGGATCATTCGGCAGCAATCCTGACTTGGGCAGTCGCGGCGTCAACGTTGCCCAGTTCTTGTCCATCGCGAACACTTTCCGAAATAGCGGCAGCGACTCGTCTACCCGTCCCATGTTCACCAGCGCGACTGCATGCCAGTAGATCATTTCAGCGTTGTCAGGGACTAGTTTTTCCGCCGCCCCGTATTCGCGCAAAGCGCCTTCGTTGTCCTTGTGCTCGACCGCAAGATCACCGGCATTCATGTGATTGTAAGCGCGCTGTAGCGTTACTAACCGGCGCAACTCCTGCAACGGCTCAGAACTATCGTCAACACGCAAATCAAAAAGCCGATCCTTCCAGGCCTGGCCTATAGGCTTTCCAGTCACCACGATGAGCGCCGCGGATTGCCGGCCGCGAATATCGCCACCGACAGCCTGCGCAGCGTCCAGCGCCGCCAGCATTCGATCCGCCAAATCCCCTTTTGTGTTTTCAAACGCTTGGGCCATCGCTGGCCATACCTTGTCGTTGGCCATCAGGTTTGCCTGTACTGAAAAGTTTTTGCCGACGATGTGTCCAGCCGCCGAGATATCGTTCTTGCCAGTCCAGGCATCAACCCGTCCTTGCGCGTCAATCATTGCCACTTGCCGCACCTCGCGGCCATCGTCGCCTGCCAGCAAGGAGCGCAGTGCTTCGGGCCCGCTCTTGCCCGTGCGCATTAGATCCAGACCAAGCTTGCCGTAACTGGGATCAACGAAAGACTGTGTGGCCACAGCGCCTACGCCTGCCTCAGCCCAGGGCACAATTGAGCCAACTGAAAACCAGTGTGATTGAACGGCAACTCCAAGCTCTCCAGTCGCAGGGTCGCGCGCCACGATCGAGAAGGTGTGAACCGGGCGCGGCGGCTTGACGAAATTTTTACGCTCAGATTTGTCTTGCTGCGAATGTAAAGCTGGAGTGACTGCAACAGTCAGGAGTAAGGCGAAAAAGAAACGCATGCTGATCTTGAACCTCCGGCGTCTTGAGGCGGCGCCTGCCGCCCGCTGTTTCAAATGGGAAAGGGATAGAAACGAGTATTGCGGAAAATCCAAAACGACATGATCACGCCGAAGAGCAGCCAGATGTATTTGGCGTCCAGGTTATGCCGTTGAAGAGGCCGGCCGCTCACGGCTTCGGCCGTGTAACGGACCAGTGCATAGAGGAGAAACGGAAGCGACAAGACCATCAGCGGATTAAACTCCAGGGCCGACACGATATCGCCGTGAAGCAACCGATGAAGGCCACGGGTGCTGCCGCAACCGGGACAAGTAAAGCCCGTAAGCGTGCGAAAGGGACAAGCAGGAAAGAACCCTGTTTTACCGGGTTCGAAAATGAAGAGGTAGGTTGCCCCGATCGCTATCGACAACCAAATCAGCAGGGCAGTCAGACGTTTATTCACGATCTCATCGAACCTCATGAGATGGCTAAACTAACACGGCAATGATTGTTAGGGAATGCGGTAGCTGCGGGCCGAATCGTGATAATGAAGAAGCTGGTACGTGCGTCCGCCTCGAAAAAAAGTTAGACGGCCTCTCGCTAGAACCAGCCCTTCTTGTTTTGTATGTACGTCCTCACGAATTCTTCATCAGACTTGGTGAGATAAATGATTCCTTCCACGATACCGACGATTCCTCCGGCACCGCAGGTCAGAAAGGTTATGACGATCTGAATAATTCCTTCCGTGGTGTAACCAAGTACGAACTTGTGGACACCAAAACCGCCCACCACAATGCCCAGTATTCCTGCCAGGATTTTTTTGTCAGCTCCCATTGCCTGCCAGTCAGTCATTGCTCCGGGCGTTCCCTGGTTAACCGACTGCATTGGCTGATAACCACCACTAACAGGACTCAAAGAGGCCTGACAGGTGGTGCAGAATTGTGCAGTGTCATCGTTTATAGCGCCGCATTTTGTACAGTATCTGCTCATTAACTCATGCTCCGAAAGTGATTCGAAATTGCCAGGTCTTCAACAAACTCGGATGGCAGCGCCGAGAGTGCTTACATGTTGCTCCCAATCGCCGCCATTCCAAAAACAAAGATCCACATAACAACGACGCAAACCCAGGTCAGGACTCCAAGGCCCACCGCGATGAACATGAACATCTTGGCTTTCCTGGAGGCCTCCATCGCTCCTGCAGTATCGCCGGTTTGTACTTTGCTGTTTACCTGCGTCGCGAAGATGATCGACACCACCCCCAAAGGCAGACAACAGAAAATCGTGGACAGGATCGCCGGTATTAAATAGTTTGGAACGTCCGAGGTCGCAGCTGCTGCGGACGGAGAACTCCATTGTTGGGACATTAGTTTTTCCTAAGGATCACACCGAGATTTTCGAACGTTAGTCGCGTTCAACTGATTCTTCACGTGGCGGAACCGGAACCGGCCGGCTTCAGCCAAAATTCTGTGGTGGTGGCGGTACGATTCCATCACCTTTGCGCTTCTCGAAAATTGCCGTGCCGATGACTCCCCCCAAAGTGGACAGCACTACCAAGGCTATGGCTCCCACAATGCTTCCAATGATGACCAGAAGCGTGCCCGAAAACGGTATCTGTATGCCGCTGCGGTTCATCTGTTCCTGCACCACAGCCATACCATACAACAGCGAAAATGGCAGGTAGATTACGACGTAGATTATCCCGCCCACAACCCCGGCCAAAGCGCCAACTATCGCACCATCCCCAAGCTTCACCGGCACGCTTGATCCTTTTACGTAAAGGAAGGCTGCAAGTACGCCACCGATGATGCTCCAAATACAGCAGCAGAAGCCGATGAACGGAATGAGCGAATGGATGGCTGACAGGAAGCCCACGACCAGGCCGCCGAGAAGTGCTGGCTTTAGTTTGTTATTCATTACGTCTCAACTCAGAGATCAGGTTGGAGAAAGCCGGAAAAACCAAAAATATTGGATGGATTTAAAATGCTCTGCATAACTAACAAAGAGCGCGATGATTGTCAACAAAATTGACGGATTTTGATTCGCCAAGCTACGTTGCCGAGTAGCCTTAATTCGTTTGGCAAGAGTGGTTGGGCGCGCTGGGCCTGCTCGACAAACCAGACTTTGTCGGACATTATTCCTACATGTACGAATTCGCAGTGGCTCCGGCAGTTACCAGTCTTCGCCGTCGCGGCGTTGAAATTGCCGAAGTCTCGCCGGAGAGCCTTGGATTTGAGTTGGAACTCGAGTCCGGCGACAGGATTATCAAAGTAAATGGGCGTCCGGTACGCGATTACCTCGACTTTCGCTTTCAGACGGCCGGCGAAACTGAACTTGTTCTGGAGGTCCGCAAGAGCAGCGGCGAAGACTGGGAACTGCAAATTGAACGCGGCGAAGGCGAGGATTTCGGGCTCAGCTTCGAGCAGATTGTTCCACGTCAATGTGCCAACGAATGCATTTTTTGTTTTTGCAACGGTAATCCCGCTGATGCCCGGCCGTCACTCTTCATAAAAGACGAAGACATCCGGCTCTCATTTCTTTACGGGAACTACACCACCCTCACTTCCATCAGCGAAGACGAAATGCGTCGGATCGTCGAGCAGCGACTCTCTCCTCAATACGTCTCCGTTCATGCCACCGACCTCGACGTGCGTGCCTACCTCCTGGGAATCGATAAGGAGCGTGCCGACATTGCACCGAAGCTCAAGCGTCTTCTGGATGCGGGCATTGATATTCATGCTCAGGTGGTGCTTTGTCCAAACATCAACGACGGTCAGATTCTTCGGCGGACGATTGCCGACCTTGCTGCCGAGTATCCGCGCATCAGCAGCGTGGCTATTGTTCCGCTTGGCTTGACGCGTTACAACACCGACGCGCGGCTGACCGCGGTAACTCCCGACTTCTGCCGCCAGGTGATCGCTGAAGTTGCGCTTATTCAATCTGACTTCCGCAAAAAACTCGGAACAACGTTCGTGTTCCTGGGCGACGAAATCTACTTGCGCGCCGGACGCGCTGTGCCAGGGCGTTCACACTACGGCGACTATCCACAGATTGAAGATGGGATCGGGATGGTTCGTTCGTTCAACAATCAGTTCGCCGCGCTGGTAAAAAAACTTAAGCGACAATCATCGGCGCAGATCCCTCAGGCGCACGGCACGATCCTGACCGGAACGCTCTTCGCTCCAATACTCAAGTCGCTCATTGAGAGTTTGAATGTTCGTTTTGGCACCGAGCTGGCGGTAGTGGGGGTTGAAAATAGCTATTTCGGCGGCGATGTTTCAGTAGCTGGTCTGCTGACGGGCAGCGATCTGCTTTCGGCTCGGGAACACATAAACGGTAACTTTGTTATCATCCCTAAAAGCACACTTAAGAGTGACGAAGACGTCATGCTTGACGGTATGACACTCCAGGGTCTAACGAACAAGCTTGGATTGCCAGTGCATCCTTTCGACCTGAAGTCATTCGCCCAGTTTCTTTTTCAGCAAAACTAATTTCGGCGATCCATGCCATCAAGAATCGCTCCCGGACAACTTGCAAAAGATTCGTCGCAGGCCGCATCCGCATCCTCGCCAAAGATTCTCGACGTCGGCTGCGGCCAGAACAAGTACCCCGGTGCGATCGGCATCGACTCAAATCCAAGGACTAGTGCGGACGTCATTCACGATCTGGGCGTTCTGCCTTATCCGTTTCCCGATAATGAGTTTGACCTTATCATTTGCCGCCATGTGATTGAGCACGTTCCGGATGTCATGTCATTTGTGAGCGAACTTCATCGAATATCCAAACCAGCGGGGGCGATAAAAATCGTAACGCCACATTATTCGAATCCTGACTGGGCCACCGATCCAACTCACCGAAACCATTTCAATAGCTACTCCTTCAACTGCTTCATCCCCGATCAGACTCCATTTCCGTTTTATACAACCGTGGAGCTTCGCCCGGTTGCGCACTTATGTCAGCCTGGCAAATCTCTGGCGCGTGCTGGGGTTGGAATGGATAACTAATCTTGACCAGCGCTGGCCGGCGTTCCGCTTCACCAGAAAGTTTTGGGAGTTTTACTTATCAAATATCTTCCGCGGCAAGGAACTTCACTTTGAGTTTGTGGTGATTAAGCCAACTGATCGCTAACAAAATTTTCGCCGGCATATTTGCCACCATGCATCTTCGGAACTCAACATTCCGGGCTTTAAGGTGCCTACCTTTGCGGCTCCCGGCCATTCAGAAAATCGGATAAAAATCCGAATTCCCATCCAATCAAAAGGCCTTGTGGAGCTTGATCTATAAGCATTTTGGGACTTGCTGGCGACCCCTCAACATGGCATAGGCATTGCTGAATCAATGTCAGGATTAGATCTCTTCAGAGAGCCGGCGCCGATCAGTTTGCTTGACAGCTTTTTCAGAGTGACCTAGTGGCCGGATTTTCCCGCAAGAGGCTTTAACACATTGTGATCGCAATTCCGTAAGGATAACGTCGCCACCAAGGCGATCTTACTGCTTGGTTTGGTTAACGGGATGCGCTTTAGAGCGATAGCAATTCTGGCTTTGCCACTGATGCTCACCGGCTATGTTTATGCCCAGGGCGGCATCTCCGGTCCCAGTTCAAGAGCGCTTTCGCCTGACCGGTTGGGATCCATCCGTGGCATGGTGCTTATGCCGGACGGTTCGCCAGTGTCCCAGGCTCTTAAGGTCACTCTTAAAGTTTTACGCGGCGATCAGGCAGTCGTTTACACGGATCAGCAGGGACGTTTCGAATTGATCAATCTCGCGCCAGCGCAATACACGATCGAAGTTGATGATGATCGCGAGCGTCGCTTTGAAACAATCAGAGAATCGGTTCAGGTGCAGCGCGGCGCTGGTCCGACTATGGTCACGCTCTATCTGAAAGAGAAGCTGGGTGAAGCTCGCGCCGGAGCTGACAAGACCGTCTCGGTCGCGATGTTGAACCAGAAGGTCCCGGGAGCAGCTAAACGAGAGTTTGACAAGGCCAGTCATTACCTCAATGAAGGTAATTCGCTGGAGGCAATCGCAGCGCTCAAACGGGCCATCGCGATTTACCCGGATTATTTGGCAGCCCACAACGACTTGGGTGCGCAGCTCCTGGAACGGGAACAACTAGAAGAGGCGGCGGTCGAGTTGCAGACGGCCGTCAAGATCGATCCCAAAGCTTTCAATCCGCAATTGAATCTGGGAATCGTCCTGCTTCGGCAGAATAAGTTTTCAGAGTCATTAGCTACTCTGGATAAAGCGTTGTCGATTGAGCCGGCTGCTCCCGCCGCCCATCTTTATGCGGGAATAGCTTCAGTCAAACTCAACGATACGGCAAGAGGCGAGAAAGAGTTAAACGCAGCGTACGACCTCGGTGGTACTACCTACGCCGTGGCGCTACTCCATCTCGGCAATCTTCATATGAAAAAGGGAGAGCGTGACTTGGCTCTTAAATCCTTTGAGTCTTATTTACGCGAGTCACCAAACGCAGCAGACGCGGCTCAGGTTGAAAAACTGATCGCTACCCTGCGTCAACGCACTTAGTGGCTGGCAAAGGGAAATCCGATTGTCGGCTTTGTTATTCAACCCTAACGCCCATCTTAGGAGGGAAATAAGTAAAATGAGAAGTTTCGAAATGGCGAAAGCCTTTAGATTTACTTCTCGGCTCTTGGTGGTGGCATCGATCTTTGCCTTCTCAGCAATTGCTGTGATGGCACAGGCCACAACCGGGAGTTTGAGAGGTACAGTTTCAGACGCCAGTGGCGCCTTTGTTGCAGGTGCGAGTGTAACTGCGAAAAACGAAGCCACCGGTACTGAAAGCAAAACGACAAGCAGCGGAGAAGGAATCTATGAGCTCTCCAATTTGCTGCCTGGCACCTATGTGGTTACTGCGGAAGCGCCGAATTTTAAGCGCTCTGTAGCTACGGGCGTTATCGTGAAGGTCGGTATTGCCAACCCTTATGATGCGAAACTCGAGGCAGGTAATGTCGCTGAGACCGTAACGGTAACCGCCAATTCCGAAGAGGTCGTCCAGCGCGAGCAGTCGCAAATCTCGACCACCTTCGAGGCACGAAGAGTAACTGACCTGCCCTCAAATGGAGCCGGGGGCGGCATCGATACCCTGGCCCTCCTCGCTCCTGGAGTTGTCGCTAATCGCAGCGGCGGCACGAACACAAACGGAACAGGGCTCTCCGTTAACGGCAATCGCGGACGTTCCAACAATTTCCAGATCGACGGTGCGGATAACAACGACTTGAGCGTTGCCGGTCCGGCGTTGTTTGTGGACTTCCAGGATTCCATACAGGAGTTTCAGGTTATTACCAATAACTTCTCAGCCCAGTATGGACGCAATCAGGGAGCAGTCGTGAACATCGTGACCAAAGGCGGCACTAATCAGTTTCACGGCACCGGCTTTTGGTTTCACCAGGACAACAAGATCCTGAACAGTCTCGACAATATTGAAAAGGCCAGTGGTCAAACTGAACCCAACGCAAGCCTCTATAACGTTTTCGGCACGACCTTCGGTGGCCCGGTGTGGTTGCCAAAGGTTGGCGAAGGTGGCAAGAGCATTTGGAAGGGCACGAACCGCGCCTTCTTCTTCTTTGCCTACCAAGGCATCCGCAATCCGTCGCTGAGTACAGGTCGCTCTGCCAACCTGGCGATTTTGGGTTCAGAGCTGCCGCGATTGCAGTCAACTTTCCCCGCTAACAACTTGCTGCAAAACTACGTGCGCTTTTCACCCTTTGCCATCACGCTCGGCGGTCCGGCTCTGATAAACAGTTCCATTACCGGGACACCAACTGCTCGAGCGTTCAATTTGGGAACCCTGGCAACCGGCTGCCCCAGATCAATCACGGTTGGAGGTGCTGCGCCCGCAGGATGCGGGACGTACACTGCTTACGTCAATCCCACAACTGGTTCGCCTTTCATTGCAGGTGGCCCCTACGATGTGATCAATCTGGGAACCGCTGCAGCACCGCGGCTCTTCCAGATGGCACAGTATGAACGCACAGTACCGACAGCTTACACGGAAAACTATTACAGCTTCCGTTTCGACGTGAAAGCCACCGATAGAGACAATGTAACTTTCCGTTACCTGAATCAGAAGAGCGCCAATCAGAATTCTATCGGCACGATCTCCTCTGGTTTTAACGGCGACATTCCCGCCGGCAGCCGAAACATCGGCGGCAATTGGACGCGACAGCTTAATAACACCATGGTCAATGAATTCAGGGCCAGTTATCAAAAGATCAACGTCGAATTTGGCGGGGGCTGCGGCACTGGAACGCCCGGTTGTATTCCCGGCCCGGCCGAAATCGGCGAGAGCATTGCCAACGTTGCCTTTGGCGCCCTGGGGCTGACGAAGACGAACACAGTAACGGGCTTCGGAGCCGCGACCAATCTGCCCCAAGGCCGTATTGGTAAGGTTTACCAATTGGCAGATAATCTGACGATAGCGAAGGGCCGTCACTCGATATTATTGGGTGCGGAGTTTAAGAAGCTGACAAACCTGTCACCGTTTCTGCCAAACTTCAACGGCGCTTACACGTTCAACTCGACCACCCGTATCGCGAACAACGCGCCTAACGCGCTGGCCATCACGCGCGGCGATCCGTTGCTTACGTTTGAAGAGAGAGATCAGTACTACTTTATCCAGGACGACTTCAAGTTACGGCCGAATCTGACACTGAATCTCGGACTGCGGTATGAATACACCGGTCAGCCGATCAACCAATTGCATGAACAATCGGTCCTGCGCGAAAGCAACGCGGCAACCGCGTTCTTCAATACTTCGCTGCCGGTTGACCAGCGCACCGTGCCGGAGATTCCGGCTGACAAGAACAACTTTGCCCCGCGCTTCGGCTTTGCCTGGTCGCCGCATTTCTGGAAAGGACTGTTAGGCGAGGATGCAACAGTGATACGCGGTGGCTTCTCTATCGCCTACGACGCAGCTTTCTACAACATTCTCTCGAATGTGCAGAATGGTGCTCCTTTCTCAGCAGCGCTTAGTGTTCCGGTGGGCTCGTTGCCATCGTCCGGCTCTAATGCGGGTTTGCCTGCAGACCCCAGAGGCGACAATGTTCGTGCCGTGGCTTCTGCGAACAGCTTACTGCCTCTTGGTCTTAATCCACGGTTCCTCGCCATCCAGCGAGTGGCGCCAGACTTTCACTCACCTTATTCCGAACAGTGGTCTTTGGGCATCCAACACCAGTTTGGTCGCAGCCATGTGGGTGAAGTTCGTTACGTAGGAACACACGGCGTTGGGCTGTTCCAAAACATTAACGACAACTTCTTCATTAAGCCATTGGTGGCAGGTCTACCCAACTGGTTCGGGACGGGCGTCAATCTGCCGTCGTTCTCCAACCTGCTGCCTCCGGGCACGACGTTCCAAACTTGCGTCGACGTTATAGGTACTCCAGACAACGAAGGTGCTTGCAACCAACGTCAAAAACCATTCGGCGGCATCACCACCCGCGCCAACACATCGCAGTCGATCTACCACTCGATGCAGTCGCGTTACAATGGCCGCTTCTTCAATAATTCACTGAGCATGGGTGCTTCATACACGTGGAGCAAGACGATTGACGACTCGAGCGAAATCTTCGCTCAAACAGACATTCTCTCCCCTAACGCTCAGAATCCCTTCTGCATCAATCGTTGTGAGCGCGGGCTCTCGGCGCTTGATCGACCACACGTGTTCTCAGCCAATTTCATCTACGATGTTCCACTCATGAAGGAACAACGTGGCGTGTTGGGCCACTTAGTGGGTGGTTGGCAGTTTAACGGCACTTACATTCTGACCTCGGGTGCGACCTACACTGCTGGCCAGAGCTTCAACGGCCTCTTCGGTCTCGGCAACACTTATCTGACGGCTGGCGATCGCCCGTTTCTTACCAACGGAAACGCCGATCCCCGGTTGGTTGGTATGAGCCAGCTGGATGCCGCAGTGCTGTTTGGAGCACCGCTGACCAACGTCGACGGATTCTACTCGCTCAATCAGCTTAACCAGGGCAACGTCGTTGCGGTTAATCCGAGCGATGTACACTTCGTCTTTAATGGACCAGGTGCCGCCCGTATCTTCGGCACTCCTTTCGGCAGCTCCGGCCGCAACACTCTGCGTGGACCGGCCTTCAACCAACTGAACATGAGTGTGTTCAAAAACATCAAGGTATTTGAGAACCTCACACTGCAACTGCGCGGTGAGGCTTTCAACGTCTTGAATCACCCGAATCCCGGCTTCGGCGTCGAAAGAGGCAATTACCTGCCCAACAAGGACGTCGGTAATGCGGGTAACGAGGGTATTGGTTTTGCAGAGAACAAAGACATCGAGTTGGCTCGCCGCGTAGTTCAGGTGGGTCTGCGCATCATTTTCTAGTTCGTTCTTGAACTGGAAACTTTTCGGGGAGAGCCAGCAATGGCTCTCCCCCTTTTTTAGTCTTAAATCCCGCACTATGGAGGCAACGAAAACCAGAAATCTGCGTCTTATTGAGGCTGGACAAGTAGCGCGGGAAACGCATAGGCCAATTGCCTATGGCTAGGAAGTTCAGTTAGGCTGCAATATAATCCCAGCAGCAGACGCCAATAATTCCTTCCAATAAGCTTTTGTCAGATATGGAGTTCAAGCTATGAAAAGACTATTTACTACGGGCCTGACCACGATTCTGCTCTTCAGCATTTCACTGGCCCAAACGCCTGTTCCTTCCACACCGCCGCAACAGGACCCATTACCGGACGACGTGGTGAGGATTAGCACTTCGCTGGTGCAGACGGATCTGGTGGTTACGGACAAGGACGGCAAGGCCATAACCGATTTGAAGCTGGACGAGTTTAAGGTTACCGAAAACGGCAAGCGGCAGGACGTCAAGTTCATGGAATTTGTCGATGTTGATGCCGGGCCTCGCATCGAGGGAGAGTTGACCGTTGGCGGAAAGCCAGTCGATCCTGAAATAGCGAAAAACCTTTCGTCGCGCGAACTTCGTCGCGTTTTTGCTTTTGTGATCGATGATTTGTCGATTCCCTTTGAAGATGTAGTTACCGTCCGTCAGATGCTCACAAATTTTGTCGACACCCGTATGCAACCTGGTGATCTGGTGGCGATCGTGCGCGTTGTCGGCGGTGGCGGACTGTTGCAGCAGTTCACTTCCGACAGGGCGATACTGCGCCGCGCCATCTCGCGGATTAACCCACAACTTCACTCGTTCTCGGCCTTCAACAATCTGCCTTCGGACCAGCATATTGATACCAGCCTAATGCAGGCCGCCGAGATTGAAGGCGCCGGTTTCCCCGCCGAGGCAATAAGCGCTTCCAACACTAATCTGGATACATCGAACGAAGGAATCAACCGGGGTTTTCGTGCACTCATCACACTCCAGGTAGCCGGGGATGTAATCACCAGCTTGAAGGGGCTGCCGGGCCGCAAGAACATGGTCCTGATCTCGGGAGGATTGCCATTGTCAGAATCGGGCCCCACCGAGATCACGGTTGATGGGCTGCCCATTACGGTCATGGAGACTAAAAACTATTTGGGCAATGCCGGCCAAATTCTGCGGCAGTTACTCGACAAAGCCAGCCGATCCGGAGTGGTCATCAATACGATGGATATCCGCGGCCTGAAATCGAGTCGCGGAGTCTCCCGCTTCACCGACCCCGGCAACGAAGCCACGAGTGGTTTATTTGGTGGCGCGTCCCCGAGAACCGGATTCGGGCGGCAGGCAAATATGGCGGAGTTTGACAACATGTCGCTCGACACCCTTAGTAGTCACTTAGGGTTGGCAGCCCTCGCTGAATCCACCGGTGGCATCTCGGTAGTCAACACCAACAACTTCAATGAAGGATTGGACCGGGTGTTATCGAGAAGTAGCTACTACCTGCTTGCCTACGCGCCGACTGAGGCTTTTGACAAGAAGTATCACAAGCTCGAAATCAAGGTCACCCGTCCCGGCGCCAAGGTCTACTCCCGCGAAGGCTATTACGCCTCGCCCGACGCCGTAAGCGGACCATTAACCAAGGAACAGGCGATTTTTAAGGCGGTCATGTCGCCACTAGCGAAACGCGATATCGAACTTGCCGGCAGGTTGCAATACAGATTTGTGCCTGAAGGAGCAGAGATTGATATCAACATGCTCGTCAATGCCAACAACATCAGCTTCAAACAGGAATCGGATGGCAAGTATCGCGCCTCTTTCGACATAGTAGGGTTTATTGCCAACAGCACCGGCAGATCGGAGGGTGGCTTCAGTCAGACGGTGACGGCCAGCCTTTCACCCAAAGATTATCAGCGCTCGCTAACCACCGGTCTCAGTTATACCGCCCACGCGCAGCTACCGTCGGGAAGTTTTCAGCTACGCGCTGTTGTGCGCGATACGGAAAGCGGCCGAATGGGCTCGCTGTCGCAATACCTGGAAATACCAGACATCAACAAAAAGCATCTGACAGCGAGCAGCGTTTTTCTTTACGCTATTGACATTGCCCAGGGCGCTAACGCGAAACCGTTGCCGTTAACTGCCCTGCGTCAGTTACCGCGGACTCACGATCTGCGCTACGCCTTGGTGGTTTACAATCCGAAGTTATCCGGCACGCAAACGCAGTTGCGTTCTCAGGTGATGGTGAGCCAGGGAAAGAACGTCATCTTTAAGGAAGCGGAGTCGGGCGTCAGTGGCACACCTCAGGACGGTCAGATGGTGAAGATCGGTCAACTAGGGTTGGCTAAAGCTAAACCGGGCCGTTATGTGCTCACCCTGGTGCTCACCGATCCGCTGGCGAAGAAGGAAGAACGAACCATCGTGCGGAGTGTGGATTTTTATCTGGTGGACTGAGGTAGTTCCGGAATTAACTCCAACAAGGCGGAGCGAACCTAGGTTTCGTTCCGCCTCTGTGTATTTACATGATTACTTACTTCAATAAGGTGGCCTGCGGACTCAATTGCAAGAGATGCCAGCGTTGAAAAGTAGTGATTGGCCCATCGCGCAGGAGTTTGACGTAAGCAGTCTCAACGAAGAGTTTTTCCGGACTGGTCCATTCCAGCCGAATCATCGGATTGTAAGAAGCCGGTATGGCAGATGGATCAACGGCGGAATTCTCGTTCTTTTTGCCACCTGAATTCCTTTCCTCATAAACTCGCGAAGCGGCGATCAATGCATCCTCCAACTTGATCCGGGCCTGCGTCGGTTTAGTTGTAGCGGCGTCGTAGATCATCACGTTAGCGATGAAGGCGGTGGCGACTTTCGATGAGTCGGGGCACCAAACGGGCAGTGCCTCAGTCAGCTCGTCATCAAGCAGCCGTTCCTTTCCGTCAGGCGTAAGCAAGCGCGGTCGTCCCACCGGCAGCCTGAATTCTCGCTCGCGTGCGTCCCACTCATTCTCCTTGCACGCCATCGCCACCAACCCATGATTGTCAGGCGCCCATGAAGCGTAGAAGTAAATCAGACCCTCGCGCGAAGTCAGTGGCTTCAGATCATAACCATCGCGATTGCAGATATAGATCTGCTCGGTACTGAAAAGTGCTACCGGTGCAAAGGCCGGCGCAACCGAAGGCAATGGCGTAGCTTCCCCGACTTCCGGCGCTTCAGGCACACTCACGCCCGGCGGAGTTGGCGACGGCGTAGGTTTCACGGCCCGGTGCCCAATGAAAGTGATGAAATTTCCATCAGGGGACCACGACACTGTTTCCGGAAAGACACAGGCGAGATCGGGCGGTGTTAAGTTTCGCAAAAACTTGCCGTCGGACGAGTAGAGATCAATGTGAAACTCCTGACTTGGCTCATCAGGAGCTCCATAGAGAACGAGGGCACGGTGCCCGTCAGGTGATCGCACGGTCCTCACCAGTGCGTCATTCTGTCGGCTCGTGTTGAAATCAAGTTGAACTGCTTCAATCTTATCGTCAGCATCATCAGCTTTGAGATCCGGTGGCGGGGCCACATCAGGCTCAAATCGGTAAGCGAGGTTTTGTGCGGGCACATCACGCAGCACCAGCGGGCGTACGTCACGGCGTTGTGTTATTGCGGTGCATGAGGCGCCGGTCGAAATAACTACACACAATACTGTAACGATTAATGTGAGCGTTTTCTTGTCTTTGCGTCTAAGGACATGAGTCGCTGCCGCAGCTGCAATGTCTTTGCGCCAACTCGTCCACCTGGGAAACGATTTCATCGAGCGGGTTGCGGTCAAGTCAATCATGCCTCGTGGTTGCCAACTCGTGCGAGCGATAATAGAAACGCGTCAACATCTATGTCAACGCAACTTCTAACGTCCATAGACGAGTTGTCGAGCGAGAACCGGATCCAGGGCCAATAGCGCGCGAATCGTGTTTCGTGGCGACAGGTGATCGTCGTCGCCCTCATCCTGGTCAACACAATTGTGTTCCAGGGAACGTGAGATTCTTCTCGGCAAGGCATCGTAACTTGGTGTGCTGGCGACAAAGGAACGAGCAGCTAAAGTTCCCACCAGATCGCAGGTCAACTCCTCAGCTCTTTGGTCGTGAATCTGCAGTCCGGTAAGATTCGAAGCGCGATTGCCTACCCCTCTGAAAAGCAGGCTCAGGCTGTCTTCGGATCCGTCGGCTATGTGCACCAACTCGTGGGCCAGGACGCTGATTATTCCTTCGTCAGATGGAAGTCCGGCAAGGAATATCGTGCCGAAGACGATAGTATGCGGGTTTCTCAGAAACACTGACGCATTGTCGCGGGAATCCACATCGGGACGAATATTCCGGACAGCTTCCACATGAGCGATCGCACGTCGCAGTCTGGCATCATACGTCTTCGGGTTGCCGAAGCCGTAATCCTTCACCAGTTTTTTGAGGGAAACTATCACCAGACTTTTAGCAGTTGGTAAAAGTCGTTGCGCGTGCTGAGCTCCGGCGATGGCTTCCGGACTGCGCACCGGTAGCGAAGGCCGTCCCTGCATGTCGTCGATAGGTACGCTGCCTTTCGGATCACTAATCCGTTCCCTGCAAACCTTAGCACTGGCGAGCTCTACCATTTCGCGCGCTTCCGGGGACAAAGACTCGCGCGAATGGCTCGTGAGTGAAACCTCGTCTTGCGGAACTGGCTGGGGTCGCCTCTGACGCTTTTGAGCAACTACACCAAAATCAGCTGTACTGACGGCGATGAGAATCAAAATCGTCACAAAAGTAATCGCCATAGTCGACGATGAGTGCGAGAGCCTGGGGCGCGCTGGTCCTGCCCGGTGCCCTCGCGCTCTGCCGGTACGCGCTAACATTTTCGAATTTGTGCTCGCCACTCTCACCAGTTCGCTTCTTTCGAGTCCTTACGATTGATTCTTGTCATCGATGCCGCCACTCGGGCTTACGTTTATCGGCGAAAGCTTTGATGCCTTCCGACGCGTCATGGGTTTTCATTAATTCATTCAAATATAAATCTTCCACTTCCTTCAATGCCGAATCCAGCGAACACCCGCGACCAAGATCCATGGCTTCTTTTGTAAAGGCCAGGGCGGCTGAAGAAAGGTTGCGAAAGCGTGAGAGCAGGTCAGCGACCTTTTGCTCAAGCTCGCTGCGCGGTAACAGGTAATTCACCAGGCCGAGCCGCGCCGCTTCCGGCGCCTCAATCAGTTCGCCTGTCAGGATCAACTCGCGCGCCCTCTTTTCGCCGATGACTCGCGGCAACAAGACTGCAGCCACCGGCGGAAATACTCCCAGCTTGATTTCCGGTTGCCCAAAGCGGGCTCGCTCGCTGGCGATGACAATATCGCAGGCTGCAACCAGTTCGCAGCCGCCGCCGAGCGCCGCTCCATCAACGACGGCTATAGTTGGGCGGGCAATTTGTTCCAGGTTTCGGAAAATCCCATGGAAAGAATCCAGCATTTGAAAGATCGTCTCTTCGACATGCTCCTCGACCGCGACTCCGGCGCTAAACGCATTGCAATCCACCGCAGCATCAAAAACGATCGCCGCTAATTCTCGCTGCTGTGCACACTGACCGAGGGCCTCGTTGACCTCTCGCATCATTGCGATGTTTAAGATGTTAAGCGGCGGCCGCGCAAACGTTATGCGGGCGGCGCGATCCTCGAATATGAATTTGATGTACTGATAGGTTTCAGGCATACGCAGCCAGTTCTATCCTCTCAGAGTTCTGAATTTTATTGTACGTTGTTTGCAACCCAGGTAATAACGGCGTAATAGCGGCACCATAACTGATCATCGTTTCGGCCAATTAGATTCGATTCACTCTGTAAACGGCGATCCCAGCCACGACTGATAGATCCGCTTCTGTTCACTGGTCGGCTTCGCCGTGGGAATGATGCGGTAGCTTGCGTCCGATTGTGCACCAAGTTTGATAAGTAACACGCTTAAATCATCGGAACGAAAGATTGTTAGGCTCACTAAGTCGCCGGCCCGTTTCTCAGCAATCCGTGCGTCAAGGAAATCTTTGTTCGCGCGCATGTTATTCCAAGCCACCAACTGATCCCCTGTATTCAGCCCCTGTTCATAGGCTGGCGACCCTGCATAGACTCGCTTAACCAGCAGCCGTTCTCCTTCCTGCGCCAACTCGGCGCCGAGATACGCCCTATCAACGGCCCGCGATCCATCGGCCGTTAGTGTCTTGTCTAAACGCAATCCAGCCACCGCCAACGCAGCATCATAATCGAGCTCTTCACGACCTCGCACGTACCTCATAAAAAACTGTTCCAAACTCGATCCAGCCATCAGCTCGCAAGCTTTCTGAAAATCTGCCGGTGTATAGTTGCGACCCCGTTTGAAAAACTCCGCATACAGGTAACGCATTACGTCGTCGAGAGACTTTGTTCCCTTACTCTGCCTGCGAATTTCCAGATCCAGGAGAAAGCCCAGAATCGCACCTTTGTCGTAATAATCCACTTGCGAGTTAACCGAATTCTCGTCCTGGCGGTAATACTTGATCCAGGTATCAAAGCTCGCATCTTCGGCGCTCATCACCAGTCGACCTGGGGTGTTCTGCAGCGCTTGAAAAGACTTGGCGTTCTCTTTCAAAAAATCTTTGGCGGAAACGAAACCCGCCCGGCACAAAACGAGCCGGGCATAATAGTCAGTGACGCCTTCCGCCACCCACAGCGATTTGGTGTAGTTCTCCTTCGTGTAGTCGAAAGGTCCAAGTGCGTCCGGACGAATTCGTTTCACGTTCCAGAGATGAAAAAACTCATGCGCTACTAAAGAGAGAAAACCTCGATAGGTTCTCGTCATCTGCGCATTCGGGCCGGCCGAATTCACGCCACTGCCTTCTTTGGGTTCTGGTCCGAAGCCAAAGCGTGGATAGCCGAGCGCAGTTGAGTTCAGATGTTCCAGTCCGCCGCCCGTATTCGAGCGCAAATGAAGAATGAAGGTGTAATCGTGATAAGGAATCTCGCCACCCATCAGCTCCACTTCTGTCTCGACAATTTTTTTCACGTCCGCGCGCATCTTTTCGGCATCGTAGTTTCCCTCGCCGTCGATCACGATCCGATGCGGCACCCCCTTAACTTCAAACGAAAGCGTTTTGAAGTTGCTTACTTCAACCGGAGAGTCGTAGAGAATGTCAAAATTTTCCGCGCGAAATGTATTCTTTGCACCGGGTACTGCGGGCAGTCCAGTGGCGACCCGCCAGGGCTGCGGCGCGACGATGTGCAACGTCGAAGGCGCGTGCAGAAGTCCTTCGGGATACATCAGCAAAGTGGCGTTGTTCCAAAAGGCGTGATCCGAATTAACCTCGCTGGTCCTCACTGACAGCTCGTTACAGTAAACGCGATAACGCGCCCGCCACTCACGCGCACCGTTCGTTACGATGCGCCATGAGTTCTTATTCAGTTTCGCCCAATTGAGCGCCTGGCCTTCAGCGTCGTTGGCTTCAAAGTCCTGTACTTGGCGCTCAAATTCACGAATCAGGTATGAGCCGGGCGTCCACACCGGCAGCACGAGCACTTCTTCACTTGCGACTGGTTGGCCGGGACCCCGTTTGATTCGTAACTCGACGTCGAGCATGTGCGTGTGCGGCCTGGGAAGGGAAACCGTGAAGGCGATTTCCGGGGCTGTGTTGGGCTGCTGAGTTTGAGCTGCAGTCAAACATGTAGCAGCTAACATCACCAACACTACGCCAGGCAGACAAGGGACGTGAAGGAAGCGTTGTCTACCGTTTTGTCGTTTCATTGGCAGCCATGTTACTACGAAGAACTTCGACCAGCCTAAACCGCAAAAACCTACACTGCAGAACCTACATTGCAGGACCCGGAGCGGTAGCGAGCAAATGCTACTCGCGTCCTTCGCAGGCAAAACTGACCCTGCGTTAATTGCTTCTAGCACCCGCTCGCTACCGCTAACCGTTCCGGACTTTGTTACTCTATTCTGGTGAGGGGCGCGGACATCTGTGTCGCAGTTGTGAGACTCTTTCGCGAAACTCTTAAGAAATAATTTGCTTTGAAAATTGGGGTATAAACAAATGCCAGTTGTAGCTTGCAGCAAATGTGGAACTAAGAACCGCGTCGATCTCCGTCAGGCAGGTGAACAAATCGCCAAATGCGGCAAGTGTGGTACGCCGCTCGACCTGAGCAACGTCGAAGATTCTGCCGCAGAATCGAAACCGCTAATAGTTACGGACGCTCGTTTCCGGCAGGACGTATTAGAGGCGAGTGGTAAACCTGTCTTGCTTGACGCCTGGGCGCCCTGGTGCGGACCGTGCCGCATAGTGGGCCCAATCATGGAACAGCTCGCCGCCGAGTCGAACGGCCGTTATCGCATCGCCAAGTTGAATGTCGATGAAAACCCCATCACGGCATCGCAGTTCCAGATTCAGAGTATTCCCACAATGCTCATCTTCAAAAACGGAAAGCTGGTAGACCGGATAGTTGGCGCGCAACCAAAACCAGCTATCGCCGCGCGACTCCTCGCGCACGTATCGTGATCAACGGAGAACAGGTGAAGAGGGTAAAAGGGGAATAGGGAAAGGGGCAGTGCAAAAACTTTCGCTTGTCCCATTCGCCCTTCCCCTGTTCCCCTATTCCCCGGTTTCCCTATTCCCCTGCTAATATCTCCGGCACCATTCGAAGAGTCAGCGCGTGAAAGGATCTCTGCCATGTTTAAAAGAATTATTTCAACGTCTTCATCCTGGGTTACGATTCCAATCAGATTGGCTTTGGCGGCGATTTTTTTTGCTCACGGGGCCGGGAAAGTTTTTGGCAGCTTCGGCGGGCCAGGAATAAATAATTTTATCAACTCTGGTCCGGCGCCCTTTAGCTTTATGCGCCCGGCGTGGCTTTGGTGGGGTGCGGCGGCTGTTTCAGAACTTCTCGGAGCGATCCTGGTTTTTCTTGGACTGCTCACTCGCATCGGCGCGTTTCTTCTCGCCTGCGTTATGCTGACCGCGGTTTCGGTTCATTGGCCGGCCGGCTTTATTGCCAAAGGCGGGTATGAGTATCCGCTGGCCTTGTTCGCTATGTCGCTGGCCCTCTTGATCGCAGGCGGAGGCATGGCGTCGATTGATCGCAATCTTTCAAGCGGCCGTAGAAGATAAGAACCGTGAAAAGTGAAAGTGAATGGTTGATCGCTTTCTGACCAAGAGCTGGCGCAATCCCTCGTTAAATTAACTAAATTTCTCTACTGACTCATGAAACGCTCGCCACTCGTCGTCATCTTCACGACAGTATTCATCGATCTGGTCGGCTTCGGCATCGTCATTCCGGTCTTGCCTTTCTATGCCGAGGGTTCTCGATTTAATGCCAGCCCTCGCACTGTCGGGCTGCTGTTCGCGTCCTATTCCGTGATGCAGTTGATTTTCTCTCCGATCCTGGGACGGCTCTCGGACAAGCATGGCCGTCGGCCCGTTTTGCTCCTCTCAATCATCGGCACAGGCTGCGGCTTCTTGATACTTGGTTTTGCAACAACGCTGTGGATGCTCTTTGTGGGACGGATTTTGGACGGCATTACCGGCGGAAACATCTCGACCGCGCAGGCTTACATTGCCGACATCACTACCAAGGAAGATCGAGCGAAGGGAATGGGTTTGATTGGCGCGGCCTTCGGACTGGGATTTGTTTTCGGCCCGGCGATCGGAGGCGTGCTAAGTCACTGGGGCATTGGGGTGCCTTTCCTTTTCGCCGCCGGCTTGTGTTTCGCAAACGCGCTGTTGCTTTACTTCACTCTGCCTGAAACCGTCACGCCCGATCATCCAGCTCGTGTCTCCGCCGCCGGAGGTCGAGGCGTGGCCCAGTTAATCCAATCGTTGCGAAATCCACGTCTGGGCTATGTGCTTATTATTTACTTTTTGTTCATCGTGGCCTTCTCGATTATGACGACCTCGTTTTCGCTCTACATGATGTTTCGCTTCGGCTACGACGCGACGCACACCGGCTACTTATTCGCTTATGTAGGCATACTCGCGGTAATAGTACAGGGCGGACTGATCGGGAAATTGGTGAAGCGCTTCGGCGAACTCCCGTTGGTGATTATTGGCGCCTCCCTGTTTGCCGGAAGTCTTTTTGCTATTCCCTTCGTAGGGCCGGCAGCAGGTGGACTAGCTGCACTCCTGATCGGAGGAGGCCTGTTTTCAATTGGAAACTCTCTCTCTGCTCCTTCGTTAACGAGTCTGGCCTCGAAGAGTGTGGGTCCGAGTGAACAGGGAAGCGTTCTGGGCGTGACCCAGTCGGTGGCGAGCCTGGCGAGGGCAGTGGGCCCGGCCCTGGCGGCAGTGTTGATTCACAGCGCCATTGCCTACCGAGGAGCAGACGGCGGAGAACACTTCATGAGCGATCACTCTCTGTTTGTTACTTTTTGGGCCGCGTCAGCGATCATGATTGTGGCTTTGCTACTGGCGATTTACTTCGCGCGGCTTCGCGCGAAGTCTTCAGACGCGGCGATCACCGCAGCCTGAGATGAGGTACCACCACGCGGGACTAATTCGCGAACTGTCCCAAGACCCCATCATGCTTGATGATCTCTTTCACTGCCGAATACGGCACTAGAACATTCTGCGGGCCGGCAGCGTAGGCCGCTACCTGATAAGGATCAAACGTGATTCCTAATCCCTTCCTGGTGATGGTCCAGTTATCGTAGTTCGTCAATTCCGCTCCGGCGCCCCGCTTGATCCAGTCCTCATCCATGGCGGCATAGTCTCCCTGCGCTTTTGCTTGTTTGGTGAGTTCCTGAATGCAAAAGTTCGAAAGAGTCTGCAGGTATTTCGATCCCGGCAAAAAAAGATCAGCAAGTTTGAGCAGCTTGCCATTTTTCAAATCGAAGTTCACCACCTCTGTGTAGGAATTCGGATGGGCGGCACCGGCTGAATAACTGCTTACGGTAAACTGAATGGCGATCAGATCGTCTTTGGCCAACGCCAATTCGTAATTGACAGTGATGTCGCTACCCAGCGAGTCATCGATGACCGGATTGTCCTCAGGAGCGAGTTCATCCTCAGCTGAAGGCGTCATCTCCTTCTTAAACTCGCTCACCTTCCGGATGATTAGATTACGAACGGCTTGATTAAACTTCTCGTAGTTGGGATCCGTGGCGCCGGTCAATTGCGGATAGGCCGCGGAAACCTCGTACTTTAATTTCTTGTTTTTCTCCCGGATCTGCTTCGCGACAATCTCCACGCCGTTACTGAACTCAATCGGCTCCTGAAGCAGTGAAAACGCAGTCTTCTTTTCGTTGTTAGGCTTCGTCCAGTCTCCCTTAATCTCAACGGAACCGTCACCCTGCTGTTTCCAGACGCCCTTGAATACTCCGGTTTGCCTGCCGGACGGATCAAATTCTTCGAGCGTAACGTTGCCGTCTTTATCGACGTTCCCGTGCAAGTCAATCTTTGTGCCGACCTTCTGATAAAAATAGTTGCCGGTCAACTGCTCCCCTTCACGCACGAGTTTCATTTGTAAATCAAGCGCGTTGCCAATTGACCCTTTGAAGAATCGCGTTTCTTCGACTGCCGCAATGCCACCTTCGGGATGCTGCCGTTGACTGCCATCCGCCGGCCCTGCCGTGGTCCCTTCCTTAGGGGCTGAACTTCTACGGCAGGCCGAGGCGCCGAAAAACGAAATCAGGGCCACCAATATGATCAGCTGCCTGGTTAACTTCATGGTTCTCGCTGCCACGTTATTACTCTGCAAAACCTCCGGATTACTCCGAGCCTGCGGATTCTGTCGCCGCTGGCTGGTTAAATCCATTGCGCCTGATCGCTTCACGGATGTCTGCAAAGGATACCTGGGAAAGTTTGCCGCCTGTGAATAGCTCGTTATTGGTCACCTCGGCGATCGCAAACGGCGGCTGCGGAAAGTTTTTAAGTTCTTCATCAGTTTCAAAGCTAACCTCCGCCAGAACCAGGCCGAACAAGTCACCCAGAAACATATCTATCGAAAAGTGCCGCCCCTCGAATTCAAACGGATATCGATTCTTGCGAATCTCGTTTGCATCAGAGACTGCGAGCATTTCCACCTCCAACGCGTTGAGATAAATGTTGGTGATGATCGTTCGCGAGAAGTCTTTGCTGTCGGGGGCAAACTTCTGCGTCAACTTGACGGTCCATTTATTCGTTTGCGGCTCGCGTATTTTCCTGAGCCGCAGCCGGGTGCCGGTAATGTAGTTGTCGGTTATCTGCAGGTGCGGACTAGCGCGAGTTAGTCCTTCAGGAAGATCCTGCAAGAGGTAGCGCCGCTCGCGCTCAACACGGGCGTACTTGCTCTCTGCCGGAACCACCGTGTTCTGATCTGTTAGTTTGGCGACGCCCATTTGTATCTCAGTAAAGCTCCGCGAACCTTACATTCGAAGCTGGGATATGTAAAGTTTTGCCGCGCTCCTGGCCATCCTTCTGGCTTACCGGTGTTTTTGCAGCTCGCTGCGAATCAGCGTAAGTATTTCGTAGTAACGCCAAGCCGCCGGCGGGTTGGGACCTTGATGATGATCCGGTTTTAGAATCAAGTCGCCAGTAGCCAGCAACACTTTCTGAACTTCAGGGTTCTGCCGCACCTTCGCTCGCGTGGCAGCGACGATTAAACGGTAATGCTCTCCCGGCTTCGCAGGACGGTACTCAATTCTTTTTCCTAGCAAACGTAACCCAGGAAATGCCCAGGTGCTTCATGTTCTCCTCGGCAAGCATGCCGGCATTTTTCGCCTCGAAGCTTGTCAGTTGCGCCACTTGTTCTCGCGTGTACTTCCATTTGAGCTCGGGACGTTTTGTGCGCGGGTCGTTCGGCCCTTCGGGGTATTTCATCATCTGCCAAAAGCCTTCGAGACTGGCATACCGCTTACCTTTGAACGTGAATGGAGTGGCAGCAAAGTTTGAGAGCAGGCCAAGCTCATTGCGTTTCGACAAAATTACTTCGCCCGGGGCCGCTTCCTGCGGCAGTATCTCCCAGGCAGGCGCGCCTTCTTTTGAGACTGGCGTCCACCAATGTGCCGGATAACGCGAGTCACGCGCGACTTGTTGAGGCGAAGCGGTTATTGCTGGCTTAGGGTGAGCTAGCGAGGAAGCGACTAACACAAAAAGGAAGAGGCCCAAAACGACTTTGCAGAAAAAGTAGATAGGCATGGCGCGAAGCCGCTTTAAACCGCAAGCGGTAAGGAAAGGTCTTTCACTAAGTCGACAAAACAATGGTTTGCGGAACCTGAGCGACGGTTGACGGTTGACTAGGAACTGGCCCCATGTTGTTTCAACAGATTCGCAACCGGCTTAGCCTTGTGAAATTCCGTTTCTGCCAACGGCGTTCTGCCGTTTAGATTGGTGGCGTGGATATCGGCGCCGTGGGCAATCAGTAGTTCGGCAATCGCACGTTGGTTTGCGTGCGCGGCCGCGTGCAGGGGCGTCGTACCCCAATGATCGTTCTGGTTGTGCGCATTCACATCAGCGCCGCGTTGCAGTAGTAACTCAACTACATTCTGATGTCCCTTCCAGGTCGCGCAATGAAGCGGCGTAGATCCGTCCGAATCCCTGGCGGAGATCAACGCCGCATCCTGATCGAGTAATTCTTTAACCTTCGCAACCGACCCGGACTTCGCGGCCTTGATAACTTCTTTCTCCGGACTGAGCGCCACTCGGTGGTTCCCCTTACACTTTTGCTTACTTGCCAAGGTTCGGAACGGGCAGAAGCGCTGC
This sequence comes from Blastocatellia bacterium, assembly GCA_963828335.1. GTDB lineage: Bacteria > Acidobacteriota > Blastocatellia > Pyrinomonadales > Pyrinomonadaceae > PSRF01. Next base: position 472,988 of record CAWHEH010000008.1, on the reverse strand, counting down.
AGATCCTGGCTCTCCTGGCATTTTGATACGAAGCGGGCCTGTGATTCTACACCAGACTGATAATCAAAACCTTCCGTCTTTTCCCCAGCAGTGAACTGCTGGGCTACTATCATCCGTCCGCTTTGCGGACTGAAAAAGAGACGGGCTCAGCAGCCCGTCTCCTGGTTTTCGCCTCTGACTTCGGCGATTACCGATTCGGACTTGCCTGCGTTGCAGGCTGGCCCTGCATCGGCATCATCAGTCGCCCGTCGGCGTGGCGTGTGAGTGCGATGAAGTCTGAATCCTTGCGCAGTGAATCAAACACGGCATCGACACGCGCTTCCATCATTTCCTTTGAACGCACGGCGTGGTAACGCTCGTATTGATAGAAGTGGCGCTTCAGAAATGCCAACGCTTTTTCGCGCTGACCATTCTGCGCGTAGATTGCCGCCAGGTTGTAGGAAGCCGGCAGCAGATTCACATTCGCACGCGCAATTTTCAACGCTTCGTCCTTCTGACCCGACGCAGCCATGAAGACAGCTGCAAACACAATGTTGTAAGGGTCCTTAGGATCGAGTGCCAGAGCCTTCTGCGTGTAAGCATTGCCCTGCTTCAGATCGCCTTCGGAATTCCAATAGACGGCGAGATTCCGATAAGCAAGCGCGAGCGGGTATTCCTCGACGGACTGCTCCATCAAATGAAGACCCTTTTTGAATTCGCCTTCATGGATGGTTATTTTGCCGAGTCCGTGCAGCGCGACAGCGCGCGAGAGCGGATCGGCCGGCATGTTGAGGATCGCATTGAAGGTAGTTTTCGCTGTGTCCCAGTCCCCGATGTGGTGTCGATAAAGTTCGCCGAGGTAACGCAGTGGTGTCGGATCGGCTGGATCCATCGAGTGGGCGCGCTGGTAAAGTTTCTCAGCGACAAGATACCTCGCGCCGTTTTCAGCGATGAGTCCGAGTTGCATGGTCCGTTCGATTTGTGCACTCTTGCGTGCGTCAAAAACCGGAACTGCAAACTCAGGACCATCTGCCAGGGCAGCAACCTCGTTAACACCCAGCTTCTTTAGTTCCTTCGCTGCGCTTTTCGCCTTACCCGGAAACATGCACTTCTGTTCGGCTACCGCCTGAAAGAGCTTGATGGCCTCTTCTTTTTCTCCGGCCGCGGCTTTCGCCCTGGCGTCTTTCAATTGCTGGTCGAGGGCGCTCTCGCGACCCTTCACTTCCGTTACCAGTACCTTTTCTACTGCCTCGACTCTAAGCTTGCCGTCTTTATTTTCAACTTTGGTGACCGGCGTACCGTCAGGCGTTGCCACCACAGCCACCGGCAATTTGGAATCGCCCAGGAGTTTATCGGCGTTCTCCACGCGCGTATCGGCCAGCTCCATCGAGATGCACTGCGAGGCATACAGAGAAAGTGTGCGTGACATGCGCAAGCTCGACTTCTGTATCTCTTCCTTGGACGCTGGGAACCAGTAGAGAACGAGTCCCTTCGCCGGTGGAGTTTTAGCGTCGTGAACCTTCCATGGCACCGGATAAGTTTCCGCTGCCGAGCCGCCGCTGCTGCTGCCACCGGACATGCCCCCGCCACCGCCACCGCCACCGCCGCCGCAAGTTGCCCAGGCGGGTGAAACGGCAAAGAGTGTCATCAAAAGAACCGCGAGCGAACGCGCAAAAAGAGATGCTGGAGCTTTCATATTTTCACCTCAAACGAACAAGCAGTTGGGTCCAAAGGAAGCGGGGATATGCCGGAAACAATAACATTTCTGCGGGTGCTTCGGAAAGGCAAAAGCCCTCGCGCGGGCCAAGGGCTTTGAAGTTTGAGGGAGCAGGAAACGGGATTAACATGCGACAAAATTCAACGTGGACTGCGCAAAATCAGAACTGGGAGCGATCGCGACCAGCCACGAGCGCAACTGACAAATAACTGGCTAAGGCGTTTCAACCCCAACCGGCTTTTCACAAAAAGCGGGTCTTTCAGTCCGCAAAAGGGGACGACTGATAGTAGCCCAGCAGTTCACTGCTGGGGGTGAATTTGTTGAAGGATTTGAAGTCCGTGAAGCGGACGGCTGAATGATAACGCTCAGGTATTCCACTCTTTCAGCCGTCCGCTTCACGGACTCGCCTCAGGCTTGTGCCAATCCCAGCGATGAATCGCTGGGCTATTATCATTCGTCCGCTTTGCGGACTGGCCCTGCGACTACGTCTTCTTAGCTTTCCATTCCGCGACGAGTTTTTCCATGTTGGCGATCTGTTGCGGGTTGGCCTTGGCATCCTTGCCGACCTGGATCGCCCTTTCGCCGGCGGCGATCGCTTCAGCAGTCTTGCCTTGTTCAGCCAGTACGCGCGCCCTTAGGCCCAGGTTGCCGATCGTTTCCCTGGCTTTGATTGAACGGTCGAGCCACCCGATCGCTTCTTCAACACTCAGCTTGTTCTGAAGAGCGTAGTTCGCGGCCTGCAGTGGCGTCACAAAGTCGTCCGCCTTGGCGGTGGCCACTGCGGCGCGTGCCTTTTGCATCGTCAATCCCTGCACGTCTTTCACTTCGACGAGGAATGGAACTCTCACCTTCTCCCAGCGAATGTTGACCTGCGCTGAATTGTCGCTGACCGGATCAATCCAGTACTCCAACCACTCCTTGCTATGCTCACTCCATTCCGGCTTCACCTTCACGCGCAAAGTATCCTTGGCGGGATCGTAACTAAAGCTGCCCCATTGGTTCGCGACGCTGTTGAAGATAATGGTGAACTCATCTTTAGTAGGAATCGTGTGCAGGCTGTAACTCCCCGCGGGCAGCTTCTGTCCATTGATAAACACGTCGTCGGTTACTACGAATTGCGTGGCCTCATTGGCGCCGGTGCGCCAGGCATGACCCCAGGGCACGATGGGTGCGCCTTTGGGACGCACGTTTTGATCATCAAGCGTAGCCTCGCCTTTGGTTGCGGCCTGCTCGGGCAACGGGTCGCCCCAAATTGTTCTGCCCTTCACACCTGGCCGGCTGTAGGTGATGGTCACATCGGTCACGCCGATAGTTTGCATAACGCTGGCCTTCGTACTCGGCCGCGGCGTACGAATTTGTGCCGACGCGATCAATGCTCCCGAAAGAACAAGCAGCACGGAAAAGATAGAAATGTAGAAGCGTTTTAGGGTGTTCATGGTGCCTCCTCGTGAATAATCGCAGGGTTAAGGTAACTCGAGTCGGGTCGCCATCAATCGGAGCTTTGTCGAATCTCTATTATCCGTTTTTATCCGCGGCTGGCAATTCGAAAACCTACAAGTGATTGTCTGGGACCGCGGGCGCCCCGCCCGCTTACCCAGAACAGGTTCAATTGTTACGTGAGCGAACTTGTTGCTTGAGGCGCACGGACGCCCGCAGTCCGACAAAAACGATCGCGTGTCACCAGATCTGGCAACGCTTCGCTTCTTCACGCACCATCGCGTCGCCGGCTTTGCACTGAAACGCTTCCGCAAAGGCCGGAAAGTTTGCGAGCGGCCCGTTAACGCGAAACTTCGGCAGCGGGTGCGGATTAGTCGCAACCATCAAACGCGCAAACTCAGGACGCACGTTCGTCGCCCACGAAAATGCATAGCCCAGGAAGAAGCGTTGCTCGGGTGTGAACCCGTCGATATTTGCCGGACGCGGCTTTCCTTCCATCGACTTCTGAAAAGCCGCATACGCTACGACTAACCCGCCCAGGTCTGCGATAGATTCCCCCTGCACAAGTTTTCCGTTTTGAAACAAACCCTGCTCGACTTCGAACCCATCAAACTGTTTGACGATACATTCCGCGCGTTCCTTAAACTTCGCCATGTCGGCGTCGGTCCACCAGTTTGAAAGATTGCCGGATGCATCATACTGCCTTCCCTGGTCGTCGAAGCCGTGCGTCATCTCGTGGCCGATTACAGAACCCATCGCTCCGTAGTTGATTGCGTCGTCGAAGGCAACCGAGAAGAAAGGCGGCTGCATGATACCCGCGGGAAAAACGATCTCGTTGATCGCCGGGTTGTAGTAAGCGTTCACAGTGGGCGGCGTCATGCCCCATTCGGTTTTGTCGACAGGTTGTCCAATCTTGCGCAGGTCTCGCTGCGTTTCAAAACTATCGGCACGAATCACGTTGCTGGCATAAGGACCACGATCGATTGCGAGCGCAGAGTAGTCGCGCCACTTATCGGGATATCCGATCTTCCGGATAAATGCCTCAAGTTTGGTGATGGCCTGCTTGCGCGTTGGGTCGCTCATCCAACTGAGCGTCGAGATGTCGCTGCGTAACGCCGCCACCAGGTTAGCGACCATTTCCAGTGCGCGACGTTTCGCTTCCGGTGGAAAGGCCTTCTTCACGTAAACTTCGCCGAGAGCCTCGCCCATCTCGTTATCAGCGGCCGCGACACAACGCTTCCAACGAGGCAGAAGTTCAGTCGCGCCGGTTAAGACCCGACCCTTGAAATCGAAATCCTCGGCCACAAGCTTTTGAGAAAGATTCGCAGCCCGGGCATTTATTAAGCGCCAGCGCAGGTACGTTTGCCAGTCGGACAGCGGCATGCCGGTCATTTGCTGATTGATCCGTTCAACATATTTCGGTTGACCGACGGTCGCATCCGTGCGACGACTGATGCCGACGTTCTTTAGATAACCTGCCCAATCGAAATTTGGCGCCAGCGCATTTAGTTGAGCAAGGCTCTTGCGGTTATAAACTTTTTGCGGATCGCGCCGTTCAACGCGCGGCATCCAAGCCTCGGCCAACTTCATTTCAAAGTTCATGACAGTCTGAGCTTCGCCGGCCGCTTTCGCCGGAGCGTCACCCAGCAACTCAAACATTTTCGCAACGTGTTTGACGTAAGCCTCGCGAATTTCTTTCGACTTATCATCGGTTTTGAAATAGTACTCACCTTCAGGGAGTCCCAATCCACCTTGCCAAATCTGAACAATTACCTCGGCGCTGTTTTTGGCGTCCTGCGCGGATCCGACGAGAAACAACGCATTGACGCCGGTGGCGTGAAGGTGTGCGATCTCTTCCTGCAACGAGTGCTGATCTTTGATCTTGTCGATGCGTGAAAATTCAGCGGCCAGCGGCGCGATGCCATCAGCCTCGATCTTCGCTTCGTCCATGCAACTGGCGTAAAAGTCGCCGACCTTTTGTTCGCTGCTTCCCTTCGCAGCTTTCGGGTTTTGCGCGGCCGCTTCGAGAATCTGGCGCAGGATCTCGCGGTTCTGATCCTCGAGCGCGCTGTCGACACCCCAGGTGGGGAACGCGGCAGGAATGGGATTGCGCGCCAGCCAGCCGCCCACCGCATACTGATAAAAGTCGGTGCAAGCTTTCGTGTTCTTGTCGATATTGGTGAGATCGAGACTGGAAGGAGACTGTCCGAGGATGGTTGCGACAGCCAGCGACAACAGCAAAGCGCAGGCGATAAGAGACTTTATGTTCATACAATATCCCTCAAGTGCTTGTCTGGAACCACGGGCGGTCACACAAATACGATCGAGTGCTACCAAATCTGGCAACGCTTCGCTTCCTCACGCACCATCGCATCGCCCGTCTTGCACTGAAACGCCTCGGCAAACTTCGGCATGTTTGAGAGCGGCCCGTTGACGCGGAAGCGTGAGAGTGGATGCGGGTCAGACTGTGCCTGGAGCCGAGCGGTCTCGGGCGTTTCCTTCTCAGCCCAGGCTTGTGCCCAACCAAGGAAGAACCGTTGCTCCGGGCTGAAGCCATCGATGTCAGCCGGACGCGGCTTGCCTTCGAGCGACTTCAAAAATGCGTCGTAAGCGACGTAAAGTCCGCCGAGGTCGGCAATCGATTCGCCTGAGACCAGCTTGCCCTGCAGATGCAAACCAGGCTCGGCCTCGAACTCGCTGAACTGATTGATCACACAGTCAGCGCGAGCGTCGAAATTCTTCTTGTCGTTCTCGGTCCACCAGTTCTTCAGGTTGCCCAGCGCGTCAAAGTTGGCCCCCGAGTCGTCGTAGCCATGCGTGATCTCATGGCCGATGACTGCGCCGATCGCTCCGTAGTTGATCGCATCGTCGGCTTCAGGGTTGAAGAACGGCGCCTGGAGGATCCCCGCTGGAAACGAGATATCGTTGTTGAGCGAGTTGTAACCGGCGTTGACGGTGGGTGGAGTCATACCCCATTCCTTCCGGTCAACCGGCTTATTGATCTTGTTGAAGTCGCGCATTTGATCAAACTCGCTGGAGCGCAAAACGTTTGCCAGATAAGAATCACGCGAAACGGTAAGGGCTGAGTAGTCGATCCACTTGTCCGGGTAACCAATCTTCTGGCCAAAAGCATTGAGCTTCGCGATGGCCTGCTTGCGCGTGTCGTCGCTCATCCAGTCGAGCTTTTGCAACCGCTCGCGGAAGGCGGCGATTAGGTTGTTGACCATCGCCTGCATGCGCGCCTTCGACTCAGGCGTGAAGGTACGGGCAACGTAAACCTGGCCCAACGCTTCGCCGAGGCTGGCATCAGTGGCTGAGACGCAGCGACGCCAACGCGGCAACTGTTCTTTTCGGCCTTCGAGGGTCTTGCCAAAGAAGTTGAAGTTTTCGATCTCAAATTTGGATGACAAACTCGGCGCGGCCGCGGTAATCAACTGCCAACGCAGATAGGTCTTCCAATCTGCGACCGGAACTTCAGTCACCATTTTGTTGACGGCGGTGAAAAATTCCGGATGCGCCACGTTGATATCGCCCGTGGTCGGCGCGCCGGCACCCTGTCGGTACTCTTCCCAGGAGAAGGCGGGTGTCAGTTCCTTCAACTGTGCCGGGTTCATCAGGTGGTATTGCGTGGTGGGATCGCGCAGTTCGACCGGTGTGCGTGAGTTTTGAGCGAGCCGGGTTTGAAACGCCAGTACAGACTGCGCGTTCTTCGCCGCCTGCTCAGGCGAATCTCCCACCAACTGAAACATGTTCGTCACATGCTTAACAAAAGCTTCGCGCAGCTTCACCGACGACTCGTCAGTCTTGGTGTAGTAATCGCGGTTGGGAAGGCTGAGCCCACCCTGGCCGGCAGCGCCTAAAACCATCGAACTGTTTTTCAAGTCAGGCAATGAGCCGTAGCCGAAGAGCGTCGGGATCCCGTGGCGATGCATGTAAGCGATCTGCGCCTGCACACCTTTCACGTCCTGGATCTTTTCGATGCGCGCAAGTTCAGGTACCAGCGGCTTCATGCCTTCGGCTTCACGTTTGGTTTCATCGAGACAGCTGGCGTAGTAGTCGCCGATCTTCTGTTCGTTGCTGCCCTTAACGGCATTGGTTTTCTTCGCAGCCTCTTCCAAAATTTCGTGCAGCGTTTTGCGATTGTTCTCGGCCAGCACGTTGAAAGCTCCCCATGACGGGTAGGCAGCAGGGATTTCAGTGTTCTTGAGCCACGTGCCATTGGCGTATTGATAGAAGTCTGTACAGGCCGAAGTATTCGTGTCCATGCTCGAGACATCGTAGCCACGACTCTTCTGCCCGAAGACGGCCGTCAGGCTGATGGCCGACAACAAAGCGCAAGCCACGAGAGATTTTTCCGAGTTAGTCATTAGCTTTCTCCATAGAGCTTGTTGGAATACGAAACTTTGAAAGTTGATTGGGGAACCATTCAGGATCGCGCCATGTTCGATTACTACGCTGCGAATCACAATTAGTTTCGGTAAATCCAACGAAAAGTTTTCTCGGGCGGCGCGATTGTCTTTTCAATTCCAGAGCCTCGGCTGAAATCCAAAGTTTCGTAAAGCTGCGGCTTAGAGGCGACGCGTTAGCAGCGTCAGAGGCGCGCTAACGGAAGCTTTTAAATACCCGCTGCGATTCCAGGTTCTGCATTTGTCGTCAACAAGTTTTTGACTGGCTCAGTTGCGCGGCTTCGTGCTAAAAGTGTCACGCAACATCCGACCTGTCTGGAGGAACCACCACATGCCTAAGCGAAGTTTGGTGGCGGAGCCCTGCCGCCGCGCTACTGCTCTCACTAGTCACAGCCTGACTTATCAGCGTTTCCAGCTATTCGCGATTCTCGCCCTCGGCGGTCTTGTCTTCGGCTTACTATCCACTCAGGCACAAACGGCGAATGCGCAAACTCGCCTGTTGCGCACTCCTACAGTGAGCACGACGCAAATAGCCTTTGCTTACGCCAATAACATCTGGACGGTGTCCCGCACCGGTGGCAGTGCTCGCCGGCTCACCAGCTTCCAGGGTCAAACATCGAATCCGCATTTCTCGCCGGACGGGAAGTGGATCGCATTCAGCGGCGAGTATGCGGGAAATCTTGACGTCTACGTGGCGCCGGCAGAAGGCGGAGAGCCACGCCGGCTTACCTGGCACCCGGGCGGCGATCTGGTTCAGGGTTGGACGGCCGATGGCAAGTCAGTTCTGTTCTCATCGTCGCGCGCCACCTGGGCGCCGGCCGGCGCGCCACGCTTTTGGACCGTGCCCGCTACTGGCGGCATTGAAGAACCGTTTCCGCTGCCACGCGCTTACCAGGGAAAGATCTCTGCGGACGGCACCCGCGTCGCCTATCGCATGAACAATTCGTGGGACGAGGAGCGCCGCAACTATCGCGGCGGCCAGAACCGGCCAATTTGGATCGTCGATCTGAAAAGTTACGAGTCTGACTTCGCCACCATGGACCGACTCGAAAGACGTCGACCCGGTTTGGATCGACGACGCGGTTTATTTCATTTCTGATCGCGACGGCGTTGCCAACGTTTGGGAATACCAAACCAAAACAAAAAAACTCTCGCAACTCACCAAGTTCACCGACTTCGACGTCAAGACGATCGATTCGGGCGCCGGGACCTTAGTCTTCGAGCAGGCTGGTTATGTGCACGAATTGGATCCGAGGAACGGCAAAGAACATATCGTCAACATAACCGCCGCCGGAGACTTTCCCTGGATGATGCCAAACTGGAAAGACGTCACCGCGCGCATGACAAATATGTCGCTTTCGCCTACCGGCAAACGAGTGCTTGTAGAAGCACGCGGCGAGATCTTCACCATTCCAGCCGAGAAGGGCGACATACGCAACCTGACCAACTCGAGCAGTTCCGCTGAACGCGATCCAGCCTGGTCTCCAGACGGAAAATTCATTTCCTACTTCAGCGACAAGTCAGGCGAGTATCGCCTCTACATTGAAGCGCAGGACGGGCTGACGCCGCCGCGGGAAATTGTGCTCAATCATCCGACGCATTACTACACCGCGTCGTGGTCGCCCGATTCGAAGAAGCTGCTCTTCAGCGATACAAACCTGAAAGTTTGGGTGCTCGATGTGGCCACCGGTCAGGCGAAAGTTGTCGGTAATGATCCATGGATGGTGCCAAACCGCACGCTGGATCCCGTTTGGAGTCCTGATTCAAAGTGGGTGGCTTATGCCAGCCGGCTGCGATCCATGTATCACGCAATCTTTATCAGTAACGTCGAAACCGGCGAAACAAAGCAAGTTACCGATGGACTCGCAGACGCCGTCTCGCCGGCCTGGGATGCGAGTGGAAAGTATCTCTGGTTTCTAGCATCAACAGATTTTGGCCTGGGTTCGCAATGGCTCGACATGACGTCTTATGACCACGACGAAAACTTCGGTTTGTACGTTGCAGTGTTGAAAAAAACTGAAGCCAGTCCACTACTGCCTGAGAGTGATGAAGATAAAGGCGTCGGCAGCGCGATGCCGAGTCCATCACCAGGCCCCGATCGCGGATCTGAATCGGCAGCTCCTGATTCACCTTCCGCAAACGACAACTCGCAGGGCGATCAGCCTACACCAACGGCGCGGCGCCCTCGCAAGCCGGTGACCGTCGCGATCGACTTCGATGGCCTGCAGCAAAGAATTGTTTCCGTAACCGGCGTTCCCGAGCGACAGTATTCCGATCTGCGCGCCGGGGCTGATGGCAGCGTGTTTTTCCTGGAGGCCAGTTCTCCGCGCGGGCAGGAGGGCACTGCCGGCCCGAGAGGAAATGAGCTGTGGCGCTATCGCCTCAGCGATCGCAAAGCGGCGTCGTTTGTGACTGGCGTCGCTGCTTACGATGTCAGCGCCGACGGGCATAAGCTCGTCTATCGAACGCCGGTCGCGGGAGGTTTCGGGCAAGCGCCGGCGGGACCGCCACAACCACCATCGTTATTTCTGGTTGACGCTGATAAGAATCCGCCAACTGCCGGGCAAGGACGGCTGAATGCCAGGCTGCGGATGTATCTCGATCCGAAGCAGGAGTTTCAACAGATCTTCAACGAGGGCTGGCGCAACGAGCGCGACTATCTCTACGTCCCCAATATGCACGGCGCGAATTGGCCGAAGATGAAGGAAATGTATGGCGAGTTACTGCCCCACGTAAATCATCGCGCCGATCTCAACTACCTGCTCGATATGATGGGCGCAGAGATCGCGATTGGACATTCCTACGTGCGCGGCGGCGACATGCCGGAAGTGCCCACGGTCCAGGGCGGACTGTTGGGCGCTGACTTCGCGATTGAGAATGGGCGTTACCGGGTGACAAGGATCTACGACAACGAAAGTTGGAATCCCGAACTGCGCGCTCCACTGGCGGCGCCCGGTGCAAACGTTGCCGTAGGCGACTACATCCTTGCGATCAACGGCATCGAGTTGAAGGCGCCTGACAATATTCACCGGCTGCTGGACGGCACGGCCAACCGGCAAACTTCGCTCACTGTAAACAACAAACCCTCCATGGAAGGAGCGCGCAGTGTCACGGTGGTTCCGGTCGCCAGCGAGCAGGGCTTGCGCACGCGCGCCTGGGTCGAATCGAACCGCAGACTGGTCGAGAAACTTTCTGACGGCCAGCTCGCATACGTCTATCTTCCCAACACCGGCCAGCCGGGCTATACGAGTTTCAATCGCTACTACTTTTCGCAGCAGGACAAGAAAGGTGTGGTGGTTGATGAACGTTACAACGGTGGCGGGTCGGCGGCAGACTACATCATCGACGTGCTGGGACGCGACTTCGACGGCTACTTCAATAACGTTGCCGGCGATCGTTATCCGTTTACGAGCCCTTCTGCCGGTATCTGGGGACCAAAGGTAATGATCATTAACGAGATGGCCGGCTCCGGCGGCGATCTGATGCCCTACATGTTCAAGCGTCGTAAGCTCGGTCTTCTAGTTGGGAAACGAACCTGGGGCGGGCTGGTTCACACCGCTGACACGCCAGGGTTTGTTGATGGCGGTTCAATGATCGCGCCACGCGGCGGGTTCTTTACGCGCGACAACAAGTGGGCGGTGGAGAACGAAGGCGTCGGGCCCGACATTGATGTGGAGAACTGGCCTAAGGACGTCATCGCCGGACGCGATCCACAACTCGAACGCGCAGTCGCGGAAGCTTTGCGCATGTTGAAAGAGCGGCCAGTTGATCGTTCGGTTAAGGAACCGCCGCCACCAACCTGGGGTCAGCGACCGAGGTAAAATCAATTTAAGACAGCGGGGGCAAGCCCGCCAATCCTGACCCAGAGACTCCCAGGCTGTTTCGGATAATTCAGCATTGAAAGTCTTTCAAGTAAGGATCAGAACTCAAGGATGAGTAGCTCTGGGTCAGGAAGGCGGGCTTGTCCCAGCTCTTGTGATGAGGAGCAAATGGGGGGTTAATCAATGTGGAGATACTGCGGCGCTGCATTCTTCATTTTTATTGGTGCACTGGAACTCATCCTGGCACTCAATAAACGCATGCGCGATGAAATCATGAAGAATGCGCCGGTTCAGCCAAAGAAGGGGCTGCCGCTAACCCTCGTCTTCGCCGCGCTCTCGGCTTTTGCGATAGCTCTCGGACTTCTTTTCTTCCATCGCTTTATTTAGACGGGCATACGGCTACGCCGGGGCAGTAGCCCGACCGTCAGGGAGGGCTCCTCCGTGCTCTCAAGAGCCCTCCATTACTGTCGGGCTACTGCCCCGCCGCAGGCACCCCCAAGGCCTAAACCTCTACCAAATCACACAACGCTTTGCTTCCTCGCGCACCATCGCATCACCCGCTTTACACTGAAACGCCGCCGCAAACTGCGGCATGTTTGCGAGTGGCCCATTGACTCTGAACTTTGACAATGGGTGCGGATCGATAGTTACCAGCATGCGCTTCAATTCCGGTCTCATGTTATTAGCCCAACCGCGCGCATATCCCAGGAAAAATCTTTGTTCCGGTGTAAAGCCGTCAATAGTGACGCGCGGCTTGCCTTCCATCGCCTTCTGAAAAGCAGCATAGGCTACTACCAGGCCGCCGAGATCTGCGATGGATTCACCTGCAACCAGTTTGCCGTTTTGATTGAGACCCTTTTCAACTTCAAAACTGTTGAACTGATCAATAACGCACTGAGCGCGTTCCTTAAATGACTTCAGATCCGCTTCGCTCCACCAGTTGGCCAGGTTCCCGGTGGAATCAAACTGGCTGCCCTGGTCGTCGAAGCCATGCGTCATCTCGTGGCCGATTACCGAGCCCATCCCTCCATAGTTAAAAGCATCATCGGCCTCGGCATCGAAGAATGGCGGTTGCAGGATGCCGGCAGGAAAAACGATCTCGTTAATCTGTGGGTTGTAATAGGCGTTCACTGTCGGCGGCGACATCAGCCACTCCATCCTGTCTACCGGCTTGCCGATCTTGTTCAGGTCACGGCGTTTTCCAAACGCGCCGGCGCGAAAACGATTGGCCAGATAGGAACTCCGATCAACTTCCAGCGACGAATAGTCGCGCCACTTATCGGGATAACCAATCTTATTGAGAAAGGCGTCGAGCTTGACGATGGCCTGCTTGCGCGTAGGCTCACTCATCCAGCTCAGAGTGGTAATGTCGGTTTTGAGCGCGGCTTCCAGATTGCGCACCATTTCCAACGCGCGTGCTTTTGCAGCCGGTGGGAAAGCTTTCTTCACGTAAACTTCGCCGAGTGCCTCGCCCAGCACGCGATCGGTTCCGGCGACGCAACGCTTCCAACGCGGCAGGTTTTCCTTTGAACCCTGCAGGATCTTTCCTTTGAAATTAAAATCCTCGTCGACAAACTTCGCGGGCAGCTGTTGCGCAGTGTTGTTGATCAAGTGCCAGCGCAAATACGTCTGCCAGTCGGCGATGGGCGTGCTTGTCAACTGCAGGTTCATCGTCTTAAAGAAGCCGGGGCTGGTTACGTTCACATCGGCACTTGCCGGCACACCGATCGTTTTCAAATAGGTTGGCCAGTCGAAACCGCCGGCGAGTTCGTGCAACTGAGCGACGGTCATGCGGTGATAAACGTTTGCGGGCGTTCGCCTTTCCACCCGGGTCATTGACGCTTCAGCAAGCTTGGTTTCCAGCGCCAGGATCGTTTGCGTTTCAGACGCCGCCTTGGCTGCATCGTCTCCCATCAGCTCCAACATCTTCGCCACATGCTTAATGTATTCCTCCTTGATGTGAGTCGATTTCTCATCAGTCTTCAGGTAGTAATCGCGATCCGGTAAGCCCAGCCCGCCCTGATCGACCTCGGCTGTCACCTCAGCGCTGTTCTTGAAATCCTGAGTAGAGCCGGCTCCGAAGAGAACATTGATGCCCATCGAATGGAGGCGGCCGATCTCGTCCTGCAATGTTTTTTGATCTTTGATTTTCGCAATGCGATCAAGCTCCGGCGCTAAAGGTTTAAGTCCGTCAGCTTCGACCTTCGCTTCATCCATGCAGGTCGCATAGTAGTCGCCGACTTTCTGTTCGCTGCTGCCCTTCGGCGCTTTTGTGTTCTTTGCCGCAGCTTCCAGAATTTCATGCAGCATGTCGCGGTTGTGTTCATCGAGTAGATTCGCGACACCCCAGCTCGAGTAGGCGCCGGGAATAGGATTCGCGGCCATCCACCCGCCGTTAGCGTACTGGTAAAAATCTGTGCAGGCAGAGGTGTTTGGATCCAGGCTAGCGCGATCATAGCCATGATTGGTCTGGCCAAAAACTGTTGCGAAGCTAAAAGTCAAAAGCAGTAAAGTGGCGGTAAAAGACTTCATATGATGCTCCATGATTTCAGGGTTAGGTGTGATGGTTTCTTGGCAACGACAGGTCTGCACGAAGGTTAAACCAAACCACAGGTTAGCTCAACCGCACAGCTCGGACATGCCATTCCCGGCTAATACGCGATAAGGAAAATTTAGTTTCGGTAAAGCTTCTGGGCGAAGTCCTGGTTAGTGAGTGTTTGCGTCGCGAGCATTTCAACATATCCGCAGATTACACAGATTACGCCGATTCGATTAATCAACAGGGCCGGTAGTTCTTTGTAATCTGTGCCACCGGCGTTATCTGCGGATTGTTTGCAGGTATCATCGCCCACATGGGCGACATCGTTTCTCACGCTATCCGTTCCTCTTCAGCTTACGAAACTTCCCGAGAACTAGATCTCGACGCAGAGGACTCAAATGATGGATAAACAATTTGCCGTCACAGTGGTCTGTCTCATGCAGGAAGCAGCGCGCTGCAAGTCCACTTTCTTCACGCTCGAAAGTTTTTCCCCGCGCGTCCTGCGCGCGCAGGAGCGCTCGCTCGGGTCGTTTGAGCTCGGCTGGAACTTTTGCCACCGAGAGACAACCTTCCTCGCCGCCTTGTTCGCCGGCGACGGAAATAACTTCCGGATTCGCGGCGACCAGTTTGATTCCGTCACAATCCATGACGAACAAACGAAGCGACAACGCCGATCTGCTGCGCCGCTAACCCGACACCCCCCGCGTAGTACATGGTCTCGAACATGTCTCGAATGAGCGATTCCAGCTCAGAATCGAAACTATCGACCGGCAGGCCCGGTGATAGAAGCACAGGATCGGGATACTCTACTATCGCTCTTATCGCCACCATGAATTCCGTTTCTAAGAATAAATTGAAATGAGTCAGTACCACCACGCGATAGCGGGTGGGTTTCGATCGAATTCAATCGATCTTACAACCTAATCTGCCTTCGGTGGAGAGCTCCGAAACCACTACCCACCCGATACCGCGTGGTGGTACCGACCTCATCACCCGTGGGTTGGCGATGCCCTCAATGCAGAACCTCATTTGCATCAGAAAACAACATTGGATGCTGAAAGGAATTTTCTCTGCTAAACTCTAAACCTCTCCTAATCCAGCAAAGAATCCCCACCCCCTCGTGTTAACTGAGTCTAATAAGAAAGTGTCTCTAGACTCTGACGTTAAATATTATGGAAAGTAAGTCTCCTCTGGAAACCACCGCGCTACCAGGCCTACCTGAGGAAGCTGTTGAAAGCGAAGAGCTGGATAGCAGCCCACGGCCGGACTCGCAGAAATTTTTAATTCTGGTGGTTGATGATTCCGCCGATAGCGTAGCAATGCTTAGCCTGGATCTCCAGCATGAGGGTTATCGGGTGGTTACGGCCACTAACGGTGAGGAAGCGATCAGCGTGGCTAGTTCTACTCAGCCTAACCTCATTTTGATGGACATCAGTATGCCAAGGCTTGACGGATTGGGAGCCACGCGTCGGATGCGTGAAATCGACGAGCTCCGAGACGTACCCGTGATAGCGATTACTGCTTTCGGCACCGAAGGTTTTCAGCGGGCCGCATACGATGTGGGAGTCTCGGGTTACCTGACTAAGCCCGTTGATTTTCGGCGCATGCACCAGCTGGTGGCACGTCTGCTTGCGCCTGGAGGCTCCGGTAACCTGGTTGGTCCATGAATAACCGCCAGATTACAGCAATGTCTTTTGACCGACAAAGCGCGAACTTCTTACGGATAGTTGAGAGGCGGCATCCGCTCGCTACCGCTCGCGGTTCTGCAATAACATCACACGCTTACTAATTCTTCGTCAGGTTTTTCCAAAAACTCATGGGGCTCGACGATCTTGCCGGCGATCGCGGACGCAGCCACTACGTAGGGTGAGGCGAGGTACAACTTGCCGGGGCCACTGCGGCCGGGGAAGTTTCTGTTTTGCGCGCTGACAGTAACGGTCTCAGCGGATGGAGAAGCGCCGGGACCGGCATTGATGCAGGCGCCACAGGAAGGATCGATTAACTCAGCTCCCGCTTTTTCAAAGATTTCAATGTAACCCTTCGCGCGGGCATACTGTTTGATCTTCTGCGAACCAAACTGAAGGTAGAGATGAACCCCGGGCGCAACTCGCTTTCCTTGATTCAAAGCGTTCTGCAAAACCTCGGCATACATGTCCATGTCTGCCATCTTCCCACCGGTACACGAGCCACCATACGCAGCATCAATGCGCACTTCCTCTTCGAGTGAATCGATAGGAATGCCGTTGCGTGGATCGCCCGGCAGCGCCACCATCGGTCGAATCGCGTCGAGGTCGATTTCAAAAACCGCAGCGTATTCAGCCTCGGGGTCGCTGTAGGTAAATCCCTTCCGCACTTCTTCCGCATCAAGGCCGCGCGTCTTAACGATGTAATCCAGCGTGTGTTCGTCGGGCTCGATAATTCCCGTCGTCCCGCCGGCCTCAACCGACATGTTAGTTAGCGTTGCAAGTTCATCCATCGCCCAGTTCTTCAAGTCTTCGCCGGCAAACTCCAGCACCTTGCCGATGCCTTTGCTCGTCTTCATGTAATCACTCGCAAGTATTACCAGCATCACATCTTTCGCTGCGACATCGGCGCGCTTACGTCCTTTCAAGACATATCGCACTGTCTCGGGAACCTTGATGCGAATGTCTTTCGCGAACCAGGCGTTGGCCATGTCGGTCGAGCCGACGCCAAAAGCGAAACATCCCAGCACGCCGGCCATACAGGTGTGCGAGTCAGTACCAATTACAATCTGTCCCGGCAAGGCCAGATCTTCAACCACGGCGTTATGACAAATTGCTTCCGAGCCGCCTTCGGGGTTCTCACCATACAGCCTAATTCCCTGCCTGCTGGTGAAATCTTCCTGAGTCGTCGCCAGCCCTTCCGCTTTCTCCAACAGTCCCATCTCGCGATGTTTTGACGACATCACCTTGCTTAGAAAAGTCAGGTGATCTCGAAACGCAAAAACTGACTCCGGCTCCGTCACGCGCGCATCCGGGCCGAGCGCCTGTTTCAAAAGCGACTCAGCCATCGGCGTTACATACTCGTGAGAGAAGCGGACGTCAGCAACGGCAAACAGTGCATCGCCCGGCTTCACCGCCTTTACGCCAACTTCACCGGCTCGCACAAACACATGACGCGCGATGATCTTTTCCACAATCGTCATCGGCCGCGCTTCGGTGGCAACCGGTGGCGGCACTACTTCTCCAGCCAGACGTGCTTTGTTGTAGTTGAACAGTCCACCGTACTGGACAATGTCTCTTGAAATTGGATCGAGACCATCGGTGAATTCAGCAAACGGTATCTCGGCGCCGGCGCGGATGCGCTCAACCAGACCGAGGTCAGTTGACGTCAGCAATCCGATGTTCTGCGAATTTTGCCCGTAAATTTTTTCGATGCTCCTGGCGATGACGAGTTGAATGCCGGCCGCCTTTTCCGCGTAAGGCGCAGTTTCACGAGACGATCCGCATCCCTTTGACAACCCGGAGACTACTACCGCGAAGCCGCCATTCTTCACTTCATCTTTCTTGACCGCGGCCTCGCGCATGCCAACGTAAACGTACTGGCCGAGCGTTTCGTCGTAGTAAAAACAGACCCAACCCGGAGTGATTTCATCGGTGGAAATATTGCTCATCAAGGGCAAGTCGTCACGCAGCAGGCGCTCGGCGAGTTGCGCTTCGAGCCGCTCGCGCTCATCGCCCACAGCTTCAAGTTGCTGGCGAATAAGGGACGTATCGTCGGTTAAGAAAAGAATGCGGCCGGTGAATTTGACCCGCGTTTTGTCTGATGAAGTTGATTCGCGCATGAAGTGACTGGTGGAGTAAACCCTTTCGCCTGTTAATCCGTAAAACTTGCTGTAGTATTTGTTGTAAGTATAAACCATGCCTGAGAAAATCCCGCACGAGGCCACCGATGACGAAGTACGAGCGCTTTCGCCGTCGATCGAAACCGATCGATTGCGCTTGAGATTGTTTCACCCTCAGGATCTTGACGAACTCGCCAGCATGTTCAGCGACCCGCAGGTTATGCGATATGTTGCGGACGGCAAACCGGCCGGCAGAGATGTCGCTGAGAAAGCGCTGACTAGTGTGATTGATCATTGGCGGCGGCATGGCTTTGGCCGTTGGGCAGCGGAGGACAAGGAAACTCGTCAGTTTGTCGGTTTTGGTGGACTCCGATCTTTGTTCGGCATGCCCGAAGTTGTTTACCACTTCTGTCCCGCTTACTGGGGTAAAGGGCTGGCAACCGAATTAGGGCGGGCAAGTTTGAGATACGGCTTCGAAGAACATAACTTCGAAAAGATTGTGGCGATCGCTAAGCCGGAAAACGCTGCTTCCATTCGCGTAATGGAAAAACTCGGAATGCACTATGAAATGAATACGAGGTATTACGATATCGATGTAGTGCAATACACGCTGGCTCGCGAAGAATACAAGCCAACCGCCGATGCGGCCTATATCCTGGGAAGACATACCTGAGTAGTGACTCAATGAGGCACTACAATCCTTAGAACTCAAACTTTAACGACAGCTTCATCGGCCGCGCGCCGACAGCGTAATAGTTCGCGCCAAGCTACTACCGGCGATACTGCGCGATGGGGGTGCGGCTACATTGAGCTGAGCCAAATTTGATCAGGCCGAATGTTCTTTTTCGTACTGCATCGCGCCGACCACGTTACCTTCTGTGTCTTCGAAGAAGATAAGCGTGCCGACTGTTGGAATATGAAACTTGGGCATTACGATCTTGCCGCCATTGGCTTCCACTGCCGCGATCGTGTCATCGACTGAGTCAACCCCAATTGAGCATTCGTAACCAAACATAGGTTTGCCGGGAACAACATCACGGCGACCTTGCAACGCACCCTGAACGCCCGGGTCTTCATCTGTTCCGGTTCTAATGAGATAAAAGTTTGGCGGACCCCAGGGCGTGAACTGCCAGCCAAGCACGCTCTCATAAAACTTCCGCGCGCGATTCCACATCGTCGGCATGAACAGCAAAGTGCTTGACGTTATTTGGCATCTCTTTCTTCCTTTTTGTTTAGGCTGCAGGCGCTGTTGAAATGCTAATATCATCTTTCGGCGAATGTAAGCAAACCACTTTCGGAAAGGGTCATAACGAATCATGAAACGAGTAACCGGAATTGGCGGCATATTCTTCAGCGCGAAGGATCCGAAGGCACTCTGTGCCTGGTACAAGACTCACCTCGGCATTGACGTACAAGACTGGGGTGGTGCAGCCTTCGATTGGACCGACGCCGACGGCAATCCGACCAAGGGAACTACGGCCTGGTTAATTGATGCAGCCGGTGGCAATCACTTCGCTCCAAGCAAGGCGACCTTTATGGTCAACTATCGCGTGGAAGACCTGGCAGCGCTACTTCAAGCGCTTCGCGATGAAGGCTGCGACGTGCTTGAGAAGACCGATGATTCAGAGTACGGGAAGTTCGGGTGGGTCATGGATCCGGAAGGCAACAAGGTTGAGCTTTGGCAACCACCGGCCGGGCAATAACCCTCATGCCCCAGCCGTCCGATGACGTTGACGTCTAAGGCCCAATGCGATAAAGCTGCGGCTACCGACAGCGCTGTCGAGGAGACGAGCCATGAATAGACTTACGGAAACAGATAACGAACCTGGTTCTACCACCCCGGAAGTTTTGGAGCGACTCAACCGCGCGCGCAAGTTTATCGACCTTTGTTACGACCTGCCGCTCGATCTGAATGAGATCTCCAGCCATGCCTGCTTTTCCCGTTATCACTTTCTGCGGCTGTTCCGGCAGGCATTTAATAAGACTCCTCATCAGTATCTAATCGAACGACGTATCGAGCGGGCCAAAGAACTATTGAGGACAGACGATCTCAGGGTTACAGACGTTTGCTTCGAGGTAGGCTTTCAGAGCCTGGGATCGTTTAGCAGTTTATTTCATAAATCCGTTGGGCATCCGCCGGTCACCTTCCGCGAAAAGAGCCGTGAAACCCAGGCAGCGAAAAGGCAAGTTCCGGGGTGCTTCCTGGTTATGTATAAGCTGGAATCGGCATAAGGCCTTTAGCAATTTTCGAGAAGCATAGAATCACCCGGATCGGTTAACCTCACGAAAACATCATCCAGGAGAAAACGCATGATCCGCAGAATGTCCCACGCCACAATATTCGTTAACAACCAGGACGAGGCGCTTGAGTTCTATCGCGACAAACTGGGATTCGAAGTTCACACCGATGCAATGGTGGGCCCGGATTTTCGCTGGCTAACGATGAACACAAAGGACCAGCCTGACTTTGAGATTGTGCTGATGGAGCCAAAGCCGGGAATGTTGATGGACGACGACACGTCTAAGCAACTGCGCGCGATCATGGCCAAGGGTGTAATGGGCGCCGGCGTTTTCAACACCGACGACTGCCGTGCCACTTATGAGGACTTGAAAGGCAAAGGCGTAGTTTTTGTCTCCGAGCCCGCCGAACGACCCTACGGCATCGAAGCCGTCTTCAAGGACAACTCAGGAAACTGGTTCAGCCTTACGCAACCGAGCGAAGGAAACAACTGACAAAATCTTAGGGGAAAGGGGAAAGGGTAACGGGAACAGGGCAGCGATTAGCCGATCCTGCTCTGTTCAAAGTAGTAGCGGTCTTTCCCCTTACCCATTACCCTTTTCCCCTATTCCCTTCCCTAATTCCGCTTTCCACTTTTCCCTTTCACGTGTAGGATTCGCTCCGAAAAGTGCCGCGCTGACAAAGTTTTCCTAACCATTTACGAAGGAGATTTAGACTTTTATGTTGAGTAGAAGACGTGTCATCGGAATTGTTGTCCTTCTCTGCGCTCTATCCGCCAACGCTCTCGCGGACCAGCCTTACATGAGAGCTGCGCGCACAGACCTGCAACAGGCCAGAGCGCAACTCCAGGCAGCCCTCGCCAACAAACGTGGCCATCGCGTGAAAGCAATTGAACACGTGAACCAGGCAATCATTTACGTTAATCAGGGGATCGCCTTCGACCGCCGCCACAATCATGCGCAAGGCTCGCTCGGCGAAGTTTTCAACACGTCTGTTAGTCCGGACCAGCCTCACATGCAGGCTGCGCTTGATCACCTGCGACAGGCAAAGTCCAATCTGGAGAATGCCACTTCCGACAAGGGTGGTTTTCGTAAAAAAGCGATTGACGAAGTCAATAACGCCATTGACGAAACCAAGAAGGGTATTGATGCCGGCGAGTAACTGTCGCTTCCCAAGCCGGGCGGCTGTAAGGGTAGCAGAGGAAATTTCTCCTATGCACAATGATTGTTAGAAGGACTTTCGGCCTGCGATGTCAAAGCACCTAAAGTGGACTGCTCGTACTTTTCAATTCACATTTCCAGTCGAAGTCTATCCGGAAATGATTGAACGTGTGCGTGGCACTCCGGCGCGCCTGGAAGATCGCGTGCAGTCGATCGCTCCCGAGGTCTTGACGAAACGCGACGGCGATCGTTGGTCGATTCAGGAAAACGCCGGTCACCTGCTCGATCTTGAATCGCTGTTTCGGCAGCGACTTGATGAATACCTGGCGGGCGCCGAAACGCTCCACGCCGCGGACATGTCTAATCGCAAAACTCATGATGCGGATCATAACCAGGCTTCGATGCAAACGATTCTGTCAAACTATCGCAAGCAGCGAAGCGTATTGGTTTCACGCCTGGACAGTCTTCCGCCGGAGACGTTTGCCGCAGTTGCACTTCATCCGCGGCTTAACGTGCCGATGCGGCTGGTAGATATGTTGTTCTTTCAGGCTGAGCATGACGATTACCATCTGGCGCGCATAAGCGAACTGATCAGGTTGTTTCTCTGAAAGAGGCAAAACAGCGGGGCAAGCCCGCCTTCCTGACCACGGAGCTGTTGGTCGGTTTTTTAATTGACCGGATTGGAGGCCTTTCACACTTTATAGCCGAAGCTGGTCGAGCAGCTCAGGGTCAGTAAGGCGGGCTCGCCCCCGCTCTTCTTGTCAGTCATCATCTGGAGAAAAAATGCGAAATCAAATATGCCTGCTGGTTTGTCTCGGTACTCTTTTATGCACACCTGCACTCGCCCAGCAGTCGCTCGACGCTCTTATCGATCGCGACATCGCTGCGCTAGTAACGACCTATAAATCCCTGCACGCGGCGCCTGAGTTATCGCATTACGAAGAGAAAACCGCCACCTTCCTGGCCGCCCAGTTGCGGGCCATTGGTTATACCGTCACCGAACGCGTCGGCAAATATGAAGGGCCGGAATGGACCGGTTACGGCGTAGTCGCAGTGATGAAAAATGGTGCCGGGCCGACAGTGTTGTTGCGTACCGAGCTGGACGCTCTTCCGGTCGACGAGAAAACCGGGCTCCCTTACGCAAGCAAAGTGAAAATGAAGAATGACGCCGGCCAGGAAGTCAGCGTTATGCATGCCTGCGGACACGACATACACATCACAAACATGATCGGTACGGCGAAGATGCTGACTGAGTTGAAAAGTCAGTGGCAGGGAACACTTGTGATTCTGGGACAGCCGGCTGAAGAGGTAGTCGATGGCGCGCGATCGGTTTTGCGAGACGGACTCTACGAGCGATTCCCGAAACCGGATTACGTGATCGCGCTTCACGACAGCGCCGATCTGGAGGCGGGCAAGGTTGGTTACACGCCGGGCTATGCGATGGCCAGTTCAACTTCAGTAGACATAAAAATTCGCGGCCTCGGCGGACATGGCGCGCGGCCGGAATCAACCAAGGATCCAATCGTGGTTGCCGCTCAGGTGATACTTGCGTTGCAGACGATCGTCAGCCGGGAAGATTCGCCACTCGATCCGGTAGTGGTAACCGTCGGCTCAATCCACGGGGGCACTAAGCACAACATCATTCCCGACGAAGTTAATTTGCAGTTAACGGTGCGTACTTACAAAGAAGAAGTAAGGAAGAAGGTGCTCGCCTCGATAGAGCGGATTACCAGGGGAATTGCGACGGCGGCAGGAATTCCTGAAGACCGCGCGCCCATAGTCAAGGTTAGCGATCTTCAGGCCACCACCGCGACGTACAACGACCCGCAATTGTCCGAGCGCCTGGCGACAGTGTTTGTAAAAGCGCTGGGCCAGGATAACGTTGTGAAGTTGCCGCCAGTGATGATGAGCGAAGATTTTGGTTTTCTTAGTTTGGACCAGAAAATTCCGGCCACGCTTTTCACACTGGGAGCGGTTGAACCGGCCAAAGTGAAACTCAGTAAAGAAACCGGAACGCCGCTGCCTTCGCTGCATTCAGCCTTGTTCGCGCCCTTGCCTGAACCTGCTTTGCGGACCGGCATCAAAGCGATGACCTCCGCGGTGCTTGATTTGATGAAGAAGCCGGGAAGCTAGGACAGAGGTAGTACGCAGTGGGCAGTGGGCAGTGGGCAGTGGGCAGTGGGCAGTGGGCAGTGGGCAGTGGGAAGACAAGGCTAAACGTATTTCTTGAAAAGATTTACCATTCACTTTTCACCATTTACTATTCACTGCTTTATGGACATTGAATCAGTTCGCCAGTTTTGTTTATCACTACCTCACGCGGATGAAAAGGTGCAGTGGGGTAACGATCTGTTGTTTCGGATTGGCGAAAAAATGTTTGCCGTGGCGGCACTGGAACCGAGCCATGGTGTGGCGCTCTCATTTAAGTGCACGCCGGAAAAATTTGCCGAGCTGGTGGAACAGGAGGGCATTATTCCAGCGCCATACATGGCCCGCCATCATTGGGTAGGGCTGGAACGATTCGACGCCTTGCCTGATCGCGAACTGAAACCGCTGCTGAAAAACGCTTATCAAATGGTGCTGGAAAAACTCCCCAAAAAAGTTCGCACGCAATTGGATGGATCCTCTGTAAAAGGAAAACAGCAATGACCTCGGCAGCCTGGTCGATAAGTTAAATGGGATTTTCCTGAGAAATCCTCTCCCTTGAGAAACCCTTTTCCCCTGTGTTCTCATCAGAAATGGGAAGCTCCAAAGATCCTCGGGAAGCAAAGACTGAATGCGCGGAATCTCTATCTTCAAGCGGTCTTGGAATCTGGCGGCATCCGCGCCTGACAACCTTCGCCATCCTCTTGGTCACAGTTACCTGTTCCAATAACTCTACGCTTGCGCAAAAAGAAGGCCCGCCGAGCTCTCAGCTCGAACGAAAGCTTGAGGAGCAATCGCGTGAGCGGACGGACGACGTGGTGCGCGTTCGCACTGACCTGGTTCAAACGAGTGTCGCTGTTTTTGACAAGGGCGGCAAATTTATCGGAAACCTAAGCGGCGAAGACTTCGAGCTCCGCATTGACGGCAAGCCCTCTAAGTTCCAATTCTTTGACCGCGTCGTCAATGGTGTCGCCGACGAGTCTCTGATACGAAATGATGCGAAGATCTCTACGAGCCTAACAGCCGCGTCAGGTGCAGAGGCAACTCGCACGGTTTTGTTTTTTATCGACGATTTGCATCTTTCCGCGGAAGGCATCGTTCGGACAAAAAATATGCTTTCCTACTATATAGAACAGGAGATGCAGGAAAACGACGAAGCCGTTATTGCTTCTGCGACTGGACAAATCGGCTTTCTACAGCAACTAACGCGCGAAAAGGATGTTCTACGCGCCGCAGTTTCGCGCCTCAGCTATCGCGCGCAAACCTTGAGCGACAACGAGCGGCCACGTATGACGGTTTATCAGGCTCTCGCCATCGAACGAGGCGATGAGGATGTGCGCGCTTATTTCGAAGAAGTTCTGTTGAGCAATGACCTCGCCGGCATGTTGCGAAGCAATCAATCAGCTGCTCGAGATGCGGCTGAGCGTATGACTCGAGATCGCGCCAGCAGGCTGATACACCAGGCTGACGCGCTCGCTACTCAAACGCTGGCTGCCCTTAGCTCTGCGGTGCGATCTTCATCACAGGTCGCCGGACGCAAACTCTTTGTTTTTGTTTCCGACGGCTTCCTGGTCAATAACCAAAATACCGGAATTCGTGATCGGATCCAACGCATCACCGATGCTGCAGTGCACGCCGGCGCCGTTGTCTACACAGTTCAGGCGAGCGGGTTGAACACCGCGTTTCCGGACGCCAGCGCCGACGTCATCGCCACGAAGGCAGGCGATTCGGGTCGGGTTGGTGGCGAAGACATTGCGACGCAGGACCCACTAACGCAGTTGGCCGCAGACACTGGCGGCAAAGCGCTACTCAACGCAAACGATCTTAACCAAAGCGTTAAGCGTGCCTTGCAGGAGTCAAACGATTACTACCTGCTCTCATGGCGACCTCCGACCGGAGATTCGGGTACACAGTTTCACCACATTGAAGTGAGCGTGAAGGGCCGTCCAGAACTTTCAGTGCTGGTGCAGCGCGGGTTCTTCAACGACGAGCCGCCGCCCGCCGCTATCCGAGCCGTTAAAGACAAACCGAAAGCAGCCGGCTCTTTTCCGCTTGAGGATCTGGCGGCGGCTATCAAAGGAAAACTGGATCGCGCACAGTTGCCCACTTACCTGATCGCCAGCTATCTCGACCTGCCTGTTCGCGGAGCCACCTTAGCGATTCTGATGCGGGTTGAAAAGAAAACGGAGACCAACGGCAAAACAGGAGCGATCGATGTTGCCGGAGTTGTTTACAACGAATCAGGAGAAGTCGCAGGCAGCTTCTTAAACACATTGAAGCCCGAAACTAATACCGGTGACCGACAAACCGTCAACTTCCTCGATCAGCTGGACGTTAAACCTGGGCTTTATCAGGTGCGGGTGGCAGCCCGAGATTCAGGAGGCCTGACGGGAGCGGCAATGCAATGGGTCAAAGTTCCAGACCTCTCGTCACACAATTTGGCATTGAGCAGTTTGCTAATTGGTCAAGGTGAATTGACAGAGAGCAATTCGCGCAGCAGCGGTCCCCTTCAAAAGGCGCAATTAAAAATCGATCGGCGCTTTGCTCAGGGTTCTAAGCTCCGCCTACTGGCTTTCATCTACAATGTCTCACGGGGCGCAAATAACGAGACTCCTCACGTCAATGCTCGCATCGACGTTTTTCATGGCAACACCGCAGCGGTTTCAACGCCGGCCTTTCTTATTGATACAAAGAATGTCGAAGATGCAGCTCGCATTCCTTACGCGGGTGAACTCAATCTCGCATCTTTGGCAAGCGGCCATTATCGTATTCGATTGACCGTCATCGACCTGAACGCCAAAAGTTATGCTAGTCAGGAAGGGTCGTTCAAAATAGAGTAGGAATATTGGAAGAGGAATAGGTATTGGCACAGTGGTGGGAAAACTTTTTTCACGGCGTCGCGTTGGATTTCTGGCGCGCGGCGATCCCCGCTGAACTGACGAGCGCTGAGGCTGACTTCCTCGCGAAGCAGCTACAACTGACTGACTCCGCCAAAGTGCTTGATGTGCCCTGCGGCAACGGCCGGCTTTCAATCGAATTGGCAAAACGCGGATTTGCATTGACGGGAGTTGATATCGCCGCGGAGTTTATTGATGAGGCGAAGAGCAGCTCGCGTCAAGCCGGCGTTGATATTGACTGGCGCAATCAGGACATGCGCGACTTGCCGTGGACCGGCGACTTTGATGGGGCCTTCTGCTTTGGCAATAGCTTTGGTTATCTCGACGATGAAGCGAATGCCGATTTCCTCAAAGCAGTTTCACGAACCCTGAAGCCGGGAGGCCGTTTCATTCTTGACGCACCGGCCATTGCTGAATGCATTCTGCCGAACTTTCAAGCTACCCGCTCGTTGGAGATTGCCGGCATTAAGGTCGACATCGAGCACCGTTACGATCATGAGCAAGGGCGTATGTTCAACCACTTCACGTTTACTCGAGACGGCGTTGAAGACAAGCGCCCGTCATCACAACGCGCTTACTCTTATCACGAGCTGACTGAGCTGTTGCATGACGCCGGCTTCAAATCAGTTGCTGCGTTTGGTTCCTTAACTGAAGAACCCTTCAAACTTGGCGCGCACAGACTGCTGCTGGTTTTGCAGAAATCCTAAATGTGGAAAAGAGCGGGGGCAAGCCCACCTTCCTCACCCAGAGCTTTTTTCAGTTGTTGTTTGATCCTGATTGAAGGCTCTTCAAGCGAATACAACTGAGTCTGATCGAACGGCTCAGGGTCAGTAAGGCGGGCTTGCCCCCGCTCTTCCCTTGCCAACCGCGCCTACGGACAACCCGATCTACTTTTTCGGACTCAAAACCACACTCCCCGTCTCCGTTCTTTCTGCTCGCCTGGAGGTTCCCGATGTGGTGCAAGTTTTCAGGTGCATTCTTTCTGTTGTTCCTTTTCCTTACTGTCCAATCTGCCCTCGCTAAAACCAATCCAGAGAGGCTTGCGCTCAAGGTAATCTCAGGAAACCCGTCTGAATCCGCGCCGGCCATTGCCAAACTGCGCGCACTGGGACCGGCAGGATTGCACACGCTATTTCAGACTTACGCTCGCGAAATCGACGAACAAGTAGCAAGCCCACTTCTCGTTGCCACACCGGAATGGCAACGCCTGAGCACGGCCCTCGATACCGTCAGCCAGCAGAAGGATAGCTATTTGTCCGGGCTTTATTGGTATACCGACTTCGCCCAAGCCAAAGCCGCGGCGCGTGCGTCGGGCAAGCCGATTCTTTCACTGCGTCTGCTGGGAAAATTGAATGAAGAATATAGCTGCGCAAACAGCCGGTTCTTTAGAACAATTCTCTATTCGAATGCAGAAGTTTCAAAGTTGCTGCGCGAGAAGTTCATTCTCTATTGGGAGTCAGAGCGTCCAGCGCCGCGCGTGACAATTGATTTTGGCGATGGCAGAAAACTCGAGCGCACTCTAACCGGCAATAGCATTCACTACGTACTGGATTCGAACGGCCGGGTCATTGACGCGTTGCCGGGACTCTATGGGCCGGCAGCCTTCGTGCGTTCACTAAATGAGATGGAGGCAGTTTCAAAGTATTGGGGACAAACCCCGGTTCAGGGTGATGCTCGTCCACTGTACTGGGCGTATCAACCGGATCGTCTAAGAAGAATTACAGTCGATTGGTTGCGCGATACGGAACGAATCGGAGGCAAAGCGCCGCAGGGCTTCACTGTCTACCGAGATGAGCAAGGCACGGCAACGGCCATAGAGGTCGCAAATCGGGCCATGACCAAAATGGTAACCGAAGCGACCATCCTGCAGGGGTTGACTGCAGGACCCGAGGCTCTGGGAAGGATGACTTACGACGGAGCCTGGAACAAGATTGCGCAGCTTCATGCAGCTGACGCGCAACTCGACTCACGCAGCATAGGCCTCATCAAGCGTCAAACTCAAAGGGGCTTGTTAGCGCACAGCTCGAAGCTGAATCCAGATACTACGTTGAAAGCTCTGATAGATAAGCTGCAAACTAACATCGCTCTCGACACGGTACGCAACGAATACCTGCTTCACACGAAACTCTACGTCTGGCTCATTGCCGATCAGCAACGCACCGAACTGAGTGCGCTGAACAAGAGAGTTTATGCTGAGCTTTTTCTAACACCCGCGAGTGATCCCTGGCTGGGATTGTATTCACCGGAAGTCTACACGGCTCTCCAGGGCGGCGGGTTGGTTCAGTAAAAGAATCGGGATCCTCAAAAGGACACGAAAGCGTCCGGAAAACCATTCACGCATTCATCTTCTGAATAATCGCGTCCGCAAACTCGGCCGTTTTCGCAGTGCCGCCAATGTCTTTCGTACGTACAGTACCTTCTTCGAAGACTTTCAGCATTGCGTTCTCTGTCTTGTCCGCCGCTGCGCGTTCGCCGAGGTGACGCAGCATCAGAATTCCTGATTGCAAGAGCGCCGTAGGATTGGCAATTCCCTGTCCGGCAATGTCCGGCGCCGAACCGTGTACGGCTTCGAACATGGCCCCCTTCTCACCGATGTTTGCGCCAGGCACCAATCCCAGACCGCCGATCAAGCCGGCGCATAAGTCTGAAACAATATCGCCGTAAAGATTCTCAAGAAGCATTACATCAAACTGTTCCGGCCGCATGACCAATTGCATACAGGCGTTGTCGATGATCTTGTCGTCCGCTTCAATTTCAGGATACTCGGTCGCAACTTTTCGGAAGCAATCGAGGAAGAGGCCGTCTGACAGTTTCATGATGTTTGCTTTATGTCCGCAGGTGATCCTCTTGCGGCCCTCACGTCGCGAATAATCGAAAGCAAACCGCGCAATTCGCGTCGAAGCTTTTTCGGTAATGATCTTCAGACTCTCAACAACTCCCGGAACCACCACGTGTTCGAGTCCGGCGTACAAACTTTCGGTGTTCTCGCGGACGATCACGAGGTTGAGTTCCGGATAGCGGCAGGGAACGTTTGGCAACGCGCGAATAGGACGCAGGTTGGCATACAAGTCGAGCGCTTTTCTGAGGCCTACGTTGACGGAGGTGAAGCCTTTGCCGATCGGAGTGGTGACCGGCCCTTTGAGCGCGACCTTGTTTTTCAGGATCGAATCAAGCAAAGCCTGCGGCAACGTTTCGCCAAATTTCTCCAACGCCTGCGCGCCGGCGTAATGAGTTTCCCACTCGATTTCTACACCCGAAGCTTCGATGATGCGCACTACGTTAGCGGCGATTTCGGGGCCGATGCCGTCGCCGGGAATCAGTGTGATACGATGGTTCATAAGCAAATTGGACTTTGGCTTTTGGTCTTTGGTCTTTGTAATTCGTTTCTTAAGTGCTTTGTACTTGCGTCGAAGGCACCAAGAATACATACCTCAAAGCCCAAAGACCAAAGGCCCAAGACCATCAGGTTCAAAGACTCCCCTCAACTGAATGACCCAATCAAGCAAAACCGCGGAAGTAGCAATTATCGGTGGTGGCGTTATCGGCCTCGCGGTGGCGCGTGCGCTGGCTTTGCGCGGCGTTCGCGACGTGCTCCTGATTGAACGCCTCAGCCTGGGGGCGGAAGCTTCGTCAGCCGCGGCCGGGATGTTGGCGCCCCAGGCCGAAGCCAATCGCGCGCACGAGTTTTTTTACCTCACCTGCCAGAGTCGCGATATGTATCCGGCCTTTGCCGCGGCGCTCCTGGACGAAACGGGCATCGACATTGAGCTCGAAACCACCGGCACACTTTATCTGGCGTTCACCGGCAACGATGCCGAGGAACTGCAAAAACGTTACGAGTGGCAAACAAAAGCTGGACTTCCCATCGAAAAACTAAACGCGCAAGCGGTGAGGGAGCTTGAACCTGCGATTAACGAAGACGTGCACGCCGCCCTCAAGTTTCCGCTGGACACTCAGGTGGAAAATCGCCGGCTAATCAGCGCCCTGACCCTTGCAAATGAGCGGCTCGGAGTGTGCATGGAAACCGGAACTGCAGTGACGTCGTTGAAGATCGAGCACGACCGCGTCAGTGGCGTTGAAACTTCCCGCGGCTTTATTTCGGCTGAGGCTGTAGTCATAGCCGGAGGCGCCTGGAGTTCTCTCCTGGGAGCCGGAGACAAAGCCCTGCCGCAGCTGCGCATCAAACCGGTTCGCGGGCAGATGCTTTGTTTTCAACCGAGTCTTCCGCTGGCGCGACACGTCATTTACAGTCCGCGAGGCTATGTCGTGCCGAGGCGAGATGGACGTTTGTTGGCCGGCTCAACTTCAGAACATGCGGGTTTTGAGAAGCAAGTCACCGCGGCCGGCGTGCAGCAGATCCTGGCGGCGGCGCTGGAGATTTCGCCCCGAATTGCGTCCCTGCCGCTGACTGACGCCTGGGCCGGATTGCGGCCGCGCGCCGCCGACACTTTGCCTGTGCTCGGTCCTTGTGCTGAAATTGCCGGGCTCTACTATGCCACCGGCCACTACCGTAACGGCATCCTGCTGACGCCAATAACCGGGGAGTTAATCGCCGGCGCAATTGTGGATAGGACGTTTCCGGCCGCGCTCCAGATTTTTTCGCCGGATCGTTTTGGCTGTGTAGCCGTAGGTTAAGCGACGTATGAAGTTTTCACTCGCAATTCTGATCGTGTCTTTGTTGTTGTTATCCACGGCGCCGCAGGAAAGCTGGCTGCGCAGGAACAAGAGAAGTCTGTCTCGCAGCCGCAAAAGGAAAAGAGCGAAGCCAGGCCCGAGAAGCGGGCCGCAAAACTCTTATACGAAGAAGCCAAGGCTTACTTGGACAAAGCATATAACGACTTCAACAAACAGAAAATTCCCTACGATCAGAAACTCGAAGCCAAAACAAAACAGGAGCAAAAAGATCTGGCTGCGAAGTACGCGGCCGTGCTGCAAACGCGAAAGTCTCTGTCTGAAGCAGACTCTTATTACCTCGGCATGCTGCATTATCTCGCCGGCAATGGAGACGGCGCTCTCCCGGCGATGCGTCGTTATTTATCCGGAGAACCCTCCGGCGAGGATGCCCAAATAGCCCGCGCTGTCGTAGTTCTTTACACCACTCGACAAGGTCTCATTCCTGAAGCGGAAAGCGCGGTTGCGGCCTACGCGCAAAACAAGCCACAGAGTTTGGCTGAGTGGTTTGGCATGGAGACCTTGATTACGGAGGCGTTGCAAAAATCGAAGGACTACGCCGGCCAGCTGAAGCATGCGCAGGAGATGCTTAAAGTTGCGAAGCTGGCAGCGGCAGATAAATCGATTAACTCTCCCAAACGCGACGACATGCTCTTCAAGGCTGTGTCCTTCATTGCGGATGCTGACGTGCAGACCGGCAAAAAGTCTGAAGCACTCGGGGCGATAACCGAGTTACGCAAATTTGCATATCTCAATTCCTTCAGCTAGTTTGCTGAGGATGGCGAATATTCGACTGATGGGACTGGATAATTCAATTGATCCAAGGGGAATATTCTACGAGACGGTGCCTGCGGTCGCTGCTCCACTTCCGGAGTTGGTTGCAGCGCAATGGATTGATCAATCTCCCGTTACTTTATCCAAACTGCGCGGCCAGGTTGTGCTGCTCGATTTTTGGGCGCCCTGGTGCGGGCCTTGCCGTTATACCTTTCCCAGATTGCAACGCTGGCATGAAAGCTACAAAGACAAAGGATTGGTAATACTGGGTCTCACAAATTACTTCGGCAATATTGACGGCAAGCGCGCAACTCCCAGCGAGGAAATTGCTTATCTGCGAACCTTTAAGAAGCAGCAACGACTGCCCTACGGTTTCGTTGTTGCCGATTCTTCTATTAATGACAGGAACTATGGAGTGTATTCAATTCCAATGTCGTTTTTGATCGACCGGCGGGGAAATGTGCGCTTCATAGCGATGGGCGCGGGTGAACAGGAAATTGCGGCCTTGGGGAAAATGATCGAGAAAGTGATGGCCGAGCCGGTGCCGGCGGAGACCGAGACACCGACAGTCGCGGGGGCGTCGGCTAAGAATTGAGAATCGGGCGGGGACGGAGCGGGGGCAAGCCCGCCTTCCTGACCCCGAGATGATCAGAGTTGAAATGGTTTTTCCTGATTAGAGCGGCTTTCAGCATAGGACTATCGAGCGGGTAGGAAGTCTCTCAGGTCAAGAAGGCGGGCTTGCCCCCCGCTGCTTTGTCAGAGAGTTCACCGTATACTAGCCATTAAGATTGAAGAGGTAGTAAGTCAACTTTGGAAAGTCAAAACATAACTATCTGGATCGCGTTCGCCGCCGGAATACTTTCATTCCTGTCGCCGTGCGTTTTGCCACTCGTCCCGGGCTACATTTCGCTGATGTCGGGAGTGAGCATCGACAGCCTCAAAGAAGGCGGCTCGGGTGGAAACGCGCGCCGTGCGGTGATTATCAATTCGTTGGCGTTCAATGCCGGACTTTCCGTTATCTTTCTTGCCTTGGGCACCACAGCCGGTTTGGTTGGCGCCTCGATTATTACTAATCGCTGGGTCAGATGGATCGGCGGGGTCATCATTATCCTCTTCGGCCTGCAGTTGATAGGCCTACTAAAAATAGGAACGCTCTACAAAGACACGCGCTTCTTCTCAAATGAAAAACCGCGGGGACCGTTGGGCTCCTTTACACTGGGGATTGCTTTCGCTGCCGGTTGGACGCCGTGCATTGGTCCAATTCTTGGCGGGATACTCGGTCTGGCGGCTGCCAGCGGCGGCTGGCGCAGCGGACTCATTCTCTCTGCCTTTTACTCCGCCGGTCTGGCGGTGCCGTTTCTCTTAACCGGTCTTGGCCTCAATAAGTTTCTGGCTTTCTACGGAAAGTTTCGCAAACACCTGCATAAGGTTGAAATTGTTTCGGGAGTGGTACTGATTGCGGTTGGCCTGCTAATCATGACCGGCAAGTCAACCCTGCTAACGAGTGGAAAGCTTGCGCAGTATCTGCCCAATGCGGAAGGTTGGATCAAGGTGAAGCAGGCTCCACCTCCGCCACCATTGGTCGGCAGCAATTCTCGACCAGTGCCCGAGGTCGAGCTTTCAACTCTCGAAGGTCAGCCGTTCCATCTGGCTAACCTGCGCGGGCGGGTTGTGCTCCTGAACTTTTGGGCCACCTGGTGCTTGCCCTGCCGCTCCGAGATTCCCGAGTTTAATGCTATGCAACGCGAACTGAAGGACCGAGGCCTGGAGGTGATTGGCGTCTCCACTGCCCCGGGAGATACCGTCGAAGTCATTAGAGGTTTTCAAAAGGATTTGAAGCAGGAGTATACGGTATTGCGCGGAGCGGAAACCGTCGGTGAAAAGTTTGGCAACGGCCCCGGACTGCCAGTTACTTATCTAATAGACCGAGATGGCCGGATTCGACAGAAAATCGACGGCCCGCGCGACCGCGCCGGTTGGGAAGCGGCAGTGAAACCGTTGCTCGATGAAACACCGGTGACGGCACAGAAGACTAATTAAGTTTTGGATCAGCAGGAGTGAGTCATGAAAAGATTATTCGCTTTAATAGTTTTCGCTTTGGCCATAAGCCCGGCAGCTGCATGGGCTCAGGGCGATCATGAGTATTCCGCCGCTCGTCGAGAAAACCGTTAACTACAAAAACTGGACGCTCAACGATCTCAAGGACAACAAACCGGTCGATCTGCGCACGCTACTTGCCGGCAAAAAGCTCGTCATGATTGTTTACTTCGCTCCCTGGTGTCCTAACTGGCGTAACGAAGCGCCGCTGGCAGCGAGTCTTTACGAGAAATACAAGGATCAGGGATTTGGCGTTATCGGCGTTAGTGAATACGGCATGCGCGACACGGTTGCCAATTTCTATGGGCCGGCCGGCCCGCCTTATCCGGTGGTCAGCGAATCGGAACTGCGCGAAGATCGCACCAAGACGCCACACTACGCCTACCGTCAGTTGACTGGAGACACACGGAATTGGGGATCGCCATGGAATATTTTTCTGGAGCCGGCCACGCTCGCAAAGACCGGGGATGTGCTGACCGAAAAAGCCTGGGTTGTTAACGGTGAGCTGATTGAGGCTGACGTGGACAAGTTCATTGCCGACCACCTAAAGGCAACTACGGCGACGGTGATCGTTCCCTGTAAACAATAATCTTCCTTCATACAACACAAACGATCCAGCTGTTAGAGGGCACGGCATGCCGTGCCCTTACTTTTTTCGTTCAAGTGATTGTCTGGGACCGCGGGCGTCCCGCCCGCAAACGCGCCGCAGGCGCGCAGGGTCTGTTCAATCCGGTTCGCGCTTCGCGCTCATTGCGGGCGAGACGCCCGCGGTCCCAGACAATCACTTGTAGCTTCTGATGGTTCGCCTTTGCTAGAAAACTCTCGCGTTGCTACTATGGCCGACTCTTTTAGCCAGTGAAACCTATGAAACTTCGTCTTCTTTATCACGGCCACTGCTTCGACGGCGTTGCCTCGGCTGCAACCTTCACGCGCTTTTACACGGAACGCATTCACCCCGAAGCCGAAGTTAACTACGCTGGTTTGCTGCACCGGCCGGGAAATCTTTTCGATCTCGCGTTGCTGGATGGAGATGAAAACGCGATCGTCGATTTCAAGTATGCGGCGACAGAGAAGTTGACCTGGTGGTTTGATCATCACCAGTCGGCGTTTCTTACGCCCGCGGATGAAGCGCATTTCCGTGCGGACCATTCCGGCAGGAAATTTCTCGATGCGTCGCGCAAGTCGTGCACCGAATTCATCGCCGACGTCGCGCGCAATCAGTTTGGATTTGATGACGCAGCCGATCAAGTGATCTGATCCACTGGGCCCACATTATCGACGGCGCCCTCTATGAATCAGCCGCGCAATGTGTGGAACTGAAAGAGCCGGCATTGCAGTTGATGCAGGTGATCGAATCCGATCCGGACGATAAGTTTATCGAGCAGATTATCCGCGAGCTCACCGTGAGACCGCTCGACGAAGTTGCTACCGGCGAAGAGGTGCAAAGGCGTTTCCAGCCGATCCTAAAACAGCATCTGGAAACTCTGGACGCCGTTCGGCGCAAGGCCATCTTCGCCAACGAGCGTAGTCCAGTTTGATCTGGTTGACGAGGGTTACGAAGGCTTCAACAAGTTCATTCCTTACTACCTCTTTCCGGAAGCAACATACACGGTTGCGCTTAACGCGCGGCTCGCAGCGCACCAAGATTTCTGTCGGCTCAAACCCGTGGGCGCCTCGCCCACGCACTCACAATATCGCCAAGATCTGCGAACGCTACGGCGGCGGCGGACACGCAGTCGTTGGTGCAATCTCTCTGAAGCCTGATGAAGTTGAGAAAGGGCGAGCGATCGTGAAGGAGATTGTGACGGAGTTGTCGGTGCCATGAGCAGAAAGCAGAGAGCGCTGCTTACTGCCTTCTGCTCCCTTGCCTACTGGTCCTTCGCCATCAGCGCCTCAATCTCGTCCGCATTCTTCGGCACTTCGGTAGTCAACACTCGCGGACCATTGCCAGTGCAGAGCACGTCGTCTTCAATGCGCACGCCGATGCCGAGATACTGTTCGGGAATGTCTTTCGTGTCCGGCGCGATGTAAATTCCCGGTTCGACAGTCATCACCTACCCGGGTTCGAGCGCGCGCGATTGCTTGTCGTAGTAATAAATCCCAACGTCGTGCACGTCGATGCCCAGCAGGTGCCCGAGGCCGTGCATGTAAAACTGCTCATACTTCTTTTCCTTGATCAGTTCCGCCGGCTCTCCCTTCAGCAGTCCGAGCTTGACCATACCCTCGGTCAGCATCTCGACCGAGTGCGTTTTAGTTCGTCGTGAGTAACGCCGGGCCGCACCATCTCCACGCAGGACATCTGCGTCTTCCAGCACCAGATCGTAGATCTCGCGTTGGGCCTTCGAGAAGCGGCCATTGATTGGGAAGGTGCGCGTGATGTCAGAAGCGTAGCCCTTGTACTCAGCGCCGGCATCAACCAGCAGTAACTCGCCGTCGCGCAGTTCGCCGTCGTTGTTTATGTAGTGAAGCACTGTGGCGTTTGCGCCGGCGCCGACGATTGAAGTGTATGAAGGCCCTGACGCTCCTCGTCGGCGAAACACTTGCTCTATTTGCGCTTCGACTTCGTATTCTTTCATTCCCGGCTTGACCGTCTTCATCGCTTCCACGTGGGCCTCCGCAGCAATGTCCGCGGCTTTCTGCATCAACTCGATTTCGTCGGCAGACTTCAAGACCCGCATCTCATGAACGATTGTGGCGGGATCGATAATCGTTCGCGGCGGATGGATTGGTTTGCGATTGAGCGCGCGCATCTGCGCGATCTGCTTAATGACAGTTGTTGTCGAGATCCGGATAGGCGCCGAGACGGAAGTAAAGTTTGTCAGCACCATCGAGAATGTCCTGAAGCTTCGTTTCAAACTCGGCAATCGGAAACGATTCGTCGGCGCCAAACTCACTCTTCGCGCCTTCAACGCCGGCGCGGCGGCCCACCCAAATCTCCTGCTCCGGATCGCGCGGGCGAACGAACAGCGTGTATTTCTGTTCGCTGCGCCGGTGCGATGACAGCAATTGAGTCCGGTTCTTCGAAGCCGGTCAGGTAATAGAAATCCGAATCCTGACGAAAGCGATATTGCGTATCGTTGGAACGCGTCGCTTCGCGCGCGCTGGGTATGATGGCGACTGATTTTTGATCCATGCGGCGCATGAATTCCTGAAGCTGCGGTCTGATCATGTGGGACTGCTCCTCGGAACTATTGGTAAGATTGGGCCGCCATTGTAACCGACAGGTTGAAACTCGGGAAATCAGCTAGATGATAATGAACACTCAAGGATCAACATCTCTCAGGTTAGGAAGGGGGCTTGCCCCGCTCTTTCTTTAAAGTGCTTAGCAAACAGGCGGGGGCAAGCCCCCTTCCCAACCTGCAAATTGATTTTGAGTGAGTGAAACGTCCCACGAGGCTAGCCGCCCGAACTCCCTTTGTTGGATAATCACCCGCGAATGAGTACACAAACCTTACCAGTGCAGGATATGAAAGCTACCGAAGTCATCTCGTACGATCCCGGGACCGGCCGGGAAATTGGCCGCGCTCCCCTATCTACTCCCCAGGAAGTTAAAGAAGCGGTGGCGAAGGCGCGTCAGGCGCAGCCGGCCTGGGCGCGTCTCTCTTATCGCCAAAGAGCTCGCGTGATCCTGCAGGCGCGGAAACTGATGCTCGCCGAGCGGGATGACCTTGCTCTCCTGATCTCGCAGGAAACCGGCAAACCAGTCGCCGAGGCAATGTCAATGGAGATAGTGCCGACGCTCGACGCGATGCATTACTTCGCCCATGCCGCCGAAGACCTGCTTCGCCCTCAGAAGATCGACATCGGACAATACGGATTGATGGGCCGATCGTCGCGCATCGTGTTCCGGCCCCTGGGCGTTATCGGCATAATTTCTCCCTGGAATTTTCCGCTGGCGACACCGGCTGATGAGGTGGTCATGGCTTTGATGGCCGGTAACGCAGTGGTGCTCAAGCCAAGTGAGCTCACACCATTAATCGCTCTGAAACTTGGAGCCATCTTCACACGGGCTGGTCTGTCACCGGGTTTACTGAATATCGCAACTGGGGATGGCTCGACTGGCCGTGCGCTTATTGACGCGCGTGTAGACAAGATCATGTTCACTGGCAGCGTAGCGACGGGAAAACGCGTCGCCGAAGCTGCCGCGAAATATCTCACTCCGGTTGTGCTCGAACTCGGCGGCAAGGATCCGATGATCGTTCTCGAGGACGCGGATTTGGAAAACGCTGCGCGCGCTGCTGTCTGGGGTGCGTTTGCAAACTCCGGGCAAGCGTGTGCTTCGGTTGAGCGTTGCTACGTTCAGGAATCAATTGCCGGGAAGTTTATCGAGAGGGTCGTGGCCGAAACGCG
This sequence comes from Blastocatellia bacterium, assembly GCA_963828335.1. Taxonomy (GTDB): domain Bacteria; phylum Acidobacteriota; class Blastocatellia; order Pyrinomonadales; family Pyrinomonadaceae; genus PSRF01. The sequence continues at coordinate 434,951 of CAWHEH010000008.1, read as the reverse complement.
CGCACTAAGGCAAGGGTTGGGAACTGAGAGCGATATCGACGTCGGCGCTATGTCGAATGAAAATCAACTTCAGATCGTGGCCGATCATGTGGATGACGCAAAGCAGCGCGGCGCCAGGGTGCTTGCCGGCGGGCAGCGTGGATCGAACCGGGCAGGTTTGTTTTATGAGCCTACTGTGCTGACAAACGTCAGCCACGATATGACCATAATGCGCGATGAAACTTTTGGCCCAGTGTTGCCGGTGATGACTTTCAAAACCGAAGACGAGGCGATCAAGCTTGCGAACGACAGCATTTATGGTTTGACAGCCAGCGTCTGGACGAAAAACATTCCCAGGGGACGGCGCATCGCTGAGCGCATTGAAGCGGGCACGGTGATGGTTAACGAAGTCGTCTACACGCACGGCATCGCCCAGACTCCCTGGGGCGGTGTTAAAGCCAGTGGCTACGGCCGAACTCATGGACGCATGGGGTTGTTAGAGTTGGTCCACCCTCAGCATATTCATGTGAATCGCGTTTCGTTCCTGCCCGACCTCTGGTGGTTTAGTTACACCTCTGAGGCCAGCCGACTCTTTAGCGGCCTCGCCAGCCACTTCACCACCGGCTCACTTCTGAGAACATCGCGTTTGCTACCGCAGATGATGCGGAGACTTTTTGGTTCGCGTTAACACTGCGTTGCGGCTCACTGGCTGTTTCAGCGAAAAAAAAGGGCGAGACCTACGTCTCGCCCAGTTGCAAATCCTTAGACGGTTCAGACTAGTGGCCTTTCTCATCCTCCGAATCTGCCCAGATAACAAAAGTAGTAACTTTATGGCCACCTCCAAAGTCGTGCTCGTAGACTGAGGTGCGACCATTCGGAGAAGTTTTTACAGGCGTGCCCCATTGACGCGGCCCATCCAGATTGATGTTGGCCATTGCCGGTGGCATCCCGTTGGCGCTCTGGCCCACTGTTGTTGAGCTGTCGAGATGCGCATAAATGGACTCTAACTGCTCATAGTCATGTTGATTTGGATGCTCGTTATTGAGCGTTCCGTTTGTGCCGGCTGTACCGGTCGGATCATTCGTGTAATCCATGCAACTTCCCAGATTCAAGTTGGTAAATCGCTCGTCCTGATGGTCCAAACCAAAGTTATGTCCTACCTCCTGACACATGACGAAATTTCGCCAGGCGGAGGTGTTGTATTTCGCCTGATTGAAATACGTGTCATTCAGCTTTGTAGTGCCCTGCGTGATGTGCTGTCCGTTGGTCCAAATAGAGGCGATTCCCAGCCAGCCGTTGGTACCATAAGCACCATTGCAAACTTCCACGCGACCAAGAGTAGGATCGCAGTTTGAATTCGTTCCACCAGCGACTACGGACGTGTTCAGAACACTTGAGAGGCTCCAGTCAGCGGAAGCTTGGTTGAGCGGGGAAGCCCAGCCGCTTGAGACGTTGTTGCCCAGTTTAATTGTGAACGGATTGCTTTGGCGCGCCCAATGAAACTTGCGCCAGGAATGGTGCGCAGAGGTGACAGTTGCCACCGCAGCGAAAACCAACACCGTGAAAGTGAAGATCAGAGATCTCCGATGCGAAGGTTTGAACATGGAGCTATTCCTTTCTAGATTGTAAGGGGATTATCCCGCTTGTTAACGGACTAGAGCCCATCTTCCAGGTGACACGGACTCGGTGATGCGGAGGAGCATATTACTGGAGCTGGGACGTGTCAAACGACTGTGCAACACAAAAGTAAGAATTCCCTGGCCCTTACTACTACCGCTCGCCGTAGAAAAGTATTATACTGCCGCCGCTCCATACTCAGTGAAGGTTACTAAAACACATTTCGTCAGTCACCAGACTCTCACTTCGGCACTGTATCGGCCGCGAGTTTCTCATTTATTGTCCCCCGAGTTCGCCTCTCCTCCTCCCAGGAGTTTGGGCTAACCAGCCCAGCGCTTTCGAAAGGATAGTCATGCGAGTAAACCGGCAACCAGCGATTGGGCCGTAATTGATTAAGGGTGACTCGCTATCTTTTCATTCGGAACCGGTTCTGCTCTTAACTTGGATTGTTGATAACTGGAGGACAAGAAATGAAGATGCGGACAAAAGCGATCATCTTGTTTACAGCAGCGTTGCTGCTGACCACGGTAATAGTGTTACCACGTATCATTGAGGCCAAGCGCCTCAGAGCATTGAACGCCGACACGAGTCTGTCAGTCTCGCCCCTCCTGACGCCAAGCGTTCCGCAGGATCAAAAAGGCGAGATCAGAGTGGTCGCCTCATATCATAACGACACCTCGATCCCCCTTCGCGACATGAAGCCGCAGCCGCTGGTGCCAAAAGCCGTTCACGAAAACGAAAATCCAAAAATTCCAAACAAACACAGAGACACTCCGGATCCGGTGGTTCAGGACAGTTTCAGTGACTTGATGAGTCTGATTACGGTGAACATGCCGAGCCCTCTTCTCAACTTCAACGGTATTGGATTCCCGGGCGTCGCCTGCAACTGCGCGCCTCCGGACACCAATGGCGAGGTGGGTGCGACGCAGTACGTACAGATAGTCAACGAAGGCTTCCAGGTCTTCAACAAGAGCACCGGCGCTTCGATGCTTGGACCGGTGGGCATCACCACGATCTGGAGCGGCTTCGGCGGCCCCTGCGAAACCGCGGGTGATGGCGACCCGGTCGTGCTCTACGATCAGCTCGCCAACCGCTGGGTCATCAGCCAGTTTGCGGGCGCATCGGTCCCAACGGACGAGTGCATCGCAGTCTCCACCACCAGCGACGCCACCGGGAGCTACAACCGCTACGGTTTTCACCTCGGGTCAAACTTCTTCGACTATCCGCACCTCGGCGTCTGGCCCGACGCCTATTACATGAGCATGAACGTATTCAACTCGTCCGGCACGCTCTTCCTGGGACCGCAGCCGTTCGCGTTTGATCGCGCCAAGATGCTTGCAGGGCAGCCGGCCACCTTCATCACCACCGGCATCACCGGTGGATCGGCCGAGGAAGTCTACCTGCCCGCCGATCTCGACGGTTCAAACCTGCCGCCGGCGGGAGCGCCGGCATCGTTCGTGGAGTTTCCGGGCGGAGGAAGCTTTAGAGTCTTCCACTTCCACGTTGACTTCGCTACGCCGCTTAATTCGACGTTTACCTTGTTCGCTAGTCCTGCCTCAGCAGGCTTTACCGCCCGCACGCGGAGGAATACCGCAGGTCGGTACTAGTTCCACTCTGGATCCTATTGGTGACCGGCTAATGTTTCGGCTGGCAACGCGGTTCTTCTCCGACGGTCATGAAGCTACGGTCGGTAATTTCACCGTCAACTCCAACAGCGTTGCATCACCTCGTTGGTTCGAACTGCGTAACGTCACCAGCGGACCAGTCACTGTCGCTCAACAGGGCACCTATCAGCCGGACACTACCCATCGCTGGATGGGCGCTGCGGCGATGGACCAACAGGGAAATATCGCTGTCGGCTACAGTGCCTCGAGCACAGCGATCAATCCCCAGATTCGCTATGCCGGCAGACTGGTGACCGATCCGATTAATACCTTGCCTCAGGCTGAAGTCACTATGTTTGCGGGCACCGGCAGTCAAACCGGCACTAACGGTCGTTGGGGTGATTACAGCGACATGACGATCGATCCAGTGGACGATTGCACATTCTGGTACACCACTGAGTACTACGCGACTACGACCAGTTTTGCCTGGCGGACACGTATCGGCTCGTTCAAGTTCCCGGGTTGTGGCGGCTCGCCAACACCTACTCCAACTCCGACGCCGACTCCAACTCCGACTCCAACGCCGACACCTACGCCAACGCCGACGCCAACACCGCCTGCCGTGCCAAATGCTCCGAGTAACTTAACGGCGACGGCAGCATCCGCAAGTCAGATAAACCTGGCATGGACCGATAATTCAGGAGACGAAACCGGTTTTCTGATCGAACGCTGCACGGGGAATAATTGCACCAGCTTTGTGCAGATCGATTCGGTAGGGGCCAACGTCACGAGCTATCCTGATCCAGGACTGGCAAACAACACGTTCTACAGGTACCGCGTGCGCGCCTTCAACGGCTCGGGTAATTCGGGGTACTCGAATATTGCCAGGGCGAAGACGCTTAACCATTAACTCAGCAGTCTGCTTTCGCCCAACGCGTTCTACGAGGCCGCTCGATCTTTATTCGGGCGGCCTTTGTTTTTGGAGATCCGCCCCGCTTGATCTCCTCATCCTGCGCCTTTAGGATTAAGACCTGCTGGAGAAGTTCAGAAGGTTCCAAAGGGAAGTTCTGCGCCAGTCACTTTCCGAGGCTCCCTGGGAGCCAAATGTTTATAGCCCGGCGTAGTAATCTGTGTCTGCGCCCCGTAGGAGCGCGATAAGAACCCTCCAGAGCTACGGTTCAAGACACACATGGCTATAAACATTTCACCTCTACCGGGCGAGGAGTAGCACAGACAGTTATCGCTGGTTGAAAGGTTAATCGAGTTTTGTGGAAAGCATTCATGCACGGGCGCGAGCAGGCGCATCACGAGCGGGATAACAACCGCCTTGTGCGGCCCTTTGATTGGGGCCTCTCTTTCATAAGCGATCATGTTAACGGAGACGACCCGCGCCATGTCCTGCACAACTACAGTGCGGCAGCGATGTCGCAGAGCGAAGATTTCTACGCGCTGCCGCCAATCTCCGACTTTCAACTTCAGGATGACCAACTAACCTGGACAAGCGCTATTCAGACGCCTTCCGTCGAAAACAATTTAGCGCGGGCACGTTACTTTCCCGTGTCACCAAAAAAGGCGCGACAACCGCGAGCTGCCGTGGTCGTGTTGCCACAGTGGAACGCGCAGCCCGACAGTCACGTTGAAGCGTGCCGAATCTTTAATTTCATCGGGATGTCAGCGCTGCGTTTGACCCTTCCGTATCACGAAGTGCGCCGGCCTGCGGAACTCGAACGCGCCGACCATCTGGTCAGTACCAACGTCGGTCGCACGATTCAATCGATGCGCCAGGCCGTGCTGGATACGCGCGCCGCCGTCAGCTGGCTGAAGAGTCAGGGTTACGAACGCATCGGCATCCTGGGAACCAGCGTCGGCTCGTGCATTGCGTTTCTTGCGTTCGCACATGAGCCAGATATTAACGCCGGTACCTTTAATCACGTTTCTGGTTATGTGGCGGATGTTGCCTGGCGCGGGCTGTCTACACGTCATTTGCGCGAAGGCTTTGGCGAACATTTGACCCTGGATGAATTGCGCGAGTATTGGGCACCGATCAGTCCCGTTCCTTTTATCAGTCGTCTACCCCAAATGGGTCTGCGTCCGATGCGTTTCATTGCAGCGCGTTACGATCTGACCTTCCCGCTTGATCTGACGCAAGAGACAATCGCTGAAGCCAAACGGCACAACTTGCCGCTTGATGTTGTGTGGCTATCATGCGGGCACTACACAATGGCCTCGCTGCCCTGGAAGGCCATCGACGCCTGGAAGATCGCGACGTTTATGCGGAAGAACTTGTGATAAAGCCTGTTCGAATGTCTCTCAGGTCAGCAAGGCGGCTTGCCCCCGCTGTTTGAATATCTATCAAGTTAGCGGGGGCAAGCCCGCCTTCCTGACCTGCAAATTCATCTGGCTTGAATGTCCGACTCCATCAATCGACTACTCGATCAACTCGATGAACTAAAGAGCCGCTTCGGCTCGCGCGAACGTGCCGCCATCGAACGCATCCTCAGTCGCCTGTCGCAAAGAAAGCTCGGCGACGTGGAAACGCTAATTCGTTTTCATGAGATCCTGCTTTTTCTCAGCGCCTACCCGCAAGGACCACGCGTCAGGCAACTGGCGGAAACCGAGCTGCGAAGTTTTAGCAGAAGAGTTAAAGCCTTGAGCGACGCTGAAGTCGATCTGTCAGCGTTCGACAATCCTGAGATATCGGGAGTTGCCGGGACTGCCGTCGTCGACACGTTTACTTTTCACATAGTTCGCTGGCTGCTAAATCGCTGTCCAACTCAAGTCGCGTTCGATTGGGATTGGTTTAATGACGAGAACCGGCTGGCCGAAACCTGGCCGCGGTTCATGCCGCTGCTCGACGAAGACGGGTTTGTGGAAGCTAACGTCCCTTACCCCGACTGGCTGCGCGCGGCAAGAGGACGGGCCAAAGAGTTGCCATGGTTGTTCCAGCGATTCGAAATGCTCGCGAAGTCCGAGCGAGAGAAAGCTGAACTCTACAACTCGCAAAATCTTTTTGTTAGCTGGACGCCGAGCTATCGCGCTTCGCGCACCGGGATGCGCCTGTCTGTAAGCGCTCGCAATATTTTCTACCATCGCGAACCGCTTATTCAGCGACGCGAGATTTCTTTGCGGGACGAGTTGAAAAAGCCTGCGCCGGTGGTGGAACGTCTTTCCCGGCTCGACGGTGAAAGAGTTCTCGACCTCGCGAGAGAAGCGTCGACGCTTCGTTATCGCGAACTCTATGGGTTTACCCACGGCGATCCCCGCAGAGTTCTAAAAGTAAGCATTGGGCGAGGCGTCGATATCTTTGTTATGGGAGTGCCGCCTGGTAAACGCCTGCCTCTGCGTGCTTATCACGCGGCGATGATCTTCAAGAATGGCGTGCCCGTGGGGTACTTTGAAGGTCTCTCGATCTGCGAGCGGATGGAAAGCGGTTTCAATCTTTATTACACCTTCCGCGATGGCGAGACTGCCTGGTTGTATGCCCACACGCTTCATGTTTTCCGACAACTGCTGGGCGTCACTGTCTTTTCACTCGATCCCTATCAGATCGGTTACGAGAACGAAGAAGGCATCGAATCGGGCGCATTTTGGTTTTATCGCAAGTTTGGTTTTCGTCCCACTGGTCCGGAAGTAATGAAGCTGGTTTTAAATGAGGAAAAGAAGATTGCGAGTCGTCCCGGCTACCGCACGCCGGCCAGAACACTTCGTAAGCTGGCTGAGAGTCCGATGGTTTTTGAACTCGACCAGGCAGGCGCATCGTCGAGCCGATCAAGGCAGGGTGACTGGGATCATTTCCAGGTTCGAAACATCGGCCTCGCGGTCCAGCGACGAATGGCAGCGGTGAGCGGTGGCGATGCTGAAAAATTCAAGATAGCAGCGGCTAAGGAACTGAGGGATGTGATGGGTGCAGATGCATGGCGTGACACGGAGTCATCTGCTTTGCACGAATTCGCCGCCGCGCTTTCGTTGGTTGCGGACCTGGGCGAGTGGAGCGATACGGAAAAGGGGGCACTGGCAAGGATCATTCGCGCGAAAGCAGGTTTGGACGAGAGTATCTACTTGAAGCTAATGCAAAAACATACGCGCCTGCGGCAAACAATCATCGACCTGGGATCATACTAATAAACGGTCAAGTGATTTGATGGGACCGCGGGCGGCTCGCCCGCAAATGAGCGCGAAGCGCGAAAACGTATCGGGCGAAGTGAATTCAAAAGCTGCGCGCCTGGGGCGCGTTGCGGGCGGGACGCCCGCGGTCCCAGCAAATCACTTGAACGGTTAACCACACGTCTGCAGTCGATTCTCCAGGATTTTATCGGCGCTCAGGTTTTCCAGTTTCTTAAAGTACTCAGCATCGCTGTCCAAAGCCTTCTTGGGTACGAGTCCCACTATCTCTGTGCTAAAGACCTCAACGCCCAAACGAGCGGCTTCATCCCTCACCGCGCCATAAGCCTGGGCCATACCAGTGGCTTCGTAGTTCACCAGGTTCATGGAAACCTGCACCAGTCCACGCGTCGACAACTCAAACCCGAGCGCCTTAACGAAAGGCAAGCCACCGTGTCGGGCCCTGACAACACGCGCGATAGCTCTCGCTACCGAAGCATCACGGCTCTTCAGATTCACATTAAACGCGATCAGAAATGGCCTGGCGCCAACTGCAATCGCACCCGCACTCTCATGAACCATAAGCGGCCCAACATCGGGAGTTCGCGAAGGTTCCACGGCTATCTGTTCACGCAACAACTCCAGGGCACCGCGCCGCACATCCTCGAGATTGACGCGATCAGGTTTCAGCGCCGCACGCTCGTAGAAAAAAACTGGGATCGAGAGTTCGCGAGCTATGCGTTCGCCGGCAGCGTGTGCCAGCGCTATGCAATCATCCATAGTCACGCCGCTTATGGGAATGAAAGGCAGCACGTCAGTAGCACCCAGACGTGGATGCACGCCCTGATGTTGGCGCATGTCGATTAGTTCCGCAGCCAGTTTGACGGCCGCAAAAGCCGCGGCGACGACTCTCTCAGGCGCCGCTACAAAGGTGATGACCGAACGGTTGTGATCGGGATCGAAATGCGTGTCCAGCACGCAGGCAGTCGGCACGGAGGAGATTGCATGCGCCAGTCGCTCAACCGTTTCGGTCCTGCGGCCTTCGCTGAAGTTTGGTACACACTCGACCAACGGATGGTTGATTGCTGATTGCTGATTGCTGGTTGACAATTTATTCCGTACTTTGAGCTTGGAACTTGTTGCTTTGTTCTTTATTCTGACTCGTGACGATTCATAACGTCGGAAACGAAGTACTAAGCACAAAGTACCAAGTACAGCGCTCAATCGGCAATGACTGATCGTTTCATCGAAAAGCACAAGACAGCCTGGCAACGTCTGGAAGATCTGCTGAAGTTGCTTGACGGCAGTTCACTCCGCAAACTGCACCGCGAAGAAGTGCGCGAGTTAGGGAAAATTTATCGTCGTACTTCCTCTGATCTGGCAGTTGCGCGCGCTGAGTCGCGCGATCCTCGCCTTGTCAATTATCTAAACAGCCTGGTCATTCGCGCACACGGGCGCATCTACCAGGCCGACGCGCAGGGTGGATCGCGCATCAGTTCGTTTTTTACGCACGACCTCCCACAGACGTTTCGTCGCACCTGGCGTTACACGCTGGTTTCCTTCAGCGTATTTGCGTTGTTTTCCGTTATCGGATTTTCGGGGACTAAATATGACCCGGAATTTTCTGAACTATTGGGAGTGCCACCTTCGTTTCGGGAGATCTACATCGAAACAAAAACTCACTGGTGGGAAGATCTAAATGAAGCTAACCAGGTTGGCGCCAGCGCAATTTTCACGAACAACATTCGGGTGACGATCTATACCTTCGCCTTTGGCGGGGTGTTTGGCGTGGGGACGTTGTTTTACCTTGCTTTCAACGGGGCGAACATCGCTTCCGTGCTGGCTTTAACCTATCGCGCGGGATTTGGCAATGACCTGCTTACCTTTATGGTTGGTCACGGGGTAATTGAACTGTCGTGCATCTTCATCGCCGGAGGGGCCGGGCTGTTGATAGGGAGCGCGATGGTTATGCCTGGAAATCTGTCACGCGCCGACGCCTTGAAGAGCCGTGGTAAGGATGCGGTGCGCTTGATGATGGGAGTTGTGGTGCTGCTTGTGTTGGCCGGTATCATCGAAGGATTCATTTCGCCGGCGCCGATCAACCCCAAAATCAAGTTCAGCATCGGCGCCCTGACCGGGCTCGCGCTGTACTCTTATCTACTGCTGGCCGGGCGCGGACCACAAAATCAGGCAGAGTAAAGGCGCTGTGTATCTCTCACCCGTGATGATCTCTGCGCAGTTTGAACCAGCATGTCCCCGCGATTAAATAATTACGGTGCGCACACGCCTGATGGATTGCAGTTATTGGTGTTAGGGCAACTCGTCTGAGAAATGCAGTCGCCAGGACTAACACACATGCAACTTGCCGCACTCACCGGCGGCGGAATAAGCAAGGCAGACACTACGGGCAAAGCAATCGCTGTAGTGAATCCGATTCGGCGAATAAGTTGGCGTCTGGAAATGCCATCAGCTACCCGCGGCAGGTAATGGGGCGTCTCAAGCAAATCGTTTTTTCTGAGCTCTTCTATAGCTAACGCACACTAAAGCTTCGGGGATTGGATTGGACTCTTTATCCATGTGCCTGGCGATGTCAGCCGGTTCGTTTTCCCCATTTAATCTTTTCCAAACCAGGGAAGCTGTTTCATTCAAACAGTAGGCCTTATTTGTTCTCAAGTCGTAAACTAAAGTTTCTTCCGGTAATTCCCTGGTCACCAGGTCAGCCTTCCGAGCCACGAGTGAATTGAATTTTGACGTTTTCCTCGCCCCATCTAACGTCCGCAGCTAGTCGAGCGCAGACACCTTGGACCTATCCCCCGAAAATTGCAAGCCGGGGGAACTGGAAAGGGGGAAAAGGGTAACTTCAAGTTTTCGCGTTGCGATGAATTGTTGATTGCTTTTGTGTGATTGAAAAGATCAGGAGCGGGGGCAAGCCTCACCTTCCTCACCTGCGAGACCGCAAGGATGACCGGTTTTCTTTACCTTGAAAGCCTCTCCCGATCGGATTGGATATTTCAGAAGAGTAAGCTCAGGGTCAGGAAGGCGGGCTTGCCCCCGCTCCTTTTTAGTGGTTCACAAGAGCCCGCGCTCTTTTACCTGCAAGATATTTTTCCAATATGGCAGGCGCCAGCGCCGCCGCCGTTACATCGAGCGCCAGTCCACCCTGCGACTCGACCAAACGTAACGCCGCTTCGCGCAGGTACATGATTTCCTCAGCGACAGACTGCGTGAAAAGATCGCGGGCAGTCTCGGGTACGTTACTTACTACCGCTCTCAGATCGCGATCGGCGATCGTAACCACCAGCGGCAGATGTCGCGGACGCAGCAGCCGCAGCGACGTTAACAGTTCCTTCGAGCCTTCCTCATCGACGAGATCCGTGATGACGATAACCAACGAGCGCCGCTTGCTGTTTGCGGCGATATACTCAAACGCCTGCGAATACGAAGGCTCAATCATTTCCGGCTCAATTGAATAGAGCGCCTCGAGCGCGGCATCCATATGATCATGGCCCCGACTCGGCGGCAGAAAGGCTTTAATCTTGCGACCGAATACCAGCAGTCCAGCGTTGTCGCCTGCCCGGGCGGCCGCGGACATTAAAGCCAGTGCGGCATGAACCGCCGAGTCGAGTTTTGTTTCCTGTTCAATCCGCGCGGTCATCAGTCGCCCACCGTCGATGGCGATCAAAATCGTCTGATCGCGTTCGACCTGATATTGCCGCGTCGTCAACTTTCCCCGTCTCGCCGTCGCTGACCAGGAGATATGTCTGAGCTCATCGCCGCGCACATAGTCGCGCAACGATTCAAACTCGCGACCTTCACCGCGCCAGGAAGTCTTTCGATGCGAAGCAACCAGTGAACGCGCTCCCAACGCTTTCAACTCCGCTTCACGAGCGCGCCGCATGTTTGGATAAACCTTGACTGCGGTGACTGCTTCGCCCACGCGAGTTTCACACCACACCAGATTCAAACGCGACAGGAAGCGCACAACAATCTGGCCAAACTCAAACCGGCCTCGCTTCGGCGGTGTCAGACCGTAAACCAACGCCGCCGAGGTCTGTCCCTCCACGCGCAGGTGCGCTTCGCGTAAACCCGAGAGTTTCATTTGTGGCGGGTACTCATCTTTCACCTGGAGAGAAATGGCGTGTGGTTGTGCGTTTTTTACATTAATACGGACCTCGTTCTCAGCGCCAACTGCGAAGCGGCCACTGAATTCGCGCGTGATGCGAACGCCTTTGGGAAGATGACTCAATCGCGCATCGATTATCGCCAGGATTATCAACGCGATGTCGTAAGCGAACGCAACCCAACGAAGCCAGGGCCGTCCCCAGGAGAGTGAAAGAATAATCAGGCTCGCCGCAACCAGGAGATAAAAGAGTTTGGTGAAAACAAAGCGCATATTGTTTGGAGTGCGGTGACTGTCACCGCACTCTAAATCTGATTCCGGCTACTAACGGCTACCTTCAGCCAGGATCTTTACGACAAACCGGCAGCCACAGCTGGCACACTTTGTCTCAGTTAATGAGTTGGTCTGGTTGACGCCGCACTGTGGACAGCTAACGGTCGCCCATAATCCACGACCTGCCGCAGGGACCTTGCCGTCGGCACCGCTGAAATCGTCGCGACTTAACCGGTGAAAAATCGGCGTCACTATTGTGAGGGCGGCAACTACTATCGATAGGGTTCCGATGAGCCGAAAAGCCAAATCGCCTGACGGCTCGAAATAAATAGTCATGACAATGAGCACGGCGAGCGTATAAACAGCAGTCAGAGTTACCAACCTGGCCCAGGCAAAGCGCGGCGCTAGTTTCGCCAGCGACAACAAGCAGGCGTGAGTTGTGGCGGCAGCAACGACACCGGTTGAGGCAGTAAACTTCCAATACCGTTCGCTGTGAGGTTCAATCCAGATTCCGCTGATTATCAGCAACGCCGCGAGTACTGCCAGCGCGATGCCAAACAACGGTAACTCTTTCTGCCCCCGGCCCTCCCACAGCGCGCCCGCGGCAAGGGCGCCAATGCTGGCGGCGGAGATGGTGAGGGTTGTCAAAATAATTCGCATCTCAAAGTCGCCGAAGTTGCCTGTAAGGATGGCAAGGATTCCCAGGGCTGCGCTGAGCGCAACGGAGACAATCAAAAACCACAGTGCAACTTTTTTAGGACTCATGGAATGCGAGCGGTCGGAAGTCAGAGGTCAGATAGTTCGATCATTATCTGCCGATGTCTGATGGCTCAAGCTGCTGAACTCTGACCTCTTAACCTGATCTCTGACCTCTGACCTCTGTTCTCTCTATCTCGGTACTTCTGCGCTCTTCAAAATATCGGTGATGACAGCATCGGGCGTGGCGCCGTCGAGTTCCGCCTCGGCTCGCAGCGTCAGTCTATGGCGCAGTACCGGACGGGCTACGTCACGCACGTCGTCGGGAGTTGAAAACTCCCGGCCGCGAATAGCAGACAGCGCCTTCGCGCAAAGCAGTAAGGCCACGGAAGCGCGCGGACTGGCGCCGTAGTGGATCAAAGGATGGGTGCGCGTGCGGCGAACCAAATCAACGGCGTAATGCTGTACGCCCGGTTCCATACGCGTTGTGCTTACCTCGCGACGGCAACGGGAAACAGCATCGGCATCTGCCAATGGTTCGACGTTGACGTCGTTCAAACGGCGGGAGTTAAAGCCGGCATCCCAGTTGGCCACTACTTGCCGCTCGTGATCTTCGCCCGGATAGTCGAGCAGAATCTTCAGCATAAAGCGATCCAGTTGCGCCTCCGGCAGCGGATAGGTCCCCTCATACTCGATGGGATTTTCCGTTGCCAGCACAGTGAAGATTGGCGAAAGCGTGTGGCGGTCGCCGTCGATCGTCACCTGCCGTTCCTCCATCGCTTCGAGCAGGGCCGCCTGCGTCTTGGGCGGCGTGCGATTGATTTCGTCTGCCAGCAGGATGTCGGTGAAGATCGGCCCTTGTCGCAAGTTGAATGCTGATGTGGCGACGTTAAAGACGTTGGTGCCGGTGATGTCTGAAGGCATCAGATCGGGTGTGAATTGTATACGGCCGAAGTTGGCATTTATGATGCGCGCCAGTGTCTTCACGGTGAGCGTTTTGGCGGTACCGGGTACGCCCTCGATCAACGCATGGCCTTCCGCGAGTAGCGCGATCAGGATCTGTTCAATCGGTTCATCCTGACCAACTACAATCTTACTAAGTTCGCGCCGTATGTGGTCGACAGTAGAGGAGACGTATTCAATCATGTTTGTTTTGAACTGGATTTGGATTTCGTTGCTGAACTTTGAACTGGTCTTTGGTCTTTGGTCTTTGGATTAGATGTCGTTGTTGGCTCGAAGGACGAGAAACTAAGACCTGGACTCTAAAATCAGATCAAAGACCTAAGCCCAAAGACCAAAGACCAATTTCAAAGTTCAAAGTTCGAAGATCAAAGTACAAACCTTCGGTTCCCGTCAAATATTTTGCGCCGTTTGCTTCACTTCGCGCGAGCGCATGCGCAACCCCAAAGTTATTTCAACTTCGCGCAAGCGCTTTACCAGCTGAATTGATTGCCGCTCGCTGATGGCGCCGCCATTAATCGCTTCCTCCGCTTGAGACATCAGCGTATCGAGCTGATGGGCCTTTATGGTTGAGCGGGCCGCGATTCGTTCCGCAATCACGCGTCGCGGACTGTTGTAGTCAACGCCGGCGTAACGCGCCAACACTCTTCTGGTCCGTGAATAGATATTTTCGATCGCCAAATCGTAGGCGCGCGCGCGTTGTTGCAGCTCAGCCATTGAAGCCACAAATTCCAAACTTGACCGGCGATCGGGTTGCACCAGCGGCAAGGGACGGGCAAACCTGCGGCCGCGTGTCCAGATCACAAGCAGGATCAGGAGAACTATCTGACCGCAAATGGCCAGCACCGGCGTGCCTTCAAAGTATCCTACAAATGGATTACGGCTGGTGCCGTGGCCCTGATGAAACTCATCAAAGGCAACCAGACCCTCTGAGACCGCCAGGACATTCGTCGTGAGCTTGAGATTATCCTTGAGCCCAATGCCGCCATTGGCAACGATATAAGGGTCGCCGAGCAAAACTATCCGGCCCTTGCCGTGCGGATAGTCAACGAGCAACGGCGCTTTCGAGGTTGACAGGTGAACGACGGGGGCCGGAGAAACACCAGCTGAATCCGCGGCTATCACGGTTGAGCTGCCCGAATCGAATGACGACGATTCATCAAAGTCTTCGCCGGAGTTATCACCGCCACCTGTATCTTCGTTAGCCGAAACGTTCTTGTCAGTTTTTTTCTTGTCATCCTTGCTCAACGGAAAAAACTTAATCGCCGCAAAGTATCGCGACGGCATTACTGACTCTACCTCCCGAGTGAGCAAGGTTGGCTGCGACGGTTCGATCGGCTTCACGCCTTCAGTCATTTGATCCACCTGTGCCGGGTCCGCGGAACTAGCGAAATCAAGGAACTCCGTAGTCACCTTCCATTCTCCCGAGCGCGGCAGCAAGTGGTCGTCGGGCCGCCGATCGATGATCACCAGACGGCCGCCGCGTTCAACCCAGAGCAGCAGAGTTTGTGCCTCCTCTTCTTCAATGGCCACACGCGGCCTGCCAACGATTACAAATGTCCGCACCTTATCCCCGCTGCTACCCAGCAATTTTTCCGGGGCTTCGCGCCAGCGCATCACCGGGTAACCAGACTCATTTAGAAGGTCGTGGAGGGCGCGCGTGCCGGTAGCCCCGGCGTTGTAAGTAGACCGGTTAGGCATCAGCTCCGAGTCTTGCTGCTTTTCATCGGTAACGTAAGCTGCGGAATTGATCGCGACTAACGCACCGACCGCCAACACAATCATTAATATTATTCCGAGACGTTGACGCATAATTCTTTGTACTTCGTACTTTGAACTTTGTACTTTGAACTTTGTGCTTTGGGTCTTTGGTCTTTGGTCTTTGGTTTTAGTAAAACGAATGCAAAGTTCAAAGTTCAAAGTTCAAAGACCTAAGACCTAAGACCTAAGACCTAAGACCACGTTCAATTTCATTTCAGTGCCTGATTGTAACCAGAGCGAAATACCGCCCAGTCAGTTTCGTTTGCCTGAACCAAACCATACCAGTGGCGCTCAAAACTGTCGGTCAGCTGTTTCACATTACCGTAAAGCGGTTCAATTTCTCGCATCGCGCGCAGGTAGTCACGATTTGTTTTGTACTGCGCCAGACTGATGATCTTCCGGTCGCCCAACTCAACCAGCAAGGCGATATAAGCTCGGCGTATGGCGGCGCGCAACTCGCCGCGCCGCGCCAGGGCTTCGGCCTCTGACAGCAAGTCAAACGCCGTTTGGTCAGGCTCAAGAGTTTCACCCAACACGATTCGCGCCTTCTCTTTGCGCTTCCTTTTGGGGCGACGATTGCTAAGCATTCGTGGCAGAAACAATTTCAGAACAAACCCGAGGACGCCCAGAGCCAGAAGAATTACGAGCCATTGTGCGATGGTGCTAAGAATACCGACGCCACCGGGATTCATAGGTTTAGGTCTCGGTAACCAGCTTAAAATCCATTTGAAGAATCTCTTCACCAGACGCGATATCGCATTCTCCTGCTGTACCTCGTGGGCATATTCAGGTCGTTTTAAAATCTCTTCCAATCTGCGACTCTGATCAGCTTTACCTGCCTCGGTGCCGGCGGCTGGCTTTTCAAGGTCTTCAAGCCGTTCATCAAGGGCTTTTACACGTTCTGTTATTCGCTTCAACAACTCGTAACGAACGGCAGAAGTGTCAGCCGCATACTTCTCAAGCTCCTGGTGCAGCCATGAGTTGTCGACCTTGAAACTCTTGCCATTCGACTCCACTGTTTCAGTTGCGGGCAGCAGGTTTCGCACCATACGAACTGTGTCGACATCACGCACAGAGTACGATTCAGGGCTTTCATTTTCGTCTGACTGCCCCAGACTATCGAGAGCCGTGACCGCTTGAGTTATGTGCTTATGGTATTCGCTGACAGGAATTGCGTGGGCTGGAGCAGTCAGAATCAAAGTCAGGCCCACCAGGAAGAAGAGGCGCATGGCAATACGACCAGCGAAAACGGCTTGGCTTTCACTTTTCAGCAGTGGCTTACGTGTAACCATGGTGGGTCGCCGGGTTCGTAACTGCAACAGTCTAACGTCTCACCTGAGTCCCAGCACGCTTCCTGAAGGACTCGGGCGTTGCAAGGGCAGTCGATTTGGTACAGTTGAAATAGCCGGAGCAAAGGGCGAAGTGACGTCTATCTGCGGCATCGGATCCAGCTTCTGCGACGCCATCAACTCAATGTCATACCCTTCATGTCTGACTCGCTCGTCTACGTAAAGTAACGACATGCCGAGCATCCAGACCGGCGCCAGCAGAATAGAGCTCAAAGGTTCCACGATGCCGTAACTGATGGCGTACCAAAAAGGCCACTGCGCCGAATTCCAGGGCGTTGGATCGATACCGTTTATGTAGCCATACCAGCCGAGCGGGATCACCAGAATCATTAAAGCGGACTGCGTCGCGAACGTAATGAAGAATGTCATCGCCATCAGCCGGCGCCAGTTGCCCTTGGCAAGTGAGAAGCTGCGGCTGATAGAGTCTAGAACGCCCTTCCCTTCTACCAGCAGGACCTGAGGAACATAAGCCACCTTGCCGGCCATGAAAAAAAACAACCAAAGAGATACTGCGAGCGCTGCCAGACCACCAACGATTCCGACAATAACGGACACCCACACCGGCAGGACTTGCATCAGGAGCGCGACGGCAATCACCAAAAAAATGCCAATAAAATATCCTGCCGTAGACGCAACCATCATAGCCAGGCCCAGCCACAGAACCACCAATAGCGTGGCGCCAAACAACGACCAGAATCTGGATCTTACGGCGGCGTAGGTAGTGCGAGCGAGAACAGGCTCATCCCACAGAAGATGCGTCACGAGATTACGCGAAGCACCGCCCATAACAATCAGACCAAAAATGTGGCCGGCAGTAATCACGAAGGCGGCAGCAATGCTGAGCAGAACATAAAAAACCAGGCCGCCCGTGTCGGATGTCAGAAAAACTTCGCGCCACCCAATTGTCCACATTACCCAGCCGATTGCGGAAACAACTACCGGCGGCGCTGCTATTCGCATCAGGGTAAACAGGTGACGGCGATAGAGTCTCACGGCGCGATCAATCAGATCGCCCGCTCCCAGCGGCACCAGGTGGAGGTCGTTAGCGCTGGATGTAGCCATCGGAAAAAAATCTTAACACGCACGTCGCTGCAGTGTCTCAATTTGATTTGAATGGCGGCTGTAGGCAGAACAACTCGATGAAGGCTGCATAAATACTGAACCGGGAGCAGTAGCGGCCGGGTCGTCCAAGCTTCGCTGCAGTCAACAACGAATGTACAAATCAACTGATTTACCGAGTCAACAACTTAAGGTCAAAGTTGAGCCTCTCCCACGGGCCCCCGGTCGCTACTGCTCCCGGTTCCGTATTTGTGTGGCGTTCGTCGAGTGGTAATGCCGATTAATACCAAAGTGACCGTACGGTTGAAACGGCGGGTTGTAAAACGAGTGTGATCTGAGTAGCATCGCGACCGCTATGACTACCACTGCTGAAACCATGACCGGCGAGGAGATCGTCGAACTCTGTCGCCGCCACACTCTCTTTGAATGGTCCGCACAGGCCGCCGTGGATCCCATTCCGGTCGCGCGTTCAAAAGGAATCTATTTCTGGACGCCGGAAGGAAAACGCTTCATCGACTTCAACAGCCAGTTGATGTGCGTGAACATCGGCCACGGTGACGAGCGGGTGATTCGCGCCATTAGCGAACAGGCCGCCACACTTGCCTATGCCAATCCGTTTATGGCCACCGAAGTGCGCGCACGTCTGGCCGTGAAGCTTGCGGAGATCACACCAGGCGATATCGACGCCTTCTTCTTTACCAACGGCGGCGCCGAAGCCAACGAGAATGCTATCCGCATCGCGCGCATGTTTACAGGGCGCCACAAAATCGCCGCGCGCTATCGTTCATATCATGGCGGGACGGCTGGCAGTCTTACGCTGACCGGCGATCCCAGGCGTTGGGCTGCCGAACCGGGCATTCCGGGAGTTATTCGCATTCCCGATTTCTATCACGGCATTCAGCGAGGCTCGGATACGACTGAAGACGTGTTGGCGCGAACTGAAGAAATACTTCAGCTGGAGGGCCCGCAGACTGTAGCGGCAATTATTGTCGAACCCGTCGTCGGTACAAATGGAATATTGATCCCACCCGACGGTTATATGCAGGGTTTACGCGCGCTCTGCGACAAGTATGGCATCCTGCTGATCGCCGATGAAGTAATGGCCGGCTTCGGACGCACCGGCAAATGGTTCTCAGTGGACCACTGGCAGGTGGTACCGGATTTGATGTCAATGGCTAAAGGTTTGACGAGTGCATATGTGCAGTTGGGCGCCGTGGGCATGCGGCGACCCATAGCGGACCACTTTCAGAACAATGTTTTCTACGGCGGCCTCACCTACAACAGCCACCCACTCGCGTGCGCGGGGGCCATCGCCACCATCGCAGTCTACGAAGAAGACAACCTCATCGAGAATGCGCGACGCATGGGAGAAATTATGCGTGGCCTGCTCGAGGATCTGCAGGATCGTCATCCCTCGGTCGGCGCGACGCGCAACCTCGGACTCTTCGGCATCGTTGAGGTAGTGCGTAATCGTGAGACGCGGGAGCCCATGGCGCCCTTCAACGGCACCGCACCCGAGATGCAAGCGCTCGGCAAGTTCTTCCGGGCCGAAGGACTCTATACTTTCGTGCGCTGGAACACGTTCTTCACGAACCCGCCGCTTTGTATAACTGAGGATGAATTGCGCGAGGCCTTCGCGATCATCGATAAGGGGCTGGAGATCACCGACCGCGCCGTTTCGTAGTAGGTTGGTAGTTTGATTAAAAAAGATGTGTGGACGATTTACACTTCGATCCCCAGGCAAAACAAAGTTTGATCTGAAGCGAGAGGCTCTTCCCACGCTGTTTGCGCCTCGCTTCAACATTGCTCCCAGCCAGGAGGTGCTGACCGTAATGTCAGATGACGGGGAACGCACGCTGCTACCCGCGCGCTGGGGCCTGATACCTTCCTGGAGCACAGAACCAAAGGGGATCATCAACGCGCGTTGTGAGACGCTTAACGAGAAGCCAAGTTTTAGCGAGTCATTTGAGCGTCGCCGGTGTCTAATCCCAGCAGATGGCTTTTACGAATGGACGAACAGTGGAAAATCCAGGCAGCCGCATTACTTTCAAATGAAGGATGAGGAGCTATTTTACTTCGCTGGCATTTGGGATCAGTGGCGGCGTGGCGCTGAGTCGATCACCTCCTGCGCCATCATCACCACTACGCCGAACGAACTCCTCGAAACGATTCACGATCGCATGCCTGCAATCCTGCCGCCTGAAACTCACAAAGCGTGGCTTGCCAGGGACACTCGACCAATGGAACTTCTCGATCTTCTGAACCCATTCTCCGCAGCTGCTATGAAGCGACATCCTGTAAGCCACCAAGTCAATCATGCCCAAGCTGAGGATGCCAGGCTGGTCGAGCCCGTTGAGCTTAGCCAGGCCGGAACGAACCTATCTCTTTTCTAATTTGACTCGGATACAAAATGACGCCTTGCCACTTCCAGGCTACCGCGATGTGGTGAAGCAGTACAACGCTCCACGCGTCCGCACGTACAGTCGTCCCTCGCTCAGGGCAGGCGTTGCACTAACTTCGTCGCCAAGTTCGTTCACGGCAAGTACCTGCCAGTCTGCAGCAGCTTTGAGAACGGTGATCTTGCCTTCGGTATTCGCGAGGAAGATCTTACCGTCCGCGGCAATGGGTGAAGCATAGTATTCACCCAGTGCGCCAGGACTCCGGCCCTCTTTCAGGAGGCGACCGGTAGCCGGATCAATTGAGGTGATGATGCCGCCGGTCTTCACCATGTAGTACACGCCCTGATACAGCAGGGGTGCCGGAATGTAAGGAATGTTTTTCTGAAGGCGCCAGCGAATCGCGGCCGGCTCGAGCTGACCTCGAGCGTTGCCCGGGCGAACCGCGATCGCCCCCCACTGTCCCACGCCCGACGCCCGCGTTTTATTCCATTCCTGGTCAACGATGAACTTGTCGTCGTTCTCATCGATCCAGCCGAAGTGTTCCCCAATGTCCGGGTCAACGCGAAACTCCAGCAACGACAAACGCCCGTCCTTATCTTTGTCGTATTGGGCGAGCGCCGACGTGAAAGCCGGCATCCACGGCTCATTGCTGCCGAGGGTGGAGATCATCAGGGTATCGCCTTGAGCCAGCGGTGTGCCGAGTGCGCCACCGGATGCGACGGGCAGCCACCAGCGCTGAGCGCCGGAAGCGAGGTCATAGGCGTCGAGACGCGTCGAGCCAAGCACAATCAGGTCCGCGCGAACTGCGCCCGATCGAAAGACCATGGGTGTTGACCACCCTATCGTCACGCCTGGCCGCTCGGTCTTCCATCGCAGCCGCCCGGTCGAGCGGTCGAGCGCAATCACAAAAGAATCCGACTGTTGGTCGCACACCAGCACCACCGTGCCCGCCTCGATGATTGGCGAACCTGACATGCCGTAGAAATTCTTGAACCGGCCGAGCGGGTGAGTCCAACGCACTTTCCCATCGTTGTTGTAAGACACCAATCCAAATTCAGGAAAGAAAGACACGACGCCGCGCTCGTCGGCGGCGGGGGTTGGCGATGCCGGATCGTTAGCTTTGTATGCGTTTTGAATCCGCTCGCGCGGGACTTCCCGGCGCCATAATTCTCGGCCCGTCCGCGTGTCCAGGCAGAACGTGATCAACCGATTGCCCTCGCTGGCAGTGCCGAAAAGCCTTGTGCCCACCACGACCGGCGACGATTGCCCGTAGGGCACCGACACCTTCCACGCCACGTTCCTGGTAGGCGAAAACTCGACGGGGTAGCCCGCGGACAAATCGACCCCGGACCCATTCGGCCCGCGGAACCGCGCCCACTGCGCGTCGGCTTGGCTAACGGTGGCGATCAACAGGAGACAGGAAGCAACGAAAACGAATGAGCGGTTCATCGAAATTCATCCTCTCGAAATGAATCAGTGGGCTGCGATCGTCGCCTTCGTCGATAGCTGGGCCTCTCCCACTGTAGTTGGGAATGGGGGCTTATATCATACGGCGGCAAGCTTTGGAATAGTTGACTAAACGAATGACGCACCATAGGCACGTAGAGCAAATAAAGAGTGGAAGCGCTGAAAATCAAAAGGGGGAATCCGGGAAATACTTTTAAACAAATCTCCTAACTCACCCCCTCGCCAATTCTCTAAGAAAAGCGTCCCCTCATGCTTGTCTTACTCTCTTCACTTATCACTTTTCACTCTTCACGTTTCACTCTTTCTAAGTTGTGTCTTCTCAATTATGCTGCCAATCCCTGGCTTGAAACTTCGCTTGACCACGTTCACAAGAAACTGCGGAGCGATTTGCAACTGCTAAACAACTGCGTGATACACTCATTTCGCCACACGTTTTTGACGAGGTTAGGTGAAGCGCCCTTCGAGCGCTTCACTAATCTGAAGCAAGGGGCGGTCGAAAAAGCGGAAACTAACATGGAGTCACCTGAATCTCCGCTTCAGTCTCAATCCGACCGCCTGTAGTTCTTGTGCCCCTGTAGCTCAATGGTTAGAGCAGCAGACTCATAATCTGTTGGTTCGGGGTTCGAATCCCTGCGGGGGCACCAAGAGGTTGGTGATTGCTGATTTAAGATGGCCATTGGTGAGCGCGTGTATCAGAACTTCTCAGGCGTAGGGACGACTGAAACCCTTCTCAATGCAAGAATTGGTCTTCTGTCATAGAAAGCGACGCTTAAATGTTTGTCATTAACGCAGGGCGCTCGATGCGCAACTTTCTTCTGTTCGGAGCCTTGAGCTGCTCGATTCTCGTTGTGCCGTTCGATCGCGACTGCGCGATCGCTCAGATCACTCTGCCCGTTTTCCAGAACGTCCAGACAATTAGCGGAATAGTTCGTATGCAAGGCAATGGTGAGGCTATTGTGGGTGCGAAAGGTCGTATCGTAAGAAAGGAAGATACTTACGTGGTCCTTGGATCGACTCAAGGCGCGACGAATGGACCAAAACCTGTGTACTCCTTCACCACCGACAAAGACGGGAGATGGTCCATCAATAACCTGCCTGACGGATCATATGTTATTCAGGTAACTCCAGGGGTAGCTGACTCAGATCCAAACCGTGGCCAGCGGTTCGCCACCAAGAAACAGATGATCACTGTCGCAGGAACGGACCTTCCAGACGTTCTGATCGAAGTATCCAAGGGCGCGAAGATTTCGGGTAGTCTGATCGTAGAAGGTGATGAACCACTCTCATCTGTCTCTCTCTTCGTCTCCAAAGTTGATGTTCCCATTGAGCTGCATCAGGGTGTATCTAAATCTCTAACAACAACCGGACGAACAACAATGTTCACGATGACCGACTTGCCGGAAGGCGTGATTGAATTCAGCGCTTTCCTAGAACCAGACCACTATATTAAATCGATTAGCGCCAACGGGATTGATCTATTGCAAAAGAAGCTCAATCTCACCAGCGGTATGGAGCTTAAAGACGTTACGATCGTCGTCGCCAGTGACCTTGCAGAATTCACCGGGCGAATCATCTCCGAGAATGGAAAGACGCCTCTGCCTCGTATGAGGATTTCGCTGAATTGGATTGGGACGCGTCGAGTTCTCGGAGGACGTCTTACACGCCGTACCGACGAACAGGGCGCGTTCTTGCTCCGCCCTCCACCTGGCGATTATCAAATCATTGTGAATGAGGATCGTGGCGAAGGAGGTATGCTCCCGTTTGTCAAAAATCTCGGGCGGGTTACCTTCCGACCGCGGGAACATAAGAACATTGATATTCGTGTTCCCTAGCTAGGATATGGAGCTATCTGATGTCGATAGGTCTCCTGAATAGAGGCAAGCATCCAGATGGCGTGATTTTGGCGCGATGACGTCCTCTGACCTAGCGATACGTGAGTTACTTTGACGGCTGCGGATTCGGTAGATACTGCTTCATCTCACTTCGTCTCGCCTTGTTGATGCCCGTCAAACCGCCTCATAATCTGTTGGTTCGTGGTTCGAATCCCTGCGGGGGCACCAAGTCATTACTGATTTTCGACAGCCGATTTGTTCAGTGACTTTGTGGAGATCGTGGCAAATCCACAATGCGCGATCTTGCCGTTTGGTTCGGCTGCTGCGAACCCTTACTCTACAATTCCAAACGCCCAACGTTACTGAAGCGCTTCCCTGAGAGCTTCGAACTCGGGATTGATCTCCTCGAAACGCGAAGGCGCTTCAAAGAGCTGCGCGAGAGAAGGCGGCATAATCAATGATTTTCCAATCAGTGGCTCAACGACCGATTCAAACTTTGCCGGATGCGCTGTCGCAACAATTATCCAGTCTGGAGATGACAGCCGCCGGCGCACATGGACCGCCGTGGCTGTGTGCGGACACCACGTTTGCCGGGCAAAACGGTAATCGTGGGCGATCGTGTTTGCGATTTCTTCGTCGCTGACAGGAAACGCCTGCGCGCCCTGGCGGAGTTCCGTTATTTCCGGATGCAGATCGAGGAGTCTCTCCATGTTACTCGGATTCCCGACGTCCATCGCGTTGGCAAGGGTGGCAATGGTCGGGTGTGGTTTCCACAAGCCGGATGCGAAGTACTCGGTGATGGCTGCATTGGCGTTCGTGGCGAGAATTATCTCTCGCAGCGGTAGTCCCATTTGCCGGGCCCAGAAGGCAGCGACCGCGTTTCCCAGATTTCCAGTCGGGACTATGAAACCTGGCGGCGCGCCTCTTTCCCGCAAATACCAGAGGCTCGCAGCTGCATAGTAGACCGTTTGCGGAAGCAGCCGCCCCAGGTTGATGCTGTTGGCTGAGAGTAATCCTTTCGCTTCAGCCCACTCCCGGTTTGCGAATGCGGTCTTAACGATGCGCTGGCAATCGTCAAAGTCTCCGCGCACCGCGAAAGCCCGAACACTCTCTCCCCAGCAGGTAAGTTGCTGTTGTTGTAGTGCAGTTACCTTGTTCCTGGGGAAGAGAACTACTACGTCGATCTCAGAATGTTCATGAAAAGCCGCTGCGACCGCGCCGCCGGTGTCACCCGAGGTGGCCACGATTACCGTCCGGCGGCCCGCAAGTCGCGAGACGCAGGCGGCGAGGAAGCGTGCCCCGACATCCTTGAAAGCTGCCGTTGGCCCGTGGAACAACTCCAGCACCGCAGTGTCGCTGACATAATTCAAAAAGATTGGAAAGTTGAAGGCTTCGCCGCAGATGTCTGCGATTTGAGGAGCGAGCACGTCACCCTCAAAGAAGGGCAATAACATTCTTGCCCCGATCTCTGGCCAGGATGACAATCCATCAAAGTCACTAACCTTGAAAGTCGGAAAACTTACAGGTACATATAGCCCACCATCCGGCGCAATGCTCGTCTGGATCGCCTCAGAGAGGGTCAGCAGTGGCGATGTCGAGCGAGTGCTACGAAATTTCATCGATGATTCTTGCTCCCTGGCGGTTTACCGGAGAGATCCAGGAGTCCACTTCAGCCAGGCCATTTGCTCTGAAGGCCTGCTCCATCGCGTCTCGCACTCGCGTTGCTTCCAGCTCCGAGGTCACCAGCGCGAACAACGCAGGGCCTGAGCCTGAGAAAGACGCGCCGAGCGCACCTTGTTCCAGGGCCGCTGCTTTCACAGCGGCGAAACCGGGAACCAGCGACGCCCGCTGCGGCTCGATCAGAAAGTCATCGAGAGATTCTCTGATCAAATCGATGTCGCGCTGAAAGCAGCCGGAAATGAAACCGCCCAGCGCGGCGGATTGTCTGACATGATTGGTAAGCGAAACGTTCGATTTCAGAATGCTTCTCGCGTTGCGCGTGTCCACGCGGAGTCGTGGGTGAATGATGACTGCCAGAATTTCTTCCGGCACCGGTAACGAAACATAGCGAAACGGATCTGCGGAAATCACCAGGGTCATGCCGCCCAGCAGGCACGGCGCGATATTGTCAGGATGACTGGCGCCACTCGCTGCCCGCTCGCCGAGCAAGGCATACTTCAGCAGAGCCTCTCTGGGAAGTGGAGATTCAAGCAGCGAATTCGCGGCCACCAAACCGCCTACAGCCGAAGCCGCTGAGCCACCCATTCCCGATCCAAGCGCGATGCCTTTGCGCAGCACCACTTCGAAACCGAAATCCAGGCGCAGGTCTTCGCAAAGTTTGATCAATCCGACCGTGGCGGCGTTCCGGTCCGCATCGAGCGGGAGCTCGAGCGGATCTGAGAGACCCGTCGCGTTCAGAATCTGCCTGACGCGAACCGAAGTGTCGTCAGCGATCGAAACAGTAACTATGTCGCCAACGGATTCGATCGCAAATCCAAGTATGTCGAAGCCGACTGCGACGTTGGCCACTGTGGCGGGCGCAAAAGCAGTAGCGGATCTCACAGCGGTGCTCCGAGGAAAGAGGCCAGCCGCAGCAGATCGGCGAAGACGCCCGCGGCCGTCACCTCGGGCCCGGCACCCGGCCCGCGGACAATCAGCGGCTCCGCGTTGTAGCGCCTGGTCTGAAAGCTCACTATGTTGTCGCCTCCTTTCAGATTCGCGAAAGGATGATCGCTAGCGTACTCGCGCAGCCCTGCGGACAACCGGCCGTCTGCCTCGACCACGCCAACATAACGCAGCACCCGTTCGCGTGCTCGAGCGGCGCGCTGCATTTCACTCATGCGTTGATCATGTCGACCGAGTTGGTTCAGGAACTCTTCCGCATCCGCAGAGCGCAACTCATGAGGAACAAGGCTTTCGATCTCAACCTGGTTCAGCTCAACCGCGAGTCCCATCTCGCGTGCGAGGATGATCAACTTGCGGGCCACATCAACGCCCGTAAGATCTTCGCGCGGATCGGGTTCAGTGAAGCCCTGCCGGTGTGCCTCTCGCACAATCTCGGAGAAAGTTCTCGTCCCGTCAAACGAGTTAAAAATATAAGAGAGAGTGCCGGAAAGAACACCTTCGACGCGGACAATCTCGTCACCGGTTTCGAGTAGATCGCGGAGCGTGTGAATTACGGGCAGGCCGGCGCCGACATTGGTCTCATAGAGGAAGTATCGCTGATGCTTGCGCGCTGTCTCTCGCAAACTGCGATAGGAAGCCAGCGGGCCTGCGTTCCCCTTTTTGTTCGGCGTGATGATGTTGATTCCTCTCGCGAGCCAGCCCTCATAGTGCTGAGGTAATGCGTCGCTGGCAGTCGCGTCGATAATCACTGAGTGCGGCAAATGGCCCACGTGGACGTGCTCCACGAAGCGTTCGAGGTCCGCTTCCAGGGTGCTCTGATCCAGGTCGGCTTTCCAATCCTGGAGGTCAAGCCGCCGGTCATCCAGAAGCATCTTGCGGCGGTTGACGATGCCACGCACGCGCACGTCGATATCTCGCTGCGCTCGCAGCGCGTCCAGACGCCGTTTAAGTTGGTTAAGAAACGTCCCACCAATTAGCCCGGTCCCGATCAGTCCGACCGAGATTGTCTGGCTCGACAGATAAAACGCGGAGTGCACCGCCCGCAGCGCCTTCGTCGCTTCCCGCTGTTCGATCACTACTGAGATGTTGCGCTCTGAGGACCCTTGGGCGATGGCCCGAATGTTCACCTCTGCTTTGCCCAGCGCGGTGAAAAACTTTCCGGCAATGCCTATCCTTTCGATCATTCCGTCGCCCACCATGGCAAGAATGCAGCAGTCCCTCGTGAGGTCCACAGTCTGGATCTGGCCACGTTGCATCTCAGCGAAGAAAGCCTCTTCGACTGTTTTCTTAGCCAACTCCGCCTGGGCGAGCGGAACCGCGAAACAGATCGAGTGCTCGGAACTCGCTTGCGAAATCATGACGACCGAAACATCCACGGCGCGCAGTGCCCCGAAGAGTTTATCCGCCACGCCAGGAATGCCGATCATCCCGGTGCCTTCGACGTTGAGCAGGGCCATGTCGTCGATCGTGGCGAACCCTTTTACGGGCACTCCGGACGGTGAAGTCGCCGAGATTTTCGTTCCGGCCGCTTCCGGCTTGAAAGTGTTCTTGATCCAGACCGGAATACCTCTCGCTATAGCCGGAAACATTGTGTTTGGGTGAACGACTTTGGCGCCGAAGTAGGCAAGTTCGGCAGCCTCCTGGTAAGAGAGCTCGGGAATGATCAGCGCGTCGGGCACACGCCGCGGATCAGCGCTCAACACGCCGTCGACGTCGGTCCAGATCGTCACGGAGTCGGCTTCGAGCAGGGCGGCGAAAATCGAAGCGGAAAAGTCGCTGCCATTTCGCTTAAGCGTCGTGGCAACGTCGTCATGCGTCGAGGCGATGTAGCCCGTGATGACCACAAAGTCGGTCGGTCTCTCAGTGGACATCGAACTTCGCAGCCGGTCCCGCGAAAGCGGCCAGTCCACATTGACGGTGCGGCTGTCCGGCTCGACGATCAGAATCTTGCGCGCGTCGAGCCAGCACGACGACTCGTCGCAGTCTGCAAGATGCGCATGCAACAGTTGAGCGGACCACAACTCTCCGTGGCCGGAGACAAATTCGCTGATTGGCTCAGAGGGAAGCCCGGTGATCCAAACTCCTCGCAGGACTTCTTCGATGTTCTTGAAATCGGAGGCCAGGCTTTCCGCCAGCGACTGCTGTTGCTCTTCGGACAGGTTGAGTTGGGCCATCGTTCCGAGATGTTTTTCCTTCAGGCCCTTGAGCTTTGCGAGATAGGAATCGTTCTGGCTCGCAGCGAGGGCCACCAACTCAATCAGGTTATCGGTCACGCCGCTCATCGCCGAGACGACTACCGCCACGCATTCTCCATCGCCTCGGAGAGAACGCAAAATGCGGCCTGCCATTTGATACCCACGCGCGTCGGCCAGGCTGGTGCCGCCGAATTTGTGAACGACCCACTTGGAAATCATTATGTTTGACTAGTCGAACTCAATGACCAGAGTCGATAGCCTACGAGAGTTTGGATCGAGATTCAAAGCGGAACGAAGGACTAAACGCCAAACGAGAGGCTAGGCTATCGGCTGTTGCCATGCTGGTCTCCTTACACCGCTAAGTCGTTCTCGGATTTTATGTCCACGGCATTCTGCAAAATCCGTTCAAACATCGCCGCCGCGGTGGCGATCACGATCGAAGCCGAAGGTGATGAGGATGCCCATGAAAACCCCGCCGGCCGGTCGTCACTGTCGCCAAACATAATGAAGATCTCTGCTACCGCCACAAAACCGATAATGGCTATTGCGCAATATTTTATGGTCCGCAGAGCTTTCACGGTCGCCTGCGAGAATGCCTTATTTTGTCCGACGTATCCCAACACCTTGAATGCCTGATAGAGCGCTACGAAAAATGGAATGGACGCGATATACGCATACGCCAGAAAGGGATCTTTGAAATAGATCTCAAAGAGCGTGGCGTGCGCATTTCTGCCCTCGATGTGAGGTTCCCAAAGCATGAGAGCAAGAGCACCAATACCGATGAGCACAATTACTATCTGAAGAAATATTGTTGAGCTTCGCTTCATAAATGACACCTCAATCCGCTCTCAGAGTGCTGGAACGTCTCATTCCTCGCGCACGCGCGTTTTTGTGTCACATTGTCGCATGGTCGCCATCCGGTATCAGTAGGATTTTTTGCGACGCAAGGTCGTGGGTTCTCCGAAATACGCTTTTTGTTTTTGAGTCCCTTGACCTTTACTTTTCTGTTGGATACTTTTTACGTTCCGGCTCAAATCGTCATCGGATCCCTGCGCAGAAGCATAGAGCAACGATCATGTTCTCTCATTGGCGGTTCACTCGCTTGTTTCCCCTGCTGGCCTTGATATGTGCCTTGCAGCCCGCCGCCCAAACACGTGAACAACGCCGCCCGCTCAAAACCATCACCGTCCGAACGAGCGAAGGTACGGACCTTGGCTTTGACCTTTCCGCGGACGGGCGGTTCATCGTGTTCGACTTGCTGGGTCAACTCTGGCTGGTCCCAGCGCAGGGTGGTAAAGCTCGCCCCATCACCGACGCGGTGCGCGACACCGCTGAAGATCTGGACCCTTCTTTCGCGCCTGATGGCCGCAGCGTGGTGTTTCGTGGTGAGCGGAACGGACGCACAGGCCTGTGGCTGCTCGGCCTCGACTCCGGCCGGCCGCGTCAACTAACGCAACTGTCCGATCCAGATGGATTCGACGGAAGGGCCGCGTGGTCCCCAGATGGTCGTCTCATCTCGTTCGTACACGCCGTGCCCCCCGATGCGACCGGAAGCAAGTGGCGGACTGCCATCATGCTGCTCGATGTTGCCTCCGGCAGTATGCATGAGCTTTCGGTGACCGGTGTCCCGAATTCAAATTTACGCGACCCGGTTTGGGTGCGAGGTGGCCGACGGATCGCATTCATATCGCATAAGTCACCACGTGGACAGGGGGGCAGGATCTGGATCGTCGATGCTGCTGGTGGCGCTGCGAAACCTGTCACTGCGGACTCGGTGCAGGCCCAAGCTCCCTCTCTTACGAGCGACGGCAGCCGGATGGCGTACTTTGCTCCCGACTCAAAAGGCCGAACTCAGGTGTGGGTGCAGGAACTCGACGGCAATGACACTGCGCAAGGGTCTCCCAACATGCTGACGAACCATACCGACGTCACCGCGACCCGGATCCGCTGGGACCGAGACAGCAACGCGTTGCTGTATTCGGCTGACGGCCGCCTGTGGATGGTCGCCGCATCGGGAGGGCACCCTGGAGAAATACGCTTCAACGCCGAGCTCTCAATCACACGTCCTCAGCGCTCGCCGCTGCCCGCCCGCTTTCCCGAACCCGGCCGTCAGGCACCGGCCAGAGGTTTCATGGGACTGGCTCTCTCTCCGGACGCCGGCCGAATTGCCGCTCTTATGCTCGGCAAGCTGTGGATCATACCGGTGGGCGGGAGTCCACGCGCAATCGCGGATGTTCCGTTCGATGCGAATTCAATTGCGTGGTCGCCGGATGGCGCGGAGGTCGCGTGGAGCGCCGGGGTGCCGGAGCAGGCGGATCTGTTCGCGACTGATCTGAAAACGGGCGCAACGCGGCGGGTAACCGCGCTGGCGGGTCGCGAGGCGAATCCCGCTTATTCTCCCGACGGCCGGTACCTCGCGTTTGTACACTTGCAGCAGGACGAAGCCACGCTGCGAGTAGTTGAGGCCCGCGCAGGCAACGTGGCGGACGCAACCCAGACCCGAAACCTCGGATCGGTCTCTCCGGAATCGACCAGTCCGCCGCAATGGAGCCCGGAGTCTGACGGGCTGTTAGTGTCCAGTGCGGCGGGTTCAAACCAGCGCGCCACCTTTGTGCCGCTCTCAGGCGCGCGGCAGCTACTGGCGCGTTTCCCCGATGCGCCGATCTTTCTGCAGTGGACCCTGCAGCACACGATTCTTTTCGTGCGCCACGACCGCCTGTGGCAAGCGCCCTTCGATCACACCGGGATGCTTGCGAACCCGCAGCCGATCGGAGACGACGCGGCGCTCTATGCCTCGTCTTCGCGCGACGGCACTATGCTCTTCGTCTCCGATGGAGGACTGCGGTTGCGCTCGCCGAACGGTGAAGAGCGAAGGTTGGGCTGGCCGATCTCCTACACTCCGCCGATGGCGGAACCGATGCTGATCCGGAACGTTCGGATCGTCGATGGCACCGGCGCACCGATAACGCCACCTCGCGACATTCTGATCGAGCGAGGACGGATCGCCCGGATCGCTCCCGCGCGCCGCATTTTTCCGGGGAAGGCACGTGTGATCGATGCCGAAGGCCGCGTCGTCATGCCCGGCCTCATGGATCTCCACGCTCACACCTATCGTCCCGACCTGCTTCCGGGTTTCCTTTATTTCGGTGTCACCACCGTGCGTGATCAGGGGTCTTCCATGGCTCCGCTGGTCGCGTATGCGGACGACATCGCAGCTGGAGTGCTTCCCGGGCCGCGAGTCGGTTACGGCGGCTTTCAGTTCTACAGTGATTGGTCCTTCGATAGGAGCAAGGGCGCGGTATCGAGCCGGAGTCGGATCCGGAGCACATCAAGCGAGCCGTGGATCTGGCCGAGGCTTTCGGTGCGCAGCACATCAAAACTCGGACTTTCAGGCGCTGGGACATCAACGCCCGGATGATCGCTGAAGCCCACCGTCGTGGTATGCGTGCGA
This sequence comes from Blastocatellia bacterium, assembly GCA_963828335.1. Taxonomy (GTDB): domain Bacteria; phylum Acidobacteriota; class Blastocatellia; order Pyrinomonadales; family Pyrinomonadaceae; genus PSRF01. Next base: position 403,463 of record CAWHEH010000008.1, on the reverse strand, counting down.
CCGGGCACTGCTCGCACCTGTTGCCGCTGGTCGCCGCCGGCATGGACGCGAAAGAGCATATCGGTCTCTGCGAACCGCGGGGCAACACCTATATGTATGACGACCTGATCCAGTTGTTTCGGGCCGCCGGTATCGGCGTGGTACCCACGATCGCCTATTTTGACTTCGCGGTCCGGCTCAACGAACGCCCGGCGCTACTCGATGAGGATGCGGAACTCACCCCGTTCCTGCCGGCGCGTGACAACTTTGACTGGATGCTCAAGCTGAGTGCCGAGAGCCGGCAGCAGTGGGCGCAGGAGGAGGAGCGCGCGCGTGAAGTGACCGCAAAGTTGTGGCGCGCCGGGGTGACTATCGGCACAGGAACCGACATCTGGCAGATACCAATCGGGACGCACATGGAACTGGAGCAGCTGGTCGCAGCGGGATTAACTCCCACGCAGGCGATACATGCCGGCACCGGTGGCGCCGCGCGCATACTCGGCGCGGAGAAAGACTTGGGCACCATCGAGGTGGGGAAGTGGGCCGATCTGATCATCCTCGATGCCGATCCGCTCGCGGATATTCGCAACACGCGGCGAATCTGGCAGGTCGTCCACAACGGTCGCCTGGTTGATCGATCAGAGATACTCACGGCCGTCAAACCACGTTAGCCGAGACAGCGGGCCGCTGATGTGTTGATCCTGCGCAGGCACAGAGCCGGGGTACACTGCGTTCGCTGCTAGTTCCGGTGCTCACGATGTGCTCCGGTTTCTGGGGATTCGGTTGCTTTTGAAGGCAAGTTTAGAACGCTGCAGTCGTCCGCAAAAGGAGCGAGAAGCCATCTCAAAATGTGATCGGGAAGAGCCTTTAATGAAGTCATGAGTAGGTGCTAAATAAATTTCCCACCGAATTAACTCGGATAGCGCGATGGCGTGCTGAGACGCGGCAAGATGTAACGAACGGTGCGCCCACGCCACGGTCAGCCAGGTGGCCACAGCGGGCGAGGGTTCTTAAATTACGACTGTGAATCTGAAATGAATGCCTGGCATTTCGCATCAGGCTGAGCGTCTCATTCACTTTCGCTGACTCTAAGAGAATAAACTCAATTGAGCTGCGACTGCTGAAGCGACTTGCTGGGACCGCGGGCGTCCCGCCTGCGACGCGCCTCAGGCGCGCAGTCTTTTCGCGGCAAGCTTCGCGCTTTGCGCTCATTGCGGGCGGGAAGCCCATGGTCCCAACACATCACTTGACCGCACCTACATCCTAATTTTCCGCCGGAGTCAACGGAACGCACAGGTCCTGACTCCAGACTCTGGATTCAAAACGCATGATCGTAATAGCGCCTTCTCGGTCCTCGATTTCCAGGACCTCATCCCGGCCGTCGCTTGTTTCCAGCTCAACTCGCTTCACGCCAGCGACGGTATGAGTCATGTGACTTTTGTTTGTGCCGACCGGGGCCTGCAACATGATCTCGATGTTAGGACTGGGATCGCCATTCACGTCCAGAACAATTCCCGTCAGGAGCAAGCCATCTTCAATCCAATAGTCTGATGCCAATTCACGGTCTGGTCCAAGGATTTCAAGTCTCGTTGGGCGCATGTTGTTACGTTCGCCAAAGCGCGACAAATTCGTTTGCCAGGTAGAAGATTCCATTCTATTTCGCATAACGTTCCTCACTTCCACAAATGAAGCCTAATGGAGATGCCAGGGTTTCGCGTTACCGTTCCAGGCAGATTTCTTCACCGGCTGGAACTGCATGAAGTATGCCAAATCGGTTTCGGCGTTTTTGCTGGAACGCCTTATGAATCCTGATTGAAAGACTGCGAACTTTCGCGCACTCGTGCGAGTTTTTGAAGGCCGCCGACTGCTGCCCTCGGCGACCCAATACGTTTTCGCGGGGCTAATATTTTGAGGTTAGAGGCATACGTGTTGCTCGATGGAATTAGCTAACTAAACAGCCTGATGCCTTGTTCGAGGATGCGGCAGAATTGAAAGGAGCCAGAATGAAAAAGAACATACTCAACCTAAAGACTTTGACGGCGGTAATAGGCGGGGCGGGAGCGCTGGCTGCCTACGTGTTTCTCATTCGTCCGTGGCACTTGAAGTGGGGGGCGACGGAAGAAGAACTCAAGATGCCGCTACCTGGCGACGAATTAGTGAAACATCCGAAGCTAAACGCCACGCATGCCATCACGATTAACGCACCAGTTGCGGAGGTCTGGCCGTGGCTCGTTCAGGTAGGACAAAAGCGGGGCGGCTTCTACAGTTATACCTGGCTGGAAAATCTTGTCGGGTGTGAGATGTCCAATGCCGACCAAATCGTAGCGGAGTGGCAAGACCTCAAAGTCGGAGACGAGGTTTGGCTGCATCCCAAGGCTCCTCCGTTAAAGGTATTGGCGATGGAGCCGGGCCGCGCGATTGTGCTCGAGAATTCCTGGACTTTTGTTCTTCACCCAATCGATGACCATACGACTCGTTTGATCATTCGTGGACGAGGAGATTTCAATCCTGATCTAAAAAATGCCTTGCTGAATTTCATTCTCTGGCGCGGCGTCTTCGAACCAGCACACTTCATCATGGAGAGGAAGATGATGCTGGGTATCAAGGAGAGAGCAGAAGCTGGAAGATGAAAGGGCGGACTAACATCAAACAAATACCGGTGATCCTGAAAGCAGCATTGGCCTACTTTGCGCTGGTGTTCGGAGCTGGTTTCATACTGGGATCAATTAGGATCTTGTTTATCGTTCCGCGCTTCGGCGTATTTGTTGCTGAATTGATGGAATACTCACTGATGCTTGTGGTCTTCGTAGCTGCCGCAAGCTGGTTGGTTCGCAAATTTCAAATCGCGGAGCAGACCTTGATGGTGGGCGTTCTCGCTCTGGCTTTGGTGATGGCGTTTGAGTTCACGCTCGTTCTCTGGCTACGAGGGCTTACGCTAACTGAGTATTTGAGCGAGCGTGATCCGCTGTCGAGTTTTATCTATTACTTGATGTTAGTGGTTTTTGGCTTAATGCCTCTCCTGGTCAACTCGGCGTCGGGTCTCAGGTTTGCGCAGCGAATTACTAAGGGGGCCTGACTGGCTCGGTTCACAACCGACTTAAGCCTGACCTATCCCTGGACCATTATTGGCCCGCTACGCACGACCCCGGCTTTAGCCTGCCGCCTGCGCCCAGACTGCGATGTTTCTCCCGCTCGGTGGGAAACTTTTCGCATCCGCCACTGCTTCCCGCGAATCCACCCGCCCAAATATAGGAAGATCCATCAGGCACATGCGTTGCAACCTGTTAATAAGTTACCTGGAGGGCATCGCCAAAGAGATCCACGCAAGTTGAAAGGAGATGATTATGAAGAGTTTTCTATTGTTTATTGCACTTCTTTTCGTCGTTACTTTGAGCAGCAGTTCGGCGCCGACTGTGACCAGTGCAGCCAGTTCTGGAAAGACAGAAAGGGCGATATTCACGTTCGACCGGCCGGTAACCCTTATGGATGTGACCCTAAAGGGTGAGTACCTATTCGTTCATGACGACGCGGCTATGGCACGCGGTGAAGCATGCACGTATGTCTATAAGGGAACGGCCGAAAATCCGGACCACCTGGTTGCTGCTTTTCACTGCATACCGTTGCAGCGGAACAGAGTTGATTACTTCGTCGTGCGCACCGCTCCGGGTGCAACCGGAGACTTCGAGCTGAGAGAGTTTCAGTTTAAGGGCAGCACTGAATCGCATCTGGTCCCCATGGTTCAACACGAGGCTCATGTGACGATCGTGCCGGTGAACTAGCAAGCGTGCCGAACTAACGACAGTGCCTCCCCCGATGTTAACTGGCGCCTGAGCGTTAGCCAGCTGGCGTGAGCACTGTTAAGCCATCTGTTTGAGTCTTTGACTTACGTAGCCAGAGACTCGAACAGATGTGCCGTCGACTTAATTCGTAGGAGGCAGGAAGCCGGCAGTAGGCAGGAAAACCAAAACATTTTCCATTTGCCATTTGTCTTTTTTCATTCCGTGTTTACCGGCCTGAACCACTTTCAAATTCTATTGCGAGGCACCAGTTACCTAATCAAATGACAAATGAGAAATGGAAAATGTTTTTGATCCCTCCACTGCTACTGCCTCCTGCCCGTGGTTCCTGTTCCGGTTCTAAGCGACTTACTGATGAAAGGATAGCAAGATGAATTCGACAATGACTGCTCTCACATCTCCTGAATGCGAATCCCAGGCTACATCGATTAGCGGCCAGCGCCTGCTCGACGACCCACTACTAAATCGAAGCACCGCCTTTCCCGAAGACGAGCGACGCGAACTGGGGCTATTAGGTCTGCTGCCGCTGCATACCTCGACTATGGAAGAACAGTTGGCCCGTGTTTACGAAAACTACCTTCGTAAAGATAGCGACATCGAACGTTACATTTTCCTAACAGCTCTGCAGGATCGCAACGAAATACTTTTTTACCGTTTGCTGCAGGAACACATCACTGAGATGATGCCGATCGTCTACACGCCGACGGTTGGTGACGGCTGCCGGCAATACAGTCACGTGTTTCGCCGTCCACGGGGTCTTTACATTTCCTATCCTTATCGTCACGAGATCTTTTCGCTGCTTAATAATGCACCAACGCAAAACCCGGAAGTAATAGTAGTTACTGATGGGGAACGAATCCTGGGTCTCGGTGATCTCGGTGTGGGGGGCATGGGAATCCCCGTCGGTAAACTCTCGCTCTATACGCTTTGCGCCGGAATCCATCCAGCCCGAGCGTTACCGATTCTGCTCGATGTCGGGACGGACAATCGCGAATTGCTTGAGGATCCGCTTTATCTCGGCTGGCGGCATGAGCGCGTCCGCGGCAAAGATTACGACGACTTCATTGAAGCCTTTGTTTCTGCTGTGAAGATGAAGTTTCCCAAGGTGCTGCTGCAATGGGAAGACTTCTCAAAGTACAACGCCCCGAGAATACTCGAGCGCTATCGTGATCGCCTCTGTACTTTCAATGATGACATACAGGGAACCGGTGCAGTCACCGTTGCCGGATTGCTGGCCGCAACCAGGTTGGCCCATAAGAAACTCAGCGAGCAGCGAATAGTAGTTCTTGGCGCCGGTTCGGCGGCAATCGGTATCTGCGATCAGATCGTTGCCGCCATGATGCTTGAAGGTACGACCGAACTTGAAGCACGCAGCAGGCTGTGGCTGGTTGACAGCCAGGGCCTGGTACAAGTGGGAAGAACCAGAGTCGAGCCTTTCAAAGAAAAATACGCGCAACCAGTCGAAGTAACCCGAACCTGGCAGCTCGACGATCCTTCAGAACACAGCTTCAGCGACGTGGTCAGAAATGTTAAGCCCACTATTTTGATAGGCACCTCGGCGCAGCCGGGAGCGTTTAGCGAAGACATCGTTCGCGAGATGGCAAGGCATGTCGAGCGACCGATAATCTTTCCGCTCTCGAATCCGACTTCAAAGAGCGAAGCAACTCCGATTGACCTATTCAGGTGGACCAACGGTCGAGCGGTAGTAGCAACCGGCAGTCCTTTCCCGCCAATCATCACTGAACATGGTCCGATACAAATCGGCCAATGCAACAACTCCTTCATTTTTCCCGGCGTTGGGTTGGGCGTGATCGCCTCTGGCGCGCGCCGCGTAACCGATTCCATGTTCGCCGCGGCTGCCCGCGTGCTAAGTGAGTTTGCCCCTGGGTTACACGATCCCGAGGCGCCACTTTACCCGCCGCTGGCACAGGTGCGCGACATTTCGTTCAAAGTCGCCCTGGAGGTTGCGCGCGAAGCGCAGCGCGCCGGCCTCGCTGAAGTGGATCTCGACACGTTGGAAGAAACCGTGCGCCTCAAGATGTGGAAACCGCATTACTTTCCGCTCCGGCGCGCGGTTCCGGATAGCTACCGGACTGACTTTGACCTCGTGTGTAGATGGTAGTTTTCTGCGAACGATTGTCAGAGAGCGCCAAAAGGCTCGAAATGTAACAGCCTGGGGCAGCGCCCCGGAAACTTGAAAGTACTGTACTCAAAGCGCTGAAGGCGCGTAATGAAATTGCGGTCTCAACTCCCGACCCGCTAGTTTCATTTCGCGCCTTCAGCGCTCTAGGCTTTGCTAGGTACGCCTCCTGGCGCGCTGCCCCAGGTTATTACACCTCGCGCCTTTGGCGCTCTCAAACTAATGGCGCGAGACAATAAATGATTGGTCTCTCAGTGTCCAAGTTTCGCCGCGCTTTCGATCATGCCGCGCAAACTTATCTGTCCGGTGTAATTGCCGAAAAGTATGTGGCCTCGTGTTGCGCACCAGCTGCGCCGCGCGTAATCCCAAACAGCGGGTAGATCGATTGAATACTGAGGCAAGGCCGCCGGCCAGCGGTGAATTACCACATCGTGCGGCTCGATAATTCCTAACAAAGTCTCCAGCTCCAACTTGATCGCCTGGCGGATTTCTTCGTCGGATGCCGCGAGCCACTGCGGCTGCGCCGTGCCACCCATCATCACCGTAAAGGATGCGAAACGAGATCCGTCTGCGACCCGGTAATCGAAGGAACTGGAATTGAAAAGGATGCCGAGAGATTTTGTTTGCTCGCGCGCCGGCATCAATACGCCAACGCCGTGTAACGGTCGCGTAAATGCGTGCCGATCGACAAAAACAGTGACCGACACCATTGGTGTATAACGCACCCCGGATAGTTTTTCAGCCAGCGCCGCCGAAGCAGGTCTGATTATCTTCGCCGCGGCGTGAGCGGGTGTGGCAATGATTACATTCGCAGCCTGCGGAAGCTGGTCCACTGGCTCACCTTTGCGGAAGCGCGAGCCAAGCCGTTGCTCGAGACGCTGTTCCAAACGACCCACCAAATCTCCCATGCCAAACCGAGGCGCCGCGCGGTGCTTCTTATCCTTTTTTGACCCGCCGTTGCTATGTCTGCCCAGCATTGCCGCCAGCAGAGTTGTTCCTTCCGGCAGCTCAAGAAAAGGAAAAGCAGTCGACACGCCCAACTCTGCTGGTTGTACACCGTAGATGCCGCGCACAAAAGGCGTCAGCAAATATTCCAGGGCCGCCTCGCCAAGATGTCGTCGGGCCCAAACGTCAAGCCTTTGCGGCTCATGACTTGCTGAACGGGCCAGAGCGGCGTGACCAAGCGTATCAAACGCCTCACCAATGGTCAGCGGAAAGCGGCGGAGTTTGCCGTCGCGCACGATGTACTTTGCTTTACTTTCTTTGCGCGGCTCTACCAGCTCGACGCCCAGGTCGCGACACAGTTCGCGGACTGGTCCAGTCGCAATCAACGAATGCGCCGCACTCTCGGCGATGCCATGTTTAGTCTTTCGCGTTTGAATTAATCCACCCGCGCGCACTTTCTCTTCAAGCAGCGTCACCTCGTAGCCGTCGCGGTCCAGAGCGTAAGCGGCAAGCATTCCCGCGATACCGGCTCCAACAACAGTGGCTTCCTTGTGACTTGAGTTTAAGGTTCCGATCATGCCTGGGCCTCCGTGAGAATTGATTGCAGCACGCGCGGAAACTCCGGATTGTCGTTAAAACAGCGTGCACGATAGTAGTTTTTGATGCCGTGCTTTCGCGCCACCTCGGCATAGAGCTGATCAAGCTCAAAAAGGGTTTCGATGTGATCACTGACAAAACTAATCGGTACCACCACCACGGTTTCGACCCCGTCGCGGCCCAGCCTCTTCAGTTCGTCATCCAGATACGGTTTCAGCCATGGCAGTTTGCCATTGCGAGATTGGAAGGCGAGCGACCATGGCGCGGTTAACCCCTGGGTAACTGCCTGCACGGTGCGCGCTACATCATCTGCGTATGGATCGCCGCGCTCGACGATCTTCATGGGCAATGAATGGGCTGAAAACACGATGTGCGCCGGGGCTGTCGAGCCGCTCGACTCTGATTCCGCTTCGCAAAGGGCATCCTCGACACTGCTGCGCAAAAGAGAAATGTACTCGGGATGGTCCGGCCAGTTGGTCACAGTCGTTAGCGGTGGATGCCAGCGAAGCTTGTTCAAGCCTTCTTCTACCACATCGAAGCAGGTTCCCGTTGTCGTGGTTGAGAACTGCGGAAACAACGGCATTAGTATCAGCTGATCTGCGCCCCAAAACTTCATTTGCTGCAATGCCCTTTCAATGGAAGGTTCAGAACTGCGCATTCCAAATTCGACGTGAACACCGGTTTGCGGCAATAGCTGTCGCAGACCTTCGGCCTGAATCACCGTCCACTTGAGTTGCGGCGAGCCTCCGCCGATTGATCTGTAGCTTTTGATTGAAGAGGGACCCTTGATTTGAGCAATCATGAAGGCGAGCAGGTGACGCAGGGGCGCGGGAATCCCCACCAGCACTCTGGGGTTTGCAAATAAGCGGTAAAGGAAAGGCTTCACGTCAGCCAACGTCCATGGGCCGCCAAAGTTTAATAACAAAATTCCCTGCTTCATGATTTTTCCTAGATCGTCCGGCTGAATAATTGGGCGGTGGAATTGTCGCGCGCGAGACGGGCATCAAACGCCATGCAGATGTTGCGCAGGAAGGTGCGGCCGTCGTCAGTAACCTTACAGGTTTTGCCGTGCAGTCTTACCAGGTCGTCCCGTCTCAGTTCTTCGAGCTTCCCTCCGACTGAATCAAGATACGGCACATAAGCTTCCGGCGTGTGCCAACTTGTTTCGAAGCGCGTCATCAAATTTAGAACGTGGCGCCTGAGAATCAAGTCTTCGCGATCCAGTTTGTGACCACGGAAGATTGGAATTTCACCCTTGCCGACTCGGTCTTGATAGCGTTCGAGAGTTTTTTCGTTTTGGGCAAACGCGTCCCACGCATCACTGATTGCGGAGACGCCCAGTCCCAGTAGAGGAGCAACGAGCCGGGGCGTATAACCCATAAAATTCCGGTGCAACGTTTTCCTCATTGCAGCCTGCCACAAGCCTTCGCTCTCCAGCGCAAAATGATCCATTCCAATTTCATGATAACCAGCCGACTCCAGCAGGCTGCGACCGAATTCGTAGAGCGCTCGCTTTTCATCACCGGAGGGCAAATCTTTTTCTGTGAAATGTCGCTGCCCCGGCTTTACCCAGGGAACGTGCGCATAGGCATAAAATGCAATCCGATCCGGCCTCAGGCGCATCACGGCTTCCATTGTGTCACTAATGCTTTGCTGGGTCTGGAAGGGTAAACCGTAAATCAAATCGTAATTGATACTGTTGAATCCCAGCTCCCGTGCACTCTCCGTTACATCCCTCACTTGCCTTTCCGTTTGCACCCGGTTTACTGCTAATTGCACTAACGGATCGAAATCCTGAATACCCAGACTCAGCCGTCTGAAGCCCAGCCCGTAAAGGGTAGACAAATGTTCAGGCTGTGTGACCCGCGGATCAGATTCGACGGAGAACTCAGCATCGGAAGTCTGCTGCGCGTATTTCAGAATTCCACTAACCAACTCGCCCAGTTCCGCCGGAGTCAGAAAGGTGGGTGTGCCGCCGCCAAGGTGTAACTCAGCCAGCGGTATAGGTCCTGAACGACTTAGACGCTGGCGGTAGAGTTCCCATTCTTTCAAAACTGTCTTGACATAGGAACCGCCCACTGAAGTGCTGCGCGTGATGCGCGAATTGCAACCGCAATAGGTGCAGAGCGATTGGCAAAACGGTACGTGCACATAGACAGCTGCGCCGTTGCCATGCCGTTCGGTCAGATCCAGGCTTTCGGAAACGCTTGAGATCCACTCCTCCAGCGTCGGTGTATCAGCCCAATGAAGAATCGTCGGGTAGCTCGTATAGCGGGGCCCGGGCACGTCATACTTCTTCAGCAGTTCTGTGGCGGTAGCGATCATCGAGTTTATTGAATCGCTTTCTAATTAATTGCGCCGGCCCGGCGCGGCCTTGCGTGCCGTCTTGATAATGACCAACGCGAACCCGGCGACAGCAATCACCTGCACCAGGCAGCCCAACACTGAAATCATGAGAACCTGCGCAGGAGCAGGACTCAGGTGCGCGTACGCCAGCAGAATGACGCTGCCAATCATGAGAGACAGCACTGAATAGGCGAGCTCGGGCCGCCACAGCGAAGTCTGTTTGAAACGAGAAACTGCCCCGTAGGCAAAGCCGATAATGAATAAGCCGGCTAAGGCCATCGTTAACGCGTTGGCAGGAGCCGGCACCCAGTAGTCAACTACGGTGCTGAAGTCCTGGTTCAACCCGACTGTCCAGAGATTGATGGCTGCTAGTGTAAGTACAATCGTAATTCCCGAGATAAAAACGGAGAGAAAAATGTTGTCCGCAAGGGAAGGATGGAGAACGGCCGGCTCTGACAACGGATTGCCAGCGCGCGGAGAAAATCGTGATTCGTGAATACCCGTAACTGTGCTCATGCTGTTCCTCTGTGCTCAAGCGAATTTGAAGTGATAATAGGGAGACGCTGCATCGGCCTTGTTTGAGCAATGGTTATGCCTAACCGTTTCTTGCTATTTGAGCGAGGAATTGGTTGACACGGCTGGAGTCGTTTGCGAAATATGGCCTAGCCCGAGCGCAGAATTCCGCAGAAGCAGAAGGCTCACTTCCGCTAAACACCCACGAAAACGATCAAAAGCCGAAACTACCGCGTGTTTACACGCGGCCCGGTAGTTGCTCAACGCCCTAGTGGTGATATTGAAAGCCGTTTTCATTTCAAGGAGGAATTTTGTGACGCTTGATACAACCCCAATTGGCACCGCGGTCCGGATTGTCTCAATTGAGGCCTCGGATGGCTTGACGCTGAGGCTGATGGAGATGGGCATGGTTCCCGGCGCACCGGCGCGCGTTATCAAGTCCGCCCCGCTCGGTGATCCGATTCAGATCTGTCTTGGGGACTATCATCTTGCCCTGCGCCGTAATGAAGCACGAACAATAACTGTGACTATCTCTGACTAGAGCTCGACAGACTAATCCGAAAATCTCCTGCTTTCCCTAACCCCAACCACATCCATGAGCGCCGCTACAGAAACACTATCCGGCAGCAAAATTCCTCCACCGAGCTTACGAGATTTGCGCCAGCCGTTGACTGTGGCCGTCGCCGGCAACCCGAATACGGGTAAAACGAGCCTTTTCAATTCCCTGACCGGCTTGCGGCAGAAGGTGGCGAATTATCCTGGCGTTACTGTGGAAAGTAAGCTGGGCCAATGGTCACTCGCGCCAAACTGTCTGGTGCGCGTAATCGACCTGCCCGGGCTTTACAGTCTTGAGGCGACTTCCCTCGACGAACAGATCGCGCGTGATGTTTTGCTCGGTCGCAATTCGAAATTAGCCCAACCCGATGTTGTTATTGTCACTGTCGATGCTACCAATCTCATTCGGAATCTTTACCTGGCTACGCAACTCATCGAAACTGGATCGCCGATGGTCGTGGCGCTGACCATGTTTGATCTGGCCGAGCGCAGTAAAATCCGAATCGACGTTGAGAAATTAAGCGCTGCACTCGGCGTTCAGGTCGTACCTGTGGTCGCGAAACGTCGCGGGGGCATTGATGAGCTGGGTCGTGCGGTGCTCAGTGCAGCCAAAGTCGGTTTAAGACAAAAACCGGATTGGTGTTTCTCGATACCCGACCAGAGCGGGTCGCGCATGGTTTCGGATCTTAGTCGAGAGTCGTGGCAGAAACTATTGACTGCGCGCTACCGGTGGATTGAAAAAGTTGTCGCGGAATCTACTGCGAGTGATGAGACGCGGCGATCGAATTTTAGCGAACGCATAGACGCATTTGTCACGCACAAATTTCTCGGCCCGGTAATCCTCGTGCTGGTGATGCTCTTGATCTTCCAGACAATTTTCTCCTGGGCGAACTTGCCGATGAACTTGATTGACCACGTCTTCAGCGCGTTAGGCGCCGGGTTGCGGGCAAATTTTCCACCGGGAATACTTACCGATCTGCTGGTCGATGGCGTAATTGCAGGCGTTGGCGGCGTGCTCGTATTCCTGCCGCAAATACTCCTGCTTTTCTTATTCATCACCTTGCTCGAAGACAGCGGCTACATGGCGCGAGCGGCGTTCCTGATGGACCGGCTAATGCGCGCTTTCGGTTTGCATGGCAAAGCTTTTGTGCCGTTGCTGAGCAGTTTCGCCTGTGCCGTGCCGGGAATTATGGCGACGCGAACTATTGAAAATCCCAAAGACCGGCTGGCAACAATCATGATTGCTCCTTTCATGAGCTGTTCGGCACGTCTGCCCGTCTACACATTGATGATTGCTGCCTTCTTCTCCGGTCAAAAGGTTCTGGGCTTCATCTCGCTGGGCGCGTTGATGATTCTGGGGATGTATCTGCTCGGCATTGGCGTTGCGATCATCGTCTCCTGGATCTTAAAACACACACTTCTCAATGCGCCCTCGCCACCATTCATGATGGAGCTGCCGCCATACCGGCTGCCAAATTTCGCCAACGTGGCCCACACGCTGCTGGCTCGGGCAGGTGTCTTTCTCAAGCAGGCGGGCACAGTCATCATGGCTATCTCAATTCTCATGTGGGTCCTGGTTACGTTCCCGCGAGCGAGCGCAACTGAGGCGGGCAATGAACATGCGACGCAGGTAGAGAATAGTTACGCCGGACAGGCGGGACGTATTATCGAACCATTGATTGCTCCACTCGGTTTCGATTGGAAAATAGGCATCGCCTTGATTTCATCGTTTGCCGCTCGGGAGACAGTTATTTCGACTCTCAGCATCGTTTACAAAGTGGGAGATGACTCAGGAGCGGAATCGACCTCCCTGGTAGCGGCAATGCGCAATGCGAAGCGCGCAGACGGTTCGACCGTTTGGACTCCGCTCGTCGCACTCTCTCTGATGGTTTTCTTCGTGCTGGCTTGCCAGTGTATGTCAACGGTTGCCATCGTGCGCCGGGAAACAAACTCCTGGCGCTGGCCGCTATTCATGATTAGCTACATGCTCGTGCTCGCATACGTGGCATCGTTCATCACTTATCAGGGCGGGCGCCTGCTCGGGCCAGGTTAACGAAGATGGCTTATTGGCAAACAATCATTTCAGCGTTAATCGTAGCCTGCGCGTGCGTTTACGTTGGTTGGCGTGGGTGGATGAGGGTGCGTTCGTTGATGAGTAAGACCGCAGAAATCAAATCTTCATGTGCGAGTGGCTGCGGCGGCTGCGGGCATTCACGCGATGGCTGCGCTTTGCCTTAAAAGTCAGCATTCCCCTTCGACTGCGATAAGTTCTTAATGATGCCCCAACGGGGCTTAAGCACGATGATTGCGGAATGTAGTTGCGCGTTCCGATCCGAGGAGCAACAGGTGTGAGCTTCTTAACCGCGCACACCGAGTAAGGGCCGCGGCTCAACCGCTGCGACACGGATGCGGGCATCAAGAATCGTTGCTCCCTGCTGGTGCACCATAAAGGGATTCAAATCGAGTTCGGCGATCTGAGGCAGGTCGTCGACCATGGTGCTGAGTCTTAACAGTCCTTCCTCAAGGGCGGCCACATCGCAAGCAGGCGCGCCACGAAAGCCCGTAAGTAGCGGATACGTTTTCAAACTGCGAATCATCTCGGAAGCGTCTTCCTTCGACAGCGGTGTGAGGCGAATGGAAACGTCCCGCAGCAGCTCAACTTGAACGCCCCCGGCGCCGCAGGCCACCACCGGACCAAACTGGGGATCGTGTACGACACCCACCAGCATCTCAACCCCGCTCTGCGCCATTCTCTGGACCACAAAACCAGTTGGTGACTGTCCCAGGGCTTCTAGTCGCTTTACCATCTCAGTTGCGGCCTGGCGAACTTGTTCGGGCCCCTGCAGGTGAAGACGAACGGCGCCTGCTTCAGTCTTGTGTATCACGCCCGGAGCTATCGCTTTCAGAGCCACCTCTCCGCCCAGTTCCTCCGCTGCCACCACCGCTTCTTCCAAACCGTGAGCGATTCTTTGTTCTACCAGCGGCAGGCCATAGCATGAGCAAAGCTTTGCAGTCTCCTCCGCAGTCAACCAGCCGGCGCCGCGGCCGAGGGCATCGGCCACCACAGCCGCAGCTTCATCTTTTTGCAAGTCTCCAAACTCAGGTGCGACCGTTTCCGGTCTTTCACGCCATTCGCGATAACGAGCCGCACGGGCCAAAGCAATCGCAGCAGTTTCGGGAAATGCATAAGAGGGAATATTGAAGTCGGCGGATCGCAACTCGTCAGGTGTACCTTCCGCGGACAGAAACACCGCCATCACAGGCTTGCTTCCGTCGAATGTCTTAACGGCAGCGACGATCGCGCGAGCAACATCTTCGGCGCGGGTGACGAGTGGTGGAGTGAAGATCACAATCAGCGCATCGACATTTTTGTCGGCAGCTACAATTTCGATAGCGTTGCGATAATCATCCGCCGACGCCGAGGCGATCATATCGACCGGATTAGTCGCGCTGGCTGATGGCAGAAGGAAGGTGCGCAGTTTATCCTGGCTTTCCTGACTGAGAACAGGTACCTCCAATCCTCTTGCTTCGCAGGCATCGGCGCAAAGGATCGCCGGACCACCGGCATTAGTGATAATGCCGACGCGGTGTCCACGCGGTAGGGGTTGATTCGCCAGCAGCGAGGCCACGTCAAATAACTCTGCCAGGGTGTCCGTCCGAATTACGCCTGACTGACGAAAGAGCGCATCTACTGTCACATCCGAAGCGGCGATGAGCGCACCGGTGTGCGACGAGGTCGCGCGTGCGCCCGCCGCAGAACGCCCGCTCTTCACAACCACGATCGGTTTCTTTCGCCCAACCCGGCGTGCGATCTGTGAAAACTTCTTCGGGTTACCGAACGATTCGAGATAAAGGAGAATTACATCGGTACCGTCGTCAGATTCCCAGTAACGCAGCAGGTCATTACCGGAAATGTCGGCCTTGTTGCCAACTGACACGAAAGTCGAGATGCCCAGCCCCAACGAGTTTGCATATTCAATGATGGCCAGCCCCAACGCGCCACTCTGCGAAGAAAATCCGACCCGTCCCTGAGGTGGCACTCCGGGAGCAAATGTCGCATCAAGAAGCACTTCGGGATCAGTGTTGGCAATGCCCATGCAGTTGGGCCCAATCAGGCGCATGCCGGAGGCACGGCAAACTCGCAGCAACTCAGCCTGGCCTTCCTGGCCTGCCCCTCCCGTTTCCGAAAACCCTGCTGAGATTACAACCAGCGCCTTGACACCCTTGCGCCCACACTCGGCAACAACTTCCACAACTCGCTTCGCCGGCACGACGATGATGGCCAGATCAACTGGACCAGGGATCGCTTCAACTGACCGGTAAGCAGGGACGGATTGAACCACTTCGGCAGTAGGGTTAACCGGATAAACCGGGCCGTTGAATCCATAACTCAACAGGTTATGAAAAATCTCGCCGCCAATAGTGCCCCGTTGACGGGATGCGCCGATGACTGCAACGGCGCGTGGGTTGAAGAAGAGTTTTAGTGCGTTGACCGCTGCGACAGTCTCGCGCTGCTCAAATCGTTTGATTGCATCCTGACTGAAGGAAGTTGGAAAGGTCACGTGAAGCTGGCCGGCAGTTGCGTTCACTTCAATGGGAAAGCCGGAAGCTCTGAACACGTGGAGCATTTTATGATTTGCAGCCACCACTTCAGCTTCAAACGTTTGAATGCCGTTGGCTGCGGCAACCTCGGCCAGTTGGCCCAGCAACATTGTGCCGAGCCCGCGTCCCTGAAAGTCGTTCGCAATCGTAAAAGCGACCTCGGCGCGATGTTCATCGACTACGACATAGAATGCATGGCCAACCACCCGTTCCTCAGCGCCGCTTAATGCAAGTAGTCCGAATGTTTGATCGAGAGTAGCCTCGCGGCGAGCCTCAGTGGCGAGCGCAGAACCGCTGGCCGAAGAATAAAATCGCAGCCAGCGCGATTCTTCGGATAACGACTGAAGTAAAGCAAGCAGTCCAGGCTCATCCGCCGGCCGCATTACGCGAACGCGAACAGTCGAACCGTCGCGAAGGACCACATCCCCATCACGATGCGCAGCGACGGTCACTGGTGGCTGACTGCTTGTTGGTTTATTACTCAATAAAGCTGACGATACTTGCATATTCCTCTGGGAGCAACCGACGAGGTTTTGCCCCTACCCACTTTCCCAAAAATTTTTTTACAAGAACTTTTCCCGCAGCTCACGCGCCTTATCCCAGGGATCCAGGAAAAACGGATCTGCTGAATGGTCGTGCTGGTCCAGGCTCAGCAATCGTCTCACGCTGGGTAAATTGCTGGCTTGAAACTCAAGCAGGCTGCCAGTGAAGTCCAGCCTGCCTGACTCAAGGACCATGATCCTGGTTGGCGGTAGCTGGTTTGGTGTTGCTTCGCGGATCACGACGCCATTTTTTTCTTCCTGCACGGCCATGTAGTTAGTCAGATAAGGAAGCTCGTAGGCCTTTTTCGTAACATAGATCGACGAAATCTTGTTTATGTCCCGGGCTCTAATCATCAGATTCAGAATCTGCGAAGCCACGATCGGATCCAGGCCCATCGTAGGTTCATCAAATAACATGATAGAAGGCCAGCCGATTAGCGCGCGCGCAATTTCGAGCCGTCGTTTCATGCCGCCGGATAGATGTTCAGGTAACTTCTCCTCTTCACCATCGAGACCAACGAAGTGCAGGACTTCAGTTACAGCCTTCTGAATTTTCTCTTCCATCCAACCGTGCTCTTCAAGACGGTATGCCGCGTTTTCATAGACTGAGAGTCCGGTAAACAAGGAGTCTTCCTGAAAAACCATACCCATCAGTCCGCCACGGATTGCCAACAGCTCCGACTCATCAAGCGTTTCGATTTCGCGGTCGCCGACAAAGATCTGTCCGGAGTCCGGCTTTTGCAGACCCATAGCCAGCCGGAGAAGCACGGACTTGCCGGATCCGGATTCTCCGGTGAGCAGGATCATCTCACCGTGGTAGAGCTTAAAGCTGAGATCGATTAGCGCCGGCTTATCGTTGTAGGCGATAGAGACATTGCGGAATTCAAGCACAGGTTGTAGAGAAACTGGAAAAATCATGGCTCTATCTCCTTAACGTTACCGGGCTACTGTTGGTGTTAAAGTCTGTCCCCAGGATCATCCTCCGACCAAATAACTGAATATAATTACCAAGACCGTTGTCATGGCGATTGTTCGTCAGAAACCACTGCCGCCTGACGCTCCGAGATCATTCAATCCTCTTCATCAAAGCACGTGTAGCAAACTCTTTTTAATGCCTCGTAACCGAGTAGCTCAACTTCAGGGCTCAGGTAATTAGGCATTACTGATTCATCCCGCAGCAGATCCGTGCTCAGATATTTCTTGTTGTCATCGGGAAAAACTGTGGTGACAACGGCATCCCGGCCCATCTCATTCTGGATCATAAGCGCGCCCAGAAAATTTGCACCCGAGGAGATTCCCACACCCAGACCAAGACCAGCTGCAAGTTTTTGCGCCATCAGGATCGCATCACCATCATGTACGCTGACCACCGAATCGAGTTTCTCCAATCCCAGGATTGAGGGTATGAATTCGTCAGAAATGCCCTGGATACGATGCTGGCCGACCTTGTGCCCAACCGAAAGAGTGGGAGATTCCGCGGGCTGCAGTGGATGCAGTTTGATCTCCGGGTTACGCGTCCGAAGGAATTTCCCTGCGCCCATGATCGTGCCACCGGTGCCAACGCCTGCAACAAAGGCATCGGGCTGGATCGAACGAAAGTAAAGTTGCCACCAGATCTCTGGTCCGGTGGTTTTTTCGTGCGCTTCCACGTTGGCCTCGTTTGCGAATTGCGCCGGTAGAAACACGTGTGGCTCATCCAGCGCCATCTCTTCAGTCATGCGGATACTGCCAACGAACCCGCCCTCATCGCGGCGAACCCGAACCACTCTGGCTCCCAGACTCTTGATCAAAGCTACCCTTTCCGCACTCATCCAGTCCGGCATGAAGATGACCACCTGGTGGCCCAACGCTTTACCGATCGCGGCGAAAGAAATCCCGGTATTGCCGCTGGTAGCTTCGGCAATAGTGTCGCCAGGCTGAATGTGGCCATCCTGATAGGCCCGCTTGAGAATGTGAAACGCCATCCGATCCTTGATGCTGCCGGTCATGTTGAGGTGCTCGGCCTTGGCATAGATGACCCGCTCAGTTCCGCGAAACGCGAAACGAATCGCCAGCAACGGCGTATTCCCAATCATGTGCTTCAGCTGTTTGAAACGCGCCGGCGTTTTCTCGAGTGCGATCGCGCCCGGGCGGGGATCGAAATGCTTGATTAGCGTAAGCTCCTGGGTCTCGCTTGAAGTGAGTGGCATATATTTTACCTCTAGTTAATTGGACGATAAGACGCCAGCATCTTCATGTAGTTGGCCCGTTCGAAGGCTGCCGGCTCCGCGCAGTGTTGCTGGCTCATACTGCCAATCATCTGCGCGACTGATACGTATTCATGTTCCTCCATCCAGCTCCTCATTTCGTCAAGGATCATGCTTATCCGCCGGATGCCATTCACCAGCAGCTCTGAGGCCATCATCGTCGCTTTGGCTCCGGCCATTAGCGACTTCAAAACATCCTGCGACGTGTGGATACCGGTGGTAATCGCGAAGTCGGCGAGTATTCGGCCGTAAAGAATTGCTATCCAGCGCAAGGGTAGCCGCAACTCGCTTGAGTTGCTGAGAACCAAACGGGGCTCCACCGTGAGCGTTTCGAGATCAATATCAGGTTGATAGAAACGATTGAACAAAACCAGGCCGCTGGCGCCTTCGTCCACCAGACGTTTCGCGATGTTTGCAGTTGAGCTGAAGTAGGGACTCAGTTTTATGGATACTGGCAACGAAACTGAACGCTTCACTTCACGAAGGATCTCCAGGTAGATATTTTCAACTTCGCTGCCTTTGAGATCGCAGTTGGTGGGAATGTAGTAGACATTCAGCTCGATCGCATCAGCGCCTGCCTCTTGCATCAGTGCTGCGTAATCGATCCAGCCGCCGGCCGATACTCCATTTAGACTTCCTATAATCGGAATGTCGACTGCCTCCCTGGCCCGGCGGATGAGATTCATATATTCGTCTGGGGAGACGTTGTAGCTGTCCATTTCGGGGAAGTAAGTGAGCGATTCCGCGTAGCTGTCTGTGCCAGTCGTCAGATAGTTGTCGACGTAGAAACTGTTAAGCGTGATCTGCTCTTCAAACAGCGAATACATCACCACTGCAGCCGCGCCGGCGTCTTCCAGGCGACGTATGCTGTCAACACTGTGAGACAGCGGCGAAGAAGAAACTACGATGGGATTTTTCAACGGCAAGCCGAGATAGTTGGTTGTTAGACTCATAAATGTTTTCCAATTTCAAACTATTCCAATTTGCGCAACCGCGCCGGCAGTTCAGAGTTCAACCTTCAGGTTGCGTCTGGTCTAAGCAGCAAGCTAAAGCTTGTACTCTGAACTTCTTGAGCTTGCTCTACATCGTGGCCGCCAGTTGTTTGTATTGCTGCCAGCGGCGTTGAACTCCCTTTTCCGCCTCCGCCAGCAGCAGCGAAGCAGTCTCAGGATCGCTCTGCTGTAACATGCGATAGCGCCCTTCGGTGTAGATGTAATCTTTCAGCGGAATCTTCGGAGCGCTGGAATCAAGCTGGAAAGGATTTTTGTTTTCGGCGGCCAGCTTCGGAACGTAGCGATAAAGCGGCCAGTGTCCCGATTCCACCGCGAGTTTCTGCTGGTGCATACCCTTGGCCATGTCGATCCCATGTGCGATGCACTGGCTGTAGGCAATGATCAGCGAGGGGCCGTCATGGGCCTCCGCTTCCAGGAATGCCTTGATGGTATGCGTGTCGTTCGCACCCATTGCCACCTGGGCGACGTAGACATTGCCATAGCGAATGGCGCCCATACCCAGATCCTTTTTCGCAGTGGGCTTACCGCCTGCCGCAAACTTCGCGACTGCCCCCATCGGCGTCGACTTGGAGGCCTGCCCGCCAGTGTTGGAATAGACTTCTGTGTCCAGCACGAGAATATTGACGTTCTGGCCGCTGGCCATAACGTGGTCCAATCCGCCGTAACCAATGTCATAAGCCCAACCGTCACCACCGACAATCCACACACTCTTCTTTACC
The DNA here is from genome assembly GCA_963828335.1 of Blastocatellia bacterium. Classification (GTDB taxonomy): domain Bacteria; phylum Acidobacteriota; class Blastocatellia; order Pyrinomonadales; family Pyrinomonadaceae; genus PSRF01. The sequence continues at coordinate 383,469 of CAWHEH010000008.1, read as the reverse complement.
AACGCATCGGCTATGGTTAACAGATCGCGCGCCTCGTTTGGTAATGTTCTCTCGAGACTCCCCGCACCGTTTGTTTTCGTCTGAGCTTCAAGCTTCGTCTTTAGATCGACAACTAACTCTCGTTGGGTGTTGATAGCGGAGTCGGTGGACTGATCTCCGCTAAGAAGACTGCTAGCCAAAGACTCCCCAATCTCTTCACGCAGGCGACCAACGAGGTCTCTGGCGTAGGCATTTTGATGGTCGAGGGCTAGCCTCATGCCGAGCCCAAACTCTGCGTTGTCCTCAAAAAGCGAATTGCTCCAGGCGGGGCCGCGGCCTTCCCGGTTCGTGGTGTACGGCGTCGTAGGCAAGTTGCCGCCGTAAATACTCGAGCAGCCGGTAGCGTTGGCAATGATGGCGCGATCACCAAACAGTTGCGTCAACAGTTTGATGTAAGGAGTTTCGCCGCAGCCTGAGCAGGCTCCGGAAAACTCAAAAAGCGGTTGCAGCAGCTGCACGTTCTTGACTGAGCCAAAGGCGAGTGGACCGTTCTTGTTAACCTCCGGCAACTGCAAAAAGAAATCCCAGTTAGCTCGCTCGCGTTCGCGCAAAGGCAACTGCGGCTGCATGTTTAAGGCTTTGCGCGAGACATTACTCTTGTCCTTTGCCGGACAAACTTCGACGCACAGCCGGCAGCCGGTGCAATCTTCCACCGCAACTTGAATTGTGTAGAGCTTGTCCGGAAGTTCGCGCCATTTCGCCGGCATATGCTTGAAACCTTCGGGCGCCGATGCCAGATCGCTCTCTTCACAAACCTTGGCCCGAATCGTGGCATGTGGACAGACGAGCATGCATTTCCCGCACTCAATACAAAGATCTGGTTCCCACACCGGAACCTCCTGCGCGATGTTGCGCTTCTCCCACTGCGAGGTGCCGACCGGATACGTTCCATCAACCGGGAAGGCGCTAACCGGCAACTGGTCGCCCCGTCCCGCAATGATCTCGGCGGTGACGTTTTGTACAAATGCGGGTGCGCCGGTGGGCACGGTCCGTGGCAGATCGCGCGTGTTGCTGGCTTCGGCTGGAACCGAGACCTCGTGCAGGTGTTCGAGTGCGGCATCGACCGCCGCAAAGTTTTGGCGTACGACCGGCTCTCCACGTTTTCCGTAAGTCTTGCGTATGGATTCCTTGATCCTGGCAATCGCTTCATCGGGCTGGAGCACACCGCTAATCGCAAAGAAGCAGGTCTGCATGATGGTATTGATGCGATTGCCGAGCTGCTTCTCCTTAGCCACTCGATAGGCATCGATGGTATAGACTTTGATGCCCTTTTGAATGATTTGCTCCTGGACCGAGCGCGGCAGTTGATCCCAAACTTCTGCAGCCGAATAGGGACTGTTCAGCAACAACGTGGCGCCATCCTCGGCGGCGCCCAGGACATCGTTGGAGCTGAGAAACTGGAATTGATGTACGGCTATGAAATTCGCGCGCTGGATCAAATAGGTGCTGTGAATGGGACGATCGCCGAAGCGCAAATGCGACACCGTCATCGCGCCGGACTTTTTCGAGTCGTAAACAAAATAACCCTGGGCGTAATTAGGAGTCTCTTCACCAATTATCTTGATCGAGTTTTTGTTTGCGCTGACCGTGCCATCAGCACCCAGTCCCCAGAACAATGCGCGCACCTGGTTTTCGGGTTCAGTATTGAAATCCGGATCATACGGCAGGCTGGTGTGTGTTACGTCGTCGTTGATTCCGATCGTGAAATGGTTCCTGGGTTTCTCGTTTTTCAACTCGTCAAACACACCCTTACACATCGCCGGGGTAAATTCCTTCGACGAGAGGCCATATCGTCCACCAACAACGCGAGGCATCCTGAATGACGGCTCGCTACCTGCGCTTTCGCTGAGCCCGGTGACAATGTCCTGATAGAGAGGCTCGCCGATGCTGCCTGGCTCTTTAGTGCGATCAAGAACTGCTACCGCCTTAACTGACTTCGGCAGGGCGCCTATAAATTTTTCGACGGAAAACGGCCGGTAAAGGCGAACTTTCAACAACCCGACTTTTTCGCCGGCGGCACAAAGCACCGCCACCGTTTCTTCTGCCGCCTCGCAGCCCGATCCCATCAGCACCAGCACACGCTCGGCGTCAGTCGCGCCTACATAATCGAAAAGGTGGTACTGGCGTCCGGTTAGTTGTGCAAAGCGGTTCATTGTTTCCTGAACAATTTGCGGCGTCTCCAGATAGTAAGGATTCGAACGCTCTCTCGACTGGAAGAAAACATCCGGGTTTTGCGCGGTGCCGCGCATCACCGGATGGTCGGGTGTCAGACCACGGGCGCGATGCGCCTGCACTAGCTGGTCGTCGATCAGGGCGCGTATCTCTTCGTCGGAGAGTTTTTGAATCTTCATTACCTCGTGAGAAGTACGAAAGCCGTCGAACACATGAAGGAACGGAACCCTGCTTCGCAGAGTGGCCGCCTGTGCGATTAGCGCAAAGTCCATTGCCTCCTGCACTGAGTTACCAAATAGCATGGCCCAACCGGTGGTGCGTGTAGTCATCACATCGCTGTGGTCTCCGAAGATCGAGAGAGCATGCGTTGCGACCGAACGCGCAGCGATATGAAACACAGTGCTGGTTTGCTCACCCGCGATCTTGAACATGTTTGGAATCATCAGGAGCAGGCCCTGGCTCGAGGTGAAGGTTGTAGTCAATGAGCCGGTCTGCAATGTGCCGTGAACTGCGCCGGCGGCACCACCCTCGGATTGCATCTCGCGCACAAACGGAGTCATGCCCCAGATGTTCTTCTCTTCTGAAGCCGACCAGGCATCAGAAAACTCTCCCATCGCAGACGAGGGCGTAATGGGATAGATGGCAATTACTTCGTTCGTCTTGTAAGCGACGTATGCGGCGGCTTCGTTTCCGTCAATGGTTACTTGTTGTTTGTTCATTGCTGCGTAATCTCACCCAGACTTTCGTTCTTGGTTGTGTAATGTCCCTCACTCTGATCGGCGGCGCTGTGATCTTTGAACTAACCACAATGCTTAATCGGTTCGTAGCAAATCTGAGACCTTGAAATGCTTGTGCCCTGGCTCGTGAAGTGTTGTGTTGCCAAACGAATCGGCCGCAGGCGGCTACGGGAGAACCGCCTGCGGCCGAGGAGCTAGCTTCCTCCATGAGCTGCTCCGTGTGCTGCCGCCCGCGTCGCTTGAGGCGGACGGATAAGGCCGATGATTACAGAAGTCCGGGAAGAGCTACGTAACCTTCACTTCGATCTGCCGAGGTGTGGCCGACGCGTTCTTGGGCAGCGTAACCGTCAGGATCCCCTTCTTAAACTCGGCGAGGATTTTGGTGCCCTCAACGAATGTAGGCATCGTGAAAACCCTCCAGAACTCGCCATACTTACGCTCGATGCGGTGATAGTTCTCGCGGTCAACCGCCTCCTCAAACTTGCGTTCCCCACGCAGAGTTAGAACATTATTTTCAAAGGTCACGTGCACGTCTTCCTTGCGCATGTCTGGAAGCTCCATCTTGAGCACGATCTCTTTGTCGGTTTCATAGATGTCACACGGCGGTGTCCACGCAGTGAAGGGCCAATGCCTGTCAAACGTTGGAGCGAAAGAGCGAAAAGTCTCAAACGGCAAAATGCTTGTGTTGGGAAACATGAATGTTTCGGGTGTCATTACCTTGATCTCCTTTCTGAGAGAATTCAGCCAGACGAAATTGCCCCGAGCAGTGTTCACTTAAGGGGCCGCCTTCGCTCGCTGGTCGAAGACCTACTGACTCAAAGGACTCTTCTGGATGGTGATGGTGACTGTTGCAGCGTCGCCAGTGCCACGGTTGTAAAAGACCCAGATGCCAAAACTGTCGTAGTGCATTTGCTTGTACAACGATCCGTTTGCCGCTACTTCAACGTCTGGCCCGACTACCGCTTTGTAGTCAGGGGCGCCGACCCCGCCGATATAGTCAACAGAAACTGTTTTGACTATGTGCGAAGTGTCATAGACGATCTGCGCCGCCTCTTTGTCAGAGAAGACGTAGAAATCCATGTCGTCTCCGGGCTGCTGCGGTGCGCCGAGTTTCGTTCGCACCTCTGCGGTAGTCATGCCAATGCGCACGCCGCGATACTCGCTATAAAGAGGTTTCTGAGGAGCGGCAACGTGCGCGGCTTTGTTTGCAACCCGGCCCTGGGCGGCTGCGACGGTAGCTCCCAGCAGGAGCAAAGCCACCACTATCACTACCAGGGTGATTAACCCCACGAAGAGATTTTTTCGTGTCTTGTGAATCATTTTTCGATCGTCCTATCCGGGAAGGGTTTTGACTGAGTCCTTCCTCGCAGACAAACCAGCGCAATCATCATGCCGAATCGAAAAGGTGTTTTTCTTAGTATTTCAGGGGCGAGGATGGGTGGATCGTGGGGGCTTTTTCGCAGAATTTTGGGGGAAACCCACACCTCTGGCAGAGGGAGTCAGGCATACTTCTCGCCGTCTCCAATTCTTAGACCGACGGCCCAAACGGCGCCACCGCCCCGCATCTGCAGGACGATCTGGCCAAGCGGCTGTGTCGGCGGTCCGTTCAAAACAAAACCGGTCTCGGCATCGAATGCGCCTTTGTGGCAGGGACATTCCAAACAGCGCCGGTTGCGATCGAAATATACCGAGCAACCTCGGTGGGAACACTTCTGCTCGAAGGCATAGAACTCGCCCATCTGGCTCCGCACGAGAATGGCTGGATCTGTTCTGGTTGGATAGTGGAAATACAATGAGGAGCCGGGCATCAACCCTTCGGCGCCTTCAATTCTCATCGGCGGATAGGCCAACTGCGAGACATGGCTCGCCGCCATCGACCTTAGAGCTGACGCACCTACCAACAGTCCCGAAGAAGTTGCGAGCAATCGATTGCAGAACGTGCGGCGATTGACCTGACCCTTGGGATCCGGCGCGGCATCTGATTGGCCGCCTGCGTTAATTAATGTTGTCGGACCTGATGCAACCATTGACATTCACCAGGCGCGTTTATTGCTGACTATTTTGAAACCGTAATCTTTTCGCAGAACGACGGGAGAACGCGCGTACAAGCTGCTGATACCGAATGAGAGGCCGAGGCTATTTTTTGTTAGTCATTATAATGACGAGCCTCGGTGTAATTTTTGTCCTCTGCTGGTCGGCTCACGCATTGCCTGTGTCGCGCGTTGCTCCTCGATTTCCCTAATCCGGAAACGAAGCCAGTCTTTAACTTTTCGCTCTAACTTCGCCTGATCCTCCGTGTTTTCCAGGCTTTCGATAGTTTCCCCTGTCTCGTCCAGGGAAATGTGGTGACATGGAACCGGCTCGTACCGGTGTTCCGGGTCGACGAATTCGAGCAAATGGCATTCATTGCACGGATGGGCACGGTATGGATAACCGTAGTTGATGCAGGTCAGGGAATCTTGAAAGACTGACGTCGGCTTCCACGGAGTGCGGACCGAACGACCGTATCCGCCCTTCTCGATGAAATCAAGTTCCTCTTTGAGAAGTTCGAGCATGTCCCGATCGTCATTAGCCATGACAGTAACCTCCAATTCTCCTGAGTAACTATGGCAGCCTGCCGCTGCTTTTGCCGAATCAACTTGAGATTCGCACTTACTTGAAAGAGCAATGCATATGCCGAGCGTTTTCGGCGAAATCGGCAGGAAAATCGAGGGTTGGTACAGGCCTATCTGCGCAAGCTTCCGCAAACTCCTGCGGGAAAGTTCTCAAGCAGCATGGGTTCGCCTGCCCATCCGTTTAGCAGATCTGTTAAGAGATACCGGGATAGCAATTCAGATGGGCCACAAGATTCGGAGAGAGTCACCTCTCATTCAACCGGGCTTCAGCCCGGTGATCACAGAACGCGAGATGACAAGAACCGTTTCAACGGTTTCTCCGCTGGGCTGGCAAAGGCAACCCCCGGCGAGACCCAAGCCATCGGTTGTGTAAAAGAAGCGAGTGAACCGGTTGAACGGTTAACATTTCCTCCTCTGCGTTACACTTGGCTAAAGCCGGTGTAAATGAGAAACGCAGTGGTTATTATCTCCCTCATTTCCTGGGCCTTGTTCAAATCCCTCAAAACGTCTCATAATCTTTCAGTTCTGGCTTCAAATTTCTGCCGGTCACCAATCAAACTGGGATCTCTCAGTAATTCTGCGTCCTGCAAAGCTCAAACGTGGCCTTTGAGGAACGAGATGACCAAAATATTTCCCGCAGCAAAAATTCTGGTGAGTGTCGGAACACTCACCTTCGCAGCAGTAATACTTCTTGCGCTAATCTCTTCATCATTGATTTGCGTTAGCGCCCAACGAAAAGAAAAATCTGCGCAAACGAAACCAGCAGTAGTAGGACCGGACGCTGTTGACCAACAAGCACGGCACCGCGCAGACGCGCTGCTGGCCCAAATGACGCTCAATGAGAAGATAGGGCAGCTCAATCAGCTTTTCTTTTTCGCCTTTCAAAAAGAAGAGGCAATCAACGAGGGAATTCGAAAAGGGGAGATCGGTTCATTACTCTTCATCACCGATCCGGCGACGATAAACCGCTTTCAGAAAGTCGCTATCACCGAGTCGCGCCTTAAAATTCCGCTGATCTTCGGCTTCGACGTCATTCATGGTTTTCACACGATCTTCCCGGTACCGATTGCGATGGCTGCTTCCTGGGATCCGAGGATGGTCGAGCAAGCGCAAACGGTCGCCGCTCGCGAAGCCAGAGCTGCCGGCATCAACTGGACCTTTGCGCCGATGGTGGATATAGCGCGCGACCCGCGCTGGGGACGCATCGTTGAAGGCGCCGGTGAAGATCCCTATCTGGGGGCGGCGATGTCACGAGCACAAGTCCGCGGATTTCAGGGTGAACGCATCGGCAGCCCTGAACATCTCTTAGCCTGCGTCAAACACTTCGCCGGCTACGGCGCTGCCGAAGGCGGGCGGGATTACGATGCGGCCAATATCTCAGATGCGCAGCTGCGGAACGTTTATTTGCCGCCGTTTAAAGCTGCAGTTGACGCCGGCGCCGGCAGCGTGATGAGCGCTTATATGGATCTAAACGATGTGCCGGCGACCGGAAATCGCTGGCTGCTGCGAGACGTTCTGCGAAGAGACTGGAAGTTCAACGGGTTCGTCGTCAGCGACGCCAATGCCGTTAGCGATCTGAAAACTCACGGATTTGCACGTGATGGGCAGGATGCCGCGGTTAAAGCGCTGACCGCCGGGGTCAACATGGAAATGTCTCTCATCGCCGGCGTCTATCTCAAAAATCTCGCTAATGCCGTCAAGCAAAAGCAAGTTTCTATAAAAGAAATCGATGACATGGTGCGCCCGCTGCTTGAAACTAAAATCAAACTGGGCTTGTTCGAGAATCCTTACGCGGATGAAGCGAAAGTAAAGTCAACCTTTGATAACCCCACGCATCGTGAAGCTGCGAAGGCTGCCGCGGAGCGTTCGGCAGTGCTTTTGAAAAATCAAAATCATCTGCTGCCTCTTAGCAAAACTGCTTACAAGAAAATCGCCCTCATCGGTCCGCTCGCCGATTCGAGGCAGAATATGCTCGGGTCCTGGAGTTTTGCGATGGACATAAATGAGACGTCGACAATGCTTGCCGGACTAAAAACTAAACTTGGCACCGGTACTGAAGTCGAATTTGCACCCGGTGTCCAGATCAATCGCATTGTGCCATCGATCTTCGATATGACGTTGAAAGAAAAGCATCCGCCTGCCTGGACGGAAGGGCAAGCAGCGGATGAATTCAAAAAGGCTGTTGCTTTGGCGAAAGACTCTGACATCGCGGTGATGGTGCTCGGCGAAAATCAGGACATGAGCGGCGAGCAAGCATCGCGCTCGACGCTCGATTTGCCGGGCAGACAGTTGGAGTTGTTACAGGCGGTGACGGCAACCGGAAAACCAGTGGTGCTGGTACTCATAAACGGTAGACCGCTCGATATTACCTGGGCTGAGCAAAATGTCCCCGCCATCCTTGAAGCCTGGTACCCGGGCAGCCAAGCTGGAAATGCGATTGCCGATCTACTGTTCGGCGATGCCGTTCCGGGAGGAAAACTCCCGTTCACCTGGGTCAAAAACGCCGGCCAGATTCCGCTCTACTATTCGCACAATCTGACTCAGAATCCTGGCGAGCAGGAAAAAAGGTACTGGCATGAGAGAGCGGTCCCACTCTATCCGTTCGGTTATGGTTTGAGTTATACGACTTTTGGCTTTTCTAATCTCAAGGTGTTTCAACCGGAAATCAAAATTGGAAAGACGGTCGAGGTAACGGTCGATGTCAAAAACACGGGCCCTCGCGCAGGTGATGAAGTAGTCCAGCTTTATATCCACCAACAGGCGGGCGGCGCTTCGCGTCCTGTTCGCGAATTGAAAGGTTTTGAGCGCGTCACTCTCGCCGCGGGGGAGACAAAAACCGTTCGCTTCAAACTGGGGCCGGATGAGCTGCGTTACTGGAACGCATCAATAAGGAATTGGGTACAGGAAGCGGAAAACTTCGACGTTTGGGTTGGCAATGATTCAACTGCGTCCTTACACTCAACGTTTAGAGTTACTCAATGACTCCTTATGGCGCGAAGATGCGAGTTGGCCTGCTGAGAGTTAACAATTATATAACCCACTTTGTCGCCCGTGCGGATTCGGTAAATACCGTTTATCTCTGAGCACTGTACTGCAGCAGTTCCGTGGTTGATTTCACCGACCCGGTATCGGTCATTGACTTGACCAAACCGACGCCGGGTGCGTACCAGTAGGTTTTCGTCACCGCGGCGCCTCCCTGGACCACGATTGTCATTACCTTCATCGCCTCAAACTCACCGGCCGACACTGACACGGTTTCAGGCCCTGACACGGCATTTGATTCGTCTATCTCCAGGTCCATCATCCCTTTGCCTCTCCAATGCCAGGTATCGCCATTCGTGAGTGGATTCTTCAGGAACTGCTTAGTGGGATTGTATTCGGCCTTGTTCCCTGCCTTCACGTATTCCTGACGGTGCATCAAAACCCACCCAGCGGGCTTCGAGTACCAATCGTGAATGGGCTGGAAAGTTGAGACGGTCTCGACGAGATAGAGCGTGTTGCTGTTCTCTTTTTCTTCGCTAAGAACTTTGATGCTGAACTCCGATTGCTTGCCATCTGCGGTTGTGGATCTGTACTTCCATGTATCTCCCACGCGCAATGGGAAGTAATCTTTTGCACCAGTTAAGTCTCCACCTGAACCCGACGAAGGCGAAGTTGTTACCTTTTTCAAATAGGAACACCCAAGAACCAAACCAAGCCAGAGAACTGAGGTGACAAGCAGGGTCATTACCGCTTTGTTGGCTTTCATGGTGCCTCCTTCCGAATTTCCGCCGCCTGAGTGCTAAGTCTGACCACTGCAGACTCAATGCCAGGGCTTCAGCCGGTTCATCTAAGCGAGCAAAACTGCGAACCGTTGAAAATGACGATCAGGTACTTCGACCGCGACATATTACCTTGGCCCACCGTTGATGTCTTCGAATATTTGGCTTCAACCCATTGCGGACGGCACCCAGCGCGTCGTGTCCAAAGGTAATGCAAGTTTGCCGGAGTTGATTTGCGCGTCCGGCAAGACTAAATTGGCACAACAACCGCAACCCCATTGAACGATTTTAGCGTCAATAGAAGCGCTTCCGCGCGGCTCCGTTGGGAGAGCACGGGAGTCGCTTTTCAGCAGAAGAACGTGGAGATGAAACGGAGAAACTATGACCAAACGCAGCGCCAATCAGCTCAGTATCACCGCGGCACTTGCAATTGCCGTCGCCCTTACCATCATCACTAGCCTCAGCAAAATCCCGAGCACCAGCGCCCAGACGACAACCAATGCTAATCCTGCCAGTCAGGAAGAAAAGCCCTTTGACCAGGCCCAAAAAATTGCCGAGCTAACCAAGCAGATTGCCGGCAAAGAGAATCTGCCTGCGGAGCAGGTATTTAAGAACATTCAGATACTAAAGGGGATCCCGGCCGGCCGCTTACTGCGCATCATGGAGTTGGGTTACAGCCGTTCACTCGGGGTAAATTGCACGCACTGCCATGTCGTCGATCAGTGGGACAAGGACGACAAGCCGACCAAACCGATCGCGCGTGAAATGTCTAAGATGGTCCAAACCATCAATAACGATTTGCTAAAGCCGATCAAGAACCTCAAAGGCCCGAATCCGATCGTGAATTGCACCACTTGTCATCGTGGCCAAATCAAGCCTGCTCTTAATTTGCCTGAAGTAAAACCGTAAGCAGCGGACAGTGTTTGAAATCGCCCCGGCCAGTCGTAGACCATCAGTTAGCTCTCCAGATCCTGTACGGGATAAGCCTGCCTGCGGATTACGTGGCGCAGCCTGAGAGGTTCTTCAAACATCTGCTCCAGACCCCGCACGATCGCATACTTGGGTTCGTCCGCAACGCGTACCGGCAGTTTGGTTTGTTCTCTAAAAAATTCCTCGAGACCCTCAAACTGCGCCCCACCCCCGGTAAGGATGATTCCGCGTTCATAGATGTCCCCGCCTACCTCAGGCGGAAGCTCCGTCAGAGTTTGGTTTACTCCTTCCACAATCTTGCGAATGACCTGCAGAGCGATGGGATACAGTTCGCCGGCTGTGATCTCGATGGCTCCAGGGCTCCGCGTCATAACGTCGACTCCTTTGATCGTAGCCTCCTCGGCCAACTCGCTGGGAACAGTGGCTGACCCCAGTTCCAACTTCAGACGCTCGGCCGACTGCGGGCCGATAATTAAACCGCGGTGACGACGAACATGATCCACAATGGCCGCGTTAATGTCTTCGCTGCCAATCCGTTCAGCACGGGCGTGAACAATCTCGCCTTTCGCGATGATGGCCACATTGGTAGTGCCGCCACCGATATCGACTACGGCGGAAGCGCGTGGATCATCTACACGCACGCCTGCGCCAAATGCCGCCGCCAAGCCTTCTTCGATCATCACTACCCGGCCGATGCGTGCATGCTCGGCAGCGCTTAGTAATGCTCGCTCCTCAACCTGGGTAACTCCGGATAAAACACTCATCATTGCCCGACGGCTAAAGTACGATTTGCCGCCACGTGCCTTGCGCACAAAATGCGCCAGCATCTGCTTCGTTCTCTCAAAGTCTGCTACCACTCCGTCCAGCAGGGGAGCGATCACCGTAACATCGCGTGCCTCGCGGCCGGACATCTGTTGGGCTTCAATTCCAATCTCCAGTACCTCTCCGGTATTGGAATCGACGGCGACCAGTGATGGCTCATCGATCACGATGCCCCGTCCGCGAACAGAAATGATGGTAGCCGCCGAACCCATGTCTATGGCCATCGAATCGGAGACCAAATTTCTCAGCGCCTTCATTCCTACAAAGGCGGCAGTCTTGCTCATGAATGACATAAGGATTTAAGGCGAATAATTAACCGTATTCTGGTTTGATTTTGGTGTAACTCAAGATGGACCCGGATAGCCCCTGACAGAATTGTGGGTACTTGGACTCAGGAAAGCAACTTGAAAAGGGTCTCTGTGATTCCGTGTAGCTGTATCTCTGTGGTGAGGATTTGCGTGGCGTTTATTCACCACAGAGACACAAAGAGCACGGAGACAGCACAGAGATTTCATGTCGCGCCCACCATTGAGGGCGATTTGCAGCTTGCAAACTACTGCGTGATACACTTCCTCCAAAAGTTTTCAAATCAATACGCGGGTAACCGGGCGCTGGATTCCTGGCGCGACGTTTACTCACTGAAAGAGCAGCAAGTGACTAACGACAAACCCATAGGTGTCGGAATCGTCGGCGCAGGCTTTGCGCGTTCGACGCAGATTCCCGGCTTTCGTAATTGCAAAGGCGCGCGTGTGGTGGCCATTACCAGCCGGCGTCGCGAACATGCGGAGCAGGTCGCGCAGGAATTCGGTATTGAGCAGGTCGCCCCGGATTGGCGTGAGCTCGTCGCTCGTGACGACATCGATCTGGTGAGCGTCGTTACGCCGCCGGCGACGCATATGGAAATCACACTCGCCGCACTCGAGCAGGGCAAGGCTGTGCTTTGCGAAAAGCCGATGGCCATGGACGCCTCTGAGGCCAGGCGCATGACCGAGCGCGCGCGCGAAGCGAACGTACTCGCACTGATCGATCATGAATTGCGGTTTCTGAGTAGCCGGCAAAAGATGCGCGCGATGTTGCGCAACGGCGAAATCGGAAATGTACGTCACTGCAATTACGTTTTTCGTTCCGACTATCGCGGCGTTTTAGGAAACTGGGACTGGTGGTCGGATGCCGCCATGGGCGGCGGCACGCTGGGCGCCATCGGCTCTCATGCGATCGATTCGTTTCGCTGGTTGCTGGACACAGAAATCAGCGAAGTTTCCTGCGTCCTTTCTACCCACGTCGCCGCACGTCCCGACAAGAGCAGCGGAACAACGCGTCCCGTTACTTCAGATGACAGCGTAAGAATGCTGCTGCGCTTTGCCGAGTCGCCGCTTACCAAAGGCGCGACCGGCGCCGCCTCTCTTTCCGTGGTGGAATCAGGGAAGCTGCAAAACCAATTGGAAGTTTATGGCAGCAGCGGGGCGCTGATGGTAGAGGAAACGGGCGAACTGTGGCACTCGCCGGCAGGTGCAGGCGACTGGCGACGCGTTCAGGCAGATCAGGACCAGCTCGGCCCAGGTATGCGCCCGTCAAGTTGGTCCTACGGCTTTACGACCTTTTCGTCAAAGATCATTGAGGCCATGCGCGAGGGACGAACCAGCGTTGAAGGCGCGGCGACCTTCGAAGATGGACATCGCGCGCAATTAGTGATGGACGCCGCGCGCGAGTCGAATGATAGTGGCTGCTTTGTTAGGGTGGAATAGCCTTAACTCGTGAGAAAAGAATATTGACATTTGTCATTTGAAATTTTTCATTTGTCATTGGATTTAGAGTTGATAAGTTCACGCGATAGATCTTTAGCCACTGAACGATGAGCTATGACCTAGAGATTTCTTTAGTGCATGTTCCTGTTTTCGGTTGAGCAAGGATCGCTTTGAGTGATCTCCTCAAGTCGAAATCCAATGACAAATGAAAAATGTCAAATGACAAATGGAAAATTTCCTCTTCTTCCGCCGTGGGAACGAAGAAGACTCCTGTTCGCAAGGTTCGTGTTGGAGTTGATACCGGCGGCACCTTCACTGACTTTGTCTTCGAAGCAAGAGGCCGCCTGGAAATCTTCAAGCTCGCGTCGACTCCTTCAGATCCTTCCCGCGCCATCGCCAACGGCCTCCAAACCATCGCTGAAAAAACAAACGTCGCACTAAAGAACCTCGAAGTAGTTCACGGCACCACTGTTGGCACAAATGCTTTGCTCGAACGACGCGGGGCTCGCACTGCGCTAGTGACCACGCACGGATTTGAAGATGTGGTCGTGATTGGCCGGCAGGCACGACCGGAACTTTACAACCTTGGCGCAGTAAAGCCGCCGCCGCTCGTGTCCGATAATCTCCGCTTCGGATTAGGCGGGCGGGTAACGGCGTCCGGCGAAATAATCGAAGAGCTGGATGAGAAGGCTTTAACTGTCCTGGTGGCCCGGCTCAGAAAAGCGAAGGTCGAGTCAGTCGCTATCTGCCTGCTGTTTTCATTCGTTAACGCTGAGTTTGAAAAACGGATAGCCGAAGCCCTCTCAGTTCTCTGTATACCTTTATCCGTCTCGCATCAGATCCTCCCCGAGTACCGAGAATTTGAACGCACCTCCACTGTGACCATTAACGCTTACCTGCAACCGCTGATGGGAAGTTATCTCCAGAGATTGGCTACGAACACGCGAAGCCTGCGCGTCATGCAATCGTCCGGCGGCAGCATCTCCGCATTGGTCGCGGCGCGCGAACCGGTACGCACGATTCTTTCCGGGCCGGCTGGAGGAGTGGTGGGCGCGTTGCGTGCAGCGCGAGCAGCGGGCTTCGACAAGATCATTACTTTCGACATGGGCGGCACGTCTACCGATGTGGCGCTTTGCGGCCGCGACGGCCTGCGCATGACCAACGAAGCTTCGGTCGCCGGCCTTCCCGTTGCCGTGCCCGTGATGGATATACACACAGTCGGCGCCGGCGGTGGTTCGATCGCCAGAGTTGACGAAGGCGGCTCGCTGCGAGTCGGCCCGGAATCGGCAGGCGCAGACCCAGGCCCAGCCTGCTATGGCCGTTCGTTTTTGCCGACAGTCACTGATGCTCATGTGGTGCTCGGCCACTTTGGCGGCAGCGGCCTGCTTGGCGGCGATTTCTATCTTGACGAGGCGCGCTCGCAAGAGGCCATGGCCAAGCTCGCGAAAGAGATGAGTAAAGTTGCGAGTCGTCGAATCACCGCCATCGAAGCGGCGCAGGGAGTGCTGGTAGTAGCAAACACAAACATGGAGCGAGCGCTCCGCCGAATATCCGTCGAGCGCGGCTTCGATAGTCGCGAGTTTGCGTTGCTACCGTTCGGGGGCGCCGGCGGACTTCACGCAGTTGATCTGGCGCAGGCGCTGCGCATCCCTCAAATCATCGTGCCCAATTCTGCGGGCGCGCTTTCGGCGATTGGCGTACTAACTGCTGACGTAGTCAAGGACCAGAGCCAGACAATAATGCTGGAGGTTGCTCCCGGAGTTGAAAAGAAACTGGATCAGACTTTCAAAGTTATGGAACGCACTGCCGCGGCCGCTTTGCGCCGTGAAGGTTTCCTGCCGGCAAAACAACGCCATGAGCGTTCGCTCGCTTTGCGTTACAAGGGTCAGTCGTTTGAATTGGAGATAAGGCGGACCAGCAGAAATATTGCAGCGGAGTTTCACCGCGCGCACCAGGAACGTTATGGCTACATGCAGACCGCAAACGTCGTTGAAATAGTGAGCGCGCGGGTTCGTTCCTCGGGCATCGTGGAGAAAATTCGTTCACGACGAGCCACCACGCCGCTAAAGCCGGGCATTGTTAAGGCAGGAAAGACCGTGACCGCATTTCTGCACGGGAAGAGACTGCAGGTTGCGGTCTACCGCCGAGATGATCTGCCGCCTGGCGCACGTCTTCATACACCGAGCATTGTTACTGAATACTCTTCGACGACTTTGATCCCGGAAGGCGTTCGCGCCAGTGTTGATAACTATGGCAATTTGATCATTCAAGTAACATAGATTCGCAGGTCAGGAAGGCGGGCTTGCCCCCGCTTACTGATGATCAAAGAGCAAGAGGAGAAAAGCGGGGGCAAGCCCCCTTCCTGACTGAGCATCCTCCAGTTGAATCTTGGTATTCTGTGTAGCCAAGTGAAATTATGAAGCCTTTCGATCCCACAACACTGGAAATCTATCGCGCACTCTACACCTCAGTCGCGGAGGAGATGGGTATCGCACTGAGGCGCACAGCCTTTTCGCCCAACATAAAAGAGCGTCGTGACTACTCGTGCGCAGTCTTCGACGCTCAGGGTCTGGTTATCGCCCAGGGGGATCACATGCCTGTGCATTTGGGCTCAATGCCGATGGCTGTCGCCGCTGCGCTAAAGGAAATTGATCTGCAGCCAGGCGACGTTGTTGCCTTGAACGATCCCTTCGCCGGCGGCACGCATTTGCCGGACGTAACGTTAGTAATGCCGGTGTGTAGTGGGCAGTGGGCAGTGGGCGGTGGGCAGCAAGAAAAAGACAGAAGGCACCAGACAAAAGGCAGAATGCAGAAGGCCGAAACCTCAATCGCGATTTCTGCTGCCCACCGCCCACTGCCCAATGCCCACTGTCTTTTCTACGTCGCCAACCGCGCGCACCATGCAGACATCGGCGGTGCTACACCGGGGTCCATGGGTTTGGCCACGGATATTTATGGCGAGGGCCTGAGTATTCCGCCCATTCGGCTGGTTAAAAAGGGCAAACTCGATGAAGACATAATGCGCTTGATCATGGCAAACGTTCGCAGCCACGATGAACGTCGCGGCGATTTCCAGGCGCAGATCGGATCGCTTCGCACCGGCGCCACGCGCTTGCTGGAGATTGTCGAACGTCGCGGTGAACGCGAAGCTGCTGACTATGCAACGCACTTGATCGAATACTCCGCCCGTCTCATGCGTAACGCGATCCACTCGATACCAGACGGCAGTTACGAAGCTGAAGACGCGCTTGATGACGATGGCGTAACCGATCGCGAAGTCCCAATCAAAGTCCGAATCACTATCGCTGGACAAAAGGCGCTGGTTGATTTTAGCGGCAGCGCGCCTCAAGTAGCCGGGCCTGTAAATGCCGTCGAGGCAATCACGGTGTCCGCTGTTTCGTATGTCTTTCGCTGCTTGCTGGGGGGTGACGTGCCGGCCAGCGCGGGTCTGATGTTGCCGATTGAAGTTGTTGCGCCCGCAGGTTCGGTAGTTAACGCGATTCATCCTGCGGCTGTCGCCGGCGGCAACGTCGAAACTTCGCAACGCATTGTCGACGTTTTGTTCAACGCCCTGGCCCAGGCTCTGCCCAATCGCATTCCGGCCGCGAGCCAGGGAACAATGAACAATCTGACTATTGGTGGGATTGACCCGCGGCCCGGCTACGGCGGACGTGAATTCTCTTACTACGAAACCGTCGCCGGCGGCATGGGAGCCCGACCGGACGCCGACGGCATAAGCGCGATCCATACGCATATGACGAACAGTCTGAACACACCCGCCGAAGCGCTCGAGTATGCGTATCCATTGCGCGTGCGCGAGTACAGGATTCGCAAAGGCTCGGGCGGAAAAGGAAAGCAGCACGGTGGCGATGGCGTCATTCGCGAAATCGAAACGCTGGCACCGGCGCGCATGTCGTTACTTGCAGACCGGCGCAAACGCGGCCCGTATGGTTTAGCTGGAGGCAACAGTGGAAAGCCGGGAACCGCCGCGATCATTCGTGACGGACGCAAGCGCAAGATTGGATCGAAGGGAAGTTGGGAACTGAAAGCCGGCGATCGGGTGAGGATTGAATCGCCCGGCGGCGGTGGCTTCGGTGAGCCACTCAAGTGATAGGCCGGGACCGCGGGCGTCCCGCCCGCACATGAGCGCGAAGCGCGAAAACGGATTTGAGATAGTGTCTTCAAAAAACCTGCGCGCCTGCGGCGCTTTTGCGGGCGGGACGCCCGCGGTCCCAGACCATCTCTTGAATTAAGTCGTCAGCCGGCGATAGATTCCCGGCATGCGCTCTGGCAGCGATAAAACATCATCAATGATCGTGTAGCCAATCTCGCCATAGAGATCGCGCAACTCCGCCTCCGACTCGCGATCGATCGTAATGCAGAAGGGCGTGATGCCCTGATTCTTCGCCTGTCGTAGAGCCTCGCGCGTGTCCTCGCGAGCATAGCGCGCGTCGCCGTAATCGTGATCGTAGGGACGGCCGTCAGACAAGACGATGAGCAGGTGCGTTCTCGCTTCCTGCTTCGCAAGTTTCGCCGTCGCGTGACGTATGGCCGCGCCTAGTCTGGTATTGTTCTGAAAGTTTATGCCGCCAATTCGCTGCTTCACTTCGTCGGAATACTTCTCATCAAAATCCTTAACTACATAAAACTTCACATTGCGCCGGCCCTCGGAAGTAAAACCATTGATTGAGTAAGTATCGCCCACAGCTTCCAGGGCCTCGCTCATCAATACCAATCCTTCTTTTTCAATCTCGATGATGCGCCGGCCGGGACGTGTGTAAGGTTGAAGCGGGTGACGTCCGATCGTGCGCGCGGTTGATGAAGACTGATCCAGCAGGAACGAGACAGCCACATCCCGCCGCCGCCGCAGTCGCTTGGTATACAGGCGCTCTGATTGATGTCCGCCGCCGACCGGCGCCGCACGGCGATCGATGACGTAATCGATAACAGCGTTAAGATCAAATTCCTCACCGTCCAACTCGTTCGTAGCGCGCTGCAAGTCTTCCGGTTTCATTAATTGAAACTGATAACGGATCGAGGAGATCACGCCCTTGTGACGCTCGCGCGTTTGTTCGACAAAGTTGCGATCGCCGAGCTTCACGCGCTTTTCGATCACCCGACACCAGCCGAGACGATGATCCGTCAGTTCACGATCCCACTCATCGTAGTTGTAAGCTACCTCGCCTTCTTCAATCATCTGCTCCGGCGATTCGCCCTGGGTCCAGGCCTCGGCGCCTGCAAGTTCATCAGGCTCGCCGTCGGCATCCGGATCGTTCCAGGCGTTGAAAAGCTCTCGCGCATCGCGGCGTTGGGGCTTCTGTTCTGTGCTCTGCCGGTGAAAACTCTCAGTCGCGATCGAGTTCTCATCTTCAGTTTCTGAAGGCTCCTCCCGAGTTTCAACTTCCTGTATGGATTCATCGTTGGGAGTCATAGACTGAAACAGTTCATAGACCCGGCTCGTAGCCAGCAAACTATCCGCAACCGTCGCGGCTTCATTACCGAGGTATTCCATCGTCACCGTTTCCAGCTCAGAAACAATTTGACCGTAGTATTGTCTGGCGTCGTCAGTCGCGCCGCCGAGCAACGTCGTTTGAAAAAGTAATTCAAAAGGTAGCAGGCTGGCGGGCAACTCGGTCACCGACGGACGTCCGCGGCGCAGGTGCTCGCGAACTAAATCAAGGTCGCGAGCCAGCCCGCGATACTTCTCGCGCAAGCGGCGATCGATGCGGCCATTTTCAAGCGTGCCGAAGATGCGGCGTGCGAGCTGCGGATGAGGGAACAATTGCAAGGCCCGGCGATAGTCGACGTTTACACCCTCCCCGCGAGCGGGGAGGGCTGGGGTGGGGTCAGCGGTCGGGCTCACCTCTCCCCACCCCCTCTCCGCTTGCGGAGAGGGGCTGAGCAACTCGCCTTCGCTCGCGGTAGCGCCAACCATTTCGTCAGGAACCGAGAAGGCCGCAAGCGCGTCTGCATTCTCCGGATTGTAGGTCTCAGCGAGCGTGGTATACGCAGACTGTAGCGAGGCTGTGCCCTTTTCATAAGTGCCAAACTCGATTTGCCCGGCAGCATGTGCCGCAAGCACCTTGTAGAGACGGAAGTCGAGCTCATCGTCGCCAAACTCTGCTACCACCGAAGGCAGATGAATAGTGCGGCCGTCGGCGATTCGAGATTCCAGCGGCACGGCAGCCAGCGGACTTATTTCAACTTCATGGCCCGTCAGTCCTTCAATGTAGAGAATCAGCAAGTGCCGCACAGTTTCGAGCGTCAGTCCGTTGCTACCACTGCGCAACGCGTCGTAACTGCCGCGTGTTTCCAGCGCGAAATAACTACGGCGGGCGCGTGCGTCCTTGCTGTGCACAGCCAGCCCCTGGCGCGCCCATTCTTCGAATTGTCGAATGGATACCGTTTGGAGTGCCAGCGAACTCGAACGGAAACATGCCAGCGCCGCTTCACCATCTGCCTCGGCGATTTCGCGGGTCAGGTTTATTACCCGCTGAGCCAGGTTAATGAGACGCGCCTGATCCGCTTCTCGTGTAAGACTACGCACAAACCGCGGGCTGCTACGAACAAAGGCGACCAGGCTCGCGTTGCCGTGCCTGGCGACCGTCCACAAGAGCAGCAGCCACTCGTCGAAGATTTGTGGCAACGTCCTCAAGATGTCGCCGCCGGTAATTAAAACCTGGAGGGCCGAGCCGCCGCCGCGCTCCAGAAATCCAACTGTGCTTTTGAGTAACTTCAGTGCGTCAGGCGAGTCGAGACCGCCGAGCGCCGAAGGGAGCGCTACCCAGGCGTCTGCGGCAATGCCTCCGGCACGAGATGCGAACTCCGCTGCCAGCTCGATTGCTTGTTGCGTTACTGCCGGATTCTTGATTCGACGTAAACGCTCCAGCACTTCCGGTGTCTGCTTGAGAAACTCCGCGCTATGCTTCGCGGACCTGCGCGCAATTTCGGACGCGACTTCGATAAGAGTTGCGAGCTGGATCGGATCGCTAATCGTGTTTGCCAGTGCGGGCAGGTTGCGAAAGGTTTCGATTGCTATTTGAGACGAAAGCGTGATCTGCCGAGCGCAAAGTTGGAAAGCCAGCGGGTGAACCTGGGCGGGAATATCTTTGAGCTCGGCAACTCCCTCCGCGAAAAAAGTGATTGCATTTTCTGGATCGCCCAGTGCCAGACGCCGGCCCAGGTCGCCCCACGAGCGCAACTCCGCAGCTTCCAAAACTTCGGCCGCAGCGGGCGCCGCGCGCAGAAACTCAATACCGGCGCGTAAAGAAATACTTGCGATCGCGGCGCCGGTCTCCAGTGCGGCAGCAGATTTATCTAGAGGTAAGCCGACCAGCTCGCGCGTTAGCTTGAGGAACGACTGCCGCTCAGCACTGGGAACTCCGGAATCGTTGCTCTCATCTTGCATTGCAACAGGTTCATCTTAGGCTCGGTTAGGAGCCGAATGTTTAAGCCACCCCGTTTACTAATCCCGATTCAGCTCAGTACGAAATTCCTAAATCACCGTGGTGATGATCTCGCGGATGCTGCGTTGCAGTTCGCGATCGTCTGTGATGGGTGCGCACATGGCGGTCTCGGCGGCAGTGACGGGCGGAATACCCAGATTGATTAACTGAGCAGCATAGATCAGCAGACGCGTCGAAACACCTTCCTCCAAACCGTGTCCGCGCAGATTGCGGACCTTCTGGCCGATGAGCACCAGGTCGCGGGCCGTGCCTTCGTCAACTCCGCCTTCGCGCGCCACAATCTCCGTTTCCATTTCCGGTGGTGGGTAGTCGAAATCAATCGCCACGAAACGTTGCCGTGTGGATTGTTTCAGATCCTTGAGAATTGATTGGTAGCCAGGATTGTAAGACACCACCAGCATAAAATCGGCAGGCGCATCGAGGATGGTGCCACGCTTTTCGATCGGCAATCGCCGGCGGTGATCGGTAAGCGGGTGAATAATGACAACTGTATCTTTGCGCGCTTCGACAACCTCGTCGAGATAGCAAATCGCCCCGTTACGCACGGCTGAGGTCAACGGTCCGTCGTGCCATACAGTTTCCTCACCTTCGAGTAGAAACCGCCCAACCAGGTCGGTGGCCGATAAATCTTCATGGCAGGCGACTGTGATCAAAGGCCGCTCGAGCCGCCACGCCATGTGTTCGACAAAACGCGTCTTGCCGCAGCCGGTCGGACCTTTAAGTATGACCGGCAGGCGTGCGGAATGCGCGGCTTCGAAGAGATCTACTTCCCGGCCGATCGGCAAGTAGTAAGGCTCTTCGGCAACTCTGTATTCCTCAATGGCTGATTCAGGCATGACTCATTCTTTGCCGCAGGATCCTGGTATTGATCCAGCTCGCGGTCCTACTCGGCTTCGGTTCAAATTTAATTGCTTTGACTAACTGCTCAAATAATTTATGGTCTTCGGGTTTGTAAAGGATTTTTGAAATATGCAGATCAATCCAGAACCCCTCCACTACAAACTCGGCATACATGTTCTGCTGCTGAACGGGCTGATCTCTAAATGACGGAATTAAAAATTCAAAATAACTAACGTCGCCAATTTGAGAGGAAACAAAGTTTTTTGGATTCTCCCAGGAAGGATTGCCCATCTTCCAGACCATGTCGCGACACGCCTTGCTGTTTTTGCAACTGCCTACCGGCTCGATATAGAAAGAAACGTTGAGGTGCGACGTGTTGTCAGTCAGGAAAAAATAACCTGAAGAGCCATCGGGCTTCTGCCGTCGTTCCTCTACCACAAAATTCCCAGCGGTCAAGGTCATTGTCCAGGGAGCGGTCGGCACCGTAAAACTCATTCGTTTTTCATCGAAAGAACCATGTGCAAATGCGGCTTGAGCGATCAACACAATGCCACCCAGGATCCGCAACGCTCGAAAGAACATGGGATACGTCTTGTTCATGAACATAACGGGAACGTCCAATTCAATCTGGTTTGTAGGTATCTGGAAATTCCCGACAAAGTTTCGAGTTTCGAGTTTCGAGTCCGCGATCTTAGCATCCGCTGAATAGCCCAGCAAACGAGCTGTTTATTATTAGGTGGCGCGATGTCAGGTTTTCTCTGAGCCACCTTTGTGTTCTCTGTGTCTCTGTGGTGAATTCTACTCGACAAACACTCACCGCAGAGGCACAGAGACCACAGGGGATGCACAGAAATTTTCAGACCGAATCATTGCCTATTTATCACTCAAGGCGCCTGCCGACTTGAAACTTGGAACTCGAAACCTGAAACTGCATGTAATGAAGTTAGCAGTAGCAATGTCCGGAGGCGTTGATTCTTCAGCCGCAGCCGCAATCCTCAAGGAGCAGGGTCACAATCTGATCGGCTTTACGATGCAGTTGTGGAACCAGCGCCGCGGTATCAGTGTGGACGAAAACGGCGATCCGCTGCCATCGCGTTGCTGCTCGCTTGACGATGTTTACGACGCTCGCCGGGTAGCCGAGGAGCTCGGATTTCCATTTTACGTGCTCAACCTCGAACGCCAGTTTGAACGCGATGTGGTGCAGCCATTCGTCGCCAGTTATCTGAATGGTGAAACTCCGATTCCTTGTGTCTCATGTAACAGTCGTCTTAAGTTTGCTTCGCTTGATCAGCTGGCTGCCAATCTCGGTTGCGATAAAGTTGCGACTGGCCATTACGCGCGAGTTGAATACGACGAGAGGTCAGATCGCTATCGCCTGTTCCGCGCGAGCAATCTCGATAAGGACCAATCCTACTTTCTTTGGGAACTAACGCAGGACCAATTGTCGCGCGCAATGTTTCCCCTGGGAGAGATGTCGAAGCCCGAAGTGCGCGAGGTGGCACGAGAACACTCGCTCGCGGTGGCCGAGAAATCGGAGTCTCAGGAGATCTGTTTTGTTCCCGACGGAGATTACGCCGGCTTCATCGATCGCTACCTTGAAGCTGAACAAGCGAGCGAGCGTTTGCCGGGCGCGGGTGAGATAGTTAATCCAAGCGGCGCTGTGGTGGGCCAACATGCAGGTATTCATCGTTACACGATCGGACAGCGCCGCGGCATCGGTATCGCCGCAGCTCAACCGCTTTACGTAACCAACATCGACGCCGCCAGGAACCGGATCGTAGTTGGCGAGCAGGACGAGTTGCTGAGCAAGGAATTCACCGCCGCCGGAGTTAACTGGATTGCTTTTGATCAACTGGGCGACTCGGTGCGCGCAGAAGTACGCGTGCGTTATCGACACCAACCGGCGCAAGCAACCATCACTCCAATCGAGAACAACCGCGTTCGTATCAATTTCGATGAACCGCAGCGAGCAATTACGCCTGGCCAGGCGACCGTGTTCTATCGTGGCGACGAAGTCGTCGGCGGCGGCTGGATAGTTAAGACTTTTGGGGGAAAGGGGTAAAAGGGGAAAGGAGCGAAAGCGAAACCCTTTACCCTCTTCCCCTTTTCCCTTTTTCCCTATTGCCTTTCCCCTATCTTCCCTAAACCTTTTCCTTCCCACCTACGTACTCAAAGCACGAATAATTTTTAACTAATTAGCAATAAAGGCAGGAATTAATATGGCAATGTCGCGCACACGAAAGACGGTTTTGATTATTACCAGCATTGTGGTGGGGCTGGTTTTGGTCACATTGATCGGCCTCGCGGTTGTAATCTCCGCGTTCCGGCAGAATGAGCCGAGCATCGCTGACAACAGCGTGCTCACCCTCCGCGTCGCCGGCTCCTTACCGGATTACGTCCCTTACGATCCGCTGAGGAGATTTTTTGGTTCAACGGACCAATCACTCACGAACCTCATTCTGCAATTCAAGAAGGCCAAGGTAGACAAACGCATCAAGGTCGTCGTGCTGGAGATAGACATGTCCGGCGCCGGTTGGGGCAAGTCGGAGGAAATTCGCGACGCTATCACCGATTTTCGTTCCTCGGGTAAACCTGTATACGCCTACCTGGAATACGGGATGAACAAGGAGTACTACATCGCCAGCGCATGCGACAAAATTTATCTGGCGCCGCCGGGAGAGTTATTCATCAATGGCCTGGCCGCCGACGTCATGTTCTTCCGCGGCTCACTCGATAAGCTTGGTATCTATCCCGACATCTATCAGATCGGAAAGTACAAGAGCGCCGGCGACACCTTCACTCGCAAAGACATGTCTGAAGCTCATCGCGAATTCATGAATTCGCTGCTCGACGATCTGTTCAATCGCTATGTTGATGCGATTGCCAAGAGCCGCGGCAAAACTTCCGACCAGGTGCGCGCCATCATCGACGATGCACCTTATGGCGCGCTGAAGGCCAAAGATGCGGGGCTCATCGACGGCGTCGCCTACCGGGAAGAACTCGAGAAAGAGTTGAAGACGAAGTTGGGCTACAAAGATGCCGATAAGCTGCCGATTGTTAAGGGTGGCGATTACTCGCGAATCGAAGCCGAGTCGCTTGGTCTCAATGAAGGTGAAAAAATTGCAGTCATCTACGCCACCGGCGCTATCGGTTCCGGAGAGTCCGAGAACAGCCCTCGCGGCAATCAGTCGATTGGCTCTGACACGCTTTCAAAAGCCATCGACGATGCGCGCGAAGACAAAACGATCAAGGCAATCGTGATCAGAGTAGACAGCCCCGGCGGTTCGGGTCTGGCGTCAGACATCATCTGGCACTCCGTGGTCGCGGCAAAAGAAAAGAAGCCGGTGGTGATCTCAATGAGCGACGTGGCCGCATCAGGCGGTTATTACATCGCTTGCGGAGCCAACAAGATCGTTGCTCAACCCTCCACGATTACCGGTTCGATCGGTGTCGTAGCCGGCAAGCCGGTGATGAGAGGTTTCTACGACTGGATTGGACTCTCAAACGAATACCTTCTGCGGGGCAAGAACGCCGGCATGTTTCGTGAGACCGAAAAGTTTACTCCCGAGGAACGGGCGAAGTTTGAAGACTGGATCAAGACAACTTATTACAACGACTTCGTGCCGAAAGTTGCTAAGGGGCGGGAAAAGGACGCGGCTTACATAGATTCAATCGCACAGGGTCGCGTCTGGACGGGCTTCCAGGGTAAAGAGCGCGGGCTGGTCGATGAGTTTGGCGGTCTTGACCGCGCGGTCGAAGTAGCGAAAGACCTGGCGAAGATTCCGAAAGACAAAGGCGTCCACCGCGTGATTCTTCCCTATCCGCGCACCTTCATTCAGGAACTGCTCAGCGAAGGCGACGAAGCCAGCACGCAGATGAAACAAAGGGAAGCGGTGCTGGCGACCTTGCCCGAGGACGCTCGGCGCGCCGTTCGTTATATGGCGTTGCTGGATCGAATGAAGAGTGGCGAGTCGATGCTGCTGATGCCGTTTGATCTGCGCATAAAGTGAGTAGGGGGCAGTAGGCAAACGAAAGCCTTCGGTTCCAAGTTGCGGACTGAAGGCTTTTTGTCAGCCTGCTGGTTCCTGCTCTGCCTACTGCTCACTGGCCATTGCTCACTGCCCGCTGATTTTTTCCGCCCCGCCCATGTACGGTCGCAGCGCTTCCGGAATAACAATCGAGCCATCCGCTTGTTGAAAGTTTTCCAGAATCGCAATCCAGGTTCTGCCAACCGCCAAACCTGATCCGTTCAGGGTGTGCACATACTCCGGCTTTGCTCCACCGGCGCGACGGAACCGAATCTGTGCGCGGCGGGCCTGAAAATCTACACAGTTGGAACAGGATGAGATCTCCTTGAATTCACGGTACGACGGCAACCACACCTCGACGTCATACGACTTGGCCGCCGAGAATCCCAAATCGCCGGTCACATGTTCAACTGTACGATAGTGCAAACCAAGCTTCTCGAGAATTGACTCCGCATCGCGCGTCAAACTTTCCAGCTCATTGAACGACTCTTCCGGCGTTGTCAGTTTTACCAACTCCACTTTCTCAAACTGATGCTGCCGGTAGATGCCGCGCGTGTCGCGCCCGTAGCTGCCGGCCTCGGAACGAAAACACGGCGAGTAAGCCGCAAACTTAAGCGGCAGATCGGAAGCGTCGAGAATTTCATCGCTGTGATAATTCGTGACCGGCACTTCACCGG
Source organism: Blastocatellia bacterium (assembly GCA_963828335.1). Taxonomy (GTDB): domain Bacteria; phylum Acidobacteriota; class Blastocatellia; order Pyrinomonadales; family Pyrinomonadaceae; genus PSRF01. Next base: position 357,637 of record CAWHEH010000008.1, on the reverse strand, counting down.
TTGGTATCAGGTAAAGACCTCGCTCGTCAGTAAGTTTAAAAAGATCTTCTTCAAATTTGGGTAACTGGGCTGTGCCAAAAAGTGCGTTGGCGTTGACTATGAAAGGCGGCAACGTTTCGGCATAACCGTTCTCGCGAGTCTGCACATCAAGCATGAAATTGACGAGGGCACGGCTCAGCCGCGCACCGGCGCCATTGAGAATTCCGAAGCGCGCGCCGGAGATTTTTGCCGCCCGCTCGAGATCAAGGATGCCCAAAGCTGTACCCAGATCCACGTGATCCTGGGGCTTGAAATCAAATTCAGGTTTGTTCCCCCAGTGGCGCACCTCCACGTTTTCGGCTTCGCCTTTGCCGATCGGCACGCCTTCAGCCGGAAGATTGGGAAGCGAGGTCAGCAGGGTGCGCATGCTCGTCTCGGCTTCATCGCGCAATCGATCGAGCTCCGCAATGCGTTCCTTTAATTCGTTAACTTCCTTGCGTCGTGCATCAGCTTCGTCGCGCTTACCCTCTTTCATTAAGGCGCCGATTTCACGGCTGGCGGTGTTTCGCGTGGCATTTAGCTGGTCAGACTCAGCAATGATGCGACGCCGTTCAGCGTCGGCAGCGGCAAAAGAATCGAGCACTTCAGGCGCCACACCGCGCGACCGTAGTCCCGCTCTTACCTTCTCGAGATTTTCCCGAACGTAGTTGAGATCAAGCATTGGTCACCAGAGAGTAAGCGGCCCAGTCCCGGAGGGACCGAATGTTTATTGACTCCGCAGTCTATTAGGTTGTTCGCTCCAGCGGAGCGAAATGTTATTTGTTCGACGTACTTATCTATTAGCACATTGCGCTCCGCTGGAGCGCCAAACCGTGGTTGGCCGAAGGCTATAAACATTTGGCCCTCTGGAGCCAGAGCATCGTTTAGTTCGCAATTCTACCTAAGTTTTGGTGTCAGCACATTTCTTACACTTGCATCCAACCGGTTTGATGTGTTCCTCAAAGTATTCTTTGCCGTAATCGTAGCTTAACTCTTCGCCGGCCTTAATGGCTTGCTTTGACCAGATCCAGACGCGGCGCTTCGAGATCAGAGCCTCACAATTAGGCCGACATGAATGATTAATATAGCGGGCAGTGTTGCTTCGTGGCGTTCCGTCGATCGACCACTTTGAATTGACGCCGAAGAAGTACTTGCCTTTGGTCCTTCTTTCGACTTCCTCGTTTGAAACAAGTGGGCCGGTGTACTCAATGATTCGTGTTCCCGCCGGAATAGGTTTTAGCGCGAACAAGCCCAGGCCCGAGCCGGTTCGTTTAATGGCGTACTTACCAAGGTCCTTTTTCATTTGGGAATGTTACCTGGTCGCGGATGCATTCCCGAGTATGAAACCTGATGGAACAGATCTTCATTGTTGGTATACCTCCCGCTTGGGTTAATCCTTAATAATATGGTATGAGAACAACTCATTATGCCACAGAGGGTTCGTAAAGCAGTTTTTCCTGCTGCAGGATTGGGTACGCGCTTTTTGCCCGCCACCAAAGCCTCTCCCAAAGAGATGCTACCGCTGGTTGATAAGCCCTTGATCCAATACGTAGTCGAGGAAGCGGTCGCTTCCGGAATCGAATCGGTGATCATCGTGACCGGACGCGGCAAAGCTGCGATCGAGGATCACTTTGATGTTTCGTTTGAACTGGAAAAACTTCTGGAAGCACGCGGCAAACATGCAGAGTTGAAAGCGATGCGTGCTATTTCCGAGATGGCCCGTGTAAGTTACGTGCGCCAGCAGGAAGCGCTGGGCCTGGGCCATGCGGTTTTGCAGGCGCGCGATCTGGTGGGCGATGAGCCATTCGCAGTAATGTTGAGCGACGATATTGTCGACTCCGAAACTCCGGCGCTCCAGCAACTGCTAAACGTCTACGAAAAGTACGACGCACCCGTGATTGGCGTAATGCAGGTCACCGGCGAGGCTATCTCGCGATTCGGCGTAATAGCCGGCGAAGAAGTAGCAGAAGGCATCTATAAAATTAACGACATGGTTGAGAAGCCTTCGTTTGCTGACGCACCTTCTGACCTGGCCATCATCGGACGCTACGTTTTAACACCGGACATCTTTGCTGAACTAGATAAGACTCGCCCCGGCGCCATTGGCGAAATTCAGATCACTGACGCGATGCGGTCGCTACTGAAGCAGCGGCCTTTCTACGCCGTGCGCTTTGAAGGAAAGCGTTACGATGCCGGTGACAAACTCGGTTTCCTGATTGCGACGGTCGAGTTTGGTTTGAAGCACGAAGAACTTGCCGACGAGTTTCGTGAATACCTCCGGTCACTCAGTCTGTTAGGCAATTAAGACCGACATGTCAAACGATGTGATTCTTGCGTTGCTTGGGTTTGCTATTGCAGTTGTGATTACCCGCCTGCTAGCTGAGAGGGCCCTCAAGCGGTTAAGCGTCGAAGAGAAGGCTACGCTGTTGGATTCGTTCTCCAGCAACCGAATTTATAGCGTGGTGCTGATGCTGGTTTTCGTTTTGGCATTCTTCATCGCATCGAAAGCGTGGCCGGGATCTGGCACGGTTCTGATTTGGGCACTCCTCGGTGTACTAGTTCTGATGTCCCTGGGTAACGGAGTTTTTGCCTACATGAAGTTGAAGAAGCTTTCCCTGCCAAAAGACTACATTACTAATTTTCTCGTTCGTTCCCTTATTTATTATGGAGCCTTGTCCATAGTGCTCTTCGTAGTAGCGTCAGAATATCTTCCAGGCTGAATCTGTTTATTGGAGGAGATGTAATTGTCAGAATCGCAGAAACAATTTGCCGGCAAAGCCGCCATCGTGACCGGCGCCACTCGCGGCATCGGTCGCGCAATTGCCCTTGAACTCGCGCGCCGCGGCGCAGACATCGCGTTCAACTACGCAAAGAGCGCTGAAGCGGCTGAGTCGTTGACGACAGAGATTGAAGCGCTTGGCGTGCGCGCGCGCGCAACGCAATGCGATGTCGCCAACACCGAAGCGGCAGCCGAGATGGTAAAGCAAGTGAAGGACGCTTTCGGGCGTATCGATTTTCTCGTCAATAATGCCGGCATCACGCGCGACAATCTCATCCTGCGTATGAAGGAAACGGATTGGGACGAGGTGATGGATACGAATCTAAAGGGCGCCTGGAATTTTGCAAAGGCGGCACTGCGAACGATGCTGCGCCAGGAAGAGGGTGGATCGATTCTCAACATCTCTTCAATCAGCGGCGTGATCGGGATGGCAGGACAGTCAAACTATTCTGCGTCGAAAGCCGGAATGGTTGGACTGACGAAAGCCCTTGCGCGTGAAGTAGCCAGTCGTAAGGTAACTGTTAACGCCCTGGCGCTCGGGATGGTTGCGACAGACATGTCGGGGACGTTGGATGAGAATTACCGCGGCAAAATCATCGAGCAAATTCCCCTGGGCCGTTTCGCTGAAGCGGATGAAGTGGCTCGCATCGCCTGCTTTCTACTTTCCGATGACGCGCGATACATCACGGGCCAGGTGATTCAAGTTGATGGCGGCCTCGCTATCTGAACTTTAATCTATATTCGACAGCTCATCTGTGACCCGGCTTATTTTAATCTCTAGCAAAAGTGCTTACGAAATTTTGGAATAAACCCAAAGAGTTGGGCTTCCTAAAACTTCGCGGATTATTTCCCTTGACCGCCACAGGTCCCTTCAGTATTCTCTGCCACAATTCCCGAATCGCGTTTAGTTAATCAAGTCCGCAATTATCATTACGATTCGCGTTTTAATCGATCGCTAATTGTTCCGCTTAAGTTGTAACGCAAACTGTTAGTTTGCGAGCATTTGAATGCCATTCAATCTACGCAAACTAACAGTTTGCGCCACCAGGAAAATCAGAAGGAGAAACCCCAATGCACCGAAATAAGTTTTTAGTTGTCTTTTTAGCTCTGCTCATAGCTTCAGTCATCGCGCTCAGTAGTTGTGCAAAAGTAGAGGATGGCGCTGCTCCGGTCGCTTCAGACAAAGCCAGCAACGCCGGCGGCAAAATCGCCATCACCACTTCCTCAGAGGACGCACGCAAGGAATTCCTTCTGGGACGTGATCTACAAGAGAAGCTACAAGTACAGGACTCCATCCAACACTACGATAAGGCAATTTCGCTTGATCCGAACTTCGCGTTGGCGGAGCTGAATCGAGCGCAAGTCAGCCCCACCGGTAAAGAATTCTTCGACCATCTGAAGAAGGCCGTGGCGCTGGCTGACAAAGCTTCCAATGGCGAGAAGCTGTTGATCCTCGCCAACGAGGCGGGCGCGAACGGTAATGTGGCGAAACAAAAAGAGCTGCTCGATCAACTCATGGCGGCTTTTCCAAATGATGAGCGGGCCCACTTTAATGTAGGTGGCTACTACTTCGGCCAGCAGGATTTTGCCAAAGCCATCGAGCATTACAAGAAAGCAACCGAGATCGCGCCGACTTACTCGACCGCTTTCAATATCCTTGGTTATGCCTACCGGCAAAACGAGGACAACGCCAGCGCCGAGCAGGCCTTTAAGAAATACATCGAGCTGATTCCCAACGATCCAAATCCTTACGACTCCCTGGCCGAGTTGTACTTGAAGATGGGCAGGTTCGACGAGTCGATCACGCAGTATCGTAAGGCGCTCGCAATCGATCCCAACTTCATCAACTCTCATCAGGGAATCGCATCGGCGTTGATGTATCAAGGCAAGCCGGATGAAGCTTCTGCCGAGCTACAAAAGATTACCGACAAGGCCAGAAGCGACGCCGAACGCCGCACCGCTATGTTCGCGATGACCGTCGTTGACGTCGACAGCGGCAAACTTGATGCTGCGCTTGCAGAAGTCGATAAACAGTATGCGTTGGGCGAAAAAAGCAACGATGTCGCCGGTATGATTGGCGATCTGCAACTCAAGGGCAATATCTTGCTTGAAATGGGCAAGCCCGATGACGCGAAAGCGGCTTACGACCGCCTGCTGAAGATGACGTCCGATTCCAGTCTCTCTCAGGAGATCAAAGACAACGCAGTGCTCTTTCATCACTACAACCTGACGCGCGTTGCGCTTGCTAAGAAAGACCTGACGACTGCAAAGAGTGAAGCCGAAGCTTTCCGTAAAGGCACTGAAACCTCGAAGAATCCGTTCCAGACCAAACAGGCCCACGAGCTGTTAGGCATGATTGCGCTCGAAGCCAAAGATTTCGACGCGGCGCTAACTGAACTACAGCAAGCGAACCTGCAAAACCCTTACGATCTCTATCGCATCTGTCAGGCCTATCAGGGCAAGGGCGACATGGGTAAGGCAAAGGAGTTTTGTACCAAGGCGGCCACGTTTAATTCGCTGCCGCAACTTAATCTCGCTTTCATCCGCACCAGGGCGGCCAAAGCATAATTTGAACCAGCATTGTTTGAAATAGAAGGCGGCGCCGGGATCTAACGGCGCCGCTTTACTATCCGCGATTTACGATTCACTATTCACTCCTATGAACAACTCCTGGCCTGAATTGAAATTCGCGGAATGGCAAGACACTCTGGCCACGCTACACATGTGGACGCAGGTTGTTGGGAAAATCCGGCTAAAGACGACACCGCTCGTCAACCATTGGTGGAACGTGCCGCTCTATGTTTCCGCCCGCGGCCTTACAACTTCAGCCATGCCCTATCGCGACGGGCGGGTGTTTGAGATCGAATTTGATTTCATCGATCACCAACTCCTGATCAAGTGCAGCGACGGCTCCACAACTATGCTTCGGCTCCGTCCCCAGTCAGTCGCAGACTTCTACGCCGAGGTAATGTCGGCCCTTCGCGGCTTGGGCATGGAGATAAGAATTTGGACGATGCCCGTGGAGGTGCCGAATCCGATTCGTTTCGAAGCGGACCAGCGCGCGTCCTACGATTCTGAATATGTTAATCGCTTCTGGCGCGCCCTCGTAAAGATGGATGAGGTGCTAAAGGAGTTTCGAGCACGTTTTATTGGCAAAGTTAGTCCGGTGCATTTTTTTTGGGGAAGTTTTGATTTGGCTGTCACGCGCTTCTCCGGCAAGCCAGCTCCTGAGCGTGAAGGCGCCGACTACATGACGCGCGAAGCTTATTCGCATGAGGTGATCAGCCACGGCTGGTGGCCAGGCAACAAAGACATGGAAGCTGCCTTTTATTCCTACACCACGCCCGAGCCGGCAGGCCTTGGCGAAACAATCAAGCAGGGCAAGATTCTTCCCGCGGAAACTTTTTACAGTTCGGAGATGAAAGAGTTTTTCTTGTTGTACGACGACGTGCGCAGGTCCGCTTCACCTGAAAACGCACTCATGGATTTCTGCCAAACCACTTACGAAGCGGGCGCGAACCTGGCTGGATGGGACCGCGCGGCGCTTGAACGGTAGTGATTAGGTCAGTACCACCACGCAGAAGCCTCATTTTCACTCAATTTATCCTTGACAGGTTTTCGGCCTCCTGCCTATAGTAACCACTCGCTTCGACGATTGACGCCTGAAGCGACAGGAAACATGATGCCGAGCACCCACACTTTTTATTACTTCGCTTTTACCTACCGCTTCTTTTCCTATGGGAGAAGCGGGCAGGCGAAGATTGGGCGTGAAGTGCTGAAGACCTAAAACCAGTACAAAAAGCTTTCATCGAGCCAGCCGCGACTCCCAAACGGGAACAAGTCGCGGCTGGCTTTTTTGTTGTTGACCCGTTGCGGATTTTGGAACGGAAAGAACTTCCGGAAGGACGAACACCATGACTATTGAACATTGGCGAACTGAAATAGACGAAATCGATCGCGAATTGCTTCGGCTCTTAAATCGACGCGCACGACTGGCAATGAAGGTTGGGGCCCTGAAACAAAATGCAGGCCTGCCTTGCTGCGATAACGAGCGCGAGCGCGAGGTGTTGACCCGCTTGCAACAAGCCAACGGCGGCCCGCTCGATAGCCGCGCGATCGGCAAACTGTTCCGCCGCATCATTCGCGAATCAAGGAACCTGCAAGCGCGGATGCTGACTGATCGAGAGCGGTTAACGGAGAGGGAGGAGCGCCGGGCCACACTCGTCGCGGCCGGATCCGCTGACTCCAGCGAGGTAGTTTGGTGAGCACTTCGGTTTACAGACCGCGCGTCGCTTTTCAGGGAGAGCACGGTGCTTTCAGCGAAGACGCCGCAATCATGTTGTTCGGACCGCAGGTCTGTAACAGCATTGACCTGGAGCCGTGTCCGACCTTCGAAGCGCTTTTCAATAGTATTGATGCAGGCGACGCGGAGTACATTCTGGTACCCGTTGAAAACAGTCTGATTGGATCGATTCAACCGGCGGTTGCTCTATTCGAGAAAAGTTCGCTGGCCGTTGTTGGCGAAGTGGCAATACCAATCCGGCATCATTTAATTGGCTGTTCGGGATCTGTGTTTGAAGAGATTGAAGCGGTCGAGTCTCATCCCGCAGCCCTGGCCCAGTGCAAAAACTTTCTTGCCGCTCAGCCCCAAATCAAAGTGATTGAAACGGATGACACCGCGGGCAGCGTCGCCCAGGTAATTAAACGGGGCAACCGTAAACATGCGGCAATAGCTGGACGACGCACCGCCGAGCTGTATGGTGGATCCATTATCCGCAGCAACCTCGAAGATCATCCGGATAATCACACTCGCTTTCTGTTGCTGGCTCGTGAGTCTGATCGGAAGCCAAACGCAGTCAGTCAATCTTACGTGGGTCGAGTAATACAGAACCGGGAGCGGTAGCAACCGGGTTCATGTTTAGAAAGAGCGTTCGGACCAGACCCGAAGCCGGTCGCTTCCGCTCCCGGTTCTGTATTAGTCGACCCACAAGACGGATTAATGGAAGAACTAAAGAAATTGAGGAACACAAATCATGATCGTTAACATGTCATCATCCGCAACTGCCGAACAAATCAATCACGTTGTCGAAAGAATTCAGGAATGCGGCTATCAGGCACACCTGATTCAGGGAGCGGAGCGCACCGTCATCGGAGCAGTAGGCAACAATGGCCGGCGAGCGGAGATTGAAGCGTTACGCGCTGCCCCCGGCGTCCAGGACGTGATCCAAATCGCACATCCCTTCAAACTTGTGAGCCGGCAACTTCAGCAACGCCGCACCATCGTTGATGTAGGCGGCGTGAAAATCGGCGCCGGCAATGTGACGGTGATGGCGGGACCATGTTCGGTGGAGTCGGCCGAACAGTTAATGGAAACTGCCCTTGCAGTGAAAGCCGCTGGAGCAAACTTGTTGCGTGGCGGAGCCTATAAGCCACGGACCTCGCCCTATGATTTCCAGGGACTGGGCGTTGAGGCTTTGCGGCTCTTGCGAGAAGCCAGCGAGGAAACCGGCTTGCCGATAGTGACTGAAGTAATGAGTGAAACTGATGTCGATATCGTCGCCGAGTATGCCGACATGATGCAGGTGGGCGCGCGCAACATGCAAAACTTCTCTCTGCTGCGAAAGCTGGCCATTCTCGAACGACCGATTCTGCTTAAGCGCGGTCCCTCGGCAACGATCAAGGAGTGGCTGCTGGCTGCCGAATATTTACTGGCTGGCGGTAATAAGAATGTGGTGCTCTGCGAACGCGGTATCAAGACCTTTGAAACTGCCACGCGCAATACTTTGGACCTGGCCGCCATCGCTTTGGTGAAGGAGTTGTCGCACCTGCCGGTCATCGCCGATCCGTCACATGGTACCGGCATTCGCAGCCTGGTTCCGCCAATGTCGAAGGCAGCGATTGCAGCCGGCGCTGACGGTTTGATGATCGAGGTGCATCCGTGTCCCGAGCGGGCATTATCTGACGGCCCTCAGTCGCTGGATCTGGCAGGCTTTGCAGAGTTAATGAAGGAGCTGGGCACGGTGCCCGTGCGAGAAGTTAAGGCTGCCTGACGTTTTGTAAACAGCCTCCTGCGAGCCTACACAACATCAGAACCGGGAGCGCTGACGCTCACAGTTCTGATTTTGTGTGCCGTGCAGCCAAGCAACTTTTTCGGTAATTCGTGGCCTGACGCGAGGCTGGAGTTTCTGTTCTATTTTCGTTACTGACGGCAGGAAGGCCAAGGAAGCAGATAAAATGACCACATGCGCTATATATTCGTGCTCGTTTTTTTCGCCGCCTTCCTAATCATTGGGAGAACCCCTGTTCAGGCTCAAGCGCGGGCTCAGGAAAAAGCTGCGAGTCTTCGCGCACAGCTTGCTGAAGTTGAAGCGAGACAAGCGGAACTGCAAACGCGACTACAAAATCTGGATGAGAAGTTGAAACCGGAAAATATTGAGAATTCTCTGGCTGGGGTGGGCAGCACGCATCCGGAGGATTTACGCGAGCAACGGCGACGGCAGCTGGACATTGAACGAAACGGAGTGCGTGCGCAACTGGATTTGCTGGCCACCAGTCACAGTCGCCTGGAGACAGCAATCGCTGCAGCCGACGCTGATGCATACCGGCAGAGTGCCACACCACCAAACGGTCCTGCCGAGGACGCGTTATCCACCGCTGCAGACTCAGCCCCGGTGACGACAACTCAACGACGTCCGCGGCGGCTAAGGAAAAAGAGAGTCAAAAGATCCCGACGCATCGGAGTGGTTCAGTTTGAACCAGCCAGGCAGAATTCCTGAACCTACCTTTTGGTGGGCACGGATTTCGCGAAGTAGCCGGGCCGGTGTCGCAATTGCAGTTGCTCTTTTTGTAACTCAGGGTTGGTGATTTCAATCCGCATTTGGCGATAAGACCCGTCGCGGTTCTTGTTGGAAGGTGAGTAGGCAATCAGATACTGTGAACGAAGTTCCTGCTCGATCTCTCCAAATGCACTGGTTAAGTCAGTCTCTCGCTTTGGGAAAAATGCGCGGCCCCCGGTAGCATTCGCTACTGCGTTAAGTTCGTCGCGATCCACTCCGCCATACTTTTTGTCGCCGATACCAATTGCGTAGATGACCGTCTCGGCGTCCAGCGCGCGATTGATTGCCTCACTTCGTGAAAGCCGGCTGGTGGAGTCGCGCCCGTCCGTAAGCAGTATGATCGCGCGGCGTCTTTGGTTCGGAACGAAATCCTTTTGCGTTTGAACCGCGCCCACACCCTGCCGGCCCCGTGGCTGTCCGGCAACTTTCGGATCGGAACTTCGCGCCAGCACTTCGCTTGATGTCAACGCGATCGCGTCCCAGATCGCCGTTGAACCTTCGTCACCTGGCGCCTTCATTCCCGGTCCGGAAACGATGCCGCTGATAGGCCGGCCCGCACCCAGATATGCCGGCAGCGCTACTTCAGTCCGCTCGAGGGCCCGATAGATACTGAAGACATCACGGGTCAACCCTTGTTCGAGGTAGGCCGCGCCCGTAAAGGGAATAATCGCCGCCTGATCTTTGCTCGACTGAATTACTCGCTCGATAAACGTGCGTGCGGCTCCTTTCTCCTGCGGTAGGGTGCGTTCCTCTGAAATGCTGACGTCGATCAGAAAAGCGATCGAAAGTGGTCGATCCGTTTCGCGCTGAAAGGTGAGAATTTTTTGCGGCACGCCATCTTCCACCACTCGCAGGTCCTCTTCTCGCAGCGTGGTAATGAAGAGTTTTTGTTTATTGGTAGCGGTGAAGAAAAGGTTGGTGAGATCAGTTTCAACGCGAATTACTTCGTCGTCCTGGCCGGCTGGGTCTTGCGCAAAAAGATTGCCGGGTGCGCCGCAGTGCAAAAGCAGGATCAGCAGTAACGAAATAAGCGAGGGCTTCATAAAACTGTAGCGCAAACTGTTAGTTTGCGAACTCACTCGAAGGGCAACGAGACATTGTTTCCAGGTTCGATCGCAAACGAACAGTTTGCGTTACATCCTATTTCAGGCTCTTGATATTCGTCGGTTTGGCAAATAAAGCTTCGGCAAGGGGCGTATTGTATTCGACTGACTCGTACCCAACACGACTGGTTTGTACGTTGTTCATAAAGTGGTCGATGACCCAGGGCGCGGTGATTTGACCAATCGTAATCGGCTTCGCTAAACGATCTTCTTCAGTTACCTCTTCGTCCTCGTCGGTATCCGGCTTCTTCCTGGTTGCTTTGTAAATCACTTTCGCTGGCAGCCCTTCCTTCGCGGCAAATTCATATTCGATCCAGAAACCGTTCGGATAGGTGAGCCGCACTGCTTCATTACGTCGGCCTACTCCGGCTTCTCGACGCCCAACATAGCTGAGAGTTGCATTCTCCTTCTTCCACCACCCACGCAACAGGTTTTCGACGCTGGTCCGCATGCTTCGCTTGAAGTCTTCAATCTGGTTGGCTTTCATGTCAGCCAGGGATTTGGTGGCGCCGTCGTAGAGCCAACCGGTTTCACCCGAATTCGTCTGAATTACACGAATGCCTGAGCTAATAAACTCAGTGCGCTCTTTGTCCGGATAGGATATGTAATCAACAAATCTTGCGGGAAGCTGTGATTGCCCCTCACTGAAGGTGGTGAAGAAGCCGCGGCCGACCACGGTGGTGATATTCAAGTACGCATTGCCGCCAAGCACTTCAACCGCACGATTGAGAACTGCTTCCGCTTTGGCAGTGTTCTCGGGCGACGGTTTTTGCGCCGGTTCCTGCTGCGCCGCAGCCGAGGCGCAAAACAAGACAAAGAGAAACAGGGTAACAACCGGGCGGCGCAGTATTGAATAGTTCATTTTTGCTTGGAACCTTCGCTGATGTTTGAGTCGCCTCTCAAGAGGCAGTCATCTTAGTTGCTGACTATACTAATTAGCGATGCCTCTCAAAGGCCATGGAAAAAGGGCTTCAATAAACAATCTTGAAGCCCTGCTAAACAACGCCGTACTGAGCGTGCCGATAAATTGTGGGTTCTCCCGAAACCGAAAAGTCTAATTCAAACTCGCGTTTGTGCCCGCCACCGCCTTCACCACAATCTCGTCATCTTCAACTTCAACCGCGAAATTCGTTGCGCTCTTCCATAAGGCGGTTAACGGTAGTTTCACTTTCTCATCGATGTGACGTTTCAGAAAACGAGCACCATATTTTGTATTGAAGCCCTTTTCGGTCAGAAAGTTGAGCGCGGCATCGCTAACGCTGACATCCTTGCCCTGACGTTGCATCTGACGCCGGAGACTGTTTAAGTAGAGCTCGGCAATCTGGCGCACCTCATCCATCGTCAGCGGCGCGAAGACAATAATTTCGTCGATGCGATTGCGAAACTCCGGCGAGAAACGCGTCTCTGCAGCCTTCATCACTTCGTTCCTGACCACACGGAAATCCTGCGCAGTCTTGGTGCCAAAACCCAGTGGCTTCTCGAATTTCTTGAAGCTCTCGGAACCGAGATTCGACGTCATGATCACGATCGCGTCTGAAAGATAAACTCTCTTGCCGCGGCCATCAGTCAACCAGCCTTCGTCAAAGCCCTGCAGGAACAGATTCATCAAATAAGGCGATGCCTTTTCAACTTCGTCCAACAGCAGAACCGTGTAGGGATTCTCGCGCAGTTGTTCCGTCAGAATTCCACCGCGCTCCGAGCCCACAATCCCGCGCGGCATGCCGATCAACTTTTCGATGCTGACAGTCCCGTCGCCATATTCAGACATGTCGATCCGCACCATTTTTTCTTCATCGCCAAACATGAATTCGGCGACCGCCTTGGCGAGTTCCGTCTTTCCCACACCTGTCGGTCCTAAAAACAACAACACGCCATCCGGTTTATAGTGCGACTCTTTGAGTGGTCCTTTGTTCAGCCGTAGCCTTTGCGCCACGGATTTGATCGCGGCCTTTTGACCGATAACGCGTTGCCCGAGCATTGCTTCCGTCATTGAAAAGCGCTCGCTGGTATCGCGAAAGATCATATCGCGCGGAATGCGAGACTCCTGCGAAATCACATCGATGACATGATCCGGAGTGACAACCATCGTTTGCGGTTCGTTAATTTCAACTTTGACCGCAGCCGTATCGAGCCAGCCGATTGCCTTGTCCGGCAAGTGGAGATTGCGTATGTATTTCGGCGCCATTTCCAGAGCGGTATTGATGGCCTCATCAGAAATCTTGACTGAATAATTTCTTTCCAGTCGCGGGCGAATGCCTAACAATATTTCACGCGTTTCATTTATCGTTGGCTCGACAACCTTCACCAGACGAAAGCGGCGCGCCAGTGCCTCATCTTCGGAAATGTATTCCTTGTACTCCGAAAGAGTTGTGGCGCCGATGATACGTAAATCGCCGCGCGCTAGTGCCGACTTAAACATATTTGCGGCATCGGAAGACGTACCCAACGCCGCGCCCGCGCCCATGATTGTGTGCGCCTCGTCGATGAAGAGAATGAGATTGTCGCGTTCCTTGACCTCGTCGATGATGCCCTTGATTCGTTCCTCAAACATTCCGCGCAACATCGTGCCCGCCACAATGCCGCCCATTTGCAGTTGAACCACATGCGTGCCACGCAAACGCGCCGGGACCTTTTCAGGCTCCATCTCAATCATGCGCGCCAGGCCTTCGACTACAGCGGTCTTGCCGACGCCAGGTTCGCCAACCAGCATGGGCGAGTTTGCTCGCTCGCGGTGGCAAAGGATCTCCACCATCTGTTGGATCTCTTTCTCGCGGCCAATCGTCGGTGCGATCTTATCGGTACGCGCCAGGCGATTCAGCGAAACGCCGAAGTGCTTGAGATAGGGTGGCAACTCAAACTTCTTGCGATACTGTTCCTCTTCTCGTTCGCGTTTGTTTACCTGCGCCTGTACGTTCTCAGCCACAAGGTCAGGATTGGCGCCCATGTTTTTCAACACCTCAACGAATAGGCTGTCGGAGTTTGTAAGCGCCGAGAAGATATCCGTAGCTTCGATCACTTTGCGACCCTGCGCCCGCGCGCGTTCCATCGCGCGTTTGAAAAGTTCAGTTGTGTCAGGAGAAATACGGATGCCCTTGCCTACATGCTGCTGACGAGTGCTGTCCAGTCGCTTGTCAATTGCGATTTTTACAACGATCGGATCCAGCGACAGCTCGCGCATGGTGGAGTTGAACATGTCGGGCTCCTCATGCATGAGGGCCTCCAGGATATGCTCAACTGAAACGAAATTCTGATCCCGCTGGCGCGACTCACTCAGCGCGTGATCGAGTATTCGTTGTCCGCTGTCGCCAAATTTATCTTTATACGATCCTAAATCAACCATTGTCGTGCTCCTGGCAAACCCTGCCAATTTCCCTTAAGACTTAGTGCACCGTTTTACGACAGCAAATTCCTCGCTTCGATTGTCCCCCAGATGCAAAAATCTAACCCAACCTCGGAAGGTTGGATGTCGTGAGCATATGCGCCGTTGCGTTTCGATGCAACGGAATTCTGCTGACGATTACACAGCAAATTTCCGGCCACCGGACGACTACCCCACGTACCCGCAAAAAGCCGCATTGCGAATATTCATGCTTTCGCGCGCGAACACCTCACAGCAGCTGGGGTTTAGTAGTCGTAATCCTCACCGCCACCCGGCATTGGCGGGGCCGCTTTCTTCGGTTCGGGCGCATCTGTGACGGCGGCGTCAGTAGTCAGCAAGAGGCCCGCGATAGACGCGGCATTTTGGAGGGCAGTACGTACAACTTTCGTAGGATCTAGTATCCCCGCGGCCACCAAATCCTCATATTCTCCACTGGCGGCATTGAATCCTTTATTGCCTTTCAACTGTGAAACTTTACCCGTGACTACAGCGCCATCCAGGCCTGCGTTTTCGGCAATTCGCCGTAACGGCTCTTCCAAAGCACGTCTTACGATTTTTATTCCGGTCAAAACGTCCTCATCATCATCGCTTAATTTGTCGAGCACTTGCCCGGCGCGCAACAAGGCGGTACCGCCACCGACGACAGTGCCTTCCTGCGCAGCCGCCTTCGTGGCGTTAAGTGCGTCTTCGACGCGCGTCTTTATTTCTTTCATCGCGGTCTCGGTAGCCGCGCCGACTTTGACGACCGCCACCCCGCCCGCAAGTTTCGCCAGCCGCTCCTGCAGTTTCTCGCGATCATAGTCCGAAGTAGCTTCCTCAATCTGCTTTCTAATCGTCGCCACGCGTCCTTGAATCGCCTTTCTATCGCCACCACCCTCAACCAGGGTGGTTGAGTCCTTATCGACAATCGCGCGCTTGGTAGTGCCCAAATCGGACAGCTGAACGTTTTCGAGTTTGACGCCCAGGTCTTCCGTAATAACGCGCGCGCCTGTCAGAACGGCCAGGTCCTCAAGAATGGCCTTGCGTCGATCTCCAAAAGCGGGCGTCTTAACAGCGCAAACTTTTATCGTGCCGCGCAGCTTATTAACCACGAGCGTAGCCAGGGCGTCGCCTTCGATGTCTTCAGCAACAATCAATAAAGGCCGACCACCGCCGGCTGCCTGCTCCAGAACTGGCAGCAAGTCGCGCATGGCGGCAATCTTTTTCTCGTGCAACAGAATCAACGGCTCATCCAGCACGCATTCCATTCGATCGGCGTTGGTAATAAAGTAAGGGGACAAATAGCCGCGATCAAACTGCATCCCTTCGACGATTTCGAGTTCGGTCTGCAGTCCTTTTGCTTCTTCAACGGTGACTACGCCGTCTTTGCCGACCTGCTCCATCGCGTCTGCAATGAGCTGGCCAATCTCGCGATCGTTGTTGGCAGAGACGCTGGCAACGTTCATCAGATCTTCTTTGTCTTTCACCTTCTTGGAGGTTCGTTGCAGCTCAGCTACAACTGCCTCGGTTGCTATTTGAATGCCGCGTTGCAACGACATCGGGTTGGCCCCTGCTGATACATTCTTTACACCCTGACGAAAGATTGCCTGGGCCAGAACGGTGGCGGTGGTGGTCCCGTCGCCTGCGGTGTCGTTCGTCTTGACGGCCACTTCGCGCACCATCTGCGCACCCATGTTTTCGTATTTGTCCTGAAGCTCGATTTCCTTCGCAACGGTAACGCCGTCCTTCGTTATGACCGGGGATCCATATTTTTTCCCAAGCACAACGTTACGACCTTTGGGTCCGAGCGTTACGCGCACGGCATTGGCGAGCGTGTTCACACCGTTTAACATTGCACTCCGCGCTTCTTCGCGAAACTTCATCTCTTTTGCAGCCACGCTGGTTCTCCTTCGCAGGTTCTATCTAAATCTGAACTCTGTAATCTGTAATTTGAGATTTGAAAGCTAGATTTGAGATCTGAAATCTGAATCGAGATCTGTAATCTGAAATTTGAGATCTGAATCTGAGATCTCAAATCTCAAGCTACTCCACCGCTCGCTCAGCCCATTACTCCACCGCTTGCCTTGCCTTATCCGGAGAGCGCCCAACTTTAACACGAGCTGGTCGCAACAGTCGGTCGCCGATTTTGTAGCCTCGTGTGTGTTGCGCAACCACCTTGCCTTCATCGCCCGGCGCGCCGGCAACAGTCTCAATCGCCTCATGTAACTCCGGATTAAACTCTTCTCCAACCGCGTCAATTGGCTCAACGCCCGCGGCCGCCAACGCATTTTCGAAACTCGATGCCGTTCTCCGTACGCCTTCGGCAATTACTTCCGAAGCGCTGCCCGCTTCAGCAGCATCAGTTGCACGTTGCAAATTGTCGAGCACCGGTAACAATCCGGCGATGAAGTCAGCCTTCTCACGCTGCGCGCGTTCATCAGCGGCACGATTCAGGCGCTGGCGCGTTTCATCAGTTTCACTTTGCAACTGCTTTCGCAACTGTTCAAAACGCGACTGCACCTCCAGCGTTTTTTGCTCGGCGGCTTTCGTTCGTGCCTCCAGCTCCTCTACGTAACTCGGTTTAAGACTCGGAGGCTCGGCCTTTGTATCGCGGTCCGTGTTTTCGTCGTCGTCCAGCAGTATGCGTCGTCGATCCGTCACGCGAATCTCCGCTTCGTCATCCCGCTTCTTCCTATGATCCCTACCGAATATGTCCCTGGCCATTTGATCCCTCTGCTTACGAAATTCCTAAAATTGTTGGTCCTACGAAATCTTAATCTCAACTCGCTGCGATTTGCGTTCAGGACGCTTGGGAAGGTGAACCTGAAGCACGCCATCCTTGTAGTCGGCCCTGATAACGTTTTGATCGACGGCCGACGGAACACTAAACGTCCTGAGGAATTTGCCACCAGGGCATTCCGCCCGATGCCGGGTCGTGCCCCGCGCGACTCGATTTCCTTTTATCGTTAGCCTGTCGTCGTCAACGCTGATATCAAGCGACGCTCGATCTATTCCGGGAAGGTCAACAGCCACCGTGTACTCGCCATCGTTTTCGAAAACGTCAGCGGCCGGATACCAGTCGGCGGACTCAACTTCGTCAGACGGGTTGCCTTCGGCAGCGCGCCGCTGCGACGCATCTTCAAATAGTCGGTTCATTCGATCTTGCAAAGACACCAGGTCGTGCAAGGGATTCCATTGTGCCATCGCGCTTCCTTTTTTGAGTGCGGTGACCTGACAAGCACCCCAGCCGGGCTGCCGGCTGGGGACTCCGCTTCACCGCGTTGGTCGGCCACGAACTCTCGCGGCCACCGTTTAATTAGGCCGCTGCCGCGGCCGCCTCGACCTTTAGATCCATCTGGTCGCCATTGGCTGTCACTTTCACTCTTTGGCCCGGCAAAACCTCGCCGTTCAGCAGCTTCACCGCCAGCGGATTCTGAATCAACGTTTGGATCGCGCGCTTGAGCGGCCGCGCGCCATAGTTCGGATCGTAACCTTCTCGCGCCAGAAGTTGACGAGCTGAGTCGTCCAATACCAACTGAATATTCCTTTCGGCGAGCATCGCTAACAGACGTTCCAACTGCACATCAATTATCTGGCCAATCTGATCTCGTGAAAGTTGATGGAAGATCACGATGTCGTCGATGCGATTAAGAAACTCTGGTTTGAAGTTTGTCCGCAACTCCTGCAAGACAGCCTCGCGCACTTCCTGTTCGTCGCCATCCGCATCCTGTATCTCGCGCGAGCCGAGATTTGAAGTCATGATCAAAACGGTGTTTTTGAAGTCGACCGTACGACCCTTGGCATCAGTCAGCCGTCCGTCGTCGAGAATCTGCAGCAACACGTTGAACACGTCAGGATGTGCTTTCTCAATCTCATCGAACAACACGACTGCGTAGGGCCGGCGGCGAATTGCTTCGGTCAATTGTCCGCCCTCTTCGTAGCCCACATATCCCGGCGGTGCGCCGATCATGCGAGCCACTGCATGCTTCTCCATGTATTCAGACATATCGAGGCGAATCATCGCGTGCTCATCATCAAACAAAAATTCGGCCAGCGCCCGAGCAGTTTCGGTTTTACCTACACCCGTAGGACCGAGAAAAATGAATGAACCGATCGGACGATTCGGATCCTGTAAGCCGGCTCGCGCGCGGCGCACCGCGTCAGCTACCGCCTTCAACGCTTCCGCCTGGCCGATGACCCGCTTGCTGAGACGGTCTTCCATCGTCACCAGCTTCTGCATTTCACCTTCGAGCATCTTGGAAACGGGAATGCCCGTCCATTTTGCAACCACCTCAGCGACGTCCTCTTCGTCAACCTCTTCCTTGAGCATC
The DNA here is from genome assembly GCA_963828335.1 of Blastocatellia bacterium. Taxonomy (GTDB): domain Bacteria; phylum Acidobacteriota; class Blastocatellia; order Pyrinomonadales; family Pyrinomonadaceae; genus PSRF01. The sequence continues at coordinate 339,212 of CAWHEH010000008.1, read as the reverse complement.
ACGCCGTTAGTTTGCAGTTCCGCAAGCTTCTCTTGTTCAGCGGCAAAGCGGCGTTCCAACTCCGGAATCTGGCCGTATTGAATCTCGGAAGCGCGCGCCAAATCGCCGGCATTTCGTACCTGGTCGAGTTGCAGTTTCAGTTGCTCCAACTCCGCTTTGGCGGTGCGCATTCGTTCAATAGCTTCTTTTTCGGACTGCCATTTCGCCTTCATCCCCGAAGACTTCTCGCGCAAATCCGCAATGCGCTGCTCAATCTCGTGCAAACGCGCCTTCGATCTTTCGTCCTCTTCGCGCTGTAGCGCCTGGCGCTCAATCTCCAACTGCAGGATCTCACGCTCGAGCTGATCAATTTCCTGCGGCAGTGAGTCGATCTCAATTCTGAGGCGAGAGGCAGCCTCATCAATTAAGTCGATTGCTTTGTCTGGCAAGAAACGATCGGTGATGTACCGGTTAGAAAGTGTGGCCGCCGCCACGATAGCCGAATCCTTAATGCGAACGCCGTGGTGAACTTCATATTTCTCTTTCAGTCCACGCAAAATCGCAATCGTGTCTTCCACAGAGGGTTCACCCACATAAACCTGTTGGAATCGGCGTTCCAGGGCGGCGTCTTTCTCGATGTACTTCTTGTACTCATTAAGCGTAGTGGCGCCCACACACCGGAGCTCGCCGCGCGCCAACGCAGGCTTCAACATATTCGAGGCGTCAATCGCGCCTTCTGCGGCTCCAGCTCCGACCAGCGTATGCAACTCATCAATGAATAAAATAATCTGGCCTTGCGCGTTCTCAATCTCCTTCAAAACTGCTTTAAGCCGATCTTCAAACTCGCCACGGTATTTTGCTCCAGCCAGCATCGACCCCAGATCGAGTCCTACAAGGCGCTTGTTCTTCAATGTCTCGGGAACGTCACCGGAAACAATGCGCTGCGCCAGACCTTCAACAATCGCCGTCTTGCCGACGCCAGGCTCGCCGATCAACACCGGATTGTTCTTCGTGCGGCGCGAAAGGACCTGGATAGTTCTCCGTATCTCGTCGTCGCGGCCGATTACCGGATCGAGTTTCCCCTTGCGCGCTAACTCGGTCAGATCGCGCGCGTATTTTGATAGCGCCTGATAATTCTGTTCTGCATTCTGATCCGTGATTCGTGAGCCACCGCGCATCTGCTCAATCACCTTAAGCAGATCGTCACGTTTCATGCCATGCTGGCGGAGAACCTTGCCGGCTTCACCGTCCTTTTCATCGACAATCGCCAATAGCAAATGCTCGGTCGAGTTAAACTCGTCCTGCATTTTGTCTGCGTGCTTTTGAGTGGCGGTGAAGATCTGACTTAGTCGTGGACTAAAATATTGCTGTCCGCCCTCGACTCGAGGAAAGCGTGCGATTGCCGCCTGAACATCATTCAGGACTACCTGAACGTTGACTCCGAGTTTACCGAGGATAGGTCGCACAATACCTTCCGGCTGCTCGAGCATTGCCGCGAGCAGGTGCTCCGGTTCAACTTGCTGATTCTGATTTCGCTCGGCCAACTCGATGGCAGCCTGTATGGCTTCCTGTGCCCGAAGCGTAAACTTGTCTAAACGCATAAAAATTTTTGTCTACTCTATACCGTTTTTATTTTTTAGCGGGGTCAGCTCGTCTCGAGCTGAAACCCCGCCTTAGAGTCTTCTTTCAGACCCGGAACAATTACTGACTGCCTGCAGCCTTCGACTTCGTCACCGGTTTCGGCCTTCGCCTCAATGGTTTTTGCCGAAGTCGGAGTCGCTTCGCCGGAGATCTCAATCCGGCGCGCCTTCGTCTCTTCACGCTTCGGCAGCGTCACGCGCAATACGCCGTTGCGATATTCAGCGGTGGCACCGTCGGCTGAAACGGTTTGCGGCAGGGTGAAAGACCGCGTGAAAGATCCATAAGAGCGTTCTACGCGGTGGTAGTTATCCGAGTCGTCTTTCTTTTCAAATTGACGCTCGCCGCGCAACGTGATCACGTTGTTCTCCACCGACAGCTCAAAATCTTCTCGCTTCATTCCCGGAAGCTCGGCCTCGAGTACGATGTGGTCTTTATTCTCATAAATATCCACGCTGGGATTCCAGGCTCCGGCGCCAATACCTTCCTCACCAAAGCCTCGGGTCAGGTTAGTAGAAAAGAGCCGGTTCACCTCTTCCTGTAAAGTGCGCAAGTCCCGAAAGGGATCATAACGAACAATAGTCATCTTACTTCTCCTCCTTATTTCTTTACGCTCTGTGTGGCTTCCGAAGCCGCCTACTAAACCCGGCTTCCTTGTGAGCGTGCGACAATAATAATATTTGAGTGTAAGCCTGTCAAGTTCTTGACAAGGGTACGAAAATGCTGAGCAAATTCAGCGGAGGGAGAGGCGGTTCGGGTGCTATTGAGAGGAAGCCTCAGGGTCGTTCAAGGCTACTTTATGCCGAAAAAGCGTTTGATGGAGCTGAGAAGACCGGCAGATTGGTCTGCATCTGTGGCTGAAACGTCCTCGCTGGCAACCAGTCCTTGCCTACGCTCGGCGATAATGTAACTCAGCGATTCAACCAGATCAGGGTTGGTATCGAAGACCTGCTTCATGGCGGCGTGCCCAATTTCCAGGACTTCAGTCTCTTCAATGGCCACAATGTTTGCCGTTCGAGGTTCGCCAGTGAACAGCGCCATCTCGCCAAAGAATGCTCCCTCGCTGAGGGTGGCAACTGTGCGGGCCCTGCCGTTTTCGCTGACCTGTACTCTTACCCGGCCATTGTGGACGACGAACATTGATGAGCCTGGATCTCCCGCCCTTATCACTGTTTCGCCGGGCGCGAAAACGTGACTGGTGGCAGCCCTGGCCAGCATGGCCGTCTCTTCGGCGGAGAGGGGAGCGAAAATATCGACAGCCGCCAGTCGTTCAACAATTGCTCCGCCGTCACCATCGGCTGCACCGCTCTTCGCTTTTCTTTCCACCAGCAGCGTTCGCGTCGGGTAGGCGAATGTTAATCCAGCGCGTCGAAAGGCGTACCAGATACGCTGGCGCACTAAGGCGTCAGTGTCGTTGTATTTCGCATAATCAATCAGCCAGTACTTAACTTCATATTCCATTGCGCTATCGCCAATGGCGCGAACGCGAACAATAGGGGCCACTTTCGGCGAGACGTTGTCAGCTTCTCGCACCGCTTCTCTGACAACATGGATAGCTTTGGCCGGTGAGTCTGTAAAGATTGTATTGAAGAACACGATGCGTGCGTTCAGGTTTTCGCGCGGACAAACTTCGATCGGTTCCTTTGCGGCCGTGCTGTTGCTAATCAGGACAATGTGATTTTGAAAGGTCCGAATCTTTACCGCGCGCCAGGTTATCTCCTCGACGACCCCGGTGTGCCGATCCGATCCAACGGTGATCACATCACCAACCTGAAAAGGCCTGTCCGCTTGCAGTGAAATGCCGGCGAAAAAGTTTCCCAGTGTGTCTTGCAATGCCAGGCCCAGGATTACACCGAAGATAGCGGAGGTCGTGAATACGGCGCCCAGGTTGGCATCAGGAAAAATCAGCGTAAAGATGAGGAAGAACAGGGCCGTAAAGGCAACAATGGAAAAGATATTCCGAACCAGCGTGGGGGCCTCGAACCCACGCCGAAAGCGAAAGATGAGACCGAAGATCAGCGCGTTGAAAGCGCGCACCATCAGGTAAGCGAGAATTGCGAAGGAGACCAGCCGCAGAACCCCGACGATAGTGCCCGCCCTGGAGGCGAGGCCCATCTGAGTGTTCAGCAACTCTCGTATTCTCTGATCAAATCTGAAGATCAGATAGATCACCAGCAACACGATCGCGGTTGCTATGCAGAAGAGCACGACCTTGTTGTTGCGGCGGGCGCTATTCATGTTCTTGTCGTTTTACCGGCGAACATCTTCTGGCATTTCAGGAAGTATCTTTTATCACTGATCGATCAGCTTGGCGAGAAAGAATTGGCTGCGTCTTTGAGGGGTTTATAAATGGCTAGCGCTGAAGCCCGGGAAAGAGAGTGACCAAAATAAACAGCAGCGACAACATGGTTACGATTATTGCGGTTAACCACGCACCCAGGTTATATGCGGGACCGTTCACATGCTCGCCCATCAGTTCGCGATCATTTACCAGCTTCAGGATTGCAAAGAGAATAATCGGCAACAGCAGGCCGTTTATGACTTGTGTGACGAGCAGCACGCGGATTAACGGTAAACCAGGAATGACCGCTATGGCTGCGCCGACCGCAACCAGAAACGTAAAAACTCCGATGAAAATTGGAGCCTCTCGGAAACTGCGAGACACACCTTTTTCGAAACCAAGCGCTTCGCTGATCGAGTAGGCGGTAGCGAGTGGCAACACTCCTGCAGCCAGCATTGATGCGCCAAACAGACCAATAGCAAAAAGCGTCTGCGCGTAAGATCCGGCGAAAGGTTCAAGCGCACGGGCCGCTTGAGCTGCGCTGTCAACGTGCAGCCCATGTTTGTTAAGTGTGGCGGCAGTGGAAACCACGATGAAGAACACGACGAGAATGGCCAGAATGGTTCCCACCCAGACGTCTTTTTTTGTTCGCGCGTAGTTTTCTGTAGTCACTCCTTTTTCGACCACGGACGACTGCACGTAGACCTGCATGTAAGGCGAGATCGTCGTGCCCACAACCGCGACGAAGGTAAACAGATAAGCGTACTCAAGGCTAAAGGTCGGTTTTATCAACCCGACAGCCACCGCGCTCCAATCGGGCTTTGCCAGAAAAGCTGAAACGATATAGCCGAGGAAAACCAGAGACATGAAGAGGAACACACGCTCCACTCGTTGGTATGAACTCTTAACCACGAGCCACCAAATAGCCACCGCTGACAAAGGCACAGACACGAATCGTGACACTCCAAAGAGTTCTGTAGCAGCAGCAATGCCGACGAATTCGGAAACCGTGACACCCGCATTCGCTATCAAGAGCGCAAGCATCACAAACGCGGTCCAGCGGACACCAAACTTTTCGCGAATGAGATCGGCGAGGCCTTTGCCCGTAACTGCACCCATGCGGGCACACATTTCCTGAACTAAACCGAGGCTGATTGTGATAGGGATCAGGATCCAGAGTAGACGATAACCCTGCTCTGCGCCGACTGCGGCAAAGGTGGCAATGCCACCGGCATCATTGCCGGCGCTGGCAGCGATCATTCCCGGACCGAGGATGGCAAGATAGGCTACGAGCCTGCGCCGCCAGCCAGTTGGCGGACGAAGACCGGGCCGTCGCAGCAGGCGTCGACCGGTAGCTTTTACCGCTGCTCGTGATTCGGGCACTTGGAGGGTCTCCGTCGGTCATAAATATTGGAAACTTCAGATCTGAATTTGAGATCTCAAATAAGAAAACACTAAATGCTTAAGAGAACACTAAACGCGAATCTCCCGAATCTATCGTAAAAACTTTGAGCCGCTATCCCAGCAGCCGGGGCAGACGTTGTCGCCAATCTTTTGGCAACAAGATTTCCATCGCATCGTCTACAGTAATGATGCCCAGAATATCTCCGGTTTCATCCAGTACCGGCAAGGCCAGCAGATTGTATTCGGCAATTCTTTGCGCCACTTCGTCTGCCGCCTCGTCCGGATGCGCCTTTTGAAACTCCGTGCGCATGACCTCCGCCAGGGGCATTTCCGGATCAGCCAGAATCAGACTACGCAGGGCGATCACACCGACGAGTTTCCATGAACCCTCACCTTCAACAACATAAAGGTAGTAGATCATGTTTGGCGTTTCCGCCATCTCGCGCAAACGCGCCAGCGCTTCCCCGACCGTTAACTCGCGCGGCAGCGTCACAAACTGTGTCGTCATCAGACCGCCGGCCGTGTCGTCTTCATAAGGAAGCAGCTCCGCGACGTCGGCCTGCTCCTCGCCTTCCATAAGGCCCAGCAGCTCTTCGGCTTTTTCCTCCGGCAAATCGCCCAGCACATCGGCAGCTTCATCCGGCGCCATCCATTCAAGAATGTCAGCGGCGCGTTCCTCGTTCATGTTACCGAGAATTCGCGCCTGTTGTTCTGAAGGCATTTCCTCGAGGGTCTCAGCCGCAGTTTCGTCGTCGAGTGATTCAACTACTTCGAAGCCATGATGATAGGAAAGCGCTTCCGCGAGTCGCGCAATTTCAACTGGATGAAGCCGCGCCAGTTTACCGCTGGAAGATTTGAGCTGAACCGTCGCCGCATCCGTGGCGAGGTAACCGACGTCGGCCCAGTCCAGCACTTCAACAGGTTTGCGCGTGCCCATGAAACCGGCGGGCGCGAGGCGTCTATATAGTCCCTGCAAACTAACGTCGGCGCCAGTCACACGCCAATCTCCGGCTGCTTCGATAAGCTGCACATCGTTAACGCGAACTACTCTTTTCCCGTCAACATCGATCAACTGCTTATCCAGCACATCACGCGCGAGCAGGACTTCGCCATCGCGACGGACAAAGGGACGGAGATTGAGTTTGTCAGAATTAAGGCGGGCGCCTTGCTCGTTTAGCTCGGTGATACGCCAGCGTGAGAGAAAGAATTCGCGGCGGCCAAAGCGGGCTACCAGACCAGTGACGGGCGGATGGTCGTCAGCGCCAAGACGCACAATGACGTCCTTGACGGTGGCCACACGCTCGCCTTCAAGATCGCGGATGGGGCGACCCAACACTTGCGACAAATACAACATTCTTTATTCACCTGTAATGCTGACTTTGCGAATCATAGCATGAGGTAGAAAAAGACGGGGGACTGGCCTGTTGCACCACGAACCCTCACAAGAAAGACACTGGCAAGACTTCTTGTTTTAATTATTCCCCCTGATCTCGTGGATGGCTTTTAGTGCGAGTTCCAGCGCGCGATCGCGTCCGGCATAAAGATCGCTGCGCTCGACAATGACAGTTTCGTCAGGCTTCAGACCATGACCTTCGAGACGGTGGCCCTCGGCAGTCTCGTAATCAAGTTCGCTGACATCGAGCAAGCCGCCATCGGGTAAGAGGTGGCGCGTGCGAACTGCGAGGACGCAGCCACAGGTTTCCGTGCCGATGATTGTTGCGCGACGGGAAATCCGCAGCGCCTCGACAAAGATTTCGGCGGCGCTCGCGGTGCGTTCGCCGGTTAAGACAATCAAAGGCAGCTTTGTCTGCTCTAGCGGTTCGGGAGTAAGCGCGGATCTGAAGTGGGTCAATATCGTGAAGCTGGTTCCGGCGCGATCGGTAAACTGACCAAGGTTAGAGCCAATCCCCAGGAATGTTGAGGCAATGTCGCTCATCGCTTCAGCATCACCACCACCATTGCTTCTAAGGTCGAGGATTAGGCCACGTGTGCCGGCAAGTTTCTGCTGCAGGGTGCGCGCGAAGGCAACCGCAATCGGTTTGGTAAAAGCGTCAATCTCAACAACGGCATATTCGCCTCGCTCGCGACGCATTCGCACTCCCAGCTCGCGCTGCTGCCAGTAGCGTTCCAGTCGAGCAGATTTTTGTTTGCCGTCCTTCGCCTTCCAGACTACGTCGACTGAGGTTCCGCTCGGCCCATCCAACAGCTTTGCGAATACACGAAAGCGAGCCGAGGCGCTGGCGGGATCGGATAACTCCGTCAAACGACTGTTGACCAAAGCCAGGGCCGTTGAGCCATCGACGGATTCGATTACGTCACCGGCACGCACGCCTGCTCGCTGCGCGGGGGAATTGTTATCGACTTTGACAACTGTCGGTACTCCTTCGATCTCTGCCAGCGCAAGGCCAACGCTAACAAAACGCGGTCGCCACCAATCAGACTTTTCTTCGGGAGCAAAAACGCGAGTGTGCGGATCGTTTAAGGAAGCGATCATGCGGCGCAACACTGCATATAACTCATCGCTCGAACCGGCTTTCGCGGCCAGCGGTCGAAAGGTTGTTCTTTGTATGTCCCAGTTCAGGCCGTTAAACGTTTGGTCGTAGTAACGATCGTTTATCCTGGCCCAGGCGTCATCAAAGACAGCGAGCCGGCCCTCGGGAGTTGCGGTCGAAAGTAGCGCTGCTTCATTTCCTGCAGCGCGAGCAGAGTGAATTGGGCAAAGGGTAAAGGGTAAAGGGTAAAGCGAGAGTGTGGCGAGAATGCCCAGCACTCGAAGCAGGCTGCAGGTTGTTTTTCCTTTACCCATTCCCGTTTTACCTTTTTACCTTTTTTCTACCTGGTCGGTTTGCGAAAGTTGTAGCGTAATAGCACGCGAATCGGAATGGCAATTCCGTCACGCATCGCTGGAAAGAAATGCAAACGGCGAACGGTTTCGACTGTTGCTTCGTCCAGTCCAAAGCCGGCCCAACGCACCACTTCAACTCGAGTCACTTCACCCGTCGCGTCGAGATCTACCAACACATCAACAGTTGCTTCTACTTCGGCACGCGCGGCACTTTCCGGGTAGACCGGTACAAATCTTCGGTACGGGCGCGGTAATCGCAGACCTTCCGCCTCAGCGCTTTTTTCGTCGTCGGGCGCAGCTTCGATGATGGGAATTTGCTCCGCGGTTGTCAGCTCTCGTTCGCCCCGTTCATCCTCGTGAGCTCGATGAACTGTCACGCTCAGCCGATGCTGTATTTCAGAACCTGATAACTCGGATAGTAATAACTGCTCTGCTGCCGACGGTGTATCTGCCGGAAAGGCCGGCCGCTGCCAGCTGATAAGCCTACCTGTGCGAGCGCTTACCACTAAGATTGAAGCGTAAGAATCAAAATAAACCGGGCCGTCTGAGGGTGAACGCCGGAGAGTTTGCGCGTCGCCCAGAATGAAGAAATCTGAGCCCAGTGCAGCGCCAAGATCGCGCGCCTCTTCGAGTGTCAGACTCAACGAGCTTTCGTATCCAGCCCCACGAGCTGCCGCCCGAACCTGGTCTCGATCTAAAACGATTAGGCTGGTCTCGCGTTTGAGGTTGATGGCGAGTTTATCTGCGGCCAATCGTCCCGGCGCGGCGTTTCCAAAATCCAGAATTGCCAAAGACAGCGGTCGCTCCACGGTCCGCGGTGCAACATTCTTTAGCTCCGTTTCGCGGGCTGCGGCGCTTATTGAAAGACCGAGTAACAATAATGCAAGGCCGCGAACAAAGATTGAATCGCTTGTATGAAAAATCTGCATTACACCGTGAATGGTATTCTTTGTCTTATTTACGAAAAATCCCAGGCAGCTTGGCAGTAGCTAAGGGATGCTGTAAGCAATTCGAGGATCAGACTGTTACCGAAACTGCGACCAGCATCCGCTCGCTACCGCTCGCGGCTCTGCATCGTCGGCTAATGTCTGTCCTACTGATTGAGGTCAGCCCTCTGCCACAATTGCTGAGACGGCACGCGCAAAGCGCGATTGAACTTACTAGATGCGTTTTCCCAGGCGATCGTGGCGGTCAACTCCACCAAAGCATCTTCATCGAAGAGTCCGCGCAAGCGCTGAAAAAGTTCATCACTGACGTCATGTCCCGTGATTGTCATGGCGTCGGCGAATTCAAGCGCCAGGCATTCCTCCTGAGTGAAGAGGTCGCTGTTCGCATAATCTTTGACCGCTTCAATCTTGTCGTCGGAAACTCCGAGCTGGCTGCTCACGGCAGCATTTATGTCCTGTCAAAACTCGCAACCGTTGAGGAAGGCGACGCGCCGATTGATCAGTGCTCGCAAACTCGCTTCAATTAGTCCTGAGGCATCGATGCCGGTCCACATCGCTCGCACGCCTTTGAAGATCGAGGGACGGCGCGCATAGATAAGATGGTTGAGTAAAGGATTGCCCCAACCTTTTGCCTGCGCTTCGAGGACTGTCTTAATGTACTTGTCAGCTACCGCAACGTTTGCATTAGCAACTCTCGCCATGGTTAATCTCCAACCAAAATAAACTGTTAATTCTGAATTTGGCTCAAGATTCGTTTCATTGCTTTAAGCCTAAGATAATCTGATTTGACTCACTGGCTTAGAGCCGCCGACTGGTCCTTTGGTGTCAGTTTGTGGTAGAGCCGATAAACCTCGGCTTTCACTTCCGCCGGGAAGCAAACCCGGTGCAGCTCGTAGCCGCGCTGCAGTCCTCTAACCACGTCACTCACCTCAGTGATCTCACGTATGCGAGGCTGCGAGTAACCATCTTCCACATAGATCCGGCTCTTCGGCTCGGCGCCTTCCGCCGTGTAATAGTTGTAGTAAGGGACATCGCTGGCGCGATCCTCGATGAAGTAGTAATCCGGATCGTAACCAGCCTTGAGCGATGCACTCTCTTGCAGCTGATAGAAACGCGGGTCGCTCTGCCTCCGGCATATCGAGATCGATCGCCTTGAACAACCGGCGAGCAGTGAAACGTTTGCTGAGATCCGCCAGGATTTCATCCGACGATCGTTGCCATTGCTTTACGTGGAACAGGACATCGGAGTCGTCGACCTCGAGATACTCGCTAATCGTCGGTTCGTTTCGGCGCAAGACTTTTTCAAACGCGGTGCCCGGGGCATGCCAAACCGGCTCGCCGGTTTCGAGAAGCTTCAACGCGCGGCGAAGGATCGCTCGCAACACTGCCTCCGCGGAGCGCAAGGTGCGGTGAAAATAGACCTGGCGAAACATGTAGTAGCGAGCCTGCAGATATTCCTCAACGGCATAGAGGCCGCGCGCCGCTACGTAGATCCGATCATGTTCCTCGTCGATTGCCAGAGCGTTAATGATCCACTCGAGATCGTAGATGCCATACTTCGCTCCCGTCATCAACGAATCGCGCAGCAGGTAATCCATTCGGTCAACATCGAGTTGTGAAGATACGAGCTGAGCCAAAGCCGCCGGCTGAAATTTGCCTTCAATAATTGCTGCTACTTTGTTTGGCAGGTCGGCCGAATAGGAGCGGAGAAGCTGTCCGATTTCAGTTGCCTCACTCAGTACAGCCTCGACGGTCCACTTTTCGTGGTGAAAGCCGAGAACTTTTTCCATGACATGTGAAAACGATCCATGACCTACATCATGAAGCAACGCGGCCGCACGGGCGGCGGTGTGGTCCTGCTCGTTCAATACATATCTTTCGCTCAACCGATCAAGAACGCGAGTCATCAAATGGAAAGCGCCGAGCGAGTGGGTGAAGCGGGAGTGTTCTGCGCCCTGATAGGTATAGAGTCCCAGTCCCAGCTGTTTGATCCGTCGCAGCCTCTGAAACTCCTGCGCGTCGATCAGACGCATCATCAACTCGCCTTCGCTACTGTCAGTGCGAAGGCGAATTATGTTGTGGACCGGATCGCGATAGATTCGTTCGGACAAAACAGTTATCTGGCTGTGGTTCTTGGCGACAGTCTAACACAGCGGAAAGTCACGGGCAGTAGCGTTGCGAACACCCCTTTCGCAGTGGGATTTGTTGGTTTCATTGTCGTGAGACGGCAAACTGTTAAAGGGAGTATTTGTCGTGACGACTACGTTCATATTTACTTTTCGTGTCGCGCTCTTTCTCGCCTAAGTGGGGCTTGCCTCGTGGCCGGATTGTAAAGGGGAAATGCTCGGTCGCCTTTTTGGCAAGCGTCACATGACTTCGATTCGTGCAGGTATCTTGATGACTCTGAGCGGAACTCCTGCCCGCGCAAGAAACAAGAGGGTAGCACCGGTCCAACGAGCGGCACCTGAGCCGGTTGTGATTTCTGGATTGTTCCCAATATTTTGGATTTTCCAGAGCACCCTAGAGGCTGCGAGAGGCTGCTAAATATATGAATGGCTTGGCGATAGGCAAGGGAACCCGTGCGGGCATAAGAATTGCGAAACGACCTGCCAAGACAGTTTTTACGACAGTTAGTCTCGGAATTTTGAGTGCCGCGAAGAACAAAGACGAAGATGGTTAAAAGGGAATCGGCGGCACTTTTCCAGAAATCACGAAAGGACAGCAAACAATGAAGAATGTTTTAAAGTTGTTTTTGGTCCTGTGCATCGCCCTCGCCGGAACGGCAGCGTTTGCGCAGGATACTTTAACTTCCGGGTCGATCTCGGGTGAGGTAGTCGACTCGAATGGCGGTGTAGTGCCGGGCGTTACAGTAAAGCTGACAACGCCAACCGGCGAGCGCACCACTGCTACCAGTGACTCGGGACACTACGAGTTTTCTAATCTAGTCCCTGGCTCAAACTATAAAGTAAGAGTCGAGAAAGAGGGTTTTAAGGTTGCTGAAGTAACGAACGTGATTGTATTGGTTGGTAAATCTACTAACGCAAACGTTACTTTGCAGGCTGGAAACATTTCGGAAGTAGTCACAGTGACCGGCGGCGGTGAAGGTATTGACCAGGGGAGCACGGCGACGAGCTCAAACCTGAATGATCAACTGTTCTCCAACATCCCGGTTCAGCGAGGCGTTTCGAGCCTATTTTACCTGGCACCGGGCACCACGGAAGGCCTTGGTGGCGGTCGTGACAATCCCTCGATCTCAGGCGGTTCCGCTCTCGACAACTTATACGTCGCAGACGGTGTGAACATTACCGACTCGGCTTTTGGCGGTATCGGCACCTTCACGCGCATTTATGGCGCCCTCGGAACCGGCATTAACACTTCATTCGTTAAGGAAGTGCAGGTTAAGACCGGTGGTTTTGAGCCACAGTATGGCCAGTCGCAAGGTGGCATCGTTAACATCATTACGCAATCCGGCAGCAACGAGTACCACGGGGCCGTTTACGGATTTGCAAGTCCGAAGTCGTTTGAGGCGACAAGAAAACAGCCGGACGATTTTCCCCGCAGGAACCCAGGCGGCAAAATTCTACATGCAGAAGGATATGACGTTGGAGCCGACTTAGGCGGTTATGTGCCGGGAGCCCGCAATAACCTGTTCTTCTTCGGATCCTTCAATCCCAGCGTCAGACGAGAGATTGTTCGCGGCGCAGAAGCAAACGCACTGAGCACTACTGACTCTGGCTTGAGAATTATCCGGGGTCCTGAATTTGCTCGCCGCACGCGTTCGTTGAACTACGCGGCCAAAGCGGAGTGGTTAGTTAACCCCAACCACCAGATCACTTTCTCAATCTTTGGCGATCCGTCGAAAACCAACAAGAGCTCTTTCAATTCGCTGATTATTGACAACACGACTGCTGACAGTATCCTGGATTATGGAACTCGCAACATGTCAGTGCGGTATAACGGCACCTTGTCATCTACGCTGACGATTAACGCTTCGTTGGGTTTTGGCAAGTCGCGCTTCAGTGAAACCGGGTTTGACGACATTAACCAGATATCCGACAGACGCGGTTCAGATCAGCTTAATATTTCAGCTTTCACAGGCCAGCTTCCGGCACGTGGAAACTTTACCGCCGTCGGTCTTGGCTTCTTTGAGCCTACGGATAGCAGAACCCGACGCGCTGAATTTAACATTTCCAAGACCCACAACATGTGGGGTCAGCACACGGCGGGATTCGGTTACACGTTCCAGCGCGGTTATTACGACGGTAGCCGTAACCGCAGCGGTCCAAGCTGGACAATTCCGGCAGGTAACGGTGATGCTACTGGGCAAACAACCAGCATTGCGTTCCGCTTACGCTTCCGGCCGAATGATGCCGGTGGCGTACTGCCATTGTTCCCAGTCAGACTGGCCGACGGTTCAACGGCCGACGTGCCAGTGCGTCTTCAGGTCATTCGCGCTGAATTTAGCGAGCCGACCTTCACCACTTACTCCAACTATCATGCCTGGTATGCTCAAGACACGTGGCGCGTCAACAAGTACATCACGGGTCTAGTCGGCATTCGCTGGGAGCAGGAGCGGTTAATTGGTAGCCCTGGAGTAGGAACGGGCACCCGCATCGGCTATACCTTCACAGACCAGTGGGCTCCGCGCCTCGGCGTGACGGTTGATCCGCTGGGTAAAGGAAAAACCAAAGCGTTCTACAACTATGGTAGGTTCTTCGAGTTCATCCCGCTTGATTTAGCTGAACGCTCGCTTTCGGCTGAACAGGACTGGATTGGATCGACTTTTATTCCAGAATTTACAACTGTTGGCGGCGTAAGACGCGCAGTCATCAATCAGTTCGGCACAGTCAATCCGATTATCGATGCTGCACACCAATTAGCGGCGGCGTCTGTTTCGGTAAGCGATCCGGCTAACCCGATTGCACCAGGTACGAAGCTGGGTTTCACAGACGAACACACGTTCGGCTTTGAGCAACAGCTGCCGCACAACTTTACGCTGAGCGCACGTTACATCAGGCGTGACGCCAAGCGCATCGTTGAGGATGCAGCGTCCGTTTCGCCCGAAGCGGCCCTGGCTGGTATCACTCAGGTTTACTACATCGGCAACATCAGCTCAAAGCTTGATGCAGCCGTCAACCTGGTACCGTTTCTTTACACTACCGGCGGCGCTATACCGGCCGGCTGTGCTCAAACCGGCGGTGTTCCAGACTGGAACTTCGACGGGGCTGGAAACCAAAGCGTTTGCTTTGCTCAAACCGGCATTGACCCGAGCGGAGCGGAAATCAATACGCCCGACGGTAATGCTGACGGTTTCCCCGATGCCATCCGCAGATATCGTGCGTTTGAGCTTGAGCTCAATCGTCGCTTCTCAAACGGCTGGCAAGGTTTCTTCAACTGGCGCATAGCCAAGTTAGAAGGTAACTTTGAGGGCCACCTGCGCAACGATAATGGCCAGACCGATCCGGCCATCAGCTCGTTGTTTGACTTTACAACAGGAGACTTGAACCTGTTGGGTGATCAGTTTGGGGTTGGTCCGCTCAACTCGGATCGGCGACACATCGTTAACGTCTATGGCAGCTACAGCTTCGGCAAAGAACGTGGCTTCAAGGCTCTTGACGGCCTTAATCTTGGTCTTAACGTTCACTACGAAACTGGGCTTCCCATCAATAGACTGGATCCGCATCCTGTTTACTTAAATACCGGCGAAATTCCGGTTGGTGGTCGCGGCAGCGAAGGCCGTACACCAAACTACGCTCGCTTTGATGTCCACACGGATTATGCGTTTGGCTTGACCGAGAAGACGAAGCTGAAGTTCATCGCTGACTTCTTCAACATCTTCAATAGTCAGAAACTTCGCCGGCCGGACGAGAATGCGGCGCTCGACTTTGTTGGGGCTGGAAATCCGCCAAATCCTGACTTCTTGAAGCCACGAGCAGTGACTGGATACTATCTTCCATTCAATCTCAGGCTGGGAGTGAGATTTGAATTCTAATTCGATTCGGTAACGAATCTTTTCATAGGGAGGAGAGCAATCTCCTCCCTATTCTTTTTCTCTGTCTTATGGGTTAAAATTAGTCACCCTTGGAAATAATCTGCTTTCGGGAGTGCGACAATGTTTCGCTTTTCTCTCCGCTTCGTCGTCCTTCTTTCTCTCCTCATATTGCCCGGCCTAGCTCGAGCGCAGAGAGCGCCACACGCATCGCCGATCCCCCTACAAATAAATGGCCAGGTCAGATACGCTCAAGGAGGTCGACCGGCAGAGTTCATAATGGTACGACTTGATACTTTCAGCGGCGGCGTGGAGGCAGAAATGACTACCGATCGCTCTGGAAAATTTAATTTCATCGGCTTAAGTCCTGAAGTCTATGTCGTAACACTCCGAGCACCCGGCTTTAAAGAAGTGTCGCAACAGGTGGATCTCAGAACACAATTAACGGATTACGTTCAGCTGACGTTGGTCGCCGAAGAAAGCGCTTCTTCACCGTCAAACCGTCCTGGTGTAATAGATGTAAATGTTCCTCAAGCTGCACGCGCCGAATTCGAAAAAGGTCGTGACGCCCTGTTGAATTCCAACCATGCTTCAAGTGGCATCCAGCACCTCGAAAATGCCGTACGGATATATCCCGGTTACTTCGAGGCACTCTTACTGCTTGGAACTGCCTACATGGACCAAAGCGATTGGGATAAAGCTGAGAATGCGTTGGCGCGAGCCCTGGCAGCCTATCCTAAGGCGGCAAATGCTTTATTTGCGCTGGGCGAACTCTATCTCCGGCAAAAGAAAGACGCGGAGGCGGAAAAGGTTTTGCTCCAGGGGTTGCAGTTTGAGGATCGATCCTGGCAAAGCCATCTCAGCCTGGGTCACGTTTACTGGGACATGGCCGTAAAGCTCAATGATGAAGCGCACTATCGACCGTTGCTCGAGAAATCGTACCTACACGCAAAACGAGCACTACAATTAAAGCCTGATCTGGCCGCTGCGCATTTGTTAAAGGGAAATCTATTATTCAAGGCAAGGCGTGCACAGGATGCGCTGCCAGAGTTTGAGGAATACGTTCGACTAGATCCCAACGGTGAGTTTGCCAATCAAACTCGCGCACTCGTTCAAAAGATTAAGACTGCTCTCGCTGAGCAGAAAAGGTCTTGAAGACTCCGTCGCACGCGTCGAGAAGATTATAAAATTAAGTACGTCAAGCTCCCCAAAGTAGCCAACAAACATTCACAAGCAAAAGCCATTCTCGTCCTAAAGGAGAAAAATATCGCATGTATCCTAAATTGTTTCCTACCGTCTTCCTTTTCGGTTTGCTCTTGCTCGCGCCGTCGCAGTTGTTGTCACAAACTCAACCCATAATTGGCCAAATATCTGGGCAGGTTCGTTATGCTGGTAGCGGTCAGCCAGCCTTTAACGTTCTAGTTAGGTGCGATTCAATCAGTAGCGGCTTTTGTGGCCAGGAAACAACAGATCGCAGTGGCAGGTTTCGTTTCACCGGTTTGGACAGACCGCAGTACACCATTACTGTGCGCGTACCGGGCTACATAGAACAGAGACAAGATGTCGAACTAGCGACTTCGCCGAACGCCTATCTGCAGTTTCAACTTAGACCTGACGGAACCGCCAAACCGGCGGCTTCCGCTGCGTCAATAGTCGATGCAAATGTGCCTATGAGCGCGAAAAATGAATACGACCAAGCGGCCGCTCGCCTTGCTTCAGGTAAGAAGGAAGGCATCGAAGAAGCTGTTAAGCACTTGGAAAAGGCTGTTAGTATTCATCCAAACTTTGTTCAAGCCCAACTCATGTTGGGCACGGCTTACATGGATCTCGGTCAGTGGGAAAAGGCGGAAGTCGCTCTCAATAAAACACGCGAGCTTGATCCCAAAGCAGCCAACGCGCAGTTTGCGTTAGGTGAGCTGTACCTGCGGCAGAAAAAAGATGAGGACGCGGAAAAGATTCTACTTCAGGGATTGGAGACAGAACCTCGTTCTTACCAGGCTCATCTCAGCCTCGCCCGAGTTTATTTCGATATGTCAGCAAAGACCAGGGATGAAACTCAGGCGAGACCGTCTCTCGAAAAAGCGTACGACCATGTCAATCAGTCTTTGAAAATCAATCCCCAACTTGCCCAGGCGCATCTATTGAAAGGTAATCTTTTGTTGCGAGTGCGCCGGGCCGCAGATGCCCAGCACGAGTTCGAAGAATACCTGCGTCTGGATCCAAAAGGTCCTTTCGCTGATCAGACTCGAGCTGTGGTTGAGAAAATCAAGAAGGCGCTGGAATCGGAAAAGAAACCGTAGTCTGAGTTTTACGTTTGCAAAGAAGGTCGCGGCGGGTCCGTCGCGACCTTTAGATTTTTTGAGTGTCTGCCACAGTATCCTGGGGCGAACCAACCTGGGGAGATTGCTTGAACGACGACGCCGGCGACATTAATGAGAGCTCTCATTGAAGGGCCGGGATTGCGTCTTACGAAAACTTCAGTAAATGCCCAAGCTTTTCTTTTTTGGTTCGCAGATAACCAGCTGCTTCCTCAGTCGGCTCCACTTCGATAGAGATCCTTTCAACAATCCTTAACCCGGCCTCCTCCAACGCTCGTAGTTTCAATGGGTTGTTTGAAATAACACGAACCTGGCACAATCCGAGATCGAAAAGCACTTCAGCGCACTGCTTGTATTCGCGCAGGTCGACCGCCAGCCCAAGTTGTTCATTCGCTTCTACAGTGTCCGCTCCTCTGTCCTGGAGGGCATAAGCGCGAATCTTGTTGAGGATTCCAATTCCGCGACCTTCCTGCTGCTGATACACAATCGCGCCCTGGCCCTCACGCTCGATCATCGCCATCGTCTGGTGGAGCTGCGCACCGCAATCACACTTGGTAGATCCGAAAACGTCACCCGTCAAACACTGCGAATGAATGCGAACGAGAGTGGGTGTGTCACGGCTCATCTCTCCTTTATAGAGAGCAACAAACTCTTCATCACTAGTCAGCGAGCGATAGCCTGCGATCTGAAAATCACCCCATTCGGTGGGCAGGTGAGCAATGGCCACGCGCTCTACCGATAAACTGCCTTCTGACCCGGGACATTTTACTTTTGACTTTTCTTGCAACCGCTTTTCCTCTCCACCTGCGACACCGGATTCCTTCACCCGGTCACCGGTCAGGTCCATTTGATAATGATTTTATAGGAGGAGAGCCATAAGCGCCACGAGAGGGGCCTCCCCAAAGTACCTTGATCATAAGGAATAGGTTTGCGACGACAATGTCCGCGAGCTAAGATTGCTTGCGTATCTGCTTTGATATCGGTTTTCGTGAGGGTTGAACTCAAGTTGGCCCAGATTGATGCCCATTCAAAATATTAACGAAGACGAACCCGAGGCTACCCAGCTGCAACCGGTTAGTAAGACAGTGAAGCCTCTGCAAAGGGAGCGGCGTCCGGCGTTGGTTTCACTTCGCGGAGAATTAATGGCCGTGCCTATCCCGCTCGAGCGAGACGAAGTAATAATTGGGCGGGCCATCGAAGCTGACGTTCGGCTGAATGATGCTCGCGCCTCACGGCTTCATGCTCGTATTTCGAGCGAACTGGATCCTGAGACTCGCCAAACTAACTGCCGTATTACCGATCTCGGATCTACTAATGGCACTCTGGTCAATGGCGAGGCGATCACCGAGGCGCCACTCAACGATGGTGACAAGATTGTCATAGGCGACCATCTGTTTCGCTTCGATTTGCTTGATGAGATAGATCGAGAATTTCAACAACAGATCCACCGGCTGATTGCGCATGACGAACTTACCGGGCTGTTAACCAGTAAATCTTTTTTTTCCGAATTACGACGCGAAGCGGCGCGCGCTGAGGCAGACTCGAGGCCCTTCTGCGTTCTCATGATGGATCTGGATCACTTCAAGGAAGTCAACGACACGTATGGACATCTCGTCGGCAGCAAGACGCTTGAAGAAACTGGCCGCATCATAAAAGAAGCTTTGCGAGCAGGAGATGTTGCTTCACGTTTCGGCGGTGAAGAGTTTGCGGCGTTTCTTTTGGATGCTAATTACGCTCAAGGCCTGGTTGCCGCCGAGCGCGTCCGCGCTGCCATGGCCGAACACAGATTTCCGATCACTCGCCGGGCTGCTCCTGATAATCAAACCACTCACCAGATTACAATCAGCATCGGTGTGGCAGCTTACCCGGATGATGCAACCGACCCAATCCATTTAGTGGAGTTGGCCGATTCTGCGCTTTACCGCGCCAAACGAAGTGGTAGAAACCGGATCTGCGCTTATCGGCCGTCTCTCGCGTTAACCGAGGGTCCCTTGCCTCCCAGGTGCAAGCGCTGAGCAACCACGTCTAATGGGCCATGCTTTCCAGCGAAGGTGGTTTAATGAAACGCCGAGCTCGATGCGGCGTGTAAGCTCCTGGTTCCCTGAAGGCACAGGAGCCAGTTCGGTTGCACCCTATTTAACGGGGCGTGTATGCTTCTCAGGTAACTTTTAGCCCGTAACCAATGCCTACTAAGCTTAATCTTGCGAGTAAACCCTTTAGCAATCGCTCACTTCCGTGGGTCGTAACTACCGTCATTATCGTTGTTTCCCTCGTTTGTCTCGTCTTCATTGTGCGATCCACAGGCCGGGCAAACGCCCAGGCTGCAGTCGTCCAGAAGGACATCAACGACCTGAAGCAACAAGAGCTCAACCTGCGGAAACAAGCCGATGCGATCAGGAATTCCCTGACGACTGAACAACTGCAAACCCTGGCAGCCGCGCATACGCTGGTAGACCGTAAGCATTTTTCATGGTCGCGTTTGTTTGCGGACATAGAGTCGGTATTGCCTGGAACTGTACGCGTCAAAAGAATTGCAGTGCGCGGGGTGACTACGCAAGGCGATGAAACGCTGGCTGACTTGGAACTCACGGTGGTGGCGAAGACTCCGGCGACGGTAACTGAGATGATTGCGGAAATGGATCGTGGCGGCGTTTTCCATGCCGAACTACGATCGCAGACTTTGTCGCGCGGTCGAGGTGAAACCGGAGCAGAGTATGAGCTGGCGGTAATCTATAGGCCAAGGGCCGGGTCTGCTACTGAAGCAGTGGCTGCTACACCGCCGACAGCGAGCGACGTCGCCAATGGAGGTATCCGATGAACGAACAAATGTTGCCTCCTCAAACTTCGAAACGCGATCGGATACGAGCGAGCTTTAATAAATTGGGCCCTCGCGAACAGCGAATCTTTGGTCCTGCCGAAATCATTGGGCTCGCCGGCAGTGTCCTAATCCTGCTGCTCGTGGTCGTCAGTTATCTGTATTTTCTGGTACCGGCGAATTCCAAACTGGTTGGACTTCAAGCGCAACGATCTTTGCTTCAGGCCCAGTTGAAAGACTTGCAAAGTATGGTAAAGCGCGGCGAAAGCACCGAGGCTTCAGTTCAGAAAATCAATCAGAGTCTGGATGAGTTTGAAAGCGACCACTTGCTGGGACCAGATAGTGGTCGCATGGCCCTGTACGATAGCCTCAACGCTCTGATGCGCAAAAACGGATTGCGTAACACCTCTGGTCCTACTTACACGGCTCTTGAGTCCTCAACCTCAAAGGCTAGTTCGACCGGATCGCGATCAGCAAATACAAAGTGGCAGAGCGTTTATCCGGGTATAGCTATCAGCGTGACGGTCGAGGGCCAGTATCAGAACCTGCGACACTTCATCCACGATCTCGAAGCGAATCAGCAGTTCATCATTATCAATAGTGTGGAATTGGAGCGGTCGACTGAAACAACCAATTTGCTGCCGGCTGAGGGTGAGCCAACCACGGGAAATCGGGTATCTCCAGTAAGCCTGCGCCTGGAAATGACTACATACTTCCAGCGTACTGCGCGAGAGGAGGGCGCAGCTGACGGTACCGTTCATTAAGAATTGTTATGCAGGCAACTGACATTAGAAATCCGTCTGAACGGAATAAGCTCATCCTGGCGGGAGCGCTGGGGATAGTTGCCCTTCTGTTTCTTTGGTGGACGTTCTTTGGCTTCGGCAGCAGTTCCACGACAGGCGTCCGCCCCGCCGTTCAGTCGCCGCCCTCCGCAGCGAATCGTAACCCATCTAAGCTTTCGCCCTCCTCTGTGGTTGAAGCAGACACGCCCGGTCGGGAGGACCTCGGGCCAGTTGTATACCGTGGACCCGCGTCAGCCCCTGAAGCGGGACGCAACATCTTTGTCTACTACGAACCTCCGAAAGTGGAACCGAAGGTTTCGGTGACGCCGACGCCGACGCCGACGCCCACACCGCCAGTCTTGCTCGCAAACATTTCGCCGGCGAATGTCTTTGCAAAGACTGCCGACTTCCCGCTGGAAATATCCGGAGACAAGATTACAGCGCAGTTACGCGTCGTAGTCGATAACACCGAAATACCGACTCGATACATAGGTCCACAGCAACTTGCGGCTACAGTTCCAGCAGCACTCATCGCGAACCCAGGCAGCCGGCAGGTTATGTTGCGATCGCCCGACGGGAAGGTGTATTCAAATGCGTTAACGTTGAGTGTAGCCGAGGCTCCAAAGCCTAACTACAGTTACATCGGAATCATTGGCACGCCACACCACATCGACACCGCAATCCTCCAGGACAAGAACAACAAGGAGACGCTCAACGTACAGCGCGGCGATCTTCTCGGTGGCAGGTTCCGCGTCACGAGTATTTCAGAAAAAGAAGTTGTCGTCGTTGATAGCAATCTGAAGATCAAACACAGTCTGAGCATGACCACTCAGGGCGACAGAAGCAATCCCCTTCAGCGGCCGACTCCAAGAGTTGATAGCGAGGACGATGAACCTTAGACTTAGACCACACCACAAGATGTGGACAGGCCCCTGTGTGCCATTGAGACCGTCAATTACCGCTCGAACTTGCCTGAAGAGGCATTCTGAGGGTGGTTATACGCTGGTGGCGCTGCTTGCGCTGATGACCGTCCTGGCTCTCTTCGCGCTCGCCGCTGCTCCTAACATTCGCCAGCAGGCACAGCGTGAACGTGAGGTCGAAACAATTTTTCGCGGCGAAGAAGTAGCAGAAGCGATTCGTCTTTACTATTCCTATCAAGTCAGACAAAAAAACTTAAGAGCTGACCAGGCTCTGCCGACCTCGATCGATCAGCTTCTTGAAGGCGTCTCTTTTGGTACAAAAAAAATGCAGATACTGCGGCCATCAGCCGCTCACAATCCTCTTTCTGATTCCGGTGAGTGGAGCTTGGTTAGACCTCGTTCATCTCAATTAGCAGACTTTCAGCGTTCAGTGATGCTCTTCGCAGGGAATGTGCGGCCGCCCACAAATGACACGCAACTCAAACAAGTAGAACAAGTTATGGCCCCGCCGGTGTCGCCGACACTAGGCATTAGCTCAGAGGGTCTGTCATCGAGTAGTGATGAAAGTTCAAGTGGACCTTTCATTGGCGTGTCCACTGGCAGCAAGAACAATTCGGTAATAAATTATTACGGCATTGATCGACACGATGGCTGGATCTTCACTCCACTTTTTCGTTAGTTCGGTTCGCGAGTTGAATCTAAAATTTTAAGAGCCTCAATTAGCATCGTGCTAGTCAGGGGCGAAAACAAATCTAACTCACATCAATCCCACTCAGAATAGAATCCAAGCGAAGAAGTAGCTTGCTTCGCGATCATTCTCGGAGACAAACATCACTCGTTTGTCTCTTTGCTTGCGAGCCTGGGGCGAAAAAATTTTTCACTCCAGGAGTAATAAGTTGTTGACATCGCGGGCGTTTGCGTTTATATAGCAAGATGTTGTGCGCCGTTTACACTAGCCCACAAGAGCCAAGCTAGCGCAATATCTTGTGGTCATGCTCGAAACTTAAAAAACTTGAAAAGAAGGAGTAACTAAGAATGGCAACTAAAAAAGGTGGAAAGAAGAAGGCCGCGAAAAAGGCGGCTCCCAAGAAAGCAGCCAAGAAGAAAGCAGCCAAGAAGAGATAGTTCGGACCAGGACGTTTCAACAGCAACCCTCAACTGGCGCACACAAATTTCTGAGGCCAGCATGGCCTTTCAAAAGGAACGACGAGTACTTCAAGTGAACCTCGTCGTTCCTTTTGTATTTTAGATCCTATCGGCAAACCAAAAACTCGACTCTCATTCTGATCAATGATTCGCGTTGCACTGGTTGAACCTGAGATCCCACCCAACACCGGTAATGTTGCACGTCTGTGTGCCGCCACCACGGTGCCGTTGCATATCGTCGGAGTTACTGGTTTTCGTCTGGACGATCGAGCAGTGCGCCGGGCCGGGTTGGATTATTGGCCGGAAGTCGTGCTCCAAAAACATCCCAACCTCGAGCATCTCTATCAATCATTGCCTGACACCAGATTCCTTTATCTAACTACAAAGGCTGATAAGAATTACGCTGACTGGGAGTTTGACGTTAACGATTGTCTGGTTTTCGGAAGAGAAACCCGTGGCCTACCCGAGCAGGTTTTGCGGTCAAATTGGAACAGATGCCTCACAATACCCATAAGGAATCCGCGTGTTCGCAGTCTCAACCTCGCGACGGCCGTCGGTATTGTTCTTTACGAAGCTCTCCAACAAACCGGAGCCTTTAGCTCGTAAATACCCTGCACTTCTTACGTACCTAAACCTTGCGCGTAGGCTTTTCCGGATGCAACCCTTAAAGCTCGGCGGGAGTTATTGAGTTCGAGGTGATAGGATAAGAGTTTCGCTGTAAGCAGCAATTTGACACCTATCACATCAATGTAAGGCCAATAATGAGTCAGGAAAGACAAGACATACGCAACATCGCGATCATAGCTCACGTCGATCACGGCAAGACAACGCTCGTCGATGCTATGTTGCGACAGTCAGGAACCTTTCGTGATAACGAACAAGTTCGCGACCGGATAATGGACTCGATGGACCTCGAGCGCGAGCGTGGCATTACCATCATGGCCAAGAACACCTCCGTTCACTATCGCGATGTAAAGATCAACATAGTAGATACGCCAGGCCACGCAGATTTCGGAGGCGAGGTTGAACGCGTGCTGAAAATGGTTGATGGCGTGATGTTATTGGTTGACGCTGCCGAAGGCTGTCTACCGCAAACACGGTTTGTATTACGAAAAGCTCTCGAAGCCCGCCTGCCGGCAATTGCCGTTGTCAATAAGATCGATCGCCAGGACGCGCGGCCCGAAGAAGTAGTCAATGAGATATACGAATTATTTCTCGACCTGGATGCTACGGATGAACAGATCGAGTTTCCTATTCTCTATTCCGTATCTCGTGAGGGAATGGCCAGACTACTGCTGACAGATGACTCAACAAACCTCAAGCCATTATTTGATCAGATCGTAAAAACTATTCCCCCGCCGAAACAGATAAGAGATGATTCTTTGCAGTTGCTGGTAGCTAACCTCGATTACAGCGAATATGTAGGACGGTTGGCCATTGGACGAATTTACTCAGGTGAGATTGCGCTGGGTGATCAGGTGTCGGTAGCGAAGCCTGATGGTTCTTTTCAGAAGGTGCGAGTTTCCCAGCTGTACGCCTTCGAAGGTTTGAAGCGAGAACCAGTTCAGCGCGCAGGATTTGGCGAGATCGTGGCCCTGGCCGGCGTCGATAACGTGGAGATCGGCGATACGATTACATCCGTCGAGAATCCTCAACCGCTGGCGAGTATTGCCGTAGATGAACCTACCATCTCGATGATCTTCGGCGTGAACAATTCTCCCTTCGCGGGAAAGGATGGCAAGTATGTTACCTCGCGTCAGGTTAAAGAGAGATTAGACAAGGAGATTTTGGGCAATGTGGCCATACGCGTTGAAGAAACGGAGTCCCCAGAACTTTTCAAAGTTTCGGGCCGCGGCGAACTGCAGTTGTCCATACTCATCGAGATGATGCGTCGTGAAGGGTACGAGATGCAGGTATCCAAGCCCGAGGCGATCACCCGCATGAGCGATGGCCGCATTCTCGAACCGATCGAACAAGTTGTGATCGATTGTCCTGAAGAGTTTATCGGCGTCGTTACCGAAGCGGTCGGACGCCGCAAGGGCCAAATGACGAAGATGGTTAATCACGGGACCGGCCGAGTGCGTTTGGAATTTGAGACACCGTCTCGCGGTTTGATTGGCTTTCGCAACGAATTCCTTACTGAGACCAAAGGAACGGGGCTACTCAATACCATGTTTCTTCGCTGGGGCGATTGGCAGGGGGCATTGCGTGGGCGCGCTACTGGATCGTTGGTCGCGGACCGAACTGGAGAAACCACAACTTATGCGCTCTTCAACCTTCAGGAAAGGGGCACTCTTTTCATTCGCCCGGGAATCAAGGTCTACGAGGGAATGATAATAGGGGAGAATGCACGCGCCGTTGATCTGGATGTCAACGCCATCAAGGAAAAGAAATTAACAAACATGCGCGCCTCGTCTGCCGACGAAGCAATGCGCCTGGTCCCTCCAAAAGAACTGTCGCTGGAGCAGGCGATTGAGTTCATCGGCGATGATGAGTTGGTCGAAGTTACTCCTCAAAACATTCGTCTCCGCAAGCGAGTTCTTAAATCCAACGAACGGCCCAAGAAAAAAGAGAGTTGAGACTCAGATTCGTGAGCTCCAACTTTATGCAAGCGTTCGGCGGTACTCATCTCTATCCGATTACGGATCAACATCTATCCGGCCTCTCGCATGCGGAACAAGTTGTCCTACTAAGTAATTGCGGTGCAGCAGTGATTCAGTTAAGAGAGAAGCTTCATCCGCCTTCGAAATTCTTCAAGCAGGCGGAATCCGCCGTGCAGGTCGCACGTGATCTCGGTGCGAAAATCATCATCAATGATCGCGTCGATATCGCTTTGACCGTTAAGGCCGATGGCGTTCACTTGGGGCAGGAAGATTTGCCACCCGACGCCGCCAGGCGCCTCCTGGGTAGTGACGCAATCATTGGCTTTTCGACCCATAGCCTCGCACAAGCGCGACTCGCAACCCGAATGCCGATCGACTATGTCGCGATTGGGCCTATATTTTCGACAACCACAAAGCAGTCGATGAATGCACCAGTAGGTCTCGAGGGATTAGCGCGCGTCCGAGACGCTCTGGGGGAGATGCCCCTGGTCGCTATTGGCGGCATTACCAGTGCCAACGTGAGGGCCGTCATGGAGTCAGGTGCGGATGTCGTTGCCGTAATTGGTGATATCTGGGTGCCGGCTAAAGATTCCCGCGAAAACATTAACCGCCTAATAAACTACTCATAACCGCCTTTCGTCTAACAACAAATTTTTCTTGCGTTTAGCATCGTTTTGCGCGAGAATCCTTGCGCCAAGGGTGAACTGCCATCTGGCAACCCGCCGACTTCCTTTCGTCAATACAAACTTTCCCCCGGAGTTCCAGGTAATGAGTTTCTTCGATCTGCCGCCCATCATCGAGCGAATGTTGCTCGTGTCCGATAAGATCAGCGATCTTAACTTTTCAGTAGGACAACTTCCCCAGGTTGAAATAAACGGGAAACTCACGCCCGTGCAACCGCTGGGTATGCAAAAACTCACCCCTTATCAGACTGAAATCATCGCGATGGCGCTAATGCACGGGAATCCTGATGCGGCGGAAAGGTTAGCTACCACCGGGACCTCTGATCTCAGTTACTCACTTCCTTCACGGGCTCGCTTTCGCGTCAACATCTTTCAGCAGCGTGGCGTTTACTCAATCGTCATGCGCGTAATTCCTACTGACATTCCCACCCTAAAAACTCTCAACCTTCCGGGTCAGCTCTCCGAAATCGCCGAGCTGAGGAACGGTCTAGTACTGATGACCGGACCCACAGGATCGGGCAAGAGCTCTACTCAGGCTGCGATCATCGATATCATTAACGAAAAGAAGCACTACCACGTGGTAACCATCGAAGATCCGATTGAATACCTGCACACACATAAAAGCTCAACGATCAATCAACGTGAAGTTGGTCACGACATTAAGGATTTTCCGTCGGCATTGCGAGCCGCGTTGCGCCAAGCGCCAAAAGTAATCCTCATCGGTGAGATGAGAGATTTTGAAACAACCGAAATTGCGCTCGAAGCGGCGGAGACAGGACACCTGGTTCTCTCAACATTGCACACGATAGATGCATCCAAAACAGTAGACCGCATAATTGGCCTCTATCCGAAAAATGAAGAGCCCGTGATCCGAACTCGCCTGGCACAAACATTCCGGTACATCGTTTCTCAACGCCTGATTCCACGAGCGGATCAACGCGGTCGCGTTGCCGCTGTTGAAATTTTGCGCTCTAGTCCGCGGACACGGGAATATATAGAAGCCGGCGAAGCTGACGGAAAATCGTTACTTGACGCAATGAAAGATGGAAAGCTGGATGGCATGCAGGATTTTGACAGCGTCATCAGGGACTTCATCGAACGAGGCGTGGTCTCGTTAGAGGATGGGCTGGCTTTCGCAACCAATCAAAATAACTTGCTATTGGAATTGAAGGGTGTAACGGGCGAAGACTATATGAACCAACGTGAAGTCAAAGGTGTTCCACTGGCTCCCGTCTCAGAACCGGGCTCGATGTTGAGTATGATTGAGTAGTTAACTTCCGGATTAGAAACTGGCCATGATTATTGTTTGCCAAAAATGCGATTCGCGCTTGCAGCTCGACGAGGCGAAGGTACCGTCGCGGCCTTTCGTCCTACGCTGTCCTAAATGTCATAGCAGCGTGGATTCAAGCTTACCCAGTGCGACGCTGGAACAAACTGCTGCTGACGAAGGCCCTTCCCCCGGCGACCCCCGTTTCGAACAGCCGAATCCGGCTCCTCTTTTTGAATCACAAGCTAAGCCTCCGGAACCTCCGACGGAAGTTTCCGCAGAAAGGTTGGCTGAATTGCTCTCAGGCCTTATTAGTCAGCCGACCGTGACAAGCCGGAACCTCTCCTATGCACGTCCCTCATGGGATCCGAGGAAAGCGCTGGTCTGCGTGCCCGAAGAGAATCGGGAAACAGTTGCGCGCAGTTTAGCGGCGAATGGGTATCAGGTTTTCGTGGCTGAAGACGCAAGACAAGCAGTCGATCGAATGCGCGAAAACCTGCTGGACGTGGTTTTGCTGGATCCGAGATTTGACCCGGCAGAACAGGGGCCAGTCTTTGTAACACGCGAGATAAACATTTTGAGGCCCGCACAGCGTCGCCGGCTATTCTTTGTGTTGCTGTCGCCCTCCTTGCGTACTATGGACGCTCACACAGCGTTCCTCAACAACGTTAATGCCATAATTAACGTCAGCGAAATTGATGAACTTCCCTCTCTGATAGAACGCCGAGTCCGTGAATTCAACGAACTATATAAGGACTTTAATAAAACTTTAGGCGTTCAGGCATTGTAGTGAAGCTTTCACTGCGGCCGCCGCACCTCAAGTTCAACCCTCTTGGGCCACCTAGGTGGCCCTTTTTTGTAATTGGCTACCGGCGACAAACTCGAGTTGCGTCGCCCGGATAGACCTGGCTTATGACTTGAAAAGGCCTGCATGAGATTTTTCAACAGATCCTAGTGCAGACACATCTGTTGCCCACGTCCCCAATTTGGTAAGCTTAGCCCACCTGCCAACGCCTGGAGTTTAGATTCCCATGAGTCCAGTTGATTCAGCACGTGATCTCCAACTGTCGCCGGGTACGATTGCCGTCCACGGCGGCGAACGCACTGACGAACAGGAATTCGGCGCGGTCGTATCTCCCGTTTTCCATTCTGCAACTTTTGCTTTTAAAGACTTCGACGAGATGCGTCGATACGCGCACGGCGAATTACCTGACGCCTATTTCTACTCGCGTTATGCAAATCCGACCGTTGCCGAGGCAGAAAGAAAAATCGCTGAACTCGAAGGCGCGGAAGCGTGCGTAGTTACTTCTTCGGGTTCCGCCGCCACTTTTTGCACTATGGCAACGCTTTGCGGGTCGGGAGACGAGGTGATCGCTTGTGACTCCGTCTATGGCGGAACGGTCAAAATCCTCACTAAAGTTCTCAGTCGCTTTGGAATTCGTTCGCGCTTCATTACAGTCGATGAAATAGCCAACTTGTCTGAACTTGCTGGAGAAACGTCCCGGGTCTTCTGGTTCGAATCGCCCGCCAATCCTCTAAATCGAATCGTTGACTTGAGTTTGGCTGCTGAAGTTTCAAAAACGGCCGGACTGTTCTCCGTCGTTGACAACACCTTTGCCTCTCCCGTTTTGCAGCAGCCGATCGCACACGGAATCGACGCCGTAATGCATAGTGCGACGAAATACCTTGGCGGTCACTCAGACTTAACTGCGGGAGCTGTGGTGGGAAGAAAAGAATTCATCGACCGAGTGAGACAAACGTCAGTGATGATAGGTGCCACTCTGGATCCGGCGGCTGCATATCTCTTATCGAGAGGCATGAAGACGCTCGACGTGCGCGTCCGCAGGTCTTGCGACAACGCGTTGCTGCTGGCCTCTGCCCTTCGCCAACATCCGAAGGTTGCCCGGGTTTACTATCCCGGGCTGGAAGATGACCCGGATCACGCGCTAGCGAAACATCAAATGAAAGCCTTCGGCGGAGTTGTCGCCATTGACCTCATTGGTGGTGAGCGGGAGGTTGAAAAGCTTTTTAATTCGCTCCGGCTAGTGCGCACGGCTCCTTCGCTCGGCGGAGTTGAGACGTTGGCAAGTTATCCGATGTATTCATCACATGCGGGATTTTCTGACGAGCAACTTAAAGCCGCCGGTGTCTCGCCGGCAACGGTGCGTTTTGCGCTGGGGATCGAGACCGCCGCAGATATAATCGCCGATGTCACGCAATCGTTGGGTGTGATCTAACGCAAGTTGCTGGGTCATATTTACCGCTTCTAATTACCGTCCGCTTATTTTGAGCGCTAATGGAAATCAAACTACTGCTCACGCTTGATCTCCGTGAACAAGCTGCCTTGCAAGCGGCACTTGTCACCCATGGTGCTCCGGATTCCCTGGTGACCCTCGCATTGACAGGCGCCTGCCGAATTTCGTCCGTCGAGGAAGCGCTTCAGCTTCGCAAATGGCTCGCTAAAGCGCGCACTGCGGGTGACACTGACCTCGGCTCCCTGCATGTCATCGAGCGCGCGCTGGTGGATTTTGGCGTGTGATTTCCTTTTCAAACCGCGATGACGGAAATTCAATTAGGCTACGGCAAAAGGTCTCTGGAGTTAAGTTTCGATGACAACCGCTATGAAGTCCTGTCAGGAAACTTAAACGACACTAAGCCATTGTCTGACGTAGAAATTGGCGAGGCCTTGAGTGCGCCAATTCAATCCCCTCAGCTGGAAGACCTTTTTTCAATCGACGATTCGGTCCTGATCGTTGTATCCGATGCCACACGAGCAACCGCAAGTGCGCAACTTCTGAACTTGCTCGTGCGCCGGCTGATTCAGTCGGGCGTGTCACCCGCTGCTCTCACAATTATCTTTGCTACGGGAATACATAGGGCAGTTACGCCGGAAGAGAAGGTTGAGATTCTATCTCCCTTCATCGCGCAACGTATCAAAACCATTGACCATTCCGCTTACAACGCTTCTCAGATGATCTCGTTGGGAAGCACGGAGCGCGACACACCGGTAGAAGTCAATAGTGCCCTCAAAGACTTTTCTCAAGTGATCATAACCGGAGCAATTGGCTTTCATTACTTCGCTGGTTTTACCGGGGGCCGCAAATCCATCTGCCCCGGACTCGCTTCCGCGCGCACCATCGAGGCCACCCACAAATTAGCGCTCGACTTTGAAAATGGTGGACGCCGTCCGGGAGTCGGTACCGGCCTTCTTGAGGGGAACGCCGTCCACCTGGAATGCGAACGAGTTGCTTCACTGATCGAGCCACGCTTCTGTATCAATAGCGTGGTCGACGAACGGGGACGCGCGATCCGTATTTACGCGGGCGAGTGGCGCGCCGCGCATCAAGTTGGCTGCAGTGATTATTTGATCAGTCACTCTGTAGCAATCCCCCATAAGCGCGAACTTGTTATCGCCAGCTGCGGCGGTTCGCCTTACGACCTTAATCTCATTCAGGCACACAAGGCTCTCGACATGGCCGCGCACGCTTGCAGTGAGGGTGGTACGATTATCCTGCTGGCCGAATGTCGCGATGGCCTAGGTCATCCGACTTTTCTGAAATGGTTTGATGAACCCAGCTCGAAAGCGCTCGAGCGTCGGCTGCGCGATGCTTATGAAGTTAACGGTCAGACGGCCTGGTCTTTGCTCACCAAATCAGAGCGTTACCGCGTTGTCCTTGTTTCGGATTTGCCGGACGACCAGGTTCGCCTTATGCAAATGATTCCAGCCCATTCGTTAACTAGTGCATTAAATGAATTAGCTGTAGAGGCTCAGGGTTACATCATGCCGCATGGCGCCCGTTTTTTACCTCGCGTAGCTAGCTTGCCAATCAGAGATCATGATTTGGATTGATTGCAAACTGTCGCGGCACTAGAATCTAAGCTCCCGGATTTCGCAGCCTCAACTGAAGGAGACATTACTATGAAAGTAATTCTTATTGGCGCAGTGTTTTTGATGAGTTGCATTAGTGTAGTGGCGCAGGAAACGACTGCTGCTTCATCAGAAAGGCGCGTTGCGCTTAGCGAGAAAGCGGTAGCGCTGGACGCAGCTGGCGCCCCGGTACTGGAAGCAACATTAAAGACCACCGCGCTGAATGGCTCGGAAGACTCACCTGTAACCAACATAAGCATGGTAGTAAGAAACTCCAGCGGTGTCCCTTATGTGTTCGTTTCCGGCCTGGTTACTTTTTACGACGGCTCAGGGGTACGCTGTGGAGAGGGTGTCTTCAAATCTGAGGCGTTAAGTGTGGATGAAGCGTTTGAGACAGATACGCCCGGAATTCGTATCCGTTGTGCGCCGTCCACCTGGCGCATAGTTGCGAATAATTTGATCCCCAGAGTTGCGCCGATTGCTCCCGGCTCACCGAGCGCAAACCTGAGTCGAAGCGGTTTGAATTTGGTTATAAGCGTGGACGGGGAGGAACACCCAATTCAATTGCAAAAACCTATGGTGTTGAAATTTGGAGACGTGCAGCGGACCATTCTATTGCGCGAGGCTCCCTAACAGATCGGAAGAGGCTTTAGCGCTTGACCACTGAAGTTGCAGAGTTCTAGGATAAAAGCTCCAGGGCACAAACGAACCAGAAAGCAGGGAAGTTTTATGGCTGAGAATGCAGATAACAAATGCGCGCACCCGGCGTGTGATTGTCCGCCTGAAAAAGATAGCAAGTATTGCGGCGAGTATTGTGAAGAGGCCGAAAAGTCGCACGTGATGGAAATCGGTTGCAATTGCCAGCACGCCGGCTGTTAGACCGTTTAAACGCGCCAGAGTAGCGCGCGAGAGCGCGCGCAGCACTTCGCTTTACCCCGAGCGCCCCTCATACTGTAATTTCCATTTGCAATGAATTCGCAAGGGCCAGCGCTGCCATCCCGGACTACGCCTCATAATGCCGGGACTTCGAAAGATCGGTAAACGCAACCGGGGGGTGCGATGGAAACGGCGGCTCGAGAAATCGCGCCGCCGTTTTCGTGTCAGCTGGACTTCTCTGGTTTTGGTTGGCACGTCCCGGCGCGTTAAAGTAATGGAATGCTTACCACATTGATCGAGCTTCAACGATTGAAGCGTCTGGAGCGAACTGGTTGGACTCTGCGAGGTCTGCCTAATGGTACGGAGTCGGTAGCGTCACACTCTTTTGGCGTTTGCGTGACCGCAATGATGCTGGCAGATGAAGTTAAGACGCGCGGGCTGGAAGTTAATTGCGAACGCGTGCTCCGAATGGCCTTGCTCCACGATTGGGCCGAGACACGCGTTGGCGATATGCCGAAAACAGCCATAGGGTATTTCGGCGCGGAGGCGAGAAAGAGTGCCGAGACATCGGCCTTTGCGGATATCGTTGCTGGAGTCGGCTCAACTGAATCGTCATATCTGGAACTTTATAAGGACTATGAAGAACGTGTCAGCCTCGAGGCCCGGCTCGTAAAGGCCGCGGATGTGATTGATTTGTTAGTGCAGGCTTATGCTCTCGAACGTTCAGGCGCGAAGGGTCTCGATGAGTTTTGGCAAATAGCTCAGCCACCGGATTTCAAGCTGCCTCAGGTCGCAAATCAAGTTGTTAACGAAGTCTTGCAGCCTTTACTGCAGGCTCGCAGGAAGATTGAATAGGCAAGGCGAACGAAGGGTAGCGATGCAAACAATTGTCTTCGGATTCGTCACCTGGAAGAGCGTGCTCCTTGGGGTCCTGCTGTTCCTGGTGACGTTCGCGATAAGTCTGGCCATTGTGTCTTTCATCATGGTGAAGATTCCGGCTGATTACTTTCGGAAGGACACGCCGCGAGAGTTGTGGGCTGATAAGTCACCAGTGATTCGCTTCCTTGGGATCTTCGTTAAGAATCTTCTGGGGCTGGTACTCGTAGCATTGGGCATAGTCATGTCGATTCCCGGCGTGCCGGGGCAAGGTATTTTGACCATACTGCTTGGAATAATGCTGCTTGATTTCCCAGGGAAGCGCAACCTCGAATATCGATTGGTCAGCCAGCCACGAGTTCTCAACGCGATAAATAAGCTGCGGCACAAATTTGGCAGGGATGGTCTGGTGCTGGACTAACGGGCGAGCGGCAAGTGTGCATCTGGTGAGGGTTAGCTACGCTACCGAAAGGTACTTTCAAGCTGACATGCCGCGAAATGTGCCGCGCTGTTGGTTCGTTTGAAGAACAAACGCTGCAGGCTTCAGTGACGAAAACCGGCGCGTTGACAAGGAAAAACGTCTTTGTTAGCTTGAGCCTCTAATTTTATCAGGACTATCGTGACTGTTTGGTGTTATTACGAGATCCCATTTCATGCCCAATCAAATTGCTGCTCAGCCCGGCTCGCTTGCACGGCTCACTTTCCTTCTCATCCTGATCTTAGTCTCGATACTTGCGAGTGGATGCGGACTCTTTGGCACTCATAAGAAAGTCCAGGTACCGCAACTTCTCACTCCTTTAGTAGAAGCCAACACTGGTCGACTAATTAGTGAAGTAAATCGACTGGCGGCGGTCCGATCCATCCACGGAAAGGTGGATATAGTTTTTGAAGACACGTCGTTTGCCGAGGCCGGCATTGCAGAAAAATATAAGCAGGCCGACGGACAAATTACGGTACAAAGGCCCGGAAATATTTACCTGATCATTCAAGTTCCGTTCATTGCCAAAGACATCGCACAGATGACTTCAAATGGTGAATCCTTTCGCGTGGCCGTGTTGCAGGGCGATGACAAGTATCGTCGCTTTGTGAAAGGAACGAATAACGCAACCTACGAAAAAATGGACTTGGACGGAGCGGCTACCGGTTCTGAAAAACCAAAGAAGGTGATGAATGCCAAAGAGGCAGTCAATGCCCTTTCAAACTTGCGCCCGCAACACCTCACCGAAGCACTCATGGTTAGTGGGATCCAGGACGTGACTCAAAGTGGGCTCACATATGTTCGGAGTGAGTTTTATCAGGACGAGCCAGACAACCGTCCCCAAGCCAAATCAGGCACGCGAGTGGTAAGAGGCTATTACCTCCTGGAGGAGTTCTCGCAGCCTGCCTCCGGCGAGGCTCGACTCTTACGCAGGTTTTGGTTTGACCGCGTTGCGGCTATTCGTTTGGCGCGAATTCAATCCTTCGACAACCAGGGCCTGCTAATCACGGATGTTGCTTACTGGGATGAAAAACCGTTTGGGCAAGCGGCGCAATTTCGCTTGCCTTCTCGCATTGAGATCACGCGCCCACATGACCATTACAAGCTGAGTATCGCTTACCAGTCTCCTGCCGAGGCTGACATCGATC
The DNA here is from genome assembly GCA_963828335.1 of Blastocatellia bacterium. Lineage (GTDB taxonomy): Bacteria > Acidobacteriota > Blastocatellia > Pyrinomonadales > Pyrinomonadaceae > PSRF01. The sequence goes on along the minus strand of CAWHEH010000008.1, from coordinate 304,349 downwards.
GAGAGTTCCAGCCTGAAGCCTTTGTACTGGAAAACAGATGGCAGCTGCCGGAGCTCGATCTCGATGCACGGCAACGCAATAAGGCTCCTGTTACTCCCTGACACATTCCACGTGGTAGCTATTAAACCTCTGACTGTATTAACATCAGGCGTCCTGTCTGGTTAACTAGTCGGATTATCTGCTGATGAGAACTATTCTTAAGGCTGAGAACCTCGTAAAAACCTATCGCGTTGGCAAAGTTGATGTCCCCGCGTTGCGCGGAGTCTCGCTCGAGGTTCATGAGGGCGAATTCGTGGCCATCATGGGTCCGTCTGGCTGTGGCAAGTCAACCATGCTTCACCTGTTAGGCGGACTACTGACTCCGACGACCGGCCGCATCATTGTGGATGATGAGGATCTGACTGCAGCTAGTGACGCTAAACGAACTGACATTCGCCGTCGCAAGATTGGCTTCGTATTTCAACGATTCAATCTCTTTCCCACGCTCACAGCGGAGGGAAATCTGCGGCTGGCTGAACGCATTCACGGTAACGGCGGCGAGGATCCGCAGCGTCGCCGCGAAGTGTTGAAGCTTCTCGGGCTGGAAGACAAACTGCACCACAAACCGCTGGAGCTATCCGGCGGAGAACAGCAAAGAGTCGCGCTGGCGAGAGCAGTAGTAACTCGCCCGGCAATCGTGTTGGCCGACGAGCCAACCGGCAATCTGGACTCCGAAAATTCAGCGCTGGTGCTGAATATGTTTCAGGAGTTGAATTACCGCTTCAATCAAACCATCGTAATGATCACTCATAACCCGGAAGCCGCAGCAATGTGCCGACATATAGTACAAATGCGCGACGGCCACATCGTCGAACCTGCCACCAGTATTCAGTTGTAAACGGCAAAGTAGGAGATTTACAGGGCTTCTGGCGCAGGCTAGAATGCCTCCGCCGAGCTTTTGGGGCGCGCGATTTGCTTGAATCAAGAACGGCATGAGAACTTAATTTTGTTGAACGCGTTAAGAAAGTTGTTTTTTTGGAACTACGCCAGAAACACATGGCAATGGGACATTCTGTGCGTTGTTATATTAATTTTCATCTTTTTGACACCCAAAAGTTGGTTCGAAAACAGCGAACGGCGAGGCTACGCAGCGCATCCAAACCGAACTGCGTCAACGGTGCTGATTAGCCCCGAACTTATTGGAAACAGGCAGGATAAGGTGAGAGTCGAACAGGTGGTTCGGACCTTGACGGGCCGCAATGACGTGCAGGTCGGTGATATAAGAAAAGTGGTCGACAAAGAGGGCAACACGCTTGGTTACGAGGTTGACATACGTTAGTCATCCCTTATAATTGCGGGGTTTTTTCGGACCCGAACAAATTGTCTGGGTTCAGTCATAAATGAAAGATGTTTTCTTAGGTATTTGAGGAGTTAGTTATTATGAAGAGATTGGTTCCCCTGGGTCTTTTATTAGCAATAGTCGCCGTCTCGATCATCAGTTCGCCAGGAGCGGCAAATGGTCAGAGTGCAGGTTTGGTGAGTTCGGTCTTGAACCGCATGGAGCGCAACCGGCAGTCGCTCAAGTCGCTAAAAGCGAGTCTGAGCATGGAGAAGTACAACTCGCAGCTGCGCGACAAAGATCAGTACACGGGTAATGTCATGTACATGCCTGCCAGCGGCCGAAATGCGTATGTTCGGATCGAGTGGCAGAGACCGCAGCATGAAATTCTGGCTGTTGCAAACGGGAAATACCGGTTGTATCGTCCGCGTCTAAATACGGTCCTGGAAGGAAAATCAGGATCGGTAAAGGGCCAGGGCGGCGCCGGCGGTGTTCTCGACATGATGTACATGTCGAAGCAACAACTTGAAGCAAAGTTTCAACCAGTACAGGATGTGCGCGAAGAAACTTTGTGGGGCGGAATCAGCACGATCCACCTGACGCTGGTGCCCAAAGGAAACGCGGGCTATCAGTATGCTGAAATCTGGGTCGATTCGGGCGGCATGCCGGTGCAGACAAAGATCGTCGAAAAGAATGGCGATGCCACCACCATGCGTCTGAGCGGCATGGAACGGAACCCCAAGATTTCCACCGACGACTTTAATCTGAAACTTGATTCAACCGTAAAGATCATTAAAGGCTAAGGGAGCTTAACAAACCAAAAGGGCTGGGCTCTGAGTCTACAAATCAGAGCCCTTTTCCATTTGGCCCATACTGGATGTCGACGGGTTGCGTTTGGAAAGCTCTGTAGCTATTCTTCGGTTTCATTATTCGGTCGCTTCCAGGTTCCGGCTCTCGGTCTCGTAATGCGTAAAACCAAATTCATTCAGCAAAAAGTTAGACAGTTCAGCTTTATCGGCCGGGCGCTGGTCTCGTCCCGGCATCCGGTACTCGCCCATCTAATTCCAATGCGTCGGTGTAATCTGGCCTGTGGTTACTGTAATGAATATGACCATACGTCGTCGCCGGTATCGATAGAACTCATTAAGAGGCGAATCGATAAGCTGGGGGCGCTGGGTACGTCCATCGTTACGATTTCCGGTGGCGAGCCGATGATGCATCCCGAGCTGGACGACATAATCCATCAGATCAGAAGTCACGGAATGATTGCCGGACTCATCTCCAATGGCTATTACTTCACGCCCGAAAGAATTAAGCGACTGAACAAAGCCGGCCTGGATAACCTGCAAATCAGTATAGATAACGTCGAGCCAGATGAGGTTTCGCGCAAAAGCTTACGCGTGCTCGATAAGAAGCTCCGCTATCTGTCGGAGTATGCCGACTTCCACGTAAACATCAATTCCGTGATCGGCGGTGGTATCAAGAATCCCGAAGATGCGCTTATGGTTGCGCGCCGCGCTGTGGAATTGGGTTTCTCGTCGACCGTCGGTGTCATTCACGATGGCGACGGCACGCTCAAACCCCTTTCGGCGAGAGAGAAGGACATCTTCCAGCAGGTGAAGAAGCTGGGGAACAAAGATCACGCACGACTCAACTGGTTCCAGGACAGCATCGCCGAAGGGAAGCCGTATCAGTGGCGTTGTCGAGCCGGAGCGCGTTACCTCTATATTTGCGAAGAGGGATTAGTTCACTGGTGTTCCCAACAACGAGGCTACCCAGGCATCCCACTCGAAGACTACACGATGGCCGACTTCGATCGTGAGTACAGCACCGAAAAATGGTGTGCGCCAACCTGTACCTTACAATGCGTTCATCAGGTGGGCATTCTCGATAACTGGCGCGATCCGCAAAAGGCACCCGGTCTGACAAAACCTGAAGCCTCGCTGCAAGACACTATCCAGGAAGTGCTGCGCGCCGATTAACCACTTCCGCTAACGTTCCCACAACCAACGAACCTTTACGTTACCGCCAGCACTCTTGACCCTTGCAAACAACGAGAAGCGCGGCTTTACTGACTTAACTCAACGATGAGATTGGGCGATTTCGCTTCCGGCAACGCCCAGCGTGCCACCGACAGTAAACAACGTCACTGAGCTGGACAGTCCCAGTCCCGATAGCCGTCCCGCCATCACCACTATCATTTCGCCCTTCTCAACGGCGCCGCTTTCCAACAAAATCTTCTCTCCAACTCTGAGCATCTCTTCAGTCGTATCAGCATGTGGAACGATTAGCGACTCGACTCCCCAAATCAGCGCTAACTCGTTTTGAACTTTCGGCGAGTTTGTCAGGGCGATGATTTTCTGTTGCGGGCGTAAGGCTGACAGCCGCCGGGCCATCAGTCCTGATTCAGTCAACACAGCGGTTACTTTTGTGCCCATTTCTTCGGCAGCAAAGGCTGCCGCTTCGCAAAGCGCTCGGCTCACACGGCCCGATTGTTTGCCAGCCCATTTCGCGATCTGATCCGCTTCCGGCTCTTTGCCGGTTTCGGCCGACTCAATAATGCGGCACATTGTTTCTACTGCAGCAACTGGATAAAGACCGCTGGCGGTTTCGTTCGAGAGCATAAGCGCATCGGTTCCGTCCCAAACTGCGTTGGCCACATCAGAAGCTTCCGCCCGGGTTGGCCGCGGGCTTGTTACCATCGACTGGAGCATTTGCGTCGCGGTGATAACCATCTTCCCGGCTTGCAGTGCCTTGTGGATAATTCGCTTTTGATAAACCGGCACCAACTCCACGCTGGTCTCCACTCCCAGGTCGCCGCGCGCCACCATCACGGCGTCCGCGGTCGCAATGATTTCGTCAAGGTGATCGATCGCTTCGGCCATCTCGATCTTGGCCACGAGGGGTGCGCGGCCGCCCGCCTCTCTAATAAGATCTTTGGCGCGCGAGCAGTCCTCGGCCCGGCGAACAAAAGACAGCGCGATGTAATCCACCTTCTGCTCGACCGCCCATTTCAGGTCGGCAAGATCTTTTTCCGTCAATGAATCGATGGGCAGGGGAACTCCGGGAAGGTTAATGCCTTTGCGTTCACCGAGCACGCCGCCATTAATCACGCGGCAGATCACATCGGTTTTTGTCGTACTCTCCACCACCAGTGCGATGGCCCCGTCATCGAGCAGGAGTTTAGTGCCCGGCTCAACTACGTGCGCCAAATCGGGGTAATTGGTTGCCACTCGCTTCTCGTCGCCAACAATATCCTGAGTGGTAAGGACGAAGAGATCGCCGGCTTTCAGCGTCACCGGTTGACCATCTTTGAGTTGGCGCGTGCGAATTTTTGGGCCTGAAAGGTCTACCAACACTGCCAGCGGGCGGTTCAGATTACTGGCGGCAGCGCGTGCGCGTCTTACGTCTTCCGTTTTCTCTTCCAGAGTTCCGTGAGACATGTTAATGCGCACGCCGTCAGCGCCGGCACGAATCAGATTCTCGATCACGGCCTGATCGCGCGAGGTAGGCCCGAGGGTCGCAAGAATTTTCGCTTTGCTCATTTAGTTTCAGTTGTAACGCAAACCGTTATTTGCGTCGGAAGGTTCGATCGATGTATAGACTTTATCAACAGCGCAAACTAACAGTTTGCGTTACATCTGCGAGACGTTTAGTACAACCCGGGAACAATAGCCCGCACATTGCGGGCATAAGCTTCAAACTTCTCACCAAAAGCCTCGCGCAAAAGTTTTTCTTCGCTGCGCACCCGGATTGTCGTGCCAATGAAAAAAATGATTAGCGCAACAAGCAGTGCTGCCCACTGGCTAATGGCCAATCCTGTTGCCAGCAGCATTCCCAGCATGCCGGTATAGATCGGATGGCGCACCAGAGCATACGGGCCACTCGTAGCTAGTTGATGGCCTTCAACCAGACGCGCGGTTAAGCTCCATTCCTTGCCGAGCGTTTTTACCGCCATCGTTATCAACCAAACAGAACTCACCGCGGCACAAATCGCCAGCAACCCCGTCACAATTGAAATCGGCCCATAGCTGGAGATAGGCGTGAACGTCGGGCGGCGCACTCCCCAAACCAGGCCATAGGACATTCCCTGCAATGCCACGCCGAAAAGCGAAGCCGGTTCGCGTTTTTGATCAGGCGGACTTGGTGGTTTCTTTCTGATTAGAAAGACGCCGGCAAAGCCAAACCAACATAACATCACCACCAGGAAAACCAGAGTTGGCAGAAAACTAAGATACATTCTCGTTGAAATCACTCAATCAGTTCCAGAGCTCACGCTTAAGCTTGTCCGTGCCCTACAGACACAACCTAACGACTGAACTCTGGACTTCTTGTTCGTCCCGGAACAAATCATGAGCCGCTTCCTGCCTCCTATAGCCTTTGTTTCAACTTCTTTCTGCGCACGCCCATGATCCTTCCGTTTAAAGTCATTACTATCGGCGTCAACATGTAGGTCATTCCCGCCAGACCCGCGCGACCTGCCCCACCAATAGCGAGGATGAGCAGCGAAACTACAGCAATGCCGCAGTTGAGTGCGCTTTCAAGCATGGTTTGACGGGTATCAAATCGCTCGAGCTCATTCAACTCAAGTGCCCCGCGCTTGCGGTAAGCATGCCAGAAGAGCAGTACGAAGACTCCAAAAACTGCCAGGTAACCAAGGTTGAAGATTGTCATCAGACTCGCCATTTGCTCATTGCTCTCAATCATGGGCACAACGTTTCCGTTTGGTAGCCTCACTTCTCCGTGGCCTCCGGTAAATCTATCAACCAGGAAGGTGAACAAAAATTTCAGCGGATAGACATAGAAGAGCACAACGAACAACAGCACCGCGTTCAGCACGACTGTGAGGGTGTCTCGCAAGCCGTATCTGCGGAAAAACTTGTATTGATTGAACCAGACGGCAAAGAGCAGCATGAAGCTAATAAGAAAAGCGCCGAAGCCGTGCATCGTTTCAGCTAGTTCAGCAAAAGTCTTCGGCACCTCGAGCGAAACTACGAGCAAAGTAATCGCAAACGCGAACACGGCATCGCTTAGTCCTTCAATCCGCGAAACCTCGTGTCCACGCCAGCGAAAATCTCCTGAGCGTCCGATGTCGCCCTCAATTAACTTTTCTCTGATCATTCCAGCCCTCGAATTCTTATGGATATTTGTCGGCGCTAATCTACGGTCCGATGCTGAAACGGCCGGGCCATCGCTCTTTGAAGTCGGATTATTCTACACGCACCCGCGTCGCGCCCACAGCGAATCTCTTTACGATTCGCGATTTACAAACTACGATTCACCCTTATGGACTTCCCGCAAACTGAACGCACCACGTTAAAGCGGCTGCCTAAACGTGGCGCTTATGATCGCCAGCTCGTCTATGGAATCCTCGATGAAGGCTTCATTTGTCACGTGGGATTTACCGTAGAGGGGCAACCCTTTGTCATACCCACCGGCTACGCACGCGTCGACGAACAGCTCTTCATCCATGGCTCGCAAGTCAGCCGGATGCTGCGCACGCTCAGCAGCGGCATCGATGTTTGTGTTGCCGTAACGCTCGTCGATGGTTTGGTGCTGGCGCGCTCAGCCTTTCATCATTCGATTAACTATCGCTCGGTGGTGATGTTCGGCCGCGCCAGGATCGTTGATGATCGCGAGGCCAAGCTGGCGGCGCTGTTTGCGTTCTCTGAACAGGTGATTCCTGGCAGGTGGAGCGACGTGCGCGAGCCAACTGAACAGGAACTCAAGGCCACAACAGTCCTGGCCCTGCCACTTGTTGAGGTGTCGGCCAAAGTGCGCACCGGCCCACCAATCGACGACGAAGAAGATTACGCGCTAAATGTTTGGGCGGGTGTCCTTCCTCTCCGGATTGCCGCCAGCGCGCCCGTCAGCGATCCGCGACTCCCGGAAACTATTGAGCCGCCTTCATACACGCTCAAATATTCGCGAGAGAAGAATTGAAAACTCCCGCTGCCATCAAGCGTTTTCCCGCACAAAACTATTGGCCGGTCTTTGCGATTGTAGCGTCGTTTGCGGCGACAGCACTCATGCTTCGCCTTGAGGGTCGTTTGTGGTTTTGCGCCTGCGGGAGCATTCAACTCTGGTCCGGCCAGATTTGTAGCGCCAACAACTCTCAGCATTTCCTGGATCCCTACAGCTTCACGCACGTGCTTCACGGCTTTCTGTTTTTCTGGTTGATTGCGTGGCTATTGTCGCGCCTCCGCGCAAACTGGCAACTGGCGCTGGCTGTTGCAGTCGAAGCTGGTTGGGAAGTCTTCGAAAACACAAACTTCATTATCGATCGCTACCGTTCCGAAACGGCCGCACTCGGTTATACCGGCGACACTGTGGTCAATTCCTTCGGCGACATCCTCTGTTGCTTGCTCGGTTTTATAGTGGCTCGACGCCTGGGCCTTCGTCGTTCCTTAGTTGTGTTTGCCATCCTCGAATTGGTTCTGATTGTTTGGATCAAAGACAGCCTGCTGCTCGAAATCCTGATGCTGGTAGTTCCCATCGACACTGTCCGAGCGTGGCAAATGTGTAAGTAGCAAACAGCAGCCAGCAATCACTAAACAGCCGGGAACGATTAGAGGGTTTGATAAACCAAGGTGTGTCCGCTTCTTCCTGTCTGCTGTCTGCTGTTTACTGTTTGCTGTCTACTGCTTTAGCATAACCCCGCATGCTCGATGCAGATCCTTACATTGGTCAGGTGCTCGACGAGAAGTATCAACTCGAGCGGCTGCTCGGTCGTGGCGGCATGGGGGCCGTGTATCTTGCCACTCACCTCGGCACGGAGCGCTACGTTGCGCTCAAATTGATCACGCCTCAGTTCATGCGAAACGAGGAATTTGTCGCGCGCTTCAAACGTGAGGCTCGCGCCGCCGGCCGCTTGCGCCATCCAAACGTAGTTGACGTTACCGACTTCGGTTTTGCACATGCGGGCAAGGAACCAGTTGCCTACCTCGTGATGGAGTATCTCGACGGCTGCACGCTCGGCGACGTTCTGGTGGAGGAAAAGCGCCTGCCGCTGGAATGGGTAGTCGATATCCTGGAGCAGGTTTGTTCAGCGGTACACGAAGCCCACCTCCAGGGAGTTGTACATCGCGATCTGAAACCGGAGAACATCTGGCTCGAACCTAACCGGCTCGGTGGCTATCGAGTCAAAGTGCTTGATTTCGGCATCGCCAAGCTCGCGGAGGTTGACGCCGAAATAACCGGTCCCTCCGGAGAAACCAACACTGCCTCGACGCACCCAACTACGCCCGCAGGAATTAGCGACGGAGCTGCCGCAACAGCTTTCCCGGCCGCTCAATTAACGACGCCACCGCCGCTAACCCCCAAACCCGAACATATGGGCGATAGTCGCGACCTGGAGATCGACACTCTCATTTATTCAGCCGACGTCCCGGAAAAAGCTCACACTGAACTCAACGCCGCCGGCGTCACGGCGGCGCAGCTCGTAAAAGACGGAAAGACCCAACTTTTAAAAGAGCCGGTCGAAGAAGCCGACGCCAAGTCTACGGCCTTGCTGCAACGTTCCACTGAGTCTCCTGAAGATAATGACCGCACTCTCATGTTTGGCAAAGATACGCGAAGGGCAATGGCCGATCAGCAAACGCGGCTCAGAACCAGCTCGGCTGGCGCCACCCAACTAACCCGCGTCGGCGCCATCATGGGGACACCGCTGTACATGTCCCCTGAGCAATGCGCCGGCCAACCCCTGGATGCACGCTCGGATATCTACAGCCTCGGTGTTATCGCTTATCAGATGCTAGCCGGCGAAACTCCCTTCGCTGGAGTTACCGGCAACGTGATGCAGGAGCACATCAAAACGCCGCCGCCGCATCTGCGGGATAAAAACAAGAAAGTGCGAAAGCGGGCAGCGGAAGTTGTAATGACCGCGCTTTCGAAGCAGCCAGAGGATCGCCCCCAAACGGCCGCGGCTTTTGCAAGCTCACTACGCGCCAAAGCCGAAGGAATCGGTTCACTCTATCGACGTGCTCTGTCCCTTTACGTGCAGTACTTTCCCAAGTTCCTCAAGCTCTCATTGATTGCGCACATTCCAGTCTTCATCACCACTGTCCTCTTAATTATTTTCGAACTGATGGAGAATTCTCAGCCTTCAGGTATCAGTGTTGGAAAAGTTCTGGTCATCTGCGGGATGGTAATTGCCGGACTGCTGCACATAGCCGCCAACTTTCTAACGGCGACCACGATCTCAGGTATGACAGCTGTCATTGTCACGCAGTTGTCGCTCGCGCCGCTGCGACCAGTGGAGCTGCGCCTCGCCCTGGCCGTGCTGAAGCGGCGTTGGCGTCCGTTCTTGAAGACATCCTTTCTGGTGACGCTGCGTATTATTATTGGCCTTATCCTATTTGTAATTCCCGGTATAGTGATCGCGATCCGCTACGCCCTCTACGCGCCGGTCGTGCTGCTGGAAGGTCTGGAGACCAAGGCGGCAAGGCATCGGGCGCGGGCGCTGGCCTCGCGTTCGTGGCGCACCATTATCATCGTCTCGGTACTTCAGTTTTTGATCCCGGCCGTAATCAGCGCTCTGTTTGGCAGGCTTGCCGCATTCAAAAGCACGGAGAGCGGTATACATGTTGCCCATCAATCCATGAGCAGCCAGATTTACCAACAACTTATCGGCCTCATAAACATCTTCGTCGTTCCATTGATGTCGATAGTCCCAGCCCTGCTTTACTTGAAGATGCGGCAGTTGGGCGGCGAAAACCTGGGCGAAGTGCTCACGCAAATCGAAGCGGCGGACGAAAAGCGTAGCCAGTGGCAACAGCGCATGCGCACACGCGTAAGCTTCCACGGTTCCCGCGGCAGCAACCCGCGAAATGAGCCCTCCGGATGAGGTTAGGCAAGTAGTTGTTGTTTGAGATTCAACTCTGGAACCGATTGCCGCCGATGACCGATCGGGAGTAGCATCCGAGCATGAGAGTGGGTTTGTTAGGTTTCCTGTTGGTTTCTATCGTCACCTGCTATGGGTGCGGCCGGATGAACGCCGGAACCAGGATGACTTCGGTTCCGGCTGCTACGGAAAAATCCGCGCCAGTTGCGGCAACTACTACCGCGAGAGTCGACTTCTCCACCCAGATCAAACCAATCCTTGAAGCGAAGTGCCAGCCTTGTCACTTCAGCGGCGGTAAGGTCTACGCACAGATGCCCTTTGATCGTCCCGAAACAATCAAGACGATGGGCACAAAACTATTCACCCGCATTAAGGATGAAAAGGAACGGCAATTGATCCGGGACTTCCTCGCTCAAGAGTGATCTCTGCTCTACCTCTTCCCTTACAGATATCGCTCACGAAGAACGTCCACATGATGCGAAAGGTGGCCGGCAACAATGTAAACCAGAGCGCGGACTGTGACCGGGCTGTCGCTCGCGACGCCACTGCGCAGCCAGGCATCGGCCGGGAGATTGCGACAGAACGCGAGAGTGGATGAACGAATCGCGCGGAACTCGTCAATGTGATTCGCCCACGAAACGTTGTCGGAGCCGGCTGCCTTGAAGCCGATTTCCTGATCGAAGCTGGGCAGTGGATCCTCAAAGCCACGGGCAAACCACAGCGCGCGGTACATGAAGACGCGTTCGCCGTCGTTCACATGGCCCAGCAGTTCCCGCATCGACCACTTGCCCGGCGCATAACGCTTAAGGGATTGCTCTTCTGAAATTGCAGACAGGAAAACAACGGTTTCATCCAACTGCGTAGCAAGTACCGAAACAATGTCGTCGCTCGCAACGCGGTCAATGTAGTTGGAATAGTAAGAAGCGGCTTCGTTTGGCTGTGGACGTCCAATCATGGAGTGAATAGTAAATGGTGAATGGTAAATAGCAAAGCGCCCCTCACGTTTTTGGAGATCACATACGGTCGTAAGCCGCTCCTGCTTCGACTTTTTGTCTAACCTGCCCCTGCTCCTGACGTCTGCCTTCAATCGTAGAGTTTTCCAGCACAGTCGTCAGCAGCGCACGGATTTCATCGGAGCCGGCGGCGAGTGGGCTCGCGATTCTGCCGCTGGTATTAACAAGCACGGCGGTGGGGGTTAGTTTGGCGCCATATTTTTCAGCCACTTCGCGTTTCTGCTGCAGCAGTACCTGGCCCAGGCGATTCCGCGCTACGTTTACAAAATTCTCCTTGATGGTGCCAAAGCTAACCAGGGCTATCGTCAGTTGCTCGCGGTGTGAGTGTTGCCATTCCTTAACTTCCGCAAAAAGAACCAGGCATGGTCCACAGCCGGGATTAGTGAAGATCAGCAGCAATGGCTTTCCATAGCTGAGCAGCTTCGTAAGAGAGGTTGTGCCTCCGTCATATGCCGCCAGCTCAAAAGGTGGCGCCGCTGAACCGAGCGGCAACCCCACCTGCGCCGCCGGCTTTTGGTTTGCCAGACGCTTTTGGCGCTGGTGCAAATAGATCATTACGGCCATAACAACCGCGGCGGCGCCCACTAACGTCAGCCATTGATAAGAGTTGAGCCGCGCCAGCGTGTCTGGAATGCTTGAACCCAGCATTGTGTCTGGCGCTTGCCACAAGAGAATCAGGGCTCCCAGGGCGAACGTGATGTTGCGCGCGAGCGTGGGCCAACCAAGCGGACGAGAGTAGAGCTGACCGAAGCAGTGGCAATCGTGAGTGCGTCCTCGTGCGAGGTTTACGCTGATGGCAACGATGAAAAGCATTAGTACCAGCAGTGCGGCCAGAGCACTGATGCGGCTGGTGTTAGTGAAAAGGAGTCCCGCGGCAATCGCGAGTTCCAGGATCGGCAGAGCCAGGGAGACTGCGGGAACTAGTGGCTGAGGGACGCCGAAGTTTTTCACCGCGGCGCGAGTGCCCGGCGGGTCAATTAGTTTAGTAACACCGGCAACGCCGAAGACGCCGCCAAGCGCAATTCGCAAAAAAACTGTTATCAGGTGCATTGATGCAGCGAGACCGCGGAAATATAAAAGAGTCGACCAATAAATACTGGATGCCCCAGTTTAGCCCAAAATCGACGCTCTCAGTATTCCACAAAGGGTTTCTGGTTTAGAATTGCGGAACTTGCGTATCACTGCGACCGTTAGATCTTTAAAGACTATCCGGTCTTACGTCCAGTTTAAGCGAAAAGGAAAGGTACCCTATGTATTGCGCAGCTTGTGGTACGCCGCTAACACCCGGTCTAAGCTATTGCAACCGCTGCGGCATGAGCTTGAAAGAGCGCAGCAGCGAGGTAAAGGGGGTGCCGGTAGGCTCCTACCTAACCGCGATTACGATCATTGGAATAGTAGGTTTGTCTCTGATGTTGGGCGGGGCCATTGCGCTAAAGAATGCGGGAGACTTTCACGAGGAACTGATTGGAATTTTCATGTTCATGACCTTCACGATAGTGGGCGTTGTCGAGCTTTCGTTGTGCCGTCAGCTGGCGCGGCTTAACCGTGCTGCGGACAAGAGAGAGACGAGCCCGCAACAACTTCCAGCCGGCATGCCAATTGAGATTCGTGGACAACAACCGCGGGCCCTTGGTGAACCAGTTCCGAGCGTTACTGAAAACACTACTCGCACTTTGCAGTATTCGCGCGATGAACTAAGGTGACGAACGTTACAACGAACTGCGCAAATACTGGAACATAGGGCAAAGGCAAATAGGGGGACGAGTAAAGAACACCACTTTCCCTTACCCCTTCCATTTTGCTTCCAGGATTTGAAAGGAACACTCTTCGTGAAAAAACTAGTGTTGTTGACAGTTTTGATCGCCCTCGGAGCTGCTTGCCATAGAATGCATTATGGGGTTTTGGGATCGGGCAAACAACTGAAGGAGACGCGCAACGTCGGCTCCTTTAATTCCATCTCGACCGAGGGTGCATTTAACATCGAGGTGGTGTGTCAAAAACCTCAGCAAGTTGAAATCAGCGGTGACGATAACATTCTGCCGTTAGTTACTACTGAAGTCTCGAACAACGTGTTACACGTAAGAAGCTTACGCGACTATTCAACTTCCGAGCCGCTTACCTTGAGAATCTCCGCACCGGACCTGTCCAGCATTCACTCTTCGGGAGCAGGAACAATAGAAGTCTCCGGATTGAAAAACGATCGGTTTGAGATCGGCGTCAATGGCGCCCCGACAATAAAAGCTTCCGGCGAAACGAAAGCCTTGAAGATCGATGCGAATGGCGCCGGAAATATCGATACACATAAACTGAGGGCGGCGCGTGTGGAAGTGGAATCAAAAGGCGTATCCGGAGTTGAGGTTTACGCTGCGGAGCAACTCGACGTGACCGTCTCTGGACCATCACACGTCATTTATCGGGGCAACCCGGTAGTCCACCAAACTGTGCATGGGCCAGGCAGCGTCGAAAAGAAGGAATCAGAAGGAGCTTAAGACCTTCACGTATTATCGAGTGACACTTACCATTGCAAAAGGTAGTGGTGCATTTTCGGTTTGTTCTCTCAATTTCACCGCTGCTTTAACCGCATGAATCAAGCACACACGCTTCAGAAAAGTGTCTAAACGCTTTCGCATTCCTTACCGCTATCGTGTCACCGGGCAAAAGCCGCGGCTTTAATGAAAGTCGTTGATTAGTCAAGCAGTATCGGCTACCGATTTCAACGCTCGTTGTGATAATTAATTTGTGATATTTTTCTGTTGACATTCCACTCCCTACTGAATAACTATTTGCCATTCTCGAAAAGGAGCTAATTCCACCAATGACCTATGTAGTTGTTGAGCTATGCGTTGATTGCAAATATACCGACTGTGCGGCTGTCTGCCCGGTCGAAGCATTTCACGAGCTACCTGACCGCCTCTACATTAACGCCGACACTTGCATCGATTGCGATGCCTGCGTGCCGGAATGTCCGGTGGAAGCTATCTTTGCCGATAACAACGTCCCCGAAAATTACGCGCATTGGACCCAGATCAATATCGATGAAGCTCCTAACTATCCTGTGATTAGCGCAAAGATTCCTGCCCTGCACGGCCCAACTTGCACGGGACCCGAAGAGTAGTCTCGGCATAAAGCTGCATCCATCACTGCAGTTCATCTTCCGGGGAAAAACTTGTGTCAGCCCTAAAGTGCCCGCAGTGTGGTCTGATAAATTTTGCAGCCGCGACTCAGTGCAAACGGTGCGGGACGCTGTTGCTCACGGCAATTGTGTTTGGAGTAATCACGACCAGAGTGACTTACCCTTCAAAAATCGACGACCGTTTTGTTTGGCTGAAAGGTGTTAACGCTGAGTACCTCAACCAGCTTCCCCAGTGGCCGGGTTAGCTTTCGAATGAGGATTGCGGATTGCGGCGTCACAATCCGGGGTCAGCAACCTGAAGCCTTGATGTGACCCTGCTGCGCAGCAAGCTAAAGCCGCAATCCTAATTCCGCAATCTGAAATCGTTAGGACCCTCCTGCACTACATTTCTTTTCGACTCTCGCGTAGAATTTCTGCGAAATGAACTCGCGACGCCTGACTAGTAAATTCATTTTTCCTTTGGTTCCGATTCTGGCTTTCACTGCGTTTTCTTATTCGCAGTCCGGGCGTCGTACCAGAGAAGTCAAACCTCCGCAGACCGTACCGGAAGTAAAAGAACATGCACCAATACCCGCATCGGTGGATGAGCCGCCTCCAGTCACCGCGGAGAGGAATCAGGATTATCGCTGCACTGACGACGGTACACTCGCCAGAATTATTGATACCGACGACCAGGAAGAGCTCGTCGTGTCTGCAAAAGACTCCGATGTGCGCGCTGCCATTTCGGCAAAGCCGAAACCCTCCTACACCAGGGAAGCGCGTCGCAAGGGCGTGCAGGGATTTGTGACCTTGAAGGTTTTGCTTTCGGCGCGCGGTAAGGTGGCGCGCGTTCGTGTCGTGAAAGGACTTCCATCCGGACTCACCGAAAACGCGATACGGTCCGCCTGCAAGATAGAGTTCAAACCCGCAATCAAGGAGGGACGGGCAGTTTCGCAGTGGGTCACTGCCGAATACGTCTTCCGCCTGGCTGACTCGTCCATCTTCACACCCTGAACACTGGCAGGACAGGCATTGACACCGATCAAGGCCCTTTGTAGAGTTTGCTACTGAAAATGCCGTCTCCTCCGGGTTAATGAAGCAGCTCGCTGCTTAACCGTGTCACTCTCAGGTTTGCCAAAACGGAAAATCAAATGACAAAGCGCCTTGCTATTGTCCTCGCGATTGCCTTTTGTCTTCTCGGCGTCGTTTGCTCCACCTCAGTTTCTGCTAAAGACAAGTGGATCAGCGTGCGCTCGAAGAACTTCCTGATGGTTGGCAACGCCGGCGAAAAAGACCTGCGGCAGGTGGGCGTCAGGCTCGAACAATTTCGCGAAGTCTTTTCGCGTTTGTTCTCCAATCTCAAGATCGACTCACCCGTTCCGACCACGGTGATAGTATTCAAAGACACTGAGTCGTATCGGCCGTTGAAGCTAAATCCCAATACCGCGGGTTACTTCCAACCTGGTCCTGACGTTAATTATATAACTCTCGAACTCACCAGGGATGTGAACAGCCAGCAGGATCCATTCGCCATCATTCTTCACGAGTACACCCACCTGCTGGTAAGAAACACAGCCGGCAGCGTTCCGACCTGGTTCAATGAAGGACTCGCTGACTATTACAGCACCTTCAGCATCACCAGCGATCAGAAAGTTGTAGTTGGGCGTGCTATTGCCGGTCACGTATATCTGCTGCGCGAAAATAAAATACTGCCGCTGCGGACTCTCTTTCAGGTAGATCAAAAATCCCCTTACTACAATGAACGCGATAAGCAGAGCATCTTCTACGCTGAATCATGGGCGCTGGTGCACTATCTGATACTGGGTAAGGATGGCCAACGCTTGCCTCAGTTGACCAGGTTTATTGATCTGATCTCAGCCGGCAAGCCGATGGAGCAAGCGTTCCAGGAAGCATTTGCTATGACTTTTGAAAGTATGGAGAAGGAGTTGAGCGCTTATATCCAACGCGATCGCTATCCGATTCTCAGCGGGAGTTTCCAGAGTAGGGTTGGCTTTGATAGCGCGATGCAAGTCGCCCCCATCACTGAAGCTGAAGCTCAGGCCTACCTCGGCGACGTGCTACTCAAAAGTGACCGCGCCGACGCCGAAGTTTATCTGCAAAAAGCGCTGGCGCTCGATCCGGATTTGCCAATGGCCAATGCCTCCCTGGGACTGCTGCGCGAGCGCCAGGGGAAACATGAAGAAGCGCGCAAACGGCTGGAGCGCGCAGTGGCTGCAAGTTCTCAAAATTATCTCATTCACTACTACTATGCTTACGCGCTTAGCCATGAAGGCAACAGCGACATGGAAACTGTGATGGGTATGGCGCCGGCGACCGCGGCTCTCATACGGCGCGAATTGAAGCGAGCTATCGAACTGCGTCCCGATTTTCTCGAATCGTATAGCCTGTTGGCGTTTGTGAATCTGGTGACCGAAACAGACCTTGAGGAAACAATGGAAATGCTCAAGCAGGTGCTCGTGGGTTCTCCTCACCGGCACGATCTCACCTTTATGCTGGCGCAGCTCTACCTGCGCAAGCAGAACTTCAAGGTAGCCCGCCAACTTATCGACAAGATCAAGGAAAACGGCGATGCAGACTTGCGCCAGCGAGCAGAGCGATTGCTTACCCAGCTGGTATCGGTGCAAGAGCAGCTGGCCCGCATCGAGAAGCTAAAGGAAGAGGCATCGTATACGCGCACTGGCGCCACGCCAGGCAATTCCAGCGAGGCCGCACAGTCGACGATTGAGCACCCATTCGATCCAGCAGCCGCCTTGCGAGAGTCACTTAGAAAGCCGGCAACTGGCGAGCTGCAGATACAAGGCAGGCTCACCCGAATTGACTGCGATGCAAAGGGTATTACCTTTGTCGTCAAAGTCGGGGATCGCTTGCTCAAGCTAAATACGAACACCTTTCAGAATGCAAACATCATGAGCTTCAGTGACGATGCAGGCAACGAGATTACCTGTGGGATACGTAAGACTCAAAACAACGTCGTCGTAGCATATGTTCCTGGAACTGATCCGCGTGTGAAAATGGACGGCGTGCTGAAGTCGCTTGAGTTTGTGCCGCCAGACTTCAAACTGAAGCCGTAGAAGCGCAGGAGGCAGGAGCAGACGGCAGGCGAGGCCAAAAGAATTTTCCATTTGTCATTTGACATTTCTCATTTGCCATTTCAGAAAAATACTCCATCCAAGATCGCTCAATGACTCGATCCAAGATAGCGGTCAAAGTCAGTCTCTAAATCTCTCAACGATGTCTTCACTAATGACAAATGGAAAATGTTTTGGTTTTCCTGCGGCTCCCTCCTTACCCTTCCAATCCGTTTAGTAAGCCCTTCCGTATATTCTCCGAGTTCGCACAAATCAAGTTCTGAAAAGGAAGGTAATAAAACAGTGAAGAGATTAAGTCTCATGCTGCTGTTCGCAGCTGTCTCAATTGCAATAGCTAACGGAAGTGCTTCGGCGCAAATGCAAATGAACAAGATAGATTCGATGAACCCGATGGTCGGTGGCGCTGCAATGCTTAGTTCCCGCGACATTATTGACAACGCAGTCAATTCAGCCGACCACACGACGCTGGTGGCGGCAGTGAAGGCCGCCGGGTTGGTTGAAACCCTGAAAGGCGCAGGTCCCTTCACAGTGTTTGCGCCAACCAACGCGGCTTTTGACAAACTCCCTGCTGGCACTGTGGGCATGCTGGTCAGACCCGAGAACAAGGAGACGCTAACTAAGATCCTCACTTACCACGTGCTGGCTGGAAAGTTTGACTCAAAAGCAATTGCGAGTCGGATTCACAAAGGTCACGGCAGCGCGAAATTTAAAACCGTCAGCGGCGACACGTTGACGGCGTCGATGAGCGGCAACGATCTTGTTCTTCGCGACGAGAAGGGCGGCACCTCGCGAGTGACGATCGGAAACGTGTATCAATCAAACGGAGTGATTCACGTGGTTGATTCAGTATTGCTGCCAAAATAAAAGAATTGGGGGAAAGATGAAGGGGGAAATAGGGGAAAAGGGTAAAGGATGAAAATCTTGCCCGTTCCCCTTTAACCCATTCCCTGTCCCTCTATTTCCCGCATTTCCCCTCTTCCCCGTTCCCCGGTTGACCACATCGTTCCTTTCCGAGCATGATCGATTATCCGATCCTGTCGAAGGGAGCACCGCTTTGATTACCTGCCGCAAGATGACCGCCCCGGATGTTGCCGACGCCTTTCAGATGCTCCGCGTGTTTCTCAGTGAAGACGAACACTACCTCGCCAGCAGCAAGGCCTATGGCGATCGTGGATTTCAGGGACTTAACGATGCCCTCGATTTGTTTCTGGAACAACCGGAACTGGGGTTTGTTTGGCTGGCTTACGATGAACACGACGTGAGCGCGGTCTGCGTGGTGTGCTACGCAATCTCGACCTCGATGGGGGCAGTGGTGGCCAAGCTCGATGACGTTTCGGTGAAAGCAAACCGCCGCGGCGGCGGGATCGGGACCACTATGCTGGAACAACTGAAAGAGCAACTCAGAAAAGAATCGGTAACACGAATTGATGTGGGCGTGCACCTCGAGAATCCGGAGGCGCGCAAATTTTATGAACGGCTCGGCTTTGTGGCGTTAAATGAAGAGCGGATGGCTTGCGTGATTTGAACTGCAGAAACTTGGCCGCGGATTTTCGCGGACAAACGCGGATATGAACAACCGAGCTGCAGTGAGTCTTTCAGACCCGCGTTTATCTGCGTGAATCCGCGGCTAATTCTTCTAACTACCTGGGCAGGTTCGCAATCTCTTCAAAGTATTTCGCAAAGGCTACCATCCCACCCGATGCTTGCTGCCAGTCAAAGTTCTCATTCGGCGCATGATAGCCATGCTCAGGCAATGACAATCCAAGAAACAGAACCGGACACTTCAGAACTTTCTCAATACTGGTCATCGCCCCAATGGTTCCACCATCGCGCACAAAAACCGCATCGCGTTTGAAAGCAAACTTCACAGCGCGTTTCAAGGCCTCCGGCAATGGGCCTTCGAGCACGGTTCGAAATGCCGGCGCGGCAGATTCGAATTGTATCTTCACATCGGGATTTAGTTCCTTTACCGCGGCCTTAAGTTGTTTCTTGATCTTATCCGGATCCTGACCGGGCACCAGGCGAAACGACGCCTTGACCTCGGCACGCGGCGGCACAATCGATTTCAGTCCCGGTCCCTGGTAACCACCGGTGACGCCGTGTACCTCGAAAGTGGGCAGGCCCCAAATCCGTTTCATCACTTCCAGCGGATCCTCGGTGCGCATCAGTTTCAGATGATGCGCCTTTTTGAACGCGCGGGCGTTAAAGCCGCAGTTGGCCCAGTCGTTCAATTCCTGCTTCGATGGCGGGATCATGTCATCGTAGAAACCCTTGATCTTGATCTTTCCAGCCTTGGGGTCATAGAGATCGCAAACAAGTCGCATCAATTCGGCGATCGGATTGCGCGAGGCGCCGCCCGTTTCGCCCGAGTGTGTATCCACTTCTCCGGTTTCGAGCTGCAACAGAAATCCAAGCAGGCCGCGCAAACCGGCGGAACTCGCTGGACGGTTACGCGAAACCCAAACCGTATCGGAAACTATAACTGAATCCGTGCGCAGGCTCGCCTTCGCTTTGGTAATTATCTTTTCGAAGTTTGGCGAACCAATCTCTTCTTCAAACTCCCACAGGAAACGAATATTGATCGGAACGCCCGCTTCCTTGGCGGCGCACGCTCCAAAGAGAGCCGCGAGCGCCGGGCCCTTGTCGTCAGTAGTGCCACGGCCCAGATAGGTGTCGCCCTTCTTCGTCATTACGAACGGCTCGTTGTCCCAGGGCTCTGTCTCCATTGACGCGGGTTGAACATCCATGTGGTTGTACACGGTGACTGTCGGCACGTTTTTGTCCGTGCCAAACACTCCATGAACCGTCGGATTTCCATTCTTAACTTCAAAAACTTCCACCTTCCCACCAAACCGCTGCATGGTTTCGACAGTCAAATCCACCCCTTTACGAATGTCTTCCGCATGCGACGGATCGCATGAGATTGTCGGCGTCTCCACGAAGCGCTTCAACAGCGTTTCATACTCGTCACGATGATTTTTGGCAAAGGAGAAGAGTTGATTTCGGTCAAGCGGGTTCGCCATTCGGGAGATCCTCCGGTTCGGATTGTTTGAAAGCACTTCAGAGTAATAACTGAGTGCACCTGACCATTACGTTGCGTGTTCCTGTGACTTAAATACCGCGAGTCTTAACCGGGGGTCTTCGTAATCACCAAGTGCCGTGGCAGTTGGGGAACCTAACCTTAAACCCCGATCAAGAGTCGTCGGAATCCAGCAATCTCGCAAGCATTAATCGTTTTCGCCCCTAGTGTAATCATGATGAGCAGAAAAAAGCCAAAGAGGCCGGGGAAATCTGCGACGGGGCGCGACTTGAGGGCAACGTTTTCGCAGCCTTGTCTCACTAACCCGAAGAACTGAGCGGTTTCTTTTTCGACGAATACGGGGCGGATTTCCCAATAAACTTGGTGAAACCGGGGCGCACCACATTCCCCTGCACCTCAGGATTCAGCCGAATTCTTGATGATTTTGAAACCGGCGCAAGAACAATTTCGAGCAGCTTTCCGTATTCAGTTGCTGCAGATGTTAAATTGATTCTCAGTGTTCGTGTTATTCTTACAGCCCCTTTTTCGCGGATTGAAGGGGCGCAGTACAGGATTTCGGGTCAGGAATTAGGGCTTCAGGAGGCTTTTGTGAGAACCAGATTTTACTTGGCCGGACTCATCATTCTTCTTTCAACATTTTCCTTCAGTATTTATTCACAACAGACGGGCGCTGCGCGCCGGCCGGCAACCAGTGCGGCTAGCGCTTCCGCACCAGCCGGCACCAGGGCGAGCGCGAACTCACGAGTGAACAGTGCCATCGTGAAGAGCGATGTCTCCGAAGCTCTTTCAGTAATCCAGGACAACTACATCGATGGCAAGAAGCTCGACTACAACACGATCTTCAAATCATCAATCAGCGGCATGTTGAATGTGCTCGATCCACACTCAACCTATCTCGATGCTGCTGACTTCGCCGCCTTCAAGACTGAACAGCGTTCACAGTATTACGGTATCGGCGCGACCATCGGCGATCTTACCCAGGGCGATCAGGTCAATACATACATTCGTGCCACTTTCGAAGAGGCGCCAGCCGCGCGCGCTGGTTTGCGGTTTGGTGACAAGATTGTCGCGGTTGATGGTCAGTCAATGAAGGGCAAGACTTTTCCCGAGGTGCGGAAATTCCTGCTGGGGGCACTGGGAACTGTGGTGAAAGTCACGGTCGAACACGCCGAGACCGGGCAGATTGAAACGGTCACTATCACGCGTGATGCTGTTTCGCTACCATCGATTCCGCAGGCCTACATGGTGAGGCCCGGCGTCGGTTACATCGCTATGACTGGAGGCTTCAACACCACCACTGCCGATGAATTTGCGGATGCGCTGCAGAATCTTCATTCAAAAGGCATGAACACCCTGGTGCTTGATCTGCGCGGCAATCGCGGCGGTCTTTTGATCCAGGCAGTACGCGTTGCCAACACGTTCCTACAGCGTGGGCAGTTGATCGTCAAGCAACAGGGAAGAGTAAGGGGCAGCGCCGAATCGTTTGCTGCTCTCAACGACAATCCTGATACGGTGCCGCTAGTCATTTTAGTAAACGGCGAAACTGCTTCGGCGGCCGAGATCGTTGCCGGAGCCCTGCAGGATCATGATCGCGCATTCATTGTTGGCGAAAACAGTTTTGGCAAGGGTCTCGTCCAGCTTCCTTATCAGCTCGAATACGATTCAGCTTTGCTCCTGACCATCGCCAAGTATTACACGCCCTCAGGACGTCTGATTCAGCGTGACTATTCGAACGGCGATAACTACGACTACTACACTCGTGGCGGACTTTCGAACGACAAAAAGACTTTGCCTGCTTTGCCGGCTGGACCGGAGAGCCATACCGATACCGGTCGTGCCGTATATGGTGGTGGCGGTATTTCACCGGATGAGATCGCGAAACCGGCCAGAATTACACCTGCGGAAGTACGCCTCGCTAACTCAGTTTTTGCTTTTGCCCTGGAGCTGGCGATGGGACGTGTAGCCGGTTTTGAAAACTACAAGGTCCAACCCAAGATCGAGTTTAATCACGATCTTCAGTCAACCGATTTTCCTGTTACTGACGATCTCTTTAAGGAATTCAAACGCTTCGTGGGCGCCAAACCGCAGTACAAAGCTACCCCGGAACAGTTGGAGCGTGCCCGTCCGTTTGTTGAGCGACAATTGCGCTTCGAGCTGGCAACAGCAGCTTACGGCTCCCTGGCAGCGACGCAGGTGTTTAATGAAAGCGATCCGCAGTTGGCCAAAGGTCTCGACGCCATGCCGCGGGCCCGCGAACTCGCTTTGGCTGCAAGACGCGCGCGAGCACGGTCGTAATTCAAGCTCGACAGACACACTGTCTGTCGCCCAATCCGAAAGAGGCCACGCATGTATCATGCGTGGCCTCTCTTTTCATGGTAGAACTGCCCACTGATTAGGCCAATTGACCATTTGCGATTGACGGTTCAACATCGCTCATGACTTCGGAGGCCCGCCCTTTCATAATCATCAATAATGCCGCCGCCAAGGCTCGTCGTGCCTGGCCAATTGTTCGGCAACATCTCGAAGCCGCGGGTGTGCATTTTGATTTCTACGAAACTACGCGGCCAGGTGATGCGACCATTCGAACTCGCAAGGCATTAAAGGAAGGCGTAAAGACTGTCGCAACCATTGGTGGCGATGGCACTCTCAGCGAGGCTGCCGAAGGTTTTTTTGAGTTCAATAAACAGTTAGAAAATGTTCCCTCGCCGATCAACGCCGAGGCACGGCTGGCAATTCTTCCAGCCGGCACCGGCGACGACTTCGCTCGCAGTCAGATGGGTCAGCGAGAGCCGCTCCGAAGGTGGATCGATATTCTCGTTGGCCACTGTCAAAATCCTGCTGAGGCGAACATGCGCCCGGTGGATGTCCTCTACGGTCTCTGCAACGAGTATCAAACGCCCTTCATTTGTGTGAACGCTTCCACGATGGGAATTGGCGGCGAAACGGCCAGTCGGGTTGCGGCCCAGGGCAATTTTCTTCGCAGGTTTTCCGGTGAAGCCAGGTTTGCAGTTGCCGCGCTCGCGGCCCTCGCGAGCTGGCGCGAACGGCGAGTGCGAGTTTCCGTAGACGATAGTCAGGTGATCGAAGGCAACATGAATCTGGTGGGAGTCGCCAACGCCCTTTACGCCGGCGGAGGCATGATGCTTTCGCCGCAGGCGCGGATTGATGATGGGAAACTGGATGTTGTAACCGCGTCTGGCTTGAGCCGCGCGAACATCGTGCGCGAGCTCGCGCGCATACACAAGGGTGGACACGTGCGGAACCCGAAGGTGCGCATCGTGCAGGGCGAAGGAGTCAGTATCGAAACTTTCGCTAAGGAAGATGCGATGCTGATTGAGGTAGATGGAAATGTGCGTGGGCTTACACCAGTTGAGTTTCGGGTTCTGCCAAGAGCTTTGAAATTTGTGGTCGGCGAACAAGAGCGGGGGTAAACCCGCCTTCCCGACCCTGAGCTAATCATTCGTGAGTCTCTACTTCAAGTTAGAGGCATTCGAGATCGAGATGACTGTGCACTGTGAGAGTCTCAGAGTCTGGAAGTCGGGTTTACCCCCGCTCTTTCTTTTCAATCTCAGCGACCTTTGCAACTCTTCGCCGATGCCGCTCTTCGCCGCTGAACTTTGCCGCCACAAATGCGCGCACAATGTCCAGCGCTAACTCTTCTCCGACCACTCGAGCTCCTAAACAAAGCACATTGCAGTCGTCATGTTCGCGTGATTGGTGACCGGAGTAAGTATCGCCGCAGAGTGCGGCGCGAATACCGTTAAGTTTGTTCGCGGCAACCGCAGCGCCCACGCCGCTGCCGCAAATGAGGATTCCTATTTCTGCTTCATTCTTTTGGACCGCCTCGCCGACTTTTACAGCGTAATCCGGATAATCGTCCGGCCGCGAACCGACGTGCGTGCCGAAATCGATGATCTCGTGTTCCGCAGCAAGTTCCTTGATCACTCGCTCATTGAGCGGATAACCACCGTGGTCGGCGCCGATTGCAATTCGCATGATTCAGAGAAGCGCTCTTGCGTGAGTCAAAACGTTCTCGAGATTGAAGCCTAGCTCGCGCATAACCACATCGCCCGGGGCCGAAGCGCCAAAGCGATCGAGGCAAATTACGTCGCCCTGAGCGCCCACGTAACGGTCCCAACCCTGGCGAATGCCGGCTTCAATCGCAAGACGTGCTTTGACGCCGGGCGGCAGGACTTCATCGCGATACTCCTCGGTTTGCTCTTCGAAAAGTTCCCAGCAAGGCAGGGAGACGACGCGCGTGGCGATGCCGTCGGCTTGCAGTTTCTCGCGAGCTTCAAGGGCAAGGGAGACTTCAGAGCCGGTGGCGATCAAAATAAGTTGTGGAGTAACAACGGAATCGTCGCTCTTGGCGCCCGCGGATGGGCTTTGGACTTCCGCCTCGGCGAGAATGTAACCGCCGCGCCGCAGACCATCAGCCTTAGCGAACCGGGATCGATCTATTACGCCAACCTTCTGTCGCGTCAATGCGAGCGCGGTGGGCGCCTCCCGGCGCAAGATTGCGATACGCCAGGCTTCGCTCACCTCAGCCGGGTCAGCGGGGCGGATTACAAATAAATTGGGAATCGCGCGCAACGCCGCTACGTGTTCGATCGGTTGATGAGTCGGCCCGTCTTCCCCAAGCCCGATCGAGTCGTGCGTGAAAACATAAATTACCTGCACTTCTGAAAGTGCTGCCAAACGAATCGCCGGGCGCATGTAATCCGAAAATGTCAGGAAGGTGCCGCCATAAGGAATCAAGCCACCATTGAGTGAGATCCCGGTCAACGTTGATCCCATCGCATGCTCACGCACGCCGAAGTGAATAATCCTTCCTTCATAAGAACCCGCCTCAAAATCGCCGCCGCCCTTGATGTCCGTATTGTTTGAAACTCCAAGATCTGCCGAGCCGCCAATCAACATTGGCAGGTGCGGCGCGAGAGCGTTGATAACTTCGCCACTCGCGACGCGTGTCGCTACCGGCTTAGCATCTTTGAAGTCAGGCAGGTGCGTTTCCCAATCGGCCGGTAGTTCCCCTTTCATCGTCGAGCGCCATTGTTGCCCCAGATCCGAATGCTGCTGCTGATAGCTTTCAGTCAGCGCATTCCATTCCGCCTCCTGTCGCGCCCCGCGTTCAACTGCTTCGCGAAAATGGTTCAAAGCTTCATCGGGAATGTAGAACTGTTTGTCTTCGGGCCAGCCGAGGTGCCGCTTCGTTTCGCGCACTGCGTCTTCACCCGGCGCATCGCTGTGAGCTTTCCGCGTGCCGGCCGTTGGCATGCCGTAGCCGATCACTGTTTTCACCGAAATCAGGGAAGGCTTGTCGCCGACTGACTGCGCCTCGCGAATCGCAGCCTCAATCGCATCGAGATCGTTTCCGTCTTCAACGGTCAGCGTATGCCAACCATAAGCCGCGAAACGCTTCGGCACATCTTCGCTGAAGGCGAGTTTGGTGAATCCTTCGATAGTGACGTGGTTGTCGTCGTAGAGATATATCAGTTTGCCGAGTTGCAGATGACCCGCTAAAGACGCCGCTTCGGCCGCCACGCCTTCCATTAGGTCGCCGTCGGAAACAATGGCGTAGACGTAGTGATCGATCAGTGAAAATCCTTCTTTGTTGAATTTCGCTCCGAGGTGAGCGGCGCCCATCGCCATGCCGACGCCATTGGCAAAACCCTGACCCAGCGGACCGGTAGTAATCTCAACTCCAGGCGTCAATCCATACTCAGGATGGCCTGGAGTTTTCGATCCGAACTGGCGAAAGTTTTTGAGTTCGTCGAGCGGGAGATCGTAGCCCGTCAGATGCAGCAGCGAGTAGAGCAACATTGAACCATGACCGGCAGACAACAAAAACCTGTCGCGATTCTCCCACTTTGGGTTTTGCGGATTGTGTCGCAGAAAGCGAGTCCAGAGCACATACGCCATCGGCGCAGCCCCGAGCGGCAAACCAGGATGCCCCGATTCAGCCTTCTGCACGGCGTCGAGTGACAGCGTCCGGATTGTATTAATGCAAAGCTGATCGAGGTTGGGAGTGGGTGTGATGTTTTCCTGCTGCACTGGTGCGCTCATTTCACCATCCTGATTCTGGGGTACGGTTTAAGTGAATAACTTTTGATAAATGCGTTGCTGGCGAGCGAGCCCCTCCTGGTAAACCGCATGATGCTGCATGTCAGGCTCGCACACCGTTTCCACTGATTCTGAACTCGGAACTGAAGATTTTTCTATCGACTGTATTTTGCCCGTCGCTTCCAGAGCAAGCAAGGCCGCGCCACGTGTTGACGCTTCTAGCCGTTCTGACACCAGCACGCGCCGGCCGAGAACATCAGCCAGAATCTGAACCCAGGTGGGTGACAAACGAAGCGCATTGCCTGATCCAATCAGAGTCGCATCGGGCGCAAAGGGTTCGAGTGCAGCGGCAATCAGTGCGAAGCGATAAGCGATTGCTTCCATTGCTGCGCGCAGGATTTCGCTGGGAAGCGTTTGCAAACTGAGGCCGAGAATGGTGCCGCAGGCAGAGGGATTCCAGCCCGTGCTTCGCTCGCCTGCCCAAAAAGGCAGAACAGTCAGACCATGAGCGTCGGGACCAAGCAACTCTATTTCGCTCTCGACTGTAGCAAAATTTTCGCCCGGCAGCAGCGACTCCTTTATCCAGTTGAAAAGCCCGCCGCCATCCGACAAGGCGCCGCCGACGAGTACTCGCTCTCTACTGGCACGATAACACCACAACTCGGGCGGCAGACGATCGGGTGCGACGCCCTTAAAGCACACGCGCATTGCGCCGCTGGTGCCAATCATTAGTGCCAGCTTTTCAGTCGAGTAACAGCCAGACCCGATGCTGTTTGCGGCGCCATCTCCTACGGCCGGAACCAGGCACGCCTGGCTGAGTTGCGGCCAACGGGAAATGTAAGCATGGCTTAGTTGAGTGAACGTTCGCTGCCGCGATGCGATTTCAGGAAGCTTGGAGAGGCTGAGAGCGACCGCTGCGACCGACTCTTCATCCCATTCACAGGTACGTTGATTTAATAGACCGGTGCCGGAAGCCATCGAAACGCTAGCAGCAGTCTCGCCGAAAAATTGCAGCGCCAGGTAGTCGGCAAACGATAACCATAGGCTGGTGGCATGGAAGCGTTCTGCTTCATCGGTTTGCAGTCGCAGGAGTTTTGCCGGCCAGTAACTCGAATGAAAGCGGCATCCGGTGCGCTCATGAAATTTCTTTTCGTCAAATTTCGCACGCAGTTGATAGACGGCGTCGACCGCTCGCGCATCTGCCCAACCATACACTGGCGTTGTAGCATTTCCGGCGTCATCCACTCCCATCAGGCTGTGCCAGAAACAGGAAATTGAGATCAACTCAATGCGTATTGTTGATTCGGGGAATCTCGCAAATAACGCATCAATCGTTTTAGCAACCTGCTCAAGCAATATCTCGGCGTCGAAGGTCGCAAAATCGGTAGTCACGTGACTATAGCCGGCCCTGACACTCGCTCCTTCAATTTCGCGACCATGCTGATCAAAAAGCGCGGCGCGTGTGCCGGAAGATCCAATATCCAGGGCCAGCACCGTTGGACTCCGCGAGCCGGCCAGAACCGGCAGCATTCCAGACCACGGTTCGAGCCCGTCGACGATTTCATCCAGGACGTTACTCATTCTTTTAGTGGCCCAAAGTCTGCGCTGATCTAATTGACTTCGGAGCTTGGACATTGGACTTTGGACTGTTTACTAAGAATCGCACACGCGATTGTTGTAGTCCACATTTTGAGCGAGCTGATAAAATGCCGGCAATGCAAGCTGACACTCTCAATTGCCCAAATTGTGGCGCCGCGAGTTCAAGCACTGCGCCGGCGTGCCAGTTTTGCGGTTCACGCCTCGCGACTATTGCCTGTCCGTCGTGTTTCGCGATGATGTTCATCGGCAGTAAGCATTGTCAGCGCTGTGGCGCGGCAGCGGCAACACCTGCAGTTAAGGAGGCCAAAGATCGCAAGTGTCCTCGTTGTAAGAGTGCGATGGTGCTGGTGACACTCGGACTAACTACCGTGCTTGAATGTGAACAATGCCTTGGTCTTTGGCTCGACGTGCCTTCGTTTGAAAAGATCTGCGCCGATCGCGAGCAGCAGTCGGCAGTGCTCGGCGCTGCTTCGCACGCACCCACCAGCGCGACGCGACAAACCAGCAAGGTCAGTTATGTGCCGTGTCCGGAATGTGCGTTGTTAATGAATCGTGTCAATTTCGCGCGCTGCTCGGGAGTGATAGTCGATATTTGCAAACAACACGGAACCTGGTTTGATCGCGACGAGTTGAGCCGGATTGTGGAGTTCATACAGGAGGGCGGTCTAAACGCGTCCAGGACGAAAGAAAAGATGGAGATCGCTGAACAACGAGAGCGCCTGCGCCAGGAACAACTGACTGCAAGCCTGCGCGGCCCGGCGCGACTTGGAATCACGGATGACGACGAGCAACGACTGGCCGGAATAGCATCTGCGCGCGGGTTGCTGAAGTTTTTGCTTGATGATTAATCTGCGGATAAATTACTTCACAATCTTCCTTACCAACGCCACAAAGTCTGCGATGTCTGATTCAGTAGTATCAAACGAAGTCATAAATCTGACTTCCGAAATATCCTCATTCCAAACATAGAAGAAGTAACGCTTCTGCAGCAGCGGCACATATTTCTTCGGCACGATGGCGAAGACCCCGTTTGCTTCCACCTTCTGTGTGATCTTTATCAGCGGTAGCTTTTCGAGCTCGGTCGCAAGACGTTGGGCCATTTGGTTCGCATGTTGCGCATTCTGCCGCCAAAGGTCGTTTGTCAGCAGCGCTCCAAACTGCGCCGAGATGAAGCGCATCTTTGAGGGAAGGTGCGTGCCTTGCTTGCGGGTGTATTTGAAATCCTTTGCCAGATTCTTGTTGAAGAATACGACGGCTTCGCCGTACATCATGCCGTTTTTAGCGCCACCAAAAGAGAGAACATCGACCCCAACGTCTCTGGTGATTTCTTTCAGTTTGACGCCCAAACCGGCAGCAGCATTCGCGATACGCGCGCCGTCGACATGCAGCAACATGTCGTGTGCATGAGCAAACTTCGCCAAACTTTGTAACTCCGGCGGCGTATAGACCGTGCCCATTTCAGTGGCCTGCGAAACTGAAATCACGCGAGGCTGTACGTGATGCTCAAATCCAATCTCGTGCAACAACGGCTTGATTTGATCGACGGTGATCTTCCCGTCAGCGGTGGCTATGTCGAGGAGTTTGCAGCCAGTGAACTTCTCCGGTGCGCCGCATTCATCGACGTTTATGTGGGCCGTATGCGCACAAATGATCGCGTGATGAGAGGCAGTGGCTGCTTTGAGCCCCAGAACATTTGCGCCGGTGCCGCCAAAAACGAAAAAGACTTCCGTTTCTTTTCCGAGCTCGCGGTGAAAGAGCTTGACCGCGCGCGCCGTGTAAGGATCGTCGCCGTAAGCAATGACGTGACCGTCGTTAGCGGCGGCGATGGCCTCCATGATTTTAGGGTGTACGCCGGCGTTGTTGTCGCTGGCGAAACTGCGGGATCGTGTAACTCGATTGGTCATGACAAATTGCTTTCAGGGTTGCTACGTGATTTCAAGTCACGCCTTTCCAGTCTTAAAGTCTTTAATGATTTCGCGCGCGGCATTTGCGCCCGGCCCGCCCGTTACCCCACCGCCGGGATGCGTGCCGGCGCCGCAAAGGTAAAGCCCCTTGATTGGAGTCCGGTATTGCGCCCAACCAATCAAAGGACGAAAAGTGAAGAACTGATCGAGTGACTGTTCACCGTGATGAATATGTCCGCCACTCATTCCGTAAGTCTCTTCCAGGTCAAGCGGCGTAATCACCTGTCGCGCTACCAGCAATGCTTTTAGATTCGGCGCATAACTACTCAGAACCTCTATTACATGGTCGGCAAACTCTTCACGCCGGGAGTTCCAGTCGCCCTCCTTCAACTTGTAAGGCGCATACTGGATGTAAACCGACATCACCTGAGCACCGGCTGGAGCAAGCGAGGGATCAAGCAATGAAGGAATGGTGGCCTCCATGTAGGGTAGCGGCGAATAGTCGCCATACTTCGCTGCATCAAAGGCCCGTTCAAGATAATCAATGTCAGGCCCGATGTGAATACGTCCTGAAAGTTTAGTCCTGACGTCGTGGGCCTTTACTCCGTTGAACGATGGCAGATCTGAAAGCGCAAGATTTATTTTCGCTGACACTCCGGTCGCCCGGTAGTTGCGAATCTTCGACAGGAAACTTGGATCAAGACAAGCCGGATCGAGCAACTTCAGAAAGGTGCTGTGCGGATCGGCGTTGGAAACAATCCCGCGCGCTGCAAGCTCTTCGCCGCTCTTCAATATGGCTTTCGCAGCTCGATCCTCATTGACTTCAATGTTCTCAACGCTCGTTCCGGTTCTAATTTCGACTCCTGCGTTTCGCGCGGCGCCGGCGAGGGCTTCAGTGAGCGCACCCATCCCGCCCTTCACAAACGCAGACGGTGCAATCGCGTGGCCATCCATCGCTGCTTGCCACAACAAGCCTGTGCTTGTGCCTGCTGACCATGGTCCGGCAAACGCGCCGAAGATGCCACGCGCAGCCACCAAGGCGCGCATCGTTTCCGTCTCAAACCATTCCGCCACCAGGTCAGCCACCGCCATCGGTCCCCAACGCAGCAGGCGATAAGCGTCCTGCTTACCGAGTCCGCGAAACGATCGACCGAGCTTGCCGAGATTCCAGAGTTCGGATACTGAAGGATGTTCTATCGTGGGCGGCGTCATTGTTAATAGCGGAGCGAGTACGCCTCCAATGCGCGAGAAGCTGCGTTCGAAGGCCGGGTAGCTCTGCGCGTCTTTGGCGGAAACGGCTTCCAGCCCACGAATTGTTTGGGCTGTGTCTTCGTAAATACAGATCGAATGGCCGTCAGGCGCCGGCGCGAAAACCTTTGCCGGGGGCGTGATGAATTCAAGTCCGTATCGATCGAGCCCAAAATCTTTGACGACCGGTGAAGAGAAAGGCGCCGCGGAATGGGAGAGCGTCGAACAACGAAAGCCCGGATGAATTTCCTCGGTAACTGCCGCGCCGCCCACAATCTCGCGCCGTTCAACCACCAGCGTCTTCAAGCCGGCCCTGGCGAGGTAGCAGGCGGCCACCAGGCCGTTGTGACCGCCTCCGATGATGATGATGTCGTACTTAGCCATTCTCGGTTGAGAGCACGTAAAAATAAATTAGCCGCCGATTTGCGCGGATGAACGCAGATCTGAAAAGATTTGAAACAGTATTAGCTCGGTTTTCTTGAGCTCTTCCCTCGTTCTGATTTTGCGGTTCTTATTCAGATCCTCGATTATCCGCGTGAATCCGCGGCAAACTTTATCTCTTGTCCTTCAACATCTGCAGCGCGGCGTTCCTCCCCGGAGCGCCCATGATGCCGCCGCCCGGATGCGTCGCCGAACCACACATGTACAGGTTGCGAATCGGCGTTCGGTATTGCGCCCAGCCCGGCGCCGGTCGCAGAAAGAAAAGCTGTTCCAAAGTCAGTTCACCCTGAAAGATGTTCCCCTCAGACAAACCAAAGTCGCGCTCCAGATCCAGCGGCGTTAAAACCTGCCGGTGCAGGATCAGATCCTTAATGTTCGGCGCGTGTTCTGCGATCGTCTCAATCACGGTGTCGCCAAACTCTTCACGCTTTTCGTCCCAGGTTCCTTCCTTCAAGTTGTAAGGCGCGTACTGCACAAAGCAGGACATCACATGCTTACCCGGTGGCGCCACCGAAGGATCAGTCAAACTTGGAATCACTATGTCGATATAAGGCCGGCGAGAATAGCGGCCATACTTGGCATCGTCGTAAGCTCGCTCCAGGTAGTCAACTGCGGGACTGATGGAAATCGCTCCACGCAGATGCGGCCCTGCACCCGGGAGAGCTTTGAGACTCGGCAATCCATCGAGAGCGAGATTCACCTTGCCCGATGACCCACGATACTTGTAGCGCTTCAGATCTTCAGCGAAATCCTCTGGCAGATGTTCTTCACCAACCATCTTCATAAACGTCAGACGAGGATCGACGCTGGACGAAATAACGTCAGCGAAGATCTCATCGCCGTTTTTTAGAACAACTCCCTTCGCCTGGCCGTTCTTCAGGATGATCTTGTCTATCGCCGCCTCCGTGCGAATCTCTGCGCCTGCTTCGCGCGCAGCATCGGCTATCGCGTTTGAGATAGCACCGGTGCCGCCGCGCGACAGGCCCCAGGAGCGAAAAGCGCCATCGATCTCGCCCATGTAATGATGCAACAGCACATAGGCTGTGCCCGGGGAACGGACGCCCAGAAACGTGCCGATGATTCCCGAAGCTGACATCGTCGCCTTGAGCACGTCAGTCTCGAACCACTGGTCGAGAAAGTCGACCGCGCTCATCGTCATCAATTGCACCTGGTTGTACTTGTCTTCGTCAGGAAGATTCTGAAACCGTTTGCCGAGGAAATGCAGGTCCTTCAACCCCTTCGGCTTTAACGACATTGGGTCCGGAGGCGTCATGCTCATGATTGGCTTTACGAAGTGGGCCATTTCAAGCATGGCTTTGCCGTACTCATCGTAGGCTTCGGCGTCGAGCTTTGAATGTCGGGCTATCTGGCGACGAGTTTTGGCGTGATCGTTAACGCGCCAAAGGTAGTCGCCGTTAGTCATTGGGGTGAAGGTGCCGTCAAGCGGGAGGATCTCCAATCCGTGTCGTGGTAGATCGAGTTCGCGAATAATCTCCGGACGCAATAACGAGACGACGTAAGAACAAACGGAAAACTTGAATCCGGGAAATACTTCTTCAGTGACAGCCGCGCCGCCAAGTACGTGGCGCCGCTCCAGCACCAACACCCGCCGGCCGGCGCGTGAAAGATATGCGGCATTAACCAGACCATTATGTCCGCCGCCAATCACTATGACGTCGTATTTCTTCATGCGTAATATCGGATAAAGTTAAAAATAAAGTGGAGGGGTATCATCACTTATGCACGTGATAACCCGCAAGCGGCTAAATGAATTTGCAAGAATCAAGTGCGCGTGATTACCGCTATCCACTATAATCTGGACCAATCTCATGCCGATCGGAACCGCATTTCACCAACGCACCTTCCCACTCTGCGAGAGCCTGAACTATCGCGAGTGGTCGGGTTACTACGCCGTCAGCTCTTACGAACCTCATCACGAACACGAATACAACGCAATTCGTAACGCCGCGGCTTTAATCGACATCTCGCCATTATTCAAATACCGCGTGAGCGGCAATGACGCGACTCGCTTAGTCGATCGCATCATCACGCGCGACCTGCGCAAGGTCGCCGTGGGCCAGGTCGTCTATACACCATGGTGTGATGAACATGGCAAGGTGATCGACGACGGCACGGTCTCTCGTCTGGCGGAAAACACTTATCGCTGGACGGCAGCTGATCCAAGCCTGCGCTGGTTTACACAAAACGCTAATGGAATGGATGTTCACATCGAAGACATATCCGAGAGCGTTGCCGCTCTGGCGCTGCAAGGCCCAACTTCCGGGCGCTTGCTAAAGGCCCTGGTAACAGAGGCGGACATAGAAAACTTGAAATACTTTCGCGTAACCACCGGAGTGATTGCCGGTGTGCCGGTCGAGATCTCGCGCACTGGCTATACCGGGGATCTCGGTTACGAGATCTGGGTTGCAGCCGATCAGGCAGTGCATGTCTGGGACGCCTTAATGGAAACAGGTCAGGCTTTTGATATCCACCCGGCAGGCATGCTAGCCCTTGACGTCGCTCGGGTTGAAGCGGGTTTGCTGCTGATTGATGTTGATTTCAACAGCAGCAAGAAAGCGTTGATTGACGAACAGAAATATTCGCCTTTCGAGATGGGTCTCGGTCGCCTGGTTCACCTGAACAAGAATCGCTTCATTGGACAAGCGGCCTTACTGGTGGAACAAAAACGGGGCAGCCCGCGGGAGATTGTGGGACTCGAGATCGACTGGCCACAAGTTGAACAGCTTTATGAGAACGTCGGTTTGCCGCCGGCTGTCTCGCCGATTGCTTCGCGCGTCGCGGTGCCGGTATTTAAGAATGGAACGCACGTCGGCAAAGCGACTTCGAGCACCTGGTCGCCAACCTTGAAAAAGATGATCGCGCTGGCCACCGTGAAACGGCCTTACACCAAACCAGGCACGCTGCTGCAGTTTGAAGTCACAGTGGAAGCTAAACGCCACCGCGTGCACGCAAAGGTAGTCAAGACACCTTTCTTCAATCCACGGCGTAAGACGGCGACGCCGCTCCTGTAGCATTTCAACAACCTGAACCAGTACCGCAATTCAAAAATCTTGCTTACCTTTTTGGAATCCACTACTCTCTCGCCTCAGCTCATCGACCTAGTTGACGTTGCTGCCTGTTAATTCCTTCTGTATTGGCTCGGGCCTTCTAACTTAAGTGGTTTCCACTAACACTACAAAACGTGGCCGGCTCTTGCGTGTATTAGGGGTCGGCTTTGGCATTGCTGTCATTATCGGCAACACCATCGGCGCCGGAATCTTTCGCGCGCCCGGTAGCATCGCTTCGCAGTTACCCGATCCCTGGCTGTTTCTTGGTGTTTGGATCCTCGGCGGACTCTACGCCCTGCTCGGCGCGATCTCACTGGCTGAGTTGGGCGCCATGCTTCCCAAATCCGGCGGACAGTATGTCTTTGCGCGCTACGCGCTTGGTGAATACGCCGGATTCATTGTTGGCTGGAGCGACTGGATCTCTACCTGCGGTTCTGCCGCCGCTGTTTCGCTCTTGATTGGCAAGTTTATGGGCGCGCTTTTTCCCATATTGAATGGCGACGGTAAGGCCGCGGCTATTGCGGCCGCGATAGCTATCATCTTTGCCATCCTGCAATGGGGTGGGATTATTTGGGGCAGTACAACGCAAAATTTCACTAGCTTAATAAAGGCGCTCGCTTTCCTGGTGCTGATCGTTGCAGCTTTCATATTTGGCGGACAGGGTTCCTTCACAGCGTCAGAACAATTGAGCAGGTCTGCCAGTTTGGGTTTGCTAACGGCTTTGGTCTTGTCGCTGCAAAGCGTGATCTACACTTACGACGGCTGGAACGGCGTAGTCTATTTCTCCGAAGAAGTGCAAAACCCCGGTCGTGAAGTCCCGCGCGCTATGTTTGGGGGCGTACTCACCATCATTGGCATATATCTGCTGGTGAATATCGCACTGCTTTACGTTTTGCCAATTTCTCGAATCGCTGGTCAGGACCTGGCCGCCGGCGCGGCGGCGCAGGTAATCTTCGGGCAATACGGCAACACAATCTTCCTGACCTTAACGATTCTCTCAATGCTAAGCGCGATTAATGCCTACCACTTGATGTCCACACGCGTGCTCTTCGCGATTAGCCGCGACGGACTCTTTGCCAGGAAAGCCTCGGAAGTTAACAAAGGCGGTACCCCGGCAGTCGCTTTGTTTACCAGCGCGGCGGTTTCCGTGATCTTCATTGTCATTGGCCAAACTTTCGACAAAGTCATTGCCGTGCTCGCGTTTTTCTTTGTAGCAAACTACACGCTCTCTTTTGTTTCAATGTTCGTGTTACGCCGCCGTGAACCGTCAAAAGAACGGCCGTATCGCGCCTGGGGTTATCCCTGGACAACCGCCCTGGCATTAATTGGATCGGTTTTGTTTTTGGTTGGGGCGATCGCGGCAGATCTAAAAGAGGGAACGCGCTACAGCATCTACGCGCTCATCCTGCTTGCAGTCAGTTATCCACTGTTTCGCCTTCTGAAGGTCGCAAACGCTGGTTCTGAAATTTAAGCCCTAAAAGCTCCAGGAAAGCATGCCGCCATAGACGTGCGCGCGCGGGTAATAGAGCGGCACGATGCGTGGAAACAATCTCGACTGCTTGTCGTTGCTTTGTTTTTCCATCCCGGTGTCCAACCCGGCATCGTGATGCTTGTGATAAACATAACGGCCAATGCCATAACCCATTGCGCTGCCAACCAAAACGTCTGACAGGAAGTGGTTACGGCCCGTGTAGCGTGACAAGCTGATCGCGGTGGCGACACCATAGACTCCAACTCGAACCAAAGGCCGGTGATGTCCATACTCCTGCGCTATTACTGTCGCGAGCGACCAGGCATTGACCGCATGGCCTGAAGGGAATGAACTGCCCCCATCAAAGAATTCTCCGCTTGAGTTATCCACTGGGGGTCGCTGTCGCTGGGAGACAGTTTTTATAGCTCTTACCGCCAGGTTGCTATCTACGAGCGCTTCCGCTCCAAGCAAACCCGTTTCTCGCAAGCGATTATTGTGCGTCATTCGTCCAGTCAAATAGAGAACACCGGCTAAGCCTCCAGTGGCGGAGAGCGAGCCAATTCGGCCCACGTCTTTGCTGATCCTGAGACGGTTCAGGTTATCTCCATGTTCGACCAGCTCACCGGAGGTGTGCCGGTCCGTAGCAATCAATGCCAGGGTCGATAAGCCCAACGGCGCTAACCACTTCTTGTCCGTGCCATGCAAGTGAAAAGGCGAAGTCCAGATGGCGCGTTGGTCACGTAGAATATTGACGAGAAATTTCTTCTCAAGACTTGTTGTGGGTGCGGGCTTTGGTTTCCGAGGAGCTTTTGCGCGGGCAGTATGCGCGGAAGTATTAAGTGAAAGAAGAATAACGACGAGCAAGAAGGTCCCGGACGCGGCTGTGCGAGCTTTTCGAAAAAAGGTACTCATGGTGTTTCCCATCGAACTTGAAGGACGGACGGTTAAGTCGGGCTGGGGTTGTTAATTATCTGCGCAAACGCGCTCTAACCGCAAACTGGAAGTCGGACTACCTCCGTAAAGGAGGACTTCGATCAAGACAGCGTCTCAGTCCGCGACTTCGTTTACAAAAAACAAGCGTGCGCGACTCAGGACTCAGAAGTGGTTACCAATCGACTCCTGAGTCCTGGGTCTTGACTTTCGAAAAGGACAGGAATATTGTCCCGCCGTTCTCATGAACGGCTGAATTCTCACGAGCCTGCGCTTTTGCACTCGGTCGAATCCCCCGAACCTGAGACGTTCGCTTTCGAAACTAGTTCCTCGCACATCCTTCCATTTGCGTAAACGATTAAGGAGAAAAGATGCCTAAATTTATCATCGTATTAGCCTGGGCCTGGATCATCATCGTAGGCGGGCTAATGATCACCCCCGGTGGAATAAGCTGCATCCGCTGCGGCCCCTCGCTCAACCTCATTATCGCGATAGTATCTATAGTGCTCGGTCTTGCCGGGCTGATTGGGACGCTTAAAGGCCAGGCGGCTACGCATTAAGGCCGGCGGCAGGAGTTGAACAAAACACGAAGGGCCACTTCAGAGTGGCCCTTCGTTATTCGGAATATTGGTGGAGCCGAGGGGGATCGAACCCCTGACCTCATGACTGCCAGTCATGCGCTCTCCCAGCTGAGCTACGGCCCCATTTACTAAAGACTTTCGTCGTCAATGCTTGATGCAGAGTAGCGTAGCGTTCCGAAGCGGGTCAAGCGACGGTTTCAACTTAAGTTATTCGGCGACCCTTGTGGCCAGGATCCCACATCTGCGACTTTCCAAAACGAATCGCGGCAGGTAGATTCGCTTTGAAATGAACCTAAGAATATCCTTAGCCGAAAGCGATCAGGAAATCCTTGACTGCTATCCAGTCATGGCCGAGCTGCGTGAGCATCTAAAGCGCAACGAATTTGTGGCGACAGTTAAGAGACTGAATGAAATCGCCAACTACAAGTTGGCTTATCTTATCGAGGGTGAAATCAAAGCAGTGGCCGGCTTCAGGATTTCTGAATGGCTGGCGGGCGGGAAGTATCTTGAAATTGACGACCTGGTTGCGAGTGGCAGCGAGCGTTCAAAAGGCTATGGCGGCAGGCTTTTCGATTGGCTGGTCAAATATGCCGAGCACAAAAATTGTGACCACGTTCGTCTGGTATCGCGTGTGACCAGATTG
Organism: Blastocatellia bacterium; assembly: GCA_963828335.1. GTDB lineage: Bacteria > Acidobacteriota > Blastocatellia > Pyrinomonadales > Pyrinomonadaceae > PSRF01. The sequence continues at coordinate 265,966 of CAWHEH010000008.1, read as the reverse complement.
GATGCGCATCGTTTTTATCTAAAAAAACAAATGAAACTGGAAGCGTATTACTTCTCACTGCAGTTAAAATAAACGCGAGTGAAGCCGAGGAAACATCAGCTCAGATCTTATGCGATATCGCATTCCCTTTTTCGCCCCACCACTTTGCGAGGAGCTTTCGATCGGCTCGGCTTTGTACAAGCTGATCCAATAAGAGCTCCCGCCAGGGCACACGACCTGATTCTTCGCCAGCGAGTTAAGGGTTATCGCGCCGGCGATCTCGAGCGGCGTTACGCTTCACTTGAGCTTGAGGAGGATTGTCTTTATGCATATGGATTTCTCACCAGAGACCTCTGGCGCCTGGTGCATCGCCGCAGAATTACTGACCTGCCGGAGTTTGAGAAAAAGGTCCTCAAGGAAGTCCGGCGCCATGGCGCCGTGCATCCGCAACAGCTGGTACAGCTCTTTGGAAGCGAGCGGAGAACAAACAACTGGGGCGGATACTCCAGGGTAACCAAGCTTGCGCTTGAGGAACTCCACGAACGCGGTCTGCTGAGAATTGCCGGACGTGAAAAAGGAGTGCGGATCTACGCAGCCGCTTTGCTGCCGGCCAAACCGATATCAGAGAGGGATCGTTTGCGTAGACTGCTCCTGGCGATCGTAAATATTTTGGCGCCGGTCTCTGAGCAAACACTTCGAGAAGCGGTGCGATCGATGCGCGATCTGCTGGCGAATTTTCCCAGAGTGCTCACCAGTCTGGTTGCGTCGGGCGAGCTACAGAAAGAACTAGTTGACGGAGTCAGCTACGTCTGGCCCGCGCAAAAAATTACTCGATACAACGGCGAGCCACGAGTTAGGTTCCTGGCGCCGTTTGATCCTTTAGTCTGGGACCGCCGGCGTTTTGAGCATTTTTGGGGCTGGCCTTATCGGTTTGAAGCCTACACGCCAAAAGTTAAGCGGCTGCGCGGTTATTACGCGATGCCACTCCTGTGGGGCGAAGCCGTGGTGGGGTGGGCCAACCTGGGGTTGGTTAATGGAGATTTGAATGTCGAGCTGGGGTTTGTTGACAAACGTCCGCGAGAGAAACTCTTCGACCTGGAACTGGAGGATGAGATTGCTCGCATGAAAGCGTTTCTTGACCTGAAGGATGCAGATTGTCAAACGCGGCGAGCCATCGTCCTCAAGCAGCCCCGTCCCTCGGATTGATGAAGTAGAGAAACTTGCTATCGAAATGGATCGACTCAAGATATGGCGGCGGCGGTACGGGCGGAGGTCCTTCGATTGGAACGCCCATGATCTCCGGTGGCGCATCAAACTTATCGCCTTTCCGCTTGAGTGCGCGTTGAACTTCTTTCTCGACCCACTTCGATTCTTTCGCCGCAGTTGACCAGAAGAGATAAAACACGTCGCATTCATCTATATAACGATAGATTGCCGGTTCCCATTGCTCACCGGCTTCGAGACTGAGTAGATCCTGGAAATATTTAATTTTTGCCAGGTCCAGCATCTGAACGCGTTTCATCACCTCGCGGCGATCCGCCGATGCATAAGAGATAAAGGCCAGCTTATAAAGGACAAAATTCCCATGAGCGTTGAGGCCCGGGTCGGTCTCAGTGACCTGTGGCGCAGCAGAGATTTTGAAGTTGAACTTCACGTGACCAATGGGAACGCCATGCCGGCTGACAGAAAGCTTGCAGTTAATACTACGAGGCTTGAAAGTCTCAGGCACGGAGACGCCGAATTCCAGCGACGTAATTTCACCGAGCCAGTCTAACGATTGCGATGGTTCGTCAATTTCAAGGCCGGGCATCTCAAGATAGAAACCCAGTTTTTCTCCCCGCGCGATTGCGCCGATGCTCTTCGAACCACGTTTTGCTGCGTCCCTGTCCGCCTGTTTGGCCAGCTCCGTCAACAGCAGGGCTTGCTTCGGGAGATGCGCAAAGGCTTGAACCAGGAAGGCATCGCCCGGCGCTGCTTCATAAGGAGCGAACACCGTGCAATGGACGTCCTCGTCCGTCTCCTCCTTCGCGCCTAATATGAGCGCAGAAAGTCTCTCATCTACCCCTTCCCTGTCCATTTCCAATGACTCACTCTCCTCAAACGCATCAAGTCCCAAATCGGTCCCGCCACTCTTGACCAGCTCGGGTGCTGAGCCTCGAAATGCCAGCCACAGTGCGGCAACTGCAATCGCTAAAGTCGCCAGCACGGCGGCGATGATCCAGGTCCAGTTGGTTGTGGTCTCCTGATTGGTGGGCGGCGTGGTCGAAGGCGACGTTTGGGCCGATACAGGTGGAGATACATCTGGAGTGACTCCGGAAATTACATCGGGTGTAGGTGTTGGGGAAGCTGAGGCGGAAGCTGTGGGCGAGGGGGAGGGAGATGCGAGCGGGGTAGCCGTTGGCGTTGGCGTTGGCGTAGCTGTGGGCTTTGGCGTAGGTGTGGCCGTTGGCTTTGGCGTTGGCGTAGCTGTGGGCTTTGGCGTAGGTGTCGGCGTGATTGGGGGAACCACTCGAAAATCACAGCTCTTCGAGCAATCCCTTCTGAAGCCAAAGAGTTTGAGGGTAACGGTCACTGACTTTTCCTGAATGCCCTTCGTGCTCAACCGTACGGCACGCGAGCCCTGTCCCTTAATGATCTCGCCTGCGGAGACAGACCAAAAATATTTTGGGTCAACGCCGGGGGTGCCGCCCTTCCATTCTGCCGTGGAACTCACTTCATCTCCGGCGACAACCGACTCGGGACAGCTGAGCGCGATGTAAGGACAGACAGGCTCTTGTTCGTTATTTGACTTCGGAAGCTGTTTTGAAGAAGTGATTGTAGGTAGTTGCTTGACCTCAACCGGACGTTTTTTGGTCCGCGGAGTTTGCGCGGGAGACGCGTGGACAGTGAAAGCAGAGACCGACGTCGGGCCGACTGGGTTGTCAGCTTTTCGAACCGCAAACGCAACAAAGGAGATGTGAATGATGGCGGCGAGAACGAGAGAATCCTGCTACCCTCGACAAACCCCAGGGCGGCAGGCTCACTCCTGTAAGGTTGCAAGAGGATTTCTTCAAAGGGGACATGGTGTAGGGACCCCCGATTAAAAGCGTTCGCGCCCGGTCGCGAATTGTAGTTTAGCTCTCGGGAGAGGTAAAGAGCGAGGTAAGGCTCATTCGGCTCCTTAAAAGAAAGCTTCCCTGGAGTCATTTGCCTTTGAACGCCGGCTTTCGTTTCTCCAAAAACGCTGCCACGCCTTCGTTTTTGTCTTCCGTAGAGAAGCAGAGCGCAAACAAGTCAACTTCACGGCGCAGACCCTCATCGAGATTCGAACGCGAAGCTAACTTCACAGATTCTTTGGCAAGGCTCAGCGCGATCGGGCTTTTCTCGGCAATCCGATTCGCAATTTCCATTGTCTTTGCTTCCAGCTCTGCTGCCGGCACCACCATGTTAACTAAACCAATCGCATAAGCCGCGTTCGCATCGATGATATTGCCCGTCAGAATCAATTCCATCGCCTTGCCTTCGCCGACAAGTCGAGTCAAACGCTGCGTACCGCCGCCCCCGGGAATGATGCCAAGGTTTATTTCCGGCTGTCCGAACGAGGCGGTCTCGCTGGCTATACGGAAATCGCAAGCAAGCGCAAGCTCGCAACCTCCACCAAGGCAGTAGCCATTGATCATCGCGATGATCGGCTTCGGAAACGTATCGATAGCAGTAAAGAGCGAGCGCGCCGTCATCACGTCACGCTGCATCATCGCAGTGCGGCCGGCAAACTCCGCGATGTCGGCGCCGGCGATGAAAGCCTTGTCACCCGCACCGGTGATAACAACCACGCCGACCGCAGTGTCGTTGCGAAGTTCTTCGAGCAACGCCGCGCCTTCTTCACGTGTCTTGATGTTCAGGGCATTTCTTTTATCAGGACGATTAATGGTGATGATGGCAACGCGATCGCGTCGCTCGACCAGCAGCGTTTCATAAGTTTGCGGCATTGCTTGCGACATCTATTTTTCTCCGGGAAAGTTGTTGTAGTTGCAAAAGAAATCCTAAGCGTTGATCCGGCAATCGTCAAAGCAGGAGGCAGGAAACAAGTGCCAGCGCGCAAACAAACTCACCGCGGAAGATTTTGAGTGGAAGACAATCTGGCGGCGTTAGTTGCGTGTTGCATCCGCTCGCTCCCGCTCGCGGTCCTGCAGTTTTGGCCGGCTTGCATCACTCCAGGAACGCCTACCGAAAATCTATACAATACAACTTGCATTGTTTATTATTCGGCGGGTTTCATACTAGATTTCTTGCATGCAACCGGGATAAGAACAGGCTGCCGATAATCCTGCTTTGTCATATTATTTGGCCATGCGGAAACTGCCATTACTCGTTTTTAGTTTAGCTCCAGCCGCGCTCCTGTTCGGTTTCGCCTCGAGCATTTCTGCGCAAGCGCCGGATGCCAGGAATCCGGTGATGGCCGCCCAGCGTTACGAAAACGACAAGGAAAATCGCTACGCCTATATCTCAGAGTGCAGAAAAAGCCCTAATCCGGAACAGCAGAAGCGTGCCTACCAGGCGGCGAAAGATTTCCTCCGGATCTATGGAGGTGATAACGACTACTACGCGAAAGAAGTGAAACAATTCTTAGCTGAACACGACGCCAGGTTAAACCAGTTTGAGCTCTACGCCGCATTTGACGCTAAAAATTATGCGAAGACTTTTGAACTTGGCCGGCCCCTGCTGGCTACGCAGCCTGACAATTTTTTTGTGCTGGCTCTGCTGTCCGAGGCCGGCTATCAAAATGCGCTGGCAGGCAATGTTAGTCTAAACGATGAGACGATTGATTATTCGCGAAAGGCTCTGCAACTGATTGAGGCGGGCAAAGTTTCAAAACCGGATCCATTCAAGAACCTGGAGACGGGTAGCGGTTTCCTGAACAACACTTTGGGATCGCTGCTGAAGGACAAGTCACCGGTGGAAGCAGCGGCCGCGTTTTCAAAGGCCGTCCGAACCAAAAGCATCTACGAAAACGATCCTTTAACCTGGTATCGTCTTGGCGTCCTAATTCTTAAAGGACCGTACGCACAATTCTCCAATGAATATAACGAAAAATACGGAGCCAAACAGTCCTCAGCCGAACAACGGGCGGCCTTGCAGCAACTCAACCTTGTAGGGGCGCGAGCGATCGACGCCTTCGCTCGCTCGGTGGCGCTCAGCGATCCGGCCCGTCCCGCGGCAGCTACGGCTTTGACTCAATTTACGCCGGACTTCAGGACGAAGGTTTTGGCGCAGCTAACCGCGCTCTACAAAAGCTTCCATGAGGACTCTGAAGTCGGCCTTAACGAATTGATCTCCGGTGTACTTGAAAAGCCAATCCCTTAACTCGCGTTCCGGATTTACTCCACACGAACTTCGTAACCCTGTCGCAAACCCAGCACATACTTTTCCCATTTCGTCTTGAACGCATCCATATCGGATTCCGCCAGTATTTTCTGAAGTGTCTGATAACCGCCCGGATCTTCCTTCTGACGGGCGTGAAACTCACGATAAAACTTTACCAGTAAGCCCTGTTCCTGCAGGTAGTAGCAAAGATAACGCGCCTGCGCGTAATTGACGCCTTTGTCCGCATTGTAGAAGGCGTTCTCGTCCATTGCCGTCAGCTCCTTGAATGACGGCACTCCTTTCGATCTTATTGCCTTTTGCAGTCCGGGCAAACGCCAGTTCGTGAATCCATGAATGTGACCATCCGCGTCGCCACACTGTTCATAGAGTGAGCCCATGCCTTCGTTAAGCCATGGCGGACAAGCCGGGAAGTTTGCCTCCATAAACGGGTGGACGATTTCATGCACCAGCGTTCCACCGCCGGTATTGATGTTCATGATCAATGCTTTGTGGGCCCTTGAATAATATCCGTACGGCGTTGTAGGTGTTTCCCCAAATAATAAGCGGGCGTGTTTTTCATAAGACGCTGCATCCTTAAACAACCAGATGTCGAGAATCTCCGTCGGGTCATTGGGGAAGAAGTCCTGCTTGAGTCGGCTAACTGCCCACTTCACGGTTCCGTCAGCGTGTTCCTGCACGGCTGTCTGGGCCTCATCACCGATAACCACGAAAGGGCGCTGGATAACAAAGGAAAACTGCGCCGCCGGCGCGCTCGAATCAGGGCTTGCCGCCTTCTTTTTGATCTCGGCTTTGAGTTGCTCGACGTGCCGAGCGAAATCGGCGTCGGTGAAGGTTCTGGAAGGCGAAGTCTCCGTTGTTACTCCTGGAGCGGGCGATGAACGCGAGGGAATGTTGGCGTTTAGCGGACTGGTGGACTGGGCCACAGCGGGAGCATTGGACGCTGCAGGCAATTTGCCGGCGCCACTCAATTGACATGCCATAAACAAAAAAAGTGAGAAAGGAATAAGGAATCGGGTTCGCATCGAAGAATACCTCAGGTGATGGGTTTCTTACAGTTTGACGCTCAATTATGATTCCTTCAGAGGCTCCCAGGTGTGCCGCGCTATCCTCTTAGTCTGAATATTCTGCGTTTCGCCTTCACTGTTTGCTATTCTATCTGTGAACGCCAAACCGTCAACGGAATCCACCTGCGACCATAAGCCTTGAGCCAGACACAATTAAAAGGCGATTTGTTTCTTAGCCAACTCCTTGACGCATGCGTCGAGGGCATACTGGCATTCGACCCCGATTATCGTTACATCGCCTGGAACAAAGGCATGGAACGTATCACCGGCCTAAAGCGTGAAGACGTGCTGGGCAAGTGTGCCTTCGATCTGTTTCCGTTCATCAAGGAAACCGGTGAAGACAAATGTTTGCGTGCAGCGTTGGCAGGAGAGAGCACCACGTCTGAGAACCGGCCTTACGCCGTACCCGAAACCGGCCGCAGCGGATTTTTCAAAGCATACTATTCACCCTTATTCGATCAGCAGAACCTGATCGTGGGTGGCATTGCCGCTGTCCATGACATCACGGAACGCAAGCAGGCTGAGGAAAAGGCACAGGAAGCACATCAGCGTTTGACCTTTCATGTTGAGAATTCACCGCTGGCCGTCATCGAGTGGGACAGCGACTTCCGGGTCTCGCGCTGGTCGGCTTCGGCCGAGCGCCTTTATGGCTGGAAGGCCGATGAAGTGCTCGGCAAGTATGTCAGCGAGTGGCATTTCGTTTTCGATGAAGATGTGGACGCGGTGGCGGAGGTTACCAAACGGCAACGCGTAGGCGCTGAACTGCATGGCGTTCAGCGTAATCGCAACTATACGAAAGATGGCTCGGTGCTGTACTGCGAGTGGTACAACTCAGTTCTGCACGACGAAAGCGGCCAACTAGTATCCGTGCTCTCGCTGGTGCTTGACGTCACAGACCGCAAACGTGGCGAAGAAGAACGTTCCGACCTGCTGGCGCGCGAACGCGATCTGCGCCAGCGTGCCGAAGAAGCGGACCGTCTAAAGGATGAATTTCTCGCCACGCTGTCACACGAACTACGCACGCCGCTCACTTCCATCCTTGGTTGGGCCACGCTGATCCGCAACGGCGAAGTAGATCGAGTCGAAAACCTCGAACGCGCCCTCGAAATTATCGAACGCAACGCGCGCTCGCAAGCCAGGCTCATCGATGATTTGCTTGACGTTTCGCGCATCATCACCGGCAACCTTCAACTAGATGTGCGGCCGCTCAATCTGGAGCCGATAGTGAGGATCGCCATCGACGCGCTGCGTCCGGCTGCTGACGCCAAGGGAATCAAGCTTGATGTTCAGCTGGATTCTACTCATTGCCTGGTTCGCGGCGATCCCAACCGGTTGCGCCAGGTAATTTGGAATCTGCTGATGAATGGCATTAAGTTTACGCCGCGTCGCGGTCGCGTAAGCCTTCGGCTCGAGTGCTTCGCCGAGCCGCGTTCGGCAGAATCCGTTTCATCTTCGGGGCCGCTTTCGGCTTACGTGCGTCTAACCGTTAGCGACACGGGCGATGGGATTACTCCGGAATTTCTACCTTACGTGTTTCATCGTTTTCGTCAGGAAGAAGGCTCAATTTCACGTAAGGCCGGTGGACTGGGCTTAGGCCTGGCGGTGGTGCGACATTTGGTAGAACTACACGGTGGCAGCGTTAGCGCTGAGAGTGGCGGACCGGGTCAAGGCTCGGTTTTCACAGTCGATCTGCCACTAGCTACCGACAGAAGAGATTCTGAATCGGGCGAAAGCGAGAACGCATATGAAAGAAGAACCAGCGACGGAAAGCGACCCGGTGAAGTTGTCAAGAGCGCCATTGGAAGTGGCGGCGCAGGCGCCAGCAAAGCCGCGAAGGCAGTAGGTGCTAAACCACTCGCCGGCACTCGTGTTTTGCTGGTTGAAGATGACGACGACTCGCGCAATCTGCTCAGTTTAATTCTCGGTCGCTACGGCGCTGAGGTCACGCCCACAGCTTCTTCCGCCGAGGCTCTTGATTCCTTTATGCAGAAGACACCCGATGTGGTAATCAGCGACATAGGCATGGCGGAAGAAGACGGATATGAGTTAATCCGCAAGTTAAGAATGCTGCCGGTGCAGGGCTCGCTATTGCCTGGCTCATCCGATTCACTTCCGGTTTTAATTCCGGCCATTGCCTTGACCGGCTACGCAACCATCAAAGACCGCGACCGCGCCCTGGCTGCCGGCTACCAACTGCACCTGGCCAAACCCGTTGAGCCAGATGAATTGGTCGCTGCGATCCGGAACTTGATTCACCGCAGATAGCGCAAGCCTTGCCGACGCACTTCCGATCGGCGATACAATACGTGTCTTCCCCCGTCAGCAACCGGAATATCTAAAAAATGCTTCGTCGCTTAACCTTGATCTTGTTAGTAGTCGCTGCGCCGGTAGCTCTGTTCGCACAGGAGCAGTCAGCTAAACCTCGTCTGGCGCAGTCAAATGTTTCCGGGTGTAATGAGGAGTTATTCGAAAGAGCTGAACGATCATTCGAAATTGGGTGGCGCGGTTCCGAGTTGCTGGGCCGGGCAGAGCGAGAATTGAGCGAGGTGTTGCGATTTTGCGGCGACGCGCCCATCCGTTACCAGGTGGAGGAGCAGCTGAAACTCGTACATGAGGAATTGGGTGAGTCAAATCTGAATATCGCGCTCTTCTATCTCAAGAGATTCCATGATGGTAAGGGTGGTAAGCTGGGCGCATTCTGGAGATTGAAGAACATTCTGGAGCGATACCCGACGTATTCAAGACTCGATCAGGTGCTGACGCTGCTCGGCGAACTCAATGTCGCTGACAATAATCTCGATGAAGCTGCTGCTTACTATCAGAGAATTATCAAAGACTTTCCGGCCAGTCGGTATGTGGGCGAGGCTTCTCTTCATCTTTGTGAGATCGATGCCATGAGAAGAGGTGGGATGCCAGTACCGCAACACTGATCGATGATGTTCGATAAGCTTTGGTTCGTCGCTTCAGGCGACGGCTTTATCTGTCCTAAGTCCCAATTAAGTCACACCGAAAGCAACCCTGATATGCATCACCTTAAAGCGCGGCTTTTCGCTATCGTCCTGATTCTTGTGTCACTGGGCCTCATTTATTACAACTGGCGCCAACTGTTTCAAGACGGCAGTTACTCCATGAAACTGGCGGCCTTTGGTCCGCTCGTCACCGTTGGAGGAATCTTTCTCCTGATATTTCCTTCGCGGGCCGGGAAGCCCAATACCACCAAAGAGAAGATCGCTGTGCTATTGGTATTTGTAGTTGGGTTGCTGGCCGGATTAGTTAATTGGTATTTGATGGATCCCGGATTTTTTGGCAGGTAGAGTGATGCAAGCGGGGCAAACTGCCGCTACCGAACGAAGTTCGCCATCGGGGTTGGCTTTCATGTTGCGCGCTCTGCGCAACATGAACTACCGGCTTTTCTTCAGTGGCCAGAGCATCTCGCTGATCGGTACCTGGATGACGCGGATAGCGACGAGCTGGCTCGTCTATCGCCTCACCGGTTCCGCGCTGCTGCTGGGCATTGTTGGGTTTGCGGGCCAGATACCCTCGTTTCTAATGGCGCCGCTAGCCGGCGTACTAGTGGATCGCTGGAACCGCCACCGCTTACTAATCGCGACTCAAGTGCTGGCGCTTTTGCAATCACTCGCGCTCGCAATCCTGGCCCTTACCGGCCTGATCAAGATCTGGCAGGTCATCGTCCTCAGCGTTTTTCAAGGTCTCATCAATGCCTTCGACATGCCGGCGCGATTGGCTTTCGTCGTGGAGATGGTCGAGAAAAGAGACGACCTCGCCAACGCCATCGCACTTAACTCCTCGATGGTCAACACTGCCCGTCTGCTGGGGCCGTCCATCGGCGGCGTGGTCATTGCTGCCGTCGGTGAAGGTTGGTGTTTTATGGCGGATGCCGTGAGCTACGTTGCGGTCATCGCCTCATTGCTGGCGATGACAATCACTCCGCGTACTTTGAGCGCAACTAAGGACGCCAATGTAGTGCAGCAACTTCGTGAGGGCTGGACTTACGCCGTCAGCTTTGCTCCGATTCGCAAGCTGCTGCTGCTTCTGGCCCTGGTCAGCCTCGTCGGCATGCCTTACACAGTCTTGATGCCGGTCTTCGCTAATGAGATTTTGCACGGTGGTCCGAGCACGTTGGGTTTGCTGATGGCTGCCTCAGGAGTTGGCGCACTAATTGGCGCATTGTTTCTGGCGGCGCGCAAGAGCGTGCTCGGTCTCGGCAAGTTCATTCCTTTGATGGCGGGTGCGTTCGGGGCTGGGCTAATAGTTTTTTCGTTCACTCGCGTATTGTGGTTGTCGCTTTGTTTGATGGTCGTCACCGGACTCGGTTTCATGGTGCAGATGGCCGCAAGTAACACGGTGTTGCAAACGATTGTCGAGGAAGACAAGCGTGGACGCGTGATGAGTTTTTACACAATGGCTTTCATGGGAACTGCGCCTTTTGGGAGTTTATTGGCAGGAAGCGTGGCCGAGAGAATCGGCGCTCCGCATACCCTACTTTTCGGTGGCGTTGGTTGTATCCTTGGCGCACTTTGGTTTGCCGCTTCACTGCCGAGCCTGCGACGCGAGGTGCGTCCGATCTACGTCAAAATAGGGATCCTTCCGGAAGTGGCATCAGGGATTCAACATTCTTCGGAACTCAGCGTTCCGCCGGAATCGTGAACCTTCGCGCGACTTCAGGTTCGCGACTCTCCGGAGTAAAATATTAGAAATACTTCAAGAACAAAGGGAGGAATCAATGTCAACAAGAATTGATGTCAACAAAGTCGCACCAGGAGCGTTCCGAGCGATATTTGGTCTGGAAAAGTACGTTCATGAGTCTGGCCTGGAACTGTCGTTGCTTCACCTTATCAAGATGCGTGCCTCGCAAATCAACGGCTGCGCATACTGTCTCGATATGCATTCAAAAGACGCACGCGCCGCCGGTGAAACGGAACAACGACTCTACGTGCTAAACGCCTGGCGCGAAGCTCCTTTTTACACTGAGCGTGAACGAGCTGCGCTGGCTTGGACCGAAGCGCTCACGTTAATTTCTGAGAACCATGTGCCCGACGAAATCTACAACGAGGTGCGACAACATTTCACTGAGAAGGAGTTGGCGGACCTGAGCCTGGCAGTAGTGGCAATCAACGGTTGGAATCGACTGGCTATCAGCTTCCGCGCGGAGGTCGGTGCTTATCAGCCGGGCCAGGCGCTTGCAATGTCCAGAAACGCCTAAATAACGCAAGAGGGGAAAAGGGTAGGGAAAGCCTCGGGGGGTTGGTCGCCGGTCTTTCTTCGGCTCTTCTTCCTTTGCCCTTTCCCCTTTCCCTATTTCCCTTTTCCCTCTCCCTCATGTCCTCTCTTCGTCGATTTCTTGGGAACCTTTCAGCGCCTGCGGTGTCTAGTGCAAACAACACCAATCACCTGGTTAGGAGACCACTATGCAAAAATTCCTCTTAGTTATTGCTCTGCTCTCAGTGACGGTAGCCGCGGCGTTTTCCCAAACACAGAAGCCTGCGGAATTGAAGGACAGTTCGGAGCAGGCAGTTTTTCAGGCAATTCAAACGTGGCTTGAGGCCGATGAACATCAGGATCGCTCTACTCTGAACAAAATCATTGGCGATGACTTTGTAGGCACTGCGCCGCGAGGAAGAGTGGTCAATAAGCGAGACATCATTCCCGAGGAAGGCACGACCGGCGGCCACGGTCTTTCGATCAGGGCCCAGGACATTAAGGTTCGGATTCTCGGTGACACAGCCATTGCGATCGGACGCGGCCTCCCGAAGACTCAGGGGCCAGAGGCGAGGCCGGAGCTAAGGTTCACTGTCGTCTTCGTAAAACGAGCGGACCACTGGCAAATGGTCGCTGCACACCTGTCTCCGGTGCTGAGCGACTAAACTGTTCCATCGGCGACCGATCTCCGTCTTTGGAATGCGGGGACGAACTCCAAACAACCCGCCAATCGCCTAGCCTTTTACTATTCACGAATAGTGTTTACGATGCACCGACTCCGGAGGTGTCATCATCATGAGTGCGGCAGAAAATAAGCAGCTACTGCAGCAAATCTTTTTCGAGCTTGCCAAAGGTAACAGCAAGCCTTTCGTTGAGAGTTGGGCCGATGATTTTTGCTGGACCGTCACGGGCCATACCAAATGGTCCCGAACCTATCGTGGCAAACAAGCCGTATTGAAGGAGCTCATGGGGCCGCTCTTTTCCAATTTTGCAGATCAATACCGGAATACCGCGCAACGTTTTATTGCTGAAGATGATTATGTGGTGGTGGAATGCCGCGGCCAGGTCACCACAAAATCCGGCAAGCCTTACAACAACACTTACTGTTACGTTTGCCGCCTTCAGGATGGAAAGCTAAAAGAACTAACCGAGTACTTCGACACGCAGCTGGTCGTCGAGACGTTCGGTGAGCTGATGTGATTAATAGTCGGTCAGGACTAGTCTCGCAAACATCAAGCCTGCAGCCCAACCGAAACGGATTGCTCAGCGCTCAAAAAAGTCTGGCGATCCCGACGTCCCGGTAGGAGTAATTGTGTGGTTCTCTTCGTTGCCGGAGCGATGATGAACAAGCAACACGCAGTTGCCCCCACTCTTCGAAGTCCTGGATAGTTAACTTCGAGAACTACTCGAACGTGAAGAAACTGTGTACGGATTGTGATTCGCTCACGCATCGTGAGGATTTCGTGTCATCATTCACAACATGGGAAGATCTATTTACGTCATAGCCAGTCTTGCCTGGCTGCTGGTCGCCTGCGCCACGCCTTCCGGGAATGAGAACAGTGCGTTCGCGAACGGCCAAAGGGCTGCAACAGATGAACCCAGGTTCACATCGCCTCCCGGGGTAGAGACGCCTGAAGTCAAAATATTGATTGATAAGGCGGAAGCGTCCTTCCGCAGCGGCGATACGACCACGTCTTCGTTGCTAACTAATCCGGAGTATTTACCGGCCCACGAATGGCCACGCTTCCGGCAATTGATCCGCACACATGCAGGAGCCAGTCAGCTGACTGTTGTTACCGCACAAGAACCAGGAAATCCACTGTTTGTAACGGGCACCATTCGCGATAAACAGGGTGCGCCGCTCAAGGGTGCGTTAATCTACATCTACCAGACCAGCGCGAAGGGCTGGTATTCTGACAAAGCGTCGCACATCTCGGGAAACTCGGGCGACCAAAAACACGCGCGCCTGTTCGGCTATCTCAATACCAACCAGAGTGGGCAATATGAGTTTCGCACGATCCGTCCTGCCGGTTACCCAAACTCCAATCTACCCGCACATATTCATATTGAGATTGCGGTTCCGGGCGATGAGCCTCATACATTCATCTCGGAGATTCTGTTTGCTGACGACCCACGTTTGATCAGCGAGGTGCGGGAACGTTCTCTGCGAGAGGGCCTGATGATCTTTCCCGTGACGCGCGCAACAAACGGAGAGTGGCGCGTGCAGGCGGATTTTAAAACTCGGTAAAGACGAACTTATGTACCGGGGCAGGCAACTAGAGCCTCCGTTCCAGGAGATAGAAATGGGACAACACGCGACTATTAGACTTTGCGAGTTCAAGGCTAAGCCGCAGTGCCAGCTATGAGGAAAAGTCGATGGCGAAAAAGAAGAAAGCGCTCAAGAAACATTCAGTCAGGGCGAACCTTCAGGTGATGGAGTTGACGCGGGCGGGGTCGTCGCTGGATTTGGAAATATATGCGGACAACGAAAAGATTGGCACCATGATCATTGGCCGCGGTTCGCTGGTTTGGATTGGCGGTAAGCGACAGCTTAGAAAGCGAATCCCCTGGAGCCGATTTGCGGAGATGATGGATGAGTTAGCGTACGGCAAGGGGAAGGGATGAGGCAGGGGGCAGTAGGCAGTAGGTAGTAGGTAGTAGGTAGTAGGTAGTATAGTATGGTAGTAGGTAGTAGGCTAAACGAAACGGGCATTACGAAGTTCATTACTCGTAGTTGCCCATTTCTGCCTTCTACCTTCTGCCTTCTGCTTAGTGCCTTCTGCGGTTTGCTTTTCTCGTCAGGGTTGTGGAAACGCCGGCGGAACGAAGCCGGGGACAAAGCCGAGAGCCCCCGGGAATGAGGCGGCGGTTGGCTTGTTTCCATTGCGCACCCAGTTATCGATTGCACCAACAGCGGTGAGTATCTGTGGTCCGGTGAAGGCGCAATGGCCGTTGCCGCTCGTGTAGGTCTGAAACAGCTGATCGCTTCTTCCCGCCGTCGCCACGGTTTCCAGGTAAGCTGATTCGTTTGACACAGTCACCAGTGGATCGAGCACTGTATGCATCGTCAAGACCGGCGATTTGATCTTGCCGTTGAAGGTGGCGTAGTGCTCGACGTAATTTCTGGGGGCGGGCGCAGCTTCAATGTTTCTGCGCGCGTTCATCTGCGCCAGCCAACCATCGATCACTGGGCTCGGAACACCTAACGCATTAAGGTAACCTCTCTCAGCCGCCGTGAGGTTGTAGTTGTGACTCACGTTCTCTACAAAAGGACCACCGGCTCGGCGTTGCAACTCCGCCCGAAACTCGGTGAGAAAGGCGAGGTCTGTAAAAACCCAGCCGGGGTAGAAGGCGGGCGGAGGCGGGGGTGTAATACCGCGCCCGGGATTGCCTCCAACCAACCGAATAAACTCGAATTTCGGGAAGTTGGCGGCGACACTGACTTCGCTGAGAACTTTGGGAAAAACCTCGCTCTCAAAGTCAATGTCGTTTCGAACTTCAGCAACTGAGCCCCACGCCGCCGGAGTGCCAAAGACCACATCGTAAGCGAGATAAAGTCCCAGTCCAGCGTCCCAGTTACGCGTTGAGCCAGCGCCGGCCGCGCACATGCATAAGGCGCCATCATAGATGCCACCAAATCGTTCGACGCTTTCGAGGGCGACTATCGAGCCCATTGAAACGCTCCAAAGAATCGTGTGATCCGGTTGGCCCACCAGGGCTCGGAATAGTACTGTCACATCTTTAGTGTCCTGTATGCCACCTTCAACCTCCCAACCGTTGTCACGAAATGCCGACCCGGCGAGAGCGTAGCCCTGGGCGAGAAGCGCTGGTTCGAGCGCAGCACTTGGCGCCACATCGGCGTTGCGATTGTCTACTTCACCCGGGTGATCGGCTTTGTCGCGATAGCCATGCGCGAAAACCAGTAGCGTTCCATTCCATACGGCAGGTACGCGAATGCGGTAGGGTGCGCCGTGCAATTCACCAGAGAGATCGAGCGGTCCCGCCGTCGCGGCCGAGCTGGTTTGACTCCGAGCGACTGGCAAGGGAAGAGCAAGTGAAAAAAGCAGAAGACAAAAGATGCTACTAAAGACAATTGCGCCAGAGGTTTGTCTCATGTGATCCCCTTTACTCGAAGCCGTCAATGAATGAAACACCGTCGACTGTCGATGGAAATGGCCGGCTGACACCTCGGCCGGTTGTAGAGAACTAGTTTGATCGGGAGTGGCTGGGAGCGTATCACTCTGTTTGGACGGAAACAAGGATTAGCCCGGAAAAAGTGCAAAGGGGGAAGAGGAACCTTGATCTTACTAAGACGTTTCCTGCTTCAAAACAATTCAAACCCAGATAGACAGAAGTTGAGTAAACGTATCGGAGAAGTACAGGCACGCCCCTACAATAGAGAAATTTCAAGCCAATTGAGGTTGGTATCTGAGTTGCTAAAAGGCGGATGAGCAGTAACGTAAGAAGACAAGTAGGGCACCAATCGCAACGCAATACAAAGGCGAACAACAGGGATCAGTAGAGCGAGGGGGAACGAGGGGTATGTTCGAAGATTCGCCGACACCGTCACCGAAGCTTTTCGCGTCAACGTGGTGGGCGCGATTAGCGACAATCGCAGTTGAGCGCGAGTCACGCTCGCAAAAGAAAACGAAGCGCTGGACAAAAGTGCTGCGGAAGTTGATTCGAACACTAGGCAATTAAGGCTGAACCAACAGCATCTCGCTCGTAATCAGAACGTTTCCAGGTATGACGACCTGGGTGTTGATAAAGAAGTAAAAAATTCCCATTGGCCTAAGGAGTTGTATTTCGCGAGGAGGTGGGTGATGGCGTGGGTGAGACCGGGGGCGATGGGTTTTTCTCGTTGGGTTTCTCGATCGCTTTCACGTCCTTGCGCTCCAGAAGAGTGGCCACGCCGCGCCGCCGGTACCAGATTCCATCATCGGTTTGCCATACGTCGTCTGCTTCAATGCTCCTTCCGTTTGTTAACCGAATCGTAATTGTACCGTGCCCGGTTTTGTCGTCCCCACCAGTCGTTACCATTCCTGAACTCAAGCCGACGGGTAGTGATTCCAGTTGAGCAGCAGGGGACGGCATCGCACTCGGTGAAGGTGACGCTTCCGGAGAGGGCGACTCGCTCGGAGATGGAAACGGACGCGAGGGCAAGGCTGGCATCGGTTGTTGCGTGAGCGCGCCATTAGCAATCAGCTCGTTAGCATTCGAGCTCGGAACTTCGCGCGTAAACGGCTGGTAGACAACGACCAGGGCTATAGCCACGCCAGCAACTATCATCAGAGCGAGCATTATCGAATTCTGACGCAGTCGCGTCGCGACTGGAACCGGGTACGCAATCGTTCCTACCACGCGCCGGCGGATCAACATTTGAAGTTGCGGGAGCGTCAACGTTTGGTTCATCTGCCGGTTGCGGGGATTTATTCGTTTCCGCAGCGGCTTCCGACGCTTTGGCATTACTGTCCCAGTAGTCTGGCTCCAGTGTGGCGCCGTCGCGTTCGCAGAACTCGAAGGAGTCAGGAAACCCGGAAGTACATTCTGGACAACGTTTCATTCTTCAGCTCGATTTTGGGCGAAAGAGCGCTACGACCTTCACAGCTATTATGTTGGAAAACCCGCTGGAAAGGCCAGAGAACTATCGCGATCTTGGGTCGGGAGTTGAGCTGCGAGGTGCCTTAAACGGTACGGACGATTGGTGAGATCGAATCCCTTCTTAAAACTTGAATGGTTTCTTCAGTATTCGACCGGTCTTTTTAAGGAAAGAAGTAACCTTGGATTCCTTCTTAGTGTCAGCCGGAGGTTCTGTTTGCTTGGTCTTCTCTGCAACATTGTTAACTGCTGGCTTCGACCGCGCGGCAGGTGGTGGCAACCGTTCAATAGTTCTCACCTCGCTACGCTTAAGGAAGGTTACTACTCCTCCCTGCCGGAACCAAATACCTTCTCTCTTTTCCCAGGCATCATCAGCGCGGATTGAGGCGCCATTGTTAAGCCGCACAATCACCGGTCCGCGGCTGTTACCTAATGGGGCCCCGGCTGAAACGGGACCTGGTGTCAGACGCGTATGGGCGAGGGCCTCATTTGCCGTAGACGACGCGGAACTAGCGGCCGCCTGGTCTCTTTCCGCGGATGATAATTCGCTGGGTTGCTCGGGCGACTGCTCAGACAAGGCAGCATCCACAGAGGGAGTCTGCGTCGATTCTGATTCAGACGAGAATGGTTTACTGACGGTAGCTTCGGAAGTTGGTTGAGCCGGGCCCGCGGAGCGATCCCTTGAAGACTCGGACTCTTCTGGAGCGCGAAGTGATCTGAGCTGGTTCGCACGAGCCAGGTAGATAACTATGATAAGTGTCGCTAAGACAAATAACGTCAGGAGCGCAAGATTTCTCCAGCGTCGCCCCGCCGGTTCCACAGGTAATACATCTGACACCGGAACCGGAGCTGCGCTTACTGGCGTCGCCAGGTCTTGATCAGAAACAACTGCGGGACTGGGAACAAGTTCCTTCCCGTCCATATCGCAAACGCTCTGGTCATCTTCATAGATAAAATCGCACTGAGGGCAGTGTTTCATCGCGTAACTCCCGAAAAATCAAGTTGTAAGTTGGGGCTGCGGACGGTAGCAGTTCGCCAGGAATGAACGGTGAGAATCCGCCGAGAACAAGATTACACTTATCGCTCGGAAGAGACAATGGGTTTTGCCTGGAGCAACTCCCGAATGTTAGGCGAAAGAGTATTCGAAGGCCTGGCAGGTTGGTTTTATAAGGGTATTGAACGGTTTATGACTGGAGGCTGGTATGTTCGACAGCCAAAGACTTTACCGCGTTTGGGAACCACGGAGCCGG
Source organism: Blastocatellia bacterium (assembly GCA_963828335.1). GTDB lineage: Bacteria > Acidobacteriota > Blastocatellia > Pyrinomonadales > Pyrinomonadaceae > PSRF01. Next base: position 247,491 of record CAWHEH010000008.1, on the reverse strand, counting down.
TCTATTCAGAAGGGGAGCTCTCGGACTCAGCCGCCTCGTCAGTGGTAGCGGGTTGGTTTTCAGCGACCCAGGAGACAAAAAACCGCAGCCAGCTTTCAGCGGATTCCGCGATCTGCACGCCGACGCGAGCGGTTCCATATATCGCCGGGGCGATACGAATAACTACTGCGGTCACCTCAACGGCAGCGCCGTCGGGCCGGTGAGCGCGTATGTACAAACGATCGCCGCGACTGACTTTTTGGTTTAGATGAAAAAGCGCGCCCGAGTTTGAGATATCGTCGGTTTCGGTCGGCTCGCTCCAGGCTGAGTCGTCTTCCGCACGGCCCGAAATTACGATCGGCAAACGCAAAGGCATGCGTAAGTCAAAGCGTCGTTCTTCGTTGTTGCTTGGGGTGTTCATGAGAACAGTCATTAAATCAGTAGGCAACAGTATCGATAAGGTCAACGCAGTTGTTTGCTACTGCCAGCTGATTGTTGGTTGCCCGTTTCGCTCCAATTATAAAAACCTTCACCAGTCTTCTTGCCCAGCTTCCCTTCGCTGACGAGCTTTCGCAAGACTTCAGGCGGTTGAAATGTTTCCGAACCTAGCTCGCGATAAAGATACTCGGCAATGTTAAGCCTGATATCCAACCCGACATGATCAGTGAGCTTAAGCGGACCCATTGGATGGTTGTACCCCAGTTCCATCGCCGTATCAATATCTTTAGCGCTGGCCACACCCTGCTCAAGCATGCGCATCGCCTCGAGTCCCAGGGCCACGCCGAGACGACTGGAAGCGAAACCGGGGACATCTCGAACCACGATTGGCTCCTTACGTAGCCTGGTACTGACTTCGCGCACAAGCTCCACTGTAGCATCCCCCGTCGCTTTTCCGACGACAATTTCAACCAGCCGCATTAAGTGAACCGGATTGAAAAAATGCATGCCAACTACATTCTGGGGACGTGCGGAAGCCTTGGCAATTTCGGTTATCGAAAGCGACGATGTGTTGGTAGCAAAAATAAACGCTTTGCTTGAATGCTTTTCAACCTCGCGAAGAATGTCCTGTTTGAGATTAAGTTGTTCGGGAGCTGCCTCAATGATCAGGTCAGCGTTTGCGATCTCTTCCAGCCTGGTAGTGCCGCGAAGGTGTTGCAGAGTTGAATCGCGATCATCCTCGGTAAGCTTTCCGAGTTGGATGCCCTTGGCCAGGTTGCGTTCGATCGACGCAATGCCGCGAGCTAGAGAATCGCGATCCACGTCGCGGATCAAGACCTTGTAACCGGCCCCGGCAGCTACCTGCGCGATTCCGTGTCCCATGGTTCCTGCGCCTATGACGCCGATCGTTTCAATTCTTTGCGGGGCGATGCCTGCGTTCAATCGTTTCCTTTTGTCTCTGGCAAAGCTGAGATCTCTAACTGAAGGTCCTGGCTCGGATTCGACTACTCTAGTAGCGCTAGTTATACTATACCCCTAACCGAAAAGGCTATACTTCGGGCATTTAGTCACATTTTTTTCAACTTTTACCAAGGAACGGAAAAGAGTCCATGCCGACCCAAACGCTCGCTCGAGAGGTTGTAATCATTGGTTCCGGACCCGCCGGACTGACCGCGGCGATTTACTCGGGGCGGGCCAATTTGAAGCCGCTTTTGATTGATGCTCCCCCTGACGCGGAAAAGCAAACCACTCCGGGCGGGCAGTTAATGATTACGACGGACGTCGAAAACTACCCAGGATTTGCCGAGGGAATTCAGGGTCCCGACTTAATGGTGGAATTTCGCAGGCAAGCCGAGCGTTTCGGAACAGAATTCCTGGAGGAGTGGATCACCGAGGCTGATTTGAGCCAGCGGCCGTTTAGACTCGAGACGAGCAATTACACCATCAACGCTGAGACACTCATCATCGCCACCGGTGCGTCGGCGAAGTGGTTGGGAATTCCCGGCGAAGCGAAGGTACCGAACGGTTATGGCGGCCATGGCGTTTCAGCTTGCGCAACTTGTGATGGCCCACTGCCCGGGTTTCGGAATAAGGAACTGGTTGTAGTTGGCGGTGGGGACACGGCGATGGAAGAAGCGACATTTCTGACCCGCTACGCTGCGAAAGTTTACGTGGTTCATCGTCGCGACAAGCTGCGTGCATCGAAGATCATGCAGGAGAAGGCATTCAAGAATCCGAAGATTGAATTTATCTGGAACACGGGATTGGAGGAGATTCTGGGAGAGCCGGAACACGGTGTCACTGGCGTGCGTTTGAAAAATTTGCAAACTAACACCGAGCGCGTTCTTCCCTGTACCGGCGTCTTCATCGCTATCGGCCACAAGCCAAACACAGACCTTTTCAAGGGGCAGATAGAGATGGACGAAGTTGGCTACATCAAGACTTCGCATCGCTCAACGGCGACGAATATTCCGGGCGTGTTCGCCTGTGGCGACGTGCAGGACTCAATTTACCGGCAGGCTGTTACCGCTGCCGGCACCGGCTGCATGGCTGCACTCGACGCGGAAAGATATCTGGATCATTTGCCGGTCGTCACGCTCGCGGGCGACGAAGTGACCATCGAAGGCGAACATCTCACTCCAGATCACCAGGCGATCATCGAACCCGACGGCACGATGGTGCCCAACCACACGACTGTGCTGGCTTCGACAAAAAAATAGTCGACGGGAACGTCTCACTAGTCGCGCTTAGAGCAAGACTATTGAGTCATCCTGGCGACGTCGCGGTAGCGGAGCGGGTCGTTGGTAAGCTTCCTTTTCCGGAACAGGAAAGTTTTTTGGACAAGCTTCGCAGTAGAATCCCGAGTGCTTTTTCCGATCCTCACATTGATTACAATCCAGTGTTTGGCCCACCACCCTCAAAGCTTCAACCAGCGGCAGCAACACGCGACCACGCTCCGTAAGCTCATACTCAATGTGCGGTGGGTTTCCGCCATAGTCAGTTCGCTCGACGAGTTTGTCTTTCACCATATCACGCAAGCGCGCCACCAGCGTCCGGCTGCTGATTGGGAAAAGGCCGGTGTGTAACTCCATGGTGCGTTTCGGTCCGGCAGCGAGATCGCGCGCGATCAGCAATGTCCACTTGTCGCCAATCATCTGCAGTGCACCGGAGATTGGACAACCATCAATTTGGCGTCGTCGCAACTGTTACACCCCGCATCGAGCAGTCCAGAGCTCGCCCAGCTTACGTCGCAAAAGATTCACCAAGCTAAGGCTTGACCACAGTGATTTCCCTGCTGGTCGTGTTGTAGCCACCGTTGTCGACCGGCTTTCCGTCCTTGTCCAACAACTCCAAACGCACCGTATGCTTGCCATTGATCCAACCTGACAACCAGATTGGTTCCCACTTATCAATGAACTTTGGTTCGGCATCGTCAACAATATATCTGACGCGATAGTCGCCGCCGTCACCTTTCAACTTTGCGCCGGTTAGCCAGAAGTCGATCATTATTGGATCGGCGTCTGCATCTTTATATTCACCCTTGGGCCGGCTGTAGGTTAACAAAGGTTTCGCCGAATCAACTTCGCCGGCGGTGCTGGCCGGAAAATCCTTGCCTTCGCGCGGCGCGGTGGTAGCCGGGCTGCTGTTGTTATTTGCCATAGTCTGCCCACTGTTCGTTGTTGTCGGCTTCGCGGCATCTCCGCCACCTTTAACCGTAAACGTGACCATCTGAAAGGCGCCGTCGTCTTTGTAACTTTCATGCCAGGGACGCGACGGAAACACTCGCAACGTGTGTTTGCCCGCTACCACATTTCGCAATTCAAACGGCTGGCCCAACTCGTAATAAGCCTCGTAAGGTTGGTTGTCCAGAATGACGTGAATGTGGTTACCCTTCCCGGTCGCTGGATCTTTGTGGGGCATGTAGCCTTTCAAATCGCCGCTGAGATCGAGCTTAACTTCAACTTTGGAACCGGTGATTACGCCATCTTTTGCCGGTGAAACAATCTTCAGGGTGGGCTTGGCTTCATCCTGCTCGCCGCGCGCCTTCATCATATCCAGGATCTTTTGCGGTCTCGGCACCACCGCAAGTGTTTGGGTGGCCGGCGGAGTCACCGTGGTGGTTGCAGTGGTGCTCGCGTTGTCGGAATTTCCTGCTGCACATGAAATAAACAAGAGCGCGCAAGCTAATGTTGCCAGCGTCAAGGGAAGCAGTTTTCTATAGGTACTCATATTGTCCCTCCGAGAACAAATGGCTTGAGATGAATCGAAGAAATTTCTGTAAGTGTACTCTGACAGCGACGGTTAGCCAATAACCACAGAAGGCAGTAGGCACTAAGCAGACAACCAGTGGTTGCCTTCCGATTTCTGCCTTGTGCTTTCTGCCTTGTGCTTTCGCAATTACGCTCCAGCGCTGCGGGTGCTCTTCTGTTGCAGTCGTTTCTCAACCGCGGCCCAATCGATGTTTGAGAAGAAAGCCTCGATGTATTTCGGACGCTCGGCGGGTTTGTAGTCCAGAAGGAAGGCATGCTCCCAAACGTCCATTACCAGAATTGGATCGAAGCCGGCGATGTTCCCTGTTTCGTGTAGGGTGATCCAGTGATTTGATAAGCGCCCGTTCGCAGGGTTCTGATTACAGATGGCCCAACCGACGCCTCTCATTTTGCCTATCCCCACGAAGTCAGCTTTCCACACTTCATAGCTACCAAAGCTCGACGCCGCCGCTTGGGCAAAAAGGGCCGTTCGATCCGGGTCTCCTATGCCACCACTGCGTTTCAGGTTTTCGAAGTAGTACTCGTGTAGCACCATGCCGTTGTACTCAAACCCAAGCCGCCGGGTCAGTTCTGAATAAGCAGGCATCTCCTCCTGATCGACATTTCCATCCTCAATAAACTTCGTAATCTTTTCGGTGAGGTTGTTTGTTTCTTTGACATAGCCTTCGTAGAGTTTGAAGTGCATTTCCAATGTTTGATCCGAAATGCCATTGAGGCCACTCAAATTGAACTCTCGCGCCTTGTAAGAATTTGTCGTACTCATGTATCACACCTCCGTTGTATTAAGCCCTGGGGAGACCATAAAACTACTCGTCGTTTTCGGCCGGATAAGGGACTATTGCGCTTGAGTGTGGCGAATGAGTGTAGAGGCTGAGGAATTAGTGTAACGGAAGGCCCGTTGTCGGTGGGCAGTGGCCTGTTGGCAGTGTGCAGGAAGCAGGATCGGTTCCTGCTTCCTGCTCCTGCCCCCTCTGGTTACTGGCCGCTGAAAATACTCCAGTCGTGTTCGGACGTGGCCATAAAAAGAAGCATCGGTAGCGACATCCAGGCGTTTGTTCGTGATGCAATGAAAGCCTGGCGAGCGAGCTCCGGCGGGGCTGCCGGTCCCGTACCCGCAGTGGCAGCAATGATCCGCTTATTGTTTGGCCAGATTATGCCCCACACGTTCAGAAGCATCACCAGGCCATAGGCGCCGCCCAAACCTATGGAATAGACGTTATTTGGAGCGGGAGTCAGACCCTTACTAAACTTTGAGGTGAAGAACGCGATCAGACCATAAGAAACGATTGCCACTAGAACAAACATCACTACTGCGAAGACACGACCATCCTTGATTAGTGCCGGTGCCTTCTTGATGATCAGATATTCGACAATAAACAGAACGATCGGATAGCTGAGCCAAACCAGCAACAATACCCAAACGTTTATATCAGCCCCGTCCAGTGTGTTCTCATTTTTTACTGCGGGCACGAGGATGTACATCGCGTAATAGGTGAGGCCGGCTAGCACCGTGAGAACAGCCCCCCAACGGAAGAACCAAAGCGTTCGTCCCAGCAGTTCCGGGTTTACTTTTTTCTTCGTATCCGCATCAAGCCCTTTTTGAAGTGGCACGTTGACGAGGTTGAAAAAGTAGAGCAATCCAATCCAAGTGATGCCGCCCAATATATGCAGCACGCGCATTAGTATTCTCGTCGTTTCAGTCGCGTTGGGCAGATGAAAAACATCCTGGAACATAGCCAGACTGACGGGGAGATGAGCAGTTGACTCAATTAACATTAGGAACCTCCGTGGTAAGGACAGGCTTGCGGCCTGTCTGATTCACCGATCAGGTTTTCGCAGACAGACAAAAACGTCTGTCCTCTTCTTTTATGGATTACGCGCGAAGATTACACCTTGAGTAGTGCACCATGCAACAACCACTCAGCTTGATCGTCGTTTCCCCTCAGGCTGCCGGTACTGCTTGCAACGCAACAAGCAGCCCCAGAATCAGGAGAGCCAGGCCGACTAAAATAATGCCTGCGCGCCCCCCATCGGGAGCGAAAGAAAGATCCAAGCCCAAAGCCCAACGGCTGAAGTCTCTATGAAACCTTGCCAGGCGTTCACTGAACACAATCCCGGCCAGCCCAACTACCAAGATTACAATGCCTAAAATCGTTTGAAACACACCAGAAGATCGAGTTTGAACTACTCGTCAAACGGACGTGGGCCGGCGTCCATTCCTCTCACGCTCGCCTGATTGATCACGCGAACACTCAAGTCGTCACGAACACGAATCTGGCACGAGAGGCGGACGTTTTCTGCGAGTTCAGCCTCCATGGCAAGGCGATTACGTTCGACTTCCCCCATTGCACCTGGATCTCCCGCGAGAACTTCAACCCGGCAGGTAGTGCAGCGGGCGTTGCCACCGCAGCGATGGAGAATGTCGATTCCGGCGTCTTCGATTACCAGAACCAACTTCTTGCCGTCAGGTGCTTCGATCGTTTGTTCGCCGGTCGCAGTTGTTGCTTGAATCTTGGGCATTCGTCATTACTCCGTAACTTGAATTTTGATTGCACTTGAATTTGGCACAAGAGTGGTCAACGAGCAAGCGCTGAGGCAAATCAACCAAGTTAAATTAGCCGCGGATTAATGCGGAAGAGACAAATAACAGCTTTCACTTTTCTGATCCGCGTGTGTCCGCGTTAATGCGCGGCTGATTCCTCTCAGAGCTCCAACTCCATAAACAGCGCACCTTCCACCGGGTTCGTATAGTAAGGTCCGATCTCTTTAAAGCCTAACGAGCGATACATGGCAATCGCGCGGTCCATCTTGTCTGGTAAGGTGTCGAGTCGCATGCGCTGATAGCCGATCTCGCGCCGCTTCCAAAATTATCGCCTTTGCCAGCGTATGGCCCAAGCCTGTTCCCCGAAATTCCGGGCGAACATAGAGACGCTTCATCTCACAAACGCCATCAGCAATTTTTCGTAGCGCCACGCAACCAGCGTTCTGGCTTTTGTCGATCGCGAGAAGCAAGCGTCCTGCTGGCGGTGCGTATCCACCCGGCAATTCAGCAAGTTCTTTCTCGAAGCTCTGAAAGCAGAGATCTATTCCCAGCCCAGCGGCGTATTCTTCAAATAGTTCGCGGGCGCTAGTGATTTCTTCGGCAGACTGGGCTTGTATCAATTTCATTTGATGTAAGACAGACTTTCTTTCCTGCTCAATCCTGGACCAGGCAAAGGCCGGAATGCCTGTCCTGATTATGCGAAAAGGCCCGGTGGCCTTTTTGTGGAAAAGACTACCGAGCCGAAATCGCGCACCGCGCTATTTGTGGGACAAACATTCTCGTCTGTCCTTTTTGGTTGAAACAGGCAGCAATGCCTGTCGTGCATTTTATGCCGTGAACGAGGTGCCGCAACCGCAGCTGCCCGTCGCATTTGGATTTGTAAAGGTGAATCCGGATCCCATCACACCCGTGACGTAGTCGATCTGGACGCCGTTCAAGTATTGACCGCTAAACATATCGACGAAAAGTTTGACGCCCTTTTCATCAAGAATGAAATCGCCCTGACGCGAATCCTCTTCGATATTCAAGCTGTACTGAAAACCCGAGCAGCCGCCTGGCACCACTCGGACGCGAAGTCCGGCAGTCTCGGGCAGACCCTCTTCACTGGCCATAAACTTCTTAATCTCAGCAACTGCGCTGTCCGTTACGTGTAGCGTCATCGCAGGGGCAGCGGTCGGTGCTTCGTTTGAAGTTGTGGTGGTTTGTGTTGACATATCCTAAATAGCTCCTTTTATCAATTATTGCAATAATGCTCGATCACGCCGCATTTAGCTCTCCGCCTTTGAAAAATCATAGCAAGACCAAACGCCTAAGTCCAAAGGCCATCTTATTGACCTTTACCCAAAACAACAAGTTCGGGCTTCATTGCTTCGATCGAAACCTGCCGTGCCACTTCTTCGGCAACACGTCTAAAAGCCATGGCTTGCGGAGACTGGGGATGGCTGACTACGACCGGTACGCCTTTGTCACCGCCCTCGCGGACTTCCAGTCCGAGTGGGACCGTTCCCAGCAGCGGCACATGATACATATCAGCCAGTTTAGCTCCCCCTCCTTCGCCAAAAATGTTGTAGCGCGCGCCGGTGTCGGGGGCAACGAAGTAACTCATATTCTCAATGATGCCAAGAATTGGAATCGCCACGGTTTCAAACATGCGCAAGGCACGTCGAACATCAGCAACGGCTACGTCCTGCGGCGTAGTCACTAACACAGCACCCTGAACAGGTACTAACTGCGCCAACGACAATTGAACGTCGCCGGTGCCCGGCGGCATATCCACAATCAAGTAATCCAACTCGCCCCACTTCACATCAGCAAGAAACTGCTTCACCAGTCCGTGAAGAATGGGGCCGCGCACAATCATTGGCTTGTCGCCGGGTTGCAGCAATGCCATCGACATTAATTTGACGCCATGTGCTTCGATCGGAACGAGCTTATTAACGTCAACTTCGGGCCGTGAATCTGCGACACCAAGCATGATGGGAACGTTAGGGCCATAAACGTCCATGTCCATCACGCCGACGCGTGCGCCATCCATCGCGAGGGATACTGCAAGGTTAACGGCGACCGTTGATTTTCCCACGCCGCCCTTGCCGGAGGAGATGGCAATGATATTCCGTACGCCATCTATAGAAAGCTTGTCGCCAATGCCCCGGCCTTTCGGAACTTCCGCATCCATCGTGACTGCGACGGCAGTGACGCCGGCCAAGGCCCCTACTAGATCACGCGCCGCACTTTCCATCTCTGCTTTCACCGGGCAGGCAGGCGTCGTCAGGACAATGCGAAAAGAAACAAGGCCGCCATCGATCTTGAGGTCCTTAATAAAACCCAGCGTGACAATATCTTTGTGAAGATCAGGATCCTGGATCTGTCGCAGCGCGTCGAGAACTAATTGTTCAGTTACTTGTGGCATAAAGGTTTGGAACCGAGTTAGGGATTAACTCGAAAGCGTAGCTGATTGAGCGGGGTAACGCAAACGGCTGGTTTGTCAGGGATTTCAGCCCTGGCAATACGTCCAAGCAGTTCAGAGGCTACCGGTTTGAACTAAAGCTTTTCGATCACTAACGCGCTGTTCTTAGAGCCAAAACCGATGCAGTTGCATAGTGCGACTTTCACCTCAGCCTGCCGGGCTTCATTAGGCACGTAATCCAGATCGCATGCCGGATCGGGTTCTTCCAAATTGATCGTTGGCGGAATCATTCCCGTTTGCATCGCGCACAGAGTTGCTCCCAAACCAGCAGCACCGCTCGCGCCCTGAGGATGACCAATTTGCGATTTCGTTGCTGACATCGGGATTCGATGAGCGCTGCAGTTAAGCGATAGCTTCAGGGCGTTCGTTTCAATGCGATCGTTGAGCATCGTCGAGGTGCCGTGCAAATTCACGTAATCGATCTTGCTCGGCTCAACGCCGGCATCCGCCATTGCCAGCGTCATTGCGCGGGCCGGCTCGTCACCGCCTTCCTGAAGGCGGACGCGATGAAAGGCATCACAGGTTGACCCGTAACCTTTGATCTCTGCGTAAATCTTCGCTCCGCGTTCTTTGGCCCGTTCAAACTCTTCAAGCACATAAATCCATGAGCCTTCGCCCAACACCATGCCCGAACGATTAATAGAAAAGGGACGCGACGCGCGTTGCGGTTCATCGTTCCACTGCGTAGTCAGCACCGTCAGCAGGTTGAATCCAATCAGTATTCCTGGCGCTAAGGGCGCATCCACCCCGCCGGCGAGCATTACGTCCTGACGTCCCAACGCTATGTGTTGGGCAGAGTAGCCGATCGCGTCGGTCGAGCTGGTGCATCCTGTAGAGATGACGTGCGAGAGCCCGTGAAGGCCAAAGGCCATGGACAGCTCGCTGGATAATGTGCCGTGCGTAGCTGCAGGAATTATGTAAACGCTTGCCTTTGAAATCGACGCTCCCTGATACCAAAGCGCGTAATGCTGCTCCACGAACGGTAGACCGCCGCCACCCGTTCCGAGCATGACGCCAATCTGTTGCCTCTCTTCCGGCGACAGCTCGTTTGGAGCAATGCCGGCATCAGCAAACGCTTCCCGAGCGGCAGCTAACGCCAGCGGCACGGTTCGAGGAACATGCTTGCGATCTTTGGGATTGAGTTGCGCCTCCCAGTCGAAGTCGCGAACCTCTGCGGCAATCTTCACCGCCGATTCGGAAACATCGAAAGCTTCGATTCTGCGAACACCGCTTTCGCCCCTGGTTAGCGCGGTCCAATATGCCTGGCGGCCGATGCCGATCGGTGTGACGCAGCCAATACCCGTAATCACTACTCGACGCGGCTGCTTGAATTCACTAAACATGGGGGTTGTTCCTACTCTTCGAGGCTTAGAGGCCGGGTTTGCGTTCGTAGAATACCATGGCTATCTATCACAAACATACAAAGGCACGAAGGGTGAAAGCTTTGGACAGCTTTTAGTCTTCGTGCCTTCGCGGTCGACCTTGGGCCCTGGTCTCAGACTCTCGCAGGGCTACTCGACTTTAGTTCCACACTCGTTGCAAAACTTCGAACCAGGCTGCATTTGCGCACCGCATTTTGGGCAGGGAACCGTCTGAGCGGAGGTTACCATTTTGGCGCCGCACTCATTGCAGAACTTCGCGTTTGCCAGATTTGCGGCTCCGCATTTTGGACAGGCGATCTTAGGACTACCACCGGTCTCGGCCTTCGACTGATTCATTGCGTTCGACATAGCCCCGGCCATCGCATTGCCAATGGCGAAGCCTGCTCCCAGTCCGGCGCCTGTAGCAGCGCCACCACCGCCAGTATTTTGTGCTGCATCGCGCATCGCGTCTGCAGCCTGGAATTGTGCATAACGTCCAACATCGCCAATTACTCCCATCGAGGTTCGTTTGTCCATGGCAGCCTCGACCTCGGCAGGCAAGGAAATGTTTTCAATCACAAACTTGGTAAGATCCAGTCCGTATCCCTTGAAATCGTCAGCAAGCTTGCCGCGCGTAAACCGTCCCAGTTCATCGTAATTGGAGGCCAGATCCAGCGCAGCAATTTTCGACTCAGCCAGCGCGTCACTAAAGCCGCTGACTAATGTTCGTTTGAGCTGTCCCTCAATGTCTTCGGTTACGAAATGTGCGTTGGTACCGGCTATTTCTTTGATGAAAGCCTGCGGATCACTCACTCGAATCGAGTAAATACCAAATGCTCGGAGACGCACCATCCCGAAATCTGTGTCGCGCATCATGATCGGATTTGATGTGCCCCATTTCAGGTCCGTGAACTGTTTGGTGTTGACAAAGTAGACCTCCGCTTTGAACGGCGAATTAAACCCGTGCATCCACGCGCCGAGTTTGGAGAGGATCGGAGTATTGCCGCCATCGACGGTGTGCAGTCCCGGTCCAAAGACATCTGCAATTTGGCCCTGGTGGACAAAAACCGCGGCCTGCGATTCGCGCACGGTAAGTTGGGCCCCGTTCTTGATCTCCTGACCCTGAACAGGAAAACGATAAACCAGAGTGTTACCCGAATCATCGAGCCACTCAATAACCTCGATAAACTGAGATCGGATGGCGTCAAATATTCCCATGTCTTTCTCCTTTGTGCGGCAAGCTGAATGTCACTCGGTTAATACGGCGTCTTCGGATCATTAGTTCGCGCGCCGAAGTGTGCCGAAGGAAATAATTGCACAGTAAGACGCTTCAGGGAAAGCCGGCTTACGCGAATAATCGGGCCGTCTGATTTAGCTGTGGATTTTACGTTCAAGGTGACTCTTGCCATAAAACCAAAATATTAACAGGACGGTGAAACCGCCGGCGACATCTATGGCGCTGTCATAAATCGAAGCCGTGCGCGACGGTACGAAGCTTTGGTGAAACTCATCAAGCAAGCCATAGATAACTACCAGGAGTAGTCCTAATTGAAACCAATATCGCTGAAGCAAGGCGTAAGAAGAAGTAATGAACGCTCGCCGGGCTAGAAATGCCAGAACAGCATACTCAGTGAAATGTCCGGCCTTTCGTGTCAAGAAATGCACCGCTGCCAACCGGGACTCGCTAAGATTTGGGAAAAACCACAAGAGTATGGGACGAAGAATTGCAGAAGTGTTGCCGGCTGAAAACTCATTAGTCGACGCAAACGAAATAAAAATTATCCACAAGACCAATGGTCCATAGCGCCAAAACCGCCGTTGAGTTTGTTTGACCATTTGGAACTTGAAAACATAAAGGGAAGCGGCGCGTGCCGCTTCCCTTTATTTACTGATACGGGAACCCACAAACTATTGGGCCGCGGCGCCCGAAACGACTTCAATAATCTCGTTCGTGATGGCTGCCTGACGCACCCGGTTCATATTCAGCGTCAACGAATCGATAAGTTCACGCGCATTCTTTGAAGCGGAATCCATTGCCGTCATTCGTGCGCCTTGTTCAGACGCAATCGACTCGAGTAACGCGCGGAAGATTTGCGTTTCGACCAGACGGGGAAGGAGTCGAGCGAAGATCTCAGACGGAGGTTGTTCGTAAATGTAGTCAACCAGAGTCAAGGGTTGATTCGTATTTGTCGCTTCAGAGGCGCTGGAGGTTGCGCGCGCCACCGGCAGAGAGTTGCTCGGTAGCAACTCGCTGCTGCAGCACTGACTTGAACTCGTTGTAGATCACAAAGACCTTGTCAATCTCTTCGTCCTCGGTGAACCGTTTGATCACGTCCCGCGCAATCTCGAGTGCCTCCGAAAAATCGACGCGTCCCTTGCCGGTTACGCCGATGTATTCGCCAACTAAATTGGCACCACGCCGGCGAAAGAAATCCCTGCCTTTCCGCCCGACTGCCAAAAAGTCGATTTGCTTGCCGGGATTATCACGGATGAAAGTCTGGGCAGCTTTGATCAAATTCGTATTGAAGGCACCGCACAAACCCTTGTCGGCAGTCACCAGGACAAGTAAGTACCGTTCATCGCCGCGTGCATCGAGCAATGGGTGGTGAAAATTTTCGTCGGTTCGCTCGGCCAGTCCACCGAGAACCTCAATCATCTTGTTAGCAAATGGCCGCGCCGTAACAACTCTATCCTGCGCACGCTTGAGCTTCGCCGCCGAAACCATTTTCATGGCCTTGGTGATCTGCTGCGTGTTTTTAACCGACTTAATACGCCGGCGGATATCCAGGAGATTGGGCATTGATTGCGAAAACTAAACTCAGGCGATGGCAGGTTGGGCCGCAGTCTCCGTTAGGGAGGCCGCCGACCTTTCAGTCCAGGTATCTTTGAAATCCGACAATACTTGCTTGAGATCCACGATGATTTCGTCAGTCAAGCTTTTCTTCTCGCGAATGCTGTGCAGTACACCTGGATGCGAGTTTTCTACGAACTTCAGCAGAGCCTCTTCAAAGTCTCGAACATCCTCGATCGCGACGTCGTCAGCATAGCCATTGCTGGCGGCCCAGATAACCAGCACCTGATTCTCAATATTCATTGGGCGATATTGAGGTTGCTTTAAGATTTCAACCAGACGTTGACCACGAGCCAGCTGCGCCTGAGTTGCCTTATCCAAATCAGAACCAAACTGAGCAAAAGCTTGCAGTTCTCTAAACTGCGCCAGATCGATTCGCAAAGTACCTGCCACTTGTTTCATTGCCTTAATCTGGGCAGAACCACCGACGCGAGAAACGCTGTTGCCCACATTGATAGCGGGACGGATGCCGCTATTAAAAAGATCCGCTTCCAGGAATATTTGTCCGTCCGTAATCGAGATAACGTTAGTTGGAATGTAAGCAGAAATGTCTCCTGCCTGCGTCTCAATAATAGGAAGGCTGGTCAATGACCCGCCGCCCTTTAGGTCAGACATCTTTGCCGCGCGCTCCAGCAAACGCGAGTGGAGATAGAACACGTCTCCGGGATAGGCCTCACGACCCGGAGGCCGCCGCAGCAACAACGAGATCTCGCGATAAGCCGCCGCTTGCTTTGACAGGTCATCGTAGATCGTCAAAGCATGACGACCATTGTCGCGAAAGTACTCGCCCATTGCGGCACCTGAATATGGAGCCAGAAACTGCATCGCTGCAGGATCGGAGGCCGTGGCCTTAACCACGATCGTGTATTCGAGCGCCCCAAAATCCTCGAGCGTTTTCACCACTTGAGCGACTGTCGAGGCCTTCTGGCCGATCGCGACATAAATGCAAATTACGTCTTTGCCCTTTTGATTTATTATGGTGTCAACTGCAACCGCTGTTTTGCCAGTTTGCCTATCTCCGATAATTAGTTCGCGCTGTCCCCGACCTATAGGCACCATCGCATCTATCGCCTTCAGGCCCGTCTGCAGTGGCTCTTTTACTGGTTGTCGATCAACGACACCTGGAGCAATACGTTCGATTGCATAAAACTCATTCGTAGCAATGGGTCCGCGATCGTCGATCGGATTTCCCAGCGCGTCGACCACACGGCCCACCATCGCGTCACCTACGGGAACCTGCATGATCCGGCTGGTTCGTCTAACAATATCTCCCTCTTTAATAGCCTGATACTCGCCAAAGAGTACGGCTCCAACCTTATCCTCTTCGAGATTCAAGGCCAGCCCGCGAACGTCATGTGGAAACTCCAACAACTCCCCAGCCATTACTTTTTCAAGCCCATGGATTTCGGCAATACCATCACCCACCTTGATAACGGTGCCAACTTCCATAATCGTCACGCCAGTCTCGAAATTCTCGATCTGTTTTCGAATAATCTCGTTAATCTCATCTGCTCTGATAGGTTCCATCATTTTCCTCTGCACTAACCGGCAAGCTCCTCGCGAAGGCGGCTGAGTTGATTGCTCACCGAACCGTCGTAAATTGTTGAGCCAATGCGTGTTACAATTCCACCTAGGAGCGATTCATCGGTGGCAAACGTCAATCGCGCCTTCTTCCCCGTCATCTCAGCAAGCTTTTCCTCAAGCAACGCCCTTGCACTATCAGAAACAGGCCTTGCGGAAGTTATCTCCGCGCTCACAATTCCCGAGCGTTCGTCTAGTATCTGGGCCAGTTTTGCATTTACTTCAGGGAGGTCAGAGAGTCTTTGATTCTTCAATAAGGTCCGTAAAAAATTCGTCGTTGTGGGGCGTACTTTGGTCCGAGCTATCAAAGCGTTCAGCACGTTTTGCTTTTGCTCATACGCGACGGTGGGATTGCTGAATGCTTCAAGTAAGGAACCGTTGTCCGTAATCATCTTCGCCCACGCGCTTAGCTCCGCCTGAACCAGTTGCGCTTCATTTCGTTCAATAACGACGTCGGCCAAGGCAGATGCATATCGCCTCGCTACGGTTTGGGAACTCAAGCGCCTATCCTCCCAAGTTCTCGCACACTCTTGCTCGTCAGCCTGGCGTCATCGTCCGAACCTATTTCAAGTCGTAAGATCTCTTCCGCCAGTCGCACACTCTCGGTAGCCGCAAATCTTCGCAGCTCGTGCCTTGCCGCTTTCCCTGCGCTTTCTATTTCTCTTTTGGCTTGTTCCCGAATTCTGGAGACTTCCCCTTCCGTTGCTACTTTGATCCGCTCCCGCTCAGCTTCACCTTCAAGCTTTGCCCGTTCTTTAATCGTAGAGATCTCGGCGTCTAAATTTGCAAAACGGGCCTCAACTTCTGCCAATTTCGCTAGCGCCTGGTCCCTCTCTTCCTGAGCCCTTGCAAGGTCATGCTTTATTCTCTGACCCCGCGCCTGCAGGGCCTCGCGAACCGGACGCCCAAAACGGCGGTGGAGGTAGAGTGCACAAATTAAGAATATCAGGAGATTTAAAAACTTCCACAACTCCAAGCCCGGGTAATTTACCCATGCGTCAAGGGAATCGGGTATCCAGTGTAGGAGATTAAATATGGTAAGTAGAAAAAACAAAATACTCTCGCCCTGCCCGCCAAAGATCACCGCTTTTCCATTCTAATCGGACGCCCAAGGATCCTACTGCCAATCTCGATTGCGCGCGCTCCAGCATCCTTCATCAAACCTGCTTTCGCCGCGGCTTCCGCCGTTCGAAGATTATCTTTCTCCTGCTCTTGCCATCGCACCACTTCTGCCTTGACCACCGACACCAATTGCTCCCGGTTGCGCGAGGCGGCGCTACGTTCCTCCTCCAATAGCAGGTAGCCTGCGCCTCGCGCTTCACGCAGGCGGCGCTGATACTCGCGCATTTTCTCGTCTATCCGCGCCAAGGTTTCATGAGCCTCTCCCATGCGCCCTTTTGTCCTACGCTCGCGCTCTTCTAAAATCCGGTTGATGGGTTTGAGAAGTGTCACGTTCAGCAACGCGACCATAATGACGATGAGTGCCAAATGGAACAACAACGTCCCGTCTGGCACTAGCTGGATAGCACTGTCCGAGAATGCCAATAAACTCAACCCTTACCCCCAACTCACGCGATGACCCAAAAGCGTCGGAGCATAACACTCGCCCAAAATACGGTCAAGCAGCCGCCGGCTCCCGTGGAAACCCACAAACTGCCCCCAATCACGGTCAATTCCGAACCGAAAAGGGGACTTAGCCCTCTGCCAACGCGCTATGCATTTTCTTTTCCCCGTACACACTCGCCGCACGGTTTTACAATATACCGCTGGGGCGTGACCGGCGCCGCTGTACTTCATACACTAGGGCCCGGTGTGAGAAGGTTGTAGAGCCGGTTCAGGTCTACTTGGTTGTAAAACTCAAGCTCGATTTTTCCGGATTCGGAGTTGGATAACTGGACTATCCTTACCTTCGTACCGAAATAACGACGTAGTTTAGTTTCTGCCGCCTTAATGTTCGGATCTACAGCCTGCTGCCTAGCCGGAGATTTGGGCGCGAGCGCTCCTATCTTGTCAACCGCAACCTTCACCAACTGCTCGGTAGCTCGGACGGACAACCCTTGCTCAATTACTCGTCGCGCAATGCGCCTCTGAAGATCCGGCTGATCAACTCCGAGTAAAGTCCTGGCATGCCCCGTCGATATTCTCCCAGACTGAAGCAGCTCTTGCAGATCCTCAGGCAGCTTAAGCAACCGGAGGTAGTTAGTCACATAAGACCGATCGCGCCCAACCCGCTCCCCGACCATTTCCTGAGTTAAACCAAGAGTTTCTATCAGCTTCTTGTAGGCTCGGGCCTCCTCTATCGGATTTAGGTCTTCACGTTGAATGTTCTCTATTAATGCAATTTCAAGAACTTTGTCATCTGAAACATTCCTTATTACGGCGGGTATCTTGATCAAACCAGCGACCTCAGCGGCGCGCCAACGCCTCTCGCCGGCTATTAACTCAAACCTGCTTCCCTTTCTTCGAAGGAGAACAGGTTGAACCACGCCGTTGGTGCGAATTGATTTGGCTAGTTCATCCAACTTCCCATTGTCGAAGACGCTTCGGGGTTGTAGAGGGCTGGGATCGATCAGCTCTATTGCGACTTCGTTTGTCTCTTCGGACGCGGTGGCGGTGCCTTCAGCTGAGAGCAGCGCCCCCAATCCCCGACCCAATGCCTTTCTTGTCATGGGCTATTATCTCCTTGGCTAGTTGCCAGTAAGCTTCAGCGCCTTTGGAGTGCGCATCATAGAGGGTAATGGGCTTCCCATAGCTAGGCGCCTCGGCTAGCCGAACGTTTCGGGGGATTACCGTCTCAAACACCTGTTGTCCGTAAAAGTCTCGAAGGTCGGAAGCGACAGCCGATGATAGATTTGTTCTTTCATCGTACATCGTCAATAGCAGGCCCTCGATCGTAAGGCTAGGGTTATACAGCCGCCGAATGCGCGCCAGCGTGTCGAATAGCTCGGTAACGCCTTCAAGCGCGTAATACTCACACTGAATCGGAACTAGAAGCGACTTCGCCGCCGTGAGGGCGTTAAGAGTGAGAAGGCCTAATGACGGAGGACAGTCGATTATTACGTATTGATAGTTCCCCTCAAGCGACTCTAAGGCTTGGCGTAAGCGAGCCTCACGGTGATCTACATCTACGAGCTCGACTTCAGCTCCCGCAAGATCTTTGTTAGCTGGTAAGACTCTTAGGTTGGGTATTTCCGTATTTAGGATTGCTTCTTCGGTGCTATCACCCAAAACGACACAGTGGTAGACGCTTCTTCGGAAACTCCCGCGCTGCACCCCCACGCCGGAGGTTGCGTTGCCCTGCGGGTCCGCATCCACGAGCAGTACTGACGACCCCAGGCTTGCCAAAACAGCAGCCAAATTGACTGCGGTAGTGGTTTTGCCAACACCGCCTTTTTGATTTGCGATGGCGATTGTTTTGGCCATTAAATTGGAATTCAGCGTTTCCTTGACAGCGTGTGACGGGTAACTTAGCACAAGGCCCAGAGACTTTCCACGGAAACTCCCTAACAGGAAGGTTTTATGCTAATGATGGTGTTTCACGTGTCCCGAGAGGTGGGTAATTGGGTAAAAAGGGAAAAGGGACACGTGAAACATGTTAGGGGTTGAGAGTAGCTGCAATATACAGTGTACTCAGGGCCGCGGCAGTTAGGCCGGGTATGGAACGAGCCTCGCCGAACGTTTGTGGGCGTGTTCGCTCTAGCCGCTCTACCATTTCGTGTGATAGCCCGTTCAGTGTCCGAAAATCTAGTCCTTCCGGGATCGGCGTAGTATCGTGGTGCTTAAGGCGTCTCACAACAACATCTTGCACTCTGATGTAACCTGCGTAAAGGTTGTCTGCCAAAGCCGCTTCAAGCTCGCTGAGAGTTGCTCGCTCTCTAGACGGCAACGGCAACAGTTGTTTGAGCGTCTCACTCGTGACTCCGGGACGTAACGCTAAGTCCGCCAAGGTAATAGATTCTCCTAAGTCACTCCCGGTGAGCTCAACAGCGGCCAAATATCCTGCATCAGCCTTACGTAACCGGACTCCCTTTAACAGTCCTTTAACTTCAACGATACGGCTTTGCCGGTGGTTGAATCGCTCCCAATCACCATCGCCTACCAGTCCCAACTCTCTCCCATATCGACGCAATCGCTGGTCGGCGTTGTCATACCGCAATGCCAGTCTACACTCTGCCCGCGACGTAAAAATCCGATACGGTTCATCCACCCCTTGCTTGATCAGGTCATCAATTAACACGCCGATGTACGACTGTTCCCTCCTCAGGCGGAACGGTTTCATGCCCTTTACAAGCGCCGCGGCATTAATGCCTGCGACTAAACCCTGGCAAGCTGCTTCTTCGTAACCTGTAGTCCCATTGACCTGACCCGCGTGAAACAAACCCGAAATTCTTTGACATTGAAGATCCGGACCCAACTCTCGAGGGTCAACATAATCGTATTCAATCGCATATCCGGGCCGGATGATTCTTACTTCTTCAAGGCCTGGCATCATTCTCACCAAGTCCTGTTGGATTCCCGCGGGTAACGAAGTAGAAAAGCCGTTGAGATATACCTCGTTCGTGTTGTGTCCTTCGGGTTCAAGGAACAGTTGATGGCGTTCCTTATCAGCGAATTTGACCACTTTGTCTTCTATCGAAGGGCAATAACGAGGTCCTATTCCTTTAATTCTGCCAGAATACAGCGGCGACTGATTGAGGTTCTCGCGAATACTATCGTGCAGAGATCGGTTTGTGTAACCAACGTAACACTTCAATTGCGGCTGCTCGATGCTGTCCGTGGAAAACGAAAAGGGTACGGGCCTATCGTCACCTTCCTGCGGCTGGAATGCGGACCAGTCAATAGTCCTCCCATCTAGACGTGGCGGCGTTCCCGTTTTTAATCTGCCAACTGGAAACCCCAACCGTTTCAAAGTTTCGGCGAGCTCTATCGAGGCCGGTTCGCCAGCCCTGCCAGCCGTGTAGGTTCGCTGTCCCGTATGGATCAATCCGTTTAAGAAGGTCCCGGCTGCTATGACCACCGCACCGGCTGCGATGCGGCGCCCATCCTGCATTTCCACACCCCGGATCTTCGAGTCCTTTACCAATAGATCAGTGACCATTCCCTGACGTAGATCAAGATTCGGCGTATGCTCCAACACCTTCCGCATTTCCGCCCGATACAATGAGCGATCTGTTTGCGCCCGCGGCGACTGAACGGCTGGGCCCCGGGAACGATTCAGCAGACGAAACTGTATACCTGTTCGATCTGCGACTCGACCCATGATTCCACCCAAGGCGTCAATCTCTCTAACCAAGTGTCCTTTAGCTATTCCACCGATCGCCGGATTACACGACATTTGTCCTATCAGATCCAGGTTCAATGTTATCAATGCCGTTTGTGCACCCAAGCGGCCAGCCGCTGACGCAGCCTCGCAGCCAGCGTGCCCACCGCCAATAACGATCACATCAAAAGCTTCATCAAAAACCATCGCTATTTCCCTATACAGAATGTGCTAAAGATTTCCCCAAGAATGTCGTCTGTAGTTGTTTCCCCCGTTATCTCACCCAGATACTGAAGAGCACTGTGAAGGCCTACTAAGACGATCTCTTCGCTGGCTGAACGGCCAAACAATTCAAGCGACGTCTCCAATGAAAGTTGTGTCCGTTGTAAGAGATCGTAATGTCTACTATCAGTGATCAAGAACCCGATTGCTTCGGAATCCACGTCGCCAAATGGCGTCAGTATAGCAGCGACAAGCTCATCAAGTCCCAGTCCCGTCAAGGCGGACAGATGAACCACTGTCGACGATGGATACAGTCGATTGTCAATTTCAGCATTGCTGACGAGATCGCATTTATTGATCGCCACAACGTGCCGGTTCCGGATCGCTTGAGCGATGATCCTCAGGTCCTCTTCGGCGAGACCGGTAGAACCATCGATCACAACTACTAGCAAATCCGCGTCAGCCATTGCCTGGTGAGTACGTTCGATTCCGATTTCTTCGATGCTGTCGTTTGCGATTCGTATCCCGGCCGTATCAGTGATCGAAATTGGTATGCCTCGCAAAATTATTGACTCTGAAATACTATCTCGTGTGGTGCCCGCTATTTCCGTCACGATAGCCCGGTCCATTCCAGCTAACCTATTGAACAGACTCGACTTACCAACATTCGGTCGACCAACAATTGCGACCTTCAGTCCCTCTCGTAACGCGCGGCCGCTAGCGAACGTGCGGCCTAACCCCTCCACAATTCCGAGAACCTGATTGAGCTCGTTTTCCATTTCCTGCCATTGGATTCGCGGCAGGTCGTCTTCGACAAACTCAAGCGCAGATTCCAGCCGGACGATTATCTTGATCAGTATCTCTTTCGCCGGTTGAAGAGCGACTGCAAGTTCGCCTTTCAATTGACGAGCGGCTTGCGCCGCAGCTGCGTCGCTTCGAGCGTTAATCAGATCACGAATCGCCTCGGCCTGACTGAGATTCATTTTTCCATTCTTGCAAGCACGTAGCGTGAACTCTCCCGGCTCGGCGAGTCGAGCTCCAAGGGCCAGCGTCAAATCAAGCACTCGCCGGAGGATCACCGGTGAGCCGTGACAGCTCAACTCGATCATTTCTTCGCCAGTGAACGAGCGCGGCTTTTCGAAATATGTCACGAGCGCGGAGTCCAAAGGCTCGCCAGACTCTCGCACAATTTGCTTTAGGACAACGTGGTTGGGCTCGGGCTTAACGAGATCGTCATGGATAAGGCCTCGCAAAATTCTCAGTGAGTCAGGACCGCTCAGTCGGAGAACGCCGATTGCACTACGGCCTGGCGATGTTGCGATTGCAACTATGGTATCCATCGTTAGTGGTAGGGGATCGAAGCGACTTGTTTGTCCCTGGATCTACTTGGAGGATTTTAGCGCAACTCTCAGCTTACGCGCTGGTCCATCGCCTACTGACTCTGTATAGAGGTCTTCGCAGTCGGCGAGTGTGAGGTGAATTATTCGGCGCTCGCTGGAATTCATTTCACCGAAAACAAATGGCGCACCGGTAGAGCGAACCCGGTCGGCGGCGAGGTTCGCCATTGCTCGTAGTTCTGCTTCGCGCGTGGCGCGAAACCCTTCAACGTCACAGACGAGCCGTTGCCCGTCCTCTAGTCTCCGCCCGAAAGCCTGGTTGACCAGGTGTTGCACCGCCTGCAACAGTTCCCCGCCCTCAACCTGTAGTAGCTCGGCGTCGGGTCCGCTCAGGTCCAACAGACATTCCGTCGAGCTTTCTTTGACGGCTACTCTGATATTCAAGCCAGTGCCTTGAAACAACGGACTCAAGAAAATTACCGGCGGCTGTGCAAACTGCTTCCATGGTTACTTAACTTCGGCGTACGAGTGTAAAACTAGGTTCCTTTGGAGGGTCCGCCTCCGGACTTTAGGGACTTTTTCCCGGGCGGTTCTTGAGCAGCAGGCTCATCCGGCCCAGTCTGTGTCCATTTGTTAATAACAAATTGCTGAGCAAATCCTACAATATTTCCAACCAACCAATAAAGTAGCAAACCAGAGGGAGCACTCCAAAGAATGTACAGCATGAACAAGGGCATTCCCACGGCCATCATTTTTCGCTGTAATGGGTCCGCTGACGGAGCTGGCGTAATCAATTGCAAAACGATCATCGTGCCGGCCATCAGGATCGGCAGAATGTGTATGAAGTAAGGTTCCGGCGCCGAAAGATCCGGAAGCCAGAGAAACGTTGCCTGGCGAAAATCAAGCGAAATAGTTATGGCTCGGTACAGAGCAAAAAGGAAAGGCATCTGGATCAAGAGAGGCAGACACCCGCCAAGCGGATTGCCTTCCTTCATTAACCGCAATTGCTCGACCTGTAGCTCCTTTAGTCGAGGATCGTTCTGCTTCATCCCCTTGATCTTTTCCTGTAACTCCTTCATGCGGGGCGCAAGCTTCTGAGCCTTCTTCATCGACTTTGAAGAACGCCACTTGAGAGGAAAGAAAAGGGAATATATGACTATGGTGAACAGGATGATCGCTACGCCATAACTGCCCGTCAGTTTCTTTAGCCACTTGATGGCGCTGAGAATAGGCACGGCAAGTCGTCGCGACATCCAGGCGCCCCAGCCGAAGTCAATTGTGCCTTCAAGATCGACGCTATCGCGTCCAATTGTTTGTCTGAGTTGGGAGTTAGTTTGGGTGAGCAGGTAGTGGTCTTTCGGACCGGTATAAACAGCCGAGCGCGAACCATCTGCGGGAATAGGGACCCAGGCGGTTATTAGATAACGTTTCTGCGGAGTTCCGTTACCGGCATAATCATACTGAGTTGTTTGAAGCTCGAGGCCCGGCAGTCTCCGGCCCGGAATGGCCACCATCGCAAAATATGTGTCGCCCACACTAGCCCAATCCACCGCCCCGGTAATCGCCAGGTGATCTGGACTATTCTTGTTTTCATTGATCGCCTGTGCTTGATGTCTTTCGACCTCGACCTTTTCACCGACCGCGGCTACCGCCTCAGGAGCCACCGAATAGAACGTGTAATGCTTTACACCCTGGTCCCCGATGCTGGGTCCTATTCTCAGTTTTGCATCGGGGACAACCTGACCGCCGCGTTTTATTGTTACTTCCAAATCCGCGACATAGCTATCGGCGTCCAGCACGATAGTTTTTACAACCTCCAGACCCGTCGCTTTATCGTTGAGCAGAAACGTAATTCGCTTCTTCTCGCCCGCCCCCAAGATCACCTCTGAATCACCTGTGGAACCATTTACGCCGTCAATTACATAGTTCGTTGACGTCAGAAGAGCATCGACCGACGGGTCACGGAGGGATAACTGCAGTGGCGCCACGCGGGGTTGTCTTTTCAACCCTTCCTGCGACACTAACTCGAGGGAAACCGGGTTTTTCTTGTTACCCGCAACTGAGTGAATGTCCTGCCCGCTGTCCTTGTTCTTCTTGATAATCCAGCTGATCGCTTCGGCCCCGAGACTGTCCAGCTTAACTTCATAAAGGGGCGTCTTGATGGAAATGACGCGGTGCGGAGTGGTATTAACTGCTTCGCTCGGAGAACCAACCGCGAGTGGAGTTGCTGCCGGCGAGCTTATGGGGGAGGCAACTGATTGGGGAGTAGCCTGGGGTTGCGTCGGCGCAGGCGCAGGGGGCTTAGGAGCAAAATAACTCCATACGAAGAGAATTGCCGTGGAGATCAAGAGAGCGTATATAAGTCGTTTTTGTTGCATTTAGCTTAACGGTCACCGGAACAATATCGCAGCAGTTCCCCAAGTCCTCGGGCCTATTTCACTGGATCGTAGCCTCCTGGATTGAAAGGGTGGCAACGCAAAAGTCTGCGAACAGCCAGTGCGCTACCCCGAAGGGCGCCGTAGCGACTGATCGCTTCAGTGGCATATTGCGAACACGTTGGAAAGAATCTGCAAGAAGCTGGAAGAAACGGTGAAATGGCGAGTTTGTAGAATCTGAGAAATGCGATTAGTAATGACTTCACGTATGCCCAAACGTTAGGGACTTACTCGCTTCCTTTTCTATCCGCCTTCGCCACTCTTAATACCAGGTTCTCGAATTCTTCGATCGCTGCAGTCACCTTTAAAGCGGGAAGCCGGCGTTTTGCGTTAATCACCCAGTCGTACCTTTGTGGCAAACTATTTATTGACGATCTTCGCAGGCGAAAAGTTTCTCTTAGCAATCGCTTGGCGCGATTTCTTTGAACCGCGTTTCCCAACGCTTTGCGAGAAGCGGTAATGCCAAATCTGTTATGAGCCAGGTTGTTGGGCAAGACAAAAGCGGTCATCAATACGCCATCGTAACGCTTGCCCTGTCGATAGACCTTTTGAAAATCCCTGCTCCCGCGCAGATACACCTTCATAACTGCGACAGACTAATAATGAGCAGGGGTCAAACGTCGGCGTCCTTTGGCGCGCCTACGTTTAAGAACAAGCCTACCCGCCTTGGTGGCCATTCTTGATCGGAACCCATGCGTTTTAGCTCGACGCCGATTGTTGGGCTGAAAAGTTCGCTTAGCCATAGATGGAAATCCCCCGTCAAAAGAAAACCGTTAGGTTAGCTGTCACCAGACCTTCTGTCAAGAAAGGGGCGATTGTGATCCTCCTCAATAACCGCCCTACGGCAACGAGCTCTGATATATTCCTCGCCTATGGAGCTTTGCCTTGTTGTCAGGCGGTTTTCCCGAATTAAAAACATCCCGCTTGAGCGGTTCAAGCTCTGTTTCTACTCTAGAACTCGCGGTAGCGAGCTTGGAGTGTTTTATCTTTTCAGTTTCTTGCTCCAGAGAGAAACTGTGTGTTAGTCTCCGCTCACGTTCCCATCAATCCTTGTAAATGATTGATAAACCTAGTCTTAAAGCTTTACTTTAAGAGCGTGGCGTTTTCCACAAAGCTGAGGAAAAGCCTGTGGGAAAGTTTCGGGCCCGGGATCGGTTATCTCACTAGAAGGGAGCCGAGGAGCTCTGAGACTTTCCAGGTTCTCTCATGGGATTCGAGCGGGATGCGATTATTTCAGAGATATTCGAGAGCGGTGAAATCGTGAGTCTGGTGGACAGCAATTTTTGGGACAGTTTCCTTCGGGTCATCAGAACCAAGCTCCAAAGAGAGAGTTTTGAAACATGGTTCGGCTCAATTCGGTTTGAGGGAATTGATAGTGGACGGCGACTGGTTCGGCTTCGCGCCCCAAACCAGGTGGTACAGGCTTGGGTTAAGTCGAACTACCTTAGTTTGATCCACCAAACCTTTAGCGAGCTGAGCCTGGCGGGTTATTCAATTGAATGGATTGTGCCCCAAGACCGCTCTGCCTCCTCTGAAGCGCGAACAGTTTCGTCCGAACTTACTCCTCCCTCTCGGCCTGAGACCCAAGCCGTAGCTTCCCCGCAATCTTTTCTGTCGTTTACTCAAGGTCCAACGGCAGCAGTGGCGGTCGCCCGACACATCGCACTCGATCCTGCACTCAACTCAAAATACACTTTCGATAATTTTGTCGTGGGCTCGTGCAATCAGTTTGCGCATGCTGCATCGGTCGCTGTCGCCGAAGCTCCGGGCAAGACCTACAATCCACTTTATCTGTATGGCGGTGTCGGCCTGGGAAAGACTCATCTGATGCATGCCTGCGGCCATGCGATAAAGCAAAGAAACCCTCACCTACGGGTCTCTTACCTGTCATCCGAGCGTTTCATGAACGAGTTGATTAATTCGATTCGTTATGACAAGACGCAAAGCTTCCGGGAACAGTATCGATCAGTTGATGTGTTACTCATTGACGACATACAGTTCATGGCTGGTAAGGAGCGCACGCAGGAAGAATTTTTCCACACCTTCAACACGCTCTATGAGCAACAGAAACAAATCGTAATCAGCTCTGATTGTCCGCCGCGCGAAATACCAACGCTTGAAGAACGATTGCATTCCCGGTTCGAATGGGGACTCATTGCCGACCTTGAGCCACCCGATCTGGAAACGAAGGTTGCGATTCTTAAGCGCAAAGCCGAGGCGCTTGGTTTTGTTATCCCTGATGAGGTAGCTCTGTTTATTGCCAGCCGCGTAAAAAACAATGTAAGAGAGTTGGAAGGTTCACTCATCAGGCTGGTAGCGATTTCGTCTTTAAGAGGAATTCCGGTCTCGAAAGATCTCGCTAAGGATGCGATTAGAAATATTGCCAGCGAAGAAGAGCCCGGGGTCATCGCTATTGAACAGATTCAAAAAGTGGTGGCAGCCAATTACAAGCTTTCGGTCGAACAGTTGGTGTCCAAAAGCAACTCCAGGCAGGTTGCTTTTCCTCGCCAAATTGCCATGTATCTCAGCAAAAAGCTGACAAAACACAGTTATCCTGAGATTGGGCGCGCCTTCGGCGGGAAGCATCACACGACCGTCATTCACTCGTGTGAGAAGATCAAGTCGCTCTCCCTTGCTGATGCCGTGTTTCAAAAGCGGCTGCTCAATCTATCGGAAAGTCTTCAAAAGTAATTGCTGATTTACACAAGGGAACTTGCAACCGTTTCACTTTCTAAACCTGGCAAAACTTCGCACTCGGCAGAATTCCACAAGTTGTTTGGCAGCGGGGCTGTTAAAGAATAGAATGACCACCGCGAGAAATTGTTTTTGACAGTTAGAGTGGAAATTTGAATTGGAATTTCACTCCCTTGTGAACAGGATTCACTGCAGGTCTGATTGTCTTTTCCAGGTTTTTCCACAAATCAACAGGACCTACTACTACTACTAGAAATTAATATCTGTTTGTGTTAGGTAGAAGTAGAAAGCAAAGAGGAAATATATTATGGCTTCAAGTGAGAGCGCAAAGCGTAAGGAGTCGAACATGCAATTCGTTGTCAGCAAACAAAACCTCCAGAAGGAACTTGGTTTTGTTCAAGGTGTGGTAGAGAAAAAGAATACCATCCCGGTCCTTTCCAATATCCTTATCGAATCAGTTGGCGAGAACACCATTCGCTTCACCGGAACTGACCTGGATGTAACCATTCGTTGCGACATGGATGCCGAAGATATTTCCACACCTGGCTCCATTTGTGTGCAGGCAAGGAAACTGTTTGAGATAGCCAGACTGCTGCCCGATGCGCCGGTGACCTTCAAGAAGGAAGACAACGATTGGGTAACCGTAACTTGCGATAAGAGCCGCTTCAAAATGGTCGGCATAAAGAAAGACGACTTTCCAGAAGTGCCGTCTTTCAAGTCTGCACCGACAAAGATTTCCGCGGGCGTTATCAAAATATTTGTTGATAGAACCATTTTCGCAATCACACAGGAAGAGTCTCGTTACACGCTCTCCGGGGCGAAGTTCATTTTGGACGACACGGGCGCCAGGATGATCACAACCGATGGTCACCGCCTGGCCTACGTAGAGCGCAAGGGCGTCTCCAAGAATGGCAGTGACGAATCGATCGACACGCTAATTCC
Source organism: Blastocatellia bacterium (assembly GCA_963828335.1). GTDB lineage: Bacteria > Acidobacteriota > Blastocatellia > Pyrinomonadales > Pyrinomonadaceae > PSRF01. The sequence continues at coordinate 219,612 of CAWHEH010000008.1, read as the reverse complement.
GCGAAAAACCTTAGCAGAATTGACAAAATTGACGGCTGGCTACGACGGCGAGATTAGTTTGGGAATGGACGGCAATCACATCTTTTTCGAAGTAGGGCCCAGACTGCTGATTTCACGAATGCTCTACGGGCAGTTTCCAAACTACGAGATGGTAATGCCTAAGGATACCGATAAATCGATTCAATTTGACGCCGCTGTGTTGAATTCGGCCATTCGTCGAGTGGCTTTAATGGCTGATGAACGTTCACGCGCGATTCGTTTTCATCTTGAGCCGAACCAGTTGATCATCAGCTCACAGAACGCGGAAGAAGGCGAAGCAAACGAAGCTATTCAAACGGAGTACAACGGCGATGAAATAGACATCGGTTTCAACGCTCAGTATCTCCAGGACTTTCTGAACGTCATTGGAGACGGCGAACGTTTCCTTCGAATTCAAGGATGGAAACTCTCAGGCCCAGCTACGTCCCGCTGATGGTGGAGACTTTGAATACAAATACGTAGTAATGCCGATGCGCCTGTAGCGATAGTGTCGGGACTAATCAACAACAACCACCATACAAAACTGAAGCGCCCGTTTCCTGTTGACGAGAAGGGCGCTTCAGGTTTTTGTGCTCGGCACGAAACGGCTCACTATCTCACGCTCATATGCTAAAATCTCTCGATGATCCTCGACTCCCTCGAAGTTAATAATTTTCGAAACCTAAGCGGAAAAATCTTTTGGGGATCAGGACTGAACATCATCTACGGCAATAACGGCCAGGGTAAAACTAACTGGCTGGAAGCTATTCATACCCTCTCCAGAACGAAATCGTTTCGCACTCAACGTCTTCAGGAATCCATCCGATTTGGTGAGCAAACCGCCTTCGTCGCAGGACAGGTTACAGCCGGTGAAGACCTGCGTAGAGAGATGCGAGTATCGTTACGCGAAAACACCAAGTCTATTTGGGTTAATGGCAAACGCGAAACACTGGCCAGGTACCTCGGACTTCTCCAGGTGTTTGCCTTCACTGCCGATCAGCTCGAAGTAGTCAGAGGAATGCCAGAGGCCAGAAGGCATTTCATTGATCGCGGAGTGTCTTCGTTGCGACCGGCTTATGTGCAAACGGTATCTGACTACAACAAGGTCCTTAAACAGAAGAATCGCATTCTTCAGGACGCTTCTGAACGCGAGTTGCGAGTGGAGGAAATTCAAAATCTTATAACGCCGTGGAACGAACAACTCGGCCGCTTGGGAACAGAAATCCACGAAGCGCGGGTCGACTATACGGAACGTTTGAACAGCGTTATCGAACGAACACTTTTCGAGCCGGCAGAGCTCCAGATTCGTTACCTCTCGTCAATGGAAAGCAAGGGCGACCTCAGTGACTACGAAGCCCTTTTGAGACAACGATTGGAGTTGCGGCTGCCGGCTGAGGTGGCAGCCGGACGGGCCCTGGTAGGCCCTCACAGAGACGATTTGGGCATACATTTGGCTGGCCGGGAAATGCGTACTTACGGCAGTTCCGGACAACAGCGTAGCACATTGTTACTATTAGACTTAGCGGCGATTTCGGTGTATAATTCCAGCCATAATGATTATCCAATTTTTCTCGTCGACGATGTCGACGCGGAGTTGGATGAAAAAAGGATAAGACGCCTGTTGGAGTATCTTGAAGGCCGCACTCAGACATTCATTACCACGTCGAAAAGAAGTCACCTCGAAGGGTTCCTTTCCAGAGCAAACGTACAAGAGATCGTGCAGGGCGAGGCAGTGCCGCCTGATTTGAACAAGAGTACTTTCTCGGCGGTGGCGACGGGCGCCGAGATTATCCAGGGAAGCAGTAATTAGGGATGTACGTTTGCCATGGATGTCTACGACAAAGACGAGTTGCTGAAGAGGAAGAAGGAGAAGGAATTGTCAACAGCTGGAACTATCACCGGTAAGAAACACCAAACTTATGATTCATCGTCGATCGCAGTCCTCGAAGGCCGGGAAGCGGTACGCAAGCGCCCGGCAATGTACATCGGATCGACGGGCGAAATAGGTCTTCATCACCTGGTTTATGAGGTGGTGGACAACTCTATCGACGAAGCGTTGGCCGGGTATTGCGACACAGTCGAAGTGCTCATTCACCTGGATGACTCGATCACCGTTATTGACAACGGCCGGGGCATTCCTGTCGATGAAATGAAAAAAGAGAGAAAGTCGGCCGCGGAAGTCGTTATGACGAAACTGCACGCCGGAGGAAAGTTTGATTCGAATGCTTACAAGGTCTCCGGCGGGCTGCACGGCGTCGGAGTGTCCTGCGTTAATTTTCTTTCGGAAACGTTGCACCTCGAAATCTGGCGCGACGCAAAGACGTATGAGCAAGACTACGTTCGCGGTATAGCGGTCGAACGTTTAGCGCAAACGGGTAAGACTAGAAAGCGCGGCACCAAGATCACTTTTAAGCCTGACTCGCAGATTTTTGACCACACAGTTTTTAGTTTCGACAAGCTTTCCGAGCGGCTAAGGGAAAAAGCTTTTCTCAACAAAGGCATCCGCATAACGATCAAAGATGAACGTGAAGAGCCCGAGCGCTCACACGAGTTTTATTACAAGGGTGGAATAGCGGAGTTTGTCAAACATCTAAATAAAAACAAGACCACGCTTCATGACAAGCCGCTCTATTTTGAGAAGGAAGGCGATGCCTTGTCGATTGAAGTGGCGATTCAATACAACGACGGTTATGACGAAAAGGTCTATTCGTTTGCCAATAACATCAATACCGTAGACGGTGGAACTCACCTCTCAGGTTTTCGGTCTGCGTTTACAAGGACCATCAACGCCTACGCGCAGTCTTCCGGCTTGGCCAAGAACTTCAAGGGTTCGCTCAGCGGCGACGATGTGCGCGAAGGCCTCGTGGCGGTGATTTCGGTTAAGTTGCCCCAGCCGCAGTTTGAGGGCCAGACGAAAGGGAAGCTCAATTCCGATGTAAAAGGTGCGGTCGAGTCTTTCCTGAATGAGCGTCTGACTGAGTATCTAGAACAGAACCCGACGGTTGCGCGCAAGATTGTAGGCAAGTCAGTTGATGCCGCGCGCGCTCGTGAGGCCGCGCGCAAAGCGCGGGAGATTGTGCGAAAGGGCGCCCTTAGTGGATCGATGCTGCCGGGCAAACTCGCCGACTGTCAGGAAAAAGATCCCGCTCTTTCGGAGATTTATATTGTTGAGGGCGACTCGGCCGGCGGTTCCGCCAAGCAGGGCCGCGATCGCAAGAATCAGGCAATACTTCCCCTCAAGGGCAAAATTCTCAACGTAGAAAAAGCGCGCTTTGACAAGATGCTCGGCCATAGCGAGATCAAGTCGTTGATCACAGCACTCGGGACCGGTATAGGCAAGGAGGATTTTGACGCCACCAAACTCCGCTATCACAAGATAATTCTGATGACCGACGCCGATGTCGACGGTTCCCACATCAGGACGTTGCTGCTTACCTTCTTCTACCGGCAGATGGCCGAACTGGTTGAGCTGGGTTACGTATACATTGCACAACCACCGCTCTTTAAGGTTAAGCGTGGTAAGAAAGAAGAGTACATAAAAGACGAAAGCCTGATGGTTCGCTACCTGATGCGCATGGCGACGGCGGACATGACCGTAAAGTCGGTTGGAGCTAATCAGAACATCGAAGGCAAGGAGTTAGCGCAATCATTGGAAAGTTTGGTGGATCTTAAGCACTACTGCGAGCGCGCGGCGCGCCGGCTCGGTGGTGACGCACATCTGCTCGACACCCTGTTGCTGGCATTCGCCGGGAAGAAAGGGGTGCTGAGAAAACAGGGCACGTCTGTGCGCAACGTTTTTCAGAGTCGCGATTTAATGGCGAAGGTCGAAGGCGTGCTCGATAAGGCCGGGTTTAAGACGGAACTTTCGACTGATGAAGAGCACGATTTATGTGCAATCGAAACCATAACTACTTCGGGTTCGACTGCCGTAATCGACTGGAACTTCGCCAGCTTTGTAGAGTTTCAAAAAGCAATCGAGCTTTACATGAGCCTTGAAGACAAGCTCGCGCCGCCCTTCATCACGGGTACCAACGGCACCAGCGAAGAAATACCCACGCGCGAGGCGCTGCTCGAGAAAGTGTTGGCCGCGGCGAAGAAAGATCTTTCGATTCAGCGTTACAAAGGCCTTGGTGAGATGAATCCCGAGCAGCTTTGGGAAACAACCATGAACCCGGAAAAGCGCACGCTGTTGCAAGTAAGAATTGACGACGCCGTTGAAACGGACGAGATCTTCACGGTTTTGATGGGCGACGCCGTTGAACCTCGGCGCAAGTTCATCGAAGACAACGCTCTCGACGTAAGAAACCTGGACGTCTAAGTACCACTGTCGCTTTTTGTCCCTACTGCTGCTCTCGAAAGCGGTCTACGCGAAAGCGCGACAGCAGCAACGGCTGTCCTGGCGGAATGCCGGCCTTGCGGGCCGCGATCTCCACTTGCTGGCCGGCGGTGTCCACTCCGCTAATGTCCGGCAACAACAAGCCACGCAACTGTCCTGACTCGTCCTCAACGATGACGCCATAGACCTTTGGATCAAGTTCTGCAAAAGTGGCCGGCTCCGGCGTCGTCAATATGTCTACTGAATAGCGCAGCGCCTGGAGCTCGCATTCAGAGACCGGGTCGAATCGAGGATCGCGGCTGGCTGCGTTAATAGCGTTGGCAATCAGTTCTTCCGCCAGAGTCGGTTTTGTGGGTTCAATCGTCCCGATGCACCCGCGCAGATCCCCCGCTTTAGTTTTTATTGAGACGAAACAGGCGGCACGTGCCGACAGAAGCTCTGACGCCTCCAACGGTACCGGGATCTGTTTTCCTTGAACTACAAAAGTCTCCACCGCAAGCCGAGCAAGCGCGGGCAATTCTGTGGCTGGGTCAGAATCGTGAGCAGAACGAACAGCTGACCTGGCGTTCGTTAGTTGCGCTACCAGGTAACCCACGCCAAATGGTGCCTCATAATTCAACACCTCGCAGGCAGGCTGCAGTTCCTGAGTAGCGCCAAGGGCCACAAGCATTGAGCGGTAGCCACATTCACCGGCGGTTCGTCTGAGTTCGTGATCAATTTCGATAATTCGATTCGGTGAGTTGTCCTGGATTGCGTCTACCACTTCGTCATCAAAACGGTATGCAGCAGGATTGTAGCCGGCGGGGGCGTCAGGTTTCAGACGATGACTCAGGTCGCCGCTGGCTACAAACGCAACGGGTCGTCCGACCGCATCGGCTGCCGACCTGATGCAGCGGCCAAACTTCAAGTGGTCTTCATTGGAAAGAAAACTGTATCCGAGAACGACTACCCTTCCGCTCCAACCATTGCGATCGAGGAAATAGAGCGGCACGGCACTGCCATGGTCCAGCGGATAGTTTTCGAGCTGCAGCACCTCGTAGTTTTCTTCCGCAGCAGTTCCGGTTATCGCCTCGAGGAAGCTTTCGTCAGAGGGAAACTCGACCTTCGCATTAGGCGCGCGAAAGTTTGCGAAATCGCCGGACAGTTTAGGTGAGTGATAAGCGACGAAGGCACTGGCATCGAGGGGAGCGTGAGGTGAAATGAGCACCACGGTTTCGGCGCCGCTCTCGATAATACGCCGCGTGAGTTCGGCCATCGCCTCTATTGAGCCGCGTACTTCACCGCAGGCTGTCCCACCCACTTCGGGAACCATTATCGGTGGATGGGGAGCAATGCCACTGAAAACAATGGCGCTATCTAATCCCGGGGAGCTGACCAAAAGTTGTCCCTCCAGCAGCAATAAAACCAATTCGGAAGTGCTGGTCGATAATTGGATCGCCTGAAACGTTGAAACATTTATCCAACGTTTTGGTCCACGAACTAACTGTCAGGGAACGCCCAAATTTTATCACAACAATTGCTCTTGCAATGAGAACACAACTATCATCAGCAATACTTCTCGGGGGGCGACACCTTTAGTTGTTTTTGTTGAGTGACGACAAGCTAAAGCTTGAACTCTGCTACAGGTTGGTAATGAAACTCGATCCGTTTGATCTCTTAATTGTTGGCGCCGGGCCTGCCGGTTCGTTTGCTGCCGAACGACTAGCGCAAGGGGGCGTGCGGGTCGCATTGTTTGACGGACGCCCTGAGGGCGAGCCAAAAGCCTGCGGGGGAGGGGTAACGACGAAAGCCTTGAAGGCCTGGCCGCATTTGCTGGATGCGGTCGGCCGTACAGTGGATGAGTTGGAAATGTATTCGCCCTCCGGTAAGCACCTCCACATGAAGCTCGATGAGCCGTTCGCAATTTATTCGCGAGTGGCTTTTGATTCCTACCTGCGCGAGCGTGCCCGAGCAGCCGGCGCCCAGGTTGTCTTCACAAAAATTACTTCACGAGGAATAAAAAGGACGGCGGACGGTTGGACGCTCCGCGACGGGAATGGCGGCGAGTGGTCGGGAAAAATGTTAGTGGGAGCTGAAGGCGCCAACAGCGCCATCGCCAAGAAACTCGCCGGCCCGTTACAGGCTTCCGACATGGAGGTTGCTTTTGGTTATCGCGCGCCGCTGCCTGAAAAAGGCGACGCTCCGACTGTAATAGCGTTCTTGCCCGGTTGGGTTGGTTACGCCTGGGCCTTTCCTCGTTTGGATCACATCTCGTTTGGAATTGCCACTACACAGGATGCCTTTGAACACAAAGCACTAGACGAGCTGCTGTGGCAATTCATGTTTGGGTACTACAGCCAACGCGAGGGAAGCAGGCAAAACATTTGGAAGCGCTCAAAAGACTCTGTCACCGGCTCCCTTGAGAAAGATTTACGAGCGAGTGCCGAGCGTTACGCCGCGCGCATCCCCGGCCTTGCCGATCAGACCTGGGAAAAACGTCGCGTCTGTGGCGAAGGCTGGGCCTTATTGGGTGACGCTGCGGGTTTTGCTGATCCCGTAACAGGGGAGGGGATTTATTACGCGCTGCGTTCGGCGGAGTTGTTCGCGGATGCGTTTCTCGAAGGACGACCGGAAGAATACGAGCAGCGCTGGCGTCAGGACTTTGGCGGTGAATTACGCCGAGCTTCACAAATGCGGCGTCGTTTTTACGGAAACTTCTGGGGTGCTCCGTTTACCGAAAGAATGATTGCATTCGCTCGCGGGCATAGTGGAATCAAAAAGGTCTTGGGCGATCTGGTTGCGGGCGAACAAGGTTATGTGGGGCTGAAGAAGACCCTGGCACGGAGAGCGCTGCGGCCAACGCGACCTTGAGGATTCAAGCAGCGGGGCAATGCAGCTAGGGCGCCAGGCGCTTGATTGCCCAGCTTCCGTCGGCTTGCCGGTCGTAAAGAATGCGATCGTGCAGGCGGCCTGGCCTACCTTTCCAAAACTCAATTCGCTCAGCCTGCAAGCGGTAACCGCCCCAATGCTCGGGGCGTTCGACTTCGCGTCCTTCGTAAAGCTTCTCAACCTCATCAAAATTCTGTTGCAGCGCAGCTCTCGAAGCGATCACTTCGCTTTGCGGCGAAGCCAGCGCGCCAATCTGGCTGTCGCGCGGGCGCGTTTTGAAATAGGCGTCAGACTCAGCTGCTGAAACCCTTTCCACCTTGCCATCGACGCGCACCTGTCGCTCCAGTTGCGGCCAGTAAAAAACCAGAGAGGCTTGCGGGTTGGCATCCAGTTCGCGCGCTTTCATGCTGTTGTAGTTGGTGAAGAAAACGAAACCGTGTTGGTCTGCTTGTTTCAGCAGCACCAGACGGGCCGATGGCTTGCCGTCCAGCGTGGAAGTCGCCAGTGTCATCGCCTCAGCCAACTGGATTCCGGCTCGTCTTGCCTCATCCAACCAACGCTGAAAGAGCGGCAACGGATCGCGCTCGACAGTCTGCTCGTCGATCGAATTTGAATTGTACTGATGTGGCGATTCGTTCATCGTTTATTCGTTAATGAGTTTTGTATAAGGAGCCAGGCGGCTGCGCAGTTCATTGGGAATAGGCACGGTTTCAAACGTGTCCCGTTTCACGGAAGCAAGTACGAAATGTGCGTGCGCGATTAGCAATTCGTCGCCTTTGCGCCTGACTTCAAAATCCAGACGCATCGACTTATTGCCGAAGCGGCCCACACAAACAGACACTTCCAACAAATCATCGAGTCGAGCCGTATGATGAAAGTCGCATTCGAGGTGAACCCTGGGCAGCCAGACGTCGAGCTCTTCAAACATTACCGGATAAGGCAAATCCACTGCGCGAAAGAGTTCCGTTTCAGCAATTTCAAAAAAACGAATATAGGCGCCGTAGAAAATTATGCCCGCGGCGTCGACATCGCCCCAGCGGACGCGATCTTCGATGGTGTATTTTTTGTACTGGGACAAGTGTGTGTTGGGAATAAAAGATGGAATCGCGAATTAGTTTTTGCTTCTCTAAGTCTGATCCGCGTTCACCTGCATAAACTCTCGGCTAAACACTGCTTCGGTTTGACCTCGACCATCCATCCTCGCCAGTTCAGCCACGGCGGAAATGAATTCGCCAAGTTCGACTGGCTTAGACAAATAACGTCGGTAGCCGGCGGCAAGGGCACGCTCCCTGTCCTCCTGCTTGGCGTAGGCAGTGATCGCAATCGCCGGAATTTCGGGCACTATATCCAGGGCCAACACCCTTTCGATCAAGCTGTATCCATCTTCAACCGGCATGGCAATGTCGGAAATCAACACATCAGGCCGGCAAATCTTGATGGACTCGAAAGCGGCGGCAGCGGAGGTAACTGCTGTCACCTTTGCGCTTCGTTGGGTTAGAGCCGCGCTAAGTAAATCCAAAGTGTCTTGATCATCGTCGACGAGTAGTACCTGCAGGCCAGACAATAGTTGCTGCGATTTTAGTCGCTCCAGCGCCAGGGTTTCTTCCTCATGGTGCAGAGCAGGGGTGCGGTCCGATGTTTCGGGGATAGAACCAACTAAAGGCAGCTTAACAGTAAACATGGCGCCTCGTCCGTTGCCGGCGCTGCTCGCTGAAATCGAGCCGCCATGGATCTCTACCAGATGCCGTGCGATTGCCAACCCCAATCCCAATCCCCCGTGCTGCCGTGTTGAAGTGCTGTCAGCCTGGCGGAATCTGTCAAACACGTAGGGCAGAAAATCCTGACTGATACCTTGTCCGGTGTCGGTCACCATAATTTCGATGTCGGAGTTTATGTGCCTGAGACGAACAGATACTTTGCCGCCCGCAGGGGTAAACTTCACTGCATTTGAAAGAAGATTCCAGAAGACCTGCTGCAATCGGTTGATGTCGCCGGGTACCGCAGCCGGTTCAGGTTCGAAATCCACTTCAATCTGAATGCCTTTTGCTTCGGCGGTAGGTCTCACCACATTTATCGCCGCTTCCAACACGGGGGCGATTTCCACCGGATGCAGCTCCAGATACAACTTGCCGGTGATGATCCTTGAAACATCCAGGATGTCGTCAATAATCTGAGCCTGAGACCGGGCGTTGCGACTGATCGTCTCGATCGCGCGATCCGCCATGTCAGTTGTTAGCGTGCCGGACTCAAGCATCCGTGACCAGCCAAGAATTGCTGTCAGCGGTGTGCGCAGTTCATGAGAAACAGTAGCCAGGAATTCATCTTTGAGACGATTCGACTCTTCAGCATTGGCTCGCGCGTTACTCTCGCGCTCGAGCAGGCGCACGTTCTCAATGGCGACGGCAGTCAGATTTGCGGCCATCCGCAGGGCGGTGACGTGCTCGGGGCTGTAAGCGGCCTTTTGATAAGTTTGTACTTCAATTGTACCAATGATGCGACCCATCACTGCCATTGGTGCTGCCAAAGAAGACTGCGGCCTAAGTCCGTTGTCAGGGCCAATCAACACTGCCGGGTGGCCCAGCGTCTCAGTTTGATAATCGTTGGTGATGATTACCTGATTCGTTCTGACAGCGCGGCTGTTTGGTCCGGTGAAATTAACCGGCATCGGCGGCAGCTCCGAAGTATCGATCTCTTTGCCGTCACCCCAACCGTAACAAGCGATACGCACGTCACGAATTGGATCGTAGAGCGAAACAAACAACCCGTCGCAGGGGACCGACATGAGGGCAAATTCTTTTAATCCACTAAAGATCGCTTGTAACTCCCTGGCAGTCCCCATCGTCTGGGCCAGCTTCGCAACCTTTTCGAGCAGCCGCTCATATTCGTCCAGAGCGCGTTGATCTGCCTGGCGCAAGGCCTCTTCGGCATGGCGCCGATTGGTAATGTCGCGAGCAATTCCCTGAACTCCGGTCGGCTTTCCGTCTCGATAGACAAGCTTACTGCTTATCTCGAACGTCAGATTGCGACCGTCTACCGAGCGCATATCCATTTCGTAGTTAGTGCGTTCCTCACCCTCTAATTTGCGCGTCAGCATCGCGCGGTTCGCTTCAAAGGAGTCCGGCGTGAGCAGGTCGGCCAGGTTTCTACCGAGCAACTGCTCGCGTGAATAACCCGTGATAGTCTCGGCGGCTTTGTTGATTGAAGTGAGATTGCCTTCGAGGTCGAGGGTGTAAACAACATCGTTCGCATTTTCAACCAGGTCGCGATAACGCTCTTCACTCTCCCTTAGCGCCTCTTCCGCACGCTCGCGATCGGAAAGCGTCCGGCGCACCTTGGCTTCCGAATCGCGCAACTCCGAAGCCGATAGCTCTGCCTCAGAACGCGCGCTGACTTGCAAATAGGTGAGCACAAAAAGTACGACGGTCATTAACAGACCGCCGAGCGCCGTGTAATAAAGAGTGGTTCTGTTTGCCGCTGAACCAAATCCTGGACGCGATACAAATCCGATGCTCCAGCTTCTCCCGGCTACTTCTACGTTGGTCGTAGTGGTGAATCGTGGTCGTCCGGCGTCTACTGACCCTGACGCGGTATCCGCGAGCAGGTTTTCGCTTGAGGGTTGCGGCCCGTCGTAAAGTTGCAAATCAACATCAGTGGTACGCTTGATAGCCAAAACCGATTTCAGGAAGTCTGAGGCGCGAAACTGGCTGTAGACAAAACCCGACAGCGCCGCCCGGCGTTCACTGACGGTCGTGGGCGTCCGGTCATTCTCGTAGATTGGAACGTAGATCAGAAAACCAGCTTCCTTTGTGGCCTTGGGCAAGAATACTCTGGCCGAGGCTGTAGGCAGGCCCGAATCGCGGGCGTTTTCCATTGCGGCACTACAAACCGGATCCAGGTGCAGAGCGAGGCTGTTGTCTGCGGTGTCCTGTGGGTTAAGCGGCTCAAAGTGAAAGGCCAGCGCGTACTGGTCCTGATCCTGTTCCGGCCAAACGTGAAGGTCTTTCAGTGTTTGCTGTTGAGTGGTTTCACCGCCGGCAACGTTCCCAACCCGCTTCACGCGCGTCAGGAACCCGAGTCCCTGCGAGCCCGGATATTGATCCGCCAACTCCAAACGTTCTACAAATTTTTGAAACTGAGTGGGGTTGATCGAAGGACTTACCGCAAACAAACCGGTAGCGGCACGCAGCACCTCAACGTACAGACGCGGTCTGCCTCTCACGTAGGTAGTCAACTCCTGGGCGGACGTATTGAAGCGTTCGAGATCTTTTGCTTCAGCGGTGCGCCAGACGTAGTAAGAAAAGAAAGCGGTGCTCAGCAGGCCGACGACCAAAACAAAGTAAGGGACAAAATATCGCCGGGGCTGGAGCCCGCCACGCTTTGATGCGTCCAATCTCATCTGTTCGTTGTAAAGAGAAAAAGCTAAATACTGGCTCAGTTTGGCATGAGGTAAGTATTGCCCATCAACGTACGCCGCACAAATACGGAACCGGGAGCGACCGGGAGATAGTTGAATTACTAATCAAGTTGCAAATGCAGGCTTGTGTCTATCCTAAGGTTTACCCGGTCGCTACCACCACCCCACGCGGGCTGCCCGCGCGGGGACTCCGGTCCGCTCCCGGTTCCGTATTTGTGCGGCGCTCGTCGAGTGGTAGTGTTTGTCTCATACCAAACTGCACCAATACCAAAAAGCTAACCCTACTTGACCCGGCTGGTTCGACGGCGAAGGAAATCCATTAAAACAAACTGCGAAAGGTTGTCAGGGTTTGCGAAATAGGCCTTGCCATTTGTCATCGCGCACATCTGTTTCACAAACTCCACCAGATAATAATCGCTCGCCAGCATGAACGTATTGATCATTATACCGGCTTTGCGACAACCCTGGACCTCTTTAAACGTAGCCTCCATCACAAACGGGTCGCCGCCCATTGAGTTCTTATATATTCGGCGTGTAGGACTCGCGTTCGAGGCAGCATCCCTGCGGGCCCGTTCAGCTCCGACTCTTCTTGATCCCGCGAATGCCTGAGCCGCTCCCTCAACAAAGCACGCGGTTGGTTTGCCGTCAGTCACCATCACGATTTGCTTCATCTCTTTGCGCTGCGACTGCAGGATGCGGCGCGCCAGTCGCAGGCCTTCGGCAGTATTGGTGTGATAAGGACCGACCTGTGTAGTTGCAAGTTTTGCCAGGGGCAACTCTTCGGCGCTGTCATGGAACAGCACGATGCGAAGCGAGTCGCCCGGATACTGCGTGCGGATCAGGTGCGCCAACGCCAGCGCAACCTTCTTTGCCGGCGTAAATCGATCTTCGCCGTAGAGAATCATCGAGTGTGAACAGTCAAGCATCACCACCGTAGCGCAAGACGATTGGTAGTCGCACTGATGAACGTGCAGATCGCCATATTCGAGATTGAGCGGGACCGTCAGGCCTTCGCGCTGGATAGCGGACAAGAGCGTGGTGTTCACATCGAGATTGATGGTATCGCCAAATTCGTAAGGCTTGCTCGCGGCAGCCGCTTCCACACCGGTGGAAAGGTGCGGGGTGTCGTGGCGTCCCATGGAACTCTTGCCCAGGCTGCCAAGCAGGTTCCTGAGCGTCTTGTAACCAAGGAAGTCGAGACCTTTTTCAGTGACTTCAAACTTCACGTTGCGCGGCAATGGCTCAGAGATTTCCGGTTGACCCATGCCCGGCTGCCGGCGTCGCTGCTGTTGCGGCGGTTCTTCGCTGAGTTTTAGATAACCTTCGTCCACCAGTCGCTCGATCAGCTGGTTAAGCATCTCTTCAAGCAGCGAGCCCTTAAACTTGCCTTCGTTGTCGGCGAGCATCTCCTGAATCTGACGTTGTTCAAGCAGCCCTTGATCCATCAGCGCCTGCAGCAGTGCGCGCCGGAGCGCGTCGAGCGAGGTGTCCTGGGGCCGCCTTTCGCGCGTCCAGTAGTAATCTTCGTCGTACCCTGAGCCGAGCAGGGAATCGGAGAGACTCTCCATCAAGTCGCCGAGATTGAGCGACGAGATGTCGAGGCCTTTGAATTTTGAGTAGCGGGTGAACTTCATGAATGACAAACAGTAGATAGTAGACAGTAGTCAGAAAAAGGCGACCGTCAACGATTTCCCTTTTCCACCTCTGACCCCATCTAACTATATTTTCCCGTTTCAGTCAGATCGTCATAGATCATTCCGCGGCGATCCTTCTTCGCTTTCGTCACCGCCGTGTAGCCGCCTTCTTCGTTGCGACTGATCTTGTTCTGGGCGTAGAGACCTTCCAACACAAACTCACAGGCTGCGACCAGCTGCGCCGTGTCGGTTTGCTTGAAGTCGAAAGGAATAACAGACGCATCGATCAACTCGGGCACGGCTTCCAGCAGCGTACGGCATTCCTGCGCCGCGGCTGTGTCGGCCAGCCTAAGATTGTTGCCCTGTTCAAACCATTGCACGGTTGGTGCGAAATCGATGCCCACGAAATAACCTTCAAAGACCTCGCCGGCGGCGCGCTTGATCAGATCTTTCGCGATGCGACTGGCGCCGATCTGTTCGCCCTCATATTCAAGTTCCATCTTGCCGGTCATGGATGGAATCGCAGCGTAGATGTCTGAGATGCGAGGCACGATTTGCTGTTCATCGGTTAGCAGCGCGCGCCGTTCGGCATTAGAAAGCAGCGACTCGATAACGGTGATAGGCATGCGCTGCGAAACTCCGGAATGCTTGTCAACTCTACTGTCGTCACGCGCCTCGAACGCAATTTGTTCGACCAGCTCACGAATAAACTCCGGAATATTCAACTGCAGAGCCAAACCGTCTGCGTCCTCGAGGCCGGCTCGACTAACCCAGGCTTCCTGGCGTGTGATCTCCACCGCAGTCTGCAGCTCCGCTGGATAATGCGTCATGATTTCGGTGCCGATGCGATCCTTGAGCGGCGTGATGATCTTTCCTCGCGCAGTGTAGTCTTCAGGGTTCGCGGAAAAAATGAGCATCACGTCAAGCGGCAGACGCACTGGATAACCCTTAATCTGCACGTCGCCTTCCTGCATGATGTTGAAGAGGCCGACCTGAATCTTGCCGGCGAGATCCGGGAGCTCGTTGATAGCGAAGATGCCGCGGTTGGCACGTGGCAGCAGCCCATAATGAATCGTCAGCTCGTCGCTCAACAGATGTCCACCCTTGGCGGCTTTAATGGGATCAACGTCGCCGATGATGTCGGCGATTGTCACGTCCGGCGTCGCAAGTTTTTCTACAAAACGTGAATCACTACCGATCCAATCGATGTGAGTTGAGTCGCCATGAACTGCCAGAGTCTGCCGGCCGTAGGCGGAGATGGGCTGAAACGGATCGTCGTTAACTTCAGACCCGGCGACGATCGGTATTTTATCGTCTAATAGCTCGGTGAGTTGGCGAATGATCCGGCTTTTGGCCTGACCTCTCAAGCCGAGCAGAATAATGTTGTGCCTGGCGAGAATCGCGTTGACGAGTTGGGGAATTACAGTTTCGTCATAGCCGACGATGCCGCGGAAAAGCTTTTCGCCAGCGCGCAGCTTCTTGATGAGGTTCGCGCGCAACTCGTCTTTAACTGAAACGCTCTGGTAACCACTCTGCTTAAGTTCACCGAAAGTTTTGGCCGGTTCAAGAATTGTTTTTGGACTGCTCATAAAAACCCTGTGACTAATTGCGGAATTTGGAATTCGGGGTAGGAATATCTTACGCGACTAACCTTCGAAGAGGTAGTGGGTATGATTCCGATGAAGGCACCGTCCGCGAATTTACGCGAATGAATTCGTCTTGGGCTTTCACCCCCTGTCCGCAAGCGGAGAGGGGAAGGGGGAGAGGAAGACAGCGTCCGGTTCCCCACCCCTTACCCCTCCCCGCTTTTGCGGGGAGGGCAGATCGGAATCAAGCACTAAGCGTGGACACCCAATTCCCGTCGCCGAGCTGGGAAACCAGTCCATCTGCCACCAACTTTTCCAGGTGCGCCAGCACAGCACGCTCGGCCATGGCATGCGCCTTCGGAGACACGTCGGTATAGACCTGCGCAACGATCTCTTTCGGCGTAGCTGCGTGCTGCCGAACGGCTTCAAGAATCTTTTGTTCACGATCCAGGCGGTGTGAAATGTACTCGTCAATCTTCCCGTAGGGATTTGCGATGGCCGGCCCGTGTCCGCCGAAGATGACGGAGAGGTTTGGCAGCGCCCGCACGCGATCCAGTGAGTGAAGATAGTCGCGCATGTTTCCTTCAGGCGGATCGATTAATACTGAACCGAGACCGACGATGTTGTCGCCGGACAGAAGCGTGCCGGTTCGTTCGTCATAGAGACATAGATGGCCGCGCGCGTGCCCGGGTGTATGCATGACGCGCAGAGAAATACGGAGCTCACCTTCTAAAACCAGCACCTCTTCGTCAGCCAGTATCTGATCCACTTGAATGTCCGGGAGCGCTGCGTCTGTCAGTTGGTGTGCCCAGACGTGGATATCACCACAGACATCGCGGAGGTGCTCCCGAAGCGCATTAACACCGCCAACGTGATCGGGGTGCACGTGCGTTAGCAGAATGCCGCTAAGCGTTCGACCTTCGCCGAGCAGTTCATCAACAGCCTTTGCCAACGCGCCTTGCTCGTCTTCGTATGGCGAACCCGGATCGATCACCAGAAGGCTTTGTGACGTATAGATCAGATAACAGTTTGTGTGTGTCGCCGGAGGCTTGGTCGGAGTGCGGACTGGGAAGCAAATGTAGTTGGGGCGAAACTCAATGCGGCGCACCGGCTCGTGACGTGCGTTTGGCAACGACAGGAAGCGTTCGATCAGATCATCCGTGAGACCTCCTGATAAAGTTTTCAACCCGTGCAGCACGGGCGGCACCGCCAGAATCTCCGATCGTTCCCAACGGTTGTGAGCCGCAGCCGCGGCAATCCATTCGCCACTTTCGAGTTCGCCATCAGCACTAAGCTGAGCGTTTTGCTTCGCCGGAGCCTTAACCAGAAAAAACCAGGTGTCGAATCGTCGCGCGCTGAATGGCGGCGTTACCCAGCGGCCCACGAAAGTAAAATCATTGGCATCAAGGTGTAGCTGATAGTGCTTGAGGAGTGCTGGCCAGCTCATTCGTCCGGACTGTAGATCGTCAAGCAGCGATGCACGTTGACCGTGCGTCAAGGCGTCACCACCACGCACTACCAGCACCTGAGTCTCTTCAAATAATTCCCGCGCGGCGCAACTTATGGCTGTTCGAAGTTCCAGGTCAGCGGCATTCTCAACCGGCACTTCGGCATCGCTCGGATCGAATTGGCCGCCGGGAAAGGCGTGGAAACCGCCCAGGAAGGCCAGCTTGTCGCTGCGCTTTACCAGGAAGACTTCCGGGTTGCGCGGGTCGGTGTCATGGCGAAGCAGAACTATCGCTGCCGCGTCTTTGGGGATTGGGGCTGTGGAAGTTTGCATCAGAGATTTCTGATTGGCTTATGCCAGAAAGCGGGGGCTGCCCCGCTGGGGACCCCGGGCTTGCCCCCGCTCCTATCTAATCTCTGTCACGACCAGCGGAATCGTTCACCGTCGCCTGGTCCCCAGGGCACACCACGCATGTGATAACCGCCTTCTTCCCAGAAGCCAGCCTGATCATGTTCGAGAAAGCGCACGCCCTTGACCCACTTGGCCGACTTCCAGGCGTACAGCTGCGGAATAATCAAGCGAACTGGTCCGCCATGTTCGGGAGGAATTGGCGCACCATCGTGCGACCAGGCGAAAAGCGAGTCTTCCTTAAGAAAGTATTCGACGGGAACGTTCGTACTCCACCCATGGTCATAGCCGAACGCCAACACAAACTTCGCCTCCGGCTTGATGCCAACAATTTTCGCCAGCTCGTGTGTCGGCACGCCGCCCCATAGATTGTCCAGCCGAGACCACCGGGTAACGCAGTGAAAGTCAGCATAGACACGGACGGCAGGCAGTTGCATGAATTCATCGAGCGACCACTCCTGCGGGTGCTCGACCAGGCCATCAACTGCAAACGACCAGGTTGCGAGATCGACGTCCGGCGTTCCGTGCGCATCAAGCACCGGCCACTTTTTGGTGCGCGATTGCCCGGGAGGCATTCGATTTTCGCGTCGCGTGTCCGGACTGATGATGACGTCCGAGTCAGCAATCTCTTCAGGCTTGCGGGGCTCGGTTGTTTGGTATTTGGGATCCTTGATTAGGTTATTAAGAAAACTCATGACATCAATGCGAAGAGCTTTGTAAGGTCAAAGTACTAAGTTCAAAGAACAACGATCATTTCTTTGAGCTACGCTCCGCGAGTTTCATCAACTCTTCCGGCATCCACTTGCCAACGCCCTTCTTAGTAGACTCTTCGATGCCCGCGGTGCGGTCGTGCCAGTCGTCTCTGTTGCCTTCGGGACCGCGCTGATGTTCGTAGGTTTCAGTTTGTTCCAGACTCAAAATGATCCCGTCCACCACTTCCTTCCAGTCCTGATATTGGATCCCGCGGCGAATGATCGGCAAGCCTGCTGACCAATCCTCTTCGGGCGCGCGGGAATCCTGCTCGGGAATGGTAAGCGTCTTGAGTGACGGAAACGGCCGCCCCGTAAACTCTTTTACGAGTCGATCCTTAATCTCTTTGTACGAAGCCTGAGGCGCTTCAAGTCTAAGCGCTTGCGCGCGACGAAACAGGTCAGACGTGCTTGTTTCTTGCTGGGCCATATATTTTAAAAATCCGCGGTTGAATTGTCGTAAGTTTCAGCCATACCTTACACGGGCAAAGGGCAAGTTTACAACCGGCTTCAAATCGATGTTAACGCCACCTGTTAATTTTGCGAGCCGGCGCAATAGGCCGAACTCAGTTGGCGCCGCAACGCCACGCAAACTAACAGTTTGCGTTAGAAAAAGCCCGGCTAATTGAAATCAACGCGGAATGAAGTAAACTGCCTTACACGATGTCGGAAACAATCCTCTCAACCGAACCTGATCAATTAGCCGCCAAGCCGGACTCATCCTGTCACATTTGCGGACGCCTTCGCGGCCAGCGGATCGCCCTGAGCGAATTGCCGACCGAACTCGCAGAGCTCCTGGAAGCGAACGCTGATGTAGCCGGCAATGTTGATGTTGCTCAGGTTTGCGCCGGCTGTGTCGAACTCTTTAGCCGGGCCAAGGCCCAGATCGATTCTCACCACGCTATTTTTGAACGAACCGATCACGTTTTACCAACCCCGCTCAGAATGGATGCTGACGAACGTTTCACCGGGCGCGGAGTGACGATCGCTTTTCTCGACTCCGGTTTCTACCAGCATGACGATCTAACCAAGCCGGAAAACAGGATCGTCGCCTACCACAGCATCTTCGACGGCGAAGATGATCGCACGTCATTGGAAACAACTGACGTCGCCAGTTGGCACGGAATGATGACCTCAGTGGTCGCCGCCGGAAATGGTCATTTGTCTGACGGCTTCTATCGTGGCATCGCGTCCGACGTTAAAGTCGCGCTGGTGAAGGTTGGCCGCACCGGTCGTATACCCGATGAGCACATTGCCCGTGGTTTGGAATGGGTCCTGGACAACAAAGAGAAATACGACATTCGCATCGTCAACATTTCCGCCGGTGGGGATTTTGAACAGTCGTATCTGGATAGCACGTTGTGTAAGGTTGTCGAGCGCGCGGTTAGAGAAGGTTTGATCGTTGTCTGTGCAGTAGGCAATGCCGGGATGGCCCAAGGTCATCCCGTGTTACCGCCGGCTAGTTCGCCTTCGGCGATTTCCGTGGGTGGTCTCGACGATCAAAACTCGCTCGACCGAGCCAGGCGCGGTATGTATCGCTCGTCATATGGCCCAACTGTCGACGGTTTGCAAAAACCCGAAATAATTGCTCCCGGGATCTGGGTGGCGGCGCCGATTCTGCCGGCAACACCTACAGCAGACGAAGCACACCTTTGTTCCGAGCTCGATGCCGCTCCAGACTCCCAACTGCGCGACATCATTCTTTCCCATGCAGGGGTGGACAAGGACTTCGACGAGGCGCGAGATCTGCCGACGCCGCTCTTGCGGCAACTAATTACGATCAAATTGCGAGAAGGAAACGTGATTAGCCAGCACTACAAATACGTTGATGGGACGTCGTTCGCGTCGCCAATTGTTGCGTCCATCGCGGCCTGCATGCTGGAGGCAAACCCTCGTTTAAGTCCGCAGCAGGTGAAACGAATTCTGATTGACACGGCCGAGCGAGTACCGGGTGTCGAAGTAGAAAGACAGGGCTGGGGAGTGGTTGTTCCCAGAAGAGCGGTTGAGATCGCGCTGGCTGGTGTCAGATAGACTTCATCACGACCGTCGGTATTGTCTGCGCGGTAGACACTACACGAGGCGTGTGCAACAATTCTTTAAACCCACACAAGCTAAAAAGTTTTGAGAGGAGTGTTACCGTAAAAATGTCTGAGAACGAAACCGCGCTGGGTACCGGCGTGACCGATACACCAGCTGAGAGTCCGGCGGCCGAAGCCCCGGCGGAAGATATTTCGTACCATGCAGTTGAGAAGGATGGAGTAGTCACAGCTATTTGGGAAATGAACGGGCGCAAGCATGTCAGGACAATCGATCCAAGATCGCGCCAGGGCCAGGACATTCTCCGTCTCTACACCACCGAGCATCACGACGAGGCCCAGCCCGCAGGAGCAAGCGAAGCAGCTTCCTCCTAAATCTGCTTTAACCGCGAGCGCCGACTTCTGCGAATCTCGTTTTTGAGAATCCGAGGATCCAAAGCTTCCTCCGTTTTCAGATCTCATAACCATCCCCCGGATGGTAGCCATCGATCGGTTCGATGGGCGGTCCTACCTTTCTGCTTATCCAGCACGACAAGCACGAGTTTCGTTCCGCCCTGCCAACAGCCGCATAGTTCGCGCTCAACCATACTTGCAGGCTTATCGAATGTCCCACCTGTTTCCAGCGTTAGAATCCGAGAATTTGTACAAAAAACCAAAAGCTCCATGATCTGATACGGAGAAGTCCTACAACAGCCTCTGGAAAATGCCAAAATTGTGGATTTTTGCGCCTCGCCAATCTCCGTACAGCTTGGAATGTTGCTTGCTTGTTCCCATCACAAGGCTATTTTCCTTTCTAATAGAACCAGCGGGTCCAGTTTTTTTCAGGCAACAACTCAACTTAGATTAGAAGTCCCTTAAAAGGTTTTTCGAAAAAAGAAGGAGGAGCTGTTATGCGAAGCGTTTTGCGCTTGCTGGCAAGCGGGTTAGTCCTAAGCTTTCTTTTCGTGGCATCGGCCTATTCACAAGGAGCCCAAACCGGAGGCATCTCGGGTGATGTGACCGACCAGAGCGGCGCTTTGGTGAAAGGCGCTACCGTTGATGTGATCAGCGCAGACACCGGCCGTTCGATACGCACGGTGACGGTTGGCGACGATGGCAGCTTCACCGCTACGTTGTTACCTCCGGGCACTTATAACGTCGAGGTTACAGCCAGCAATTTCAAAAAGGCCGTAGTCTCCGGCGTCAAAGTGAACATTACAGAGACTACGCACCTGGATATCAAGCTTGAAGTCGGAAAGATCCAGGAAACAGTAAACGTGGAAGCAGCGCCCTCGCTGATCAATCCCTCCAGTGCTCAGACGGGACAGGCCATTGACGCGCAAACGCTACAAACCTTGCCGCTGGCGTCACCCAATTTCCTGTTCTTGCTCTCTCTTTCTTCCGGCGTGTCCGGAGAACCGACCGACGTCCGCACCGCGGGACGGGGAACGGCGGATGTGAGCGTTAATGGTCAGCGCACCAGCAACAACAGCGTTTCGCTCAACGGTATCAATGTCAACGATTTCAACCTCGCACACTTTGATACGGTGCCTTTGCCGAATCCCGATACCCTGCAGGAAATGAAAGTAGCAACCTCGCTGTATGACGCCACTCAGGGCAGCAAAGGCGGCGGCGCTTTGGGTCTTGTCACCAAGACCGGCACGAAAAGCCTTCATTGGGACCTCTACTGGTCACACCGCAACGACTACCTCAACGCCAATGAGTACTTCTTCAACAAGACTGGCACCAAGCGCGGCCGTCTGTTGCAGAATGTTTTTGGCGGCAGCGCCAGCGGACCGATTCCAAAAGCCGGTGGCTTCTGGTTCTTTAACTATCAGGGCGTGCGGGCTCGCAACGGCATCGATCCGCTTGGCTCGAGCACAGCACCAACGGTGCAGGCATTTCCTGTCGCCTCTGATGGCACCACGAACGCGACTCTATTGGCTTCAGCCTTCGGCCTAACAACGGCGCAGATAGATCCGGTGGCCGTCAAAATTCTTAATCTTCAAGACACTCGCTTTGGCGGCCAGTTTTTGGTTCCTCGCGTAGGTCAAAGTGGCTGCGGTTCTGTGACCGGAGGAGCCACCGGAACATTCCGCTGCAACTTCTCTGCTGTGGCTCCAATTAGAGACAATCAATACACCGTCAGCTACGATCGCAGTTTCCGGGGCGACAAAGACAAGATCACTGGAACGTGGTTCTGGGATGAAGGCTCGGTGGCAAAACCTTTCGGTACCGACACCACCCTAACCAATCCTCGAGACGATTTTCAATGGAATCGTTACCTGTCGATAACGCACACACACCTGTTTAGCGCAAGAAAGGTTAATGAGCTGCGCCTGGGCTATAGCCGTTTCCTGTTCGGCAACGTTCCGACCGATACGCATCAGGCAGCCGACGTCGGCGCCCAGCCTAATGGCGCCTTCACGGGACTGTATCGAGTCGCGGTTACAGGAACGTTTTCGTTAGGAACCGGAGTCAATGACGACCGTGGAACCATCTCGAATACCTACAATGTCGTAGAGACTTTTTCGATGATTACAGGTAGACACAGCTTGCGCATGGGTGGTGAAGCCGTTCAATATCAGTTGAATCGCTTCAACAACTTTGCGGTTCGCGGCTCGCTTACTTTCGGTGCTACGTCCGGCGCCGGCAACACGTTCTCGGCGTTTCAAAACTTCCTGCGTGGAGCACCGACGGCATTGCAGTCCGCCTTTGGCGATCCCGCAAGAAACTTCGTCGCCACCGACTACGCCGCGTTCATTCAGGATGATTATCGCCGCAGTTCGCGAATGACTTTCAATATTGGCTTGCGCTGGGAAGCAATGAGCTTTGGCCACGACAAGCTCAATCGTGCCGGTATTTTTGATCCGGCACTCGCTGCGGCCGGTCAGAATCCGTTTCTAATTCCCGAGGCAGTTGACCTCGGCGGATTCCGAGGCACGCCAGGCGTTCGCAATTGCGCGCTGATAAGATGTCGCGACGACAACAACTTCGCGCCACGTGTTGGCTTTGCCTGGGACATCAAGGGCGATCAGTCAACAGTTCTAAGAGCGGGATACGGAATTTATTACCAGCGACTTTCCAACCAGAACATTCTACAAAACTCGCTGGCCGCTCCCTTCACGGTGCAACCGCTCGAAAATCGTGCGGTGCCAACCACCCTGCAGCTGGCAAACCCACTTGCTGGACAGCCACCACCGTCCATCGTCGCGACTGCATATATTCCGACCGCCACCTTCTTTGCCGGCCTGCGTCGGATTAGCGGAGCTGGACCGCTCGACGTCAACGATCCGGGTGTTGGTCCGATCTTTGTCAACGCCGCGGGGCAGCAGTGTTTGAACTATGGCGGAACCGCCACTAACTGTTCAATTAATCTGGCGTCGTTTACCAGCGCGCCACGGGATGCTTACACGCCATACACGCAACAGTGGAACTTAACTGTGCAACGTCAATTGAAAGGTGGCTGGGCCATCGAGACCGGTTATGTCGGTTCTCACTTCATCGGCGGCATCGGAATCTGGGATCCGTTCCAGGCGATTCAGGTGAGCCCGTCCAGCCCGCTCACCGTCCACGATCGGAATGGGGTTGCCTACACCATTACTGCTAATACGGTTAACAACGAGGAACTGCGACACCAGATCATCGGTCTATCGCGAAAACGCGGCGCTCGCTTCTCCTCCAATATTGGTTTCGCCAACTATAGTTCGTGGCAAACCACGCTATCACGTCGGTTGCACCGCGGGCTCTATTTCCAGGCGGCTTACACCTACTCGAAGACCGAAGACAATGTCAGTGGTTCATTGAGTACTGACGAGTTAAATGCTACTCGCGCGGGCCAAAACGGCGCCAACATCTTTAACAATCAGGCGAACGTGGCGCAGAATAAAGCGCGTGGCGACTTTGACCGTCCACACCGGCTGGTAGTCAGTTACGCTTACGAGATTCCGGTAAAGAAAAGCAGCTTCATGGACAATGTTGTTTTTAGAAACTGGACTATAAGTGGAATCGTCACCTACCAAAAGGGCTTGCCTTTCTCAGTGACCGATACCACCAGCGGCGGCATTTTCGGCTCGACGCTCGGCACTGCCCAGTTCCTATGCGGCCGCATTTCCGAGGCCTACACACGCGGTACGACGTCGCAGAGACTGGATCATTATCTGAATCCAGCTTGCTTCGGTACGGCACCGCTTATCCCCGGGCTTTCCACCATTAATGGCGGAGCAAACCCAGGAGCTACTGGCTTCGGCAACACTCCGCGCAACGCGTTTCGTTCACCCTACCAGCAAAACTGGGACATCTCGCTTCAGAAATCGTTCACGATAGCTGAATCGCATTCGTTCAGTTTCAGGGTTGATGCATTCAACGTTCTCAACCACCCGATCTTTGGTACTCCCTCAGCGGTGAATATCGCCACGCCTGCGACGTTTACTCAGATTACTGAGACCAGGGTTCCGGCAAGGTTGATTCAGTTTGGATTGAAGTACAGCCACTGACCTTCGGGTCAATTGCTGCGAAACACAACTTTGCCGGGCGGACCGTAATCCGCCCGGCTTAGTTTTACCGCCGCAGATTTTTGCGTTAGCCTTTAACCCAATTCATCGCTTAGTTCGCAGGATGATCGAAATGCTGCGCTTTTCTCGTCATGCATCGGCTTTACCTGGACTGCGGACGTCCCGCCCGCTCCTCTTATTAGTTTGTGTGCTCCTGCTAAGCTCGCCCGTGTTGGCCCAGCGCGACCGCGACACCTATTCCAACCCTTCCGCAAATGCACTTGAAATCGTGGGTCAGGTGCGGGTGATCGAGACCGGCCTCCCCGCCAGTCGGGTTCCGATCCGTTTGGAAAGATTCGGCGGCGGCGTGATCGATTCGATGGACACTGATAGCAGTGGCCGCTTTCGCTTTGCTAACCTGGCGCGCGGTTATTACAAGGTCATAGTTAATGCGGCCGGCTTCAAGCCGGTACAACAGGATGCTGATCTGCAAGTCGTGTTTCGCGCTTATCTGGTATTTGAGCTAAGTGCCGAAAGGGCCGGCGCCCTGACCTTAGTCGACGTCATCGATGCGCGAGCGCCGGCCGAGGCCCGGGAAGAATTGGTACGGGGTCGCGACGCGCTCGGCAAGAAAAGTTACCCCGAAGCGATAGGCCACTTGCAAAAAGCAATCGCCGCGTACCCCACGTTTTATGAAGCGCACCTTTTGCTGGGGACCGCTTTCGTTGATGAGCGCGAATGGAAAAAAGCGGAAGGAGAGTTTCAGAGTGCATTGGAATTGAAAGCGTCGAGTGCGGCAGCCACCCTCTCATTGGGCGAAGTCTACTGGCGGCAAAATCGTTACGACGAAGCCGAAAAAGCTTTGCTCGACGGACTCAAACTCGACGACAAGTCGTGGAACGGTTACTTTACGCTGGCCCGTCTCTATTGGGATCGGCAAAACATAGCGAAGGCCGCGCCCGCTATCGGCCACACCCTGCAATTAAAGCCGGATTTTGGCCCGGCTCATTTGCTGGCAGGAAATATCCTGCTAAAAGTAAACCAGCAGGAACGCGCGCTTACAGAGTATCGCGAGTATTTGCGTTTAGAACCCAAAGGTGAGTTTGCTGTACAGACTCGCGAGCTCGCGGAAAAGCTGAGCAAGGCAATCGGTGCAAACAAGCAATGACGTTTCTGACGCAATGCAAATAAGAAAAGCAGCTACTGAAGACTCCGCCGCCCTCACCAAAATCGCCAATGATGCGAAGCGGCATTGGGGTTATCCCGAACATTGGCTTAAGCACTGGCAAGACGACCTGACAATTTCCGACGACTTCATCGCCAGCACCGACGTGTACGTCGCTGAGAGCGAAGGCGACCTGCTCGGGTTCTATGCGCTCATCATTCGCGAAGATAAAGCAGAGCTGGATCACCTGTGGGTATCGCCGCCTCACATTGGTACCGGCGTCGGCAAACAACTGTTTCTCCACGCGATGCAGCATGCGGCCAAAGAAAATGTGTCGGCGGTGGAGATTTTGTCGGATCCAAACGCCGAAGGGTTCTACCGTAAGCAGGGAGCACATCGCATCGGTGAGGCGGTTTCTGAAATCGACGGCGAGCCCCGTGTCCTGCCGCGAATGTCCGTCGACCCTAAAGCTTCTTCATAGGACTTATTCCAACCAAAGTTTCCCTGAAGCCATTAAGCCGACAACTTGCTTGACTCATTAAAGTGGGTACTCCAGTTGATTTTAGGGTGCCCAGCGATTTAGCGGAATCCAGACTTAACTGAGCAATTGATACTCAACCTTTGGTCGGACAAAATCAGAACTGGGAGCGCTAGCGACCAACCAAAGGCGCAACTGACGAAGAACCTGCAGCCAGAGCCGATTCAATTACCTTTTGAAGTGAATGCCTTGGCTGGTCGCTAGCGCTCCCAGTTCTGATTTTGCGTGGGCTACGTGGATCTTGGCTGGTTAAACTCGCCCTGTGACCTTCGTCGTGCTCAAGGCATGTACGGAAGTTTCAACCTGAACCGGGTTTCGCGCTGGCGAGATAAGTAGGTTATTGCCCTGATCAACCTGTCACGCTGTATTAAGTTTTAACCATCACGCCGCGCCGGTAGGATTAGAGTGATGATAGACTACCGGGCAAAATGAGCTCCCAGGAAACAGATCCAATAGCGAGCGCTGCGCGTGACGACACTGCTGCGCGGGGCGAAACGTTTTATCCGGGCGCCAGCCGCGGTCATCTCGCAGCTTTCCCGCCAAAGGAACGTTGGGATAACTGGACGGAACTTGACTCTCAAGCCTGGCCCAAACGCAAAGAGCGACACTATTCCTTAGTTCCTACTACTTGTTTCAACTGTGAATCGGCCTGCGGCCTGCTCGCCTATATCGACAAAGTCACCGGAGACATTCAGAAGTTTGAAGGTAACCCGGAACATCCGGGATCGCGCGGGCGCAATTGTGCCAAGGGTCCGGCGACGCTCAACCAAATTCACGATCCCGATCGCATTCTTTACCCACTCAAGCGCGCCGGCAAACGCGGTGAAGGAAAATGGGAACAGGTATCTTGGGACGGGGTTCTGGATGATATCGCCGCGCGCATTCGCAAAGCGATCCTTGAAGATCGCCGTCACGAGATCATGTATCACGTCGGGCGACCTGGTGAAGACGGTTTCACCGAGCGCATCCTCGCCGCCTGGGGTGTTGACGGTCACAACTCCCACACCAACATCTGTTCATCAGGCAGCCGTGAGGGTTACCAGCTCTGGATGGGACTCGATCGTCCCAGCCCCGATCATGCCAACGCGAAAGTTATCCTGCTTATCAGCGCTCACCTTGAGTCGGGCCACTACTTTAATCCGCACGCGCAACGGGTCATCGACGGTAAAGCGAACGGCGCAAAGTTGATCGTCTTCGATACGCGCCTTTCTCACACTGCCACGCATGCTGATTACTGGGTCGCACCGTATCCCGGCTCGGAGGGCGCGATGTTGCTGGCGATCGCCAACTATTTGATTCAAAACAATCTCTACAACCGCGAGTTTGTGCGTCGCTGGTGGAACTGGGAAGAGTACGAAGAAAGTCTCAAGTCTCAGGTCTCAGGTCTCAAGTCTGACCCTCTTGAAAACGAGCCAACCTTTGAACAATTTGAAGATCACTTGAAACAACTCTACGCGCATTACACTTTTGAGTTCGCCGCTCAGGAGTCAGGTGTTGACGCAAAAGTTATCGAAGAGATTGCGAAACTGATCGCGAGCGCCGGCACACGCTTTTCCAGTCACAACTGGCGCAGCGTTTCCTCGGGCGTCAGTGGCGGCTGGGCAGTCGCGCGCGCCGTCTTCATGTTGAATGCGCTGTTAGGCGCGATCGCAACCGAGGGGGGTGTTTTTCCAAACGCCTGGAACAAGTTTGTGCCTCGCCCGATCTATACACCGCCACACCCGAAGATGTGGAACGAAACCCAGTGGCCGCGCGAGTATCCGTTGTCGATGCACGAAATGTCGTTTCTGCTGCCACACTTCCTTAAGGACGGGCGCGGCAAGCTCGATGTTTATTTCACGCGCGTTTACAACCCCGTCTGGACTAATCCAGACGGTTTCTCCTGGATAGAAATGTTGACCGATCCGGATCTGGTTGGTTGTTATATCGCGCTGACCCCGACCTGGAATGAAACCTCGTACTTCGCCGACTACGTCTTGCCGATGGGCCACGGCTCGGAGCGTCACGACATTCATTCTTACGAGACGCATGATGCGCAGTGGCTGGGCTTTCGCCAGCCCGTCAAAAAAGCGGACCGCCAGCGCGAAGGTGAAAAAGTGGACGACACTCGCGACGTGAATCCGGGTGAGGTATGGGAAGAAAACGAGTTTTGGATGGAACTCACCTGGCGAATTGATCGCGATGGCTCGCTCGGCATTCGCCAGTTTGTCGAATCAAAAAAGAATCCGGGCACCCGTCTCAGCGTTGACGAATACTACGAATGGATTTTCGACAATTCTGTTCCTGGTTTGCCGGACAAGGCAGCGGCGGAAGGTTTGACACCGCTCGGGTTCATGCGTCGTTACGGCGCCGTGGAAATAAAACAACGAGTCGGTGCGATATATGAAGAGCCCGTTGACGCAGCGGAGCTCGACGATGTTCGCGAGGATGAGTATGGTCGCATCTTCACGCGCACCGCGAAACCCGCGTCGCCAAACGTAGTTCCCGTTCCCAGTCCTGATGGTGATGCGGACGGCCGGCGCCTCGTTGGAGTGAGAGTGGGAGACGAAATCAAGCGTGGATTTCCGACGCCGAGTGGCCGCCTGGAGTTCTATTCACGCACAATGGCCGATTGGGGTTGGCGCGAGTTCGCCCTGCCGACCTACATCAAGAGCCACGTTCATCCGGACAATCTTGAAGACGGTCAAACGATTTTGATTTCTACCTTTCGCTTACCGGTACAGATTCACACGCGCAGCGCCAACGCCAAGTGGCTCGATGAAATCGCGCACACGAATCCGCTTTGGATTCACACCAATCATGCCGCAAACCTCGGCGTACGCACCGGCGATCTACTGCGCGTCGAGACTGAAATTGGCTACTACGTCGTGCGCGCCTGGGTGACTGAAGGGATTCGACCGGGCATCGTCGCCTGTTCGCACCACATGGGCCGCTGGAAACTGGGCGAACAGGGCGAGCAGGCGCAACGCCAAATGATGGCGACGGTGAAACTCGATCATGAAGGAACCGAGTGGGGACTGAGGCGCGAGAAAGGCGCTGCGCCTTACGAGTCGAGCGACCCTGACA
Organism: Blastocatellia bacterium; assembly: GCA_963828335.1. Lineage (GTDB taxonomy): Bacteria > Acidobacteriota > Blastocatellia > Pyrinomonadales > Pyrinomonadaceae > PSRF01. The sequence goes on along the minus strand of CAWHEH010000008.1, from coordinate 190,875 downwards.
CGTTGCGTATCTGGTGGGGCGACGTCGGGGTGCATCAGAACATGACCTTTCCGGTCCATCCCGATCCGATTTCGGGAATGCATTGCTGGCACCAGGCCGTACGCGTGCGCAGAGCTGATCCGGGTGATAACCCTGGCGATGTATTTGTCGATACTGCTAAATCGCGCGAGGTTTACCAGAAGTGGTTGGCGATGACGCGACCGGCAGACACATTTTCACCCGACGGCACGCGCAGACCCTATTGGATGCTGCGCCCCTTGAAGCCGGCGCGGGAGTTTTATAACTTGCCAAGGGAAGAAACGCCAGAACCGATCAGCGTCAAGTGATTTGCTGGGACCGCGGGCGCCCTCGCCCGCAATGAGCGCGAAGCGCGAACATGGTTATTACAGTTGTATTTTTCATTCAGTAACTTGAACTTCGGGTAACTTTGCGGGCGAGGGCGCCCGCGGTCCCAGAAAAACGTAGGCGCGTTCCGAGGTAAATTCATATGTACTTCAAACAATTCTATCTAGGCTGCCTGGCTCATGCCTCTTACTTGATCGGCTCTGAAGGTGAGGCTGCGGTGGTCGATCCGCAGCGCGACGTCGATCAGTACATTGAGGAAGCTGCGGCGCAGGGCTTCGAGATCAAGTATGTGATCGAGACGCACCTGCACGCGGATTTCGTCAGTGGCCATCGCGAGCTCGCGGCAAGGACCGGGGCCGAGATCGTCTTTGGCAAAGAAGCCGGCGCGACGTTTCCGCATCGGGCGGTGAAAGACGGCGACGAGATCAAGATCGGCAAAGTTGTCTTACAGATTATGGAGACACCTGGGCATACGCCGGAAAGTATTTCGGTGTTGGTCACCGAAACGGAAGCAGGGAAAAAGGGGAAGGGGGAAACGGGGGAAGAAAAGCTCTACGGACAGGATGTTGAAGAAGCTCCGCAGCCGCAGAGAGTCCTTACCGGCGACACGCTATTTGTAGGGGACGTTGGCCGGCCTGACCTTGCCGGTGGCAAGGGTTACACCCCGCAGATGATGGCGGCGATGATGTATGACACGCTGCACGGCAAGCTCCTGAAACTTGATGATGCTACGGAGGTTTATCCGGCTCATGGCGCGGGCTCCATGTGTGGAAAGAACATGTCGAAAGAAACGTCATCAACCATTGGCGCTCAGAGGAGATTCAATTACGCGCTCCAGCCGATGTCGAAAGATGAGTTTGTGCGCATGATGACTGCGGACTTGCCTGAGGCGCCCGCTTATTTTCCGCAGGACGCCGAAATAAATCGCACCGGCGCCGAAGCTTTGAGTCAACTTCCAGAGGTTGCCGCACTAACACCTGCGCAAATCCGCGAGTTAACCTGCAGCACATCGGCTAGTTTGACGACTGTAATTCTCGACGTGCGCGCCGCCGCCGAATTTGGCGCGGGACACATTCCCGGTTCAATCAACATTGGTCTCGGTGGCCAGTTTGCCATCTGGGCGGGCACGCTCATCGCAATGGGAACGCCAATTGTGATCGTTGCTGAGTCGGAAGAAAAGGCTCAGGAAGCAGTCACCCGTCTCGCCAGAGTCGGTCATGAAAGCGTGAAAGGGTATCTCGCCGGCGGGATCGCTGCCTGGAACAAGGCCGGTCTGGAACTGGCCAGCTTGCCGCAAATCACGGTTGGTGAACTAAACGAACTCGTCGCAAACCCGGACTCCCTGCAGATCGTAGATGTGCGTCGTCCACCCGAATACGCCGGCGGCCATGTGCCGCATGCGATTCACGCCTCGCTCTCGGATTTGCAGAAGTCGTTTGCAAGTCTCGACCTTGATCCTAACAAGCCAACTGCAGTGATCTGCGCCGGCGGTTACCGCTCGAGCGCGGCCTCGAGCATACTCGAGCAACATGGGTTCTCAAATCTTCTGAACGTTAGCGGTGGCACCAGCGCTTGGATCGCTGCCGGCTATGAGGTCGAACAATAGAAATTAGCCGCGGCCACACGCGGATTGGCGCTGATCTGAAAAACAGGAAAAGGCTAGCGGTAAATAATTTTTCAGATTTGCGTAAATCGCGTAGATCCGCGGCTGAACTATTCTGCGCGCGGCCTACAAACAAGCACCTGCCTTTTACTATTCACCATTTACCATTTACGATTCACTTATCTTGGATCCCTTTACCTTCAAACTTCTGATCTCGATCGCGATTGTTGTAATCGCCACAATTCACGGCTTTGGCGCGGCGTGGCTGGCGATCTGGATGCTGTTTCATCCTTACCATTCGGTCAAATTTCTCGGCCTCACTGTTTGGCCGCAGGGAATGATTCCGCGGCACCGCGAGAAGCTGGCCGAGTCGATTGGTAACGCCGTTGGCAACGAACTCGTTTCGCAGCAGACCGTGTTCGACGCTTTGTTTGAGACAAGCTTCTTCCAGCGCAAGGTTGAGGATTTCGTCAACGCGCACACTCACGATCTGCTCGGGAAAGTCTATCCGTCGTTCATCGATGCCTTGCCTTCGGCGGCGCGTGGCCCGATTCTCGATACTGTATCAGCGCTGCAATATCGTCTGGCCGATTACATCGCTGCGATGCTGAAAAGCGAAGACACCAGTGTGGCCATTGAGTCTTTCATTGATCGACAAGTGGACGAGCTGCTGGCGCGTCGCGTAGGCGACACGCTCAGCGAAGATCAGTTCGAGAAGATTCTGGCATTTGTTCAGTCACGCTTTGCGCGATTGGTTAACGAAGAAGGCCTCGAAGAAAAGATTAGCGGCTTTGTTTCGGGACGACTCGATGACCTGGCCCAGAGCAATGCCACGCTGGCTGAAACATTTACTCCGGAGACCGTCGCTTTTATCAAGGAACGGATCGATAGCCAGGTCCCGCCAATCGTACATCACCTGGCAGACATCGCCACCAGTCCCAGCACGCGCACACAAATTGGCGCCCTGATCAAGCGCGAGGTCGATGACTACTACGATCAACTTTCACTCATCAAAAAGATCTTCATCTCGCGCGAACGTATCCATCGCGAAGTTGATGAACTGGTTGACAAGACTTTGCCCAAACGCATCGAAGAATATTTGCGCGGCCCCGCGTTTGAAAAGGAGGCCGAGGCATTTCTGAATGCGACCATCGACAATGTGCTGGCGCGGCCGCTGAACGTGTTGGTGGGGCAGATTGAGTCCGAAAAGTTTGACTCCATCAAGCAGGAGATAACCAGTCGCATCGTTGAGATGGCCAAGAGCGAGGAGTTGTCGGCTTCAGTTGCTACTTATTTCCGGGAAGCGATTGAGCGGTTCCGACCGCAAACGCTCGGCTCAGCGTTGCAGCAGCTCGATCCCGATTCTATTCAGACTGCCAAAACATTCCTGACCAAAAGCGTGGTGGGTTTGTTGTCGCGTGACGATACCGCGCGGACAATCAATGCCATTCTCAGTTCGCAGATCGAACGCCTGCTGGTAGCACCCATCGGCCGTCTCGGCGATCACGTTTCAGAACATTCAATGAAACGCGCCAGCGCGGCACTGGTGGGACGAATAACGATGACCGCGCGGGAAGGACTGCCGAAGGCGATTGCCGAGTTTGATGTGGGCGGACTGGTGCGCAAAAAGGTCTCCGACTATCCGATTGAAAAGCTGGAGGCGTTGGTGTTGTCGGTTGCCAGTCATCACCTGAAAACGATTGAAATCTTCGGTGCGGTGATTGGCTTCTTTATCGGCGTGCTGCAAGTGATCTATTTTTGGCTGACTTACGTGCCGAGACGGTAAACAGGAGGGTGACGGGGAAGGGTAAGGGTAAAAGGGGAAGGCGCACGTTTCCCTTTACCCCTTACCCTTTTCCCCTGGCCCCTTAGCGGTTTGCTGTCTGCCTTTTGCTGTTTGTTACTCGTCTCTCTCAAACAAGCACGTGCCGCCCCACGGTCGATTCGGTTGAAAGGTTTCCGACTTCTGCAGGTGGTAGAAGAAGCTCATCAGCCGCGGCAGTCGTTTTAATGCACCGGCAGTGTGCCATAGCGAACGAACGGCCACAGGCTTCCAGCCAAACTTACGGAAGAAATCGGGGCCATCGGTGGGTGCGAACTTGAAGGGCGCTGCGGCCTCGTCGAACGCTTTCCCCATTTTCTTTTGCAGCATTCTCAAAAGCGCGGGCGAGGTAATATCCATGAGCCAGTAGCGAAACTGTTCTTGCGCCGCGAGGTCCGTGGCTAACAAGCCAACCTCTTCGGAACTCAGATAAAGCACCAGGCCTTCACTAATGATAAGCGCCTTCTGTGACTCTTTCGCTACTCGCTGAAAGAGTTCGCGCCGGCTTTTAACGTCTGAGAGATCGAGACGAACGCGCTCAAGCGCGCACGAAGGCCTTTCATCATGCAGTAACTCCTCCTTGTAATCAGTTATCTCCGGGAGATCGACTTCTATCCATTTCAAACTGGCCGGCAGCGCGAGTCGATAGGGACGAGCGTCGAGTCCGGCGGCAAGATTGATCACGGTGTCGCAACCTTCCTGCAGACACCTGTTAATGAATTGGTCAAACAAGTAGGTGCGCGTGAACCATGACCACGCGTTCTTTTCGCTAAAAGCCAGCGACCGCGCGATCTCCTGGCCGCGCTCTCCGGCAAGCCGGCGCGCAAAGGGATCTCGAAAGAGCGCCTCCGGGTGTTCGTTCTCACGCGCGCGATAAACGGCAGCGAGCAGGGCTGTATCGGAGATGTTGCGGATTAGCATTTCGGAAATATTAAACAGTAGTCAGCAAACAGCAAACAGCCAGACATCGGAGCATTCAGTAAATAGCTCATCAAAAACGCCCGGCTGTTTGCTGTCTGCTATCTGGGCGCCGTCAGATACCAGGTGTTATCCCAAGCGTCTTTCACCCAGGCGGTACGACCGTACGCTTGAGTCGTTGGTGCTTGCAACGAAGTTGCGCCGGCACTGAGCGCGTGCGCGTAGGCTTCCTCAAGATTTTCTACGTTAACAAATAGGGCGGGCGGCATTGGTTGCGCGTCGCCATGTGCCTCACCCATCTCGATCAGGGAGTCGCCGATACGGACCAGGGCGTGATGGATCATACCCTCCGGCGATTGTTCGCGCGAAATCTCTTCAGCAGCAAAAGCCTGCTTCATGAATTCGATTAGCCCCGCGGCGCCGATCGGGTGCAGGAAAGGCGTGACTGGACGCAACCCCTCGGGAATGTAAGTTCCAGGGAGCCCGAGTTTGTGTGTGGCAATCCACCAGATATTTCCGGTGGGGTCCTTCACTCCGGCTTCTCGATCGCCGTAAAACTGATCGACGGGCTCTTCCACCGAAGTGGCACCAAGATCGAGGGCGCGTTGATAGACTGCATCGGCATCGGGCACATAGAGGTGGAGCGCGGTCGGCATTTCTTCAACCGCTTCATAACCGCCAATCATGAGTTTGGAATCGCCTATTGTGACTTCCGCATGCAAGCCGCCGGCTGAGCCGATGGTGCGAAATACCTCGGTGGCGCCAAAGGCTTCCTTAACAAATTCGACCAATTGCTCGGCGCGCTTTACGGTCAGGTACGGTGTGATGGTCTGGTAACTGGCCGTTGAAGTTTCCGAGGATGGTTGTCTTTCTGTTCCAGTACCCGTCATAGTGGCACTCCTTCTCAGTGTTTCTTTCAGGCTTGATTTGAATTTCTCACGCGGCAGCAGACGCAGTTCACTTGCGAGCATGGCCAACTCTTGCAAGGCCGGCTCGTCTGCCGTGAACGCTATTGCCCCGCTCGATGCCGGTGTGACAATCGCATCGATGGCTTCGTCCAGTTGCTCGATTAAAAACTGCTCAGACATTTTTCTCACTCATGCGCGCCCGGAGGTTTTGCAACGCGCGAAACTGCAACTGTTTTATCGCTCCCTCGCTTCTGCTCAACTGCTGAGCAATCTCGCGAATGCTTTTTTCTTCGGCAAAACGCAAACGGATTACGTACCGCTGGTCCCAGGGAAGTTGATCCACCAACTGGTAGATCCGCGCGACGGTTTCCGCCTGTTCGAGATCGGCGTCGACGCCAGTCCCGGCCGCGCCGGATGACTGCACGGCCGGTTCGCTCGCTTCACGCAGCACGCGTTGCGCGCGATCAGCAATCGAGTTCCGGGCTATGCGAAAGAGCCAGGCGGCGAAAGGCGCGCCCCGCCATTTGAATTTACCAAGGTTAGCCAGCGCCTGATGAAAAACATGCGACGTCAACTCTTCCGTCGCCGAACGCTCGCGAACTCGCCGGGCGATATAGGCATACACGCGTTCGAAGTGTAGTTCATACAACTCGCCAAAGCGGCTCGCATCCTGCTGTGCCGCCTCGATCAAGGCCCGTTCTTCTGGCTGGTTATAGGGACCCTTCAAACTAGTCCTCACTCGACCATCGCGAAGCCTTTACCCGCGCGAAAACCCGGGCAAACGTTTCTTCTAACTATATAAACTGTCGTGGAAGGAAAAGGTTACGGCAGAAAGGCGAAAGGGAAAAGGGGAACAGGGGGAAAAGGTCAAGAGGAAAGGGGGAATGGGTAAAGGTGTCAGCATATCCCCTTTACCCGTTCCCCTTTCGGATTTCGCTCTTTCCCTGGTTGTCTTGCTAATTTCCCGGCGCGATGAGTTCAGCGGATTGCGCCGCTTTAGGATCGTATGCGGTGGCCAGAAACTTCTTGGCCACTGCCTGGGCATTATCGTAGTTGATGCCTGACTGTACTGCCTTATTGTATTCCGAGACAGCGCGATTGCGTTCACCCTTGGCATCGTAGGCATTGCCCTTCTTGATGTGCGCCCACGCTTCAATCCAGGAGGGTTGCAAGGTGCCGTTGAGCGCAGCGTCAAAATTGTCGAGCGCCGGCTGCCAGTTACGCTGCTCGAGATAAAGCAGTCCCAGGTTGTAATAGACCCATGAGTTTGAACGATCAAGTTTTATCGCCGCTTCAAACTGTTGCTGGGCTTCCGCGTAAAGTCCTTCCTTCATCTGTTCAATACCACGGCGCGCCACGATCGACACGCGCAATTCGTCAGACATGCGCAGGATTCTATAGTTAGGATCCACGACAACTTCGAGGGGCTGCCCGTTTGATTCGAAGTCAAAATCTTCGCTCTTGCCTTCAATTCGCGTCGTTGTTGTCTGGGTATCGCCTTCGGTGCGCAGCATCAACTGCACCGGCATCCGCAGGGCCTCGAGGTTCTGCTTGACGGTGCCTCGAGTGCGAAACTTTCCAGCGCGAGTACGAATGATTTGATAGTCGATGGCAAATTCCGGAACGCCTGTTCCCTCAATCCACTGGGCAAAAAAGTAACGAAGGTTTACCACCGCAACCTGTGATGCCAACTTCTCGAAGTCGTCGATCGAGGCATTCTTGCCGCGATATTGCTCGAGAAAGTTGCGCAGCAGCTGGTCAAACTTTTCTTTCCCAATGGTCTCGCGCAGCATGCGAAAAACCATCGCGCCTTTGTGAAAGATTATTGACTGATAGGCGGCTGATTGATCGTCGAGAGCACCCGGCGCCCGCGCGATCGATGCGGTCTGCTCAAACGTCAAAGCGCGTTCCTGCTCCTCGCGTTGAATGGCCTCCAGAGCGCCTCCGGTCAGATTCGATTCACGAAATGCAAACGCGCTCCATTCGGCGAGACCCTGGGAGATCCAGGCATCGTCAAACGATTTCAAGCCGACCGTTTGGCCCCACCATTGATAAGCGACTTCGCGCGCGAGTCTCTCGTCCGGGACCGGCCGGGACGAGTCGAACAGTTTCGCTGCCAAAAAGATAATTCCCGGGCCCGAGTAAGTATCCAGGCTGTCGTCGTCAACTTGCACCACGACCAGACGCGTGCCGAAGATCGGAGCGCCATACTGTTTTGAGTAAAACTCCAACACCTGGCCCATCATCTCGGCGTAACCATTGATGCGACTCTCACTACCGGGCTTCGCATAAAACTGAATTTCGTAACTGCCAAAGCGCAGGTTGCGATTGATGTATTGGCCGGCGGCGAAATTTCCGATTAGTACCGGTTGGCGATGAACAAAATGAAACCTGGTGGTGCCATCTTTTGGCGACGCCTGCGGAGTTACGCTGTCGTCGCTCGTGCCCGCCACCTGCAAACCGGTGGGAACGATTAATGTAATGTCAGATGTAGCGCGATCGGCGGCGTAATCATGGAAGGGAAACCACCGCGAGGCATACATCAAGTAAGAGCCTTCGGGACCCACGTAAGCCAGGCGCCGGGTAGCCAGCGGTCCGCCTTCAGGCGTAAGCAGGGCGCCACTCCAGCGAAAGCGCAGTGTGATCGGTTGGTTGGCAGTCACAACCTGTCCCAGGTCAACTCTTACACTTGGCCCAAGCGAGCCGACACCAACTGCATCCTGAACAAAACTTGTCAGGGGCTTGCCGCCGAGGTCTATGCTTTCCACCTTCAGGGAGCCGTTGAGTTCGAAGACGAGTGAACGGGTTGATTCCTGTGGAATGACGGTGACGTCAGCGCCAGCTCGCAATAAGTGCTGGTCTGGAATTAATTGAGCTTCGATCCGGTAGTTGGTGATATCGAAACGCGAGGCGGCCTGTTGCGGTGCGGGCTGTTGGCCGCTCCCGGCCGTCGTAATGACGAAAAGTGTAACAATTGCTAACAATACTGGGGAAAAGATGGGCCTGCGTGTCTTCATATTATCTCGGCTTCGTTAGTGATTGCTCTCGATTATACAACTGCGAACATATTGCCGCACAGCAGTCCGACTGCTGCCCCTCTAGTCTCCAGGGGAGTTTTCAAAGTTAACCCACCGCGAGATTGAGGCCTTCGTTCCGGGATTTTTTGGATGGTAAAGAGGTGCAGGCGGTTGGCTGGCGGGCAAGGCAGGTTCAAGTTATTTGCTGGACTGCGTCAATTGTTTCAGGGTTTTCCTTTTACCGTGCCGACGAAGTCCAGTTCTTTTACATCATCATTCGCGAGCGGCAGAACTCTATCCAGCGGTTCAAAAGCAAAACCATCTTTCGACGGAATAACCCGGTAACTTTGGGTCGCAGAAGAAGATGCCACGGTGAAGGAATAGTTTCCCCGCTCATCGGTGGTCGAGGCGAGCACCGTACCCTGTGGACTTATCAGCACCACTACAACATTCTCGAGTGGATTGCCGGCTGAGTCCTTCACTCGTCCGGTGATTGCGACTGTCGTTTGCGGAGCTTTATTTAGCTTTTCAACCGGCGATGTTTCGAGTGGTAGCGTGGCGAGGGGCCCAGGTGTTGGTTCGGGTGTTGCAGCTGGAGCTGCTTCAGGGGTAGTGGTTGTAGCGGGCGCTTCAGGCGATGTTGTCGGAGTAGCTTCGGGCGTAGCCTCTGGCGATTGAGTTGGTGTCGGCTGTGGCGCCTCCGCTGCAGGAACTTGCTCGGAGGGCGATGGAGCAGGAGTGGACGCGGGTTCCGAAGACGGAGGGGACGCTTGCGTGCCGGAGTCAACCGGAGTTGCCGCCGGCGTGCTTTCCGGCAACGAAGTTGGTTGCACAGTCTCGTTCGCTTTGTCGGGCGCCGGTGTCGGCGGGTTGACCGACGTTTCGACGCCCGGGCCTATTCGTTCGTTGAGTCCGTCGAGTGAGCCGTTAACCTTGCGGTAAAGTTGCTCGATTAAGGTGCGACGGACCGGATCGGGATCACCGGAATTGTAACTCTTGATGTAATTGGAGAGGGCTTCAGCTTTCTTGTCCTGACGTTCGAGAGCGATGCCGAGATGCCACAACGCCGCGCGCGCTGCCGGCGTGTTTTCGGGCAAGATGGCAACAGCGCTTTTCAAATGTTCAACTGCGGCGTCGAACTTATCCTGGTTGTAGAGTGCCCACCCTGATGTGTCCTCGATGCGACCGCGTATGAGGTTAGACAAAATGTTGCGCGGGGCTTCGGGAATATCTGGCGTGCCGCCGGCCGCGATGGCCCGCGCACGAATCAAGCGAAACTCATCAGCCTGTACTACGACGGTCAATTCGGGAACGGTAAGACCGGCGTTAGCGCTGTCGCGCGCCGCTTCAGCGAGTTCGTAAGCAGCCTGGAAACCAACTCCTTTTTGCAGCAAACGACTGGCTGCATAAAGTTCACGGTGAACCCGCGCGTCGTCGTCTCCTGCCGCAAACGCCTTTGCCGCGGAGACTAAGGCACCCTCGTTGACAGGTTCTCCGCCGTCTGTCTGGTCGAGCAAGGTAGCAAATGCCAAAAGAGCTTTAAGAATTCTGGCGTTGTTCTCGGAATCAGCGGCAGTGAATTGAAAAATACTTGCTCGTCGTTCCGGTGCCAGCAGGGCCATGAAATCTGCGCGCTGCACAACCTCATGTCCGGCAAGACGAGCTTCGATCTGGCCGTCCTTTATGCTGAACGCCTGTCTGAGAATTTCCGCCGCTTCCTCATAAAGTCCGGCCGAGACCAGCGTGCTGGCCAACTCATAATCGAGCGTCGGAAATTTGCCATACTGGCGAGCGAATCGAAGCGCGCGTTCGGCGTCCAATGGCCTCCGTTGCGCAATCAATGCGCGCGCGAGTGCAATTTGCGACCAGGTGTAACGAGGTTCGATTTGGACGGCGCGCCTTGCCAGGTCAAGTGCCAACTCGCTGTCGTTGTGCGCGGCAAACCAGTAAGCCGAGCCGGCGAGTAAACTCAAGTTGCGCGGATCTTCCGCCAGAGCTTTGTCGAGTTCCGGTTTTGCTTCGTCTTTCCGGCCCAGGTCGAACAATGAAAGAATCAAACCGGCACGCGCTGTTTTGTCTGCGGGTTCAGCTTCCAGTTGTTGACGATACAGCGTCAACGCTTCTTCCGACTTACCCAGAGCGCGATTTAGATCGGCAAGACTTCGGCGCGAGGTTTTTGAAGCCGGATCGAGTTCCAACGCCTTTTTATACTCTGCGGCGGCTTCTTCAAGACGCAGCGAAATCTGTAGGGCCCGCCCTAGCCCTAGATGCGCTTCGGCAAGTTCAGGAGCCAGCTTTACAGCCTCGGTAGTCAGGCGAAGGGCCTCACTTGCCTGTTCAGTGGTAACGTAAAAACTGGAAAGAATTACCAGCCGTCTGGGGTCGGTTCCAAACTTAGCTTCAATGTTCTGCGCCGCTTTGGTGGCTGCCGCAGCCTCTCCGCGCAGGTAAAGATTCAAGGGAATTTGATAGATGACTCCGGAAAACAACTTCTCTGAAGCATCGACCGGGGCATCGGCGATGGCCATCATAAGTTGTTCCACACCGGCGGCGCTGTCGCCGGCCTTTAGTCGTTTATCGCCGACGGCGGCCCGAGCGCTAACCAGAATCTCCAGGGCGAGCGCCCTCGACTTGGAATCGGGATGAGTATCAAGGAAGTCTTTTAACAAACCGACTCGCTCTTCGACTGGCTTGGTCAGCGTTAGAGCGACTTCCTCCGCATCGGCTTCGTCGTCGACGGGTGCGGCCGCGGGCTTTCTGGTCTTACTGGACGCGCCAGCGGTGCGGATTATTGGCGTTTTGATTGTCGCCGGCGAAACGTCAGTCGACCCCGCTGCAACAACCGGAACTGCTTGCGCCGCAGGCTGACTTGCCGTCTGATCGCTTTCGGGAGAATGGACAGCTGAAGCTACCGCGGGCGCCTTGTCAAAGTCGTCAGTACTAAACGCTAACTTTTGCGCAAGGGACGCCACGAAGTGTTGCACGCCCGCGTTGAGTCCTTCGCTAAACTGACTGGCAGCAATAAGCGATCGCATGCGTTGGCCCATTTCGCCCAGCACACCTTCAGGCAGATCGCTCTGGACCGACTTGCTAAAACGCGTGAAAGAGACTTTTTCATCCACGGCCAGAACGAGAAGCAGGCTTTTCTTCGCGCTGGTGCGAACGCCGATATTCCAATCCTTCGCGAGCTGCAACGAGAACGCCGAGATATCCTGACCTTCAGTTGACTGGACAGTCGCGACGTCAAACTCAATTCCGGTTTTTAGTTTCAGATTAGCTAGGACGTTTTCCAGTCGCTGTCTGGTCTGCTCGTTCACCACTCCGGCAAAGTCGTTTATATGCCCGGAGGGTGCAGGCAATTTGAGCGTTGTCTGTGCCAGCTGATTCACGCCAAGCGACAGAAAGAGCGCCGCACCACAGCAGAAGAGCAGGATCGAGTTTAGTAATCGCTGACCGGATAATTTCATGCGTTCGCTTCAATCAAAATACGCGTGGATTTTCGCATGTCATCGGGCTTACGCCCGGATGAATTCGGGTTAACTAGATGGGGGAAGCTCTGAACAGGCATAATACCATCGCGCGGCTTTTGTCAGCGAGTAAGCTCTTCAGCGGGGCTGACTTCAACGGATGGTTGTTAAGGGTTTCCGGAGTGAGATCCCAAATCGGCAATTGACAATCGGCAATCAAGCGACCCACCCGCGACCTCGTGGTGGTACTGAACTCATCTCGGTCTCCGCGGCATGAATGATAAGTCGATCACGATGCAGTCTGTAAAGTTGCATCAGTCCTCGCGGAATCGAAATCTTGATTGGCGCTTCTCGGAGAATGCATGTGAGCGAACTGGAAGACACCTGGGCTGCCGGTCTTGCCGAAGCTGAAGCGCGCGCGCGAGCCCATGGCCGTACAGACGTCGCCGACTACCTTGCTTTGCGCAACTCCAATGATCTAATCAGAAGGATTGCCGGCGACTGGTTAGTAAATATGTTTACGACGGTCGCCGGTGAAGCGAATCGCGCGGGTGCGGCGATTCAAATCTCTACCCAAGCGTCACATCGTTTTAATGTCGGCAATGCGAGCATGGTCGGCAGCCTTCTGAGTTTAGGCAGCGGCGTGCGGAAGCTGCTGGTAGAAGTAGGTTGGCCGCGCACGCCCCGCGATGGTTTCATTCGCGGCGGTGGTTTGGCGTGCGCCAACATCAAGCATGTAGGCATCAAACCCGCCAACGAAGAACTCCGCCTGGTCCTTGACGCTACGGGCACGCCAACCTGGATGGTGATGAAAGCTCACCGGACTCACGACGTTCCTTCGGAACTTCGCCACCTGCCAAAAGTTCACGAAGCACATGTTAAAAAGCACGTTTCAATCCTGCTCGATAATTCGCGAAACAGGTGAACAGACCCTGACGATATCCGGTAATCGGTGCACGTTTTCGAACTGTTCTCGCGAGCCTGGTAGCCCTGCCCGCCAATAATAGCCTTGGAATTGCGGTCTTTCGTCGTCCCCAATAGTCCAACTCAAGCGCTTTCCTGCACCGGAGCTCTGAGGCACGATGCTTGCCAACAGCGGAAATGGACAGACGCTCGACAATGTTCGGTGTCCCCACTTGCGAGCGAAACCGGCTAAGAAGTTTGAGGAGGCTAACCAAATGACGAACCGACGCACACTGAGTTTTTCAATTCTTGCGGCTGCCGTGCTGGCGCTGTGCTTGCCGGTGTTGGCAGCCGCTCAGGGTGGTTATGGCTATCCTGATTACGGGCGCAACCGCAACTACGGACGCTACGACGAGCGCTACCTTAAAGACTCGATCAACCGTCTCGATCGTTTATCCAAAGATTTCGAACGAGACCTGGACCGGGCCCTCGATCACAGCCGGGTCAACGGAACGCGGCGCGAAGATCAAATGAACGCCCAGGGCCATGATTTCCGGCGCGCTGTGGGCAACCTGAAATCAAGTTTTGGGAACGGGCGGGACCTTTACCGCAGCCGGGATGAAGCAGAACGCGTCCTGCAGGAGGCGCAACAGTTTGATCGCATCGGGCGCGGCCGAGGATTTGACAACCGAGTCGCTTCCGATTGGTCGCAGATTCAGACGGAGTTGCAGATAATCAGCGACGCCTATGGAATTGGTTACTACAACAATGGTGGTAATTGGCCCAATGGGAATGGCCGCAACTATCCAAACTATCCGAGCAACGGCAACCGCAACAACGATTGGTGGCGCCGAATTCCCTGGCCCAACTAAGGTCAGGCAGTAAGCCAATCAGAAAATGCCAAGCCTCGTCCCGCTTGAATGAGTGGGCGAGGCTTTCGCATGTTACGTCCAGGTGACAGAATAGCCGCATGGCCGGAACGCTGTACCTGATCGCAACCCCAATCGGCAATCTCGAAGACATTACACATCGGGCCGTCCGACTGCTGGGTGAAGTTGAAGTAATTGCCTGTGAAGACACTCGCCACACAAAGAAGCTACTCAATCACTACGGTATCAACACCAGAACCATCAGCTATCACGAACACAACGAACGCGAGCGCTCCCGGGAACTTATTGAACGCCTCAAGTCCGGCGCAGATGTAGCGGTCGTTTCCGACGCGGGTACGCCCGGTATTAGCGACCCGGGGTTTCGGCTTGCACGCATTGCGATCGATTCCGGCGTGCAAGTAGTTCCTGTGCCCGGCGCTTCAGCGTTAATTAGCGCTCTGGTTGCATCCGGTTTGCCTACGGATGAATTCTTTTTTTGCGGGTTTCTTCCGGCGCGCTCCGGCGCGCGTCGAGCGCGACTCGCCCAACTTCGTTCGCTGCCCGCAACTTTGATTTTTTACGAAGGACCGCATCGCATCGCTGCGACACTTAAAGATGCGCTGGAGATACTCGGCGAACGCCAGGCCGTAGTCGCCAGAGAACTGACAAAGATGCACGAGGAGATAGCGCGCGGAAGCTTGAGTGAACTAACCGCGCGATTTTCCTCGCCCGAAAACGCGCGCGGAGAGATGGTGCTGATCATCGATCGAACAGTAATGCCAAACGAAACTGGGAACCAATCTGACGCTACTGTTTCAGCGCTGGTTGCGGAGTTTGAGTCAAATGGACTTGATCATCGTGCGGCGCTAAAAAAAGCGGCGCGCGAGCTGGGACTATCGCGCGACGAAGCTTATCGTCGCCTGGCTTCGGAACGGCGAGATTCGTAACGAATTGATATTTGTCCAAAGCCCAAAGTCAGTGTTGTTGACTTTGGACTTTAGACTTTTGGAAAAAGTTAACGCGCTGCGACCACTCGTTGCAGTTCCGCTACATCAAGTTTCTTCATTTTCATCATCGCCTTCATGGCGCGATCCTTACGCTGCGGATCGTCGTCCTGAATCAGCTCCAGCAAAACGTCCGGGACAATCTGCCACGCCAAGCCAAACTTGTCCTTGAGCCATCCGCATTCAATGATCTGCCCGCCAGCGCCGAGTTTGTCCCAGTAGTAATCCACTTCCTCCTGCGACTTACAGTGAACAACCTGCGATATAGCCTCATTGAATTTGAACTCGGGACCGCCATTCAGCGCCGTGAACTCCTGACCGTCAAGCACAAAGTCTATGGTCAAGACGCTTCCCTTCGGACCGGGTCCTGATTCACCACAGTGCACTGTTCTACGGATACTGGAGTTCTTGAAGACCGAGACATAAAAATTCACGGCTTCCTCAGCGTTGGTGTTGAACCACAGGAACGAGGTGATTTTTTGTTGATAGGACTGAGTTTGTTCGTCCTTTGACCTTGCGACTGCACTTCCCTGCGTTGCCTTTGTTTCTGCCATAATTACCTCTCCTTTTATCTTTTATTTTGCCGCTCTACCAGTTAATCGAACCTGGCGGCGGAAGATCGACAGTCTGTCAGATCTTTTTGAAAGTTCGGTGCAGTTCAAAGACTCGACTGCCCGGTCGAGCCTTCAAACTGCTGATAGAATCCTGACGGGCTACCTCTCATTCTCGATTACGGACAAAATGTTGCCCGCGGGATCTTTGAACCAGGCGATTTGCATCCCCGGCCCACTCATGATGCCCCGCTCGTCAGTCTTGAGATCCGGTTGGTTATACTTTTCAAGTTTCACGCCGAGGGTTGTTAACTCCTCGACGGCTTCCTCAATGTCCTTCACCGGAAAGTTCAGGACGGTGAAAGAAGCCGGCGTGTGGTTCGGCTTCGGATATAAAAAGATGCTGGTGCCTCCGGCAAGATTCAGTTCCAGGCCCTCCTCCATTTCAGACACCTTCAGTCCTAACGTTTTACCGTAGAAGTCCTTGGCCGTCTCCAGATCGTTTACGGAAAAACTCGAAAAACATTTCGCATCCTTGAAGATGCTTGAACTTTTTCGCGCCCGTGCTGCTCCTGTTTTTGCTGCCATTGCTCAATCTCCTCTCGATTTATTAATGCCGGGATGATTACGAATAGGCGACGGGTTTGCTCGCCCCAGTCTGTAACACTGTCGTGACAGGATGGCAGTATTAGATCGCTAAAACATCGCGGACTAGTGGCGATTCCTCGTCTTTCATATGGTGATTCAATAGCGCTTTACTGAAAGTAAACTGAATATCACGTGGTTACAATAACGAGAGGACAATCATTATGACGAAGATACCCAGGAGCCCTTTCACAAGACTAAGCGTAGGTCAACTCCATCACCTCCTCTTCTTCGCGACTGTGCTTTTTTTCTCACAGGCCATCGCGACCGTAGCTAGCCCCGTGCTTAGCATAACTAATGCATCAGATAGTTCAGCTGGTGAGTCACGCTATGCGACGCTCGACGGGGCGCGCGTTCATTATGTGAACTATGGCAAGGGCAGCGAAGCGTTGATCTTGATTCACGGTTGGACGATGAATGAAGACAACTGGCGCGATCAGTTCACGGACCTGGCTAAACGCAATCGTGTGATCGCGATTGATCTCCCAGGCCATGGCAAGAGCGATAAACCGCAAGTTACCTACAGTATGGATTTTTTTGCACGCGCTGTTGACGCAGTCATGCGCGATGCAAAGGTGAAACGCGCCGTGCTGGTGGGTCACAGTATGGGAACGCCAATCGCGCGGCAGTTCTATCGCAAGTATCCGGACAGGACGCTCGGGATCGTGATTGCTGACGGTCCGCTGCTCCCGTTTGGCGAAAAGGCGATGATGGAGGCCATGACCGCTAGTTTTCGTGGACCAAACTACAAAGACGCCATGGGCCAAATGTTTGCCAGCATGTTTGGTCCAAACCTTACAGCTGAATCAAAAGAGCTAATACAGGCTTCACGCTTGAATACGCCGCAGTACGTCCTGGTGAGCGCATGGGAATCGATGGCGGATCCCTCAATCTGGCGAGAAGATAAAGTCAATGTTCCGGTGCTGGCGATTATGGCGAAGAACCCGTTTTTCGGCCTCGATTTGGAGCAGCGTTATCGAGTCGTCGCGCCCAACCTGGACTTCCGGCTGTGGGATGGTGTGGGCCACTTTGTCATGATGGAACGGCCGAAAGAATTTAATGAAGCCGTGCTAACTTTTTTGGACAAGAATAAGTTGCTGACCAGGAAATAGCGGTGCCGGTCGGCGCAAACTCAATTAGACGAGCGCTCCTGAATCTGAAACTGCAGTTGTTGCGGCAGGCGCTTATCAACTACGGGGCGAGCCGGACGATTAGCAAGCTCCCAAAGCGTGACATAAATCGTACGCGCAACTTTCTCCATTTTTTGAAAGTCGATCTTGTCCACTGAGTCGCCCGGCTTGTGGTAGTCCTCGTGTTCGCCGTCAAAAAAGAAAACAATCGGAATGCCCTTGCGCGCATAGTTATAGTGATCGCTGCGGAAGAAGAAGCGATTAGGGTCGGCGGGATCGTCGTAGCGATAATCGTAGGTGAGGTTCAGGTATTGCTTGTTCACACTCGCAACCAAATCACCAAGGTCGGCACTCATCATCTTGGAGCCAATAACATAAATCTCATTTGGTCCGGAGAGCTGCTGGTTGCGCACATTGGTATCGCCTTCCTTTTTGCTGCGACCAATCATGTCGATGTTGATCTGAGCCACAATCTTAGCGAGCGGCAGCGTCGGATAGCTTGTGAAATAGCGCGAGCCCCACAGGCCCCTCTCTTCACCAGCATGCCAGACAAACAGGACTGAGCGTTTAGGCCGAACCCGGGCCCTGGTCAGAGACTCCGCCATTGCGAGCAAAGCTGTTGTGCCTGAGCCATCATCATCGGCGCCGTTGTAAATTGCGTCGCCGTTTACCGGAATGCCAACGCCTACGTGATCGTAGTGCGCGCCCAGCGCGACGTACTCGTCTTTAAGAACAGGGTCACTACCTTCAAAGACCCCGACAACGTTCTGCGTAGTGCTTTGGTCTGATTTCACCTTCACGGTGATAGAGATTTTCTTGTCTGCGTTCAGCGCAAACGACGGCGGCGTATTGCCCGCATAGATCGACTCGAATATCGACCGGGCAGTCTGCCGTTCGTCCTGAAAAAGGAATTCGGCGATGTGCGGCGAGACAACAATCTGCGGGATTTGCGCTCCGGCCGGCAGTTGAAACTTGTCTACCTTGATGAAGCCGCGTTCGGTGACGCGGGCCCTATTGCGATCCCAATTTGCCAGATACTGGAAGTCGGGAACGATCACAATCGCAGCGACGCCTTGCTTCTGGGCATACTCGGTGGCATTCATCCAGTCTTCGCCCCGCTTGCCGGAAAGATCCGAACTCTTAACTCCAGCCGGGTAGCCATTGGCCGATCCAAAAATGACCGCAATCTTGCCTTTGGCGTCGATGCCCTTGTAGGCATCGATGTTCTTCGACTTTATGAGCCACCCGTTGCCGGCAAAGACCAATTGCGTCGGCGCCAGGTCGGCGGGGCGTGCTGTAGGAATATAGTCACTGCCAAATGCCAGGATCTGATCGTTAAGTTCTACTCGTGTTTCCGCTTTGTCTACCAGATCTCTACTGAGGCCGATCTTCTGAAAAAAACTTCCGTCATCGCCCGCCGGTTTGAATCCCCAACGCGATAGGTTCATGGCGAGGAATTTGGCTGTGGTATCCAACCCGCGCGAAGGCGTGTCGCGACCTTCCATCTCATCGGAGGCGATAAATGACAGGTAGTCCTTCAGTTGTGCGCCAGTGATTGTGTCGACTCCTCTCTGCGAGGCAAGCGATGGCGTTGCCGTTTTCTGAGTCTTGTCGGTTTTACTTTGCGCGCGGGTCCGCAGCGCCAGCGGAGGGGAGGACAAACCAAAAACGAGCAAACTGGTCAGAACAAATGCTGCAATAGATCTTCGCATGTACGCTCCACCCTTGAGTTTCAAGTCCCAAGTCTCGTCCCAAGTCTAAAGTCTCAAGGCTCAAGTCCCAGGTCTCTGGAACTTGAGACCTGAGACTCGGGACTTGAGACTTGAGACAATCCTATACGTGCTGGACGGCGCCCACGAGCTTGGTCAAAGTATCTTTTGCGTCGCCATAGAGCATCCCCGTCACGTCTTTGAAAAATAGTGGGTTCTCCAGACCCGAAAAGCCTTTGCCCTGGCCGCGCTTCAAAACGACTACCGACTTGGCGCGATCCACTTCCAGGATCGGCATGCCGGCAATCGGACTACCCGGATTATCGCGCGCGTCAGGGTTAACCACGTCGTTAGCGCCAATCACAACCGCTACGTCCGTTGAAGGAAACTCCGGATTGATTTGTTCCAGTTCGTAAAGCGATGAGTATGGAACATTTGCTTCAGCCAGCAAAACGTTCATGTGACCGGGCATGCGTCCGGCGACCGGATGAATACCGTATTTGACCGTCACCCCTCGCTTCTCGAGTGTATCTGCCAGCTCCCGCACCGCATGTTGCGCCTGTGCTGTGGCCATGCCATAGCCGGGCACAAACACCACCTTGTTTGCGTAGGCCATCTGCACTGCGATGTCCTCCAAACTTACCTCGCGCATGGTTCCTTGTTGACTGCCTGATTCGCCCGATATCGCCGCGCTGCCGAAGGCGCCAAACAGCACGTTAGTCATCGAACGGTTCATCGCCCGGCACATCAGGATCGAGAGAATGAATCCGGAGAAGCCGTCGAGGGTACCGGCAATAATCAAGACGTTATTCTTCAGCACGAATCCGGTGGCGGCGGAGGCGAGTCCTGCGTAGGAATTCAACAACGACATGACTACCGGCATGTCTGCTGCACCAATCGGCATCACCAGGAGCAGGCCGAAAACAAATGCCAGACCGACCATCACAAAGAAGAGCGTCATCGAGCCGGGCACAAAGATCAGGTAGAGAAAGATTCCAATCGTTGTTGCCAGCAGCGCCATATTGAAAACGTTCTGCCCGCGATAGGTGAGCGGCGTGCCCCGCACCAGTCCCTGCAACTTGGCAAATGCCAGCAGGCTTCCGGTGGTCGTCAGCGCGCCCAGCATTACTTCAAAGCCAAGGGCGCTCATGGTGATGGTTTCGAGATGTCCACCGTAGCGATAAAACTCGGAAATTCCTACGAGTGCCGCGGCGAAAGCGCCAAAGGCGTGCGAGAGGGCAGTCCGCTGAGGCATCGCCGTCATGGGCACCCAAAGGCCCATGGCTAAACCAACCAGAGATCCCAGAACCAGGCCGGTAATGATCCAGGTAAAGGTGACGATCTCGAGGTGCATCAGCGTGCCGATGATCGCCATCAACATGCCAAACTCCGCCAGATGCATACCGCGTTTGGCAGACTCTGGATGACTCAATCCCTTGAGGCCGAGAATGAAAAGGATTGAGGCCAGCAGGTAATTTAGTTCGATGAAGTAGGTGCGCACTTTAGGTTGGTCTTAGGTTTTTGGTCTTTGATCTTTGAACTTTGTTCTTCGTACTTAGTTCCTTATTCCTGGTTCGTGCTTCGGTTTTTGCTTTCGGCCTACTGTTTCCTGCCTTCTGCCTCACCTGTTGGCTTGCGCTTAAACATTCGCAGCATCCGATCGGTGATCACGAAACCACCGACAACGTTGGTCGTGGAACAAAACACGGCCGTGAATCCGAGAATCGTGCTGACGGTGTTGTAGTTTGCGCCGGCAGTAACGATTGAACCCACCAGTGAAATCCCGGAGATGGCGTTAGTCGCCGACATCAAGGGCGTGTGCAAAAGCGGCGGCACGCGCGAAATCACCTGGTAGCCAAGAAACGCCGCCAGCGCGAAAACATAAAGCGCGGCAATCAGATTGTCTGCTGACACATCAACCTCCTAATCCGGCCTTGGTCACTATCCAACCGCTATCTTTTCCACCGCGGCCGCCACGCGGCTGTTTACCCACTTGCCTTCGTGCGTAACGCATGACGGGCCGACCACATCGTCGTTCATGTCGATGTTCAATTCGCCGTCTTTGATCAACAAACTAAGGAACGCGGTGACGTTGCGCGAATAAAGTTGGCTGGCATGGACTGGAACGGTCGCCGGCAAATTCGTAGGTGCGATGATCGTCACGCCCGCCCGCTCGACGACCTCGTCAGCCTTGCTTGGCTCGACGTTGCCTCCAGTTGTCCCCGCCAGATCGATTACCATCGCGCCGCGTTTCATTCCGTCGACTGCAGCATCGTCCATTAACAGCGGCGCCCGGCGACCTGGAACTTGAGCGGTTGTAATCACAACATCAGCTGTCCTGGCGTGTTCCGCAATTAAGTCTCGCCCGCGCTTTAGTGCTTCTTCCGACAACTCGACCGCGTATCCGCCAGCGTCTTCAGTTTTGAGTCCGCCCAAATCCACTTCCAAAAAAGTTGCGCCGAGCGATCGCACTTGTTCACCGGCCGCGGCGCGAACATCGTAGGCTTCAACGACAGCTCCAAGGCGCCTTGCTGTGGCAATTGCCTGTAAGCCCGCCACGCCGGCGCCTAGAACCAATACGCGCGCGGGCGGAACTGTCCCAGCGGCCGTCATCAGCAAAGGAAACATTCTCGGAATAGTTGCCGCAGCGAGCACGACCGCTTTGTAGCCCGCCACGGTAGCCATTGACGAGAGCGCATCCATCGACTGCGCGCGTGTGATACGCGGCACTAACTCCATAGCAAAGGTGGTTAATCCTCGCTCCAGAGCGGGAGTCAATTGAGCAGGCTCATCGAGCGGGCGCAGGAAACCGAGCACCACCGCTCCTTTTCCGAGTGTGGCCAGGACTTCATCGGACGGACGGTTAACGCTAACGAGAACATTGGTTTCTGCGAGTATTGCGGCACGGTCGGCGGAGACTTCTGCTCCCGCCTCTACATATTCCGAATCTGATCGCGCTGCGGCGAGACCGGCGCCGCTCTCAACAAGCACCGAGGCCTTTAGCCCTGCCAGCTTTTTCACCGAATCAGGCATCAGCGCCACGCGCGCTTCACCCGGTTGTTCCTCTTTCAGTACAGCGATCTTCATATCATTCGATACATTTGCGTGAATTTGCTTTCACAGTAAGCAAAATTACCCACTCAAAAGATTTTTCCTTTGGGCCTGTAGGCGTTTGATCCAGGATTGAGTCGTAACAGAATGGCGCATGCACCGGTGAGCAATGTTCAGAATAATCAAGCGATTTCGGAGTATAGCATTCGCGCAATGGGTCTCAGCAACGTTTCCAATCTCCAAAAACAGTTTCGAAAACGTTTGATTTCAGTCGTTTGCCAAGCTTCACGCTGGGCATCTATAATCAATTGTTGTTCCACGGCGCATTGGTGTAGTTGGTTAACACGCTGCCCTCTCAAGGCAGAGATCACGGGTTCGAGTCCCGTATGCGCTACCAATTCCTTCAAATTCACTTCATCAGTAAGTGTTATAAGAATCAATACTTTGCCGCTCCGGCAAGCAATTGGTTCTTTTTTCGTCGGGCAATGAATGGTTCTTTTATGAATGTGCATGTCGTGTGAAATGAGAGATCTCCTACTTCACCGGATCCTTGGTGATTGCAAATGGCTCGCCAAGACTTCAAACAGTTTGGCGCTGACACCACTGATCTCCCGTTATATCTAATCAGAAATCTCCTGCGAAGCGACCCCTATACAATCTGCAATGGCTTGCCCTATCATGCGAACTCATTTATTTGTTTAGTTCCATGAAGCACAAACGCCTAACGGCCTTTCCTCACGGTTAAACTCTTCACGATTAGGCTCACACTTGTTGAGATTTCGTTATGGAGCCCCAAATGATCGGTCAAAAGCTTTCGAACCGATACGACATAAGATCCGAATTGGGTCGCGGAGGAATGGGCGTCGTTTATCGCGCGCATGATCCTCTGCTGAATCGCGAAGTTGCGATCAAGCTAATTCCACCTACACTCCTGAGTCCAGAAACGGAACAGCGTTTCCAGCGCGAAGCGCAGCTCGTCGCTCAGATGGATCATCCTGCCATCGTACCAATCTTCGATTTTGGCAAGCATGAAGGATCGCTTTTCTTTGTTATGCCGGTCGTCGAAGGAACGAACCTGCGCTGGTTCCAGCGCGAAAGCGCGCTCACGCTCGGCGAGGTTCTCGATATTGGGATTCAAGTTGCTGAAGCACTCGAATACAGCCACTCGCGCGGGGTATTTCACCGCGACATAAAGCCGGAAAATATCATGGTGGTGCGAGACGATCGCAATCGGCGTAGAGTTCGGATCATGGATTTTGGTCTGGCGCGAGGGGCTACGGAAAGTCGGATCACCAAAACCGGAACTATTGCCGGCACACTCTCATACATGAGTCCCGAGCAGGTCGCAGCAACTGCAGTAGACCATCGAACCGACATTTACTCTCTTGGAACTGTCCTTTATGAATGTCTTACTGGCGAACCGCCATTCTCAGGTGAGCTGCAATCGATTCTGTATCGCATAGTTCATGAGATTCCCCAATCCCCGCGCTTGTTGGGCGCCGATATCAATGAACAACTAGAGGAAATAATACTTGCGTGTATAGCCAAAGACCCTGCCAAGAGACCACAACACGCAAGTGAGGTCGCTGATTCCTTGCGCCGTTGCCAAACCGGACTACACGAAAGCGATCTTGGCAAATCAGTGGTTATGACAAAAACACTGATATTGCCGCGAGTGGCTCTCTCTCCTTTCATCGGCCGAGAGAAAGAACAAGCCGAGTTGCAAAAGCGTCTTAATGCCGCCATTAGTGGTGAATGCCAATTTGTCGTCGTATCCGGCGAGCCGGGAGTAGGTAAGACGCGACTGCTTGACGAAATCGAGAACCTCGCCAAGGCGCGTAAACTGCTGGTGCTTCATGGCCGATCGATTGAACAGGACGGTGCGTTTCCATATCAGGGATTTTGTGAAGCCATTCAGGAATACTTCCGACAAAGTGATACGTCCAGCGCGACCGACGATCGGGTAGAGCTTTCTGACGTTGCGCCCGATCTGATCTCGTTGTTCCCTATGCTCACTGAAATTAGTGAGATTCGCAGCGCAGCGATGGGCGATTCAAAGTTGGCCCAAACCGCTCCAGGCGGATCTCAGGGACCGGAGAATCGCACACAGATTTTTGAGCTACTGGCGCGAACATTGACACGTCTCGCGGCGGGAAAGCCTTTGATCCTGTTCCTGGAAGATTTACATGCGGCTGAGATATCTATCGAGGCATTACAATACATTGTTCGACGATTAGGGCCCACCCCCACACTGATCGTAGGCACTTACCGGACCAGTGAAATAGACAGTCGATCTCATCCGCTGCTTCGTATGTTGGATAGTTTCCGCGGCGACCGGCGTTTTTCAGCCATCGCCCTCGAACCGTTCTCACCAGCGGAACATCGCCTGTTTCTCGAGACACTGATTGGTGGCCCTAAACTGGCAGAAAGTCTCGTCGAAAAACTTTATGACGGCACTGAAGGCAATCCATTCTTCACTAAGGAACTGGTCCGTTCGCTCCTCGATTCCGGAGGCATCGCAAAAGATCAAACCGGCGCATGGAGCCTAGGTGCAGCCACGGATCTCTCAACTGGTGAATTGCCGGCGACAATTCAGCAGGCAGTTGAAAGACGCATCGAGCGCTTGCCTGAGGAATTGCGCGAGGTGTTATCGATTGCTTCAGTGATAGGCAAAGCGTTTGACTCTCGCGATTTGGAGGCCCTGGCCGGGGCAAAAGATGCCGAGGATGCGATTGACCGGCTTGTCGAAGAAGGTCTGCTGGAGGAAGAGCGTGAGTCGCGCGGAGACCGTTTAACGTTTTCGAGTGGTGTCGTTCGCGATGTGCTGTACGGCGCGATTTCTCGGCGCAAACGAAGGTCGTTGCATCGCAAGTACGCCGAGGAGGTTGAGAAGCGGCACGCCGGAAGGTTGGAACGCGTCTATCCGCAGCTAGTCCACCACTTCTCGCTCGGTGATGTGCCGGATAAAACAGTTGAGTATGGGCTGCGTTTAGCGAAGGCTGCGCTCGATGCTTTTAGTCCGGAAGAGGCGGCTCGCGCTGCGAAGACTGTCCTCGAGTTTCTCGATGAGGAATGGGAAGGCGATCAGGCGCTCGAAGGAGACGCGCGAATGCTGCTCGCCCAGGCATACAGGGTTAGTGGAGATGTGGAAGCCGCATTGAAGGAGGCAGAAAGTGCTGCACGGATTCTCGAACGCGAGGGTCAGAAGGCGCGAGCCGTGAATGCGCTACTCCTTGCAGCGGAGACTGCATGGCAGGCAAGAAAGGTCGAAGAGACGACTCGGCTAGTGCAGCAAGTTATTGAAGAGGCGCGGATTGTTCAAGATAAGGAGAGCTTAAGGCATGTGCTCTTTTTGGCTGCCACACTTGCAAACCTGCGCGGGGAGTACGAGAAAGCAAATGCCTATCTTGAAGAGACAGTATCGTTGGCACCCGCAACTAAGGAGATCGAAACCGACAAAGAATTGCCCAAAGGCGGCAAGTTGGTCGTGGCGATGCCAACTCCGCTTGGCGACATCGATCCCGTCAATATGGAATTAGTTGAAGAACAAGAAATTCTGGCCAATGTTTTTGAAACGCTTTTAGCCACCGATCTCGAAGGTAATTTAGTGCCGGCTCTTTGCGAGAAATGGGAAGTATCAGATGATGGCACCTCAGTTTTCTTCACACTCAGAGAAAACGTGCGCTTCCAGAACGACAAACCGTTGACGGCCTTGTGCGTGAAAGATTCGTTTCAGCGAAGCATTAAAGTTGCGCGAGAACTTTCCCCAGGCTTGGCTGCCATCCGCGGTGCGGCGGAATTCGCTAAAAGCTTAGAAAAGAATCTGCCTGCAATAGTACCGCTCTCTGAGTTTAGATTGGAGATACAATTGCCCGAGCCGCTATCCATCTATCCCGCGCTATTAACGGATTACAAAACCGGGATCACCCTGAGAGGGAATGAAGAAAAGGCTAATGATATTTTGATCGGCACAGGTCCGTTTCGAATGGCTTCGTACAGTCCTGATCGCATTGTGCTTGAGCGCAATGAACGATACTGGAAAGGCTCTTCCGCTCTTCTTGATGAGATCGAATTTCGCGCGGGCTTGAGCGCTGCCGAGATAGCCTCTGGGTTGCGGGCGGGCTCTATTGACCTCGCACGCGATCTGTCGCCGCAGGATCTCGATGAGTTTTTACGAGACCCTCGCTTTCGGGGTGGTCTGATCGAGTCTCCGCGTAAAAATACTTACTTTCTAATATTTAACACTTCAAATGATTCGGTCGCAGAGAACGCAGATCTTCGTCGTGCTTTGGCGGGAGTGGTACGCACCCATGATGTAGTTTGGCAAACATTAGGTCGCTTTGCGCAACCGGCTGTGTGTTTAATTCCACCTGGCTTGCTTGGGTACGATGCGGGCAGGCGTCGCCAGACCCTAACTCGAGACGAGGCGATGGCCCTGCTTGGCCTAACCGGTCTCAAGGACCCAATCACGTTAAAGGCAGCGGCGCATCCGCTATTTCTCGATCGTTATAAGTCGCTCTTGACAAGTCTGCTCTCGATTTGGTCGGACTTGGGCGTGAAAGTTGAAATTGCTACTCCTACGATGGCGTCGTACCTCGAATCTTTCCAAAACAGTACCGGCATAGACCTATTTATCGGTAGATGGAACGCTGACTATGATGACCCGGACGATTTTACGTATGGTCTCTTCCACTCACGTATTGGTCTTTACCGTTCTTATGTTTCATCAGCGGATGGCGATCAGCTTCTCGAAGAGGCGCGCACCGAGAGTCGACCCGGAGTTAGAGCATCGCTCTATAGGAAGTACGAAACTTTTTTACAGGAATCGGGAATGGTATTACCCCTGTTCCACGATGTCGATTACCGACTTGCTAACGCCAAGGTTCTCGGACTTAACCTTCGTGGCAGTGCTCCCTATGTGAATTACGCTGCGATTGCGAAATTGGAGTCGGCGAGTAAAGCAACGGATACACTGCGGGCGGGTGGGGGAACGATTGAAGTACCCATTACCGGAACCTTGCAGCGGCTCGATCCTTCGCTGGCGGGCACGATCGAAGATGCAGAGGTTCTGCCGAACATCTTCGAAACACTAACTCGCGACATTGGTGGCGCAAGGATCGTTCCCTGGTTGGCGGCTGATTTCAAATCTGAACAAGGAGGAAAAAGGTACCACTTTCGCCTAAGAGATGACGTCCGGTTCCATGATGGACGCAAATTAACGGCGCGCGATGTTCGTTACTCGTTTGAAAGACTACTGCTGAATCCCGAGAGCACTGGGCGTTTCTTCTATTCATCCATTCAGGGCGCAAAAGCGCTTCTTAATGGAGAGCGATCTGATCTGGCCGGTTTCCGAATTCACTCAGCCGATGATTTTACTATCGACCTCGATGAACCGGTATCATTCTTCCCGGCACTCATCTCTTATCACGCTGCTGCTATTGTCCCCGAAGGTAATGAGAAGTTTGGCGAAAGCTGGGAAGAGGGCACCGTCGGAACAGGGCCGTTTCGTCTAGTAAAGTTTGAGCCGGGTGTTCGTCTCGAACTGGAAAGAAATAAGACCTACTGGCGCAAAGGCTATCCCAAGATTGAAGGACTTACCTTCACCTTTGGTGTGCCACCGGCAGAAATACTCGCTGAATTCCGTTACGGCCGCTTCTCATTGGCTTCGGATCTGTTGCCGGCAGATGCCGAGTCTCTGCGGCGCGAGCCTGAGTTTGCTTCCGGCTATCACGAAGTACCGCGCTTAATAACTTACTTTGCTGCCTTTAACTGCCACCGCGGACCTCTGAGAGACAAACACTTGCGCCAGGCGCTGGCCCAGTCACTTGACGTCGCCAGTATGGTTCGTCAAACCGTTGGCCGCTTGGCGGTTCCCGCACATGGACTAATCCCGCCCGGACTTCTGGGTCACGATTCCACGTACGTGCCAAGAATGTCGGCGACCACGGGGACAGCGCCTGAACAACAAGCCAATGAAATGGAATTGACTGCGGTTCTTAATCCTGTGTTCTTTGGAGAATATGTTGCGTTCTCACGTGAGATATCGCGCTTTTTTCGCGATCACCACATAACCATTCGTCCCATGAATAAGACAATGGACGAGTGGCGTGAAGCGACTCTGCAGGGCTCGGTAGATGTAGTAATTGGGCGCTGGGCGGCTGATTATCCAGACGCAGATACCTTTGCTAACATCCTGCATAGCAAAGCAGGGCTATTAGGACAACTTTGTGGTTCGCCAGAAGTCGATCGTCTGATTGCGCGAGGACGATCAGAATCCTCTCCCGCGGCGCGCCACGCCATCTACCGTCAGATCGAAGAAATCATTGCGCGCGATCGGCTGCTGCTGCCTCTTTTTCATGAGCAGAGTTATCGATTTGCCAGGCCGGAAGTGGAGGGACTATCTCTAGCTTACGGGGGCATTGCAGTTGACTACGGCAACTTACGCGTCCAGCACAGTCGGTCTCTAAGTAACGCCTCACCTTCGTCGCAGTAAAAAGACTACCGTCACCGCCATAAAAATTAAAGGAATCTAGGAGCCGGGCCTTGGTCGTCGACAATGATCCGGACACGCCATCAGGGCGGGCTTCCTGTGTCTCGTCGTTCACAACGAACGGAGTAACAACGGGCTTCATTGGTTGATTAAAGTAGCTTGCTAGGCGACGACTTGCCAATTTCCGTTTCGATTCGCAAACACATCTGTGAAACGAAGCGTAACTTCCGCAACTTCGCCCTGATACTCACCAGCCGCGTTGGTTCTTCCCATAACAATTGGCCAAGCTTCAAACGGCGAACTCACAATCAGTGTATCTAACTACGACTTTTGTGCCCGATGGACCTCGGAATATTTCTATGCGATAGCGGATAGAAAAAGCGACTCCCCAAACCTTACCGCTCTCTCTGGAGAAATCGCAGAAGCGGCTTCACGAACTTTACCGTCTGTTCTTTAATACAGGGCCCAAGCATAGTTTGGCATCGCCGGGAACCGCAGCGGTGCGGGGTATCTACGTCAATTGTCTTGCCGCAAGTCGCGGAGTATAGTAATCCGCAGACAACCTATTAATCCTCAGAAAGGTGCATTCGATGGCGTCCAAAAATTCCTCCGAAAAATCCGGAACGTCTTCCGAGCAAACCAGACAATTGCGCGACCTTACAGTTGAAGCAGCTCGCGTCCAGCTCGCGGCGATCACTTCTATGGTGAAGTTCTGGGCCGGCTGGGCCCAATCTGCCGACCGATACACACAGGGGATCAGTGAAGAATTGGCACGCATCAGCGAAGAAGGCGCCCAGGCTGACAGTGTGATTACCCGCCTGGGAGATCTCACGCGCGAATATGTGCGTGAGTTGGGAAAACTTCCCAGCGTGGCAGCGGAACAGTTCGGTGGCGAGATCGAGAAACTTTCAAAGTCGAAAGGCCCGCGCACCCGCGCCGCCAGAGCTAAAGAATGATCGCTACTGAGCAAACATCAGACCGGCAAACACCACGCGGCGAGTACTGGTTCAGTTAGGTACGAATTAGGTCATTACCACTCCACAACCCTCGTTCAACTACAAAAGTGGTGCGCCAAACCCACAGCTTGAGTCCAACTCAGCTGCTGGTTGCAGATTCCTTTACCCACGTCACAACGCCTTGCGTGCGTGGATCACCGCTCAACTCGGACATTTGCGCGATGGTATTGAGCCACTTGCGTTGCACATCACTTTGCCATTTTGCGTGCCAAATCGGATCGTCCGTAATGGATGCCCACCATCCCGCCTGCCACGAGAACCAATCTCGCGCTGCCAACCAAACGGGGTTTGGTTTGAACTCCAGCGCTGACAGTAACCCGCGCGGAAACAGTCCCATCAATTCCAAAACCGTTTTTTGCCACATCTGGCCGAGCACGCTCGCCGGGTGAATTTCCAAGCCGCCGAAACAGGCCCCCGCACTTCGGGCAAAGTCGAGATCCTCCTGAGCGATCTCGCAACCCCGGGCAACGGCTCGCAACCACGAGTCGCGGAAGTGCCAGTTGCGCATTGTGGCGGCGCAGAGGTCCACAAACACCATCGACGGATCAAAGTAGCGTCGAAATTCTTTTTCATACTGAGTCAGAAAATTCAAATCGAATCGACCCGAGAGGAGAGCCTGCTTGATGACTGGAGCAGCTATCAGGGCGGATTCAATCGCCGGTGTTATCCCTTCGCCGGTCATCGGATCGACAAAGCTGCCCGCATCTCCGATAAGCAAGCCGCCATCGAAGACGTTGGGACCGGCGCCACCGTAGGTCTTGACGATGCCGCCAATTGGTGGTCTGCAAAGCTTGAGTTTCGTGCAACGGTGATGGGTGCGTCGCAATTTGTCAAAAAAACTTCTAAAAAGCTGCGGCACTCGGACGTTCAGGCGCCGCGCGGATTCGGCCAGGATGCCTACTCCGAAGTTGACCATTCCTCCGCGCATCGGAAACATCCATCCGTAACCCGGAAACAGATCTTTCTCGAAATAGAAAACCGCCTCGCCGACATCTCCTTCGAGTCCGTCGGCATAAGCGCGTTGGGAGAGGGCAATGTATCGCTGATCATTCGCCAGCAGGTTAACAGTGCGAGCTACGATTGAGTTGACTCCATCAGCTCCCACAACCAAACGGCTCTTAAAGATCTGGTCCCGGCCACTGCATCTGGCTTCCAGCTCTACCCCATGCTTGCCAGGAGAAACCCTTCGGACCAGCGACTCTTCGCGGACGTTCGCGCCCGCGCTTGCAGCAGTTTGGAAAAGTAATTCGTCTAAACGTTCGCGCGGAACAATGTAACCATGTGGCGGTAGGTCTTTAAGCACTCCATAAAAAGGGATGCGGCCACGATACCGGCACTCTGAGTCGACAAATGTGGCAGAGTGAGTGATGGGTAACGGATCGTCCTGCTCCAATTCTTTCAGGCAGCCCATGGTCTCGAGCACGCGCAGTCCGCGAGGCTCTATGTAGTCGCCGCATACCTTTTCGCGCGGAAACTTTGAAGCCTCAAGAAGCAAAACGGACACTCCTTGACGCGCCAGTTCCCAGCCGAGCACGCTTCCTGCTGGTCCAGCCCCGACCACAATGACGTCATAAACAGTTTTCGCGCTTCCCAAAGCTGGGCGAGAAGGTTTTCGCGAACTACTGCGTGTGGACATTAGAGGAAACTCCCGGATTAGGCGCGAGAGAGCGCGCGCGTATGCTGGATCAGGGCAATCAGGCGTTCCGGAAATCTGGCATTTGCCAGCGCCTCCCGCTCTGCCTCCGCGGCAATTTTGTCCAGATAGTCTTCAGCTTCAGGCAGGGCCAGCATAAGTTGATCGGTGATTTCCGACGCATTTTCCAGAGACGCGTTTCGGAAAAGCAAAGCTGTGTTTAAGTCTCTCGTCGCAATTGCCGCTGGCAGTGTCAGGATGCCATCGACGACGTCTTCCTTCTTTCCTCCGCCGAGTGCGGCACAACCGCGCACATCCGCCACATCATCACAGCCGTGATACAGCGTACCCAGCAAATACCCAAACTTCCGCAGGCGATCGTCGCGTGTGGCGAGTCTTGCGCAGGTTTCAAACATTACGCCAGTGTCTTCCCCGGCGATCTGACGCCAGTCTTCCACACCCAACGGTTGCCTGCGCAAACGCCATTGCAGGCATTCCGCCACGCCCAGTCGCTGCATTAGCTCGCTCAGCAGACGCACGCTATAGCCGTCAGTAGAAACCAGTTTGAAGGCGCCACAGTTTATATAACCTGCAGTCATCAGCGCGGGAAGAAATCCGAAACGACAGTGCAGCGATAGATTCCCCCGCCGAAAACGCGAGCGGTCAAGAATGTCATCCACGATTAGGCTTACGTTATGAATTAACTCCAGTGCGGCTGCGGACAACAATAGATTGCGGGAAGGAGCCTGCTCGGAGACTGATCGATGGCAGGCAAAGATAGTTACGGGTCGAAAATACTTTGCTCTGGCGGACATCTGCCGACGCACAATCTCGCGCACCTCTGTTTCGCACTGATCTGACCAGTCGCTTATGATCTTTTTCAGTCGATCAATGTCTGAAACGAGATCGAGCGTTTCTGGTAACTCCCAGGCGGAAGTTTCTACGGCGGAAATTCCGTTGCCCAACTCTGCTCTCCTTCTGCGGGGTGAGTACCAGCTAAGAGTGAAAAGCTTGACCGGTCAATCACATTTGTTAACGTTAGAAAGATGTTCGGGATAGTCTGTCGGGACCGCAACTAAGCTTTAGCGGCGCGCTTTCTGGATTTCCCCGGCGGCGAATTTTTACCGGAAGTTTTGCGTCGAGCGCCGGCGGGAGAGGTGGGGTGGGCCTTTCTCGATTTCGGCGCCTTCGCTGCGGCTGTTCTCTCCAGCACCACCGGTATTCGCGTTCCCATTAGACCGGGTACACCTATCTCGCCGCGATACCGAACACCTGCAGGCATGTTTTTGTGAATGCTCGCCAGCACCTTTACCAGACTTTGTTCTCCCGGCTGCAGCGTTATGGAGGCTGGCTGAAACTCCACCATAGCTTTGATTTCATTCCCGTGATCGTCAACGAACGGCGATGCGGTTACCTCCGCGGATACCGCTCGCGAGAAACCATTCTCTACCAGGAACAAGCCCAGTGCCTTTCGGCCGGCTTCGGCTTCCAACACCATCAGGGAAACCGGTGCTGGTTTCGCCGCCGTGTGTTCCTGGTTCACAGCCACACGCGGGGGCAAATTCGCATCCGAATTTAGCCCGGAGTCTGTACCAGCCGTCGTCGTCAGCAAGCTCTCCAAACAATCAGCTGCGAGTTTTCCCAGGGTCGAATAAAACTGGACCGTCGCCTCCAATGAGCGCCGCCAAACGTCGGTGAGTTCCAAAGGCTGGCTCATTTGTTTGTACCTGTAGTGCCAATGGGAGAGCCGCTCGGGGTGTTTACTCCCGGATTGGTAATCCCTACGACTACATCGCGATTCTCACGGCAGTGGCGATGGCAATAGAAGTGATCATACCAATGATGAATCATGTCTGGACAATCATTGACTTCAACCTCATTACACATATTTACTCCGCAGTCGGCAACTTTGATGACCCAACGCAGATAGTAGATTTTGCAGCCGCGAACTATCAGAATCAGCTCCTGCTCCGCGCCCGGCTTGGCTTCTGCCGGCATTTTCAGCGAAGCCGAAACCACGCCGCGCTCCAGTGGTCCAAGCACTAAAGAGGACGGAGAAAACGTAACATCGAAGACAGACTTGTTAGCGTCAAAAGATATCGTGCGGCCAACGAAACCGCAGTTTGTCACGCGAAATCGCACCGTAGCTTGACCACCCGGCGCCACAAAACTCGTAACCTGCCCAAGGGGCTGAGGCTCCCAGCATGGTGGCGGAACCTCACACGTATCGCAGCCGCCCAGCGCGCCAAACGGCGTGCGTCCCTGAACAGTGTCGCACAGAGCTTTGGAGGAACTTTGTCCGAGTGCTCCCAGAATCTCCTTTCCAATTTGAGCGCTGTGTCCAAAAAGATTTCGCACCAGCATTACTGCTTCACCTAGTGAAGGGCCCATGGTTGAGTTGCTCATTTTGGCGCCTCCTGACTCTTATCGCTGACCTGAAGTTGGATGGCGACACCGGTGTTTTCTAATTTCCAGGTGCCGGAGTAAGTCTGGCCCGGCCGCAAACGATCAGAAAGCCTGAGGGCGATCCGTAACTCTCTTACTTCGCCCGGAACAATGGTTCCGGAGCCCGATTCGATTTCCAGTCGCACCCGTCCTCCGTGCGATGCCGCAAGCTCGTTTGCCAGGCGATCGATGCGCCGCTCTCCATTGGTTTGATCCGAAGCCAGGGCGACAAAAAATGCACGATCGATTCCGCCGCGCTCGAAAACGCAGAAACGGTACTCTTTTTGAAGGTTAACCACGAAGTTCCCCGTATTGAGGACTGTCAGATTTGCGCCAACCACCGAACCGGGTGCCACCACCCTCTTAAGACTGCGCGGGAACAAACGCAAACGAGGTCGCGGCTCGACAGCAACTTCGATTGGCAATTCCTCATTCCCGACCTGAATCGTACCCTTGTAAGCTCCGGGCGGAGTTGAAACCGGCAACCTGAGCCGGAGCAATGAAAGGCCGGGGGTAGCAGAATCAAGGTTACGGATACTTGCCCGCTTCACGTCGACGCCCGGCAAGTTCACGTAGCATAAAGAT
This sequence comes from Blastocatellia bacterium, assembly GCA_963828335.1. Lineage (GTDB taxonomy): Bacteria > Acidobacteriota > Blastocatellia > Pyrinomonadales > Pyrinomonadaceae > PSRF01. Next base: position 156,764 of record CAWHEH010000008.1, on the reverse strand, counting down.
GATCGCGACAGTGCTCTGCCCGACGCTGATTTACGCAACGATTCAGTTTGCCTTAAATGAAGAACCGTGGTGAGTTGACTCGGAGACCCCCTAAGCTGTACCGGCGGCGCTTTGTCGTATTTCATCTTCCGCCTCCGAATTGGTCGTCACACTGTTCGCATGGGCTGGGTTTGTACGGCTCCGTGATCACTTGCGCTTCGCCGCATAGCCGTATGCAGAACAACTGTAAACCCAGAAGCGAAATGCCCACCGTAAAGTTCGCCGGCACGTGTGCGCGAACCGAGGGAATCTCCTTGATGCTCACCGACACCTCAAGTGGGTTGATCGTAAGCGGATCGATGCCCAGGAATATCTTCGGGATATGAGTGACATCGATGTGAAAAGTATCGGGTATGCCGGCAAGCTCGACCGGCCCTATCACATCAAGGCCGACGGTCCCGGCTAAATCAAGTGGTCCAACGAAATCAACTGGGTATTCGTCAGGAAAGTCTACGTCGACGCCCACGGTTGGCTCCTTCCGTTAGGTGAAGAAAGTTATTACTGAGGGAAGCAGCACCGTAATACTACCGGCTCAGCGGATTGTCAAGAATCTTACTCTGACGTCAATGTTGTCGTTATCTTGTGCTTTAGGAATCGTGCTGTTACTTGTGGCCTCATTCATCGGAATCGCAGTCCTTGGCCTGATGGGACTGGCGGGCTTAGAATTAGCATCTCACGTTTCGCGATCAAGTAATCGAGACTGACGGCGACTCCCAGGGAGGGAGCATATGGTAGTGGGAAATGTCTGACTACCTTTTAATCTTTTACTCACAACTCATGCCGACCACTAAACTATCCAACCTGCACCTCGGATATTGCGTCGGCTCACACTTTAGGAGGCGATTTATGAGCTCGACCCCAAAAAACGCAGATGCTTCCGGAACGAACGGCAACCCGGAAGATGTCGCGATCGATAACAAACTCAGAGATCTCTTTACGGATGGTTCAGGTATTGTCAGAGGAGTATGTTCAACCAGGAATGTTCCCGGCAAAGACACGCACTATCAACTTGCCGATGGAACGGTTCACACTTTTCATGTGTATGGTGATGAGAATGCCGCAACAAGGACGAATCTCTATATTCCCAAGAGTTTTTCGAAAATAGAACGCGTTGGTAAAAGCACCGTGGTGGCCACAAATCCAACAACAAAGGAAGCAATTAATTTCTATCATGTTCGGAAAACAGAAGGGCAGGTACCACCGAACGACTTTGGATCCAGGTACGTTGGTCAAATTGGCGGAGCAGGAGCCGAGAGGCCGGGAGATATGCACGTCCACGCAACGCTCTTTAAAAGCAGATCGTCACGCGATCATGTAGAAAGCTGGCGGATGGAGCCTACGAAAATAGTCGTAGCAAACGTTCCCGGTTTCCCCAGGGACATTAATAGTGAGGTAGCTGAACACGTGAGAGACATACGGTCGCTAGTCTGACGGCGGTAAGAACTTAATCCATTTAGGGGTTACATTATGAATTTGCTCCTTAGCTGTTTAGGAATAGGCTTCGCGATGATCTCGGCCTCAATCGTGACTCACAAGGCTGAAGCTCAAGTGGCTGTTGCTGCCCGAGAGGCTTCGGTCGCGGTCGAGCAATCTTCGCATCACCCACATCGTTACGGAGACTATCCGCGTTTCCGAATTGAACAGAAGGGCGAAGGGCAAACTCCCAAGTCCCTGGACCAATGGCCGATGGAGTGTGAAGGCGCGGCGACGCGTTTGGATTTAGCGGTAGTGAACACAAAAAAAATAGAAGGGGCTTATCTGATTCTCGTAGCCCGACTGGGAACCGGTGAGTCTTCTCGTAGTCTCAATCAGGCTCGTCTCTCGGGAGTGGAGGAGTATGTGCTGAGAAGGGGTTCTGATCTGAAGTATGTGTTAGCACAAGGCAGCAGAGTGAAGGGCCTTGGCCGATTAGAGATTTATGTCGGAGGACAACTCGCGGAAATTATGCCGCTGAGAAAGAACGCTAAAGGATACTGTAGTCCTCGACGAGCCGGCGGTTGATGAATCGCCGCCGCTCTTTTGAAACGAGCTACGGGAAACCGACTGCGTGGTTTCCCGTTCTCTTTTGTTTAAGCCTCTTCAAACAATTTAACTAACCTCTCCAGTTAGGGTGAAACGGCCAGGTTGTTTTTGACGTTCTTTACGCCTTCAACACTCTTCGCCACTTGTGCGGCCTTGTTCTTTTGCGCTGCCGTGGCCACCGTGCCCGAGAGGGTCACCACGGCGTTATCCACGTCCACGTTTATGGTCGAGTCTCTGAGATCGTCCGTCGTTGCCAAAACTGCTCGAGTCTTGGTCCAGAGCCAGCCGTCGTTTGTGCCCGTGCCAATCGACCGACCGAGACGTTTTGCTTCTTCAGAAAACGACTCCTTGTCTTTCTCATACTCTGCGCGCGAAATGTTTGCATTAACGGCTCGCCGGTTGGCGTTTGTGTTCACGTTAGCATTAGTGTTGGCGTTGGTGTGAACATTTGAATTTGCGTTGGCGTTGCTCGCCGCGACATTAGTGTTGCTATTCGTATTTGTTGTGGTATCACAACCAATCGCCAGAGCGCTAAGTGCAACTGCGGCGATGAATGTGAAGACTTTAGTTCTGTTCATATGCTCCCTCTCCTGTGATGTTTCCTGTGTTCTCGGCGCGCGCAACTCGCTGAAACCAAACTCAGCACGATGCTCGGCCTCTCAGATCGTTACTGGTTTTAAAAAGATAAGTCGCTGCAATTGGTCCTCAGTTGCTTGCTCCAGGTGTGTAAAGCGGTACTGGCACTCGCATGAAATCGAAACATGCGGCGTACCACTAACACACGCCGGTTCACTGGGCCTTAGTGTTTGGGCCAGCCGGACAAACGCGCTTTGCCAAGCTGCACCAGCCACGCCCTCAACTCTTTGCCTTGTCGAGGCTGTTCATCACTATCAGCCTGCAATAGGCATACCGAGTATTGGGTTTGACTTAACGGTTGTTTCCTAAATCCAAACTTAGGTCACAGCATTGACTCCGTTGTACTTTGTGTCGGAATGACTTTCGAATATTTGATGGCCCCCTTCTTCAGGCACGCTAGTTGTAATAGGGCGCAAGGTCAGGCCAGTCCTATTGCTCGCGAACGGAGGAAATTTGAAATGTTTCCAATTGGTGATGACGACACGAGTCGGCGAACGACGCCGGTAGTTACCTATGCGTTGATTGCGCTCAACCTGCTCTTCTTTTTTGTTGAGTTAAGTGGCGGAGATCCCTTTATTCAGCAATGGTCGGTGGTTCCGCGCCGACTGCTGGCAAATCCCGCCGCGGACTTTCCGACGATCTTCACCTCCATGTTCATGCATGCGGGTTGGCTCCACCTGGGGGGCAACATGCTCTACCTGTGGATCTTCGGCGATAACGTCGAAGACAGTTTTGGCCATGTCAAGTTTCTGGTTTTTTATTTGCTATGCGGCATTGCTGCGACAGCGGCGCAACTGGCCTTCAGTGTCGGCTCGAGCGTGCCGAACCTTGGAGCTTCGGGAGCAATAGCCGGTGTGCTTGGCGGGTACATTTTGCTGTTCCCGCGCGGGCAGGTCAAAGTCCTGATGGGCAGAGGCGTCATCCCAATGCCGGCATTAGTAGTAATCGGTTTATGGATCGTGTTGCAATTCGTTAGTGGAATTGGATCGATTAGCAACACTGCAGAAACCGGTGGCGTCGCCTATATGGCGCACATCGGTGGGTTCGTCGCGGGATTTGTGTTGACGTTTTTGTTCCGGGCTACAGCAACGCGACAGCAGACTGTTTGAACGTTTCGAACCAAGCAGCGGCCACCGTCGTGACAATTGACGGTGGCCGTTTTTGATTTTTGCCGTTCGCTGTCAGCCGGACTTCGTCAGAAGACTAGTCGTAGCGCCAGCTGGATGTCGCGCGGACCGCCGCCGCCGAGAAACGGATTACCAATACCGACGTCCGGGGTCACCGTTATTGGCAGAAAGCCGGTGCCGCGTCCAGTTACCGGATCAATACTGGAAGTCATGTCTGCCGCAAAACTCGGCAACAGAGGGTTCGAAAAGTTTGGGTGATTGAAGATGTTGAAGATCTCAGCGCGCAGTTGAATCTTCACGCTGTCGGTAATTGGGGTGTCCTTGAAGATCGAGAAGTCGACATTTTTATACCCCGGGCCACGCAAGGCGTTGCGTCCCAGCGAACCAAAGTGCCAGGTTCCGGGAAGGCAAGAAGCGGCGCTGCCATCGCCGGCCGGATCAAGAGTGCAAGGCACTTTGAAGGCAGACAAGTTGATAAACCGATCGGGCGCGTGGGTGCCCGCGTAGGGATCGCCAATAATGTCAGGCCGCGGGAAAAACTCACCCGTGTTGTTGTAGTCATCAAACAGTGTCAGATGAAACGGGTTGCCACTGCGCAAGGTAACAACTGTATTAAGGTGCCAGCCTTCGCCGAGGCGCGGATGCCCTTTCGCAAAGCTTGGAATATTGTAGTTGGCCGTCACCACAAAGCGATGCCGGCTATCAAAGTTTGAGTTGCCGCGTTCGAGATCAGCGCGGTAACTGTTGTCGGGTTGCGTGGCGTTTGCGACGTAGTCCTGACCATCGGACGCATTATCAATAGAGTGGGACCAGGTGTAGTTGATCGCCGCTGTCCAACCGCGACGATTGCGCAAAGTAAAGCTCGTTTGCAACGCGTTATAGCTGGAGTTAGCTGTCGTCTCGAGATGATTGACGTAAAAGAACGTGCCGCCGGAAGGAGCAAAGGGCCCGTTATCAAATGGCCGCGCGGACGATACGCTCGGGTTCGCCGGCTGATTGATGTCGCGATAGCGGAATAGCTTCGTGCCGTGGGAGCCGACATAACCCACTTCCAAAACGCCGTTCTTGAACAGCTCGCGTTGGAGATTGAGATTGAAGTTTTGCACGTAAGGCGTACGCAACTTTGGATCGACCGCGAACACGTCGGAGTCGAGGAAGTCGCTGAATATCGGCACGCCGTTCTGAATCGTGCTGACTGTGGAAAACGAAAACAAAATTGGCGCCGGACCGACGGGATTGAAGGCGGGACCGGGATTGAAAGTATTGAACGGCAGTTGTCCGGCAAAGAAGTCCTGCGAGAATGCGTCGTAGAACAGGCCCCAGCCGGCGCGCAGGACCGTTTTGCCCTTACCTTTCAAGTCCCAGGCCAAACCGAGACGCGGTGAAAAGTTGTTCCAATCACGCTGATACAAACGCGGCAGACCTGGTGAGCCGACCAGCACTAAACCACTGGCGGGATCGAAGTTACTAAGCAGATTATTCTTCTCTCCGATGACGCCGAAATAATCCCAACGCAAGCCAAGGTTCAAAGTTATCCGCGGATTCCAGCGAAACGTATCTTGCAGATAGCCAGCATGCGAGTTCTGAAATGTGTTGCGGTTTGAATCCCCGCGCGCAGCGCGTCCCCCGCTGAGATCGCCCGACAAAAAATCCGCCAACGAATCAAAATCCAGGCGGCCGCGATAGCCGGCATCAAAGAATTGGCTGACGGTCGTGCGCCGAAATTCATAACCGAACTTCAGATCGTGACGCGCGCGTTTCCACGAAAAGTTGTCGATTAATTGATAGTTAATGTCGGTGCGAGCGCGTGGCACGGAGAGCGTGGCGCCGATGTTTGCGATCCCGAGGTCGTCATGGATACGAATCAACGGCAGGCCGAAATCCTGCGAATTGGTGATCCCGGTGTTCAGACCAATCGAGCTGGGATCGAAGTCATTATCTTCGGGAAAGAAACCCTCTTTGAAGCGGTTGTAGCCAAACCGCAACTCGTTCACCCGAGTAGGTGAAAGGATTTTCAAATATGAGAGCGAAAGCAGATGGACCTTTGTCGGTGTGACGGTGTTGTAGCCTGGCAGAACGTTGCCGGCCAGGATCGCCAGCGGAAATGATTGGTTACTCGTACCGTAAAAATACCGGCCGGTGAGTTGGTTGTCTTTGTTGAATGAATGATCGATCTTGCCAATGAAACTGTCCACATCATTTAAAGCGCGCGTTGTCACAAAGAGATTTGGAGCGCCGCTATTGTCAAACAAAGGCAGGGGACGATTGGGCGCAGGCCAGGGATTACGCGCCAGCAACCTGGCAATGACTGGATTCGTAGGCCCGCCCAGGGCAGCGATTTCTCCAGGGTCAGGAACACGCGCAGTCGAGTTCAAACCCACACGTTCGCGTTGCCCTTCGTAAGCAGCGTAAAAGAAGGTGCGATTGCGAGCGATCGGACCACCCAGTGAACCTCCAAACTGGTTGTTTCGAAAAGCCGTTTGCGGGTCGGGTTTGGGATTGAAAACATTGCGGGCGTCAAGTTTGTCATTACGGACGAATTCGAAGAGCGAGCCGTGAACGGCATTTGTGCCTGACTTGGTCACGATGTTCACAATGGCGCCCGAGTTTCTGCCGTATTCGGCTTCGAAGTTTGAAAGGATCGCGGCTTCGGCGATCGCTTCAATGGGAAGGATTGTTGCCGGTGTCCCAAATACGCCGGCTTCGTTGATCGCCGGCAGATTGCGATAACCGTCGTTCATGTCTGTGCCGTCGAGCAGGAAGTTGTTCGCCCGGCCACGATTACCGTTGCTGCTAAACAAGCCGAACGATCCGGGCGAGTCGGTAGCGCCCGATGGATCTCCGGTCGCGCCGGGAACCATGACCAGAAACTTAGTGAAGTCGCGGCCATTGACCGGCAGATCAGAAACCGCTCGAGCCGTGATCGTGCCGCCGAGCGTGTTGCTGGTGGTTTCAACCTGAGCGCTGGAGGCGATGATGACGGTGGCCTGAGAACCGGCGACGGTTAACGTGACATCAACGCGCCGCTCCGCTGACACTCCCACCAAAACTCCCGTTACCGTCGAACTTTGAAAGCCTGACTTTTCAACCTTCACTTCATAAGTGCCTGTTTGCAATTCCGCTATCGAGAAATTGCCAAACTCATCGCTGGTAGTTGTTCGTTCGATTCCGGTAGCGATGTTTCTTGCGCTGACGCTGGCGGCAGGAACAACAGCGCCGTTTGGATCGGTCACCGTGCCGAGAACAGTTCCGCGAAAGGTTTGGGCGGACAGGCTGCCCGCCATGGCCAGTAACAGAGCAGCAGCGACAAGCCCGAGTGCCTTTCGATTCAAGCAGCGCCGAATTGCTCCAACAAATGCCGTTGTTTGGGATTGACTCGTTCTGTTTACCATAGGACGCTTTTTACCTCCTCGGCTGATAGAAACGATTGCGAATTCAATTTACCGACCCGTGAAGCTCTGCAGTGGGAAACGCTCTCTCGCTGTGCTGTGATTATATCCGCAGAGTTGGCCCAGTCAATGCTCGATATTCCAATCTAACCCCGGCTCCACAAGTCAAATTCTCGTGGCTCACAGCCAACCGATGGTGGAGTGCGGTGGCGACTTTTTTGCAGGCTGGCTCGCTGTTTCTTTTGACTTTCCCGCGCGCTGTAAATAAAGTCGTCTCGCAAAAGAGAACACTATGAAAAAGTCGCTAACCGAGGAGTCGGTCGGAGACATCTCTGCGAAACTCCGTCAGGCAAACAACGATTTCGCTCAAATCTATCCGGGTGAAACTGGTAAGCGCCAGCCGGTGCACACGGTCTATGGCGGCGCGCATCTTTTCAAATCTGATTCGGCAGAGCGGCTCGGGGCGTTGGCGCGACGGTCGCTCGATCAGTTTGCGCCGGATTTTCTGAGCTTCGCTAAAGCGATTGAACTGCCGGGCGCCGAAGAGCTTCCGGATTCACTCGAAGAAGACGGTGGGTTGCTAAACAGGCTGGAGACTAACAGCGAACACGTGCGGCGGGAAAACAGGTCCGCCTGGTTTGCGCATGCGATCTACAACCGTGTGAACGAAAAACTGCGCCGCGAACCAGTCGAGGATTTTCGCATCGACTTTGAAGACGGTTACGGCCATCGTCCCGACGAAGAGGAAGATGGTCATGCGGCCTCAGCCGCGCTTGAAGTAGCCGCCGGAATGGAAAACGGCACGCTGCCGCCCTTCATTGGCATTCGCATCAAACCCTTCAACGAAGAGTTGCGCGCGCGCAGCACGCGTACGCTCGACATTTTTGTTTCGACTTTAGTAGAGAAGTCAGGCGGCCGTTTGCCGGACAACTTCGTAGTCACCCAACCAAAAATAACGATCCCGGAACAGGTTGGGGCACTGGCTGATATTTTCGCGTTGCTTGAAAACAAAACCGGTCTGACATCAGGCTCCCTGAAGCTCGAAATGATGATTGAGACTACGCAGTCAATAATCAATGCGCGTGGTGAGATCAACCTGCCGTTACTGTTAGCAGCCGCGCGCGGTCGCTGCGTCGCAGCCCACTTCGGCACCTACGACTACACGGCGAGTTGCAGCATTACGGCGGCGCACCAGCACATGATGCATCCCGCCTGCGACTTTGCTAAACACATGATGCAGGTTTCATTCGCGGGCACCGGCATCTGGCTTTCAGACGGGGCCACAAACATCATGCCCGTGGCGCCGCATCGTTTCAGCGAAGGTGGCCCACCGTTGACGCCGGAACAGATTACGGAGAATCGCGATGTCGTGCATCGCGCCTGGAAGCTGCATTACGATCATATCCAACACTCTCTCGAGAACGCTTTCTATCAGGGTTGGGATCTGCATCCGGCGCAACTGCCCACGCGCTACGCCGCCGTCTATGCCTTCTTCCTCGAAAGCCTCGATGCCGCTTCGGAGCGTTTGAAAAATTTTGTGGACAAGGCGGCGAAGGCAACGCTGGTTGGCGACGTATTTGACGACGCAGCCACGGGCCAGGGCCTGCTCAACTATTTTCTGCGCGCGATCAACTGCGGCGCACTGACGGAGTCAGAGGCGGTTGAACGTTCGGGTCTGACGGTGGCGGAATTGCGCTCGGGTTCGTTCGTTAAAATACTGAACAACCGGCAGACCTTATAATTTCGATAGGTCGAAGCGCCGACAGTTAATCTTGAGTTTTGCGGAGGTTGAAATGCGAATCTTTATTGTCTTAATACTTGCGATGACGCTTTTCACCGGTACCATTGCCGGCATGCAGAAACGTGGTGGCAAAAGGGCGGAGGGTGATCCTGAACTAGCAAAGAAGATTGGCCGGTTTGCTCCGACCACCTTGACTGCCAACACTGCCCAGCTTTCCGCCGGCGATCGCAGGGCCCTGAACAAAATCATTGAAGCAGCCAGATTGCTTGACCCTTTGTTTCTACGTCAGGTCTGGAGCGGCAACGACGAGCTCTACAAGAAACTCGAGGCTGACAAAAGTGCGGTTGGCCGTCAACGTTTGCATTATTTTCTGATCAATGACGGTCCCTGGTCGCGGCTTGACGAAAATGAGTCATTCATCGAAGGCGTGCCGGAGTGAAACCGCCGCAAGCGAATTTCTACCCTGATGATATTACCAAGGATGAATTCAATTCGTGGTTGGCAGGTTTATCTGACTCAGAGAAAGAAAAGGCCACCGGCTACTTCTATAGGATCCGGCGCGACGCCGGCGGCAAGCTCATGAGCGTGCCTTATAACGAAGAGTATCGGGAGTTTCTCGAACCCGCCGCCAAATTACTGCGCGAAGCCGCGGCGCTGGCTACTAATCAGACGCTGAAAGATTTCCTGAGCAAGCGCGCCGATGCATTTGGCTCAAATGACTATTACGCGAGCGATGTTGCCTGGATGGATCTTAAGGGACCGATTGACGTGACCATCGGTCCTTACGAAACCTACGAAGACGAACTCTTCGGATATAAGGCCGCGTTTGAAGCTTACGTTACGCTGACTGACGCCGCCGAAAGCGCCAAGCTGGAAAAATTCAGCCAGCACCTGCAGGAACTCGAAAACAATCTGCCGATGGAGCCGGGTTATCGTAATCCAAAGCTGGGAGCGGCCTCGCCCATGCGCGTAGTAAATGAAGTGTTCGCGTCCGGTGAGGGAAACAACGGCGTTCAGACTGCGGCTTTCAACCTTCCTAATGACGAAAGAGTAGTTAAGGAAAAAGGTTCGGCGCGAATCATGCTGAAGAATGTTCAGGACGCGAAGTTTAACAAGGTCCTGATTCCGATCACGCGAGTCGTGCTCACGCCCGCCCAGCAAAGCGCCGTGGCGTTCGATTCGTTTTTCACGCACATACTCATGCACGAGCTGATGCACGGACTAGGACCACACAACATTACAGTCAACGGTCAGGCTACGACCGTCCGCTTACAACTCAAGGAATTGTATTCGTCGATAGAAGAAGCCAAGGCTGATGTCACTGGCCTCTGGGCGTTGCAGTATTTGATCGACAAAGGCGTGATCGGCAAGCAGATGCAGCGCACGCTCTATACAACCTATCTCGCGAGCATGTTTCGCTCGGTGCGTTTCGGGCTTACCGAATCGCACGCGCGTGGAGTGGCAATGCAGTTCAACTACTTCACCGATGAGGGCGCGGTCCAGTTTAATGCGAAGACAGGCAAGTTCAGCGCTGACGACGCAAAGATGAAGGAAGCGGTGCGGAAACTAACGCACGATTTGCTGACGATTGAGGCAGAAGGGTCTTACGACAAAGCAAAAGGGATACTCGACAAGTATTCGTTGATTCGGCCGGAAATGAAGGGCGCGCTGGATCGTTTGACGGGTGTACCGGTGGATATCGAGCCGGTCTTTCCACTTGCGAAATAGGTGGCGCACTCGCCAAGGTCTCATAAAGTCAGTACCACCACGCGGTAGCGGGTGGGTGTACCGATTGCCGATTGTCAAATTTGCGGTTTGCGATTAATTCTGGCGATAAAACCAAAGCAACCGGAAATCAGAAATCGAAAATCCCGAGACCCACCCGCTACCGCGTGGTGGTACTGACCTCAGTTCAAGCGCACAGAATGGCTGTTCAACTACGCCCGTCTAATAAATTTAGCGGCAACCCAACCACCGAGAATTAGCCCTGAAAGGACCGCCCAGTTATATTGATCGCCGTAAGCGACGCCCGGGAAGTGATTGCTGATCATTATGAACACGACCGGCACGGCCATGAACGTGTTTTGTTTGGAGCGCAGCTTTGCCTGAGCGCTCAACGCATCGTCCGGTTTCTGCCCGGCATTGAGCGCGGCAATCATTTTTTTCTGCGCCGGCAGGATTCGCATCCAGACGTTTGCCGCCATAATCGTCCCAAACAATGCACCTACGTGAATGTAGGCCGCGCGTCCGCTGAATACCCGCGTTAAGCCCCAAGTCACTCCGACAATCATCAGGTAGGCGATTACAGCAAAAGCTTTCTCGTTTTTCCTTACCGGGGACAGCATCATCAAGTCGTAGACAATCCAGCCTAAAATAATTACTCCGATTCCTATCCCGATTGCCGCACCAACGCTAATGTCAGAAACATCCTTATCGACCAAAGCGCCGCCGCCGATGTAGTAGACAAGTATCAGCAGTGCAAAGCCACTAAGCCAGGTGGTGCCGGCTTCCCAGCGAAACCAGTGGAGCGTGCGTGAGAGGAGATCCGGAACTTTACGTTTTTCGACCACGTAGAAGCCGCCGCTGTGCACCATCCAGATTTGCGCCGTCTCTCCGGTGTTCTGAACGGCCTTCTCTTCTTCGCTGAGGCGCGCATCGAGCCAGGTGAAATAGTAGGTAGTGCCCACCCACATAATGCCGGCGAACACGTGAATCCAGCGGAGGATCAAATTGAGCCATTCGCTGAGCGTTGGACTGATAGTCATGTCTTATTGTCCGACAAACTGAAACTGTCGTTAACTCCCTCCCCACGAGTGGGAGGGTTGGGGTGGGGTTTGGCAGCGCGCCTACCTCTCCCCTTACCCTCTCCGCTTGCGGAGAGGGGAATCGACTCATTCCTGACGACAAACTTAGGTTTGTCGGACTGGCGTGTTAACTGCCGCGGTATGTGGAGTAACCATACGGACTAATCAAGAGCGGCACATGATAGTGTTGGGCCGCGTCGTCGATTTTGAATACGACGGTAACCTGCGGATAAAAATATTCAATGTCGAGTTCGGAAAAATAGTGTTCGGTATCGAAAACGAGCCGGTAGGTCCCACCTGATAGCGGCTCTTCAACGAGAAAGAACGGTTTCACCCGGCCATCCTCGTCGGTCCAGGCGTGACTCAACTCAGCCCACGTTTCATCCGTGTTCTGGATGTCGAGATGGACAGCGACGCCACCGGCCGGCGCACCGCGGGAAACGTCGAGTATGTGTGTTGAGATGGTACTCATGACGAGTCTGGAGTCTACATTCTGAAGTCAAGAGTCAACAAGAAGAATTTAGGGAAAGTTGGATCTCAATCCGCCAGCAGTTTCCCTAATCTAAGTTGCGTAATCTTTGCCTGCTCGGCCGCCGCCACCCGCAACTCGGCATCCGCGCTATTCTCCAGACGCGCGCGCAGGATCGCCAGCATCTCTTCAGAACTCTTTCCCGAGGCGCAAACAATGAAGATGTAACCAAACTTTTCTTCGTAAGTTTGGTTCAACTTTGCCAGTGCGTCCAGTGTCTGTTGAACTGAGTCGCGAATGCCTGCTTGTTCATCTTCGGACCATCGCTGGGCTTCAACAGCCGTCGGGGCTGCCGCTTTCTTCTCTCCGATTTTTGGATGACTGTGAAATGCTTCGAGCCAGTCCTCGGAATCGAGCGACCACCAAATACGATCGGCTTTGGTGGTCAACTCATCAAAGGTCGCAAACGGACGAGCGGCTGTTAGTTGCTGTGCCCAATTCTTCGAGCCGCAGCATTTCCGGAACTCTGCCTCAGCCTGGCTCGATGACAATGAATTCAAAGAAGCTAACTCAAGATCCAAGTCGTAACAATCCTTTCAAAGCGTCAAGTGATTGGCTGGGACCGCGGGCGTCCCGCCCGCAATGAGCGCGAAGCGCAACGATCCTGACTCCGGACCGGACCTAAGCCGGAGTCATTACTCTTTTGCTGCGCTGGCTCTTGTTTTGGTGGGCGTAACAAACTTTTCGCGCTTCGCGCTCATTGCGGGCGGGACGCCCGCGGTCCCAGCCAATCACTTGACGCCGGAAACGAGCCTTTCAGTCTCAGACAAACACTTGAAGCTAGCCGAGCTTGCCATACACCCGCAGACGACTCACGCCGCCGTCCGGAAAAATATTAAATCGGAGGTGCGAAACGATGCCGGGATCCAACAACTCGCTTTCAAAAAAATGTCTGGTGTGGGCTTGTAGTTTGGCGCGCGGCAAAATGCTTTGCCAGGCTACTGATAAGTCAGTCAGATTCCCTTCCGCGATATCGATCGCATTCGTTGCCTCCAGGGAGCAACTCTCGGGAAAGTTTCCTTTGAACCAAGCCGTGTCAACTTCAAGCCCACGAACTTGTCCGGGCCTGCCAAGCCTGATGATTGTCCAATCGTGACCGGGTCCGCGGCGGCGTTTTGTTTCCCAACCGTCACTCATATTCGCAGCGCGGCCGGGCATGATCAAATTGTGCCGGTGGCCAAAAAACATATCGCTGCAGGCAAGCACGATTCCGCCATTCTCAACCGCCGCGAGATCGATGTCGCCGCCACGCTGTTGAATCCGATCCCAGTCAGGAACCACTTCGCCATAGACTCTTAAGCGCGCTACGCCGCCATCAGGGTAAATCTTGAACCGCAGATGCGTGAAGCGTTGCTCGCTTTTAATGTTGAAAGGATTCTGCGTATCTCCCGAGAGCGGTAACTGCGGCAGAATTTGAGTCCACTGAATAGACTCGCTCAACAAATCTTCAGTAGTAGGTAAACCATCCAGCGTGCAAGCCTCCAGTGAACAATGCTCCGGATAATTGCCACGGAAGAAACTGGTATCGACCACGATTCCGCGAATTTTTCCGGGCAGGCCGAGACGGATGATGCACCAGTCAAAGCCCGGCGTGCGTCGCCGGCGCGACTCCCAGCCGTCCATCCACTTTCCCAAATCAGTGTACTTGTCTTCGATAAAGATCGGAGCGGCTGCCTTAAGAAGATTCTCTTTCGGCGCAAAGAAATCATCGTTGGCGAAGAGCACGGCGCCGCCAAGCTTTTCTGCAGCGAGATCGACCAGTTCAGTAAAGTCCATTTGCGCTTTAGCCTTCGGGGTAAAAGACAAAGATGGTGCAGCCGGTTTTCGACTGCGGAACGTGTGACGAGCCTTTCGGGTTATGAATAAAACTGCCGGCGGGATAATCGCGAATGCCGTCATTGAAGACTCCCGAAACTACATAGACTTCTTCGGGGCCAGGTTCATGAAGATCGACTCCTTCCCAACAAGCGCCCGGATCTATCTCGACCACCTGCGCCGTCGCTCCATTCGGAGCTTGCCAGAGCGTTCGTACCTTGATGGTTCCGCCGAATTTCTCTTTTACAGGCGCGTCTTGCGTTAACGCCCATTCTACTTCAGGCATAGTGTTCTCCGTTCCGTAACGCAAACTGTTAGTTTACGTGATTCATGGATCCGGCCAGTGCGAATCGGACGCAAACTAACAGTTTGCGTTACACCAGCAATAGTCCGCGCGGTCCGCCGATGAATTCGCCGTTATCATATATCTTCCGGCCCCGAAGAAAAGTTTTCTCTACTACCCCATCCAAAACCCGGTCCTGATACGGGGTCAGCTTGTGGCGATGCTCCAGCCGCTCGCCATCAACGCGAAATTGTTTCGTCGGATTCCAAATAACCAGATCAGCATCGTAGCCTTCGGCAATCAGACCCTTGCGGCCTTCAAGCCCGACCAGTTTTGCCGGGGCGCTACACAGCCAGCGTGCCACCTCGTCGAGTGAAAACCCGCGCCGTTTGCTTTCTGTCCAAACAACCGGCAAGCGCAGCTGCAGAGAAGATATGCCACCCCAGGCCTGCAGAAAATCGCCACTCTCCCGCAACTTCATCTCGGGCGGGCATGGTGAGTGGTCCGAAACGACCATATCGATGGTGCCGTCGCTGAGGGCGGTCCAGAGTTGTTCACGGTTATCACCCTCGCGAATCGGCGGACAACATTTGAATTCAGTGGCCCCTTCAGGAATCTCTTCGGCTGCGAAACTCAAGTAATGCGGACAGGTTTCCGCGGTGATTTTCATTCCGGCCGCTTTTGCTTCGCGCAGCATGCCCAGAGAGTCAGCGGAGGAATGGTGAACGATGTGGACCCGAGCGCCAAACTCCCCGCTCAATTTGATCATTAACGCAACGGCTTCGTCTTCTGCCGCACGTGGACGAGACGCGAGGAAAGTTTCGTATCGAGTAGGAAAGAAGTTCTTCTCTGTCCCTACTGCATCTTCCGCTGCGGGAGAGGCAGAAATGCCGGTCCTGTTTATTGGTCCGGGCACTTCAGCGTGAACAATTAAGAGCGCGCCCAGCCTGGACAACTCCGGCAACGCGTTGCGCAGGTCTTTCTCAGTAACATTCGGGAATTCATCGACGCCAGAGTGAATTAGAAAACACTTAAAGCCCGCGACGCCGGCGGCAGCTAGCGCAGCAAGGTCACCGGTGTTTCCCGGAACCACGCCACCCCAAAAGCCCACATCTACGAAACATTTGTCGCGGGCCGCTGCTAACTTCTCCCGGAGTCCCGGTACCGTTGTTGTCGGAGGAATCGAGTTGAGCGGCATATCCACCAAAGTAGTTATGCCACCGGCTGCGGCTGCTCGCGTCGCGGTTGCAAATCCCTCCCATTCAGTGCGGCCCGGCTCGTTGATGTGAACGTGAGTATCAACCAGGCCGGCCATCACCAGCGAGGCGGCGTCGGCTTCAATCAGTTCGCAGTCGTCAGGCACGCTTTCATACGAGCCGACGGTCACAATCGTGTGGTCAACGATATGGATGGAAGCGGGGGCAATCGAACCCGGTAAGACAACTCGAGGCCCGCGAATGGCGAGAGTAGGCGTCGGCATTAATTGTGATTGCGCAAACTATTAGTTTGATTGAGACGCACCTCAGGCAAAAGACGGCGGAGGCGGCGGCAGATTGGATTTCACTTCGCTGAGCCCAAACACTTGCTCATACGCAACAGCAATCGCAGCAAAACCGATGGGCATTACCAGAAAGGCGCCGACGTAACAGAAAAGCAGACCCACAAAAGTTAAGAGACCATTCAATATGAGCATTCCCAGTAAACTCCAAAAGTTTGCGAAGCCTGCTCGTACGCTTAGCTTTACTGCATCGAATCCCTTCATGCGACGTTCTACGATCAGTGGGTAGGCAAACGAGAATACGACGGAGAGCACGATCAAGAGCAACATGATTACGAGCCAAACCACCGCAAAAACACCGAAGAAACCCAGCATTGCTCCCGGGTTGGGCTCTCCATTTTGGGAAGACGCCATCATCCCAAACATTCCCACGATGTAAAGGACGTATGCAGGTGCGATGATTATCACAATCGGAATCATGTGTAACAACGCCGCGATCACCGCATCGCCAAAGTAGTCAAAGCCTTTGAAGAGAAGACCAAACTCTATCGGCTGCCCGCGCCTGGTCTGGAAGAGAGCCAGATAAATGCCGCACATCATCGGGCCCATCAAAATACCCAAAGGAACCACGCTGCCAATTATTATCCCAACCACAGTCATGCCAACGAAAAGCCAGTATTGACTCCGGATCAATTCCCAACCAGCCTTAATACACTCGACCGGCTGGACGGCACTTCGTTTGAATTCCATTTCATTGAAGGGGAAACTCATTGTTGGCGGTCCTTTCACTGAAGACTCAGATGGTTACTAGTATCACGTTTCCAGCCGGACTTATCTATCAGTTGCAACAACTGTCCCTTAATCACTTCGGTATATATTAGCGCTCCCATGTGATTGGGATGGCCCAACGAAGCATAACGGCAAATCAGGAAGAGATCCTCCCGGTCTTCCTTCTCCTTCTTGGTTTCTTTGGTAGCCTTTGGTTTCTTAAACGTCTCTTCACAACTCTTGATTCTGCTCTCCCTGACGTGATCGTTTGCTTTGTAGGCAGCGGTTCCGAATGAAAGTAAGACTACTATTTTCGCGAAGCCGGAAAGGTTGGTGGAGGCGAAGAGAAAAGTCCACAGCAATGTCTGGGGCGCGGCAAACACATGTTCGGGTCCAAACTGGATTTCGGCGAACAGCACTTTAGGTGAATCGGCGTTTGCAGCACTATTTATTTTCGTGACCGCTTCCAGCAGGCTGGCGGTGGAAGCCTTATACCACTCGTCTGAGATCGCTATGAGACGCGCTCGCATCTCCTTGTCAGACATCTTCCGCACTTCAGGTCTTTGGTTATTTAGTTTTTTTACCAGCAGGCGCAGAAACGCGTTGTCGGCCGTTTGCGGCGAAACTATTGGATAGTAACCGGTGACGATCACCTGTGCTTTGGGAAATCCTTCCCTCACCCGCTCTAGCAGGCGTTGCATCTTCTCGCCGCAGTTCAGTCTTGCCTGCTCACGCAGATCCTCAAGCGGAGTTGACGCAGCCAGCAGGTTCTTTACCCCAACATCGTTTATACAACCGTTCATGAGTATGAGCGCCGGACTTGTCTGGTTCTGCTGGTAAAACTGGACGGCGTGATCAAGCTGGTCGTTTATTGTCGGTGAAGTCATGTTAACTTCGCCATTAATGGAGGTAAACAAAGGTTTCGCCGCACCTGCTCCGGAAATAACTGCGCCTGAGTGTGCCTCCATGTGAAGTCTTACTTCTCTTTCCGTTTTCTGCTGCAGCCAGCACTTCACGCGTGAGGAAAATTTCTCGTCTTCTCTGAGACCCTGTCCCCACATTATCGAGTCGCCTATTACGAGCATCTGCAATGGATCGCCGCCTGAGGGATTGACCGGACAGTCGCCGAACGCAACGGTTGACGTGAGCAACAGCAGTAAAACTATTCCGACTGTGGACAGAGAAGTTTTGCTTGGGTATTTACTGGTCATCAGGATCTTAATTGTCGCAGGAAGTCTTCCAGCACATTTAGGCTGATTTTGAGGCGATAGTTTTTGGTGGAACGAATGTCGTCAATGGGTACGATTTCCCGAGACAATTCCGCGCGTGCTTTCTCGATAGCGGTTTCGTCGAGCAGCGCGCCCTGCAACACTGCCTCGGTTTTGCGACAGCGAAGTGGAATTGGCGCCACGCTACCAAGAGCGATTCGTATTAGATCGATAATGCCTTCATTTATTCGCGCGGTTGCGGCGAAGCAAACCTTCGAGATCGCCTGCGCTTTTCGCGTGCCCACTTTGCGATAGTAATGGCGCATATCGGGCCAGAGGCGCGGCAGGCGAATACGGGCCAGCAGTTCATCAGGCTGCATGATTGTTTGCTTGTAACCGGTATGAAAACTTTGGTAAGGCACCCAGCGCGAGCCGCGTACCGAGAGAAGTTCCAACTCCGCATTATAGGCAAGTAAGGCCGGAGGCGAGTCTGCCGCGGGCGAAGCGTTTACGATATTGCCACCCAGGGTGCCGCGGTTTTGAATTGCGAGGCCGCCGGTTTCGCTGGCCGCCTGACAGAGCATAGGAAACTCTTCGCGCAGGACTTCCTGCGATTGAACTTCCGTGTAAGTCGTTAGCGCGCCGAGCGTAACGTGCTCGTTCGAGACTTCAATGCCGCGCAGCGCTGTGAGGTTCCAGATGTTGAGATAATTTTTATGGGGCAGCTTGCCTGATTCCAGCAACACCATCAGATCAGTACCGCCGGCAAACGGCTGCCAGACGCCCGGCTCACGCGCGAGCGTGCTTAGTGCCTCGGGTAGTGATGTCGGCGTTACAAGTTGATAATTAGGAATGAATGCTCGCATTCTTGGTCTTTTTCTTTTTTCCGGGTTCCACCGAAGCTTCAGACTTATCTCGGCAACTAGATTTCGAATCATCGTCGTTGCTCAAGTCCCGCCACTTCAGATCGTCCCCTGACAAGCTCGCACCACCGACTCAAAAATCTTCATATAGCCCGTGCACCGGCAAAGATTTCCGGCGAGTCCGTTACGAATGTCGGCTTCCGTAGGATTCTGATTTCGTTCGAGCAAATCCACGGCGGCCATTACCATGCCCGGCGTGCAAATGCCGCATTGGGCTCCACCCCAATCGATGAATGCCTGTTGCACCGCGTGCAGCTGTTCGCCGTTCGCGACCCCCTCGATCGTTTTGATCGTCGCTCCCTCAACCTGTGCCACCGGAACCAGACAACTGTTCACAATCCGGCCATCAATTACGACGCTACACGCGCCACACTCACCTTCGCCACAACCTTCCTTGGTTCCGGTCAGGTGCAACTGCTCGCGCAGCACGTCAAGCAAGCGCGCCATTGGATGCGCCTCGAGCGTTCGCGGCTCGCCGTTAACTGAGAATTCAATCTTCATCTTGTTGTCGGCTGATTCCACTTTTGACAATCAGGAGCGGGGGCGGGCCACCCTTCCCGACTCTGAGCTTACTTGAAAAGAAGGGCGAACGCGTTTTTTGAGAGCCACCCAATGCAACCTTGGCTAAGCTGCGGCGCAGTCTCCGGGTTGGGAAGGGTGGCTTGCCCCCGCCACACGTTAGCAATCACTCAACTCATCCATCATCGCTTCCGGCATCAGCGGCACGTGATTAAAACTTACGCCCGTCGCGTTTTCGATCGCGCTTAGAATTGCCGGGGCAGCACCATCCATCGGCAGTTCACCGATTCCTTTCGCGCCTCCGGGACCATATGCATAAGGGTGCTCTTCAAAGTAAACACGAATCGGCGGAATGTCAGCCGCGGTTGGCATGATGTAGTTAGTCATTTGACTGTTAGCCATGCGCCCGTCTTTCCACACCACGTTTTCAAAGAGTGTAAAACCAATTGCCTGCGCCACACCGCCTTCTATCTGCCCGGCGGCCAGCACCGGATTGATTACTCGTCCAACTTCCTGCACCGCGACAAAATCATCTACATGCGCCTCATAGGTGAGCAGATCAACTGACACTTCGGCAACGTAAACTGCCCAGGCGTAAGTGCCATAAGCGTCACCCTGATACTTCTCGTCATCCCAGTAAACATTCGGCGGAGCCTGATACTTACTAAAAGCTTTTAAGGGACCATGCGTTTCGATGTACTTGCGACAGGCTGATTGAAATTCTTCTGAGCCGTAACCTTCGGATAAGAGTCCGCTGCCGATCAGGGTTTGCTTCAAGCCGAGCACGGCAGACTCCACTAGTTTCCCCACCACCATGCAGGTGCGCGACGCCACTGTCGGCCCGCTGTTCGGAACGTTCGCCGTATCGGGCTGGCTGATATCGATCAAACCCGCTTCAATACCAAGCGCTTCCGCGGCGATTTGTGAGAAAACGGTGTTAGTGCCCTGACCGATCTCAGTGCTGGCGGCCAGAATGCGCACGCGTCCTTCCGCCGTCGCTTCGGCGCCCACTACCGATGCCAGGTAAACTTCGCCCGAACCTGTGAAGCCGGCGCCATGCATGAATGAAGCGAACCCGATGCCCTTCTTGATCCCTGATTTATGGCTGCCCCCGGCTCCTGCCTCCTGCTCCTGATTCTCTCTCGCGAATCGCTGCTGTTTCTCATGATAACCGCTCAGCTCAAACGCTCGATCGAGCAGCTGCTCCATATCCACCTTTTCACGAATCAACTGGCTGGTCGCGGTTGTTTGTCCTTCCTTCACGAAGTTGCGGCGGCGAAATTCATCGGGAGTCAGCCCCAGCGTTCGGGCAACTTTATCGAGTTGTCGCTCGAGCGCAAAAATACTTTGCGGTGCGCCAAACCCTCGAAAGGCCCCATGCGGAGGAACGTTGGTGGCAACCGCGCTCGAGCGTATGCGCACGTTGGGACAGAAATAAGGACCGGCAGCGTGGATTGTTCCGCGTGAAAGGACGACCGGAGAAAGCGTGCAATAAGCGCCGCCGTCGATGATGAACTCTATTTCCATCCCGAGCAGCTTGCCGTCCTTCGAGACGGCGGTCCTGTGCCGAGTGAGCGAGGGATGACGTTTCGTGGTTGCCACCATGTCTTCGGCGCGGTCGTAAATCATCTTCACCGGCTTGCCGGATTTCCACGACAGCAGAGCAGCGTGACCCGCCAGCAGTGACGGATACTCCTCCTTACCACCAAAGCCGCCGCCGGTTTCAGTTTGAATGACGCGGACCTTTTCTTCGGGCAGGCCAAACAGTTTCACCAGCGCCTTATGAACGTAGTAAGGACATTGCATTGAACCCCAAACCGTCACCCCTTCCGCGGGATTGGCGATAGCAATCGCGCCATTGTTTTCGATGTAGAGTTGCTCCTGTGCGCCGGTTTGATATTCGCCCTCAATGACAAAATCTGCGGTTGACCAAACGTCATCTACGTTTCCTTTATCAACCAGAAAAGATTTGAAGAGGTTCTGGTCGCCCCAAATGATCTCTTTCTTGTCCAGTGACTCGGAGAGCGTAAAAACCGGCGGCAGCTCTTCGATTTCAATGTGAACGTTCCTGCGGGCTTCTTCCAACAAGTATTTGTTCGGGTGGGCCAGCAGGAGAATCGGTTCTTCCGGATGATTGACTACCTCGTCTGCCAGGTACGGTTGGTCGTTAAGTATCAACGCCACGTAGTTGTCGCCAGGAACGTCCTTAGCAGTGACGATCGTAAATTCGTTCCAGGGAATATCACCTGCGAATGAAATGCTTTTGATGCGTCCGCGAGCCGAGGCACTGCGCACAGTCACGCCATAAACCATCTCGGGAAACGAGATGTCATCAACGTACAACGCCGCGCCGGTGACTTTCTTACGGCCTTCCTTGCGCGGTGCGGATTTGCCGATAAGGTGGTTGTTTGCGTTTGGGCTCATGTGACAGTGGACTGGAGAAAGTAGGGCCGTCGATTCGTCAAGGGTGGATTCAAAAGTTGCGGTGCCTTGAAACTGCTCTTCGCTCCGCAGGAGTGACATGTTTATAGCAACAAACCACCCACTCAAATCTTTTTTTGCTCCGTCCGGAGCAAAATATGCTTCCAGTCTGCCAGGCTGTTGCGCTCCTTTGGAGCGCGAGCTTAAGCGTGACCTCGGGCTATAGACATCTCGCCCGCTGGGGCGAAATCAGACAGCATCAACTTGTTGCAGATCCAAATTGAATTCGTCAGGATATTCTAGCCCAAATCCTTCACGGCTTCGCGATCACCAGCGGATTCGTTTCCAGCTCTCGCCGATAAAACACGCGCGGACGCTGCAGGCTGCGCTTCTCCGGCTCAGCGATAGTTTGCTCGCCCTCGGTGAACGCGATTGCCAGACCAACACCCCGCCCTTCTTTCATTTTCGTTTCCTGCATCTGCGGCACGCGTTCAGTCGCGAAGTCGAGCCACTCGCTCGCGTTTAATATTCCGTCCTTAGGTTCATTGTCAGCGATGGCAGTCTTCAATCCTTCCTCGACTAACGCAAACGTTAACAACCCATGACCAAATTGCGCAGCCTCGAGTGCCGCCTGATAGCTTTGCGCCGCCGTAAGGATGTACATGCCTTTCTCATAAGCCAGTTGGGCCAGACCCTTTGAATTCATCGGGCCGCGACGTTTTTCCTCGGCTTCCAACGCTTGCCCGGAATTACAGGCGTCGATGATCAGCAGCAGATGACCGGCGTCGAGCGGCTCGACCGCCTGCTCCAGCTCCACATCAGAAATGCTGTGCTCGAGAATCGACTTCAGGCCAGCCTCATTGAGTTTTGTGCGTTCGCCGCTGTAGCCGAGGTCGTGAGGAATGAGATAAAAGCGCTGCGCCTGAGCGGTGCCGTGTCCAGCGAAGTAGATGATCACAGTGTCTTCGGGTTCGGCGCGCTTTAAGCCGTCATAGGGACCAACTTTCAACGACGGAGTGCCGGGAACGCCGGCGAGCCGGTTCAAGACTGCAAGGATGTTGGTTTTAGTTGCGTTTTCATTTATCAACGGCACAACTTCGACGCGCTCAAACTGCGCCACTTGTTTTTGCCTGAGTCGCACCTCATCGCCGAAGCTCTGAGCATCGGCCACGGCATACTTCAAGTTGTACTGTGCGTTCGCATATTCATTAATGCCGACAGCGATGATGTAAGCGGTGCCGGCGCGCTTCAAACTGTCGGCGCCGGTTAAAGCCAACTGCGCATCTTTGCTTTTGACGTTGTCCTTGTTGAAGGCATAGGCGGTCAGCCGGTTCGGTCCAGCGGTAACCGTAATCTCTTCTTCAAAAGTGGCTGACGGTTTTCCACTCAATACATCGCCATGCCAAACCTTGACCAGCGAACCATTGCGAAACAAGCGCACGTCGCACGCGCCGCTGCCCTGCGGATTGTCTTGATCCGCCGGTGCCTCGGAAATATCGACCTTCACCTTGATCGTGCGCGCAGCGATCGCCGCGGTTGCTTCTCCAGCAACTGACAATTTCACAACTGGTTGCCGGCGATCTTTTTTCGAGACATCCACAGCGACCTTCGGACGTTTACCAGCGAAGACATCGCTTAGCAAACCTGGATAATAAAACTCATTAAAGAACCACTCGATTGGAGCGACGTTGAAAGTGTCCTGGTTGTAGCGCCAGAGAATTTGATTCCAGGCAGCCGGCGTTCCGTCAAACAGGCCCTGCGGAGTGACGACCATCCATTCGCCGCCGTCGTCGAGCGAGATAAGCGTCAATAAATGTTCGCCGGTGTTTGCGTCCCACAGGAAAGTGCCGCCGTCGTCGCCGGCCGAAGCGAGTAGCCGCGAGTCCGGGCTGAAATCCAGCGATTCGATATTGGCGGTGTGCCCGGTGAGGGTGCGCAGTTCCCTCCGCCCGGCAAGGTCCCAAATCCTGATGGTGTTGTCGCTGCTGCTCGAAGCCAGCAAGCGACCGTCGCGACTGAAGGCCACCTGGGTGACGCCTTTGCCATGACCTTTCAGCGCGGCGATCTCCTTGCCGCTCGCCACGTCCCAGAGTGTTACCTCGCCGACAGCCTCGACCTTCATGTTCTTCATGATCTCGTCAGGATCCTGCGGTTTGGAGTTCTTCCGGTTTTTTTGCGCAGCAGGATTCATCATCGCTGCGAAATCAAGGTTTGACTTCGACTCGACTCCGCCAATGGCCAGGATCCGGCTATCGGGACTGAATGCCAGAGACGTTACACTCCTGCCCATGGTGCCTGCAGACATTGAGCCCATTACGTTCGTCATCATGTCAGCGATGGCGGTCATGTCAGGCATCTGCGGCATGCTGCCTGGTTTTCCTCGCCTCATGTTTTTGAGTTGGTCCGCTGTCATGCCACTCATGCCAGTCATCATTTGCGTGAGGCCTGCCATCGGAGAAGAAGTCAGATCGCGCACCTTGCTGCCGGAAGCCGCTTCCCATAAAGAGATCTCGCCCATCGCTCCCAACGTTGCAACCAAGCGGCCGTCCTGACTGAATCCGGCTTCGGTTGCGGAACCCGTGGAGGGCAGGCTGCGCAGTTCGCCACCAGCCTTCACGTCCCATATCTTGACGAGGTTATTGTGCAACTGGCCCGCCTGAGGCGCTTGCCTCATAAGCGCTTCACTCGCGGAGTAAATCACGACGAGCATGTTTCCGTCCGGACTGAAGCTGACGCGCTGAACAACGTATTCGCCGGTTGTTGGAGTCAGGCTTTGCAATTTGCGGCCGCTGGGCGTTTCCAATATCGATACGGTTCCGCTGTTAGGCGTAAACGCTGCGAGCAGCCGTCCGTCAGGACTCGGAAAGCCAAGCAGTTGTTCGGTTGGCGCGGTGGCGAGTCGTAATCCCCGACCGGTACGCAGATCCCAACGCGTGCGGCCTCCGGAAGAAAGTTGGTTGCCATCAGCGCTGAAGGCGACCTTGTAAGCCATGTTTGTGCGACCGCTAAGCTTGAGCAACTGTTTCGCGGTGTCTGTTTCCCAAAGGATGGTTGGTGTGTCAAAGCCTCCGGTGGCAACTTTTTTCCCATCGTCGCTAAAACCAGCGAAGACGCGGCCGGTGGTGGCAAAGAGACCACTATTAGGTGCGAGCAAAGCCGGTAACTCGCGACCGCTCACGACGTCCCAGAGTTTGACGGTATACCCTTCTGAAAAAGAGAGTAGCCGAGCATCGCGGCTGAATTTGAGCTGCCCAACAGGTTGCGTGGCTGATCCCTGCGTGGTTAATCCCACGTCACGCTCGGTGGCGCGATTGGTTAGGTCCCAAAGTTTTACTCGCTTGTCGACGATGCCCGCGAAAAGCACGTGTCCATCGGCGGTAAGTGCCATGTCAGCAGCATCGATGTCTTTGTCGTGGAGGTTTACTGCGCGCACCTCCCGACTCGTTGCGAGATCCCAAACTTGAACTTTGTTGTCCCCCGCGGCATTGGACAGCCGGGCGAGTTGGGTTCCATCGGGACTCAGCGTGACGCCCCCTTCACCGCCCATTAGAGCTAATGAATTTAAAGTTTCCGAGGAGATTGTTGATACCACTTTTGCTGACGCGATGTCCCATACCCTGATGGCGTCACTTATAGTGACCAACCGTTCGTTCGAACTGAACGCGATGAAATAAACGCCGGCAATTGACGATGCCAGTCCACCTTCAGCCGACGTTAGCGTTTGCATTTCGCGACCGCTGGTCACATCCCAAACCTTGACTGTGTTTTCGCCTCCGGCCGCGGCAATTAAACGGCTATCACGGCTGAAGGCGATCGCCGGCGACATTCCCATCCCGCTCTGTTTGCCGGTCGAGAGATTGCGCAGCTCGCGCCCGGTTGCAGTGTCCCATAGCTTGATTGAGCTGCTGCGGAATGTCGCGGTGGCGAGCAGGCGACCATCCGGACTAAAAACCAGCCTGGTCGCGCCGAAGAAATTGTTGTAGCCCGTCTGAAGGACCAGCTCCGGTTTGGCCTGACGCGTTTGCGACCCGGTTTGCGGACCATTCGCTGCGCCCCTGCTTTGTACACCGAGGCCGCGTTGGTCAGGGGTGGGTGTAGGGACAGGTGTTTGTCCGAGCGCGATGCAGGCGAGCGCGCTCAGTAGAACTATTGCTAAGGGAACCTCGATAGGACCTGCGATCCGCGACCTGACGTTTCTCGACGTTGTTCTCATTGGTTCAAGATACATCGATAGTAAGAAAGCATAGCTGCTCGATTCCCATTTCTCGTGTATTATTCCCGCGCTCTACCATCCCTGCAACAAATTCAGCCGCAATAACAGGCTGAAGTCTTAGGAGCATCAAAATGTTAACCAAACTTTCATTATTTTTGTGCGTGGTGTGCGCCATCTTTCTATTAGGTTGCGCCAAGACAGAAACTAATACCAACAGTAACGCCAATACAGCAGCCACCAAGACCACAACGCCCGCATCAACCACAGCGACAACGGCTAGTGCGGATAAGATTGGTGTACCGGAATGCGACCAGTACATCGCTGCCTACGACGCTTGCGTGTCAGGCAAAGTTCCCGAAGTAGCCCGCGCTCAATACAAAACAGCCTTGGACCAATTGCGCACATCGTGGAAGAAATTGGCCGACAACCCGCAAACCAAACCCAGCTTAGCTGCCGCCTGCAAACAGGCCACCGAGCAGGCACGCACCGCGATGAAGACGTATAACTGCACGTTCTAGATAAGAGCGGGGGCAAGCCCGCCTTCCCGACCATAAGCTGATTATGGTCGAGCGCTAATCATTGCTTGAAAGGCGTTCAAGGTTGAACAACCGATAAAGCCAGGAAGGCTCGGGGTTGGGAAGGCGGGCTTGCCCCCGCTTCCTGATCACCCAAACTTCGCATGCTCCAGTAGCAGCAGTCCGATAGAAATTGCCGCCAGGGCATACATTACGGGATGAATATCTCGCCGACGGCCAACAATCAAATACAGGCCAACGTGGGAGATGAACCCCCACAGAATTCCCTGCGTGATTGAGAAGGTGAGCGGGATTAGGATTATCGTCAGAAACGCCGGCAGCCCCTCTTCAATCTTCGAGAACGTGATCTCTCCCACGCTGCGAAACATCGAAGCACCCACCAGTATTAACACCGAAGCGGTTGCATAAGCCGGCACCATCCCCGCCAGCGGCGCCAGAAAGAAACATGGCAAAAAGCATAGCGCGGTAAACACCGAGGTCATTCCGGTGCGCCCGCCCATGTTGATGCCCGCCACGCTTTCGATGTAAGCAGTGCCTGACGATGTTCCAGCCACGCCGGCACCGAGTGTGGCAAAGGAATCGACAATCAAACCCTGCTTCAGATTTTTTGGATGACCGTGTTCATCCAGCAGATCCGCTGCGTGCGCAACACCGATGAAGGTAGAGATCGAATCAAACAGGTCGGTAAACAGGATGCCGATAATCGCTGGCAGCAGAGACAGTTTTAAGGCGCCGAGAATGTCAAGTTTGAAAAGGACAGTTTTGAAATCAGGAGCGCTGAAAAGCTTGTCCGGAGCTTTCACCAGGCCAAGCGCCCAACCCGCCAGGGTGGCGAAGACTATGCCCGCGAGAAATGCGAGCGCGCTTTTCCGCGTCAACAGCCAGACTGAAATCGCCGTGGCGACAATCGTTAGCAAGGCCGGCACCCCCAGCGTTCCCAACTTAACGAAGGTTACGGGATCCGCGGCGATCAGTCCGGCGTTCTTGAGTCCGATGAAGGTGAGAAAGATACCGATGCCGCCGGCGGTGGCAAGTCGTAGTTCAGCAGGAATCGCTTTAGCAATGGTTTCGCGGACGGGCGTAACGGAAATGACGAGGAACAGGACGCCGGCCCAAAACACAATTCCCAGCGCCACCTGCCACCACACTTTCTGCGAGAGAATAATAGTGAATGTGAAGTAGGCATTGATACCCATGCCTGGCGCAACTGCAAAAGGCAGCCTGGCATAGAGACCCATGAAAAGCGTCATGATGAAGCACACCAACACCGTCGCGGTGAGCACGCCACTGAACGCCATGCCGGTTCCGGGTGTCGAAAGAATTGAAGGATTCACCACCACGATATACGACATCGTGAAAAAGGTGGTGATGCCGGCGATGGCTTCGGTGCGAATGTTTGGCTTTGCGATTTCGGAAGAGCTCATAGTAGAGATCGAAACCGGGATGAACAGAGCGGAGCGAGTCTATGTCACCGCAAGAGGGTGCGCAAGACTCATCTGATAATCGAAGTCTACAATTCGGGATGAACGGAGAAAGCAACAACCCGAAGCCTGGGTGACTTCGGGTTGCCGCTTGTCAGCTGCAGCGAGTTCCCCAATTGAATTCTCTGCTTGCTGATGTCTTGATGATGAGGTGGGCGCTAACGCCGGGCAGCGATCGTGACTGATTCTTTGGACATCCGGTTAGCGATCAAATCACGTGCTATCTGCTTTTCGCTTCGCGACTTCGGCGCCTGCATCCCGATGTTGTCCGCCGGCATCCAGGCTTGCGCGAAGAAGTAGTGATCGCCGTAGCGATTGAAGACTAGCTTCGCGTCCGCTAGCGTTTTGCCGATTACGCTGTTGGTCCGGACCATCGCACTCGCGCGTCCGTCGCTGCTCCGGAGTCGCAATAGCTTCAGGTCGGAAGCCGGATTAGTGCAGCGGACGGTGTATTCACCGGCCGGCATCGTCTGGTTACCGACGCTGAAATCAAACGGGATGTTGGCAGTCAGCTGGGTGGTGCCGCTGGTCTGCGCCCTGGCTGTGGAAAGACCGGCAACTATCATTAACATTATCATTGTTGCGATCGTGTATGCCTGCTTTTTCATGGGTATTCTCCTTCGAGTCGTTTGCGCTGGGGCTGAAGCCGAGTCCCATGCGGTTGTTTTTGGGCGGCCGTTCCTTTTCGGCTTCCGCTTCGTCCCTCTATGCCCCCTACACTTACTAACGCGGAGACTCGGCGGAAAATCCCTCACGGCTTGAAAACTTCTTAAGGTAGAATTCCTCCGCATTGAGCCTAGTAACGCAAAAGTCCCAGACACACGGATATTTAACCCTTCTTCGCTCCCAGCAGTTGGGCCACTGAAATGCAATCGCAAGATGGCATAACTCAACTCCTTACTCGTTGGAGCAACGGCGATCAGGCAGCTCTCGATAAGTTGATGCCTATGGTCTACAGCGAGCTCCGCCGGCTGGCCAGCAACTATCTGAGGCGCGAGCGTCAGGACCACACCCTACAGCCCACCGCGCTGGTTAACGAGGCGTACCTGAAGCTAATCGATCAAAAGGCCGCCAAATGGCAGAACCGCGCACAGTTTTACGGTATTGCGGCGCAGCTTATGCGCCGCATTCTCGTGGACCATGCACGCCAACATAAAGCCGCGAAAAGAGGCGGGTCAGACCAGCAAAGGCTCTCTATTACCAGCGCTGAAAGACTCGTAGCTAAAAGCGAGGTCGATGTACTCGCCCTCCATGAGGCACTGGAAGAACTTGCCAAAATAGACCCACAGCAGGAGCGCATCGTCGAGTTGAAGTTCTTTGGCGGGCTCTCGATCGAGGAAACCGCGGAGGTGCTTGGTATCGGGCATGCCACAGTCGAGCGAGATTGGAAAATGGCGCGGGCGTGGCTAAGACGGAAGCTTGAATAACGATTTGAGGGATTTGAGGGACAGCGCCGATCTCCTGCGCGTTGATAGTAGAAGACCTGGCAAACTAGGTAGCGCAAGCCGTTAGCTTGCGCTGGCAAACTGAAAAGTTTGCGTTACTCCCATGACACCCGAACGCTGGCAACAAGTTAAAGAAATATTTCATTCGGCTCTTCAGCAGGAGCCGGAGCAAAGATCTGTCTTTATCTCGAACGCGTCCGGTGGCGACGAATCTCTTCGGAAAGAAGTGGAATCACTGATTGCCTCGCACGATAAGGACGGGAGTTTCATCGACTCCCCTGCCTATGAAGCGGCGGCCGAGTTGTTCGTGGATGAGAAAGCCGAATTGAAACCGGGACAAGCCGTGGGCTCGTACGAAATTACTTCCTTCATCAGCCGCGGCGGGATGGGCGAAGTTTACCTTGCGCAAGACAACCGACTGGGTCGCAAAGTCGCCCTCAAGCTACTTCCCCCCTACCTTTCACAACACTCGGATCGTCGACACCGCTTCGAGCAGGAAGCGCGGGCCGCCTCAGCTCTAAATCATCCGAACATTCTGACCATTCATGAAATCGGACATGTAGAAGGTCGACATTTCATTGCCACCGAACTGGTTGAGGGCGAGACCTTACGCCAGCGCATGTCAGGCGGCAGGATTAAGATGATTGAGGTGCTCGATATTGCCGTGCAAGTCGCCGGTGCACTAGGGACAGCCCACACTGCCGGAATCGTGCATCGTGACATCAAACCGGAAAATGTCATGGTGCGTCCGGATGGCATCGTTAAAGTACTGGATTTCGGGCTGGCGAAGCTCACCGAACAAGCGAAAATGAGTGGCTCGGAAGCGACGACGAAGGCTCTTGTCAAGACTGATCCGGGAATGGTAATGGGCACGGCTCAATATATGTCGCCGGAGCAGGCACGGGGGTTAGCGGTTGATGCGCGCACCGACATCTGGAGTTTTGGTTGCGTGCTTTATGAGATGGTAGCGGGGCGTGCGCCCTTCGATGGTTCAACAACGAGTCATGTGATCGTTTCCGTCCTGGAAAAGGAACCAACTTGGCACGACTGGCCTTCGGGGGAGATGGCAGCCGAACTGGAATGGATTGTGCGCAAGTCGCTGCGTAAAGAACCAGACGAACGCTATCAAACAGCAAAGGAACTTCTCGGCGATCTGAAAAGCCTGAAGCAGCGTTCGGAGTTTTCGGCTGAGTTGGAGCGCACCACACCGCTCGCTGAGGGCGGCAGCACGCCAATAGCGACCGTCGTAACCAGCGCGACTGAGTCCAGCCGCATTACTGAGGCACAACAAACGCCCAGCGCATCCGGGAGAGAGACTCTCGGCAAGGCATTCGGACGTCAGCGCAGATTTGTAGTCCTTGCTTTCGCAATCCTGGCTGTCGTTGCGGCAGTTGGAATATATAAGTTTGCGGTTCGCAACCAGCCGGCAGACAAAGAAAAGACGGCCAGCCTGGCTGTAACTCCCGGCGTACTTAGGGCTTCCCAGATCAGCTCAGGGTCAGGTCTCGATCTGCATCCTTCACTCTCACCTGATGGGAACTCCATCGCTTACAGCTCCGATCATGGTAGTGGTTATGAGATTTACGTTCGTCAACTGACCCCAGGCGGACGTGAAATACAGTTGACTTCGGATGGTGCGCAGAATTTCGAGCCGGCGTGGGCTCCGGACGGAAAGCTAATCGCTTATCACTCGAAAAATCGCGGAGGTGTCTGGATAGTGCCCGCCCTGGGAGGAGTTGCAAAACAGCTTACCGAGTTCGGCTCCAATCCAGCGTGGTCACCCGATGGCGGTTCCCTTGTCTTGCAATCAAGTGGGATTGGTGACGACCTCCACGCGATTGGTTCAGGGGCGCTGCTTACTACCACCCTTTGGACTACCTCGTCGCAGGGAGGGACGCCAAAGCAGATTACCTTGATAGGCAAGCCGGCAGGCGGACATGGGTCTCCATCGTGGTCGCCAGATGGCAAGCGAATAGTGTTCACTTCGTATGATTCCCAGGACAACATATTTACGATTACCGTCGAAGGCGATCAGTTGAAACGCGTTGCGAACGGAATTGATCCAATCTACGCCCCTGATGGAGAGAACATTTACTTCGTTTCGTTCGGAACCGCTAACTTGAATTTTGGACTATCCAAAGTGCGTGTTTCCCGTGAAAGTGGGGAACCCATTGGCGAGCCCATTGAAATCGCCAGCACTGGACCTGCCCGTATTAAGCGCTTAGCCATCTCGGCGGATGGGAAAAGGATCGCCTACACACCATTAACAGTTGTCAGCAATCTATTGTCCGTTCGCGTACCGCTGCGAGCCAACGAAGCGACCGAGCCTCCAGTGGCGTTGACGCATGACACAAGTTATCGGAATTCCAGTCCGGTCTTTTCGCCCGATGGCAAAAAAGTGGCCTACCACGTAATACGTGTTGGCGGTAAGCAGGACATCTGGTTGATAGACCCTGATGGTGGGAATGCGACCCAGCTGACGACCGATCCAGCCTCCAACTGGAGACCGAGTTGGTTTCCTGACGGAGAGCAAATCGCCTTCCAGTCAAACCGACAGAGGAAGGATGTGATGTTGGCTATCAATCTTAAGACAGGAAAGGAAAGGACTCTTTTTGAGGTCAATCAAGATTTGACTTTCCCGCGTCTTTCTCCCGACGGTAAACAGGTCGTGTTCAATTCCACAAAGAGCGGAACAACTAACCTCTGGGTAGCCTCGCTCGAAAGCGGGGCGGTGAAACAACTGACTTTTGACAAGGAGGCTATTGGCTTTCCCTGCTGGTCACCGGACGGACAATTCCTGGCCTTTGAGGTGAAACGCGGTGACACCACAAACATCGGAATCATGCCCAGCGCCGGCGGTCAAGTGGTGGAGTTAACCTCTGATCGCGGCCAGAGCTGGCCGCATAGTTGGTCTCCCGATGGTGACAAGATCACCTTTGCCGGATTCCGCAACGGCCTTTGGAATCTTTGGTGGGTATCACGCACAAGTAGAGCCCTGAAACAGGTGACGAATTACACCAAGCTGAACGCTTTTGTTCGCTATCCGGCGTGGTCACCGCAGGGTGACAGGATTGTCTACGAGTATACAGAAACCACCGGCAACATCTGGCTAATGGAATTGAAGTAGTCGAAGCTGAGCACTCGATTTGCCGACCAATAGGTCGCTTTGACTGGATTACCCATTGGCTTCCGGAACACTTATGGGGTCTCGCGCACCCAAAAACAGAAGCCAGCAAACGCATTGCTCTAAACTGACCACTCCCATGACCCCCGAACGCTGGCAACAAGTTAAGGAGATTTTTCATTCGGCCCTGCAGCACGAGCCGGCGCGAAGGCAAACTTTTCTTACCGAAGCATGTGGGAATGATAACGAGCTGCGTCTGGAAGTCGAATCGCTAATTTCGTCACATGAGAAGGGCGGCAGCTTCATCGATTCACCGGCGTATCAATCTGCCGCTGAATTATTGGCCGGAGACCGCACCGAGCTCCACCCCGGTCAGGTGGTCGAACCCTACGAAATCATTTCTTTCATCAGCCGCGGAGGCATGGGAGAAGTTTATCTGGCGCAGGACAAGCGCCTCGGCCGTAAAGTCGCGCTTAAGTTGTTGCCTTCAAGCGTTACGAAAGAACCAGAACGCCTGTCACGTTTTCAGCAGGAAGCCCGCGCCGCCTCCGCACTAAATCACCCAAACATAATTACGGTCTACGAGATCCGCGACGCCATCTCGACCTTGATGATTGCGACGGAGTTTGTCGAAGGCAGAACCCTGCGCGAACTCCTAATGCTAGAGACAATAAGTCCTAACGAGGCGCTGAAAATTGCGATTCAAGTGTCCGATGCACTCGCCGCCGCCCATCAGGCCGGCATCATCCACCGCGACATCAAACCTGAAAACATCATGATTCGGCCCGACGGCTACGTTAAGGTGCTGGACTTCGGGCTGGCGAAATTGATTGAAACCGGATTGCCGGCGGTGTTAGGCGACGCTCCCACTCAAAAGATGCGGACCGGGTCAGGCATGATTATGGGCACCATCGGTTACATGTCGCCGGAACAAGCGCGCGGGCAAACAGTCGATGCTCGCTCCGACGTTTTCAATTTGGGCTCGGTGATCTACGAAATGGTTGCCGGACAGAAACCGTTCGAGGGAGAAACGTCCAGCGACGTTCTCGCCGCGATCTTGAAAAGCGAGCCTCGTTCTCTCGCGCAGTTCAATGAGGAAGTCCCAGCAGAGCTGGTCCGTATCGTAAGCAAAGCGCTACGGAAGGATCGTGAAGAGCGCTATCAGGTGGTCAAAGATCTGCTACTCGATCTCAAGAGCCTGAAAGAAGATCTCGATTTCCAGGCAAAGCTCGATCGCTCTTCTGACAAGACTAGTGGCGCGGCTGCTTCGAATCAGAGGCTACTCACCTCTGCCGCAAATCCGGCGGCGGATACTGACGAGGTCGAAACGATCCCAACCACGACGCTGCCGATGGGCTCGGCGTTTCATCGTAACCGAATAACGGTTATAGTCGCGGTTGCGGCGCTGGCGACGCTTTTTTTCGCCGGTTGGTGGATTATTCTTAAATCCATTTCCCGAACGCCGGCAGAAGCAACTCGAAGACCCTTGGTGGGCAATACACGGCAAGTCACTTTTTCAACCGGCCTCGACCATTACCCTTCACTGTCACCTGACGGAAACGCAGTCGCTTATAGTTCAGATCAAAACGGCAGTTTTGAAATCTATGTCAAACAACTGACACCCGGCGGCCGCGACCTACAGTTGACCGCCGACGGTAACCAGAATCTTCAACCAGCGTGGTCTCCCGACGGTCAACGCATCGCTTACTTTTCCATGAATCGAGGTGGAATTTGGATAGTTCCGGCTTTGGGCGGGACACCGAAACAGCTTGTTGACTTTGGTTCACGTCCCTCGTGGTCGCGTGACGGTTTGATGATAGCGTTTCAGTCGAGAGCGGGAAGAGATGTTGGTGAAGGCGCGGCGCTCACGCCTTCAACGATATGGACCATCCCTTCGAACGGTGGGTCGCCGTCCCAAATTACACAGATAGGGCAGCCCCCGGGAGGGCACTCCAACCCTGCCTGGTCTCCTGACGGTAGGCACATCGCGTTTCAGACGAGCGACTATAGTTCGTCGTCGTGCTGGCAAGTCTCGGTTCAAACCAAAGAGTTGAGACAGATTGCGCCCTCGGGCGAAGATCCAGTTTATTCACCGGCGGGCGACGAAATTTATCTAATCGGAGTTAAAGGTGCTTCGGGATTAGCACGAATTCGTCTATCAACGACGGGGAACCCGGACGACCCTGAGGTTGTGGCCAGCGCCGGTCCGGGTTCCGACATGAAAGGTCCGTCGATCTCTCTCGACGGCAAGAAAATCGCCTACACCGTTGCTCGATATTCGAGCACTCTCAGGTCGATCTCGTTATCAGGGAACTCCGTTGGCGCGCCGACCCCGTTCGCGCAGGATACAAGTGCTCGGAATACAACTCCGCGCTTCTCTCCTGATGGGCGACGTATCGCACTGGCTAAAATTCGCGCAGGCAGCGGATCTCATATTTGGCTGGCGGATGCCGACGGCAAGAACCTCACTCAACTGACGACAAATTCCGGGGACGATTTCAAGCCAAGCTGGTTTCCCGACAACGACAAAATCGCGTTTCTGTCTGCACGCGAAGCAAACACCATAACGCTATGGTCGGTCTCTGTGAAAACCGGAAAAGAAGAACGCCTTCTCGATCTTGGCGACACGGCCGCTTTTGCCGCCCTCTCTCCCGACGGCAAACAAGTAGCGTTCAATTCCGTCAAGAGCGGCACGATCAACATGTGGATCGCACCGCTCGCGGGCGGTGAGGCAAAACAAATTACCTTCTCTCAGAGCGATCGCATGGGTTTTCCCTCGTGGTCGCCGGATGGACAGTATCTCTCTTTCCTCGCGTCCAGGGGCGAAGACGGATACTTGATGATCATGCCCGCTAACGGTGGACCGGCCACGCAACTGACCTCTGAAGGTTCCAGCTTTGTTTACAGTTGGTCGCCGGATGGGGACAAGATCGTTTACGCGGGAGAACACGACGGACTGTGGAACCTTTACTGGATTTCACTCCGTACCAGAGAACGGAAGCAACTGACTCACTACACAAAGCTAAATGCTTTTGCTCGGTATCCCGAAATGTCGCCGCTCGGCAATCAAATAGTCTACGAATACGCCGAGACGACTGGAAATATTTGGTCGCTCGAATTGAAGTAGAAATAATTTTCTTTATGACCCCCGAACGCTGGCAAAAAGTGAAGAAGATATTTCACTCGGCGCTGCTGCGGGAGCCGGCGGGAAGGCAAACTTTTCTTGCCGAAGCCTGTGGCGATGATGTTGGGCTCCGCCGTGAAGTGGAGTCGCTCATTTCGTCACATGAGAAAGACGGCAGCTTCATCGATTCTCCGGCCTACGAAGTAGCGGCGGAAATACTAACGGATGGCCACGAGCCTAACGTTGGTCAAAGAGTCGGTCATTACAAAATCCTTTCCAACCTCGGCAAAGGGGGCATGGGTGAAGTCTATCTGGCGGAGGACAGCCGACTCGGTCGCAAAGTTGCTCTCAAGTTCCTTTCAGTTTCGTTCATGGATAATCCGGATCGCCTGCGACGATTCGAGCTGGAAGCGCGCGCCGCCTCAGCCCTCAACCAGCCAAACATCCTTACAGTTCACGAAATCGGCGAAACGGCTTATGGACGGTTCATCGCCACTGAATACATCGAGGGAGAAACGCTGCGACAGCGAATGTTGAGCGGGCCTTTGCCGCTCGCCGAAGCGGTTGGAATAGCGGAACAGGTGGCCTCAGCCCTCGAGGTGGCTCACGCCGCTGGAATTATCCATCGCGACATCAAGCCCGAAAACATAATGCTGCGCCGCGACGGTCTGGTGAAAGTGCTTGACTTTGGTTTGGCCAAACTTGCCGAACAAAAAGCCGCATCGGCCGAAGACCCAACGCGCCCATTCGTCGAGACGAGTGCCGGAATGGTGATGGGAACGGTGGCTTACATGTCTCCCGAACAGGCGCGGGGTCTTCCAGTCGATGCCCGGACAGATATCTGGAGCCTGGGCGTTGTACTCTACGAGATGATTAGCGGCCGCGCGCCTTTCAGTGCCGCGACCACTAGCGACCTGCTGGTTTCGGTACTGGAACGCGATCCGCAATCACTCTCGCTTGCGAATCCGGGGATTCCGGAGACTATCGACTTTATGGTCACGAAGGCGTTGACCAAAGAACGGAATGAACGCTACCAAACCTCGCGGGAATTGCTCACCGACCTTCACCGGGTGAGCCGTCGCCTGAGTGCACCTGCTGAGCCCGAGCGCAATAGTGTGCGGCAACTCACGCAAGACTACTTTGCTTCGCGTGCAACGACCACAGACGCGCCCTTAAGTGCGTCGAGTCGAACACGTTTAAAGAGCCGCGTGGGTTGGGCAATACTTTTCGTGGCAATGCTTACAGTTGCAAGCACGATTATCTGGAAAGGCAGTGCCTACTGGCTCAGTCCGGGAAAACAAACACCCGTTGTCTTACTGATGGATTCGACACTACCGGACAGAATTTACGATCCCGAAACCAGAAAAAATGGCGGGACGAACGCGGATGACATCACGGACATACTACGAGACTTACCGATTGTTCTTCAAAAGGAAAATACCAGTCCGCTGTGGCACCGGGAAGATCAAATCCTGCGTGAGAAGCCTGCTTTGATCATGATTCATCGTTCCTGCTTTGCTGATGCCGCCCTGGGTTTCGATCCGCAATCACCGGCCAAACAGATTGCCGACAAAAAGGTCGAGAGCTTCCTCGGTTATGTCAGTCTCGGAAATCCGACCACGAAATTCCTGACATATACCCGGAACGCGGGGGATCAGACGGGCTGGGTGGCAGATCTGGAAAAGCGATTTCCTCAATTGAAGGGCCGGGTTGTTGCTGTGACCGTGCCAGGTGGGCCGGAACACGCCTCATTCCGGGACCCGGAAACGAAAACGCTATTAAGACAGGAGGTAAAATCGATTCTAGGATTGCCGTAGCGACGTCACTGGAAAATTTCTTCGCGGTCAGGCTGTCGCGCGGCCTCTGCCATTCGTTTCATCCGCACATAGTCCGAAACGTGCTCGCCATATCGTTCCACGAACGGCTTGAGATAGTCGCTGCCGCGAATGACCTTACGGCAGCCGCGAGCACCGCAGTGACAGACAAAGTCTTCCATTTGCTCGTTATAAAAGGTGGCGTAATCGACTGTAATTTCCTCGCCTGCTTTTATCCGCCGGCGCGCCACCAAATTCAAGCCTTCGACCCAGGAATTGGGATTGCACGAATGGTTGATCGGCTTCCAGTGTTCGGGGTCGGGACTCCAACTGACAAAGACCTGGTCGGTTAATGGATAGGCATACTGGGCAAACCAGTCCTGGTGTTCAGCGTTCCAGTTTTGCCGGACATGCCTCTCACTCACCAATACGTGAGGCTGTTCTTCCTGCGCCTCGACTAACTCGCCGATTTCGATTGTCTCCCGAGCGTACATTCCATACTGACCCTTGCTGTCGAGCAGCAAGTGCCACCTTTTATGTCGCCGCTGTTGGCGTTTCAACGCCGCGGTAATGAGCTTTTCAAAAAACTCGCGATGGCCCCAGGGTTCATAGAGCAGAATGAGATCCGCACTGCCTGATTCCTCGGTTGGATAAGCGACGTCGCAGTTTGGATTGATCTCCAAAAGATAAAGCTCGCCGTCCTTGTCCATGCGAATGTCACAGCGGCCGTAGCCCGTGCCGTTCAACCCGAGGAAAACCTTACGCGATATATCTTCCAACCGGGCGGCCAGCACATCATCTTCACACTGCAGGCAGGTCATGCCTTCATAGTCGCGCCATTTGAGATCGAAGTGCTTGAACGACTCGCCCCGCGGGAAACGAAACTCTACCGGGCGATAAGCGAAAGGTTTGAGTTCATCCTGAGCGTTCTCCACCACCAGCACGCTAAACTCACGTCCTTCAATAAATTCTTCGATTAAAGTGGCTCCAAACTCCGCCATCATCTTCTCCGCTTGCTCGTGTAACTCTTCCGGCGTCTCCACCCGCGACCGCTTAGTCAGCCCAATGCTGCCGTAACTGTTTGGGTGCTTGGTTATCAAGGGGAAACGCAGTGTTTTGGCGGCAAATTCTACGCTTTTGCTATCCCTGGCCACGACCGAGGCCGGCGCTTTGATACCCCAGAAATGGCAAACCTTCTTCATCATCTCGCGCGTCGGTTCGTAGAAGTTGGAGCTCGCGCCCGTGAAAGCCAGCCCGAGTCGCTCCATCGTTTGCACGATTTCTACTCCAGGGCGATCTTCATCCCAGGCGCCGTCACATAGGTTAATGAAGACGTCGAAACCGCGCCGTGAAAGCTCGATGATCTGTCGCACGCCTTTCGCTTTGTCGATGTAAGCGGTTTCACATTCGTGGCCTTCGAGGTGGCGAAGAACGTCGGAGAGTGGATCGTAATCCTTCATCGGACTGTCGGAGTTCTCGTAAGAAGGATCAAGAATGCAAATCTTCAATGGCGTTACCTCGGGAAGCAGAATTCAGAACTCAGAATTCAGGAGTCAGAAATTAGGAAGGTCCATCACTCATTACTCTTCCCTAATTTCGTTACGCGCACTTTACTCCAACAATGCAGCGCTGAAAACAACTATCTTTCGCTTGTCCTGGTTTTTATTTGAGGCGTCATAACTGTCTACAGAGCTCAATCTGCTTCGGAGGACCTTTCGAACCGATCGAAGCGCAAGCCTCGTGACCGCGTTGGAGGCCTCTTACTTGCATACGTTTCTTCGGACGGATAACAGCAGGTGAGAACTCGCAGTGAACCAGCAACGACCTTGCTGCTGAGGCTCTTGGTCTCACCTGTCGACGAATCAAAGCCGCACACCGATGTTTTCTTTTCGTGCGGAGAACAACTTTCACCCGGGGGAAACGAACTAATGACAGCAACACAAACGCAAACAGATGATCTCGAGAAACTGCGAGACATGATCAAAGACATCGACTTCTGCATGCTGACGACGGTCGACGAGAATGGGGATTTACACAGTCGTCCCATGTCTTCGAACGGAGATATTGATCCCAACGGCGACCTTTGGTTTTTCACTTACGGCAGCTCCCACAAAGTTGCAGAGATCGGAAAAGCCCCCAGAGTAAATGCTAGTTTCGCGGATACGGAGAAGCATCGCTACGTTTCGATTACCGGCGCCGCTGAACTCGTGCGCGACCGTGCCAAGATTGAGGAGCTCTGGCGCCCGCAATTCAAGATTTGGTTTCCCAAAGGCACTGAGGAGCCGGATATTGCCCTGCTAAAAATCCGAGCCGACAAAGCTGAATATTGGGATAGTCCTTCGAGCAGCATCGCCCGCGCGTTTCACTTCGTTTCGGCGCTCGTTACTGGAACGGAGATGGGTGGAGGCGAGAACAAGAAAGTGGAACTCTAGGAAGAGATCCGTTCCAGGTTGTCGAAGTACACGCTTGAAAGATGCCCGAAGGCCCCGAAGTTCGCAAATACGCCGACGCGCTCGATGCGGTCTTGACCGGGCGCGTCATTAAGTCTCTAGAAGCGCGCACTCGCGAGGCACGTGCCTGGTTGAAGGCTAACGGCTCGCGTTTGCAGGGCCGGCGAGTTAATCGTGTTTTGTCGCACGGCAAGCATCTACTGGGTTTGATCGACGACGGCTTTTTCTTCCACTCGCATTTGATGATGTGGGGGCGCTGGCAAACCTTTTCACCCGAGCCTCCGGTTGAAAAGGATCGGCGGGAGCGTGCTCGCATTGTAGTTGAAGGTGGGGCGGCGGTGCTCTTTTCCGCTCCCATCTTCAACGTCGGTGAAGGCAATCCCTATCTGTTAATTCAAAACCTTTCGAGTCTTGGGCCTGACGTCCTACCCTACGGAAACAATAGCGACTTTGATGAGGTTGAATTCCAACGGCGGCTCCTATTGGACCAGCACCTCCACATTACCGTAGGCGCAGCTCTTCTTAATCAACGTATCCTGGCGGGTCTGGGAAACTACTTAAGGGCCGAGGTGCTTTTCGTTTGTCGCCTGAATCCCTGGCGAGAAGTTGGTGCGCTTACTAAAAGAGACTTGCGGTGCTTGTGCAACTCAATTCCGCTGCTGGCTCGGCGGGCCTATGAACATAGCGCCACCGCGTCTGACGCCGAACGTGATCGTATGCGGGCCGACCCATCGCTGGTGTATCAACCGGGTCGAGAATATGGCACCCGGCACCTTGTCTTTCGACGCACCAATCTTCCATGCCTCCATTGCGGAGAAACCATCAAACAACTGCGACAGAAAACTTACATGGACGAAACCCCGGCTAACGGGGACGATCAACAAACGGTCGACGGCAAGGCCGTCGCAGCAGAGGAACGGACTCGCATAGTCTACTATTGTGCGAAGTGTCAGAAAGTAGATAAGAGTCAGGCATAATCGCGTTATTCCTTTTGTAGCTTATGACTTTCAACCTTATTGACGTTGTCCTGGTCGTTATCGTTTTGCTGAGCGCTTATAACGGCTGGCGTCGTGGCTTCATACTGGGCGTACTGGATCTGCTCGGTTGGGCTCTGGTTCTCTTTGCAGGTTTGCGCTTCTATCAACCCGTTGCCAGGTGGATCGGTTCGCACGTTGATTTGTGGTCGGAAGTTTGGGATCGTCCCTTTGCCTTCATCCTTATAGCCATCCTTGCGACAGTGGCGGTTCAAGCCCTGGGCAAAATATTGCTCGGGCGCATAGCGAAAGATACTCACGAGGGGTCGTTCAATCGCGCGCTTGGTGTTCTGCCCGGGATCGCCAACGGTTTTATCACCGCGGCGCTCGTTGCCGCCTTCATGCTTGCAATACCTTTGAATGAAGGGTTGCGAGAGCGCGCGCGGGAAAGCGCCATCGCAAACCGTCTGGCAGTCTACGCTGAGCGATTGGAAGCAAAACTTCACCCGGTTTTTGCCGAAGCAGTCGCTGAAACGCTAAACCTGCTGATGGTCCAACCCGAATCGCACGAGCGCGTCAACCTGCCTTACAAGGTTGCGAATTCGCGCCCCCGACCGGATCTGGAAGCGCAGATGTTGGTGCTGGTAAACAGAGAAAGAGCCAACGCCGGCTTACGACCGCTGGCTCCCGATCCGGAATTGACAGAGGTGGCCCGCCAGCATTCGGTCGACATGTTCGCCCGCGGCTACTTCGCGCATGACACCCCGGAAGGTCTCGACCCATTCGCACGCATGCGCGAAGCCCACGTTCGTTATCTTACTGCTGGAGAAAACCTGGCCCTCGCCCCAACGCTGCAGGTCGCGCATAACGGTTTGATGAACTCACCGGGCCATCGCGCCAACATCCTGCACGCGCAATTTGGCCGCCTCGGCATCGGCATCATGGATGGCGGCATTCGCGGCTTGATGGTGTCGCAGGAATTTCGTGATTAAGAAGTAGCGTCACCGAGTGACATGAAGTCAGTACCACCACGCGGTAGCGGGTGGATCTCTTGATTGCCAATCGGAAATCAGAAATCGAAAATCGACGGACCCACCCGCTACCGCGTGGTGGTGACCTCATTTCAACGACCCTGATCATTCTCGAGGAGGTTGCGAGGCTTCGTGCGCAAATCGCCTCGGTAGCGTCTGTTGCCGCCCGTGGCAGAGTTTCACGCGACATCGCAAGCGCGCCGCATCTTCAAAAAAACGTAGTCCGGGATTACGCCGTTGCCAACTTGCCTTCCTCATCGCGGCGTTGTTCAATTTCGTCTAATCCAGAATGAAGGTGAAGACTATGGAACGAGAGAAACCAAACTCTGCGGAGACGTTCATCGGCGGTATGGCTGAGAGAATGGGAGTGGCGGCGCGCGCGACAAGTATCTTCGGCGATCCGGTCGAGCGTGATGGCCTTACAGTTATTCCAGTAGCGAAAGCTCGTTGGGGTTTTGGTGGCGGCGTCGGGCACCGCAACGACGAAGAGGGCGGCGGCGGGGGCGGCGGCATGCAAGTCATTCCGGTAGGTTTCATTGAACTGAAAAATGATGCCGCACAATTTCGCCCCATCCGAACAGTTTCGTTTAATTGGATGATTGCTGGTGGCCTCGCAGCAATATTTCTGCTGCGCAAAACCCTGCGCCAAAACCATCAGTAGTTTTTCTACTGACTACTGACTACCGATTAGTCTACTTCCCTATGACTAAACGCACTCGTAACGTCACCTGGGACGATCCGGTTGCACTCGCAAAAGCCGCCGCCGGACTAACGGGACTCGAATATCTGCAGAAGATTGTTTCCGGGGAGCTACCGTCGCCACCAATCGGCTTGTTGATGGACTTCCGCATTGCGGAGATCAGTGAAGGCCGCGCGGTGTTCCTGGTCACGCCGGCCGAATATCACTACAACCCCATCGGTGTCGTGCATGGCGGCGTAGCGGCAACCTTACTCGACTCGGCCATGGGCTGCGCAGTTCATTCGATGCTCCCAGCCGGCGCGGGCTACACCACCCTGGAAATCAAGGTCAACTACATCAAAGCAATGTCAGTGGAAACGGGTGAGGTCCGTTGCGAAGCAAACACGATTTACGTCGGCGGCCGCACCGCCACCGCCGAAGGAAAGATTCTGGACGCAAAAGGGAAACTCTACGCCTACGGCACTACAACCTGCCTTATCTTCCGGCAATAGCGCTTGTCCATTATCTGCCAATGGCAACCCATGCTCTGGTATCTTATAAATCCTGTCATCGCGTAGCGCCTTTCATTATTTCAGCATGCGCCTCGAGAATCGCGTTGGTTGTTTTCGGGTCAGGTTCCAGGTTCCAGTCATCGTGGTCCCACGTGCCACCAAGAATTATTCCGTCACGACGCGGAAACATGTAGGAGCTAGCGGCGAGGTAGCAGTAGTCAACCTCTGGCTGCGGCAGCAACACTTCAAGCTGGCCGCGCACCGGAATCAATTTCTCGTCATTGAATAATGCTCTGGCTCCCAGACCAGTGCAGTTGAAGATCACGTTCTCGCGCAGCCGCGCCACCTCTTCGCGGGTCTTAAACTCCTTCACAACCACCTTGCCACCGGCTATATAAAAATCGCGCAGCAAGGCGCGCAGATAGGTGTGCGGCTCAATCAGCATCGAGTTGAACTGTCGGGTGTAAGGAAATCCAAAATAGCTTTCGGCGCCACGATGAATTTCAGTTTGCGGATATAGCTGTGCGCCACCCAGAAGCTCGCGCTGCAACGACTCTTCATGCCGGATCAGCTCATAAGTCTCCGCCCAACGTACGCCATACTCCGGCCCCACCAACGTCTGAAAAGCCCGATGCGAAATCTGGCAGGCCAGCCGAAACTGCTCGGTAAATCTCGCCGTTACATTTTCCTGATCGAACACGGATGACGGATACCACCAGGCGCCGGCGATGTTTGAAGTCGTATCAGGTGGCAAGTTTTTCGCGTAGATAGTGATATTTTCGGTGCCATCCCCTTGGCGTTGCTGCAGTAGACGCGCGGTTGAGAGTCCACTTACACCACAACCCAGCACGGCGAAACCGGAATGGCGATTTCGCGAGTTCTTGCCTGCCGAGCGTTGGAACTTGCTTTGTGTAAAGTCGCGAGTGAGATCGACAGCCATCGAGGCGGTACCCCACGACAGCGTCACGCCGGCGCCGCCGTGGCCGTAGTTATGAACCAATAGTTTCTCGCGAACCTTTTCGGCCTCAACTACAAAACCTTCGGAGCGAAACGGACGCAGGCCAACGACTGTGCGAATTAGCCGGTCACGGGAGACTTTCACTGGCGCGAGGCGCCGTTGGTCGAGAATTGCGGCAAAGGCTTCGTCGTAGGATTGAGAAGTGAATCGTCCTGCCTCAGCCGCAAAGGCCCGCGAGCGTAACGCGGGCGCGGCCACAACCAAAGCGCCGGCCGCTAAACCGGCGCGGAGAAAGCTGCGACGATCTGTTTCCCGCCTGTTCATAATGAAGAGAAACCCGCTGCCGTCTTAACTTCAGATCCACGTTCGTACGCGAAAATTCGCGGCTGAATTTCCTCGACTGCTCGGCTATGTGACTAAGCCTACCAGCCAGGCTGCGAAGCTGAGCCACGCGTGTGTGCCGCCTAGCATTAGTCGCAGAGGTTGTGAAGCCACAATGAATAATCCAGCCAGCGCTGTCGCGCGGTGGATGCGCCGGAGCGTAACAAGATCGTAGAGAACGCAGGCGACCACAAAAACATCAGTCAAGCCGAAGAACGCCGGCGGACCGGCACGCATGATTGCGAAGGGCAGCCGGGCAATTGCTGCGGCCAGAATCGAAATGGTGGCGAGCAGCATCAGTCTCTTGTGCACGTCGGGACGGCGGCGGAAATAGAACCCCGCCCCCACCAGGATCGGAAACACAAACATGT
Source organism: Blastocatellia bacterium (assembly GCA_963828335.1). Taxonomy (GTDB): domain Bacteria; phylum Acidobacteriota; class Blastocatellia; order Pyrinomonadales; family Pyrinomonadaceae; genus PSRF01. The sequence goes on along the minus strand of CAWHEH010000008.1, from coordinate 111,949 downwards.
CGCCGAGCGGGACCACCAGGAAGGAAAGGGGCGATATGCCAGGCAGCGGAGTTGCTCCCTGTTTGGCTCTGACCAGGGCTGTGGTAATACCAAGCAGTACCATCAGAACTGCTATCACGCCGCCGGCGACTCCTAAACGACGATGAATATCTGTGCGGTGTGCGGCGACCAGCGTGGTTTGCGTAACGAAAAGCACGAGCCAGGACGTGAATACGAAGCCGTGCAAATGAAGCAGCGGCATTAACGGCGCCGTGTTGAAATATGGCCGGAGATAATAGGTAGGAGCGAAGCCTGCAAAAACCGTGATCACGAGCGCGATCGACATTCCGATGTAGAACCATCGCTCGCGTCGCCGGCGAATGATTGCTGGGTTTGCCTGCACGTTCTCCATCGTCACCTCGCTAACTAGAGTTTCGCAAACTTCATCGCGCCGCTTTTTATCATGGTTTGTTTACAAGGGCCAACAAATTTTTGGGGTGACATTGCCATTCACTGCCGGGAAGTGAGGTCAGTATCGCCACGCGGTACCGGGTGGTGTTCCCGTTACCCGTGATTGTACTGACTTCATTTCAGCCCCGGCGTCTCACCGGCGGACGCGGAAGGACGGTCGAATCCCACTTCTTAAACTCATCGCGGAGTCGAGTGAACATGCTTGGGTTCTGTTCGCGGAAGTTGCTCTGTTCATGGTCGTCGATCGCTAGATTAAACAGATATTCCTGTTTGCCATCCTCGACATATTTCCAGGGGCCATTCAGCGCGGCGCTCATCTCGGAGGTACGCCAGAAAAAACTGCGTTCGGACACAGGTTGAGTCCCACGAATCACCGGCAACAGATCTCTTCCATCGAGCGGATACGCCGGATCAGGTTTGGCCCTGCCGAGCGCAAGCATCGTGGCTGTCCAGTCCATCGTGATAGCCGCCTGGCGTGTTACTACATTAACTGGAACAACGCCGGGCCAACGCACGATAGCGGGCACTCTGATGCCGCCCTCCCAGAGCGAAAACTTCTGTCCGCGAAATGGCCAGTTATAGGAAAAGCGTTCACCACCATTGTCGCTCGTGAAAATTACCAGGGTGTTGCGACTCAGACCCGTTCGATCCAGCGCTCGCAAAACTTCCCCGATGCCGTCATCCAAACTCTTCATCATCGCGGCGTAGGTTTTCAATGAACCGCCGGCGGTGAATCCGGCGTACTCTCTTCCCAGGGTGCGGCTCACTTCAAGATCGCGCGGCCCTTCCCAGGGCCAGTGTGGTGCTGTGTAATGCAAGCTCAGATAGAACGGGCTCGTAGCTGCGCGACGCGCCGAAATATATTCGACCGCACGCTGCGTTAACAGCTCCGTCGTGTACCCGATGCGTTCGACGGGAACTTTTCCCTCATAAAGATCGGGATCGCCGCGCATGTCTTTGTGTGTAAAAAAGTCTGCGGCGCCACTCATGATTCCGAAGAACTCATCGAACCCGCTCTGCAGCGGTCCGAAAATCGGTAGATAACCCAAATGCCATTTGCCGACGAGCGCAGTTTGATAGCCGCTCTGCTTCAGTAAAGAAGCGATCGTTGGGTACTCAGCCGGCAGCCCGAGAGTCCTGGCTCTCTCACCCAGGTCACCCTTTTCCGTCAAAGGCTCTTCAAGTCCAACGCGGGTTCGCGCCGGGTAGCGACCGGTTATGAACGCGCAGCGAGTGGGCGTGCAAACGGATGAAGCGGAATAGGCGTTTACGAAACGAACACCCTGTGTGGCGAGACGATCCAGTTGCGGAGTTTTATAGTCGGGACGACCGTAACAACTCAAATCGCCGTAGCCAAGATCGTCGGCGAGGATGAAAAGAATGTTGGGTCGATCGGTCCGGCTTCGCGAGAATACAGTTGGTGCTGCAGTAGCGATAGCGGCGCCGGCTAATGCGCCGCTGACAAATTCGCGACGAGTTACTGTGCGTGACATGCGACGAATCCTAGATCGTCGAGGAAAGGAAAACAATGAGAACGGGAGATGTGAGCAGCGAATTCGAGCTTGAAGTGGAACGGCGTAACCCCCGGCTGAAACACTCACGGTTAAATTTGCAAGATTCAAATTGACAAGATCGTAAGTGGGACTATGATAGCTCTACCCAGTTCAACCCGCTCATAAGTCTGCGCGGTCAGAGGGCCGCTGGCGCATGAACCATAAAAAGGAATCGCAGCAGTTAGCTCGATACGAACCTGAGTCATGGCGAGGTGAGATGCCCGCTGGTGAAGAGGGAAAGTTCGTTCGAGTTGAGCGCGGGCAGTCTCTTCCCAGCGCGCGAGATCAAACCAAAGTCATGGAATTGCTGGGCAAGGTGAACTACAAAATTATTCACGGCAAGAGGGTGTATGTAGAAGTTGACGGAGTCGTCTACAAAACCCTTTATGGAGGTTACTGGCGTAGCGTCTTTACGGGCATTGAGCACTACCTGCTCAGGTGTGAGCAAGTCTCGGGCTCGATCTGGGCGGAAGAAAGCGGCACAGCTGGCGCCGTGGATCTACCAATCGCCTACTCCCATGATGCCTGGTCTGCCGGCGGTTATTCGATCTCGTTTATGTTATCCAGAGAATAGACAACACCCACCCGCTTCTCCGCGCCGATCGCATCTAGATTGCCGCAGGCTGCGGTAACGGCCCCAATGCCGGAGGCGTGAGCGACCCCGGATTCATTCTGTTGGCATTCCCGGCTGCAAAGCACTGCGCAATTCCATCGGCTTCGACGGTGTCGTATTCCAGAAGTAATTCCACCAAACGCGCAATCGATTCCTTCTCGCCGGTCACAACTTCGCAGGCCCGGGCGAGTTGAGTGTTGATGATGTTGTTGACCGCTTCCTCAACTCGATCAAGCAAACTCTGACTGAGCGGCTCCGACCGCGGATCGCCTAGATAAATTGGACCGAGCGGACTCATGCCAAACTCACTGACCATGCTGCGCGCGATTTCAACCGCTCGTTGAATGTCGTTTGACGCGCCTGCTGTCATGGTTGCGAGCAGAACTTGTTCCGCTGCACGTCCTCCCAGCAATACTGCAATTTGATCTTCCAGATATTCGCGCTTCTTCATTAGGCGATCGCGTTCCGGCAGGGATTGGGTGACGCCCAGGGCGCGGCCACGTGGAAGAATGGAAACCTTGTGAATCGGATCGCCATTCTTTACCGCCAGCCCGACTGCTACGTGCCCGGCTTCGTGAACTGCGGTCGCATAACGCTCATCGTCATCGATCATGAAGCCGTGACGTTCTGCTCCCATGAGAATTCGATCGCGAGCAAATTCAATGTGTGTGCGGCCCACAGCCTCTGAATTATCGCGAGTGGCCGCAATCGCTGCTTCGTTCAAAAGATTTGCGAGCTCGGCCCCGGAAAATCCCGGGGTGCCACGAGCCACCCAGTTGAGATCGAGCTCGGAATCAAGTTCCATTCTGCGTGCGTGCACTCTGAGTATGGCGTCGCGACCTCTCACGTCCGGAAGGTTGACCGCGATCTCCCGATCGAAACGGCCGGGCCGCGTAAGTGCGCGATCCAACACGTCAGGACGGTTTGTTGAGCCGATCACTACGACGGCTGAGCTTTGATCGAAACCATCCATTTCAATCAGCAGCTGATTGAGGGTTTGATCCTGATCGGCGCTCGCTGAGTCGTTACCACGGCCGCGCTGCCGCCCCAACGCATCAATTTCGTCGATGAAAATAATGCAGGGCGAAAGTTTCTTGCCCTGAGCGAAGAGCCGGCGAACGCGCGCTGCCCCCACGCCCGCAAATTTTTCCTGAAAACTTGAACCTGATGCTAACAGGAATGGCACGCCTGCTTCCCCGGCCACGGCGCGGGCCAGAAGCGTCTTGCCTGTTCCTGGCGGGCCAAAAAGCAAGATACCTCTTGGGACTCGACCGCCCAGCCGGCCAAAGCGCGCCGGGTCACGGAGGAAATCTATCGTCTCACTTAATTCCAGAGTGGCTTCGTCTACGCCAGCGACGTCGGCAAACGAAACGTTTGGTTTTCCACCGCGATCGCTCAGCTCGAAACTGCCAACACCCCCGCCCATGTTTGCGTGCATGCGCCAGCCGATCAGAGCAAACATGATTACGAGCGTTAGCGGTACGCCCCAGGTCAGAGCCGTCGCTGTCCAACTGGCTTCGATTGGTCGAAACTCAATCGGAACATTCTTTTTTCGAAACTGTTCAATCAGTCCCTGCCTGATTGCATCGCTTGTGACCGTCGCTTGAAGCGACGCGCCTTGATTGTTTCGGACAATTAGCGTGTCAGTCTCAATGGTAAGCGCTGACGCTGATCCGGTCTCAGCAATCTGGTAAAGCTCTGAATAGTTGATTTTGGTAACCCGCGCTGCGCGACTTTGGAAGAAGACGACGGTCGTAACGATGAGCACCGCTGCGCCGGCGATAATAGCCAAAACCAATGTGACTTTGGGGGAGCTGGAAATGATTTTTCTAACGGGGGAAGGCATACAGAACTCCAAAAAACTTAAGCTGCCAGACTTTCTCAGCAGCGTGGGTTGATTACGCGAAGGACTCAAGAGGCCTGTTCGCTTGTGGATTTCAATGATTCAGGATTGAGGCGACCGACTGTCTGGGGACTGCGGCGCGGTACAAAACCCGAGCTCTTATAACGTAACTCGCCCGCCGGATTGGGGAACGGCGAGCTGTTTCTACTTTACCAGCGATGCCGGAAAGAAGTCCAGAAATGAAAAGAGGGCACCGGATCAGTTTGAAATGCGGGATCAACCGATCAAGTGTGATTTCAGGGCTGACTCCCAACAAAGCGGTCTGGCCTGCCGCCTACTATGCCGAGTTAGGGCCGGATTTCGGAGCTTTAGGCCAGGGCATCAACATTTTCGTCTTGTCTGAGAAATCTGAGTACTTCGTTGCGGTAAGCTGCAATCTCATCTTCGAGGCGCCGCTCCGTCCAGCCAAGATGCTTACGTGCGATTGCACCCGCAGCTTCAACTGCCGCCAATCCACGCGAGGAATTCAAACCAACCATGGTGCGCCGCAACAAGCAGTCTGCGAGTGTGGTGGCAAATTCCCGAGTGAAGGCGAAGACGATTTCTGCTGAAAGCGCACCAGTTTCAGAGTCGAACACCTTAGCCAGTGATTCGTCTTCATTGATCAAGTTGAGAAGCAACGAGACGCGGGTGCCGTAGATGCTTAGTAAGCGATCCTTGGTCGCCTCAGGCAGACATGAGTCTTGTTTGAAGTTTGCGCAGAAGGCGTCGAAGTCGATAGCCCCGGGGAGCGGATCCCGACTGGTGGTGCACTTCCGAGGGCGGGCGCGAAGACTGGGGTCGGTATCAGAAGTCAGTCGCTTCAGAACAAGATCTATGGTTTGCTCCGCGAGACTGCGATAGGTCGTCAGCTTGCCACCGACGATAGAGAACAAACCTCTTAGTGTGGGGTGAACGCGGATGAAATGTCGTCGGGTAATAGCTCGAGCGTCTTTGTCACCTGCAAATGGCAAGGGCCGCACGCCGGAGTAGGTATAAAGGATTTGTTCGCGAGTGAGACTCCCTATAGGGAATACGCGATTGGTTTCGCGTAGCAGGTAGTCAATCTCGTCGCTTGCGATCTGGACGTTATCCAGATCGCCTTCGTAGGGAATGTCTGTGGTGCCGATAAGATATTTGCCGTTCCAGGGAATGATGAAAAACGGGCGGCCGTCAGTTTCGGCTTCGACGTAGATTGCCGTCGCAGGAGCGCCAGGGAATGTGCCTACGATGATGTGGCTTCCCTTGGTGCCGCCGATTAATCGTGGGCCACCGGCTTGGCCCTCGCCCAGCACTTGATCGACCCACGGGCCGGCGGCGTTGATTACGATGTCAGCATAGGCTCTGTATTGCGCAACATCCGAGTTTTCCATGACTGAGCTAAGGCATGGGGCTTCGCGCGTGAACTCGACGCCACTCACAGCCCCGTTTTCAATAATTAGCTTTTCCACGCGTGTGTAAGTCAGCACGTTTGCGCCGTGCTCGACCGCGGACAGCACATTCTCAAATACGAGCCGCTCGGCGAATTCAACCTGCGCGTCAAAGTAGACTGCGGCCCCACGCAAACCTCCACGAGCCAGCGCCGGCGCTTTCTGCAAGGTTTCGTCGACGGAAAGCATGCGGTGGCCAGGCAAGGATTTATTAAACGAGAGGGCATCGTACCCAATCATTCCCAAACGAATTGTCCACCAGCCACGCCGCGCCTTTTCATAAACTGGCACCAGCAGCGGAATGGGCCGCACCAGGTGTGGGGCGATAGTCATCAAACCCGCTCGTTCGCGTAACGACTCTCGCACCAGATAAAGCTCGCCGTGCTCGAGGTAACGCAAGCCGCCATGAATCAGACGCGTCGACCAGCTGGATGTGCCGCCGCCAATATCGCCCTTGTCGGCTAGCAGCACCTTTAGTCCGCGCATCGCGGCGTCGCGTGCGATACCAGCGCCATTGATCCCCGCGCCGATCACGATTACGTCAAACTTGAGGTCGTCACTCGTCATTGCCGGACATATAACGCAAAGATATTAGCCGCGGATTAACGTCGCTGCGCGCGAATTCGGATTCAACATGAGCATTAATCAGGAGCGCGCCCAGTGCAGAACTGCGAGCCGTAGCCAGCGGATGCTACGGTCGACAATGAACAGAGCATTTGGGCGGATTCAACATTGAGTGCTTGGATCCGCTCGCTACCGCTTGCGCTTCTGCCTCACCAATTGAAAGTCTTCTCGGTGTGACCTTGGTTTTGGAATTACCTCATCTGCCAGCGCACCATATAGTGCCTATCATGCACGTTCTCGGGCAAAGTCGCTGGACCGGACTCATGTTTTGTCTCAATTCCAAAGAATACTGGCAAAACCTCCGTCCCGTGAGGGACGAAATGTTTATTGCTAACCGCCTCCAAATTTTCAGTGTTCCGAAGGAATGAAATCCTGCCAAGAGGACTCTTGATTAAAAATATTTCGTTCGGTTGGAGCGGCGCTCTCTTTGTGCGGTCGAGTATCTAGAAATATTGGGCTCCTCCGGAGCTAACGCTTTCGGTTCCGATGAGAGGTGCGCTGCGCATCAGGTGTCTAATACTTCTTCCACACCGCCTTGAGAAACCTCAAGCCTCATTGAGAACTATTTTGAACCTAAGTTAGTCCAAAGTTGGCCCAACGCCTTCCCAAAAAGATGCCTGTGGGCATACGTCTTGCTCTTGCCGTTTTCAGCAAGCTAAGTCTCCTCGAAGCAGTGACAGACTCAGAAAGCCTATCCTGCAAAACGACAGAACCGAAAGGTCTGCCTGCCGAAGCTCGGGACGCTTAGCGCTTCGCCAACGCGCACTCCTGAAGCTCTCCTGAATCATCAGCGCGCGTCTGACGGTAACGAAAAACAACTGAATAAAAAAGGAGCGTAGCCATGCGTTCTACCCGGCGTTCGATATGGAGTCCTGGACGAACTGTCTCTTCCACGATTCTGCTTCTCTTACTGACACTCTTAAGCACCACAATTATTGCGCGCGCTGCCGATGACGCTGATGAAGGCGATGAATACGACGTCACGGCGCGCGTTGTGCGCATCAGTTTGATCAACGGACAGGTCGGTCTCAAGCGCAACGGCAACAATGACTGGGAACGCGCGCGGCTTAACACACCGTTGGTTGAAGGCGATGCGATTTCAACCGATCGCGATTCCCGGGTTGAAATTCAGATCGATGCGCGTAACTTCATTCGACTTGGCCCCGGAACAGTTTTGAAAATTGCAACTCTGCGCGATGAAGGTGTCGCGTTCAGCGTCATCGAGGGCACAGCTACGGTACGGCTGGCAAAATTTGATCGCGATCATGAGTATTTTGAAATCGACGCGCCGAAAACCACACTTGCCGCCGAGAAAAAAGGACTCTATCGCGTTGACGTGTCGCGCGAAGGTCACGTGCGCCTCAGCGCCCGGGATGGTGGCCGGGCGCGGATCTATTCGGAGACCTCCGGTTTTGAGTTGCGCGCTGGACGCACTGCGGAACTTGTGGTCGAAGGCGACGACGCGGGTGATTGGCAATTTGTCGCAAGCAACGCTTCGGAAGCTTCGGACCCTTGGGATTACTGGGTCCAGGAACGCGAGCGCTATCTAGCCGAGCGGATGCGTTACGACACCCAGTATTACGATGGTTATGTTTGGGGCGGTGAAGATCTGGATGCCTACGGCGATTGGGCCTACACCAAAGATTATGGCTGGATCTGGCACCCGCACCCCAGCGCTATCAATGGTTACGATAATTGGGCTCCCTATCGGTATGGTTATTGGGCCTGGATTCCGCCTTATGGCTGGACCTGGGTGGGCCTGGAGCCCTGGGGCTGGGCGCCATATCACTACGGTCGCTGGGTTTACTACAACAACTATTGGGCCTGGTGCCCGCGCAGTCAGTATTACCGGCATCGCAGTTGGTGGCGGCCCGCGCTGGTCGCGTTCAGAATAATTTTTGGTAATAACGTTTGCTGGTATCCGCTGCACTATTACCAGCATGACCCGTATTCGCGTCATCATCGGAACTATGATCGCCACAACGATCGCTTGCGCCCATTGCGCGCTGACGAGATCGCGCGGCTGCAGAGAGTCAATCCAGCCTACTACCGCGCGGTGACGACTGTTGCAGCGAGAGATTTTGGCGCCGAAAGCGTGAGAGCAAGAGCCGCAGACGACACGGTTGCGCGACGCGTTTTCAACGAGGAGCCGTTGCGTACCGATCTGCCAGTCAGACCGGCTTCCGCAGCTGCTGATCGCGGCGCAGCAGCTGATCAAGGTGGACGGGTTACCGTGGCCCGCCCTGCCAGAGTGGCACCACCAGTCGAGGTTATTGAAAGACCAACGGGCGCCGCAGCGCGTTTACCCGGCGTCCAACTCGACGACGAACTGCGTCGCACAAGAGTTCTGAATGGACGTGAAGGCGTGGTTGCACGTCCTCAGTTACCGGTGCCAACTTCCGGCGCTGGCCCGGTTGAGACACGTCCCACCGGCGCAGTGACGCGCCCTTTGCCAGCGTTACGACCACCGCGCGAAACTCCGCGTTCAGATCCGCGCAGCGATAATTCGGGCGGCGAGCGAGATGCGAGTGGAATTCCGGATGCCAACGAACGGCCCGTAAGGCCGGAGCGAACCTACCCGAGAGAAGCTCCCGTACGTCCGGAAGTGAACGAGCCGGAGCGTGTGCCGGGAAGGCCTTCGCGCAGCGAACCTCCAGACAACGTGGAGAGGCCTGAACGACATGAGCGGCCACAGTCGCCGCGCAGCGATCCGCCGCCGCGGTACGATCCACCACCGCGCAATGATCCACCACCGCGGAATGATCCGCCGCCGCGGTACGATCCACCACCGCGCAATGATCCACCGCCGCGCAACGATCCACCACCGCGGAATGATCCACCACCGCGGAATGATCCACCGCCGCGCAACGATCCGCCGCCGCGCAACGATCCGCCGCCGCGGAATGATCCACCGCCGCGCAACGATCCGCCGCCGCGTAGCGATCCACCGTCGCATTCTGAGTCGAGAGACAGTGGTGAGCGCACGCCGGCTAAGGTGAAAGATCCGCGCTGAGAAGCATTTTCTTTTCGGCCAGCGAGGGAGTTAGGGAAGAGTTAGGACCGAGTCCTGTCTCTTCCCACCCCTCCGCACCAGCGGAAAACGCATGAAGAAAAACGAACAAGCGGATAGTAAAGAGGTGTTCAAATGAGAGTCGTAAGATTGACTTCTAGTCACAACAGACGGGCGCCATTACTTGTCGCCGGACTCGCGGTAGTTCTCTTTGCAGGCACCGTAACTGCCCAAACAATAGATCCGGAACTCAGGCCCGACTGGCAACGAGCGCTCGCGGCCCAGCCTGACAGTGTAGGCAGCGAGGTAAAAGGACGAGCGAACGGCTATACGCCTTCCCAAGCGCGGCGAAGCGAACGTCCTCGCGAAACATTGACCGCGCCCCGGCGTGATGCATCGAACGCTCGCAGTTCGGGTTCTGCACTTTCTCGCGTCTCGAACGCTTTGAACATTCCAGCCACCAGTTCAATCCAGCCGGGTACGCCTTTAACTCAAATATTGCATACCTCGCAGGTGAGTTTGGTCTCCTCGGCGGGCACCGACGAGCAGTTCGTAGATCGGAATGGCGATCTTATCGCCGACGAGCGCACTACTTTCGATTCCGCGGGCGGCTCCTTCGACATCGCGGTGGGGCGCTCGGGCGCTCGATATGAAGTTTACTCAGCCACCCTCAACAGCACGCTCGTCGGCGTGCTGATAGTCGCGCTCGATACAAATGGCGATTACCACATGGACAGTTCTACAACTTACAACCTGCGTACCGATTTTGCCTTGCGTTCAGCGGCGGCAGTTGTGTCTGGCACATCGAAAGCCGGCCGTGAGTTTGTAATCATCTCTTCGAGCGGCTACTACAATTCGGCCAACCCGAATGACCCGAATAACGAACCTTCACCTGGGGTAATCCTGCTCGTTCGTGATCCAGCTACCGGCGGTTTCGACAACTCACGCACGCGCGAGTTGGTACAGGTCGGTGACAACAAGCTATACAACGCAAACGCCCTGGCGCTGTTGCCGAACAACGATCTGCTGATCGCGGATTTCCACTCCGACGAGCTGCGAATCATTCGCGACACCGACAACGACGGCATGCCTGACACTCTGTCGACGACGCCCTACTACTCATATCGCTTCTCCAACGACGCTCCGCTCGATGTTGCAGTGAATTCACGTGGCGTTGTGTTTTCCCACTCCGCCGGCAACGACATGGTCTTGTTGGTCCTTTATGACGACAGCGGAGATGGCGTCGCCGATCGCGACGAAGTTTGCGTCGAGGGACTCTCGATCGACAACAATCTTTTTCTGCACGGTCTCACCGTCGACGGCCCGGGAAATGTTTACGTTATCGAAGATGCTTCCGGCGCGTTTGATGGCACCGGCGGTAATGGCGGCTCTCCGCGCATCGACGGATTCCCTGACCGGTTTCAGGATGGTTTCCTGAGTGATGGCTCTGTTTTCACCAGGGCCGACGACCTGCTTAGTCAGGGATTGAGCGGCCTTGCGTTTGGGGCGCTGCCACCAAACAGGATCGACGATCCGCAATTCTTCGTGACGCAGCACTATCGCGATTTTCTGAATCGCGAACCCGATGCGAGCGGGCTCGCGTTCTGGGTTAATGAAATCACTTCGTGCGGGACCAACGCGCAATGTCTTCAGATCAAACGCGTGAATGTTTCCGCTGCTTTCTTCCTCTCAATCGAATTTCAGGAGACCGGTTACCTCGTCTACAGGTTTTATAAGGCGGCTTACGGCAACTTACCCGGCGCGCCCGTGCCGCTCAGGTTCAATGAGTTCCTGCCTGATACGCAACAGATCGGACTGGGCGTGGTAGTAGGCGCCACCGGCTGGCAAGCAAAACTCGAAGAAAACAAGAAGGCATACGCCGCAGCTTTTGGCGCACGGCCGAGTCTCGCGAGCGTGCTTCCGACTTCGCTCACGCCGGCGCAGTTTGTCGACGGCCTCTATTTAAATGCGGGCGTCGCGTCGCCTCCGTCGGCTGAGCGAACCGCGGCTATTGACGAATTTGTCGGCGCGGTTAACACAGCGGATACGGCTGCTCGCGGACGCGCTTTGAGACGCGTTGCTGAAAACTCAACGCTAAACCAGCAGGAACTCAATCGCGCGTTTGTGTTGATGCAGTACTACGGATACTTGCTGCGCAATCCTTACGATCCACCCGAAGCGACGCTCGACTATCAGGGATACAACTTTTGGTTGGGGAAGCTGAACCAGTTCAACGGTAATTATGTGGATGCGGAAATGGTGAAGGCGTTTTTGGTGTCAGGAGAGTACCGGCAGAGATTTAATCAGTGAGACACTAGCGGCCAGAGCCTTTAGAAATTGTTACTGCGACAGACCAACTTTGTTCACCAGGTTTGAAAAACGCGGGTCAGAGCGGAGCGTATCCAGGTTGGGATCCACCTTCAAGTAAAGTAGATACTGATCACGTTTGTTATACGCCTGCTCGAGCCATTCAAAGGCCTGGTCGGTATCACCGAGGCCGATGTGTATAAGCGCAACCTCAAACTCCGCTCCCGAACTCGACTTCAATTGTTGCAGTATCGCACGGGCCTCGGCCTTCCTACCCGCAACTGCGTAAAAATAGGCAAGCACAGCTGAAAAGAGTCTGCGGGCGCCGGGGAGCTTAGCTTCCTCTTCTATTTCTTTGATGGCTTCCTCATACATTCCTTTTTGCCGATAAGCCATCGCAAGAAACAAGTGAGACAAAGGGAAGGTGCGTTCCATCTCGATAGTCTTTTTGAGTTGTTCTATGGCCATGTCGGGTTGGCGAGCAAAGAAGTGCATCTTTCCTATATCGGCATTGATGATGAGTGAGAGCGGATCCTCCTCCTGGGCCAGTTTGAGTTCTCGGAAACCTTCGTCGAAGCGCCCCAGGAGCACGAGATATTCTCCATACCAGTGATGAGCGGTGGAATAATTCGGATTCAACTCAATGGCCCGCTTATACTCGGCCTCCGCTCCCTGCCAATCCCAGTCATACCAGACTTTGATAAAAGCCAGCGAGGTATGGGCCTCAGCCAGGGTATCGTCTAACTCCAACGCTTTTTTCGAGGCGCTCTTTGCCTTAGCAATAAGTTCGGGTATGGCGAACCCTTTGTTCCAGACCAATAGGCCGTTTGAATCAGCCAGTCCGGCGTAGGCGAGCGCGTAGTTCGGGTCCAGTTCAATTGCCTTCTGGAAATATTCAATGCTGAGTTCGAGATCTTTTTCCGTTCTCTTGTTCCAGAAGTAACGGCCCTTCAAGTATGCCTGATAAGCATCAATGCTGGCAGTGGGCCGTTTCACTAAAAGACGCTGATCGGCATCACTTAGATTAGATACGAGTGATCGGGCTACGTCCTGCGAAATCTGATCTTGAACTGCGAGGATGTCTTTGAATTGTTGGTTGAATGTGCTCGACCAGATCTGGGCGCCATCGCGCGCGCTTACAAGCTGAACGGTAACTCGCAGCCTGTCGCCTTCACGCTGGTAACTTCCTTCGAGCACGGCGTCCACACCGAGCGCATGCGCCGCAGCCAGCGAATCTTGCTTTGGGTTGTCGAACCGCAGGACAGCGCTTGTCGGGCGTACACTGATTTGGTCCAGAGTCCCCAACCGGGTAATGAGAGCGTCAGCGATGCCGCTGCCAAGGTAATTCCCTTCAGATTCGCCAGGGTTCAAAGATCGGAAAGGCAGTACGGCCACAGACCTGATGTTTCTGGTTCGCGCGAGCGTCCGGCCGGCTCGCCAATGTGAAAAATAAGCGAACCCTGCAATTCCCAAAGCGACCACCGCAACCGTAGCAACGATGGCTGCCAGCCGGTGCCGACTCGGTGGCAACAGCAGAGGCCTGGGCATGTCGCTCGGTGTTCTGCGAAGGCTAAGCTCCTCCTGGACAACTACCCGGCCGAAAATTTGCTTCTCGACAACCAGCGCCGGAACGTCCTCGACTACCTCGCGCACCTCAGCAACGAATTTGTAGCCCAGCCGCGGGACCGTCTCGATAAACTTCCTTCCGTTACCATCTTCTCCCAGCGCTTTCCTCAGTCTGGAGATTGTGACGTCAAGGTTACCCGGTTCGACAGTCGCGTCACGCCAGACAAAATCCATTAATTCATCGCGTTCCACCAAAATACCCGGCCGCTCAACCAGCACGCGCAAAGTCTCCACCGCCTTAGGCGTAAGCGACACAATCTCGCCATCGCGCACCAGGCGCTGTTTTTCCACGTCCAGTCGGAATTGACCGAACTCGTAAAACAACTTGGTTGGAGCCTTCATTAACGGCCTTAAGGACTTTAAGAAAAAATTTAAGCGATTCTTAAAGGATTTACTGGGCGGGCCGAGGATAAAAGCCTTCCTCATGAAAATCAAGAAATTCCGGCAAGCCCACAATCTTTCAAAGGAGAACTAACATGTTTAAGTCAACCTACTGCACGCTTTTTCTCGCCCTTTTCGGGCTAATGGCATTCACCTGTGGAGCGGAGGCCAAATCCGACTGCGACAAAGTGAGCGGAACTGGTCATACGTTAGCGGTTGGTCCAGCCACATTCCAGGGAAGTGCTAATCTTAACCTCAACAATACCGACATAATCGTTACCGTAACCACCAACCTGCTTGGCCCTCCAACGGCAACCGATGACGGAACGCTGCTGGCAACGACGTCTCACACCTTCGTCTTTCAGGACGGTAGCTCATTGACGACCTTGGACCATGCAGTGCTGAGCCCCACCAGTACCCCGGGACTCTATAACTTGAATGTTAGGGCGTCGATCACCGGAGGAACTGGGACCTACGAGGACCCATGTGGCCAACTTAGCATCCACGGGACGATCAATTTTCTCAGCGGCGAAGTTCAGTGGAGTGTAACAGGAAGAATCTGTGACTGCGGATGACTCTGCCGTCGAAGGTTGCGCCTAACTCGGAGCGGAAAGGGTTCCTGATTGGAGGCAAGATGGGATTGTTCATCAATCGCCGGACCATAATCACGTTCGAGAAAATGGAGCGCAGCCTCTACTGCCTTCCGAATGCCGAGCCTATCACGGCGCAATGCGACGACTGCCGCTGCGTAGTGACCTGGTTTACGCCAATGCAGGTGGTGGCAATGACTGGAGTAAGCCTGCGTGAACTATTTCGTCAGATCGAAAGCGAAGCTTTGCATTTCAACGAGAGCGGTCCCGGCTTGCTCCACATTTGTTCGCGGTCACTGGGACTGAATTGAAGACATAATGAGCGCTCGGCACAACATTTCGGAAGAGTCGAGACGCCCTTACGGGAGGAGGTCTAATGAGCAACGCAGCCGCGCATCGTGCATTCGAAAACTTCACGATCGACGCCCAGGGCTTTCAGGACGAAACCATCCGCCGTCGTGTTCTTGTTTGCGTTTGCTTTCTTCCTACCTATGCCTCTCAGGGTTGAGGCCGCCAGTAAATTCACGCGTTCGAGCGGGACATGCGATGCCAACAACGGCCGACTTCATCACTTGAAGATATCCGGGTTTTCTTTCTGGAGCTTGTCTGATTGGCTGGCAAGCTCCTCAGCTTCCTTACCGAGCGCGTCGACCTTTTCGTTGTTGGAATTTGCTCTCGCTATGAAGCTCTTTTGATTCTCGCTATCAATTAGAGCTTGCGGTGTCGCCTTCGCGGTTTCAACCACCTCGGCGCGCTTGTTGTACTCCTTTACTTTGAGCGTGAGGTATTCCTTAAACTTATCGTTAATCCTCAACTTGCTGGCCTCGTCATATTTTTTCGCCGCGTCTTTGCATTTATCCTCGGCCTTGTCATACGACGCGATAGCTTCCTTCGCCAGCGTGCGGGCCTCCGCTATTTCCGAGATCTTGGTGCGGAGCATCTGGCCCTTCTTTTCCTCGGCCTCTGTCACAAACTTGTTAGCTTCCTGGACCGCTGCATTCCCTTCAGTGACAAGCTTGTTGGCCTTATCAGTCTCATTTCCAATACTGCCGCTGCACGCCAACACGGCCGCCACCAACAGCGACAATGCTATGAACATGCTCGAATGACTGGGGTTCATTTTCATATTCATTTGAGGGGTCTCCTTAATCGATCGTTTCGAAGGGGTTTGTTTCAGGGTCATTTCTTATTTAGGCGCTAAGCCAGCGGTACAGATTGCCCCGCCTGAACGTAAGCGTTTTCGTAAAGCATCACGCCCATCACCGCGAGCGGAGCGCCTGCAACTCCCATCGTCGGTGATAAAACACCAAGCAGTGAGAGCCAGGGTATAAGCCCGCCGGCGAGAGACAGGATCGTTCCCATCCAGAAGTCGTTGCGATAACGTCCGTGCACCATTTCCCAGATCGCCAGCCGGGCATGGGCCGTCGGATGTGTCAGCGATACTTCGCCCCAAATCATTAACACGTGAAGCAAACTCGAAATCGCGAAGAGCCAGGTCAACGGCGAGATAATCGACACTGGCCGGACCGTGTTTAACTCAAGATAAATCGTCAATGGCAGCAAGGCTGCCGATCCCAGGAGCAAAGCCTGCATGAGCAGGTGCGGCGGCAACAACGGGTTTTGCCACATGTCGCGTGCCTTTGCCTGCGCGAACAGATAGGCGGTGTAGATAGCCGTGAGAATGGACAGTGGAATTCCGGCGATCGTTAGCCAGCTTTGGAATGACCGGTAGCCCAAACAGCTCGCCAGGAAATGTAATGCCAGCACCAACGTGTATCCGGCGATGATGAAGGCCCCTTTCACGAGCCAGCTCTTCCACTGCGGTCTCGTGAAGATCAAATAAAAACGTTCAGGATGTTCCAGGTCCCAAATCAAGAGCCCGCCGGTGATTGCCAGAAAAACACCTGAAACGATCGGCGCCGCCCATAACCAAATTGCGTTGTTCGTGCCAAGAAAGCCGAGTAGCACGAGCAGGGCAGCGACGAGATAGACTCCGCTGGCGATGCCTTTGGTCCAGGTGTATAGGCTGACTTTCCAATCCCAGGGGATTGAGTGGGCGACGTCATACGAAAGCAACGCCGCAGCCGAGCTGTTGTTAAAGGTGGGATTTCCTGAGACTACTTGCGAGGAATTCTCCTGCTGTTCGCTCCACATAAAAAGGCCACCGTCAGGCCGCCGGGCCGCAAGCGGATCCAAAGTCGCCTGGTGCGCGCCCTTGTAGAAAAGTTTTGGCAGCGTCTCCTTTTCAGCACGACGCACAGCGACCGGCTCACGATTTACGATCTGTGTCACGTACGACTCTGTGTCGTTCAGATCGCCAATTAGAATCGACTGCGTTGGGCACACAACCACGCAAGCGGGTTCAAGACCGACATCTATGCGATGCGCGCAGAAGTTACATTTCTCGGCAGAGTGATCTTCGGGGTTGATGAAGATCGCATCGTAAGGGCAGGCGGCCATGCACGCCTTGCAGCCAATGCAGATAGATTTGTCGAAATCGACGATGCCGTCCGCGCGCTTAAACATCGCGGTGGTGGGGCAGGCGGTGACGCATGGTGCGTGCGCGCATTGATTGCAACGCGTGACCTGATGCGCGCGGCGGGCCTGTGGAAAGATGCCGACGTCGACATGCTTCACATAGGTACGCGTTACCGAAAGCGGTACCAGATTCTCCGACTTGCACGCAGTGGTGCAGGCGTGACAGCCAATGCAGCGCGTTTGGTCGATGACCTTGGCCCACTTCACCGCGCGGTTTTGTGGTGCTTCAAACATGAAAGCTCCGGGTTCCGGGTTTGGCGAGAGCGAACTATATCACGCTAAGAACAAAAGAAAACACGTGCCTTTGGCCGGCGCCGGACTGGCGGGATTGACAAATGCACAGTGGCATAAGAAATTAGCTCTGGTTAATTTATTGTTTGCCTGTGATTGTCGTTCACAGGCGCTCTGGGAGGTTTTTTGATGCGTCTTATTTTTTCGTTCCTGGCTATTGCAGTCATTTCCCTGGGAGTCTTGACTGCCTGCAATTCCGCCGAGTGGAGGAATGCCAAAACTTTACCTACGTCTCCAACGAGTGCGCCGCCGCCGGTTGTGGCTGACGGTGCGCGCCGCGTCACCGTTGCCGAGCTAAAAGACTTGTTGGCGAAGGATGAGGCTATCGTTGTTGATGTTCGCAACCAGACGTCCTACGACGCCGGGCACATTAGAGGGGCCAGGCTAATTCCCGAAGCGGAAGTCGTAAATCACGTCGATGAATTTCCGCGAAACAAGTTGATAGTCACCTATTGCTCTTGACCAAGCGAACATACGTCCGCCCGTGCGGTGGTCGAGCTGAAAACGAAGGGAATCGAAAACGCAGGAGCGCTTCTTGGTGGTTTTGCCGCCTGGCAAAATGCTGGACTTCCGGTCGATACCAAAGATACCAAGACTGCCAACCCATAACCGTTAACCCGAGATGCACTGTTCCAACTGCGGATCTTACATAGCGCCGGGCGTGCGCTTTTGCTCCGGTTGCGGTTCACCTGCTAGCGATCCGGAAGCAACTAGAATTGTGCGCGCCGGCGGCGGGCTTCCCGTGGCCGACCCAGACAATGATCTGGAGCAAGTTGTTTTTACTGTTCGCCCAACCATGATCTTTATCAAGTTGGGCTACGCGCTGGCGGTGATCGGAGCGATTGCTCTCGTCATTCTTCTGGCTCTGATAAAGGTCCCTGTCTACATCTCCATACCCCTGGCGCTGATCCTGCTGCTGATTCCGGCCTACTATCATCTCCGGCGCAACATGGTTCGGTATACTTTGACTGATTCAAAAATCGAGATCGACACAGGTTTGATTGCCCGTACCACTCGCAATATCCCACTCAGCAAGATTCAGGATGTCACCGTTTCCGCAAGCATTCCGCAACGTGTGCTCGGGTTTGGCGATTTATTGATCGACAACGCCAGCGAGGTCGGAGGCACGACAGTCCTGCATAACATTAGCAAGCCCCGCCATTACGCCGACCTGCTTTTGCGTGAACTACGACGCAGGAATTAAACTGCTAATTCAGTAGAACGCTTACCAACTGCCATAAAAGGCGGAACATCCAAAGGACTTGGGGTTCTAAAGCGGAGATGTGATTCTTCTGAGGTGATACCTGTGTTTTCTCGTAGATTCAGAACAATTTGGTGGGCGGCGGCGCTTTCGTTGCTCTTATTCGTCGCGGTGCTCGGTCAGGACTTGCCGACCGACCCGGCAGCAAAGCTCCTCACGGACAAGTTGGGAGACTTCAGCGCGGCGGGCACGATCAAATTACAGAAGAACTCATTGTTTGATACTTCAGAGTATTCTGTTGTCACGTCGGCGGCAGGCCGGTCGTATGTTTCGAAAACCGGCGAGCACTTTTCCGTGGCGTTAACCACCATGACTTCAGACTCCGCGGCGTATGCGGAACTAACACAAACCAGGAAAAAAGCGGAAAGCGCAGGCGGTACCAGCAAGACGGAAAACGTGGACGTGGGAACGGCTGGATTTTCCTATTCAGACGGAGCTTCAAACAATTTCGTGGCTTTCTTCAAGGGGCGTGTATTCGTTGCGGTGCGGAATGACAACAAATCACCTGAACTAGAGCGCCTCAGTAATCTTGCCAGGAGCCTGGCCGACAACCTTGATAAGGGCGCGGGTGAGATTCCGGTCCTGGTAAAGCACCTGCCTGGATGGCAACAGGCGCAAGTCTTGTACGCCATCGATAATGAAACGCTCAAGAGAATGGTCAGCAATCAGACGGTTCTTGACGTTGTCAGCTTTAATGGTGGAGCCGAAGCCGCCGCAGCCGAATACGGCCCGCAAAAGTTGGTCGTAATTGAATTCAACACCGCCTCGCTGGCAACAGACAACGATCAGCGCATAAAAGCGAAGCTCCAGGAGCTCGGCACGCAAGGACAGCCGGTGCCTACCGCTTACCGCCGGGTCGGCAACTATTCAGTGTTTGTTTTTGACGCACCGAGCGCGGAAGCCGCGAACCAGTTGATCGATCAGGTGAAGTATCAGCAGGTGGTGCAGTGGCTCGGACAGAACCCATTTTCTTACGAGCAAGCGACGCGGGAGTTTACAGAAACAACCCTGGGTGTTCTTGTTTCCGTTGTACAGACGTCAGGTTTAGCGCTGGTTGGTTGTCTGGCGGTTGGAGGACTCTTTGGCGCGCTTTTGTTTCGTTCGCGGCGGGCCCAGCAACGGTCGCGTGAAGCCTATGCTGATTCCGATGCCATGCTCCGTCTTAATCTGGATGAACTCACTCCGGAAAACGATCCTGCCAGACTTCTCGAGCGTGGAAACTAGACGTAAAAACAAATGCGGGCTGCTGATCTTTCCTGGGAAGCTCCCCCAAGCCCCTTCAGGACGACGATCAGCAGCACCGCAATTTAACTGCTCTCGATTACGTGCGCGCGTTAACTCTGTTCCCCCGAGAGAGCCAACACCCGCCTTTTAATTCGTGAGAGGACGCCTCCCCCAAAGCCTCCACTCACTGCAATCTTGAGCTTGACCCGATTTACTCTTTATACCCTTCTTGTTCGGATTCTTCTTTGGCAACGATCGTGCCAATTGTCATTACCGAGGACTGCAAAAAGCTGAATGCACTTTTTAAAGGATTTTCGCGAATTCGAGAAAGTTGACATTCGAACAATTACCAAGCGCGCGTACAAGTTCGATACGTCTCGGCCACTTGAGCGCACGATATTCGCTCGCTTTCCTCTCACTGCTGGTCGTTATGATCTAAAGCTGCCTGCGCCCAGGGACTAAGCAACGTCTATCAGACTAAGGCAGGGCCTTCACCAGTTCATCAATTTCTTCGTGCGTGTTATAAAAATGAGGCGAAATTCGCAAGCGATCACCGCGAGGGGCAGTGATGATATTTCTTTTCCGGAGATGGGTGTACAGGTCCATTGAACTCAGACCGGCAGTGTTTCGAATACAAACGATCTGGGATTTTTCCCCTGTGCGTCGTGAGCTTACAACTTCGTAGGTGGTGTCTTGCAGTTGTTCGCAAAGATCGTCGGTGAGTTTTTCGAGATGCGTCTCGATGGCGCTAATTCCAACCTCGTTCAAAAGCTTCAGACTCGCCTCCAGCCCATAAATCAGGGCCGCCGGCCCGGTTCCGGTCTCCCAGGCAAGGGTCCCTTCGTTCCAGCCTTGCTCATAGTTGCCGTAATCGTCCGGATTAGGGACGCTGGTCCAACCAACCAGGGTCGGCTGAATACGTTCGCGGGCCCGCGCGGAAAGATAGAGCACTCCCACGCCTTCCGGTGTTAATAACCACTTATGACAAGCTCCGGCTGCAACGTCCACCAGCTCGGCCTCGACGTCGATGGGAATCACGCCGAGGGCCTGGATCACGTCGACTACCAGCAGCGCATCGTAAGCGCGAGCGGCACGCCCGATCCGCTCGAGATCGGCGCGAAAGCCTGAGGCGTATTGGACCTGGCTGATAGCCACTATTCTGGTCCTGCCGTCGATCAGCCGAATAAGCTCGCCGACATCGACGCGACCGTCGCGCTCCTCACAAACTCGAACTTCCACTGCCAATGAATCTCGAAGACGCAGCCAGGGATAAAGGTTTGAAGGAAACTCATGACGGAAGGTGACCAGGTTGTCGCCCGTCTGCCAGTCCACCCCATTAGCCACTGTCGAGAGGGCGTCAGAAGTGTTTCGCATGAACGCGACCTGGTTCGGAAGTGCACCGAGCATTGCCGCAATAAGATGACGTGCACTTTCTCTGACTGCGAGCCACTTGCGAAAGTTGACCGACCCGTTTTCAGAAACGTCCTCCAGCTGTGACTTGATCGCATCGATTGTGGGGGTGGGTGGCGCGGAGACGGCGGCGTGGTTCAAATAGATAGCGCGCTCTGTTACTGGAAAGAGCGCGCGAATGGGATCGTTCATAGGAGATTGGTGGCTCCGTAAGCGCTGCGTTCAGGGCGCAAAAGCCTTCCCGTAGAATTCCTTGTACAGCCATCCCAGCACGCGCGCTTCAGCGGTGCAGAGCGTTTCAACCCAACAGTTGATTAAGAAGTCGCGACGCCCACGAGCGGAAGGGATTTTTTCTGCTTCCTTCACCACCGAGCCGCCGCTGGCCAAATCGAGCTGGTAGGTTTCCGCGGCCGCCTCGTTAGCCTTCGATGCGGAGTCGAGCGCGTTCAGAAGTTGGCTAATCCATGAATGGAGCGAGCGTTCAGTATTATTCTCCGCCAGCGCCTGAATGATACCGATCGCGAGACGATCCTGCGCCTGTTTGAAATCAAAAACTACTTCACCCTGGCTGCGGCTGTTTTCCTGTTTCCAATGAAAGACTTCTTCAACGTTTGGATGCTTTATGACGGCGACCCGTTGGTCAAAATCAAGAAACCACTGAATAACATCAGGTACGGAATCCAGGTCGATTTTCCCTGCGGCGTCACGCAGGGGAGGCGGATTAAGCGCAGCCTCCGCACTGGCATTTTCGCTGCCATCACCATTTCCCGAAGTTGAATGCGATTCAGGGCTTCCCATCATTAACCTTATGATTATCCTCGCGCGTGCCGTGCCTGATTCAACTTAAACTCCGGCGTCACTTCTCCGACCACATCGCCACGCCGGTTGCGAACCGGGAAAAAAGCGTAGCGGCCCACGGCTTCCAACGACTCATTCGCGAGTATGCCAAGCTGCGTGAGGGACTCAATCACCACGGTGGGTCGAGCACGATGATCGTCGCCGTCTTCAATCTTGAGCGCGAGCCCCAGACCGCGCGGCCACTCGTCGCATGGCAAAACCCCCACCGTGTAGACGCCTTCCGCGCCCACCTTCGATACCAGTCGGCCGGGCGCAGCGCGCATGATCTCGGTGTCCAGGCGATGCGGAGCTGCCGCCGATCAACTCCGGATACGACGTCATTGCCGCAACGATTCGTTTGCATGCGGCTCTGATTTCTTCATCAAACTCCGCCGGTGCGACAACCAGTCGCGCGTACATCAGTGCCATCGCTTTGACTGTAATTCCAAACACAGGAACGCCGCAGCCATCGGTCCCGACTGCAATATCTTCGATAGCAATCCCGGAGAACTGAGAGACTACTTTGCCGATTGCCAGTTGTACCGGATGCGTCGGCTCGTCATAAGTTTCAGTCGGCGCGCCGAGATGTAACGCCAGAGCTAACATGCCGGCGTGCTTGCCTGAGCAGTTGTTCTGCAAGACATTCGGCTGCTCACCTTTTTCACGAAGGCGTTGAGTTTCTTCAAGACTGAATGGCTCATGCACGCCACACTTGAGCGCTTCGGGTTTAAGTCCAATTTTCCTCAGCATGGAAGCGGCAAGTTCGGTGTGAATTGGTTCGCCACTATGCGAAGCACAGGCGAGCGCAATCTCTTTGTCAGTGAAGCCGAAGCGGTCAGCCGCACCCGACGCCACCAACGGAATTGCCTGATGTGGTTTCGCAGAAGAACGCAGATAAGTAACGGTTTCGGCTGCGCCGAGGTGAGCGGCAATGGTGCCATCCGGTTCAACTGCTACGACGTGGCCGCGATGCCGCGATTCTGTGATTCCACCTCGCGTCACCTTAACCAGCGGTTCAGCAGCTGGAACCTCCAAGTTGTTTTCAGACGGATGCCTGGAAGCCTGCATAGTAATCGGATGGGCTCGTCAGAATTGAAAATGAATTACTAGATTATGGTAACACGGCAGGGAGGAACGGGAGGCAGGAGCAGAAGGCAGAAGGCAGAAAGCAGAAGGCACAAAGCAGAAAAAGGGCACTACGAGTATTAAACTTCGTAGTGCCCAATTCATTTAGCCTAATGCCTACTGCCTAACTCCGGGCGCTTTTTCTCGCCCTTCTGGCGCCGTAGCTCAGCACCGTCAGTTTCACTGTGCGCCTTCCAAAACGCATAGCCTCGCCCGTACTTGGCGTCCAGATGTCGATCCGGCGGCCGCGAATTGCGCCTCCCGTATCAGCGACGAGATATTCCCCGCTATAACCGGGATGCTCCAATCGCACACGCGAGCCGAGCGGCAATACTGAAGGGTCTGCAGCGATCAGACCTCTGCTGACCATCCGGCCACTCGCGGTTCTGCCCCGAAGGCTGTAGGCCGTCGCGACGTAAGGCGATGCCGCTGCCAGACCGGGTTCCTCGGGTGTATTGCCTGGAGTGCCGGCGGTTGTTCCTGGCGTTGGTGCAAACTTACCCAATGCCTCGACCGGATTCTGTTTGGTTTCTTTTTGTGCCTGTGATTTCGAGAGAGGACTATCTGCTATGGAAGGTGTGGCGGAAAAAACTATCAAACCTGCGAGCAGAGAAGACGCAATTATCGCGCTTCTACCAAAGAATGATTTCATAAGGTCGGGTCTCCTGTCCGATGTAAATAGAATTCTCAGCGCTCTGCGCGAGTCCGTTCTTTCCTATGACTCGACCTCCGGCCCAAGGAGTTGAAAACCTGCGTCAGCCGAAGTTGGGGGCTTGCATCCTTGATGCATGCGCGCTGAAAAACTTAAGTTGAGCCTAAAGAAAAAAGCTGGGTATTACTCCCCGCTTGTCGGCAGCGAAACTAGCATACGAGGTAGGGGGTGTCCACTCGCCATGAGGGCAAAAAAGCCCCAAAAACCTCAACATTTTCGGTAACTACTGAAATGCCTGGAGTTAGAAAAAGGTCGGAAATGTGACCGAAACATTTCGGTACATTTTGGTTGTTGTGGAGTGTATTTCTGAACCGGGAAAACGCGTTAAACTTAGGTTTTTAGGAAGTTTTCTATGATTTTGCGACCATCGGGATGCTCATCATCGAAGAGTTCTGGGTGAAATTGCACACCAAACAAGGGACGGGCTTTGTGCTCCATAGCCTGGATGGGACAGGTCTCGTTCCAGGCAGTGCGACGGAAGCCTTTAGGCAAAGCCTTCACCTCGTCAAAGTGTGAATGCCAAACCGTTACTTCTTTGGGCAGGTTCTTGAAGAGGCCAGCGCCGTCGGTGGCCACCGGGAAATATCCTCGCTCGCGTTTCGCGCCTGCATATCCCTCGCCGGGTTCCAGTCGGCCCATCAGACCCACAGGCGCGCCATAGGCCAGGGCGATTTGCTGATGACCGCCACAAACCCCGAGTACAGGCTGCGATGCTTTCTTGATCACCTCGATTACACCGGCCAGCGATTCCGGAGCATACCTATCCCAGGGATGACTCTGGCCACTCAAGACTATGTGCGAAGGACGAAGCGACTTTACGCGTTTGAGAGAAACGGCGTGATAGGGCTCCGTGAGTATCTCCACCCCTTCCTGTATCCGGCTGAGCACGGCGCGGAGTTCGCGAGGGCTTGCGCCCTGAGCCTCAAGCGTATTGTCGATGAGATAGATCAGCGATGCGCTACTCACCCACCCATGCCCTCCAGCTTCTCCCAACCGCCTGGTTTTGTGCGCAGGCAGTGGAGCTTGCCGTTGAACGCGCCAATGTAAATCCGCCCGCCCACGACAGCAGGAGTGGAATTGATGTTCTCTCCAATCTTTAGCTCACCGAGGGTCTTGCCATCATTGGCAGAGAGCATGTGGATCCAGCCAAACTTATCACCAAACACCAGCCGGCCATCGACCACCGGAGCAGTACCCCAGATCGGCGCGGGCATCAACTGCTGCCAGACGACTTTGCCTTTGTCCGCGGTTAGACAGTACATGTAGCCGTTGTTGGAGCCGACATAAATTCGATCCTTGACGACAACGGGGCTGGCCCAGATCCCGCTTCGCTCAACGTAGTTTTTGCTCAAGCCGCCATCGGCCTTGAATTTCCAAACCGGCTCGCCGTTTGACTGACGGAAACAATAGACGTAACCATCCTCGGCTGCGGTGTAAACGAAACCATGCGCCACGGCCGGAGTAGAATCAGAGTCGGCGCCGATCCGAGCCTTCCAGACGGTAGTGCCGTCAGTCTGGTTGAGGCAGTAAAGTTCCCCTTGTTCGGTGCCGATGTAGATTCTTCCGTCAACGGCAGTGCAACTTCCTTCCATTGAACCGAGCCGTTCGGTTTTGTAAATCAAAGAGCCATCGGCGAGATTGAGGCAATAGAAAAAACCATCTTCGCTGCCGAAATAAATGCGTCCATCAAGCACGGCTGCAGAACCGTCAACTTCAAAGCCGGTTTCAAAGTCCCAGATCAGGGTGCCATCGCGGGCGCTGAGACAATAGACATGATGATCCAATCCGCTGGCGATGATTCTATCGCCCGCAATTGTCGGCGTCGCTTTGAAACTATCTTTTGCTTTGAACTTCCAAATGACGCTGCCGTCTCGATCGTCGATGCAGTAAACGTTGCCGTCAGCCGAAGGAAAGTAGACACGGTTGCCGTCGACGGCAGGTTGACCTGGCCATGATGTACCACCCCATGGGTCTGGATGCAGCCTGCCGCTGATGAAATCGGTTTCTGCCTCCCAGACGACCTCGAGCGGGCCGTCGGACCAGGGGCCACTGCCATAAAAGTTGCGCTGGGAATTACCCAGCCAGAAATGAAGACTTGGAGGGACTGGCCTGATGGGGTCTTTTTTGCCGGGTGCGACTTCAGTCTTTGAGACCACGGTCCCGCCGCAGGCGGCCGGCAACAGAGCCAGCGCCAGGACAAGCAGACGCAATCGACGACCGGGACGGCGTCGGTAATACTTTGAGCAATAGTCGGGATCACTCATGGGGGGAGCTCTTTGGAGTGCGGTGAGCTGTCACCGCTTTAGTCGGCCGCGACTTGTCACGGCCCCGGGCTAGCCGGTTCCGGCCAGCCAATCGCCCTCATAAATTACTTCAGCGGTGCCGGTAATAACAACCTCGCCATCGTCTTCGCGCCAATTAATTTTGGCGCGCCCGCCCGGCATCAGCACCTCCACCAGTCTTTCGGTCTTTCCTTTAATCATCGCGGCCACCGCCGCGGCGCAAGAACAAGTACCCGAGGCTTCAGTTTCACCCACGCCGCGTTCCCAGATGCGCAGCTCAATCGTCCTGGGATCAACGACGCGAACGAAGATGACGTTCGTCCGCTCGGGAAATTGTTTATGCGTCTCGATCGTCTTGCCGATTCGGCGCCATTCGAGCGCGTCGAAGTCGTCAACGAAGATGCAGCAGTTGGGATTCCCCATCTGCAACGCTGTGACCAGGAACGACTCGCCATCAACATCGAGTTCATAGTCGATGACTTTTTCCAACGCCTCAGGAATCGTCATCGGAATCGAATTCGGGTCGAACTTTGGCTGGCCGAGTTCGGAATCGAACAGGTAATGCCCGGCGTCCGTTTGCGCGCGAATGCTGTAGAGCTTGATTCCAGCCCGAGTGCTCAGGCGAAGTTCAGGCGCTGACCAAAGTTGTTTGTAGTAGAGATAAGCAGCCGCACAGCGCGTGCCGTTTCCTGAGAGTGAAGCCTCACTGCTATCAGGGTTGAAAATGCGCACATGAAAGTCGGCGCCCTCTACTTCTGATGGACTTACCACCGCAATGCCGTCGCCGCCGGCTCCGTAATGGCGATTGCAAATGCGGCGCGCGAATTCGCCGAGTTCAGCAGTTGCTGAGATTCCCGCGAGCGCGAGATCCTTCGACTCGATCACAATGTAGTCGTTCCCAAAGCCATGAAACTTGATAAACCGAGGAAGCATCTTATTCAGCTGGCGTCGAGGCCGTCATGAAACGTTTGTTGAAATACTGCGTGAGCGCCGGTTCGACTCCCAGCAAACGTTCGTACACAGTGAGTTGCCCGCGATGATACATCTCATGCGCGATGCCGAAGTTTAGAAAGTCAAACTTCGTCATTTCCTTGCCGTCGAAGCGTTTCATTTTCTGCTGCAAGCCTTCGCCACAGTCACGAATTGCAGCTTCTGCGGGTTCCAGGCTGCTGCGGAGGAGCTCGAGCAACGCATTCTTTTCGGTGATCGACGCAACCTCAGGAGCGTATTCCTGGATGTGATCGGCAAAAGACTGTCGCATCAGATCGGTGTCTTCGCGGCAGGCTTCACCAACCAGCAACTTTTGGGTTTGCACAATGTGCTGAAGTAACTCAGCCACACTGCGCGTTTCCGGCGTAGCGCGAAATGAAAACTGCGCCTCAGGGATCTGCGAAGCTTCGTTGATCAGTCCGGTCCTTACTTCGCTCCAACTTTGGACAAGTCGATCGATAGACATTTGGTTGCCTCCTTTAGTTACTCCGATTTTCCGGCGAACGATGCCAGCAGAACAGCAATTGGCTCGATGCAAGTGGCCCTCACATCAGCGTCCTGCGGATAGTTATTCACCATTATTGAGAAAGCCAATTCCTCACCGGCGGCGTCGCGGACATAGCCTGAGAGACTATTCGCCGAACTTAAGGTGCCGGTTTTGGCGCGAAGATTGTTTTCAGCCGGTGTGCCTTTGAAACGACTTCTTAGCGTGCCGTCAACTCCGGCGATTGGCAAAGCATCCCGAAAGACGGAACCGTAACGATGCCGGTGCATGTAGGTCAGCAACTGAATTGTCGCCTCCGCCGTGATCATGTCGTTGCGCGAAAGACCTGAGCCGTCACTCAGAACCAGCGACGAAGGGTTGATGCCCGCCTCCCGCAAAAATGTCTTAACTACCTCCAGCCCGTCAGACTCACTGGTGCGATCGATGTTCGGCGTAGTTACCGCAGGCGGCACTACGGTCCCCAGCGTTCGCAAGATGATCTCGGTGTAGAGGTTCTGGCTCGGTTTCAGCGTGTGCGCCGCAATTACGCTAAACGGTACTGACTGCATGCTGGCAATTTCGATCCGCGTCGATCCAGAATTCACAACCGGGGTGTTCAGAGTTTGCAGAACGAAGCCGGCTGCTGGGCGAGCATCGATCGTGCGTGTAGAGCCTTTGACAGTCACGCCGTGCTGGCTGAGCGATGCACGCAGCAAATAGGCAAACAAGAGAGCCGGACGAGAGATGCCAATGCCGCCGGTGTAGCCTTTGTCGTCGAGCGCAATCGAGCCGGTGATTTCCAACTGATCGCCGGCCAGCGCCCGGTAGGCGTTGAGTTCCCTCTTGGTACCTCTCGCGCCTGTCATCACCCTATTAACGATCTTCAATAGCGGATCAGGCGGGCCAGTTGTTATCAACGCCGGCGCCCCAACTTGAATCCCAGGCTTAACGAAGAGATCGAGCGCATTATCGTTAACTGTCAGGGCACTGACTTCGGCGCCGTAATACCACTGCAGATCTTCCCATTCCCAGCCGCTGCCATATTGTGGTCCAGTGAAATAAGTTTCATCGCCCACCAGATCGCCTTCAACGCGCTTCACGCCGGCTGCCGCGATGCGTGCCGCGAGATCGTCGATGCCTTTAAGGTAATTACCGCTATTGAAGCGCGCCGCGATTGAAGGATCGCCGCGTCCGAAGATGGTGAGGTCACCCTGGATTACTCCGTTTCCGTCCGGTTTCGCCGGGGCGTACACGGATGTAACAAAACGGAAGTCGGGCGACAGACGGTCAAGCCCTGCGGCTACGGTATACAGTTTCATGTTCGAGGCCGGACGTAAGAGCTTGTTTGCATTTTCCTCGAACAACACCCGGCCGGTTTGCAGGGAAGTAACTTTGACGCCTATTGTCGCCGGCGCAAACTCCGGTTTGCTCAACACTTGAGAAATGCGCGATTGCAGCTCGGTGAGCGTGCGAGTCGTTGCAGCGGTTCTGGTTTGGACAACGTCGGGCGTGGGAGTGGGCGAAGCCTGAGGCGTTTCAATCGGAACGATAGTTGGAGCCGGAGTGGGAGTTGGTGTTGGAACAACAGTCGCGGTTACGCGCCGTTCGCGTTGTGGCTGCTGAGCAACGATCGGTGTGGTTGCCTGGATGAGGGAAAAGAGCAGAAAGAAGGTTACATAGGCCTGTGATAGAAGCTTTTTATACATTAAATTTTTGAGTCCGACGTTCTTTTATGCCTGCATTACTTGCTCTTAGTCCGCGTTAGCGGAGCGGTTGAAAATCAGCCCAGCGATTTATCGCTGGGATCAACATCAGGCGGAGATGAAGTCCGTGAAGCGGACGGCTGAAGAGTAGAAGATTCGAGCGCCATCTTCAGCCGTCCGCTTCACGGACTACAAATCTTTCAGCTAGTCACCCCAGCAGTGAACTGCTGGGCTACTGTCATTCGTCCGCTTCGCGGACTGATAAAGTTATGACCTAACCCGCGGGTGCCTGCTTAACATGCGTGGCACGTACCTGCGCCATCAGCTGTTGAAACTGTTCGTCGTTGCGCATTCCAGACCAGTTTGGATCGCTCTCAAAGCACAGCAGGTTTTCGTTCCCAAGCGCAATGGCGCGCGCCAACCACTCGAATGCCTGAGGTCCCATTCCTTCGAGGGCATAAACTGATGCCACCGAGTAAGCGATATCCGGATCAACTTCCGCGTTTCTAATGACCGAATTGTTCAGTTGCGCGCGCGCCTCCTCATGTTTTCCCTGCGCGCTCAAAAACATTGCCAGAAACGGGCGAATGCCGTGCAGGTTTGGATGGTCGTCAACATTCTTCTGCATCAACACCGCAGCAGCGTCCGTTTGGCCCGTGTAGTACAAAGCCAGCGCTCGAAAAGTCTTCACCAGCGGATTGTCCGGATCGCCTGCCTGATCCAACTGCTTATTAGTCTCTTCGAAGTTTCCCATGTACATGTAGACCAGCGCGCGATTGTAACTGGCTACAACGTGCGCGGCCGGGTCGAGACGCATCAAGCGATCATAACTACGCAGCGCACGTCCATACTCGCCATCCAGCCGGTGCAACGTTGCTTTGACAAAGTGAACCACCGCTTCGTCAGGCGCTTCTCTCCGGGCGCGTGCAACTTCCTCGCGGGCCTTCTGCTTTTGACCTCGCCAGAGATAAACAAAAACCATAAGCATGCGCGCTTCAACCAGCTTAGGATCAATAGCCAGCGCCCGGTTAAAAGCGACCTCGGCGCGTTCGTAGTCTTCTGCGCCGCCAAAGCCTTTGAAAACTCGGTTGACGTAGGAAGCGCCCAGGCCGTCAAGGGCCAGTGCGAAATTAGGATCGAGTTCAATCGCTCTTTGAAAATGTTCGATAGCGGCGTCGCAGTCTTCCTGGGCGATAGTACGGAAAATGAAGCGCGCGAAAAGATCGCGCCCGCGCAGGTACTGTTCGTAAGCGGCGGCGTTTTGTGTAGAAGGCCTGGCGATGCCGTCTTGTTCAGCCGGGCTCAGTTCAAGTCTGAGGCCCTCAACTATTCGCTGCGCGATCTCGTCCTGTACCGCGATGATGTCTTCGGTCGACGTGTCAATGCGGTCGCTCCAAAGTATGTCGCCGGAGCCCACGTCCAGCAGTTGCGCCGTAACACGGAAGCGGCCGCCGGCGTGAATAAAGCCTGCGGTCAGCACGGCGTTGACGCGCAACTCCTGGCCGATCTCACGCGGATCCATCTGTCCGCCCTGGTATTTCGCAATCACGGAAGACGGCCGCACCACCAGCGAGCGCACGCGTGCCAATTCTGTAATCACAGCATCAGCAAGCGAAAACTCATAAAAACTCGAGGCTGCATCGTTGCTTAGGTTGCGGAAACAGAGGATGGCCAAACTCTTCTTGTCGGGATCGGCAATGGTCGTAAATGGCGTCTCGTGAATCGTCGGCTTGGTCGGCGTAACTGCGCCGGGAGCGGAAGTCGACTCTGATTTAGACTTGCCCTTGAGCCATCTCATGGCCCGGGAAACTGTACTGCCGCCTGAGAGGTGTCGCGCCGGTTCCGGCCTGACGCTCGTAAAGGCCTCACCCCTACTCTCGGCAGATGAAATCTCCTGCAACACTCCGCGCAAATCGTCGCGCAGGGTTTCCATTTTTTGATAACGATCCCGCGGATCCTTGGCTAAACAGCGTTCCAGAATCTGCTGCAAACTTGCCGGGATGGGTTCCTTGCGGAGTTCGGGAACCGGCACTGGCGCGTCGTGAAGCACCGCGTGTCGCACATCGATGGTAGTCTTGCCGCGAAAAGGCCAGGTGCCGGTAAGCATTTCGTAGAGCAACACACCGGTCGAAAAGATGTCGGCGCGTTTATCAACCCGATCGCCGCGCGCTTGTTCCGGTGCCGCGTAGGTGGCCGTTCCATAAGGCACACCCACTTCCGTTAAATCCGTACGATGAATCGTTGACTTCGAACTGTCGTCCGACTCGTCCAGCAACTTTGCCAGACCGAAATCCAGTATCTTTACCTGACCGGAAGGCGTGACCATCACATTGCCTGACTTGATGTCTCGATGAATTATGTCGCGCGAATGCGCCGCTGCCAGCGCGTCGGTGACCTGAATGGCAATCAGCAGCGTGCTCTTCAACTCCAGCGGGTGACCGTTCACCAGTTGCCGCACGTTGCGTCCCTCAACATATTGCATTGCGATGAAGTGGTGTCCCTCAGCTTCATCAAGATCGAAGATGGTGCAGATGTTGGGATGATCGAGCGAGGAAGCCAGGCGTGCTTCACGTTCAAAACGATGGAGGTTTGCTTCTCGCGCCGTCAGCTCAGCCGGCAAAACTTTTACTACTACGGTGCGACCCAGCTTTGCGTCGGTAGCTTTGTAAACAGTTCCTTGTCCGCCCACGCCGAGCTTTTCGAGAATCTTGTAGTTGCGGAGCGACTTTCCAATCATCGTTCTTAGTAGCGCAAACGGTTAGTTTGCGTTGGTTGGTCTGAATTCGATTAGCAGCAGTCGCAAACTAACGGTTTGCGTTACAAAGATAAGGAAAAACTAAGCGGCAAACGTTACGCAAATGTTGCCAACAATTCATCGGCGCTTGCCGTGGCTGTTCCCACTTTGCCCACCACAATGCCCGCTGCATGATTTGCGAGGCTAGCGGCTTCCAGCATTGTCGCCCCCGCCGCGAGTGCAGCCGCGAGGGTGGCGATTACAGTGTCGCCCGCGCCGGTCACATCATAGACTTCTCGTGCAGCCGTGGCCACGAACACCGGATCGTTTTCACCTTCCAACAACATTATTCCGCGATCCCCGCGCGTAATCAGTACCGCATCGCAACCGAGTTTTTCGCGTATGGCTCTGGCTGCCTGATGCAGGCCTTCATCCGAGTCGGCCTCGAGATTGGTCATTCGTAAAGCCTCGTGATGGTTCGGTGTGATTAGAGACGCCGGGCGGTAGTGTGAAAAATTTCGAATCTTGGGATCGATCAGCACCGGCAAGCGCGCGTAAGCCGAGGGCAATATTTCGCCGAGAATTTGCGGCGTGACCACTCCCTTGTCGTAATCAGAAACGACAAATGCATCCGCATCCTGAAGCGCCTGGGTTAACGCGTTGATAATGCCTTTCTCAGTAGCACCATTGACCAGACGCCGCTGCTCACGATCGGCGCGCACCACCAGTTGATTGTGGGCAATGATGCGGGTCTTGGTTGTCGAAGGGCGGTCGGCATCGACTATCAAGGTAATCATCCGGCTGTGACGGACTGGCATCCTTCAGACTGGCGCGCAATCGTTCACCGGCCGAGTCGTTTCCTATAACGCCAACCACGCAACCGTTCGCGCCCAGCGCTATCACGTTGGCGAGCACATTCGCAGCGCCTCCAAGATGAACCGACTCGCGACGAATATCGACAACCGGCACCGGCGCTTCAGGAGAGATCCGGGTGACGTCGCCCCAAACAAACTCATCGAGCATCACATCGCCGAGCACGACGATTTTCCGATCGCGCATTGCGTTGAGGAGTTCCGCGGCGCGTTGTTTGGTTAATTGGGGCATGGTCATTTAAGAGCGGGCTTGCCCCCGCTGTCTGTTTCTCTCAAAACTCGTTCAGTCGCAGCGATCACCCGTTCCACCGGTACGCGCTTAATGCATTCCGGTTCGTCAAACTTTTCGCAAAAGTAACCATGACAGGGTTGGCAGTCCATCTCTTCAAGCACGACTTCAGCGGCGGACGATGACAAACTCGGCGTCCAGGGACGCCAGTGGGCCGTATTCGACGAACCAAAGATGACAACGGACGGAGCCTTGACCGCTGCGGCAATGTGTGCGATGCCGCTGTCGTTGCCAACGAACACGCGTGCGCGAGCAAGTAGCGCCGTTATCTCCGGCAAAGCTAAATCAGTAAAAGCCTGCACCGGCGTCGCGGTGGTTTTGTTCATCTCATCGATTACAGGTTTTTCGTTCGCCGTTGTTATCGCAACCACTGCTAGACCCTTGCTCCTTAGGTCCTCAGCCAAGAGTCCAAACCTGTCCGCTGCCCACTGCTTGGTTGCGAACGCCGCAGCTGGATGAATCACTGCAAACGGCACATCGGCTAAACCGGCAACCTGAAGGCGCTCCGCAATCGCAGCCGACGCTTCCGCAGTTACCGTCAGCTCGGTTGGCGGTCGATCGCTGACCGGGACGCCTGTCCATCCAAGCAGAGCCAGTTGTTGCTCGACAGAATGCGTCTTGTCTCGTCCCCAAAGCAATGACGAGGATGGAGACAAGTGGTTATGCAAACGCGCGTATTGATAAGTCTTGTAACCAACGCGATGTTTTGCGCCAGTGGCGCGCGTCAGCAAGGTCGCGGTCGAGCCGCCGTGGAGGTTGTAAACGACGTCGTAATTGTTGGCGCGCAGTTGACGAGCAACGCGCGCGCGCGGCAGAAGTGCTCTTGCGCTCGAGCGTGATTACATTATCCACATGGGGAAATCCGTCGAGCACAGGCGCCACCCAGTCTTCAAGCAAAATGTCGATGCTCGCCCGCGGCAGAAATCTCTTCAACGCGAAGAGGGATGGAGTTGTCAGCACCGTGTCGCCGATGGAGCGTAACCGCACGAGGAGAACTCGCTCGACTCTGTCCCAGTTCCAGAGCGGCGCGGCTAATGGCTGTGGATCCTGGTCTTCACCACTCCAGCCTTGTTGCTGCAAGCCGCGCAGCTGCGGAGATGACTCAACGATGTTCTTTAAACTATGCAAAGGCTGTTCAGGTGCGTTCTGGTGTTTCGTTTAGTGGCACATCCTCTATCGTTGCTTCATCAACCAGCATGACCGGGATGTCGTCGCGGATAGGATAAACGCGCCGGCATTTCACGCATTTCAGACCACTGCCATCGGACTTCAATTCAACCTTCGCCTTGCAGGCAGGGCAGGCCAGTATTTCCAATAAATCCTCACTAATTGCCATCGCGTGGACCTCACATTGCGGTTATCTGGGAAAGCAAAGCTTACCATAACGACAGGAGCAGGAGCAGGGGGCAGGGTGCAGATTAGAGGGCCAAGAGAACTAAGAACATTTTCCAGTTGTCATTTGACATTTCTCATCTGTCATTGGAACTCGAGCTTGAGTGGCCAGAGGTTGGCTGACGCTTTCGGTATCGATGAAACAGCTGTTGTGGACTGCAAGTTCTTAAATGAAAAATGACAAATGGAAAAATCTGATCTTCCCGTTAACATTTCTCATATCCATCCAAGACCCACTGCCTCCTGCTCCTACCTCCTGCTCACCGTCATCCGCATACCATGCTTCGGTCGCAGCGTGATCACCGGCTTAAGTACAACTGGATGATTCGGAACTAATCGCATCTGCCACTGCCGGGCAATGGTGGCGATCAGCAGAATGCCTTCCATCCAGGCGAAGCCTTCGCCGATGCAGCGACGCGGTCCGCCGCCAAAAGGAAAGTAAGAGAACTGCGGTCGTGATTCGCGCGCCTCCGTAGTCCAACGATCAGGATCGAATTTGAGCGGGTCCGCGAAATAACGAGGATCGCGATGCATGACAAACTGGCTCATCAGCACCAATGATTTCCTGGGCACGACGTACCCGCCAATCTCAAAATCTTCCATCGCGAGCCGGCCGAGCGCCCAGGCCGGCGGATACAGACGCATCGTTTCGGCCAAAACCATTTCGGTGTATTTCAGCTTTGCCACGTCATCGAAGTCGGGCAGTCTTCCCTCAAGCACGCGATCGATCTCTTCATGCAACCTTGCCTCAGCCTCAGGATTCTGTGACAGCAAATACCAGGTCCAGGTCAACGCATTGGCAGTAGTTTCATGGCCGGCGAGAAAGATCGTCATCAGCTCATCGCGCAACTGCTCGTCAGTCATGCCGCCGCCGTCGACTTCAGTATCCTGGGCCAACAACAACATCGAAAGCAGATCGCCACGATCTTCGCCGGCGAGTCGACGCTGTTCAATCAGGCGATAGATGATCGCGTCCAGCCTGGCCTTGGCGGTATCGAAGCGTCGCAATTGAGGTAGTGGAAGTTTTTGTATTAACTCAAAGAAAGGAATAGTGATGGTGTTGAAGAGATCCATCACTACCGTCATTGCTTCGCCGACTTCCTGCGCGTCGGAAACAACGTCCGCGTCGAAGAGCGTTTTGCCCACTATTCCCAGAGTGAGTTGCATCATCTCCGCAGACATGTCGAGCGTGTCGCCGTCGCGCCAGCGCGTGCACGTTTGTGATCCATAGGCTGTCATCACCTGGGCGTACGAAGCAATCCGCGAGCGATGAAACGCGGGCTGCGCCAGGCGCCGCTGCCGCCGGTGCACTTCATCTTCGCTGGTTAACAATCCTTCTCCCAACAAACGCTTCGCGCGTTGCAACGCGAGGCCTTTATGAAAGCTGGCATGATTGGTGACCAGAACGTCCTTGATGTAATCAGGATGATTCAGGAAAAACGCCTCTTGCGGACCGAGGCGAAAATAGGAAAGGTCGCCAAACTGGGCAGCGAGATTTTGAAAAAACGGCAGGGGACCTTTGCGGTACGAGAGCAAGCCTGACAACGGAAAAATTTGGCGCGGGCCTGGAGGATAATGCCTGGTCACGCGTTGCTTGCTCCTTGTGCTAACGGTGTGCTAGTGATTTGAAACGAAAATGAAGTATGCGTCAAACCAAAATTGGGCAAGAACGGCCTGACGTTAATGCGTGATACGCGAACTATCTTCTGGAACCTCGCGAGCGTCGTTACCGTCCTCGCGTTTGCAGGCTCGCTGGTGTTTGGCAAGCAGCAGGTCCAGATTCCTCAGGGTGAAATCATTGAGAAAGTCACCTGCCTTGCTAATCCTGAGCAGAGCTACGCACTGTTTCTTCCTCCTGGCTATACACCAGAGAAAAAATGGCCGATTCTCTACGCTTTTGATCCACTTGCTCGTGGGGCAGTTCCGGTAAAACTTTTCCAGGACGCTGCCAAAGAGTTTGGTTTCATACTGGTCGGGTCAAACAATTCAAGAAACGGCATCGACCTAAACGCCATCGTTGAAACGGTATGGTCTGACACCCATCAGAGGTTCGCTATTGATGAGCGACGCGTATACACGACTGGCTTTTCGGGCGGCGCCCGCGTGGCTAGCGCAATTGCCTTAAGTTATCGTGGTGCAGTGGCTGGAGTGATCGCGGCGAGCGGTGGGCCTCGGCCAAATTTCAATCCCTCTTCGGCTAGCCAGTTCGCCTTTTTTGGCACTGCGGGCACGGAGGATTTCAACTTTCCGGAGATGCAGCAACTTAAGCGAAGACTGGACCAGCTAGGCGTAACGAACCGCCTGGTTGTTTTTGAGGGAGGTCACGAATGGCCTCCAGCTGAAATTTGTGGCGAAGCGATAAGCTGGATGGAAGTGCAGGCGATGAAGTCAGGCATGCGAGCCAAAGATAATGAGTTAATTGACAGATTGCTGGCCGCGAAAAGCAAGACAGCACGCGACTACGAGACCTCAAAACAATCGTATGAAGCTTACCTGGAGTATGAAGCCCTGGTAACAGAGTTCAAAGGATTGTGCGACGTGAGTGAGTTTGCAGCAGCTGCTGAGCGGTTGCGCAACTCGAAAGAAGTTAAAGCGGCAATCAAAAGTGAAAAAACGGAAGAGGACGACCAGGCCAGCCTCTCAGAAAGACTGCGATCCCTTATAGCCAGGCTGCAGGACGACTCGATCTATGAAGAGACATTGAACGAGCTAAAACGTAATTTTTCTGATTTGACGAAAAAATCGGAAGGTAGCAAAAGTGCTGCTGAACGTCGCGTAGCACAGCGGGTGTTGCAATCGCTATTGATACAAATCTATGAAGAGGCGTTCGCGCTGAAGCAAAAAAAGAACTATGCGTCGATTCCGGCGAAATTCGAATTAGCAGTGCTGATCAAACCAAAAGATCCGCGGCTCTTTTATGAACTGGCCGCCGCCTATGCCCGCATTGGCAGCAAGGGCCGCGCGACAACTGCACTGGGCCAGGCGATAGAGCGAGGGTTTTCCGACCTGGCGCGAATTGAACAGAACGAAGACTTTGCGAGCCTGCGAAACGACGCAGATTTTAAGAAAGTCATTGCCAGTCTCAAGAAAACTTGATTGGCATAGACTCCGTGTTTGGTGGTGTGCCTAACTTGAAATTCCCTCTGCACCCTCCGTGTTCTTCGTGGCTCGGTGGTGAATAGACGTAAAGCAAACACCCACCACAGAGGCACAAAGAGCACAGAGGAGGCACCGAGAAACTGATCACTACTGCATTTCCAGGTCGCCTGAAACAGACAATGTCACTCGAATTCGCCGTTCAATATCCCTGCACCCTGCGCGCACGCTATACGGAAAAACATTTGCGCGAGTGGGGCCGTCTCAGCAACCTTCACGCGCAACTTACCACCGGTGATACCGGCGCGCCTTCACAGGAAAAACTCGAGTGGGTGGAAAACGCCCGAGATGAAATTGAGAGAATGCAGGTTGAGACTGTGGTCTGTTTGACTTGCCCCGCATGTTTGCCTGACGGCACCGACAGCAGCGCCGGCGAAGGTGAAGCGGTCGGATGTCTGGGCAGGATTACTTATCCAATTGAAGCACAGTTTGAAAAGTTCCTTGCCGACCGCGTTCAACTGGCACTCGACACGATGGACGACGAAGATCAACCCCGGCTCTTGCGGATACTCGTCGATGCCGAGTCGCCCTTTGACGGCGAGGCGACGAAGGAACTACGACGCGTCACCACTCCCGAAGGCTTACGGTTCTTTGAACTGCGCGTGCCAATTCGCCTGTCGCGGGAAGCTGCGCAACTGACAACTGACAACGTCTTTGATGTCCTGGCCGGATTTCGCTCAGAGGATTCCGAGCAGACGACTTATGTTCGTGAGCTGCCGTTTCAGGCTACCGCCGACTACTACGACTTTCTCGACCTTATGCTGCGCAACGATTTAAGCCAGTCGGAGATTGAGCGTCTCACCTCGCGAGGAAAAAACTATTCGCAATTTCTCCGTCTGCTGGCAGCAATCGAACGTGCGGAAGCCTTGTCCACGCGAGTGCTGCTCGATTAGGTTGTACTGATGTAACGCAAACTGTTAGTTTGCGGCTTCCCGACACTGCTTAGGCCAACCGGCGCAAACTAACAGTTTGCGTTACAAGAACCTCTAGTTAACACAGATTTAATGCCACGTTCACCTGGGCTTAAGACTAAAGTTTCATTCTTCAAGGTCCCAATGCCATTTCTTCAGGCCACTTCGTTACAAAAGGACGATGAATTATGTTGAAGCCAATCAGGCCGCATAGCAGCCGCCCCTATCTGTTGAGCATCATGCTGGTCACCCCGCTTTTTGCTCTTACCGTTGCCGGCGTTAAAGCCCAGAGCGTAGCCCAATCGAATTCCGCTGATGGCCACAGCCTGCCGCGCGAGGCTAGCGAGAGAACGAAAAGGGCGTTGGACACTGACGCCAACGTGAAGAAGCCGGCGACTACTGAAGAAAAACTGGACGCCCTGGCGCAGCTGCTGGAACGACAGAATGAGCGTCTGAACCAAATGCAGCAAACCATAAGCGTGCAACAGGAAACGATTCGCTTGCTGCTTGGCAGGGCGAATGGCCAACCAGAGTTAACTGCTGCAACTCTGAATTCAAGTACGGCTATCGCCGGCGAAGCCCAAAATACTTCACAACCTCCTTCGGTTGAAGATCGGTTGAAAAAGGTTGAGACCCGCGTATCGGAAATTGGCGCCATCAAATTCAGCGGCGACATCCGACTGCGATCAGAATCGATCTTCGGACAGCAAAACATTCTCGCCAACGGCGACAATCCGGCGCTGCTTGGCAATGAATTGAGTCCTCGTCACCGTATGCGGCTGCGCGCGCGATTGCAAATGCGTGGCAGCATTACTGACGAGTTTGACTGGGGATTGCGCTTCGCGACTGGAAGTTTCGCTGACAATATTTCGACTAACCAAACGCTCACAGATTTTTTCAATCGTAAGCCTTTTGGACTCGATCAGGCATTCATCACCTATAAGCCGAAACGCGTTGCCGGCCTGCGTCTTCAAGGAGGAAGATTTGAACCGCCCTGGACGTTCACCGAAATGACGATCGACAACGACTTGATGGTGGATGGCTTTAACGAGTCGTACACGCGCGCCTTCAAGAAGTCGACTCTGAAGGAACTGACTTTTGTCGCCTGGCAATTACCAATGCTCGAACGAAACTCCGCGTTCGTTCGCAACGCGAATGGTACGGTTAACACTGATCAGTCGCGCCGCGGTGGCCGTGATCTTGCCCTCTATGGCGGTCAGGTTCGAGCGCGCTTCGAGCCCAGTTCGAAGGTCGCGCTCAGTCTATCAGTATCAGATCTCTTCTTTTCAGGGACGCAGTTCATTTCACCAGTCCAGGTGTTCGGCAGCCAGTTGCTGCTGCCTGTCACGTTTACGATTCCCGCTTCGGGTGCGACACCGGCGCAAACAATCACTACTCAGGTGGCGATCTCGCGCGATTTGCTGGTGGCCGGCAACGCGGGACTCGGGCTTACCAATGCCAGCAATAACGCGACAAACCGCGATGGTCGCCTGGCCTCAGGCTACAACCTCGTTGACATGCTCGCGCGCCTGGAGTTGAAACACAGTAAGCGCTGGCCAGTTACCCTGTTGATGAATTTTGTTGCCAATACGCAGGCGCACGACGTGGTAACGGCCGGACCTGGTGGCGCTGATCTGCTTCTTCCGAACAATGAAAATAAAGGTTTCTGGGGTGAGGTTCAGGTTGGCCAGGCGAAAGCGCGCGGCGACACTCAGTTTGGCTACACCTTCCTGCGCGTTGAAAAAGATGCTGTGCTGACACCTTTTAATTTCTCTGACATAACTCAGCAGTCAGACATGCGTGCACATCGCTTCCTGTTCGGCTATACCGTCGATCCGCGGGTGACTTTTAATGTGATCGGGATCGTTACTGAACGTCTCAACGGACTACTAGGTCCATTTGCTGCCACGCCGCCGGGATCGTTGAATCGTTCGACGTTCCGCTTGCAATTGGACACCGTGCTGAAGTTCTGATAGACGGGCCGAGAGGAAAATCAGCGCCGGGTTTTCGCGGAGGAACGCGGATCACCCAAAGGATAAAGAGACTCCGGCCTGATCAGTCTTTTTCTGATTCGCGTGTATCAGCGTAATTCCGCGGCTAACTTCTTCGTAGAAACCTGAGCCCCGCATTGTGTTAGTCTTGTCGCTCAAGTGGTGACTCAGGTCGACAAGCGGGCCAGTAGAATACGCAACCGCGCACGCAAGGTGCGTACGCGCGTGCGCGATACTCGCCGCGAAATCGAACGCATTGCCAAGACCCCGACACTCGGCGGCCTATTCCTTTCCTTTCTAAAAATCGGCACAGTCGGCTTCGGCGGTGGACTGGCTGTTATTGCGCAAATCAGAACCCTTGCCGTACAGCAGCGTCGCTGGCTCTCGGAGCAGGATTTTGCGTCTGGCTTCGCCCTCGCACAAACGTTGCCTGGTACAGCCGCAGGCAATGTTGCTACCTACGTTGGACTCAGAATTCGCGGTTGGCGCGGTGCCACAGTCTCGATCGCAGGATTTATCTTGCCTTCGATGTTGATGATGATCGTGCTGGCAATCCTATACCGGCACTTGCGCTACCTGCCCGATACCGATCGTCTCTTTCACGGCCTGAACGCAGCTGTAGTCGCGCTAATAATCGTGACGGCGTGGCGCGTAGGCCGCGATACCCTGGTAAAGCCCTGGCAGTGGCTGCTCGCTGTTTTCGCATGCATCGTGGTCGCGTTTTTCAGCGCCACGGTAATCGAAGTAGTGCTGGCCGCTGGTCTCATCGGCATCTTTATCGATTCATATGCCGAGAAACAACTGCGCAAGCTGGGACAACTTCGCGGCGTCGCGTCTCGTCGGAAACGGATTTCGGCACGCGTTACTCTGGAGAGAAGGCGACGTCGATTTCGCGCGACGCATTTCGTTGGTGGTTACCTAACACGCGCAATGGCTGAGGAACGTGTAAGACTGGCGGCGTTGTCAGAACAAGAGAAAAATACAGAAGGGGAAAGTCAAACTGCTGAAAAAGCCCCGGATCCTGATCAGTCCGCCCCAGAGTCGACTGGGAAGAAATATCGATCGCTGGCTTTGTTTGGCGTATCGATGCCAATTCTTACCAAGTTTGCTTTGCTGCTGACGCTTTCAACTCTTTTCCTGCGTATCGGCACGGTCACATTTGGCGGCGGCTTCGTTATGATTCCTTTGATCGAAGCGGAAGTGGTCGACTCGCATCATTGGCTAACTCATCAGGAGTTCGTTGATGCAACCGCGCTTGGACAGGTGACGCCGGGGCCAGTACTGATAACGGCGACTTTCATCGGCTATCGCGTAGCCGGAACACTCGGCGCGCTGGTGGCGACCATCGGCATTTTTTTGCCGTCGTTCCTCATGACGGTGGTGGCCGGGTCATCGCTCGCGCGTTTTCATACGAACAAGATCGTGCAATCGTTTTTGAAAGGAGTCACGCCCGCTGTGGTTGGCCTGCTGGTCGCTGCGGGCATCAGTATCGGGCGGGCCGGGATTCACAGTTGGGTGGGCATGTTGATCGCAGTGATAGCCGGAGTGGTATTGGTACGCTATCGACCTAACGCGATCTGGGTAATCCTGGGTGCCGGTTTGGTTCGCTTTGTTCTTGGGTTCTTCATCGCCTGAATTAGCCGAAGAAAGAATTAGCCGCGGATTTACGCAGATGAACGCGGATCAGAAAAACATATTAGGGTGATGTAACTCTGAATCTGACCCGCGTTTATCCGCGAAAATTCGCGGCTGAATAATTGGCCTTCCGCGAAGACCCAGCTGTATTTCTTGCTACCAGACCTGACAGCGCTTCTCAGCCGGACGCACCATCGCATCACCCGCGTTGCAGTGAAACGCTTCAGCAAACTGCGGCATATTTGAGAGAGGCCCATTGACGCGGAAACGACCCAGCGGGTGCGGATCTGTCAGAATCTGCTGCCGCATCGCTTCCGGAGTTTGTTTTCTGCCCCACACTTGCGCCCAGCCAAGGAAGAAACGCTGTTCAGGTGTGAAGCCATCGATGTCCGCGGGGCGTGGTTTTCCCTGCAGGGCTTTCTGGAAAGCGAGCCACGCGATCTTCAAGCCACCAAGATCGCCGATGGATTCACCGAGCACCAATTTCCCATTCTGGTTCAGGCTGATTTCTTCCACGCGAAAGTTAGAGAACTGCTGCTCAACGCAGGTGGCACGCTCCAGGTAATTCTTCGCGTCCGCTTCCGTCCACCAATCTTTAAGGTTGCCCTGCAGATCAAACTTGCGACCCTGATCGTCGAACCCATGTGACATCTCATGACCGATGACGGCGCCGATCGCTCCGTAGTTAAGTGCGTCATCGGCGGTTAAGTCGAAGTAAGGTGGTTGCAAGATCCCCGCCGGG
The DNA here is from genome assembly GCA_963828335.1 of Blastocatellia bacterium. GTDB lineage: Bacteria > Acidobacteriota > Blastocatellia > Pyrinomonadales > Pyrinomonadaceae > PSRF01. The sequence goes on along the minus strand of CAWHEH010000008.1, from coordinate 68,904 downwards.
AAAACTATTTCGTTCATTACCGAATTGTTGTAGGCGTTAACGGTAGGAGGCGTCATGGCCCACTCCGTGCGATCAACCGGCCGTCCCAACTTCGAGAGGTTTCGCTGCCGCCCAAACTCGCTCGCGCGATGCAGGTTCTCGATGTAGGAAGCGCGCTCAATCTTTAAAGTTGAATAGTCGCGCCATTTGTCCGGGTAACCGATCTTTACCGCGAATGCGTTTAGTTTCGCGATAGCGGCTTGCCGTGTCGGCTCGCTCATCCAATTGAGCGTCGGGATATCGTCGCGCAGAGCAACAATCAGATTGTTCACCAATTCCTTCATGCGTGCTTTGGCTTCGGGCGGGAAAGCTTTCTTCACGTAGACTTCGCCCAGCGCTTCGCCAAGATTCTGATCGGTGGCAACTACGCAGCGGCGCCAGCGCGGCTGATTCTCCTTAGTTCCGTTCAGCGTCTTACTGTAAAAATCGAAATTCTCGTTTACGAAAGGCGTCGAAAGCGCCTCTGCGGAATCGTGAACCAGATGCCAGCGCAGATAGGTTTTCCAATCGTCGATGGGGACACTGACGAGCATCTGGTCGACCTTCTTAAAAAAATCAGGGTGGGCGACGTTGATTTCAGTGAACTTTGGTGCCCCCAGCCTGGTGGTATAAGTCACCCAGTCGAAGTTTTCCATCACGGTTTTCAAGTCTGCCGCGGGCATCTTGTGATACTGCTTCGAAGCATCGCGGCGCGCCACCCGATCCAATGAAACCTGCGCGAGCTCCGTTTCAATTTTCATCACCGTTTGTGCTTCAGCGGCAGCTTTGTCAGCATCGTCACCCAACAGCTTAAACATGTTCGTTACGTGCCTGACGTAAGCATCGCGTGTGCTTTTGGATTTTTCGTCTTCCTTGAGATAGAAATCCCTGTCAGGAAGGCTCAGGCCACCCTGGCCGGTAATTACGATAATGGTGTCGCTTTTTTTCAGGTCCTGGCCGGCGCCGAAATTAAAAATCGAAGGGACGCCCATGCGGTGAAGGTGAGCGAGCATCTCGGGAAGTTCGCGCGAACTCTTAAGGCTATTGATGGCGTCAATTTCCTTCCGGAGCGGTGTAGCACCTGCCGCTTCGATCCTTGCTTCGTCCATACAGCTCGCATAAAACGCGCCGATCTTCTGTTCGTTGCTTCCCGTTGCCGCGGCGGTATTCTTTGCGGCATCCTCGAGAATCTGGTGCAGCGTGGCTATATTCTTTTCACGCAACGGACTGGTGATGCCCCAGGTCGAAAATGCGGGCGGGATTTCAGTTTTTGCAATCCAACCGCCGTTAGCGTACTGGTAAAAATCGTCGCACGCTTTGCATGATGTGTTACACATGTTGGCGGGATCGAAGCCGCGCGGCGCTGTTTGCGCGAAGGCGGCGAGCCCGAACGACACCGCGACGACCAGTGCAATCAGAGGGCGCACATTGAGATGACGCATACAGATACTCCTTAAGCGAAGCTGGTTAGGATTTAGTGTGAATATAATAAAATAATACCAGACCTGCGAACGCGGTACTAAATGCGCACGTTCAGCCCAAAGGTTTCGGCTCGAGGCCAAATGAAGCTATTCTTACGCGCGACGTTTCTCCCATGGCAAACTACCTTGATTTAACAAAATGGAACCGCAGGGATGTGTTTGAGTTCTTCCTAGCGTTCGATAAACCTTACTTCAATATCTGTACTCACCTTGACATCACACCGCTACTGGCCGCGCTCAAGGATCGCGGAGTAAGTGTGTCGCTGGCCTATCATTACTTCGCGCTTCGAGCTGCAAACGAGATCGAACCGTTTCGTTATCGCCTTAAAGACGGCCAGGTTGTTATCTACGACGTGATCCACGGCGGTACCACCGTGCTGCTCCCGAACGAAATCTTTACGCTCGTATATTTTGAATATGACACCAGCTTTGAGAAGTTCATAGCCGGGGCTGACGCAGCGGTGCAGGAAGCGGTTTCAGGAGACGGCGCTTTCAGGCCCGATCCGAGGGACGATATGATTCACTTCACAACCCTGCCGTGGATTTCCTTCACGAGCTTTTCTCATGCGCGGAATTGGGGACGCGAAGATTCGGTGCCGAAGATAGCTTTCGGAAAATTCATGAAAGTGAATGGACGCACGCTGCTGCCATTCTCGGTGGAGGTTCATCACGCCTTGATGGACGGTTTGCATGTCGGGCGATACATAGCGCAATTGGAAGAAGCACTGCAAGAGCCGGAAACATTCTTATCCGAAAAATAGTTACCGCTGCACAACAAAATGAATGGCATTGGTTAACAATTGGAACCCGATATGCGTCTGCTGTTGCCGGAAAACTAACCATTGACATGTTTGAGAAGCGTTAACTAAGATGATGCACCTCGCTATTGTCTCCACGAGTTCTAAATACACGATCTGAATACAATCAGATCAAGACTACAGGAGAAGATCATGCCCAACCCCTTGCTTTGTTCCTTTGCCCGATGGGCCAAAGGAGTGAGTATTTGTCTGTTCGTCCCCTTCTTGTTTGCCGCGACCGTGGCAGCTCAAACACAAATCACGACCGGCGCTATTCAAGGTACCGTTCAGGACGCCAACGGAGCGGCGGTCCCCGGCGCGGGAGTCGAACTCAAGAATGCCGACACCAACTTCATTAGAACAACAACAACGGATGAAGAGGGAAGGTTTGTGGCGCTGCAATTACCGCCGGGTAGATACACCGTGACCGTCACCAAAACGGGCTTCGCGACCCTGGTGGTCGAAAAAGCGGACGTGACTGTGGGTCAGGCGATGAACCTTCAGCTATCGATGAAGGTCTCTTCATTGCAGGAGACGGTCACAATTACCGCATCGCCAACCGTCGATACCGTCAAAACAGAATCGAGCACAACGATTAACGAGACAACCGTAAACACGACGCCCATACTGGGAAGAAAGTTTGAGGATCTTTTGACCCTAACTCCGGGCGTTAGCGTGGTGCAGGGCCCGGATGGCGACGAGATCACATTCGCAGGACAGCGGGGTGTCTTCAATAACGTGAGTCTTGATGGTGGCGACTACAACAACGGTTTCTTCGGCGAGCAACTCGGAGGACAGCGCGCGGCTATCGACATCCCGCTGGATGCGGTAAAAGAATTCCAGGTTGTGGCCACCGGAGCCAATGCCGAATTCGGCCGTACGGCCGGCGGCATCATCAACGTGATCACCAAGTCGGGAACCAACCAGGTTCATGGCAGTTTGTTTCATTTTCAGCGTCTCGAAGCGCTCACCGCACACACCTCAGACGGCAAACCGCTCAAAGATTTTCGACGCGAGCAATTTGGCGGCACCGTTGGCGGACCGATCCAAAAGGACAAAGCGTTTTTCTTCCTGTCGTTTGAGGGGATTCGCGAAAGGCTGACGCGCGCAAATCTGAGCGATCCGATCGGCACGCCCTGTACGGTGACGGCTCCGGTTATTACAAACCCGGCCCATGAAACATTGATTAATTCCAGCTCTGACTGCCAGCGATTGGCGCTGATCAACTTTATTCAGGCGACTCGTGGTCAGAATGAAGGTCTGCCGGTGCCGCATCCCATCAGAAACTATGCCTTCCTGGGCAAGACTGACTTTAATCTCAACCGCGCGCACCAGCTGGCGATCTCCTACAACTTCGACTACTCGAAAAACACCAATCAAACTTTCGACGTTGCCACTTATGGTAATTCAGCAAACGGCATCGAAGGTCCGTCGAAGATTAACAACCTCAACGTCAACCTCTTCTCCACCATCTCACCCACAAAACTGAATGAGGCCCACTTCTCTTACACACGAGAAACGCGGCCGCGTTCTGCGATACCGTCAAATATCCCCGCGGATACGGGCGCCGGCGGCGGCTTCAATCCAAACGAACTTTCGTTTCGTTTCGGCAATCCGTTTTTCCTGGAACCGAACGTTGACGAATTGATCTGGCGCACCGATGCCAGGGATAACTTCTCGATTATTTCCGGTAACCACAACATCAAAATAGGTGGCGAGTGGATACACACGCTTAACGACCAGGTGTTTCGTGGCTTTTTCACTGGCCGGTATCTTTTCAACACTGTCTCCGGCTTCCTGCGTTACGCATCGCCCGCAGCCCTCGGCCCAGGCTTTGGCCCCAATGCCGGGCAATGTCCCAACGGAACCTGGACAGACCTGAACGCGCCATCGTGCACCGGCGCCGGCACCCCGCTGCTGTTGTTCCTGCAAGGCGCGGGACCCAGTGGGCCAGCCACCGACGCGGCCGGCGCATCCACAATTACCAACCAGGACTACTCGCTTTTCGCACAGGACAAGTGGCAGGTGAGACCAAACCTGTCTCTTAGCTACGGTCTGCGTTGGGAAGCACAAATCTTTCCCGAAGTAACCGTGGCCCCTTCAGCAACCGCCTACGGATTTGCGCTGAGCGATCCGCGATTCCCGTCTGACGGCACGCTGCACAGCCCGAAGAAAGAGTTCCAGCCGCGAGTAGGCTTTGCCTGGGACGCTTCCAAAAATGGTAAATCGGTCTTGCGAGGGAGCTACGGAATTTACTATGCGCGGCAAAACATGCTGTCACAGGTCGGTTCGATTACGACCAATGGCGTGCAACAACAAACGATCGCGGGCGGCTTATTTGCAAACCCGACTGTCCGTCCGACCTGGCCGGGCGGATTGCCAGTTGCCTGCTCGACGGTCCACGATCCAGCTGCGGTTCGAATCCGTTCCCATGCTTTAGCGGCGTCCGCGTGTTCAGCAAGGACTACGCAAATCCGCGCATCTACACGGCGAACGTACAATTCGAGCAGCAGATCGCGACCGATCTTTCGCTGTATTTCGATTTCACACATTCGCAAGGCGTTCATCTGACTCGCTTCCTGAACCGTGAAGTACGCACGCGGCATCTTCGCGCCGATTATCTCGGTGACGTCTTTGTTACTTCCGCGCTCGGCAAGTCTCTCTACAACGGTTTTACGGTGGGCATGCGGAAGCGTTTGAGCAAGGGTTACCAGCTTGAATGGAACTACGTGCTTTCGAAAGACAAGGACGACGACTCGAACGAACGCGACCCATTCACTGATCGTTCTTTCGACATTAACAACTTGCAGGCTGACTATGCCTTGTCTGATCGCGACATCCGGCACAAGTTTAACTTCATTACGTTTGCTGAATTGCCCGGTGGGTTTGAAGGAAACTTCCGCGTGCAGGCTCGCTCAGCGCAACCGATTACTCCGGCGGTACGAACTGCGACTAACCGGAACTCACTTCGTAAGGACAACGCCTACTTTTCATTTGATTGGCGCTTGCAGCGTCCGTTCAAGTTTGGCGAACGCTACGCGCTGATCCCGATCGTCGAGATGTTCAATACCTTCAACAGCAAGAACAATATCAACCCGCTAACTACGGCGGCGCTGTTCAACTTCGACGGCTTCCTGCGCCAGGGCGTGGGCGATCCGAGGCAATTGCAGTTGGCGGTGAAGTTTACGTTCTGAGAGTTTGGCAGTCCTTCAAGAGGTTCAGAGTTCAAACTTTAGTTTGTCTTCCATTGGGGAAAGCAAGCTAAAGCTTGTGCTCTGAACTTCTTGAGTTTTGAGCAGCTTGAATTTTGGACCACGAAGTCGGTTAGAGTGCTGTGAGGTGTGTGCTGATCAATCGCGCACTGTCGGCCGGTGATTGATGAGTTGTGTCCAGCGATAAATGATTCGGAAGTGTGGGGAACTGAAAAGCGCCCGCGTCCTTCAGCGATCGATACTGCGCCACTGAAGCCAGCTTCCCAAACTCCTTGCGCGACGCGTCTTCAAGACGATCTTCGAGTTCTTCTTCGGCACAAGTTAACTCCACGAACACAACTTCGCCCCCCGCCCCTTCGACAATTTCGATTGTCTCCTGAACAAAACTTTCGCGAACTGTCCGTTCCGGATTGAAGGTGAAGACGAGGGAGACGTTGTTTCGCGCAGCTTCAGCAAACGCTGCCAGCCAAATCTGCTCACGCAGCTGAACGAAGGGTTCACTGCCGAAAGCGAAGAGTGAACTCACGAGGTCGACCGTAAGATGATTATGAAACAGACGGAAACCGGTGAGTGCGGCAAGCTCGCGCGCGACCGTCAGCTTTCCCACTGCCGGCGCTCCATGAAGAAAGACAAGTTTCATCTCAGCTAACCCTCAAACAGATTCGATCCAGTTGTTGAAAATAATATCGCAAGTGGATCGATGTAAAGAGCATCGTAAATGCCTCCGACGTCCTAAGTTCAAAGTAGAAGCTGAACCACGCGCCATCACTTAACAATTATTTAACTCTGCCGTAACCACGAATTAGGACTCCGGGTCTATAGTCATGAACAGATACTTGTTACCGGCAGATCGCGTGAGCGGCACGAAGGCATTCGTGGATCGACTCGTCCAGGTAGTTGTGCGGATCAAGGGGGCTCGCGCAGCCGCGAAAGACTGGAAGTGTGGATTAAGTTTGGTACTAGTATTCCCGCCCAATATGAACACAACGGCTTTCAGATCGCCTGTTGCTGTTTGCTCCTGAAACGACCGGGGCCCTGGTGGTACCGACCCCCACCAGGGCTTTTTTCTTTGCCTCCATTTGCCTCGATCTGGTATCAGTGTCCGTCATCATGAAGACGCTTCTTCTCTTAAGACACGCCAAAGCGGATAATGCCGCGCCCGGTTCGGCGGATATTGATCGCTCCTTAAATGAACGGGGCAAAAAAGAAGCGCAGGCAATTGGGACGTTCATCAGGAAACAGAACTTAGTGGTTGCGTTGGTCTTGTGTTCACCTGCGGTACGAGCGCGCGAGTCCGCAGAATTAGTTCTCTCCGCAGCTGAGCTAACCAAGAACGTACGCTATGACAAACGGATCTACGAGGCTGCGCCGCATCAACTTCTGGAAGTGATTTCGGAAGTCGAAGAGGACCAGAACGTCGTACTGCTGGTTGGGCATAACCCGGGAATGGAGGAATTGCTCGGAAGGTTGACCGGCAGGGAAGAGCCAATGGCCACAGGCGCGCTTGCGAAAGTTGACTGCAATTTTGAAGAGTGGAGCAGAGTTAGTGACGACAAGGGGAACCTGGATTGGATCGTCAGGCCTACTGAACTTTCCGCCGGCTGATTTGCAGGTGCGAGCTTCAGCGTTCGCTTACAAACTCGCCGGCCGCGACACGCTTCTGGCTCCGTAGTCTCACCGCCAACATCTTATAAAAGCATCGCAGACACATTCCATACGAGTCGTCGCTCGCGTTCTCTCTTATCCTCACTCCGCAGGTAATACAAATCACTTTGAAACCGGGATTTGTCCGCGGCGTTTGTTCAGCCATCTCTTCTGGCCCTCCAAATTAGTTGTTCAAGGAAACTGTTGCTCTCACCGTGTTACGAACAGGTAGCCGTGTCGTTAAATAAAATTTAAGACTGTGCGAACGATTAATAAGCCGCTTATTTCACGCGACGTTCAGACCGCGTTCAGAGCGTGTTGTCCTTGTGGAAAAAGCTCTATTCACCTCGTTAACATTTTGGTAACATCGCCGCACTCGCGTCTTCCCCAAAGACGCGCACTGTGAAGCAGCAGAGTCTAAATAGCCTGAACCGACGCCTCCACAAAAGTTCGCCGGTCCAATCTGGGAGGAAGCTCCGGTGCTACCCAGACCACGCGGAATACGTTTCTCACCAATCACTCGAGCAGTAGGGCTCGCCGGTATTCTTCTGCTTCTTCTGCCAAGCGACTTACGAGCCGAACAAAATCGCAACCACGTGGTCTGTCGTGAAGAACTTTCGCCGCAGCGCCGCGAACAGTTGGCCGCAAAGCTGCGCCACATCACCGGGCTGCCGGATTTGAAGTTTGACGATAATGGAATTCTACGATCGGTAGGCAGCAGGACTCCGCTTGCAGGATCCGAGCACGCTAGAGCACTACTCGCTAATGCAATCAACGGCCGCAATGTGGTAGTGGTTGAAGACGCAAGCAACAGTTCGGAGGTGGCGTTTTGTCGCGTAATTCCAGGCAGGTGGAAACAGCGTGCCACAGCCATGCCGCCGGTATTCGTCGTCCAGATTGATTTCGCTGATTTTGACCAGGTAGTCGGAGATGAGCGGGCGCTCGCTGCCTTCAATGTTGGTTGGGGATTCTTGCATGAACTCGATCACGTGGTTAATGAAAGTGCTGATGCGGCGTCGCTCGGCGAATCCGGTGCATGCGAAGCGCATATCAATCAAATGCGTCGCGAATGTAACCTTCCGGAGCGAGCAGACTACTTTTCGACTTTGCTACCAATCGACGACGGAACGTTTCGAACTCGCCTCGTTCGGATCGCGTTTGAGCAAACCCTAACTGCCGCTAACAAAAAGAAACGCTATTGGCTTGTTTGGGATGCCAATGTGGTCGGTGGTCAGGAACAGACTGCCATTGCCGCGTTGAGATAACCCTTCAGTACCTTACCTCAAAACAAATCCTCTTCAGGTCGCTTGTTTATCTGCCTGACGCAGCTTGCCGTGCGGATCGAGGTTCGAGCTGTCTGCGCCGCTCATCGGCAGTCAATCGTTGCAGGGTGGAATGAATCAGCAGCAGGACTGCTTTGAGATCCTCCAGCTCGCGAGGTGATCTATCTTTGGCGGCCAGTAAAGCTGTGGCGATTTCGCTGCTAAGTTCGTGAGAGATTGCCATAAAGTTCACCCGCTATCTGAACGAGCCCTGAATTTACTGACGATAGTTTACGAAGATAAGAAATTGTACTCTCACGCTGTTACGACCATGTTAACAACATGTTAACTGTCTCTCGATTGCCGATTGCTGATTTGCAGTTGGTGTCGGCGAGAAGGCAATCCGCAATCAGAAATCCTAAATCCGCAGTCCCCCTGGCAGATTAACAAACATTTAAGGCGCAATTCACAGCACCTTAACCTCGCGCTTCTACAGTCTGGCTTCGCAAACTAACAAGTCCGTGATCGGCCAAAGCGGAGTTTCGCGCTTCTCAAGTGCAAGACCTGTTCAGTTTTAAAACCAAAGTACAGCAGTAATTCTAAATTCGAGGAGAAATACCTATGCATAGTCGAGTCCCCCGATTGCTGAACCGCATCCTTTTGATCGTCATCGCTCTGGCGACATTATTCGTATTGCCGCTGGTCGCAGATGCCCAGACCGATCAGGGAAGGATTGCCGGAACAGTCACTGACTCCAACGGCGCTCTCGTGCCGGGCGCCGCTATCGTCGTGAAAAATGAACGAACCGGCGAAGAGCGCACCGCCGTAACCAACGAGGCGGGTCACTTCGTCGTTTCCGCGCTTCGTCCCTCGGCTTACACAGTTAGTGCCAGCGCGAAAGACTTATCGGCGAAGACAACGAGTGTGCAGGTGCTGGTAGGCCAGGAGTACGCTTTAACTTTAACGGTCCAACCAACAGGCATCGCGGCTAGTGTTGATGTAACTGCCGGTGCGGAAACTGCCTTGGATACCAGCTCGGCAAGTATGGGCGCTAATGTCAATCCACGCGAAGTTGTGTCGTTGCCTCTCAACGGGCGTCAACTTTCACAGCTCTATCTACAAGCTCCGGGCTCAGTAAATAGCGGCTCGGGCACCTACGGTGACATTCGATTCAATGGACGCGCCGTTGAACAAAACATCATTCGCTATGACGGCATTGAAGGGACGGCGATCATCGACGCTTCGCCAGGGAATCTCAATGGCGAAGTGCCTTCCCCGTTTCGCCTGCAGTCAAGCCTTGAGAATGTGCAAGAGTTCCGGGTTGAGTCTTCCAACTTCCCGGCAGAGTTCGGTACTGGCACAGGAGGGCAGATCAGCGTAATCACTAAGTCTGGGAGCAACAAATTTCACGGATCTGTCTTTGAATTTCTTAGGAACGATGGGCTTGATGCTGCGAATTTTTTCGACAACGTGGTGGGACAGAAGAGTCCCCTTCGGCTCAATCAGTTTGGCGGTTCAATCGGTGGGCCAATAACAAGGGACAAAACTTTCTTTTTCTTTAGCTACGAGGGTTACCGCTTGCGTGCGGGCATCAACACGATAGAAGCAGTACCTGGCGAGCAGTCACGCATTTGCGCGCCGGTCCCGAATGGCGTCCCGTGCGTCGAATCAAGCGGTGCGGCTTCACGCACGCTGGCCCTGCTGCCGGCTTTCCGCGATCCTTCGGCGACGATCATATCCAGAGGCACCGGTACGAATTTGTTCGACGTGGCCCAGGTTCAGGCGAGCGCTGCAGTTAATGAAAACGCTTTCGCCTTTCGCCTGGATCACAAGATCAACGCAAAGCATTCGATGTACTTTCGTTTCTTCCGCGACCAGGGAACGAACAATCAACCCGAAGGCGTTTCCGGGCGACGCGTGAACTTCCAGGACGTGCCACAAAATGGAGTCATTGCGCTGCAGTCAGTCTTGAAGCCAACCTTGCTAAACGAGTTCAAGCTTGGTTACAACTCGGTCTGGACTCGTACGAATGGTATCGCGCGCTCCGTGCCTGGGATCGACTTATCAGCAGCCGCGATCAATATCTCGGGCAATACCGCGAACTTCGCAATTCCCGGTCAGGGCACTGCGGCTGGTACCTCGAATCCGGGTGGCTTAATCAGAGCCAACAGCGCGACGAACGGACGCGGCCAGCCCTACACGGTCTACTCCCTATCGTTCATAGATAACCTGAGTTGGACCCGCGGGAACCACAACTACAAGTTCGGAATCGAAGTTCGACCAAACCGCATTTATACAGACCGACAGGGTGGAACCACCTACGTCTTCAATAGCCTTGGTGATTTTCTTGCGAACCGAGCTGCCTCGATTCAATACCTGGGTGACTTGAGTGATCCCAGTCCCTTCAACGGCGGGATTGCCGGCCAGCGTCTGGCAAAGAGCACTTACTACATTGGCTACGGCCAGGATGAATGGAAGATAAGACCTAATCTGACCTTGAATTACGGATTGCGTTACGAGTACTACACGCCCCTATATGATGCGAGAGACGGTCAGGTTTTCTTTGACATCACGAATGGAACCTTAAAGCTGTCGACCAAGGATCAAAACCCATTGAAGGGTAACAAGAATAACTTTGGCCCCCGTGTGGCTTTGACATGGGCGCCCACTGCGAGTGGCGACACAGTGATTCGCGGTGGCTTCGGTGTCTATTTTGGCGTCGGCCAGGTCGAGGATCAAATTCAGCCTATTGAGAGTGACCGCATCTCTTCAACAGTCTCAAACTCAGCGTTCGATCCGAACATAGCCGGGTTTGTGCAAACGGTTCGAGCTAACTTTATCTCTAATCCGGCCAACCGAGTCTACCAACCGCGTGCTTATGCACCCGAATACCGAATACCGGAGAAGGTCTATACCTACACAGTCTCGCTCCAACAGAAGTTGCCCTACGATCTCGTGGGAACAGCGGCTTATGTGGGAAGTCAGGGGCGCAATCTTTTCCTACGGGGCCTTTCCAATACTTTACGTGACGGCGCTGCGACGATTGTGAATGGCCAGCCGTTACCAGCTAACGCAGGTGTCGTGAATCGTACCGATGCGACCGGACGAGTGATTGGCGTTACGTCTATTCGCGCTTTTGACATCATCAATCAAGCGGCGCTCTGCGGTGCCTCGGCTTCAAATGCAATCTGTAAACCTTTTGCGGAAATCGATACTAAGACGAGTGGGGGAAGTGACAGCTATAATGCGCTTCAGCTGGCGCTCACTCGGCGGTTCAATACCGGGGTAACACTCAACGCTCAATACACATTTTCGAAGAGTTTCGGTCTAACCTCCGGCTCTAACGAATCTAGAACAGCAGCTCAGCCAGTTGGTGGTTCGCTGCGCTCAAGTGGTGACCAGAATAACTATGAAGCCGACCGCGGCTACAACAGCTTCGATGTGCGGCACACGATGAACCTTAGTGCCGTATATGATCTGCCGATAGGCAAGGGCAAGCGACTTGACTGGGGCGGGATTGGCAATGCGGTATTCGGTGGTTGGGAGATCGGGACGATTTTTAACGCCCGTTCCGGCCTGCCGATAGACGTCACTATCACGCGACCAGAGGTCGCTGCGGTTTGCGCGTCGGCGGGCGGTTGCACGGTCAATACGAGCGCCACCGCAACCACTGTTGTGCCCCAGGGATTCACGGTTCAACTGCCCAGTATCAGCGGCGCCCAACCCTTGCCGGCTGGGTTTACCGCTGTGGTCAATGCGCCGGGTGGTGGTGCATCACGTCAGACTCGCCGGCCCAACTTGCTTGCCGGAGTCAGTCCTTACCTGAATAATGATCGTAACTTCCTTAACCCAGCAGCGTTCGCGATTCCGCTGGCTGGGACCTTCGGGAACCTCCCGCGCAACGCGCTGAAAGGACCCAACTTCAGACAATTCGATCTGATTTTCAACAAGCGCTTCAAGTTTTCGGAAACCAAGAACGTCGAATTTCGCACTGAGGTTTTCAACATCCTGAATCACGCCAACTTTGCGAATCCAGCCTCCACTTTAAACGTAGCGTTGCCGACCTTGACCTTCAATGCGACGGCCAACGCTTTTGTCCTGGGCTCAGGCCTACAGCCCGGACAAGCCTTTACCCAGAGTGCAGCGGGTTCTACCTTCGGCTTGCTGCGACAAACAGTCGAGCGTGCAGTAGGTCTCGGAACGAACCGACAGATTCAATTTGCTCTGCGATTCAATTTCTAAGGCAAGGTGAGCCAGGGAAAAGAGATGGCAACCACTGAATTGTCGCTTGCTGAAAAAAGGGATCTCCAGATAGCTGAAGATGTTTATGATGACGGCTATCTGCGGGTCGAGCACAAGAATTACTACGTCTCCTGCGGCGGCCACTCCCTGAAGTTACCGCGGACGGAGTTCTTGATTCTCTCGCGTTTGTCGCGTTCACCCGAAAGAATCGTCACCGCCGAAGAGCTTTGGGAATACGCCTGGGGAAATGAAAAGCCGGTGAACATGGAAAGCCTGCACGTCTACATTTATCGGCTGCGCAATAAACTCAGTCCTCACCGACTGCAAATTGAGACCATGGTAAACGTCGGCTACCGGCTGATCATTGGCTGAGCCCTTTTCGCTAAAATTCAGAGCTCAGCCAACGAGCTAATAAATTAATTGTGTTTGTGACCGCTGTGCTCGGCAATCTTCAACAGGCAATACATATCATTTTCTTCACAGCCTTCAGCCTCAACCTGGATCGTAGTGTGCGTAATGCCGAAGTCTCGTTCTAATTCTTCAGCCACCGCCCGCAAAACATTTTGGCCGCTTCTGACGCTTTGTTCCTCTACGGTGATGTGGCAGCTGCAAGCGATAATCCCTGAGCCGACAGTCCAGACGTGCAGGTCGTGGACGGCTTCGACTCCGGAGACTCCGCTTATGGCTCGTTCAACTGATTCCATATTCAAGCCCTTGGGTATGCCTTCCAACAGGACGTTAACCGACTCCTTGAGTATGGACCACGAGCTCCACAGAATCAGTAATCCGATCAGGATTGAAACGAGAGGGTCAGCGATCGAGGCCCCAGTGAAAGCAACAATCAAACCGGCTACAACTACTCCGGCCGCCGAGACTGCATCACCGAGCATATGCATATAGGCGCTACGAATATTTAAATCTCTTCGCGCCGCACTGCGAAGCCACAAGCTGATCAGAGTGTTCATGAGCACTGCTACCAGCGCCACGATGATCATAGGCGTGCTGTGAACGGGTTTTGGATTACGCAGTCTCGAGATAGCTTCCCAGAAGATCAGCAACGCAATGACAACTAACGAGACAGAATTTATCAGGGCCGTAAGAATGCCGACCCGATGGTGACCAAAGGTGCGTTTGCGCGTGGACGGCTTCTGAGCCATCCAGATGCCGTACCAGGACAAGACGAGCGCCAGCGCATCGGAGAAGTTATGTCCGGCGTCTGACAACAACGCTAAGGAGTGTGCGAAGTAGCCCGCGATTGCTTCGCCAATGACGAAAGCTGTGGTGACGCTGATCGATAGGATTAGTCGACGTCCGGTTGTTCCAGGTCCATGGCCGTGTGCGTGTCCCATTCGACTACATGTTAACAGGTGTATGCCGCTTCAATCAGCGACAGCGCTAACAAGGGCTACCTTGCTTTTCGTCAAACCCGGGGCGGGCAGCCCACCTCATGCCTACTGTTAACATAAAGTTCAGCCATAGTTCAGATAGGCGTAACACTCTACCCATAGATTCCCAGTTGAAAATCCACAGTCTACTGGAGAAATTTATGCCCTCTTTCTGGAAGTCCCCTCGAATAACTGCCGTAATTCTGCTCGCTTCGTTTACCCTGCTTCTCCTTGGCTGTAGCCCCCAGGGCGGGCCAGCCGGGAGCGGCGGAGCAGTCAGTCTTCAGGGCGCTGGCGCGACGTTTCCCATGCCCCTGTATCAAAAGTGGGTGAGCGAATTCGGTAAGCTTAACTCAAACGTGAAAATAGATTACCAGTCCATCGGATCAGGCGGCGGCATCCAGCAAATCCAAAAGCAAACCGTCGACTTCGGTGCTTCGGACGCGCCGATGAGCGATACAGATCTTAAAGCGGCGCCCGCCGAGATTTTGCACATTCCAACGGTGCTCGGTGCAGTAGTGGTTACTTACAACGTTGCGTCCATCGCCCAACCCATCCGACTTTCGCCGGCAGTCGTAGCCGACATTTTTCTGGGTAAGATAAAGAAGTGGGACGACGCAAATATCAAGCAGGACAATCCTGGTGTACACCTTCCGGCGGCAGACATTACTGTCGTACATCGATCTGACGGTAGCGGCACGACCTACGTTTTCACAGACTATCTTTCCAAAGTCAGCCCTGAATGGAAAGAAAAAGTCGGCACTGATAAATCGCCGAAATGGCCGGTGGGCCAGGGTGGCAAAGGGAACGAAGGGGTGACAGGCCAGATCAAGCAGCAGCCAAATACGATTGGATACGTCGAGCTCGCTTACGCGGTACAAAACAAACTTCCCGCTGCGCTAATAAAAAACGCCAGCGGCAAATTTGTTGAGGCGTCGATCGACGCAGTTACCGCAGCCGCAGCTTCGGCTTCGGCGGAAACACCTGACGACCTGCGCGTCTCGATTACAAATTCACCCGGAGAGAATGCTTACCCGATTTCAAGCTACACCTACATCCTTGCTTATAAGGACCAGAAAAATGCAGACAAGGGTAAGGCACTGGTTGATTTTCTCTGGTGGGGAATTCACGACGGCGAACAATTTGCGAAGGAACTGCAGTACGCGCCGCTGCCTGCGGAGATCGTGAAACGCGCGGAGGCAAAAATCAATTCCATCACTTCCGGTGGAAAGCCGCTGAGGTGAATTTGGAGTGCGGTGACCTGTCACAGCTTTCGTCCGTGGCGGCTTGACGCCACGATTTCCTGGCAATGAGCACACGCGACCAAGGTCGCGAACCAAAGCGGTGAAGCGGGGTCCCCTGCCGGGCAGCCCGGCTGGGGTGCTTGTCAGGTCACCGCACTCCAAAGAGGCGCGCCGGATTTCCACGGCCGCCTCTCGCCGTCACTGTTATGGACGAAGCCATCGAACAACATCCGCGTCGAAACAACGCTTTCAGCGCTTTGCAACGCGCGCTTTCGCCTACCGGCAACACGGGCGACGCAATCTTCCGTCTGCTTTTGTTGGGAGCTGCCTCGCTGGTGTTATTGATCGTAGCCACAATGATCCTCGCCCTGGCTTACAAGTCGAGACTCTCAATTAGTCAGTTCGGATTTCGGTTTCTATCCGGCACGAACTGGGACCCGGTCAAGGGTGAATTTGGAGCGCTGGCTTTTGTTTATGGCACGGTCGTGTCGTCGCTAATAGCCCTGCTGATCGCTGTGCCGCTCTCCCTGGGCATTGCAATCTTCCTGGTTGAACAAGCGCCGCGCCAACTCGCACGGCCGCTCGCGTTTGTAGTTGAACTGCTGGCAGCGATTCCGTCAGTCGTTTATGGACTGTGGGGCATTTTTGTGTTGGCTCCGTTCCTGCGTGTTCATGTGGAGCCGCCGCTACAGCGCTGGTTCGGATGGTTGCCGTTGTTTACCGGATCGATCACCGGCATCGGTTTGCTGACCGGCGGAATCATTCTGGCGATCATGGTCACGCCCATCATCTCCGCGGTTGTGCGGGATGTATTGACAGCAGTCCCGGGTTCGCAACGCGAGGCGGCTCTTGCATTAGGCGCAACCAGATGGGAAACGACGCGAGTAGTTTTAGTAAACGGCGCCCCAGGAATCGCAGGAGCCGTAATACTGGGTTTGGGCCGCGCCATTGGCGAGACTATGGCGGTGACGATGGTTATCGGTAATCGTCCGCAGATCAGTGCGTCGCTTTTCGAGCCGTCCTACACAATCGCCTCCGTCCTGGCCAATGAATTTACTGAAGCCACCCAGGATCTTTATCTCAGTTCGTTGGTTGAGCTGGGACTCATCCTGTTCTTCGTAACCTTTGTTGTAAATGCTATCGCCAGAATCCTGGTGTGGAATGTGACGCGCAAGACGAGTGGTGTTGGCGGTGCTGCGTAATGGGCCGACTATGAGACGAGTTGATCAAATACGCCGCACCACCAGTGCGACCATGACCTCGCTTACCGCGTTTTGTACTTTCGCGGCAATCGGAGTTCTGCTGATCATTCTCAGCTACATTGCCATGCAGGGGATCGGGGCGCTCAGCCTGAGTTTCCTAATGAATGATCCGCGTCCGGTTGGGGAAGGTGGCGGTATTCGCAATGCGATCCTGGGAACCATGATGTTGCTGCTGCTTTCTTCTGCGATCGGGATGCCTTTGGGAATTGCAGTCGGCGTTTATCTTTCGGAGTTCGGGAGTGGACGCTTTGGCAGTGTGGTGCGGTTCCTGGTCGACACCTTAACCGGAATTCCTTCGATCGTCACCGGGGTATTCGTCTACACCATTGTAGTTGTACCGCTGAAACACTTCTCGGCGCTCGCAGGAGGAATGGCGCTCGCTCTGATCATGATTCCGATTGTGGCAAGAACCACCGAAGAAATGATCAAGCTCGTGCCGCACAGCTTGCGCGAAGGAGCGCTGGCCCTGGGCGCGCCGCAATGGCGCGTGACCCTGGGAGTGGTTGTGCCGGCAGCCGCATCCGGAATTGCGACTGGAGCGATGTTAGCGATCGCGCGTATCTCAGGAGAAACGGCGCCGCTATTGTTTACTGCTTTTGGCAGCCGCTTCTTTAGTTACTACCTTGACCAGCCAATCGCGTCGCTGACGGTGCAGATATACAACTACGCGATTTCGCCGTATGACGAATGGCACGCGCAGGCGTGGGCGGCCACTCTGGTGCTGATGACTTTGATCCTGTCGATCAATGTTGCCGTGCGTTTTTTGACACGACGAAAGTTTTGAGTGCGAAGAGTTTTTGAACAATCCGAGATCTGAGATTTAAGAATGTCGCCAACTGCGCCAACAATAACTACCTACATAAAAGTTCCTGAGCGCGGCCCGGACACCCCGCATTCAAGTCGATCCGGCGCCCCGGCGAAGATCGCCGTGCGCGACCTCAACTTTTACTATGGCAAGACTCAGGCGCTTCACGAGGTGTCGCTGCAGATTCCGGAGCGCATAGTGATGGCCTTTATCGGACCGTCCGGTTGCGGCAAGTCTACCTTTCTGCGCACCCTTAATCGCATGAACGACGTGATTGCAGGTACGCGTGTCTCCGGCGAAGTGCTGATGGACGGAGTCGACGTGTATCAGCCGGGAACGGATGTGGTTGAACTGCGACGAAAAGTGGGGATGGTGTTTCAGAAGTCGAACCCGTTTCCCAAATCGATCTTCGATAACGTCGCGTACGGGCTGAGAATAAACCGACTTACCGCCACCAAGGCTGAATTGGCCGAGCGCGTGGAGCAAGCGCTAAAAGACGCAGCACTCTGGAGCGAGGTGAAGGACCGTCTCAGGACTTCTGCCCTGAGTCTTTCGGGCGGACAGCAGCAGCGCCTCTGCATTGCGCGAGCATTAGCTATTCGGCCTGAGGTAGTATTGATGGACGAACCGGCATCGGCATTGGATCCAGTTGCCACGCATAAGATCGAAGAGTTGATCGTTGAGTTGAAGAAGCAGTACACCATCGTGATTGTGACTCACAATATGCAACAGGCAGCGCGTGTGTCTGATACCACAGCCTTCTTCCTGCTTGGTAAGTTAATTGAGGTGAACTCGACTGAAAAGATGTTTACTAATCCTGACCAGAAGCTGACGGAAGATTACATAACGGGAAGGTTTGGTTAATAAAAAGTCTTGGTCTTTGAACTTTGGTCTTTGAGCTTTGTGCTTTGAACTTTGTACTTTGTGACGTTTGCCTGAAACGGAGCTAGCACACGAACACAAAGCACAAAGACCCAAGACCCAAGACCAAAGCAAATCCAAAGGCCAAAGACTTAAATAATGGAATACCACAGACATCTTGACGACGAACTCGACTCGCTACGCGATCGCGTACTCTTGCTGGGCGGGGAAGCCGAGACCGCGCTCGAACGGGCGATGAAGGCGCTGATGGAACGCGACAGCGAACTCGCGCGTCAAGTCCTTGATCAGGACGATAAAATCGATCAACTCGAAGTCGAAGTTGATCGCCAGTGCATCGACATCATTGCGTTACGGCAACCAGCGGCGCGTGATCTTCGTTTTGTTATTTCCGTTGCCAAAATGGCTCCGGTGCTTGAGCGCATAGCCGATCACGCCGCAAACATTGCACGGGTGGCCATCGATCTCAACAACGAACCGGAATTAAAGTCTGTCGTTGATCTGAGTCGAATGTCAGATCACGGGCTGCGGATGCTGCGAGCGGCGCTTGATGCTTTCACCTCCGGTGATGCGGCCGCAGCCCGCGAGGTGATTCTGAGCGACGCCGAAATCAATGAACTCTATAACCATGTTTTTCACCAGTTGATTGAAATGATGGTGACTGAACCCTCGACTGCAACTCGCGACGCGCGACTGCTTTTTGTGGCCAAGCATCTGGAGCGAATTGGCGATTACGTGACGGACATCTGTGAGTTGACCGTCTATATGGCAGAGGCGGCTTTCATCAAGCACTTTAAGTAGGGAGACCGAGAAGATTTTCCATTTGTCATTTTCATTGCAACGATCTGTTATGAAATCGCGCGCGTCTCAAAACAAGGATCGATGCGATGTCAATGACAAATGGAAAATGTCAAATGACAAATGGAAAATCTTCTTCCCTGCTTCGACGGAAGTAAAGGCATCTCAGGAATGACACGACCAATCCTAATCGTTGAAGACGATCCGGACATCTCCGAGAGTTTGAAGTACAACTTCGAGCGCGAAGGATTGCCCGCCATTACAGCTTTGACTGGAGAGGCGGGATTGGCAGCTGCACTTAACGAACGGGAGTCCCCCTCATTGATAATTCTGGATCTGATGTTGCCGGGAATGAGTGGCACCGAATTGTGCCGCCGGCTGCGCCGCGAACCGGCGACTCGCCGCACGCCAATAATCATGTTGACTGCCAAGGCATCTGAGTCAGACCGGGTTGCAGGGTTGGATCTTGGCGCGGACGATTACATCACCAAGCCTTTCTCGGTAAGAGAACTGCTGGCGCGTGTGCGCGCCGTCATGCGCCGCATGGACGAGACCACTGGCAAGACTTATGAAGACGATCATCTGTTAATCGATTTCGACGACATCCGTGTCGTTTGCCACGGCCAGAAAGTAAAACTGACAAACAAAGAATTCAGCCTGCTTTCCGTACTGGCGAAGAGCGCCGATCGCGTCATCACTCGCCAGCAACTCCTCGATAACGTCTGGGGTTACAGCTACTACGGCGACGCGCGCACGCTCGATGTTCATATCCGGCGCTTGCGACAGAAGCTCGGCGATTGCGGCGATTGTATTGAAACCGTCGTTGGCGTCGGCTACCGTTTTGTTGGTTGTCCCGGGACAAGCGCCAGGGGCGCATGATATGTCCAGACGCAATGCCTATCTACTGGTTGCTTTCATAATTTTCCTGGCTCTATTCCTGTTCCTGCCTTCTTTGACGGCGCGGGTGTCTCTGCTGCTCTTGCTAATCGGCGCCGTGTTGCTGGTTAAAACGCTAACCCGGCCGGCAATAGAAAAACTTCAAGCCACGCCCGCGGGCTCAGAAACTGCACACGAAGAATCGTCCCAGGAGATCTTCGCACTGGGTAAGCTATTTGAAGCTACCATGAACGGCATGCGCGAAGGTTTGATAGTGGTTGATAAAGACATGCGCGTCGTTGCTTCAAACGCCGCGGCGCACAGCCTGTTTAATCTTTCCCGTGGCAAGCTTGACGCCCAGCGTCTAACCGAACTCACTCGCAATCCGGCAATCTACAGCGCCTTTCTGGATGCGCTAAAAGGCACTGAACGCAGCGGCGTGAGAGTGGAAACGCACGGGCCAGAGCGGCTGGTCTTCGATCTGCGTGTGGTGCCCCTGACCAACTCGAATGGAAAACCCGAGCGCAGCGAGCCGGAAGCCGAAGGAGCTTTGGGAGTTTTTATCGACGTCACGCGCCTGGAGCGGCTCGAGCAGGTGCGGCAGGAATTTCTCTCAAATGTTTCGCATGAGCTGCGCACCCCTCTGACCGCAATGCTCGCGTTCATCGAAACGCTCGAAGCGGGGGCAATCGATGACAAAGAAGCCAGTCAGCGGTTCCTTTCCATCATTCGTAGAAACGCCGTCCGGATGCATGACCTCATTGACGACACGCTCGAACTGAGCGCGATTGAATCCGGAAACGTGAAGCTCAGAGCGGAGTTGATCGAACTCGCGCCCATCGTGAACGACGTTATCGCGTCGCTCGCAGCCAAAGCGTCGGCGCAGGGAGTTGTTGTTAGTAGCGCTGTCGCTCGCGACGCAATGGTTTACGCTGACGCGCGCCGGCTCGAACAGATGTTGACCAACCTGGTAGAGAATGCGATCAAGTTTAATCGCGAGAATGGCACGGTGACGATCCGCTATGAAGAAGATCAAGCGGCCGGGGTTAAGGATCGGTCGCGAGTGGCCGGTCGGCGTTCAGGGATCATGGTGCAAGACTCAGGCGAGGGCATTCCGGCGCAACATCTGGAGCGCTTGTTCGAGAGATTCTATCGAGCAGATCGCGCGCGTTCACGCGAGCTGGGTGGCACTGGCCTGGGCCTGGCAATTGTGAAACACCTGGCCCGCGCGCACGGTGGCGAAGTCACGGTTACCTCTGAACTTGGCAAAGGCAGCATCTTCACGATCGAACTGCCCTGCGCGATGAAGAACAGCTAACTCACCCTGCTGATCTCGAAACGGCAGCGCGGTGAACCACTACGGTCACAGTGTTCCTGTACTGGCGCGCCGACAATCTCCGCTACCAGAGATTCGGCCAGCCGGCAAACCTCAGGGTGTTCTGAAACGCTGGCGGCAAGCGGACAACTCTCGCTGCGAATAACAACCTTGCCATCCTTTTTCTCGATGCGAGCAGCGCCTCCCAGTGCTTCCAGAACCTTCAGAGCATTTTGCACGCGAACTTCAACTCCACCTCGCTGCTTTACGGACTTCTCCGTTGCAAGCGAGCGGCCCACCTCGCGCAGGACATTTTCTAAAGCTTCAGGTGTCAAGCGATCCTTCAGTACGGCTATGAATTGATTGAGCAGCGTGTCGTAAGCCTTCGGAAAGAGGTGCTCCGCTTCGGGCGTTAGCTCATAAGCGAAATGTGGCTTGCGAAAGCCACGCTGGACACCGCTCTGCTTAACCAGTCCGTCGCGTTCGAGCGCCAGCAGGTGCGCCCGCACCGCGTTGTCTGTTAGTCCGAGACTTTCCATTAACTCGTTAACCGTAGCGGTTGTACCGCGCAGCAGTTTTACGATTCGCCCCCGCGTACTTTCAAAAAAGCGTTCACCTAGCTTTGTCTTCTGCATTAGGCACCCTTCCCAAGCCGGAAGTATATCGTTTAGCAAGGAAATTTACAATAAATCAAATAAGTCAACTTAATACTTGACTTATTAGAAGAAAGGCGTATGGTGAAGCCAAACACGGCTCGCCCAAAGATTGGGCGCAATGCAAATTCAACTAATAAGAGGAGGCGCAATGGCACAAGCAATTCTGGGAATTACTGAAAGACGAGCGACTGAGACGGGGGTGAGTAGCTCAAGCTACGAGGCCTACCAAATTCTCCACCTGGGCTTTACGGTGGCCCCGATCGTAGCCGGACTCGACAAGTTTTTTCATCTCTTAGTGAATTGGGATCAATACCTGCCCGCATTCGTTAACAACCTGACCGGAGGTCATGGACATGCATTGATGCTTGTCGCAGGCGTCATCGAAATCGTCGCTGGGCTCGGTGTCTGGTTCAAGCCAAAGATCTTCGCTTACGTCGTATCGGCGTGGCTGCTGCTGATCATCGTTAATCTGCTCATGGTTCCTGGTTATTTCGATGTCGCTCTTCGCGACTTTGGCCTGGCGCTTGGCGCTCTGGCTCTCGGACGTTTGAGTCAGGAGTTCTCTACTTAAAGGGCGCCTAAGAAAACAGGAAGCCGACCAGCGACGTTTTTAATCAGGTGGGCCAGTAAAGGAGTTGAAGTATGAACAACACACCACAAAACGATTCGAGTTCACTTAAGAACAACGCTGTATCAAAGCGCAGGTCCCTTCAATCCGGCAAGGAGGGGGTGCTGGTCAAAATCATCATCATGCTCCTGGTTATCACCTTCGCACTTCTTTCTTCTAGGGGTGGTGGACAGGCACAAGGCCCAGACAATCGTCACGAGGAGAATAGTAAGGGAGCTCGAGAACAGACTGGCATCGACCAACAGATTGGCGAGCACGCGAGACGGATGGTCGAAGAAGGCCGACTAATCTTTCGCAACGATACTTTTGGCGATGAAGCTTTTTGGGGCGATGCGCTAAAGCTTCATCGCGCGATTGAGGGTGCGAAGTTTGGCGGCGTAGGACCGGGAGTAAGCCCAAAGACAGCACTTGCGGTTGGCTTAAAAGTTGACATGGATGCTCTGCCGCAACCCCTCGTGCAACAAATCAAACAAGGTAAGGTTAATTTAGACGACCCGGCTATCACGCTGGCCTTAGTCAAACTCAATGCAGTCCTCGGCGTCCAGGGACAGTTCAACCAGGATGGCAGTCTGAGGTCGATCGGGATAACCTGCGCCCTCTGCCATTCCACGGTTGACAATGCATTTGCATCAGGAATTGGTCACCGTCTTGATGGGTGGGCCAATCGCGATCTGAACGTCGGCGCGATTGTCTCGCTCGCTCCGGATTTGAGCGTCGTCAGGAACTTACTGGGCGTTGACGACGCAACTCTAAAGCAGGTGCTGGCGAGTTGGGGACCGGGCCGATTTGATGCCGAGCTCTTCCTTGATGGCAAAGCTTTTCGGCCTGACGGAAAAACAGCAGCAACCTTGATTCCACCCGCGTTCGGTCTTGCCGGGATAAACCTGCACACTTATACCGGTTGGGGCGGCGTCAGCCACTGGAATGCCTTTGTCGCTAACCTCGAGATGCATGGCAAAGGAACTTTCTACGATCCGCGGCTCGATGACGCTGGCAAATTTCCTATTGCAGCTAGAAACGGGTTTGGCAACGTGCGCAATGACCCCGATCTAATTTCCGCGAAACTTCCCGCGCTTCAGTTTTACCAGCTTGCTATTCCGGCGCCAAAACCGCCGACGGGAAGTTTTGAAGCGGCGGCTGCCGCGCGTGGTGAAGCTTTGTTTAGAGGCAAGGCAAGCTGCGCTCAGTGTCATGTGCCACCGACGTTTACGGAACCGGGTTGGAACATGCATACGCCTGGAGAGATCGGCATTGACGATTTTCAAACAAAGCGCTCACCTGACGGACGCTATCGCACCGCACCACTAAAAGGACTTTGGAGTCATCAGAGCGGCGGCTTCTATCACGATGGGCGTTTTGCGACTTTGATGGAGGTTGTCAACCACTACAATAACTTCAAGCGCCTAAATCTCAGCGAGACCGAAAAAAGAGACTTGGTTGAGTTCTTAAAATCTCTGTAGAGCTGTTCGCACATTATTCGGGGTGCTGAAAGAGGTAGGATTCGCCCAGTTACTTTTTCTTTTCGTCGAGTTGACGAAGCGCGTCGAGGATGAGGTTGGTGTTACTCGCCGCCTGAATTCGCGCGGGAAATACTTCGTCAGACTTTTGAAACTCAAACCCTCCAGTGGTTATTTCAACGACTTGCTGAAAGCCGAGCTCACCGCTGGCTCCCGCAGCTTCGGCGTCAACAATTCTTCCTTCGTTGAAGTAGACGCTCCCAGTTTGGGTATCGTTCGTTAGCAGGAGAGTACCGGTAAGCCTTGCGTTTTCGATTACCTGGACCGCGTCAAAGACGTTGATAGCTGTCAGGTCGCCGGCAAGTGTGACCAGCGGCCCCGCAGACGTTTGCGCCGGGGCCGCTTCAGGGCGCAAATCCGGGCGACGAGCCCGCCGAATTGCTTCCAAACCGCCCGCAATATTGATACGAGTGTCGAGCTGCTTGGCTTCCAACAAGCGATCGTAGGCGTCGTCAAACTCTTCACGTTCGATATAGATCTTGGCCAGCGCCAGGCATTGCCGCGCTGCTTCCTCAGGTTGTTTTTGGCTGATACAGATTTCGCGCAATCGTTCACGCAATGGAATCGAGCGAGATTGTACTTCGATACCGGCCAGCAGACGCTTGATGGCCCGCTCGGGCTGCTGATACTTCAGGAAGAGCTCAACATCGAGGAGCGCTGTATCGACCTCGTTGACGGGTTCAGATGTTGACGAATGATCCGGCATTAGGTTCGGAATTTACCACAGGGGTCGCAGAGCCGCACAGCCCAGCCCCACGCAAGGAATCGCCAGGAAGGTACAAATATTAGAAGTCGAAACGAACGCCAAGCCGAACCTGTCGCGGGCGCAGGGTACGCGTGGTCACCAGAAAGGAATCGAGGAATGCCTGGCGTTGCTCCGGCGTAGCAGTGGGAGCGAAGGCGCTGAAGTTTATGAACTCACTGCCGAAGCTGTAGACAGTTTTATTAAGTATGTTGTCAAACTCGACCACCGGACGCAGGCGCAGGTGTTCGCTCAAACGAAACTCGCGGGTAATATTCAAGTCGAAGAAAAACTGACCGGGTCCTTGTCCCGCGTTACGCGGGAGGTTTCCGGTTAGGCCAATGGTGGGCAGCGAAAAGAAATTCAGGATTGTTGGGTCAATTGGATCGCCCGGACCGCGCCAGTGCAGTAGTTTAGTGTCGCCGGTGAAGCTTGGCCGGTCGTTGCCGACGTCATCGAGGTTACGGTCGGCGCCTCCGATAGAAATGTTGAATGGCGCTCCCGAGGTGAGCCGCACCAGAGGCGACAAACGCAGCTTGCCGAGATAGCGCGGCATGTCAAACGTTCCGGAAAAGACGAAACGGTGTCGCCGGTCAAGCAGGCTGCGCGCGCGTTCGTGGAAGAAATCGCCAGCGACCAACGCATCGGAAGTATTCACAACGCCATCGTCAGTCAAATGGGAAAACGTATAGGCGGCGCGGAATGAGAGCGCGAAATCCTTTGTTCGTTTGAGACGCTTGCGAAGCTCGAGCGAGAGGCCGTGGTAGAAACTGTTGCCGGTGGAAATGAGTTGTTGGATGTCCGCGCGAGTTGGATCCGGACGAAAGGGATTCAGGGCAGCCTGGGCCACCTCGACCGCAGTCGAGGTGAAGCTGTTTAGATTGACGACGGAAATGGGGACGCCAAACTCAGCAATGCGACTGATTGCGTTCGGATTAGTGGAATCAAGCGGCCTAAAAACAAATCTGACCAGATCCCCGGCTGTGGAGACATTGTAAAGCGGCCGGATGCCAAAAGGACTGCTGCGGAAGTTTGCGAAATCGTGCGAGCCTAGATACTCGGAAAAGTTTTTGAACCCCGGCGGCAGTTTGGGCGCGTTGACGTTGAATTCACGCCACAAATGGAGGCCGCGATTAAATGTGTAGTTCGTTTCAAAAACAAAACCTTGCCCGAGATCTCTTTCGAATCCAACATTAGCCTGATAACTCTCAGGAATGCGCAAAGCAGGATCGAGCCGCCGAGAAAACCCAGCGTTAAGCTCGCCAAAACTTTGGACAAGCGGTGAATCAACAGTCAGCGTTTTCGGAAACGACAAATTTGCGGCGATGAAGGCGCGTCGGAAGTCGGCGCTGCCAAGTTGCCCGGTCGCAGGATCGTTCAGATTATTGGTGTCAAAAAAGAGTTGCTGTGTCCCGAGCGTAAAATCATCGATGGTGCGAAGCAGGGCGCGGTTATAGAAAACCCCGGCGCCCATCCGGATGACAGTCTTGCCATCCTTGAAAGGATCGTAAGCGGCGGAAAAACGTGGCCCCCAATTATTGCGGTCCTTAATAACAGTCTCATTCTCATAACGCAATCCATAACTCAAAACCAGATTGGGTAGCAGACGCCACTCGTCCTGGATGAAGAAACCCATGTAGGTGTTGTGCTGCGTCGATTCTGCCTGAAAATTTTGCCGAAAGCGGTTGGGCGCGTTCGCAATAAAATCGAGGGCATTGGGAAAACTGTAAGTGCCCGAGACATCTGAAAGATCGATGAATGTCGAGCGGATAAACTGTAGGTCGCCACCGAATTTTAGCGAGTGATCGTCGTGCACCCAGGCAAGAATTTCCTGGCCCTGCAGGCGAGACTCACAACGATCCGTAGCACCGGCAGTCGACGAGCCCGCGACCAGGGTGCCGGAACGACGTTCAGAATCTGTTGCAGGCAATGGGTCGTCGAGCGTTATCAGCACCACCGGACCATGTTCAGCCTGAGCCATTACGCCGGGCGCCAGGCGAGACCACTGAAATCGTATTTGATTGACCAGCGTAGTCGAGACCACGTAGTTGTCGGTATAGGAAACGGCATCGGTGTTTCTTGTCTTGCCCTGCAGCGCTTCCGCCAGACGATTCCCGCCGCCAAACTGCCGCAGGTTATTCTGCCGGCCTAATTGGTAAAGGACGGAGCCATTGTGAAGATCGGAAAACTTGTGATCGAGGCGCGTGGTTAGCGTGTGATTCCTTGCGGGTGTTGATACGCGCGAAATATATGGCGCGAAGCCGGCCTCGAGTCGAAGCGGCCCGATCAGCACCGGGTCGGTCACCGTCGGAGCGGCAATCGTGAAGCGCGGATTTTGCTGGATCGGCACCAGCGTATCTATAGTCGCCGAGTCAAGAATGGTGTCGTATTCGTACGCGGTGAAGAAAAACGTTTTCCTGCGCCCGTCATAAAGCGGAAATCGCAACGGTCCGCTAAAGGTAAATCCCGGATTGTGTTCTGTCAGCGGCAGGCGGGATAACCCCTTTGCCTTGTTATTCGACGTATTGGCGTTGAGGTAATCGTCGCGGAAGAAGTAGAACGCCCGCCCGTTATATTTATTAGCGCCGCCGCGCGTACGGATGTTGATACGCCCACCGGAAGCCCGGCCATACTCCGCGGAAAACTGATTGGTAATGATCTGAACTTCCTCGACCGCTTCCAGCGAAGGCTGAAAACGTTCGCGCGCGGCGCGGTCGTCGTTGTTGTCGAGGCCGTCGATGGTAATGTTGTTTGAATAGGCCGGACCGCCTGCCAGCGAGAATGTGCCAGACTCTTCGGGAGTGTTAGCGGCGGCGGTGTTGCGATCCTCTGCCAGCTCCCGTGTTGAGAGCGCTTCTTCTGATACACCCGGCAAAGTGAAGATCAAATCCAAAGGCGAGCGCGAATTGATCGGCAGGGCTTCAACCTCGGTCGCTGTGACCGTGCCGCCGACGACGGTTCGGGTAGTGTCCACGGCTGGAGTGTCATCAGCCGTGACCGTGATGGGGTTGACTGTTATGCCCTCGGGAATGAGCGTTAACTCGAGTTGTACGTTCTTGCCCGCAATGAACCGGAGCTGCGTTTTCTCCGTGGTCGCAAAGCCGGAAAATGAGGCGCGCAGATTGTAGAGTCCAGGCTCGAGCTGAATGACGCGGAAACTTCCTGCGTCATCAGTCACCGTCGTTCGCATTGCTCCCGTTTTCACCAGGACAACTTCGATCGTCGCTCCGACAATGACGGCACCATTCTGATCCAGCACACGCCCGGTTAGAGACACATTATCCAGATCCTGCGCAGACAGAGCTTTAGTGTTAGCCAGGTTTATGGCCGTAAAAGCGAGTGGTCCAAGAAGCATCGAAAGGACGAAACGAGCTGAAACCAGCCTTCTCATTTTGTAGTCTTCCAGCGGAGCGCGCTGAGAGGTCAAGACCTCTGCGGAGCGCACGAGTTAGCGGTTTTAGTTTGAGTAAGCGGTGGATCGTATTTCGGGAAAGGTCCAGGGTGAGGCGAAATCTAGCATAGGGCTGTTGACCCCACCAAGGGTGGGACAACAACCGACAAACTCAGTTCTTGAAAGGAATTTTGCGGCGAGCCCGGCGCAGTTTTAGGCGCGGGAAGTGCCGCGACGCCGGAGAGCAGCAGCGCGTGTTAGCGGAACGAGCGCGTCAGTACTACCCTCAGCCGGAGGCTCGACAAAGTTAGTTAACTCGTCGGCGTGAGACTGAAGGTAATGGAAGAAGCGTTCAAACTCCTGCTGCATCGCATCCATCTTCTCGCGCATGTTGAGAATAATCTCGACGCCGGCCAGGTTGACACCAAGATCTCGCGTTAGCGATAGAATCAATTCCAATCGTGCCAAATCAGGATCAGTGTAGAGACGCGTGTTACCTTCAGACCGCGAGGGCTTGAGTAGTCCTTCGCGTTCATACATGCGCAGCGTCTGCGGATGCAGGCTGTATTGCTCCGCGACTGCGCTAATCGTGTATGTCTTTAGTTTGCGTTTCATTGGTTTGGGTCTTTGATCTTTGGATTTTGGTCTTTGCGCGCCATTCTCAGTAGCGCTTCTTCTGCTAAGTCCAAAGACCTAAGACCAAAGTCCGTTCTATTCCAGTCCCATTCCCACTCGCGGGTTCTCATCGTTCAGTTTCGAATACTGACGCAGCAGCTCTTTTGTCTCTTCCGAAATCACTTTCGGCAAGGGTCACTTGCACCTCAACAAACTGATCGCCATGCGCGCCAGGTTTGCGCAACGATGGCGCGCCACGCTCGCGCAGGCGAAATTTTTGACCCGATTGCGTGCCGGGAGGGATACGCAACTGTGCCTTTCCCTCGACGGTCGGCACTTCGATCTTGGCGCCCAGCGCTCGCTTCCGGGACGGTGATCGGAACAGTCACGTAGATATTGTCGCCCTTGCGCGTGAAGTATTTGTGCGTGCCGACGTTGGTGATGATATGCAGGTCACCCGGCGGTGCGCCGAGGCGTCCGCCTTCACCCTTGCCGGGAATACGCACGCGCGAACCCGTTTCCACCCCGGCAGGAATGCGCACTTTAACAGTCTCTGTCTTTGGCACAGTGCCTTTGCCTTTGCACAAACGAGCAGGGCGATCGCCTGCGACCGGTGCCGCCGCAGTCGGGACACTCCTGCGCAAAGCGCAAACGGCCGCCGGCGCGTTGGACTTGTCCGCGAGCCTTTGCACGTCTGGCAGACCATTACTGGTCCACCGATGTCTCCGGCGCCGTTGCAACGTGAACATTGGTCCGAACGATTGACCGTCAGGTTGGTCGTTATTCCCTTGATCGCTTCCTCAAAGGAAAGCGCGAGCGGCATTTCGATGTCGGCGCCACGCTTAGGTTGAGCTCGCGGTGGCTCGGGCTCTTTGGCTGAGCCGCCGCCAAAAAGATCTGCAAAGATGTCGCGAAAACTTGAGCCACTACCCGCACCGCTGCCGGTAGAGGTTGTATTACTCCAGTCGAAGCCGCTGAAATCAAAACCTGGAGACGTACGGCCCGCGCCTGGCGTAGCACCGCGCGCGGCAGCGTCGGCCAGGTTGTCGGAATACTGGCCAAACTGATCGTAAACCTTGCGCTTCTTAGGATCGGAAAGCACATCGTGCGCTTCAGTAGTTAATTTAAAACGCTCTTCTGAAGCTTTGTCGCCCGGATTTACGTCGGGGTGATACTTGCGCGCGAGCCGGCGATAAGCCTTCTTGATCTCCTCAGGCTTAGCGTCTCGCTTGATACCCAGAACTTCGTAGTAATCTTGCTTGGCCATCGTTGCTTGCCGATTTCCAATTGCCAATTGCCGATTGACCTGTAGCCTTTAATCTCGCGCGCCCCCCGCTCGAGTTAGGCCACGGACCAATCGGCAATCGGCAATCAGCAATCGGAAATGCTATTTGTTTTCGTCTACATCGACGTATTCAGCGTCGATCACGTTATCTTCGCCCGCGCTCCCCGCGGACGAAGCACCTGCTGCTGAAGCTTGATCCTCGGCCGGCGTCTCCGTCCCGCCTGCCGCAGTTTGTTGATAAAGCGCCTCAGCCATCTTATGCGAAGCAGCTTGCAACTGATTGAAGGCGGAATTCAGCTTATCAACGTCACCTTCAGCCAGTGCCTTCTTGGCATCTGCAATCGCTGTCTCAACATCGCCGGCGACTGCGCCAACCTTCTCGCGATTCTCGTTGAGCGTTTTCTCCATCTGATAGACGAGACCATCAAGTTGGTTGCGCGCTTCGATCTCCTCGCGCTTCTTGACGTCGTCCGCAGCATGCGACTCTGCGTCGCGCATCATCTTGTCGATCTCGTCTTTCGAGAGTCCCGATGACGAGGTGATGGTGATCTTCTGCTCGCGGCCGGTGCCCATGTCCTTGGCCGAGACATTCACGATGCCATTGGCGTCGATGTCGAAGGTCACCTCTACCTGCGGCATGCCGCGAGGCGCCGGCGGAATGCCAACCAAATGAAACTTACCGAGCGTGCGATTGTCGGTCGCCATTTGACGTTCACCCTGAAGCACGTGAACTTCAACCGACGTTTGATTGTCCGAAGCGGTCGAGAATATTTCCGACTTGCGCGTTGGGATCGTCGTGTTGCGTTCGATCAGTTTGGTAAACACGCCACCAAGCGTTTCGATTCCGAGGCTCAGCGGCGTAACGTCAAGCAACAGAATGTCTGTCTTTTCGCCTGAAAGCACGCCTGCCTGAACGGCCGCGCCAATCGCCACCACTTCATCCGGGTTAACGCTCTTGTTTGGCTCTTTGCCGCCAAACAAGTCCTTCACAATTTGCTGGACTTTCGGAATACGGGTCGACCCGCCTACCAGAACTACTTCGTCGATCTTCGCCGCTTGAAGCCCGGCGTCTTTGATCGCCTGTTCCACCGGCGCTTTCAAACGCCCGAGGATTGGCTCGGCTAACTGTTCAAACCGCGCGCGCGTCAGCTTCATTGCCAGGTGCTTCGGACCAGACTGATCCGCTGTGACGAAGGGCAAATTGATTTCCGTCTCCATTGTGCTGGAGAGTTCGATCTTTGCTTTCTCCGATGCTTCCTTCAAGCGTTGCAGGGCCATCTTGTCGTTTGAAAGGTCGATGCCCTGGTCCTTCTTGAATTCTTCGATGATCCACTCCGTCAGGCGCTCGTCAATATCATCGCCGCCCAGATGCGTATCGCCATTGGTGGACTTCACTTCAACAACGCCTTCGCCCACTTCCAGAATGGAGATATCAAACGTACCGCCGCCGAAGTCGAATACCGCGATCGTTTCGTCTTTCTTCTTGTCGAGTCCATAAGCCAGCGCCGCAGCGGTAGGCTCGTTGACGATGCGCATCACTTCCAGGCCGGCAATCTTGCCTGCATCTTTAGTGGCCTGGCGTTGCGCGTCATTGAAGTAAGCCGGAACGGTAATCACTGCCTTGTCTACCTTTTGTCCCAGGTAGTCTTCGGCCGACTGTTTCATCTTCTGCAGGACGATGGCCGAAATCTCGGGTGGGCTCCATTCCTTGCCGCCGGCCTCGATACGGACGTCGCCGGAGCCGGCTGCCTTGACCTTGTAAGGCACCTGCTTAATCTCTTCGGTCACTTCGTCAAAGCGCCTGTCCCATAAACCGCTTGATTGAATAAACCGTGTTCTCGGGATTGGTCACTGCCTGGCGCTTGGCTACCTGGCCCACCAGCCGGCTGCCGTCTTTGGTAAACGCGACTACCGAGGGCGTAGTGCGCCCGCCTTCTGAGTTTGTTATGACCGTGGGCTCGCCGCCTTCCATGACTGCCACCACGGAGTTGGTCGTTCCCAGGTCGATTCCTATGATCTTGCTCATTTGTTTTTGTTCTCCAAAACGATATTTAGCCCGCCACTCGAATCGTCACACCGGCTGTTCGGCAGGGCGAATACGAGATTTTTACGCCCCCGCACCTAATCTCCCTTTTTAGGGCCACCAACAACTCTTAGTTGAATGGATAAGTAATATAATATGTGAGCGCGTCGCTGTCAACTTTGATTACAGGGCTGCGCTAGGTCTGCCTAAAGGGCCCGGAACTAGGAGCTAGCATCGGGAGTGGGGCCGGGTTTCCGGTCCTCGTTCATGAGTTTTGAGGCGAAAAAGATGTAGTGAAGGCCCGAAAGAATAGCCATTGTGAAAACGGCCGCGTAGACGGTCGGGAGGTAATAACCGGTGTAAGACGGAATGCTGGGAGCAAACATTATGGCGGCTATCCCCCCAATCTGGATGATGGTATTTAACTTTCCCAGCCAGGAAGGGCGGAAACCTCTGAAGCCTGTCATCATGTTGATTGCCAGCGCGCCCACCGTGATGAATACGTCGCGGCTGATAACCGCGATGGTGACCCAGAAAGGAACCGGTAAGTGGCTGGGTAAGGGTTGCGGAAAGACGCTGCGCATCGAGAGCACGATGAAAGCGGTAACCAGCATCAGCTTGTCGGCGATCGGATCGAGGATCGTGCCGAGCTGAGATTGCTGACCAAAGCGCCGCGCCAAAAGACCGTCGAGCCCGTCGGTAAGACCTGCCAGGACGAAGATCCCCAACGCCCAGAGAAACCGTTGATAGAAAAGAAGCGTGACAAAAACAGGGATGAGCACCATCCGGAAGACGGTGAGCATGTTGGGGACGGTAAGTATTCGGGAGGACATCAATCAGTAAATGGTTAACGGTAAATAGTGAATAGGAAGGCGGCAGCCTCAAGCGCTATTCACTGTCGCCAGATTCACCATTCACTCCGGGGCGGTACGTAACTCGAGTAATGAAACCTCAGGAGGGCAGCCGAAACGAACTGGCAAGACTACAGTGCCCAGACCCCGTGTGATGTATATCTGGGTTTCGCCCTGGCGCGCCAGGCCCTTCAGTAAGCGACGACGCGGACGGCCAGCAGAATTGCGTTCTGAGCGTAGACTAACCTGTCCGCCGTGTGTATGGCCGCTTAGGACCAAATCGACTCCGGCGCGAGCGGCGCGGCGCAGAATAATCGGATTGTGTGCCAACAGCAACTTAAACTCCCTATCGCTCGATCCTGCCAGCGCCAGTGGGAGATCCTCCAGTCCGACCATCGTATCGTCGACGCCTGCCAACCAGAAGGCAGCGCCGTTATTCTCGAAACGCATGCCCTGATTAACCAGCACGGTGATTCCTTCGGCGCGAAAAAGATCTGTTATCAATGCTGCGTCGGTCCAGTGGTCGTGATTTCCCAACACGGCATAGACGCCATGGCGGGCCCGCAATCCGCTCATCAGTTCTGCGCAGGGAGCAGCGTAGGCGCGTTCCTTGGAAACATAATCACCGGTGAGTGCCACTATGTCAGGCTGTAGACTATTGGCTGTCTCAACGGCGCGTTCGATCTGCGCGCGGCTGGTGAAGGGGCTGTGATGAATGTCAGAAAGTTGAACAATTCTGAAACCGTCGAGTTCACGAGGTAGACGCCGCAGGTGGATCTGATGATGTTCCACCGTCAACCGGAAAGGTTCGGTTAACGCGGAGCGCGCAGCTTCAGTTAGGTTGAGAGCCAGGGCGCGCAAAGGAGTTTGCGACTTTGAACGCCGAGCCGCGACACGTCCGCGCTCTTTCCACCTGATAGGAGTTGACATGAAAGTTGGTTTATTTCTTATGCGTCTCAAACGTCCCGGATTCGCTGCGAATCCTGCCAGAAAGCCGGGGTGTTGAAATTTGGGCGCATTATAGAGGTGAGGCCCTGGGGACGCAACCGAGGCAAACATAAAACAACCTATGCATCAGATATGCAATAATCCCTCGTGTCGTAACCTTTGATGAATAATCCACTAAAAGCGTTCTTGACTGCTGCTTTGATCCTGATGTGGGTGACCGCCGCGTATGCAGATACGGAGGCTACTGGCGGCTCGGACGCTTCGCATGGATTACAGCCGATGGTCCTAATCGGACTCGCCGCGATGTTGCTGGTGGCAAAGCTTGGCGGCGAACTATTTGAACGACTAAGACAGCCGGCCGTGTTAGGCGAGTTGATTGGCGGAATCATTATTGGAAACCTCGTGTTGCTTGGTTTCACGGCTGCCGAACCGCTGAAAACGGATGAGGTCATCGCCGCTCTAGCTCAGTTAGGAGTCATCCTGTTGTTGTTTGAAGTGGGGTTGGAATCAAACCTCAGCGAGATGCTTGAGGTCGGCTGGTCATCCTTGTTCGTTGCTGTCGCCGGCGTTGTCGCCCCCTTTTTTCTGGGCTGGGGTGTCTCTGCCTACTTCCTTCCGGCTGAGTCACGCCTGGTTCACATTTTTATTGGTTCCGTGCTTTGTGCGACCAGCGTGGGGATCACCGCACGAGTGCTAAAGGACCTGGGAAAACTAAGCCTGCGAGAGTCGCGAATTATTTTAGGTGCTGCCGTAATCGACGACGTGATTGGCCTGATGATCCTGGCAGTCGTAATCGGAGCTGTGACTGCGACGTTGGCAGGCGGCTCACTTTCTTTCATTCATATCTTCTGGATCGCCGCGAAGACAGCGGCATTTTTTGTGAGCGCGTTCGCTGTAGGGCATTACGTCGTGCCCCATGTTTTTCACGGCGCCGGCAAGCTTCAGAGTCGCGGCGTTCTGCTGGCACTGTCAATCGCGTTTTGTTTCTGGCTTTCCTGGTTAGCTACAAAGGTCGAACTCGCGGCGATCGTGGGCGCCTTCGCTGCCGGGCTGGTGCTTGATGAAGTGCACTTCAAATTGTTCAAGCAACGAGGTGAACATGAGCTTGCAGAGCTGCTCGACCCGGTGACGACTTTCCTGGTTCCAATCTTCTTTGTGTTGATGGGCATGAAAGTTGACCTCAGAGTTTTCGCACGTCCACAACTTCTTGGCTTTGCCGCAGCGCTCACCCTGGCGGCGATCATCGGCAAACAGATTTGTTCACTGGCTGTGGCGGAACGCGGCCTTAACCGGCTATCCGTCGGACTGGGAATGATTCCGCGCGGCGAAGTAGGACTAATAATTGCGGGGATCGGGTCAACCCTAATGTTGCCCAACGCATTTGGAGTTTCGGAACCGGT
Source organism: Blastocatellia bacterium (assembly GCA_963828335.1). Classification (GTDB taxonomy): domain Bacteria; phylum Acidobacteriota; class Blastocatellia; order Pyrinomonadales; family Pyrinomonadaceae; genus PSRF01. The sequence goes on along the minus strand of CAWHEH010000008.1, from coordinate 33,628 downwards.
AATCGGCGTCGCCACGTTTGGAGCGATTGTGATTATGGTGATCGTTACGACGTTAGTGACGCCGCCTCTGTTGAAATGGTCGCTGTCGCGAGAGAGGAAGCAGAAAGCAGAAGGCAGTAGGCAGTAGGCGGTTAAAGCAAAGTTATGAAAAGGAACAATGACCGGATTCAAAATTCCAAAATTCAAGATCGGCTGCGCGTAGTTCTCATGGCGTCGCTACTGTTCGTTAGTGTCTCAACCATCGGAACGCTTGCACAGCGGACGGCGCACACGCCGCAAGCCAATAAGGCGACTACGCTAGTCGCCGTTGTTTCACTAGCCGACGGAAATGACTCACAAGGCAACATGGATGCGGTTGTGCTCGTCGAAAACGGCAAACTGCGGCAACCTTATCCTGAATACAACGAGGCGGCACAGCGTCAGTTTGCGAGTCAGTATTTCGCGACTGGAAAAGAATACCGTTTGACGTTTGGTGGCGCGGGAGCGGGGAGTGCAATCGTTAAGAGCTTCGACAGGGGCTGTAACAATATCCACGCAACTGTCAACGTCGAAAACAACACCAGGGTGCCGCCCCATCTGTCGATGCTCGCCCAAAGTTCTGATTTGTATGTGAAGGAAACACGCTCGCGACGTTATCCCACGGACGCCGAGCGTGCCGCGATTAATTTGCTGGTGACCCAAATCTATCGCTCTCGCGGCGCGAATCGCGCCGTCCTCCGAACTGTTGTTACGACTAATCTCACCGCGACGGATCTCGACGGTGACGGCGAGCTTGAATTGATAGGTAGCTACACGGCGGAGTCAAAAACAAAAGCACGCAAGGATTTGCTGCTTATCGCGGAACCTGCTGGAACGGGATTCAAGCCCGCGCTGGTAAAGTTTCAGGCTTACAAGCTTCCGCCTGAAGGCTTCGACTCAGCTATAGACTTCGTTGACCAACTTGATCTTGACGGTGACGGGGTCAGTGAAGTGTTCGTGCAGCAGCACGGCTTTGACGCCTACGGCTATGCAATCTACAAGAGGTCCCGCGGCATTTGGCGGCAGATTTATTCCACCACAGGCGACGCTTGCTGAAACGTTAATCACTGTCTCAAGGCAACGCACTCCGATCATTAGTCAACAAAGCCTCGAATAGTCTCCGGGAACAAGCCAGCCAAGTTCTTACTTTTGCCGAGGTTACTAATGAAGCCCAAGCTCACTGCCATCTTTCTGATCATGATCCTCTTCAACACCGCTTCTTCGCAGCGACCTCTAAACGCGCCGGCTAAGCCGCTCGCTGCTCGTTTCCTGGTGCAGGGTACTTATGAAGAGACGTATCAGGGCACCACTGAAATAGGCAGAGCGGAAGGAAAGTTGACCATTAAGTATGAAGCTGCTCGGTGGGTGACTATCTCAACCAACGAAGTCGGCACTGCTGAGTTTTCCGATCTTGCAAACGCACCCGCGCCTTCTGTCAGCGGCTCGGTCTCGTACGAGGGTCGAGTCAAAGGCGCAAGCGGCGGGAATAGTTATGAAGCGATGAGCAGTTTTGCCGGCCCACTCAGCGGAAACGACGTCAGTCTCAGTATTCCTGAATACACGGACACCAGCAACGGTTTTAAGATCAAAGTGCTCATCAACCCAAAACTCAAAGGTAAATGCTCCATCGTCGAAGTGCGAGATGGCGCGACCGGAACCTCGAACGGCTGCAGCAATGGCACTTACTTTTTTACGCCGACTTCACCGATGCAAATTGAAGACAATGAGGACCCGGGCAAAACTCCAGACAGCGCCAGCTTTGGATTAGAACTGGACATTGAGCCGGAAGTGGCTCCGGCCGGCAGTCAAATTATGGGACAAGGGACAGCCGGCGACGCCGCTCTCTACGCCTGGCGAGGCGCCCTGACAAGCGGTTCTAAAGAAGCGGGTTTCAAGATCACGCTCGATAAAAGTAAGGAACTTCCCAGCGGTGACAAGCGAGGACTCAGCAGACGCAAACTTGTCTTCAACGCCACGATCATTCCCGGCACGCCCTGAGCAGAAGGCAGAAGGCAAACCGTCGGCAGCTGGTGACGATGCCCTAGCATCCGCAGACGGTGATGCCGCTCAAGCTCTTCTCTGGGACCGCGGGCGCCCCGCCCGCAAACGCGCCGCAGGCGCGCAGGTTTTTGTTGGCAGCTAATTCATTTTCGCGCTTCGCGCTCATCTGCGGGCGAGGGCGCCCGCGGTCCCGGATAGAGCTTGAGTTAATTTCTGGCGCGCGCGTGCCAGGCGGCAAGAACTTCCGCTTCGCGTTCTGCTGTTATTCCTGCTTTCAATTTCGCCTGACGCTCAGGAGGCTGTTGCCGAATCCACTCCCGTGTTGCTTGTGTCGTGTTCTCCAATGATCGGAAGGTCAGTCCGTTACCAAGCGCTTTCCGAATACTGATTTGGCAAAATCCGGCCACCGAACCCTGGGCCGGCATCCACACCGGCATATCGCTCCAGGCCCAGACTTTTTGCTCGGCCAGGAATTCAGCGTTGACCCAGGTGAACTCCGCATCGGATTTCGTCACTTGCCTGATCCTCTCCAACATTTCGCCTATCGTAAACTTCTCCTTCGGTCCGGTAGCGTTAAAGGTTCCGGTTCCACCCTGTTCAACCATTCGAATGGTCCACTCTGCCAGGTCGCGAACATCGATAAATTGCACCGGATCGCTCGCCTCCCCAGGAGCCAACACTTCGCCGCTCCGCGCAACGCGCATTGGCCAGTAAGTGAAACGATCAGTTTCATCGCCTGGTCCAACAATCAATCCCGGACGGATGATCAGCGCCTGGCCTGGAAACCATTTCTCTACTTCTCTTTCAGACACGACCTTGAGTGGGCCGTAGAGAGCGCCGTTGGAAGCAAGTAAAGTTTCCGGCGTCTCGCTCATCGCATCTTCATGAGATCCTTCGTATTTTTGTAGCGATCCGCTTTCATCCATGCCGGGCCGACTTTTGTCTGAATAGACCGAAATCGTCGAAATAAAGACGTAGCGTTCCACGTTGCCTTTAAGAAATTGAGCCGCATCGCGCACCCAGACGGGAAGCGTTGTGGGGTTATCGATCACAACGTCCCACTTCCTGCCCATCAACGCGTCGAGTTGACCGTTGCGGTCGCCTATCAATTGTTCAACTTCCGGTGGCAGACTGCCCCGATGCGACTTGCCTCGATTGAATACGGTGATTTCGTGGCCGCGGCTAAGCGCATAACGAACCTGAAAGGATCCAATGAAACCGGTGCCGCCGAGGATCAGAATCTTCAAAAGTGTCCTCCATCATTCGAATGAATGTAGGTTTTGAATAGAGTCGTTTATAACTTTAGCCGACGCCAAAACTCGACGCCAGGCGGCGGTTGGTGGTTGAATGGTTGAGCGTAGTTCTGCCTTGTGGGTCGAGCAATACAGAGCCGGGAGCGGTAGCGACCGGGTTCAAGATGCTGTATAGACTGCTGCGCAAACACGGTGATGGCTTAGCGAAGTTGGGATAGTTGAGCCGGAGTTCTGCATGCGTTGGCCCAGCCCACACAACCCGGAATCCAGGGAAACTTGAACCGGTCGCTACCGCTCCCGGTTCTGTATTAGTCAACCCACTTCGGTTTATCTGATTCATGTCCACGATTCAAACAGACTTTGATCGTATCGCCCTGGTCTCGCCCGACGGTTCGCTTCACAACCAGCATTACAGCGACTTCCTACTGCGCCAACTTGAGCCAAATTGTCAGGCAGCGCTGGAAATCGGCTGCGGCAAAGGTGAATTCTCACGCCGGTTGGCAGAGCGATTCTCGCGCGTGCTGGCGCTTGATCTCTCCCCTGAGATGATTCGGCTCGCCCGCGCTAGCTCTAAGCCCGGGTCGAATATTGAATTCCAGATTGCGGACGTTATGACATACGACTTGCCGGCGGACGGCTTTGATTGCATCGCCAGTATTGCAACGCTGCATCACCTGCCGCTGCCGGAAGTCTTTCACAAAATGAAAGCGGCGCTGAAACCCGGTGGTGTTCTGCTAATCCTCGATCTGTTCGAACCCGGAGGCGTGGTCGATGCACTATTGAATCCTTTGGCGGTGTTAGTGAGCGCGAGCTTGAGATTGACTCACCACGGTCGTATTCGCTCGTCACGTGAAGCTCGCGATGCCTGGGCCGCACACGAGCGCCACGACCATTACCCCACCATGAGCCAGGTCCGCGAACTCTGCGCCGAAATCCTTCCCGGCGCCAGCATCAAAAAACATCTTCTGTGGCGTTACTCCATCATCTGGCGGAAGGGTCACTAGCCTGAAAAGAAGAGATCATTTGTCGTTCAAGTTTGAAGTGCCACTGAAGCAGAACCGCGAGCCGTAGCGAGCGGATGCAAGCACTCGAGCGGCAAAACCCTCTTTTTTCTCGTTGTGACGGCGCCTTGTATCGGTACGTCCGCGAACGATATGGAGCGCGTCTTCACAAGTATTCTCTTTCCACTGCCCCATCCTCACCTAACAATATTCTTGCGATAAGGTGACTAAACAATGACGCCGTATCTCCGCGTCAAGTATTGACCGATCTTCACGCCTCCATTGTCACGATTGTCCTTAAACAATCACAGCCAAAACCTTCAGGGGCACGATGATTGCGAAATCTCAACGGGAAAGAACGGTTTTTCCGCTGAAAAAAGGAGTTTTAAGCGTCTTCCCAGACGATTCTCGGAGACGATCTTCAAAAGGCGTCTCCGGGAAGTAGCCGTGGACAGGCTGCAACGCCTGTACTGCAGAAGGATTAGGGAGGTTTGGCAATCATGAATCAAATCAAAGTTTGGCCGCACATAACAATACTGGCGATCCTGGTCGCACTAGTCGCAGGGTTAGGCACCGCGTTTTATTTCAAACATGAGCAGACAGCCCAGGCTGAGGTGCTCCCGAACGCGGCGCGCATTCAGCGTGTAGACGGAGAGGTGGCATTTAATAACGCAGCCTATACAAGTGATGCGAACGCGCAGAATACGGACCAGGCGAATGCGCAGTGGGTGAGGGCTACGGCCAACCAGCCCTTCTCGGTAGGAGATCGAATTTACACCCGGGAGAATTCGCACGCATCGCTCGCGTTTACCGGGCGCAATTTTGCGCGTCTGAATCCCAACACCGAACTTGATGTGTTGGACCTCTCGGACACACGCACACAGCTCGCCCTTCGCGATGGCTCGGCGATCTTCGATGTTGGCTATTTGGCGCCTGGTGAACTCTACGAGGTTGGCACACCCTATGGTGCGGTCGACTTCCTGGAGCCGGGGCTTTACAACGTCGGATATGACAACAATAACAACATCCTTATATCAGCGTTGAGCGGAGCCGCTCAGGTAGTCGGCCTCGGAGGCTCGGGTCGAATCAGCAAAGGTGAAATGCTAACGCTGGCAGCAACTGCTGCGGCGCAGGTAGCGCTGGCAAGTCTAAACCGCGACGATGCCGGATACCTGGTGGACGATTATTATCGCTATCAGTATCCGAATATTTATGACGGTCGCTACAACAGCTATGACGCTTACCTAAGCGATCCTTATTACTACGATCCTTACCGGCGTAGTGTCAGTTACCAGTATGCGCCGTCATTCATTCCCGGATTGTATGATCTGGATTACTACGGAGATTGGCAGGACGTCAGCGGTTACGGTCATTGCTGGCACCCACGCGTCGATGCGGGCTGGGCCCCGTATCAGGATGGTTACTGGATGAACGATTACCCGTATGGCCCAACCTGGGTCTCGAGCGAGGCTTGGGGCTATGCGCCATATCACTATGGACGCTGGGTCAACAGTGGCAGTCAGTGGTTCTGGGTTCCTGACGCGGTCAACTCAACGCCGTATTATTCGCCGGCGCTGGTGGCGTTTGTTCCGTTCACTGACTCGAGCATGATTGGCTGGGTGCCACTTGGCCCTGGCGATCCCTATGCACCGCGTTACTACGACGCGAACTGGCAGCCGTATTACTTGACGCGTACTAATGTGGTTACAACCGAGCTCGTCAACCTTCGCGTGCCGACGGCGGTCACGGTGGTGCCGGTGGATTCATTTGGACAGCCAATCGACCGGCGTATGGTGCGTCGAGCGGATATGCAACAGCTGGCGCAGGTTAGAGCGGTGCTCGATCCACTTACCCTGGGTCCACTACGTAACGCCGTGATCCATTCAGCCTGGGGCCGTGGAAAGATAGATCTGCCGCCGGGAATTGCGAAGAAACTTAACGACCCGGTGTTTGTAGGTACAGCACCATCGCCACCATTCAGAAAAGATCTGGCTAAGGCTCTACGTGTGGAACCGTTGCCGGAGAGAGTCAAAAACCAAAAGCTGAACCTGCGCGATGAACGCCGCGCCGCGGCGAATCCTGATCAGGGCCAGGCTCAACGAGCAACAATTGCGCCGGCCGACGATGCGGCGCGCAAGGCTGAGATGGCGAGACTTGCCGCTGAATCAGCGCGCGGCAACAGAGACGCGCGCCGGCAGATGCAGCAGCTTCAACAGGAGCAAAGGAAGCAGGAAGTCGAAACTCAACGGGCGGAACGCGCTCAACGCCAGGCTCAACAACAGCCCGAGGGTCAGCGGGTAGGAGCGACGGCGCGACAGCAACCCGAAAAGGAAATCATGCGGCCTCAGAAGCCACAGACGATGCCACGTGCACAGTCGGAACCGCGTAGAGCTGCGCCAGCTTCACCGCGGATTGACTCGCCACGAATAAGACCGGAAACGCGGGTAAGACCGGAACCGCCTCGCGAGGCACCGCGACCACAGCCGCGCCTCGTGTGCAGCCGCAACCTCGCATGCAAGCTCAGCCACAGCCGCAACCGCGTATGCAGCCGCAGCCGCGACCGCAGCCTCGTGTGCAACCACAACCGCGTCAGCCAGCACCGCAGGCGCAGCAGCAGGCCGCACCCAAGCACGAGGCCAAGCAACCGGCACAACCGGCTGCTCAACCACAAGGTCAGGGTAAAGGCAAAGGCAAGAAGCCTTAACCCAAGTGAATCGTGAAGCGAGCGCTAAGCCCTGCGGAGTGTGGTGAACAGTCACTGCTTACTCCGCGGGGCTTTCGTCACCAAATCCGAGCTGCCCATTGCGTCAAGCGTTTGTCTGGGACCGCGGGCGTCCCGCCCCGCAACGGCGCCGAAGGGCTCAGTTGTTTTTCTAAAATCCTTTTTCGCGCTGCGCGCTCATTGCGGGCGGGGACGCCCGCGGTCCCAGACAAACACTTGACGCAATCGCCAACTCGAATTGTCTGGCGATTCTGACCGCTGTCGGCGAATGGAACGCACTCAACTTTCAGGCTAATATCTTTACCAGACCTGATGAGTGCTAAGTGATGACCAGTCCCGAATTCGAATCTGTTACCGAATCTGTGAAGGAATCGCGCAACGAGTCGCAGGAGACGCGACGGTTTGATTCTGATCAGATCCGCGCCATCAGCATGCCTCGGCCCGGGTTGGTACTGCGCGAACGTTATCGTCTTGATAGTGAAATCGGTCGCGGCGCGATGGGAATTGTATTTCGCGCCACAGATCTCGAGTTGTTGCGGCCGGTTGCAGTCAAGATTCTCGCCGAGAGACTAAGCGGCCATAGAACTACCCAGGATGTGGGCGCCCCAACCGTCGCAAGTGAGACCCCTGCTGGCCGCAGACGCAACCGGCACCTCGGATCAACGCAGCCGCTTCATGCGCGAAGCACGGGCCGCCGCAGCTTTGAATCATCCACACATCGTCGGCATTTACGACGTCGGCGAAGACCACGGCTTCCCTTTCTTCGTGATGGAACTGGTTGACGGTCCTAACCTGGGCCAGGCGCCGCCTCACGATCTTCAGCAAGTGGTCGAGTTTGCCTGTCAGATATGCGCGGCACTCGAACACGCGCACGCCAACAACATCGTGCACCGCGATCTCAAACCGGCCAATGTGTTGTTATCGGGCGTGCCTCCAAGCTTCGCCAAGCTCGCCGACCTTGGTCTGGCGTTACCGGCCAGCGGCTCGCGCATTTCACACGCCGGCACGATCGTCGGCACCGCGGCTTACATGGCGCCGGAGCAAGCCCTCGGCAAGATCGTCGATGGTCGCGCTGATCTCTACGCACTCGGCGTAGTGCTCTACGAACTAACCACCGGTCGCGTGCCCTTCCCCGGTAATGATCCACTCGCGACCATTTCGCAGCATCTGCATGCGCCGGTTGTGCCTCCGCGCGTGTTGCGACCGGATCTGCCACGCGCGCTTGAGACCGTGATTCTGCGACTACTCGCGAAAGATCCGGCCCAACGTTTCGCGACCGCCGGCGAAACCGCGACTGCGTTGCGCGAAGCGCTTGCCGGCACACTGGAAGAAGTGGAGGGAGACGGCGTCAGCGCGGTGGCGATGCTCGACGCACTCGCGCGCGGCCGGCTGGTCGCGCGCGGCACCGAGCTTGCCGAAGCACGCGAGCTATGGCGTCGTGCGCAGGAAGGGCGCGGCCACTGTCTTTTGTTGAGCGGCGAACCCGGTTCCGGTAAGACGCGTCTGGCGCGGGAAGTGATTGTGCAGGCAACGCTTGATGGCGCGGTGGTATTGACTGGCGCCTGCTACGAATACGAAGCAACCACTCCCTACCTGCCGTTTGTTGAAGCCTTTCGCCGCTGGGTACGCGAGCAGAAAGACGACGCCAAACTGCGCGAGGCGATTGGAGAAAATGCGTCGCAAATCGCCAAGCTCGCCCCCGAAATTGAGGCGCGGCTGGGCCCGTTTCCGCCGCGCCAGGAGTTGCCCGCCCACGAAGAACGTCTATTGTTCTTCGACGCCGTCACCAATGTTTTGGCAAAGTTGGCTCAACGCCAAAGCCTGCTCTTTTATCTGGACGATTTGCACTGGGCCGACAGCGGCACGCTTTGGTTGCTCGGTCATCTCGTGCGTCAGTTGCGTGAAGAGCGTGTGCTCATCGCAGCTTCCTATCGTGATACGGAACTTGATCGCGCGCATCCGCTGGCGAGGGCGCTGGTTGATTGGAATCGCGAGCGATTTACCACGCGCATTGTGCTCAAACGCTTCAACGCGGAGGAAACGCGAGCGCAGATTTCCGCGCTGATGGACGAAAACATTTCCGGTGAGTTTTCCGAAGCCGTCTATCGCGAAACGGAAGGCAATCCTTTCTTCGTTGAAGAAGTGATGAAAGCTCTGATCGAGCAGGGCGCCGTCAGACGCGAAAGCGGACGCTGGAAACGTTGCGAACTTGCCGATCTGGTGATCCCGCAAAGTGTAAAAGAGGCAATCGGCAATCGCCTGGATCGCGTGAGTGCGGAGTGTAATGAGGCACTGCGCGCGGCGGCGGTGCTGGGCAAGACGTTCACCATCGATGAACTGATGGCGGCAGCGGAGGGGCAAAGCGAAGACAAACTGCTCGACGCGCTTGACGAAGCAGTCAGCTCTCAATTGCTGGCCGCGAATGGCGATCAGGCATTTGCCTTTACTCACGACAAGATCCGCGAGGTGCTTTATGAGGAGTTGAATCCGATTCGGAGGCGGCGCCTGCATTTGCGTACCGCTGAAGGACTGGAACGGCATCGCGAGAAGGCGCCGGTTGCCGTAGAAACTCTTGCGCACCATTTCATCCACGCCGGCGAGTACGAACGCGGCTTGACCTACGCGAAAATGGCAGCCGTCGAAGCCGAAAGAATTTTTGCCTACGACGAAGCGATGGCCGCTTACGGTCGCGCTCTTGAATGTGCCGAGTCGCTCGGTTTGGAAAATGAGCAACTCATACTCGAGGAAGCGACCGGCAATGCCGCGCTCGCCTCCGGTGATAGTTTACGGGCAACGTCGCATTTCGATCGGGCCCTGGCCCTGGCCCACGATCCGCGCGAACGCGCGCGCATTCAATGTCAGGCTGCCACTTCGCTGGTGACAAACGGCAATCAGCGAGGACTCGAGTATGTTCGCGAGGCGCTGCAGGTGTTCGACCCGGAAACGGATCCGCTGGAAACAGGAAATGCGCTCTCTATCGAAGGCCGGTTTTACCACCTGGCCGGTCAACACAACGAAGCCATCGAACTCTTGAAGCGAGCTGTGGCCCTGGCGGAACCCGCAGTCGAAAAAGAGATCACTGCTTTTGGGGTGGCCAGTCTTTCGACCATGTTCGGCTTTCTGGCCGGCGCTTATCAGCACCTGGGACGTTTTGCCGACGGCAACATATGGGCCTGGCGCGCGGTCGAGTTTGGCAAGAAACATGAGGTGCTTCTGGCACAAGCGTTAGGCTACGAGTTCCTGGGTGAGAACACCATTAACGCCGGTGATTGGCAGAAGGCCCTGGAGTTTGCTTTTTGTGAGCGAGACATTGTGACGCGTTTGCATTCGCGCGAACGCCAGGGCTGGACCTATCTGGTTACTTCACTTTCCTATGTGGCTTCAGGCGATTGGAAGTCAGCTGAGCATGAATTCAAGGAAGGTATGGCGCTGGGAGAGTCTATAGGCGAGCAGCGGCTCACGCATTTACTGAAGGGTAATCTCGCGATCCTGCTGGCTGATCTCGGCCGCTTCGATGAAGCTTTCAAGACTGCCCGTGAGAATTACCAGGGAGCTGAAACGCTCGGACTGTTGTACTCGCGAACCGACAGTCGTCGCTGCCTGGCTCATGTTCACTTCAAGCACGGGGACCTGGAAGAAACGCTGCGCTTGTGCGACGAAATCCTCGAGATGCTGGGTGAAGAAAGGTCGCGCATTAGTAGATTGTGGTTGGGGCCTTTGCACATCGAGGCATTGTTTCAGTCAGGACGAATTGAGGAAGCGAGCCGGCGCCTGGCAGCATATGAGACGCTGGTGAGAGCGTGCCAGACGCCGCGTTGTGAACGCGAGATCGTGCGATTGAAAAAGCTGCTGGGAAGCAGTGGCCAGTGATCAGTGGCCAGTGGCCAGTCAAGAAGTAGCCATTGCGCAGCGGTCCCCCGCCACGTCAATTGATTACTGATCACTGGCCACCGGACACTGGCCACTTCTTCACTACTCCGTTCACGTTCGCGACGACTCACGCTCCAGCACGATGTCGAACACTCCGCTTTCAAAGCTTATCCCGTTGGCAGTGTGCTTTTGCGGAGCGATGGCATTCTCCGGTCGATACATGGAATCCGACGCGTGTGGGTCTGCTTTAAAGTGAATCTCAGTAACCAGTGGCTTGTAACCCGGACAAACCGCCACCACGTGGAAGTGCGCACAACGCCAGAATTCCGGCGCGCCAGTGGGATTGGGGCGGTAAGGAATCGGACGAATGCTTTCCACTTCATAGTAGCCCGTCTCAGAGGAGACCAGGCGACCGCGATTGCGGAAGTCGGTTACTCCATCCGAATACTTCTCCTGCATATCGATAGTCCAGAAATCCAGAACGGCTCCCGGTAACGGACGTTTCGTATCAAACCCCCAGACGCGGCCCGATAGAACAAAAGTCGTGCCCGGCTCGCCGGGAAGTGAGAGCTTTGCGCGAAACGGCGCGCCCGGCCGATAAGCCGGTCCGTACGGCAGGGGCGTAATCGGGCGCAAGTCGCTTTTAGCCGGCCATGGATCCCTGGGAATCGTTCCCAGTTGGATCATGACGCGATTTGCTTCCTCACCGCTGACCACAGCTACAGTAGGCTGCGTGCTCCCACTCAAGACGAGACCGGTGCCGAGTCCTGCGAGTCCGAGAGCTGAATGTACCAGGAAACTTCTACGTGGCGAGTTACTCATCTGTTTGTCTCCTAAATTTTGTTATCGGCTTATTTCTTTATCGCTTCGATATTCAACTCGATGGTCACCTCGTTACCCACGACCAGCCCGCCAGATTCGAGGGTGGCATTCCAGGTCATACCAAAGTCTCGCCGGTCGATCACGATGGTTGCCTCAACGCCCAGATGTGTCTCTCCCTGAAAATTACTTTTACCGTTTACTTTGAACGGGAGCATTATCTCTTTGGCTACCCCGTGCAGCGTGAAGATACCGACGGCTGCGTACGCCGCGCCGCGCTTTTCAATCCGGGTGCTCTTAAAGGTAATCTCGGGATATTTCACAGCGTCAAAAAAATCCGGAGCGCGCAAGTGGTCGTCTCTGAACTTGAAATCGGTATTGATGCTCGCCGTTTTGATTGTTATTTCAACGGAAGACTTCGTGATGTCCTGCTCGTCGTAGACGATCGCCCCGGTGTAGTCGTTGAAACGTCCTTTGATGTTGTTGATGACCAGATGCTTCACTGAAAACCCGATGTGGCAGTGGACCGGATCAATGGCGTATTTGTCGGCTGCTAAAGTCGTGCTCGCGGAAATCAACAAGAAAGCGAACGCAGGGATAATTAGTGTCAGGACAATTATTGAACGTCGCATAGTGGGCTCCTCGTCGGTCTTTGCGCCTATTTAGACGGCAAATGCAGCAGGCACGTTAACGACGCAAGAGCTGTAAAGTTGGGTTTTGTGACCAACAGGCAGGATCGTGTGACGGACGGGCCTACGGATTAACCCGCCGGCAAGAATCGAATAACGCTGAAAGCGTTGGCTAATTTCAGCCCAGGGTTTGCTTTGAAACCCTGGGTTCAAAAATGCAAAGAAGAGAATTGTTCGCAACCCTGAAGGGGTTGCGTTGTTTTGCGGTTGACAAACGCCGGCCCAACTCCTTCAGAGTTGCGCCTTCGAGAAATGGGAACCACTTTCCCAGGGTTTCAAAGCAAACCCTGGGCTGAAATTAGCCAACGCTTTCAGCGTTACGATTCCCTGTTCGCCGCTTGAGGAACAACGAACTTACGAGCGAAAGGAACGACCCGGCTACTGCCAGCCGAATCAGATTGGGAATGGCGATTCCCGCCGCACTAACCTCCGCGCGCATCGCCGCGAACGATTCAGCGCTTTTTCCCTGAGCCGCCAATTGGGCCAGACGCGCTCTCACTACTTCGTCCAGGAAATTTGGATAGAACCAGGAAATCGTAACCAGATTGTAGACTGCATACACCAGGCCGGTGCAGACACTGATTGCGATGCCAACGCTGACGGCCTGCAGGTAGCTGATCCCGCCATTCAGATAACGATCTCGGTACCACCTCGTGCCCAGGACGATGCATACCAGCAGCACGAACAAGCTTACGAGCATGCTCCATGGCGCAAAGTAAACACCCGCGAGATACATGACCACGCCGGCAATCACCTGGACTGCACCCGCGGTCAGACCGAGGCCAATCAGAACCTTTCGATTCATGATGATCAATTCCTTTCGGAAGTCGCGCCCTGAAGTATTCGGGGACGTGAGGATTAGACACGCTGCGGCGATTTTTGTTCCGCGTACTGAGGGAAGTAGCGTCAGTCATCCAGGGCTCCGACGGGCGTTCACGCACATTTACTTTTCTAGCGCAACGCGCGCCGGGGCAGTAGGCCGACCGTTAGGGAGGGCTCTGGCACGAGTGTACAGGCAGTGCAACATGAGCATGCGCACTTTCTTGCATTGTCAAAAGAATACGTCTGGACTCGATGATTGTGGGACACCTGCCGGAGCCCTCCTTCACAGTCGGGTTACTGCCCCGGGCCTCGACGCTCGCTCCAGTCAACATGTTCTACACCGGTCAATGCGCGCCGGGGCAGTAGCCCGACCGTGAGGGAGGGCTCCGACGGGCCTTGCGGTCGTGCGATCCCCCTTCCCCTATTGCTTCTGCTACTGTCCCTCCAACTTCTCGGAGAAGAACTGCAAAACTCGTGTCTCAACGCGTTGCCTGATCCTGCTGCCGTGATCTCCGCCTTCGTACATCTCAAAAACGTGCGGAATGTTTTGTTCCGCCAGGGCCTTTGAGAAAAGCTGGCTGGTAATTCTAATGTGCGAAAACTCTTCCTTTTGTCCGTAGTCGATAACGATCCCGCGTAACTTCAGGAGGTTTTCCTTGTTCTTATCAATCATGTAGAGGGGCATCTTTGCGCGCCACCTGGCAAATACACTCTCATTCTTTTCCAACCGGCCCTCATGCTCCTGGTAAGGGAAGTCTACAAAAAACGGTAGGTGTTCGGGATTGGGTGAGAAAGAAGCAGAGATAGCAATGAAAGCGACCTGATAAAACTCAGCCAACGATTCCGGCTTGGGTTTCAACTGGTCCTTTGAAGTTAAACGGATCGTTTTCAACCACGCCGGATTGTTTTCTGAAACGAAGTCTCCCTCCATTCCCAGGCAGCACGGACTGAGAGCGTAGACAGCACTGAAGACATCTGGATGCTTCATCGCGAGCGTAACGGCGCCGTATCCTCCCATCGAGTGGCCGGCAATGCCTCGGCTTTCGGGTTTGGCAATGGTGCGATAGTTCGCATCGATGTTTTGCACGAGATCCCGGAAGATGTAGTCCTCCCAGTTGCCAGTAACGGAAGAGTTTGTGTAGAAAGCGCCGCCGTATGCGTTCCAACCATTTGGCGCCACCACGATCATCTCGCGACTCTTGCCGCTCTTGATCATTTCATCCATCAACGGTTGCAGACTCATGCCCTGGTAACCACCCTTGGTCCACGCTCTGTTGTTTCCGGTAAAGCCATGCAGCAGGTAGAGCGTGGGATACCGTCTTGCGGGTGAGGTGTCGTAACTCGGAGGCAGGTAAACAGCAGCGCTCTGTTCCGTCGGGTCACCCAACAAGTTTCCCTTCAGCGACGGAGCGGGCACTTTTATTTCAACTAATCTTCCCGCTGCTGCCGCGGGTGCGGTCGCGGCCGCGGGTGCGCCCGGCGCAGCCGCCGGTGAGATTGTCTGCTGCGCGAAACTCGCAGAGGTAAACGACAGCGCAAGCACAATCGCAAAGATCAAACGGGATAGTTTTAGGCGTGGCATGTTCGGGGCTCCTTCCGGAAGTGGCTGGCTGATGGATGCTGCATTGTAAAAATCGCAGGGACAGGGAAAAGGCAACAGTTACGCGTTTATCGTAACGGCGAATAGCCGCGAATGAGAAGAGTTCATTGCCGTTGGCTTGGTTACCAGACCCTCAAGACTTGATAGCCGGGGCGCCGTGAAGTTCTATCCTCCCTTCCAAGATTTCAGTTAGACTAACCCAAAGCGCTCCAGATTCACCTTCCTCGCCTCTGCCAACTTGGGCGAGCTTGGACGAAACAAACAACTCGAATCGCCAGGAGGGCATACCATTGAAAAAGATTCATTCTCGGATTCTGATTCTCGGGACTCTTATCATTCCGGTCTTCTATGTCTCTCTGGTCGCAGGCACTGCGCAACAAAGTTATCCGCTGGTGTGCCGCGGCTCAAGCAGCGCTAACATCTCGTTTAAGCCGGAAAGGCGACTGGTGTTGAAATTCATTAAGGGGATCGGCCCGGCCGATTCAGGGCTTTCTGCTGGGCAATGTTCGTGGGTCGACCGCGGCATGAGAGCCGGCGAGCCAGACTTGCTGATTCAACAGGTCCCTGAAGGAGCCGATGAACAGCCGGAGTACAAATGGGCCTCTGAATTGAGGGACGCAGATACCTACTGGACCTTCGACGTTTACAGCGACGGCAAAGGTCAATTGATCGTTACTGGTTCACGCAGAAAGTCGGGGCGGCCCAGGGACACAGCGCAGCAGCCAAATCGTATTGTGCAGGATCCGGTTCGTCCAACGCGGCCCACCGGTGAACTGACATTACCTCAGACGCCGGGGCCCGTCCGGCCGCGGCAGACGATGGACCCTCGTTTGGGAGCTGAAGTGGAGTTGTCTTCGCTGCGATCGATTCGCTCCTCTTGTACGGCAAACGGGTTTGCGACCCTCACAATTTGCGCTACGAATGGTGATTGTTTCGTGTCTCATCAGTCTTGCTTTCCTTATCAGTGCGACGCAGCTGCGAGGACCTGTTCCACGAGTTGCAGGGACGGAGGAGGTTGCGCTCCGGGAATGATCTGCGCTGACGGTAAATGTGTTTACCCTCGGACTTTCTGCAAAGATCATTACACGTCCGCAAACTCCGCTGGAGAAACCCGCGACTGCGGCGATTACGCTTGCGAGTCATGGAGCGGCCTGTGTTATACGGTTTGCATGTCTGAAAGTGATTGTGGGGAAGGCTCCAGCTGCAATAGTGATGGGAAGTGTTTTCGCCGGTAACTCTAGAGCTCACCCCATGAGGCCATAGGCATTACACGGAGTTGAGAAAAAATCACCGCCGCAGACGTAACACCGATCCCTAAAGACGAGGCTTCTCCTTAGCCGTAAACCACTGGGCGGCGTGTCCACGTCGTTTTGTTCGCACACGCACCGTTTCTTTTCCATAATCTTTATTGGAAATACCGCGTAATCTCAGACCCGATCCACTTTCCCACCGGCACAGAGACACCATTCCCGATCATTCGGTAAGCATCGTTATCACTCCCCGCGAAAATGAATGCGTCAGGCACTCCCTGCAGCCGCGCATATTCTCGCACCGTGTACGGCCGCGCGCCGCTCGGAAAGAGCAGCCAGTCCCACAGCCTTTTTAACATACAAAATTTCTTGCATCATGCTCGCGCCGAGACTAAGCTCGATGCTCCCGGAGTAACGCATTGAACGACAACATTCTTTCACATTCAGAGATGAGCCATCGTGAGGGCAGATCCCTGCAGAAGGGAATGAATTTCGGCATCGGCGGCAATCATTCAGTTATCTTGATGTCTGTTCGTCCTGGGGCTCCATATAACGATCGGATTGAAGATGGTGGAACTACGCTCATTTACGAAGGACACGATCAACCGCGGGGCACCGTTCCAGATCCAAAACTGGCCGATCAAATAGCCGTGACTCGTTCGGGGAGGCAAACCGACAACGGGAGGTTCCATGACGCCGCACAACGAACTAAAGCAGGACATCGGCCGCCAGAACGTGTGCGGGTTTATGAAAAGATTCATTCAGGCATTTGGTCATATAACGGTGTGTTTCACCTAATTGATTCCTGGACAGAATTTGATAGTAAGCGCCAAGTCTTTAAGTTCAAACTTGTCGCGGTTGAAGGCGATGAAGATTTCTCACATGCGCCAGTAACCACGCCAGAACGTCGCCGTATAATTCCTACAAAAGTGAAATTAGCGGTGTGGAAGCGAGACGAAGGCAAGTGCGTTGAATGTGGGGCTATCGATGAGCTGCACTTTGATCATGACCTACCATGGTCAAAGGGAGGCACCTCAATAACTGCTTCAAATGTCCAGCTACTCTGTGCTCGTCACAATCTTTCTAAGAGTGATCAAATTATTTAGTAGTCCGCACAACAAATGAGTGATGACCTACGCATGGTAAAAGATCCTAGGGGGATTCCGGCTGCGACCTGATGTGCGGTAGGGCCCTGCCCTACCGAAAGTCTCTTTAGTAACTGCGGCTACGCCCCGAAATAGGGGCACAGCCCCCGAAGGAATCTAGACGGCTGACGGAAGGTCGGAGACCTTCCGCACATCGGACGGCATAGCCGTGAACTCAGCAACCAATCTAAAACGGTGAGACTGCCGAACCATATCTCCGCAACTTAGTCTTGTCAGCGACGCCGCTTTAATGAGAAAGTTTATTCAGGTTCCCGACTTCGAAGTACTCACCTTGCCCGCCCGGCTCAAGCCAAACCCGATAAAGTGTAAGTCTCCTTAACGGGGTAAAGACATGAGATACGCTGCACGCAGAATTGTTATTTTTTCGTCGGCTGCCAGCAGAAATCTGATTGTCCGGCCAGCAGGAATTTTATTGTCCCGTCGATTGCCGGCAGAATTGTTCTCTTCGGGACGGGTCCTCTTATTGACGGTGGCGCTTAGCCTTGCTTGCTCTAAAAGTAGCAATGCGCGAAAGCAGACGCCGCCGCCCAACACTGTAATCGTCTCCACCGATGGCGGCGGGCAATACACGACAATTGGCGCGGCCCTGAAGGCTGTTCAGCCCGGCATGCGCATCCTCGTGCGCCCAGGTGTCTACAACGAAGCTCTCATCATCGACAAGCAAGTTGAGATCGTGGCTGACGCTCACGGCGCCGGCAAACAGGTGGTCCTGCAGGCATTCAATTCCTCAAACATTACGATGCGCACCGATCGGGCGCTCGTGCGCGGGTTTGTAATCAGGCACCGGCCGGGCTGGCTGGGCATTCTTTATTATATTTTCTCGGGGAAAGATGGATCTGCGGTCGATATCCCTCAGGGAGAGTTGGCGCTCGAAGATTGCGACATAACTTCAACCTCGGGCGCCGGGATCGTGATTCACGGACCCAACGCGAACCCGACAATCCGCCGCGCCAGAATCCACGATGGACGTTCCAACGGTGTTTGGGTTTATGACGGTGGACAGGGAACTCTGGAAGACTGCGACATCTCGGGTACGCGTATGGCGGGTGTGCGGATCGAAGATCAAGGCAATCCCACCTTGCGGCGATGCAAAGTACACGACAGCAGGAACGCGGGCGTGGTAGTGACGGATGATGGTCTGGGAACTTTTGAGGATTGCGAGATTTGGGGCAACGCACTTTCGGGATTCGAGAGTCGCAACGGCAGTGAGCCTGTCGTGCGGCGAACCAGCATCCACGACTGCAAAGGCAATGGTGTTTACATACATCTGGACAGTTCAGGGACAGTAGAAGATTGCCAGGTTTTCAACAACGCGAACGTGGGCGTACAGATTAAGGAAGACAGTACGCCCCTCATCGTGCGCAGTAAGATCTTCAACAACGCTTACTCCGACGTGGAAATACGCGAAGGCTCCAATCCGGTTCTCCGAGACTGTGCAATTTACGGCGGGCAGATGAGCGGCATATTCGTGCTCCAGGGCGCGCAGGGAACGATCGAGAATTGCGACATCTTCGGTCACGTGAACTACCAGGAGGTCGTGATCAGAGACGCGAGCGAGCCGACGCTCCAGACGTGCAAGATCCATCACGGCAAGGCCGGTGGTGTTCTCTTGCTGGAAGAAGCCGGAGGAACTTTCGAAAACTGTGACATCTCCGACAACAAGTTTTCCGGAGTATGGATCCGAACGGGCAGCAATCCTACGATCCGAAAGACGAAGATTAACCGGAACGGTGGAGTGGCTGTGCTATCGGAACAGAATTCAGCGGGAAGCATTTTGGACTGCGACCTGACGAACAACGGTCGCGGCGCATGGAGTGAACTCGCGGAGAACCAATTGAGTCGGAAGGGAAATGTTGAGTGACCGCGAAATGAAACTGCGGCTTTGCCGCAGCACAGTGCGGAAAGGCTCAGCCTTTCCGCGAGGAGATTCTGACTCTCTTTTTCCTGAGGCTGAGCCTCAGGAAAAATAAAAGCCTTCCGGACCGTGCGGCGCGAAAGCTATGGCCGGTTTTGCTCAAAACTCAAGAAGTTTCTCTAAGAATCTGGATTGAGACTCTTGAGGTAGATGACAGATCTTCATACCGACTGTCTTGCATCATCCCAAAAGCGAAGTAAGAACGAAGCACATGGTTTCTTCAGTGAAACTTTCTTATCCTCGCCCACGTGCATGTTATCTCGCGAGACTCGCCTTGTTATTACCTGACTTCCGTTCCCAGTCACCGGCTTCCTGTCTTTAGAACTGACGAAATAAAACTTGTCACTTGCAACGCACTTGACGAGGCGCGTAAATCGGCAGGTTTTGCTTTGTACGGGTATGTAATCATGCCGGATCATCTTCACGTGATTTCTGATTCAGCTCGATCCTCCGCTGACACCTTGCGATTCATCAATGGAATAATCGCACGCCGAATAATTGATTATCTCAAAGAGCATGGTCAGGAGAAGTCACTGGAGAAGTTGCGGCATGAAACGAAGCGCAAGGAATATCGCTATTCAGTTTTTGATCATCATCCAAATGCACGATTGCTGTTGACCGAAAAGATGCTGATGGAACGCGTTCACTATACCCACCAAAATCCGGTGCGAGCTGGGTTGGTCGAACGTGCCGAAGACTATCACTGGTCGAGTGTGCGATGTTGGAATGGGAACATGCTTGAAGACGAGCCGCTCTTGATGGATCTGGATCGCATTAGGTGGCGCCGTTCCTGAGGCGGAGCCTCAGGAACGATATCAGTAAGAAACGGCACGGAAAGCCATAGGCTTTCCGCACTGTGCGGCGGCAAGCCGCAGGCGAAGATTGAGCGCTCCAGGTGAGATCGGGTTTTCACTATCCAGCGCGCTTCTGACTTGAGACCCTTGATCCCGGGAGATGGTGACGTTCGATCCTGGGTCAAACTCTCAAGCCTCAAATGTTAGTTTCGGCGCCAGCTCAGGCAGCCGTGGCCACCGCGCGCGGCCGTATCACAGTCTCGGCGAAGCGCTCCATCTCCTCCAGCTGCGGACTGCATTGCAGCAAAAGCAAATCAACGCCGGCGGCTTCGAATTCTGCGATCCGTTCAGCCACCTGATCAGGGGTGCCAACCAAACCAGAACGCAAACCTCGGTTAGAGACTGAGTAATCCTCCAGCGATACCTGTTGCTCCAGTCTCGTGCCGGCCAACCACTGCTGATAGTTCTCGTATCCGGCCGCCGATTGCTTCACATTAGTAATGCGCGCAAGTTCCGCTCGGGCTTCTTCCTCAGTCCGTCGCACAATCGCATACGCCGCCACGCCAAATTTCATCGGCGGCAAACCAAGCTGGTCGCGGCGCTCAGACATGTCGTTAATTTTCTCGCGCACCCGCGCCGGCTCATCGCCGTGCATGACGTAAGCATCGCAAAGTCTCGAGATCATCGCCTTCGCCGCCTCTGATTCGCCGCCGGCATAGATCACGGGACGCGGTCGCGTGATCGGCTTCGGCTGCATGACGGCATCGTCGACGCGCGTAGTGCTTTCCGGAAAACGAAAAGTGATCCTGCTGCCATAAGCGCTCGACTATCTCCAGCCACTCAGTGGTGCGCGCATAGCGATCGTCATGCTGTTCGAAGTGCACGCCGTACTTCTTTGCTTCGTCGGCCCACCAGGATGAAACGACGTTGAGCGAAAGCCGGCCGCCGCCGCCGATGTGATCGATGTTCGCCGCCTGCTTGGCCAGTAGTGCCGGCTGATGAAAGGTCGGGCGCACCGCTACCATCAATTCGAGTTTTTTGGTAACGGCCGCCAACGCCGCTGCCGTTGACCAGGCATCCAGCGATGGGGCCTCGGCGCCCTTGATGTCGTTCAGGTTCAACTCCGCAACCAGCGTCAGGTCGTATCCGATCTCTTCGCTGCGTCGAGCCAGGCGGCTGTTGTATTCCCAGCTCGCTTCCATTCGTTCGTCATCGACGTTTCTCAACCAACCGCCGAAAACTGGTAACCAGTAACCGTAGCGCATTTGCTTGCCTCCTCTTCCAAAAAATCCACCAGCCGCGCATGCGGGTCGAACCCGATGACGCGCGGCGCCTCAGCCACGAAATTCGAGAGTGCGTTAATGTCGTAAAAAAGCAGCGAGCCATCGCGGTCGTCGACGAGGTACTCGACCCCGCCGACGTCGATCTGGGCGGCTTGAACAATTCGCTCGACCGCGTCGATCACTTCGGCAGCGGGGGTGTAGGCTTCGACCCGCAGTCCATTTTTCGGCGCGTCGAGCGGACACGCCGTGCGCGCCAGCTCCACGCCGTCCGTTGTCTGACAGATGTCGGCGGGACAGAGATTGAAGCTTTCGCCCGAGATGAAGACCTTGATGCCGTAGAGATACTTGCCACCCAGGGTCTCTACGCGAATGATGTGACCGCCGCGCGCAGGCACGAATTCCTGGACCAGCGCGACTTGATCGATTCCGAGATCAATCGTGCCGGTTTCGACCGCGCGCTCGAGCGACTCCAACGAGTCGTAGCGCACAATTCCGGCGCCGCTGCCGCCGACGTTTGCTTTAACCACAACCGGAAAACGAAAGTCGCGAGCGACGGCAACGGCCAGCGACGCGTGATTGATCACTCGCGCGCGCGGGTAAGCTAGCGACAGAGAATCGAGCAGAGACAGTTGGCGAGCTTTCGAAATCTCGACGGCAAAAGCATGGCTGCCGTTGATTACCCGAACCCCGCAGCGCTCGAGATGTTCGAGATAATTCAGCGTGTAAAAAATTGACTGGCCGTTACCACGCAAGTAAGCCGATGGGCTCATGCGATTAAATAGCAGCGCATACTCCTGCTCGGCTTCACCAGGATCGTACTGATGGCGTGCGGCCTCGATGGCGAGGTACGGCGTGCCCCGTCGTTCGAGTTCGGCAAAGAGCGGCCGGAACCAGTCAGGATGTTCGTAGTAGATGGCGATTGGTTTCGTGTCGGTGGTCATGTTGTCTCCTGATGCCCAAAACGCCCGCCGATAGGGCGCTCGGTGGTCATACGGTTAAGCACAAAACAAAAAGGCCGCTCGAATTGAGCGGCCTCTCTGGCGTGTGCAAATAATTTCGTTAGTCTAAGTCACACAATGGAGTCCGCTCGGTCGATGGCCGACACAACAACACATATACATACAGGCGCATTGCCCGATGTTTGCTGCGTTGATGTTTGAGTTTCTCTTCATTGAATTGACTTGGTGAAAATACTCCCGTGGCTGGTTGGATGTCAATCGGGGGCAGGGGTCAAAGTAACGCTGAAAGCGTTGGCCAATTCCAGCCCAGGGGTTGCTTTGAAACCCTGGGTTTAAAAATGCTCGAGGGGGATTGTTCGCAACCCTGAAGGGGTTGCGCGGCTTTGCGGTTAACAAACAGCCAGCGCAACTCCTTCAGAGTTGCGCCTTCGAGGAATGGGATGCGTTTTCCCAGGGTTGCCGAAGCGCAACCCTGGGCTGGAATTGGCGAACGCTTTCAGCGTTATTAAGAACATCCTAGTTCCTCACCACAAACTCGGATAGAATCCCCGTCAAATTTCGGAATGCGGATTTCGAATTGCGGATTTACAAGCCGCGCTTGCGTCGCGGATGTCTTCGAAAAACAACCTACGGAAGAGCTAAATAAGCATGTCGACAAAAACCCCGATGACTCCTGATAGCCCTACCGTTACTCCTGAAAGCATCCTGCAGCTCGGTCTGGCCTTCTGGGGGTCAAAAACACTTTTGAGCGCTATTGAGCTGGGAGTCTTTACTGAACTCGCAAAGTCGCCGCTGAGTACCCACGAGCTAACCGCGCGTCTGCAACTGCATTCGCGCAGCGCTCGTGATTTCTTTGACGCGCTGGTCGCGCTCGGTATGCTCGAACGTGAAAACGATATCTACCGAAACACTCAAGCGACGGACGCCTTTTTGGATCGCAACAAGCCTACGTACCTCGGCGGTATGCTCGAGATGGCTAACGAGCGACTCTATCCTTTCTGGGGTTCGCTAACGGAAGGCTTGCGCACGGGCCTGGCGCAAAATGAAGTTAAGACCGGCGGCGCAGGGTTGTTTGAAAACATCTATGGTGATCCGGATCGGCTGCGGCTTTTTCTCGGCGCCATGACCGGATTAAGCATGGGCGCATCGCGGGCGATTGCGCAAAAGTTTCCCTGGAAAAATTACCAGACGGTGGTTGACGTGGGTGGCGCTCAGGGAGGCTTGCTGGTCCAACTTTGTCTGGCGCATCCCCATCTCAAGGGAATCAGTTTTGACCTCGCCGTCGTCGGTCCAATCTTTGAAGAGTACGTAGCGGCTAATGGACTGAATGACCGGCTTGCTTTTCGCAATGGCGATTTTTTCAATGAGCCCTTGCCGGCAGCAGATGTGATCACGATGGGACACATTCTTCACGACTGGAATCTTGACGAGAAACGCATGTTGCTCAACAAAGCACACCAGGCGCTACCCGAGGGCGGGGCGTTAATCGTGTTTGAGGCGTTGATAGACGACGAACGGCGACAGAATGCTTTCGGACTCCTAATGAGCTTGAACATGCTAATCGAGACGCCCGGCGGCTTTGACTACACGGGAAAAGATTGTTCCGGGTGGATGCGTGACGCGGGCTTCCGCGAAACCAGAGTCGAACACCTGGTCGGTCCCGATTCGATGGTCGTTGGTATCAAGTGAACAGCAAACAGTAAAGAGCAACCAGCGTGATCAGTTAAGGCCCGAAGGGCCGAGAGTTAGTAGCCACGCCCGTGAGGGCGTGGGTGAGTTTCGGCGCACGACCGTGAGGCCCGAAGGGCCGACACTTATTCCGCACCTTCGGCGCTCCAAATTATTCTGCAGATGCTGATCCACGCCCTTACGGGCGTGGCTACTAACTTCCGGCCCTGCGGGCCTGAAGCAAGATCGATTGGCGACGAACGACCACCTAAAACTGGCTCACCGCTTACGAAGTCGGTTAGAATCCCCGCCAAATTTCGAAAGTGGATGCAGGAATCTACCTTCATGGGCTCGCCACTTCCAGCAGGTACAAAACTGGATCGCTTTGAAATCCTCTCCCAGCTTGGCGCTGGCGGCATGGGTGAGGTGTATCTCGCGGAAGACACGCGTCTGCATCGTAAGGTAGCGCTGAAGATCTTGCCGGCTGAGGTGGCGTTACATCACGACAGGATGCGCCGCTTCCTGCAGGAAGCCACCGCCGCTGCCTCTCTGAACCACCCTAACATCGCGCACATCTACGAGACCGGCGAAGCGGTGGCCTCGGCTCCGAGTGAGTCCGGAAACAGATCCGAACCGCTGCACTTCATCGTCATGGAGTTTGTTGATGGTGTCACGCTGCGCGAAAAGATCCATCGCGAGCACAGCGATCTAAGAAAGCTGCTTCGTTACCTGCAACAGGTAGCCGAGGGCCTGGCGAAGGCGCATGCCGCCGGCGTAGTACATCGCGATCTCAAACCCGACAACATAATGATCACGGCTGACGGCCATGCGAAGGTGCTTGATTTCGGTTTGGTAAAACTAATCGAAGCTACGTTGCCTTCACGGTCCGGTGATCGGGGATCAAGTGAGGTTGCCACGGCGGTCATGCCGCATCATTCCGCCCCTGGCACAGTGCTCGGCACGGTCGGTTACATGTCGCCCGAACAGGCCCAGGGCAAGACAGACGAGATAGACAATCGCTCCGACATCTTTTCGTTTGGTTGCATCCTGTTTGAAGCGGTTACCGGGCGTAAGCCTTTCGAAGGTGAGTCGGCGCTCAAGTCTCTACACATGGTTGTGTATGAGCCAGCTCCCCTAATCAAGGACTTCAATCCGACGGCGCCAGCGGAGTTGCAACGCATCATTCGTCGTTGCCTGGCGAAGGACCCGGAAGAGCGCTATCAGAACATCAAGGACCTGGCGATTGAGTTGAAAGAAGTGAGACACGAGATGACGGCCACTGGCGGGATTGATACTACCGTGCCTCCATCAACCAGCGTCTCGTCGTTGAGCACTCAGAGTGGTCCACAAACCAGCGCTGCCACAGCGACGGGCAGCAGCAACACGCAGCCGACGCAATCAAGCGCGGAATACCTGGTTAGTGGGATCAAGCAACATCGAAAAGCCGTGGTCGCGTCGGTACTGTTAATTTTGGCTGTCACAGCAGGCGTTGTAGGTTGGTACAAGTTCAGCGGTAAAGCGAAAGTCGAGCCCTTTCGCGCAATCGAATTCACCCGGCTGACCAACGGTGGCCGGGTTGGCAACTCGGTGATGGATGGCAGTACCTCAATCTCACCAGATGGCAAGTATGTAGTTTTCTCCCTCAACGACTCCGGCAAAATCAGTCTTTGGGTAAGGCAGATTTTGACTAATAGCAATGTGCAGATCGTTCCGCCGGCAGATGGTAACAACGGCGGCACCACCATTTCGCGGGACGGACAATTTGTCTATTACCGTTGGATTGATGACAGCGATCCGCAGGGAGCGATTTACCAGGTCCCGATTCTTGGCGGTACCCCGCGCAAGATTTTGTCCGGCGGGGTTGCTGGTCCTATCACTTTTTCTCCAGACGGCCAGAGGTTCGCTTTCATTCGCAGCATCCAGGGTCAGGGGGATCAGCTCATGTTGGCAAATGCCGATGGGAGCGGTGAACGCATACTCGTCAAGCGCGGCGGCAATGACTGGTTTAATGGCGCCGGTCCATCCTGGTCGCCTGATGGAAAAACTATCGCGTGCGCGGCCGGGAGTGACACGGGCGGGACGCACATGACCATCGTCGGCGTCGAGCCCGCTACTGGAACGACCAAACCGTTGACGTCTCATAAGTTTTCGGGTGACGTTCATAGAGTTGTCTGGATGAGCGACGGCAGTGGACTGATCGCGTTGGCGCAGTCAGAGTTTCTGGAAGCCGGCAGCACACAGCTTTGGTTCGTCTCGTTTCCTGAGGGTTTGACGCGCCGGATTACCAACGACTTGAACAGCTATGGCCGCGTGAGTCTTGGCTTGGCTGCCGATGACAGCACCATCGTGACGGCACAGTCGGATCCTTTGTTTCAAATCTGGACGATCGGTTTGAACGAGCCTTCAAGCCAGGCCAAAAAGATTTCGAATGGCAGGGTTGACGGAATGGCGGGCCTGACCTGGATGCCAGATGGCAGAATGGTTTACGTCACGCAGGCAGGTGATAAATCTGAGCTGTGGGTAATGAATGCAGACGGATCCGACAACAAGCAGTTAACGACGGATGGTTATTCAAAAAACGCGTCGGCAGTTTCACCTGATGGCAGGTTTATCTTTTTTACGTCGCTCCGGAGTGGTATTCCCCAGGTTTGGCGGATAAACAGCGATGGCAACAATGCTAAACAGATAACTTTCGGAGACTTCGCAGCCTTTGATGCCACCTGCGCACCTGACGGCAAATGGATCACATTTGTCTCGTACCGCACCGGCTCGCCAAATCTATGGAAAGTAGGAGTGGATGGGGGTGAGCCAGTGCAACTGACCAACAAGCCTTCGAAGCGAGCTTTATTTTCACCAGATGGAACCTCGCTGGCTTGCCCATATCTGGTTGAAGGAGCAGCCTCGCCCTGGAAGTTAGCAATTTTTCCAATTGCAGGTGGAGAACCCTCCAGGTTGATCGATGCTCCGCAGCGGCGGGGAGGGGGTGACTGGACCTGGGCTCCGGACGGTCGCGCCATTATTTACAGCGTGAATCAGAGTGGTGTTTCGAACCTTTGGAGTCTACCTCTCGACGGCGGTAAGCCTTCGCAAATAACCAACTTTACCAACGAGTTGATAAATGCGTTTGCGATAGCACCGGATGGCAAACACATCGCTATGTCACGCGGCCACTCGACACTTGATGTGGTGTTGGTTAAAGACGCGAGGTGATGAGCGACTCTCTCTCGCTGTCGCACGATGGTAAGGCCCGAAGGGCCGGAAGTTAATAGCCACGTCCGCAAGGGCGTGGATCAGTGTCACAAAAACCTTTAGAGCGCCGAAGGTGCGACAGGAGTGACGAATACATCAACTCAGTTCCATAGATACCGCTCATCATACTCAATCCCATGCTTCTGAAGCAGGGATACTAATTCCTGTTTGAAGGTTCGCTTCTGGTGGTGCTCTTCCTGATTGTTAATATACCGAATGACCCTCAATTCATCTGACTTACTCACGCTGAAAGCTCCGTAGCCTTCCTGCCAGGCAAAGCTTCGCAATCTTGAAAAATTCTCGTGAATCCACTTTGAAGAATTGGATTTCACTACGTTCACAAAATCTGCAACGCTGATCGTCGAAGGCATAGACGCGAGGAGGTGAATGTGATCAGAGATACCACCGGCAGAAACCAGTCTTGCATTTTTGTTGTGCATGATGCCGCCGATGTAGGAATAGAGATTTGGGCGCATGGATGGTTGTATCCAGGGCTCGCGCCCCGCAGTGCTCCAGGTGAAGTGCACCAACAAGCTCAGATACTTTCCCGCCATTGTCAGCCTCCTTTAGGTGTTGGCCCTTCGGGCCTTTACGTTGAGGCTAACACTTATCCACGCCCATGGCTCGATGGCTTTCCTGACTACTGGCTCCTTCAGGCCTGAGCAAGATTTCTGGCCGAAGCGCAGAGTTTGCAGAGCCAATACTCTGATGATCACGCCCTCACGGATAGGGCTAACCGGCGACCTGGCCCTTCAGGCCTGAGCAAGCGTTCTGCAAGAGAGACGCAAATATCAGGGCGAAATCTCTTGATAACTTGATCCACGCCCTTACGGGCGTGGCTACTGACTTCCGGCCTTTGGGCCTTAGTCCACTACCTTGATTCTCACCTCGGCGCCGTTCGTGCGGATCTCAGGGACATACATGGCGTGGCCCAACACCGGCAGCGCGTGGAACGCGCCCGGACTCTCAGCACGCATTTCGTAACTCAACTGCCAGATACCTTCCGGAAGATGATCGATGAAGAGCGCAACTTTACGATCGCGCAGTTCCTGGTAGACCCAGCGCGTGCGGCCGGTGAAATCAGACGCGAAGGTGAAGTTCATCGAGGCCAGTCGACTCGCAGATGAGCTTCGCCGTACCAGATGCGGGCGAGACGCCCGCGGTCCCAGCACTACCCTTGTATGCGCCGGACTTGAGTTCTTTCACATACACGTTCTCGCCGCTGCGAAGCTGGACGGCTTCCAGGCCGCCCGGTTTGAGATCTTCAAACAGCAGATACTCGTAGTTGTTTTTCGCTTCGATAGTAATCACCGTCTCCACGCGTTCGCCGCTCTTCACCGTGTCGCCGTCGTTCAAGGGCACGCGTTCAGAAACGAAACCTTTCAACAACGTGGGGTGATTGACGAGTTTGAAATACTGGCGTCGCACGAAGATTTCGTTGCCGGCGGCTGTGATCGGTTCTTCGAGACTGAAGAACTTTGCCTGCGCCGAGAAATAGAGTGGGCCGGTGCCGCTGGTGCGCTTGATCGTGATCTCGTTCGCGCCGTCACGAATGAACTCGCGCGAAACTTCAAACTTGCCCGGCGCGCCCAGCGCATCCGCCGCCGTTATTCGTTTGGTCGCTACCGAGTTTCCATTCACCAGTAACTCGTAACTCATATCGGCCTGCAACTCGCCACTCTTTTTCAGGTAGTCGTTCAGCGTTAACACGACGATGGCGGTGTCACGCGTATTGCTCCATTGCGCGCCACGGCGGTTCTTAACCAGCCAGTTCGTAACCGGCTCGATTAATTTGTTCTGCGGGTCAATAGCCAGTAATGCACGCAACACAAACGAAGTCGCCTCGACGCCGCCATCCGACCAGCGCCAGTAGATACCATCTTCGCCCCAGTGAGCCGTGCCAATCACAGACGGATCAGACGATGGACCGCCGCTCTGCACGATTGAGGTGTCAGGCTTGGAATCGACCTTCACGCCGTTTTCCAGGTTCTCAACCAGCGTTTTCGCTCTGTCGGCATAACCAAAGTAATGCGCGGACAAGGCGAGCAGTGCGCGCGTGTAGGCATTAAGCCGATCGCGATTGCTGAAGAGATTGTCGAAGGCTTTGGACTGGAATTGAGTGACGGCAATAGTTGAGCCCTCCTTGACAGTCGGGCTACTGCCCCGGTGGACAGCCAGGGCATGGAGCATCCAGGCCTGCTCGTCGTAGTTAACTTCTTCCTCGACGAGTTCTTTGTCGAGGTAACTCGCCGCCCGTTCGGCAACATCCCGTTTCACTTCAATGCCGGACTCGCCTGCGAGCGTCAATCCCCAAAGCACGTAGGCAGTCATGTAGTGATCGCTGTCGCCGTCTTTCCACCAACCCCAGCCTCCGTCGGCGTGCTGGAAGTTGTACAAACGATCGAGACTCTGGCGCGTAATCTTTTCGAGCTCCTTGAGATCGCGTTGGCCTTTGGGATGGGTGGCGAGGGCAGTGTCGGGTTCGATTCCACCAAACACTCGTTCCATCGCGTCCTCAGGTTTCATGCCGAGATCACGCAGCGTCTTCGCGGTAATTGCCGCGGGCAGGAAGCGGCTCATCGTCTGCTCGGTGCAGCCGTAAGGGTAGTCAATGAGGTAAGGCAAGGCGTCGAGCATGGTAGTGGCCATGCTCGGGGCTATTTGCACTGAAAGCCCTGTGGTCTCGACTCGTCGAGCTTTGGGAATGTCGAGCGTGATGGCGACGCTGTCGCCGCGCATCTTGCCCGAGCGCGAAACAAACTTCTCGACGCCATGCTCGTAAACGGTGAACGTCTTTTCCATTGCGTCGGCATATTTGTCCCCGCGCGCTTCCACTTTCAACTTCGCTTCGCGAGCTTCAGTAACCGCGACCAGCCAGTCGACTCTGGATTCGCTGTTTGCCTTAACCTCCAACGGTGTCTGTTCACCGGTCACCGCTTTGCCGTCGATCATCCGGCCGGTAACGGTCAGGCCCTCAGCCGTTAATGTTGGAGCAACGCGCATTGCCCCATCGGTGTTGTTGTTGATGACGGCGGAGACGGTTACCTGATCGCCGACGACAAAGAAGCGTGGCGCCTGCAGTCGCACAATGAGCGGTTGCTTCGTCCGCGTCGATGCGTTGCCGATTCCAAACTGGTTGGCGGCGGTGGCCAGCCTTGCGGTAGCGGACCAGGTTGTTAGCGAGTCGGGATATTTCACCCTGGCAGTCGCGTTGCCGTTAACGTCAGTGGTGAGATCCGGCAGCCAGAGGATGGTCGAGCGAAAATCGCTGCGTACCTGGACTGCGGGCTCCTGACCAGGAGGAGGGGGCGGCGCCTCAGCCACTTTCAGAGCCTCGCCTTCACGACTCGTCGAGACCTTGTATTCCGATATGACGTCCGACCTCTGCAACCGCGCCACGGAAACTGGCGCTGCTGCATCCTTGGCCATCACTCCGGCTGAAGCACCGAGCAAAATGCGCTCATTTAGGCCGCCGCCGCTGCCGGCCGGTCCTTCCTCAGTTACCTCGTCATCTTCGTTTTGCCTAACGTCTTTGCTATCAATCAGCCGTCCCTTCGTGATTTCCACTAAACGCAAATAAGATTTCTGTTGGAAAGTGCTTTGCGTCTCGACCGCCTGCGATCGTTTGGTGCCGTAATAAAACTGGCGCGGATCGCCGGCATAGTCCTGCTGAATGTATTTGACTGACTCGTCGATCAATCCCAGCGCTATTTCAGCGGAGACGGGTTTGCCATTCGCATCTCTGGCGGTAATCGAAAGCGTCCCTTCTTCACGCGGCTGATACTGCTCCCGATCTGCCTTCACATCGACTGACAGGAACTGCTGCACCGGCGGCACTACCACCTGCTTCGCGTCCACAAATAATTGCGCATCACTCACCATTGCCGCGTGGAGATAATCCCCTGAAATAATCCGGGCCCGTATTGCACCCCGATGTACCTCGTTTCCCTCACTCCCTGTTTCCCGGAGGGAATAATTCGCAAAAACGCGGAATCCGGCCCGGAATCGAACGCGGTTCTCCGGCGGGAATTGATGCGGTCATATTTAGCCGAGTTACCGGGGCCGATTTTTCCCGCAGATGAATATTGGTTCATGGCATGGGGATGATCGCGAACCGGCGGGAGGGACATCCATCCACGTTGGTGGGCGGAATTTACGTCGGTACGCGGAGTGGCTGCGTCGGGTCAGGATGGTGAGTATGTGAGAACCCCTGCGCCGTTGAGGGGGGCCGGGAGTGCGGGGCTGTCAGTATAAAAAACAGATATTCTTATCTTATCCCGCACGAACCCTACCACCATGGATAAAGGCTCACGTTTCTCCTGCTGTTTCCGGGTCCTGCTGGCGGTGTGTCTCCTTTGTTGTATTCTTGCCCTCCCGGCGGGCGCAGTACTTTCTACCCGGCAGATCCATCTTAGTAACTCTGGATCCCTGTGCAAACCAGCAACCCGTTGCGGATTTTTCCGCCAGCGTAGTTTCGCTGAATCCTCCGCAGATAGTGCTCAACGACAAATCCACCTGTGCAAACCAATGGCAGTGGAAAGTCAATAATCCAACATTGAGCTATTATTATCAATCCTCAATAAAAGGACCAGATGAAAAAAATATTGTGGTAACCCTGCCCTCACCGGGGGTGTATACCGTAATGCTGCGCACCGGAAGGAATTGTCCGGGCTGCCCCGAGGGTGATGGGAGTAATCTCATGCATTGCTGTGTATACAATGGATATGATTATTTATATGGTGAAAAAACCCGGGACGTTACCGTCACTGCGTCCATTACGACACCTCCCACCACTCCGGTAACTACTCCGGCAACGCAGCCGCCGCAGTCGTTACCCGCCACCACGTCTCCCACCGCTCTGGTAACTCAGCAGACGCAGCAGCAGTCTGCCACATCTGTGGCACCGGCACAGACCACCGCACCGGCAGCTACAACGTTTGCACCGGCACCTCCCGGCCAGGTTCCGGGGCGATCTCCATCACTACCAGTCCCCCGGGTGCAGAGGTCTGGATCGATAACGAGATGAAAGGCGCAAGCCCGGCCGTGATCTCCGCCTTATCCCCGGGAACGCATGCACTGGCGCTGGGAAAAACCGGCTACCAGGATATTTCCACCACGTTTATTATCGAAAGCGGCCAGACACGGGAATATTCCACCGGCCTTATCCCGGCCGCCAAATCCCCCGGGTTTTCGGCACTCGTTGGAATTTGTGGTATATTCGTGCTGTTCTTGACCCGGAAATTATTCCGGTAATTTTTTTGTCTGCCCGGTAAGGTGACCCGTGACGGGTCTCGCGGGATCGTGCTTACGTCGGCTCACCGGTATCTCACGTCAGCAGGGATGGTAGGGGAGGGGCACCCTTCCGTCAGTGATCGTCGGACGGGGCACTGCCGGGGAAAAGGATGGACACGGACTTCTCTCCCCGACCGGGCGTTATCCCCGGAACGACTCGCGGTGACGAAAACCGCAGAGGGATAGTATTAACCCATGGATTTACCCAAAAGACACCTATGAAAGAAGAGGTAAGAATCGGAATCCTCGTTGCCGGTTTTTTTATTGCGGTTATCGGGGGAGTTTTTCTTCTTATGAATATCGGGAGCCTTGGAGGGGGCTATCCGATCAATTCCACCGTATACACAACCCTTGACCGGACCGTGATTCCGGTTCCCGTGCCGCCGGGTTCACCGGTTCTTTACCCGTACGAGGTTTCCCGGTATTCGGAGAATGGATATGGCAGATGGAAGTTCGGTGAGGGACTCGGGTATGAAAAACGGCTGGACCTGATGCCCGCGGGATATTCCCCGGCACCGGTAACCCATTCTGCCCGGCTCCTGCATTTCTTTTCCATGAGCGACATCCATATTGCCGACAAGGAAACCCCTGCCCAGGCAATTGTGTTCGGGTACAAAGGAGGGAACCCTTCGGCGTATTCACCGACTGCACTGATGACCACGCAGACGCTTGACGCCGCCATCCAGACCATGAACGCCCTTCACCAGAAGAAGCCGTTCGATTTCGGTATCGGGCTCGGCGATGCGATCAACAACAACCAGTACAACGAACTCCGCTGGTATATCGATGTCCTCGACGGCAAAACGATCAACCCGGACTCCGGTGCAAAGGATAATCCGGTCTCCGGGCCGCTCAATGATTACCAGGACATGTACAAAGCCGCCGGGCTGAACCGGACCATTCCCTGGTACCAGACGCTCGGCAACCATGACCAGTTCTGGATGGGGACCTTTGTTCCGGACGAGTACATGAAACAGACCCTGGTCGGCCGGGATATCCTCAACCAGGGAAATGCGCTCACCGACCCGCTCGGCCTCGCAAGCCGGGGTTTTTACATGGGTGCCATTGACGGCCGGACCCCGTACGGGGACGTGATCGGGGCAGGTCCCGTGAGTGAATTCAATGCAACCCCCCGGGTACCTGCAGCCGATCCCGACCGCCGGGCACTTTCGCGGTCGGAGTGGATGGGTGAATTTTTCAATTCCTCCACGCTCCCGAACGGGACACGGGTTCAGCCGGTCCGGCGCAGCGGAAAAC
>CAWHEH010000007.1:0-267612 GCA_963828335.1 Blastocatellia bacterium | reverse complement strand
GCAGGCTTGAACGTTCCTGCCTGTGTAGGTCCGATTGCCGTACGGGCCAGTTTGCCAACCTCAGCATCGAGAACCTTCCGAAACTGCTGGTACATATTCCGTTCTTCATGCTTGACATACGACGTAAAGTATCCGCTCCGACCGGGCTGGCTGGGAATTCCCTGTCCCCCGATGTATATCTCGAACTTCATCGTTGTGTCCTGGAAGTCGTAATCCACGTACCCCAATTCCCCCGATCTCTTCCAGAATCTGGATGGACATTTTGCCCGTGTTGGCCCAACGCCTGACCTTGATACACTCGAACCCATGGGACTCGATTACCTTCTCAATGTCTGAAAGCACCTTCGACTGGAGACGACGGTCCCGACATCCTCTTTCTTCGGAAAATGCCTACGAGATTCTTTTCGGGCAAGCACAGCTCTGTCAGAAGGTCCTTCCCACGCGTAATGGTTGGACTTTGCCAGTGCTGACAGAACCTTCTGTTCTTCGCCTCCGGACCGGTTCACTCCTCTTTGGCGCCGCAACGAAGATAGCTTCCGGACTGCTGCTGCAATTCGCACCCAGCGGAGGTATGGCACGCTATCTCGAGAACTTCATCTTCCGGCTGGAATTTCTGATTGTCGCTCTCTTAGCGGGATTTATTTGCACACGCTTCCTCGAAGGTTTGCCCTGGCGCGCGTTGGGCTTGTGGTTACACGCAAGATGGGCGCGGGATTTCCTGTTCGGCTCGGTAATCGGAATCGTCTCACTGGCCCTGGCTACGGCAATCGCTACCGCCGGAGCTGGATTGAGTTTCACGATCTCTCCTCGCGCTATGCTGGTTAAGGTTCTACAGACACTAGTCTTCTCCGCGTTGCTGTTTATTCTTGCCGCGCTCGCTGAAGAAGCGCTCTTCCGAGGCTATCCTTTGCAAACACTGACGCGGGCAAACCTCGCATGGCTCGGCGTATTCCTGACCTCAGTTCCCTTCGCTGCCATTCATCTGCAAAACCCGAATGTCGCCGCCGGATTTACTTTCATTAATACTGCCCTCGCCGGAGTCTGGCTGGCAGTCGCTTATCTTCGCACTCGCAGCTTGTGGTTTCCTTTGGGCGTTCACTGGGCCTGGAATTGGGCGTTGGGATCACTTTTCGGACTGCCGGTCAGCGGCATGAGCGACCTCGCGCCACACCCATTGTTGCGAGGTACGGACCTGGGACCCGCATGGCTTACCGGTGGCAGTTACGGCATCGAGGGTGGGTTGGCCTGCACAATAACGCTGATCGCCTCGACCATATTCATCTTGCGAACCAGGCTCGTTGACGCTACACCCGAGATGAAGACGCTTACCTCGCAGGAAAACCCGGTACCATTGGCTAGAAAAGCGGAATAGGACAAGAGGGGCAAGGGTAGGGGACGGGGCAGAACGACAAGGATGGGAGGGCCTGGATGGCCACCGCCACGATTGCTCCCCCTTTACCCGTTAACCTTTTCCCCCTCTTCCCCTTTGTCCGTCTTGTTAACACTGTTCCCATCTCCTCCGTCTTATCGGTGTCTAGTGCGAACAAAACCTCGAAGATCGCCGAATGAGACCGCGCAATGTATGAACTCGAAGCCACAGCGAACGTGCTTGCTATGACCGGCCAGGGAAAAGCTTCGATCGATCGACGACACCTCGAGGTCGCGCCTGCCGGCGTCGCTGCCGCAGCCGCTCCCGCCCGTAAATCCGGCGACTCTTCCGAAACACCTGAGTCCTTCATAGTGCGGTCAGTTCTGGCCGGCGATCACGACATGTTTGGACGGCTTTATGAACTCTACGCGCCGCTTGTCCATGGTGTGCTGCTGGCGCGTATGCCGCGAAGCGAAGTCGAGGACCTGGTTCAGGACATCTTTCTCCACGCGCTTCGGAAGCTCCACACTCTGCGCGACGCAAACGCGTTTGGTCCCTGGATCGCGATGATTGCTCGTAACCGGGCGATGGACTTTCACCGGCGCTCCCGCGCGACAGTTGAAGTAACTGACGATCTCAAGAGCAATGATTCGAGCGGCGCAAAAGCGGAAGAGATCCTGGCAATTATTCGAACGCTGCCTGAGGCCTACCGCGAGACCCTGGTGTTGCGTTTAGTAGAAGGGATGACGGGGCCGGAAATTGCCGGCCGCACTGGCCTCACTCCTGCTTCCGTCCGTGTGAACTTGCATCGCGGCATGAAACTGTTGCGCACCAAGCTCGGCTTTAAGGAGGGCTTATCATGAATTCCAATTTGAATAGCGACGCTGACTACCTTTGGGACAAAACGGGCGAACCCGATCCTGAGATTCAACAGCTGGAAGAGCTTCTCGGCACTCTGCGCTATCAGCCTCGACCGCTGGAGATTCCGGCGGGACTGCATGTCGGACGCGAACGAATTTTCTTTCTTGGCTATCGGGCGCCTTTGGCTATTGCTGCGACCGTAGCAATGTTGTTGCTCGGGCTCGGACTGTGGCTTGGGCTGCAACGTCTGCCGCGAAGTCCGCAACAGGTCGTCAAGAGTTCGGACACGCCTCAGGTAAGACCAGAGTCTTCTCCAGACGAAAAGCAAAACTCAGCCATCGCGGTTTCGACTCCAGAGCCGGAGCAGAAGCGGATCGAAGAGTCTCCGCGCCATCGTGTAAGCCCTTCGCAGCTTGCGCGAAATTCAAAACGGGATCGCAACACAATGGCTAAGGATCAGCAGCTGACATTGAAGCAACTACAAGAGGCCCGAGCCGCAAAAGATCAGTTAATGCTGGCGCTCCGAGTGACCAGTGCGAAATTGAGCCTGGCGCAAAAGAAAGCACAAAGCACCAACGCCCCGGACCTGATTCACAATCAACACAAGATAGGATGAATGGAGCATTATGAAACCACTTTCCCGAACATTATCGAAAACCGCATCCGTGAAACTCGCCGCGCTGGCAGTTGTCATGCTGCTGGGCGCCACGGCGACCGCGATGGCGCAGAATCCACGGATCCAAACCAGTCAGCTCGACGCCCTGGCCGCGAAGGCGAGTGAGACTGTCGACGTAAATATCGACGAGAGCCTAATGGCGCTTACGATTAAGTTTCTTGGCAATGATGATGACGAAAAAAAGGTAAAGGAACTCGTCAGCGGCCTGAAAGGAATCTACGTCAAGAGCTTCGAGTTTGAAAGCGAGGGCCAATACACGGACGCAGACCTGGAAAGCATCCGGTCCCAACTGCGTAATCCCGCCTGGAGCAGGATCATCAACGCGAGGAGCAAGAAGGACGGCAGCATTGAAGTTTACCTGATGCACACCGGCGCTCAGATTAGCGGGCTGGCCGTGTTGGCGACCGAGGTCAAGGAGATCACGGTCATCAACATCGTCGGGCCGGTAGATCTCGAGAAGCTGACGAAGCTTGAAGGGGAGTTTGGTATTCCTGATCTCGGACTCCAGGGCTCAAAGCCGAAGCGCAAGAATTGAAACTGAGAATGGAGTGGTTCGCTCATGAAGAAACCGATCGCCATCAGTTTCACGGGTCTAGCCCTAATCGCGCTCCTTGGTTTCGTTCCGATGACGCAGGCTAAAGGTGACGACTTCGGCGAGGTCGTGAGACTTATCGAGCAATTCTATCACGTCAAGCACGAGGGAATTCCTTTGCTGGCGCGCGCGGGGATGAAAACTGCCACGACCGTGGCGCGCATATCAGGCGGGCCGAGACGTCAAATTGCGGAAGCAGGCAGCGTGAAGGTTGCTTACTTCGAAGGTCAGGACTTCAGACCGAGTGGCAGTTATGCAGGCTTCAAATCTTCAATGAACTCCGTGCTGACTGGCTGGAGCCCCTTCATTCAGGTCGCCTCGCCAAAGGACGAAGCACAAACCTATATCTATCTCCGTGAAGCTGGAGAAAAGTTCAACGTTATGGTCGTGACCATCGAGCCGCGTGAGGCGTGTGTGGTCCAGGTAAATCTCTCTCCCGCGAATCTAGCCAAGCTAATGCGAAACCCCGACGAGATGGGCGACACCATCACGGTCGACGCTACCACTAACGACAATCAATAGAGACCAGGAGCGGGAACATGAACTCTGAGATCAACGTGAAGTTTGAGATCGATAAAACACCTGTTCGGTTGCTCGTCATCCTGGCGGCCTTAATTGCCATCATCGTCATCGGATCACATTCCGCCGCCGCACAGGAAGTGGCGGAAACCATCAGCATTAACACCCGCGTCGTTTTCATGGATGCGCTTGTTAAAGACAAGCGCACCGGAGTTCCTGTAGCCGATCTTACGCCCGAGAATTTTGAAATCTACGACAATGGAGCGCTGCGTCCTGTCTCTTACTTCACCCATGAAGGGCAGGCGCGCAAACCGCTCGCCCTGGTTCTGATCCTTGACCTGCGCGACGACGGCGCCGGACGTTTTCTCAAGCGGCCCGAAATTCTCAAAGCCATGGCTGACGAGTTGGCCAAGCTTTCACCCGAAGATGAAGTGGCAATTATGGCGATGGACATCAACGGCGAGGATGAGAAGCGCGTTTGGCTCACCGAATTCACTCGCGACCACGCCCAGATCGTTGCCGCACTGGACCGGGCGCCGCAGTTTGTGGACGTCGATCCTGAAGACGCTGATGCTAAGGCAGCCAGGATGAACAAGACGCAGAACAATAAGAGCGATGCGGACCACACCAGCAGTTTGACGTTAGGTTCAGAGGGTGGCCCTAATCCGTCTGCGCAGGAAACCGTCAAAGAAACTGCGAAGGATTCGAGCGGTCCAGGTCCGGGAACGTCAAAGTCCGATGAGAATGTTCAGGTCGAAGTCATTAAGGGGAAAAACGGTGCGGTGGTAACACGAACAACCAGAGCCGACGGTTCAGTTGACGTGAAGCGCGTAAACAAGAAAGGTGACGTCACTCTTGAACTAGGCGACCTTTACGACATGGCCGCCGCCGTGCGAGACACGACTCGAAAATCGCAAAAGGAGCGCCCTAACTCACAAACGGCAATTGTCTGGGTGTCCGACGGCATTGCCCCGATCTTCTTCGAAGACCGTGACGCGACCGAGGAATTGGTACTGCGTTCAAATGTGATTTTTAACGCCTTAACGACAGAGTTGCGGACGCTGTTCAAGTTACTGATGCCGCTTGCGAAACCGGTCGCGGGCAAGCTGGGTGTCAGTGTTTACGGAAGCGCAAAGCGTCTGGCCCAGCAATCGGGCGGCGAGGCGGTGAAAGTGAAACGGACCAAAGACTACGGCGCCGGCCTCAGCAAAATCATCGGCAACCTGACCGCGCGCTACAGCCTCGGCTTCACGCTCGCTGAAGGTGAGAAAGACGACGGGCAATTGCATAACCTGGAAGTAAAAGTGAAAGCCGCCGACGCCAAAGGTAAGACACGGAAACTGGAAGTCAGTTCCCGGCGCGGCTACTACATGTCAGAGACTGGCGCGAAAGAAATGAAAGACTCGACGGCGGTGAAGACGCAATGAACTTTAGGAAAAAGAGCCGCCTTCCTGACCTGAGAGGCTTTCGCGGTTGCGCATTACTTCGCCGAAGGCCTTTCATTGAAAGGCGTTACTCAAGGTATTTAAGCTCGGGGTCAGGAAGGCGGGCTTGCCCCCGCTATTTCTTTTGTTACCAGCTATCGCTGGTCGATTGGCACGAACGGAAGATCGCGTCCGCCGATGTATTCAGCGCGGGGGCGAATGAGTTTGTTATCGGCGTACTGCTCGAGGACATGGCCCGTCCAACCTGAAATTCGACTAACAGCGAAGATGGGTGTGTAGAGATCGAGCGGGATTCCCATCATGTAGTAGGTCGAGGCTGAGAAGAAATCCACGTTTGGATAGAGACCCTTCTCTTTCATCATCACTTCTTCAACTTTGCGAGACATCTCGTACCACCTGGAATCGCCCGCCGCTTCGCCAACCTCTTTGGAAAACCTCCGCAGGTGAGTGGCGCGCGGATCTTCTGTTTTGTAAACCGCGTGGCCGAAGCCCATCATTTTCCGCTTCTCCGCCAGGGCCTTCTTCACATAGGGCTCAACATTCTCCACCGAGCCGATCTCCAGCAAAGTTTTCATCACGTTGGTATTGGCGCCACCATGAAGTGGTCCGGACAGTGCACCGATAGCAGCGGTCACTGCCGCATACATGTCTGCCAGGGTGCCGGCGACAACGCGAGCCGTAAACGTCGAGGCGTTCAGCTCGTGGTCAGCGTGTAGCGTCAGACAAACATCAAAGATGCGCGCGTCCCGTTCGGAAGGTTTCTCGCCGCGAAGCTGATACAGGAAACTGGACGCCAGATTCAAAGAAGGATCTGGTTCAACGAGTTCCAAACCGCGGCGAATGCGATCAGACGCGGCCACGATCGTGGGAAACTGTGCGGTAAGTCGGATGGCCGTTTTAAGGCTCGTTTCGCGAGAAATGTCGCGCGAGTTAGCATCGAAGAATTCCAATGCCGAGACGGCGGTCCGCAAGACATCAATGGGATCGGCTTCACGCGGGAATTGCTTCATCAAAGCAATGAGCTGCGCGGGGACCTGGTAAGACGCTCTTAAAGATTGCTCTAATTCCGAAAGCTCGGCGCGGTTCGGCAGGCGCTTGTTCCAGAGCAGGAAAACTACTTCCTCGAAACTGGCATGCTCGGCCAGATCGTGGATGTTGTAACCCTGGTAAATGAGTTCGCCTTTTTCTCCATTGACATCGGAGATTGACGACGTGGCGGCCGCAACTCCTCTGAGTCCTGCTGCTGAACTGCCGGCTGAAGGGTTTGCTGTATTAGTCATGAAGTTGTTTGTAGTGAACCGAAGATAACAAACCGAAACCAAGTGTGACAAGTTGTCGCTAATTCCGCTCAAGTGAGTTGCTGGGACCGCGGGCGTCCCGCCCGCAAATGAACGCGAAGCGCGAAAATGAATTGGAGCTATTTCCGAAAGACTGCGCGCCTTCGGCGCGTTTGCGGGCGAGACGCCCGCGGTCCCAGCAAATCACTTCTGAGTAGTAACGATGACAGTGTCACCGCGCTGCGCTTTCAAAAGTTTTGCTGCCGACTCATTGGCTGCGGCTATTTCGAGGAAGCCCGCGCTGCCCCAAATTCCAAACAGCTTGCTCTTACCGGTGGTTTCTTCCGAAAAGTAGTTGCGAAACGACTTCACCGATTTCCCCTTTAGCCGGAGCGTCGCGCCGGCAGCGATCATTTTCGCAGTCAAATCATTGCCCGTGATGTTTGTGACGCAGTTTCCAAAACGATCGATATGGATTATTCGCGCCAGCAGTCTGCCGTCACTAGCTATCGTCGGCCGCAAAGGCGCGAGGCGAACGAGGTCGAAAATGGAAGTACCCAACCGAGCAGGTTCGACGCCGTTCGCCAACGCTGTTGCCACGGGTGCAAAAACGTCGCGGCCATGGAAGGTTGTACTAACCGGATGACGAAAATATTCTGCGTTCGTCAGATGAAATAACTCGGCTGAGCCACCAACACTCTCCCAGTTCTCGCAAAGGTAACTGAAAATTCCATTGTCAGGACCAATAAAGAACTGCTCTCCGAACCTCATCAATATCGGCCTGCGAGGGGAGCCCACGCCGGGATCAACCACCGCAACATGAATCGTGCCGGGTGGAAAAGGCGAGCAGGCGGCAAGCAATGTGAAGGCAGCGGCCTCAATGTCCCCGGGCGGAATATCGTGCGTGATATCGACGATTTTGGCCGCGGGATTGCCGGAAAGAATTACCGCTTTGACCGCCGCGACGAAGTAGTCCGCGCTGC
Organism: Blastocatellia bacterium; assembly: GCA_963828335.1. Lineage (GTDB taxonomy): Bacteria > Acidobacteriota > Blastocatellia > Pyrinomonadales > Pyrinomonadaceae > PSRF01. Next base: position 259,890 of record CAWHEH010000007.1, on the reverse strand, counting down.
CGAAGTCAGTGAGCAGGGTGACTATAGGGGCAGCGGAATGTGGAGAACCAGAGACACGAAGACGAGGCGCCTTCTCACTCGGTCGCCTCGTCTTTGTGTCTCCGCGTTTGGCTTTCACTTAATGGCACTTAATGGGCACTTAGTGGATCTACTCAACACGCGCCTCAGTCGCGGTGCGAATCTTCATTTGCTGGCCGCGACCCAGACGAACATCCTGCCCACGCTTGGTGAACACAGTGCCGGCGCCGATGCCGCCGCCAATCGCCGCGCCAATCGCAGCGCCCTGGCCGCCGCCGACAACTGCTCCAATGATCGCGCCGATACCGGTGGAAGCGCCGACTCTGGAAATGTCGTCCTTGGTCGAGCTTCTTCCCTTCACGCCACCTTCGGAATCGACCGTGCCGGCTTCGTCCCGGCTGCCCATGTCGATAAGTTCAACTACGTCCGCCTTGAGCGCGGTCGTTCGACCATCCGGAAAGTGGATGGCTTCGAACTCGAGCTGGAGTTCCGACCTTCCCTTAACTTTTCCGGCGCGCTTAACCTGGGTCACGCGACCATCAACCGTCGCGCCCGCAAATTCTCGCGGTTCGATCACGCGTGCCTGAAAGCGATCACCGCGTTGGCTGGCGTCACTCGAAAGACTTGATTCCAACTCAACTAGCAGAATCGAATCACGGGGAATAAAGAGCGGCCCATTGCCAACGCCATTGGTTGGCCCACTGGTTTGGCTATTGTTGACTGGTGCGGAGTTGTTGGAATCTATGGGAGCCGAGTTGTCCGGAGTGTTGACCGGGTTGGCTGGAGTGGAATCCGTAGCGCCACGGCGCGAGATTCCGGCTGGAATGGCTGACTCAAAGGGGCGGCGATCGTAGCCGGCGTTGTAGCCTATTTCGAATCCCTGCTGATAACCGTCGCGATAGTCTTCGATCGTACCCCAGGCTTGGTTGAAAGAGCGGTCGCCGCGTTGATAGTCCTCATTACTGCGAAAATCGCGGGCGGCATTTTCCGCGACGTCTTTGGAGCCGGCGCTGAAACCGTCGGAATAGCCGGTGCGATAGCCGCGCTCCAATGCAGTCGCCTGGCCCGTTTGGACCAAACCCGCAGACGCGTGCGAAACGGGGGTTAGCATTTCCGCCGCTCCGGACATCGTTAGCGCAATCAAAACTACCAGGGGAATTCTAAAGTATTTCATTTTGCTGTTCCTTCCAGAAATTTACGGCGTCGATCTGCCGTATCTGTCTTGGGAGAGGTGTTTCTTACAATCGCACCCTATTGTAGCGCAAACTACCATTTTGCGGACCGCAAGTTATTCGTCTGGGGATGCAGTTCAAACTTTAGTTTGTGCTCTCGATTCCCAACAAAACTCCCAGCCTAAAGGCTGAACTCTGAACTGCTTGCCTCAAACTGCATCAATACCCTGTCTGCGTCACCTTGCCTTGACCGCCTCTATGGTGCGTCCTAGACTCAAATCGCACGAGCACCGAAGAGATTTGCTTCGCGCAAAACTGACTTGGCGCTCAGATGCTGGTTTTGACTTACTGGTTGGCGAGGGCTATTAACGCGAATGGCAGAAACTCGAAAGGTCTATCTCGATCACAGCGCCACGACGCCCGTAGACCGCCGGGTTGTCGAGGCAATGTTGCCATATTTGACCGAGAAATTTGGCAACGCGTCCAGCGTGCACTCTTTTGGCCAGGAAGCGCGGTCGGCCGTCGACCGGGCGCGCCGTGAAGTGGCGGCCTTAATCGGAGCCCGGGCCAATGAGATTGTCTTCGTCTCGGGAGGCACCGAAGCGAACAACCTCGCCCTTCGCGGAATCACCGATGCCAGTTTGACCAGGAAGAACCTCTTGAACGGCAGCTCGAAGAGTAAGGGCCATGTGATCATCTCCAGCATCGAGCATTCTTCCGTGCGTGGGATTTCCGACGAACTCGAAAAACACGGCTGGGATATTACGCGTTTGGCCGTCTACGAAGAAGGTATCGTGCGAACTGACGACGTACGCGCCGCGCTTCGTCCTGACACGGTGCTGATTTCAGTGATGTTTGCCAATAACGAAATCGGCACGCTGCAGCCGATCGCGGAAATAGGATCACTGGTTCACGAGGAACGCGCGCGGGGACGCCAGCTTTGGTTTCACACCGATGCAGTACAGGCAGCCGGGCGAGTTTCTCTGGATACAGAAGCCCTGGGTTGCGATCTGTTGTCACTTTCGGCTCACAAGCTTTACGCGCCTAAGGGAACCGGTGCTTTGTTTGTGAGGCGCGGAGTACGTCTGGTTTCGCAGAATGTCGGCGGGCATCAGGAGCGCGAGAAGCGAGCAGGCACAGAAGGCGTTCCGGGCATCGTGGCATTTGGTATGGCGGCGAAATTCGCTCGCGAGGAGATGGCTGAACGCTCAGAACACGAGCGACGACTGCGCGATCGTTTTGAGGCGGGAGTGACGGAGCGCATTGAAGACATCGTTTTCAACGGTGACCGCGCGCGGCGTTTGCCGCATCTTTCAAACATTTCCTTCCGTTTCATAGAAGGCGAAGGACTGCTAATTAGTCTTGACCTCCAGGGCGTCGCAGTTTCGACGGGCTCAGCATGTTCTTCGGGGACACTTGAGCCGTCCCCGGTCATTCAGGCGCTCGGACGCAATGATGAACTTTCTCGGGGTGCGATTCGCTTTAGCTTTGGAAAGGACAATACCGTCGAAGATGTCGACTACGTTCTCGGAGTTCTCGGGCGCGTAGTTGAGAAGTTGCGACAACTTTCGCCTCTCAACAAGCTATCCACTCTGACGAACGCCGCTGAAGGTCTTCCCTCGCGGTAGCGGATCAGCAAACGCCCAAACTTTGTACTCCAGAATCTTCAAAGATCACTTCGAGAAGCCTCGCAACGCCGGCGAACTTCCAGACGCTAATGCCGTTAGCGAAGAGACGAATCCTGTGTGCGGCGATCGGCTGCGCTTAATGCTTCGCATTCGCGATCGGCGCATTGAAGCTGCCGGCTTTCTTGCGTATGGGTGCCCGCCGACTCTTGTCTGTGGCTCGATGTTGACTGAGCTGCTTGTCGGAAAAACTGTTGATGAAGCAATGCTGTTGACCCGCGCCGAACTAGTCGCCGCTGTAGGTGGTCTGCCCTCAAGAAAGCAACATGCGGCTGCGTTGGCTATTGAGGCTCTTCGCTCGGCGATTGAAAAGAAAAACAGCGGGGGCAAGCCCGCCTTCCCGACCCCGAGGTGATTGAAGTCACCTACGAATTCCACATCGAAGGGCATTCAGGGTAAGCAATTACGGCAGCCTGAATCAGCTCGCGGTCAGGAAGTGGGCTTGCCCCCGCTTGTTTTGGTACCCTCAAGGATTCATAGGACTGCGCCGAGTCGATTGAGGGTTAGCGATAGGCCTTTGATGATATTCAGGACCGCAGTACTTCTTGGGCTCCGTACCAAGTACGAAAGTTCTGGTGCGAATGACTGGACAAGTCTCCACCGCGATTAGCCCGGTTGTCGGATCGATGTCGAGGGTAATAGTGCCCTCGAGCCGTCCATCTTCAGTGGTTCGCAGGTCAGATCTCGGCGACCTTCTTGGCGAGGGGCTCGGCGATGGTTCAAAAACCGGCGGCGGCGGCAATACTTGATCCGGTAAGGGTGTTTCCTCTGTTTCCGGCGTAGCCTCGGTCTCGAGTTCCTCGTGGGATGCGGTCTCGGGCGAGGTACCGTTGAGGAAGAGTTCAATTCGCTTTTCCGGATCTTCCGGGGCCGCCGGGCCGCCGGTCTTCGGATTGATTGCGACCTCCTGGATACCCTCCGGCATTTGCCAGTCGCCTTGCCACTCCGGATGTTCTCCCAGCGCCACATCCATGAAATCAGTCCAGATTGGGAGGGCAGAATTCGCTCCGGTTAAGCCCAACTGCGAGCCGTCGTCAAATCCAACCCAAACCACGCAAACCAGATTGGGTGTGTAACCAGCAAACCAACCATCGCGCGAAGTTCCGGTCTTGCCTGCGACGTTAGCTTTAAATCCGCGTGACCTTACCTTGGAGGCGGTGCCGCGGTTGACCACGTCCTTCATAAAAGAAGTCATGACGAAGGCCACGTCAGGGCGCAGCATTTCGGTCTTCTGCGGCGTGGGCGCGGCAATCGTCACTCCGCTGCCCGTCGTAATACGATTGATTGCAATCGGCGTGGTGCGTGTTCCCAGCGTGGCAAAGCCCGTATAGGCGGAGGCCACTTGCAAAGGCGTTGCTTCGCTTGTACCCAACGCCATTGCCGGATAGGCACGAGCGGGCTTCGGCAGTCCGGCTTTTGCGGCCAGGCTCATGACGCGGCCGATTGTTACTTCCATCGCCACATCAACCGTTATTACATTGAGACTGTGGACCAATCCGTCGCGCAACGTTACGGGTGCGTGAGTATAGGTGTCGCCAAAGTTGCCCGGAGAGTATTCCTGGTTATCGTATGAGAACGTCTTCGGCTCATCCAGATAGGTCGTCGCTGGTGTAATAACTCGCGGGACCGGATCGTAAGCAGTGTTGAGCGCAGTGGCATAAACGAAAGGCTTGAACACTGAACCGGGTTGACGCAAGGCGTCGGAGGCGCGATTGAGTTGGCTCTTGCCGTAATCGCGGCCGCCAACCATCGCCACAATTTCTCCGGTCCTGGCATTCATGGCAATCAGTGCTGCCTGCAGTGTTCCCGGTTCAAATCGTTTGGCTTCAACTTTGTCGAGTGCGGCAAGCTGTTTTGTAACGGCAGCATAGGCTGCGCGCTGCAGATCTAGATCGACCGTAGTGTAAATGCGAAGATGATCCGCAGCGCCGGGTCCGGCGACGATGTCGCCTAACTGGCTCTGAACGTAGTCGGCAAAATACGGCGCGTCTGACGCGTCAATCCGGCCTTTCGTAGCTGCCACTTGGAGCGGAACTTGTTTAGCTTGAGCGGCCTCCTCGCCCGAAATCTCACCTGTTTCCGCCATGTTATCCAAAACCTGATTGCGACGAGCGGTCGCCGTCTCCAGATCATGGTAGGGGTTGTAACGGTTCGGACTGCGAATTAGTCCAGCCAGAAAAGCTGACTCCGGCAACGTCAGCGTGGTGACGTCCTTGTTGAAGTAGGCGTCCGCGGCTTCTCCAAATCCATTTATCGAAAAACCCGCTTGCTGACCCAGGTAAACCTGGTTGCAGTAGAGTTCAAAGATCTCCTGCTTCGAAAGGCGTGTTTCGAGGATCACCGACAGGTAGGCCTCGGCAACTTTGCGCTTCAGCGTTTTCTCGGGCGAGAGCAAAAGGTTTTTTACTAACTGCTGCGTAATACTTGAACCACCCTGACGGGCGATCGGGGAGGTCGGATCAGAATCGTAGCGACGCACCAGCGCTCTCAGAATACCGCGGACGTTAACACCGTAATGTTCGAAGAACGCCCGGTCTTCGGTTGTGGTAATCGCCTTAACCAGATGCGGCGGCAGATCATTGAAACCCACCACTTTCCGCTTGGCACGTTCTCGGCCAGTAACGGAACTGATTAGTTCCGGTTCAAGCAGGGCTTTTTCCAGACGACTATTGGTCTCAAGATCGGTGAGGGAGCTGATGGTCTTGCCCGAGCGTGCGAATTGAACCCGCACTTTCTGAAATTGCCGCGCGCCATCCACGGTGATGTTTTCACTCGGCTCAACGTCCACGCTTCCGTCACCAACCGAGTAACGCCCGCGTGCTTTGTCAGCCTGCTGCGACTTTTCAACGTAACCGGCGTGTTTGAGAAACTCGATCAGTTTATCGGGCGTGAGTGGTTGTCCCAGCCGAAGCTGCTTCGGCGCCGCATAGATGCCGGCAGAGCGAGTAAAGACTTCACCCTTCAGAAGGTTATCAATACGACCCGAGAAGATAGTCCAGTAGTAAGCCAGGCATGCGATTAGGACCGTCGCCACTACCACTACGGGGATGACGACGATGGGACTGAACAAGCGACGAATCAGATGCCGTTTGAAACTCACAGTCGGTTCAGCATAGCCAACAATGCGGGATTTGGATCTTGGCACCGTCCGGGAGCGGTTCCCGGGTGGGGGCATTTCTTCGGGTGGGTATCGTACCGGCATAAAAGACAGGCGATAGACCCTTTGGGGGGTCCGGCCAATGCGTCTGGGGTCAGTCGTCCATCCTCGCGCCTTAAATGCTAACCTCTGGGAACAAGCGTGTCTACTTTACCAGGCTTAAAGCACTGATGCGGTTTGACGCTGGCAGTTCAGAGTCCAGCCTTTAGGCTGCGATTTCGGCGTCGACAAGAATGCAAGCTAAATCTTGAACTCTCAACTGCTTCATGCCTGGAACCAACTCGATTGACACTATCATCTACTTTCGTTAACGTCCTGCGGCAGTTCAAGTTTGACCCCCTGCTTAGATGCGACGGCTGATGTATGAGTTTCATGCCTATCGGCAAACGATCCTTATCCGGGAATAATCGCCGAATTCTCTTCGCTTTAATTGCGGTCCTGGTAGCAATTGCTTTTGGCGCTGCCGGCTTTTATCTAATAGAGGGTTGGTCAATACTTGATAGCTTTTACGTCGCCGTGCAAACCGTTACCACCGTCGGCTATGGCGACCGAACACCAGCCACACAGAATGGCCGCATTTTTTCCACCATCTTCATGCTGGCAGGTGTCGGCGTAGTGCTTTATGCGCTGACTACCACGGTACACTCTATAGTTCAGTCGGAACTGGTTGCCGCTTTTGGGCAACGTCGAATATCAAGAAGAATGAAGAAACTACGAGATCATTTCATCATTTGCGGCGCCGGACGAGTTGGTTCTCATCTCGCGCGTGCATTGTTGGGCAGCGCCGAGACGTTTATCGTCATAGAAAGAGATCCGCAAAAAGTAGCCGAACTCACCGAACTCGGTGTCACTGTGTTAGTCCGTGATGCGACACTTGAAGAAAGCCTGAGGGAAGCCGGCGCCGAACATGCGCGAGGACTTGCCGCCTGCCTTCCCAACGATGCAGACAACGTTTATGTCGTCCTTACCGCGCGCGATTTGAATCCGCATATGCACATTGTGGCGCGCGCCGCCGAGGAGCAGGCGGAGCCGAAACTGATTCGCGCCGGTGCGAATCGCGTGGTGGCGCCAACAATTATCGGCGGGCATCGTATGGCAGTGGCCCTGACAAAACCGGCGGTGGACGATTTTCTGGGTTCGATCACTGCGAACAAATTGGAGTTGGCCTTTGAACAGCTTGAAGTGGATTCCGGTTCAGTACTGACCGGACACAAATTGAGCGAAACAAACATTCGCTCGGAGCTTGACATCGTTGTTGTCAGTATTCGTCGCAGTGACGGAGAAATACTTTTCAACCCGAGCGGTGAAGCGATGATTCACAGTGGAGATATCCTGATTGCGATTGGACACGCTGAGTCGCTTATGAAGTTAGCAGAGCTCGCTAGAAACGCAACGAATTCCAAAGTTCTGAGTTCGGATTAGATTTGTCATTTGCATTTTTACATTTCTCATTTGTTATTTTGCGGACAATACGGGTCGCGCAAACGTCTGGTGGGTCCTAAATGACAAATGAGAAATGTCAAATGACAAATCTGCTTTTCTCTTTAACGCTGAATGAATTAATCAATGAGAATTCTGGTCACTGGTGGCAGTGGTTATCTGGGCACACACGTCCGGCATTTCTTTGCTGCCGATGATTTCTCCCGTCGTTCGGGACGCGACATCCTTAGTTACGACATTGAACTGGTGGCGGATTACGATGTCGTAATTCACCTCGCCGCCTACCTCGATAAGGACCCTGCCGGCGCAGACCTCTCTTTTCGCACCAACGCTGAAGGCGCGGCGAATATTGTGAGTCATATGCGGACCGGCGCGGCATTCATCTACGCCTCAACCAAGGACGTGTACGGCGCGCACGCTGACTCCTACAAAGAAGTTCCGGAGACTTGTGCCACAGATTATTCAGGACAAACCGCGCTGGAATGGTCAAAGTTTATTGGTGAGCGCTATGTGGAGTATTACGCCCGGCAGCGCGGCGTCCGCTTATGCATCTTTCGTATGTCGAACGTGTACGCTCGACCTTCACTCGGTAATGAGTCGGGTTTTGTAACTCACTATGTTGAATCGGTAAAGCGCGGCTGGCCCATTCGCCTACCGCTAGGGGGCGAGGCTGTGCGCGACATCCTGCATGTAGACGACTTCTCGCGAGCCTGCCGGACCTTCATTGACTCGCCGCATGTTTATGGCCTGTATAATCTCGGCGGTGGCAGGGAGAATTCCGCTCGGCTGCTGGATATCGTTTCGACAGTTGGCAGGATGATTGAACTTGAGCCCAATATAGTGAACGATGAAACCTTGCCGCCTCCGGTGCCGCTCAATTACGTTTCCGACTTATCGCGCATTCGTGAGCAATTAGGCTGGCAACCGAAAATCGGAATCGAGGAAGGACTTCGTTCCTTGTTGTAGGCGGTAGGGTGAGTTGAAGGTAAAGGAGATTTTCCATTTGTCATTTGACGTTTTTCATTTGTCATTTGCCGGATCGCAGAACAATGGTCGAATACGACCACAATAAGGAAAGACAATTTGCCGGTCGTGAGTCGCCAGGCCCTTGTCTCAAATGACAAATGAAAAATGGAAAATCTCCTGCCACGGAACTGATGAGTAAACTCGATCGAAAGCCAATAGAGCGGATCGTGGTCCGTGGTACCAACTGGGTTGGGGACGCGGTAATGACCATCCCCGCCCTGCGACAGTTGCGCCGACTCTTCCCGGACGCGCATATCACGCTAGCTACACGCGCATGGGCTGAAGGACTTTTTGCCGACTCCGACTTTCTCGATGACTTGCAAGTTCACGAGGGTAGTGGGCTGCGCTCGGTTGTGCAGCAGGTAGGTCAGTGGCGCAAGCGTAACTTCGATCTCGCAATCCTTCTGCCGAACTCCCTTGAGACCGCACTAGTCGCTTCCCTTGCCCGCGTACCGTTGCGTATTGGGTACGCGACAGACGGCAGGCAGGCATTGCTTACGCATCCTTTGGCTTTGCCGGAATGGCGTGAGACGAAGCACGAAGTCTTTTATTACCTGAAAATCGTTGCCGAGCTCGAGTGGCTCATCAAGCACCAGCAATCCTTTCTCGAAACTCAACCCGATGGCTCCCTCGAGGTCAGCGAGGCCCGCAAATCAAGAGCGCGCGATTCTCTCTGCGCGCGCGGTGTTGTCGAAGACAAGCCATTGGTTGCAATCTGTCCGGGTTCGATCAACAGCCGAGCCAAGCGCTGGCCTACGGAGCGATACGCGGCGCTTGCCGATCGGTTAATTAATGAACTTGGTGCTCAGGTTCTACTGGTCGGCTCGAATGCCGAGGCCGAGGTTTCGCTGGAGGTAAGCAATCAAATGCGCAACCAACCGCTGACGCTAACCGGTCAAACCGATCTCGCCGAGCTGGTTGCGACCCTCAGCCTGGTGGATCTGCTGGTGACAAATGATACCGGCCCTGCGCACATCGCTTCGGCACTCGGAAGACCGACGCTGGTCATCTTCGGTCCCACCAATCCATTGACTACGAGGCCCTTTTCCCCTTTTGGCGAGATTGTGCGAGAGCCGCCTGACTGCGCGCCCTGCATGTTGCGCGACTGTCCCATCGACCACCGTTGCATGACGGCAATAACCCCAGATGACGTTTTCGAACGAGCGCGTGCTCTGCTGGCTGATAAGCGAGTGTTGGCCTGTCAGTCGACGCCGCTTGCGGCAGCGATCAATAAACTGAAATTCGCAGGGCAACTGGAATGAGGCGCGCAGTTTTTATTGACCGCGACGGCACGATCTCCGAAGAGGTAGGTTATATCAACCACCCGTCGCGCTTTCGCGTCTTCCCTTACGCGGCCGCTGCGATCAAACATCTGAACGATTCAGGCTGGCTCGCCATCGTAGTTACGAATCAGGCGGGTGTCGCACGAGGATATTTTTCTGAGGACATGATTAAAACTGTTCATGGCGAGATGACGAAGGAGCTTGAGCACGGCGGCGCCAGGCTCGACGCAATTTACTATTGCGCGCATCACCCATCCGTTGGTGAGCCGCCATATCGCTTTGATTGCGACTGCCGCAAGCCGAAGCCCGGACTGATCTCACGCGCGGCGCGGGATTTTAATATCGACCTCGCCGGAAGCTGGATGGTTGGGGACCGCTATAGTGATGTGGAGCTGGCCCGAAACGCGGGCGTAAGATCGATGTTTGTGCTGAGCGGTTATGGTCGCGGTGAGTGGGAACATCAACGTTCGAGCTGGACTGTGCAACCGGATCTGGTCGCTGAGAATTTGTTGGAAGCAGTGCGGGTTATTGCGGTGAAAGAAGATTTGGAGGTCAATAATTGACCATTGAGCGAACACTTTTGCAGGAACGGCTGGTAAGTATCGTCAGGCGTTTTCCTCAGCGACGAATTCTGGTTGTTGGCGATTCAGTTGCCGATCAGTTTATCTACGGCGCCATCAGCCGCGTCTCGCGCGAGGCTCCTGTCTTTATCCTTCGTCACGAACACACTGAGACATTGCCCGGCGGTGCGGCAAACTGCGCCTTGAACCTCGCATCACTCGGTGCCAGCGTTTCACTAATCAGTGTAGCGGGCGACGATGAAGCCGGACGCGCTCTGGTCGGGACCTTGACTGCCGCCGGCGTCGATTGTACTGGCGTCCTGATCTCGGCTGAATTACGGACAACTACCAAGGTCCGAGTACTGGCGGGACAATTACACTCGACGCGTCAACAAGTGATCAGGATCGACTACGAAGGCGACACGCTTAAGGATGCTGAACTACGTGCGCGGCTACGCGGCGGCGTACTGGAACACATGCAGGCTGCGGACGCTGTGATTATCTCCGACTACAACTACGGGGTGGCCGACGCCGACATGGCTGCCTTCGCTCGCGACTCCGCGGCAACACGAAAGATTCCCGTATTGGCCGACTCGCGTTTTCGGCTCGCAGACTTTGTCGAGTTCACTTCGGCGACTCCAAATCAGGATGAAGTCGAGCAACAGCTTGGCAAGGAGTTTACGCAGCTTGACGAATTGGAAACGGCGAGCGAACAGTTGCGAGAGCGTCTGGGTTATCGTGCCTTGCTCGTGACTCGCGGCAGCAATGGCATGATGCTGCTTGAGGCGGGAGTACCGGCAGTTCACCTCGACGCGATTGGGGCGCGTGAACCTGTTGACGTGACCGGAGCCGGCGATACTGTAATGGCGACTTACACACTTGCGCTCGCCTCGGATTCGTCCTTTCCGGATGCGGCGCACCTGGCGAATTACGCTGGTGGTCTCGTCGTTATGAAGCGTGGCACCGCCTCGGTCACGCTAGCAGAACTTGAACACTCCGTCATGCACTCCGAACCGGCTTAAAGTGCTCCGCTACAGATTCCACAGATGATTGATTCAGCTTCTCGGATACTCGATCGAACCAACCTGGTCGCCCGCATAGAAAGTGAAAAAGCGAGCGGCTCCCGGATTGTGTTGGCCAATGGCTGCTTTGATATTTTGCACGCCGGCCACGTGCGATATCTCGAGGGCGCGCGCGCTCTTGGGAACTTCCTGGTGGTCGCTGTCAATTCAGACGAACAAGTTGCCAGGTTGAAGGGTGCCGGTCGTCCGATTCTGCCTGAACGTGAGCGCGCCGAATTAGTAGCTTCGTTGCAGGCGGTGGATCTGGTCACCATCTTCCCCGAGCCGACGGTTACCGAACTGCTGTTAGCTATTAAGCCGGATGTGCACGCCAAGGGCACCGACTACACGGAGGAAACTGTCCCAGAGCGCGATGTGGTACGATCTTATGGTGGACGAGTGGCAATTGTTGGTGATCCGAAAGATCATTCAACTTCCGAAATTTTGAAACAAGTAAGCGACCGGTGAAGAAGTGAGCAGTGGGCAGTGGCTAGTGGGCAGTGCGGTATCAGAGATTCGAGAAAAAAGTTTAGTAAACGCAAGATTGTTATCCATCATCAACATCCGAATTTGCTGGACACTGCCCACCGCAAACTGCCCACCGCACACTGATTAAGAATGCGTATCCTAATAGTAAAACTTGGCAGCATTGGTGACATCGTGCACACGCTGCCTGCCCTGGCGGCGATTCGCAGGGCGATACCCAACGCAGAAATCTCCTGGGTGGTAGAACGTCGCGCTGCAGAAATTTTACGAGACAACCCGATTTTAGATCGGCTCATCGAAGTCGACACGAAGGCCTTGAGGCGCGGGTTGGTGTCTGGGGAGACGCTGCGGGCACCGCGCCAGCAGTTACGTCAACTTCGCGCCTCAGCCTTCGAGTTAGCCTTAGACTTTCAAGGATTACTTAAATCCGCCTCAATTGCGCGCCTTTCCGGCGCGCGTCGTGTTTTTGGCTTCTCATCCAGTTCCCTTCGTGAGCCCGCTAGCCGCATCCTGTTATCAAAGTCGATCAGGATATCCAAAAATTTGCATGTAATCCGAAAAAACTTAGCACTCGCCAGCGGTGCCTTGCGGATCTCGGTTCCTAAGGACGCCGGCGACATGGAGTTTCCTATCGGGACCAACCAAGCTCATGAGCATGAGGCGCGCAGCGCTGAACTACTTACCGGCGGCAGCTACGCAATCCTGAACCCCGGGGGAGGCTGGCCGACAAAACTGTGGAGCGCCGAACGTTTCGGCCGGCTCGCCGATGAACTGTGGTCACATCACGGTCTACATTCGTTGGTAAGTTACGGTCCAGGCGAGGCGAAATTAGCGGAGACCGTTTTGCAGTCCAGTCAAACCGGCAGGGCGCATGCGGTCAGTCTCTCTTTGAAGGGTTTCTACGAGCTTGCCAAGCGGGCACAAGTTTACGTGGGCGGAGATACTGGCCCTACACATCTGGCCATTGCTGCCGGTACGCCGATAGTCGGCTTGTTTGGTCCTACTGAATGGTGGCGCAATGGCAGCCTGCGAGCCGAAGACATCTGCGTCGAACGCGTTGACATCGATTGCCGCACCGACTGCCATCGTCGCGCCTGTTCCAAGTGGATCTGCATGGACATTGAAGTTGAACGAGTGCTGCAGGCGGTCGACCAAAGATTGAAGGTAGGACAGTCGCTTTTGCCTGTAAATCTTTAGACAGGGTTAACAGGACTTACAAAATAGGACTGAATTGGCATCTTAATCTTCTTCATCCTGTTATTCTTGTTTATTGGAGTCAAAACTAATTGCGTAGAGGTGGAACCTGGATTCAACGTTGGCGCGTGCCGCTCGGCTTTCTGTGTGCTGCCCTATTTGTTTTGTTTGCACAGCCGCGCCCCGCGACCCTTGCGGCGGGTGCGCCGTTATCCTTTTTGGGCCTTCTGCTGCGTGCCTGGGGCTCTGGTCACCTGAGAAAAAACGATGCCCTGGCCACCTCAGGTCCGTATGCGTACACGCGAAACCCACTCTACCTGGGCAGCTTTATCATGGGTCTGGGATTCACCATCGCTGCAGGCAGATGGTGGCTCGGAGTCCTTTTTGTGGCGCTTTTTCTTGGCATCTATTTACCGGTTATGCGCGTCGAATCCGCTACACTGGCACAACTGTTTGGCGAAAGTTTTCAAGAATACGCGAGGGCCGTGCCGGTCTTTTTGCCTCGCATTACTCCTTATCGAACCGGACAGGCAAGGATAAGGTTCGAACAAAGTTTGTACCTTCGGTATCGGGAGTATCGAGCCGCCCTCGGGTTAATGGTCGCGTGGGGATTACTGGTGTTCAAGGCTTACTATCTGAAATGAAACTGAAAAATCAATATTATCTGGCCGGCAATCCCACTCGGATCATTGGCCTCGTTTTCGTTGCGCTTCTGTTTTGCCAGCCGGCGTCCCTCAGCGCCCAGAGTGCGAAAAAACCTGCCGCAACTCCAGCTGCGCCTAAACCTAACGTCGCTCGCCTCCACCCCTTCGAACCCACAGAAGAGCTTGTGTATGTAGCTGAATTTTCCCGGGCTCTGCTGAAAAAGGTGGACGTCGCGGATTTTCGCTTCACTGCCAGCCAGCAGCCATCGGCATCGCTGCAGAAGGTTTCCGCGGTGTATCGCGCTGACAAGAATGGCGACCCTTACCTACTGCGATTTACGGGGGACGTCTCCAGCAAAGGGTTCTTCGCCAAACTTTTCAATCTGCGTTTTCGCGAACAGATCGAATCAATCGTTGAGCCCGCCTCGTTTACCGTGAAGAAAACTAAAAAAGTAGACGAGCAGGGGAAACGCGCTCGGGTCAGTGAGACAATTTATAGTGATGGCAAGGTAACCTGGGTTGAAAAGGATCCTAACGATCCTGCGCGTCCGCCTCGAGAAGCGGTGGCAACTTTTGCGGGTCAGGTTCAGGACGTGTTGTCAGCAATCTACTACCTCAGGACCCAGCCGCTCGAAGTCGGTAAGACTTTTGAACTGACGATTAGCGATTCCGGTGTGGTCTATCAGGTTCCAGTGCAGGTGATTGAAAAGAAGCGTAAGAAGACTGTGCTGGGGCGCGTGGAGACGTTTCTCGTCGAGCCGGAAGTTTTTGGTTCCGATCGAATGCTTGCGGGCGAGGGAAAGTTTTCTATATGGATCACTAACGACGCCAGACGTATTCCAGTGAGCGCTCGCATTAAGATGAAGTACGGAACCTTTGACATCACACTGCGAAAAGTCATTCGCAATCAACCGCAGGAATCGCTCGCCAGCAATTGAGGACAATAGATACAACTCATTGACTGTCCTCCTCCGTCAAAGACCTGAATGTTTAGGTAGCACAAAATCAGAACTGGGAGCGGTAGCGACCAGCCAAAGAGTCAACTCAGGAAAAACCCCCGAAAGGCGATTCGCCTTCTGGAAAGTTGAGCGATCAGTTGGTCGCTGTCGCTGCCAAACTGATTTTGTGTTGCCACACAATTCAAATTTTCCACGTCGGCTTACAGCTGTTTGTGCAAAGCCTAATCTCTATCGCTTCTATCAATGAGTAAATGAAAAATGGATAATGCGGCCGTATGCCTATTCCTCCCCTGATTCTCGGCCATCGCGGCGCCTCAGCACTTGCTCCTGAAAATACACTGGCGGCATTTTCGCGCGCCATCAGCGATGGCGCGGACGGGGTTGAGTTTGACGTCAGGCTTTCCCGCGATGGCGTCGCCGTGGTTATTCACGACGCAAGCCTCAAACGCACTGGATTGATCGATCGTGCCGTTGCCGGACTAACTGCTGCCGAGCTGTGCGAAATCGACGTCGGCAGTTGGTTCGCGGGGCGCACTGCCAATCCCAGGGAGTCATTCAGGGGTGAGAAGCTGCCAACCCTGGCGCAGGTGTTCGAGCTGTTCAGTACAACTAGTGGCCTGCTCTACGTCGAAATGAAATGCAGGCCGGAAGAAGGTGAGGCATTGGCGGCCGAAGTTGTAAGGCTGACACGCGAGTCCGATATGGTTGAGCGAGTGGTGGTTGAAAGTTTCGATCATTCTGCTATCGCCGCAATCAAGAGGAGCTATTCGGGAACTCGTACGGCGGCGTTGTTTGAACCGCAGTTAACACATCCTATCTCGACGATTCGCCGGCTCAGGATGGTCGATGCCGCTCTTGCTGTTGCAGCTGACGAGGTCGCACTTCATCACACGCTTGCCGCTGAACGCGTAGTCGAAAAGGCGAGGCAGGCAGGTTTGGAAGTGGTCATTTGGACGGTCGAAGATCCGAGCTGGATCAGCCGTGCTCGCGCGCTGGATATCAAAGCGTTGATCTCAAACGACCCCGGCTTGATGGTCACACACCGGAATGAAGCTCAACCAATGGTCAGCTAACCTACAGCCTGGTTTAGTCTGGTATCCAGTTAGACATCATTACTCGACAAGTACCGCACAAATACAGAACTTCTAGTCAGGCTTGCCCCAGGTGAATCAGTATCTCAAATTGCCTCCAGATGACAGCAGCCACGCGCATCTGTATCATTCGCACCACAAACCGCTAAATTAGGAGACTAGATTAATGCCAGTTCGAAAAGACGCTGAGATTATTGAGCCTAAAGGCAGACTGGGAGTGCTGCTGGTTGGTCTCGGCGCAGTTAGCACCACTTTCATTGCGGGCGTGGAGGCCGTAAAAAAAGGCATTGGGCAGCCGGTCGGTAGTTTGACGCAGATGGGAACGATTCGGCTCGGCAAGCGAACCGACAATCGCGTACCACTGATTAAGGATTTTGTTCCTTTGGCAAAGCTGGAAGATTTGGTCTTCGGAGCCTGGGACATTTTTGAGGACTCAGCATATGAAGCAGCGATGCACGCCGGCGTGCTTGAGAAGGATCTGCTGAAGCGACTGAAACCTCAACTTCAGAAGATCAAGCCCATGAAGGCTGTCTTTGACCAAAATTATGTAAAGCGTCTCAATGGAGTCAACGTCAAGACCGGTCCCAATAAGTTTAAGCTGGCTCAGCAGCTCATCGCCGAAATAGCGGAATGGAAACGAAAGAACCGCTGCTCTCGTTTGGTAATGATATGGGCAGCCTCTACTGAAATCTTTCTTAAACAACATCCGGTTCACAAAACGCTGGAATCGTTTGAGCAGGCGATGCGAGATAACCATCGCTCGATCGCGCCGTCTATGATCTACGCGTATGCAGCCTTGAAGTCGGGAATCCCATTCGCCAACGGCGCGCCGAACCTGACTGTCGATATTCCCGCGCTAAGAACTCTTGCCGAGGAAAACAACCTGGCGATTTGTGGCAAGGATTTCAAGACCGGACAAACTTTGATGAAGACCATCATCGCCCCCGGATTGAAAGCCAGGATGCTGGGCCTGCACGGGTGGTATTCAACAAACATTCTTGGTAATCGCGACGGCGAGGTGCTTGACGATCCGGAGTCCTTCAAAACGAAAGAAGAGTCGAAGCTCTCGGTGCTCGAGTACATTCTTCAGCCTGAAGTTTATCCAAATCTCTACAAAGATTTTTCTCACGTGGTTCGCATCAACTACTATCCGCCGCGCGGCGACAACAAAGAGGGCTGGGATAATATCGATATCTTTGGCTGGCTGGGCTATCCCATGCAGATCAAGATTGATTTTCTCTGTCGCGACTCCATCCTGGCGGCTCCGATCGTTCTGGACCTGGCTTTGTTTCTGGACCTGGCCCAACGCTCCGGCATGAAAGGTATCCAGGAATGGCTTTCCTTTTACTTCAAGTCACCCCAGACCGCTCCGGGCCTCTATCCGGAACACGACGTGTTTATCCAGTTGATGAAGCTCAAAAACACTTTGCGTTATCTTCGCGGAGAAGATTTGATCACACATCTGGGAACCGAGTACTACGACTAACAACAAATCGCAGGCTCGTCGTGATTCGTCTGAGAGAATGGTTGGGTGGTGCTGAGGCGACCTTTTGGTGGATCTGCGCGCTAAAAGGTGCGCTCTAACATTCTCTTTGCGCCCGAACAATTAATGGCACGAGCGCTCTGACAGGAATTGTCAGGCCAATTAGTATTGGAAAACATTCAACACGCAACCGCCATTTCATCTCCTTCCCAATATTTTGTGATGACATTTGCGGCCGCGTCGTATATATACCATCGGTCAGTTTTACCGCGTCGCTTTCTACCTGGTGAAAAAAGCAAACGGAGGTCGGGAGCGGCGCATCAATATGCTTAGCGGATCGTCCCTTGCATTAAGAGAGGCCGGCCAATAGAGGCCGAGCCAGGAAGGAGAGCCTGCTGGTAGCTAAAAGGCTCTCGCGCATGCAAGGAGGCCGAGCATGATTTCCGAAATGGAGTTAGAAAAACTAAACAAAACCATGGGCACAGTCTTCCTGGATCCTGATCAGAAAAGCCCGCGCGCCCAGGACTTCGAAGAGCGTCTTTACGCTCGCATCGTAGGACAAGAGCGCGCTGTCCGGCGCATGAGTGGCCTTTACCAGATATTCCTCGCCGGCATGAACCCACCTAACCGCCCGATCGGCACGATGCTCTTTCTGGGCCCGACCGGCTCTGGAAAAACTCGTGTAATTGAAGCTGCGGCGGAAGTTTTGTATGGCGACTCCAATGCCATCGTGAAGATCGACTGCGCGGAGTTTCAGCATTCGCATGAAATTGCGAAGTTGATTGGCTCGCCCCCGGGATATCTGGGCCATCGCGAGACTGCTCCGATGCTGACGCAGGAAAATCTCGACCGCATGCACACGGACGATTTGAAGCTCTCGCTAATATTGTTTGACGAGATCGAGAAGGCCTCTGACAGTCTCTGGCAGCTGCTGCTCGGCATTCTCGACAAAGCGACATTGACCCTGGGCGACAACCGGCGCGTCGATTTCTCCCGTTGTATGGTCGTGTTGACTTCCAACCTTGGCGCCAGAGAGATGTCAGAGTTGATCTCAGGCGGCATCGGCTTTGCGCCAGGAAAAGGCTCGAAGAATCCTAACGATACGGAAGTAGATCAAAAGATTTACAGAACTGCTGTCGAGTCGGCGCGGCGCAAGTTTTCACCCGAGTTCATGAACCGCATCGATAAGGTCGTGGTCTTCCGCTCATTGAAGGAACATCATCTGCGGCAGATCCTTGAACTCGAGTTGGCAGCCGTGCAGGATCGAATTATGCAGTCGGCCGGAATCAAGTTTGTCTTCCAATGTTCCGACGCCGCAAAAGACACGCTGCTGAAGGAAGGTCTGGACTTTAAATACGGGGCTCGGCATCTAAAGCGCTCTGTCGAGCGTTTCCTGGTCTATCCCCTGTCCAACCTGGTAGCGACCGGACAAATTGGACTTGGAGACCTGGTACACGTCGACCTCGATGAGTACACGCACAAGTTAATCTTCTCAAAGAGTTCCGGCGGTGCACTTATCCACGACTTGCCGGAGCCGAAAGAGGAGGAACCGGAAGCTCAGGAATCGCTGTCGGGTGGCGTAGGGCTACCGATTCCGCAGGCAACGAAGGCTGCCAAGAAGAGCCAGGGTCGCGGAGAAAAATCTGAAAGCTAGGCATTGTTCTCACCCAAAAGAAAAGCGCCGTTCACTCGAGTGTTCGGCGCTTTTTCACTTGAGCTGGTTTGCAACTACCTGCCGCCAGCTGTCCCGAGCCTTGAAATCCTTTTTAATGCCTGAAAAGCCGCTTCGGCAAGATAAGGATCACCTGCGGTAGTAACATCCCGAAGCGCTGGAGTAGCGGAAGGATCGCCAATGCTTCCTAACGCAGTTGCCGCTTCTCGCCGCAGGTCGGCTTCTGCCTTCTCGTCTTGCAGCACCACCAGCAGAGCGGGGACGCCAGCGCGATTGCCGATTAGTCCCAAAGAGCGCGCCGCTGATCTCAAAACAAAGGGATTTTGTTCTCGTTTGCTCTTTTTACTCTTCTTTGAGGATGCTAACCCGGCTTGCGGATTCAAAACCGCGGAGAGTGCCGTTACCGCGCCAGGGTCTGCGATCTGTCCAAGTGCCACTGCTGCCGCACCACGAACTGAATCTCTCTTATCACTAAGCCGTTCGATGAGTGCAGAGACAGCGGAACGACTGTGTGTCAGTCCAAGTGCATAAGCAGTTTGCTGGCGCACAAATTCGTCTTTATCAATTAATAGCGGCATCAGGCCAGCAACACTTTCATCTGCCGGTAACCACAGAACCGCGCCCGTTGCTGTCGCCCTAACTATCGGTGCTGGATCATTCAGGGCCGCTAACGCCACTCGCGAAGCTTCCGGACGCTGCAGAGCGCGCAACTGCATCAGGGCCTCGCGGCGATCCTCGATCTCGGCGGAACTCAAACGCTGCCTTTGCCTTTCGATCGTTAACTGAATCGGCGTTAGTCTAGTCGGGTCCTGCGCACGAACACTGACCAAGCGCTCACCAACTCCGATAAGCAGAAGAACACTCAGGATCGTCCATTTCAGCGCGCTCGAGCGTTGGGGATTTTGCATTTGTTTTTGTGCGACAAGCAGACTCGTCGGCAACTAGTCTATCCGGGAAGTTAGAGCTTGCATTGAATCAACAATTAACACGGCGATGGGAGGGTAAACCACCAGGTCGGGAATCAACAAGACCGTGGATGAATACAGAATCATGTTCGAGTGGACGACGTTGGGCGGTATCAGCATAGTCAGACCGTTCATGAAGCCGTGGACGTGCCAGCCGATGATCAACCCCACTCCAATGCTCAGCACATAACCAACCAACAGAAACGTGTAGGCAGAGAATCTGGTGAAAGGTTGTTCAGGTTTCTCGTCATCCCGCATGATGGAATCCTGAATCGACTTCGGACGATAGGTGTAGTGTGCGAAGTATTCACGTAGTCGCGTGACGAGATGCCAGACGCCAATCACGAAAAGGGTCAGTACAATCGCGCGGCCCGCGAAATTAAAAGTCTCCCACAAGTGTGGTTTGATCATCGCGACAAAAAATGTCGATAGAAACAACGAAACCGTTGTAAACACCGCGCGCTGCCGTTCCCGGCTTTCCTGCCGATCCCTTTCAAGAACCTGGTTGACAACTCGGTCCCAGCGAGCCTGCGCCGCAAGATTTCGCGCTCGCTGCGCATGGGGATTCTCTGAGTGCAGAATGGAATATCCGCTTGACTGGGCCGTCAATTGCTGATCGTGGTAAGAACGTTCCTGAGGATCGATTAGGACACGATAAGCCCTCGATAGGAGGGCGAATTCGCGCGCGGCCTCTTCTGACCCACCATTGACGTCCGGGTGCCGTAACCTTGCAAGCTTGCGGTAGGCCGACTTTACTTCCGACCTCGACGCCGAAC
Source organism: Blastocatellia bacterium (assembly GCA_963828335.1). Classification (GTDB taxonomy): domain Bacteria; phylum Acidobacteriota; class Blastocatellia; order Pyrinomonadales; family Pyrinomonadaceae; genus PSRF01. The sequence continues at coordinate 239,218 of CAWHEH010000007.1, read as the reverse complement.
GCTTGATGCCAAGCACTTTGTAGTAATTAATGACCACGCGTTTGCGAACTCCTAATACAGCAAACAGACGAGCCGAGGGACGTTTACCCCAAGGTGTTGCACGCAAAATTATAGCACTTTCTGCTATTCCTTTAGACAAGAATGGAGAGGGTCTTTTGGATTCGGAGGACTGACTATTGCTTGAATGGGGAGGCCAAAGGAGTGGGTGCTTATAATACCTCGAACGGCTGTCGAGGGGGGCGAGGACATTTTAATGAGGGATTCCACTCCTTTGGCAACTAACCAACCCTTAACAATTCCAATGCCATGATCGGGCACTGGAAAAGCTGAGCAAAAATAAGCTTTGAGTTGGATGAAGTGAAATCGGTGTTCACGAATGAGGACAGGCATTGTCCTCTGCTGACTACAACTCCTGGGAGCCGTTATGCTTCGCCGCCGCTCTTGCCACGATTCTAATAAAAGTTCGCACCGCCACGCCGGTTGGCCCCTTAGCTCTATACGGCTTCGCCTCGTCGCTCCAGGCGGTCCCTGCGATGTCCAGGTGGGCCCAGGAAACACCGTCAGCAAACTCTTTGAGGAAGGCCGCTGCGGTGATTGTCCCCGCTTTTCGTCCACCGACATTCTTGATATCGGCAATATCGGATTTGATTTGCTTGGAATACTCTTTGTCGAGTGGCAGTTGCCAAAACTTTTCTCCCGTCTCTTTTCCAGCCGCCACTATTTCACCGATTAGCTCCTGGTCCGTCCCGATCACCGCGGTATTCACGTCGCCCAGTGCTATCGAAACGGCACCTGTAAGAGTAGCGATGTCTACTATCTTTGTGGCTCCGAGTTTTTTTGCGTACGCAATGGCATCGGCCAAAATCAACCTGCCCTCAGCGTCGGTGTTGATGACCTCGATAGTTTTGCCAGTCATGGCGCGGACTACATCCCCTGGTTTGGTGGCTTTGCCTGAAGGAAGATTCTCAGAACACGGAACCACTCCCAGAACGGGTATCGATGGTTTAATCTGCGCGATCGCTCGCATCGCTCCCATCACTGTGGCGCCACCGGTCATGTCATACTTCATTAACTCCATGTTCTCGCCGGGCTTGAGTGAAATTCCTCCGGAATCAAAGGTGATTCCCTTCCCGACGAACGCCAGCAGCTCACCACCGTCCTCGCTGGCGTTCGACGGGGTGTACTTCAGAATAATCAGCTTGGCCGGCTCATCAGATCCATGCGAGACACTCAAGAGCGAGCCCATGCCTTCCTGCTCCATGCGCGCTTCATCCAGGACGTCGACACTGAGGCCAAATTCCGTAGCCACTTCCCGAGCCCGTTCGGACATGTTCGTTGGCGTCATGTATGCACCGGGCTCGTTGGCGAGGTCGCGGGTGAAGTTGACAGACTCGCCAATGATTCTGCCGCGTTCAGCGCCACGCTGAAGGCCGGCTTCATCCGCGCCGTCCATAACAACTACCAGCTTGCTTATCTCCCGTGCTTCTTTGTCCTCGGTGCGATACTTGTCCGGATCAAACAACGCCATGAAGGCACCTTCAACCACTACCGAAGCTATTTCCTCGGGATTTCCTTCGAGTCTGGGAAGAATTGCAATCGACTTCACGTTCTTTCCGCGAAGCGCGCGCACGGCAGTGCCCGCCATCTGTGACGCTTGCGCATTGGTGTACTCGCCTCGTTCTCCTACGCCCACCAGTAACAGTCGCCGCGCCTTGATCTCACCATTACCGACCAGATGGAGATATACCGTTTCGGCCTCTTTGCCCTTCAACTCCTCAGACTCAATTATTGACTTAATTACGCCACCGGTAACTGAATCGAGTTCCTTGAGAAATCCATCGGCGTCGGCCTTCTCATCTTTGAAAACTGCAATAGCGATCGCCTGAACATCCAGGTCTCGATAGGATCCGTTTGTGCTTTCAATTTGCATTGTTACGATTGCTCCCTGCCAGTTCTTTTATGACTTTCATCTATTGCGTTCCTTTAATTGCGCGCGCGTCTCTCTTTCAACGGTACGCCGCAACTCGGTTTCCCTCTTGTCGTACAACTTCTTCCCTCGCGCCACTGCGACTTCAACTTTGATCCGTCGCCTCTTCAAATAGATTCGCAACGCCACCAACGTCATGCCCTGCTTTACCGCGGCCTGATCCAACTGCTCGATTTCTCGTTTGTGGAGCAGTAGCTTGCGCGTTCTCAGTGGCTCGTGGTTCTCACGGTTGCCATGAGCATAAGGCGAAATGTGCGCATTAAACAACCAGACTTCGCCCTCCCGTACAGCAACATACCCTTCCTTTAACTGTACCCGGCCCGCCAGCACGCTCTTCACCTCGGTCCCGGTCAAGGCAATACCGGCCTCGTACTTGTCCAGGATGTGGTATTCGTGAAACGCCGCACGATTTGAGGCAAGCAATTTTTCGTCAGCTGTAGCAGGCATAGTCCTTCACGGTTTAAGACTCTCTACACTACCTAATTGCTCTCGCCTCGCAAAGGCCGCGTCATCAATTCGTTCGCCGCATGCGATGCCAGTTTTCCTTCATAGAGCACCGCATGCACCTCAGTAGTAATCGGCATGTCCACTCCGAGGCGCGCCGCCAGCCGCTTGACTGCGAGGGTTGTCTTCACACCTTCGGCAACCTCGTTCATCCCGGCAGTGATCTCGTCCGGGCTTCGACCTTTTCCCAGTTCCTCGCCAACAAAACGATTCCGCGAGAGACTACCAGTACAAGTCAACACCAGATCACCAAGACCTGCGAGGCCCATCAGTGTTTCAACCTTCGCGCCCTCACGCAACGCCAGCCGAGTCATCTCGGCCAACCCTCGTGTGATTAACGCCGCTATGCTGTTAGAGCCGAAGCCCAGGCCGGCAACCATGCCCGCGGCGATGGCCATCACGTTCTTCACCGAGCCGCCGAGTTCAGTGCCGACGACATCATCGTTCGTGTAAATGCGAAAATTGTCAAAACTCAAGTCTGACTGAACCGTGCGACTTGCCTCGGCGTCGTCGCTGGCAGCCACGACCGCGGTGGGATGATTGGCAGCCACTTCTTTCGCGAACGAAGGTCCCGACAGGCTAACGAACCGCAGATTTAATGCTCGCGGCACCACTTCAGCGACAACCTGCGAAATTCGCTTGCCGGTGTCGATCTCAATTCCCTTCGTCGCGCTGACAACAATCATCTCCGCTCGCAAAGCCGGCGCCATGGCGGCCAGCAGTTCGCGTGTGGCGTGTGAAGGAGCGGCGAGTATCACCATCTCCGCTGGCTTAACGGCATCGATTAAATCATTGGTCGCGCGGACGGTATCGGGAATCGGCAAGTCAGCCAGGTAACGCGGATTGACATGTTCACTGTTGATCGTTTCAACGATGGCGGGGTTATGAGACCAGAGATGAACTTCATGGCCGGCCCGGGCAGCTAAGACCCCAAGTGCCGTTCCCCAACTGCCCGCACCGATGACTGCAATACGCTTCATCTAATTAACGCCAGCGTCAAGCGAAGTGCTGGGACCGCGGGCGTCCCGCCCGCAATGAGCGCGAAGCGCGAACCGGCTATTTGAATCTGTTCTCGGTCCCATTCTTCAATCTTCGGATGTTCTCCCGGTGCGCAAACACAATCAACATTGCGCCGGCCATCGACGCACTCATGATGGGCATGAACGGTTCAATCGGCTGAACGAACGCATTCCGCAATAACACAAACAGTGGAATAGCAACCGCACCCAGCATTGACCCAAGCGAAACATAGCGCGTACGCCAAACAACAATCGCAAAAATCAAGCCCGCCAGCACAACCGCGAGCGGCGTTAACACGAGAAAGACCCCTACTCCCGTAGCTACACCCTTCCCGCCACGAAAACGCAGCCAAACAGGAAAGATATGGCCCACGATTACCGCAATCGCCGCCGCCGCCACCCACCAGTACGCATTCTCAAGTGGAGGACCCGCGAGTGTGCCTTCACCGAAAAAGGGCAACCCTAAAACAACTTTCGCAATCGCAACCGCAGCCACGCCCTTCAAAGCGTCGAGCAACAACGTAACGGCCCCAGCAGTTTTGCCCGCGCGTCGCGATACATTCGTCGCTCCCGTTCCACCCGAACCAGTCTCCCTTACGTCCGCACCTTTCGTCGCGCGAACGATCAGATAACCAAACGGTATCGACCCCAGCAGGTACGCAATGACGATAACAGAAGCAGATCCGAAGATATCTTTACTCCCCTCGCCTAAATTCTAGGCATGCACAAGCGCGCTTTGCGTTCGCTCAAATGCCGTCAGATCAATCTTCGTCGTAACAAGTCCAGCGCTGCCTGCGACGCGCGCCAGCGAATCAGTTGGCGGTCGCCAGGTACAATAAACTTCCGATGCTCGGTATGTGCGTCGTCAGCGAGTGCGATGTACACGAGGCCGACTGGTTTCTCTTCGCTGCCCCCTCCTGGTCCGGCTATTCCGGTTATCGACAATCCAAAATCTGTACGCGCACGTTTCCGTATGCCTTCGGCCATCGCTTCGGCAACCGGCGCGCTGACAGCACCATGTTCGAGCAGCAACACGGGCTCGACGCCCAACGTTCTCGTCTTCGCATCGTTCGAATAGGCTACTACTCCCTCGATAAAGTATTTCGACGAACCCGGCACGTCAGTCAATCGTTGCGCAATTAACCCCCCAGTACAGCTTTCGGCGACGGACAAGGTATAGCCTCCAATTGTCAGCTTTAAGCCAACGACCTCCTCCATTTTCTCGCCCGCAAACGAGAAAATTGCATCACCCAGACGTTCCTCCAGTTGTTCAGATAGACGATCGAGCAAGGCCTCTGCTTCCACTTCAGTTCGGCCGCGAGCTGTTAGATGGATTTCGACCTCGGTCTGGTTGAAGAGAATGGTCGTCTGCGGATTTTCGTACTGCGTATAGATGGGTGCAATTTTTTCGTCTAGCGCTGACTCACCCAAGCCGGCCACGCGCAGCATCCGCCTTACTACTTTTATCGCACCCGCTCTGGTTGCCAGTTTCGGCAGCACGTGATTTTCAAACATCGGCTTCATCTCACGCGGCGGACCGGGCAGCAGCACAATGGCAACGCCATTGTCATCAATGAACAGACCAGGAGCGCTGCCGTTGGGGTTGGGCAATACCTCCGACTCGTCAATCACCATCGCCTGGCGCGAGTTTCGCTCTGGCATGACGTGACCAAAGGCACGAAACTTCTCGCGCAATTCGGCCAGAATTGACTCGTCAAGAATCAGTCGTCGGCCCAGTGCGCGGGCCGCCACCTTGCGTGTCACATCGTCTTCCGTTGGACCGAGACCGCCGGTTGTTATCACAACCTTCGACCGCCGGATTGCGTCTTTGATTGCTTCTTCCAGGCGGGCGTCGTCGTCGCCCACTATAGTTTTGAGTTTTACTTCAATGCCGATGCTGTTGAGCTTTTCGGTGAGCCAGAGACTATTGGTGTCGCTGCGATCTGGAGCCAGCAACTCCGAACCTATCGCGATGATTTCTGCTGTGAGCGTTTCGAGCAATAGGTGGACACCCTTATTGGGAAGTCTATCGGTCTTCCTGGTAAACCTCGTTCAGGACTTCCGATATCGTGGGCGGAGCAGTAATGGATTTAAGTGAACGGCTGTTAGAAATCGGCAAATCTTTGCGTGGCGAACGGATCTGCTCAGACATCTCGCCTTCGTAGGCCTCGACCATTCTTTTCAATTGCTGCTGGCTTTCCGCGAGCAGTCGTGCACCACGCTCCTGGTGCATTCGTTCGAGGCTGGCAATCGCCGCATTTAATTTTGCATAGAGTTTTGGGCGCCGTTCGATCCGGCGCAGTTTTGTAACGTAACGGCGCAACGGTCGCGAAGGTGTCGCGTGACGGCTCTCCTTCAGCACTTCTTCTTCGGCAGCAAACCCCAGCTGTTCAACCGCGGCATTGTGATCGCCAATTGAATAGTACAGAGCACCTAAGGCGAAGCGACTCAAAGGCGGCGCATCGGGCATCCACCTCACTATTCGTTCGCCGGTTTTGATGACCTGGGCAATTTCAAAGTGATAACGGCTCTTGTCACCGTCAACAAGGATCTCATTAGCCGCCACATAGAAACCGAAAATGACTTTCGCCTTGCGACTAGCACGAATCTTGAGCACAACCACAACGATCAAACCGATCGCAGCCAGCGCAACCAGAATAAGCGGCGACCTTCGCAGGACTTCGAAAGCAGCGATCGCCATGGCGACAACAATCGCCAGCGCAACCAACCGCATCGCCCATTTTCTTTGCCTGACCGTCATGATTAGTTCTTTGTAACGTAACTGTTAGTTTGCGTCCACGTTGAACGCTAGTCATTCATCGCAAACTAACAGTTTGCCTTACAGTTTATTTTGTACGTTTTCGGCGTGCTTGTCGATTGTTCACGTCGTCGCTTATAGTCAATGTTTTGTCAAAAACAAACTATGCCACCAAAACAATCCTATTACATCGTAGCGCTCCCCGGTGACGGAATCGGACCCGAGGTCATGGCCTGCGCGCTCAAGGTATTAAACACAGCGGGCGAATTATTTCAAATCGATTTTCGGGTCGAAGAGATTCCCTGTGGCGGCCACTATTATGCCGAACACGAAATCGAATGGCCTGAGGGCTCCTTTGAGAAATGCGAAGCGGCGGATGCCGTCTTGCTGGGAGCAGTGGGACACGAGGTAGACGGCAAAACGGTTTTCACCAAACCGGGGAAACCTTATCCCGAACCACAATTGGCCGGTTTCGCTCAGGTAATTCTCAACCGGCAGAAACTCGGTCTCTACGCGAATGTGCGGCCGGTCAAGTTGTATCCCGGCGTCAAACACAAGATTCACGGCGAACTGAAACAGGTTTGGGAACCCGGAAAAGTCGACTATGTCGTAATTCGCGAAAACACCGAAGACGCTTACACGGGTGAGACTAACTCCATCGAAGACGGTAAGGTGACACCGATTCGAATCACGCGCCAGGCGACCGAGCGGGTTGCGCGCTACGCATTCAATCTGGCGCGACTTCGCGCGAAGCAACACAAGGTCACCTGTGTGGACAAGTCAAACATCATCGGCGCGCATCGCTTCTTTCGCGAAGTGTTTCGTGAGGTCGGCACGCGCGAATTTCCTGAAATTAAACTCGACTACGCTTACGTCGACGCCTTCTGCCAGTGGCAGATTCGTAATCCTGAATGGTATGACGTGGTTGTTGGTCCTAATTTAGTAGGCGACATTGTCAGCGACAACGGCGCCACCACAGCCGGCGGATTAGGACTGGCGGTTGGCGGCAACATCGGCGACGAACACGCGATGTTTGAGCCTATTCACGGCAGCGCACCGAAGCACGCCGGCAAGGACAAGGCCAATCCACTCGCAGCGATTTTGGCGATGCAGATGATGCTTGAGTGGCTAGGCACGCGAAACGCGGACGAGCGATTGCAACGAGCGGCGGAAAAAGTTGAAGCTGCGGTGGCTTCTCTTTTGAGCGAAGGCAAGACGCTCACATACGATTTGATCGGCGAAGCGAAAGCTTCACGGTGTAGCGAAGTAGGTGCAGCAGTTGATGAGAAGTTGCGGGCAATGGTCTGAATAGTCTCAGGGCCTGTTGCTCTCGGGAGTTGCCGGGCGGGCTGCAAGATGTTCCGCGATTTTGGGTAGGCTTGCCAAAACCACCTCGCCAACCACCTTCATACTCTGGCCGGAAACTTTGTCGGCGGTGTCATCTGCCTTATGCCAATAGGGGTAACTGCTTAGTTGAATCAGGTCCAGCGAATCGATTCCGGCTTGAAGAAATGGTTCGTGGTCATCACCACCAACCCCCTCAGGACGATCAACGAAAACCTTTCCATGCCCCAGGTCCCGTGCCGTCTGCCAAACAACATCCTGTAGCCACCTGCTGCTCATCGACTCCCGTCCGAGTTCGAGGTTTTTGGATCCAATCATGTCCAGCAGCAACAAGGCGCGCACCCGACTGACTTCGTTGTGCTCGCGGAGCCGATTAACGTAATGACGACTACCGTAAGTGTTGTCAGGCAACGGGCTCTTCGGATCGACTGGGTTCGGATTCTGACACTGCTCCCAGTCTTCACATAAAGACTCCTCACCGTCGAAGAATACCAGCCAGTAAGTAAGTTTTGGTTTCTGCTGCTGAGCGCCCAACACTCTACCTAACTCCAGCAAGGTGGCGACGGACGTTGCCGGGATCGTTAGCGCCGACGAACCTCATGTCCTTGTAAAACTTTGAGTCGTAATGGCTGGCGACAATAATCACATCTTTCGACTCGCCGGGGACTTCGGCGGTCAGGTTAACCATGCTCTTTTCACCGAAGGGCGTGATGGCAATAAACTCATCAGTCTTCACAACCAGGCCCGAACTCCTCAGCGAGCCAAGGATGTACTCGCGCGTCCTGGCTAGTTCGGGCGAGCCCGGAATACGCGGGCCAATTTCAAGTTGCTTCCTGACATGGTCCATGGCCCGCTCGCCGTTGAACGCGACCGCACCGGGCACCACTCGTGGACTCACTTCTCGCGAAGGATCTGAGGTTCCGATACGCGAGCTCGGCGGCTTGTCCTCTTTCGGACAACCGGTCGAGAGAAACGAAAGCGTCAACAAGCACAACGTAGGTGCTAACTTATTCAGCCACACACCAAACCTGCGTCGCTCTTGTCCGCTATTAAGCATCAAACGCACGTTACACTGTAACCAAGGCAAAACGCAAAAAACGTCGAATGTTGAGTAGTGTCCTAAAGTTATGTTGCTGAATTGAGGGGCGGCTCCGTCTCTTTCAAACGTGTAGCGCGCCTTCGGTCAAACATGAGGAAGATCGCCCAGAGGGTGACGAAGATGATGAGCCACGGACAAAGCTTTTCGATAGCGTACGCGGCAAAATTACCTTGGTAGTAAACTCGTAGACCATCGTGGGAGCCCTGACCCAGCTCCACCACAATGTTGCAATTCCAGCGAGTAAGGAAATCGAGAAGGCGGGAAGTAAATATCTCAACATGATGTCCCGTAGCTATCGAGCTTTGGCAGTCACTTGTGGAGCAACTCTGCGTGAGGCAGGCTTCTCTTTGTCGGCTTCTTTCAGCGCCCGGCGACACTCGGCACACACGCCAATGATCCGCAGCAGGTGTTGGGTGACCTCGAAGCGGTGTTTTGCAGCCATCGCGTCCTGGATGGCCTCCAGCTCCGCCGAAAAGAATTCGATGATCTTCCCACACTCCGAACAGATCATATGATCGTGATGCTGGTGTTTGTAGTTGTGTTCGTAGTGGGTGACGCCGTCACCAAAGCGAACTTCGCGCGCAAGCCCGGCTTCGGCGAGCAACTTTAACGTCCGGTAAACGGTGGTTTGGCCGATGCTTGGATCTTCCTGTTTGACCAGGCGGTAGAGATCTTCACTGGAAAGATGAGCTTCCGTCCGAAGAAAGATATCGAGAATCAAGTCGCGCTGGCTGGTGCGCTTGAGGCCCTTCTTCTGGATATGGTTACGGAAAACTTCCTGCTCTTCAGTCATTTGTTGGGACGAATCAGCTGCGGCGCTTGATCCTTGGTAGTACTGATTCTACACCTCTGGACGATCAACGTGAAGACGCTGGCGACTCCGTCGCGAACCACGATCCAACAACTGATTCCTGCATTTCGTACGTCCGATTGAAACGCTTCCAGCCATCTTCACATATTAAGCGTAGGGAGTCACACTCTCGACTCCCGCCAAGTTCTGTGATAAAAGGCGGATCGAAACAGACAAACTCAACACAGGTCAAAAGTGTTTGAGTCCTCAACCGACAAAACTTGTCCTCTCTTAACCAACCAGAAGGACAAGAACCGCGGTAAACCGCAAGGAGACCTCATTATGCTTAGCTCACTCTTCAAAATCTCACTCTTGGTTTCAACGCTTCTACTCATCTCGATTACGGCGCCTTTGACAGCTCGCGCGCAAACTCAGCGCGTGATCTTCACCTACGCGGCGAAATTCGTTTGCGGCAAGGGCAATGAGAAACTCGTCTCACCAGGCCAGTATTTCACCAACATCAATGTTCACAACCCCAGCCCCTTCAATAAGACCGTCTACATCAAACGCTTCGCGATCGCTTTCCCTGAAGAACGCCCCGGCCCGCTCGTGGGTGCTTTCGGCGCCGTGCTCGAGCCGGATGTAGCGATGACGATTGACTGCAACAACATTTACAAGCATAGCCAGATGCAGTCGGGATCTTTCCTGGAAGGCTTTGCGCTGATATACAGTTTCACGGAGCTGGACGTGGTGTCGGTCTACACAGCCGGACACACCGAAGTGGAAGCGTTTCACACGGAGCGTGTTCCCGTTCGGCGGCTGGTCCTACCGCTCACCACCGGAGTGGTGCGTGATCTTATACGCCAGCAACGCCAGCAGCAATAGTCTGTCGCTGGTTACACGGGTATTAGAAAACGTTCGAGGTCCGAGGTCGAACGCTACTTCTCACGAGGAAGAGTTCCGATTTTGGACCTCAGACTTTGCCCTTGAAGGATTTTATCGTAATGACGTTTCAACGGCGTCTGACGTGCGAGTAGCCCAGAAGAGAAACTGGAGGGAGATCTAGATCCTGACTACCGATGTGCAGGACAGTTTGGACATTCGAATTGCTTTCAGGCTATCTTTCACTCCGTGCCGGGGTGGCGGAATGGCAGACGCTACGGACTTAAAATCCGTTGTCCGTAAGGACGTGCGGGTTCGACTCCCGCCCTCGGCACCAATGCTATTAACAACTTACAGGCAACCACGTTGATCGGTAGTAGTCCATCCCTGGGCGATGTACAAATACTCAACGCAATTTCAGTTCATGCTCCTAACCTCATAGTGCTCTGAGTAACGACACCACCAGACCAGGCGGGAGTTCGACATATTGGTTCGGCCCGTCGGATAACGGCGAGTGTCTCTGCACTGTTCCACACTTCGGCAATGGTGGTGTTATGCAGATTGCCCAGCTGGATGTCCGTCAGCCTGTCGCATGGTCTGACAATGAGATCGGGATCGATCACGATACTCGAAAAACCCGCCATGCACGGCGCGCCAGTAGCACATCCCGCCTTGCGGTTTTTCGTCGGGAAGTGGATGGCTAGGTCGCGTATGTTCGCCAGAACATGCAACTCGGCCCACAGTAAAGAGCGCGATTGACTCTCTGCCTCGAGCTCATGCTCCACACCCGCCTTGGCCCGTATATCCTGGACGGTCATCAGGTGAAACCAACGCGTATACTCCGAAACGGCCTCAACGGTGTTAACGACCGCCGACACGTTGTGACGCGTGACGACGATGGCGACAATCACTTGGCATCCCATGGCTGACAGTAGCTTGATGGTACGCAGCGTCCGTTGGGATGGAGCCCGCGTGAGCGCGTTGACGTGAGTGTGTATCGCGTCCAACGACACCTGAACCGTCACAGCCCCCTTTTCATCGAGCACTTGTCGAATCGCATCCATGTGGCACGGTTGCATTGCGGTACCGTTGGTCAGCGTCATGACGTGTGCAAAGCGCTTGTGGGCATAACGGAACATCTCGGGGAAATTTGAATGCAGAAAAGGCTCGCCACCGCTCAGCGTCAGGAGAAATACACGCATGTCCGCAAGTTCATCAACAATTCGCTCAAAATCCGATTGAGGCATGTCGATCCCCGACATCGGCTGCATGTAGCAATAGACGCAGTTGAGGTTACACCGTGTCGTGACGTTGACCGTCACGAACAGTGGAGCGCAGGGCCTGTTCCCCTCAGTCATTTTTACACCTTTGTCCCTATCTCCGTATTCACCTTGTCAACCAGCCCTTTGACTGCGTCGAGTGTCACGCTGTTCCGTTTTGCTACCTCGCGCTCGGTGTAGCCGGAATCGAGATCGCGCATGACTCGGTAAGCCTCATCATCCAGTTTGTAGACAGCATTGGTTGTTGGCGACCAGACGAGCCCTCCATCAGGCTCGGCCCGCAGCAGTAAATCGCCATGCTGCGGTAGAACAACAAGGTCCTTACCCGCCCGCTTCATGAGGTTGCTGATGCAGCACGATTTAGACCACACATTGCCGCTCCATTGAGCGCCACCTCGCGTGGTGATGCGACCAGCATCGATCATCTCCTGGGTGATTTCCTTCAGAAAGAGTTGGCATTTCATGCCAAACACCTCCGCTTTCGAATGACCATTAGGCTCTTGGATCACCTACGCAATATTTAAGCCGCAGATATTCCTGCTTTCATGAGGTTTGTAATCGGTTACAAGGAAAATCTGCGCAGAATCATTGAGGAGGAATCCCCAATGCGAATGAAAACTGCCGCGGTCTGCTAGCATTTAAACCAGACGGTTTTTGACATATTGCGTCCCTCGTGACGCTTCGACACCTCGCCTAATGAAAGGAATTGTGATGTTTCCCTAGACTTGAGTTTACTTGAGCAGGAAATTGACAGACTGATCCTGTCTCGAACTCTCATAGCTAGAAAACACTGGTAACAGCGGTAACTCCGTAACTCTGCTCCCTATCTCCTCATTGATCGCAGTCTGAGAACTGTAGCGAAAACTGTAGGTACTACTCAGTACCATGCAACGCCACCGAGTAATCTCTGCTTGGGTGTTTATCGGTGTGTGGCGTTCGGTGTTACCCGGTGGTACGTAATCGGAAGGGACTTAAAATTCGTTGTCCGTAAGGGCGTGCGGGTTCGACTCCCTCGGCACCAATCATTTCAATAATTTAGAGTAAGGATCGTTTCAATACTGAATTCGCGCCACGGAGTTTAGTGCGTGGCATAGCCAATTTCGAGCGCGCCTTCATGAGGGTGCGCCGGAAAATATTCAATCACACCTGAATCGTTCTTCGGACTCAGAAGCAGATCGTGGACGGGCTTGACCGCGGTGATCCTTTGATAGTCACCATTACTACCTGAGTGATAATTGGGCCACGAGATGGTCTTCGTATCCTGGTCGTCTCGGGTGTGACGAGTCCCCTCCGGTTCGGGATGTTTCGTGTGGAAGAAATGAGCGCGGCCCACGCCTCCCAAAGTGCAAAGTGAAGATCCGAGATCCTGATGATCCCGAGTAGTCAAAAGCCCGCCCCCTCCTTGCCGAAACCTCGTAATGCCCTGACAATCTGCAACCGTTAGGCCGCTACCAGAATCGACAGCGAACAGCCAAAGCTCATCGAAGTCATCAAGTGACTTAAGACCGCATCGTTACCGTCGGCGTTGACTTCACTATTGCGAGCCGTCACTTTGCAGAGCGGCTCACCCCTTTCATCGGGGAGTGAAACAAGATGATCACGCAACAATGAAAACCGATCGATGTTCCAATCGTCTGCGATCGCCGGAATCGTTGTCTGCAGCAGTATCCTAATCGGACTTACGATCGTTGTTTACCCCTGATTGGGCCAAGCTAAGAGCCGGACGTCGTTGCGAGGCCACTATCAACAATTAGTTCTGCTTCGTGGTCGGGTCGCCTCGTTGTTGAGGCTGACCGGGCCGACGCGCGACGGTGTGGTCAGCCTCAAGATGGAAGGTATCCTCTTTTTCAGGATCCTCTGGGTCATCTAGTGTTACCAGCACTTCCAGGTCTTCTTCGCTCATGTGAACCTCCTAGGCAAATAACATTCATCTCAATCCGGTATTCGTATAATGATTGTTCTTGCCTCCTCAAGTGGTGATACAAGTCAGACCTACTCCTCGAACGGAGCGTCCATCAGGAAATCGACCGTAGACGGCCGCTTGTAGCCTGGCACAAAACGCTGCCCGAAGTCGCTAGCGAAATTGTCGTAGGTAGTCTCCGGCCTGGTCTTGACAATGTGGCAGACCGAATCCGCGAAGCGCCGCTTCATGTCGAGGCGGGGAAATGCCTCGAGGATGCTCTTCATTTCGTTCGGCGGGATCCGGTCGTACTGGAATCCAAATTCGACGCCGATCCCAGCCGTGCAGAGCGCGACTTCCGCCTCCTTGTTCAGGCCGATCGAAGGTGTGGAATTTAGAGCGACGCTGTCCCAAATCAACTGCACGCGGCGATCGTCGAGGCCTTGCTCGCTAGCGAATGCCCGCGCTGCGTCGGCTCCTTCTATCTCGAAACGTTTTTGACCCGTGAAGCTGCTCGTGAGCCCGAGGTCGTGGAGCAGCGAGGCGACAGCGACGACTTCGGCGTCGTGAGCTATGCCCTGCAGCTGTCCGAGCCGGACCGCAAAGAGCCAGGATCGGACAGCATGGTTGAAGAGAAACCGTTCGGAATGAGTCCGCGCCAGGTCCAATGCCCGGGTGACAAGCGGCGTATCGATCACCGTGATGCCACCCAGGATTTGCGTCTTTCCGCTAGTAATGGCGGGCTTAGCTAATGGCGACACGGTACTTCTCTCCCTTGATGAAGGCCAGCAAATCCGCATTGATCTGATCCTGATGCGTGGCGGTGATGCCGTGCGGCGCGCCGGGGTAGTAGACGTCCTTCGCCCCCTTGATGAGTCGGGCCGACTTCACGGCAGAGTTCTTCACCGGAACCACCTGGTCGTCCTCGCCGTGAAGTACCAAAGTCGGTACATCAAACTTCTTGAGGTCCTCGGTGAAGTCGGTCTCGGAGAAGGCTTTGATACTTTCGTAGGCGTTCTTCAGACCGGACTGCATGCTCCAGGTCCAGAACTGATCGAGAATGCCCTGGGAGACTTTGGCTCCAGGCCTATTGGCGCCATAGAACGGAACTGCAAAATCCTTGTAAGCCTGCGAGCGGTCTTTGATCAGACTCGCACGAATGCCGTCGAAAAGCTCGATCGGCAGGCCCTCAGGATTGGCGGCCGTCTTCAGCATGAGCGGTGGCACAGCGGCTATTAGGACGGCCCTGGCGACTCGGCTGGTTCCGTGGCGGCCGATGTAGCGAGCGACTTCCCCGCCTCCGGTGGAGTGGCCAACGACCGTGACTTGCTTCAGATCGAGGGCTTCGATCACTGCCGCGAGATCGTCGGCATACCCGTCCATGTCATTGCCGGATGAGGCCTGGCTGGACCGGCCGTGGCCACGTCGGTCGTGCGCGACCACTCGGAAGCCGTTCTGTGCAAGGAAGAGCATTTGTCCGTCCCACATGTCGGCATTCAAGGGCCAGCCGTGCGAGAACGTAATGGCCGGGCCAGTGCCCCAGTCCTTGTAGTAAATCTGCGTTCCATCTTTCGTGGTGATAGTACTCATAAAACACTCTCCTTTTTTTTGTTGTGCCGTTCTCGTAACTTCAAGTTTGCCGAGTTTACCGTAGTGACCTTTTCAGTTTTCTCAGTGCGCCCTCCGTGGGCTCTGTGTCTCTGTGGTGTGGAAACGTTCGGTCCAAACACTCACCACAGAGACACAGAGAACACATAGAAGGCACAGAGAATTTCAAATTAGGGCACCACTTCTTGCCTTTGAAATTACTCGAGCGGCGATTGTTGCGACCGGCTTTGGCTGCTATTTCTGCCGCTACCGAGCATCACGCTGTCTGCGAGATCGTCTTCGCGGACCGGCTAAGCCAGTCTTCGAAGCGCGTCTCACCGATTTGCGCTCCATCGCCCGGAACAAGCGAGCGGTCGCCCAGCTCAGTGCCGAAGTAGCGCGCGTGCTGGTCAGCGATAACCTCTCGCGGATCCTTGCGGGCGCTGAGGCCAAGGCGAATGAGTTCATCGAATCGGAACTGCTCAGGCCCCGCTATCTCAACAGTTCCATTCAACGGCGATCCCATGGCCACTCTTGCTGCCGCACTGGCAACATCATCCGCCGCCATGGGCTGGAAACGCACCGGCGGCAGGCGAACCGTGTTGCCTTCGGTAGCGGAATCGGCGATGCGGTTAACGAACTCGAAAAACTGCGTCGCTCTCACGATCGAGTAGGGGATCGAGGATTCCTTGATCACCTTCTCCTGAGCAACCTTCGCCCGCATGTAGCCGCTGTCGGGCAGACGGTCTGTGCCGACGATGGACAACGCCACGTGATGTCCCACGCCAGCAGCTGCTTCATAGGTGAGCAAATTGCCAGTTGACGTCTTGAAGAACTCCAGAACCGCCGCGTCCTCGAACGACGGCGAATTCGACACATCGACGACCACCGACGCGCCCTTAAGGACCTCGGCCAGTCCCTCGCCAGTTAGCGTGTTGACACCTGAATTAGGTGACGCAGCGACCGCCTCATGGCCGTGTTCACGAAGCATCGTTACGACCTTTGACCCGATGAGCCCACTGCCGCCAATGACCACGATCTTCAGACTTGATCTTTCATTCGTCATAGTTACCTCCTAATGGCTTTGGTCTTTTGAACTTTGTATTTTGAGCTTCGTTCTATGAAGTTCGTTCTTAGTATCAGGCCCCTTGAACTCGCTCCAGGCTCAAACACCAAGTACAAAGTTCAAAGCTCAAAGAAGCTGTTGATTCATTCCGGCGCTGGCACTAGCACCGGAGCGCCCTTGTCCTTGATGAAGAACACGACGAACTTTGCCGGGCTGGTACTGCTTGCGTTCCTACCCACGACATGAACATCGTCAGGGCCTTCATAGAAAGTCTGGCCCGGTGTCAGCGTCACCTCATTCCCACCTTTCACCTGCATGATTATCGAGCCCTCCAACACATATACGAACGCATGTGCATTGTGCCGGTGGATGGGATCCACGCTGCCAGGTGGGTATTCCACTGTGATCATCAAGACTTCTTTGCCAGGAAACTCCGGCAGATCTTTCGAAGTGAGTGTGGTCACCGACGCATGTGGAGTCTGACTGCTAGCCGGGTGTTGCGCCATCACTGTGCCCGTCATAAGAAACAGTAGAACCAACGATAGTGTCTTGTTCATCATGATTTCCTTTTGTTAATTACCGCGCGGAGCCGTCTGACAATTGGTTGTCCTTCCTCTCAGTCCTTGTAATGGATCTGCGTTCCGTCCTTTGTCGTGATTGTAGGCATGAAAATCTCCTCAGCGCCTTTGCCCGCGCCATGGATTCCTCGCTGGTGCGAGGCCGAGTCTCATAGCTATCTTCACGAGATCCGCGAGAGAGTCAGCCTCCATCTTTTGCATAACTTTTCCTCGGTGGGCCTTTACGGTGATCTCGCTGATGCCGAGTTTCACACCGACCTGCTTATTCAACATACCGGACACAACTAACTTCATGACCTCCTGCTCGCGAGGGGTGAGTGATGCGTAACAGTCGCGGAGTTTATGTATCTGAGCCTCGCGCCCAAGTTCAGCCGAACTGCGCTCGATGGCGTGGCGGATGGCGGTCAAGAGCACGTCGTCGTCGAATGGCTTCGTCAGGAATTCGACCGCTCCTGCCTTCATGGCCTGGACCGTCATGGGAACATCGCCATGGCCTGTGATGAAAATGATGGGCGTGTCGATCCGATCGGCGGCGATAAGATTCTGTAGTTCGAGACCGTTGAGATTCGGGAGAGAAACGTCAAGTACCAGACAGCTGGGAACCTGGGCTCGTGGGCGAGCGAGAAATTCTTCCGCGGACGCAAATGTTTCTGGTTGCCACCCGACAAACCGGATAAGCGACTCCAGTGATTCTCGAACGGAGATGTCATCGTCAACAACAAAAACGATTGGGGTAGCTTTCGATTTAGGTGAAACAGATTCGCGGCTCCGTGCACTCGCGGAAATCATCTGAACCTCCCTGCTTACCGGGTTTTGAATATATCCAACTCACTCGAGAGCAGCGTTGACCGCGTTACTCAATGCCGCTTCGCTGAATGGCTTGAACAGGCACTCCGCAGCACCCTGCAAGATCACCCGGGAACGAATAGTCTCATCTCTTTGAGCTGTAATAAAGATGATCGGTATGTTTTGACGGCGTTGCTTCAATTCCTGCTGAAGCTCAGGTCCAGTCATCCTCGGCATGGCGATGTCGAGAATCAGGCATTTTGTTTGATCGACGCAATCGGACGCTAGAAATTCCTCCGCCGAGGAGAAGGCTCGGACCGCAAAGCCAAACTCTCGCAGCAGGTCTGGTAGTGACTCGCGGACGGACTCGTCGTCGTCGACCACTGACACAAGTGAACGTGTTGTTGTCATAGACGCTTCCATGCGGCGCCCGCCGGTGGGGCAACAACCAGCGTGAGTTTGCAACGGCCCTGGTCAGAGGAAATCGATGGGGCGTTCAGGGAGTGCCGTCGATGCTGATCAAAGCAGCGCATTGAAAATCTGGATGTCTCATTCTCCAGAAAGGTCCTTTCATTGCCGCACTCCTGGCCACAGCATGCGCCACCGGTTGAGCGGCGTCTATAGTACTAAGGTATTGGTTCTGGCGTGGATATCAGCAACAGCGGCATACTGATCCATTTTGCTTTGCGACCTTTTGCAAAATCTTTTCGTCCTTTGCGGTGGGTGAAGAGCAACCGCAAGAGCGGGAAGTAGGACGCCAAAGTTCGCCAGGGAGAGCCCTAAGAAACTGATCGGTACCAACAGGTCAATTGCCATCGAGCGTTTCAGACCTTCCGACATTCTCAGTCTGGATCGCAAGGAATAGAAAATGAAAACGTGGCTCCCGCACCATCATTCGGTGTTGCCCATAGGCGGCCATGATGACTTTCGATAATTGAACGACTGACGGCTAACCCGATCCCCATACCGCTACTCTTGGTTGTGTAAAACGGTTCGAAGAGCTTGTCCACGCCTTGAGGTCCAAAACCCACGCCTGCGTCCTGCACACTCAGGCGCACCTTATCACCCTGGTCTCGCTGGGTTCTGACGATCAACTGCCTCGGGCGATCGTGTATGCCGCGCATCGCGTCGGCGGCATTCAGGAGCAGATTGAGCACGACCTGCTGCAGTTGGACACGATCACCCGTGACCGTCGGGAGGTGGTCGCCAAGTTCGACCCGCGAAATAACCTGACTTCTCTGAAGTTCACTCCGCGACAGGGCAATCACTTCTCGAATTGCCTCATTCAGATCTACGGCTTCGGTCGTGGCGTCCCTCTTACTAAAGAGGGCGCGCAATCGCGTGATTACGTCGGACGCACGGTGGCCATCCCGAATAGTGCGCTGCGCGGTTTGTCGCGCGCCGTCGACGTTTGGAGGGTTGGCATCCAGCATCCGCAGACAGGTGCTGGCGTTGGTTATGATGCCTGACAGCGGCTGGTTAACTTCGTGTGCGATCGAGGCAGTCAACGCTCCCAGGCTCATGACCCTGGTCATGTGCGCCAGCTCCGAGCGAATTTCGCTGAGCGCTTCTTCCGAGAGGCGGCGCTCCGTTACGTCCTGCACTGCGCCTATGTACTCGATTTGACTGGTCTCGTTTCGACCGCTGTGAGCGACGACGTGCATGTGCTTGACCGAAGCGTCCGGCATCTGCAACCGGAAGTCGAATTCGACATCGCCGCCCTCATTACGAGCGCGCGCAACGTGCTCCTTGAATAACTGGAAGTCTTCTGGATGGACTCGCATGCCAATCAGCGCGAACGTTACGGGGACAGCCCGGTCTAACTCAAAAATACGATAGAGTTCCTCTGACCAGGTGAGTTCATCTGTCGCGACGGCCCAGGAGAAGCTGCCGATTGAGGTGAGCCGTTGGGCTTCAGCCAGGAACGCCTCGCTGCGACGTAAGTCTTCCTCGGCAAGTTTTCGACGTGTGACATCGGCTGTGAATCCGACCATGCGAAATGGTTTACCCTGATCATCGAAAAACATCTGACCATTTGTTGCCAGCCAATGAAGGCTGCCATCGGGCCACCTGACGCGCCACTCTGCCGTCACATCTCCAGTTTCCTCGGCGTGTTTGATGGCTTTGAGAACTACCGGCCAGTCTGGCGGGTAAATCGTCCGTTTCCAACTCTGATACGTGCCGTCGAAACTGCCAGGTGGCATGCCGTGCAAGGCTTCTTGCTCGGGCGACCAGACATTGACTTCTTGTTGGACGTACCAATCGAAAGCCATCGCGCGGGCGGATTTCTGTGCGAGAGCGAGCAGGTCCTGATTGGCTTGCAACCGTTCGACCGCGCGCTTGCGCTCCGTTATGTCGCGCAGGTAGCCGGTGAAAGAGGGTGGTCCATCCAAAGTGATGCGTGTGATCGCGAGCTCGACGGGGAATTCGGTCCCGTCGGCACGTAGCGCAGTCATCTCAACACGCCTTCCGAGCACTCGTGTCTCGCCCGTGGCGAGATAGCGAGCGAACCCCCGCCGGTGTTGCTCCCGCAGTGATGGCGGGACGATGACATCGGCCAACTCCTTGCCCACCACTTCGTGCCGACGGTAACCAAAGGTGCGCTCCGCAGCTGGATTGAACTCAGTGATCCTGCCTTCGTGATCGATCGTCATGATGCAGTCGAGTGCCGAATCCAGGATCGCTGACTTGCGCGCTTCGCTTTGTCGCAGAGCCGCGGCCTGTGTGTATGCGCGTTGCGCCAGGTAGACCGTCAACCCGAAGATAGGCGCCATCAAGACCCCGCCACCGAGGGCAACTGCAGGTAACAGCGCGAACGGTGCGTATCCATCGCCGACCAGCGCTTGCCACAAACCCAGGCTGCACGTAGAGATTCCGATCCCTACGCTCATCGGCAACCATCTGGGTGTGCCGGCCCGGTCCATTTCAACGCGCCAGGCCAGCGCAAGTATGCCACACCCAAAAACACAGAGGGCGACTGCCGCAGGGAGCGATGCTCGGGTATCGTGACCCCAGCCGACAACATTACTCGACCCGAGCGTAAAGGCCATGCACGTTGCTATCCCAGCGGCCGCGATGATCGAACCGGTCAACCCCAGCAACAGCGAGTCCCGCTTCGATAGGATCTTGGGTAGCAGCAGCAGCTCGAAGGAACCCAAGGCGAAACAGATCGCCGCCACTGGCGCCATGCGCCCTGGGCTCGACACTCGGATGGGGATGTAAGGCGGCCCCAGGAGATCGTCGATCCCGGCATTCACTCCAAAGACATATTCGCCGATGGTAAGGATTGTTATGGCGCTGACTATTCCCGCGCACACGACTGTCAACCAACGTGGACCACTGAGAACTACCGTTAGCAAGGCGAGTCCACCCAGCAGGGAACATGCGGCTGCGTTGCGCGTCATTGGTGGTAGTTGTGGCCCAAACTGGATCAACGCGGGAGTGTGAGAGAACCAACCAACCAGTACAGTTAGACCTAATGCCCCCATGAACATACCCGAACCCGCAGCCAGGCGCGTGGGCCAGGGTCTTACTCGGATGGTTTCAGGCATGCCAGTGTCCCTTCGAGAATGCGGGAAACACCTCGACGAAGCGTCTGAGTTCAATATCCATCTTGGTTCTTTTCCGGGGGATTTGCATGGCACGAGAACGCGCCACTCTACGGGGGAAGACCAAAAGGCTTTGCTGTAGATTTGCGGCTGATTGTAGCACCAGCGTGTCCCGCCTCAGCAACACAGGAGCCCCTAAAATTCGCCTTATAGGCGCTCAAGGTACGCTTCGCTGAACTTCACCTGAACTCCAAATGAATTGCGACTTGATATTCTGGGGTTATGCTATCGCCTGGTTCGCAAGCTGAAGACAATCACTATTTGACGAAACGCCAGAAACAGAACACTAGTGGTCCATCCTCATCAACAAACGCCGCTCCACTCCAACTAATACCAAGGTATCGATCGATACCTTCGTCCAATAGACTCGCCTTTGCGCGTGTGGTGTACTCCGCACCTGCGATGAACAGAATGAATCGGAGACGGTTCTGAACCCTAATAGGTGATTACCAGAGGTGCCTGCGCGCCTAAGGATTATTTGAAGGAGGAACCTCTATGAAAAGGATGACTTTCTTGCTGCTTGCAGGTGCAACGTTGGCTGGGGTTGTCGCCTTCACGGCGTTCGCATCTCGACACACCAATCAAGAGGACACCCCGACCTTTGTAACCAAAATTCCACCTGGATACCGCGACTGGAAGTTGGTCTCTGTGGCCCACGAGGAAGGCCAACTCAAGGACATCCGCGCCATTCTGGGCAACGACATAGCGATCAAGAGCTATCGCGAGGGGAAGCTTCCGTTTCCAGAGGGTGCCATCGTTGGTCGAATAGCGTGGTATCACGTGCCCTCGGAGGAGAACAACAAAATCTTTGGCCGCGAACAATCCTTTGTAGCTGGATCCGAGCCACCCTGGTATCTCCAGTTTATGGTCAAGGATTCAAAAAAGTACGCCGCGACCGGTGGCTGGGGGTACGCCCAATTTGATAAGGACGGCAAACCTGGCCCAGAGTCAGATCTCAAAAAATGCTTTCCCTGCCATCAGGCTATCAAAGACCGCGACTTCGTTTTCACTCGTTACTCACCTTGATGCGGAGAGCGCAGAAGAGGCTGACAAGGACGACCACCAACACAACAAAAAGTCCAACCCTATTTGAGAGGAGGAAACCATGACGCAAACCAGTGCTACACAACCCGAGCAGATAGCCGACAAGAATGCAATTCGTCCGTTTCGGGTGAATGTTCCGGAAGCGGAACTTGACGAATTGCGCAGACGCATAAACGCAACCAAGTGGCCTGAGCGGGAAGTCGTCAGCGACGCTTCGCAAGGCGTGCAGCTCGCGACGATTCAGAAACTCGCGCGCTATTGGGCGAAAGATTACGACTGGCGAAAAGTCGAAGCGAGGCTGAACGCCCTGCCGAATCACGTGACTGAGCTCGACGGATTGGAGATTCACTTCATTCAGGTTCGCTCGAAGCATGACGATGCGTTGCCGCTCATCGTCACACACGGATGGCCGGGTTCGATCATCGAGCAGCTGAAGATCATCGATCCACTGGTCAATCCCACTGCGCATGGCGGGAAGGCATCAGACGCTTTCCACGTGGTCATTCCGTCGATCCCGGGCTTCGGGTTCTCCGGTAAGCCGACCACGACTGGCTGGGACCCCGCCCACATCGCACGCGCCTGGGTCGAACTGATGAAGCGCCTGGGATACCCGCGATTTGTGGCGTCAGGTGGCGATTGGGGAGCAATGATCTCGGATGTCATGGCTGCGCAGGCGCCTCCGGAATTGCTCGGCATTCACCTCACCTGGCCTTTCATGGTTCCACCAGAGATCGATAAGGCGATCCAGAGCGGCAGCCCGCTGCCATCCGATCTCTCAGCCGACGAACGAAGCGCGTGCGAGCGGCTGGCATCCTTATACCAGCACGGCCTGGGCTACGCTCAGGAGATGTCGACCCGCCCGCAGACGATGTACGCAATTGGGGATTCACCTGTCGGCCTGGCCGCCTGGATGCTCGACCACGACGACCGCAGTTACGCGCTTATTACACGGGTCTTCGACGGTCAGTCCGAAGGTCTCACGCGAGACGATGTTCTCGACAACATCACTCTCTTCTGGTTGACGAACACGGCGGTCTCCTCAGCTCGTATCTATTGGGAAAACAAATCCGCCTTCTTTGCCCCGAAACACGTCGCCATTCCGACCGCGTTCAGCGCGTTTCCGGACGAGGTCTTTCAAGCTCCTCGGACGTGGGCAGAGCGGGCCTATTCCCAACTCGTCTATTACAAGAAGCAGGACAAAGGCGGACACTTTGCGGCCTGGGAGCAGCCAGAGCTCTATTCAGAAGATGTTCGCGCAGGCTTCAGATCACTGCGGTAGTTTTTACGAGGGCTGCATGCACAAACGTGCGCGACGTCTTCCCGGATTGCATGCGACAAAATCAAGTTGCCATTAGTTAGGGGAGCACACAATGAAACCAGAGGATAGATCGCGCCGTCGCTTTCTCAAGACGAGCTCGCTATTGGGGATGGCAGCCGCGTTCAGCCCAGGGACGATCGCCGAGGCATTTGCAGATTCGAAATCCAAAACAATTCAAGAGGAGGAGACCGTGACCCAAACCAGTGCTACCGAACAGGCAGCTGACAAGACCGCTATTCGTCCATTTCACTTTGAGGCACCACAAGCGGACCTCACCGATTTGCGCAAACGCATCAACGGCGACCAAGTGGCCTGAACGCGAACAGGTGGCCGACGCAACCCAAGGCGTGCAGCTCGCGACGATGCAGAAGCTCGCGCAGTATTGGGCGAACGAGCACGATTGGCGCAAGTGCGAGGCGAAGATCAACGCCGTGCCGAACTTCATCACCGAGATCGACGGGCTCGACATTCATTTCATTCACGTTCGCTCGAAGCAAGAAAATGCGCTGCCGATGATCGTCACGCATGGCTGGCCCGGCTCGATCATCGAGCAGCTGAAGATCATCGAGCCGCTGACCAATCCCACCGCCCATGGCGGAACCGCGGCGCGATGCCTTTCATCTCGTGATTCCGTCGCTGCCGGGCTACGGCTTCTCCGGCAAGCCGACGAAGCCCGGATGGAATCCGGTTAGCATTGCGAAAGCGTGGGCGACGCTGATGCAACGCCTCGGCTACACAAAGTACGTGGCGCAGGGTGGCGACTGGGGCAATGCCGTTTCGGAGGTGATGGCTCTGCAGCAGCCGCCCGGATTGCTCGGCATTCACACCAACATGGCGGCGACGGTTCCGCCCGATGTTTCGAAGGCGCTTTCCGTAGGCGGCCCGCCGCCCGCCGGCCTTTCGCCGGAGGAAAAGCACGCGTGGGATGGGCTCGATGACTTCTACAAGAACGGGCTGGGCTACGCCAACGAGATGGCGCTTCGTCCGCAGACGCTTTACGGAATCGTCGATTCGCCGGTTGGTCTTGCGAGCTGGATACTCGATCACGACATTCGCAGCTACCAGATGATCGCGCGCGTTTTCGACGGCAAGCCTGAAGGGCTGACCCGCGACGACGTTCTCGACAACATCACGCTCTACTGGCTGACGAATACCGCGATCTCTTCGGCGCGTCTCTACTGGGACACGGCGCACAATTTGCCGGCAGGCGGCTTCTTCGACGCGAGAGGCGTCAAGCTCCCGGTCGCCGTGAGCGCGTTTGCGGAAGAAATCTATCAAGCGCCGAAGAGTTGGGCAGAGAAGGCGTATCCCAAACTCATCCACTACAACCGCCTACCCAAGGGCGGGCACTTTGCGGCCTGGGAGCAGACGGAATACTTCGTGACCGAAGTGCGAGCATCGTTCAAATCTCTGAGATAGAAAACCGATTGATTGTACGGACCGATGGATTTTTTGTCGGTCCGGCGGTTTCCTCGAGTCAACGAGCAGAAAGGAGTTTGAGAGAATGTGCGGAAAAATCAGCCGGGCAAAATTCTTGCTCGGAGTCATTGTCATCATTTGTTCAGTAGCTGCTGGCGTTCATGGTCAATCCGGTGATTCGAGTACGGGGCCACAAGCGGGAGAACCATATCCAAACATGCCGTCGATCGCGCCAATTGGAGTAAGGATCGCGAAATACTTTGACGTTCCGCCTTCATCGCAGGGACCGGCCATTGATCCAGCCAAGGGATATCGTTTGCAGGATATGGGAAGCGGCCTTTACATGATCACCGACAACGCAATCCAATCGATGTTTCTTGTTTACGATCATGGCGTGGTATTGATCGATGCGCCGCAAAACCTGGCGGCGTTTATACCAAAGGCGATCGCTGAAGTTAGCGACAAACCGATCACACATCTTATCTACAGCCACTCGCATGCTGATCATATCGGCGGCGCTAAGGCGCTGGGCGGTCATCCGATCATCATCGCGCAGGACGAGACGCTTCGACTATTGAAGCGGGATGCCGACCCGAACCGGCCGCTGCCCACCGTTACCTTCGCAGACAAGTACACGTTGCGCGTTGGAAATCAGATGCTCGAGCTTTCTTACCACGGCAACGGGCACGAACCGGGCAACATTTTTATCTACGCGCCGAAGCAGCGCGTGTTGATGGTCGTCGATATCGTGTTTCCAGGCTGGATCCCCTGGCGACGATTCGCCGTGGCCCAGGACATCAACGGTTATTTCGCGCAGGTCGAAGAGATCCGAAAGATGGATTGGGATACGTACGTTGGCGGTCACGTTGCGCGCGCTGGCACACATGCGGACGTTGACCTTCAAGCCGAGTTCAATAATGACGTGAAGCAGGCGGCGGCAACGGCGTTGGCCACGACCAAACCCGGCGAGGGGTTGAACCCGCTGGACAAAAACAACCCATGGGCGTTCTTCGATCAATACATTGATCGAGTTGCAGCTCAATGTGTCAACACGCTTACGCCGAAGTGGTCGACCAAACTCGCCGGCTTTGATGTCTACATTTGGGATCAATGCTACTCAATGGAGCAAAGTCTGCGAATCGAGTAGTGCGAGTAGTGCAAGCTAAATGATCATGTGAACGCATAGGAGGAGGAGGATGAAAGTTCTGAAGCATGTAAGGTCGACAGGCCGGCTTCTGCCAGGGTTTGCAGTTATGTTGTTGTGCGCAATGACTGCTGCTGCGCAAAGCCCAACAGACAAATGTCGCCCGGCGACGGTGATTCCGCTTGCCAGTGAGCCTCCCGCGAAAGTCGTGATCGATCCTCCGCTGGCTGGACCGCTCGCATCCCGGGGAGTTGCGATTATTCACTACTGTGCTGAGAACCTGCGCTTCGTGCCCGTGTTCGGACCAAAAGCTTTGGAGGTCTCACCCCGCGTCGGACACCTTCATGTGAGAGTCGACGATGCTTCCTGGGTGTGGGCAGACGCAAGTGGTAACCCAATCATCCTGATGGGTCTTTCCCCCGGTCCACACAAAGTGCTGATTCAATTGGAGGACGCGAACCACCACACCCTCGACCAGGGTACGGTCAAATTTGTGGTTCCCGAAAAGGCCGCAGCCAAAAAGCATCACCGACGCGGGGCGGTGCTGGCCCGCACCTCTATTGTCGAAAAAGGGAAGCCCCTGATCACACTGGTGAAGTGAGCGCCAGCGAAGTGACCGCAACGGTTGCCGCGGCGCTGCCAAATGCTTCGCCAAGGCGAAACGCTCACCTTCAAAAAAGGGGTGGAGTATTTAAGGAGATACCATGACGCAAACCAGTGCTACACAACAACCCATTGACAAGAATGCGATTCGTCCGTTTCAGGTGAGTTTTCCGGAAGCGGAGCTTACCGAATTGCGCAGACGCATCAACGCCACAAAGTGGCCTGAGAAGGAACCGGTTACCGACGCATCGCAAGGGGTGCAGCTCGCGACGATTCAGAAGCTCGCGAGCTATTGGGGAACGGAATATGACTGGCGCCCGTGCGAGGAAAGGCTGAAAGCCCTGCCGAATTTCATCACTGAGATCGATGGACTCGACATTCACTTCATCCACGTCCGTTCGAAACATGAAAATGCGCTGCCTGTCATCATCACGCACGGATGGCCTGGCTCGGTCGTCGAGCAGCTGAAGCTCATCGGCCCGCTCACCGATCCCACGGCGTATGGCGGAAGCGCGTCGGACGCTTTCGACGTAGTGATCCCGTCGATGGCGGGCTACGGGTTTTCAGGCAAGCCGACCGAGACCGGTTGGGACACCACTCGCATGGCCCGCGCCTGGATCGTACTAATGAATCGTCTTGGCTACACGCGATACGTGGCGCAAGGTGGTGATTGGGGTGCGTTCATCACGGAGCAGATGGGCGTGTTGGCGCCCCCGGAATTGCTCGGCATCCATATCAACCTGGCTTCCGCCGTACCGGCCGAAATTCTGAAAGCACTCGGGTCTGGCGACGGCCCGCCGCCGGGACTTTCGGCAGACGAACAGTCTGCGTTCGAACGGCTCGCCTTCTTTTTTGCCCACGGCCTGTCCATCTTCAGCATGATGGGGAACCACCCGCAGGCGCTGTACGCGATTGCGGATTCGCCAGTCGGCCTCGCTGCCTGGTTTCTCGAACACGACCTGCGGAGTTATCAGATGATCGCGCGCGCCTTCGACGGGCAAAGCGAAGGTCTGACGCGCGACGACGTTCTCGACAACCTTACGCTCACCTGGCTGACCAACACGGCGATTTCGTCGGCTCGTCTCTATCGGGAGAACAAGCTTCCGTTTTTCGTCCCGGCGGGCGTCAAGATTCCCGTTGCCGTGAGCGCCTTTCCTGACGAGATTTACCAGGTTCCCCGGAGTTGGGCAGAACGGGCGTATCCCAAGCTCATTCAATACAACAAGCTCGACAAGGGCGGGCACTTCGCGGCGTGGGAGCAGCCAAAGCTCATTATTGAAGAAGTTCGTTCCGGCTTCCGCCCGATGCGCTAGACGGAAAGAAGAGGCGTTGCCGACGGGTACCGCCTCTTCCCTGCCGTTGTTTTTGAGACCATATCGGTTTCAGTCCGCTTCCCAGACTCAGTTCGGAGCACAGGAGAAAAAGAAGATGGAAAATCTGAAAGATGAAATACCTGGTAACACCGCGAGCGTTGCGAAAGTTGACATGAAGCTTGAGGTCGTCGTCATCCCTGTCTCGGATTTGGACCGCGCGAAGGCGTTTTATTTGAAGCTCGGTTGGCGGCTCGACATCGACGTTGCCGCAGGTGATTACTTTCGAGCTATGCAGTTCACGCCGCCCGGCTCAGGGTGCTCGATCATCCTCGGCAAGAACGTCACCGTAGCGGCTCCGGGCTCTGCACAGGGTCTGTATCTGATCGTCTCCGACATCGAGGCCGCCCGCAAGGAGCTGCTTCGTCGTGGCGTTGAGGTCAGCGAGGTGTTCCACAATGGCGGGGTCCACGTTGGTCCAGACGAGCCTTACATGTTTGGTCGGGTTCGGGTCAGCGGTCCGGATTCCAATCGCGGCAGCTACCGCTCGTTCGCTTCGTTTACTGATCCGGATGGAAACGGCTGGCTGTTGCAGGAGGTGACGACGCGGCTCGCGGGTCGCATCGACTCCGCAACGACGACCTTTGCATCCGCGAACGATCTGGCGAGCGCGTTTCGTCGCGCCGAGGCCGCGCATGGCGAGCACGAGAAGCGCACCGGAGGACAGCGCGACGAGAACTGGCCCGACTGGTACGCCGCGTACATGGTGGCGGAGCAGGCGGGCGCAGAGTTGCCGACTTAGCCACAAGGGAGGAATTAATTTTTTCCATCAAAGGCAACGTGCTCGCCGAATATCTCGGTAGCGGCGATCCCGCTCTCAAAGACTACTACCCGGCGTGGCTCGACAACATGGCCGACGACGCAACCGTGGAGGGCTCGATGTTGGACGGCGCGGTGCAGGGTGCGGAGGCCGTCCGATCGGTCGTCCTCACTATCCGCTCGCTGTACGATCGCCAGGAGCACAAGTTCGCTGGCCCTTACGGCAAAAACGGCTTCCTCGAGGACTACGTCGCTGAGGTCCACGGCGAGCCTATTGGCTGTGTCGTGCTCGTCACCTATAACGCCGCCGGGCAGACCCAGCACGTCGTGGCGAGTTACCGGCCACGCAGCTCGCTGCTGCTCTTTTCCCGTCTGCTGGGTGAGAAGTTCGCGGGCACCCCTATTGCCGAGCACTTCGCAGCCAGGGAGGCCGGAAACTCGACGAAATGATCCGATCCTGATGGAGGCAGGTGCGGAATCCGTAAAGCGTGTTGTGCCGACGGTCGAGTGCTCTATCTCGACGGGGACTCATTCGGCCTGACGAGTACGCCGACGCGATCGCCGAGGCGACCATCAAGACGTTCCCCCGATAGGACCGACGACCGACGCGCGAAAGAAGCGGGCTGAGCCGTATGTCTGGGATCCAATTGAGCAAAGTCTCCATATGATGAAGGAATAAGAGGAAGGAACATGGCAAACCCCATTCTGGTCACCGGCGCGGCGGGCCGTGTCGGCGCGGTAGGCCGGACAGTTACCGAACTACTGTTGAAGCAAGGCAAAGCTGTGCGCGCGATGGTGCGAAGTGAAGACGAACGCGCGAAAACGTTGCGCGACATGGGTGCAGAGGTCGTCGCCGGCGATCTGCTCGATCTTGATTCGATGCATAGGGCAATTGCCGGCTGCGAGACGATGTACTTTGGCATGTCGGTTTCGGATGCCCATCTGGCCGCGACGGTCAATACGGCGGCGGTGGCGAAGTATCACGGCGTGAAGGCCTTCATCAATATGTCGCAGATGACGGTCGCACAGATGAGCATTACCGAAACCACCACCAGCCAGCAGCAGAAGCTACACTGGCTCGCCGAGCAGGCGCTGAACTGGTCCGGTCTGCCGGTCGTACACGTGCGGCCCACTGTGCTTCTCGAAGGCTTCTTCCTGATTTTCACTCCGGATTTGGTCAGGCAATCAAATCAGATCAGACTGCCGTTCGGTGACGGGAAAACTTCGCCAGTCGCAGTGGAGGACGTTGCACGTGTGATCGCCGCGCTGCTCGCCAAGCCGCAGCCGCACATCGGCAAGGTCTACCACCTGACCGGTCCGCAGTCTGAGAACATGGATTTCTATGCACAGGAGTATTCGAAGGCGCTTGGCCGCACGATTACCTTTCAGGACATCCCGGTCGAGCCATGGCGGGACGGGCTGCTCACCCGCGGCTTGCCGGCTCACCTGGTGAACCACCTGGCGACGATGGCTGATCTGCACCGCGCGGGTCGCTACGATCGAATGTCCGACGACGTGCTCACACTAACGGGGCAAAAGCCGCTGAGTGTGCTGGAATTCGTCAGGAATAATGCGGCGAGTTTCACCGCGTCGGCAAAAGGGGCCTGAGCGCTTGCGGCCTGGCCTTGCCACAAAAGTCTGTATTGATAGTCAAAGAGCAGCAGGGGCGAGGAATAAAGAAACATGGGGCAAGCTCATCACGCTGGTCAAGTGAGCGACTTGTCTGGAGAACCAAAATGAATAATCATCAGGACGTAATGAGCCGCTCCGGAGTTGCTAGTCAGAAACAGACCGAGGTGGCCGTGCTCGCCGGCGGCTGTTTCTGGGGTGTCGAGGAAATTCTCCGTGACGTGCCTGGCGTGATCGACACCGAAGTCGGCTACACAGGCGGCTGGCTCGAGAATCCTACGTACGCCGATACACACCACAGCAAATCGGGGCACGCTGAAGCAATCCGTATAACTTTCGATCCGGCCGTGCTCAGCTACGAAGACTTACTGGAGAAGTGGTTCTTCAAGCTGCACGACCCAACCACGCTCAACCGTCAAGGTTACGACACTGGCACGCAATATCGATCGGCGATTTTTCCGCAGACGCCTGAGCAGAAAGTAACGGCGGAACGAGTGAGGGCGCGTGTAGACGCATCAGGGAAGTGGCAGCGCCCGATCACGACAACCATTGAGCCCGCCTCCACCTGGTACAGCGCGGAGGACTATCACCAGGATTACTTGCGCAAACATCCTGGAGGGTACAGCTGCCACTACATGCGCGATTAGGAGACAGCATTGGGGTTCGAGTGGTTCGCGAACACGGATTTAGATTTGCAACTGAACTCGCATGGCGTCCATCAGCTCATCGTTACAGGACTCATCGCACACACGGCAGAATTCCTCAATCCAAAATTCACAAATACGGAACCGGGAGCGGTAGCGACGGGGTGATACTTTGAATTACGAATCGAGTTACAACTACGCCTTATGATCGCCTGGTCGCTACCACGGCGAGTCAGGGTTCCGTTTTGTGTGGCGCTCGGGGAGTGGTAACCCTTAACTCATAACCAAACTGAACCACTACTATCGCATCGTTCCCTGCAAAGAATTGTCGGTTTCAAGTATCATAAAAAGCGATGACCACAGAGCACACGGATCTGACTATCGATGAATATTTGCGTGAACGGCTCATGCCGGTGGAAGGGTCGATTCCGCATATATCGGGCATCGAGATGTACGGGAATTCCGTTCCTGTCGGGAAGGTGGGGGGTGACCTATTTGAATATATAAACTTCCACCAGCGTTATGACGTCGATGCCCGCATTCAACAGGCCCTGAAGTTATCGAAGGAATATCTCGATCCGCTCCCGCCAGGCGCACCGCCGCGTAATTCAGTTGACGATCATGTGGAGTGGCTGAGGTCCAGGCCGGATTATAGGTCCGAAATGGAAGCCCAATACAGAGACGCACGAAGCTCGGAGCAGGTGCGGGTCGCCGAAGGTCTCCACGAGCTCCATGGTATTGGAGGAGTCCTGCTGGTGGACGCACAGGGACACGGACTTATTGCGGCGAAAATCGCCTCGACTGTACACGATACCTTTCATGCTTTCATGCTCTCCGAGCTTGATCATCACGGCAGGACGACGCCGGAGCTGTTTGAAAACATCAACTTGCGTTTGGCGCAATCGGTCACGGCTCGTAACGCACTGGGTATAAGTGAGAAAGAAAATGCGCGCGAGCTTGCGACTATGCTTTATGGTGAAGTGCATCCCTACGGCTACTTCCGATTTGTAAACTTTGGACACCCGCCGCCGCTCGTGTTCTCTGCTGAATATCGCAAATTTGTGGTGCTGGATAAAGATCGAATGGTGCAATTCCTGCCATTGGGCTTACAGATCCCGGCTGATCATCCGGATCGTAAGCGGTATTTCTCAATGCAATTTCGGCCCCGGCCGGCTAACTCGTCCGATGTTGCCGAAATTACGCTAATGACCCCAGGCGACATTCTGTTTCTTTATACCGACGGCGTCTACGACGGGAGTGATGACGAAGAACGCCACCACCTCGAAGCTGTGATGCAGGAGCACTATTGGAAGTCAGCGAGAGACATCTGCAATGCGCTGCTGGAACACGCCACAAAAGACGACGACCATCTGCGGCAGATTGGAGATGAGGACCGGATTGACGACAAGACAGTCTTCATCATTAAGCGAGGGTGATGGTGAACAAGCTCTACGCTTAACGTGTCTTTTGCTTTTTTTGGTTAGAACGAGAGTGTATGGGAGCCCATTATGGAACCTGCAAGCATCGCAACTGCAACAATGAAAGTTGCAACCAAACTCATCGGTATCAACCCGTCGTCTCTTCTATGGTTCATTGGTGGCGCCGCGATGACTCTAGGTCTCAGCCATATCGGCGGATCGAATGACTCACAGCATGTCTACGAGCTGCGCATGTATCACGTTAACGAGGGCAAAATGGATGCTCTAATCACTCGGTTTGGCGATCACACCGATGCTATTTTCAGGCGACACAACATGAAGAGCATTGGTTTTTGGCGTCCGGAAGACGAGCCGTATTCGCAGAACCTCTTTGTGTACATCCTGGAGCATCCAAGCCGCGAGGAGGCCCGGAAGAATTGGGCCGCCTTCCAGGCCGATCCGGAATGGAAAAAAGTGAAGGCAGACTCTGAGACCAATGGTGCGCTGGCAAACCATATCGACAGCTACTTCATGGAGCCGACGAGTTTTTCAGCGCTCAAGTAGAAAGTCGAAGCACTAACAAATCAATAAGGCATTGAACGAGAAATCGGCCCGTCGGCGCAAATGACATCTTGCGGCGAGGCCTTAGGTAAAAAGATGTCTGAAAAAAGTAAATACGATCGCCGAAAGTTTATGGGCGCCGCAGCAATGACTGTTGCTGCCACGCAACTCAGAGTAAGCCGCAATTCGGGCGCCACATCAGTAAGAATCAAAAGCCCGCTGTCGGTTACTTCACTTGGTCCGGTGAAACAGATCCAGGCTGGACTCTTGAATGTCGGGTACGTCGAAGCCGGTCCGGCAAACGGCACTCCAGTAGTTCTCCTGCACGGCTGGCCTTATGACATTCAGGCTTTCGTTGACGTCGCGCCTTTGCTCGCGGCTAAACGTTACCGGGTCATCGTTCCCTATCTGCGTGGCTACGGGTCGACACGCTTTCTTTCAAACGATGCGTTGCGAAATGGCCAACCTTCGGCACTGGCTCTCGACACGACCGCGTTGCTGGATGCTCTCAAGATCGAGAAAGCAATTCTGGCTGGGTTTGATTGGGGCGCGCGCACCGCGAACATCGTAGCAGCGCTCTGGCGTGAACGTGTTAAGGCAATGGTGTCTGTAAGCGGTTACTTGATCGGGAGCCAGGAAGCCGGACGCATGCCATTGCCGCCAGCGGCTGAACTCCAATGGTGGTACCAATTCTATTTTGCGACCGAACGCGGCAGCGCTGGCTACGAAAAATATCGACACGATTTTGCGAAGCTCATTTGGCAACTCGCTTCTCCGAAATGGAGCTTCGATGATGCCACGTTCGAACGCAGCGCCGCGGCGCTAGACAACCCGGATCATGTTCAAATCGTGATTCACAATTACCGTTGGCGTCTTGGCTTGGCTGAAGGTGAGGCGAAATATGATGATTTCGAAAAGCGTCTCGCCGCGGGCCCAGTGATCACTGTACCCACGATTACTCTTGAAGGCGATGCCAACGGCGCGCCGCACCCGGAGCCAAGTGCCTACGCGAAGAAATTCTCGGGCAAGTATTCGCACCGGGTCATCAAGGGCGGCATCGGACATAACTTGCCTCAGGAGGCACCGCAGGCGTTTGCTGAGGCGATCATCGAAGTTGACGGTTATTGAAGCATCGGCAGATTACACCGATTGCACGGATTCTAATCAACGCAATCAGCGTAATCCCCGGGTTCCGTAGCCGCGCAATATTTCACAGTGAACCAGGAGTAATTATGAATACAAAAATGAAGGCAGCACAGATAAGCAAAGCAGGTGGCGATTGGGAACTCGTCGAACGCGACATTTCCGAACCGGGTCACTCCCAGGTGCGCATAAAGGTCGAGGCATGCGGCATTTGCCACAGTGACGCGCTGGTCAAAGACGGCGTCTGGCCTGGGCTCCAGTATCCGCGCGTGCCGGGTCACGAAATTGCCGGGCGGGTAGATGCCGTGGGCACCAACGTCACCTCATGGGCAATTGGTCAGCGAGTCGGCGTCGGTTGGCATGGCGGCCATTGCTTCGTGTGCGAGCAATGCCGGCGAGGTGACTTCGCCATGTGCGTCAATCGCAAAGTCACCGGGATCGATTTTGACGGTGGGTATGCCGAATACATGATCGGCCCTGCAAGCGCACTCGCCGCGATTCCAGATGAATTGCCTGCCGAGGAAGCGGGTCCTTTCATGTGCGCGGGTGTTACCGTCTTCAACGCCTTGCGAAATTCGGGCGCGCGCGCCGGAGAAGTAGTCGCAGTGCATGGTATCGGCGGGCTGGGCCATCTTGGAGTGCAGTACGCGCGGCGTATGGGATTCAACACCGTGGCGATCAACCGGGGCAAGGACAAGGAAGAGCTAGCGCGACAACTCGGTGCGCACCACTACATCGACGCGACCGCGCAGGACGTCGTGGCCGAGTTACAGAAACTCGGAGGCGCGAGTGTGATCCTCGCAACTGCGCCAAATGCCCAGGCCATCTCCGGACTGGTGGACGGATTGGCCCCGAGTGGGAAACTGCTGGTTCCCGCCGCACCGCTGGAGCCCCTATCAATCAACGTCTTCTCGCTAATCACGAAGCGCAGCTCCGTTGCCGGTTGGTATTCTGGCACCGCGAAAGATTCGCAGGACACGCTCGAGTTCAGTGCTTTGAGCGGCGTCCATCCGATGATTGAGAAATACCCGCTGGACAAAGTCGCCGAGGCTTACGAACGAATGCACAGTGGAAAAGTCCGGTTCCGTGTGGTGCTTAGTTTCGGCGGTTGAGGTTCATGAGCACGGTTCAGCGGCACAAAAAGCAGTGACTCATGCATGACCTAATAATTATTGGCGCCGGACCCGGCGGGATTGCGTTGGCAGCTGAAGCCTTTGCCTCTGGTATTGATCCGTCGCAAATTCTGATTCTCGAGAAAGGGCCGACGCACAACTCGGCAATCAGACAACTCTATCCCGAGAAAAAGCTAACTACCGCGAACTACAAAGGGTTCGCCGCCCGTTGCGCAGGTTTGTTGTGCGTTAGAGATATGACTAAGCCAGAGACTCTTCAGTTTTTCGATCAGATCATCAGCGATTATCAAATCAACATTCAATTCAACGCCGAGGTTTTCGGGATGCGTAGACCTGAAGAAGGAGGGGCGCGTTTTCTAGTCGAGTCATCGCAAGGTGTTTATGAAAGCAAGGTACTCGCGTGCGCCATCGGTATATTTGGCCGGCCGAATAAGCCGAAGGAGTATCGACTACCACCGTCACTTAAGGAACGCCTTCTCTTTGATATGACTTCGTTCGAGATTCAAAACGAAGATGTCCTGGTAGTTGGCGGAGGCGATACGGCGGCTGAATACGTTCAGTATTTACGCCCACAAGGTAATCGCATCGCGCTATCATATCGAAAGGCAGATTTCACGCGACTCAATCAGCAGAACCACGATGCACTTCTAGCCATGGAACAGCGTGGTGAGGTTGAAATAATCCGAAACTCAAACATCAAAGAAATCGAGGATGAGGCCGGACGACCGCGCATTAGCTTTGTTGAAGAGGAACAACCAGCTCGTCTCCTTGATCGCGTAATATTTGCGCTCGGAGGCTCGACGCCTACCAACTTCCTGCACACATTGGGAATTGCCTTCAATGGCGACGGCGCGATGTTCGATGAAGCGGGCACGACTAACGTGCCCGGCCTCTATCTGCTCGGTGATTTGGTCGTAGGCAAGAAAGGCGGATCGATCATAACGGCGTTTAATTCCGCAGTGCGGGCAATGGAGAGCATCTGCATCCACGACCTGCCTTGCCAGCCGCGAAAGAGTTAGTCGAATCGACCCTTGCCTCCAAGCACGTTGGCAAAAGACGGGTGAATTCTGGTTAAGTGACAGAACACCTGCGAGGCCAGGAAGACTGAGCGATGATGATGTGCCCTCGGATGACGCTAAGATGACGACATTTTGTCGCAAGACGTAACCGGACGAAAAATCCCAATAAATGCGATCAGCCGTGCAGGGGGCTCTTTTGAGAGTGCTGGGCCGGTGTGGCCTTACGCTTGCGACGGAATTGCGCCGGAGGACAAGCAAACTCCCGCTTGAACGCACGGTTGAAGGCCGCTTCTGAGCCATAGCCCACCGCGAGAGCGACTTGGGCCACGCTGTCCTCGGTCGACTGGAGCATTTCTGCCCCGAGTTTCAGCCGCCATTGGGCCAGATAAGCCATCGGTGACTCTCCCAGGAAATGGCGGAAGCGCTCAGCCAACCGCGTACGTGACAGGCCGATGCGCCGCGCCAGATCCGAAACTGTCCATGGATCTGCCGGATCTTTATGAAGCAAGTTGAGTGCTTCACCGATGATCGGGTCGCGAGCGCCCGCCAGCCAACCGATCTGGTCGGGAGGAAGTGCGTTGATATAGCGTCGCAACGTTTCGACGAACAATACTTCAGATAGTTTGGTGGACACCAGGCCGCTGCCGGCGCTCGATTCGCCCCCATCGGCCAGCGAGAATCGGATTGAGTTTAGGATCCATTCGCCTGAGGGTTCGTTGGCCACGTGCACTTTTAAGATTTTCGGCAAGCCGGCCAGAAAGACCTCACTCAGCCGGGGATCGCAGCCCATGAATCCGCAGATGAATTTAGTGATCTCGCCACCACCTCCAAAGCGGGCCAGTTTAAGTCCCTGGGTTAGATTCTTCGCAAACGTCTCAAAAGAGTCGACGGGTCTTGCGGGGGAGCCGTTCCCCAATAGGTGGGCATCTCCGTGCGGGAAGATGACAATGTCGCCGGCGGTCAGCTCCTCGCGCTTGCCCTCCAGCAACCGCGCATAAGCGCGACCCTCGGTTAAGTAGTGATAAGGGATCAGGTGTCCTGCTTCAGGAGCTAGATAGGTGGCGATTCCAGTTGATCCGGATGAGCGGAAACACCAGGGAGCAGTAAACTCTCCATTGAAGAACACCGCTCCCTCAAGCTTGACGACTTTCAAGACTTCGGAAAGCACATCCATCTAAGCAGCCTCGTTGAATTGAGCGTTCGCGCGAGAATACCGGACGACCAATCAAGTATTCAAGCCTTTCGGTCGGAGAGTGTGGCAGGTTCAGAACCAAAATCAGCGGGAGGCTGTTGGCCTTCATGCTTTTGCTCAAACGCTGCGGGCAACGTCGTCGCTCTCTGAAACTGAACTGGGGGTTTGTGACAAGAATGCGGGACGATCAATCAAGTATCAGAGTCTTGCCAGCCGTATAGTGAAGTGAAATGCGGGAAGCACGAAAAGAGAAACAAGTTCGAAGGAGATTGCCAACATGAGTGCGGTTGCGATAGAGACACAGACCAGCAGTGACTTTAACGAACTTAAAACTCGTCTGAAAACGACATGGATGACCGGGAACTACGACCTTTTCTCACGCTTTATGGAGAAGGACGCAGAGCAGTTTTTCCTGCGACTGGGAGTTAAACCCGGAACTCGTCTGCTAGACGTTGGTTGCGGCGCCGGACAACTGGCGCTGATCGCCGCGAGGGCGGGTGCAAAGGTTACCGGTTGTGACATTGCCACTAACTGGATCGAGAAAGCCCAGGCCCGCGCCGCCATCGAGCGACTTAATATCGTCTTTGAAGAGGGAGATGCCGAAGCGCTCCCATATGCCGACGGCCAGTTCGACGCCGTGGTCAGTTTAGTCGGCGCGATGTTCGCGCCGCGTCCGGATCTGGTCGCGACTGAACTCAGGCGTGTGTGCCGCCCAGGTGGATTGATCGCTCTGGCGAATTGGACACCCGACGGATTCATCGGGCTCATGTTTAAGACGATCGCCAAGCATATCGCTCCGTCGAACATGCCCTCGCCCGTACTGTGGGGTGATGAAGAAACGGTTCGTAGACGCCTTCGTAACGGGATTGCTCATTTGAAGTGTGAACGCCAAATCTATCATTTTGATTATCCATTCCCACCAGATGAGGTAGTGGAATTCTTCCGTACCAACTATGGTCCAATGTCGCGGGCGTTTGCATCGCTCGACATGGACGGGCAAGAGAAACTGCGCAGTGAACTGGTTGCCTTGTGGTCCGCACATAACAAGGCTAAAGACGATACCACCAAGGTTGATGCCGAATACCTTGAGATAATAGCGACTTGCAACGGGATGGCCGTTCCAGAGACCGCAGTTACTCGCTAAACTAGCGATGAGTCGTCGCGCTGACTCAAACGCACACAGTGGGCGTCAGCCGCTCTCGGGTCAATTCGATTGCCTGGAGCTGTTGGCCAAATTACAGGAGAGGGAGAAACACATGACGAATTTACAGAGCAGTAAGGTTGAGGAGTTAAAAGTTGGCTTTAAGGGAGAGATTCTTCTTCCGAGCGACGGCGCCTACGATAGTGCACGTCAAATCTGGAACGCGATGATCCAAAAACGCCCTGCGATCATCGCTCGCTGCGCCGCAACACAAGACGTCGTCCGGGCGGTGAACTTCGCGCGGGACAACCATCTCCTGCTCGCCATCCGCGGTGGCGGGCACAACATCGCCGGCAATGCCGTGTGCGATGACGGGCTCATGATCGACCTTTCGAAGATGAAGGCGGCCCAGGTCGACCCCGGCGCGCGCCGCGTTACCATCGAAGGCGGCGCCACGCTCGCGGACCTTGACGCCGCCACCCAGGCCCATGGCCTCGCCACGCCAGTCGGCATCAACTCGACGACTGGCATCGCTGGACTGACGCTCGGAGGGGGCTTCGGTTGGCTTAGTCGCAAGTACGGCCTGACCGTAGACAACCTCGAGTCTGCCGAAGTCGTGACCGCGGCCGGCGAGGTGGTGCGCGCCAGCGCGACCGAGCGCCCCGACCTCTTCTGGGCTCTCCGAGGCGGAGGAGGAAACTTCGGCGTGGTTACTCGCTTCGAGTTCCGACTCCACCCGGTCGGCCCGGACGTGCTAAGTGGACTCATCGTGTACCCGATCTCCGAGGCGAAGTCGGTACTGCAGCAGTACCGCGAATACATTGCCAACGCGCCGGAAGAGCTGAATGTGTGGACCGTCCTGCGCAAGGCACCGCCGCTGCCGTTTCTCCCCGAAAAATTTCATGGCCAGGAGATGATCGCGCTCGCACTGATCTATGCGGGTGACCCGAAGGAGGGTCAGCCCCTCGTCGAGCCGTTGCGCAAGTTCGGTACCCCATGGGGCGAACACGTCGGCGTCCAGCCTTACGTTGCGTGGCAGCAAACCTTCGATCCGCTACTGACCGCCGGGGTGCGCAATTACTGGAAGTCTCATAATTTCACAACTCTCCAGGACGGGCTCTTCGACGTCGTCGTCGAGTACGTCGGGAAGCTGCCTTCGCCACAGTGCGAGATCTTTTTCGGCGCCCTGGGCGGCGCGACGACGCGGCCCGCCCCTGACTCTGCAGCGTACGCGCAGCGCGACGCCAAGTTCGTCATGAACTTCCACGGCCGCTGGGAGGACGAGGCCGACGACGAGCGCTGCGTTCGCTGGGCCCGCGACTTCTTCAAGGCCACGACACCATTCGCCAGCGGCGGCGTCTACATCAATTTCATGACCGCTGATGAAACCGATCGCGTGCGCTCTGCCTATGGTCCCAACTACGATCGCCTTGTCCAGGTGAAGCGCGAGTACGATCCGAACAACCTTTTTCGCATGAACCAGAATATCGCTCCGGCATGACAGAGCACGATGCGCCAGAAACAACAAAGGAGGACTTAGAGATGGCTTCGACGAAAGACGTTTTAGACCACCACTTAAAGTTTTTTGGCGAGGGCGACCTCAAGGGCATCCTCTCTGACTATGCGCC
This sequence comes from Blastocatellia bacterium, assembly GCA_963828335.1. Taxonomy (GTDB): domain Bacteria; phylum Acidobacteriota; class Blastocatellia; order Pyrinomonadales; family Pyrinomonadaceae; genus PSRF01. The sequence continues at coordinate 198,865 of CAWHEH010000007.1, read as the reverse complement.
GGGTGCCGTCCTGTTCACGCCGGACGGACCGCTCAGGGGAGCTGACGCGATTAGGCCGTTGTTCCAGGCGATGATTGCAGAGTTTGGAAAACCTGGCTCAACGTTCAGGATGAAGCAGCAGTCAGTCGAGGGCGACTATGCTTACATCCTGTGGACCGCAGAGACTGCCGACAACGTGTACGAGTTGGGCACGGACACGTTCGTCGTGCGGGACGGTAAGATCGTGGCCCAGTCATTCGCGGGCAAGATTACGCCCAAAGGCTGAAAGCACGCCTTATTCGGGGAGGCGGATAAGGTGCCGGCGCAGCCGCGCAGTTTAAACCAGCGCTTAGACTCTAAGGAGAAATACAAAGATGAACGCAAGACAAACTGTGGAAGCCGATACCCATCACCATGACGTTCACGGATAATTTGTAGACAAGCATCAGAGCATTTTGAGGAATACTCCCTATCGAAGTCATAGAGTGAATCGCATTGTTTCTGCGTTGTACTGAAGGTCTCATTGAGCGACAGGGTGTGACCTTCCGTGACATTGGTAACAGCGGTGACAACCAGATATGCATATTGAATACTTACCGAACACAGACGAACTCATACAAAATCAGTAGAGAATGAGCCCCAGAATTCTCTCGTATCGAGTGCTTCTTAAGCTAGATTGACGAAAATAGCGTTGACATGGAGTTGCTCAAATGGAATCAGTGGCGATGCCGAAGGGAAACTATGAAGTTTGTCCTTATTTCTCGAGCCTGTGGTCCTCTAGAAAGTCCGGATATCAAAGTGAGGACCAAAAGTCTTGCTCCAGTTTTCCTTTTATCACTCAGAGCATGTTAACGCGTTTCTCTTTCCATCTTCCTCGAGTGAAATCAGGAAACTTAATTGGACCGGATCCTTTTGCTAGTGAGATCTCGCTAAGTGGTCCTGGCACACTCCACGTGGCGGCATCATAAACGTCCATGTCAGGAACCAAACCTTCACGCATGCATTCGATTAGCCGGTAGCACATCAGGTAATCCATTCCACCGTGACCGCCCAACTTGCGGGCCATGTCGCCTTCTTTGCGCCACAGCCGATGCGCATACTTTGCTTGATATCTATCAACAGTCTGCCATTCGTGTTTACCGTCCGCCTGATCTTCGATAAAGATGCGCGGGGGATAATCGCGAAAGATGCCTTTTGTGCCCTGGATAAGATTGATCCGGTCGTATGGACGCGGCGTTGATACGTTGTGCTGAAGCATAACTGTACGCCCAGTGGAGGTCTTAACAATTGACGTATTGTAATCACCGCATTTATAGGCTTCTTTTTGCCGCGGATCGTCAGCGGGAAGTTTGTCCTGACGATAGGCTTCCAGTCCCCAGTGTCCGGAACTCACCGATACCAGGTAATCAAATCGGTCGCCCCGATTAATGTTCAGGTAATTAGCTACGGGGCCAAGTCCGTGGGTGGGATAAAGGTTGCTGTCGCGCAAAGTATGATGCCGCCGTCGCCACAGACCCTCATTACGATTTTCGAAGAGAATTTCCCGCAGGTCGTGATTGTAGGCAGCTTCGCCATGAACCAATTCGCCGAGCACTCCGGCCCGAACCATGTTCAAAATTAATAATTCATCATCGGCATAACAGCAGTTCTCCATCATGAGGCAATGCCGTCTGGTGCGTTCGGACGTGTCCACCAGTTTCCAACAATCTTCGACGGTGTACGCTGCCGGAACTTCCGTACCAGCATGCTTTCCAGCATTCAGGGCTGCAAGAGCTTGCGGCACGTGCCATTCCCAGGGAGTAGCGATGTATACAAAGTCAATATCGTCTCGCTTTACTAACTCTTCAAAACCCCGGTCACCCTTAACGTAGATTGCTGGCGCACGTTGTCCGGCATTTTCAACAATTGCTTTCGCCGCCAACGCTTTTTCTTCAACGACGTCACAGAGAGCGTTTATTGAAACGCCGGGAACCTTGAGGAATTCTCCCAACACGCTTTTCCCGCGTAGACCTGTTCCAATGATGGCAACGCGTACTGTTTCGTGCTTTGGAAACGGAACCCCAATCATCGATTCGTGATTAGCCGGTGGACCTGCTACCAAAGTTTCGAGGGCGGTTTCAACGTCTGCGACTGCGCCGTCCACTGCGCGTCCAAACACTCCCACTCCTACGCCCGCCAGGGCAGCGTTCCGCAGCATTTCACGACGCGATAGTTTTTCCTGGTTCATAGTTTGTAGTTAGCGATAAACGATGTCGAATGATGAACTTTACCATGAGTGGCATCACTTGGAATATCGATGGGCCGGTTGTTTTTGAGCAGAATCGCTCTGAGTAAGATCCTTTCGACAATTCATAACCTGAAGCCGGCAGGGCGGGGTGCGGTTTGCCAAACAAGTTCTTATAATTAACGCTCGCTTTCGCATTTCACATGGCGTGAATCCCAAACCAGTAGGCCGCCTGCAAGACGGGAACGTCGAGGTGGCGCATCTACTTATGCTCATCGATTCGGACACATCTATGACTCAGTTAAACGCAAGACAGATCGAGCAATTTAATCGCGACGGATATGTATTGGTACCGGATCTTTTTGACGAAGAAGAGATGGACTTGCTCCTCAAGATTGGTAAGCGCGATCCGCAAATCGGTCAACAAGCGCGTGGACGGCTGGATCTGTCAAGCAACGAAACTAAGTTGTGGATCACCGGTTCACTGGATGAAGACATCTACACGGCCTTTGTTCGCAGCCCGCGCGTGGTTGATCCCATGGAGCAACTCCTGGGTGGTGAGGTTTACCATTACCACCACAAAGTGATGCTTAAGGAGCCTTTCGTGGGCGGAGCCTGGGAGTGGCACCAGGATTACGGTTACTGGTACTCCAATGATTGTCTGTTTCCTCTCATGGCGAGCTGCCTGGTTGCGATCGATCGTGCAACTTGCGAGAACGGCTGCCTGCAAGTAATCAAGGGATCGCATCACATGGGTCGCATTGATCATGGTAAGGCCGGCGAACAAACGGGGGCCGATATAAGACGCGTCGAGGAAGCCCTCAAGCATATGGAATTGGTCCAATGTGAGATGGAGCCGGGGTCTGCACTCTTCTTCCACTGCAATCTACTTCATCGCTCAGATGCGAATAGAAGTCCAAATCCACGGTGGTCGCTCATCTGCAGTTACAATGCGGCACGCAACCCCTGCCGGGAGAAGCTGAATCATCCTGCATACCAGTTTCTTGAGAAGTGGCCAGACTCACAAATCAAAGCGATCGGACGTCATCAGTTGGAAATGATGACTCAGCAGACCGGTTGACAGTGCTTTGCACAATAAGTCGCAACGCTATCGACTTTTAAAATTTACAGAATTGAGTAACGCTGAAAGCGTTCGCCAATTCCAGCCCAGGGGTTGCGCTTTGGCAACCCTGGGACAACGCAGCTCATTTCTCGAAGGCGCAACCCCTTCAGGGTTGCGAACAATCTCTTCTCGCGTTTTGAACCCAGGGTTTCAGAGCAAACCCTGGGCTGACATTAGCCAACGCTTTCAGCGTTAATCGATTTTTGGACGCTCGGAGTAAATGAGATCGACCCCCGCTCACTTGCCACCATACACACCTCGACCGATCGACGGCGAATTGCTTTTAAGTTTCGCAGTTGCCATCCACGTCGCGTAATCAGTTCCCTGCCCTCCGGCTAGCTGCGGGTCGCTTCTGCTAAAGCCCGGCTCGCGATTCGGATCGGCCAGTCCTCCGAGTGGAACGTCCTGACCCCGATTGAAGAACGTATTCTCGCGATGATCAAATCTCAGTACCACTGTGCCAACACCTGAGGTTTGATAGAGCATGGTCTCGTCTACCACTCCCGAAAGAACGAACACATTACGCTTCAGCGTGAGATCTTCGGTCCGCGTGAGACGGACTGAACGCCCGCATCCTTTAGCAGGGCTGTCGACCTCGTTCCCGGGACGAACGAGTAAAACGCCACGCTCCCCAATGCCGACAAAAGTATTGTTGACGATACTGGCGTTCTTCGCGGCCCAGATAGCAACAGCCTCAACGGGACGTTCGCCCGGGCGCGTGGAAACAACCAGGTTATCGCGCGCCGTCATGTCATAGGATTCGAAATAGGCGAACGAACAAGGATCGCCAAAGCGCCCGTCGATGAAAAGATCGGGATCAGTCGAGCCGCCCGAGAAGGCTGCGCCCGAATTATCAACGAAGACGTTGGCCTCGATCAGTACTCTGCGACCGCCGCCTTTGCTTACCACGCCTCGATGACAATTGCGGATGAGGTTGCGACGCACGATCACGTCGTCGCTGCAGGGCAGGTCGATGGCCGGCTTGCGTTGAAAATTCTTGCCGTCGAACAGTTCGCAGTCCTCCACCGTAATGTGGTGTGCCTGGTTGAATTTAATGAGATAAAGCCGGTCATCATCCTGCAGCGGATCATATGCTGAAGTGCATCCGCCCGGCGGGCAGTCGTAATGAATCTTCGCGCTGCGGACCGTGATGTAAGCTGGTCCAGAGTGCGCGGTCATACCAGGCAGCAGTGTGTCCACCCGGCGGATCATTAGTCTTCACACGGTTATATTGGTCTTCGGGTTCATAGACGCTATCGCCGTGAATTCCATTGCGGCGACGGTTGAGCTTCTGCCCCTGCTCATCGGTGTAATAAGGATTCGGAATAATCTCGAACCCCTCAATCACGATACCGCGCGCCAGATGAAACCTAACGTGATCGATGATAACGCCGTGGTTTGTCTCGGCGCGTATTGTGAGCGGATTGGCGGGATCGTAACGGTAAATGCCAATCGCCTCAGGTGGCGTTCCCGGCGGTACAGGCTGGCGCGGATCGCCAGGTTCGAGTTGGTCGCCCATCGTCAAGATCAGTTTGAGCCCGCCCCAACTTCCTTCGCGTCCCGACTTTCGATAGTCGCCGTTCTTCGCGACGATCGTATCGCCGCTTCCGACATGACGCAGAGCCGCGCGCCAGGATTTGAACGGACGTGCGTAGTTGCCGTCACCGCGCTCGTCATCCCCGTCGAGTAAATGTACATAGACCGTCTTACCCCTGGCCCCCGCTACTCCACAGAGTAGTAGCGACACGAATACCACTAACAAAACCCGAATGAGTGATCGATGGTTACGTTGTGGTGCAGGCACTACCTTTATCCTGGGCCGACGAATACAGAACCGGGAGCGGTAGCGACCGGGTTCTACCTGCGAAACAAGATCTCCATTTGTCGAGTTTACAATCACGATGAACTTCATCCTTCGGAGCTCCGGTCGCTACCGCTCCCGGTTCAGTATTTGTCGACCTACAGTGCGCGTTTCCTACTCATTTCTCTTCGTCGCCAGCGCCTTTTACCCATTCGCCATTAAGCATAACGCGTTTGATTCGTCTCATATCGCTGATGTTACTCAACGGATTTCCCGCGACCAGCACCAGATCCGCCAGTTTGCCGGCTTCAATACTTCCCAGCCGATCGGAGGCATGAAAGAACCGCGCATTCTCGAGAGTACCCGCGACAATCGCCTGCATCGGAGTTAGGCCCGAATCCACCAGCAGCTCCAGCTCCCGTTGATAAGCCCAACCACGCTTTGCATGTGGCACATCAGAATGAGAACCAACTACGACATGTGCTCCGGCACGGAAAGCGTGTCCGACAAACGCTTCCATCTGCTTAAAGGCGCGAACGTGCATGTCGGTCGTATCCTTGTCTCCCGGCTGCCGTTCGAAGACGGCAAGCGTCGGTGAGACCACGGTGCCGCGCTCAACAATCAACTTAAAGACCGCGCCGGCACGCGGCGAATCGAGATCGACCATGCTCCACACCCGATACCTACCTTCGCGGCGGGCGTTGTTATCAGCGAGCACCGCCTGCCGATACTTCTCAGCCTCGCGCAACGGCAACAGCGCGGTCCCGAAGGAGGTGGCATGTTCTACGCCATCAACGCCGGCGCGTATGGCGTCAGTCGCATCGACAATTTCCAGGTGCGAGGTAACGGGAAGACCGCGAGCATGTGCCGTCTCGACTGCGACTCTGATAAGCGCAAGAGGCAGGCGGTAGTAGACCTTAATCGCCGAAGCACCCTCGTCAGCGAAGCGGTTAACTGCGTTCCGCGTCTCCTCCGCGTCCCTAACGATTAACGAATCGTTAGGATAGGCGGGGGGTGGCGAATCAAGATGAGGCCCACACAGGAACAAGCGCGGCACTGGCGCTGGTCCTTTGCGGGCAATGTCGTAAGCCTCCGTCCACTGACCGGGATCACGAACGAGAAGTGACCCCGTGCGTAAGATAGAGTGCGGGTAAAGGATCGTCACCATCGATGTGAAAGTGAGAGTCGATCAATCCGGGCAGGAGCGTGAGCCCCTTCGCATCGATCACCTCCGCGCCGGCGGGGATCGACACGGCCGTGCGTTTGCCGACTGCGAGAATTTTTTCGCCGCGAACGACAACGACCGCATCAAGTAATGGCGCGCCGCCGCGGCCGTCAATCAGGGTGGCGCCGACGATAGCAGACAACGTGGTTTGCATTGGGCCGCGCCACCGGATTCACTTCGTGAAGAGGCTTCACGAGCCGCGTGGCCTGGCTGCCTCGAGACTGCGCAAACGCGTTGCTATAAAAAAGGAGTGCAATGAATAGTGCGCCGATTGATATGCGTGTTGTTTTGTTCATAGTCAAGGCCCTTATACAAGATGTCGAAACACTACCCACCTCTTGAGAAAACTTAAGGAAATGAATAGCGCTGAAAACGTTCGCGAATTTCAGCGCAACTCTGAAGGAGTTGCGGCGCGTCTGTTACCCAAAACCGCGCGCAACCCCTTCAGGGTAGCAAACAATCTTTCCTCGCATCGTTACCCAGGGTTTCAAAGCAAACCCTGGGCTGCTATTAGCCAACGCTTTCAGCGTTACTCGATCTACTCCGACGACAGCAGTCGCAAGCGCAGCCTTCCGTCCTTTTGACCCTTGAAGGGCAAGTACATAACTCCGGAACCATTCGCACTTCCGATGTAGCTTCCGCCGGGCACACCATTGAAGAGGCCGCCGCGCCAGTTTGCCCGGCCTCCAGTCATTTGGAGTTCATACTTTGCATGCGGCTTCAAACCGGAGACTGAGTAACCAGTTTGTGTCCACTGCCGGGATTGTTACTTCACCGCTCGTTACAGGACCGTCAATAGTCGCGAAGAGCGCAATGGTGCCACCTTCGACCAGAGCGCCAATGAGATTTGAACCGTCTACCAGGTCAACTCGTGGGACACGTGTATCAACACGATCTCCAATCTCCAGAACGTGTAAAAAGAAATCCTCTTTCGCCGGTTTGGACGGCGATACTTCGACGCGCCAGGCGGCAGGCACAACGGCGCGCGTGTTCGACGGCAATAGTTTGTCAAAGTCGTCTCCCCAGAAAGTCTTCCACATCTTCCTGAGATAAGGATCGGTGGTGAGCGGTCCGCCCGCCGGTGGATCCAGTGGCCAATTCTTCCCTGTTCCCCAACCTCCGCCAAACTCATCACCTGGAGTCCAGAACTCAAAGCCCGGCCCGCCACGCTTTACCACTTCACGTTCGCGCGGGAGCAACGAATGAACCCGCAAACGTCCCTGACCATCTTCATAAGTAAAGACCGTGGCATTCTGATAGGCCGTACCGCCGTGACCAATATCTCTGCCCTTCGCCTCGGCCATAACACGCGGCTCGCCGACGCCGTGCAGCACCCAGACCTTCTTGTAGTTTGGGTCGGTGCTCCGCACGCGGTCAAAAATCACCAGCACATTGTTTCCGGGTGTGTAGGCCACCTCCCGTGTGAAGTGCTCCATCTTTGAAGGCTGATAGGCGTGCGTCGCATTTCCGCGCGCGTAGTGGTAGGCACCGGGCTGATAATCCGTCGCCTCCATATTGCCGGTGGCCCACAAATCACGAGTGCGTTCGAAATCTTCCCGGCTACGAACGGTATTCCAGTAACGAGAAGAGTCCATGCGCTGGCCGCCGTCGTTGGCGGCGGCCCAAAGATTTTCCGCCCAGAAGAATTTTTCTCCCGGCTTGATAAACCAACATCGAGTTGTGAGCGATGGTGCGTCGGTAGTAGTTCAGGTAATGAGGACTCTCGGTGTCCGTGTAGTCGGCGCCACTTTCGGTGGCCAGATATCCTTTGTGATAGATGGAGAAATGGTTCTGATCAAGGTGGTCGTGCTTGGCGAGGTAAGGACCCGAATTGAACTCAATCCAGGTCGAATCGGGCCCGAACCCGTCGCGCATAATCAGGTGTCCAATTCCGCGAAAGAAGTAATTACGGGAAATCTCGGCGTCGTTGGTCTCAGCCGGATTGCGCGGCACGACGTCCTGGTCGTCCCATAAGAACTGAGTAATTGGAATGCGATAATCTTTGCGTGCAGGCCAGCCACTGTTGCGCAGGATCCAGGCGGCAAATGGATCTTTGAAACGGTTCACCGCATAGGCGAGGCAGATATTGTCTTCCCACTGCAGGTAAGGAAATTCATTGTCGTCGTCGCGCGCAGTGGTGCCGTCAGGCAAAACCTTATAGAGATAAGTATCGGTGTAGTGATGAAAGAGGGTGTAGCGCCGCGCCGGATCGTTGTTGCCCACGGTGCGGCGTAGTTCGGCCAACAGTGCCAACGGAGCGTAGGTGATTCGCTGGTAGTCCATCGATTCGTGGTAACCGCCGTCGGGTGTGATGAAGTTTGTCAGATCGAGAATGTGATCGAAGACTTCCTTGGCATGCGCTCTCAGAGGCGCCCCACGCGACTCGACTGAAGGATGACCTTCGATCGCGGTGAGTGCAAAAATTGCCAGCGTGAGGTAGCGAACCGGATAATTGTGATACATCGCCAGTTGCACTTCTTTGAGCGACTGATCCTGCATCATCTTCTCGGCAGCTTTCAAAAGCTCCTCCGCGACGCGATCCTTGAGTTGCACATCGAAACCTGGATAGTTGTAAAGCCAGTCGAACGCCAGCGACCACTTCACGTATTCGGGATAGGTGCGCGATCCGACCAACTCCGGTGGGTGGGTACGTCGCATTTCCTCAATCGCTTTTTGGGCGAAAGATTCATCGCGAGTTAACAGGTAGCTGAGGGCCCAACCATCGATGGCGTCTGAAGGTCGCGCACCTGCTGCCAATCTCGCGCGCAAAACGTTGAAGCCGGTAAGCGGATCATGCTCGCGGATTAGCATCCGAGGCCGGGAAGTATTTTGACTTGACTGCGCGGACGCGCACGGCGAACTGGAAGAAACGATGACGACAGTTAACATCAGGGTTACTGCGATGATCAAACATTGCCGAGTGCTGGTTGAATAGCAATTCGCGCTAATCTTCTTCACTAACTTATTTCTCCTCTAAAGGGGTAACAGAATACCGGTCAAGCTCTTCCCTGGGACCGCGGGCGTCCCGCCCGCCCGCGTACGTTAACTTCAACCCTCAGAAGTTGACATTATGGTACTCGGGCGGGCGAGGGCGCCCGCGGTCCCAGAGAAGAGCTTGAGTGAACACCTCGTGCACCCGCCAGAAACTTAAGCCATTCCTTAGCCATGAGCCGGTGGTACGGCTCCGTCATGTGAATGCCGTCCAGACAAACAAACCTGGCCCGGTCCGGTGACGAAGATAAAACGCTGCCAACCTCAATCACCTCGATGTTGCCGGCGCGGGCAGCCAGCAGTGCCCGCTGGACTGTGTCAGGTTTGACACTCTCCGGATCGTGTATTTCGTCAAACATGTAAGTCTTAATGCCGGCCGCGGCGAATCCCACCCCAAGTTCTTTCAGCGCCACGTAGTCCGCGTCAGTGCGTGTCATAACCACGAGCAACACTTTGTCCGGCTTCCAATCGAGCACACTCTGGTAGAAGCGCTGCTGCGCACGGGTGGCCGTCAAGCCACCTCCCGCAAATTGTTTGAATTCAACTTTTGGATTTTCGCGTCTGAAGATGTCTATAACGATGGGAACAAAACTCGATGGTGAAGACCAGTGCAGTCCCATCGTGAACGAGTGACCGATAACGGCTATCTTCTGCGGAGGCAACGCGCGCAAACGAGGTCTGAGAACTCTGACATCCTTCTCATCCAGCAACTCGGCGGCGAGCACCTTCTCATCGCGGATATGCAGGTTCTTCTCACCCCAGTTCCAGATCTTCCTGCCCGCGATTTGCCATTCAGCCGCGCCGGTATCAAAAGGAGATGTGCACGCACGCCCGGCAAGTTCTCGACCAACGGCAAGCATGTCTGCATCGCTGCCTGGCAGCCGCAATTGTCCGATGTAGACCGGCAAACCGAGGGCGATATAGAAAGCAAACTCATCCTGCAGGAGATCGCCGTCTCGCTCAACTTCAAGCACCGTTTGGTAGAGATTTGCGATCGCTTTGACCTTTAGATCGCCGGCCCTGGTCTTGCGGCCCAGGTAGTCAACGAAAATATTGACTGGAGCATTATCCGGTATAGCCAGCCCCGAAGTGAGGATGGGCTTGAGGTCCAGAGCAGGATCAAAATCCGATGGTGCGCCACGAACCCAGGCGTTCACCGCGGGCGTATTAGATTTCAAAAGCTTTGCCTGATGCTCAACCAGAGATTCGAGCTCGCGGTCCGAAAGTTTGCCCGAGCTATAACAGGCGGGATCACCCTTGCCTGATTTTTTTGCCAGCAACACCTGGTAAGCGTGTGTGGCAATGATGTTCGCTTCGACTAGCCGCGACAGTCGCGTATCACTCGTCTCCTTTTTATGACCCGGTGGCGTCACATTTTTGCCGTGGACCCAAGCAGCGGTGCCAAGACTTAACGCGAGGTGGAAAATAAGTAACCGAACAAAGAGTCGACCATCCATTACGATTCTTCTTTCTGAAACCTTTTGAAATTCTCTGAAACTTTGCTCAACCACTTAGGCTCTTCACTGGGACCGCGGGCGCCCTCGCCCGCCATGAGCGCGAAGCGCGAACAATGCATCCAAACCTGAGCCTGCCGAGAGATTCCGCGCGCCATGCGGCGCTCGTTGCGGGCGAGGGCGCCCGCGGTCCCAGTGAAGAGCTCGAGTAGGCATTCGTCAGATCCTGCTAGCGGCCGGCAGTATCAAGTGCACCTATCGACGCACTACGCCGCCGACTACCAATCAAATCCCGCAGCGGCATTTCGCCACGGTCGCCACGATGCGCGAGGAGTTTTGAGTCTGCTCGTGGGTGAAAGTCTGGCCGGTGCGGATTTAGCCGCCACCAGTTCCCTTCAATAATCACCCACGGTTCTTCGCCGTAGCGTACAAACTCGCCCGCGATTTTTTCGCGCGTAATGCCACTTGTCGTACCAGATCCTTCCGGCAAAGCGGTCGCGAGAACCTTGAGCGCCTCCGGCATCTCGGTATAACTCAAGGTGTTAATGACGTTGAATCGCGCATCAAGCCGGAAGATGCTGGTGTTGAAAATCTCGATTGAGAAGGGCTGGTCGTTGATGAAAATGTTGTTACGCAAGACTGTGCCCCAGCTCCCGTTGCGAGACTGCATGGCCGCTCGGCCCTTGTTAGCCATCAGCACCGTGTTATTGCGGATGAGGTTAGAGTGACAACCCCAAAGTGGAAGATCAGCTGGGCCTTTAGCCTCTGCCGGCGACTGCGGCCCCGGTTCTACATAACTCGCGTCATAGGGATTCGCATCGTCCCATTGCGCAATTCCGTGATTGAAGTTTCCGTAGATGAGATTGTTCTGAATGAGAGACTCCTGCAACCCGGCGAGATTGAACGAACCAGCGCCTCCCTTCCCATTTTCGTTGACCACGTTGTCCTCAATGATGAAGTTCAGCCCACGGCCGTCGGGAAAATTATTCGCCCCGAACTTCTCCGTTGCCAGCTTAACCAGGCCTAAGGCCCAGGCTCGCGTCGGCTCTTCCTTCGGGTAATTACGAAGCTCGGGGTTTTTCAGCAACTCGTGAAACGAACTGACAGAGTCGATGTTGCACTGAAGGCCGCTCGCCCGGCTGCCAAAGAAAATGTTCCGCCGGATGACGTAATTGTCCGACCCGTCTGAAACATACGCTGAATGTTCAAGCGCGGATAAGGCGAAAAGATTCTCCTGAATAAGCACGGTGTGGGTGTCGGTAGAATGGAGTCCCCACTTGAGATGATTGTGAGAAAAATTGCCGACGATCACGATATGGTGCGCCTGTTTTCCACTGCGACCGAAATCACCGTCAAGCATGATCCCTGCACGTGGCCCAACCGGCTTCATCCCCGGTCCAGTTGTACCCGCGATATTGAAGCCCTCAACGATGACGTGATGGGCCGTCTGCAGCAATATCATCCAATCCGGATCGCGTGAGGACGCACGGTTGATGATGCAGTCGCCTGGCTCATCCAGCGCCTTGAAATGAATATAACGACCGTCACCTGCGTCAGGCTTATCGCCCATCACGAAGCCAGCATAGGTACCGGGCATTACCGCGATTAGATCGCCGCCGCGCGCGGCGTCGGCCGCCTCCTGCAGTGTTTTGTAAACCGCGTAAATGGAGTAGAGAACCGGGACTGGCTGGACGGCGGCATGCGGATCGTTAAGCACCAAGGGAGCCACGCGGACGTTCTTGATTTGGTTGTCGGCGGCGTTTACTAACAGTACGCGACTATACCTTTGCTGGATGTGAAGTGTTTGACGCACCCATTCATCGGAGTTCTGAGTCTTATAGAAGAGAGGCGTTGGCGGCGTCTGCGCCGCAGCGTGAAAGAGCAGACAGGCGAAGCCCACCAGCACTAAGAGTGGTTTGTAGAATGGGTGCATCTGATGTCCTATCTCAAAATCTTAAGCCCGCCCTCGCTTTATTTTTTTTAGCGAATGCCGGCACCGCTCCCGGTCACTCGCGAACCGCCCCTAAGTTCCGCCAACTGCAACCGCGCCAACTCGCTTTGAGGATCAATTTTCAAAGCGCGCTCCAGCGCTGCCCGCGCCTCAGCCTGACGCCCAAGCGCCTTCAAGGCTGAACCCGCCAGGGAAAACCGAATAGCTCCAGTGGGTGGCCAGGGTTCGGCGTCGAGCATTCGATGTTCATCATTGAGGCGTGCCAGGCGTTCGTAGAGAGCGCGCGCCTCAGCTTTGCGTCCCACGTGTTCGAGTGCTACCGCTTTATAGAAATAGTGTTCCGACCAGGGCTCTTCCGGTTGGGTGGGCGGGTTAAGTGCCTCGGTGGCTGCGCGGTCCCACCAGGCTTGTGATTCCTCGCGTTTGCCGGCAAGCCCGTATTGACGCGCAGCCGCAACGTACTCTCTAGCCTGCGACTGCATCGCCGGACGACCGACACCGAAGTTGCGCGGGTATTCAGTCGCAGCTGCAAATTCAGTTGCCGCCTTGAGGTGTTCGCCTGCCTGCTGATAATTGCGCGCGAGCCCGAGGTGGGCCTTGCGATAGAGCCCGAGTGCGGCGTCCTCTCCTTCACCCGAAGTGAAAGTATTATTTGTGAGCAAGGTGACGGCATCGGCAAACCGCTTCGTATCAACGTAAGCAGCCGCAAGCGCCTGGATGAAGGGTGTGTGCGTCCGCGTCGCCGGCGGTGCACTCTCGAGAAGCTTCACACGGCGGTCTTGTGCGCCCATCTCTGCGTACAGATTTCCGACCTCGACGTACAGTTGATAATCTTCCGGCGCAGCGGCGACGGCTTGCTGGTATTGACTGGCCGCTTCCTCCTTCTTATCTGTTACCCACAAGGCCCGTCCGAGATTGCGGCGCGCAATAATGTTTGCCGGATCAAGTCTGACTGCTTCGCGCCATGCCGCCAGCGCTTCCTGATCGCGATTCTTCGAAGCCAGCACATTGCCTAAGTAGTAGGCGGCGTGCCCGTCATTCGCGTTAGCCGCCAGCGCCCGGCGTAGGACAGCGATTTCTTCAACGCGGTGCGGAAAGACAAACGCGGGATCACCTTGCGCGCCTTTCATATATTCCAAATTAGCCCGCGTGCGGTCGCCATCCAGTTCCAAAAGGTAGCCGAGCGTGTAGTGAAGCATGGGATAGTCGCGCGTCGTATCAGCGGTTCTGGTTGGGTCCTGTTCGTGCCGAATAGCTCCTTCGAGAATTCGTTGCGCCTCGCCTCGACGTCCGACTGCAGCGTAGTCAAATGCGACTTCGAGCACCGAGTCAGGCTCCCGCTTCAACAGTCGCCATAGCTCAGCCCAGGCGTTGTTCGCTTTGTCCTCGTGACCAAGCGCCTTATAGATTTCGTACTGCTCATGCCGCGCGAAGTAATCGATCGGCATCTCGCGCACAACCGACTCAATGCGATGCTGCGCAAGCTCAAGTTTACCGGCCAGACGCTCAACCAGGGCGAGCATGGTTCGAGCCTTTAGATCTCGCGGATCCAGCATTACAGCCTGCGAGAGATTTTCGAGTGCACCCGAGTTATCCCCATCTGCTAACGCCATCTCGCCCAACACGTATCGCGATACTGACTCGCGATGACCGGAACGCACGGTCCATATCAAATGCTCGACAGCTTCGGCGTTGTGCCCACGAGCTCGTTCAACCAGGCCGAGGTAGTAGTGTGCGTCCGCAGCGTCCTTGTTTCTTGTCAGGGCCTGATTGAGATGAGTTGCTGCCGTTTCGAATTCACCACTGCGGTAATAAGAAAGACCCAGTGCAACTTGTGCGGGCGCAAAGCCTGCATCGCGCTTTAGCGCCTCCTGGTAAGCGCCGCGGGCCTCGCGCTCCTTGCTCTTCTTGTCGAAGGCCAGGCCCTCAACGTAAGCCTGTTCGGCACTGTTAGAGATCTTGGGATCGGGGATGGGGCGCGTTGCCGGTTTGAAGTTGGCATTGCCGTCGATTGGCGTGTCCGTGCGGTACTTAATCAGGTCGTGCCCATCCTTGCTCTTGAATGAGACCGTCAGCGGTCGTCCGACGGCGGTTGCAGGTAAATCAATCGTGGCACTGAAAGTTTTCACCGGATCCAGTTTGACTCGTTCCTTGCGTAGGACGACGCCGCCACTCTCGACAATAAACTCCGCATCGTTGAAACGTGAGTTTACATTTGCAGTAACCACCGCATGGCTGCCTTGAAGATTGATTCGAAGTGCCGCGTCCTGGGTAGCCTCATCCCAAGCGCCACCGAGATTGTTGACGGGAAACCAGTGTTCGACGATGTGCTCAACGCGGTGGGGAGCGATGAACTGGTGTTCCATCTGCGTTTCAAACCTTCCGCCCTGAAACTCAACGTACTGGTGGCCGCCATCGGTCAACTTATCAACCCAAATATCGCCGTTGTCGTCGGTTCCCCAGGTCCATGTCTTCTTCCCAGGCATCTCGCGATGATCCGCGACGTGGACAACGCCCCAGTCAGACTTGTCGTAATAGACACCGAAGTAATCCCGAGTCGAGTTGCGAGCGAAAAGTGAGAGAAAGTTCGGCACGTCGCTAAACTTGCTCAGGTCGACACCCTTCTCTTTGGGAAAAGAGAAGACAGGCCAGAAGGCGTGCGGGTAAGCTTCACGCATGGGATAGACAAAGCGCATGTCGTCGGCTGCAGTAGCACCCGCCGTGGACCAGAACCAGTAGCGACCGGGTACTTCGCGTCGATTGTTCAATGTGACTTCGGTTTCGACGGCGCGCTGCCCGGGGCGCAGACGAATGATGACCTGCCACTGCATTCCCTGGACGCGCTCGGTGTCCCCGACAGCGACTGCGGCACTCCCGTCCGGTTCCATTCTCATCGAGTAATCAATCGCCGAAACCGTCGTCAATGTATGGCCGTCAGGGAAGTTCCACTCGATGCCGCCTGACACCCAGGCGCCGCGGATTGCGACCATTGCGTACTTCACCACCGGGTTTGAATAGAGGACCTCGCGCTTGTTGGTCTTGTCGAAGATTTCGTAAACGTGGCCGCCAAGTTCCGGCAAGACCGAAACGCGCAAGTATTCGTTCTCCAGGTAGACGGCTTTGTAGGTCTTGTCTGTGCGTCTGTTTGTTAACGAATCAAGAAACGGGTAGGGGTAGACGGGACGCCATTTGCGACGTTGCCAGTCGAGCAGCGCCGGATATGGATTAGGTGGGCCAAGCTCATAGGTTGGAATGGACAACGGCGCTTCCCAGACGCGGGCTGAGTCCTGTCCCTGAACGCTTACACCAATTGAAAACACAAGTATTAAGGTCAACGCGTAGCACATCCGCAATCCGGTGTCTGAGTATAAGTTCTTTAAGTTAGATCTCATGAAGATTCTATTCCTTTGGTAGACCTCGATCTGAAGATGCTGCCTGATCAAACCCTTTACTAAAGAGCGGGGGCAAGCCCGCCTTCCTGACCCTGAGCTGAGCAGAGACGAGGTGATTATGTACGCTTGAAAGCCTTTCAACGGTAGAACAACGGAGCAAGATCAAGAATCTCAGGGTCGGGAAGGCGGGCTTGCCCCCGCTCTTTTTTCTACCGCCTTAGCTTGCAAATGTGGCACTGGCAACGGAGTACCGCTCCACCTTTTCCCGTACGACGTGAAAGCCCGTGCCTGGGCCTTCGGGTAATCGTATGTATCCCTGCGCGTCAATCTCGATCAGCGGCGCTACCACGTCGTCAACGTACCATCGTGTCGAAGCCTCAATATCTGTCGGGTAAGTGAATCCGTCGAGAGTCGCAAGGTGCAAACCTTGCGCTGAGGCCACTCCTAATTCGGGCATCGTGCCTACCCAGCATTCAAGTTTGGCTGCGCGGGCTGCAGCCAGCATCAAACGCGCTTCGCTCAAGCCACCGACGCGTTGCACCTTGATGTTGATAATCCTCGCCGCATCGTTTTCAATAATCGAAGCGAGCGCCGGCAGCGATTCGGCAGACTCATCGGCACAGAGCGGGGTGCGTAACTGGCGCTGCAGCTCTCCGGCTTCCGCGTGAGCTACGCGCGCCAGCGGCTGCTCGATCATGATCAAGCCTTGCTCATCCAGCTCACGAAATACTGCCGCGTCGGCAAGCGAATATGCGGCGTTAGCATCAACCATCAAAGGTAAGTTCTTGAATCGCGCTCGTACGGCGGCCACCGGCTCAATATCCCAGCCAGGCTGAATCTTGATCTTCACGCGTCGATAACCCTCTGCGGAGTATCGAGACACTCGTTCAAGTAAATCGTCGATGTGATCGTAAATGCCAATGGCGACACCCGAGGGAATGAGCCGAGCTTGCCCACCCAGGAGCTCGGCGAATGGCACCTTCAAAGTATTTGCGCAAGCATCCCAGAGCGCGCCTTCAATACCGGCCTTCGCGAAGACATCACCCGGATGCGCACGAAGTTGCTCGTAAAAATGTGGTACATCGATCTCTCCGGCGTTAAGCACCGACGGGATCAATGAACTATTTAACGCCGTCCAGGCGCTCTCCGGGGTGTCTGCCGAATAAAACCCACCCGACATCGGCGATGCTTCGCCCCAGCCCACCACATCGTTGTCCGTTTGTACCTCGACGAGAATCGCATCCTTCTCACTTATGACGCCGTTGCTGATGCGAAAAGGCTCCAGCAGGGGCACGCGAACGTGATGTAGCGCGATGCTCTTAATGGTGATCGTCCGGGCTTTGTTGGTAAGAGTAGCCGTCAAGATCTTAGGCTCCGCAAGTGCTTGAACTTTGTGCTTTGTACTTTGTGCTTGGTACTCCGATGTCAGTTCAAGACTCACTCGTTGACTCGACCATATAGAGGTAAGCAAAATTCAAAGTTCAAAGTTCAAAGTTCAGAGTTCATTCATGTCATCAGCGCCAACATGTCTGGCGTTACAACATTCTCCAGTTGCTCTCCTTTACAGAAACGCACCACCTCTTCAGCCGCCACTGCGCCGATAGCGCGGCGCATTTCGATCCCACCCGCCGCGATGTGCGGGGTAAGCAGGACATTTGGAAGTTGTCGAAGCTCGTGGTTAGGCGGCAGCGGTTCCAACGGATCGGTAACGTCGAGCGCCACACTGATTCGCGCTTTGCGCAACTCTGCTAAGAGTGCATCCATAGCAACCAGCCCACCGCGCGCAACGTTAATGAGATATGCGCCATCGCGCATCAGACTGAGGCGGCGCTGATCCAGGAGATTTCGAGTCTCAGGAGTTAATCCCGCTGCCAGAACAACAACCGAGCAGGAGCCAAGCAGTTCGTCCAACCCCAGCAAGTGACCCTTGTAGGCAGCGACTGCCTCGGCATCGCAGTAAGGATCGGTCACCAGCAGTTCGACACCCAGCGGTTCCACCAGCCGCGCGAAAGCTTTGCCTATGCGACCGAAACCGATCAGGCCGACCTTCCGGCCACGCACGGTCTCGCCACAACTTACGTACTCGTTCGTTCTAATTACTCCGGCTCGCATTTCGGCAGCATAGTCGGGAAGCCTCCGGACCAGCGTCAGCATTAAGGCGAGCGCCATCTCGGCCACCGGTACAGCCATAGGCTCAGCTGCGTTGGTCACTGTAACGTGATCGAAAACCGCCGCTTCCATTCGTGATTTCACTTCCCCGCCACAATGCGCGATCAGACGCACCCGCGGCTGCGTCCCTAACATCTCCATGCGCAAAAACGGTGAATGCCAGGTCGTCATGAGTACCTCAGCCTGCGCGATCTCCGCGCGCAACTGCGGCGAATCGTCGCGCTCGGCTAGTTGAGACCACTCGGCTACCTCACTCAAGCGAGCGCGCACACTTTCAGGAAAGAAGTGGGAGAAGAGCACGTCGCTGGCAAGCACCAACACGCGCGGCCGCGCAAGTCCGGGCGTTTTACTGATTGAGCTCTCCGCGTCGTTGTTCATCATCGCTACTTCAAAAATGTCGCAGTGTCACGAAGTCGGTACCACCAAGCGTTAGCGGGTGGGTCTGCCGATTGCCGATCGTTAATTGCCGATTTCCGATTGGCGTCTGCCGATAAAGCCAATTGGCAATCGGAAATTGGCACTCAAGAAACCCACCCGCTACCGCGTGGTGGTACTGACCTCATGGGACCGCAGCATCTGATGCACCACCTCGCAAGATCGCCTTCATGGCCTTAACGAAATCCGGCAACGCAACTTCTGGTTCCTCGATCTCCGGGTGCCAGTATTTCTCCCACTCAAAACTAACGTAACCGTCATACTTCAAATCACGAAGTGCGTTGACGGCATCATCAAATGCAACGCTGCCGCGCCCGGCCAACACCGGCAACCAGTGCTCCTGGCCCGTAACCGCGCGCGCATCGCGCAGGTGGACGTGCGCAAGATAGGGCGCCACTTCCCCGGCAGCTTCTGCAATCGAATCTCCCGCCGCCAGCGAATTGGCTACGTCCCAGATAAGGACCACCTTGGGATGATCGGCGAGCCTCATGATCTCGCTCGCGGCCTGGCCTCGCGCGAAGTCGCCGTGTGTCTCAAGGCCGATTCGTACCCCATCGGGTGCACGCTGGGCCGCGGCACGCAAACATGCGGCGATGTTGTCACGCGTCTCTGCACGCGTCGTACCCGCTTGGATCTTGTCGGGAAAGATTCGAATGAGCGACGCACCGAGAGCGGCGGCGAGTTCAGCGTGTCTCAGAGCCACTTCGATCTGCTTACCTCGTTCGTCCGCGTCTCGAGCGTCAAACGTGCATGAAGTGTCAACACAACAAATTTGCAGACTCTCATCAGCCAGCCAACGACTGGTTGAATCAATTGCACCCGTTTGGAACTCGGGTCGCTTGAGCAAATCAAGTTCGCCGCCGATTGCTCGCAACTCAACGGCCTGATACCCATAGGCACGGGCGGCTTGCGCAACCTGCTCAAGCTCCCAGTGTGGACATCCCAGTGTTGAAAAGGCCAACTTCATTAAAAATGCGGACGACTCGTCACGGAGTCCATTCATACGCACCGATATCGATGGTGCCGAAAACCGGTCGGGAACTCGCGGTTCCCACCGCCAGCGCCGTGTGCAATGGCGGAATGAAGGCCGGCGGAAACAAAGGATTGATAAAAGGATGGCCCGCAGGACTGGCGGGCGCGTTGTTGCCGGCATTTACCAGCGGGCTGGTTGAAATCGGACGCACGTCGTACGTGCTGATGTCCGTGAAGCCGGGGTTAGTACCGGTAATGGTGGCCGTCCAGGCAGTCGGAACCAGCGCTGAACCAGTTGGGATCCAGTTGTTGGAACCGGTGCTCACGCGCCCCGCAACCCATCTCGTCCGAGTCTCAAGCACCATCTTGTCAATCGGCGCTCCGCCCACTCGGAAGAAGACGTTGTTGTGCATCTCCAGGCTCTCTATTCCTTCGAAAGTCTCAACGGCAGGACTGACCTGTCCCTGTCGCAGGATGAAGGTGTTATTCACGAAGCGGTAGCGACCTTTCGTTTCTCCGGTGCCGTCACTGCCCACGCGCGCCATGCGTGTGCCTTGCGTAGGGATATGCTGGAAGACGTTGCCGACCACGTCCGAATCCTCGCGCGCCGTGTCGGTGTTGACCTTCTTATTGCCATGTGGGTCTGGTCCAATCAACTCTATCTCGCCGTAGAAACCGCCCGAGACCCAGTTGTAATAAATTTCATTACGCTCAGCGCGGCTCTTGATGTTGTTGCCGCCATTTTGATCGTGAAGGTAACAATACTGCATGCGAAACACCGAGCCAGGATGCGCGAATTCATCGGTTGCCATGTAGAGAGGGTGCTGGCCCGTGCCGTTGCCGCAGTGATAAATCTCGACATACTCCAGCGTCAGCGAACCGGAGTCGGTGTCGGCGCCCAGGATGCCATGGGCCGGACAATCGTGAACGACCGTATCGCGAATGGTGATGTCATCGGCGTGATGGTAGATGCCGCGGAAACTACCGCCAGTAACATCGAAGCTTTCAAAGACGTAATGGTCAGACAGACGAAATTCGATGGTATTGGTCCCGCCCGAGAGAATTGGACGCAGCCCATTCACGCGAATCCCGCGGATGGTAATCTTGTTGACGATCGTCCCCGGCCTGGTGAGGATAATATCGCCGGGATAAGTTGCATTGCCGTCAACCTCGACGAGATCGCCGGGCAGCAGCAGCGCCTGCACGTCCTGTAATTTCTTATATGTCCTGCTCGGTCCCACCTGATAAGTAATCGCGGATGCGCTGCTACCGCAGACTGCCACGAGGAACAAAGTAACTATGAGGCGTTTCATGAGAATTCTCCTTCCCGCTGAGCGGTTTTACTGACAAGGTTCGGCGTCGCGAGCCGACGCCTATCAAGGGGGTTACTCTTTGCAATTTTCTTTGCGCGATGGCCTGCGCCAGGCGGTAACGCGCACGCTCAAACTCATTGCCGGTTTCGGCGAAACCGATCCTATCTTTGGCGTCGGAGAAGACTCGCGGAACAATCGCCTGCAGCTGGTCATTAATCACCGAGTTCAAGCCGCGCCGGCGCGCCAGCGTCAGGTACAGATGATCCTGCAGACCGCGTCTGAAGTTTGCCAGCTGAATGGTATTGACTGGGCCGGAGATACCACGATCCTGTTCTGGATGTAGTTTTTCTTCGCCAGGATACATGAGTACGCCGTCGCCATTAATGTAACCTTGATCATCAACGGGCTTGTTTGGCTGTCCACGATTGTCGAAGGTAATTGGGTTGGCCCATACATCCTGCCGGCGCTCGCCCGCCTTCTGTCGATTGTGTTGCCAGTGAACGCCGTGCCAATAGAAATAATTGTCTACGCCATGCTTGAAGCAAGCCCAGATTGTCGCGCGCGGGTCAGTGGCCGGTGCGTCGATCACGATGGCGCCGGCGGCGGGCCTTCCACCGTTATAGATCCAATACTTGTGACCCTTTGAACGCTCCTCCCAGGCACGCTCGATGTTGTAGCCGAGCGGTCCCGTATCCCAGATGTCGATCGCGCCATCGAGCTCTTTCACGTAATGCTTGGTGACGAATGTGCGCAAAGCTTTTCCCGGTCCGGGGTTGGAGTGAAGATTGTCCGAGAGTTTGCGAATGTAAGCATACTCCGAACGTCCAGGCTCGTCAGGCAGGTAAAGGAAAGTCACTGCTTCGGGGAAAGCCTTCCCTATCAGGCCCATCCACTCGTCGGCATGGCGCCAGGCGTTAGTACGTTCATCGAAGTCTGTGCCTGGCCCGTAGAAAGTTCGCGGAATTATCCGGTTGCCGACTCGTTCGCCTGGCCCCTCATAACCGCGAGCTTTAGTGAAATCCTGACCGTTAAAAAGCCCGATCGCTGCGGTCGCGGTTTTAATGTTGTAGGCATGGACAAGTTCTATCCGCTGGCGATGTGCAAAGCGGTGGTACTCGGCATCGAGGTTGCGGCCCTGATACATGACGGGCTGCAAGCTTTCGTAGTAGACCATCGCGTCCATGCTGTTCTGATCCGGCAAGGTGAAATCAAAGAGCTCCAGCTCAATCGGGATCGTCTGCCGCTTACCATCTGCGTTGACATTGATTTGCCCGCGATAGATGCCTGCAGGAAGAGTTCGGTTTGTATAAACTTCGATCCAAACTCCCTGATTCTGCGATGGCGCGACTTGCAACGGAAACCCGCCACGACCAACCTTCGCATTCTCGGGAACCAGCTGCACCGGCTTCCATCCCGTTGGATCTTTCGGCGCTGCCGGAGAGCCAGGTTGGAACACCCACTCAGCGTGAGAGGCAGTCTCCACCTGCATATAGTTAAGCGAGAAAAGTTGAATTGGCCGGCCGACATAGTTGGTCGGATCGAGTGCTGGTGCTGCGTAGGTGATCCTGGCCCTGCCGCCTTGCTGGCGAAGTGATGGCAACGAAACAGTCAACCGTTTTATTCCCTCGGATCCAGCTTCGACAATCAATTGGAAGGCGATTATTTCGTTGCGTGCCCCGAAGATTTTTATCTGGTGGCCATCCCAGGCGGAGTTGGAATTCTTATTGGGATTGTCGAGATCGTCTCGCTCTACCTTCTCGCCATCATTAACCGCCCAGACGTATCGCACCGACGCCGAGGCGACGAGGGGCCAGAGCAGTTGTGTAATAAGGAGCAACGCGGCCAGGGTTCTGGTTTTCCCAAGGTTCATTGCAACCATTCTCCAAGTTTCATGGCGAATAACGTTGAAAGCGTTCGCCAATTCCACTGCCCCGTTGGGCCAGTTAGTCATTCCACCTCAAACTCCGGCTCCGTTTCCGGCGATACCGGCAGCGGCGCTTGCGGCACGCGACCAGCGGCGACGAATGCCAAGCCGACCAGCGTGGTGACAACGGCGTAGATGGCGGTAATCATCCGGTCACGTCCCGGCGAACTCGCCAAGACAATCGCGAAGCAGGCTAGTCCCATCCCAGTCGTAACTTTCCCAACCAGGGCCAGTTGTCCTCGCCCCGAAAAACCCGCCACTCCCAACTCAGTAGCCGTATCGATCGGCGTTTCAAGTTTTTTAAAAAATGCCTTAACGCGCTCAGCCTGCTCGCCGGCTGGTTTGAACAGTAGCACCGGCACAAAAAACGCGACGGTAGTCGTGATTGCCGGGATGCCGATCAAATAAGTTTCGTTTAGCCCCATACCAAGATGGCGGTTGAGATAGAAGTTAACGAACAGCGAAGTAATTGCTCCCACGACGTAAGCACATACGGCCGACCACCAGGGGCCGCGCTTGGCCAGGAAGCCGTACAGCAGCGGCAGGCCGAGTGGAATCAGGAACATCGATTCGAGAATGAAGAGCAACGTGAAGATGCCGGTTGCACCCTGGGCAAACAGCAGGGCCACGCCAATCATCACGACGCCGACACCAAAAGAAGTAAGCCGGCTGGCCGTTAACATGTGGCGATCGGATGCATCTTTACGCAGATAACCCTGGTACAGATCCTTCGCGAAGATGCCGGTGATGATGTGGTTGTGGGCCGACAACGAAGCCATCGATGAAGCCAGCATCGCGGCCAGCAGCACTCCGATCATTCCCGGCGGAAGTACGCGCATGCCCATTGCGATGTAAGCGGCTTCCGAGGGCTGTTTCAAGCCATTGGCGGCAGTACCGAGTTCAGGTAATGCTACTCGCGCGATAAGTGGTGGCAGATAAAAAATGACACTGCCGATGGTAAACAGAATCATGCAAAGAATGGCGATTCTTTTTGCTGATTGTTCGGTGTCGGCACAAAAATATCTCTGCGCGTTACCGAAATTGTTATAGCCGGTCGTTTGCGAAACCGTATAGACGATCAGAAACAACCAGCCATACTCTCCTGCCAGTGGGTTGAAGAATCCCGGCGGTGCGTGTGCGACAAAGTTGCTGAAGCCGCCAACGTTGGCGAGTGACAGCACCATCAGCATGCAGGCGATCGGAAAAAGGAACATGAACTGGAACATGTCCGTGAAGCAGACCGCCCAATAGCCGCCCAGCGACGTGTAGACCAGCACTACCAGCCCACAAATAATCACCAGGTACTCGACGGGCACTCCCAAAGCAACAGACATGAAGCTCGAGAGGGCAAAGAGCCTGACCGAGCCGAACATCAGCTGACTTGGCCCAGTCAACCAGGAGAATGTTTTGTGCGTACCGTCACCGAAGCGGCTGCGGATGTATTCAACTACGGTGGTGACGCGCGAGCGCCGCCAGCACTGCGCAAAAACAATGTAGCCGAAGAAAAAGGCAGGTACCGCCAACGCCATCAGGAACACTCCGATGACGCCCTCGCGGTAGGCGAAGCCGGCGCCACCTGTGAAGGTCCAGACTGAGAACCCGGACATGAACGAGGCCATTCCGGCCACCCACCATTCGACGCGGTTTCCTCCTTTGAGAAAATCCGTTCCCACCCGCATGAAGCGCATGAAGAAGGCGCCCACGCCTGCCATTAACAGCAGATAGCAGACCAACACGAGGTAGTCTATGGTCTGTACTGATGAGCGCATGCGGTTCTCCTTCTGAAACTACTTTGGTCTTTGGCTTTTGGTCTTACGTCTTTGGTCTTAGGTCTTGGTTTTCGGTTTTGGTTTTTTTGAGATCTGAAACTTCAGATCTCAGCAGCTAAGGCCAAAGTACAAAGACCCAAAGCCAAACACCCAAAGCCAAAGACAAAAAATCAGTTCTATCGCGACAACAGCGACGCCGAATCACGATCAATAAAGAGATGCGCGTCAGGGTGGCGCCGTAAAATTGAAGCCGGACAGGTCGTCGCAATCGCTCCTTCAATCGTGCTCTTAATTGCCTGACGCTTAGCGGGTCCTGGCACAATCGCAAACAGCCTCGGACGAGCCATGATGATCGGAATCGTTAGAGACAAAGCCTGGTGCGGGACTTCGTCAATTGTTGCGAAAGCGCCGTCGTTGACTTGCTGAGTGCGGCATATTTCGTCAAGCTCGACTACCTTCACACTTTCTGGATCTTCGAAATTGCAGAACGGCGGATCGATGAAGGCCAGGTGACCATTCTCGCCGATTCCCAGAACCGCAAAGTCCGGGGGGTTAGCCGCGAGCAGTTTGCTGTATCGTCCAGTTTCAGCGACTCCATCTGCTGCGTCGCCTCGCAGCCCATTAAATTCACCGAACGGGACCTTGCTGACAAGACGATCGATCAGAAAACGCCGGAAGGACTGGGGCGCCTGTTCGTCCATCCCGAGATACTCGTCGAGATGGAAGCCGACAACTCGCGGCCAATCGACGCCGGGAGTTTCCGCAAGTGCCGCCAAAAATTCATTCTGCGACGGTGCTGACGCGAATATGCCGACCGCCCTGCCGCGCGATTCGACCAGCCCGCGGATTTCCTCCGCTACGACGCCCGCAGCGGCAGCGCCCATATTCGGTCTTGTGTCGTAGACATATACGTTGAGTTTATCGGCGCGAAAACTGTCGATAAGCCCGTCTGTTTTGGGTGCTAACCCAGCTGAGGATTCCATGATGTGCTCCCAATCCTTTTCCATTTGTCATTCGCCATCCAAATTTGAAATACAAGCAGCGAATGCGTTTTCGCTCCAGCGGAGCGAGACATTTATGGCTAACGAAAGCCCACCCAAGTTATCTCGCTCGTTAGGAGCGAAGCCCGGCAGGGCAGCCCTTGCCAAGGCAGGCAAAAAGCGTTGCGCTCCTACGGAGCTTCGAACCAAAAAAGGACTGCAAGGCTATAAACATCTCGCCCCTCTGGGCGAAGCGACACACAACATCTTTTTCCTTTGACCCACAGTCCTCTCAACCAAGCTCCGGTCCGGCGATGGCGAAGATCAATGGAGACGATCCAGCGTCGCTCGACTGCCCATAAAACATGCGAACCAGATCGCGCTGTTTTACAAATCCACGCTCAGTAAGGATCTTTCGGCCTCCTGTGTAATTCCTATTCAGATCTACGTAGACACGTTGACCCGACACTTGACTGAGCAGACCGTCCAAAAGAGTCGTAGCAGCGTCCGTACTCGACGCTAATAGAGGACCGGCATAAACAGCCGCGCTCCCTTCACGAGCGAGACCGTATCCTGTCAGATGTCCGTCTGCCGTGGTTGTGACGAGGGGGGTGACACAACAGTCGTCGATCAGCATCTCAAGTAACTTCGATCTCTCTGCACCAAACGCATGGCGATCGAAGATCAAAGCTTCGCCGCGCACCGCAGTGTCCAGGCTCGAACAACTAACTTTGTGCAATCCGGCAATGCCAACCCAACGCTCGATCAACGACTCGTCTTTGAAGCCCAGCTTCCTGTAGAGGGAACAACCCGCCGGCGTGGCGTCGAGTTTGACTGTCGCAACCCCGGCTTTGGCCAGGTATTCAAGGGCCGCGTTCATTAACCTGGTCGCTATTCCAAGTTGGCGGCGTTTAAGGTCAACCAGAACCATTCCGATCCACGCTAGCTCAGATCGGTAAGTTGTCGTCGTCGTAGTGCCTACTACCTCGCCGTCGAAGGTCGCGCAGAAGCAGCCACTCGGTTCCAGACGAAGCAGTCGCAGCCAATCCTTCTCAGTTTGGTTCCACTGGGCCAACTCCTTGAGCCGCAGCGCAGCCGGGATATCCGACTCCTCGAGCAAACGAACTTCAATCTGCATCTCTTCAGCGAAGGACCGGTTCGGTTGCGGTGGCCCAGACACGATTGGCGGGATCCACGCAAAACTCAGCCATCTGCTTGATATTCCAGTCTGCCGGCCAATCCAGCGCCTTCCGCAAGTGCAATAACCACGCGATCAGTCCCTCCTCTGGATGGAAATATAGTTCGTGAAGTGCACGCGCAGTTTTGCTACCTGTCCTCATTTTGTACTCACTGCTCGGCAACTGAAAATAAGTATGCATTTGGAAACTACTGGCCCCGCGTAAGAGGTACTCAGCTGCGATCCGCCCGGACACGATGTTTCCGGTGGCACTGATGGGGCAAGGGCAGAATGGAATCTGTCCGATTTGCTCGAGAGCTCTCATGCTCCCCAGGACAGCAAGATTGCGCGCACTCAAATCCGGGCCGCCGTAAGCGACGCCGCTGACACCCGCGAATTCCCGGTCAGGGTCGAATAGTCGGTTGCAATAAACCAGGAAGTCCGGCACGTCTTCAGCGTCGCTGGCCTTATTGATCGCGCGTAACATCTCTAATTGAAAGTCGTCGTCGAAGACAGCGTTGAAAAGCTTTAGTCCAACTTTGATCCGGGCCGGACTGGCCGCCTCGCGCATAAGACGGGTTACGCGCATAAGCCACTGGAGGATGATGTGCTTTTGAGCGGCGCGGTCAGACCCCGCCAGAGTCGGACTAAAGTCCTTCTCAATAGGCATGTCCAGTCCGGCCGGACCGTGGCGTTGCCAAACTTCGACTAGACGGCGCGTGGTGTATTCATATTCTCCAAGTTTCCATTCCGCTTCATCGCTGCGCGGCAGGTGATACTTACAGGAAGGCACTACGGGCATGCCACTGCTATCAGCAACTCTCAACGCTTCGCTGAAAAACTCCAGATACTCTTCAAAGGTGTCGTACCAACCTCTTCCCTTCCACGTTACAGTCCATCCTTCAGTACCGTCGGCTCCCTTGATCCGCTCAACCATCATCCGGGTTTCGTGGATGGCCCACTCGCTCATGGACTGAGCGCCATGTTCATCTTCGGCGATGATCGTTTTGAGTACGACAAATCCGAGACCCGCCTCGGCGTCGTTACTCACTTGAGAGACATTGAGAGACAACTGTCCGGAAGCTTTACCGAAAGGGTTCTTAATCGGCAGGCCACCGTATTCACTGCTCAAATTTATCGCGTACCGATCGCGCACGTATTCTTCGAGCCGATCGGGCAGTTGCTTCGCAAAACATTCATAGTCTTTCGCCAGTGCGGAGCGGGCGGAAGAATCGATCTGTAGTTCTTTTAAGTGCACTGAAGACAACACTGCGCGCTACCTCAACATTCCTGCGTGATAAGCGCCAGGGCATTTAGCGTTCGACCCACGGTTTCAAACTCCTCGAGTTCCAATTGCGGTCCCCAGGGATCGTTGGCGGCCTCCAAAGGAATTACGCCAAGATGGACCAGGGCCCACAACAGTCGTCTGATGTATCCTTCCATGGGCTTTACAAAGATGGTTTCGGCTAGCCGATCAACGGCATCGGACAGCGCCAGGAAGCTCCGGGAATCTCCGGCGGCATGCGCCCGTATCAACTCGGCCTGAAGATCACAACAGATCGAGCCCATACCTATTAAAGCCGCTCGTGCGCCACGCTGCAGGCTATAACCGAGAAACCGATCCTCCCCGGTAATAAAGAGCTGTTCCGGATGACGCTCTTGCAGTTGCCGCGAAACGTCCTGGTAAGTCATCACACTGTCAAGCGTCGCCATTTTGATTCCTACAACGCCAGGCAAGTTCAACAATT
The DNA here is from genome assembly GCA_963828335.1 of Blastocatellia bacterium. Taxonomy (GTDB): domain Bacteria; phylum Acidobacteriota; class Blastocatellia; order Pyrinomonadales; family Pyrinomonadaceae; genus PSRF01. Next base: position 170,238 of record CAWHEH010000007.1, on the reverse strand, counting down.
CATCCAGCACTGTCTGACTGTAGGCAATACCACCGGCCGCCTCGTAGAGATAAAAAAGAATCAGCGGCAACCCGACCTCAGCGACGCGTGCGTGATGTTCTACAATTAGCTGCTCGGAGCGTGAGTGTCCGCGCAACCAGGTCGGCGGATAAACGAGCAAGGCGTCCGCCCCGAGACGAGCAGCACTCTCCGCCATCCTTACCGTGGCTGCGGTGGCCTGTTCGAAGTTTTCATCCCGCGAGCCGACTCCCGCGACGATCACCTTGTCGGGCAAAACTTCGCGCCAATCGCGCAAGACCCGTAGCGATGTTTCGCCGTCAAGCATCAGCCCACGTCCGGTATGCGCCCAGACAGCGACGCCCGCAATAGGTTGGCTGGCCATGTAACGCAGGTACGATTCGTGTCCGGCTTCGTGAAGTTTTCCTTCGCTGTTAAAAGGGACGGGCGTCGCAGCGATCAAGCCATTTGCCAATCGCTCGCGGACACCCTCGGCGTTGCTAACAGACTGGAAACTGTTCATGGTTGGCATCACGCATCAGCGGAAACTCTCATCCGCCTTCAATCAACCAACGTGCGGCACCGATAGCAGATCTTTCTGGATCAGCGTGAGTGCACCTTTCAAACTTGGTCGCACCTCAAAAGCCGAACGGCGTATCGCGACACCGTACGCCCCCGGCGCCAGTAAACTTCGTTTAGTTTCTTCAGCAATGATTGGCTCGATGAGTCCCCACGCCTTGGTAATCTCTCCGCCGATCACGACCACCTCCGGGTCCAGGCCGTTGATCAGGCCGGTTATTCCGATACCCAGATAGCGTGCGGTCTCGCGCACCGCTTCAGTGGCAGCTCGATCCCCCGCCTCCACCAGCTCCACGAGCTTGCGCATAGTGGACACGCGTTTTCCTGATCCATTGCGAAGTGACTGGTAACGCGCAATCGTGGCCTTGTCGGAAGCATAGAGGTCCCAGCAACCACGCTGCCCGCAGCGACACTCAGGACCGCTCAGATCGATCGAGATATGACCAAACTGGCCGGCACTATTATTCCCGCCGCGGTAGAGTCCACCGTCAATGACTATCCCGCACGCGAGGCCAGTACTAACACCGACGTACAGTAGGTTTCGCAGGTGAGCGTATTGCGCTTTGCCGTGCCAGATTTCTGCTAGCGCAGCGCAACGTGCGGAGTTATCTATAACGACCGGCAGTCGCGTCGCCTTTTCCAGTAAGTGGACCACCGGCACATCGCGCCAGGGCAGCACTACGGAAATCAGGAACTTTCCGCGATGGCTATCGACCAGGCCGGGAAGACTAACGCCAATACCAGCGAACTCAATGAAGTCGTTGTGCTTGGCACGCAGCTTCGTTATCTCCTTACCGATTCTGGAGATAAAAGTCCCTGCATCGTTGGCGGTCTCAAAGCTTAGACGAGCGACCAGGCGGTTATTGAAGTCGCTCAACGCCACAATAGTTTCTTCCGCTCGAATGTCGACTCCGAACATACCAAAGCGCAAGCCATTAAGACGTAACGGAGTCGGGGGCTTGCCCCCGATAGGAGTGGTTCTTCCGGAACCCTCTTCGATAATGCAGCGATCTTTGAGGAGTTCGCTGGTGATAGTTGAGATGGTGGCCTTGTTAAGGCCGCTAATTTTGGCAATTTCGGCACGCGAAATTGGTTGCCGATCAGAAAGTATGCTAAGCAGGATACGACGGTTGACGAGCCGAAGCATGTCATGGCCCGCAGCTTTGACATCGGCCAGGTTTGGTTTACGCGTAAAGTGATGGCGCGAAGGAGTGGCCATGATTATCGCCTAATTCGACCGTCACATCTTGCCCCCGCAAGAATTCAGGGGAAGATGTGCGGAACAGGTGAGGCAAAAGGATCACGCCTTTCTGCTCCATTCTCACGCGGTGCCTATCGGTGCTCTTGCCTCAGAACGAGAGTCGAAGCCTCAGACGTACCGTACGTCGATTGTCGATACCGTCCTGGTTGAAGCTCGTTTTGATGCGACCGAAATTCTCATCGCGTTCAAAATTCGTGATCGGTAGGAGCTTACCTGTCGCTTGGTCAACCTCAAGAACAAAGGAGCCCAGTCTGGCGAAATTTAGATCGTTCGGCGAGCGCAGCGGGTGATTGAAAGCGTTGTTAAGGTCGGCGCCAATCTCGAGCCGCGCGGTCTCGGTAAGCTTGAAGAATTTACGGAGTCCCAGGTTAACACCCCAGGTCCCCGGTCCAGTAAGGCTGTTGCGCCTCGCCCCAGCAGGATTGTCGAGAGCATCAGAGCCAACGCTCGGAGGCAGGAATGCCTCCGGGTTGAAGAACTGATCCCCAACCTTGATGTATTGATTGGTACCCGATACTACGAGTGGTCTGAAGCTCGATTGATTGAAACCTCCGACTGCGTCAATAAACTCACTGGCGATATTGCCTGGCCAGATTGGGTCACAGGTGTCACATTCCCAGAACGGCGTGAACCCGGTACCACTTTTGGCGAACATATTCCAGGAAAGCTGAAAGCCCCCGAAGGCAGTGTCGGCCCATTTCGGAAGATCGCTTCCAAACTTTCTGCCTTTGCCCCACGGCAATTCGTAAATACCGTAACTGACAAGTCGATGGCGCGAAACGAATGCGTCGCGTGCGAAGTCGTTATTGGGACTAAACTGATTGTAGGATGTGCCACCTAAGCTCGCATTGCCGGTATCGAAACCACTGCCCTTCTGGTCGAGTAGCGTGTAACTGACGTTGAAGGTCAAGCCATTGGCAAAGCGGCGATTGGCTTCTACTTGCAACGCGTGCGAGCGACCGCTGCCGAAATTTTTGTAGCGTCCGAGGAATGATCCTAGTTCCGGAAACGGACGGCGTGCAGCGTCGATATCGCCGTCGCAACCAATCTCGCTAAATTCGCCGGTTGGATCACAGATTACTACGTTTCCGTCCTCATCGAAGCCATGAGTTCCGAATGGCACATCGCTCGGAGGTAACATGTTTATGTCGATTCCACCGATGAGTCCGTGCATCCGCGTGCCCATGTAAGGAAACGCGCACGCCGGTTTGCCAACCCAACTCGTGCTCGAAGGTTGCATTAAACTGCTCTATGCGTGGCTGTTGCAGATCAAACGGAATGCTGTTCGCTTCAGGCCTGCTGTCGATGAAATTCAATCGCCCGCCGGTCAAGGGGGTGACGCCTGGCGGAGTTAAGCCGCCGGGCCAGCCGCCGAGCGGAAGCGCGGCGGTGGCTGTCTTCGTCAGTCCGTGGTTAAAAGGCGCGGACCCGAGTGCGTCGCGGATTCCCTGCGCCGACGAGGTCGGATAAAAGACTCCATAGCCACCGCGAAGGACCGTTTTATCGGTAACGCGCCAGGCTATGCCGAAACGCGGCGCCAGGTTGTTTCTATCGGTCTTAACGAGCCCGCGGCCCCACACCAGCCTGATCAGCCGTGACAACGCCATAGTTAATGATCCGCGGATCGATCAACGGCAGGACGTCCGCCGTGGGTACGATGAAATGCCCTTTTCTATGCGTTTGCGGATCAACGAAGTCAGGGTCAAAATTCACGAGCAGATTCTCGCTGTCTACGAACGGAGTGATTAATTCGTAGCGCAATCCGAGGTTAAGAGTCACGCTCGGAAGCACTCTGAATTCATCCTGGAAGAAGAACCCATACTCACTATTCTTCGCATCGAGTTGACCACGCAGCTTCTCAACAAACTGAACGGTGTTCGGCGGCAAGCCGATCAGGAAGCGAGCAAAACGATCGCTCGAGCGTACCGCCAGTGTAGTTGATGCGACCCCGGGGATTACCCCTGTTTGCGACAAAACCATCCGTGCCGTGATTGCGGACAAAGTCGAAGCCACCCTTCATACTATGATTTCCCTTTATCCACGTCAGCGTATCCCCGAAGGTGGCGAGTTTTTGATCAAGGGTGCGGTTGACACTGCGGCCGCCATTGTTAAGTAACGTGTTCCGAAGCCTGTAATGCTGAGGGCCGTATGGCCTGGAGTATCAAGCGCTGACGGGCCTACTACGGCGCCATAAGCCGTGATATCCGTATCGCTGAAGCCAATAGAGCCGAGGAATTCGCGGAGAGTTCGCGGGGCCTTCCTAAACAAACTCTGTGAATTGAAACCGCCGCGAGCCTCATTGACGAGATTTGTAGAGAACGCACGCGAGTAGGAAAGCGAGAGCGTATGGTTGGTCTGTTCGTTCGTACGCAGACCCAGGGCCGGAAATGGGTTTTGCACTGCACCAGAGTGACTTGGGTTCCTCTGATAATTGTAAACTGCGTAGAACTTATCGTTGCTTGTGAAGTCGTGATCGATTCTCGCGGTCACGAGGTCCCGAGTGTTTCGAGAGGCCACATTCTGGGCGAAATCCCTCAATCTTCCGAGTAGAGTCAACCGAAGAGGCAAGGCTGGTACTTGGAAAATAATTTTGTATGAGTTTGGCGACCGTCGGATTGAGTAAGCGCTGCGGAATTGTCGTAAAGCGCCGGGTAGAGCCGACTAAAATAGTATTATTGGCTAACTCATCCGCCGTCAGCAAAGGTAGCACAGCCGCCGGAACTGCACCCTTGTTTGCATTGCTGAGCTGCGTAAAGTCACCATTCAGGAGGCGCTGTCCGGGCAGTGTAGTGGAAGAGAATCGCACTGTGTCAATGTTCCAACGTCGTTCATAAGCGCCAAGAAAGAATGTCTTTTTGCTGCCGAAGACCGGACCGCTTATCGACCCACCAGTCTCGTTGAGGTTGAAATATGGCTTGGGGTAATCCGGGCGGGCGGCGTTTGGCACAAAGTTAGCCAGGTTAATCTTGTCTTGAATTGTCCACGCCGCGAGGGCGGAGTTTTTGTTGTTATAAAACAACGAGCCGTGAAACTTCTGCTCACCGCGTTTGGTATCAATACGGATGTTGGCAATGCCGGCATACTCGGCGGTAAAGTTATTTGACAGAACCGTCAACTCACTAATGGCTTCCAGTGAAGGCTGGCTCGCCGTGGCCCCTCCGAAAATGCCGCCGTTAGACCGCTGGCCGTCGAGCGAGAATGCCGCGCCGTAACTCTGAGCCCCCAGGAATTTAAAATCGGTGCCGTCGGCCGACTGGGTAATATTCGGATTGAGGTAAAGGAACTGATATATGTCCCGGCTGTCGCGCGGGAGTTCAATCAGCTGACGATTATTTATGCTACCGCTGATGGTTGGAGTTTCTGTCTGAATTAATCCCGCTTCAGTCGTAACCGTCACCACGGCGCTGGTATCGCCGACCTCGAGCCGGGCGTCGGCACGCACTGCCTCGCTCCCACTCAACCTGGCATTGATCGAAGTGGTTTTGAAACCAGAGGCCGTAACAGTCACACGATAAGCGCCTGATTTAAGACCCGCCGCTTCGTAGTTACCATCCCCATTCGTCGTGAGATCGCGCGAAATATTCGTCGCCAAATCGGTCACTTGTACGGCAGCGTTGGGAACAGCGTCCCCTTTCGGATCGGTCACGGTGCCACGAATCGTTCCGAGATCCGTGCCTTGGGTATAAGCCGGAACCGCCAGGGCGAAAACGCAGCCAATTAGGAGCAAGCTGATCATGATTCTACGTGCGATTCTCATATAGACTCCTTAGAGTGAGAAATTAGGTTGTCAAAGCTTGGGGAGCTTCATACTTAATTGCGAGTTTCTTGACGACCCTTTGGGTCTCGAGGATTACCTCAGCTTCTGGAAAGCCCCGTATTCGACGTTTGTTGACGATTCAAACGAACCCTCGAGCCTTAGCCCTTTGTTATGAGAGGCAGGTTAGTTGTTGTTTAATACTAACTCCGCCGCCTAAATCGAACATCGTAAAAACAACTAATCAAACTAAGGGGGTTCTTTTAAAAAGGGATCGAATCTGGGCTAACTTTTTACCGTCCGGCTTATAGCACTGCCTCCCGAGGAAATGCAAGAACTTTTTTCGACTTTTCCCCGGTTTGGAACACCACTTCTGCATTCTTAGTAATCGCGCTTAACCTCAAGTATATGTCCTTCACTTTCGAGGAATGACCGGCAAGATTAACGCCGACTGGTTCTTGTTATCGTGATAGATGGTTTGATTAGCCGTCAGTGACCGAGAAGAGCCGAGCATTGCCTCGCCAGTATTCGGATTGCGATTGAACCGCGGAAAATTGCTGCTTGAAATATAGAGCCTTAAGCGATGTCCCCTCTTGAACAGGTTGCTAGTCGCCCACAGGTCGATGGTGTATTTATAAACTTTCCCCGGAACAACCTTCTCCGCTCGCTCCGTGCCAGCGCGATAGCGTGCGCGGACCACGCCGTCTGTAAGAAAGCGCGCGTACCCAGTCTCGGATACATCCGCAAGCAGCGCCGTAAAATCTGTGTCCAACGCTGACGTGGCTGCGTAAAGATCAAGACTAATGAACCCGGTAACCTCAAGATCCTTTTCGAGCGGCGGGGTCGAAAACGTAAGCACATCCGGGCGGGACTCATTTGCCCGTTGATCGAATGGGCCGGGAGGCACTGCCAGGCCGCAGCAGAGTCGGCCACCAATAGTAGGCACAGGGTTCTTTGGATCGTACTCGAACTGATCCGGTCGATCTTCGCCTGGTGGAGAAAGTCCCAACTCCCCGTCGCTGACCGGCCCGTTCGCACCCCTGCTCGAGTGCAAGTAGTATTTCGTGTAGCGTGTCCGCGCAAGTGGGAATTCATGCTCTTCACGCCAGACGTTCTCACCCATGATAAAGAGGCGGACCGGAGCCGCATCCGCGAAATCGTTCCGACGTCCCTTCAGCGTGTAGTCAAACCATTTAAGCGCCGTACCTGTCATGTCCAACACCGCGCTTTTCCCGAACACGACATCGCCCACCTTCCCTTCTGCCGAGGTTGGTGTGTGCGCCCAGGGCCCGATAAGCAGTCGCTGGCCGGCGCGCACCTCAGGGTTATTCGCTTCGGCATGCAGCCCCGTATAGTTCCTGATTGAGCCCTTGAGAAACAGATCGTGCCAGCCGGCCGCATGCAAACCCTTGACGTCCATTTCTCGATAGTGATCAGAGACTCGCCAGCGCCGCCAGTAAGCGTCGCTTCGCTCATGTTCAATCCAGTCGTGAAAATATGGAGCGAGGCTGGCCGGAGCCGGAAGAGTTAAGAGTGGATAATTTTCAACGGGCATTGTTGCCACCCACTCTTTCGCCTCTATTTTTTCCTCGGCCTGTCTGCGGAGCGTGTCTACAGCCAATATCGAGGTCCAGGAACTCGTGAACCACTGCATCAACACGCCGCTCTGATAAGTCCATCCTTCGTAATAGTCTGAACTTGTCAGAAAAGGAAAGATCGCCACCAGGTGCGGCGGTTTGGCCATTGCGGCGAGCATTTGCGTGGCCCCAACGTATGAGCCACCAAACATCCCGACCTTACCGTTGGCATAGTCCAACTTCGCCGCCCACTCTACTGTGTCAAAGCCGTCCTGACTTTCGTCACGGAATGGGTAGAACATGCCGCCCGATTCGTAGCGCCCGCGAGTGTCTTGAAGAACAACGACGTAGCCATGACTAGCCAACTCAAAGGCCATGCCGGACTCACCATTGCGGTCATAAGGTGTGCGTTCAAGCAGTACTGGAAACCTGCCCTCTACCTTGGGTCGATAGACATCTGCAACCAGGAACACACCATCGCGCATTTTGATGTGAACACTGTTTTCGATTGCGACCTGATATGTGGTTTCCGACTGGGCAGTGGTTGAACTTTGACCAGCTGGCACGCTGGTCAGAGTAAACAGAAAAACAACCGACAATAGAAACCCGCGAACAGAATGTACCGAACTGCTTTTCATGTGTTCCCTCTCGTGAAGGTGGGGACGGTTAGAGAACCGGTTACTTTTTTTGCGCGGCGCTCGACGTGACTGCGATCGTTCCCAGACTGTACCAGCCGTCCGGTTCACGGCCCCTGATGGCGAGACGAACTGCGGGTTGATTCGTGCGAGGATCCAGAAGCGCGAGGCGGGTTCGATATGAGCCGGGCGGCAGCGAATCGGGCACATAAATAAGCTGATCCACGACAGCATCACCTGGCATCCACTTTGTCACATCGACCTCAAGGGGAAGGTTCTGGCTTTCCGTGCCCGCTTGAAATTGGATCGTTAACTTGTATTGACGATATGTGGGCGCAACCCCGGCGTTCAGCCACCACATGTGCAAGGGCATCATCTGCCCGGCTTTCACAGTTCGCGGGTATTCGATCCGCCGCAAAACAAACCTGTAACCCATCCGTTTCTGAAATTCGTCAAACTTCTGCTGCCACTCGGGAGGAATAGGTGACGACTTTACATTCAAACTGCTGACGTGCCAGCGGAGCGCCTGGTCAAGAATGTAATCTACGTCCCACCCCTTCTCTTTCCAGAAACCCGGAACCCAGCAGGTCTCCAGAGAGACGGGGCTTCGCTGCCAAACATTTTGAATTCCCATACGCGCGATTTGCTGCGGGTAGAAGTCGAGCATGTGAGAAAAGGTTGGCCTGTCTTTCCATTGCCGGCCCATGTCGCCCAGACAGTCAAGCCGCCAGCCGGCGCCGCGTCCAGTGCCGTAGGCGAGCGCTTGTGGCTCGTCGAAATTCATCAGCAGCGGTGTGCGTTTGAAGGCGTCAAAGTAAATGTCGATTAGCGTCCTTTGAACCTGAAATGCCGGCATGTAGTCGCTCCAGCCTTCGCCCCAATAGCCAACAGATGAAATGTCTACACTGTCGAGAAAGGGATGGCCATCGTAGCGGACGCCGGCCTCGGCAATGAAGGCGCTCCAATATTTAATGTAGAGCGGATCGCTGAAGTCCGGCTGCCAAATAGCACCGTCCTTGTCTGTGGTTTTGTTGGCCCGGCGCGCCCCAGAGTTGCGAAACCATTCCGGCAATGGATGCTCTTCATCGTAAGGCATCAGGCGAATGGCCAGAGTTTGATGATGCTCTCGCGCTTCCTCGAGAGCGGTATCGATGATCTCCCAGCGGATGCGATTGGGAGCCGGCTGAAGCTCACTCCAGAACCAGCGGCAATATGCAATGGAAGTATCCGGAAAAACCGATCGCGCAGCAGACTCCGAGTGTTTTGTTGTTGGACCTTCTTCTGACCAGCGGAGACCCTGATTCAACGGTTGACCGTTGAATCGTTGAAACGTGGTGATACCCATACCCGGATTGACGAGTACCTCATCACTCGGTTCCGGCCTGATTACGCTGGTTTCGTTTTGTCCAAACGCAGCGATAGCAATTGCGCCCGCAAACGCGGGCAGAAGAAATATTTGGCGAAGCATCATTTTTTCTTTTGACCTGGCCAACACTATTGCTTACGGACTGAGCTTCTCTACTTCTGTTTTCCTTTTCCGGCGTGTTGCATGAAGTAGACAAGTTGACTTGAGAACTGAAAGGCCCAATTAAAGGCGCGTGCCGGTTGGTTAACATTAAGTGCGACTGCCAGTGGAAAGACTCTTTCAAAGCGTTTTCGGTAAGTTCTCCTCCGCTTCTGATCATCGGTAAAGAAACTGCCCAGAGCGAAGGTGTAAGCCATCTCCGCGTTATGCATCTCCATGTCAGGGCCGGGTTCGCCTGGTGATTCCTTTGGATTGAAGCGCGCGAAGCAGTTGATTACGTAGTAGGCCTTGGAGCCGTCGGGCAGCATCCCCTGACGGTCAAGAAAATCGCACCACTTGACGACTATCTCGGCGATGCGCTGATCGCCCGTCAGTGTCCAGTAGTGGAAAAGTGGATCTAACAGCAATGCCATCATCCAGGCAGAGGTGGCGCCTTTGAAAGTCGCCTCATTCGGGTCGTAGAGTTCCCAGTCCTGCCTCAAAGAGCCGTCTGGCGGTCGCCCATCTGGGGGTTGACGTTGGTGTTTGTAATAGGCGTCGACACACTCGCGCGCCTTCTGCCAGTATTTCCGATCGCCAGTCATCTCCCATCCATGAAGAATGCCGAGTAGACCATAGCCCTGATGTCTGAGCGTCCAGAATTTTCGACCTCGCTCCGGATCAACTTGGAGCGGAACGGGGGCTATGCGCTCGGGTTGATAGACCGGGTCCTGATTCCTAAAACAGTATTTGGCCATCAGTTTGCCAGTCGCCAGCGCGCGTTCGTCACCAGTCAATAGATAGTGCTGGTGCATGGCACGGGGGTAGACATACTTTAGGTCCGGACCTTTCAACGTGAAGATACCTGCGTCCGGGCCGTCCATCCTGGTGTGGAGTCTTACGAAGTGCGCCGCGTGGTATGCAGCCTCGAGGAATTTTTTTTCACCCGTCCGGACATACATTTTGTTGTAGGCATTCGTACGATCGAAAAGCCACTCTGAGTAAACCTGGCTGTCGAGGAAGGCCAGCGAGCCGGGAAAGTTTTTTTCAACAAAGGAATCGTAACTAGCATATGGCCCGGACATCGAGGCGGGTATTTGTGGGCCAACCACCAGGGAATCACATAACCAATGGGCGGGCAACACTGCCATGACTCTTGGTCCACTCAGGCCATCCTTGCTAATTAAGGTCTCTTCAACGGGGACAAAGTCGTTTTCGTTTTCTCGTCGTGGTTTGAAGACGATCCTGATCCGTTGGCTTCGCTGCTGGCTGAAATCCAAAGTGAACTGAATCTGCAACGACCGAATGCTTCCTTCCCTGCCCCCAATGCGCCACGGCTCAAGCGCACGAACTGCAGCCTTCAATTCCTGGCCCGTTGCATTTATCACTCGAACATTCCGCGGGTTTGAGAGAAAACCGGGCGGTAGTGGTAGTCCAAAGTTAACCACCTCGCGAGCTAAACTATCCGCCAGCCCGTCCAGCCGTATCTCCACTCCCGAGGAGGGCTTACGACCCGAACCAAAAATCACCCTCGCGCGCCAGGCGGCTAAGAACAGGAGACCCGTCTGCACGAAAGATCGGCGCGTAATGTTCGAGTCTGACATGTTTGATTAGAACTTGCCGGATTCGGCAAGGGCTGAACGTTTCAGCGAAAGGAGTATCAGTTGTTAGTTCCCTGTTACCTCTTTAGGCCCAACAAGCGTTCGGCATTCTCGTAGTAGACTTTGCGAAGAATCTTTTCCGGTAGACCGATGCCGTAGATTCGCCACCTTCCCTGAGGTGGTTTGGGCGCCGGCGCGTAATCGAAATACTCATCTTCAGTTTCCAAAAACCGGTAGTAGATCTCATACAAACGCTCGCCAAAAATCTGTTGCGGTGTGTCATTACCGCCAGGCACAGCATCTGTGCCGAACAGAATGCGATCCTGATATTTGTCGAAGAACGTCCGCGAAGCACGAGGCTGTCGCCCCAGCTCACCGATCCTCGCCCCAGTCTCAACATGCATATTTGGATAGCGATCCAGTAGTTCAGAAACGTAAGGAAGGTTTTCAGAATCCCCGACATGCAGCACAACAAACTGTGTTTTGGGGTGTCTGGCCATCACTCGATTTCTCGCCTCCTGCAATTCCAGGTTACTGGGAAAGTCCTTACCGTGAAAGGACCAATCGGGATGCGCACTCAACTCTTCATACCGTTCATTGAAGCGATCGGTAGGTAGAAAGAATGCTTCGGGATCCGAGGTGTGAATGGCGACCGGCATACGGTGAGCGCCCGCCGCTTCCCACATCGGATCGAAGCGCCGGTCATCGATTTTCACAAGAGGTCCACTGGTAACCCGCTCGCGCAAATAGAGACCAAGCGTCTTTAACAACTTCAAGCCGCGGGCTCCCAGTCCCTGAGCGCGAACAATCTGATCTGCCTGAAACTGCGCGTAGCCCGGTTCGGTAATTTTTTCGAACCACGGCTCTGTAAAAACGATGAATCTTTCTGGATGGGGCTTCTGCCAGTAGTTTATGGTTTGCTCAAGCACCTTGCCGTACCCACCGGTTAGGTTCACCATCATTCGCAGATTCTTCCGATCCATGATTGGTAGAACTTCTGCCGGCGTCGCGTTGTTATGCGCTTCTGTTACTTGTCGGCGACGAGCAGACCAGGAGAGGTGGGTATGGAAGTCGATGACCGGGAAGCGAGCGCGCGGTACCTCAGTCTCTGAGACATGGAGCATGCTCTTTGGTTCGTAATCTTCCAGTGCAAGCTTTCCTTTGTTAGGCACTTCCCTGCCCAGCTGTCTTCTTTTTGGTCGCGACTGCCAGCCGTTGACGATTGCCCCTTCCCCTGCAGCGGCCAGCGCGAGGCTCGCAAGCAACTTTCTCCTACTCCATCCACCCATCACGCACCCCTCTCTATTTGGCGCGAATGCTACCCGAGATGTCCCACGGAAATCTGGTGCACCGGTAAGTTGACGATATTTACAAACCCATTTCCAAGCCGGCCATTCCCAACAACCTTGCCGGGCTCGATTCGATATTCAATGGTCGCTATAACTGCGGCTTTATAGCACCAATAAACGGAAGGCAGCAAGACAATTTAACCTGGTTCCCAGCCAAGAAAGCCGACAAGCGGTGGGTGGCAATGAGCTATTCAGGACCGCAAACCAAAGTCTCCCGGGACGTTGAGCTTTCTTGTTACCGCTTCCTGATGAATGTTATAAGAGCGCGCGCTACTTCCTTCAGTTCGGTAACGTACGACTTAAAGACCGAGGAATATAAACAATTGGTTCGAGTTAGTTTCAAGCGCGAACTAACTTGGCTTCACGTAGATGTCCTATCCGGTGAAATGTAGCTGCATTTCATGTGTGAGAAACAAATTGAATACTTCCGACCTAATGCAGCTGACGGACATCGCCCTCGAAAACTGCGGCGACGATGTGCCAAAACTCAGCGAGGCAGGCGCAGAGCTCACAGCACTTCAATACGTTCTCGACGGAAGTAGTTCGGCATCTGACCTAATACCCCGCAGCCTGATCTTCCTGCTAAAGCGGATGTATGGTGGCGACGTTGAAACTCTCAGGCTGCAAATGCACAGGCTAACTTCGATGTGCGCACTCTTTGTGAAACTCTACGGCGACGGACCTGTCAGCCTGTTGCGTGCGCCGGCCCGCATTAACATTCTCGGTGAGCATATCGATTACGTGTCCTACTTGCCGACCGCCTCGCTTCCCTTTGGTAGCCGCGAGCACGACATGCTCATCCTCTTCCGCGGATCCTTAACGGAGTCTGTGCGTGGGGCGTCCACCCTAAATACTTACCCGCCATTTTATTTCACCCTCTCCGACGGACCGCCGGTATCGAACAAAAGTAATGCCGAAGCCGACTGGCTATCGTACTTATACGACCATCCTGCCAAGAGTCCCCATTGGAGCAATTACGTGAAGGGTGCTGTTTTCTTTACTCGTATTAATTGCGGCGAGGCGGCCTTGCATGGATTTGATTTTATAATTGACTCGAGTATTCCGGCCGGTGGAGGCGCGTCCTCTTCGTCAGCCCTGGTTGTGCTGGCCGGAGCGGCGGTGCGAGAGGTAAATGAGCTCCCGCACGTGCCCATGGAGCTGGCGCGCGACTCCTCTAAGGCAGAGTGGTACGTGGGGACGCGCGGCGGCGCTATGGACCACATCACCATTTGTCTCGCTAAACGAGATCATGCGGTACTCATTTCTTATTTTGACCAACAGGCACGCCACGTCGCCCTACCGGGCAAGCAGTTTCGCTGGGTAACTTTCTTTTCCCAAGCCGCGGACAAAGGGCAGGAGGTGATGATCGAATACAACGAACGCGCCGCCGTCTCGCGGATCGTCATTCCGGCGTTAATCGAAGGATGGAAGGCGAGACAACCGCAACTCTATATAAAATGGCTGTCAGCAATTCGGTCACTACAGACCGGAGTACCAGGGGCACTCGACGAGGTCGAAGCACTCTTGCAAGAACTGCCCCTGACACTAACTCTCAACGAGCTTGGACTAGAGTATCCAGAATCTTTCGACGCCTGTGCTCGTTCCTTTCCAATGCTTGTTGCCGAACGCGCCGAACGTCCACTTCAATTGCAGGCCAGGGCGCTACACCACATTGGCGAGGTGCGCCGAGTCAAAACGTCCGAGAAGATTCTCGAGAACTTGTCCAACCTCCAGAGCGGCGGCGATGTTGAGCAAGAAATCGATGCCGCTATGCGCCTGCTTGGCGCTCTTCTGGATCAATCACACGCCAGCCTGCGTGACCTCTATCAGGTAAGCACGCCGGAAGTGGAGCGATTAATCGGAATCATCCGCGCAAGTCCGGGAGTCTACGGAGCACACCTGATGGGCGGAGGCTTTGGCGGTAATGTGCTGGCATTGGTCACTCAAGAGAATGTTGAGCGACTGATTGAACGCGTGCAGAAGGAGTACTACGGACCGCAAAACCGACAGGGTGTTGAAGAAGGATCAGTGATGATCTCAACTCCCGGTGAAGGGCTCGCGCCGATCGAAGCTGAAGTCGTCTGGCGCGAAGCCATTGAAGAATTCAACGCTTCCGGGCCCGAAACGACAAAATCTCGCTCCGGCGTAAATGCGCTGCTCGATAATATCAATCCAAACGAAACGACCGAGGGAGTTTGGCCCGTGATCGTGGCAGCGGGCAAAGGTACTCGCTCTCACGCGTCGGGTCTGAGGATTCCCAAGCCGCTAGTACCGATTCTGGATACGCCGGCAATCCTTCATGTACTGCAAAACCTTCGCATGGCATTCGGAGAAACGCGGAAGCCGATTGTGATCGTCTCACCCGAGACGGAGGCTCAGGTTCGATCCCTGATAAAAGAAGATATTACGTTCGTAGTTCAACCGCAGGCTCTCGGGACTGCCGACGCCGTGCTGTGGGCAGAGGAACAGATGCAGGGATTTCAGGGCAGCGCCCTGGTTATTTGGAGTACGCAACCCGTAATTCAACCAAACACCATGCGACGCTCGCTCAAGCTTGCAGCACTCTTTCCAGGTTTTGAGATGGTGGTTCCGACCACCTATAAACCACGTCCCTATGCACCTTTGCTGCGCAACGAAAAAGGACGCGTGCAAACTGCGCGCGAGACCCACCTCGAGAAACTTGAGCAGCCGGAGTTCGGTGAAACCAACATCGGGATGTTCGTACTTAAAAGCGAGGCGATGTTCCGAGCTCTCATAGATTTGAAGCGCCACTACTGGAACGAAACGGACCAGCGTTACGAACGTCCCGGCGGAGAACTGGGCTTTCCTAACGAGCTCATCAATTACTTCGCCGCGCAGACGCACGGCGTTTTCGCTTGTCCAATTGCTGATAGTCGCGAAGAGCAGGGCATAAAAACTCAGGCAGACGTGGCTCATTGCGAGCGGTTCATCTCCGAGTTAACTGAGCATTAAGGCTTGCCGACCGAAAAGGAGAAACAATGGCGACTGCCGAGCACAAGACTAGTATCAGCCGGCGACCTATCAAAAACTTGCGCTGGTGGATTGGCGGGCTGCTGTTTGCTTCGACTGTCATAAACTACATCGACCGCCAGACCTTGTCCGTGCTTGGTCCTTACCTGAAGATTCAGTACCGCTGGAACAACGAACAGTTTGCATTGATCATCATCGCTTTTCGTGTTGCCTACTCGATCGGCCAGACCGTCTCGGGCCGCGTCATCGATCGAGTCGGAACACGCAAAGGGCTGACGGTGACCGTCATATGGTATTCGATTGCTGCGATGCTCACTTCACTAGCTGTCGGCTTGCGAAGTTTTGCGGTCTTCCGGTTCCTGCTGGGTGCGGGCGAATCGGCAAACTGGCCGGCGGCGACGAAGGCGGTCTCGGAGTGGTTCCCAAAGCGTGAACGCGGATGGGCCGTAGCCCTCTTCGACAGCGGCTCATCAATTGGAGGAGCGATCGCGCCGCTACTCGTCATTGGCCTGTACTATTATTTCGATAAAGCCTGGCGGCCCACTTTCATCATTACCGGTACACTAGGATTTTTATGGCTCGTCGCATGGCGCTGGCTATACTTCCCTCCGGAAAAGCATCCTCGCATCAGTGAGGACGAACTAAAAATGATTTTGGACGACCGGCAAGAGGAACGGTCGGCAGAGAAACGCACTGGTCCACCCCTGTCCTGGCAGGAATTGGTTAAGCTGCCACAAACCTGGGGCATCATCGCCGCACGCACCATGACCGACCCAATCTGGTTCTTTATTACAGACTGGTTCGCGATTTACCTTGTTGCTAAAGGCATTAATCCGGAACAAGGTCTGCTAGCCTTCTGGATTCCATTCGTCGCGGCAGATCTCGGTAACTTCTTCGGCGGCGGCATGTCGAGTTGGCTCATCCGACGGGGATGGCCCGTCCTGCGCGCACGCAAGGCCGTGGTTATTTTTGGTGGACTGGGGATGGCTTTGTTAATCCCAACCATTTTTACTGGAAACCTTTTCGCGATCGCCGGTCTCTTTGCCATCTCGACTTTCGCTTACGCGTCTTTCTCGACCATGGCGCTCGTGCTGCCTTCAGATCTTTATCGCAGCGAATCGGTGGCCACCGTCAGCGGAATGAGCGGCACCGGCGCCGGACTCGGTACTATCATCTCAACCTACTTGATCGGTTACGTGGCCGACCGTTATTCATTCGAGCCGATTCTAATTGCAGCGAGCCTTGTTCCACTTGTCGGGATGATTCTGGTGTTGCTGCTGATACGTGATACCAGGGCGGTCCGCACTGAATTCGGAGTTTAGTCGGGGTCTTAGGAAGTCAGTCTATGAAGCCACTTAAGATCGGAATCACCGGCGTCCGCGGGATAGTCGGTGAATCGTTCACGCCGGAATTGGTTGTGGGATTCGCGCAGGCTTTTGGCACCTACATGGATGCCGGGCGGATACTCGTTTGTCGCGATACCCGTCCTTCCGGCCTGATGGTCCAGGCCGGAGTCAATGCCGGCTTACTCGCGGCCGGCTGCGAAGTTATTGGTCTGGGAATTTGCACAACTCCGAGCATGCAACTGGCCATCACTGAACTTGGTGCGGTAGGAGGGATCGCGATCACCGCCGGCCACAATCCGGAGCAGTGGAACGCGCTCAAGTTTGTCCGCGGTGACGGACTTTATCTAAATGCAACCCAGGGCGAAGAGCTGCTCGACATTTATCATCAAGGGGAGTTTCTCAAAACTGGCTGGGACAAAATCAAAACCACCATTGAGGATCGGGATCCGACGCCGCATCACTTAAAAACACTTGCAGCAGCTTTCGACGTTGAAGCCATCAGAGCAAAACATTTAACCGTAGCAGTCGACTGCTGCAATGGCGCGTGTGCCCGTTTAATCCCTCGCTGGCTTGAATTACTGGGCTGCGAAGTGATGGCTCTGAACGACGATCCATCCGCACCCTTTCCCCACTCGCCGGAGCCGAAGCCGGAAACCATGGCGCAACTGGGCGCGGTAGTAAAGGCAGGCCACGCTGACATCGGCTTCGCTCATGATGCGGATGGCGAGCGTCTCGGAATCGTCACTGAACACGGCGACCCTCTTTCGGAGGAGTTAACTCTGGCTCTTGCAGCAGAGACACGATTGCTACAGAGGGTCGGCCCCATCGTGACTAATGTTTCAACCAGTAGCGCCGTGGATCAGATTGCCGCACGGTATGGCGCCAGCGTGGTGCGCACACCTGTCGGACAGGCCTATGTGTCGGAAGCAATTGTTGAATACCAGGCCGTACTTGGTGGCGAAGGCAGCGGTGGGATTGCCGTTCCTGAAGTGCATCCGACACACGATAGCGCTGCGGCTATTGGACTGATCCTGGAGCGTCTGGCGCGCGATGGTGAAGCTGTTTCGGATTTCGTCGTGCAACTCCCGCGCCTCACCATGATCAAGCACAACATTCAGCTTGAGCCAAACCGTCTCTATTCTATGCTTCAGAGCTTCCGTCTCATCGTCGAGCGGGAGCAGCTGGTTTACGATCTTACTGATGGAATAAAAGTGACGTTGCCTGACGGCTGGGTGCACGCGCGCGTTTCAAACACCGAGTCAATGATCCGTTTGATAGTCGAAGCGGCCGAAGCTTCGCGGGCGCGGCAGTTGTTGGAATGGGCCCGCGACCGTTTAAGAAAGTGATATTTTGAGGTTTGTACTTTGATCTTTGAACTTTGTGCTTTGAAGTTGTATTACCTTATCAAGGTCCCGCGAATCGAAGTACAAAGTACAAAGTACAAAGTTCCAAGTTCAAAGTTCTAACGCAAATTATGCGAGCTATACCAACTCTAAAGATCAGCATTTCCGGTGTGCGCGGCGTAATCGGGGATTCGCTGTCGCCAACTCTCCTGACACGATTTGCGCAGGCTTTCGGAACCTACGTTGGATCGGGTCGGATAGTCATTGGACGTGATCCGCGAACCTCAGGGGAGATGGTCAAGCAGGCCGTGATAGCCGGGTTGCTATCGAGTGGCTGCCGCGTGGTGGACGTGGGCATGTGCCCGGTTCCGACTGTGCAGCTAATGGTGCGCCGTTACGATGCTCAAGGCGGCCTCGCAATTACAGCCAGCCATAATCCGGCGGAATGGAACGCTTTAAAGTTCATCGGCCCGGATGGACTATTTCTGGGCGCGGGCTCGGCGCGCGAGATGCTCGACATCTACCACCAGGGTGAATACATCAAAGTTGTCGGCGCTGAGATGCGTGGCGTCGAGTCGCTGCCTGGCGCTACCGATATACATATCAAAGCGATACTCGATGTCCTCGGACCTCTACCGGAACGATCTGAGCGCCTGCGCGTTGTGCTTGATGCCTGTAATGGAGCCGGATCAATCGTTGGCCCTAAACTGCTCGAAGCATTGGGCGCGGAAGTATTCACCATCAACGATCAACCTAATGGTCAATTCCCGCGACCGGCGGAGCCGCTTCCGGAAAATCTCGGAGATCTCTGCAACGCCGTCAAACAGCACCGAGCCGACATCGGATTTGCCCAGGACATGGACGCCGACCGGCTCGCAATAATCTCTGGCGAAGGAGAGCCGATTGGTGAAGACTACACGCTGGTGCTGGCCACGCTCTACGTGCTGGGCCAGGAACGCGGACCGGTTGTCGCTAATCTTTCAACTACTCACGCTCTGGATTTTGTGGCTAAGCGGTTTGACTGTCCGCTATTCCGCACCCGGATAGGCGAGGCCAACGTGACCGAGCAAATGCAACGCGAAGGTGCGGTGATCGGTGGCGAAGGCAATGGCGGCGTGATTTATCCTCGAATCAACTTTGCCCGCGACAGCCTGGTCGGCATGGCGCTAATCCTTCATCTGCTGGCCAGGGAGGCGCGCTCGCTTTCGGAAATTCTTTCGGAGCTTCCCCATTTGCACATGATGAAGAAGAAAGTTATCTGCCCGTCCCATAAGATCGCGGACGTGTTAAAGATGATCCGACAGCTCTATGCAGACGCTCCCATGGATTTGACAGACGGGGTTAAAGTTACCCTCCCTCACGGCTGGTTGCACGTGCGCGCGTCAAACACCGAACCGATCATACGACTCTCAGCCGAAGCCGAAACGGAAGAACAAGTGCAGCAGATCGTCGAATCAGTTTTTGGACTGGTTCAAGAAGCAGTGGCGTAACCAATTGCCAGCTTTGTCGAGAGCTTTTGAATCACGCAGGTGTGTTCTGGTCAACCTGGAGAATCTGAATGCCTTACGGAATCGGAATTGATCTCGGAGGAACGAATCTTAAGGTTGTCGCCGCCTCACATACAGGCGAGGTGCTGGAGCTATCGTCATCCGAAACACGCGCTGAGTCGCCGGAGTCATGGGTTGAAACAATCAGGCAAGGGATTCAACAAATTGAAGAGACCAGAGCAGAATCGGCGCGCTGGATTGGTGTTGCCGCACCGGGTCTGGCCGCACGCGACAGCCTCTCCATTGTCAGTATGCCGGGAAAACTTCGAGGACTTGAAGGACTTAATTGGACCAACGCCTTACAAGTCTCCCATCAAGTGCCTGTTCTCAATGATGCTCATGCGGCGCTGCTGGGAGAATATTGGATTGGTGCGGCGGTGAGCTACCGTGACGTCGTGTTATTAACGCTCGGCACCGGAGTCGGCGGAGCAATCCTCGCGGAAGGGCGTCTATATAAAGGTCATCTTGGACGAGCAGGTCACCTTGGCCACATCAGCTTACACGCCGATCGACCGCCGGATATCGTCGGTACACCGGGAAGCCTGGAACAAACAATCGGAAACGCGACTTTGCCGGAACGCTCGGCCGGTAGATTTACTTCCACGCGTGAACTAGTGGCAGCACATCTAAATGGCGATGAAAAGGCCAGTGATGTTTGGCTGCGATCCGTAAAAAATCTCGCCGCGGGAATCACCTCGATAATCAACGCGCTGGATCCGGAAGTCATCATTATCGGCGGCGGGATCGCGCAGGCGAGTGCGGCACTCTTCGAGCCGCTAGCGGAATTTATGACCAAAATTGAGTGGCGACCGCAGGGCCATAGCGTGAAGATCATTCCGGCCGCGCTTGGCAATGCCGCGGGCACCCTCGGCGCTATCTACTATGCGATGAACTTTGGCGCTCAACGCGTTTGAAGGTGACGCCCGAGCTACCCCCCACCCAGCAATCTTCCGAGGTTCAGCCCCTTTCGCAGAGTAACAATTCCGCTTTCAGTTACTTTCACATCCTACATTTTCCCCACCACATTCTTGACAACTGCTTAAACTCGAACGAACATGACGTACAGGCGTCTAGTCGCTTTGGAATCCTTGAGCGCTGGGACGACCGTTGCTGGAGAGTGATGACAATATGTTGAACGTCGAGCGCCACACCAAGATTCTGGAACTGATCGGCGAGCACGGGAAAGTAGAGGTCGCCGAACTCAGCCGCTTATTTGAAATCTCCGAAGTTACTATCCGCAACGACCTCAAAGGTCTTCACAAACGTGGCCTGGTGCGACGCGCGCACGGCGGTGCGGTTCGAATTGAGACCGTCAGTGTAGACCCATCGCTACAAGTCAAAGCTGCCCTACATGCCGATGAGAAACAACGTATCGGAGCCGCAGCTGCGGCATTAATCAACAATGGTGATTCAATCATCCTCGACTCCGGCACTACCACTCTGCACATAGCCCGGCACATCAAGGATCGGCAAGACCTCACCGTCATTACAAACGGGATTAACGTGGCGATGGAGCTGTTGGGAGCAAAGGGCGTTCGTCTCGTGTTGCTCGGCGGGATGGTACGTCAGAATTCTTACTCGGCCGTCGGCCATTTCGCTGAGGATATGCTGCGCCAGCTTTCCGCGGATAAACTGTTTCTCGCCGTTGACGCGTTCGATCTCGACTTCGGACTCAGTACACCCAACCCGGAAGAATCAAAGGTCAACCAGGAGATGGTGCGAATTGCCAAAGAAAGAATCCTGGTCGCAGACTCAAGTAAGTTCGGAAAGCGAAGCCTATCTCACATCGTGCCACTAACGGCTATCAATAAAATAATCACCGACGATGCCTTAGCAACAGAAACTCAAGCCGAATTGCGCGCCCGTGGCGTTGAATTGGTTCTGGTCTAAGACGAACCGTGCTGGGCACCATCGCTTTAATAGATCCTGACTTTTGAAACAACGCGACTAATAGCTCCGCCGGGGCTCGGCGTATCAGGTTTAAGCCCTAACTTAATTGAAGCGAAGAGTCCTAAGAGTTGGCCGATAAAAACGTCCACCGGCGGCCGGTAGCAGTCCGCCACTGCAAGCTCGAGCGGCATCACGGCACCGATCTTTCCCATGATTTTCTTGTCATTCAGGCTGACTTTCGGTGCAATAATAACAACACCTTTCGCCAACTTCTTCTCCCGAACCTCTTCCAACAGATCTAGTTCATAGGACCTGCGCCCCGGTTCTCCCGAAACGAATCCTACTACCAGAGTCCCTTGACCAATGGCTGAGAGCGGCCCATGCCGCACTCCGAGGAAAGTTTCGCTGAAGCTGACGATTCTCCCGGCTGTAAGCTCCAGCACTTTGAGCGCGGATTCCACAGCTACTCCGTGCAGCGCGCCAGTCCCAAGAAAACAGATTTTCTTGAAGTCATCAATCACTGCCCTATCTGCGAACTCAGCTGCTGTTGGAAGGAATTTTCTCGCGGCATTGATCAGCGCCTTCAGCGTTGTGCCGTACTCAGCGAGATCTCGAATATGGGCCAGACACTGACCGGCCACGACCATGTTCGAGAAAGAACTGGTCATCGCAAGTCCCCGGTCGTTCACCTCATCGTCAAGTATGACCTGACAGATGTTGCCGCGTTCGCTGACCATACGCGCCATCCTACCGGCACGGTTGCAGCTTACGATGAGGTGGTGAATCTCTGGACGTTGCTTGAGGGCGGCTTCCAGTACCGCCACCCCTTCAGAACTGTCGCCCGATCTGGAGAATGAAACCCAGAGATACGATTTCCCCGTTACTACATGATCATCCACACAAGTTAGCAAATCCGTACTGGGCACAGCCCCCACTTCACACTGCCAACGGCGTCGAAATAGCGATGCCACCGTCCTACCGATGTAATCAGAAGTACCGGCGCCAATCAATAATACTGAGGGACGAGACTGAACGTCGTTGAAGACGCCGGCACGTTTCAGAAACGTTTCTAATTGCGGGGCGAGTTGCGACAGACTCTCATAGGTCCGTCCCCAGGTATCCGGCTGCTGAAAGATCTCCTGAGGAGTGTGAACCAGACCCCTGACCTCGCGCTCAGCATCGGAGAGCATTAGAATCGTGGCGAGTGGATCCATTGGTTGCGCGCGCCTTCGGGATTGGTGGCCAAATTGAAGTATCTACCAGCCTCCCAGGAAATTTTTTGCAATTCCGTTTCACATCATATTAGAATCATCTCGATCCGAAAGCAATCAAAAGAGCTTGGCAACATTTGAAAGCGCCTTGGCAGACTTGCATGAAGAGAAGAAGCGCTGGAAAAGGCGTGATCGTAATCGGAGAGTTAAATATCGACGCGGTCGCGTCCGGTCTCGCAGAGCCCCCCAGGATGGGTTGCGAGATTCTGGCTAAGGACTTCCGTCTGACCCTGGGTAGCGCTTCAGCAATTTTCGCCTGCGGAGTAGCCAAACTAGGGCACGACGTGACGTTCATTGCCAGGGTCGGTTCGGATTACTTTGGGGGATTCTGTTTGTCAGCATTGCGCGAAGCGGGAGTCTCAACGCGCCACATCGCGCGGGATAAGGATTTGAAAACTGGCGTAACGATCTCTCTCAGCAGTCGCAGCGACCGTGCCTTAGTGACCTATCCGGGTGCAATCGCCGCGCTCGGACCGGAAGACGTGAATAGGTCGAGATTGAAAGGTCACCAACACCTTCATATGACTTCCTATTTTCTGCAAACGCGTTTACAGGCTTCCTTCCCGCAGATCTTTCGTGAGGCCCGCGAACTGGGTTTGACTACCTCCTTTGATCCAAACTCTGACCCTACGCACAGTTGGAGCAATAGCATACGAGAAGTGTTTGCCTACACCGACTTACTCTTTGTCAATAAGGCTGAGGCTCTGGCGTTGACCCGCACGCGCACCGTGAGTGCAGCGCTGAAAGCCCTGGGCCAACAGGTTCCTTGCGCTGTAATTAAATTAGGGCCTGATGGCGCTATGGCCATCAAAGATGGCGAGATCACTTCAGCCACAGGTTTCCCGATCGACCCGATCGATACGACTGGTGCTGGCGATTCTTTCGCCGCCGGGTTTGTCTCTTCTTACCTGAGAGGCCGGCCAGTGAGTGAGTGCCTGGGCGTGGCAAACGCCTGCGGCGCATTATCGGCGCTGCAAGTGGGCGGGACCAAAGGACAACCCACGCGGCAAACTCTGAAAAAATTCCTGGCCGCTCATGGGCCTTTAACGCAGCAGTAGGCCTACAGTTATCGAGGGCTCTCCGGGGGTTCACACGCAGTCATGCATCGAGTGCTTCAGATCCACGATGAGCGGCGAGAGCAACCACTGGTCACCAGCCAGGTGTTACTTTCTGCCGCACGCGCTTCACAAACTGCGGTGGCTGCTCTCAACTTTTACAATGCGGAGACGTTGTTGGCGCATGTGAGAGCGGCAAATGCCCTGCACGCGTCCATCATTTTACAAACCACTGAATCAACTATTAATTACCTCGGTCTTCCGCTGATCGTTGCCATGGCACGCGCAGCGGCGGAACAAATGGAGAAGCCAGTCGCCTTACATCTCGATCATGGTGGAAGTTTTGAACTGGCGTTGCGCTGCATTGAGGCCGGTTATAGCTCCGTCATGTTTGATGGTTCCAGGCTTTCGTTCAGCGAGAATTGTCGCGAGACGCGCCGCGTGGTTGAACTGGCCCACCGGAACGGCGTTTCTGTTGAAGGCGAACTTGGCCACGTCGCACACAACGATGAAGCGACCACAGACGATCAAATTGGTTTTTACACTCGACCGGAAGACGCCTCGCGCTTCATTGCCGAAACGGAAGTTGATGCTCTGGCAGTCGCAGTAGGCACAGCGCATGGCTTCTACAAAGGCGAGGTCAGATTGGATTTCGAACGCCTCGCGCAAATTAGAGAGGCCGCCGGCGACACAGCACTCGTCCTGCATGGTGGCTCAGGAGTTCCGGAAGGGTTGCTGCGCCGAGCCATAGCCAACGGCATTACTAAAGTCAATTTCGGGACCGAGTTGAAGAATGCCTTTACACTGGCGGTAAAGCAGTCGTTGGCAGCAAGCGATGATATTGACTTGCGGCGCACTTTCGCACCGGCAATAGAGGCCGTACGAAAGATTTCTCTGGCGAAAATTCGAGTATGTTCGCGTTTGGGGTAAGCCTCAGAAAGCGCACCGAAGAAAGGCATCAGGCGAATGACACATTTCAACTGGCTGTTGGACGGAAGCATCGTCGGACTATATCTGCTGGCAACTATGGCGGCCGGTCTAATGGTGCGCAAATATGTGGGCAAGGTAGAGCATTTCCTGGTCGCCGGCCGCGAGATGGATGTTTACCTTGGCATCGCGTCTCTGGCAGCTACTGAGTTTGGCATTGTCACTTGCATGTACACTGCTCAGAACGGCTTCGAGAAAGGATTTGCCGGCGCCACACCGGGCATCTTGATGGCGGTTGCCATGCTTGTGGTTGGACTAACTGGATTTGTGATCAAGCCACTGCGCGACTCGGGAGTGATGACTATTCCCGAACTATTCGAAAAGAAGTTCGGCCCTCGCATTCGCTGGGCAGCCGGCGTGGTCATCGTACTCGGCGGACTGCTCAACATGGGCGTGTTCCTGCGCACAGGCGGTCAGTTCCTGGTTTTGGTTTCGGGTCTGGATGTGAAATACCTCGAGATAATGATGACGGCCCTGCTGGTCGGTGTAGCTGTCTACACAATTCTCGGGGGAATGCTTTCAGTGCTGGTAACAGACTACATGCAGTTCATCGTGATGAGTGCGGGATTAATTGTGGTCACGATTCTCATTCTGATGAACGTCGGTTGGGAGAATATGGTCAGCACGGTTGAGCTTCATTATGGCGCGGGAGGATTCAATCCGTTCATTAACCCCACCATGGGCTGGCAGTACGTCCTCTTCAACTTAATGCTGAATACTGCCGCTGTCTTGACGTGGCAGACCATCATCGCGCGCGTGCTCGCCGCAAAGGATACGGCTACAGGACGCAAGGTCTACACACGAACCAGCTTCTTCTTTGTGTGTCGCTTTCTCATCCCGGGCATTTGGGGCATCGCCGCGCTCGCCAGTCTGGGGCCGGTGGTGAACTCTCTGGAAGCGATGCCCAGGTTTCTAAGCACTAGTGTTCCGCCTGGATTGATGGGTCTTCTGATCGCTGCGATGCTGGCGGCCGATATGTCAACCGACTCCTCTTACATGCTGACCTGGGGCAGCGTCATCTATAACGACATCATGGCGCCTTTTCGCAAGACCCAGTGGTCTGAAAAGAGGGGTTTGTTTTGGAACCGCTCGATCATCGCCTTTATCGGAATATTTCTTCTGTTGTATGGACTCTGGTATCCGCTCAAAGGAGATCTTTGGACCTATCTTGGCGTGACGGGAACAATTTATCTGGCAAGCATCTCGGTGCTCTTAATCGCCTGTTGCTATTGGCGTCGCGCCAACAGCTGGGGAGCCGGTGCCGCCATTTTCATCAGCGCGGTCATACCAATAACTTATCTGGTGATGGAACAAGTCCCAGCCACTGCCGCGTTGGCGAAGTCTATTGGACCTTACTACTCCGGCATCGCTACGTATTTGCTCTCAGGCGCGGCAATGCTTATCGGCTCATTACTAAAGCCGCAGTCCGGCTCGCAGCTGACAGAGAGGACAGTGTAATGGCAAAACATTGGTTCTGGTGGTTGATGACGATGGCCTGCGTTGTCTGGTATTCCACCATCACGATTTACGTCGCTATCCGTGGCGGCGCCGACATAAAACACATGCTTGCCCGTCTTGACGCTACCAAGGTCCGCGAAGATCGAGAGGCAAAGGAAAGTTGAAGCCGGGTTACGTGCTTCGATAAGTTATATGCTCGTTTGCGTCAGTGCCAACCCGGCGATTGATCGTCGACTGCAACTTGAAAGTATTGCCGTCGGTGAGGTGAATCGTGCTTTATCCGCGCGACCCTTTCCGGGAGGTAAGGCTGCTCACGTTGCGATGGTGGCGAAGGCGCTCGCGCAGGAAGTGACCTGGGTCGGCTTCCTTGGCGGTGCGACCGGCGAAGAGTGCGAGATCGGACTCCTGGAACTCGGAATCCCGTTGACCGTGGTGCGCACGCGGGCCAACACGCGTGCGAACCTTGAAATAATCGCTCGCGACGGCACCGTCACAGAAATACTGGAACCGGGCGGCGGTGTCACTGATGGCGAAGTGGAGCGACTGCTCTCCGCGTGTCGCGATATTTTTGCTGAGAGTGTGGAAGGATCACAGGTTGCGCTTTCAGGCAGTTTGCCGCCGGGAGCACCAACCGATTTTTACGCCGAGTTGATTCGTCTCGCCCACGTCTATGGTTGCCGCGTGCTCGTCGACACCAGTGGAGAAGCTCTTCGGCAAGCAGTCGCCGCTGCGCCTGATCTGGTGAAACCTAACCGCGCCGAGGCGACCTGGTTTGCCGCTCGGCCGGTAAACAATCCGACAGCAGCCATCGAGGTGGCCCACGAGATGATTCACGCCGGCGCGCGCGGCGTTGCCGTTTCGCTCGGCGCGGATGGCATAACCTGGGAACGTGCTGGTAACGCGGCGAGGCTTATCGCACGGCCGCCGACCATTGAGACCCGCTCCACGGTCGGCTGCGGCGACGCCGCCCTGGCCGGCTTCGCAGTAGCACACGCGCGCGGACTAAGCGATCAGGACGCACTCTGCCTGGCGGTAGCCTGCGGCACTGCCAACTGTCTGGCGGAATCCCCAGGTCTGGTAGACCCGCGCGAGGTCGATAGAATTTTCCAGCAAGTTTCCGTGGAACCATTACGAACAGACTGGCGGGAAGTTAAGACTGGGGGAGGAGCAAGATGATCCGCCTGGCGCTGGTGGGTTGCGGCGAACACTCCAGATTTAGCCATGCCACGCCGCTCGCACGCTACGCTGCTTTGAATTCTGGCGAGTTGGAACTCGTTGCGGCCTGCGACCTCAACCCTGATCGAGCGAGAGCGTTCTGCAGTGAATTTGGCTTTGCTCGCGCTTACTCTGATTTAGAGACCATGCTAAGCAAAGAGAGCGTTGATGGTTGCGTTTGTGTAATGCCCATGGAGTGCATCGTGGACCAGGCAATAATGCTGCTTGAGCGAGAAATCCCAAGCGTGATCGAAAAACCATTAGGTGTAACTCGTGCAGAGTCTGAGCGACTGGCTGAAGTCGCAAGACGGACAGGTACACCACATATGGTTTCCGTTAACCGACGCTTCATGCCTTATCTGAATCAAGCCAGATCCTGGGCCAGGAGCATCGGGCCACTCCAGTATGTGAGAGCGACGCAGGTACGACACGCTCGCGACGAGCCTGATTTCATTTGGTCAACTGCCATTCATGTTCTTGACGCGCTACGGCACGTGGCCGGCGAAGTCGACGAGTTTGAAACGGAAGTGCTCCGACAAGCAGGACGCTTGACTGCATGGTATGTCGTCTCGCTTCGTTTTAAGAACGGGGCAAGCGGACGAATAGAAGTTTTGCCGACTGCGGGGATGGTAGAAGAGTCATACGAGTTGTTCGGCGAGGGTTTTCGAGCGCGAGTCGTCGCCGGATCCGGCGTACAACGTTCGCTGCATGGATGGCGCAATGGACAACTCGCATTGGAAGAATACTCTTCTGAGACCGAACCGGAAGACCTGCGTAACGGCTCCTATGAAGAGGTGGTTGAGTTCGTGCGAGCGTTAAAGACAGGTGAGCGCCCCTGGCCGTCTGTAGAAGATATTCTGCCGTCAGCACGGATCTGTTTCGACATTGCGGACTCGGTAGCGCAACAAACCGCCGACGCGTAGCGTCGAAGACTATTGATGAAAAAGTACTCTTACATTTCATTAATCTCTCTTGTTCTCCTTGGGGCTTTGCTCAGTTACGGGCAAGAAGCCGGAGTCGGCGGCAGCTCGTTTCACAAAAACGACATCACGTATTCAACTGAGGTTGTCACCCCGCACGTAAAATGGGCGACTTCCCTTCCCGGCGGTCCCATCAAATCCTTCTTCATACCTTCGGTCCAATACGGCCGCGACATGGTTGAGTTAATGCAACGCCTGTCGCTTCAGCCCACCACTGTTTCAATTGATCCCAGTTGGGATATCACTTGCTGGGGCATTGGCGACTATTACGGACACGAATACCGCGGCGATCGCGATGACTTCCAGACTGTCTATGGCTATGTCGAGAAGGATCTGGTCGGCCCAGCGCAGTTTGAGGTCATGTTTATCCCCGGTCTTAATGGCTGGTCGCGGCTGACGCGGGCCTCACGCGATGCGATTCTTAACCGGGTGAAGTCAGGCGCCGGGTTGGTTCTGTTACATCCGTTTGTCGGCGATGTGAAGGGCCATCCGTTTAGAGGTGACGAGACCGTAGGTGATGAGCGCATCTGGGAAGTTTCCCCGCTGGTCGACGTGGCTAACGACACCGTTAATGAGCGCGGCTACCCCGAGATCAATCAGGACGCAGTTACCAAAGGCAAATGGGAACTTGCACAAAAGCACTTCATCACTGAGGGACTACCGCTTGAACTCCTGCCGGAAGGTACTGGCGGCGGTTCTTTCTATAAGTACCGTGCGAATGGAGACGTGCTAATCAAGTCCGGCACTTATCCAATCGTTGCTGCGAAAAACTACGGCAAGGGGCGCGTGGTTGCGCTCGGCTACACCGAAGAAGGTTTCACGCCGCAGAGCGTTAATCCGGTGGAAATGAGGATCTATTGGAACTACTGGGAGTATCAATACTCGTTGCTCGCCCGCTCAATTCTTTGGGCCTCGGGGCGAGAACTCGATGTTCGCATCAACGAGTTAACTGCTACTTCCGACTCCATCAAGCTTCGCCTTAACTCAACAACTTCGCGTCGTATCGAGATCGAAATCGATGGTACCAACGAGTTCGGCCAGGCACTTGGTTCAAATCGCACCACAAAAGATCTGACTTCCGGTGAAACCCTCATTGAGATTCCGGCAGATACTTTGCGGCCCGCAACAGGCTGGCCGGGCGGCCGCGAGATTTTTGACGTGCGTGTCCGAGATCCTAAGTCCGGCGCCACACTAAATTGGGGCGCAGCCACCTTCGCATCGCCGAAACGCGCGATGATGACGACGGTAAAGCCGGCCGTTGAAGTTTACAAAAAGGGCGAGACGTTGAGCGCCGTGTTACGAGCGGCCGGCAATTTGTCGGGGCTGCAAATGCGAATGCGAGTAATTGATGATATGGGGCGCTTGCTGGGGGTGATCACGAAGGGCGCGCGCGGCGAGCGAACTCTCACGTACCCACTCACAGACTTCCTCGGCAAATCTGCGTTCGTCACCGCCGAACTGGTCGACGAGCGCGGTGCGATTGTGGATCAGATTCGTGCCAAACCAGTGATGGTCGTCCAGGACACTCGCCGTCAAAAAGAGTTCCTCCCGCTCGTTTCCTTCGGTGGCACCAAGCATTACTTGCAGGATGCGCAAATGAGCATGGTGCGCGGTGTCGCTGCAGATACCGGCTTTACCTGGAGTGGCGATGTCGACAACTCCCTCAACATTCCACGCGGCACGTTCGGTGTTTACTGGTACGATCGCGGGCCAACTACACCGGCCGGGATGGAGCAGGCGATCGCCGAATATCAACGGAATGGCGACTTCGAGTCTCTCGGTTATCTCACCAGAAAAGAACTTTTCAAGCGCACCGGCGATAAAAAGTTTCTGCAACGGATCCCTTCTTTCAATGAGCCTGCGTTTATGCAAACGCTCGCGGACATCGTGCGCGCCGCCGCTCGCAATAAAGCTCGCTACAACATGGACTACTACTTCGTCGGCGACGAAGGCTCGCTGACGTCTTACGGTGACGCAGTTGATTTCGATTGGAGTCCGGGCGCTCTCAGCCGAATTTCGCACCTGGTTGAAACAGGAATATGGCACGCTGCCGGCGCTCAACAAGGAGTGGCGCACTGACTTCAGAAACTGGAACGACGTAGTTCCCTTCACTACTGACGAAGCACGCAAGAGCGGCAACTTCGCACCCTGGGCGGATCATCGCAACTTTCATGGAGATCACTTTCGCGCGTGCCTATCAAGTGGCGCGTGACGCGGTAATCGAAGGTGATAAAGACGCCCACATCGCCGTCTCCGGCACGCAGGCCACCAACGCCTATGACGGCGCGGACTGGTCGCGCCTTGACCGTGTCATCGACGACTTCCTTTCTTACGACGGCGGTAACCAGTGGGACATGCATCGCTCGTTTGCCAAGCCCGACGCCATGATTGGGTTTTGGACCGGGTACGGTTCACACGGTCTTGCAGTGCAGAACGCGATTTGGACGGCTGCAATTCATAACGTGCTGCACCCGAATATCTTCTGGATGTATTCGTTCCTTAACCCCGACATGACTTATTCGAAGTCGGCGCGCGATATGGGCGAGGCGTTCAAGTCGCTCAAGTTTGAAGGTGTCGGCAAGCTCCTGATGGAGTCGAAGCGCCTGGGAGATGGCATCGCTATTCACTACTCGATGCCCTCCGTGCACGGGGCCAGCATTCTCGGTTATCACCAGCGCAGCAGTGATGACGACGATCAGGCACCGAAAGATAGTTCATTAAATTTCCCCGCCAACCGCGACGGCTGGGTGCGCACGATCAAAGATCTCGGCTTGCAATTCGACTTCGTGTCTTCCGAGCAAGTGGAGCAAGGCAGTCTGGCTTCAGGAAAGTACAAAGTCCTCATCATGCCGCTCTCGCTGGCATTGTCGCCCGCGGAGGCGAAGAATATTGATAGTTTCGTTCGAGCAGGTGGAGTTGTGATATCCGATGCGGCTGCCGGCTTGATGGACCAACACTGCGCGTGGCCGCAGAACGACACAATGAATCAACTCTTCGGCATCACCTCGACGCAGGCTGCGAACAAGCGAGGTTTAAAGCCAGCTGAGGGACAGCTGGTGATCACCGATGAGGGCGCGCGTTGGGGCCTCGACGCAAAGAATCTCAGCGGACTGGTCACTGCTGAACCTTACATCAAGGCAACAGACGGCACACCGCTGGTACGCATCGGAGCGACGGATGCAGTCATTTCACGACGCCTTGGCAAAGGGTGGACTATCTATCTCAATACTGTTTTTGACAGATACCCAAAGCTGCGCTCGGAAAATTTTGGCGGCGCAAACTATCGCGCGCTCGTCAACAGCCTGCTTGATCACGCGGGCGTCCGCCCTACCATCGATGTATTGTCGGCCGACGGCAAACGGCTCACTCAGGCACAGGTAGCGCGCTACCATTTTGGCGACGCGGAGATTCTCACCATCGTCAAAGACAATGTGGCGGTTGCGGGGATTGTCGGGCGAGACGGAGTAACTACTTATAACGATGCCGCCCTCGGCCAGATCGCCAGGCAGGAGATCGTTATCAAGTTGCCGAACAAGTATTACGTCACGGACGTGCGGTCCGGTAAACGACTGGGTAACACCGACGTGGTTCGTTCTTCCGTATTAGTGGGAGATGCAGCCGTGCTGAGTTTGAGTTCGGCGGAGAACAAGTTGACGCTAAAGGGACCAGCTTCTTCCGGGCGCGGAGAACATGTGGCCTTTGCCCTCGCTTCATCGACGGCCGGCCCTCGCCTCATCCGCTGCCACGTCTTTGGTCCGGACGGGTTAATGCTGCCGGTTTATGCCCGTACTCTGCTCGTAAATGACAAAGCATCAACATTCGTCCTGCCGTCGGCACTTAATGATGTCGCCGGAACCTACACTATCCGCGCGACAGATGTGGTGACGGGCGCAACTGCCGAGACAAAAATTACTCTGAAGTGATGAAACTGACCGAACAGCAGCAACAAACTCTGCGCGCCGCCGTCGACCGCATTATCCCGCCGGATGATTACCCTGGTGCCTGGGAATCCGGCGTAGTTGATTATCTGACGCGCCAGTTTGAGCGCGATCTGCGTCCAGCGTTTGCTGACTATTGCAACGGCTTAACAGCACTCGATGTCGAATCCCTCGCGCACTTTCGGCAAAACTTTAGCCAGCTTTCAGAACGGGATCAGGATCATGTGCTTCGGCTTGTTGAAACCGGTGAAGTAATAACGACGTGGGAGGTAGCGCCGCATAGTTTTTTCGATCTGCTTGTCAGAACGACGGCGGAAGGGTTCTACAGTGAACCGGAACAAGGTGGAAATCGAAACGCGGTCTCCTGGAGCATGGTCGGCTTCGAATCAATGGGCCCGTTTCCTGGCTCGCAGTAATGACGAAATATGACGCCATCATCATCGGCACGGGTGCAGCCGGTGGAATTGTCGCCGGAGTGCTGGCGGAAGCCGGCAAGAACGTCCTGCTGCTCGAACGTGGTCCGGCTTTAAGTTTCTCTGAGGTTGGCCGCGACCACCTGCGCAACCAACGCCTCTCAATATACGGTCACAACGCTGGTCCTGAACTCGAAGGTAATCCGCGGGTCTTTGTCGACCCGGCAGGAAGTCAACGAGCGGTGCAACCTCACGAGCCTGACTACCACAACAATGCCGCGTGTGTGGGAGGTGGCACTCGCGTATATGGGGCCCAAGCCTGGCGCTTTATGCCTGCCGACTTCCGCATGGCCAGCACGTATGGAGTACCTGAGGGCAGCTCTTTAGCCGATTGGCCCATCAGTTACGATGATCTTGAACCCTATTACGAACAAGCGGAGTGGGAACTCGGTGCGGCTGGAGACGGCGCCGCACTCAAAGATCAGATTCCACGGCGTCGCGATTATCCCCTGCCTGCTGTTCCATCAAGCCCTCAGACTGTTGCGCTGAAAAGTGGCGCTCAGCAAATGGGTTGGGTAACAAGCCCGGTTCCATTGCTTATCAACACTCTGCCATACGGTGGTCGGGATGCCTGCATTGCCTGCAAGTATTGCGTCGGATTCGCCTGCCCTACGGACGCCAAGAGTGGTTCGCAGAACACAATGATTCCCCGCGCTCTGGCAACGGGTCACTGTAAACTCACAACCGAAGCAATAGTGGAACGCATCGAGACAGATGAAAGCGGCGCAGTCGCTGGCGTTTCTTATTTGACTCGGGAGGAAGGGAACCTCGCAGCTCATAGCGCACGCGCAAAAGTGGTAATTGTCTCGGCCGGAGCGATTGAGTCGGCACGTTTACTCTTAAATTCTTACTCGCCTTACCACCCTAACGGACTTGGTAATGAACATGATCAGGTTGGCCGAAACCTGCAAGGTCATCTCTACCCAAGGGCCTACGGCTTGATGCGAGAAAGGGTTTTTAGCGGCATCGGGCCCGGCGTGACCCTGGCGACCACCCAGTTCAACCATGGGAACCAGGGCATTGTTGGAGGTGGTATGCTGGCTGACGATTTCATTAAGCCTCCGATCGACTTCTGGTACGACTCGCTGCCGCCTGACTTACCGCGTTGGGGGTTGGCTAACAAACGATTTATGCGTGACAACTACACGCGCGTTTTGCATGTTCGTGGTCCAGTGCAGGACATTCCGAGCCCGGAGGGTCGAGTGACGATCGATCGCGGCGTACGTGATCGCTGGGGTATCCCAGTCGCGCGCTTGAGTGGCTCGACGCATCCAGCAACGGTCGTAGCTGCCGAATATATGCGGCGGCGCGGTGAGGAGTGGCTACGCGCGAGCGGCTGCGAAAGAATCTGGAGCGCCGCGCCGGGGCTAAAGCTCAGCGGCGGCCAACACCAGGCCGGCACCTGCCGTATGGGTCTTGACCCGCACACTTCAGT
The DNA here is from genome assembly GCA_963828335.1 of Blastocatellia bacterium. Taxonomy (GTDB): domain Bacteria; phylum Acidobacteriota; class Blastocatellia; order Pyrinomonadales; family Pyrinomonadaceae; genus PSRF01. The sequence goes on along the minus strand of CAWHEH010000007.1, from coordinate 136,052 downwards.
TACGGATGAATGGGGCCGGGTTCACAATCACGATAACCTGTTCGTAGTTGATGGTTCGCTTCATGTGACAAACGGTGGATTCAATCCCGTATTGACGATCATGGCGCTTGCATTCCGCTCGGCGACGCACATCGCTGGTTCGCAGTTCTAGCCTGTGACCGGGAATTACGCGGAAGCGTTTACTAAATCCAGCCCAGGGTTGCTGCAACCCTGGGATCCTTTGTATTAAGAGATCTGAACGCTGAAGGCGTTGGCGAAGCGCTGCGCATCCGACTTCGCGAACTCCTTCAGAGTTCGCCAGGGTATGAGTTGGATTTGTGTCCCAGGGTTGCGGCAACCCTGGGCTGGAATTAGCCAACGCTTTCAGCGTACTTTTCAGTCTTTGTAGCGAGGACAGTATGGGCCACGATCTTTCATTCAACGATTCAAATAGACCACTGGCAACCATGCGAAAACTTAACATCGCGCTGATCGGTTATGGATTCATGGGCAGGGCCCACAGCAATGCCTGGCGACAGGTAGGCAGCTTCTTTGACGTCCCCTGTGAACCCGTCATGAAAGTGATTTGCGGTCGCAACGAAAGCGCACTGATTAAGGCAGCTAACAACTTTGGCTGGCAGGAACACTCCACCTCCTGGGAAGAAGTAGTCGGGCGCGAAGACATTGACGTCGTAGATATCTGCACGCCGGGGAATTTGCACTTGCCTATCGCGCTTGCTGCCGCGGCCGCGAAAAAGATCGTTTTCTGCGAAAAGCCTCTGGCCAATACATTGGCAGAAGCAGAACAAATGCTGAAGGCGGTACGTGCTAACGGCTGCGTGCATATGCTCTGCCACAATTACCGGCGTGTACCGGCCGTTACTCTAGCGCGAGAACTCATCAGCGGCGGACGCATCGGTGAGATTTATCATTATCGTGGCACTTACCTGCAGGATTGGTTGGTCGATCCTGACTTTCCGCGCGTTTGGCGATTGGAAAAGGCCAAAGCCGGATCGGGTGCGCTCGGGGATCTGCTGTCACACTCTATAGATCTGGCACGGTACCTGGTCGGCGAAATCACTGAGGTCAGCGGACTACTGAAAACTTTCATCACCGAGCGTCCTTTGCCTGACGGCCCCACCATGGCGCCGGTCGAAGTGGATGACGCTGCCTTGTCTCTCGTGAAATTTGGGAATGGGGCGGTGGGCACGATCGAAGCAACGAGATTCGCCGCCGGTCGAAAGAATTACAATCGTTTTGAGATTAACGGCAGTCGAGGAAGCATTGTGTTCAATCTCGAGCGAATGAACGAGCTCGAACTTTACATCGATGAAGGGCTGGAGAGCGGCTTTAGGACCATTCAGGTAACCGGCAAAGGTTATCCTTACATGGAAGGCTGGTGGCCGAGAGGTCACATCATTGGTTACGAGCACACGTTTACACACACCGTGCTCGACTTACTAAAGGCTGTGGCCGAGGGACACATGCCGACGCCTAACTTTGAAGACGGGGTGCGTAACCAACTGGTCCTTGACGCGGTTGAGCGATCGGCAACCTCGGGCAGTTGGAAGCCGGTATAGACTTAACTGAGCAATTGAACACTCAGGAATGGTCGGACAAAATCAGAACTGGGAGCGTATCGAGCAAAACTCAATGGACGTCAAAATCTTTGATTCAAGACCCCGATTGGCGGGAGCGGCCTCAGTCGATGCGGCCGATCTGATCCGGCAAGCGATCGCGGCACGCGGTGAAGCTTATCTGATTGCAGCTACTGGCGCCTCGCAGTTTGAGTTTCTCGATGCTCTGGTTCTTAAACCGGACATCGATTGGGGTCAGGTCAACTTCTTCCACCTCGACGAGTATGTCGGTCTGCCTAAAACGCACCCGGCGAGTTTCCGGCGTTACCTGCAAGAACGGATTGTGGACCGGGTTCAGCCTCGCGCCTTCCATTTCCTCAACGGTGATGCTCCGGATCCAGCAGCTGAATGCCGGCGGGTCGGTGACCTAATCTCGCGCCAGACGATCGATGCGGCCTTCGTCGGCATTGGGGAGAACGGGCACCTCGCCTTCAATGATCCGCCGGCCGACTTTGAGACTGAAGAGCCGTACCTAATTGTAAATCTCGACGAGGCTTGCCGCCGCCAACAAGTGGGCGAAGGTTGGTTTGAGTCGATCGACTCCGTGCCGACGCAGGCCATTTCAATGTCTATTCAACAGATACTCAAAGCCAGCAACGTGCTCTGCGTGGTCCCGGATCGGAGAAAAGCAACTGCAGTGAGAGACTGCCTGGACCTCGCGGTCAGCCCGCTTCATCCAGCGTCGATCCTCCAACAACACCCACGAACGACCATTTATCTCGATACGGAATCGGCAACGCTTTTGAAGTCGAGTACAGCAAAATAGCCTGCGAAGCGGGCGAGAGCATAAAGCCTGGGGTGCAAGCGTAGCGGAACCCCAGGAACAGTAGCCGAAAATAAGCAAACCCGCGGAGCGGCCGACAGTCGGACCTTCACGAATGATGTTTTCGTAATCGCGGCCTCCATCCGCTCCGCGGGCTCAAAGCTTTTGCATTGACGATCCTGGCGTTTCGCTCCGCTACACTCCAGGCTTCATGCTGACGTCCGCTCGCGGACTATCGCCTGTTCCACAGGATCAGTTGGATTAGCTTTTCATGACTCAGAACTCTTTCCTTCGCCTGGGCGGCATTCGCGATGTAGAGGTCTTTCGCAATTACTTGCAAGACCATCACGTCTTGATTCCCTGTGATGCGAAGTTGCTGGCGGGAGCAACGTCGCCGCTCGGGCAGCCTCTGCACCGCGGTGGCGTCTCGTTAGGAAACCGGTTCGCTATTCAACCGATGGAAGGCTGGGACGGAACGACTGATGGCCGGCCAACGGAACTGACCTTGCGCCGATGGCGCAGGTTTGGCGCGAGTGGAGCAAAACTCATATGGGGCGGCGAGGCGGTTGCGATCTGTCATGAAGGGCGAGCTAACCCCAATCAACTGGCCATCGGCCCACACGCTGTCGCCGATCTGTCTCGTCTTCGTGAGGCCCTGATCCAGGAACACAAGCGGTCAGTGGGTTCGGAAGCGGGTTTAGTGATCGGGTTGCAACTAACCCACTCGGGCCGTTATGCCCGTCCCAACCATCACCATCGCTCTGAACCACGTATCCTCTTCCACCATCCAATCCTGGACCAGCGACTTGGTCTGCCTGACGACTACCCGCTGCTTACAGACCATGAGATCAGAAAGATCATCGAAGACTTCCAGCGCGCTGCTTGCATTGCCCATGAGGCTGGTTTCGATTTCGTGGACATCAAACATTGTCATGGATATCTGGGACATGAATTCTTGAGCGCACACACGCGCGTCGGCGATTATGGTGGTAGCTTCGAAAACCGCACGCGATTCCTGCGAGAGGTGGTTAGCAATATACGTTCGTTGGCCCCTGCCCTGAAGATCGGTGTGCGTCTTTCCGCCTTTGACACAGTTCCGTTCAAACCTGATCCGCAAACCTCGGTCCCCGGTAAGCCCGGCCGGGGCGTACCTGAATCGTTCAAGACGCTGCTTCCCTATCGGTGGGGTTTCGGAGTCAACAGGGAGAATCCAGTTGAAGTCGATCTCAACGAGCCAGTGCAGTTCCTTTCCCTGCTCTCCGAGTTAGAGATTAAGCTCGTCAACATTTCCGGAGGCAGCCCTTATTACAATCCGCATCTCCAACGCCCAGCCCTTTTCCCACCTTCGGACGGATACCTTCCACCCGAAGATCCTCTATTGGGAGTAGCGCAACAGATGGGGGTAACACGCACGCTTAAACATCAGTTCCCGAATATGATCATGGTCGGATCTGCTTACACCTATCTGCAGGATTTTCTGCCTCACGTTGCCCAGGCTGCGGTGCGCGAAGGCTGGGTCGACTGCGTGGGATTGGGACGAATGGTGCTAGCCTACCCGGAGCTGCCGCTGGATGTAATTAGCGGTCGTGAGCCGCAGCGAAAACAGATGTGCCGCACCTTCAGCGATTGCACGACGGCACCACGGGCGGGCCTGCCCTCCGGTTGTTATCCGCTTGACGAACATTACGGGCGTTCGGAAGACGGCGTCCGGCTCAAGAATTTGAAGCACCAAACCAAACATCGGCAAATGACATAGCTGCTGGGCGTTCCGTGCAAAATGCTCTGGCTCTGGAGGAGCCAAATGTTTATAGACTTCACGCCCAACCGTTGTTCGCGCTCCAGCGGAGCGCAATGTACTAGCGGCTGAGTACTTCGAACAATACGTTTCGCTCCGCTGGAGCGAAGAATCATAAAAGAACCCACAAGTCTATAAACATTCCGTCCCTGTGGGACTTAGCGATATCAGTTTGAATCTTGAATAAACTCGACGTTAAGCAGATTTCAGTTCCGTTCTTCGCGCACGGGAGAGAAGACATGACAATCGACGACACGATCGCGCGACTGCGTCCGCGTCGCCACGCGCAAGGCATAGCCGCCGCACTGCTACCCTTCGAACCCGACGGGCGCATCGCGGTTGAACCATTTCAAAAACATCTTTTGGCTACCGCGGCCGCGGGACTGCTCAACGCCGTGAACATGGACACCGGTTACGTCAATTACTTGACTCCGAAACAACGCCTTTCAGTACTCGGTTGGTCCCGCGAAGTCCTGGGGCCGAATTCATTCATCGCCGGCGCATACATCGAAGGGCTCGATGGCGAGGTCGTTGATCTGTACCGCCGTGAGCTCGATCAGATCGTAGCTCATGGCGGTACGCCCATCATCTTTCAGACCGCGCGCCTCCAAGTAATGCAGTCTCGCGAGAAGGTTGCAGTTTATCGCGCAGTGTGTCGGGGGTTTCAAGAGGTGCTCGCGTTCGAGCTCTCGCCCGTGTTCGCTTCGAGCGGCGAAATCTTTGACACTGAGACGTTAAGAGGTCTCATGGAGATTCCCGAAATAAAGGGGCTGAAGCATTCATCTCTGGATCGGCTCGTGGAGTTTGAAAGGCTACGTTTGCGCGACGAGCTGAGGCCGGACTTTCGCATATATACAGGCAATGACCTTGGCATTAACATGATCGAGTACGGCTCTGATTATCTTCTCGGATTGGCGACGTTTGCCCCTGAGAAATTTGCTGAGCGCGATCGGCTCTGGGAAAACGGAGACCCGGCCTATTACGCGCTCTCAGACGCCTTGCAGCATCTTGGGAATGTCGCTTTCCGGCCGCCTGTTCCAGCCTATAAAAGTTCTGCAGCGATCTTCTTAAACCTGCTGGGAAGGATCCCCTCGGCTCGCACACATCCGCTAAGCCCGGCGCGCCCTGCGTGGGAAGCGGATCTCCTTCGGGACTGTGCGGATCGGCTTGGTACGCGCCCGTAACCGTTAGTTTCTCGCTCACCAACCTCGGAGGCTACTCATTCGAGATATCTTTAGGTAAACGATCAATACCACTTCCAGCTCGCCAACTCGAATCTTACCAAACGCCCCGCAACATCTCCCACGGCAAGTGATATTGAGGCGATAAGCAGCAATGGTCGTCAGGAAGTATTCTAAAGGCTCATCATCTCGAAGCCACACCGTTTACAAATGAACGCCGCCCGCTGGCAGATCTCTAGCGTATACTTGCCAAATACGGCTAGAATAAGCTGTTTTACTGATCTCCAACTTCGGCACTGATTCGCATCCTTCCGTTGCGCCCCCAGAAGTGACGATTGCTTCCGGCACAAAATTCGGGTCGCGATAAGTCCGCTGCCAAACGAGGCGCGCGTACACGGGGCGAAGTCTATCGGGCGAAGGACACAATCCTCAGTCGCCGAGTTGCGCTCAAAGTTCTCGCGCCAGGGTTCGCCAGCGATGCTGATCGCATGCGTCTGTTTGTTTCTGGACCTAAAGTCTGCTCAGCACTCAAGTAGATGAACAAAGAACTGGCAGCCAATACAACCCTGTCCCATTACCGCACCGTTTCCAAGATCGGCGAGGGCGGGATGGGTGAAGTTTATCTGGCGGAGGATTTGCGACTCCATCGCAAAGTCGCGCTGAAGATTCTTCCCTCCGAAATGGCTGCTAACCAGGATCGAATGCGTCGCTTCAAACAAGAGGCCACAGCAGCAGCCGCGCTCAATCATCCGAACATCGCACACATTTACGAGATTGGTGAGAGCGAGGGGACGAACTTCATCGCCATGGAGTTTGTTGAGGGCGTAACACTCCGCGAGAAGATTCACCGCGAGCATACCCAATTAAGAAAGCTGTTGCGCTACCTGCAGCACGTCGCCGAAGGGCTGGCAAAGGCTCATGCTGCCGGCATCGTGCATCGCGATCTGAAGCCCGACAACATCATGGTCACCCGAGAGGGTCACGCGAAGATCCTCGATTTCGGTCTCGCGAAACTGATCGAGCCACAAATTGCGCCGGGCCTTGATAAGGCAAGCAGCGGCGAAGACGCCACGGCAATCCTGCAACAACAGTCAACGCCCGGACTGATCATGGGCACAGTCGGCTACATGTCCCCGGAACAGGCACAGGGTAAGACTAACGAAATCGATCAGCGTTCAGACATCTTTTCGTTTGGCTGCATCCTGTTCGAGGCCGCCACCGGTAAGAAGCCATTCGAAGGTGATTCTATCGTCAAGTCGCTACACAGTTTGATCTATGAACCCGCGCCGCAAATCAAGGACCTGAATCCGTCTGCGCCCGCGGAATTACAGCGCATCATCCGTCGCTGTTTGGCGAAGGACAAGGAGGAGCGATACCAGACAATCAAGGACGTCGCGATCGAGTTGAAAGAATTGCGACGCGAGTTGGAAACCAGTGCCGGCGCTGACATAACTGTGCCGCCGCCGTTGAGCGGTGCCGGCGCGCGTGACACCGATAGCGGCTCAGCGATCCAGTCGACCACCGCCACTAATGGAACGTTGGCACCGAATGTCTCGAGCGTTGAATACGTAGCGCAAGAACTCAAGCGGCACAAACTCGGCGCCGCGGTAGCGTTGGTGATCTTGATCGTGGCCGGCGTACTCTTCGCTTACTACTTGCGCACGGGCAAAACCGACGTGTCTGTTCACTCAATTGCGGTGCTGCCGTTTCAGAATAAGAGTTCAGTCGCGGACACCGAATATCTTTCTGACGGCCTGGCAGAGTCTCTGATTTATCGTCTTTCGCAACTGCCGAATTTGAAAGTCAGTCCGACCAGTTCGGTGATGAGGTACAAAGGAAAAGACACTGACATAGCTCAGATCGCCAAAGAACTTGAAGTTGACGCGGTTATGTCCGGTCGAGTTTCTCAGCGCGGGGAAGACCTGACCATAAGCATTGAACTGGTTGACGCGCGGAGCCAGAAAATAATTTGGGCCGAACAATATGACCGCAAAATGTCTGATCTGCTGGCAACTCAGCGTGAAATCGCCACCACTATCGCTCAAAAGCTCGAGTTAAAACTGTCAGGCGTCGATGCCAAAGGGATAACTAAACGCTATACAGACAGCAATGACGCGTATCAACTTTATCTGAGAGGTCGATACAGCTTTGCCAATCGCACCAAAGACGGCATGTTGCGCGCTATCGAGTATTTCCGGCAGGCGATCAAACTCGACCCTAAATTCGCATTGGCATACGCGAGGATCGCCGAAACATATGGAAGTATGCCCGCCTATCCATATCTCTCGCCAAAGGAAGCCTTTCCCGAAGCCAAGGCTGCGGCGCAGCAGGCCCTTGAGATTGACCCTACCCTGGCTGAGGCCCACACGTTCCTGGCGTATTCTTTGGTGATTTATGATTGGAATTGGGCCGAAGCTGACCGCTCATTCAAACGTGCGATCGAACTTGATCCAAATAATGCTGCCGCGCATTTTCGTTACGGGCACATATACCTCGCGCCAATGGGACGCCTTGATGAAGCCGTTGCCGAAATAAAGCGGGGGCTGGACCTGGAACCACTCGATATCAACATGGGAGGAACTCTGGCCTGGGCCTACCTTGTTGCCGGGCAGAATGACAAGGCTCTGGAGCAAGCCAGGAAGACATACGATCTCGAACCCAGTCACCCCATAGGACGTTGGATACTGGCCCAGGCCTATATCGCCAAAGGAATGTATGGGGAAGCCATATCTCTGGACGAACAGTGGCTGCAAACGGATCCGACAAACCAATTCGCTCTTCGGGATGCTGGAATTGCTTACGCGAAAGCCGGCCGATCGGACAAGGCCGAGGAGATGATCACCAGATTCCGAGAGCTCGCTAAAACACAATACGTACCGACTTGCCGGATCGCCAGTATCTACGCCGCTCTCGGTGACAAAGAAAAAGCCTTTGCTGAGCTTCAAAAATCCTTTGAGGTGCGGGATTGGGAATTGTTTCGCTTGAACGCTGACCCATATTGGAGTCCCCTTCGCGACGACCCACGATTCAAGGAAATGCTGAAACGCCTGAATCTGCCGGTATGAATTTGTTTAGCGATGCCAAGATGAGAACAACTTACCCCGATGGTCGAACTCAAGAAAGCTCAGGCGGCGCGGGCGAAGCTCATTGGCGCAATCCACTAACCCACGCACTGGAGAACATCGGAACTACTGAAGCGCACTCATTGGCGATTGATGTCAAAACAGCCTTGCAAGGCAGACTGATTTTGATCGTCCGCGATGCCCACGGCCCTACCGGCAAAGACGTTGTTCACGGCGCAGTCTTTGACCCAACCCTAGCCGGCAAGGAAACAAACCAATGAAACCGGAATTAGCTGCCGAATCCACGCAGTGATTAACGGTCACAACTTTGAGGAGGAATATCAACATGGCTACCGCATTTGCTCCAATCCCTGGCATTCCCTCAGCGCTACACCGTGCCGAGGACGACCTTCCCTTTGTCGAGCACCAGGAGGGGGTGGTTTTCCAACTGCTGCACGCTGATGTGGAGGCCGGACTCTGGGTAACCAGAGTGCGCTTTCAACCTGGCGTCACTATCCAACGCCACAAACATACGGGCGAGGTCTTCGCCTTCACGATCAAGGGTTCGTGGAACTACCTGGAATACCCGAGGTCAACACGGCGGGTTCATATCTGTTCGAGCCTGCCGGCTCGATCCATACGCTGCATGTGCCGGCGTCGAATTCAGAAGTGACCGATGTCTGGTTCGCCATCCGCGGAGCTAACCTCAACCTGGATGAGGAGGGCAACGTCGAGAGCGTGCTCGACGCAGGCGCAGTGCTTCAGATCTACTGGCCCGTTGTGAAGCAAACGGACAAGGGCGTCCAAACGTAATTGGGAAATACGAAGTACGCTAACAGGTTCGGCAAACTGGGTCAGTAAGAGTGGCGTTTAAGAAAGGTACCCGCAAGAGCTTTAAGGCAAACTTCGCGCACGTTTGGAAGATTCGCGAGAGCAAGGCCATAAGTTTTGTGCAGTACGTGGACACATTCCTGGTGCCGCAAGCTTTACAGGAATAAGGATGAAGATCACACATGGCAAAACCTTCAAAGTTTGCACACGTCGTCTATAGCACGCCGGACGCTTTGAGGAAATGATCCAGTGGTATGAAAGCGTCTTCGAGGCAAAAGTGGTTTATCAAAATCCGGTGTTCGCTTTCCTTACCTACGACGATGAACATCATCGTTTCGCGTTCGCCAATTTGTCAGCGCTTATACCTGAGAGCGTTGCCAGCGAGAAGCGGGACAACGCCGGTGTAAATCACGTAGCGTACACCTACGCCAACCTGGGTGACTTGCTTGCTACGTACGAGCGTCTCAAAGAAATGGGCATTAATCCATACTGGCGTATTCATCATCGATCACCCTATCGCTTTACTACCAGGATCCCGACCGTGTAATCGAATGGAGTTTCAGGTGGACTGCGGTACTGTCGAAGAGGCCAATGCCTACATGCACAGCGACGCCTTCGCCGCGAATCCGGCCGGAGTACGAAATTGATCCGGAAAGCCTGTGGCTCAATACCGTACTGGTGTGCCGGAGCAACAACTGCTGGCGATGCCTGAAGGACCAATGTCTCCGATTCCGCGCGAGCACGGCATGCTTTTCTTTGCAAGAAAATACAAAGAAAGCGAAACGCAGAGCAAGAAGAATGTCGAACTCGATCCAAATTTCTGGTATGCGCACTGTCAGCTCTTTTACGTTTACCGGATGAAGCAGGATTATGCGTCGGCTGTTGAAGAACTTGCCAAAGTCCAGGATGCCAGAGGCGAACCTGATGCAGCAAAGTTGATTCGAGAGAGTTTTGTCAAAGGCGACTGGCAGGGATTCCTGAGGAAAATTACCGAGCAGCGCACGCGACTTAAACTATATCCATATTTTGTGGCAACTTTCTTTGCGGAGTTGGGCGAGAAAGATAAAGCCTTCGCCACGCTTAACGAAGCGCTCGAAACAAAAGATCAACATACGGCGTGGATGAAAGTAGACCCATACATGGATCCATTGCGTGACGACACGCGCTTTCAGGAAGCGCTCAAGCAAGCCGGTTTTCCCGAATAGAGTGAATCTATGAAGCGATGCCCTCACGTAATCGCGTTGAAACGGACGATGCGCTGGTTCTCTGCCGGGCTGATGGCACGGCACTAATTAGCGATTCGTCACCGCTCGGGAGGATGACTTTAATGCTGAATAGATCGGCCCAGCTAGGATCACGGTGACGTGCAGGCGTTCGTAAATCCGATCGCAATCAAATAGAAACCGCTTCCGCTTCGGATTCAAGCGAGTCTGCACAAGAAGCTTATGAACCAATCCTCTGAACAAAACGATCTGCGATGAGAGATGATTAAAGAACTGCCAGCGGGTTCCACTCTGTTGCATTACCGCATCGTCGAGAAGATTGGCGCGGGCGGAATGGGCGAAGTGTATTCTGCACAGGACACCAGACTCGACCGGAAAGTAGCAATCAAATTTCTGCACGAAGAATTCAGCAAGGACGCGGACAAGCTGACTCGTTTTGTTCAGGAAGCCAAAGCCGCGTCTGCACTCAATCATCCGAACATTCTGACCGTCTATGAGATCGGTGAGGTCGACGGCAAAAACTACATCTCGACTGAGTTGATCGACGGCAAGACTCTGCGCGAACACCTCTCGCATAAGGAACCGCTGCAGCTTAATCAGATCCTGAAGATCGGCGTGCAGGTGTCGGAAGCGCTCTCCGCGGCGCATCAGGCCGGGATTATCCATCGCGACATCAAGCCTGAGAACATCATGCTGCGCAAAGATGGCTACGCGAAGGTGCTGGATTTCGGTCTGGCGAAATTGACAGAAAAGAAAGCAGTGGCGATCGGCTCAGGGAAGCGAGGACGCAACGCGAGTCCGGGTCAATACCACTCCTGGATTAGTGATGGGAACGGTTTCCTATATGTCGCCCGAACAGGCACGGGGCAAGGTAACCGATGCCCGAACCGATATCTGGAGCTTGGGAGTCGTCTTGTATGAAATGCTTTCGGGCCGAGTTCCCTTCACCGGCGAAACTGTCAATCACACCATTGTCTCCATCCTCGAGAAAGAACCGCTGCTGCTGGAAAACGTGCCGGCTGAACTTCAGCGCATCGTCCGCAAATCGATGACGAAAGATGTGGACATGCGCTACCAAACGGCGCACGACCTGCTGATAGACCTCAAGAATCTGCGAAGGGATCTGGACATCCAGGGCGAGCTCGAGCGTTCAGTAGTTCCAAATCGCGCAGCCACTACAGAATCAGCCAGTGAAAATCAAACGCAGGTTTATGCTTCCGGCTCGGTTGCAGCGACCAAAAGCGGCCAAGCCGCTGCAACTCATAGCATAACGTCGTCGTCTTCGAGTCTTGAATACGCAGTCACACACGCAAAGAGTCATAAGCTTTTCGCCGCCTTAATCGGAGTCCTACTAGTTGCAGTGATCTCAACTTTCGGCTACTTCGCGTTTGTTTCAAGAAGTGGCAGCACAAAACAGATTAGTTCAATCGCGGTGATGCCGTTTGTAAACGAGAGTGGCAACGCCGATGTTGAGTATCTTTCGGACGGGATGACTGAAACGCTCATCGGCAGTCTGTCGCAGCTGCCGAATCTTAGTGTCAAGGCACGTTCTTCAGTGTTTCGTTACAAAGGGAAAGAAACAAATCCGCAGACGATCGGCAAAGAGTTGAATGTGCAGGCAATTTTAAACGGGCGCGTCGTCCAGCGAGGCGAGCAGCTAATGCTGAGTTTGGAATTGATTGATGCACAAACGGAGAACGTCATTTGGAGTGGGCAATACGACCGCAGGCAATCCGATCTTGTCACACTCCAGAGCGAAATTGCCCGTGATGTGTCGAGCAAACTCAAATCGAAACTCTCAGGCGCGGTTGAGGCGAGAATAGCAAAAAATTACACGGCAAATCCCGAAGCTTATCAACTCTATCTCAAAGGTCGTTTCTACTGGAATAAACGTACAACCGAGGCGCTAAAACGGGCGGCTGAATTTTACAAGCAGGCGATCGAAATAGACCCGTCCTATGCTCTCGCTTATGCTGGTTTGGCTGAGACCTATGTCCTTTTCACGAGTTATGGTGTTGCAACAGCATCCGACAGCATGCCGCAAGCGAAAGCGGCGGCTCTTCGGGCCTTGGAGATTGATGATTCGCTGGCCGAAGCACACAGCGCACTCGGACGGTATCTTAACTATTATGAATGGGACCGGGTCGGCGCGGAAAGGGAATTTCGCCGCGCCATCGAACTTAATCCGAATTATGCCACCGTCCACGATTGGCTCGGTGCGGAGAGTCTTGCACCAAGGAAGAAGTTTGATGAAGCCCTCATTTCCCAAAGACGTGCGGAAGAACTTGACCCGCTTTCCTTAACCATAAGCGCGAATGTTGGCTGGACGCTCTTTTTTGCCCGACGCTACGATGAGGCGCTTGTTCAGCTCAACCGCACTCTCTCGCTCGATCCGAATTTTTATGTCACGCGCTCTAATTTGTGTTGGGTTTACAGTGCCAAAGGTATGCATCAGGAGGCCATTGCCGAATGTCGTAAGGCTCGGGAATTGAACGATGATTCTTTCATCACAGGCTACCTTGCTCTTGTCCTGGCACGCTCGGGACAGCGCGAAGAGGCAAGGAAACTGCTCCAGGAGCTAAAACTGGAATCTACCCGGCGTTATGTGACGAGCTATGGGGTGGCGCTGGCTCACATCGGACTGAATGAAAAAGAGGAAGCATTCGTCTGGCTGGAAAAAGAGGTTGCCGAGCGCGGGTATTGGGCGGGTGTTTACGCAGTTGCTCCTGAGCTTGACGATCTGCGCAACGATCCACGATTCAAAGCAATGCTGAAGCGGATGAACCTGCCGGAATGAATTTGAATCAGATGAATAAAGAACTGCCAGCCGGTTCTACTCTGTCGCATTACCGCATCGTCTCGAAGATCGGTGCCGGCGGAATGGGTGAAGTCTATCTGGCCCAGGACACAAAACTTGATCGCAAAGTCGCGCTGAAAGTCCTTCCCGCTGACCTCGCAGCAAACCAGGATCGCATGCGCCGTTTCGTTCAGGAAGCGAAGGCCGCTGCGGCACTCAACCATCCGAACATCGCTCACATATATGAAATTGGCGAAGCTGACGGCGTGAACTTCATTGCGATGGAGTTTGTCGACGGCGTGACTCTCAGCGAAAAGATTCACGGGGAGCGCACCGAACTAGGAAAGCTAATACACTTTCTGCAACACATCGCCGAAGGACTCGCGAAGGCTCATGCGGCTGGAATCGTCCATCGCGACCTGAAACCCGACAACATCATGATCACGAACGACGGCCACGCGAAGATTCTTGACTTCGGTCTGGCCAAGCTGGTTGAGACGCGCGGGCCCGATCCTGAGCAAAGTGAAGGGGGCGAAGCGCCTACCTGCGGTGATGCACCAACACTCCGTCCCGGGCATGATTGTGGGAACGATCGACTACATGTCGCCTGAGCAGGCTCAGGCCAAAAGCGTTGACCAGCGCTCCGACATCTTCTCTTTCGGCTGTGTTCTCTATGAAGTTGCCACGGATCGAAAGCCGTTCGCCGGTGGCACCGTCATTGACACGTTGCACAAGATCATTTACGAGCCGGCACCGGCCATCACTGACTTTAATCCTTCAGCTTCACCGGAATTGCAGCGCGTCATCCGCAAGTGTCTGGCGAAAAAGCGTGAGAAGCGATACCAGACAATTCGCGACACCGCCAACAATCTTGAAGACCTGCTCGAAGAGATGAGAGGCGCGAGCAACTTCCAGCGCTCGGTGGCCCCGTCCACTAATACAAGGATCACAATCGGGACTGACGAACATCCCAAATCCATACTTGAAAATCACAAATCCGTCGCCGTGTTGCCTTTCACGAATATGAGTGCGGATGAGGAAAACGAATATTTCTGCGATGGCCTGGCGGAAGAACTTTTGAATGCTCTATCAAAGATTGACGATTTGAAAGTCGCGGCGCGAACCTCAGCGTTTTCGTTCAAGGGGAAGAACGTGAACGTCAGCGAAATCGGCGAGAGGCTCGGCGTCACAAATGTTCTGGAAGGTAGCGTGAGAAAATCAGGCAATCGCTTGCGCATCTCGGTTCAGCTTGTGAATGCCTCGGACGGATTTCAGCTCTGGTCGGAGCGCTATGACCGCGAGATGCAAGATATTTTTGAACTTCAGGATGAAATTACTTTATCCGTAACCAATGCGCTCAAGGTAAGACTGCTCGGCAAGGATCGAGACGTTGTGCTCAAACGTTACACTGACGACCCCGAAGTTTACGAGCTGTTCTTGAAGGGACGCTACTATTATTACAAATACTCGGCGGAAGGATGGAGGCGGGCAATTGAATTCTTTGAGAAGGCGATCGAAAAAGAGCCCAACTACGCTCCGGCGTATGCAGGGGTGAATTCTTCATTGGGTTTTCTATGGTTTTTAGGATTTATTCCTGCCGAGCAAGCGGTTCCGCAAATGAATGCAGCAGCGACTAAAGCGTTGGAAATTGATGAAAATCTTGGGGAAGCTCATCTATCGCAGGCGATGATAAGTTTTTTTTACGATTGGCAATGGCAGAAGGCCGAACAAGAATTCAAACGGGCAATAGCCCTTGATCCAAACAACGCCGAGGCTTTTTCATTCTATTCGATGTTTCTTGGCTTTGAAGAGCGTTTTGACGAGGCGATAGATCAGGGGGAGCGTGCACTTGCAATTGATCCTCTTTCGATGCTTATCAACATGAACGTCGGGTGGACGTATTTCTCCGCGGGTCTCTTCGACAAGACACTCGACCAAGCCGGTAAAATGATCGACGTAGAACCTGATTTTTACGGCAGTTATTGGTTAAGAGGCGCCATCTATCTAAGTGAGGGAGAATACGATAACGCCGTCAACGAACTTAAGAAAGCAGTATCGCTCGGCGGACGGCAAATTGTTTTGGCGGATCTCGGCGGCGCTTACGGCCTGGCAGGTAGGACTGATGAGGCCAAAGCGATTCTGGGCCAACTGCTTGAAATGCGACAGCGAGAGTATGTTCCCGCGATCTTATGGCGAGGATCTATAGCCGAATCGGCGAGGATGACCAGGCTATTGATTGGTTGGAAAAAGCATTCGACGAAAAGAACGGTGAGATGGTTTTTCTTAAAGGAGAAATCGACGGCGCAGCCCAAGGTGATTCGCTAAAAAGCCTCGGCAACAATCCTCGAGTGATCGATCTTCTACGGAAAATGAACCTACCTTGATCCTTTGCTATCTACCAACACGACACAAATGACAAGGAGAAAAAAATGAGCCTGTCAGCTGAGAGCGAAATTCGGGAAGTAATAAACCACTACGCTGAAGGAATGGGATCGGCAAAGGTTGAAATTCTAAAGGAAGCATTTCATCGGCAGGCGATACTGTGCGGTTATCTCGACAACGAAATGATAGCCGCCCCGATTGAAGGATTGTATGACTGGGTAAGTTCGAATCCCGCCCCTGAGGTCTTTAAGCTCTCGGTACTGGCGATCGAAGTTACCGGCCGGGTTGCCTCGGCGACGGTTAGGGAAACAGATTCTCATGGCGACGTGCTTGATTACTTTCATTTTTTAAAGGACGGCGATAGGTGGTGGATCGTCAGTAAACTTTGGGATGCCATAAATAATGGCTCCGAGAAATTACGCTTTTGAATCGTTGGAAAAAGCCTTTCTGCCCAAAGACGATTCAGCACTTATTTAAACGGCACATCCCGTATGAGTCTCTCCGCGACAATCCACGATTAGGGATCTGCTGAAACGGATGGGATTGCCGGAGTGAATTTTTAATCAGAGAACGACCCGCATCCAACGGGCCGGCGGAGACAATTTGACCGACACCATTTCCCCCAACACGACGCTCGCACACTACCGCATCGTCTCGAAGATCGGTGCCGGCGGAATGGGTGAAGTGTATCTGGCCCAGGACACAAAACTCGATCGCAAAGTCGCGCTGAAAATCCTGCCCGCTGACCTTGCCGCAAACCAGGATCGCATGCGCCGTTTCGTACAGGAAGCGAAGGCCGCAGCGGCGCTCAATCATCCGAACATCGCCACCATTCATGAAATCGGTGAGGGTGACGGCGTGAACTTCATCGCCATGGAGTTTATCGATGGCGCTACGCTGCGCGAGAAGATTCATCAGAAGCAAACCGACTTGAGAAAGCTGTTGCGATACCTTCAGCATGTCGCGGAAGGATTAGCGAAAGCCCATGGTGCCGGAATCGTTCATCGTGATCTTAAGCCGGACAACATCATGATCACGCGAGATGGTCATGCAAAGATTCTCGACTTCGGGCTCGCTAAACTGATCGAGCAGCAGCCAATAACAAGCGGTGATTCCAGTGAAGTGGCGACCGCAGTAATGCCGCAGCATTCGACGCCTGGAACAGTGATGGGTACGTTCGGTTACATGTCACCAGAGCAAGCACAGGGCAAGACTAAAGAGATCGATCAGCGCTCTGACATCTTCTCGTTCGGCTGTATTTTGTTCGAAGCAGCCACCGGCAAGAAGCCCTTCGAAGGCGAGTCAGTTATCAAGTCGTTGCATATGGTCGTGTACGAACCAGCGCCGCCGCTCGCGGACCTCAATCCGTCTGCCCCCGCAGAACTGCAGCGTATCGTACGTCGCTGTCTCGCAAAAGACGCAGACGAGCGCTACCAGTCAATTAAAGAGGTGGCAATTGAATTGAAGGAACTGCGCCGCGAGATGGAAGGCTCAGCTGCACTCGATGCGACCGTGTCGCCATCCATGGAAGAATCGAGTCAGCGACCTGGTGACGCGGAAACGCGATCGATTTCGGCGGCAAGCACTCAGTCTGCCTCAATGAAGTCTGAGGCATCCAGCGCCGAGTACATAGTTTCTGGAATCAAACGGCACAAACTCGCCGCCGTCATTGCCGTCGTTGCTCTGATTATCGGCGGCGTTAGTCTCGCCGCTTACTTGCACGCGCGCAATACCGAGGTGGCAATCGAATCGATCGCGGTCTTGCCTTTTGAAAATCAGAACCGCGACGCGAGTGTCGAATGGCTGTCGGATGGTGTCACCGAAAGCATCATCAACAATCTAGCCCAATTGCCCGACCTGCGAGTGAGTCCTCGCGGCACAGTTTTTCATTACAAAGGCACTCAGAAAGATCCACTCGCTGTAGGGAAAGAACTCGGCGTGCGTGCGGTGCTCAGCGGCAGGTTCCTGCAAACGGGAGATGACGTGACGATCAGTGTGGAGTTGGTCGACGTGCGAGACAACAAACAACTTTGGGGCGATCGCTTCAACCACAAAGTGTCGGACGCTCTCATGATGCAGCAGGAAATCTCTCAGCAGATCTCAGAGCGTTTACGTTTGAAGCTGTCGGGGACAGAGCAGCAGAAGATGATGGCGAAACGTAACACCACAAACCCGGAAGCCTATCAGCTCTATTTGAAAGGAAAGTTCTACTGGAACCAACGAACCGGCGAAGCCCTTAAACAAGCTAATGAGTTTTATCGGCAGGCGATTGAGAAAGACCCGAACTATGCCCTCGCCTATTCAGGTTTGGCTGAAACATACGTTCTCTTTTCGAGTTACGATGTTGCGGCGGCAAACGACAGCATGCCTCAAGCCAAAGCGGCGGCTCTGCGCGCATTGGAGATTGACGATTCTTTGGCGGAAGCACACACCGCTCTCGGTTTTTATCTTTCCTATTATGAATGGGATCGGAATGGCGCGGAAAAGGAGTATCGCCGCGCCATTGAACTCAATCCGAACTACGCAACCGCCCATCATTGGCTAGGTGCTGACCTCTCGAATGTAAAACGGTTCGACGACAGTCTGGTCGAGCTGAGGCGTGCAGAGGAACTTGACCCGCTGTCTCAGATTATTAGTACGAATCTCGGTGATACGCTCGTCTTCGCTCGCAGGTATGATGAGGCGATTGCGCAATACAAACGCACTCTCGTTCGTAACCCAAATTTTGCTTATGCTCACCGGGCATTGGGCTGGGCCTATGGATCAAAGGGAATGTATCCGGAAGCCATAGCCGAAACGCGCACTGCTATCGAAATGAACAGTTTAGGAAAGGGATATTTGGGACTGTGGCTGGCGAAATCAGGAAATCGCGATGAAGCGCTGAAGCTGCTGGGCGAGTTAAAACAGGAATCAACCCGAAATTATGTTCAGAACTATACCTTCGCGCTTATTTACATTGGGCTTGGTGACAAAGAGGAAGCATTGAACTGGCTCGAAAAGCATATGTCGAGCCGGGCCGAAACTGCCGGCTCTTATGCAGTTGCCCCGGAGCTTGACGATCTGCGCTCCGAGCCGCGCTTCAAGGAAATGCTGAAACGGATGCATCTGCCGGAGTGAACTTGAAAGTAGACGAATAAAGAACTGGCAACCAGTTCGATAGTTTCGCCTAAGCGCATCGTCTCAATCGCAACATTCCAAACATGAAACGCTGCCCCACATGTAATCGCATTGAAGCCGACGACACGCTCGCCTTCTGTCGCACGGATGGCGTCGCGCTCATTGATCATTCCGGTCCGCTCGCGGGTGACACGCAAACCGCGAAGTTCGGTTCCGGTCCAGTGTCCAGCGAGATCGAAACCAGCTTGCTTCCTCACGCGTCAACTACTCCCGAGATCAAGCGAAGCACAGGCCCAACAACGGCACTTCCCGCGAGTCAGATTCAAGGTACAACGCGCGATCTTTCTAAGCCGAAGCGCCACGGATTCGCATACGCGACTATCGGCGTAGCGCTGGTTGTCATTTGCGGCCTTGGCTACTTCTATTGGTCGCGGAATCGAACAAGCTCGATTCAATCAATCGCGGTGCTGCCGTTTGTGAACGAGAGCGGTAACGCCGACCTCGATTATCTTTCCGACGGCATGACCGAAACGCTTATAAACAGTCTATCGCAGTTGCCTAATCTGAATGTGAAAGCGCGTTCGACGGTTTTTCGTTACAAAGGCAAAACAACAGAAGCCAGCACCATTGGCAAAGAGCTAAATGTGCAAGCAATCTTGAATGGACGTGTCGTCCAGCATGGTGACGAATTGACGTTGAGCCTCGAACTGATCGACGCGCAGACTGAGAACGTAATCTGGAGTGACAGATACGATCGCAAACAGACTGACCTCGTTTCGCTGCAGAACGAGATTGCCCGCGACGTCTCGAGTAAGCTCAAAATAAGATTGTCGGGCGTCGACCAGCTGAAGCTCGTTAAGAATTATACAAGTGACCCTGAAGCGTATCGGCTCTATTTGCAAGGCCGTTTCTATTGGAACAAGCGTGCTGGAAAAGAATTTGAAAAAGCTCAGAACTATTTTCAGCAGTCGATCGAAAGAGACCCGAAATTCGCACTCGGCTACGTCGGGCTGGCGGACATTGATGAAGATGTAGATCGTCCGCGAAAGAAAGATTACATCCGGCGCGCTCTGGAACTCGACGACGGGCTGGCGGAAGCGCACGCCTCGCTCGGCTATCAGTACATGCTTGATTACAACTGGCCGGAATCCGAGCGCGAACTGAAGCGGGCGATGGAATTGAATCCGAATTACGCGCAGGCGCATCAGTGGGAAGGCGCGCGACTGATGATGCTCGGTCGTTACGACGAGTCGCTGGCTTCGATCAAGCGCGCGTTGGAGATAGACCCGTCTTCGGCGGGCATCAATTTTTATTACGCCGTCCTCATGTTCGTTTCGGGCAAGACGGACGAGAGCATTCGTCAATTCAAGAACCTCGCCGAAATGGAGCCGACGTTTCCGTGGTCGCATCGCTGGCTTTCGCGCGTTTACTGGCGGACGGGCGAGTATGCCGCGTCGGCCGAGGAACGCGCCAAATCGCTCGAACTTGACGACAGGCCGGAAGATGCACGATTGATGCGAGAGAGTTTTGCCAAGGGCGGCTTGAACGGTTATTTGAGGGAGCTAGTCCGGCAAAACTTTGGTCAGAGTGGAACGCTAAAAGCGGAGATACTCACGCAGCTTGGTAAGAAGGAAGAAGCTATTACCACGCTCGTCAGCCGCGCGCAACAGGGAGACTTTTGGCTTTTCCTAATCAAAACCGACCCGCATTATGATCCGCTGCGCGGCGATCCACGATTCCAGGAGTTGTTAAGAAAATTCGATCCGCCGAAGTGATCTCCTTTGAAAAAGAAAGGGAGTGTCAGCAGCGGCAAGCTTACATCGGCGACAGGAGGTAGCCTTCGAAACATATGAATACTCGACGTCAATTTCTGATCACCGCACCAATCGGTGTTCTGGTTGCGGCTGCAGCCTGCCGCCAGCAGTCACCGTCAGCAAGTTCACCGGCAACGCCGGCGCCGGGCGCACCGCCTACTTTTGGAACCGGAGCCGGAGCGGGCCCACCCGTAACCCCCGAAACATTTGCTGAGGCTGAGAAGCTGATGCAGGTCACGATGACACCGGCGCAGCGAGAGCAGGCCGCCAACTCCTGGCGCACTTCCCTCGCGCAATACTTCGAGCGTCGCACCGGGCCTAGGAAGATGGGACTTGCTGACACGGAACCGCCGGCTACTCTCTGGAACCCGATGCTTCCCGGGATCGCACCCTCCGCCACGCGTGATCAGTTTGTGCGATCGAAAGACGAGGGCGCACTGTTGCCGTCTTCTGACGATGACATTGCCTTCGCGCCTGTGACGCAGCTGTCACGGTGGATCGAGTCGCGCAAACTCACCTCAGAACGGCTTACTAACATCTACCTGAATCGCATTGAAAGACTCGACGGAAAGATCCGCGCGATCATCACCTTGACTAAAGATCACGCGCTCGCGCGCGCAAAGCAGGCCGATGCAGAAATCGGCGCGGGCAAGTATCGAGGCCCACTGCACGGTATTCCTTACGGCGTCAAGGATCTGCTCGACACAAAAGATATTCCGACAACCTACGGCGCCGAGCCTTTCCGCAACCGCGTGCCGTCGGCCGACGCAGCCGTCGTGCGCCATCTGGACGAAGCAGGGGCGGTGTTGTTGGCGAAGCTCTCGCTCGGCGCTCTCGCGCTCAATGACATCTGGTTCGGCGGTCAGACCATGAACCCGTGGCTCTTGGAAGAAGGCGCTTCAGGATCGAGTGCAGGTCCGGGCGCGGCAACTGCGGCTGCCCTCGTCGCATTTTCCATCGGCAGCGAAACTGGCGGCAGTATTGTCAGTCCCGCAATGCGCTGTGGCGTGACTGGACTGCGGCCAACGTTTGGCCGCGTCGCTCGTACCGGCGCGATGACGCTTTGCTGGTCGCTCGACAAGCTCGGTCCTATGACCCGCTCGGTTGAAGACGCGATGATGGTGCTTCATGCCATCAGCGGACCAGACGCCGGGGATGCTTCGAGTGTGCAGAGTTTTTTGGATTTTGATGCAACCGCCTCAGTTGCTGGGCTGAAAGTTGGCTACATTGCGCCGTGGATGAAAGACCGTCCGGCGACTGATGTTGATCGCGCCGCGATGGAAACGATGAAGAAGTTGCAGATGGAGCTGACGGAAGTAACGCTCCCGGATTGGCCTTACAGTTCACTGATGCCGATTCTGTTTGCTGAAGGCGCGGCTTCCTTCGAAGAGCTGGCGCTCACGAATCAACTTGGCGAACTCAAGGTCCAGGTCAAGGATGCGTGGCCCAACTTGTTTCGCCAGGCGCGCTTTCTTTCCGCAGTTGATTTCGTGCAGGCGGATCGTCTGCGGCGTAAGGTGGCCCTGGAAATGGCACGCATCTTCAAAGAAGTCGACTTGCTCATTGTGCCGTCGTTGCGTGACGAACAACTAACCATCACTAACTTCACCGGGCATCCATCGCTCACTCTGCGTGCGGGGTTCGTCGAGGTCGCAGAAGCGCGGAGTGACTGGGCACCCGACCCAAACAATCCGCTGCCGAAGTTTAATCCGCCGCGACGTGTTCCGCATGGGATCACAATCCTGGGCCGTCTGTTTGATGATGGCTTGATTGGGCAGGTCGGCGTGGCACTCGAACGCGCGTTCGCAGTTGTGGGCGAGAAGCCGGCGGGGTTCTAGCGCCAACGGCGCGACATGCAAAAGCCTGGGGCAACGCCCCAGGAACCTTGCGTGATCAATCTTGAGCTCTGAAAGAGCGAAATGTCCTCACGGGTCATCCGCGCTTACAGCGCTCGCCAAATTTCTGCCGCGATTCCTGGGGCCCCTTGCTTTTACATTTCGCGCCTTTAGCGCTTCGGAAATAACTCTGATTCTTAGGCCGTTTCCGGGCTGAAGAAGCGATGCACCCGTCTGTAAACTCCGCGAAAGAATCGAAGCACTCTCGGCAGGATCCAGAACGAGAACGCCAGGCCCGCGGCAATCACGAGAAAGACCAATACTGGCAGAAACACCGCTAGCAAGATGGTGACGATAGCTATAACGTCTTCGCTGAGACTAACCACAACGTTCGAAAAGGGCTCTGGACTGGTGTTGACCAGCGCCCTGGTTGCGGCCTTCGTGCCGTGAGAGCTCAAAGCCAGGCCGCCGCCCAACAACAGTGCGATCACTTGTATGCTGCGGTCGAAATCGCCGAAGGCTGCAGCGGCAAGAACGGCTCCGGCGGGAATTCGTATGAAGGTGTGGACTATGTCCCAGACACTATCGACTAGCTGGACCTTGTCAGCGACGAACTCGATGACAAACAGAAACAGCGCGACTCCAATCACCCACCAGTTTGTCACTACGTCGAGGTCGCCTGGGAGTTTCAGATGTGCAAAGCGGCCGAGTAAGCCGAGCGTGGCGACGGTCGCGTAGAGGTTGATCCCCGCCACCCATGACGCGCCCATACTAATGGCGATTGTCGAAATCAAGTTCATTGCGCCGGATTATACGACAGCAAGGGCGGCGAAGTTCGTCGGAAGAAGTTCCCCAAGCATCTTGACCAGACAAAAATTTAACGTGTCTTACGCAAAATCAGAACTGGGAGCGAACCGGGGTCCCCGCGCGGGCAACCCGCGTGGGGTGGTGGTAGCGACCAACCAAAAGAGCAACTCGAAGAACTGAGCCTAAGCCTTTTTTCAACCCAACATTTTTGAAGTGAATCCTTTGGCTGGTCGCTATCGCTCCCAGTTCTGATTTTCTTCAACCGTTGTTGAGTGTTCAATCGCTCCGTTAAGTCCGCTGAGCAGCCTGGCTAGAGCTCTACCATTATGAGCCTGAGGCTTGCAGAATCGAATCGCTCGCAGTGGGCAGCAGTTCGGGATAATCGAGCGTGTAGTGCAGTCCGCGCGATTCCTTTCGCTGCAGCGCACATTCGATAATCAATTCTGCGACGAGAGCAAGGTTGCGTAATTCGACCAGGTCCGGCGTAAGTTTGTAGTCCCAGTAAAACTGATTGATTTCACTTTGCAAGTTTTGAATTCGCGAGCGAGCCCGCAGTAGACGCTTGTCGGTGCGCACGATGCCGACGTAGTCCCACATGCAGCGCCGAATCTCGTCCCAGTTGTGCGTGATCACCACCAACTCGTCCAGGTTGGCCGCATGACCACTCTCCCAGGCGGGAAGCGAAAACGGGGGAACAGCGGCAGAGGGCAACGGTTTAGCGGTTGATTCGGAATTGAACGGATCCTGCAATTCAACCCTTTCCCCTTTCGTCTCTTCTCTTCCCCAATCTTTCACTTTACCGGCAGCGCGATGCGCGACAACCAAAGCTTCCAACAGCGAGTTACTGGCCAACCGGTTGGCGCCGTGCAGTCCGGTGCAGCCCACTTCACCCGCAGCGAACAATCCTGCAATTCCCGTTTCACCGTCAACATTGGTAACCACGCCGCCGCACTGATAGTGTGCAGCCGGAACCACGGGAAGCGGTTCGCGGGTCATATCAA
This sequence comes from Blastocatellia bacterium, assembly GCA_963828335.1. Lineage (GTDB taxonomy): Bacteria > Acidobacteriota > Blastocatellia > Pyrinomonadales > Pyrinomonadaceae > PSRF01. Next base: position 111,828 of record CAWHEH010000007.1, on the reverse strand, counting down.
AACCAAACTCAAGACACCTGGTGTAGATATTAGGAAAACGTTCCTTGATATAGTCAGCATCCCGATGCGAGATATCCAGCCACACACAATCAGCGCCGGTCTTTTTCATTTCAGCGTCGATCGCGCGAGCAACAATGTCGCGAGGCGCCAGTTCGGCCTGCTTGTCGTAGCGGTCCATGAAGCGTTGACCGTCCGCTCCTCGTAAAAGAGCGCCCTCACCACGGACCGCTTCGCTGATCAGGAACGACTTCGCCCTTGGGTGATAAAGACAGGTTGGATGAAATTGAATGAACTCCATGTTGGCGATGGTAGCTCCGGCGCGATACGCCATGGCCACGCCGTCGCCGCTCGCGATGTCGGGGTTGCTCGTGTAGAGATAAACCTTGCCGCAGCCACCACTGGCTAACAGCGTATTGGTGGCAGCAAAAACTTCTACTTCCTTCGTCTGATCGTTCAAGGCGTAACAGCCGAGACAACGATTTGGACCGTCGAGTTTCAGCTTTCTTGACGTAATCAAATCCACCGCCAACACGTTCTCAAACACGGTGATGTTTGGTTGCGACGCAACTGCGTTGAGGAGAGCGCGTTCGATCTCCCGTCCGGTGATGTCGCCGGCGTGAAGGATGCGACGTTTGGTATGCCCGCCTTCGCGGCCGAGGTCGAATTGCTGATCAGGTGTCTCGCCGGCGGTGAAGCGCACCCCGAGTTCAATTAGTTCTCGGACCAGCGCCGGCCCCTCTCCGACAATGGTCCGGACAACATCTTCCCGGCAAAGACCGGCGCCCGCGTTGAGAGTGTCATTGACATGAAGATCAAAAGAATCGTCGTCGGCCATCACCGCCGCGATGCCGCCCTGCGCGTAGTTTGTATTGCTTTCTGCCTGCTGTTTCTTGGTGATGATCGCGACCGTGCCTAGTCGCGCGGTCTTCAAGGCGAATGTCAGACCGGCCATACCGCTGCCGATAACAAGAAAGTCAAAGTTCTTTTGGGTCATTGCTTGAAATTTCGGATTTCGGAATTCGGATTGCGGATTTTTCAAATGCCAATCTGCAATCTGAAATCCCCAATCCGCAATCGGCTCAGCCGATCGCAATCATCCTCTCGACCGCCCGTGCAGCGCGAACGCGAATGTCCTCGGGAATCTCGATTTGATACTGCAGCTTCTGCAAAGAAGCGAGGGTGTCTTCCAGGGTGATCTGATTCATGTGCGGGCAACGGATACTGCACAGACGCAGCATTTCCTTGTCAGGATTGGCCGCGGCAATGTTTTCACCCATCGAACATTCGGTCAACAATAGGTAACGCGGCGCCTTGGTTTGCTCTACGTATCTGATCATGGCATTGGTGCTGGCGGAATAATCTGAGGCAGCGACGACTTCAGGACTACATTCCGGATGCGCCAGGATCACAACGTCGGGAAATTGCTTTCTAATGTTGACGATATCCTCGACCGTGAACTTGTCGTGCACCTCGCAGCGGCCCGGCCAGCCAATCATCTGGTAATCAAGCGAATCAGACGCGTGCCTTGGGTCTTTAGTGGGGAAGATAATGTGTCGCCCGGTTTCCCTGGCAACGTTGCCGGCTAGAAATTCGTCAGGAAGAAAGATCACAGTCTCGGCGTTTAATGAATTCACTACCGCAACTGCGTTCGAGGAGGTGCAACAAATGTCAGATTCGGCTTTGACGTCAGCGTAAGTGTTTACATAAGTGACCACTGGTACTCCGGGAAACTGACGCCTCAATTCGCGCACGTCTTCTGCGGTAATACTGGCGGCCAACGAACAACCGGCTTCCTCGGAAGGTAAAAGCACCATCTTCGAAGGATTCAGTAGCTTCGCCGTCTCGGCCATAAACCGCACGCCGCAAAAAATTATTATGTCTTTGTCTGTGGCTGCTGCTTTGCGGGCCAGGTCCAGCGAATCGCCGACAAAATCCGGGATTGAATAGAACAACGCCGGTTCCATGTAGTTGTGGCCGAGAATGACCGCGTTCTTTTCACGCTTCAGCGCATTGATCTCCGCCGCCTGCTCAGCCTTTAGCCTTAGCTCAAAGTCAGGCACCACATCGGCGAGCATCTCCTTGAGCTTGTGGTACAAAGAGTCGGCGGAAGTTTCTGTTCCAAAAGTCGTAATCATAATTTCTTCCCTTGGGCTCTCAACAAGTCAAACACAAAATCAGAACTGGGAGCGTGGACAGCTTGACGCTGACATCCGGTCGCTACCGCTCGCGGTTCTGCATTTAGTACCGTACCCACTTAAGGCTGACGTCGAAAGTCTGCGGCGAATGCGTCAGAGCTCCAATCGAAATATAGTCAACCCCAGTTTCCGCAATCTCGCGCACGGTCGCCAGCGTAACGTTACCCGAAGCCTCGAGTTTGGCCACACCTGCATTTAACTCGACGGCCTCGCGCATCGTTGCGGTAGTCATATTGTCGAGCAGAATTCTTTCAACTTTCATTTCCAACGCTTCCTTCAGCTCTTCGATGCTTCGCGCTTCAACTTCGATTTCCAGGTTCATTCCAGAATCACGCACGCGGCGCACGGCTTCGTGCAAAGAGCCGGCATAATCGATATGGTTGTCCTTGATCAAAACCATGTCGAAGAGCCCATGACGGTGGTTCTGTCCTCCGCCCAGCTTGACTGCGAGTTTGTCGATCAGCCTGAGACCCGGGGCCGTTTTGCGTGTGTCGAGAATCACAGCGCGGGTGCCCGCAACCGCTTCGACAAATTGACGCGTCAGGGTGGCAATACCTGACATGCGGCCCAAAAAATTTAACGCGGTCCGTTCGCCGGTAAGCAGAGCGCGCGCTGAACCATAGACCTCGACAATAACCTGTCCCTGCGACACCGCAGATCCGTCACCCACGCGTGGCGTAAAAGCAATCTGCTCATCCAATTGAAGGAAGACTGTCCGCGCAATATTCAGACCAGCAATCACACCCGACTGCTTTGCCACAATCTGAACCTTAGCTCTTGCAGACGTGGGCACGATGCTGTTTGTGGTCGCATCACCCGACCCAACATCTTCATCAAGCGCACGACGAATGTCATCGAGAATTTCCGCACAGAGATCATCCTGCGAGTGTTCGCCAGCATTCTGACTCCGTTCTAATTGTGAACTTTGATTTTGGGTCAAACTTCAGGATAAGGACGTCGGATAGTGAATGCAACCGCAGCGTCGGTTCTATACCCCAGGTAACGTAGCAAACGGTCGAAGACTCAACAATCGTCACACAAAATCAGAACTGGGAGCGATAGCGACCAGCCAGAGAGTCCCCGAAGAAAATGTGCGGGATAACGGCATTCTTAAAATGGTGTTTTTACGGTTGACTCTTCGGCTGGTCGCTATCGCTCCCAGTTCTGATTTTGTGTGAGGGCTGTGGGTCATTTGCTGCCTCCGGACCTTAGGCAAAGCTTAACAAGCAAAGGGGCACGGCATGCCGTGCCCCTTCCTCGCCCTCCCCGGTGACTGGAACGCGCCTTACTTAGCGCGCGCCCCAGGGTGTGGCGAGTGACCAGACCTGTATAGGGCCGAGGCTGAGGTTTACGGTTTTGATTATGTAGACGCCACTCTTCGAAATCGGCGCTTCAAGGATGGCGACGCCCGACGAGGAGTTGACAGTCCGCACGAGCTTTCCCGAAGAACCAAGCAACACCGACTGCATAGGCACATTCAGATTGGATTCAACGGCGACCGATATTGCGCATGTTCCTGTCGGTAACGTTAAGTTGCGCAACAGTGCCTGCCCCGCGGATTCTGTATCGCTCCTTGAGCTATTTACGGCGTGCCCGTTTGAATAGGCGATGCGCGCATCGTCGTCCATCTTCTTTCTCATTTTCAGCCCTTTCTTTTTGTGCGGGCTCCTATTCAAGCTCCGTACTAATTGCCAAATGACTAAAAGACATACCTAAGAAAGTGTTTGGTAGGATTTGAGGATAAGGGCTGTGGGTTGAGAAAAACTTGAGGAATGGTTGAGATGGGAATCAAGGCACGCCGTGCAGGATTGCATTCACGAGATAATGCGATTGCAAAATCAGGAATCAGGATTCAGGACTCAGGACTCAGAAGCGAAAACTTTCAATATGGCGAGTTGTCAGGGGAGTCAGTGGAGGCAGCCGTTGAGACAGCGGTTCTTTTGTCCCACTCTCCTGAGTTCTGAGTCCTCAATTCTGACTTCTGAGTCCTGAGTTCCGAGTCTCAACTCAAGAATTTCTCAAGCCCTGTTAGTAAGGTAGGCTTGATAGACCCGCTAGCGACAAATTTAGGAGTCAAACCTTATATGCGAATAATCCTGTCCCGCATTAGTCTTGTAGTTCTGTTGTGCGCCTTGCCTGGCTGGGTTGTCGGCTGCGCGAAATCTGAAGCGCCGCAGACATCTGCCGGTAACCAGGTTGCAACTGCCGCCCCGCCGACTACTGGTGGCTCTGCAAGCCCGGCGTCCCAAAACGGTGAGCCCGCAGCGACAACTGCTGTCGCGGGAACCAGCAAGGGAAAGGTAGATGCCTGCGCCTTATTGACCAGTGCGGAGATTCGATCGGTTCAAGGCGAACCCTTGAAGGACACAAAAGCGAGTGGCAGCACCGAAAAAGGTTTTGCTATCTCTCAGTGCTTTTTCACTCTGCCAACTTTTAATAACTCCATTAGTCTCGTAGTCACTCAAAAAGGAGAAGGCGCGGGCGGCCGCGATCCGAAAGAATTTTGGGAAGAGACATTCAAAAAGGAGTCGGAAGGCGAAAGAGAGAAAGAACGGGAGAAGAAGTCCGCCCAGGAGCGCGAGAAGGAAAAAGTGCGCGAGAGAAGCCGCGAGGAGGAAGAGGAAGAGGCGCCTCCAGCACAAAGGATCACGGGCATCGGTGACGAGGCCTTTTGGACCGGCAGCCGCGTCGGGGGCGCACTTTATGTCCTGAAGGGCAGCACTTATCTCAGAGTCAGCGTCGGCGGAGCTGGTGATCAGCAGTCGAAGATTAATAAATCGAAGGCGTTGGCGCGGCTGGTGCTGAAGCGGCTTTAGGACGGCGATTCGCCAATCATGCAGCATCGCCACACAAAATAAGAACTGGGAGCGATAGCGACCAGCCGAAGAGTCACCTGATACTTCAGAATGAATAACCAGGGCTCTTCAGTTTTGAAGGCTTTGGCAGTTGACTCTTCGGCTGGTCGCTATCGCTCCCAGTTCTGACTTTGTATAACGACGGTTGAACCTTCTCGCGGAACGCGCGCAATCGCTAATTATTAGTCCTACACAAATCACCGAGTATCGAGATTAGTTCATTCGTCTCGACTGGCTTCGGCACAAACATCTGGTAGCCTGCCTCTAGAGCTCGCATTCTTTCTTCTACTCTGACGTATCCAGTGAGCGCTATAGCTGGAACATCAGCGCCTTGTTCTGGCGATAAAGCTCTAATCTTTCGAATCAGGCTATAACCGTCTTCGCCAGGCATTCCGATGTCGGATATCAGGACGTGCGGCTTCCAGGCAGCCAGAGCCTCGAGCCCTTCCTGGGCCGAGGATGCGGTCAGCACGTTTGCCCCAAAGTCTTGAAGAAGCGTTTGCAGCATGTCGCGGACATCTGGTTCGTCATCAATCGCGAGTATCCGTAAGCCTTTTAGACTAAGCTGAGTTTTGCCATTGGAATCGCTTTCATGCGCTGACGATGTCAGCTGGGACGAGACTAACGAACCGCTGACAGTGCGCACAGCTACCAGGGGAAAAGTCACGGTGAACGTAGCGCCTTTATCGACTCCTTCACTCGCAGCCTCGATCGTTCCGCCGTGCATTTCTACGAGATGGCGCGCGATTGCCAGTCCTAATCCCAGACCGCCGTGCCTTCTCGTGGTTGTTCCGTCGCCTTGTTGAAAGCGATTAAAGATGAAAGGCAGGAAGTCCGGGCTTATGCCTTCTCCGGTGTCAGTTACGGTGACCTGTGCTCTCGACGCGACGCGATCCAATTTTACTTGCACAAAACCACGCTTGGGAGTGAACTTGATCGCATTGGCCACGAGATTCCAGATAATCTGCTGCATCCTGGTCGCATCTGCCTGGATATGATCAGCAGCCGGATCCAGCAGCAGTTGTAACTGAATCTCTTTCCCTTCCGCGGCCGGACGAACTGCGTCTACAGCGGCTCTGATCACCGAGATGAGTTCGACCGGTTTAATATCCAGTCTGAGTTTGCCGGAGATGCTTCGCGAAACGTCGAGAATGTCCTCGATAAGTTGTGCCTGTAACCGAGCATTGCGTTCAATTGTCTCGAGACCGCGGCGCGCATCAGCGCCTTTCAGCTTGCCGCCCAGAAGCATTGAGGACCAACCCAGGATTGCATTCAGCGGCGTACGCAGTTCATGAGAAACTGTCGCCACAAACTCATCCTTGACCCGGTTTGCCATCTCCGCCTGTTCGCGTGCTGACTGCTCCTGCTCGAGCAACCGTTCGCGCTCTTCCTGCAGGCGTTTATGTTCGGTGATGTCGCGTGCGATTTTGGAGGCGCCAATAATCTGCCCCAGTGCATTCCGAATTGGAGAGATCGTTAAGGAGATGTCGATCTTCTTTCCGTCTTTTCGAACTCTGATAGTCTGATAATGGTCCACTCTCTCACCGCGTTTTAAGCGTTCAATGATTGTCGGCTCCTCATCTTGCCGATCGTCGGGTATCAGAATATTGATTGGCTTTCCCAGAACTTCCTCTTCCGAGTATCCGAAAATCCGTCGCGCGCCATCATTCCAGTTCGTTATGATACCGTCCAGAGTCTTGCCGACAATCGCGTCGTTAGATGACGCCACGATCGCTGCCAGCCTTATCTTTGATTCTTCGCCACGAAGCCTGTCTGTGATATCCCGGTTGGTTTCCAGAACCAGTTGCTTACCTTCTGATTCGATTACTTGTTGCCGGCTCTCAACCCAAACTTCCCGTCCATCCCGGGCAATTTGCTTTAAGACACCAGACCATTGGCCGGTTTGCTGCAGCGTTTCGAGGTATTCACCCGTCGAAGATGAAGGAAATTCGGTTTTCAGGAGGTCATGACTATTTTGCCCCAGGGCTTCGGAGCGATCATGGCCATAGAGCTGCTCGCAGCCTTTGTTCCACTCCATAATTCCATCGTCGAAATGCCAGCTGAATATGGGCTCGTAAGACAGGTCAATCAAGTTTGCTTGTCGCCACAGTCCTTCCTCCTTTTCGCGCAGCGCCAATTCCACCGCAATTCTTAACTTCTCGACTTCACCCAGTTTGCGGGCGCTTCGCCAAACCGCAATCGTGAAAACGAAAATGATAGACAAAACCACGAGCGCCATTCCAAGACCAAGATCGAAATAACCGAGGCGCTGGCCAAGCACGCTCATCCCGCCAAGCAAAAACGGAACAACAACAACTATTAGTAAAAGCCGGCGGGCCGTTCGACCTCCCACATGCGACGTACTTATTGCTGAAGTAATTCCGGAGTCCACGCGTGTCGCCAACAGGCCCAGACCGAGCACAAAAAGTGCCACCGAGGTCGGCAAGGCTATGCCAGTGTATTTTGCGATCTCGTAGAGTTGTTCTGCCCGGTACACGAAGCCGACCATTGCCAGCAACGACCACAGGCACACCAGAATTGAGAGGACTTGACTAAGGCGGATCGCTTTGCGCGAGTGAAGTAGTAGCAACGCAAGTCCGGCAAACGTAAAGCAACTCGAGCCAGGTGGACCCATCCTTCCTGGACTCGCTGTTGCGAGGGCGCCCTGAGGCTCCTTGAACAGGAGCTGATCAATCCCCAGATTCCAACCGATAAGGTGTTCACTCAGCGTCAACAGGCCGAGCACAGTCACAATCGCTGCGCATACCATGGCCGCAATCCGCAGAGCTTTTTTATCCAGATTTAAATTCAGCAAGCAAAGCGAAAGGCCCGACAAAACCAGCAGGAGTGCCGTGTTGGCCTTCATCGTAATGTCGCCGTGAATACTCTTGAATCTTGTGATGTCCAGGAACCATCCGGCCAGGGCGAGGGCGCCAACGAGCATTATGAAAAGGCCCGCAGCGATAGAGAATTTCTTTGCGCGCGCGATAAAACGGTAGTCGGCCTGCTCAGAACCATCGAGCATCGTCGGGTCACCATTGAAAGCTTAGAGTTAAGAATGCGGGGGGTGGTAAACTATACCACACAACTTCGGCCGCAAGTTTCAAGTTTCAATCGAACTTGTTCGGATCTTGTTGATAATTATCGCGATCTGAATGTGAATCGGAGGGAGCTGCGTCAGTGCTTTCGGCTTGTAATGAAATGGAAACGACCATCAAATCATTAAATAATAGAAAACCTCAAAGTGGTATTTGCCCTTGAGGCCAGTATTCGAGCGGTCGCTCAACTGACCCGAATCAATAAACCTTACGGAGGACTACCATGCCAGAAGAATTAATTTATGCGATCAGCGGCTCTGTAGGGCGCCGGAGTAAAGGTGCCGTAAACAACAAGGCCGACATAGAGACAGTACAGAACATGCTACGCCTGGCCGCGATGATTGAGAGCCAGCCGACGTTGGACCCGGGTGCCATTGATGGAACCATAGACACTAATGGATCGGAATCGAACGATGACACGGTTAAAGCCATCGAGGCCTTCCAAAGAAGATTCCTGAGTATGCCGGACGGCGTAATCGGAGTTGGCAAGCGAACCTGGAACGAACTAATGACCGTCCTCGAAGGCGATGAAACTGAAACGGCTCCTGCGCCGGTTACGGCCCCATCCACACCTGCGTCAGGCGCCGGCGAGTTTTTCTTTCCCTTCAAGCAGCTACCATCGGCCAACTGGACGGAGGGCATGCGCGCCTTCGGCTCGAGACGCAGCCACGGTGCTCGCGCCCATGCCGGCTGCGATCTCTACTTTCCCGTTGGCACGACGATCCACGCCATCGCGGCCGGCACCGTGACGCTCGGGCCCTATCCCTTCTATGACGGCACTTACGCACTAGAAGTTGATCACGGCACATTTCTCGCTCGTTACGGAGAGATTCAGAAGTCAGCAATGGTGCGTCAGGGCGATCGCGTCACTCCGGGCCAGCCGATCGCAAAGGTCGGCAAACTCAATAGTATTAGCAACTCCATGTTGCATATGGAGCTTTACGATAAGAGCGCCTCGGGTGCCTTGACTGTGAAAAATGCGCAGACGAAGAAGACTGCCAGTGGCATACCTTTCATGCGACGCAGGGACCTCATCGATCCGACTGCGAAACTTAACGTATGGAAGAATAACCGGCCAAGCTGATTGTTTCCGCGGTGAAGGGCGGCCAGAAAGTAGCCGGTGGTCGAAGCGGGAGCGAAGTCCGCATTGAAAAGACTGATCAGAAATGAATAACGGTGAAAGCGTTCGCCAATTCGAGCCCAGGGTTGCAAAAAAGGCCGCTCAGCATGAGCGGCCCTTTCTCGAAACACGGTAGTTTTGTTTAGCGACCAGCAGTTGTGTTCGCTATCGCGTTGCTGTGACTCGCCTGGAATTGCTGCCAGTAGTCCTGAATAAAGTCCTTCTGCTTTCCGTGACCATTGCTGGTATAGAAGTCGTACTGCAACATCTCAGCGTATGCCTGATCAAAGTTCCAGTGGTCGTGATTGAAGCGGTAGACCGCACCCATGATCCCCGTGCGATGTCGGCCCCCAGCACAGTGCACATAAAACTTGCCGGTCGCCGGGTCGCTAACCACCTTCAGAAACGCATTTACCTGCTCCGCACTGGGATAGCTCTTATCGACCAGCGGGATGTTGACATAGCGTAAGCCGGCGGCCTCTGCTGCGGGTTGCTCCTTCTCCCTGGAATTGTCCGTGAGATCAATTATGGTGTGGATTCCCAGGGCCGCGAGAGCCTGAAAGTCCTTCTCTTTAGGTCGTGCGCCGCGATAGAACTGTTCGTCCATCTGTCCGAAATTGCTGATATTAATGCCTGGGAAATTGTTCTCGTGTCCCTTTGCAAAAGAGACAGCGGAAAGGGTCAGGATCAATGCGAATAGGGCCAGAGTTTGGGGAAACGTTTTGTTAAATCTCATTATTCTAAAACTCCTTATGTAGTCGAACACAGTTAATAACCATCGGGCCACTCAGGGCTTTTTGAACGAATCAAAAGGGTTCAGTTTTAAGCAATTCCCGCTTGTCGAGGGGGCCAAAAAATGTAACGGATCGGGGACGTTACTGCTAACAATTCGTATCAAGCAACCGACAATAAGATTCCGAAATTGCTCACATCGTTGCACAAAATTGTGCGCCCCATTTCAGACACCAAACTACTATTTGGTGAGTGAGGGGCCTCCCATTTATCGGCGATGATGGGTCGTGAGGCTAGCAGTTCAGAGTTCAGCTTTTAGGCTGAAATTTCGTGTGCAATCGAAGGCACAAACTAAAGTTTCGATTCTGAACTATCGGCCTCACGCTGCATCAGCGCCAATCTATCCTTTATCTTTCCAAGTTAATTGCCGGCAGGCCGGCGGCGCGCAGCTCTGCGTTCAGTGCTGTGACGTCTTGCGTTTTGATAAGCTGCCAACCGTCCTGAAGAGAACGCGATTCTTTCACAACATCCGCAGCCGCAGCCGCAGCCTGCGGCGTCGGCGCGAGATCAACCTCCTCTATTAAGTCGAGTAGTGTTTTGACCCTGCCGGTGGTGGTGGCAAGATTCAGTCGCGCAGCAGCAGCGGCGCCGCCGCCGGGCACAGCAGCAGGCGCACTCGAAAACGCCTGAAGCTTTGCGGCCAACGCAGTAACATGTGTTTTGAGGTCACCGGCCGGTACGCGGGCCTGCAATTCAGTAATCTGACTTTGAAGGCGCTTCACACTCTCCGAAATCGAATTTAACGCCAGCCATTCGTCATAAACTTCCTTCGAGAGTCGAAACTGCGCCGCCAGATCCGCATTCGAAGTCTTTACTCGCGGATCCATCACCAGCGTCAGCGGTTGCTCATAACTTTTGCCGCCAACCGTCAACACCACCGTGTACTTCCCCGGCATCGCCCACGGCGAAGTTGCTGCCGGTGCGGTGTTGCGATAGATGGCTGCTATCGGATACTGCGGCTGCAACCCTGGAACCGGAGCGTAGTGCATATCCCACAGAAAGCGATGCATGCCCTGTTCGCCTCCTAGTTTTTGCTGGGGTCTTATCCAGTAAGGCGGAATGTTAAGCGTCGGGTCTGGAGCAGGCAGCGGATCGTTGCTCGAGTAGCGACGCACGAGCTGGCCTGTCTCGTCTTTTATCTCCAGCACGACCTCCATCGCCGCTGGCCCTGAATCCGCCGCGCCGATGTAGTAGTCAACCATCGCGCCGTCGGGTGGGTTTTCACCCGCAGGCTCATCAGGCGGTAGCGGCGTGTCGGTGTTAGTGTTCCAACGAACCCTAACGGCGGTTTGCGGACGAAATAATATCGCCGGCGTCTTCATCGTGGAATCCTGAAGCTGCCGCAGTGGCGTGATATTGTCGAGAATCCAGAAGCCTCGTCCGTGCGTAGCAACACACAAATCATCACCCTTGATGATCAGATCACGAACTGAACTCGCGCCCATATTAAGACGCAGTGACTGCCAATGGTCGCCATCATCAAACGAAACATGAACGGCGCGCTCTGTACCGGCAAACAGCAGACCTTTTCGTTCGGGATCCTCGCGCACCACGTCAGTGTTCTCATTGGCCGGAATGCCGTTGGTTACTTCAGTCCAGCTGGCACCACCATCATGCGTTCGATAGATGTGCGGCCGCAGATCGTCGAGACGCAGCGTGTTGACGGCGGCATAGGCGGTATTTTTATCGAAGTGCCCGGCATCGAGGATGGAAATCTTCTGCCAGGACTTGAGTTGTTTGGGAGTCACGTCCGTCCAGTGTGCACCACCGTCAGTAGTGCGATGAATCAAGCCATCGTCGGTTCCCACCCAAATCAGATTCACGTCAAGCGGCGACGGCGCGACCGTATAAATCACGCCACGCTGAGTGGGTTGCGCGGTCGGTTGCGAGCGAAACTTGCCGACAGTCTCTGACACTTCAAATGTTTTACGAGTTAGATCCGGACTTATCTGTTCCCAGTTGCGACCACCGTCTTTGGTCTTCCACAGCGTGTTAGTCGAAAAGAAAAGCAGATGAGGATCAACCGGGGAGAAGATTACCGGCTGTGTCCGGACCACGCGAAAATCAGTCGAGCGAAAGGGCTTCGGCATGATGTTCTGCGCCTGGCCGGTGCGGCGATCGTAACGGGTGAGCTTACCGCCGTAGACGATGTCAGGATCCAGGGGATCGGCGGCCACGTAGCCGTACTCCTCGGCGGCTACGGGATGCCAATCGCGGAAAGTAATCTCGCCGTCGTTACCGCGACTGGAAACGCAGGCCGAGCCGCTCTCCTGCTGGCCGCTGCATAGTCGATAAGGAAATGCATTGTCAGCGCTGACGTGATAGAGCTGCGCGGTCGACTGGTTATACCAACTGCTCCAGGACTTCCCGCCGTTAACGGTTATTATCGTGCCCTGGTCGCTCGCCAGAATTATAATGTCTGTGTTGTTCGGATTGATCCAAACGTTTTGATAATCGTCGCCACCCGGCGCGCCGCGGAACGCCGACCAGCTCTTGCCGCCGTCAGTCGACTTCCAGGAAACGATGCTCGCCGAATAGAGAGTGTCCGGGTTCCGGGGATCGACGCGGAGCACGGCGAGATCGCCGCCACCGATGCGACCGGCCGGACGCGCATCAGTAGTAATCTTCACCCAATGATCGCCACCGTCGTCAGAGCGATAGATTGCCAACCCGCCGACGAGAGCTACTGAAGCGAACAGACGTTTAGTTGAACTGGGCGCGATCGCTAAATTGGCTTGAATGATTTCATTCGGTAGCCCGCCGCTTAATTGTCGCCAGGTTTTGCCGTTGTCGGTTGACTTAAATACGCCTCCGCCGCCGCCATTCCAGGCAGCATTCTCCCAGGGACCCTGGCGCGCTTCCCAAAGCCCGGCATAAGCAACATCGGGGTTCGTAGGATCGATCAGCACATCCGCGCCGCCGACGTTCTCATCTTTGTAGAGGACCTTCTCAAACGTTTTTCCTCCATCAGTTGAACGAAAAATCCCGCGCTCTTCATTCGGACCGTAAGGATGGCCCGCGACGGCGACCAGCAACCGATTTGGATCGCGAGGGTCAACCGCGATCTGCGGAATCTGTTGACCATCTTGCAGGCCAAGATGCGTCCAACTCCGGCCGGCATCGGTGGACTTGTAGATACCGTCGCCGACCGAAAGATCGGGACGTTGCAAGCCCTCTCCGCTGCCGACATAAATAATATTTGAATCTGAAGGCGCCACCGCGATGCACCCAACGGAGCCGGTCGGTTGGTCGTCGAAGATTGGCTTCCAGGTCACACCATAATCATCCGTCTTCCAAACGCCGCCGTTCACCTGGGCCATATAGAAAACGTTTGGTGTTGAAGGCACGCCGGCGATGGCGCGCACTCGGCCGCCGCGAAAGGGACCGATGTTGCGCCAATGAAGTGACTTGAAGAGATCGGCACTGAACTGTTGCGCAAAAACCGGACTGGCGCTGGCGATCATCAACGCGAGCATACAGCTCGCCAGCAGGCGCGAACGCGTCAAGATAGAGAAGTAGTTTTTCATTTAAGAGTACTCGTAAATTGGGATTGGTTTTCGGACTGTCCGGCGCTGAATAGTATCGCCATCGTCTGGTCTAAGTCGAACCGTCACAGCAGAGGGTAGTGGTACAGTTTTCGTTTAGAGAAACTGGGTGGAATGAAGTCAGTACCACCACGCGGTAGCGGGTGGGTCTCTTCATCCTTTATGAACCCCCTAAAAGGCACCGCATTCGTTCGTCTCCAAGAGAACTACCGCGTGTTGTTACTGATGTCATTTCTCACCATGTGAACTTGTTCGATGAAGGACGTGAATCCAGCGTCAATCAACATCCTCAGCACGGCCTCATTCGACTTACTAAAGTTGTAGGTTGAGCGCTTGCAGCTTGCCTCCAGCGGAGCAAATACCCGCCGCAGCGCGCAACCAATGATTGCTTCTGTGTCGGCCCCCGGCATGGCTACGCATTGATGTAGCGCAATCTCAATGATCATCCCGTGCTCGTTGCGCTTCTTCTCGTAAAGCGCGTATCCGACGGCGGCGCCTACTTCATCCAACACGACCAGCGCGTTTCCATGGCGTCGAATGAGACTCTGCCAGTGTCCCTGCCAGGGAGCCGATTCCTGATAGAAATCAAGCTGTCCAACTATGTAAGGCGCAACCCGCGCGGCGTTATACTTCTGACTATTCGGTCGACGAAGCGCCCGTTCGTTCAACTCACCTTCGTGGTTGAAAAATACGAGGCTATCGACAACTTCGTAACCGAATTGCCGGTAAAGAGAAATTGCCGGTTCGTTCTCGCTTATGGCTTCCAGCGTGGCGATGTCTATCGCGAGTTCCTGATAAAGATCGAATGTCGCCTGCATCAAGGCTTTGCCCACGCCGCGCCCGCGAAACCGCGGACTAACACCTGTCCCGCCGTTCCAGGCCACTCTTGGCCCAGCGTTTGACCTGATTCCATTGAGAAGAAAACCCGCCGGCGTTCCGTCGCAGAACGCCATCAGCGAAAACTCGGGTGACAAGCCTTCGCGTCGCAGTCGGGAGAGATAGCTATCCAGAGACAGTGTCATATCGACGAAGTAGCCTTGAAATCCCTCGTTCCACGCCTGCACAGCTTCATCAAATGAGCACGTGCTCAAACGACGAATTTCTAGTTGGGTACCGTTACTACAGATTGGCATGATGCCTTTAGTTCAATCGGACGCTTTAACCTCGCGCAGCCGTCGCTCGAGAAAGCGGCGTTCGCTTTCGTTCGTGACCAGTTGTAGTGCTCGTTCGTAGCTCTCTGCCGCTTCCTTTTTCGAGTCCATACGGCGCAGCAGATCAGCGCGCGCGGCATGCAGCAGATGATACTCATCGAGTTCTGAAGCGAGTAGATCGATTAACTCCAAACCAATCTCTGGTCCCTCGGCCATGGCGACCGCCACTGCGCGATTGAGTGAAATGATGGGGGAAGGTTGCAGTTGTTCGAGAAGATCATAAAGACGCACAATCTCGTGCCAGTTAGTGTCCTCAGGTCGCGCCGCTTTGCAGTGCTCCGCCGCTATCGCTGCCTGGATCGCAAACGGACCGGGCTCGCCTTTGATTGCCTCTGCGACCAGCGGCAGTGCCTCCGCGATCTGCGTTTGATTCCAAAGGCTGCGATCCTGATCTTCCAGGACGACGAGATCGCCGGCCCCATCCAAGCGCGCCTCGCGCCGCGAATCATGTAGCAACATCAGCGCGACCAGACCGGTAACTTCTCCGGGCACGTTCGGTGTCATCAACATTCCGACGAGACGTCCCAGCCGGATTGCCTCGTTACAGAGATCAGCCCGCACCAACGGTTCGCCCCTGGTTGCTACGTAGCCCTCGTTGAAGACGAGATAGATTACGGTAAGGACTGCGTCGAGCCGGGCGGGCAGATCCTGAGTGTCGGGAACTTTGTAGGGAATCCCGGCGTCGCGAATCTTCCGCTTGGCCCGAACCAATCGCTGGGCCATGGTCGTCGCCGGAACCAGAAACGCGCGCGCGATTTCGTCCGTTTCGAGACCGCCCAGGGTGCGCAGCGTCAGTGCTACCTGTGCTTCCGGCGCAAGTGCCGGGTGACAACAGGTGAAAATCAAACGCAAGCGATCGTCAGGAATCTCATCGGTGTCGTAATTGGGCTCTGTAACCGTAGCAATCAAACCCGATTCCGCATAGGATTCAAGCTTTTCCTTGAACCTGGTGCGGCGGCGCAAACGGTCGATCGCTTTAAACTTTGCCGTCTGCACGATCCAGGCGCGTGGAAACTCGGGGATGCCGTCAGTGCGCCACTGGTCCACGGCGGCTACAAATGCCTCCTGTGCGGCCTCTTCAGCCAACTCGAAGTCGCCGAAATGACCGATGAGAGTGGCAACAATCCGACCCCAGTCGGAGTGGTAAACTGCATCTACCGCTGCATTGGCGTTGGGAAGCATGGTTTGTTAGTCCCGCTCAGACCGGGTTAGCAATTTGGCACGCCGGTTCGGATCGCGGGTGGCGGACATCTTTCAACCCTCGGTAATAAACGATAATAAAGTTTTTTTCGTTGCAGTGTCGATCCAGGCACTCCCCGTTCGATTCACTGTTGGAGGAACACAGATGAAATACATGTTGTTGGTTTATCTCGACGAGCAGGTGCTGAGCGACGAAGAGCGCGAGCATTGTTACGCAGAGTCTGCGCAACTTACGCAGGAACTCCATGCCAGGGGCCAGTATTTAAGCGCCAGCCCATTACACCCGGTCGCAACCGCAACCAGTGTACGAGTGCGCGACGGCAGGCGCTTGGTTACCGATGGACCTTTCGCTGAAACGCGCGAGCAACTTGGCGGCTTCTACATCGTCGAGGCCAGCGATCTTAATGAGGCACTCGATATCGCCGAACGTATTCCGCCGGCGAAATTTGGCACCATCGAAGTTCGGCCAGTGATGGAGATTGCAGGCTTGCCCGGCCAGTCGTCCGAATGATCCTTTGAAAACATTTTTGGTAGGTGTCGATCCAAACCTTCGTCGTTCGACTTACTGTTGAGGAAGACATGAAATACATATTACTGGTCCACCATAACGAGGAAGTCCTGGGCAGCCTAAGCAAGACAGACTTGCAGCAAATGCGTGAGGAATCGGTGCGACTCGCAAACGATATCAATGTGACCGGCAACTATCTGGACGCCGCGCCGCTGCAACCTGTTTCGACTGCGGTTAGCCTGCGCATACGCGAAGGTAAGCGCTTGGTAACTGATGGGCCATTTGCGGAGACGCGCGAACAACTCGGTGGCTACTTCTTCATCGACGCCGGCGATTTGGACCAGGCACTCGACATCGCGGCGCGAATTCCCGGAGCGCGCATTGGCACAGTAGAAATTCGGCCAGTGATGGAGATTGAAGGACTGCCAACTGAAATGTAAAGGAAAAGATTGGTAAACGTGCGGATTGCCTGACATTAGTTCGCAATAATAAAAACCATTCCCGGGATCGATAGTTTAAAGCTGACAGAACCCGGACAAAATAAAAGGAGAAAAGAAGATGCGATTCATGGTTATCGTAAAGGCAGACAAAGAGTCGGAAGCAGGCGTAATGCCCAGCGAAAAGTTGCTGACCGATATGGGAAAGTTCAATGAGGAGCTAGTGAAGGCCGGCGTGATGCTGGCTGGAGAGGGTCTCCACCCGTCATCGAAAGGTGTGCGAGTAAAGTTCTCAGACGGCAAGCAAACCGTGATTGAGGGGCCATTCGCGGAGACGAAAGAGTTGGTGGCAGGCTTCTGGTTGTGGCAGGTAAAGTCTTTGGATGAAGCAATCGAATGGCTGAAGAAAGCACCCTTCGAAGGAACTGAAGTCGAAATTCGCCAGGTGTTCGAGGCCGCGGATTTCGGAGACGAGTTCACGCCGGAACTGAGAGAGCAGGAGGAGCGACTCCGCGCACAAGTGGCTGCGAAACATTAATCCGAGCCGGATCCACGAAATCAGACAAAACTCAATTAGGGAAGTTCGTGTTGGTTCGTAGGCTTTCGTGGATCCTGTTTGAACAGATGCCATCAACGACATAAAAAAGGAAGGGCCCCAAATGAAAGCGATTGACTCACTACTGAAGGAGCTTGAGCACGAAGCGCAGACGACGCGCAAGCATCTGGAAAGGCTGCCAAACGAAAAGCTCGCCTGGCGGCCTCACGAAAAGTCTTTTACGGCGGCCGGGCTTGCATCCCACATAACGGAATCCCTCGGTTGGACCGCGGTGGTATTCAACGAAGACGAATTCAATTTCGATCCGTCAACTTACAAGCCCTACATTGCCGAGTCTGTGGCAGACCTACTTCAGACTTTTGACGACAACACAGCCAAGAGCAGGCAAGCCCTTGCCGCGGTTACTGAGGACACTCTGGAACAACCCTGGAGCTTGAAGATTATGGGCCGCGTGCAGTTCGAACGACCACGAGCGGAAGTGTTTCGAGACTTTGTCTTAAGCCATGTGATTCACCATCGCGGGCAATTTTCCGTTTACCTGCGCCTGCTGGATGTCCCGGTTCCCGGTTCATATGGTCCGAGTGCTGACGAATCCACAGGTGGAATGTGATGAGCCACGCGCGCAAGCCAGGACGCATCCTGCGACGCATCGGCGCCGTGCTAGCAGGCCTGATCGTCGTCGGTATTCTGGACATTGGCATTGATACCGTGTTGCACGCGACGGGAGTCTATCCACCGTGGTTTCAACCGATGAGCACCTCCTTATGGCTGCTCGCGATCGGCTATCGCACGATTGACGGCATCATAGGCGGCTACACCGCCGCCCGGCTCGCGCCTGATCGACCAGTGGTTCACGCGTTGGTCTTAGGTCTTATCGGCATTGTCTTGAGCACTGTGGGCGTGATCGGCACCTGGAATAAAGGACCGGAGTTCGGCCCGAAATGGTATCCGCTAACGCTGGTCGTCATCGCCTTGCCTTGCGCTTTGATTGGTGGACTCCTTCGCAAACAGCAGTTGCGCGCGCGCGGCTGGGCCCCGACTTCGGAGGCAAATTCTTAGAGAGTTGAAAGGACAATCATGCAGAAGATCACACCATTCCTATGGTTCGACACTCAAGCCGAAGAGGCGATGAATTTTTATCTGTCCGTTTTCAAAGACTCGAAAGTGCTGAGTTGTAGTCGCTACGGTGATGCCGGGCCGGGGCCCAAGGGGCGCAGTAATGGTCGCGAAGTTCCAGCTGGATGGACAGGACTTCATGGCCCTGAACGGCGGCCCCGGCTTCAAATTCACTGAAGCAATCTCGCTTCTGGTTACCTGCGAGACGCAGGAAGAAATAGACGAGAAGTGGGAAAAGCTCTCTGAGGGCGGAGCGAAATCACAGTGCGGCTGGCTCAAAGACAAGTTCGGTTTGTCCTGGCAGATTGTTCCGCCGATCCTCGGCGAGCTGCTCCAGGACAACGATCCGGAGAAATCGAAAAGAGTCATGGCCGCGATGATGACGATGACAAAGATTGAAATCGCCAAATTGAAGCAAGCCTACGAAGGTAGTGGCCAATGATCCGTGGGCAGCGATCAGCCAGAGGCACAGGCTTCAGCGCAGGTGATGAAGTATGACAACAGATAACCTCGACAAGATTCGCTATCCGATTGGCCGCGTGCAAATTGCCACAAACGTTACGCCAGCCGATCGCAACAGGTGGATCGCGCAGATAGCAGAAACTCCAGCAAGATTGCGAGCGGCACTAGCGGGTTTGACTGATCAGCAACTGGATCGGCGTTACCGCGACGGTGGCTGGACCTTGCGTCAGGTCGCGCATCATTTGGCCGACGAACACCTGAACGCCTTCGGCTACTTCAAGAAGGCGATGACTGAAGACCATCCGGTAGTGAACGTATATGTCGAGCCGCGCTGGGCAGAAACAAAAGACGCGCGCGAAGCGCCGATTGAGTTGTCGCTGGATCTGCTAGCGGCATTGCACGCGCGCTGGGTCATATTGCTGAACTCTCTTTCCGAAGGAGATCTTGCGCGCGCTTATGTTCATCGAGAGCGGAGAATCTCCCTTGACCAGAGCATTCAAATTTATGCGTGGCACGGCCCTCATCACACAGCCCACATGACGAGCCTTCGCGAACGTGAAGGCTGGTGATTAACTAATAGAAAAAAGGAGCAATTATGAAGGTAAATACACATCTTAGTTTCAATGGACAGTGCGAGGCTGCGTTCAAATTTTACGAGAAGGTCCTGGATGGCAAGATTACTTTCTCCATGACCTGGGGTGAAATGCCCGGGGGTGGTCCAGTTCCGCCTGGAACAGAAAAAAGAATCATGCACACGGCGCTCAATATCGGCGAGGAAACCCTTATGGGTGCCGACTCGCCTCCTGATCATTACGAGAAACCGCAGGGGTTCAGCGTATCCCTTCATTTGGCGGACATCTCTAAAGCTGAGCACATCTTCAACGCCTTGGCTGAGAACGGAAGTGTGAGAATGCCATTTCAGAAGACTTTTTGGTCCCCAGGCTTCGGCATGTGCGTCGATCAGTTCGGCATACCGTGGATGGTTAATACCGAGCAATGAGCGTGGCGTTTAGAGCCCAACCGTTGGGTGTCGATTGAAAGTTGAGGAACAACTATGACAAATGAAAATCGTCCCACGCTGTCAAACGGCAAAATTTGCTACGTCGAGATTCCGGCAATTGACGTCAGCGTTTCGGTCCGTTTTTACCAGGAAGCTTTTGGTTGGCAAGTCAGACAACGTGGCGACGGCAGTATTGCGTTTGACGATACGGTCGGCGAAGTGAGCGGTACCTGGGTAAAGGGCAGGCGGCCATCCCCAGAGCCTGGCATCCTAATCTACATCATGGTTGACAGTGTTGCCGCGGCAGCCGATGCCGTCATCGCCAATGGCGGCGAGATCGTCCAACCTATCGGTATGGACGCCCCCGAAATTACCGCGCGATTCAGCGATCCGGCAGGGAACGTATTCGGACTTTATCAGCAGCCCGTCTGAGGTAGCCGGCAACAAGACAACAAGGAGAAGAGCATGCGCAAGTTACTAGTTTTCAATAGTGTGACTGTAGACGGTTACTTTACGGACCAGAATGGCGACATGAGCTGGGCCCACAAGCGAGATGATCCGGAGTGGAACGCGTTTACCGCCGAGAACGCTAAGTCGGGAGGTGAACTGCTCTTCGGCAGGGTTACGTATGACCTGATGGCAAGCTTTTGGCCAACACCGGCTGCAGCCCAGATGGCGCCGGAGGTAGCTGAAAGCATGAACAAGTCACCCAAGGTAGTTTTTTCGAAAAAGATGGACAAGGCATCGTGGAATAACACCAAGGTCATAAAAGGTGATCTCGCTGAAGAAATACGGAAGCTGAAGGAAGAACCGGGAGATGGCCTGGTGCTTATGGGGAGCGGTTCGATTATTTCCCAAATTGCGCTAGAGGGTGTTATCGATGAATACCAGATGATCGTAATTCCGCTTGCGCTTGGGAAAGGACGGACGATGTTCGACGGCATTAAAGACAAGCTGAACCTGACGCTGGCGTCGACGCGGGCCTTTAAGAACGGGAATGTCTTGCTCACCTATAAAAGCTGATAGAAGGAGACAAGAACGATGCGCGCTAAAGCCGCAGTGAAAAGTAGTTCAGGAAGCGAAGTAGACGACTACCTCGCCGACCTGTCACCCGAAGCTCGAGCCACGCTCGAAGAACTTCGCCAGACGATCAAGGCTGTTGTTCCCAGGGCTGTTGAAGTTATCAGCTATCAGATCCCAACGTTCAAACTGGACGGACGTATGCTGGTGTCGTATGCCGCATTTAAGAACCACTGCAGCTTCTTTCCCGGAGCGGCCCCAATTAAAGCGCACGAGGATGAACTGAAGTCGTACCAAACATCCAAAGGAACGATCCGCTTCGCCACGGGCAAGCCACTGCCGCCGGCGCTTGTGAAGAAACTTGTCAGGACGCGGATCAAAGAGAACGAAGCGCGCGCGAAGAGGTGAACTGAGTATCTCTGTGCAGTCTCTGAGTTCTCTGTGCCGCTGTGGTGAGTCCTTTTATTGATTGTTCACCACCAAGACACAGAGACACAGAGGTTCAACAGAGAAACCAAGAGGAGACCTTAATGGAATCAAACACCCAAACTCCCGTTTCCAATGGCAGGCTTTGGGGCAGCCGCATCATGAGCTGGCTGGCTGCCCTCTTTCTGCTCATTGACGGCGTTATGAAACTATTCAAACCGGCGGTAGTAGTAGAAGCGACTGTTAAGCTTGGCTACCCCGAGAACACAATCCTGCCCATCGGAATAGTCTTGACCGTGTGTACTATCCTGTATTTGATTCCGCGAACTGCCGTGCTGGGCGCGATCTTGTTGACGGGATATCTCGGCGGCGCAGTTGCCACGCATGTTCGCGTGGGCGAGGGATTGTTCCCCGTCTCGTTTCCGATCATCTTCGGCGTGCTGTTATGGGGCGGCCTTTACCTGCGCAATAATCGCTTGCGCTCACTCATTCCAATCAACCAGGAAGGAAACTGACGATGAACATCGCCCTGTGGATTATTCAGATCTTGCTTGCGTTCCTTTTTCTTTTCGCCGGTGGTACGAAACTATATTTCTCGCCCGAGGTTCTGGCGGCAATGGGACCACCGAACCAGGTTCACCTGCCCGGTCTGTTCCTCAAGTTTATTGGCGTCTGTGAGGTGCTGGGCGGGCTCGGACTCGTCCTTCCGGGACTCTTTAAGATTCGACCTCAGCTAACATCCCTCGCCGCTGCCGGCCTGCTGATAATCATGATCGGCGCCGTGGTAGTAACAATTGCCGGACCGGGTGTGGGGCCGGCTGTGCCTGCGGTCGTGATTGGATTGCTTTGCGCCTTCGTCGCTTACGGCAGGCGACAGAAAGCTTGAAACGCTTGAAACTTATTTTCTCTCGCTGATTTGCTGGTCCTTTGAACTGTCGCTCTCAGCCAGCAGCTTTTGTATCACCTGCTCGGTTTTGTCATAGGCGCCCTCGCCGACGTGCGTCCAGCGGATCCGGCCTGATTTATCCAGCACGAAGATGGTGGGCCACGCGGCAACGTCGTATGCGCGCCAGGTCGCATAGTCAGTATCAGTAACTACGGGATAACGAATCTGAAGCTCTGCGACCTCGCGCTGCAAGTTTTCCAGTTTTTTCTCTTCATCAAATTCCGGTGAATGCACTCCGACAATCGTGAGACCCTTCTCGCGATAGCGTGCATCCAGGCTCTTAAGGGCAGGTAAGGTGTTGCGACAGTTGTAGCACCCGAAAGTCCAAAAATCGACGAGCACAACTCGGCCTCGTAGACTCTTGACTGTCAGCGGTTCCGAATTAATCCAATCACCGCTAGCGAATTCGGGCGCAGAGAGCGCCTTCTCTTCGGACACCGGCGTTGCGCTTGCGGCGTTGTTAGCCTGACTTAAACGTGTAACGGCATAACTAACTACACCAAGCGGCCCGCGTCCGCTGGCATAGCCCGCAGTCAACACCGCCAACATAACCGCCCCCAGCAACCCTATCGCCAAAATATTTTGTCTATGCATCTGTTAGTTCCCTGCACCGCTCAACATCATAACTCTGAACATAAGGACTTACGATTCACACCACTAGTTTGGATTGCGTGTTTACAGCTGAGGCCTGAATGGACGGGCTTAGGGTGAGTAAGTATTATCGTTATTCATGCAGGGCGGAGGCTCGCACACGAGGATCAAATGATCAAGCTACCTGATTCAGACGAAGACTTGTTGCGTGAGTGCGAGGTCGAGACGTTTCGGTCCAGCGGTCCCGGCGGCCAGCACGTGAACAAAACAGAAAGCGCCGTGCGCCTCAGGCACAAACCTTCCGGGGTGGTAGTAACTTCCCAGGAGGAACGCAGTCAGCATCGAAATAAACAATTGTGTCTGGAGAAACTACGCCAGAAGATTGAGAAACTGAACTATCGGCCCGCCAAACGCGTGCCAACTCGCGTTCCTGCCGGCGTGAAGGACCGCACCCTGCAAGAGAAAGCCCGCCGCGCGAATATCAAGCGACTGCGCGCCAAGCCGTCAACAGAAGATTGAATTGACTCATGCGCTCGGCACTCAAGTGACTGGCTGGTACCGCGGGCGTCCCGCCCGCAAACGCGCCGTCAGGCGCGCAGTGGCTTGGGATTCACCTTTTTCGCGCTTCGCGCTCATTGCGGGCGGGACGCCCGCGGTCCCAGCAAATCGCTTGACCGGTGTATCATGAGAGAAAGCAGCGAGAGGTGTGGTACGCAATGATAAGTGTAGCGAATCGTATTTACGTCAAACCCGAATATTCAGACGCTTTCGAACAAAGGTTTCGCGACCGCGCCGGACTGGTCGACAAGATGCCCGGGTTTATTTCCAATCACGTGTTGCGTCCCGTAAATGAAGGCGACCCTTACGTGGTGTTCACTTTCTGGAACAGTCGTCAGGACTTCTTGAACTGGGTACGATCCGATGAGTTTGTTAAGGGACACGCGCAGTCAGGCACATTGCCGAAGGACGCGTTTCCTCAGGCTAATGTTTTGGAGATGCATGAAGTCGTTCAGGATTCGACCCGGCCGGAGCTGGAACCCGAGCCGCGCGGCGGTGCATTCAAGATGCATTAGTTTGGAGTGCGCTGACCTGTCAGCGCTTTTGTCCGTGGCGGCTAGACGCCACGTTTCTCATCAAATAAGTTTAGCTTGCAATGGTCGCGACAGGTCGCGACCGACGAAAGCGCTGACAGGTCAGCGCACTCGAAATTAAAGCATGACCACCGAAGCAATTAACAATCGCGAAACAACTTACCAGGCAGCCCGCGCCGTCGCCCCGGCCATTGAGGCGCACTTTGCGCACCATATTAAGACTGCGCGCGAACGTGGCGAAGAGGAGCTAGCTCCGAATCCTGATCGGGCGGCGATTGAGGCGATTATCGATGCTACCTTCTGGGCCAGCTTGCGCCGGGAAGAGGGACGCTCGCCAAAAATCTCGCTGGCGTTTTTCCCCCACGGGCAGGTACCACAGCCATTGATATTTGAAAGTCCACTCCAGCTTACTCCGGATGTGTTGACTAAGCTGGGTCCGGCAGTGGAGCGACCGGGAGTTCATCTTGGGGTCGATCGTGGGCGTGACGGCGAGTTACACGTCTGGGGCGCAACGCGCAAAGTGCCAAGTCTGTGTTTCGTTTTGGAGGTTATCGAACCTGGTCTGCTGGTAATCAAGCATCGGCGCCGGGATGGTTTTGGTAAGTTTGCCAATGTTGCTGTCCTCAAAGGCGAAGAAGTGAAAATCGTGGACGAGCACGGCGCGAGCTTGCCGGATTGTCCGGCGCTGCTGGCAGCGTTGGTTCCCTTCACTTCACCAGGATCGTGGGACCACAAGTTTAATTTGCACGTGCAGCTCGCCGCGTCCATGCGCGCCCACGGACACGGTGGGTCGCTGCTGGTCGTGCCTACCGGTTCGGAAGCCTGGCGACAGTCTATAGTGCATCCCATTCTCTATTCGGTAACGCCTCCGTTTTCGGCACTCTCCGAGTTGATGCGGCAAGAAGTGAATGACGTGAACGAGAACCTGTTGGCTGCGGCGGTACAGAGGGCGGTCGACACAGTTGCTGGTCTCACTGCGGTCGACGGCGCAACGATAATTAACGACCGGTATGAAGTGCTGGCATTTGGCGCGAAGATACGACGGCCTGGCGGCAGTGTCCCGGTTGAGCAGATGGTTAAGACCGAGCCGGTCGTGGACGATAGCCCAGTCGTAATTCAGCCGGCGCAAAATGGCGGCACCAGACACTTGTCAGCGGCGCAGTTCATTCACGATCAACGCGATGCGCTGGCGCTGGTGGCCTCGCAGGATGGTCGCTTCACTGTCTTCGCCTGGTCGCCGTGCGAACAGATGGTGCATGCCCATCGCGTCGACACCTTGTTGTTATAACTCCGGAGAAAGCGACTTCATGAGCACGCCTCTTAACATGCACGCGGCGCGGATGGCACTCAACCAGAACTCGGAACTTCGCAAGTGGGCTGAAGCCTGGCTGAAGAGCAAGGAACGGGCAGTCCAGTCGACGATGACCGATGAAGAATTTGCGAAGCACTGGCTCTACGTTCGTCCGGAGCGGATGCACGAGGGCGCAATTGACGCCGTCTCCGCTTACCAGATGATCAAAAAGCCTTAGCAAGCGTTCAAGCGATTTGCTGGAACCGCGGGCGTCCCGCCCGCAATGCGCGCGAAGGGCGAATAACGATTGGAAGCTCCCTCTGAGAAACTGCGCGCCTTCGGCGCGTTTGCGCGCGGGACGCCTGCGTCCCAGCAAATCACTTCTGAATTTCCTTCGCTGTCCACAAGGACGAGGGAGTCTATTTGGACACCAACGCTTACCTCGAACGGATCAACTACCACGGCTCGCTCCTCCCCTCAGCCGAGACGCTCCGCGAACTGCAATTAGCACATTTGCTATCGGTGCCGTTTGAAAACCTGAGCATTCACACAAACCAACCTATTGTTCTTGCAGACGACTCCTTATTCACGAAGATCGTCGAACGCCGGCGCGGCGGCTTCTGCTATGAATGTAATGGCCTGTTTGCATCCTTACTGCGGGCCCTTGGCTTCGAGGTCACAATGCTCTCAGCGGAAGTTGCGAATGCTGACGGCGTCTTCGGCCCTCCCTTCGACCACATGACGTTGATGGTTTCCCTGGAGCAGCGTTGGCTTGTCGACGTAGGCTTCGGTGATTCTTTTCTCGAGCCGTTGCGGCTCGACGAACCCGGCGAACAACTGCAAGGCAGCCGCACTTACCAAATAGTTTCAAAGGGTTCGTTGTTCACACTCATGCAGAAAATTGACGAGGGTGAATGGAAGGCCCAGTATCGCTTCACGTCAGCGCCGCATGAGTATGATGACTATGCCGAGATGTGCCACTATCATCAGACTTCGCCGCAATCCCACTTCACCAAAGCTCGCCTCTGTTCGCTCGCAACCGAGGAAGGCCGCATCACACTAAGCGATATGCGATTTATTACGACGGCGGCAGACAACAAGAAGCAGGAATCAAATGTAGCAAATGAAGAAGAGTATGCGACGATACTGCGCGAACGTTTTGGAATTGTGATGACGAGTCGTGTTCCAACCGGAGACTGGCGATGAAAGTATTGCTGTCCATGAGTCTGACACTCTGCGTTGTTCTTGTGTGTTTCGCACAACACCGCAGCAGCGGTCCTTCAGTTAAATTGCCCAAACTGCGGCAGGAGTTGCTCACGAGAGTCGCTGACGATCAACGAATTCGTAACGAGCTGATCAAGAAAGGCATCGATCATCCTGATCCGACACTATTGGATCAAATGAAGAAAATCGACGCGACTAACACTGCTCGAATCAAAGTTATCATCAAGCAGCATGGCTGGCCCGGGCCTAAACTTATCGGATCAGATGGCACTGATGCTTTCTTCCTGCTTGCACAACATGCCGATCCCGCCTTTCGAAAAAAGGTCCTACCTCTGGTGCAGACGGCTTACCGTGGTGGCATCTTGACCGGACAGAATTACGCGCTGTTTACAGATCGTGTGCTGGTCGAGAGTGGTAAGCCACAAATCTATGGGACCGCCGCCAAGCCGTTTGATCAGTGGAACGGCAGAGAGCCTGTGTTTGAGCCGATTGAGGATGAAGCGAATGTGGACAAGCGGCGCGCGGCAGTGGGATTGATGCCACTATCAGAGTATCGAGAGTTTATGAAGCAGTTGTATTTTCCGCAGGAGAAACCAAAGCCGTAGGGTCAGCAGCAAGCCAAGAAAAGCTTGCAGTAGATTTCGTTTGAGATTCTTGCACCCCTTCGGGGTGCAACTCTTTTTTGATTTGTTCCGGTGGTTTTTCGCTCCGCTGCAACCACCGGCTACTATCTGACAGCCCTCCGGGCTGATGCCAATGAGAACGGCGAGCCATCATCAGGATCTTGGGGAGCTGAGCAGCGTTCACCGACCGACAACAGTTCGCCTCTGGCTGATGGGTCTCGTTGTCCTTGCCCTCCTGAGTTTTGTTGTGGTGGGCATACTCGCGTTGCTTAACTCTTCGTCTTCCGCACCGGCGATGAATAAAGGAGGCTTTGATACTATCGTTGGTCCGGCGATCTGCCTGGGTGTTCCGGTCCTGTTGCTGGCGCTCGTCTCGAGTTTCCTGTTGAAGGATTTTCGAAAGTGGTCAGCATCGAGAACCAGTAAGTTAATGATTTTTGAGAAAGGTTTCAGCTACGAATCCGCAGGTCAAATAGAAAGCTGCCGTTGGGACGACATAAAGGACATCACCTTTCGACGTGTCGAAGTTACCAGCAAACATTCGCCACCTAGAAAGGTGAACCTGATTCGATCAATCGTTCGGAAAGATGGCGAGATGATCAGCCTGGCTGAGACGCTGAATCTTGAGAAGATCACAAAACTCATAACAACGGCAAGGAAGGTGCAGTAGCCCGACAGTTATGGAGGGCTTTGAGCCTCAGTAAGAAGCCCTCCATAACTGTCGGGCTACTGGCACCGGCCACCGTTACGCGAACGTCATCTGTCCAAACTGAGGACTGTTGGGCAACGTATGAGCAATCTCCCTCTCTCACGAATCGTCTCCCCTACGGTGCTGCTCTACTCATTTGCCATCATCAGCGAGATCGGCGACGGCTTCTACATAGTGACTGAGGGTGAGCCGCGCCGCGGTTTCACAATTGCCAGCGGTATAGGGTTTCTGTGGATCTTAGGCTGGTGGATGCGCCGTGATAGCAGGCTCCGAGGTATCCCTTGGATTTACGACATGGGAATGTTTCTTAACATCTTATGGCCGTTAATAATGCCTTACTATCTGCTAAAGAGCAGGGGCGCGCGAGGACTGGTGTATATTTTGGGTTTCTCAGGAGCTTATGTTGGTGGGCTGGTTGTCGGGGCGATCGTGGCTTCGCTACTCATGCTAATGCGATGAGGCAATCATGATATCGAAAACCGCGGCGGCGCCTTGCCCCAAAGCTTCGGAGCCGTGGATTCTGGCCGCCACCATTCTCGGTTCGAGCATGGCCTTCATTGACGGCACCGTGGTCAACGTCGCTTTGCCCGCACTGCAAAAGAATCTCAATGCGACGGTAGTCGACGTGCAGTGGGTAGTCGAAGCCTACGCGCTCTTTCTCGCAGCGCTTTTGTTGGCGGGCGGTTCGCTTGGCGATCACTTCGGTCGTAAACGTGTTTATACGATCGGCGTTAGCCTGTTTGCGCTGGCGTCCATCTGGTGCGGACTCGCGCCAAACATCAATCAACTCATCATGGCGCGGGCGCTACAGGGAGTTGGCGGAGCGCTGCTGGTGCCCGGCAGCCTGGCAATAATTAGTGCTTCATTTAGCGAAGACAAACGAGGCAAAGCGATCGGCACCTGGTCGGGGTTCACAGCCATCACTGCTGCTATTGGACCCGTGCTCGGCGGCTGGCTGATTGAACATGTTTCGTGGCGAGCCGTCTTCTTCATCAATGTGCCGTTGGCCATCGTCGTGCTCACCCTTGTGTTCCTGCACGTTCCGGAGAGCCGGGATCGTGACTCGAAGGGACTGGATTGGCTGGGCGCGACCCTGGCCACCATCGCGCTTGGCGGGATCGTCTACGGTCTAATTGAATCGTCACGCCTCGGCTTCAGGAGCCCGGTCATCATCGTAGCTTTAATTGGTGGCATCTTGTTGGCAATTGCTTTTGTAGTTGTCGAAGCGCATCAGGGAAAAGTCGGAAATCCGATGTTGCCGCTCAAGTTGTTCAAGTCAACTGACTTCAGCGGGGCGAATTTGCTGACGCTCTTTCTCTACACTGCACTCAGTGGCGCATTATTTTTTCTGCCGCTCAATCTTATTCAGGTGCAGGGTTACTCTGCCACTGCTGCCGGCGCCGCATTACTTCCCTTCATCGTGATCATGTTCCTGCTCTCGCGCTGGTCTGGAGGGTTGATAAAGCATTACGGCGCGAAGCTTCCACTCGTCATCGGGCCAATCATTGCGGCGACCGGCTTCGCCTTGTTTATGCTGCCGGGCGCCGGCAGCGTTGGCGTCGAGGCCAGGAGCTACTGGGTAACTTTCTTTCCGGCGGTCGTCGTGCTTGGACTTGGCATGGCCGTGAGCGTGGCGCCGCTAACTACCACAGTGATGAATTCAGTGTCGCAAAACCGCGCCGGGGTAGCATCAGGAATAAACAATGCAGTCTCGCGAACCGCCGGTTTGCTTGCCGTCGCGGTGTTGGGAATAGTTATTCTGCATACATTCAACAGCGAGCTCGATCGACGCTTGGAATCCCTGGGAGTAACGCCGGAAGTTAAGCAAGCCCTGAATCAGCAACGAACCAGGTTAGCCGCGGCGGAAGTTCCGGCAACTGTGGAACCTGCCATGGGAATGATGTTGAAGCAGGCAATTCATGAGTCGTTCGTGGCAGGCTTCCGGCGCGTGGCCATGGTTAGCGGCGCCCTGGCCTTACTAAGCGCCTTAAGTGCATGGTGGCTGATTAAGGGGAAGAAAACTTAGTTTCAAGTTTCAAGTTCTCCGAGTCTAACTAAGTTTCAAAACAAAAGCGGGGCTCATAACTTGAAACTTCGAACTTGAAACCCGAAACGTCCCTTTTCCTTATCGGCATAATCTGTGTAATCTGTGGACGAACTTAAAATCCGAAATCTGCATTCCAAATTCCGAAATTTGTTACATGAGCACTGAACCAAACAAAGTCATCTATTCCATGGTCGGCGTCAGCAAGTTTTACGACAAGAAGCCGGTCCTCAAAGACATCTACCTTTCCTATTTTTACGGCGCGAAGATTGGCGTGATCGGCCTGAACGGCTCCGGCAAATCTTCCCTGCTGCGCATACTCGCCGGGCGTCGACAAGGAGATTAATGGCGAGACAGTCATCTCGCCCGGCTTCACCGTCGGTTATCTCGAACAGGAACCACTAATCGACGACTCTCGCACGGTGCGCGAGGTGGTTGAAGAGGCGGTGCAGGAGACTGTTGGTTTATTGAAAGAGTTCGACGAAATAAACGCCAGGTTTGGCGAAGAGATGTCTGACGAAGACATGGACAAACTCCTGGCGCGGCAGGGCGAAGTCCAGGAGAAGCTCGATCACCAGGACGCCTGGGATCTCGACGCGCGTCTCGAAATGGCGATGGACGCGCTGCGCTGTCCGCCTCCGGATACGAAAGTTGCGGTTTTGTCTGGAGGTGAACGTCGCCGCGTCGCTTTGTGTCGATTGCTACTGCAGAAACCCGACATCCTTCTGCTCGACGAACCGACCAACCATCTCGACGCGGAGTCGGTCGCGTGGCTGGAGCATCATCTGCAAAACTATCCGGGTACGATCATCGCGGTGACTCACGACAGATATTTTCTCGACAACGTAGCAGGTTGGATTCTGGAACTTGACCGCGGTCAGGGCATTCCCTGGAAAGGCAATTACACCAGCTGGCTCGAACAAAAGCAGGAACGTCTGCGGCGCGAAGAGAAGTCGGAAAGCGAAAGACAGAAGACCCTGCAACGCGAACTCGAGTGGATTCGCATGTCGCCGAAGGCGCGGCACGCGAAAGGCAAGGCACGCATCAATGCCTATGAATCAATGTTGCAGGAAGGGTCGGAGAAACGTCGCGAAGATTTGGAGATTCACATTCCGCCGGGCCCGCGGCTCGGCAATGTCGTGGTCGAGGCTGACGGCGTGAGCAAAGGCTACGGCGACAATCTGCTCGTCGAGGACATGAAGTTTTCGCTGCCGCCTGGCGGCATCGTTGGCGTGATTGGTCCCAACGGCGCCGGCAAGACCACGCTGTTTCGCATGATCACCAAACAGGAAGAACCGGATGCCGGAACCATTCGCATCGGCGAAACTGTCTCGCTGGCTTATGTCGATCAGAGCCGCACGCTCGATCCTGAGAAATCTATCTGGGAAGAAATCTCCGGCGGAACGGACATGTTAATGCTCGGCAAGCGTGAGGTGAATTCGCGTGCCTACGTGGGCAGGTTCAATTTCTCCGGATCGGATCAACAAAAGAAGGTCGGCATGCTTTCGGGCGGCGAACGCAATCGCGTTCATCTGGCGAAGATGCTGAAAGAGGGCGCCAACGTCCTGCTGTTGGACGAACCAACCAACGACCTTGACGTAAACACCTTGCGCGCGCTGGAAGAAGCTCTGGAAAACTTCGCCGGCTGTGCAGTCGTAATCTCTCACGACCGTTGGTTTCTCGATCGCATTGCAACGCACATGCTCGCCTTCGAAGGCGACAGCAAAGTCGTCTGGTTTGAGGGAAACTATTCGGAGTATGAAGAAGATCGCAAGGCCCGGCTGGGCGCAGCGGCGGACCAACCGCACCGGATCAAGTATCGACAGTTGACCAGAGGATAGCCTGATGTGACGTTCCAGTGATTTGCTGGGACCGCGGGCGTCCCGCTCGAATAAGCGCGAAGCGCGAAAGAAGCACCATCGCGATAGATTCGAACGGAAGGGTGTTGCGCCACGTTCGATCGTTCGCCAGGCAGAATGGTCGAACTAACTTCGAGTGAAAGAGCGCGGTGAGCCTTCAAAGTTTCGCGCTTCGCGCTCATTGCGGGCGGGACGCCCGCGGTCCCAGCAAATCCCTTGAATCGTATTCCCAGACACGATGACCGGGCGAAAACGTTCAAAACACGCAGTCGATAGCCAGCCAGTGTCACCGGTTGCCGACACCTTAAAAAAAAGTCCTCTAAAAAAGCTCTTCGCCCAAACCAACCGCGGACTGCTGTTAGACATCTTCGTCTTCATCCTCAACATCTTTCTCATGCGTTTGTTGACGCGTCAGTTCATCGATCTATTCAGCCAGGTCTCCGCTGAAAACCCCGTGGCGAAGTTGATTCTCGGACTCATCTTCGCAGCCATGTGGATCCTGCCTGCGGCGGGTGCGGTTTTGAAACGCTGGCATTTTCACCAACGCCGGGGCTCTCTAACATTCGACGCCATGGAATCAGGCGTGGGCGGCTGCTTGTTCAATCCTCTTTTCTATTTTTGCCTGAACCTGGTGATCAGTTCGGCGGTATTGGCGAGCCTCGGAGATTTCTTTTTCGGGCAGGCGTGGGTTCGACTCCGGGGCAATCTTCGTTCCCATGATCTTCGCCATCCTCTTCCTCACCATCGTGCAAACGTTTTTGATCTACCGTTATTTCTCTCCTCCGAAAAAACCGCCGAAATGGGATTTACTGCGGACTCCACAAAGCGAAACACTCG
The DNA here is from genome assembly GCA_963828335.1 of Blastocatellia bacterium. Classification (GTDB taxonomy): domain Bacteria; phylum Acidobacteriota; class Blastocatellia; order Pyrinomonadales; family Pyrinomonadaceae; genus PSRF01. The sequence goes on along the minus strand of CAWHEH010000007.1, from coordinate 79,072 downwards.
GCGATATCTGTCTCTTCCTGAACATGATTCTGTTTCAGGTGTTCTGGAACCTGCTGACGTTTGCGGATCTGGGCCACCCGTCCGGGGTTGTTGAGTTTCTCGGCCGGCTTTTCTTCCTGTGCTTTATCGCGCTCTTGATTTACTTCCCACCGCGCATGTTTTATCTTGCCGAGGACATCCATCGCCGGCGCACTTGGCTCACAATGCTGCTCGCCAACTCGCCTGTGATCGTCCGCGTTTTGATCGGTACCGGATCAAACACGACGGGATGGTGAGGGGACTAGAAAACCCAGACAGTATTCGGTAGTCAGTAAGAAGAGGCTCCATGTTACGGCGCAGCTTACGCAGCTGTCCGCTGAATAAATTCACATAGCGAGAGTTGCCTGCTGTCTACTGTTTGCCGTCTGCTGTACCGTCTACTGTTTACTGTCTACTGTCTACTGTCTATGGCATCAACGCGACGTTTCCCGAAAGAGGTGGTGGCGGCCATTCGCGATGGGAAGATTCTGGGAATTCGCGCCGGCACGAAGAAACATCGCATCATTGGCATCTGGGCGGTGGTGGTGGAGAACCGTGTCTTCGTCAGATCGTGGGGTCTCAAGGAACGAAGCTGGTATCGCACGTTTCTCGAGGAGCCCGTTGGAATCATTGAGGTCGATGGTCGACAGATTCCGGTGCGGGCGGTGTTTACCAGGAGCGAGCGGTTGAAGGCTGCGGTTGATAAGGCTTACGCGGAGAAGTTTAATACGAAGGGATCGCTGCATTTTGTCGACGGGTTCAGGGAGAAAACGCGTCGCGATACGACAACGGAGCTTTGTCCTCGTTAGCCAAACAAGGGCGCGATAGCGACCAGCCGGAATCTCAAATCATGAAATTTAGAGAGGTGCCCCAAAAGCCAGAAACCTGTTACTTGAATGATCGGCTGGTCGCTATCGCTCCCAGTTCTGATTTTGTGTAACGATTGGACCGTCCAACTAACGACCATCGGTCGAGGTCGGCTACTAATTCTGATGTTAGTCAAAGCTGCAATTAACGGTGGACGAACGCGGGCTGATCACGTGGCAGTACCAGTGAGTCCTAACGAGGTGGCCGCGGACGTAGTTGAGTGTCTGAAGGCTGGAGCAGGCGCCATCCACCTCCACGTCCGTTCGACCGCAGTTGGTTCAGAAAAAGAAAGCCTCGACAAAGAAGATATCGATCAAACGCTCGCTGCCGTGCTCGCGGTTGCTCCAAAAGAACTTGTCGGTATAAGCACAGGCGCCTGGATTCTGCCGCACCCGGCGCGATTGGAAGCAGCGAAGAACTGGGCGGTCTTGCCAGGATTTGCTTCGGTGAACTTCGGTGAAGAGGGCGCGGTTGAACTTGCTGAAACTTCTGCTTTCGCGTGGCGTGGCTGTTGAAGCTGGACTTTGCGACGCGGATGCCGCGCAGATTCTCCTGCAGGGCGGATTGGCAACGAGCTGTCTGCGTGTGTTACTTGAGCCGCAGGAACAGGAACTGAAGAGCGCTCTTGAAACCGTGAACGCAGTGGAGGGCGTTTTAAAATCCCGAGCCGCAGATCTTTCTCTTCTACTTCACGGCACTGAGGGCACCGTCTGGCCACTGATGGATGAAGCAATCGCGCGGGGCTACGATGTGCGAATTGGACTCGAGGACACGGTTGTTCTGCCAGATGGACGACCCGCGAGAGATAATGTCGAGTTGGTGACGGAGGCAGTGCGGCGAGTAAGAAAAAGAGCGGGGGCAAGCCCACCTTCCTGACCTTGAGGCTATTGACCTTGAGCTACCGGCCTGGATTATTCAGTTCTCCGAGTGGAACACTCGTAGAGCGACAGGCAATTCCGAAACCCGCAATCCGAATTCCGCAATCCGAATTCCGCAGTCGAGATTATTCCGCCATCTCATCGTTTATCGACTTCAAGGCGCTCTCCAACATGGTCCGATGTGCGGGGTTAGTAGCTCCCGCCAATTGGGTCATGATGCGTGAACGCGAAAGTCGCAGAGATTCAAATTTGGCACTGCGCGCGCGTTCCTCCACCGAGGAGGTGCCGCGGTTTGCCCTGGCATCAGCAGCCGCCTGTTGCCGCTCAAATACTTCTTCCATATTGCCGGCTAAATCGTCGCCATCCCATCCCATTGCGTCGCCTCCTGTAAAGATTTGTCCCATCCTAACACCTTACGTTAGGTTACACACTGTTGAGTCTGCACTTTCGATCGAGATGTAGGAAATTTTCCAGTTGTCATTGGTGGATTCAAGTTGAAGTGCAACAAGTTGAGCCTGTCGGATTTCGCCCCAGCGGGGCGAGATGTTTATAGCCTGAAGCCATGCTATTAGGCTGGCGCTCCGTAGGAGCGCGACAACTTGGTGTCCTGAACGGCTGGAAACACATTTCGCTCCTCACGGAGCGAAGAGCATCTGAGGGGGATGATTTGTTGCTATAAACATTTCGCTCCTACGGAGCGAAGGTAGTTTCAAAGTTGCACTTGAAACTTGAATCCACCAATGAAAAATGACAAATGACAAATGTCAAATTTTCTAATTCCTCAACATCAGTAACGAGTCAACGCAAGAGCCACTTGCTCTTTAGCCTCTTCGCTGCGACCATTGCTCTCGCATATGAGCACCGCAATCACTAAACCTGAAAAGAAACGGATCACGGCAGCAACCGCCTGGCGTGATGCACGCGAATTAATCTGGGCACACCGGTATCGCCTCGCGCTTGGCATGTTTCTGATGATCGTTAACCGGCTTGCCGGTCTCGTCCTGCCCAGCAGTTCCAAATACGTCATAGACGAAGTAGTCATTAAGCATCGCTCGCAGATGTTGATTCCACTCGCTATGGCGGCGGGAGCAGCTACCATCATTCAAGCGTTAAGCTCGTTTTCCCTCTCGCAGGTCTTGGGTGTGGCGGCGCAACGCGCTATCACTGACATGCGCAAGAGCGTGCAGGAACACGTTGAACGGTTGCCCATTAGATACTTCGACTCCACCCAAACCGGGGTGCTGATTTCCCGGATCATGACCGACGCGGAAGGCATTCGAAATCTTGTCGGCACGGGACTGGTGCAACTGCTCGGTAGCTTGGTAACTGCCGCCATTGGGCTTGCAGTTCTCTTCTATTTGAACTGGCGGCTGACGGCGGTCACGTTGCTTGCGCTGGCCGCGTTCGGCGGCGTGATGGCGTTCGCCTTTAACAAACTGCGCCCGCTTTTTCGCGAGCGCGGCAAGATCAACGCGGAAGTTACCGGGCGCTTAACTGAGTCTCTTGGTGGCATTCGGATTGTCAAAGCCTACGCCGCGGAGAAGCGCGAGGCGTTGGTATTCGCTCGTGGCGCACATCGCCTGTTCCGAAACGTCGCGCGTTCGATGACCGCGGTTTCCGGCGTTATGGCTTTCTCGACAATGATCGTCGGCATCATCGGCGTCATTCTGATTCTGGTGGGCGGCCGCGACTTGATCGCGGGTCGTATGACGCTGGGCGATTTTGTGATGTACATGATCTTCACTGGCCTGGTGGCAATGCCTTTGATCGAAATCGCAAACATAGGCACCCAAATCACCGAAGCATTTGCCGGACTTGATCGCATTCGCGAGATTAAGCGCATGGCTACTGAGGATGAGGACGATGCTACCCGGAAACCTTGTCCAGCGATTGTCGGTGAGGTGACATTTACAGATGTTAGTTTTGAATATACCGACGACACGCCGGTCCTGAGAGGGGTCTCTTTTCGCTCGCCGGCCGGATCAACCACAGCGCTCGTGGGTTCGAGCGGATCGGGCAAGTCGACGCTGATTAGTCTGGTGATGGCATTTAACCGACCGATCGCAGGGAGAGTTTCTGTCGATGGTCGCGATTTGGAATCTGTTCGACTGCGAGACTATCGACAGCAACTAGGAGTGGTCTTGCAGGACAACTTTCTTTTTGACGGCACCATCGCTGAGAACATCGGCTTCTCGCATCCCCACGCCAGCCGCGAGGAAATCATCGCTGCCAGCCGCGTCGCGCATTGCGAGGAATTTATCAACGGATTCGCCGAAGGTTACGACACCATCGTCGGCGAGCGCGGCGTGAAGTTGTCAGGCGGACAGCGACAACGCGTAGCCATCGCGCGCGCAATTCTGGCCGAGCCGAGAATCCTAATCCTGGACGAAGCGACTTCGAGCCTCGACAGCGAAAGCGAAGCGTTGATTCAGGACGGCTTACAGTCTTTGCGTCGGGGCCGCACCACCTTTGTAATCGCACATCGCCTCTCCACCATTCGCAGCGCGGATCAGATTTTGGTGTTGGAAGCCGGTGAGATCGTCGAGCGTGGCACGCACGAAGAATTGCTTTCCGCAAGCGGCCGCTATAAACAGCTTTACGACAAACAATACAATTTCGAGCGCAACCAGTTCATAAACCCGGGCGAAGATTTCACGCCGGAGTTGCCCAAAGCGGCTAAGGCCTCGCCGGCTTCCGACGCGATGCCGACCAATTTGTAAAGCGATGGACGCGCAGGACCCTCCACCGAAAGGACAAAAAATGGAGCCCCAAAATTTCGCAAACCACACGCGTTGGCATCCAGCTTTCCACTTCTTCATCTTGCCGGTGATGCTGATCAACCTTGTCTGGGCGATTGTGACGTTTGTTAAGGCACCAGGAGGGAGTTCAGGTTGGTGGATCGTAGTATCGCTCGCCCTCCTGATGCTGACGGTTTTTGTGCGAACTTATTCGCTCAAGGTACAGGACCGAGTTATCCGCCTCGAAGAGAAACTGCGCTATCAGCAAGTGCTCTCGCCTTCGCTTGCCCAGCAGATAGGCGCACTGACTCCCGGACAGATAGTCGCGCTCCGTTTTGCGGCCGACGAGGAACTTGAAGAACTCGTTAGCGCCGTGACTGCAGGCAGGTTCGTCAAAACCAAAGAGCTTAAGCAGGCAATCAAAAACTGGCGCGCCGACCACTTCAGGGTTTGAGGAAACCAAGAGTTGCGTCAGCGCGAAAGCTTGGCCTTTCAATACGACCTCGAGGGTTTGACTCTCGCGGCCTCGCGCGATTTTAGCCAACCCCTTCCCCTTTCCATTCCTCTTCCTGTTCCCGTGTTCTTGATTGAACCATTTCGTGCATCTCTTCCTGTTTAGATTCGCTTATCGTCTACACCCGGCGAACGAAGAAACTCACAACAGCTTTTTTCCTCGGTAAACCCACAAATAACGAAGGTTCGGACGCCAATTAGTCCAGGACGATCATTGGCACGGTCGTTGCCAAACTACTTTTGGGCCCCGCCATTGCAATGGACTTTCGCAGCGGCGGCGCGCGTTGAAGGGGAGTTGAAATGGTTACGGCAACGAGATGGAAACTGCATTTGCGGGCGAACGCGACCCGGTCGAAATTGAGGCGTTTGAAACTACGCCGGTTGAAGCTGCGGCGGTTGGAATTGAAAAGCCGCATAGCTGATCGACTTCAGGACCTAACGCTTTCAGCGTCGACGACAAGTTGAAGTCGTCGGACGTTAAAGGATCGGCAGCCTCGCGGCCGCCGATACGTTGGGAGCCCGCAAGCGAAGGGGAGAGCGCGGGCGGGCTTCCAACATCGATTTGATGAAAAAGTTTCGGTCGCCCCAGTAATAACGTAAGTAGGCGACAACGGAAAACCCGTCGCGAAGGGGAGAGCGCGGCGGGTTTTTCGATTGCGGAATTCAGATTGCGAATTGCGGAATGAAATTTCGAATTGAGGGCGGGTTCTCAAATCCGCAATCCGAAATCCGAATTCCGAAATTCATGCTGACGCCTGGCGGTGTTTTGCGTCTGTGATGCGTGTGTAGTTGGGATTAAGATAGACAACACGACCGCCTACTATAGTCGCGACCGCGGCACCAATCATCGATCTGCCATGAAACGGTGTGTTACGACTCTTCGACCTGGAAGTCGTGGCATCGAAGGTCCATTCGCAGGCCGGGTCAAGAATCGTCACGTCAGCGTGCGCATTCTCCGCAAAAGTCCCGCGTTCACTCAAACCGAAAATGCGTGCCGGATTTGTCGAGCACAACCTGACCAGTTGCTCGAGGTCGATAATTCCCTGATTAACCAGATCAAAGGCGAGCCCAACCGCAGTTTCCAGTCCGGTGATGCCAAACGGCGCCTGGTCAAACTCGAGGTCCTTTTCATCAGTGTGATGCGGTGCATGATCGGTCGCGATTGCATCGACGGTGCCGTCGCGCAAACCTTGCAACAACGCCGCGACGTGGTTCTGGCTTCGCAAGGGCGGACTCATTTTTGTATTGGTGTCATATTCGGCGAGCGCTTCGTCCGTTAACGTCCAATGATGCGGCGCCACTTCGCAGGTGACCGGCACTCCCATTTCCTTGGCGCGGCGCACTGCTTCAAGCGCTCCGCTGGTCGAAACGTGGGCAATGTGAACTGACGCGCCCGTGAGTTTCGCTAAAACGCAGTCGCGAATCACGTGCACGTCTTCAGCCGCTGCTGGCATGCCGCGTAATCCCAAGATTAGCGACCAACGGCCCTCGTGCATGACCCCTCCGGCGGTCAGCGAAATGTCCTGGCAGTGGTCAACTACAGTCAGATCAAAACCGCGCGCATATTCCATCGCCCTTCGCATCATTCCCGCGGTGGGCACAGGATGGCCGTCATCGGAAACGGCTACAATGCCAGCGCTCTTCATTTCGCCCATTTCGGACAGTTCTTTACCACCACAGCCCTTGGTGATCGATCCTATAGGAAAGACGTTGGCAAGTTGTGCACGCTGAGCCTGTTCGATCACAAAGCGAGTGACTGCCGGACTATCGTTTACCGGATCGGTGTTGGGCATGGCGCACACGCTGGCCCAACCGCCGGCAACTGCCGCCGCTGCTCCACTCGCAATGGTCTCCTTATATTCAGCGCCGGGTTCCCTCAGGTGAGTGTGGAGATCGATGAAACCCGGAGCGACAATAAGGCCGGTCGCGTCCAGGACCTCGACTCCTACTGGTCTTTCCTCACCGCGCTCAAGCACGCCCAGCACACGTCCGTCTTCAATTAGCAGATCCCGGCCAGTGTTAATTCCCTGCGCCGGATCAACGATATAGCCGTTGGCAATTAGAAGCTTCATATTGCTGTGTTAGCACTCTGTTGCTTTATGGATTGAACGTGGTGCACGTCGGAGCCCTCCATTACTGTCAGGCTACTGCCCGCTAGTGTCCTTTCTCATCCAGTTCTGCATGGCCGCCGCCGGCAAGTAAATAAAGCACGGCCATCCTGACCGCCACACCGTTTGTTACCTGATCGAGAATGAGCGAACGACCGCCGTCGGCGATTTCCGACGCCATCTCAATGCCGCGATTAATCGGACCGGGATGCATCACGATCGCATCGGGCGCTGCACGTTCCAGATGTTTGGGCTTGAGACCGAAGTGCACAGCATACTCGCGCATCGAAGGGAAAAACGCAGCATCTTGCCGCTCGCGCTGGATGCGAAGAATCATCACCACGTCGGCGCCTTCAATGGCGTCTTCGATCGACTTTTCAACACGCAAGCCTTGCTCGACCAGCTCGCCGAATTCGAGGGGCACAAGCGTTCCAGGCCCGGCAACACTGACGGTCGCGCCAAGTTTCGTAAGCAGGTGAATATTGGAACGCGCCACTCGCGAGTGCAGCACGTCGCCAATGATCGCGACCTTGAGTCCTTCGATCCGTGACTTGTGTTCGCGGATTGTCAACGCGTCCAGGAGCGCTTGCGTCGGATGTTCATGCGAACCATCACCGGCGTTGACGATGGGTGCATTGCCCATCCTGGCCAGGTGTTGCGGTGCGCCCGCCATCGAATGCCGCACCACGATGCAGTCAGGCGCCATCGCCTCCAGATTGCGGGCCGTGTCCAGAAGTGTTTCGCCCTTGCTCACGCTCGAGGTAGAAACACTGATGTTGACAGCGTCAGCGGAGAGTCGCTTGGCCGCGATTTCAAAAGAGGTGCGAGTACGGGTAGACGATTCGAAGAAAAGATTAATGACGGTGCGCCCGCGCAGTGCCGGCACTTTCTTGATCTCGCGGCGGGAGATATCGCGAAATGTTTCAGCCGTGTCGAGCAGGTGAGTGATTTCCCCGGCCTCAAGTTCGCGGATACCGAGTAGATGTTTGCGATTGAATTGCATTAATTAAGAATTTGGTCTTTGGTCTTTGGTACTTGGTCTCAGACCTGGATGATGATGCTCACTTGAGGGCCGCGCACTCCGAAGACCAAAGACCCAAGACCAAGACCAACACAACAAAAAAGCGGCCATCGCTGGCCGCCTGTTCAACCTGCTTCAGCGGCTTCCGCCGCGGGCCGTTCCACAATTACCACGCCTTCTTCCTCGTCAAACTCCTGGAGCATCACTTTGATGATCTCGCTCTTCTTCGTCGGCACTAGTTTCCCAATATAGTCGGCCTGGATGGGCAACTCGCGATGCTCTTTGCCGCGATCAATCAGTACAGCGAGTTGCACGCGTTTCGGCCGGCCGAAGTCGATCAACTGATCGAGCGCCGCCCGGATGGTACGTCCGGTATAGAGCACGTCGTCAATGAGCACGATGTTACGGTTCTCAATATCGCCGGGCAGGTCTGTGCGGTTTACGATCGGCTTGGCGCCGACGGTGGAGAGGTCATCTCGATAAAGGGTTATGTCGAGAATGCCAACCGGCGGGCGATCGCCTTCGAGGTCCGCGATTTTGTCGGCCATTCGCTCCGCGAGCGGCACTCCTCGGCGACGTATTCCCACCAGGTATAAATCACCGGCGCCGTGGTTCTCTTCCACAACCTCGGAAGCCAGGCGAGCCAGCGCGCGATTGATTCGCGGGCTGTCCATGATGCGTGCCTTCTCGATGAAATCCATTTCGCGCGATACTAACAAGAACGCTTGGGCGGTGACAAGCAGACGTGGAAAGTGATGCTGATTCATTTTCAACGTGGAACCGGAGTCAGCGACTAGGACAAGGCGAGCAAGCCAACACAAAATCAGAACCGGGAGCGGTAGCGACCGGCCGAATACTCAGGTTCTTCAAAAACTTTGCATTGCTTGGTCCCTTTTATCGTTGAGTCCGTGGCCGGTCGCTATCGCTCCCGGTTCTGATTTCGTCCCTGATCGTTTGAAGTTCAACTCAATGTGCGTCGCACCCGGAAAGCGGCAGTGCCCTGGTTTGAAATCTCTGTGCCTTCTCCATGCCCTCCGTGCCTCTGTGGGGGATGTTAATGAAAGTGATTGACAGCTAAAACCGCACGACCGCTCCTCGCGCGCGGCTCCTGCCAGTACTAACTACGCGACGCTTGTTAAACTTGTATTGAAGTAACCGGCTCTGGTAGTCTCCTCTCGCAACTTACGAAGCAAGATTAAATCAGAGCCGTTCATGCTCTATCGCTCATTGCTGCGACCTTTACTATTTCGCCTGCCACCTGAAACGGCCCACGAACTGGCGCTCAAATCCCTTACCTTCGCTCCGGGACTAACAAAGACTTTGCTGGGTAACCGTTTCAAGCGTAGCCCCTTCGGCAAGCTGCGACGCTTTGGTTTGACTTTTTCCAATCCCATAGGCCTGGCAGCGGGATTCGATAAAGATGGCGTGGCGCTAGATTCGCTCGCGGCGCTTGGATTCGGTTTCATTGAGGCAGGCACAGTCACCTACCATCCACAGCCCGGCAACGAAAGACCTCGACTATTCCGCCTGCCTCTGGACAAAGCCTTAATCAACCGCGCCGGTTTCAATAACGAAGGCGCCAAAGCCTTTGCGGAGCGAGTTAAGCGGAACCGTCCGGATTGCGTTCTGGGTGTGAGCATCGGCAAAAGCAAGGTAGTAGCACTTGAAGACGCGGTTGGTGATTATCTAAAAAGCTTCGAAGCTGTATATCCCGTGGCAGATTACATCGCCGTTAATGTAAGTTCGCCAAACACGCCGCGCTTACGCGAGTTGCAAAAGACAGATCAACTCGAAGTACTATTGCGGGCTCTGCAGGAGAGTAATGAAAATCTTGCGAATCAAACGGATGGACGCGGTCCCTTGCCACTGCTGGTAAAGCTTTCACCAGATCTCGATGTGGACGAACTCGAAAGCATCGTCGCCGTAGCACGCAGAAATAAAATAGCGGGACTCATTGCCACCAATACAACTGTCAGTAGAGCATCATTGAAAACAAGTCGCGTGACAATTGAAGCCTGTGGTGAAGGCGGCTTGAGTGGCGCTCCCTTGCGACCCCGATCCCTCGAAATGATCGCCAAGCTATACAATATGACGGACGGTTCGATGCCTTTGATTGGAGTTGGCGGCGTTTTTACTGCGGAGGACGCCTGGGAGATGATCAGCGCCGGCGCCAGCCTGTTGCAAGTCTACACTGGGTTCATTTACGAAGGGCCGGCGATCGCCAGAAAAATAAATGATGGCTTAAGACGCATTGTTTCGGAGAAAGGATTCGTCTCGCTTGACGAAGCCGTTGGGTCCCGCGCAAACGAGTTGGCGGCTTGATATTGGATCGACAAACATGAGACCAAACAAACTAATCGTCGCTCTCGATGTTGACAACGCTCAGAAAGCGCGCGAGCTGGTCAGTGCGCTACGGGGCGTCGCCGGCATGTTCAAGATTGGCCTGCAGTTGTTCACCGCGGCGGGTCCTACTCTAGTTCGTGAGATCATCAGTTCCGGTGAACGCGTGTTCCTGGATCTTAAGTATCACGACATTCCCAATACCGTCGCACTAGCAGGCGTGGAGGCGACGCGCCTTGGTGTTTCTATTTTCAATGTTCATGCGACTGGCGGCAGCGAAATGATGATTCGCACTGCGGAAAGCGTATCCGAGTGCGCCGCCACCGAAGGACTCTCGCGCCCGCTGGTAATCGCCGTCACGGTACTGACGAGCGCCAATGAAGTCGTAGTAAATGAAGTTGGGTTTGCGTCGACCCCTGCGGAACTGGTGCCTCGTCTGGCCTCACTCGCTGAAGCTAGCGGCATGGATGGAGTGGTTGCCTCGCCACTCGAGGTTAGCATCGTACGCTCAGTCGTAAAACGCCCTGACTTTGTGGTGGTAACACCCGGCGTTAGACCGGCAGGTGCGGCTCGTTTTGATCAGAAACGGGTAACGACTCCGCGCGATGCAATCCTTGCGGGGGCAGATTATCTCGTAGTGGGCCGGCCCATTCTTGAAGCGCCCGACCCTGCCCAGGCAGCACAGCAAATCCTTGATGAAATGGAGCTCAGCGAGGCAAACAGAGTTATGATTTGAAAGGAACCCGATTCGCGAGGCTGCGTGTACAACTAATCTTAAAGCTGCGCGATTTTGAATTTTGCACTATGATTCAAAGGTGACTCAAAGGTTGAAATTCCCGACTGCTTGTCTTTTATTGGTCCTGGGCGCGTTCGTCTTATCGTCTTCCGCTCAAGAAACAGGTGACCTGACCTCCCAACCATTTTCACCAGCTCCTTACCGCGTCGGTGAGCGATTGACCTACAACCTATCTTTTTCAAACTTTATTAGTGCCGCTCACGTGGAGCTTCTGGTTGCGGCTCGTGGTGCTTTCTTTGGGCGTGAAGGCATTCAGTTGAAGGGTCATGTCGAAACTAACGGCGTGGTCAATGCGGCCCTCTTTGCCATTAATAACGACTACATCACCTATGTTGATCCGGCAACTGGTTTGCCCTATCACGGCCAACAAACGATCCGCGAAACTGCCCGTACCACCGAAACTTCCGCTGAATTCAATCAGCCGGCGGGAACCGCCGCTATTCCGGACAAGCGCAGCGCCAGCGTCCCTGGAACCTATGATTTCCTCTCGGCAATATATCGCCTGCGCGCACTCTCGCTTGCGGATGGGGCCACATATTCGCTGGCCGTTCACGACGAAAACCAAAACTACCAAATCGAAGTCAAGGTCAGCGGTCGTGAAGTGATCAAAACGAACGTAGGAACATTTAATACTGTCGTCGCGCAGGTGCGCGTACGGAGCGGCTCGGGGGGTTACTCGCTAAAGGTCCACTTCAGCGATGACCAACGCCATGTACCGGTTCTAATCGTGACGCGACTTTCCGCTGGTGAGGTCAGGGCGGAGCTCGCCGGTTCTGGCTTTGTGCCAACTCCAACCCCTCCTCCGGCACCGACCCCGACCCCAACCCCGGTAGCCGGAACACCGCCACCGAGGACGCCCCTGGTTATCCCCAGCACGCCTGCTGAAGATCCGGGAACGGGAGATCTACCATTCAAGATAGGTGAACAGTTGAATTACCAGGTGTTCCTCCCAACGGTTCAGTCGTCAGTCGGCATGGCGACGTTCCAGGTGCGTGCTCGTTCAAAGTATTTTGATCATGATGGTTTTCAATTTACGGTCAGCGCGCAGACCACAAACGCATTACAACGGCTATTTGTGGCAAACGACTCGATGAGTTCTTACGTTGATCCGAAAACGCTACTTCCCTTCCATTCGGAAATGATCTTCAACGAAGGCCGACACCGTTACAGCGGCAAGCTCACCATTAACCAGGACTACGGGGCAGTCACCACTGACTCAGGCAACCGGATCGAAATTCCAGTTGGAACGCACGACTATCTCTCTTTGTTTTATGTGCTGCGGACTCTGAATCTCGCGCCGCCGCGACGCACCGCTTTGTCGATTCTGGTCAACAACCAGCCGAAGACGCTCTTTATCACGGCTCTGAAACGCGAGAGCGTGCAAATCGGCTCGCAGGCGGTTAATGCGATTCAATTCTCACTGACCACTGACGATGCTGATAGCGACAAGTATCAGCTGCGGGGTTGGATCAGCGACGATAAGCGTCGGCTGCCATTGCGTCTCACTGCGGTGACTGAGCTGGGCGCAATACGTGCGGACCTGGCAATAATTCCCGTTACTTCGCAATAGTCTCAAGCCCTTCAGTAGCCTCCCCAAACGTCTTCTTCCATTTGAAATTGAAAACTGTTTTCAATTAGACTATACTTTCTTGTAGCGGCCAGGACTGAGCTTTTAGCCACTGGCATTGTCGAATCTACTTGGAATCCGGAAACTACACCGATGCTTAATTCCTTCATTATCGTCTTGCGCGAGGGGTTTGAATCTTTCCTGCTGGTCGCTGTGATTCTGTCGTACCTGCGCAAGTCCGGCCAAAAATGGCTGACGTCAGCAGTCTACGTCGGAATAGCGTTGGCTCTTACCGCCAGTGCCGGCCTTGGCTACATTCTCAGACAAGGGGTCGATGAGCCAGGTCTGGAAAGATTTTTCGGCGCGACGATGGGTGGATATCTCGGTCAGTTTCTGGGCAATGAGTCACTACGCGAAGGCATCCTCGGTCTCGTTGCAATGGTGATGGTTGGCAGTCTGGTTATTTACATGTGGCGTACCGGACCCAAAATTCAGGAAAGAATGCGCACGCGTTTGAATCAGGTGTCATCGCGGCGTTCCCGATTAGCAGCCGTCGCCGGCGTATTTCTTTTTACGTTTCTGATGATCACTCGAGAGGGAATGGAAACGGCCCTCATGCTTTTGCAGGTGCATGGTTCAGAAATGCTCACCGGAGCGTTGCTTGGCCTTTGCGCTGCTGCGGGGTTTGCGTGGGGTTGGGCAAAATTCGGGCATCTGATCAACGTCAAGAGATTCTTCCAGGTCACCGGAATCTTCCTGCTGCTTTTTATGGTTCAGGTCGGCATCTATTCTTTCCATGAATTTTCCGAAGCAGAGTTACTTCCAAACAGCGAATTCTTGCATGCCGCCACAGAGAAGTTCTCCCCTGATGGCGTGTACGGAAAATGGTTTTCGGTGGGAATGATTTCTGTCTGTGCCTTGTGGTTAATCGGCGGCTGGCTAATCGATCGTTTGCGGCAACCCCCTTCTCCGACTCTAACGCCGGCGCCGGGTAATCGATAAATTAAAGGGGTCCGCGCGCTTGGGCGCCCCCATTGAATGGCGCGGGCTTAACAATGACCCAGGTTACCCGCACCAGCTGCAATGACTCCTTCGTCGTTTGTCGCCTGCGGTTTACTGGTGCCCTGAAGCTTGAAAACCTCAGGCGACACCCAAAATACACGAAGACAACAGGTGTTTGCGGGCATTCCGAAGAGGTAAACATAACGAGACTCTCCTTAGTTGTTAACGCCAGGCTACAAGAGTAAAGCTATTGATCGACATAACGTAATTGCAGCCATCAGTTAGCTAAGATCTGCACCAATGGCACGGTGGTTGTTACGCACCGCATTGCCCAATTGTGTTGGGACGTGCGGAATTGCCAGACTTACAGAAACTCTCCCGACTGATCTCTCGTTCGATCTGCGGGCTCCACCCGTCCTATCGCTTCACCAGAAAAACACGCTCTTGACTCTTAGGTCCGCGTTGCGCCGCGCTCGATAAAGCGTCGGGCTCGCATCCTTTGAATCCAATTTGCCGGCGGCGCGCTGGAGTAACCTAAAAAACACCAGGAGAGATCGATGAGAAAACACTTTAATTAAGAGCTTCTTGGCGCTGGCCTGTCTAGCGCTTGTTGCAGTGCCGTTACCAGTGAGAGCGCAATCTGCCGACGTCGGCCTTAGCATTTCAGCTAGTCCTACGACTGTAGCCCGTGGAGGCAATGTGTTTGTATCCGCTCTGGTTACGAATAACACATCCAAAAAGATCAGGGCGACAGTCACACTGATGTCAGTTTCAGCTTGCGGTACCGACACGAGCTTGGCCTACCAGCGCATTAGTTTGGACGCGGGCAGATCCGTAGCCCTTTCCGTCGTCTATCCGATTTCGGCTGATGCCTGCCAGGGAATGTATTCTCTGACTATCAGCGCAGATTCGGGTAATGGCCCTTCGGGTAAGTCAGCGCTGTCCGCAGCTTCATCGGCAACTGCTTACGTGATGGTTCAGTAACGCGGCATACCGTTCTTTGAGACAAATGAACTGACTTGTTGGATCGCAGCTTATCGTTCAGCCTTCGAGAACAATGGTGGGCTCGCTTGTAGGCGTCACTGATGACGAACCTATTGATAATGTTGCAGAACTGTAACGGAATCATTACTTGGATTTCTCGGGCGGAACATCTAAGATGTGTTGCTTTTTGAAAACCGCGCCTGAGTGAATACTTCGTCGGGCACACAAAAGCGTACGATAACGAAAAGCAGTCTCTACAGGCAGAGGAGAGGACCTTCCCAGGCATGCAGCCCCCGCTTGGTTAAAACCTCTTCCCTCAATACGCGACAACTTGTAGTTTTTTTAGTTAACGGTCGAACCGCGCCTTACTAGAGCGAGGGTTTGCCCGGCAATTAATACCACTGATGTTTAGGACTGACAGAAACTTGAAGGAGAAATCGATGAGAAATAAGTTAATCAATGGCGTCGTCATGGCCCTCGTTTGCCTGACGCTGGTGGCAATGCCCTTATCCGCACAAAAAGGCGGGGGGCACGGAGGAGGGGGCGCCGGGGGTTCTACTGGGTGCGCCACTGTAACCGTGCCGAGTTTAAGTTATTCCACGGCCTCACCCGGTTGGACAATTGGAGTTTTCGGCAGGGTCACCAACTGCTCCACGGGCAAGGCGACATACACCGTCACATTCTCGTCGACATCAAGCTGCGGTGAGGAGACGATCATAGCCTCACCGGTGGTGTCATTTAGGGCAGGCGAAGGCAAGCTGTTCTCAACGTCTTACGTGATTCCCTCTGATACTTGTACTGGTCCTATGACGGTGAGTATAAGCGCCTACAGTGGTAGCACCTTGCTGGCAAGGGAGTCGACAATCCTAACCCTACAGTAGGGCGCGTGCGGGGCTTTGGGCCATTAGATTGTGACTTGGTGACGCGTTGTACGCACTTTAGAATAATTCCGTAAGGAGTTACTTGATCGTAAGGGCCGTTCTCCTTTTGGAGAGCGGCCCTTTTTTGATAGAGCCTAGGGAATTTCACGCTAGCGGTCCTTAATACCTTGAGTGTTCTCAGAGTAAACCAGACTTCTCCCGCTCTAGCGCGAATGCTTACGAGCGACAGTCGCTACTTGGAAACCTCAGTAGGGAAGCCCGCGTTCTTCCACGCCATGTAGCCGCCGACTAACGCGGCGGCATTATCAATACCCTTCTCTTTTAGTCTCAGCACCGCACGGGCGCTTGAATGCTCGGCCGGTCAAGAACAATAGGTGACGATCAGCTTACCCCGCGGTACCTCTTTGAAGCGGTCGTTAATTTCGTTGTCGGGTATCCACAGTGTCCCCTGGATGTGACCCGCCTTGTACTGAGTTTCCGGGCGAACGTCCAGAACGACAGCTTCGCCCCTCGCAAGGGCGGCGCGCAGCTCGTGAAGTGTGATGCGCCGCACGCCGTCGCTCGGACCCGCTGGCGGCGTCGGCTCCGATGCTACTTGTTCGCCGCTCCCCAGCCGAAGAGCCTGCTCGACGGCCTCACGTAACTGCGTAGGGCCGATCTGGGTGTTAAACCCCATGAGGCGTTTCATCAACCGCCCGTCGCGCGTGATGACGAATTTTTGCGGGATGCTGGTGTTGTCCTGCATCAATGTGCGTCCCACGTCGCCGGCCCAGCCGAGCGTGTAATCGATCTGGAACTCGTTGGCGAAGTCGCGTACCTTCTGCGCGGCTGCTTTGGGGTCCTCGGTCGTCAGCCCGATGACTTCTACGCCACGATCTTTGTAGTCCTTGCTCAACTGGACCAGGTGGGGGATCTCACTCCGGCATGGGCCACACCAGGTCGCCCACAGATCCAGGACCACTACAGTGCCCGCGCGGCTCGAGAGCCGAAAAGATTCGCCATCGATGGTCCGGAGATCAGCCTCGGTCACACCCGCGGGCATAGCCGGCAGGGCCGCGGAGGCCGGAGAGAAGAATGCTCCATACCCCCTCTCAGCCATGGTCGTTCGTTCCTTCCGGCTGTAAAAAAAGAATGCGACGGCCGCGCACAGAATAAAGACTGCAGAGATCAGGCCAATGCGGATGGCTTTCGAGGAAAGCCGGCTCCGGGGGAATGATCGATTGCTGGAAGCCATGATGTCGAATCCGCCTCTTTCTAAATCGCGGATAAAAAAGTAATTATACGCTACAACGAAGCTCCCTCTGCTCGAGATATGAAAGCGGCGATCTACGTATTGACGTCAGTTGACTCGCATAGCTCTTATAAACTCTCAATCCAACCCATTTGGCAAAATGGACGTTCCCAAAGGAGAACGCCCCTCATGCCGCGCGCCCTTAGAACTGAGTGCGTTAGGTTAATAGATGTGGGCGGCGACGTTCTTCGCCGCCCTCATCGAGGTTGTCGGTGCAAGCACACATTTCTGTGCGCTATTCCCAGATTTTACGGAGCAGCGTCAGCCGCACAAAGCCCGACGTTCTTGGACTTCGAGTTGGTGCAGCTAACCGACCCGTCAGTGTGCGTTCTAGTGACCTCCACCGAGTAGACGCCTGGAGTAGTGACGGTCAACGTGTCAGTGGTTTGTCCGGGGACGATAACACCACCCTTCTTCCAGACAAACCCGTTTGTGCCGGCACTGCCTCCCGCCGTCACCACTGCCACCAGATCGATCGAAGTTCCACCGTCGGCGGCATTGCAGGCAACATCGGCAATCGTGATCTGTGGGTTCTGGTTTAGCGTCAGGATTAGATCATTTGATGCTCCAACACACCCAACGCCTGTTGCAGCGTTAGTTATTGAGAGCGTCGCCGTAAATGAGCCGAAACTGCTCACCGTGGCAGTCGTAGTTAATGAATTTGGAGAACCAAAGGTTATCCCGGTGCCTGACCACGTTATCGTAGATCCAGCCGGAACAGTCCCTGTTCCTACCAAGTTGAACACGTGCGATGCAGTATCCTCGCACGCACTCTGATCCGCTCCGGCGTCGGCCGTCGGATTCTGGCTCAGGGTCAGCGTTAGACTGTCCACACCATCAGGACACCCCGGAGTCTGGGTGGCAGCACTCTTTATGGTGAGCGTCGCCGTAAATGTGCCAAAAGCGCTGACTGAGGCAGTTGTTGTTAGGGAATTGGGGCTACCGAAGGTTATTCCAGTGCCCGACCATTGTATCGACCCTCCGGGCGGGACGGTTGTCCCTGCTGTGGCGTCCAGGCTGAACTGTTTTGAAGCCGTCGAACTGCACGCACTCTGATCGCCTCCGGCGGCTGCCACAGGATTTACGAAAACCTTCGCTTGTGCTGAGGCGACGGCGGACTTGGCTAGAACCTCCGGCCGAACCGGTTGTTTGCGCTGTGTTGTTGTGGGTGCCTGCAGTCTGAGCAATGGTACAGATAAATTCCCTCGATGCCCCAGCCGCGAGACTAAAGGAAGTCGGGGATCCAGCGCCAACTTGGCTGACGCAATTGTTGTCAGCTCCGACATCGATGTCGTCAGCCTGAATTTGTGCTGAAGTAAACGGCACCGTGTACGGACCGGTTTCATTATCGTCTGTTAGAGTGAAGTTTGCCGTTACACCACTTGAATTGGTCACTTTGTACGTATAGGTGGTAGCGCTTCCCTCACAGACATCGGTCGCCGTCTTGGTTAAACTGACGTCGACGCAGGTGTTAAAGGTTCCACCTGCGAAATCCTTGAGCACAGCGCTCGTTGAAAACGAGGATCGGGTCTCTATCTGGAAGCTGGAGAAGCACGAACCCGACAAAGCAGGAAATGCGTCAAGGTCTATGCCACCTTCGAAGAAGGCTTGGGCGGACATAGTGGTCCCGCCAGTAGAGTTCGTGTAAGTCCAACACCATCCCTGGTCCGCAAGTGTCAGTGGAGTGGAATTCGTAGTGGAGAAGACGGAGCCCGGGGGCGCGGTGTTGGTGATGTCGCAAAGGTTGTTGCCTTCGAGAAACTCGCCGACTGCAGTGCATTGGCTGGCGGCAGTAATCCACTTAAACACCTTGGACTGGGTGGCTGTGCCACCGCTATCGAACTCGTTTAAGACGAGCACGTCGCCGGCCGCGTGCGCACCTGAAAACCCTGCGGTTGGTGTGCCTATCGGCCCGACGGTCTGCTTAAAGAACCAGGTGCCGATAAACGCGGAACCAGAGGTCTCAATACGCTCAGCACCGAAGACAAGGATATTAGGGGCATACTTGGCCGCGTAGCTGTTGAGGATCTCATCCTTGTTAGGCACACTGCCATTCTTCCATTTCCACTGGGTGACATCGAGGTCATCCTTGGAGCCGCCACCGGTGAAGATGGTTTTGCTAATGCCGTCGACCAGGACCCCCGTGTGGACAAGGGAACTCCCGCCGGCGCCGGCGGGCAATGGACAGTTGATATTTCCCCAGTCATCCAGTCCGCCTCCGGCCTGCTGCTTGATGTTGCCATCGAGTTCGAATACGTTAGTGACAGGGGCTAAAGGAGGGGTCAAAGGCGCTGCTAGGTTGGGCACCGCGGTAGAGTTAGCAGACGCCGCAACGCTCATTGTGGAGGCCTTGGGTTTAGTAGTGGTTGTGGCTGTGCGCGTGGTGGCCCATGTTCCGATAAACAAAATGGCTAACACGGCCACGCCCAACATGAATTTCGCAAAATTTGGCTTTCTAGTCATTGGGAGTATCTCCTTTGTGAATGGCTATGAAGCTTTCGAAGAGCAAGGTGGCGGCCATGCACCGCAATCCGAAAACCTCACCCATTTGTTCGAAGACTTCTGACGTCCGCCTTCCAAAACCTGGGGCGCCGACTCATTCCCTGCGAAATGAGACCGGGGAAGGCTTGAGCTGTTAGCGAGCTACGCAGGAATCACACCGATTCCCGGAAAATCAGCATGGTTCGCCACCAGCCTTGCCTGCGCGACGTTTTGGACCCGTAAACTGTTTGGGTATAGATCTGATTCGTCGGACGGAGCATATGGGGGCGACTCCTCACGCTTAGGTGTTGAGCAGCCGCCCCAGTCCGAGATAAGATGCGGGTTACCAGCGATGCACCTTCTAGCGAGAGCGGGGAGGCTGCCTTGTGGGAGCCCCGTTACCACCGGCCAGTGGTGACGGGGTTTTTTAGCTATTCTTTGGCTACCTCCAAAAAGAACGTTATCCTTTCGTTTCTTAAACTCGGCGGACTATATACTTGGGAACACTCGTTTTGGTGTTCGCAGTTCGCACGGATGGTTTAACCAGAGCGAGGTGTACCGTTGATAGGTCGCTGGGCTTGACAGTCAATCAGGGTCGAAATCTATACACCTAGTAAACATTTTGTGTCAATACCAAGTTTCGGGAATGGATGGGACTCCCGGAAGCTCCGCAATAAACCTTGCAATGGTCGAAAATCTGCTTTCGAAAAACCGACAGGGCCTAAAAGGCCCATCCTGGTCGAGTATTGGCTAACTGCCATTAATCGCTGCTCAAGTTTCGGCGAGATAATAGTTTCATCTCTTTAACATTGCAACGGAGTAGATTGCCTATTTTGCGGCAGGATTCTGCTTGGGCACTGAGCGCGCACCGGCCTACAACGAACTGGCAGGAAGAAGCAAGAACTCTGAAGATATATTGAAGATTTGCTATGGGGTGGGAATCTTTTTCTGAGGCATCTTTGCGAGGTCGTGGCTGACCGCATAGATTAGGAGCTCCAGGCGATCCGTCACGTCCAGCTTTGCGAAGATGGAACTCAGATGATGGGTTACGGTGCTCTCAGAGATAAAGAGCCGTTGGCTAATCTGCTTGTTCTTTAGGCCTTCGGCGATTAGCGATATGACTGCCCGTTCCTTGTCGGTAAGACTGGCGATACGCTCCTTTTCCGGATCAACGTCAGGCTGAGTCATCTTATCAAGCACACCTCCGAGCAACGACCGATCCAGCCAGACTTCTCCCTCGTGCACTTTCCTAATAGCCTTTATGAGAACATCGGCCGCATGTTCTTTCAAGACAACGCCCATAGCACCCGCGGTGATGGCTCGGCGCTGGCTCTCGGAACCTCGCAAACCGGTTAGTACCAACACGCGCGCGTCCTTAGCCGCTAACCGCAGTTGCGGAAGGATGGTTAAGCCGTCTTCCTCGCCCAGGAGAATGTCGAGGATAATCAGGTTTGGTTGTTCGGTGGCTGCAATGGCCAGCGCGTCCGCACAACTTCCCGCGAGTCCAACCACTTTCATATCCGGGTTCTGATCAACCAGCATTCTCAATCCCGCGCGCACAACAGCGTGATCATCAACGATCAGGATCCGAATAGTCTCAGGTGTTTTGGTAATCTCAGTCATAAAGGAATTTGCACGCTCACAACAGTGTCAAAATTTGGGTCGGTGTAAACAATGGCGTGGCCTCCCAGGGCCGCTGCGCGCTCAGCGATCGAACGGGGAGTGAACGAGGCCTCGCCCAAGCGCTTCAAGCGTTCGTTCCTGATATGCATCTCAAGATTTCCATCATTGATCGCAATCTGAAGTTTCGCATAACTTGAAGTACTGTGGCGTCGCACATTGCTTAACGCCTCTTCGATCATCTGAAACAATTCCGCGGCCAGGCGATCGTAGATAGGCAAGTCGTCGCTACCCTCGATCTCAACGCTAAGACCGGTTGCCTCTGAAAACTTCGACGCGAAGCGCCTCACTGCCGGCAAGAATATTTCTCGCGGTGATTCACCGCGTCTTAGGCCGCCGACGTAGTTGCGCAAGTCGGCAATCTCCCCATTCGTCAAAGACAATAGCTCTGCGACGTCGTCGCGCACGTCTTCCCGGTTGACCAGTTTCTGCTTTACTGCAGTCAAACCAAACTGTAAGCCGATATACGGTTGGATGACGCTGTCATGGATATCCTGGGCGATCTTTCGCCGCTCTTGTCCGGCGGCGTCTGACGCGAGACTGTCGACGAGTCGGATGTTTTCCAGTACTCCGGTTATCTGTTCCATTACCTGCAAGACAAAATCTACGTCGGCATAATCGAAGCGATGCGTGCCGCCGATCAGGTTGAGCCGGCCTACCGGCTGCGAGCGATAGTAAATCGGCACGGAGAAACAAGACTTGCCTTCGAGGGCATTGAGAAACTGCAAATTCGCGGATTGCCCCTTTACTAAGGCCGCGGTGCGCGTGTCATACAGCTGCGGTTCAGACCGATTTCCCTGCCGGTAAATAATCGCGAGCGAGGACGGCACGCTCAGGAAGACGCGAGCCAACTGGTTGGTTAGTTCGCGGGAAGAGTTTCCGGTCAATGATGCGTTTCGATCCGTGCTATGAAGGCTGTAGTCTCCCTCTTTGCTGCTTCCGTACAATCTAATCGGTTCGCCTGCCGGCGACTTCGGAAGGATCATCAAACAACTTTCGACGGAATATGCTGAGCGTAGACTTTCCAGGACCGTTTGAATTGTTCGGTCAACTCCGAAGCGCGGGTTGGAGAGCAGTGAAACCTCTTTGAGTAGTTGGAGTCGTGCGATTAGTCTGCCCTGGACCCCACCCCAATACGCAATCAGGTAACCGAGGGCGAGCAGCTGAATCGGCCTTAGTAAAAAGCGATTGAGTTCAAAGTCAGGTAGGGCGTGCACCGACGCATAGCCGATCACTGTGAACAGAATAGTGGAAACTATGGTTACCCTCATTCCGGAAGCAAAGCCCCAACCAAATGACGCCACCAGGATCGCGAAGAAGAAGAAGAAGAAGAAAATGCTGTTGGTTCCTCGGCTCAGCGCGATCAGCGGGAGGTACCAGGCAACATCCAGCCAATGGAGAATTTTGATTGGGAAAATGCGACTGTGACGGATAGCCATCGCCCAAATGGCAATGCTGTAAACCACATACCCTGTGAGAAAAAAATACGTAAGACCGGAAAATCGGTTCGAATCGGACGGATCGACATAAACAACCATTAGCGCCGAAAGCGCAAGAATCACTCTCATCACGGAGATTTTGCGCAAGTCGATCCAACGCACCGTCAATGGCAGCGTTGTCGAAAGATCCTTGCTGGAATAATCCTGACTCGACATTTCGTGTTTCAGCTGGCAGTCGGAAAGACCATTGTTGCTTCGTGAAACTTTTCGCGTTTGCCCACAGAGGAAGACCCCTTTCAGACGATTTAATGCTGGATGCAGCGCGAGTTACCAGCGCCTAATTCCGCAAGGAGCAACTGGAGCGGTCAGTAGAATTCAGTCGCGGACTTATACGCATTCACACGGGTTAGACCAATCGGCCGGCCCACCATTTGGGCGCCATCCTAGAACTCTTTATTATCAAAAACAATAGCCGCGAGCCTCGGTGACAATGCATTACCCTTTGCGAGCCTTTGCGGCGAGGTAAGCTGCCAGACGGACGAATTGGTTACTTATTGTGGACGATGAGGAGCCGTCGCGCTGGTCCACCGGGTAAAGCCACGGTGTCAATGAGAGAACAAAACAAAACAGAACTACTCTAAAGCAGACTCCGCGAAGGAAAAGCCAAATTTAAAACCCTTTGCGATTTTGAAAACCAGTAATAACGCCGGGAACTCATGAAAGACTGCAACGCCGAGCCACTGCCGGTGGAAGCTTTCACAGGAATCGATGTTTGGTAATTGTGATTGCAAGCCCAGACGTGCCATCAGCTTGCAAGTCGTTACGCAACACTCGACCCTGAACAGATGCGGTTACACCTGAGGCGGGACCATTTAAAAGATGAACTATCAGTTTCACTTCCCTACCCGCACCCACCGAGATTGGTGTTTTCAGGTACAAACCACTCGAACTAATGTTGTCCACTACCGCGTCAGCGTTGAATGGCAAGTCACCCGAGTCGACGCCCCAAATTCTCGCGGGAAATGGTTCCCTGATCCGAGCCTTTTGCCTGCGCTCCTGGGTCCGCGATCCAAAGTCGGTTCTTTCGCCGTCGGCAATCAATCCGTCGATATGCAGATCGAGCGTGCTTTTCTTTTCGTTGTTCTGCGTCATCGCGGATCCCGCCTGGGACAACTCACTCACCTCTACCAAATTGTCAGCTTGTATTAACCTCCCATAATAATTAGATTGCGGAATCGTTGCATCGGAGAGGGCTGCCGTTTTTGACGGCAGGATTCTGCTTTCAATTTTGGATAACTTGGATATCGGGTCAGCAAATTCCGCGGGCGGGATTAAACGTAGCCTTTAATTCGTTGGAATCACTTGGGTAAACGTGCCAGGTCGTGGCCAAACGCGTAGATCACGAGTTCGAGCCGGTCAGAAACGTCCAATTTTGAAAATATAGAACTGAGGTGGTGGGTGACGGTGGTTTGACTAATGAATAGCCTCTGAGCGATTTGCTTGTTCTTCAGACCCTCAGCAATCAGGCTAATAACTTCGAGTTCACGTTGGGTGAGACTTTCTCTTCGGGTTTCGTCGGGATCGCGTCCATTCGACTTCTTCCTCGTCATTTCGTTAAAGAGATTACCCATGGTCGTGCGATCCAGCCAAACCTCACCGGCATGCACCTTCAAAACCGCCTTAATAAGAACCCCAGGTTCCTGATTCTTGAAGAGAATGCCTACTGCCCCAGCTTGCACCGCTCGTTGATGACCCTCCTGCTTACCTGGTGCTGTCAAAATAAGCACACGAGCATTGCTGGCTGCCTCCCTTAATTCGGGAATAAACCGGATACTATCTTCGCCGTCGACCTCAAGTTCGAGGAGGATCACGTCCGGCTTTTGGCGGGCGGCAAGGGCAACCGCTTCAACTCGATTGCCAGCCATTCCGACCACTATGAAGCCGGCATCTTCAAGAAGCTTGCTCAGGCCGGCTCTCACCATCAACTGATCATCGACGATAAGAATCCTAAGCTGGTTTGACGCAGAACTGGTCATAGGGAGAACCCGAATGTGTATTACAGATCGACCCGCGTAATCTTTCCCGGAGTCCTTTTTCGCGTGCAACTCCCAATTCCCTTAACACCGGGACGGGATTCTTGAGTTGCATATGTCGGCTGGTCCACTTTGTGGGAGTTTCAAGCCGTCTTTTGCTCAAGTGGCATTTCCCTTATTCGATCGCGCATTATATTCCAGTAGCAATCGCAACCAAAGCCCCAATTACAAAGGCCGCACGATCTAACTGCTTGATTGAATAGAAGATCACGAGGAGGAACTGAGTTTTAAGGATTAGCATTGAACTAAAACCAGGAATCTTGGGAGACTGAACAAAACCCGCCGACGAAACTATTTCAGCCCGGCGGGTCTTATTGTTCTGAGCTGCGCGCTGAGCTACCTCAGATCAAAGAAGGCAGCACCTCCTGCGGGTGCTTCCGTTGATTACCGCCTCAACCTTGTATCTTCCGGGTCCTGAAAGCGAACTGGTGGCCAGGTTGTACATGTACTTGCAGTCAACAATTCTGAACTGCAAGTTGTCGTCGTTGGGCTGGATCGAAATCGGTTCGTTGACAACGCCGGTGGTACGCCTGACACTTTCGTGATTTGGATCGTGGCCGTTGGTAGGTCGCAGTCTGCAACTCCAGAGCCAGTCGAAGGCACGAACGTATTACTATTTACTGTCGCGCTGGTAAGCGTCAGCACCTGATCTCCTGCCCAACCGCTGTCGAGTACCAGAGAAGCGCGAACGACGGACATGCCTCCAACTAATGTCATTGCGTTTGCATAAGAGTCATAGAACGTGCCACCAACCTGGCTGGTGTCGTATCTAAGATCCGCGAGGTTAATCATGTTCGCACCGCTCTGTGTTGGCGTCGTGCAGTTAGTGAAGTTTGGATAATCTCCGTAGTAGATAAAGACGCTTTGAGTCGGACTAACCCTCACTGACCAGCGCAGTGAACCTCCATGGCAATCGCCTTGCGTGAAGGTGTAAACGGCGCTCAGTGTTGTAATCTGGTTGAAGAGCAGCGTGGAGGTTGGGAGTAAAGCTCAGGAACGAGTAATCTTGTTGTCGGTGGCAGTCACTCAGATCGGACTGAAAAATCACCGGACCGCGGCGCCGTCGAGAGCGAGAACTTCACCGGAATGACAGCTTTGCCGTTTGACTTGAAGTTGCTGGTGCCGTCGGCATTGATTGGTTGCTGGACTGTGGTTGCAGTAGCTGCTTGTTTGTGCCGGGTAAAGCTCCCAGGTTCCAGCGGGGGTTTGGGCTGAGACAGCCAGTTGAGTTGCGGAGATGACTGCGATCAGTAGCATCAGTCCGACTCTGAGCATCGTAGGGGTAAACATAAAAAATCTTTCTCCTTGATTAGAACTGAGTGGGAGGTCGTACGTTCGACCCAGTGCAGGCGAGACAGAATTCAACGCCAGCGGGGCTTAAAATCAGAAGATTGTTGAAACGTGGATCGGGGCGTTGAAGCGGCGAGGAAAAATTATTCCTGGGGGCTTAATTCGTTCGAAGCACCACACATAACCGTTTCGGTGGGAGACCCAAACTGGCGCTGTGCAAATTACAATCTGTAAGCGGTCGCAGTCTATTCGTGCAACAGGCTGGTGTCAAACCTGTGTGCGGCATTACAGACGACGAACTTAACTAAGTGGTCACTTAGACTGAGCAAACTTGTTGGCCAACTCGCGTTTGAGAAGTTTGCCAGTCGGTCCTTTCGGAATCTCGCTTAGGAAGCGAACAGTCTTTGGGCATTTGTAATCAGCGAGCCGTGAACGGCAAAAAGAAATGATCTCCTCTTCGGTGGCTTCCCCGCCCTCTTTCAGCACGATAAAGGCTGCGACTTCCTCTCCGTAGAGTTGATCAGGCACTCCAATTGTCGCAGCCGCAGCCACTGCGGGATGTTGATACAGCACTTCATCGATTTCGCGTGGGTAGATATTTTCGCCGCCACGAATAATCATGTCGCTCTTGCGATCGACGATATAGAAGAAGCCCTCCGCATCGCGGTAGCCGACATCGCCGGTGTGAAACCAGCCGTTGCGAAATGCCGTCGCAGTCGCCTCGGGATTTCTATAGTAGCCTTTCAGAATATTCTCGCCTCTAAGAACTATCTCACCGAGATCGCCGTGAGCAACTTCCTTATCATCCTCATCGACCACCTGCATCTCATTTCCGATCGGCATGCCGCAGGACCCGGGGCGTCGGCGCAAGTCGGGCGGATTAAAAGTCGAACGACAGGTTGATTCCGATAGTCCGTAACCCTCGATCACCAAACAATCGAAAGTCTCTTCAAAGCTCTTCATTACCTCAGCCGGAACAGGCGCCGATCCGCACATCGCAAACCGGAGCTGCGCGGTCTGCAATCCCTCCGGCACGCCGTTCGGGTAGGTAGTCAGGAGCATCGACAACATAGTGGCAACTGAGCCGAAAGAGGTGATTTGGTAGTCAGAAATGATTTGCCAGAAGCGCGACGATGAAAACCTGGGACTAACTACCGTAGAGCCGCCGGCGTAAAGCGCTGACATCGTCGTAACTGAGACGGCGTTCATGTGAAAGAGCGGCATGACTGTCAACAAACGATCATCTTTGGTGAACCCGAGCCATTGGCTGATTTGCCTGGCATTGGCGATCAGATTTCCGTGAGTTAGCAAACATCCTTTCGGTTTACCGGTTGTACCTGAGGTGTAGATGATTATCGCTTCGGTATCGCGGTTGATGTCTGACAAAGTCGAGGCCGGAAAACTGGAGGAACCGTCAAAGGCTTTTGTTGCAGCGGCCGCATCGGAAAAGTCAATCACTTCCCGGAGTCCTGGAAGTCCGTCCCGGATGCGATCGATCGTAGGCAGAAAGTCTGGATGAACCAGCAGAGTTTTCGTTTCCGAATCAGAGATTACGAAAGAAATCTCCTGTGCCTTCAACAATGAATTTACTGGTCCAGCGATCGCACCTAATTTCCAACAAGCAAAATAGGCGATGATGTATTCGGCACTGTTTGGCATCAGTAAGCTCACTACGTCGCCCTTGCCGACGCCGTGGGCTTCCAACAACTTAGCCGTCCGGTTCACTATGTGATCGAATTCCGCAAACGTGAATCGCCGGCCATCCGCCTCGCTGAACAGAAAATCTTTCTCGGGGGCAGCAGCAACGCGACTCTCGAGCAAGTCGCGCAGAGTTTGCGACTCAGTCTGATTTGTGTGCGTAACGCCTTGCATGTTGATTGACTTGTCCTGCTCGTACCTAACTTGCGGTGACCGGGTTTCAGCCTCCGTGCCACCTTTGTGTCCTCTGTGTCTCTGTGGTGAATCTTACTCTCCAAACACTCACCACAGAGGCACAGAGATCACGAAGGACGCACAGAGAGTGGTAGCGTCGCAACTATCCGTCTTTAAGGTTTAAGGCAAATCCTTTGTCCCGGTGTTGTCTTCAGTTCCTGTGATAGATAACTCAAGGCCTTCGCCTTCAGATTTTCGGTCAACATAGATTCGGCTTCCATCCGTAAACTCCACGCAAACCTCGTTGGCACGATGACGCGTAACACCGGCAACGATCTTGCCTTTGAGCATTTCGGAAGCGCGTTTAGCTTCGGCTTTCAAATCCATAATTGCCCTTCATGGCTTTAGTGCTGCTTCTGGCAACATGTTGGCGTATCAAAACGGGCTAGCTTTTTGTGCTCGTTCGCTTTTGTCTTCAAACCAGGCACTTCTCTAACTTGCTTATTGTGACCCAAACCATTTCAGATGATATATTAAGCAGCGTTTAATTCTACAACCACAACCTAATCTCCTTCTCTATGGATACCTACCGAAATTTTATCAACGGGCAGTGGGTCGAATCGTCGTCTTCAAAGACGGTCAACAATATCAACCCAGCCAATACCGACGACATAATCGGAACTGTGAAACAAGCCACGCGCGACGAGGCAAGGAGCGCGGTTGAGTCGGCGGCGGCGGCCTTTGCCGGCTGGCGCTCGATGCCTGCCCCAGCGCGCGGAAAAATTGTCGCGCGCGCCGGCCGTCTGTTAGAGGAACACAAAGAAGAATTGGCGAAAATTCTCACCCGCGAAGAAGGTAAAACGCTGGCGGAGTCGCGCGGAGAGTTGCAACGCTCAATCAATGTCGCAGAGTTTTGTGCTGGTGAATCTCGCCGCATGAACGGCGAGACGATCCAATCGGAGCTGCCCGCAAATTTTGCTTATACGATCAAACAACCTTTAGGCGTGGTAGCTTGCGTCACTCCCTGGAATTTTCCGGTCGCGATTCCCGTTTGGAAGATCGCCCCGGCGCTGGTTGCTGGAAACACGGTGGTCTTCAAACCGGCGACGCTCACGCCTGCAACTGGCGTCCGGATTGTAGAACTGTTCGCCGAGGCCGGTATACCTCCTGGCGTATTGAATCTTGTGCTGGGTTCAGGCTCCGAAGCCGGCGACGAGATAATCAATCATCGGGCAGTTAAGGCGGTTTCGTTTACTGGCTCCAATGAAGTCGGCATCCGACTCTATGAAGAAGTGTCGCGCCGTGGCGCGAAAGTTCAATGCGAAATGGGCGGGAAGAATCCCGTAATCATTCTTGAAGACGCCGATCTCGATCTTGCTGTCGAGTCGACCGCGCAGGGTGCATTTGGATCTTCCGGACAACGTTGCACCGCCACCAGTCGAGCGGTCGTTGTCAACGACATCGCCGATGAGTTTGTTGAGCGTATCGCCAAACGTGCCGGTTCGATGCGAATCGGCGACGGCATGGATCCAAATACGGAGATGGGTCCCACAGTTGATGAGAGTCAATTCAAGACTGTCCTGAAGTATATCGACATCGGACGGGAAGACGGCGCGACACTGGTGTGCGGTGGTTCGCGTGCCAACGGAAACGGTCTCGAGAAGGGTTTGTTTGTCAATCCTACCGTTTTCGATCATGTGACGCCGGATATGCGTATCGCTCGCGAAGAAATCTTCGGGCCGGTATTGTCGGTGCTGCGCGTGAAGAATTTCGAAGAAGCCATGCAGGTCGCGAATGACACTGAGTATGGACTGTCTTCGTCAATCTTTAGTAATGATGCGGCACGAATCTTCCGTTTTGTTGACGAGATTGAAACCGGCATGACGCACATCAATTCTCCCACCACCGGTGGCGAGGCTCACATTCCGTTTGGTGGAATCAAAGGCACCGGCATTGGCGATCGCGAACAGGGATCAACCGCGCTGGATTTCTATACAGAGTTAAAAGTTGTGTACGTCGATTACACGGGTCGCAAGCGCGAAGGTAATTTGTATTAGCAAAGGCTTGGGAGTGAACACAACATTGACAAAAGCCCTCCTGATTCTGTTTTTAGCATTCAACATCCAATTCTATTCGAAGGAGGTGAAAGGCCAGGCCGTTCTACGCTTGTCGTTGCCTGAGAGTAACTGGGGTCTTGATATTTCCCTGGCAGGGTTTACCGTCATGAGTGAGTCAATCAGTTCTGATGGCCGCAACTACGCCCTCGATGCGGTTATCAGAAGGAGGCCCGATGGTGAGGTCGACGACTTTTCAATGTTTGAGATTCGAATGGCTCCGGCACAATCTCAAGGCGATGGGCAAAGAGCGCGGGAGTTCGCAATTGAAATGCTCAAGCAGAACAAAAGCGCAAACGGCGCGCGAGATCTAAGGGGAAACATCCGGACCTTTGACTACAACCAGATTCCCATTAGCAGATACGTAAGCACAAATACCCTCGCCGCTAATCTGCCGCTCAAGATCCCGCAGGAAAGTATTGAGGCTTACTTTGCGAAAAACGGTGTCTGGATCGTGATCGCGTTCACATCCTCAAAGATTGATAACTACGAACAGAAGTTATTCAATGCAGCCCTGGATTCGGTTCGAATCGTTGATACTGCCGCTAAGCCTTCGAGCAGCTTGGATTTCTATCACAGAGGCCGAGCCTTGTTCTTGCAAAAGAAATATGCCGTGGCAATTGAGTCGTATTCTGCCGCACTCCAAATCGAACAGAAGGAGCCAACGTTGGGCGTGACCGCCTGGAGACAATTGATAGAAGACTTAACCGTCTCAAACGCAGTTATCGGTAACGTGGCACAGTCGATGAAAGTTCTGGATTATGGTATCAGTAAGGATCCTGCATTTCCGATGTTTTACTTGGGGCAAGCTCGTTGGTACGCGTCGCGAGACGATCTTGATAATACTATCGCGTCCCTGCAAAGAGCCTTCAATTGCAAAGAGAATTACAAAGATACTAATGGGCAAGTCAGGCCTCTGCCGAACCCTATGTACGATCCGAGCTTTGAGCGCTTCAAGAAAGTCGAAAAATTCCGCAAGGCAGTCAAAACAATGATGAAATAACTTCTTTGTGAAGCTTAGATTTTTCTGATGTATTCAACGGAGAACCCATGAGCACTGTCGAAGCCAAACCGACTCAATCCGAGATCGTCCGCAAGCACAAGGAGTTTCTCTTCCCGGCCGTTGCCACCTACTACGAAGAACCACTTGCCCTGGTGCGCGGCGAAGGCTTTCACGTCTGGGACGATCAGGGCAACAAGTATCTCGACTGTTTCGGCGGCGTGCTCACCGTCAGTGTCGGACACGCTAACCCGAAAGTCAGCGAAGCGATCATCAATCAAGTGAGGACGCTGCAACACACGTCAACGCTTTACGCGAATAAACCGCAATCAGATCTGGCAGAAAAACTTCATCAGATCACGCCTGGTCGTCTGAAGAAATCTTTCTTCACCAACAGCGGAACAGAAGCCGACGACACGGCTGTTCACGCCGCCAAGCTCGCCACCGGTCGCCACGAGATCGTGGTTCTGCGACACAGTTACAGCGGTCGTTCGGCCACCTCGCTTTCGGCGATGGGTCATGCGCCCTGGCGTCCACTACCGGCGCAGGTTGCCGGCTTTGTTCACGCGCGCGCGCCTTATTGCTACCGTTGCCCCTTCAAACTCACGTACCCGGAATGCGGTCTCGCCTGCGCAAACGATATTGAAGAGTTGATCATGACCTCAACGACCGGCGAGATTGCGGCCTTCATGGCCGAACCGATTCTAGGCGTTGGCGGTTTCATCGTGCCGCCGCCGGGCTACTTTGAACGCGCCGTGGAAATCGCGCGCAAGCATGGCGGCCTCTTCATAGCAGACGAAGTGCAGACCGCCTGGGGGCGCACCGGCGATAAGTGGTTTGGCATCGAACACTGGAATGTTGAGCCCGACATCATTACCTCAGCAAAAGGACTCGGTAACGGAGTGCCGCTGGGTATTACTGTTGCGACGCCCGAAGTAGCTGACAAGTATCCTGGACTGACTTTTTCGACCTTTGGCGGCAATCCCGTCTCCATGTCGGCGGCGCTGGCCGTTATTCGCGTGATTGAAGAAGAGGATCTGCGCACGAACGCGAGGGTGGTAGGAGCGTACCTGCGTCAACGTCTTGAAGAGTTGAAAGACAAGTACACAGCTATCGGCGACGTCCGCGGACTCGGTTTGATGCAGGGCCTTGAATTGGTAAAAGACCGCGAGACGAAGGAGCCGGCGCCACAGACCGTGGCGAAAGTATTTGAAGAGACGAAGCGACAGCGTGTCTTGATCGGCAAGGGCGGTCTCTACGGCAATGTAATTAGAACTGGGCTGATGCTCAACTCAACCAGGGATCATGTTGACGAGATGATTGCAGCCCTCGATGCCGGGTTTGCGTCACTCAACTAACTGCACCGATGCAGAACTGCGAGCGGTAGCCGCGAATGCGAGACTCAAATCGTAGGTTAACCTCCTTTAGTTGCACGTGTTCTGCCTGGTCTGCGTCTCGCATCCGCTCGCTACCGCTCGCGGTTCTGTAACATCCCATTTAGTCGAGCTGGACGAAGTTTCCCGTTGAAACTTGCAGTAGGCGCCGCGCGTACTAGGATGTTCGATTCGATTCCCTATCCCTAAACCCCAGGAATGAAAGAGGTTTTATGAAAAGTTTCTACCGCAAATCGCTGGCATTTGTGTTTGCAATTCTCTGCGTGGGCTTGCTGGCGACAATGCCGAGATCGGCATTTGGTCAAAATAGCGCGCAGCCCCCAATCATTGACCGGGAGCTTTTCTTCGGCGACCCGGAAATCTCCGGGCGCGCAAATCTCGCCAGACGGAAAGTTCATTGCGTTTGTTAAGCCGTTTAAGGGCACGCGCAACATTTGGGTCAAACGTACCGAAGAGCCCTTCGACGCCGCTAAGCCCATAACCAACGACAAGAGTCGTCCCGTCACGCAATATTTCTGGAGTCGCGACGGCAAGTACATCCTGTTCGCGCAGGATAAAGCCGGCGACGAAAACTATCTGGTCTACGCCGTTAATCCGGCGGACAATCCGGCAGCCGGCGAGGACGTGCCAGCGGCCCGCAACCTGACCGACGCCAAGGGGGTGCGCGCTGCCATATATGCGGTGCCGCGCAGTGAACCCGACGCGATGTACATCGGACTAAACGATCGCGACAAGGCCTGGCACGATCTCTACAAAGTAAAAATCTCCACCGGCGAACGCACCCTGGTTCGCAAGAACACCGAGCGCCTAACCGGCTGGATCTTTGATCTCAAAGATCGACTTCGCCTGGCGACGCGCTCGGCAGATAATGGCGATACCGAGGTCCTGCGCGTTGACGACAACGGCTTCACCAAAGTTTATTCCTGCAACGTCTTCGAATCTTGCGGGCCCGTGCGTTACCACAAAGACGGCCAGCGCGTTTACTTTGAAACCAACAAAGGGGCCAACATCGATCTAACTCGGCTTGAACTTTTTGATCCCGTTACCGGTAAAGAAGAGTTAGTTGAATCGGATCCGATGAACCACGTCGACTTCGGAGGCGCTAACTTCTCTGACGTGACCGATGATCTGATCGTCACCAGCTACGACGATGAGCGCGAGCGACTGTATTGGAAAGACAAAGCCTTCGAAGCTGACTACAAACTTTTGCAGAAGAAATTTCCGGGCAAGGAAATCGGCTTCGGTTCGGGAACGAAGGATGAGCGGCTCTACCTGATTGTCGCAGACAGCGACACTGAACCGGGCGAACGTTATCTGTTTGATCGCAACACGAAGAAGTTAACGCTGCAGTATCGCATTCGCGAGAAACTCAACCGCGACTACCTCGCACCAATGACCGCGGTTCGTTACAAATCATCTGACGGTCTCGAGATCCCCGCGTATCTGACTTTGCCCAAAGGTGTCGCCCGCGAAGAATCTGCCGGCCATCGTAGTTCCGCACGGCGGACCCTGGGGTCGCGATTCATGGGGCTACAACAGCTTCGCACAGTTTCTCGCGAACCGCGGGTACGCCGTGCTGATGCCAAACTTTCGCGCCTCGACCGGCTACGGCAAGAAGTTTCTTGATGCCGGCAACAATGAATGGGGCCAGAAGATGCAGGACGACGTAACCTGGGGCGCCAAATACCTCGTGGCTCAGGGCATTGCCGATCCCAAACGCATAGGTATTATGGGTGGATCCTACGGCGGCTACGCCACGCTGGCGGGAGTCACCTTTACGCCGGATCTTTACGCGGCCGCAGTCGACATCGTTGGTCCGTCCAACCTGGTCACGCTGCTGGAGACGATTCCGCCCTACTGGGAGTCAATTCGGAAACTCTTCGCCGTGCGCATGGGTGATCCGGCCACACCCGAAGGCAAGGCACAACTCGAGCGGCAGTCACCGCTCAATCACGCGACCAAGATCAAAACGCCTCTGCTCGTAATTCAGGGAGCAAACGATCCGCGCGTTAACAAACGCGAGGCTGATCAGATTGTCATCGCCCTCCGCGATCGAAATTATCCAGTTGAATATCTGGTAGCTCCGGATGAAGGCCACGGCTTTGCCCGTCCAGTCAACAACATGGCGATGTTTGCAACTACCGAGAAGTTTCTCGCGAAACATCTGGGCGGCCGTTATCAGGAAACGATGACTCCGGAGGTCGCGCAACGACTGAAGGAGATCACTGTGGACGTGAAAACCGTCTCGCTGCCGAAGAAGATGGAGCCGGTTAGCGCCAATGCTCCCAAGCCGGCGGTTGACCTCAAGGCAGGAACTGCGAACTACAATGCTTCAATCGCTCTGGGCGGACAGAATATTCCGCTGACCATCAAGAGCGAGACGAAGGAAGATGGCGGCGCATGGGTGGTGACGGAGACAGTGGTCACGCCACAAGGAGACATTACCGACACTTCAACCATCGAGAAAGGCTCGCTGGTTTTGAAGCGACGCGTCTACACGCAAGGACCGGTGAGCATTGAGGTCGACTTCAAAGACAACAAAGCGAGCGGTTCGATGTCCATGGACGGGGCCAGCGAAACCGATCGCGGTTGATTTGGGCGGCGACGTCTTCGGCGACGGCGCCGGTGGCTTCAATGTGATTGCCGCGCTACCGCTCGCCGAGGGTTACACCACGAGTTTCCGCAACCTCGATGTCGAGAAGCAAAAGCTGGAGATGAAGACCCTGAAAGTTGTGGGCGTGGAGAGCGTGACTGTTCCGGCCGGCACGTTTGAAGCGTACAAAGTCGAAATCACTTCGGTCGACAACGAAGCCGACAAGACAACGGTGTGGATTGCGAAAGACTCTCGCAAGGTGGCAAAGATTAGTGCCGTCCTAACGTCACTGAACGGCGCAATACTCACGTCGGAACTGGCGCAGTAAAGAACAGCGCAGTTCAAGAGTCAATCAAAGGCGGCTGGGGCTTTCGCTTCAGCCGCTCTCTAATCTCAGTAATTTGTCGTTAGAGAAATCTCACTTCGACCATGCAAAAGCTCTTGCCAGCGGCTCCGCCGCCCGATGTGCGGAAAGGCTTCGCCTTTCCGTCACCGCGCAACTTAGAATCATGAGGCTACGCCTCATGCATACCATTTCACGAGATACGCCAGCTTATTATTTGACCGCAGTAGCCAAAGACCGCCTTCCAGTGTTTCGCACCGACGCAATCAAAGTCATAACTTGCAAAGCTCTCGCTGAGGCGCGAACGTCAGCAGGTTTTTCCATCTACGCCTACGTCATCATGCCCGATCATCTGCATGCGATAACTGACTGCTATCGCAAGAGCTCTGAAACTCTCCGCTACATTAATGGCATCATTAGCCGTCGGGTTATTGATTATCTCAAAGAGCACGCACATAATGCCTCACTCCAGAAACTCAGGCATGAAACGAAGGAAAGGGCTTATCGCTATTCACTTTGGGACCACCATAACAACGTGTTTTCAATATTCAGCGAAGCTATGTTCATGCAGAAAGTGAATTACATTCATCAGAATCCCGTTAGGGCAGGCCTTGTCGAAAGGGCCGAGGATTATCGCTGGTCGAGTGTTCGATGGTGGAAGCGTTGCCCTTTGGAAGATGAACCTCTCAAGCTCGATCTTGACCGAATCGCTTGGAGAAGAGGCGTAGCCTCATGATATAGAAAGGCGGGCCGGAAAGGCAGAGCCTTTCCGCACATCAGGCGGCAAAGCCGCAGGCAAAAACTTTGAGAAGTAGAAACGACAGCCATGAAAACTCTAATCAAGAACGGCCGCGTCATCACGGCCACCGACGACTACAAAGCTGACATCCTGATCGAAGACGAGCGCGTCTCCATTATCGGCGCAAAACTCGAGATGGAAGTGGACAAAGTGATCGACGCTGCCGGCAAGCTTGTGATCCCGGGCGGAATCGATCCGCACACGCACATGGAGCTTCCCTTCGGCGGAACTAAAGCCTCAGATGACTTCACCACCGGTACGCGCGCCGCCGCTCACGGCGGCACCACCACCATCATAGATTTTGCCGTGCAGTACAAAGGCGAGTCGCTCATCCAGGGTATAGACAACTGGCATAAGAAGGCCGAAGGCAAGACAGCGATTGACTATGGCTTTCATCTGATCACGACGGAGCTTGAAGACAACCAGATTGAAGAGCTGCACACCGCCATGGATGAGGGTGTGACGAGTTTCAAAATGTTCATGGCCTACCCGGGCGTTTTCCTGGTTGACGACGCCACAATCTTTCGGGCCATGTCTGCTGCCGGCGAGCGTGGCGGTTTGATCTGCATGCACGCCGAAAACGGCATTGTCATCAACGAGATCATCAAGCACGCACTGGCTAAAGGTCATACCGCACCGAAATATCACGCGCTAACCCGCCCGACGATTGCCGAAGCTGAAGGTGTGCATCGCGCGATCGCGATTGCGGAGATGGCTGAGTCGCCGGTGTACATCGTCCACCTATCTTGTGCCGACGCGCTCAACCAGGTTCGTCAGGCGCGAGATCGCGGCATACCTGCCTTCGCTGAAACCTGTCCGCAGTATCTCTTCCTTTCCCTGGACGACTACGATGAGCCGGGGTTTGAT
The DNA here is from genome assembly GCA_963828335.1 of Blastocatellia bacterium. GTDB lineage: Bacteria > Acidobacteriota > Blastocatellia > Pyrinomonadales > Pyrinomonadaceae > PSRF01. Next base: position 42,103 of record CAWHEH010000007.1, on the reverse strand, counting down.
GGCGCCAAATATGTGATGACGCCGCCGCTCAGAGAGAAGTCAAACCAGGCAGAATTGTGGAAGGGACTGAAGATGGACGACCTGCAGGTCATCTCAACCGACCATTGTCCCTTCTGCATGAAAGAGCAAAAGGAACTGGGCCGCGACGACTTCTCGAAGATCCCGAATGGCGCTCCCGGCGTCGAGAACCGCGTGCCGCTCATCTACAACGGCGGCGTTGTCGAAAACCGTATCAGCCTTAACCGCTTCGTCGAACTGACCTCAACTGCGGCAGCGAAGATGTTTGGCTTGTTCCCAAAGAAGGGCACCATCGCTGTAGGCTCCGACGCCGACATCGTTATTTTTGATGGCGACAAAGAACAGACACTCGGCCTCAAAACCAGCCACATGAACGTAGACTACAACACCTACGAGGGGAAAAAGATCAAAGGCGTGGTTGAGACTGTGGTCTCGCGCGGCAAGGTTGTAATCGAGAATGGTGAGTACAAAGGCAAGGCCGGCGATGGACAGTTTCTGAAGCGCGGTACTTGCGTATCAATGTAGGCAGGCCCAGGGAAAGCAACAAGGTACGCAGCGAAAGAATCAAAAGATTTTGTGGGACCGCGCGCGTCCCTCCCGCAAACGCGCCGTCAGGCGCGGAGTCTTTTGAAGTCAATCCTTTCGCGCTTCGCGCTCATTGCGGGCGGGGCGCCCGCGGTCCCAGCAAGTCACTTGAGTTCATGCTTCGCACACTGGCTGACGCACCCCAGCAAATCTGTTACTGACGTGACGTTGCAGGGTGCGTCAGCCAACTCGAAAACACTTGTAGCGCCTCCTTCGATGTCTTACTATTCGCGCGGTCTAAACAAAACAGTACTTCAGTTATTAGCGGCGACCTTTCGGCCGGAGAATCCGAGAGCGCGATCGCACCGGGTCTGATCTCAGTCACGGCGCAAGTCACTGTAAGCTTCAGACTCCAATAGCTGGACCCAAATCATCTATGGATGACTCAATCTCTTCCCCTCTCGCCACCACCGAGCGCGATTTTGTAGAGCTGACCACAGATGTCTCCAGCAGTCCGCTCTGGAACAAGGATCTCGCACCCACCACAATCAAAGAGCGCACCTGGTCAACCTGGAATATCGCCGCGCTCTGGATTGGCATGAGCGTAGTCATTACCACATACACGCTCGCCGGTGGTTTCATCGATGCGGGAATGAACTGGTGGCAGGCGATGATCACGATTCTGCTCGGGAACACGATTGTGCTCATTCCCATGATTCTTAACGCGCACGCCGGTACAAAATATGGCGTCTCCTTTCCGGTTCTCTGTCGCGCAGCTTTTGGCACGAAAGGGGCAAACGTTCCAGCCATTTTGCGAGCGATAGTCGCTTGCGGCTGGTTTGGCATTCAAACCTGGATCGGCGGCACGGCGATCGATGCCTTGTTCAGCGTTATGTCTTCAGGTTGGGCACATTTACTCGGCGACGCAAATATTCTGAACGTGGCGCTTCACACCTGGCTTGGTTTCTTTCTGTTTTGGGGGATTCAAGTCTTCATCATTTTGAAAGGCGTCGAAGGCATCAAGCATCTCGAGACCTGGTCGGCGCCTTTGCTGCTCGCCGGGGGCTTGACGCTGCTTGTCTGGGCATCGTGGCGCGCCGGCGGCCTGGGTCATGTACTGACTGCGTCCGCAGCCTTGCAAAAACAACACAGCAACTTCTGGCATATTTTTCCGGGAGCGCTGACTGCATCGGTCGGCTATTGGGCCACGCTCAGCCTAAACATACCCGACTTTACTCGTTACGCACGTTCGCAGAAATCTCAAATGCTGGGACAGGCGCTGGGTCTGCCGCTGACTATGACGTCGTTTGCATTTATCGGCGTAGCCGTCACCAGCGCCACGCTTTTGATTTATGGTGTGGCAATTCCGAACCCGGTTGAACTAATGCAACGCTTCGACAGCGTCGTAATTATTCTTTTTGCGACGGCGGTGATCTTCGCGGCGCAATTAACTACGAACATGGCAGCAAACGTCGTCTCTCCTTCCAATGACTTCTCCAACCTTAATCCAAAACGGATCTCTTACGTCACCGGGGGATTGATTACGGCGCTGATTGGCGTGCTCATGATGCCATGGAAGGTTATGGTTTCAATGGGCGCGTACATTTTTACCTGGCTGATCGGTTACTCGGGGTTGATGGGAGCCATCGCCGGAATCTTAATTTGCGATTACTGGGTACTAAGGAGTCAGCGTCTGAGCCTGGCTGATTTGTTTAATCCCAAAGGGATCTACTCATACGCAAACGGTATTAACTGGCGAGCAATGATTGCGCTCGTAGCTGCAATCGCACCAGTGGTGCCTGGTTTCATCCGCGCCGCAGTCACACCCGGCGGACAAGTTCCCGATCCAACCTTCTTCGACACCATGTACACCTATGCATGGTTCGTTACCTTCGGGCTCGGATTCGTCATATACTACGTCCTGATGAACCGGCAGATTGCGCGTACTTAGAAAGCTTTAGAAGCTGCCGGCAGTTCCGTTACTTTCCAATATCGGTATCCCATTTGTAAGAGCTATTCTTCCAGACTTGCCGAAGGGAGTTTCTAAATGCCACGGACAGTTAAATGCGGTCTGATTCAATGTTCAAATGCAGCGCCCACTGACATGCCCATCGATGACGTGAAGCGCCTTAACATAGAAAAGCATCTCGGTTTTATTGACCAGGCAGCGAAACAGGGCGTGCAGATACTCTGCATGCAGGAAATATTCACGACCCCTTACTTTTGCGCGGAGCAGCAGACGCGCTGGTATGAAGCGGTCGAAAAGATTCCCGATGGGGAGACCGTGCGGCTGATGCAGGAAGTGGCGAAGACGCATGGCATGGTGCTCGTCGTGCCGATTTATGAGGAAGAGATCACAGGCGTTTACTACAACACTGCGGCGGTGATCGACGCTGACGGAAAATACCTTGGGAAGTATCGCAAGAATCACATCCCGCATGTTAACCCTGGGTTCTGGGAAAAGTTTTACTTCCGTCCGGGCAATCTTGGCTATCCGGTTTTTGATACAGCCTTCGCACGAGTGGGCGTCTATATTTGCTATGACCGCCACTTCCCTGAGGGCGCGCGCGCACTGGGCCTGAACGGCGCGGAGATAGTTTTCAATCCCTCAGCGACGGTGGCGGGTCTCTCTGAGTATCTGTGGCGGATTGAACAGCCGGCGCATGCTGTGGCAAACGGCTATTTCGTAGGCGCTATCAATCGCATTGGACACGAAATGCCGTGGGACATTGGCGAGTTTTACGGGCAGAGTTACTTCTGCGATCCCCGTGGCCAGTTCATTGCCGAAGCGACCCGGGATCAGGATGCACTAGTGGTCGCTGACCTCGATCTCGATATGATTCGCGAAGTGCGTAACACCTGGCAGTTTTTCCGTGATCGCCGGCCGGATACTTACGGTGCATTAGTCGCAGACTAAATAAAGTTCCGAGTTTCAAGTTTCAAGTTCCAAGGTTGTTGACGCGGCTATCAAAGTGAACCAGGTAAACGACCTCGAACGATCCCGACCAACTTGAAACTTGAAACTCGAAACTTGAAACTTTCTTGGGAGTACTTATGGATCTATCGATCGTAGTAAACGGGATGACCTTCCCCAATCCTTTTCTGTTGGGCTCCGGCCCGCCGGGAACGAACGCGCGAGTGATCGCCAAATCGTACGACGCCGGCTGGGGCGGAGCAGTGGCGAAAACTATCAGCCTCGAATCGGCGAAGGTCGTAAATGTGGTACCGCGTTACGGCAAGCTCCGCTCGAAGACTTCCGGCGAAGTCATCGGGTTTGAAAACATCGAGTTGATTTCCGACCGGCCCATCGACGTGTGGCTCGAAGAGTTCCGACAGATCAAGAAGGATTATCCCAAGCACATACTGATCGCATCGATCATGGAAGAATACGAGAAGGTCCGCTGGCAGGAACTCACCCGCATGGTTCAGGACACTGGTGTTGATGCGTTCGAGCTAAACTTTTCCTGTCCCCATGGCATGACCGAACGCAAGATGGGCTCTGAGATGGGCGAACATCCGGACCTGTGCGAGCAGGTCACAAGTTGGGTCACGGAAGTTTCAAACATTCCGGTATGGGCGAAGATGACGCCGAACATCACCAACATCAAAGAGCCCTCACTGGCAGCCGTGCGCGGCGGCGCCGCCGGCATCTCGGCGATCAATACGATCCTGTCGGTGATTGGCGTGGATTTGAACACGCTCCGGCCGATGCCGACGGTTGAGGGGCACACAGTGCCCGGCGGTTATTCTTCGCAGGCCGTACGTCCGATTGCACTTCGCATGGTGAGCCAGCTGGCGTTGGGGCTGCCGCAGGACGTTTCGATTAGCGGCATTGGCGGGATCGAGAACTCACACGATGCCATCGAGTTTCTGTTGTTGGGATCTTCAACAGTTCAGATATGTACCGGTGTAATGCTCCACGGCGTGAAGATGATCGACGAGCTAAAAGAGGGACTGGAAAAATTCATGACGGATAAGGGTTTCAACTCCGTGCAGGAAGTCGTGGGCAAGAGTCTGGGTTATTTTTCCACGCACATGGATCTGGTCCAGAAGATGAAAGCCGCGAAGCGCTCAAAAGCTGGCGAAGCGAGCCGGGACAATGAATGGGGGCAGAAGGACATCACCGAGAAGACGGCGGAGCTCACTTCAAACTAACCCTGTTTGAAGTTCCAAACGCGGGGGCGGACGCCTCCAAAAGATAACCAAGAAAAGCTAGTGGATACCTTTGGACCTGCTATAGAATGCCGCCCAACATGTTGCCGTCGAACGTATTCGCCCCCGTCTCGCCGCTCTTGCGAGATAGAAAATTCGCCTTCGTTGTAGCTGGGACGGCGGGAGTTCAAATAGCCCTGGTGTCGCTAAGCCTGCCAGGTTGGGAATGTCCCTTTTTCAGGGTAACTGGAATCCCCTGCCCGGGTTGTGGCTTGACCCGGGCGGTAATACTACTGCTAAAAGGCGACGTGCTAGCATCGCTTCGTTTTCACGCGTTCGCACCAATCCTTCTACTCACGGCCGTGTCGCTCGTTCTGGTCCTCTTATTACCAAGGTCAATCACCCAGCCGGTTATTTCCAAAGTGGAGACGCTGGAAAAGCAAACCGGATTCACCTTCGTCATTCTAGTTGGTCTCATTCTCTACTGGCTGGCTCGACTGTTGTTTATGCAAACGGCATTCGTCCAGCTTATTCGAGGTTAACGTTCGCCTGGTCGACTAATCACCTAATGGAGGAAAAACCACGATGCTAGGAATACTCGCGATGCTGGTCGGAATAGGATGTTTGATCTGCTTTATCATCGTCTTGATCAAATTATTCCAGAATGAAGGCGCTCTGAAGGGAATTCTGGGGATTATTTGTGGCCTCTACACCTTCATCTGGGGATGGATGAATTCTGAGAGGTTGGGCATCAGAAACATTATGATGATCTGGACTCTCTTAATCATCATCCAACTTGTCCTGAATTTCGTTTTTGGGGTCGCCATGATTCCCGGCTATCCCCCACGTCCCGCGCCAGTTGTTCCCTAAAAGTCAGCAAACTGAACGAGTCGTCCGGCGGCGGTGGCTGGCGTGCCAACGCCGCCGGACGACTTCGATGTCCTGGTAAAAGAAACTGTTCCTCTTCAGAGTTGAATTCCAAAACTACGAGAACCCCAGCCATTCCCTTAATAAAAATGTTGTGATACAAGTACGCCACAGAGCAGAGGCAAGAAACGAGTTGGCTAAACCTTAGCCAGCTTCCCCAGTCACCTCGTCCCGTCAACCTTCCGCTCGCCGTTTTAATTCACCGTGACCAGATTAGGAGAACCCCCATGCAAGACGAGTCTATCCAGAAGACCACCCCTAAATCATCAGCCAGGCGAAAATTCATAGGACAATTTGGCGTTACCGGCGCCGCCGCTCTCGCAACCGGAGTTATCGGCATCGAGCCATTCCTTCGCAGTGAGCGTTCACAAATCAAGGCCGCTCCAGCCGTTGGATCGAATCGCCGTGCGATCGATTGTGCGAAATTGCGTCGCGACGCTGCTCAGGCAGGTTTGCAAAACACTCCGCAGAACTTGCAACATCCGCCTAATGGTGACGAAGATCTTTACCCCAACAAGATCGCTAACTATTCAAAAGGACTGCCGCATAACAACGATGGCACGGTAGTCTTAAGTGCCTACGAAGCATTGTTGAAGGCGATCAATAGTGGTCAGCCGGGAGACTTCGATGCGATCCCACTCGCTGGCGATCGTCGTCTAACTAATCCGCAATCAGGTCTGGCGTTTGATATGGAAGGTCCGGATGGTCACGCGCTGGTGCAGCCACCCGCTCCCGCGTTTGCCAGCCGCGAGCAGGCTGCAGAGATTTCCGAAAACTATTGGATGGCTCTGCTGCGCGATACCCCTTACTCGCAGTATTCATCCAGCCCGGTTGCAAATGCCGCAGCCGCCGATCTCAGTCTTTACGGTTCGGATTTCAAAGGAGCTAAGGCCGGCGGCCTGGTAACGACCGCAACCTTGTTTCGCGGTCTGACGCCGGGCGATAGTGCCGGCCCTTACCTCTCGCAGTTTTTCTACCAGCCGTGCAACTTTGGCGCGAACAAGCTCGAGCAAAAAATCCGAACGACCATGCCCGGCATAAACCACATGACGGATTTCAATACCTGGCTCGCGGTGCAGCGTGGGGTCAGCCAGCCGGGGGATGTTTTCGATCCGACCGCCCGCTACATGCGAAGTGGTCGCGACATCGGACAGTGGGTACATATCGACGTCCTCTTCCAGGCTTACTTCCATGGTTTCCTAATCCTTGCCGGCGCAGGCGCTACTTTTGACGACGGCAACCCTTATGTGGGAAACCCGACGCAGGATGGCTTCGGCACTTTTGGTGGGCCACACATTGCCGCGCTGCTTTGCGAGGTAGCAACCCGAGCGCTCAAGGCCGTCTGGTTTCAAAAGTGGTTTGTTCATCGGCGCCTGCGCCCGGAGGTTCATGCAGCGCGCGTTGATCGCACGATGTACCACGGCGCCGGCTATCCGGTGCATCCGGAGATTCTGAATTCCCTGTCGAGCGGCGCGCGCCTCGGCGGATACCTGCCCGCTGGCAACGCGCTGCTGCCAATGGCGTTTCCCGAGGGTTCGCCCACGCATCCAGCTTATGGCGCAGGACACGCAACGGTTGCTGGTGCTTGCGTAACAATCCTGAAAGCCTGGTTCAAAGAGTCGACAAAGCTCGTGGATATCGGGCTTAGTCCGGTTGAGCCAGTAGTTGATGGATCGGGTCTGGCTCCCTACGCCGGAGTAGACGCGGGAGATTTGACCGTTGGCGGCGAGCTAAACAAATTGGCTTCAAATGTTGCGTTGGGTCGCAATACGGCGGGCGTGCATTGGCGCTCAGACGGAACCGAGTCAATGAAGCTGGGCGAGCAACTGGCGATCGGAATCTTGCAGGATCAGAAAGCCTGCTACAACGAAACGTTCGGCGGATTTTCGCTGACGAAGTTTGACGGTACGCAGGTCACTGTCTAAATGGCTTTGCATAAAAAGTAAGTTTGTCAGTCCGCAAAGCGGACGAATGATAGTAGCCCAGCAGTTCACTGCTGGGATCAAGAGGTGAAGGATTGGCTAGTCCGTGAAGCGGACGGCTGAACGCTAAAGGCCAGATCAACGGCTGTGTTCAGCCGTCCGCTTCACGGACTTCGACGCGGGCCTCCTGGCAATCCCAGCGATGAATCGCTGGGCTACTGTCATTCGTCCGCTTTGCGGACTGAGCTAGCCTACTTTTTGCGCGAGGCTCTAAGATCGGTTCCCCAAATACACTTGGATCACATCACTCAAATTCGGCAACAACCGGCGCATGATCCGAAGGTCGCTCCCAGGTTCGCGGTTCGATATCGATCCAGGTGTTTGTGCTGCGCGTGACTAGTGGTTTCGTCACCCACATGTGATCGATCCGCAGTCCCAGGTTGCGGCGAAATGCGCCCGCGCGATAGTCCCACCAGGAAAACTGCCCGCCTTCTTCATGATGATGTCGAAAAGTATCCGTGAAGCCCCAGCGCTTGATTTCGTCCAGGGCTTAGCGCTCCGCCTGGCTGCACATTATTCGTTCCTGCCAAAGCTGGGGGTTGTGAATGTCGCGATCCTCAGGCGCCACGTTAAAGTCGCCGCATAGGATAACCGCAGAAGCTGCCTGATAGTTATGATCGAAGAAGTGTCCGCAGGCGCTTCATCCAATCAAGCTTGAACAAAAACTTCTCTGAGCCGACCGCTTGTCCATTGGGAATGTAAACATTGACGATACGTATGCCGTCGATCGTGGCCGCCAGCAAACGGGCGTGCGCGCCTTCCTGATCTTCGTAGTTGCCTCGTTGCAGATCGGCGCATTCCTCGCGCGCAAGGATCGCTACGCCGTTATAACTTTGCTGGCCAAAGACACTCACGCAATAACCAAGTTTTGAAAACTCCTCAAAGGGAAACTTATCGTCAGTACACTTAGTCTCCTGCATACAAAGTACGTCAGGCTCAACGGCCTCGAGCCAGCGAATGACGTGTGGCAGACGCGCGATTATGGAGTTAACGTTCCAGGTAGCAATCTTCATAACAATTGTGTGCTGGTAAACTAACGTCTCGCCTGAGACAGCGCAAGTGCGTTGCTGGGCGCGCGGGCGTCTCGCGCCCCTAAGTTACGTTGACCTTAACTCCTCATGCTTGCGTATGCCGTACGCGGGCGGGCGGGACGCCCGCGGTCCCAGCAAAGCGCTTGCGTTGGAAAACCGAGTGGCGGGTTGTGAACCGAAAAAACTCGAACCTGTTCTATACTCTCGCAAGTAGCTCGACAACTATGCCGCAGCTTAAGCCACTCAAAAAGCTTGTTCGCAAAGCGCGCAACCTGCGTGACAGCCACCAGGAACGCCATCGACCCACCGGCTTCGGCTTCGCGCTCGCTGATAGCATCAACTATCTCGCCCCCGAACATTGGAACGCCGTCGTCCGGGATAAATCATTGTTTCTGTCGCCACGGTACCTGCGTGTTCTGGAAGAAGCTGGTCCGGACAACTTGAGACAGCGTTACGCACTCGTTTTTCGCGGGCGAGATCCGGTAGCCGCCGTTGCGGCGCAAAGCGTTACGGTCTCGCTCTCACGTCTGAGTCAAAAGCCGAGGAAAGGAAGAGCGGCGGCGCCACTCGAGAAAGTCCAGGAGCAGTTGCTGGTTTGCGGAAACCTTCTTTCGTGGGGCATGCACGGAATTGCTTTTGCTCCCAGTGAAGACACGACAGAGCTTTGGCCCGCGATTGCGGAAGCTCTGTATCGTCTGCGACGAGCTGACAAGCTCTTCGGGAATACCGACCTCATAATGGTTAAGGACATAACCGACGCTTACGCCGAAGGCGCCTCAGCTCTGTCCCGGTTTTCTTACCGCCAACTGGAAACTGAGCCCAATATGGTTCTGGACATCTCTCCAAAATGGGCGACCTATGAAGATTATTTGGCTAGTCTGACGTCCAGATACCGCAAACAGGCGAAGGACATTGCAAAGGAAGTTACCGCTGCCGGACTTCAGGTTGAACTCCTGGACGGACCCGATGAAGTAGCACGTCACGCCGAAGCCATACACGCGCTCTATCTGCAAACGCATCATAACGCGCGCGTGAGATTGGTGACGCTCTCTCCAAAGTTTCTGCCGACGCTCGCAGCCCAACTCGGCAAGGACCTCCGCTGCACAATCCTCAGAAGCGACGATCGACTGTTGGGATTTGTAACGACTGTGCGCGACGGGGAAACAGCGGTCGGCTACTACATAGGTTTCGATCGAAAAGCTAACGCCGATGTTCCAATCTATTTTCGTCTGTTACAGGCAGTAGTTGACGATGCAATCAAATTCGGCTGCCAGAGACTCTCGCTGGGCCGCACTGCACTTGAGCCTAAAGCACGCCTCGGCGCCAGACCCGACCCTTTCCGCATCTGGATTCGCCACCGCATCCCTTTGCTCAACGTGCTCGTGCGCGGATTGCTCCACACCATTTCACATCATGATGAACCGCCGGAACGTAACCCGTTCAAGGGTAACTGATGCAGCTTGAGTCAAGCAGTACAGAGTTCAGCCTTTAGGCTGTGACCTTCATTGGCAATCTTAAAAGACAAACTAAAGTTTGATCTCTCAACTCCCCCAGTGCGCGCTCAAGTAAGCGAATCCTCACCAAGAATTTTCATAGAGTATTAATCAAGGCGGCTAGTAAGGCACCGCGTCGCGGGATATCATCGATGATGATGTGCTCATGAACGGCATGCGCTCCGTCGCCGTCAATTCCGAGTCCGTCCAAAACAGCAGCGCCCGCCGCGGCAGCAAAGTTTCCATCGGAAGCGCCACCCACCTGAGTTTCGCCCAGTTCGAAATCCAGCCGGGCTGCTATGCTTTTGGCGCGATTGTATAGATCGAGAACCTTTGCGCTGCGCTCAAGCGGCGGCCGGTTAATGCCCCCCTTCACCACCAATTGGACCCGATCGTCAAAGGAGCGCAGGTTGCGAATCTCGTTTTCGACGCGTGCGGCTTCCTCACTGGTGCTGAAACGAACGTCAATCTCGGCGCTTGCCTGCGCGGCAACTACGTTCGAGAGCGTACCGCCATGAAATACTCCTACGTTAACGCTGATGCCGTTCGCAGATCCGTTAAGCGCTTGCAGTCGATCCGTCTGGCGAGCCAGTTCCAGGATGGCGCTGGCTCCTTTCTCAGGTTCGAGACCCGCGTGTGCGGCGATACCGTGTGCTTCAATTGAGAACATCCCGGTTCCCTTTCGGCCGGTCTTGACTCGGCCGCCACTCGCCGGAGGCTCCAGCACTAACACGGCGTGAGCGCGGCTAGCCTCCGCTTCAATCAGTCTCCGGCCGGTGAGGCTGCCCGTTTCCTCATCGCAAGTTAAAAGCAAGACGATTGATCGCTGTGGCTCCAATCCGGTGTTGCCAAGTGCGCGAATGATTTCAATAGCCAAAGCGCAGTTCGCCTTCATATCAAAAACGCCTGGCCCATAGGCTTTACCACCTTCCAAACGCCAGGGTCTTTGCTGCAGTGAACCGCGCGGGTGAACAGTGTCGGTGTGACCGAGGATCAAAATTGGTCTTATGTCGGGCGAACCGAAAAACGCATTCAATCTCAGATGCTCGCCGTAGTTCTCGCTGGCAATCCGTTCGATGTTAGTTACGCCGACCGTCTCGGACGCAGCCGACACTAACAGGGAAACTACACTTTTGCTTCCCGCTTCGTCGCCCGATGGCGACTCAGCCTCAACCAGTGAGCGAGTTAACGCAACGACATTTTCCTTACCGTCAACAAAGTAGCCGTTTAAGGCGGCGAGGTTTGCGCTGGAGATTTCCGTGGGGTTGGTCATCATGGATAAGTTTTCTGCCGTTCCCGAACGCCTAATTAATAGTCTCTTTTCTGATTGTCAAAGAGTCGACTCGCGCCAGATTGACGTCGAAACCGATGCCCGCGCCGTCCGGAGCACCGATGGTTCCACTCGGCGAGACCGTTACGGGAGGATCAATAATATCTTCAGACCAATATCTGGAACTGGCGGAAACATCGCCCGGTAGTGTGAAACCTGCGAGCGTGGCCATGGCGATGTTATGCGCGCGACCAATGCCAGACTCGAGCATCCCGCCGCACCACACCGGTATGCTATTCTCACGACAAACTCGCTCAACCTTTTGCGCCTGAGCGTGCCCGCCGACTCTGCCTAACTTCAAATTGATAATTCGTCCTGCAGCCAGCTGAATCGCGTGCTTTGCATCCTCACTGGAACGAATCGATTCATCCAGACAAACCGGTGTCTTGATCTGTCTCTGCAGTTCAGCGTGATCAAAGAGGTCATCGTGAGCCAGCGGTTGTTCCACCATCATGAGTTTGTATTGATCAAGTTCCCGGAAAAGCGTTGCGTCGGCGAGTGTGTAGGCGGAGTTCGCATCAGCCATCAGGCGGATATCGGGAAACTTCTCGCGCACTTGAGCGATGATCTTCACGTCCCATCCCGGCTTGATCTTGATCTTGATACGTTGATAGCCGGCCGCCAACTCCCCTTCAATCTTTTCCAGCAACGCCTGCGGTGTATCCTGAATGCCAATAGAGACTCCGCACGAGATCTCTTTGTGCGTACCGCCCAAATGTTTCCACAAAGGCAGACCCAATCGCTTTGCTTCGAGATCCCAGCAGGCATTTTCAATGGCCGCCTTCGCCATGCGATGCCCACGCACACTTTTCATCAGTTCCCAGGTCTTCGCTGCGCTGTCGGTCTCTTTCCCAATAACCATGGGAGCGAGGAACGTCTTAATCGTAGGCCAAGCCGTTTCGACCCACTCCTCAGAGTAAAACGGCCCTTCTCCGGCCGTGCACTCGCCCCAGCCTTCAGCGCCATCTTTGTCGGTGACGCGAATCAATAAGATGTGCCGCTCGGTGGTGCGTCCGAAGCTGGTTTCGAAGAAGTGAATTAGAGGCAGGCGAATTTCACGCAGCTCGACGGAAGAAATGATCACTTGTCGCGGGACTCCATTGGGAAAGGTTTGCGTTACCTGGATTCAGCATTATGCCCGTGACCGACAGCTTTGTCAGCCGGTGAGGTCGTCATGATGCGAGAATTCGGTCACGTCCTCTGCCAATTTGACCAACCTTTGACAGGAGCTTAACTCAATCCTCATTCCAGCACTTAAGCTACCAAAACTCGGTGCAAGGAGTCTGGTATTTCACCTTGACCCTATGCAAGATTGCTGGTAAAAGTTTTGGTCATTCTTGCTTTCACCTCCCACTTAAAGCGCGCCCGTTGAACAACTAAGTTTGAAAGGATCAATCATGCCTAATGCTACCCGACACGCTTTGCGGACTCCTCTGTCTATAGTTTCAATCCTCATCGGACGAATGTCCGCACCAACGGTTCGGGTGCTGTTAACCTTAACCGCGATTGCTGCTCTGTTAAGCGCGGCGTTTATTTTCAAACTTATTCCCAGCGCCTTCGCCGATACTTCAACACCGGTGAGCATTGCCAGTTTCGGCACTGCAGTGACACAAAACTTCGACACGCTGGTCCAATCGGGCACGGGCACATTGGCAGCCAATACGCCGGTGGGTTGGGGATTCTCCGAAGCTGCAACAAACGCCAACACCAGTTACATTGCAGGAAACGGGTCAGGTACCGCTGGCGACACTTACAGTTTCGGTTCGACCACAGTTCCAGGCGATCGCGCGCTGGGACAATTGCGTAGCAGCGCGCTCATTTCAATCCTAGGTGCAACTTTTCAAAACAATACCGGCGGCACAATCACCTCGCTCGCAGTTTCTTATGTTGGTGAGCAGTGGCGTCTGGGTTCACTCAACCGCCTTGCTCCCGAGAGAATGGATTTTCAATACAGTACCAATGCCACCAGCCTGACAACCGGTACCTGGATCGACGTTAATGCCCTCGATTTCAATCCACCAATTACAGGGCCCACTGTCGGTCTACTCGACGGCAACGATGGAGCAAACCGCATTGCATTGAGCTCGACTATTAACGGGCTGAGCATTCCGAACGGCGCGAGTTTCTGGATTCGCTGGAACGATGTCGACGCAGGCGGAGCGGACGACGGCATTGCTGTTGACGACTTTTCGATTACAGCCAACGGCGTCCCTGGCGACAACGCCCCAACGGTCACCGCTACTTCACCTCTTAATAACGCAACGGATGTCGCTGTTGGAAGCAACATTGATATAACCTTCAGCGAGAGTGTTTCGGCGACGGCCAGTGCCTTCAGTATTCAATGTCCGAACGGCTCGCCCCAGAGTTTTTCACAGACTGCTTCTCCCAGCACCATTTTTACATTAAATCCGACGGCCGATCTTCCATACAGCACGGTATGCACCGTAACGGTAACTGCCAGTCAGATCACAGACACGGATGTTAGTGATCCACCGGATCAGATGGCATCAGACGTTGTGTTCTCGTTCACGACGGCAGCGCCACCTACGCCGACTCCAACCCCAACGCCGGTCGCAACAAATGTAATTATCAACGAGGTTGATGCAGACACCCCTGGTACCGACACTGCGGAATTCATCGAGTTATATGACGGGGGCGTCGGCAACACATCGCTGAATGGTTTGATCGTGGTTCTTTTTAACGGCAGTAACGATTTGTCGTATCTCACCGTTGACCTTAATGGGAAAACAACCGACGCGAACGGCTACTTCGTAATGGGAGACACCCTGGTCCCCGGCGTCGACATGGTCTTATCGAATGGCTTCATACAGAACGGCCAGGACGCGGTTGCACTCTATGCCGCAAGCGCGGCAAGTTATCCAAATAACTCGCCCGTTTCAACCACCAACCTTCAGGATGCGCTCGTCTATGACAACGGACAAGCGGACGATCCGGGGCTCCTGGTGTTGCTCAACGCGGGTCAGCCTCAGGTTGATGAAGGAGGTACGACCACCTCCCTCGGGCGTTGTCCTAACGGTTCCGGCGGAGGACGTAACACCTCGACGTATTACCAGGGGACTCCCAGTCCTGATGCTGCGAGTAACTGCCCGCCTCCGCAACCACCCAGCACCAGCCCGATTTTGATCAGCCAGGTATATGGCGGCGGGGGCAACTCAGGCGCAACGTATCAAAATGATTTCGTCGAGTTGTACAACCGCAGCGCTTCGCCGGTTGATACGGCCGGCTGGTCGATTCAATACACGTCAGAGGACGGAGACAGTTGGGACTTTGGCAAACAACCGCTGGGAGGAACCATTGGCCCGGGTGAATATTATTTGATCGCCCTGGGATCGGGCGGAGCCATTGGCGCCCCGCTACCGGCGGCTCAAATAAACGGCCAAATAAACATGGGTAGCAGCGGTGGGAAGGTCGCACTCGTAAATAGCTTCGATGGACTGGTGGGCAATTGTCCACTTGGTGATCCCTCGCTGCTGGATTTTGTCGGCTATGGTAGTCCTGATTGCCGGGAAGGCGCTGCTCCGGCTCCGGCACCGAGCAGTAGCACCTCGATCTTCCGACTGGGCGGTGGCAGCATAGACACCAACAACAACGGGAGCGACTTTGTTACCGGCACACCTAATCCGCGTCAGACTGCACCGATTGTGGAATTAGGGCCATTGGTTCTAGGCACCGATCCCCGCAAGAACGGCACAAATGCTGCGCGTGACGCGAGTATCAATGTCACTTTTACAGAACCCGTCGACGTGGTGGGCTCATGGTTCGATATCACTTGCCCAAGTGGGCAGCACAACGATGCGACCTTCGCGGTTACCGATGGCAGCAGGACCCACGTCATTACACCAAATCTGAATTTCGTGGCCGGCGAGCAGTGCACCGTCACGATCTTCAAAGATCAGATTCATGATCAGGACACGGACGACGCCAACGCTAACACCGATGGTTTGCCAGTTAACTATGTCTGGACGTTCACCGTCGCCACCGGCACTGCGCCGCCTTACCCATCGAGCGTGCACCTGACGATGGGTGATCCCGGTTGCGGGACCATTTACGGTTGCGCGGCTGCCAGCCTCGGCCAGCCGAATAACTTCCTGATGGACAAACCCGAATTTACAATCTCCTACAATCGAGATAAGGGCGGGCCAAACTGGGTGAGCTGGCACTTAACTGACGAATGGATCGGTTCACTGACACGCGTCGACACATTCCGTCCTGACCCTGGAGTGCCTGATAGCTGGTATCGCGTACAGGCATTTGATTTCTCCGGAAGCGGTTTTGACCGCGGGCACATGACGCCCAATGCTGATCGTGATAAGGAAACTTCGATTCCGATCAATCAGGCTACCTTCCTGATGTCAAACATGGTCGCCCAGGCTCCCGACAACAACCAGGGCCCGTGGGCAGCGTTTGAGGGCTTTCTCAGAACGCTTTTGCCGGGCGACGAGGTTTATATCGTTTCCGGCCCGTTCGGAGTGGGCGGCACGGGCAGTGCTGGGCCGGCTACAACGATCGCAAATGGCCACGTTACGGTTCCCGCGCAAACCTGGAAGGTCGCCTTGGTAATTCCCAAGGCAAGCGGTGACGACACTTCGCGTGTGTCGTGTAGTTCACGAACGATCGCCGTCATCATGCCCAATATTCAGGGCATCCGAAATAATCCCTGGGAGAACTACCTGACCACGGTAGACGCAGTTGAACAGCTCACCGGCTATAACTTCTTCCCCAATCTACCGCCGGCTGTTCAGGCGTGTGTTGAGGCTGGTACGAACGGAACGAACCCTCCAGGCACGGCTGATCAATCGGCTAATACGGCTGAGGACAACGCGGTGGTCGTTACTCTGCAGGCCCTGCAGGCTAACAACAATGCGCTTACGTTCTCGATCGTAAATGAACCAACTTCGGGTTCGCTGGGAAGCGTTAGTGCGGCTTCATGCGCTAGCGGCACTTGCACAGCAACCGTCACCTACACTCCGGGAGCGGACTTCAATGGATCAGACAGTTTCACGTTCAGGGCTAACGACGGACCTACCAACTCAAACATCAGCACTGTCAACATCACTGTTATTCCTGTCAATGATGATCCGGACGCGGTTGATGACACCCCAACGATTGCCGAGGACAGCGGAGACAACGTCGTTAATGTATTAAGCAACGACACTGATGTGGATACCGATACGCTTACTGTCTCGTCGGTAACGCAAGGTACCAATGGTTCCGTCACCAACAACAGCAGCTCGGTGACCTATACACCGAATGCTAACTTCTTCGGCACTGATAGCTTTACCTACACCATCTCAGATGGTAACGGCGGTAACGACACGGCGACGGTTAGCGTCACCGTGACGAATGCCCAGGACGCTCCAGACGCGGTTGACGACGCGGCGTCGATAAACGAAGACAGCGGTGCTAACGTTATAGATGTTCGGGCGAACGATACCGATCTCGATAGCGATACTCTTAGTGTCACCGCTGTAACGCAGGGTGCACACGGTGCAGTCGCCATTACCGGTGGGGGCACTGCGGTTAGCTATACGCCGGCGGCGAACTTCTTTGGCGGCGACTCATTCACTTATACGGTCTCGGACGGGAATGGTGGGACTGACACGGCGACTGTCTCCGTTACAGTGACAAATGTCGAGGACGCTCCCGACGCGGTTAACGACTCGCCGACGGTCGCGGAGGATAGCGGCGCTAACGCTATTGACGTTCGGGCGAACGATAGCGATCTCGATGGCGACACTCTTACTGTCACAGCAGTGACTCAAGGTACGCACGGAACAGTCGCAATAACGGGTAGCGGCGCGGGAGTTAGCTATACTCCGGCAGCGAACTTCTTTGGCAGCGATTCTTTCACCTATACCATTAACGACGGCCAGGGGGGCAGCGATACGGCGACTGTCAGTGTCACCGTCACTAACGTCAACGACGCGCCGATCGCGACGGGCGAAGGCTACGTTACGAATTCAAACACAGCACTGAATGTCGCGGTGCCCGGCGTCCTCGGCAACGACTCCGATATAGACGGGCCGTCGCTCTCAGCCCAGCTAGTGTCTAACGTTTCCCACGGCACGCTTTCGTTGCAAAGCAACGGGTCGTTTACCTACACGCCAACGCTTGATTTCGAAGGTGCTGATAGTTTTACTTATCAGGCTTACGATGGTGCGGCGGCGTCCAATGTGGTTACCGTCAACATTACCGTCAACGACACGGTAGCTCCAGTGTTAACGTCGGCTGTGGCCGTCAATTTGGTCTCATCGACAAACAGTAACCTGATTAACGTAGGTTTGACCGCAAGCGCCACCGACAACAGTGGTAACCCGGTTACAATCCAGGTCGCTGTCTTCGGTGATGAGGATGATCAGACGCCCACCGCCAACAACGTTCTTCACTCGCCTGATGCAAAGGACATCGCACCGATAACGCTTCGCCTGCGTGGCGAACGTATTGAGGCGAACGATGGACGTGTTTATTTGATCATCATCACGGCCACTGATTCTTCAGGCAACATTAGTCGCAATTACCAGACTGTGGTTGTGCCGAAGAATAATAAGCAGGCGAGTATTGATTCAGTAAACGCTCAGGCGGCCGCGGCCGTATCCTACGCTCAGTCGCACGCGGGAGCACCTCCCGTGGGCTACTTCGTGATAGGCGATGGCCCAATCATTGGGCCAAAGCAATAGCCTCAAGTTTGGCTAACTGGTGGTCTCAACGAGAGTAACGCCAGGCAATAAAGAAAGCGGACGGAATACCCTGGGGCATTTTCGTCCGCTTTTGATTTGCGAGCCGCAGTCCTTAAGTTTGCGAGGTCTTATTCCGTCGACACCAGCTCCTGATTGTTCAATGCCGCGTGCATTGTATGCCACGGCAACGAAGCGCATTTCACGCGAACCGGAAACTCACGCACGCCGGAGAATATCTTCAAGTTACCAAGACCGTTGCTAGTACTCTCTTCGTCCAGTGCACCGGTAACCATGCCATGAAACTCAGTAAAGAGTTCTTCGGCTTCCTGCTTGGTCTTTCCCTTCACCGCCTGGGTCATCATGCTGGCAGCTGCTTTAGAGATCGCACACCCGGAACCCTCGAAGCTGATCTCCTTCACCACATCGCCGTCCAGGTTCAGATAGACGGTCAACTGATCGCCGCATAGCGGATTGAACCCCTCAGCCGAATGATTGGCCGTCTCAAGCTTACGAAAATTTCGTGGCTTCTTATTGTGGTCGAGAATGACCTGTTGATAGAGCTCGCTTAATTCAGACATATGAAAGAAGGTGAACCGTGATAAGTGAATAGGCAAAAGTCAACACGCTGCCTGGGGTGATAGAGGTTAACTTTTCAGCTTTCACTATTCCTTCACTGCTTAAGAAAATATCTCGACCACTCTCTCAACCGTGCGCGCCAGCACGTCTACTTCTTCTTTGGTGTTGTAAAAAGCGAAAGACGCGCGCGCGGTGGCGGGAATATTGAAACGCTGCATTACGGGCTGAGCGCAGTGGTGGCCGGCGCGAATAGCGATACCCTCCTGATCGAGGATAGTGCCTATGTCGTGCGGGTGTATATCGTCAATTACAAACGACAACACGCTCATTTTCTCTCGCGCTGTACCAATAATCCGCACGCCTTCAATCGCCTTCAGGCGTTCGGTCGCATATGTCAACAACTCATGCTCATGCGCCGCTGCTTTTTCGCGATCGATCGAATTCAGGTAGTCGATCGCGGCTCCCAGGCCTATCTGCGAAGCGATTGCCGGCGTCCCTGCCTCAAACTTATTTGGCAAATCGGCATAGGTCGTTTTCTCAAAGGTAACGCTCCTGATCATGTCCCCGCCACCCTGGAAAGGATTCATCTTTTCGAGTAGCTCGGCCTTGCCGTAGATGATGCCGCTGCCGGTGGGCGCGAACATTTTGTGACCGGAGAACGCAAAAAAGTCGCAGTCAAGATCCTGTACATCGACCGGCATGTGTGGCGCGCTTTGGGCGCCATCGATCAGGACCGGCACGCCATACTTATGCGCCTGATCGATCATTTCTTTTACCGGATTGATCGTACCCAGGGCGTTCGAAACGTGCGTAAACGCGACGAATTTTGTTTTCTCGTTGAGCAGCGCGTGGTATTCGTCCTGCAGTAATTCGCCGGCGTCGTTCATCGGAATCACTCGCAGGCGCGCGCCCTTCTCCTCGCAGAGCATCTGCCAGGGTACGATGTTCGCGTGATGCTCCATTGCGGAAATGATGATCTCGTCGCCGGCGCCGATGAACTTGCGTCCGTAGCCATACATTACCAGGTTGATGCCTTCGGTAGCTCCGCGAACGAAGATGCATTCCTTTGCTTCGCGCGCGTTGATGAAACGCTTCACCTTCTCGCGCGCGCCTTCGTAGGCAGTTGTCGCCTTCTGGCTCAAGTAGTGAACGCCGCGATGGATGTTGGAGTGTTCGTCTTCGAGATAGATGCTGCAGCGGTCGATCACAACTTGTGGAACCTGCGATGAAGCAGAATTATCGAGGTAAACCAGTGGCTTGCCGTTCACAGTCTGTCGCAGAACGGGAAAGTCTTCACGGATCCGTTCCACGTCCCAACCCCGACCGGTGGTCTGTTTTTTTTCTTCCACGCTCTTAACTTCAGCCGTCGCCATAAAACCTCGCCAAATACTGCCAAATACTTTTGATGAAAGGCTCGCAGTTCAGAGTTCAACCTTTAGGTTGTTTCTTTGGTTGGGTACAAGCTAAAGCTTGAACTCTGAACTATCAACCTCTACCGAACGCACACAACTAAGCTTCCAGGCGCGCATTCAGTCGATTCAAAACCGCCTCGTCAAGCTGCTCCCTGATCGATTCAATCTTGATCTTACCAATCACTTCCTCGGCAAACCCGTAGGTTAAGAGATTGCGCGCGAGGTCAGGATGTATCCCGCGAGCCTTTAAATAGAAAAGCTCTTCTTCGTCAATCTGTCCCACAGCAGCTCCGTGTGCGCACTTAACATCGTCAGCCAGAATCTCGAGCTGAGGCTTCGTATCTACTCGCGCCTCATTTGAAAGCAACAGGTTCTTATTCGTCTGCATGGCATCAGTTTTTTGCGCGTCATGTCGAACAAATATCTTGCCGTTGAAAACCGCGCGCGACTTGCCGTCGAGAATACCCTTATAAAGCTGGTGACTGGTGCAATGGGGCTTTCGATGATCGATTACTGAATGAGTGTCTGTGTGCTGCGACGCGGTAACCAGGTACAAACCGTCAACCCAGCATTCCGCGCCTTCGTTGTCCATAGTCACATGAACGTCATGTCTGGAAAGTCTGGCGCCAAAGTTTATTGTAGTAGCGTCGTAGCTCGAATTCGGGCCCAGGTCCGCCGAAGTGTTGGCTACGTGAAATGCCTCGATGCTCTCGCGCTGCACTTTGTAATGCTCCAGGCGCGCCCCATCCTTAAGCACTATCTCAACTACGGCGTTGGTAAAGTAACGGGAATCATTAACGCTGCCAAAACTTTCAATCAGGGTGGCGCTGCTGTTCTCGCCGGCCACTAAAAGTACGCGCGGGAAACTGGCTGTCTCGGTGCCGTCTGAAATGAAAAGCAGATGTAGCGGCGCTTTCATCACCACATTCTTTGGCAGGTAAACAAACGCGCCGTACGAAATGAGAGCCGTGTTTAGAGCGGTGAAACCATCGGCAATATAGTCGGCCTGTTGCGCCAGATGCTTCCACACAATTTCGCGATACCGCTCGTCGGCGATGGCTTCCGCGAGGTCCATCGCGACCACTTCGTCTGGAATTGCCGACAACGATGAAAGATCTTTTCGCAACACTCCGTTCAGGAAAACTAACTCACTTTGCGCGGTTTCCACACAACGGAACGGCGCCAACTTCTCCATTTCAAGCTCGCTTACGGAAGTTGTTTGCAAAAGCGCCGGTTTGAAGTCTATGGCTGCCAGGGGCGCGACGTTGGTGTATTTCCATTCCTCATCTTTAACGGAAGGAAAGCCCAACTCTGCAAACCGCTCCATTGCGTTCGCGCGTAACCGTTGGAGCCATCCTGCGCGCTCATCCTGCTGTCTCTCCTGCAAGGCGCGGAAAGCCAGCTGATACGAATTCTCTCTGCTTGCTATTTCAGTAACCATTTCTATTTTGCCGGCGCGCCAACGCCGCCCGTTTCCGGCGCAGTTGCTTTCAGCCAGTCGTAGCCCTTCTCTTCTAGTTCGAGCGCCAATTCCTTGCCGCCCTCTTTGGCGATGCGTCCGTTGGCCAACACGTGCACAAATTGCGGCACGATGTAATCAAGCAGTCGTTGATAGTGCGTTACGAGGATGACTGCATTTTCCGGACTATGAAGTTGATTGACACCGCCTGCAACGATCCTCAGGGCGTCGATGTCCAACCCAGAATCAGTTTCGTCAAGAACTGCCAACTTCGGTTCGAGCACAGCCATCTGTAAAATCTCGTTACGCTTTTTCTCGCCGCCGGAGAACCCTTCATTGACCGAACGCGTCATGAAACTTGCATCCATCTCAACTATCTTCGCGCGTTCTTTCAACAGATCCTTGAACTCAAGCGGATCGAGTTCCTCTTCGCCGAGATGCTTGCGCTTCTCGTTGTAGGCCAACCGCAGGAACTGCGCATTTGAGACACCCGGCACTTCAATGGGATATTGAAAGGCCATAAAGACGCCCTCTCGAGCGCGTTCGTCAGGCGGCATGTCAAGCAGGTTTTTTCCCTCGTAAAGCACCTCGCCTTTAGTCACCTGATAGGCAGGGTGACCGGCCAGGACTTTTGCGAGCGTCGACTTGCCGGAACCATTGGGTCCCATGATGGCGTGAATCTCGCCCTTCTTAACCGTCAGGTTAATCCCCTTCAGGATCTCGTTGCCGTCGATCCCTGCATGCAAATTCTTAATCTCTAACACTTATGATTGCTCCTCACTAATATCAACTTTCACTGCCGCGCTGACACGGAGACGCGGGGACCGGGAGAAAAACTTCACCACGTCCCCGCGTCTCAGCTCCCCCGCATCTTTCACCCGACGCTGCCTTCGAGCTTCATTCCCAGAAGCCTCTGCGCTTCGACAGCAAATTCCATTGGCAACTGCAAAAACACGTCCTTGCAAAAGCCGTTAATAATCAGAGACACCGCATCTTCTTGCGAAATGCCACGCTGCTGCAGGTAGAACAACTGTTCCTCGCTAATCTTTGAGGTCGAAGCCTCATGCTCCACACTCGAGGTATTGTTCATCACCTCGATATACGGAAAGGTATTCGCGCCGCTGTTGGAGCCAATCAGCATGGAATCACACTGCGTGTAGTTACGCGCGTTTTCCGCTTTCGGCATCACCTTAACCAATCCGCGATAGCTGTTGTTTGATTTACCGGCAGCGATCCCCTTGGAAATGATCGTGGAGCGCGTGTTCTTGCCGAGGTGGATCATCTTCGTTCCGGTGTCGGCTTGCTGCGCATGGTTAGTTAACGCGACTGAGTAGAACTCGCCGATCGAATTATCGCCTTGCAAAATGCAGGAGGGATACTTCCAGGTAATTGCCGAGCCAGTCTCCACCTGCGTCCATGAGATCTTGGAATTTCGGCCCGCGCATTTGCCGCGTTTGGTAACGAAATTGTAAATGCCGCCAACGCCTTCCTCATCTCCTGCATACCAGTTCTGCACTGTCGAATACTTGATCTGCGCATCATCAAGCGCGACCAATTCAACTACCGCAGCGTGCAGCTGGTTCTTATCAAACTTGGGAGCGGTGCAACCCTCGAGATAGGAAACATGCGACCCTTCTTCGGCGACTATCAAGGTCCTTTCAAATTGTCCCGATTCGGAATTATTGATTCGGAAATAGGTAGACAGCTCCATAGGACAACGAACGCCTTTGGGTATGAAACAGAAAGAGCCGTCAGAAAACACCGCGCTGTTTAGAGCCGCGAAGAAGTTATCGTTAGTCGGCACAACCGAGCCGAGATATTTCTTAATCAGTTCAGGATATTCGCGGATGGCTTCGGTAAACGAACAGAAGATCACGCCGTGCTTCTTGAGTTTTTCTTTGTAGGTCGTAGCTACCGAAACCGAATCAAATACTGCGTCAACTGCCACTCCGGCAAGCTGCTTTTGCTCAGTCAAAGGAATTCCGAGCTTCTCAAATGTTCGTAACAACTCGGGGTCTACTTCGTCGAGACTGGCTTTAACGGCCTTTTGTTTGGGGGCGCTGTAATAAATGACGTCCTGGTAATTGATCTCGGGATAGGAAATATTTGGCCAGTGCTTCGGCTCGGTCATCGTCAGCCAATGACGATACGCCTTCAGCCGAAACTCCAACATCCAGTCGGGTTCATTCTTGATCTTGACGATCAACCGAATCGTATCTTCCGTCAGCCCACGGGGAATAACGTCTGACTCGATGTCGGTGACGAAACCGTACTTGTATTCCTGCTTACCTAAGAGTTCTGCTGTGCTCATCTGTTATTAATCCGTAACCTTTCCAACCGTCCAAATCATCAATCAGCGCCGGACTTATGATTCCCTTTTACACCCGCGCGGGGTTCTCGACACTTCGCTGGTGCTTCACGCCCTGAATCTTATGCAGGACGGCATCCACCGTTGCTTCTGTGCCGAGCAACTGCGACAACGTAATCTCAGACAGCGCATTGTCAACAATCTGATGAAGCTCCACGATCACAGGCCTTATGCCGCAGTCTCCAGTGTGCACGCACGAGTCCAACACGCCCGCATAACTCTTGCAGTGAGTTTCTACGCTCTCGTCATCCAGCACGCTTATGACCTCGTTCAGATGGATGACAGACGCGGGACGCGTTAGCCGGTAACCACCCTTGATGCCTCGCTGCGATTGCACCAGGCCGGCCTTATTCAAAATCCACATCAGCTTACCGGCATTCGCCACCGAAATACCTTCCAATTGTGCAATCTGCGCCAGCGTCAGCGACTCGCCCTGCGAATCGGCGCGCGCCAGTTGGAGCAAGCAACGTAACCCGTATTCTTCCTGTGCAGATATCTTCATTATACTCAATCTCAGCGGACCGGCCGCGCTGGCAAACTCGTCAACTACATCAGTTGAGGGCAGTCTAGCGAATCCTTACTTTTAAGTCAACATTAGCAGGCGCTGAGACGGTGTGGCAGGGCGGCTGAGTGCCGGGCGGTGGCTCGATCGTTCCGGGAGGGCTCAGGATAATGCGTGCTGAGACCTCGTGAAGCGCGGCTGGTTAAAGGCTAAATTTGAAGTCGATGTATCCACTGAGGCGAGTTGGCCGACCCTCAATCGAGACTGACTGAAAGGACCATTGCCGGGCAGCATCTTCAGCCGCCTGGCGCAGGAGGGTCGGGCCTTCCGAACGGGAAACCGCGATGACCTTTCCACCCTCGACAATCACGTAGACTCTGACCAATCCCGTGGCGCCGGCTTGTTTGGCCAGAGGCGGATACAGTGGCACCACTCTCTTTGTCGCGAAGGCGTTAAGCGATCCCGCATCGCTAACGTCGGGCTCGCCCGGTTTCTGGACGGGCGCCTGCGTCGCAGCCGATACGTGATCCTTATCCGCCGCTTTGACTTCGAGAGTCGTATCGGGAGGTCGCTTGGTTGAGTAAGGTGAGGGCGCTGCGGAGGTGTTGCCGTTCGTTTTGCCTGACCTCAACGGCGGGATTCCACCGAGCGAAGCGATCTGCGTTTGTGATGAGGCCAGGGCCTCACGCGCGCTCGAATATTCACTTTGCCACTTGCCTTGATCCTCGGCGTCTCGAGAGAGTGATAAGCGCAATCCAAGCACATCCTCAAGCAAAGAGAGTGAATCGTAGGCCCCGCGCGCACTCGAGATTTCTTTCGCCTGGGCAATCATTCTCTCCAGCAGCGAACGCAACCGGTTAAGATCCGCCACCGCTTCTGCCGGCAGATTACTGTCGGCCGTACTGATGCCAAAAGTCCGGTAGCGCGCCAGGTGTGTCCGGGTGCCGTTCACTGCCTGTCCGGCCAGGGCGAAGTAGCTGCCGAGCGATTCATCCTTTTGCGCCGAGCGGGCTCTGAAATTCTCTTCAAGCAGCGCCTCGGCTCTGCCGTAGTTACCTTCCTCAAGATAGACGTTCATCAACATTATCGAAGATATGTTCCGAAAAGCATTGTCCTGCGCCGTTGCCCTGACTGATTCAAGTTCGCTGGCAGCAGTATCCAGACGGTGCGCTGCGATTAATGCGCGGGCTCGCTCGATTCGCAATCGCAGGGCCTCGGCAGATTTTGTCGGATCTGAAGGCGGGTTGGCTGGCTGAGCCTGCACCTGCGCCTGGGCAGGCCCTGCGGAAGTGACATTGGCGTCGGCTGGGGATTTTTGCTCCGTTTGGACTGATCGCTGTCTCTGCTGGCTTGGTTGGCTCCGCCGGAACCTGGGCATGAACTACAACCGAGAAGACTGCCAATCCGGCGGAGACAAGGAAAAGTCGACTAATTGAACGAAAGAAACTGGGCGACTGGGTACGATTCACTAGACTTAACTCCCAACAAATACAAAAGCGAGCCTTATGCTCGCTTACGAACTAACCTAATTTTGACGCCCTATTATGATTCCTTATTGCACTCCAAGCAAGTATGCCAGCCGGCTCTGGATTTTGATCGCGAGTCAAAGAGCCCTCCCTGACGGTCGGGCTACTGCCCCGGCAAGAGGTGCGCGTGCAGGCTTTAGCTTCGGTGTCCCTTCCTTTTCCTATGGTGATGCTTCGGTAGTGGCTGGGGCAGTAGCCCGACTGTTAGGAGGGCTTACTCACCAACTTACGGAACAGCTGGACCGCCGAGGCTCTTAATTACTTTCTCCCGAAACACGCGCGCGCCTTCCTTAATCGCCGCCTCGTCGAGCGTCAACAAATGGCGTTCGCGCATCACCAGGCGACCGTTGATGATCACGGTTTCCACGTCGGACGCTTTGGTGGCGTAAACCAGGTCGGAATAGACGTTGTAGAGCGGTATTTGGTTAAGCGCGTCGCGATTGACCAGGACGATATCCGCTCGCTTGCCTTTTTCGATCGAGCCAATCTCTTTCTCCAGATGAAGCGCACGGGCACAGCCAATCGTCGCCAACTCAAAGGCTTGTTCAGCAGACATTACCTTCGGATCGCCGCTTATGAGCTTATGCAGCTTGGCGGCAGTGTCCATTTCTTCCCACATGCTCAAGTCGTTGTTCGATGCAGCTCCGTCTGTTCCCAGTCCGACTCGGACTCCTTCTGATATCATCTTTGGCACGGGCGCGACGCCTGACGCCAACTTCATGTTTGACTGCGGATTGTGAATCACACCAACCCCATCACGCTTCAAGATCTGAATCTCGCCAGGGCTTGGCCAAACCATGTGCGCAGCAATGACACGATCATTCAGAAATCCTATGCGTGAAAGGTAGTCAACCGGACTTGCACCCTTCGCTTTGAGGCTGTCGTCGACTTCTCTTTTTGTTTCCGAGATGTGAGTAACGATGGGAGTCCCAGTTCGATCAGAAAAGGCGCGAATGGCTTTCAGGTGTTCTTCCGAAACGGTGTAGGGAGCATGAGGCGCGACCGCCGGCACAATCAACTCATTTCCCTTCCACTTCTGAACGAACCGCTCGACGTAGGCCATCGCCTCGTCATTAGTCTTGTTATCGGCGACAGGAAAGTCGATGACCGTTTCACCGAGAACTGCTCTTACACCCGCCTTCGCAGTTTCATCAGCAATGGCGTCTTCGAAGTAATACATGTCGCAGTAGGTGGTGGTTCCGCCGCGAATCATCTCCGCTAACCCAAGCCGTGTTCCGGCGCGCACGAATTCTTCAGTAACGTTTTTTGCCTCAGCCGGAAAGATATACTTCGTCAGCCACTCCTGCAGATCCAGATCATCCGCCAGACCCCGGAACAAGGTCATCGGAATGTGCGTGTGACCGTTAATGAGGCCCGGGATGAGGATCTTTCCGCTCGCATCTACTCGCTCGGGCGCCGAGTACTTGCCGGCGATTTCAGCTCTGGAACCGACCGCTACGATCCGCCCGTGCTCCACCGCAATTCCTGCATCCTGGATGATGCGGTGCTCTTTGTCCATCGTGACGAGCGTGCCATTAAGCACCAGCAAATCTACTCGTATCATGCGACGACCTCTATTTCGTTGCGCGACTGTTGGCAAGGTATTGACGATAACGGCGAGGACAAGTGCGATAACGATGACGATCTTTTTTGGCATAGCGCTGCTGGCAAGTTTGTTTCGACTAACGAACTGATCCATTTGGTGGAATACGAACTGACAAAAATTACGTCAACAACGAAGAGAGCGTTCGGGCTGATTCAACATTGAGTGCTTGCATCCGCTCGCTACCGCTCGCGGTTCTGCATCAGTTGCGTTTAGACCTTGCATATCGTGGATCGCACCATTTTTCCGACGCGTCAGGAAGATTCCTTTGCTTCTCGCTTCTCTTTTGCGGCGCTCAGGAAGCGCGCGTCGAAAGCTCGCGGCAGCAGTTCTTTGATCGAAACGATCTGCGTTTCACCTTGAAGATTGCCGAGCACAATCGTCGCATTCTTCGCAAACTCCCAGATAATTTGCCGGCAAGTGCCGCATGGCGGCGTCAGCGTATCGGTGTCGGCTACGATCGCCAGTTCAGTGAAATGGCGCTCGCCCTCAGACAAAGCTTTCCAGATGGCGACGCGCTCAGCGCAAACGGTCAATCCGTAACTGGCGCTTTCAACATTACAGCCGATGTAGACTTTTCCCTCATCGGTCCTTAGCGCGGCGCCGACCAAAAAGTTTGAAAATGGCGCAATTGACCGCAGCCGCGCCCCCTTTGCTGTTTCCAGCAGCTGCTGCAAACTTTCTTCACTCAAGCCTGTCCTCCAACCGAGGTTAAAGCACTTGCCAACCTCTCCCGAATCTTCCCACTAATCAGATCAATGCTCACCAAATTATGACCACCTTCCGGAATGATGACGTCAGCGTAACGTTTTGAGGGTTCAATGAATTGCATGTGCATTGGCCGCACGGTAGCCAGGTATTGTTCGATGACTGATTCTACCGTACGACCTCTCTCGGCAATATCACGACGGAGTCGCCTTATGAAGCGGATGTCGTCCGGAGTGTCGACAAAAACTTTAATGTCCAGCTGTTCGAGCAGGCGCGGATCTACAAAGATCAGTATGCCCTCGACAATAACGATCGGTTTAGGCTCTACCTTTCGCGTTTCATTCAGACGATTGTGCGTCTTGAAATCGTAGAGCGGCAGTTCAATCGGCTCGCCTGCCTTTAACTTGCGAATGTGGTTAACGAGCAGATCGTTGTCGAGAGCGTCCGGATGATCAAAATTCGCGAGCTGTCGATAGTCGAGTGGCAGATCTTTGAGGTTGCGATAGTAAGAATCCTGCTGGATGAAGACGACTTCGCTCGCCTTCACTGTCTCCAAAATGCGGTTGGCAACGGTAGTCTTGCCCGAACCGGTGCCACCGGAAATGCCAATGATTAGACTCACGAAAACGTATTCTCGCTTTTCCACACGAATTATTCGGTGGCTCATGTAGCCCGACAGTTATGGAGGGCTCTCGTTACTAAGACTTTCAATGATCAGCAACCACTCACACAGAGCCACAAGTCCATAACTGTACGGGCTACTGCCCCGGCACTTTTACGATCACGCGACGGAGCAACTGCGTAAATTTCTCTCGCACCTGCTGTCCGGTCTCCATCACTTCTTCGTGGTTGATGGGGCTTTCACCGATTCCGGCAGCCATGTTGGTTATGCACGAGATACCCAAAACTTTCATGCCCATCTGGCGAGCAACGATCGCTTCGGGAACAGTGCTCATGCCCACCGCATCAGCGCCAAAACCGCGCATCATATGAATCTCCGCCGGCGTTTCATAGCTTGGTCCCGCCAGTGCTGCATAGATTCCCCGACGAATCGTGATGTCCAGTGAGCGCGCTTCTTCCGTCGCCAGCTCCTGCAGGTCGCGACTATAAACTTCCGTCATATCAGGAAAGCGCGGACCGAAGCGTTCGTCGTTGCGCCCACGCAGCGGGTTCACACCCATCAGGTTCAAATGATCACTTATTACCATCAAAGCGCCACGCGTGAGTTGTACGTCCACACCGCCGGCCGCGTTGGTAAGAATCAAAGTCTCGATGCCCAGTAGCTTGAACGTCCTGATGGGAAAAGTAACTTCTTCGAGACTATATCCTTCGTAGTAGTGCACCCGACCTTGCATCGCCAGAACCGGAACGCCTTCGACTTTTCCAATCACCAAGCTGCCAACATGTCCCTCGGCAGTTGAAGATACGAAGCCGGGGATTTCGCGATACGGCAAAGCTACCGAGTCTTCGAAGTCTTCGGCGAAAGCGCCGAGGCCGCTGCCCAACACGACCGCGATCTTAGCGTCCACAGCGGTGCGAGCTCGTATTGAGCGCGCCGCATTTTCCGCACGCGAATATAAATCCGCTAAAGCTGGCTCAACCATGTTCTGTTTAGTTTCAAGTTCCAAGTTTCAAGTTTCAAGTTTTAGACGAATCGAACTTGGAACTTGAAACTTGAAACTTTTACCGCTCCTTCTGGTACGGAATGCCCAGTGCCCGCGGCGGTCGCGACGAACCGATGAAGCCCGCCAGCACAATAATCGTCAGGATGTAGGGGACCATCTGAATAAACTGCACCGGAATGTCTTCGCCCGAAGGTAGCTTCACCACGCCCTGCATCTGTATCGACACGGCTTCAGTGAAGCCAAACAACAGACAAGCGAGCAGCGTTTGAAATGGCCGCCACTTGCCGAAGATTAAGGCTGCCAGGGCAATGAAACCGCGACCGGAAGTCATGTTTCTGGTAAACAACGACGACTGTCCGATCGAAAGGTAGGCGCCACCCAGGCCGGCCAGCACACCTGATAACAAAACCCCCGCATAACGCATGCGCGCAACGGGCACGCCGGCGGCATCGGCGGCTTCCGGATTCTCACCAACCGAGCGCAGCCGCAACCCAAAAGGAGTTTTGTAGAGAACGTACCAGCTAAGTGGAACCATGACGATGGCAATAATGATAGGAAGCCACGGTATCAGATGTTCTTTAGGAATCTGCGGCGTCGACCCGGACGAAAGAAAAAAAGCGCCGCTCAGGAAGGCCGGCATGCCGAGCATCAGAATGTTGATAGCCGTGCCAGTGACGACCTGATCAGCCTGATACTGAATGCAGGCTACTGCATGGATTGCGGCTATTAACATGCCCGCCATCATTCCCGCCAACAAGCCCACGTAGGGACTGCCGGTGGCATACGTCACCGCCGCGGCAGTAAAGGCTCCAGCGAGCATCATCCCTTCGAGTGCAATGTTGATGACACCCGAGCGTTCGGAAAACAGTCCGCCCAACGCGGCCAGGATCAAAGGGGTCGACAACCGCACGGTTGACCAGATAAGCGCTATCGTAAAAATTTCTGCCATTCGTTTACTCTTTTGAATTCACTGGAGACTAGACTTTCGAGCGTTTCAACAGGCCCCACTGGGCAAATGGGCCGCGGAAGAAAGCCTCGGCTGCCACAAAAAGAATAATCGTGCCTTGTAATACCTGAACAATATCTTTGGTAACGTACGTCGTGAAAGCGTCGACCGGAATGCCGCCGCGCTGGAGCACAGCGAAAAGCAGCGCCGAGATAATGACGCCTACCGGATGGTTACGACCCAGCAGAGCCACCGCGATACCTGTGAAGCCGTAGTTATCAGAAAAGCCGTCGTAATAACGGTAGCGATAACCAAGCACTTCGTTGATTCCAACCATGCCCGCCAGCGCTCCGGAGATTGTCATCGCGATTACGATCTGTTTCCGCACAGAGATGCCGCCATACTCAGCCGCGCTGGGATTCGTTCCAGTTGAACGCAGCTCATATCCCCACTTGGTGCGCCAGAGAAAGATGTAAACCAGACCGCACGAAATCAACGCCAGGATAAACGCCACATTGAGAGGAATGAATTGCGGTATGCCTGGAATGAATCTGCCAAGGCGGGCGATGTGCGCATTTGGTCCGATTGCCAGAGTTTGCATTATCGGGCCGGGCTCTTTGTAGTGATATTGAGTGAAGTAACTCAACAGAGCGACGGCCAGGAAGTTCAACATGATCGTGTTGATAACTTCATGTGAACCGAAGCGCGCTTTGAGAATGCCGGGAATCGCGCCCCAAATGCCTCCTCCAACCACCGCAGCCAGACAACATAACGGGATAAGAAGCCAGGGAGAATGATTTGCGAAAATGATTCCCACCCAGGCGGTAGCAAATGCCGCGACGTAGAGCTGTCCCTCCGCGCCAATGTTGAGCAGACCGCAACGAAAAGCAACGAGCACTGCCAGGCCGGTAAAAATCAACGGCGTCGCATAAAAAAGGGTGTAGCTGATGCCTACGGGCCAGGAGAGGGCGCTGCCGAAAAGCAGACGGTAAGTCTCGATCGGGTTATCACCGATGATCAGGATCAGAATCCCAGCCACAATAAAGGCGGCCACCACGGCAATTAAGGGAAACAAAAGTTCGCGTAATAGTTTCATTTTGATTTGAGATCTTAAATATTAAATCTCAGATTCGCTTAGACGGTCTTTGGACTTTGGACTTTGGTCTTTGGTCTTTGGTCTTTGGTTGAACGCGCTATTCTCTTGAGTTTCCAAAAATAGTTGAAGCCGTGGCAGACGAAAAGCAAAGACCTAAGGCCCAAGACCAAAGACCGATCGTTCAATGCCCCCTGGTCATAAGCAATCCAATCTCTTCAATGGTCGCAACCTTCGGATCAACTTCGCCCACAATTCGTCCCTCATGAATTATTAGCAAACGATCGGAGAGCGAAGTGACCTCTTCGAGCTCAGCCGAGACAAGCAACACGGCGCAGCCCGAGTCGCGCAGGTTCACCAGCTTGCGATGGATAAACTCAATCGCGCCGATGTCGACTCCACGTGTCGGCTGCGACACCAGCAGAACTTTCGGTTCAACCTTAAACTCTCTGCCGATGATCAGTTTTTGTTGATTGCCCCCGGAGAGTGCGCGAGCCGGAAGATCGGGATTAGCCGGTCGCACGTCAAATCCGGCGATAATCTCCTCTGCGCGTTTACGAACGGCCATGCTATCGATCAGAACGCCGCCATAGCTGACTATTGGTTTGCGATAGTGCACGCCGAGGATTGAATTCTCGGCCAGATCAAATTCCAGCAACAGCCCACGGCGGTGTCGGTCCTCGGGAATATGCGCGATGCCCAGCTCTCGCCGCAGTCGCGCCCCTTCCCGGGTAATGTCGCGCTCTTCAAAAAGAATCTTGCCCGAAAGTTCCGAGGGGTTTACTAGTCCTGCGAGCGCTTCGATCAATTCCGTCTGCCCATTTCCCTCTACCCCGGCGATGCCCAAAATTTCGCCCTTGCGAACCTCAAAAGAAACGTCCGTCAAGCGCTTCGCGCCGCCCCTGGCAACGATTGAAAGATTGCGAACGCTTAACTCCGCGTTGCCGGTTTTGGCTTCCGGCTTCTCGACCCGAAGCAGCACTTCGCGACCAACCATCATGCGCGCCAGTTCGGCGGCATTAGTATCTTTAGTCTGCACGCGACCGACCACGCGACCATCGCGCATCACCGTCACTTCATCGGAGATCGCCAGCACCTCGGCCAGTTTGTGGGTGATTATTACGACTGTCTTGCCCTGCTCACGCATGCGGCGCAGGATGGAAAAGAACTCTTCGACTTCCTGTGGAGTTAGAACCGCGGTTGGCTCATCGAGGATTAACAGACGGGCATGCCGATAAAGTGCTTTTAGCAGTTCTACTCGCTGTTGTTGGCCGACCGAAAGATGTTCGATAACCGCGTTGGGGTTGACGGCGAGTTTGAATTCTTCAGAGAGCTTGCGGATTTCTATGCTCGCCGCGGCGAGGTCGAGCGCTACGGCGCTGCCTGGCTCCGCGCCGAGGACAATATTCTCGGCGACCGTCATCGTATCCACCAGCATGAAGTGCTGATGAACCATGCCGATTCCCAGCGCGATCGCGTCATGCGGAGTGGCAATGTCGCGCACCTGGCCTTCAACCAGGATCTCGCCCGCATCGGCCTTGTAAAATCCATACGCGATACGCATCGCGGTGGACTTGCCGGCGCCGTTCTCTCCCACGATCGCGTGAATCGTCCCCGGCTTGACGACGATGTTCACCTTGTCGTTGGCGAGAACGTCACCGAACCGCTTGGTAATGTTTTTGAGTTCAAGCATAAATCGCCTATGGCTTTGGACTTTGGTGCTTTGTACTTTGTGCTTTGTTTGCCTTTTCGATCTAAGGCGGCTCTATTCGACAGATCTGAAATAGGCGTTGAGTTTGGGCGATCAACTCGTTAATGATCGGCTTGAGCAACGCTACGTGCTGTCTGACTCAGTAAACTTTCTTTTGTAAGCACGTCGCAGCCAATGCTGGGTCTCATACAACGAACCACGTGCCATTCTTAGAATCGTCGAATGTCCTCATAAGGTTCCTCTGTCCGCTCCTTCTGCAATGTTGGCGCCAATGCTGTCAGCAGCCCTCATCGATTTGCTTGCCGACCGTATCTCTTCGCAAGCACATCCCAGCCTGCAACAATCTTCCAAATCTCGTCCGACAGTGTTTCCGACAGTTTGTAGACCTGTAGATTTCTCAAAGTTGGTTCTTTCCAATTCAGGTCCTCCTTAAGCGGAGGGTGGTTGAAGCGCAATATGATCTCCAGCATTACTCAAGGTTCAACGTACTAAGTACAAAGTCCAAAGTCCAAAGTCCAAAGTCCATTTACTTATTAATCAAATCCACCACAGTAATCTGGCCATCGATAATTTTTTTCTTCGCTTCTTCGACCTGCTCAATCATTTCCGGAGTTATCAGAGGCTTATTGTTTTCATCCATCGCGTAGCCCACACCATCTTCCTGCAACCCATAAACGTGAAAGCCGGTTTTGAACTGCCCGTTCACAACGTCCTGAACAATTGCATAGACTGCGTTGTCCACTCGCTTGACCATACTGGTAAGCACGAAACCCGGCTTGACCATGTTTTGATTGGCGTCAACGCCTATCACGAAGTGCGTTGCGCGTCCATCCTGTTTACCGGCCTGCTCTACGGCGTCAAACGCACCCAGGCCGGAGTTACCAGCGGCAGTGAAAATCACATCAGCGCCTTTGCTGATTTGGGCCAGCGCGATTTCCTTCCCTTTGCCGGGATTGTTCCAGGCGGCATCGGTGACGCCAACGTAATTCGGGATCACGCGAATATTCGGATTCACCGCGCGTGCGCCTTCCTCGTAGCCGCCCTTGAACCGGTGAATCAATCCAATGTCCATGCCGCCAATGAAACCAATCGTACCTGTCTTGCTGGACTTCGCGGCCAACATGCCGACCAGATACGAACCCTCATGTTCCTTGAACACCAGCGATGCCACGTTTGGCAGATCACTAACACCGTCGACTATCGCGAAACGAATGTTGGGATAATCTTTGGCCACGAGTTCGATAATCGGAGTCTGAGCGAACCCGATGCCGATAATGAGGTCGTAGTTGCGCTCAGCAAAGGCGCGCATGGCCGGTTCAATAGAAGTTGGGTTCCCAGGTTCGATATCGCGCAGCACAATTGGCAAGGCTGCCTTGCCGCAACTCTTACCGTCAGGCCAGGTACCGGTTTCCGCGCACTTTGCGCCTGCCCAGGCCGCAGCATTGAATGAACGGTCATCCTTGCCGCCGATATCGAAAACAATTCCGACACGTATCTTCGACTTGTCATCAGCGCCGTAGCTGCTGTGATTGCACGCCGAACTGAAAACTGCGACCAGGCACAGGACAACGAGCATGGAGCAGATTAAGAATTTCATTCGTTTATCACTTCCCTGAAGAGTTGCGGTATTTCCCGGGGAGACTGTTCGCCGATCTCGTATGCTGCCTGAATACGCATGCCGGCTTCTTCGGCACAGGACCGGTCGCGACAATAGACGATACCGATGGCCGCTCCTTCATCAACGCCATCTCCAATCCTGGCCTGAGCGATGAAACCGACCGTCGGATCTACCTTGTCGTCGATGCGCACACGCCCGCCGCCAATAGCCGCAATCGCATGCCCGATCTCCGACGTATTAACTTTGGTAACGAAACCAGAACGCGGCGATTCTACCTTAAACCCTTCAGTGACCAAAGGAAGAAAGGCGGCAGGATCGTCGCAAACTCGTGGCTCACCACCCTGCGCTGCAACGTTCTGACGAAAACATTCCAGCGCCTTTCCTGAGCTCACAATCTCTCCCAACCGATCGCGAGCTGCCTCAAGCGAATCTTCAACTTTGGAAAGCACCAGCATGTGGGCGGCAAGCTCCACCGACAAATCAAGTACCGGTTGCGCAGCAGCTGTCCCTTCGCCACGCAAGAGCTCCACACACTCTTTCACTTCGAGTGAGTTTCCCACCGCCTGGCCCAGCGGTTGGTTCATATCGGTCAGTAACGCTCGCGTGCGAATCCCACAGGCGTTTCCGGTTCTAACCAGAGCGTGGGCCAACGC
The DNA here is from genome assembly GCA_963828335.1 of Blastocatellia bacterium. Classification (GTDB taxonomy): domain Bacteria; phylum Acidobacteriota; class Blastocatellia; order Pyrinomonadales; family Pyrinomonadaceae; genus PSRF01. Next base: position 6,147 of record CAWHEH010000007.1, on the reverse strand, counting down.
CCGAGCGCGATTTTCATCACGCATGAAGGCACCAGAGCCGACCTTGACGTCTATTACCATCGCATCCAGACCAGCGGCGCCTTTTTTCGAAATTATTGACGCGACAATCAGCGGAATGGCCTCCACCGTGGAGGTGGCATCGCGAAGCGCATACATCTTCTTGTCAGCCGGCGCCAGCTCGGCCGTTTGCCCTGACATGGCATAGCCGACTGTCTTCAAGACACGCTCAAATTCCCCGGCGCTAAGATCCACACGGTAACCAGGAATTGATTCGAGCTTATCGAGTGTGCCACCAGTGTGGCCCAAACCGCGTCCGGAAATCATCGGCACGCAGACTCCACAAGCAGCCACCATGGGCGCGATCAAAAGCGACGTCTTATCGCCCACCCCGCCAGTCGAATGCTTGTCAGCTTTTGGTTTTGCAATGTCTGAGAAGTCGAGCGTGTGCCCCGAGTGCAACATGGCATGAGTAAGCATCTCCTGTTCGGAGTCGTCCATGCCGTTCAGGTAGATGGCCATCAGTAACGCGCTGATCTGGTAGTCAGCGATACTGCCGCTCGTGACGCCCTCGATGAAGAAATTGATCTCCTCGCGCGAGAGTCTTTCGCCGTCACGTTTCTTTCGGATGACGTCCTGAGGTCTCAAATCGTCTCCCCTTATCAAGTAACGCAAACTGTTAGTTTGCGTCTTTCGAATAGCTACTAAAATTTTCGAGCTAGTCTGCCGACGCAAACTAACAGTTTGCGTTACGATTTAATCAGAACCACCGCCTGCGCGGACACTGCCAGACCCTGGCCCACAGCATCGAGTCCTTCTGCAGTCTTGGCCTTAACACTTACGCAGGAAACTTCGACACCCAGGACTTCTGCGATCCTTTCACGCATCGAAACCACGTAAGGTCTGAGCTTAGGAGTCTCGAGCATTACAGTGGAGTCAACGTTTACAATTTGAAAGTTGCGCTCGTGGGCCAGCCATACTACACGCGACAACAATTCCAAACTGTTCGCGTCTTTCCATTGCGGATCGCTGTCGGGAAAGTGCACTCCCAGGTCGCCTTCGCAAAGGGCGCCCAAAATCGCGTCGGCAATCGCGTGCAGCAATGCATCAGCATCAGAATGTCCCTCGCCGCCGCGATCGGAAGCGATGGGCACGCCCCCCAGCATTAGGGGACGGCCCTCCACCAGTCGATGGGTGTCGTTGCCGATGCCGATACGAAACATAACAGACTTGTTCTTTGAACTTTGTGCTTTGAACTTTGAAGTTCGAACTCCTATTGGTGCGTTAGTTCAAAGTTCAAAGTTCAAAGTTCATTTGATTAAAGATCGCGCCGCCAATCAGCAGATCTTCTTCGCGCGTAATCTTGATATTCCCTGGACTGCCTTCAACGATTGCGACTGTCGCCCCCAGGCGTTCAACCAGCGAACTCTCGTCGGTTAATTCCGGATCGGACACGTCCACCTGCTCATACGCACGGACCAGTAGTTTATATTGAAAGCACTGCGGTGTCAGTGCATTGCGAATTCTTGAACGGTCCAGGGTGCCGGCGACGGCACCAGCTCTGACCTCTTTTATTGTGTCAACGGGCGTAGAAACCAGTATGGCAGCGCCTTCCAATTGAGCGGCCGCAACCGTCCGCGAGATTTCGTCAATCGTGACAAAGGGACGTACGCCATCGTGGACCGCGACGATTTCCGTCGCGTCTGGATCCACGGCGCGCAGTCCGTACAGCACAGACTCAGCGCGGCTACGGCCACCAGCAACTACCGCGGCAATTTTTCGCAGCCCATGTTCTTTAACAAGGGCAAGAAACCCGTCAGTCTCCTCGGCTGCCAGAACAACTATGATTTCTTGAATTACGTCACAGCGCTCGAAGGCTTTGAGCGTGTGGATGAGAATAGGCGTGCCCGCCAACTCGAGAAATTGCTTCGGCCGCTTGCCCGCCAGCCGCGTGCCCTGCCCGGCGGCGGCAATGATTGCGACATTCATGATAAGTGATGAATGACGAATGACAAGTGACAAGAAGAACCAAAGTGCCCCTGTCACTTGTCGCTAGTCACTCGTCACTTTTCAGGATTCCGTTATTGGCTCGCCGTCAGCGATGCGCACCGGCAACGGCCCGCTTCTCGACTGGCGCCGGACCGAACCATTAATACGGTGCTCGCCACTATTTCCGTTTTCAGGTTCTTCCCATAGACGACCGAAGATCATCTTGCCGGCAGTGGTTTGCAGCACGCTGGTTACGGCGATATCAGTATTCTTGCCAATCAGCTTGCGCGCATTATCGACAACCACCATCGTGCCGTCGTCGAGGTAAGCAACGCCCTGGTTGTATTCCTTGCCTTCTTTCAGGATGAACACGCGCATCGCCTCACCCGGCAGCACCACGGGTTTCAGAGCATTTGCCAACTCATTAATGTTGAGCACGCTGACGCCGCGAACTTGCGAGACCTTGTTGAGGTTGAAATCGTTCGTGACTATCACAGCGTCGAGTTGTTTACCCAGCTCGATCAATTTCAGATCGACTTCGCGCACCGCTGGAAAATCTGTTTCAACTATCTGGATGTCGAGCGAACTGTTGTTCTGCAGCCGGTGAAGCATGTCGAGACCACGACGACCGCGCTGTCGTTTCGAGGAGTCGGGCGAGTCAGCCACCTGTTGCAACTCTCGCAGGATGAACTGCGGGATGATTAGAGAGCCGGTCAGAAACCCTGTCTCGGCAACGTCGGCGATGCGCCCATCGATGATTACCGAAGTATCGAGAATCTTTAGATCGCGCCGCGCCGCCTTATCGGTGAGTATGCCTCCCAAAGCCGATAGCTCCAGGTAATCGCCCTTGGCAGCGCCGACCATCAAACCTACGTAGGCCATGAAGAACGTCAGGGCCAGGGTCACGTAAGTTTTAACTTCAGCAGGCACGGCCGGCGATTCCTGACGGCTAATCAAAGAGCCGATCAGAAAAGCTCCCACGATACCCATAATGGAACCGACCGCCGCTCCGATAAGCGTCTTCAGCGAGGCCCGCCTGATTCTTCGTTCAAACAGGATTATGCAGATCGCAATGATCGCGCCGGCGGCCGCGGAGATCCACGGGTCGCTTTTGATGGGATGGAGAAAATATCCAGAAGCGACGAGAATTCCAGTAAATATTAAGCGAATAATGACTACATCAGTATGCATGACGCCGGAATCTTATCACGGCCACTCCGGCTCGTCATTAAAAACCGCCCTGAAGTCCTGAAAAGGGGAAACGGGTAAAGGGGAAGGGTGAAAGCGAGTAGAAGCGTCCACCTGACGGAAGCCTTTACCCTTTCGACCCTTCCCCTTTACCCTGTGCCTCTATTCCCCTGTTCCTCCGTCCCCTTTTGCCTTTAGCGATATTCGGGATACACAATGCGAGCGTTAAAGCTGCCGCTGTTATCGCTGTAGTTATCGTCGTTGACCGCCAGATAAAGTCGTCCATCCGCCGAAGCAGTAAACGTCAACTGGCTGCCGACGAAAAATGGTTGAATTGTTTGGCCGTTGCTCGAAACGATGTAACCAATTAATGCGCCGACGCCAGCAGTGGGCACCGGATAGCCAGATGCTCCCAATATTCCCGCAGCGCCCTGCCGACCGCCTTCAGGTGAAACTACTCCGGCGCGGCGGCCGGCAGTGACATTTCCGCTGGCACTGATGGTTACCTGATCGCCGGTGCGCAGTTCGACACCCGTATCCACTCCCCGTGATTGGTTGCCGGGAACATCAACAACCTTCTCTAGCGTGCGATTGTTCCGGCGTCCACCAGGAAGATTGGGATTGTTGCCGCGATCTCTTGAACGAGTTCCTGCCGGACCCGTACCCGCTTCACCGGGCAAACCAAAAGGATCGTAGTTATCATCGTTCGGATTGCGGTTGTCATCGGCTCTCGTCAGAGACGCCAGATCGACCTCTTTACGTATTTGAGCTTTGTAGACTCCGCTGCCGTAAAACGAATCAGCGCTTCGTGCCGCCAGGTTCGGCGTCAGGTAGAGGCGACCAGCGCGATCGGCAACGAATTCACGGCTGGCGCCGATTTCGATGATTGGCGAGTCGTACTCATTCCCGATAGCGCCAATCAACTCACCCTCAGCCGCTCGCGGCAGCGGCGAATTCGGATCGCTTGAGTTGAGACCAGCAGGACCAATGCGCCGGCGCCCAATGTTGATTGTTCCCGTCGCGTCGATCCTCACTCGCTCGCCGCGTTTAAGATCAACCCCCGTGTCGATCCAGTTTGGATCCATCGAGACATCAATGGTACGAGTTTGATAGCGGGCATCGTCCAGCGAACGGCCATCAATTTCAATGCGCTCGATGTCACGTGGTCGCAGGAACACAACTTCTCCGGCCATAACATTGCGCGTAGTGCCGGCCGTGGTGGTCTGATTGCGATTACCTCCCGGATTGATTGTTACGGTGGCGTTGCTGGTCAACTGAATCGCAAACCGGCCATTCATAAACCCAAGCACATTGCCTCGCAGCGTGGTACCACTGCGCAGAACAATCGTGTCGGCAACAGCAATAGAAACGGAACCCATAACGATTAGTAAAACCAGTACTAGTCTTTTCATTGTCTTTTCCTCGCGTTACGTCGGGGGGCAAATGTTAGAGGGGGCGAAAACTCGGGAGAGCCTGATTGCAGCGTTACTGTGTTGGAACTGTCCTCAGAGTACACCGAAGCAGAGCACAATTCAACGCAGCAGGGGCAAGGCTAGTGGGTCAGTTTCCTCGTTGATATCGTGAATCCAATTAAAGTCCGCGGAGCGGACGATAGCATAAAGCCTGGGGTGGAGCGCTACGCTGTTCAATATCATGACAACGTTGACACTTTCCTATCATGACATGGTTGACAGTCAGCGGGGTAATCTAAAGCTCGAGGAGGAGCTGAGATGCCCTGGAAAACGGAGAGTGTAATGGAGCAACGTTTAAGCTTTTTGATTGAAGCGCGTAAAGCGAAAGTGAAGCTGAGTGAGTTGAGTCGACGCTACGGGGTCAGTCGACAGACGGGCTACAAATGGCTGAAGCGATATGAAGCAGCGGGGACAATAGCAGGAGTGCAGGAGCTATCGCGGCGGCCGCACCATAGCCCGCGGCAAACCAGTGCGGCAGCTGAGCAGCGTGTGTTAGCGGTCCGAGATGAGAAGGGTTGGGGTGCTGAGAAGATCCAGTATGTAGTAGCGAAAGAGGGAGTGGCATTACCCACGATCACCATCCATCGCATCTTGAAACGCAACGATAGAATCAGGCCGGAGAAGCAGCGGCGGCCGGCGGCAGGACGATTTGCGCGGGCACGTTGCAATGAACTAGCGCAGATGGATTTCAAAGGTGATTACCGGCTGGCAGTTGGCGGAAAGTGCTATCCTTTGTCGTTGCTCGACGATTGTAGCCGGTACTTGCTGGGTCTGTGGCCCTTACCGGGAACCGATGCCAAGGGAGTTCAGGAGGTGCTGAAGCCGCATTTTCAGCGGGCGGGAGTACCGGAAGAAATGCTGCTGGACCATGGTTCTACCTGGTACGCCAATATGAGCCAGCATGGCCTGACCTGGCTTTCGATTTGGCTCATCAAGCAGGGCGTGAAGCTAAAGTACTCGGGCGTGCATCATCCGCAGACACAAGGAAAGGTGGAACGGTTTCATCGTACTTTGAAGGAGCGTACAAAGCATCGCGGTGAACCATGCACCATGGGCGAATGGGAAACTTGGGCCAAAGAAGTGCGTCAGGAATACAACGAGCAACGACCGCACCAAGCCCTCGGCATGAAGACGCCGGCCGAGGTCTACACCACCGAGAACCTGCGCCCTTATCAGGAACACCCGCCAGAATGGGAGTATAGCGGCGGTGAAGTCAGAAGACTCGACAACGAAGGTGGCTTGAGTAAATACGGCTGCTGGTATTTCGTGTGCGAAGCCCTGGCCAAAGAACGCGTCAGAGTTGATGAGTTTGATGGCAAGCTAACCGTAACCTTTCGCCACTTAACAATCCGCGAAATCGACCTGCACACCCGGAGCAGCACCGCGGTGCTGCTCCAGATGTGAAATCAACAACTAAACGCTCCGAGCAGTGAGACCCGGACAAAAGTGTCAACGATGTCATGATAGCTAACTGTCAACTATGTCTTGACACCCAACAGCT
>CAWHEH010000006.1:0-257566 GCA_963828335.1 Blastocatellia bacterium | reverse complement strand
TTCCTGATTGCGATCGCGATCGTGGCTGCGATTTATATTCTCATCCAGGTCGTATGCATCGGCACATTGCCAGGGCTGGGAAGTACCGAACGACCTCTGGCCGATGCAGCCAGTCAATTTTTGGGACCCTGGGGAGCGTCTTTAATTGCTTTAGGAATCATCGCCTCGGTAATAGGCAATCTGAACGTAAACCTGTTGACGAACCCGCGGATTCTCTTTGCCATGTCGGGCCGCAAAGAGTTACCACCTCTTTTTCGGTGCTGTTCGCCCGAGATTCCACACTCCACAGTTCGCCACACTGGTGACGGGCGCCTTCGCGCTTTTGCTCACTCTTTCGAGTTCGCTGATTTACGCCCTCACGGTTAGTACCATCGCCAGATTGATCGTTTATATCGTTACCTGCCTGGCTCTTCCTACGCTGCGACAGAAAAAGAAATGCCCCGCCCGCCATGATGAAGATAGCGGGTGGCTCTGTCATAAGCGTCATCGCCGTTTTAATGAGCTTGTGGCTTCTGACCAACAGCAGCGCGCGTGAAGCTCGCGATTCTATAATCGCCGCCGCTGCCGGTCTGGTAATCTACTTTAGTTATCGGCTCTACTCGCGTCGTCGCGTGTGACTCGATGTTGACGAGGCGCGGCTTAATTCGACGCTGTTTGGCAAATTAACTAACTGAGTTATGCGATTTGTCACGCCCTGAGTCAACAGCCTGGTTTGCTCTGGAGTGTAATTCGCTGCCCGAAACGCATCTCGAATCTGCCCAGGACTGAGACGCGACAACAGGTCCCAATCCACCTCGCCTGATCAACCGTGATGTCGTTAAAGATTTGGCGCTTCTTGCCACTGTAATCGAAGTCAACAATATTGCCGTTGACGTCATTCACAAACTCAGCTTGACGTAATCTTCGGATTATTGCGGCTGCGGTTGAATCTCCAGAAGAACGGCAGGTGACCGGTCTTCCCAAACGTTGCTCCCAGATCGCTGATGATATAACGGTCCTTATCAGTTCCCTTCACCGCTATGATCTGATTGTTTGAGTCTTTGATGTCCCAGTTTGCCAGCAGCAGCATCATTACTTTGAGACCCTGAAACTCACGACTACCGACGAATGGATTACTCAGTCCACTTCCATTCATCAGCCGCTTCTCCGAATCAAGACGAGCCTCGAGTCTGACATTTTGGAACGTACCCTTCCCGGGGATCGTCAGTCGCGGCACAAGATAGTTCACCTCCGTTTCGTAGCCGCCGCCCAAACCAACCGAACAGCCGCCGTTTCCGACTGCGCCTCCTTTCCAACTTTCGCTACCCACTCGCGGCCGGCAGCATCCTGAATACGAAACTTCTTCGAGTAGCCACCTTTCTCTTCTTTAATAAACTTTATCTGCCGCAGGTCGGGCCGCATACGGTTACCGCCTGGTCCCAGGAACAAGTTCGCGGGCAGCGATATCTTGCGGAGCTCGCCACAGGACGGAGTACCCTTCGGCACTTCCCTTGATTTTTTCGTTTTCGCTTCAATAGCGGAAACGGACGGCAATAAGAGTATCGCTGCGATTAGTCTGGCGATAAATTGTGCGCGAGAGCCCCCATTTCAACATGTGAACACCTCCCTGGTATCTGTTGTTACTGACTCGTACTAATGGGGGTGAAACTATCGGGGGTCGGGGAGATTTGAAAGGGAGAAACTGCTGCGGGGTTCAAGCTTTCGGGGTAACTTGAGCGAATGTTACGACCTGTGGGGCTCGCTTGCAAGTCATGGTTTGTTTTGGAGGTCGCCGACGGGTCGCGACGGACGAAAGCGGTGACAGGTCAACGCACTCCAAATTCTGCTGCCGTAATGTATCATTGCCCACTAGCCTGAAAACAAAACGAGAAACGTGGACACTATCATCCAGGAGTTGCGCGCAGTGGTCGGCGATACGTCCGTGCTTAGTGACCCGGACGAGTTGCTGGTTTACGAGTGTGACGGATTGCCGCAACACAAGTATCGACCCCGCGCTGTTGTCTTCCCTTCCTCAACTGAAGAGACCTCCGCTGTGATGCGACTGCTGGCGCGGGCCGGAGTTCCTTTCACACCGAGAGGCGCCGGTACAGGTCTCTCGGGTGGAGCGTTGTCGTTAAATCAAGGCGTCGTGGTTGAGTTGGCGCGCATGCGCAGGATCCTGAAGATTGACGAGGCGAATCGCATCGCCGTCGTCCAACCTGGAGTAGTAAATTCTCACGTGTCGCGTGCAGTTGCACATCTGGGCCTTCACTACGTTCCCGATCCTTCAAGCCAACCGACCTGCACCATCGGCGGCAACATCGCCGAGAACGCCGGCGGCATACACTGCTTGAAATATGGGACGACCACGGATCACATTCTCGGCCTGCGCGTCGTACTCGCCGGCGGAGAAGTGGTTGACCTGGGTGGGGCGGGACCGAGAAGCCCGGCTACGATCTACTCGGTACGTTTGTCGGTTCTGAAGGAACTTTTGGAATCGCTACCGAGGCAACCCTTCGACTCGTTCCAGTTCCACCTGCGATACGCACGCTACTGGCTGAGTTTGCGGAAGTGAACGACGCCAGCCACGCGGTGTCGGCGATCATCGCCGCTGGTGTAATGCCGGCAGCGCTGGAGATGATGGATCACGAGATCATTCGCGCCGTCGAGGCGAGTGTGTTTGCAGCCGGACTGCCCCTGGACGCCGGGGCGGCGTTGCTGATCGAACTCGATGGTCTTGAGGTTGGGATTGATGATGAGGCGGGGCGCGTAAAGAGTATCTGCCTGCAATACGGCGCCCGGGATTGCCGCCTCGCGCGCGACGAGAACGAAAGGAAGAAACTGTGGGCGGCACGCAAAGGGGCGTTTGGCGCTATCGGTCGCATTGCCCCTGACTCGATGATTCAGGATGCAGTCGTGCCTCGTTCGCGGCTGCCGGAAGTCCTGGATGGTGTCTTTCGCATCGCTGCGAAATATCAATTGCGCATCGCTAATGTCTTTCACGCAGGCGACGGAAACCTGCATCCCTTGATCTGTTTCGATTCGCGTTCTGTCGACGAAGTGCGGAACGTAAAGGAAGCAGGACGCGAGTTAATGGAAACCTGCGTGCGGGCCGGGGGCAGCATCACCGGCGAACATGGCGTCGGGTTTGATAAACGAGAGTTGCTGCCGCTGATTTTTTCTGAAGCAGACATGGAGACGATGCTGCAAGTGCGCGCCGCGTTTGATCCGACAGGTCTATGCAACCCAGGAAAGATCATTCCCATTTTGCGCGGCTGCGGCGAAGCGCGTGCGATTGCGTCCCCAGGAAATGGGTCCTCAGTAGCTTCGGATTCTGCGACTGATCTAGCCGGTGACTTGCTGGGACCGCGGGCGTCCCGCCCGCCTCTTGCGACACGCTCAACTTTTGATTCAAACAAGGCTCAGTCCCAAGCAAGCGGGCGGGACGCCCGCGGTCCAAGCAAATCACTTGCTACTTCTGCTGACGGAGCTCAGCAACTGGCCGAGCTTAGTCGGCGAAGAAAACATCCGGACGTCTTCGCATCTTCCGCTGCTCATCTCACCTGGTTCAATCGACGAGGTTTGTGAGGTTATGAAACTTGCAGCAAGCGAAGGTTGGCTGGTAATGCCCGCCGGCGCCCTGACCTGGCCTGACGTTGGCCGAGCGTCGAGGCGTGTTGACATCGTGGTTAGCACCGAAAGATTAAATCGCATCATCGAGCACGAGCCAGCGGACTTGATAGCAATAACCGAAGCCGGCGTAAGCCTCAACAATTTCAACCACGCACTCATGAAGAACGGTCAGTGGCTACCGCTTGACCCTCCCAATGATGGAAGGGCAACGATCGGCGGAGTGGTCGCCACCGGACTCGGCGGCGCGCAACAGTTTGGCTACGGGCCCCCGAGAAAACATGTCATCGGAATGAAGGTCGTAAGAGCTGACGGCAGTCTGATTAAAGTGGGCGGTCGAGTAGTAAAGAATGTGGCCGGCTATGATCTGTGCAAACTTTTTACCGGTAGCTACGGCACCCTGGGAATAATCGTAGAAGTTAATTTCAAGCTAAGACCACTTCCTTTCGCGACCCGGACGGTCACGTCGTGGGGATCACTGGAAAGCCTCCTGTCGGGAGCTCGGCGCATAATCGATGCACGACTTTTTCCAGTCGCAGTTGAACTCCTGTCGCGGCAGCTTGCTTACGAGACTGGGCAGTCCAATGAAAAGGATAATTGCCTTCTGATAAGATTCGCTGGAAACGGTGTAATCGAGCAGGCCCGGCAGGCAGTGGAGTTACTTGAGTGCAAAGACCAGCAACAACCCGCGCCACCCAACCAAGACGACTCGCAGATATGGCAGTTGTTAGCGGCGTTGCCATTGCAATTTCGTGAGGACCTGGTTTGGCGCGTTGGCTTGCTTCCCGCGAATGTACCGGCGTTTCTGGAGAAGCTGGAGCATGAGCATGCAACCTCGGCAGCGATATGGCAGGCGGGCCTTGCTGATGGGCGGATTCGCGTCGTGGACCGGCCAACTCAGAACGGAAATAGATCCGGGGACCTCGGACAGGACATGAGCGCTCGACTCGAATCATTCAGTAGCCTCGCGAAAGACCTGGGCGCCAATTTAATCATCGAACATGCGCCCACCAATATAAAAGGTGGAATGAATTCTTCAGGAGCTATGGACGCTTCCTACGGCATAATGCAAAGGATCAAACAGCAACTCGATCCGGACGGTATCTTTCCATCGTTGTCCGCTTACTGAGAGTTTCTATGAGACACAAAAAATCACAAACGCTGCTGCGCTTATTGCTGGTCACCTGCCTAACCGCGGGGTTATTCGCGTTTCCCGATTCGCGGCTTCCCCTTGGAGTAGGGTTCGATGCGGTGCGCGCAGCCTCGCGCGAGCCGGTGCGTGCGCGACACGGCATCGTTGCGTCCACCAATGAGGTGGCCTCGCGAGTTGGCGTCGACATCATGAAGCGCGGCGGCAATGCAATCGATGCCGCGATCGCAGTTGCGTTTGCACTGGCGGTAACGCATCCGGCTGCCGGCAACCTCGGTGGTGGCGGTTTCATGATGATTCGTCTTAAGAACGGAGAAGCAACGGCAATTGATTACCGTGAAATGGCGCCGGCAGCAGCAACGCACGACGTCTATCTGGATAAGGACGGAAAGTTGATTCAAGGTGAAGGCGGCTCCTTGGTGGGATACCGCGCCGCCGGAGTGCCGGGAACAGTGCGCGGCATGGAGCTGGCCCTTAAGAAATACGGCTCAGGCAAACTCAGCTGGGCCCAACTAGTTGAGCCCGCGCGCCGCCTCGCCAATGGTTTCCCAATCACTAACGTCCTCGCGCGATCGTTGCGCGGAAACAACGATTACCTTTCCCAATATCCGGAGACAAAACGCATCTATCTAAATGGCGGCAAGTTTTATGACGAAGGCGACCTGTTTCGCCAACCCGATCTAGCGGCAACTTTCGCGCGACTACAAAACGCCGGCCCCAATGAATTCTACGAGGGACAAACGGCGAAAATGATCGTCGACGACGTCAAGCGTCACAACGGCCTAATTACCCTGGCAGACATGCGCGGTTATGTAGCCAAAGAGCGACAACCCGTGCGCGGGAATTATCGCGGTCATGAGGTTATTTCGATGCCGCCGCCTTCATCGGGTGGTGCGGTGCTGATTGAGATGCTGAATATTCTCGAAGGTTACGACCTAAGTAAATTCGACGCTGGTTCGTCAGAACGTTACCACCTGATGACGGAAGCGATGCGGCGTGCGTTTGCTGACCGTGCTGAATTCATGGGCGACAGTGATTTTGTCAAAGTGCCGGTTGCCGGCCTGATTGAAAAATCGTACGCGGCAAAACTGCGGGCCGGCATCAACACCGAACGCGCGTCGACGAGCGTCGAGATTAGCGCCGGCCAACCCGTCGGTCACGAATCTGAGGAGACGACTCACTTCACGGTAGTTGACGCTGAAGGAAATGCGGTCGCTAACACTTATACCTTAAATAACTCCTACGGTTCAGCGGCAGTCGCAAAAGGCACTGGAATAATTCTCAACGATGAAATGGACGACTTTGCTGCCAAACCGGGAACGCCGAACATGTATGGCCTGATCCAGGGTGAACGCAACGCCGTAGCGCCGCATAAGCGTCCCCTGTCTGCGATGACGCCCACCTTCGTGCTGCGCAAGGATGGCAGTCTTTGGTTTACCGTTGGCAGTCCCGGCGGGCCCACCATCATCAACACAGCGCTGTGCGTAATAATCAATGTCGTCGACTATGGCATGGACATCCAGCAGGCGCTCGACTTCCCGCGAATACATCACCAGTGGCTGCCTGACGAACTGATCTTTGAGCCTTATGGACTCTCGGGCGACACGCAGAAGGCACTCACGGCGCTTGGTCACAAGTTGTCGCGGCCGCGTTACCTGGGTGATGCCGAAGGGATCATGATTGAGGAGAAGACTGGCATGCGACTCGGCGCGACGGATCCGCGGAGGAGTGATGGGTTGGCGGTAGGGTACTGAACGGCAGAATTCAGGAGTCAGAATTCAGAACTCAGGAGTCGGAATTCAGAGATCTCTTCTGACTCCTGAATTCTGAATTCTGACTCCTGTCTTTTGCTATTGACTACTCAAAGCTATTTCAGACAAAATCTCCTGCGTTAGCAATCATCATGTCGATCGAGGTCCATTTCCCTCTATGACCCCTGATCAAATCCTTTCGCCAGTGCGCCGGGAGCACCCGTATCGCGCCTACAAGCGCGAACAGGAAATCATCTCGCGGCGAAAGATCTATCGCACTACCGCCTTCTATACCTCTTACACAATAATCCTGTTGATATTCGCTGTTCGTTCGCATCATTTTCTGCGCGCGCTGGCCTTCATTCCCTTCGGCATCATGTTTTGGATGTTGACGGAATACTTTTCTCATCGCTTTGTGCTGCACCGCCATTGGAAAGTATCGCAGCGACGTTACAAGAGATTCTGGACGCGGGTAGCGAATAAATATCTCGACCCGACGCACTTCGGACATCATGAAAAACCGTTTGACGGTGAACACATGAGCGGCCGCGTGCGCGATTTGTTGCCGCTCTTTCTAACCGGCGTGCCCTTAAGCATTCTGCTTTTTCCACCCTTTACCGCTTCGATCGTGGTGGCCTTCGCTTTCCAGTCCTATATCGCCGAAGAGTGGATCCATCACGCGACCCATTTCTGTAATTTTCGCGATCCCTATTTCCGCTACATGAAGAAGCATCACCTCTATCATCACACCTCCCACGGGATGACCAGAGGCTTCGGTACCAGCAGCGGCATACTGGACTTCATTTTTCAGACCCGCTATTCCCCGAACGTGCGCCAACGACTGTACGGTGGCACGAAAACCTATCGGTCGAAACAAACACAACAGGTCAAACAAAGCTAATCACCCGATCTTCTGGCTCCAGGGGAGCCAAATGTTTATAGACTTCGCCGCCGACCACTGTGTGGCGCTCCATCGGAGCGCAACCTACTGGTCCAGGAGCACCTCGGACTCTACATTTCGCTCCGCTGGAGCGACGAACCTTTTAGCGTCAGAAGTTCTATAAATATTCGGTCCCTGCGGGACTGAGCGACGCCTTCAGTTTGCGATCGCACTGTTATACTCTCGCCTAATCTGAAATTTCCAAACTCAGGAAGAAGATGATTGCTTGCCAAGTGAAGCGAACTACCAGGGTCTAGTCTCGACGCTCGAGCGAGAAGAAGAAAAACTGCTCGCCTGCATCCATTGCGGGCTGTGTCTGGAAGCTTGTCCTACCTACGTAATCACCGGCGATGAAAACGACGGACCGCGCGGCCGGCTTTATCTGATGCGCGCTGTCGGTGAGGGCCGGCTCGCGAGCGACTCACTCGCATTCGAGCGGCATATCGATCGTTGTCTGGGTTGTCGTGCCTGTGAGCAGGTCTGTCCGGCTGGAGTCGAGTATGGCGAACTCTTGGAAGCAGCCCGAGGGGAACTTTTCCAGTCTGGTCCTAAGCGAGGATTCAGTTATGCAGTGTTACGTCTGGTGCTCAAACACATCTGGCTGCAACCTGCACGCTTAAGATTTGTATTTGCTACTGGCGCGTATGTTTCGTGACAGCGGTTTGCCGCGAGCCATGCGGAAAGCTGGTCTCTCGAAACTGCTCTCGCAGCGACTGCGGTTCGGTCTGGCATTGCTCGAAAGTTCAGCTCCAACAATCAAAACAACGCACAAAAATGCTGGGCTGAAAAACGAGGCGGCCGAATCCCGGACCGCCAACTCCAGCAGCGCCACCATGCTCTTTACCGGCTGCGTCGGCGAGGGACTTTTCTCGCGCGTGAATCGCGCTACTGCACGGGTGCTGCAGGTGAACGGTTTTGGCGTGCAGACTCCAACGGAACAGGTCTGTTGCGGAGCCTTACATGGACACGCAGGCGATCTCGAAGGCGCGCGGCGGCTAGCCCGCCGGAACATCGCGGCGTTTGAAGCAAAGGGGGATCATCAAACGGCGCCGATTGTTACTAACGCCGGCGGCTGCGGAGCCATGCTGGCCTCCTACGCACACCTGCTTTCCGAGGATACGGCGTTTGCGGAACGGGCGCGCTGCTTCAGCGCCCGCGTACGCGATGTCAGTCAACAATTAGAAACAGTAGAGATAAAGAGCGGAGCAGCGGTTACTGAAGACTTTGTAACATACGACTCATCATGTCATTTGCTTTATGGACAGCATGCGGGCGAAGCGCCGTTAAAGATGGTGGATGCAGTTGCCAAACTAAATTTTGTGAGACTTGAAGGATCTGAAAGATGTTGTGGCGGCGCCGGTATCTACAATCTTCTGGAACCGGATTTGTCGGCGCAGGTGTTAGCGGAAAAGCTCGCCAACATTCAAGCGACCAAAGCGCAGGTGCTGGCGACCGGCAATCCCGGTTGCCAAATGCAAATAGGCGCGGGCGCTTTGCTGGCCGGAATGGATCTAGCTGTTTGCCATCCTGTGGAACTGCTGGATCTGGCTTATGCTCGGTCCGGACTGTACGAGAAGTAAGAAGTGATTGTAACTCGCGGTGAAAAGCAACAGAGACGCGACATATAGTTTTGCGCCTGCCTGGCGCTTATTCTTTTCGAGCATCGAACACTAATCGTACCCCGCGACTAACGTCAAGACAACCTGACCCTCTCCATCCAGCGCCACAAGATCAGCCCGTTTCCCTTCCTCGATCGAGCCGCACTCCTGATCAATTCCCAACAATCGCGCGGGATTGCTGGCAGCCATCTTTGCCACCTCAACTTCGGAACTGCCGAGTGAAAGCATCATCCGCACAGCATCAAGCATTGTGATCACGGAGCCGGCAATAGATCCTCGCGCATTCGCGGTGCGGCCGTTCTTAACAGTTATTGTTTCCCCCCAAATCTCAAAATCGCCATCACCCATTCCCGCCGCTGCTACTGCGTCGCTGATCAGCGACAAACGATCGGAATTCTTGAGCTTCAGCAACAGCCGTAGCATTTCCCGATCGAGGTGAACACCATCGGCAATGAAGTCGCAGGTCACTTCGTCGCGAGCGAGTCCCCAGCCGATGGGTCCCGGCGCGCGATGATGCAGCGGGGTCATCGCATTCATGAAGTGGGTCATGTGACGCGCGCCGGCGCCAAGCGCTTTATCCAGGATTTCAAAGTCAGCTCGGGTATGTCCGAGGGAGACAATCCAACCTCGGCGTGTTAACTCCCGGACCAATTCAATGCCCCCGGCAATTTCGGGCGCCATGGTAGTCATATGTTTGGCGCGCTGGTCGCTGAGCAGCGGCAGATCGTCTAAATCGCTTGCACCGGAAAATGTTCTAAAGAATTCCGCGTGCAAGGCACCACACTGAACAGAATTTACAAACGGTCCTTCATAGTGGACGCCGAGGATGCGGGCACCGGAGTTTTGATTCGCTGCCTCGCTAATTGATCTGATGGCTCGCGCGTATTCTGCGGCAGCGGCCGGCACCAGCGTCGGCAGCCAACCGGTCACGCCGCAGGTAGCCAGGAAATGTGAAACTCGATCGAGGTCTGCTGCCGAGGCAGCCATGGTGTCAACGCCGATGGCACCATGAATATGCGCGTCAATGAAGCCCGGGAACAAAGTCAGGCCGGAGAGATCACATTCCGTAAATCCGCTTTTGCCTGGCTGGGAAGTTCGGGCGATGAAAGCGCCGTCGATCAGCAGTGTGCCCTGTTCGATTACTTCATCCGGGAGAACAATTCGCGCGTTGCGAAGCAGTAGAGGTTTTTCCGGAGAGTCAGTCATGCAGTCATTAAAACAGCAATTGCCAGGACAACCAAACGCGCGAATGCCCGCATTGCTTTCGCTCCGCGGGCATCGTGCCAGACCAAAACAAAGCTCGTCAGGCTAGAAAATAAACTTCGCGCCTAACTGAATGGTTCGTGGGTCGCGCACTGCCGTGACCTGACCGTAGGTTGCAGAGGTGACGTTTGTACTGAGCGTCCTGAAATTGGTGTGGTTAAAAATATTGAAGGCCTCACCGCGAAGTTGCAGCCGCATCGTTTCGCCGAAGCGAATGTTCTTGGTCATGGTGAAGTCGAACCGTTGCGTCGGCGGTCCCTGGACCACACCGCGGCCTGCCGTGCCCGGGATGTTCGCGACCAAAGTACCGACAGCCGGATTGGTCTGGAAACAAGCGGTATTGAACCACTGCTGCAGTGTGTGGGGCGCATTTTCATTTGGATCGCAGAGCAGGTTCGGTCGATTGCCTGCAATCGCCGCTGGATTATTGCCGAGACCAGCCGCGTCAAAGCTTGACGTTGTGACTGTGAAAGGCAAGCCGCTGTTCAGTGTCACAATGCCGGAGGCTTGCCAGCCTCCCAGAAGCTTTCCGGCTACATCCTTTTGCTCCTTGAAGAAAGGCAATTCATAGATGTAGTTCATGGTAAACACATGACGGCGGTCGAGCGTCGCACGGCTGTATTCGCTCCTGATGTCAAAGGTGTCCTGCGGAGCATTGGAGCGATCATTTTGACTGTCAGTCAGGTTTTTGGACCACGTGTAGGAAGCGCTCAACTGTGATGCTCCCGCAAACCGACGTTGCAGATAAAGCTGCAGGCTGTGATAGTTCGAATTGTAACGAGGCTGCAGCATGGTGATTGAGCGAAAGCCGCGATAGGGACGAAGCTGATCGAGGATCGCATTGTCCGTGAAAGTCGTCGTTCCCACTACGTTCGGATTTCCCTGTGCAATGGTGGTCGCCGAATTACGAAATGCGTAGCCGGCCGGCTGGCATCTCACCAGCGTGACACCAGCCGTCGCTGTTGTGTTGTTGCCCGGCGCGCAGAACGAATTCCTGGCCAGACCCGGCGGCAGGTCATTGAGTTCAGTCACACCGACGAGATGTGTGCCCTTTGATCCGAAGTAACCTACCGAAAAAACCGTATTGCTCTTGAGCTGGTGCTGCACGTCAAGCGACCAGTGCTGCATATAGGGTGTTTTCCAATCAGTATCCATTCCGCGAATAGTTGAGGCTGCTGCCGAGGGCGGATTTACTGAACCACCGGCCGGATTATCCAGACGGGTATTGGGTATAGTGAAATTCTCCTGATAGGGAGGATTGACACCAATGATTTGTTCAGCAAAGCCCACCAGAAATTGCTCATGGTAAATTCCATAACCGGCTCGCACCGAAGTTTTGCCTTTGCCGAACGGATCCCATGCAAGACCTACACGCGGAGCGAAATCATGGTTTGGCGTCTTGGCGATCTCATCTCCAAAAGGAGAGGACCCGGGTGTGCAGTTCGATGCTGTCTTTGGGTTCTGCGAATTCACAAACATGCCATTACAGAAGTTTCCGGTACCGGCCACGCGGTTGCCCGCGCCTGTAACCAACGGAGCACTGGCGAGCGAGAAAAGCGCTGGATCGAAATTGGAGAGACGACCATTCCGATCGTTTGGCTGTCCAAAACGCGAATAGCGGACGCCATAATACAGCGTTAGATTCGGTCGGAAGCGCCACTCGTCCTGCGCATAAGCCTCATTATTGGCTTGGATCAAGTTTGCCGTGTAATCAAATCTTCCCTGCACGAAAGTGCCGACATTGCCAACCAGGAAATTTGCCCAACGTTGCACGTTCTGGGCAGTTGTCAGTGAAACTCCCGCCGGCAGAGTCTGACCAGTTCCGGTACCGACGTTAGCCGGCAGACCGGTTCCAAACCCGGAGAATACTCCCTGATTGCCTCCTGTGGTATCACCAACGAGAGCGTTTTCATTCTTACGATACTTGGAATAGGCGTAACCAAATTTCATCGTATGGTTGCCATTGATCAGCGTGAGATTGCTTCCGAAGAGGTTCTTGTTGGAGAAGTTGTCATAAGGCCCGAAACTGATCAGTCCGCCGTTGGCCCCGGTGGTTGCGCTACCAAACCCATTGCCAATGATCGAGCTATTACGATCACGTGTATTAGTGAAGGGCAAGATAATCGGAATGGACGAATTCTCCAGCGCCAAGGTGCCGACGTTATGACTCAGAATAGCTCCATAAGAGTGAGCGTACCGCGCTTCCAGGATCGCCTTAGGACTAATTGTGAAGGTGGTTTGAAAGGTATGCGCCTTTCCTGGTGAATTTGTTTCCGTAGTTGAAACCCCAGGCAGGCTGCCGCCACTTGAGAACAGCGAGTTTGAATCGAGTGTGGGGATCTTATCGTTTTCATAACGATAGAATGCCGACCACCGATCACTGAAGCTGTGATCAATCTTGAGAATTTCCTGGCGGAAGTCTGAGGTGTTAATCGCCGCGGAATTCAGCGTGAAGCTCGGAGCATTCGGCAGCGGCAGTCTATTGTAGATCTGATTTAAATACGCCAACGCAGCCGGGTTATACGACGCGGCTGGAAGCGGTGTGCCACGTGGCAGAATATTTGCACCGGTGCAAGTAGCACCGGCTACGTCATTACGATTAATGCAAACATCGACGGGAAAAATACCTTGTCGCAGTGCCGCATCCGGCACGGTCGCGCTCAAAGCGGGATACCGAATATCTTTACGTCGTTCCTCCGAGAAGAAGAAGAATGTTCGATTCAGTTTGGACAAGAACCCACCGGTTCCCTCACCGAAATTTGGGATATAGATAGGTCCTCCGACAGTGCCGCCAAAATTGTTATAACGAAATGGACTTCGTTTTGCCTTGCCGTTCGATTCTCTACCAAAAGGTGGATTAACCAAGCTGTTGTTTATGAAATCGTTCGCGTTGAGCCGCTCATTGCGTACAAATTCGAAAAGTGAACCATGAAAACTGTCACCACCAGAGCGTGTTATTACATTGACTTGTCCGCCACCGCTGTTACCCGTTTCTGCCGGATACAGACTGCGCAAAACCCTGAACTCGCCGATTGAGTCAATACTGGGATACGCCTGAATAGTGATGTTTGATCCGCGGTCAGTGATATCGGCACCGTCAACGAGGAAAGTGTTCGAACTACTGCGGGCGCCGTTGACTGAAATATTAACTGTATTGGCCTGACCCGCGGGGTTGGTTGTGCCAACGTACACCTGGTCAGCGAGATCATTCGAAACTCCCGGTGCCAGAGTGACCAACTGTACAAAGTTTCGATTGTTGACCGACAGCTCTCGAACTTGATCTCCATTGATGACGGTCGACGCTGTTGGCGTAGTAAGTTCGACCGCCACTTGATCGGCGGCGACGGTCACAACCTCGGCAATATTTCCTGCCTCCAGTACCACGTCCACTGCACGGCGTTGATTAACATCGAGCTTCAGACCAGTCTGCAATGATTTTTTGAAGCCAGGCGCTTCCACAGCCATTGAGTAATTGCCGGAGGGTAGTTGCGGGGCTGAAAACTCGCCCTCGTCCCCGGTAGTTATCGTCCGCACCACCAGGCCCTTATCGTCGTCGGTGATCGTGACTGTTGCGCCTTTAACGGCTGCACCGGAACTGTCCTTAACTGTCCCGACAATATTGCCTGTAATCTCCTGTGACAACGCCGTCGCGCTAAAACTGAACAAAAGCGCAAGAGCCAATACTAAAATCCGGGGGCTAATAGCAAAATTCTGCGTCATGGGGATGGTCCTCTTTCGTTTTTAACAATGCTGAAAGCTGAAGTGTTTTAATTGCCGATGGAGAAGTAACTTATACACCGCCATTGGCGGGTGGAACAAGAAATTTTGGTGCACTACGACCGCAAGCTTTCCGGTTTCGCTCGACTTATTCTCTGCAGTCTGGAGTTCGCAGTCAAATACCGACCACCCGTGCCGAACCAGGATGACATCAAGCGAAGACTCAGCTCGTTTGCGCTAATCGACGCCGGCAGGCTTGATGCAAATCGAAAGAGACAGTCTCTTTCGATTCGAATTGTTTATGATTGGCGTCGAAGGAAAACTAAACGCCGCGCAGTCTGCTGAAACGAACGCTATTATACGTTGTTCGGCCAACAAGGAAAACTAAAGATTCTTATTGTTGGGATAACGAGCCCTAATAGCAAAGGTCGGACCTTTCTAGCCGTGCCAGTATCAGCCGCAATTGTCGTTGGAGAATTTCTCAGAGCCGCTTGAAAAAGCGAAGGCCCGATCCAAAGTAGGAATCGGGCCTTCACTCTTCGAATGTCTGTCCTTCAACTTTTTTGATGAAGAACACTTTTGCCAACTAGAGATCAGACTCTTAAAAGAGGAGCCTCACTCCAAAGCGCACCGTTCTTGGCGACTGGAACAAGTAAGGCATCTTGTAACGTATGTCGCTTCGGTCTCCGCGTGAAGCAATGCGCGCAAGGATCGCATCTAAGAGCGAGCCGTTGGCATATCCATTGGAATAACCTGTCGTCGTATTGGGAAAGCCCAACGCCGGACCGTTGACCGGAGCCGTGCTGGGATTCATCACCGTGTAAATTGCGGTAACGGTCTTTTGATCCCAAAGGTTAAGCATGCTCAGGTCGAATGCCATTGTGAATCGTTTGTCAGTACCCCAACGGTAGCGATGGGTAAAGTTAAAATCGGTTTGCGTATACGTGGGGGTGCGACCGAGATCCCCGCGTTCCAAGAAAATTTGTGGAGTTACTGTAGACGCACCATAGATCGTGGTGGTTTGCGGTTGGCCCGACGTGATAGTTTGGAACGCCGAAAATTCGCTTGAGTGTACGCGGTTACCCTTCCAGTCAAAGATATACGCGCCATAGACATTGAACACGTGTGGCCTGTCAGTTTGTAGCCGGCCATTGTCCTTTTCTCCCTTGGCGTTGAAGCCGATGTGTGGCAAGTCAAACGCACGGCTAACGCCCGGAGCCAGTCGGCCATCGATCAGATGTGGCTCATCTGAGCTGGCCAAGCCGGAATAATTACCAAACAGCCGGCTGTAGGTGTAATTGACATTTGCGTACCAGTTATTGGAGAGCCGTTTATCAAGTACAAATTCCACTCCATCATAACGGCGTTGTGGACGGGTTGATTTGGTGTATCCGAGTGCCTGCAACGTAGCCAGGTGCAATCCGCGACCGGGATTACCAATGATGTAAGACTCGCTGTCCGCGGAATTCCTGACGCCCGCATCCTCAACTGCTTCGTCCACGTTCTTATAAGTGTAGCGAGCGCGGAAAACATAGTCGCGGCTGAGTTGCTTTTCCGCTCCGACGGTAAACTCGGTCTGCCGGAACGGTCTCAGGTCGGGGTCAACCGCTCCACCACCATTCGTGGCAGTTGCGGTCGGATCATTTGCGTTGACGCGCCGGTTTAGCTGGCAGCGGCTGCGCGCACCCGCGATAATGAAGCCGCTCGTGGGACAGACACTCGGGCCAGTGAAGCCGCCGATAACATTGCCGATATTAAACTGACTTGCCCTCTCTCCAGGAAAGATTTCAAAGTAGTCATCAAGGAAGATGTCGCCTCCGAACAGCCCTCGCGGAAGAGCAAACTTCACCCGGTCGAAAAACCGTCCGAAGCTCGCAAATATCTTCGTTTCGCCATTGCCAGTCACATCGTAGGCGAAGCCAAGTCGCGGGGCGATCTTATCGCCCCAGCCAAAGTTGATTAGGCTCGGAAATTGGTTAAACGAGGGCAGGTTTTCTTTCTCGAAACGGATACCCAGGTTCAAGGTCAGACGCCTGGTCGGTTGATATTTGTCCTGGAAGAAGATGCCCTGACTCAGGTTTGAGCCTTTTCCGTTTGTACCTTGGCGGCGGAAATTTCCGAAGCCAATTGCGCCCGGCGTGTTAGTTAGGCCAGGCACTTGTGACGAGATCAGCGAGCCGAAAGTGAAGCGAAGTTCCCCAATGGCGTTGTTGCCCTGCTGCACGTCGTTGAAGATGCTGAATCGCTGGTAACCGCTGCGAAATTCGTGCTGGCCGCCGGCGTTAAAAATGTATGCCACAGAAACATCGAATGATTTGCGAACAGAAACATCTTTCACCGTAATCGTGTTCACGCCAGTCGTGTCGCACGGAAACTGCGCTCGTGTGCTTAAAGGCGGACAGGTCACGACGCGTGGCGTAAGAAGCGGAATAAAGTAGTTGCCGTTCTTTTCATTCAGAAAGCCACGAGAGTAGCGACCGTCAATTACCAAATTGTTCAGCGGAGTGTAGACAGCGCTGAAGGTGGCTAAATTCGATGTCTGGCGTCCACCCTGCCGGTCAGTAAATTGGTTTCCTCTCAACACACCGATGTTGCCTTTGTAGTCGGCCGTAGGAACATTGTCGATACCAATAAGCGCAGAACTGTTGTTCGTGAAACTAAAGGTCGGCAAACTTCCGTGATCGACTACCGGGTTCCACAAGAAGGAACCTGACAGTCGCAAGTCCTTGAACGGGTTCGCATCAAGACGTCCGAACGCGTATTCATATTTGCGCGTGCGGTGATATCTTTCGACCGTGGTCAACGTTTGCGTGTTGAGGCTGTTCGTGTAGTAGGGCGTGTCAACAACGGTCTCGAATATCTGCGGGGTGTAGCTGCCGAAGAACCAGAGGCGATCCTTGAAGACCGGGCCGCCCAGGTTGGCCGTGGGAAACGTGTTCACGCCACTCGGTTTGTTTGGCTGGAAGTAGGTGGTTGACTGTAACAGGTTGTCGCCGGAGGTGAAACGATTTAGGAGTTTGCGCGGCGCACCATTAAACGTCGGCACTTCCCACTGCATGCCGACCTCGCCGTGAAACTCGTTGCCGCCACCGCGGGTAACAACGCTGACAACGCCGCCGGTTGCGCCGCCATAAATCGCATCGAAGCCGCTCGACTTAACTTGAATTTCCTGCACCAACTGCGTTGGAACATTGTAAGTTTCGTTCAGCGTGCCAGTGCGATAATTGGTGACTTCCTGGCCATCTATGACAAAAACGTTTTCGCCTCCCGAAGCACCGTCAACTGAAAAGCCGCCTGTCCGACTCTCAGGACGGGTGCCAGGTATGGTTTTGAGGAGCCCCGTGAAACCGGTCCCCTTAGGTATTAACTCAATTTTCTGGGCGCTAATCGTGGTCTGAATGGCACTGTTGGTGGTGTCAACCGGCGCCACATCCGAAGCAACAATATCAACAGTAGTCACACTGCTTCCCGGTTTAACGGTAAGTGACAACTGGGTGCTCTGCCCGATCGTGACCGAAACATTTTCGTACCTGGCCTCGCCAAAACCGCCGGAGGCAGTCGTGACCACATCATACATTCCAGGTGGAACCTGCAAGATGCGGAAGAAGCCCTCTTCGTTAGTCGTAATTGTGCGTTTGAAAGCACTGCCGGTGCCGGTTGTCGTGGTGCCGGCTGACGAAGCGTTCGCGTTTGTAATGGTTAAGGTCACATTAGGCACCAGGGCACCCGCGGGATCCTTAACATTGCCTTCGATGCTCCCAGTTGTTTCTTGTCCGAAAGCAAACGAGCAGGTGGCCAGTACGATGAGCGCGAGCAGAAACGCTCTGGGGGGATTGAGCTTATACATGCGGAGACTCCTTTTTTGATGCGACTTTGATGCGACGCAAACTTGGTGAACGACGGCTAGGCTTGATCGCACAATGTGTTCCTCCCGAGGCGAGCAGGAAGTACAAATAGCGGATCGGCAGAACTAGCTGGCCCTGAGATCCCTGGGTTGTCCTTGGTTCGGCGTTGAAGGAAACTAACGCCTTGGTGATTGCTGAAACGGCGTTATTATACGCAGTTTGCCAAATAAGAAAAGCTAAAGATTGTTATTGATGAGATAAGACTCGCTAATAGCAACTTCTCTGCGAGCCTCCGTGTTCCTGGTGCCCTGTGGTGAATGTTTGAGAACGTTTGTTCACCACAGAGCCACTAAGAACCCGAAGAAGGACAGAGAAATTTAAGTTAGGAGGCTACCGGAATTCTCTTAAGCCGTTGCGGTGGTTGTCGATGTTTCAGCCGGCAGGTACGCCGCGCACACTCCATCAAGAAACCCCCACAGTGCTTTCGCAGCGTCTCTTGCAGAGGTTATCGCCCGATCCTGATCCGCGGGAGACTGACACTGCTCCTCCAGGATCTGCATCTCGACTTGCTGGTGAAGCATGTCGATGCTTTCGTGAACGCGGAAGAATGCGACCGAGCGTTCGTCTTGAATTCCGTAGAACTCCTTCAAGCCCTCGCGTTTTGTTTGGGCAACTTCAGGTATCTGCGACTCGTAAGCCAGCAGCGCCGCCAGCCCTTCACGATAGTCTGTGCTTTGCGTCAGCGTCTGAAAACTTTTCACTGAATCTCTTGTTGCGGGCAACAGTTCAGTCGCGCGAATATCTTCACGGGCCACCCCGAGGGCTTCCGCAAAACGCAGCCACAACTCCGGATGGTTCTCCTCGCCGCGCTCTTCCTCGATCAAGTTTTCCAGCAATTGTTGGCGAATGGAAACGTCGTCGCAACGCGAATGAACGCCACTGACATAGGTCGGGAAAGCACGAACATGCGCATAGTACTGCCTGGCGTATTCCGCCAGCACCGATTTGTTAAGCTTACCCTCGGTCCAGGCTACATAAAACGGATGTTTCAGCATTGAGTATTCCATCACAGCGTCACGTAACTTCTCTTCAAACTGAGACTGGGCCAGGCTCTTGTTTGCGTTGGTCATAATGTCCTCCGATTTATGTAAGACCGCTTCCTTTTTGGGGAAAGCGGGATTATAGCCGCGCAACGATCGAGTGACTAGCACAAAAAGTCCTTAGTCAACCAGAACTGAAATTCAGATCACCTTCAAGGGTGGGAATCTAACTTCGCGCCATCTTCACTGATAAAGCAATACGCGCGCGCGCCTCTTGCGAAACTCGTCCAACGGTTCCGACCAGGAGCGCAGTATGTCTGCCGCCGAATCTCCGCGCTTCAGTCTGTCCAGGGTATCTTCATTGGCAAGCAGGAAACCGTAGCAATCGATTTTCCAATCGGTCGGATATAAACTGTGCAAGGCAATCGCGATCTCTATCCCCACATGAATGGGGCGGTAGCGTGAGCGATCGGTGACGACAATGTTGACGCCCCCGCATTCCTTATCTTTAAAAGGCTCTGCTTTGGGAGTAAATCGAATTGGAACAAACCGGACGCCAGGTAAGCCGCGAGCGTTCAGATACGCCGCAAGCCGCTGACCGTCCAGCCATGGCGCGCCGAAAATCTCGAAAGGTGTGTCCGTTCCTCGTCCAACTGACATTCCCGTCTGCTTAAGCAGTTCGATGCCCGAGTAGATTGTTGCCTGGGTAAGGCTACGCATATTGGGCGAAGGGTTAACCCAGAGCAAGCCAGTGGCGTCGTACCACATCGATCGATGCCAACCCTCCATTTTAACGACGTGTAGATCACAACCGATCTTGCGTTCGTCGTTAAAAAGAAGAGCCAACTCGCCCATGGTCATTCCGTGTCGCAGAGGTATGCGGTGATAAGTCTCCCGCCTGAGCGCGTCCGGGTCAGACTTTGTGATATCAGTCGTTGAACAGGCATGTGACCAACGCTTCAGTTCGTCTTGTTCCCGGATGGGTCCCTCCACGTCGAGACCGTCTATAGGATTGGGACGGTCCAGAATGAAAACGGGAATTTTCGCTTTCGCTGCCTCTTCCATAACAACTCCCATAGTGGCAGCGTTGGTATAAAAGCTGGTCCCGATGTCCTGAACATCAAACACCAGAGCATCAAGCCCTTTCAGCTGGTCCGGCTGCGGGCGATAGTTGGACCCATGAAGCGAGTAAATAGGCAACCCCGTTTTCTCGTCTTTGGAGTCCGAAAATGTGTCTTCTATAACGCCGCGAATGCCATGCTCGGGAGAAAACAAACTTACTAGTTTGACATTCGGCGCCTGGTGAAGAACGTCAATGGTCGAACGTCCGCGACCATCACGGCCCGTCTGATTGGTTACCAGCCCAACGCGCATTCCTTTGAGTTGTTTGAAGCCGTCACGCTCGAGCACATCTATGCCTAAGAGGACTCTTCCTTCGCTGGCATCGATTCCTCCAGACAAGTTGCCGACAGATTGATCCCGCGAAGCCGTAAAGCGCACCAGATCAGCTGATCACTTTCTCGGTAGTACTGAGACCACTCCAGGCGCGCCCGGCTAACGACAGCTATATCCGTCACCGCCCCAGCCGCAATCGACGCCACTCGACCGCGCAACGCAGCTACATCGCCCTTGCCGTCCGGATGAACGCGATTGCTTAGAAAGACAACGAACATCTTGCTGGCGGGATCGATCCAAAAGGAAGTGCCGGTAAAACCGGTATGGCCAAACGAGCCAAGCGGGAAAAGGTCGCCGCGATTAGTAGAGAAACTGCTGTTGATGTCCCAGCCCAAGCCGCGGGTCCAGCCGCTATCGGTGACGAGGCGCGGTCGAGTCATTTCGGCGACACTTAACGGAGCAAGAATCCGAACGCCGTGGTACTCGCCACCGTTCAAAATCATTTGACAGTAGATAGCAAGATCATCAGCCGTGGAGAAAAGTCCGGCGTGACCCGCAACGCCGCCCATGCGATAGGAAGTAGGATCATGAACTTCGCCGCGCAGCCATTTGTCAGCGTCCGCCTCAGAATCATGAGGCTTGTCTCCGAGGTAACTCAATTGACCCCGTCGTTGCTCGGTCGGCGCAATGCGACGGCGCAGGTTTGAGGACGGGCGGAAACCGGTGTCGCGCATCCCCAACGGCAGAAAAATATTTTGACGCGCAAACTGGTCGAGATTCATACCGCTAACTCGATGAACCACTTCACCGAGCGCAATGTAGTTGATGTCACTATAGACGAATTTCGCGCCTGGAGGATTCCTGAGCGGTTCCTGAATCAGTCTTTTAATCGCCTGGTCGTAACCATTCCAGCGATCCTTTAAATCGAAGTCAGGCGCATAACCGGCGCGATGCGTCAGCAGCAGCTCCAGCGTGATTCGTTCCCTGCCCTCGCCCTTGATCTCAGGAATGTAATTCGACAGCGGATCGCTTAGTCTCAATTTTCCGCGCTCGACCAGAATCATGATGCTGGTTGCGGTGGCAACTATTTTTGTAAGACTGGCCAGGTCAAAAACCGTGTCTGCGGTCATAGGTTCTCGTGCCGGTTCCACAGCGCGAGAACCATAAGCCTTGCGCCAAACCACACCGCCATTTCGCGCGACCAGAACCACTGCGCCCGGCAGGTGATGTTGCGCGATTTCTCGGTTGACTTCGACATCGATGGCTTGGAGTTTTTGTAAGGAGACGGAGACCTGAACCGGGTTTATGGCCTTTAGACGGTGAGTCAGATCATTTGGACGCGCCGAGACAGTTAGCGCTAACGCAAGTAAGAAAACGATAACGAGATTTCCGTCGGACCTAAAAAGTGGGAATCGCGCGGTAGTCGAAGGCAAGTTGATCAAGTTCGAGATTTTGGGAAAGCGATGACGGGCTTATTTCGGTTCGCTTGATTTTCCGTTGTGTCCCGCTTTGATGATATCGATCAACGCATCGAGTCGACGGTCGGTATGTTTTTGAGCCTCGGCCAGTTCGGCAAACCGCTCTTCGTTTTTTATCTGAGCGTCAATCATGATTGTTATCTTATCGTCCTGCTGCCGCATTTCCCGGCGGGCACGAAGACCCGCGCGCACCAGTAATTTGGCTATACGTTCCAGCCGGTCAAGTCTTTCTTCAGTCTGCTTCATTGGATCTGGGCATCAAGATAAAACAACAGGCGCGTCTTTGTCACCCTTCCAAAGCCCTCGATACTAATTAGTTTGAGTTTCTTATTGTCAGGCCATTAGCATCAGCGCGGCGAGATGTGGTCAGTACCACCGCGCGGGAGCGGGTGGCTCTTTCGATTGTGGATATTCGATTTCCGATTGCCAAATGGCCTTATCGCCAGACGCTAATCGTAAATCGGCAATTGGACAATCGGCAATCAGGAACCCGCTACCGCGTGGTGGTACTGACCTCATTTCAGTGGCATCGGGCAAGAAAGTGACAAACACCTTTGAGCGTTTCATTGCCCGCGTTTCACTTGAATTCCCGTCCCGCGCGGATAAAGTCCGGGCAATGAAATCGGCAACTTGCCGGTGATGTCGATCTCTCCGAGCACCGCCCGTGCTGCTGCCTGTTGCAGGCTGGGCATGTCGCCATAGGCAACCACATAAGTGCGAAGCTCAGGAAAACTCTGCAGCAGATACGGATTGCCAAAACTAATGCCGATCAGCGGTAGTTTGCTGCTTATCAATGCAGAAAGGGCCTTCGCGCCCGGCTCAGGCAAACCAACGCTGCGTGCCTGACCGGTTCTGACCCGACCGTAAAGAGACGCAATAACAAGGTCAGCGCCCTTAGCCTGTTCCAGGGCCTTCTGAACCTCGGCGTCGGTCGAACGATCATCGAGCACAACCGTTTCAACGTTGCGCCCGCATGGATTGCCGGCGTCCGCGGGCAAACTACAGAGCGTTCGTCCGATGGCTTCGGAAAAGGCGTTAGCGATCCACAGGCGATCGTCGCCGTTAGTGATCGCCAGGTTAAAAATTCGTGCATTCCGCTTTAATGAAATCAGCGGTACTAATTTGTCATCGTTGCGAACCAAAGTGATCGCGTGCTCGGCAATCTCGCGCGCCAGCTCCGTGGATTCCCTACCTGCCACATTCAGGTCGATCGTTTCGACCGGGGTGATTTTTTGTTCGACCAAACCAAGGTCATACTTTGCAGCGAGCACTTTTCGCGTCGATTGATTAATGCGTTCTTCCTTTAACCGACCTTTCGTTACTGCCTCGCGTACGCCGCGAATGGCCGCATCGGGGTCAGCCGGTTTCAGCAAGAGATCTGCGCCTGCTTCCAGCGCGCGCACCGAAGCTTCTTCCTGCGTGAAATAGAGCGTCAAGCCGCTCATGCTCATCGCATCAGTAACGATCAAGCCGTCGAAACCTAGATCGCGCCGCAGAATTCCGTTCATCACCGGCGAAAGTGTCGTCGGCATAGTTCCCTTTTCAACTACAATCTCGGCAGCCTCATCTGTGTCAATCGGCTTTAGTTTGAGGTCGCGCGGCAAGGGGACAACTGCGGTGGGATCGATTTGCGGCATGCCTATATGGCCAGTCATCACAGATCCCACTCCAGCTGCAACTGCCGCACGAAACGGCACCAGCTCAATCTTGTTAAGTCGTTCACGACTGACATTGATTTCCGGCAGACCGCGGTGTGAATCAGTGGCGGTGTCGCCATGCCCGGGAAAGTGTTTCGCCGTTGCTATCACCCCGTTACTTTGCGCACCCTCGATGAAGGCAGCCACAAAGCGTCCCACAGCCGCCGGTTCTTCGCCATAAGATCGCACATTGATAACGGGATTCGCAGCATTGTTATTCACGTCGGCAACGGGCGCATAAATTTGTTGTACGCCAAGCGCGCGCGCCTCATGCGCAGTCAATGCACCCTGACGTCGAGCGTAGTCAGGATTGTCAGTCGCGCCGACCGCCATGTTCCACGGCAGGTTCACCGTGTCGTCGAAACGCATGCCCGAGCCCGCTTCCAGATCCGCGGAGATAAGCAGCGGGTATCGCGCAAGCTTCTGCATGCGGTTGCTCAGCATCACCGACTCATAGACCGGGCCGCGAAACAGAATGATGCCACCTACGTGATTGTCTTCAACCTGGTGGCGCAGTGCTTTGAACGCGTCGCTGTCCTGATTTAGGAAGGTGGCGTTGATGCCTACAGAGATTAACTGGCCGATCTTTTCGTCAAGCGACATCCGCGCTAATTCGTTGTTGGCCCAGGCGAGTGCCGCTTTGGACGGCTTCGAAGAATAGGGTTTGACTGCTGAAGACTTTGCGCGCGCTTGTGCAGGCGAACCAAACTGGTACAGAGGGGTAATCAAAAGCGCCAGCAGCAAAGCGAGTGTAAGTTTCAATTGAATCGCGTTTCTAAGTTTTTCTTTCATTGCTTTAACTAATTCAGTCCATGATGCTCAAAGCAGCGGGGGCAAGCCCACCTTCCTCACCTTGAGCTGCTCTACCAGCTCCGATTGCATTAGCTTGAAAGGCCTTCAATCAGGATGAAACAAACAACTGAGAAAAGCTCAGGGTCAGGAAGGCGGGCTTGCCCCCCGCTCTTTTAATCCCAATCACCCTGTCGGCGAAAGTTCGTCGCGACGTTCACTGGAAGCGGGCGCAAAAAAGAACCCGGCAATCCAGGCGACCAGGAGAGTTATCAAACTGCCAATCAAGACGTACCAGGTCCACGCAATCGGGGTCCAGAAACGTATGTAGCACATCAACACCATACTAGCCACCATCCCGATCAACGCCGGCGGTTCGCTGACGCGGCGCAGGAATGTTCCAACCAGGAAGACACCCAGCACCGGACCGTTTATTAACGACGCTACAGATAGGGCCTGATCGAGCGCCGAACGATTCTGACGCATCGCTACAAGTGCTACGCCGATTTGAATGAGGCCCCAAAGCAGCGTTAACCAGTGTGACACGCGCAGGTAGTGCCTATCATCGCGCTTCGGCCGGAACGGTTTGTAGAGATCGTTTACGGCGGTAGCGGCAATTGAATTGAGTGATGACGACAGGGCGGCGGCAAAAATGGCGGCGACAACCAGTCCAGACAAACCCGACGGCATAAACTTGGTGATGAAGTCAGGAAAGACACGGTCACCGCCGACGGCTTGAAAAGTACCGGCAACCGGAATTGTGGCAACGCCGCTCGCTAATGTGCCGTAGGCCGGATCAGTATGCGGCGCGTAAAAGGCAAACAGCAGCACGCCGATAAACAAAAAGCCGAGAAACTGTGCGAAGACAACTGCGCCACTGGTAAGCAACGCCAGCGCTGCGCGTCGCGGCTTGTCGGTGCACAGATAACGTTGCACCAGGTACTGATCAGTGCCGTGCGTACTCATCGTTAGGAAGCAGCCGCCGAGTAAGCCGGCCCAGAGTGTGTAGGTCTTCGTTAAGTCAACAGGCAAGGTGAAACTAAACGTATGGTTGGTAAGGGGCGCGCTAAATACGTACGCGGTCGGCCTGATTCCGAAGTCGACGAAATTGAACTTGTGATACTGCTCGCCCAGAGAAATTGCCTGACCCCAGCCACCCTTAATGGCCATGATAAGAACTACGCCCGCCATCGCGGCGCCCGCGAGATAGATTCCCAACTGCACTACCTCAACCCAAATTACAGCCTCCATGCCGCCGAAGTAAGTGAAGATGATCATTACCACGCCGAGTAGTACAACCGACGCGATCACGATCGTTTCCGGGTTTGCCTGCGGCTGGAAGGCTGTGTAAACCGCCGCCAGAACGAAGGCGGTGAGCAGCAGGCGAATGCCGTCTGCAATGTTTCGCATCACCACAAACAACGAGGCTGCCAACATCTTGATGCGATTTCCGAAACGCCGCTCGAGCAGTTGATAAACAGTCATCAGCTCGCCACGAAAATACGAAGGAATGAAGAGCAGCGAGATCACTATGCGCCCAAGCAGGTAGCCGAAGACGAGTTGAATAAACTGGAAATTCCCGTTGCGCGCAAACGCGATTCCGGGCACTGAAATAAAAGTGATGGTCGAGGTTTCAGTGGCGACGATGGATGCGGCGATGGCCCACCAGGGCACAGTGCGATCGCCGAGGAAGTAGTCGCGAGTGGTTTCCTGTTTGCGAGAGAACCAAACACCAAACAACGTGATGCCGATTAGGTAGCCAAAGATGATGACAAGATCAATGGACTTCATTTAGTTACCTAAAAGTCAGCGGGGGGCAAGCCCGCCTTCCTGACCCGGAGACTGCCTGGTCGTATGCTTGGTTCAGCACCAAAGACTCTCAAGCAGCCATGCCCCCGCTCTTTCAACCTATGGCTTCCCTAATCCATCAACCAAAACTTCCGAGAGTCTTGACATCAATAGCAGCGCCGGGTTGTCGACTGTCCAATTCGGTTCCGGCATTTCGCTGCAGGTGATCGCAATCGCAATGCGCCCGCGCGGATGATAAAGAATTCCGATATTGCTGCGCAGCGCGTCGAGAGCGCC
This sequence comes from Blastocatellia bacterium, assembly GCA_963828335.1. Taxonomy (GTDB): domain Bacteria; phylum Acidobacteriota; class Blastocatellia; order Pyrinomonadales; family Pyrinomonadaceae; genus PSRF01. Next base: position 231,188 of record CAWHEH010000006.1, on the reverse strand, counting down.
TGATTTCGTAGCTTTGGGCAGACGCCAATCGTCGCGCCAGAGTCCGTTGGTTCCCTGCTCGCGCTTCATTAGCTCGAGCATCTCTTTCGAGGCGGCTGCACTTACGACTTCACCACGTTCCAGTTTTTCCAGGAGCGCAACCATTTCGTGCGGCGTCGTTCGTCCAAGTCCGAAGCGTTTGCTCTCTTCTTTTTTACCTTCAATGCTTTCGCCGCCGCCGAACACCCGTCGCATCAAACGAGTCTCCTTAAAACCGAGCGACTCCATCCGAGCGTTGACCGCGTCTGCAGTCAGGACATCGATCACCAGATTTGTGGCCGTGTTATCGCTCATGATCATCATCAAGTTTACGGCGTCGCGGAAACTTAAGTGGAGACCATCTCCGAATTCGCCAAGAATTCCCGAACCGCCCACTTTCTTTTCTTTTGTCAGGACGAGATCATCGGTCCACTTCGCTTTGCCTTCATTCACGCGCGCGAAGGCCGCTACCATAATGGCAATCTTGATTGTGCTGGCAGTTGAAACGCGATCGTCGCCGGCGAGTTCGTAAGTTGCACCCGTATCGAGATTCTTTGCGTAGAGGCTGACCTTGCCCTTGAACTGCGATACCTCCGCCCGCACTCGTTGGTCCAAAGCAGTCTGCTTTACTGCCTGACTCGTTTGCGGAAGCGCGGGCACACTCGCTATCAGCAAAAGAGCTACAGCGAAAGTTTTTATGAAAACCTCGAACATAAGACTACTAAAATGAAGCTAACGCCTGGCCCCCATTCGAACACAACTCGTCCAGTGTTTTGATCCGCGGGCAAACGCTTTCAGGATGTAAGTCAAGCGGGTCAAGCAGAATTCCGCGCAGCCCCATTGCACGCGCGGCCAGCGCATCGTGCACATAAGAATCTCCGACGAAGGCGGCTTCGTGGGCCTCGATACCAAGCCGGTCCAGAGCCAGTCTGAATATCGCCGCATCCGGTTTGCGATGGCCGACAAGGTGCGAGTCAATGAGTAGATCAAAGCGGTCTGAAATGCCTGCTGCCTCAAGCGAATCAATTAATCGCCCGTCCTCAGTGTTTGAAATTACGGCGAGAATCAAACCTTGTTGTTTCAGCTGATCGAGTGTACGCGAGGCTGCCGGATCCGGACTGCACCAAACGTGACGCTGAGCGTGCGAAACAGCCAAACGTTCGATCACGGCCGCGCAGGCCGTCTCATCAAGACCCAGTGCTGCATATGTGCGTTGAAAGGTCCAATGCGGCCGATTCATTTCATCCGGCAAAACAAACCCGTCGCGTTGCATCTCGATTCCTACAACTCTGAGCATCTCGCTGAAAGCGCGAGCCATCTCCTCGGAATTGAAAGAGCGACCAGAGACTGCCGCCGCGATGTGCGAAAGACGAGTCCAGTCCGGATGCACGATTGTCCCACCGGCGTCAAAGATGCACGCGCGTGCGCCGTTTAGTGCTGGATGAAGGATGACGGACAAGATAAGGTTCTTAGGTTAACTACTTCCTGAGCATCAAGGCCGCCTGTTCAATAACACCGTTAACTGCCTCAAGCGCGACTTTCGCTTCTTCGATTGAACTCCCTGTTTTCATCATTACCAGAGCTACACGCGGATCGTCGCCCGACTTGTCCAACGCGGCCCGTGCGGTTTCTTCATCTGATCCGCTCTCCGCCATGATGATGCGAAGGGCACGCGCTCGCAGCTTGGAGTTGCGCGGCAGCACATTTGTCATCCGATTTCCGCTTACGTAGCCGAGCCTGACCATAGTTGCTGTTGACAGCATATTGAGAACGAGTTTCTGCGCGGTACCGGCCTTTAGTCGCGTGGAACCCGCAACCACTTCGGGACCGACAACGGGAACAATACTGACTTCGGCAGCTTCGGTGATTGGCGATTGCGGAACACAGGTGATAGCAATGGTGAATGCACCACACCGCCGCGCATGATTTACTGCACCCACTGTGTAGGGCGTCCGACCTGACGCCGCAATTCCAACCAGTACATCTTGTTTAGTGAAGCCACGAGCCTGCAGATCTTTTCCCCCTGCACCCGCGTCGTCTTCTGAAGCTTCAACCGCACGATAGCACGCTTCATAGCCGCCCGCGATAACCGCTTGCACTAAATCGGGCGACACGCCAAACGTCGGCGGACATTCCGCGGCATCAAGCACACCTAGTCTCCCCGACGTACCGGTCCCGATGTAGAAGAGCCTGCCGCCGGTGCGAATCCGTGACACGATTCCCTCGATAGCTCGCTCCACATCGGGAAGGACGAGACTAATCGCCTGAGCAACGAGCGCGTCCTCATCATTCATCAGCCGGATTATTTCGCGAACAGGTAATGAACTGAGGTTGGTCGTCTTCAGATTCTCTTGTTCGGTGATAGGAAGTAGATCAGGGTTTTCAGGATTCATTCAGGCTTGGTCGAACCGAAGAACGATTTCGAGCTGTACAAATACTTAAAAATTAAACCGCAAGCGCCATGTGATTAAGATGCTCCCACGCCATGCGTGCAGCTGCAACCGCCGGGGAAAATCTCGGCGGCCCCAGCTGGGCTTTGGACGCAACGCCGCTTATTTCTTCACGCATTGACTTCAAAACAAGTTCACCGGCCGCGTCGAAAACGCCACCGACATAACCAATCTGAAATTCGTCGCGCTCCAGCTTTAAGTTACGAATCACTGCAGCCGCCGCAATCCCCAGCTCACGGCCACCTTCGCATAGAATCTCTCGCGCCACTCGATCCTTCGCTTTCGCAACTTCAATTACATCTTTGCCAAAACCAGCGAGACGTTCGTTTGTCATGGTAGGCGCGTAGATCGCTGTCGAAAGGTCACAGGGGTCAGAAACATGGAAGTAAGTGCAAGCTGCGGCGGTGAGCAAGGTTGCGGGACCACGCCCGTCGGTTGCCTGGGCCACTGCGCGCAGGGCTCGTCGCGCGATCCAGGCGCCGGCCCCTTCGTCTCCGGCGATCGGTCCCCAGCCGCCCGCGCAGATTGTCTTGCCACGCGCGTTTATGCCGCAGACAATCGAGCCGGTACCGGCGATGACGATCAAGCCCGGCGCGCCTTCGGTGGCGCCGTAGAGCGCAATATCAGCATCGCCAACGACAACTATTTCACCGATGCCCAGACCGAGGAGCGCTTCACGCATACGCGCGTTCAATTCACGCCGACGTGCCCCGGCCAGTCCGATTTCCGCAGCAATCAGATCGGTGCGCCGCAATTGCGCGTTCTCACAAGCTCGATCGATTGCTTCACGAATCGAAGTGGCCGCACTGGCGATGCCCACCCGCAACGGATTTGAAGCACCAGCCAGACCTTCTCCGAGTATCCGGAAATCAGCGGCGAGCACCACTGCCCGAGTTTTAGTTCCACCTCCGTCAACGCCAACAACTGCGCGTCTTAATGGTGGCCGGCGAGTAGTCGCGAACCCTGCTTGTCTTCTATCGGTGGTGACCATAGTCGGGCGGACGGCGCTGGTTATTCTTCATGGGCCATCTCGATGCCATTCTAGGTAAGCGCAATTTATAATGGAAACTAAAAGATTTTATTATTACAATAACCGTCCCTGATAACACCCTGTAACAGATCTGTTAACTCCGGCAACGCATTGGAATCCTGAGCCCTATGGAAATTCGACAACTCCGAGCCTTCATCGCTATCGCAGAATTGGGCACATTTACCGCGGGCGCACAGCGCGTTCACGTCACCCAGGCCGCGATTAGTATGCAGATCCGGCAACTGGAAAATGAGCTGGGCGCGAAACTGTTTATTCGCGCTCCGCGTCGCGTGATGCTCACTGAAGCCGGCGAACAATTGCTGCAGCGAGCGCGTCAGATCCTTCGCGATCATGATGCAGCGGTCGACGAAATTGCAGAACTGGCTGGCGCTGAACGCGGCAGGTTGCGCGTCGGCAGTGCTTCGGCAATGGTCACTACCGATGTTTTGCCGAAACTCTTGAAAGATCTGCGCAAACAGCACGCCGGCGCAGAGGTCACCGTGGCCTCCGGGACCAGTGAAGCTTTGGTTCAGCAAATTCTGGCGGGCGAACTCGACGTGGCTTTTGTGTCGCTACCGGTTGAGGCTCGTGGCATCAACACTGAAAGGCTGAGCCAGGATCAACTCGTAGCGGTCGCCTCGCCGCGTCACCGGCTGGCTAAACAACGAACTATCAGCGCCTATACACTCGCCGGTGAAAAGCTCATTCTCGGCGAACGCGGTGGCAACACACGCAGGTTGATCGATCAGTTCTTCGCACAGGCGGGGGTGACGCTCCATGTCTCGATGGAGCTGAGCCGGCAGGCCGCAATCCGTAGAATGGTCGAAGAAGACATGGGCGTGGGTATTGTGCCGTTACAAACTGTTAGCGATGCAGTTGATAAAGGACGGCTCGTGAGATGGTGGATTGAGGGCGCTCAGATCAACTGGGAGTTGGGCGTTGCCAGGTTGACCGGTGGCTACGACTCGCCGATAGTGCAGACTTTCATCAAGCTGGCGCGGAGTTACTTTGGCGGTGAAATTCCGAAGTCTCCAGCTGCCAGGAAAGCGAAAGCACCAGCCGAGAAGAAGCGCGGGAGGAAGTGACTCGTCAGTACAGTAATTAGAACTGGGGAGTGGCTTTGCACAAAAGTCTACTGTGTGGTTTCTGGGGCGGACCTCTTCACAAAATCAGAACTGGGAGCGACAGCGACCAGCCTATCACTCAAGTTTCGAGAAGTGGAGCGCTTGTCTGGTGCGCGTTTTTTATTGGTTGACTCTTCGGCTGGTCGCTGTCGCTCCCAGTTCTGATTTTACTTCGCGCCACTACCGTCTCTGAATTTCTCAAGTCTCTGTGAGTCCTTCGATCAAACGCTCAACATCCGACTCGTTGTTGAAAAAGTGCGTTGCCACACGAATTCCCTGCGGTTTCTTCGTAACAATTATCTTTCGCTCGGCAAGCTTCGCGACTACAGCTGCGGGATCGTCAACCTCCACCAGCGTTTCGGCCGAACGCATACGCTCGTCGGCAATCGGTGAGAGAACTTTAAAGCCGGAGTCGAGCAAACGGCAGGTCAGAAATCGATTCAGTTTAAGCGCGCGCTCCTCCACGTTCTTCATCCCTAAGGTCGCTACTCGATCAACCGAGGCACCCAAAGCAAACATCCCGGCGAAGTGTGGACAGCCAAGCTCAGCACGCGCCGCGGCGTCGTGTCGCAGGTGGATCTCATTGTTTCGATCTCCGTATGGATCCTCGACACTCAACCAGCCAATAGCGCGCGGCTTGGATCGCTCCTGCAATTCGCGCGATAAGTAGACGAACCCGCTCCCGTACCCCGAGAGCATCCACTTGTGTCCGGTGGCGGAGAGCGCGTCAATCTTCATTCGCTTAACATCGATTTCGAAAACTCCTGCCGACTGCGCCGCATTAAGGACCAGGGCGTGACCTCGCTTGGCGTTTCCCAACTCTTCAAGATCGACCCGAAAGCCACTGGAATACTGGACATGACTCATGCAGATAACACCGGTGCGCACGTTTATCGCCGCGCGAATGTCGGCGATTGTCACGCCACCAGCAATCGATTTAACCAGGTGAACGGGGATGCGGCGGTTCATCCAGGGCAACGTTGAAACGGGAAACTCGAGATCGCATGAAATGACTTCACCATGCGTCTCGAGTGCGTCGATGATGACGTTCATACCTGACGAAGTGTTGGTTGTGAGCCCAATCTCGTCCGGCTCCGCGTTAATGAACCGGGCCACTTTGCGTCTTACGTCTTCGCGTTTTTCCAACCACTCGTCCCAGTGAATATCACCATCGTTCATCATCTGCTGGTAATACTCAGTAGCTGCCGCCATCGTGGCGCGCGACAACGGCCCCGCCGCCGCGGAGTTGAGATAGGTTGAGTTTTCCGTCACCGGAAACTGTTTGCGAACGTCATCCCAGTTGATCATGTTGGGGAAGATACACGATCAATAGTTTGTGAAGGTAGTCTGCGAATACAGCAAAAACTGGCTTTCACGAAGCTGGACTATGATCTCTAACGGTTCACTGGCTCTTTTCGACGGGTGTATAGATCACTTAGGAGTATGTGGGTATGAATTGTGGGCAGAATAGTCGCTTCCGTCACGGTAGAAAACGGCAGTCGATCTTTCGAGGGCGCTAACGCTCGCGATGCCCTGGTAGACACCGGCGCGTCGCTGATGGTCTTGCCAAGCGTCTGGAAATACCGGCTGGGTAAGCTGGAGTTCCTAACCGAAATCGAAGTTGAGACAGCTACCCAGGAGAGGGTCGCCGCGGAAGTGTGTGGCCCGGTGAGGATTCAAATCGAAGGATTCCGGGCAATCCTTAACGAAGTCGCTTTTGTGGAAATGAGACCTGACCGTGGCGAGTATGAACCGCTGATTGGTTACATAGTTTTGGAGCAAGTCTGGCGGGCGTCGACATGATTAGACATCGGCTAGTTCACCTCAAACACTTCGACTTGAAATGCCTTCCGCAGCCAACGAAGGCCCAAGCGAACTGCCCGACAACCTGGAAATTGTCTGACACCAGACGCGAAGACGTCCATCTCAGCTGAGTACGAGACCGAATTGAGGCTCGTCGGGACTGAACTTAACTTCGAATGTCATGGCTGTGTCCGCTCTGAACTTCGGATTCCTGTGGCCATGTCGCCGAACGCGAAGAGCAAGAGAAGATCCAGATGAGCTTTTTCGTAACGCGTTGGAGCGCGTGGTGGCAGAAGGTTCACGGCGAGACCGATTGCAACGGTAACCGCTTGGCGCGGGCGCTTCGAACCACAACGTTGCCAACGGCGGCAGCGTAATGGTCGCCGAGAACGGTTGGCCGTGAATCGGTTTCTCCTCAGCCTTGATCGACTTCGGCAGCTCCACTCCGCTTCCGCCGTAAATCTCAGCATCCGTATTTGCCAGCAGTCGATAGGTTCCCTTGCGCGGCAATCCGAGTTGGTGATTCTCACGCAGCACGCGGCGCAAAGTTGCCGACGCAAATCAATTCCCTTCCGCGTTGACGGTGAACGACGAATGAACGAAACGATATTTTCTGACGCGTTGTTGGCGTCGATCCACTCGAAGCCCGCCGGCTCGCCATCCACTTCCCAAAGCAAGTTCTTCTTTTGATAAATGCGGTTGAGATCGCTGATTAAGTTTTGCAGGCCCTTGTGTGCCGGATCTTCCAGCAAATGCCAATCGAGGCTTTCGGTTTCATTCCACTCGCGCCACTGACCAAACTCTCCACCCATGAACAACAACTTCTTCCCCGGATGCGCCCACATGTAACCGTAAAGCGCGCGCAGGTTGGCAAACTTCTGCGCCACACTTCCGGGCATCTTGTTAAGCAGCGAGCCTTTCATGTGCACAACTTCATCGTGCGAAAACGGCAGAATAAAATTTTCGCTCCACGCGTAAAGCAAACCAAACGTCAGCGCATTGTGATTGCCGCCGCGAAAGAGTGGATCAGTTTGGAAGTATTTGAGCGTGTCGTGCATCCAGCCCATGTTCCACTTGAAATCAAAACCCAGCCCGCCGGCATAAACCGGATGACTAACTTGCGGCCACGCGGTCGATTCCTCCGCGATCATCATGGCGCCGGGACACTCGCGATGAACTACTTCGTTCAGTTGTTTCAGGAGTGAAATCGCTTCCAGATTCTCGCGTCCGCCAAACTCATTCGCTATCCACTCGCCTTCCTTCCGGCTGTAATCGAGATAAAGCATCGACGCCACTGCATCAACGCGCAGGCCATCGAGATGAAACTCCTTGAACCAGTAGAGCGCGTTGGCCAGCAGGAAGTTTCGCACTTCGTTGCGGCCGTAGTTAAAAATGTAAGTGCCCCAATCGGGATGTTCGCCCTTGCGCGGGTCGAGATGTTCGTAAAGCGCCGTGCCGTCGAAACGTCCGATAGTGAAAGCGTCTTTGGGAAAATGCGCGGGCACCCAATCCATAATGACGCCAATGCCGCGTTGGTGCAGGTAGTCGATCAGATAACGAAGATCGTCCGGCGTTCCGTAACGCGCTGAAGGTGCGTAGTAGTTGCTGACCTGGTAACCCCATGACGGTCCGTAAGGATGCTCCTTCAACGGCAGAAACTCGACGTGAGTGAAGCCCATCGCCAATACGTATTCAGCCAGCGGCTCGGCCATCTCGCGATAAGTAAACGGCGCGATTCTCTCCATCTCGTACCTGGCGACGCCATGATCCAAAGTGGACTTCGTAAATCGAGAGCGGCAACCGAAAGTGTTCGCGGCCGGCGCGTTTTTTCATCCAGCGTGAGTCACGAAAACGATAGCTCGACTCGTATACGATCGAAGAAGTGTCAGGTGGCTCTTCGGCAAATGAAGCGTAAGGGTCGGCCTTGAGAAAGGGTGGCAGGCCGGGCGCTTGAATCTGATACTTGTACAGTTCGCCTGGTTGCAGGTTGGGAATAAACGTTTCCCAGACCCCGGAGCCGCCAAGGCGCCGCATCTGGTTTTGCGTGCCGTCCCAGTCGTTGAAGTTGCCTACCACGCTTACCTGCGCGGCCGCAGGCGCCCAAACTGCAAACGAAACTCCCTTTACGCCATCATGAGTGAGAGCATGAGCGCCAAGCTTTTCATAAATCAGTTCATGACGACCTTCGCCGAAGAGATGGAGGTCAAGCTCGCCGAGCATCGGCTGCGATCGAGCAATTTGAGATTCAGGTGGCTTGGATACGCGCACTTTGGAGCGAGTGGCTTTGCTGGCGCTCTTTTTTGTTCGCGGCCTTTTCGTAGTCATACGCGTTTAGTGTTTCGGTCCAGCGATTTGCTGGGAGAGCACTTACCTTACTAAAACTTCATCGCCGGCTCGGCGAAACCGCAGCGGCTCGACTAATCGTTGGTAAATATCGGCGCCGTTGCCCAACTCAGGACGATTACTTTTCGCTTCCGCCAGGATCTCGAGGAATCGTTCGCGCGGAGAAGGCAGACCAAGTTGATTCATGAGATCCAAGCGCGCGTCCCGCGTACTTTAAAATCTGGATCGGCTCAATGCCGGAAATGTCGCTGAAGAACCAGCCACAACTCGTATACATCAGCAGCGCATTGCCGCTGCACCTCCAGAAACCCGAGTGCCCTCTGTTGTTGTTCACGAGTTAGCTCACCAGGCGCATGCACGGCAAGAAATCTCTTCGCGCGACTTGAATTCGTCAAGGACCAAACTAATTGAATCGTCGCGCGCAAGCCACGGATCCCTGAACAGTTCACCCCGCGTCGCTTCAAAATAAATAGCTGCTTCGTCACGCAAAAAATCCAGCGCCGCTCGCAACGGTCCGCGCCAGGCCTGGTTCCAGCCGGGCTCGCCGCCGGTGTGACAACCACAGTCGCGAATCCAACGACTAACTCCGTGTATGCAACTCCATGAACTGCCTTCGCCTCTCTCACCATTGTTGATTTCGACTTCGAGCGCCGGCGGAAACTGTTCCAGATACTCGCCATAGTTCGTCAGCCTAAATCCACGCGCCGGCGCATCCACCTGGAGTGCATAAGCCAGGCAAAGATCGCCAAACTTGTGGTGATGCCCATAGGTTTCGCCGTCGGTGGCGATATTGATTAAACCCGATAGCTCGGCCCGTCGTTGCGCGAAGTGATCCACCAGCAACTGGCTCGAGGCCAGGGCCTGTTCAAAGGCTATATCGTGGGCGAGTTTCCGATCGTAGAAGAACACCGCGATCGATCGGCCGGAATCATCGCGATGGAAATAGCTGTAGGCGACACTCGTGTCGATTGTGTCGCGACCGACAGTATGCCAATCATCGGCCAGGACAGACTTCTTACTGCGAACTCTTTGGGCCTGTTGCGGAGCCAGGATAACAAAACGCACTCCTTCATCGATCAACACGCCGAGGACGTCATCGTTGCAGGCGGTTTCCGGCAACCACATCGACTCAGGCTCACGGCCGAATCGATAACGGAAATCGGCGATACCCCAACGCACTTGAGTCGTTTGATCGCGCTCGTTACAGAGCGGCAGAATTGCATGATTGTAAGCCTGCGCAATCGCATTGCCATGTCCACCGTGCCTGGCGGCGCTCAGAGCATCGGCGGTGAGAATGCGGCTGTAAGTCTCTGCATGATGTTGTTGCAACCAGGAAAGCAGCGTTGGTCCAAAATCAAAACTTATATGCTCGTAGTTATTTACGATCTGCTCTGCACCGCCGACAACAATCCGGAGCTGCGCTATTCGGCTCGTAACACTCAGCGTAGATGCGTTCGTTCCAATCGTGAAACGGCAGCGCACCGGGTTCCGGATCGATTATTCCAGTCCAGGGGTTCTCGCGTGGTGGTTGATAGAAGTGGCCGTGGATGATTAGAGGCGTCATCAGTTATCTAACAGCTTACAAATCTAAAGTTATGTTAATTTCAAGGTTCTCTCTGCCACCTCAAGTGTTCTCGGTGTCTCTGTGGTGAGTAATCAAGAAAAAGATTCATACCACGGAGTCGCAGAGAACACTGAGATGGCACAGAGCTTAGAGCAACCAGGACAGTGTCGTTCTTCGCACGGTGCTTTGGTAAAACGTCGACTCAACGATAACATCTGTTCGTTACCAGAGTAATACTAACTTTTCCCGATCGATTCCGCCTACGCTCAAGTCGAATGAGACAGCTAGCCGTCATCCCTGGCATTGTCCTGATCCTGATAATTCTCTGGGATGCGTTTGAGACGATCATACTGCCGCGGCGCGTCACCCGGCGTCTCCGGCTCACCAGTCTCTTTTACATCACCATGTGGAGCATCTGCTCGCGTCTCGTGCGGGCAATGCGCAATCGCAAACGCCGCGAGAAGTATCTGGGAACGTTTGGTCCAATCTCGCTGCTGATGCTGCTGGCTACCTGGGCGGCCGGCCTAATTCTCGGTTATGCGACGTTGCACTGGGGTCTGCAAACCGAACTTAACGTTCCCAGGGAAACAGGACACTTCGCGTCGTATCTTTACATCAGCGGCGAGACGTTTTTCACCCTCGGCTACGGCGACGTTGTGCCGATGTTCTCGCTCGGCCGAGCCATCGCAGTAATCGAGGCGGCCAATGGCTTTGGACTATTGGCCATTGTCATCGGCTACCTCCCGGTTCTCTACGGGGCATTCTCGCGACGAGAAGTTAACATTGCGCTGCTTGATGCGCGCGCGGGTTCGCCCTCAAGTGCGGCAGAAATGCTGCGCCGGCATGCGGAGAGTGGAAGCCTCGAAGATCTCAATTCAGTTCTTCATGAATGGGAACACTGGTCGGCGGAGTTACTTGAAAGTCACTTGTCGTATCCGGTGCTCTGCTACTTTCGCTCACAACACGACAATCAATCATGGCTGGGTTCATTGACTACGATTCTCGACACCTGCGCGCTGGTGTTGGTGGGAGTGGGAAACACGCCCACCTGGCAAGCAAAGCTGACCTTTGCGATGGCGCGTCACGCGGTAGTCGATCTGGCACAGATATTTAGAACCATGCCCACTACTCCGGAACCGGGCGCTTGCCGGCTTATGCCCGGCGACCTCGAACGAATCAGAGAGATTCTCGAAAGGAACAACACGAATTTGCGCGACGGCGAAGAAGCGGAAAAGAGATTGGCTGAACTGCGAGCGATGTATGAACCGTATGTTTGTGCGCTTTCAGAGAAGTTGTTAATGCCACTTCCGCCCTGGATTGTAGGAACTGAAGCTATCGATAACTGGAAAACCAGCGCCTGGGGAAGGATACAATAAGTATCTAAGGACGAGGCCGAAGGAAAACAGTGAAACGAGCTGCCCTGCGATAGTCGGCGGGAAGGCCCACTGCCTATCAAACTGAAATGAATCTAAAGAGCTGGATAAGAAGGCTGGGGTTCTGGGGATTATTGTTCTTCCTCTTGAAGGGATTGTTGTGGCTTACAATTCCGGCGCTGATTGCCATTTTCGCAACTGACTAGCGGTACTTAAGCATGGTCAGAGCGGGGCTAAACCCGCGTTCCCGACCCTGAGATGATTAGCCTTCAGCCATAACCTAACCAGGAAAGACTTTCAACGTGATGGGGAGCGAGCAGTTCAGGAAACTCAGGGTCGGGAAGGCGGGCTTGCCCCCGCTCTTGTGCGTTGCTGAAACTCTTTTTTTAAAAAGATTCCCTGGAGGAAAAAAGCCTAACGGTAGCTATCTCACCCTGGTTCTCGTTCTGTTATTAACCGCCGTCCTCGTCGCCGCAAATCCTTTCTCGGGTTCTTCAATTCCGCAGGAGAAGCGACGGCCGCGCGTACGCGAGGCCGGAATCAAGGTAGGTATCCTGCCGGTCGGGCCACTAAATGCAATTACTGATGTCAACGGAGTAATGGTTGGTCATGCCACCGTCATTCGCGGCGAGAATATTCGTACCGGCGTCACTGCCATACTGCCTCACCAGGGCAATCTGTTTCGCGAGAAGGTCCCGGCGGCAATATTTGTGGGAAACGGTTTTGGCAAATTGATGGGTTCCACTCAAGTCAACGAGCTGGGCGAAATTGAAACCCCGATTCTGCTCACGTCAACTCTGAGCGTCCCTCGCGTCGCCGATGCTCTGCTTGACTATATGCTCTCGTTACCAGGCAACGAGGAGGCGCAATCTGTGAACCCCGTTGTTGCCGAAACAAACGATGGCTACCTCAACGACATTCGCGGGCGGCATATTTCGCGTGAAGATGTCTTCAATGCCATCAAGAGCGCGAAGGGCGGCACTGTCGAGGAGGGATCTATTGGTGCCGGCACCGGGACGGTTGCGTTTGGATTCAAGGGAGGAATCGGCACCGCTTCGAGAAAACTGCCGGCAAAGCTGGGCGGCTACACGGTCGGCATCCTGGTGCAAACGAACTTCGGTGGAGTGTTGACAATTAATGGTGCGCCGGTCGGACGAGAGTTGGGCAAGTATTACTTGAAAGACGAACTTGCAAGCGGACTTATCGGCAGATGTCAACGACAAGACGTTCACCAACTACCCTGTGACCCCAACACTCCGGATGGATCGATCATCATAGTCATTGCCACCGACGCACCGGTTGAGGCTCGCAATCTGAGTCGAATGGCCGCGCGCGCGATGCTCGGGTTGGCGCGCACCGGCGCTGCAGGCAGCAACGGTAGTGGTGACTACGCGATCGCTTTTTCAACTTCGCCTGAGCTGCGAATTCAAACTTCAAGTGAACCAGCGACGCGAAATCTGCCACGCAATTTCAAGGTCCTGTCCAACGATTCGATGTCACCGCTGTTCCTGGCAGTCATCGAAGCAACCGAAGAGGCCATCTATAATTCGCTGTTTCGTGCCACTACAACAACCGGCCGTGGCCATACAGTTGAAGCGCTGCCGCTGGACCGTACGCTGGAGATACTACGAAGCCACAAAGCCTTATAAAGAGTTCAAAGTCGAAGGTCCAAAGTCCAACGTCTGTTTCCAGGGACTGGCGTCATTGAAACGGCCAAGGTGGAGGCTCGCCTTGCAAAACAGACCTGTGACTCTGGACTTTGGATCTTCGACCTTGCATGGTCCTGTTGACACATCAATCTTGCCTGCATAGAATTCCAATACCCCAAAACTTGAACCAGACCGAGGAGGGAAGTTAGAGTGAAAACAACTATACGTGTCAATCGCAAGCGTCCGGAATCAATGACCAAACAGATTACGGACCAGCTCACCAGTCTAATAGAATCCGGGGCCATGACGGTTGGTAGTTATCTGCCGAGTGAACGAGAGTTAGCTAATTCGTTGAAGGTCGCGCGCAATGTTGTGCGCGGAAGTTATGAAAATCTGATCAAGGCTGGCAGAGTCCAGAGTGAAGGCCGTAAAGGTCGAACCGTCAGGTCTGCGGGTAAAAAGCGAGCCGGCGCTGCGAAGTCGTCAAAGAGCGCAAGTGCCAAAGCAAGAAAGAAATAAACGAGAGTGTGCTGAATTGAATTAAAGGCGTATTAGCAAGAGTCAGTTTCCCCTTCCCCCTCGCCTAATCAGGTAACAAAAATCAGTGGCTGAGATTCGCGGTCTCCCTTCCGAGGGAGAGAATCTCGCTGCGAATTGCCTTACGCTCGGCAAGCAGTCGCACGAAAAATCGCCGTCGCACAAGGAAGAACGCCAGGGCCCGAACCCCGCCCATAAACCTATCGAAACCTTCGAAGAACAGAATCGCAAGGTAGCCCGCCGCCGGGATTAGCGTAAGTGCGGCCAGGGCCAGGATCCACCCTTCGAGCTTGTAACCTGCCACCGCTGCAACGAGCCAGGTGAGGGGAAACAACAACATGGCCGACAGGATCTTGACGGTGGAAACCACATCGTCGTCATCTCTTGAGATCCGCGTAGCAAGATATCCTCCGAGCCGGTAGGCGGGATAATGCACGAGAAACCCCAGAGTCGCTGGAGCGATCAGCACCAGAAACAGCAGCACGCGACTCAGCAAATGCGTGAACACATCCAGCGTGGATTTCGGTGGCGAAAGATCATCCGGATCAACTCCAGCCTGAGTAAGCTCCTCTTCGAACCGGCTCATACGCACTTCCAGCCGGCGCAGTCGTTCCGGCGCACGCTCCTGCAAAACTCGATAGGCTTTGACGAAGCGTTGCTGTAGTTGCAACTCTTCAGCGAGACTCTCTTCCCCCTCATGATCGGGTTCCGAAGAAAAAATTCGTTCCGCACGGCTGATAGTCTGCAGCGCTTCTTCATGTTCGGCGTCGAGCATCACTTCCCGTAACGCGCACTCAATGCGATTGGAAAGCTCCTTGACGGCAGCCCGAGGTGGATTACCGTCAGCATCCATATCAACTGGCTTCACCTCGATCGGATTTCCAAAGTAGAGCAAAACGGCGCTGCGGAATTTTGTTTTTGAAGTGTAATACAGTCCCGCGGGTACGATTTTCAGATCGGCCACCTCGCCGGTAGAGACAGCGCCAAGGGCAATGCGCGCGGCGCCGGTCTTGATGGGACGAAGACGAGGTTCATCATGCGAAACCCCCTCGGGACAAATGCCGATAGTGCCACCGCGTGCCAGCAGAGTGCTTGCAGCAGCAAACATTTCGAGGTTTCTTGAGACATCTTCGCCTTCATCTTGCCGGCGGTAGACGGGAAGCGAATCCATCGCGCGCACCAGGTAGCCAAGTACCGGCATGCGAAACAGCGGCGACTTCGCCAGAAAAGATACCCGCCGGGGCGCCAGGGTAAGAAGAAAAGCGGGATCAACGAGTGCGTTCGGATGATTGAGAACGAAGATTACCGGGGTGTCGCGTGGCACGTGCTTAATGCCAACCACTTCCACCTTTCGGAAGTAGACGCGCATCGCGAAGCGAAGAATGGCAACGATAACTCGGCGAGTCATTGGGCTGTTCTGAGACCGAGGGATTCTAAACTATTGACTGGAGATAAGGTGAGGATTTGTGCGACGCGACTTTGCCGCCAACCGTGCCGTAAAGCTCTGCCTTACCGTCGAATCTTTGTCAGATTCGGTGAGGCTGCGCCTCCACATGGAGGCGAGCCTCAAAAAAGTATCGGCTGCCGGAAAGCGGAGCCTTTGCGCACGGTGTGGCGGCAAAGCCGCGTTGTTCACTGCGGAAAGCGATCCCGGTATTCGCCTGACACAATGAACGCCTTGACCATATCCGCCTGTTCAAAGTTGCCATTGAACTGGTTCAGCTTGTCGAGCCAGAACTGAAAACCACTGCATCCGGATCGCGCCGCAGGTAGCCGAAATACTCCATCATTACAAAAGTCTCATTGAACTTCAGTGCTTTAAACCGCGGATCTTCCGCAATTTGCCTCAGCACTTGCGCTCGCGTTGCCGTGTGATTCACCAGGCTGTTTACCAATGCATTTCGTTCACTACTCGTAAACGTAACGCCCGTATGGCTGATTAGCGTATCAACATAAGCCTCGTCCCCCAGGGTCCCATAAGCATTTACAAAAGCAGGCCGCTGGACCCACGCATTCAGAAATGCCTGCTTGTTTGTTTCCAACTGGTTCTCCCATCCGGTACGTCCGACAACTACGTTTTGTCCTACGATCTGCGTGTCCGGCACAAACTCGCTGTAAAACGGCAGCCTATCAAAACTCGTACGATAGAGACCGTCGACTAGTCCCCCCGTCTCCTGAAACTCAATCGACAAAAAGTACGCTGCCGAAACGTTGGTCCGACGGCGGTCAAGACAGGTGGCATCGCTGCCGCAACTGATCATTTGATCGCTCCAGAAGTTGAAGCCGCTTTCGTCAGGCTCGCGGTTCAAAAAGTCCACGTAGTGTTGCCGGACGAAAAACTCCGGCGTGTCGAGGGGATTGGCTGTCCCACCGGTTGGTAGCGCGATAAACGACGCGTCGTTGGTGTTACCAAGCTGGGTCAGCGCGCGTTGGTTTGGAGTGAGCACGAAGTTTACTCGCGACGGCGTTACCGTATAGCTGCCGCTGGTAGCAACGTTATCGAAACGGTAGCGTCCGTTCGCATCAGTAATGGTCTTGCGGTTCTGTGTGCCCGTTAGTCGAACTACCGTGCCGGGTACCGGCGGTCCCCCTACGCCGTTCGTTACCTGACCTATTACTTCACCAAATTCTTGTGTCGGAGCAACATCCTCGCTCGCCGTCCAGTCAGAGAAACTGGTCACACCGGCGATGCTAACGGTATGAGCGGCTGGGTTAACCGTGCTCGATGGAAAAACAGTTGGTGTTCCGCCTGAAACTCTGACTACCTTGTAATTCGCTTCAGTGCCCACGACATCGCCAACCAGGTACTGGAAGGTCAGATCGGCCGACGCGTTGGTGGTGGCGGTTATAGTCCAGAACCTCTGAAGCGAAGTCGCCGGGTTTACATTGGGATGCGCTCCCTCCGTGGCTTTGATAGTGAACTCCCCAAATGTCCCCGTCGAGTTCAATGTCACGGGAGAATATCCATTGGCAGTACCTACCTCGAAGGTCTTGGTTCCGGGTGCAAGAAAACCCTTTCTCAGATTGCCGATGACGTGTCCGCTGGTGCGGGTGACCGTTGCCGGGGCAGAGATGAACAGCCTATTGGCGCCAGTAGTGATGTTACCCGACGTGAGATTGAGCGTTCCGTTGCGGATATCTACATTTGATAAGAGCGTGATGCCGTTAGGATTATTGATAACGACGGTTAGATCAACGTTATTCAGTGTGAGCTGGCTGCTGTTACTAATAGCCTGCACGGACGTCCCATTCAAGTTAACTGTTAACGCACTTGCCGGCGCGAAATTGAGATTGCTGCCCGCTCCGACGACGATATTTCCCTTGATGGAATGTCCGAGCCCTGTCATGTTGAAGTTGAGAGTTCCAAAAGTGACAGTTAGGTCATCCATCGATACGGCGCTGCTACCGGTGACGGTTACGCCTACGAAACTGACCTCCACATTAGCGTAGGTGCGGCCAGAAAAAGAAGGAGCTGCAGTGCTGTTATGCCGATACAAACTACCAGTTTGGAAGACGACCTTCGAAGCCGGCTCGGCCAAACCGAAGGGGCTGGCGCCGCCCCCGCAGACATACTTGGAGCCCGAAGCGAAGACAACAGCACTCGGGGTGCCGGCGTTAGTAAATGAATTTCCGGCAGCGGAGCCCGGGCTGTAAGTAAACGTGGATCCTGAAGTGAACGTAATGCCGCTCGCGTCCGCTGCATCGATCTGATGCTGGGCCGTCGTGAAAGTCATCTCCCCGGCAATACTTCCGGTAGCGCCCGCCGCCAGGAGGATTTTGAGTGTATTAGTGTTCGTGTCACCGCCGGTAATGCGCAGATGGGACCCGGTTGCAACTGAAAGATCGGTCCCGACGTTGCCAAGAATCGTAAGAGTCAAAACGCCTGCCGCGGGCTGTAGAGTTATCGTCGTGCCACCCGATATCAACAGCTGCCCAATCTGTTCGCCTGGTACGCCGGTAGCCGTAGTAGTGGCACCGCTGTTGAAAACCAGGATGTCATTGGAGGCAGGTGTGGTACGGGTTGGAGTCCAGTTTGTTGCAGTGGTCCAGGCGGCGAAACTATTCTGATTCCAGGTGTAGGTGGTTTGCGCAGATACGCTTGAACCAAATGACGCTAAACAAAAAGACGCCACCAAGATTAAACCGAGCTTTTTCATAAGTCCTCGTGAAAGACTGAGAGTAGTTGAGCTGACAAAGGCGATTGACGGATTTTCAACCTTCGGATCGCAAAGCTAGGTGTTGTATGAACGCATTAGAGGAAGAAGCGTGTCCGAGCGGTTAATACCTTACCACGTCGCGAAAAGCCCAGCAAACAGCGGGTTCGGACGATTGTGTATTCAATCAGATTGAAGCTGGGCCGCGGATCTACGTGGGCGGACCAGCGCGGATCAGAGTGTTGAGTTCTGATCTGAGTCAATCCGCGTTAATCCGCGGCTAGTTTTTCATTGCTGCGCTTATTGTGGAAAACGGTCGCGATATTCGCCGGAAACGATGAAGGCCTTGACCATATCCGCTTGTTCAAAGTTGCCATTGAACTGGTTCAGCTTGTCTAGCCAGAAGTGAAAACCTGCTGCATCAGGATCGCGGCGCAGATAGCCGAAGTATTCCATCATGACAAACGTGTCATTAAACTTCAGTGCTTTAAAACGCGAATCTTCTGCGATTTGCCTCAGCACTTGCGCGCGCGTTGCGGTCCGATTCACCAGGCTGTTCACCAGTGCATTTCGTTCACTACTGGTAAACGCAACGCCTGTATGACTAATCAGAGTGTCAACATAACTGTCATCCGCTAGCACTCCATAAGCACTGACGAAAGCCGGCCGTTGCACCCACGCGATGAGAAATGACTGTTTGTTTGTTTCCAACTGGCTCTCCCAACCGGTGCGACCGACAATCACGTTTTGCCCAACGATTTGTGTGTCCGGCACAAACTCACTGTAAGAAGCTCGCCGGTTAAAACTCGTGCGATACAAACTGTCAACCAAACCTCCCGTCTCCTGAAACTCAATCGCAAGAAAATAAGCTGCTGAGACGTTCACACGGCGACGCTCGAGGCAAAGGGCGTCGGTCCCGCAACTAATGATTTGATCACTCCAGAAGTTAAACCCACTTTCGTCCGGCTCGCGATTCAGGAAGTCGACATAGTGCTGGCGCACAAAGAACTCGGGCGTGTCGAGCGGGTTACTGCTGGTGCCGGTGGGTATGCCGGTGAACGGTGCATCGGTGGTGTTGCCCAGCTGGCTGAGAACGCGCTCAGTTGGAGAGAAGGAGAAGTTGGCGCGCGAAGGCGTGATCGCATAAGTACCATTAGTCGGGACAGTGTCGAAGCGATAGTTGCCGTTTGCGTCAGTGATCGTCTTTCGTGTCTGCGTGCCGGTCATTCGAACAACAGCGCCGGAGATACCCGAACCGTCACTGCTCCTGGTTATGCGCCCGATCACCTCGCCAAAGGTGTTCGTCGGGCCGTTGAAGCGAACCCTAAAAACTGAGCCCGTACCCCGTGCCAAATAGTAGAGACTGCCATCCGCGGTCACAATCAGATCCACCGGATTAGAGATGCCGGTCGCGAAGGACGTGTCCGTTCCGGTTGCCGGATCAAATCGTCGAATCCAACCGGTACAGAACTCCGCATAGAAATACTTACCGACGTAGTCGACCGGAAAATTTACCGTGGACGGGTTATAAAAGACTCCGCCGGTTATTGCGCACCCGGTTGTCGCGCTGTTGCCATGTCCATATTGAAATAGCGGATCGCGAAAGTTTGCGTTTGGCGGCACGCAAGCCCCTTCGCAAATGGACCAGCCGTAGTTTGACCCGGAGATACCATCGTTGATTTCTTCCCAGGAATTTTGTCCCACGTCGTTAATGAACAGTCTTCCCGAGACAGGTTCAAAGGTGAACGTGTAAGGGTTCCGTAGGCCCACCGACCAAATCGCGCGGTTAATGCCGGAGGTTGAACCGGCGATCCCCGGAAACGAGGCGGGATTGTCGGCAGGCAAGGTACCGTCCGGATTGATTCGCAGAATTTTACCCAGCAGGTTCCCGATCGTTTGCGCGTTTGCCGGGTTGGCGTTCTCGCCGACAGCGATGTAGAGCTTGCCGTCAGGACCAAAGTGAATGGCGCCGCCGTTGTGATTGGTGGCGCTGCTGAGATTGTTTAGATCTAGTATGGCGACTTCGCTGCCAGCTTGCGCAACATCCGGGTTAGCCGTACTGGCGGTGAAGCGACTGACTCGATTGTGAACTTGCGGAGTAGTTGCAGTGTAGTAAACGTAAACGAAACTATTCGTGGCGAAGTTAGGGTCGAAGGCTACGCCCAGTAAGCCGCGCTCGCCGTTCGAGTCAACCGTTAGCGATACAAAGGGCGTAGCCAACAGGGCGCCATTCTTAACGACTCGCAACTGCCCACCCTGCTGGCAAACAAAAAGACGTCCGTCCGGCGCGAACGCCATGGCCGTTGGGTTAGTAAGGCCACTGGCAAACTGCGTTTCAGTGAAATTAGCGGGAAGCGTGGCCGCAAGAGCATTAGTGGAGATTAAAGCCAAACCTATTACAAAGGCGAAGAATGCGAACCGGCGACGCGAAGCAGTCATGTGAGCCCCCCAGGGAAAAGATTCAAAAAATTGTGAGGTCATTCGGGGGAAGAATTCTTAGAGTAGATGTTTTGATTACGCGTTGTCTATTTCTCTTTTGGGGTGGGTGACCTGTCACCGCTTTTGTCCGTCGAGACCTGTCGCGACGCTGCTGGCGACAGGTCGGCGCACTCCAAAACCGGCGGGGTGGATGCGTAAGAATTCGTTTAGTGTAATAATAACCGCGCTTTCCCCTTACCATTTTCGAGCCATTCGGAGAGAACTTCTATGAAGCGTTTCGTCTTCGCGATTTCTGTTCTTGTGTTCGCATTATCGTCGTTTGCAGCAATTGCCGCTGCTCAGGAAACTCGTCGCTTTACCGTTGAAGACTTATTGAAAGTCCGCCGCCTCGGCGATCCGCAAGTTTCACCTGACGGCAGGCGCGTTGCCTTTACCATCGGCGATGTCAACTACGATCTGAACAAGGTCATCACCCAGATCTATGTGACTTCGATTGGCGGTGGTGAGATGAAGCAACTCACCAGTGGCGCCGCATCGTCTACCGCGCCGCGTTGGTCCCCCGATGGAAAGAGGATTGCATTCATCACTGGCGGACAAGTTTGGACGATGGAAAGCGATGGCGATAACAAGGACAAGGTCACTAAGATCTCAACCAGTGCCGCCGCGCCGGTTTGGTCTCCAGACGGAAAATGGATCGCGTTTACTTCTGAAGTCTATCCCGATTGCCCTGATGACGAATGCAACAAGAAGAAGGACGAAGCTGCCGAAAACAGTAAAGTCAAAGCGCATATTACTACCCGGCTACTCTTTCGCCATTGGGATGAGTGGCGCGACGTCAAACGAACGCATGTGTTCGTAGTTTCGAGCAAAGGCGGTACAGCGCGAGACCTGACGCCTGGCGACTTTGATTCTCCGCCATATGCTGCAGCCTCCGGCGTTGATTATGCCTTCTCGCCGGACTCGAAGGAGCTCGCCTACGTTCGCAACCCCGATAAAGTCGAAGCAATCTCCACTAACAGTGACATATACATTCTTCCCTTATCGGGTGGCCCAGCCAAAAACATTACGGTGAGCAATAGGGGTTATGACGTCGGGCCGATCTACACGCGCGACGGCCGTTACATCATCTATCGTTCGCAGGCGACGGCCGGTTTTGAGGCTGATCGCTGGCGGCTGATGTCTTACAACCGTGTTACCGGAGTGAGCACGGAAATCGCGAAGAGATTTGATCTCCAGGTCGAAGAAATCGCGCTGTCCCCGGATGGCAATTACGCTTACTTCATAGCCGGCGAGCGT
Organism: Blastocatellia bacterium; assembly: GCA_963828335.1. GTDB lineage: Bacteria > Acidobacteriota > Blastocatellia > Pyrinomonadales > Pyrinomonadaceae > PSRF01. The sequence goes on along the minus strand of CAWHEH010000006.1, from coordinate 209,408 downwards.
GGCCGGCTGCCGGTGTTTCGCGTTCCACTGGGAGGCGCCGAGCCGCAGAAGATGGTGCCGAATGTTTCAGCGTCTGGACTACAGATAACGCCGGACGGCAAGTCCCTCATTTTCGCCCACAGCACCATGGCGATGCCGGCGGAAATCTATCGTGCTGACATTGATGAAGGGACAGCAACGCCCCTGACCAGTGCGAATAACGGTCTCATGGCGCCATTCGGTTTGCGGAAGGCTGAAGAAGTGGAATGGACCGGCGCGCTCGGTAAGAAGATTCATGGCTTCATCATTAAGCCGCCTAATTTTGATCCGAACCGAAAGTATCCGCTGGCCGTGATCATTCACGGCGGTCCACAGAGCGCTTTCAACGACAGTTGGGGCTATCGCTGGAACCCGCAAGTCTGGGTGAACGATGGCTATGTCGCTTTCCTGCCGAACCCGCGCGGCTCGACCGGTTATGGCCAGCAATTTGTGAACGATATCAGCGCCGACTGGGGCGGCAAGGCTTACACCGACATCATGAACGGAGTCGCGGACGTCCTGCGTCGCAATTCTTTCCTCGACAAAAATCGCGTTGGCGCCGCAGGCGCGAGTTATGGCGGCTACATGATCAATTGGATCGAGGGACACAACAACGATCCTCGTTTCCGTTTCAAGGTGCTTGTGTCGCACGACGGCGTGTACAACCTCGAGAGTATGTTTGGCGCGACTGAAGAACTTTGGTTTACCGATTGGGAATTCAAGGGAACGCCCTGGACCAATCCAATGATGTACGCCCGTTGGTCGCCGAGCAAGTTCGTCAAAAACTTCAAGACTCCGATTCTGATCATCCATAGTGAGCTGGATTATCGCGTGCCTTTTGGCGAAGGACTGCAATTGTTTACCGCCGCACAGCGCATGGGAGTCGACTCAAAGCTCCTGGTCTTCCCGGATGAGGGTCACTGGGTGCTCAAGCCACAAAACTCGCAGCTCTGGTATCACACTGTGCTCGACTGGATGGACAAGTACTTAAAGTAAATCCGCCCGGGGCCGCAAATAATGGAGGAACACCATGCCGCGTTGGGCCAAAGCGTTAATTATCGCCGGCGTGTTAATCGTACTGCTTGTAATTGGCATAATTGGCGCGGGTGTTTACTGGTGGTCAAACAATAAGGACGCGTTGATGGCGAAAGCTAAAGCCGTGGTGGAGGAAGGCCAGGACGCCGGGCGCCAAACCGACAATCAGGGTTGCGTCGACCAAGCGGTCGCTCGCTACAAAAGAGACCCCGGCTTCACCAACGGAATTAGCAGCGGCATCTTCATGGAGAGTTGCCTTCGGGTCAGTCGTCCGACGCCAGGTTTTTGCGATGGAGTACCACGCGAAACTGAGTTCATTAAGAGCGCTAACTGGCAACAGGCGGAGTGTGAGCGCGTCGGCCTTTCGTCGGACCAATACTGCCGTCAGCTCTTCCAGGGAGTTGAGCGCTTCTGTAACAAGCAGAGGCCGTAACAAGTTAAGGCCTTGTGGCTCCAGCGGAGCCAAATGTATACGCCGCGATTAACCAGCCTCTGGGTCGGGAAGGCGGACTTACCCCCGCTCTTTTTCTTTGCTCTCCTTCTTCTAATGAAGCGCAGCGAACCAACTGAGTCTGAGCGCACTGCAATGCGCGAGCGACCTGCCGGCCGGCCAATCATGTATCAAAACTGGGGCAAGCTTCTCTTCATGCATTGGCGCATCGATCCGAAGGTTTTGCGCCGGCTGATCCCATCGCAATTGGAAATCGACACCTTCGACGGCTCAGCGTGGATTGGCTTGGTGCCCTTCACGATGTGGGGTATTCGCGCGTCATTTCTGCTGGCGATTCCCGGCACCAGCGCATTTCATGAGCTGAACGTGCGTACCTACGTTTACCATCGAGGCGTGGCCAGCGTCTGGTTTCTTTCGCTGGACGCCGCAAATCTTCTGGCCGTTTGGGGCGCACGTACGTTTTATCATCTGCCTTACTTCAACGCGCGCATGTCGCTGGTTCAAACTGGCAATACGATCAGTTATTCGTCGGTTCGTAAGGATCGACGCGGAGCTTCAGCGGAATTCCACGCTAATTGGTCTGTTGGTGAAACTCTTCCGGCTGCTTCACCGGCTTCACTCGAGTTTTTTCTTACTGAGCGCTACTGTCTCGATACTGCACACAACGGTAAACTCTACCGCGCCCGCATTCATCACCAGCCGTGGCCATTGCAAAAAGCTGAACTCAATTCACTCGAGTCAACCATGATCGAATCCCATGGCCTGCCCACACTCGAAGGCGAACCGCTCTTGCATTACTGTGAAGAACTTAATGTTGAAATCTGGAGGCTAAAAGGAATTCAAACAGAATAAGAGCGGGGGCAAGCCCGCCTTCCCGACCTCGAGCTAACTAAGTTTGAGCTGTTCTCTGATTTGATTGAAAGGCTTTCAGGGCTGAGTAAAACGCGTCAACGGGTAGGTCTCTCAGGTCGGAAAGGCGGGCTTGCCCCCGCTCTTTGCTTCGGCTAAAGCTGCAGCCTGCGAACTCATTCTGCTTTCTCAAGCGGCGGAACCACTGCAACGAAATCATCGGCGAAGCGCCCGGCATACTGCGTCAGCAATTCCTCGACGCGTTCCAACTTCTTAGATCTCACAATCAGGCCCGCGTGGTGCTTCTTTTGCACGCGGTAAACAATCTCCGGGTCGTCATAAGCCGAGGTATCAGGTTCCTCTTGCCTGGAAAGTGACAGCACAATGCCGGCGTATTCATTTCGGGCTGCCTTGAGTTTCTTACTGTTTCGTTCATCGCGGGTGGGCTTGTCCCCTGCTCCTGCTCCTGCCGCCTGCTTCCCATCTTCCGCCTGCTGCTGCCTTCTGCTTTGCCCGTCTGCCACTTCCATCTGCGCCCACTCGCGCCACAGGTTGAGCCCCGTCGCTGCCTCCAACACGTCGGCAATGTAAGCGCCGCCCACCCGCGCGGCCATCTCGAGAAAGTAAAACTCGCCGTCAGCATCGCTCTTAATGAACTCAGCGTGCGCGGCGCCACGTTCGAGTTGCAGCGCTTTGACGAGTTTGCGATTGATCGCAAACAGTTTTTTCTCGTTCGCGGATCCATGCGCGACAGTACGCGAAACGTAAGCGCCACCACCATGCGCGACCTCCAACGGCGGACGTCCATAGCGATTCGCGCCCGCAAAGACGACGCGACCCCGGCTCACGATAGAATCAACGTGAAAAACTTCGCCGGCAATAAACTGCGCCAAAACATAATAAGACGAGCGCTCTCGAAGGTTCTCCCGTTCGTTCATTTCACCAGTGATGCGCCAAACTTCCGCCGCTTCCTCCACCTTGCGAATGCCGATAGCTGAAACATCCGACCGCGGCTTAATTATCCAGGGCGGCGGCACGCGCTCCATGAAGTCGCGTACTTCGTCCGCATTGATCAGCGGCACAAACTGCGGCAACAGGATGCCCCCGGCTCGAGCGGCTTCGGCCATTCTAAACTTGTCGCGAAACGTCTTGGCCGACGAACTGCTCATGCCCGGCAGGCAAAAGTGTTCTCGAATCAAGGCTGCGGTCATAACGTCAAACTCTTCAAGCGCAACTACACGATCAACTTTCAGCTTGCGGCCGATGAAAGCCGTGAGATCGATCATCAGAGCCGGACCGGCATCGTTGGGTACGGCAATCAGATCGTGCAGACTTTCGCGTGGCCAGTCTTCCGCAAGCATTTTTTCCTTGGTAACCAGAATGACATTACAACCGAGCCGTTTGCATTCGCGGATAAAGTCGCCCCCTTTGAAGTAGGTGGCGAGACAGACGATGTTAAGTGGGCGGGTCGCGGATTCCGGCATTGGTCTTAGTTTGCTAGTCGCAGTTCCCCTCTTTTTGCATCCTCAGTGTTCTCTGGTCTCCGGGTTGAGTCTTTGATTAGGTTCATCAACCACAGAGACACAGAGAACACTGAGGAGGCACAGAGAATTTTGGATTGGGACACCACCGCCTAATATAGCCCTTTTACGGAAGGCGGGTCACCTGATAAGGTAAGCGCCCATGATTTTCCGCGGACCCTTCCCACAAGTCGATATCCCAGAACTTCCGGTAACGACTTTCGTGCTGCAGCGCGCGAAAGAGCGCGGCGATAAACCGGCGCTGATCGATGGCCCAAGCGGACGCACTATCAAATACTCGGACCTTGCCGATCGTATTTCACGCGTGGCCGCCAGTCTCTGGAAACGGGGCTTCAAAAAGGGTGAGGTGTTTGGGATTCTCAGTCCTAATCTTCCTGAATACGCAATCGCCTTTCACGCCGTAGCTTCTCTCGGTGGCATCAACAGTACGATCAATCCACTTTACACAGAACAGGAAATCGCCCATCAACTGAAAGATGCCGGCGCGCGCTTCCTGGTCACCGTGCCGCAGTTTCTGGAGAAAGCAAAGGCCGCCGCGCGCGAAGCCAATATCGAAGAGTTATTTCTCTTCGACGAACTCGGAGACGAAATGGATGGGGCCACGCCCTTCTCTTCTCTGCTGGAGAGCGACGGAAATTATCCCGAGGTTGCCATAAATCCTCGCGAGGATCTGGTGGCGCTTCCCTATTCAAGCGGCACCACCGGACTGGCAAAGGGCGTGATGCTTACTCACTACAATCTGGTCGCCAACATGCGACAGATGGAAGGCCTCGACTACTTCAGCGAGAACGACACTCTAATCTGCGTTTTGCCGCTCTTTCATATTTACGGACTGGTGGTCGTTTTGAACATGGGTCTGTCCCAGGGTTCCACCATCGTTACCGTGCCGCGATTTGAACTGGAGCCTTTCCTCCAACTGGTTCAGGACCACGGCGTGACCCTGGCGCACCTGGTGCCGCCGATCGTGCTGCTTCTGAGTAAAAGCCCGCTAGTTGATAAGTACGACTTGTCGAAGCTGCAAACTATTTTCTCCGGCGCCGCACCACTCGATGAACACCTGACGCGTGCCTGCATGAAACGTCTCGATTGTGATGTGCGTCAGGGTTACGGCATGACAGAAACCAGTCCCGTAACACACTCCTCGCCCGCTGATCCATCGCAAGTGAGATTCGGTTCAGTTGGTGTGCCTGCTCCCAACACTGAGTGCAAAATAATGGACCTCGAAACGGGAGAAATTCTCGGACCCAAAAAGGAAGGCGAGGTCTGCGTTCGTGGTCCGCAAATAATGAAGGGTTATCTCAATCGTCCCGAGGCGACGGACGCGACGATAGACTCGGAAGGCTGGCTGCATACGGGCGACATCGGCTACGCAGACGAGGCTGGACATTTCTTCATCGTCGATCGCGCCAAGGAGTTGATAAAGTACAAAGGCTTCCAAGTGCCGCCGGCGGAACTCGAAGCCTTGTTGTTAACTCATCCGGCTGTCGCCGATGCCGCTGTCATCCCCTGTCAGGATGATGAGGCGGGGGAAATACCGAAGGCTTTCGTAGTGCTAAGGGGCAAGGCAACCGCAGAAGAGCTGATGGATTTCGTGGCTGCGCAGGTGGCTCCACATAAGAAGATTCGACTACTTGAATTCATCGATAAGATCCCGAAGTCACCATCGGGGAAAATATTGCGGCGAGTGTTGGTACAGCAGGAACGAGAAAGGAAAAAAGAATAGATGTCCCCAGAAACTGTCTCGCAAGCAGTGCGTGCTTACTTTGCAGCTATACGCGCGATGAATGAACAAGACTGGATCGACACCTTTGCCGAAGACGCGGTCTCCCATGATCCGGTGGGTGCGCCGGCAATGGCGGGCCATCAGAGCCTAAGGGCATTCTTTCAAACGATCACATCGGCCTTCAAAGAGGTGGGCTTGACGGAGGACGAAATATTCATCGCCGGCAACGGCGCGGCCGTCAAATGGTCTGGACGCGGGATCAGCCAGCGCGGGCGCAAGGCCCACTTTGAAGGCATCGATGTTTTTGAAATCAACGAATCCGGAAAAATACAGACGCTGCACGCTTACTGGAACCCGGCGGAGATGATGGCGCAGCTATAGCCTTGAAATAATCTGACTCAGCAGCGAGAATCTACGCAAGCTGTCCCGACCGAACCGGTCCCGATGAATCTCATGAACCGCGAAAAGTTTTAAAGGAGTACTGCGTCATGCGTTCATTTCTTTGCAAACGACAATCGCTCGTCCTCTTGTTCATCCTGGCAATTTGCATCTCGGCCCTAGGGCAAAGCGCACCGGCGACTCCTCAGTGGGAAACGCTGCGCCCCGAAGGCGAGGAATTCTCTGTACTCATGCCTAAGGGTTCGACTTTTGAAACCAGCAAAGAGCCCTACCACAAGATGGAGTTGAATACGCGAACTTATCTTCACAACACCAAGCCCGGGCCGGTGTTCGCCGTTGTTTCGCTGAGCGGAATTAAATCGAACCCGGCGCTGTATACGGAGATGCAACGCATCAACTCTTACGTCGATGCCTTCAAGACACTTTTTGCGCCTAAGATTCGTAAAGATGTGGTCGCGAAACTTACGCTCGTGCGAGAGAAAACTCTGCAGGGAAATGCTGGTCGCGAGTACCGCATGACGATTGGCGACCTCTCGGGGACCGCCCAGGTCTTTGCTACGCGCAAGCGCTTCTATTCGATAGTCTACCTAAACACCAAAAAGGACGACGCGATCCAGGAGGAGTTTTTGAGCTCCTTTGTGCTGCCGGAAAAGGGCGCAGCACCACCACCGTCGGTCGCCGCGGCTGCGCCAGAAACGTCTGAAGGCCCTGTCACAGCGCCGGCAGACGCTGCGCCGGCAAAGCCGAACGCCAATGAGGAAGCTAAGCCTGATGAGGCGCAACGTCCTGGGACCGACCCCGGGAAGCGCGCGCCGATCTCGGCTGGCGTCTTGAACGGCAAAGCCATCAGCCTGCCTAAGCCGGACTACCCTCCCGATGCCAGGGCGGCCGGCACTGAAGGTGTCGTGGTGATTCAAGTGACCGTCGACGAGCAGGGAAATGTTACTGAGGCTCGTGCGATCTCGGGACCGAAACAGCTTCAGGAAGTTTCAGTTAACGCCGCACTCCAGGCAAAGTTCTCACCAACGTTGGTTTCGGGAGAACCAGTGAGAGTAACTGGAGTGATCGTTTACAACTTTGGTCGTCCGCAGAGTTGATCCTCCTGGTATTGTTATCCGCACAAATTACGCAGATCAGGAACGAGGCTGAGACTTCGGGCCCGCTGCAGCAATGCCGATTAATCTGTGAAATTTGCGCAATCTGCGGATTGGCTTTGTCAGTAATGCCCGCGCTTGATTTGGGACTCTGCTATGAAAAAGGCACTGAAGCGACTTGACTCAGTCCATCAAAAACTAATCGGCGAAATCTCGCCGCTTGAGCCGCACATTTATACCAAGCGGCCTGCTGAAGGCGAATGGAGTGTTGCGGAGATAGTCCAACATCTCTGTCTTGTCGAAGGTCGGGTAACCAAAGAGCTTGAAGCAGCGATCGCACGCGAGCCGCGACGTGTCGGTTTTTTTCGTCGCCTGATCCCAACTTCCATCGTCTCCATGCGGCTTGTCCGAGTAAAAGCCCCTAAAGCGATGAATCCGCTCGACTCGCCGGCAAGAGATCAAGCCATTGAAAATTTCGATCGCGCCAGAAGTAATCTAAAAGCACTCTGCGCAGCTCACAGCGAAGAGCGTTTTCGTAATCTTGTCTTCACGCATCCCTTTCTCGGGGAGATCGATGGCGTGGCTACAGTCTCTTTCGTCGGCTATCACGAACTGCGGCATTACAAGCAGATTCGTGAAGTGCTGCGAAAGCTAAAGAACTGAATCCGCAGATTAGGCAGATTTAACAGATTAAGCAGGCTCATTCGGGAAACGTATCCTATCTTTCGCTTCCTGCTTAATCTGTGAAATCGCCTAATCTGCGGATAACCAGCTTGACGCTTTCGGAGCGGCAGTCTATCTTCGCTCGCATTCATTCGTGATAATTCCTAACGCGGAGTAAGACTAAAACATGTCCACGACGGTAGCTGCTTCCAGTCCAGCCTGGACTATTCCTGATTACCTCGAGGTTCGCGACGGCCACCTGGCCATTAACGGCGCAGACGCGCTGGAATTGATCCGCAATTACGGCTCGCCTCTTTTTGTCTTTTCCGGCCCACGCATCAAGTCAAATATCGCTCGGCTGAAGGCGGCAGCTCAATCCGTCGCACACCCCATTCGATTTTTCTACGCCTCGAAGGCAAATTCGAACATGGCCGTGCTGAAGCTGGTGCTCGAGTCGGGCATTGATCTCGAAGTCAACAGCGGAGGCGAACTATATAAAGCCTTGCGAGTTGGGTTTCGGCCTGACCAGATTATTTTCAACGGCACCAGCAAGAGTGATGGCGAACTGGATGACGCTGTCCGCGCCGGCATCCATGCGATCAACGTTGACTCGATTTATGAAATTGGTTTAGTGGAAGAAGCGGTTAAGCGAGTGGCGGCGGCGAGTGGTCAATCACCAATACCTGCGCGCATCGCGTTGCGATTGGTTCCCGAGATCGGGACGCGCTCGCATCTGGGTCTGCAAACCGCACTGCTGACTTCGAAGTTTGGTATTTCTTCATCAGAAGTGCTCGAAGCTTTTCGGAGAAGTCTCAGGAACCCGGAGCTCATACACGTCTGCGGCATTCATATTCACGTTGGCTCGCAAACGCCTGATGTCGAACCTTTTGCCGAAGCGTTTCGCAGCATGTGGGAACATCTGGTGGCGATTTACCGGGAGACGGGGCACACCCTCGAGCACATCAATCTGGGCGGCGGTATTCCAGTCAACTATCTGCGCGATCGCTCGCAAGCTGATCAATTACCTGAACATGAACGCGACATGCTGGGCGCCGATCTCGAACCGTCAGTTGTTCTGGCGGAAGCCTTGCGCGTGGCCCGAGAGTCGGCTCGCGCTGCGGGCGCGGAGCATCTGCTCGACAAAACTACGATCTTGCTTGAGCCCGGACGCAGCGTCATTGCCGACGCCGGCCTGGTGCTGACGACTGTTCTGAACATAAAGCAAAGACCGGAGACGGGAGACGTCTGGCTGTTAACAGACGCCGGTTACAACATCATGCTTTCGATGAACAATTACAAATGGTACTACCACACGATCTCCGCCTCGCGCGCGGGCGAAGCGCATGAAACGAGTTACAAAGTTGCTGGACCACTCTGTGATTCCGGCGATGTTTATTTTGATATCGAGCGCTGCGGACGTTTACCTGACTATAGAAAGCTGCCCGCTGATGTCCACCCGGGCGAAGTGCTGGCGTTGCTGAATTCCGGCGCGTATTCGCTGGCTCAGATGTTTCACTACAACGGCCGTCCGCTGCCCGCGGCGGTAATGATTGACGAAAACGGCGCCGCCACCCTCATTCGCCGCCGTGACACTTATGACGACCTCGTCACCAACGACGTATGGTAAAAGAATCTGCTGAACCTCTACTCAATACCTCGCGTCGAGAGTTTCTCAAGAATGCGGCGGTTGCCGCTGCCGGCGTGCCCCTCGTCTTCAGTCCCTATGTCCAACGTCGCGCGTATTCCTGCATTATTATCGGCGCCGGTCTCTCGGGCTTAGCAGCGGCCCACGCGTTGAAGGATTGGAACGTCACCGTCCTGGAAGCGCGGCCACGCATCGGCGGCCGGGTGCTTTCTTTCAACTTCAAGGAAAATCCTGAATTGGTTTGCGAACTCGGTGGTGAGTGGGTGGGCGCTAGCCACGATCGCATGCAAGCGCTCTGTCATGACTTCAACATCAAGCTGCTCGATCATCGCTTCGAAGCATCGCTCATGCAGGACGGTGTGGTGAAAAGACCGGGCCAGTGGGATTTCTCACCGCGGGCAAAGGCCGCTTTTGAAAAGTTTCGGGAAACGTATAAAAACTACCGCGAACGAGATCGCGTGCGATTGGATCAATACGACTGGTGGACCTGGCTGAAGGAGATCGGCTTCAGCGAAGAAGACTTGTTACTGCGCGATTTGCAGGACAGTACAGATTTTGGCGAAACGATTCGCATGATATCGGCCTACGCCGCGGCCGCTGAGTATTTTGAATCCAGTCCGGCAAACGAAATGGATTTCAAGATGGAAGGCGGCAACTCGCGCCTGACAAACGCGCTGGCTGCGCAGCTCGGTAGCGGCTCCCTTCATACGGGCATGGTGGTTGAGAAAATTACTCAGCGGGGCGGGCGCGTGACCGTAACCGCGAGTGGCAGAGATTTCACCGCTGATGCTTGCATATGCACTGTGCCGGCGCGCGTGCTTACGAAAATTACTTTTGACCCGCCGCTTCCGGCCGCACATGCTGCTGCAGCCAATAAACTTCAGTACGCGCGCATCGTCAAGAATCAGATTCTGTTCAAGGAACGCTTCTGGGGTGCGGAAGACTTCTCGCTCGTCAGCGACGTAACCTCCCACTATTATTTTCACAGCACCAAAAATCAACCTGGCAAACAGGGGATACTCTGCAGTTATGCGATCGGTGAAAAGGCGGATGTCCTCGCCTCACAAAGCAGTGGCCGGCGTAGCGATATCATCACCCGCGATCTCTTGCCGCTTAATAGAAAAGCGCCGGATCTGGCTGTGAATATTCAGTCGATGGCCTGGCAACGGGATGTCTACACACAGGGCGCCTACGCGTTTTATCGTCCGGGACAATGGTTCACGCTCCGCCCCATTTTGCAGCAACCGCATGGCAAAGTTTTGTTTGCCGGCGAACACCTGGCTGAGTGGCAGGGCTTCATGGAAGGCGCGGTCATCACCGGCGAAGCCGCTGCGCAGGCGTTGAAAGGCAGGGGTATCCGCAGACGCGCTGCGTAAGCCCTGGCTCCGAAGATTTGTTTGAAATTTGAGATCTCGAATCTCAAATCTCAAATCTGAGATCTGAAGCCAAATGCAACCACACAAGACTCAACTAATCCGCGGCCTGAGCCTGGTTGCGGCCATCTCCATCGTCGTTGGCAACGTCATCGGCACCGGAGTCTTCCTGAAAGCCCGCGTGATGACCTGCAACGTCGGCACGCCCAGGATGGTTCTCTTCGTCTACGTTATTGCCGGACTACTTTCACTTGCAGGTGCGCTGAGTTATGCGGAACTCGCGGCGATGATGCCGAAGGCGGGTGGGGAATACGTTTTCATGCGCGAAGCCTACGGCCGACCGTGGGGATTTTTGTTTGGGTGGATGTCGTTCTTTATCGGCAAAGCCGGATCGCAGGCCGCGCTCGGGGTGCAGTTCGCCCTCTTCCTCAACATCATGATTGGCGGTGCACTGGCGGGCGACTTCTTCTCCACGACCATATGGGGCCATCCGGTTCCTTTCGGAAAACTCCAGGTGGTTGCGCTCGCTTCGATCCTTACCGTCACGGGAATCAACTGTCTGGCCGTCAAGGTTAGCGGCGGTGTCGCAACGATTTTGTCGGGCGTCAAAATTGCTCTGGTGTTACTCGTTGGCGTGGGCGCTTTCCTGTTTGCGCGAAACGCTGACTGGTCACATTTGTTGATGGCCAACGTGGGTGGCACCTGCGAAGGGGTGAGCGCGGCGGCGCGATTTGGCTTCGGCGGTTTCATCGCTGCGATGCTGGGTGCGCTGTGGGCCTACGACGGCTGGAACAACGTCACGCTCGTCGCCGGTGAAGTTCAGAACCCCGGTCGCAACCTGCCACGCGCGCTCATCGGCGGCACAATTTTGATCATGGCGCTTTACCTGCTCGCAAACGTTGCCTACTTTTACACGCTGTCGCCGACCGAGATCGCGAGCATCTCAACTAAGTCGTCCGTCGCCACTGAGGTCGCGAAGCAGTTTCTCGGCCCACTGGCGATCAGCTTCATTGCCGCTGCTCTGCTGTCATCAACTTTCGGTACACTTCACACTTCCATTCTCACGGGCGCGCGTGTCCCCTATGCGATGGCGCGCGACGGTTTGTTCCTGCGCAGCTTGTCGAAGGTGTCACCACGCACGCACGTACCAACCGGGGCTTTAGTGATTCAAGCCATTTGGGCTTGCATACTGGTCATCATGTTTTCTTCGTCGTTCGACATTCTCACTGACTACGCCATCTTCGGTCTCTGGATCTTTTATGGACTGGTAACGGCTGCGGTGTTTATCCTGCGCCGCAAAATGCCGGACGCAGAGCGGCCTTACCGGGCCTGGGGCTATCCTATCGTTCCCGTTCTGTTCCTGTTGGCAACGGCCTTGATCCTTGGCACGACGCTACTGGGAGTTCGCGAGGATGTCGGGAACGGTTTTGGTTTGATAATGCAGGGTCAGGTGCTTTCTGGTCTGGGAATCATGGCGCGCAATCCTCCGCTTGCGGGCAGCGTATTGATTGCGCTCGGACTGCCTGTCTATTGGATCTGGTCAAGGATGTACCCGGAACAATTAGCCGGCTAAGCCTAGCGCCGCACGATCTCAAACAACGGCGTCGGCAGGCGTTCGCTTGTCGCCAGCAACGCTTTACCATCCAGCCGATAACAAACCGCCTCGCCATGTTTTCGTTTCCCAAGATCGACTGTTCGCATCGGCTGTTTCCAAATACTGTCGAACGGAGCATTCGCCTCCGACAAAACAAATTCATACCCCTGCGTGTAATCGGAGAGCGCCGCACGCTGTCCGTCGGGGGAAATGGCGCCCCCGTTTATTACGGCTTCTGAATGTCCCGACATATCGACTTCGCCAATACGAGCCAGCGTAATTACTTCTCCCGATGCCGCCGGCGCATCCGCCGCGTAGATACCAGGTTTGGCAGACTTTTCTTTGACCACGAGGTAAATGCGTCCGGTCCTGGGATGCACAAGTAGCGCTTCGCAGTCATGCTTCCCATCGGGATAACGCAATCGTATGACTTCGGCCGTTTCGGTTGCGGCGGGATGCTCCGTTGTTGAAACAGTATTGCCATTTGGAATTTGGGGTTCAGGAATTCGATAAATGACTATCTCGGATCGAGTGCCATCGTTGTCGCCAATATCGCCGATGTAAAGATAGTTAATGTCGGGTTTTGGGCCCGGTCCCGCTGCAAGGTCTTCCCAGTCATAAGAAGTCGCACCGGTAACGCGCCAAACGCCTCGACTGCGGCCCTTGCTGTCGAATAAGTAAATGAGTGGTGCATTGCCGGCGTCGTTATGGGTCCAATAACTCCCGGGCGAAGTGCGCGAGGCAACCAGCCCGCTGCTTTCGGTGATTGACTGGTCCTCCAGGTCGGCGAGTTTGGTTGGCGGCAAGTAGACATCGTAAGAAGGCGGGTTCGTCTGATTTCGCTCCGCTTTGGCTTTTTTTGAGGGTGACCCGCCCTGGCAAGCCGAAACCACCAGCAGCGCCCAAACAGTTAGTATTACAATCATAACGTCAGTCAGCTTGATCAATGTGTCTCCACCAGCTAAACCTTCTGAGCCAACGCTTCGCGCGCGATTTCTTTGTCATCGAAGTGGAAAACTTCGCGGCCGATGATCTGGTAATCCTCGTGCCCCTTGCCGGCAATCAACACCAAATCATTACTCCGCGCTTCTGAGATTGCCTGGTGGATCGCCTCGCGCCGGTCCGCGATTTTTCTATAAGGCTTGCCGGTCTTCTGAATTCCAACCTCCGCGTCCGCGAGTATTTTCTCCGGATCCTCAGTGCGTGGATTGTCTGAAGTTAAGATCACCACGTCGCTCAAACTTCCTGCTGCTTCACCCATCGGCGCACGCTTCGAACCATCACGATCGCCACCACAACCAAATACAGTAATAATTTTTCCCTTCGTCACCTGCCGCGCCGTACGCAAGACGTTAAGCAAGGCGTCGTCACTGTGTGCGTAATCGACCACGACCGCGAAGTCACCATCATGGGGAACGCGCTCGAAACGGCCCGGCGCCCCAGTACATTTCTCCAGCGCCCGCGTAATCACATCGAGTCCATAGCCAAGCGCCAGGCCGCTGGCGACCGCTGCGAGCGTGTTGTAGATGTGTGGCGGTCCGACCAGCGGCGAATGAAACTCGCGTTCGTCGCCCGGGGTGCGCAGCTTGAAACGCATACCGTTCAGGGAAAACTCCGGATCGCGTGCGGTGACATCCGCGGCTGCAGTAACTGCATAAGTAACGACGTGCAACCCTTCTTTTCCGAGTCGCTCGGCAAGCTCAACTCCGTAAGGGTCGTCGAGATTGATTACCGAGGTGCCCGGCCTGCTACCGAGTCTGCCATCAAACAAGCGCTGCTTTGCGTACCAGTAGTTCTCCATCGTCTTGTGATAGTCAAGGTGGTCGCGCGTAAGATTGGAAAAAACGGCAACGGCATACTCGAGCGCGTCGCAGCGATGAAAATCCATCGCTTGTGATGAAGCTTCCATCACTGCCGTCTTGCAGCCAATCTCAACTGCCTTACGTAGCATGCGTTGCATGTCGGTGGCTTCAGGCGTAGTTCGATCTGCTTTGAAACGTTCGGGACCGAGACGGTATTCAACCGTACCGGTCATAGCCACCGGTTCGCCGGCAGCCTCCGGAATCGACGCGATAAGGTACGCGGTAGTCGTTTTTCCATTCGTGCCGGTGATGCCAACTAGTTTGAGCTCCCGAGACGGATGGTGATGCACCTCGGCTGCGGCCAGGGCCATAGCGCGTCTGACGTTTTCAACTTGAATCCAGGCCACGCATCTCGCATCAACTCCTTGAAGCACGTCCTCGCTCGGCTCGAGTTCAGAGATCACGCCCAACGCGCCCTGTTCGATTACTTTAGGAATAAACTTGTGTGCATCGAACAGTCCGCCACGAACAGCGACGAACAAACTGCCGGAGCCGGCGCGACGAGAATCATGACTGACATCGGTGACCACAACATGTTCGTCGCCCGTCAGTTTTCCGTTGGTTACTTCCGCGATTCGGTTGAGAGTTATTAGTTCATTTGTCACGGCGTTGAATTCTACGCACGATTGGAGCGGGGGTAAACCACGCCTGATCTTGCTGGGACCGTGGGCGCCCTCGCCCGCAAACGCGCCGACAGGCGCGCACTCTTTTGGGCCAATCCGTTTTCGCGCTTCGCGCTCATTGCGGGGCGCCCGCGGTCCCAGCAAATCACTTGACCATCTGCGGAAATCTAGACATTCCGGATGCTAATCATTACGATGCTGCGCTCCATCATTCCAACAGCAGGTGAAATAATGCTGACCAGGGTTTCACTTTCAACAGTCACAGCGATCATGCTTCTCTCATCCCTACTCTCAAGCGCTACAACGACTCCAGCCACTCAATATGATCTCGTTATCAGGAATGGCCTCGTCATCGACGGCTCAGGTCGACCCGGTTACCGCGCTGATCTCGCAATCAAAGGCGATCGCATCGTGCGAATTGGCACGCTGAAAAACGCCGGCGCCGCGCGCGAGATTGACGCCACCGGTCTGGTCGTGGCGCCGGGCTTTATCGATATGCTCGGTCAGTCGGAAACTTATTTGCTCATCGATCCGCGCGCGATGAGCAAGATAATGATGGGCGTAACCACCGAGATCACCGGCGAGGGTGAATCCATCGCGCCGATTAACCAGCGACTCATCAAGGAACAGGAAGACTTTCTCCGCCGCTACAACCTGACGGTGGACTGGAGTACGCTCGACGAGTATTTCAAACGATTGGAAAAACAAGGTGCCGGCGTAAATCTGGCAACTTTCGTCGGCGCGACGCAGCTGCGCGAATACGTTGTCGGGTTCGACAATCGCCCACCGACCCCGGCCGAGTTAGAACAGATGAAGCAGTTGGTTGCCGCGGCGATGCGGGATGGCGCGCTAGGCGTCTCAACCTCCTTGCAATACGTGCCGGCGCGGTTCGCAAAAACCGATGAACTGGTGGAACTCGCGAAGGTGGCGCGACAATACGGCGGCATCTACGCCACGCATCAACGCAGTGAAGCCAACGCTCTTGACGAATCGCTCGCAGAAGTTTTTCAGATCGCCCGCCAAGCCAAAATTCCAGTGGAAATCTGGCATTTGAAGACTGCTTACAAGAAGAACTGGGGCCGCATGCCTGAGGTGTTGGCAAAAATCAAACGGGCCCGCGATGAAGGTCTCGACATCACCGCCGACATCTATCCATACATTGCGGGCAGCACATCTCTGAGCGCGTGCCTGCCACCCTGGGCACTCGAAGGTGGCACCGAAAAGATGCTGACACGGTTGAAAGACGCGAGCATCCGCCGGCGTTTAAAGGAAGAAATAACCACTGACCATAAGGATTGGGAAAATATTTATCTCGGCAGTGGCGGCGCTTCAGGCGTTTTGATTGGCTCGGTCGTCAATCGCGATCTGGAAGCCATGCAGGGTAAGCGCGTTTCGCAGATCGCCGAGGAGCAAGGGAAAGAGCCACTCGATGCAGTCTTCGATTTGATCCTCGCGGACCACGGCCAAACCGGCGCGATCTATTTCATGATGAGTGAGGACGACATGCGCACTGCGATGCAGTCGCCCTTCGTTAGTTTCTGCACCGATAGTGGCGCTCGCGCTAACGACGGGCCGATGGCCGGATCAAAGTCACACCCGCGTGGCTGGGGAAGCTATCCCAGAATTCTGGGTCGCTATGTTCGCGACGAGCACCTGCTGACTTTGCCACAGGCGATTCACAAGATGACCGGTCTGCCGGCGAAGCGCGTGGGCCTGCGTGATCGCGGCCTGTTGCTTGCCGGATCTTATGCCGACATAACCATTTTCGATCCGCGAACAGTAATCGATCGCGCGACGTTCGAGATGCCAAACCAACACCCCGATGGCATTAAGTACGTTATCGTGAATGGACAACTGAGCGTGGATGATGGCCGGCGAACCGCAGCACTGGCCGGAAGACCACTGCGCGGTCCGGGATACGCGCATTGAACCGGTGAGGCGGTAGCCCGACAGTCATGGGGGCTCCTGGCTGAGTTTCAAGCCCTCCATAACTGTTGGGCTACTGCCCCGAGATCCTAAACTGACTTAGTTATCTGGCGGTATTCATCCTCGTTCCAGGCACGCATTGTTTCGGTTTGCACGTTGCCTTGCGAGCCGAGTGTAAGCAGCGCTTTGGCGACGGCATCGTCAGGCCCTTCAACCACACAAACCAAATCGTATTTACCCATGGTCAGCCAGGTGTCCTTTATTTCGACGCCCATCTTCTTAAAAGCCTTGCGGCCGGCGTCCAGACGCTTCGGGCTGTCCTTAACCCTCGCGATACCTTGCTCGGTCCATCGCATCAACGTTATGTAAGTGGCCATCACGGTCTCCTTTCAAACTTCCGCAGTTAGCGGTAACAGGATTTTTCTTTATGTTAGACCTTAATGAAGATTCGCCGGGAGTAAAGAATCCACATTACGCCCAACCACAACAGAATAAAAACAATTGCATAGGCCAGCGAGGCATTGACTGGCGAAGCCCAGGGTAAAAAGACCTTCTGAAAGACCCAGCCTTGCAATGAGATCGTCTCGCTGCCCCAGGGCAGCTTGATCAACCCCAGCAAGCGCGCCATCAAGGCCGTGCCAACATACAGCGCTATCGCGTTCACGCCGAATACCACAAACGGCCTGGCCCAGCGTTGGTATTTTCTGATGTCGATCAGCCAGTAACAGACCGCCAGGAACTGGAGCGCCAATCCGGCAGTGAAGAACACATACGAGCTTGTCCACAGCGATTTGTTGATTGGAAAAAACGGATTCCAGCACCAGCCAATCACCAGGCAACCGGCGCCGGCGACAAAGAGTCCGGTAACTTTTTCATATTGAGACTTGTTGGTGCGCAGCCATTGTCCAGTCAGGACGCCGAAGAGCGCTGTGGCAATCGCGGGGATCGTGCTGAGTAGTCCCTCCGGATCGTAGACCTTGCCTTGCTTCCAGATGTGTGGACCGAAGACTACGCGATCCACAAACGATGCGAGGCTTCCCTCTTTGCTGAGATCTCCGGTGGCGAATCCCGGTGCATGCAGGCGCGTCATTAGTAGACAATAAAATACCAGCAAAACCAGGGTCACAATGATCTGCGTTCGAACTCTCGTGTTCAGGAAAATGATTGAGGCAAAAAGGTAACAGACTGCCAGCCGCTGCAACACACCGGGTATGCGGATTGTCGAAAGCTGAAAATAGGGGAAGCCGGCCAGAAAGATTCCCAGTGCGAAGATGATCACTGTGCGCCTGACAATTTTCAGATAAAGATCGCGCTTGCTGCCGCCGCTCTCCGTACGACGCCCAAAGGCAAGCGGAATCGCGACGCCAACTATGAAAACGAAAAACGGGAAGACAAGATCAGTCGGCGTCCAGCCATGCCACTCTGCGTGTTCCAACGGCCAATAGATATTGCTCCACGTACCGGGATTGTTTACCAGAACCATCCCCGCGATTGTGATGCCGCGGAAGACGTCCAGCGAAACTAAACGATCGCTGGATGTCGAGTTGTTTGACGGTGATTTAGACATGCTCTCATTAAGTCCAAAGTCCAAGGTCCAAAGTCCAAAGTCTGTTTGACTAGCGGTATTTGCTTCCTTTAAGGTCTGAATTACTTAAGTATTTCATAAGGCCGGAAATCAACCGACCAATCTCCGCAGCATCATTGGATAGCCTCTCAAAGAGGGATCGCGACAGATAGCCTTGATCTATAGCAACGTAGAGTTGAGCGCGAACTTCACCGCAGGATCCTTTCGCCATCGCCAGGAATTGTAGGAACTCTCTATCTCCACCTCGTTCGAAACCCTCCGCGATATTAGACAGTATCGAAATCGAGGCACGTCGAATCTGGTCCTTCAAGCCAAAGTCCCGCGCGAAACTGCCCGTTGCCGTTGCCTCGTAGACTGCGTTGGTTAACTGTCTAGCCTTCTTCCACGATTCAAGATCCTCAAACTTCTTTATTTTCATAACCCTCACCTCCTGAGTAATGAGAAGAGGGTGATTATTATTGTCGAGCGGCAAAGCGGACCTTGGACTTTGGACATTGGACTTTGGACTTTGGACTTCAGTTGGTTCCCGGGCGCGGACCAAGTCCAAACTCTTCCGGGTCCGGCAAAATTGAAGTCGAATTATAATTCCTTACTGCCTCAGCGAGTGCCTTGCTCTTGTTCAGCCAGGTAAGGGCCGCTTGATCGTAGCGAGCCAGAACGCTATCGAGCCAATATGGCCGGTTCTCTGCGAGCCACAAATTTTTATACTTCTCTCTCAGGATTGTTAGTTCTTCGGTCATCTCGCGCAGCGAGTTGTAAATGTTTCCCCAGTAGTTACGCAGGCGGCCGACCTTGCGCGGGTCGCTGAGATTCAGGTAAGCCTCCCAGTAATCCTGGCTGAATTTTTCCATTACCTGCATTCGCCGACCCAGGTGATCAAATCTTTGCGCGGCGAAACGCATGGCCGGAATCATCGAGCGGTTGCGCCGCGCCTTCACCTGGTTTCGCAGTAATACCTCGTCGGTGTTCTCGACTGCCAGACGCATTTCTTTAATCTGACTCTTCAAAGACCTTACCTGTTTCTGAAAGTCTGAATTGAATGGCTCACGCCAAAACAACTCGTCGCTGGAGCGAATACCAAACAGTTCGTTCACACTACCGAGAGCCTGTAGCGACTCGCTGAACTCATGACCGTCATTGCGAAAGAAGGCCCAATCAAAATCTTCGTCAAAGGCACTGCGATCGATCGCTTTGTTTTGCCACGACGCAGCCGCGCCGAAAACGATTCCCTGCCAGGTCATTTCAAACAACGACTCGCCATCGTCGTCCCAACTTGTGTTTATCATGCCTTTCGCGCCTGACGCTTGGCCGTCACGAACAAAGTTGGCGATATTTTTTGACGCCGCATCGAGGTTCGGAAAGATCTGGTTCCAGTTATGCACTCCCGGACAAACAAACTGTTCAAGGCCCGCATCCTTGAATGGTTTGATGCGCGGTAAATAGTCGTCCTTCGGCGCATAGTCCCAATTCATCACGATCATGTCTTTGGGAATGCTGCCGATTAGATCCGGATGGTTCAGGGCGATGTCACCCCAAAACATCAAACGGCGATCGTAAGGTTTCAGCACCTCGCGGACGCGATTCAAGTGTTCGAAGTATATGGCGCCGACGCCGCGCGCCCGGGCCGCTTCGCGACTCTGCCCTTCGCCGAGTTCAAACGTTTCGTCGGCGCCGATGTGAAAAAATTTGCCGGGGAACAATTCGTTTAGTTCGCGATACCAGGCGGCGATTAGTTTGTAACTGCCTTCTTGTTGCGGCGACAGAACGTCGCCGTACGGCGTCTCGGCGAGCTCGGTGTATTTTTCCAGTTTCAAAGCCTTATGCAGGTGACCAAAAGTCTGCTGCTCGGGCACTAACTCGATATGATACCGGCGCGCATAGGTAACCAGCTCGCGTATCTCATCGGGAGTAAGCGAACCACCAACGGGCCCAATCAGCGGCGTCGACTCGCTTGCGAACGTGTGCTCCATATAAAAGGAGTGCATGTTGAGCTTGAAAGCCGCAAAGGTTCGCAACTGGCGCTTGATGTATGCGACGGTGGGAACCGGCCCGCGGCTTATGTCGTCGGAAACACCACGCCAACGCATCGCCGGCCAATCCACAATTTCTATTGCCGGAATAAATGCTGCAGCGCCGTCACCGCGCACGAGCTGTTTCAGAGTCTGTAGGCCGTAAAAAGTGCCGGCTGCGGACTTGCCCGCTATCACCACTTCATCCGCGTTCACCGCCAACACGTAGCCTTCGGGATCCAGATTTGCGGGCACAACAATCGCGAACCTTTTCAGCGCAGCCTGCACACTCGGGAGATCAAGGCTGCCGATCAGAATCGTGTGTCGCGCACGCGAGTTTCCGATCTTCATCGTCAGCCGAGCCGTCTCCTGCAGGTCGCTTGCAAAATCCGTCGCCGCGAAGCGATCGTCCTCGGAATGCGGATCAGCAAGCACCAGGCGATTACTATTACTAATATTGCTACCAAGCCGGAACCGATCCTGCTTCAGCGTGAGTTGTCTTGGTTGAGGTATTAGATGGACGAAATCACTGTCGGATGCTTGCTGGGCTATCGCAACGGAATAACTAATCACCAGTATGAGCAGGAGGACCAACGGACGTGGGAAGGCGCTTCGTGTTAAAGTGTGCAGCATTAAGGATAGAACGCCGGAAGCAAGACTTGGCAAGAACGGTCTGAGTTTTTAACCGAAATCGCCCGTGAATACAATGGGCGCAATGGAAGACTGGCATTCCTGCTGTCCAGTCGCATTCTGAAAACTAAATCTGCTAGATGAGAATTCTGTCCTACGCGAGGTTCACTCTTGTCCTTGATGCTTCAGGAAATTGCTGAGCAACCTGAGGCGCTGGCACGCACTATCCACGCCGAGCGCGCCAAGATCAGCCGGTTGGGAAACTTTCTGCAGTCGCGCGAGATCGATTTGATCGTGTTAGTTGCGCGGGGTAGTTCGGATAACGCCGCACTCTTTGGTCGCTACCTGCTCGAAATCACCACCGGCATTCCCGTCTCGCTTTCCGCTCCGTCGGTCCACACCATCTATGGCGCCAAACTCAACTTAAAGCACGCGCTGGTGATCGGCGTTTCACAATCAGGCGAAGGCGAAGATATCAACCAGGTCTTGGAAAATGCCCGGGCCGGCGGCGCCTTTACCGTTGGCATTACCAACGAACCGTCGTCTTCAATGGTGAACTTTGTCGATGAGACGTTGTTAATGCACGGCGGCCGCGAGCGCTCCGTGGCGGCGACGAAAACCTTCACCGGGCAGATGATGCTCTTTTATATGCTGGCGGCGCAGCTCGCGGAAGGCACGCCCAGCTGGTCTTACGAATCGATCCCGGATCTGGCGGCGCGCGCGTTGGAACAGCAAACGGCAATAGTAGAGTTGGTGCAGCGTTATGTCTTCATGGAAAACTGCGTGGTCGTCGGACGTGGGCTTGCCTATGCCAACGCATATGAGCTGGCACTGAAGCTAATGGAGACTTGCTACGTTGTGGCGGAGCGTTTCTCTTCCGCGGATTTTCTTCATGGGCCGCTGGCGATGGTCGAGCGTCATTTTCCAGTAATTCTTTTCGCCCCTCCGGGTGTCATGTTGGCGGGAGTAAAAAGTTTAGTCGAACGTTTGCGTGAATTGCACGCCGACACGTTGGCAATTAGCGGTGACCTCGAGGTGGCGGGAAACTGCACGCGCGCGATCATCATGCCGAAGGATATCGATGAATTCGTCGCGCCAATTCCCTACATAATACCGGGACAGCTATTCGCGGCATTGTTGGCAGACGCTAAAGGTCTGGACGCGGACAAGCCCCGTTCGTTATCGAAAGTGACTAGAACGCTCTAAACGCGTACCGTTTAAGTGTGCGACTGTTCCAAGCACTGATGCAGTTTGACTCAGGCTTCTTGCGATTAGTAACGAAATCGGAACCGGGAGCGGTAGCGACCGGCCAGGGACTCAACAGTAAAATGACGCAAGCAATACAAGGCCTTTGAAGAGCTTGAGTATTCGGCCGGTCGCTAACGCTCCCGGTTCTGATTTTGTACTGGCTTGCTGGCGTTGTCCTTCGACGCTGACTCCAGTTCAACATTGAAGATGCATCAGTGCTACTGTTCCACACGAGGTTTGAGTTTGGTTTGAATTCTTAGTACATAGAGACTCACAAATGAACATTGAACTCCAGGACCTATCCAAGGGCCCGGTCTACCTGCAGGTTCGCGAACAAATTGAAAAGAACATAACCGCTAAGACCATCTCTTCCGGAGAGGCGCTCCCTTCACCGGCAGTGCTGGCGCAAAAACTCGCGGTTGATAAGGGCGAGATTCAACGCGCTTATTTTGAACTGGAACATTCTGGCCTTATTACTAAGGAGACTGGCAAAGACTTCCTCGGACAGGCGAAGACTACTTACCGCGTCGCTTAAGGCAGCGGCGGCAAGCCTACCCTTCCCAAGCACGAGCTGATCCCACTCGCGTTGCTTTGATTGATTGAATACCTTTCAAGATAGGCTCACATGAAAGAGAGAGAAGCTCCGGGTTGGGAAGTTGACTAGCCTTCACTCGAACTTCATCCGATTAGTAACGAAATCAGAACCGGGAGCGGTAGCGACCGGCCACGGACTCAAGGGTAAAACGGACGCGAGCAATCCAAAGTATTTGAAGAACTTGAGTATTCGGCCGGTCGCTACCGCTCCCGGTTCTGATTTTGTATTGGCTTGCTCGCCTTGGCCATAGACACTGATTCCAGTTCAACATTGAAAATGCATGAGTATCCGCAGTAGGCCCTCTGTGAATAACGTATTCACGCGTGATATTCTTCTTCGCGCCTTTGAGAATGTGTTTTGAAGTGCGAGCGGAAAGTGGCGGAATTGGCAGACGCGCCAGACTTAGGATCTGGTACCGAAAGGTGTGGGGGTTCGAGTCCCCCCTTTCGCACCAAAGAGCAAACAGCAGACAGCAAACAGCAGACAGCCTGACAGTTGAATCAAGCGGCAATAATAATCAGTCCGGCTGTTTGCTGTCTGCTGTTTGCTGTTAACTAATTTTGAGAAAGTGAATCGTTAAAAAAAGCGTATGAAGACAGAAGTTGTAGATGTTTCCCCAACGCGCAAGGAGATCAAGATCGAAATTGATCCGCGGAGACCGTGCGCCAAACTTACGATCGCATTAGTGATCGCTATGCGAAGCAAGCGAGTGTTCCGGGCTTTCGACCGGGACACGCGCCGCCTGCAGTTGTGCGCAATCGCTTTAAGAGTGAGATTCGCGCTCAAGCCCTGCAGGAGTTAGTGCCCGAGGCAGTCGACGAAGCAATTAAAGAGCATGCGCTAAACGCCATCGGCGAGCCTGACGTTCAACTCGACAACGCCGAAGCGCTGGAAAAGTTTGGTGAAGCGCCGCTATCAGTGAAGGTGAATGTTGAGGTACTGCCGAAAGTTGAACTGCAAAACTACAAAGGCATTGAGGTCGCTCGCAAGACTCGTCCGGTAACGGATGAAAGCGTTTCTGAAATGCTGGAGGCTCTAAGGGAAACATCGGCAACGATGCAGCCCGTCGAAGATCGCGGCGCGGCACTGGGTGACACGGTCACCATCAATATTGAAGGAAAGTTTCTTGACAATCCGGATGAAGAAAACATCAAACAGGATGATGTCGAGGTTGCACTCGGCGGTAAGGGCGTACAGCAGGAGTTTACCGATAACTTAATGGGCGTGAAACCTGACGATCAAAAAACTTTTGTGGTTGACTATCCTGCTGACTATCGCTCGCCCGCACTGGCCGGAAAGAAAGTAGAGTACAGCGCGAAGGTTACCGCCGTACGCGTCAAGGAACTTCCCGAAGAAGACGATGAGTGGGCCCGCAGCCTGGGCGAAGACTTCGATTCGGTTACTACCCTGCGTAACAAGATTCGCGAAAACATGGAGAAACAGGCTACTCAGGAAGCCGATCATCGCCTGCGCGCCGATTTGATGCAGAAGCTGCTCGAAGGTCACGAGTTTGAAGTACCCCAAAGCCTGGTCGATCATCAGACGAGTTTCCGGCTCGAGAGTGTAGTGCGAGACATGATTGGCAGAGGTGTTGATCCGCGTAACCAGAACGTCAACTGGGAAGGCGCGCGCGAAGAGCTGAAAGCGCAGGCAGAGCAGGATGTACGCGGATCATTGTTACTGGATCAGATAGCTGATGGACGAGAAGATCGAGGTGTCAGACGAAGAGATCGAAACTGAGATTGAAACGATCGCCCGCAACGCGCAACAGTCGATAGAACAAGTGCGTAGCGTCTTGACAAAGGAAGGGGGCGAACGTAGCATCGCGAACAGATTGCGCAATCGCAAAGCGCTTGACCTTTTAGTCAAAAACGCCCGGGTAACAGACGAACAGTGGCGTGAAGAAACTGCGGAGAAAGAAGTCAGGAATCAGGATTCAGAATGAGCCAGTTTCACGTTCTCTGAATCTCAATTCCTGACTTTTGTACATAGCCACCGAAAGGTTCACAGTCCCTATGGCCCTCGTACCAATGGTCGTCGAGCAAACGTCGCGTGGTGAACGCGCCTTTGACATCTACTCGCGACTCCTCAAAGACAATATTATTTTTCTTGGCACCCCCATCGACGATCAGATTGCTAATTTGATCGTCGCGCAACTGCTCTTCCTCGAGGCTGAAGACCCGGAAAAAGATATCAACATCTATATCAACTCACCCGGCGGTTCGATCACGGCAGGTATGGCGATCTACGACACGATGCAATTTATCCGTCCTGATGTAACCACGATCTGCGTCGGCCAGTGCGCTTCGATGGGAGCGCTTTTGCTTACCGCGGGCGCCAAAGGAAAGCGATTCGCGTTACCCAACTCGCGAATACTTATTCACCAGCCGACCGGCGGTTCGCAGGGTCAGGCCACCGACATCCGCATCCAGGCCGAAGAAATCCTGCGCATGCGCGAACTCACTTCGCAAATAATCGCCAAACACACCGGTCAGGATTTTGAAACTGTCGAGCGCGACGTCGAGCGCGACAAAATTATGTCTGCCGCCCAGGCCAAGGAATATGGTTTAATAGACGAGGTTATCGCGCACCGAGAATAGCGCGTGCGCCAAAGGAGCTTGCTGATGATTGCGAAGATGAAAGCACGTGGATTCAGTTGCTCTTTTTGCGGTCGATCAAAGGGCGAGGTTGCAAACATCATTACCGGGACGCCGCAGCGCGCTCCCGGAGTTCCCAAGCGAATGATTGGCAAGAGCGCGTTCATCTGTAATGAGTGCATCGAGCACTATCGTCAAATCGTCACTAGCCCGGAAGTCTCCCGAAACTCCGCGGCCATCAGTAAGTAACTCGCGTTCGCCCGAAACTTGAAGGAGATCCCCTATACCTATGGTTAGACGAACCGACGACACGCTGCGCTGTTCCTTCTGCGGCAAGTCGCAGAATGAAGTTAAGAAACTCATTGCGGGTCCCACCGTCTACATCTGTAATGAGTGCATCGACATTTGCAATGAGATCATTACTGATGATCAACAGGCAGAATCCGTTGCGACGCGCCCACCGCTACCAAAGCCTGGTGAGATCAAAAGTTTTCTTGACGAGTATGTTATCGGACAGGACGAAACCAAGAAGCGACTGGCAGTTGCCGTCTACCAACACTACAAGCGTATCGAGCTTGGCAAGCGACGTTCGGATGTCGAAATTCAAAAAGCAAACATTCTGTTAATTGGCCCGACAGGAACCGGCAAGACCTTGTTGGCACAGACATTGGCGCGAATGCTTAGCGTGCCTTTTACGATTGTCGACGCCACCACCCTTACTGAAGCCGGATATGTGGGCGAAGACGTAGAAAACATTATTCTCAAACTTTTGCAGGCAGCAAACGGAGACGTCGAGCGCGCGCAACAGGGAATTATCTATATTGACGAAGTCGACAAGATTTGTCGCAAGGACGAAAACCCTTCAATCACCCGCGACGTTTCGGGCGAAGGAGTGCAGCAGGCGTTGCTGAAAATCCTCGAAGGCACAATCGCCAACGTTCCGCCGCAAGGTGGCCGCAAACATCCACATCAGGAGTTCTTCCCGATTGATACCGCAAACATTCTTTTCATTTGCGGCGGCGCTTTCGTTGGCCTCGAAAAAGTTATTGAGCGCCGGCTGCGCAATAAGTCACTGGGTTTTCAGGCCGAAGTCAAAAGCGGAAGTCACCGTCATGCAGAAGCGCTCGCGGCTGTGCAACCTGAAGATCTGATCCGCTTTGGTTTGATTCCGGAGTTTGTCGGTCGTCTGCCCGTTTGCGGAGTGCTGCATGAGCTCGACGAGGGCGCTTTGATCAAGATTCTCACTGAACCGAAGAATGCGCTGGTCAAGCAGTATCAGAAGAAGTTTGACTTTGACAATGTGAAGTTGAAATTCACTGAAGATTCGTTGAAGGCAGTTGCCAGGCAGGCCGTGGAACGTAAAGTCGGCGCTCGTGGACTGATGATGATCCTGGAAGAACTGCTTTTAGATGCAATGTACACGTTGCCTTCACAAAAACGAGTCAAGGAGTTTGTCATCACCAGCGAAATGGTGGAACGACGTCGGGCCATCCCCGGCGAAGGCCTGGCCGGCATCGATGGCGCCGCGGCGTAAATTTCGTTCCCGAGTCGCTGGTGCTGTTGGCGGCTTACCGAATCCTGTAACAACTGCTTGTACTTTCGGAGTTTGGCGACAACTCCAGCGCTTTTCCAGCGCCTCAGTCGCGTCCGCATATTCGTTCTGTTGAAAAAAGGCTGTAACCCAGAAGCGCATGCGACGCTGACTAATCTGAAATGAGCGTTAGGCATGAGTGATTTCCTTAGGTCAAGGACAACTGCGGTATTTCCCTTTCATCTCAAATACGCTGAATAGAACATTTAAAGCTCCTTCCTCGTTATTCTTAATTGCCGGTGGCGCGAGGAACGGAAATAACATACAATTAGCCGTCTTAATACTGGGGGCGAGGCGGCAGTTTGAGCGGCTCGCCCTTCTTGCAAATGCCGGCATAAAAGTTCACATAGAATTATGGAAGAATATTCAGATCGTGCTCCTGCCGACGTGGCCTGGTATCCGATGGTGCCAATCCGCGACGTCGTCATTTTCCCCTTCACCAAAGTAGCGTTCAAGATTGGCCGGGCCGGATCTGTGCGAGCACTCGAGCAGGCGCTGGCAGCTGATCGCACGATTTTCCTCGCTACTCAGCACGACGCCACCATTGACGAGCCTTCGCCCGAACAAATCTACGGCGTTGGCACGCTGGGTCGCATACTGCAATCGCAAAAGCAGGACAACGGGCAGATCAAAGTCGTAGTTGAGGGCCGCGAACGGGCCACAACTGTGCGAGTTGAAAATACCGACGGGGCTTTTATGGCCCTGGTTAAGCGTGCTCCGGTTGTTAACGAAGAAGGCACGCGCCTGGACGCGCTGACACAAAAGATCGCTCAGCTGGTTGAGCAACATCTGCGACTGGCTCCTGAAAGTCAGACCGATGCTTTGCAAACCGCGCTCAGAAATCAGAACCCTTCGCATCTCGCCGACGCGCTTGCTTCACAGTTGCGCATCTCGGTTGAGGACAAGCAGGGACTGCTGGAATTGTTTTCCGCGCAGGCGCGTTTGCAACGTCTGATTGAATTGTTGGAAATTGAGATTGAGAAACGCCAACTCGATCGCTCCATTCAAACTCGCGTGAAGCGACAGATGGAGAAGGCCCAAAAAGAGTACTACCTCAACGAGCAGATCAAGGCTATTCACAAAGAACTTGGACGTAAGGACGAAAAGGCCGAACTCGAGGAACTGAAGAAGAAGATTGAAGAAGTTGGCATGACTGAAGAGGCCAAGACGAAAGCGATGCAGGAATTGCATCGCCTGGAGGCCATGCCGCCGATGTCTGCCGAGGGCACAGTCTCACGCACCTACATCGATTGGCTGGTTAGCGTGCCCTGGAAACAAAAGAGCAAGGAAATCAAAGATCTGGCAAAGGCAGAAGAGGTCCTCAACGAAGACCACTTCGGCCTTGAAAAAATCAAGGAACGCATTCTTGAATACCTTGCGGTTCGTCAATTGGTCAAGAATCCCAAGGGTTCGATTCTCTGCTTTGTCGGTCCGCCGGGAGTTGGCAAAACGAGCCTGGGCAAATCGATCGCGCGCGCTACTAATCGCAAGTTTGTGCGGCTGTCGCTCGGCGGCGTGCGTGATGAAGCGGAGATTCGCGGTCATCGTCGTACCTACATTGGCGCGCTGCCCGGCCAGATAATTCAGATGATGAAGAAAGCGGGGACCGTTAATCCGGTACTGCTGCTCGACGAAGTTGACAAACTTGGCGCGGACTTCCGCGGCGATCCAAGTTCTGCTTTGCTTGAGGTTTTAGATCCGGAACAGAACCACACTTTCCAGGACCACTATCTCGACGTCGAGTACGATCTGTCGAAAGTGTTCTTCATCGCCACGTCGAACGTGCTGCATACGATTCCACCGGCGTTGCAGGACCGCCTGGAGATACTGCGTCTCTCCGGCTACACCGAAAAAGAAAAGCTGGAAATCGCCAAGCGGCACCTGGTGCCGAAGCAGGCTGAAGGCAACGGTTTGAAACCTGAGCAGCTCGACTTTACTGATGAAGGACTGCTCGAGATCATCCGTCACTACACACGTGAAGCCGGCGTACGTAATCTCGAACGCGAAATCGGATCGTGTTGCCGCAAACTTGCGCGTCGCTTTGTTTCAGAAAACGTTGCGGAAGATTTCAAAGACGTCATTGACGCTGAGCGCGTCCGCGGCATGCTTGGGCCTATTAAGTTTCGCCAGCAGGCAGTGGCGGCAGAAAGCGAAGTCGGGTTGGCGACCGGGTTGGCCTGGACTGAAATTGGCGGCGAAGTTTTGCAGATTGAGGCCACGCTCACAAAGGGTCGTGGCGGGGTAATGCTGACGGGCAAGCTTGGCGATGTCATGCAGGAATCCGCTCAAGCAGCCTTGACTTGCATTAAGGCACGCTCCGAGCGGTTGGGTATGAGCATCGACATTATACGTAAGCGCGATCTTCATATTCACATACCGGAAGGCGCGATCCCCAAGGATGGGCCTTCGGCCGGCATTACCATGGCCACTGCAATGGCTTCCGCTCTTACGCGCGCGCCTATCCGCAAGAATGTCGCGATGACCGGAGAGATCACCTTGCGGGGGCGAGTGCTTCCCATCGGCGGCGTGAAGGAGAAGTTGATGGCCGCGCATCGATTTGGCATCGACACGATAATTATGCCGAAGGATAACGAGAAGGATCTGCCTGAGGTACCTGAGGAAGTCCGCAATGCGCTCTGCATCAATCTGGTGGAGACGATTGATGAAGTGCTGGCGCTTGCGCTTGAAGATGCATGTCCGACTGATGCCGGCGCTGATGAACCGAAGACGCCGCCGCTATGGTCGACCGAGCAGCCTTCGCAAGGTATTCAGACAAGTTAACAAGCAGAGCAAGAGTTCACTTTCCAGCAGGTCAGAGTTCAAGCTATAAGTTTGCGGTGATTGCAACCGCCATCGTTAGCTTGCGCTCGCAACGTCGTGTTTCCGACTCTAATTCCATTTCAAATTAACAATTCCGAGGAGATCGCAATGAGTAAACATGAAGACGCAGATTTGATTCTGAAGCTCTACGACTTGAGACGAGAAGCTACCATGCGCGAAGCTCGCAACTGGCTGTTTACCTTCAACCCCACCAGCGCACAGGACATTATCGATGTTCTCCTGGGCGAACACAGCGGACATTACCGCATGGTTATTTCCTATTGGGATATGGCCGCCGCCCTGGTCAACAATGGCGCCATCGATGAGAAGCTTTTCAATGAAACAAACGGTGAGCACCTGTTTGTCTACTCGAAGATACAACCGGTTCTGGAAGAAGTCCGTGCCTTGTTTGGCAACCCTGACTTCTTAAGAAATCTCCAGACACTTGTGGAGCGAATTCCGAACCACGCTGAAACAATCAGCGCAATGAGAGAGCGGATGAAGAAGTTCGCTGAAATGCGCGCCGAGCGGGTGGCAAAATCCCAGTCGGCAACCAGCGCGAGCTGAAGTCCGAGCCCGGGTTGGGAGCGCCGGCATCTTGCCTGCTGCCACACTTACAAACGTTGAGCAGACAGGATGCTTGCGCCCCCCTCTGGCTAAGAAATGAAGATTACGAGCGCCGAGTTTCTGAAGAGCAGCTTCAAGGCAGCCGATTGGCCGATTGAACAATTACCGGAAATCGCGTTCATGGGGCGTTCGAATGTGGGGAAGTCAAGTTTGATCAATTCCCTGCTCTCAGTGCGAGGTCTGGCGCGAACTTCTTCCACTCCCGGCCGCACACAATCGTTAAACTTTTTTCTTATTAACAGGCGATTTAGATTTGTCGATCTTCCTGGCTTCGGTTATGCTCGCGTACCGAAAGCCATAAAAGCCAGTTGGGGTGAGATGGTCAGCAGCTACCTTGCAAAGCGAGAGCAGCTTGTGCTATCTATTCACATCGTAGATTCGCGCCACGAACCCACAACATTGGATTTGCAGCTTCACGAGTGGCTAGAGCACAGTGCCAGGCCACGCTTAATAGTTGCCACTAAATCCGATAAGCTATCTAACAACGAGCTGAAGCAGAGTTTGGGACGCGTTAAACGCGTGTTCAGCGAGGATCGCGTGGTTGCTTTTTCCGCCAGGACGGGCCGCGGCGGCAATGAAGTTTGGCAGGCTATCGAGAACGCATTGGCTGGTTTCAATCACCCGCACCCCTAGTCATTTGGAGAGAAGTCTCCGAAACCAGAGTCGAGCGTCGAATCAAAATACTCAAGCCCCTTTTTGTTAAATCGGAGTTTACTCTAGACCACGAATGACGCTGCACATCGCATCCAAAGAGAAACCCTGACCCGCTCGATAGCGAGGTAAATTGCTTAACACTTTTGAAGAGAATCGCGCTGTGGCCCCGCAAAGGGCGCCCGGGCTTAGTGGATCAGTTAATATTTGTTTGCCCGCTCCGCGACCTTTTTCAGTTTCTTAGACCCTCGAACAAAAGCCAATACGGCCGCTCATAAACGGCCCGTCATGAAAGAATAATAAAAAACGAATCGATAGGATTGATTGATATGGCACAGAGAACACGTTCACGCGCTTCCAGCGCGAACAGCGACGGCAGCAACGAAGAAAACGGCGGCACTGTCGCAACCGCCGAGGCGCCGGAAGGCAGAGATGGCAGAGAGTTTGGCGGAGAGGGTTTTCTAAACCTTGCCGATCTCAAGGAGATGTCGATCTCCAAGCTCACCAGCATCGCCAAAGGCATGGATGTTCCTGGCGCAACAGGAATGCGCAAACAGGAACTGATTTTCAAAGTCCTGGCGGCCCAGACGGAGAAGAGCGGCCTGATTTTTTCCGAAGGTGTGCTCGAAACGCTTCCCGACGGTTTCGGTTTCCTGCGCGCGCCCGAATATAACTACCTTCCAGGACCGGATGACATTTATGTTTCGCCCTCGCAGATAAGAAAGTTTGATCTGCGCACCGGCGATACCGTCAGCGGGCAGATTCGACCGCCTAAAGAGGGCGAACGCTATTTCGCCCTGATCAAGGTTGAGGCGATCAACTTCGAGTCTCCCGATCAGGCTCGTGAAAAAGTCTTCTTCGACAATCTTACGCCGCTGTATCCCGACGAGATGCTGAAAATGGAGGTAACTCAGGAAAATCTTTCTGCCAGAGTCATCGACCTGGTAACCCCATTGGGAAAAGGTCAACGCGGATTGATTGTCGCGCCACCGCGCACGGGTAAGACGATGCTGCTGCAGACCATCGCAAACTCGATTACCCAAAACCATCCGGAAGTAACACTGATTGTGCTGCTGATTGACGAACGACCGGAAGAAGTTACAGACATGCAGCGGTCGGTAAACGGTGAAGTGATTTCATCGACCTTTGATGAACCGCCAACGCGTCACGTGCAGGTCGCAGACATGGTGATCGAGAAAGCCAAGCGCCTGGTTGAACACAAGCGCGATGTGGTCATTCTCCTTGATTCCATTACTCGCCTGGCTCGCGCGCATAATGCCGTCGTCCCGCCTAGCGGCAAGATTCTTTCCGGCGGTATCGATTCAAATGCGCTGCAGCGTCCCAAGAGGTTCTTCGGCGCTGCCCGCAACATCGAAGAGGGCGGCTCGCTGACCATCATTGCGACCGCCTTGATCGATACCGGCTCTCGCATGGACGACGTAATCTTTGAAGAATTCAAAGGTACCGGCAATTCGGAAATTCACCTTGATCGCCGTCTGAGCGATAAGCGACTCTTCCCGGCCATCGACTTGCAACGCTCAGGCACACGCAAGGAAGAACTCTTGCTCAGTAAGGAAGATCTCAATCGCATTTGGGTGATGCGCCGAGTTTTGAATCCGCTTTCGCCGGTCGAGCAGATGGAAGTCGTGCTCGAGCGACTCGAAAAGGCCAAGTCAAACGCGGAATTCCTGGCGTCAATGCAAAGCTAAATTAACAAGGGCGAGGCGGAAGGATGAGAGGTGATGGACTTGAATCTTTCCGCCTTTTCCTTGCTTTCAGGACCTCCATCCGCCATCCTTAAAAATTCACAATCCAACTCATGCGCATCGCGTTGCTTTCATCTGAAGTTGTGCCTTTCGCCAAGACCGGCGGACTCGCCGATGTTGCCGGTGCCCTTCCCAAGGCGCTTGCCGAACATGATGTCGACGCTCGAATAATCCTGCCACTTTACCAGCAAATCGATCGCAGCCTGCTCAACGATTCCGTCATTGAAGACGTGCCCGTCCAATGGCGCGGACAGATTAGGCCGACGCGGGTTTATCAAAGCGACGCGGCCGGTGCGCCCGCTTACTTGATCGAGGCGCCCGAGTATTTCTCAAAAGCCTCGATTTACGGATACGCAAATGATCACGAGCGTTTCGCCTTCTTCTCTCGTGCGGCGCTCGCGCTAATAAAACATCTTGACTGGCAACCGGATGTCGTTCATGGCAACGACTGGCCCTGCGGATTCGCGATGATGGAACTTCGCGCGCGCCGCCGTTACGACGAATTCTTTCGCAGCATCAAGACGCTCTTTTCGATTCATAATCTCGCGTATCAGGGTGCGTTTGATCCGGGCGATCTCTGGTGGCTGGGTTTTGGCGAGTCTCCAGAGAAAGACGATTTCATGCTCAAAGGTGCAGCATCAGCCTTGAAAGCGGGACTCATCGCTGCCGATGCGCTCTCGACGGTCAGCCGTCGCTACTCTCAGGAAATACAAACAGCGGAAGACGGCTCCGGACTTGATTGGCTTTTGCGCGGACGGCGCGATCGCCTGGCCGGCGTCACCAATGGCGTTGACTACGAAATTTGGAATCCGGAAACAGATCCCCATATCGCGGCAAACTTCTCCGCCGCAGACCTCTCAGGCAAACAAACTTGCAAACTTGATCTGCTCCGGCGCTTTGGTTTGCCGGAAGAGCCTGAGCGCCCAATCATCGCGATAATTTCGCGGCTGGTCACGCAGAAGGGTTATGACCTGATCCGACAGCTCGCCGGAGAGATTCTGCAAACAGGCTCTTTCTTTATTGCACTGGGCGCAGGCGCCAAAGAGTATGAGGATTTTCTGCAGCGTTGGCATGACAGCGCGCGCCAGCGTGTCGGCATTTACAAAGGTTATGCGGGTGAGCCACTCGCGCATCAAATCGAGGCCGGCGCGGACATGTTTCTGATGCCGTCGTATTATGAGCCTTGCGGCCTAAACCAGATGTACAGCATGCGCTATGCAACCGTACCAATCGTGCGCGCTACTGGCGGCCTGGACGATACGGTTCAAGATTTTGACCCGTCACGCGGAACGGGCACTGGCTTCAAGTTTCGCGAATACAACGCCGGAGCGCTGCTTGAAAAAATACGCGAAGCCCTTTACTTTTATGGCCAGCCCGAGCAGTGGCGAAAGATACAATTGAACGGCATGGCTGTGGATAATTCCTGGGGCGCCGTTGCTCAAAAATATATTCAGCTTTACCGCGAGATTATCGACCTGCAATAGAAGCTGGTAGTTTAGAGTTCAAGCTTTAGCTTGCACTTGGTCAGACAAGCTAAAGCTTGAACTCTGAACTTCAGGCCACAGGGCGAAAGAAGGAGCTGAGATGGGTGCAAATATTGATGAAGTAAATGATAAGAGCTTCGAGAAGGATGTATTGCAATCCGACAAGCCGGTGCTGGTCGATTTCTGGGCCACCTGGTGTGCTCCATGTCGCATGCTGGAGCCCACGGTTGCAGCGGTGGCGGAGAAGTATGCCGCCAGCGCGCGCGTTGTAAAAGTAAACGTTGACGACAATCCATCAATCTCGCAGCGCTATGGCATCAAGGGGATTCCCACGTTGATCCTGTTCAAAGGCGGCAAGGAAGAAGAGCGGGTGGTGGGGGCGACGTCCAAAGAAGCCATCTCGCGCTTGATCGAAAAACATGTTGTAGGGGCGCCGATTGCCTAATATTTGACTTTGGTCTTTGGTCTTTGAGCTTTGTACTTAGTACTTTGAGCTTTGTACTTTGTCTTTGAAGGCGCGAATCGCTGAGCACTAAAGCACTTGGCAAAAAGCTCAAAGTACTAAGTACAAAGCTCAAAGTTCAAAGTTCAAAAACCAAAGTCCACTTCTTAATTAATGTCCAAAATAATTGTAGTCATCGGCGCTCAATGGGGTGATGAGGGCAAAGGCAAGATCGTGGATCTGCTTGCCGAACACTTCGATATCGTCGCCCGCTACCAGGGCGGTCACAATGCCGGCCACTCCGTTCAGGTGGGCGATAAATCGTTCGTACTGCACCTGCTGCCTTCGGGCATTGTGCATCGCGGCAAGATCTGCGTGCTTGGCAACGGGATGGTGATCGATCCGAAGGCATTTTTTGTGGAGGCGGATCGGTTAACTGAACAAGGCATCGAAGTTTCGCCGGAACGCGTAAAGATCAGTTCGCGTGCGCACTTGATTCTCCCTTACCATCGCGCGCTGGATCACACCAGTGAAGAGCGGCTCGGTAACGAGAAGGTCGGGACGACTCTGCGCGGGATCGGTCCCGCTTATGAGGACAAAGCCGGACGCCGCGGAATACGAACCGCTGATGCTCTGGTTCCCGAGGTGCTGCGTTCGCGCATCGAACGCAATCTTGAAGATGCCAACCGCATCATTGAGGCTTACGGTGGCGAGAAGCTCGATGTAGATCAAATCTTCGACGAAATGTCGGCACTAACCGAACGCCTGGGCGCTTTCATCGGCGACACTACTCACTACCTGAACGTCGCGGCCACTCAAGGACGATCGATTCTGCTTGAAGGTGCGCAAGCTACTTTGCTCGACGTCGATCACGGCACCTATCCTTTCGTTACTTCGTCCAACACCGTCGCGGGCGGGGCGATCATCGGCACCGGCCTGGCGCCCAACCGGCTGACCGGCGTGCTTGGAATTGTGCGTACTTACACAACGCGGGTTGGCGAAGGACCCTTCCCCACCGAAATGGTTGCCGGCGAAGCTGAGATGGGACAACTAATTCGCGAGCGCGGTCGAGAATACGGAGCCTCAACCGGTCGGCCACGGCGCTGTGGCTGGTTCGACGCTTTTGCCACGCGCTACGCCGCTGAGATTAACGGCTTCACTTCTGTAGCGTTGACCAAGCTCGATGTCCTTGATGCGCTTGAAGAGATCAAGGTGTGCGTCGGCTACAAACTGGACGGCAAAGAGTGCGAATCATTGCCCGCGGTCTCTCAGGACCTGCGGCGCATCGAACCAATTTACGAAACCTTGCCCGGGTGGCATACCTCAACAGTGGGAACAACTGAAATGAGTTCCCTGCCCGCCAACGCTCGGCGGTACGTTGATTTTCTCTCGGAAAAGATCGGCGTGGAGATCGGACTCGTATCCACCGGACCGGAACGCACGCAAACAATCATAGTTAAAGACTCAGCGTTGGGCAGCTGGATGGAAGACTAGTCTCAAGTCTCATGTCCCAGGTCCCTGGTCGTCGCTTACCGTAAGCGACTTAAGAAATCGGACTTGAGACTTGGGACACTTGGGACTTAAGACTTAGTTATGTAGAATGCCACTCACCGAATTTTTTGTGGGCCGATAGCTCAGTCGGTAGAGCAACTGGCTTTTAACCAGTGGGTCGCAGGTTCGAGTCCTGCTCGGCTCACCATTTTTCCAAGCATTACGGGATGCGGTTGGCTGTGAAGCCAGCTGCATTTCTCTTGTGCCAAATTTGTGGTAATTATTCCCGCGATAGCTTGCCAACTTCGCTACCTCCGCGCACTTGCCTTCGTCGGTTGCCTGCGTGTACCGCCGCCTTATCATGACTGATTGATGGCCATCAATTCGGCGATCTTTACAATGTCCACACCTGCATCCGCAAGGCGCGTCTAATCGCAGCTCTAGCACCGTGAGCACGCGGCCGTATAGAATAAGCGCACGCTCGGCAACACATTGAGGCGAGCCCGATGAACCCAAATCGGCGTCGATCCAGGCTCGCAGACCCTTTACCCTTGACGCTCGAATCAGGCACAAAACTCGGACGTTACGAAATCCGCTCGCAACTTGGTGCTGGCGGGATGGGTGAAGTGTATCGTGCGCGCGATACGCAGCTGGGCCGCGATGTCGCTATCAAAGTCATCCCATCGGGTTTCGCAGTCGATAAAGATCGACTTAGGCGATTCGAGCAAGAGGCTTGTGCTGCCGGCGCACTCAACCATCCAAATGTCCTTATCGTTCACGACATCAGCATACATGACGGTGCGCCTTACGTGGTTTCAGAACTATTGGAAGGTGAGACTCTGCGCCAGCGAATTTCGGCAACACCGTTAGCGCAACGACGTGCGATTGATTATGCATTGCAGATAGCTAACGGCTTGGCAGCGGCGCATGAAAAAGGAATCATCCATCGCGATCTCAAACCCGACAACATCTTCATTACCAACGACGGTCGCCTGAAGATTCTCGATTTCGGTTTGGCAAAGCTCACTCAGGGCGACGGCAATCAACAGCAAACAGACATTCCAACTCGGCGCGTCGACACCGATCCTGGCGTAGTCATGGGCACAGTCGGCTACATGTCGCCTGAGCAGTTGAAAGGACATGCGGTCGATCAGCGTTCAGACATTTTCTCGTTTGGCGCGATTCTGTACGAGATGCTTTCCGGGCAACGGGCGTTTCACGCTGCATCAGCCGCGGAAACAATGAGCGCGATTTTGAAAGAGGATCCGCCCGAGTTATCCGATACGAACAAGACTGTGTCGCCGGCGTTGGAACGACTCGTCAATCATTGTCTGGAAAAGAATCCAGAAGCACGTTTTCATTCGGCTCGCGATCTTGCCTTTGCGCTGGAAGCAATTTCAGGTGCCTCGTCTGTCTCCGGCCAAACGTTGACTACTGTTGTTCCGCTATCCGCGCGTGAGCGACTCCGCAAACAATTGCCGTGGATCTGGACAGCGGTTTTATCGCTGGCTTTGATCGCCGCGCTGCCCTTTGCCTTTCTTTATTTTCGACGAGCGCCGACGGCTGAAGTACCTGAAGCGCAACGCTTCATCATCCCCCTACCGGAGAAGTCGCAGACGATTGACCCTCCCCTTATCTCGCCTGACGGGCACCGCTTGGTGTATCGCCTCAACACCGAGGACGGCAAAGAGCTTCTCTGGGTGCGCCCACTGAGCTCGCTCGAGGCGCGGCCTCTTGCCGGGACTGAGGGAGCCATCCAGCCGTTCTGGTCGCCCGACAGCCGCTCCATCGGGTTCGTCGCCGCCGGCAAGCTTAAAAGGGTTGACCTCTCGGGCGGAGCACCGCAGACACTCTGCGACGCACCGTCGAATCCGAGCGGGGGGTCATGGGGTCGTGACGGGGTGATTATCTTCTCGCGGGGTACCGCGAACGGACTTTACGGCGTTCCGGCGGCGGGCGGGACACCCGTGCGCATCACGGAGGTTGATGGGTCAGTCAATGAACTCGAACATACGTTCCCGTACTTCCTGCCCGACGGTCGCCACTTCCTCTACCTCGCCCGGAACGCGCAGCCGGAGAACAGCGTGATCTACGCCGCCACCTTAGACTCGAAGGAAAAGAAGCGGCTGCTGCAAGCCCATTCGAGCGTGGCCTATGCGCCACCAGGCTATTTGCTCTTCGCGCGTGAGACCACTCTGATGGCTCAAGGCTTCGACGCCAACAGTCTCGAGCTCAAGGGCGACGCGTTCCCTGTAGCCGAACAAGCGGTGCGCAACCCTGTGAATGGTCGCGTCATGTTCTCCGTCTCGGAAAACGGGGTGCTCGCCTTGCGAACCGGCGGCCTTGCAATGAACCAGCTTATTTGGTTCGACCGGACAGGCAAACAGCTCTCAGCGCTCACACCGCCCGGTACTTACAATGCGCCCTCTCTATCCCCCGACCAGAAGAGAGTCGCGGTGGCTCGCTACGACTTTCAAGCGGTATCAGCTTTTGACATCTGGCTAATTGATCTGGAGCGCGGCGCCCAGATGCGATTCACCACAGATCCGGCAGGTGATGGTTATCCCGCGTGGTCACCCGACGGGGACCGCATCGCCTTTGTCTCGATTCGAAATGGATTTGGGAATCTTTATCAAAAGTCTTCGAACGGGTCGGGCACGGAGGAATCTCTTCTCGCTTCCAGAGAGTTGAAGCGAGAGCCGGACTGGTCGCCCGACGGGCGATTCATCCTCTACAGCCAATTGAACGCGACGACGAATGAGGATTTGTTCTTGCTCCCTCTTTCGGGTGAGCGAAAGCCGGAGCCGTTTCTGCAAACCAACTTCATAGAAGCACACGGTCGCTTTTCACCTAATGGGCGCTGGGTAGCCTACATCTCAAATGAGACGGGCAAGTTCGAGGTTTATGTGCAGAGCTTCCCGGCGAAGGGCGACAAGATACCGATCTCGACGGAGGGCGGCGGGCAGCCGCAGTGGCGCGCAGACGGGCGGGAGCTTTACTACTACACACCCGACCGAAAACTGATGGCGGTGGAAGTGAGCGGGGAGGGCTCGACCTTCAGGGTCGGCGTCGCTCGACCACTGTTCGAAATCCGCGTCAGCGGTATCGGCGTCGAGCGCGGCTTTCCCGGCAGCGGATATTATACAGCGGCGCGCGACGGCAAACGCTTTCTCGTCGCCGGGACGCCCGAAGCCCCAGAGCGTCAGCAAATCATCATCGTGCTGAACTGGACAGCTGACTTGAAACAATGACTCTCGCTCCTGGCACAAAACTCGGCCGTTACGAAATCCGCTCGCAGTTTGGCGCGCAAGAAGCGTGCTGCAAGCGCGCGTACGATGTCAGTCACTCATGTTGAAACGTTAGAACTGCTCGAAGGAGAACCCTACGCAAGCGCGTGCGGATGTCACCTTACGAAGTCAGAATTCGCCTACGACCAGTGGGTCGCAGGTTCGAGTCCTGCTCGGCTCAACCTCTTCCAAAAAATCCTCATCAGAAACCACTCCTTTCCTCCCCAAGTTGAGAGTGATTCCTCTACAGACGCTGTTGCTATTCGACAAAGGTCTGCCCGTTGTAAACGGACTGAATAGATTGCAGCACATCCGCCGGATGTCGCATCGCCTGCCCACACCTATTCCTAATGCTGTTCTCCGACCTGGGCACTTTGCATCGATCCGCCCTTTGCCAAATTGTTTCGGGGTAGCTGGTTTGCTAAGGTCGTCGTCATGTCCGAGCGTTCCCCACCGAGCAGATACGCGAATTGCTCGACTCCCTTTATCGCGTGGATTCGGGACGAATCCTGGCAACTCTGATCCGCTTGCTCGGTGATTTTGATCTTGCCGAGGAGGCGATGCACGAAGCCTTTGCGGCTGCGCTGAGCCTGTGGCCGAGGAGTGGAGTACCCGGCAACCCGCGACCATGGTTGATTTCGACGGCCCGATTCAAAGCCATTGATACTCTGCGTCGACGGGCAAGATTTGATGCGTCTCAAGACGAGCTCGTGCGATATCTCGAAGCGCAATGGAGTTCGGCGGAAATGTCCAATGAAGAGGATGGCCTTGAAGATGCCGTTGAGGATGATCGCCTGCGCCTGATTTTTACCTGCTGTCATCCATCTCTGGCGCCGGAAGCGCGCGTTGCGCTCACCTTGCGTGAGGTGTGCGGGCTGACCACCGAGGAGATAGCAAAGGCCTTCCTCATCACTCCGCGTACGCTGGCGCAGCGCATTGTGCGCGCCAAGGCAAAGATTCGCGAGACACGGATTCCGTACGAGGTGCCGAGCGCCGCAGGAATTGCCGGAGCGACTGGGCGCCGTGCTGCAGGTCATCTATCTCGTCTTCAACGAGGGTTATTCGGCTGCGGCGGGAGCGGAGGTGACGCGGGCCGAGCTAACCGGCGAGGCGATTCGACTGGGCCGGTTGCTGACCGAACTCCAGCCAGAGCCGGAAGTCATCGGGCTGCTTTCCCTGATGTTGCTACAGGAATCCCGTCACGCCGCGAGAACCTCTCCGACCGGAGAGCTGATTTTGCTGGAGAACCAGGATCGCTCGCTCTGGAACCGAGAGCAGATCGCCGAAGGGGTGGCATTGCTGGAGAAAGCCCTGAAGTCCCATCGCTTCGGCTCTTACACACTGCAGGCTGCGATTGCGGCCGTTCATGCGGAGGCGGAATCGGTCGCTGCGACCGACTGGCGGCAGATTGTTGCGCTTTACGATCGATTGTTACGAATTCAGCCTTCGCCGGTTGTTCAGCTGAATCGTGCCGTGGCAATTGCAATGCGCGATGGTCCAGAGGCCGGTCTGACGCATATCGACGCGTTGTTGGAACATGGCGAATTGGCAAATTATTACCTGGCGCATTCAGCCCGTGCAGATATGTACCGCAGGCTTGGCAGGACAGCTGAGGCCCGGTCTTCTTATGAGAAAGCTCTGGCGCTGACCCAACAGGAACCGGAGCGGCAATTCCTGCAGGAGCGGATTCGCCAGTTGAAATAAAAAGATGGCCCGCGTTCATGCCATCAAGCAGTGACCCTTCTGAGTGCGCGGAGCACACGACAGCATGATCGCAATTCAAAAACGGGTTTAGCCCGGCGGAGCGGGCGGCAGATATGGAGTGCAGCGGCGCAACCTTTGGAGCGACCCAGTGATCCGAAACGTCATCGTCGTCCCGGCAAGTCGGCACTATGCCGACACCCTCCAAAAGGCTGTTCCCCGTTCCGCGGGTTCTTGCTGTTCTTACGATCGCGATCCTGGGGTTCACGCACCAGCTAGGGTCCGCCGCTGAGCAGCAGGGGTGGGAGTCTTTATGCCTTCGTGCATACGCGCACCGGACTGTTAAAGAATCGTAAAATCGCAAGCCCGACCCCGGTCCGGATCCCACTCTTTCCGGTTTGCCGCAAAAGAGACGCGACGCCAATTCCTCCGGGAATCATTTCGAATCGCGCAACTCGCGCCTGCAAGGACTTACCTCCATGCCGCCCTGCGTAATGTGGAATATTCCTTTGACAGCGAAGACGTCATCTTTCTTAATCCCGGCAAACTTATCCTTGTTGGCCGCCTCAACCTTGCAGTCTACACCGACCCAGGTTTCCTGACTGAGGTCCGCCTGGAGACTGAACGTCGACGACTTGTCACCAGTATCGAAATAAATGGAATTGGGATTGAAATTATCCGTGGCCCTCCCCATGACGATCACTTCCTTGCCGTCGTACTTGGCGCGCAATGCTTCCTTGTCTTTCTTATGCTCGGTATTCAGATCATTCACGTTCAGTATAGTCATCTTGGGCGCGGTCAGACTCTGGCAACCGATCAAACAACACATCACCATTACCCATGCAACCAGAAGTGTCCTCATTGTTCGCTCCTCCAAAGGTTCAGATAAATTGTTAGTACAACTGGCCTGAGCCAGCTACTAGCCGGGATTGGCGCAGTTCGCAGTTTATATCATCCGAGACGCCCAGCGGCAAAACAAAACACCAAAGTCCAAGCTTTTGAGACAAAGCCGCCTGACGATGGTTCAGGACGTGCTTCGTCAAAGCGTTCTGTTGTTCAGATTTGTAGTAAACCAGCAACTCCGAATCAATTTGGCAAATGGAGGACCAATGCAAATGATTTTGCATGGGCCGATTATGCCCAAGGAGGAATGCAAAGGAAGTCAGATAAACTTGGCGCACAGCGAGCTAAAAGCGCGGCAGAAAAATTTCTTGGACGCCTTGTCGAATTCCGGTCGGCCGTTCGACTATATGGTGAAGGCAGGGCAAACGGCCCGCCCGAAAACCGTTACATAAAAGGAGAAATCATGCCGCAATATCTAGTTGCTAACTACCTACCCGACAACTTCGACCCGTCCACCGTAACCGAAGCGATGATCGAGGAGATCCACGCGCTCAACCGCGAAATGATTGCAGCCGGCGTGAGGAAGTTCGCTTGCGGAATTTCCCCGGTAGCCAACGCGAAGACGCTGCGGGCCCAGCCCGACGGCCAGGTGCTCGTCACCGACGGGCCGTACACCG
Source organism: Blastocatellia bacterium (assembly GCA_963828335.1). Taxonomy (GTDB): domain Bacteria; phylum Acidobacteriota; class Blastocatellia; order Pyrinomonadales; family Pyrinomonadaceae; genus PSRF01. Next base: position 166,568 of record CAWHEH010000006.1, on the reverse strand, counting down.
AGACCAAAGAGCACATGGGCGGATTTTGGATACTGGAATGCGCTGACATTGACGAGGCGCTGGCATGGGCGAAGAAGGGTGCCATCGCCTGCGATGTGGCCGGCGAGGTGCGTGAGCTTCTATTCTTCCCGGACCCGAATGCAGCAACGGAATAGTCTGGCCGCTGTGAAAGCTCGAATGAATTATTAGGCACCCTGAAGGGGTGCAAGACATTGCTCGCTGAATAATGAGTGAAGAGATTTGGAAATCGGAGGCACTATGTCGCCCGCTCTGGCACCCCTTCGGGGTGCGATCCCAACTGCATCGGCTACCGGTGGTCTGCGCTGCGCTCCGACCACCGGCTACTTTCTCGCAACCCTTCGGGTTGCACTGCGGTGGTCAACTATATGAACGCGCTCTCAAGAGGGAAACAATGCGGAAGAAGAATGTTCAATCAATCGCAATCAAAAGCTTAGCGCTGTTAGTTGTGCTCGGTACGTCAAACCAGGCGATGGCGCAGGGTGCCGCAACACCTTATCCGAAGATGGCGCCGATTGAGCAGTACCTAATGGATCGAACTGCCGAGATCGCGCTTGCACGCAGCGCAGCACCGGAGTCCATATCAGGCGATGCAGAGGTCTTGGTTCTTGGACGGCATGGTTTCGAAACGGCAGTCAAAGGCAAAAACGGTTTCGTATGTATCGTGGGGCGTGGATGGTCATCCGCAGCGGATCCCGACTTCTGGAATCCGAAAGTGCGGGTTCCCATATGTATGAACTCACCAGCCGCGCGTACGTACTTTCTAGCTATCACGAAAATAACCGACCTGGCTCTGGCGGGACGGAACCTCGCTCAGGTGAACGAGGCCATCGCTGATGCCACCGCCAAAAAGGAACTCCCGGCAATGGAGCCCGGCGCGATGTGCTACATGACGGGGAAACAAGGATATGGAGGCGACGTCGTTCCGCACTGGCCTCCTCACCTCATGTTCTTCTATTCCGACATCGACCCAGCGATCTGGGGAGCCAATCTACCGGGTTCTCCTGTCATCGGGATTGCTGATCCTCTGTCGCACCTGACGCAGTTCGTGATCGCTGTCGAACGTTATTCCGACGGAACGCCGGCGCCGAGCACCGGGGACCACAAACATTGAGGAAACAAAGAAGAAATCCCGTAATCTTATAATTTTGTATGAACGTAAAAGAACAAATCCAAAAGTATATTAGCAGCCAACCTGAACCAAAACGCAGCGACATGCAGGCGTTGCACCGCATCATTCTGCAAGTAATGCCAGCATGTAAATTATGGTTCCTGGATGGTAAAAACAGTGAAAATAAAACTGTTTCTAATCCCAATATAGGATATGGACTTCACGCTATGAAATATGCTGATGGAAAAACCAGAGAGTTTTATCAAATTGGTTTGAGTGCAAACAAAACCGGGATCTCTGTCTATATCCTTGGTATCGAAGATAAAAAATACTTAGCCCAGACATATGGAAAAGAACTCGGCAAGGCAAGCGTGACCGGATATTGCATCAGGTTCAAAACTCTAAAAGATATAAACATTGAAATTCTTGAAGCGGCAATACGAAATCGGGTCAAGGCTAGGAATGAAAAAGGAGGGCTAATAAAATAAGCTTTTTCGTGCGCGAGGGGTACACCCGGAAGTCATCCGCAGATTGGTAAAAACCCTAGTCGCGCACTTGCATTTCAATCTGTGTATCTGCGTAATCTGTGGACAGTTCTTCATGTTGTTGCGGTCTCCGATTGGATATGCCGATCGACCTGTTGCTGGGGCGTAAAACTTTTGATATTTGGGCGGCGTTTTGGCCGCAACATGGCGACATTTGGCCCAACGTCAACACGGCCACTAAATACGTCGCATCGCACACCATGACTTCTTCCGAATGGCAACCCTCGGTGTTTTTAAGCGGGGATGTTGCGAAAAAAGTCGCCGAACTCAAGCAAGAGGAAGGACCTGATCTGCACATTTGGGGAAGCGGTAATCTGCTCCAGACGCTCATGAAGCATGATCTGGTCGATAATTTCTGGTTGATGATCTATCCGATAACTTTGGGCCAGGGGAAACGGCTGTTTGCCGAGGGCACGATCCCGGCGGCGTTCAAAGTGGCGGAAAGCATTGTCGGCTCGAGCGGCGTCATTCTCGCGAATTACGAGCGCGCTGGTGCAGTCCAAACCGGAACATTCGCGCAATAAGACTCACCTCAGCAACCCTTTGGGTTGCGCTAGGGGTGTGACACTCAAATGAGAAAACTAGTCTTTGCAATCAACGTTACCATGGATGGTTGCTGCGACCACTCCAAAGGAATTGGTGGGGACGACATACTTGAACATTATACGCAGCTCTTGCAAGAGATTGACCTGCTGGTCTATGGGCGTAAAACCTATCAATTGATGGTTCCCTATTGGCCTGAAGTCGCAAAAAACCCGCTCGAGACAAAAGCATCGATCGAATTTGCCCGGACGTTTGATTCCATCAACAAGATTGTTTTTTCCCGATCATTAGAAAGTGCTGAAGACAGAAATACGCGAATTGTTCGTGGGAACCTTCACGACGAAATACTTAAACTGAAACAAGAAAGCGGCAAAGATATTATGGTCGGCGGCGTAGATATTCCTTCACAACTTGTCGAGCTTGGCCTGGTAGACGAATATCGTGTTGTCGTTCAGCCAATCGTTGCGGGAGTAGGCAGACGTTTGTTGGAAGACGTCAACCTGCCGGAGAAATTACAACTAAAACTTGTTGACACAAAGATTCTTGAATCAGGATGTGTCGCGCTTCATTACTTGAAGCAGTGACAGAACAATCTGCGACGGCTGCGCCGCTGGTTCCTACCAACGGAGAAGCACAATGAAATACATCTGCTTGGGATACATCGAGCCGGGAAAATTCGACGGGATGACCGAGGACGAGCGACACGCGGTGCTCGACGAGTGCTTTGAGCACAACGACCATCTGCGCGTCAACGGACATCTGGTTGCCGAAATACCTCTTCAGCCGCCGGAGACCGCCGTGACCCTGTACTGGAAAAACGGCAAAGTCGCGACGACTGACGGCCCCTATGCGGAAACCAAGGAACAGCTCGGCGGCATTCAGATCCTTGAAGCGCGAGACCTTAATCATGCCATTCAGCTTGTCTCACAGCTACCTGGGTTTAAGTATGGACTTGGACCGATTGAGATACGGCCGATTGTGGATTTGAGCGAAATGATCAAGGAGAGCGAGCAGCGGAGACAGCGAAAGGGTACCTCGCCATGAGGACCTCAGGGACAGAGAGATCAGCATCATGGCCTTGGTGCTGCTTAATGGCTGATACGATTTCCGCCTTAGAGTGGCCGGTCCTTACTGGTTCTTATCGTCGAGCTACCGGTTCTGCAGTCCTCATTTCTTCGGGAAAACCTGCCTCTGTGAGGGATGACGACAAGCTAGCCCACCACCTCAAGTCGCAAAAGCTTGAAGCCATCTCCGGACGGGGGTAGAATCCATTTCCCTAAAAGGCATACCAATGCGATTTTCAAGATCGAGTCAATAATTCGTTTCAAACCAAAGAGGACATACCCATGCGATTCTCAAGATTCTTCCTGACGCTCGCTGCAACTGGCGTAACTCTGATTGCTTTTCAGCAAACTACTTTGGCTCAAGCCCCGCAACCAGCGCCCAACCACGTTCACTACATTAAACCGTCGCAACAATCGACGTCTCCGACCGGTGCGATCGCGCCGCGGCTGCAGAAACTCGGCAATCACGTATTTCCGGTGTCGACGAAGAACCAACAGGCGCAGCTTTTCATGAATCAGGGCCTGGATCTCTCGTACGCGTTCAATCATGCGGAAGCTGGCCGAGCATACAGAGAAGCCGCACGTCTCGATCCTAATCTCGCGATGGCCTATTGGGGCGAAGCACTGGCGCTCGGGCCGAACATCAACGCACCGATGGATCCTGCTAACGAGCCGATAGCGCTCGAGGCGATTCAGAAAGCCGTGGCCCTTAAAGCCAAAGCTTCACCACGCGAACAGGCGTTGATCGATGCCTTGACGTATCGCTACTCCGGCCATGCCGAAGATCGCAAGGCACGTGATGTCGCTTACGCCGACGCAATGCGAAAGGTGCATCTCCAGTTTCCCGACGATCAGGACATCTCCATGCTATACGTTGAATCCGTGATGGACCTGCGACCCTGGGGTTACTGGACGAGAGACGGCACGCCTTACGAAAGAACATCGGAGATCGTCGCACTTACGGAACAAGTCATCGCGCGCAATCCGGTACATCCCGCCGCACTGCATCTCTACATTCACCTGATGGAGGCGTACCAGGCGGAAAAGGCTGAAGCTGCCGCCGACCGTCTGCAGACGCTGATGCCTGCCGCGGGCCATATGGTGCACATGCCCGCGCACATCTATCAACGCGTGGGCCGCTATGCGGACGCGGCACGCAGTAACGAACTGGCCATCGCCGCCGATGAAGATTACATCTCGCAATGCCGCGCCCAGGGCCTCTACCCGATGGCCTACTATCCGCACAACCTGCACTTCCTTTGGTTTGCGGCGACGGCTGAAGGCCGCAGCAAGCTGGCGATTGAAGCAGGGCGCAAGGCGGCTTCGCAGGTCAGCGACGAAACGCTAAAGGCAGTTCCTCTGCTCGCAGGCTTTCGCGTCGTGCCTTACTTCGCACTCACGCGGTTTGGAAAATGGGACGAGATGTTGCGCGAACCAGAGCCGCCGGCGACCAGTGCGTACCTGAACGGCATGTGGCGCTACGCCCGCGGCACGGCCTTCCTCGGCAAAGGACAGATCGATTCAGCCGATCAGGAATTCGCGAAGTTGGACGCGCTAATGGCGGATAAGTCGCTCGATTCGCCGCTATTTTCGCCGAACACCGGTCGCCAGGTGCTTTCAATTGCCAGAGAAGTTTTGGCCGGTGGAATTGCTGCTGCCAAAAAGAATTATGACCCGGCAATCGCGCACCTCGAGCGGGCGGTGCGACTGGAAGACGCTCTGGTCTATACGGAACCTTCTGAGTTCCACTATCCGCCACGTCACGCGCTCGGTGCCGTGCTGTTGGAGGCAAACCGACCCGCAGAGGCGGAGACGGTTTACTGGGAGGATTTGAAGCGCAATCGCGACAACGGTTGGTCGCTGTTTGGCCTGATGCAAGCCCTCAAGGCACAGGGCAAGAATGAAGACGCGGCGTTGGTAGAGGCGCGCTTCAAGAAGGCTTGGGCCAAGGCTGACGTTACGTTAACCTCATCGCGCTTTGGACAATAGCGGGTTTCTCTGACGAAGATCACTGGTTGTTTGGATCAATTGTTTTGACCGAGCCGCCAGGCAGGCAATGATCTTTGGCAATGATTCCGAACCGCTCTGAATTTTTGCGATTAGAAGAGCGGTTCGGACCTCAATTCGAAACTACCTGGATGTTGAGGTTCGTTGTTTATCGCGCGCGGTTATTCGAGACTTTTAACCAGTGGGTCGCAGGTTCGAGTCCTGCTCGGCTCAATTTCAATAACCGCAACTCAAAATAGTTACAAACACTCGTTGACTCACCTCAAGTTGCGCTTGCCGCTCACGACGTAAATTCTCCTTCTACTAAGGCTCAAGGGCGCGGCGACAAAAGCTCATAGTTGGGGACGACGGTACCGGTAAAGACATTTTCACCATTAATTCGACCAGAACTTATCATTTCACTAACGACACCGATTTATCCCCATTCCTTTGACACTGGACTATTTGAAGAATATAAGTCGCCTGTCATCAAGTAGCAGAAGTACACAGGGAGTCCTCGCATGGCTTTAACGTGGGTCCGTTCCTTTAACAGGAGACTTTAGCCATGAAAAGATCAGCTTCACATAAGCTCATTTGTTTACTTGCCTTAATCGCCGCCACGTCTGCCAGTTGCACTTCTCCGCCAAAAGCTCCAAAGGCAGTAAAGACGGTCGCGTTTATTACCAATGCCACATCAGACTTCTGGAAGATCGCGCACAAGGGATGCGAGAAAGCTGATGCCGAACTGCCCGATGTGACGGTTGCATTTAAAAGCACAAACACCGGGTCGGCAAAGGAGCAGAATGGACTCATTAGCGACGCGCTGGATATGGATACTGACGCCATCGCGATCAGCGTGATAGATCCAGTTAGCCAGAAGCAGGTGATTAACGACGCGGCGAAGAGGGCTTTGGTCATCACTCAGGACAGCGACGCACCGGATAGTGACCGCGCGCTTTACCTGGGCGCCGACAATCGCGCCGCTGGACGCCAGGCCGGAGAACTCATCAAGAAAGCTCTGCCGCAAGGTGGAAAGATCATGGTCTTCGTCGGCAAGCGCGAGGTACAAAATGCGCGGGAACGATTCGACGGACTGAAGGAATCGCTGCAAGGTTCGAAGGTGGAGATTATCGACCTTCTGACCGACGATGCCGACGAAGGTCGCGCCAGGCAAAATGCGTATGAAACTCTGAAGAAGTATCCCGACATAGCCGGCATGGTCGGTTTGTGGTCCTACAATGGCCCAGCGATTTTGCAGGCGTTAAGACCAGAGGGTAAGGTCGGCCAGATCAAGATCGTGTGCTTCGACGACGAACGAGCGACGCTAGCGGCTATCAAAGAAGGGACAATCTTCGGCACCGTGGCGCAGCAGCCCTTCGAATACGGCTACCAGGCAGTTCAGATGGCGGCCAGAATCCTAAAAGGCGACCGTTCAGCGATTCCGGCGAGCAAAACGATTCTCATTCCGACAGTCGTCATCCAGAAGAATAATATTGATGAGTACACTAAGAAATTGAACCAGTTGCTCGGTATCACATCGGGTTAGCTAAAGAGAGCTGGGCGTCTCAACAACCCTCTATAAATTAGTGGATCGCAGGTTCGAGTCCTGCGCGGCTCAATTTCCACCTCAAATCAACAAGTTGACCAATTAGAACTTGCGCGGTCGACTGGGAACACATCTCTACCGGCCACCAAGCCAGTCACTCATCGTTTGTGGTAATTTTGGGCGCGAAGGAGTTTGCCGCAATGTGACCTTACTAAGACAACAACATACTTGTACTCATCAACGTGGGTACTCCAATTTGAATTAGGCCGGCGGATCTGCGGAATCAAAAACTTAACTGAGCAATTGAACACTCAACAATGGACAAATCAGAACTGGGAGCGCAGCGACCAGCCAAAAGCGCAACTGACGAAGAAGCTGTAGCCTGGGCCGTTTCAAACACAGCCTTTTGAAAGTGGGTCCTTTGGCTGGTCGCTATCTCTCCCAGTTCTGATTTTGCGTAAGCCACGTTGAATCTCTGTCTTATTAATGTGCTCACGCATCTACGAAGGTTTCTGAACCGAGATTCACGTTCGTGAGTCAAGTATGTTATTGCCCTTATTAAGCCGGTCGATCGCGCGGAACTTCAGCCTTAAACGAAGTTGTCAATCGACGATGAATCCGCTTCATCATAGGAGACGGCTATGAAAGCTGAGGAATTCGCTGCCTGCGCGCCTGACGCGGTGCTGAATCAGCCGCCTGCGCTCGAAAACTACAATCTGTATGAGTGTGACAGACCTTTGCGTGAGGCGGTGGCACGCGAGGGTGGCGACTGGATTGAAGAAACGGCGCGAGAATTCGGCGCCTTGCTGGGTAAATCAGAAACGTTACGGCTTGGTGAGTTGGCCAATCGCTATCCGCCCACACTTCACACGCACGATCGCTTCGGTAACCGCATCGACGAAGTTGAGTTTCATGCAGCGTGGCACGAGCTCATGCAACTAGGCATTAGTAATGGCGCCCACTCGCTCCCCTGGACCAGCAAGAAGTCAGGTGCGCATGTCGCACGCTCAGCGCTGATGATGCTGAGTCATCAGCTTGAAGAAGGACACAGTTGTCCGCTGACGATGACTTTCGCCGCCGTTCCCTCGCTGCGGATTCAGCCCGAACTGGCGGCCGAATGGGAACTGCGTCTTCTCTCCAACGAATACGATCCGAGGTTTATTCCAGCAAATGAAAAACGCGGCGCGCTGTTTGGAATGGCGATGACCGAACGACAGGGCGGTTCTGACGTCCGAGCCAACACTACCCGCGCGCGCCCGCTTGCGAGGCGTGGCCCCGGCGAAGCGTATCTAATCAACGGTCACAAATGGTTCTGCTCAGCGCCGATGTCCGACGCGTTTTTCGTACTGGCACAAGCTGACGGCGGACTGTCGTGTTTTTTGCTACCGCGCTGGAAGCCGGACGGTTTGCTCAATGCGTTCCACATTCAGCGACTGAAGGACAAGCTCGGCAACCGTTCAAACGCTTCGAGCGAAGTAGAGTTTCACGACGCGCTGGCGTGGCTGGTCGGAGAGGAAGGACGCGGCGTGCCAAATATTATTGAGATGGTGCGCCATACACGGCTCGATTGCGTGCTTGGTTCGGCGGCCACCATGCGGCGCGCAGTAGCGGAAGCGACTCATCATGCACACTATCGTTACGCCTTCGGCGACCGGCTTATCAATCAACCGCTGATGAAAAACGTGCTCGCCGATTTGTGCCTTGAGTCGGAGGCTGCGACCGCATTGGCGCTACGGCTGGCGCGAAGCTTTGATGAAGCGCCGCGCGACGAGACGCAGCGACGCTTCAGCCGTGTTGCCACAGCCGTTGGCAAATATTGGGTTACCAAACGCGCGGTCGCTGTAGTTGCTGAAGCGCTCGAATGCCTGGGCGGTAACGGCTATGTTGAGGAAGCGCCACTGGCGCGACTCTATCGCGATGTGCCGCTGAACTCGATTTGGGAAGGTTCCGGCAATGTCCAGTGTCTCGACGTGTTGCGAGCGATGCACAAGGAGCCTGAAACAGTCGCCGTGCTATTTGGAGAACTCAATGCCGCGAAGGGCGTTGATAGTCGCTACGACCAACTCCTGGCCTGGATCGATGGGGAGTTGTCAGATGAGAGTCAGATTGAAGCGCGGGCTCGAAGGATCGTCGAAGCTCTCGGTTTGGCGCTTCAAGCCGCGATCCTCCTGCAACACGGAGATCCGGACGTAAGAGATGCGTTTTGTTCTTCCCGTCTGGCAGGTAAACAATATCTGACACTTGGCACATTACCAGCGGGAACTGCTTTTGACAGGATCATCGAACGCTCGAGACCGGAAGTTAACTAATATCGTTTAGATCGTTGGGGACTCAAGTTGGAGTTCTGCTTGGCTCAGTTCCCTTGTCAGAAAGGTAACGGTTCTTGAGAGTTCTAAACTTCTCACCTGCCCAATCCCTTTAACAACTTTCCTTTGAGGAGGCAAATGCGTCTTTATCTTTATTGGATCGACTCATGACATAACCCCAGACCGCTCATCCGGTTTACTGGGATCCGGATGTTAAGTTACTACCTAGCAGGACCGTGGCGACCTCGAGGGCAGCATCGCCGACTACGACTTCGCCATTAAGTTGGATCCCTCGTTCGCAAAGGCCTATGGAAACCGCGGATTAGCCCGGCTGCTCCAAGGCAACCGGCTCGCGGCTGACGAAGATTTCTATCATTGCCTCAAACTAGAGCCAAAACTGAAACCTCTGCTGGAAGAACAAATCGAAAGAGCCAAGCGGAAGCTTACTGCAGATCATGGCAAGTCAGTATCTGACGTCGGCACATTACCGGCGGGAACTGCTTTTGACGGGGTCATCGAACGCTCGAGACCGGAAGTGGACTAACATCGTTTAGATCGTTGGGTCGTAGCAGATCATGGCGGCGATCATGCCACGGTGCGGTCGCGCCATCGAACAGATCTAGTCTTCTTTCGTTGGGCCACATCAGCATTCGTTACCAGCGATATTCGCCCTGGGTTTTTCCTTCGGCACGATGAAGGTGTGGTGCTGCCACCACATCCTCCGTCGTGCTGTAATTCTTCTCTGTACGGCCCGCCGCTCCTAGGAACATCGAGACCCGTCTTTCGGACAGGGCCGCAGCGCGTGAGTTGCAATGAAGCGTGCGACCTGCCGCCCCAGTCTGGCACCAACTTCGTCGGACGTGCGGAAGTGGATTCCCGAATATACCCGCGCATCGATAACTTCTTCGACGCCTTCCCCGAATGTGTTCCACTGGCGTGTGATACCAGAAATTGTGACCACGATCGGCATGCCCGGATTGTCGCCGAACAGCAACTCGAGAATCGTGGCCATGGCGTTACTGTTTGTCGAATGTCCGGACGGGTATTCAGGATGTGGAGGCGTCGGACGAGGGGCGTCCAGGTTGCATCGCCTGCCGTCAAGTCGTTTCCGTCGAAGTCGCCGTTGCGAATGGCGGGCTCCGGCCGCCAGTAATTGTAGAAATACTTCGCGTCCCAACAGGCGATGCTCGCGTCAGCCACTGCCAGATAGACGAGCGCAAAAGTGCGGGCCGTCGTCGAGAGGTCCGGGTTACGGGCGGCGACGACTTGCCGTATGACTGGGTTCCAAATAGCGGTTGGCGAGGCGCGCCAGAAAGTCGCAATCTGCGTCTGCAGCTGCGTTCGAGTCGAGCTGTTCAGTTTTCCGATCTCTTTGATTTCGTTGTAATCCTTTGCATACTGCTCGCTATCGAGTGCCGCTGGCGCCTCGGGCCGGAACTGTGAGCCGCTCCGCAAAACCCACGGAGACACGTTCCCCCAGCCGGGCAACAAGGCTGGAGCGCTGGTGAGTGGCACCCAGATGCCGGCCGTGCCGGCTCCAGGGGCTGAGTAGTTGAACTGGGCTTGGGCGGAAAAGTCGTTGGCACGCAATGCCAGGATTGCGGCGGCGGCTGATTCGCCATACGCAATGCCCGCGTCCAATGGCGATAGCCCATGCGCCGCCAGCGAATCCGCATAAGAAGCTTCCAGAGAGGCGGCCTGAGTTGGAGACAGTGGAAATAGGTTCTTCAGCGCGTAGTGCGCTGCCGCAATTGCCGCGGCTTCCGGTGAGGCGTTTTCAGGCGCCGGCCCGGGCGAAAGATAGGTTTCATAATTACCCGTGATGCCATTGACGGCATCGTGTACCGCAACCTGAACGATCGCCATGACCCGTGCCTGCTGGACGGGAGCGAGAGCGAACGCCGGTAACAAAGTCAGCGCGAAAGCGTGCTGATTCCACTCCATGACAACCTCACCCGACTGTATCGGCAGCACGGATATCTGTCGGGGATGGGTAATTAGTTTTCGTACTGTTCCTGCGGCCGGAGCCGCCGGAAAAATCTGGATAGGCCATGGTTCCGGGGCCTGCCAGTTCGCAAGTTGACGCATACGCGGAGGTCGCCAGGAGAACGGCCCCGAGGACGATTGTGATCATAAGTCCTCGGGTAAATCTCTTAAGTCTCATCTTTTTGCTCCTTCCAACCGATGTCATTGGTCTCAGCTGCAGCGTAGTGCTGCCCTTCATTCTGTAAGGCGGAAACGCGGTTTGATAGCTTTAACGGCAGCGAGATTTTTTTGCCCTCGGCCCCAAAATGCCTAGAGTCAGCGGGGCAGTTGTGATAATTTTCCTTTCCCCCGTACTGTCTCAGAAGGTTTTGTATGCAGACGCAAACACCTCAAGACATCACGCGGCTGCTAATAGCATGGGGGGACGGCAACCAGTCGGCCCTGGAAGAGCTGGCCCCTCTGGTCGAATCGGAATTGCATCGGCTCGCACACCACTACATGGGGGGCGAGCGTCCCGATCACATCCTGCAAACCTCCGCGCTCGTCAACGAGGCATACATCCGTCTGATCGACTGGAAAAACGTGCGCTGGCAGAACCGCGCGCATTTCTTCGCTGTCTCGGCCCAGTTGATGCGTCGCATCCTGGTGGACTTCGCCCGCGGCAGGCAGAACCTCAAACGCGGTGGCGACGTATCTAAGAGTCTCCTTGACTGCGGCTGCAGCATTCCCTTCTGAGCGGGGCGCCGATCTGGTCGCGCTAGACGAAGCGCTCAAGAGCGTTGGCTGAAGTGGACCTTAGGAAGAGCCAGGTGGTGGAGATGCGTTTCTTTGGCGGACTGTCGGTTAAGGAAGTCGCCGAGGTGCTGAATGTTTCAGAGGAAACAGTGATGCGAGACTGGCGGCTGGCGAAGGTGTGGCTCCTAAGGGAACTCGGGCCGGGGAGGGATGGCGATGGTTGAACGTTGGCAGCAGATCGAGCAGCTCTACCATGCTGCACTGACTCGTGGAGGGGAAGAGCGCACCACCTTCCTTGCCGAAGCCTGCGCCGGCAACGAGGGCCTGCGTCGCGAAGTGGAGTCGCTGCTTGCATATGAAGACCAGGCTGCGAATTTCATCGAGTCACCAGCACTAAACGTAGCGGCGAAGATGTTTGCCGACGATCAAAGGGCGAAGGTAGAGGTCGGGCAGTCGATAGGTCACTACAAGATCACAGCTCCTCTCGGGGTGGGTGGTATGGGTGAAGTCTTTCTTGCCGACGATAGCCGCTTAGGTCGCAAAGTTGCCCTCAAGTTTCTACCCACGCATTTCACCCAGGACAAGAGACACCTGCGCCGGTTTCAGCAAGAAGCGCGAGCGATCGCCGCCCTCTCGCATCCGAACGTCTGCATGATCCATGAGGTGTTTGAGACTGGAGAAGGACGTCAATGCATTGTGATGGAATACGTCGAGGGGGTGACCTTGCGGGAGCGCATAGCGAAACAGCGGCTGGAAGCCGGCGAAGCGATCGATGTCGCCATTCAGGTCACCTCGGCGCTTTCGGCGGCGCACGTGGCGGGCATAGTGCATCGCGACATCAAGCCGGAGAACATCATGCTCCGTCGCGACGGGTACGTGAAGATTTTAGACTTCGGACTGGCGAAGCTGACGGAAACAAACGCCAAACTTCCCGCCAGCGAAGGCGACAGCCGAGCGCTGGAGCTCAAGACCCTGCCCGGAATGGTAATGGGAACTGTCGCCTACATGTCGCCGGAGCAAGCGCGAGGTCTCCCGGTCGATGTGCGCACCGACGTCTGGAGCTTGGGCGTCGTGCTCTATGAGATGGTGGCCGGACAGCAGCCGTTTAAGGGAACAACACCTACTGATGTGATCATCTCAATAGCTGAAAGAGAGCCCGCGCCTCTGGCGAGTTCTTCTCCGGAAGTGCCAATCCCGTTGGCAGGCATCGTGACGAAAGCCCTGGCGAAAGACCAGGAGCACCGCTATCAAACGGCTGAGGAACTGCTGGTCGACCTGAGGCGCCTGAGGCATGACCTCGACCTCGGAGCTGACATTAAAGGTTCTAAACGGTCGATGACAGCAACCAGGTTGAGCGTCGAAACGCCCGGCGATCAAGTGGATAATTCCCGACTCCTTTCCATCCAAACGACGCGACGCCGCCTCTTTGCCATCACAGCGCTGGCGGGAGTGCTCATCATTGCCGCATTAGTATATGCCCGATTCTTTCGTCAAAGTTCGCCGGCGTCACTTGCAGAAATCAAGTCGCTCGCCGTGCTGCCGATGGCGAATCTCTCCGGCGATCCAGCCCAGGATTATTTCGCTGATGGGATGACTGACACACTCATCGCAGGTTTAGCAAAAGTCGGGGCGTTAAGGGTAATTTCGCGGACTTCTGTGATGCAGTACAAAGGATCACAAAAGTCACTGGGACAGATAGCGCGTGAACTAAACGTGGATGCAATCGTCGAAGGGTCAGTACAACGATTCGGAGATCGGATACAAGTGACTGTCCGGTTAATCCACGCGACAGATGAGGAGCATCTGTTGTCCGAGACCTACAACCGAGACTTGCGCGATATCCTGACGCTTCAGAATGAGGTGGCACAAGCTGTCGCCCAGAAGATTCAGATTGAGACCACGCCCCAGGATCAAATGCGACTGGCGCAAGCGCGCCCGATCGATCCAGCAGCGTATGACTATTTTTTACGCGGAAGGTTTTACCTTAATCGCCAAACCAAGGCCGACAATGAAACGGCGATTGAAATGTTTGACCACGCCGTCGAAAAAGATGCAAATTTTGCTGCGGCCCACGCGGAGTTGGCGCAGGCTTGTGTCTGGAGATTCTTTTTATTCACTCCCGATGAAAAACAGTGGGAAGAGAAAGCCTTTATTGCGGTCGAGAAAGCACTTTCCCTCGATCCGAATTCAGCCGAAGCCCACTTGGCTCGTGGGCGTCTCCTCTGGACGCCGTCCAATCATTTCCCGCACGACAAGGCCATTCGGGAATACCGCATCGCGCTGGGGTTAAACCCGAGTTTGGATGAGGCACGAAATCAACTTGCGCTGGTCTATGGACACATTGGCCTGCTTGACGAAGCGCTCCAGGAACTGGAAAAGGCAGTTGCCATCAACCCCAGCAACGCGCTGGTGCGTTTTCGAATCGGAGAGACACTTCTGTTTCAAGGTAAATATGAATCAGCCCTGAATGCTCTGCGCAACGTTCCCAGAGAAGTGAATCCAGCGCTGGTCGGACACCAGATCGTTTGGGCTCTCTTCAATCTCGGGAGGAAAGAAGAAGCACTCGCGACGCTAGAACAATTCTTAAAAGACTACCCCGAGGACAATCGGGGCCTGTATACCAGCCTGCAGGCGGTATTCTTAGCTTCAGCGGGTCAAGACCGTCTGGCGGAGGAAAAGATTAAGTTGGCGCTGGAAAGGGGAAAAGGGTTCGGTCACTTTCATCATACTGCCTTTCACGTCGCCTGTGCCTATGCGATCATGAATAAACCTGCCCAGGCGGTGAAGTGGTTGGAGGTGGCGGCTCAGGATGGATTCCCGTGCTACCCGCTATTCGAGAAGGATCCCAATTTGAATAACCTGCGACAGGATGCGCGCTTCCTCACGTTCCTCCAGAAGCAGAAAGAGCAGTGGGAATATTACAAAAGTATTTTGTAAAGGAATGAGGTCAGCCTTTAAAGGACTGCGTCGACCAGTCTGACGTTTGCCATTTTGCACGTGTACGCGGACATTTTGCGCGTGTACGCGGACATTTTGCACGTGTACGCGGACATTTTGCGCGTGTACGCGGACATTTTGCGCGTGTACGCGGACGTTTTGCACGTGTACGCGGCCATTCTGCGCGTGTACGCGGACGTTTTGCGCGTGTACGCGGACGTTTTGCGCGTGTACGCGGCCGTTTTGCACGTGTACGCGGCCATTTTGCGCGTGTACGCGGACGTTTTGCGCGTGTACGCGGCCATTTTGCGCGTGTACGCGGAGGTTTTGCACGTGTACGCGGCCTCTTCGCCGCTGTACACCGACCCTATGCACAAGCCCTTGAGCTTTGTCGCGGAACTAGCTTGTAGTTTTCCGGTTAGAACAATTCTCATCGAATGACTCTCAAACGCTCCATCATGATCGCCGGCTCGCGAGACGTGGACCGCGAGACGGCACGCACGTTATTTGAGCAACACCTGTCTCCGTTCCTGTCTCAGGGACGAACCTGGCTGGTTGGCACTGCTCGCGGCATCGACCATTGGGCGATGGAATGGCTGCTGGAGAATAGTGAAAGCTGCTGGGCCGTGGTTCCGTATACGCGCTTTAAGCAGCCACAGTGGATTCAGCCCTGGCTCGAACAACTCGATCGCATCGTGGAGTTACAACTGCCGCGACGTAAGACCGCCGGTGCAATCAGAAACCGTCATATGGTTGATCTGGCGGGGATTGTATTTGGTTTCTGGTCGGGCAAGGGTGGCGGAACGATCAAGACGCTTAAGTATGCCCTGCGACAGAGAAAAGCAGTGCACGGCATTCCGGTGATTCATGACAGCGATGACGCGGACGACATCGGTGGCGCCGTGGGTCGGCAAATACAGAACCGGGAGCGGTAGCGACCGGCTCAAAGCATCGACATTGTTCTCAGAACTGTTTAATAGTCGACGCATGTGTCTACCTCGTCTTGAACCCGGTCGCTACCGCTCCCGGTTCTGTATTTGTCTTCCTTTCTCGGTTTCTTCAGCCAGTCGTTTCAAGTTCAGCAGTTGGCGCCTCATCATTATCAAGTCGCCCCACGGCAATACGGTTCGCATGAGCCTGCCATAGAGTCCGGGCGGATGTTTGACTATTAATTTCACGAGCAAGCGACAACGTGGCATTGCGCGTTCACCGCGAATGGGAACCAGAAGATAACTCACCGCGAGGTCGCCAAATGCACGAGAGGCGCTCGACTTCCCTTTCAAACGGAGAGTCAGGTGACGATCTTTCTCGAATGCAATCAGTTTGAAGATGCTCATGACATCCTGGCCTATGACGAGATTTTCGAGCCCGGCAGTCAGTTCGCGCGGACTCTGCCGGCCGCCATTGTCGATCCAATCATAGCTATACGGAGCGGCACGCATCTGACAAAGCCAACGAAAGACAGTAGCCTCGGAAGCGTTGACGGTGACGCCGCGATAGAGCGAGTCGTCAGGTCGGTCAAGAATGCCTTCACAAGGAAAAGCGAGCAGTCGCTCCTCGGCCGTTGTTCCCCATGTTTGGATTATGGATGGCATCTCACCGAGCATACCATTTGCTGTGTAAACTAATGCCTCGCGTCGCTTATTTCTATTGCCAACTTCCGATTGCTGATTTACTTTCTTGTCGCCAAGCTGGCGGACGAGGGTAATCAGTGTGCAGAACCGCGAGCGGATGCAAGCACTCAAGTTTAATCCCCGCGAACGTTCTGGTCATTGTTGCCCTAAGCATTCGCTCGCTACTGCTTTAGGTCCGCATTGGGTGCGCTCTGATTGATCGAGGTGACCTAAAAGGGCCGTTGGCACTTCCAGTTTGAATCTACCTATCCTTCAGCTCGGTTCTTATATGGAAAACAACCGCGACAACACTTCTGCGGCAACCGGCGAGGAGTCGGCATATTTGGGTTTGCGCGGGCATGAGTGGCAAATCATCGGGATGGTAATCTCGATCAAGGCGCTACTGTTTCTTTACGCGGGCCAGACATATCAGGTCCTACAGAATCAGCGTGTGGCCGGATTGCGCGGCTGGCTGGAGATTTGGAATCGCTGGGACGCCGTCAACTATCAGAAGATAGCGCAGTTCGGATATAGCGCAACGGGCGAGATGCAACCGTTGCTCGTCTTTTATCCTTTGTATCCCTGGACGGTGCGGCTGCTGACGTTTGTCCTGCGCGATTACATGCTCAGCGCCTTCATCATTTCCACCCTGGCGTCGCTTGTGGCTGCAATCGTCCTGCTGCGTTTGGTTGAACTCGATTATCCAAAAGACCTGGCCCAACGCGCTGTCTGGTTCCTTTTCATATTCCCGACCAGCTACTTTCTTCACATCGGCTACACCGAGAGCTTGTTTCTAATGCTGGCATTGAGCTGCGTGTACGCTGCCCGCAAGCAACGCTGGTTCGTGGCCGCGCTCTTTGGCGCGCTCACTTGCCTCACGCGAGCAAACGGTCTGGTGCTGGGGCCGGTACTGGTAATGGAGGCGGCCTATCAATACTGGACGACACGCCGCTGGCAATGGCAGTGGCTATACATTCCGCTGCTGGGCCTCGGATTTGGCGGCTATCTCCTGCTCAACAAATATGTAACCGGAGACGCGTTTGCTTTCACCTCACTCATGCAGCAGTTTTTCAGCAAGTCGTTGTCGTCGCCAATTACCGGGATCGACAATGCGCTCGGTTCGCTGAGTCGAGCGCCATCGGAAGCAGAAATGATCGGGATGCAGGAAGTTCTGTTCATCGCCCTCGGTCTCGCTTGCACGATCGTAAGCTGGATCAAGTTGCGACCCGCTTACAGTGTCTGGATGACCGGTAACTGGTTGATGTTTGTTTCGGTGAGTTTTGTGCTCAGCGTACCGCGCTACACGTTGACGATGTTTCCCATCTTCATTCTGTTCGCCATGCTGGCAGCCAGACGAGTTTGGTTCGCTATCATGACGATCTGGTCACTCCTGTATCTGGCGTTTTTCACAAGCATGTTTACGTGGGGGCGGTGGGCGTTTTAGTCCAAAGCTCAGCAGAAATGCGTGTCAATGCATAGACTCTGCCTTTATCGACCTCTACAATGCGTCGGACAACTTGTAGACCAATTTCTCAGCCTCAGTAATTAAACCAGGAGCAAACGAATATGCCCGGAAGATCTTCAAGCAGAGTGATGTTTGTCAACACAGTCAGATCCCTGACGCTGGTTCTTTTGTGTGCAATGGCAGCGGCGGCGCAATCAACGACGGCGCGAACCCCAGGATTGCAATCGGAACAGAGCGCATTGGAACAAAAGACTGCGCGCTATTTCGAGTCAATACGCAAGTCGCCGCAGCAGCAATTGGCCTTCTTACTCAGGATGCCAAAAGGCGGAGACCTGCACAATCATCTTTCCGGTTCAATCTATGCTGAATCGTACGTTCAGTGGGCAGCTGAGAACGGTTTATGTGTGAACAACGAGACAATGGCACTGCTCGTTCCGCCGGTAAAATCAACCTGTGATCCGAAATCGAACCTCACGCCGGCGAGCAACGCACTCACGAATTACGTACTCTACCGCCAGCTGATCGACGCCTGGTCGATGCGAAACTGGCAACTCTCCGGACAAAGCGGGCACGATCACTTCTTTGACGCGTTCGTTAAGTTTGGCCCTGCTACCTATGGTCAAATCGGTCGCATGATCGCTGAAGCAGCTTCTCGTGCTGCCCGCGGGCACGTGCTTTATCTGGAGTTGATGCTCACTCCCGATGGCGCCACATCAAGCCAGATTGGTCAGCAGGTTGGCTGGGATGGAAACGCAAACACGACCCTGAGCAAACTGGAAAGCGCCGGGATTGCAAATGCCGCTAGCGCCGCGATTAAGACTCTGAACGAAGCTGAAGAGCAAAAGAATCAACTGCTCAAGTGTGATAGCGAACAGGCGGACCCGGGCTGCGGGGTCACGATTCGCTATGTCTCGCAGGTCTCACGCGGAAGTTCACTGGGCGCCGTCTTTGCGCAGATGGTTACTGGGTTTGCCCTGGCCAACGATCCCACCTCAAAAGTAGTCGCCTTAAATCTGGTGCAGGGTGAAGATGGCTTGGCAGCCATGCAAAATTTTTCAGTGCACATGCGGATGTTGAATGCTCTGCGAACTCTATATCCGCGGGCTCACCTGACGCTGCACGCAGGGGAACTTGCGCCCGGCCTGGTGCCGCCCGCGGCTTTGACGTTTCATGTACGCGAGTCAGTCATGACCGCAAAGGCCGAACGCATCGGACACGGCGTAGACATCATGCATGAAGACGGGCCTAAAGAACTTTTAGAAGAGATGGCGAGGCGCAACGTGCTGGTCGAAATCTGTCTTTCGAGTAACGATTCAATTCTCGGTATCAGTGGTTCGCAACATCCGCTCGCGACTTACTTGCAATACGGTGTGCCGGTCGCGTTGGCCACAGACGATGAAGGAGTTTCGCGTTCAGAAATCTCGCGAGAGTTTTTGAAGGCAGCACAGGAACAAGGGCTCGGATATGTTCAACTCAAGACAATGGCGCGAAACAGTCTTCAGTATGCGTTCATTCCCGGCAGCAGTTTGTGGCAGGATGCACGCAAGTTCCAACCGATAGCTCAATGCGCTCAGGATGTCGCGGTTCTGAAGCTGAGTTCGTCGGCTTGTCGCAAATATCTTGAAGGCAGCGAGAAAGCAAAGCTGCAATGGAAACTGGAGGACGACTTCAGGTCGTTTGAGCGCGTGTTCTGACCTCACACCGGTCATAACGAATCAAACATAATTTCGTCCAGATAACACCAACCCCAATCCTCTCCGGGCTCGAATGATTTGATGATCGGGTGACGGACAGCATGAAAATGTTTGGTGGCGTGTCTGTTGGGTGAAGAGTCGCAGCAACCGACGTGGCCACACGTCATGCAAAGGCGAAGATGCACCCATCCCGCGTCGATGCGAAGACAGTCTTCGCAGCCGTTCGCGCTCGGTTTCACCGATCGGATCTGATCAAGGTGTGAGCAAGTCTCTGTCATCGGGCATTACTTCCAAACAGACACAGCATACACGTCTATCAAACAGGTTTCAAAAACTGGGCCGAAGCAAACCCCTTGAATGTTTTGCCGCCAAACTCGGTCTCAACCTCCAGGAATCCGTTCACGGGCTGGCTCGCCAGGGTTCGAACGATATGGCCATGAGGAAGCTTAACTCTCACATTGGATTCAGGATCGTTTGGATCTTTAAACGCCTCCTTGCGCAGGCGTAGAGGATCTATGCTGGTTACTTCAAAACGCGGTCCGGTCGGTGACACGGTTGGGGTAACAGCCGGCGTCGCGCCATCCAGGGTGGCCGTCTTGGATTTTTGTATGAAAGAAAAAATATTCTCACCGTAAAACTTGCCATCGTCGGATTTGTGCCCCTGCCTTAATCCCAACGCGGGGTTGAAGCCGCCGGTATTGTAGGCAATGGCCACGTGCGTCATTTCAAGATCACTGAGCGTGGGCTTGTTTTGCAGGTGGAGTTTCTTCGTGGCATTGCGAAGTTCGCCCAATGCTTTCTGCAGAGAAGCATCGAAGTCTGTATAACGCCTCTCCAGAAAATAGTCCGGATCTTCATCCCTGAAAAATTGAATATCGTACTGAAAGACTCCAAAGCCGTGACAGAACTTGTTTGGGTTTTTGGCAACTTCTTTGTAGCCATTTATGAACTGCGCCATGTCAACGAGTGCCGCGCGGGCGATCTGAAACATCCTCTTCCCATTAGGTGCCGACTCTAGTTCAGCTCTGCTGCGGGGAAAAGCACTGCGCCCGTCGAGAGTATCTCCCACGCAGAGCTCCACTATGCGATCCAGGCTGAGATCTTTCTTGCGCAGGGTGGGCCAGACCTCACCGCTTTCCTGGCACGCTAGTGCCGTCATGAAGTCGAGAGTATAGGGTGTACCTTGCAGGGCCGCGTTTATCTTTTGATGAAACTGCTGCTTGAACCAACGCATGTCATTAACATTTGGCATTTCGGTTCTCCTCTCCGGCTATAACCATTAATGGGTGAGTCTTCACAGATTTTCTGCCTCTCTGCAATGAATGTTTGTTGAGCGGTTTTTATTTCACACAGCGGCAGAGAGGACGCCGAGGAGGCACAAAGATTAAAAACAGAATCTATCTGGGTCCTGCGTTTGCGGCAGCCGTTATCCAAACGGTTCCTCCAGCGATGGACTCTGCGCCGTGAAAAACTTAGGCCCGTTCTCGGTAATGTACAGACAATCCTCTAAGCGAATTCCAAATTCTCCGTAAATCACGACCGTGGGCTCATCGCTGAAGCACATTCCGGGTTGAATCGGGGTTTTATTGCCGCGCACGAAGTTTGTCCATTCATGGCCGTCGATGCCGATCCCGTGTCCAGTGCGATGAGGCAAGCCGGGCACTTTGTAATTTGGACCAAAGCCGGCGTCGGTGATTACCTTGCGAGCGGCAGCATCTACTGTCTCGCACGACGCACCGACTTTCGCCGCGGCAAACCCGGCGTCCTGAGATCGGCGTTCCAGGGTCCAGATGTCCTTCATTCGTTGGGTCGGCTTGCCAAGCACAAACATGCGCGTGATGTCTGACTGGTAACCTTCAACACTACAGCCGCCGTCCATCAACACAATGTCGCCTTCCTTTAATTTCTGCGGCGTGCTGCTGCCATGCGGGAAGGCAGTGTATTTACCGAAGCTGCAAAAAACTCCACCCTGCACGCCCAGGGTGCGAAAAGCCGCTGCACAGTTGCTCGTAAACTCGTCTTGCGTCATGCCTTCGCGCGCGCTTTCGACCGTCGCCTTATAGGCGATGATCGTAAGGTCATTGGCCTTTTGCATGAGCGCGATTTCTGCCGGAGATTTAAACATGCGACCGCCCGCGGTCACCGGAGTTGCACTTACAAATTGCAATGTCGGTGCGGCCTTGCGAATGCCATCGAACAGGAAAAACCGCACCCGTTCCTCGATGCCAATTCGCCCGGTGCGCAGTGCGCGATCGCGAAAGATTTCGGCTACCCGCTGGTAAGGACTTTCGTCCTCTTCCCAGGTACGAATGTCCTTGCCCATTGTTATCAGCTCGCGCGCGCGCTCTTCTTCAAACTTCGGGCACACCCAGGCGATTTCGCCGCGCGCAGGTATCACCACCGCAAGCATTCGCTCGCTGGTGCTCCAACGCATGCCGGTGTAATAGAACATGCTGGAGCCCGGCTCGATGTAGATGGCATCGATCTTGTTCTCGCGCATCAGTCGCCGCGCCTTCTCAATTCTCGAGCGTCGCTCATCCAGCGAGATCGGCACGACGTCATCCATCATCCTTTTAAGCTTACGAATCGAAGCCGGCAGTTCGCGTTGTTGAATTGGAGTTGGTTCGGTTGTTTCAGCAAGAGCTGAAGGGCCAAGCAGAGCTACTCCGGCGATGCCGGCAGAGAGCCGTAAAAAGTCTCTTCTATCAGTGCACATGATTATTTAGTTTGTCGGGCTCAGGCTGTGACTTCCGCGCCATGCTACCTGAGGCTTCGCGAATGTCAAAATGTTTGATTTGAGTTAAGTCAACCTCTTCTTTGGGACCGCGGGCGTCCCGCCCGCTTTGATCCCTCACCACGCTTGATTCGACCCTGGGTTTGCTCGCGTTGTCGCGCTCGCTGCGGGCGCGACGCCCGCGGTCCCAGTGAGGAGGTTGCTCGAATTCTCGCGGCCCTGGAACTTATGATAGATTTAGTCCGCTTTGATCAGCCGAAGGAAATCAATAAAGGACTTAAGTCATGGAAAACGAAACCAAAGCCCCGGTAATTTCATTCAACGTCCGCGTCAAACCGGGACGCGCGGGCACCGATCCGGAAGCGCCGGATTGGGAAGTTTGCGAACTGGAAGACGGCGTCATCAAGAATAACGCGGACATCTACGACAACATGACGCTGGCAGAAGCCAACCAGATTGCCGGCATGTGGAGATCGAAGAAGGAAGAAGCGGAAGCGGCGCCAACGGAAGCCACTCATTAACACCCGGCGTCATCCGGTTGACCCGGACCACCCCATGAAGATGGAAACCGTTTAACCAGTTTCCGGTTTCTTGCCATCATCGCCACCTGGTAGCGACCGGGTTCAACTTCCCTTTGATTCAATAAACGAAAATCGACTAATTCAGAACCGGAAGCGGTAGCGACCGGGTTCAACTTGCGATATAGCCTACGCATGAGCAAGCCAGCGCCGTCGGGGCAGTCGGCTCGTCCATGCAGTAATCATTAGCGGAAGTTGAACCCGGTCGCTACCGCTCCCGGTTCTGTATTTGCCGACCGACAATGCTAATGTGAACAACAATGGAACGCGAAATCTTACTACGAAGCATCGTGGAGCGGCCGCCGGCCGGCGTTTTCTTCGGCGTACATGCGACGGTTGAACGTCACAAATTGGATCGACGCCGCACAGCTTGTTCGATCCTCCGCAGGCGTTGCGCTGTCGTACCCGACGCTCGAAGAACCTTGTCATCCGACGCAAACCAACCTAAGTCATCGTCGATGAGAATGCTTTCAAGTCGTCTGTCGACGGCTCTTCTCAGTTTTGGATCTTCAGTTTCTGCTATGTCACCCTGAAGATCACTCGCCGGTAGAAACACAATCATATCCAGTAGAGCAATTGCTTCCGCCGCCAACTCAAGCGAGTTTTCTAACACTCGCGTGGCGTCCGGGTCGCGACCCAACTTCGCGAGGGCAAACATATAAGCGATAAAATCGGCCGGGCTACGCTCATAGATCACCAGGTCGCCTGGCCCGCGCCGGCGCAGCCGTTCTACGTTGTACCCAAGCTGTCGGCGGAAGTCTTCGGCGCATGGTTCGGCAGCAAAAGTCTCGCCGCGTTCTTCCTGCAACGCTTGATAAGGTTCTGGCTCGTGGGCAAATTCTGGGTGGGAGTCCAAAAACTCATCGATCAACGTGGTCTTGCCGCAACAATGAGTTCCGGAGATCGCAATTCTCATTTTCGGAGGAAACTTCTTCGGTTCGCTCGCAAACGGTTGTAACTCTCGCCTCGCTACCTCGGTTGCTTCAATATCTTGCCGTCTTTCATGACGAAGGAAACACGCTTGAGCGTTTGAATATTCTCGAGTGGGTTTTCCGGAGTCGCAATGATGTCAGCAAACATTCCCTGCTTGATGGTGCCGCGCTGCTTTTGCACTCCAAGTAGTTGCGCGGCGTTGCTGGTCATGATTTTCAAAATTTCTTTCGCCGGAATACCTGCTTCAACAAAGCTGTCAATATACGAGATCGCCATCGTGCCACGTGTTTCGCCTTCAACTTCAGCAAACGTATCAGTGCCATAAGCCATGGTTACACCGATTTTCTCTGCTCGTTTCAGGCGGTCAATAAAAACGTCATGAAACTTCCTGGCGAAATCAGACGGAAGTCCTAATGCTTCAGCGGCCCGCACCGGAAAGTCGGTTCCGACCAGTACAACACCATGCTGCTTTGCCAGTTGTAAGGCTTCGTCAGACATCCTGAAGCCATGTTCGATTGAGGCAACTCCACCGAGAGCGGCGTTTCGTGCGCCCTGCTCCGTCATGCAATGCGCCGCGACTTTCAAACCCGCCCGCCCTGCTTCTTCAACAATGAACTTAATATCGTCAACCGAGTAGATATATTTTTGATCGTCTACCACGATCTTAATGACCAACGAACCGAAGTGAATATTCTGACGGATGGCCTTGATCATCTCGTCGTGTGTATCAGCGAACAGATATTCGGGATTACCGAGTTCTTGACGATCAGGCTGTAAGTGATACTGCCCGCCGAAAGGGGCAATGATGCGGCCGGCATTTATCATCGTCGGTCCCGGCACCAAACCGTTTTCGATGGCGTGCCTGAGTGCGGTGTCAGCGTAGTTTCCGTTGTTGCCTACATCGCGCACTGTCGTAAAACCTGATTCGAGCATTTCCCGCGCGCTGACCACTCCGATAATCGCGCGATAGGCGGTGGGCTCCCTAATGTCCGTGGTAAACAGATCGCGGTTATCAGGAGTTGTGGCCTGGCAAAGATGCGAATGGGCATCAAAGAGCCCTGGCAAAACGGCGTAGTTTGAAAGGTCGATTACGGTCGTGGCCGCCGGAATCTGCAAGCCCGACCCCACGGACTTGATCCTGCCATTCTCGACCAGAATAATCTGGTTGGCAGCGGCGGTTCCTGTTTCCGGGTCGACAAGTTTTCCCGCTTTGATAGCGATAACCTGGGCCTGCGTGGCAGATAAACAAAATAGAAGCAGAGCAAAGGCAGAGTAGAGTCTGGTCAGTTTCATATGTTCAGTAAGGACGTTTGTTCAAAGTCGTTTGTTAACGACGCCGTCATTATATCGCTGATCTGTATTGCGATGTTTCAGCAGTTCAGGTAACAACCCGTACTCGGTTCTGACTTGGCAGGAGCCAAACGTTTATAGGCCTTAGCGACGACCACTGTCTGCGCTCCGGCGGCGTGAACCACGATATATCCTCCGGTCAGCGAAATTTTCTGCAACCAAAACTTCCGGAGAGCGTTTGAACATTGATCAGTAGTAACAAGACGGCGAAATCAAATAAAGGGAGATCGATTCTATGTCAACGAAAACATGGATGCATCTGGCTTGCAGCCTGGCACTCGGCGTCAGTTTGGCATTTATGGCTTCCCTTCGGGCACCGGTCGCTAGCGCCCAGACAGGGTTAACCGGAGAGTGGACGGCCTCGGTCGAAAAACAGGGTTCCGGAATCAATCTAACCTTCGGTCAGACCTCCGAGAACGAACGCACGGGCGAAAAAGGAAACAGGCATCAATTTGGGCAAACGTACGACTTTGCCGAATTAGGACTGACTCGCGAACAAGTGATGAGGGGCGGCCCGGTTGCATTCACGCTCGCGCGCGAAGCGGGCACGATTAGCTGCGAAGGCAGTTTTCAAAACGGAAAAGGCTCAGGCACCTTCCGCTTCACCCGAAATCTCGCTTTCGTAACTGCAATGAAGAGCAAGGGCTTCGATTTCGAGAGTGAGTCAGCCAGAAAGCGTTACGGCCTGTCGGAAGATAAAGTTTTCACGGCCGCAGCCTTAAACGTGACGACAGCGCTCGCTGATGACCTGTTGTCGGCAGGTTTCGGTAAGCTTGGCGTCGACGATCTTTTCAAGGCGGCCATTTTCAAGATCGACTCGGCGTTCATGCGCGAGATGAAAGCGACCGGCTTCCCGAACATGAACATGGAAGATCTCGTCAAAGCGCGGATTTTCAAAATCGATGCGGAGTTCGTTCGTCAGGCAACTCAAATGGGTTTTGACAAGGAACCGTTTGAGAGCCTCGTTAAGATGCGGATCTTTAAAGTGACGCCGGAATTCCTCGCTGAGGTCCGCAATGAAGGCTTAAAGGATCTTTCGGTTGAAGACAGTGTGAAGCTGAGGATCTTCAACATCGATGCTGAGTTTATTCGCAAGGCGAAAGCTGAAGGGGTGCCGCTAAACGTCGAACGATTGGTGCAACGGCGACTTGGAGTCGGCGGACCGCGAGCGATTTAATCTGTGAGAGTGGTTTAGCCTGAAGAGCTAGCGGTTTTTGGCAACCCAGAGCCTGCGCCGGCAGTAGCCCGACTGTAAAGGAGGGCTTCGGCGGAAGGCCCACTGGCAGGCGTTCGCACTGCTACCGGAGCCCTCCTTTACAGTCGGGCTACTGCCCCGTGCTCACAAACGTTCTCTTGCCACCTTTTGCTCAATAGCTTTCCCGGCGAGACGAGTCGCGACTTCTATGAGACGAGCCTCGACACCGGTGGGTGCGCGCGGCTGCCGGTAATACATCGCAAACGAACCCAGGACTTTGCCTTTCCCCGAAAGAATCGGCGTCGACCAGCAAGCACCCAGGCCGCTCGCTGACGCTAGATCGCGGTAATCATCCCAGAGCGGATCAGCCAGGATGTCTGTGACGATCACCGGCTTGCCGCGCCACATAGCTGTCCCGCACGATCCTTTTTTCGGGCCAATCGGAGCGCCATCGATGGCCTTCACATAGTCATCGGGTAGGCTCGGCGCGGCTCCGTGTCGTATGTGATCCCCATCGTCACTGAGGAGTAATACTGAACAAAGCATCTCGGGAGATTGCGCCTCCATCAGTAACACCAGGCTGGTGAGGACTTCACCAAGCGGTGCGTTGGCGTCAATCATCTCAAGCACCTTTTCCTGTCCCGCCAAAAAAGCTGCTTCGTTTTCCGGCGCGATCAGATCCGGAAGACCGTGGGGCAACTCCTGCGTCTTCGCGACAAAGGTTTCGCTTTGCTCAGGTTGGGTTTCGGGTCGATTCGAATCGTGCATCTCACACTCACCTTTCGCAGAAGGTTGCGACTTTGTCCGACGCGGCGCCAGTCATTCTACGCCTCGAAGTCCAAACGGGGCGAGTTCGCGGTGCCCTTGGAAAGTCAGAAGTGATTTCCCGGGACTCCGGGCGTCTGCTCGCAAATGAGCGCAAAGGGCGAAAAATGAAATTGCACTCTACTTCTGAATGACTGCGCCGCCCGCAGTCCCAGCAATCCCTGCGCTATTCGCTAACGAGCGTCTCATCCGGCACGGTTTTGCGTACCTTACGCGAGCCAAAGAAGGAAGTGCGGTCAAGAACATCTTCCTGAAATCGTTCCAGGTAAAGATAAATCACTGGCGTGATGTAGAGCGTAATGAACTGCGAAATGACCAGGCCTCCCACTACAACCAGCCCGAGCGGGCGACGTGAGGCGCCGTCGGCCCCGAACCCAAGCGCGATCGGCAGCGCGCCAAAGACGGCAGCGAGCGTGGTCATCAGGATCGGTCTAAAGCGATCCATACTGGCGTCGTGGATCGCCTGCTCCGCTGACTCACCGGCGTCAACACGCTGGCGCGCAAAGTCGACAATCATGATTCCGTTCTTCTTAACAATTCCCATCAACATGAACATACCGACGAAAGCGTAAAGCGAGGCTTCCTGGCCAAACAACAGTAGCGTCAACAGGCCACCGACCAGCGCCGTGGGCAGTGTTGATAGAACGGTCAGCGGGTGCACATAGCTTTCGTAGAGTATGGCCAGGATCACGTACATCACGAAGACTGCCAATGCCATCAACAACGTCAGGCTGGTCACGGTGTTCGCGAAAGTTTGCGCCTCGCCAACCAGTTCACCACGCACACCCGATGGAACAACTTCCGCCGCCGTCTTGTTGATGAAGTTTGTCGCATCGCCGAGCGCTACACCCGGTTTAAGGTTGAAGAAGACCGTTACACTCGTAAACTGATTCAAGTGGTTCACGGTCTGCGGCCCGAGCGTCGTTCTCCAGGTAACCAACTCGCCTAGTGGCACCAGTCTCTGTCCGTCGTCAGACCTGATGTAGAGTTTTTTCAGATCCTCAGGATTTTCACGCGCCTCGTCTGCCATTTCCAGTATGACCTGATACTGATCCTCCGGCTTCTTGATTAGGTAGAGATAGTTTTGCGAATACGCATTGCGCAACATCGTCAGAATTCTTGCTTCAGACACTCCGTAGGTTTTAGCCTGATCGCGACGCAGATCGATATTGACGTTCGGAGTGTTGTGATAAAAGTCGGACGAAACGGTAAGGAATCCGGGGTAAGGCATGAGCTTGGCCATAAGCTTCTCACTGACCTCATAGACCTGCTCGGGATTCGCGCCTGAAACGGCGTAGGCATATTGGCCCTGCTGCTGACTGGTCACGCCGGTACTGATTTCCAAAACCGGAAAGGGACGCAGGAAGGTAAACACTCCGGGAATCGCATTTAGTTTACCCATCATCTCCGCGGTCACTTCCTGGATCGGCTTGCGCCGCTCAGGTGGCTGGATGAAAGTAAAAGTGATCCCCTGGTTCGCAGCCAGAAATCCGGTGGCGCCGGTCATAGTGAAGTCGGTGATCACATTGGGATCGTTATGCAGAGTTTGATCCACACGATTCTGCAACTCACGCATCTGAGCCGGCGACGAGCCTTCGCGCGCAATGAAGGCGCCAAAGATGACGCTGCTATCGCCCGGCGGCAGGAACGACTTGGGAACGAGAATGAAGAGCCCGATGGTTCCCACCAGACAGATTACCCAAATCACCGGAGACACCCAGCGATGTTTCAGGAACCACCAAAGCGATCCACCGTAGAGGGCCAACACACGCCTTTCGATGCCACCGATCACCCGCTCCATCCAGGTTTTCCTGGTACCTTCGCCGCGCCCTTTCAATAACCGGGCGCACATTAGCGGCGTCAGCGTCAACGACACCAGGCCCGAAGCGAAGATCGCAATCACGATAGTGACGGCAAACTCGCGAAAGATTCGGCCCACCAGACCGGTCATGAAGACGAGTGGAATAAACACCGCCGCCAGCGAGATCGTCATCGACATGATCGTGAAGCTGATCTCTTTGGCGCTGTTGATGGCGGCAGCAAAAGGTTCCTCGCCTCGCTCCATGCGGCGCACAGTGTTTTCCAAAAACACGATGGCGTCGTCAACCAGGAACCCAATCGCCAGGGTCAACGCCATCAACGAGAGGTTGTCGAGGCTGTAGCCCAGGGCGTTCATCGCTATGAAGGTAATGAGTAGTGACAAAGGCAGCGCCACGGTGGGGATAAGTGTGTCAGTGGCTCGGCCGAGGAAAGCAAAGATCACCATAACTACGAGAACGAAAGCGATGATCAGGGTAGTTTCAACGTCAGTAACTGAGTGAACGATGCTTAAAGATCGATCGTAGATGGGCGTGACGCGAATCGAACCGGGCAACTGATTGCTTACCTGCGGCAAAATTTCCCGGATACTTTTTGACACTTCCACCGCGTTCGCACCTGCGCGCCGATTGACCGCGACTATTATCGTCGCAGACGGCACTTCATAACCGCGCACCCAAAAACGCATATTGACGCGTTCGTCCTGAACCGATTCTTTAACAACGGCAACGTCGCGCAAATACACTGGCGAGGCGCTGTTGCCACCGACGATCAGTTTGCTGTACTGCTCAGCGGTTTCGAGTTGACCTTGCGGCCGCAGTATTGCGGTGCCGCTGCTGCTGTCGAGTTGTCCCGCGCCGGTGTAACTGGTGCCGCTCTTGATGGCCGCGCTCAGGTCGTCAATCGAAATACCACGCGCCCACAACGCCGCTGGATCCGCCTTGATGCGAATCGCTGATTTTGTGCCATAGACGTTCACGCGCGAAACGCCGGGCAAGATACTCAATCGCTGGCCCACCTGTGTGCTGGCGTAGTCGTAAAGCTGACCCGGCGTCACGGAATCGCTGGTCATGGCGATGTACATGATCGGCTGGTCGTTAGGATTGCTCTTTGAATATGTCGGCGGCGATGGCAGGTCGGCAGGTAAACTGCCGATAGACTGGGATATAGCCGTCTGCACGTCTGTGGCGGCCGCATCGATGTCCTTTTCGAGTGCGAATTGAAGCGTGAAGGTGGCAACGCCCTGGGTGCTCTTTGAGGTGACCACCTCGAGCCCATTGATCTGCATGAACTGGCGTTCGAGCGGCGTGGCGATGTTGTTGGCAATAGTATCCGGACTGGCCCCGGGGTAGCCTACTGTGACCTGGATAACCGGATAATCCACGGCAGGCAGATCGTTAACCGGCAATTGCCTGTAGCTCAACACGCCGAACAGGATTACCGAGAGCGTAAGCACCGCGGTCATGACTGGACGCCGGATGAATGGTTCCGAAAGGTTCATGATCGAAGAAATATCGGCCGCGGATTAACGCGGATAATCGCGAGTCAGACTCTCTGTGAAATCTCTGTGTTCTCCGTGGTCTCTGTGGTAAACAAACCGCTAAGAAAACCTCTCACCACAGAGGCTCAGAGGACACGGAGTTAACACAGACCAGCTATTTCGCCCCGTTACCCCCGTTGCCAGCCGCGTTGGGAGTCGCTGGTTGCTCGATGTGCACTTTGCCGCCCGGCGTAACACCGAGTTGTCCAGTGGTCACCACACTCTCCCCTGCAGCTACTCCGTCTTCAACGACAATTAGATCCCCCTGCCGTTGGCCGAGTGTCACCGGCCTTTGTTCGGCGGTCGAGTCCTGCTTCACCACATACACGAAAGATCCTTTGGCAGACATCTGCGGCGCCGAGGCGGGCACAAGCACGGCTTGATGTATTGTGTTCAAGACCAGTCGAACATTGACGAATCTTCCCGGCCAAAAAGTATTTCCACTGTTGGGGATCGTGGCCCGCAAACTGACGGTACCAGTTGTATCCGCAACGGCGTTGTTTAGAAATGTAAGCTGACCGATCACCGCCTCAGAGTCAGTATCAGGAAGCCGCACTTCAGTCCTGAGCCTGCCTGCCTGCATCTGCTGTTGGACGCTCGCAAGACTGTTCTGCGAAATCGTAAAGTCCGCGTAGATGGGATCCAGGCGTTCAATCACCAGAAGACCTTTGGCGCTGTCGGCGGTTTCGCCATTCGAGCCCGTATTCCCCGAAGGACCGCCTGGATTGACCACGTTGCCAACATCGACCAGACGCTGGCCGGCACGGCCATCGATCGGCGAGCGAATGAAGCAATAACTCAGTTGCACTTTCGCGCTCTCAACCGCAGCCGTGTCTACCTTAATGGTTTCCCCCGCGCTGTTAACCGCGGCGCGAGCCGAACCCACGTTCGCATTAAGCGAATCCAGATTTGCGCGAAACTCTTCATACTGTTCGCGCGAAACGACGCCCTGTTCGGCTAACACCTTGTAGCGATTGACCTGTACTAACCCCCACTTCGCCTGGGCGAGTTCCCTGGCAAGATTTGCTTCGGCTTGTTTTTTCAGGGCCTGATCTTTCGCCACGTTTGCCCGCGCCTGGCTGAGGTTTGCCTCGAACGGCCGCGTGTCGATCGTGAACAGCATGTCGCC
Source organism: Blastocatellia bacterium (assembly GCA_963828335.1). Lineage (GTDB taxonomy): Bacteria > Acidobacteriota > Blastocatellia > Pyrinomonadales > Pyrinomonadaceae > PSRF01. Next base: position 134,917 of record CAWHEH010000006.1, on the reverse strand, counting down.
CTTTCTCACGTTCGCACCGTCAGTAAAATGGATTTTGGTGATGCGCCCCGACACTTGCGGCTGGATGGTGACCACTTCGCGAGCGACAGTTTTGCCGATTGCGTCGAGGTAGGTGGGCACGTCCTGGGCAACAGCCGCACTGACAGATACCGGCGCCGGTGGGCGTTCAAAGCCTCCCTGCTGTGCCGCTTTGTTCGTACAGCCTGTGTAAAGTATGGCTGATACGGCAAAGAGAGATAGTGCGAAGACTATACAGAAACTGCGTACTTCGTGGTATGCCATGAGAGTCTTTTGAAATGTGAATGTCCTCGGGAGACCATCCTGATTATCACTGCCCATAACGAACGACGCAAACGGGGGCGCATGCAGTTAGCTACGTTTGCCATGATGATTTTGTTGCATGGTCGCTGCCGCAGAGAGAGATCCGATTATGGGTGGGCAACAACCCGCTATTCGACAGGCCGGTCCGGAAGCGGAATAGTCGCGGCCGGCGGCGGCAGCTCAACAAAAGAAGGATGTACCGGCTTACCCGTTAACCTTGCTACCAGACGGCGCCAGAGGCTCGGTTTCTTCACCTCCTGCCAGTGAATGTTTTCGCGGTGGGCCCCGTGGTTCAGGTCGAATAACATCACTTGAGGTTCGGGAAATCCTTCGAGGTAGTACTTCACTTTGAGGTATGACTCGTCTTGTTCGTAGTTTCTCAATGAAATAACCACTACGTTTCGATAGCAGAAGTGGTGACTCACCTGCGATGTGTAACTTCCTTTTCTGCCGATCCGAACCACTTTGGTCAGGTGCCTGAAGATTGCCTCACCCACCCAGCTAAAAGGTTCATACGCTACGGGCGAAGCTACAATGTGCGGGATCACAGCTTTCGTTCGGTGAGACAGTTCAGACGAATAAAGGGTCGAATATCCAGGCGTATGAATATCCCCGCTTAAGATCACGACATTAAGTGACTCCTCAACGTGTAGCGGGTTCTCCAATTCAAATAGAAAGTCGAGTGCGGTATCGGCTTCGTCTCGGTTTGCTTCCGATCCCCAGGAGTCATTTATGTCGTCGCGCAAGTCTCCCACCTTGTCGTTAAACCATTGGATTGTTTTCCTCAATAGATGAAAGCGCGTCGCCAGATTCACCGTGGTTATGATTCTGAACCAGGACCTCAACAGATAATTTTCAACCTGGGGCGCGCCGTGTGAGAAGACTACCGGGCTTATGAAGAAAAGCGTGTCGAGGTTTTTCCTGTTTGCTGCGATCCAGTCCCTAATTAGCTGCAATTGTTCCGGCAGCCAAATCCGCCCTTCAAAAACGCTCTTGCCGTTTTCCGTTTTTTTAAAGGCCCGGACATTTCGATGGCTACGAAGATCAGCCATTACAAAGCCGGCGCGGCCTACCCTGAAGCAGGTGTCAAAACCCAGCTCGAAATCATTTGAGAGCGGGTCTGGGTTGCGAGACGCCTGCATAATTCGAAACATGTCTTTGGCGGCGTTGAAGAGTTCAAGCCATTGCGGTTCGAATTCCTGCGGCTTTTCTTTCTGGAAGGAGTCTTCGCGCGAGCCCCAACCGTCAGTAATGTCATGGTCGTCCCACATGAGGACTGCAGGCAAACGACAGAGCACACGGCGGTAGTGCTCGCTGTTCCAGAACTTCCGGTAGACCTCCAGGTAGTGTTGCCTCTTCTTTATAGGATCTTCTTCATCAAGAACTTTCGCCTCGATCTCGTCAGCATAGATCTGATCGCCCGCAAGAATCGCGAAACGAACGTTGGCATTTTGTTCCGTTGCTATTATTTCCGGGATTCGATTCCATACGGCGAACCCATCGAAGCCGTCATCCTGCTTCGTTCCAGGGTGATGGCAAGTCATCAGCAGAAAATCCAGCTGACGCCCATAACCATCTTCCGGAAGCGTCCAGAAAAACAGATCTTCGGGCTGCAGACCCTTGGGTGGATCACTCTTCCTCTCTTGATCACTTAAAGAGGGGTTTAGATTCACTCTGATTGTGTGTGCTTCATCCTGCCAAAGCTGGTAGGAATACTTCGTATTCGCATTAAGGTTGCCGATGGTGACTACGCCTGTTCCCAGGTCGGATTGGAGACAACGAATTACCGCCGATTTCATAGGATCGGCACCTTTAACATTGACGACCAGAGGTTCTCGCTTCTGATCTTTCTCAAACCTTTCAGCTTCATTTCTTGGCCCTTGCTCGGCTGCCTCAAGAGTCACATGGATATCCTGATTGTCAACGGCGGCCTCCAGAATGTTCAGCCAGATTTTGACGCTTGAGCGAGTAATGTCCCCGACGAAAGGACCCAGGGAGAGGGTTTTGTTTTCCAAAGCGCTCGGTGAGATTTGAGCCACGTTGCCTCCAAAGTGTCTGTGTGAACGGTAAGGATCAGTTCCGTTAGCTAAATCGGAAGTGGGATATTACTATGACCGTCAAGCCAAAGCGACCTGCTTTCAATCTCTGTGCATCCTCAGCGTGCTCTGTGCCTCAGTGGTGAGTGTTTGTCGAGGAAAATTCACCACAGAGGCACAGAGCACACTGAGGTGGCACAGAGCAAAGCTAAGAGTTAGAGATCCCGAACCGTCAAACACAGTACAATGACGACTCCAACAAAGAGAATAATGACGATAACTTCCACTACCGACATCCGCGCCAATTTTCCGGCGCTCGCGCGCACGCACAACAATCAAACCGTCGCTTATTTCGACGGCCCCGGCGGAACTCAGGTCCCGAGACAGGTGGTCGAAGCAATGAACGACTACCTTTACCACCACAACGCCAACACTCACTGGGCCTACCCAACCAGCGAAGAGACTGACGTGGCACTCGCGGAGGCGCGACAAACTTGCGCGGATCTTCTAAATGCTTCGCCCGCTGAGATTGCCTTTGGCGCCAACATGACAACGCTTACGTTTCATCTGGCGAGAGCCCTGGGACTGCAATATGGGTCGGGCGACGAAATTATCGTCACCGAACTGGATCATCACGCGAATATAGCGCCCTGGCAAAGGCTATCGCTTGAACGCGGGGTTTGTGTAAAAACGGCAAAGTTGGTGACCAAGACCGGACAATTAGATTGGGACGGCTTCGAGCAGTTAATAACCAGGCAGACAAAGTTGATTGCGATTGGTGCGGCCTCGAATGCGCTGGGGACAATCAATGACGTTCGTCGGGCAATCGGAATGGCCCGGTCTGTTGGGGCTTTGGTTTTTGTTGATGCTGTTCATTACGCCCCGCACGCGCTGCTTGACGTTCAGACACTCGACTGCGACTTTCTCGCGATGTCGGCCTACAAGTTTTACGGACCGCACGTGGGCGTGCTATTCGGCAAACAGACTTTGTTAGAAATTATAGACTTTCCCAAACTTATTCCGGCTCCTGATGCGGCGCCGGAGAATGTTGAGACTGGCACTCAAAATCAGGAAGGCATGGTAGGTGCGGCTGCAGCCGTGGACTTTCTGGCTTCACTTGCGAGCGGAGAATCGCGTCGCCTTCGCCTTGCGGCAGTTTATAGCGAACTGCACCGGCGAAGTTCAGAACTGACGCGCAGACTGTGGGAGGGATTGGCGTCTTTGAAAGCAGTTAGACTATACGGACCGGCGCCGGATGTACCGCGAACCCCGACGGTTGCTTTCACAGTAGAAGGTGTAGCTTCAACTGAAGTTTCGCGCCGGCTGGCCTCGCGCGGACTGTTCCTTTCGCACGGAGATTTTTACGCGGCTACCGTCGTTGAGCGATTCGGACTGGGGGAGGAAGGACTCGTGCGCGCAGGTTGCGCTTGCTATACGACCGAGGACGAAGTCGACCGACTGATTGAAGGCGTGGCTGAGATTACTAAATAGTCCAAGGTCCAAAGGCTTTCACCCCCTTCTCCGCAAGCGGAGAGGGGGAAGGGGGAGAAGACGGCAGCGTCCGGTTCCCCACCCCTAAGCCCTCCCCGCTTGCGGGGAGGGCTATGGGTCGACTTTGGACTTTGGACCTTGGACTTAAGTCTTCACTGCATTGATGAAATCGGCGAGTAGTCCATAAGCAGTGCTTTGCAGGTTTGGCCGATGAGATGTGATTGTCAACCCAGGCATCATGTCCAACTCAAAGTGAATTCCGAGTGAAGTTCCCCTTACATTCCCAAGCGGATCGCTGGCGAGGATCTGTTCTGGTCGTACGGAGGCCGTGATCTTGCCGTCACCCGTCAGTTTCGCGCGTGCTATAAGCTTAAACGGCTTTCCTTCCGCCCGCGCAGCTTGCACTTTCCGATGAGTTAGCTCGCGAATACCTTCGCGATTTACTTCGGCTGGTTTCAAAGGGACATTCATGAGCACATTGGCCAACGCGCAGACTTTGACCGTCGCATCCCACCCATCTATGTCATGACTCGCATCCGTTTCGGTTACGCCAAGGTCCTGCGCTGTCTTCAAGCCTTCTTCAAACGAGCGGCCGGCTTCCATCGTTTCGATGATCACGTTTGTAGTTGAACTGAACAGTCCGCTAAATCCTCGCAGCTTGACTGCGGGCAGCGCTTCTCGAAAGAGCGAAAACACCGGCGCACTATCGAGTACCGCCGACTCAAAGAGAAGACGCTTTCCCTGCTTCCGGGCCAGCGCGGCAAGTTCCTGGTAGCCATGAACCAGCACGCCCTTGTTCGCGGTGATGGCGTGCGCGCCCGCGTCCAGGATCGCGCGCACATGATCGATTGCCGGCTGTCCTGAATCGGGATTAAGCGACGTCGTCTCAAACACAGCATCAGGCTGGGCTGCCTTGAGCCATCCAGTAATGTTGTCGGCTGATTGATCGGCAATAGGTAGGTTCGAGAGTAGAGTCGGGACCTCAAACCCATCGCTGTTTGCAAGCCAACCAATCCGCCGGCTGGCAACTCCGGTGACGCGAAAACCGATCCCATATTGGTCGCGCAACTCTGCAGACTTCGCCACAAAAAGACGCGCCAACGCACGTCCCACGTTTCCGAAGCCCAGAAAACAAAGATTGTATTGTTTCATCCTTACCTATTGAGCAGGAGCAAAGTTATACTGACTCAAACAAGATGGACAAGATTAAGATTACTGCTCTGGTTCTCGTTCACACCGCCGCTTTAGCGCGGTGCCCGCATTGCCGAAAAGGTAAGAAACCATTTAAACGGTTTCGTTGTTGGCCACGCTGAGAATCACCGGGCTAAAGCCACGGTGTGAATGAGTTAAACTCCTAACTCCTATCGAACGCTCGATGAAACAATACCACGATCTCCTGAAATCAATTCTTGCTAACGGCACTGAGCATCAGGACCGCACCGGGGTCGGAACCATTTCACATTTCGGTTACCAAACGCGTTTTGACCTACGCGAGGGATTTCCGATTGTAACAACAAAGAAGATCCCCTTTCGCTGGATTGCGGAAGAATTGTTCTGGTTTCTTTCCGGCGACACCCATGAAGCGAATCTGCGGGCCAGGGGCGTGGACATTTGGGCCGAGTGGGCCGACGAGGAACACACCCGCCGATTTCAACGCGAGGTGGGCGATCTGGGACCGGTCTACGGTTATCTATGGCGCTCTTTCGGTGGCGATTACCCCCTTCGCAACGGAGTCGATCAGATTGCGAACCTCATCGCTGAGATTGATAAAAACCCAAATTCCCGTCGCTTGATTGTCACTGGTTGGGATCCGCGTCAGGCGGATCAAGTTGATTTGCCACCGTGTCACACCTTGTTTCAATTCAAAGTGGACGGCCGCGTTTTGCATTGCCAACTCTACCAACGTTCCGCGGATGCCTTTCTTGGTGTTCCCTTTAACATCAGCTCGTACGCCTTGCTCATGCATCTGATCGCGCACGTCTGCGGGCTGGAGGTCGGCGAGTTTGTTTACACGCTCGGCGATTACCACATCTACCAGAATCATCTTGAGCAGGTCCAGGAGTTGCTGGCGCGAGAACCCTTTCCTCTGCCGAACCTCGAAATTCTCGATGAGGGTAAAGAACTGCGTGGGCTGGATGGTCTGCTAAATATGCGATACGAAAATCTCAAGCTTGCAGGTTATCAATCCCACGGAAAAATTGCCGCCACTGTAGCAGTCTAATCGCGGCGTTGTCGCAGCAAAGATATGATCACCGGAATCGTAGCGGTAGATAGGAATGGGGCGATTGGTAAAGGCGGCAAGCTGCCCTGGCACTACTCTGCCGACATGAAGTTCTTCAAGGAGACGACGACGGGAAATGCCGTCGTAATGGGCCGTAAGACGTGGTTAAGTTTAAAAAAGCCGCTACCGAACAGGCTCAATATCGTTTTGAGCCGAACGTCTGAAATCGAACCGCAGGAGTCGTTGCTCGTGCTACAAAGCGTCGAGTCAGTTGTCTCCATCGCCAGGGATCTGGAGACTGATTTGTACGTGATCGGTGGCGAACAGGTCTATCGGTCTTTTCTTCCACACATTGACAAGTGGATTGTTACCGAAGTGCCCATGACGGTTGAAGATGCTGACGCATTTGTGCCCGAGAATTATTTAGAGGGTTTTCGAGCGGTTGGATCCAGAGAACTTGAAGCAAACCTGATCGCGCGGTTCTACGAACGATTGTAACTTAAGGCAATGCATCCTCGTTGCTCCTCAGTGTTCTCTGTGTTTCTCGGTGGTGAATCTTTAATACGATTGCTTACCACAGAGGTACGGAGGTGCACAGAGTCCACACAGAGAACCAAAATTAGACGCTTCGACTAGCTCAACGAACCCGTATTCCCTAACTTCAAATCCAGCACATCGTGCCGCGTGATGATGCCAATGATGCGGCCATACTCTTCGACCAACACGGCCGGGCTGCTTTGCAGTTGCTGCGTCACTTCCTGTGCGCTCGCGTCAACATCCACAGTTGGGAAACTCGCTTCCATAACCTCGCTCACCGGCGCTTCGAGCAGATGACGATCGCGTACCACCTTCGATAGCACACGGTTCTCACGCAACGAACCCACCGGCCGCCCCTCTTCAAGCACGGGGATTTGCGTAAGGCCCAGCTCGTTCATCTTTGCCAGAGCTTCGCTGAGCTTGTCCGGAGGCGCTACCGACACCAACGACTGTGGCGCGTTTACCGCCTTAGTCCCGCTAATCAATCCCGCCGTCATTCTCTGCGGCTCGAGTAAGCGCTTCGATTTCAACCACTCATCCGAATGATGCTTCGTAAGATAATGCTCGCCCGTGTCGCAGACTATGAACACGACAACTGCGTCTTCATCCAAGTCGCGTGCGACACGAAGAGCCGCCGCCAGGTTAGTGCCGCTTGAGCCGCCGCAGAAGATGCCTTCCGTGCGGCCCAGCTGCCGCGACATTTCAAACGACTCGCCATCGCTGACGTTAATTACTTCATCGATGTATTGAATGTGCACGTTTGGGGGCACAACTTCCTGGCCTATTCCTTCAACGAGGTAAGGTGTCGTCTCAATGACCTTTCCCGTCTCTTTGTAGGTCTTGAAGATCGAACCATACGGATCGGCGCCCACCACTCTGATGTTCGGATTCTTTTCTTTCAGATATCTTCCAGTACCGGAGATGGTGCCGCCCGTTCCGATTCCGGCTACGAAGTGCGTGATTTTTCCTTCCGTTTGTTCCCAAATCTCAGGACCGGTCGTGCGGTAATGGGCCTCAGGATTGGCCGGATGCGAATACTGATCGGGATAGAATGAATTTGGCGTCTCCTTGGCGATTCGTTGTGCAGTGGACACGTAGTGGTCCGGCGTTCCGGGTTTCGCTGATACAGGTGTGATTACAACATCAGCGCCGAGGGCTTTCAGGTAGCGCGACTTCTCAACCGACGCCTTATCAGTCATCACAAAAATGCATTTGTAGCCTCTGACAGAGGCTGCCAGCGCCAAGCCAATACCAGTGTTTCCCGAGGTTGCCTCAACGATAGTTCCGCCTGGTTTTAGCTTGCCTTCGCGCTCGGCGGCTTCGATCATCGAAATGCCGATGCGGTCTTTAACTGAGAAGCCCGGATTCAGGTTTTCCATCTTCGCCAACACGAGCGCTTTGATGTCGCGCGTCATTTTATTGAGCTTCACCAGCGGCGTGTGCCCGATTAATCCCAGTACGTTGTCGTAGTAGTGCATTCCGATCTCCGAAACAGTTGATTGGTCTATTCCTAACAGAACTCTTCTAGCAGAACTGCGGCGGCGGCGCTATTTAAGAAGCCCAGCTTCGCAGATTTTTTTCGCAATGAGTTCACCAGCCACCCGGTTGCCGGTCACATTCCAGTGGCCGTTACCGATGTCGTTACCGAACCCGTGGAGAAAAACGTCGTTATGTTCAGCAAAATCCTGCAACTCGGGCGCCAGCGTGATAACGGGAATTCTTTCCCGTGTGCCGAGTGATTTAATCCGGTTATCAGGATAGAACAGGTCAGTTATGCCGAGACGACTCATGAAAGCTTCGCGCGACTTTGGGTCCGGAAGCACTTGCGGACCATTGCTAAGGGTGACGATGACAAACTTCGCGCCGCCCCTCGCCACTTCGTCACGCATTTCAACCATTAAACCCTCCGTTACGCGCCACGCATCATTCCACACCGCATTGTTCGGTTCAAGATAAACCAGGTTGTCGGCGCCGAGTTCGGCGGAGCGCGCAAACAAATCAGGCTTCTCCGGCGCCTTCACAGTCTCTGCTGGCTTCGGCGGTGGCGCTGCTGTGGGCTCTGTTTCCTTCGACTGTTTCGCTCGCCATGATGCCAGCCGGATCTTCAAGCTGCGTTGACCCTGTGCAATAGCCTGGAGCAGCCGGGAACGAGCGCTGAGCCAGGCGCCAAACCGGCCGGCTCTGGAGTGGCCCAGAAGGAATCCGCGTGCATTTCTGAAAGAGTCATCAAGGGTTAAGTGGTTGCCCTGGTAGACAAAGTAAGGGATGTCGTCAGTTTGCTTAAGAACGCGCGAATTGTCGGTAATGTCGTTGTTTGTAGTAACCGCCAGGATTACAAGATCAGGAGAATACTTCCAGACTTTTTCTCGCAAGGTGAGCAGTTCCTGCGCGGTCCCATAGCCGGAAACACCGAAGTTGATTACTTCAATTTTCCTGCCGGGAAAAGCATTACACCGCTCAAGCTCCTTTTCCATAACTGACCAGAAAGCTTCTTCAAGCGAAACGGAAAACGCTTCGCAATAGGAATCACCAACGATTGCGATTCTGAAAGCGCCTTGCGGTTTCGCCATCGCATGTTCCCGATCGCGCAGGCCGTCGCTGTTAATGCGAACGTAGGCCTCGCCCTCCTTGCGATACCAACCTTCCGCGCCCGGCAGCAGGGATACGCCCAGCACTTCATCGCGCTGATAAAAATCCGGATAGGAATAACCGCTGACGCGCAGGGCAAGCTCCGCGATGACTCCTCCGATCGCGAAGCCTATGACGACCAGGATGAGTTTTGCGAAGAAGTTTCTGGCTCGCGAGTGTGTGCGGGTCATTGATTGAGCGAACGGCAATGGCGCCAGATCGCAGTTCACTGTTCCAGGCTCAAAACGAAAGGATTACCTTAAGGGAAGGGCGGGGATTTTGTCCAAGCACGTCCACTTACCTGCCGGCTCGTCTATTTTTTGGATTGCAGGATTGGAATCGACTATAGTCTTCGCTCTGGAGGATGCAATGATTACAAACTCAAGAACAGTTACCCGAAAATCAACAGCGATCTTGGCTCTCCTGCTTCTTTTCGGCGCAGTTGTCTCCTGTCGCATGGTGGAATCGCTCACCGGTGGCGAGAAGGCCGGCACCGTCAACGCCCTTTGGCCGGATGTACCTCCTTTCGCGGGCGCGACTAAGTCTGACCTGGCCATCCCACTCGGAGTAAGGCTGATGCTGCGAGCCGCGATGCAAGGCAAGATCAATTTCATCGCTTTTACAACACCTAGAAGCGCACAGGAGGTAAAAGACTTCTACACCGTGGACCTCATGAAGTCGGCCGGTTGGACCCCCAATCAGAAGGGATGCTTCGGCGACACTGAGGATGAGAAAAACGAAGGTGCTGTATGCCTGTACCAGCGTCAGGACGGTCAGAAGAAGGAAGGGCTTGCCATTATTGTGGCCGAAGATAAGAAGAAAAAAGAGACGAACATCTTCTACGCCAGAATTGATTTGACCGAGCCTTCGCCGTCGCCGACTAAGCGGTAAGGAAAGCAGCAAGACCCAGACGCGCTTTACAGGAAGCACAGGATTCAATAAGCAAGAACGTTACTTCTGGGTCAGCTGGTACAGTTTCGTAAAGAGAACTGAGTGGCCGAGGTCAGTACCACCACGCGGTAGCGGGTGGGTTCGTTGGTTGCCGATCTGTCGGTCGCTTTTGGGGCGTTCAGTAAAGGATGAAGAGACCCACCCGCTACCGCGGTGGTACTGACTCTCTGGCAGGTAGCGCTCATCACTGCACCAGTACCTGACTTTTGAATCTTGTGAACTCGTCAAGCCTGTTAACCAGGACTAATAAACTGTTGAAGGCCCGGATGCGCTCTCCCCTTCGCATCCGGGCCTCAAACAAGGCCACCGGTTTTTCAACCGGCGACCGGGCTCCACCGCAACCCAACAGTTAGTATCTGTTGACCCTGTCGCGGATTTTGTAAGTGTAGACCGCAGCACCGGCGCCACCTGTAATTGCACCAATCAGTGCGCCTTTCTTGCCACCAATCAGACCGCCGAGAAGTGCTCCACCGACTGCGCCCCCCGCAGTGGTGATCTTGTCTCGGTGCTTGTCCCAAATTGAGCGATCCTGCCCATAATAGTTGTCGGCATAAACGTCATTGCGATAGGCATCGCTGCGATATTGACTATCTCGATAGCGAGCATCGCTCGTGTAGGTGCGACCGTTGCTAGTCGATCTGTTAGTACAGCGAGTGCGGGTCTGCGCCGCGACTGGCAAGGCTGCCATGCTAAGAACGACGAGGGTAACAAAGGTAGCAATTAGTTTTTTCATTTCGTGCCTCCGCAGGACATTTGGCAACGAGCATGCCACGGTTGCCGTTTTGTGCGCTGAGTAATTAATTACGTGGTTTTGGGGAAACCTGCTGAGCGAGAGCGGAAGGCTCGAAGAAATTCTTTGTGCGAGTCTACGATACCGTATACGTTCAACTTCTTCAGTTCCCTTTTGGGGTAAACTTCAGGAACAATCCACAGATTACGCAGACCTCCATAGATTTTGAGCGTTCAGGCGTTTGATTACTTCATCGGCGGAATCTGTGGAGTATTCCAGAATGTTTCCAAAGGAGCGAAAATGTCGGAGAGGCAAACTCAAGCCAAAGGCTTGCTCTTAATCAGCAACTCAACCCTGCATGGAAGTGGTTATCTCGATCATGCCGAACAGGAAATTCGGAACGCTCTGGGCGCGATTAAACGGGTTCTGTTCGTTCCGTTCGCGTTATTTGATCGCGATGCCTACGCCTCGCAAGCGCGAAAGCGTTTCGAAGAGATGGGTTATGCACTTGACTCGATTCATGAAGCCACCGATGCCAAAACCGCTGGAAACAAAGTTGACACGGCCGAAGCCATCTTTATCGGCGGCGGAAACACCTTCCGGCTGTTGGATAGTCTCTACCGGTTTGATTTGTTGGAGCCAATACGCCGGCGGATTGAGGAGGGAATGCTTTACATGGGCTCCAGTGCCGGCGCGGTAGTGGCCGCACCGACAATAAAGACAACCAACGATATGCCGATCGTCGAGCCTCCCTCCTTTAATTCCCTCGGCTTAATAAGCTTCCAGATTAACGCGCACTATCTCGACCCTGACCCCAACTCTACTCATATGGGCGAGACGCGCGAAGTCAGGATCAATCAGTTTCTGGAAGACAACGAAACGCCGGTGGTCGGTTTACGGGAAGGCTGCATGATTCGTGTCGAGCAAGGAGTTCACCTGTTAAAAGGACGGACGAACGCGCGCATTTTTCGTCGCGGATCCAATCCAGTAGAACTCGAGCCAGGTTCGACGCTTGACTCGCTAATTAACTGAACTAAAGCCAGGTCTTGGCTCTTGGGTCTTTTGAACTTTGTACTTTGAACTTTGTGCTTTGTAGTTGCTTACTGGTCTGGGGATCGGGTCATCAGTCTAAAAGCGAACCAACCACAAAGTTTCAAAGTACAAAGTTCAAAGACCTAAGACCTAAGACCAAAGCCCAAAGTCCCAGCTAGTTTATCGTGAAATTGATATCGTTGCTGCTCTCGGAAAGTTTCTTATCATCGCTGTTGTATGCTTCCACCTGCCAACGGTAAGTACCTTTCTCGAGCGGTTTATCGAGACTAAAGGACGTCGCTTCGACGCGTTGGTTAATGTAAGGCGATGTGATGCTGGATTCTTCCGGGAAGATGCTGAACTTGTAGTAAGCGGCGTCTGGATAGTCGGCCCATTTGAGTTCGAGATTCTGGGCGCTCACCTTGGCTCCGGCCTTCGGATTCAGGAGCTTTAAGTCGCCTTTGTAAAGATTCGTCGGCGTTGCGAACAGGGTCTTATCAGCCGAAACCTCATACTTGTTTGCGCTCAGCCCGGCGATACCTGAGGTGGCAAAGATATACGAGTCGGTATCAAATACCCGCGCTAGCAATCCCTCATACACTTTGGGAGGTACATTGGTAATAACATAGTCACCATCTTTGTCGGTTCGCGCTGTGTAAGTCTTCCCGCCACAACCGCCCAGGAATCGATTGAAGGTCTCGCATAACTTGACCTCGATATTTTCGACCGGCTTACCATTGAATAACACCTTCCCCTGAACATTGCCGGTTCCCGGCGCAGGCTTAACTTTTTCAACGCCCGTTGTTCCGCGGTCGGGCTCATTCGCAGCTGGTGAACTTGATGACCCCGGAGTTGCAGAGTTCCGGTTGGTCATTTTGCAACTTGTTAACGAGATTGCTGCGATTACGCAAAGGCAACGAATTATCCATCTGCTGGCTATCATTGTTCGATCCTTCCTCCAATTCTAATCGGGTTATGAATGCGTGGATTATCTTTGAATAGCACAAGTATGCTCAAGGCGCCGGCACGATGCTGTAGTCAAACTCGTAGAAATGTTTTCCGTCGGTGATTTTGATATCCATCTTCCCGGAAAGACCGGTGAGCTCGCCCGTGCCCGAGTCCGGAACAACGGAGACGCTGAGTTGGGGCGCACCGCGCGTCATGGTGCCGGTGTGCTGGAGCGCGAAGGTACCGGTCCGTCCATTCAACGTTCCGTTGACCTGCTCCATCGCAACATAACCAGCCGAGCCGGCGACGGGAGTGCTCATCGCCAGCATTACGCCTTTGCTGGCTCCAGAGAGATCTCCATGAAACTGTTTATCGAGTAAAAATCTGCCGACTGCTGCGGCCGGGTCTTTATCGTCCGCTGCCTGCGGGACGACTTTCACGTCAAACGTCCCACTTGCATGAGTTGTCATAAGCGGTTTTTTCTCCTTCTGGAATGCCATTGAACTTACGCCAAGGCAGAAAAATAAGCCAACGGCCATGTACTTAACCGCCGCGACATTGCTGCTGATGCCGAATCTGTTTTTCATGTTTCTCTCCGGCTATTCATAGGCGGCAGCAATCGCATCAACCTCGATTAGAAAACCATAGTGAAGTTTCCCGGTGGGAATAACGGCCCGCGCCGGACGGTGCTCTCCGAGGATTCGAGCGTAGACCTCATTCACGGCGGCCCAGAGTTCAATGTCAGCGACGTAAACCGTCATTTTTAGCACGCGGCTGAAATCGCTGTTGGCTGCCTTGAGAATCGCCTCCACGTTTTTCAGGACCTGCTCCGTTTGCTCTTCAATTGAACCGAGCTTCTTTTCGCCCGTTCGCGGATCAATCGAGAGCTGACCGGAAACAAATACTAACCCGTTGTGAACGACAGCCTGCGAATAATGACCACCGGCCGCCGGCGCGTTTTTGGTTTCTATTCTCTTGATTACCATGGTCAGGGAAGATAGTCCGTGACGAAGAATGGATCAAGCCGCTAAACAAAAATAGAGCGGCGACGTTCTCACTCCGCCGCCGCTCTCTAAGCGCGATCAAGAGCAAGCTCAATCGACCGCACCGGGGTGAGGCGTTCAGCCAATCACCCGATTGACGGTCTTATACCCCTGGCCTTCGGCTAGCTACAAGGCAGCTACGAAATCATGCCTTGCAGCGCCTTGCCAGTGGACTTGCATCCCGGAGCAAAGGAATTTCAGGTCGTAATTTGATCGTGCATTGGAGAGTTATTTGAAATTGTGCAGCCGTGAATGGCTGGGGAAGAAAAACTCAAAAATCGAAGTCGGAGTGCAGAATGCGATAGGTCTTGCGCCGGCCGTAGTGCTACCAGATTCCAGTCCTCTGGTTCACAAGTTCCCACCAGTTCGCTTTGCTTCATAGGCCGCGATGTCGGATTCATGCAGCATGGTGAGGCCGATATCATCAAGACCTTCCATTAAACAGTTCCTTTGGAAATCATCAATCATGAACGACGCAGACAAACCTCTACCATCAGTGACGGTTCGCGCTCCGAGGTCAACCGTTAGTTCATAGGCTTGAGTTGCGCGCGCCTGCTCAATGATTGTCGCTATCAGCTCTTCGGAAAGCGTCACCGGCAGCAACCCGTTCTTCATACAATTATTTGCGAAGATGTCAGCGAACGAAGGCGCTATGATCGCGCGAAATCCAAAGTCAGCGAGCGCCCAGGGTGCATGTTCCCGCGAGGAACCACAACCGAAATTCTTACCGGTTACCAGAATCGAAGCCCCGCGATAATGCGGTTGGTTCAAACTAAACGACAAGTTGGGTTTCCCATCAGGTTCGAAACGCCAATCGTAAAACAGGAATTCTCCGAAGCCGGTGCGTTCAATTCGCTTGAGGAATTGTTTTGGGATGATTTGATCGGTGTCCACGTTAGCGCGATCCAGCGGAACGACCATGCCTGTATGTGTGCGAAACGGTTTCATTGATACCTGTTACTTAAACTGCCAATCTCTTACATCGGTAAAATGTCCCGTTATGGCTGCCGCCGCGGCCATCATCGGACTCACCAAATGAGTGCGACCGCCGCGCCCTTGACGTCCCTCAAAGTTGCGATTGCTGGTCGAAGCACAGCGCTCTCCCGGTTGTAATGTGTCCGCGTTCATGCCGAGACACATTGAGCAACCAGCTTCGCGCCACTCGAAACCGGAGTCGAGAAAAATGCGGTCGAGGCCCTCAGCTTCGGCGGCCCGCTTCACCGCTTGTGAGCCGGGAACAACCATCGCGCTCACGGAACTCCGGGTTCGATATCCCTTCACTACTCGAGCTGCTGATCTTAAATCTTCAAGGCGTGCGTTAGTGCAAGAGCCGATGAAAACCCGATCGATCTCAATATCCTGAATTTTGGTGAGCGGCCTCAGGGCCATGTACTCGAGCGCGCGTTCCGAGGCACGGCGGTCAGCCTCACTTACTGACGCAGCCGGGTCGGGGACGCAACCGGAGACGGGGACAACCATGCCCGGGCTTGTCCCCCAGGTAACATGTGGCTCAAGTGAGGTGGCGTCGATTCGAACAGCGCGATCAAAACTGGCGTCGTTGTCACTGCGAAGCGTCTGCCAGTAAGCCAGGGCTTTTGTCCAGGCCTCTCCCTTCGGCGCGAATCGCCGGCCCTGTAAGTAAGCGAAGGTTGTTTCATCAGGCGCGATCATGCCGGCACGCGCGCCCGCCTCGATACTCATGTTGCAAAGCGTCATGCGGCCTTCCATTGAAAGACCGCGCACTGCCTCTCCAGCATATTCGATCACATGGCCAGTCCCGCCGGCGGTGCCTATTTGTCCGATGATTCCGAGCGCAAGATCCTTGGCAGTTACACCTTCAGGTAATGCGCCGCTAACTTCCACCAACATAGTATGCGGCTTGTTCTGCGGCAGACATTGCGTGGCTAGTACGTGTTCAACTTCACTCGTGCCGATACCGAACGCCAACGTGCCGAAGGCTCCGTGCGTGCTGGTATGACTGTCGCCGCACACAATCGTCAGGCCTGGCTGCGTTAGACCCAATTCGGGACCAATGACGTGCACTATCCCTTGCTCGGGTGAATCAATATCAAATAGTTGGATGCCAAAGTCGTTGCAGTTTTGCCGAAGCGTATCTATCTGTCTGGCGCCGATCGGATCGGCAATTGGTAGACTACGGTCGGTGGTGGGCACATTGTGATCGGCCGTTGCTACCGTCAGATTAGGCCGGCGCACGCGACGATTCGCAACCCGCAATCCCTCAAACGCCTGCGGCGAAGTCACTTCGTGGACGAGATGCAGATCGATGTAGAGGAGAGTGGGCTGATCTTCAGGCTGGCGAACTACGTGCGCGTCCCAGAGTTTTTCAAACAGTGTGCGAGACATGGATAAGGAACTTTAAGGTTGGAATTTGGTCCTGGACTTTGTACGTTGGTGACTTTGAACTTCGAACTTTGTACTTTGAAGTTTCTGCGTTTGACTGAGCTTAAATCGACCTAAAGACTCATCCAGACAAGATCAGTGCAAAGTACAAAGTTCAAAGTACTAAGTTCTAAAAGACCAAAGTCCAAAGACCATCTCATACGGCATGATATGCGTATCGAACATCGGCAATCTCAGCAACTGCCTCGGCGACGCGTTCACCAATTTCGGACGTCGTTGCGATATATCCCACCCCGTCTGAGGCGATATCCCGCGTGCGATATCCATCACTGAGCACCAATTGAATCGCTTCTTCAATGTCATCTGCTTCACGATCCAAACCGGCGCCGTAGCGCAACAACATTGCGGCTGAGGCTATTGCTCCAAAGGGATTAGCAATGCCACGTCCGGCAATGTCAGGCGCTGAACCATGCACTGGCTCGTAAAGCCCAACCTCACCGCCGATCGTTGCCGAGCCAAGCATGCCCAAAGATCCGGTAATTACCGCCGCTTCATCCGAGAGAATATCGCCAAAAAGGTTTTCTGTCAGCAGCACGTCAAACCGCCGCGGGTTGGTGATTAAGTGCATCGCGCACGCATCAACGTACAAATGGTCAAGGGCAACTTCAGGATACTCGAGCGCTACACGCGCGACCGTCTGACGCCAGAGTTGCGATGTTTCCAGCACATTTGCCTTGTCAACTGAGGTAACTTTTCGTTTTCGCTTCATTGCCGCTGAAAAAGCCACGTGTGCTACGCGCTCGATCTCGGCAACCGAGTAGCGCATGGTATTCACCGCTACAGAGTTGCCGTTTTCACCTGTCGTGCCGCGCGGTTCCCCAAAGTAAAGTCCCCCCAGCAATTCTCGAACTATCAGAATGTTTGCGCCGGCGGCGATCTCCGGACGTAGGGGAGACGCTGCTGCGATTGCGTCATAAGAAATCGCCGGGCGCAAATTTGCATAACCTCCGAGCGCCCGTCGCAGCAGGAGCAACCCTGCCTCTGGTCGCTCAACCGGCTTCAGCGAATCGAATTCCGGCGAGCCTACCGCGCCAAGCAGCACCGCGTCGCCGGCCAAACACCGATCCAGAGTGGCGGTTGGTAACGGCGACCCGGTCTGCCTGATTGCCTCACCCCCGATCAGTTGCTGATCAAAGGCGAACTCGTGACCGTGAATCGCGGCGACTGAGCGCAGGACTCGAACAGCCTCGTGCGTAACTTCCGGGCCCACACCATCGCCTTCAAGTATTGTGATTTTTAGTTTCATTCTTGAGTACGAAAGGCATGCCTTCCTGTTCTTTCAATTGGACCGCGATAGGGGGATTTAGCACTTTTTCAAGCAGCGGATGAAACTCGTGCCCAGCTGGATGCTGCCACCCCTTCAGTCGCGATTCTCTCGCCGGCCGTGGGCGCGGTTTGGAGCAGCGCAATCAAGTCCTGATCGTAAATTCGCTTCTTGCGATCCGCGAGTGTGGTAAAGCGCTGATAGATCGCTTCCAACTCGTCGGGTTGCATCGAATAGCCCAGGTCCTCATAACGCAGTGCAAGCGCATGCCGTCCGGAGTGTTTGCCCAAAACAAGGTTGTTCGTAGGCACGCCAACAGACTCCGGCGTCATGATCTCGTAACAGAGTGGATTACTGATTACACCGTGCTGATGAATTCCGGCTTCGTGTGCAAAGGCATTGCGGCCGACAATCGCTTTGTTCGGCTGCACTGCACAACCAATGATCGAGGAAAGCAGTTGGCTGGTAGGATAGAGCTGCTGAGTCTGGATGGCAGTGTCAAACGGCAAGTGATCGGCACGTACCTTCATTGCCATTACGATTTCTTCAAGCGATGCATTACCGGCGCGTTCGCCAATGCCATTGATCGTACATTCAACCTGCCGCGCTCCTGCTTCAATAGCGGCCAGAGTATTGGCGACGCCCAGACCAAGATCGTCGTGGCAATGCACACTGATCGTGATATCGCTGCGATCTCCTACGACCTGCTCGCGTACCCTGCGCACCAGCCTGGAAAACTCTGTCGGCATCGTGTAGCCAACGGTATCGGGAACGTTGAGGATAGTCGCGCCGGCGTCCGCTGCCGTAGCAAAAACCTCACACAAATAATCGACATCGCTGCGGGTCGCATCTTCAGCTGAGAATTCAACTTCCTCAGCACACTCGCGGGCGAGCGCCACAGCCTGGCGCGTCATTTCAATTACTTCTGAACGGCTTTTCTTCAGCTTGTACTCAAGGTGCAGGTCAGAAGTCGCCACAAACGTGTGGATGCGCGGATGCGCCGCATGCTCCAAAGCCTCAGCCGCTCGCAAGACGTCTTGTGCTGAGGTGCGGCAGAGCGCCGCCACAGTAACGTTCCGGCATTCCCCCGCCACCGCTCTTACTGCGGCAAAGTCTCCATCCGATGCAATGGGAAAGCCCGCCTCGATAACGTCGACACCGAGAGTTTCCAGCTGTTGCGCCATGCGCACTTTTTCAGCCAGATTCATAGAGCAGCCGGGCGACTGCTCGCCGTCACGCAGCGTAGTGTCAAAAACCGCTATTCTTTCTCCACCCATCTCACAGTCTCCTTCCGCAATAAAAGACTGGATCTTAGGGGGCAGGGCCTGAATAGTCAAAGTTATAATATCTATGGCATCATAACGTGTTGTGATATCATAACGATAACCATTGAAGCCGATAAGCCCTGGTGCAGTAGGGGCTTCAGATGCAGATGCGAGCGGCGGCTATTCGCAGGTGGAGATTTCTAATGGACATTAACCAGCTTGAGGTATTAATCGCCGTGGCTCAGGAAAAGAGTTTTTCTCGCGCCGCGGAAAGGCTTCACCGCACGCAGCCGGCTATCAGCCAGGCTATTCGCAGGTTGGAGACAGAAATCGGCGAACCACTCTTCGATCGCTCGTCGAAGGACGGAACTATGACTGCCGCCGGCCGCGTTCTCTTCGGGCTGGCGCAGCAGATGATCAACCTGCGTCACGGCGCCCACGCTGCAATCAAGGAATTGAAGGGGCTCCATCGCGGCAAGCTAAGCCTTACCGCCAACGAGTACACCGTGATGTATCTATTGCCACTGCTGCCCGTATTCCGTGCGCGGCATCCGCATATCAAAATCGAGGTTAAGCGAAGTCTTGCAAGTCGCATTTCCTCAGAAATACTCGCCCGTGAAACGGAGATCGGAATAGTTTCCTTCAAACCAAACGACGCGGCGATCACCTCAGTTGCGGTTTTGACGGACGAGCTGGCCTTAATCGTTCCGCCGGATCATCCACTGGCGGCCAGGAAAGTTGTTTCGGTACGCGAGTTGGGAGCCGAGTCGTTTGTTGCGCACAACGTTCCCTCTCCTTATCGAGAACGCGTGGTGCGTACTTTCGAAAAGTATCGGACGCCACTCAACATCTCGCTGGAGATGCCGACGCTCGAGGCGATTAAGCGTTTCGTTGAAGGAGGGATGGGTGTGGCGTTGGTGCCGCGCTTAACCGCTCAAGCCGAAATCGCTCGTGGTCAGGTGGCAGCGCTGGCGGTACGTGAAATGAAGTTTGAACGAAAGCTATATTTGGTTTATCGGAAGGGCGCGACCTTGTCGCATGCGGCACGCGCGTTCCTACGAGTTGCGCGTGAGCAGCAAAAGCCTGGCAAACTTCAAAGCGATCCGGAACCGTAAGAAAGAGCTGGGGCAAGCCCTCCTTCCCGACCTAAGAGCTGCACCATCGGCTAACACAAATATCAGTTAAGCCGGATGGCTTGGGCGCCGCCATTGTCGTTGGTGATAACGACACGAGGAGTGCGGCCAGTCGACTTGACGACGAAAGAGAATTTCCTACTGCCAGGGTTGTAGCTGCCTTGGGGCGCAGCGACAGTTACAACATAGCCAACGCCCACGCGCTTCACGCTTAAGACTGTCCGGCGAAATCCTGCCTGCTTATATGCCGGACTAATGCCGTCGTCTTCATACAGCGTCATTGCAGCCGAGCCCTGATCATCAGGGTAAATGTTGAAAGTGATTGGATCCTGCGGCTTTTCGCCAGTGTATTTCATCTCCGGACCCATAGGGATAATCGCCCCTGCACGCACAAACATTGGCACAGTTTCCAGCGGCGCCTCCACCATGAACATCGTGCCGCCTTCATACTTTTTGTTTGTCCAGAAGTCGTACCAGGTACCCTTTGGCAGATAAACCAAGCGCCGCGTTACATCAGGTTTTACAACGGGGGCTACAAGCAAATCGTTACCAATCATGAACTCGTCGTCGAGATTGTAGGTATTGGGATCGTCCTGATAGTTGAGTAACAAGGGGCGAAACGGCGGCGTCCCAGTCTGGTGCGCCTCCTCCAACGTCGTATAAAGGAAAGGCAGCAACTGGTAGCGCAGCTTTAAGTATTTACGAATGATGTCTTCGTAGTATTTCCCGAAGCGCCATGGCTCCTGATCGTAACCATCGATCACTTTATGATTGCGGCAAAACGGCGCCAGGAAACTGACTTGATAGGCGCGCGTTAGCAACTCACCGCTACCGCGTCCCATGAAACCGCCAACATCGCTGCCGATAAAAGGTTCGCCTGAAAGCCCCAAAGACGTAAACATCGGGACGTTCATGGCCAGGGCGTCCCAGGTGCTGTTGGTGTCACCCGTCCACATCGTCGAATATCTTTGAATGCCGGCATAAGCAGCGCGCGTGATCACGTAAGGACGTTGGTTTGGTCGCAATCGTTCCAGTCCCTCGTAAGTTGCGCGGGCCATTAGCAGTGCAAACACATTGCGATTCTTCGCATGCGTAGACTTCTCGCCTTCGTCGTAGCTGACGACATCCAGCTGGTTCTTGCCGGTTTGATCTACAAAGTCCGACGGCTCGTTCATGTCGTTCCAGATACCAGCTACGCCATTGTCCGTATAGGCGCGATGCAAACCTCCCCACCACTCGCGGGCCGCGGGCAGAGTAAAGTCGACAAAAACACTTTCGCCCGGCCAGACCCTCGGAATAAAGAGGTCGCCATTCTCGCGCTTTTGAAAAAAGCTATTCAGTACTCCCTGGTCAAAAACGTAATAGCGCGGATCCTGTGGCTCGAGTTCCGGTGTAATTGAGGTAACCTGTGCGGTGCTCCTGGCTACCTGCTGATGTTTGACTCCCGGATCCACAATCGTAATTAGTTTGACACCCTGCCTAGCAAGTTTTTCAGTGAGCGTCTTTGGGTTGGGAAAACGATTTCGATCCCAGGTGAACACGCGATAACCCTGCATGTAGTCAATATCCAGATGAACCACATCGAGCGGCAAATCGCGTTTACGATACTCGCTGACAACCTCTTCGACCATTGTGTCAGGGTAATAGCTCCAACGGCTCTGCTGATTCCCCAGCGCCCACAATGGCGGCAGCGGCATGTGCCCGGTAAGGTCGGCGTAGCGATTCAAAATCTTCTTTAGCGAAGGCCCATAAAAGAAGTAATAGTTCAACTCGCCGCCCTCGGCGCCAAACCAGACACGCTGTTGCGACGATTTGCCGAAATCGAAATAGCTGCGATAGCTGTTATCGAAAAAAATGCCGTAGGCATTGCCCTGCTGCAGGCCCGTGTAAAACGGTATGGTTTGATAGATCGGATCTCTGCCTTCGAGATAACCCGGGGTGTCGGAATTCCAGTTCACAAAAGAACTGCGACGTTTGTCGAGACGGGCGGCCTTTTCGCCCAGTCCATAGAAGTGTTCGTCGAACCCAAGGTTTTTAGCCGCAGCAACGAAGGTCCCACGTGAATCAAACAGCATTTCTTTCAGCAATCCTTTGGCGTCGTAGACCATTGGTTGCTGATCAGCATTGATAACTGCGTGAGTCTTTGCATTACGAAACTCGATAAGCAAAGGTGCCCGATGAACCAGGACTTCGAGCTCGTCAGTCGTTATCAGAATGGCTTCGCTTGTTTCAGACAGACTCCAGCGGGGCGTGACCCAATCGGTTTTTGCTATCGCCCAGGAATGATCTTTCGTGGGCATGGCCTTGCCGAAGGAAGCGCGAACACGCACGAGATCCGGGCTGAGAATTGTTAGCTGGACTTGCGAGTTGCCCTGACAGTTGAAAAGGACAGCTTTTTCAGACTTGGTGAAGTTAGTGACTGGGCCGATCTTTTCCAGCTTCGTTATGTCCTGCGCGAAGCAGGCAGAAATAAGACCCAGAAGACAAAAAGCGATTGCGGCAAAGCGTTTCATATTGTGTTGATTAGTACGGAAGAGCGGGGACAAGCCCGCCTCCCCAACCATGAGACTTTCTTAGTTGAATCTTCTATCCGCTCGTTGAGAGGCTCTCAAGTATAAGATGTCACTCCTTAAAAGCCAGACGCGCCGCACCAAGCAGGCCGGCGTCGTCCCCACACAGGGCGCGCACAATCTTGACTCGTCGGGCAGGAATAGGAAACGCGCGTTCAATAACCTGCTGATGCATATGTTGCTCAAACAGATCCCAACCGTTTGATAAGCCGCCCCCAATTACTACGATTTCCGGATTGAGGACATTGATTAGACTCGCGAGACCGATTCCCAGATAAACTCCCATGCGCCGGAAAACTTCAATGGCCAGTTCATCGCCTTCGATGCCCGCCTGATAAATTTTTTCCGAAGTTAAATCTTCGGTGTTATGCAGCATTGAATTGGGATAACGGGGTCGTGCCTCGCGCGTCATCCGTACGATAGCGGTAGCCGAAGCATAAACTTCGAGGCATCCGCGGCTGCCACAGGTACAAGGAACTCCGGCGAAAGGATCCACGCCGATGTGCCCGATCTCCGCAGCCGAACCATCAACGCCGCGCCAAAGTTTTCCATCCAGGATTATTCCGCCGCCGACGCCGGTGCCGAGCGTCACGCAAATTAGCGTGCGATACCCTCGTCCCGCGCCTTGCCACAGCTCACCGATCGCCGCGGCGTTGGCGTCATTCTCCAGAATAACGGGCCACTCGAGTTCACTCTCCAATGCCGCCGCCAAACGAAACCCATCAAGACAAGGTACATTCGGTGCCTTCACGACTACGCCCTCAACGACGTTGACCGTGCCCGGGACAACTACCGACACGGCAGTAATTCCACCGCCGCGTTCCGGAGTCGTCGGTTGAAATGTGTGGGCGGCCTCGATCAGCGCGTGCACGATCTCGTTCGGCTTCTCTGCTTGCGGCGTCGGCTGTATTCGCCTGCAGTAAAGCTTGCCCTTGCGGTCGATGGTAGCCACACGAAGATGAGTACCGCCGAGATCCGCAGCGAAAACCAGGTCAGACGTCTTTATTGCGTCAACGGTCAATTGGATGTTGAACCTTTCACGTATCGCGCGGTGGTTGCGTTTGGAGTTTCCATATTATGTCCCTGTTTGAGGTTGATTGCGAGACGGATAAACTGCGCCATAGACCAGGCCAGAGGCGTGGCCGAGCCCGTGCCTTCGCCAAAGCGAAGTTCGGGTCGCGGACTTTCTTTACGATCCCACACTTGCTCCGGAATCATCATTCCGTCGTTTGCAAAAGCCATCATCGCGTCGAGCCGCTTGCGTGCGCTGGTCAGGTCACCGCGCGCGATCTCGTATTCGCCGCGTTCGCCGGTAAGCAGTGTCCAGAGGCGGCCCACGCCGTTGCGGCCATCATAATTGCCGCCGTCTGGTCGTTCGCCGTAGGCGTCGTGATTGTAACGATACCAACCGGAACCACCCGGGGTCTCCACTTTGATCAACTGATCGACGAGAACGAGTGATTCCTTAATCAAAGGATCGTCTGCGTCTTTTATTCCGAGCCGGACTAATTCGAGAAAGCCGGCATCAAGAATAGAGCGTTCATCTACGACACGGTTGCTGCTGTTTATTTCAAGCTTCGCACCATCGTCCGGATCGTCGTTCGCGGAAATGCGCAGATAATAATGTCCATCGCGCTGGCGGCCTTTGGTTGCTGTCCATCGTTCTACGCTTTGCGTCCACTTGTCCGCCACATTGAGATAACGTTTTGCGTTTAGTTCGTCACGGTTAACTGATGCGATTCTGGCCGCGCAAACCAGACCCGCAATCTCCGCGGCAATCGTGGCGGGTGAATAGCCGCTCTTCTCTTCCCAACGTTCCTGTTCGGTAGCGGGTCCTTTGCTAATAATGAAATCCGCTGCCGGCTTGATGTGTCTCAGCCAGGTTGAACGGTCGGTCCGCTTTAACTGATAAGCAAGCACGAGGGGCAGTGCCACCTGATCGAGCTGCAAGCCACCGCCGATCGGCCGACCATCGACCCAGGAGTTTTGCGGAAA
This sequence comes from Blastocatellia bacterium, assembly GCA_963828335.1. Taxonomy (GTDB): domain Bacteria; phylum Acidobacteriota; class Blastocatellia; order Pyrinomonadales; family Pyrinomonadaceae; genus PSRF01. The sequence goes on along the minus strand of CAWHEH010000006.1, from coordinate 110,331 downwards.
ACTGCCGTCAGTCTTTTGTTGTACGTTGAAGAGATAATCGAGCGCTCGATTGGCACTGGCGCGATCGCCCAGAGCCACAAATGCCGTCGCTACCTGATAAAGATCACGCGCCCAAACCGCATGATAGCCACTAATCGTCGGTTCGTTTGCGTTTGGCCCACCGCCCCAGGGAATGGATGGAGAAGCGATCATGGCGCCGCGATAGGTCTTGTCTTCCAGGGCTCTTAGCGTCATCGCCGACATCTGAAATTGCTGCTGATATTTTGAGTCGACTGTTTGCAGCGCCTTCAGGTATGCGTGCCAACCGGACTCGTATTCTCGACGAACTCGCGCGAATCCCCTCGCCAGTGAAGCACGCGCATTATCGACGGCCTCTCGCGGCGTTTTTCCAAACCCGAGCGCCAGCGTGAGTCGCTTGACCATCGCACGATTGGGATCCTGAAGCCCCGTTAACCCGGCCACCTGGACAACGTTGCCGTTGACAGCGCGTTGATAAGAGGTCACCCCCGAGCGAGACCCTTTGCTTTTCAGCTCGGTAAGACCATCACTGGTTCCAAGATAGCCGTTGGAAATGCCCGGATTGTTTCCTCGGCCCCGGCCTGGAAAATCTTTATGTAACTCCTCCGGGTAAGCAAATCCAGCATTCGAAACCAAAGCAGACGCCGTGTTGCCGTCACGACTTAAAAGCGCATCGCCTTCGGTCCAGGCGGAGTCGTGCATGCCGCTGTTGTTCAGCGAGGGGTCATAGTAGACGTAGACGTTGTTTGCAGTTCGACTGGCGAATTCGATTTCGATCAAAACCGTGCTACGCTGCGGATCAGTCACGTAGGTCTTCGTGATCGTGTAGTTCCTGCTCTTAGCAGTGTTGACTTGCCGGAAGGAAAGCGCGCGCTTGTCGACCACTTCGACGTGATGAGTGGTGTCATCGCTTTCAGTCTCGACGTGGCTGCCATCCACCACAATGAGTTGTAACGTCTGAACGTTAGGCACATCCAATCGCGGATAGTACACCTCGGTCATCACTCCATTGTTCAGCGTAAACCAAACCTTCGAGGCGAGGGTGTTTGCGGTTCCGAACCCGTTCTTCGCGGCACTCGGCCAGTGCGCATCGTTGCCCGGCGCGCCGGGAGCGAGCATGTTAGTTGCTTGAGCAAACAAACCTGTGCAGGAAAAAAGCAGGCTTGTCGAGATGACGATTAGGCGAAGCATCTTTGCTTTGTTGAAGTCGGAAGAGAAAACCGCGTCAAGCAAACACAGGAGCGACAGAACCTGCCATCAGGCTACAAATTAGCCAGTCCGCTAACGAACAGAATGATCCGCTCGCATCTCTCAGCCGCGTTTGCGCCCAGCCATATCCAAACCTACAGCGGCAACGAGGATGGCACCCTTTATAATCATTTGCGAGTAAGGCTCGACGCGCATCAACGACATGCCGTTGTCGAGACTTGCCATGATTAACGCACCCAGGATCGCGCCGAAGACAGTTCCCCGCCCACCCATTAAACTGGTGCCGCCGATCACGCAAGCCGCAATCGCATCCAGCTCGAGCAGTTGTCCGGCGTCGGGTGAGGCACTGCCTACGCGCGCGGTGTAGATAATTGACGCTACGCCGGCGAGCGCCCCCATGATGCAGAACACCGCCAAAATATGCTTACGAATGTTTATGCCGGAAAGACGTGCCGCATCGGGGTTGCCGCCGATGGCATAGAGATAACGACCGAAGGTGGTGTTCTGAGTTAAAAATGCGCCGCCCAGGGCGATAGCGATCAAAATGATTACTGGTATAGGCACGCCCTCGTAAGTGTTCATCGTGTAAATGAACCAAAGGATAACCACGGTGGGCAGGCCGATGCGAATTACTGTCGAACCTAAGGAAGGCACGGCGAGGCCATGTCGGCGTCGGGCGCGATTGCGGGCGAGCATCATCCATACAACCGCGGCTATCGCTAACGCTGCCAGTATCCAGCCGGCGCGCCGGTCGACATAGTTTTGTCCGATAGCCTTAAAGCTCTGTAGCCGCAGCGGGATTGTTTCTCCTTTGCTTAACCCGAGGATGACACCGCGCCAGGCGAGCAGCCCGCCGAGGGTGACAATGAACGCGGGGATGTTTAAGTACGCGGTAAGGGAACCTTGGAAAGCGCCAATTGCAATCGCTACGGCGACGCCGGCAGCTAAAGAAGGTACCAACCCATAACCATACCAACCTTGCGCAATCGCGGCGATGCCGCCGGCAAGACCCACGACAGATCCGACTGAGAGATCGATCTGGGCCGTGATGATGACCATCAGCATTCCCACTGCCAGCACCCCGGTCACCGAAGTCTGTCGCATCAAGTTGGAGAAGTTTCGCGGATCGAGGAAGATGCGACCAGTTGAAAAGTGGAAATAGATCCAGATAGCGACCAGCGCAAACACCATTGTGTAAGCGCGTAGTACCTCAGTGGGAATCTTAAACTTTCCGATACTGGTGATCGGCGTTGTCTCTTCATCAGGCAACGGCGCATTATCGGAAAGAACAGGTGGCCTTTCAGTTCCGATAGAATCCGCAGGCTTATTCATAGGCATCCACAAGGCGGTTCTTGCCGCAAACAAGAAGTGTGATTCACGAACCCAGACAGAATGACACTAATGACATTTGGTGTTCTTTAGCAGAAGGCACCTGCTTGAATTCTTATGCCGCTTGTTGAGCACGGCCGGTGGCGCAGGCCATGACCTTCTCGGGTGTAGCAGCGGCCCGGCTGAATTCACCGGTTATGCGCCCTTCATGCAGCACCAGGATACGGTCCGACATTCCCAGGACTTCCGGAAGTTCCGACGACACCAGCACGATGGCCAGTCCGCTTTTCGCGAGCTTGTTGATTTGGGCGTAGATTTCCTGCTTAGCACCGACATCAATGCCGCGAGTTGGCTCGTCGAGAAACAAGACGCGCGGGTTCGTCAATAACCACTTTGCCAACACGACTTTTTGTTGATTGCCTCCAGACAACGTGCCTGCAATGGTAAAGACCGAGTTGGCCTTGACGCGAAGTTCCTTCATCGAGCGTTCGCCGGCAGCCGACTCTGCGTCGACGCTGGTAAGAAAGCGCCCCGAGATCCGTCGCAACCCGGCGAGCGTCATGTTGTTCAGAATTGTTTGGTCCAGCACCAGGCCAAATCGCTTACGATCTTCGGTAACAAAGCCAATACCCTGTTTGATTGCATCCGCTGGACTGCTGATACTAATTCGCCGGCCTTCGAGTTTGATTTCACCAGAAACGCGGCCCGGGTGCGCACCGAAAATTCCCATCAGCAAGTCGCTGCGCCCCGCGCCCATTAAGCCGGCAATCCCCAACACTTCACCACGCTTGACTGAGAAATGAACGTTATCGACCAGTTTCTTGCCGGCCACCGATGGATCGGTCACTGAAAAATTCGATACTTCAAAGATCGTTTCGCCCTGGGCGTGATCGATCACCGGAAAGATATCGCCCACTTCGCGCCCGACCATGCGCGCGATGATCTGTGGTTCGGTCCAGGCGGTGGTGGTGTTAGTACCTACCGTTTTGCCATCGCGCAGTACCGTGATGCGATCACTAATCCGAAACACTTCATTGAGCTTATGCGAAATGTAGATCATTCCAACGCCGCGCGCCCGCAGTTTGTTCAGAATGACAAAGAGCGTTTCTACCTCGCCATCGTTTAACGCCGCCGTTGGTTCATCAAGCACCAGGATACGAGCTTCGTGTGACAGTGCCTTGGCGATTTCCACCAACTGTTGTTGACCAATGCCAAGGTTGCGAATGAGGGTGTGCGGATCGATCGACAAATGCAGATCCGCGAGCAACTCGCTGGCGCGACGATAAAGATCCTCCCAGCGAATGACACCAAACTTCCGAGGCTCGCGTCCCAGAAAAATATTCTCACCGACCGTCATTTCTCTGACGAGGGAGAGTTCCTGGTAGATAACAGCAATACCGGCTTTTTCCGCGTCGCGAACTCCACTGAATTGCTGGAGGCTGCCTTCGATGAAAATCTCGCCACCATAGTGCGGGTGGGGGTAGACACCCCCAAGAATCTTCATCAAGGTAGACTTACCAGCGCCATTTTCGCCAACCAGCGCGTGAACTTCGCCCTTTTGCAGATCCAGACTGACGCCATCGAGTGCGCGAACACCTGGAAAGGTCTTGGTGATGTTGCGCATCGACAGGAATGGCTCTAAAGGCATCTGGTTTCGTCCGGGTGTTGGGGTCGTGTTCAGCTAATGTTTGTCAGGAAGATTTTCCATTTGTCATTTGACATTTCTCATTTGTCATTTATGAATAATGAGCGATGAATGACGGAATGATCAATGATTGAACTCAGCAGTTTGATTCTCCTCGATGCCATCAAAGACCTCACTGTCCTAAACGTCGACTCCGCCGTAAATGACATCGACTCCGCCGTAAATGACAAATGGAAAATCTCTTTTGCTCGCCGCCCAACCAACCACTCACCCCCCTATTCCTTGGGGCACTTCTCCGGCGGCAGGCCCGCGCAAATCTCCGCCAACGTGTGGTACCCATCTTTGACTAAGGTGCCAACCAGATTGTTCTTATCTACAGCGCCTGGCTCCAGCAGGATTGCCGGCACTTTCTTAAAACCATTGTCGATGGTTTCGGTCGTCGCAAGGCTTTCGCCGCGCGCCAGCTTTACCGCGGCGTCTACGGCTCCATAGGCAAGGGGTTGGATCGGTTTGTAAATCGTCATCGTCTGCTTGCCTTCAACAATCAGTTTCAATGAGGCGAGGTCGGCATCCTGTCCGGAAACCAAAACCTTGCCCGCCAGGTGCTGGCCCTCGAGGGCTTGTACAGCTCCGCGCGCCGTACCATCGTTTGAAGCTACTACTGCATCAACCTGGTTGTTTGTTCGCGTCAGAGCATTCTCGACGATGTTGAGCGCTTCGCTTGCTTGCCACTCTTTGGCGTATTGATCGGCAACTATCTTTACGTCGCCGCTATCCACAGCCGGTTGCAGCACATTCATCTGTCCCTGATGCAGGAGCAAGGCGTTGTTGTCAGTGGGCGAGCCGCCAACGATAACAAAGTTTGCCGGCTTCTTGCCGACGTGGTCGAGCAAATACTTCGCCTGCATCTCACCCATCTTCACCACCTGATGCGAAATGTAGAGATCGACATCTGAATTCTTGATCAGGCGATCATAAGAAATAACCGGCACGCCTTGCTTGTGTGCCGCCTCGACAATCGACGCGGCAATTTCCCCGTTGTGTGGCGCAACGATAAGCACATCGACACCTTGCGTCAGCATGTTCTCAGCCTGTTTGATCTGCTCACTGTCGCTGCCGTTTGCCACCTGCACATTCAGTTCGGCCCCGATTTCCTTAGCTCGCTTCTCAACTAAGTCCTTGTCCCGCTGCCAGCGCTCCTCCTTCAGAGTGTCCATCGAGAACCCAATCTTGACTTGCTCAGTTGGACCTTTCTTTTTCCGCGGGCCGTTGTTTGTCTGTTGCGTGCCGGGCACGCACGCCCCTGCGGTCAGGCCAAGCACAAGCAGACAAAGCAGCAGTGTTCTTCGTTGCATCGGTTATCTTTCCCTTCTAACGGTTTGAGACAGGATCACGGAAGTAATGAAACCATTCGGCGTTCGTGGTTCAGACACAATGACACCATCATTGCAGCGGCGTTTGGGCCAGCATCCATTCACCATTTCTGGACCCTAACGGCGGTCAGGGTTACAGGAACCTACGGAATTACGTATTCGAGGCGCTCAGCTTACCAGAGTCTCTCGGGGAAATACACATTGAAGTTTTGGTTTTTTAGTGCTATTAATCCTGACGATAAGAGTGCTGGCGCACATACAAATACCCCTCCCCCGCGTAGTATTTCGAAGTTTCCGTTAACCACCCACTGGGTAGTTGCAGTGTGATAATCTGCCGAATGCCGCCCAGGTAATTCGTTCTGGCAATGGCTTCATAGATGTCAATAAATGAGATTCCTGCCTGGCCTTTAGGAGGGCCTTTCCAATGAACCGAACTATGTCCAGCGTGGTCCGTGTCACAACTTGCGCCCTTTTCCTGTTATTGTTGCTGGGATCAGCCAACGCCCAATTTAAGGCCGGCATTCAGGGTACCGTCACCGATTCCGGTGGCGGCCTGGTGCCCGAGGCGAAGGTAACTCTGCTTAACACTGAGACAGCAAAGACCCAGGAGACCACAACCAGCGAAGAAGGTTTCTACAGGTTCTCAGGCCTGGCGCCCGCCAAGTACAAACTCACTGTCGAGAAAGCTGGCTACAAACAGGCGGTGTTCAACGACGTGGCAGTCAACGCCGAAGCCGTACAGGGCATCGACGTCGCCCTTGAGCCTGGTGACGTGAGCGCGACCGTGACCGTGACGTCGGAAACCGGACAAACTTTACAGACTGAAAACGCGAACGTGGACAAAGCGATTACCACCGTGGAAGTCCGCACGTTGCCGCAGTTTGGTCGTGACCCTTACGAGTTAGCGCGCTTAACTCCTGGCGTATTTGGCGATGCTGCGCGTGGCGGCACCGGTGGCGCGGTCAACTTACCCAATACAGCGGGTCCGGGCGGATCGACTCGATCAATCTTCCAAACGGAGAACCAGCCACAGATCTCGGCGAATGGCCAGCGCATTACTGCCAACAATTTCCAGATCGACGGCACTAGCGTGAATAGTTTGACTAATGGCGGCGCCGCGATAATTACTCCGAACCAGGAATCGATTAAAGAAGTACGAGTCATTGCGAATGTTTACTCCGCCGAGTATGGTCGCAACTCCGGAGCCCAGGTGCTGACTGTTTCGCAAAATGGCACGAACAATTTCCACGGCAGCCTGTTCATGAAGAACAACAGTCCCGGGCTAAACGCTTTAAACAAATACGGTGGGCCCAATAACGCCGCGAATATACGAGTCAATCAACAGCTCAACCAGTTTGGCGGCAGTATCGGCGGGCCAATTGTGTTACCACGGTTTGGTGAAGGTGGCCCATCAACCTGGAACGGCAGAAATCGCGCTTTCTTTTTCTTTTCCTATGAGGGCCTGCGCAGCAGCAACGCCGACACGGTCAACTCTTTCATAGAGACGCCGGAATTCCGGGCGGCTGTAATAACTGCTCGGCCAAATAGTATTGCGGCGAGAATACTGGGCGCCTCAGGCATATCTCCACGAATCGTTTCCATTACCCCCGTCACTTGCAGTGCCGCAGGCTTCTCGGCAGCTAACTGCACACAACTCCCGGGCGGACTCGACATCGGACGCATAGCCGGGGCCCAGGGCCAGTACATTTCCTTTGCCGACTTGAGCGGAGGAGGGCCAGACGGCATACCTGATATCCAGTTGGCACAACTCTCGGTTCCGACGACAAGCCGCGGCAATCAGTTTAATCCGCGCTTTGACTTAAACGTCTCCAGCAGCGACACGCTCACCTTCAGCTCTTACATTTCTCGTTTCCGCGGTGTTGGTGCCGACGCGGCCGGACGCAGCCGTCCGATGGGCGATATCGTTACCGCTCCTCAGAATCTGTTCGGCATGGTCAGCTGGGGACGCATCCTTTCTTCCAACAAAACTAACGAGCTGCGCTTTAATGCGACGCGCTTCTCGTTCGACGAGATCGCTTCGTCCAGTGATACTAATTTCGGCATTCCGCGGATCGAGATTGAAACTCTTCCCTTTGACCGCCTGCGCTTCGGCGCACCGTGGGCTGAGACGACTCCCGGCATCTTTGAGGAAAATACTTTCGAATTGAGTGAGAAGTTCAGTTGGGTGCGCGGAGACCAGGCCTGGACTTTTGGCGGAGAACATCGTTGGGAACAGGACAATAACGATCTTTCGGGAGGTTCGCGGCCACTCTACACTTTCGCGGGTCTCTTTAACTTTGCCAACGATGCGCCTTTGTTCTACCAAATCAATGCTGATCCTCGTAGCGGCGGACCCGCTCAGTCAAAGCGCAAGTTCCGCACGTCAACCACCGCGATCTACGGACAGAACGATTGGAAAGTTCGACCCAACCTTACACTCAATATGGGTTTGCGCTGGGAATACTTCTCGCCACTCAGTGAGAAAGACGGAGTACTCAGTAACTTGATTCTCGGTCCAGCAGGACAGGAGTTAACCGGGGCCAGGCTTGCGATCGTTGACCAGCTCTACCCACCAGATCGAAACAATTTCGCACCCAAGGTCGGCTTCGCTTATAGCCCGAATTACGGGGAAAGCCTGCACGGCCTATTTAACGAGAACAAGTTCGTGCTGCGTGGAGGTTTCGGAGTCGCTTACAATCGCATTCCGCTGCTTGAATTCGCCAACACCCGTGGCAATCCACCATTCTTTGCGCGCTATACGATCTGCTGCGGAACATCGGCTTCCGACTTCAGCACTCCATTCAACGGTGGTCAGATTCTTTACGCACTAGGAGCGAACAATTCTCCATTTAGCTATCCGACTAATCCAGCCTTGCGAGCGACGTTCGACGCAAACGGAATCCCCATCCTGCCTCCGGGGGCAGCCGTTGAGATTTGGGGCGCTCCGGCCAAGGTACCGACGCCATATGTCTACGCGTATTCGCTGGATGGTCAGTATAGCTTGCCAGGCAACGTGATAGCGGACGTTGGCTATCAGGGAAGCCGTAGTCGAAAGCTGGTAAGACTGGTTAACGAAAACTTTTTCTTTGGAGGCTCGGGGGCCTTCACGAACATCCTATTCCCGACACCTGATACAACTGCGAGCTACGACGCATTGATCGCGCGACTGTCAAAGCGTCTATCGCGTGGTTTTCAGTTTGATGCAATCTATCGCTTTGCAAAGAGCATAGACATCGTGTCCTACGACGGGCCCACCGCAAACACCAATCCTACCTACCCGCTTGACGTGCGCGAAGAAAGGGGTCCCTCGGACTATGATGTGCGGCATCACTTCATTGCTTCCGGTCTCTGGGAGTTGCCTATTTTCAGAAACCGCCACGATGGGGTGGGTAATATTTTAGGCGGTTGGCAGTTAAGCGGAATTCTTACGGCGCATACTGGATTTCCCTGGACGCCGGTCATTGGACAGTGCGCCAGCACGCGAGGCCCAAGTATCTGCCCTACTCGACCAACATCCTACTTTGGCGGCGCCGGAACTGATAGCTCCAACGATGCGTTCATTAACGGTAGCAACTTCCCCGGCGGTGGCTCAGCCTTTTTCAGCACCGCCGCGCCGGCAGGATTCCAATTACCCGGCATCGGCAGAAATTCGTTCCGCGGTCCACGGTACTTTGACATCGACATGAGCGTTGCCAAGCGGTTCGGCTTGGGCGACCTTTTCGGTGAAGGAAAGTTCTTTGAAGTGAAAGCAAATTTCTTCAACGTCTTCAATATTCTGAATTTGCAACCATTCAATTTCAACAGCCCGAGTACGCAGGTGCAGAACCCGCTCTTCGGGCGAGCCGAGCGCGGACTCGCGGGTCGAGTTGTTGAGATTCAGGGTCGGCTGAGCTTTTAGGTTTCTCGAATTCAAGTTTGAAGGACAACGAAGCAACCCGGAGGGTTGCGAGAAAGGGCCGGTGGTCGTAGCGAAGTGAAGACCACCGGTTGAGAGAAACAGAAATGCGCACCCCGACAGGGTGCCAGACGAGCAGGTTATTCAAGAGTTTCCTTTGAGATTTTCGCACCCCTTCAGGGTGCAACTCTTTGTGCTCTGCTCCGGTGGTTTTCGCTTTGCTTCAACCACCGGCTACTATCTGCCAGGCCCTCCGGGCTGTCTATCGCGGAGGCGTAGCAGGCTCCGGGTTTTCGACGTCGGCGTCGTCGTTCTGACGTGATTGAGATTTGCGCTCTTCCTCGAGCTGATTGAAGATTGCCAGTTCCTGTTGCGCTTCTTCTTTTCGTTTCAACCGTGAAAGAGCAATGAACAGTTGGTAGTGAACGCTCGCGTTCCTCGGTTTGAGAGTTGCGGCATGCCGGAGAATCGCCAACGAGGCTTCGTAGCGTTTTGATTTCACGAGCAGGCGTCCCAGATCGTAGTTTGCATAAAAGTGCTGATCGTTTATCGCAATCGCACTTCGCAATAGCTCTTCAGCCTCTGCATAGCGATCGCGCTCGCCAACGATGAATCCCAGTTGGGCCAGTGCATCGACATTATGTGGCCGCAACCGGAGCGATTCTCGAAACTCAGCTTCAGCGCGCGCATAATCAGCCCTGGCACGCGCAGCTATGCCCACAAAATAGTGGGCCTCGGGCAGGCGCGGAAAGCGTTGCAGGGCGCGACCAAAAACTTCGAGCGCACTATCCAGCCGGCCAAGTTGCAGATAAGCGCCCCCAAGCCGTGCGTAATAAACAAACTTGCTTTCATCCTGGCTCAAGGCTCGCTGGTAAAACTCAATCGCCGGCTCGCTGCGGCGATTCTTCCTGAGGGCTTCACCTAACATGAAGTTCACCTCAGGAAAGTTTGGCCGCAGCTGGATGGCGCGGTCCCAGAATTCAGCGGCCCTTTCATCCTGCTGGCGCGTCCAGTAGATTAGGCCCAGGAAATAGAGAGGCTCGGCTGTGTTGGGCGAAAGCGCAGCGGCGGATTCGAGCGTGGGAATCGCTTCGTCGTAACGGCCCAGGTTATAGAAAGTCAATCCCAGACGGTAGCGAACGTCGTAGCTTTCCGATCCCAAAGCAATTGCCTGTTGTAAGAATGGTAAGGCTCTGGCATCGTCACCGCGTTGCGAATACTGTAAACCCAGATTTAGCGTCGCCTGCGGATGGTCTGGAGCCAGACGCAAAACTTCAGTAAAAGTTTTTATCGCTTCATCAGCACGACTGTTGCGCGCGAATAATACGCCGAGGTTGGTTAACGCGGAGATGCCACTCGGGTTGAGCCGAATAGCAGCGCGGTATTCACGTTCCGCTTCGGCAGTTTTGCCGGCCTGATCCAAAACTATTCCGAGTAAATTGTGAGCATCTGAATTATTGGGACTCGCCACCAGCACACGACGGAGGACTGGCTCTGCTTCAGCAGCCCGGCCGCTTTCCAGTAGAGATGCTGCTTCGCGCAGTTGGGAAATGATTTGTTCGGATGACACCTGCGCAGACCTGGATGCTGGCGCGCGTTTTTGAGCGACGCCGCTCGCCGTAAAGGCGCAGCTGCAAACAGTCCACAGCAACAGGCTGCAAATCTTTCGAGTTATCGGTCTGACGTTCATAGAGTAGACTTGAGCACGAGCCGGAGAAAATATATTACTGTACTAGCTCGGGTCGTAACTGGACGGCTGAAAGTAACACATTCTTAATTGCGTTGCCTTTCGTCGCAACGTTTAGGGACGATTGAAAGGTCGATTCCGCCGTCATTGTGGAGACGTTAAGGGGGAAGCCTTTTCCCGGCCTTAGACACCGGGTTCGACTCGAACCGCCGTTACGGGCGAAGAATCTCTTTGGAAGAAATACAATGAACCAAATCAAATTCATCCGCCTGGGACTTATCCCAGTTATCGTTTTCCTATTCTTAATTGCGCCCGCACCTCCCTCGCGCTCGCAACAGTCGAAAAACGTCGAACGGCAAATCGATGCCTTAATAGCCAGGATGACCCTCGAAGAAAAGCTCGGCCAGCTGCAGCAACTCGATGGCGAAGGCAACGGCACTTTCCGGCCCGAACACCTGGACCTGATACGCAAGGGCCTGCTGGGATCAACGCTCAATGTTCGCGGCGCCAAGAACACCAACCAGCTGCAGCATGTGGCCATGGATGAATCACGGCTGAAGATTCCGGTCCTGTTCGGCTTTGACGTGATTCATGGTTACCGCACCATCTTTCCAATTCCGCTTGGTGAGGCGAGTAGCTGGGATCCGGCGTTAGCGGAACAATCAACGAGCATCGCTGCCAGAGAGGCTTACTCAACCGGCCTGCGTTGGACGTTCGCGCCAATGTTAGACATCGCGCGCGATCCGCGCTGGGGCCGAATCACGGAAGGCGCCGGAGAGGATCCATACCTCGGTGCTGCCTTCGCGCGCGCGCGCGTTCGCGGCTTTCAGGGAACGGACTACAGTGCGCCGAACAAGATCCTCGCCTGTGCCAAACATTGGGTCGCTTACGGAGCGGCGGAAGGAGGGCGCGACTACAACACCACCGACATGTCGGAAAACACTTTGCGCGAAGTCTACTTTCCACCCTTCAAAGCCGCAGTCGATGCCGGCGTCGGCACACTGATGAGCGCGTTTAATGATCTCAACGGTGTGCCTACCTCGGCTAATCCCTTCACCCTAACAAAGGTGCTGCGCGGCGAATGGAAGTTTGAAGGCTTCGTAGTCAGCGACTACACCTCCGTCAAAGAGTTAATCAACCACGGATCTGGCTGCCGACGACAAAGATGCCGCGCGTGCCGCCCTGAATGCCGGCGTGGACATGGAGATGGTGAGCCGACTCTTCAATCAACAGGGCCCGGCACTATTGCGGGAAGGCCAGCTAACACAGGCCACGATCGATGAAGCGGTGCGACGCATCTTGCGCATCAAATTCAGGCTGGGACTGTTTGAACATCCATACGTAGATGAAACGCTCGAGAACAGCGCGCTGCTTACTGCCGAAAACCGTGCGGCCGCACGCTCGATCGCAGACCGTTCCATGGTGCTGTTGAAGAATGATCGCGAAACCCTGCCGCTAAGCAAAGCCGTCCATTCAATCGCCGTTATCGGGCCGTTGGCAGACGACCAGCGTGCACCACTCGGCTGGTGGAGCGGCGATGGCAAGCCCGCAGACACGGTCACGCCACTGGCCGGCATCAAGCTGAAGGTCTCGCCTGAAACTAAGGTGAGTTATGCGAAAGGCTGTGAAACTCAAGGCGACTCAACCGCAGGCTTTGCTGAAGCAGTGGCTGCGGCGCGCGATAGCGATGTTGCCGTCGTCTTCGTGGGCGAGCCGGCGGAGTCTGTTGGTGAAGCGGCTTCGAAAAGTTCGCTCGATCTACCCGGCCGCCAGATGGATTTGGTGAAGGAGATACACGCCACGGGTAAGCCCACTGTCGTGGTCCTGATGAATGGACGCCCACTCACGATAGGCTGGGCAGTCGAAAATGTTCCAGCGATTTTGGAAGCGTGGATGGGAGGAACCGAGTCGGGCAACGCAATTGCTGACGTTTTGTTTGGTGATGTTAACCCCGGGGGCAAACTGCCAGTGACCTGGCCGCGCGCGGTCGGACAGGTGCCGATTTACTACAATCACATGAACACTGGCCGTCCTCCCGATGCTAACAACCGCTACACTTCGAAGTATCTCGATGTTCCCTGGACGCCGCAATTCCCTTTCGGCTACGGGTTAAGCTACACCCAGTTTAAGATCACCAACCTTGCAACTCAGCGCTCAGCGAATTCGCACCACCGGTAACTTGACGGTCACGGTCGACGTTGAGAACGTCGGCAAACGTCCCGGCGATGAAGTGGTCCAACTTTACACTCGCGACATGGCCGCGAGCATGACCCGTCCGGTAAAAGAGCTGAAGGGATTTCAACGAGTGACGCTTCAGCCGGGTGAAAAGAAGCATTTGGAGTTTGTGCTGACGCCAGAGCATCTGGGATTCTGGAATCGCGACATGCGTTTTGTGGTCGAGCCGGGAGAGTTCAAGGTGATGGTGGGTGCAAACTCAGACGATCTCATTGAGGCAAAGTTTGCGGTCGAATGAGATAAAAGGAAAGTGAAATGAAACATAAAGTAGCGGTGTGGGCTTCGTTGATTGCCGGACTCCTATGGGTCGGTGTCGGGCTGCGTGACACCTACGCACCCGGGTTTTTCACCATGAGCGGAAGCGTAAAGAGCAAACTCGACATCGCCATGGAATTTGCTACCGGGGCGGTGTTTTTGATCATTGCTGCTTTGTCTCAACGGAGCCCGCAACAGCCAGAAAACAAAGCGAAATAATCCATTCCGAGGCCAAGACGGCCAGCCAATACCAGGGTAAATGAGTTCAGTCAAACGAAATACATTCTCTGGGTCAACTTCGGTCGTCGCAGTCTTACTGCTGCTGTTCGCCTGCGCTTCAGTTTTCACCCAGCCCATCCTTGCAACCATCACCGTCGCCTCCTCTCAGACCGTCGGTGCGTCTTCCAAACTCACTAGTGAAGACCAGCAATTCCTTGAAGACCTCGAGCGTCGCTCCTTTCAATACTTCTGGGAAGAAGGTGATCCGGATACCGGGCTCGTTCCCGATCGTGCCCGCATGGATGGTTCGCCGCTCGACGAGAACCACCGCAACGTGGCGAGCATAGCCGCGACCGGCTTTGGTCTGACCGCGCTCTGCATCGCTGCCGATCGCAATTGGATCAGTCGCAATCAAGCTCAGGAACGAACGCGCAACACGCTCAGGTTCTTTGCAAACAAAGCCTTCAATCAACACGGATGGTTCTATCATTGGCTCGACTCGAAAACTGGAGAACGCCGCTGGCAAAGCGAAGTATCGTCAATTGATACAGCTTTGCTGCTGGGCGGTGTGCTCACAGCGCGCCAATATTTCCGCGATGATCAGGAAATACGAAAGCTCGCCACGAAGATCTACGAACGAGTCGACTTCCACTGGATGCTGAATGGCCAGCAACTGCTCTTGTCGCACGGCTGGAAACCGGAGACGGGGTTTCTAAAACCTCGCTGGGACACCTACAGCGAAGACACCATTCTTTATTTGCTCGCAATTGGATCGCCGACGCATCCGATCTCTCCTGCATCCTGGTACGCATTGTGGCGCGATCGCTATCGTTATGAAGGCCACGCGTATTTCACCACCATTGGCGTACCGCTCTTCATGCATCAGTATGCGCACGCCTGGATCGACTACCGTAACTGGCGCGAGACCAAAGGTGACCGGATTGACTATTTTGAAAATTCAGTTCAAGCCACGCTCGCCCACCGCGCTTTTTGCATAAACCTCGCGCACGACTTTCCCGCGTTCGGTCCAAATGTTTGGGGCATCACGGCTTCCGATAGCGCAAAAGGCTATCTAGCCTGGGGCGGACCGCCGCGCGATCCGCAGATCGATGGCACCGTCGTTCCTTCAGCCGCAGGCGGCTCACTGATGTTCACACCGGAACTTTCAGTAGCAGCGCTTCGCACAATGCGGGAGAAGTACGGACAAAAGGTTTACGGAAAGTATGGATTCATCGACGCGTTCAACCCCAATACCGGCTGGGTGGACAGCGATGTGATTGGGATCAACGCCGGAATAATTCTGTTGAGCGCAGAGAACGCGAGGACCGGAAATGTCTGGAGTTGGTTCATGCGCAACCCGGAGATACCGCGAGCAATGCGCTTAGCCGGACTGGCGAAACAACAACGCGAACTGCCCGTTAGGAAAGCTGCCTGAGACCACCCTGGTTTGCTGCTGCTCACTTCGACTCGCGTCGAAAGATTCGATAACCCCAGGCATCAAGTGACAGTGTCGGTAAGGTAACCGCCCGTTTTCTCGCGGTCCGTTCGCGGCGCCGGAGCATCCGGGGGCAACGGTGGTTCAACATCTGGAGTAACGTCCACAAAAGTTCCTGCCTTGCCGAGATTCACTGATCCAGTGAACGGGCGGTTCGAAACATTAATCGCCACTAATACCTCTTCACCCTTTATGCGGCGCATGAAAGTCAACACTCGCGACTCGTCTGAGTTTGACAACCAATCAAGCGAACCGCGCCGGAGAGCATTGCTCGAGCGGCGCAAGGTCATCAACTGCTTGTAGAAGCGCGGAAACTCCGGACGCCTATCTGCTATCGGCCAGAAGATCGGCAGCTTCTCAAACAAGGCCGGCGCGCCCGACTCTGCCGTATCGCCAACCTCCTGACCGTTGTAGAGCAATGGCACCCCATCCAGAGTAAACATCAACGCAGACGCTGCCAGCGCGCCCGGCTCGCCGAAACGCGCTATGGCCCTGCGTTCATCATGATTGTCGGAAAAGCGCAGGTGAAGTGAACCGCGCGGCCACTCCCGGAATTCCTTGTCCCACGCCGAACGCAGCTCAGCGGCGCCGGCACGACCCTGCAGCACATTAGTCAGCGCACCGTGAAGTGGCCAGGAATAGTCGAAGTCAAACGCTTTGAGCAGCAACTCGGCCTTGTGTCCCTCAGCGAGCATTGCAATGTCAGGTTTGATTTTTTCCAACTCGGCGCGCGCGTTTTCCCAAAAATCGGTGGGCACTTCTTCGGCAACATCGCAACGAAAGCCATCCAGGTCAAAATCGCGCACCCAATACTTCAACATGTCTGTCATGTAGCTTCGTAATTGCGGGTTTCTATAATTGAGCTCTGCGACGTCGCTCCAATCATGTGGATAAGTGATGCGCCCCTGGGCATCGTGTTCATAAAAGTCCGGCGTCTTCATCATCACACTGTCCCACGATGTGTGGTTTGCCACGATATCAATGATCACCTTCATACCGCGGCGATGAGCTTCGGCTATCAGTCGCTTGAAGTCTTCCTTGGTTCCGTAGTCGGGATTAATCCCGTAGTAGTCGCGCACAGCGTAAGGACTGCCGATACTTCCCTTCTTCTTCTCCTCGCCGATGGGATGAATCGGCATCAACCAAAGAATGTCGACGCCGAGGTCCTTTAGATCATCGAGTCGCGCCGTGATGCCGTTGAAATCTCCCTGAGCTGAAAATGCGCGCGGAAAAATCTCATAGACTACTCCATCGCGTACCCAGTCGCGGGAAGAGCGCGCGGACTGCTTTGAGACATCACGCGCCGGTTGCTGAGCAGCGACGCTGGACCCCGAAGCAAGGCTGAATAAAACTAATCCTGCTAAGGCTAATTTAGTGGTTGAGTTTTTCATCATTCTCATACGCCACACGTTCAACCTTTCAATCCTTATCGATCAATCCAGTGCTCGGAACGGGCTGAACACTTTCAGGCACTGTAAACGGTTCATGCTGATCGGCCGCGAGCACTGCCTCTTCTGGCACGTTGCGATCTGCCACATCCGTCACCGTTGTAACCAGCGCTGCGGCAATCAACATGAAAACGCCACCTGCGATAACCATATAAAGTGGGGCGACGGTGCTGTTCTCGCCGAAGATCGCCCTGATGATTCGTCCAAAGAAAAGGGACGCCAAAATCTCGGGAATCACAATGAAAAAGTTAAAAATCCCCATGTAAACGCCCATTCGCGCTGCCGGGAGCGCGCCCGAAAGGATTGCGTAAGGCATCGAAAGGATCGAAGCCCATGCAATGCCCACCCCAACCATCGTTAAGAGTAAGACCCACTTATCCTGAATGAAGTAAACCGACATGAGACCCAGACCGCCACAGATTAGCGAGATCGCATGCACGCTCTTGCGGCTGGTAGCAGCCGCAAGCTTCGGAAGCAGAAAAGCAATGATGAAACAAACGATGGAGTAAATCGCGAATGAGTTCCCGCCCCACTCTTGTCCGAGCGCAAAGCGCGGGTCAGCAGCATTCCGAGCGCCGAAGACGTGGTAAGAGGTTGTCAGACCGAAGAACATCCACATGCAGAACAGTCCCAGCCAGGTGAAAATTTGAACGACGGCAAGCTGCTTCATCGTTTTCGGCATGTTGGCGAAGGCGCTGGAGATCTCACGCAGCAATTCAGAGACGATCTTGAATATTTTTGCGGGACCCGTGGCGTTCCCGTAAGTCTGACGCCGCATTCGCTCAAACTCTTCGATGTTTTCGGGCGGGTACTCACTGGTTGTGAATACCGTCCATAAGACGGCGAGCAGAAAAACCACTGCGCCGATCTTGAAAGAGTACTGGACTGTTAGAGGAATACCGCTCTTAGTAGTTCCGGTTACGCCTAACTGCCGAAACACGTAAGGGAGACCGTTAGCCAGGGAAGCACCAATACCGATGAAAAAACTCTGCATCACGAAGCCGGCTGTGCGCTGGTTAACGTTGAGCTTGTCCGCAACGAAAGCGCGGAAGGGTTCCATGCTGACATTGATGCTGGCGTCCAGAATCCAGAGAAGTCCGGCAGCCATCCAGAGAGCAGAGGAATCGGGCATGAAGAAGAGTGCAATGCTCGCCAGGATTGCGCCGACAAGAAAGTAGGGACGGCGGCGTCCCAACCGATTCCAGGTTCGGTCGCTCATCGAACCGATAATCGGTTGGACCAGGAGCCCGGTCATTGGTCCGGCGAGCCATAGCAACGGTACCGCATCCGGACTGGCGCCGAGGTAGGTATAAATGCCGCTCATGTTGGCGAGCTGTAAGCCCCAGCCAAACTGGATACCCATGAAGCCGAAGCTCATGTTGAAGATTTGCCAGAAGCTCAAACGTGGTTTTTGCATTTACCAATCCTCCTCATCGTGCGCCGTCCAGGATCAACCAACCCGAGTGTGACCTGACTTCAACTACCTCTGTGCCGCCTTTGTGTTCTCTGCGTCTCGATGGTGAATTTACCCGGCAAAGACTCACCACAGAGACACTAAGATCACAGAGGACGCACAGAGATTTTCAAAACTAATCACTACCAAACCATCCACTACTAGCTCGTCCTATCTCGCGTATAGGTTAACGTCTTCCAGCACCACATTTCGATCGAGCGAGAGCGCGTAAGATCAAAGTGCGCGCCATGTTGGCAACGTGAACAAAACCCTCGCGCGCAGTTTGATCACTCCGCGAGTTCTCCACGTCTACCAGTCCCGGACAAAAATTGAAGACGCGAATGTTCGCTCCAGTCTTACGCACATCGTCACGCAGTGCTTCGGCATAGCCAAGTAATCCGAACTTCGATGCACAGTAAGACGGCACGTCAGCATAACCGTGTTTGCCGGCCTGCGAAGAAACGTTAACGATGTCGCCGAAATCATTCTTCCGCATAAGAGGAAGCGTAGCGCGTACCAGTTGCATGACTCCGCGCAGGTTGGTGTTCATAACAGTCTCCCATCCGTCATCGGTTATTTCTTCAACTGTCTCCGCAACCGCAAGACCGGAGTTGTTAATTAACACATCAATCGCTTGCCACCTGCCGTAGACTTCAGCCACCAGCGCGTCAGCCTGCGCTCGTTCACGAATATCAAACTCATAAGGGAAGACGAGTTCGGCACCGAGGCCGGCATTGATTTCATCGGCGCTGCGGCGCAGGACGTCGGTGCGACGCGAGGCAATCACAACCCTGGCTCCGGCGGAGGCCAGCGCTTCAGTAAACGCGCGTCCGATCCCGGAGCCACCTCCGCTTACGATTGCAACCTGCTCGGACAGCGATTTGGTTTTCATTTCTGCACAAGAACCATGGCAGAACGCTCCGGCAACTTCACTTTCAACTTGCCGCCGGAAACCTGCATTGCTTTACCCGCGCCCAGGTGGTCAATGAGTCCCACGCCGTTCCGCGAGACCAGCAGGTGTTGTATCAAACTCAATCTCGACAGCCCTCGCCTCATTATTAATAACAACCACGACTGCCGAAGTTTTAGTTTTACGCGCATAAGCATACTGCTGATCGGACACGTATAGATTGACCAGCTCCCCGCGCTGCAGTGGCTCAAGTTCGCGATGCAATCTGGTTAGCTTGCGAATGTATTGAAACAAATCCTCTTCGTCTTTGTTCCGGCCCGAGCTCTGGAAAGCATTACGCTTGTCTCCCGGAAACCCGCCGGGAAAATCGCCGCGCGTCGTCGGTTCGTCAGGCCCGGTCATGGCGATCTCGTCGCCGTAGTAAAGCTGCGGTACACCACGCGTCGTCAATAGAAACGCATTTGCCAGTTTCAGGCCCGCGATCGTGGCGCCCCTTTCACTCATGAAGCGGCCATCGTCGTGACCGCCGAGCAGCGTTACCAGAATCTCAGAGTTGTTGTAGAGATAGTCCCGCGCCAGCGTCTTCGGGAATCTCGTCAAGCTGGTGTCCTTCGGCAAAGGCATGGCGAATTGGATAGAAGAGTGGAAAGTCCAGCAAAGAATCGAGACCGGAATCTACGCCATCGAAACGCACCTTACCACCCTGGAAAAACGAGGTATGGACCGCGTCGCCGTCTTTAACTTCACCGACTACTTTGAAACTCGGAAACTCGCGTTTCAAAGCCGCGTTCCAGTCTCGCCAGAAACTGTTTGGCACATACTGCCAGGTGTCCATGCGAATGCCGTCGAGGCCGGTTGATGCCAATCCACCATAGCGTATTCTGAATTAGATAGCGCGAGACTTCCGGGTCTTTTTGATTTAGGTCGGGCAGGAAGTCGAGAAACCAGCCCTCCATCGTTGCGCGTTTTAGATCTTCAACTGGATGCGGATCATGTAGCACCCACGTTTGAAAAACATTTTTCAAGTGATTCGCCCTGGTGCCGTTGAACCAGGTCGGCGTGGGTGGATCGTCAACCCAGGGATGATAAGGACCGGTGTGGTTAACAACTTCATCCTGAATGATCTTAATACCCGAACGATGCGCTGCGTCCACCAGTTCTTGTAGCTTTGGCAGGGTGCCGAAGTGCTCTTCTACTCCGTAAAAGTCTTGTGGGTTATAACCGTGAAAGCCGGTGCTCGGTTTACCTTCCTTTAGTTCTATCTGATTCGGATGGTCGTAGTTGTCATACCACGGTGTCAGCCACACGCGGTTACGCCCAGGTCCTTCAAATATGGCAGGCGATCGATCACGCCCTGGAGATCGCCGCCGTGGTAGTAGAACTTGTTCTGGCGATCGTAGATGCCACGGGAGTCGGGCGGATCGTTGTTGGCCGGATCGCCATCGCTGAACCGGTCCAGCATGATCAAATACATTACGTCCGCGGGCGAAAATCCCTGGAACCGTCCAGCGCGTGTTAGTGCCGGAATAATCTCGAAGGGAGCGCGGGCCGTTCCGTTTGCTGTGGTAATTTGTAATTCTCTTGGTCCTGCTGTTGCACCCGGCGAGATGGCGACATTTACAAACAAGTAGGTACCGTGCTCGTTTGTCTTTGGCGGACCTGCGATCCGCAAGCCGCGCCCGACAGCCTGCACGCGGGCGCCCTTCAAGTTCTTGCCTCGAATCAACAAGCGCACCGGGTTGAGCGAACTTCCAGTCCACCAGCTTGGTGGCTCAACCTTGAGAACCTCGGGGCTGGTCTGCGAGAAAACAGAGAAAACACTCCCGAGCAAAACAATGAGGACGAACAACCCGCGGGCCATCGGGATAAGAGTCCGCGAAGCGGACGCCTGAGAGTAGCCCAGCACCTTGGTGCTGGGATCATGTGGGAGAAAAGCCCGTGAGTCCGTGAAGCGGACGAATGAAGTTTGTAAAGGAATCAATCGGTGAAGGCGAGAAACGAGTTTCAGTCGTCCGCTTCGCGGACTCACGATTGAAACAGGAACCGGATCCCAGCGATAAATCGCTGGGCTACGTTCACTCGTCCGCTTCGCGGACTCCTTTTTGTTATGCTCTGCCATACAACTCGGTCAACCCTCGCAACCGTTCGCTAATCCCCTCGGTCAGCACGCCGGCCTCATACCGCCAGGCCCAATTCCCCTCAGTACTGTTAGGCAGGTTCATGCGCGCTTCAGTGCCCAAGCCGAGCAGATCCTGCAAAGGAACTACCGCCGTATTCGCAACCGAGGCCAGCGCGGCGCGAATGAAGTCCCAATGGATTTCAGCGCCATCAGTATTCAGATACTTCAGGCAAAACTCTCTTTCGCGTTCGATCTGTTGCGCATCACGGGTGGAGCCTTCGCCGGCTACACTGCGAAACCAACCTACCGCGGTATCGTTGTCATGTGTGCCTGTGTAGACCACAACGTTCTGGTGATAGTTGTGCGGCAGATCGAGATTCTTTGTATCGCTGCTAAAACCAAACTGCAGGATCCGCATGCCAGGAAAACCAAAATCATCTCGCAACGCTTCGACGTCAGGCGTAATTACTCCCAGGTCCTCTGCAATTATCGGGACCTCGCCCAAAGCCTTCCTGATGGCAGTGAACAATTCCCGGCCGGGAGCTGTAACCCAACTTCCCCGCTCGGCAGTCTTGTCGCCGCCAGGTATTTCCCAGCAGGCGGCAAAACCGCGGAAGTGATCAATGCGCGCGATGTCGAATGTCTCGAGGGTGGCACTGACGCGATCGATCCACCATCTAAAACCATCTGTCCGCATCTGCTCCCAGTTATAAAGCGGATTTCCCCAGAGCTGGCCAGTGGCGCTGAAGTAATCGGGAGGCACGCCCGCTACAACGATCGGAGTCCCATCTTCATTCAACTTAAACTGATCGGGGTTTGTCCAAACATCCGCCGAATCGTGTGCGACGAAAATCGGGATGTCCCCGACCAGCTTGATGCCGCGCCGATTGCAGCTGGCCTTAAGCGCAAACCACTGACGGAAAAAGAGGAACTGATAAAACTTCTGCGCCTCGATCTGTTCCTTTAGCTTCTCTCTGGCGGTTTCGAGGGCCCTGGCATCTCTTCTCACCAAAGCCGGGTCCCACTCATTCCAGGCGACGCCGCCATGTTCATCTTTCAAGGCGCGAAACAAAGCGTAGTCGTCCAGCCAGGCAGCATGCTGGGCGCAAAACTTCGCAAAGTCGTTGCGAAGCTCTGAACCGCTCGTCTGTCCGAACGACGCAAAGGCCTGGCGCAGGATTGAGTCCTTATGTTTGTGAACAACTTCAAAATCTATCCGTTCGGCTTCACCCTTCGGAATTGGCCCGAGGCTCTCCTTCATGAGCAGATTGTCCGCAACAAGTTGTTCGGGACTGATGAGCAAAGTGTTGCCGGCAAATGCTGAGTAACAAGCGTAAGGCGAATCGCCGTAACCGGTCGGGCCGAGAGGCAAGACTTGCCACAAGCTCTGACCGGCAGCCTCAAGAAAATCCGCGAAGGCATACGCCGCCGGGCCGAGATCGCCTATACCGAAGGGTCCCGGCAAGGAAGTCGGATGAAGCAGAAGGCCGCTGGATCTTGCGAAGTTCATTGAAGTCTAAACATAACTTTCTGGCCTCAGCGAATGTCTTGCTGGGACCGCGGGCGTCCCGCCCGCAAACGCGCCGCAGGCACGAAGTCTTTCTGAAAAAAGAACGAACTGTAATGCCAAAGCTTTTCGCGCTTCGCGCTCATTGCGGGCGGGACGCCCGCGGTCCCAGCAAATCACATTCGCAATCAGCCGACCTTGAAAGCCACCGCAGCTCGCTCCGGAAGTGTTAGAGTCACTTGTCCCTTCACAACTCGAGCGTTCGTCCTCGTTCCGATTAATCCGACAATGTCAGCGCCATCCTTCACGCCAACTAAACCGATAGGCACGCTGACTTTCTTCTCTTGTTCCGAGCGATTAAATGCCACCAACACCGTTTCGCTCTGGTCCTTGCGCGCAAACACGTAAGTGTCGTCATCATAGAAAAGATCGATCAAGCTGCCGCTTCTCAACGCCGGATGTTCTGCTCGCAAACGTAGCCAGGCGCGAGTCCACTCATACATCTTTTGCTCTTTCGGCTTGCGTCCCGACGCGTCGAAAGCATTGCGCGGATCGCCAGAGAAGCCGCCGGGAAAATCGCGGCGGTTGTCAGGATCGTCCTTCCCTTCCATCGCGATCTCTTCTCCGTAGTAAAGCTGCGGGATGCCGCGAACACTGAGGACAAAGGCAACGTGCATCATTGCGCCTTCAAGTGTGGCGCCATCGAGCGACATGAAGCGCGCGGTGTCGTGATTGTTTGCGAACACCGTAACCTTTGCGGGATCGGGATAGAGTGCATCGTATTTCAACTGTTCCCGCAACACTCGCAATGGCACTTTGCCAGTGAACGCCAGCAGCGAAGCATTCCAGAGCGGAAAATCAAATACGGAATCCAGCCTGGTGTCGATACCGTCCCAGCCCCTATGCCCACCGATGAAATAAGACGTATGGGCAGCGTCGCGATCAAATACCTCGCCCACCATCCACATCTTCGGGTATTGCCGGTGCAAGGCGTTTGAGAGATCGCGGATAAAACTGCGCGGCATGTATTGAATTGTGTCCTGACGAATCCCATCAATTCCGGTTGTCCCGATCCACCAGAGCGCGTTTTGTATTTCGTAGCGCGCAACTTCGGTTTCTTCCTGATTCATATCGGGCAAGTCGTCGCTGAACCAGCCGTCGAGTGTGTTGCGAAATTCATCTCGGTTCGCGTGCGGGCTAAGCAGAGCGATGTTGTTAAAGCGGTTGACTGAGTGCTCGGCGAGCGTACCGTGAAACCAATTGTCTAGCGGCGGATCAGTAACCCATGGATGTCGGGAGCCGACATGATTTGCGACTTGATCCTGAATAATCTTCAAGCCGAGTGCGTGGGCCTTCTCCACTAACTCGCGCAACGTCGACAGATCGCCAAAACGATCTTCAACGGCGTAATAATCGATGGCGTGATAACCGTGGTAGTAAGTATTCGGGCACCAGGGCTTGTCGCAGTTATTCACACCGTTCCAGTTGTCATACCAGGGATTGAGCCACAATGCGGTCACGCCCAGATCCTTGAGATAAGGAAGGTGATTGATAACACCACGCAGATCACCGCCATGATAAGCGCGCGGATTCTTTCTATCATTGGCCGCTGCGGGAGCGTTCGGCGGAGTGTTGTTTGCCTGCTCACCATCGGCAAAACGGTCGGGCATGATCAGGTAGATGACGTCATTAACATTAACGCCCTGAAAATGTGTACTGGTGTCGAGCGGGGCCTGCAGTGAAAAACGAATCGTCGTGCTTCCCTGAGACGTGATCACCTTCAGTGGATACGATCCGGGTTGAGCTTTAGGACTGATACTCACGTTCACAAAGAGATAAGTGCCGGCACGGTTAACCAGGACCTCAGAAACTTGGAGTGCACGGCTAAGGGGCTGAACCCGTGCGCCTTGAAGATTCTCTCCTCTTACCAGCAATCGCACCGGGTTGATCGTATGTCCCTCCCACCATGACGGCGGTTCAACCTTCGTGACGGATGGGGCAACAGTTTGACCGGCACATAATCCCGCCCAAAGCAGCAGCAACACAACGGAGGAAAGCCACCATCGCACATCAAATCGAGTAGGCATGTCGGGTTTAGTTCTTCCTCTCACGACCAAAGCAATCGTATGCCCTGGGTTCTCCGTTTACTCTCCCAGACAACCTCAGGGGCCTATCAAGTCGAAACCAATACACGTTAATGACTGCTCACTTTAGGGGGCGGCAGATCATCTTTCTGAGTCATACCGCTTCCGTTTTTCCGTGCCTCTTCAAGTGTCTTGAATCGACCCAGCTCGCGGTCCGCATCATCCTTGCGCTTCAAACGAGAATAAGTGATGAAGAGTTGGTAGTGAACGCCGGGATCGTCGCTGCTCATGGTAGCCCCCCGTTCGAGTATTGGAAGGGCTTCGTCATATCTCCTGAGGCGCACGAGCAGTCGCCCCAGATCGTAATGGGCTGGATAGTTATCAGGTTCCAACGCCACTGCGCTACGTAATAGTTTTTCAGCTTCCGCGTCATGGCCGCGCTCCGCCGCAATGAAACCAAGGTTGGCCAACGCCGCACCGTTGTTTGGCTGCAACTGGAGCGACCGTGTGAAAGCCGTCACTGCCTCGTCATAGAGGCCTTCCGCGCGCGCTGTGTAGCCGATCAAATAATAGATTACGGGACTATCAGGAAAGCGCGCGAGCGCAGCACGAAAAGTCTCATCGGCTTTCGCATAAGCGCGGCCGCGAAAGTGTGCCACGCCTAACCGGATTTGGTAGATTGGTTCTCCGGGCGCCTCCCGCGCCGCCTGTTCATAAAAAGGGACGGCCCGATCAGCTCGGCCGTTCTTCACCAGCTCCTCCGCGATCATAAACTGCGCCTCGGGATAAACCGGCCGAAGTTTCAAGGCCCGTTGCATCAGACCGATCGCATTTTCACTTTCATTCTTCGCGGAAGCGATTAAACCAAGCCGGTAAAAAACTTCCGGTTGCTCAGACTTGAGCGTCGCGGCGCGTTGCAGCACGCTGCGCGCCTCGTCCAAACGATCCAGGTTGTAGAAGGCTATTCCCAGGTTGTAGAGCACCTCATATGTGTCCGGCCGCAAAGTATTAGTGCGGCCAAATAATTTCACGGCCCGCTCGTAGTCACCGGCATCGGCCACATTAAGACCCAGCGTAAAAAGTACGCGAGGATCATCACCCGCACTTTGTTCAATTTGATCAAAGATCTTCGCCGCATCATTGCCCCGCTTCGCGTGCGCATAAGCATTAGCCAGCGTCAATAGCAGCGGGATATCGTTGGGCCGGATCGACCCGTCACTCATACCGGCAGCGCGCTCGAGCAAAGGAATCGCACGAACATAATCCTTGCGCGCTACGTAAAGTGCCGCCAGGTTAAAGGTCGCTTGCGGGTGACCTGGCGCTAAGCGGAGCACTCGCTCGAAAGTTGTAACCGCTTCATCGGCTCGGCCTGAATGAACGAGCAGCACGCCCAGGTTGGTGAGTGCAACAGTTGAATTTGCGTCCAGTCGCAAAGACTCACGAAATTCAGCTTCCGCTTCCTTTGAGTGTCCTCGCTGTTCGAGGATTGCTCCCAACACCGAGCGAGCGGCCGTGCTGCGAGGCTCTGCCGCAACCGCACGCCGAGCAACCGCCTCAGCTTCATCGAGCCGGCCCGCTTCGAGAAGTGCCGCGGCCTCGCGAATCAAAGAAGAATTGCCTGGTTGAGAATTAGGCTTTTGCAGAGGTTGGGCGACGTTTGATTGGGCGAAGGTTGCGAACGCTGACAACACCAGGACAAAAACCATCGGGCAGCACCGGCACCGCCGAACTCTGCTCTTTCGAGCGTGATTCTCCTCCGTTGACATTCTTATCACTGGTTCGGTCTCGCCGTGTTGTTCTGTACCCCATCTCCGCGCCGTGCTTCGTGAATTCTTTTTACGATAGCCGTCTCGGCCACTGCCTTGTCGTTTAAGCCCAGCCGCCGGTACGCCAGCGCAAGTTGATAATGTGGCTCGGGATTGTTCGGTGCTAACTCCGCAGCGCGCTTTAAATGTTCCACCGATTCAGTTGCGAGTTTTTGGGTTAGCAAGGCCCGACCCAACGTCACTTGCGCTTCATATTGATTAGGATCGATGCGCACCGCGGTCCGCAATTCCTCAATTCCCTGCTCGATATCTGCTCCTCCACGCTTAGTCAATAGCACCCCTAAACCGAGGTGGCCCTCCGCGGCTTGCGGTTGTCGTTGGACCAAATCGCGATAAGCGCTGAGCGCGGCATCGGTGTTGCCCGCACTCTCAAGCGCGGTGGCCAGGAAAAAAAGGGAGCGGGCATCATCGGGTTTGAGCTTCAAAGCGGCGCGAAACGCTCCGACGGCCGCGGTGGAATCTCCAGCTCCATAGGAAGCTCTACCAAGAATAAACTGCGCGTCGAAATTTTCGGGCGCAAATCCGACTGCGCGCCTGGCGCTCTTCAGAGCCTCAGTATCTTCACCGCGCGCACCCTGAATTACGGCGAGCAACACGATTGCGTCAGCGCCTCGAATTATCTGATTCGGCAATCCTGACTCTATGCCTTGCCGGTCACCGGCTCCAGCCAGATAAACTTCACTTGCCGCGCGAGCCAGCGGCTCCGCCTCTGCCGGGCGTCCGAGGTTGAATGAAGACAACGCGGCACCATACAGGGCTTCGGGTTCTCGTGGCCATTTTTCAAGAAGGGCCGCAAACAACTCGTACGCTTCCCCGTAACGCGCTTCGATAAGAAGTCGCCGTCCTAACTGGAATGCGCCAGCCCTTGGCGCCTGAGCAGCCGACGCGGCCCGCACCCGCGCAATCATTTCGGTTACCTGCGCGGCGGGCACGGAGTCGTTCTGCATCCCCACGGCGTTTAGGGAAGCGACAGTCAGCAGCGTGCCGGCAAGGCCGAGCGCTACAACCAACTTGTTCAGGCTCACCTTTCGTGCGCTCGCGCTCATCTTTAATTTCCGACAAGCAGGTTTGCGCGATTTGTCGCTAACGCGCAGTCGAGAATTTGTTGCGAAGGCTGGGGAATAAAACCGTCCGACAATTCAGCAAAATTAGCTGCTTTTAAAACCAACTTCAACCTGCGACGGGAGCGGACAGGGATCAAAACAAATAATCAAAGTGGCGAGCGTCCACCGGAGGAGACGCCCGCCACAGTTTGGTACCTGGGAGACTGGACGGTCTACTTTAGAAGATTAACCTGAACCCAAATTCGAGTTGCCGGCGACGTTGCTCAGACGTGTCCCTGCCGAAGTCATTGCTGTTGAAATCATTCACGGGACGGAAGCCATTCAAGTGATTGAACAAGTTGTAGGCCTGCAGGCGAAATTGGGCGTTAACACTCTCCGCAAGTCTAATATTCTTGAAGAGCGACGCATTTACGTATTCCAGGCGCTCACCGCGAAAGACGTTGCGACCTAGCGTGCCGAACCGTGGCGTACTCCTGTTAATGGTGCCGTCTCCGTTCAGATCCGGATCGGATGAAAAGATACGCGTGGCTGCCGGACACAATGTTTGTCCATCAAAGATTTTTGGACTCCCGTTGGCTACGCCGGCGATGCGACAAACCGTCGTACCACTTGAAACGACATCCACCCTGCGGCCGTCAGCCAGTACCGTGAACGGCGGTCCACTTTGAATATTGATGTTCGTGTTCAATTGCCAACCGCCGACAAAAAAGTCTGCGGCGCGGGAGATGTCGGTGCCGTACTTCCGGCCCTTACCAAAAGGTAAATCCCACACCGCTGCAAAGCTGAAGCGATGACGCACGTCGAAGTCAGAACTGGCCTTATCCAGTTCCGGTAGCAACGGATTTGCAAACCCGCAAGTGCTGGGACCGGTACCTCCGGTGCAGAAGTTCCCGGGTGAATTATCTATTGAGTGGGACCAAACGTAAGTTGAAATGACCGACAGACCTTTGGTGTACCGTTTCTCGAGTTTTGATTGGAAACTGTCGTAAGAAGAGGTGCCGGTGTATTCCACCGTGCGAACCGTGCCGTGGGTTGTTACCTGGCGTGAACCAGGAAAGCCGCTGTTGGAGTTGCCGATATTTCTGACAACCAACAGGTTCCGCCCGCGGCTGCCGACGAATCCAATCTCAGCCAGCCAACTGGGGCGGAATTCCCATTGGCCGGTCAGATTGTACTGGTGGAACATCTCGTTCTTTATGTCAGGGTTTACAAAAACAAGATCGTTGCCGACTGGCGCCGGGAAAGTTGCGCCCGGTGCAATGTTATTGAGTACGGCCGGGAATGGAATTCCGGTATCGAGACTGAAGTTGGTTGGCAGGGCCGGGCAGTTGGCGGTTCCGTACTGTGTGATAGAACAACCATAACTTGAACCACTGGGCGGGTTGGCTTGAAGGACACCGGGAATGCCTGGAGTGTCTACCGCATACTTGATCGCGTAACCGCCGCGTATGACGACGCTCTTGTCGCTCTTCAATCCAGCCCACGCAAACCCGGCTGAAGGTCCGAAGTTATTCCAATCGCTCTTCACGAGGTCACGCCCGTTGGGCGCGCTTTTGCCGGCTCGGGTTAGTGTATCGTTAGCCGGATTGTAATTGGACTGGCTGTCGAAGCGTTCCACGGGTTGGGTGAAAAGATCCCAACGTAATCCGAGGTTGAGTGTCAGATTTTCGTTAACCTTCCAATCGTCCTGTCCAAAGAATGATATTTCTTTATTCGAAAGGAACGGTGGCGTACCTGGAGTTCCGCGGCTGACAAATGCCGGAGCGTACCCGAGCAGGAAGTTTGCGGCGCCGGAACCCGAGTCCCGCGGCCCGATGTTAATACCGCTGTAGTTACCGGAGAGGAAACCACCGGCGCCAGTGCCATATTGGTATTGTCCCTTGATGGCTCCAGCACGACCGGCGTCAAAGTTGGTGTTTTGACGGACGCGCAAGTCACCCCCAAACTTGAATGTGCTCGCTCCACGTGACCATGTCAGGCCGTCGCCAAGACTAAAGTTATTTGACTTGAAGTAGAAAGGACCACCGTCACCGATAAACTCAAGCTGATTCTGGCGGCCGTGCTGGAACGGCTCTTCAATCCCGAGCAGGATCGAGCCGGTACATTCGCCGCAGCTGTTGGCATTGGGAATGCCGAGTTGCGCCGAAATCTGCGGGTCGAAGCCGAGCGCGCCCCCGACGCCGGTGTTAAAGATTCCGATTTCAACGCGCGTCGCACCTACGCGCAGTTCGTTGATGACGGTGGGCGAGAACGAATGGGTTTCGCCCAGTCGCATGCCACGGGAGTCACCGAATTCATCGCCGGCTCCAAAGCCTGAGGGCAGATCCTTGCCGGTTGGCGAACTGCCGATTGGGAAGTTATTGTCGCGAGCTCTGGAACTATTATCCTTGCTATAAGCAAAGAAAACCTGATTGGAACTATTGATCGAGTGATCGAATCGGAGTCCGTAAGCTTTGCGGCCATACTTTTCTTTGCGGTTAGTTGCGAAGTTATCGAAGATTCTGCCCGTGACCGTCGGCAATGGGTATGCCTGAAAAACATTTAGGCCTGCTGCAGACAGTGTTTGTCCGCAGTTGCGAATATCGTTACCGGCGGCCGGCAGTCCCGTACCACAGAACACGGTTCCAAGAGGCGCATTAACAATTCCGTTAACGGTTTTATAGGGGTTGCTGGTCCCAGGCTGGAGCAACTCGCTAAAGTCTCCCACTCGCATTTTCGCTGTGGGCACGCTTACAAAACCAAAATCGCCCGTCGTTGAAGGCGTGGAATTCTTCTGTTGTTCGTAGTAAGCGAACCAGAAAGAGCGGTTACGTCCGTCCCAGATTGATGGGCCACCTTCACCAAACCGGGGCAGGAAGAGGGGGCCACCGACTGTGCCGCCATATTGATGCGTATTCCGATTGGGAATGTAGGTCTTGTTTCTTTCTGTACGGCTCAAGGCGCTCCAAAGACGGCCCTGGTAAAATTCATACAAGGTGCCATGTACATGGTTCCCACCCGACTTGGTGGTGGTATTGATGATGCCGCCGCCGGCGCGACCACCTTCGGCTGGAGCGACACTGGTTTCGATCTTAAATTCCGCAACTGTGTCCGGGGGCGGATAGATTCCTATCTGACCAAACTGTCCTTCGTTGTTGTCGACGCCGTCGAGAGTGAAATTATTGTTGGTTGGACGCGCGCCGTTGACTACCAGGACCGAACCGCCTGATTCGCGAAAACGTGTCGACTCGGTAGACGTGCCTTGCGGGTTGCCGCCGCCGCCTTCGAAATTACCGCCCCCACCAATCACACCAACGATAGGACGCGTCACGCCCGGTGATAGCGTCGCCAGCAGCGTAAAGTTGCGTTGCGCTATGGGCAGATCGGTAACTTGTTTACCGGTTATCACATCGCCGCGCACACTGGTTTCACTTTCAGTGATCGGGACGTCATCAGCGGTGACTGTCACTGATCCAGCGCCGCCAGTGATTGCCGTAAACTTCACATCGAGGGGCAGGCGCGCATTCGTCTCAACCATGACTTCTTCAAAGACAACGTTTTGAAAACCAGGAGCCTCAACAGTCACTGTGTACCGACCGGGCTCAAGATTCGAAACGACGTAAGTACCATCGGTCCCGGTGGCAGCCTCGCGGCTCTCTTTGGTGGCAAGGCTCGTGACCGTCACTTTTGCGTTAGTAACCAGCGCGTCGTTTGGATCTTTGACGGTTCCAACAACCGTGCCTTTATTACTTTGCGCCAGAGCCGGTATACAGAACGCTAAAATCATCAGGCCCAGGGCGACGAATCGCGCCGCGTGTCGTGGCTTTGTCATGGTTTAGTCCTCTTCTACGGTCAAAAGATGAAGATGCACTCATACCTGTTCCCAGGTAAAAAGTGGGGTTATGTCTAGCGTTCCCAGCTTGATTTAAAAGGGCCAAAGCGTGTTGCAGGCGCTTTGGCTTAGGTGTCTGCGGTTACGAATTGAAACTTCTTGACAGTTTGTTGTTTAAGCCAACGAAGTATTTAATACAGTTTATGAGGCCTGTCAACTGTTTTTCGAGTCACTTGGAAAGATATTTGACAGGACAACAAAACGTCTGTTTCCGCACTCGAGCCAGCAAAAGCCCAAAAGAGAACATTCAAGCCGCGAAAGCAGCAGCAAACTTGCTCGCGAGCACCAGACTCAACGCACCTCTCAAAGTGGGCTTCTCTCCCAGAGTAGACGGCAGGATTTTTGCCGACGGCAGCCCGCGGCGAACGCTGTGTTCGATCGTTTCGGTTAGCGCACTTTCAACTAATGACCAGGCACGAGCGATCTCGCCACCAACCACAACAGCCTCAGGACTGAAACCAACCACCAGGTTTGAGATTCCAATACCCAGATAGTGCGCGGTCTCGATCAGCGCTGCTCTAGCGTTTGGTTCGCCTCGCAGCGCTCGATCCACGAGTTCGCGAAAACCAAATGACGCGACATTCTCTTCATCAGATAACTTGAAGTAGCGAGCCTTGGCGGCACCCTCCGAAGAGAAAGCTTCCCAACAATCGCGGTTGCCGCATGAGCACGGCACCGGTGCGTTCGTTCCGATCACCATATGCCCAAACTCGCCGGCTGCCCCTCGCTGTCCGCGATAAACTTGACCATCAAAAATAATCCCTGTGCCCACGCCTTCGGCAACGAGCACAAGGATAAAGTCCCGGGCGTCGCTTACCTCCGGACGGCCAAACCAAAGTTCAGCCAACGCCACGGAATTGGCGTCGTTGTCGATGATGACCGGCAGGCCAAATGCGGTGGAAATAGTCTGGGCGATGGGAATGTCTCGCCATTTGAAATAAGGAACGTAGACCGCGGTCCCAGTCGAGGGATCAACCAGTCCCGGCAGACTAACGCCGACTGCTTCTATTGAACCTTTGTTCCTGAATGAGAATTCTCGAACCAAAGCAATTACTTCCTGAACGGTTTTGTCAGGGTCAGGATCGGTAAGAAACTCTTCCTGCTCGACGATTCGGCCGGCCAGATCGCTCGTGGCAACTGTCGTACAAGTCGGCGTAATTGCCACACCAATGGCAATTGCCTCTTTCGTTCTGAGTCGGAGCAGAGTCGGCCTGCGGCCTCCGGTCGACTCGCCCTCACCCACTTCTTCGACCAGCCCTTCAGTTACCAGGGCTTCAACGATTGCCGAAATAGTTGAGCGTTGCAAGTCTGTTTCGCGCGCAATTTCAGCCCTTGAAATAGGTTCACGTTCGCGGATGTAATTCAAAACGATCTGCCTATTGATATCGCGGATTGTATTGAGGCGGGCAGCTTGTGTTTTTTTCAGATCAAGTCGTCGCAAGGCTTCAGAGCTCCGGTAGGAAAAGAGCCATTGTCCTCTGGGATAGTATCCGGCGTGGTCTTAATTGCCGGCGCCTTTCCCCTGAATGATGGTCATAGTTTTATCAATCGCCGCGACATCGAATGTCTCAACGCTACCGTTCGACCACTGGATTTCCAGCTTATCCACCTTCGTCGCAGCGCCCAAACCGAAATGTAATGTCATGTCATTCTGTGAACAATAGACAGCGCCACTTACGAGATCGAGTCTTTGTCTAATCTTACCAGTAGTCAAGTAGGCAATACTCCCGATTGCATCCTTTGGAGTTTTCTTCTCAGGATTTCCAACCAGTCGCAAATTCAACCAATGTCCGGTGGAAACGGCGACGTTCCGCAACACCGCCGGTTTACCGTCCATATTATTGATAACCAGATCAAGGCGGCCGTCTCCATCGAGATCGCCAACTGCCAGTCCCCGGCTCGACCAGGCGGTCGCCAACGCACTAGCCGGAGCGGCGCCTATTCGTTCAAACTTTCCGTTCTTCAGATTGTGGAATAGCAGCGCCTGCTCGGCGAAGCTCGTCCCCCACTGGTTGGCATCAACTGCCGGGTAAACGTGTCCGTTTACAACGAAAAGATCCAACCAGGCGTCGTTGTCGTAGTCGATGAAACTCGTGCCCCAACCGAGAAACGGAATAGTTGGTTCGCCAAGGCCGGCTTGAAAGGTTACGTCGGTGAAATTTCCTTCACCATCGTTGTGATAGAGAACGTTGGAGTCGTCCGAAAAATTCGTGATATGGAAATCTACCTTGCCATCGTTGTCGTAGTCTCCTATCGCTAAACCCATGCCCGCCTGTTCGCGTCCGTTCTCATTGAGAGCGACGCCTGAAGGGTAGCCGATCTCGTCAAACGTTCCGTCACCCTTGTTTATGTAGAGCTGCTTCGGAGTGGAGTCGTTAACAACCAGCAGGTCCAGCAGTTTATCATCATCTGCATGAATGAACGCTGAACTAAAACCGTAGTACTTCTGCGGATCGCTTGTGCCGGCTTTCGCACTCACATCCTCAAAACTCCCGTCTGCCTTTTGATGATAGAGCGTGTCTCCTTCTCCTGGCAGGCCTCGCGGTCCACACATCACCACTACACCGCGAAACTGACAGAAATTTTGACCAACGCTACTGGGCTTACCTGCCTCGCTCGGACTGGGAGGCAAATTACTTAGATCGATCTTTGCGTACCCGGGGACAAAGAGGTCGAGCCTTCCATCCCCGTCGTAGTCACCCCAGCTCGCCCCTGTGCTCCAGCCATTGCGGGCGACTCCGAGTTTTTCAGCAACATCGGAAAAAGTTCCATTGCCGTTGTTATGGTAAAGTCGCGACAACCCGAAATTAGTAACATAAATGTCCGGATGGCCATCGTTATCGTAGTCGCCGACAGCCACGCCACAACCCCAGCGTTCGTTTCCGACCCCGGCTTTCGCGGTCACATCTTCGAATTTCCAGCTCCCGAGATTGCGATAGAGCGCGGCGCGGGGCGCCTTTTCTTTTCCCTCGAGCGCCGCCACCGTGGAGCCATTAACCAAATAAATGTCGGCACGACCGTCTCCGTCGTAATCAAAGATCGCTGCGCCACCCGACGTAGTCTCAAAGATGTAATTCTTTTCCGGACTGCCGGAACGATGTTTGAAGTTTGCGAGCACCGTCTTGTCGGTTACGATCCTCGAACACGATTGGCGCTTTCGGATCCGTAACCCCGGCAGTACGACGCGACGAATAGTTCACCGGCGCTCCAGTAGAGACACCGCCCTCTTGCGGTGCGGGCTTCTGCTGCGGCGTTTGAGCGATAACGAAAATCGAAGTCGAGACCAATAAGAAGAGCCAGAAAACTGATCGAAACTGCACTACACAACAAGTTATTTTCAAAACATTTTCACCAGGTAATTTATTCGGTTCGAAAGTGAATCAGTGGTTGACAGGCGAGTCCAGCAATTCTCGAGCGAAAATACGCGGCGCCCTTTTCGCTGTCAACCTATGCCTGGAACTACTTCGCTTCATTAATGACCAGATATCGATCGAGTTGTGGCTCGGTAACGACCTGCACGATTCCACTCGGCCAGGTCACTTCAACTCTTCTAACTCCACCGGCTGGCCCCAGGCCGACAATGATTCGCGGGTCATTGGATGCCAGATAGCTCCCGGCTGTATTCGCATCAAATATTTTTTTCTCGCCGGCGCTGTCGGTGATGGTAATGCGCGCGCCAATTCCATTGCGGTTGGATTTTGACCCAACCAGTGACAGGCCCAACCAGTGATTCTTCGCTCCATTCCTGGCTCCGTCATTTCTGAGCACTACCGGCTCGCCATCGAGCGTCGCTATCACCACGTCCGTTAGCCCGTCGTTATTGAAATCGCCAAATGCTGCGCCGCGCGCGGCTAGCACATTACTAAAAGCCGGCCCCGCCGTGCCCGAGACGTTCACAAAGCCCTTACCGGTGTTCAGCATTAACAACGGCGTCTGTTTGTATTTCAGGTAAGGATTTGTCTTCTCGATGGTATCGAGCACGTGGCCTTGCGCTACGAAGAGATCGCGCAGGCCATCATTGTCGGCGTCGATAAACTGCGTTCCCCACCCGGAATTGAGAAGCGTGATCTGGCCCACTCCGGTGGAGTTGGTGGCGTAGGTAAAACTCAAATCGCGATCGTTATGATAAAGGGGATAGGTTTCATTTGAGAGTGTTGTGATGAAGATGTCGGCATAGCCGTCGTTATCATAGTCCGCCGCAGCTACTCCCATTCCTGCGTAGGTCTTGCCATTTTCGTCATAGCCCGCGCCGGATGAAACGGCGACCTCCTCAAAAGTTCCATCGCCTTTGTTGTGATAGAGCGACTGGCGCACGCTATCGTTGGCGACGAATATATCCGTGAAGCCATCGTTGTCAAAATCCCCGAGGGCGACGCCCAGCGCCTTTCCCCCCGGCTCTTCAATGCCTGACTTCGCGCTCACATCTTCAAACGAGCCATCTGCGCGCTGGTGATAAAGGATGTTCGTAGCACTCTTGAAATTGTCCGGATGGCAATAAGCGCGGTAGCCCGGTCGAGTATCACCACAGTAAAGGGAGCCGGCCTCGAAATTCCATTCAACATAGCGTCCCACAAAAAGATCGAGCCGCCCGTCACGGTCATAATCAAGCCAGCCAGCGCTTGTCGACCATCCATCATTACCGACGCCGGCTTTCTTTGTAACATCGGTAAACGTGCCGTTGCCATTATTGTGATAGAGATAACTGCCGCCGTAACCGGTAACAAAAAGATCGGCGTACGAGTCGTTGTCATAATCCGCGGCGGCCACTCCCATGCTAAACCCACTGCCCTTCAGTCCCGCGGCTTCCGTGACATCTTCAAAAGTTCCATCCGACTTTTGCCGGTAAAGCCGATTCCAGTATTTGGCGTCGCGCTTGTCAGGCATTTCCGTTTTGGGCATCGGATCCTTCAAGGCCGCCCCGTTGGTAAAAAACAAATCCAGGCGACCGTCGTTGTCGTAGTCAACCATCGCAACGCCGCCGCCCATTGCCTCGAGCAGATACTTTACTGACGTAAAAGATGGAGCCCGTCGGAAATTGATCTTGGTTGAGGGCGTAATGTCGCTGAAGGTGATGGGAGACTGCGCTTGCGGCGCAGGTGGTGGCGGTTTTTTGTTTGGCGTTTCCGAACTGTAAGACTTTCCCGTTCGTTGTGGAGTGGGACTCGGACTTGCCTGTTGAGCGCTCACCACTAACAGTGAAGCATTCAGAAACAGAAATGCCACCAACGCTGAAGGACAAGACCGAAGAGCACGCATTAGCAACGAAACCATCTACTTCGCTACGATGACTACATAATCCTTGCCGCCGTAGAGACGAATTCCGTCGTCGGCGCTGGTCATCATCAACGGGCGCGGGCGCTTCAAATTGCTGTCCCTGGTGGTGGAGACGGAGAGTATTTTGCTCCCGGCCAGATCGAGAATGTTCAATTTGCCGTCTTTACTAAAACCGAAACCATAAGCTCCTACGCCAAGATCCGAACCATTAATGCTGATGGCAGAATCCGTAATCAGGAACCCTTCATAACTGGCCCGCACGTCAGCGGCGTAACCGGAAGTATCAACCATGCCCGAGATCACGTAGTGGTCTTTACCAAAACGCGCAGCCGCGGCATTACGCATCTGGGTAGGCGCCGTCAGCCCCTGGAAATAAAAACCGGGAGGCACAACTCGTGTTAAGTCTGCACCGGTTAATACAACTGCACGATCCTGTGCCGCAACAACGAAGGTCATCGAAAACAAAACCGCCAGGGTGGCGACTCCTGTCAGCGCACATCTTCTGAAATGGTTCATAAAGTTTCCTCCTGAGTTGGATGTTTGGTTGCGGTTACAGGTCACCGCACTGCAAAAATTTTGCCGGCGCGACTATCTTACATCTTTCGTGGAAAAAGAAACGCCAGGATCGCCTCGACACGTGCAGCCCAGGCGGCTTCATTATGTTCGGCGCCTTCTGCTTCGAAATACTTTAGGTCCTTCCCCACTCTCCAACCCTTCCGGATAAGTGCATCTCTCAAAAGTCGGGCATCGGCAACCGATTGTTGCGACTTCTTCCGGAGTTCGTCCTTCTTTTGTCCCAATGTCCATCCAAATTCGAATGTTGGGTTTCTTCGGCAGCGCTTCGACGTGGTGCACGATATGCTTGCCGGCAAACCAGACCGAGGGTGACACAACTCCGGCGCATCCGAATACCTTTGGATATTTAAGGGCGAGGTAGAGGGAAGCCAACCCACCCAACGATGAGCCCATTAAACCGGTGTGCTTAGCATCGTGTTTCGTCCGATATTGAGAGTCAATGAAAGGCTTCAACTCCTCTACCAACATCCGGCCGTAAAGATCTGCCTTGCCGCCCATCTTGTACTTTGCGTCCGGGGCGGGCGTGTATTCATCGATGCGGTCCTTCGTGTTGTAGACACCGACGACGATCAGCGGCTCGATCTTCCCTCGGGCGATTAAACGTTCGGCTGTTTCATCGATACGCCATTCCTGACCCGGAATAAACGAAGTTGCGCCGTCAAATAAATTTTGGCCGTCGTGCACGTAAAAAACAGAATAGCGCCTGGACTTCGAAGCCTCGTAGCCTGGCGGCAAATAGACGATTACCTCTCTATCGTTTTTGAGAATGTTGGAGTGAAAAGTCTTATGCTCACGGATGTTGCCGGTAAGCGTGTGCGGCTGCTGCGCGAAGGCACTGCCGCATAGGAGGAGTAACAGGAGCGCGAGAACGCGAACTCCTCGAAACGACAACCATTCATTGAGAGCCTTCATCGCCAAGTCGCTCGTTCGCCTCACCAAAGCCGCTGCTTGTGAATGCGGCTTCGCCGTTTGGTACGCGGCAAATCTCGGACTTGCCGGCTAATTGTTCCCTGTTCCCGGTTCTCGACCCGATCGTGACTGCGCTACCGGTCGCCAAGTTTGTAAACGCGCGTCCCGGGATTGTAAGACACCCAATCGAACCAGTAATCATTCAGAATAGAAATCCGTCTCAGTTGGCGTCCGCTGAGTTGGCCTCCAGTTGCCTTCCCGGTGAAATTCCATTCACTGCCGGTTTCAGCATCAACCATCGCAAACGTGCTGGTGTTTGGTTTTAGAAAGAATTCCAACTTGCGCCCATCAACTGATCTTTCGAAGGCGCGCACAGATCTCTTATCGTCGCCGAGAACAATAAAAATCGGCACTCCACCAAGGTCATCCAGTATCAGGTTCTGCTTCACCAGTGCATCAAACGGATAAGCTTTCGCGACTCCATTCACTTCAACGCCGATAATAAGTGCTCGCGCTTCGAGAGACTTATCGATTGCAACGGAAGTTGCAACAGGCACCTTGACCATTCGCTCCTCCCAATTGGCAGGCACATATTTTCCTGCTTGTGCGATCTGATCGTTGGGTCGCAACACCCGTCCTTCAGGTTTCTCCCGCTTCCATAATCCGAAGGTCAACTCATCATGAAAGACCTGAAGAAGTCGTTGACCTTTTAATGGCCCCTGGATCGCCTCGCCTGTGACCTGCTGCCACCACGAGCCTGTTTCTTCATCGCGCATAATGAAGTTTTGGTTGTTGATACCCGCGAGATGGAAGTGGAGTTGCCGCCCGTTTACTGTCGTCTCCCACACCAGACCGGTGTGACAGAGCGTTCAATAAGTTGCGACTATCGGAGTGCCTCCCACCACGTCATGCACCAGGTGATGGTAAGCCATTTGACGTATCGGATATGCCACCGCCTCACCATTGCTCTCCACGGTCATCACAATGTCAGTGTCAGCTACGAATTCAGCCGCGCTGGACTTTGCGTAGGTTGCGTTAGCAAGCGGATTAAACATCCATTCGAAATGATTCTGCCGCGCAAACCAGGTCGAAGCGAGCAAGGGGATGAAGACGATTACGAGGAAGGCTTTCTTCCACCAACGTGATCCGGGCCAGAGCTGCGCTACAAGGAACACCACACACGCCAAAGAAAGGACTGTTATCCAGGGAGACCAGCGACGCAAGGTATAGGAGAGGGCAACTCCGCGCGACGTCTGAGGCTGAAACGGTTGAATGATCCAGACCGGCGCAGCCACGACGGCGAAGGCCACGACCGTTATCACCACCAGCGCCAGCCACGCCGCTTTACGACCAAAGAAGGGGGAAGTTTTTTCCATATCTCAAACATGATAACACCAAGGGCTAGCGGGACTCGCGCTTCCCTCCAGTGATTTGCTGAGCTAAAACTGGATGCCTTGCGATCAATTGGGTAAAGTAGCGTCATGTTCCTATCCCGCAAAACAATCATTGTCGTCCCGCTTCTAATCACGATCGCAGCCACAACTCCATTTGCGCAAACACGAACCGCGGCGCCGCAAACGGTGCCCACTGCAAAGCCGGTTACGCACGCTGATCTTTTGCGCGGTGACGCGGACGAACCCGGTTTTGCCATGCCGGTGCGAGGCGGAACCAAAGAGCATTGGCAGATCATTGAACCGACCACGGAGTGGAAGGAAATGAAGACGGAACTAAAGAAGGAAAACTTCCAGGTGGCGACTGATCTCTACTTCATTGGCGTCAAGAAGTCCTAGCCAGGAGTTGACCACATCATTTACATGACTTTGCCAGTAGTTGTTTAGCGTGTGTTTGAGAGCGGAAAACAATATGACAACGAGAAATTTCTATCTTCCCCTGGTCCTCGCCGTGGCGGGCATGCTCTTTTATCATCTGGGGCAAAAGTCGATCCCTAAAGGAATCAATCCCTTCTACGCGATGATCATTGCTTATGCGGCAGGAATTATTGTGCTGGCCGTTTGCGCCATGACGCTCCCGGGAGACAAGTCGTTTATCAGTTCCCTCAAGGAATCAAACTGGGCCGTTCTGCTCGTTGGTGCTGGGGCTGCTTGTATTGAGT
Organism: Blastocatellia bacterium; assembly: GCA_963828335.1. Lineage (GTDB taxonomy): Bacteria > Acidobacteriota > Blastocatellia > Pyrinomonadales > Pyrinomonadaceae > PSRF01. Next base: position 69,817 of record CAWHEH010000006.1, on the reverse strand, counting down.
TGGGGTTTCTTCTTGCTTATAGATCAGGTTGGAGAATCAGCGTGGCAGCGGTTGCGACGAACGTTGCCGTGACGCTCCTGTTAGTCCCAATCGGAATTGTGATCTTCAAAGATCATTTGTCCCTGCGAAATGTTCTCGGTCTGATCTTTTGTGTCCTGGGATTAGTCCTGGTCGTGCGCGATTAGTTTCAAGTTACGCTTCCGGTCAATATGCAAGTCACGAGGTTGAAGCATCAGCGACGAGTTGTTCAGTCAGTAATCTTTCCGATCATTTTCACGGGCCTCGTCCCGCGCCCGACAACTTTTACCGCTGGATGGCAAGCCCGGCCATGGATCATAAGGGCAATATCGGTATTGGCTATTCATTCGGCGGCACGGCTAACTTCCCTGGGCAAAGATTTGCAGGCCGGCTCGCAAACGATCCGCTGGGACAATTAACGCTACGCGAAGCGATTCTTGTAGAAGGCGAAAGCGTTCAGAAAGTTATGCGCTGGCAGGACTATACCCAGACGGCGATGGATCCAAGCGACGACTGCACAATCTGGTACGTCGGTGATTACATCAAAAAGGATCAGTCGAATTACTCGAGCCGAATTGGGGCGTTTCGAATGCCCGGTTGCAAACCGCGTTAAATACCCAAAGCCTTTCGCCCCGGAGCGATCCTCTTCTTCACACCCTCAGTCTTAAATAAATGGAACCTTAGTCTGCTGCACTCGTGATGTAGGCGAGGTGAATGGTCATGCAAGACAAATCAAGCAGCAAAGGATTTACATTGATCGAGCTCTTAATCGTGATTGCTATCATTGGAATTCTGATTGGGATCATAGTTCCTGCGTTCAAGAGCAGCGTGCGCAAAGCCAACGAAGCCGCGGCAGTCGCTACTCTCAATGCCATTAGAGTCGCAGAAGCCAAATACGTAATTGACCATAGAGGACAATACGGCACATTCCCACAGCTGTTCGAGCAGGGTTATCTTGATAAACGAATGAACCACGATCAGCCGCACGACCGCGGCTATGTTTTTGTGATAACTCTAATTGCGAAATCGGAGAATACAGTGGCCACATTCAGCGTGAGCGCCAATCCCGAACAGTCGCAGGGTCTCGGGGCGACCGGCCGGAATTTTTACTATATGGACCCGGAGAGTGGAATCTGCTTTAGCAATACCGGACCCGCGACTGCTGCAGACGAAACGCTTTGAGCGTATCGACTTTCTCAAACGGTACGCTGTAGATCTCCACAAACACGACCGGTAAGGCTCAGGAATTGTCTGAGGTTAGGCAACTCGGTCGAGGCTTGGCGTGTAGGTTTCCTCGAGTACTTTTTCCGCTTCTTCGACGGTCATAGGTCTGGAGAAGAAGTAGCCCTGGCCGCTCTGACAAGAAAGGTTTCTAAGCAACGACATTTGTTCCTGAGTCTCAACTCCTTCTGCCACTACATCCATGTCAAGATTTTCCGCCAGGTTTAGGATGGTGCGAACAATCTCCATATTGTCCTTATCCAAAACCGAGACGAAGGAGCGATCAATCTTTAAAGTGTCGATGGGGAAACGGTGCAGATATGTTAACGAAGAGTATCCAGTCCCGAAGTCGTCAATGCTCAATCTGACTCCAAGGGCGCGCAGCTTGAAGAGCATTGCCGCCGCAGAATTGAAGTCATCCATCAGCACACTTTCAGTAATCTCGAGTTTGAGGAAATTTGGATCCAACCCCGTCTCGTCAAGGATGGAACTAACCTGATCGACCAGGTCAGGTTGGGCAAACTGTTTAGCCGACAAGTTGACCGTCATATACAGCGAGTCATCTGACGGAAACCTATCCTGCCAGCGCTTGGCCTGGTAGCAGGCTTGTCGCAGCACCCACTGTCCGATTTGCAGAATCTGACCGCCTTCTTCGGCAACCGGAATAAAGTCCTGGGGGGATATGAGACCGCGTTCGGGGTGTTGCCAGCGCACCAGCGCCTCAAAACCGCAGACGTGAAAATCGTCGAGCGCAACTATGGGCTGGTAGTTAACAAAGAACTCGTTATGTTCCTGCGCCAGACGAAGATCAGTTTCCATGCGGAGTAGGTCAGTAGAACGGGCGTGCATTTCTTCATCGAACATTTCGTGACGGGCCCTCCCTAACGACTTGGAGCGATACATGGCTGTATCGGCGTCGCGCAGGATCTCATCGGGTTGGTTATAGGCAAGCGAACCGAGAGCTATCCCAATGCTGACGGTGGTAAAGACGTCGCGACCACAGACATTGAATGGCAGCTTCAGTTCCTCATGAATTCTTTCGGCAACCGACACAACTTCCTTCTCGTCCGTTAGGTCTTCAAGCAAAATGGTGAACTCGTCGCCACCCACGCGAGCTATCGTGTCTCCCGGTCGCAAACATCCTTCAAGCCGGCGTGCCAACCCGACGAGCAGTTGGTCCCCCGCCATGTGACCAAGACTGTCATTAATCAACTTAAAGCGATCGAGATCCAGGAACAAGACGGCAAACTTCAAGTCCTGTCTGCGCTTGGCACGCGCGATAGTCAACTTCATGTGGTCTATCATCAGGGCGCGATTTGGCAAACCGGTCAAGGTGTCATGTAAGGCGTCATGCAGTAATCTTTGTTCAGCCTGTTTACGGTCCGTAATGCTTTGCAATTGATAGATCAAGTGTACGGATTCAGTGTCCTCCACCACAGCCTGCGACACGCTCCACATAACCCAGACCGCGTGTCCATCCTTGTGAACACAACGCATCTCGATTTGGTAAGTTGCAATCTTGCTTCGTAGGAACTGCTCAAGCTTTGCCATCGAAGTAAGCCGATCATCTGGATGGACAAAGTCCTGAAAATCTCGCGCCAGCAGCTCTGCTTCCGTATAGCCCAGAATTTGGCACAGCGAGCGGTTGACTCGATGCCAGCGGCCGGTGTGAAACACTAAAGCCATTCCAATAGCGGAATAGTCGAACGCCACGCGAAACATCTCCGAAGCGTCTCGCATAGTCGTAGGGAATTCGCCGTCCTGTTTTTGGGCTGGCAAATGGTAGGAAAAGTAGAGGACCGCCAGAATAACAGCAAGGACAATCAGCGCGGAGAGCCACACAGGCCAGGTATGATCGGCCGTAGCGATGACCAGGAATGCACTAGCAATGCTCGCAACCAGAAGGCGTGCTCCGGACTTAAGGGGATCCTTGGTTACGAGAGAAAGACGCTCTGTCACGTCGCCTGCTTTTTCAGATTTTTTGTCCGCACGTTTCATCATTGTTCAGCGGGGCGCGAAGGTTTGGTGAGAATTACACAGCCCCTTGGTGGGAGCGGGCATTTATAGTGCACGCTCCGTGCCAGCAGAAATTGGCGGGTGAACGGGAGAAATCTTGCGTTTCTAGAACCACGACCTGGCGTTTGAACCGAGTGATGTAGACAGAACCGTCAAATCGAGAAGACGAGGTGGCGATTAGACGGTATTCCGGTCAGGATGAACTTTGCGAGGAATTCGAGGGGAACGGGCGCCTCACAGTGAACTGACGGGTAACACTTGAAGCGGTAGGCGTCCCCGGAATTAAGTCAACAACGACATCTATTTACGCAAGAAAATGCAGCCCCAAAAAACCGAGAGGCCGGGTTTGGCCCGGCCTCAAATCGGTTGGCGGAGACTTTCAGCCTCAACAGGTTACTGTCCTCACCCCAGCAACCCAGCGCCGTTGCCCTGCATTCTACAAATAATTTCAAAATGGTCAATCCAAGAAAACTTGCTAAGCCGGCGAACGGTTTCTGCACGGAGCGCGCCAACGTCCGAAACAAATTTGACTGCCCTCATGTCTCAGTCGTATCGTTTGATCTGACAGAGAATACAGACTGGGCTGCGGTAACCTTCACAATAGGTGTCCCCGACTCCCGCCCCTCTGACCAGACTGCGTCGCCGACTACGCGCCAAGCACAATTTTATCAGTTCACACTTCGCGCGAACGCGTGCACTGAGTCGGTTTTCTGGGAGGGTCTCATGCAAGCTTCGGGGAAAATCACTCTAACTTTACTTGTCATAATTGGATTGTTTCTTCTTGCGCCGTGCGAGTCCCTCGCCAATAAAAAAAGAAAGAACGCCGCGGCACGTTTACCGACTAATACCGAAGCGAAGGAGGCAGAACGTCGTCTTTCGGAGATGGGTTATTGGACCGGTCCGGTGGACGGTGTTGTTGATACCGTCACACGCACTGCATTGATCGCGTTCCAAAAATGGGAGGGTCGCAAGATTACTGGGAGGATGACTCGCGGTGAAGTTGAGGCGATTAGGGATGCACCTTCTCCGCAGCCCAGGGACGCGGGTTATAAACACGTAGAGATTGATATCGATCGGCAAGTCCTGGCAGTGATCGACGACGAGGGGAAAATCATCAGGATTGTTCCGGTCTCAACGGGCAGCGGCAGACGATACGATGAGAAAGGCAGCAAAGGTTTAGCCTACACACCCAAAGGCCGCTTCAGGATCTATGGAAAAGTCGCGGGATGGAGAAAGTCACCTCTTGGATTGCTTTATTATCCAAACTACTTCAGCGACGGACTGGCCATTCATGGAAATCCGTCTGTCCCTTCCCAGCCCGCGAGTCATGGTTGCATTCGAGTGCCCATGTTCGCATCGCGCGCGATAAGCGAGATGCTCCCGGTGGGCACGATCGTAATTATTTATGACAAGGATTCGTTCGTCTCGGCGAAGGCGTGGGGTGAAGCGGACAAACAGAACCAGGCCGCGAACGTTCCATAGTGAATTGAGGGGCACCGCATGGCGTTAGCCCCCACTAGTGCGACTTCAAGCCCTTGGGAAATGCATCAGCAATAGCATTCAACTCGAGGCCGTGTTCAAGAAGGGCTTTGAGACCTGCCAGAACCCACGTAAACCCTCCCTTGGAATCAAGCGCATCTTTCACGACCTTATCGCCATCTCCCTGGAAACCGGAATTTGTAATGCTGACGTACGTCTTATCGGTCTCATAAGGAGTGAAAACCCACTCGACTGATGTCATCGAGCCGTAGTTCCCCCATTCAATCAGAATCCGCTTACCTTCTTCGACTTCTTTGACATTCACTTGAACCGAAATATCGTACATCTCCCACGTCCATGTGATGTGTTTGCCTGCCTCCAGTCGGCCGGTACTTTTGGTAAACCAAAACCTGGTGGTTATTTCGGGGTCAACAAAAGCCTCGAAAACTTCCGCGACTGGTTTCCGAATGAGGATCGCTGACTCAGCCGTTGGTATTTCGGTTAGTTGAAGATTTGCCATAGCGGCTCCAGTGCGAACTCACTCACTCAGATCAAGTCGTTCTTTCGTCGGTCACGAGCAAGGCTGCCGCTAAGGACAGCCGCCCAGGACTGTATACTGCGGGCCATCATCGACTGCATCTGAACCGTTCTGAGACTTGGGCACGGTGACTTCGGCCGTCGCCGTTGCCATATTACCTGACGCATCGATCACTTTGAAGGTGATCGTATAGACGCGGCCGTTACCATTACCCGATCGTTCAGAGCGCAGTTGCACTGACTTACAGTCCGGCGCAATCACAATATCGTTGAGAGTGTCGCCGTCCCCATCGCCATTCTCCACTTCATCGCTCGTCACCTGAGAAATGAAAACACTGCTCAAGCCGATGCCGGTACCGCAGTTGTCGCTCGCGCTCGCCACCAGATCTGAAACCTGGACCGTCTCATATCGATGATTGGGGGGCCACAGAGCGATGACGTTGCCATTGAGCGTAATGGATGGGCCCTGTGTGTCGTTTACCGTAACGTTAAAAGTACAAGTGGGACCAGCTGAACTCGTGCAGGTTACCGCAGTTGTTCCAACCGCAAAAAAGGAGCCGGAAGGATGGTCACACGTGATGGTGCCACAGCCTGCGCCGGAAGGCTCGGTGTAATTGACGACCGCACCACACTGGTCCGTGTCGTTCGGCACGCTAATGTCGCCTGGACAAGATAGTACGCAAGGAACTTCAGCCTCAAAAGCGCCGATGTCCGTGCCGTCACTGGTCGCAGCATTGACGACGCCAGGATCATCGACAGTGCGAGGCATGCCGCGCTGATCAAAGGTAGCGCCAGCAGCTACCCCAGCATCAATCGCTTGACTGCCAGGCAAAAGCTTCATCGTTTGAGTTGGCCCACCGTTGTCCGCCAGCGCCGCCAGCATCGGGTTCGCGCCGGTCAGATCGCCGGTGCCGGTGAATCCGCCGGCATCAGTGACAACACCGAGGAGATTGTGGCCGTTGCTGGTGATGGTGCCATCCACATTAGGTCCGGGAGTCGGGGCGCCGGTTGTGTCGCCGAGGCCGTTCGCGGCGGAATTGCCGGCAATGATCGTGTTTTCCAAAGTCACGCTAGCGGGGCCCACGCGAATGCCGCCGCCCGCACCTTCGGCCACGAGCTGGGGTGGTTTGTTCGCGCCACCCTGATTGACGCCGGTGTTGCCGGCCTGCGCGTTGTTACCGCTGATCGTTCCGTGTTTGATATTTACCGTGGCCGCATTGTTGTTAGCGATAGCCCCGCCATACGCGAAGCCGCCCTTGCCGTGAGCGCCACAATTAAGACCGCCGTTCGTTTGTCCGCCATTGCCCCCGTCACCGCCGATGGCGAAATTGTTGGCAAACGTCGCGGTATTAACGATTAGGCTTCCACCGTCTGCGAAGATCGCGCCGCCGCGCGCGCCCCCGCCTTCAAGCGAGGTGTGACCGCCCAGGCAGGTTGAGCCGAAGGTATCACCGCTGCGGCCCCCGGTCGCTCCTGCCAGGTGAAAGGTGGAGTTGGTCACCGTGGCGGTACCGAGGCTATACAAACCGCCACCATCAGCAGGACCCGCAGGTTCGGATCCGTTGCCACCAGTGCCTGAGTCACCACCGTTGGCAGTAGTATTTTCAAATGTCGTGTTATTAATAGTCGCTGTGCCACTACCGACCCACGCCCCGCCGCCCTGGGCTGTACCACCGAAGCCACCATTAGTTTGACCATTCTGATCCTGGTCCCCACCCTTGCCACCATTCGCAGCGCTGTTATGGATTCGCGAGCCGCTGATGTTGAGCATGCCGCCTTCTGAATAGACCGAGCCGCCCCTGGCATTCGAGCCGGCGCCGTTGTTGAAGTTGCCGCCGTTCCCGCCCGAGGCGGTGTTGCCCGTTAGCGTACTGTCCGTAATTATCACGTTGCCGGTCGCTCCGATACTGGCGAGTCCCCCGCCCCAGGCATCGAGGGTAGTGTGTTGGTTAATGACGCTGTCGCCCTTACCCAATACCTGGCACGATTGGACCACGACGTTGGTCAGCGTAAGGCTTCCGCCACCGCTTACCGCAACCCCGTTGACGTCTATGCCCGCGCCATTAAGTATGCCTCCACCAACGCGCGTGGAATTTTGTGCCGCAGGATTAGTGCTTGCGCCACTTGCCCCGTCGTCGGCGGCTCGGCCATTCTGAATCGCCAGGTCCTGGAGAATAAAAGTGACGCCCGACGCGGTGACCTGAAAAATGCGATCGTGCATGGTGCCTGAAGTCAAACCGGCGGCATCGATAATGGAGGCATTCGGCCCAGACGATCCGCCACCGACGATGGTCACCGAGTGAACTGTCGTTGTGATATCCAGATCACCTGTGGCTGCGGCGTTCTCCTGGTTGGCATTCGCAAGGGTCAGGTTGTAAGTGGTGGCGGGTTGGAGATTGATAACCACCGGGTCAGCGCTGAGATCGGCGTTCGCGGCAATGATCGCACCGCGCAAACTGCAATCGTTGGGAGCGCCTGTGCAAGCAGTGGCGGCAGCCGTATCGTCCGTTCGATCGACGGTGAATGTTGTTGTCAACGGCAGAAATAGGTTGGAGCTTCCCAGCACTGCACGCGGAACTGCTATCTGTGGGTTAGATGAATTCGTGGATGCGCTTGGTGTGAAACTTAGAAACGCACCGATCAGAACGACAGACGCAAATAGCGAGGCGACTCTTATTTTCATTTTGATGCTCCAACCTTATCAGCTTAGTCCAGGGAAAAATTTGGTTAGCGGAGGTAGATCGAATTGCCCGCCATGAGTTACGGAACCCCGTCTCCGCTTAGAGGACTAAACTATACAACTTGAGGGTTGGAGCCACAATGATTTTTGAGCGTTTCTACATGAGTTGATATCTCAACCTCGCCGAGGGCCCGCGACTCTTTCGGCTTGTTTGCATGCTTCCGCACCCCTGTATCGGCGCAGAGCGCACGTGGGTGCCCTAACGGATTCGGGCGTGCTCAATCTGTTACGCGACCAGTTCTCAAGGCGCGAACCTCTGCCTGTATTCACCTGAGGTGATAAAGGCCTTAACCATATCAGCGCCGACGTAGTCACCGTTGAACTGATTGAGCTTGTTCAGCCAGAAGTTGTAACCGTCGAAATTCAAACCCGCTTCCGGTGGGTCATTGGGATTGCGTCGCAAGTAACCGAAGTATTGCATCAACACAAACGCGCGGTTGAAGTCCTGTGCCCGTCGCGATTTGTGTGATGCCCCACACCATCGGGTGGTACTTCGAGTACCTTGTGTTGGCCGCCTTCCCGGTTAGTGTTGTTGGTTGGTAATGCTTGCCGTTGTTCCATCGAATTTCGTGATGTTGATAGTGAAGGGTTCGTTATAGGACTTGGCCCGGTCCTGCAGGATGCTGAGCGCAACCTGCTCGCCCAAAAGGATCGACCAATAGGTCGAGCTGCGGAAGTGTATGCCGGCATGAATTCCATGACCAAAGGAGACGTTATATGCGAGCTTGTTCAGTTCTCCGTTGATGTCCAGAGAGTTTCTGTCCCCGCCGGTGTAAGTGTTAAGCGAGAGGCCGTCGGTACTTGGTTCGTAGACGTCCCGCCCGGCAGCTGTCAACAGCGGCCGAATCTTCCGGCCACCATCAAAGAAGAACTTCAGCGCAGTGATGCACGCACCAGCAACCGTGCCGTGGCCAGTCGGGTAACAGGGGTGTGTCGGTGATCCTTCTGGAAATGATTGCGGTAGCAAATAGCCGCCATAGTTCGCGAAGGTGAGAGGCAGCGCCGCCGAATTCAGGACGTCGCTATGCAGTGCCCCCGCCGCTTGAGGGAATGGGCTACTGCCGGTCTTCCGCGCATGCACCAGCGCCCCATATTCTTCTGGCCGTAACCGCAAATCCTTGATCCATTTGTGATACCAGGAGGCTTTGAGTGCGCGTGTTGCCATTTCGGCGATCGTAGCAGCAGCGTCAGGCCCGCCGAGGGTGGCGAATGCTTTTTCAGTTGTCGAACCGATATATGGGTTACCCGGATTCGCTGGTGCACCTATCCCTGCTAAGACGAGGAAGGCGACGAAATATCCTTGATAGAGCACATCCGCATGGGTATATGCGGCTAAGTCTCGCCCATTCCGGATGTACCGCAATGTTGAGTCGAAAACTAATTGCCGTCCCGAGTCCCCGCCGTTCTGGACCAGTTGGTACTCGCTAACCGAGGTCATGAAGTTGCTTCCGCCGCCACCGACGGGCAGAAACGTTTGGTACTGTTGGCTGAGAGGCTGAGATCCAAAGAACGTCGGTTGAATCATGAACTGCGAGACATATGGTCCCTGCACGTTACCATCGCCAGGAAGGAACTGCCCGCGGAACAGGTTCTCTCGAGTGACGGGGTTGGGGAACTGATCATTCTCGGCGCTACCGAGGAAGGACATGTTATTCATATCCGCGACGGCCTGTCCGACCAACGCATTCGTCGAGTATTCAGTAAACGGCACGTCAGCTATTAGAGCTGCCCAGTAGTGCTCGACCTGTTCGGCAGCCGTCTGCGCGCTATCAACTCTCGGCGCCGGTGGGATGACGGTGGCATGAGAGTCCAAGCCTTGCAGGTCGAATGCAAGTGCGACCTGCGGGCCATTCAACTTCGAGTTGGATCCGCCGCCTGGTGTGCCCACACCGATGTTGTTGAAGTCTGAGTGTTCGCCGCTCTTGAGGGCGTTTCTTAGACTGAGCATGGCTGCAGCATTCGGCACACCCAGGCCGTCATGTAAGAGGGCTTTGCTGTAGCTGCAACTGAAGTCTGTGAATCGCGCTGCATCGCCATTGTCGGATTGGTCCCCAATGTTGATCTTCTGGGCTTGGGCCATGCTTTTGCGATAATTGAAGCTCGCATTCGCGCGATTCGCAGAATTGTAGTCGATGACCGAGGCCTCTGCGACCGACTCTTTTCCGCCGAGCAAGGGTTCAAGCGGAACTGCGGCAACTGCGGTCGCTATGATTGCGGCCCCTTTTACAAAAGTTCGTCTGGTGACTTTTCCTACCTCGACCTCAAAGCGGGTCAGGTCCTCAGATTTCGTAGCCATGATTTTAATCTCCTTCTAACTGTTGTGAGCCTTCGCCAGAACATCGAGCAACAGGGAGTAAGCGAGGTGGCGATTTAACTCCCGTGATGGACGAGCACTGGCACAAGAGACCGAAAAGTCAGCGCAACGAAAAGGAAAAAGAGGCTCAAAGCCCGAGGCCGCGGGCGGGGGTAATTTCAAAATACCCGCCCGTTTAGAACAATGCCTGGGGCAAAACGGCCTACCGTTGGTGAACCGATGCATGGACATTCATGCACGTGTTCGGCGGACAGCCGCCGTTGAACATGGTGAGTTGCTGTGCCAATACAATCGGATCCATCAGATTCGCTGGACCATGACTACGTGTCACGAGGTGGATCTCGGCGCTCAACGGCTTCACCAGACCGTTGCCGGTTCCGACACCTGGGCGAGCACCCGTCGTGTCGCCGACCAACCTGAATGCACCGTACGTCGCGCTGCCGTCCGGCCCGATAACCTTTCCACCGGTATTGAGCAGCGTTCCATTAACCGCTGGATTGGCAAAATCTGCCGGAGTGCATGGGCTGGTTGCACAAAACTCCGGGTTGTTAAAGACAGCCATCCATATTGTTACCGCATCGCCGTTTGTTAGCCCCGAAGTGTAGAACGAGAAGAATACTCCATCCTGATTTCTAAACAGTGTGGACCCGGCGGAGGGCGTAACGGCTCCAGTTGCCATGAAAACAACGGGCCGGCTGCTGATTCTGGAGTGGTCGCTTTCGCCGCTCTGTGCATGTGCAACTGTGACAATGGACAACGTCGTAAGCAAGGTGCAAAAGCCAAGGATCGCAAAGGATTTCAAAGCTGATTTTTTCATGTGACGGCCTCCTGTTTTTTGTGAGGATGCTTGACCGGGCGTTTGTTCCATCGCCGCATCCGTGGTAAGCGATAGACACCCCGAAATCTGTTATCCTCAGAGTTGAGGCAATCAGGCAATCGATACAATTCACACACCATACCTGGCTCTCTGAAGTGCTGGGCCTATCGGATTCTCCTTCGGTGAAATTGAGACAGGCACTTGGGAGGCAGGTCTCATTTGTCGGAAAGCTAACTGGTAACTCCGTCGGAATCTCCTCTCTAACCTATATGTCAGTTTGGGGCAGCACATTTCATAACCTCGATTCGCTGACACAATTTGTAGACATGTGAAGCGTCGCACGAGTGGCGGTTAACGCTTTTGAGGTAACTGTGAAAGATCTCGGCGCGAGAGCGATGACCACTTTCCCTTAACAGCAACCTGCTGTTCGAAAAGGGCGGCCAGTTGAGTTGTCTACTTTTAAACGCGGGAATTGAATCAAGAACCTCTAACAGCGTAGACAACTCTTGGAAGAGCCCAGGTTTTTCGGCGATCTTCTTCCGTCTTACCTATCGCTGTTGATAGCAGGTGATTGACGAGGCGGGCTCGGTCTTCATGGGGGTCAGGAATGAGGTGGAAACGATCAGGCAGGACGAAACGCTGAGAATCAACAGCGGCATCCCCGGAGCCGGCGCCATCCAATTTCCCAACCCTTTTTACGGACAAGGCACGATCTTTCAGTACCCTTCGTCACTACGTCTGGGGATTAAGTTTCAGTTCTAGAAGGCGCTTTACGGTCCCCCAATTCGTCGGCCGAGACAATTTATTACCCAGCGTAGAGTCGCGACTGTCGATCTCGTGATCTCCCATTCGACTTACAAGTAGAAGCCCGGGGGAAAGCTCAATGATCAGGAGTCCGGCTTCGGCAAAACAAACTAAAAGGAGATGTAATGATGCGATTCATGACCCTGGTAAGACACGCCGAGAATTCGGGCCCTCCGCCCCCAAAGTTTATGGAGGCCATGGCAAAACTTAGCGAACAGGCCTCGAAGGGCGGCATGATGTTGGAGGCCGGAGGGCTGGCGCCAACCGCAATAAGCAACCGCGTCCGGCTCGCTAAAGGAAAAGTTACTGTGATCGATGGCCCTTTCGCTGAGACCCGAGAGGTCGTCGGAGGCTTTGCAGTCTTTGAGGTCGAGTCGAAGCAAGAGATGATCGACGCCACGGTGAAATTCATGGAACTTCACCGGGATCACTGGCCCGGCTGGGAGGGCGAGACGGAGGTCCGTCAGGTGTTCGGTCCCGACGACTACACACCCCAGCGGTAGTCTGACTAGCTCACTAGAACCGTTGCAAGGGTTGAAGCACGAATCACAAACTTCGCAGCCCCGGGGCTCGCCATGACCCGAATGCAGCTTTGTGATAATCTGAACCAACTCAATGCTTGACTATTCGACGTCAATCGAAACTCTTCCTACGAAGAGTAAGCGTAAGCTGCGGTTGGTTATGAAAGTTTCAGCGTGGCGAAGCGGGCTGATGGTTGCCATTACTCTCGCGGGATTATTCTCGCTTCCGGTCTGCGCACAGCAGGCTGATCCTGCGACGCCGGTCGTGGTTCAACCTGGTGCGCCGGGCCAGCCAACCCGCACGCTGCCCTCGTCAACAAGGGCCACGCTGCCGCCACTCTCACCGGCAGATGTGCAATTCATGCAGGGCATGATCATGCATCACGCGCAAGCGGTTGAGATGACAGCGCTCATCGAATCGCATACGACGACGAAGGACCTTAGCTCGCTGGGAGCGCGAATCAGCCGTTCGCAGTCGGACGAAATAGGTTTTATGAAGCGGTGGCTTGAGGCCAGGGGAGAGCCGATTTCGCTGGCCATGCCGGACATGCCCGGCATGGATATGCCCGGCATGGATATGTCGAGCCATTCGAGTCATTCCATGCTTATGCCGGGGATGCTTACGCCAAAGCAGATGGAGTCACTTAAGAAAGCGAAGGGCGGGGAGTTTGATCGTCTATTTTTGACCGGAATGATTCAGCATCACGGCGGCGCCTTGATTATGGTGAAGGACTTGTTCGACACTGCGGGCGCCGGGCAGGATGCTGAGCTATTCAATTTCGCGACCGATGTCGACAGCGGTCAACGCGCTGAGATCAGGATTATGCAAACCATGCTTGGGGAAAACCCTTAAGAGTAGAAGAGTAATAACCTAATTTGAGCTTCTTCTCTGTGCAACCTGTGTGTTCTCTTAGCCTCTGTGGTGGTTATTCGCATCACCTAATCACATAGACGCACAGAGAACCGAGGATGCATAGAGAAATCCAACAGGAGAAACGATGAATCGAGTACACACCCTGGCTTTCCGTTTGTTCGTAACTGCCCTGCTCTTCTGCTTCTGTTTTGCAATCAGAATTCAGGCGCAAACGCCAACTCCATCTCCCGAGTCAGCGAAGCCGGCAGAAACAAAACCGGCCGACAAGAAAGCCGACGAGAATCCCTTTGCTCCTGAACCGGCGGCACCTCTGCCGGCCGGAATGAGTGGCTCCGATGCCAATGACCCGCGCGCTAAGCTGGCCCCCGGAATGTATGACGCCGGCGAAACATCGATGGGCCTCAAGCATGTCATGCTCTTCAAAAAGCCTGCCGCATTTCAACTAGGCACGGTCAATCCGGATGATCCGAAGGTGCAGAAGATGATCGGTCTACTTGGCGTTAGTAACGCCTCAAAAATGGAGAAGCCGGTACAGTTGGTTTTTGCGCAACTAGCTTTTGCGAACTCGGACCTCGCGTTCCAGGGCAATCACCTGTTTCAGGGAAACTTCTATGGCATCAATATCTATGACATCTCGAATCCGGCGAAGACCACCCTGTTGACTTCGATGGTATGTCCCGGCGGTCAGGGCGATCCATCGGTCTACAAAAACCTCCTCTTCATGTCGGTTGAGATGCCCAACGGTCGGCTCGATTGCGGCACACAGGGATTTCCGCCGGCGCCGCCCGCGCCTGAGCCGCCCGCCGGAGAAGAGAAAAAGCCGAATCCGCCGCCAGCGCAAAAAGATCGTTTCCGCGGTGTCAGGATCTTCGACATCTCTGACGTCAAGAATCCGAAGCAGGTGGCCGCCGTGCAAACTTGCCGCGGCTCCCACACGCATACGCTGGTGGTAGATCCGAACGACAAAGAAAACGTTTACATCTACGTCTCCGGAACGTCTTTCGTCCGCCAAAGCGAAGAGCTGGCCGGCTGCTCGGGTGAAGAACCGGAGAAAGATCCGAATACGGCGCTGTTTCGCATCGACGTGATTAAGGTCCCACTGGCGGCGCCGCAAGAGGCGAAGGTCGTCAATAGTCCGCGAGTGTTTATGGATCCGCGGACGGGCGCGCTCAACGCTCTAACGAACGGCGGCACTCACGGCAAGGAAGGACCTGAAAAGCCCTCGGCCTCCAATCAGTGCCACGACATCACCGCCTACTCAGCGATCGGATTGGCTGCCGGCGCGTGCTCCGGCAATGGAATAGTGCTGGACATCAAAGACCCGGTGAATCCGAAGCGTCTGGACGCGGTAAACGATCCAAATTATTCGTATTGGCACTCGGCTACGTTTTCGAACGACGGAAAAAAAGTCGTGTTCACCGATGAGTGGGGTGGCGGGTTAGGCGCACGCTGCCGTGCGAACGATCCGAACAAATGGGGCGCTGATTCGATTTTCAGTTTGAAGGACAACAAGCTGAGCTTCGCCAGCTACTACAAATTGCCGGCCGCCCAGGGCGACAGCGAAAACTGTGTCGCACACAACGGCTCTCTCATTCCCGTTCCCGGCCGTGACATCGAAGTGCAGGCCTGGTACCAGGGAGGCGTTTCCGTCATGGACTTCACCGACGCGGAGCATCCGCTTGAAATCGCCTACTTCGATCGCGGACCGATTGATCCCAAGATGCTTGTGCTCGGCGGCGACTGGTCCGCCACCTGGTACAACGGCCGCATTTACGCTTCGGAGATCGCCCGCGGCCTGGACATCTTCCAGCTGACGCCCACGAAGTTTTTGACTCAGAACGAAATCGACGCAGCGGAAGCGGTACATGTGGCTGCTCTCAATGTGCAGAACCAGGAAAGAATCGAGTGGCCGCGAACGTTGGCGGTGGCGAAAGCGTACGTAGATCAGTTGGAGCGATCGCAAGCTCTGCCTGCTGATCAAGTCGCTGCTCTGCGGAAGGCGATTCAAAGCGCCGAGAGCTCACACATGAAGCAAAGCGAACTCGCAAAACTTAAGAGCCTTGCACCATCGCTGGAAAAAAGCGCTACCAGTACGCAGAGCGCAGCAGACTCAACTCGATTGCAGGCCCTGGCGGAAATCCTGAGTCGTCCGGCACTTTGAGGCGTCAACAGAAACCAACTCCTTGTTCTTCGCTGGATGCTGCAGAAAATTGTAACCGAGCTGTCAGAAAGGGGGAGACGGACTCAACACATCCTGCAAGTTGCGGCGATCAATAACTTCCGGCGAACCCATAGCATTGTCAAAACTTGCGAATCGTCTATCCTTTAATCTCAGCCGAGCCCGTGTTAGGTAATTCTCAATCCAGCCCTGTTCGCCGCAAGAGTTCAATAAAGCGAGGGTCAGATCGTAGTGGATCTACTACTGGTGAGACCTTGAAAAAGGCGATGTGGTTCGAGCGTTCCCCATACGCTTTCTCAAGCCAGACAAAGGCCTGGTCTTTGTTACCGAGTCCGATGTAGACATACACGAGCGCCATTGGTGTCACGTAACGCCGTTTCTGCAACTGCAGTAACTCATCGACAATTTTATTAGCATCGCCTTTCCTCCCCGCAGCGCCGTAGGCCAACCCAAGCACCCCAAGCGCCCCTGGCGCACGGCCGGAAACGGTTACAGCTTTTTCAGCAGTAGTAATGGATGCATCAAACTGATGGTTAGCGAGATAGGTAAGCGCTAAAGTCCAAAGTGTCTGATACCGATTCGGATCTATTTCAATGACGCGGCGTAGTTGTTCGATGGCCTCTTTGTAGCGGCGCGCGTTCTCGAGGATGAATCCCCTGCTCGAACTGATCGAGAGTGACAGCGGGTCTAACTCCTGCGCGCGGCCGATTTCTGCCAGAGCTTCATCGCTGCGCCCGCGAGCTATTAGGTAGTAAGCATATTGGCTGCGAGCACTGGCGTAGTTTGGATTGAGTTCGATGGAGCGTTTGAACTCGTCTTCCGCTGTAGCCCAGTTCCAGTTGAAATAATTCACAAAACCGAGCGCTGCATGTGCCTGGGCTACCTCGTTGTCAATCTCGAGAGCTTTCTTCGCTGCGGTTTCTGCAATTCGCCTTCCTTCTATTGGCGACATTGCACCGATCAAGCCCGTACCAAGCTGGTTGTAACCATCAGCCAATCCTGCATATGCCTGCGCGTAGTTTGGGTCTGCCTTAATCGCACTTTCAAAATAGGCAATCGCCTTGCGCATATCCTGTTCAGTACGCCGATTCAAGAAATAACGACCTTGCAGGTCGTTGTCGACAGCTTCACGCGCAATGACTCTTTTAGGAGCTAGTAATCTTTGCTCTTCAGCGGTTATTTTGACGCGCACTTCCCCGGCAATGGCTCGCGCAACTTCACTTTGCAGATCCAGCACGTCGCCCAAATCACGGTCATAGTCCGCAGTCCACAAGTGCGAGTCGGAAGCAGCATGGATTAACTGTGCGCGTACGTGCACCCGGTCGCCGACACGTTGCACCGTTCCCTCCACCACTGCGTCAACATTCAATTCCCTGGCGATTTCGGGCAGAGACTTCTGACTGCCTTTGTAGTGCATCGCAGAGGTTCGAGAAATGACTCGCAACGCTCCGAGCTTCGCTAAGTCTCCGATCAGCGCATCCGTCATGCCATCTACAAAGTAATCCTGCGTCGAATCGTTTGAGAGGTTCTGAAAGGGCAGAACCACGATTGATGCGATGGCAGGGGCCGCCGGCCGGCGTCGCTCTCGGATGAAACCCACATAAACAAGCCCTGCAATTAACAGTAACGGCACAACGAGCAAAGGGATCCAATTTTTTGTAACTGGCTGGCTCCTTGCCGGTGTTATTAGGCGTTCTGGCGCTGAGTACTCGTGACTTAGTTCTGATTCGTTGAAGCGAGCATTAGTCGCGTCCGAAGTGCGGACTAGATCAGTTGTCTCAACATTCACCTTCCGAACGTCGGCAATAAATCGATAGCCGCGTTTCGGTACGGTCTCAATGAACT
Source organism: Blastocatellia bacterium (assembly GCA_963828335.1). Classification (GTDB taxonomy): domain Bacteria; phylum Acidobacteriota; class Blastocatellia; order Pyrinomonadales; family Pyrinomonadaceae; genus PSRF01. The sequence continues at coordinate 52,452 of CAWHEH010000006.1, read as the reverse complement.
GCTGCCCGTTGTCCCCTTCGCCAAGCGCGCGCCGAAGGTTTTCGATTAACAGGAGTCACTGGCTACACTCCCGGCAGCGGCCCCGGTGTGTGGATCCCAACTCCATCCGGATCTCTGAATCCACAGACACCGTTTCTCCAGTTCGTCAGGCCGTTTGGGTATGACGAACCGTCGCGCTTCCGCCCGTCTGCTCCACCAGCGCTCGACAGCAGGACCTACACGATCGACTACAACGAGATCAAGGACCTCGGTCGGTTCAGCGGGTCGAGCCGAACCGAAGATCAGTCTGCGACTGCACGTTTCTGGTCGCCATCGGCAAGTGCGCTCTGGATCGCCAACATCCGCAGCTTGGCTAGCGGTACTATTGACTGCCGCTCGTTTTGAGGCGATTGGCATTGCCGCGGTGCAAATGCCTTAATCGCAGCTTGGGACGCGAAATTTACGTACATGTTCTGGAGGCCGGTCACGGCGATCCGTGCAGGTGATACCGACGGCAATTCAGAAACTGAGGGAGATCCAACATGGACACCATTCCTTATTACTCCATCACACCCTGAATATCCTGCCGCTCACACGACGGTCGGAGCAAGCGCGCTGGGGTTTTACACGGTGTGGTTCGAAACGGATCAATTTCCGCTGGAATTCAAGGGCCTCAACGGTATGATCCGCAACTACTCGAGCGTCAACGAGATTCATGCCGAGGAAGGCAACGCGCGAGTGTGGGGCGGCATGCACTGGCGCAATAGCACCGAGGTGGGGACCGCAGTCGGCAGCAAGGTCGGAAAATACACAGCGACGCATCTGCTCAAGCCTCTCGATTAACAACGGCGGTATTCCCTTAGGTCTCGTTGGAGTTTTTGGAGTGCGGGAAATCGTCACTGCGTTGATCTACGGGTTCCGACCTGTCGGGACCTCGCGCCAGTGCATGGCTGCGACAAGTCGCAGTCGATGAAAGTGACAAGTCACCGCACTCGAAAGAGACGCAGAGGCGCATTAGAAGGGTGTCACCGCCTCATAAACGGTAACACCCTTAGGAATTCGCAAGAGATTTGTGCGTGAGAGAAATCGGGTTCAGTAGTAAGCTACGGCTATGCCTCTTGAGAAGTGTTCAGACTGTGGCTATGAACATTCTACGTCGGCGGTTGTCTGCCCGAAGTGTGGAAGGAATATTAAGATGGGCCAGCAAAACCGCATTGTCCTCTGGATAGTCATCGTCGGCGGCGTGTTTCTTTTGGTCTACTGGGTAGTCTTACACTTTTTTGGGATTGATATTAGCCAGCCTCCCCGTAGGTGAGTTGGGACTAGACGCTGTATTACTGTAGCGGCGCCCGAACGGCCTTGCCCGGTTTGACACCAACTTGTAGCTGTCCATCCTTAACTACTAACACGCCACTTACCAAAACAAACTTTACCCCGTCCGAATACTTACCGGGTTCAGTATAGGTCGCTCTATCTATTACTCGTTCTGCATCGAAGATCGTGAGATCGGCATCTGCACCGGGACGAAGACGGCCTTTGCTTTTCATCATCGGAACGCGGCGTTCAAGACGCTGAGCAGGCATCAACGTCATCTTGCGCAAGGCATCCATCAGCGGCAGAGTTTTAGTCTCGCGAACGTAATAGCCCAGGATTCGCGAATAAGTGCCCGCAGCTCGCGGATGTCCCTTCCCATCCTTCAGAATGCCATCGCTGGCGATCATGGTTAAGGGATCGGCAATCGCACTCCTTACGGTCTCCGGTTTCATTGAATGCAGCGCTACCATGCCACCTTCCTTGCGATAGCGCGCAAAACTCTCCGCCGTAAGCCGTTCACCGGTGGCCACCCATTGCAGATCTTTGTAGTCGATACTCAACTGTCCCTGCCAATCGCCGTCAAAGATCGCCGAGTCGAGCCTGGTCATCCCGGCGGTGTAGGGATAGCACTCCGTAGTGACATCTATCCCGCGTGAGCGAGCTTCGCGGATCATATCCAAAACGCGCGGAGTGTCGTCGAAAGCCATGCTGGTTATGTGAACAACGTGCAGGGGCGCGCCGGTAATGGCGGCTGCCGCAAGTACTTCTTCAAAGGCCGCCACACAATTCGTCGGCTCCTTCATACCGGCGTAACGCATATGCACATGACACGATGCTTTGTACTTGGCAGCTTCACGGAACATCTCAATGATTTCCCGGTGTGACGCTGCAGCCGTGTAGTTGATGCCGAAGCCAACCGCCGGTGCACCGCGCTTCAATCCCACTTCGATCAGTCGCTTGATTTCGGCAAGCTCAGCCTCTGTTGCCGGACGGCGAGCGGCGTCACCGCTCGGTACAAAAGTGCCCGGATCTTTCATAACGGCCATGCGCACCGGGACATGACCGATACTCGCACCATAGTTAATTAATGTTTTTCCTTCGCGTTCTGCATACCACTGGTCAATATCAGCGGTGCCTATTTCCAGCTCCAAAGCTGTGGTTACTCCGTCCATTGCCTGGGCCCGGTGATGCTCATCGTTCATATCGTGGACATGAAGATCGATGAACCCCGGAGCAACGACCAGACCTTTCGCATCAATAAACGTGCTTCCTTTAAGCGGTTTACTTGTGATCGTCTGAATCTTGCCGCTGCGGATACCGAGATTGCGCACCGCATCCAGGTTTGACTCCGGATCCATGACTCGACCATTCAGGACAACGACATCGTAGAGATCCTCCGTCGCGTTCCCGTTTCCAACGAACGTAATGTTCGAGAAAAAAAGGATCGAACTGACACCCAGCATTGCGATCAGAGGCGTCCAGAGAAGTTGCTTAGCTGTCATCATTCTCTCCCTAAATTTCCGTAATAACGATATTACGCCAAAGGTGTTGGCTAATTGGAGCCCAGGGTTTGCCTTGAAACCCTGGGAACAAAGTTCCGACTGATTTCCTCGCAACTCTGAAGGAGTTGCGACGGGATAAAAATTTTGGTGGAAACCTTTCAGGGTTGCAACTCCAACAGGATTAACCTGCCCGCTCCCAGGGTTGACAAAGCGCAACCCTGGGCTGGAATTAGCGAACGCCTTCAGCGTTTAGTTTCAAGCATCACAAGACCTTTTGAGATCTCACCCACTTAGGGCACAGGCCGCGCGACAACTCTGAAGCCGAGATAGGGCGTTTGCACTTCGGGCCGAAAGTTTTCTCGGTAGGAAATGTAAAGGACGGCCACGCTTGCCGTGTACCAGGAGCCGCCGCGAAGGACACGTTCGCCCGACGTCTCATCCTTGTTGCGATCATCGTCGTCAAGGTACGGCCGTCGCCGGTTATAAGGGCGATAAATTGATTGCGTCCATTCCGCTACGTTGCCGGTAAGGTGATAAATTCCGTAGCGATTCCCAGCATATTTTGATTTCGTCTCCTCCAGGCCCACGACAGTTTTCTGGGCACTGGGATTCTTACGCCAGTTGTAAAGCCCAACTTCGTTGTCGCTGATGTTCATGCCAAGCGCATATTCAAAATTATCCGGTCCGCGCGCAGCTTTTTCCCATTCCGCTTCGGTGGGCAGAGCAAATATCCACCTTCCTTGCCCCCAGGTTCTCGTCAACCAATGGCAAAAGGCATTCGCCTCAAACCAATTCACCTGCACAACCGGCAGATCGGGTTGGCCGAAGCGTTGGTAGTCGGTGTCTGTTGGTTTCAGCAGCGCGGTCGCGTGTGATGTGCTGGTGGCTTTCCACTTTTTCCCAGCTTCGGTCCAGTTTGTTTCGTCTCGGTAACCGCGCGGGTCAATCAAAAATTCGCGGAACTCAGCGTTCGTCAGCTCGAACGGATACATATAGAACGAACCCAACCAAACGTAGTGCGGTTCCTGCACTCTTAGGCGGTCGCCGAATAGAAAACTTCCACTCGGCACAAACGCATAATCCGGAAGACCCGGAAGCAATCCGTGCGGGGCGTCTGACCTCGGTAACCGGACCGTGATTCCAAAAGTGCCGTCTTTGTCGGGGCCGCTGCGGTAGGCAACGATGGGGATAGGATAGAAGAAAGAGCGGCCAGCTTGTTCGACCTTCAGGAAATAATTGCCACGCGGCAACCAGATTCGGTCTTCCGCTTTTGACGAAATGGGGATCGCATCCTGAAAACTGTTTCCTGCTTTGAACAGAGTGGGGTTTGCGCCCGTGTCATTGGAGATGATCAGTTCAGTCTCTTCGCGTTCATAATGCAGGGCTTCAGCTCGTGTGTTCGATCGAAGGTATCTCAACGTGAGCGCCCCTGTTGCAAGAACAACGACAGCGCCCCCAATAACGAACAGTTTTTTCATCTCGCATCATCACTGAGGATGGTCCCGGTCAAATGTCCTGATGCTTTAGTAATCGCTGCGCGGCTATTAAAGGTGCGACCACCCAGAGGGAGAGCGCGATGATTAAGACCAACAGGCTTAGATTCTCCCCACCCAGGAAGCGCAAAAGCGCCGCCCCACCCGCGCCAAATATGTCCTTGCCGTTGAGAGTCATGAGACTGGCCACGCGCACCATATCGACCGGGTTTCCAAAGAGCGATCCGAAAATGAGAGAGTTTGCCGTGCGTTCCTTGAATAAGAATGTTCCTCCGATCACGAGCAGATCATAGAAGAGTACAAAGAAGAACCAGGCAAAGAGCGCGACTCCAAGAGCTTTGGCCTTGAGCTGACAGATGACTGAAATCAAGGCCGACAAACTCAGGAAGATAAGCGCTAGCAGCAGTGAAAAAAGCACGAACGCAGGATAGCGCCAAGCACCTTCTGTTCCCGCTTTGGCCGCGATAATAATTCCTGCCAGGCCAAAGCCGATCAACGTGGCGATAAAAATCGACGCGAACAAACCAAGAAACTTACCCAGAAGAATTTCCCCGCGAGTCACCGGCTGCGAGAATAACAACTCACTCGCGCTCGTTTCGCTGGTGAAGCTGTGCGTGCCCATCACGAGGGCCACCAGCGGCACGATGTAAAGCACCATGTTCAGCAGGCTCGCTGAAGTGCGCGCGAAACCCTGGAAACCTACGTTGCCGCCCGTGACCAGGCCGAAATAAGAAATCGCCAGCACCAACACGCCGAAGACAGCGGCAAACACCAGGGTCCACCGATTTCGAATGTTGATAACTAACTCCTGCCTGGCAATTGTTTTGATCGCGTTCATGTCCATCTCTAAAACAAGAGTTCCTTAAAGCGAAGCATTTTACCGTGGTACTTATCGGCTGCCTGCTGCGCCGGTAAACGGTTTTTGAAAGCGATGATGCCGCCATTCATCGGCGTCGTAAGATCCGAAGACTGCACGTAATAGGCATCGTCAGCTTTGATCCATTGGCGTTCGGCGAAATCCATTACGAAGAACGACGAGGCAGAAATGCTGGCCGATCTCTTCTTGACGAAGTTAAGCATGCAACCGATATCATCAAACTTGAATGGTTGCCCTTCGCCGTCGATCAACTCGGCGGCGTACTGCTTTTCCGAGAGGGCCATCTTGCAATAAGAGCACATGTCCTCGGGAGCAATCGCAACCGGTTCAACGGTCCGCTTTTGGCAGTTGGCGAACACGGCGACGCCAACGATCAAACACCAGGCCCATAGAGTGAGTTTATTTCGCATCAACCGACTCTTCATTCACATACTTCATATAGACATCTTCGAGGGACAGCTCTTCCATGCCGAAACTTCGGATTTTGCCGCCCCCATTTTCAATAGCGCGCAAAATTTGGAGACGGTCTTCCGGGCGCGTGCTCATAATCAATGAGTTCCCGTCGATTACTACGTCAGTTGCACCCGCTTGTGTCGCTGCCTCAAGGAGCGATAAGCCGGCGCTTTCCATGGTGACGCGCAAGCGGGCAGCGGATGTTAGTTCATCCCGTAGCGCGCTGACTGATTCCAGGGCAACTAACTTTCCTCCGACCATAATCCCTACGCGATCGGCCAGTTGCTCGACATCGGGGAGCATGTGTGAAGAGAACACAATCGTCTTACCTTCACGCTTGAGCGAACCAAGAAACTCGCGAAATTGAATCGCGCCATTAGGGTCGAGGCTGACCGTCGGCTCGTCGAGAACCAGGACCGGTGCATCTGGCAAACACGCGACCGCGAGACCTAGTCTTTGAATCATCCCTCCTGAGAATTGACTGACCGATTTGTCAAAGAACCCGTTGAAGTGGAAGTTCGGCGTGTTCAAGGTCTCGTCGATTCGCTGCTTCGGAAGTCGCCGCAGGCGAGAGTAGAATTCCAGCACTTCGCGCCCGGTCAACTGATCGCTAAAGGCGACGCGCTGCGGCAGGAAGCTCATCAACCGTTTCGCTTCGCGGCCATTGCGAAGGACATCAAAGCCTTCGATCGAAATGTTTCCCGAGGTTGGGAGACTCAATCCGACCATGCACTTCATCGTGGTTGTCTTCCCACTGCCGTTCGGTCCGAGTAAGGCAAAGGTCTCCCCTCGCTCCACCTCGAACGACACGTCATTGACCGCGATGAAGTCTTTGAACTTCTTGGTCAGATTTGTGACTTGAATCGTCATCGTCGCCTCGGTTTTTGTCCTCGCCAAATCACCATTAACGCTGCGCCGAGAGTCAGAACCGACATCATCATTAAACCACCATGAAGCCGGCTGGCCGCTTGTTCCTTCCTGAACGGGTACGGCAACGCAATCGGTTTCATCAGTGGCGCTTCGTCGATCTCCGATGAACCCCTCAAAATTGGGAAAGTCTTCTCGGCTACGGCCATCGCTCTCGCCGCCGGACTGTCCAGAAAAAGGCTAAGGCGCGGATGATTGCCTTGGAGGTATTCGAACACGTTTTGGATCTTCACCGGCACGTCGCCTCGCCCATCTTCGTTTAGATCGTAGCCATCGTAGTCGCTCCAAAAATTACCTCGCCCGTTCTCTGACCATTTCGTCGTGGTGCTTCTGCCGATTAGTTGTAGTGGGCTTAAGTTGTTTACGAAACTGTTTTCCGTGAAAACGTTCGCGTCTGAGCTGCTGAACATCTGCACCGCCACGTCGTTGTTGGCAATTGTGTTGTGGCGAAAGGTCGTGTTGCGCAGGGCTTCCATAAAGATCCCGGTAGCGTTATCGATAATGAAATTCTCTTCGGCCACCAGTTCATTGCACTCTTGAAAGAGGATTCCAAATGAACTAAAGCCGCGATTATGAACGAACGCGTTGCGGCGAAACTCGATGTGATTTGAGTACATAATGGCCGCACCCGCCACATTGTCTGAGAAGAAGTTATCCTCAAATACGTTTCGATCGGAGGACATGTAGTGCAGACCGTAGCGCAAGTTTGAGACGCGGTTGCGGCGAATCTGATTGCCATTGCAACTCTGGACATACAGGCCATCGCGAGTCTCGGAAATTGTGTTGTCCTCGATGATATTGTCGGGAGAGTTCCAGAGATGAAGTCCTGCGCCGCGATCGCCTTCTTCCAGTTCAGCTCGGCCGCGTATGTGATTGCCTCTTAAAGTGTTGCCGCGCGAACTGTAGAGATAGATTCCGTAAAGAATGTCGCGTAGTACATTGTCTTCGATCTGATTCTTGCTCGACTTGAGCAGGATGCCGGAGTCTTCTCGCGTGAGGTCGCCACCACTATGCTCGATGACAAAACCTCTGATGACGCAACTGTCTGCCAAGGTAGTGATAACGCTGCCCACCCCCTCGCCTCGTAACACCGGCTTACTCACGCCCTCAAGAATGAGCTGCTTGTTGATGGTAATGTTGCCAGTATAGGAGCCAGCGCGAACCTCAATGGTGTCGCCGGGTCGAGAGCCATCAATGGCAGCTTGAATCGACTGGCCCGGTCCGACGATGAGCGTGTTTCCGCGTCCCGCTGCAGCACTAAAAAGCACCACTAGCAGGACCAGGAACGCTCGTAACATGGCACGACCTTTCATCCTTGCCTTAAACGTCTTCGTCCAGTGAAATCGCTCGCGCCGGTGAAGGTTTTCCCTTTGCCGATAATAGGATCGCGACCAGCAGCAGAACCGCGAACGCGAAGAATGCATACGCTCCAATTCCCGGATAGCTGTTCACGGTAAAGTTAGCGATCTGCTTCGACCCGAAGAACGGCGGCGTGAACGGTTGAACCTTAATTGAGGCTGTCGGGTCCAGATTGTGAGCGTACATGTAGAGCCGGTGGTAAAAGCTCCACATCGAAAAGGCCCCGAAGTAGACAAACATTACAAACACATCCACCAGATTCGACATCTTGCCCAGCACCATGGCCCGCAGGGCGAGGATGATCAAAAGGCCAACCACCAGCGGTATCCAGGTGAACTCGCTGAAGTCACTTTCGAGCAGTGGGCGCATTCCAATGTAGTGATTGAGTGAATTGATCTCTCTCAAATCATCACGGTTGGGTGTCTTTCCACCTTCCAATTGATACGAGTAAATATGAAGAACCAGACCATCTGTGTATTGATTTGAAAAGAAACTCATGTTCCAGAGCGGAAAGAAATAGATCGGCAAGAGCACTACGACCGCTACCAGGATTAGCAGACGACTCCTTAACGTGAGTGGCAGTTCAAAGAACTTTGTCTCTCGAGCTAGAAAACTTCTCAATTTCATGACTGCTCCTCTCGCACCTTTTGTTTCTCCTAAGGCCGCCATCAGGATGAAGGACCTCGTCGTCCTTCATCCTTCATCGATATTCCTACTTCGGTTTGACCAACAGATATCCCTGCATCTCCTGGTGGAGCGCCGAGCAGAAGTTAGTGCAGTAGTAGGGGAATACCCCTGTCCTGTCCGCAACGAAGTCTATTACTTTCATCTCGCCGGGATCGACCACAACATTGAGGTTGTATTCGCCCAGTCCGAAGCCGTGCAGCTCATCGGTTGTCTGCTCAATGTTGGTCAAGTAAATAGTTACGTGTTCGCCCTGCGTCACTTCGATCTTGCTTGGCTCAAAACTGCTGCGAACCGCGATCATCTTTACCAGCACGTTGTTGCCATCACGGGTGACGCCAGTATCTTTGACATCCCAAACCGCGTTCGGGTTCTTCATTTCTTCTTTGGGGTAGACCTCGACTGGCTTGATCTTGTCAGCCTTGATCATCTGAGCGTAGTGCGGCTCCGGCTCGGTGAAAGCGTCGTAAAGCAACTTCATCTTCTCGCCGCTGATGCCGATGAGCTGCGAGCTTTCAGGTTGTGAAGGCCCGACGTTCATGTGCCGCCCGTGTGAAAGCTTGTTCAGCGCCACGAGATATTTCCCCGCCGGATGCATCGTGTCGCCTTCAGCCGTTGAGAGGTGCCCAATGTTGTAGCTGATCGGAATCTTATCGGCCACTTCCCAGCTTCCCAGCTTCCATTTGGCTACCGCTGATTCCACGAACAAACTGGTGTAAGCGAAGCCATCTGCGTCGAACTGAGTGTGCAGCGGACCGAGCCCAACATTCACTTCGGCCTCTTTCACGTGGTCGTAATTGAGCACCGGAATGCCGTCTTCATCACCCGTGAAATCTTTGTTCTGAATCGCTGCCAGGATTTTCTCCATGGTGAAGACGGTGGTGATTGATTGTAGTTTGCCGCTGGCGATGATGTACTTGCCATCGGGACTGACATCGACACCGTGCGGACTCTTGGCTGCTGGAATCAGGTAAACGACGCCGGGCGCCAGTTTCGGGTCGATGACGGCAACGCCGCTAATCATCTTCACCTTGCCTTCTTTGGCAGCCTGCTCCGCGGCTTTCCAGTTAACCGCGACTACATAATCACGATCTCTCTGCGTAGCTGTAACTTCAAGCTTGCCTGTAGCCCTTTCTGCGTTGTAGCAGGTCCAAAAGGCCCAGCCTTCACTTGCGCCTTTGCCGGCATCACCGAGATCGAAGTCGAATGGCGGCATCAGGATTTGCCAGCCTACGGTCATTTCTCCGGTTTGCGGGTTAATGGGTACGCCGGCGACGATACCGTTGTACTTCGTCGCGTAATTCTCGATCGGTTCATATGTTCCCTTTGGCAGCGGCACTGAAAAGCGCGACGCAGCGAGCACATACTCACTGTTTGGCGTCACGAATGAGCCGCCGTGATAGCCGGAGATATTTGGAATGGGACCAAGAATTTGTTTGGTCTTGAAGTCGCGTAGGTCGATACGAGCCAAGCGGTTGTTTGCGTTATCGTTTACGAAGAGCCAGCGTCCATCGTAGTCGCCGTTGGTTTCGCTTAACGCCGGATGATGCACGTCGCCCCAGGTGTAACTGCCCAACATGTCCTTCGTTTCTTTGTCGAATCCGTATCCAGTCGCCGGATAAGGCGCAAAAACGGGAATGGTCGAAATGTGCCGCATAGAGGGAACGCCGGCAACATAAACATTGCCGGAGTGTCCGCCCGAATAGAACATGTAGTATTCATCGGTGTCGCCGGGCGCTACATACGTCGCGATAGCTGCTTCGGCGGTGTCGCCACGCTCCACCTTTGGTTTCTTTGAGCAACTGACCACGATGCCCGCCACTATCAGAGTGCAAAGCATCCCCAAACCAAACCATGTCAGTTTTGTATGATTGCCTTTCATATCTGCTTCTCCCTTCGAGAGACTAAGAGTCGTGCTTGAAAAACTGAACTCACTTCTTTGGCGGCTGCGCAGTTGCCTTGTTCAAGGCTTGATTGGCCGCCTGATTCTGCTGCTCCATTTTCTTTTGATATGCCAACTTCAATTTATTAACCGCTTCCAGCCGTTCTTCATCGGTGAGTTGAATCTGAGTCGACAGCACGACGGCCATCGTGCCGGTGGGCTTAGCCAGAAAATCTTCCAGGGTTTTGCCAAAGCGGCTCTGAACGTCTGAGACCGCGAACGAAAGATCGGGACCAATGTCGGCAGCCGACTTGATGTCGAACGCGCTGATGGAATGGCAGACGAAGCAGCCCTTCTTCACAAAGAACGCGCCTTCGCCCGTCATCATCTGCTTTTCCTTCTCAGCTTCCTCAGGCGTCTGCGTTTCGCTGATTTTGAACCCCGGGAGGTAGGCGGCCGGAATCGTCGCCCGTTTCCAGCTCATCACCAGCAGCGCCAGCGCCTGGGCTTCCCGGCTGTTGAAGCCGAAGTTGGGCATCACAGTCTCGGGCACCAACGATTTTGGGTTTTGCAAGTGGGACACATGCCAGGCGAACGCGGTCTTGACGCCGAGCAAACGAGAGAAGTCATGCTGCTCCGGAGCCATGTCTCCCGCCCAGGTTAAGTCTGGTCCAATCACGCCGCCACGCCCGTTAATCGTGTGGCAGGCCCGGCAGTTTTTCGCCTGCACCAACTGCTTGGCTTGATTCATATAGTCCGCGCCGGGGGTTTCGCGATCGTAGCGATGGCAGATGTTGCAGTTGACCTGCATCATCGCTTTCTTGTCTTTCACCAAATAGAGATCGCTCACTTGTTTGCCCATCATTGGTTCGCCCCAATCAGGGACGAAGCCATGCGCCGATTCCGTGTCGGTAGCAAACCCCTGGCCTCCGTGACAGACCGTGCAGCCAAATCGGTTGAGCGGATGTTTTTTCAAGATTTCCTGCGGGTGTGACTTGAAAGGATTGGGTGAGGCGTCGAGCCCTTTCCATTCCATGCCTTGATGACAGGTCGTGCAGCGATCGACGCGGTTCAAATCTTTGGCCCAAATCTGTTGCAGCCCGCGCGGCACTTGCGCGGCGCGATCCGCGCCGAACTTCTTCGCCACAGTCTCCCGAAATTCGTCCTGGTAGTCTTTCCACTCCGGCGTCGCGTAATTCCAGAAGACCAGGCCGGTGATGATCAGAACAGCGCCGCCAAACGAATAGAGCAGGATTGAGTCTCTCTTGAACACGATCACTTCTCCTTAGAATTTGCGCGGCATAATGGGCCAGCTTTGCCATGGCCAGTACCAGTTCCAGTAGGGGCCGCGCAGGAACGTCCCCACGATCGTCAGGATCAGAATCACTGCAACCACGAACAGAAAAATGTAATTCTGTTTCCGGCGCTCAGTTGCCATCCACACTCCGACCGCGCGCACCGACGACTTATCCAGATAGGGCCATAGAATCGCTGCAACGACGAGCAGGCCGGGCACAATAATTCCACCGATAAGCGCGCCATTGATCGTAATGCCGCCGATGGTAAAAGTTGTGTCGGTTACCAATTCCTGTAACCAGAGGAAGTACCACGGTGCTTTCGCCGGATTCGGAGTGATACCCGGATTGGCTGCTTCTTCTAGTGGCGCATGAAAAAGAATCGTCAACAATGCAGCTACAGCGAGTGTTCCCAGCGTTACCAAAAGCAATCGTCTCGTCAGGTTCGGCGACGAAGGCACCGTGTGTTTGTCCTGATCGATGATCGAAGTCTCGACGTGGACGGTGCGACCGCTCGTAATTCCCAGCAAGGAATAGGTCTTGCTCTTGATTGGTTCTGCGCCTTCCTTTTTCTGTTCCAGCGAAAGCTGATCGACACAGGCAAGCCCGCCGTCTTTACGCACGCGCCACATGTGATAAGAGAAAAGCAGCAGCACGCCCAGGGGCAGGAAAAAGCAGTGCAGCACATAGAATCGTATCAGCGTGTTTTGATCGATGGTCCGGCCGCCCAGGAGGAAGAAGCGCATTGGTTCTCCAATCAACGGAGCGGACGAGGCGATATTAGTTCCGACTGTAATCGCCCAATACGCGAGTTGATCCCAGGGCAATAAATAGCCGGTAAATGAAAGGAGCAGAGTTAAGAGAAGTAGGGTAATACCGATGATCCAGTTGAGCTGCCGATTCTGATTTGCTGCAGTTCCGTTCTTGTAAGCACCGGCGAGAAACACGCGCACCATGTGCAGGAAAACAACCGCGACCATCAAGTGCGCGGAGATCCGATGCAGTCCTCTCAGGAACCACCCAAACGAAACTGTGAACTCCAGATCTTTAACTGACTGATATGCACGCTCGACCGAAGGTACATACAGAAACATCAGCGGAATGCCGGTGACGATCAGGATCAGGAACAGGACTGCCGAGATGGTGCCCAGCCAGAACGAGTAATTCCAGGAGATACTTTGTCGCGTTACCTTCGCCGGAAACCAGTGCAGCAGAAAGTTACGCACGACAGAGTCGCCCGCTTCACGATTACTCTCGGGCAGCCAAGTCCACTTGATCTGTTTCCAGATTTCGCCTCGGTTCTTTACCATGTCCCAGGCCGAACGTTTCGTCACCATGCGTCCTGTCCCTTCTCCTAAAGCGTCACTCTAAACCCTTGTCGCCCCGTCCCGTCTCTTCGCCTTTGTGGCCTTCCTCGTAGAGTTCCTCAACGTGGTGCATGAACCTGATATAGGCTTTGACATACTGCCGCCCCGCTTCAACGTTGTTCTCATCGAACTGCTTTTTGCTGATGGCGTCCGCGAAAAGCGTTTCAATATCTCGCCTCGCCGGTGTTGGAAATAATTTCAGTAGCGCGCTTGCTGAACCATCTTGAAATGCCTTGTCGGCCACCGGAATCACTGGCCCCAAATCAGTGCCCGAAGGCTTAAGACCTATGTATGGTTCCCCTTCTCCAGCCCGGTGTAGACGGACTACGGTCTCAAAGAAGTAGTTGTCGGCGAGATTTCTCGCTTCGCGGCCCAGCCTACGAACGGTAAGAGTTTGGAGAAAGCGTTGCTTGATTTCACCTTCATCCTTTTTTTGAACCCAAATCAGAATCAGGTTAATGTTTCGTTTCGCTAAAGCTCTTTGGGCCGCTTTGACGACGGGGCCATCCATCGTGTCGCAATGCGCAATAGCCTTGTCAGCTAGAACCAGACAAGCGCAGGCAACTGCCAAAACTGTTATTGAGTGGACGATGTGTTTTTGTCTCATGCTTATCTTTCTAAACAGTCAATCTGAAGTCCTGACTCACCGTTTGAGACGTATCGACAATCAGTTGCCCATCCTCTGGCGCGAGCTCGATTTTGTAATGCGCCAATGGACGCGGAGCTGGGCCGGAGTAGTTCGTACCGTCGCCGTAATACTTCGAGCCGTGACACGGACAGGCGAATTCCACCTGTTCCTCAATTTCCCGTCCCCGCACGGCAACCTTCTTGGGTTGGTTCAAGCGTTGCATTTTCACGGTGCAGCCCAGATGGGTGCAGGTCGCCGAAATACAGTGCAGAGTGTTTTTCTGTCGAAAGACAAAGACACGTTTGTCCTCGATGAACTTGGCGCCTTCGGTGAACTGATCGAGCGTACCGACTTTGAAGCGTTGCGGATCTTCGTAGAGGACGTTCGGTACTAAAGAACGGACGAAGGCGTAGGCCTGTCCGCCAATGCCAACGAGTATCGCGCCCAGACCGAGCCGTGAAATCAATTTGCGACGACCTATATTGACGTCGCCGGATTTGACGCTCTCGTCCGGCGTCTCGCGCGAGCCAAAGGGCTTGACCGAATTCTCAGATTCGGACTTCTTTCTCCTCATAATAAAAGACCTCCATGGTCATGGCGTCTGTTGGGCATCGAATGGCGCACAGCCCGCAGCGGATGCACTTCTCATCGTCCTTGAGCATTGCTGAGAGTGGCCCTGTTAAGGACACGCCTTCGTTCTCGATAATTTCGTCCTTAACTTCAGGTGCGAGGTCGAGTTCTTCGAGCGGGACTAACTTCAGACAATATTCCGGACAGATATCGACACAGCGATTGCAAAGCACGCACTTCTCGGCGTCATAAACCGTTTGGATATGACAATACAGACAGCGTTCCGCCTGGCGCTTCGCTTCCGTTTCCGTGTACCCAGTCTCGACCTCTGAAATACCGGTGCGGCGATCAAGCGAAATAGTTGGAGGAGCTTCACGCTCGCACTTCTCGTATTCTGCCGGGCGGCGGTAGGAGCGCGTCGGCAATTCTTCAATGCGGAGGTTGACGACCAGATCAGTCTTTACGCCACGCAGATAATCATCGATTGAAAGTGCTGCGCGTTTTCCGTTGGCTACGGCTTCAATCAGATTGCGCGGGCCGAAGGCAACGTCGCCGCCGGCAAACAAACCCGGAGCTGAGGTGGACAACGTGGCGGGATCGACCTTGATAGTGCCCTGTGGCGTCAACTCCACTCGATCATCGGGACTCAGGAAAGAAAGATCGGCCTGTTGTCCGATGGCGAGAATCACCGAATCAACTTCAAAGGTCTCCTTAACGTCTGGATCGTAAACCGGATCGAAGCGACCATTGTCGTCGTACGTGCGCTTTACGCCGATGAACTCGACGGCTTTGAGCGCCCCGTTTTCACCGATGAACCGCTGCGCGCCGCGCTGCGGAATAAAATGAACGCCCTCGCGTTCCGACTCTTCAAACTCTTCCCGGCCCTGCGTGGTCCGCATGACCGGCATCTCGGCGAACGATTCCAGACTGGCGATGTGAACTTCGACCGCCCCGGCGCGAATGGCCGTGCGCGCGGCATCGATTGCTGCGTGTAATCCTTCGTTGGTCTGCGCCGGCAGAGTTTCTTTTGGGGCTTCGGTGGCTGCTTCGATCCCCGCGCGCAAAGCCATTCGCGCCGCATCGAAAGCTACAAAGCCACCACCAATAACGAGCACCTTTTGGCCTAACTCAACGCGATACCCATTGTTGATGTTGAGCAGATAGTCGATGGCCTTGATCACGCCATCGAGATCCGAGCCTTCGATGTTCATGTCGCGGCCCTTTTGCACCCCGACGCTAAGAAAGACAGACTCAAAACCGTCTGCCCTCAGCTCCTTGATCCCAAACTTGTCATTCAGGGGCGTATTAAGTCTGATTTCGACGCCGAGCTGCGTGACCTTCTGAATCTCTTTTTCGATGATCGAACGTGCCAGCCGAAACTCAGGAATGCCGTGATACATCATTCCGCCAGCCTGGTTAGTCGCCTCGAACACGGTTACGCGGTAACCCATCAAGGCCAGATCATGCGCGGCAGAGATGCCCGCCGGGCCTGCGCCAATGACAGCAACCCTTTGTCCGCGCGCTACATTCGCGCGACTCGCTTGCAGCACCGGAAGATGCCAGCGCCGCTTGTTGCCTAAGTCCTCAATTCCTTTGCGCAGTTCATCCTGGGTGTCCGGTTCCATCGACTCGACGCCATACTTCTCGGTGACGAATCGCTTAAGCGCGCGAATCGTGATTGGCGCGTCGATCTTTCCGCGCCGGCAAGCGTCTTCGCAGGGTGCCGCGCAAACACGTCCGCAAACAGAAGCAAAGGGATTAGGTGATCGCGCGGTGAGGTAGGATTCTTTGAATTGACCCTCGGCGATAAGCTGCACGTATTTTCCTGCGTCGGTCTTGACCGGGCAGGCAGCCTGGCAGGGGATCATGCCCATCCAGAATTCAATGTTGGGCACAAGCGTTTGGTATCTGGGCGCACCCATAGAAAGAGTCGGTCCTTCCGATTCGCTGTCCATTAAGCAAGTGCTGCTCCAAGAACCATCAGGAAGTTTTCAAAGAAGTGCGTGGGCGACCTTGCGCCAATAACATTGAGGAGACAGTGACTTAGCTCACGGGTTGAACAGTAATGGAGGACAAGGTCGCAGGCGGGGTTGAAGTCAGCCTTCTGCGTCAAATTCCTCTGAGCAGGCAGGTAGTGCGGAAAGTTACGCATACTGTGGAGTCTCCAGCTAGACTTCTCCTTCAGGAGCTTTCATCAGGATGTGGGCGTCCGTTGCGAAGGATGTGAGCTTTTGCGAGGCCCGGGTTTTACTGGATTATCAAGACGACAGGTCGAGGCAGGCAGTGGCACATCCTTCGAAAGATGGGCACAATTCGCCCGCGTACGGAAGTGGTGAAATAGAAAACCATAAGCCAGAACCTAAGCCGCAAACCGGTGATCTGAAAAAGCAGAATGAAGGAATTAAGGGCGTAACTTTGATAATTGAGGAGAAGTTCGTTAGCGGGGGCGGGATCGACCCGCCGACCTTGGGGTTATGAATCTGGCCTCCCGCTTTACTGAGCTTCGTCCAGCTGCCGCTGGTAACGACACGATAAACGCCCAGGGATCATCGGCCGCAACAGAGGACTAAGAGTATTTCGAGCTTACTTAGTGATCCTGGCTCACCATCGTGTTCCTTAAAAGTGCGCATAGCCAGAACCGCCGCCTCGAACAGCGAATCGGCGAAACCTCAACCGTGTGCCTGATTGCAGAAACGTTTAGGTAAGAAACTACACAGGGATGTGGTTTGCATGGACCGCTCGCCGCCACAATCAAGGTCCTGTTCGATTCTACTGGTTGTTATATCTCCCGCGGGGCCATTCAAAGTGTAAAGGCTGAACTTGTGTGCACCTTTCAAAGTTTTTCGAATGCGTCAGCCTGAATCCACCTTTTGTTTCGGGCGCAACCAATCAAACATCTCCCGCTGATTTCAACGATCGCATGTGTTTCAGCAACGTCATTGAGCGCGCTGCCAACGGCTTGCGGCAGAAGCAAAATACATAAGGCGATTGCTGCAACAGAGCACAGCTTAGTCCTCTGCTGTCTCCTTTTTTACGAAAGCATGGTTCATTGAGCTGCTCTGATTTGTCTCGGCGGCAGTTCGCCTCTCTTTGCTGCTTTTAACCAGCTGGCTCACTTCCAGTTCCCAATCAGAATAAATGGCGCCCAGTAATAAGGATGTGCAAAGGGTCTTTTGTCGTCGCGCTGGAACAGCGGCGCATCTTTTTCAGACACGTAGACGACTCCGGCGCGCGTTGAAGCGTTATCACTTCTGCTGCCGTCACCACCATCCTTCCCACCGATCACAATTTGCACGAACGACCCCGCGCCTTTCTGGCTCGCCGGCAAAGGTTTGGTCTCGGCAGTCCCGTTAAGCAGCGCGAGTTGTGCCCGGCGAAACGCTTCCGCCTTCGTCAGTCCGCTGCCGCTCTCCCGAGTTTTATAAAACTCACGCATAAACCATGGCGTACTGTTGTCCGCCACCGGCCAGAGCGTGGCCATCACCGAACCAGCGCCCAGCCGCTGGGCCAACTCGGCGAAACCATCAATTTCACGTCCATTCGCTCCTGCCTGCTGCGCTGCCGTATTGCAGGCCGAGAGCGTCAAGAGTTCGACACCAGAAAAGAGATCCTTTTGCTGTTTCATCTCCGCAAGCGTCATGGCTGTTCCATCACCGAGCAGCAAAAACGAACGCGCTTCGTCACCGGGGCGAAAGCTGAAATGACTGGAGATGTGCACCACCGGTCGCTTTTGTTTCAAAGCTGAAAGCATTGCGGCCTTTGTAAACTTGACGTCGGGCAGGATCTCGCCATCAAGCACTCCATCGGGCGAGTCCTTTTGCCGGAAGAGGGCGCGCAACTCTTCCAGAACTCCCGGAAGGGCATTGAAACTGATCTTGTCGCCGAGAACTTCTACGGTGTGTGCTTCTGAACTGCCCAGACCGACTCCGTTCCAACGCGGGCTGACCGCGCGCGTGAGCCGCTCGCGGTCAGGTCGGGTGAACACTACGTGGTTGTAACGCTCCACCAGGTACTGCTTACCGTCGTACAGGACGCCCATGGGTAGATAACGGAGGTTCCCATCCAGCGACCAGAGGATCGTGCCAGTATCTTTAGGGATAGCTGCTTCGATTGGTTTGAAGACAAATGAATACAACTCTTGCGCGAGAGGCCTCGGGTCATACTGATCAGACTGCAACAAAGCCCAAAGTTGTAATGCTCTCTTGTTGACAGCATCGGCCTTAACCGGTTGTGCCGTGACTGTGATGCTGTCAGCGGAGACAACCAGTGCGCAGAATGAACCGTTTCCTTCTCCTTCAAGTTCCTTATCGAGAAGCGTGTAGACCGCAACTGCTTTCTGACCTGTCTGCTTGCTCAGATCACTTAGAGTTCGTTGCAGGTCGCGCGTGTCAGCGATCTCTCCAACCTTATTCTCCTCCGGGCGCATCCGGGAAAAGTCGGTCTCTGTCTCTTTAACCAGAGCCACAAAATCATCTGAAGCGTTTTTCAATCGTGTCTCGAGCTGCTGCCGCTCCGCTGTCGTATCACTGCCAGGCTTTTGTTCGGCAACCTTCAGTCTCAGTTGATCCAACTGCTGACCTATGGCTTCCATCCGCTGAATGGAGGTTTCGAACTTCGAGTTTATCAGTAGTTCACCTGGAGTTAGCGCCACACGCGAGACTTCCCGGTCAGTAATGCTGTTGAAGTCGAAGAACTGCTCATCCTTGAAAAGATTAAGCACTTGATGCGCCTCACGCAGGCGGTCAGACCCGATTAACATATAGGCCAGGATGCGATAGGTCCGTTCCTTGCTTTTGAGGAAGGTCTTTTGATGTTCCCGGTCGAGACCAGACACGTTCGCTCGGAGTTGCTGCAATAGATTGATCGCATGCTTGCCAAAAAAGATCCCAACTGAGGGATTACGTTCGCTCCAGCTCAGCATCATGTTCAGGAGCGTTTCGGCTGCACCGGCCTCATCACCTATAACGCTACGAATTGCCAACGCCCTCGAATAGAATTCCAACGCCTTTGGATGGTCACCGCCGTCCGAGTAAAGCGTTCCCAGGTTGCTGAGGGTTGAGGCTTCACCACTGCGATCAGTAGCCGCTCTGCGCAGTGCCAGGGCGCGGTTATATAGATCCAGCGCTTTCTGCGTATCGCCGAGATCTTTATAAATCACTCCCAGATTGGCAAGAGTCTCGGCCTCGCCCGTACTGTTGCCCGCCGCTTGATACAACCCTAAGGCCTGGTTAATGAACTCCAGCGCCTTTCGTTGCTCATGTGAGTCAGCGTAAACAGCTCCAATGCTGTCGAGGGTGCCCGCTTGACCCATCTTGTCATTGATAGTTCGGCGAATGATGAGCGCCCGATTAAAGAAGTCCAGCGCCTGATCCTTTTCCCCCAACCCACTATAGACGCCGCCGATGTTGTGGAGCGTGTTAGCTTCACCCTCAGGGTCAGTGATTGAGCGGTGCAATGAGAGCGCCTGGCCATAGATTTCCAACGCCTTTTGGCTTTCTCCGAGTGAATAAAACAGAGTGCCAATGCTGGAGAGAGTGTTTGCCGCACCGGCCTGGTTGCCTGACGCTCGGTGAGTTTTGAGAGCCTCAGTATAAAAGTCCAGCGCCTTCTCCCACTCACCCATTCGATCGTATACAACGCCGAGGTTGTTGAGAGTCGTCGCCTCTCTGCGCCCATCATGGACTCCTCGAAAATAGGAGAGGGCTTGCATGAAGAGATCAAGGGCCTTTTCCGTGCTTCCCTGTTCGTAGTAAACGTTACCAATGTCAATTTTGGCTGTAGCTTCAGCACTACGATTACCTACCGCGACGAACACCGGCAGTGCCTGGTTGTAGGAGTCAAGTGCCTTTTGCAAATCACCAATCCTGAAATACACCTTAGCGATATTAGCGATCGCTACAGCTTCCCCGCTCCGATCACCTACGGCCTTAAAAAGCGGGACCCCCTGGTTGAAAGCTTCCAAAGCTTTTTGAGTTTCTCCCAAGCTCAAGTACACGCGTCCCAGCCCCAGCAAAGTTAAACCTTCTCCGCGGACGTCGTTAGTTGCCTTACGAAGCGGCAGCGCCTGGTTGAAATAATCGAGGGACTTCTGTTTGTCACCGTTTTGAAGGTAGATCTCGCCAAGCGCGTCGAGCGTGGCCGCTGCCGCGCGTTGATCGCCAACGGCTTTCTGAATCGGCAGCGCCTGGTTGTAGTAGTCGAAAGCCTTCTCGTCCTCATCGAGCGCGTCGTAAACCTGGGCCAAATTAGATAGCGACAAAGCTTCCCAGTAGCGCTCTTTGAGTTGCCGCCACAAACCCAATGCACTTTCGAAAGCAGGAATGGCGGTGCGAGCTGAATCTGGGCCTCGATTGACGAGTTGCACGCCACGATCCAACGCTTGTTGAGCCTCCGCCACGAGCGAAACTCGCCTTCTATCTTCGTCGTTTGCTGCGCGCAATTCTTTAACTCGCAGCTCATAAGTTCCCGCGTTCGCAGTGCTCTCGAATGTCTTTATCTCCAAACGGTACTCGCCAGCGGCATCAACAATCGTCATTAACGGCTCCGGTCCAAAAGCTCCGTTAGGACTATCTACCTGCAAAACCTTCCGGCCATTGGGAGCAAACAACGTGACCATTACATCAACCGCTTGCTGCTCCACTGCAACGTTGAGATAGTCGCCGGCACTAGCCAATATCTTGTAGGAGTGCGCTTGGCCTCCCCCAATCGTTCGCTTGACAGGCTCGGCTAATTGCAACTGCTGGAACCCCTGTTCTTTTGGCTGAGCGTCTTGCTGTCCACCCTTAGGTTCCGCGGCGGCGATTCCAATCTGAGCTTGCGAAAAGACTGCGCGAGTGCTCTTGTATCCAACGAAGGCCACGACAGCAATCAGAATCACAAAACGTGAGACATCAATACGTGAGCACATTTCACACACTCAATCTTTCAAAAGCTTTTCCGCAACCCCGCTTCATAGTTGTGACACGACTTCAATTCTTCTCTCCGATCGTTGTTATTGCAGTCGCCGGTTTAATGACAGCGACAAACTGGAACTCAAAAGTTGACCAGCCAAAAGTGTTGGCATTCGGTGACGCGATGTCTTGAGTTCCTTCAATTCCGCCACGTGTGGTCATGCCAATCGTAGTCGCGGTTTTTAGTAGCTGCCCCAGCATGGTTTGCTCTTCTTTCGCACCACGATCGTTTCCTCCTCGTTTGTTCCCGACCGAACTCTCGCTTAGAAGCGGACTGAAATCAGCAGGCTCGCGAGTGGCAATTGCTTTGAAAATCTCCGGTCCGTAAGGCGGTGTGATAGTCACGACAAACGGTGCCGGAACTCGATGCCAGTCTCCGTCGGCGGGAATCTTGTTTTCATCCGCGTTACCCAATGGAATTACGGGATTAGGCCAGAGGGGAGCTATGTTGCCGTCGCTCGTCAGATCGATAACATTGATGTAAGCATCGACGTACCCGGTGTTCTTGATTTCCAGCATGTAGTAAGAGCCTTCCGGCAAGGAATGCAATGCGCCGATCTCCAACGCCGGTCCGGAATCCCTTGTCTTCGTTATTACCTGAATTTGCCGGTCGCCTGCTCTGAGGCTTGAGCGCTCCTCAGCGGTGACAGGAATTAACCGCATTTCTATTTTGACCATTGGATCATCGTTCTTTAGGTTCTTGACGAACCGCCAACGGGCCTCGCCTTTCAGTGCGAGTGAGATTTTGCCGAACGCATCGGCCTCATCAGGCACACGTCGAACGATGGAGCCGTCCTGCCGCATGATGGTGTAGCCAGTGGAAAAATTGTCGTCGTTCCCGAGCGACGAGGGCTTTTCATCCGTGCATTTGCCACGACAAATCTTGATGTCCCATTCGCGGGGGTCTTTAAGATCGCCGCGGACGATGTCTAACTTCTTGACCTTCGTCGCCAGATCGTCCGTTGATTCTGCAGGCTGCGGGACTCCCTCGAAGATGATGCGCAGACGGGCATCGACAAACTTGTGATCGCTTTCCCTGGCCCGTGCATTTTCAAGCTGCTTCAGATCGATCTTTGCCGGCTGAGTTAACTTCAATCGGGAAGATGTAGCATCAACTCTCTCGATTTCCGCGCTGGCAACAGGCGTTGCTTGTTTGAAATCTTTCGTGTCTGCCGAAAAGAGATCGAAAAGCGAGCCCTTTGTCATTCCTTGTAGATAGCCAGCGTTTAGCAGCGCGTTCTCATTTTGAATCCTAACGTTTATGAAAGGCTGCGGGGGAAGCGCTATCCCCTGCATCAGCACCTTGTCCATTTCGCCTTCGATGGTCGGATTCTGGTCGTGCCCATCGCGCGTTACTTCCTCATAAATTCGTCCGAAGATGTCGCGATATGTAGAGCGGGGACCGGCGCTCATCAAGGCTTTCGTCAAAGCATATGAGAGCAATCCCATCGCCTTGCCATCAAACCCATCAGTTTCACCGGCCAGTTGGTCATTACGCGTGGCGGCAATCACCACGTATCCCAGAGACGCGGCGTAGCCTTCGGGCAACAAACCACTTGAGTCTCCCGGCGTGGGCTTGGTGCCCCGATTCTTCGGTGGCTGCGGCGGCGCGCCTTCCCATTTACTTCCGCGAACGAGAAACCTTCCCCCGCGAGTGTTCGTGCCCGAAAAGCAACTATCCATAGTTACAGTAACGTTGCCGGGCTTCCTTGTTTTCAACTCGTCGAGCCACTTTTTGATTTCGTCGTCACGGATGTCGTTCGAGGCGTCCATTCGCGAGACGTAGTCGGAAGGAATCAGTGTCTGGTCATAGCCGCTTATTTCATCTCCGGCTACCGGATTTGGCCCATGCTGATCGTCATCCGGGACAGTGCCGCCGTGACCGGAGTAGTGGAAGTAAACGATGTCGCCTTCGCGGGTCTGATCGATCAGAAACGACTTGAACATCTTTTGGATCGATTCATGAGTTGTTTCCGGTCTGGTTTTCAAAACTTTGATTTCGCTTTCAGTGAAACCAAACTTCTGTATCAGGGCCTGCTTCAGAGCATCGACATCTGGTTCTGAATTCAAGTCCCACCAGTATTTTTTTCTCTTGCCGCATTCACTGCCGTCGCCACGGCAATAATTCGAGATGCCAACCAGCAGCGCGTGCTTGCGGGGCGTTTCATTCGGAGTTGTTTTCTCAGCAGATTGCTTCTGGCTAGCCCGGGCGCGGAACAACCGCGCCGACGGGCCACTCAAAACCAGAGCGCATAGAATTAGAATCAACGTCACCCGATAAGCTATGGCCACCATTCCTCTTCCAAGCAAAGCCGTGCGCATGAGTGACCTATTCCGCTTTGCGGCGCGGCGGCCCGGCTAGTGCAGGTGTATCTCTGATAGCCGCAGGCGGGTTAAGTTTTCCGTAGCCCCACTGGGGATTCGGTGTTCCAGCCGTTTGCTCATCTCTGATCGCTGTCTTCTTGAGAATCTCCTTGACTTGCGCGGCATCAAGTGTCGGGTTCTTTTGCAGCATCAGCGCAATCACGCCGGCTGTGTAAGGTGAGGAGGCGCTGGTTCCCGCCCAAGCAAGATGAAAACCATCATCGGTGATATTCGCTTTGTCTGGAGCGCCATCAGAATTTCTACCCATCTCGGCGGAATCTTTCGATAGCGGCGATATCGTGTAGGTTGCAGGTGCAGCGATCTCGGGTTTGATTACACTGTCGCGGCGGAAACCCGGGCTTGAGTAAGTTGAGATTGTGCCGGGCTTCATGTTGTAGAGAGTTTGCGTCCCCTCGATATTGGTCCATGAACCACGGAAGTCATACGCACCGACAGTAATGACGTTTGTGGCATTGCCCGGTGAACCGACCATGAATCGGGCTTCATTTCCTTTGCCAAAGCTGCCGCCGTTAGACGCCGGAATATATAGATCGAAACGACCGTTGGTTACCTTGGGCGATGCTCCGAAGCCATAGATGTCATATGAGCCCTTCGGCAGAAAAATTGTGACTTCTTGAGTCTTCTTGCTAACGTTTTCTATTGCGACCTGCTTGTCGAAGTATTCGCTAAAGTTTTGAGGTGCCTTGGTGGGTTTCGAAAGCTTCCCTCCAATGTCCTCGCCGACCTTCGACACATAGAAAACGACCGGCTTACCCGTGGGATCGACGAAGAAATTATCTCGCCCAACAATCGCCAAACCCCAATCGTCATTAACGCTGAAGTATGAAGTGAGAAGCGTTCCCTTAGGTTCGGTGACGAAGAGCTCTATGCCGCTGCTAAAATTGTCAGCCTGCCCGGGCCGATCGGGGCCGAACGTGCTGCCGCCGTGAAAACTGTCTCTGCCTTCATTTCCTGCCGAAACTGTGATGACGGCGCCTGGCTTTCCTGCGCCGACGAAACTATCCACCAGGCTCTCCTGTGGAGCATCACCTTCGTGCGACGACCACTGACTGCCGAAGCTCATGTTTATGACTGCCGGCTCGCCGAGCGACTTTGCCGTCTTGAGGATCCACTCGACTGTGTAGTACCCGAGGCTGCTGATGCCGCCGTCCCCGTTCTCCGCCTTGACTATGATCAGGTCAGCCTCAGGGGCAACCCCCTTGTAGGTTCCTGGCAGTACACCCTTCGCCGTTGCGCGGCCGTTGCCGGCTGCGGTTCCGGCACAGGCAGTACCGTGTCCGACCACGTCCTTTGACGCAACCGTTCCCCGACCTTTAAGCGCAGCGTTGATTTGCGCGTTTGTATAGAGCGTGCCAATCGGCTTGTTGTCCTTATCAACGAGTGGAGGCTGAGTTCCGATACGCCCGCTTGAAGTTGTCCAGGACGAATCGAAGAGATCGTATAGGTAAAGTATGCGCGAAGTTCCGTCTGCGTTAACAAAATCCTGATGACTCCAGTCAATTCCAGTATCGATTACCGCAACCACCACGCCTTTCCCGGTCAGAGTCTGGTGAGCGAAATCGCCAGCTACGTTTTCGCCGCGCGTTTCTCCCCTCGTCTCGCGCATCATCTGCGGAGTTGTCTTATCTCTTGGTGGCTTTGGAATGCGCGCACCCATCATTGGCTTGATGGAGCTGATAGCTGGCTGTTGCGCAACTCTTTGCAGTGCAAGCACCGGCACACTCGCGTAAATCATGTCGCCTGCCTGGAGCCGAATCTTCGCTCCGGCCTTTTCCAATGCGGCCCTGTCTGCGGAACCATCAATTCTGAGGGCAACTTCAATCGATGGGTTTTTTTCTTCGCCACCAATCCCGAAAAGGTTAGAGAGATCATGCTCGGAGAATTCGGCTTCATCCGACCTGGCACCGCGAGTGTCTGAAAACTGACGATACAGGACCTTCAGTGGCATTGACAGTTTGTCTGCTGCCGAGGTTCCGCGAGCCGACTTGTTTGCGCCTGGTCCCTGTGCGGTCCGCAAATGGGGTGGCTTACTTTCATCCTGCTGTGGGGATGCCATCGACGCTATCAGCATCGCAGCAATGACAAAGGGGACTAGCGCTCCTCTATAAAAGCTTTTTTTCATGTCTGACTCCTTATTAAAAATTTTTTCTCGTCACGACTAGCATCACGTGTTCAGAATCACCCGCAGTGTGTTTGCCGTCGTTCCACTGGAACTCAATTTCATCCAAACGGACAAGTACTTCAGTGGCCAGCACAGAATTCTTGGCCGGTCCACAACTTCTTAACCTAAAAGCTACGGGAGAGAATTGAGAAGAGACGCTGTCAAAATCAGTGCAGGTCTTCCAACCTGGCGTGACATCACCCTCGGGAGAGGTTCGCCAATCTGACAAAGAACGGAAGCCACTCTGCTGTCTTGCATTCATAATGGGAAAAACTTGGAAAGTGCGGATTTCAGAAGAGCGACTTCAATTTGAAGTTTGTGTGGGACGTCCGAGTCGTTACTTTTTGTGGTGCTCCGGAAAGCCCGCTCGGAACTTTACCCCCGGGAAACCGTGGCCCTGGCCTGGATCAAGGGTGTCGCGGCAACTTAATCGAGACCCGCACGTTGAAAGTTCAAGCCTTAGTCGTGAAGAAAAGATGCCCGCGGAGTGTTACTGCCCTGGGAATTTAATTTCCGCGGCAAAACGACAAATGCCAAACAAAGAAGGTAGATGGTACGCGGCCAAATCTAGACTCAAGGGCGCTCTCTGTCAAATATTTTCTGGCGGTTTTCTTTCGGGCGTCGGTGGCTATCCAAACCCAACGGCGGGGCTTCATTAATGGGAAGAATGTGCCGCAAGCAAGGTACCGCCACGGCGCGAACAGTGGCAAACATTGATGACTATGCCAAGATGCCAAGATCTACATACTCTGTGCTTCGCCGCTCAAAAACGACCCTCAGGGCTTCCTATAAATTGCGTATCCTCCTGGTCAGGATAGTTACGCAGCACCAGTTGGAGCTTGCCCTCATTCGCCGCGAGCACTAGCTTTTCTGCCTGCTCGCGTGTCACCTGAAGCGTCACGGCTTGTACTTCCGATGGCCGGCGTTGGTTGTCGCTTGAATCAATCTTTGCTCCGCTGGCGAGCACCTTAATGTTTTGCAGTACGATCTTTGAGATGGGGCCCTTCGTCGCTCCTGCTTGCGACATTGGAAGGAGGACCACGATGTCGACGAACGAACCCGGCATGATGAGGCCGGAGACTCCCACCACATGATCGACCTTGACGGTCATGGCCCGGTAGCCCTTCGGAATAACGGCCGAAAGTCCGCCTCCAGTTCCTGCTGGGGCGAGCTTCAGATTTGTGATGGTCTCGCGCACACCGATAGGCGTGATTGTTACCCGGCCGACGACCTCATCCATTTTCCTGAACGCACCTTCGGGAACCCGGCCATTGGGAATCGGCGCCAAGACCAATTGCTCGGCCGTGATCCGCTCGCCGAGAGGGATCTCCGCCTTGGCGACGACCACGTTCCCCAGATTCGCCGAACTCTCCTGGGTCAATTCCAGGACCGAGCGGGTTGAAGCTTGCCCAGAAGATCCCAGCCAGAGCGACGAAGCCGCCGGCGATCCAATGCCGCTGGTTCCTCCGGTTGGATTGATCCAATCTATCGGTCATTGCATTCTAATGACTATAACGAGAGGGGGCAGGCTTTTCTATCTTACCTTCCTTGGGTTTTGCCACCCTTCTATACCAGCGTGTTTCAGAACTTGAGATTGGATCGAGTAAGTTGTTGAAAATATTAGGGACGTTGGTAGCGGGGGGCAGGATCGAACTGCCGACCTTGGGGTTATGAATCCCTAGTCCAGTCAATCAATTTCCTCTCATTCTTCACATAACTGAACAAATAGCGAGCGGATTGCACTCAGTCGAGGATCTTTTATGGTCACACGTAGCGTACTTAACCTCATGAAGTCTGGCAAAAGTCTGGCAAGGTGGCTTTATATCTCAGGCTTATGCAAGACCAGATGAGACTAAATGAAACCAGATGAAAAGAAATACTAGCGCGACAACGTTTCAAACTGGCGTAACAGCTCTGCCAACGCTTCGTGGCCATGGCGATAAGCTCTCGCGCAAAGCGGAAGCAGCGATCATAGCGCTGCTTGCACATCCAACCTTGCCGCAAGCCGCGAAAGCTGCTGGCGTCAGCGAGACAAGTCTGTGGAGGTGGTTACAGCGAGACGACTTCCAGAGGAAGTACAAACAGGCCCAACTGTCGGTTTTCAATAACGCTCTAGGATCTTTGCAGGCTGCGAGCATGGAAGCGGTTGACTCCCTTCGTCGAAATCTGAGATGTGGCAACCCAAATGCTGAGGTAGCAGCCGCACGCACGATTCTTGGTTTTACGCTGCAAGCTACTGAACTAATTGATCTCACACAGAAGGTCAATGAACTAGAACGGAGGTTAGCGCGATGAAATTGCGAAAGCGTCTTGATAATTTGATTATCGCATCAGAAGGCGTGGGCGGATACCCGAACTACTATCCACATGTCCCGCGCACTGTGGCGGGAGCTATAAGGGTGAGGTTAGAGATGCGGGCCGAAAATATCGTAGGGCCAGAGCAAATCTCCCACATCAGAAATATCTCAGGTTTTGAGTTGTTGCAGATAATTGGTTTCTCGGCAGATGAAGAAGGTAGAGCACGGTTTATCTGGCGCGAGCAAAACTGGATTGCGCTAATCTGTTCTAACCTGGGGATCGAGGCTAATGGTGGCGAGTAC
The DNA here is from genome assembly GCA_963828335.1 of Blastocatellia bacterium. Classification (GTDB taxonomy): domain Bacteria; phylum Acidobacteriota; class Blastocatellia; order Pyrinomonadales; family Pyrinomonadaceae; genus PSRF01. Next base: position 24,026 of record CAWHEH010000006.1, on the reverse strand, counting down.
GGTGGACCAACTGTCGCCAAACCGTTTGTTGAAGGCGCTCCAATCTACTTCCCCAGGTATGTCATGTATTACGACGGATTGTTTCGCGCCGATCCCGAAAGGGCATCCGTTTGTAACTACGACCTCTCAAAAAGTGCGTCTGCACTAGTTCGCGAATGGTGGGAATCAGATTACGCAGCGAGATTCGTTTGTATCAAAGAATTGTGGCTCAGTGAGAATGCGGATTGGCTGAGTGTTCATACGGATGATTATGACCCAAGGCAGGAGTTGGCGGCACTTTTAGGAGTAGAGGTGAGCCAGCTTCCTCAGACACTAAATTCTGCGGAGCTCGAGATGATTCTCACGGGCAAACATGTACACCAAGTTGACGAAGAATTATCCGAGGCGGCTATACCGGCGGTGGTTATAAAGCATCGTGCCGGACCGACGGAGGACGAACCAACCAATGAAAAGCCCGATACCAGAACCTATTATCCGCCGTTCAATCCCTTCTGGGACTACTAAAACAGAAGAGTCGCACTTGGCGAATGCCTTCGTATCGACAAAGTAACGACGCACAGCCCCATTTCGCGGAGGCTTGGTGCTCTATTCCCCAGGTCACCCTCGCGGTGCTGATTGGGGGCAGAGCAGTAAGGTTGAATACCGCGCGGTCAACGAGCCCGTCGAGGAAATTGATTATGTCATTAGGTATTACCCTGGCCCCGGAGCGGCGGATTCAATAACCCGGATTCAGGGACAGATTCAGAAAGGCAAAACACAGCGGAGCATTCCAGCAGACGGCGTCCCACCGATTCAGCGGTCCCAGCCCGGATGATTCAGGCCATCGAAGAAAACTACCAAGCCCCCATCTCGCTTTTTGAAGAGAAACGGAAACGCAAGCACCAGGAGCTGCTAGAAGCCGCCCGAGCTGTCAAAGCAGCTTGCGCCATTTGCAAAGGCACTGGATTCAGACATATAAAGAACGCGCAATACCCGAACGGCGCAATGCGCCAATGCACCCATGACCCAGCGATAGAATCAGGGATTCCATCGACATCGGAAGTCTGAGAAACCGAAATTGCGAAAGACGTCTTCGAGCACAATCCGTACCTTGAAAAATTTCAACCAAATGACAAGGTCAAATCCATTGGTGGGGAAAAAGCCGCGCATTAAACAGATCACGGTATTGACAGCAGCTCTAATAATCGCACTTTGTTTTGCTTGTTACGCGACAGCTCAGTCGCGCAAAAGGCCGGCAACCAAACAGCCAACAATAGTACTCACTCCCGCCCAAAGAAAACAGGCACTTTTGATACTGTCAGTAATTGATAAAATGGACGAAAACCTTCGCAGCTTTTGGAGTCAAGATAATGATACAGGTTTACCAAGCGATGCGGACCGTAAATACACCGCAGACGCCATCAACGTTATTTCAAGTCTTGGCCCCTCGCTCGATAAGTTGCCTGACGGTCATTTCAAAATGAGTTTAATGATGGGGCTACTCGGTCACTCCGATGTGGGTCCGCATTCGACTATCAGCGGGCGAAGACAACGGCGACGATTTCCAAAAAGAGCTTATGAGTAGATATGAAATGCAGTAGATGTTGACCCAAATTTGCGAGCGTGGTCAGTTTTGCAAGCAGCCCGTTTCGCGCGGAACGAAAAACATATTAAACAACTCGGAGTTCCTGTTCGTAATTTCAACAAAGACTTCTCGCCCAAAACCTCGCGGGGGGGTGATCCTCTACACATACCGAGAGATAACGCCCTCATGGTAGAGAAAGCGGAGTCTCAGGAGCATCAAGGAAGTCGAAACGGACCAAATTAGTTTTGTGGAATCGCCGGTTGTTATTAATGGCGTTATAGAATTGAGCTCATATTACAATTATGGCTACAGGGACACTCAGCAGTCATACTTTGCCTTCAAGCTATTTGACGGTTCAGGTACGGCAAATGTTTACATGCTACGAGGAGCCGCTGCCGATGAGATACGTCGACAGCTTTTACGGGGTAGCAGCAGGTTGAAGGGATCTTTTACGATTGTGATCCGACGTGACAAATTCACTCAGGATGCATTGGATATCTACGCGGAGTTGTTAGACGCCGGACCCCCCCTCAAGTGACTATGGCAATGAACTATCAAGCTTTAGAAGCGGCGACTGTTGACGACGTTGACGTGAACCTCACTAAGTAGCAGGAAATAACGACATCAACGATGGAAATCTTTTACTAAATCCTCAACATGCGTGTACGAATGCTTAAACTTTCTAAAGGCACGGAAAAATGCGTAATCCTTTAGGCGCACGGTGATGTTCTTTACCCTAAGCGGTTGGCCAGTGACGCCTTCTCGAGACCTCATCCAGAATAAGAATTAACGCCTCGGCCTGCACCGGCTCGTCATGCGGATCAGCAATTTTATTAATCAGTGACCTCTGGCTGCTTATTGGTAAACCGCTCCTGACGTTTGTGTTGCCTCATAACTAATATGGTTGCATTGAGGCAAACATTACATCAGAGGGCCTTGCTGCGGAAACGGTGATGACGTTTTGCTTAGCCCCGATTCGAGGTCTCGCGTTTGACGAGGAGGCGTCCAGCAAACGAGAATTAGGCTTGAATGCGCAGTACAAAACTAACGCCCGGAAAACTTCACAATGCGGCGGTCTGAAGGGTGGGGCGCACCCGAATGGGGGAATGCCGGAAACGCTGCAAACCCAAGTTAATGTAATTCGCGGACTCGGACTTGTTGCCGCCGCTTCGATTGTGGTCGGCAATATGGTCGGGGCAAACGTATTTCTCAAGGCTCGCGTGATGACTTGCAATGTCGAAACGCCCGCGATGGTCATTGCGGTTTGGGTTGTTACCGGGTTTCTAACTTTGGCGGGCGCATTAACACTTGCCGAACTCGCAACGATGATGCCGGAATCGGGCGGCATCTATGTTTTCCTGCGGGAGGCTTACGGAGAACGTTGGGGTTTCCTTTACGGTTGGATGGAATTTGTAGTCGGCTCCGTCAGCATCGCCACGGGTGGTATAGCCTTCGGAATTTTTCTAAACGTCGTCACGAGCGGAGCGTTTTCAGGAAACGTTTTCGCATTTCATTTTTCGAGAGTACGAGTCTCTCTAAGTGGGGCGCAAGCTATTGCCGTAACAATCATTGGCATAGTGATGCTGGTTAACTGCGCGGCGGTTTCTCTGGCGGGCGAGTTGCCACGGTGTTGACAGTTATGAAAATCGCGCTGGTTGCGGGAATCGGTATCGGCGCGTTTGTGTTGGCAACCGGCGATCGGTCGAATTTTGCTTTGTCTGGAGCGACCGGCACTTGCGCCGGCGTCGCGGAGTCTGCACGCGGTGGATTCGCCGGATTCGGCGCAGCGATGCTGGGCGCTCTCGCCGCCTACAATGGCTGGCAAGGAATCGTGATGCTGGCAGGTGAGGTCAAAGATCCGTCACGCAACTTACCACGCGCAATAATCGGCGGAGTTCTTACGGTCATCGCGCTTTACCTCTTCGTCAACGCCGCTTATTTCTACGTACTGACGCCCGCTGAGATTGCGAGCGTGCCAACGACTTCTTCCGTTGCGACCGGAGTGGCGGCTAAATTTTTAGGCCTCTTATCGTCGAAAATAGTTGCAGCAGCGTTGATAGTTTCAGTCCTGGGCACGTTGCAAATCAGCAGCATGAGGCTGGCGCGTTCGGTCTGATGCAATGTCGCGTGACGGCCTCTTTTTCCGGACGCTCGGCGAAGTTTCCCGGCAGACTCGTGTCCCGGTGAAAGCCATCATCGCTCAGGCGGTTTGGGGAATGACTATAGTTTTCTTCGGCTCATTCGACACTTTGACCGATTATCAGAACTTCGTCCTATGGATTTTTTTCGGTTTAGCGGGGGCCTCGATTTTCGTTTTTCGGCGAAGGATGCCGAACGCCGAAAGACCTTATCGCACGTTCGGTTATCCTTTCGTGCCCGCTTTGTTTTTGATGGTAACGGCTTGGCTCCTCGTGAACACGCTTTTAACCAGCCCAATCCGTTCAATCATTGGACTCATCTTGATCGCGCTCGGTCTGCCGTTTTATTGGTATCGACGAAAGCGCAATTACGCGGGCCTGTAAAATCTTGATTGGCCAAAGATCACTTGAAAGCCGCTTAGTGGCACGCAGGATATATAACGCCCGTAATCGAGGGATCAACTCCAGAGAGGCTTGCAGGCTCCTCAGGGCGTTGCTGGTGTGAGAACAGTGAGGCCCATTTTAACCTATCAGCTCTTGTATCATCCATGAAACAACGTGCTAAACTTCGGCGGGATGGCGACCTGCATTGTTTCTTACCTGGACCCTGAGGGAATACGACACACGGCGGAAGTCCAAGCGGGCACGCTTTTTGAGGCTGCGGCATTGGCAGTCAAGACATTCAAGCAGCACGATTGCGAGCCCAGAGGATTGAATACGTTGGAGGTTGAGATGCGAACTTCGGTCACTCATAGTCTTACCGTAAAGAAACTTCACGAGTGGCTAACAGGAAGCTCGAAAAACCCAAAGGATGCGGTGCTGAAGGATCGATTACGAGAACTTCTCGAACTAAACGGCCGTTGAAAGAATCTTGTACTAAACCTTAATTGGCGGTGAAGCGATCTCACGTTGACGAATTTCTGTCTTTTAGTAAAATGCGAGGCAATCGGGTATCGGTTGCTGGGGTGAGGTCAGTGACCAAACAGGAGGCTGAACGCTTCCGCCCAACCTGGAGAGGCCAGCGCAAAAGCTGGCCTTTCGGTTCTAGAATCGGAAATGACAATTTTTGGAGCGCGGAAGGTATATAGTGCGTGGTATCGCCGCCTATCACTTCGCCTGTGCCAGACCCCCGTAAGTGACGATCCTTGGCAGACTCTTCGCTTCTGCTATCCACGTTGTTACTTGCGACTCGGTCGGCAGTTTGCGAACTAGTTTCTTTTCCTGATTGGCGGCAGACATTTTCTGACAGAGATTCGCAGCATTCCGCTGTGCTAACTCCGGCACCGTGTCCACACCCGACGCCTCGAGCAGTTCAGCAAACTCCCCGGCTACGCCCTTGATGCGGAACAGATCGGCGTGATTGACCCAACGTAGAATTAGTCTGTCACTGATCCCGGTTTGCCCAACAATTTCTTCTCGACCCTTTGCAGAGGCGCCCCTCTCCAGCAGCGCTTCCGTCGTTGAAATACCCGCCGCCTTTAGCTTATCGGCGTAAGACGCTCCAACTCCTTCGATTGCCTCAATGTTGGTCATATTTACCTCCTGAAATTTCATAGGATTGGCTTGTAGTTTATAGCCTACTCCTACCGCCAAGAGGTGTCTAATGTTAAGAAGATGGTTTTCTCTTGAAGCACGGAGCGCAGCCCCAGGCAAGGTATTTTCTACCGTGCGGCTGCTTGAATATGGACTCTCCGGGAAATGATATTGAATAACGTCAGAGCTGACCGGGGTGCGCGATTAAATTCAATCGTCGCTGTAAAGTCTTTTCCGTTGCAGCCACGGTCGCGCCGGAATGACCTTTTTATAGTATACTTGGCTAAATTCAAAAGACGACAAAATCGGTGGGCCCATTCGCGTTGCCATCAAACCTGAGAACAATACCGCCTACAGAAAAGTCGCTTGGGCCGTGGGTTCACGTCAGGTTCATGACTGCTGACGTAAGGGAGAGCAAGCTGATTTCAGCACATTGTGCCTGTTCAGTTGTTATCTTCAAAGTAGGATGAAACTGACTTTCGTACTGAAAGGTTGAGCCGGACCCTAATGAGGTTCCAAGTTTTCGGTTCCTACCTTTAACCTGAAACTCGCAACACCCAGCGGTCCAACACTGATTTGTACTTTTGCCTGTTCTTATTTACAAACCTTCAGGAGAAGAATCATGAAAAACCATCTTGGAAGAAGAATCGTCACCGGACTCGCCTGCATGTCTCTAGTTGTCTTCGCACTGGCATGCAACAAAGGTCCTGATGACGCCACGATTACCGCAGGCGTTAAAGCCAAGATCTTGGCCGACAGTCCAGCGCTCGCTAACTCCGTAACGGTTAGCACGAGCGAAGGGGCAGTTACCCTGACGGGAGCCGTCGACTCAGAAGCCATTAAGGCGAAAGTTGATCAAGAAGCCAAGAGCGTCGCTGGTGTCAAGTCGGTGGTTAACAACTTAACCGTGAAGCCGCCTATCGTTTTTTCAGAGGACACCACCATCAGGAGCGCGGTGATGGCCAACCTGACGAAGCACAACATCACCGGGATTACCGTTGAGGTCGCCAACGGCGAAGTAACTCTGAAAGGCACGATCGAAAGGGCTAAATTGCAAGAAGCAATGATGGCCGCGAATGACGCGAAGCCAAAGAAGGTCAGTAATCAAATGACCATCAAGTAGCGCAACAGACGCATCCAGTTTGTTCATAAGATGAGAGGAGCATCGTTATGGCTTTAGCAGATAAGTATCAGCCGGTCGTTGATGCCGCGAATCAACACGGCGTTACCGACTTGAATGTGCAGGAACAGAGCGGCGTACTCTATATCACCGGAAGCGTGCCCAGCGAGGCGGACAAGCAAGCGATCTGGGACGCCCGCACGGCGATGGATCCGGACATGAGAGAATCCGATCTGGTGTTGACGATTGCAGTGTCTGATGAAAATTTCTATGTTGTTAAGAGCGGTGACAACATGACGCACATCGCACGCGATAGTGGTGTCTCGTTGGAAGCGTTTGAAGAGGCCAACAAAGATGTCGTCAAAAACCCGAACCGCATCTTTCCCGGTCAAAAACTGGTGATCCCGAAAGCCAGCTAAGTAGATGGTTTATACCCAGACGGGTCCTGCTACCGGATTACCAGGTGGTAGGACCCGTTCCCGTTCCAAAATAGGAGGGAGTTCCTACGATGACGCCATTCCACAGAAATTACTCAGCAATTGGTTTAGGTTGCCGGGTGAGGACAGTAACCGATGGGGAGCTGAATGCTTCCGCCCAACCTTGAGAGGCCGGTGTCAAAACGCTGGCCATTCGATTTCTGCTCTTGCTGAACAAAACCCCGCCGGCTATTCGGCGAGGTTAGTTGTTTTGAATGGTCGCTGAGCTCAGGATTCCATTTCGGACAGGATGGTAGTTTCCATAGCCTTCACCTGAACCCCAAACCCGAAAGCTGGGTTCGTTGGGTCATGTTGCTGCTCCGGGTTCGTGCAATGCAGCGACCACGATCCGTCGGAGCATGCCGCCGAATATCAACTGATGGAAGGGGTAGAGCGCGTACCAATAAAGTCGCCCAAACAATCCCACTGGATCAAAAATCGCTGTCTGCCGAATCGTTGAAGTAGAGTCGTCGCCGGTTACCTCAAATTCCAACCAAGCCCTGCCGGGTAGTTTCATCTCAGCGGCGAGACGAAGCAAATGATTTGGCTCAAACTTCTCTACTCGCCAAAAGTCGACAGTGTCGCCAACTCGTAAGACATCGGCGCCAGAGCGTCCGCGCCTCACACCTACGCCACCCATAACCAGGTCGACAAAGCCACGCACTCGCCACAACCAGTTCCAGGCATACCAACCGCTGTCGCCGCCAATTCGTTCGATTGGCGTGAAGGCAACCGCAGGCGATCGTTCTACGTGCGCTGTTCTTGAGTCTACAAGACGCGTTCCAAACTGTACGGCGCCAAACACATTAGTGTGGCCAGACGATGAAAGGGCATCGGACCAACGTGTGGCTGCAAACTGCTTATCTTCCCTCGCCAATGCTTTGCGGACCGCCTCATCAACTCCCACCGGACGGATGTCGAACGTCTCTAACGCAGATTTGTCACGGACAACCGTGGAATGGACGATGCTCTCAATAAGCTTGCGACCAATGCGCGCATATAAAGGGGTGATCAGACCCAACCACAGGCTCGATAAAAACGGCGTCAACACTGGCACCGGGATCATGCGAATGCGCATGCCTCGCTGACGAGCGTATGCGCGCATGATCCCAGCGTATGAAACCTGGGCTGCTCCTCCAATCTCGAATATCCGACTTGCAGTGACGGGCAGGAAAAGCGCCTTTGTGAGATAGGCAAGGAGGTCATCGATCGCAATGGGCTGAGCCGGGCTTGAGACCCACCTGGGCGTGATCATTATTGGCAGACGTTCAACGAGGGAACGAATCATCTCAAACGAAAGACTGCCGGAGCCGATCACGATGGAAGCTCGAAATTCGAGTACCGGCACACCCGACTCACGAAGGATCTGACCTACCTCCTGTCGACTTCTTAAATGCGGCGACAGCGTCTCTCCATCGTTCCCTAACGCACCCAAATAGATGATGAGCTCAACCCCTTCCGCCTTTGCGGCCGCGCCGAAATTCCGCGCTGACCGCCGATCGTTTTCTTCAAAGGATCCTGCGGAACCCATCGAGTGGACCAGGTAGTAAGCTACGCTGACGCCGCGAAGTGCTGAGCCGAGGCTGGTGGGATCCAACACGTCGCCAGCAACGATTTCAGTGCCGCCACTGACCTTCGGTTTCAGAAACTCAGGTCGTCGAGCCAAGCAGCGGACGCGATGTCCCTGATGTTCCAGTACTCGCAACAGGCGACCGCCAACATAGCCTGTAGCGCCAGTGAGCAGGATCAGTCTGTCATCATGGTGCTCTCTGGTCATCGACCTTCACTCATTCTTACTCGTTTCAAAAAAAGTTTTTTCATCATTGGTTTATTCTAAGCTGGTAGCGCTTCGGTCGCGCGCATCTCCGCGAAATGTGAACCGAGTGAACTGAAACTACGTTTTCTTAGCCAGCTCTTTCACAAACGTTAATAGCCCTCCGAACGATTCTGCGTAGAACTCGGCGGGAAAACGCTGCCGCAAACTTGAGTCGCGGAAGACTTCACCCCCCAGTACCGTTGTGCCGTTGATCTTTTCAAGGACTTTGCGGAATTGTGAATACTCTGTCGTTGCCCGATCCAAATCAACAATAGATCGTGCGGAGATACAGACAAGATCAGGTTTTTTCTGGGCCACCATATCGCGCAGTGTAAACAGCGGTGTGTTTGGTCCAAGATTCGAGGTGTCCCAGCCTTCACTTTCAATTATTATCTCAGCCAGATGAATAGGCAGCTCATGCAAGTCTCCTTCGATGCCACAACTTAGAGCCTTCAAACCCGTCGCCGGTGCCGGCACAACGATGCCTCGTAGTTTCTGCAGCGCGCTAAGTATTACGCGCGTTGCCAAATGTTCGTCAGCTATCGTTATTGTGCCGTTGAACCAGAGATCGCCCACGCGGTGCATAGCATTAGTTATCGTCGCATCGAAGAGGGTGGCGAGCGCATGATTCTGTAGGTAAGCATCAATCAGTTGAGCAGCCGCTTCCGCTTCATTGCCACTCAACAAGACCTCGGTAAAACTTTCGGCCGAAGGCAGACTGCCGGGAACCATCTTTTTCCTGACACCTTTCGGCGGCAACTGAGCAGCAGGCGCGATGCCTTGCTCACGCCGCAATCGCGCGATGCTCTGAATACTAAATCGCCTGTGACCACCTACGGTCTTCTTGGGAAGTAACAGACCATCGTCAGCCCAGCGCTTCACCGTCGCCTCACTAACGAGCAACAGCCTCGCAACGTCCTTGGTTGTCAGATTAGCAGCGGCCATTCGTTTCCCTTGCCATCCATGGTCGCAACATAACAAAATCGCTCATTTCGTGCAAGGCAGAATTTTCTTTGCCTTTCACTTGACAGGTTAGGAAAACCTAGTATAGAGTCAAATCGCTCAAATCGCTCGTACAGAATTTGGGGCTAAAGGTAATCGGGAATCCAAGACCTGAGTTCAAAGAACAAACACGGCTCCCCGGGGGGAGCCACAACAAGGGAGGAAAGAGAGCTAACAATGAAGCTTACTAAATCGATCGGAAGAATGATCATTGCTCGTGGCGCATTGCTGTCAATGCTTGCAGTAGTTGGAGCCCAACCACTTTCGGCGAAAGCGGAAGTTCCGGGAGAAACCGCCAAGCCGGCCAACATCGTGGAGACTGCCGTCGCAGCGGGTCAGTTCAAGACTTTAGCAGCTGCGCTGGAGGCGGCTGGACTAATCGACGCTTTGACGGGTGAAGGCCCCTTCACCGTCTTCGCGCCAACAGATGAGGCTTTTGCCAAATTACCGGCAGGCACTGTCGCATCTCTACTCAAGCCAGAGAACAAAGAGAAGCTTAAATCCATACTTCTCTATCACGTCGTACCTGGAAGTGTCAGCGCAAAGCAAGTGATGAAATTGAACGGCCGTGCGGTGAAAACACTTGAGGGCGGGTTGATCAAAGTCAGCACAACGCATGGCGTAAAGGTTGACGATGCTCGCGTGACGAAGACGGATATCCAGGCTTCAAATGGTGTCATACACGTAATCGACGCCGTGCTGGTGCCAAAGATGTGAACGTCGATGATCTGAGCATTTGATACACGACAAACTCAACAACAACCACAAGGCTTAGGAGAAGTTCATGGAGAAACAGTTCGACATAATTGACACCGCATTATCGGCAGGAAACTTTTCAACGTTGGCTGCGGCACTGGGGGCTGCAGGACTTATAAAGACTCTAAAGGCAGACGGTCCTTTCACTGTCTTCGCTCCGACTGACGAAGCGTTTTCCAAAATTCCGTCCGAGACGTTGAGCGAGTTGCTGCAACCTGAGAACAAAGAAAAGCTGACAGCAATTCTGAATTATCACGTCGTAAGTGGAAGGGTGACCGCAGATCAAGTAACTGACTTGGAGTCGGCAACATCGCTACAGGGGCAGGCCCTGAAGATCAGCACCAAAGATGGACTCAAAATTAACGACGCGAAAGTGTTAACCCCTGATGTGCAAGCAGCGAACGGCGTGATTCACGTCATTGACGCTGTGTTAATCCCGTCTTCTGCGGCTGCGGCGTAATCGTTTCGAGCAAGGGGAATGAGAGGAGAGTGGGTCTCTCAGGCATTGAGATTCCCACTCTTTTCTCATTGGGTTCTTTTGCACCTGTTTTTGCAGGAGGAATTTGATGACCGGAAATATTTTCTTAATAACGTTTCTTACTTTCGTATTCGCAGCAGTTGCACTCGAAGGCCGAAAAGATGAGCTCGAGGTGGTCCAATCAGTGGACCTGACCCGTTACGTCGGCCGCTGGTACGAGATCTCGCGCTTGCCGAATCGATTCCAGAAGAAATGCGCCGACATAGTGACGGCTAACTACACAATGCGTGCAGACGGAAAACTCGAAGTCATTAATCGATGCCGTAAAGCCTCTGGTGAGTATGCTACGGTCAAAGGCAAGGCAAAAATTGTTGATAAGCAAACGAATGCCAAATTGAAGGTCACGTTTTTCTGGCCCTTCTATGGTGATTATTGGATTCTGGATCTTGGCCCAAACTATGAATACGCCGTGGTCGGCGAGCCTGATCGCAAATATCTTTGGATATTGAGCAGGTCACCTCAAATGGACGAGGTACTCTACCAGCAGTTACTACAGAAAATGGCAGTACAAGGCTTCAACACCGAGATGATGATAAGAACTTCGCAACCGATCACCGAAAGCGGAAGTGAGGTGACTCGCTAAATGGGTTTCACAGAACTGACGTGCTGAAGCTGTTCTTCGGGGGATAAACGCCTACCATGGTCATCAGTCATCAACTGGTGCTGCGCATTCGCATCTCAGCCGGACATGGCATGACTGGGCACCGTGAAATCGAAAAGCTTTGCGAAGCTGATCAAGCGATGATCAAAGCAGAACGAACAGCAAACTCAGTTGCCAAGTTTGGGTTCGTTGGGGTGTCCTGGACGGGACAGTTCACAAATTGTCGATTTGCGGAGTTAGCGGGGAAAAATCAAAACTGAGGTAGTGAAGAAAGAACAAAACCCCGCCGGGTTATTCGGCGAGGTCAGTTGTTTTGAAATGGTCGGTGAGTTATTTCAAATCAAAGAAGGCAGCTCCTCCCGCGGGTGTTCCGTTGATTACTACTACAACCTTGTACGTTCCGGCTCCAGAAAGCGAACTGGTGGCGATTGTACATGTACTTGCAGTCAACAACTCTGAACTGCAAGTTATTGTCGTTTGGCTGGATGGAAATCGGTTCGTTGACGTCGCCTGTTCCTACGCCTGCAGTCTTGCTGATCTAGATCGTGGCCGGTAGTAAGTCGCATGTTTGTCCGCCGCCCCCGGTCAATGGAATAAAAGTGTTAGTATTTACCGTGACGTTGCTAGGAGTGAGAACCTGGTCACCGTTTGGCGCATTAACCCATCCGGAATCGAAGTACAAGAGAAGCGCGGAGTACTTGACTGATTCCTAAGAGCGTCAGCGCATGGGCATAAGTGTCATAGAATGTCCCCCCAGCATACTGCGAAGTATCGTAGCCCAGGTCAGTCTGTCCTATCATATTTAGGCCGCTTTGGTTGATGCTTGGGCTACCTGTCGTGCAATCCGTGAAGTTTGGGTACTCCCCATAATAGATAAAGAGTGCTTGGGTTGTACTTGTCCTCACTTGCCAGCGAAGTGAGCCTCCGTAGCAATTGCGCTTGTGAAGTTGTAAACGGCGCTTAGGTTCGTAATTTGGGCGTTAAAAGGAAATAACATTCAACTCAACACGGTGAACCAATCAATAGGCGAAACGCTTGGCGTCAATTCCGTCCTTTCGCATTACTGCATCGTCTCGAAACTCGGCGCAGGTGCGATGGGCGAGGTGTATTTGGCTCATGATACTAGACTTGACCGCCAGGTAGCGCTCAAGATTCTTCCGCCAGAGTTCGCCTCAGATGCCGACCGAATGCGTCGCTTTGTTCTGGAAGCGAAGTCTGCCTCGGCGCTCAATCATCCCAACATAATCACCATTTACGAAATCGGCGAATCGGACGGGGTGCACTACATCGCGACGGAGTTCATAGACGGCACGACCCTGAGTGAGCGACTCGCAGATCACCCGTTCACGCTGAGCGAAATGCTGGCGATTGCAACGCAGATTGCCAGGGCACTGCAGGCGGCGCACGAAGCTGGCATCGTTCACCGCGACATCAAGCCAGGCAACGTCATGCTGCGGCGCGACGGTTATGTAAAGCTCCTGGACTTCGGCATCGCCAAGCTAGCCGAGCACCTATCACCGACAACGGACAGCGAAGCCGACACCAAAGAAAAACTGGTCAAGACTGAAGCTGGCAAAATCATAGGTACTACTCACTACATGTCGCCGGAACAGATACGTGATCAGAAAATCGATGCGCGGACCGACATTTGGAGTTTGGGCGTGTTGCTCTACGAAATGATCGCCGGCCAAAAACCGTTTCCGGAAGAAACCTTTGGCGATCTGATCGCTGCGATTTTGCGGACTGAGCCCAACCCCCTCTCGAAAGTCGCGCCGGAGTGCCCACCAGAACTTGAGCGTATCGTCGCCAAAGCCTTGAAAAAAGATCGCAATCAACGCTACCAACTGGTCAAAGACTTCGCCGCTGACCTCAAGAGCTTAAGGCGACGCCTGACCTTTGCAGCCGAACTCGAGCGCACGGCGTCTACTGACCGTACGGACGCGCCCACCGCGACAATGACCGTCCAGACAGCAGGCTTAGATATTCATACAACTTCAAGCGCCGAGTATCTGGTTAATCAAGTAAAGCAACACAAACGCGGAGCTGCCCTTGCGCTGATTCCCTTTCTGATAGCAGCGGCAGCCCTGCTTTATTTCGCTTCTAAACCCATGCCCGCGGTCTTAACAGACAAAGACACCATCTTGCTCGCTGACATCGACAATACGACCGGGGACCCAGTTTTCGACGGCGCACTTAAACAGGGCCTGGCCGTCACCCTGGGGCAGTCACCTTTTCTCGACATTTTTCCCGAGGCGCGCGTGCGTCAAACCTTGCAGTTGATGCAACGTGCCCCGGACGATCGTGTGAGCGAGGCGGTGGCGCGCGAAATTTGCCAACGGCAAGGATTGAAAGCCTTTCTCTCCGGTTCGATAGCGCCGCTGGGAAGCAATTACGTGATCATGCTAAGAGCGGTCAACGCGCAGTCGGGCGACGAAATCGCGCGCGAGCAAACCGAGGCCCAAGGAAAGGAGCGAGTGCTAACAGCTCTTTCACAAGCCGCAGTCAGGCTGCGCGAGCAGTTGGGCGAGAACCTGACTTCGATTCAGAAGTTCGATGCGCCCATCGAACAGGCTACCACTGCATCGTTACCGGCGCTAAAGGCTTATTCGCTCGGCTTGGAGCAAGCCAACAGCGGCAATTATCCGAACGCGATTCCGTTTTATCAGCGAGCGGTCGAACTCGACCCGACGTTTGCGCTGGGCTACCAAGCCCTCGCGCGCGAGCAACTCAACAGCGGTTTTCACAACGAAGCGATCGCCTCGGCGAGCAAAGCCTACGAGTTGCGCGAGCGCACCAGCGAAAATGAAAAGCTGTATATCACGCTGATTTATCACCTGGCGGTCACTCACGATCTGGAGAAAGGGATCGAGGTAGGCGAGATTTGGAAGCAAACTTACCCGCGTTTCTGGCGACCATATCATGCGCTCGCAGACCTTTATATAGATCTGGGCGAGTTTGAAAAAGCCGCCGCCAACGGACGCGAGGCTGTCCGGCTTAATCCTAAAGTAGCCGCGACCTATTCAAACTATGCCGGCGCGTTGATGTATCTAAATCGCTTCGACGAAGCTGAGCAGATCTATCGGCAAGCGTTTGCCAACAACCTTGATGCGCCCGAATATCATATGTATCTCTACTGGAATGCTTACCGTCGCGGCGACGCGTCGGACCTGCAGCGGCAACTGGATTGGGCGGAAGCCAGCTCCTTTCCCTATTGGTCGTTCGTTTTGCAGGCTCAATCAGCAGCGCTTGCGGGCCAGTGGCGCAAGTCATCGGAACTTTCAAACCGCGCCATTAAAATGCAGGAAACCCGCGGCATGAAAGGACTGGTAGCCTGGACGGCCAGTCATTGGGCTTTCTCCGCCGCGGCTTTTGGAGATTGCCAAAACGCGAAACAAAAAGCGAGTCAGGCCCTTGCCAATTCGCAAGATAGCACCTTTTCGGACAGCATGAGCGTCTTCGCGCTGTGCGGCGATGCGGCGCAGGCGAAGGCACACGCCAATCGTTTCACCGCGCAATATCCCAACGACACGAGGCTTAACCTCATCTGGCTGCCCGTCACACTGGCGGCGCTCGAACTCCAGCGCGGGCAACCGGCGCAGGCGCTTGAGCTACTCGCGCCGGTCACACGCTACGAAACCGCCGCCGACTTTCAACCGCAATACCTGCGCGGTCTGTGCTACCTACGCTTGGGAAAGGGAGCAGAAGCCGCCGCCGAATTTCAGAAGATACTAAGCAGCCAAGGGCAGACCGATTTCGTCGTCTCCACGTTGTACCCGCTGGCGCGTTTGGGTATGGCACGGGCCGCCGCCGTCAAAGGTGACAAAGCTGGGGCGCGCAAGTTGTATGAAGATTTCTTGGCTGTCTGGAAGGACGGCGATCGGGATCTACCCATTTTGATTGAAGCCAAAAACGAGTATGCGAAGACGAAATAAACTGAACAGATGAATGAGCCATCCAGCTAAGCAAAAGTGCTTCTGAATACCGTGCGTATATGCGAAGACTGACTAGACTGACAAACCGATTCAGCCGCAAGAGGGAAAATATGAAGGCGGCTGTTTCTTTGTTTGTATTCTCTTTTAACTTCCGCGAGCGTAACTGAATCAATCTGGACATGGCGCGATTTGTTTGAGAAAAAGCCCTAAACACTTGATAATTCCCTGTGAGCCAAAATCAACCTGACCTTGAAACTAGACTTGCCGCCTTAGAGCAGCGCATCAAACAACTTGGGCACGAAAAGTTTGTGAACCTCTAGCTCATCTGTATTTTGTAATTTTCCTTTGCTTCCCTCTGACCACGTGTTCCAGCCACAAAACAATACTGACAAACAGGTTCAAAAAGGCGATCCCGCTCAATTACCATCTCGGCTTGGACGGCATGCCTGCGTGTCATGTCTCCATCGCATATTTTCCTTGGAGTACATAACTTTCCTCAAGATTGCAACACGGTGAGCGATGTCAAAATTCAAGGGGGAAAACCGATTCTCCGCAGCGCTGCGGGGCCACCAACCGGTCAATCAAGAGCCTATGTACGTTAGCGCACATATATGGTTGACGGTGGGCGCGGGTGAGCGTATCGTGAAGCTACATTGGAGTCCATTCCAAACCTAATTCTTGGCGCGACAGCGTTATGTGCCGATTCCCCCTCCGCCTTTCTATTAGATTCTAACGAGTGCCCTTCCACTGTAGTCTGGTAATGGGGGGTACTGGCCTTGAGCACATTTAAGCGATGCGGTTTGCTTGTCCTGGTAGTGGACGATAACGAGTCCATTCGTGAGCTTTTAAGCGTGTTCCTAATTAGCATGGGATACTCCGCAGTAGAGGCCAGCGACGGCTTGGAAGCAGTAAGAGTAGCGACTAGTGAATGTCCGGATCTAATCATTATGGACTTGTCGATGCCAGTGATAGACGGCTTTGGCGCTGTCCGGCTGCTGCGTGAAGTGCCGGGATTGCGCAAAGTCCCAATCATTGCCTGTACCGCACACGATACGTCAACTCATCGTACTCAGGCTCTGGACGTAGGCTTCAACGAGTTTTTGGCGAAGCCGATTGACTTCAACCGGCTAATTTACGTATTGGGCCAATTTCTTAAAGCAGCATAGACGATAGTGCCCTCTAAAAGGAGTCCCCTCCCGCCGTTTGTCATAGCTGGTGAAGCGCGGGCGTTGTGATCGCTTGCGTATAAGATCGCCCAAGTGTGCCAACAGAGCGGGCTTGCAGAGTCCATTCTGAGACTTGGGGCGACTCTACCGCGCAAGAGGCTAAAAATTCGTCGGATGCGTGAATTTTATTTGCAACCAAAATAGTCTAGCTGGTATCTGAGCAAACCGTGCAGCTCTTCCATCCCCGGCTCTCTTCCCTGGAAGCCCGAACTTATCAGTGATTTCTTTCCTAAAGAAGTCCTACGGACTACGTCTGTCCGCACCAGGCCATCGCCGAACGAGGGGGTCTATGACCGCTAGGGAATTAGAACAAATTGAAGATCGCGCTCGCCGCGGGCTGCCCATTGATTCCGAAGTGATACTAACCTTGACGGCCTACCTTCGTGACGTCTTACAGGAAAAAGTAAACGCTGAAGCTGTTGCGCAGGAGGCGCTAAAAAAGGCGGGCATTAATTCCCATATTACACCGCTCACGAGTAGCGGAGATTCTTCCTGAGACTTGCGAGGTCCTTGATAATGGGCGCTAGAGCGCAGTTGAAGTGTTATAAGGCACACCTATTTCATTTAGCTTTGCAATTCCTGCTGGCCTTTCGGTTTTGGCCCGGTCCGATTTGTGCATCCACGTGTTTCAGAGTATTGTGGACAAGCCCTACCTCGACTTACCTCCGAAATGAGATGGCCTCCAACTCCGAAAGGGCTAAAAAATGAAATCCCCCAAGTCCCGTATCCTCTGCACTGAGGACGACGCCGACACCCGCGAACTAATCATTCTTACCTTGCGGTTTGCAGGCTACGAAGTGAAGGCTACTGACAGTGCCGAGGAAGCGATTGATCTTCTCACGAAGGAAAGGTTTGAGCTATGCCTTCTAGACAATTGGTTGTCGGGGACTTCCGGCGTAGACCTATGCAAGCAGATCCGCCAGTTTGACGCTATGACACCTATCCTTTTTTATTCTGGCGCAGGCTTGAATACTGACAAGGAACGCGCCCTTAATGCTGGGGCGCAAGGCTACCTGGTGAAGCCTGTTGATGCTAACGATCTAATCGGAGAAGTCTCCCGACTGATCAATAATTAACTCATGCCTAAATCGCAGTTGTTGACCTATTTGAACTCCGTTGTTTCGTAAAATGAACTCAATCGGGTTTAGGTTGGTGGGGCGAGGACAGTGACCAACGGGAAGCTGAATGCTTCCGCCCAACCTTGAGAGGCCAGCCCAAAAAGCTGGCCTTTCGGTTTTTAATAGCCCGACTAGTCAACCCGTTTTTCTATAGAGCATGTCTTCGAGTTTCTGTTGCGGTTCCCTGCTGCAAACCTTCGAGGACGTAGCTGTATGCGAACGTATCGGCATGAACTCGCCTGCCCAAAAAATATAACTCACGGCTAACTTGTAAGAATCTTCCTACTGCGGTTTGATTAGAGCCGTAAATGATTCTCGAAGGCTTATCTGCCGTTCAATCCTTACTGGGACTACTAAAATAGAAGGACTCGCACTTGGCGAATGCCTTCCGTGTCGACAACGGAAACAAAGCTCAGCGCGAGTCCTTCTTCCAAGGTCAAATTCCCAAGGGTGCTAAACTAACGTAATGAAGCGCATAACCCAACCACTTCTGAACATCGCGCTCCTATAAGCGCTTGGAGCGGACTCGCCATGAGCGCGCTTCTTTGGTAGGTTGCGTGGGCGAGCCGCTGAAGCGCAGCTTAGACCGTGTAGGAGCATGTATGTTTGGAGAACGTCGTATCGTAGATAACCGAACCTTCCTTCTGGGTTTGGACAAACTTTACCGCGACGCCATGAAGCAGCATGAACGCGGAGAGCTTTTGCAGTGCGCGCGTCGCATAGCGGCAGCACTTGAAGTTGAGAGGGCGGCAGTGCCAGTCGAAGGTTACTATGCCGAAGATCCGCAGTTAACCGAATACTTCCTCCTCATGCGTGCCCTTCAAGCTGTCGGCGAGGAGCGCGCGCCAGTAGTCCTCTCATTGCCGGAATTTCAACGTCTGCGCGATGTCACGTCTGCGCCGCTCTACGGAAAATCGATACCGAGCGACAAGCTGTTGCCCGCCGGAAGGGATGCGTTGTCGCAGGCGCTGTCCGATACTCCTATGTTTGAATGGAGCGTGCAGCGCCTGACAGACAATGCTTATGGTGCAGCAGAGAAGATGGATGATTTCTCATTGGTGGGTCTGGCAGCGCGAATACGAGACGCGGTGGTTCTCACTGCCACGCGTGAATCGGTTGTGTTGTATGCGGAGTGGATAGTGGGGTCTGCTATGGTCGCCCCACCACGACCGAGATATGTTTGGAAAGTTGACAAGCAACTCGCCGAGCACGCGCGCAGGTTCATTGATGTTTTCGCGACCCTCTTCGGCGATAGGTTACCACCGCCGGAGCCAGCACAGGCTGAAACATACTGGGCCGCCTGCGAAAGCAACGAGATGCTAGGCCGATGTGTCCGGATAGGCTGTAACAACACGGTCTCACCCAACCTCCAATATCACTGGGCAATCTGTCGCGGGAAGCATGACATTCTTAGGGTACAAGAGTTTTGGCACGCCGAATTGTGGACAACCAAGCGTTACAAGATTGCCCTTCGCTACAATGGGCGTTGTCCTGATCTCTAAAAGCGAAGCGCATTCGATCAGCGAAACCTAATAAGCGCCCGGCAGCGGACTCGCCATGAGCGGGCTTCTTTGGTAGGTTGCGTGGGCGAGCCGCTCAAGCGCAGCGTTCGGCGCTGAGGACTGGTAGGCAGCATCATTTATAAGGACAACTCTCCATGAGACAAACACTATTCATAGCGGTTCTGGTTTTTACAGCATCAGCCTCTATCGCCCTCGGGCAAAAGCAAAGCGCGCGACGAGATTCAAAAAAGAGCGTTGAGCAGGCCATAAGACAACTCGATCATGAACGCATTCAAGCGCAAATCGATGCTGATGCTGTGGCCCTTGACCGCATCTACGCTGATGATTTTATCGGCGTAGGACCAAGCGGCACAGTGAGAACCAAGGCGCAGGTTATTTCAGATTTCACGTCAGGTGATTTGAAATTTCAATCTATCACCACCGACGACGTTCAAGTGCGCGTCTACGGAAACACGGCCGTGGAGACTGGCCGCTCAACAATGATTGGGCAAGACAAAGGCAAAGCTGTTCCCCGTGACAATCGCTTTACCAGGGTATGGATAAAACAGGAAGGGCGCTGGCGGTTGGTTGCCAACCATTACTCGTCACTGATTCCGCAGTGATAACCAGATTATGCAGTGATCATCGTAAGCGCGCCGAACAACTCTTTGGACCGGAGCGGCGGTGGCGTGTTTCGCATCAAGCTGGTGCGGCGACGGTGCTGCGAATTTCGGTTTCTATGACTCAGTCTCTTTGCTCCTGCAAACCGCCTTCAAGCATACTGCAGCATTCCAAGCGAGAAAGGCACATCGACATGGCAATCAAAAAAGGCAAGCGGGAACGTATAGACACCGGTACTGACAAGCGCTACGTAAAACGCAACCAGGATGGGACGTTCAAAGAGTCTGTTGACGTGGGGCGATAGCTGTCTGCCGATAGGCGAAGCAAGTCGAAGACTGTTGCAAAACCTGGCTACGGCGGTCAGGGTGATCAGCCAAAGCCCAGAACAAAAAGGGCGCTAAGAAAACCGCCAAAAAGAAATGAAGGTTCTGGACTCCATCAAGTGATGGAGCCAATGCTACCCACTCTCGTTAAGGGGGAGTGAGAAAGCGGCAGGAGTCTATGTGTTTTCTGCATTCAGCGGCAAGACTCGCTCTTCGTTAATGCAAGAACATAGTACTCAGCAAACAGTGACCGCGCAATAGTTAAACCCGTGTTTAAGAGCTCAACCGTGCACCTCAAGGATTACTCAACCCTCCTGAATATCCTGTAACTGTCAATTCAGAGCGCCTTTTCAACGGAAAAGGAAGTGTCGCATTTTGGAACTTCTCTGTTTGCAATCTCTATATCGTCCCGGCGGAGTTCTCTAACGGAGTACTCAACCACAGATATGGAGAAACACTTAGTACAGAGATTTCCAAACCACGACACCAAGCGCTTCTGAATTCTCCCACTAATCCCCCTGAATGCCCCCACTTCACCGCGCGTTCTTACGCGAGCTCAGATCTGTGACTGACGTGCAAACTCAAGGAGGAACCAATGAAGAAAAAGTTTGGTTTTATTAACGGAGATTTCCATCGTCTCGGCCGCTTAAGAAAGAGACGATGGTTAGTCGCGGTGGGACTGATCCTGGTGATGAGCGGATTGGCTTACGCCGCCTACTTGCAAAGTTTTGAGACGGATACGTCCGGATGGTTCGGCGCAGTGCGTGTGCAAACCGGCACCCATCTTATTACTTCGAAAACCGGCGCCTTCCATGCCGAAGATCAGGGCGGCGCGTTTACCCGTTTTGGCGGTTACAGTGAAACGTTTCCGCCGGGAGGCTACACCACATCAATAGACATCTACCTTGACATTTCAGCGCCTTACGGCAGCGCGTCGGCGCTAACGCTATTTGCAAACGACACGCGCTTTGACTGGACATCCGCAATCAGCACGCCCGCGTGCAGTCATCGCCGTGACTTCGTCTTCAACGCGGGGTTCTACACTGATACAGACGCCACGGGTGCGGGTCCGCGCTTCGTCATTAGTGCCAGCACCAATGCCGGCCGCAGCGGCGCCAATCCGAAGAATCCGGGAAGAGATCCATTCACTATTTCTGCGGAAGGCTGGTACACCTTTGAACACAGGTTCAATGGTGTTCCCGGGGGACAGTTATCCGTGACTCTAACAATCAAAGACGCTGCCGGCGTTCCACTTCATATGTGGACGCTCACCGATGCAAGCGACATCATAGGCACTACCGTCGGGGGCAACCGCTATGGTTGGTTCGCAACCGACGAGTTTCCCTATCTCGCATTCGACAATTCAGCACTGATTGGTTTCCAGGACTTTTGTACTACACCTCCCAGTACACCGGGAGCGAACATCACTGGTGGCGGCTGGATCGATGCAGTGCTGGGCCAGGGAACGTTTGGCCTGGTGGCAAAGGCCGCAAACGACGGAACCTCCAGCGGCAATCTCACCTATCAGGATCACGGCGTACAGGATCGAACGGTCAAGAGTTCGGCGATTACGTCGGTTACGGTGAACGGCAACTGTGCTCAGATACTTGGCACGGCGACCGTAAATGGCAGCGGAGCATTCGGCTTCCAGGTGCAGGTCTGTGATAACGGCGAGCCGGGTGACAACGACACTTTTTCCATCAACATGAGCGATGGTTACTTTGCCGGAGGCACTCTGCGCGGCGGTAACATTCAGAACCACTGAGAAAGGAGAGAAGCCATGAAGCGAATTACTTACATGACGATCATTCTGGTGCTGATTGCAGTTCTATCTGGTCCAGTTCCTACCCGGGCCACTGGCGAAAGCGGAACTTTCACTGGCGCCGGGCGGGCCACGTTTAGCCAGGTTGCATCGCTCGGCGCCGTTGCGGTCAGCAGTCTTGATTTCGGCACGGGCATGTTCATCGAACCGGACGGTTCGGGTAGCGGTGTCTTTAGTGCGGTGATCAACGGACAATCGGTGCTGGGTCAGGCACAGCAAATCAGGATTGACGGTGAGGTTTTGCGTGGTGCACTGATGCCTGACGGGCGCGCTTATTTCAGTGGGACCGCAACGGTCAACCTCGGAGACGGCACGCCCCCTCTTTCTCGGGTCCCGTTTAGCGTTACCACTACGGCCAACAGCATGCGGTTGGCAATTGACTCGACTACACTGCCGGCTGCTCAACTGGCCGGTGGCATTTTCAATATCAACTAACCAAAACCGAACCGTCTGCGACAAACAGAATCGCCAGCCTGTTAAGGGTCGGCGATTTTGTTTCTGTTTAGTCCGTTGTCCGTTGTGAGTGGTCATTTCCCAAACCCTTCAACGAAATGTGGCCGATTCTTTCCGGCGCTAGGCTCAAAGTGTGGTTCCAGGCCCCTAAGTGGTCTATGACCGTGTTTTGGTGAATGATGTTGGCATGGGTCATTCCGCTAATCGTGATCATTGGTCTACGATTCGTCTTTGCCGTTCTTGGCGGCCTCATCGCTCGCCCTTGAGTCTACCTACGATGCAGACGTTCCGGCTTGATTGAAAACCTCACCTGCTCCCGCGATCCCTTTGTATCTTGATTCAGCTTTCAATTGCTCGCGCCAATGCTCCTCATGCCTTCGCCCCCAGGATGTGTATTAAGTAGAGTTTTCGCTGGATAGATAAAAAGGCTCGCCATTGAGACGAGCCTTTTCGATTAGCTCAGCCCGCCGTAGCGGTCGAACCAATGTTGAATCAACAAATGAATCCGTCCATAGCAACCGGGCTCGTTTACCGGTAAGGACAAACTTTACGCACGCGCCCTGGTTCTTGAACGGTGCGTTCGCGCCATTCACAACGAGCTTCCAGCCGTCATTCTTGCATTGTTCCTTATCGGCGGGTTGACTCATGATGTCGAACCGACTGCTATTGTCGAACGCCAGAACCGGGAACTCCTGCAAAGCAAACCATCCATATCGATTAGAACCAACTGTGCCATTGATCGTGTCGGACGGATCGCTCCGAGTCCACGTATTAAGCGTTGTGCCCGCTGCATCTTTGATGGCAAATTCCACCGTCAGCACTCCTGAACCATTGTCAGTAAAGGTGTGCTGAAAGGTATACCAGCCACCACGGAAGGTAAAATCCTCTTGTCGCTAAGAGGGGAACGAAAGCTGAACTCCCGTTCCCCTCACACATCAGGCGAGCATCCTGAGCCTACACTGCGCTCGGCAGTTGCGTTCACCAGCATCACGATGAGGTGCCAGGAACTGGCGTGGTGGGCGCCGGCGCAGTGCCCCGGCCCCCGTGGCCGCGCATGCCACCTCGCCCCATCGGGCCGCGGCCGAAGTCACCACCCATACTCTTGCCCGTGTAGCCCTTCGCCAGCCCCTGCCGGAGCCAGTCCGCTTGCTCCCTGAGTCATCTTGCCATCTTTCACGGCCAGGGCGATTTTATCCTTCATCGCTGAACCCGGGCCGCATTGGCCGCTTCCTGGACCTTCGCCAGGTCAACCCCTTGCGTTTTGGCGATCTCGTCAAGGGTCTTGCCGCTGTGAATTGCTTCGAACAGTTGCGTCGGGGTGAGGTTCAGCGCCTTGGCCGTGGCGTCGAAGTTGTCCATCGATCCAGGTCCCCCGAGGCCGAAGCCTCGCCCCATCCACACCCACCGAACGGCTGCGCCGGCGCCACGTTGGCACAGGGGTTGGAGTGTCTGCCTGGGCAAAGGCTGCGCCCGCTGCGACTACCC
>CAWHEH010000005.1:0-165364 GCA_963828335.1 Blastocatellia bacterium | reverse complement strand
CCGAGCGCCTTGCTGACGGCGGGGTTGTCGCTCAGCACGATGCGGCCGAGCCAGGCGGCCAGGGCTTTTCAGCGCCATCGGGCGTCTGGCCGAAGCGTTCGACCTCGGCGTCGATCAGGATCAGCGGGTCACCATCGCAGAAGTCGTCGGCGTGGCGATAGATCTCGACGCGATTGGCGCGCGCATCGAAGCGTACGGTGTGCCAGCGCATGGGCTGCCTCCGTTGGGCTTGGCTTCAGGGACGCTACTGAGGCTGAAGGTCGGCTGATTCCGTGACAGTTGGGATTCGGCCGGTGGGCATGGTAGGTCGCCGGAAACGGAGGGTCCCGACATGGCCGAAGTCATCATTCATCGTCAGGGCGTTGCGGGGCGGATCACGCTGAACCGGCCGCAGGCGTTGCATGCGCTGAACGAGGAAATGTGCCTCGCGATGGACGCGGCGCTGAAGCCGTGGGCGGACGATCCCGAGGTCGAGCTGGTCGTGGTCGATCACGCGGCAGGGCACGCGCGGATTCTGCGCCGGCGGCGACATCCGCATGCTGGCCGAGAGCGGGGCTGGCGGATGGATCGCGGCGCAGGCGTTCTTCCGCGCCGAGTACCGGCTGAACGCGCGGATCAAGAACTATCCCGAAGCCCTATGTCGCCTTCATGGACGGCGTGACGATGGGCGGCGGCGTCGGCATCAGCGTTCATGGCTCGCATCGCGTGGCGACCGAGCGGACGCTGTTCGCGATGCCGGAGACGGGGATCGGGCTGTTTCCGGATGTGGGCGGCGGATGGTTCCTGCCGCGGCTCGGGCCGCCGCTGGGGATGTGGCTGGCGCTGACGGGCGAGCGGCTGAAGGGCGGCGATGTGCTGCGCGGCCGGGATCGCGACGCAATTTCTGCGAGTCGAACGTGGTCGAGGCGGTGAAGGCGTCGGTCTGCGAGGGCGAGCTGGAGCTGCTCGAGGCGATGGACTGGGACGAGGCGGCGGCGTTCGAGAAGCATATCGACGTGATCGCAGCGGTGCTTCTGGAAGCCGACGCGTCGAGGAGATCTTCGCTGGCGCTGGAGGGCGAGACGGCGAGTGGGCGACGAAGCAGCTGGCCGACGCTGAAGACCAAGTCGCCCGCGCACGCTGAAGGTCGCGCACCGGCAGCTGGCGCTTGGGCTGCAGGCGCAGACGTTCGAGGACAACATGCGGATGGAGTTCCGCATCGGCTGCCGGCAGGTGCACAGCCACGATTTCCAGGAGGGCGTGCGCGCGGTGATCATCGACAAGGACAACGCGCCGAAATGGGATCCGCCGACGCTGGCTGGCGTCAGCGAGCGAGACGCTGGACGAGGTGTTCGCGCCGCTGGGCGATGACGAGCTGACGTTCGACTGACTCGATTCGAGGCTCGCCTGAGCCCAAAACAAAAGGCCCGGCTGTTGGCCGGGCCTTTCGCGTTTCAGTGGTTGGGCTAATCAGGGCTTCGGACGCGACCGTGGTCTGAGTGTGCCTGTCGGATCGCCCTCGGTGAGGGCCTCCTTCATGGCGTCGCCGTCGTCGTCGAGTTCGCCCTTGGGCAGCTTCATCGCGCCGATGTGCCAGAGCATGGTCAGCGGCGTCATCAGGATGACCGCGATGATCATCGCCCATTTGAGCGACATCTGCTTCACCTCGTCGACGCTGTCGCCGAGGAAGCTGTGCGCTCGCGACAGGCTGTCGCGCGTTGCGCGCTGATCCAGTCGCGACAGCATGCCGACGACGAACGGGCCGGTGCCGAGGCCGAGGATGTTCAGGATGAAGAACAGCACGGCGGACGACATGGCGCGCATCGAGGCGGGCACGAGGTGGTGGGTGATCGCGAGTGACGGCCCGAGATACATGGCGGCCAGCGTGATGCCCGGGAAGTAGAGCAGCAGCGACAGCTCGACGTGGGCGCCAGCATGGCGAGCGATGAACAGCGGCGCGCCGAGGAGCTTGCCCCACATCGGAACCCACAGGAACCAGCGGCGGTCCTTGGCGCCGAGACGGTCAGCGAGGATAGCCGCCGGCGATCGTGCCGATCATGCCGCCAACGCCCGAGCAGGTGCCGTAGAACAGGCCGATCTCGGTCTTGTTCATGTCGTAGCAGTCGCGCGAGCGGCTGACGCCATCGACGATGGTGGCCTGGCAGAGGCCGAGCATGGTCTGCAGTTCGGGCATGCTCCACTGGCCGATATACTTCACCGTCTCGCCAGCGATGCCGGATCGACGATGCCGTAGGTGCGCGGCATGAAGGACGGCATCCAGTTGCCGAGGCCGTAGGTGACGAAGGTGCCGGCGCCGGTGGCGATGGCGTAGTAGGGGAACGCCTTCAGCGACCAGAGCTTGCGCGAACGACTGTGACGAAGGTGGGCTTGTCGACCGACGGCGTTGCGCCGGACAGGCCGCGCACCGGTTCGCGCACGGTGGTCCAGGCGATGATCGCGAAGATGACGCCGGGAATGCCGACGACGAAGAAGGCCTGGCGCCAGTTCAGCGCTTCGCTCAGCCAGCCGCCGAGATAGTAGCCGAGCAGCGTGCCGGCGTAGAGACCGGCGGAGTAGAGCGCGAGCGCGCGGCCGCGTTTCTCTTTCTCGTAGAGATCCGAGATCATGGCGTGGGCAGGCGGCGATGCCGCCTGCTTCGCCGAGGCCGACGCCCATGCGGGCGACCAGCAGGAACGACGAAGCGGAAATGATGATCGTGCCGATGTTGATGTCGGTGGCCAGGCCGCAGAGGGCGGTGAAGCCGCTCCAGATCGCCAGCGAGACCACCATGACGCCCTTGCGGCTGGTGGAGTCGGCGATGCGGGCGACCGGGATGCCGGCGGTGCAATAGACCACCGCGAAGGTCGAGGCCGGTCATCATGCCAAGCTGCGTGTCGTTGCAGGCTCAGGTCGGCCTTGATGTCTTCCTGCAGGATGTTGACGATCTGCCGGTCGATGAAATTGAAGATGTAGACGATGATCAGGATCCACAGGGCCTAGGTCCGGTGCTTCTGGGCCTCGTCCATGGTCGTGATCATGCTGGGCGATAGAAACGCCATTCCGATCTCTCCTCCCGAGTGCTGGCGGTTTTCTGGATTTGTAACCCGCCTTGGGGCGCAGCCTTCCCAAAAGGAAAGGCACCTGTCCACGGGAAACCCCTGACGGCCCGGCCAGTGTGATAACAATCAGCAAGAGGGACAGCGATTACCGGGAAATCTGACGCGGCGTTACGCGCACTGGCGACGCAGAGCATCGGAGATCTTGACGGGCTCAGATGTGCAGCCTTGAACGCCCGCTCCCTGGAACTCAGCCCCCTGATTGTCGGGGTCCCGGGCGATTAGCTCAGCGGGAGAGCACTCCCTTCACACGGGAGGGGTCGCAGGTTCAATCCCTGCATCGCCCACCATCTTGCGCCCGCTTCGAGAGCTTCGGGTGGCGAGCCGCCCTTCTACCGGCAAATCGGCAACTGCAGACCAAGCGAAGAGTTGCGACTCGTCGTTTCGAGTCGGATGGGCGTTTCCGCTGCTGGCTCGTCGCGATTTCGCGCGCGAAGCCGTTAACGCGAAAAGCCCAGCAATCGCTTCGATCTGAACCAACGTTCGCGTAACATGGCGTTCCGGGTCGGCCGCCACAATTGATCTTCAAAATACCTCGCTGCTTCATGCGCCGCCTCAACTGCATTCCTAGGTTGACTTCACGGCGATACCGCAAAGCGGAAGGCGAGAACTGAGGGACCTACCGAGGCCGATTGGCGTTGTCTACGTCAGTAAGCGCCCCACAAGGTGTCTGGAGCGAACTACATGAACAGCGATTTCTGCGACGAAGATGGCGCCCGCAAGCTGAAGGTGAAGATCGAAGAGTACTGGGTGAGCCGTGGTTTCGACGTCTCGATCAATCTCATCGACGCTGGCTTCGTGCCGGCGATGCGTTCGGCCCGTACGGACGTGCGCAGCAACATGGTCAACGGTATGCCGCCCGCGCAAGAAAGAGCGCGCGGCCTGAGCCCGGCAAACCCGCGAGCTATACCCGCGGTATCGGCTAACGGTTGAGTAGGCGGACCGCAAGGTCCGGCAGCTCAGTGAAATGCGTAAACACGGCGTCGGCCCCTAACAGGTCCGGCGCCGTGTCCGTATAGCCGTACGCGTAGACGACCACGGGCGCGCCGGCGGCCTTTGCCGTTCGCACGTCGTTGATTGAATCGCCGACCATCATGCTGCGCGCCGGATCGCCGCCTGCCATGCGGATGGCGTGGATGTAGTGCACCCGGCATGATTCGAACATGCGACCCCCTGATTCGTAGTCAGGTACTCTATCCAGCTGAGCTACGGGTGCCCTTTTTGGTAAATAGTAAATGGTTAATCGTGAATAGTAAAACGCCGACGAGTTTGAGCTTGAAGCATGTCTCGGCTCCCGTCCGGCAGGCGGATTAAAGCGGCGTTGCAGGAAGTCAATCGCTTTTCCCTTGAGTGTGTTCAGCGCGCGAAGTAACCCGGACGCGTGCGAACGATCAACTCCGGGTGACCAACTTCAATCTTTATTTCATGCCACTTGCCATTGCGCGCTCGCTCACCGGCCGGTTGATAAGCAACCGTGTAGAGCGTCCGCAGTTCTGCCGCCACCTCCGCATACAGACGCGCCATCTGATCAAGTCGCTGGATGTCGTTTAGCCGGCCACCGGTACGATCGGCAAGAATCTGTAAACGCGCACGAGCCGCGTAGTAGATTCCATTAATCACCGGATCGGGTAAAGGCAATCGCTTGGGATCGCCTGACGGCAACGCCAGCGGAAAAATTGAAACACCTTGCCGGTCGGCCGCGGCAAGCACGGAGTTGAGAGCATTGCTGGTTTTGGGATCAATTGCGGCTACCGCTTCCTGATCGTTTTGCGCCTTCGCCAACAAGGGACGATCCAAATTGCGGAGTTGCGTGTCCAGGCCATCCGTCAAAACAACAATCGCCTTCCGGCGTTGTTTGCCTTCTTTATCCAACTCAGTCAACGCATACCGCAGCGCGTCATACAAATGCGTCTCGCCAGCGCCATCAGCTCTCTTATCGATCGCGTAGCCCGTTTTCTCGCGATCGGTTGTAAATCCGGTCAGCAGTTTAACCTTCTCGTTGAACTGAATCACTGACACTCGATCGTCAGGCGCCAGGGCGTCGAGAAATCGCAGAGCCGCCTGTTTAAACTGCGGGCGAAAGCTCAACGTCGATCCGGAGACGTCCAACAAAAGCACCAGGCTGAAAGGAGCGTTGGCTGGATCAAAATGAAGGATGCGCTGCTTGACGCCATCTTCATAAACAGTGAAGTCACCCTGCGAAAGCGACGTGATGGCACGTCCCTGAGGATCGACGACCCCAACGTTCAGCTGCACCAGGTTGGTCTCAGTGCGTATTACATCGTCCTGCTCCTGCGCACGGTTTTGCGGAACGCCGCATAGCAACAAGAGCGGGAAGATTAAACCAAGCAAAAGATAGCGGGCCAGGACCGTCTGGCAAAAATGTGAAAGCTTCATCGATAAGAGATTTTCTATTCCTTTAACTAAACCTGAACAGTCAACACTGGTCGCGTATTGTCGGTTGTCCGCGGCTGCTTCCGGAACAACTGAGTATCCCGTCAAGCAAGGCTTTTTGCAATCGAGCGATTTCAGACTCTTGCGGCAACAGCTTCAGACAATGTCGTGACTCTTCTTACAATCTGCCTGCGACTGCGCCACTTTCGGACGCCCCAACTCCGGCTTGAGTTGCTTATGAAAGTTACTGGCTCGCCGGAAACGGTCGGAAAGACTGGGTAACTGAGGGCATCAGCCGGGGAAAATTGCTTTGAAGAAGGAGAGACGTAATGAGTGAAGTGAAGCTAAATCTGGTCGATGGCGGTAACACCTTAGTCGGTGAGGTTCACGGATCGTTTGCTGACCGATGCGTGGCCGCGTTGTCGGCCGAACCTGAAACCCTCGGTGAACTTGCTTCAGCACTCGCACGATACCAGAGACCACAGGATGAACTCGGTCCCTTCGTCGCCTTTCAGTTATCGTCGAAAGTCGATCCAAACCCATGGGATGCCGGGTTGTTAGTTATCGATCTGGCAGCGCGGATTGTGTTGAGCGATTCAACTTACTCCGCGCCCGGGCTAGAGGGTAAAGTTGATTATCATGATGGCACCAAGGCGACTGATTGCCCAATTCACTATCGCTTGCCCGACGATTGGTTATTTGTAAACTCGATAGAGGCATATCGGTGGTCTCGCGATCGACGTTGCGAGGCTCGCAGGGCAACATTGCCATTGGACACGCGTGCTGTGCTCTACGGTTACCCGTTGTTGGACTTTATAGTCGCTTCAAGTGTCGAGTTAAGCGAAGCGGATGAAAGCTGTAATGGAGCAAGCGAGTTGCTCGTCAACCAAATCAGTGCAATACACGCGCGCTGGTTAACGACACCCCGTGCCGATTTGCGAGGACAATGGCCGCGTGACGTCTTACTCGAAAGACGGGAGTTAATCGATTTTGACTTGCACACACGAGCGTTGCAATGGTCTTTCCAGGGCGAGGGACCGCCCTGCCTGTCGCGCGATTCTTTTGCGTTTCGCTTTGGAGGCTTCGGCACACATGAATGGGTGGTGTATTACGATCTCATTCGCCATTTATTGTGGAGCGCTGCCGGTATCGATTGTCGCAACCGAGAGACCGCAATCTCTGAGTTGGAAAAGATGAAGATGAGTTGGCTCGAGAGCCATTGCGATGATTACGACGGCCGAGTTCCCGCAATCATTGTAGAGAATGAGCGAAAGCGGCTGCCGCAAACAATGAGCGCAAAGGAAATGATCATCGATGAGAACTGCGAGTGGTGTCGTATGCAAGCTCAGGATCTGGAAATGGGGTTAGGGCCGGGATTCTGGCATCTCGATGGTTCAGGTATGGATGAAGGATTTGTCTTCTCGCATTTCCGTACGCTTGCTGAATGGGAAGCAGAGCAAAGGGAATGGGAGGAGTTCACTCGCAAATTTGAGCGCGAGAAGGAGGAACGGAAGACAAGCGTGGCACCTGTTGAGCGAGTCGATGCCGACCCGTTTTGAGCAGCAATCAGGCTGGTATCCCTCAAAAAAAAGCCGGAGCCTCATATGTACAAGCCAAATTTTTGTGCGGAATGCGGCTCGAAGGTGCTGTGCCTGCGCCGGCATTTCTGGACGAGCCGAAGATTTTGCGGCAAATGCGCTCGTCGCTTTCGCAAGGTGCGTTTTGCCCCGCCCCTGTTCG
The DNA here is from genome assembly GCA_963828335.1 of Blastocatellia bacterium. Classification (GTDB taxonomy): domain Bacteria; phylum Acidobacteriota; class Blastocatellia; order Pyrinomonadales; family Pyrinomonadaceae; genus PSRF01. The sequence goes on along the minus strand of CAWHEH010000005.1, from coordinate 158,135 downwards.
CTATCATCGGGTTGTTAAGCGCCGGCTACCTAGCCGGACTAGTGCGGCGTCCGGACCCGCCGCCACTGATCATTGAAAGAAAATCTGATTCGCCACTCACCGACCCATCAGCTGCAAACTCACCTCTGCTTCACGCATCGTCCGAAAGCAAAACAAATTCAAATAACTCGACCAATTCACCGGCTTCCGTCGCAGAAGTTATTTATCTCTGTGGCGCTCGCACGAAGAAAGGCACACCGTGCTCGCGGCGCGTGCATGGGCCCGTACGTTGTTGGCAACACAAAGGTATGCTGGCGATGTTGCCCCAGGAGAAGCTGATAGTTACAGACTTAGTTCCTTGAGATTGCTGTTCCGCGGCTTAAGCCAGTATCGGGAGGCCGCCTTGAGAGTCAGTCGAGCGGCAGATTGACGGCCTCGTCCAGAGCCGCGTAGTCTATCGCCGAAGTGCCGGCGTCCTCATCAAAGTCCAGCGTGTTCGACCACAAGTGGCCGGCGCTCTCGCTCGCATGATTGATTCTTAAATCCGAACAAGCCGGCGTGGCCCAGGAGTGAAACCGAAATGGCCCAGATGCTTCTCACCTTCCTAACCAGAGTAAAGCCGGACAAGCTCGACGAGCTCCGCGGTTTTCTCAATAACGATATCGCCGGCAACCTGCTCGATAACCCTCATCTGCCGTTCAAGTCGTTGACGCGGCTCCATTTTGCAAGCTTGTTTCTCGACGAAGGCGCGACCTACGGTTCGTACCTGGTATTTGAAAATAATTTCGACGGCCCGCTGGAGGATTATCTCGCCGAACTCTATGCTCAGGCCGCGCCAGGACTACATCGGATTTATGGCTGTTGTCTCGATTACTCCGCGGCCAGCGCGGCTGATCGTGAAGTCATACTTGCGTACCTGCGCAAACACGTCGTCCGCCCGAACGCTTACCATATCGGCAACCCTGGAAGAAGTGTTGAACGCACCCTGAGGGAAGACAGCCTCCGCGACAAACTCGAGAGTTTTCTGGATAACTTCGTGCGCGCAGAACCCAGGGGCCAACCACCAGGATTAGTTCGGCAAAAGATTCAGGACTTCATCCGCGAAGAGCCGGCGTTTGCGTGGGTAGCGCAAGCTGAGCCGCGACAAACTCGCATGGAGTGGTTCAAGCCGCGGCTAAAGCTCGGCATGCTCGTAGTGGCGGCATTTCTGCTGCTGCCAATATTAATTGTCCCCGGGATCATTTGGGCCGTGGTACTACGATATAAGGAGAAGCGGGATCCTGTGCCTGATAAGTTCGACGACATTGCCAAGCGGGTCGCCGGACTGGTAGAGCGCGAAGACCGAACACACGTTGTTCAAAACCACCTGGCGCACATGACCGTGTTAAAGCCGGGCCTTTTCCGGCGTTGGACTCTGCGGCTCGTGCTCTGGCTCGTCAACTTCGTCGCCCGCACCTCTGATAAGGGTAAGCTCACCGGCATTCCGAGTATTCACTATGCGCATTGGTCTATGATCGACAATGGCAGACGACTCCTTTTTGTCAGCAATTTTGACGGGAGCTGGGAAAACTATCTCGACGACTTCATTGACAAAGCGAGTTATGGATTAACCGGCATCTGGAGTAACACCCAGCACTTCCCCAGAACTTTTTTGTTGTTTTGGGAGGGCGCTGATGATGGGAACCGCTTCAAGGCCTGGGCACGCGACAAGCAAGTCTACACAAACGTCTGGTATAGCGCGTACCCATCGTTAACGGTCGAAACGATCGACAACAATAGCGCCATTCGCGAACAGTTGTTCACGCTGGCGGATGAAACCGCGACGCGGGAATGGCTGTGGCGTTTCTGACGAGGCAGGGAGACGGAGGAAGTAATGGTCGAATTGAAACCAGAAGACATGAAAGACATCCAGGGCCTCGTCGTGAGCGGCTATGCTCATTTGCCTTGTGTGAGTTATGTCATGCTGCGCGTGCTGGATGCGCCGGCAGCTCGCGGCTGGCTATCAAACCTAGTCTCCGAGGTCACGACCAGCGAAGGCAAACAGGATATATCGTCTCTGAACATCGCCCTCACCTACCGCGGCCTATCGGCACTCGGCCTGGAAAAGTCAGCGCTTGAAAGTTTCTCCCGGCCATTTATCGAAGGGATGGCGACGCCTCACCGTTCGCGGATTCTCGGGGATAATAACGATGACAACACTCCCGACGAGTGGGACTGGGGCGGTAACAATTCAGAACCTATCGACATTCTGCTGCTGCTTTTTGCCAAAGACGAACCCACGCTCGATTCGGTGATCAAGAACCACGAAGCTAAATACCAAACCGGCGGTGTAGCCAAAGTGTTAGCGCTGGGAGCCGGACGACAACCCGACATCCATGAACACTTCGGATTTGCCGATGGCCTGGCACAACCAGCGATTGAAGGCACTTTCCAGACGAAAGACGCCCCGGCCGGAAATGTAATCAGGGCAGGCGAGATACTGCTCAGCTACGTCAACGATTATGGCAAGGCAGCAGATAGTCCTATGGTGAGTCTGGCGAGCGATCGCAATGGCCTGCTTCCGGAACCGCCGCCACCAACAGAAAGCAACAGCGCGCAACCGGCAACTCGTGATCTGGGACGCAACGGCAGCTATCTGGTTTTCCGTCAGTTGGCACAACACGTCGCCCAGTTCTGCCAGTTCCTCGACGAAGCAACGCTCCAACCCGACGGTCAGTTGGATCCTGCAGCGAGTACGAAGTTGGCGGCCAAGTTTGTTGGACGCTGGCAGAGTGGAGCTCCGCTGGTCATGTCGCCCGACGCGGACAATCCGGATCTCGCTAAAGCGGACGACTTCGCCTATCGCGACACTGACGAGCGCGGCTTCAAATGTCCCATCGGTTCGCACATCCGGCGTTCAAATCCGCGCGACTCGCTCGGTCCCACTGCTGCCCAGGCGAGGGTGACGGCGAATCGTCACCGAATATTACGGCGAGGCCGCTCCTACGGAGACCGCCCGCAGGACCGGCGCGTTGATGATGGCGTCGAGCGCGGACTACACTTCCTGTGTCTCAACAGCGATATAGAGAGGCAGTTCGAATTCGTTCAGCAGACGTGGTGTAACAATCCGGTCTTTGGTGGACTTAACGGCGAAGTCGATCCGCTCGTTGGCAATTTAACCAGGGGCGATGAAATATTTACAGTGCAAGCCGATCCACTACGCACTCGAGTCCACAACCTGGAACGTTTTGTGACGGTCAAAGGCGGCGCCTACTTCTTTTTGCCCAGCATGAGTGCCCTGCGCTATCTCGCCGCCTTGTAGTCACCACAATAAAATTAAAAAACTGTTGGTTGCAGGGTTCGGAGCTTCCTGTTCGATAGGCTTTAGTTAGTCGAGGAACGATCCTGTCTGTCCCTCCGCCCGAATTAGCCAAGCGGGTCTGCTAACGGCTAAACTCAATCCAGTAGTCAACCCGCTATAGATCCCTATATGAACACGAAGTCAAATCCGAAAGTTAGCGTTGTTATGCCCGTACACAACGCGCTTCCTTTTCTCGATGAGAGCATCAGAAGCATTCTCGGACAAACGCTGGAAGATTTTGAGTTTGTGATTCTGGACGATGCCTCGAGTGATGGTTCGACTCAGGTGTTACGTGAGTGGTCGCGGCGAGATGCGCGTATACAACTCCACGAGAGCAGGGAGCGGCTCGGCCTGTCTGGCAGCGCGAATGCCGTTGTGTGGAAAGCACAGGCTCGGATCGTGGCGCGCATGGATGCTGACGACGTCTGCCATCCCGATCGCTTGAGGCGGCAATTCAAGGTCATAGAGAGTCAACCTGATATTGCCCTTATTGGAAGTCTCTGCAACGGAATCGACGCGAGCGGCCGAGTGGTGCGTCCCCGTGATCGCTGGCGATTAGTGCGTCGCTCCAGCTACATCCCTTTTCCTCATGGCTCAGCGATGTTTCGACGTGAGGCTTTTGATGCGGTCGGCGGTTACGACGAAAAAGCTGTTAGAGCAGAAGATCAAGACCTCTTCTCGAGAATGGCGGCAGAAGGTCGCGTGGTTACCTTGCCGGACATTCTTTATAGCTATCGTTATCATTCGAACAATGCCACGCTCCTAAACGGCCAACTCGCGGTCGGCGAGAACCATTCGCAAGACGGTCACGCCCTGGCTGCCTTCTATATGCTGGGTGCCATGCGACTGTGGGCTGGCGATCCGCCAATGTTGCTCCAGGCGATGCTCGAGAAAAAATCTTTGCAGTGGAACCACAGGACACTTCTGGTTCTGGCGTCAGCACTTTGGGGTCACCTGAACCCGCCTACCTTGCGAGCCTTTCTGCGGCTGTCGATCCATGCACGCGACCTGCTTGCAGGCGTTCGTGTGCAAGACGGGAGACCCTACGAATGGCGCTCAGAGTAGTGGTCGTAGGGCTTGGCCCGCGCGGCCAGGATTGGTTGCGCGAAATTGAAAACGCTCCCGGATTTGAACTGGCCGCCGCCGTAGATGTAGACGCGTTGGTCCTCCGGCAGGCTTCAGGCAAAGCTGCCTTACCCTCAAAATACTTCGCCGACTTAAACGCTGCCCTCGATCAAAACAGATGTGACGCAGTAATTGTCGCCACATCGGTCGACAGTCACGTCGAACCCTGCGAGTTGGCCCTTGCGCGCGGTTTGGCAGTAATGGTGGAAAAGCCTTTCACGCTAAACCTGCACGAGGCGAAGCAGCTTGTGACTCTCGCGGAACAAAAGAATGCGCCATTGATCGTCGCGCAAAACTATCGTTACATGCGTTCCTTTCGCACTGCTCGGCGTCTGATCGGGGAGGGCGCACTGGGACGAGTCGGAATGGTCGTCTGTCAGTATTACAGAGTTCCTCACGCTATACCCGGCGCGCTCTCTCGTCTCGACAACAGCGTGCTTTGGGAAGTTGGCATCCACCACCTGGATGCGCTCAGGTATGTGCTCAACCAGCCGGTAAGGCGCGTGCTGTCAGAAAGTTTTAAGTTGCCCTGGGGAACGTTGCCACGCGGTGCTTCCATTCACTCAATGCTTTCTTTCGCGGACGAAATCCAGGCGCTTTACTCAGCCACCTACGAATCTACCGGACACGAATTCTTCGAAGGTGGCCAGGAATTTTATCTCCGCTTTGTCGGCGAAGAGGCGACTCTTCACATGTTTCAGCGTTGGCTGATACTTTGCGAAAGGGGTAAGCTGCCGCGGCTGGTAAGGCGCGGGCCAAGAAAGGTTTCAGAGGAACGAGTTCTACTCGATCAACTCGAGCGCGCTGTGCTTCAAGGTGAAGAGCCGGATTCGAGCGGACGAGATAATCTGCAAACGATGGCGATCGTTGAGGCCTGTCAGCGCTCTGCGGCTGAACGAACCTGGATTAACACGCAGGAGCTACTTGATGAGTAGTGCCAACCGATCAAACGTGCTGGCCATCGGCATCGATGCTGCTGAAGGTACCTTAGTCAGACAACTCGTCGAGCAGGGCGGGATGCCGGCTCTCGGCGGACTGCTGAAAGAGGGTAGATGGTTGCGGGTAGACTCGCCGGCCGACATCGGCAGCGGTGCAGTATGGCCAACCTTCATGACGGGCGTAGAACCGGCAACCCATGGAATGTACAGCGAATGGAGTTGGGTGCCGGAAAAGATGGGCTTGACTCGTTATCATGGCCGCAACCTCACACCTTTTTGGAAGTCGCTCGTACAACAGAATATTTCGCTGGGCATTTTCGACGTTCCTTTCGCGCTGCCGGTCGAAGTCTCGCGAGGGTTTGAAGTCTGCGAGTGGTGGGCACACGACGCGACCGGCGCCGGGCTCAAGGCTGGTCCAAACGGGATCCTTCCGCTGGTCAGGCAAGCACCCGCGCATCCGCTCTCCGCAAATCGGTTCGCCGATACTACGCCTGGCCACCTGAGTAACCTCAAGGAGTTAACGGCAGCTTGCGTGGAAGGTGTGAGATTGAGAGGCCAGCTGGCCCAACGACTTATTTGTGAAACTAAACCACAGCTGACTGTAATGGTATTCCCTGAGATTCATCATGCCAGTCATCAGATGTGGCACACGGTTGAACCAGACCACGAGTTTTATGAGGGCCGTAGACCGGGTGACGAGAGGACACTGAAACCCTTGCTCAAGGAAGTCTATCGGGCTGTCGATGAACAAATCGCCGGCCTCGTAAAACTCGCGGGCAGCGACGCGACCATCATGGTTTTTGCGCTACATGGCATGCGCCCCGCGATTGGATTTCCGGCGTTCCTCGGACCACTCCTGTGCGAACGTGGCTTTTCACGCCTCGAAAGTTGGACTTCACAAACATGGAAGGGGCGCGCTCTCTCGCTTTTGGCGGCAACGAAGCGCAATACGCCGGAAGGCTTGAAGAGGCTTTATTACAAACTCACGCCAAGCACGACCACTCACAAGCTCGCCCGGCCAACAATGCTGCCCGTGTACGACTGGAAAACCACTCGCGCGTTTTCTCTGCCGACTGATCAGTATGGCTGGATTCGCGTAAACCTCGCCGGACGCGAAGCGCAGGGAATTGTTTGTTCGGATCAGTATGAAGAGACGTGCGCACAACTCGAGGCGATGCTACACGCGCTAACCACTGAAGGCGGAGCGCCGCTCGTGCGTAACATTGTTCGAACAGCCGTAAGCACAGACGCGATCGGCAATCCACTTCCCGATTTGGTTGTGCATTGGGAAGATGCCGCCTTCGCATCGCCTCTGATAATTAAAGACAGTAAAGTGCGAGCTGAGACGGTGAGCAAAAAGTCTACCGGTCAGCACGCGTCACAAGGCTTTTGCATTTACCGTGGCGATCATGATCGGGATCCAGGAGAGGTTATAGCAGCGAAGAACCTGAATCGTTTGATGACCGCGGGACTGTGATAAAGCTTAGAAAAACAGCGGGGGGAAGCCCGCCTTTTTGACCTGTGAGACATTCCAGTTGGCCTAATGTTTTTCGCTTGAAAGCTTTTCAGTGAAGGATCAGAACTCAATTTCGATCAGCTCATGGTCGGGAAGGCGGGCTTGCCCCCGCTCTTCTTCTAAAATAATCATGATGAAACGATCAGTCGCATGACCGCCATGAATCTTCTACTTCTTTTCGCCACCATTTTCTTCGCCTCACCTCAATGGTCGTTACAAACCAGCGGTGTTCAGTCGCGTCTGCGCGGCGTGAGCGCGGTGAGTAACCGCGTCGCCTGGGCGAGCGGCGCAGACAGCACCGTACTGCGCACCACCGACGGCGGTGCAACCTGGAAGAAATTTACGGTAACTACTGAAGCACTGGATTTTCGAGACATTGATGCGATTGACGAACAGACCGCCTACGTCCTGAGCATTGGCAACGGTCCGGCCTCGCGCATCTACAAGACGACGGATGCCGGCGTGACCTGGAAGCTGCAATTCAAGAACGATGATCCGAAAGCATTCTACGACGCAATGTCTTTCTGGGACGCGAACCACGGTATCGTTATCGGCGACTCGATTGACGGTAAGTTCTGCATCATGACAACAGAGAATGGCGGACAGACCTGGCTGCCTGTGCCACCGAGTGCGTTACCGCCCGCGCTTGAGAATGAGGGTGCGTTTGCCGCGAGCGGCACTAACATCGCGTTGTTTGGAAAGTCCTACGCATGGATCGGTACCGGCGCCGGTGCCAGGGCGCGTGTGCTGCGCAGCGCGGATCGCGGTCGCAGCTGGAAGATCGCCGAGACGACGCTCACGGCGGGCCCATCGGCCGGAATTTTTTCCGTAGCATTTCGCGATGCTATGCACGGTGTCATCGTGGGTGGTGATTACCGGAAGGAGAACGAGGCTCTCGACAATCTTGCGGTAACCAGCGACGGTGGTGTCACCTGGAAACCGTTGAAAGGTCTCTCCGGTTTTCGTTCGGTGGTCGCGTATGTTCCTACTTTACCTGGAACCCTCGTGGCCGTTGGGCCATCAGGCGCGGACTATTCGACGGACGACGGACTTAAGTGGACAGCGCTCACCGGACCAGGGTTCGACACGTTGAGCTTCGCACGCGGCCGCGCAATCGCCTACGCTGCCGGTGCCCGCGGAAGCATCGGTAAGTTGACGTTTGTACGGTAGTCGTCATGTTTTCGTCACAGAGCGACGCTTGAATTTAGCCCAGCCTCTCAAGGCTGGGATCACAGACCCACCCGATACTCTTCGTCGCAAAGACACTTCCTCGGTCTCGGCCTTAGGAGGCCGGGCTAAAGTCATGCCGACGCTACGCGTCGAAAAGCAACTTCCAATAGTCTTAGTCCCTACTTAATCGTCTTCACCGGCCCCGCGGGTTTCGCCGGCAGCTTCACCGGCGTCTTGAGTCGCGCCATCACTTCCGCAATGCCGCGTTCGAGTTGCGGGTCGCGGCCTTCAATTTCCGACTTCGGATCGTTGTCGACCTCAATGTCCGGGTCAACACCGTAGCCTTCAATCACCCAGTTGCCGTTTTCGTCGGTCAGGCCCGACCCGGGTACAAAGACCTGGCCGCCGTCGATTAGTGGTCCGCGAGGTCCTATCCCGACCACGCCGCCCCACGATCGTTTCCCAATCAATGGTCCCAACCCCGCCTTGCGGAACATGTAAGGAAAGATATCGCCGTCGGAAGCTGAGTTTTGATCGAGCAACGCGACCATTGGACCCAGGAAGACAGCATCGGGATAAGTATTTCCCAGATCATCCGTGCGTGAATAATTTATTCCCAACATTTTTCGCCGCAGCCGCTCGATCAGCATCCGCGATACATTGCCACCACCATTAGCGCGCACGTCTACAACCAAACCTTCCTTGGCAAGCTGCGGGTAGTACCACTTGATAAACTCGCGAATGCCGGAGGCTCCCATGTCGGGAATGTGAATGTAGCCGACGCGCCCGCCGGTCGCCTGATCCACTTTGCGCCGGTTCCGATCGACCCAATCCAGATAAATCAGGTTTGATTCATCAGTGATGGGCCTATAGGAGACAATACGAGCGCCTGCCAACGAGGGCGTCTTGTTGACCGTAAGACTTACCGGGTTGTCCGCTTTGTTCCTGAGCAGGCGATAGATATCGTCTGTTCCTTTCAACTCCTCGCCATCAACTGCCAACACGTAGTCCCCGACATTAATGTTGACTCCAATCTCGGTGAGCGGCGAGCGATAGAGGTCTTCCTCATTTTCTCCCTGGAAAATCTTCGTGACCCGATAACGACTGGAGCTGTCGACCTCAAAACGGGCGCCTGGCAACCCTCCGCGTGGTCGCGGCGGAATCGTAAAATCGCCGCCTTCGATGTAAGCATGCTGAATTGTCAACTCTGAAACCATTTCGCTGATGACATAGTTCAGGTCCGAACGATGCTGCACGTATTGCAGTAGCGGTTTGTACTGTTCGCGCAGGGCGACCCAGTCATAGCCGTGCATGTTCGGCACATAAAACCAATCGCGATAACGCCGCCAGACCTCATTGAAGATTTGGTTCCATTCCTCCGCTGGAATCCGATCAACGAATAACCCTCCGGTGGAAACAGGCTTCTTCGTTTTATCACCCTGCGGTGTGGCGTCGTAGATGTTGTATCCGGGCCCCTGAGCCACCAGCAGCTTCGAGCCATCGTCGGACAGCACGTAGCCGCGAATGTCTTCAGCGATAGTCGTCTCTTTGCGATCCTTAAAGGCAAAGATCTTGAGCACGGTGGGGCGATCACCGGCACGACCGTAGAAGAAAGCTGAGCCAGTTGCATAAATCAAATGGCCCGTTTTCGCTGACAAGCCGCCATAGTTGTCCGCCGCCACCGGAACTCGAGCGACGCGGGCCAGGATGCCGTCAAAGTCGATCGTCATGGTGGCAGGCGGCTTTGCGTCTGGCTTCGACTCACCTGGTGCAGGCGGAGTCGGAGATGCTTCCGGGGACGCTTGTTTTGCCGGCTCCGTTCCCGGCTCTTTCAGTTCTTTATTGATATCTTTCGCCGGTGGCTTCGGCTCTTCACCGGGCGGCGTTCCTTTTGGCTTGGGAGATTCGTCCGGCTTGGTAATCGTTACTTCGTCGCTCTCAGGAGGGAACGGATGCTTGACGTCCTTGCGTAATGCGAGCGCGTAGATGTAGGCCGTACGATTCGTGGCATAGTTAAATTCAATTTGCGAAATCTGTGGTTGAAACTCGCGATCGGCCAGGAAGTAGAGATAATTTCCCTGGGGATCCCAGGTGGGACTGTAAGCATTGAACATGTCGTCCGTAACCTTGCGCACCTTGCCGTCGGCAAGGTTCCAAATACGAACCGCCGAGAAACGATTGGGATTGTCGTCATAACTGAAAGCCAGATAATTTCCGCGAGGTGCCCAGGTGTAATCACGAATCTGACCGTGCGGAGCGGACGCAATTTCAACAACCTTGCGATCGGCGAGCGTGACGACGTAGAGCTTCCCATCCTTGTCTGAAAACGCAATCCGTTTCCCGTCAGGCGACCATTCCGGTTGATAACGCATAGCGCTGCCGCCGCGGGTGATTTGCTCGGCAGGCTTCAGGCCATCCTGCTGAATCGTGTAAAGCTCTTCCTCGCCGCTCATGTCAGATATAAAGGCGACGGTGGTACCATCAGGCGACCAGCTCGGCCACTTGTCGTGCGCGCCGGAAGAATGCGTCAGGTTACGCGTTGGCCCTTTTTCGATTGGCGCCGAGAATATGTCGCCGCGCGCCGAAAAAAGTGCACGCTCGCCCTTCGAACTCAGATTCACCGATTCAATATTATTCGCAGCGGAGATGCGGCTGGGACGACTGGCTAAACCTTCGTTGGGAACGTTGATGGAGAGTGGACTGCTTTTTTCGGTCCTGGTATCGAGAACCTGTAACTCACCATTGAGTTCATAAACAATTCGGTCCTGACCGTCCGAACTGGGCCAGCGCACGTCCCAGGTTTTGTTATTGGTTATTTGCGTCGTCTTAGCGCTGGGAATGTTGTAGGAGTAGAGATTGAAGTGGCCGTCGCGGTCGGAATTGAAGTAAACCGTGTTACCGAGCCAGATTGGATCGCGCGTGGCTCGCGGGCCTTCGGTTATCCGCTTAGTGTCGTAAGTTTTCAGATCGAAGATGTAAAGAGCGTTGGCCTGACCGCCGCCGTAACGCTTCTCCGGACGAAAGTCACGATTCTGCGGCGAGTAAACAATCTTGCTCGAATCTGGCGAGAAGTCTCCGGAACCAGCCTCGGGCATAGGCAACGCCACCGCCGCTCCGCCGTCAACTGAAACGGAATACAGGCGCGCGATTGGCAGCGCCCAGGAGTCGCGCTGTGACTTGAAAATGATCCTCTTGCCGTCTGCTGTCCAGCCATAGACTTGATTGTCCCAACCCCAACGCGGCGTGAATGGCCCCTTCGCAGGATAGAAGGTGAGCTGACGAGGCACGCCGCCGCCTGAGGAAACAACATACACTTGCTCGTCGCCGTCATATTGTCCGGTGAAAGCGATCCACTTCCCATCAGGCGAGAACTTGCCAAACACCTCCATTCCCGGATGCGAGGTTAACCGGATCGCGGATCCACCCGCCGCGGATGCAGTCCATAGATCACCGCCATATGTGAAGACAACTCTGTCGCCACTGATGTCGGGAAAACGAAGCAGCTTCGTTTGGGCGTTAGCACAGATTGACGCGCCCAAGAGAACCGCGACGATGGCGACTGGGCCGAGGATACGATTGAGTTTGCTGCGATTATGCAAGGTTGGGTTCCTCCTACGGAATGAAAACTATTCTCCGATTGTAGTTTGAATTGTTCGCCTGAGAAGCTGCTGGATAAATAGAAACAGCTGCTGCTTATTTTGCCGCTTATGGAAGCCGAAAGCTTAGCTTATAGAGACGGCCTAGTAAACTTTTGCGTGCAGGTTTCCGCAGGTGTTACGGCGAATTACTTCGCGGGGTTTCAGGCATTCGGGAAAGCGAATTAGACAAGCAGGAAATACGAAAAAATGGAAATTGAATCTAGCAGCGCAGGGGGAGCACTTTGGTTGCCTCTACCCCTTATCCTCTTTCCCTATTCCCCCTTCTCTTCAGAAGGATTCTTACCACTTCACGGTCCCTTCCTTCGTCGTGTCAATCTCCGCTTGTTCGGTCACTGGCAGAGACTCGCCAAACAAAAAGCCTTTGATGTTATCGAAGAGAAAGTTCTGGGCGTCGGGACTGGTGAGGTCGAGACCGTAATGATTGATTATTTGCGTCTGCTTCTGAAGCCAGGCGGCCCAGCACGGCTGGCAGATCTCTTTTGCGATTCGCTGTCCCAGTTCGTTGGGAAAGGGCGCAAAACCAATCGCAGGTCGCTTCTGGTCGCAGTGTTTGCATTTGATGTTTTCAGGCATGATACCGAATCTCCTTGGGATCAGTTTCAGGTTCCAAGTTTCAAGTTCAGAAAACGTATGAGGACAGTCTACTCAAAAACTGCGTTGTCGAACTTGAAACTTGAAACTTGAAACTCATTTTCCGAACTTGAAACTCATTTCTTCGCTTCGTTAATTGCCTTGATCACTTCATCGTCCTTCGGACGAAACAATCCCAGCGGTCTCACATCCCGGTAGCGCATAACTCCGTTTGCATCGATCACGAAAACTGACCGTGCTACTTTGCCGGGAATCAGTGAACGTGCGCCATAAAGGTTTGCTACCTTAGCCGACGGGTCAGACAACAAGCGCAAAGGGAGTTCGTGATGTTCGGCAAACTTCTGGTGTGATTCAACTGAGTCAGTTGAGATTCCCACCACCTCAGCGCCGGTTGTCGAGTAGTCTTCCCAACGGTCCCTGACCGAGCACATCTGCCGGGTGCAGATCGGGGTTTCGTCGCCCGGGTAGAAAAGCAAAACGACAACCTTGCCGCGGTTGGCTGACAAACGCCACTGGTCGCCGTGGCCATCCTTGAGAGTGAAGTCAGGCGCCGCTGCGCCCACTTTTGGGTCATCTTGTCTGCTCATAGTTTTCCTGTCGAGTTATGTAACGCCGCTATCGTCCCGCGTTCGCCTTTAAGTTAACCATGCCTGCGCTCGTTTGTCTCATCGAGCGAACGTATAAACGCCCGGCATTGCAAATACCAAGAAAGTTGCACATGCGGCAATGCGTGGCCGTGTGCACCGGAAACTCAGCAGGCTCCCCCGAAGAAGCTATGTTCATCATGGCTTCGTCTATCGCTTCGCGGCAGCCTTCGGGCGAGAGCAAGTCAGCAGTCAGCTGAAACTCGACGTTTGGCTCAAGAAAATGCAAAGTGGAAATGACTTGAGAACCCTGCAGCGCAGGCACTAGCTCACGTACAGCCAACGTGTAAGCTTGCATCTGTAGTTGATAGTCCCTGGCAGCGATCGCCACGCGCTCATCCACGGATGAATCCTGAACTGTGGCCCAAGACTTTGCAGCCGAGGCATCAAAGTCAAAAGCGAATTGTTCAACTTCATACCGGGACCGCGGGCGCCCTCGCCCGCCTGCCTTGTCAACACTCTTCACAGCACGGTCAGAATCAAACCCACCTTGAGCGAACATGTTGCTTGAGGCGGGCGAGGGCGCCAGCGGTCCCGGTAAAGAGGTTGACTCGCTTCGGCTCAGTCGATTGGTTTTGAAGTCAATGATCTCCACAATGAAACCCGCTCCGCCGTTCGCGGGTGTGACGATCAACTTGTCAATCGCGCCGCTGAGAATCCCCAGCGGACGGCGCAGGCGAAAACTCAATTCACTCCAAAGACCTGCTTCCCCTCGAGGTCCACCTACCAACCTCGACTCTAACAAGGCCGCGCGCGCTCGTTCGATTCGCTCAAAGACACCGCTGGACAAGTAGTTTTTCGCGAGCGGCAACAGCTCCGCGATCGCCTCTTCGACATTGATCTCGACCAAACGATCGGCGAGTTCCGCCTGCCGGCTTCGCACAATCTCTGTGAAGCTGTTTCGCAGGCGCTCTTCCGGATCGTCGACAGTCAAGTAGGTTTCGCAAAACCGGTGAATAACCGCGCCCTTGAGAGTCGCCGTCAGATTCGCCGGTGGCTCGGGTGCTTCAGCGTTGTTCCACACAGCCAGGGCGTCAGGCGCCGGCGTGTGCAACACGCGATCGAAATAATACTGGCGCGGGCAGCGCTGGTAGTTGATCAACTGCGTGACACTAAACTGCTGCAACCTTCCAGAATCGCCGTTAGGTTCCGGCATAACAGATTGCAGCAGCGGAAAAGCCCGATTCAGCGAGACACTCTCCTCCTCTTCCTCAACAACGTCTGCCGCGCCACCTTCGACTGCGCCTGGAGCTGAAGCCGCAACGAAGGGCACGGGCTGCGGAAGTGATTCATCGGCAAGATTCAAGATAACTTCCAACTGAGTATCCGGGCTGAGAACGACAATACCGCCGCGGGAAACTTGCAGCTCGAGCTTTTGCCAGATGAGCTTCAACCAGTTATCAGCCGAGCCGTCGAGTTTCGCGAGCGCGTCCGTAACGCCGGCGAGGATCAGGCGATCTTTTGCGCGCGTGGCGGCGACGTAAAGCAGGCGAACGCTTTCGAAGTATTCACGCTGCCGGTTCCGTTCGCGAAAACTCTCCAGCGTGCGGCCAGCCACCTGCTTGCCGCGCCCATCGGGAATCTTGACCGTCAACCCGCGGTGCCGATCGAGCGCGTACCAGTGCTCCTGCGGCTTCATCGATCGGTGATGAAGATTGGGAATGATTACCACCGGAAACTCCAGGCCTTTGGCCTGATGGATCGTCATCAAGCGCACCGCATTCGCGGAATCGTCGATTTGTCCTTCGCCTTCGCGACTGCCAATGGCCTCAAACTCCTCGACGTAGCGCACAAAGTCGCGTACCAGATGGGCTCCGGCATGTTCGAAGCGTCCGGCCAGTGTGAACAACTTTCTTACGTTGGCGAGCCTCTGCGCGCCATCGAAGTTTGCGGCGATCACGGTAAGGTATTCTGATTCGTCAACTGCGAAACGCAGCAGATCGGCGATGGGGTAGTGGTTGCGTCTTTCGATCAACCCGCCCAGCAGGTCTCCGGTGCGCTTGAGTTGAGTGCGTTCCGCATCGCTGATGTAAGCAATCTCGTTCTGACGGCGCAGCGCGGAGAGCAGCTTGCGCGGCTGGCTGAAGTAACGCAATTCGCTTTCGGTCTCGCCAACTTCACTTAGCAAGGGTGCGCAACGCAGGGCGAGCAACGCATTATCGGAAACACCACCCAGGGGCGAACGCAGCACCGCCGCGAGCGCCAGTTCATCAGTTTTGTTATCTAAAAAGCGCAGCAGTTGCACGAGATCCGAAATCTCCTCGCGCTGGTAAAAACCCTTGCCCTGCACTGTCTGAAAGGGAATGCCTGCGTTGCGAAAGACAGCCTCATAGGCGGGCACATCCGTCATTGCGCGAAACAGCAGGGCGATATGGCGAAACTCAGAAGCGGAACTGCCGGCGCCGGCAGTAAGCGCGAGAATTCGCTGCGCTACTTGTTTTGCGTCACGCTCGGCTTGTGTCTTCTGTGCTTTCGGATCTTCATCGGCCGGAGACTTCGTATCGATCAGAAGTTCAACCAGTGGGGCTGCGTGTTCCTGCGTACGCTGTTCTTTGCTGGGCTCAAAGTCAACAAAGCCCAGCTCGGGCAGCTCCGCCACTTTCGCTTCTTCATCACGCTGAAACAAACGTTCAAAAAGGAAGTTGAAAAACTTAATTAACGGTGGCTGGCTGCGAAAGTTAAGATGCAGCGGTTGTTCCAGTCCGCCAGCTGCGGTGAGTGCTTGAGTGGTTTGCTGAAAGACGTCAACATCGGCGCCGCGAAATCCATAGATCGATTGCTTCCGATCGCCGACAATGAAAAGATTAGCGCGCGCCGCCGTCGAACTAAGCGTCAGCTTGTGCATCAACTCGCGCTGCACACTATTCGTGTCCTGAAACTCGTCAACCAGAAAGAATCGATAACGGTCCGTAGCTCGTGTTAAGACGGCGGGTTGATCGAGGAGTTCGAGCGCGCGCAGTTGCAGGTCATCAAAGTCCAGCGCGGATAAACTTTGCTTCTTTTCTCGATAGCGCCGCTCGACTTCCTTTAGCACTTCAATAACTTCGAGTGCGTAGTCTTTCGCCTGCAGGTCGAAACAGATTTGCGGTACCAGGCCGAGGGGGCCCTTTTTCTCGGCCCCCCAAAGCAACCCGTCTATGTTTTCGATTAAGCTTCCCACCGGACTATTCCTCGCGAGCCGCGTGGCGCTGCGAAAGCTCTCGATCGCGGTACAGTAATCTGCCAAAGATGAAGGATTACTTTCGATCAGTTTCTTCAGCGCCGGCCAATTCGATCTCGCATGACTCCTCTTCAGCTCCGCCGCGGGGGTGAGGCGACCGAAATCAATAAACCTGTTCATAACATCGTCAAGATCCGATAGAGCCTGGTCGTACGCTTCCGGGGTTGAGTGGCTGACGAGAGTGCGTTGATTCAAATCCTCAAGCTTCAATCCCTGGCCGCGAACGTTCCAGTAGACCTGCACCAAAGCTTCGGCCAGCCGGCTGCGTCCGAAACCGAGTGATAATTGAGAAATCGATTTACGGCCGGAACTAATAAACTCAGTCAGCGTTTCTTCCACGGCAGCTTCCAACAAGATCGCTGCATCGTGTGCATCCAGCAATAGAAACTGAGGATCAATGCGCGCTTCGACCGGGAATTCGCGCAGCAGCATGCCGCAGAACCCGTGGATCGTGCTGATGATTGCGCCGTCGAGCGTGCGTTTGTATCGCATCCAACGCTGACGCTCCTCACCGGCGCACTCAGCGAGGATCAGATCCAAATCCTTTCGCAGGCGCTCGCGCATCTCGTTTGCGGCGCGATTCGTAAACGTGATGGCAACAATCTGATCGATATTGAGATTCTTGTTTTCGCGGAGGATGTGGAGATACCGTTCGACGAGGACGGTAGTTTTCCCCGAGCCCGGACCGGCTGTTACCGAAACATGCCGGTCCAGCGTATGCGCAGCGATTGTCTGTTCGGGTTTTAGTTCACGTCTCTTGTTCAAGATAATTCCCGGCTCCGCTTCTTTCGATCTATCCGATACTTCTCATACCGGCACACCGCGACGTAGTCACAAAACTTGCAGGTCTTGTAGCCCTCCGATGGTTCCACCGTAAACTTTCCGGCGCGCATGCGATCGAGGAACTCCCAAATCCTCGCGGTTACCTCAGCCCTAAACTGTTGCCATTCAAGTTCCGAGAAAATCGAGTTCTTCGCGCCCAGTCCGAGATACTTATCGTTAAACTCCTTGCGATACATGCCGGTGTTGCGACGCTCTGAACCTCCGCGCAAGGTGTAGTAACCGCCGCCGGCAATCGCTTGTCCTGGAAAAAAGATTTGCTCCAAAGCTTCGAGGTAGATCGGAATCTGCAGCGTGCGACCTTCGTAAATATCTTTTTTTAGCGCACCTTTGGACAGCTTATAGTCGTAAGCAACCAGGGTTTGATCGCGGGCGACGTCCACGCGGTCAATCTGTCCGCTAATCTTCATTATTTCATCGCCCACCAAAGTCGAACGCACCAATTCCAAAGGCTCTTCAGTCGAGTCTGGATCTCGCGCCGCCGACTTCATCCCGCCAAACGCCAGTTCAAAACGCGCCGGTGTTACCAGAGTGCCCCCAGTACCCGCCTGAATTTCCAATTCATAAAACAACACCTGTTCAAGAATGATCTTGCGAATCTCGCGATCGAGTTTCCAGACCTGTTTGTTGAGCGGCGGCACCACTTGTTGGTGCAGATCGAATACCTCATCTGCAATCTGCAAAAGTTCATCTTTGAGTTCGGCGCGCTTCAATGGATCGAAACGTTGGCCGCGATACTTTTCAAAGAAGCGCCGCAGAATGTCATGCAGAAGTTTGCCGGCGTCCAGGGCCTGCAGATCCAGCGCAGCCTCGCCGCGCGGTTCGAGCTTCAATACTCGTTGGGCGAAAAAGCGATAAGCGCATTGGCCAAAGGTTCCCAGCGCACTGGCGCTATGGACGGCTTCCGGACCAAATCTCTTTTTGATTAACGACAGCAGATCGGGGTTGGTAATCTGCCCATCGTAAGGGCCAAAGCTTTCACCACAGCGTTTGCGCTCGATGTCGATGCGGGTTAAGGCCGACTCGCTCAAGAGTCGATCGTTGCGCGCCAACGATAGTAATGCGCTGATCTGTGGCCGGGGAAGCAAGCCTTCGCGCGCTGAACGATGGAGGTGGTGCTGTTCCTGTCGCACCAGACTAACTGACACCTCTTTCGCAGACGACGCCTCGCTAAGGCGCACACCATCGTAATCAGGCCGCGCCACTTCTTCTTTGACCAGTGTCAAAGGCGCTATCGCCCGCCGAAGTTCATCAATGTAGTAAGATGCGACTGTTTCCGTATCGCCTTCAAGCATCAGCGGACGCGTCAAGTACAAACGCTCCAGCGCGCGACACGCGGTTTGGTAAAAATAGTGTTCTTCCTTCAACAGACTGTTGGGGGAGATGTCTTCCAGGGTGAGACCGTAATCCTTCAGACGTTCGCGTTCTTCATGTGGATAAATCCAATCGCGCGAAGCGCTCAGCGGAAAGCCACCCTCAACCAGACCGGCAATAAACACCGCACGAAATCGTAGTCCGCGCACGTCCGTTGCTTCCAACACGCGCAAGCCGCCACGCGCCGCACTGCCAAGCGTGACCGTTTGCGAACTCAAGCAACGCCGCACTTCCTCGATGACACTGCACAGCGTTGCGCGCGGGGCGTCGTCGCTCGAGCGAGACTGCGTCAGCTGAATGCTCTTGATTGCCGTCAGGAAAGCGCGGCGCAAGCCTTCCAGCGCATGCAGATCCAGTGTGGCGCGCGGCAGCTCGTCGTCTTCCGTTTGGCGAACTGGCCCGTTGATCTGTTTGCTAAACTCAAACTGTCCCAGCACCTTCATGATGGCGGCACGCAACTCCAACGGTTGACCTTCATGGGGAACTCCCTGAAGGTGCGCCGCGAAACGTTTCACAACGAGCGTAGCCCAGGCAATCACAGCCGGATGAACGTCGCGCTGCGGCCGGCGCTTCTTCTCGACGTGTTTATCTTCCGCCTGAACAGTTTCAGCATCCTCCATCTGGGCTTCTTCATCGTCGCCGGCCGGTTCCGCAGTGTCGATGTTCAATAGGTCCTTTGTGGCTTCAGCGCTCGGTAGTTGGTCAATCAACTTCCGGCAGCGGTCCAGCCAATCTGTCAGCCGCAGCTCAGCGCCGACATAAGCGATGACGTTTTCAAGAGTATCCGCATCCCAGCGGCCAATACCGAAACGGCGGCGGCGGCGTTCTTCACGTTCCGCGTTTACGCCTTCACCATCGCGAAGCAGATCGGCAAATCTTTCTTCAAACTCTTTGGCCAGATCATCGAGCTCTTCCTGCGGCAGCCGGAAATAACCCGACTTGATCTGATCGGCAAGCTGCGGCATTTTCAAAACGTTCGCTTCGTCGCGAGCCAGCTCGTCGAGGATGGAGAGCAACTTGAGGGCGGCGCGCGTGGCGGGAATTTCAGCGATCGTCAGACGGCGGTCAAGATTGCACGGCAACGATTCTTCACGCATAACGCGCGTGATCGTTTCTGCATAGGCCGTCCGCTCGCGCACCACCAGCGCTATATCCGAAAGCTTGTAGCCTTCAAGCAACACCAGACGCTTGATCTCTTTCGCAATCGTTCGAATCTCGGTTTCGCGATCGGTGCAATCAAAGTAACGTATTTGAGATTGCTTGTTTTTCGCGTTGAGTGCTTCAGGATCGTCCCACAATTTCAGGTCCGCGAGCGTTGGATTAAAAAGTTTTTCGCGGAGCGGTGACAGCGCGCCTTCTGTCGCCAAACTTGCCTGACTGTGCTCTGATTTCAAAGTCAGCAATCGAGCAGAGCTGATCAATGGTCTCATTGAAGGGAGTGAATATTTCGGGATTGCGTTCGTCCTTGTTCAGATTGACGACCACTTCCGGAATTTGCGGAATCAACAGTTTCAGCATTTCGCCCTGGACGGGTGTGAAGTCGAAAAAGCCATCGAGTACGAGCAGCTGCACGTTGGCAATCCAGGGCAGACGCTCTTTTTGATTAAGACCTCCGCGGAGGATCTCGAGCGCGCGCAGCCCGTCAGCATCGCCTTCGGTAAGATTGTGTTGTTCGAGGAGACTCGTGTAAGCAGCGAAAACCAGAGCGATGTCCAGATCAAAATCAATCTGAGGATGAAGGTGTTCGCCACTCGACGTGCCTGCGCTGGTGGGAAACTTACGTTTGATATCATCGACCGCACCGGTCGCGTCCTGCACCCGACTGGCGACAATCTCTGCAAACTCGCTCGGTGTTTTCCCCGCCCGTTGGATTTCCCCAACCAAATTGGCAATTGTATTAATGCACCCTTCGCGATTCGCCAGGGGCGCGATGGCTCGCAGTTTTCCTTCCTTCCGCAACCGCAGCAGCAATTGCGAGATCAAACTGCGCTTGAGCGGAAACTCCTCGCGATCGATCGGGATTCGGGGTGGCAGACGGCCGCCGGTTGATTCATCGATGGCGGTCGAGATCAGGTGACGGACGAAACCTCGGAACAAATACACCGGCAGCTCACCCCAAAGTCCGGGATTCCTGACGCCGTCGAGAATTTGCGCAGTAGCTAGTTCCAGCAGTGGATGGGAAGCGGCGAGGTAGACGAAGTTATCAGACTTGCCTTCGGAGATAAGCTGAGCACATCGTTCGATTAATCGGGAACGATTGTCGCCGAGGAGTGGACCTAACCAAATTTCTCTTGACACTTCAACTCCAGACACGTTTCGCAGGTAAATCAACTCAACGAGCCCTCGAAGAGGGCGGAAGAAAATAGCCCCGGGCGTAAGCCCGGGGACACGGTTAGAAAAGATCTTTAGCCCGCGCAGCGGGCGGCAGAGGGTTCAGGATCTCGGCCCAATCTTGACGGCAGTTTCTGTCGCCCCTGCGGGGCTCGTTCATGGGGGCGACGAGAACCCCGGGCTTACGCCCGGGGCTACTCTGTTCCGCCTTCTTCGAAGGCTCGTTGAATCGTTTCCCTAAACTAAGAGTCACTACCAGCCATACTCTTCACGTTGAGCAACGGCAGAGAATCATCCTCCAACGCTTCAGTTTCTTCTGCCAGCAAGTCGGGGAACAATCCGCCTTCGTCGAACCTCAAAGCGCGGACCGACTTGTCGATTGGTTCTACAACTTCAACCTCTTCGCCCCTGGTCGCGCCAAGATCCTTAAACTTTCTCGCGGTACTGAGAACACGAACCTCAAGTGAGCCCACTCCGTCATTGTAGGAATCAAGCGCACGCTTAAGGCCCGCGCCGATAGACTCAAAATGTTTCGTGAAGACACGAAGACGATCGTACAGGTCTTTACCGAGTTTGCTCACCTCTTGTGCGCTCGCGGCCATTTGCTCCTGCTTCCAACCGTAGGAAACAGCCTTAAGCAGGGCAATCAAAGTTGTCGGCGTGGCAAGAATCACTCGTTGCTCCACACCAAATTCGATCAGACTCGGATCCTGTTCCAATGCTGCGCTGTAAAACGTCTCACCCGGCAGGAACAGAAACACAAACTCTGGCGATTGCTCAAACTGTTCCCAATATCCCTTTGCACCAAGCTTAATCAGGTGGGTCCTAATCTGTCGTGCGTGGTCTTTGAGCTTCGCTACCCGGGTCCCTTCGTCACGCGCTTCGAGGGCTTCGAGATATGCCTGAAGCGGAGCTTTGGAATCTACAACGATAGTTCGCTGATTGGGCAGACGAATCGTCATGTCGGGTCGCAGCTTGCCTGTATCGGCCGTGTCTTGCTGGTTGAAGTCGCAGTATTCAACCATGCCAGCGATTTCGACTACCCGCTTAAGCTGAATTTCTCCCCAACGTCCTCGCACGATAGGCGCGCGCAAAGCGTTGACGAGGTTTCCAGTTTCTGTTTGCAACTGCATTTGTGAGGTCGCAAGGTTCTTCACCTGTTCGCGCAACTCGGAATAAGCTCCGGCGCGCGCCTTTTCCATTTCGCCAATCTTGCCGTCAACTTTTTCGAGCGATTCCCGGAGCGGCCGGACCAATTCATCGATCGCCTTCTGCTTGAGTTCGAGATCGCCTTTCGCACTCTCCTGAAACTTCTGCAGAGTGGAGTGGGCCAAATCGAGAAAGGACTGATTGTTGTCCTTGAGCGCATCGCGCGAGAGCGCCTTGAACTTTTCCGATAACTCTTCCGCCGCCTGCTTGAACGAGTCTTTTCTTTCCTGGGCTGCGCGACGTTCGCCTTCGAGTGCTGCCCTCAGCTGAACGCTCTCTTCCCTGGAATGCTTATGCTCCGCGACTTCGCTATTCAATGCCAGCTGGAGTTTTTGTAACTCCGAGTCCTTGCCACCCAGGCGCTCTTTCAAGGTTGCCAGATCAGCGGCACTCGACGAACTCGCCCTGGTCTTGAGCAAAAACCAGCTCACAGCCACGCCCATGCTGGCGCCGATTAAGAAAATTACTATTGAGAAAATTTGAGTGTCCATTCGCTTGTTTTAGAGTCTAACAAATACTGTTGCAAACGCGAAACAGCGGCCCGTCAACGGGCAGAGCGCGGTTAGAGTTCAAGAATTGGGCTTTCGATTGCCAACGAAAACCGCAGCCTAAAACGCTGAACTGTGAACTGCTTGACTCAATGCCGAGAACCGCCGTTATTCGCGCGGCGTGCCGATTTTCTCACTAGATATCAATTGGGTGGTTCGCTCGGTAACGCTGGCAACGGGAACAGGGACACGTGCGGCGGGTAACTTTTTGGTAGTCTCCGTGTGGGAAAGCTCGCCGGTAGATCCAGGCCCGGGAAGTTTTCTCGAACCTGAACGCGGTCACGCATCGGCACAAGAACGCCGCCGTAGAATATTATGCCCATTCCTACAAACACCAGTAATAAGGGCCCGAGGTTAAATGTCTTATCAAATCCGAGTGTCTTGGTGGCCGCAAGCGCCGCCATGCCGAGGATGAAGAAGGTCATGCCCCACTTGAACGACTGATACATCCGCTGCCGATTGGCTTTCCTCGGTGAGCGACTTTTCAAGCTTCAGCGCTTCGGGTGAAGAATGTGAGCAACCAGCTTGCTGACAGTCTCCAAATCCATGCCGCAACTGCGACAGTATCTTTGTTCGAGGGTAGTTTCGGCGCCGCAACTGGGACAATGCATCAAGGTCTCCGAATTCATGGCTATACGAATGCGGCCGCGGATGTTTCTCGAGGAATGTCCTCGTCGCCCAAAATTCTACGCGGGAGTGCTAACGCCCAAAGCATTCAACCATCCGCTCATAAACTTTGCGCGTCACCCGTACGTCGTTCAGATTATATTCGCGAATCTCTGACAACTTCCCAGCTTGATAGAGTTCGAACACCTTGCTTCCCTCTGCGGTGGCTGTCTTGCTCGACTCAATTCCCAGCGCCCAGGCAATGTCGTCCAGGCTCACAAATCTTTTCGCGCCCAGCCACCAGGCATGCATCGTGTCGAACACTCCCCGGACCCGGTATTCGCCGAGGTCAACGAACGGCCTGACAGCGATACCATTGACCAGACAACGCTGAAAAATAAATGGCAGGTCGAACCCGAGCAGGTTGTGGCCAACGATTTCATCTGTGTCGCAGTCGAAGGCTTTCATAAACTCCAAAAATGCCAGCAGTGACTTTTTCTCATTCTGCTCTTCACCATCTTCAGTAATGCCAAACACAACTTCGCGTTGCCGCTGCTCAATGCCGAAATCCAAACCTGCCACCGGACCTTCATGCACGGCGATGGAAATTATGCGACCCGAAGTGGCGCTCAGGGAACCAAGCTGATAGCAACGCTCTTCTTCTATGGCGATGTCTTCCAGGTAGCGTTGCTGCTGTTCGAGGCGCATGTTGCCAAGCTTGAGCAACTTATCCAGCTGCGGTCCGACGCGCTCGCGAAAGTCGGGAAGCGTCAGCGTTTCGATGTCCATCGTAAAGGCCCGCGGCAACACCGGGTCGGCGCTCTGGTGTTCGCGATACAAGTCGATGGAGATGGGTCGATATTCACTGACGACAAACTGCGGGCGATCCTGAAAACTTTCGAGCTTGCCAGTGACACCCCAAAGTCCCGGCTTTATTTCTTTCCAAACCTCGAGTGTCTCACCCCAAATCTTAAGCGGCAGCGAGCCGCTGGCATTGCGAGCGACGGCGTCGGCGAAACGTCTTCCCTGGATGGTTCGTTTCTCTCGCACGGAGGTAATCATGACCATCAGCCATAATTCTTCCGCGAAAGGAATTTCAGGGATTGGAATATTTCCACGCATCTTCTTGTTTGGCGTATAGCTATCGACTTCTATTCTATACTGTCATGCAAAGAAGAGCGGGGGTAAACCCGCCTTCGCGACCTCGAGCTCAGCAGAGTTGAGTCGTCGAATCCAGATTGCGCAGCTTTCGAGCTTGGATCAAATGATCGCCTTGAGAATCTCACAGGTCAGGAAGGCGGGTTTACCCCCGCTCTTCCGGCGCGATTGAGTTCACGATCCAGCCTGCCAGTCAGCATCATCCAGATCATTTTGTAATCACCCATAAAGGACCACAACGGATACTGAAATGTTGCCGGCTTGTTCTTCTCGATGAAGAAGTGGCCGATCCAGGCGGCGCCGTATCCGGGAATCAGGGCGAGAGGAAAGAGCCACCACTTGCCAATCAGGATAAAGACAACAACCGTAGCCAGCGCGATCAACGTGCCGAGGAGGTGCAGCAAACGCGTGCCGGGCTTGCTGTGCTCAGCTAGGTAGTAAGGCCAGAATTCAGTGAATGAATCGTATCGCCCTTGCGACATCGTCAATCCTTTTTATCCGAGTCTACGCCGATTACTTACCGCCGGCGGGTTAATCCTTTCAGTCGATAGCTCCACTCAGTCCTTAAACTTCTTAACGTCTCTGCCTAACCTGTGGAATCTGTGAATAGTAATTCAAGTTGCTGAAAACAACTCCATGAACCGTTCCAGCGGCAAAGGTTCGACGGACACCAGCTGCAAGTTGTCCTCGACGTGTTCAAGCCTGCTCATGCCAACCAGTGCAGTAGTTATACCGGGCGCCGAGCGAACAAACTGTATTGCCGTTTGCGCGTCGGTGGGTAGTGAACCCAAAGTCTCTCGCAGATTTTCAGGCAACCCCTGTGCTACGCGACCCTGAAAAATCGAAGCACTGGAAATAACAGTTACTCCGAGCCCTGCGGCCGCCTCGAGCGTAGAAACGTGATGATTCTCCAGCGTCTGATTACTTAAGGTCAGGGCCTCCGGCATTGCCAGATTAAATGGCAGTTGAATGAAGCGAAAGCCATGGGATTCGCCGCCAGCTGCGCGCGCAGTTTCTACCATTCGATCCAGAGAATGAAAACCGCTAGATCCTGCCGGCACACGGAATCCATTCCAGGTGGCCACACCATAAAACTTTAACTGACCTTCGGCGCGCCGCTTCTCGAGCGATTCAAAGGCGGCACTCAAGCGAGAATAGAATTCTTCATCGGAAACATAGCCAAGCTGCGACTCAGGATTGTGTATGTAATAAACGTCCACACTGTCGAGATTCATGTTTCTGAGCGATTGTTCCAACTGGTTCTGCAAATACGAGGGCGTCATGCAGTGACTGCCGCCGACAATATCCTCGAAACCAGCAATACCCGGCTTGACGAAGGTTTCTTCAACGTATCGGCGCATGTCTCGTGGCGGCGCGCCGTCAAACGGCAGATAGCCTCCCTTCGTGCAGATGACTATTTCATCGCGTGAAAACCCTTTGGCTT
Organism: Blastocatellia bacterium; assembly: GCA_963828335.1. Taxonomy (GTDB): domain Bacteria; phylum Acidobacteriota; class Blastocatellia; order Pyrinomonadales; family Pyrinomonadaceae; genus PSRF01. The sequence goes on along the minus strand of CAWHEH010000005.1, from coordinate 132,443 downwards.
CAATTAACTGATCGAGCGCCTTGCCTATCGCACGCTCGCTTCTTTGAAAGCGATAGTTTGCGGCCGTGTCGATAACATTCGCGCCGAGCTCGACCGCACGCGAGATTGTCGCGGTATAGCGCGCGTCGGTCTCTTCGTCAGGGTTTCCGAGATAGGTTCCCGTGCCAATCGACGACAGCCAAAGATGCTGTTGTTCCCGGAAGTGGTTTTTAGCGGCGCGCTCTTTGAAACGTTCGCGATAGCGCGTTGTGCCTTCAGGTGTGGCGGAGCCAGGCATGGACATAGCGATAACTAAAATCTTTGGAGTGCGGTGACCTGTCACCGCTTTTGGCCTTCGGCGGCTTGACGCCCAGATCCGTTGGCAGACTCACACTAACCGTGGTCGCGCCAGGTCGCGACCGACCAAAGCGGTGACAGGTCACCGCACTCCAAAAAAGTTGCTTTCTTAACGGGACAGAATATACGCGCGGCTTGGATGACCCAGCAAGCGCTTCATCGTTACAAGCGGCTGTGTTAGTTTGACTGTCATAGGCAGCAGATTAAGGAAACGTTGATGAACTATTTTCTCAACTGGCAAGATCATGCCGGCTCGCAACCGGATAAGTTTTATAAGTCCACGCTATGGCAAGGTGAATGCGCGATGGTCGGCTTGAATTGTCTGGAACCCGGCCAAATTCAGAAAGTACACGCTCATCAAGGCGCGGATAAGTTTTATTTCGTGTTGCAGGGTCGCGGTCACTTTACCGTTGGAGACGAAGAGCGAGAGGCCGAAGCCGGAATGTTGGTGGTTGCGCCATCAGGAATTCCGCACGGCGTTGCCAACATCGCCGGCGAACGCTTGTCACTGCTGGTCACGATCGCGCCACCTTTCAAATGAGCGATTCAAAGAGATCCCAGCAAGCATCGCGACCTGTTGAAGCTTCGCTCGACATTTCCAGAGCGGAGATGCACGAGCTCTCGACACGCGTAACTCAGCTGGTGACTGAATACTTTTCCGAAGTTGCCAACTTACCTGTTTTCCCTGAAACGCGGGGTGGCGACACGATTGCCAAAATAGGATCAACTTTGCCGTTTGCCGGCGCGCCGCTCGAAGAGCTTCTCGACGATTGCCGCACCATCATCGCGAACAGCAGGCATAACGGCCACCCGCGCTTTTTTGGCTACGTTGCTTCACCGGCGACTCCTCCCGGGGCATTCGCGGACCTGATCGCCTCAGCCCTAAACGCGAACCAAACATCATGGCGCTCCGGACCGGCTGCCACCGAGATTGAGCTCACAGTAATTAATTGGCTCGCGGAATTGATTGGCTACGGCAGCGCTGATCTTCCAGCGCATGGCCTGCTCACCAGCGGCGGCTCAATGGCAAACCTTACCGCCCTGCTTATGGCGCACCGTTCGAAGTCCGAGCCCGATGTCGCTTCAAAGGGGCTGTGGAATTTAGCCACGCCCATGACCATCTACGCCTCCGATCAGATTCACATGTCAATACCGAAAGCCGCAGACATTCTCGGCCTCGGTCGCGCTCAAGTGCGCCTTATCCCTTCCGATGATAGTTTTCGCATGGACCTCACCGCACTGCGACAGACAATTACCGGGGATCTTGAAAGTGGACTAAAACCATTTTGCATCGTCGGCAGCGCCGGGACGGTTAACACCGGCGCAGTGGACCCGCTTGACGAAATTGCCGACGTTGCCACGGAATTCAATCTCTGGTTTCACATTGATGGTGCTTACGGCGCACTCGCCGCACTCGACGAAACCAGGCGGCCCCTCTTTCGCGGTCTCGAGCGCGCGGATTCAATTTCGCTCGATCCACACAAGTGGCTTTACGTGCCAATCGATTCGGGCTGTCTCCTGTTTCGCGATGAAGCTCGGGCCCGTGCCGCATTTAGTTTCGAGGGCGCCGACTACATTAAGGTCCATGAACAAAACGAAGCGGAAGCATTTGCTTTCTGGAACTACGGCCAGGAACTGTCGCGACGATTCCGGGCGCTAAAGATCTGGTTGACACTCCGTTACTACGGCGCCAGACGAATCGCGCGCACAATTACCGAAGACAACGCGATGGCCGCTTATCTCGGTGAGCAAGTTGAGGCAGCAACCGATTTTGAACTGCTCGCCGCTCCGGAGTTGAGTATTTGCTGCTTTCGATATGTCCCGCCCGCATTTCAATCGCATGTGCAATCGAACAACGACCGGGTGAATGCCCCGGCAGATGTTGGGCTCGACCAACTCAATACGCAGATCATGAACGCAGTGCAGCGCGGTGGACGCGCCTATCTATCAAGCGCAACCATCCGCGGAAAGTTTGCTTTGCGCGCCTGCATTACAAACTTTCGCACTACCCGCGCTGACATTGATCAGACGCTCGAGATCATTCGTGAAGCTGCGCGGGGCCTGAACAAAGTTCTTTGAGGCTAACGTTGAGTCCAATGAAATTGGCGGGGCAAGCCCATTTTCTAATCCTGCATGAACATGAAACTGGTTAAGGCTCAACGATACGATCACGAACTGGCCATCGCCCTCGAACTCGCGCGCGAAGCGGGCGCGGCGATCCTCGATCTCTACGAAGGTCCTCTGGAAATCGAACAGAAGCCAAGCGCCGATGATCGCGAGCCGGTCACGCAGGCCGACAGGCTGGCAAACGAAATCATCGTGACGCGTTTGCGCCGGGAGTTTCCCGGCGACGGCATTCTGGCGGAAGAATCTCTTGATACTTCCCACCGCCTGGACAAGGCACGCGTCTGGATGATCGATCCGCTCGACGGCACGACTGGCTTCATCGACGGCAACGGCGACTTCGCGGTACAGATTGGCTTAAGCGAAAACGGCGTGTGTGTTCTCGGCGTTGTTTATCTACCGCTGACCGGGGTGCTTTATCGTGCAGTTCGCGGTGGAGGAACCTGGATCGAGCGGCCGGAGTTCGAGCCAGTGCGGGCTCAGGTTTCTGATCATCAGGAGATTTCCACGATGCGTCTCGCCGCCAGTCGATCACATCGCAGCCCGCGGATGGACAAAGTGGTCCAGGCGTTTGGTCTTCGGGAAGAAGTGCTTCGTGGCTCGGTTGGCATAAAGGTGGGATTGATCGTCGAGCAACAATGTGATCTCTATGTGCACCTCTCGCCGCGCACCAAACAGTGGGACACTTGTGCTCCGGAAGTAATACTGCACGAGGCTGGTGGTCGCATCACCGACCTGTTCGGGCGTCCGCTCCGCTACAACCACGCCGACGTTCAAAATCGCAACGGCCTGGTTGCCAGCAATGGCGTTTCTCACTCGCAAATCGTGGAATTGCTCAAACCCCTGCTCGCACAGTTTGGACGCACACCAGCAGACTAGTTAGCGGCGGATTACACTAATCCAGAATTCTTGAATTGTGGGTCGACAAATACAGAACCGGGAGCGTAGCGACCGGTGACCTCGGACAGACCAAGCCCCACCAGCAAACTTTATTTAGTAATCAATCACTATATGCAGCAGGTCCACATCCCGACTCGATCCCGGTAGGCACCGCTCCGGGTTCTGTATTTGTCGACCCGCAGACGGTCATTTCCGCAGCAAAACTAAAGCTAAATTAGAGTTCCTGCGGTAATATCTCGCTGCCAGATTCCTTGCAGGGGAGCTATTTTTTTGTCCAGTCGTCCCAAATTGTTTCTCACCTTTCTCGGCTTTTGCCTGTTACCGCTACTCCTGCTGGCATTATTAAACTTTTGGAATGGCCGGCGAATCGTTGAGGCAGCACGGCAACGAGAACAACAGCTGCAGAGGACGGCAGCAGCACGTAACGATCCGCTTCTGCAACTCCTGGCTGAGCATCAAAACCAACTAAACGCCGCGGCAACTTCAAACTTCGAACATTTGCTCGCCGATGCCGGCCGGAGTGGCTGGATTGGATTGCTCGCCGCTCTTTTACTGGCGTCGCTCTCAGCCTGGATACTTTCGCGGCAATGGGGGCGCCAGGTGCGCGGCATCGAGCGCGTCAGTGAAAGCGTCGAGGCAATTGCCAAAGGAGAACTTGATCGACGTATTGATCTGCAGTCCAGCGACGACCTCCGGCCGTTGGCTGAGAATTTGGGTCTGATGACTAAACAGCTTCGTGATCAGATCGCGCGTGAAGCTGAGACCCGGCAGTTTCAATCATTCGTTCGCTTGTCTGCAGTTCTCACGCACGACCTGAAAAACGCAATTGAAGCTTTGTCGTTAACTGTGGGAAACATGGAACGGCATTTCGACAATAAAGAGTTTCGCACGGACGCGATGAAATCCCTCACTGGCTGTACCGATAACTTAAGGGCGTTGGTTTCACGTTTGAGCAATCCGGTTGTCACGTTGAGCGGCGAACACAAGCGGCCCCAGCCGTCGAACCTGGTTCCGATGCTGCGGCGGGTAATTGCGATGACGGCAGAGCCGGCGAGTAACGAACACGAGATTAAGGTTGATCTTCCGGAAAGCCTTTTCGCCCTGGTTGATCTGGCGAGAATGGAAAAGGTGGTCGAGAATCTGATTATTAATGGCCGTGAAGCAATGACCAAAGAGAGCGGTACCTTGAGCATAGCGGCGGGCACCACTGATGACGGCAAGCCGTTTTTCAGCGTGAGCGACACCGGCGAGGGAATGACGCAGAGATTTATTGATGAAAGGCTTTTCCATCCCTTTGCAACCACCAAGAAACGCGGTGTCGGACTTGGGCTTTACACCTGCCGCGAGGTAGTTGTGGCTAATGGCGGATCAATAACGGTTGAGTCACGAGCAGGGGCTGGTACGACTTTTAGAGTCGTGTTACCGTCAGCCTCCATCGACAAGCGCGAGTCGCACCGTCAGTCTCACATTTAATGCAATTCAAGTCCGGGGCGTTTCAGAGTTTTCGCATTCGTTGTCAAGAAATTCGACCAGATGAGTACACCAAAACAATCCGGGGAAGATCCACTCAAAGAAACAGTCCTGGTAGTCGACGACGATGAGTCTGTGCGTCGTGGACTCATGTGGACGCTCAAGACCGACTATCGCGTGCTTGAAGCAGATTGCCGCACTGAGGCGATAAAGCTGATGCGACAGGAAACTGTCGATGTGGTGGTCAGCGACTTACATCTGCCGCCGCGGCTCGAAGAGATAAGCGAAGGGCTGGCAATTATCGAAGCTGCCCGGGCTGCCGAGCCGCCCGCGCAGGTAGTTGTGATCACCGGCACCGACGAAAAGAACGCAGCCCGGGAAGCAGTTAGGCGTGGTGCTTATGGCTTCTTCGAAAAACCGCTGGATGGCGCCGAGGTGCTTCATATTGTGAATCAGGCGGCCCGCATGCGCCGTCTCGAAGTCGAAAACGCTCGTCTACATGAAGAGCTTGTGGGCGCGCGCGGGTTTGGTCGTTTGATTGGACTTAGTCAGGCGTTGGAGAAAACGCTCAAGCAGGCTCGAGCGGTTGCCAGCACCAGTGCCACTGTTTTGATAGTCGGTGAAAACGGCACGGGAAAAGAAATGCTGGCTCGCGCTATTCATGAAGAAAGCCAGCGCGCTGACCGCCCCTTCATCGCAGTGAGTTGTGCCGCGCTGTCTGAAACCTTAATTGAATCGGAATTATTTGGACATGAGAAGGGAGCATTCACTTCCGCAACGTACGCGCGCATGGGACGATTTGAACTGGCTGACGGTGGTACTTTATTTCTTGATGAGATTGTTGAGTTGTCGCCAAACGTTCAGGTGAAGTTGCTGCGTGTTTTGCAGGAACGCGCTTTTGAACGAGTGGGTGGCACGAAGACGTTGACAGTCAACATTCGCCTAATAGCCGCGAGCAGTCGGGACCTGGAAGGGGAAGTTAACGTTAAGAGTTTTCGACGTGACCTTTTCTACCGCCTGAATGTGGTGCCTTTGGTTTTGCCGCCGTTGCGCGCGCGCAGGGAAGACATCCCTGGTTTAGCAGCTCACTTTGCCGCCAAGGCAGCTGAAAAGCATAGCCGCCCCACGCCTCAGTTGAGCCCGGAATTAATCGACTCGCTGATTGAATATGATTGGCCCGGCAACGTTCGCGAACTTGAAAACCTGATGGAGCGACTGGTTCTCCTGGATCGTCAGCCAATTCTTGGCCTCGAGTTTCTGCCGGAAAGGATGCAGAACGTTTTACCGGCTCAAGGGATACCCAATGAAAAGACTTTTGAAGGCGCGTTGACCGCTTTGAAGCGACGTTTGATTGCAGAGGCACTTGAAGCAGAGAGTGGAAACAAAGTAGCGGCGGCGAAGCGTCTGGGCATTAGTCGATCATACTTGCATCGATTAATAAATGAATTCGAAATCTAAAAAACCTCCCGGCATCAAGCTGCTTTGACCCGCTTTTCTAAATCAGAAATGTATTGTGGCAGGTCCGAATACTTAACATAGTTCATGTTCTTGATTAGTGAAGGCAGTTTGCTGGTATCGAGGCCGACAATCACAGGGGTGACACGCTTTCGCAGTGAAGTGGCGGCACCCAATTCGTACATCAGATTTGGATTATCGACTGAACCATCTGTAAGAATTAAGAGAACTTCATCAGCTCGTCCCAGGTCCACAGTTGTTTTGGTAAAGCTCGCTTCGCCGGGTACAGCCGCCTTGTCTACCGAGTAAACATTGATACCCAATTCTTTTAATCTCCGCGACAGGTCGCGTGCTAAGTCTATGTCTTTCAGGGTGGAACTAATGAATACTTTATAAGCCATCGCAACTTTTCAAGCTTTCTTCTTTTGCTTTACGCGCTTTCCCAACTGGCTCAAAAACCGATCAAATAAATTGAGATCGATGCCTTTGATATCCTTCATGGGAGCCATGTCGTCTGGGGTCACGTTATTCAATATCGGAGTCACTCGTTTATGCTGGGCTCTGACCCCTCCTATCTCAAAAGCAACCCACTGAGAATCGATACTCTGCGGTGATATTAGCACCAGCGCTTCGTCACACGAATCAATTCCACTGATTATACGATCGACTATTACTTCGCCACCTTCCAGGTCCTTTTCATCCAGCCAACAAGAAGCACCCCGGCCACTGATCTTTTCAGCAATTACTTCAGCGATCCATCGGTCAGACGAGGAGTGGCTGATAAAAACCAGATATTTGTTCTTGCGTTTCGTTCTTCGGCTCGCGTGTTTTTGCCTGGCAGAGGATCGCGCCATTCCAACTCCGGGTTAAGGGTCAAATGTTAGTCGTAAGCTATCGCTCCTCAGGATACCTGGACGCAAGTCATTTGGTTCCTAACCAGTTGAGCACTAATTGAAAGAAATCCAGCAACTCAGTTTCCCGGAGCTGTTGTAGACCCCTTTTCAGTTAGCTCGCCAACCTTCACTACCCAGATGCCGCTGTGAACGTCGTTGAAATAGATCAGGCCCTTGTGTGGCTGCGCGCCCCAGGTGAATGGCAAGTTGGGACGATAGCCCTGTGGATCACCGGCCCAGAGACGGCCAATCTCACGGCCTTGTCGATATAGATCGCCACGCAGTTCTCCCGAGACGTCGACGATTCGCCCGCCCCCGTTGTAATAGCCCATGTACATCACGTCGTCGGCGACCCACATGTTGTGCGCGCCGGCTTCAGGCACGGGATACTCCGCAACCTTCCGCGGATTGTTGATATCAGCCACGTCCACCACGTGCACGACGCCGCGCACTGGAATGCGTTTGCGGTCGTGAATATCAAAGATTGGTGGAAACACTTCGTCGCCTACGAAAACATAATTCTTATAACGAAAGACTGAGTGAGTGCCCGCCAGCCAGCCGTTGCCATATAGCTCATGATGATTAAACCGACACTGGCTGACGAGTTGCGGATGTTCCGGGCTGCCACCCTTCATGCCATTTCCCACGTCGAGAATCACCAGCCCGTCGCGCCAATATGCGAGATAGGCCAGGCCGTCCTTCACTTGCAAGTCATGCAGGTAGCGGCCGACGACTTCCCGGTCGCCCTCAGCGGTAGTGATCGTAGTCGCTACCTGGCTGGGAAATTCCCAGCGCGCCACCTCTTTCGGATGTTTCACATCGGCGAAATCAATCACGCGCATTGAACCAGTCGCGTCATCCGTCAGGTAAACATAATGACCGTCAACAAACGCGCTGTGAACTCCGCCTGTAACAGTCTCGGTGTATTCAGAAATTGGCTTGGGGTGAGCAGGATCAGAGGTGTCGAAAAAGGCAATACCGTTTTTGCGATTGGAAGCGCCCTCGCGCGAAATGACCAGGATCTTGCCATCGGCCGTGGTGCTGATGTCATTAACGAGTCGAGCGTCAACTTTGACCGTGTCCGTCAGTTTCGGATGCGTCGGGTCTGAAATGTCGTAGACGAGAAACTTGTCGGAGATGGTTGAAAGGTATGCATAGTCTCCAATTAACCATTCCTCCGCCGCTTCAAAATCTTTGATAGGAGCACGACCAACTACTTGAAGCGTGCGTTCGGCATTGCGCGGCGTCACAACTACGGAAGCGATTGCTTCCTGTGGCCCGCTCGCGGCGGTGATTACATACGAGCCCGGCAGCTCGGCAACGAAACCGCCATCCGAATCGATCGTCGCTGCCGGACCACTGACTGTCCAGCGTACCGCGTTGTTGTCTGCGGGGCCGCTGGTTGCTCGAACATTGAAACGCACCACGTCTCCCGTCAGCGTGGTCTTCGATCTGGGCTCAATAGATAAGCCGGTTAGCGTGCTATTGACGACGGTTAGATCAACGCTGCTCTTGCCGCTGCCTGAAGACGCGCTGATCGTCGCCTGACCAGGAGAGATAGCCGTCACCACGCCGGCTCCGTCCACAGTCGCCACCTCGGGCTTATTTGAAGTCCAGCTTAACGTCGCGTCAGCTCGCGGGTTTCCTTCTGAGCCTCGAGGGGTCGCGGAGAGCCGGGTATTCGCACCGATTACCAGTGGCGTTTTCACTGGTTGGATATCAATCCGCGTAACCGGTCCAGCCTTAACCATCACTTTTGTAAGCACGGCCTTGCCGCCAACTACGGCGCCCACGAGCACCTCACCAGGGCTAAAGAACGAAACCGTGCCCGACTCATCAACGGCGGCGAGATCAAACGGCGCCGCAAACCAGGTTGTGGCGAGGGCGCTGGTTTTATTTCCCGCCGCATCCTTTAGCTCGGCAGTGAACTTCACCTTTTGGCCCACCGAGATGTCCGTGGTCGCGGGAGTGAGTACTGCCGTCTTCGGCGAAGCAGGTTCCTGAGCAGTGGAGACCGCGGTTGCCCACGAAACCAACACGGCAAGGCAAAGGACGGCAAGGAACTTACGACGAGTGCGCATTGTGATTCTCCTGAAAAGGACCTCTACTGGAATGACATGGGTAGCGAAACGAATCTTAGTCAGCGGAGAGATGAGTACGCAAGCAGAGCCGAGTTAAGTTGTGGCTCGTTTAATCGTTATTCTCTACGCAACGTGTTGCTGGGATCGCGGGCGCGCTGCGGGCGGGACGCCCGCGGTCCCAGACAAACCCTTGAACCTTTCGTCAACTTGAACCGCGCAATTGCTTCGGCGATTATCTACTCAGAGGTTCTTCGCATGGCTAACGTCCAACAGCGCTTGCCGGAAAACGTGCCCGGAGATTTTTTTGTCGATGCAACCTGCATTGACTGCGACACCTGTAGCCAACTCGCGCCCGGAATTTTCAGAGATCACGGTGAGCAGTGCAGCGTCTATCATCAACCTGAAAGCGAGGCGGACACTCGCCTGGCCATGATGGCGCTGGTCGCTTGTCCGACCGGATCCATCGGGGCTAACGAAAAGCATGATGCGCGCATCGGCATCGACGCCTTTCCGTCGCTGATTGCCGAAAATGTCTACTTCTGCGGGTTCACTTCAGAATCGAGTTTCGGCGGCTGGAGTTACCTAATTGTTCGGCCCGAAAGCGAAGGTGGCAACCTGCTGGTCGATTCGCCCAGGTTTGCAACGCAGCTGGTCAAACACATTGAGAGACTTGGCGGCGTCAGGCAGATGCTCTTGACGCACCGCGATGACATTGCAGATCACGAGTTGTTCAGGAAGAAGTTTGGCTGCAAACGGGTCATGCATGCTGACGACGGGGCGGCCCGACTCGGGATTGAACAAATCATGAAAGGCGAGGATGCAATCCAGCTCGACGATGATCTACTCGCCATTCCGACGCCCGGCCATACGCGCGGTCACACAGTGTTTCTCTACAAAGATAGATTTCTTTTCACTGGTGATCATCTAGCCTGGTCGCCAAGCCGGCAAACACTAACCGCCTTTCCCAGTGTGGCCTGGTATTCGTGGGCCAGGCAGACGGAGTCAATGGCCGACCTGGCGCAATACGATTTCGAGTGGGTCTTGCCCGGCCATGGCTCGCTGCATCACGACACAAAACAAAACATGCGCTATCATCTGCAGTCTTGTATTGCCTGGATGAAGACTCGCCTGGCGTAACGCAAACTGTCAGTTTGCGGACGATGGGCTGCCGGTCAAAAAAGAATCGCAAACTAACAGTTTGCGTCGCAAAGCCAACACTGGATAAAACGAGGAGACTATGAATAGAAACGCAAAAATTGCGCTGGGTTGTGGCGGCGCTGGCTGTCTTGGCTTGATTGTGGTGGTGATTGTTGCGGTAGTGCTGGTTGTTACCGGCGTTGTGCCGGCGCCGGGCCTTTACAATCCAAATCGCAATTCCAACGATAACGACAATTTCAATAGCAATTCGAATGCAACTCGAACAACTCGAACTCGAACTCGAACACAAATGATAATGACAATCTGAACTCGAACTCGAACTCAGAGTCGTCTGACTCGTCATCGATGTCCGAAGACGACAAGCACAGACTGTATCAGGCTGTCGGCATGACCAGGGACACAGCATTGACGATGCGCGTGATTCGAAAGATTGGCCTGGGAGACGGATCGGGCGCCGATCATCAGGAGTTTGTTAAGGCACACTTCCCTTGGGCAATGAAAAATCTGGAGTTTATCCAGTCAGTGAATACTCCCGAGAAGGCACGTGCCTACGTGGAAGAGCACATCGACGACTAGTCTTAGTCTTACCCAGTCCGGTTTTTGCTTTAGAAGGGCGCGCGTGCGGTTTCGCGCGCCTTTTGTTATGTTAACTGCAAGTCCAATGTCCAACGTCCAAAGTCCAACGTCCAACTTCGGGCCAGATAACTTTGGACTTTGGACATTGGACTTTAGACTTTGGACCGCGTGCTCATGAATCCTGAACGCATTCGTAATTTTTCCATCATCGCCCACATCGATCACGGCAAGTCGACGCTGGCTGATCGCCTGCTCGAATTGACCGGCGCCGTCACCGGCCGCGATATGGAGGCGCAGGTGCTCGATGATATGGACCTCGAGCGCGAGCGTGGCATCACAATCAAGGCGCACGCAGTGCGGCTCGACTACAAAGCGCGAGACGGTCAGGCGTACGTTTTGAATCTGATTGATACGCCCGGCCACGTCGATTTCTCCTACGAAGTTTCGCGTTCTCTTTCGGCTTGTGAAGGTGCACTGCTCATCGTCGACGCCTCGCAGGGTGTCGAAGCGCAGACGTTGGCCAATACCTATCTCGCTATCGAAAACAATCTGGAACTTATTCCGGTCATCAACAAGATCGACTTGCCCGGCGCTGAACCGGAAAAAGCCATCGAACAGATCGAACACTTCATCGGCCTTGAAACTCACAACGCCATTCTCACCAGCGCCAAGACCGGTGTGGGCGTGGCGGAAGTTTTGGAAGCAATTGTGCGCGAGGTGCCGCCGCCAAAGGGCGATCCCGATGCGCCTTTGAAAGCACTTATCTTCGACTCGTGGTACGACTCATACCGCGGCGTCATAGTTCTCTTTCGCGTTATTGACGGCACCGATTCGGCCCGGAATGAAAATTCGCTTCTTTAACGCCGGGCGCGATTATCAGGTGGAAACGTTGGGAGTGAATCGCCCGCGGCCCACACCGATTGATCAATTGAGCGTTGGGGAAGTCGGTTTCCTTACCGCTTCAATCAAGGCAGTGGCTGACGTACAAATCGGCGACACCGTCACCGAAGCAGCTCGACCGACCAAAGAACCATTTCCTGGTTACCAGGAAATCAAACCAATGGTTTTCGCCGGGCTTTATCCTATTGATACCAACCAATACGAAGAGTTGCGCGACGCGATGGATAAGCTGCGCCTGAATGACGCTTCGTTTTTTTATGAGCCCGAGTCGTCGACCGCATTGGGCTTCGGATTTCGTTGCGGCTTTCTCGGCCTGTTGCACATGGAGATTGTGCAGGAACGTTTGGAGCGTGAGTTCAATCTTGACCTGATTACTACTGCGCCCGGCGTGCGTTATATCGTCACCACCACTGACGGCAAAGTTATGGAGATCGACTCACCCGCTAAAATGCCTGACCCCGGTCGCATTGTGAAAATTGAAGAGCCGGCAATCCGCGCTACCATCCTCACACCCGAAGAACATCTCGGTGGAATTCTCGCTTTGCTTGAAGAAAAGCGCGGTCAGCAAAAAGGCTTTGAGTACATCACCTCGAATCGTGTGATGTTGACGTATGAGCTGCCGCTCAACGAGATCGTGCTCGACTTTTACGATCGTTTGAAATCGACTTCGCGTGGTTACGCTTCGCTCGATTACCATCTCGCCGGTTATTGGGAAAGCGATCTCGTCAAGCTTGATGTGCTTGTGTCAGGCGAGCCCGTCGATGCGCTATCGCTTGTTCTGCATCGCGATACGGCGGCTGCGAAAGGTCGCGCCGCTGGCGACAAAGATGAAGGAGTTGATTCCGCGGCAACTGTTCGAAGTTGCCAATTCAGGCCGCCATTGGAGCCAAGGTGATCGCGCGCGAAACCGTGAAGGCCATGGGCAAGAACGTTATTGCGAAATGCTATGGCGGCGACATCTCGCGCAAACGCAAACTGCTCGAGAAACAGAAAGAGGGCAAGAAGCGCATGAAAAAGGTCGGTCGCGTGGAGATTCCGCAGGAAGCGTTTCTCGCTGTGTTAAAGGTTAATGAATAGTTAAAGTTGTTGGTGTGAATTACCTGTAACGTGCTCCCACCCCGATTATGCCTTCTCAGTTCGTAATTTCAGATGGACTGACATTGCGCGTCGAAGACGAACTGCTCCTGCTCTGTGCGCGCGCGAATGCTGACGCCGAAACAGGCGCACGCATCGAGAGCATTACCACTCTGCAAACGAAGTTGATTGGGATTACGTTTATCAGCTTGCGCGCCGCCACTCAGTAGTTCCGTTAATCTACAAACAACTGAGCAGCATTCCTGCCGCAAAGGTTCCGGCCGATCAGCTCGCTCGTCTCAAAGCAAACTACCAGGAAAATCTCGCGCGCAATATTTTGTTGACTGCAGAACTGTGCCGCATCCTCCAAGTCTTTTGCCGCCGAGGGAATCGAGGCCGTTCCCTACAAGGGTCCGGCCCTCGCGATTTACGCGTATGGAAAACTGGAGTTGCGCCGATTTGTTGACCTGGACATTCTCGTGCGCAAGGCCGACGTTGCTACGGGCCAAGGACCTGCTGACAGCGCAAGGGTTCATCTGCGGCACGCCCTGGACCGACGCCCAGCAGGCACTCCTCATGCGCACACAACATAACCTCTCATTGAGTCGGGAAGATGGTCGCTTACTCGTCGAGTTGCATTGGGAAGTAGCCTCCAGTTTGTTTGCCTCGTCGCTACAGGCTGAAGATCTTTGGGGACGTTTGAACACAATGCGTCTCAACGATATAACGGTGCAGAGTCTGTCTACGGAGGATTTATTACTGTCGCTTTGTGTGCACGGTTCCAAGCATTTTTGGGAACGACTAGCCTGGATTTGCGATGTCGCTGAACTGGTAAAAACACGCACAGACCTAAACTGGAGCCGTCCTATTCGAGCGTGGTCCGCGACCGACAAACGACCGGATGCTATATCTCGGACTCTACCTGGCAAATAGGCTGCTGGATGCCCCCTGACCGGGTCACGTGAAGTCGAAGACGGATGCAGAAGCAATAGTCTCACTCGCGAATAAAGTTGAGAAAAGACTCTTCGGTGGTATTGGTCAACCTCCTGTATCGATTGGCCAAAGTTTTAAATTCAATTGGGCGGTGCGCGCCAACTGGCGGTCCAGGCTGCGGTATTGTCGCCTGCTATTCCAGCCCACAGATGCTGACATTGAGACTGTGCCTTTACCACGGCCACTCAGCTTTGTTTATTACCTTATGCGCCCGCTGGGACTGTTTCGACGAGACCGGGAAAGGCGGTTACTTGTAGCTAACGACCATGGGAAAGAATGAACTTTGGGACCCAGATCCTTCTGGCAAGACGTTGTTGACGCAGCATTACCGCGCATGCTAGTTTTGCCAATCCCACCAAATCCTTATCCCCGACGGGAATACTTGCGGTTAGAGCCTGGCTCGGGATGACGGCTTTAGATAATGAAATTTCACTAGTGGAAGATTCACGTGGTTGAGATTGCTACGCTCAGCAACTCGAGTAGAAATGTTGTAGAGCAAACATCGGAGCAAGTTAATGAGCCATCAGAATTCTTTGGTAGTTGGAAGTGAGTCTACCGCCGCTTCCAGCAGATCCGTGTATTTTCGAGGCGTCCTTTTCGCACTTCTGATCTCCACGTCAGGATTCTTCGGAGTAGAAGCTAAAGCCCAGGCGCAAAATTCTCCGGCTCCGCCGCAGAGCGCTTCAAAGGTTTCCCCAAAAAAGCGTCACAAGCTGCGCATAACGAAAGGCGAAATAATCGGACTTTCTTTGAAAGCAGACAAAGCAAAGATGTCCGAGGTCGCCGCAGATTTATCAAAACGTCTGGGTACGCAAGTGATTTTGGGACCAAACATGGCGAAGGAGACGATCACCGTTGAGTTCTATGACTTGCCACTCGAAGCGGCGCTGCGACTGCTTGTCCCTCGCGTTTACATCGACTATGAGATCAAAGAAAACGCGCAGCCGGTAATGCTGGGTATCTTTCTTTCGGACTCCATGGATCCCGAACCAGCTGCCACTGCATTTGTTCAGGGCTCTTCGCAGGCGATGATGATCGAAGGAAACACGGAGGATACGGCAGAACCAGCAGAAGACGCCGCTAACGATCCCTTGCGAGTTGAGTTAGACGACAATAACCTCACCATCAAATCAAAAAAGCAACCTTTAGTTGCCGTGGTGCTGACGATTGCGGATTTGTTGGGCGTTCCTGCCGAAGTCAAGTACGACTCAGCTGAGATTGTTGACACTGAAATCAAGGACACACCGTTTGAGGACGCTATTCCCAGACTCTCGCCCAACATTCGATTATATGTTCGGGCTGACTTGACCCGTTCGAAGAGAACGGCACTTCGACTCACACTTGTGCCACCGGTCACGAAAGTTACTGAGCCGGTAACAAGTCAATAAACATCAATTGCCGGGGGCGATCTACAGCGATTATGCAACCAGCTATTTACCAGGTAAGTGAGTCAACCGAGCGATTGATCTACGGCGTCGCGGACAAGACCATCGTGGTTGATGCCCAGGACCATTGGGCCGCCAGGGTGATCAGAGAGTTATTCAGTGGCTGGTACCTGACTCCCGAATCTCGAACGCGCGAGTTGATGCCGTCGCCCGCTATTGTCATTAGTAGTAGCGCCAAACCCCCTGAAATACCGCGTAGCTGGCCTCAATTTGAGATAGCCGGGGGTGGCATATGCTTCACCGAGGGTGAGACGTCTTACATCGATATCGAAGGCTCCATTATCGCCATTGGTCAACCTGGGAACATTGCCGTCGAGGTCTGGACCAACGGCAGGCTCGAGAGCCAATCACCCGTGTTGACGCGAGTCGTAACCTACGCACTAGCCGCCGCCTTGCGTCGCCGTCGCTTATTTGAATTGCATAGTGGTGCAGTGACAAATGGGGAAAGTGGACAGGGAGTCCTCATCATTGGGCCATCGGGCAGCGGAAAATCTACTCTGACTGTCCAACTCGCTACGGCCGGCTGGCACTTTCTGACCGATGACGTGCTGTTGTTAAGCGAGGAAGGCGGTTCAGTAAGAGCGTGGCCCTTGCGTCGTTGTTTCGCGATTACCTCTGACACCCTTGCAGCCAGTAACTTTCTACGCGGCAGCGCCTCGCTCAATCACCTGCGAGCCGAAGGCGCCGAGCAAAGAAAAGCACAAGAAACAGTTTCTTCCCCACCGGGTATTTGATTCAGAATTCAGGGAGCAGTGCCTTCCCCGGGCGTTGTTCTTCTCTCAAATAAGCGGGGAGGAGCGTAGCCAGGTGTCACGGCTTTCTTCTGCTGAGTCGATGGCGCGTCTAATTCGAATGAGCCCATGGTCTTGTTATGATCGAACAACAGCGGCGGAACATTTGGCTGCCCTTTCCTCTTTGGTCAAGCAGTCAACTGGCTACTCTTTGCTTGCCGGAAAGGATCTGCTCGATCCTGCACGCGCAACAGAGCTGATATCGAGCTATACACGCGCTTAGTGGAATGCTGGCATGAACGTAACGCTAACGAAAACTTCAACTCCGGATTACGGACCACGACGCCTTACCGTCGAACTGACTAATATCTGCAATCTACATTGCAGCTACTGTCTTCGTGACGAAGACGCCCTTTATCACAATCCCGCAAACTTTCTGCCGGTTGAACTTTTTGCTCGCGTAGCTCGAGACGCCCGCGACTCTATGGGCATCGAGCAAATCATGTTCACTGGTGGTGAACCAACGCTTCACCCTGACTTCGGGAAACTAATTACTGCTGTGGCAGAACTGAATTTGAAATGTAGCTTTGTAACCAATGGCTGGCACTTCGAACGTGTGTGGCCGATTGTGAGCGAACACAGCGAGACCGTAACACATGTATCTTTCAGTGTTGATGGCGCAACCCGCGAAGCGCACGACCGTTGGCGCGGCGCCGGGTCTTTCGATCGCTTAGTGCGCGCTTTTACGCGTTGTTGGGCCAGTCAATTCCCTTTCAATGTGAAGGTAGGAATTCGACGCGATACCTTGCCCCAACTTGAGGCGATTTCGCTATTTGCGGCGCGCCTGGGTGCTTCCGGACTTAGCTTCGCCCATATCATGCCGACCTCGAATGAAGTCGCAGACGCTTCAGCTTTGACTCTCGAAGAACGCGCCGAAGCAGAACGCGAAATTGCCCTGCTGGCCCGCATCTTCAAGATGCGGATCACCATTGACGTCGGATACTACAATATCGATTTGATGGCTCCTTGCTCCGCCCTCAGCGGTGAGAGCGCTAACATAAACTATCGTGGAGAGCTTTCTCTCTGCTGCAACCTGTCGGGTTTTCGCGGTGGAAATGGCGATGGAGATCTAGTAGCGGACCTCAATCATGAGAACTTCCACACCGCCCTGCCGCGTTTGCGACAGATCGCCGCAGCACAGGCTGAGAGTCGAGTAAGAGCGTTAACAGAGCTTGCGGCGGCCTTTGAAAAGCCGGATTTGAATACCGCATCTCCCTGTCTCTTCTGTTTGAATACTTTGGGTAAAACTCCCTGGAGTTCTTCCTCTGCAACTTCAGCTTCAGTATTGAGCGAGCGTAGTTTGCCGGTACTCAGATGACGCCCCAATAGAAAAGGAATCTTGCATGTCGGTTAACGAATACAATGAGGCATCTGCTCCCTTGCCTGGCGCGCACGTAATTTTTACCGATCTTGATGGTTTGGAAGGAATTTTAGTGGATTTGAATAGTAAGAAATATTACCAGCTCAACGAGACGGCCAGTCTGATTTGGCGCGGACTTGAGAAACGATTGCCGATAAGCCTCATAGCAAAAGAGATGGTTGAGCGCTACGACGTTACCCTGGACCAGGCCACCTCGAGCATCGAAACCGCTGTAAGTAGTTTTAAGAAACAGAATTTGTTGGTGCCATAAATCGCGTCAGACCGTTCGCGAATTGTGTGCTTGATTGCGTCGGCCAAACAACGAATCTGCAAAAGAATTATCGAAAACGATTGACGTTTTTCAGAACCGCCCGTATCATACCCACCCATCCCATCATTAAATCCTCAATTAATCTAGGCTTTGACCAACATTTGGTCGCACTGAGTTCTTCGGAAATTTTTAGAAGTAAAACTACACGACGCCTTTAGGAATCGTAATCTGGAAACCAGGCGGTTGTTAAAAGGAGACAAAGAAGATGGTTAGACCAGTTCGGATGTCATTCATAGCGGTATCGGTAATGATAGTACTGTTTGCCATGCCGGTTGGCATATCGGCAAAAAAGAAAAGTTCAAAACGAAAGAGCCGGGTGGTGAGAAATGTACCGGTTGTCTTGATGGCTCCAATGGAGCGAAGTGTACCCGTGATTGTTACTCTACCCGTCCTGTCGTCAGCGAACACTGGCGCTGGCACTAATTTCATGCGCGCGGAAGGTCCTGTTCAGGCGCCGCAGCAGGCGCCCGCCACTTCAGCTGCGTCGAGCTCAGTAAATGGTTCGGGGATCGGCGATAGCGAGGGTGTTTCAAAGAAGCCGGCCTGGTCGCGTTTCCCATCCGCGACGGCCGCTGGATCGTTGATCATCAGTGAGTTCCGTGTGCGTGGGCCTAACGGCGCCAACGATGAGTTCATCGAGATCTACAATGATTCCGGCGCTGACCACACGGTCGCTGGCGGCGGGACCGGCTATGCAGTCGCGGCCTCGAACGGCGTCGCGCGCTGCGTTATTCCGAATGGAACCGTAATCCCGAACCGCGGCCACTATCTATGCGTGAACTCCGTTGGCTACTCTCTGGCCAGTTATCCTGCCGGCAATGGCACGACTGCGACTGGCGACGCCACCTACACTACCGACATCCCGGACAACGCCGGCATCGCGATCTTCAACACTTCGGTCGCCGCCAACTTCGTGCTCGCGAATCGATTTGACGCTGTGGGATCGACTAGCGAAGCCAACACGCTTTACAAAGAGGGCACTGGCTATCCCGCTCTAACGCCCTTCTCAATTGACTACTCGTTCTACCGCGACAACTGCGGCAAGAGTGGATCAATTACAACCTTCGGCCAGTGCACGAGGTCCACGCCGAAGGACACCGACAACAATGCCGCGGATTTCATCTTCGTTGATACGAACGGCACTTCAGCGGGCGCCGGACAGCGCCTCGGTGCTCCCGGCCCGGAGAATCTTTCGAGCCCAATCCAGCGTAATGCGTCCTTTGCGGTCAACTTCCTTGATCCGTGCGTCGGTTCGGCCAGCCCGCCAAATCGGGTGAGAGATTTCACCTCGGATCCGCCAAACAACTCGACCTTCGGCACTCTCGACATCCGCAGGACCGTTACCAACAACACAGGAGGCAACGTCACACGCATACGTTGGCGCGTTATTGACCTGACCACCTTTCCCGCACCTTCCGGGATAGCAGATCTGAGACCGAGAACTTCAAGTGCCGTCGTTGTTACGGTTGACCGCGCGCCCTGCGGTTCCGGTACTTCGAACGTCACTGTGCAGGGAACAACTCTGGAGCAGCCGCCCTCGCAACCAAACGGTGGCGGCTTCAACTCGTCGCTCTCTTCCGGCACGGTCACGCTCGCTACACCGATCGCCAACGGCGGAACTCTTGACCTGCGGTTTCTGCTGGGTATACAGCAGACCGGGTCCTTCAAGTTTTATGTAAATGTCGAGGCTCTTCCGTAAGACTGGGACAAAGGAGCAGCACACGTAAACAATATCTTAGTTTTTTAGTACAGGAGGAATCTCTTGAAAGATCAAGAACAAAAACAACCAAGCGAATATACAGTAAATAACACAACCATCGAAAACCAAGTCCCAGCGGGTTTGGGCAAAAGGAAGTTTGTCGAGCCGGAGATATCTCAACCGGTTGACGTTCTGGAAGCCACAACTTTCTTCCAGGCGGTCGATAGCGGCGCTACCAACTGAAATTTTCCGCTGGAGTTGCCGTGCGACGAGGCGCGGCGGCTGCGGGTGCAACAAAAAACGACCGGCCTCTCGAGTGTCGAACTCGGGGTGCCGGTCTCTTATTTAAGGCGCTGGCCCATGCTGGTTGTTTTGCAGGCTTCGTTTTTGGAGAGAGGCGCCGGGAGTTGCGCTGATCACAATAAAATCACAAGAAACAATTTATGAAAGTCATTGACGGGCACGGCATCGCTGAGTAAGATACGGCCCCATCTTCTTACCCCTCCCACAAGAACCCAGGGTAATTGCTGAGATTTGAGTTTGAAAGACAAGCTATTTCTCGGAACGCTTTAGACACTCTTGGACCAGTGGTTGTCGCAAAAGGAGAATCAAGATGGTTAGACCAGTTCGGATGTCGATCATAGCCATATCCGTAGTACTGATGCTGTTGACGTTGCAGGTTGGCGTATTGGCTAAAAAGAAGAGCTCAAAGCGGAAGAGTCGAGTTGTGCGGAGCACTCCCGTAGTCTTCATGACTCCGCTGGAGCGAGCTGTGCCAATAATTGTTACTCCGCCGGCATTGTCCCCGACGCTTGCTGGCGGCAGTTTCATGCGTGCGGAAGGATCTGCTCAGACGCCTCAAAAAGCGCCCGCAGCCCCGGCTGCGTCGACCACGGGAAATGGTTCGTCGTCCGGTGATGGCGACGGTTTTTCTAAGAAGCCAACCTGGTTACGTTTTCCATCCGCGCCGACGGCTGGATCTCTAATCATCAGCGAGTTTCGTTACCGCGGACCGAACGGCGCCAACGACGAGTTCATCGAGATCTACAATGATTCCGGCTCGGATCATACGGTCGCTGCCATTTCGGGCACCGGCTACGGCGTTGCAGCCTCTGATGGCACAACCCGATGCTCAATTCCCAACGGCACAGTCATACCTGCCCGAGGACATTACCTATGTGTCAACAGCATCGGTTATTCGCTTGCTTCCTATCCGGCCGGCAATGGTACCACTGCGACAGGCGATGCGACTTACACCACGGATATTCCCGACAACGTCGGTATAGCTCTCTTCAATAACAATACCGGGGGTGGTAATTACATACTGGCAAATCGGTTTGACGCTGTCGGCACTACCACAGAAGCAAACACAATATACAAAGAAGGGACCGGGTTGCCAACGCTGGTGACCTTCTCGATTGACTATGCCTGGGTTCGTGACGCTTGTGGCAAAGGCGGCTCGATCACTACCTTCGGGCCCTGCACGATCTCGACGCCCAAAGACACAGACAATAATGCAGCGGACTTTTACTTTGTCGACACCAACGGCACGTCCGCGGGTGGCGGCCAACGCCTGGGAGCTCCCGGACCGGAGAATCTTGCGTCTCCAATTCAACGCAATTCCACTATTACCGTTAATTTGCTCGACTCCACCGTCGCTTCAAGTAACCCTCCGAATCGCGTGCGCGACTTTACCAGTGACCCGCCGAATAATTCCACTTTCGGCACGCTCTCGATTCGGAGAAGATGGGTGAACAACACCGGTGGTAACGTCACCCGATTGCGCTTCCGGATAATAGACGTAACTACCTTTCCCGCACCGTCCGGTATCGCGGATATGCGGCCACGCACTTCCGCCCCGGTCGTGGTAGCGGGCATTAACGACACCATTACGTGTGCGGCCACCGGTGCACCTGCGACACCGCCATGCACGGCGACCGTGCAAGGCACAACGCTGGAGCAGCCACCGTCACAGCCCAATGGCAGCGGTTTTAACGGTAGCCTCAGCGCCGGCACAGTCACGCTCGGCACGCCACTGGCTAACGGAGCAAGCATCAACCTGCAGTTTCTGTTGGGTCTTCAGCAGACGGGCAGTTTCAAAATCTATGTAAATGTCGAGGCGCTTCCGTAATAGTCTTCTCAAGCGGCAACAGGGCAGCACCCTTAACTTTGATTTAGTTTGACTCATCCAGGAGGAATCTCTTGATAGATCAAGATCAAAATCCGCCAGGCGGATCGCAAATGAACAACGAAACCGAAAGCCAAACAACCCTGCCTTCGGGCAAAAGCAAGTTTGTCGAGCCGAAGATATCTCAACCGGTTGACGTTCTGGAAGCTACAACTTTCTTCCAAGCGGTCGATAGCGGGGCGACCAACTGAGACTTGCCGCATTGCCTTGCGATAAATTATCGTCGGGGCAGTTTCAGAGGGCTCGATTCTTCAAAGGCCGACCTTTCGAAGCTTCGAGATGCGGATCCTTAATCGAGGACGCTTTGGCGTCCTCGATTGTTTTCCGGCCACAAGATTGTCCGTAAACTCTTCAGTTTGTCGCCGGTTGGAATGCCGCGAAGAGCAGTGAGATGAGCTGAATGTCAGTGAATGAAGGCACGAAGTCCGACGGACGCTACACAGAAGAAGATCGGCGCGCGCTTTTTCGCTATGTCGCGCTGACTATTGTGCTGTTTGTCCCACTGCTCCTGACTTTCATTTCGGTCCGGGATCTTTATCCGTTTGCTGCCTCAAAGATGATGATCTGGAATGGAGATCGGCAAGGCGGGCGGAGCTATTACATGCTGCGCGGCGAGACTGTCAACGGCGAAACGATCGATCTGCCGCCCATCAAGCTCACGAACGCCCTTACCGGACGTAGCTGGAGCCTGGTGAAGGCGGGGGTCGAAAATCAGAGTTTCAAAATCCGTTGGCCTCACCCAGCCAACCTCCGCATGGTCGCAGACTATAATGGTCCAGACAAGTTGCCAAGGGCTGCCCGACTGGAGGATTTGCTGAGAGCCTGGGGTCAGATTTACAACTCGCGTTTGTCAGCCTCGTCCAACCTGAGACTGAAGTCGATCCGGCTTGACGCCTATAGGTGGGAAGGAGGTCTTGACGGCGATTACGATCGCTTTGTTGAATCGTGGAGAGCAGTGCTTTAAAACGCCTTGTGCCCACCGACGCCGCTTCCCTGGGGATGGTGCGCGCAGGTGTCTGTGGTTTCATCCTGTGCGAACTCCTGCTGACTTCCTTCTCAGACCTCAGTCGCATCCCGGTAACACTCTTGCGCCCGACCGGCGCGATGCAAATTCTTCCCTGGCGCTTTTACGACCTGCTTTTGACGTCGGGCGGAATGCTCACGCTCAAATGGCTGATGGTCCTTTCCTTATTCGCCGCCACCATCGGGTGCCTGACCGGTCTCACCACGAAAACATCCGCTCTGCTTTTCATTTTTTACGAGGGCTTACTGCGGAGCTTTAGTCACTTTAATCACGATGAAATGCCGGCGGTCTACATCCTCATTGTCCTGGCCCTTACTCCCTGTGGCGACGCTTTCTCCTTCGACAGTTGGCGCGGTAAAGCCCAGACACGACGATCATCCGGACTCGTTTACGGCTATCCGATTCTGCTGATGCGCATGTTGCTTGCCTGGTCTTACTTCAGCTCCGCCCTGATCAAGCTGCGCGTAGCAGGTTTGAGTTACCTGAGTCCTGACAATCTGCCTAACCTCGCCATTTTCCATTCGCTGGACAATCTGCATGACACTCATTTCCAGTGGGCCTTCTGGCTCCCGCACGTTCGCCAGTACACGCCGATTCTGATGGCCCTGGTGTTGCTGTGGGAACTTCTCTTCCCGCTGGCGCTCTTCTTCAAGCGTGCCCGGGTGATAATTCTCGGGCTCGGTATAGTCTTTCACCTGGGCACGCTCTTTTTCATGAACATATTCTTCCCCTACCACCTTGCGATGTACCTGGTATTTGTAGACTGGGGATGGTGGCGAGGGAAAGTTGAAGCTTATCTTTCTGCCAGGAGGTTGAGATCGCCTGCGAAGGGTTCGTTGGAAGGAAACGCGTAAGTCACAACATAAGCTGGCATGGTGGCCTCCAGAATGGGCTTGCCACCGGCTTCAAGCCAGGCATGACCATTGACGCTGCCATCAGGGGCGCGACGCACACCAAACAAAATTTGAGTTGCAATTCCGTTCAGCGCCAGATAACGATGCAATACCGCGGCTCGCTTCCAGCAAACGGGTTTGAGAATAAACAGCTCGGTCTTCAAAAGCAGATCGACTGCATCTGCCAAACGCTTCTGAATTTTTCCTTCTGGAGGCTGTGTCGGGAGCCGGGTCTTCGTTGACACCAGACGCAACGCCCGCGGCAAGGAAAATACCTTTACGGCAATTGAGAGCAGCAGAACCCAGCCGGCCATCCTCAGCAGCAGAAACGCTTCGGCAGGGCCGTGGATCGCCTTGCGCGCTGCCCGGCTAAGAAGAGTCAAGAACTTCGACATTGCATTCCGGATTCTATCTCACTAGCTTTTTGTGGCCACAACCTCGAGATACTCGGCAGGAACATTTGTAGTGCCGTCTGTTGCTTGATTGTGCTCGGCCCACAGCCGCTCCAGATCGTTTCGTAGAGCAGCCTGCTCGTCAACGCCGAGGGCGTCAAATGCGCGTTGTGTAGGTCCGTAATATTTGCGGAAGGACTCGACCACCTCGGCCGGCGAGAAGGTATATTTGAAGTAACACATCCGCCGCTCCATTTGTAAATCCCTAACTCCATCGTGCAGACGCTCGCGCACCGTTTCCTCGTCGCCCCACTTCAGAGGCGAGGGCATGGTTGGTGGCGGCGGTACATGCTTGCCGGTCGTCTTGAACATCTGTCCAATAAATCCTTCGGGTGTCCAATTCGCCATCGCTATTCGTCCGCCCGGCCTGCAAACGCGCAGCAGTTCGGCAGCAACCAGTTCGGGTCGTGGCGCGAACATTGCTCCAAACATAGTCACCACGCTGTCAAACGATGCGTCGTCATAAGGCAAATCCTCCGCGTCGCCTTCATCAAACTGAATTGTCAAGCCTTCGGATTCGGCACGCGCGCGTGCCTGTTCGAGTAGATTCGTTGCGATATCAGCGCCAGTGACGACTGCGCCCGCGCGAGCCGCGGGGAGCGCGAGATTACCGGTGCCGCAAGCCACATCAAGCACGCGTTCGCCCGGCTTTAGCGCCAGGCGGTCGATAAATTCTTCCGCACCTGTTTCGATAATTTTGGCGACCTCACCGAAATCGCCCATCATCCACATCGCTTTGAGTCGGGATTTTAAACTTTCCATTTCGGGTTTAGATGTACTCATGCTCAGCTCCTATTAAACAAGATATACGATTCGGATACCGGCGTTGAAACGGCGAGACTTATATCACAAACGAAGCGCGTGCAAAATGATCGCCTTCTCCCGTGCGAGCTAATGACCGAGGCTGCTGCTCTGCTACTATAACTCTCGCTTCCGGCGAGGAGAATTTCCGCACTCTATGAAGTCAGTAACAATCTTTTGCGACGGCTCCAGTCTCGGCAACGGGCAAGCTTCCACCCGCGCGGCCGCGGTAGCTTTGCTGGGATTCAAAGGCGTTTGGCGCGCCGTCGGTGAGTATCTTGGCCACGCAACCAACCAACAAGCGGAAGTAACAGCGGCGGCGCTGGGCTTGGAAGCGTTAACGGAGCCGTGTAACGTGCAGCTCTTCACCGATTCGCGATATGTCGTAGAAACGATGAGCGGACGCTTTCGCCGCAAGACGAACCACGCATGGTGGGCGCGTCTTGACAAGGCGGCAACGCGACACAAGGTTAAATGGGAATGGGTACGCGGGCACGATGGCGACCTGGTCCAGGAAGCTGTTGACAAGGCCGCGCGCCGCATCGCTGCCAGTGGTCGCGTTGATCAAGAAATTCTTCGCGCGGCGATAGACAAAGTCGGAACAACCGGAGCGCTGGCGGCAGAAAAAGCCGAGGAAGTTTGAAGCGTATGGCTGAATCTGAATCACTCAAACGAGTTCGTTACTTTACCGGCCAGGTCCTGACGGCGGAAAGCTTTGAGCTCGAGCAAAAATACTTTCGCGAAAAACTGAAGAGACATAACCGCGCTTTGCATGGGTTCGGGATAGTTTCCGGTCTCAAAGTAATAGTTGAAGCGGGACAGATTATCGTCGAACCGGGCCTGGCGTTGGACTGTCAGGGTAACGAGCTGGTGATCGGTGCGGCAGTAGTTGTTTCAGCTGTGTCCTGTGACTGGCTCTCAGCTTATGTTCAGGTTGGGTTTGCCGAGGAGTATACAGACCTCATTCCGGCCGCCGGATTGGCGGAAGCGGTTTTAACTGAAGCTGCTGCGCCGGAGATGAAGGAAGCATCGACCATAACTGAGAGCTGCGAGCTTTTTATCGCCGCGGACAACAGCAATCGCGGCCACCGGCACTTGCGCGCGCGTTGGCTTGCCTGCGGACAACCTCACGCGCTTACGATCGCCAAGCTAAAACGCAACTCGCATGGCTGGCGCGTTGAGCGCGGCTATCGTCCGCCCGCCATTAAATAACTCCTCGACTCAGCAAGTCGCGGCAGGTGCGACATGACACAGAAACGAAAGATCATCGCCAATCTCGCAACAAGCGCTGATGGCTACATCGCCCGCCCCGATGGAAACCTCGACTGGCTCACGAAGCGGCCCGCCCCAAAAGGATTTTACGGAATGCCCCAATTCACGCGCTCGGTCGACGCTAAGCTTCTCGGTCGCAAAACCTTCGACCTGAGTGTTGAGCTGGGCGCACACTTCAGTGCCGGTGACCAACACTACGTGTTCTCCCGCCAGCCGCCCCCAGCATTTGTACCCGCCGGAGTAGAATTTGTCTCTCAGTCGATTGGTGTGTTCGCCAAACGCCTCCGCAAGCAAGCGGGCAAGAACATCTGGATGATGGGAGGCGGGGAGCTCATCGCGTCGTTTTTGGACGAAGACCTGATCGACGAATTCATCATCACGGTTGTCCCGGTCTTTATAGGGGAAGGTATTCCACTGATCGCGCCAAGGCCGCGACACGTCCCGCTGAAACTGCTTTCCGCGAAGTCTTTTCCTGATGGAGTGGTGCAGGTTCACTACGAAATCGGAAAAAGGAAGGCGCTACCCCGCCAGAAACTGCGCCGGGGCTAGCCGGGGCGATAGGTTTCTCCCCTTCGGACTAATTCGCTTTCATCCGCCTTGATCTTTATAATTCTGCCTTCCGTTAACCTGACATCTCCCCGAGAATACGATTTTCGTCCTTTTGGAATATTCTTTGGTAAACACTGCCCGACGAATGACTCTGCTCAGCATAATAAAGAAATTGGCGCACCAATTTAATGGGCGAATTGTCGCTACTTTGCTGAGCTGCGCCTGTCTCCTGCTTGTGATTCCCGGGTCTCCCGCGGCCCAGCAACCCCAGCCTTCGGGTTGGGCGTGGCAGAATCCTCTGCCACAGGGCAACACGATCAACTCGGTCCGGTTCGCAGCTGACAAGAAAACCGGCTGGGCCGTTGGTAGCGATGGCGCCATCCTGCGAACGCGTAACGGCGGCTTCGATTGGCAACCGCAATTATCGCCGGCCACCACCACGCTTTATGGTCTCCACGTTAAAGACAAGGCGCGCGTAGTTATCTCCGGAGCCGGCGGACTGATAATGACGACGGCAAACGGCGGCCGTAAGTGGGTGACCAGAACAACGGGCACTAAAGATCATTTATTCTCAGTTACATTTGCTCCTGGGGATCCAATGCTCGGCTGGTCCGTCGGCACCTTCGGCGCGCTGATCGCGACTACCGACGGCGGCATCACCTGGAAGCCGCAAACCACAAACACCACGGCGCATCTATTCTCGATCGCATTCTTCGACGCGAAGTCAGGGATCGCAGTGGGCTCGCGAGGCACGTTGCTGGTGACCAACAATGGCGGCGCCGAATGGAAGCCGTATGCCGGACTCGGCAACCTTTTCCTGACCGGAGTTTCTTTTGTGTCCGCCAAACGCGCGGTCGTAGTCGGTTATCAGGGAACAATCCTACAAACGGATGACGGCGGCGCGACCTGGCGAAATCTTAATGTGATGGTCACCACTGATCTGCTCTCCGTAGTCTTCACCGATGAACTGCACGGATGGGCCGCGGGCGACAATGGGGTAGTGTTGACTACCGGCGATGGCGGCACGATTTGGCTGCCGGTTAACGTTCGTACGGCTCCCAAACTCACGACCCTGTTTTTCGCGGATGAGACCCTGGGTTGGGCCGCCGGCGCCGATGGCCTGGTGGTACGGACTGACGACGGCGGGTTTTCCTGGCGGCGCTTAACCGAAGGTGGGCGCGAAGATCTGTCTCACATCTTCTTCATTGATGACTCTCACGGTTGGGCAGTGGGCTCGCGCGGGAAAATCCTCTTCACGAGTTCCGGTGGTAAGAATTGGATCGTGCGTCTGTCAGGGACTACAAACCGGCTCAACTCGGTAACGTTTGTGAGTAAACAAGCCGGGTTTGTGGTCGGCGACAGTGGCACAGTCCTCCGGACAATGAATGGCGGCCTCCTCTGGGAGCCGGTCGCAGTCGAAGCTAAGGAAGACCTATTCAGCGTTGATTTTGTTTCCCCTGAGAGTGGTTGGATTGTAGGCGCGCGCGGACTGATTCTGCATACCGAAGACGGTGGGCAAACCTGGCATGCGCAGCAGACCAACACCTTCAATTGGCTGGAAGACGTGAGCTTCACTGATCCGCAACACGGCGTCGCAGTCGGATCCAACGGCACAATCTTGCGCACTGAAAACGCCGGCGAAACCTGGAAACGGGTTGATCAGAATCTGCGTGAATGGCTTTATGCCGTGACGTTTGCCGATGGGTTGCGCGGTTACGCAGTCGGCTCTCATGGAATCATTCTGCGCACTGATGATGGCGGCGCCACCTGGAAAGATATGGAAAGCGGTCTCAACACAAATCTCTTCGCGGTAGCTGTCGCCGGACCCGACGATGCGCTCGTAACCGGCGAGCAGGGCCGAATCATTCACACGAACGATGCCGGCGCCACCTGGGAACAGCAACCAACCATCACCAGCGTGCCGTTATTTTCTGTTGCTTACCGCGGCGGAGCTAATATCTGGGTCGCGGGCAGTGGCGGCGCAATCCTGCGGCGCACTGATGCGATTGCCACGGTCAGTATTCCTACACCAAGACTGCCACCATCCCTGCGCGGTGGCCCTCCCAAGCTTCAACCACAAAACGCTGCAAATGCGATTGACGACGGCGACATCCCGCGCGCCGTTCCGCCGACGAGAAAGCCCTTGCGACCCTGAGCTTGTCGATAGGCTTTCCCAGTCTTCAGTTCATGATCTTATCCAAACCTCTGATTAGCCCGACCTGTTCTCTTACTTTTCGAATCGCTAAAAGAGTACCTTCGATGTACGGCTCGGCTCCGCTTCCGGCATCGTGACGGATCGTCAGACGCTCATCCTTTGCCCCAAAGATTGCCTCAACACTAATCACGTAACCAGGAAGACGAAGCGAATGTATCTGGCTTCCGTTTAAGGTTACTCCGCGACTCTCTCGCTCTCCAATCGTTTCGCTAATCGGATGGGTAACTTCCGGTCTTCTAACTTCCCCAAGTCGAAAAGCCAATTCGCGAGTTGTCCCGCTGGGCGCGTCCTTCTTCGTGTCGGAGGCGTAGTCAATAATCTCCCAATGGGACAGATACTTTGCCGCCTCACAGGCAAAGCGCTGCAGCAATACGGCAGTTATGGCAAAATTACCGGCGGCCAGTATGCCAACCCTACTCTCCAAAGCGGCCTGGTCTATTTCAACAAAATCTTCATCCGACAACCCCGACGAACCGATAACCACATGAACGCCTTTTCTAATAGCGGTCATGACGTTGGCCTTCACGACGTCTGCGTTGGTGAAATCAACCAGGACATCGGTTGGCGTCTCGAGGGCTTCGGCGACTGACCCGCTAATCTTCACGTCCAGTTTGATGTCGGCAAAAACATCTTTGAGGCTGCGACCCTCATGAGTTCGAGAGACGGCGCCGACAAGACTCAGGTCGCCTGATTCGGACACAGCCAGGCAAAGAGGCTTTCCGATCCATCCGGTAGCTCCGGCAATGCAAACATTTAGATTCATGTCACTTGACGAATTTCTTTTCGAGCCTTAGGGCAAAGTGTCGATCAACTTTGCAACCACCGCTACCGCCTCCTGGTAGATCTGATCGTTGCAGAGGATCTCCATCTCACGACTTAGCAATTGCGCGGCGCTGCGGTTTCTAACAGGCAAGACGCGACCGCGGTGAGTTTGTCGTCCCAGTTTGGCTTCGGCCAGGACGTACAGATTATCGTCGCTGCGCGCGACTTTGAAGGAACCTGCCTTTTCCTGACTCGATCGCAATTCCACCTGAACGAGCCGGCCCGGCTTTCGCTCGCCTTGCTCTACGCGCTTGAGTCTTAGTTGAATCTCGCGCTGCCCGGCTGGGTCACCATCTCGAGCCGCGCATCGAAACTTGAACCATAGCGTTTGACTATCCTCCTGAACCGGACGTTCCTCTACCAGACTCCATCCCAGCCGGCTCGCCAGCCAACCGGAAAACAGTAAAGCCTGTGGCGCTACAGTTACCTCGTCGAGCTCAGGCGCAACATAATCAATTTGTACGGAGTCAACGCCGTCGAGCCAGGTTCTATACGCGGCAACGTCGTAAAAATCCGCCAGCAGCTCGCGCCAGAAGGTGAGCCTGGCCCAGTTGAGATCGCTAACACCGACATGGTCGTACTCTTTGGCGCCGAAGAGCTTATTTGTCTCGTTGAGATCAACCTGAGGATTTGTAAACTCCAGAGAGTCAATCACCAATCGATCAGTCGCTCGCAGGAGTTTGTCCAGGACTTTGTCGGAGAGCTGCGGGGCGTTGCGCCACCAGAGAAATGTAGCCAGATCCGGCATCAGCAGTGGCAGCGCGGCACTGGGAAGTTCAATGACAAACTTTCCGAACGCCTTCAGGGTGATCTCTTCGCAGCTAAGTCGCTTTGCACCCGTGCGCTTATCAGTCTGACAAATCGATTCCACCGACATCTCGATGTCCTGATCCGTTGCTTCACGAGCGCCGAGCATTGCCAGCACTCGACTCGGATGAATCGCGGTCAACTCGCCCAACATCTGATGCAGGTCGTCGAGGGCTGCATCATTCGAAACAAACACCAGCAGGTTTGCAACGCGCGCGCGCAACACGGCTGTCTCTGCGTCGGCCTTCGGATCGCGAGCGGTTTCCTGCCACAACTCCGCCAGATGCCGTTCGACAACTTCTACATCCAGAGTTTTCTCAAGTTGGATCTGCATCAAATTATTCGGCTTTGGTCTTTGGTCTTTGGGCTTTGGAACTTTGTACTTCGACCTTTGCCGTTTGACTTAATGCTGAAGGGAAAACAAAGCACAAAGTTCAAAGTACAAAGCTCAAAGTCCAAAGACCCCAAGACCCAAGACCATTCTACAATTTCCGCCAATCCTTGCCGTCGCGTTCGATTAGCTCAAACGCCGCCTGTGGACCCCACGAACCGGCCTCGTAGTTAGGAAAATCCGGCGCTGATTTTTTCCAGTCTTCCAGTATCGGGGTCACGATCTCCCAACCACGTTCGACCATATCGCGACGCGCGTAAAGCGTCGAATCTCCCAGCATGCAGTCAAGCAACAAGCGCTCATAGGCCTCCGGAGGTTTGACGCCGAACGACGAACCATAACGAAAGTCCATGTTGACTGAGCGAATACGCAACGCCTGGCCGGGCAGCTTTGCGCCAAAGCGCAGACTGATTCCCTCGTTTGGTTGAATGCGAATCACCAGCACATTTGGCTGCAGCGGCGAATCGGAATCGTCGAAGAGCCGGTGCGGAACTTCCTTAAACTGAATGGCGATCTCGGTGACGTGCTTTTGCAGATGCTTTCCCGAACGAAGGTAAAAAGGGACGCCGGACCACCGCCAATTATCGAAATACAGTTTGAGCGCGGCAAATGTCTCAGTTGAGGAATTCGGATCGACGCCCGGCTCCTCGCGATAACCCACCACCGTGTCGCCCAGTACCGTCCCCGGTCCGTATTGACCGCGCACTGCAAACTCATCTGTCGCTTTAGGCAACGGGCGCACAGACTGCATCGCCTTGATCTTTTCATCGCGCACACCATTGGCTGACAGAGACGCCGGCGGCTCCATCGCAATCAGCGATGTCACCTGAAAGACGTGGTTCTGAATCATGTCGCGCAGGGCGCCGGCCGTTTCGTAGTAGGAGCCGCGGCCCTCGACACCAATTGTCTCGGCATTGGTGATCTGAACGTGATCGATGTATTGGCGGTTCCACAGCGGTTCAAAGATGCTGTTGGCAAAACGAAAGACGAGCAGATTCTGGACCGTCTCTTTGCCGAGGTAATGATCGATGCGATAGATCTGGCTCTCATCAAAAACTGCAGCCAGCGTCTTGTTTAAGGTGCGCGCGCTTTCCAGGTCTCTGCCAAACGGCTTCTCCACGATGAGGCGCGTCCATGGTTTCTTCGTAGACGCACTCCGTTTAACGCCTGCGTCTGCTTTTCCGGTTGTCTTATTTGATCGAGGCTTCGCGATGCCTGCCTCACCCAGTTGTTTGGCAATCAGTCCGAAATGATCAGGCGCAGTGGCCAGATAAAAAATGCGATTGCCTTCGCGTGTCGTATTCCTTGTCAATCTCCTCGAGTTTAGTCTTTAACTTCTGGTAAAGCGCCGCGTCCGTGAAGTCGCCTCCGAGGTAGAAGATTCGCTTCGCAAAACTCTGCCAGGCGTTTTCATCGAGTGATTCGTCGGAACCAAACTCCGCGATTGCCTCCTTCATCGTAGCGCGAAATTCATCATCGCTGTGTGGCTGGCGGGCCGTGCCCAGAATGGCAAACTCACTGGGAACGAGGCGCTGTTGCGCGAGACGATAAAGCGCTGGAAGAAGTTTGCGACGGGTCAGATCTCCGGTGGCGCCGAAAATGACCATGGCACAGGGCGGCGCCGTTGGCTCGAGGCGCATTCCGGCGCGCAACGGATTCTCAGTGCTCGCGATTGCAGGCAGCTCTTCTTTGACGTTAATAGCGATGAGGAAAGGATATCACGAGGCAGCGTCGGATAATCAAAGCATCGGCAAAGGTCCGGGAGCCAGGCATACCTGAAATCCGTTGTAACCGACGAACGTCTCACCGGAACCCCGACACGAAACCCTATTGCTTTTTGGTTTGATTTTGACTATAAGGCCGATTGCATGACCGACGTGAGGACTGAGGTCATCGCCCAGAGGCGGCGAGTTTCTTTATTGAGGCTCGCCGCTTCAATTTTAGTACGCGTGCCGGACCGGATGGTCTTTGGCGTAGGAGTATGCGGTGTAGGCGGCGATGATGTGGCAGATCCAGCCGAGCGTGCCGCCCGAGCCAATCCAGAAGCCCGGCGTGATGATTAGCCAGAAGATTCCCGCCAGCCAGCGGCCGTTGTAAATCTGGCCGACGCCGGGAATAAGAAAACTCAGAAGTCCTGCGGTAAATGGATCGCGCATCGTTCGTGCCCCCCTTAAGTCAACTGCAAAATTCCATACGACTACGTTCGCGAATTTGTTCTAAGTTTAAACGGTGATTTGCACTTTCCTATCGCCTGGAGATCCACGGAAAATTGGGACAGACCAACCCCTGCTGCCGTGAGGCGGCTCATATGGTTGGATTGTTAGCACCTACCGGGAAAGTAAAAACACGATAACTACCAAAGCGCATCGCTAAGCCTTGAGGCTCACACGAAAGTAGCTATCGAGTTTCCTACTCTAAATACCCAGGAAGCTGAGCGCTGACAGTAAGGCCGACAGCGCGTCGCTCGAGAGGTCGGACTTGCCGACAGAGGGTATGTCGCCGGCGAGCGGATTCGTCGCTGGTTGACGCTGTCGGCCCAGTAGGCGCTGGTGCGCCGCTGGTAGGTATGTCTCCCGCAAAGACTGAGGACGAAAACGCTAGAGTTAAGGCTAATGCCAGAATAAATCGTTTCATCGATGTTCTCCTTTGAGGATTCCGCGATGCAAGACTTCTTACATAGAATGAGAATAGAGCAACTTCGGAAGTTCTTGCAAGTGCACCTGGAGGGGACTAATATTCGGCCGCGTCGTTGCAAGCTCTCTTACACTCACGTAGAAGGGTATAGTTTCCATGAAGATAGCCTCGCCGAATCTTAACGCCTCGCACCTTACAGCAAACGAGCAAGCATTGATTCGCTGTCAAACAGCTTTAGAGCTAAGGATAAGGGTGACTACGCATGCAGCCCGGCAA
The DNA here is from genome assembly GCA_963828335.1 of Blastocatellia bacterium. Classification (GTDB taxonomy): domain Bacteria; phylum Acidobacteriota; class Blastocatellia; order Pyrinomonadales; family Pyrinomonadaceae; genus PSRF01. The sequence continues at coordinate 98,533 of CAWHEH010000005.1, read as the reverse complement.
GTTATGGGTCCTTTATGGGGCCGCATCGGAGAACGCCCCATGTATAAGGGCTCTTCACCCTTCGGTCGCAGCTGAAGTTCTTACTCTGTGTGGGTATTCTAACCAGATGGATAGGAAGCAAAGAAGGAATCGATAGAAGCGCAGGAGATTGCAAAGAATCTCATTAGCGAGAGCATGGCCTTCTACGAATCCGCGGGCGACGTAAAAAAGATTGCAGCTGCGCGGGCAGAGATTGCTTATTGCTACTTGCGTGAAGGGGCACTGGACGAAGCCCGAATCATGCTCACGGAGGCGATTCAAAAACTCACTACCGAGGGTAACACGAGGGCCCGAGCGCTCCTCTAAGTTAACAAGTCGTCGAGTGGTCAGCCTCTCGATATCGAAATCGCACTAGAGATCCTTACTGACAATGCAGTATCTTTTCAAAAAGATTACTAACCATACCACAAAAGGGAATTATCACAATGAACTGGCTATTGTACTGCGACATCTCGCCAAGTCAGATCCCGCAAAGACGAGAGACCTTCTTCGACAAGCAATCGGCGAGTTTGAAAATGCTGATCACCAGTTTCAGCTCGCTAAGAACAAAGTGTTTCGAGCGAGTGTGAAGAACAACGTTGGCCTAATCTCTTACGAGAATCTATCCCGATTCAAAGAGGCTCATCGATATCTTGAACAGGCACGCCGACTGGCAGCAAGCATAAAAAACAAGATTAGCAGCCGCCGAGATTGACGACAGCAGGGCGCAAGTCTTCATCGCTGAAAAGAAGTACAAAGATGCCGAAGCAGTAGCACGTAACGCTGTGCGCGTTTTTGAAAAAAGCGGACACCAGTGTCTTCTTAGCCGACGCTCTCATAACCCAGGGCATCGCGCTCGCCCGACTCAAGCGCAGCGAGCCGGCGCAGTTCGTATTTCAGAAAGCCATCGAAGTTGCACATCAAGTCGGCGCACTCAACAAAGCCGGGCTCGCGGCCCTGACGATGCTCGAGGAACTGGACGACCTCTCAGTCGAGACTCTTTACGTCGCCTACGATCGCGCGAGTGATTGGCTTTCGAAATCTCAAAGTCAGGATATTTTGTTGAGGGTGAATGCCGCCGCTAGAAAAGTCATCATCAGGTCGCGAAGTGAATTGGGGGGCGGAGAGGAAGTCGCTGGCGAAGATCCGATTGAGGCCCTATTCAACAAGCCTGTCGATTTGCAAAGCGAAGTTTTGAAATTTGAAGGTCGCGTTATTCAGCGTGCGCTCGGAAAAGCGAATGGAAGTTTAACGCGCGCTGCAGCTTCGTTATCGATGAGTTACCAGGCGCTGGCTTACATTCTGGAGTCGAGACAGAAGGACTTATTAAAAGAGCGTACTCCCATTCGCCGCCGCTCGCGCCGCGACCTGGCGTCAACCGAGAGCGCTCAACAATCTTGATGGCCGGAGGTGCACGAAAAAGCGGCGTGCTCCTCGGTCCGCGAACACTTTGGTTTCGACGGAAACTAAAAGTGTCGCGTGGCGCCACGTCATAGGGTGAACGTGGCGCATAAGAGACCGGCACATGGCGCCCTTGGTGCCGGTCTTGATTTCTGTAGTTGAAAACCGCTTAGTCTTAGAAGCGATTGTGAGGTAGCTCGCCGAATCTTACTTGGCCGGCTCCACGCGCTTCACATCGACGATCTCGCCGCGAAACGTCTTGAGCATTTGCTGGACGGTGGGATTTTTTTCAGCCTGCTCGCGCAGGCTCTGTTTCTCACGCCGCTCGCTTTCTTCCTTTGACTGACGGAGCGGCGGCGGTAGCAGAAGCACTTGCTTGCGGGTCAACAATCACAAACCGTACGCCAAGATCCCTCCTGGTAATCTCCTTACAAACTTCGCGCAGGATTTTGACGTTGTCGCTTTTTGCGAGCGTATCGCGGAAGTGCCGTGTCTCCGGAGCAAACTCCAGGCAAAGCTCGTTGCCCTCAATGCCGGCCTGGCGAGCGGCGTCGAGCGCCGTCACCAGTAACATCTTGCGCCGGCCGCCCAGCGCTGTTTTGATCTGTTCGATCTCAGAGGCTGGCGCGGCATCCGTTTCGGAACTATTCGATGTTTCATTCGCCAACGCAGTCTGCGTGGCGGCTGCGGAATATGAACCCGCTGCCGCGCCGGAGTTCGCCGCTGTTTTGCTCATGCCGGGCGTCTCTGCCGGACCCGCGGGGGACGATGAGGCGGAAGCTGCCGATGTCGATCGGGAAGCGGAAGCAGCTGCGGCTGGCTTTGTTCCGGCGGAAGCTATGGATGCGGCTCCCCGGCCGCTCACCGTTCCGGAACTTCCTGCGGGCGCTTTGCCGGTGCGCACCGACTCTTCGAGCGCGGCGAGGCGTTCCAGCAGTTGGTTGAGCGGTTCCAGCCGGCGCATTTCCATCAGCTTCACCAAACCGATTTCCAACTGGTAGCGCGGGTGCGCGGCGGTCTTTAAAAGAGTTTCTGTTTCGGCAAGCGAATGAAAGAAACGTACCAGATCGGCTTCAGAAAACAGCGCTGCCTGTCGCCCGAGCTCTTGTCGATCACAGATAGCCGACTCCAGTAGTTCCTCGCTGCCGGAGACTTTCGAAACCAGCAGGTCGCGAAAGTGGGCCAGCAGATCCCGGCAAAAATTTCGCAAGTCATGACCGCGCATGACCACGTCGTCGACGACGGCGAGGGCCTCTGCCGGTTGGTGGTTGGCAATGCCGTTTACTACCCGAATCAGGATATCGGCGCCGGCCACACCCAGCGCCATCTCCACGTCTTCTTTCTTTATCTTCGATGCCGGCAAAACTAATCACCTGATCAAAGGCAGACTGCGCGTCGCGCATCGAGCCCTCGCCCGAACGAGCAATCTCGCGCAGCGCGTCATCCGGAACGGCAATTTTTTCTGCTTCGGCAATCAGACGTAGTCGGTCGAAAATCTTCGCGGTGGCGATGGTGCGAAACTCGAATTGCTGGCAACGAGAGAGAATCGTCTCCGGAACTTTGTGTCGCTCGGTAGTGGCCATGATGAAAACCACGCGCGCCGGCGGCTCTTCAATGGTCTTCAGGAGCGCATTGAAAGAACTGGTGGACAACATGTGCACTTCATCGATGACGAAGATCTTGTAGCGGTCGCGCGCCGGAGCAAAACCGATCGTGCCGATGATTGTCTCGCGCACATTATCGATACCGGTGTGGGAAGCGGCATCGATCTCCTGCACGTCAATAGAGCGGCTTTCTGAGATCTCGCTGCACGAAGCGCAGGCAGCGGGGTCGTCGGTGCGACAGGGAGTGGCGGTCGGCTGTTTTGCCTTATGGCAATTCAATGCCTTCGCCAGCAAACGCGCGGTCGTTGTTTTGCCGACGCCTCGGGCGCCGGAAAACAGGTACGCGTGATGCAGTCGCTGATGCTCGATGGCGTTGCGCAGCGTGCGCGTGATCGGCTCTTGCCCGGTCACTTCGTCGAAAGTCTGCGGGCGCCACTTGCGCGCAATTACCTGGTAGGTCATGAAAACAGTGATGAGTGCTGAGTTATGAGTGATGAGTTAGGAAGCGTGCGAGCGACGATGTTTGAGCGCGCGAAAATTTGCGACGCGTGCTCAAACTCTACTCATCACTCATAACTCATCACTGTTGGATTTGGCCAGACTCCGGACTTACCCGCAACACACGTGCGCTTGGCTACCGTTGCTCCGTTCCCGGCCTGGCGGGGTTCACCGGCGCGGCGTTGTGCGGAGCCCGAAGTCTGATAACTTGTCAAAAACGTTTTCGATCTTGAATTGCCGGCGGCGGATTGTCAAATGACAGTTTTAGCAGCCCGCGTTTTTAACTACACTGCTTTCTGTCATCGTGGGTTAAAGTGAAAAAGTTTTCATTAAGAACCGGAGTTTCTGGCCTGTTTAGATCGCAGTCTTGCGATGCGCCACCATTCGCAGCAGTCCGTTGATGGCTAGATGCAGCAACATATAGGCGATCAGCGCCACGACGATCGGCAGCAAGAGCGTGTGACCCTGATCGGTTGAAGGGCTCGCAACGATTCCTCTAAACGGCAGGTAAAAGGGGTTCGTCACCGCAACGATGAATCGCACAAAGCCGGCGGTACTGCGCGCGGCCATCAGCGCCAGTAGAAATCGCATTCCCAGCAAAGCGTAAATCACAAAGAAGATGTAATCGACGACTTGCGAGATTCGCGCCGCCCCGCGACCACGTTCAACCTCACGCTCGGTATCGACCACTTCATTGACCGCCTTGGAACGGAACTGGCCCGCCACCTGGTCAATCTTAGCTGCCTCGCCCGGCGGAGGGCCCTGGCTGGCGCGGTCCGCAATCTCTGACTGCACTTCACCTTCGACCTGCGCCTTTACAGTTTCATGCTGTACTGAGCGCCTGGCTTCATCTGTAGCTAGTTTGTCGTCCATAAAAACCTCGTGCGACAGACTGAAAGTCTGCCTTCTTTCAAATGAGCGGGGGTTTCTCGTAGTTTGTTTGAACTGGGGTTTGTAGTTTAAAGAGAAGTGAGGAGTTTGTCATCGACAAACAGCAGGTCCGCCCTGCCTAGGTTCCATTAAAGCCGGTTCGCATCCTCTTGAGATAAGCCCCGGAAAACTTGCCCGTGGCTTTGACGGCTGCCAGCATGCGTTTTGACTCGGCCGGCGTGGTGCCGGCATAAACGGCCATGAATCGGTGATTCTCGCTTATCGTGGTGTAGAACAAGTTTCCCGGCTCGGTGCAACGAGAAGTGAACACCTTATGATCCGGAAACATTGCCTGGGCTGCCAGCCGCTCAGTTTCCGGGACGAAAGCATGGCAATTGTAGTCATCAGTGACGGTGATGCTCTTGAGTATCACGGCATAAAACATTTCCGTGTCAAAGATGACCGAGTTTCTGGGAACGCGAAACGGCAAGTCGAATGGCTGGAACTCTGCACTTGTTTTGCACGCAACCAGCGGGTTACCGCAGATTGAAGCTTTCGTGGCCCGCCGACTTTTGACCTGTGCTTGACCGGCGGTAGGATTCAATGAACTCAGCGTTAAGAAGACAAGGATCAAGGCAAAGGATCAAGGATGAGCGAAAAGCCTGATCGCAGTAGGCTTCGTCTTACCAATGAAAGATCTTTCATCCTTGCTCGTTCATCCTTCATCTTTCTTATCTGGCGGAGAGGGTGGGATTCGAACCCACGGAACGGTTTCCCGCTCACAGCATTTCCAGTGCTGCCAATTCAACCACTCTTGCACCTCTCCAACGATTGCGGAATGCGGATTTCCAATTGCGGAGCTAGCTCACCGATCCGCAATCTAAAATCCGCAAGCCGAAATCAAACTGGCGGAGAGGGTGGGATTTGAACCCACGGTGGAGTTTCCCCCACTCCGGTTTTCGAGACCGGTGCACTAAGCCACTATGCGACCTCTCCGAAATTCAGTAAAAGTGATGAGTACTGAGTGATGAGTACTGAGTTAATAACAGACTCACCGGGTCGTACATGACTCATCACTCAGTACTCATCAATCATCATTCATCACTGTTCCTTCGTCGCGCGCGGAAAAATTCCTGCATCAACTCGCGGCATTCCTCTTCGAGCACGCCGGCAGTAACCTCAATGCGGTGATTCAGGAAGTCCGTATCACAAACTCCGAAGTGCGATTCAACCGCTCCGGCCCTTTCGTCGCGCGCGCCATACACCAGCCTTTTGACTCGTGCTTGTATCAAAGCGCCGGCACACATTACGCAAGGCTCAATCGTGGAATAAACCGCCGCCTCTGTCAGCCGGTAGTTACCCGCTTTCGCAGCAGCCTCTCGCAACGCGACAATTTCCGCATGCGCAGTTGGATCACCATCGGTGCGCGTTCTATTTCCGCCGACTGCCAGCACAGTTTCATCGAGGACGATACAAGTGCCGATCGGAACCTCGCCGCGCTCCTTTGCTTCAAAGGCTGCGGCGACTGCCAGGCGCATCCAATGCGAATCCAATTCTCTTTCCCGGGCAGCGGTCATGATGGAAACAAAGGCGTCAAACAGCGGAAAATTTAACTATAGGTGTCGCCCTCAAACACTGTCAAGCGAGTGTTTTTTATTCAGTAGTAGTCAGTTTGGAACTGCCGATCAAGTGATTGTCCGGGACCGCGGGCGTCCCGCCCGCCTTCACGTAGATGAACCTCAACTCATGTTTCTCGCGTCTGCCGTACGCGGGCGGGCGGGACGCCCGCGGTCCCAGACAACCACTTGAGGCGGTTTCTCAAAGGCATCTAACTACGGATGAACGTTAAGTGCGTGCTATATTATTTTCGGAGTTGAGACCCGCACTAAACAATTCGGCGAACCCGCAGTCACGGTCTACTAAATGACCACCGATACCCAGCAAAAAGGTTCCGGATCACTTTCGGCCGAAAGGATGAGCGGCCGCTTGCGACCGGCGTCGCCCTCTGAACCTGCGACATCAGACAGAGGCAGTCACACAGCCACAGCCCAGATGCGTCGGATGTCACCGGCGGAATTCAATACCGCGATGATCCACTTCTATCGCGGTGAGGTGCAACGCTCGAATACCTGGCGCAACCGGCTCGATACAACTACAAATTGGGCCGTGCTCACGGCCGGCGCTACGCTCTCATTCGTTTTTAGTTCGCAAAGCAATCCGCATTTCGTTATTCCTATTAACTCTATTCTGGTCGCGATCTTTCTGCTGATGGAGGCGCGCCGTTACCGTTACTACGAGATCTGGTCAAGCCGTGTGCGCATAATCGAGACGGGATACTTTGCGCAATTGCTCGCGCCGGAAAGTGTTCCAACTGACGAGTCCTGGGCGGAACACCTGGCAGCCGATTTGATCACGCCACATTTCACCATTACCGAATGGGAAGCTGTCGGCCGCCGGCTGCGGCGCAATTATCTCTGGATTTTTGCCTTGTTGGCGCTGAGCTGGAATCTGAAAGTCTACCTGCATCCGCTGCCTGCGCGCGATTTCAACGCGTTTATAGAGCGAGCCACGGTCGGCATAGTGCCGGGCTGGGCCGTATTCGTAGTCGGCGTGATCTTTAATGTGGCTATTGCGATCTTTGCGATCGGCACAGTGCGCCTGCGCGAAGCAACTGGCGAAGTTTTACCGCAGCACCAGTTTTCATTGCGACCGCTGAAGACAATGACCCGCTGGACTCGAGTTGCCACCGGCGCGCCGCGTACAGCCCTGCGTGCCAAGCGTGCACGCCAGCGCGTGAGAAGCGGTTCAGCCACGGGCGAGTTCCGCAAGATCGACATAAGCGAAACGCCGGATAGAAAGTCAGAACTCAGGACTCAGGACTCAGGAGTCAGAAGGTAAAAAGGCCGGATCCTTATTCTGACTCTTGAATTCTGAATTCTGAATTCTGAATTCTGAGTCCTGACTCCTTCTTCCTATGATTGAACTCCGCGGACAACGACTCTCCCTTTCAGAAATCGTAGCTGTTGCCGGCGGCCAGGAGCAGGTGATGCTTGCCCCCGAAGCGCGTGCCCGCTGCCAGGCTTCAAGAACAGTTGTCGAACGGATCGTAGCCGAGAATCGCGTTGTTTACGGAGTAAATACCGGCTTCGGCAAACTTTCAGACGTTCGCATTGATCCGGACAAACTCAGCGACTTGCAGTTGAACCTTGTTCGTAGTCACTCGTGTGGGTTGGGAAACCCGCTCTCCGAGGCCGAGGCGCGGGCAATGTTGTTGTTGCGCGCAAACGTGCTTGCTTGCGGGCTGAGTGGGGCGCGCTCGATTGTAGCGGACACGCTGGTGGCCATGCTGGAGCAAGGCGTAACGCCGGTGATACCTGAGAAGGGCTCGGTAGGCGCCAGCGGTGATTTGGCGCCTCTGGCCCATCTGGCGCTCGCCGCCATCGGCGAGGGCGAAGCGTTTTACAAAGGCGAGCGATTGTCCGGAGGCGAAGCCCTCAAACGCGCCGGCATACAACCGTTGCAATTGGAGGTGAAAGAAGGACTCGCCTTATTGAACGGCACGCAGGCGATGGGTGCGGTCGGCGCCCTGGCGTTGCATCGTGCCGAACGCCTAACGCATCTCGCCGATGTCGCCGGCGCCATGTCGCTCGAAGCATTAAAGGGAACTCCGGTAGCGTTTGATGAACGCATTCACGCAGCCCGGCCACACGCGGGCCAGGTCGCAGTCGCAGTTCATTTGCGTGAGCTATTAGCCGGCAGTGAGATTCGCGAGTCACACCTGCAAAACGATCCGCGCGTCCAGGACGCGTATAGTTTGCGTTGCATGCCGCAGGTTCATGGCGCGGTGCGCGACGCGCTCAAACACGCGCGCGGAATTGTCGAAACCGAAACCGGCAGCGCCACCGACAATCCGCTGGTCTTCTCTGAGAGCGGCGATGTTCTTTCGGGCGGAAACTTTCACGGCGCTCCGTTGGCGATGGTTTTCGATTACGCCGCCATTGCCTTGACGGATTTGATGAGCATTACTGAACGGCGTATCGACCGGCTGGTTAACCCCGATGCTAACGAAAACTTACCGGCGTTTCTAACTCGCCAGCCCGGCACATCTTCAGGATTCATGATGTTGCAAGTGACCGCCGTCGCGCTGTTGAGCGAAGCAAAGGTGTTGGCCCATCCGGCGAGTGTCGATAACGTTCCGACCGACGGTGGCAAAGAAGATCATGTCTCAATGGGCATGACCGGAGCGACAAAACTCCGTTCGATTGTTGACCTTGCCGAAGCCTCAGTCGCGATTGAATTAATAACTGCGGCAGAAGGACTTGAGTATCGCAAGCCGCTCGCACCAGGACGCGGCGTCCAGTCTGCTTATGAGATTGTGCGCGCCCGCGTATCAAGGCTCGAGGCCGATCGTTCAATGTCAGCCGATATCCAAAGCATCGTCGAGGCCATCCGGCAAGGTGAATTCGACTTGCTGCTTGGTTTAACCTGAGCGTGTCTGAGAGAGAGTAACTCAAGAGTATAAGCGGAGGAGAACAAATGTCTGACGCATTTGACGAACGAAGGCGTGGTTTGGAAGAGGAATATTTTCACCGTAAAAACAAGGAAGCGATCGAAAAACTGCGCGAGAAGATGAAAGTGGCTGAAGACGCTAAAACTGCCGGCACTTCTTCCATGATCTGTCCCCGCTGCGGTGGCGCGCTTAAAGAGGGCAAGTTTGAGGACGTGTCAATTGATACCTGCGAAAAATGCGGCGGCGTTTGGCTCGACGCGGGCGAACTGCAACAGCTGACTCAACGCGAGAAGGGCGGCTGGCTGAGTGGTCTCCTCCATCGCGGTGACGACTAACCTGCTTCGCAACGCGTCAGTTTGCGTGCGTCTGCGGATGCGTCAAACTCAATCGCAAACCAGGTTTGCGTTACCAGAACTGAAACTCGACGAATGTCTTCCAGATTAGTTCGTGCGCCACGTGGCGCGACCTTAACCTGCAAAAGCTGGCACCAGGAAGCGGCCCTCCGCTGCCTAATGAATAACCTCGACCCGGAGGTCGCCGAAAAACCGGACGAGCTTATCGTCTACGGTGGCGCCGGCAAGGCAGCGCGCAACTGGGCATCGTTTGACGCCATCGTTCGTGAACTACAGTCACTCGGAAACGATGAGACTTTGCTGGTCCAGTCTGGCAAGCCGGTCGGCGTATTTCGGACGCACGAATACGCGCCGCGAGTTTTGATCGCCAATTCCAACCTCGTCGGCGCCTGGGCCAACTGGGAACATTTCCACGAGCTCGAACGCAAGGGTTTGATGATGTACGGTCAGATGACGGCCGGTAGTTGGATTTACATCGGTACACAGGGAATTGTCCAGGGCACCTTCGAAACTTTTGCGGCAATGGCAGACAAGCAGTTTGGCGGCGACCTGAGCGGCAAACTTGTAGTCTCCGGCGGCATGGGGGGCATGGGCGGCGCGCAGCCGTTAGCGGCGACACTTAATGGCGCATTGTTTCTCGGCATCGATGTCGATCCTGCTCGGATCGAGCGCCGGGTTCTGAATGGTTACTGCGATCGGCTGGCATTAAGTCTCGATGAAGCAATCGACATACTTGATGACGCGCGCGAGCAGAAGCGCGCAGTCTCCGTGGGCCTCGTGGGTAACTGCGCGGAAGTGCTACCTGAGATCGTTCGCCGCGGAATCAAGGTTGACGCGGTAACTGATCAAACCAGCGCGCACGATCCTTTGAATGGTTATGTCCCTGCCGGACTCTCGCTCGACGAAGCCGCAGAACTGCGTCGCGCCGATCCGGAGTCTTACGTCAAACGGTCAATGCAATCGATGGCCGAGCACGTCGAGGCAATGCTGCAGCTCAAGCGCGCCGGTGCGGTGGCTTTTGACTACGGTAACAACATTCGCAAGATGGCATTGGACGCCGGTTGTAAAGACGCATTTGAAATCCCCGGTTTCGTGCCCGAATACATTCGTCCACTTTTTTGTGAAGGCAAAGGTCCCTTTCGCTGGGTGGCGTTGTCAGGTGATGCATCTGACATTCGAAAGACCGACGACCTTGCGCTTGAACTTTTTCCGGACGACAAAACCTTGAACCGCTGGTTGCGGCTGGCGCGCGACCGTGTGCAATTCCAGGGACTGCCGGCGCGCATCTGTTGGCTGGGTTACGGTGAACGCGCCGAGATGGGCGAAGCGATCAATGAGCTCGTGAAGCGTGGTGACTTAAAGGCACCGATCGCGATCGGCCGTGATCATCTCGACACCGGCTCAGTCGCCTCACCTTACCGCGAAACCGAAGGAATGAAGGACGGGTCGGACGCGGTTGCCGATTGGCCGATTCTCAATGCCCTGCTAAACACCGCAAGCGGTGCGAGTTGGGTTTCGTTTCATCATGGCGGCGGCGTGGGTATCGGTTATTCGTTACACGCCGGCCAGGTTTCAGTGGCCGATGGCACTGTAGAAGCTGCGAAGCGACTTAATCGCGTGTTGACTAACGATCCGGGACTGGGCGTCGCGCGCCACGTCGATGCGGGCTACGAAGAAGCTGAGCAAACTGCATTGAGCAAGGGCGTGCATGTTCCCATGCTTAGCGCAAAGGAAAACTGATGGCCAAACTCGTGCGCCCATCGCTGTTTGTTGTTTTCGTTGCCGCTCTTTTGTCTACGGCGACTGTTGGTGGTTCGGTCTTAGTAAGGCCTCGGGTTGCCCAAAGTGTTCTGAGACAGACTCCGGCAAACGCCCGCATCCAGACAATTCAGTTTGAAAGCAAATTGATCGGTAAGACGCTACCTTACAACATAATCCTTCCGCGTGATTACAACACGGCGAGGACAAGTCGCTATCCAGTGATCTACCTGCTACACGGTCTTGGTGGTCACTACAACGATTGGCTTGTGCGCACAAATATTGCTGACTACGCTGCGTGGTATCGGCTGATCATTGTCATGCCAGAGGGCGATAACAGTTGGTACATCGACAGTACACATGTTCCGACTGATAAATATGAAAGTTATATTCTTCAGGAATTAATTTCCGACGTGCAGGAACGTTATCGCACCATCGAAGCGCGTTACGGACGTGCTATTGCCGGACTCTCAATGGGTGGTTACGGCGCTTTCAAATTTGGCTTGAAATACCCGGACCGCTTTGCTTTTGTAGGATCCGTGAGCGGGGCTTTTGGAGCGACAAATTACACGGAGAATGAGACAGGCAAGGGCGCGACGTGGGAAACTTTCCTTAGGGTATTTGGTCCGGTAGGCAGCGAAACACGGCAGAAGAACGATCTTTTTGAGTTGCTTCAGCAAGTAACGCCCGGTCAAGTAACGTCGTTACCTTATTTTTATTTTGACTGCGGCACCGAAGACGCGCCGCGAATCTTTAACGCGAATCATGAGCTTGATGAGAGAATGCTGCAAAAAAAGATTCCGCACGAATACCGCGAGCTTCCGGGCAATCACTCCTGGGGATACTGGGATTCACAGGTGCAAGAGGTTTTGAAGATTGCGGCACAGAAAATTCGTGCGACGAATGCCCCTGTAACGAACGTCCAAAAGAGCAAGGACCGATCTGAACCATGACCACTCCCTCCGTTTCCAGGCAAAGACACGTGTCGCGCAAGGCCAGTCTCTTCACTGAGTCAGTGATTCGCGAGATGACGCGCGAGGCGCTCAAGCACGGCGCCGTAAACCTTTCGCAGGGCTTTCCTGATTTCGCGGCGCCTGAAGACATCAAGCAGGTAGCGATGAAGGCCATCGCGGACGACATCAATCAATACGCAATCACCTGGGGCGCGCGAGATTTCCGTGAGGCCATTGCGCGAAAAACAAAGTGGTACCTCGGCCTCGATATCGATCCGGAAACAGAACTGACCGTTACCTGCGGCTCAACCGAAGGAATGATTGCAGCCATGATGGCCACGGTCGACCCCGGCGAGGAAGTTGTCGTCTTCGAACCGTTTTACGAAAACTACGCGCCTGATGCAATCCTTTCGGACGCCAAACCCCGTTACGTGCCCCTGCGTGCTCCTGACTGGAGTTTTGACCCGGACGAACTACGCGCAGCCTTCAACGCCAACACGAAAGCAATCATTGTTTGTAATCCCAACAACCCGACCGGCAAGGTGTTCACTCGCGCGGAGATGGAGTTTATCGCGGGACTCTGCCAGGAGTTTGACGCGCTGTGTTTCACCGATGAGATTTACGAACACATTCTTTATCCGCGCGAGGGCGCCGAGATCGAGCACATCTCGATGGCGCAGATCGAAGGGATGCGCGATCGCACAGTGATCGTCAACTCGATGTCCAAGACGTATTCAGTTACCGGCTGGCGCGTTGGCTACTGCATCGCACCGCCGGAGATTACCAGCGCGATCCGTAAGGTCCACGATTTTCTTACCGTGGGTGCTGCGGCGCCGCTGCAAACAGCTGGAGCGTACGCCCTATCACTGCCTGCTGATTACTACGATCGACTTCAGAGTGAGTATCGCGCTCGCCGCGATCTGCTCTTGCCGGTGCTGAACAACGCTGGGTTTAAAACTTTTCGTCCTGACGGCGCTTACTACATCATGACCGACATCTCCGCGTTCGGTTTCGCTGACGACGTTGAGTTCACGCGCCACCTGATCCGCGAGGTCGGCGTTGCCTGCGTGCCGGGTTCAAGTTTTTATAGCGTGCCGGAGCGCGGGCGACAGCAAGTGAGATTTTGCTTCTGTAAAAAGGATGAGACGCTGCAGCTAGCTGCTAAGCGCTTGGAAAAACTTAGACATTAACGAGGCAGCAGGGGCAAGCCCGCCTTCCCGACCTGAGAGACTTTCGAGGTTGAGAGCGTTTTTTCCGGAAACGAAAGCCTTCAAGCAAGTCAAGCAGAGTCAACATAGATCAGCTCGAGGTAGGGAAGGCGGGCTTGCCCCCGCTGCCTTGTCCAACGAATCAGAGTTCGAAAATGAATGGAAACTATGTTCATTAGATCCAAGAAGTTGTTGCTAAGTTTTTTCTTAGTATTCACCCTGGCTCCAGCCGCTCTCGCCCAGCAGTCTGCCGATCCGCATTTCGACGCTCGAGTTGATAAGCCCGCTTTCGCGAAAAACTTCCCGCGCGTACTCTTCGATGAGGCCCACTACAACTTTGATACAACCAACAATCGTTACAAACCTTTCGGCGAATTGCTCTTTAACGATGGCTATCACATTGCCGTTAATCGCCAGCCGTTCACCAAAGCCTCGCTCGCCAGTCATAAGATTCTCGTGATTGTAAATCCACTTGGCAGCGAGGACTCGGATGACGAAGGCGCCGCTGGTCCGGCGTTTACTATCGCCGAGTGTGAGGTTGTCACTGATTGGGTGCGCGGCGGCGGCGCGCTGCTTTTCATCGCCGACCAGGCGCCTTTCGCGTCAGCGGCTGAAATTTTGGCAAAGCAGCTGGGCGTCGAGATGAGCCGCAGCGAGACCACGGATCCTGCGAACGCAGACAAAGAGTTTGGCGTGCCAAGCGTCATAGTCTACTCGCGTGAAAATCACCAGCTTGCCGAAGTTGCGATCACCAACGGACGCAGCGAGGGGGAGCGTGTGAATCGCGTGCTTGTTTTTAGCGGACAGTCGCTCAAGGGTCCGCAAGGCAGCGAGGTCTTTCTCAAACTAGCTGACGGCGCTGTAAATGAGATTGACGGGAAAACCGCTTCTGCTGCCGGCCGGGCCCAGGGCATTGCCTTTCGGCTGGGAAAGGGACGAGTGGTTGTTTTAGGTGATGCGGCGATGCTATCGGCTCAAGTTGCCGGCAGCGACAACCAACCAGTCGGCATGAACGTTCCCAACGTCGACAACCGGCAGCTTGCGCTTAACATTGTGCATTGGCTTTCGGGAATACTTAAGTAAGGACTCTTTTGGAGTGCGGTGAACTGTCACCGCATTCCAAAGAGTTGTCGCAACCCTCGACCTGATCGACAGGAGTAACAGGAATGACTTCGTCGCTCGCGTGCTTAGCCATTCTAATAGTTCTGCTTTGCGTAGGGCACCCCGCCTCAGCACAAATGAAATCTGACCCGACCGGAACGTGGCGCGGCGCGATGACTACGGAAGTCGCAACGACCGGCCTTGAATTCACACTTTCGCGAGACGCTAAGGGTTGGAAGGCAACCATAAAAGCACGCCCGCCTTCGGGTCAGGAGATCGACTGGCCCGTTCAGGATCTCCAAATCGCCGATGCCAATATCGCCTTCGCCGCCGAGCGGCCGCGCGACCTGGTGAAATTTGCGGGAAGGTTTGCCGGAGACAAACTGAGTGGTGATGTAGAAATATTTCAGAATGGCCAGAAAATCAGGAGCGGCACTTTTGCATTAACTTTCGGAGGAACGATGCCGGCGTCCACCGCCCCACAAACCGGTGGTCAAATGGCGGATCCGGATTTCAACGCCAGAGTTGATAAGCCCGCGTATAGAAAACGTGGGCCTAAAGTCCTGTTTGACGAAGCTCACAATAATTTTCACACGGCTACCGGCCGTTACAAACCATTCGCTGATCTGATTACAAACGACGGTTACCAGATCACTTCGAACCAACAGATCTTTACCCGGGAGGTTTTGCAGGGCTGTCGCATTCTGGTTATCTCAAACGCTCTTGGTACGGCGCGAATGAACGATCCCAACGCCGGCAACCCAGCCTTTACCGACGCTGAGAGTGATACGGTGCGCGAATG
This sequence comes from Blastocatellia bacterium, assembly GCA_963828335.1. Taxonomy (GTDB): domain Bacteria; phylum Acidobacteriota; class Blastocatellia; order Pyrinomonadales; family Pyrinomonadaceae; genus PSRF01. Next base: position 83,457 of record CAWHEH010000005.1, on the reverse strand, counting down.
GGTACGTGGCGGCGGTTCGCTTTTGCTGATTGCTGATCACGCGCCCATGGGCGCAGCCAATCAGGTACTCGCTAAACGCTTCGACGTCGACATGAGCAAGAGGTTCACAGTTGATCCCGAAAATTCAGACAAGGAGTCGCAGAATCCCAGCTTCATTATCTATACGCGTGAGAGCGGCCGGCTGCGTCGATCACCCCATCACCCGCGGACGCAACGCGAGCGAACGCGTAAATAAAGTGATTGCCTTCACCGGGCAATCATTAAAAGGACCGTCTGCCAGCATCGCTTTTATGAAGCTCGCCGATACCGCAATGGATGCGATGCCTGGACAAAATAACAAACCCGTTTCCGCAGCAGGCCGAGCGCAAGGTATCGCAATGAAGTTTGGCAAGGGCAGAGTGATTGTTCTCGGTGAAGCCGGTATGCTTTCAGCGCAAGTTGTGGGTACCGGCCCGCAACAAATGAAGTTCGGCATGAACCGTCCGGGGATCGACAATCGACAGCTCGCGCTCAACATCATGCACTGGCTCTCGGGAAAGCTTAAATAGGACTCAGAACTCAGGACTCAGGACTCAGATGCAGAAACCAGCGCCCACTTAGCGCCCGGTCCTGAATTCTGACTCCTGACTCCTGTTCTCATGTGGGACGCAAAACGACAATTCATCTGGCTGGCGGCGGGACTGGCGCTGGGGACCTTTGTCGCCTTCTCAGATGCTCACGATGAAGACGGTATTTTCGTGCCGCGCTTTTTTTCTTCATGGAAAGCCTGGTGCTGATAATTATCGTTTCGCTGTTCTACATCTACTCGCGAAAGAAGCAAAAGTAGCAAACAGCAGACAGTAAACAGCCAAAAGGCGTAGCGCGCATGCCTCTCCGTGCCTGCTGTTTGTCTACTGTCTGCTGTTTGCTAATTCGGTTGCTGCGCTGTCTTTGATCTAACGGCAATGCCTTCATCGCCCAGGACCAGCAGGCTGCGCGGTTCGCCAAACGGCGTGCTGGAAGGAATATAGGAAACGATGTAGCGGTTTTTTCTGAGTTCGTCGCAAATGCTTTTCGCCGCTAACGAAGGTTCCTCGATTGAGAAGATTACGCCGCCAGTGCCCTCCACCAGCTTATCGATAACCTGCTTTGGCTTTGGCACGTCGCGACGAATCGCGCCGCGCGTACGGTCCTGCGCCTGAACGGCGTAAACTGTGATGTCGAGCCACTGCAACTCGGACAGAGTCTTTTCGAACGTACGTTTTGCTGCCTCGATCCAGCCCGTCGCTGATCACCACTATCACGTTCTTCTGTCCCGGAAGTTGCGCAAGGCCTGCTCGATAACCGCGTTGGCCGCGTCAAACAGATGCGGTTGGCCCTTTTTCCGGAAAAGTTTCAGCGACGTCTCAATCGACTTGGCATCGTCAGTCCAGTCAGAGACGATCTCCGCCTCTTCGTCATAGCCGACTATCAACAGCTTGTCGCCTTCAAATATCTCGTAAGCAAACTCACGTGCCGCCTGTTCCAGTTTTTCCACATCAGCGCGAATCGTTAACGAGTTGTCAACCAACAAAACGATGCGCGCCGGCGAAGGATCGGGAGTGAAGTTTCGTATTGGCTTGTTCGACGCCGTTGTCGTAAACGGAAAGCTGTCTGGCGGTAATCTGCGCAGTCTGCTTGTCAGTACGGTCGGCAACGATGTTCACCATCACGCCACCTTCAGCGCTTGCAGCCGGACGCCGGCCTGCCTGGGCCAGCGCCAGGCCGCACACGGCACGCAGCAGCGCAAGCCGGTCGCGTAATTGAAACGCGGACGAAACGCCTCCCGAGTTCGCGCTCGATCAAATCGCCGTTTGTTGCATCAATCTACACTGAGGACGCGGGCTTCAATCACCCTTGGGGACTTTGGTTGCGGAAGCTTTTTCGGAAGTTTTCTTAGCCGGGGAGCTCTCTTTAGTTTTCTTGTCAGCCTTATCAGACTTCTTGTCATCCGACGATGTCGTCGAGGCGGCAGTGTCTTTCTCGGCTTTCTCCGCCGCTCTTCGGCCCTCGCCGGCATAGTCGGTTACGTACCAGCCGGAGCCTTTGAATTGGATCGCCGGGGCGGAATGCAATCTTTCCAAACGTCCGCCACATTTTTGGCACTTCACCGGCGGCTTGTCGTTCATCTTTTGAAAGACTTCCAGCTTGGCCTTACACTTACGACATTCAAATTCGTAAATCGGCATATTTGACTGGCGACTCCCGTTCCTGCTGACAAGAACTTGCCAGAAAGTATACGGGGGCACGCGATGGTCGCGCAATGAGGGTCTCTAAAGACGGTCAAGCGATTTGCTGGGACCGCGGCGTCTCGCCCGCAAACGCGCCGCAAGGCGCGCAGCTTTTGGGACCTGCTCTGATGCAGACGCATTTTCGCGCTATCGCGCTCATTGCGGGCGGGACGCCCGCGGTCCCAGCAAGTCACTTGACCGTTCCTGGCAAGTGCCTTGGGCGATTGCTTTGCAACTTGATGAGCTGGTTCGTTATGATCCTGACTCGAACTACACCCCATGTCAGACACCGCAAAATCTCTCTCCCTCGAACGCAAGATCAAGATGCAGGAGGCGCGCGACGGCATCATCAACCGCCTCGCGTTGACACTTCCGACCACCATCAACCTGGATCGGTTTCTCAACGTAATCGTTTCCGAACTGGGCCGCATGATGAATGTCGATCGCTGCGATGTGATTCAACTAACTTCGCCCAGCGAACTGCGCATCAGCCATGAATGGCGCGCCAGCGACGAGGTGCCGTCAAGTCTGGGCACTAGCCATTCCGCTCGACCTGAGTCAACTTTCGGAACACGTAGACATCACCAAGCCAATCCGACTCAACGACACGGCGGCGCCGGGGCTCGATCAGAAGGTGCGCTTCCTGGCGCAAGAGTTTGCACACGCGTTCGTTGCTGGTAGTTCCGGTAACTCTGGGAGCGGATGTGTTAGGGCTGGTTGGGTTGCACATGACCTCAACGCTTGCGTGAATGGCTTGATGATGAAGTTGCGTTTCTGGAGTCGATCGCGCGGCAAATTGCGGTCGGTTATCAGTACACCCGGCTTTACCTTGACAAGGAACGCGAGGCCGAAACGAAGCGCGCGCTTTTGTCGATTGCTAACGCGCTCAATGCCCGTTCAGACTTTCGCGAAGTGTCGTCGCTCGTGCTTGAAAGGGCCATTGCCCTGGTGGGAGCTGACTATTCCGCTCTCGGTGTTCTCGATCCAAAGGGTGGACGAATTAGTCTGGTCGCCTTTCGCGCTGCCCCTCACGCAACCACCGATGGAGTGCAGGGGTTAATCGACGAGCACGGACAGGCGCTCGACATCACAGAGTTTCCCGCGGCGATGGAAGTGTTGGCTGAAGGCAAGACACTTGCGCTTGCTGGATAAAGACTCTGCCGTTTCCCTTTCGTTTGATGTTCAACTCAATACTCGGCGGACGTGCCGCATTAGTCGCGCCGGTGCGAGTGGGCGGACAAACGTTTGGATTGCTTGGTCTGGTGTGGAGCGAAGCGCGCCAGGGCTTCCAGGATCACGAGGTGGCGCTGGTTGAGGGAATTGCCGATCAGTGCGGCACCGCGCTCGAGCGCGATCAACTCTCCGCGGAAGTGATGCACCTGCGCAGCGCGCTGCACGAGCGCTATGGCGAAGATCGCATCATCGGACAAACCAGCGCCATCCGGCGCGCCATTGAATTGGCCCTCAACGTGGCTGACACGCAAACGACCGTTCTGATCCAGGGAGAGTCGGGCACCGGCAAAGAGTTGCTCGCAAACTTGATTCACTACAACTCCGGTCGCGAGGATCAGCCTTACGTAAAGCTAAACTGCGGCGCAATTCCCGAGACCCTGCTCGAGTCGGAACTGTTTGGTCATGAGAAGGGCGCCTTCACCGATGCGCGCGCGCGACGACTGGGAAGATTCGAAGAGGCAAACGGCGGAACGTTGTTTCTTGACGAAGTCGGCGAGATGAGTCTGTCCGCGCAGGTCCGTCTGCTGCGCATCCTGCAGGATGGCGAGTTTACACGCGTGGGCGGCAATGAAGTCTTGAAGGCTGACGTGCGCGTCATTGCGGCGTCAAACGTAGATCTGGAACAAGCCACCGAATGCCGGAACGTTTCGACGTGATCTCTATTATCGCCTTTCGGTGTTTCCCATTGTCCTGCCGCCGCTGCGCGAACGTCCACAGGACATTCATCCGCTGGTCATACACTTTCATCGAACATTACAAACAGAAGACCGGGCAGGTTTATCTCCGGTATTTCAAAAGATGCCTTGCAGGCCTTGATTACTTACGAGTGGCTGGGCAATGTTCGCGAACTTGAAAACGCGATCGAGCGCGCCGTGATCATTGCCTCAGGCCGGCAGATTGAACTTGAAGATTTGCCGGAGGCCATCAGCCGGATCGCATTACAGGAACAGGATCGCATCAAGGTGGAACGTGCTCGCGCCGCCAGCGAAGGACGTACGACAACGTTTGAAGTCACTGTGCCTTCGTCGATGGATGAGATCGAACGCCAGGCGATTGAGGCTACACTTGATTACACCAAAGGCGACAAAACTCACGCTGCCCGCGCACTCGGCATTGGCCGCAAGACCCTTTATCGCAAACTCGAGCAATACAACGGCAACCGAGATCCTGATCAGGTAGTTCGGGCGGCAAGCCCGCCTTCCCAACCTGAGAATTTCTCCAAGGGTTAGGTTATTCAAGGACGAATGCCTTTCAATCACCAGTCAGCAATTCACTTCGATCAGCTCGGGGTTGGGAAGGTGGGCTGGCCCCCGCTGCTTTTGTTTCGTCTGGCCCATCTGCTACACCCGTTTGGGGGTTTTGTTTGCGCCCCTTCAGTGGGTTTTGTTATAGTCAACATCTGAAACCAACAGTTTGCACTAAACCGCAAAGCCCGGGCGCTTTGCTTCAGGAAAGGGAGTTTTTTATGGGAAACGATAATGACAACATCTCAACGCGGCTTACCTATCTTTTGATCGGCGGCGGCATCGGGGCCGTTATTGCTCTGCTTTTTGCCCCAAAGTCTGGTCAGGAGCTACGCGGTGACCTGGCCGACGCCACCCGCAAGGGCATCGACAAGTCGCGCGAGGCTGCTCAACAACTTGGCGAACGCGCCGGTGAGTATTACGAATCCACTCGCGAACGTGCCGGTGAACTTTACAATCAGGCAGCCAGCAAGGCTTCTGAAGTTTACAGCCAGGCCTCTGAGAAGGTCGGTGAGGTAGCGAATACCGCGCGTGCAACGGCGGCTCGCCAAACCAGCACGGTAGCCGCAGCGATCGACGCCGGCAAAAAGGCTTATCAGGAAGAGAAGCGCAAAACCGAATTGTCCGGCCGCATCGAGGCAGCCCCTCAATACACCGAGAAGTCGAACTAGCCATTGCCTGCCAATTGCCGATTGACGACCAAGGTTAACAATCGGCAATTGGAAATCGGCAATCACAATTGATTCATGTCGCTCCTGGCCCTACAAATGAACCCTAACGATCCGCTGTTCTGGGTGATGGTAGTCATCGCGCTGTCTTTTATCATCATCGCGGTGGCCATGATCGCCATTGCGGTTTTTGTCAGTCGCGCTGTGAAATCCGTAAATCGGCTGGAAGAAAAACTGGAACCGCTAATCGCAAAGGTGACGGTGATGAGCGAGCAGGGCCAGCAGATTGCCGTTCAGGGGAAACTTATCGCGGAGCAGTTTACTGCGGTCTCCGGTCACCTTTCGGCGGCCACCGCGAACCTGTCAGAATCGCTGGCTATAATCAAAGATGAAGTTGGCGAATTGAAAGAGATGGTGAGCGACACGGCGCACGATGCGCGCGATAAGGTCGAACTGGTCAGCAATACGATCGATCGCACACACGATCAGGTTGTTGCCACCACCGATTTCATCCAGCGGAAAGTGGTTGAGCCGGCACGCGAGATGGCCGCGATTATGGCGGGCTTCCGTCGCGGGCTCGAAGTCCTGGTAGCGCCCATACCGAAGCCCATTAACCAAACCTACGGAGAGGATGAGATGTTTATCGGTTGACATCGTCGCCATCAGCGGCTTGAAACTCGAACCATCGCATCCGCCGCGGATCTGGTTCGAGTTTTTATTTTAAGTGGCGACCTGTCACCGCACTCCAAAGAGAAGCACCCATTTTGGAGAGCGTCCGGTTGTCCTGTTAGTATTACCGATTCCAAGTCGTGAAAACTATGTCTACTGAAACCACGCCCCTTGATCTGAAAAAGACCATCAACCTGCCGAAGACAGGGTTTTCGCAAAAGGCGAACCTGGCGCAGAGCGAGCCCGCCCGTCTCAAAAAATGGACGGACATGGGTCTCTACGATTTGATTCGCCAGGCGCGCTCCGGCGCTGAGAAGTTCATCATGCACGACGGCCCGCCCTATGCGAATGCCGACATTCACCTGGGCACGGCGATGAACAAAATCATCAAAGACTTCGTCGTCAAGTCGCGCAACATGCTTGGGTACGACGCGCCTTATGTGCCTGGCTATGACTGCCACGGTTTGCCGATTGAGCTATATGTCGATCGCAAACTCGGTGCTAAAAAAGCCAACATGCCGGCGGTGGCGATTCGGCGCGCCTGTCGCGAACACGCCTCGCAGGCGCTGAAACGACAGACACGCGACTTTCAGCGCCTCGGCATCCTGGGTGAATGGGACAATCCTTACCTGACGATGTCCAATCACTACGAAGCGGAAACGGCACGCTTGTTTGGCCGCTTCGTTGAGCGCGGCTATGTTTATAAAGGCGCGCGCCCTGTCTACTGGTGCATAAAGGATCAAACCGCACTGGCGGAGGCCGAGGTTGAATATCATCAGCACACTAGTCCTTCTGTGTACGTGAAGTTTCCGCTCGCCAGCGATCCGGCCCTAATCGATCCGGCGCTCGCGGGCCAGAAGGTTTTCGTTCTCATATGGACAACGACGCCATGGACTCTGCCCGCGAATCTCGGCGTGACAGTCCATCCTGACTACGAATACTCGGCCTTTGAAAACGGTGATGAAGTCTATGTGGTGGCGTCTGAATTGCTCGATACAGTAACCGAGAAGTGCGGCCTGGGAGAACGAGACGAAGCCGGGAACCGGATCAAAGCGAAAGTGCTCGCGCGTTTCGTGGGCGCGAAACTGGATCGGCTTGAGTGTCGCCATCCCTGGATCGATCGCCCTTCGCTTTTGATGGTGGGCGAACACGTCACGCTGGGCGGCGAGGCAGATGCGGAAACCGAACTGGACGTAAGCGAAGCGCGTGACAAGAAAGCGACGAGCAAGGCGGGCACCGGCGCGGTGCATACGGCCCCGGGTCACGGTCACGACGATTTCGTAATCGGCAAGCGCTACGGGTTGGAAATCTATTGCCCGGTCGATAACTCAGGACACTTCACCTCCGAGGTAGAGCATTTCTCCGGTATGAGTGTGTTCGAGGCAAACCCGAAGATAGTCGAATTTATGCGCGATCGCGGCGTGCTGTTGTTTACCGAGAGCTATGAGCATCGCTATCCTCATTGCTGGCGCTGCAAAAACCCGGTGATCTTCCGCGCCACACCACAATGGTTCATCTCCATGGACCGCGAGGTGGCCGCGACGGTGGAAAAGGACGAGGACGGTCGCGACCGCAGCAACTACACTGAGAACTTTTCCGAATCTGACTCATCGTTGCGAAAGGCTGCGTTACGCGAAACCGAACGGGTGCAGTGGATTCCTGCCTGGGGCAAAGTGCGAATGGCCAACATGCTTAAGGGCCGGCCGGATTGGTGCGTTTCGCGCCAGCGAGTCTGGGGAGTTTCAATTCCGGTTTTCTACTGCGCGAAATGCACCGAAGCAGTGGCAGAACCTGAGATCATCCGTCACGTCGCCGATATCTTTGAAAAGGAATCGTCGGACGCCTGGTTCATACGGGAAGCGCGGGAGCTCTTGCCGGAAGGTTACAGCTGCAGGAAGTGTGGCGGCGCGGAATTCACCAAAGAAACTGACATTCTTGACGTTTGGTTTGACAGCGGATCGTCGTCTATCGCCGTGCTGGAACAGCGTGAAGGGTTGCGTTGGCCGGCGGACGTTTATCTTGAAGGCGGCGATCAATTTCGCGGTTGGTTTAATTCCTCTTTAATGGTTGGGATCGCCGCGCACGATCGAGCTCCCTACAAAACGGTGATCACGCATGGTTGGACGGTCGACGCGCAGGGTAAGGAAATGCACAAGTCAGGCGGTAACGCCGTTCCGCCAGACGAAGTAATCAAAGAGTCGGGCGCCGATATCCTGAGGCTGTGGTGTGCGTCTTCAAACTATTTCGATGACATGCGTTCGTCCAAAGAGATTCTGCAAAGAGTGACGGACGGCTATCGTAAACTGCGTAACACGGCTCGATATGCGCTCGGCAACTTGCACGGTTTTGATCCAGCGCGGGATCGGGTAGCCCTGGAGGAGCTGCTTGAAACTGACCGCTGGGCTCTGGCAAAGCTTGACGAGGTAGTGCGGACCGTTCGCGAAGCCTATGCAGCTTATGAATTTCACACTGTCTATCACGCGCTCTATAACTTCTGCACCGTCACGCTCTCCGCGCGATATTTCGACATCCTGAAGGATCGGCTTTATACCTATTCGCCACGTAGCCTCGCACGGCGTTCTGCGCAAACCGCGCTTTACCAGATCGCAGACGCGTTGGCACGTATGCTTGCCCCGCTGCTCGTTTTCACCGCGGATGAGGTTTGGGAAAATCTGCCAGCAGACGAGGCGCGTCCAGCATCTGTCCATATCGCTCTGTTGCCGGCCGAGAGCAGCCAGGGTGAGGCTGAACTGCTTACGAATTGGGACCGGTTGTTTGAGATTCGTGACGACGTCTTGCAGTCGCTTGAGGAAGCAAGAGTAAGCAAACAGATCGGCAGCTCACTTGAGGCCCGTCTTGAGATCGCAGCTGCAGGGGATAGTTATGATCTACTTGTTCGGTACCGCGAAGAACTACGCTACATTTTCATTGTTTCTCAAGTTGATTTAGTGCGTTCCGACGAGGGCGCCTCGGGCGTCGTCGTAAAAGTACTGCCCGCGGCCGGCAAGAAATGTGAGCGCTGTTGGAACTACTCGACACACGTTGGCGAGTCTGCCCGTTACTCGGAAGTTTGTGAAAGGTGCGTAGCGGCGCTTGAAGAGATCGAAAGTGAGACCCTCGGGGCTCGGTAGGAGCCAGTTGTTTATAGAACCCGAGCTTGTTGAAAAGATTCTGCCTCTGCGAGAACGCGCTGGGTCTACAAGCTGCTCGGGCTAACGGCGCTTTTGAGTCAGCTCTAATTGACCAATCTTTATGGTTTCGAATGAACTGAAAAGATCTTCAGCCTTGCCAGGACGCCTGGGCTGGCGCGCGGGTTACCTGTTTGCCAGTTTTGGCATCTACATGGTCGATCAGTCCAGCAAGGCCTGGGCGGTACGCGCGCTGCGGTTTGGCTCTGAGCGGACCATCGTTCGCGGCTTCCTCGATTTTGTTTACACTGAGAATCCGGGAATCGCTTTTGGACAATTGCAGGAGGGCGGAAGCTTTGGAAGATGGTTCTTTGTGGTGCTGGCCATCGCTGCCGCCGTGGCCGTGCTTTATTATTTTCTGCGCACATCCCGAAACGACGATCGCATTCTGGGAGCTTGCGCGCTGCTGCTAGCTGGAATTGCCGGCAATTTAACTGACCGCGTCCGGCTTGGCTACGTGATTGATTTCATTGTCGTGCACGCGGGATCCTGGCATTGGCCAACTTTCAATATCGCCGACGCGAGCATTTCGATTGGTGCTTTGCTGCTTGCTTATGATCTGATTTTTGAGAGGAAAAAGACCTCCGTTGTCAGCTTGCCAGTTGCAGGCGAAACCGAGCCTAAAAGACTGACCACTGATCACTGACCACTGGCTACTGATTTCCATGTATCCCGAAATTTTCCGTATTGGCAGTTTTCCTATTAACACCTATGGCGTGTTTCTGGCGCTGGCCTTTCTCTGTGCAATCCTAATAACCGTCAAACTTGCGGCACGCGATGGTTTGCCACGCGAAAAGATCTACGACCTGTGCCTTTGGATGCTGCTGTGCTCACTGATCGGTTCGAAGATTCTAATGCTCTTCACGGAACCGGAATATCGCGACCATCCCCTGCAGTTAGTCTCGCTCGACTTTCTCCGTTCGGGTGGAGTTTTTTATGGAGGATTGATCGGCGCGATTCTCTCCGGCTACTTCCTGATGCGGCGTTACCAGCTCCCGTGGTGGAAGACCGCTGACGCCTGCGCTCCCGGAATCGCCATTGGAAACTTTTTTGGCAGGCAAGGATGTTTCGCTGCGGGTTGTTGCTGGGGTAAACCGACTACGCTTCCCTGGGGCGTGAAGTTTACCGAGCTGGGTCATGAAATCACCGGAGTGCCGCTTGATGTTCGTCTGCATCCTACCCAACTGTATGAATCCTTCGCGATGCTGCTGGTCTTCTTCTTTCTGTTTTGGCTTCACAAACACAGGCGCTTCAACGGTCAGGTGATCCTTTTCTACGCACTGCTCTATTCCGTAATTCGCTTTGCCATCGAGTTTTTGCGCGACGACCCGCGCGGCGATTTGTTTGGACTGACTACGCTGACCGGCCTCTCGACCTCGCAACTCATTAGCCTGATCGTGGGCACGGGAGCCCTCGTGTTGCTGGCGCTGCGCTGGCGCAAAGCCGCGGGCATAACCAAAGCGCACGGAGTAGCAGCACCCAACGCTGCGTGAGTCCTATTCAATTCATTTCAGGACTGACATAGACAATCGCCGGGGCTACGCCTTCCTGGTAACCCGCCTTAATTCAAGTCGGGGGCTTTGTTCTGTAAAGTACTTGACAGCGCTGAGGCCCGCCGGTATTATTCCGCTCATGGGCTCGATCCACCTGGTTATCCCGCAAAAGGAAGAACCGCCTGCGCTGCACGAGCGGGCGATGGATAACCTTAAATACATTCGTGAGACGATGGAGCGCGCCACTTCCTTCACCGGCATTTCCGGCTGGGGGCAGGTAACCATTGGCTTTTCCGCTCTCGCCTCAGCTTCAATCTCAGCTCAACAGAAAACATTTAAAGCCTGGTTGGCTGTTTGGATGGCCGAGGCAGTAATTGCCTTGCTCATCGCCGGTTGGTCGATCGACCGAAAGGCGCGCGCCGCAAAAATGCCCTTGCTTTCCGGTCCTGGACGAAAGGTCGCGTTTAGTCTGTCACCGCCGATTTTTGCTGGCGCAATTGTGACAGTAGTGCTTTATCGCGCCGGCCTGACCAATGCTATCCCGGGCCTTTGGTTGTTGCTTTACGGGACCGGTGTGGTTACCGGCGGAATGTTTTCGGTGAGTGTGGTCCCCATAATGGGTCTCTGCTTTATGGCCCTCGGGGCGGTAACGTTTTTCGCGCCTGCCGAATATGCCAATTGGCTGATGGCGACCGGCTTCGGCGGATTGCATATTGTTTTTGGAGTGATTATCGCAAGGAGATACGGTGGCTAGACAATCGGCACTAAAAGACTCTACGCAGAAAAAGTCGGCGACGAATTTGCGAGATGCCGGCGATGACAAAGCAAAACATCTCGCACCGAGTCTTGATCGTTTGATTCATGAGCGAATGCGTCTCGGCATCGTCAGCGCGCTGGCAGCTAATGAGTCTTTAACCTTCAACGATCTAAAGAGTCTCATGAATACCACTGACGGCAATCTGAGTGTGCACGCCCGCAAACTGGAAGATGGCGGCTACATCGCCTGCACCAAGTCGTTTGAAGGCAGGCTGCCAAAAACCGAATACAAACTAACCGTGGCCGGACGACGCGCGCTTGAGAGCTATTTGAGCCACATGGAAAAGCTCATTCATCAAATGCGAAACAGTTAGGCAATCCTGTTGGCATCTCTTTTTTTTGCCTATTGACTTTGCATGGCAAAGCGCTTTGATCTGTTAGAGAAGTTCATGGTGACAAACGTAAATCTGGCGCCCCCATATAGGAGCCTCCACGCTGTTAATTTGTGAAGGTGAGTAGGTAATGCAAGCAGTGATTGGTCACGGAAACAGTCCGTTGCACAAAAAGACCAGGTTTCAAATTTAGCTATGGCGCTATGGTCCTTAAGAGGAGGTGGCCTTGAACAACAGGCGGTCGCTCAAGAAAGTTAAGTTGATTCTTCCCGCGTTGACCGAAGCCACAAGTCCATATTGGCGGCCGATCAAGTACTCGCTCTTTCCGCCCCTGGGCCTGGCAACTCTTGCTGCGTATCTCGATCCAGACCTCGACATCTCGCTACAAGATGAGCACGTCGAAAAGCTGGAACTCAACGACCAACCAGACCTGGTCATTATTCAGGTCTACATCACCAACGCATACCGGGCGTACCAGATCGCCGACCACTATCGTGCGCGTGGCTCCTACGTCCTGCTCGGTGGCCTTCACGTCACCTCGCTACCGGAAGAGGCGGCGCCACACGCAGACACGATCTTTATCGGCCCCGGAGAACACACGTTCCCGCAATTCTTGAAAGACCTGGCAGCAGGAACACCACGGCGCCGCTACGAGTCGAGCGTTCGAACTCTGGAAGGGCTGCCACCCATACGGCGCGATCTTATTCAACGGCAGCGGTATCTGGTTCCGAATTCGATTGTCGTCTCTCGAGGCTGCCCTCATCACTGTACTTTCTGTTACAAGGATGGATTCTTCGCGGGAGGTCGCTCGTTCTACACGCAACTCGTGGATGACGCGCTCGCCGAAATTGCCCGCCTTCCCGGCCGGCACCTCTATTTCCTCGACGATCATCTCTTCGGGAGTGTCCGGTTCGCACGAGATCTCTTCCGCGGCATGAAAGGCATGGGCCGCGTCTTCCAGGGAGCGGCAACGGTCGACTCAATCCTGCGCGATGATGTGATCGAAGAGGCCGCAGCCGCCGGTCTGCGAAGTCTGTTCGTAGGGTTCGAAACGCTCTCCAGCAGCGGCCTCGAAGGCGCCGGCAAGCGGCAGAATCTCGGCCGCAGCTATCGCGAGGTCGTACGCCGGCTCGACAGCCTCGGCATCATGATCAACGGCAGCTTCGTCTTCGGCCTGGACGGAGACGACCCCGACGTCTTCCGACGCACAGTAGACTGGGCCGTCGAGGTTGGGATCACCACTGCCACCTTCCACATTCTGACGCCGTATCCGGGAACAGCGTTATTCACCGCCATGGCCGCACAAGACCGAATCGTTACGCGGAACTGGGACTTGTACGACACGCGCAACGTTGTCTATCGAACTTCAGGCATGTCACCGGAAGAATTGAAGCGCGGGTATGACTGGGCGTATGAAGAGTTCTATCGCTGGACCAACATCTTTGAGGCGGCATCGGCGCACAACTCGGTAAAGCACCGATTGAAGCATTTCTTCTACAGCGCGGGCTGGAAGAAGTTCGAGCGCGCCTGGGACCTCGTGATCCGGGTCAAGCAGCTATCGCAGCTGCGGCCCATCCTTGAAGCTGTTCTCGCGCCGGTGAATCCCACGACAACTGAACATGCGCCGGAAGCGCTGACCCACAAATCGTTGCCGGTGCTGAATGACCTAAGTGTTACCAAAACACTCCCTGCGACCACCGATTAAAGGAGAAATGAACCATGACTTTGGATACAGCTAGTGAAAGCATTACCTCTGAGAAACGTTTGTTTTGGGGACGACAGTTTGGGGAAGACCGCACCGACGCACAGCAAGTCTTTGATGTAGTGTTTGGCCTGATAGCTCCGATTCTTTGCTTCTATTTTGATCCAATAGTCTTCAAAGGTTCATTCGTGCAGGAATCAACCATTCAGTCCTATCAGTTGTTCGCTTATGGAGTTACCGCGGTAGAGGTGTCGGTGCTGGCGGTTTGGTTATTGTTCGGAGCCCGTGTCGGAGGATGGTCACGACCGGTTGGCGGGGTTCTGATAAGCGGTGCCGTTTTCTCTGCCGCTATTGGCGTGGCAATTCTTCCTCTAAGCATTATTGGGTTGATTCTGGTAATTGGAATTTTCGGCTTCATCCCTTTTATTACGGCTTTCGTTTATCTACGCGTTGGCTGGCGAGCACTCAAAAGCGACGAGAGTACCAGGCAGGCTTCGTGGGCGAATGCTCTTCTGATCGGAGCCATTCTTTCTCTCGGCATACCGGCGCTGCTGAGTCTTTATGTTTCGCGGACCGCTTCTCGGTCCGTCGAGGTGATTCTTCACGGCAGCCCGCAGCAGGCGCAAGTAGCGTTAGCGCAGCTTCGCAAGCTGCCCATAATTCCCCGGCAAGATCTGGAACCGTTACTTCAGGCATACATGGTGGAGAAAGATGCCAACAGAAAAGAAACGCTGAAGGACAGCTACCGCTTACTTACCGGCGAGGACATCGACAGACGCATAGCCATACTCAATGACTGATTAGCAGGAAGTCCGCGGGAGTGATGTAGCAATCACCCGCCGCAGCTGTGGCCTGCCACATTGTTCCACGATGAGATTTGTTCAGAATGGTTCCCAACAACATAACTGTTTCACGACATATCCATAAGTTCTAAGGAGTCAAGAAATGACGAAACGGATCATCGCTATTGCCTTCATTTTTGTTTGCACCTCGGTTGCCTGGGCCATCCTTGGCGGCACTATCTTCTCGCGTACCTACTCGCTGGACGAGATTGCAGAAAGTCGAGTGGCTTCTACCTGGGGCACGCCTCAAAATCAGGCTCCGCCGATCGCCTCCTTCAAACAAATTGTGGCGAGGCAGGAGGAGAGCAGCGAGAACGGCAAGAAGATTGTTAAGACGATTAACGATGAAGTCACGACAACGCTGCCGTTGGAAAGCAGCGTGATTGATGTTGACCTTGATCTGGAGCATCGTCAAAAGGGCCTGCTATGGTACAGCACCTACAAAGTTAAGTACGCCGGGGCTTATGGGTTCCGCAATACCAGCGACAAAGAACAGGTCGTTACCTTTGTGCTGAACTTCCCAACACAGAAAGCTATTTATGACGACCTGGTTTTTGCTGTTGACGGCGCGCCACTCGAAGTTACCAATCAGCAGAACGCTGCGATTGGGTGGGTCAAGGTGCCCGCCGGCAAAGTGGCGCGTCTTGACGTCGGCTATCGCTCTCAGGGTCTCAATGAGTGGCGCTACAGCTTTGGCAGTAACGATGTGGCACAGGTTCGCGATTTCTCCCTTAAGATGAAAACGAACTTCAAAGACATTGATTTCCCCGACAATACGTTGTCGCCTTCCGAGAAACGTGAGACTGACAACGGCTGGGATCTGGCGTGGTCTTACAAGAATCTGGTTTCGGGTTATCAAATAGCGATGGTCATGCCGGAAAAGTTACAGCCCGGACCGCTGGCCGGCAGAATTAGTTTCTTCGCTCCAGTCTCGCTATTCTTTTTCTTCTTCCTGATGCTGATCATTACAACCTTGCGCGGAATCGATCTTCACCCGATGAATTACTTCTTCCTCGCCGCGGCCTTTTTCTCCTTCCATCTGCTGCTCGCTTACCTGGTTGATCATGTTTCCATCCACGTTGCCTTCGGCATCTCCGCAGTGGTTTCTGTCTTTCTGGTAGTGAGCTACCTTCGACTCGTGGTGGGGATTCACTTCGCCAGTCGTGAAGCCGCACTGGCGCAGTTGGTTTACCTGGTCATGTTCTCCTATGCCTTTTTCCTCAAGGGCTTTACCGGACTCGCAATCACGATCGGTTCGGTGGTTACGCTCTTCGTGGCAATGCAGGTTACCGGACGCATACGTTGGACAGACAAATTCTCACTTAAACCGGCGGAACAACCAGCCGCAGAACTCGTCTAACTGTTAATAAAGCCGGCCCCGGAGCGTTAACGTTGTAGTAAACGTTCCGGGGAACTCCCGCGAAAGCGGGCTGCCCTATCGTACGAATTTTCGCGTACGAATTTTCGTAACGGTTGGGCCGTCCAAATCCTTCTAAACTTCGGCCTTCGTTTTGTCGTACAGGCTGTTGCAGTTGAAGAACCGCTGGGAGTGCCCGCGCAGTAATCTAAACAATGAGAGCCTTTTTTTCCTTTTACACTGACGCGCTGCGGATTGCCGTGCAATCGATTTTTGCCCACAAGTTGCGGGCTTTTTTGACCTTGATCGGAATCATCATCGGAGTTGCATCGGTGGTGACGGTGGGAGCTTCAATAAGCGGCCTGAACACGTATGTCGTTGACAAGGTGGCAAAGATCCTCGGCAGCAACCACTTCATGATCGCTCGCATTGCATCCAACGGCCGTCTTTCGGATGAAGATTTTGAGCGGATGAACCGCCGTAACAAACGACTCAATTGGGACGATTTTGAGTGGGTCAAAGATCACTGTAAGTCGTGTCTTGAAGTGGGCGCACAGTCACAGGGCCAGACTGATTTGAAGCAGGACAATATCGAGTTTCCCGGCGCCCTGGTATTTGGATCTTCGGCCAACATGGTGGATATCGAAGACAAGACAATAGCGGACGGCCGTTTCATTTCGGCGGATGAAGTACAGCGGTCGGCGCTGGTATGTGTTCTTGGCGGCGACATCAAAGACAAGTTTTTCCCGAATACCGACGCCATCGGCAAAACCTTGAAGGTTCGCGGGCTACCGATGCGGGTCGTCGGAGTTGAAGAAAAGCGCGGTTCTTTCTTTGGTGACTCGGTGGATCGCCATATCTATATTCCGGTGACTACCCACCTCCAGCTTTGGGGACGCAACGGGTTACAAATTCATGGCAAGGGCTCCAATCGAGAAACGTTCCAACAGGCAATAGAGGATGCTCGAGTTGCTTTGCGCGTCAAACATCAGTTAAAGGGAAACGAAGAGGACGACTTCGGACTGGTAGACGTCGAAGCTCTCAACAATCAGATCGATCAGTTCACGAGCGGCATAGCGGCCGTGGTTGTTCCGATCACGCTCATCACGCTAATCGTAGGCGGAATCGTAGTGATGAACATCATGCTGGTAAGTGTGACTGAGCGAACGTTTGAAGTAGGACTGCGAAAAGCCGTAGGGGCTACGCGAAGACAAATCCTGCTTCAGTTTCTGATCGAGTCAGGGATTCTTTGTGCGCTTGGTGGCGTGCTGGGACTGTTGCTTTCGTGGGGAATCACCGCCCTGATTACGGCGCTCGCGTCTATCACGATGACCATAACCATTGGCTACATATTGCTGGCGCTGATTGTATCGACGGCCATCGGAATGATTGCCGGAATCTATCCGGCCTTTAAAGCGGCGCGGCTCGATCCGATTCTGGCATTAACCCAGGCGACCTAAAAGTCCGGCAGATCGCAAATGAAACTCCAGCTGCCAACCAGTGTATTACGCGAGACTTTCCAGATGGCTCTGGATAGCGTGCGCTCGCATAAGTTCCGGAGTTTTCTGACTGTTCTGGGTATCGTGATCGGGGTCATGACTGCGATCTCTATCGCTTCGATTCTCACCGGTCTGCGCCAGAACATTGTTTCTATCATTGAAGAGTACGGCACCAGCAACATCTACGCATTTCATCTTTCCACTGGTCCGCGCACCGGCGAAGACCGTTCCGAACGAACCAGAAAACCGCTGACGGTGGCTGATGCGGAAACGATTAAGGAGCAGGCAAGCGCGGTTGAGGAAGTGGGCCAGGTGGCTCCGAATATCGGCTACAGCGGCGGACCCTTCGACGACAACATTTCTTATGAGGGACATAATTATCGCTGGGGTAACACGCAGGGAGTTTCGGCGAACTACGCCGGCATTACCAACATCGCGATCAAAGAAGGACGCTTCATCACCGAAAATGACGACCTGCAACGCGCGAACGTAATGGTCATCGGCGTGAATGCTGCGGACGCGCTTTTCCCCGGCAAGAATCAGCAAATTGCCGGGACCAAGGTGCGTATGGGCGGGATAAACTTCGAGATCGTGGGTGTGCTCGAGAAGAGGAAGGCAGGCTTCTTCGGAGAAAACGAAGAAGACAATGCTGTATTCATTCCTTTTCGCACCGCTCAAAAAGTTGCGCCGGCGAAGGGTTACCTGCTGCTGGTAATAAAGGCGCGGCCCGGGCTAATCAATGAAGCCCTGCAACAGTCCGAGGACATTCTGCGGCGGCGGCGTAATGTTAAGTTTGGCGATCCCAATAACTTTGACATTAAAACTGCCGACAAGTTTATCGAACAGTTCGACAGCATTACGGCTATGGTGGGGTTGATCGCCATCGCTATCTCGAGTCTGGGACTTCTGGTTGGCGGCATCGGCGTGATGAATATCATGCTGGTCAGCGTGACTGAACGAACGAAAGAGATCGGCGTGCGGAAAGCCCTCGGCGCGCGGCGCAAGGACATAGTGCGACAGTTTCTCTTTGAAGCGATGACGCTGACTTTTCTGGGTGGTGTTCTTGGCGTGGTGTTAGCCGTCGGTATTAGTAAAATTGTCATGCTGCTGGTTCCTTCCTTGCCGGCTTCAATTCCCACCTGGGCTGTCATTTCCGGACTCACGGTTTCCATCGGCGTCGGCATCCTCTTCGGTGTGTGGCCGGCTCGCAAAGCCTCTCGCCTCGATCCAATCGAGTGCCTGCGCTACGAATAGGTACTGCAGAGATCAGAGATTAGGTGTCAGAAGTCAGTAAGAAATACCCTGGCCCCCGACCTCCGACCCCCGACCTCTGACCTCTGTTCCCCTACCTCTGTTAAGATTGCGCTGTATGACTACGAAGCAGCCGCAGCGCGATTTAGTCAAAGACCATCTCACTTATCTTCAAGTTGAGAAGGGCCTCGCGCGTCACACGCTCGAAAGTTACCGCAGAGATCTGGCACGACTCGACCGCTGGGCGAGCAAAGCCGGTAAGCCGATTGCGGAATTGACGCGACCCGACCTGCGCAAATGGATCGCAAATCTTTCTCGCGAAGGCCTGGCGCCCACGTCAGTCGCGAGAGCGGTGAGTGCCGCTCGTGGTTTCTTTAAGTTTCTAATGCTTGATGGTCACATCAAGTTCCATCCAGCTGAAGACCTCGATACTCCACAAAAGTTTTCCTATCTGCCAAAGTTTCTCACCGAAGAGGAAATCGATCGTTTGTTTGCCACGCCTGACATTTCCACCGAAGAAGGAATACGAGATCGGGCTATGCTGGAGCTCATGTATGCCGCCGGCTTGCGGGTTTCCGAACTTGTGACTCTGAAGCAAGCGGAAGTGGATGTGCACAGTGGCGTCGTGAACTGTCATGGCAAGGGCAGCAAAGAGCGACGAGTTCCGGTAGGCAAGAGCGCTATCCACTGGCTGCAGCAGTACGCGTCAGTCAAGGCGGGCTATGGAAAGTCGCCGTATCCCAATCTTTTTCTGCACCGCGGCAAGCCGCTGACGCGCCAGCTTGCCTGGACCATGATTAAGACTTACGCCGAAAATATCGGGCTGGAGCACGTTTCCCCGCACACTTTGCGTCACAGTTTTGCTACCCACCTGCTGCAACATGGCGCCGACTCGCGTTCGGTGCAGGCCCTGCTGGGCCATAGTGATATCTCAACCACTCAAATCTATACACACATTACCGACCGCCATCTGCGCGCCGCTTACGACAATCATCACCCGCGCGCGCGTGCGGCTGCCAACCGCAACAAGCCGAAAAGCGATTGAACCAAACGAATGTTTCTTGCGCGCCAGCCCTCTGCCGAAACGATCCGGCAATTCCTCGCATCTCAGCACGACTTGCCGTTTTCTTATCCCGAAGTTGGTGCGACGCGTAGTGAAGAAACGCGGCCGGGTTACAAGGTTGACCACAACCGCGTCAGGCTGGGAGATGGAGAAGACGTTTACCTGCGCGCGGCCGCGGCTTTGCGAAGTTGGAATCAGTTTGACCTGGGCTGGGTAACAATCGTGCCTCCGGCCACGCCCGTTGAGGTCGGACGCATCGTGGCGGTTCAGGCACGTACTTTCGGATTCTGGTCGTTAAGTGCGGCCAGGATTGTCTATGTCATCGAAGAGCAGACAGCGGTATACCGGTTTGGCTTTGCGTATGGAACGCTACCGAATCATGTGGAGTGTGGTGAAGAAAGGTTTATGATCGAACGGCTTGAAGACAACTCTGTCTGGTACGACATCTATGCCTTCTCGCACCCTCAACATCCCCTCGTAAGACTGGGGTTTCCCGTCGCACGCAAGCTGCAGCAAAGATTTGTGAGAGATTCGCTCGCGGTCATGGCGCGAGTTTCGACTTAGTGGCAAACAACCACGCGCAAACCAACAGTCTGCGTTACAAGCTTCCATTCAGCGCCTGATTATTTCCTTACCAACACCACCGGCGCTTGTTCCGCGGCTCGAATCCTTTCGAAGAAGCTCCGCACCGATTGATACTGCGCCACAGGAATCTTAGCGGAGAGCTGCATCAGGTTGCGTGTAAAAACAAGCTGGCCGTCTTTGACGAGGTAGCTGGTATTGTAGGAGCCGAAGGAAGTATCAAGTTTCAAAGCATCAGGGAGTTCGTCAACTTCAAAGCCCTCGGGAAGTTTGATCCGGATCGTTTCTTTAAAATTGCGAGCGTCGAGCACGATCGGTTGTTTCCGCGTGAGTTCTGTTAGCTGGAGTGAATCCCGGCGCGAAACGATGGCCGGCTTGAAGACCAGCAATCGGTTCTGCATTAACTGCGCGTAGTTGAACGCGGTGAAATCGACATCCAGATCGAAACGACCACCCTCATTATTGTCTTTGGGATCAATTCTTGACACCTTTGCTCCGGTAGCGCCGCTGCCCACCCAACCTTCAATCAACGTCAAATACTGGGCGGAGGAGAGGCCGCGAAACTGTCGCCGGAAATCTGCGGCGGCTTGTCCGCTGGCTCTTTCGCGAACGGTCGCCGTGATTGTTCCCTGTGATTCAAGTACCACATCAGCCTGGCGATCGAAGGAGCTTGCCTCAGGGGGCATGGTAGGCATACGCAGCAGTTGTCCAGCGTCACCGGCAATCACCAGCGCAAAGCTTCCCTGTTCATCCTCATTCAGGTCCCCAACTGGCGTGTTTGAATCGGTCGCATCAAAGATTAACAGGCGGCCCAGCTTGGCATCCGTAACAATCGTCGGAGCGATGATCTCATCGCCTACCTTTATCGCAATGATGCAGTGGTTGAATTGATATGGGGAGGCCCATTCTTCGCGCACGTGATCTGAATCACCCAAATAGATCGCCACCGGATAAGCGGTAATATTGATCGATTTGAGCATGGCGCGCATCAGATTCGCCTTGTCCTTGCAATCGCCGTACGCCTTCGCCAGCACCTGCGACGCGGCGTGTGGCCGGTAACCATTTCCGCGACCAACCCCTATATCGATCGAGATGTATTGCAGATTTTGCACGAAATGACCGATTGCCTTTATTCGATCAAAGTCCGTCCTGGAGTTGGCGGTTAGTTCGCGCGCCTTCGCGGCGACACTCTGATCCGGGACTGCCTGTGGGTCGTGCAGGTCAGTAGCCCAGCGCGATACCTGGGTCCAATTCTCAAAACCTTTCGAAGACGCCGATATTCCGCTGTCGCCTAAGAAATAGTTAATTGCTACTCGCGGAACCAGGTTGCTGATTTTGGGACTCGCCGGTTCAAACTTGATTGGCTCAAGATCTCGCAACTCCCAAACATAGGTTGAGCCGTTTACAATTGGTTCAACTTTCTCATGGTTGAAGGTAAGACTTGAGGCGCGCCAGCCTGAAGGTAAAGTGAGACTGTAGCGAGACTGGAGAGTGGGCAAGCGATCCTGAAAACGCCAGATATCTTGATTGAAGAGCGGACGCTCTTCGCTGGTTGCTTCATAGCCAAATACGGCGCCAGCCTCGGCATCATTAGTGGCATCAATTTCCCGGACGCGATATTCATTGTAAATGTCGTTAGGATCCAGGATCCGGTCCGCCGTTTCATCCTTGCCATACTTCTTCACGATGCCGTTTGGCCTGATAAGCCAGGCGTGCATCTCATTAATCTTGCCGCTCTGAGTTAAATACATCTCGACGGCATCAGCATAGCCACGGCCTTCGCGCGATAAAATTCGAATAGCATAAATGGTGTTGGTAATTAGTCGCCCATCACTATTGAGAACAATGTTCTCCTCGTTGCGAAGGACAACAGCCGCAACCTCTTTGTCATAGGTGGGCACCTTGATCGCGGCTGCTTGTTGCAGCCACTGAGGAGCCTCTTCCGCTGGTGAGCCGAGGGCAACTCCGGCGGCCAATAACAAAACGCCACCGAGAATGGCAACTCTTAAATACATCTTTTTTCTCCCATGGAAGTGAAGCCGCATTCCGCTAGGGTGTGGCGGCTGTGGCCATTGACTGTTTTAAGGTAATAGTGTGATTGTCTGCCTGATGCACCGCATCAAAGTAGAGTTTTAGCTTAGGATAGGTATCCACTGGAAAGACGATTGCGCCTCCGCCGCCAAAGAAAAACTTACGCTTGTAGACCAACTGCCGTCCGTCCATGGTGACTCCCATTGTGCCCCGGTAGTCGCTGATTGGCCCGGCACTAAACGGCTGGGGCGCATCTGCGTTGTCGAGCGAAAAGCCTGCCGGCAAATCAATCGTCACCGCATCTTCCTCGGACCAGGGATAGTCAAAATAGACCGGATATTTGCGGGCGCTGCCCGAGAAGAGCGGCTCAATTCCGTGCTGGAAAAACTCAGGCTGTAGGAAGAGACGCTTTCCCGTACGTTGGGCGTAGCCGGAAACGCGAATGTGATAGTTGTAAACGTACGGCTTCGTAGGATCAGTAATGTTCTCGATTTTTATGTCGGCAAGCTCCGCCGTACTCATCTGCTTCTTGACTGCGTCTCGCAGGGTTTCTTCCCGTTGCGCTGGAGAATCGTCGTCGTCCCATTCCTTCCTGTAGACACCAGGGTGGCCGTAATACTCGACGTGCGCATCGCCTTCGAGCGTGCCATCTTCGCTTAACGTTAATTTTGCCGATCGTTTTACTTTTGATTTATCCGGTGGGGACAGCGGTGTCATCACCCAGGTTGGCAGTTTTGGATCCGAAAGCAAGGCCTCCTGCGCTTCCTCCTGCCAGCGCAACATACCGAGTGGTACATAGGTGCTGGCCGGATCGTAGAAACGCCATTGCTCACCAACCTTCACCGCAATGTCGTAACTCTGAATGAAGTAGTCGTCGGCAAACCCCTTGTCGAAAAAAGTATCGCTTCGATCTGAAAGCCTCACAACCCGGGCATCGAAACCCGCGGCGATCGCCAGAGAGGCAAAGAGCATGTCGATATCCCTGCCGGTGCCCATGCCGCGCTTCAGGGTGTCGGCCGGCGATTTGTTTTCCTTGAGCTTGGCGCGATCATCTGCAGTTAGTCCGGATGCATCATCGTTCGTGTTCTTGATTTTTGAACGGCAAAACTCAAATAGTTTCTCCAGTTTTTCCTCCTGTGTATTGGCGCCGGCTATCGTTGCCGCGGAGACAGTTTTCACTTCATCGCTTACTTTCATTCGCGATTTGTAATCCTCATAGGTCTGCTTGCCGTATTCCTGCCAAAACTTTTCGCCCTTGGAGTCACTCTCCTTCGTATAGAAGACCAGCATCCAGGGTCGCACCGCGTCCTCCGGAGGCATTCGTGGCTCCTCGTGAAAGGCAGGCACGTTGTTCATCGACACACTGTAAAACCCGTCTTTCTCTTTCACGAAAGGATTGGTGGCTCCGTTGAAGGTTTGCGCTCGCATCCCATACTCAAAGCCGGGAAGCGACAATGGCTTGATGTAATACTTAACCAGTTGAACCGGAACATCACGCTGGAAGTAGAGACGGATATAGTTTGCGAGGCGGTCGTTGCGAGTTTCTTTCCAGCGATATTCGATTATCGCTCCGGGCTCCAGCCCCGGCATCGCAAACGACTTCGCTTTGATTTTGATGCCGCTTAACTTTTCTATAGTTCGTTCTAAGACATCTTCCTTCTTGAGTTCTATGATCGTGCCATCGGGCTTGATAGTGCGGGCGGCGATGTCCTGAATTTTCCAGTTACTCAAAAACGGAATATCTATCTTGCTTTGTGACTCTCTGCCACGCTCGCTAAAAACCTTAATCCGCACGTAATGGCGTAAGACTGTGCGCGGTGTCCCGCCTTCAACATCATCGCTCAGGCGCACTTCCCAGAAGATCGCTTCTGCGTCGGCATCTTTTTCGACCAGGGGTGCTTTGAGAGCCAGGTCCGCAGGGTCGACGGGTTTCCAGTCATCCCCGAAGGCGGTTGTCGGGAAAATGAATCCGAAACAGACTAAGTACAAGGGGAGCATGAAGCGAGGCACAGATTTCATGACCAAACTCCTGAACTAGTATGCGGTGTACTCTGGGCTAGGAACGACAGACTTGCGAGGCTCACGTCGCCGGTTGCGGAATGCCTTTCTGGGAACAACCGGGCGGATTCTAAACCAGAAAATGAACCCATGCAATGTGAAGTTTTGGCAACTACGCTGCTATGCACTGCCAGCTAATAGACTGCGCTTACCTGAAACTGAACCACCACTTATGGCCCCCGGGGCGCAGGGCCAGTGTGCAGCTAATATGCTACAATTTGCACCATTCGTTGAACATTTCCACACCCTTGACTGCAACCAGTCAAAACCAGGAGGACAGAAATAGTGGCTACCGAACTTAAACGAGCAACAACTACCCTTGAGCGTATTGAAGAACTCCTGGGCGCTGGCGCAAGGACCCTGCTGGATCATAAGTCCCAAACCATCGACAGGGGTCAGATCCATCTGCCCGGTCCCGATTTTATCGATCGCGTTTGGGCCTATTCGGACCGCTCGCCTGCCGTTTTGCGTTCACTGCAGTCGCTTTTCGATAACGGCCGTCTGGCCGGCACTGGATACCTTTCAATCCTTCCGGTAGACCAGGGTATCGAACATTCGGCCGGGGCGTCGTTTGCTCCGAATCCCCAGTACTTCGATCCGGAAAACATCGTGAAGCTGGCCATTGAGGGTGGCTGCAATGCTGTGGCTTCGACCTTTGGCGTCCTCGGGTCAGTCGCACGAAAGTATGCGCACAAGATTCCTTTCATCGTGAAGATCAATCACAACGAGTTGCTGACACTGCCGAATAAGTTTGACCAGGTTTTGTTTGGCACAGTGAAGGAAGCTCAGAACATGGGCGCGGTGGCGGTGGGCGCCACCGTCTATTTCGGATCCGACGAATCAACGCGCCAGATAACTGAAATCAGCAAAGCCTTTGCCCAGGCACATGAACTCGGCATGGGCACAATTCTCTGGTGTTACATGCGCAATTCCGGGTTCAAGACTCCGGAAGGCGATATGCACGCTTCCGCGGACCTCACCGGGCAGGCGAACCATCTCGGTGTGACTATTCAAGCCGACATCATTAAGCAGAAACTTCCGGAAAGAAATGGTGGTTACATGGCGGTCGAAAAGGCGCTCGGCAAGCCGTACGGGAAAACGAGCAAGCTGGTCTACGAAAAACTAACCACTGACAATCCCATCGATCTGGTTCGCTATCAAGTGGCCAATTGTTATATGGGCCGCTGCGGGCTGATCAATTCCGGTGGTGAGTCGAAGGGCGCGAGCGATCTGGCAGAAGCGGTGCGTACTGCGGTTATCAACAAACGCGGTGGCGGCACCGGTCTGATCTCCGGTCGCAAGGCGTTCCAAAGGCCGATGGCCGAAGGCATTGAATTGCTGAACGCAATTCAGGATGTCTATCTCAGTGACGAGATCACTGTGGCTTAATCCGCTCGCACCACTCAAGAAGTTTAGAGTTCAAGCTCTAGCTTGGGCTTTCCCTGCCAGGAAAACCTGAAGGTTGAACTCTAAACTCCTTGAGTCTCATTCCGGCAATCCTCCAATGATGCGGCGTCCGTATATCAACTGAGTCCAAATGTCGTTGGGAGTGCAACTCGAATCAGCAGAAAGGTCTGACGTTGAGCTTCTTCATGCCGTGGCACAAGGTGATGAAGCGGCTTTGGCGCGCCTTTACGACGCCTACCGGGTAATCCTGTTTGGCTTGCTCGTCCGTATATTGAATAGCCGCGAAGAAGCGGAAGACATTCTGCAGGACGTCTTCATTCAGGTTTGGCGGCGGGCGAAGGACTTTGACGAGAAACGGGGGCGACCGTTCACCTGGCTGGTCACCCTGGCGCGCAGCCGGGCAATCGACCGCCTGCGTCAGCTCGGTGCTCGCCAACGTCTGGCGACCGGAGCGGCTCAGGAACAGACCGAAATGGTCTCCGACGCACTGTCAGACACAATTCGAATGGCCCAACGCGAGACAGTTCGACAAGCTCTGGCTGAACTCCCCGAAGAGCAAAGAAACACGCTGGTGTTGGCCTATTTTGATGGACTAACTCAGTCGGAAATAGCAGCGAAGCTTAACGCCCCGCTGGGAACGATTAAAACGCGTATGCGTTCAGGAATGATCAAACTGCGCGCGCTCCTGGGAAATCAATTGGAGAACTTCGGGTAAATCACGGAAAACATGACGCACGAGGATTACAAGGAACTGTTGACCGCAAAAGCGCTGAGTGCGCTTGATGCGGCAGACGCTCGCGCGCTGACTACTCATCTTGAAGACTGCTCCGAATGCCAAGCCGAAATGATTGAGCTTGAGGACGCAGCCGCGCTGCTCGCCTTTCAGGCAGACCCGCAAGAACCTTCGACGAAAGTACGACAGCAGCTATTGGCAAGCGTGCGTGCTGAAGTTCAGGCAGGGTCTCGGCACGATCGCGTTTCAGCTGACGTCTCGCAGCGCGACGGGAACGTGTTAGCGTTTGAAAGACCGGTACCAAATATCTGGTCGTCACTCGGATCTGTTGGTGCCCTCGCTGCCACGCTCGCTTTCGTGGCCTTGATTATCGCGCTGGCGGTCTTGTGGCAGAAGAATCGAACCATGCAGAGCGAACTGGCCCGACTCAAGGCAGAGATGAATCAAGCGCAGGGGCAACGTGACCGTGAGCGCGCGATGGGCGAGTTGTTAATTTCACCGGGCGGTCACATGGCAAAACTGACCGGAACCAACGTTGCGCCCGGCGCGCACGCGATGCTCGCATACGACAAGAGCGGGCACGCGATGTTGATGGCTAAAGGGCTGCCGAGTGCGCCCGAAGGGATGGCCTATCAACTCTGGTATATCAAGGACAATAAGAAAATGCCCGGAAAAGTGTTTACGCCTGACGCCGCCGGCAATGGCATGCTGGAGGATCAGATTCCTGCAGTCGCACGCGATGCAGCCGTTTTTGCGATTACGTTGGAACCGAAGAGTGGCGTACAAGTGCCCACCGGCTCAATCTATCTGCTCAGCTCGTCGTAACACCGTGCACGCGCGACGCGCGTCGGGGCAGTAGCCCGACCGTGAGGGAGGGCTCGATTGCCAGGTTCCCCGATGATTGCGCTCGGAGCCCTCCTTAACAGTCGGGCTACTGCCCCGGGCTGCCAGCCGTACAGTCAACTATTTCCGCGAAAGCTGCTAAACTCTCTTCAATCCACTTTGGAAGAAGAGAATAAATGAGCAAGGGAAAGAACGAACCGCCTGCAGTAGACAACATTATCTCTGATGAAACCGGAGCTTTCGATCTCCGTTTCATCCTCTGGAGACACTTCTGCCAACAAAACAGTATCCCAGTCGAGACACTGCCAAGTCAGCTTGATGGTGAACAAAAAGACAAGTGGGAAGAACTCAAGGCCAGTCGGCTGCGCGGACAGAAATAACGATCCCTGTCATTCAAGCAGTTCAGAGTTCAAGCTTTAGCTTGTCTTCCATAAGAAGCAACAACCTAAAGGTTGAACTCTGAACTTTTTGAGTTTTATCCTGATTACCTTTCTACAACCTTCCCGATCCAAGTTTGTACATTCCCGTGAGAAACGGATTGGTCTTTCTTTCCCGTCCGATTGTCGTTACCGGCCCATGTCCTGAATAGACCTCGACGTCGTCGCCCAGCGGCAATAGTTTGTTCATGATTGAATCCAGCAGTTGGTCAGTAGATCCGCCGGGCAAATCAGTTCTGCCAACGGATCCTGCAAACAGAACATCGCCAACAAATACTTTCCGCTCCTTTGCTTCAAACAAGACGACATGACCGGGTGTGTGACCGGGACAGTGGATCACCTGGAATCGCAGCTCCCCAACTTCATAAATCTGGCCATCTTCCCAATAGCCGTCGACGCGCGGAGGTACCTCGAAATCTAATCCCAGGGCAGACCATTGTCCTCTCGGTATACCGATCCAGGCTGCCTGTTCCGGAAGCGCGTCATAGATAAACTCGTCAGCTTTGTGAAGCATGATGTCGGCTCCTGGTTTGAGTTTCTTGAGCGCGGCCACGCCGCCTATGTGATCAAGATGGGCGTGAGTAACAGCGATTGCCTGCAATTCAAAGCCGTGCCTGTCGATAGCCGCAACTATAGCTTCTGAATCATCCCCGGGATCCATGCAGATCGCGCGCTTGGTTTGTTCGCAACCGAGTATGCGCGTATGTTGCTGGAAAGCGGTGACGGTAATTTCTTCAATGATCATTTGATTATGTTGTTGTTCAGCGGTCAGGAGTACACGGTTGGAAGGAGTATAATTCGTGAGCGACGGAATATCGAACCAGGACTTGGGAACAGTATGCCTATCAGTACGAGATCGACCCCACTGGCAACTGTGCTCGACACTCTAACAGTCGAGGGCGCTCCGGAATTAACTGAACACCTGCCGGACAGCGCTTTGAAGTGTTATGCCTGTGGCCATCGCTGTCTGATCAAGCAGGGAAAACGCGGCATCTGCAAAGTCCGCTTCAATGAAGCTGGACGTCTTCTGGTGCCCGCGAACTACGTCGCCGCGCTCGCCTGTGATCCCACTGAGAAGAAGCCCTTTTTTCATGTTCTTCCGGGTTCCGACACTTTAACTTTCGGCATGCTGGGCTGCGATCTCCATTGCGCCTATTGCCAAAACTGGCTAACTTCCCAGGCCTTGCGCGATGACAGCGCGGGAACCTCGCCTCAACCGGTGACGCCGGAACGGCTCGTGGCAATGGCCAAGGCGTACGGCGCGTCGCTGGTAGGAAGTAGTTACAACGAACCTTTGATCACAGCCGAGTGGGCGGTCGATGTTTTCCAACAGGCTCGCGTGGAAGGTTTTCGCACCGCGTTCATTTCCAACGGCAATGCCACGCCTCAAGTGCTCGATTACCTGCGTCCCTGGACCGACTGCTACAAAATTGATTTGAAGTCGATGAACGACAAAAACTACCGCCAACTAGGCGGAGTAGTTGGCAATATCCTGGAGACTGTGCAGATGGTTCACGATCGAGGTTTCTGGGAGGAGATTGTCACGCTGGTGATTCCAGGCTTCAACGATTCCGAAGCTGAGCTCAAAGCCGCGGCAGAATTCATCGCCTCAGTTTCGCCTGACATTCCCTGGCATGTCACGGCCTTTCATCAGGACTACCATATGACTGAAAACGCCAACACTACTGCCGAGCAGTTGATTCGCGCATGCGAGATTGGACGCGAGGCGGGACTGCGTTACATCTACGCGGGCAATCTCCCTGGGCGAGTCGGCCGTTGGGAAAATACGTACTGTCCGAATTGTGATGAACTGCTCGTTAGGCGTACCGGTTATTTGATTCAGGAAATGAACGTGACGCCCGAGGGCAAATGCCCGTCATGCGCCACACGCATTCCGGGAATCTGGTCCTGAGGCAAAAAAGAAAAGGGCAGAGACTATAAGCCTCGGCCCTTTCTTTTTGTTTCTGTAGCTCTCTGCCCTAACCCTTCTTAGCGGGAGTGGTGGCTGGCGCAGCAGGCGTATTCTTCGGCGCAGTGCTTGGCGCGGGACTTGGGGAGGCTGAAGGCATCGGCTTCATTACTGTAGTGCCGCCATGGTGAAAGAGCCCCATCCATTTTCCATCACGTCTCACCCAGATAGTTGAGTGTCGCACTCCAAGAGGTGCACTAGGTGGACCGGCGCTTTTGACGGTGTAAGTAACGAGCGCCGCGTCGTCGTCGAGGTTAACCGATTTGAAATCACTCAAGACAGCTTTCGACGCGTCAAACATTGTCACGCCTTTTACAGTTCCAGCCCTGTCGTAAACTCCATCAGGTTCAACTTCGATAAGGTCCGGCGCCAGCAACGATGCAAACGCATCGTAGTTTTTAGCCTTGAACAGATCCCAGACAATCCTGTCGTTGGCGCCAGGATCAGGCCCGGTAGCTGGGGCGGCGGCGGGAGTTGACGTTGGAGACGGAGCAGCTTTTTCTTTGCTGACTGGCATCGGCATGGGCGGTTTCACCGGGCATTCCTGATGATAGATTGCCAGCCATTTGCCGCCGCGATTGACCCAGGCTGAACTAGCCCGGGCCGACAGAGGAGCAAACTC
Organism: Blastocatellia bacterium; assembly: GCA_963828335.1. GTDB lineage: Bacteria > Acidobacteriota > Blastocatellia > Pyrinomonadales > Pyrinomonadaceae > PSRF01. Next base: position 53,169 of record CAWHEH010000005.1, on the reverse strand, counting down.
TTTGCCGTCGTATTTCCCCTTCGTATTTGCAGTGTAGATCACTATGAAGGCGTCTTTATCAATCGAGAGAAATTTCCAATCACTGAAAACAACTTCGGTCGGCTCAAACTTCTTGACGGAGTCAATCGAGGCTGTCTTGTCGAGGACGCCTTCGCCGGTAACTTCCATCTGATCTTCGGCGAGCATGTTGCCAAACGCATCCCAGTCCTTCTTCTTGATTGTGTCCCAGATAGCTTTTTCTTTAGCGATGGCGTCGGCCTCAGTCATGACCACGGCGGCGGGACTGGCAGTCGCCGGAGGCGTAGCTTCGCGATTTGCTGGCGGCGGTGTGGCACAAGCGCTAATTACTATTAAAGCAGCGATTAGTAAGAACGTTTTTTTCATGGGCTGTCTCCTCAGGTTATTGGTGGACCGGGTGGGTTCTATTCCAAAAGAAAAGATTAGTCAAGAACGACTGGCCGGGACCCAGCTCAGACACCAAAACCCTTCTTGCTTCGGAAACGCCGAAACACCATTGACAAGCGCGATTCGTTGGCGATATTGTCCGCATTTGTTGGACTAATTATTCCCTGGCGCGGGTCCGGCGCCCCAGCCCTAAACCTGTGAATCCCGCTCGCGCCCTGGGCCTTTCATCAATAGGAGAATACCCATGACCGCATCAACCCCCTTGATCCCGGTTAGCAAAGCTCGATCTGGAGCAACGGTATGCAGACTAACTGTTGCCTTTCTTATCGCTGCAACTACCCTCGTGCTTTTCAGCGGCAGCAGCGGAGCAGCGCAACGCAAGACTGCAACACCGGCCGGTGAAGAAGAAGCATCGCCGTTCAAAGATTATCGTGGCGTGCAACTGGGAATGACTGCGGATGAAGTGCGCAAGAAACTCGGCACTCCCAAAGATAAGGGCGACGAGCAGGACTTCTTTGTTTTTGGCGATCACGAGAGCGCGCAGATTGTTTACGACTCAACCCACAAAGTGATCACGATTTCTGCTGACTACCTGTCTACTGAGGCAACTGTACCCACTTGCAAGCAGGTCCTTGGTAGTGAGGTCGAAGCCAAGGCTGATGGGTCAGTTTACAAGATGGTACGCTTTCCCAAAGCCGGCTACTGGCTTTCATACAATCGCACCAGCGGCGCCTCTCCCATGACCAGCATCACGTTGCAGAAGATTCAGTAGCACCCACGCAAGAAATTAAAAGGTTTTTTTCATCGAAGCCGGCTGGAATCCTTATTTGGACGCCTGATGGACTGAAAGAGTCACGAGTTGCGCTCACTTGGAACCTCACCGGAACGGCAACTTCGTGGAGAGACTGTTGTTGATAGCCCTTTCGAATTCTAAGATTGTGAAGGGAATGGGGAAATCATGTCGTTCAAGCGTCGAGTTTTCATTAGCTTCCAGAACCCCGACTTACTGGATGAACGCCGCCTAACAGTTCATCATGATGTTTACGTCACCGATCCCGGCAACCAGTCGCATACAGAAATTGGCCTCAGCCGGCGATGTTCGTTTCGGCGTGGGGCACAGCCGCTCGGGTGATGGGCAACTCAGCAGGTCATTGCAGTGCGGTCGACTGAGCCAACAACGTATATGTCGCTGACACCGGTAACAACCGAGTGCAGAAGTTCACTGCAACCGGTACTTTTATCACCAAGTGGGGAACGAGCGGCGCCGGTGACGGCCAGTTCAGCGGTCCACAAGGCATAATCGTGGATTCGACGGCACCGTTTATGTCGCCACTCCGGCAATAACCGGTGCGAAAGTTCACCTCACGGGAACCTTATTGAAGCTGCGGCAGCGCCGGAAGCGGCGACGGGGAATTCAGCTCATCCTACAGGATGTCGCGGTCGATTCCACCGGCAATTTCTACGTCGTAGAAACTGGAAACGAGCGCGTTCAGAAGTTCGGAACCGCAGCAACTCCGGTTGCTGATGCCGGCACTGACCAAACGTTGAGTGCGCGGGTGGTTTGACAACGATCACGCTGGATGGCACCGGTTCCACACCCGGCAGCGGCACCATCTCGTCCTACACCTGGAAAGAGGGGCGACCACGCTGGCACGGCCCGAGCTGGCCGTTTCCCTTTCAGCCGGATCACATAACATTACACTGACGGTAATGGACACGGGTGGGGGGTCCGATTCCGATGTTGCGGTTATCAATATCGTCGACACCAAGCACCTGTCATTACCCTCAACGGGGCCGATCCGTTTACGGTCGAGTGTCACACCAGCTTCGCCGATCCCGGTGCTACTGCCACTGACGGCTGCGCCGGTAGTGTGCCCGTAACTCCATCCGGCAGCGTTGACGTCAACACGCCCGGCAGCTACCTCATACTTACTCTGCTACCGATGGCGTCAATCCGGCGACCGCTACTCGCACGGTGAATGTCGTGGACACAACTCCACCCGCAATTAGTTGCCCGGCCAACATCGTCGCTATGCTGCCGCCGAATTCGATGGCCACCTCGATGGTTGAGTTATCCGCCGTAACCGCACTGACAGTTGTTCCCGAGCGTAACTGTCAAAGCTCTCCGGCATCCGGTCGGTCTTTCCTGTCGGAACGACAAGATGACGCACTGCGAGCGGCACACGATACTTCGCGCTGCGTTCACCGTGACTGTGGTCTTTAACTTCGCCGGGTACTTCGCAGCCGACAAGGGCCGACCGGTCGTCAAGTGGTTATCATCTGTGAAGAGCCGTCCCGTGAAATTCGCCTGCGGATCTGGGAGGCAACATCTACCTGTCTCTCTTGGATAGAAACGATATTCGGCCGATTGAATCAGCAATACGGGATTTTGTGGAGCGCAGACTTTGATCGATTCCCTGTATCGCACCAGAAACAGTGCAAGAAATCCTGACTGCTGGACGAGGCCGGCCCGTCGCACGTATGCTACGAACGCATGGCAGCCAGCGATATATCTGTCCCACCAAACGATGCTCAACGTAAACTACAACCGCGCGAATTCTCCCACCGAATAAAAGACAAAGCGCTGGGCGAGGGCTTTGAAAAGGTCGGCATTGTTGCGGCCGCTGCCCTCGACTCTGAACGCAATCAATTAATCGAATGGCTCGGGCGCGGCCATCACGGCCAGATGAGTTGGATGGCGCGCGACCCGGAGATGCGTGCGGATCCGCGTAAACTTTTTCCCGCCGCGCGCTCCGTCGTTGTTGTCGCCATAAACTACTACACACCTCAAGCGCACACTCAGGATCAAGGAACAGGTAAAGTTTCCCGCTACGCCTGGGGCGAGGATTACCACGAAGTCGTCAGTGCCAAGCTTCGCTCGCTACTCGAGTGGATTCGGGGAGAGGTGCCGCAGGCGGAAGGAAAAGTCTGCGTTGACATCCAACCGATGATGGATAAGGCCTGGGCTGCGCGCGCGGGGTTGGGCTGGATTGGCAAGCATACAAATCTGATAACAACGGAATATGGCTCCTGGGTTTTTATCGGCGAGTTGCTGCTAAATCTCGAGCTCGATTACGACAGCGAACTCGTCGCCGATCACTGCGGTAGTTGCACCCTTTGCATCGACGCCTGTCCCACCCAGGCGATCACTGAACCCTACCTGGTTGACTCAAACAAATGCATTTCCTATGCGACGATTGAGCTGCGCGAAGCGGAACTGCCTCAGCCGGTTGCGGAAAATCTCCAAGGCTGGCTTTACGGCTGCGACATCTGCCAGGATGTTTGCCCGTGGAATCGTTTTGAACAGACGACAAACGAGGTTCGCTTTCTGCCACGCGAGGGAAACGTCAACGCCTCACTTGCTGAAGTGCTGGAACTGACTCCGGAAACCTACGCTGAACGCTTCCGCGGTAGTGCGATGAAGCGCGCCAAACTCTCCGGACTCCAGCGCAATGCGCGGGCGCTGCTGAAGCGTAAGCCAACCAGCGGGGGCAAGCCCCCTTCCTGACCCCCGAGGTTTTTAAAGTTGAGTCGTCGATCTCTGCTAATAGGCTCTCCAGTCGGAGAGTTACGAGTTTCTGCGAACGCCTCTCAGGTCGGGAAGGTGGGCTTGCCCCCGCTCTTGGATAATTCTTGTGTAGCTTTGTAACCGCTTGCCACTTAGTCTATCGTCAACCAGAAATTCAAACTGCTCAATCGAGGACGAACTTAAATGAGGCTGTTAACCCTGCTCGTGATCTCCTGCGCGCTCCTGCTTGCTTCTTTTAGTCTAGTAATCGCTCAGGAACCAAAAACGCCCGCCGACCTGCGCAAGCTGGCCGACGACTATTACACCTGGCGTAATCAAAACTATCCGGTCGCCTCGAGTGATGCCGGACTGCACACCTGGGACAATAAGCTGACGGATTATGCGCTCTCCGCAATCCTGATGCGGCGGCTGCACGTGAAGGAAGTGCTGGCCAAAGTGAGGGCGATGCAGACGGCCAACTGGGGTAAGGATGATCGTATCGATTGGCTGCTCTTCCGCTCGCAGCTTGATGGCATCGACTTCTTCAACCGGGTAATCGATTTCGAGGCGAGCGATCCGCAAACCTACGTCAACGAATGCAGCAACGGCATCTTCTCCCTGTTGAAGAAAGACTATGACACGCCACGCAATCGCGCCCTCGCGGCCACTGCGCGACTCAAACAAATGCCCTTCGTAATTGAACTGGGCAAAGCGAACCTCACCAAACCCGGCCAACTCTACGCACAGCTCGCGATTGACTCGGCCCGGTCAATTGACAGCCTCTTCAACGACAGCTTGATGACGCTCGCTAAAGATTTATCCCCGGCGTGAGAGAAACGATCTGATAAAGGCGCGCGATGCAGCGCTGGTCTCGATTCACGGCTATGCTGACTGGCTGGAAAAGCGTCTGCCGGGAATGGTGCCGTTCAAACCAATGGGCGAGGAGAATTACAACTATCTTTTGAAAAATGTCTACCTGCTCCCGCTCGACGCAAAACAGGTCGAGATGTTGGGCCAGGCTGAACTCGGACGCTATCGCGCGCTCGAATCCTGGTTGCCGGATCCGTCGCTGGCAGATCCAAACCCGGCACGCAGCGCAAACGTGCCGAAAGATCAGGAAGCCTTTCTAAAAGCTTACGAAAGCCGCGAGGCGGAGATGATCAATTTTCTAAAGACAAATCATCTCGTCACCCTGCCGCCTTACCTGGGCCGTTTTGAAATCCGCCAGCTGCCTGAGGCGTTCAAGCCCACTAGTCCTGGCGGCTTCATGAACCCGCCCGGCGTTTACGACAAAGACGATAGCGGCTTCTACTTCATACCCACCTACAACCCGCAGTCAAAGAATTTTTACATTCGCGCCGCAATAGAAGACCCGCGGCCCATACTCGGCCACGAAGGAATTCCCGGCCACTTCCTGCAACTCTCAATCGCGAATCACTTGAAAGATGAGATTCGGCGCCAACATGGCGATGGCGTGTTCGTTGAAGGTTGGGCTCTTTATGGCGAAGAGATGCTGATGCGCACCGGTCTTTATCCAAACAATTCTCCCGGACAGGGGCAGATACTTCGCTTGTCACGTTATCGCGCCGCGCGCATCGGCGTTGACGTCAACTTGCACACGGGCAGATGGACCTTCGATCAAGCCGTCAACTACTTCATGGAAGCGGGCGGGCTGGATCGTGAATCCGCCACTGGCGAAGCGGCTGGCGCGGCTGCCAATCCCACGCAGAAGATCACCTACATGGTCGGCAAGTGGCAGATCATGCGACTGCTGGGAAAATATCGAGACAAGCAGGGCGCAAACTTTCGCCTCGGCCAGTTTCACGACGACCTGATCAAGAATGGCAGCCTGCCGCTGTCGGTGGTTGAGTGGATACTGTTGGATGATTCTTCGTCACTTGATCAGGCGCTGAAGTAAGGTTGGCGATCTTGCGCACATTGAGTTTTCGAGCGGGGGGTTTCGTGCCGTTAGGCCGAGACGTTTATAGCCTGCACCCTTCTCTTTGATTCAAGCTCCGAAGGAGCGAAATAGATGCCGCTCCTCCGGAGCTCCGAACTTTGGGGAGATCGGGAGCTATAAACATGGCACTCCTAACGGAGCTGAATACCAATTGCGGCTCCTGGGTCTATCTTGTGGTCACGACGACAAACCGAGGACACCGCCTGTCCGGCTTATGAGTTCGGGTTCGCGATACGCTCGGATTTCCTCGAGCTGTGCTTCTTTTGAAACCTCGCTGCGCAATTCGGTCGGAACAACTTCAGGACCAGCTTTCTGATCCAAAGAGACCAGCCGCGCGTGTATGTTGAAAAGCACAATCCAGATTTCGCAGAACACCCGCCACACCAGATTACCGACGAGCAGAATTCCTACGCCGCCGGCTACGTAATACCAGCCAAGCCCTCTGGGAATGCTGGCTTCATAAAGACGCATGGCGGCCCAACCAGCCAAGCCAATCCCGCCGGCCGTCAGGGCGAGAAAGCCGAGAAGGTAGACAGCCTTGACGAAAGGGCTAGTGATGCATTTTTGAAATGAGAAATAATCTGACATTCGACAAATCCTCCCTTGAATTCGGGCTGAATCAAATTAAGCCCAAAGGTTTAATGCAATGTTCAAGTGGTTGCGGTAAGAAGCATTTAATCAGAATCGCACCGGTCTTCTCTGTAGGTTTTCCACTATTTCTATTCTAAATTTCACTCTATCGTTAGTACCGTGGCTTAAGCACTGTTGAACTGGGTGCTGGAGGATCCGTCGAAACCGCTTTGCGCTACTGCAAGTCGGATAAAGTCAGTGCCACCGCGCCGTCGCAGGTGGTCTCTGATTGCCGATAGTCGAATTGTCGCTTTGCGATTGGCGTCTGACGGCAAAGCTTCAGCGGCAATCCAGCAAATCGAAATGCAGATCGACCCACCCGCTACCGCGCAGTGGCTGCTGACACTCATCGCCTTCGACCGCTCGCGTTGTTGCTAACGCACTAACGGAACTCTCTCCATCGTTGATCTGCATGACAACTGAGAACTCGTTGCTACCCTCCTACTGAAGCTGCGAGACTTTGGTAACTTGTCGAAATGACCGGCTTAACTATCTCGGCAAACAATTTTCAGTCTTAGCGCTAATGCTTCTGCTGATTCAATCGCCGGCACTGGCCCAGGGTACAGTGAGTAACTACCGCCGCGTTCACGAACATGAAATCCTCAGCGAGTTTATGGAGTTGCTCGCGATCCCGAATATTGCGAGCGACCGCGAAAACATTCGTCGCAACGCCGCCGCCATTATGACGATGATGCAGCGGCGCAAACTCGCACCACGCCTACTCGAAACATCGGATCCTTCGGTGCCCCCGGTGGTCTACGGCGAATGGAAAACCCCGGGCGCCACACGCACTCTTATTTTTTATGCGCATTACGATGGCCAACCGACCGACCCGCGCCAGTGGAGCGGAACCTTGCCCTGGCAACCGGTGCTTCGCAGTGCCGCGCTCGAGGCAGGTGGACAGATTCTGCCCACGCCAAAAGCGAGTGAAGCCATAAACCCCGAGTGGCGTCTCTATGCTCGTTCGTCTGGCGATGACAAAGCTGGAGTCATGGCGATCCTTTGCGCCTTCGATGCGCTCATTGCTTCGGGAGTTAAACCAAGCGCCAACCTTAAGTTTTTCTTTGAAGGAGAAGAAGAGGCGGGTTCCCCGCACCTCGGGGAAATACTCAAACAAAACAAGCAACTGCTGCAAAGCGATGCGTGGATTATCTGCGACGGGCCGGTCCACCAATCCGGTCGCAAGCAAGTAGTGTTCGGCGTGCGTGGCGATACCAACGTCGACATAACGGTTTATGGAGCGAAGCGGCCGCTGCACAGCGGGCACTATGGAAACTGGGCGCCGAATCCAGCATTGATCCTCACCAAACTTCTGGCCTCCATGAAAGATGATTCAGGCCGGGTAACAATCTCCGGATGGTACGACCACGTCGAACCGCTCGGTGCAATTGAACGCAAAGCAATCGCCGAGGCCCCGCAATACGACGACACACTCCGCGGCGAATTGGGACTGGCGCGCACCGAGGGACAGGGAAAGAGCTTGCTAGAATTAATTAATGAGCCGTCCCTCAACATCAACGGCATCAGCAGTGGCGACGTCGGGGCGCTTGCTCGCAACGTCATTCCCACCACAGCGACGGCCGTGCTTGACCTGCGGTTAGTGAAAGGCAACGACCACGCGCGTCAGGTTCAACTCCTGATTGAACACATTCGCAAACAGGGTTTCTATGTCAGCGACCGGGAGCCTAACGATCAGGAGCGTCGCCTTCATCCCTTGATCGCTCGCGTAACTGCGCGGCCGGGCGGCTACAACGCCGAGCGCACCCGAATGGATCTGGATGTTTCAGTTGCGGTAGTCGCAGCCGTGCAATCGACGACGCGCGAGGGGATCGTGAGATTGCCAACCGCTGGGGGCAGTCTGCCTTTATCGGTGATCACGGCGAACCTGTCGACGGTAACGATGACTGTGCCGATTGCTAACTATGATGACAACCAGCATGCCGAGAACGAAAATCTGCGACTACAGAATCTGTGGGACGGCATTGAAACAATGGCCGCGATCATGACAATGAAGTAGACGCGAAACATGAGATGGATGAACAGACCTTAGTGATTTCAGTCCGCAAAGCGGACTGATGAACCTGCTCACTGTGCAAGTCCGTTATGTAGGGTATTCGTGGATCGTAGGCCGCAATATCAGCGGGCGCTACGCTACAGGAACGCCTGCATGTGGGCGATTACTGCATCTGGCTGTTCCTCCTGAGGAATATGGCCGGCCAGTGGGATATGCTCCAGGCGGGAATTTGGTATCGCTGCGTTAAGCCTTTGACCTATCAGCAGCGGTATGACCCGATCGTCCTCACCCCACAATATCAAGGTCGGAACTGAAATTGTCGGATAGCGGTTGACGTACTGCTGAAAATCTTTCGGTATCGCAAGCTTGCCGATTTCGAGCAGCGCATGTCTCCCGCCCTTTGACGCGAGCGGTCCGGCATAAGCATCAATTTGCTGTTGAGTAATTTTCGCAGGATCGTAGTACGACTTTTTGAGCACGCTCTTGATTTGCGTTTTTGGAGGCAACAAGTGAACGGCCAACCAACCGATGAGTGGAGTTCGGAGCAACTTAAGAAACAGCGGCAGATGATCGGGATAACCACCAGAATCGATCAAGATGAGTTTTGCCAAGCGAGACGGATTCTCTTCGCAGAGTCTCATGGCGACCAGCAGGGAGACCGCTCCGCCGTAAGAGTTTCCCACCAGCGTCAAATTTCTCAGGTCGTGCTCAATAATGAACTGGTGGATAAGATCGCCTTGTTCGATGATGGAATAGTGATCGTCATGCGGTTTAGGTGATTTGCCCTCGCCCCTGAAGTCAATCAGGATCACCTGATGATTAACCGAAAACGGCGCGACCATGTAACGCCAGCTATACGTGCTGCCGCCAAGACCATGCAAAAACAGCATGGGATCACCACTACCATAAGATTCACAGTAAAGACCGGTCTGACTGCTGCAGGAGTTTGAACTCATGGTGAGTCCTCCTTTTATCCGCTGAGTGCGGGATTGTGGCGCAGGCTCGAACTAAGTGAAAACCAATTCTGCCGCGGTGAACGCGAGGTTGTTATTAGGCCTAACCGCACAGTGTTTTAGTCGAATACGCAGGAAACCGCAAGATGGACAGTGTTTCTTATTTCAGTTTTCCTTTGTGCGTCCTCTGTGTCTCTGTAAGTCAATCTTCTGTGGACCGCTTCCGGTCCTGTATTAGTCAACCCACAAGACAATCACTTGATCGTCTGACCACCTTAAACTAACCTCCCAATCCATGTGCTTACTACATTTCATCGGCGGCGCATTCAACCATCAACCCCACCAGATGAAAGATAGTGTAAGTGGAAAAGCCTCCGACTTGATCAAACGTGCTTTTGAAGATATTGACCCGGGACGCCTGATAGATCATCACACACATATTGCCGGTATCGGCACGAGCAACACAGGCGCCTTTATTAACTCCAGAATGCGCAGCTGGGCGCATCCGTTCCAGCACCTGAAATTCAAGGTCTACTTAAGCGCGGCCGGCGTGGAAGATGTTGAGAATGCCGACGCCCAACTCGTGCGACGGCTTGCCGGTCTCATAAAACACACACCTCATCATGGCAAACATCGGCTGCTGGCTTTTGATAAAAACTATCGCCCGGACGGCTCGGTGAATCTCGAGAAGACCGAGTTTTACGTCCCTAACGAATATGTCTTCTCGCTGGCCCAACAGAATCCTGAACTCTTCGTTCCCAATATCTCCGTTCATCCCTACCGGCCCGATGCGCTTCAGGAGCTGGAGAAGTGGGCGGGCCGCGGCGCGCGTATAGTGAAGTGGTTGCCCAATGCGATGGGAATCGATCCTTCCGATCCGCGCTGCGATCCGGTCTATGAAAAGATGCGTGAACTTAATCTGATCCTGCTGAGTCATGGCGGCGAAGAAAAGGCTGTGCAGGCAAAGGAGGACCAAAAACTTGGTAACCCCTTGCTGTTGCGCCGGGCCCTCGATCATGGAGTGAAAGTAATAGTCGCCCACTGCGCCGGACTGGGTGAAAACGAGGACCTGGATGACCGCGACAAGCGGCTGAGGTTTAACTTTGATTTATTTATGCGTTTAATGGAAGACAAGAAATATGAAGGTCTGGTTTTCGGTGAGATATCGGCGATGACGCAGTTCAATCGTTGCGGCGTGCCGCTGACTACGATCATCGAGCGCGAAGATTTGCACGAGCGACTGGTTAACGGCAGCGATTATCCTCTGCCCGCCGTCAATATTCTCATTCGCACCGGAACACTGTTGAAGAAGGGTTACATTTCTGCCGATGAACGACAATCCTTAAATGAGATCTACGACTACAACCCGCTGCTCTTTGACTTCGTGCTGAAGCGAACTATCAAGTCGCCGGCGACTCGGAAACGTCTTCCCGGTTCAATCTTCATGGCCAATGGAGTCGTTGGGTGCTTAGCGGCGAGTCGAGCCGCGGGTGTGGTACCGACCTCATGCTAGCTTGGTATTGATACGTGACATTGCGTTTCTGCTCGTGCTTGTCCTAGTCTAACTCTCAAACTTGAGTTCAGATTTTTTTCGGGCAGGTACCAGAAAGAGGGAGAACGCAACATGCCTCCGATTCGAATTCTTATGCAGACCACCATTCCCTTCGCTGAAGACGACTGGCATATCGGCAGGTTCTCCCTGCTCAGGGATGAGCTGGCCGGTCTCAAAGACGCCGCCGGTAAAGCCTTGTGTGAAGTGATCACCCGCAATCGTGAGTCGGACGCAGCGGGCAACGATCCGATTCTTAGCACGCTGGATGCTACGGATTTCAATGAGCTGTGGCTGTTTGCAATTGATTTGGGAGATGGTCTCACCGTCACCGACTGCCAGGGCATCACACGTTTCCGCCAGCGAGGCGGTGGCATCATGGCAACTCGAGACCATGAAAACCTCGGCACGTCTTTATGCACGCTGGGCGGTATCGGGCGTGCCCACTTCTTTCACTCCAAAAATCCAGAGCCCGACGCTTCGCGGCACGTTCCCGACGATACATTCAACACCACGATTTCCTGGCCCAACTATCATTCAGGCGCCAACGGCGATTACCAAAAGATCACCGCCGACGAGTCGCATGCGTTAATGCGCAATCCTGCTTCACCCCAGGGCGTCCTAGAGTTTTTTCCTGCTCACCCACACGAGGGAGCAGTCGGCGTGCCGGAAGGCGAAAGGAATGCACACGTCATCGCCACCGGCAAAAGCGAACTTACCGGGCGCCCGTTTAACCTGGTGGTCGCTTTCGAAAGCTCGGTTGACAACCACGGCAATGAGCTTGGACGTGGCATCGCAGAATCCAGCTTTCATCACTTTGTAGACTATAACTGGGACACCGAGATGGGTTGTCCGAGTTTTCTTACTGAGGCGCCGGGCGATGGCTACAAGCGGAACCCGCAAGCGCTACAGGACATCAAGACATATGTCGGCAATGCGGCGCGTTGGCTCGCTGGCAAGTGACTTAAAGAAAACTGGGCTATTAAACACTCAGTAATGGTCGGACAAAACAGAACTGGGAGCGAAGCGACCAGCCAAACGCAAGACTGACCAAGAACAGCCGTGCATTTTTATTTCTACCTTTTGAAGTGAATTCTTGGCTGGTCCCTAGGCTCCCAGTTCTGAAGTTGCGTAAGCCCGTTGAATCATTGACCGTCAATTTCGCCCTAATGTGATGACCTATCAAGCCTCAAATCCGCGCTTTGCCGAGGACATCGAACAAAGCTTCGCTCTGCAATCCATCATGCGCTTAATTGGCGCTGAGCTTAGTCTGGTCGCACCGGGAATAGTTGAGATAGCTCTTCCTTATCGAGCAGACTTGACGCAACAACACGGATATTTGCATGGAGGAATCGTGACTACCATTGCGGATTCTGCTGCCGGCTATGCCGCCTACAGTCTCATGCCGGCGGGCGCCGAAGTATTGAGCATTGAGTTCAAGATCAATCTACTGCGACCAGCCCAGGGCAAATCGTTTCTGGCACGCGCCGAAGTTATCAAGCCGGGCCGGACGTTGACGGTCGCGCGGGCTGACGTCTTTGGGGTCGCTGACTCTGGCGATCGAGCGTTGGTAGCAACTATGCTGGCCACAATTATCTGTCTGCAGAGGTGAAGTAGTGATTCTCAGGAGAATCATGCCATGTGTCACTTGAAAAAGATAAGCCTCCTGGTGGTATTGCTGGGACTGTTATCTGTGCCCTGTCCGGCGCAAAAAAAGCAAGCAAACGTTTGCAGTCAGACTACCTTTGCAGCTTTCAGGAGGTTGCCTAAACTGAGTTACCAGTGTCCCGAAGGATTTAATGAATGGGACGAGCAGATTCTAAAAGTGCCCGAGCGAATCGCTGAGTTAAACAGGCTTGCCGGAGAACTCGAGTCGTTGAAGGATGGGGCCTGGTGGCAAGCCAGAGTGGGAGATTTGAATGCCTGCGAAATTCACGGTCAGGCCGGCGCCTTAGACGCTGAGGAAAGCGCCAGCTTAACTCGCGGCGATTACCCTATTAATTTATTTGGTGATCAGTCCATTCGATTGATCATGGTCACGGATCCTTGTTATCAAACCGGGTATAGTGGCTCGGTTGCATTTTTGCTTTACCATTATGGCGACAGGGTTTTCGTGACCAAAGTTCTCGATGGTTACTATTCGCGTGTTGATAACTCTGTCGGGCTGGATTTCGCTAACTTCAACGGCCAACAGATCATCGAAGTCTCAACCAGCAACAGTATGCCACCCTCGGTTATGAATCATTACTTCGTCATCAATCCCAAGACCCACCGGGCAGTCCCAAAGAAAATTTTCAAAGTGGGCCGGATGCTGACGAACCGGATTTCGTCGGCGATGATTTTGGGAGAACCAGCCGAACTGGGTTTGCCGCGAAACGCTCAGGACATGCAACTCATTAGAGAGCACCGCTTGTTGCCCAGCTTCAGCGCTTACACAGAGCTCTTTGCTGGTGACGGCCGCAACAAGCTCAAACGGACTGTCTATCGCTGGAACGGCCGATTCTATTCGCAGGAATATTGACAGCCTTCGCTACTGAGGCTTTGTAAAAAAACTGTAACATCCCGGCTCGAGATAATGGGTTAAGATTTCGGTCGCAGTGTCACGAGTTCAGTACCATTTATTCCACCGGAGGTGCGTGATGAAACTAAGCAACCTAACGACGGCCGCGTGCTTCGTGGCCCTGCTGTGTCTTTCGCCGGGCCAAGCTCAGGAGATGCACACCCATCAACACGACACTTCTGAGAAACTCGGACAAGTTAACTTTAGCGTCTCTTGCAAACCGGCGACGCGGGTGGAGTTTAATCGCGCGACCGCCATGCTTCACTCATTTTGGTATGCGGAATCGGAGAAGGCCTACGCCGATGTTGCCAAAAATGATCCGGCTTGTGCGATGGCCTATTGGGGAGTTGCGATGAGTCTTTTTCATCCGGTCTGGGCCCCTGGCACCGAAGCGGAGTTGCAAAGAGGCCGGACTGCTGCTGAAAAGGCAATATCAATTGGTGGAAAAACTCAGCGCGAAAAAGACTACATTGCGGCGATAGCGGCCTTCTATAAAGATTCTGACAAGCTACCGCATCGCGACCGGGCTCTGGCTTACGAGCAGGCTATGGAACATGTCTACCAAAGTTATCCGAAAGACCATGAAGCTGCAATTTTTTATGCGCTTTCACTACTTGGTACAGCCAGTGCTTCCGACAAGACGTATGAAAAGCAAAAGCACGCGGCGGCAATTCTCAACAAGATTCTGCCCACGGAACCTCAGCACCCGGGCGTGGCTCACTATCTGATTCATAGTTTCGATTACCCGCAGCTGGCGCAACTCGCACTTCCCGCCGCCCGGCGTTATGCGAAAATTGCACCGTCATCACCTCATGCGCTGCACATGCCGTCGCACATTTTCACGCGCCTGGGGCTTTGGTCGGAGTCGATCCAATCAAATCTTGCATCAGCTGCGGCAGCGCAGAAACATCTGGCAATGTCGAACCCTGGCCCCGGCGCAGCCGCCTTCGACCAACTGCACGCCATGGACTACCTGGTTTATGCCTACCTGCAAGGCGCTCAGGATCAGGAAGCCCGGAAAATCCTTGACCAGCTAAACGCTTTCACCAAGGTCGACTCAGAAATCTTTTCGGCTGCTTATGCCTTCGCCGCGATCCCAGCGCGCTATGCGCTCGAAAGACGCCGCTGGTCAGATGCCGCGCGGATTGAAGTGCACCCGGCGAAGTTTCCCTGGAATCAATTTCGTTATGCCGAGGCGATTATTTATTTCGCGCGCGCACTTGGCGCTGCCCGAAGCAACAATCCGGCAGCCGCCCGTGTCGACGCAGAAAAACTCTCTGCCATCCAGCATGAGCTCGTTGCGGCCAAAGAGAAATACTGGGCCGATCAAGTGGAAATCCAGCGACAGTTATCAGTTGCCTGGATTTTGCGGGCGGAAGGAAAAAACGAGGAGGCACTTGCACAAATGCGTTCCGCCGTCGCTCTTGAGGCCTCCACAGAAAAACATCCGGTTACTCCCGGGCCAATCACTCCCGCGCGCGAATTACTTGGAGAGATGCTGCTCGAACTGAATCAACCGCAACAGGCATTTCAGGAGTTTGCCGCGTCGTTGCAAGACTCTCCAAACCGCTTCAACGGTCTTTTTGGGGCCGCCCGTGCGGCTGAATTGATGGGGGACAAAAAGATGGCCGGCGAGTATTACGCGAAGCTGGTTAGTCTCACTGCTAATGCTGACAGCGACAGGCCCGAACTGCAGAAAACGAGGGAATTCCTCGCACAAAGATAGGCTGAATATCTAGCAGTTGGCCTATATGGCCGCTGGACCAGCGCTGCCCCGTTTTCGTTGACTTTAGTCTCATCCAGGACTAGGCTTGCGACGTTAAGTTTTACATTCTTACGAACTCACTGGGCTAGTTAACATTGTGGTTTGAGGTGCCTTTACCTCAGTTGATCTTCGAGGCACTGACTCTTCACGAACGATCTGTTTTGTCTCCAACCGATCAAACCTGAGCCTGGCCAGTTACTAAGTGTTCCGCCAGCATAAGCGCCTAAAGCCACTTCCTCGCGGTCTCTAAACGGCACCCGACTGCCCACGTACCGAACCGTCGGAACCCTTACCCGACTCTTTAAGGAGTACTTACAACTGTCCTCGCGACTCTTTCACGCCTCAAGGAGCAAAATAATGAATGAAGAGAACCGATTTACTAATGCTGCAAAGAACCCGGATACCAATCAGCGCCAGCCCAGCGGTCGGGTAGGCCTGCGCGGATGCTGGGAGCTGCTCATCAAGGTGATCATCCTGCTAATTCTGATCGCGATACTGATCGCCTATTGGTTCGGACAACTCGGCCCGTTTGGTCAGCGCGGTGAATATGACATTTGGGCATGGCTCATCCTGCTGTTAATGATTGCGTTGCTGATCTATTTGATCTGCCGACAGAAACACTTCGTGATGTTGAACTGCGGTGTGACGCAACCGGTCGGCTGTAAACACGGCAATCCCAATTTGTTGGCGAATCACGTATTGGAGCCAATCATCGGCACGGCTTCGGGTCTCGGCTTCAGCCGCTATACGCTCGAAGTATATTGGAATGGAACTACCCTGGTACCGAACGCGGTTATCTATGCAAACGGCGCCGGCAATCCCGACACGACTCTCACTTTCGGCAATCACCAGGTCACGAACGGTACGCTCGGCTTCGTGGACATTCAGCAAGCTGTGCTCGGCGCGGGTATCGGTATTCTCACCTCGACGAACTTCCAGGTGCGACTGCGAGTCATCGGTATTGACAGCAGTCACAAAGACTGCTCGAGCTCGTTCCAAATCACAGCGGCAGCAGCGTACATCAAGAAAATCGGAGGCGCCTGGGCACACGACGTGATCAGTCCAGCTGAGCCGCTGCGCCTTGCGGATGACAGCGTATCAGCGCTGACGGCCGTAGGCGGCAGCATCAGCGTGCGCGGCGCTGCAAATCCCTATGGTTGCGGTTCGGAGGTAATCTCAGAATACAGTTTGTGGGTGCAGCACGATTCGACCTTCAGCTTGGCGCAACCAATCACCGGCGCGGCGTATGATCCGCTCGCTCACGGTTGGCAGAACGTCACGACCGTGATCTACACAACCAATGACCAGCGCACTTACAACACGCTCGATGGCATGCCTGCGCCCGATTTCCTGACCAACCTATCGGTGTGGGGCACTCGCGTTATCTGTTCGTATATAGATTTTCTGCCTCCGGTGTGCTGGCCTGTACCGGACCTGACGGAGTTCTATTGGGACAGTACGACTCAGACACCTGGTGGACCAAGCGGCAAATACTCGTTCCTGCTGAAGGTGACCGATACGGGCGGCAATACCTACTACGATGTGCAACGCGCCTGGATTGACAACGAGGCCGTCCGCGGCAAAATCAAGCTGCTGCGCTATCATGGCAGCGTGGCCGATATCCCAGCCTGCACCGACATCCTGATCAACGACGGCGCAAACGCCGCGCGCAGTTTGGACATTCGCGGTTACGCGACTGACCCGTTGATCGTCGCGGGCGATTTGACTCAGCCTACCAGCGACAACTTTGCCGGCTACACCGTGAACTTCCGCAAACAGGGTGCGGTCAGCGAGGTAGCGGTTATGTCATCTGCCACGCCGGTGCCGAATCGCGCAACCTGGAGCGGTGGTGCTGGTGAACCGCCAACTGACTTGCTGGCCGTCCTGGATTTGAGCTGGGTGGACGCAGGTGTTGCAGCGCCGCTCGACAACAACGGAGTCCCGGTGCCGGCCGATAATCGGCTTGCGCGTGGAACTGCCTGCACGTACGACATCATTTTACGTGCCAACGATCTCACGATCGTCAGCGAGGGGACCAATCACTATATCCCAACCGGGGAGTACACTTTCCCGGTGAAGATAATTAACGATCTGCCGTAGTTCTTGTTCGGCAACAATCCAGAATGGGCGAAGAGCGATCTTCGCCCGTTTTGTTTTCCACCCAACTGGAACACTCGCAACTGAGGGCGACTAGTCCAACAGCGAATTCGTTAGCACGGCAAGGGTTGGTCGATCGCAGTCAAATCCGATACTCTCTGAATGTTCCCGACCTCGTTTGCTGCACATACAAACGGGGCGTACCATTTCACTAACAACAACGAGTTTTGAACTGGGCGGTGAGCGAAAAACTTGAAGATGACCACTCTGCTCAAAGATTCCTACGGCCGGGCGATACGCGACCTGCGCGTGTCCTTAACCGACCGTTGCAATTTTCGCTGTTTCTATTGTCTGCCACATGGCGAGCCGCCGATAGCTCCAAAAGAGCAAATGCTCTCCTACGAAGAAATTGAATACGTGTGTGACGTCTTTGTCTCGCTCGGTATTGAAAAAATACGGCTTACGGGTGGCGAGCCGATGATGCGACGTGACATCGAAACTATCATCGAAAAACTCTCGCTGCTCAAACCAAAAGGCTTACAGGATTTGGCCCTGACCACCAACGGGTACTTCCTGCCTGATCGGGCCCAGGGCTTGAAAGATGCCGGACTGGATCGCATCACGATAAGCGTCGATAGTCTGAAACCTGAGACCTTTAAGCGCATGACGGGAGTCGATGTACTGGATCGTGTGTTGGCCGGAATCGCGGCCGCGAAACAATCAGGCCTGGAGCCGATCAAGATCAACGCCGTCATCGTGCGCGGTCACAACGAAGACGAAGTTGCAGACTTTGCCGCCTTTGCGCGTGAGTACGACGTGAAGATGCGCTTCATCGAGTTTATGCCTCTGGATTCGGGGCACGACTGGTCGCGCAAGGATGTAGTGTCAGGCCGCGAGATTCGTGAACGGATAAACGAAAGGTTTCCCTTAACGACATATAGACTTCGATCGCGGCTCTGAGACTTCCTCGCGCTACCGCTTTGCTGACGGAGCGCCGGGAGAAATCGGCATCATCGCGCCGGTTACTGAACCCTTCTGCGGCGCCTGCTCGCGTATCCGTCTCACAGCCGATGGCCAAATTCGCACCTGTCTTTTTTCTACAGTCGAACATTCATTGCGCGACATAGTTCGCTCTGGCGCCACGCGCGGCGAAATCGTTGATTTCATCGAGGCGGTCGTGATGAAGAAAGAGCCGCGCCACTACATCAACGAACCGCAGTTTGTGGCGCCCTCACGCTCGATGAGTTTTATCGGCGGTTAGGATAATATAGTCTCAACTTACCAGCGGGGTTTTTAAGTAATGTCATACCGAGTAGTTCTTCCGATCGCTTTCCTCTTTTTCAGTCTCATTACTGCAAACGCACAGAGTAGTTCTCCTCAAACAACGCGAAAAGTTCCGCCCATAGGTTCGAGCTCGTCCACCATGCGAGTCGAATTGCCCACACCTATTGCGGAAACGCCTGTCCCTCTGGTGGGCGCTGAACGAGGCGGTCCAGAGACGCTTAGCTTCGTCACGCCCGATGCGAACTTTGAACGAGCCTTCGTTAAGGATGCAGCGTTCTCAGCGGAATCGATTACAGAACATGTTCAGACGCTTAGTGATGGCAACCGCTTAACGCGGAAGTCAACGGCCCAAATCTATCGCGACGCTGCTGGACGAACGCGACGCGAACATGAGTTGAGCCGCAGAGGGATGAGTCCGAACGGTGAAGCGGGTCAGTTGATTGTGATCAATGATCCGATTGGCCGCGTTAACTACGTTATCGAGACTCAAACGGGAGTGGCGCGCAAGAGGGAACTCCCGCCGCCGCGGGTGATGGAGGCGATGGAAAGAGCGCGCGGAGACAACGCGCCATTCAGCGTTTTGATGCCTGCCAGCGCCGCGCACCGGCGAATGCGTGAAGGCGAAGAGGCTCAGAAACCCGCTGAGCCGGTGAAGGAAAAATTGCCTGCGCAGGTGATTGAGGGCGTGCTCGCCGAGGGTACGCGCACGTCCGTGACCATTCCCGCCGGTGAGTTTGATAATGATCAGCCGTTGGTAATTTCCCATGAAGAATGGTACGCACCGGAACTACATATGATTGTGTTGATGAAGCACAATGATCCTCGTTTTGGTGAAACGACATTTCGGCTAACTAACATAATTCGAAGCGAGCCTGTATCTGAACTCTTCAAACTCTCGCCGGACTACCGTGTGGTTGACGATCGTCAGCAGAGAATGATTGGGCCCGGCCGTCCACCGGTTCTGCGACCATAAAACTTTCGGGGTGAAAGGGGAAATAGGTCAGGGAGATCCCCGTGTGTAAATCTCTCTTTACCACTTTCCCTTTACCGTTTTCCCCTTCGCATCTTTCCCTTTCTTGATTCCGGTTGACGCCTGCACGCCGTTTATCCTACCTTGCGGCTCTCAGTTCTGAATTGGATTAGAGTTGCCGTCTGGAGGAGCCCGTTGATGATCCGCAAACATTTCACTGCCCTTTTCTTTTTCTCGTTGTGCTTTGCATTTCCGTTGTCGCAACTGCGCGCACAGGAAACGACGACAACGTCGGCGGACGCAAAGCGGCCAATGAAACCTGCAGTCCCCGATGCACGAACGAAAGATGGTAAGCGACTGCTCGGCGCGCTCGACCTGATGAAGATCGCAACTGTCGGCTCGCCACGGATTTCCCCCGACGGATCGCGTGTCGCCTACACGGTGGGCGAAGTGAAAATGGAGAAAGACGAGGAGTGGAAATCTGTCACGCAGGTTTGGGTCGTACCGACTGCCGGTGGCAAGGCCATGCAATACACGCGCGGAGATAAAAGCTCTACAGCACCTGAATGGTCGCCCGATGGCAGCATGCTCGCGTTTTTGTCGGATCGCGAAAAGGATGACGAACGGCAGGTGTGGATGATGATGGCTGATGGCGGTGAAGCCTGGGTAGCCACTTCACAAAAGGGTGGCGTCACCGGTTTTCGCTGGTCGCCGGATGGCAAACAGCTGCTGCTGACTGCTACCGATCAACCAAACAAAGACCAAGAGGATCGCAAGAAAGTAAAGGACGACACGATTGTTATTGATAGAGATACCAGGATGTCCCACCTCTGGCTCTGGAACGTTGAGAAGAAAGAAGGAAAGCGTCTGACGGAAGGCAACTTCACAGTGAGCGATCCGCAGTGGTCGCCAGATGGAACGCGCATCAGTTATACAACGCGGCCAACACCAAAAGCGGACGACGGTAGCTTGAGTGATATCTGGATCATGACGATTGCCAGTAGGGAAAAGAAGAAGCTTGAAGACAACAGTGGATCAAGTGACACCGCACGCTGGTCGCCTGATGGAAAGTGGATCGCCTACACAGGCGGTCCGGATGCGGGCGGCGGCGTTTCAACTTCGTTTCTTTATTTGATCCCCGCAGGGGGAGGAACGCCAAAAGAACTGACCACAAAATTTGATTTGAACGTGGGAACGCCGGTGTGGTCACGCGACGGTAAAACAATTTACTTCAGCACCAATGTGTTGGAAGCTAACGAAGTCTATTCGTACGACGTAGCCGGTGGCGCGGTAAAACAACTCTCGCGGCGCGGTGGATCGACCGGAGTTACCGAAGTTAGTCGCGACGGCAAGATTGTCGGCACGACGTCTACTTCAAAACAACCTGCGGAGTTGTACTCGGCAGACGCAGATTTCAAGGTTCACAAGCAGCTAACTGATCACAACGCATGGTTGAAGGACTACCTGCTCGCCGACACGGAGATCGTCAAGTGGAAAAGCAAGGATGGCACAGAGGTTGAAGGACTACTTACCAGGCCTGCCGGCTATGAGGCGGGAAAGAAAGTTCCGTTTCTGCTGAATCCACATGGCGGACCGACCGGTGCCTCCATTAATAATTTCAGCAGTACGGTTCAGGTGCTCGCCGCAAACGGCTTCGCAGTTCTGCAACCAAACTTTCGTGGATCGACGGGCAAGGGATTGGCATTTGCACAGGCAAATAAGAATACCTGGGGCAAAGGAGATTACGAAGATTGCATGTCGGGCGTTGATGCAATGATCGTCAGCGGCATTGCTGATCCGGATCGTCTGGGAGCTTTTGGCTGGTCCTACGGCGGTTACATGACCTTCTGGATTCTGACGCAAACGGATCGCTTCAAGGCTGTCTCGCCAGGCGCGGCGATCTCCAACATTTATTCGATGTACTCACAGAACGATATCCAAAGATACCTGCGCTGGTTTTACTCGGATAAGTCTCCCTGGGAAGCAACCGATCTTTACTGGGACCGTTCGCCCATGAAGTACATAAAGAACGTCAAAACTCCCACGATGATCATGCACGGACAGGTAGACACGCGCGTGCCCATCGCGCAGGCTCAGGAGTTTTACATGGCGTTGAAGGAGATGAAAGTGCCGGTGGAGTTTGTGGTGTATCCGCGCGAAAACCACGGGTTTACCGAGCCGCGTCACCAGATGGATCGCGTGCGCCGCTATGTTTGGTTCTTTTCAAAATACCTGAAAGCACCGCTGGTCACTGAGCCAGCCTCGGCTGTGGCTTCGCCGGTGGCGGATCAGTAAAGCTATCGCGATTGCTTCTCTGTGCAACCTCCGTGTTCTCTGTGTCTCGGTGGTTGGTGTTGCTTAGTTTATTCCCCACAGAGACACGGAGGACACAAAGGAGGCACAGAGAGTTTCGAACCGCTTTAAGCCACGCCCGCGCTTTTCGACCCGCCCGCTTGCAACGCCTTGATATCGTCAAGCAAAACACGCTCATGGCCTTCAGGATTTACCTTTTCGTAAATCTTTCTGAGCGTGCTTTGAGGATCGATCACGAATGAAGTGCGGTTCCAGTACATCGTGCCCTTGTATTCGCTCTGAGCCACGCCTGCTGCGTCGAGCAGTTCGTGATTCGGATCGGCGAGCAGGTCAATGGTAAAGCCAAACTTGTTGCAGAAGTCTTTGTGCGAAGCCACATCGTCCGCGCTGACACCCACTACTGAAATTCCAGCGTCGTCAAATTCCTGCTTCGTGGCAGTAAATGATTTGCCCTGTATCGTGCAACCGGGCGTATCGTCTTTCGGGTAGACGTAAAGCACCAACCACTTTCCTGCAAAATCGTTAAGCGTCACGGTCTTGCCGTCCTGATTTTGTAACCTAAAATCCGGAAAACGTTTCCCTATTTCTGCTGACATATTTGTATCCTCTCAGTTTGATCTCGATGGGGGTTGTTGCGGGGGCGAAGCCCATTGTTGCATGACAGTCAAGGCCATTGCACGCCTGCTCTGGATACAGTGCTGTCTTAATTTGAAATTCTCGAGGGTTCACCGAGAGGCACAGTAAGACGTTATGACATCACTGGCGGATAGGCCGGGGGAGGCTGGTACTCCGGAACATCCGGCTCTGCGTTCACCTTGACCGCGAAAAATAGATAGCCGAGTTCAATCATGATGCCAAGCAGCAACCAACCAGGAATGTGAACTGGAACAAATTCAAAAAGGAGATTCAATACCAACACAGGTGTGATCGCAATTGCTGACAGGCGCATAAGGGTTTTGTAGTCGAGGTTCGCGTTCAACATCCGCGCTAACAGAAGGCCGATTAGGGCGTAAATAAGCACCTGGATTCCGCGAAAGATAAAAGAGAAAAGAACGCCCAGTGGATAGAGCGCTGGGAAAAACCATTGCCTCGCCGTGGCGAGCCAGCCTTCCACTCGAGTTTGATCGACCGAGAAATTCCCCACGCTTGAAAGATCATAAATCCTGGTTTCCGTGGTGCTCTTATTCGTAATGAGCTTTGTTTCGGTTAAGACCAGCGGGACGGACGTATTTCCTGCTTCAGAGTTATCTCTCGTATCGATCAGCGCCAGACTCTCTCCGGTTTTCGGATTTTTGATGAAGTAAGGCAAGGGCACATTCGTGGAAGCGTGACCGTTGGTGATCGTAATCGGAGGAATTTGTTGCGTAAGTGCTTTGGCATCATTATCAACCCATCTGGTGAAGCCCAGGTGTCCTTTGATGACGGTGGGAATCCATAACAAGGCGAGGACCAGAAACAGGTAAAGCAGTCCTGTTCCCTGCCAGTTTTTGCCGACGTCGCGGTACAAATCTTTCGAGAAAAACGATAGAACCAACGGGTGGAAAATGGAATAGCGCTTCATGCTTTAACTCCGTTCCCGAAAGTCCAGATTTCCCACTGACGATAGCATTACGCGTTTGCCGCTGCGAAAGGAAGCAGCGTGTTCTGCCAATTATGGTGCGGATTCTAGCAGACAAGGCCGTTTTTGATAACGACGTTAGGCCACGAAGGAGACCTCGCGCGTGGTGGGACTGACCCGGGTGTAGTAAACTAGGCGTACAAAGTTTTCGGGGGAGCCGCGAGGCTGAGAGTCCCGTTTGAATGCGGATTTCGGAATGCGAATGCGGATGAAAATCTGCAAGCAGCATCGGCAATCTGCAATCGGGAGACCCCTTGAACCTGATGCGGGTAATACCGTCGAAGGGAGAAACAGCCATTGGTTGACCGTTCCATCCCTTAGTCGGGGTGGAGCGGTTTTTATTTTTGGACTTAGTCTTTGTACTTTGGTCTTTGCTTTCACAACTAACCTGTTCGATTAGTGCGAGGAGTTGAAATGAGCGCCGCAGTAAAACCAGTAGATAACGAAACAACGCCGGTGAACAACGACAAGCCTTTGCCCAATTCACGCCGAGTTTACGTCGATGGTAAACAACCGGGCGTGCGTGTTCCTTTTCGCGAGATTTCCCAAAACCAGACTCGCAACTTCGACAATTCGCTGGTGGACAACGCGCCCGTGCGGGTTTACGACACGAGTGGGCCATGGGGCGATCCGTCTGTCCGCGGCGATGTGCGTGAGGGACTTCCGCCGCTACGGGGTTCGTGGATTTTCGCGCGCGACGACGTGGAGGAATACGCGGGCCGCGACCTGCAACCAATTGACGATGGCTATCTGACGTTTGACGCCGCGAACCAGGCACGCCAAAAAGAGAAAGGCCGCCTGGAAGATTTTCCAGCGCTGCGTCGGACTCCTCTGCGCGCTAAACCCGGAGCCTGCGTCACGCAGATGCACTACGCGCGTCAGGGCATCATCACCCCCGAGATGGAATTCATCGCCATCCGTGAAAACCTGGGTCGCCATTTAGATGGAGAGAACGCGGATCGCGAACACTGGGACCGCGCCCTTGAACAAACGGCCGCCCGCAACGGTGCGGCGGAGGCTCCCCGCGACTCATTGAATCACCAGCATCGTGGCCAATCATTCGGCGCCGCGATCCCCGACTACGTCACACCCGAGTTTGTGCGTGCCGAAGTGGCGCGCGGTCGTGCCATCATTCCCGCAAACGTCAACCACCCTGAAAGCGAGCCGATGATCATCGGCCGCAACTTCCTGGTCAAGATCAATGCGAACATCGGCAACTCAGCAGTGCTTTCGTCAATCGATGACGAAGTGGAGAAGATGCGCTGGTCGATCAAGTGCGGCTCCGATACCGTTATGGATTTATCGACGGGTAAGAATATTCACGCCACGCGCGAATGGATTATTCGTAACTCGCCAGTGCCCATCGGCACAGTGCCAATCTACCAGGCGCTCGAGAAAGTAGGCGGCAAGGCTGAAGACTTAACCTGGGAAATCTTTCGCGACACACTGATTGAACAAGCTGAGCAAGGGGTCGATTATTTCACGATCCACGCGGGCGTGCGGCTTCCCTATATTCCTTTAACAGCAAAACGCACTACCGGCATTGTTAGTAGAGGTGGATCGATCATGGCTAAGTGGTGCCTCGCGCATCATGAGGAAAGTTTCCTTTACACACGCTTCCGCGAGATCTGCGAGATCATGGCTGCTTATGACGTTTCCTTCTCACTCGGCGACGGCCTGCGTCCGGGATCGATTGCCGACGCCAACGATGAAGCCCAATTTGCCGAACTCGAAACGCTGGGTGAGTTGACGAAGATTGCCTGGGAGCGCGACTGTCAGGTGATGATCGAAGGTCCGGGTCATGTGCCGATGCACCTGATCAAAGAGAACATGGACAAGCAACTCGAAACTTGTCAGGAAGCCCCGTTCTATACGCTCGGTCCACTGACGACCGACATCGCTCCCGGTTACGATCACATCACCTCAGCGATTGGTGCGGCGATGATTGGCTGGTACGGCACCGCGATGCTTTGTTACGTCACCCCGAAAGAACACCTCGGGCTTCCCAATAAGAAGGACGTAAAAGACGGCGTCATTGCCTATAAGATCGCCGCCCACGCGGCCGATCTCGCCAAGGGTCACCCGAGTTCACAGTATCGGGACAATGCTCTGTCGAAAGCTCGGTTTGAGTTTCGTTGGGAAGATCAGTTCAACCTTTCGCTCGACCCGGAAGTCGCACGCGAGTATCACGACGAGACGCTGCCGCAGGAAGGCGCCAAGCTCGCGCATTTCTGTTCGATGTGTGGCCCGCATTTTTGCTCGATGAAGATCACGCAGGACGTGCGCGAGTACGCCGCGCAAAAAGAGATTGATGAACAAGCAGCGCTGGGCGTGGGTATGAAGGAGAAGGCGCAAGAGTTTGTGGCTGCGGGTGGGGAGATTTATCAAGCACAAACTACTCCCGAGGCTCCGTAGGAGCCCAATGTTTATAGCCCAGCGTAATGGCTATGAACATTTCGCCTCTCTGAGGCGAGGAGCAGCACAGTTAGTTTCGCAATCGACGGGATGACGTCGTCCAACCTCTCTGGTCGATGAAATCAAAAGCCTCGGCACTTAGGATTAGTAATATGCAAACCAACCCAATTGGTATTAAAGAAGCCGTCGTGATGAAGTGTCCGGTCTGCAAGTCGCCTGAGCTGCGGGCTACGGTGCTCGAAAAGGGCCTCACCTTTCATAACTGTCCTCAGTGTCGCGGAAACTGGATCCGTGGAAGAGAGTATTGGAAGTGGCTTGAACAACACGGGCCAAATTTGCCGGAACGATCTGATCAGGACTCCGGTTTGGCACTCGCGGAACCGGGTTTTCACATCGACTGCCCTGAGTGTCGCTTCCGCATGATCAAGTATCTGGTCGGACACGGTTTCAGTTTTACAATCGATCATTGCGACGGTTGCAAAGGCGTCTGGCTTGACCGGAATGAGTGGGAGGCTTTGAAGGAACGCAACCTTCATGACGACTTAAACTCGATGTTCACTTCTTTCTGGCAGGACGCGGCGGAAAAAGAGGCGCGCAAGAAACGTTTGGAACGAATTTATATCGCGAGATTCGGCTCGGAGGATTATGTGGAGATCGAGCGAGTGCGCGGCTGGCTCGCGACCCGCTCCAACCGTCATGAGTTGCTTGCCTACCTGACCGACAAAGATCCATTTGATGTTTGAGCGGTATTTTTTGTGTAGGTTTCGCCCTCAGATGAAGAGAACTACTATATTGTTTGGGCTGAGCGCTGGCTGTGCGTTACGTTGAATGGCGCCCGCTGGATATGAAGCAAATAACAAAACCGCAAACCGCTGAGGCCGAAGATAAAAACGTTGAGCGTGTTCGTCGTATTTGTCTCGCCTCACCTGAGACCCGGGAAAAAATCTCGCATGGCGAACCGACCTTCTTCGTCAAAAAGAAGGTCTTTGCCACGTGCTCAATCAACCATCACAACGATGGGCACGTGGCGGTAGTAATACCAGGGGCAATCGGTATTCAGGAAATGCTTATCAATAAGTCTCCGGGGAAGTTTTACCGGCCGCCTTACGTCGGCGTGCGCGGTTGGGTCGGCATTGAACTCGACCGCGTCAGCGACAAAGAGTTGTCTCTGCATCTGCACGAAGCCTGGAGGCTTATCGCACCGCAAAGCTACAGGATGCACGAGCATAGCGGCGCCTGATGGCGCCGATGCCTTCCCAGACTCCTACTGCAAACGTAATTTCGAAACTAACCTGCCTGCCTGAGCGTTAAAGCACGCAACCAGGACTACGAATACCCATCCCATTTTCAGGAGATTTAGTCATGCACAGAAAGAGCTTGTTGGCTTTTCTGATTCTTATCCTCTCACTGGCCACCGCTGCGTCGGGCACCAGGCCAACAAGTCCGAAACTAGTTGCAACTACTTCGCCCGTGGTAATTCCGTTTCAGCTCGTCGTCCGGCACATCATGCTGAAAGTAGAAGTCAACAACTCGCGACCACTTTCCTTTGTCTTTGATACCGGTGACAAAGTGGCGATTGTGGATGATGAGCGCGCGAAGGAGCTGGGCTTAAAGCTGGAGGGCCAGATCAGAGTCGGCGGCGCGGGTAGTGATTTTCTCACCGGGTCTTTCGTGAAAGAATCCACCTGGAGGATTCCCGGGCTTAAAGATTTCGCTCAGCCGGTGACGCTGGCAATGCCGTTGGGAAGATTGGCGTCGCGGTTTGGTCATGACTTTGACGGGATCATAGGCAGCGACTTCATCAAACAGTTTGTGGTTGAGATTGACTACCAGGCGCACGTGCTGAGGCTTCATGACAAGGACACGTTCAGTTATTCAGGGCCGGGTGAGAGTCTTCCTATCCAACTTGACGGGCAGGGCCATCCGCTAATCGATGCTGAGATCACGCCACTTGGTGGCGCGCCACTCAAAGGTAAGTTCGTGCTGGATATTGGTTCCGGCGGCGCACTGGCGCTTCATAGTCCATTTGTGACCGAACATAAACTTCTCACCACCGGCCTCAAAACGATTAGATCGATTGGCGCCGGCGGTGCGGGCGGACAGAGTGTTGGGCAGATTGGTCGCGCCTCAGAGTTGAAGATTGGCAAGTTCCGAATTGCTAATCCGACTGTGCTCTTCTCAGAAGATAAGGCGGGAGCTTTCGCGAACAAAAATCTGTCGGGAAACATCGGCCAGCGAGTGGCCAGTAAATTCAAAATATTTCTTGACTACAATCGTGAGCGGATCATTTTTGAACCGGCCGCAAATTTCAACGAGCCGTTTGATCGTGCGTTCAGCGGACTTGCACTCATTGGCGAAGATAAGAACTATACGAGATTTCGCATTACCGACGTGCTCGAGAGCTCGCCGGCATCCGAAGTCGGATTGCAGCCAGATGACCTAATCATTAAAGTTAACGACCAGCCTGCTTCGGAATTGACTCTTACAAAATTGAATGAGATGTTCGAGCGGCCGGTAGCCTACAAGCTGGCGATTCGACGAGGCGACCATATCTTGCAGGTGACTTTAACGCCTCGAAAGTTGGTATGAGGAGCTCCCCAGGATGTACCAGAAGTGGGGGGCCGCTTCCTTTTCGATTTCGAATAACACGCAGATTAAACTACCTAATCATTTTTCGAAGAATCGCGAGGAGAAACGCGTGAAACGAATTCTTTCAGTAACTATTTTAGTATTTAACTTCTTTACAATTTTGCACGGCCAAACCGCACCTGAGGCAACAGATCTAACCAAGCTGCTGAACGAGTTTCTCGCCGGCGCTTCACGCAACGACGCTGCAGTTCACGATCGTTTTTGGGCCGAAGATGTGATCTATACCGGCTCGGGAGGAAGGCGGCGTGGCAAGACAGACATTATGCGCGATGTGCGTTCGGCACCCGCGCCCAAGCCCGGTGATCCAACCACAACCTTCACCGCCGAAGACGTCCGCATTCAACAATACGGAAATACAGCGATCGTCGCGTTTCGCTTGGTGGGAACAACTGTTAGAGGCGCGAACACCGAAGTCATGAACTATCTGAATAGCGGCACTTTCGTTAAACGAAACACCAAGTGGCAGGTGGTGAACTGGCAATCGACCAGAGTCCCACCCGAAACCGCAGAACCGGCGGGGGCGGGAGAACCGTCCGTCGAGCTCCCGCCAGAGTTGGCGCGGGTCCTGACAGATTATGAAGCGGGATGGAAGTCCGGCGATGCCGCAGCCCTGGCGAACCTGTTCGCCGAGGATGGATTTGTGTTGTCAAACGGAGGGCCGCCGGTGAAAGGCCGGGCCGCAATCCAGAAACTTTATACGAGAAACGGATCGCCACTCTCGTTGCGCGCGTTTGCCTACGCCACCAACGGAGACACCGGCTACATCATCGGCGGCTATAGTGGAGAACGAGGAAAACCGGACAACGGTAAGTTCACGCTGACATTGCGTAAGGGTGCAGATGGGCGTTGGCTGATTGTTTCAGACATGGATAACTCAAATCGCCGGCCCCAGTAAAACCACTCAAGTGAGGTGCTGGCACCGCGGGCGTCCCGCCCGCAAACGCACCGCAGGCGCGAAGTATTTCGGAAGGCACTTTCTTTACCGATTTTCGCGCTTCGCGCTCATTGCGGGCGAGACGCCCGCGGTCCCAGCACATCGCTTGACCAGCATTCAGGAAGAAATTATTAATTCACGGCCAAATTGATCGACGAGCGAAAGGATAAACACCCGATGAGGGAAGCGAGCAGTGAAGTGCGGATGGGTAAAACCTGGATTGCCAGACTTGCCCTGGCGATCATGTTTGCAGCTTCGTCTGCCACACTCGCCTCCGCGCAAAAAATCTCTCCCGAAGAACAGAAACTTGTCGACTACATCGATGCGCACGCCAGCGAAGCCACCGCCCTTTTGGAAAAAACCGTGAACATTGAGAGTCCGACCGAAAACCTGGCAGGCGTCAAGCAGGTTGGCGCGATCTTCAGAGCAGGGTTTGAGTCTCTGGGTTTCACCGCCCGCTGGATCGATATGCCGGTGGAAATGAAACGAGCCGGGCATCTGTTAGCCGAAAAGAAGGGTGCGAAAGGAAAACGGATCCTGTTGCTCGGTCACATCGACACCGTGTTGAAAGGCGAAAAATTCCGGCGTGAGGGCAACAAAGCATTCGGCACCGGATCGTCAGACATGAAAGCCGGCGATGTTGTTTTGTATTTCGCTTTGAAAGCGTTGCGTGAGACCGGTGCGCTCAAGGACTCGAGCATCATCGTGATGCTCACCGGCGACGAGGAAGATTCCGGAGACCCGGTGGAAGTGAGTCGCAGGGACATGATCGCCGCCGCCAAACGCAGCGACCTCGCCCTGAGTTTTGAAAACGGTGGCAGTAATATTGCAACGGTGGCACGTCGCGGCAGCAGCGACTGGACGCTTGAAGTCACCGCCAAAACTGGCCACTCCTCGGCGATTTTCAAAGGCATGGGAAGCGGCGCGATCTTTGAAGCGGCACGAATCCTCAATCAGTTTTATGAAACGTTGCGCGGGGAAGAATATCTCACCTTCAATCCGTCGGTGATCTCAGGCGGCACTGAAGTGGAAGTTAAAGACCAAAGCCTGATAACGCGAGGCAAGACGAATGTCGTCCCGGCCAGGGTCATTGTCCGTGGTGATTTGCGTTTTATTCGTGAGGAGCAGAAGGAGGCTGCGCGCGCGAAGATGCGCGAGATTGTAGCCAGGAGTTTGCCTGGAGCCACGGCGAAAATTACTTTTGCAGATGGCATTCCGGCAATGTCGCCGAACGAAGGAAACTACAATTTGTTGAAGCAGCTCGATGCCGTTAGTCAGGATCTGGGTTTTGAGAAAATCGAGCCGCTCGATCCCGGAGCGAGAGGCGCCGGCGACGTTGCTTACGTCACGCATCTGATTCCTGGTCTTGATGGCCTGGGTGCAACCGGAGGAGCCGCGCACGCGCGTGGCGAATATGCCGATTTAGACACTTTGCCAAGACAGATCAAGCGCGCCGCAGTTTTGATTTATCGGTTGACACGGTAGCGTTGGGGAAATACAACGGGGGCAAGCCCGCCTTCCTGACCTGTGAGACTACGACCGAGCTCGGGTTGCTTCCCGCTCGAAAGCCTTTCAAGCAAGTTTTCGATGATTCAACTCCTGATTACCTCAGGGTTAGGAAGGCGGGCTTGCCCCCGCTCTTTTTTTGAGCGTTAATTTCACTTTTAAGAAATGGAGTCACAACTATGCGATTAAGAATGTTCATTGGGTTAATTATGATGTTGATTGCGGCGGCTGGATTATCCTTTTCAGTCGTCACCGGATCTGCGCGCGCGATCCAAACGCCGGATCTCATCTCCGGAGATTGGGACGCCTTATTCAAGGTCGGTGAGCACACTTCTGCGGCGACTTTCAACTTTAAGCTCGACGGCGATAAGGTCACCGGAACCGCAGAGTCGGCGCACACCGGCCTGGGCACTATTCGCGATGGTTCATGGGTCAACGGCAAGTTAACTTGCACGCTCGACTTCAAAACTCACGAGTCGATTGCCATTACCGGCAAGCTACAGGAAGCCAAACTTGTCGGAGAATTCACCACAGAAGGATTTACGTCTACCTGGGAAGCGACGAAGAAGAAGTAATACTCAGCTGAGGGGTTGAGAAGTAATTAGAAAAATACAACGGGGGCGAGCCCCCTTCCTAACTGCACGAGCGTTTAAGTCGAGAGGTCATCATCAAGGTAGTCGTCTCTTAGGTTGGGAAGGGCTTGCCCCCGCTTCCTGATAATGCGGCTTTTCTCTTGTTTTAAGCCTTTGAATCGAGACAGAGTTGATGCTGATAGATATCTCGCCTTTAAGAATCTCCCGAGACTACCGCCTGCTCTTCTTTGGTCAACTTATTTCCGCCTTCGGTACGGCAATGAGTTTCGTCGTGGTGCCTGTTCAGGTTTACCAGTTGACCGGATCAACGCTGCTCGTCGGTTTATTGAGTGCTTCTGAATTTGTCTTGATTCTGCTGATGGCATTTGTCGGCGGGGCTTATGCAGATTTCATTGACAAGCGAAAGATGCTGCGCCTGACCGAAATCGGGCAAACCCTCGTAACCGCTGTGCTGGTTCTTAACGCAACGTTGAGCAAGCCGCAGATTTGGCTGCTATTTGTTTGCGCTGCTCTTCATGCCGGACTTGGCGCTTTGCAACGGCCTTCGTTTGAATCGATGCTGCAAAAAATAGTGCCGTTAGAGTTGATGGCTTCGGTCAGTGCGCTGAATTCACTGCGTTGGAATGTGACCACGATATTAGGCCCATCGATTGCTGGAATTATCCTGGCAAGATACGGCGCCGGCATTGCCTATTCAATTGACCTGGTTACCTTCGCCGCTTCGCTCACCGCTGTGTTTCTTATTCGGGCCGTCCCGGCCCCATCACAAGCCGAACAACGGCCCACCTTGAAATCCGTGGCTGAAGGTTTGAGTTATGCCTGGAAACGAAAAGATATTCTCGGCACTTACCTGATTGATATGAACGCCATGTTCTTCGGTATGCCGTCGGCGCTTTTCCCAGCGATGGCTGCAAACTTCGGCGCCGGAACGGTCGGGTTTTTTTACGCCGCCCCGTCGGTGGGTGCACTTGTGGCTACGCTAACGTCAGGCTGGGCGAAAAGGGTCAATCGACATGGCTTGTTCGTTGCCGTTGCCGCGGCGCTCTGGGGTGTCGCTATGATCTTTTTCGGCTTAGCGCATAATCTGTATCTGGCCTTATTCTTTCTGGCGCTGGCCGGTGGTTTCGATATGATTAGCGCGGTGTTTCGCATGACTATTTGGAGTCAGACGATTCCACACTACTTGCGCGGGCGGCTGGCCGGTCTGGAGATGATCAGCTACACCTCCGGCCCAAAACTTGGCGACGCAGAAGCAGGAATCGTTGCCACACTGTTCAGCGTGCGCGCTTCAATTGTTTCAGGTGGAATTCTATGCGTGGTAGGCTCGGCGATAATCTCGCTGTTGCTTCCGGAATTTATCAAATATCACGGAGCGGCCGGTCTCAAACAGAAAGAGTTGGAAGAAGCCATGCGGGAAACGGAAACGAAAAACCTGCTGGTCGAATAACACCTGTTGCTCAACTCACTTGAAGGAGGAATCCGATTGGAGCTTCCCCTGACCCCGCTTGAATTTGCGCGCCGCACGCGCAAACTTTATCCCGAACGCGAAGCCGTTGTGGATGGCGAGCTGCGACTTACCTACGAACAGTTTTTCTCGCGCTGCGATCGTTGGTCGGCAGCCTTGCAGGCGCTGGGCGTGAAGCAGGGTGATCGAGTTGCCTACATCGCACCCAACACACATGCACAACTCGAATCTTTTTACGCCGTGCCTCAACTCGGCGCTGTGCTGGTGCCAATTAACTACCGTCTAACTGCCGCCGACTTTGTTTACCTGATCAATCACAGCGGTTCGAAAATCGTCTGTGCTCATTCCGACTACCTCGATGCAATTGAAGAAGTTCGTTCGCAGTTGCAAAACGTCACGGCGTTTGTTGCGCTTGAAGGCGGCGGAGGCAGGCCGGGCTGGCTCGATTACGAAACGATGCTCAACGATGCTCCCGCAGAATTCGCGCGGCCGGAAATTCAGGAAAGTGATCTATTGACAATCAACTACACCAGCGGCACTACCTCCAGGCCAAAGGGGGTGATGATCACCCATCGTAACGCCTACATAAATGTGATCGGCACGCTCATCCATCATCCCGTGTCACTCTCCGATCGCTACCTTTGGACTTTGCCCATGTTTCATGCGAATGGCTGGACGTTTGTATGGATTATAACCGCTGCCGGGGGAACGCATGTTTGTCTGCGTAAAGTGGACCCGGTCGCTATCTTTCAAAAGATCAAGGATGAGAGCATTAGCATGCTCTGCGCGGCGCCGACCGTTTTGATCAGCATCGCCAATGGGCCGGCTGAACTGAGGCGCGAAAACGCGACGCGGGCTTCGCATCCTGACGGCCGGCGCGCCACCGGCGGCGGCCACCATCGAGCGCATCGAGGGTGAATTGGGATGGGTGATTACGCAAGGTTACGGACTGACCGAGACTTCGCCCTTCATCACGATTTGCGAACCGAGACCCGAACACGATGCTCTAATGATTGGTGAAAGATGCAGGGTCAAGGCGTGTCAGGGAGTCGAGTTACTAACCTCCGGCGAGTTGCGCGTGGTGGATGAAAACGCGCGCGAAGTGCCACATGACGGTGAAACCCAGGGTGAAATCGTCGTTCGTGGCAATGCCGTGATGAAGGGCTACTTCGAGGATCCGGAGGCCACAGATGAAGCAATGCGCGGTGGCTGGTTCCATACGGGCGATGCCGCTGTCGTACACGCAAACGGCTACGCGGAGATCAGGGATCGGATTAAGGATGTAATTATCAGCGGCGGCGAAAACATTTCTTCCGTGGAGGTCGAAGGAGTTTTGCTGCGACATCCAGCCGTGCAGGAGGTTGCGATCGTGGGTCTGCCTCACGAGCGTTGGGGCGAGTCGCCGCACGCGTTCGTAGTCTTGAAGTCCGGCGCCGAAGTTTCCGAAAATGAGTTGCGCGAGTTTGCGCGCGCGAATCTCGCGCACTTCAAGGCGCCGCATGGATGCACCTTTGTTGCGGAACTGCCAAAGACAGCAACGGGTAAAGTTCAGAAATATATCTTGCGCGGAAGGCCCGCAATCGCGAGGCAGTAATCGGTGATTTCAGCCTGGAAGGCTGATAGATAGTAGCCGGTGGTCGAAGCGTTGCGCAGACCGCCGCACAGGTTTGAAAGAAAAAGCGCCCTGGGGGGCGGGAATGAGTGGCTTATGGCACCCCTTCAGGGTGCATGCAGATAGGCCACCTTCCCGGTGGTCTGCGCTACCGCTTCGACCACCGGCTACTTTCTGCTCAACCCTTCGGGTTGGAAAATTGCGCGATCTAGCCAAGTGACAACACCATAATGAAAAGACTCTTAAAGTTCCTGCTGGCGCTGATGGTCGTTGCCGCAGTTGCTCTCACAGGCTTTTGGTTTTCCCGACCAGCTGATGTCTCCTTTGACGAAGTTCGCGCCGGCGTTCCCAACTCCGACTATAGCCATTTCATCGATATCGACGGAGTAAGAATTCACTATCAGGATAAGGGCACGGGCACACCGCTCGTTTTGCTTCACGGTTTCACCTCGTCAACCTATTCGTGGAAAGACGTTTTCGAACCGCTCTCGAAAAGTTTTCACGTGATCGCGGTTGACCTCAAAGGCTTTGGTCTTTCCGGAAAGCCTGATGGCGACTACACCAGACGCGCGCAGGCAGCTCTGGTTGCGCATCTGCTCGCGCAGCTTAACCTTGAAAAGGCGTGGCTTTGCGGCAGTTCAATGGGCGGCGAAGTTGCGCTTAACGTAGCCCTCGCTAATCCCGAACGCGTCGCCGGATTGATTCTCATCGACAGCGGAGGGATTCAGGTGCCAGGCAGCGGCTCGCTGGCGCCCAACTACCTCCTGATTCCTGTTCTGGGACGCGTTTTGACGGCGCTGGTATTGAGGTCGGATAAACTCGTCCGCGAAGGGCTGGAAAAAAGTTTTTACGATCGTAGTAAAGTTACTGATGAGCGAGTGGCTGCCTACTATTTGCCGCTGAAAACGCGCGGCGGACAACTGGCGGCGCTGCGCGCACGCATTCAGGCCGGACAATTTGCTGTTGAACCAGAGCTTGGCAAGATTAATGTCGACACCCTGATTCTGTGGGGCGAGCAAGATGCACTCATTCCGGTTGCGGCCGGGCATAAGTTGAACGCACTCATCAAACGTTCAAAACTCGTGACCTTTGAAAACTGCGGTCACCTTCCCCAGGAAGAAATGCCGCCGCGCGTTGCGGACGAAGTGACAAGATTCATCACTGGGCAGAGTCGAGGGAATAAATGAACTTGCCGCGGATTTCCCTCCTGTATCCTGAGAGTTATGAAGAGTAGTTCTTCAAAGAAGCGACGAGATCCATTTCCCTTTGTTCTTGAAGAACTGAGCGCGATTCGTCCTACCATCAAACACTGGTTTGGCTTCACCAGTGTGTACCTCGATGAGAAACTGCTCTGTTCGTTGCGCGATAGCGTCAAACAACCCAATTCCAATGGCGTGTGGCTATACACCACTACGGAACATCTTGAGAGTTTGGCTCGGGAGTTTCCCGAGTTACCAAAGCGGCAGTTGTGGCGGTCGCCTT
Organism: Blastocatellia bacterium; assembly: GCA_963828335.1. Classification (GTDB taxonomy): domain Bacteria; phylum Acidobacteriota; class Blastocatellia; order Pyrinomonadales; family Pyrinomonadaceae; genus PSRF01. Next base: position 16,887 of record CAWHEH010000005.1, on the reverse strand, counting down.
CCGGAAACAAAGCCTGGATAGTCCTGGCCTCCCGGCTGGAAGCCTTCGAGGAATATGCTTTCAAGGCTTGCGAACTCATTCTAAGAGGCGACCAAAGGATAGGCAGGCTAACGCGCGGCAAAATACATTAAGTTCAGCCGCATTATTTGCTTGTAAAGCCGTTCAATTAGTGACAAACAAGATACCGCCCTCAATAACGCCGCAGGAGTGAATTTATGTTTCCACTAAAGTCGCTAAAGGTCGCTACGTGTTTAGCGGTCGTGCTGTTTTGTCTTTCGAGCATCTATTGTTCGAATGTTTCTGCGCAAACCGGCGAGTCCATCGAGAAGCTCAAGGCAAAGGTGTTCGAGTTAACCGAGAAAACCAATTACCTCGAAGCCCTGCCGCTGTTGGAAAAGATCGTTGTTGCCGAACCAAACAATGCTCGGATGCATTTCTATCTCGGGTTTGCCCTGATTGCGCACGCAAATAACACGAAGGACGTCGACCAGCGGATTGCATTGAGCAAGCGCGCGCGTGCGGCTTTCATGAGGGCGAAAGAATTGAATATTGAAGAGCCGGTGGTGGACGCCCTAATCGAAAGCATTCCGCTCGATGGTAGTCTGGGCCAGAGCTTTTCTGAGAACATTGCAGCCAACAGTCTGATGACGCAAGCAGAAGCTTTTTTCTCTCAAGGTAAACTCGACGATGCGCTGCGGAACTATCAAAAAGCCCTCACGCTTGATCCCAGGCTCTATCACGCTGCGCTTTTTTCCGGCGATGTGTTTATGTCGAAGGAGGACTTCGCAAACGCCGAACTCTGGTATAAGAAAGCGATCGAGATTGACCCCACCAAAGAAACGGCTTATCGCTATTCGGCTACACCTTTAATGAAGCAGGGCAAAACAGCGGAAGCTCGCGACCGCTATATCGAAGCTTTTATTACCGAGCCTTACAACAAGTTTGCGATCGCAGGGCTGGTACAATGGGGCCAGGCAACCAAAACCAGTCTGGCCCACCCGACCATCGATATCCCCACCAACGTAACCTTTGACGAAAAGGGTGACGCAAAGGTGAATCTGGATGCGAACGCGTTACTGGGAGACGACGATGGATCGTTCGCCTGGATCTCTTATGGTGCCACCCGTTCTAAATGGCACAACGAAACCTTTGTGCAAAAATTTCCGGGCCAGAAGTATCGTCACAGTTTGGCAGAAGAAGCAGAAGCCTTGCGCAGTGTGATAACGCTGGCAACGTCTGACAAGAAAACGAAGAAGTTGAGTCCGGCACTGGTAAAGCTGAAAAAACTTAATGACGAAGGCCTGCTTGAGGCTTACATCCTTTTAGCCAAGCCAGACAATGGGATTGCGCTGGATCACCCAACCTACCTGAAAGAGAACCGGGAAAAGCTGCGACGATACGCGGTGCAGTATGTGGTTACCGGTGGCGGGAACTGGCAGAAGTTTTAGCCTTATCGACAAAAGAAAGAGGCGGGTGATTAATCCCGCCTCTTCCTGCATACATTGGGCCTGACGTCAGGGAGTTGTCTTCTTAGCCTCCGCATCGTCTTTCTTTTTGATGTAGACCTCGCCCCGCGGCACCATTCCCGCTTTGTTGGCCAGCGTAAACAAGGCCGAGTCGACCAGATCCTTGTTATCCAAACGAAAACTGGTCACCCCAGAGACTCGCGTATCCGGATCACTGTATTGCAGTGTCAGATAACGCACCTTCGTCTTGATCATCCCTATCGGCCATCCGAGATAAGGAACAACCTGCCCGATGGTAGCGGCGGTTGGTCGTCGTTTCTGCGTATCGGCAAACGCCGAGGTCACGGCATTGTAAGGAATGAAAAACAAATCCTTATTATCCTTACGGAAAAGGAGACGCTGGTTGGTATCGTCGAAGCTGAGCGTGCCTTCCAGGGTCTTGTTGTAGCCAAAGATCCCGCCCTCATACTTCGCATTCATCGTTTGTGGAGCGGGAGCCGGCGTCGCCTTGGTAGCGTCTTTCGGCGTGTCCTTTTCCACCACCCTTGGCCGCTGTGCGCAAACTGCCGCAGCCATAAAAACCGTTAACAAAAGTACTCCAGTAAATTTCATTCCTTACCTCCAACAAATTCCGATCATTTTGCGAATGGCCGCACCCGCTCAGCTGCTTCCTTGAAATCCGTATCGCTCGGCGCCAGACTCAAACCTTTCTCATATACGGTTAAAGCCTTTGCATACTGCTTGGTTATTTCGTAAGCGTAACCCAGCTCGCGAAGCACGTTGACATCATCCGGGGATTTCTGTGCGGCCGTTTGTAACGCCGCGATCGCCTTGGGAAAGTTCTTCGCCCGCGATTGTGCGATGCCGAGCAGATAAAAAGTTACACCCTTGGCATCCGGCCCCAAGGTTGCCCGTTCAAGGGCGGCCGCAGCGCGCACATACTGTTCCGATCCAATCAAGGCTTGCCCAAAGAGTGTGACTGCCTCAGCATCAGTTCTAACCTTGATTAAGCCTTCGCCGGCACGCACTGCGCTCAGGTAGTCCGCAGACGCTTTTGCAGGATCTGCGTTCAGCGCTGCCCGCCGCAAATAAGCTGACGTGAGTAACGTCCAGGCAGCCGCAAAGCGGGGATCATTAACAGTCGCACGATTGAGTGAAGCGATGGCGCTATCCAAATCGTTTCTGCCAACAGCAATCTGACCCAGATAGAAAAGCGACAAAGTATCTTTGGGGTTTGCCTTTATAACAGCCGTGAAGGTTTTCTCCGCGTCCAACGGTTTGCCGGTTTTGTATTCGGCCAGACCGCGAAAATAAAGCAAAGACGGATCCGGTTGGGCGCCGGGTCGCGAGGTAGCAGCGACCAGCAAGGGCAGGGCGCGATCGAATTTTTCAGAAAGGACGTAAGCCTGCGCCAACGCATCGTCCGTGTTTGGATCCTGGCGCTTGGCAACTTCCTGCAGATTGCGGGCTTTCTCCAGATCTTCTATCGCCGGATCGTATTGCTTGAGACTCAGTTCCGCAAAGCCCGCGATTTTCCAGGCTTCAGCATCATTTGGAAACTGTGCCGCGATCGACTTTGGCTTCCGCGGCTGCCGCCGCGAATTCCTTTTGTTGCAGCAGTTGATAAGCATGCGTCGTGTCGCCGGTGCCTACAGTATTTACGACGGGCTTTACCGGCTGCACGTCAATTAGTGGACGGCTGGAATTGTTCTTCGCTGTCGGACTCGGCTTGGGTTCCGGTCTAAGTAGCGGTTCTTCTGCTGGCTTAGCCGGTTGCGGCTTCACCCGGCGCGGCCGGCTTGATTGAGCAAAAACAATCCCGCCTAAAACCATAATGGACAGACTTAAGGCAAGTACGCGGTAAAAGGGACGATTAATCATAGATAATTCTTCCGGGGAGAGGCTTAATTTCGAGGTGAATAGAGCGCTTCCGAAAGACAATGTTTCCGATGCCGCGGGCGCCTCTTTAGTTTGCCGAGTTCACCCCTTGAGGGCAAAGACTACTAACTAACGGCTTAAAAGAAAAGCGACCGGCCACGCTGGCCGATCGCTTAGTTGGGACAGGTAGTAATGCCTGTCGATGATTTTGTATCACCTAGAAGTTCAGTTTCAGTCCAAATTGAAACTGTCTTGGATCATACGAAGCAGTGGGGCGGCTGTAGTAACGGCCATTGCCGGCGCGCTGACCAAAGGCATTGACGTCGCTAAACAGTGGCGATGCGGAGGCTTCGTTGAAGCGATTGAACATATTGAAGCCTTCGGCAATCAGATCCAGCCGGGCGCGTTCGCCCAGGCGGACGGATCTCATAACGCGCAGATCTAGCGAGGCGAACTTGTGCGTGATTCCCATATTTCGTCCCAGGCTGCCGTTCGTAAAGAATCCCGGCAGAACGAGCGCACCACTTGAAGTCACGTTGGGTCGATCGTTGGAGCTCTGCTGGTCACCATTGGTGTCAACACCGGTGATGATATTGAACGGACGTCCTGTGCCTACTTCCAGAATGGGAGCGATGGTGAAATCCGACAGGAAGCGATGCAGACCGCTGTCTGAATGACGCCACTCGCCAGGCGAAGTGACGATAGCGCTGAATACGTAACGGAGCCGTTGGTCGAAAAGTGAGTCGGCCCGATCGGCGCGGAAATTCAGGTTGTTCTGCGGCTTGAGCAATGTCTGCAAGTCGGAAGAGTCATCGATCGAGTGGGCCCAGGTTAAGGACGCCAAAAATTGGAAGTTGTTGGCGAAGCGGCGCTTCAAATCAAGGTTCAAGGCGTGATAAATCGAATTGCCTTCGGAAAGCTGTGCGCTTACGTCGCCGAAGGGCGAGATCACGCCGGGTGTACGCAGGGTGTTGTTGGCGGCAAGCAGCGCGTTAAATGTTGCCGGCGGCAAACCGGTCAATGCCTGAACAAAGAAATAGTTTGGCGCATTGGGGCGGAAAAAGTTTGCCGCAATTGGGGACACTATGCCCTGGCCGGCGGCGTTCCGACCGAGAATGCCTGGAATAACAACGGTGAAGCCCAGCGGGCAAGCCGCACTTGGCGCACAGTTGCTGGTGGGCAACGAGAAGAATTGCGCCGAAGTCGGATCCGGCGGCGCAACACTAAAGAAGCGACGGAAGTTTTCAATCAGCAAATCATTGCGCATCAAATTAATGTCGCGTGGATGCGGCAAGTGATGTGCGCCGACAAAGATGTAATTCGCTGAGAGCGACATGTCTTTCGAAAGTTGCCGCTCCACCGAGAAGTTGCCTTGATTGGCGTACGCATATTCAAAATTCTTATCCGGGAAAAGGACGAACGGAAGAATCGTTCCGAATCCGGGGAAAGTCTGATCGTTGAAACGCTGGCGTCCGAGCTGATATTCCGCACTTGAGGCGGCGCCGGGCGTGCAGTTAACGCCGGGAATGGCGCCGACGAAGTTGCAGACCCGAACGGTGCCCTGGAAGATCTGCGCCGCATTAAGGAACGTTGTGGGCGCCGGATTGTTAAAGGTCAGGGTTGCTTGCTGCTGCTGGGCCGCGTCTGCAATATCGGAGTTGAAAGCGATCGCCAAAAGCGGGTGATCGTAGAAGAGGCCAAAGGCGCCGCGGATTACTGTCTTGCCGTTGTTCTGTGGATCCCACGCCACCGCCAATCTTGGCGCCCAGTTATTCTTGTCGCGCGGAAAGCCCTGTTGCACGCCCATCGCATCCTGGGCCGCTAAAAGGTCTGCCTGCGAAAGTGTGATGCCCGACAGAGGATCTCTAAACTGGGCGGCCGGCGGAATCGTCTCTGTCAGTTCATAGTCATAGCGCACGCCGTAGTTCAGCGTCAGGTTTGGCCTGATTTTCCACGAATCCTGGGCAAAAAACGCCATCGGCTGGTTCTTTAGCTTGCTGACCGGATTGCCGAAACCCTGAACATAAACCGAGGGGATACCGAGTCCATAAGACTGAACGGCAGTAAAGTTTGGCGGTGTTTGTCCGTTCGGAGCTGTCGGCAAAGTGGGCGCCAGAGTACGAGCGGAAAACTCGCCGAAATTGAAAAGTCCGGCAAAGTTTAGTTCGAAGACGGCGGAAGGAATTCTAACGAAGGCTATGTCCCCGCCAAACTTGAAGGAGTGGTTGCCGGCAACCACGCTGAGATTATCGGTCCATTCATATCGAGTTTCAGTGCGAACTACAGGCGAAAAGAGTTCCCGACCGATGAACGCGGTGCCGGTGATGTTGAAAGCAACGGCTTCTTTGTTCTGTGAGGTGAAGGTCGCCCGCCGCTCGCCGAAATTGAACCTCGCTTCGTTTACCTTGCTGCCGCCGAATGTCGAGGTCAAGCTCGCAACCACTGTAGAATCGATCAGCTTGGAAATGCCGGTACGAGAAAAATCGTTCTGGCCCAGCGACTGGTTCTGCGATTCCACCTGAATTCCCGTAATGCGACTGGGGTTGTAGCCGCCGCGAAGAGTGAATAGATGGTCTTTGGTAATCAGGTGATCGATGCGAATTGAATTGAAGGTCGTTCTCTCAACAATCGGAAAGATCCTCTGTAAATCATTCAACGGACGAAATGCGATCGGCAATCCATTGGTGCCGGTGGTGCCAACCGGCACAGGCGCGCCCGTCAAAAGGAACCGACTTCCGATTACCTGACCAGCAGTAATCGCTCCGCCGGCGCTCAGCAGCGGATTCGTGCCTGTAAGTCCGGTTGTTCCTCCGCTCGATGCCAGATAAGCGTAGTTGACAGCTGCGCCAATCGCTGCCGCGTTTCCAGTGCCCAGCAGGCTACTGATATAGCTCACCTGCCCTGGCGTCAGGTTGCGAAAAGTTTGAGTGCCAAGGCCGGTAATGGGTATTGATATTGAACTGCCGAGGCCACGCGCAACATCGCTGGTAAAGAAACCCGACTCGTCACGTCGGCGTTGTTCGAAAGCGAAGAAGAAGAAAGTGCGATCCCGATCCATTGGGCCACCCAGCGTGACGCCGTATTGAGTTCGCCTGAAATCCGGCTTCGCTATCGGCGCAAACGGATTGCGCGCCTGAAAACTCTTGTCTCGGAGAAAGCCAAAAACGTTTCCGTGGAAATCATTGGTGCCGCTCTTGGTCACCACGTTAACGATACCGCCGGAAGAGCGTCCAAACTCCGGCGCAAAGGAATTTGTCACCACCTGGAATTCCTGAACAGCCTCCTGGGAAACAGTCGAGCGCGAGGCGTTGACCGAGTTGTCCGTGTTGTCCGCGCCGTCAACCTGGACCAGGTTGGAGCGGCCGCGTTGACCGCCAAAGTTCAAGCCGGTGGTGGGCGCTGGTCCAATTGGACGGCCATTGTCTCGCCCGACAGTAGAGGTGGTCAGGGCAAAGGCCAGATAGTTTCTTTCGTTGATCGGAAGATTCTCGATACGTTGCAGATCCACTGTGGTTGCAATGGCGGTTTTTGAAGTTTCCACCAACTCTGCGGAGGCGCCGGAGACAGTTACCACTTCGCTGACCTGGCCCACTTCTAACGCGATGTCCAAATCTGCGCGCTGACCGACGGTGAGTTTCACATCAGGCAAAACGGATTTCTTAAAGTTTGCAGCTTCTACAGTGACTTCATAGTCACCGGGCACGAGGTTCACAATCAAATAATCGCCATCGTCATTTGTCGTGGTTGTCTTGCTGGTGTTGGTACCCACATTCCGAGCCGTCACAGTTGCGCCACTTACCACCGCCCCGCTTTGATCGCGAACCACGCCTTGCAAGTCCGCGGCGTTGGATTGCGTCTGCCCAAGAGCGATGCTTGAACCGAAAGCTGCGGTGAGGAGCAAAAGGACTGCCAAGCGAATCGAAGGATTTAGCCACTGCGTAGAAGACGCAAACATTATTGTTTCTCCTTAGCTAAGTTTAGGAACGCTGACGACCAAAAGGTAAGAACCAGACACTATCGGGCGATTAGAGACGCTCCGCCTTTTTACTCCAAAAGCTCCCATCTGGCAAGCATTTATATACTTGTCGACGGCCTTGATATGAAGGACCACAGCAGCAAATGTTGAGACTCAGTGCGGTGCTTGTGAACATCCAGCCAGCACACAAAATCAGAACTGGGAGCGATAGCGACCAGCCGAAGAGTCAACGCAGGAAAAGTGCACTGGCCAATTCTCGAAACTGTCAGTTGAGTGCTTGGCTGGTCGCTATCGCTCCCAGTTCTGATTTTGTGTGCCGATGTTGAATGAGGCAGGTAATCAGAGGCTGGAGGGTCTCACTGCATGTCTGCCTGAATGGCGCGTGGCGCGAGCGAGTTTCCGCCGCAAGGTTGAGCTTGTGCCAGACAGGAGTATGGCCGCTTCGGCCAGGTTGGGGAAAAATGCTGCTCGTCGAAGCAGACCCGACACGCGCAAACGGCTAGCGAAGCGTCGCTGGTATTCAGCTTCGTAATTGATCGCAAGAGACTGAAAGCCACTACCTCGTCGTAGCTGCGCGAGATTTTTCACGATCGCTTCCGCGGCAACCTGGCCGCTTTCGAGAGCCATCAACATGCCGCTGCCAGTAAATGGATCAATGAAAGCGGCGGCATCTCCTACAGTTAATAACCCCGGCGCTGGTGCCAGGGTCCGTCGACCAAAGCGCTCCAGCGCCACACTAAGCCAGGGCGTGCTCGCTGTCGCTTCAGCAAGTGTGTAAGCGGCGCGAGCATTCTTCATCACTACTTCACGCAGCACGAGTTCCGGATTCGAGTTATAACGTCGGACGTCATTTGCCGCGACAATAAAACACAGGTTGCTGACGCCGCCTTCAACCGCACTCAATCCTCCATAGCCGCGTTTGTAGAAATAAATTTCGCAAGCGCCGGCCGCCACGCGAGCACCTTTCAAATGAGCCTTAAACGCAACTAGCGGATTGATGTGCTTTCTTTGATTCGGTCGCGGCGGATCCAAATGCCGGGCCAGGCTGCGAGTCCTGCCGGTCGCGTCTACAGTTATCAACGCTTCGTAATCTCGTATGGCGTCTCCGCTCTTTACGCGTATGCCGCGCACTTCCGCGCGCTCGCAGATTAGTCGCGAAGCATGCGCTTCTTCCAACACCAACACGCTCGCCTGCTTCGCCCGCTGGAGAAGTTGATGATCCATTTCACTTCGACTCAAACCAAGCGCTGGCGTGCCGGACATAAACCATTCGCTCGGCACGGCGACACTGTTTCCATGTCGTGAATAAAAAACCGTTTCCGAAACCGCGGCGCCCCCGGCAGCGCCCATCTGATCCATCACGCCGAGCCGTTTGAAGTGTGCCAAACATTCTGGAGAAATGAATTCGCCGCATAACTTTGGTCGGGGAAACTTCTTCTCCTCAACGAGCAACACGCGCGCTCCAGCCAACGCCAACTGAATTGCCGCGCTCGAGCCTGCCGGACCAGCGCCTGCGATTGCTACGTCAAATATGTTTGTAGAAGACATCTTCAGGTTCCGGCATTATGCGGCGAGCACTACGCGATAAGGAAAATGTCGCTCGACACGTGGGTTATCAAGTCCGGCACTCTGCGCCAGGTCCAATAGCTCTTCAGGTGTAAAGCTTCGCAGAATCGATAGTGCGCCATCCTCGCGGATAAGACGATTGTGCAAAAACAAGCGGCCGATTGTTGTATAAAAAAAGTAGGCGAACGGATGGCGGTGAAGATCTATCACGAAAATACCGCGAGTCGATACTCGGCGTAACTCGCGAAGAATCCTCACCACATCGGCGTTCTTGAAATGGTGAGTGAAAAGCGAGCAGAGCGCGTAATCGAATTGACCAGCCGCAAAAGGAAGACGAAAAGCGTCGCCGCGAAGGGCGGTGATCTCAGGAAACGTCGACGCTCGTTCGGCAATTGCCTTTGCTGATCGCGCGTTTAGTTCAACTCCGGTGAGCTGGGCTTTTCGTCCGTTTTCTCGCGCCCACTCAGCGACAACACTCAACAACTCGCCCGAGCCTGCACCCACATCGAGCACAGAAAACGTCTGCAAATTTAGTTTTTCGATTTCCCTCAGGAGCGAATCCCGCAAGGCGCTTGCATCACCCAACCAGCGATTGACGCGCTGCAGCTCGACTATGCAGCCTTCATATTCTTCAGCCGTGTAGTCACCTTTATCGAGATGCTCAAGCTCTAGGCTGCGCTGGCGAAACTGATTGAACATGGGTTGGCTATATGATAACAGCCTCACCAGCTCGCTCTAAACAGTCTGAAATCTCAAATTTCAGATCGGCGATCCATTTGAGAACCGTGGCCTCGCGTTTGTCGCCCGCTTCGAAGTCTGGGATCATTGCCGCATGGCAAGTAATTCCGGCGCGGTTTCCGAACTGTTTTTGAATCCCCGGAACGTGGGAGAAGCCGGAGAACCCAGGTTCATTGGACGGTCTGGATCTTTTCAATGCGGCGCCATCCTGCGTGTCTCCCTGCAGATCGACGAATCGCAAAAAATTACCGAGGGTAAATTCAAGGCAGCCGGTTGCAGTGTCCTGGTTACTGCAGCTTCGTTGTTAATTGACGAGGTGTTGGGGAAAACCACGGGCGAAGCTGCTACCGTGGTGCAAAATCTTGATCAGTTGGCAGGAAAACTTGGCACCCTGCCCGCTGAACGACATGAATGTGTGCTGATGGCTTGTGAAGCTCTGGTTTCGGCCATTCGCAACTACAGCGACGCGGCGCGGGATGAGTGGGAAGGCGATGAAGCGTTGATCTGCACCTGCTTTTGCGTTTCGGAACGAACCATCGAACGGGAGATCGAGGAAAACGCTTTACGAACGATCGCCCAGGTAACTGCAGCCTGTAGCGCCGGCGGCGGCTGTCGCTCGTGCTACCCTTTGATTGAAGATATTCTTGAACAGGTGAATGGTAAATGGTGAATAGTAAATGGACGAAACCGTGCGGGATTGATCTGTTTACTATTCACCATTTACCATTCACCATTCACTACTTACCAAACCGATGATCTATCTCGACAACAACGCCACCACTCGCGTCGCGCCTGAAGTATTCGCGGCAATGCAACCGTATCTGACGGAAACGTACGGGAATCCATCTTCAGCACACTCGCTGGGCAGGCAAATGAAGGCGGCTGTCGAACGCGCTCGCGAGCAGGTTGCCGAGTTGCTTGGCGCTGCGAGTGCCGGCGAAATTGTTTTCACCTCGTGCGGTTCAGAGTCGGACAACTGGGCCATCGGCGGGTTCCTCGAGCAGAATCCTGCTCGACGTCACATTATTACTACGCGCGTCGAGCATGAAGCAGTGCGCAATCTTTGCGAGCATCTGGCGCAAATCGGCTGCGAAGTGACCTGGCTCGAGGTCAACGAAAGCGGCGAGCTCAATCTCGACGATCTGCGACAAGCTCTGCGCCCTGACACGGGAATCGTTTCCGTAATGATGGCAAACAATGAAACCGGCGTGCTGTTTCCAATTAAAGAGATTGGAAAGATCGTACGAAAAAATTCCGACGCTGTTTTTCACGTTGACGGCGTGCAGGCCGTCGGCAAGATTCCGATCTCGCTCAAGGAACTCGACGTCGATCTGTTCGCGTTGTCCGGTCACAAACTGCATGCGCCGCAAGGAGTGGGTGCACTCTACATTCGCGAGGGCGTCAAACTTCCGCCATTTATCATCGGCGGTGCGCAGGAGAGTGGCCGGCGAGGTGGAACTTCCGCTGTGCCAAATATTGTCGGACTCGGCGCGGCTTCTGAGTTGGCCGCACACTTCGACGAGCACGAACGTATCGAGACGCTTCGCAATAAGTTGGAGACTGCGATATTGAATCGAATTCCGAACGCCAGGCTAAACGGAACTGCCGATCCCGCGAAACGTTTACCTAACACCAGTAGCATTTCGTTTGAATACGTAGAAGGCGAAAACATTTTGGTCCACCTGGACAAGGCCGGCGTTTGTGTCTCCACTGGTTCCGCCTGTCATTCAACGACCAGGCAATCGTCACCGACTTTACGTGCGATGAATGTGCCCTACACAGCGGCGCAGGGTTCGATCAGGTTTTCTCTCGGCCGTTACAACACTGAAGCCGACATCGATTACACGCTCGAAGTCCTGCCAGGGATCATCGGCAAGCTCATGGAACTGTCGCCTTATGAGAAGGAACTCAAGGCATTAAGAATGGGGAACAGGGGGAAAGGGTAACAAAGCGCTCACTGCTTGCCCTTTACCCATTCCCCTTTTCCCCTGTTCACCTTTTTACTGGTAGAATTAGTTTTGGATTTACTTAGGTTTCCGCTAATACTCTTCGTCGGTTCCCGGAGCAATAATCCATGTCAGGTGAACACTCCACAGCTAATGAAGCGCCCTCTGTCGTAATAGGCAAAACCGAGTCACCGCGCAAGGCACGGCAGGACTCAGTCAGCTCTATGCAGACCGACGACTACGTGTGCATTTCACCTTCCACGCCGCTTTCCACGGCAATTGAATCAATGAGCCAGGATGAAGGTGGTTGTGCGATCGTTTGCGCAGAGGACGGGTCGGTGGTGGGTATTTTTACCGAACGAGACCTCTTAACTAAGGTTATCGGGCAGGAAATCGACTTGAATACGCCGGTACGCAACTTGATGTCACCCATTGTTGCGACTCTGACGTCGCAAGCAACGATCGGTGACGCAGTAGCCATCATGAATGATAAGGGTTATCGGAATGTCCCGCTGGTAAAAAACGGCAAACTGGTTGGTTCTATCTCTGTTTTCGATATCATCAGCTATCTGGCTGAAAGTTATCCGCAAACCACGATGAACCTGCCGCCAAATCCCGACCAGGTGATGGAGAGCACTGACGGAGGATGAAGGGATTGATTGCCGATTTCGGATTGCGGAATTGAAATCGTAAATAGTAAACCGCTTCCGCTATTACCATTCACCATTTACTTTTCAGACGGAAGGAATCTTCGAGACACAAAATGAGCACTATTATCGAACCCCCGGTAGAACAGGCGGAAAAGAATCTTGAAGAAGTAGAGGCCGTGACGATCCGTTTTGCCGGCGACTCCGGCGACGGCATGCAGTTAACGGGAACGCAGTTTACAAATACCTCGGCAGTTGTCGGCAACGACATCTCTACCTTGCCTGACTTTCCGGCTGAGATTCGCGCGCCCGCCGGCAGCCTGCCCGGCGTCAGCGGATTTCAGTTGAACTTCTCCAGCCAGGACATCAAAACGCCCGGCGATCAACCAAGCGTCCTGGTGGCTATGAACCCCGCGGCCCTGAAAGTAAATCTTCCGGATCTCGAAGACGGCGGCACGCTAATCGTCAATACCGACGGCTTCACCCCAGAGAATTTGAAGTATGCGAACTACACTTCAAATCCACTCGAGGATGGGACGCTGGCGGGTTATCGCGTGCACAAGCTGCCGGTCACCACGCTCAACATGAACGCGCTGAAAGGCAACGTCGAACTCTCACGCAAAGAGATCGATCGCTGCAAAAACTTCTTCGCGCTCGGCGTGCTCTACTGGCTCTACGATCGGCCGATGGAAAATACGCTTGCCTGGATCACCAGCAAGTTTGGCAAGAACCCGGAACTGGCCAAGGCAAACGAAATTGCCTTGAAGACCGGCTACAACTTCGCCGACACGACCGAAGCTCTTCACTACCCACTACACAATCAAGAAAGCGCAAGATCGCTCCCGGCAAATACCGCAAAATTACGGGCAACGAAGCGACTGCCATCGGGATTCGTCGCCGCTTCGCAGCTCGCCGGACGACCGCTGTTTTATGGGTCGTATCCGATCACGCCGGCGTCCGACATTCTGCACGAGCTCGCACGACACAAGAGCTTTGGAGTGAAAACTTTTCAGGCTGAAGATGAGATTGCCGCAGTTTGTTCCGCCATCGGCGCAAGTTTTGCCGGTCAGATTGGACTAACGGGAACTTCCGGTCCGGGCGTGGCCCTAAAGCAGGAAGCAATCGGACTAGCAGTGATGACCGAACTGCCGTTGGTAATCGTTAACGTGCAGCGCGGCGGGCCATCAACCGGCTTACCGACAAAGACTGAGCAGGCCGATCTGTTCCAGGCTGTCTGGGGACGAAATGGCGAATGTCCGGCGATTGTTCTGGCGCCGGCAACACCTGCCGATTGTTTTCACATGGCTATTGAAGCCGTGCGTCTGGCATTCAAGTACATGACTCCGGTTTTTTACTTGTCTGACGGTTATCTGGCTAACGGCGCCGAACCCTGGGCCATTCCGGAAATCGATCAACTGCCGAAGATAGACGTGACCTTCGCCACCGACCCGGCCAGCTTCATGCCTTATTCGCGCGATCCGGAAACGCTGGCGCGTCCGTATGCGATTCCCGGCACGCCCGGACTCGAGCATCGCATCGGCGGTATCGAGAAACAGCACATCACCGGCAATGTCAACTACGATCCTGAGAATCACCATCTGATGGTGAAGCTGAGGCAGGAGAAAGTGGATCGGGCTGCGAACGATATTCCGCTGTTGGAAGTTTTCGGAGAGCCAACCGGCAAAGTGCTGGTGCTGGGCTGGGGATCGACTTACGGGTCGATCAGTACCGCAGTCGAGAAACTGCAGAGCGAAGGCAAGAGCGTTTCGTCGGCGCATCTGAAGTATCTGAACCCCTTCCCGAAGAATCTTGGCGAAGTGCTCGCCGGATTCGAAACGGTGATTATTCCGGAGATGAATCTGGGCCAGCTTTGCACGATGGTGCGTGCGAAGTATTTGGTTGATGCGATTGCTTTCTCGAAAGTGAAAGGCCGGCCGTTCCAGATTCGCGAGATTGTTCGCAAGGTTGAAGAGTATTTGTAAACTGTTCGTTGTCGCGGGTGCGCCCTTACCCGCTGAGTGACGCTGAGAAATTAAGAGATGAGCACTGAAGTACAACTCATGACCGCTGATGAGCTTCTGGCTTTACCTAGAGGCGAGTTTCGTTACGAACTCGTCAATGGAGAACTAAAGAAGATGTCACCAGCCGGACATGACCATGGAAGGATCATCATGCGAGCTGGCGAGTCCGCTCCAGGTCTCTTGTTAAGAAGACATAAGCTTGGGCGAAGATCTACGCCGCAGAAACTGGATTTGTGCTCGCAACCAATCCAGACACGGTCCGAGCGCCGGATATTGCATTTATTCGTCAGGAGAGGGTAGCTGAGGTTGGCAGGTCGAAAGGCTTTTGGCCAGGTCGCGCCCGATCTCGCGGTAGAAGTCATCAGCCCGAGTGACACCGTTGGTGAAGTAGAAGACAAAGTCTACATGTGGCTGGAACTGCGGAACACGCTTGGTTTGGGTTAGTAAGTCCCAAACTCCGCAACGTGACCGTCTTTCGTTCGTTAACCGACATTGAGACATTAACCGGAAACGACCACTCTAGACGGTGGTGACGTTCTGCCAGGTTTTCAGAATCAGCGTCTCTGAAATTTTTCTATCGACTAAACAGGAGCATTAATGAGTACAACTGGAAATGGTAACAGTGGAAACGGCAACGGCAACAAGCCAATCGTCGAGGCAGTCTCTGCCGACAGTGAAGTTGGTTCGGCAGTGTCAGGCAAGATCGCACCGCCTCCGGGTCAGCTGAAAAAGTCTGACTTTGTTTCCGATCAGGAAGTGCGCTGGTGTCCCGGTTGCGGCGACTACGCAATTCTTAACAACGTGCAGAAGGTGATGCCCGAGCTCGGCATTCCCCGCGAGAAGATTGTTTTCGTTTCGGGCATCGGCTGCTCCTCGCGCTTTCCTTATTACATGAACACCTACGGCTTCCACTCGATTCATGGACGCGCGCCCGCGATTGCGACCGGCATCAAGTGTGCGAATCCGGACCTGAGCGTGTGGGTGATCACCGGCGACGGCGACGCGCTCTCGATCGGCGGCAATCACTTCATGCACGCGATTCGCCGCAACCTCGATGTCAACTACATACTCTTCAACAACCGCATCTATGGTTTGACTAAGGGCCAGTACAGCCCAACGTCGGAGTTTGGCAAGAAGACGAAGTCGAGCCCGGTGGGCGTTGTCGACTATCCGATCAATCCGCTTTCATTGGCCATCGCCAGTGAGTCGACCTTTGTGGCGCGCTCGATAGATATCGACGTAAAACATCTCGGCAGCGTAGTCGAAGCCGGCGGCCAGACACAAGGGCATCTCATTTATCGAGGTCTATCAAAACTGCAACATCTTTAACGACCACGCCTTCGATTCATTCGCCGAACGCAGCGTGCGCACAGACCGCGTGCTCTATCTCGAACACGGCAAGCCAATGATTTTCGGCAAGGACCGTAACCGCGGGATTCGCATGAATGGTGCACACCCGGAAGTGGTGACGATCGGCGAAAACGGCATCACTGAAAACGATCTGCTGGTGCACGACATTTATCTGAAGGATCCTTCAGTCGCGTTTCATGCTGGCCCGCATGGAGCAGCCTGACTTTCCGCAGCCGGTGGGAATCTTCCGCGCCGTGGAGCGTCCGACCTACGAAGATATGATGGTGGGACAGATTGACGCGGCGATCGCGAAGTCGGGACCAGGCAGCCTGGAAAAATTACTTAATAGTGGAGACACGTGGATCGTTGAATAGAAAACAAACTTTGAACTTAGAGCTTTGTCCTTTGAGCTTTGAGGTTGCTGGTTGGGGCCAAGAGCAGAGTACAAAGTTCTAAGTACAAAGCTCTAAATTCCAAATACAGTTTATGAATTGCCCTAGTTGTGGTCACGAAAACATCGACGGCATTGACCGTTGCGAGAATTGCCTGGCTTCGTTTCGTCAGCTCGACATTCCGAGTGCTGACGCCGCCGAAGGGCTGGCGCGCTCCGTGATGGAAGACAATTTAAGCCGGCTCGATCAGGATGAGACTATTGCGGTTGCCCCTGACACTCCCGCCCTCGACGTAACTCAGCTCATGAAGAATTCCAACTCCGGCTGCGCGCTGGTCGTCGAAGGCGGTAAGCTGGTTGGTATTTTTACTGAACATGATGTGCTCAAAAAAATTACCGGCGGCGGAGATTTGACCTCAGCGACTGTCAAAGAACTTATGAGCCGGAATCCAGAAACCCTTGACGAAGAAGACTCGGTCGCTGAGGCCCTCAATAAAATGTCGCTGGGCCGCTATCGCCACATCCCATTCAAAAAAGCCGACGGCTCTTACGCGGTCGCCTCAATCAGATCCGTCCTCAAATATATCGCCCGGGAAGACTGGTAAAGACACCTTCAAGCAATGAGCCCTCGAAGAGCGGGGGCAAGCCCACCTTCACCTGAGCTGATCGGAGTTGAGCGCGTAATTGCGAGCGAAAAGCTTTCAAGGTGAGTTTCAGCTACAAGTTAGCTAATCTCTCAGGTAAGGAAGGTGTATAGACCGGAGACATCCTGAACACCCGTTCGGAGACATGGTGAACACATATTAGCTTAGTTTGTTGTGACGAAGATCAAGCTTGCCAATCATATGGTTACAAAAAAAGACAGACAACAGACCGTCGGTGGTTGTTTGCCGAAGAGCGATATGAAG
>CAWHEH010000004.1:27500-133130 GCA_963828335.1 Blastocatellia bacterium | reverse complement strand
CCGTTCCGGTTCCATTTACCGCGCCGCTCAATGCAACTGAACCGCCCGTCTTGTTAGCGATGCTGACCTGTTTTGCGCCACTGTTGCCTATCGTGCCCGAGTAAGTGATAACCGCGGTTCCACCATTAACATCGAAGCCGTTGCCGGTGGCTGCGCTCAGCGCGCCACCCGCCAAGGTGATCGTTCCATTGAGGCCCACTAGATTGACGTTCTTCGTGCCACCGGTCGAGGTCGTTCCGCCAAGGACGACACTGACCGTGGGCGCACCAACGCCCGTTAGGTCAAGCGCGCCTCCGTTTGTACTTATCGACATCGTGCTGACGTTCAAAGTTCCGACGTTGGCTCCGGTGATCGCTGTGCCGCCGGTACAGGTGCCGATATTGAAACCTGAAAGCGTGTTATTGCCGGGCGCGCCAGCAAGCGCCACGCAATTGCCGGCGGTGTTGGTTGTAGTCGGGGTGGGCGCAGCCGCATTAAACAAAGTGATGGCGCTGACAACGAGGTTGACGCCTTGACCCAGAAGCTGCTGCCCGGCGTCTACGCTAAACGGGCCGTTCAATGAGCCGGCATTCGAGAAGATGTAAAAAATGTCTGTGCTCTTGTCGGCGGCCGTAGACATGGCCGACGGACTGCTTGAAGGAGTGTTGCTGCGACCATCGCCCACGCCGCCCGCCACTAGGTACCAGACGCGGCCGGTGAGATTGATCCGCACGGTGCCGGTGGCGGTCAGAGTTGGATCGGCACTGTTGGTAATCGTGTAGGTAAAACTGTCCTGCACCGTCGCTCCGTCAGCGATGTTTGGCCGGCCCACCGGCGGCGTGTAGACGAAGCTGCCAGCTGGCGAAGCCAAAGTCACGACACCTCCCAAAGCAGTAGCGCCACCGCCTATCGCCGTTAGCGTGAAGGTGTCTGTGCCGCCGGGCGCATTGACGGCAACGTCGTTTGCAGTGACTGCCGGTAACGCTCGGGCGACCGTATCAAGCTGCGTGTTGCCTACCCAGTTGTAAGTGTCATTGAAAGCGAGTGGCGACGCGTGAACTGAACCAGCCACTAAAGTCGTGTTCGCGTCGAGTGGGGCGCTGAAGTTGAGGTTGGTCGCATCATCAGCCGGACTGGCCGCGCCGTTGTTCGTGATCGTCGCCGTGTAAGTAATAGTGCTGCCGGGTGTGACCCTGGTGGCCGCCGCGGTGTTGTCACTCAGCGTGGCTACTATCACCGCTGCCGTTGGAGCATTTGGCTGCTGGTCTTGAACAAGAGGATTGATGCCCGACTTTGCATTCGCTGCCTGCTGAGGGCGCGTCCTCGCGGCGCGGTTAGCCTTGTTTGCGGACACCGCAAAACTCAGGAGCGCCGCGGCTGCAACGAGAGAACCCAGCGTAAGTAGAAAGAGACGGTTTTTTGATAGAGAGAACCGGAGCGATGGGGTGGACTTCATTTTTAGATCCTCTTGTTCGGAACTCTGGTGCGATCAGACCGTTCAAATCATCGATCATCGAACCGACGATGTAACGGAAAAGGTTGGTAACTGTTATTGATATGGCAGGGCGCGAAGCTGGGCAGGTCGCGCTTGTCGAATTCGCTCTTAGCGGCGCAAGAGTAGTACAGGCGTGAAATATGGTCAATAGATTGAGGCGCAGCCCTCAAGAAATAAGAGCAGCTGATCGGAAAGGCAGAGCCTTTCCGCACTGTGCGGCGGCAAAGCTGCGCTGGTTCGTTGAGTGGTACTTCGGAATTTTAGGATCGGAACTAGGAGGAAGGGACTCGGGGAAAGAGCACACCACACTTTAAGAGATCGACCGTTGCCATCTCACTCGTCCAGATGTCGTGTAGGCGCTTCGGTGCCGAGATGGCGCGTAGTCCCCTCGGTCACGCTGGGAACCGGAGCTCTCAATTCTCCAGTTCGAGGGGCGCTGGTCCCTCCCGACATCTGAGCCGGGCCGCTGCCTGCCTGATTTGGGAAATACCCGCGCTGGCTTCCGGCCATCGGCAAACTGCCGGGCTGGTTTCGTTGAGAAGCGACAATTGATCCAATGCCTTTTCCAAGATTGGAAAAGCCGGGGATAAAAAAGCTCCAACCCCAAAACACGCCACCAGGGAACCGGAGCATGATGGCAATCGCAGCCACGATGAAACCGAGTCCTATGAAGACGTTCATGATGCCCCGCTCGAGGCTGGGCTCTATTTCTCGTCGACGAGCACGATCTCGATCTCGTTTACGACGAACGCGCGAACCGAAGTCGTCCGGCTCCGGTGCTTGGGGCAATTGTCCGGAGAGTGCCTGCGGGACCAGGCTGATGTTTGCACCACAGACGCGACAGAAGCTGGCGCCATCGAGATTCTGAGCTGCACAGTTTGGACAAAACATTCAACCCTCCGATCAACCTCTCGCCGAACTCCGCAACGAAGTCTGTTAGAACATCGGCTTCTAGCGGTTTAACTTCCCGACGGATCGCTGTCGCAAAGCTTCGTAGAGAATAACGCCTGCCGCCACTGATACATTGAGCGATTCTATCCGTCCCAGCAAAGGAATACGAACTAAGGCATCACAACGTTCCCGCACCAATCGGTGCAAGCCCGTCCCCTCGCCACCAAGGAAGAGCGCGCTGGGTACGGTCCAGTCCCACTGAGTGTAATCAGAACTTCCATCCGCCGCCGCGCCAATTACCCAAATGTTACGTCGTTTCAATTGCTCTATCAATTGGACCAGATTGGTAACTCTGGCAACCGAAATGTGTTCAAGTGCGCCCGCCGCAGTTTTTGCCACTGTCGCTGTCAGGCCAACTGCCCGTCGCTCAGGAATAAACACTCCGTTTACACCGGCGCATTCCGCGGTGCGCAGGATCGCCCCCAGATTGCGAGGATCCTCAACGGCATCTAGCCCGAGCACGAGTGGCGGTTCAGTCGTGCCTACTCGTGCGGCCAGATCGTCGAGCAGCTCGTCCGCGTCGCTATAAGTCGCGGCAGCAGTTCTGGCGATAACACCCTGATGCGTCACGCCAGGCAAAGCTACGATCGAGAGCCAACTTCGGTGCGCGATGGACCGGCACTCGAGCCTGTTTGGCCAGGTCTAATAATTCTCGCAGACGCTCATGCTTCGATCCCTCAGCGACTGTGATCTGTTCGAGTCTGTGATTGCCGGCGCGAAGAGCTTCGAGGACCGGAATGAGACCGTAGATTAAATTTGATCCGCCGCCCTCACTGGCGGGGTTAGTATCAGAATTATTTCGCGACTTAATTGCTCTATCTTCGTCACGACCGATTCTGGACCCGCCAGGGTTGGGCGATTTTCGAGTCATCATTCAATTCTCTACAGGTTAGTCGAGGATATTTCCTGGTTGGTTTGCCCGGCGGCAGCAGTGAGAAGATGATGACGAAGTCGCGAGTATCGAGAAAACTGCATTTCGTTAGTCAGTTCCATGATGCTTCCAATGCTGTACTTTCCCGGCCGCTCGCGGCGCCACCCGCTGGATTCGTTTTGCTGTTCGGAAGGCCAGACGGGTTCGAGGATCTTTCGCACAGAATTGAATGAGTCGTCATATTCAATATTTGTAGCGCGGTCGCGAAATAGTTGCAGCAGCTTTGCGATGTTTTCACCGACGAGCAGACCTTTGTTTGACTCCAAACAGGAAAAGTCAAAACTATTAGCCGCAAAGCGAAACGGCTGCGCTTGTGATCGGATGTAAAGGTCGGCCACCATTTCATCAGTAAAGAATTGACTTGAATCCAGGATATTGTCCTCCGCCCGCGTGACTTTTCGCTCTTTCATTTCAACTCGTTTAACTATCACCCGACCGACAACCAGCAAGACGAAATCAGACCACGTAACCTGAATGAATGGTGCTTCGGGACTTTGATACGCGTAGATTCCCGACTCATCAATCTCAAGTGCCCGTACCTTAATAACCCCTAAACTGTCGGTTCCCTGTTCAGCATCTGGCATAATACTAGAGTCAATTCCGAGGAGCTTGAGTCGTCGTTGAACCAGTTGCGCTTCATCCATGGTGGCTGCGCGCGCCAGTGGCAAGGGCATTTCCGCCGTCAGAATCCGACTGAGGTCGTCAGTACGCAACCTCAAAAGATCAGCGGTCTCAGCCAACTCTGCCGCGGTTAGATTTGCGACGGCAGGAAGAAGAATGTTGTTATACCCCTGTTCCCATTTTTCCAGGGGCCGGAGCGCGGGCTTTTGCAGATTAACAGTAGTTTCATTGTGCGGCAGAACCGCAGCGCAATAGAGGCAGTTTACTCGAGTTGGCGGATTCGCACGGAGGCACTCGTCGCAGCGCACCATTTGATCAGGCGCGAAAGGGGCAGGAGCAAGATCCTCCGGTTCGTCAGTGGTCCAGTTGAGCAGCGGAACGTTTTCGTTATCTTTGTGCAATAACTCCTCCAGGACTCCGGATTATACGACGCACAAAAGTTTCTATCGAACTTTTAAACGAATGCCGATTATCGTCAACATGGTTTTAGAGAGGGCGCATAGGCTGGGGTTCGTCATAATCGTTTTCAGCTCCGCCCTGGTCCTCAGCAGCTGTGCCGCTTTGCAGCCGCCGAACGTAACTGGCCCACGAGGGAATAGTTCACTTTACCCTGTTCTTTTGATCGAGGATGCCCACCGAAAGGAAGCAACGGTTGCAGCTTTGAATCGGCTCGGACAGCAGTCTGGAAAACCGAACGGGACACTGCCGCAGCTACAGCCGGTGACTGGGACGATTCTTGGTCTGCCTCCTCAAGTGAGCGGTTCTTTCTTTCTCCCAAAAGTTGGAGCCGGCTCCGTCATGAACGAGGAAGAAACCAGAGAATCGTTGCGACGGTTCATTAGGGAGTGGCAGGAATTAATCGGATCGGATCCCGCCAAGCTTTCACTGATCGAGCGAACTGATCAACCCGACGGGTCGAAGCTCGCCATTTATCAACAGCGCCCGTTTCGTTATCCTATTCGCGGAAACTACGGCAAGTTGGAGATACATTTCACCAGTGACCGCCGCGTACTCAATCTCACCAGCTCCTGCATACCCGACGCCGACCGAATACAAAGCGCCTTTTCCGCTCTTAACGTTCGGCCGCGGGCCGAGGAGACTCTACAAAAGCTTCGTGCCAATGGTCTGACGTACGTCGACTCACAAGGAATACAACGGACCTTCTCTATCACCGCCTCTAGCGAAACGACTGCGCGTCAAATGACAATCTATATCCTTCCCGCAAAAGACCAACCTGAGACCCTGGAGTTTCATCTTGCGTGGGAAATCGAATTTACGAACGCTCCCGTCAAATTGGCCTACGTGGACTCCCTCAACGGCGAGGTTTTGGCCACCGAATAGCGGATCTCGCCCACCCGCAAACCAGTCTGCTTGACCAATTACCCGCAAAAAAGCATCCTAGACTCGATATATAAAAACCTATTCGGAGTTGGTTATCAGATGAATAATATTGATCCTACGCAGAATATTTCATGGCAACTGGGACATCGAGGGCGAGTGGCGGTCTTCATTGATGGAAACAACCTTTTTCATGCTGCCCGCTTCCACAACATTGATATCGACTACAACAAGCTTCTTAGGGTGCTGCTTGGAGACGGCCGACTGCTAAGAGCTTTTTTCTATACCGGGGTTGATGTGGGGGCGGAACGACAGCAGGGATTTCTATTGTGGATGAGGCGAAATGGCTTTCGTGTCATTCAAAAAGAACTGAAAACGTTCTATGACGGAAGCCGAAAAGCAAATCTGGATGTGGAGATTGCAGTTGATATGTTGTCGCTGGCTGGCCGTTACGATACTGCAGTGCTCGTGTCTGGTGACGAAGATTTCGTCTACGCTGTAAACGCAGTTGCGTATAAAGGCTGCCGCGTAGAGGTTGCGGGTTTTCGTTCCAATACGGCGCCGAAACTAATCGACGTTGCCGATTATTTTATTGATTTGGGCGACATCGCGGATCGAGTTCGCAAGGACGCCATTCATGGTCAGCGCTACGATGAACGCGATATTCATGAGCAGCAACCTACGCAATACCTGCATGAACAGATTCAGCTGGATGAATCCGCGGATGATGGATTTCAATCCTCTTTACGAGTGGTACTCGAAACAACAATTGAGGAAGAGTCGGAGCAGTTTGGCGGCGCCGTGGATTTCATTCGCATAACTGACGAACATTGAACTTATGAAGCTCTTTACCATCGAAGAAGCAAATGCGCTGCTGCCCTCCGTGCGTGAGATTCTGCAAAGGATCCAGCATTCTCGCCGGCGCCTGGCTACCTATCGCCGCGCAGCAAAGCTGGCCGCAGAAGGTGCGGAACAAGGAGGCGGCGGAATGGAAGGCGGAGCGCTCTATGCAACACTACTAACGCAGTTCACCACCGAAATGTCCGAGCTGGAAGCTTTGGGTGTGCAGTTGAAGGATTTTGATCGTGGCTTGGTCGATTTCCCTTCGCTTCGAGATGGTCGGGTAGTGCTGCTTTGCTGGCAATTGGGCGAGGGCGATCAGCTCGAATGGTGGCATGACATGGAAGCTGGGTTCGGTGGTCGTACCCCTCTTTAAGAACTTTTCCACAGGACAAATCCTCGCGCGGCAATTCTCGGTCGTTCGGACAACCTCAACGCCTCTTATATTTTCTGATTGACCACTTAAAGTAGTTCCTGATACCATGCGCCCCGACTACGCAGGTGTCTGGCCGGTTTTCAGTCACTCAAAGAGTCCGCGCTCAGACCCATCCCTACGGAGGCAGCTTGGTATGCGATGTCCCGCGTGCGGAGCCCGTTATCAGAACTTTTCGGTTAGGTGTCCCGAATGCGGCGCCCTTCAGCAAGAGAGTTCAGCGGAAATCGCCGTACAAACTCAGTCAAGTCAGATAGATATCATGAAAGAAACCGTGCCGAAAACTACTCAAGCTTCCCCTGCGCCAAGGAAAGGGCCTTCATTGATTGAGTTTCCCGGCGTTAACAGAAGTTCCCTGCCTGAGTGGCGAAAGGAATTGGGCGAGCGGGTACGCGAAGCTCAAGAAAAACGGGCCCAAAAAGCGCTGAGGGAAGCTGCGGAAATTGAACCTCTGTTTAGCGAACTTGAACCTAAGGCGGCGCCGATGCTTGAACTCTTACCGCAAGCTGAAATTGCGCCGATGAATCCGCTGGTTGTAGCAGCCTTACGACGAATTGAACGTGCGCATTCCCAACCCGGGGGTAATGCGGCTGCTGCGACCGCACTTGCTTATGAGGAACAACCGACATTGGACCTTAATATCAGCCCCACCCCATCCGCGGTCGACGAAAGCGTTTGCGACGAAGTCGTTTTGAAGCCGGAACGCGCTCACAACCTTGCCGTCGTTCCGACACCCGAAGTCCCAGAATTTACTCCGCCAGGCTGCGCCCGAGCCGAGAAAACCACGAAGACTGATCGATGATCGAAACGATCCTTGTCTTAATTACCTGGATTCCATTTCGACCGCTGTGTTAGTTGAGAGCCGCGAGTACGTCTCTGCTCCTCTCTTCCGGCGCCTGCTCAGCGCCGTCAC
Organism: Blastocatellia bacterium; assembly: GCA_963828335.1. GTDB lineage: Bacteria > Acidobacteriota > Blastocatellia > Pyrinomonadales > Pyrinomonadaceae > PSRF01. The sequence goes on along the minus strand of CAWHEH010000004.1, from coordinate 125,629 downwards.
AGATCTACTTGTGGTTGGACTTCTTTCGTCGCCATTTTTGGCGTTAACCGGTTTGACGAATTTTCAGTGGCAAAACCCTCGGGTGATCGGCTTTGCTGCCGGAACATTGTTGGTGGTTGGGTTTCTCTACCTAACAGTTAGCGTAGCTTTCACCGGGCGAACGCTGGGTATGAAACTTTTTGCTCTGCGTGTGATAGACGCGCGTACTGGACTGATCCCCACCGGCAGCCAGTCAGCTGGGCGTTCACTGGTCTACCTTCTTTCTCTCGCGTCCGCCGGCATCGCACTGGTGTATCTATTCATCAACCATGAAAAACACACTATGCACGATCGTTTCACACGAACCGCTGTAATTCGAGCGTAACCTTGCTTTATCGATTAGAATCGGCCCTGCTCCGTAAATTGAGCAGGGCTTTTTCCTTGAACAAAGGGTGAGGAGCAAATGTGCACGAAGAGACTCTCAAAGAGATTGCTACAGAGTTGGGCGAATTACTGCCAGGACGATTTCTCGGCAGGGTCTTCCAGCTATCTCCCTTTTCTCTCGCGATTGACTTCGGCCTTAAAGAGAACGGTTTCCTCTTCATTAACATCGAACCCGTCGCGCCTCGTCTCTATTTCATCAAACGCACAATTCGTCAAATAGAAAAAGCTTCACTTCCGCTTTCGTCATTTGCTCAATCAGTTCGTAGCGTGCTGGGCGGTGGCATTGTCAAGTCTCTGAGTAAAGACGAAAACGAACGCGTGGTTAGAATTACTTTTCTCGTTGAGAACGATTTGGGCGACCTGCTCGCTCACTCGCTAATTGCCCAACTAACCGGGCGGTCTGCAAATCTCTTCTTGCTTGATTCGGAGAGCCGAATCAAACACGCATGGAGAACTCCCCACGGCGCGGGGCAACAAGTAGGCGAGCTTTACAATCCGCCCCTATCGGACCAGAAAAACGCTATCGCCCTGAAGACTGGTTCAAAAACGCTCTTCGCCCGCGAAGGCGCAACTTCAACCTCCGTGGCTGCTGACAAATATTATTCTGAACTTGCGGATGGGTATGAGTTCGACCGCTTAGCTGGAAATCTTGTCGCCAACCTGCGCAAGGAAATTGCCCGTCGCAAAAAACTGCAGGTGAATCTCAGGAAAGATCTGGCTGCGCACGGTAATCCTGACCAACACAAGCGAGTGGGGGATTTGCTGCTCGCAAATATCGCCAGTGCCAGTCGGGTTGGCAACAAAGTCACCCTGACGGACTACTACGCTGAAGGCGCTCCACTGATTGACATGGAGGTCGATGAAAATCTGACTTTGCCGGAAGCGGCAAGCGCTTCATTTTCGCGGTACACCAAAGCGAAGCGAGCGATTGAGGAGATTGGCGCCAGGATGGTTCTACTTGAAGGTGAACTCGAGAAGCTCGATGGAAGGCTTGTGAAACTCGAAAAGGCGATCGCTAGTCGTGATGCAGCAGCTCTGGTTGAGTTCGAACAAAAGAAGCCAAGGCCGGCAGCCGACGGAAAGAAACAAAAAGCGTCGCTGACCCTGCCGGGCCTGCGACGCTACCAATCTACTGATGGATATGAAGTGCTTGTCGGAAGAACAGCGCGCGACAACGATCAGCTGACTTTTCGCGTTGCTCGCCCTAACGACCTCTGGCTACACGCCGGCGACTATCCAGGATCCCATGTGATAGTCCGTAACTCCAGCCGCAGCGACATTCCGCATCGCACTATCATCGAAGCGGCACAACTGGCGGCCAAATTCAGTCAGGCCAGGAAGGACTCGAAAGTCGATATTCATTACACGCGGCGTAAGTTTCTGACGAAGCCAAAGGGTTCGGCGCCGGGACTGGTGCACATGTCCAGCTTCAAAACAATTACAGTGGAGCCCGGCGAGAATCTCGAACGAATCAAATAGGGTTAAGGGCCCTTCTGCCGCTCGCTGGTCTTGCCTGCTCCCTACTTGTAACGGTAGGTGATCCTGCCCCGCGACAAGTCGTAGGGCGACATTTCAACGCTTACCCGGTCACCGACAAGAATTCGAATTCGGTTCTTGCGCATTTTGCCGGACACCGCTGCCAGCACGACGTGCTGGGTGTTGTCGAGTTGTACTTTGAAGAATGCATTGGGCTGCTTATCAATAATGGTGCCCTCCGCGGGAATCAAGTCGTCTCTGGCCAAATAGTTTCTCCTTTTAGAAAAGTGATGAGTACTGAGTTATGAGTGATGAGTAAAAGCGGTGTGCAATGAACGGGGTGCGGCGCGTCAGGCTGCCTTCCTACTCATCACTCATTCACTCATCACTCATCACTGTTTTTTTACCTGCTTGCGCGTCGCGGCCGGAATGAACGCGTGAAAGCCGCACGCGGCGCTGTCGCACGCGCAAATGGCTTGCTGGCTATTTCACTCTTCCTGCCGCCAAATGCCGGCAATACTACTCGCGCCACCGTCTGTCCCGTTAGTCGTTCGATCGCGCGCATCGATACCTCGTCAACCGGGGTAACAATTGTGATAGCACGGCCGGTGTTGCCGGCTCGCCCTGTTCGACCAATGCGGTGCACATAGTCTTCAGGCGCTGCCGGCACGTCGTAGTTAATGACATGTGAAACCGAATCAACGTCCAGGCCGCGCGCGGCAATATCAGTCGCCACCAATACTCGCGTGCGACCGTCGCGAAATCCTCGCAGAGCGGCTTCACGCTGTGGTTGTGTTCGATCCGAATGGATGCGATTCACGCTGTGTTCGCGCGCAGAAAGAATGTGCGACAACCTTTCGGCGCCACGTCGCGTACGCGTAAATACCAGCACCCGTTCAAACTTTTCGCGTTCGAGTAAGTCCAGCAGCAGTGCTGTCTTCGACTCCTGGGCGACCGGATAAGCGGTTTGTTCGACCATTGTCGCGGCTTGGCCGCGCGGGCTGACTTCAATCAGCTTGGGATCCTTCATGGTCGAGCGCGCCAACTTCTCGATGTCGGAAGACATCGTGGCCGAGAACAAAAGTGTCTGCCGTTTTGCCGGCACCATCGCGAGTACGCGGCGAATGGCGGGCAAGAATCCCATGTCCAGCATGCGATCCGCTTCATCCAGTACCAGGACTTCAACGGATGAAAGGTTGATTGCGCCGCGCTCGGCAAGATCAAGCAAACGCCCAGGCGTGGCAATGACGATCGCCGCGCCGCGTCGCAAATCAGTAATCTGGGTGCGAATGTTGGCGCCGCCGATCACCGTGACACCACGATTGGCCCTCACGCGATTAAGCTCGCCATAGTTCTTTTGAATCTGCATTGCCAGCTCGCGCGTTGGCGCCAGCACGAGAACGCGAACGCCGGGGCGTGCCTTCTCGGTCATCCTCTGAATAAGGGGAAGCAGAAATGCGGCTGTTTTGCCTGTGCCGGTTTCAGCACAGCCGATCAGGTCCTGGCCGCTAATGACAACAGGTATTCCCTGTTCCTGAATCGGTGTTGGTTCGGTGTATCCGAGAGACTCGCAACTCCGCACTTGTGCGGGCGCCAGTCCCAGTTGAGAAAAATTCATAGACTCCTACTAATCTGTTTGTGGGCACTCAAGCCTGCTTAGGCGGGCGCCTCCTGTTGTAAGCGTAGTGAGTATTTAGCTCACCGAGAGATCGCTCTCTGTGCAACCTCTGTGTTCTCTTTGACTCTGCTGGTGAAACTCTTCAAGCAGTTTCACCACAGGTTTACAGAGTTCACAGAGGACGCACTGAGAGTTAGTTGTTGGGAAGGAAAAGCCTTACCAGCGTGGCTCGCGATTGCCGCCGCCACCGCCGCCGCCGTAGCCACCGCCACCGCCGCGATTACCACCGTAACCACCGCCGCCGCCGCGACCACCGCCACCGCCGCCGCCAAAGCCACGACCGCCACCGCCGCCGCGATTTTCGCGAGGCTTGGCTTCGTTAACGTTCAGCGCCCGACCGTTGACTTCCTTACCGTTAAATTGAGCGATAGCCGCCTCGCCTTCTTCTTTGCTGGACATTTCGACGAAGCCAAAGCCGCGCGAACGTCCAGTATCGCGGTCTTCCACGACGCTTGCTGATTCAACCGTTCCGGCCGATGCAAAAAGCTCCTGCAGATCCTGGCTGGTAGTAGCAAACGCGAGATTTCCCACGTAGAGTTTCATAGACATAAAGATGTACCTTTCCCCTTGTGGGGATAAAAGAAGCTGCGAATCGGATTGGCTTCGGTCGAACGGTAGGAGCGAAGGGGCCGGTTTTCGGATGCTCTGAGAGCGCTTCTGAAGTTGAAATCAGCCTGCTCTCGAACTATCCAAAACGCCAGCGCTTGACTGTCTTTTGCGCGGGGCGCATCACCGTCGATGCGCGAGAGAAGGATTAACCGTGGTTGACTATGCACTATTAAAGGCAAACTAGCAAGGTGAGAACGTCAACTGTCCTGAATATCGAAGCAAAAGCCTGACAAAACCCCCGTTTCAGCAAGGTAGCGACACCAGCTGTACCCGAGGATATCTGAAGGCCCTGCCTACTGAGAGTCTCTGAGCAAGATCACGTCGTCGGTTTGAGTACCTCGCGATAACGCGATTTGTTTCCCATCTCGAGATACTTGAAAGGCAAAGATCAACCCTGAATCGAAGCGGGTTAATTGCCGGGCGGCTCCGCCCTCGATGGGCAAGCTCCAAATGTTATCGGCATTGTCCCGCGTGTCCGCGTAGACAAGCGAGCGGCTATCCGCCGTCCACCCAAGTCCAACATCACGAAGGCTGGTCGAGACTTCGAGATTTTTTAGCGGTTCACCGCCGGTAAAGGGTACTACGGCGACTTTGTTTGTGTTGGTCTGATCATCAAAGTAACGCAACGCCACTAACTTGCCATCCGGTGAAATCGCCGCCCATTGCGAATACTTATCCGAAACTTGTTCGGGCGTACCTCCTGATACCGGAACGCGCCAAAACGTCGACTTCCCTTGTCTCCATGATTTAAACAAAACCCATTGCCCATCCGGGGAACACTCGGGTTGAGAATCGAGTTCCGTTCCCTGCGTTAGTTGGCTTTGCTCGCCGGTCGTTAGGTCTAATTTCCAAATATTAAAACTGCCCAAACGATTCGAACTGAAGATCACGAAACGCCCATCCGGAGAGACACATCCGAGGCCTTCGGTAAAAGAGTCACCAGTCACCTGCTTGTTTGCCGTACCGTCGGTGTTGACGCTCCACACGTCTGATTGCTCGCCTGATGGTGCGGTATAAAGAAGTTTTCCGTCACCGGTCCAGGCGAGACTGTCGCCGTCATACTTGCCGCTCGTGATCTGTTTCGCCTTACTCAGATCGTCACCCGGGCTAACTACCCAAAGCTGTGCGGACTTCTCTGCCTGCACGGTTACCACTGTCCTGGAGTCGGCAGTCAGGCCAAGACTACTCGTACCGTAGGCGTTCAGATCGTTGGTGACTCTGCGTACTTCCCCGCCCGGATAGGACACGTACCACAATTGCGTCCCCGTCGAAATCAATTCCGGAACGGCTGCGACTATCAAACCGCTGCCGTCGCCCAACCAGAGAACGCGAGATACGGATACCCAGTTTTGAGGGGTGATCGTTTTCTCCGGGCCACCGGCAGCAGGTACCGACACAATCGTCGCCGAGAGACTGCCGCTATATGCGCCGGCGCCGCAGGCGATCGTTGTTCCATCAGGCGACCAGGTCGGTCCGCCCACAAATGAAAAGTACGCAGGCAGTTTTCTTGACGCGATCTTTCGCTCGCCGCTGCCGTCGCTGTTTGCAACGAATAGATTTGATTCGGAAGACGACGGCCTTACAAAGGCAAGCTGTTTACCATCAGGCGAAAGAGTTACCGGGCTGGTTACGCCGGCCATTATGCGTCGCGGTGATCCTCCGAGGACGGGGACCTGGAAAAGTGTGCCCAGCGGATTGTCGAAGACTGAGTAATAGACAAACTCGCCATCTCGCGAGAAGGCCGTAGGCCCGATCTTGCTTTCCGAATCCGGCACTATCTTCACCAGACTGCCGGTCGACACCTGTCGTACCCAAAGGCTGTCTTTGCCCGATTCGGTCGTTCTAAAAACCACGTACTTGCCGTCTGGAGAAATCGAGGTGTAACCCTTGATGGCAGCGTTGCCGATTTTTCCGCCCGTAGTTAATCGGGTGATTTTCACATTACTAAACGGCGCCGGCCTGGGAGTACTCGAGGATTTCCACCAGATTATGCCCGCCACACCGGCGACTAAAATCAACCCAACTGCCAAGGCGAATCCACCTTTGTGTTTCTTGACTTCGCCCAGGATGATTTCAGAACTCGACATCGTACTTACCGCGGACACGTCAACAGTACTGCTCTGACTTCCGATCGTCGCCGTGGTCGAAACCTGCGAACGGGACGCGTCTCCCATTTGGCTGCGCATGGAAGAAGGCGGGATAGTGCTGTCAAGCTGTGATCCGCCCTCCATTTCGCGGCGCAGTTCTTTTAGTTCCAGCGCCACGTCCTGGATCGATTGATACCTCTCGTCTGGATCTTTCTGCAGGCAACGTCGGATTACTCTTTGCAACTCCGGTGAGGCCGAAGGGTTGAAGTCTTTCAACAGGGGCGCCGGCTCGTAGACGATTCTGTATAACGATTGGACGTTAGACTCGCCCTGGAACGGTCTCTTCCGGGTGACCGCCTCAAACAACATGCAGCCAAAAGAAAAAATGTCTGAGCGATGATCTATCAGGCCGGTCTTTCCCTGGGCTTGCTCGGGAGACATGTAGCCAACCGTCCCCAGGAGTCTTCCCGGTATGGAGTGAGGTTCAAGCGCTACGGTTGCGGCGTCGCTGATCGTGCCACCATCCGGACCAGGGGTTGGAATCTCGATGAGTTTGGCTAAACCAAAGTCCAGGATCTTGGCATAACCGTCGCGCGTGATCATGATGTTATCTGGTTTGAGATCACGGTGTACTATCCCCGCGGCGTGAGCTTTGGCCAACCCGCTGGCGACCTGTTGCAAATACTTGAGCAGCTTTCTTAACTCTGTCTGTTCGTAATGAATCTTCTCGCGCAGAGTCCTCCCTTCCACATACTCCATCGCGATAAAATTCAAACCATCGTGCTCGCTGATTTCGTAGACGTGGGCCACGTTCGGATGGTTGAGGGCCGCCGCGGCCTTCGCCTCCTGCACGAACCGAAGCATGCGCTCGCGACTGGACGCCAGCTCAGCTGGCAGAATTTTCAGCGCAACGTTGCGATCAAGCTTAAGGTCCTTCGCCAGGTAGACTTCACCCATCCCACCCTTGCCAAGCTGGGAGAGAATCTCGTAGCGACCAAACTTTGTGCCTGCGTCAAGACTCATTGCCTTAAACCACCGCACCAGTTCGCCACAAATGTAGTGGAACGCTCATATTTACCTCATCCACAACTTTGTTGAGGAGAAACCGTTGTCAGTAACGACCGAGAGTTGTGCCCGCGGCATGCGTCATCCTATTTCTCCGCTGCTTTCTTTTCTTCTTCCTTGCTTTCCTTTTTCGGCACCACCGGGCTGGCGAAGTCAGGAAGCGGATCGTTCCAAAGGTAGTGATTGAACCAAGCCAGGTTGTGGCTCATCACGGCGCGCATGGCTTTGGGCTTGGTGATCGGATGGCCGAAGCCTTTGTAAACGATCATCTCGACCCGCACGCCCTTGTCCTCCAACGCCTGCCGTAACTCGTAGGCATTGGCGATGGGTACGCGCCGGTCGAGCTCGCCGTGCTGAATGAGAGTCGGCGTACGCGCATTTTTGACGTAAGAAATCGGCGAAGTCTTCTGGTAGATTTCGGGATCGTCAACCGGGTTCTTGCCAAGATAGTTGATGGTAAACGGCGTGATGTCGGTGTTGTAGTAATAAGTAGCCCAGTTGGAAATGCCCGCGCCCACCGAAATGGCGACGAAGCGATCCGAGGACGCCGTCAGGAACGCGGAAATGTAACCGCCCTGGCTCCAACCCATGCAGCCGACTTTGTCTTTGTCGACCCAACCTTTGCTGATTAAATAATCCACTCCCGACAAAACATCCCAGGCATCTCCGACTCCGAGATTGCGCACGTTAAGCTTGCGAAACTTCTCGCCGTAGCCGGCGCTGCCACGATAATTCACTTTGAGCACCAGGGCGCCGCGTGCGGCCCAAATATCAGAGGGATAGTAGCGAGCGTCCGGTGTCAACAACGCGGGCCGATCGATGCCAGTTGGTCCGCCGTGAATCACGCAGAGCAGCGGATACTTCTTCGCCGGATCAAAGTCGGCGGGCTTTATCAACACGCCTTCGATTGTGGTTCCATCGGTGCTCTTCCAGGAGATGACTTCTCGTGTTCCCAAAACAAGCGTCTTCGTTTGCTCGGTCATCTTTGTCAGAGATTGCGGGGCGAATTTCTGCGCGTCAGAGACGAACACTTCATTTAGCGAGGAGGGAGACGCAGCGGTGAACGCCAACTGCCGTCCATCTCGTGTCAAAGAAAACGAGCCCGCCATCAAACCATCCGGGCCGGATACACGCGTGACCTTGCCGCTCGCCGGATCTACTCGGAACAGATGCGAAGCGGTTTTTTGTTGTCCGCTGAAATAGACCCCATCCGACCGCCAGTCGAGCAGGTTGGGATTCTCATCGAAGCTGTCGCTGATGGAACGCGGCGTGCCGCCCGCTGCCGGCACAACAGCCAGACGGGAGTTGCTGGCGAAGAAGACAGTGTTTCCCATCGCGGATGAAAACACTATCTGTTTGTCATCGGGCGACCAGCGAGGACCACTATCCGGACCTGGCTGTGAAACCAACTTGGTGACGGCGTCGTCTGCGAGGTTCAGTAAATAGACATCGGAAGTGACCCCCTGAATAAGATCCGGATTGACGGTGGCACTGAACGCGATCTTGGATCCGTCGTGCGACCATGAAAAAGAATCTACGCTGAAGTCTTTCTTTTTCGTTCGCTGCTTTCCCACCAGGGGCGCCTTCAGCGCTTCGCCGACGTCAAACGTCCACAGGTAGGCGAAGTTGTAGTCCCTGCGCACTACTTCGTAATCGCCCAGATAGTCTTTGCGATCTTTGGACAGCTGGGGCACGGGCTCAGTAGCTGTATAAGCGATGCTGCGTCCGTCTTCCGACCATGCAAAGTTGCTGATTGCGGTTTCGGATTTAGTCAGTTGCACGGCTTCACCGCCGGCGGGATTGATTACGAAGATTTGATTCTTGTCTTCGATGCGGTTACTCGTAAACGCCAACCATTCACCGTCAGGCGACCAGCGCGGATTAGTAGAAGACTTCTCCCCGCGAGTGAGTTGCAACGTACGACCTTTGTTGCCCGGTTCAGCCAGCCAGATTTGTGTGACGAAGGCATCCTGTTTGAAGTCGGCATTGGTTACCGTGTAGGCAACCCAATGACCGTCCGGCGAGATTTGCGCGCCGCCAATAGACTTGCTGGTTAACAGTTCATCGATTGTCGGCACATGACGGGAGGTATCAGCAGCGATCGTCAAGGTGCTCGCAATAGCGGCGCCGATAAGAAGCAAAAAGGTCAAAAACAATCTTCCGCGCATGGTTTCCTCCAAAAAAGGCTAAGTCGTGGAGTCGTCAATTCAAGACGCATAACCTCAGGGTGTGGAAGGGTGGCTTGTCTCCGCCCGTTGAATGGCACTCGATCTCAGCGGGGGCAAGCCACCCTTCCCAACCTGCGAATTTGTCTAACTTGAATTCGATCTTGTATCACCTGGTTCTTTAATGTTTATTCAGAAGCCTCACGCGCTACTGATCCTTCCATTCCGGAATTCGCCCCGGAGTCCACGGCGCGCCGGCGGCTTCCATCTGTTTTTCGAGTCGAGCAAGATCGCCCTCAATCAGCTGTCGCAACTGCGCGAGCGTTTGTTCAAAGTCCTGCGCCGCGGCGTTGTATTGACTGATTTGTGTTTGCGTCGGGCGAGCGGTGGACAAACGTTGCGTGGCCACGATTCCACCCACGCGTTCGTTGATCGACGGCGGCAAATTGATATTGCGGGCGCGCAAAGCGTTATCACCGCGCAAAGCTCGCAGGATATCGTTGGTGCGTTTATCCAGCGACGCCGCGTCGTCAAGTAATTTGTCACCCGCCGCCGGCGTTTCGAGCAAGGCTCGCCTAATAAGCGCCAGCCGTGGCTTCAAAGCGTTAGTAGCGTCGAGCGCACCCTGCACCGCGCGCTGCAACTTTGCCGCCTTCTGCTGAAACTCAACCAGCGCCGCGCGATCGCCCGGTGCCATACCTTCCTGACCAGGAACGACAATATTGAAATCTTGTGGCGGGGCCAACGGCGTCATCACGCCATCAACGCGCCTGGCAATGGAAACTTTGTAAGCGCCAGGCATGACCAGCGGACCACCGGGCCCATCGTCAAAAGGATTTTCGTTTTCCGGGTTTGGCGGTGGCGGTAAGGAAGTGGGTGGATACCGCAAATCCCAGGTAACCCGTTGCATCCCTGCCGTCACTGGTCCGGTCAAACGCCTGACCACCCGTCCGCTTGAATCCGTCACCGTGAAGATGATCGCCGGCGCCTCTTCTTCTTCCTCAGCGCTGAGGTCCGCCAAACGCGGAAGCGTCATGGGAGTATTTTTCTTCGCTGCTTCCTTCTCGGCTTCCTGCCGCTTTGCCTTTTTAGTCTTCAGTTCGTCCTTCAAGTAGTAGCTGAAGGTGGCGCCGAAGGGTGGGTTCTCAGCGGTAAAAAATGATTCGCCCTGGAAGCTCTTTCCGCGCAGGCCGAGCGGCTGCGACTGGATATACATCAATGCATCTTTGACAGGAAAAAGCTGTGCTTCCTGCTTGAGCATTTCGGGCTTGAGAGTGCGCAACGGCGTGTAGTTATCGAGAATGTAGATGCCGCGTCCAAACGTGCCGACAATCAAATCGTTTTCGCGCTTCTGGATATTGAGGTCTCGCACCTGGATCGTGGGGAGCCCGCCCTTCAGTTGAGTCCATTTCTGTCCACCATCTATAGAGAAGAAGAGTCCAAACTCAGTGCCGACAAAAAGCAGATTAGGGTTGACGTGATCTTCAGCAATGGCCCAGACCGGTTGGTTCTTTGGGAGATTGCCGACGATCGAGGTCCACGTGCGACCGGCGTTGGTGCTCTTCAAAAGATACGGTTTGAAGTCTGCGTTCTGTCGATTCTCAAGGGCAGCGTAGACGGTATCCGCATCGTGATTGGAGGCAACGATACGGCTCACGTAGGCCATGTCGGCCACCCCTGGAAAAGTTTCAATTTTACGCCAGTTTTTGCCGCCGTCCTCCGTCACCTGAATCAACCCGTCGTCAGTGCCGACGTAGATCAAGCCCTCTTTCTTCGGCGACTCAGCCAGCGCGGAAGCATTTCCGAAGAACGCAGTTGATTGATTCTTGGCGACTGCATCAATACTCCAAACTTTTCCCATCACCGGTAACTTGTCACGGTCCAAACCGCGCGAGAGTTGTCCGCTAACTACTTGCCAGGTATCTCCGCGATCGTCACTGCGAAATAGTTTATCGGCTGCAAAGTAGACACGGGTGTGCAGATGTGGACTGATCATCAACGGTGAATCCCAGTTCCACCTGAGAGGTTCTTCGCCGCGGCCGGGTTGCGGCTGAATGCCCATGCGTTCGCCGGTGCGTTTGTCGAAGCGCACCAGACCGCCATTTTGGAGCGATGCATAAATCGTATTCGGATCTTCGGGATCCACGCGGCTGTGAAAACCGTCACCGCCATTCGTCACAAACCAATCGGAATTAACGATGCCGGAAGCGCTGCGTGTGCTGGCCGGACCACCAAAGCTGAAGTTGTCCTGGGTGCCACCGTACACGTTGTAGAACGGCGCGGCGTTGTCAGTGGTTATGTCGTAGAACTGCGTGATGGACAGGTTGCTCTTGAACTCCCAGTTCGCACCGCGGTCGTAACTTTCATAAACACCACCGTCGCAGCCGACCAGGTAATGGTTGTTATCTTTGGGATCGATCCAGATTTCGTGATTGTCGACGTGCTTCGACTTCTCGCCGAGTCGCCGCAACGTTTTTCCGCCGTCGTCCGAAACCATCAAGAAGACGTTCATTACATAAATCCGATCGACGTTCTGCGGATCAGCGACGATGCGCGAGTAATACATGGCGCCTGTATCGAATTCATTTCGTCTTTCCCAACTGCCGCCGCGATCGTTTGAGCGAAAAACGCCTCCTTTACGATCGGCTGCTTCGATAGTCGCGTAGAGAACGTTTGAATCGACAGGGGAGATTGCGAGTCCGATCCGCCCGAGATCTGTGGTTGGCAGGCCCGCCTTCGACTTATTCCAGGTAGCACCGGCGTCGGTTGATTTATACAGCGCACTCTCCGGACCACCGTTAATGAGCGTCCACATGTGCCGACGGCGTTGATACGACGCCGCATAGATCGTTTCCGGGTTTTGCGGATCGATTACAACATCAGTTACACCGGTGTTGTCGCTAATAGACAGAATTTTCTTCCAGGTTTTGCCGCCGTCGGTTGTTTTATAAAGGCCACGATCTCCACCGGAGCCCCAAAGCGGTCCCTGTGCCGCAACATAAACCGTTTCTGAATCCTTCGGATCGATGGCGATGCGCCCGATGTGTTCCGACGCCTTGAGGCCGACGTTCTTCCAGGATTTGCCGCCATCATCTGAACGATAGACACCGTTGCCATACGAGACGCTGCGCTGGCTGTTGTTCTCACCGGTGCCGACCCAAACAGTCAGCGGATTTTTTGGATCGAGCACGATCGCGCCGATTGAGTAAGAGCCTTCCTTGTCAAACACCGGCGTCCAGGTTGCGCCATTGTTTATCGTCTTCCAAACGCCACCCGAAGCCGCGGCAACGAAATAGCGCGCCGCGTTGTTTGGGTCAACAGCAAAACCGATGACGCGACCAGACGTGAACGCCGGGCCGATGGCTCGTAGTTTCAAGCCATTGAAGGTCGGCGACGACATCGGGTCAGCCGGCTTCTTTTCCTCTTCTCCCTTTTCCTCCTCAGACTTCTTCTCTTCAGATTTTGCTGGCGCCGGCGAGGCTTGTTGTTTTGCTGCAGCCTCCTGTTTCGCTTTTTCGACCGTTGACTTCTCGAGAGCTCTTTCTTCCTGCGCAAATGCCGCAGCCGGCAGACTGATCAAGAGTGAAACTAAAACGAAATGAACCACGAGGCGCACCTGTCTGAGTATGAGAGCGGTGGCGGGGGCACAGGGAACCATAAAAGGGATGACCTCCTGGAATACTTGGTGTTGATTTGGCGATTACACTCAGAAGACGGCTAAGGGTTTAGCGATCTCCGGGCGTTGCAGAACGGATGGCACATCTTACCAGACGACAGCGGTTGGAGGCGATGAGGTCAGTAGCACCGCGCGGTAGCGGGTGGGTCTTCGGATTTCCGATTTCCGATTGTCAATTGGTGTTTTCGCCAGCCGCCAATCTGAAATCGGCAATTGACAATCGGCAATCGGCAAACCCACCCGCTACCGCGTGGTGGTACTGACTTCATTGCCTTTCAGTAGTGAACTTCGCCGGCAATTGATATGCTTCGTCTATGTCTACGCCAGGAAAAACTCCGGATAAATCTTCCCGACTCTTCGAACGCGCGCTCGAGCTGCTGCCGGGTGGCGTCAACTCGCCAGTGCGCGCCTTTCGTGGCGTCGGTGGCACGCCGCTATTCATTCAGAGCGCCAGTGGGCCAACTATTACCGATGTCGATGGTCGCAGTTTCATAGACTATGTCGGCTCGTGGGGACCGATGATCCTGGGGCACGCGGACGCGGAGATTGTGGCCGCGCTGGCGGAGGTCGCCGCTAACGGCACCAGCTTTGGCGCGCCCAACGAACTGGAAGTCGAGCTGGCAGAAGAAATCATCGCTGCGGTTCCTTCGATCGAAATGGTGCGCATGGTTAATAGCGGCACCGAAGCCACGATGTCCGCCATCCGGTTGGCCCGCGGTGTAACCGGTCGCGATAAGCTCGTCAAATTTGAGGGTTGTTATCACGGCCACGCCGACAGCTTGTTAGTGAAGGCTGGTTCGGGTGTAGCCACGCTTGGGTTGCCGGATAGCCCGGGCGTCCCCGCATCGCTAGCGCAGCACACGCTCACGGTTCCCTTCAATGATCCGACCGCGCTGGAAGACGTTTTCAAACAACACGCAGACATTGCCGCGATCATCGTCGAGCCCGTCGTCGGGAATATGGGTTGTGTTCCACCTGCGGAGGGCTTCCTGAATGCGCTTCGCGAACTAACAACAAGACATGGAGCATTGCTGATCTTCGACGAAGTGATGACTGGCTTTCGTCTGGCTCGCGGCGGCGCCCAGGAACTCTTTGGTATAGCGCCAGACATTACTTGCCTCGGCAAAATAATCGGCGGCGGCCTGCCGGTGGGTGCTTACGGTGGCAGGCGCGAATTGATGCGCAACATTGCGCCGGTCGGATCTATTTACCAGGCGGGCACGCTCTCTGGAAATCCGCTGGCAATGACTGCGGGAGTGTTGACGTTGCGGCGTCTGAAAGACAAGCAAATCTACGAACAACTTGAACAGTGCTCAGCGAGACTTTGCGCCGGGCTGTCGCAGGCAGCCACAGAAGCCGGGATAAAGACGGTTACGAATAGGGTCGGTTCCATGTGGACTGGCTTTTTTACCGGCGAGCCGGTCACAAACTGGGAAAGTGCCAACAAAAGCAATCGAGATCTCTATGGCAGATTCTTTCACGCCATGCTTGCTGAGGGAGTTTATCTGGCGCCTTCGCAGTTTGAAGCCGCGTTTGTCAGCATCGCCCACACCGATAAGATCATCGATCAGACGATAGAAGCCGCCCGGAAAGCCTTTCGCGTGCTGGATCAATCGCCTGGCGTGTAGTTACTAAGCAATTGAACAACTCAATGATGACCGGACAAAATCAGAACTGGGAGCGACAGCGACCAGCCTAAAGCACAATTGATGGCAGCACGCGCGGTTTCAGGTCCCACCCCTCTGAATGAATCTATGGCTGGTCGCTACGCTCCCAGTCCTGATTTTGCGTGGGCCACGTTGAATCTTTCTCTGGTCACTAAAGGTTTGGGCTCACAAGATGCGGGGGCAAGCCCGCCTTCCTGACTGAGCGTTTCGCAACTCGTCGCAAATTCTAAATCTGGATCTGTTAGAGCGGAAGTTCGATCACGAATCGAGTGCCTTCGCCGAGCTTGCTGACAACGTTTATCGTGCCGTCGTGTTGCTCAACGATCTGTTTCACAATGGCCAGTCCCAACCCCGTGCCGCGCTTCTTGGTTGAGAAGAATGGCTCAAAGATGCGATCGACTGTCGCCTTGTCCATACCGCTTCCTTGATCTGCGATCGTTACCCGCGCTCGCCTCTTTATTACACGCCCCCCATCTTCACTGTCGTCACCGGCTCTGAGGTCCTTCACCTCAGTTGAGATGACTACGGCAGCGCGTTTGGGGCTGGCATCAATCGCGTTCGCAATTATGTTAACGAAGACCTGGCTTAACTGATCGAAGTCCCAGTGACCGACCAGCTTCTCGTCCACCAACCTCGTTTCGATCGGAGTGTCCTTCTCGTTAATTTTGTCTGCCACCAGATCAAGACTGTGATTGACAAGCTCATTAAGCTCCACATTCGCCTGTTCCAGGGCTTTTCGCCGTGAGAACTGGGCTACATCAACCACCAGCTTGCTCAGGTGTTTAATTCCTCGCTCGACCAGCTCGATGGTGCGCAGGCCTTCGTCATCGCTGACGCTGTCGCGCAACATGGAAACACCAAGTCGAATGCTGCCGAGGGGATTCCTAATTTCATGGGCGACCTGCGCGGTGGCCTGGCCTACAGCCGCGAGCGATTCCTGTCGCCGCAAACCGCGCTCAGCTTCGGCAGCCTCGGTCACATCAACTAGCGTCAGGATTTGTCCGCGTGAACCATTGATCGCGAGCGGCGACGAGTAAACATCAAAGGTCCGCTCCTGTTCCCGATCTTCATCAGCGGGACAATCCCAACGCCCGCGATAAGACGCTCGATCTACCTGCGAAGAAGTTGCCGCCTCCAGCATCTTCAGGGAGATGTCCGACGCGAATTTCTCGTAAATCGAGGCTCCGATAGTTGCGCGGGGAAAGATGCGGAAGAAAGCGGCATTAGCACTGCGAATACGATCGTCTTCATCAATTGCGGCAACGGCACTCACCATACCTTCAAGTAATTGACTGGTGAAGTTGCGTTCGCGCCGGGCTTCTTCCACGCTCCGGCGCATTTGGCCAAAGCGACGTTGAATTTCCCAAATCGTTCCCGCCGCCACCAGGGCGCCGAATATCAGTGCGATTACGCTCCAGGTGCGAATCGATCGTGAGGCTGCCTGCGCAATTGCGTCGCTCTTTTGAAAGACCTCGATTTGTTTTGAGTTTGACTCTTCCAACAACCGGTTGACTTCTTTGTCGACAACGTCAAACTTTCCGAAACCCTCGAGCGAATAGCGCCGCAGGTCTTCAGTCGCTGCCACGTAGTCGTTAAGGTCGTTGCGAAACTTGTTCCAGACTGGATCACTCGCAAATGGTGGTCGTTCAAGCTCGCGCAACCGCTGTTTCAATTCATTTCGTGCAGTATTGACCCGGATTTCGAAAGGAGGTTTCAGTTCCCGGCGCGCGTCTGCTTGTGCTCGCAACCGGGCTTCGCTGTCGAGCTTCGTGACCGCAAGACGAAGCTTAAGCAACAGGCTCAATCTGGCCGCATGCTGCTGTTCCAAATCCAGAACCGCCCTGCCGACGTCGTCCATACGCGTGACGCTTAGGTACCCAATCACTGCAATCAGTATGAGCAGTGACAGGAAGCCAATAATTAGAGGAATGATTGCCGGCGACAGCTCGCGCGTCCAAACACTTCTCGCGCGCGCCATCGACTCGGACATAGGAATGTTGACACCAACCGGTTCCGTACGGCGATAGACAACTCTGGACGGCTCCGGCTCGACTGGATCATTCGGCGGCAACGACTGAGTCTCGTCGCCAACAACTGGTGCGTCGTGACTGCCAGTCTGGTCGCGCTGGTTTTCTTTTTCGTTAGCCATTTCCTATCGACTTGGAACTCTGGTGAACATTTACAAGGGAAAATCCGCTGCTACGGTTTCGCATCCATCCAGTTGTCGGCAATGCCAACGTCTACGATCAACGGTACATCCAAACTAACTGCCCCTTCCATTTCGCGCTTCAGGATCGCCGCAACATGTTCGGCGGCAGCAGCTGGTGTTTCAACCAGCAATTCGTCGTGTACCTGCATCAGGAGCTGTGCATCGAGTCCCTCACGCCTGAACTCTTCATCAACTTTTAGCATTGCGATCTTCACAATGTCGCTGGCCGTGCCCTGAATCGGCATGTTAATGGCTTCGCGCTCGGCTGCCTTGCGAATGTTGGCATTGCGATCGCTGATGCCAGGAAGCGGACGAATGCGCCCATAAATCGACCGGACATACCCATGCTCGCGCGCTCTTAAGGGCACCTCCTCCATGTAACGCCGCACCCCTTTGTAGGTGTTGTAGTAATCTTCAATAACTTTCTTCGCTTCCGGCCGCGATATGCCCACCCGCTGCGACAATCCCCATGGCTCGATTGCATATGCGATAGCGAAGTTCACAATCTTGGCAAACCGTCGGGCCTCTTTTAATTCTTCATCAGTTTTGGCGCCAAAGACCAGACGTGCGGTCCGGGCATGAATGTCCTCTCCGTTTTGAAACGCCTCCAGCATGACCGGATCCTGCGTGATGTGTGCGAGCAGACGAAGCTCCAGTTGCGAGTAGTCCGCCGAGATGATCTTGTTTCCCTTTTCAGCGACGAACGATCGTCTGATCCGGCGGCCCAGCTCGGTGCGAATGGGAATGTTTTGCAGGTTCGGATCGCTGGACGAAAGACGCCCGGTTGCCGCAACGGTCTGATTGAGCAGGCAGTGAATTCTACCGTCGGCCGCAATTTGATGGGGCAACGCATCGGTATAAACGCTCTTTAATTTATCAAGCTCACGGTAATCAATAATCATCCGCGGCAGCTCATAAGTTTGCGCCAGTTCCTCGAGCACTGCCTTGCTGGTCGAGATCCGGCCAGTCGAAGTTTTACGGCCCGAAGTCATCGCTAATTCGGAGAGCACTTCGCCAACCTGCTTGGGAGAACCAATGTTGAATTCCCGCCCGGCGAGTTCATAGATCTTTACCGTCAACTTCCTGAGCTCCAGGCCAAGATAGTTTGAAAGGTCTGACAACGTGGCGCGGTCCAGTTTCAAACCTGCCTGCTCCATCCGATAGAGCAACGGCGCCAGTGGCAGTTCCATCTCGCTGTAGATTGTTTCCAGTTTCTTTTCGAGGATGCGCTGATGAAGAACCTTGGCGGTGCGCGCAGTCAGGTCCGCGTTGGCTGCGGTCTCCCACTGCATGTCTGACCAACCCTTCTCGGGCTTCTCAACCCGCTCGACGTTGACCGCTTCGCGCGCAAGATCGTTAAGCTCATACTTGCTGCGATTAGGATCGATGAGATATGCGGCCAGGAGCGTGTCGTCTTTAACGCCTTCCAGACTGATGTCGAGCTTCGCCAGTAAGCCGACGGCTCGTTTCAAATCGTGAACCGATTTTTCAATCAAGCCATTTGACAGGACCTCTCGCAGGGCCGCGAGCGCAGTTTCACGTCCTTCAGCAAATTTATTCAGGTCGACAAAGGCGGAGTTGCCTTCAGCGATTGAGAATGCAATACCATCGGCGGGTTCATAGTCGATGGCACACTGCTCGTCGAGTTGCAATTCCCCGGAGTGCTCGTCCTTAGCTAGCTCGCCTGACTTATCAGACATTCGGTTCGGTGGCGCAGAATCGGCGATCGCTATTCCGACGCTCTCGGCATCCCAGAGACTCTTGATCAAGTCATCGAGGGCAGCACGCGAATCAATGATTCTATAGTTGAGCTTGTCACCAACAGCGGCAGGGGCGGCGGTCGCCGCATCGGCAAACTCCCGCGTCAGCGCGGAAAACTCCAATTCCTTAAACAACTCGTAGGCGGCGGCCCGGTCCGGTGGTCTGGCTTTGACCTGATCGAGATCTAAATCCACCTCCAGGTCCAGCCTGATTCGCGCGAGCTCACGCGATTGACGAATCAGATCGGCGTTGTCGCGCAACGATTCACGGTAGGTTTTATGTTTGACTTCCTCCCAGCGATTGAGCGCCTCTTCAATCGAACCAAACTGAGTGATCACCTGCACCGCGCCTTTCGCCCCAATACCCGGAGCGCCCGGGATGTTGTCGATTGAATCCCCCATCAGGCCCAACAGGTCAACCACTTTATTTGCGGGCACGCCAAACTTTTTTTCGACCCAGGCTTCATCGCAGAACTCAATCGGCGGCACATACTCCTTACGCTTTACGACTTGCGAATTAGTACGCATGCAAACGATGTAAGGGTCGGAAACCAGCTGGCACATATCTTTGTCGTTCGAAACAATTACGGCCTGGAGTTTCTGAGCGGCGATCTTTTTCGCCAGTGTGCCAATCACGTCGTCCGCT
Organism: Blastocatellia bacterium; assembly: GCA_963828335.1. Classification (GTDB taxonomy): domain Bacteria; phylum Acidobacteriota; class Blastocatellia; order Pyrinomonadales; family Pyrinomonadaceae; genus PSRF01. Next base: position 106,168 of record CAWHEH010000004.1, on the reverse strand, counting down.
TCAAAACCCGGCGCGTTGATTACCGGAATGTTAAACGCCTCGCAGAGTCGGAAGATATAGGGAAGTTGCGAGGCCAGGTCTTCGGGCATGGCCAATCGATTCGCTTTGTAGCCGGCAAAGGTCTCGTGCCGAAACGTTTTCTCCTTCGACTCAAAAATGGCGGCGATGTAGTTTGGCTTCTCGTCCTGAAGTAACTTGCGCAACATATTCGTGAAGATATAGACGGCCTGTGTGACCTGCCCGCTGGAGGTTGCGAGCGGCGCCGCGCGATTCGCCAGCGGCGCAAAAAAGGCCCTAAAGATGTGCGACATCGAATCGATGAGGAAAACACGTTCGACTGGTTTGTCGTCGGGCGAAGCTTGCATAGTTGGCATGTGTTTCGATGATAGAGAGGCGTTTTAGGAGTGTCAATGAAACAGAAAAAGCATCGTGGTATTCGCCTAATATACGAAGATTCCACTCCAGCGAAGTTCTGGGACCGCGGGCGCCCCGCCCGCAATGAGCGCGAAGCGCGAACAATGTCTATTCTACCGGTTATTAGTTTTTTTGAACCCGGCACGCCTAAGGTACTAAAAGGAAGATTGAGTTTTTGCATGAAGACTGTTCGCGCTTCGCGCTCATCACGGGAGAGACGCCCGCGGTCCCAGAACTTCGCTTGAGTCGGAATCCAGGAACCGTGCAGCACCCTGTGTCTACTGTGGTATTTGCTCCAATGATTCCGCGCAGGTTGTAGCAGGAACGACCAGCTAACGTTTGGCAGTCCATCTATTCCGCCGTTCCCTAAGCGGCATGATCATTGCCAATGATTTGGTGTTATCACAGCTATTCGCATTCGCGCGAGGCCCGACAAAGTTGATCAAACAAACTACGCTCGGTTCCGCCGTCGAAACAAACGGCATCGGATTGCATACTGCAGTGCCGGTGAATGTGCGCCTGACCCCGGCGCCGCCCGACATTGGCTATGTTTTCCGTCGTACGGACCTCGGCGGTTTTGAGATTCCGGCGACGGTCGAATCAGTGGCTCACTGCGGTTATGCAACGACGCTGATGCGCACCGGTGTGATGCTTTCAACAGTTGAGCATCTGCTGTCAGCGTTGCGCGGACTCGGCGTGGACAACGTTTACATTGATGTCGATAACCTCGAGATTCCTATTCTTGACGGCTCAGCGGAAGTGTTTGCGGAGATGATAGAGAGAGCGGGTATCGTCAGTCAGCCTCTGGCGCGGCGCGGGTTGCTGGTGCGCGAGAGAGTCTCGTTCGAACAGGGGAACCGGCGCATCAGCGTTGAGCCTGGCGACCACTATCGGATCGACTGCCTGATCGATTTCCCTCACCCGATGATTGGGGTGCAACAGTTTTCAATTGACTTAAACAACGGAAATTTCAGCCGCGAGATCGCGGCCGCACGCACCTTCGGCTTTACGGATGAAATCGAGGCGCTGCGTCGGGCAAACTTGATCCGCGGCGGCTCCCTGGACAATGCCATTGTGCTGACACCAGATGGCATGCTGAATAAAACCGGTTTGAGGTTTCGTGACGAGTTTGTGCGCCACAAGATTCTGGACATCATCGGTGATCTGGCACTGCTGGGTATGCCTATTCTGGGCAAGGTGGTGGCGGAGCGAAGCGGTCACATAATGCACGCGGGGTTAATGTCTAAACTGCTGCGCGTGCGTTCAGCGTGGGATATCGTCGATATGCCTCAATTACCGGTCCAAAGTCCAATGTCCAATGTTCAAAGTTTGCTTTCCGCGACGTAAGGAAGCTGGACTTGTTACAGCCCGCTTCTAACAATATCGTGCAGCCGAATTAGTCCCACGCAAACTCGATCACCATCGACCACCGGCAGTACCGAAATCTGCGAGGGACGGTCCTCCATCAAACGTAATGCGTCATAGGCAAGCAACTCCGGACTCGCGACAGCGGGATTGCGCGTCATAAGTTCATCCGAGCGCAGTCTAGCAAGCGAGGCGGGGTCGCTCTTTTGAATCGCCCGGCGCAGATCCCCATCAGTAATAATTCCCATCAGGCGTCCCGCATCATCAACAACAGTTACCGCACCGAGGCCACCGGCGCTGATTCCCTTCACCGCGTCGACCCACACGGCTCCCAAAGCAATTGTCGGATTATCCGTCCCACTGTGCATGAGATCCGCAACCGTCAACGTCAAACGTTTACCCAATTGTCCTGCGGGATGGTTGACGGCAAAGTCATCCGGCGTGAGTCCTTTAACCTGCATCAGCGTCATAGCCAGCGCGTCACCAAGAGCCAGAGCCACGGTGGTGCTGGTGGTGGGCGCCAGGTTTAGGGGACAGGCTTCCTGGTCCACAGATCCATCGATAACGGCGTCAGCACGGCGAGCCAAAGTAGAGTGAAGATTTCCTACCAGCGCGATCAGTGGCACCTGCCGTCGCTTCAGATACGGCAGCATCTCGATTATTTCGTCAGTCTCCCCGCTGTTGCTCAGGATCATTACCGCATCGTCGGCATTTATGATGCCGATGCCTCCATGCAGCGCGTCGGAGGGATGGAGATATAGTGCGCCAGTGCCGGTGCTGGTCATCGTTGCGGCAATCTTCTGCGCAATTATTCCAGACTTACCCACTCCCAGAATCACGATTTTGCCTTTACAGGCGGCCAGCAGTTGCACCACTCGCTCGATTTCATCGCGCTGCAAACGCCCCGCTGTCTGAGCTATCGCTTCCGACTCAAGACGCAAAAAGCCCTGGACTTCGGCAAAATAGTTTTTGTCAGTCATTGGCTACCTTTGATATACGACCACGCGCGCCTTTTGCAAGTCGATCCAGCCAGCAACAGAGTTACAGGGCTACGAATAGATGTTCCATCGCCCCCGGGGAGCATCAGCGCAACACGTCTGATTCAGGTTTAGTTTAGATGATATTCAGATAGACAACCTGCGTCCGCTCGGCTATAGTGCGCATTCCTCCAAAGAAAAGTAGATGATTCTCCATAGTTAGGAATCCAACGATGGGCTTGCTGAATTTTCTGCCACGTGAAGAGCAGTACTTCGATCTCTTCATTCAGATGACGCTTTACATCTCCTCGGCGGCGCGCGAACTCAAGGAGATGCTGGCGGATAAGAACCACGATTACGCCGAATATGCACAACGCATCAAAGGACTCGAGCACGCTTGCGACGAGCTGACGCATAACGTTTCGACGCGCCTGAACAAGTCGTTTATTACCCCCTTTGATCGCGAGGACATCTACACGATGTCAACCGCGCTCGACGATATTGTCGACCTGATCGACGATGCCGCACGCGCGATCATCATCTTCGACGTCCACGAGATTACCGACTACGCCCGCGCCTTCTCCGACGTGATCGTACGCATGGCCGAGCAGCTGCAGGAAATTGTGGCTACCCTGCAAAAGCCGAAAAACGTAACGCAAAGACTGGTTGAGATTCACCGCCTGGAAAACGAAGGTGACGACCTGTATCACGCGGCGATTGCCGAGCTCTTTCATGACTCACACGACGCGCTAACAGTCTTGAAGTGGAAAGAAGTTTACGAAAAGCTCGAGGCTGCGGTCGATCGCTGTGAAAACGTCGCCAATATTATCGAAAGCGTGATTATCAAACACACGTAAGGAACAGTGATGAGTGATGAGTTATGAGTGATGAGTAACCAAGACACGGACTAATTCCACTCAGTTCGGTTCGTTACTCCTACTCATCACTCATAACTCATCACTCATCACTTAGATATGACCGCCACCTTCGCCTTCGTTCTGATTCTCGTCGCCCTCGCACTCGTTTTCGATTACATCAACGGTTTTCACGACGCCGCCAATTCCATTGCCACGGTGGTTTCCACAAGGGTGTTGTCGCCGGGTTTGGCCGTTCTCTGGGCGGCTTTCTTTAACTTCATCGCCTTTGCTGTTTTCGGAACTCGCGTCGCAAAAGCGATCGGCGATGGCGTGCGCATGGACTTGATCAGCGCCGACCTGCGACTCTACGTTCTCATGAGCGCGCTCCTGGGGGCCATCATATGGAACCTGATCACCTGGTATCTCGGACTGCCGACGTCCAGTTCACACGCATTGCTGGGCGGATACGCCGGCGCCGGCATCGCCGCTTTTGGCACCTATCACGGGTTGCTCAAAACTGAGGTCTGGATACGCACCATCACGTTTATTGTTTTGTCGCCGCTCATTGGTCTACTCCTGGGATTTTCTTTGATGGTGGCCGTTCATTGGATATTTCGCCGCGCCACGCCGAAGACAGTCGATAAATTCTTCCGCAAGGGCCAACTGTTCTCAGCCGCCGCTTTCTCGCTTGGCCACGGTGGCAATGACGCGCAAAAGACGATGGGGATAATCACCTCGGTGCTGGCGGCCGGAGGAATTCTGGCTTACGGAAACAAGGGAGAGATTCCCCCGATTCCTCTCTGGGTGGTGCTCACTGCGCACGCCGCAATTGCTCTCGGCACACTGTCGGGAGGCTGGCGCATCGTCCACACGATGGGTTCAAAGATAACGAAGCTGCGGCCGATTGGTGGTTTTTGCGCCGAAACCGGGGCGGCGATCACGCTTGCTTATGTAACGCTCACCGGCACGCCCGTTTCAACCACGCACACAATCACTGGCGCCATCGTCGGCGTCGGCGCGACGCGCCGGCTGTCCGCGGTCAAGTGGGGTGTCGCCGGAAGAATCGTGTGGGCCTGGGTACTCACCATCCCGGCGGCGGGCTTGATAGCTGCCGTCTCATTCTGGATCGTTCGCGTGATCCTGCACCTCTCTTCGTGAGGTGGGGACTCACCGCGCAGATTAGACACATCAAGACCAATTCGACTAAAGCTCATGGCTGCTTGAGCTCGGACAAGTTAAGAGCCGTAAGCCAATTACGCCCCGCCCTCGGTGAATTCAGCTGCTTTTGGTATAAGGTTTACTCTATGAACCTTGAGTCAACTATTACCTGTCCTGAATGCGGCTTCTTAAAAACTGAGGAGATGCCCACTAACGCTTGCGTTTTCTTCTACGAGTGCGCAGGCTGCAACACCAGGCTCAAACCGCTTCCCGGAGATTGCTGTGTATTCTGTTCGTATGGAAGCGAAAAATGCCCACCTCAACAATCGGGACAAGATGCATGCGGTGGACCGTCACACATAGTTCTAAATTAGGAACGCCCAATGGTTCGTTTGACGGGTGCCTTGCTTTACGGTAAATTCCGACCGAAAACTTGAGCGTTCACTTAGTGGCGATTTAACGATGTTTTAGTTCCGCTAAGTCCTTGTTTGTAAGCCAGTATTGCCCGCGTAGCTCAGTGGATTAGAGCGTTCGCCTCCGGAGCGAAAGGTCGCAGGTTCGACCCCTGCCGCGGGTACCACACACCTCCAAGAATCATTCAGGATCGAGTGACGTTAATGTTTTTCGGAGTCAGCTGAAGCTGTCGGCAAATCGTTGTGTCACTGTGGCTGTCAATTGCTCGGGAGGAAAGATTTATAGATAGCAAAGCCCACGCACGCACCAAGCGCGTTCAGAATTACATCATCGATATCGACTGCTCGCGGATTCCCGAAAAACCGCAACAGGAATTGAATCGCCTCAACACTAACAGACAACATTAGCGCAAACAGTAACACGCGCTTCAAACTCAGGAATCGGTTGCCGACGAGCGGCAGCAGAATGCCCAAAGGCACAAAGAGGGCGAGGTTGCCGAACGTGTTTCGCAAACAGAACGTAGTGATGTGTGGATGCTGGTTCGAATCCTGGAGGAAGCAGGTGAACGAATACCCAAGCGGAATTACGTTGATGTGATACGAACGCGGGTTCCGAAAACCTGAGAGGTGAGTGGGAACGATGGTAAAGGCAAAGATGACGCCGATGTAGAGGACGAGCGTGGCAACGAGCAGCTTCGTTTTGTTGGAGGTGGCCAAGACTCAGAGAGAATACAGAAGACTGCAGGCGGAAGACAGGAACTAAGCTATTTGGCATTTGACATTTTCCATTTGTCATTGGGGGTTCAAGTATGAGGTGCGACTGTAAGGTCAACATCTCGGTCTGACGCGATCAATCAGGCGCGCGCCCAATGCAGAACCCGCGAGCGGTAGCGACTGGATGCCAGGGTCAACAATGAAATGAGAGCCTTCGGGCGGATTCGACATTGAGTGCTTGTATCCGTTCGCTACCGCTCGCGGTTCTGCATCAGCTGCATTTCAAACTTGAATCTACCGATGACAGATTTCAAATGACAAATGGAAGAATTTTCTTCGTGTACTTCTCGCCGCAGCGGACCTCTCCCGTCACCGTAGCCTCATCGCCGGATCGCCAAACAGCGTCCAGGTGCGGCGCACGTCACGGTCAGCTGTAGTTAACTTAGCACGGCGGGCCACATCGCCGAGGGTCGCCGGCTGTGCTCCGAAGACGAGCCGGTAAAACTCCTGATCGATCGCGTTTTGTCCCGCCGGCTCCGACAGCGTAGTCGATGCCCAAACCGCCACTGCTCCTCCCGGAGCTTTTAGTAATGCTTCCGCCAAACTGTCGTTGTAGGCATCCTGAAAGTAGCCGTTGAAACAGGTCATCATGGTGAACACTGACAGGCGATCTGTGTTCGTCAGGTCGGGCGCATCAAGATTCGACAGCACCGGGCCGCCGGTCCAAACGCCATTCGAGCCGTGGCCGACGAAGTTCGTTATGCGCGGTCCCTGGTTAATGGCACTGACAATCCGATCGTGAACGGTCACATCGTCCGCACTACCGCGGTTGATCGTCGCCACCGTCATGCGCCGGGGCAACAGGCCCTTCAGGACATTGCTCTGTCCTTCAAAGCCGGTGTCAGCCACAAGCAACGCACCGCGTGATGGCTCCGGCGCGGTATTTTCGTAAGCCAGAATCTTCGCTACCAGCGCATTCATCTCTGCTATGGTCCGAACCGGCAAGCGGCCCAGGGCAATATCAGCCAGACCATCGTTATCAAGGTCGGCCAGCCAATCGTCACTCGCAGCCTCCAAAAAATTCGTATCGAGAAGTTTCGTCGGCACCAGATCGTTTAGTCCCTGGCCGAGGTAGTTCTTCGGATCGTAAGTGGCATCGCCTGCCAGCAACACGTAATGCGGCTTTCGCGTCCAGGCATTCATCGCGTGCGCCAGATAGTCGTGAATCGCCTGCGGCGAATGGCGGCCGAAGGTGAATCCATCGTAGAGATCTTCGACGTCAACAACCTGGACCACCATCCCCCGATTGCGTCGTAGTGCGGCCAAAGGTTCAACTGCCGCCTTCAGTGCACCGCTCGCGATAATTACGTAATCAGCGCCGGAAGCCTGCGAGCCCCAGGTGGAGGGCTGGTTCTGTTTCACAGCGTCTGCGCTCGAAACGGAATTATCAGCAAACACCAGCAGCTTATGTATTTGACGGAAAGTAGCGCCCTCGACCTGCAGGTCTACAGAATAAGAGCCATCGGTTTCGCTATTCACTCTTGCTGTTTGAGTGATCTCGATCACGTCATCCGGTTTGGTGATATCGACGACGCGAATGTTATTGCTGGTAAAGCCCTGCACTCGCCTGGTCGATCCGTTGTCGACACTAATAACAAGGGCGTTCTCGTCAGCCACGAAGGCATGAGCATAGGTAAGGCGAAGCGTGTCAACCAGGCTTACGTCCGCTGTACCTCCGAGCGAAGTAAACTCGACGGTGTTGTCGCCGTTGTGCAAGCAAGCTGAGGGAACTGCAAAGGCTCCCGTCGCATGATTCATATTGGCAAAGCTCAAAGTCCCCAGATCAGTTCCGTTAAAGACCACGCGCACCAGGTGGCTCTGGTTCGTTACACCCTGCAGCGAGACTTCCAGCTGTACTTGCGTGTCCGCGGCTACTGCAGCCGTATTAAAATTCCGCACTGGTATTTTCGAGGATACGGTCGTGTTCGAGATGACCTGGCCGAAAAAGTTTTCCGCGTCTCCATTACGCAAGCCGGAGAAGTAGATCATTCGCTCGCGGCGCTCAACGGTGTATTCAAAGCTGCTCGGCCCGGAAGGCGTAGGCAGCAGCGCTGGATTGCGATAGACAAGATCACGAATGCGCGTGCCAAAGCTGTGCGGCTCAAGTACCAGATAGTAAGTTTGGGTTTCGTCGGTAGACGACTCTGCGCCCTGACCGTAAAACTCGATGTAGTCCGATGAGGTGAGGTGTACTTTATCGCCCGACTGTTTGATGGGCACGCTGCGGCCGTTTGCATAGAGCTGTAGTTGCGGTGCGTTCACGTTCGGATCGAGACCGGCGGCCACCAGCTCTGGCTGCGTGATGCGATACCAGCCTGCCTGGCTGACGGCAACCTTGATGCCTGGCCGTGATTCAATCTGTTGCTGCAAGGCGATCGCATCGGTATTAGAAACCAACAAACCGGCAACGTCAGCGTGTTCTTCAGCGGGCGCCGTCGGGTAGGCATTTAACCGAACGCCGCCTTCGTCCGTTCGACGCGTTACTTCGTTAAGCAATATCGCACTCTGTCCGCGGCCTTGTTTACGTTCCGGGTATTCCACAAAGGACACAGTGGGAGCGATAGGGCCATGCAGAGTGCGCTGGCCATCGATATCTACGTCTTCGAGCCAGTAGGAGACCGAAGATGGTTGCAGGTTGACTGAGCCACCGCCATCGGTTTGCTTTGGATCGTCGAACCAGGTGTAGTTCAACCCGGATCTCAACGCAGTTTGTCGTCCGACTATTAGCGCTGAGCCGGCAACGAGCGAAGATGTAATACAAACACGCTTGCCGTTGCGCTCGCGATAGATGTTGTAGCCGAGGTTGCGCGCTTCGTAACCTGTCTGCCAACGCAGCACCACTTCGTCTCCGTTTTGAACGGCTGCAAAACCAGTTAACCTCACCGCCGTCGGCTCGGCTACCGTTACAGTTGTCTTATCAAAAAGCGCCGGCTGAGAGGCTGCAGTTGAGCCCTGCCACCAGGCGCCCATCAGAGGAAGCGATGTGGCGGTACTAGTGCTGTCGATAACCGTTCCCTGCGACGTCAGGATTCCGGCTGCTGGATCCGCAAATGCCGAAGGCCCGTCGTTCCTCAAGAACAGCTCCCATGTTTCTGTCGCAGGTATATAGGTTACTTTGATACTAAGATACTCTGCTCCAAAGTCTGTCAATCCGGCTGTGTTGGAAACAATAATGTTCGTTAAGGTGCCCTGAATTCCGCTGCTGTATCTAGCTAACCTAATTGGATCTGTGGAGCCGCCTTGGCCCAGCACGACCGCATAACCGCTGCCGGTGTTGTTATTGGTATTCGACGTGCCGGCCAGGATGAAGGCCACTCCGTAGGAACCAGAACCAAAGCCGGCAGGATCGGTCCTGACCTGCTGCATATTGAAGGTCCAGGTAACGAGGCCTGGATTGGCGTTCAGTATTGAGTTGTAAGGACTGGTGAATGAGGAGGAGGGCGTGCTCACCAGGACCCACCCGTTTACGTTTGTGGTGGCGCCAACGTCGTTCGTTAATTCCAGTTGAGCCGGACTTGTATTTCTGCGCGCTCCAAAGTCCGCACCGGATCTCGTAACGCTCCAGGCGCTCGCGCCAATTGCCCCGCTGGTCGTATAGGTTGCGCTTTGATTGGCACTGAAGTCGTCGGTGAAGACCGTTGTTTGCGCCTGGGTTTGGCCACTCAAGAGGAGCACCCAAAACACCGTCAACAAAACCGCTGTCTGTGGCATCGTCTTCTTGGAAGTCATTTGAAGATCCTCATTAGTTAAGAATTAGATACAGGTAGGTCCACCAGGGGCGGTCGGGTTGCAGCTCGTACAGCAAAGCGTCACGGGACTGCATGGCTGCCCTGGAGCAAGGCAGGTTGCGGCCTGCGCCGGCGTAGGCACCAGTATTGAAGTGATAACGGGCAAGGCTACCGCTGCCGTCAGACCTAAGGATCGCGTCATTTGTCGCCGCGACATTCCGGCAAACGACCTGACTTTGTTTTCCCGTCGTTCGAGCAGATGAATCGCTTCGAGTTGGAAGAGGGCGAGCCGAACCAGATCTTCGGAGACCGCGGTAGCCAATTGCGCAGTAAGCTTGCGTGCAATTTCCTCAGGTGCGCATTGGCCATCACAAGCGCGCCACACAAGCGCGGCACTCTGATTGAGGCAGTGGGCCTGATCCCTTACTTTGTCGTAGACCAGGACCTCATCAGGCAGCTCTTGAATAACCAGACCGTCCGCGCGGAGACGTGGGAATTGCAAAATGGGTGTTCGCTTCATAGGCTCTCCTGTTATGAAATAGCGGAACAGAGACGATTCAAGCGGCTTTCTCAGTCCCTCAATGCATGTCACTAATGAAGCGGCGTGACGGAAGGGTGTCCGGGCCAGCGGCGCAGCGGGTGTTCTGCAGTTTGACTACAGCCGATTCTAAACGAGCCATGGTGTATCACCAGCATGCCGGCGTGAGAGTGTGTATTTCATCTTTTACAAGGTTTCTTTTAATCACGGAGTCAGTAGTGGCAATGCCAATTAGCATTACCCTGGGACGCGAAGCCGAGCAGTAGCCCCACCCTTAGTGAGGTCTCGGCACGACAAGAGCCCTCCCTTACGGTCGGGCTACTGTTCCGACCCTGGCAACGTATCTTTAGGACAGCGCGCATCTTCGCATCGCGTTGGCATGGGTGAGCGAAAATGGTAGGCTCAGGCCATGGCCGCCCAGTTGAAGAATTCAAGAGATACCCGAGGCACGATTCTCGTCGTCGATGACTTCGATGACACCCGACTCCTGCTCCGAACCTGGTTGCAGAAAAAGGGCTTCCGCGTAGTTGAAGCAGAAAACGGAAATCGCGCGATCGCAGCGGCGGAATCCATCCATCCCGATTTGATCATCATGGATGTGGAAATGCCGGAGTTGGACGGATTGGCGGCGACGCGTAAGATTCGCGAGCTGAAAGGTTTTGCCACCGTCCCGATCCTGGCCGTCTCCGCTTATGGCGCCGATCAGTATCGAGACCACGCCCTCGCCGCCGGTTGTAATGAATATCTCTCAACTCCTTTTGAGCCGGAGGAGTTGGAACGGCTAATTGGAGCGCTGATCAAATGATGAGTTAAGAAGTGATGAGTACTGAGTGCTGAGTAAGACGTTAGCTGCGTTTAGCGAGACTCCTTACTCATCACTCAGTCCTCAGTGATCAGTACTGTTTTTCAATGACATGCGACTAACCTTCGTCCCGTTCCTGATTCTGTGCTGCGCCATCGGTTGTTTCGCGCAGGAGAACAAATGCCCGCTGAAGCTGGCTGACCTTCCCGCCGCGCCCGAGTTGTTTGGGTTTCAACTCGGTATGACAACCGAGCAAGCGAAGACGCGTGTGCCACAAGTGGACCTAGGACGCGTCGACCCTTTCGGCGTGTCAAAAACAAGCATTAACCCCGATTTCGATCCGCGCATCGACAAGGCAAGTCTAAACGGAGTCAGAACTATTTCACTCGACTTCCTCGATGGTCGTCTGACTTCGCTGTGGTTCGGTTACGACAGCACGTTCAAGTGGACAACCGTGCCGGATTTCGTTAAGGGCATGTCGAATTCCCTGCACCTGCCTGATGCCTGGAGGGCCTGGAAAATCCGCGGCCAACAACTCAGTTGTGCGGATTTTGGAATGACTGTGATCATAGTTGCGGAGGGCCCGAGCTTTCGCATCATTGACGAGTCTGCCGAAGAAACCATTGCCGCGCGCAGGGCAGCCAAGGAAGAACAGGACTCAGCCGCGGAAGAAGCAGCGGCTGAAATAGTTGCCGACAAAAAAGCGAAGGTCTACTACCTGGACGGATGTTTACCGACGGAGGGCATCAAGGAAGCGGATCAAGTAGCATTCAACTCGAGGGAAGAAGCTGAAAAGGCGGGATATAAACTGGCGAAGAATTGCCAGTGAGTCACCATCGTGGACTACAAATAGGAACCGCCAACGGTAGCGACCGATGGCCCGATTCGTGAAGCTCAAAGTAGATCTAAATCTGAAGAAGTGGTTGCGTAGTAATCCGGTCGTTACCGGTTCCGCATTCGTCGCCCCACAAGCAGTATTTGAACAGACTGAAAGGAGCCCAAGATGCTGAAAGAATTTCGTGATTTCATTGCCAGGGGAAACGTCCTCGACCTGGCCGTGGCGGTGATTATCGGCGCTGCATTTGGCAAGATTATCACTTCGTTGGTTGAAGGCGTGATCATGCCGCCCATAGGTATGGCGCTGGGTAAGGTTGATTTCTCGAATCTCATTATCGATCTCTCGGGCCAGCATCCCGCCTCCCTCGCCGATGCGAAAGCGAAAGGCTTGCCAGTAATTGCCTACGGCGCTTTCCTCAATGATGTCATCACATTTCTGATTGTGGCGTTTGTGGTCTTTCTGGTCATAAAAGCCTTCAACAAGATGAAGCGTGAGAAACCTGCGGACGCCACAACCAAAGATTGTCCGTATTGCCTGTCGTCGATTCCGATCGCCGCGACCCGTTGTTCGGGATGCACCTCGGAACTGCAGGCGGTTTAACGGTCCAAAGTCCAAAGTCTGGACCCAATGCTGGAACTTACAACTGATTCGATTTTGGACATTGGACTCTGGACCTTGGACTTTTAATTCATGCGCGAGTGTCCCCGCTGCGAAAACTGTTATGAAGATGACGTGGTTGTGTGTCCGCTGGATCAGGCAAACACCAAGCACACACTACCGGGTCCGACCCTGCTGTCGTCGCGTTATCTGCTTGAGAAGCGCCTCGGCCGGGGCGCTATGGGCCAGGTTTATCTCGCGCGCGATCAGAACCTTGTTACTCGCCGTGTCGCCATCAAGACTGTTCGTCCGGACATCCTTAGCGACGAGATGCTGCAGGAGGGTGAAGCGATCGCGCGGTTTGAGCGAGAGGTTCGCGCTGCCGCATCCATCCGTCATCCCAATGTGGTGGACGTTACAGACTTCGGCAAGAGTCCTGAGGGCGTGTTTTTTCTGGTGATGGAATACGTCGACGGCGAGAGCCTTTACCAGCTCTTGCGGCGCGAAGGCACTCTCGACGTACAGCGCACTGTAACAATTCTCGGTCAGGTAGTGGCCGGCGTTGAAGCGGCCCATGACGCCGGCATACTCCATCGCGATCTGAAGCCGGCCAACATTTTCATCATGCAGAGGCTGCGCAGGACCGGCAGCGCCGGCACTCACGACGGCTTCGTGAAAGTCGGCGACTTTGGCCTGGCCAAAATAATCCACACCGACAAAACGGGAGCTTCTTCCGAGACTGGCCCTGAATCCCGTGGGATCATTGGCACGCCTGAATACATGTCACCTGAACAAATGCAGACTGGCGTTCAGTTAGATGCGCGGTCAGACATCTACGCTCTGGGAGCCATTGCTTACCACATGCTGGGCGGTCGTCCTCCGTTCATAGGTGATCTGCCGCAGCTGGTCGCGCAAAAATTGATGCAGTCGCCGCCTTCGTTGCTGAGTTTGCGCTCTGACATTTCCGCAGAAGTCGACAAGGTGATTCTTCAAGCATTGGCGCGCGATCCGGCAGAGCGCCCGAAGGATGCCAGCGAATGGTTTGATCAGGTCGAGACCGCCGCCGGAAAACAATTTGAAGCGCCCGCGCAAACTGAGTCACGCCTGGTGGTTATGGCACCACACGGTTCGGAAGTTTATGTAGACGATGAACGACATGGGAGTGTCGGACGCTCCGGTCGAGTGATCCTGAATTCAATTCCGCCTGGGCAACATCTATTGCGCGTAGCGCGAAGTGGCGAAGTTGACGACGAACGCGTCATCGAGATTCGCCCTGACGGCATCGAACAAATTATTCAGGCTCAGTTTAAGAGCGCGCCGACGAGCGCGCCGTTGACGCCGTCGCGTGGGGGAAGCCTTGACAGCCGGACAGGAGCTGCCGTGGATCCGCCGCGCATAGTAGCCTGTGCTAATTGCGGCTCACGCTTCGCCGAAGGAATAAAGTTTTGTGGTCGCTGCGGCAGCGCAAGATTTATATTTGTAACGAGCGAAGGCCCGGGCGTTCAGAATATCGGCATCGGTCCAGCCGCTGCGGCGCCTGCTGCAGTGACCTGCCCGCGTTGTAAACAGCAGTACCCAGGCACCATAAAATTCTGCGGAAAGTGCGGCATTCCCATTGGCGTATCGGCGTCACTCGACTGGAGTCAACCGCGGCGGGTCGAAGTAGTTTGCAAGGCGTGCGGCAGTAGTTATTCGAGCGGCACAAAATTCTGTGGCCGCTGTGGTAAACCTATCGGCCCTCGAGCCGGCAACTAACGAATCTCAGTTCGTTTTTCACAGACAAAGATTCAACTTGGCCCAGTCAAAGTCAGAACTGGGAGCGTAGCGACCAAAAGAGTCAACTGATAAAAACGTGCAGAACAAATGCGTTCTTCAAATTTGAAGGTATTGATCTGCTGGCCCCTTGAGCCGCACTCGCGTTTCCCTAATAATAGCGCTCAGTCCAAAGTCCAAGGTCCAAAGTCCAAAGTCTGCTTCGCCAAGCTCGACTTTGGACGGTTAGCTGAACGAGAGTCAGCGGCCTTTTTGTAATCGCCACCAGGCTTTTGGCATCGACTGTTGGACGTTGGACTTTGGACTTTAGACTGTGAGCCAGAATGAAAAGCTGCCCAACCTGTAATCGTACCTATACGGATGCCTCGCTAAACTTCTGTCTGGAAGATGGCACCCCACTGGCCAGCAGTCCCCCGCCAGGCTTCGATCCGAATGCCACGATTCGCTATACCGACCCACGCGATACAGGACAACCGCCAGCTGAAGTCGTCCGTCAGGCTGCTCCGACTTACGAGGTTTCGACTCCCGTTGCCCGCCATGGTTCTCAGTTTGGTCAACAGCAGTCGCACCTTTCAGTGCCGGGACAGGTTAAGAAGTCAAAAGCAATCTGGTGGATTCTGGGTGGGGTCGCCCTGATTGCACTCCTCGGCATCGGCGCCGTGGTGATGATCATCGCGCTGGCCGGCATGGGCTCTAATTCAAACACCAACTCAAATCGGGCGAACGTTAACCGGCTCGGCAACCGCAACATAAATACAAACGCCAACGCCAACGCGAACATTAGTAACGTCAACGCAAACGCAAGTCTTCCAGCAACCACTACTGACGATTTTTCAACCCAGAAATGGGGCACAGGCACTTACGATTTCGGCGACATCTGGTATGCCGGCGACGAATACCACATGCGGGCCAAGGCAGATAAATATCTGGTGATGTATGCGCCCTCTCAGGATTACAAGACAGAAAATGCAACCGTTAGTGTGGCCGTGCGCAGCGTGGACGGCACGTCGACAGCCGCGGGGTTTGGTCTTATCGTGCATGGTGAAAGATCGGCGAGCAATGAGCTTGAAGACTACGCGCTGCTGATCTACACCGGCCCGGAAACGAAGTATGAAATCGTGAAGCACAAAGGCGGCAAACAGACGGCGCTGGTCCCCTGGACTGCGTCCAGCACCATCCACAGCGGCGCGGAGTCCAATTCGCTGGAGGTGCGGGCCCGTGGTTCGGAACTCACGTTTTATCTCAATGGCCAGTACGTCAATCGCATTACCGATAAGGACAACTTCAAGGCCGGCATCGCCGGACTCTACACCAGCGGCACAACCGAAGTCGCGTTCGACGATCTCGAGATCCGGAGGTAATTGAAGACAGGACTCAGGACTCAGACTTCGGAAGTGAGGGGGTCTTAGGTCTTGGGTCTTAGAAGTAGATAACCAATGAACCACAACGCCGCATCCTGACATTCAATCTTCCGACTCTGAATCCTGACTCTTGAGTCCTGAGTCCTGATTATGCAAGTTGAACTCAAAGTTTTGGCAGGGCCTTACGAGGGTCGCGTCTTCTGTTTCACGCAACCAGACACTTTTCTAATCGGGCGCAGTAACGACGCTCACCTCTGCCTTACCAACGACAAGTTTTTCTCGCGTAATCACTGTCTGCTGGAAATAACTCCGCCGCATTGCTTCCTTCGCGACCTTGGTTCGACCAACGGCACCTTTGTTAATGGCCAAAGAGTCTCCGAAGCCTTTCTTGAGAATGGCGCTCAAATCCAGGGCGGCGAAACTGTTTTGCTCGTTGAAGTGAGTACCGGCTCAGTCAGCGCTACGGGTCTGAGTTCGGCAGGCGATCGAGCAGATTCCGTCGCTAATTACCCGGTCAAGCCTACGATCATCACGGTGGCCTGTTTGAATTGCGGTCGGCGCGAAGAAGTGCAGGCGGCTTCCGCGGAAGAACATTTAACTTTCCTTTGTGAGGATTGTCGTATCGAGCTAAAGAAAAGTCCCCAGCCGATTCCCGGTTACGACATGGTAAGGGTGCTCGGCCGCGGCGGCATGGGATGCGTAATGCTGGGGCGACATCAATCGACCGGCAGCGCCGTCGCCATCAAGACACTGCTTCCGGAGTTTGCCGTAAGCGACAAAGCAATGCGCCGCTTCATGCGCGAGATCGATGTAGCTGCGTCTCTCAAGCATCCCAGCATTGTAGAGTTCAAAGATCGGGGCGTGCACAACGGCGTCGTCTATTTGGTGACTGAATTCGTAGATGGAGCCGACGCTGCGCGACTGGCTGACGCGCGTGGCGGTCGTCTGCCCGAACGAGAAACGCTCGAGATCGTATTGCAGATCCTCGATGCCCTCTCATACGCGCACGCTCAGGGCTACATTCATCGTGACATCAAGGATCAGAATATTCTGGTGAGCGGCACCTGGCCGAATTTGTCAGCGAAGTTGACAGATTTTGGACTGGCCAAGAGCTTCAAACAATCAGGCCTGAGCGGTGTTACGGTGGCTGGCGAAATGGCAGGCACTCTCGCGTATATGTCGCCCGAACAACTGAGAAATTTTCGCGACGTAAGACCGCAGTCAGACGTTTACGCAGTCGGGATGACTGCCTACAGCTTGTTGTCCGGCCGACTGGCACTGAACATCGGCAGAGGTACCAACATGGCTGAAACGATCAAGGCGATTTTCGAGCAGCCCACGATTCCACTGCGGCAGCAGGCGCCTCATCTTCCTGAAGCCATCTGCGAAATCATCGATCGCGCACTCGTCAAAGATCCGACGCAACGTTGGCAATCAGCAACGGCGATGCGCAATGCGTTGAAGCATGTAAGTTGAAACTGTCGCACCAACCTGGGCCCATGGCCCAGGCTCTCACCTTTCGCGCCTTTGGCGCTGGGGAATGCGAGATTTTAGCGAGCAGTCACCAGTTCGCTGCTGCTCGTGATTGCAAACTTCCAATTCTCAATTGCTGTGCCCTTGGTTTGTAGATTGGAAGTAAGATAGTAGAGCCGCTGCGTTGCCGGTTGATCCGGAGCCTGCTTGAAGCGGTCGTTCAAGTAATAGGGCGGTATGCTCTGGTAGTAGAGCGTTGCCTTCACAGTCAGATTCGCAGGGTCAAATCCCGCCGGTAGCACCATTTCATATCTAACCACGTTGGTGCCACTACCGTTCGCGTAAGCCGGATCGGCCCCCACCTTTACCGGTTGAGTTTCATGCAGAAACTCCGCCGGGATGTATGGCGTCTTGTCAGCTCGAAGCGGGCCGGTACTGGTCCAGCCGTATGGCAACAGCCGATTATCCTTGAGTTGATAATCACGCCGGATGAAGCTGGTGGTTAAGGCGCATTGGTTATTCAGGTTCAGCTCTTCGTAAATCTGTACCTGATCCTGCCGCGTGATTGCCACGCCGGTGTCTTTGTCGAGATCCCAATAGAAATGCGGCTGGTAATATTGCGGGTTAATACCGGGTAAATAGTTGGCGTTGCAGGGGACTGGATAGTCATGGTTCTCAGGCTTGCTGCCATCGTTGTAAACGTCGAAGAGTTCTGACGGCAGCCTTTTGTTTTGACTGCTGCCGCCATCCACGATGACGCCCAATTCATTGGTGCAGCCAGAGCACCACACGGTTCGTCCGCTGCTGTTTTCGATCACGCGCAACTCCAGAAAGGCACGGCGAAAGCCAACACCGCTCGGTAGACGGTGCCCGGTTTTGTTTGTGACCAGAACGTCGGCAATGAGTTTCTGGTTGCTGAGAGTAACCGGCGACAACGCCACCTCCGCCGTTGTAGTTTTTTGCCTGTTCCTGAAAAGCGTCGATTGCCGTCGCCAGATCATCCAGGCCGGACATATAGTCATTCTGTCGCACGCCGAGTATCTGATTAGCCAGCATCGTGCTGCCATTGGATTGATAGCCCTTCATAAACTGGCGAAACAACTCCAGTAACGAAACATTCAAACCTTGAAGTTGATGACGGGCAAAACCCTTGTCTCGGAAACGAACGCGAATTTTATCCGAAGGTAAACGGTTACCAGCCTGCGGATACTGATCGTCCTCAATGATCGCGATCGGTTGTTGAATCAGAGGCACATTCAGAGTTCCCTTAGAGTTGGAATACTTCGTTTCCATGTGACAATCCTGACAGGTGCGCGCCTTCGGATTGTGTCCAACTTCATTTTGATAACCGCTGTTGAGCCACTCCAGATAAGTTAACTGTTCGAGGTGTGGCTTGCCGGGATTGAGTGTCGGGTTGTCCATCAACGGCAGATTGATGGTGTGGCAGTTGCCGCACATCCGTGAGCTCCTGATATACGGATCATGTTTGGGTTTGATCCCGAGCGAGTTGTTCATCGGGTCAGTGACAATTTCGTCGTCCTTAAAGGGACCGAAGATTTGATCGGCGGCGCCCACCGTGAAGTTGCCGGTAATATTGTTTTTCAGAAAACTCGTCAGCGGATCGGTTTCATTTCTGGCCAGCTTGTCTTCAACGGTCCGGTGACAAGCCATGCAACTTACGCCGTCGCGAGCCAGTGCGCCGTAGACATAAGCCTGGGGATTGTTTGAGGCTGGATTGTCATAAGTAGCGAAAATAAATTCGGGCCTGAAATCACCTCGGTTCGATCCGCCGTGATCATCGTCGATTCGCCGCTTTCCCATGACGCCATGACACTTGAAGCAAATGTTGCTGACGCCTTTGATCGCAGCGTCCATTTTTGGCTTGTTGTCTTTAAAGAAGTTCTGCATGAAAGCGACTTCGCTTTCGAGTTGCGCATAAAAGATCGGATCACGTCCGGCCAGGCCCATTGGTGACCAGCGCCATTCACCGAAAGGCGAAACGTTCATCTTCGGCGTCGAGCCATCTGGCTGCGCGCCGCCGGCGTAAAGCATCACGTTGCCGTAGGTGCCAGCGCTGTGGCAGCCCATGCAAGCATCCGACGTTAGAAACTGATTTGGATTAGGTGATGGCGAGGGCGACGGCTGTGAACCGAGATTTTGCGCGACGATGTGGTCATAAGTCTCTCCGGGAAATTTGCTCACCTTGTCCAGTGGTACGGGAGAGATTGATTTGTAAAAGGCCACGAACTGCGGATCCGCGGTTAACGACGACGGCAGGGCCGACTTTTCTTTGAGGATCTCCATGGCGAGTTGTTGCCGCAAATCCACCGGCGGTTGATTGTGCCCTCCGGTAGGCACGACCTGATCGCTCGCGGGAGCATCGCAGGGACCGGGCAGCGGCGGTGGTGGCGGTGTAGGTTCAGCGGCCCACGAAAGGTCAACAAAGAAAGTGTCGTAGTCGCCCGGAAAGCCTTTGATGTTCTTCGTATAACTAAACGTCAACTCCTTTTCGGCAGAGGCATGACAACGCGTGCAATAGAGCCCAAAGCCTCCATAAGGAACGGCAAATGGCGGGTTGTCGTTGTCCACGCATTGCGCGGCCCAACTCTCATCCCAATACCAACCATCCTTTGCGCCCTTCGCATCCTTGATCATGATGGTCCAGCCTCTGAGCAAGGGTGGCCCCTGCAGTTGATAGCGCGCTGCCGGAGCGGCGTATTGCTCTTTTACAATCATGGCGCCGTCGGGAATGACATCGTCGGGATTTTTCCTGAGCAGCCAGCTGACGACTGCGGGCGAATAGTAAATCTTTACCGTCGGGTGGACGCCGTAGCTGGTGTTATTTACGTACGGCCCGGTATCGCGCAGTCCCTTGTCTTCACACCACTTCAGTTCGCGATACACCCCCTTGCTAAGAAAAGACTTTAATTCCGCCTGGAAAGCCGGCAGCCTGTTCGGCAAAAAAGTACTTGGCAACGGCAGTCCACTCTCACGACCACCAGCGCATGGCGAAGTCTGAGGTGCGACAGTTTCGATTCTGATTGGCTGGCTTGTGGTAACTGCCGACCTCTGCCCGGCGTTCAAATTAGAGACTCCTTGAAACGCTGAAAGAACCAGGAACAAAATCGTGAGTGTGAGACGTTTGCAGTAGCCGGACATCTTCCAGACTCCTTTGTTAATTTTAGAGTAACCCCTGCCAAGGCCATGGTCGGGAACGACGGCGTTAGTGAGATTCAATAGACTGCGCTAAGGACTCGCAGCGGTTCAAGATTGAGTGCCCTGTGGATGAGTAGTGCGCACGAAATCTACCGCAAGAGTCGCGGGTGTACAAGGATTTTCTACAGTACTGGTTAGTTTGGCACGGCGTTATTTCCCTGCCAGGTAGATCGCAAACTCCCATTGCTTAACTTTTAATTTCGGAATAAGCTCACGCCGCTCTCAGACTCAACCACTTCAATCCTCAACCTCGAAAGGAGACTCATAAGATGACTGCGCAGTTTAACCCGGCAACTGACAAATTGATCGTTTCCTGTGACGGCGGTGGCATTCGCGGCCTTATCGTTGCCCTGCTCTTGCAGCAGATAAATTCCGACAACCCAAACTTTCTCGGTCAAACCTATCTGCACGCCGGTACTTCGACCGGAGGAATAATCTCTCTCGCCATGGCGTGTGGAATCGATTTGACGGAGATAGTGAATCTCTACCAGGACGATGGCGGCAAAATTTTTACCACCAGTGCCTGCCTGGGAAACACGCAACTCGCCGCGGACATCGCCAGCGCCAAAGGCGCGAATGCGTCGGCCAGTAGTTGGTGGACGTACATTCTGGATCACATCATGGAACTACTCTGTGCCTGGTATGACAACAGCGGTCTAAAGCAGGCGATTGTAAACACGCTCGGCAGCACCGCCGCGGCAACGCTCAATAGTCTGGTGCCGGCTTCACCGGCAGCTCCGCAATATGTACTGGTGAATACGCTGCAGCTTTGCGACTCGAACAACACCTGGGTCCCGCTGCAACTGACCAACCTGCCGAACCTGCAAAATAACAATAGCGGCGTAACACTGGTGATTGATGCGGCCATGAGCACGAGTGCCGCGCCGATGTATTTTCCGCCGTATCAGCATCCCACGTATGGTTATTGCGCCGACGGTGGACTCTTCGCCAACAATCCAGGCACCATCGCGCTCACCAGTTTGATGGCCTCCGGCGTTCCGCTCGATAACATCTGGATGCTATCGATTAGTACGGGCAACATGCTTGACTGTTACCCGGCGTCAATCATCAATACTGTCGGCGCGGGAAATTTCGGTCCGTTGTTCTGGGTGTTCCCTACTTCGCAACCAATCGACGCTGTCGCCAATCAACCTTACACCCCATCGTTGCCGCTGATGTCCGCCTTCTTCGATGCGACGTCTGAGCTTGATGACTTTCAATGCGCGCAATTGTTGGGCGGCCAGTATGGACGTTATGTCCGCGCCCACATCCCACTCACCACTCCGATTGCATTAAATGACTTTTCGAGCGCTGCAATTCAGGCCATGCAAGTAGCTGTGACTAGCTACACGGCGCCGTCAACCACTTCCGAGTGGGCGCTCATTCAGAAATGGATAAGCAGTAATTTTGGCTGAGGTGAGATCCAATCCCCAATCCAGTTCCTCTGTGCGTTCTCTGTGTTCTCTCTGCCCCTGTGGTGAACTAAGGAAAAACTCACCACAGGGCACAGGGACACGGAGGGGCAGGGAGACATCGGGCCGCTAACAGCTCTAAAAAACTCAACAAAATAGGGCTTTACTTAAGCAGGGTTGGGCCCCATAATACGCCCCAACACCGGCCGAAGAGCCGGTGAAACAGTCTAAAAGACAGGCTTGAAAACCGACTTTAAAAGCCCCGACGCGCGCTTGAAACAGGCAAAAGCCTGCTGCCAGGAGACACTGAAATGAGATCCATCTGGAAAGGCCACATTCGATTCCTGTTGGTAGCTATCCCCGTTCGCATCTACAACGCCATCGAGACGGCCGAGAAGATTCAGTTTAACCAACTTCACCGTGAGGATTACGGCCCAATCGGCTACGACAAGCGCTGCAAAAAATGCAGCCAGGTCGTGAGCAACGACCAGATCACCAAGGGCTATCAATATGAACCGGACCGCTATGCGATCGTCGAGCCCGAAGACATCGCCAAAGTCAAAATCAAAACTACCAAAGCGGTTGACATCGTCGGCTTTGTAGATAGTTCCGAGATCCCGACGACGTTCTACGACGCCCCTTACTACGCCGGACCAGACGGCCCCGTTTCAGAAAAGCCCTACGCATTATTGCGCGAGGTGATGAAGCAAACCGGCAAAGTGGGAATCGGCAAGATAGTATTGCGAGATCGAGAAGACCTGGTCGCACTATTCCCACACGAAGACGGTTTGGTGATGCAAAAGCTGCACTACCCGAATGAGATTCGTAGCATAAAGGACGTGCCGGAGCTGGCCAGCGCCACTAAGGTCGACAAAAATGAGATGAAGATGGCGACGATGCTGGTCGAGCAAATGGTCACGACAATGTCGGAGATTGATACTGTCGACCAGTATAACGTTGCGCTCAGGAGCCTGATCGACTCGAAGATAAAGGGCAAGAAGGTGGTTGAATTTGAGGTTGAAGAACTGCCCAGACTTGATATTATGAGCGCGTTGAAGAAGAGCTTGCAGCAGTCGAACCGGAAGCCGATGGTTAAGGCGGCTCCTGCGGCAGCAAAAAAGAAATCGCTTACGTTGGTTAAGGCAGAAGCTAAACCGAAAGCAGTCAAGAGACGAAAGGCTTCCTGAGCATCTCTTGTTTAGTTTGCTTCTTTCGTAACGCAGACTGTTAGTTTGCGTGTTTTCTAGAAAGCGAAACTCTCAGTTTGCGGCAATGAAATCCGAAGGACGCAAACTAACAGTTTGCGTTACATCCAGCGTTATAGATGAAAGAAAACAGCAATAAGGTTTTGTCCTTCCCCTCACGTGTTCCCGCGAAGGCTGACTATCAGCGCGTTAAGGCAAACTATTCCGTTCGTGAAATCAAAGAGCTCTTCGGATTGAGCGAACGTACGATCCGTCGCTGGACTGAACAAGGCATCATCCAGGGCACGCCCACTCCCAACCCGAACGAATTCAGCTACGACTTCCAGGCGCTGACGCAGTTTAGACGTGTTCGCGAATTGCGCGCCCAGGGCCACACCATTCGCCAGATTGAGGCGGAGCTTCAGGGACAGTTGAGTCTTTTCCGGGGCACCGGCGAGGCCAGAGTTTCGCGACTCCGGACTCCCTTTGAAGAAGCCTTAGTCCTGGATGATCAGAACGATCCGAAGGCGGTTGAGTCATATCTCGAAGCGATCACCGACGGCGACAACGTGGCTGAGGCTTACTGCAACCTCGGAATCATAAATAAAGACCTTGGGAACGTTGCGGCCGCGCTCGACAACTTCACGCTCGCGTTAAAGCACGAGCCGCGACACGTCGAGGCACATTACAACCTGGGCAATCTTTATTTTGACGCCGGCCAACTCCCGTTGGCGCGCCTTCACTATGAAGCCGCGGCGCAAATCGAACCGCGCTTTTCCCTTGTTTACTTCAACCTGGCCCTCGCCCATTTCAAGTTGAATGATCTGGCTGCAGCTCTGGCCGCCATCGCGAATTACAAAGAACTACGCCAGCCCGACGACGAGGAAACTGAGGCGATCAATCAGTTGCTCAAGGCGATGCAGGATCCCTGGCGACCGCCGGAAAAGTGACTAGCCCAAAATGAGCTATGTTCCACCCCAATATCGTTGCCCTTACTGCGGCTCGACTCAGCGCCCGCACACGCTCCAGAAGATCAGCACAGGCGGCTGGATCGTTTTCGCTGTAATGCTGCTGGTCTGCTTTCCTCTTTTCTTCATTGGATTGCTGATGAAAGACACCTATCAGGTCTGCGGACAGTGCGGAGTAAGGCTGAATTAGTTAGCCGCAAGATCAGAACCGATCTCCGCCACTGGCGGCTTGAGCCAAATAATTATAAAATTCTTGCCCTCTTCCCGCAGTTAGCATTTTCAAGGAGGTTCCCCTATGTCCAACGTAAAGTGCCGTGTCCTGATCATCGATGACCACGATGATACGGCTGAAATGCTTAAAATTCTGCTGGGAGAGGAAGAGTATAAAGTTACAACGACGGCGACGATGCAGGAAGCGCTATCGCTCGCAGCGAGTAAAGAGTTTGATCTCTACGTGCTGGATAAACGATTGCCAGACGGCAATGGCGTCGAATTGTGCACGAAGCTGAACCAGATAACACCTGGGGTTCCCTGCATCTTCTACACCGGCGACGCCTATGAGATTCATCGCGTGGAGGCTATCGCAGCGGGCGCCGACGCTTACGTAGCAAAGCCTGATATCGAAGGATTGATTGAAAACATAAGCAAGCTGCTGGCTAAGGCAGAGTGTGCGTCAGCGACGTAGCGGTAACGCGGTGAAATTAAAAAGTGAAAAGCAAAATGCCTTTCGCTTTACGCTTCACTTTTCACGCTTCACTTTTCACTGACTTGCTTTTCACTTTTCACTAACTTCCACGTATAATCCCATTCCGCTTAATGGGCCGATAGCTCAGTTGGTAGAGCAGCTGACTCTTAATCAGCGGGTCGCAGGTTCGAGCCCTGCTCGGCTCACCATTAGCTTCAATAACTTGCGGCAGGTTGAAGAGCCTGTCCGCTTTTCTTTAGTGACAAACTTTGTGACGTCACTGCTTGCAATACTCTGACAAGGTTGTGATCACCCCACGCTTTGCTTGATCGGTGGCGTGAATGTAACGCATGGTTGTCACAATCGATGCGTGACCCACCAACTCTTTGATCTTCACAACGTCCACTCCAGCATCGGTCGAAATCTACGTTTTACCAACCAAGCTTAAACAACTCCCCGCGCCGTGGTCTTGAGTAGATTGCCAGATGCCCGAATCTGCAGGAGTTCTTCCTTCAAGTTCCATCGAACTCAAAACAGGTGGGACGGCGGACCTCTTCAGGCCCGCCGTCCCATATGTCAGCCGCGCAAAAGATAGCAGCGCCCGGTTCGGAAATTAGAAGAGTAGCTTGATCTGGTAGCGAATAGTGCGACCACCACCATCGGAGGCCGGTGTGTCGGGGTTAAGGAAGCGACCGGCTGCGGTCACAGCTGCATTGTTACCGACGGTGCCGCCGCCAGGCGTAAAGGGACTGACGCTTCCCTGCGTGAACTGCGGATGGTTGAACGCGTTGTATAACTCAAAAGTGGCGTCGGGAAAACTATCGTTGAGCTGGATAGCCATAGCCAGTTGTCGCGGAGCCCGCGCAAGATCGCCTTAACGTAATAGATGCGAGCAAGGGCAAAGTGGCCCTGCCAGGAACGATCCTCAATCAGGAGACCTTTGCTCAGAGCTGTTTCAGCCTCGGCATACCTTTCTGTCGGGCGTAGACCTCTCCCAGCGCGAGATATGCATTAACCGTTTTCGGGTTTATTTCAAGCGTTCGTTTCAGCGCCTTCTGAGCGTTTGTCCCACGGTCCGGATTTAAGCCAGAGAGCGATCCGTCGTCACCTCTCCCTCGACACCACCTCTGAAACTCTCAAGCCGCACCCGGATTAATTCCGCGGGCTCGCCGCCCGTTGCGTAGCGAACCTGACCATGTATCTGTAGCGGTATAGGCGATGTGGAAGGAGCTCTTTGGGCTTGACCTGTCACCGGCAAAATGAAGAAGGCAAAAAGCACAACCAGGCGCGAGCAAAAGTGACTCATAGTCGTGCTCCTGCCAACAGACCAAAGCAAGGAAGAACAATTGTTAACAAACTGCTCAAATAGTACAGGGAGGAGATTGCTCTCCTCCCTTGAAAGAATTCGTTTCTGAATTCGAATTAGAATTCAAATCTAACTCCGAGCCTCATGTTGAACGGATTGTAAAATCCGTTGTACGCCCGGGGTTTCAGAAAGTCCGGATTCGGCGGATTCACTCCATTAACAAAGTCAAGAGCATTATTCTCGTCCGGACGCCGGACCTTCTGACTATTGAAGATGTTGAAGAAATCCGCTATGAACTTCACCCTCGTCTTCTCCGTCGTATTCAACGAATAATCCGCATGTACATCAAAGCGGACATAGTTCGGAGTGCGACCCTGACTACCTCGCCCACCTACCGGAATCTCGCCTGTATTCAGGTAAACCGGATGTGGTCCGAGACTGTTGATAGGAAGCCCGGTTTCGTAGTGTGTGTTAAGACCAAGGTTAAGACCGTTCAGGGTATGAAAACCGCGCTCTTTGCCGAAGCTATAGCTGCCGTACACATTAACGATGTGCCGGCGATCGGTGTTGAGTGGTCCAACCTTAAACTGGTCACCGAGCAGGTTAACGTCACCCTGTGTAAAGTCAAACAACGAACTGATGGCCGGGTCGGTTTGACCATTGTCGTTGCGCAGGTGACCTTCAAAGTTGCCTTCCAACTTAGCAATGCGCCAGTTGACGTAGCCCTGCCAGCCATTCGAGAATCGGCGATTCAGCTCAAACTCAAGCGCCCGGTAATTCCGGACGGCTTTCGGGAAGCCATCGCCATTTCCGTCAGGGATATTAATCTCCGTGTCCGTCCCATCGATTCCAGTCTGGGCAAAGCATATGCTCTGGCCGGTGCCTGTCGTGTAGTCGTATTTCGGCAAACCCATGAATAGCGCACAGCCCGCCGGCACTGCGCCACCCGTGGTATAGCTAAACGGTACGAGATTGACTGCTGCATCCAGTTTCGGGCCGATGTTGCCAATGAAATAGAGCTGCGTGATGCAATGACTCAGGCCACCAGTGGCAACATCGCACGCCAAAGATCCTTCCGGCGAAACTGAGGCTGCGTCTTCAATGATTCGTTTTGCGCGGCGATCTATGTATCGTGCCGAGAAGGTGAAATTCTTCGGTAGTTGCTGCTCAAATCCGAAGGTGTGTTCATCCGAGAAGCCCAGCTTTGTCCCCGGAGTAATGGGATTCGTGGGGTCTCCTGCTGAAATTGTACTTGGGCCAATTTGATGTGCTGCATCGATGATTGGGTTCACCGTGCCGAAGCTGTTGACGACTGCGATTCGCTGGCCGGCTCCGTTAACGGTGAATTCCGGTAGAAACAGGCCACCGGTCCAGTCTTTCTCTGTTGAAAGCGACCGCTCGGCCAGATCAAGGGGAAGGTATTCAAAGAACCTTCCGTAGTTATAGAAAACCTTGGTCTTTCCGTGACCAAGTGGATCAACCGTGACGCCGAGGCGCGGCGCCCACTGGTCTGTGAACGTATAACCAATGCGGGCCCCAGTCGATCCGGGACTACCCACCAGCCGTTCCTGTTCCCAACGAATTCCGAGAAGACCCGTGATGTATTTATTTATGCGCCAGGTGTCCTGGGCATACCACGCGTGATAGTTGGAATAGGTGCTGAAGGTTGGTTCGCCAAATTCCGCGCGGAGAACCTGCAGACGAACTGGGACCATGGCCGTCGTGCCGTCCGCCAGTTGCACGGGGAAAAGTGGTAACGTGCCACCAGCGTCAGTTGCTCGGTAACGAAGCCGGAACTGAACATTAGCAGACTCCCCTGTTGCTACTCCGTTGCCGGCGGGAATTATCCACTTCGGACCACTGCGATCACGCGTTCCTTCGTAGTTGCCGCGCTGGAATGTGTAGCCCAGGCCGAGTGTATGCTCTCCCCACATCGAGTGGGTCTTGGAAAGGTTGAAATCCGCGCGTCTAGTCCTGGAGACCGTCGGCTCAAAGAAGCCGTGTCCGATCGAGTTGAAGTTGCCGCGCGCCGGAAGCTGGCCTGCAAACGCTTGAACGTTAGCCTGATCAGAACCGCGCCGGTCAGTTATCAGGTTGAAGTTGTCAAATCCCGTTTCATCAAAGCGTGACTTGCCAAAACCGAGCGAGGCATTGAAGGTGAGTGTTGACGACAGCGTGGCGTTGTATCGCAGCGACATATTGCGCGTTCCGTAATCCAGAGCACTGTCTGCTGTCGTATTATCAGTGGCCAGCGATCCCCAAGTGCTTTTGTTGGTTTTCGAAGGATCGCCAAAGATCGAGAAGGTGATCTGATGGTTGGGATTAATCAAATACTCACCTTTTGCAGCGTAGTTATATGTGCGTGTGCGAGAAGCAAATTCTGCGCCCCGGATAATTCGCAAGCCTGAGTCAGTGGTGCTCAACGGGTTTGCCTCCGCCCCACGCACAATGTCTCGCCTCACGCTCGGATTGAACGATCCGAAGAAGAACAGTTTGTCGCGAGCTCCTGGCACATAACCGCCTAAGTCGGCGCCCACGTCATAACTTTCCTGATGGAGGAGCTTGCCGGCTGTGTTTCTACGCGGAGCATCGTCCGGCTGGTTTCCTGGTGGCCTCAAATGCTTTTGGAGTCGCAAACCCATAAATAGCACCGTGATATTCGTTACTGCCCGATTGCGTAATGATGTTAACGATGCCGCCTTGTGACTGACCATACTGTCGGCTCAAATCCAGCGGTCTTAACCTGCACTTCCTTAATGAAGGACGTGTTGATGCCGGTACCAAGCGAGCCATAGGAGCGCGTAAAGGTGCCGATGCCGCCGAAAGCAGAGTCAGTGATATTTACACCGTCAGCGACATAAAGATTGTCGAGAGCGGAACCACCTGAGATTGAAGGATTATCACGACCACCACCGAGACTATCAGTTGTGCCAGGTGCAAGGTAAAACAGCCCTGAGACACCGCGCTGCACGGGAATATTGGAGAATAGTTGATCATTTAGGTTTGAGCTCGTCGCCGTGCTCCCCTGGTCGATCCCTTCTCCGCCCCCGGTCACCGTGACCACTTCCGAGATGTTTCCAGCCTGGAGAGTAATATTTGCAGTACTCGATTTGCCTACGAGTACGATCGCGCTTGTTACTTCCGAAGACTTGAAGCCCTCTTTCTCGATTCTTATTTTGTAGTCCCGTGCCGGGATCCAGGTTAGCGAACTCATAGTGTCCCGACTCGTTAGTTGTGGCAGTGCGCTCGCCCGTTGGCGTCCTAGCTTCACCGTTGCGCCTGGCACAACACTGCCGTTGACGTCCACTACGTCGCCCGAGATTGACCCGGTGGTCAAAGTGCCTTGCGCAAACACTGCCGCACCGCCAAGCGCAATGCAGAGAACCATAAATAACCCTAAAACAATCTTCATCTTTTTCTGTCCTTTCTTGACGTTGGAGAATTCCATTTTCAAGCCCGCCCTTTCTTTTTCCTCCTGCGATTTCTACCGAGCTTTTTTCAAGGGCACCAAGGGCAAACTGACATACCGCCCCTCCCATTCGATTACAGCCTCGGCGGCCGATCACCGTTCAGGAAACTAAACAGGCATTGCCGAGCGTCTGGCTCATGTCTTCTTCAGACCGCAACAGCCATGCCTAACATCCTGCCTAACATCAAGAGAGATTGATTTCTTCCTCTACTTGCTGAGGAATGCCGATCCATGACTCTGGTACAACGACCAGAGTGAAGTGTTCATCCAGAAATATCGTTTGGCAGCAATGAGAATTTGGAGAGTGAACATCCGGAAGTGACTCTGGGCCACAGAAACTGTTTGGCAAATCAAACACCTGAGGAAGAGCCTGGCTGTGGGTTGGGAATCTTTGAAAGGATTTGCTGGGAGGGATGCTCTGTCGTTGCTGATTCCGATCTTGGCCGCGCACTCCAAGAACATCTGGCTTGGATGAAAGTTTGCTTCAGGGGCCGCGAAGGCTCCTGAAGCACATCCAGTGAGTATTTTAGAATATCAGCTTAGCGGCAAATTGAATGTTGCGTTGTTCGTTGATGGTAGCGTTCGGAAAGCCCTTCTTCGCCTGGATGAACGCGTTGCTCGAAATGTCTGTGGCGTTGTAGACCACGTACAGATTCGAGTGGTTGAACATGTTATAGAACTCGCCCCTAAGCTGCAGCGTATACTTCTCGCCAAGCTTGAAGCTCTTGTAAACGCCGGAGTCGACGTTCCAAAAACCGGGACCGGTAAAGGCGTTTCGCTTAGTCATGTCGGCTGGGTATGGGCCAAACTCCGACGTCCCGGTTAGCGGGTTGACATAGGCTCCGGCGGTCAAGCCCCGCAGATTGATGTATTCGAAACGTTCGGTTGACCGGAGTCAGGACCAGTGCCGTTATTGCTGAACTGCAATGGCCCGTTCGCTTCCGCACGCATACAAACCTCAAAGAACGCATTGGTACAGTCAAACGTACTGAACGGATACCCAGTCCGAGCATTTACTATTCCCGTCACCGTCCATCCTTTCAGCACCTGACCAACAAAACCCTTACCCTCTTGGCCAGCGGTACCGCCCAGTTAAAGCTGCCGACGAATCGGTGTCTGGCGTCGAAGTCCGCATGTCCGTAGTCCAAGTCGGGGTTGAATGGATCAAGAACGCCAAGGTTCGCGTTGTTAAACGAATCGCTAAATGTCGAACTGAGATTATCCTTCGTCGAGGAGTAGGTGTACCGAGCCGTGAATTGCAACCCCAGATTCGCCAAGTTGCTGCTCTCTACGCTGGCAATTAGCGCACGATAATCCGACTTCCCTTTGTTGCCACGTGTGTTGAGTGGATAGAACTGTGAATTGAGCAGACCGCTTGGGGCGCCAACGCCGAACGGGTCGCTCACACAGTCTCCGAGAAATATGCATGCCGATCCTGGCCGGTTTGGATTCGTCAGATCGTAGAGACGACCGAGACAAACCTTCATCTTGAATCTTTTTTGCGCCTTCTCACTTCCCATTGAAACCGAGGCCTCGCCCAAGCAGAGCACGCGTGCTAACCCTTCGGTAGCGGACTGAACTCGAGATCGTTAGCTACGCGTGTCCAAACAATCCACTCAATCATTTTTTTCGTAGATCAGATCGTAATTCGTCTTCCATGACTTCCCACCATCCAGAGAGGATTCACCAAGCTGTCGAACCCGACCAGTCCCAAGGTCGAAGAACGACAGCTTCAGCAGCGTTTTTGTTCCGTCCTTTCCCTGAGACTCAGCAGTGAATCTCATTGACCCTTCCTTAAACTCGCCCTTCTCGAATTCAATCACTCCGCCATGATCGTCGAGCCAGGTTTGCTGCCACCATCCCTTTTCGCGATTGAAGAAATTCAGACTCTTGCCTGAGGCGCCTTTTGCGCTCGTCCAATTCTCAAGGATCGCGCAGTCTCCAACGACAGACTGCACGCTACTGGTCCCGGCCAGCTGACCTTGCGGCGTGCGGACTTCCCATTCACCCAACCAAAAACCAAACTGTTTGCCCTCTGGAGAAACTGAACACGGTCGAAGATTAACAAGGACCCTGGCCGCCAGCTCTTTGAATCGCGGGTCCTCGCGCAGCTCGCTGAGATCCTTATCGGCATTCAACATCTCTACTTGATCGAAGCCTGCCTGGATGGCCCGTTCCAGCCAATGAAATGCATTCTCTTTGTCCCGAATCAGCGCATAGGCACACGCCAGGTTGTACATCAGGATGCGATTCTGCTCCCCGTGATTCGGGTCAACTTTCAAGGCTGCCAGGTACGCCTCGATTGCGCGGTCGTATCGGCCGGCCCCCTGCTCGGATATTCCCAAACGAAACCGGGCATTCCAATTTGACGGTTCCAGATTAGCGATAGTCTCGTAAGCTGCCGAGGCACGGGCCCAGTCCTTTGCCAGAAAGAAGTCATTGGCCTCTTTCCTAAAGGCCGACGTAACTTGAGTCGGGCCCAACTTGATCTCGGCGCCCCTCTCCTGCGACATTGCCGTGCCTGCGGATCCGATCAGCATCACTAACGAAGTCAATGAACCCATTAGGCATCGAAATACACATCTGCGTTTTTGATTTCTCTTCATGGTTTTTCGTAGTTGAAAACTGCTCGCGCGGCGATGTTGCCTACACACAACCTTAGAGACCTGCACGCAGCGCGACGTCAGCCAACTCCTATCTCCGCCGAGTTGAGCCTGTATCGCTTGATCCTCGAATTAAGTGTTGACACATTCATCCCCAGCAAGCGTGCTGCGCGCCTTTGCCTTCCGCCCGTATATCTGAGCGCACTCCTGATGAGATTTGCCTCGAAGCGCTGGACCTCATCGCGAATCCTTATTTTTGGCCCTCGCCTCAAGTCGCTTTCGCTGTCATCTTCGAGGATCGCAATCAGCGCACCGGCCAGCACCCTGGCAGCATCCAACTTCGCCACTGGAAAGGTTGCGGGTGAAGCGAGGCCCTTCGCCGCCACCACATGAGCGAGCTCATCGAGATGCGCCACTCCTTCGATCGCTGATTCGCCCGCATCCTCCTGTAGATGGGGAGTGGTTGAAGCGAAACCTTTGACCATTGAAAGGTTAGTCATTGGCAACTCTCAAACTCTCGGCCAACTTATCCGAGCGAGATGGTACCCTGGTATCTATGGAATATTGCTTGATCTTTCCATTGAGCGTCGTGTGATTTAAGTTCAACAATGCCGCAGCGCGGACTTGATTGCCGTGGGTCTCCCTCAGGGCCTGCCTTATCAGACCTATTTCAAAATCTCGCACTTCATCATAGAAATCGATACCCTGCGTAACGTCGCGCTTTGGTGCGCCAGCCGTCTCGACCAGGAACAAGACGGATTCCAAAGCGGAAGACAGATCCTTCAGAATGCTTATTCCTGATTGGGCAGTGGCCGAACGTGCTTGCGGGCGCCTTTGAGTCTTCGCGCTAAGCGAATCTGATCGACCTATGTTTCCCATTATCTTTAAATCACCTCCTAGGGTTGCCCCTACTTCTCACCAGGGCGGGCGAGCATCCGTATCCGCAAGAACCGACAACCCGTCGCCCAACTCTAAACATCTGCGTCACAAACCTGCGATGGGCGGGGGCATTGTAACTACGGTGCCCGAGATATAAACTAAGGTCGGCACGGAACACCTCGACAAAAATGATGTACTAATTAAGCGCGCTTCGTACTGGTTCCACAGGTCAAACAGTCCTGCTCGATATAGTGTTTGAGATTACGGATTTCGGGAACGAAAGTCCTTTGCGATCCGTTAAAGTTGGGAAAAAGAGTGGTAACAGCTTCCTGAAAGAAACCTAAAAGCATGGAAATACTGGCGAGCGAATCCTATGAGTTCGGTAATTTCCGCTTCAATCCGAGGGAGCGGACCCTGTTGCATAAAGGTGAATCGATTGCGCTCACTCCCAAGGCTCTGGACACTTTGTTCGCGTTGGTCAGTCGTAGCGGACATCTGGTAACCAAGGAAGAGTTGCTCAAAGAGGTCTGGCAAGATGCATTTGTGGAAGAAGCGACGGTGGTCCAGAACATTTCTACGCTGAGGAAAGTCCTTAGTCGCGATGGCGCGGAGAACAGATTTATCGAAACCGTTCCGAAGCGGGGGTACCGGTTTGTTGCCAGAGTAGAACTGTGTCGAGGTGAAAGGATCGCCCAGCCGATCCAAGAGAGTCTGGTAAGGGAAGTAGCTCCGGTCGTTGGCAGCAATGGAAACGGAGACTGGGTCAAAGACCAATCCGAAACCCCAAGACTCCAGCTCAAAGAGATCTCTGTGACTGCCTCTGGCCATTTCAACGAAATACCTGATCGGAGACGCCGAACTTTTTCCTGGCAGCAATCGGTTTACGCTGTCGTAGGCTTGATCGCGGTGGTTGTCTTTGGAATCTTCGTCGCGAGAAAGATTCGACAGGACCGAACCCACAACGACGTCATCATTCCCTTTGAGAAGATGTCGCTCGCGAGGATTACTCAAACTGGCAAAGCGAGAAACTCCGCAATTTCACCTGACGGCAATTATGTGGCTTATGTGGCGATCGATGCCGGAAAGCAGAGTTTGTGGCTTAGGCAGGTTAGTGCGCCCAATGATGCCCGAATCATACCTCCTTTAGATGTTCGATACGTGGGGCTGACCTTCTCACCCGATGGAAACTCCGTGTTCTTTGTCACCTATGAAAAGGGGCAAGTCCTCGGCGTACTCTTTAGCATTCCAGTCATCGGCGGCACACCACAACGGGTCGTTAACGACGTTGATAGCCCTATTACGTTTTCTCCAGACGGCAAGCAGCTCGCTTTCGTCCGTGGATATCCAGCTGGGCAGGAGACGGCGCTGATCATCGCAAACACCGACGGAACTGGGGAGCAAAAACTGGCTTCTCGAATGTTTCCAGCCTTCTTCTCAGTGGAAGGTCCGACGTGGTCGCCCAGCGGAAAGGTAATAGCTTGCGGCGTTCGAATCTCCGATTCTCATGGAATTTCACAGACGGTGGTAGGGGTGGAACCGGCGAGCCGAAATGAAAAACGCCTAACGGAACAGGGATGGGCTGAGGTCGGCAGGTTATCCTGGGACAAGAATGGCGGGCGCATCATCCTGACCGCAGCTCAGGAACACCTGGGTTCGCATCAGCTCTGGCAAATCTCATGGCCCAGCGGTTTGGCCCATCGGATTACAAACGACCTCACTGATTACCGCGGAGTCACCCTCACCTCAAGCGCAAGTGCACTTAGCACAGTTGCGACCGAGGTAAACTCAACCATGTGGGTGACTAGCGGTCCGCATTACCGAGCTAGCCAACTCTCTTCCACCAGGAACGAAGGCTTGGGCGGAATTGTCTGGACCCCCGATAACCAGTTGGTTTTCACATCCGGGACTGGAGGACAGTCTGAGATCTGGGCTATCGATACCGTTGGGAGTAACAGGAAGTCGCTCACTAATGACAACCGCAGAGATTTTGCGCCGTCAGTCACTCGCGACGGCCGATTCTTAGTCTACAGTTCCGCCGAGGAAGGTAAACCAGCTAAAGTCTGGAGACGAAACATAGACGGCAGTAATCCTAAACAATTGACGTTTGGAAATGACGATCGGTTCCCAGCTTGTTCCTTTGATGGCAAATGGGTTTTTTATTCATCTTTCAGCCCAAACCAACAAGACCGGTACGACGAAAAGCTCTGGAAGGTGCCGCTCGATGGCGGTGAAAGTGCTCTCGTCATCGACCACAGTTCCTCGCGACCAATCTTTTCTCCGAACGGGAAGCTTATTGCATTCCCCTACCAACCCGCGCCGGAGCTACCGTGGAGGCTCAGGATCGCCTCTTATGACACAGGTGAGGTTGTAAAGGATCTACCCGGCGAAAGGTCTGTCCTTCCCTTCATGCAATGGGCGCCTGATGGGCGCGGTTTGACGTATGTTGAGACACGCAACGGGGTCTCCAACATTTGGCTTTTACCGCTCGAGGGGAGTGCACCGAAACAAATCACTGACTTCGATACCGCTCAAATCTTTCGCTACGCCTGGTCGACTGATGGCAAGAGGCTGGCACTCGTGCGAGGGATCCAAAACGGCGATGTTGTGCTTATTCGCAATTTTGGGTAGTGGCAAGTCGAGTTGCTTTTCAGGTTCTGACTCCGCCACTGCGTCCATAGGTTAGGTGCGCGCTTCCTTTTTAACGGCGGTGACATTGGTTCCAGCCCGTACGGCAAGGTGGGAGGGTGTGAACTCCCCCGGCGGCATTCCTGGAGTCTGGATGAAGGAATACCGTTCGAACGACGCGGATGACTTGCGACAAACTTGTGACAAGAACACAGATAAACTGGTCATAATAGGTGGCATCAGATGGCTCACTGTCGGCTGCAACCTGTGACAGATGTTAATAAATCGTAAGAGCCGTAACCTGCTGGAGTGTCTCGGAACGCACTCTTAATCAGCGGGTCGCAGGTTCGAGCCCTGCTCGGCTCACCACTTACTCGAATTCAAACCTTAGTGTCGGTCTGCCGCTTGGCACCGATTTCGGCACCAGCTTTCTCAGATTCTCGGGCTTAGCCCGTGGATCGAGCAGACCATTGGTCACGAAATCGACCAACTGCCGGAACTCGTCCTCTGTCAAATGAACCGGATTGGCAAGTAACGGATCAACCCGCGCCAGCACGGGCGCCATTGGCCCTAGCGGGCCTCTTAGATCCGGTGCGACCCCAGCCGTCGCCGGCGTGTAATTGTTCACAGACGCAACCACATCGAGATGGTGCCGAATCGCATCTTCCAGCCGAGTGAACGCGCCGTTGTGGAAGAAGGTTGGTTGCAGAGCCACATTGCGAAGCGGACTTGTGCGGAACTTATAACGGTCGTTGGCATCGCCAGTGATTTGCTCTAAACCAAAGTCCTCGTTCCGCCCCGGACCATCAAAGGTTACATTGCCGGCTGTGGGGTCGCCTACAGGGGGAGCAATTTGTGGCACGCCGATCACATGCTGACTGAAATCGCTGAACATCTCGTTCGACTGACCGGAAACTTTATGGCATGCGACGCAGCCAGCCGATCCAAAAAATAGCAGGGCGCCCTTCTTCTGATCACTAGTTAGAGAGTTCTTTTGCCCGCGCGCGTACTGGTCGATGGGAGCATCTGCAAAGATCAAGCTGAACTCGAATTCTGCAATTGCTTTACCAAACATATCAAAATCAATCGCTGCTCCATTCTTCACTTCGGGAAAAACTTCGCCAAACAGTTTCCGATAGGCGTCGACTGCGTTCAACCGATTGAGTACCTCGGCGCGAATGGCAAAGTTGTCTCCGGGAAAAGCAAACCCCGCGACTTCGACGCGTTCGGTTGGCGGAATGAACGCCTGTGCGTCGAGTAACTGCGGCAAATAGGACAGGGTAAAGCCTTCGGGCTGTGGAAAAATAAAGCCGGCGCTGTTATCAAACGGGTCGCCGGAGAGCGATGCAAATCGCGAGTTCCACATGAGGTTAGGAAAGAAGGCGGTGTTAACCGCCATGGGAGTCCGCCGTTGGTTTCTGGGGCCAACACGGTGTGGTCCGACGATTCCATTATTGTCAATGCCGATAGCAATGGACTGGGTGTCGCCAAAAGCGTTGGTGGGTGAGTGACACCCGCCGCATGTATTATCGTCATTTAGCCCGCCAATTGTATCGAACCACAGGAGCCGTCCAAGGTTGGCTTGCCTCTGGTCCAAACGCCGGCCCAGGCGTTGCTCCAGCGTCGTCTCGATTCTGCCAGTAAAGCCTACTTCACTCAGTCTCACAGATAGTTCCTGGTCAAGGGGATCGTGATCTGCCTTGACGGAGTTTTGCGTCACTGTTAGAACGCAACCGATTGTGAGTATCAGAATGAGAAAGAGCTTGAAATCTGTCAGACGCATATCAAAACCTCTTATTGAGAGACCAGCGAATCGAGGGCTCGGGTTATGCAAATGGTTGCATAACCCGAAAACGGTCCGAACTCAGCGATCGCACCGCCGAGCAGCATTCACATAGACGCACGTCATGGATCTACGGTACGCGTGGGTTGGAATGCGTGAACATACCATTTGAATTGTGCAACCAAACCCAAGCGGTCACTTCCCAGACATGCTGCTCATTGTTCACCGTCCAGACATCGGCGTCTCCGCTGAAGCCGCTGGGTGCAGTATCCGATAGAGGCAGAGGCACCACATACTCCACGGCTACCAACTCCAGACGATTCTCATTCGGGACTGGAGCGTAAAGGAGAATCTCAGGTTCGTCGGGGTTGAATGTCCCGTCAATCAGCGACGGTTTCACGAAATGGAATCCCTCCCCCGACTCATAATCGTTAACGTTAATGTAGCCATCAGCTTCAGCGCGGGCAACGTCGTGATATTTTGCCGTAGCCGCGCGCGCGATCGCCAGTTCCTGAAGCGTGGCCGCGCTCAAATCGTCCGCGACAACCGTTGCTGCCGTGGTCTTATGGGTAGTCATATTTGCACTTCCTATAAGCAAGGTGCAAATTGCGACGAGGATGTAGGATTTGCGAAAAGTTTTCATTTTGGTCTCCTGTGCGCCGGGCTAACCGGCGGGCTAATTTTTCTCATCACGTCCCGTGAAGCTTGGCCTCAAGCCTATGCGCTCGCTTCTTCGCCGATGGTCTTCTTCTTACTTACTAACGCGCAAATGGTGGTCAAAACCTCTCATGAGGTATACTCTGCGTTACTCGCGAGTCTCGAATTCCCTGCCACGGATTAACTGATGCCTCGCTCACCACAAGACATAACGAAGCTGCTGCAAGATTGGAGCGACGGCGATAAGGCTGCGCTGGACAGACTGATGCCGCTGGTCGATCACGAACTGCGCCGGATGGCACATCAGTACATGCGGCACGAAAAACCCGGCCACATGCTCCAAACCTCGGCGCTGGTCAATGAGGCCTATCTAAAGCTCATAGATCAAAAGGAAGTACACTGGGAAAACCGGGCGCACTTCTTTGGCATTGCCGCCCAATTGATGCGGCGCATTCTGGTCGATTACGCTCGCAAGCAACATAACCGCAAGCGAGGCGGCGATGCTCGACGGGTGTCTTTGAGCGAAGCTATGTTTGCTTCGCGAGACCAGGCGGCCAATGTTATGGCGCTCGACGACGCGCTAAAGACCCTTGCGAAGCTCGACTCGCGACAAAGCCAGATAGTTGAACTCCGCTTTTTTGGGGGATTGAGTATTGAGGAAACGGCTGAGGTCCTGAAAATTTCGGCCGGTACCGTGATGCGCGAATGGACCTTCGCCAGAGCCTGGCTGAAACAAGAAATGAGCGTAGAGTGAACACAATATACGGTATGAGGCACTCCGGAGTGCGAACCATTCTATTAACGTGAGAGGTTTGCTCTTAGATTCGCGCGTTAACTTATAGAGCATCGTTTGGCGTAGTCGAGTCATGGCGACCGAACAATGGCAAAAAATAAAAAAAATATTCCACTCCGGGTTGGAGCGCGAATCACGCGCGCGTACTGCTTTCCTTGATGTAGCCTGCGCTGGAGACCCCTCCTTAAGAAAGCAAGTCGAATCCCTCATTGCCGCTCATGAGGAGGACAACAATTTCATCGACGAACCTGCGTATCAAGTTGCGGCTGATTTATTAGCCAGTAGTCAGGAGTTGGAAGTGGGCCAAACCATCGGCCATTACGAGATACTCTCAACCCTCGGCCGGGGTGGCATGGGCGAAGTCTATCTGGCCCAGGACACCAGCCTGAGACGCCAGGTTGCGCTCAAACTGTTGCCGTCGCAATTCACTATGAACCCGGACCGAGTGCGACGGTTCGAGCAGGAGGCGCGCGCCGTCTCAGCGCTAAATCATCCGAATATCGTGATAATTCACGAGGTTGGCCGCGACAGCGGGTCACAGTTTATTGTTACCGAGTTTGTTGAGGGGCAAACGCTGCGCCAGCAAATGACCGAGGGAGTAGTCAGTCTACGCGTTGCACTCGACATCTCCATTCAAATCGCCGGTGCTCTGGCAGCCGCCCACGCTCGTGGGATCGTGCATCGAGACATCAAGCCTGAGAACGTAATGCTGCGTACGGACGGCTACGTGAAAGTCCTGGATTTTGGACTTGCCAAGCTTACTGAAAAGCCCTCGACCAACGGAAACGTTGACGCATCAACGTTGGCCAAAGTTCAGACCAATGCCGGACTAGTAATGGGTACGGCTGCTTACATGTCTCCAGAGCAGGCGCGGGGGCTGGGTGTAGATGCCAGAACTGACATCTTCAGCCTCGGGATAGTCCTCTACGAAATGATCGCTGCGCGCGCGCCCTTCGAAGGCGCAACGGTTAGCGATGTAATCGCGGCGATCCTCAAACAGGAGGCGGCTCCGTTGGCGCAGTATTCGCTCGATGCTCCTATTGAACTCGAGTGGATAATGAAGAAGGCTTTGGCCAAAGATCGGGAGGAACGGTATCA
Source organism: Blastocatellia bacterium (assembly GCA_963828335.1). GTDB lineage: Bacteria > Acidobacteriota > Blastocatellia > Pyrinomonadales > Pyrinomonadaceae > PSRF01. The sequence goes on along the minus strand of CAWHEH010000004.1, from coordinate 66,422 downwards.
GACAATCAGAGAATTACAGATTGATTTGAGGCGGCTCAAGCACGAGTTGGAGCTGCGAGTAAGATTGGAAGGCCTGGACCCTGCGCGGCGTCAGGATGGGGCGCTAGCGCCGAGGACCACGGGTCAGGCAAAAGAAGATCTGACCACTGCGTTTTCAGGCGCGGCCTTGATGGCTGACAATATCATTATCAGGACCAAACAGCCCGTTTGGAGCCTTACTGCGGTTCTTACGGCGGTGCTTGTGCTCGCGGCCATAGTCGTACTTTCCCTAATCGGGTACTACACAGTTCTGAAGCGAGCTTCGGCAGTCTCCTATCCAACCTATCGCCAGCTCACTTTCCGTCGCGGCAACATCAGCACGGCGCGGTTTGCGCCGAATGGCAACACCCTCATCTATAGCGCCGCGTTCGATGGCAAGCCATTAGAACTCTTTTCGAGTCGCTTAGAAACCCCTGAGTCAAGGTCGCTGAAGAGTCAGGTCGGTGAACGTGTCGCCGGCATCCAGTCAGTTTCTGCCACGGGAGAGATGGCCCTGCTACTTGACTGTGAGATGAACTGGGGAGAGTGCGTCGATGGAACGCTGGCTCGGATGCCGCTGGATGGAGGCACACCGCACGAATTGCTGGAACATGTTTACGCAGCAGACTGGTCGCCAGACGGTAAGGAGTTGGCGATCATACGAGTGGTCGAGGGAAAGTTTCAGCTTGAATATCCAAAAGGAAAGATCTTGTATGAAGCTCCAGGTCTGATTGACCATCTGCGCGTATCACCGAAAGGGGATCTGTTGGCCTTCATTGATCACCCGATTCTGGACGACCCGAGTGGCTCAATCGCAGTTGTCGACCTAAACGGCAAAAGAACAGTCCTATCCGAGGGTTGGCAAACTACCAAAGGACTTGCTTGGTCCTCGTCAGGAGACGAAATATGGTTTTCGGCTGGAAAGAAGCGGACCCAAGCCCTCCATGCGGTCACAACCTCTGGTCATGAGCGATTGCTTTTTTCAGTCCCGGGTGGTTTGTTTCTTTACGATGTCTCGCGCGATGGACGCGTATTAATGGGAGACGGACAGCCACGCAGTCGCATGATCACCGTGACTCCTGGAAATCCACAAGGACGTGACCTATCATGGTTTGACTGGTCTACGTCAGCAGATCTTTCCGCCGACGGAAAGAACCTGCTCTTTTATGAGTGGGGCATGGCGGTGGGCGGAGCACCTCTTGTTTATTTTCGAAGAGTCGATGGATCAAACGATCCGGTATTGCTAGGACAGGGCAAGGCGATGGGATTATCGCCTGATGGAAAATGGGCTCTTGCGCTTCAAGAGGGTCCGCCGTCGCAGCTGGTGGTGTTGCCTACTGGCGCCGGCGAACAGGCTGGTGAAGCGCGGCCGCTCCCGCGAGGCGACATCAAAGAATATCACTACGCATCGTGGTTTCCGGATGGGGAACGGATCCTTTTCACGGGTATGGTAGACGCGAGCAGGGCTTTGCGGTCGTACGTACAGGATCTATCAGGGGGTCAGCCTCGCCCCGTAACAGACGAAGGGATGATAGCGTTATTGGTTTCTCCGGATGGCAAGTACCTCTTGGGCTTCGCCTCCGGTCAAGGCCCCGACGGGAAATACTATCTCTGTCCGATCGACGGCAGCAAACCAAACCCGGTCTCTGGTCTCCGGATGGGAGATGTGCCTATTCAATGGACCTCGGATGGCCAAGCTCTTTATGTACGTAGTGATAGCGAGAACGATAGTGGAATTTATAGGCTTGATCTTCCCAGTGGGCGTCGAGAGCCTTTGAATAAGATAGTGCCCGATCCAGTAGGGTTGATCGGTCTCGAGGTCAAACCAGGAGGTATCCAGATCACGCCTGATGGGAAGTCTTACGTTTATACCTACTGGTCGCACCTTCCTAACTTGTTCCTCGTGGAAGGTCTGAAGTAACGGTAGGCGGCGTACACGCGCGAGGAAATTTTGATGAATGAGGCTTTCCGTGAAATTCCCCCGCTTACACAATGAGCGAGAAGGACCGCCTAAGCAAAAGGAAGAATCCTTGACCCGGTCATGAGGCCGGCGTAGCATTCGCCGACCTGTTGAATCCGCACGACAACACGATGGCGTTCGGGAAGTATTGAAGTACCTATTTATCTTAAAGGGAGTTGCCATGAGAAGAGTCACAATCACGCTTGTAATCACTTTGGGAGTTTTGATGGTGAGTACCGCGATCGTAGACGCGTGCGGTGACAAGTTGCTGCGGATTGGCCGTGGGGTGAGGTTTCAGCACTCAATCCACGCAGCATCGATTCTGATCTACACCCCTGCCGGCGCTGCCACAACGGTCCCGCGGCTTCAATCTTTCTTAAAAAGGGCAGGCCACAAGCCTAGAGTGGTACAAGGAATGGACAATTTCAGTGGAGCGCTGAGCTCGGGACAATACGACGTGGTGTTAACTGACCTCTCAGATGTTCCCAGCCTGCAAAAGCAGATCGAGACTTCATCCTCGAAACCCTCGATCGTGCCTATTGCCATTAAGGCGAGTAAAGCTGAACAAGCTGCCGCAAAAAAGCAGTATAAGTGTCTCGTAAAAGACTCGAATGATGGCGAAGAGTATCTCGATGCGATAGAAGCAGTGATGAAATCAAGGGCCGGCACGCGTTAGGGTTTAGCTACCTCATTTTTGTTTCCAGCGGTCGATGATGAGCTATGCAAGTCAAACGATTTACGTCCGCACTGGGCCTGTGTTTCGCTGTCTCATGCGTTAACCTGGGCCTTCCTCCCACCGCATTCTCTCAAGCCTGGGTACCCGAAAAGGGTGAGGGCTCCGTCTCAATCACTTATCAGAAGCTTGTCGGTTACGACCACTTTGATCTTACAGGCGCGCGACAGAAAGTGGGTAGGGACCGCGCACAAAGCGTGAGTGTGGAATTTGAGTACGGAGTCACTGACAAGCTAGCCTTCAACGCCGACGTGGTATACGTTGCCTCAAAATATAATGGCCCGTTCCCGGAAGGCCGCCTGGATTTTGATGGCCGCTACCACCCGGCATTTCAGGATGCACACCTTCAAGTAAGATATAACGTGCTTAGGAGACCACTCATGCTGACTCCTTTTGTCAGTGTCACGGTTCCTACGCATCACTATGAAACTAGTGGACACACGGCAACCGGCCGCGACTTTCACGAGTTGTTGCTTGGGGTAAACGCAGGGCGGCAATTAGGCCCAGTCTTGCCGAATGTCTATCTCCAGGGCAGATACTCCTACGCGATTCTTAAACGCTTTCAGGGTCTTAATCTGAATCGCAGTAACCTCGATGCCGAAGTTGGCTGGTTAGCGACGAGAAGGCTCACCTTGCGTTTACTTGGAGCCTGGCAAAAGACATACGGGGGACTCAGAGCACCCATCGACTTTGGGGGACCTGGCACGGAGGAGTTTGAGTTCCACGATCGGGTCTTGCGAGCGAATTACTTCCGTCTTGGAGGAGGAGCCACCTACTCAGTGAACAGAACGTTTGACATCTACGTAGGCTATGGCGGATCTGTTAGCGGGCTAAACACTTTGGCAACGGGCGGATTGGCGATTGGGCTTACGTGGAGGTTTTCGCGCGGATCGGACATTTTAAAATTTCCCTGAATGGTCGCTACAAGCACATTTCAGCATATGAAACGTGGAGTGCGGGAACATCGGCTTCTTGCGATCTTGAGGTACCAGGCTAGCGGGTTCTCGACCGACTTTCTTATAGACGCCTAATCTGTTTGCCGCACACAGCAATCACAACTAACAGCCGAAGAAAATCCACAAGCAACGCCAAAACGCGCGTCCATTAAACGTCCAATAAGAGTTCGCGAGAGTCTTGCAAGTGCGGTAGTGTGCTATCCATGCCGCGAAGTTCCATTGAATTACAATAGGTCGCTTCTCTTTCACGGCGGCGACACGGGTTCGACTCACGTCCCGGGACGCCAAAACTCGAACATTGTCCAGGCTGAGCTTGGTTCCCGCGCGTCCAAGAAACGTTCATGAACAAAGTCGCTCTGGTTGAAAATCTTTGGCTACAAAGTTTCCCACCTTCGAAGCCCCGAGGGCCGGCGGTGGACGAGGTGATTGGTGAAAGAGGGTACCGTTAGTGCGGCCTCTCCGTTTAGCGCATACCGGCAGATGTACCGAACAGGTTGGAGGAGTCTATTCGGTTACGGCTTCCCTCTCTGGCGCATCTTCGGCAAGGAATGAGCGGCGGAGTTCGCGGAGCGTGAGCAGGACGTGAAGAGCCAGCATCACTACAGACGCCGCCATTATGGCGACCAGTCCCGCGCGTAAGTTGCCCGCATCGCCGCCTACCGCGTTGGAGACATAGCCGACCGCCGGTGGAATTATCAGTAGTCCAGCGAAGCCAATACCCATCACCAGACTCATTGCCGTGCCAGCGATTCTGGGCATCATTACCGACGCCAGACCAACCGAGGTGGGAAAGATCGGTCCCATACCAAAGCCCGCCGCAATTAACCCCAGACGCACTGTCCCGGCGGTACTCGCAGTAAGGGCAATGATCAGTGAGACGGTAGTTAGTAACGAGCCAGTCGTTATCAAAAGAAAACTATTCACGCGGAAGACAGCAAGCAGTAGACTCGACACCAAACGACCTGATAGCAGCGCTATCGCAAATAATGTAAGAGTCCCAAGCGCATATCCAGCCACAGCATAGCCGAGCGGATCAGTTTCAAAGAATTGGGTCAGAGACTCGGTTGAGAGGCGCGAAAACTCCTGCAGTCGGGCAGCATCTAATCCCTGGCTTGCCAGTATTCGCTGATCGCGCTGCATAAACGTGACTACCCACTTGCCGACTGACACCTCCGCGCCTACATACATAAAGAGGGCGAGTGCCAGCAGCCAAAACGAAGGGTTGCGAAAGAGCTCCGCTGCCTTTCCAATGGTAGATGACCCCGAATGCATTGGCCTTGGAAACCGAAGGGCAAGCACGAGCACAAACAAGACCACGGCTATTCCCGCCAGCGCCGAGAAGATTAGGCCCAGTCCGCCGCGCTGCTGCAACCGCTGCACCACCAATGGCAGCGCGGCCAGTCCCAGGCCAAAGCAGATGTCCAGCAAGTTAAGCGCGGCATTGCGCCAATTGGCCGCGACGTCGACTACCAGCGCATGGCCCGAGGCGACAATGGCATTTGCACCCAAGCCCAGCGCCAGTGAACAGGCGAAGATTAGTGGCAGCGCCGCCGCGGCGTGTACTCTTGTCACTGTCAATGCGAAACCGCCCATTGAAGCGATAACCAGCGCAGCGCCAAACAAGAGCGCGAACTTCTTTCCCAGGCGGTCGATAATCGGCCCGCTCACCAGGTATGCCAACACCGCGCCAATCGCATTAATTAGCAAGAACGTGGCGACCGCACTATCGTTGGGCAGATAGTGATTGCGTTCGAGCGTCGGAAGGACGGAACCGGGCAGTGCCGCAAGCAATCCGTAAACAAAGATGCCGAAGAAGGCAATGAACATTAGCAACAGGTCGTGCCTGGTGAATGATCTGGTTTGTTTCATCTGTTATCTCACGTTGTTTGAATGATGGTGCTCTGCACTGCTACTGCAACTCTCATCGACCTTTCCACAAGCCCCGCGCCACAAGTGGCACATAAGTATCAAGGCCTTCAGGCTTGAACTCGATCGTGCGCTCCTGTTCGGCACTCATATAAGCAGTCATCAGCAGTTCAGTAACTTCGAGTCCATCGTGAAAGCTCTCTTCCGGTTGCTTGCCATCCAGAAAGCACTGAACAAAATAGCGGTTCTGTGCTTCGTAACCATACTCCGCAGCTTCATTCCCCAACACCGGCATGAGGCCCTGTTCGGCATTCTGCTTTTCTACCATGTCCTCGCCCGCCTCGCCCTGAACCTTGCGGCTAAGAAATAGCTTGAGACCGCTATCAAGCGAGTTCATGGAAAGCGAATACTCGGGCCCCAGCAATTCCAGACTCAAACGCAAACCCGCACCCACATAACTCCAGGATGTCGTCACTTCAACAATCAGTGGATTTCCCTCTTCATCCTCATAGTTGATCGTGGCCCGTGCAAAGTCCTCGGATGGTTTGTTTTGGTAGTCAACCTCCGGGCCCATGGTCCGTTGCAGAGCTCTCGCATAATCGGGGCGAGACCATTTCAGGCTCGCAATCTGAGCCGAAACTTTCAGGGGCCGGATGCTCGAGCGCAACGCGCCTGGCTTTGTCAGCATGAATCGCGCGACCTCAATGCTGTGGCACATCATGTCATTGAGCACGCCGCCGCCCTGCAGTTCACCTTGCCAAAACCAAGGGGAATGCGGACCGCTGTGCTCTTCTGCAGCGCGCGCAAGATAAGGGCGCCCAGTAAGCGCGGCGGCTCGGTCCCAGATGATCTGCTTCCCGCGCCTGACTCCCGGCGCAAACATCTGATCTTCGAGATAACCGTGCAGCAAGCCCGACTCTTCAACCAACTCAACCATCCGGCGCGCCTCAGCGACGTTGCGTGCCAGCGGCTTTTCGCACGCGATGCCAATCAGCGCACCTGAACCAGACTGAAGCGCGTCGCAGATGGTTTGCATATGCTGCAACCGCAAATGGTTCGGCGCACAGAGCCAGAGGCAATCGATGTCCGGCGAGGCGATCATCTCATGAATGGAGTTAAAGGCCTGCGCGTTGCCCACCCGAAGCTTCCGGGCGAAGGCGGCCGTTGCCTCAGCGTGCTCTCGGTTTGGGCTGTAGATCCCGAGCACATCAGCATCGCGCACGCCGAGCCACGCTTGAATATGAAAGCGCGTGACGAATCCACTTCCTATGAATCCTACTCCCAGCTTGTTTGCGGCCATCGTAATGATTCCTCCCTGCAGATCTTTCCGATAAGATTAAGTGTTCGCCTCAAAAATCGAGATGGGAGCGCTAAACAGTGCCCCTCTTATTCACACCGCGGCTTTAGCCCGGTGTTACGTTTACTGTCGCCCACCAGAAACCGTTTAAACGGTTTTTAATAGCAGTCGAAGCTCGATCACCGCGCTAAAGCGACGGTGGGAATGAGAAAGCTTGATCGAAAAAATAGTTTTAGGGCAAAGCGAAGTTATAAATTTTTTTATCCAAAGCTCGTCGCGCTCGGCCGTGCCATGGCGCTCCAAATGCAAGTCAAAACATCAGCCAGTCTGTGGCTTTACGGGTGTTCAGCGGTCAATTGCTAGGGCCCAGAATATTACTCGAATATTACATAAGCATTCTGATATTTTTCCGGCGGACTGTAATATGTGATATTCCGGCAGCGATCGAGTCACGCGTAGAAGGTTCTCACATGCCCACTCGTAGAGAGTTCGTTACAAATGCTTTAGGCGGCATGGGACTGCTCGGGTTGTTTCTTAAATCGGAAAAGGTGTTGGCGAAATCCAGCAGGAGAATTGATAGCATCGGATTGCAGCTTTATACGGTCAGAAAAGAGCTGGAAAAAGACTTCGAATCTACTCTCCGCAAAGTGGCCGCCATCGGTTATCGAAAAGTTGAATTTGCAGGCTACTACAACCGGACACCTGCCCAAGTCAAGCAGACCTTGAATGAGACGGGGTTAAGCTCGCCTTCAACGCATCTCTCTCTGCAAACCATAGCTCACGATCTCGGGAGGGCAATTGAGTCAGCTAAGGTAATCGGGCATCGCTACCTGGTACTGGGATACCTTCAACCGCAAGAACGTAAATCGCTGGATGATTACAAAGCTCTGGCGGACCTCCTGAATCGAGCCGGAGAGGATTGCCGGAAAGCCAAACTTCAGCTTGCTTATCACAATCACGATTTCGAATTTGCATCTACAAATGGGCAGGTCCCCTATGATCTCTTGCTGCGGTCCACGGATCGTGAGCTGGTGAAGATGGAGCTGGATTTATATTGGATTACCAAAGCCATGCAACGGCCTGAAGATTACTTTGTTCAATATCCAGGTCGTTTTGAGCTGCTCCATATCAAAGACATGGATGGCACACCCAAGCGCTCCTTTACGGAAGTTGGTAGAGGGACTATCGATTTCAAGCGAATTTTTGAGCAGTCCCGCCTGGCAGGCGTCAAGCATTGCTTCATCGAACAAGATGAAATATCTGGTTCACCCTTTGAGAGTATCAAGACCAGCTATGAGTACGTAAGCAAAATGCGGTTTTAATTTCCCTGGTGAGGTCCAAGCATGAACATCAGAAACGTGTTCCTCGTGCTGATTGTCGTCATTCTCGTAACCTTTGCGGTTAGTCCTTCATTGTCCCAACAAAAGTCGCTGGGAATATTCGCAGGCGCAACCGACGTTGGTAGTCCAAGCAAATCTGGCGCGGTGAGTTACAACGAGGAGACACAGCAATACGCGCTCGAGGGCGCCGGCGCCAATATGTGGCTGGGCCGCGACGAATTTCATTTTGTGTGGCAGCGCCTCAAAGGGAACTTCATCCTGACGACCAGGGCACAGTTCGTAGGCAAGGGGGTCGAAGAGCATAGAAAAATGGGGTGGACTGTTCGCTCTAGTCTTGATCCGGATTCGCCTCAGGTTACGGCCGTGGTGCATGGCGATGGGCTGACCTCGCTCCAGTTTCGTCGAACCAAAGGAGCCATCACAGAAGAAGTAAGGTCATCACTCAAAACAGCGGATATCATTCAACTGGAGCGAAAGGGAAACAGGTTTGTCATGTCCGTGGCCAGCTTTGGAGATCCCTTTGTCACAGAACAGATTGCTGAGATAGCGCTAGGCGAGGAAGTGTACGCCGGCCTCTTCGTCTGCTCGCACAATAAGGATGTGGTCGAGAAGGCGATCTTTCGTGATGTACGCATTACACTGCCGGCCAGTGATAGTTTTGTTCCCTACCGGGATTACATCGGCAGTAACCTCGAAGTAATGGATGTAGCAACCGGGACCCGCCGGATACTCCACACTTCTCCGGACTCTTTACAGGCGCCCAACTGGACCAAAGATGGCAAGGCTTTGATCTACAACAGCAAGGGGGTGTTATATCGTTTCGACCTCAAAGGCAAAACGCCCGTCGTCCCTGCGGAACTCGACACCGATTTTGCCACCAACAACAACAATGATCATGTACTTTCCTTCGACGGCAAGATGCTCGCTATCAGCCATCATGCGAAGGAAGACGAGAACAGATCCATCATCTATGTCGTCCCGGCGCAAGGAGGCAAGCCCAGGAGGATAACCGCGAAGGGCCCTTCCTATCTGCATGGTTGGTCGCCAGACGGAAAGTTCCTGATTTATACCGGCGAGAGAGACGGAGAGTTAGACATATACAAAATATCGACGTCCGGAGGTGAGGAGATCAGGCTTACCAGCGCCAAGGGGCTCGACGATGGACCGGAGTTTACACCGGACGGAAAGTACATCTACTTTAACTCAACGCGTACCGGCACAATGCAGATCTGGCGAATGAAACCTGATGGAAGCAACCAGCAACAGGTTACCAATGATGAATATAACAATTGGTTCCCGCATTTTTCTCCAGATGGCAAGTGGATAGTGATCTTGTCTTTTTCCAAAGAGATAGATCCGGCCGATCATCCCTTCTATAAGCAAGTTTACATTCGGTTGATGCCTGCAGCAGGGGGAAATCCGAAAGTGATCGCATATCTGTACGGCGGCCAGGGAACGATCAATGTTCCCTCGTGGTCACCCGACAGTAAGAAGATTGCGTTTGTCAGCAATTCTGATCGCAGCCGATTGTAGATGCAAAGTTAGGCAGAAGACATCCATTGGAAGAAACGGTTTAAATATAAGAAAGACCCTAATGCGGAGGAGTCTGTTCGGCGAGGAACATTCGCGTCCACTAGAGTCCAATAAGCGTTCCCGTGAGTGTTTGAAGTGCGGTAGAGTGCTATCCATGCCGCTGAGTTCCGTTGAAGTACAATAGGTCGCTTCTCTTTCACGGCGGTAACATCGGTTCCAGTCCAGTACGGCAAGGTGCTGAGGGCATGACTCCCCGGCGGCATTCCTTATCTCACTGTTGAAGGAGTCTAGATGAACGAACGCCGTTTGAAAGACACGAAATTACTTTGCGACAAACTTGTGACAAGACCACGCACAAATTGGGATCAACAGGTGGTAACAGATAGACTCCCTGGCGGCTGCAACCTGTGAAAAATGTTAATAAATCGTATGAGCCCTAACCTGCTGGAGTGTCTCGGAACGCACTCTTAATCAGCGGGTCGCAGGTTCGAGCCCTGCTCGGCTCACCATTATTCTAATGAAATCCATCAATTAGAACTCTGTGAAGATTGGGCGCGTTTGGCATTCAGCGCGAGAATTCCAGAACTGAGTTTGATCCTTCGGAGTCTCGACCGTTCCCAACATTGAGTCTACACGGAGTTCGCGCACACGGGAGGCTGATAACTACTTTGAACTCATCCAGCGAAATCCTATACGAGCAGGTCTTCCGCCACGAGACATGCCCGTTAGTGTGTGCCGCCCGAGTAGATTAAAGGATTGAGCAGAAACTTGACGCTTGAACTGCCGCAGTTAAGAACAAGGGCATTCATTGCTTTATCCACTCACGACTTCCCGGAAGTGCCAGCAAGGGCATCATGGACGATCCCCTGAGCCTCACTTACGATCTCCTGCAAATGAGCCTGATCGCGAAAACTCTCTGCGTAAATCTTATAGATGTTCTCGGTGCCCGAGGGCCTGGCCGCAAACCAGCCACTCTCCGCCACAACCTTTAGCCCACCTATCGACGCTCCGTTACCCGGGGCACTGGTCAGCCTGGCAGTGATCGGTTCGCCGGCGAGACTTGATGCGCGAACAGATTCTGGCGCCAGGGCGCCCAGTTTCGTTCTCTGCTCGCGCGAGGCAGGCTTGTCAATCCGCGTGTAATAAGGCCGCCCAAACTCAGAAACCAAATCTGAAAAATGTTCGCTCGGATCTTTATCGGTCCGCGCCGTAATCTCCGCGGCAAGCAGATCCATAATCAAGCCATCTTTATCCGTCGTCCAGACGGTACCGTCGCGCCGAAGGAAACTTGCGCCCGCGCTTTCTTCACCACCGAAGCAAACCGAGCCGTCCATGAGACCAGGCACGAACCACTTGAAACCTACCGGTGTTTCCCAGAGTCGGCGGCCAAGTTTTTGTACTACGCGATCGATCATCTGGCTGCTGACGAGTGTTTTACCGACTGCGGCCCGCGTCGGCCACTCGCGCCGGTGCGTGAGCAGGTATTGTATGGCCACCGAAAGATAGTGATTTGGATTCATCAACCCTGAACCAGTGACAATTCCGTGTCGATCCGCATCCACGTCGTTGCCAAAAGCCACGCGATATCGATCCTTCAACTTCACCAGACCCGCCATCGCATAAGGACTCGATGGATCCATGCGGATCTTCCCGTCGTGATCTACCGTCATAAATGAAAACGTGGGATCGATCACGGGATTGACGATCGCGATATTCAGTTTGTAGGCCGAGTTGATCGGTTCCCAATAAGGAAGACCGGCGCCTCCGAGTGGATCGACGGCGAGACTGAGGCCGGCCACTCGGATAACGTCCATGTCAACAATGTTACTCAGGTCTTTGACGTATGGATGAATAAAGTCTTCCTCGTGTGTGGTTGCTGCTTTGAGAGCACGCTCAAATGGCATGCGCTTTACTGAAACGTTACGCGCACTCAGCAGCTCGTTAGCTCGATTCTCGATCCAACTGGTGGTGATCGTGTCGGCTGGTCCACCGTGCGCTGGGTTGTATTTAAAGCCGCCATCCTCCGGCGGATTGTGCGAAGGCGTCACCACGATGCCGTCCGCCAAATTCTCTTTTCGATCGCGGTTGTAAACCAGAATCGCTCGCGAGATGACTGGCGTGGGAGTGACGCCGTCGTTTTGCTGAATCAGCGTCTCAACCGAATTCGCAGCCAACACTTCCAGTGCCGTACGCTGCGCCGGAGCGGAAAGCGCGTGCGTGTCCATGCCGAGGTAGAGCGGACCCGTGGTGTCATGCATTCGCCGGTAGTCGCAGATGGCCTGGGTAATAGCGAGAATATGAGATTCGTTGAACGAGGCCTGAAGTGATGAGCCGCGATGTCCGCTAGTTCCAAAGTGAACTAACTGATTTGGATCTTCTACGTCAGGGCTCGTGTCAAAGTAAGCGCGTTCAAGCTGAGTCACATCCACCAGTAGTTCGGGCGGAGCAGGTTTGCCTGCAAGTGGTGAAAGGGTTTCCATGGACTTGTGGTTACTCCCTCAGCCATTCCGGCTGACTGATGAAACGTGCCGCCGCGAGACCGAAGGCAATCGAACCTACGACGAATCCAACTAACACACCTGCCGAGAGTCCTTTGAGTATCTCGCCTCGATCGAAATAAACCAATGTTTCCAACGCGAGAGACCGGGCACCATCATGACGACCGCCGGCACCGTGAGCGCCCCGACGCGTTGCTCCTGCATAGCGAAACTCTGGCGGGGACTGACAGCAACTACATTGCAAACGTCGCCAGCCAGTGTTCAACTTCGCAGTTGCCGCTGGTGACATGCGCCAAGCCGTCGTCTGCGTGCAAAGGAGTGTTTGACTCCTCAGAACATTCGGATCAAAAGCCACATCACAATCACGTGGAAGGCCAGGATGATTAAGGCAAACGGCGCTTGATACTTGATCACACCGTATTGATCACGCATGTCGAGCAATGCCGTAGGAACGATATTAAAGTTGGCGGCCATCGGTGTCATCAGGGTGCCGGTTGACCCCGCGGTGAGCGTTATGATTGCCACCAGCGCCGGGTTAACGCCGAAGGGCTTGACGATCAACGGCACCAACACGCCGGCAGCGATGACCGGGAAAGCAGCAAATGAATTTCCCATTACCATTGTGAAGAGCGCCATGCCCACGCAGTTGGCGACGATCAACAAAAACAGATTCTGTCCCGGTATGATTTTGTGAATACCGGCGGCAATCAAATCGCCTATTTTACTGGCCGTGAAGATGATGCCGAGCGAAGCCAGCAGCGGCGGCAGAATGTTCACCGAACCCATGGCGTCGTTAAGTCTTCGTCCTTCCTGAAACGCCTCGCGCACAGTCCCTTTGGTCAGGCCGAGTCCAACCGCTATGGCCACGATGCCGCTGAAGCCAAGCCCCACAATCGCGCCGTCGTTCGTATTAAGGCCGAGCAAGCGAAAAGCGATTGCGAAGCCGAAGGTGACGAAAGGAATCGCTAACACTACCAGGAAAATCCGATTGCCCAGACTACTTGCCTTTTGTTCGACTTGTCCTGACTTTGTTATCTCGTCAGATCGTTTGTGACCGACACGACCGACGCCATCAATCGCAACCATCAGGAGAACAAGTAACCCGGTCAACCAGTGCGGCAGCACGCTAGCCAAAATAAATATCAACCCCAGGATGAGCCAGAACAGAGCAGTGCCATAGCGATGCTTGTTGCTGCGGTCCTTGAAATTCAGCGCGGCAAAAACCAGCAACACCAGACCCGTTAGCACGTAGACCGTGTTGAGACTTACCAGCGCCTTAAAGATGGTGTTGACTAATGCTATTGCGAGTACCTCGCTCCTCTCTCCACCTGCCGTAATTAGTGCTTCGGTGCGAGACGTCTTCGCTCTCTAAGATCAAGCAACCAAAACTGAATGGCGCCGAGAATGACTGAGAACACCACAATCGGAATGGTGAACAGTACAAGGCTCCAAAGATTGACCGTATACCCGAGCCCTTTCATCACGCCGTACACGAGCAGAATGCCCGGCAACACTGGCGAGAGATTCTGGCCATAGAAGTTTCCGTAATTCTCGCTCGCAGAATTTGCTGCTTTGATCTGCTCGATCTCAGCTGCAGGCAAACTGTCGACCGTTTTTGCTCGTGCAGTCGCTTCCGCCGCACCAAGAGACATCGGGAAAACCAGAGGTCGTACAAAAGCCGGATGCCCGCTCAGCCTGATGCCGAGAATTCCCATGAGTATGCGAAAGAGTTGATAGACCACCAGCAACCTGCCGACGGTTGCCGCTTTCATACGACGAACAAGGTTAGCGGCCTGTTCCTGTAACCCATAGCGCTCGGCCAATCCAATCGCAGGCAAGGTGATGATAAAAAGAATCATCAGACGGTTATCAGCAAAGGCGCGCCCCAGCATGTTGATAATGCCTTCCTGGCCCGGCTTCGTGATTAACGGCAGACCCTGAAACGCGCCCTCGCTCGAAAACAGTGGCAGGCCGGCGATGAGACCGGTGACGACGCCGGCTGTGACTACCACCAGAGTCGTACGCAGCCGGAACGCCAGACCGATTATCACAATGGCGATACCGCTAAGCTTGAATAATTCGGGCACTTGCATCAGTCACCTTTCGCGTCCGCCCGTCTGTAAAAAATGAGGATTTTTCGCGTCAACAATAACGTTCACAAGCAATTCCTGGCAAACATCTGTTCAGTTTTCTCTGTGAAGCCTTGGTGTCCTCTGTGCCTCTGTGGTGAATAATTCTTAGGCAAACACTCACCACTGAGACGCAGAGACCACCGAGGAGGCACAGATAAGTTCAATTAGGATTCCACCATTTCTGAATAGCATTGTGGCCGTGAATCGTGAGAGGATTCCGGAGCCAGCATGTTGAAAAATGGGCCGCTAATTAGATACGCTCATTTCTGCGCCGAGCGCTCCAATTCCAATGCACAACTCAAAAGCCGACAATAAATTTCTCGGGAACCAATCCTCGCTCATTTGCCAAGCTCGCTTCTCCAAAGTCATTTTTGCCCTTGCCTGCATTGTCGTCTGCATGACAGCGGTCAATGGACAAACTCCTTCCTCGCCGGCTCGCCAGCCTTCTCCGGCAGTGAGCCCGCCGCAGACGATGTCTCCCAGCACAGCTATAGACCCAAATGAGTCGGAACGCTCGGACAAGTTGACGGGCGGGCATGTGGAGGTCGCAGACTTCGTTTCCAACGAACCAGACATTCGTCTTACCTTAAACGTTCCGAGTTTTCGCCTGACCCTCTGGCAAAACGGCAAAGAGGTTAAGTCTTACTTCATTGGCGTGGGTTTGAAGGAGCACCCGATTTACATTGGCGACCGCGAAGCGCGCGAGATCATTTGGAATCCGGCCTGGATACCGCCGCCGAGCGATTGGGTGCTTGAGATGAAAGACGTAAGTCCCGGCGAGGTCATTAAGGCTAGTGATCCGCGCAATCCGCTTGGCAAAATGAAAATTCCGCTGGGGGGTCACTACCTGATTCATCAGGCGCGGGGGATGGCTGATGTCGGCAATCTGGTCTCGCACGGCTGCGTGCGAATGCCGCGTCCGGATTTATACGATCTTGCGGACAAGATAATTGCCGCGCGGAACGCCCCCGTTTCACGCAAACGAATCGCCGCAGCGAAGCGCACTCTAAAAATGCTGGTCGTGCGGCTGGACGAACCTGTGCCCGTGGACATCAACTACGACACGCTGGTCGTTGAAGATGGTGTCCTTCACATTTACCCGGATGTGTACGACCGCGGAACTAACCGGCCCGCACAACTGCGCGCAGAGCTTCAGGCGGCGAATATTGATGTCTCGAATTTGAAGGATGACACGCTGCGGAAGATGCTGCGTAAGGTTTCTCGCCGCACGCAGTTTGTTGTCGAGAAGAGCAGCATCGAACAGGGCCGCGCACTTGCGGATGGACACGTAATTCCGCTGATACCAAAAAAACAGAAGTCGATAAACAGTAGGCAATAGGTAGACAGATGCAGACAGCGAACTATCTTGTGTTTGCCAGAATAAATTGGAACGCCGCACGAATGATCACGCGCGAGCGCTCCTTGTCGTCAAATGCATCGAATCCGTGCTGGCCGTCTGGATAATTAACAAAATCAAACCGCGCATTCTTCTTTACCAGGACCTGCACTAGCCGATCAATTCCTTCATTCAGAGATGCGCGATCGAGTCCGGCGCGCGCAATCCATACCGGCGGCAGTGCCTTCGTACGCGCTTCTGCTGAATACGCCGCGGAATACTGTTTCGCCTTCTCGCGCTCCGCTGCTTCGACAAATTGCAGCACGTCGGCAACGGCATAACTTGCTAACCAACCACGAAGAGACGGCGCATCATCAGCAAGCAAATCACCTAGAATGGCGCCGCCGCCCGAAAAGCCCCACACGACGATGCGCTCCGGGTCAACATGCAGTTCTTGTGCATGTTGTTGCAGATAAGCAATCAAATCGCGCGTGTCCTGTGAACCGTTGCCGTAACCGCCGCCGCGCTCGTAGCGCTTGTCATACTCGATCCCGATCATGTCGTAGGTGGTCACGAGGCGGCCGTAGTCCTTGTAGATATTCCAGTGTTTTGCCTGGCTCGCGCCGCTAATGAAGATCACAGCAGGCAGCTTTGCACCTCGTTTCAAGCGAGGTGGAGAGTACACATCCATTTTCAGCGCCGTCCCGCCAACCGTCTTGTAGATAATGTCGGAGCGGACTTCAGCGTGCTGCATTTGTGGAACCTGAAGCACCAGACGAGGCACCGCAGGATCGAAATTGTTTGCGGGCCGTTGTTGGCCAGATGCCAGGTGGGCACCGAGCAAGACTGCGCAGAGGACAACCAGCTTCCTTTGAGGATGCCTTAAGCGAGGGATGCCGCTGTTCGTGTCAACCCGTCCTAAGGAAACGGCAGACGAAAACTCAATAAATCTGCCCTGTGTACCCTCGCGCATTCTTGCTCCCCCAATGATCTAGTAGCCTTTCTGCCTTCACCTGAATGTGTACTCTCTACTTCACGAACTCCCAGTGCCACGGCTCGTAACAGTAAGGACGAAAGCCGTAGCGTTCCCCGTTGCGCACCAGCCACTGGTAGATCCGCGTCTGAACCTGTAAAGCGCGATTCGAATCTCGAGTGTCAACCGGTTCGCCGCCAACATAAATATCAAGCGCGCGTCCGGTGAAGTGTGGACTGCTCACAGCCAAACCCGCGGTGCCGGAATTGGGCGACTCGCGCCGCAACTTGTCCTGGTACTCGCGCGAACGAAAGGCAGAAATGATCTTTAAGTACTTCTCCCCGGGTGCAAGTTCGTTACGCGAGGTGTGAGCGAGACCGAGCGAACGATCGGCGATTGCTGCGGCGACCATTCGTTTGTACGCAGTATAAGTCCTGCGCTCAACCTGACGCAGTTCTTCGGCGCGGGTGGGGTCGTAGAAATCCGAGATCGGCGCGAGGAGGAGTTGGTCCGGTGCCGCTTGGGTGCGGTCCTTCAGTCGCGCATCCTGCCACGTCTTGATCATCGCGTAGAGAGTTTCCTCATCAAGTATTCCGCTCGGCTTCAAGCCTGCCTTCCGTTGCCAACGCGCGACGGCGGAGGCAAACTGCGGGCTGCCGAAGTCGTTCTTGTTATTTATGAGTCGATTAATTAGCGGCGTGTAGAGATACCAACCACGCTGTGGTTTTCCGCCGAAGATCCAGTTCAAGTCGTTGCGAAGCTGTGCGTTGGTGACAGCGGCAGAGATGTTGGTTGATTTACTGGTCTGTTTTGATTGGCCGCTGGCCGTTAATGGCGTGGAAAACAGAACAGCGAATGACAGGGCGATGACCTGAAATAATCCGCGGATTTGGACCGTGTCTCGCCTCATGTAATTGAGTCTGGACCTTCCAGATGATTTGCTGGGAGCGCGGGCGTCTCGCCCGCAATGAGCGCGAAGTGCGAAAATGATTGAAGCAAGAAAAGCAAAACTGCATTCCATGCGCGAGCCTGTGTTGAGTTGTAAGCTAGTGGCAAGAAATCCTACGTCCGAGTGATTATTCCATTTCGCGCTGCGCGCTCATTGCGGGCGAGACGCCCGCGGTCCCAGCAAATCACTTGACCGCCCAGACCCCACCCGGATCTCCCAGATGAATGCCGGAAAAGTTCGCGGCTCGGATGGGTTTACTTTTTGCGCGGAACATTCAGGTCCAGCTTGATAACAACTCCATCACGAATCAGATCGTCGGCCTTCCCTGCATAGACTATTCCAAAGTCTTTTCGATTAATCGAAAACTCCGCATTGACAGTCACGTTATCGGCAGTCGCTTTTATGACCGCAGGAAACGAGATCGACTTCTTTACTCCATGCAAATCAAAGTTGCCGGTCACCAGGTAGCTCATCGTGCCGAGATCGCTACTCCCGGGCTCAATCTTCGTGGACACGAAAGTTGCCTTGGGAAACTTAGCCACGTCAAAAAAGTCCGGCGTCTTCAGGTGACCCGTTAATTGATCATCATCCGCTACGACCGAGCTCGTGTCGATATCAATTGTCACTCGACCGGCCGGGATATTGTTTGGGTCGAGATCAATCTGACCGGAGAACTGCTTGAACGAACCGTTGTGGCTGCGGGTGACTTTGGACGCGACGAACTCCACCTTCGAGTTCTGCGGAGAAATTGTGAGTGTTTCTGTTCCCGATGATTTAGGCGTATTTGATTCCTGCTGTGCATTGGCAACGGTGGCCTTCTGCTTGTTAGCCGACGGATCTGAGCAGCCATAAGTCAGCGCCGCAATCATCATCAGAATTGCTATGGACAAGTAGCTTCGCATTTCGTTCCTCTCTCTGTTTGAAGAAGTAAAAAGCAAACAGGTAACAGCAGACAGCCAGAACAGGTCTTTCGAGGGTTGATTGTCAACACCGTCGCGCAAACTTCTTAAGGCCCCTGCTGTTTGCTGTTCACTGTTTGCTGTTTGCTGTTTGCTGTTTGCTGGCGTTGAATATCTACAGATACGACAGCCACCAATCGCGGCGGCGCGCTTTCACACCCGCAAACCACTTGCACAACGGATAGAGCAATAGTACGCCAACCAGCCAGCAGGCATAAACCACCGCGAGGTTGAAACCCACCCCAGGCGGTGGCGGCTCAACTCCAATCAGGCTGCCAAACATCCAACGCCACGGTTTCCCGGCAGCGGCGTGCACAATAACTGCGATCAGGTGTGCGGTCGGCCACTGCAAAAGGTAGAAGAAAAGTGGCACGCGTCCAAAGATTACGAAGAAGTTGCGTAATTCGCCCGCTACGGGAGCCGCTACCCGCGTAAAATCAGGCGATTCAAACCACACTAGTGCCAACATCGCCGGTCCAAGCGTCATCAGTAGGAACAGCAGCGACGGCGGATACTTCGTCGTGTTAAGAAACGAAAGTACCGTGAACAGCATTGTGCTCTGCTGGGACCAGGGCGAAGGATCGCCGTAGAGATTGATAGCTCTTACGATGATGTAGAGTAAGGTGGTGGCACCTCCCAATCGCAATAACAGGTGCCGTCTTCGCGCTGCGTCCCACTGGTATATGACGCCAAACGCGTAGCCGGCAGCCATCACCCCAAGCCAGGGAACGAGCGGGTAAAGCACAAACACCACCGGGCTGGGCCAGCCAACAATAGGAAACGGCTCAAAGGGCTGGTGCAGGATGATAAAAAGCTTTGCACCGTAACTCGGTACCGCAGTCCCCGGTCCCTGCCAACCCTGCACATGAACGCGATCGAGCAAGTTATGCAAGGCGATCATCGCCACAGCAAACACGGCGACAACTCGCAGCGGCAAGTGAATCAATCCTGCTAGAACGATCATCGAAACACCGATGACCCAAATCACCTGCATCATTCCCAGGAAGCGATAATCAAGACTAAACGTCGCTCCCAGTCGCACCAAAGTGAACTCAAGCACAATCAGCCACAGCCCGCGCGTGATCAGAAATCGTGATAAGTCTCTCTTGCTCTTCCCTCGTGCAAACTGCAGATAAGCCCCGGTCCCGGCGAGGAACACGAAGACTGGAGCGCAGTAGTGTGTAATCCAGCGGGTAAAGAAGAGGGCAACATTGGTTCGGGTGAGATCAGTGGGATCAAACTGGAAAGCAGCGGAATGCATGAAGTCGCGCGTGTGATCGAGCATCATCACTACCATGACAAGGCCGCGCAGCAGGTCGATCGAGTCGATTCGACGGACTACAGCTTCCCGGCTAAGAGTTTGTTGTGCCACTCTTCCCCAATCCTAATCTAGAGGGAATCGAACCAGAACTTATGGGGTGAGGTCCTCAACCAGCACGACCGACTCACCAGTGATCACGACTTCCCCCCTTTGGTTCCTGGCGACGCCCTCCAGCGTGATGATCTGCTTATCCTCGCGCACGCGCGTTACCGTGAGTTCGGCGGTGATCGTATCACCCGCAAAGACCGGGGCCACGAACTTCAGCGATTGGGAAAGATAAATCGCTCCTTCGCCCGGTAGTTGATGGGCAATGATCGGCGAGAACAGCGATCCGGTCAGCATGCCGTGGCTAATGGGTCGGCGGAAGCGTGTACGGCGCGCGTGCTCGTCGTCGAAGTGCAGCGGATTGTGATCGCCGGTCAGATCGCCGAACGTCTGGATGTCGTCCTCAGTGATCGTCTTCGTAACAGAAGCCCTGTCACCTACTTTGATTTTCATGGTCTCTTCTGTATTGACCGAATTTGAAATCCTCTGTGCAGCCTCCGTGTCCTTTGTGACTTTGTGTTGAGCAGTTTTATTGTCGTTTATGAGCCTTGTTTCCCTAAACCAACTCGATCACACGCACGGAAAGGATTTCCGGCAGGGAGCGCAAAGCGTCGAGCGTTTCCGCGTCAGCGGCCGCGTCTACTTCAATCACGGCGATCGCTTCCCCGCCCCGCTCGCGGCGGCCAAGATGAAAGCGGCTGATATTAATCTCGTGATCTCCGAGTATTGTCCCGACGCGGCCAATCACGCCCGGCACGTCGCGGTTGCGCATCACCAACATGTGACCGCGAGGAGTGGCCTCGATGTGGAAGCCGTCTATTTCCGTGATGCGGCCTTCGCGTGCCTGTTCGCCAAAGCCAAAGATCGTTCCGGCCAGAGACTGCTCACTGCCGCCACTTAAAACATGTGTGCGGATTGCGGGTACGAAATCCGCAGTGGCGCGGAAATAACTGGTAGTCACTTTAATCCCGCGTTCCTCAGCAATCAGAAATGCATTAACCGCGTTGACTCTGGCGCTGACGTCGCGCAGGAGCCCGGCCAGAAACGACCTCGTCACCGGCGCCGCGTTCAACTCAACCAGCTCGCCCGCAAATTCGATTCTTACTTCGCGCACGGCACTGTCAACCAGTTGCGCCTGAAAGCGGCCGAGCTTTTCCGCGAGCTCAATATACGGTCGCAGGAGGGCCAGCTCTTTCGTGCCCAGTGCTGGAACGTTCACCGCACCGCGCAAGGCGCCGCTCAAAAGATAATCGCGCATCTGTTCGGCGACTGTGAACGCTACGCCCTCCTGAGCTTCCGTAGTCGAGGCGCCGAGGTGGGGTGTGACGATAACTTCATCGAGCATCAACAAAGGATGGTTTGACGGTGGCGGTTCCTCAGCAAAGACGTCCAGGGCAGCTCCCGCAACCGTGCCCGATTTGATCGCGTCATAAAGCGCGGTCTCATCAACCAGGCCGCCGCGCGCACAGTTGATAATCCGCACGCCTTTCTTCATCTTCGCAAAGGCGTCGCGACCAATTACGCCGCGGGTTTCCGGGGTCAGAGGCGTGTGCACTGTAATAAAATCAGAGTTTGCAAAAAGCTCATCAAGCGGCGCCAACTCAATCTCCGCGTCACGCGCCTGCTCGGGCGCAATGAAGGGATCGTAGGCAACTATCTTCATCCCAAACGCACGCGCGCGCGCCGCCACGGTGCGCCCGATCCTGCCCATGCCAACTACGCCGAGGGTCTTGCCTTGTAGTTCAACTCCTATGAAAGTCTTTCGCTCCCAACGTCCCGACTTGAGGCTGGTATTCGCCTGAGGAATGCGTCGGGCCAGAGCTATAAGTAAGGCGATGGTGTGTTCGGCGGTGGTTATGGTATTGCCGTCAGGCGCATTCATCACCACGATGCCGCGCTCTGTCGCCGCCGGCACGTCAATGTTGTCCACCCCAACCCCGGCGCGTCCGACCACGCGCAGCGCGGGTGCGCTGTCCATCAAGTCGCTCGTAACTTTCGTTTCACTGCGAACAACCAGGCCGGCACAATCCTTCAGCGCCTGGCGCAATTCGTCCTGGCCCACACCAACCCGCTTTTCGACACTGATGCCCGAATCGCGTAATGGTTGCAGACCGCTGTCGCTGACCTCGTCGGCCACGAACACTTTCAGCTGTTTAGTTGACATAGAATCGAATAGAAATCATTAATACTGCCCGCAGGAAGGTGGTATGGTAACAGGCTGCCGATTGAGCGTCGAGTGGGGCCAAGTGCGCTACATACGCCATGTTTAACTGAGGAGAGAATATGGAAATTCTTGTTTACCATCCGGGTGCGCTTAAGGTCGAAGAAGGCTTTACCGTCGCGCAGCTTCCGGAGTTACTCAAAGATGAGCAGGCAGTCATCTGGGTCGACATGGCCCAACCCACGAAGGCTGACGAAGACGTGCTGTTGAATGTCTTTAATTTTCATCCGCTCACCGTCGAGGATTGTCGCGAGAATCGACACTATCCCAAAGTCGAAGAATTTCCGGGGTACTTATATCTGATAGTACACGGGGTTCGGGCAGACACCAGTCCCGACCATTTCAATACCATCGAACTCGATGCCTTTCTCGGTAAGAACTACGTTATAACTTATCACCACGATGAGTTTCGCAGCATCGACAACGTCAAGAAACTCATCCATACCACTCCCATTATTTGCCAGCGCGGAGTTGCTTTCTTATTACACCAGATCCTCGACCAGATTGTTGATTACTATTCCCCGGTGCTGGACGACTTTGACGAACGCATCGATGAGCTCGAGGCAAATATCTTTGGACTGAAACGCCCGAGCAACACCATTCTCGAAGACATTATGGATCTGAAACGCGGCGTGCTGAGGCTGCGGCGAATTTCGGCCAAGCAAAGAGAGGTGTTGCTTAGAATCAGCCGCGGCGAGTTTCCGCTAATCGATGCGCAGATACTACCGTTCTTTCGCGATGTGCACGATCACATTGTACGCGTCACAGATTTGGCGGAGAGTTATCGAGATCTCATCAGTGGTTCGTTGGAGGCTTACTTGTCGGTCGTGTCCAACCGCATGAACGAGATCATGAAAGTGCTTACGATCTTTTCCGCTATCATGCTGCCGCTGACTTTCATTGCCGGGGTCTACGGGATGAACTTCGACAACATGCCGGAACTTCATTCTCGCTTCGGCTACTACACAGTTTGGGGAATCATGATCGTGGTCGCGGTGGGCATGCTGTTGCTTTTCTGGAAGCGCGGCTGGATCGGGCACGATGAACCGCGGAAAAGAGATGCCGAGAGGACGGAATAACGAATGGGGAAAGGTAAAGGTGACTCGTTAACCTTGAAAGCCCCGTATGTTTTACCCTTTGCTTTACCCCTTATCCAATTTCATTTGGGACATCACATCGGCCCAGTGTCGTCTGTTTTATTGGGCGACACATCGGCGCCGTCCGGCGAAGGCGCCTCTGATTCGCGGGCCGTTCCTTCGGATGCTGACTCAGGACTTTGCTCGTCCTCCAAATCTGCCAGTGTTTCCTTGCTAGTAGCGTCAGAATCAACTACACCGCTCTCCGAACTTTGCTTCTTTGAGTCCTGCATTGATTTCCCCCTTAGACAAACCAGCTAATAACCACCGCTAAAGCAACTACGATCGCTGCATAGACGCCGGCAACAACATCGTCCGCCATAATGCCAAGCCCTGCTTCAAGGGATTCAAGTCTACGAGCGGGATATGGCTTAACGATGTCAAAAAATCTGAAAAGAATAAACGCGAGGATCGCCGTCCACCACGAAGTCTCTAGAACAAAGGGCACCGGAATCAGGGCAATGAACTGGCCGGCAACTTCGTCTATTACAACTTTGCCCGGATCCTTTTTACCTGACATTTTTTCGGTGCGAGACGCTGCCCAGGTTCCCACGAGAGATATGGCAAGAATTGCAACTAACTCAAGAGCGATAACGCCATAGTAAACATGAAAGAGATTGAAGTTGCGGCCGGCGCCGGCATCGAAGAAAAACTTCATCGCGGCACCACGAACCAAAGCGTAGAGGCCGATGCCCACCAGCGATCCCCAGGTGCCCGGCGCAAGTGGCAGATAGCCCACGCCACAGGTAGCAATGGCGAGAGCCAGATAATCTTTGGGAGTATGCGTGATTCGCGCTTTGGCGACGACCGCGTCGGTGGCTACCACCGGCGGACTCAACTCATCGCTGGATTCTTTAATGGCCATGTGATGGAGACAGGAGCGCGGCTCCGACCGAACCGTTGTCGACTATTCGCCCCACCAGATCGTACTCCTGGGCTTCCGTGATCAAGACACTTACCATTTCGCCAGGGACAGGGACGAATCCCTCAGGCGTGTCGTTGATAAGAACACAGCCGTCGATATCAGGCGCCTGTGTTTCCATTCTTCCCTGCCATAGTAAATCGCTCTCGGCGGATTCACCTTCAAATATTACTTGAACCTGTTGCCCGACCAGCGATTTGTGCTTTCGTTTCGCAATCTTCGCCTGTTCCTTCATCAAACGCGCGCGACGCTGCTTTGCGATCTTCGGCTCAACTTTGTCAGGCAGGTCGTAGGCTGGCGTGCCTTCCTCATCGGAATACGTGAACACACCTACTCGATCAAACTCGACGTTCTTAATGAATGTCAGCAGCTCTGCAAAGTCTTCATCGGTCTCCCCGGGGAAACCAGTGATGAAGGTCGTACGCACGGCAATTCCGGGCACTCGGTCGCGTACTCGCTTGATCAGACGCTCCAGCGAAGCGCGATTGCCGCCGCGTTTCATCAGTTTCAAAACATTCTGAGACGCGTGCTGTAAAGGCATGTCGAGATACTTCACAGCCTTGGGTTCTTTCGCCAGTACGTCCAGAAAACCGTCGCTGATGTGGGTCGGATACGTGTACATCACGCGCACCCATTCGATGCCTTCTGTATGTGACAACTCCCGCAGGAGATGAGCGAGCGCATCCACCTTGCCGAGGTCTTCGCCATAACGCGACGAATCCTGCGCGACCAGTATCAATTCCTTTACACCTTCTTCGGCAAGCTGATGCGCTTCCGCGACGATTGAGCCGAAGCGGCGGCTGCGAAAATGACCGCGCATCTGCGGAATAAAACAAAAGGCGCAGGGACGGTCGCAGCCTTCGGCGATTTTGATGAACGCATAATGACCCGGAGTGGCGAGCACACGCGGTGTCGATTCGTCGTAAAGATAAGTCGAGCTTTGATTGCCGAGGGAAACGACAGGCAATGAACGCGTATCTATCTTTGGATCGCAAACCGCGAGAATATCGTTGATCTGGCTGGTGCCGATAAACGCATCGACTTCCGGCATCGCCGCCTTCAGTTCATCGCGATAACGCTCGACCAGACAGCCGGCGACAACGAGCCGGGTGGCCTTGCCGTCAGACTTCAGGCGTGCCGCGTCGAGAATCGTGTCGATCGATTCCTGCTTGGCGGAATCGATGAAGCCACAGGTATTGACGACGATTGTGTCAGCTTCGGAAGAGTTCGAGGTTAGCTCGTAACCATTTGCCTTGAGCTGCCCCATCATTACCTCGCTATCGACGAGGTTCTTAGGACAACCGAGACTGATAAATCCAACTTTCTTCATAATATTAAATCTAAAATAAGAAACTCGCTCTCATCCGCCTTTCCGGTTTCTGCCTTTTGCCTCTGCCTACTGCTCACTGCCCACTACTTTTTCTTAACATCAGAATAATCAATCACGTGTAATACTCTGTTCCAGTTCGTTAAGCGTGCTTTCAATCTCTCGCAACTCCACGGGAGAAAGCTCCTGCCCGCCAAATCTGACGCGGTTATAGGCGCGCGTAATCTGTAGCGCCGGTTGCAGACCGAGCCCGGTGGCAAACTCGAGCGGCGTTAGATCCGGATTTCGCTCGATGCCGCGGCGCTGCAACAGAGCCATCAGGCGCTGGTAGAACACTACCGCCGAAGTCTCTGCTTTTTCGCGCTGCTTTGTGAAGCTCAGTGCCCAGCGCCAGCCAAAGCGGCGCGCGCGTAGGGTCACAAATAAGATCAGCAGGACGGCAGCGATCGTAAAGCCAGTTAACGCGATCGTCCGGCTGTGCAAAGACATCGTCCTTCGGACAGCTGCAACCAGACGCTCCAGCCAACCGCGATACTGATTGACATGTGCGCTGACCGAAGCTGCAAGCGACCGCTGTTCCTGCTGGTCGTAGCCCACGACGTATTGAAACCAGAACAACTCGAGCGCTTCAGCATACTTTCCCAGTTGCGCGGCGACACCAGCACTGACTGGTTCAGCTTTTCCGGCGGCGGGAGTCGGATCAAACGTTACCCAGGTCTGGCTCTCTGGAAAATATACCTCTACCCACGAATGCGCATCGCTTTGCCTCACTGTGTAGGCAGCTGCAGCGTCGTTGTACTCACCGGGCAGAAAACCATTGACCACCCGCGCCGCAATACCGCGAGTTCGCAACATCACAGCCATAGCGGTAGAAAAGTATTCGCAGTGTCCCGTCTTAACGTTGAAGAGGAAATCGGTGAGCGGATCGGATCCACCGGCCCGCATCTGTAGACTGTAGCCAAACTCCTGTTGCAGATGTTGTTCGATCGCTTTCGCTTCATCGTAGCGATTGCGCGCGTGGGCGTTCACCACAATCGCGTTCGCGAGCGCGTCGATCCGCGGATCGAGTGAGGCCGGCAGTTGCAGATAACGCCCGAACGCAGCCGGGTAGAAGCGGGAGTCGTTACGCAGCAACGACTCATCCGGCTCGCTGACGTCCGAAAGCACCTTGTAAATCAAGCGCTCAAAATCGTGACGGCGCGTCTGTATTGAACCTTCCCCATCAACGAGGACAAAAGGAAGGTCACCCTGAATCGCAACCGGGCGCGAGGCGGCAAAAAGCGCCGCAGAGCCAATCGGCTCCAGGAAAACTGTTTGGGTTGTCAGGCGATGCAAAGCTTCGGTTGTGCCAAGCTGGAAGAATCCACGGTCTTTCTCTTTCTTAACGCTGCGCCGCGCCTCTGCGGACTTTCGCCAGCCGCGGCCAGTGAATTCGTCGAGCGCGACCCCACGCCACCTGAAAGCATTGCGCGGCTGCGCGTCTTCGAAGCGAACGTGCATTACCACCGCATTGTCGCGTTTGAGATCCCCAATCTCTCCAAGCGTCACACTTTCCGAGAATCCTGTGAAATTGGTTAGCGCTCCGCCGGAGCGACTGAGCATGGCGGCTCCTGCCCGCGGCGCCGCCAGGAACAACGGCACGGCGAGAACAAAGGTCAAAAGGAGCAGAACGATTGCGACCAGTGGAAGCCGATGCGCCTCCACGTTCCGCTTGCCGGCGCGAGCGCGGGCCCTCTTGAAGATGAGGGAGTCTGGTGGTACCAGCAGATGTGTTTCCGTCGCCGGAAGTGATCGTTTTGATTTTTGGATCTCGAAAGCGATGATCGTGGAAACACTGCAGAGCAAATACAAGCTTAAAGTTGCCAGGAAGACTGGACTGAAACTGAGGCCCGCAGCCAGCAACACTTCGAAGAAAGATATTAGATACAGAAAAACCCAATCGCGGTCCCTCTTCTGCTGCAAGAGTTTCACTGCCGAGAGGAACACGATGAGGTGGGCCAGGGCAGTGACGCCCACTCTGCCGGCCGTGTCGCCGATATTTTGCTGAAACTTCCACTCAAGCAGAAATAGCGGAATCGATAGCAACACTACTACCAGCACGGTGCGTTCTGATAGTTGCCACTTAGTCCCCTCCGACTTCCAGGAGATGAGCATTACCAGCCAAAACAAAACCGCGAGAGTTACGGAGAGACCACCCGCCAGTAATAGTGCCAGCGTGGCAACCGCAATCATTGCGTAAGAGAAAATCTGAAAGTAGGTCTTGAAATTCATGCGAAGACTAGCGCGGACACCAGGCTATTTTTGCGTTAGTCGAATTTCGAAAAGCTTGGGCCAGAGCTTTCCGGTGACGAAGAGTCTGCCGCTGCCCTCGTCGTACGCAATACCGTTTAGGACGGCCTCCTCATCCTGTGCTTCACCACGCGCCAGTAGTCCGGCGAGATTAATCCAGCCTACTACCTTGCCCGTTTTCGGATCGATGCGAGCGATACGGTCGGCGTGCCAGATGTTGGCAAATATCTCGCCCTGCACGTATTCGAGCTCATTTATCTCTTCCACTGCCGCGTAGCCGTCAAACACTGCGATCGTTTTTGTAACCTGGAAGTTGTCCGGGTCCAGAAATCGGATTCGATTGGTGCCGTCGCTCAGAATCAGAGACTGGCCATCAGTGGCGAGTCCCCATCCTTCTCCGGTGTATTTGAACTCGCCAGTCTTTTCGAAGGTCAAGGCGTCGTAAACGAAGCCAAGCTGATGCTGCCAGGTCAACTGGTAGATCTTTCCTTTCAGCAGTGTTAGGCCTTCGGCAAAGTACGGACGCGGCACATCAACCTTTTGCACTACGGTTCCGCTCTCGGGCGTCACGCGTCTCAGGCTGGAGTGGCCCGCCTCGCCGGTACTTTCGAGGAAGTTGCCACCACTGAAGAGCAATCCCTGGGTAAACGCATCGGGGTCGTGCGGCCAGGTGTGAACTATCTCATAGCCGTAGATCGTAGGGTTCTTATCAGCTGGAGGTTTCGCCAAATCGCAGGCAAAGCTGTTGAAGGAAACCACCAGCACCAATATCGCGGGCAAACGGAACAAGGTATACATAGGCAAGCGAGAAATCATGGGAAACGTCACAAATTTAGACTCGTAGGGCCGCAGCACAATCTAAGCAGCATGCCAGCTTAACACCGGGCAGCGTCAGGATATAAACCGCGAGGGTCGTTGCCAATTCGCGCCATTTCAAAAAGCCCGCGGCGGCGCACCTGTGACAGAAATGCATACGCTTGGCGGTGAGCACGTTGTGAGTGCTTTCGATGCAAACAACGCTCGCCTGTCGGCACTAATACCTCGTCGTCCCACTCCCAACATCCCTCCTTCGACGTCGTGAACGCTTCATTAGTAAGGACTTTCCGCTGTCTGGTTATTCGAATTTGAACCGTTTATCGGCGTCGATATTGGTTGGCACAAGCGTTGCCCTTTCAGCCCAGCATGGCAGCTGAGATCAGCGTAGCGCGTTCACCCCGAGTGGTTCGGCGACGGAATGTCGTTACAGTGATCGCGCCAACGGTTAGCAAGACGCGAAGCACTCCACGACTCTGCGCGGAGGTGTTTGCATTTTCTCTTTTCGTTAGTTTTATTGTTACGACTGGCATCGTCCTTTCCTCATACAACACATTTGCTGCACTTATAGATCAGCAAATCGCTGGTGGTTACTTAAGGAGCCATGCGGGACTTTACGCAGCTCCGCGCGTGATCGAAAAAGGCGCACGCCTCAATAAGGAACAACTGGTGGCAACTCTGCAAAGGGCCGGATACGCTAAGGACCAGGGAAGCAATATCTGGAACGGAAGTTTTAATGTAAACGACAAGGATGTCCGCATCCTGCCTCGTCAGACAACCGCGAGTCCCGGATGGATCAGTGTGAAGTTTGATAACCAGGGATACATCTCAGCCTTGAGTGCGGATGATGGCGGCCCGCTCAATAGCTACTCTCTCGAACCGGAATTGTTGACTGCGGATGCGTCCGTAAAGATTGGAAAACCACAAAACCTCACCTTTGAGGAACTTCCACCGGTGCTGGTCAAAGCCATAATCTCGATCGAGGATCGCAGGTTCTTTGAACATAACGGCTTGGATATCTGGGGCATCGGGCGAGCACTTCTCAATTTTAGTTCACGCGGCAAACTCCATTTTCGTCAGGGTGGTTCGACGATTACACAACAACTGGCAAAGAACGTTTACTTGACTCCAGAGAAAACTTTCCAGCGAAAGTTTGATGAGGCATTGATTGCGGTGGCGTTGGAAAACCGCCTTTCCAAACAGGATATTTTTGCGTTGTACTGCAACGAGGTCTACCTGGGCCAAAGAAGCGGGGTCGGCGTCCGGGGCGTGGCTCAGGCGGCGAGAGTCTTTTTCGGCAAGGAGCTGAAGGATTTGTCACTGACCGAAGCGGCTACCATCGCGGGTATGCTTCAGAGTCCTGCTCGTTATGCTCCTGATAGACATCCCGATGCCGCTCGCGAACGACGCGGCCAGGTGCTGGCGGCAATGGTGCGCAACGGTATTATCAATTGGGATGAGGGACAGGCAGCGCAGGCAGCGCCGGTATCAGTGGCGGCATTTTCAAGTGATGGTAACCAAGTTGCCCCTTATTATCTTGATGCTGTGAATCGCGTTCTGGATAGTTCGTCGTCAACCTCTGAGGCCCTTAACGAGCCGGTCCTGCGCGTCCAAACCACCATCGATCCAGATCTGCAGGCGGCCGCCGAGCAGGCTCTGTTACAACAGCTTGACGCCCTGAGCAAGCGCTTCCGCCGGGACGCCATTCTGCCGCAGGGCGCGTTGGTCGCGCTGGATCCGCGCACGGGTTACGTTCTAGCGATGGTCGGGGGTCGAAACTATGCCGAGTCGCAACTAAATAGGGCTACTGATGCTCAGCGACAACCCGGCTCCGTTTTCAAGCCATTCGTCTACTCAGCCGCATTGGAGTCCGGCATCTCGCCTTTATCAACCTATAGCGATGCACCGCAGACTTTCCAATACGGCAATGCCACCTATTCGCCAGACAACTATGGCAAGTCATATTCAATGCACGACGTGGTCATGCGCGACGGTTTGATCCGTTCACTTAACGTCGTGACCGTGGAACTGGCGATGCGAACCGGACTCGATAGAGTGGCGAACACCGCAGTACGATTCGGTCTGCCGCGACCGACAAGTTATCCGGCCATGGCTTTAGGCACGACAGAAGTGACACCCCTTCAGGTCGCCGCGGCTTACGCGGCTTTTGTAAACGGCGGAAGAATCGTTAAACCAACGCTGGTTGCGGGAGTGAGTGAGAACGCCCAGGACCTGACGAATATATCGCCAGCTACTACTCAAGTCATAAAACCTACCACAGCGTACATGATCACCGATATGCTGGCAGACGTTATGCAGCGTGGAACTGCGAGCAGGGCTGGAGCTAGTTTTAAAAATGTCGCTATTGCCGGCAAGACCGGGACGTCGCGTGATGGGTGGTTCGTCGGTTACACGCCCAATTTGGTTTGCGCCGTTTGGATTGGCTATGACGACAATAAACAGTTGGGACTGACTGGCGCCGAAGCAGCTCTGCCCGCGTGGATCGCCTTCATGAAAGAAGCGCTGGCACTTCGACCGAGTTTGGGAGGAGCGACTTTCTCAAGACCTGCGGGAATCGTTACTGTAAAGATCGATCCTGAAACAGGTTTTCTGTCCGGTCCAGATTGTCCGGCGAGTGAGATGGTCCACGTAGCGTCGCAATTTGCGCCGGTCGCAGAATGCTATAAGCACCGTCTGGAACCAAGTGAGACGCTTTTAAATGAAGACTCTTCCAGCGAGTTGTTAGCCGGTGAATCAGAGGGCGACGCCGCAGTCCGGCTGACAAACACCAATCCCGAAACATCGCTGGAGCAGTATTCAGATGAGGAAGGGTACCCCCCGGCAGAATCAAAACGGTCGCCGGCGCTTCCAGTCAGTCACCCCACTCGAAAAGAACTTGATCAACGGAATCGGCCGGTTCTAAGTAACGAGGTAATAGTGTCGGAAAAGAAGATCGCTAGGCCCGTCATCGAGCAGCATTGAGATCTAAAACAGCTCAGCCAGGTTTTCCTTACGGCAGACCGACGCGGCGCAGCAAATTCTGAAACCGTGGGTCAGTGCGCAAGCTGTCAAGTTGCGGATCTACTTTGAGGTTCTCAAGTTGCAGGTCGTGCACCGCGTAGGCTCTTTCAAGCGATGCAATCGCACTTTCTTTGTCATCAAGCCCGACATATAGCACTGCCAGCTCCGCGGGTGAGACGTATTCTTGAGTGGTCTTTAACTTACTGAGGATGGAAAGCGCCTCTCGCTTCCTGCCAGCCATCGCTAAGGTGGAGCCCAGATAGCAGCGCACGCTCGTGGTCTCTCCCATAATACTGATTGCCTTTTGATATGCAGCGATTGCTTGATGGTGTCTGCCCGTCGCCCCATATATCAGGCCGACACCAAAGTAAGGAATACCGTGGGTGGGTTGCTCCAGACTGATGGTTTGCTCGGACCTCTCGACGGCTTCATCGTAGCGGCGGGCTAACAGTAGGGCGAACGCCTCTTGACGCCGCAGCCCAATCCGAAGGGGATCCAAATCCTGGGCGCGCTTATTCTCGGCCAGCGCTTCCGCGTGTCGCCCCATTACCGATAAAAAAGATGAATACTTGCCGTGAGCCTCCGCCAGATTCGGATTCAAGGCGATGGCGCGCTTATATTCCTGTTCGGCCCCGGCCCAATCCCATTCCGACCGCTTAATACGCGCGAACTGCAGGTGCGCGTCAGGTAACGTCTCATCCAAAGCCAGCGCCCGCTGTACGGCGGCTTTCGCTTTTGCGAGCGGCTCCTTCGGGTTGAGCAGGCTATTGCCCGCTAAGAAATCGTTGACGCGCGCGACCTCAACCCACGCGGGCGCAAAGTTCCTATCCAGAACTAAGGCCTTCTCGAAATAGTCGAGCGATTTAGTAATGCCATCCATCCCAGGCTTCCGGTAGTAAAACAGGCCGTTCAAGTAAAGCTCATAAGCCTCTGGGTTCTGCGTTGCACGTCTCGTTAACTGTTGCTCCTGCTCGCCGGTCAATCGTAAGCGCAGCTTTTCCGAAATAGTCCGCGTAATGTCTTCCTGGACGGCTTGCAGGTCCGCCGATTTGCGTGTGTATCGCTCGCCCCAAAGTTGGGCTCGATCGCGCGCATCAACGAGCTCAACGCTCACCAACAAATTGTCCCCATGCTGGGCGACACGACCCATTAATACCGCTTGCACACCAAGAGCGCGAGAAACCTCCCTGAGGTCCACTCCTTTGCCCTTGTACTCGAAGGCTGAACTGCGCGCGATGACCTTGAGTTGAGGCAATTGTGACAGGCTGTTGATGAGCGATTCACTAACGCCCTCTGACAGGTACTCAAGATCAGAATTCCCACTCTCGTTCACGAGGGGTAGGACAGCAATTGACGTAACGGGAGCAGAATTCGAAGAACGACCCGCGAAAAACGTATAAGCAACGATTACCGTGGCCGAGATAAGCACCACACCCGTCGCCATTAGCGCCAAAGTTCTGCCACCACTTTTTTTGGATCGCAGATCAGATTGCCTCGACTCAACGCCTCGGTGGAACCGTCTCTCCACGCTCGCTTCCAACTCAACCGCTTCTTCATCTTCGACTAACAGTCTGACGAAGTCGATTTGTTCTGTTCGCGTCGACTGAGTCTTATCACCTGGAGGCGCTGCTGGATCGAAGATATACCCACGCCCGCGCACGTTGCGAACATATTGGCGAGCCTCAGGTCCAAGAGCCTCACGCACTTCTTCAATACATTTCCCCAGTGACCCGTCGGTGACGGCGCGACCTTGCCAGACTTCCTCGATCAGCTTGTCCTTGCTGATCAGGCGACCCTTGTTTTCGACGAGGTACTTGAGGACTTCATAGGACTGCGGACGCAAATGAACTGGCCGATCCGCGTGCAACACACAGCCACGCGCCAGATCGAGCGTGAATCCTTTGAAGAGGGTGACCCTCTCGTTGTTTGTAAGCATTACTGACGTCCGCGCGGAAAAGCAGCCCTTTTAAAGAGAATTTCGCACTGCTTTCCTTTAGTTTTCCGCCAACCTTCGTTACAGCGAATAGCCGCCGGCGCTAAGGTGTGCGCCCTGTGATCAGACCCCGGTTCAGTAAATCGGTCTGGGACTTCTGGGCTCGCATTATAGACCCTGCCTCCCTGCCGTTCCTACACCTACAGGAAGGACGCGATTCAATGCGACGACGACAGATTGAAGTCATCAGGTACCGACGAGTTACCGTCATTAGTGCGTCGGAGTCTGAACTGGACCCCACCCTTCTTACTGCAACAGAGCTCCCGCGTGAAGAACAGGACCAGGTCTTTGCCCACGAATTAATGGGCGCTCAAAGATGCACGCGCATACAACGCCTCGCGATCTCAAGCCAGCGTCTGCTGAATCACCTGAGAAGACGCCGGGGCAATCATTCCACCAAATTTTCGACAATTGATCGGGACCGTCGTACAGAGCCCAGGTAATCATGCGGCCCGATTCAAGACAAGAAAGGATGCTCATATGAACCGACAAAGATTTTGTTCCTTAATTTTGACTATCGCATTGGTAGTTTCACTTGCAGCCGCCGCCGCGCCGGCAAGCGCCCAGTGTTCTGAAGTCATCTCCGGCCTTCGGGCCCCACTCGGGACAGCCTTGACTAATCAAGGTAATCTGCTGGTCTCTGAAACCGGCACAACGACACTGCACTCGGGACGGATTTCGATTATCGACCCGAGCGGCAACCGCCGCACGCTTCTGGACGGCTTGCCTTCGGCCATCAACGATGTCAATGAACCTTCCGGCCCGGCTGGACTTTTCATGCGCGGCCGGACTCTTTATGTCGCCATGGGTACTGGCGACGCAGGTCGGCCTGGCCCGATTCCGGGGACGACTATACCGAATCCGAATCCAATTTCATCGCCAATCTTCAGTTCCATTCTGGCGATCCAATTCAGCGCCAACACCGAGAACGTTACCGACGGATTTATTCTTACGACTGATGATCAGCAAGCGCTCTCAGATGGGCAGGTCGTGACCAAATCAAACGGTAACGTCGACAAGATTACGATTCGACTCGTCACCAATTTTGTCAACTTCATACCGTTTCCACTTCCGTTTTTCGCGCCCAACATTCAACTTTCAAATCCATTCGATCTGGTGGCTGTTGAAGATACACTTTATGTTACGGATGGCGGCCGCAACCGAGTTTGGCAAGTGGATCTTCTGACTGGTTCCTTCTCTACCCTTGTCACGTTCCCCGATATTCCTAACCCGCTTTTCGGAATCGTTCCAGCTGGCGGACCCACCTTACAAGCGGTGCCGACCGGCATCGCCGTTTCGGGCGATCATCTTCTGGTTACACTATTCCGGGGCGTGCCCTTTCCTCCAGCGACGTCAACGGTGGAACAGATTGATTTGCTAACGGGAACTGATTCTCCCCTCATCACTGGCCTCAAGTCCGCTATCGATATCCATCCGCTAGTGGAAGACGACGCGACCCATTACCTCGTTCTCCAGCACGCTTCAATCGGGCCGTTCTTTGGAAGCCCGGGGCGGGTACTCCACTTCAATACTCCGGCGGATCCGCCAACCATAGTTCCCAGTTGCCTGCCACCGACACTACCCCTGACACGACCAACGAGCATGTCGCTTGACGGCAAAGCAGGCACGCTCTACGTGAGCGAATTCGGCGGCCGCGTAGTTGCGATTCCTTATCCATGAAGGAAAACAGTCGGCCGCCGTAGAAGTTGGGCGGGTTGGGTTTACTTTGCAGCACTGAGACCGAAGCAAAGAAGAGAAAACAACAAAGCCCGCTCGCAATAACGAGCGGGCTTTTGTCTAGACAATCGCGGCGACTTTTCCGGACGCGTCAGGATCCAGCCACAAGAATACAACCGGCGGGAACAGTCCAGTGTCTTAATTACCGTCGACGGACTAACTAACCGAACCAGCGCTCAAACCTTTGGCCCACCAGAATTGACCTTATTTATTAGCATAATTTCTTGACAAATTTTCACCCTGGCTTCGGGTATACTCCTGGCACTCTTGTAGACAACGAACACGCCCTCTTCTAAGTGCCTTCAGGCGTACAATCGTTCAGCGCAGGAAGACCGCTGCTCAAAACCTCAAAGGGCAGAGCACCCCGACCTCTCACCCTCTCACCACAAGGAGTAAACACCATGAGTACAGCAAAGCTAAACATCTGGGTCACTAAAGTTGGTGATCCTTGTCGCATTGACGACCAAATTCAATGGTTCGTACACATACTTCACTGCAACGGCGAGATTCTACAATGGTGTGGACGAAAATATGCCAATCTGCCAACCAAATGCGGCCACCTCGAAGTGGAAATTCCTCCTGGTTGTTATATGGTTGTGGCCACTTGGTCGCCAGGTGCCGGCGCTCCACTGCCAACCTCGCTTGGGAACCACATCTCACACTTGCAGATCATTCGTGCCGACTGTGGGGAACATCTATGCGTTACGCTGTTCCCGCCGACATTCCACTGGTGCGGTATCTGGTGGATCTTCGCTCTTCGCGAAGCGCAAACCTTGAAGGCCTTGCCCCGCGAGGCGCAGGGAGCCGCTAAGAACGCATTGGAGGCAGCCGAAGCACTCTTGAAACAGATTCCTGCCGATCCGCTAGCACAGCAAATGTTAAAGATCACGGAGGAGCCCCGGCCAAAGATTAAATGAAACCAGCTTCCAAAGTCTTCGCTGAACAAAAAGGCCCGCTCGAGTTAACGAGCGGGCTTTTCTTAAATAATCCCGGCGACTTCCTACTCTCCCACACAGTTACCCGTGCAGTACCATCGGCTCCAGCAGGCTTAACTTCCGTGTTCGGGATGGGAACGGGTGTGACCCTGCCGACAGAATCACCGGAAAACCGATTTGAAATTTCAAATCTCAAATTTGAGATTTGAGCTCTCAGTTTTCAAAAAAGATCTTAGAGAATCGAATAGTGATGTTTGCTTTTTCCTTGGGCAAGTTCGCGCAAGCGCGAATTTGTTGCTTGAGTAAATTTTATGGTCAAGCCAAGGGACTGATTAGTAGTGGTCAACTGAGCACATTACTGCACTTACATATCCACCCTATTAACCTCGTGGTCTACGAGGAGTCTCACTGGCAGAAATAATCTTGGGTCTGGCTTCACGCTTAGATGCATTCAGCGTTTATCCATGCTCCACATAGCTACCGAGCGCTACGGCTGGCGCCATAACTCGTACACTAGAGGTGGATCCATCCCGGTCCTCTCGTACTAAGGACAGATTCCCTCAATTCTGCTCCGCCCACACCAGATAGGGACCGAACTGTCTCGCGACGTTCTAAACCCAGCTCACGTACCTCTTTAATTGGCGAACAGCCAAACCCTTGGGACCTTCTTCAGCCCCAGGATGAGATGAGCCGACATCGAGGTGCCAAACCCTGCCGTCGATGTGAACTCTTGGGCAGGATCAGCCTGTTATCCCCGGCGTACCTTTTATCCGTTGAGCGACGGCCCTTCCATACAGAACCGCCGGATCACTAACTCCTACTTTCGTACCTGTTCGACTTGTTTGTCTCACAGTCAAGCTGGCTTATGCGTTTACACTCTACGGCTGATTTCCAAACAGCCTGAGCCAACCTTCGAGCGCCTCCGTTACTCTTTGGGAGGCGACCGCCCCAGTCAAACTACCCGCCTGATAGTGTCCCTGAACCGGATTACGGCCCTAGGTTAGAGTCCAGACAAACGAAGGGTGGTATCTCACCGTTGGCTCCCCGAAGCCCAAAAGCCTCGGTTCAAAGCCTCCCACCTATCCTGCGCATCGTTTGCCCGAACCCACTATCAAGTTGTAGTAAAGGTGCACGGGGTCTTTCCGTCTAGATGCGGGAAACCGGCATCTTCACCGGTACTACAAGTTCGCTGTGTCTCTCGTTAAGACAGCTCCCAGATCGTTACGCCATTCGTGCAGGTCGGAACTTACCCGACAAGGAATTTCGCTACCTTAGGACCGTTATAGTTACGGCCGCCATTCACTGGGGCTTCAATTCGTAGCTTCGCCTTGCGGCTAACCACTCCTTTTAACCTTCCAGCATTGGGCAGGCGTCAGCCCCCATACGTCGTCTTCACGACTTTGCGGAGACCTGTGTTTTTAGTAAACAGTCGCCTGGGACATTTCTCTGCGACCGTCCCGGAGGACGGCACCCCTTTTCCCGAAGTTACGGGGCTAGTTTGCCGAGTTCCTGAACGAGAGTTCTCACAAGCGCCTTAGGATTCTCACCCCACCTACCTGTGTCGGTTTGCGGTACGGTCTGATCGCGTGTATAGCTGAACGAGAATTTTCTTGGCAGCTGGGGTCAGCGACTTTTTTCGGGTTTTACCCCTACTTTCGTCCCTACTCTTACCCTGATGTCACCCGGATTTTCCAAAGTGACGGGCTATAGTGAGTTCAACGGCACATCCATCGGCCGTCTCGCCTACCCTACTGCGTCCTCCCACAGCACACGTTACAGGATCCGGAATATTAACCGGATTTCCATCGACTACGCCTTTCGGCCTCGCCTTAGGTGCCGTCTAACCCTGAGCAGATTAACTTTACTCAGGAAACCTTAGGTTTACGGCGCGCGGGGTTCTCACCCGCGTTATCGCTACTTATGCCGACAGAGTCTTTTCTGATCGCTCCAACGGTCCTTACGGTCCCGCTTCACAGCTACAGAATGCTCGCCTACCATCGTGAGATCCGAAGACCTCACAATCCGAAACTTCGGTACGTCGTTTGAGCCCCGTTATATTGTCGGCGCAGGGCTGCTTGACCAGTGAGCTATTACGCTTTCTTTAAAGGATGGCTGCTTCTAAGCCAACCTCCTGGCTGTCAGTGCTTCCCCACTTCCTTTTCCACTTAACGACGATTTTGGGACCTTAGTTGTCGGTCTGGGCTGTTTCCCTCTCGACCACGGAGCTTAGCCCCCGTAGTCTGACTCCCGGATATACGTTTACGGCATTCAGAGTTTGATTGGGTTCGGTAACCTTGTGAGGCCCCTAGCCCATTCAGTGCTTTACCACCGTAACGATTCGTCCGAGGCTAGCCCTAAAGCTATTTCGGCGAGAACGAGCTATCACGAAATTTGATTAGCCTTTCACCCCTATGCACAGTTCATCCAAATAGTTTTCAACCTAAACTGGTTCGGCCCTCCACGTGGTGTTACCCACGCTTCAGCCTGACCATGCATAGATCATCTCGCTTCACGTCCGAATACCACAGACTAAACGCCCTATTAGGACTCGCTTTCGCTTCGGCTCACTTATCGTTTAACCTTGCCTGTGACATTCACTAGCCGGCTCATTA
>CAWHEH010000004.1:0-22500 GCA_963828335.1 Blastocatellia bacterium | reverse complement strand
CTTGTATTTCCCTGCTGCGCGCTTCCGGCTTTCGGCGCCACATCGCTTTCAATAACTTCTGATGACTTTGGTTTTGGCACTCGCTTCCAACCCACTATCTCGAAGCTCGAGCCGCTGTCCAGTCTCATCATGATGTTTTCGTTGCCACTGCGATCAGGGCTGAGCCGCAAATTCGAACTCGCTCGAAGCTGTCCGGTTGCCTGGGCAGGAATACCGTTGTCTTCCTCGGCAAGCTTCTTGGAGGCCTGAAGAACATCGTCCGGCATTACATTACGCGACTCGATCCAGCCCTCAGTGCTGTCTTCATCATGTGCCTGAACGCGTAGCCATCGCTCTTTTTTGGTGTTGTCACTCGGATCCTGTACGTCCTGGTAGTCCAGGATATCAACCGCATCCCCGCGATCGACCTCTAACAGATCGGCCGCGACAACTGCCGTCGAACTACGAATCTGAGCGCGACGCGCAACCACCACACCCGTGTTGTTTTGCTTCGCGATTGTTTTGCACCCCGGTGCCAGACTCAGGACAACCAGAATGAACAAGTACTTATAAATGGAACTGTCCAACTTGATGTGCATAGCCATAGTTAGCTCTAAAACAACATTACATATAACAAACTATTTTCGGTAACCAATACAACCGAGCAACGCTCGTTGGGTCTTATCAAGATCGTGACCCGGAACTAACTCAGTTGCTTGCGAAGCGGACGATCTCACTTGAATCCCATAACCCGGCAAAATTGTTTCCAGATCGATCTGCGTCGCGCTCTCCACGTAATCTCGAGCAAACGTTTTCAAGCCTTCGCGCTCACTTAACGCGCCAATTATAGTCTCGTTGGCGCTTCGCTGTCCTGTCGGCGCCAGTCGAAAGAGTTCGGCGTATACGTCATCAAGTGACGCTTGGCAATCGGTGACTTTCCTGAGGGTCAAATCATAGATAAATGCGACCAGCATTCCTTTTTCGTACACGAGTGACGCGGACGTCGTCCAACGCAGCTGTGATGCCTCAACTAATGACAAACGATCGCGGTCCAGGGCCGACCTATATGAATCATAGACACCTGCGATAGTTTCAAGATAGTCCTGGAAGGAGATCAAACCAAGGCGGAGATCCAGGCGCAAGGCCTGGTAAAGAGTGAAGCCCTCAAAAAACCAATCGTAATCGCCCTCGAGCTTCAGCGAGTTTGGCACCCAAAGGTGAAACAGTTCGTGACTAAGTACGATTCCCAGCCGCGACAGAACACTTTTTCGCCTGGCATTCCGACCTAGCAACAAAACAACTGCGTTTCCCCTGGTTTCGGCGCTCCAATTCTGCGGGCCGACGTCACCCGGATAAGGAACCAGCATCAAAACTACCTTCTGCTTGAGGTCAAACCGAGTAAGTCGCGAATACTCTGCAAGAATCTTCCCGGCAATCTTCGTTGCATCATTATCCGAGAAGGGCCAGTCACCAACGGTAAGTATTGAGAGGTTATTGGTCGCGAGTCGCTGACGTTTTTCGTGCAACGAAGGTCCAACAAGAAAGACTGCCGTTTCCGGATGGTCAGTTGAAAACTGAGAGCCTGCCTTCGGGATGTTAGCTGAAATAGTCCAACCATTAGGGACGTCAACATCAATCAAGGCAGACGTGAAAGCGCTGGAATCTTTCAGCGACTGCGGTAGCAAGTCCGACATCATCAGTAAGCCGTAATCTGGATTGAGCGATGAGACATGCGAGAGATCGGCAGGTCGACTTGGCCCGACAAGATTTACCTCGTAGGCGAATCGCGAAAATCCTTCAAGGGACTTGAATTCTCCGGGGGTCAGCCTCTGAAGTGGGATCCTCTCGTTGTTATCCTTGAGTCCTTCAACCGTCTCAATCCGCTCACCAAGCCCCAGCACGCCAGCATACGTATTCCGAAACGACAAAGTCGTTGTTGTGTCAGGCAAACGCGCTTCGATTTTGATCCTCGCAGGCGCTGTGGAAACGACACTGATCCGGGCGTTGAGGGTTTGCGCGTTAATGGTAGCGATGCCTGCGAAACTCAGCAGGGCGCAAGCGGTGAAAACCTTGGCGCTCGAACTAAACACGCGAGTCATTTTCCCCGGGCATTGACGCAATCGATTCGAAAAAGCCTGGTCCTTCCGATAAAGAATTTGCCAGCCTGGTGGGCCAAAAACAATTTTGACAGTGCTGGTAGACATCCTTATACTGCTGCTCAGGACTCTAACATAGCTCGCAAAAAAAGTGACTAGACACCGAAAAATGAACTCGGGCAGTCGGCGCGACACCTTTAGCCGCGTGGTCTCCTTGCTGTTGTTCGTTTTCATTTTCTATGGAACGACTGTTGAAGCCGCGCACACGCACCGAAGCCTCGCTGCAGCTAACACCGTCGCCGGCGCGTCCAACTTTTCGGATCCGGCAACGAAAACGAAGGCAAGTAATACCCTGCTGGGCTGCAGCGATTGTCTCATTTGTCAGTTACATCAGAATTTCTCCGCAAGTCTAATCTCGATTCCACCCAGCAGTGGCCCATCGTCAGCTGGTTCTAAATCTTTCCACTCAACTACGGTTTCCGTCCACTCGCAGGCGAGTAGGCCTCGAGCCGGCCGAGCCCCGCCACT
This sequence comes from Blastocatellia bacterium, assembly GCA_963828335.1. Classification (GTDB taxonomy): domain Bacteria; phylum Acidobacteriota; class Blastocatellia; order Pyrinomonadales; family Pyrinomonadaceae; genus PSRF01. The sequence goes on along the minus strand of CAWHEH010000004.1, from coordinate 19,897 downwards.
AATCTCCTTTGAATCGCCGTCTTACGTATAGCCCTTAGGCCATGCGTGAGTCTTTAGCGGATCTGCGCCAGCTATCTATCTCAAGAGTTCATGAAACTTGTGAGACTGAATATCTGGAAGCAGCCCGCAATCATTAGGCGCATTATCAGGAGATTCGCTCGCGATGGTTCTCAAGACTTTTCTCAGGTTCTCACTGTCAGTCGCTTTTTTCCTACAACTCTCCCAAACGACCTTCGCACAACGGCGGCCACCCACTCTCGATGCGGATCGCGCGGGGTCAGCCGCAAGTCAGGGCCACACTGTTCTCGAAGAATCGACAGAACGATTGAAGGAAACAAATGCCGACATCGCTGCGAAGTCGCGCGCTCAGCAGCCAAGGCCGGAAGCTACCGGAAAACGGTCTATTACGATTTCGGACGCCGTGTCGATTTTTTTGCGGCAGAATCTTCAACTGGTCGCGGCCCGCTACGATATCGATACCGTGGACGCTGAAAAACTGAGTGCGCGGCTCCGTCCCAACCCGGAGATCAGTGTCGGCTTCTCCGATATCCCTCTCGATTTCAGAGAGAATTTTGTCAAACCACAAACTTTCTCTTACGACATCTCGCAGACCTTCGAGCTGGGTGGAAAGCGAAGAAAACGGATCGCTGAAGCCAATGCAAATTCCGAAGTGGCCCGGGCGGAGTTCCAAATAGTCCTGTGGCAACTGACTAACGATGTGAAGAGGAAATTCTACTCGGTCCTGCTGGCCGAATCGCTGCTCAAGCTGGCACAAGCGAACCAGAAAACATTCGCGGAAATCGTAGATCACACAAGGGAAGTCTTCCAGCTTGGCGAGATTTCGGGCTTGGATCTGCAGCGCCTCGAGATTGAAAAATTCAAGTTCGATACGGATGTAGCCAACTCGGAAAGGGACTACGAAGTTGCATTGCGAGATTTGCGGTTAGCGCTGGGTGGAGACTATCGGGCCATGGACATAGAGGCCGCGGGGTCGATTGACTACTACCAACCTCCCGAGTTCTCACTTGCTGATCTTCGCGACAAAGCCCTGGCTGCTCGGCCTGATCTAAAGGCAGCGCAACTTAGCGCACGTGCCGCCGATGCTTCCCTTCTCTTACAAAACGCTAAGCGCATTCCTGATCTCACTTTGGGAGCCGGGGTGGAACAGGTTCCGCAGGGCGGCAGCACTTACAACTTCGGCGTCGGCATTCAGCTGCCGGTGCACGATCGCAATCAAGGCGAGCGAGCTAAAGCCCTCATTCAAAGGATGAAGGCTCAGAACCAACAGCAGTTGATTACCAATCAAGTGTTGAGCGAGGTGGATAAAGCAGCGGTTGCGTTTGAGATTCAAAAGCGACGAGTCGAGCTCTACCGCGGCGGAGTGCTTGCAAAGGTCGATGATATTCAGCGGTTAACTGAGTTTTCGTTGAAGGCTGGGGAAAGCTCTACCATTGAGCTGCTCGATGCGATCCGCACACGGCGCGAGACCCTGGCAGGCTTTTACCAGACACTTTTTGATTACCAGGCAGCACTGCTTGACCTTGAGCTGGCGACCGCCACGCCACTGCAAAAGTAAAGTGTCAACTCTAAAGGATGGGTGATAAGGAGATCGTATGTTCAAACCAAGACTTCAGCACTTATTTATTCCACCGCTTCTTCTGGCGATGATTTATCAAGGCTGCAGTAAAACGAACAAGCCTCCCTCAAGCCCTTCCAACCTCCAGCCTGCCGCGGCGACAGCGGAGTCAGCACAAAGCCATGCGATAGAAATGGAAATCGTGGCACCGCAACCCATCGCCGGCAGCATAGTCGCCACCGGGAAGATCCTTGTTCCGGAGGACCGCATGGCAAACATTGGACCTGTCCATGAAGGCAGGCTTGTGCGCCTTTACGCAGGCCAAGGTAGCAAGGTGAAGAAAGGACAGAAGCTGGCCGACCTTGAGTCGGCGGACATCGATCAGGCCGAGGCTGACTACCTCAAAGCACTGGCGGACTTTGAGAATGCTCGTCGTACATCAGCCGCTGAGGTTAAGTTTGCTCAAGCCACTTACGACCGTACCAGAATGCTCTTTGAGAAGAGCATTACTGCCGGGAAAAATGTGGAGGCTGCCGAGCATGACCTCGAGCTGGCAAAGGCTTCGGCTTCAAGCTCTGTTGCCGGGGCGAAGGCGGCGCTCACATCCGCACGTCGCCATTTGCTGATACTCGGATTGAAAGAGTCAGAGGTCGATGCGCTGGCGAGCAAATCGAGTCTGGGCGCAATGTTTTCCCTCACGGCTCCAATCGCAGGAATCGTAATCGAGCGCAATGGCACGATCGGCGCAACCGTCGGTTCAGACGCGAACGTGTTCAAGATAATCGATATCTCGCGGGTCTGGATCGATGCAAACGTGTTTGAAAAGGATCTGGAGCGAGTGAGGCTCGGTCAGGAAGTAAAGGTTAAGGTGCCGGCCTTTCCGGCGTCCAGCTTCTCAGGCAGGGTCATTCTCGTTTCCAGCGTAGTGGATCCGGAGACTCGAAGTGTGAAGGTTCGCACCGAGGTGCCAAACCCCGACAACAGACTCAAACCGGACATGTTTGCCAATGTGGAAATCATCACCGATCAGCATAGTACTGCCATTTCGATTCCCCAATCGGCTGTCCTCAAAGATGGCGAGAAGCAGGTTGTCTTCGTTGCCGACGGCAACGGCTACAAGAAACGTGAGGTAACCGTGGGGATAGCGAGCAACGATCGGGTTGAAATTATCGAAGGGCTGGCAGCGGGCGATAAGGTGGTCGTAAAGGGAAATTACCTGTTACTTCAACAAAGCCAGCCTCAGTAATAGAACCGAGAACGCCACTAACCACTTAGGTCCAACCATGACCGACAATTTCATTGCCTTTTTTTATCGCGAGCGATTGCTGGTTGCCGTCGTGTCACTGCTCATTATGGCCGGCGGCATTCTGGCCCTCTCGAAGTTAAATGTCGATGCCTTTCCGGATGTCACTCCGGTACAGGTGGAAATAGATACCGAAGGGCCGGGGCTCGCTCCACAGGAGGTCGAACAGCTCATAACCTTTCCCATCGAGAATGTTATGAACGGGATACCGGGAGTGGTGCGGGTGCAGTCGATTTCAAAATTCGGTTTGTCGGTGGTGACAGTCTATTTTCGTGACGACGTTGACGTCTACTTCGCACGGCAGCAGGTTTTCGAGCGTCTCTCGCTGGCAAAGGATCGAATTCCGGAAGGGTTCGAACCGGGCATGGGACCAATCACGACCGGAACCGGACAAGTCTATCTCTACCAAATCGTCGGACCTGGGAAGAGCACTCAGGAACTACGCACTATCCAGGACTGGATCGTAAAGCTGCAACTGCGCACTGTGCCCGGCGTCGCCGATGTCCTTAGCTTTGGCGGAGACGTGAAGCAGTATCACGTCATCGTCGATCAGCAGGCACTCGTCAATTACAACATCCCAATTAAGTCTCTCTTCGAAGCAATTCAGAACAACAATCAAAACACCGGGGCGAACTTTATCGAGCACGGCGATGAGCAATACGTTGTACGTGGACTGGGTCTGGTCAAGGACATCGAGGACATAAAGAACATCGTGCTGGAATCGCGCGGGGGATCACCTATTCGCGTGAGCGACGTGGCGCAAGTCGAAATTGGAAATGAACTCCGTCAGGGTGCGGTCACCAAAGACGGTAAGGGCGAAGTAGTAACCGGGATTGTCCTTAAACGAATCAATGAAAACACCAAGGAGGTGATTGAGCGGATAAAGGAAAAAGTAGGCGAGATCAATAAGTCGCTACCCGAGGGGGTGAGCATCGTTGACTACTATGATCAGTCGGAGCTGGTTGATAACAGCATACACACGGTGGTGAAGTCGCTGATCGAAGGTGAGGTGTTGGTGCTGATAATTCTTTTGCTGCTGCTCGGCGACTTTAGGGGTTCGCTCATCACCGCTGCTGCGATACCGTTTTGTATGCTGGTCGCTTTTATTCTCATGTGGTATTCAGGGCTCTCGGCCAATCTTACCTCGCTTGGGGGACTGGCCATAAGCATCGGCATGATGGTCGATGCGACGGTCGTGATGGTCGAAAACATTTATCGCCATCTCGAAGAACATCGAGAACATTCCATGCGCGAGGCTATCCTGGTCGCCGCACAGGAAATCGGCCGGCCGATGTTCTTCGCCATTCTCATAGTCATAGCGGTCTTCCTGCCGGTCTTCACCCTGCAAGGCGTGGAAGGCAAATTGTTCAAGCCGCTCGCATATGCCGTCACCTTCTCGATGATTGGCTCGATGTTGATGGCATTGTGCATAGCGCCGATGCTGTGCGCCTTGTGGTTGCGGCTGAAGCAAGGTGAAGTTCGCACCAATCCGATCATCGGGTTCTTCAAGGGCATTTACGTTCCGGTGCTTAAGTGGACCATCCGTCACCGCTATCTCACACTGATCATGGCGGCGCTATTGCTGGTGTGGAGCGTTGCCGATGTCTTCATACTCGGCAGCGAGTTTCTGCCAACCATCGATGAAGGAAATATGCTGGTACGAGCCACGATGCCGGCCAGCATCTCGCTACCGCGGGCTATTGAAGTTTCGTCGCAAATCGAAAAGTCATTGCGTGAGTTTCCTGAGGTCGAAACTGTGGTCGCCAAGATCGGCCGTGCGGAGTTGGGCGGCGATCCTGAGAGTGTCAGTAACGACGAAATGTATGTGCGTCTGAAGCCGAAAGAGCAGTGGACTACGGCCAGGACGAAGGACGAATTAGTTGATGCCATGCGCCATCGGGTGGAGGGTTTTCCCGGCGTCGAGTTTAACTTTTCACAGGTTATTCAAACGCGTAATGATGAACTCTTATCCGGCATAAACGCACAGATCGCGGTGAAAGTGTTCGGTGAAGATCGCGACACACTGGCGCAAGTGGCCGAAGGGATTCGCGAGGCGATGTCTCACGTCCGCGGCGTCAAAGACCTGGCAGTTGAGCAGGCCGAAGGCGAGGAGCATCTGGAGATCTCTTTGGATCGCGATAAGCTGGCTCGTTATGGGCTCAACATCGCTGAGGTGCTCGAAGTAGCAAAGATTGCCATCGGCGGTGATGAGGCCACTGACGTGCTCGAAGGCCAACGCCACTTCGCAATATTCGTCCGACTCAAAGAAAACTACCGCAACCAGGTGGAAAAGCTTAACGATATTCTGGTTGCTGCGCCGGTTGGCGGAAGTGTTCCGCTGGGGCAATTGGCGACGTTTCGGCTGTCGAGCGGCGATGCGGTGGTGAGCCGTGAAAACGCTCTGCGCCGGCTAGTAGTGAAGTGCAATGTAACCGGACGGGATATTGGCGGCTTCGTCCACGACGCGCAAGCGGCAGTTTCCGCGCAAGTCAAGACGCCGCCAGGATATTTCATCACCTGGGGCGGGCAATTCGAAAACGCACAGCAGGCCACCCGAAGGCTGTTGATAGCCATACCGATTGCGCTGTTGCTGGTGTTCGGGCTGATTTACACGTGCTTCAATTCGCTGCGCAACACGCTGACGATCATCTTTAATATTCCCATCGCGCTGGTGGGCAGCACAACCTTCTTGCTGATCTCCGGGTTCCCGTTGAGCGTTCCGGCGCTGGTTGGATTCATTGCAGTCTTTGGGATCGCGGTGCAAAACGGTATGGTGATGGTGTCTTACATTAACAAACTTCGTGCTAAGGGCATGGAGTTGCACGACGCCGTGATTACAGGGGCCAGTGTTCGCTTGCGGGCCGAGTTGTTGAGCGCACTGATAGGCAGTATCAGCCTCATACCGTTTATCATCTCGTCCGGAACCGGCGCCGAAATCGAGAAGCCACTTGCGATCGTGGTAGTCGGGGGAATGCTGATGAGCCCGATCAAGATCGTGATGTTACCAATGGTATACGAGTGGGTAGAGCGCCGCGCTGCCCAAAAAGCCACGGCCGTCTAGACCGGTTGAACTCTCTCAGTTCATTGACACTTTGCCGGAGCAATCCTAGAATACAGGCTGTTTTCGTCCCTTTTGTTGTCTCCCTAACCCTGAGGGATTAGTCATGAGTTTAGTAAAGATAATCGTCATCACGATAATTGTGATTCTGACCATACTGCTCTTCGGCCGGTTCTTTACTTAGTCCGAACGGCTGCATGCAACTGCCTGCCGCAAGGTCAAAAACAATCCTTTCAAACAAGAGTGTGGGATTTCTGCGCACAACTGCGCGATTCTTACCTGGAATCACATGCGTCGCGGTCCTCTTCATCGCGCTCGGTCCAATCAAACTTAAAGCTCAGGAACCAACCACTGACGACGACGAGGTGGTAAAGGTCAATACTGACCTGCTCGTCTATCCTATTCGTGTCAGAGACAAACGCAGCCCGGCTACAGGTTCGTTGACTGAACGCGATCTGACGTTGAAAGACGACGATCATGTGACTGCAGGTCTGTATCTATATCCAGGCGCCGACCGTGTATCGCTGGTCTTTGCTCTCGACGAGTCAGGCAGTCTCCGCGAGATCGTCTCCCAGCAGCGGGATGCCGCGCTGGGATTGTTTGGCCGGTTTGGCGAACGGTCGAACGTCGCGGTGATGCGTTTTGCGGAACAACCTGAGTTAGCGGTGCCGTTTGGCAGAGATACCACGACCGCCGGCGAGGCCTTTCGATTCCCGGTTAAGCCAAATCAACACACTGCGATATTCGACGCCGCTGCGGCGGCGATTCGAGCTTTTGACAATCTGCGACGCTTTAGATCGGAACGTCGCATCGTCATCTTAATCAGCGATGGACTCGACAACGCCAGCACCACGAAACCCGGTGCAGTCATCGGGGTTGCGCTGGAAAAACAGATTTCGTTTTATGTGATTCACTTGCCATTATTCGCGCCGCTCGATGGGCACTTAGCTGTGCGCCCGCCATCGAAAGGCTTTCGCGAGCTCGCGGAAAAAACCGGCGGCAAATACTTTCTGGTCGGCAATGCCAGCTCCGCGCTCTCTTTGCCGGAAAACCGATCAGGCAACGACCTGGCGCCGATATTCCTCGCCATTGAAGAAGATTTGCGCAGCCAATACCTGATGGGATTCTATGCGGGTGAAGCGTCGCGTGATGGACGTAACCATCGCTTCAAGGTGAGCTTACCAGCCGGCGTGGAGTATCAGGTAGCTGACTATGGGTACGCGCGCACGCACGAATTCTTTTTGAAGATGTCATTACTAAAGGCGATCAAGTGAAAGTTGCAAATCCACTTGCACAAAAAGTTCTTCAACTGACTAACTGGCGACTTGCGTCTCATGGGCTCATTGGGTAAACAGTTACTATCAGAAATCTAACTCTTTCGGTGTTCACACAACATGACTGAAAATCAGGAAGCCGGTTTACGAAAGATCCGGCGAGTCTTGATGAGCGTCTCGGATAAAACCGGGCTCGTCGACTTCGCCCGCGAGCTCAAGGAATTTGGCGTTGAGATCATCAGTACCGGTGGTACCGCCAAGGCGTTGCGCGAAGCCGGCGTAGAAGTACGCGACGTCTCCGAAGTAACGGGCTTTCCGGAAATGATGGATGGACGCGTAAAGACTCTCCACCCGAAGATTCACGGTGGCTTGCTTAACATTCGCACTAACCCCGGCCATCAGGCCGCAATGCGCGATCACAGCATCGAGCCGATCGACATGGTTGTGATCAACCTTTATCCCTTTGCAGAAACGATCGCTCGCGACGGCGTTACGGTGGAAGAAGCGGTCGAACAAATCGACATTGGCGGCCCGGCGCTGATTCGTTCGGCAGCCAAGAACTACAAAGATGTTGCCGTAGTCACTTCACCCGATATGTACCGGCAAATACGCACCGAACTAATTCTGGACGACGGCAGTCTCACGCTCGCAACCCGGGAGACATTGGCCCGCCTCGCGTTTATGCAGACGGCAATTTACGATGCCGCGATCTTCCCCTACCTCAGCGCCAATCTTGAAGGCGCCAAGGGCTCTAAGATCTTCCCACCGATTCCTGAACTCCTGGCGCCGATGTCGACCTTTATGAATCTTTTCTCCACAGCAATGAAGGCGATGACGGGCCGCGAGTACACGGCAGAGGCGGACGAACAGTTTGGAGATCATTACCAGCTCTCGCTGGCCAAGGTCGCCGATCTTCGCTATGGCGAAAACCCTCATCAAGCCGCGGCGCTATACGAAGTCGAAACTAGCTCTCCTGAATCTGGCGGTATTGCGGCTGCCGAGCAACTAGCCGGCAAAGAGATGTCCTTCAACAACTATGTTGATGCTGACGCTGCGTGGCAACTCGTTTCTGATTTTGACGAAATGGCCTGTGCGATCATCAAACATACCAATCCGGCGGGAGTCGCCCTGGGGGCGTCAACTGAAGATGCATATCGCCGCGCGCTGGCCACCGATCCGTTATCGGCATTTGGCGGCGTTGTGGCCTTCAATCGTCCGGTTGACGAAGCGGCGGCGCGCGCGCTCGTGGAGATCTTCACCGAAGTCATAATTGCTCCCGAATACGAGGGTCAAGCGCTTGAAGTACTGCGCGCAAAAAAGAACCTGCGCATCCTGCGTTGGGCTGGTTCCAATCAGGAGTTGGGACTTGAGTACAAGCAAATCTCCGGCGGCATGCTGGTGCAAACACGCGACACGCATCGACTACAAGAAGCAGACCTTAAAGTTGTCACCAGGCGCGAACCGACTGCGAAAGAGATCAGCGATTTACTGTTTGCCTGGATCGTCTGCAAGCATACAAAGTCAAACGCGATCGTTTATGTCAAAGATAAACAGGCTGTCGGCGTCGGCGCCGGCCAGATGTCGCGCGTGGACTCGGTGAAACTTGGCGCCATGCGCGCACAGTTGCCGACCGCCGGATCTGTTTTAGCCTCCGACGCTTTCTTTCCTTTTCGCGATGGTCTCGATGAGGCAGCGAAGCATGGCATTACCGCTGTGATTCAGCCCGGTGGCTCAGTGCGCGACACGGAAGTGATCGCCGCAGCGGACGAACATGGGCTGGCGATGGTCTTTACCGGTATTCGGCATTTTAAGCACTAGGCCTCGCGTCTTGCTCTTCGCCTCAACTTACCTAATACTTTCGGCATTTATCCTGAAAAAGCATTTGATTGTACTGAAGTGCCCGTGACTGCAATGGTTGTGAAATCTGTTAGAAGGAACGTCGTCTAGATGCTCAAAAACAAAAACGGAATAATTTTCGGAGTAGCCAACAAACGCTCAATCGCCTGGGCCACAGCACAGGTGCTGCACGAAGCCGGCGCCCGGCTCGCTTTCACCTACCAGGGCGATCGCCTTAAGGAGAATGTCGAGCAACTTACGAGTGAAACAATGCCTGATTCGCTGCTGCTACCGTGCGACGTCAGTAAGCCAGAGGAAGTTGAGCAGACTTTCAAACGAGTTGGCGAGGAGTTTGGCCGTCTCGATTTCCTGATTCACAGCATTGCCTATGCGCCTCGTGAAGCATTGTCAGGCCAATTCGTGGACACCAGCCGTGAGGCATTCCTGACTGCACTAGAGATCAGCGCTTACTCGCTGCCCCAACTCGCGCGCGCCGCGATGCCCTTAATGACAGAAGGCGGCAGTATCGTTTGCATGAGCTACTACGGTGCGGAAAAAGTCGTGGCCGGCTACAACGTAATGGGTGTGGCGAAGGCTGCCCTGGAACAGAGCACGCGCTATTTGGCATACGACCTCGGGCCGCGCAACATCCGTGTCAACGCCATTAGCGCGGGTCCCATTCAGACGCTCTCCGCGCGCGGCGTCGCAGATTTCAGCTCGATGCTGAAACACGCCGCTGAGAAAGCGCCACTGCGCCGGAACGTCGATCCCAGCGAAGTTGGCAACACTGCGCTGTTTCTCTGCAGTCCGATGGCGTCGGCGATTACTGGGGAAGTGATCTACGTCGATTGCGGCTATAACATTATGGGTATCTAAACCTTTTTGGAGTGCGGTGACCTGTCACCGCTTTGGTAGATCGCGACTGGTAGCGACCAGTTCACGATTGAATTCAATTAAGGCACGGGCGTTAAGCCGCCCTTGGAAAAAGCGGCGACAGGTCACCGCACTCTAAAATTTGAGGGCAACACATGGCTGACATAAACGAGCCTGACGAACATCTACCAGGCACTACTCAGGACGAGCAACTGCTTGAGAGCCCGGGTCCCGATGAGTTTACTCACACGGACACCTGGCGCGTGTTTCGTATCATGGGTGAGTTTGTGGAAGGCTTCGATGAATTGGCGACGCTCACGCGCGGCGTTTCAATTTTTGGTTCCGCCCGCGTACGTAGCGATGATCCCTATTACGCGGCGGCACAGGAAACGGCGGCGCTACTCACGCGCGTAGGCTTCGCGGTTATCACCGGCGGCGGTCCGGGGATTATGGAGGCCGCGAACAAAGGCGCCTTTGAGGCCGGGGGGCAGTCAATCGGCTGCAATATCGAATTGCCCTTTGAACAGGGCTCTAATCCATATCTGACGCGAGGTTTAAAGTTCAAATACTTTTTCGTGCGCAAGATGATGTTCGTCAAATACAGCCTGGGCTTCATCATCTTTCCCGGAGGCTTCGGAACTCTCGATGAACTATTTGAAGCGCTGACACTGATACAGACTAAGAAGATCCGCAATTTTCCGGTAGTACTTTTTGGATCCGCTTACTGGGAGGGATTGCTGAATTGGATTCGCGATCCGGCAATGAAAGAAGGTAAGGTCACCGAGCAGGATCTAAAGTTACTACACCTGACGGACTCACCCGCTGAAGTGGTGAAAATCATTGTAGACAGCCAGAGTGCGCTAGGGGCAGAGAACCCGATAACTGCAGAAATCGCGGAGGTGTTTCCGGACAAACGCTAGGCGCTTCCCTGCTCTTTTTCGCTGACACTGGCCTTAAGCCATTCGAGATACTGACCCGAGCCGGCGCTTAACGGAACCGCAACGATCTCAGGCGTCTCGTAGCTGTGAAGTTTCACCACTTCCCTTTCGATCTCGGGAAATTTTGAGTTCAGGGTCTTCACAATCAATAAAACTTCTCGCTGAGTTTCCACCTTACCCTGCCAACGGAATACTGAGTTCATCTCCCGCATGATCTGAACGCAGGCAGCCAGGCGTCGATCCACCAGCATGTCAGCCAAACGATTGGCCTCGTCCACGCTTGCAGCGGTCATGAAAACCATGATGGCTTGATCAGGCAAAGTTCAGGTTCCAGGTTTCAAGTTTCAAGTTTCAAGTTTCAAGTTTCAAGTTTCGAAGAAAGACTGAAGCACATACTCCGACCTTGGACCTTGGGACTTGGAACTTGAAACTTTATTCCAGGTCTTCCCCTGGGATTCCACCCGTGAGCGGGGTCGTATCAGCGCCAAAGAAGGAAGCATATATTTCCTGGGCCCGATCGAGGTCGCGTTCGTCCACGAGTATGGTGGCGCCAGGCGACATAGCGGAGAGCAAAGGTGAGAAAGCGTCTGCACCGCCTGACTGCACAGCGGAGCGAATGCCGTTTTGCTTCAGAATATCGTTAACCATTTCGGCTTCGGCCGGCGATCCGAGATTGTGAAGCGTGACGAGCTTCGCCTCGCTCGAATCGTGCATTGCCGTTTCAGAGGTTAGGCGATTTACGAGCTGTGAGCCGTCGTCAGGACAGCGCGTGATGCCGGCTTCGTATTCTGATTCACAAACAGGACAGAACATAATTTGACTCCCATTGGGAATTTGGTCTTTGGTTTTTGGTCTTTGTGCTTTGATTCTAACAGTTTTAGGACCACCTGTTCAGGCACTAAGAAGGACAAGTACAAAGATCTAAGTACAAAGACCAAAGACCGTTTTTATTTCGTAGCTTTCACCGCGCGTTCAAACGGGATCTCCTCAAAATTTGTCATTTGCTTGAAGGCGCGAAAGCGATCGTTTATTTCCTGATGGGTGAGTTTTTGTACCCGCTCAGTGCCAAACTCTTCCACATTAAATGACGCCATAACTGACCCAAAAATCATCGCCCGCCGCATCGCCGCTTCGTCCAGTTTTTCCTGACTGGAAAGATAACCCATAAAACCCCCGGCAAAAGTATCGCCGGCGCCGGTAGGATCGAAAACTGACTCTAACGGATAAGCCGGAATAGCGAAGTAATTTTGCTCAGTGAAAAGAGCGGCGCCGTATTCGCCACGCTTCACTATCAAAGCCTTGGGGCCCCACGAGAGTATTGTTCGCGCCGCCTTGATGAGATTAGGTATTCCCGTCAATTGCCGCGCCTCGGCATCGTTGATTATTACCACGTCCACGCCCCTAATCGTTTGCAGCAGCGAGTCGCGCGCAATATCGATCCAGAGGTTCATGGTATCGAGGGCTACGAGTTCCGCGTTCGGAACCTGTTCGCGCACACCGCGCTGCAGATCTGGCTGGATATTGCCCAGAAAGACCAGCCGCGCACTCTTCGAGGCCTCGGAAAGTTTTGGCTGGAAGTCGGCAAACACATTCAGCTGCGTATCCAGCGTATGGGCCACATTGAGATCGTACTCATACCGTCCAAACCACTTGAAAGTCTTGCCAGAAATAATTGTTGAGCAGATCAGAAGCCCAGGCCATCTGCCGGTAGAAACCCTGTGAGCGAAAACCATCCATACCCAAAAGGTATGGGTCGGCCGGGTCAGGTGGCTGCGGGTTGGAGAGCGCCCCGGTCTGGTATTCGGCGAGTGCCAGCAGCACCCGCGGGCTGACGCTATAATTGGTGGCGACAAAGTTGATAATTTCCCCGCCGCGCCGGTTTTGGTCTCCAATATACTCGACATGGTTTTTTAGCCAGCCCGGCTGGCTGTCGACAAATTTCACCGCGTCGAAATCGCGTTGGGCAGGTCCATTGATAAACAGACTGTCCGGGATAATTTGGTACGAAGTGCCCCATAGGGCCCGGTAGTAGATGGGAATTTTCATCGGCAGGCCGGTTGGCATGGTTGTGGCAGAAGTAGGAATGATGGGATTTGCGGCGAGGATTTCTTCCACCGTCGTATTAAAACGCGCCGCCAGCGCATCCAGGGTATCACCGATCTGGGCCGTGTAGTCGACCAGCTCGCCCGGCTGGTAAGCAGGCCGGGTTGCCAGGGGAGTAGGCATCAGCGGGGTAGTTGTGGAAACAGGCGTGGGAGTATCCAGCGTCTGCGCCTGGGCGGGAATATCTGGCAGGCATCCGCTGGAAAAGAGCGCGAGAGCGAGAATCTAGTCGGCAGGCTACTCGCGTGACCACCGTTCGAACAGCTCGCAAAGAAAAAGGGCAAGCGTTTTGTCATATATTTACCGGTTTGGAAAACCGGATTGATTATACCCAAATCAGCGCTTTTGGAATTTTGTACTTTTTCAGGTTCTCTGGGATTTGCCGTGATTGCAGGGGAAAGTTGCGAAGCAACTTTCCCCTGCGATCACACTAATTCCCAAAGACCCACTTTTCAGGGAAACTGGCGCAGCCAGGCGAATTCTCAATGGCCGGGGAAGGGCCGCGTGACGATCAACTCAAACGAGCCAACCTGGGAAGAATAGACCACCTGGTCGTTTTTCGTCAGGGTGCCCCTTTATACTTCACCTTGTCGATATCCGCGTGTGCAGTCCAGCCGCTTAGCACGAAGGGCAGCGGGCCGTCGGCGGGAATCCACTCGCCGTTGTACTTTCGGGCAATGTGCAAATGTGTGCCGGTGGAGACACCGCCTTCACAGGATGGGCGTCCGATGTGATCACCCACATCCACCCAGTCGCCCACCTTGACACGGCCGTTTTGAAAAACATGCATATAGAAAATGGACCAACCGGTTTGTTCATATCCGTCGCCATCCAGATCGACCACTACAGCGCCGTTATAGGCACGTGTCACCACACCCGAGGCCACTGCGGTAACCCATTCCTCAGAGGCGACACAGCCTGAAGTAATGGATGGCGGGGCGAAATCCAGTGCTCCCAGCACACCCTCGGGTCCCCAAACAGCATGCGGACCGCTGGTCATGGTCCAGGTTTTGCCCACTTCAAAGGGAAGCACCAGATCAGGCTGTGTCAGATCGGTTGGGAAAGAGGGTTCTACGGTTTGGGCACGCATCCAGGCATCATCGAACATCGTGTTGTACAGGTCGAAGAAACTGTCTTCTCCATACAATACATTTTCCCATTCGTCCCTGTTGTACAATTTGGAGAAGAGATACATCACTGCCACGCTTCCCGCATTCAGTTCGGGAGCCAGCCGCAGAGTGGTTTCATCCGGGAAGGTTAAGGTGGTAATTTTACCCGCCCGCCAACCATAATAACCAATACCCACTTCCATGATCGCCCAGGTCAACTGCTTGTAAAGGTCTTTGTTTGCCGGTACCTCCCATCGCAGTGGATAATGTATCGGCACCTTCAGGCGGAAAATCGAAAATCCAGTGACTCTGATATTCCACCAATGCCAGCAGCAGACGCGGGTTAACCGAGTTCTCGTAAGCCACACGCTGAACTACGCTTCCGCCATTGTACCAGCCGTCAGTACGCCATTCCTTGAACTCCGCCAGGTAGCCCCTGGCATCTGCCACGTAAGCGCCGGCGTCAAAACCAATAGCTGATGGCGAGTAAATGATTTCAGAATCCGGGAAGAGCTTATCACCTCGGCTGGTTTCATCGAGTACCGGGGGATCACCAGCAGCATATTCGCTTGCAGCAGTGTGCGGGGGGGGATGACAACCAAATCTTTGGAGGTGATTTGATCTGCTTCCACGCCGAAGCGTTTGGAGAGTAACCATAAGCGTATCGCCAGCCTGGGTATAGTACAAAATGGGCGGGGACTGGGTGGTCAGCGCGGCGGGGGTGGAAGATCCGGGTTTGACTGCCGGCGTTGGAGTATGGGCTGCTGCTGGAAGTGGGGTAGGGGCAGGCGTGTGCGGGTCGCTGCCGGAAGGTGGATCGATGCTGCCACCGCCGATCATCCCAGCCGTGGGGGTCATCTCCGTTATCTCGCTCGGAACCGGCGGCAGGGTACCGGATGGGATCATCGCCACACCAGCCACTGTTGGCAAAATGGCTGCGGGTGCGCCCGCCGTAGCTGTAAGGGCCGCGGGATACACAAACGCCCCTGAACAGGCCAGCGGCGCAAGCCAGCAGGTCAGGACAACAAAAAAAGCGGCGATCCGTTTTCCCGGCGCCAGAAGTTTTCTGGACAGGCATCCAAAAATCAGCGTTTAATCTGGTTTTCCGTGCGTCGACTTGCCCAGGCTTCGACCGTAATTCCATTTTTCACCAGGAAACCATTATATAAAGTTCCATCACCCTTCGAGATCCAGCCATCCAGATTAAAGGGTATGGGGCCATCCGCGGGGAATCCATTCCCCATTATACCGCCGGGCGAGATGCAGATGCGTGCCGGTTGAGACGCCACCTTCACAGGATGGATGCCCAATGGGTTCTCCCTTATGTAAAAATGTGCCGGCCTCAACTCGGGCACAACTCTCCACATGCATATACAGAATCGTTCCAGCCGGTCTGCTCCAGGCCATCGCCATCCAGGTCAAGCACCACGGCGCCCAGGTCCGAGCGTACCACCAGCCCATCGGCTACGGCAACCTCCCACGCATCGCTCTGGATGCAGCCTAACGCCTCACCGGGCGGGGCAAAATCCAGGGCAGCCCAGGCGGAACCATCCGCCCATCCGCCGTGCGGCCCGCCGGTAAATGACCAGACATCGTCTGGCTCAAACGGCAGCTGCAGGTCCGGCTGGGTTATACCGGGTGGCACCAGCGGCTCCACCGCGTAGTCGAAGGGGTAGCCAAAGAGCTGGTTGTAGGTCGCAAACAGCCCCTGCTGGCCGACCGCTGACCGCCATTCATTCAGTCCAAACAGCAGGGAGTAAAACTCCTGTACGCCGGCTGTGCCAGCGTTGATGGTTGGGTTCATGGGAACAATATTACCATCTTGCAAAACCAGGCTGGCCAACCCGTTGACCCGCCACAGGTAAAAGCCACGGTCAAGGTTGTTCGCCGCCCAGGAGAGCTGGCGGTACAATCCTTTGCGGCGCGCATCCGGATACAGCAGCGGGTAATCTTTACTCTCTTCCGGCGGGTTGATTTTGCTTACCCAGCCGCTTTGGTAATCCAGGACGGCCAGCAGCAGCCGCAGGGTGAGACAGAATTTTCTTTCGCCACGCGGGCGACGACATCCGCGCTGGTAAAGGTGCGGCCGTCCAGATCTTCCTTATATTGGGCCAGGTAGCCTTTCTTCTGCCGGATAAAACCGGCCAGATCGAAATCGGCACTGGCCGGGCCATAAACCAGCTCAGAATCGGGGATCACCTTGAAGCCCGGCTCAGGCGGGAGCGGGTTGGGCACCGGTATCTCCAGCACCTGGCCTACTTCGAGCTGGTTGGGGTTCACGATATCGTTGGCTTCGACCAGGCTGTTCAAAGTGACCCCGTAACGCTGCGCGATCATTCCCAGCGCATCATTAGGCTGAACGATGTACTGTACGGGTTCTTTTCGGGGGGTAGGCAGCACACGTGCTGGATCCGGCGTAGGGGTCAGGATAGGTGTGCCAGGAGCGCGCCTGGTGGCCGAGAATGGGGACGCGATGGTCGCGCTGTTGGCCTGCACTCCATCACGGACCGGCGCGACCCGCCAGGGTTGGGTGCCGTTGGTGCTGCGCGTGCAGCCGATGATCAAAAGCGCCCAGGCCAGCGTGACAAAAACGAATGGTTTCCGGCTCAATCTACCTCTTTTCGAGCAAAAAACATCAGCGGGTGAAACCTGGCAACGGACGCCCGCCCATCAGGTGGAAGTGGAGATGAAAAATCGTCTGACCGGCGTCCAAACCGGTATTCAGCAGCAGCCGATACCCGCTCTGGCTGATCTGGTGCTGCTCCGCCAGACGGCGGGCCACAATCATCAGCCGACCGAGCAGCGGAGCATCCTCCTCGCTGATGCGGTTGAGCGAAGTAATGTGACGGTTTGGAACGATCAGCAGGTGAATTGGCGCAGCAGGATGGTGATCGCGAAATGCCGTTACGAGATCATCCTGATAGACGATATCCGCGTGAACTGCTCCATCGACGATCTGGCAAAAAATACAGTTTTCAATCATTTTTCGTGCATCCGTATTATACCCGATCCTCTCCTTTCTGGGCAATGGCTCGGGGACAGCGCCGGGATCTCCCCGGTGCGGCTTTTGCAGACAATATCATAATATTCCAGCTCGGTGGCCTGGCTCTTTTCCGCGGCTGTCACCGCCTCGTCGCCAATGGCAATCACATCATCGATGCGGTAGGCCGCGTCCAGCTCCAATAGCGCGGCAAGGGTAGTTGCGCCGGTCGCCGACCGGGACTTCCGGCGGCCGGACAGGGATGATTGGGATCAGCCTGCTCCGCCTGTGGAATCCAGTTAACATCACCGGTCCGCGCGGGTTGGTAGTAAACCCAACGCGGTAACCGCTCTCGCGGGCCAGCGCCACGGCGCGTTTGGAAAACCACCGCCCGGCCAGATAAACCGATCGGGCGCTTGCCATAACCATTTCTCAATCGCCTCGATGGAGCCATTCCAGCTCCCCTCGAATAAACTCGTCGGTGGAAATTCGCCAATATGGATATTATGAACCACTCCGTGCGCCTGCGGGTCAACCCAGCCTGCTTGCACCACTTCCTCATTCTCCTTCCAGAGATATTCCGGCGTATCCTTAGCCGAAATCCAGGCGTTCGTGATCGTCCAGCCAACTCTATTCAATAGGAGTGAAGTGGGTCTCGTAAAACTCTTTCCGCTTGCGGTCATCGACGATGACCAGCAAGACGGGCGTTTGGGAATGTGGGCGTTGTTGATCGAGAAATCCGCCAGTTGTGGAGGCCGTAATGGTCTGAAACCTACCTCGTGAGCGTGCTTCAAGTCATTTCGCACATCCGAGTGGTGGACCTGCGAGCCATCCGGGAAGAGCTGATTATAATCTTCGGTAACCGAGTGAACATAACGATCATGACCACCGTGCCTGGCGTGCTGTTGTTGGGATCCCAGCGGTCTTTCAGATAGGTCACAGGTGTCGCGGATATAGATTTGTGGCACGACGTCTTTGGCCAGGACCGTTAGAACTAAACAGTGCCGGCAGCGCCGGCGGCGTGCGGATGGCCGTTGGGGTGGGAGTGAAGGTGGGCGGCACAGGCGTGAGGCTGGCTGTGGGTGTGGGCGTGGGGATCGAGCGGGTCGCCTGGTCGAGCGCCTGCTGGAAGATGACTGTCAGGGTCATGTTTGGGGTCGGGCTGCCCGGCACAGCAGCCGACTGGCCTGCCGCCGCGCAAGCGCTTAACCAAATCCCTGCCAGCCCGAGCGCGGCAGCCACGGCCGCATGCGAATCCTCGCCCGGGTGTTTTGAATGCCATCTGCGCAAAGCGTGGCCTGAATGTAGACAAAATATTACCTCCCACCGGGATGCTGGTCCACCGACCGAAAAAAACGGCCAGGATTTTCACAAGAAACATCCATTATAACCGCCGCGGATGAACACCGGGAAATGCTTTCTGAGAAATAAGGCAGGAAGACGACGAACTGTGCCATCATCTCTTCGCTGGACCTTGACCAATCGCAGAAGGATGGTAGAATTAGTTTGTCGACGGGGCGTGGCTCAGTCCGGATAGAGTGCACGGTTCGGGTCCGTGAGGTCGGAGGTTCAAATCCTCTCGCCCCGACACAATAAAGACCGGAGGGAAAACCTCCGGTCTTTATGTTTCCTTCCGTCTTCCCGCGGCTTTACTTCTTCAGGAACAGCTCGATCACCGGCACGGTGACATTCGGCTTCTGGACCGGCAGCTCAGCGTCCGTGGGATGCCCGCCGCCGTCGGTGTCTGGCCGGCCTGTGCGGCTGTTGCCAGCTCGACTCGGAAGCGTCGTTGAGCAGCTGCGCGTACTCCACCTTGCCCGCCAGGCCGTCCAGGTGCAGGTGCCGAACGGCCAGGCGAAGAGGTGCACGTACAGCGGTTCGTGCCGGGTTGTAGGTGAGCCGGCAGTCCTCGGCGGCGTCGAAGCTCGCTGGGCCTGCGTGCAGCCGTAGATCGAGCGGCCGTGCCGCTTCATCCACTCGCCCATGCCGCGCAGCCGCTCCAGCGCGCGGTCGTCGAACTCGCCGCGCGCCGTCGGGCCGACGTTGAGCAGCAGGTTGCCGCCCTTGGCGACGGTGTCGATGAGCATGCTGACGAGCATGTCCACGCGTTTCCAGTCCAGGTTGTCGCGGTGGTAGCCCCAGGAGCCGCGAACGTCTGGCAGGCTTCCCACACCACGCGCTGGCCGTTGACTGCCATCCAGCGCGCGCGGCTGGTACTGCTCGGGCGTCTTGACGTCCCACCGTCGACGTCCAGCCGATCGTCGACGATGATGCCCGGCTGCAGCTCGCGCACCATCGCCAGCAGCTTCTCGGTCTGCCAGTCTCCTTGCCCTTGCCCCGCCCATCCCCAGTCGCGTTGGGGATAGGAGAAGTCGAACCAGATGACGTCGACCTGGCCGAACTGGTGAGCAGTTCGCGCGCTCTGGCCGTGCAGGTAGTCGGCGTACTTGCGGACATCGCGGCCCTTGTTCTGCTGCGCGGAAGGCCGCGTCATCGCGCATGGGGTGCGGCCCGTCGATGGGGAAGTCGGGGTGGTGCCAGTCGATCAGCGAGTGGTAGAAGCCGACCTTGCAGTCCTTCGGCGCGGAACGCCTCGACCATCGGCCGCAGCAGGTCGCGCCCGGCCGGGGTGTTGGTCGCCTTGTAGTCGGTGAGCTCGCTGTCCCACAGGCAGAAGCCCTCGTGATGCTTGGTCGTGATGACGAAGTACTTCATCCCGGCTCGCGCGCCTCCCGCGCCCAGACGCTGCGGATCGTACAGGTCCGGGTCGAAGTGCTCGAAGTACTTCTGGTAGTCGGCGTCGGTGAGTTGCTCGCGGTTCTTCACCCACTCATGGCGCGCGGGCAG
>CAWHEH010000003.1:0-531572 GCA_963828335.1 Blastocatellia bacterium | reverse complement strand
AAGGTTGGTTATGAAGCAGGCCATTGGCGCCACACTCTTTGTGCTGCTCGTGATCTCATGCGCGTCGGCGCAAGCGTCGGGTGCGAGGCCGACGTCTCGTTGCAATGCTCCTGCAGCTGAGCCGGTTTCTTACGTATCGCTGCCGGGTCATCCTTTCAGCACCATCGCCAGCCCGGATGGCTGCTGGCTCTTTGTGTCAGTGACCAGCTCGAATCCTAAATCAGCTAACGGCGTCGCGATGTTAAGTCGTGCAGACGGTCGCATCACGTTAAAGAAGGTCTTTCCGGTCGAAGCCTCGCCGACTGGAATGGTCATTACCCACGACGGCAAGTTATTGATTGTGGCTGACGATGAATACGTGGTCTTTATGGACGTAATGCGCATGACTTCGGGCCAGGGCGATCCGATCCTTGGCTACATAAGTGACGGCAGATTTTCCGGTAGCGTTTATGCCAACGTGACACCCGATGACAAATTTCTGTTTGTCAGTGATGAGAACACGGAAAAGATCACTGTCATCAATCTGGAAAAGGCTCGCGCCGAAGGTTTCAAGGAGACAGCAAAGGTTGGAACAATCCCCGTGGGTATTGCTCCAATCGCGCTTACGTTTTCACCGGACGGCAAGTGGCTGTACACGACGAGCCAGATGGCGCCGAAGTCTCTTAACTGGCCGATCGCCTGCAAACCAGAAGGCTCCGATCCAGCCACTGCCAAAGAGGAATATGCCCAGGGGGCGATCATCGTAGTCGACGTGGCGCGCGCTCAAACAGATCCGGCAAAATCAATCGTCGCGAACGTGCCGGCCGGTTGTAGTCCGGTACGCCTGGCGATCTCACCGAGTGGCGATCGAGTTTACGTCACCGCACGGAACTCGAATTCCTTACTGGCGTTTGACACCAATGCTATGCGAGGTGATGTGGAACATGCTCAGGTCGGCAAGGTGCCGGTGGGATCTGCTCCAGTGGGAGTCGCGGTTGTCGACGATGGCAAATTCGTGGTGGTTACCAACTCAAACCGTTTTGCGAAGGACCAGACCGCGCGGCAGACGTTGACATTAATTGACGCCAGTCGAGTCAGTGAAGGGCAGGCTGCGATACTGGGAAGTCTGGCAGCGGGGATCTTTCCGCGAGAGTTTGGGCAATCGCAGGATGGTCGGACTTTGTTTGTCGCGAACTACCTCTCGAATGAATTGGAAGTGATCGACGTCAATCGCATCAAAGCAGCGATGAACGCGACCAAGTGAATCGCGAATGCGACATTCATTGGCCCGATCTAGATGAAGTATGCAGTGTAGAGAACTGTTTCTTGGAAAACCTTCCAGCGAGAGTCGGATATGATCAGGACAATCTTTATCCTACTTATGGTTTCTTCAATGCCATTGTGCACTAACGACAAGCCTGGCGGGGGTTTGGGTGCAGGTTGGAAAGATCTGGATGCGACAATGCGGTCTACCGTTCATTCCGATCGAGATACACTCATTCACAGCAGCGGCAGCTTAGCACCGTCTTCTCAAACTAACCCTCTTCCAAGTCCGACTCCTGCGACGAGTTCGTCGCCAACTCCGCGGGGACAAGTTCCTCCGGATCAGCAAGAATGACTTTCGATGAGGTGATTAAGGGCGCTCGTCTAATAGATGCCGACAGGGATGGTATTGCAAATGGAGAAGACAACTGTCCTGCGGTCGCTAATGCCGATCAAAAGGATACAGACGGAAACGGTATTGGCGACGCTTGTCAGAAACAGAGTAATCTGTTGACGAAAATTACCGGAGTTGTCGTTGCCTATGATACTGGGGTGGTGCTTACCACTGGGCCATGCCGGCAGTCGATGGTGGTTTGGGTCACTCGCAGAAACAAGGGTAAGCCAAAGAAGACTTACATACTGGTACGGCGCGAATATCCTTGCAACGCCGGTGCCTTCCCGGCCGAGATGTTTCAGGCGAAGCAAACCCGGGAATTTAGCCTCATTCGGGATTCCTCTTGCGACCACACATTTGAGGAGATTAAGGAAATCATTGGGATAAGCCCCGGGGGTGGATACTATCGAACTCCACTCATGAAAAGAGTCGCCGGCAGTGCTGGCGACAAGATGCCTACAGCTGTAAAGTTCACCTGCTACCGGCTCACTGGTGAGATTCAGACTTCAGGAAAACGAGTATCCTAAGCCCGCTGCTGAGGGGCATATAACAGGGATCATTTCCGTTCTGACCTCCAACCCGTCAGGAATTCTTTTGCTACTCACGGCCTGCGACCCTTCAAGTGGCGGTCGAGAAAATCCGCACTCGCGCGATAAGCCCGCAGCCAATCCTCATGTCTTAGAAAATCATGTATCTCATCCGGAAAGATTAGCTGTTCAAACTCCACACCCTGATTTCGCAAGGCTTCCACCAGATGAACCGTTTCGCTAAACGGCACGTTGCGATCGTCGTCTCCGTGAATCAGCAATACCGGTGAGCGCCACGTCTTTACTGAGGCCAGCGGCGATGATTCAAACGCCAGTCTCGCCGCGTCAGGCTTTGCTTGCGGATCGTACGCCGGTACAAAATTGCGTATGACGAGGTTCCAGTCGTGCACGCCATGCATGTCGACCCCTGCCGCGAAAAGATCTGAAGCGCGCGCGAGTCCCATCGCCGTCAGGTAACCACCGTAAGAGCCACCCCACAGTCCAATTCGCTGCGGATCCACGTCGGTGCGGTTACGCATGTAGACGCCGGCGCCCATCACGTCGTTGAATTCGCTGCCACCAGTTGCTCCGTAATTCAAGGCCTCGCGAAACTCCATGCCATAGCCGATGCCACTGCGGTAGTTCACGGAGAGAACGATATAACCGTGATTGGCAAGATACTGATTCATCGCATAAGCATTACGGTAGTAGTAGTTGTAGTGCCAACCGAGCAGCATCTGCCGGCGCGAGCCGCCGTGGAAAAACAGTACTGCGGGATGCCGCTTCGTCTTGTCGAGGTTAGCTGGAACGAATAGTTGACCGTGAATCTTCAGGCCATCGGCGCTGTCAAATATTACTTGTTGGGGTTCAACTAACGCTCGCTCGGGGAACTCGGCAGGTATGCTTTGCGGCGCCAGGTCGCGAGTTGTTTGCGAGCCAATCTGGATCGCCGCTCGCTCCGGGCGTTGCGCATCCGAATGAAAAAAAGCGATTCCTTTGCCATCGCTGGTCGCAACAGGCGACCACTCGATGCTCTCGCCGCCTATTATTGCCGCTGTCACTGCCGTCGGATCCTTCCCGCCCGCTGCCGGAACGCGCCAGAGGTAGCGACGATCGATGTCGGTTTGATTTGAGGAGTAGATGATCTCCTTACCATCGGCACTCGCCGTGACGTGCTCGACGTCAAACTCTCCCGGCGTCAGGCGAACTGCATTAGCTTTGCCCGGGTTAGTGTTGGCGGAAGTTGAATACAAGTGTGTCCAGCCATCCTTCTCCCAGGGAAAAACGATTCGGTCATCAGCCGACCAGATGAGTTGATAATCGGCGACAACGTTTCGAAAGACGCTACCTGCGTTTTTATCTGACCGCCAAACTTCACGCCCCTCGCCAGTCGCGGCATTAGCGATGCGAATTGACCAGGGTTCGCCGCTGCGGCTTGGCGCAAAAGCGCCAGCTTCTCTTGATGCAGGAATGCGAATGAAGGCAACTTGTTTGCTGTCGCGGGACCAGACCGGTTCGCTGTCGCGATCCACGCTTGGATCAAGGTAACGTACAGTCTTTGCGGCGAGATCATATACACCAACGAAACTGTGATCGCGGCGGCCGTTGACGAAGACCAGCTTCGAGCCGTCAGGCGACCAGCGAAGGGATTCGCTTTGCCCCTTTGTCTCCACGAGCGCGGCGGGCTTGTCCTTTCCGTCAAGCTTGAGAGACCAAATGTTCCGCTTGGAGATGTAGGCAACAAGGTTACCCCTCGGAGACACGGCGGCGGAATGTCCTTCGGCCAACTGGCGTGGAGCCTTCTGGTCGAGAGTGCGATCGAGAGTAATCAGCCACAACAGTTGTTTTGGTTCTTCCGGCACACTGCGGGGATTCGGGCTCTCACCAAAATTATCAAGGTCGCCGCCGCGTGTATAAATAATCGCCTGCCCGTCTGCGGTCCAGACCAGTTCGCCAATCTCCTCCCCATCGTCACCGCTATAGGAAGTCACCTGTCTGCCTTTATATTCGGGCGGGCTGGCTACCCAGATATTTCGTGAGCCCTTCGCGATTTGCACCCAGGCGACGCTGCCGCCCACTGGCGCGGCAACCAATCCCGAAGGAAAGGGCGCACTCATCACTTGCTCAAGTGTGAAGGCCTTTGTCTGGTCTTGAGCATTCACAAGCAACGTCCCGAGGGGGAAACAGAGCAGTAGCGTGGCGATGAATAGTTTTTTCAAAGGGAATCCTCCATTTTTCAGTGAAGCACAAAATACGGAGTTGACGTGAACAGTCTGATCATTCGCGGCTGCGGGCCGGAATTCCGGCCACCGGCGGAAGACGAGGCACCACTTCCTTAATCCCATCTAACGACTTTTGGTCCAATTGATAGATTGCGGCGGACGGGACGTTGCCCAGCGAAACTCGAAATGCAGGTTCTGCTGACTGAGCGAGCGCCTCAAGAATCAATTCGTTGCTGAAATAGCGACGTCCGCGGGCGTCGATAGCAAAGTCTCCTTCGCGCAACTGCTGCAACTCATTTGGATCGGAAAGGAACACACATACCAGGTCGGAACGCCCAGCGCGCCCGGCATAATAGGTCGCTAGTGCCTGACTCTCACTCGCAACTCGCGCTCCTGGACGCGCGCGTTTGGCTATCTCAAAAATCGCCTCGCGCATGCTGGCATCGTAAAACTCGTCGTGCGGGAAATAGTATCCGGTTGTCGCGATTCCACCGCCGATAACGTTTGTGTAGAGCCTGAAGTGTGGCGCTGCTTTGGGTAAGACGCTGAACGATCCTGCAATAACGATCAAACCCAGCACTGGTCGAACGTAGACAAGAGGCCAGGTTGCAGATAACAATGCCGAAAGCTTTTCGCCAAGCCAACGCCCAATCGTTTGGATTCCGATGGCTGCGGTGATGAGCACCGCCGGCAGTACAGTTGTGAAGTAACGAGTAAACTTTCCGCCACCAAAGCTGAACGTCATCATCCACAGAAACAGCCATAGAATAATAAAGTAGCGCCCATCGCCCAGCTTGCGGCGGAAGAGGAGAGGGAAGCCTGCGAGGAACGCTGCCACAGTCAGCACCGGTAGCTTTACCAATATGAATAGGTGATAAAAATACCAGGGTATTCCCCTGAACCAGTCGGTAAGACGGTGCCCATAGATCTTGCCCATGAATTCGTAGCCGTCGTGGCCGATACGTTTTTGTCCGGCAAACATTCCAATCTGATGCCAGGTTTCCGGGAGCAGCACAGTTGGATTCAGAAGCAGGAACACGACGAACATAAGCCCGTAGAATTTCAGTAATCGTATTTTCCCCAAACGCCAGCGAGTGGCGGGAACGTTCTGGAAGATGTAGTAGTAACAGATAGTCACTGTTAGAAGCTGAGGCACATACTTCGAAGCCATTAGCGCGCCAAACGCTGCTGCTGCCAGCCAGTAGTATTTCTCGCCTTCTGCCGTCGACTTGGTTTCGGCAACGCGTTGGCCGCGCAGCCAGAGGATGTTGCCCAGCAGGAAAAAGAACAAGACGAAGGTGTCTTCTTTGGCGATGCGATTGAATCCGACGGCCATGGGATCAAATGCCCACAGCGCCGCCGCGATCAGTCCGACTTCCGCGCCAAACAATTCGGCAGCCAGCAGGTAGATAAGAAGCGCACTTAGGGCGCCGAAAAGCGTAGCCGGGAAGCGCAGCGAAGTTTCTGTCGCGATGGGATGTTGGCCACCAAGCGAAGGTATGCTGTTCCATTTGTCGGCGAACACGACACTGCCCGTAAGCAGCGCTTTCATCAGGAGGGGATGCTCACTGTTAGCCGACGTCGGTCCATGTTCGCGGTACTCCGCAACCGCCTGCAGCTTGTTTAGTTCATCTTCACTCAGGCCCTCTGCGCTCAAGTTTGAGACACGAAAACCGAAGCCCACCACTACAATCACGCTGAGCAGGACGGCAAGCAGAGTCCTGTTTATCGAAACGACACCACGTTCCGCGAAAAGCTCGGGTCTCAACCCCGCCGTAATGATGGCATCAGCCCTGGTTGCCAAAGTTTTCAGTCCTTCAATTTTATCTGGGCCCACATTGGGTGGATAAAGGCTTCCGACAAAAGCGGCAAGGGTAACGCGATTCAAAGGGCGGCGCAACCTGAGTTTACAAAACTGTTTAGTTTAGATGGCTTCGGGCGGAATTCCTGAATTTACGTGTCAGAAATACGGAGACGGGAGCAGCACCGAAGGAAGGGCTTCAGGGCAGACACAAGCGCATCGCAACTCGATTAGTACTCAACCATCATCTGTAGTTCCGCTCGCGGCACCGTATTTGTTCGCCACTCGTCAAGTGGAAATGTCTTACTAACTGAAGTGTACCAATAGCCCAAAAACCTACTCTATGTACGCTTAATCGCTTGCAATTCCGTGGGAAATCGGCGAATATTCGCGTCGTTTGTTTACCTTAGATCGCAGCGGCCGGCGTCTTCTACCTGGAGCCGGCCGATTCCGCTGATCGAATAGTTGTTCGTAGTAACTCTTTTCCACAGTCGTGGTCGATTTTGAGTAAGCGATTCTTGTTCGCTTGATTGAATTCAGAGAGGAAGCAACATGGCAGAAATTCAGGAAAACCTTGAGGCAGGAAGTTCCGCCCAACCTTTCCGCATAGATCAAAAGCTCCATCAGATTCTTTACAAATCGGAAGCCGCACCCAAGCTGGAACCGATGCCTCAGGAAGTATTGCCGGAGCCGGTTTACCCACAGAAGCCCAATCCGGTGCCGATGACACGCAAGGAGTACCAGAAGTTTAACGCCATTCGGACCTGGAAGAGCTGGGGCTCACCCTACTTCAAGTCGCGTTGGCACAGCAATACGTTGCGCCCGATCATTCCGTATTTGTTCACCGAATGGAAGTGCAACCTTGATTGTCACTATTGCTGGTCCTATAACAACGCCGTCAAGGGGATGACCGAAGACGTTGCCAAACGCTCAATCGATTGGCTTCATTCAATTGGCTCGCGCGTGTTGGCCCTGATGGGTGGCGAACCGCTGCTGCGTCCAAAGTTCATTCACAAGATCGTTGACTACAGCGCCAAGCGAGACATCTTCGTATACCTGCCGACTAACGGCCGCTTGATGAAACCCGATGTAATTGATCGGCTCGGCGATGCCGGCATAGCGACGTTTAATCTGGCGGTTGATTCCGTAAAAGAACGCAAGTCGCTTCCGAAAGCGCTGGATCCGATTCGCCCTTACTTCGATTATCTGGTCAAACGGCAGCATCACTACGGCTACTCCGTGATGTTCAACATCAACATCTGCCATAACAACATGGACGATGTTAAGGAGTTGACCGAAATTGCTCACGACAACGGTATCGCCACGGATTATCACGTGAACGAAACGCCGATGATGGAGCAGACACACTTCAAACATCTCAACGAGAACCAAACCTATCTGACGCCCGACGACTGGCCCAAGGTTGATGCCCTGCTCGATTACCTGCAGGACCTGCGCGTCAATAAAGGCTATAAGATGGCGAATCCGACTCAGCACATGGAAGACATGAAGCTGTTGATGCGCGGTCAGGTGCCACCCTGGCAGTGCCGCGCCGGTCAGAATTCGCTGATCATTCGCACCGATGGTTCGCTGGCGCCCTGTTTCCCGATGTATTCAGCAACGCACGACTGGGGAACCGTCGGCAACGACAAGTTTGACGTGAAGCAGTTGGACGAGATGAAAGTTGAATGCACGAAACACTGTCTCTCAACGTGCAACTACATTCTGGGTTATTGCTACGACAACATGCGCGTGATTAGCTGGGGCCTCAAGCAGGCGATGCACGGGTTTAAAGGAGCAAGCAACGGCTTCTAAAAAAGTAGACAGCAAACAGTAAACAGCAAACAGCAAGACCGATTAGCTAGCGACGGTCTTGCTTTTTGCTGTTTGCCGCTTTCAGCCCACTCGTCCACCGCGCATTGCCAGAATTCCTACAACGACATTAATGCCGATGCCGATTGCAATCGCGATCCAGTACTGGCGCTGATCGTCGATGGCGTTTTTGTAACGGATGATCGTCGCGATTCCGAGCGGCCCCCATACGAAAATTGAAGACCACAGACCTGGACCGTATTCCAGAATGCTGAGCGCGGTGAAGGTGTGCGTGAGGGCATTGCCCGCAACCAGAGTTCCCAAAATCACCAGCATCATCGGCAGAAACTTGAGCCGTCGCGCGAGAATCACTCCGATTGTTACCAGAATGAACCCTACACTCTGTGCAGCGAGAAAACGCGCTGTCGACATGTGCACGCCTCTGAGCCGGAGCAGGTAAGCGGGATAGCCTTCGCCGCCCCAGTATTCTTCGGCGATGTGAATCAAATAGCTGAGCGGAAAGAGCCACGACCAGAGAATCGTTCGGCGATCGTAGATTCCGAGGGAGAAGTTTGCTTGAGTGGTCATCTATTGCGATTAGTGGTGAACATCAGGTCGCAAGATTCAGGATTGTCTTAAAGAAGCCTGACTGTTATATCAGAGCTGTCAACTTTTTGGACTGCGGTGACTGGCAAGCACCCCTGCCGGGCTGTCCGGCCGGGCCCGCTTCACCGCTTTGGTCCAGGGCGGTTTGACGCCCTGAGCTCTGACTAGATGCAAGTGGTCGCGACAGGTCGCGACCTAGCAAAGCGGCGACAGGTCGCCGCACTCCAAAAAGGATCTGAATGGATTCGAGTACACCCTCGAGCGCGAAGAACCACACAACGCCAGCTCTGGCGCGCCGGCTCGGGCTCTTTGACGCCACGATGATCGTGATGGGTGGCATCATCGGCTCCGGCATCTTCATCAACCCCTACGTCGTCGCCCAACGCGTCACCACGCCATTCCTGATTCTCTTCGTTTGGGCATTGGGCGGGCTCATCGCCCTCGCTGCGGCATTCATCTGGGCGGAGCTGGCAGCGCTGCGTCCGGAAGTGGGTGGCCAGTATGCTTACCTTGCGCGATGCTTATCACCCGCTGGTGGCGTTTCTTTACGGCTGGGGCTTGCTTCTGGTAATTCAAACCGGAGGCATGGCGGCGGTCGCGGTCACGTTCGCTCGTTACTTCCTAGAACTGACTGACCTTCAGGCTTGCTGACTGAATCGATCGCGGCGATGGCGCTCGGCTAGCTTGACGGTAATTAATTGTTTGGGCGTTCGCGCCGGCGGTACGGTGCAGAGTCTACTGATGGTGCTGAAGATCATCGCGCATTGTTGCGCTCATCTCATGCGGCCTGTTCCTGATCATGTCGCCAGCAATGACCCCTGCACCTGAAGTGACACCGATGGGGGGAGCATCGGCGGCTTTGCGTTCGTCTTCAGCCCCACGCATTTCCTAACCATCATCGGCGCGGCGATGGTGCCGGTGTTGTTCGCTTACGGCGGCTGGCAAACCGCCAGCTTTGTTTCCGGAGAGATACGCGAGCCGCGCAAGAATCTACCGCGCGCACTTCTCATCGGCGTGACGGGAGTCGTCGTGCTTTACCTGGCAGTCAATTTTGTTTGTGTTCACGCGCTTGGGGTTTCCGCCTTAGCTAATACCACTACGCCAGCCTCTGACGTGATGAGGCTCGCGTTGGGACCAGCCGGAGCTCGCGCAATTGCAGCCGGAATCGCCATCTCAACTCTGGGTTTTCTAAGTCAGGGAATGCTGACAGCACCCCGCGTTTATTATGCGATGGCTGAAGACGGTCTTTTTTTCAAGAGTGTGGGCAAGCTGCATCCCAAGACGCACGTTCCTATTCTGGCCATCGTGCTGCAGGGATTGTTGGCTATCGCGATTACACTTTGGGGCAGGTACGAACAAATCTTGGACTATGTCGTGTCCGTTGATTTTATATTCTTCGGGGCCACGGCGCTGTGTGTCTTCGTTTTTCGCCGGCGAAAGAAAGCGACAAACGTTGAGGCTGCCGATAGCAGGATGCGGATCACGACTATTCCCGGCCATCCGGTAACAACCGCACTGTTTGTCGCTATCTGCTGGCTGATGGTGATTAATACTGTTTACCACAAGCCGCGACACACCTTGATTGGCGTGGCCCTTTTGTTGGCGGGAATTCCAGCTTTCTTTTTCTGGCGTGGGAGGAACACGACATGAGTGCCGCACAGTACGAGAGACGCGTAAGGGCTTCGGAGTACATGCATTGGGCCAAGACGCGTTCGCGTGCCCGCTTCAATCTCGCGACTAGCGGACTCGCGAATCTAACGTTGCCGGAGTTGCAGGTTTCGCTGGCTGACCTCGAGCTAACCGGCGATTCCGGTTACGGCTATCCGCCGCTGATAAGTTTACTCGCCGGTAGATTCAACGTTGACGCCGCGTCTGTAGTAACCGCCGCCGGAACTTCTTTTGCCAACCATCTGGCACTGGCAGCGCTTATCAATCCCGGCGACGAAGTACTCTTCGAAAGTCCCGCTTATGAACCGATGCTTGCGACTGCCGAATACATTGGCGCCACGGTGAAACGTTTCCAGCGAAGGTTTGAAGACGGCTGGCGCGTTTCCTCGACTGAAGTAGAACGAAACCTGAGCTCGCGTACTCGCTTGATTGTGATCACTAACTTTCACAATCCCAGCGGCGTTCTGACCGACAATGAAACACTGAAGGAAGTGGGCGAACTGGCCAAGCGAAGCAACGCCCGCGTGCTGGTCGACGAAGTTTATCTCGAGATGCTTTTTGGGGAACCGTCGCAAACCTCCTTTCACCTGGGCGATCAGTTCGTAGTAACCGGCAGCCTGACTAAGGCCTATGGTCTAAGCGGGCTGCGCTGCGGCTGGATTCTCGCCGAACCGGGGCTCGCTCAACGGCTGTGGCGCCTGAACGATCTCTTTGCATCAACGCCCGTGCATTCGGGTGAGCGGCTAAGCGTAGTCGCGCTCAAGCAACTGCCTGCTATTGCCGAGCGCGCAAAGAACCGGCTCGACCAGCATCGCGCGATGTTGAATCAGTTTCTCGATAGCCGGGATGACCTTGAGGCAATAAGGCCTGTCTTTGGCTCCATCATGTTTCCGCGCGTTAAGGAGCAAAGCTCGGAAAAACTCTGTGAGTTATTACGAGAGAAATACGAAACCTCAGTTGTTCCGGGGAGATTCTTCGAGATGCCTGCTCATTTTCGCATCGGCATGGGCGGAGATACTGAATCGTTTAGTGAAGGACTCGAGCGATTCGGTCAGGCGCTGGATGAACTGAAGTAGTTGATCAGGTGCTCTAACCCCTCTCCGCCAGCGGAGAGGGGAAGGGGAGAGGAAGGCGGCATCGGGCTCCCCACCCCTAACCCCTCCCCGCTTGCGGGGAGGGGACAAAGCCACCGCCTCTACTGCGTCATTCTTTTCTTCGCGGCGGCGAGTTTCAGCCAGAAATACAAACCATCCGCGGCTTCTATGCCGGTGCCGTCCGGCGTGATCCTGATCGGCGTGCCATTTGGCCAGCCATCTCTCCGCATTCTGCCACCGCCAATCGATTGAAAGTAGACTTTGCCTTTCGTTTGCTTCTTGCCCGTTTGAGGCGCAATCACGAAATACTCGATGTCCATGTCCTGCGAATTCGTGATGATGGTTCCGTTTTGGAAACTGTCAATGTCAAACTTCATCAGTATCACAAACGCTTCAGTTTCCGCTTTCGCTCGTTCAACTGCCTGACCTTCTTTAAGGTCGCCAACCGAGGTGGCTTCGATGTTTTCATAGCGATTCAATTGCTTGACGAAGCTGGCGAAAATCTGGTCTTCAGTGCCAAGGTGTTTTGAGGTTGGTTGCCTGGCGACCAGCAGCCGTACTTTGTTTGGAAGCGAACCCAGCGGTTTCTCCGGCGCACGACTTGAATTCTCATTTGTACCGACAGGCGGAGTTGAGAGCGCGGTAGGCCGTCGTCCCGACTGGGCCTTTGCTTCTCCCGAACCGATCCCAATTCCGAGCAACAAGAGGACGACCGTAAGGCCCGATCGTTTTCGCAGTGCCCGTACCAAATTGAGGGATAAGCTCATTATGCTCAGTTCGGGTTCAGGCGTCGTGGGCCTGAGGTCACATAGTTAAGCCTTGATTTAAGCCTTGATCTCCAGCGGATGCCCCATTAGAAGCTTCGCATAGTGCACAGGGTTGCGTGCCCTTTTTTGGGGAACTCCAATTGGATGGGAATGCCCAGCGGATCAGCGGAATAAAGAGGCGGATTCAAGTTTCAAGTAAAACTGGCCCGACGTCACGTTCTTGGGACCTGGTCACGTTGAATCTTGAGTCTTCCTGCGTTTACGCCTTCACGACTGCCCGCCTACCTGGGGTTTAGTTTATAGAGTTTAATGGCATTGTCGCGAAGTACCATTCTCGCCAGGTCCACAGCCTGTGCGCGAGTGATTTCGTGGTCGTTCATCATGCCGGTCAGTGCCAGGGCCAGTGCCTGTCGCGCGGTCGTGTTGGAGAGCCAGGCAACTTCCGGCCAGTCTACTTCCGGTCCAAACGAGAACGCGTCGGTGCCGAAAAGAATCTTGTCAGGGTAAGCTTCCAGCCAGTTACGCAACACCTCGCTTAGCTCCCGGGGATAGATAAGAAACGTCTGTGCTGAAAAATCGGCATAGACGTTTGGCTTACTAATCATCGCCGCAGTTTCTTTAGTAAACGGATAGCCACCGTGAATAATAACGAAGTTAGTTTTTCTAAGGGACTGGTCGTTGAAGACAGATTCGAGTAACAGGGGATTGCTGCCGCTCTGTTTGTAATAAGCGCCGGCGCCGTCAATAGCATGGATGTGAACGGCAAGACCAAGCCGGCCTGCCTCGAGTGCGATGTGGTGAAAAATAAAATCCTGTAGAGTCTTGTAATCAGCAGCCGAGGGTTCGCCGCCACGGAAATAATGCGAATAGATTCGCCGGGCGGAAACTGTGTCAGCTTCCTCAAAGTCGAGCTTCCGCAAATACGCTGCTTCAAACTTTACCGCGATTGCCCCGTCCCGCTTTTCGGCTTCGAGCGTGGCGGTCACAACCTTTGCGAGGTAAGCATCGAGCGTAGCGGGCAGGGCTTTCAATCCTGCGCTCGCCAGGTAGCGTTTCAACAGGCGTTCCTCACCGGGATAGAAGCCGCGATAATCCGGATTCGATTTCCTGGCAGTTTCATTGCTTAAGGGAAACAGGAGCGGATCGACAAAAGACACCCAGCGGAAACGCGGTGCCGCTAGCCCACGTCCCATTGCCACGCGATTCGCAAACATTGTTTCGATGCCCAGCCGGTCGAGGACCCACACCGGAAATCCGTCACCCTGTTCAGCCGTAATGCGCTGCTTCGTTTGCAGCAGTTCGCGCACGTGCGCCTCGCTCATGTCGTCGTGCTTGTAGCCGTAAAGATCGCGCCATGCCTCGACAAACTCTAAATTGCCCGGGTTCAAACGCACTGGGAGGGGAATTGGCCCAATTGCATCGAGCGGCAAGGCGTCAAACTCATCATCCGGCTTTTCGCCCGGCGCCACGTAACGAAGTGGGTGTGCGTGATTGTCTACGGCCTTGATTCCTGAAATCGCTGTTAGCAACTGGGGATCAGCGGTGGTTTGTGACGAAGCCTCGGATATGGGCAGTAATACAAGAAGCAAAAGAAGCGCTGGAAAGAAGTTTCTCAAGCGGGGATCTCCTGGCTCAATGCTTATGGGCAATCGGCAGACTACCACAGTTGGGCGTGTTTCAAGTCGACGAAGGTGCCACCGAAATAACTGCTGTTCCAATAAGCCTTTTTTGCAATTTCTTCTGCAACGAGTCGTGCGTCGGCAGCAGAATTTGCGAAAACAATCACGCGAGTGCCTTTATCACGATAGGGAAGCCGGCCATCCTCATTAGCTTTTTCAGCCTCACGCGGTTGGATATTGACTGCTCCCGGTAATGTTTCCTTCTGAAACTCCAGGGTACTTCGCGCATCGACATAAACTGCTGTCTTGTCTTTCGCAAAGACGTACCGGAACCCTTCCAGATCGGTTTGAACTGTGTTGCCAAGCGCCCGCCACACCGGCAGGCCAAGCTGATAACGCCTAACCTTTGTGTAGCCTATCTTTACCAGTTGTTCCGAAAGTCGCTTACTCTTGCCGCAGAAAGGCCCGTTGCAGTAAAGCACGAATTGCGCTGCCTTGTCGGGAAAGAGCTGGCGCACACGTTCGAGTTCTTTCTCGTACACGTTAACGCTGCCTGGAATATGAGCAATCGCATATTCGGTTGCTGAGCGGACATCGAGCACCGGTTCACTGTTGCTCGCCAGGATTCTTTTTAACTCTTCCGTAGAGAGTTCCGGTGTTAGTTGATTCGGTTCCTCAAGAGTTGTTTGATTTACACTCACCTTTGTTTGTGCAAATGCTGCCGGCGTAGTCCAGGTTGCAGTGGCGACCACGCTCATTACAAACAGCATGAAATTTAAGCGTTTCATTTCGCCCTCCTGGTTTTGGGAAAAACACAACCTAGCGTGATAGAGCGCGAATCGCTTCGCGGGCGTAGTAGGTAAGAATAATATCGGCGCCGGCGCGTTTGATGCTGGTAAGGGTTTCCATCATCACTCGCGGTTCATCAATCCAGCCATTTCGCGCTGCTGCTTTGATCATCGCGTACTCACCCGACACGTGATACGCGGCGATCGGCGCATCGAATTCCTCGCGAAGTGTTTTCACTATATCGAGGTAACAGGTGGCGGGCTTCACTAACAGAATGTCAGCGCCCTCGGCATAATCAAGTTCCGCTTCGCGCATCGCCTCGCGGGCGTTCGCTGCATCCATCTGATAGGCGCGACGATCGCCAAAGGCCGGAGCACTGTCTGCAGCTTCGCGAAACGGACCATAAAATCCTGACGCATACTTCACCGCATAAGCCATGATCGCAACTTGATCGAATCCCGCGTCGTCAAGCGCATCGCGAATAACGCCTACCTGGCCGTCCATCATGGCCGAAGGTGCAATGACATCAGCGCCTGCTTCAGCCTGGCTTACAGCCGTACGGGCTATCAGCTCAAGCGATGGATCATTTAAGACTTCACCATCGCGCACCACGCCGCAATGTCCATGCGAGGTGTATTCGCAAAGGCAAGTATCGGCAACAATCACCAAATCGGGCGCTGCGGCGCGAATGGCACGCACCGCCTGCTGGACAATTCCATTCTCGTGGTAGGCGCCCGAGCCCGCCTCATCTTTCGTTTCGGGCAATCCGAAAAGGATTACACTCTTGACGCCGAGCTCGGCTGCGGCCGCGGCTTCTGTCGTGATTTCATCGACGGAAAGATTGTGTACGCCGGGCATCGAAGGAATTTCGCGGCGAACTTTCGCACCAGCGCAGGCAAACAATGGGAGGACAAAATCCGCTGGTGCAAGAGATGTTTCGCGCACCAGCGCGCGCAAGTTTTCCGTCCTTCTCAGGCGGCGGGGACGTTGAAAGAGATCTGGCATAGGTTCAGTTACGAAGACGGTACGAGAGCTAGGGAACGAATGATACTCGGCCACGAATGCGGTAGGCAAATTGTCTGAGCTGTACAAAAAGTAGTTACCTCCGAAGGTGATTAATCGCTCTCGTAGCTATTTGCTTTCTTATTCCTTTCAGTTTCATGGCATTGGGCCTAATTGATTTAAGGGCATGGTCATTGCGAGTGGTTTAGATGGTTTTAATAATTTGTTTTATTAACGAACAGGGGAACTGGTGATGGATTCGGACTTGGCATTGGCACTTCGGGAACGGGCGCTGGCAGCGCTCGAAATTTCAACTACTATGTTGACTGTGGCCCAGAATCTGCAGCAACAGGGTAATCAAAGAGAGGCTGCTCGCTTACGAAACGAAGCCCGGTACAAACGTAATGAATCGATACTCTTGATGGATCAAGCAAGAAAGGTCGAGCGGGGATCATCAAACCTGCTGAGATTTCCCGAGAGGAAAACTGGAGAATTATCCCTGGAGGAAAGAGCCTCAATCGAGGGAAGACGGCGTAACGCCAGGACCGGTTAAGGTCAGAAAAACTTCCTCAAGTGTGGCTCGTTTCGGCGTCAGCTCCCTGATCCCTGACGTGAACTTTGTTCGGGACCAACATCGCATTCACCCGCGGAGTATCTCGCATTCCAGCTAGAAAGAATTGGAGCCGTTTTCGGCTGACTAAAGCGCTCGATTGCTGCTTAGCAATCTGCAGGCTTCCTCTGCGGGTTCTCCAATGACGAATGGAAAATGTCTTCTTCGTGCTTCGTTGGAACAAACTCGACTTTTCACCATCGATGATAAGCAGGGTGGCCCGGCTTAACGGCGACGAAAGTGCCGCGGCAGGTTGCCGTCACTTTGTTGTGGGCTATCAGCTCGCCTTCGACGACGGCGCGGTCGGCGGTCGATTCGATTACGCGCGCGACCAGATGTATTGGCTGGTCCGTCGGGGTTGGCCGCAGGAGTTTGATGGTGTACTCAGCAGTGACGGTGCAGGGCGGATGATCGAGACCGTTCCGTTTCATCAAATAATAAGCGGCAGTCCAATTGCAGTGGCAGTCGAGCACGGTGCCTGTGATGCCACCGCTCAGCATTCCCGGAAATGCCTCCTGGTAGCTCTCGGGCTGCCAGTCAGCAATAACCTCCTCGCCGGACGGGAAGCTGCGAATGTGCAAGCCCTGTTCGTTTGCTGGGCCGCAGCCAAAACACTTGAGGTTTGGCGCGTAGGTTTCCTGGATGCTTTTCTCGGTCATTGTCGTCTTGTGACTGAGGTGTTCAGCTGCTTCGCAATCAGGTGTGACTGGAAACTGCCGGCCGCATTTATCTGCAGATTACGCAGATTACATAAATTCAAGCAGGAACAGCAACAGCTACTTCGCGGTTCTTGTAGAGGGCGCACGCAACTGCTGCCGAAGCTTGAAGCGCTGCACTTTGCCGGTGACAGTGTAAGGCAACTCGTTCACGAAAACGTATCGGCGGGGTTGCTTGAAACGTGGCAGGGCAGAGCGAGCGAGCGCTCGCAGATCGGGTTCAAGGTCGTCGCTGCCTACAGCTGCCTCGGATCGCACTACAAACGCGCAGGCACATGGCAGGCGATCGTTATCGAAGTCTTCAACTACGGCCACGCGAGTAACGCCATCGTGCCGCAGTAATACTCCCTCTACCTCTACAGGCGAAACCCATTGGCCGCTTGATTTGAAGCAGTCATCGGAACGGCCCATGTGGAACCAATAACCACCGGCATCCTGCCGGTAAAGATCTCCGGTGCGCACCCAACCATCAACGAAGGTGTGGGCGGTATTCTCAGGCCGCTGCCAATATTCGATGGCCGCGCTCGCGCCTCTGACCCAAAGATTTCCTTCAGCTTCAGGAGCCGTTTGATTTCCTTCGGGGTCAAGCAGTTGCGCTTCATAACCTTGCAACAGTTTCCCGCTGCTGCCGTAGACCACATCGCCATCGTGGTTAGACATCCACATATGCAGCATCTCGGTCGAGCCAATCCCGTCAAGCACTGGAACACCAAAAGTCTTTTCCCAATCCTCTCCGAGTTGAGCCGGCAACGCTTCGCCTGCGGAAATGCATAGTCGCAAACGCGAACAATCAAGCGTTGAACCACCGGGATGCTTTTTGGCTTCGTCGAGCAAGAGTCGATAGACAATGGGCACGCCGAAGAAGATCGTGGGTTTGTAATCCGCAAAGACTTTGTCAATAACTTCCGGGACAGGCTTCTCGCGGCAGAGAATTGTCGTACAACCATTTAGCAGCGGAAAGGAGAAGGCGTTTCCCAAACCATAAGCAAACGGCAGACGTGAAGATGAGAACAGCCTGTCGCCTTCTCGTAGTCCTAACACTTCGTGGCAGTAGGTTTTCTTAGTATAGAAAATGTCCGACTGGCGATGGACCGCGCCTTTTGGTTCACCAGTGCTGCCGGACGTGTAAAGAATGAACGCCGGCTGATTTTCGTCTGGAGAAGGGAAGTCAGCGGGTGGTTGTTGCCGCGACTCACTCAATAATTCAGCCAGCGAAAGCTTCAATATCGACGTTGTCTGCGGACGTGCGTGCTGTTTGTTTTCACCTCGACTAACGACTACGACTTTTCTCAGATGACTTAATTTGCTTTCAGCTTCCAGCAGCGACTCGCTGAAATCTTCCTCAACCATCGCAACGCTCGCAGTGCAGTCGTTCAATATCGCGCTTTGCTCTTCCAGTCGCAGTCCCATGTTGATAGGGACAGCAATCGCTCCATAGGAGCAAATAGAAACAAACGCCGCGATAAACTCGGGAGAATCGTTCAGCAACAATGCCACGCGATCGCCACGCTCCACACCTAAAGCGCGCAAGCCGCGCGCAACCGCTAATGTCTGGTCGCGCAATTCGGCGTAGCTAATTTGCCGCTGCTCATAGAGAATAGCCGTACGTCCAACTAACTCTTTCTTGAAGATTGCCTCATAGAGATTCATTAGCATTTGAGTTTCATATCGGGCGAGCCAAGGGAAATTCATGGACTGCTTGCCCAAAGTGCATCAGTACTTGGCGGTTGCCGTTCACGCGGAGTGGACGGTTTTCGGATTATAATCTGCCGGCATTTCTTTCAGTAGTAAGCGCTGCTCCAGTTACATTTCGGGAAAACGGAGAGACGCCGCCTGAGAGCCGACCGTTCGCTCTAAGTCTCGATTCGGTTGTTCAGTAAAGAAGAGGAGATGAAGAATGAAATCAAGCACGCGCTTTTGTATGGTTGCCACATTTATTTTGGCTGTTACGTTAATGATTGCCTGGAACGCGGGCGCCTCACGAGAAACACTGCCGTCCGGCGCGGCGTCGAAGATTTCAGATCTCATCTGGCTCGCCGGCGACTGGCAGAGTGCAGCCGGCGGACGCGTCCAGATCGAAGAACATTGGACCCGTCCCGCCGGCGGCACGATGATTGGAATGGGTCGCACGGTGGTTGGCGACAAAACAGCCGAGTTCGAGTTTCTGAGAATCGAACAACGCGGCAATGACCTCTTCTACGTGGCAAATCCCAACGCCAACTGTCCACAAACTGACTTCAAGCTAACTCGACTGAGCGGGCAGGAAGTAATTTTTGATAACCCAGCGCACGACTATCCGAAGCGCGTCATCTACCGGAAGAATTCTGACGGATCTTTGGTTGCCAGCGTCGACGCCGGGGAAGGCACCAAGTCGCAAAGCTTTTCTTACCTGCCGGTTCGGAAGTAAGCAGAATCCTGTCGTGAAGCAATCCACGAAAACTTGACTAATCGAAACAAAAAAAAGAACTCTTTTCGAGTTGTTTCATGTAAATTGGTGGGTACTCTGTTTGCCTCGCATTGTGATAGAAAGGCCGCCATGCATGTCATCTCACAACCAGTGGTTCAAATCATTCGTCAGTTAGTCGGAGCTTGCGTTTTCGCCGTGCTGATCTGCGTTCCTGAAATCAGCGCGCAACAGCTGCAAACCTATCCGGCATTTACGATGACAGTGCGGACAACGGCTTATGCTGCAGGCGGTCAGGCTATTTCCAGCTCCATCGCAACGCGCTACGACTCTGCCAGTGGTGATTGGCGTTTTGTGAGAGAGGTTGCCGGTTACGAAATGGCAACTCTATATCGCCGCGGCCGCGGAGTGTACTACGCCAACTCGCGGACCCAGTTAACTTTCAAGGTGTCAGCTCATGCGCCAGGCTGTCCACTGAGAAACGCGGAGCAGCTGCGTAACGACCCGAAGTTTATTCGTACTGAGAATATTCTCGGATTCGAAGCTTATTTTCTGCGCCAACAATTTCCGGGTAGCGACTTTGTAATGGAGACGTCGTTTGTTCCGGAATTAGGAGGAGGGATACCCTTCAAGCGCGTTTACAGTTACGACGATGGCCGCCGGATTGTAGAAGAACCGCTGGCGCTCGTTATGGGAGAACCGCAAGCGGCGGATCTTAGTGGTCCGGAGTATCAGGTGATCGAGCAACTACCAGTTTTCGATAAAGAACTCGGGGCCAGGATCATCTCACAGCCCGCTCCGGTCTTTCCTGCTGACGCCGATACACGTGGTTTCGGTAACACTGTTTTCGTCTCGGTGATTATTGACGAAGACGGCCGCGTGCTTAATGCAACCTCTAACTCTTCAATTGCATTCCTCGACGACCCGGCGATTGCGGCCGCTTACCAGGCGACATTCAAACCAGCCACTTGCAACGGTAGGCCGGTGATGTCTACAGGTTTACTGCGCTACAAGTTTGTCAGCCCGCGGCTGGCGAAGAACTAGAGAAACAATCTGGAGTCAATGAGGGCGAAGACTATCTTACCCTGTCTGTACTTCGTGTTCCTCGATTGAGCCTGAAGGGCTCTCAGATAGTAGCCGGTGGTCGCAGCGCAGACCACCGGAAAGG
Source organism: Blastocatellia bacterium (assembly GCA_963828335.1). GTDB lineage: Bacteria > Acidobacteriota > Blastocatellia > Pyrinomonadales > Pyrinomonadaceae > PSRF01. Next base: position 511,131 of record CAWHEH010000003.1, on the reverse strand, counting down.
AGCGAGCAGTTATTAGCACCCCGGAAGGGGTGCCACAATTTCTGATACCCTTTCAGGGTATCGAGACATTTGCGTTTCCATCCGGTGGTCTGCGCTGCGCTCCGACCACCGGCTACTATCTGTCAGCCTTTCAGGCTGAGCTCACGCTTACTTCTCGTCGAGTTTCCTGCCCGCATTCAAATTGTCAAAATTCAGAATTGCGTTGAAGACCAGGAAGTAGCTGCCTTTGGTTTGGCCACGCCACATCGGGTTTGTGGAGAAGAGCACCACGTGGCCACGGCCAGAAGGCACGTCAATGATCGCCGCGTGTTCCGCGATTTCGTCCCCGCCGTCCAACAGCCCGGAAACAAACAAATCCTTCATGTCGGCATAACGCAGCACGACGCGCGGGCGCTCGGCGGCTGGAATTACCAATGCACCACTATTGCGACGTTGTTCATCGTTCAGTGGCATGGCTTCCCAGGTTTCTACCTTGGGAGCTTCAGGTACTTCAGCCGGTGGCCGGCCCTGCACGATATCGGGATCGCTAGCCGTACCACGTCCGGTGAAGCGCTCACTATTGCGGCGACGACCACCGCTACCGATTGCAACGTTACTAAGGTTAAAGATCGGGCCGTTCGCGCAGTACATCGCTAACGAATCAGCGTAGCCATAGGCAATGGGGCTCATGGCATCGACAGTTTTGATTCTTAGAATATCGCCGACAGCCTTCAGTCGATTGGCACGGGCAATTGAAACGCCCGGAGTGAAGCCGTAGTTCACTGCAAAGCCCGCGGTGTCGTCTACCGTGATTAGGACTCCGCCTTGCTGCACAAATTTCTGCAGATTCATGAGACCACTCCAACCGAGGCCGGGCCTCATGTCGTCAGTCGAGTCGATCTTGCCGAGGTTGGGAGTAAGCAGAGTCGTTTTCCATGGCAGTGGGTTTCCGTACATCGGCAAGCCATTCACGACCATTGCGGAGTCGCTCGCTGCCGGTGCGAAGACGATTACGTCATACTTAGCTTTCAGATTTGCCTCACGAGCGACGTCCTGTGTACTGATGTAGGCATAGGGTATCTGGAACTGATCAAACGCGATTCGCCACCAACCCTCGTCCTGTGTGTTTAGCCAGGTGTGCATCATTGCAACGCGCGCCGGCTTAAGTGGGTGTGTCTGAACCGCGGGCGCTTCCGCGACAGCATAGACCGGAATTCCAAGATCAGCAGCAGCCCGTCGAACTTCATCGGCGGACGCCTTGCGAATTATGAAAGATCCACGATTAAACTTTTGCCGAGCGGCTTCAAAAGGCTCTTCAGCCGCATCAACCATCGCGTCCTTCAACTTAAAGCGCAGCGTGACCAGGGCGTTGTCGGCGTTGTGATTGACGAGGTAGGTTGAACCCGTGCCGACGATATTCCCAGTCGTGCGAACGTCACCATTCACGCGATTCGCGGGCGCGTCCAATACCTTCTTGTCAGTTATTCGAGACACTTCCAGGTTTGCAAGCTCACCCATAGTCCAGGCGGTATCGTCATAAACTGCCGTCTGCGGATCGTTTGGCGACCAGTACTGGTAATCAAGCAACGCGTCGGCGATTCGACTGTAGGGCTGATCCATGCGGACGATGTAAGAGCCGGCCGGGAAGGTGCGTGTCCCGGCAGATGACTGCGTCGCTGAAGGTGTAGGTGAAGCACCTGCGGCAGGCTCTGTCGCAACCACCACATTGGGGCTTCGGCCCGCTGGTTCTGATTTTGTGTTAACGATGAAAGGCGCGGTCGCGCGATGAATCTCGACGCCTTGCGCTTGCAGCGTGCGCAGTAATTCCGCCTGATTGCCCGGTCGCGGATCGTCACCGGGGAACACATACGCAGCGGGTCCTTCATTCTTCGGCTTCAGGATTGAGCGTTTACTCTTCAAGTAGAAGTTTTTGAGAAACAGTTTGCTATTGTTGCCGAAGTAGTGAAGTGAAGTTAAGAGGGCGGTCTGCTGATAGTTATTGTTGTTGCGCTGCGACCATCTTGTTTTCGGCAGTGGTGGATTCTGGCGATACCACGTGCGCTGGTACTCTTCGGGCGAAGTAGTTCTTTCCAAAGTATCGGCGCCGGCGTTGCCGAAAGTTTCGTAGAGCCGACTGATGCCATTGTGTGTGGCTGCGATAAACATCAGATAGCCCGGCGACCAGGTGTCGAAGTCACCGTGAGCGAACACTCCGGGCATGCCAAACTTAGTCATCTCTGAAACGTTGTTCCAGCCGATGATCTGCCACTCGTCCGTGAGAATCGGATCGACCCAGGCGTTGTAGGGTCCATCGCCAATGGTGTTGTCATAAAGATAAGGGACTGACTCGTGCAAATCGTGGAGCACTTGCGCCTTCCAACCAATGAAGGTGTTAAGCACGTTGCGCGTAAGTTTTAGCGAAAGGCCGATGGCGTCCCGATTATTGTCGTGCGCCACGTAGTGGCCCCAGTAGATTAGTGGTGGGACGTTTTCGCCCGGGTGGGCCAGGTGCCAGTTATAAATATCAACCATGCGATTGCGCCCATCGACTTCCACGACTGGAGTGATAAGCGTCACAACGCTTTCACGAATCGACTTGACGTAAGCGCTGTCGTCGACGGCGAGGCGATAGGCGAGTTCCATCAGGGCGGTGGGGGACCCCGTTTCGGTGGAGTGGATTGTGCCGGTGATGTAATAGATCGGAAACGAAGCAGCGACGAGCTTGTCGGCTTCGTCATCATTAAGATTAATCGTACGTGGGTCGGCTAGTTTCGTGAGCCGGGCCCGATTCTCATCAAGACGCGCGAGTAGTTGCTCGGAAGCAACGGCGACGGCAATCATCTCGCGGCCCTCTTCAGTAGTCCCGATGGTATAGACCTTTACACGTGGGCTCGCTTTCTCGAGTAGACGCATGTACCGATAAACTTCTTCGGCATATGGCAATTTTCCAGGCGCGCCTGCAACGTCACCCAACACCGCCTTTGGCGTGGGCACACTCGGCGAAGCGGGCAGGTAGTCTGTCAGTGGCGAATTGAAGAAAGGCTCCGTGGTGTATGCTCGAATCTTTTGAGTGTATTCCTCATCGATCAGCTGGTTGGCATCGCGGCCGGGCTTGATCTGACCATCGGCGACTGCCGCGGCGGCGAGAAAGAGCAGACTAACAGCGAGGCAACGTAACAGTTGACGAGTCATCCGGGTGTTCACCTTACACGAGAATTAGTCTTAGCATTTGCTGGGGTGAAGAAGCTTTTAAGCTAAACATAAGAGCAAGTCAAATTTTGTCTAAACCGGTTAAGTGATTGCTGGGAGCGCGGGCGTCCCGCCCGCAGCGCGTCGAAGGCGCGAAGATTTTGCAGGTCGTTATCGCTCAATCTATCTCGCGCTTCGCGCTCACTGCGGCGGGACGCCCGCGCTCCCAGCCAATCACTCGACCGGTCCCGACCAATCACTTGACCGGTTCTGTTGAATCGCGCTTTAGGGTCAACTATCATCAGTTCGTCCCCAAGACCACAAAAACGAGTGTCTAAACAAGCAAATAAAACTTTACAGCCTGGCGCCCAACCGCCTGAAGAACAGACTCTTGTCCAGATTCTGCCCTTGAGCAAAGTTGCTGGCGGGATTCCCTCAATTGTGGCTGCCGCGAAAGCTGCCTGGAACGAGATGGGAGTCACGCGTGGTGTGCGCACGCTGCTCAAACTCAACCAGAAGACGGGATTTGACTGTCCCGGCTGCGCCTGGCCCGAACCCGACGGCGAACGTTCGCACGCGGAGTTTTGTGAAAACGGCGCCAAGCATGTTGCTGACGAAGCGACAACCAAACGTGTCACGCCGGAATTCTTCCGCAACTGGAGCGTCGCTGATCTCAGGCGAACAATCTGACTTATTGGCTGGGCAAACAAGGACGCATTACGCATCCGATGGTGCTTCGTCGCGGCGCGACGAACTACGAAGCGATAAGCTGGGACGATGCATTCGCACTGATTGCGAGTGAGTTAAATTCCCTGGGCCATCCTGACGAAGCGATCTTCTACACCTCTGGAACGGACGAGCAACGAAGCCGCGTTTCTTTACCAACTCTTCGTGCGGCTGTTTGGCACTAACAATCTTCCTGATTGTTCCAACATGTGCCATGAGTCGAGTGGCTCTGCCCTGGGCGAAACAATTGGGGTCGGCAAGGGAACGGTCACGCTCGAAGACTTCGATCACGCCCAGGCAATATTCGTCATTGGACAGAATCCGGGTACAAACCATCCGCGCATGCTGGCTGCTCTGCAAAAGGCCAAACGGAATGGCTGCAAGCTGGTGCACATCAATCCGCTGCCCGAAGTTGGGATGACCCAGTTCAAACATCCGCAGGAGGTTTTAGGTTGGATTGGCAAGGGAACTACGCTGGCGGACCTCTTTCTCCAGGTTCGGATCAACGGCGACGTCGCGTTGCTGCAGGGAATTATCAAGGCGGTGATTGATGAGGAAAGACGACGCCCGGGACAAGTCCTCGACCACGAGTTCATTAAGACGTACACGGAAGGATTCGAAGAATTTGCGGTAGCTGTCATTAATACTTCGTGGGATGAGATCGTCGAGCAATGCGGCGTTTCGCAAGAGCAAATTGAAGCGGCCGCCAGGATCTTCATTGATTCAGAACAAACTATCTTTTGTTGGGCGATGGGGCTGACACAACACAAGAACGCGGTTGCCAACATTCAAGAAATTGTGAACCTAATGTTATGCCGTGGGCAGATTGGCAAACGTGGCGCCGGACTCTGTCCGGTCAGGGGGCACAGTAACGTTCAGGGCGATCGCACAATGGGAATCTGGGAGCGACCTACGGATTCTTTTCTTGAAAAACTTGGAAAGGAATTCAATTTCGAGCCACCGCGCCAACATGGTTACGACACCGTCAAAGCGATTGCGGCGATGCACGATGGTAAGGCTAGAGTCTTCTTCGCGCTTGGCGGCAACTTCCTTTCAGCGACTCCCGACACGGAATACACCGCCGAGTCGCTGCGGCGCTGTCGTTTGACCGTGCACGTTTCTACGAAACTTAATCGGGCGCACCTGATCACCGGTGAACAGGCCCTGATCCTTCCGTGCCTTGGACGAACTGAGACAGATGTGCAAAGTTCCGGTCCGCAGTTTGTAACGACTGAAAATTCGATGGCGGTAGTGCAGGCCTCGCGTGGTTTTCTGAAACCTGCGTCCAGTGAGCTTTTGAGCGAACCGGCGATTGTGAGCCGTTTAGCAAGGGCAACTCTCGGCACCCGCTCGAGTATGAATTGGGAGGCGCTCGTTGCTGACTACGATCTGATCCGAGAGCATATCGAGCGAGTGGTTCCCGGGTTTGATGACTACAACGTGCGTGTCCGGCAGCCAGGCGGGTTTCATCTTCCCAGTCCGGTCCGCCAGCGCATTTTCAACACTCCCAGCGGTCACGCAGTCTTTACTGTGCACGCGTTGCCGCGTCATGAGCTTCAGCCGGATCAATATCTGATGATGACGATGCGCAGCCACGATCAATTTAACACCTCGATCTACGGACTGGACGATCGCTATCGTGGCATTCACAACGGGCGTCGCGTAGTTTTTCTTAATCCCGACGACGTCCGATCGGCTGGATTAAGCGAAGGTCAAACCGTAGATCTCATCAGCCACTTCGCGGGCGAGGAACGTATTGCCAGAAAGTTCGTTGTTGTTCCCTACAGCATTCCCAGACGTTGTGCGGCAACTTACTTTCCAGAGACAAATGTATTGGTACCGCTTGGGAGCGTTGCCGACAAAAGCAATACACCGGCGTCGAAGTCGGTGGTGATCAGTATCCGACCGTCTGGGGATGGCGAGTAGAGCAATGACTTTTCAAGTCGCAAAATCAGAAACACTTTCCAAGAGCGAGTTATACGCAAACCTGCAAGTACAACTTCGGAGTCTGCTTGAGGGTGAACGAGACTTCATCGCGAACGCCGCGAATTTCTCTTCCTTGCTTTACCATTCGCTTCCGGACTTGAATTGGGCCGGGCTCTATTTGCACAAGGGTGGCGAACTCGTGCTGGGACCATTTCAGGGACAGCCGGCCTGCGTGCGCATCGCTATCGGCAAGGGAGTTTGTGGCACTGCCGCCGAACAGCGCCAGACTATTCTGGTTGATAACGTGCACGATTTCCCCGGTCATATCGCCTGCGACAGCGCGTCCAATTCCGAGATAGTTGTCCCGCTAATCGCGCATGACAAACTGCTTGGGGTGCTCGATCTTGATAGTCCGGCATTCGCCAGATTTGACGACGGGGACGCGCGCGGGCTTAATGAGTTGGCAGAGATTTTTATTCAAGGCAGTTCGGAATTCAAGTAGTTCAGAGTTCAAGCTTTAGCTTGCTGACTTCCCAAAGAGACAACCTAAAGGTTGAACTCTAAACTATTTGAGTGCTTCGTTAAAACGAGGGTGTTTTATGATCACAATTCGCAAGGCTGAAGAGCGTGGCCATTTCGATTTTGGCTGGCTCAATACTTATCACAGCTTCTCCTTCGGTGATTACTACGATCCAAAGCACACGCGCTTTCGTACCCTTCGAGTAATCAACGAAGACTTGGTGCAGCCCGGCCACGGCTTCCCCACGCATGGACATCGCGACATGGAAATTGTCACCTACATTTTGCAGGGGGCCTTGGAACATCGCGACAGCATGGGCACGGGATCGATTATTCGCCGCGGTGATGCGCAACGCATGAGTGCCGGCACGGGTGTGACTCATAGCGAGGCCAACCCTTCACCGGACGAGCCTGTGCATCTGCTGCAAATCTGGATTTTCCCAAGCGAGCAGAACATGCAACCGGAATACGAAGAAAAGAAGTTCTCCGACGATGAGAAGCGGAATAGACTGCGGCTCATCGTTTCGCCCGATGGCAGCGACGGTTCAGTCAAGATTCATCAGGATGCGAGAATCTTTGCGTCGCTGCTCGATGATGGCGAGGAAGTGGTTCACAGTTTAGACGCGGGACGAAGCGCCTGGCTTCAAGTCGCTGCCGGCTCGGTAAAGTTGAATGATGTTGCGCTAAAGCAAGGCGACGGCGCTGCGGTGAGCCAGGAGTCTCAGCTTCGCGTTACTGCCGAAGCGCCTGCGGAAGTGTTGTTGTTTGATCTGAAATAGACAGAAGTTCCTGTCGATCTACCAGAGATTATTTTTATGACTGCTGAAAAAACCAGCGAAATACTCGCCGCCTGGGAAACCTCTTCTCAATACTGGAACAAGCACCAGGCGTTGATTGAGCAGATGTACGCACCGCTGTCGCGCAGACTGATTGAAGAAGCGGGTATTGTTGAGGGACAGTCAGTGCTTGATATCGGTGGTGGCAGTGGCGAGCCTTCCCTGACGATTGCCTCAGTTGTCGGAAGCTCTGGGTTGGTCACTTACACCGATCCGGCGGCCGGTATGGTCAGGGCCGCTCGTGAAGAAGCCAGTCGAAGAGGACTGAGCAACATCCAGTTTCATCAGTGTGCGGTGGAAGAAGTTCCATTTGCCGATAGTTCATTTGATGTGGCGGTAGGCCGTTTGTCGGCGATGTTTTTTCCGGATGTGGTAAGTGGCCTTCGGGTGGTGTTGCGAGTACTAAAACCCAAGGGTGTCGTCACATTGCTCGTCTGGACCGGCAAGGAGTTCAATCCTTTCTTCAGCGTAGTTACTGAAATACTCGATCGATTTGTGCAGGCTGAACCGGAAGCGGAAGATGCGCCCACAGCTTTTCGCTTTGCCGCGGCAGGAAAGCTCGCCAAACTCCTACAGCAGGCGGGGGCCACTTCGGTAACAGAGCGTACTTTTGAGTTTTCGATTGAAGCGCCGATTACCGTAGAACAGTTCTGGGAAATGCGCACTGAGATGTCTGACACCTTCAGGAATAAGCTTGCGAGGTTGGTACCCGATCAAGTGGCTGCAATCAAATACACCGTGCAGAAAAAGATGGCAAGCTATTTCAAGTCAGGAGCTATGGTCATTCCGGGGCAAGTGTTATTGGTGACTGGCAGAAAACCTAAGTAGAGCGAGAGGGATTATCAATATTAACGACGGCGATCATCTTCTAATAATCATTCCAGGCATGTCCGCTCCTCTGGCCTTGAATCCGTACTTTTCGTAAAACGGGGCAATGCCCTTGTTTGCCATCAAGCAGACGAGAGAACTCGGTCTGGCATTAACTTCGATATATCGCATTAAACCGTCCATGATCAGTTTGCCGACGCCACGGCGCTGATGTTCGGCCACCACTGCGACATCTACAATGTCATAAAACAAGCCGCCATCTCCGATCACTCTTCCAATACCCACCACAGCTTCGTCGTGAACTACGCAGATTCCGAATAGCGTGTTGCTGAGGCCCAGTTGGGCGGCCAGCTCGTCCTTTATAGTCAAGCCGGCTGCCAGTCGCACGGCGTTGTACTCCCGGACTGTGGGTGTGCGTTCTACAATTTTGTAAGGCATTGGCATGCTCTCATTAAGAATTTGTCTTTGGAAGAATCTTACGCCTGCGATTTTACTGCTTTACTTCGCTTGCTTCATCATTAGGCTCGATTGCTATTCGGGCAGTGCCCAACTCTGCAATAACCTTATTCACCATCTCAACCAAAGATGACTCCTGGTTCGTCATTTCACAAACCTGGCCAATCTGCTCAATCCAGGCCCGAGTCACGCGGTCGCTATACTTGGCCGGGTTAACGCCATGATGATTGAGAAAGCGCAGCAAACCGGTGCGCATCTTCGCAAACGACTCCTCGGGGGTGGAATTGCAAAGATAGTAGGTCGCAACGGTCAGGTGGCTTAAGTGTGTGAATTCTTCCTTGCTGCTTGTGCAGCTTTCGAAACCGGAAACAACTGCCTCAATTTCCTGTTCGCTTCTGAAGTAGGCTGCCATGGTCGCTCCTTTCTTATGTCGAACAAAAAGAAAACGAGGCGGATCGAATATTCGATCCGCCTCGTTCTTCAGATTGTTGTTGTTTGAAACTACTTGGCTGCTGCCGCATTCGAACGAGCGGTCAGGCGCGACTTGTATCGCGCGGCCGCATTCTTATGCAATGCTCCATTCTGCACTGCCTTATCGATGGTTGAGATTGTCATCGGCAAAAGTTCTTGAATCTGCTTGGCGTCGCCAGAGCCAATCGCCCCACGCAGGTTCTTTATCGTAGTTCTCAAGCGGCTGCGATTGCCCCGATTAATCTTTCGGCGCGCCTCGCTCTGACGCATTCTTTTTTCAGCTGACTTGTGATTGGGCATTCAAATCTCCGTAATCGTTACACTAACTCGTGCTTTCGCAGTCTTTACTTGGAACAGTTTACACAACGACGGTCGTTGCGCAAGTGGAGGAGTATAAGGACGACCGCAATGAGTGTCAAGCTGCGCCCGCAGGAGGGTATGTCTCAGGAGAACCAATTTGAACACTACCCCGGAATGAGAGCGACCGTGCTCGAGTAGAGCAATATTTGACACCTATTGCAGTGGTGTAGTAGCGTCGAGGCCTACAAGCATATGCCAGCAATTCCAGCACGCTCACGCACCTTTGTTTACCCCCCATCTCGAAGTTTGTCGCCGGCAGAAAGAGAGCGCGACAGCATTTGAAACAAATCGAACTTCCTCCTCGCGGCCTGGAAACGCTTTTTGGTGTTCATGATCAAAACATCAAATACCTGGAGTCGCTGCTCGACGTTCGCATTGATGCTCGCGGGCAGGACGTCTCGATCGATGGCGACCCGGAAGATGTGGTCACCGCACAAAGAATTCTGGAAGATTTTTCAGAACTCTTTCGGGAAGGGCGGTCGTTTACTGATAAGGAGTTGCGCGAAGCGTTCGCTCAGATTGCCGAAGATCGCGCCTTTAGTTTGCGTGATTATTTTACCAAGGCGCGCTTCAATCCCGCCGGTAAGAAACAAGTCGCGCCAAAATCTGCTAATCAACGGAAATACATTCAGGCGATTCAGGAGCAGGATGTTGTTTTCGGCGTTGGCGTAGCCGGTACTGGAAAAACCTATCTGGCCGTGGCGCTGGCGGTGCAGGCGTTGATGCAAAAGCAGGTGAACCGGATCGTCTTGGCCCGGCCCGCGGTTGAGGCGGGCGAAAAGTTAGGTTTTCTTCCGGGTGATTTGCAGGAGAAAGTTGATCCGTACCTGCGTCCGCTTTATGACGCCTTGTTTGATTTGATCGACTACGAGCGCGTGACAAAGTTGCTTGAGAAGCAGGTAATCGAAATTGCGCCGCTGGCGTTCATGCGCGGTCGCACACTTTCGGATGCCTTCATCATTCTCGACGAGGCGCAAAACACCACCAGCGAACAAATGAAGATGTTCTTGACACGCATCGGCTTCGGTTCGAAGGCGGTGATTACCGGCGACGTTACCCAGGTCGATTTGCCGACCGGAAAGCGCAGTGGACTAATCGAAGCTGAGCGCGTGCTCAAAAATCTTTCCGGGATTGAGTTTGTCTACTTCACCGAAAAGGATGTGGTACGCCATAAGCTGGTCCAGATGATCATCAAGGCTTACGAAGAACATTCCAACCAGAAGAACCGCATTTAGTTCTCTAGAGCAGTAATCCGCAGATAACACAGATTAGACAGCTTTGACAGTAACAACGCTACCGCGAGCTGGCAGTCAGCAGAGGCTTAGTGCGATAGTTATCCTGGCTGTTTTATTATTGCTAATCCGTAAAATCTGCGGTGGAAGCTTATGATCGAAGTTGTTAACCGTCAGCGCAAATTACCGCTCGATAATGAGCGCTGGCAGAAGTTTGTCGAAAGCACCTGGAGGGTTATCCCCACCAAGGCCGAAGGAGTGACGGTTGCATTTGTTTCAGATCGAGCGATGCGTGAACTGAATAGACTTTGGCGCCATAAGCAGGGGACAACGGATGTGTTGTCATTTCCAGTCGAGCAGGATGAGTTTGAAAAAGCGGAAGGCCCAAGCCTGGGTGACGTGGTAATTTCGGTGGAGCAGGCAGCGCGGCAAGCGAAAGAGAATGGATTAACTCTGGATCAGGAAATCGCACAGCTTATTTTGCATGGACTGATTCACCTTTGCGGATACGATCATTCGACAGACCATGGTGAGATGAATCGATTGGAACTTCGGTTACGACGGCGGCTCGGCATATTTTAGCCTCACTCTGCGTACTTAGCATTCCCCATTTACGTAAGTTACTATCTAGCAACGAATGCAGAACCAGATTGAGTTCATTTTAACCCTGCTGCTATTGGTTGGGTTGTCATTGCTCGCGACGGTCGATATGGCCTTTGGCCAGTTGAGCGATGTCGGCCTCCGGCGCCTGATTAGCGAAGCCGAGGAGCGCGCGAAACTACGTTCATCAGCCTTTCTGAAGCAAGTACTCGAGAATCGCCCCAGGTTCAGCTTTGCTATCTCGGCGACAATTCAGATTCTGCTGGTAATAATCGCCGTTCTCGTCACTTCCATCTCGCTGAGCGAATTTCAGCAGGACCGTTTTGTATTATTCGGTCTACTCGGCGGCCTGGTTCTCGCCGGCATCTTCCGCCAAATCATCCCCCTGTTCATCTCGACGCGCGATCCGGAAGGAACTCTGCTGTTTCTGTTGCCGGTGATTCGTCCGCTACTGCCCTTGATGGCATTTGCGGCAGACCCGTTTCATCGCTTGTTTGATCGCTCGCGGCGCAAAGAACAGGAGTTGGAGGCTGGCGAGGAAGATGAAGAGCAGGATGCCGGGGACGACATCCAGGCATTTATCGATGTGGGCGAGGCCGAAGGAATACTTGAAGAGGAAGAGGGTGAACTGATCCAGTCGATCCTCGAGTTCGGCGATACTCGCGTCAGTGAAGTGATGACTCCCAGACCTGACATCGTGGCAGTGTCGGCGGCGGCTACCGTCCGCGAAGCCCGCGACATTATGGTGGAATCGAAGTATTCAAGACTACCGGTGTACCGAGATCAGATCGACAACGTCGAAGGATTAATTTACGTTCGCGATCTTCTGCAGCGTTGGGCCGAAGGAAATGAAGACGGACCAATTTCGCCGCTGGTGCGCCCGGTCTACTTTATTCCCGAGACCAAGCCGGTTGCCGATTTGTTGGAGGAAATGCAGAAAGCTCACGAGCAGCTTTCAATGGTGATAGATGAATACGGCGGTGTGTCAGGTCTGGTAACCGTCGAAGACATCCTCGAAGAAATTGTCGGCGAGATCGAAGACGAAGATATTGCCGGTGAGGAGTTGAACGACATTGTTGAACAGGACGAGGGATGTTACGAAGTGCTGGGCTCCACCGAGATTGGAAAGATCGAGCGGCTGTTTGATATGGAGATTGAGGCTGACGATTTCACCACCATCGCCGGGCTTGTCATCAACGAGTCAGGTAAAGTGCCGCAACCTGGCGAGCAACTCACCTTTCGCGGACTCGAGCTGGAAGTTTTGGAAGCAGACGAGCGGCGCATAGGCCGTCTGCGCGTCAAGAGAGCCGAGGGCGGAAACGAAAACGGAGCCAGCCAGGCGACATAAACGATTAGAGCAACCAACAGACAATGGCAAAACGAACAAGCAAGTTCCTGAAGGGACGAAGAATTGACCCCGCTCCTATAACTTCGAATACCACCATTGCAGAACTGGTTGACGAATCATTTCTGGCTTATAACGGCGCGCGCTTGCGTGAAGCATGTCAACTCTTCGCGCTGAAAATGCTCGAACCGGAAGTAACCATTGGCATGTCAATCACCGGCGCCCTCACGCCGGCGGGTTTAGGGATGTCGGCGTTAATTCCCTTAATCAAGGCCGGCTTTGTAGATTGGATAATCTCGACCGGGGCAAATCTCTATCACGACACGCACTTTGGTATCGGCCTGGTGATGCGCGAAGGCAATGCGCAAATCTCAGACATAATCCTGCGCCAGGAAGAAGTCGTCCGCATCTACGATATCTTCTTCGACTATTCGGTGTTGCTCGACACCGATGCATTCTTCCGCAAGATGATTACCGCGAAAGAGTTTCAGAAGACGATGTCGACGGCGGAGTTTCACTACCTGGCAGGACGCTACGTGCATGAACGAGAACGCGCGCTCGGTTTGAAAGATAAATCTTTGCTGGCGGTAGCTTACGAGTATGGGGTACCGATTTACACTTCATCTCCGGGCGACTCTTCTATCGGCATGAACGTCGCTGCGAAGGCGCTCCAGGGCAACAAGCTTGCGTTTGATCCGTCGTTGGATGTGAATGAAACCGCCGCAATCGTGTTGGCTGCTAAGCGTAATACGGCTCCTGCAAAGACCAGCCGGGGCAAAGCAAACAAGAAACCTGGTCGCTCCGCATGTTTCATTCTTGGCGGTGGTTCACCGAAAAACTTCCTGCTGCAAACCGAACCGCAGATTCAGGAAGTGTTGGGCATTGACGAGCGCGGCCACGACTATTTTCTGCAGGTCACTGACGCGCGACCTGATACCGGAGGGTTGTCCGGCGCCACTCCCGGCGAGGCGGTTTCCTGGGGTAAAGTCGATCCCGATCGCTTACCGGATGCGGTGGTTTGTTACGTCGATTCCACAGTGGCCCTTCCGATCATGACAGCTTATGCGCTCGCGAAACATGCGCCCAGAGAACCGAAGCGGCTATACGATCGGCGCGACGAGTTTATGAAGCTGCTTCGCTCTGAATATCGAAAATCAAAGCGACGATGAATATTCTGGGATGCGATGACCAGGTAGCCGCACTCCCACAGGTCTAGAGGAACTTTCGAACATGAGCCCAATACCAGGCACGATTAACAAAGCGTTAAAGTATGACTGCGATAAGTGCATCGCCTATTGCTGCTCGATCTACGATCGGGTGCAGGTGACTCCCCGCGACATCCGCCGGCTCGCAGCGCACTTTCGCGTAGTCCCTGACGTTGCGAGCCAACGCTTTACTAAATTATTCGGCAAAGAAAGAATTTTGCGGCGCAAAGCTGATCGGCTGTTTGGACAGGCTTGCATGTTTCTGGATCAGGAAACGCGGAAATGTACGGTCTACAACGCGCGACCGCTGACCTGTCGTGAGTTTCCAACGACCTCACGTTGCGCTTACTACGATCTAATAGAATTTGAACGCGAGCAACAGGACGACCCGGACGTAATGCCGCTGGTAAAGATTACCTTTAAGAATGGCAGTGACTAAGAATGCCATTTCTTAGCCTGTCACTCGAAAAATTGACAGGCACGAATGCCTAACCTACATTGACTGAGCTATGCAGACAATTCTATCCAAATTATTGGGCAAGAAAATAGATCTCTACTGTGGCGGAGCTTCAAGCTTGCGCGGCGAAGTTTTGAAGGTTGAAGAAGGAGTGCTTCATCTCAAGGACAGTGACGACAAAACCTGTTACGTCGCGATAGATAAGATTCTGGTAGTTTGGGAAGCCAAAGATGAAGAGCATCGCGCCGGCTTCGTGCCTACCCATTCTTCAGAGAAGTGATTTTGGGAAACGAGTTGACTGTGCCGATTGTTAAATAGGGCCCGGATTAGTTCTAAGACAAAAACGCCGGCGCTAATCAGAAGCGCCGGCGTTTTCTTTTGGGGCGATCCTAAAGACCGCTTAATCAGTGTTCAATGGAACTGGCAAATGAGCCGGCCGCAAGGGTTGCCGGGTTGCTGGCTGAAGCCTGGACCGTTACCGGAACCTTGCGGAAACCGTCAACGCGCTTGAGCCAATATTCATTAAAAGGTGAATACACCACGCCATGATGGCGGGAGGCATGATAAAAGCCGTTTTCATCAGCGACGATTCCGACGTGCGCAAGATTGCTGAAGAAGACCAAAGTGCCAAACTTGTACTGTTCTTCCGGATCCGGCGCGGCAAACCGGCTCCACAATGTTCGTGCACTGGCGCGTTCAAAACCTAATCCCGCCGATTGATAGATGCTCCAGACAAAACCTGAACAGTCGAACGACGACGGTCCGGTGGCGCCCCAGCGGTAGGGCGAACCAAGTCGTACTTCTATCGCAGATGAAAGCAGTTGCTGGTATTGGAGTCCGCCGGTCCGGGAGACCAAAGGTTTCGACGCCTTTATGTCTTCCGCCGAAGCCAGCGAAATGATGACTGGTTCTTTCTCCATCACGGGCGGAGTGTAAGTTTTGAGAACGGGCTTTAACCAGACGCTGGCGAGATTCGCCAATCTGTGCGGCGGCCGTTAGTGGAAGCACGAGGGCAAAGCAGGCCGCGAGTGCATAGGGGAACAGTTTTTTCAACAGCAAAGGGGTCAAACTCTCCTTAATTTTTTCTTCGGTGAGGGGGGTAACGCCGGGAGGCAAGAAGAATTCTAGTTACCGAAACATCAACGAACAAGCGGCAATGTGACTGTTTCGTGACGAATCACACTAGATAAAAACAATGCGAACCAAAAGAGGTCACAGAGATTTGGAAGATATAGGTTGAGTTATAAAGGCGGTAACGCTGAAGATGTTTGATCTTCAAACGTGATCAGTCAATGTGAAGTCAGACTCAGCGAGTCCTGGGCAGACTTCGAAATAGATTTAGTGCGAAAAGCAGCGTGAGAGCTAGCGTCATGCGGGGCAAATTCCTTTCGTTATGTTGTGAATAAGAAATACAGCCAATGGCCGGCAACTTCCGATAGTTCTTTGAACTCAAAGATAACCAATCCAGAGCGAAGCTCATTTCGCGTGCGTAAACAGTCTGTTTGAGACTGGCATGTCCAGACGAAGGAAGATCAAAGCATGCGCCTTATTCCTCGTTCTCTTTTTTCCGGGTCAATGGCTATCGTTATTGCGGGGTCCGCGTTCGCTCAGAAAGCGGCCTTCTGCAACGCAACGAGAGGCGCTTGCGAATCTTTGGTTGGTGCGCTCACAAACAATTACTGAAGACTTAGTAAAGGATGCGACCGGCTTCAAGCCGTCCGGACGCGCTTTGTTATGGGCACGACTCGGACACCAGTGGTGGCGAGAGGATCCTGAGAGAGCCCGCGCCTGGATTCTAAAGTCTATTGAGATAGTTGAAGGCGTACCAAACAGGGAGAATCCGGCTGCTGAGGCGTCCGGGGACCTCAAAGAGGCAATGGCGGCACTCAATCGGGTCGAGAAATCAAAAGTTAAAGAGACTGACACCGATAAACCCGACAGTCTGGATGGATCTGGGTTTTCAAGAACTGTCCCGGCTTCACTCCTGGCCATGGATGAGTACGCGGTTAGGGAGGCAGTCTCATCCATCACCTCGCTCGAGTCTCGCGCGCAAGTGCGGTTAGTATTGCTGGAGGGTTGCCTGGAGAAGATGAGAAGTTTGAGACAAGCGGGATCCAGTACAAGACCTGGGGTATCCAACTGAGATTGAGAATATGAACAGTTCGGCGATGTGGTTATTCTTCAACCGCCGTGGGACGCTGCGTGATAGTTCAGACCGACAGTGATTATTTTTTGTAGCAGTTGATCGTAAGGCAAGCCGCTGTGAGCAGCGGAGTCGGCGAAGTCTTCACCTGCGGCGATCTGTGGATTGGGATTCGCTTCGAGCAAATAAAACTGTCCTTCTTCTGTCAGGCGGTAGTCCAACCGCGCATATCCGCTAAGAAAAAGGTAACGATAAATTCGTTTGGAGAGACGTTCGAGAGTCTTGTGTTGCTCGGGCGTGAGTTCGGCTGCGCGAGTCTTGACGCCGACTTTTTCCTGATACGCCGGATCCCACTTGACCTTGAGCGTGGCAATGTTCTCGGAGCCTTCCGGAAGCTTCTCCATCACCAGTTCCCAGGGCGAATAGGTTTGGACGTTCTGGTTACCGATCACGCCGACGTAAATCTCGCGTCCCTTTATGTATTGCTCGGCGATGGCCGTGGTTTTGTTCTGGCGATGAATAAACTCCACTCGTTGCGTTAATTTTTCATCGTCGTGAACAACGGATGCCTGGGAAATTCCGACCGAGCCCTCCTCGCTGATTGACTTGACCAGCAGGGGAAACTTCAAACGTTTCGCGCGCCTCACTTTTCGGTTCATGGGAAAGACCCCGAAGTGCGGCACCTGCAGGCGATGATAGGCCAGAATCATTTTGGTGAGGGCCTTGTCGTGGGCCAACGTCATGCCCCGTGGGTTGCAGCCGGTGTAGGCCTGCCGCATCAACTCCAGATAACTAACCACGTGCTGATCGTAAAGCGGATAACCATGAAACTCCTCGAGCAGATTGAAGGCGATGTGCGGCTTATGCTCCATCAGCGCATCGCCAATGACATTCAACTGATTGTAGAGACCGATGGGATAGACCTCATGACCCATCTTCTTGAGCGTGGAGATCACGTCGTACTCAGTCTTGATCTCGGCCTTCTCTTTGTCGCTCAGACCGTCGAGTGAGTCGGGAGGCACCAGGTCCTGATGCACCAGGACGATGATGCGAAGTTTCTTTTTCGGTTCGAAAGTCTTAGAGCGTTTCATTGTGATCAAACGGCGATGCGATGATAACCCGAATGCAGCACGTTCATTACCTGAACTGTCAAAACAATCATTACGCGGCGACGCGCTTCTCTTTTCGGCGTGGCCACGCGCAGCTTCAAATCCTTGCAACGGTCGATCATGTTTTCGAGTACGTGATCGATGGTGTACTGGTGCACACCCGTGCCTTCGGCGACGATCTGTCGAACCTCACGGCGTACCTGGCGAAGGAAACTTGCGGCGCTTGGCTTCGAACTATGGCGCGGATCATCTGAGAAGATGCGAAGCAGATCGCGATCGTAAACCGCGGGCCAGTCAAAATTGTACTTCTCTCGTTTGCGCCGGTAGTGTTCGCGCAGCGTAGTCCTTAGTTCCGATATTGGTTCTACTTTGGTGCGCGTTCGGTTCCGGGGTTTCGTTCCCGCCACGTCCTGCATCAGGTCGTCGATGTATTCGAGTTTTTGCAGCGCCGGCCAACCCTTATAGCGACGTCGCCAACGCGAGCGAGGTGTCAGCCAAACAGCAAATGTTTCGGCGAAATCCTCGGCAGGATGCGCCTGCGCATACCACGCCGGCAGATGCAGCACAAACTTGCGACTCTTCGGTTTTGGTTTATAGAAATCCGGATAAGGTTGCGCGAATGATCCAAACAGCTCACGCCAGGGGCGTTTGAAGTGCAAGACGAAATGCGGTGTCGAGTGCATGGCCGGCTTCGTGGCGAAGAATGCGCAGGCACTCGGGATCGGTGCCGCCCTCCACCTCCAGCATTTGCTTGCGCTCGAGCTTCATCAGACGCGGATGGGCGAGATAAAAGGGAATCGCAATGCCCGGTACGCCGTCCGGCGAGAACCATTCTTCGGACAGCCAGACGTGCGGCTTAAAGCGAATGCCGCGCTCGTTGAGCTCGCTGTAGAGTCGTTTGATATGTGGCTCGAGGAAGGAGCCCTTGATCTTGAGCGTCAGATCGCAGATGCGCAGATCGAGCAGGTGCTCGTCAGTTAAACGATGCCAGGGAAAACGGTAGCTCACACTTCTACTCCATTTGCCGGCCTGATCACCGTGCCGAAATCAAGGGTACGGTTGGAAAGGTGGGAAATTTGGCCGAAATTACGGCAAACAGGGACGGGCATGGAGCCTGTGGATGACGATTCTGAATCAGTATAAGTGGAGCGCGGTCATTGTAGCGGCGTTCGCTGGTATGCGCTAGCACGGTATTCCGGAGACCGTCGAGTGCCGGTCTGGTTCTCCGAGGTGCCTTTGTGAAAGAAGATCAGTGGAGGTACTGTGCAGGACACTCAACTTGGGGGTGGCACGCCGGTCTTTAGGAACGACGAGGGACAAAGCTTTTCGATCACGCATTCTGCGCAAAGCGGATTTCGAGCTTTGCAGATGGCGCGGCCGTGAGAAATCATTAGGTGCGGGAAAATGACCCAGTCCTTCTTCGGAACAATTGCGATCAGGTCCAGCTCGATTTTTTCAGCAGTCTTTTGTTCGGATAATCCCAGCCGGTGGGACAGTCTGGTGACATGAGTATCAACCACCACTCCCGCGCTCAAGCCGAACGCATTGCCAAGCACAACGTTGGCAGTTTTGCGTGCGACTCCGGGGAGTTCCAGCAGTTCATCCATAGTCTGCGGGACTTCATCGCGATACTGCTCATGTAAGACTTTGGCGGCGCCTTGAATGGATGTCGTCTTGTTGCGAAAGAAGCCGGTGGTGCGAATGTCTTGCTGCAATTCCTTTGGAGAGACTTTGAGATAGTCTTCGGGCTTGCGGTATTTGCGAAACAGATCCTGAGTGACGATGTTTACCCGCGCATCAGTGCATTGCGCCGATAGAATTGTTGCCACCAACAGCTCAAAAGCGTTTGAGTGATTCAGGGAACACTTCGCGTCCGGATAAGCACGCTTCAGCAAACGGATAATCTTCCTCACTCTCTGTTTCAGTTCGGCAACCATCATGTTTTCCTGATTTGGTCCGCGTCCTCGGCAAATCCGCAGCTGGATTACTTGCGACCATGCGCAATCTTCACCGCTTCGGGCAAGGCGCGCAACCGCAGCATTGCGATTACGCCCAGAAACGGACCCGGGGCTAAGGTCGCAAACGCATATTGCCATCCAACAGCATTAACGAAATAAGGAATCAGTTCGATCGAGATAGTCGTTAGCAGGAATCCCAGGCAGGTTTGCATAGTCAACGCTGTGCCCACGTATTGCGGATCGCCAAGCTCCGTGACGCATGCAGAAAACTGCGCGGAATCGGCTACTACCGCTGCTCCCCAGATGGCGGCAACCAATAACAATACGAATGGGTTTCCTCCGTACAAAAAACCAATTACCAGACAACAACTGCCGCTAATCGCCATCGCCCATGACGTGACGACGGTTCTCCCGACGCGATCAGCAACCAGGCCGGCGGCGACACAGCCAACCGCCCCACAACCAATAACCAGAAACGAAGCAACCTCGGCTGCCCACGGCGCGGCTTTCGAAACTGCCAGACTTGCTCGAATCATCACGGGAATCCAAACCCACATAGCGTAGAGTTCCCACATGTGGCCGAAATATCCGAGGCTGGCAAGTCGGACGCCTTGATTACGGAAAACCCTGGTAGCCTGGCGCCAGTCAAACCTCGCCGCCGGCAACGCATGCGGTCCGTCTTCCACAAATAAAAGCACAATCAGGCCACCCGCTACTGCGAACAACGAAATGAAGAAGATGTTTTGGCGCCAGTTCTGGCTTCCCAACCCATTAACCAGATACGGCGAAGCTTTGCCGAGTGTTAAAGCACCAACCAAGGCCCCCAACGCCATACCACGTGATCGCAGAAACCACGTGGCCATTATCTTCATTCCAGGCGGATAAACTCCGGCGAGAAACATTCCGGTTAGGAATCGAAGCGCAATTCCCGTTTCAGCATCGTGCGCGAAGGCTCCAAAGGCTGCGTTAGTTAGAGCACCAGCCAGGGCTGAGGCCGCGAAGAGGTAACGAACTCGGAGCACATCGGGTAGATTGAGAACTGCGCTGAGTAAGGTGCCGAAGACAAAACCTAGTTGCACGGCAATTGTTAGCCACCCAGCGGTTGAATAGCTCAGGTTCCATTCCACGCGAAGCGCAGGAACAACCGCCGAGGCACTAAACCACAGCGACATGCCGAGAAGTTCGGCTAACGACAACAACACCAGTGCCCGCCATCGACCCGGGCTGGGGGAGGGAAGACTTATTTCAGTAGTTTGTTTCTTAAGGGCGCTCATGAAGCGAGCGCAGAGAATACTACAAAAAACAAAACGGCAGGTCGCAATCCCTGCCGCTTTGAACTATTTCCTGGTGTTTTTCTGAATACTAGGCCACAGCCACGGTCGAGTGGTCGTCGACCGCAGCATCGGTCAATCGAAGGTTATTATCTTTCCGCTTGCTTCGTTTGTTTTTGTACATGACCATGTCGGCCAACGCCATTAAGTCTTCCATTGACTGCGTGCCGCCGTCGTCACGCTGGACCACACCAATACTGATCGAAAGCTTGTAGGGCACGAGCCGCAAAGCGTTGTACTCATCAAACCGCTGTTGCAAACGGGAAACGAGCCTCTGTAAGCCACCTTCCCGATCGACAACGGCTAAGGCGGTAAACTCGTCGCCACCCAGGCGGGCTAGTACATCTGAGGGCCGGAACGTCTCCTTCATTAACTCAGCGGTCTTGACTAACGCGCGGTCACCCTCTTTGTGGCCAAACGAGTCGTTGATCAACTTCAAGCCGTCTAAATCGGCATAGACGACTACGACGTCCTTATTGGCACGATGAATGGAACTAAGATGTTGCTTGGAAAACGCCAGGAACCCGCGACGGTTATAAAGGCCGGTCAATTCGTCTGCCAGGGAGAGTGTTTGAATTGCTGCTTCCGCGCGTTTGCGTTCGGTAATGTCCTGGATTTGAAAGATGAAGTGAAGTGGTTGACCGGGCACGTCACGGACCAACGATACGTTCGTCGAGGCCCAAACATAATGGCCCAACTTATGGATGTAACGTTTCTCCAGTTGACAGGTAAGAATCTCACCGGAAATCATGCGGTATATCTCTGCGAGGTCATTGCCAAGATCTTCCCGGTGCGTAATTGCCTGGAAATCTGAGGCGAGCAACTCGGCTTCGGTGTAACCCACGATTTCGCAGAGTGATCTGTTTACGCGAAGCCAGTTTCCTTCCGGCGATACGAGGGCCATGCCAATAGCGGCGTAGTCAAAAGCATTCCGAAAGTGTTCTTCACTCTCGACCAGTGCCTGGCTGATTCGTTCCTGCGCGGCTATATACTTGTTGAGTTCCTCGACGTGCCGTTTAGCCTGTTCAGCTTGCGCGGCAGACGTTTCTACATTGGTAAGGTAGGTTCGGTAAGTGAAGTAAACGATGACGATGATGGGAGCAAATGCAGCAAAGCCGAAAAGTCCCAGATTTTCGCTCAACTTTCCGACAATTGCAGCACCGGCAACTCCCCCGAAGTATGTCAGTGAGCTCCATAAAAAATTGGCGCGCCAACTGTGCCACACGCCCTGGTTAGCCTTAAGCGCGACACCCACCGCAATTGGCCCGGTGTTACAGATGTACTGCAACAGCGCCATTACACACAGACCAACGAACAGGTTTGGTGAAAATCCGTCACGCAGATTAATACCCGGAAAAGCGAGGTAGAAAGTGGAAGCGGTGATGAAGGTCGAGAGCGCCATCACTCCAGCGTTGAAGAAGAGAGTAGAGGCCTTCCTGCTGAAGCGTACGGACGAACAAAAAGCTTCGGCGGCGGCCAGCACAACAGCCGCTTCGACACCAAATAACAGGATGGCGAGAAAGATGAAAGTATCGGAAACGGCAATTTGTCCCCGCGCACCGGGGATCTTGATAGTGATCTGAGATCCGACCAGCAAGGTTATCAGTGCTAAAGCGGCAAACTTGGATCCCAGCAGCGAAAACGGCATGCGATAGACACAAAACAGAGTAACGGCTACACCGATGAGTGCAACCGAGAACATGTACCACTTTCTGAAGCTTTGTTTGTCTACCATTTCAGTCTCAAGTCATCGCTTTTCAACTCGTTGACTCTGGATTCGCGGCTGGGTTAACCGGCTATGGCGATCGGGTAGGGGTCTCCCCACTTCCGCAGACTCGGTTTGGCAATTGGTATTCCTCTGTTCTTTGTCCTGAACCTGCGAATTAATCAACCAAACTCCGATTATTTGGCAGAAGATCGTGAAGGTTCGGTCAGACTATCCGTCAATCTGGAGGCAGGTTCTTTCAATTTGACGGAGGACACTTTTCGGTCTGACTTGGGTGCTCGCAGCTGCTGTAGAGCCACTGATAGCATCGTCGTTCATAAAGGCAATTCGAATCATGATATTCTGAGGGCCCCCTTATTCTGTCCGAGACGCTTAGCTTAGCGTGCGTTCCAGTGCACTAATGATTTAGTCGCGCGGAAAGCTGAACTCTATCGGAGAGCCGGCGCACGTGCAGGAGAGTTACTCACATCGCTATGAATGAGTTCTTCGGATCTTTGTCGGAAACGTTTAGCAGAGCAACGAGCTATGCCGACGAGCAGCCGGTTAGAGCTGAAATCTATAGCGTAGAGCGTCTTGAACAATACGCTCAGACACTGGCTGCCGAGCATAAGACGGTTACCAGGAAGGGGCGCGCTCAATTGTTGCCGCGCCTCGAAGACAATGGTCGCAAACTGGTGGCCGCCTACCGCACGCTCGTTGAAGCGATACGGAATGGGCGCTCAATCTCACCGGCTGCGGAATGGCTGGTTGATAATTTCCACATTGTCGAGGAACAACTTCGCGAGATTCGCGAGGACCTCCCGAAAAGTTATTACCATGAGTTACCCAAGCTGGCTGAAGGTGAACTTAAAGACCATCCCAGAATCTACGCCGTCGCCCTCGCCCTTATTGCGCACACTGATTGCCGGCTCGACACGACTACGCTGCGCCGGTTCATCGCCGCTTATCAAACTATAGCTCCGCTATCGATCGGTGAATTGTGGGCGGTGGCTATCACGCTGCGACTTGCGCTCGTAGAGAACCTTCGCAGACTTGCAGTGCTGATCGTCCGAGCGCGCGAGGAGCGCGAGCAGGCGGACAGGCTGGCTGACAAGTTGTTAGAGCTGGCGTCACGCCGCCCCGACGGGTTGGTAGCCATGGTCTCGGAGCGCTTTGGAAAACGCGAAAAGATTCCCCAGTCGTTTGTGGTTCAACTTAGTCAACGTCTCCGCGAACAGGATCCGGCAGTTATGCCGGTAATCGAGTGGTTGGAAAAACAACTTGCCTCGCATGCGACCAGCATCGAGCAGATCATTCACGCTGAACATCAGCGTCAGGCTTCGACGCAGGTTACAGTCGGCAACATCATTACCAGCATGCGCCTTTTGTCGACTCTCGACTGGCGCGATTTCTTCGAGAGCGTCAGCCTCATTGAGCCGTTATTGGGAGCTGATCCGGCCGGCGCTTACGCGAAGATGGAATTTGCAACGCGTGATCGCTACCGCCACGTCATTGAGCGAATCAGCAAGCGCACACGCACCAATGAATTGGAAGTGGCCCGTGCAGCCGTGGAACTTGCTGAAGATGCGGTGAAGGCTGAGGACAAGGGCGAACGAGAAGCAGAAGAGAAAGTAGAAACTTACCTGCATCGGCCCGCGGAAGCACATGTCGGGTTTTATCTGGTTGATAACGGCCTGACTCAATTGGAATCCAGCTTTGGCTACCGACCCAAACTCGGGGAAAGACTTCGGCGCTCCGTCTGTCGTCATGCGACCGGAGCGTATCTGGGGACGCTGACGCTTCTTACCTTGCTGGTTGTCACCGTTCTGGTGATCGGCATCTATGTCAGCTCCCTACGCGCCGGCCCAACCGCCAGCTGGCCGCTGTTGGTTATCGCGACACTGCTCGCGATCATCCCCGCAAGTGATCTTGCCTTGAGCGTGTTGAACTGGGACGTGACGCATTTCCTTCCACCGCGCCTGGTGCCGCGAATGGAAACTGCCAGGGGGATTCCGGAAGAAGCTTGCACGATGGTTGTGGTCCCCACCATCTTCTCCAGTGAGTCGCAGGTGAAAGCATTGGTCGAGCGACTCGAAATTCATTATCTCGCCAATCAGGTTAGGCATATTTATTTCGCGTTGCTGGGTGATTTCCCTGACGCTGATACGGAAGAATCGCCGGATGACGCTCTACTACTGGAAGTTGCCGAAGCCGGGATCGCAGAACTCAACTATCGACACAGCAAAGCAGAGCCGCATCGCTTCCATTTGTTTCACCGTCGCCGGCAATGGAATCCAGGTGAAGGTAGATGGATAGGATGGGAACGCAAGCGAGGAAAGCTGGAAGAGTTTAATAAGCTGCTGCGCGGAGATGCGAACACCAGCTTTGTTGAAAAGCAGATCGACGAATCGTTGCTGCGACAAGTGCGTTATGTGATAACGCTCGATACTGACACCCAGCTTCCGCGCGACGCGGCCCGCAAGCTCGTGGGGGCGGCAATTCATCCGCTCAACCGCCCCAATTTGGATCTAACCGACAGACTTGTCACGCGAGGCTATGGCATTGTGCAACCGCGCGTGAGCATCTCCCTGGTCAGCGCTTCGCGTTCAAGATTTGCCAGAATCTTTTCCGGTAACACCGGGATCGACCCTTACACTACCGCCGTTTCCGACGTCTACCAAGATCTGTTTGGGGAGGGAAACTTCACCGGTAAAGGTCTCTACGAAGTAGACGCATTTCAAGCAGCGTTGAACGATCGGGTTCCCGCAAACAAACTGCTGAGTCACGATCTTTTTGAGTCGCTGTTTGCGCGTGCCGCGCTGGCTACGAATATAGAGTTACTGGACGACTACCCCGCGTCATACGACACCTATGCGAAACGGCAACATCGCTGGACGCGCGGCGATTGGCAAATTCTGCGGTGGCTTTTTCCCACCATCCCGGATGCCAGGGGGCGCAAGGTTCGCAATCCCCTGCCGCTTATTTCGCGCTGGAAGATTCTCGATAACCTGCGTCGCAGCCTGGTGGCGCCTTCGCTGTTCCTGTGGTTGCTTGCAGCCTGGACGCTATTGCCGGGCTCGCCGCTGCTCTGGAGTTTATTTGTAGTCATCACGATCGCCTTCCCGGTTTACCTGCACGTCACGACGAGTCTGCTCATCCATCCGCGGGGCATTCCCTGGACCAGCCATTTCTGGAGCGTTTGGGGAGACGTCAGGACAAACACTGCGCAAGTCGCATTGTCGCTCATCTTTCTCCCGCACCAGGGTTATCTGATGGTTGACGCGATCACGCGGACGATTTACCGCAAGCTCGTTTCACACAAAAAACTGCTCGAGTGGGTTACGGCAGCAGACGCCGAGAAAGATGCGCGCGGCGGTGCGAGCGCATTTTTTTGGTTCATGTTACCGGCGGAGTTGCTGGCGCTGGCATCTTTAGCACTCACGCTGATCTTTAGACCGGCAGCCTCGGGAGTGATGGCCCTGTTCGTAGCGGCATGGCTGGTCTCACCGTTCATTGCTAACTGGATAAGCACTTTGCGGCCGCCGGAACGCAAGGTCATGAGCTTTGCCGACATTCAACTGGCGCAGCGGATAGCTCGTCGCACCTGGCGCTTCTTTGAAGCTTTTGTTGGCGCTGAAGATAACTGGCTCCCTCCGGATAATTTTCAGGAAGACCCCTCGCCGGTCATCGCTCACCGGACCTCGCCGACCAACATAGGATTACTATTACTGGCCACAGTCTCTGCTCATGACCTCGGCTATGTCGCGTCGCTGGAATTTCTTGAACGGGTGGAACTCACCTTTGCAACACTCGGGAAACTGGGAAAATTCCACGGGCACTTTTTCAATTGGTACGACACTAAAACGCTTCAGCCGCTACAACCTCAATACATCTCGACGGTAGACAGCGGCAACCTCGCGGGCCACGCTATCGCATTGAAACAAGCGTGCATAGAACTGCCCGACACAAAACTTTTTGACGTCCGGAACATCCAGGGACTTGCTGACACGCTCGCTGCCGTAGCGGCTGAATTAGATCGACTCGGCAGCTTCCGCCAGCGCACAGAAGTCGTCACCGTCAGCCAGTTGCGTAATGAAATTGAAGCTTGTCAGGAGCTTATCCTGGCCGCGGACGTCGATAGTTTGCCGTCCTGGTTCCTGCTCTTTGAATCGCTACAGGAAAGGGCTTCTGAAGTCGAGGACATCATCAACGCCCTGGCGCACGAGCACGGGGAAACCAATTTCACAGAGCTGCGCTGGTGGCTTGGGGCTTTGCAACATCAGGTAAGTGCCTGCCGGCGCGATGCCGAGACACTGGCGCCCTGGGGCGGTTTGCTATCGGAATTCCAGTCACTAGCTGCAAGCAGTGGTGGAGAAACGGCGAGGGGGCTGGAGTTTCTCGTTGTCCTTTTTTACAACGTGTGGACTCTGGCTGAACTGCCGCACATTTGCGATAACGCTCTGGTTCAGTTAGCGGCGCTGCGTAGCGAACTTCAGGGACAAACGACTGAAAATCACTCCATAGCGATCTTCGACAAACTCACCAGGGCGATTGAGCAGGGCGCAGTCGCCGCTGGGGACTTCTTATCGCGGCTCAGCAGCCTGGCGCACACTTCCGAGCAGATCATGCAGGAGATGGATTTCAAGTTTCTGCTCGATCCGGAGCGCAAAGTCTTCACCATCGGTTACAACGTATCCGCGCAGCGTGCCGACAACTCCTACTACGATCTGCTTGCGTCCGAAGCGCGGCTGGCTAGCTTCGTCGCGATCGCAAAGGGTGACGTGCCGCAGGAACACTGGTTCCGGCTGGGCCGTCAATTAACTCCGATTAATGGTGGGCGCGCACTAATTTCCTGGACCGGCACGATGTTCGAATATCTCATGCCGTTACTGGTAATGCGCGGCTACGCCGATACGCTGCTCGATGAAACTTATAAAACTGTCGTTCACCGGCAAATCGAGTATGGCGAGGAACGCGGCGTTCCCTGGGGCATATCTGAGTCCGGATATCACGTTCGTGATCTACGACTGAATTATCAGTACGGTCCTTTCGGCGTTCCCGGTCTAGGGTTGAAGCGCGGGCTGATCGAAGACGTTGTGGTAGCTCCGTATGCCACCATCCTCGCGGCTGAGATCAATCCGCGCGCGGCGATGATCAACCTGCGACGCCTCGAGAAAGAGGGAGCATTAGGTGCCTATGGTTACTACGAGGCTATTGATTATACGAGTGAGCGTCTACCTGAAGATCACACCCTCGTCTTAATTCGTGCCTTCATGACTCACCATCAGGGCATGAGTCTGGTAGCGCTCACTAATATTCTCCACGACGATCGGATGGAGAAACGTTTCCACGCAGATCCTTTGGTCCAGGCGACCGAGTTGTTGTTGCAGGAACGCATTCCGGTGGGTGTGGCGGCAGCGCACCCGCGCGCGGAAGAGGTTTTGACCGGTCGTGTCGCGCAGGCGCCACAGGGATTGATTAAGCGGGTCTATCACCGTGTTGATACAGAGTCGCCGCGAACGCAATTGCTGTCTAACGGAACCTACAACGTGATGGTTACCGTCGCCGGCGGCGGCTATTCCAACTGCGGAGCAAACGCCGTCACGCGTTGGCGAGAAGATGTTACCCGGGATAACTGGGGAACTTTCATTTATTTGAGAGACGTACGCAGTGGCGCAGTTTGGTCTGCCGGTTATCAACCCGTACGCAAACGTCCGCAAGCTTATGAAGTGGCTTTCGCCGAGGACAAAGCAGACTTCTGGCGCACTGACGCCGGCATCAGGACGCACATGGAAATTGTGGTATCTGCCGAGGACAATGCGGAAGTGCGTCGCGTATCTTTAACTAACACCTCGACGCGCACGAGCGAGATAGAGCTCACCAGTTATGCAGAAGTAGTGCTCAACGCGCCGCAAGCCGACGCGGCCCATCCGGCGTTCAGTAGTCTCTTCATCGAAACGGAATTCTTCGCGGCTGAGAATGCACTCCTGGCGCATCGCCGCCGTCGCTCCAGCGAGGACGAACCTATCTGGGGCGTCCACGTTGTGGTCGTGGAAGGTGATCTGGTAGGCGCGGTGCAATACGAAACTGACCGCGGGCGCTTTCTGGGCCGCGGTCACACACCCGCCGATCCGATTGCCGTAATGGAAGATCGCCCGCTGTCGAATACGACTGGCGCGGTACTCGATCCAGTGTTTAGTTTGCGCCGGCGTGTGAGAATCCCGCCAGGCCAGACTGTACGTTGTTCCTTCAGTACGATCGTCGCCAGCTCGCGCGAACAAGCCATAATGCTGGCGGACAAGTATCACGATCCCAGCACCTTTGAACGCGAGTTGCGCCTGGCTTGGACCAAAGCGCAGGTGGAAATGAGTCACCTCGGTATTGACGCGGATGAAGCGCATCTGTTCCAACGTCTCGCTTCCCGTATTGTTTATTCCGATCCATCGCTCCGGCCCCGGCCTCACGTGTTGGCGCTCAACACGCTGGCGCAATCAAGTTTGTGGCCCTACGGCATAAGTGGCGACCTGCCGATCCTGGTGGTGCGAATTGGAGAGGTCGCTGATCTACCGACAGTGCGCAAACTGGTTCGCGGCCACGAGTATCTCCATTACAAAGGACTCAAGATCGACCTGGTAATACTCAACGACAATCCCACTACCTATCTCCAGTTGTTGCATAAGGAACTCGATACGCTGCTCCGCACCAGTGGTTTGGGAGTTCTACAGGATAAGCCGGGCGGCGTATTCCTGCGTCGTACTGATCAGATGCCCGAGGCAGATCGAATTCTACTTCACTCGGTGGCGCGCGCGGTGATCGTCTGCGAGCGCGGACCGCTCGATGATCAGCTCGAGCGCCCGGAAGTGGCAGAGCCATTGCCGGCCAGTTTTGTACCGCGCCTGCCTTCACAAGCTTATCCCGAGCCTACCGTGGCGCGGCCGGAGCTGGATTTTTTCAATGGGTTGGGCGGGTTTCATCAGGGGGGACGGGAATATGTAATCTTTCTTGGCGCGGAACAATGGACGCCCGCACCATGGGCAAATATTATCGCCAACAAAAATGACTTCGGCTTTCAGGTTACCGAAACTGGCGCCGGCTACACCTGGTCTGTGAACAGCCGTGAAAACCGTCTGACGCCGTGGTCCAACGATGCGGTCAGTGATCCGCCGGGCGAAATTGTTTACCTGCGCGACGAAGACACCGGGACAGTCTGGTCAGCGACGCCGTTGCCCATTCGTGAAAAAGAACCTTTCATCGTGAGGCATGGGCAGGGTTATTCGGTCTTCGAACATACCAGTCATGGCATCTCACAGGAGTTACTGCTGTTCGCGCCGCTGGAGTCGTCCGTAAAGATTACGCTCCTGCGTTTGCGCAATCGTACCGACCGGAAACGAAAGTTAACAGTCACCTTGTATAACGAGCTGGTGCTGGGCCTGCAGCGCACTACTTCGGCGCCCTATGTCATAACCGAGATCGATCAGGCGGACGCCGCAATCTTCGCGCACAATCCCTTCAACAACGAGTTTGCCGGACGAGTAGCTTTTGCCGCGACGAATGAAAGAGTCTCGAGCGCGACTTGTGATCGCAAGGAGTTTCTCGGTCGCAACGGCACCTTGTCTCAACCGGACGCGTTGCGCCGTGTAAATCTTGCGGGCCGCGACGGCGCCGGACTCGATCCCTGCGCCGCGCTCCAGGTCACCATCGAACTGGCGCCGCATGAGGGCAGGGAATCGATATTCCTTTTAGGAGAAGCCGGCTCGCGCGAAGAGGCCGAATCGCTGATCGCAAGATTTGTCCAGCCACACAACGTTAACGATGCCTTTGAGGACGTGTTAACGCATTGGGACACGCTGCTGCGAACGGTCGAGGTCAAGACGCCGGACCTGGCCATGGACACGATGCTTAATCGCTGGCTGCTGTATCAGACGCTGGCGTGTCGCATTTGGGCGCGGTCGGCCTTCTATCAATCAGGCGGGGCATTTGGATTTCGCGATCAACTGCAGGATGTAATGGCGCTTGTCTACAGCAGTCCCGCTATCGCGCGCGCGCAGATAGTCCTTGCCGCCAGTCATCAGTTCAAAGAAGGCGACGTGCAGCATTGGTGGCATCCGCCGACTGGACGCGGCGTACGCACACGTTTTTCCGACGACCTTTTATGGCTGCCGTTTGTCGCGACGTTCTACGCGACGGTTACCGGTGATGATTCTGTCTTCGATGAGGTCGTTACATTTCTCGATCAACCGGCGCTGCAAGCCGATCAACAGGAAGCGTATATGCAGCCCTCAATCTCGGCGGAGTCAGCTCCCGTTTTTGAACACTGCATTCGGGCCCTCGATCGTAGTTTGGCAGTCGGCGAACACGGCTTGCCACTAATGGGCGGCGGCGACTGGAACGACGGCATGAATCGCGTGGGCCATCTTGGCAAGGGAGAAAGCGTTTGGGTCGGATGGTTTCTCTACACCACGCTGCAGGCGTTTGCGCCGTTGTGCGATCAGCGAAACGACAAGCCGCGCGGCGATCGCTATCGCGAGCATCTCGAGAAGTTGAAAAAGGCTTTGGCTGAAAGCGGTTGGGACGGCGACTGGTATCGCCGCGCCTACTTCGATGACGGCACTCCGCTTGGTTCTGTGCAAAACGATGAGTGTCGCATCGACTCGATTGTGCAGTCGTGGTCTGTAATTTCCGGTGCGGCTGAAAGTTATCGAGCGCAGCGGGCAATGGCTGCTGTCGAAGAATATCTGATCCGTCGCGGTGACGGCCTGGTCATCCTCTTCACGCCGCCCTTCGACAAAGGCAAGTTGGATGTAGGCTACATCAAGGGCTATGTGCCCGGAGTGCGTGAAAACGGCGGCCAATACACGCACGCTGCGCTCTGGACCTTGATTGCCTTTGCGATACTTGGAGATGGGGAACGCGCCGGCGAACTCTTCTCCTTACTGAATCCGGTAAACCACTCCTCTACTCGCGCCGGACTGCACAAATACAAAGTTGAACCGTACGTCGCGGTCGGTGATGTCTACGCGGTGCCGCCGCACACGGGTCGCGGCGGTTGGACCTGGTACACCGGCTCGGCTGGTTGGATGTATCGCGCCGGACTCGAATCAATTCTCGGTTTCAAGTTGCGGGGTGTGCGTCTGCAGATCGATCCATGCGTGCCGCGCTGGTGGCGCGACTTCGAGATTACTTACCGGCGCGGACGTACGACCTATCACATCAAAGTTGAGAACCCTCACGGACTCAGCCGCGGCGTCGCCAGCGTCGAGTTAGATGGTACAACTCAATCCGATGATGAAGTTCCGTTAAGTGATGATGGGCATACTCATGAAGTTCGAGTGGTGCTTGGAGAGAAGCCGGCGCCACCGGAGACAGTTGACACCGAAAGCGAAACAACCTCCAAGGGCCAAACCGGATAACTCAAGTGATTTGCTAAGACTGTTCAAGTGCATTGCTGGGACCGCGGGCGTCCCGCCCCGCAACGCGCCGCAGGCGCGCCGGTCTCTTTTCTTACGCCGATCCGAACAACGCTTGCAGCGGACTCGCTATGAGCGGGCTTCTTTGTTAAGTTGCGTCGCGCCGATAACCGCAACTGCTCTCAAGTAATCTTGTTCCTCTAGATTGAGTATGATCGCGCGCCGCAGCTGAAGCGCAGCGTTGGGCATCGGTTGAATGGTCAGGTAAAACGATGAATATCCGATTGCTAGATACCATGGAAGACGACCTCGATTTTGTTCTGAGGGCAGAACAGAGCGCGGAGAATTGTTCTTTTATCAGTGTGTGGACGCGCGAGCAGCATCTTAGTACGCTCAGCTCCAAAAATTTGTCTCATCTGATTATCGAAAACATTGCTGATGGTAGCCGCGTCGGTTATATCATCCTGGCGGGCTTGGCAGATGCAAACCAAAGCATCGAGTTTCTGCGCATCGTCGTGACCGAGAAGGGCAAAGGATATGGGAAAGAAGCTCTGCGCTTGGTGAAGAAAATGGCGTTTCAGGAATTGAAGGCGCATCGGTTGTGGCTTGATGTGAAGGAGCATAACGTGCGCGCAAGGCATGTGTATGAGTCGGAAGGCTTCGTGGCAGAAGGCGTGTTGCGTGAGTGCATCAAAGCAGAGGTTGGTTTTGAGTCACTAGTGGTGATGTCAATGCTGTGTGGTGAATATCAGTCATGAAGGTAAATCGTTCAGTTACTTACGCTGCCTTTGTGGTTTTGTTGGTTAGCCTCTCGATCCACACGCACGTTACTGCTCAGATTTCTTGTGGCGACGAGGCGGTTCTCAAACTCTTGTCTTCTTACCCGGCTAGCGATGGTTTGCAGTACATTGCCTATTCGCACGCTTGTCGTGAGCCTCTGAATCAGCACCACCTCATTTTTTATTCGAGTTGGTTCCTGAAGGGAGACCCCAGGGTGGCTATGCAAACCACGATTAACCAACAAGGAGTAGCTGAATCCCTCCGGTCTGTTTTTGACTGGGCGGAGCAAGACGCTAGATCTAAACAGCTGACCGAAGAACAGGCTGCTGTTGTTGCGCTGACAATTGCAGAATTGCCCGAAAGCGCAAAATCGCCGCCGCTTGGATTTCTCTACGTCGTAAGTTTCAAGAATCACGGAGAGTGGATGACGAGAATCTATGATCGAAGGCAGCTACCGGCGGCTATTACGAAATTGCATTCGATTGTAGGGGTACCCGTGATACCGGACAGCGGAGCATAACAAAGCCTTCCAGCTGGCGGCGCGATAGCATGCTTCTCAAGTAATTTTTTTCCTCAGCTTGAATACTGATCGCGCGCCGTAGCTGAAGGCCATCGTTCGGTAGCTCCCTAAAGAAGGATATGAGAATGCAAAGAATGCGGACCAACTGCCGTCAAATAGTTCTGATTCTCGCCGTAATGTGCCTTTTCACGTCGGCCGCGGCGCACCCCGGGGCGGGGATTGCCGTCGACCGGCTTGGCGAAGTTTATTTTCTCGACACCGGCTCGGGGCTTTGGAAGATCGATACACACGGTCGGCTGACTCATCTCTCGGGTACGTTGTTCCACTGGTTGGCCCTCGACGAGAACAATCGGTTCGCGAACACCCAACTCCCATCAGGGGCGCTCGGCGAAATCTCGAAGGTAGGGACCGACCCCACGGTGCTCATATCCAGCGACTATCCCATCGCATTAGGTCAGGATGGAAATCTTTATTACCCGTATGGTCCCGCAGGTAATTTGCGGATCATGAGAATGACTCCTTCGGGAGCGTCGTCAGCGTTCGCCACGCTGCCGCCGACGGCAAAGGGGAAGCCGCTCCCGCACATTGGCGGGATCATCGCCGGTCGGGACGGTTCCTTGTACTACACCGAGGACACTGCAATCCACAGAATTAATGCGCAGGGTCGGGTCTCTACGGTTGTCCCCGTGCGTGTTCGGGTCAAAGGGCCGTCGATTCCGGCAACGGACCAGCATCCGTATCTCCGTGGACTCGCGGTCAACGCGCGCGGAGATATGTACGTGGCTGACACTGGCGACGCTCGGGTGCTAAAGATCACTTCCAGGGAGAAAATCACCACTCTGCTCCAAACGCAAAGTCCCTGGTCACCTACCGCCGTCGCTCTCTTCGGCAGTGAGGTGTATGTGCTCGAATACCTGCACACGCAGAGAGACGTGCGCCGGGACTGGTTGCCTCGTGTCAGGAAGATCGCGTCGAACGGAAGGTCCAGTATCGTCGCGACCGTCGATCAGATGCCGGGCGCGCGGTGAATTCCCATGCTCCGAACAAGAAGGTCGAAAGCAAATGGCCCCTTCGCGCAAAGTTGAAATGGACAGCGGTAATCATTGGCGTATTTGTCATCGGTCTGCAATTCACGACGCCGCGGCATACCAATCCGTTTTTCACTGAAGCGCAGACACTACAAGCGATGACCGCCGTGCCGCCTGAAGTCTCTGCTCTGTTTGCCCGCTCCTGCAACGATTGCCACAGTAATCAGACGAACTGGCGTTGGTACACGTACGTCGCACCGGTTTCGTGGTTCACGGTCGGCCACGTCAATAAGGGACGTGCAGAATTGAACTTCTCAGAGTGGGAACGCTACCGCCCGCGTATGAAAGAGACTCGCCTAAAAGCAATCTGTGTTCAATGTCGAGGCGGTACGATGCCGCTTGCTTCATACGCCTTCGTGCATAGAGAGGTAAGGCTCTCCCCTGAGGAAGTGAAAATGATCTGCGAGTGGACTGAAAGGGCGAGGAAAGAACTAGAGGCGGCACCCCATTAATGTCGGGTTGTCTTTTCCAATGCGCCGCCGAACAACTCGTTGGACCGGAGCGGCCGGGGCGTGGTTCCTAACTAACTTGGTCCGGCGAAGATTGAATGAAGTCCCGCCGACCGGTCCACTCTGGCGTTATGCGCTTGCCCCTTTGCTGAGACTCCACTGTTGAACTTA
The DNA here is from genome assembly GCA_963828335.1 of Blastocatellia bacterium. Lineage (GTDB taxonomy): Bacteria > Acidobacteriota > Blastocatellia > Pyrinomonadales > Pyrinomonadaceae > PSRF01. The sequence continues at coordinate 476,341 of CAWHEH010000003.1, read as the reverse complement.
GCGTCAATCAATAACGTATTACCCTGAGGAGGCGAAAGAGTATGTACTGTTCATCTTGCGGCGTGGTGGTCGCGCAGGGCTTGAGCTACTGTAATTATTGCGGCGCAAAGTCGAGTGGTATTAAGGGCGATAGCCTCAGCAAATCGCCAGAAGTGAGACCTGAATCCCTCGTATGGGCCATGGTAGCGGTTTTGGTTTTTGGCTTTGTGGCCATTGTGTTCCTCATAATGGCGATGAAAATGGTCGGCTTAGACGTCGAGTCGATTCTCGCCTTCACCGTACTGAGCTTTCTAATAATACTGTTGGTCGAAGGCGTGTTCACCTGGCAGTTATTGCGTCGCAAGCGTGGCGGTGAAGAAACAGGCGATACTGCACTATCAAAGAAGCACGCTACGAAAGAGCTTGACGCGGCCCAGTCGCGAGGGCTGCCAGAACCCGTACCGAGCGTGACTGAGCACACGACTCGCGCATTTGCGCCCATCTATAGCGAGCGAGAATCAAAATGATGAATCGTCCTTAGTCCACGCTGTACCTAGCAACTCGTCGTGCGCGCCACTGATTACCCAGCGTTAGAATCTCTTCGTTGAACTGAACCGAGCGTGAAAGCACTGTGAGACAATTTCCTACGAATCATTATGTCGTGCTTGAAGGCGAAGTACCCTCTGACGTTCTAGTGGTTCTAAATAAATGGCTGGGTAAGATGAATTCTCAACCTCTCACAGAGCGACTCTTCGTCTATTCGACGATGGAATCCGAGGACACCAAAGATATTTTCGCTGAACTGCGAGCGATGTCGCCAACGGCAGACTGGAAACCTTTTCGCGTATGGGTTCTTCGTCCAAACGGTAATGGATGCTTCGCCTATAAAATGTCCTGCGTTTCCACTTCCGGTGATGGGAAGATAGGTGGTTGGGCAGGTTCGATTTAATGTATGGGCGGTTCTAACAAGCCTTGCGGCTGACGGCCAGCGTTAGATTTCTTCTTCCGGGGTGATGGAAGCTTTAATGGACGATGTCGTTCGATTGCTATCGCTTTCTAGTTGATATGAAACTCACGCTTCTCCTTTTGTTTGTTGTACTACTTGGCGCTTCTACCTCGTTCGGCCAAAGCAAGGCTGGAGAACGGAGTCTGCGCGGCAAAGCGAAAGTGATTTGGCAAGCGGCTTGGCCTTTAGGAACGTCGGCACCTAAGAAGCTGTTGCACCCGACTCCTCCATTGCATGTTTCTCAAGCAAACTTTCCTCGCCTCGATGCGCGGATGGCTTTCGCTTACCGTCATGAACAGCAGCGTCCGGCGTCCACGGCCGCTACCTCGGGGCGCCGGGGCTTCGTCAAGGCGAGCTTTACTAGCACACTCGGCAGCCGTGTACAGTGCTAACTGATATTCTTCTCCTGTGTATGGGCCAGGAATGCGTATCGGTCGCTGAGCAGGTTAAATGTTAAGCGCCGTCTATACACATAAGTTTTCCACTTGGCGAAACTTGGCGAGCCTCTTGAAGGACGCTGCGCCGGCAGAGACGCTTTCTTCGGGCCACACCTTTTATCGGGGCGAAGTGGAGGTCGCACGCCTCTACAACTACCTGTCGAGCCCGACACAAATTGAAGTCGACGGGGAACACTTCTTAATGAAGCGGCAAAAGCGTGTCATCCTGTTTACGCAAAACTACACGCTTGAGCGCGACAGACGGACGCTGGCGACCGCTAAGGAGACGAAACTGTTCTTCCTATCGAATAGCCGGATTAGGTACACGGTCAAACGGCACTCACGCGAGTTAACACTGAAAGACAACATTTGGAGGTTGCGCGGTCGCCAGTATCTGCTTTTGGACGGGCGAGATCGAGTAGGCGTAATTGAACACCACAGCGACTTTGGGGCGGACATAGACCTCCCGCCGGAGATTCCCCTGGCGGTGCAAATCTTCATCTACAAACTTGCGTTCATCATGTGGCAGCGGTGGCGTTGAGGCCGCGGGGACGGCGCGGGGCAGGGAGCGCCGCCGAACCAACGCTTGCGGCGGACTCGCCAGCTGTCGAACATGAAGAAGCGCTTAAACTGATAATCAAACTATTCGAAAACGATCGCCACCTAACAAAGCCTTGCTGATGACGCCGCGATTTTGTACTTCTCAAGTAATCTTGTTCTGCGGCGCTTGAATGCTGAGCGCGCGCCGCAACTGAAGGCCAGCGTTGGGCGCCAATTAGGCGCTTTGGCCTATGGGCTGGCAGGACGTGAGGACAATCACATGAGTCGTGCGATTCTAATCATTTTGGCGGTTTGCACTTGGGCGGCCGCGCAAGAGAGGCCACCCGTCAAGTGCACGGAAGATTCCCCGGAGCGACGTGGCGAGGAAGGCTGCACGATTCTGGCAAGCAGACGGCTCGTGGGCTCTCCTACGAAACCTGTCTATTGGCACATCGACCGCTTCGATTCCCTGGAAGTCGCAAAGAACGCCGCCGGCGCTAACGGTGTTGCGGCCGAGGCGCATGGGTCCGTGTGGCTTATGACCGTCGAGGCCAAGACGAAAAAGCACCACGGCGGCCGCCACGTCGCTTGGATAGGACCTCTTACGCTATCCAGGGCAAACCGTTACTCGATGCGAGTACAGTCATCCCTACTCAGTCCTGGAGGTACCACCCCCGCCCACGCTCATTCTGGTCCAGAGGTTGTTTACGTTGTCGATGGGGAACAATGCATGGAGACGCCCAAGGCCGGGCATCGACTTGGCGTCGGCCAGTCTCTCGTTTTGCCTACAGGTACAATTCATCGCGGGCGGGTCACTGGGTCGAGTGTGCGGCGGGCGTTTGGGCTCGTGCTGTACGACCCCGGGCAGCCTGCTAGTCGCGACTTAGATGAGCCGCCGCCACTGGTTCCATGTAGGTAATGCCGCCCAAGAGCTGGTTGGACCGGAGCGCCGAGCGCGCCGCGGACGCCTGCGTTGAGCACACTTGGTATGCAAGAAGCTGGAACCACTACCTGGAGAAAACGAATCGAACGGCCGCTCGGTGTGTACTTAGTGACAATTTACGACTTCTTAGTCGTCGGGCTGATCCCGTTACTGACCCTCGTCTTATTCCTCCGCAACTCGGATACGGAAATGTCGTTGCCCGCAACGATGTTGTCGGTCGGGCTGTACCTGGTCGTGATGGCCATCTCGGTGTGGGCTTGCGTGGGTGACAATATTGCTCGCTGGTTGCTACTTTCAGCAGTCACGTTGACGGCTATCATGTGGATTCTCAACGCTGTGTTTATTCTGTCGAACATGGATTTGTCGAGCGGGGAAAAACCCGGCGTGATTGGTTTTATATCTCGCGGAATTATTTCGTTGGCGCTGAACTGGTGGTACTTCAATCGGAAAACCACCGTCGCTTATTACAAACGCGACGCGCCTGCTGCGTGACATCTGCCAATTACTCGTTGGACCGGAGCGGCGGGAGTGTTTCGCATGAAATCGGGTGCAGCGAAGGTTGAATGAATGCGTGACGCCGCTTGTGTATGCCCGAACCTCTCAAGATTAACTTTCAAATCACTCTGCGCGATTGGTTAGAGTTTAAGTGGCAGGAACAATCAGCATTTCGGCTCTGGCTGCTGCAATTGGCAGACAACTCATGGGGACCCCTGTCGGTTTTATTAGCTGCGAGTGTCTTACTATTGACGCTGACTCTCTCGAAAATCGTCAGTATTTCGTTTCCAGCGTGGCCTACGTTTGCAATTTAGTTCTGCTTGCGCTTTGTCGTATCTATCTGTCTGTGCCTTCTATTAAAAGGACGCGCTTAGCGAAGAAAGAATGGAAGGAAAAATTGGCAAATGTAAATTGCTCGATGCAGCTAACCGAAACGGGGTTTCAGTACGTCGCTGGACCATCTCCTTGCTATGGATCAAGTAAAGTAAGTTCGAGCGAATTGGCTGAAAGTCGGCGTCAGTTTACTGCCACGACATGGAAATCGAATGGGGTTCCCTGATATAAAAGGCTTACAAGGCCAGCAGGTCGCTTCATCTAACAAGGAAGTTTTGAAAGTGTTTTCAATCCTCCAATCTCGCCTTACCGCGACGCGCTTGAGTCTGTTCGCGCTTATCGCTTTTTTCCTTCTTTCAGGAGCACATTCTACGTTTGGGCAATCTGCTCCGGGCTATCAAGCGCCCCCCAAATCTCCGGTCAAGGAAGAGTCCAGTCAAACTAAAGCCGCCCGCGGGCAAGCACCTTTAGCCAGGCTCTACACTCACTTAAAGCCCGACGCTTCAAGAATCAAGCACCTCCCGGCTTTGAGTCAGCGGCTCAAGCGATCTAAATCAGAAAAGCTACTGCAGGTTGGCGTGGTGCGGACTCTGTCTTCCGCTCTGAACCCACTGACTGACAGCGCCATGTATTCCGTTGCTGAAGGCGACGTACGTGTGGCGGCAGTAAGGTCGGAAGGAGCACGCTACATGCGGGTTCTTTTCAAAGACTTTTCGTTGCCAGCGGGCGCGCGCGTTTTTGTTTATTCGAAGAGCGACCCGGACGCTTATGCCGGTCCTTACGAGGGACGCGGCCTATGGGGTAACGGAACCTTTTGGACTCCTGCGTTGCGCGGCGACGAGGTGATCATCGAATATCTATCGCCGGCTGGAAAACAAACCAACGCCGTGCCCTTCACGGTGTCGGAGATAGCACACATCTACAAAGACCAGTTCTCGCCCGATGTGGCGGGCGCTTGCAATCTGGAGGTTACGGCACCATGGACGAATGTCGCGAAGTCTGTCGGCATGCTCCAGTTTGTAACCGGCGGGTTGGTTGCGCTGTGCACGGGCACGTTATTGAACGACAGCAATACTAGTCTTGATCATCACGTGCTCACGGCGAATCATTGCATAAGCTCGCAGAGCGAAGCACAGTCGGCACAAATGTTTTGGAACTATAACACCGGCGACGACCCTCCCCCGGGCACGCCGTCTTCGTTCGGCGCCAACTTGATGGTTACCGGAACGGCGACTGACTTTACCTTATTGCGCTTTGGCGGAGTGCCGGCGGGTCTGTACTACTCAGGTTGGGATGCGAATCCCGTTGGCTCGTCGGTTCCAGTAACCGGGATACATCACCCGGAAGGTTCACACAAACGCATATCTTTTGGTGCGACCAATTCGAATTGTCCGGCAGGCCTCCCAGGGCCGTGCATCAATTTCAGCGGGGTCACCTGGAGCCAGGGAGTAACGGAACCGGGTTCGTCGGGCTCAGGGATTTGGACCGGTGCACCTGACAACCCAACGCTGGTTGGTACGCTATTCGGTGGGGAATCGGCGTGCAACAACCCGACCGGAAGTGATTACTACGGCCGGTTCAGTGTGACCTATCCGAACATTTCAGGTTTTCTTAGTGGTACAAGTTGCGTGACGTCGATTAGTCCGAGCAGCCAGAGCTTCTCAGCGGCCGGCGGTACGGGCACTCTCACTGTCACCGCTCCGGCTGCCTGCAGTTGGACCGCGAGCAGCACGGCCGCATTCCTGACAATAACCTCAGGTGCCAGCGGCACCGGCAACGGCACAATCAATTTCTCAGTGGCCGCTAACAACGACTTGCTGCGGTCAGGCTCCATTGTTGCGGGAACACAAGTGTTCACGGCCAACCAGGAGGGCGGCGGTATTTGCGCAGCAACTCCAATCAACTTTGGCCAGACAGTCAATGGAACGCTATCAACTTCCGATTGTTCGTTGGATGATGGTTCGTATCTAGATGTTTACAGTTTCAGCGGTACAACGGGCCAGCGGATTTCGATCCTGATGACATCGCCGGCGTTTGATACATTTCTTTATTTACTCAAGGCCGATGGTTCGGCTTTGCAGATCGACGACGATGGCGCCGGAGGCTCGGATTCACGGATACCAGCCGGCAGTGGATTTCTGACTTTGCCGACGACCGGCACCTACACGATCCTGGCGAACTCATTTGATGCCGGCGCGACGGGATCCTATTCACTGACATTGAGTGAGCAGCCTAAGAAAACACTGACAGTTTCATCCACCCCCATTACCGGCGTGAACGTAGCCGTTTTCCCCACTGATACTAGTGGTCAAAGCGATGGCACGACCCAATTCACGCGAACTTACTACCAAAACACAACGGTCACCTTGAACGTTCCGGGAATCGTCGGCAATAGCGAATTCAAGCGATGGGAAAAAGACGGCGTGACAGTAGACACGATTCCGGCTACGAGCTTTGGCATGGACGCGGATCACACGCTGACGGCAGTTTACGGTCCGATAACTACCTACACCTTAACTGTGGCATCTTCGAATCCAGCCAGTGGTGTGGCTGTCTCAGTCAGCCCTAACGACAACGCCGGCATGGGCAACGGCACGACCGAGTTCACCCGCACTTACAATCGAAACACGTTTGTTGACCTGACGGCGGCTGCAACTGCTCCTAACGGAAACATCTTTCAAAAATGGCAGCGGGACGGTGTTGACCTCTCTACGAATCTATTCGTTCTGGCATATACCGACCGCGATCGTACGTACACAGCAGTTTATGTTGCGGCCTCTACGTTTTCGCTAACGGTGAACTCGACAAATCCAGACAGCGGCGTAAACATAACCGTCAGTCCAAATGACAATAATGGTGCCGGCGATGGAACGACTGGATTTGTGCGCAGCTATCAGCAGCCTACTGCCGTCACCCTGACTGCGCCTACGTCCGCAAGCAACGGAAACATTTTCGACCGTTGGCTGAAGCCGAATGGAGATACGTTAACGTTGAGCCCAACCGCAAACATCGTTATGGGCGCGAATACCACCTTGACCGCGGTCTATCTCACCAAGCCGGTTATTTTCGTGGAAGAAGGCACCAACAATGTCGCGGCACTCGACTCTGTTCTTTTTACGCGTGGGCCTTTTCGAGTTCTTAATCCAAATAACTTCTTCAGCGCCGATCACCACACCCGAATAATTTTCTTCACGTCGGACCTCGGCCTCACGCAATCCGATCTCAGTGATCCTGCGATATTGGTTGTTACCGTCCCCGGATTCCTTTTGCCGGTTGAAAACGTGGGAGCACTGACAGGCGTGCCTGGACTGAGTGGTTCCTACGTAATCGTCAGACTTCCGGATGGCATACCCACAGGAGCCTTGGAAATGAGGATCAGGTTACGTCAGGTAACGAGTGACGCAAGGACGCTGAACATTTCGCCTTAGCGGTAATCCGCTCATTTTCGAATCTTGCTGAGGAGGTAGACTGCTCATGCGGCTTAAACTTTTCCTGACGGGGGCGCGCGTCGCGGCGCTCCTCCTACTCTCGGCGACCGGCGTGGCGGCGCAAGTCGTCCAGGTCAGCGGTAAGGCGAGGAATATATAACGATGACGAGCCAAACCAAGCCGCGTCTCACTTCGCTCGCTCCACAGTTCCTCGTCGACGACCTTAAGCGCTCTATCGCGTACTACCAGAGGCTGGGTTTTAGTTTCGGCGAGCCGTGGGGCGGATTCTACGCTATCGGTTGTCTGGATGGATTGGAGTTGCACTTGAAAGAGGCGCCCAAGAATTCCGCCGAGCGCCAGCATCGTCGGGAAAAGGACCACCTCGATGCCGCGGCGGGCGTCGAACGCATCGAAGCCTTCTACGAACAGTGTGTCGCCAACGGAGCGAAGATTCTCAAGCCGCTGAAGGCGACGCCTTGGGGCACGAAGGATTTCTATATTGAAGACCCTGACGGTTACATCATCTCTTTCGGTGGCACGCCAGCCGATTAACACCGCCGTGGCCCATGCATTCAGCGGCTATGTGTTGCGGAACCTAATTAACCTCAGCCACGCGGGGAGGAAAGATCATTGCTCTACATGATTATCGAGCACTTTAAGAATCAGGATCCCGTACCCGTATATCGACGCTTCCGGGATCGCGGTCGCCTCGCTCCGGAAGGGTTGCGTTACATATCAAGCTGGGTCGATGAAGAGCTGGAACATTGCTTTCAACTGATGGAAGCTGACGATCTCAAACCTCTTGACGAGTGGCTGGCCAATTGGAATGATCTCGTCGAGTTCGAAGTGTATCCAGTCATTTCCTCGCAGGAGGCTGCAGAAAGAATCTCACCACGTCTCTAACTGAAGCGCCGCCGGACAAGCGCTGGCAGCACTTGTAATGAGCGGCTTCTTTGTTAAGTGCGGGGGCGAGCCGCTGATGCACAACGTTCGTCGGAAACGACGACGTGAAAGCGTGAAAGAAGGAGGATGACGATGCGTTCGATTCTACACGAGGGTGACCGGGGAGAGATCACAACTCGGATGCGGTCACTGTCGGTATCGTCCACCGGGCGCTGGGGCAGTCTCGGTGTAACGGAGATGTTGCAGCATCTTCGCCTGTCGGCGCGCATGACCCTAGGGGACTTGGCCGTACCCTCCGCAAACAAGCGCGCGTTTCAGGTGTTTCCGCTCAAGCAACTCATCCTCTATGTACTTCCGTTTCCGAAAGGAGCGCCGACGGCTCCGGAGTTGAAACCGGGCGTTGCGGCAGCGTTTGACGAAGAGCGCGCGGCGTTGCTCGAGTTGTTGGAGCGAATCGGGACAGGCCCTCGTGAGGGCGCTGGGCCGGCTCATCCGCTGTTTGGGCCGCTGACCTGGCGCGAATGGGGCGTGGTCACTTACAAACACGCCGACCATCATCTAAGGCAGTTTGGAGCGTAAGGGTGGTCTCGATCAGCGTCTAGCAGCTCGCCTGAATTTGGAAGGATCCTGAGACCTTATCGTAAGTAGGATAGTGAACCAGTCTCCTCGTTGATTGTCTTTGCCGTGAAACGCTGCGACTCTATGCTCTTACTTCTTCGTAGCATTTTCTTCACATTCCTTTTGCCAGGAACGGTCACGGTGCTCATACCGTATTGGATTATTTTGTCGAATGATGCCCGCACTTCCTCGGATCATCCGGTACTTCGTTATTTCGGCCTTCTTCCGATAGCAATCGGCGCCGCAGGATTACTCTGGTGCATTTGGGAATTCTTCTCGGAAGGGCGAGGGACATTAGCGCCAGTGGATCCGCCCAGACATCTGGTTGTCCGAGGACTCTATCGGTATGTTCGAAACCCCATGTATGTCGCGGTTGTGATGATACTGCTGGGCGAGGCCATCTTATTCATGTCGGCAAGAGTTCTGGTTGAGGCTGTAGTTTTTATGATCTCGGCTTATTTATTCGTGGTGTTTTACGAAGAACCGATCCTCCGAATGCAGTTTGGTGAGTCGTACGAAAGATACTTGCACCAGGTCGGCAGATGGATTCCGCGACCTCGATCGAGGGGGTGAACTATGACGCCGATGGAAAACCGGTTAAGCGCGGAGAGCCGCTGCGTGATCAGATAATCCAAAAGAAGTAACAAACTACTTGCCGGGATCAGCACAACGTCAGTATCTTAAACTGCAGTTCTACCCTAACATCGACAGTGCGTCAGTAACTCTTTCAACCGAACCCGCTGGTATTTGTCCCAGTCTGGCAGTTGATCTCGCCAGCAAATCAAACGAGAACAAAATGACTACTCCTAATTCCAAGCTGGAAAGTAACCCCAAAGTAGGCAACCGCTTCATTCCCCTGCGACCAGCGTTCTTGATGTGTGCGCTGCTGTTAGTTTCACTTCCTGTTCGAGGCCAGGAGGTAGCGTGGCCACAGTTCCGCGGACCGGAATCAAATCCGGTGGGCACACATCCGAGACTCGCCGAACACTGGTCGAAAACCGAGAACGTCGAGTGGTCGCAGCCCATTCCGGGACGGGGCTGGTCATCGCCGATCGTGACCGGCGGTCGTGTGTACGTGACCACTGTAACCACGGACGGTAAATCAAAGCCCCCTCAGATCGGAACAGAGTACAGCAACGAGTACGTCGCGGAATTAATGAAACAGGGCCTGCCAATGGAAGAGGTGATCAAGCGCGTGACGGAGCGCGACATCGAACTGCCGAACGAGGTGGTTCTGCATTACCTCCTTTATTGCCTGAACCTGAAGAGCGGCAAGGTGGAATGGCAGAAGGAATTTCACACGGGCCACCCACCGGGCGGACGCCACCGCAAAAACAGCTTTGTCTCTGAGAGTCCGGTGACCGATGGCCGGCACGTTTACGTCTATGTGGCGAACCTGGGGCTATGGGCATTCGACATGAAAGGCAAGCAGTTATGGTCGACACCGCTTGAAGCGAATCCGATTTATCTCGACTTCGGTACGGGAAGTTCGCCGGCGCTGGCTGGTAACCTGCTCGTGATCGTGAGCGACAACGAGAAACAGCAATACATAGCCGCATTCGACAAACAAACCGGTAAGCAAGTCTGGCGTACGAATCGGGACCTCGGCGGCAAGGGTCAGCCGGTGCAACGGTCAGGATGGGCGACGCCTTTTGTTTGGCGACACCCGCTGCGCACAGAGATCGTGGCGGTTGGCCCAGGGGAAGTTGTTAGTTACGACCTGGCAGGAAAAGAGCTGTGGCGTATGTCTGGAATGGCCGCGACTCCGATACCAACGCCCTTCGCTTACAACGGATTACTTTATATTGATGGTGGTCGTGGGCGTCCGTTGTTCGCGCTTCGTCCCGGCGCCGCCGGTGACATCTCCCTGGAAAAAGATAAGACAGCAAACGACTATGTCGTTTGGTCGCAAGCGCGTGCTGGAACTTATCTGCCTTCGCCGGTAGCTTATGATGGAGCGGTCTACACCTTAACCGAGACCGGCATTCTGAGCCGCTTCGACGCCAAAACCGGAAAGCAGACTTACAAGACACGGATTGATCCGGCAGCAACTGCTTTCACGACCTCTCCCTGGGCATACAACGGCAAGCTATTCTGCCTCAGCGAGGAAGGCCAGACGTTCGTGGTCGCCACGGGCGATGAGTTCAAGTTATTGCACGTGAACGAACTGGACGACATGACACAGGCATCGCCGGCACTGGTGGGCGAGCGCTTGTTGATACGGACGGAACAGCGACTCTACTCGATCCGGCGAAAGAGTTAGCGCGTAAACTCACATCAAAAATCGAATGGACTAACGCTGAAAGTGTTGGCTAATGTCAGCCCAGGCCGGGTCCTCCACGCGGGCATCCCAGCGTTATTCATTTAGGCTAAGTCTTGCGTAAGGAGGTGCGAGACGTGAGTTATCGTCAATCTAAGACGCGGTCATACGTTTGGCGCATTGCAGTGTTGGGATTTCTGTTTATGACGGCAGGAGGCTCGGCCCAGCAGAGTAAGCAAGGCGCAACATCCGATTCAAAGAACCTGTTTCGCCTGGAAACCGCTCAGTGGGGCGAGCCCTACAACGGACCGCTCGGATTTCCAAAAGGTGCCCAGCGCGTCTCACTGAATACGGATTCCCGCACCGGCGGAGAGACCTATTACGCACGATTCCCGGCGGGATCACACTTCGCTCTACATTGGCACGCGTATTCTGAGTATGCAGTCGTCCTGCGGGGGAAGGTTACACATATTCTTGGGACAGAGAGGCAGTCTCTTCAGGTCGGTGACTATGTGGTTATTCCGCCAAAGACAAATCATGGCTGGGAAGCTGACCCGGGCGGTGACGTCTACTTGCTGATCCGGCGCGACGGCCCAGCGGACTTCAATTTCGTTCAGCAATAGAGTCGTAGATTATGCAGGACGAAATTGCGCAACTTCGGGATCGAGTAGCCTGGAGACCGGGCCAATAGGCAGTTTGCGACCATGTTCGATTCTTCACGACGTCAATTCATCTTTAATTTGGGTGCGACGCTGGCCTTCGCGAAGATGCAACCCCAGCGCGTTGGCGCCCAGACTTTGCTAACTAACAGAACCCGGCTCATCCTGCTTGGTACCGGCGGTGGACCGCGCCCGCGGAAGAATAGCTTCGCCTCCTCGCAAGTCATTATCGTTAACAACGTCGCCTATGTAGTCGACTGCGGCAACGGCGTAGCTATCCAGCTCGCGCGCGCAGGCGTGCCTTTGCCTACACTTCGTCACGTCTTTATTACTCACCAACATTCCGATCACAACGCTGATTACGGTAACCTGCTTCTCCTGGCGTGGGAAAGCGGGTTGAAGACGCGTGTGGATACTTGGGGGCCATCGCCCCTTCGTCGGATGACGCAATTATTCTTTGAGATGAACGCCTACGACATCAAGACGCGCATTGCTGACGAGGGAAAAATGCCGCTGGCTCCTCTCGTGCACGTGCATGAGCTGGCCCAGGGCGGGAATGTCATGCAGGACCGGAATGTCACAGTGAGATGCGTTCTCGTTGATCACCCTCCGGTGAAGCCCGCTTTTGCCTACCGCTTCGATTCTCACGACCGGTCCATTGTCATCTCAGGGGACACCCGACGTTCCGAGACGCTAACCCGGCTTGCTCAGGGTGCCGACGTACTCGTGCACGAAGCGCTTTATCTCCCCGCGATCGAGCGTCTGGCAGCGAAGGTTACGAACGCAACCGATCTGAGGAGGTCGATCCTTAGTCATCACACTTCAGTAGAGGACGCCGGACGAGTCGCGACTGCGGCAGGCGTGAAGACCCTGGTGCTTTCGCATTTCGTACCCCCGGATGACCCTGCTATCACTGACCAAATGTGGATTGATGGCGCGCGCAGCACATTCAAGGGACAGATCATTGTTGGCAAAGACTTAATGGAGATTTGAACAGACGAATTCTTGCGTTGCCGCTTCCTGGTTTTTGGGAGTCTCTGACAATGTCGGGAGAGTCATTACATATGAAACGGATCCTCATTGCCGTTGTCGTCGCATGTGCCTTGCTCTCGGCAGGCTGCGGCAGCACCGTTCCCTCATCAAGCCAAACTGGCGGTGCGGCGGGTGACGACGGTCAAATCGCCCGCGCGTTCGAAAACGAGACCAGCAATGTACAGGTTGAAGGCGAAGGCGTAGTAACACGCATACTGTCGGACGACGTCAGTGGCAGCAGGCATCAGAGATTCATCGTCAGCCTCGCGTCGGGTCAGACGATCCTAATTGTGCACAACATCGACCTCGCTGAGCGGGTCGACGGGCTGCAAACGGGCGATAGCGTGCGCTTCTACGGCGAGTACGTGTGGAACGAACAGGGAGGTAAGGTCCACTGGACGCATCACGATCCGCAAGGGAGGCACGTGGCCGGTTGGCTGAAACACAACGGCCGCACCTATCAGTAAAGCTCAGCGCCGCTATTTATGGATTGGAAGCAGCAAGCCAAACTAATCTTCAAGGTGCCAAAGCCGGCCCACTTCAGTGATTACCGACACTGTTGCGAATGTGCCGAGCATGATCAAACCCTCTTGACGTTCGACGTGGATTCTATCGGCCTCGCCGAACTGGGAAATCCGGGTTGGGATCCGCTCTGCTTTTCCTCGGCCGAAGGCTTAATCTATTACCTGCCTGCCCTGGTCAGATTAACCCTGGATACCATGGACAATCCGCAAGAGACCTACCTCGATCAGATGCTTTTTCATTTGATTTATGATGGACCGGGCAACAGGTTGTTCAGCGCGTGTAGCACGGAGCAGCGGGAATTTGTGGCAGACTTTCTTGAGTATTTAATGGAGAATCATTGCGCGCCGATTGATGAAGGAGTTTTCATTCCGGATGACATTCTAAGAGCGCATGAGATCTGGAGCGCCGCCGAATAACAAAAAGCAGTGCAAATGAAGTTCATATTTTGTTTAGTTTGAAGGAGGCTCTGAAAATGGCTGTTCAATGGAACAAAGACGTCGATGAGGCACTCACTCAGGCAAGGGATGACAAGAAACCCTTGCTGCTTGACTTCAGCGCTGCTCCGGCTTGAGGTGCATGTGTTCGGCTGGAGGCCGAATCATACGCAGACGATGAGGTCTCGACCTTCATCAATGAGAATTTCCTTCCTGTCGCGGCGCACCTAAAGGAACACCCTGTTTACTTCCATCGTTTCGATGCTGTCTGGACGCCGACCGTGCTCATCATGGACTCCAGCGGAAAGGAGAGGTGGCGCATTGAGGGTTACCTCCCTAAGAACGAATTTCGCTCTCAGTTGGATATGGGGTTAGCGAGAATATCCTTCATGGATAAGCAGTGGGCTGATGCTGAGGAGAAGTATGCTCAGATCATTGAGCGTTACCCGGAAACAGCGGCCGCACCGGAAGCGGTGTATTGGAAGGGAATAAGCCAATACAAGATGAAGAATGATCACACCGTGCTGGGCGGCGTGGCTGAAGAACTCGGAGCGAGATATCCGGAGAGTATCTGGGCCCAGAAGGCGATAGTGTGGGCACATTAAGATCGTTAATTGAAGGCGTAATTTTTCAATCACGATCTGATTTACTATGAATACGGAGCGACGTTAAATATTCCTTCAGCGGAGTTCAGGTTGCGCGTCCCAGGTGTTTCAGTTTGAGACTAAAGCAGAGGATGGAGACAAATTATGAAAATGATCCTAGGAGTTATTCTGATTCTATTTGGCGGCCTGGCTTTGCTGATAGGATTGGTCGTCTGTGTCACGACTTTGACTTCGGATTACGCAACGGTGGCTTGTGAGAGAGCCGCAAAGGATCGAGATGCTTTTAATGAAGCCAGCGCCAGGTGCGGAAGTCCAACCACGGATTGTTATAAACAGGCGACTGTAGGATTAACTACTGAGGAAGAGTGCGAGTCTAGAACATCGTACATGAGAAAGCAGTTGATAATGGGGGTTGTGCCAGCCGTAATCGGGGCTTTTGTGGCATTCGTTGGCCTGGTACTCGCTATTTTCGGTTTTATTGGCCGGCGGAAAAAAGCAGTAGCCTGAGATCTTTCTCTAGTCCGGAAACTACTCCTGTGGAGGCCACGAAATGTTGACGAGAGCCAGCTCGCGGGCCGTACTGACTTCTCTGGCGATTCTCATCGCCTCGGTTGGTGCTATGGGCCAGTCCAGGGAAACTCGGCAAGCTCGCATTATCCCGATCAAAACCATGTCGCAAGATGTCGAGATACTGTACGGCGATCCTGAGAAGGTGGGAGAGCCATTCGTGATGAGAATCAGAGAACTTCCCGGCGGCATCATCCCACCTCATAGACACCCAGTAGACGAAAATATCACTGTAGTGAAGGGCACGCTGTATTTCGGTACCGGCGAAAAGTTCGACCGCGCGGCGATGAAGGAGATGAAAGCCGGGAGCTACGCCTTCATACCGAAGGGGACCACGATGTTTGGCTATACACCGGAAGCGGCGATTGTTCAGGTTCACGGTGTTGGGCCGTTTCACATTCAATGGCGCGCAGGTAACACCTGGTGGGACAGTCCGAAGACCCTGGACGATCCTGATGCCGCTTCAGTCTTTAAGTTTAAGAAGGGCGAACGAGTTATCGCCAAACGAGGTGCCGGCCGCATTCTCCATGGGTATAACTCGGGTGAGTTCATCGGATACGACGTCCAACGCGCCGATGGAAGCTTATTCATGGCGTTGGAGGGAGAGCTGCGACGCAGCAGAAACGAACATTAATCAGTGAGAAAACATAATGCTGCTACGCCTTATCCTCTCTTTCGTTCTACTAACCAATGTTTCATTCTTTCCGAACGCGCGGTTTAACTCATCGGGCTTTGCTCTTGCTCAGAACGCAGCGCTCACCCCATCTGGCTTTGACAGCACTTACAAACTCACACTTCGCAATCCGGTTCAGGACAAGAACTTTTATCTGTTGAGTTTGTTTCAGCAGAATCCAGCGGTTGGAAAACTCTTAAGACGAAGCCCAATACTGAAGAAGCTAGGCGGCGAGAAGTTTCAGGCTTTAAGAATGGCGGCGAATTGTGACGACGTCGGCTGCTTCGATCGGTTGTTTCGTTTAAGCGGTCCGACTATCGATACAGTGGCGACGGAATTCAAGGTATTGGCGAGGCGTCCTGAGTTCAAAAAACTCGTTATGAAAGATCTGCGTCCGTCGGGGGCGTTTATCAAATACAGCCAACGATCCGACGCAGAAATGTTGGTGGCGGCGTGGAGAGATGCTGCGAACGGAATAAACCGGCTGCTGCGTGTTTACTGCCTGGGCAAAGATCCATTTTATAAGGATATCGACAGGGTCAGCTTTGATGTTTCGAGCGAAGAATACCGCAAGCTCCTTAAGACGAAGCTTAGCGAGATTAAGCTCTCGAGAGACTCGCTATTCTTTGAACCTACGCTCAAATTTGCACTAAAACTGTTAGAAGCCAATCGACGTGATGAAGCGGGGCGTTACGAACCGCTTGCAGAGGGCGAAAACAAAGCGTGCGTTCAGTATATGAAGAACATCAGATGGAGCGATTATCCTTATTCATTCATTTTGGTCCTGGGCTCAGGCCCGCCGGAGGGGATTAATCTTAGTAAGATAGGGGCCAAAAGGGCCGATCAGGCAGCGCAGTTATTTTTCGAGCACAAAGCGCCATTAATTATTTTGTCTGGCGGCCACGTTCATCCAATGCAGACGCCTTATTGCGAGGCGATCGAGATGAAAAAATACGTGATGGAGAAATTCAAGATACCGGAGAAGAGTATTTTGATCGAACCGCATGCCCGTCATACCACTACCAATTTTCGAAACGCCGCGCGTCTCGCTTTTCGGTATGGAATACCGGCCGATCGGAAGGCCCTGGTCACCTCGAGCGAGGACCACATCGCAGTGGCCACGAAGGAGGGTTTCCGCATTCGTTGTGCGACGGAATTGGGATATTTCCCGATGGAGTTCATCTCTCCGGTTTCGCCGATAGCAGCGGAGTTCAAGCCAGCGGTTGCTTCATTATTTTTTGATGCGAATGACCCGCTGGACCCGTAAGAGCAGCGGTTCTAACAATCTCTGCATCTCCAGCAAAAATATGTGGCCCCGGCATAGAGAAACGCTTAACAATCCTTGCAGATGAACTAACGAGACAATGGAAATCTTGCCGGTCACACTTGAAGGTCAGCACACGCGCCTGGAGCCTCTCTCACTCGCGCACCAGGAAGCGCTGATCGCCGCGGCCGGCGATGGCGAGTTGTGGAATTCCATCGTCACCATCGTACCAACTCGTGACACTATGGCTGAGTACATCGAAGCTGCACTTACCGAGCAGGCAAAAAGAAGTGAGTTGCCATTCGTCATTATTCAGAAGGCGACAAACAGAATCGTAGGGACAACTCGCTTCTATTACATTCAACCTCATCAGAAAAATGCTGCCATCGGCTACACCTGGGTGGCTGCCAGCGCGCAACGCACTGCAGTAAACACAGAGGCCAAGTTGTTGCTGCTCACGCACGCGTTCGAACATTGGGATTGTGTCCGCATTGAGTTCATTACCGACGTTCTTAATCAACAATCGCGCGCCGCCATTCTTCGATTAGGAGCTAAGCAGGAAGGCATACTTCGTAATCATTTAATCATGCCCAACGGTCGCATCCGTGATTCGGTTTGCTTTAGCATCATTGCTGAGGAGTGGCCCGAGGTAAAAGCAGGGCTTACAGCAAGACTTGCTGCGCACGGGTAGTGCGAATTCTGAATTTCCGGCCCCGGATTGATTATTTGCCCGAATAAATAAAACCATGCGCGTTATTCATCGCAACAACCTTCCCCCCGAAGTGGTCGCTCAAATTGAAGCTAAGATTTCCAAGCAGAGGACTCTGAAGGACGTAATGAACTGGGCTTTGACGGAACCCAAGGGATCCTTCCTCCCTCAAGTTGTCGTGGAAGTTGTGATACAGGATGAGTTCACGCACGATGTGATTGTCCCCTGGCGCGATGAACTCGTGCTTGTGTATGACACAACGTGACTGGGAGCAATCACGGCAGTTGCCGTTTGGGATCACTTGCCAGCCGCCGATGAACTCCTGGCTGTTCGTCTCGAGTCAGGCTGGAGTCCAAGACCCTCTCTTCTTAAGGAAGGTGATCAAGTGGTAGGTCATGCAGCCTGCGCCGTTATCAAGTAGTACTGATTAAGATGAAAGGCAAGGATTGCAACGCCAGAGGTTTCTGATGACTGATAGACAATAATGTCTGTCCTGTCTTGTTCTTTGCTCGCACGGTTGTTCATAATCCACGCGCTGGATTCAGGTTGAACCTATGAACTTCTCTTCAAGAACTTTGAAAGCAGTGCGCATTCCGCTACTCATGATTTTTCTGGCCTGCGGAGTCGCGGCCCAGACTGGAGCGGATTCGTGCCACGTCTATGTTCTGGATCTCGCAAAATCTAGTCGCGCGCGGAAGGCAGCCGAAAAAGCTGAAAGCGAAGAAGCCGTTGCCAGGGCGCTCTCTGCTGCACAGACAACCTTTCCCGAGTTTCAACCTAAGATTGGCGAAGAAGAACTGACAACCAGGCACTATCCTTTTCCCGGCAATGAGTTGGTAATCACCGCCAGCGTTTACTACACCGACGAATCGATGGCCTCCCACGGCGAGGGACCTGGTTCGCGAAACGACTCGATGTTAATAGGCATAGTTGTAGCCAACCGGGGGAAGGCAAGTGCAATTGAACCACAAGCCGGAAACGCGATTACAGAAGTCACCTACGATCAGTACACGAATAAGATTCGCGCGAAGCAATATGTAAAAGTGCGCGGCCGGCTGTATGTTGTTGGTATCGAGTGTGACTGCATGGCGGCGACAGAAGATCGAGCTGAGTTGAGAATGGTGCAGGTAAAATTAAATCTAGGAAGCGAATGAACGCCCGGAAGGGAAGGAGAAAAATATGGCAGAGTTTAGAGTTGGTCAGGCTGTCGTTACGGATAACCCTGAGGTGGAAGTCACCGTGGCGCCGAACGCTCCACTCCCTCCGGGCCGCCACCGGTTCCAACTTGTGGTTACAGATGATAGTGGTAATGCTTCAGACGCCTCTGTCGCCGAAGTAATTGTCCGTGACACGCAAAAGCCAACGGCTGTGCTGGATGCGCCGCGGGAGGTGGAGCTCGGCCGTAGCTTTCAACTCTCGGGAAGACGCTCCTCCGACGTTGGAGGAAGAATCATCAGATACACCTGGACGAGATTAGATTAGTCGAGTTATCCAGGAACCCTAACGTGCAAGAATAACTTTTAGGAATTGCAGTCCATGAAAGCAGCTTTTATTTTCGTCAGCATTTCGCTCAGTGTGACGTTCGGCTGTGCACGATCAGCGCCTCCGACGAAAGGCGCCAAGCCCAGCGACCAACCGTCTTCACAATCGCAGCCGTCTCCGGCCACGTCAGAGCGCGGCTCGCCGGCTGAGGCTAAAGCAATGCTGATAAAGGCGGTAGATCATTACAATTCTGTTGGCCGCGAGCAGGCCCTCTCGGATTTTAATCACAAGACAGCACCGTTTGGCGATCGCGATCTCTACGTCGTATGTATTGGCCCGAACGATAAACTTACTGCGAACGGAGGCTTTCCCCAGTACGTGGGTTCTTCTCCAGACATTCTCAAAGACGCCGACGGAAAACCAGTCGGCAGGTCGATATGGGAAACGGGCAACACCAAAAGTGAAGGTTCGGTCCAATTCCAGATGATTAACCCTGTCTCACGGAAGATTGAGCCGAAGACAATATTCGTGCGCAAGGTTGGTAGCGATGTTTGCGGCGTCGGTGCGTACAATCCATAGTTTGGAAATAACAATGACTAAGAGCCGGAACCTATGGGGTGGGCGATTTTCACAGGACGCCGATCCATCGTTTACGACGTTTAATAATTCCTTTGCATTTGATCGGAGACTATTCGCCGTCGACATTCATGCGAGTGTTGCTCACTGCAACGGGCTCGCCGCCGCCGGCGTGATCACGAGGGGAAGAGGCTGACAGAATAAATGCCGGACTACAAAGCGTCCTGGCGCATGAAGATGACAGCGCCTACTTCGATCAAATGGCTTCCGAAGACGTGCATTCCTTCGTCGAGGCGCGACTGGTGGAGATCGTTGGCGATGCCGGCCGCAAGTTGCACACCGGTCGCAGTCGCAACGATCAAGTGGCCACTGATCTGCGCTTGTGGTTGAGAGGAGCGCTTGATCAACTTTCAGAGAGTGTTCGCTCAACTCAGACCGCCCTGCTTGATTTCGCGGACTCCAACTCCGACGCGGTACTTCCTGGTTATACGCATTTACAGCGCGCGCAGCCGATACTCTTCGCACACTGGTGTCTGGCTTACTTTGAAATGCTTTCCCGCGATCGCGAGCGGCTGAGTGAGATTCGCCGACGAGTAAATGTCATGCCGCTCGGTTCCGCAGCTTTGGCGGGTTCCTCCTTTCCAATTGACCGCGACGCGGTGGCCCGCGAGCTCGGATTCGAAAGTATTTCGCGAAACAGCGTAGACGCCGTTAGCGATCGTGATTTCTGTGTTGAGTTTGTCAACGCCTGCTCGCTCATCATGGTTCATCTATCCCGTTTAGCTGAAGAAGTAATACTTTATTCGACCAGCGAGTTTGGCTTCTTTGAACTAAGTGATGCAGTGTCCACCGGCTCGAGCTTGATGCCGCAGAAGAAGAACCCTGACTCGATGGAACTCGTGCGCGGTAAGGCCGGTCGCGTTTTTGGTCAGACAGTTTCACTGCTTACCATGTTGAAGGGATTGCCACTTGCCTACAACAAGGATATGCAGGAGGACAAGGAAGCGGTCTTCGACGCCTTCGATTCGACGGCCGGGTGTCTTGAAGTTTCCACCCTGGTATTGCGTCAATGTGAAGCTGAATGTAGATCGCATGCGAGCGCGCGGCATCCAAAGGAATGATGAATGCTACCGAACTTGCAGACTACCTGGTCGCGCAAGGGCGTGGCCTTTAGGGACGCGCATGAACTCGTGGGCCGGATTGTCATAAAGGCGATTGAGAAAGACATTGAACTCGGCGAAATGTCGTTGGACGAACTGCGCTCATTCTCAAAGGAGATTCAAGACGATGTGTTTGCGGCGCTCACGTTGGAACACACGATCGGCTCAAAATCACTCGTCGGTGGTACAGCGCCGGAGCGCGTTGCGGAAGCGTTGGCGTCCGCTCGAAATTTGCTATGACCTCTTTGGCGCGTTCATGCGGACCGGCGTAGAATGCTGTAATGCCTGAACTAAGCAGGTTTTTTGGGATAATAATCCGAATGTTTTCGGAGGTTGGAGAACCCCATCATCGGGCACACTTTCATGCTTACTATCAGGAACACGTGGCTGTTTTGAGCATTGAACCGGTCGAAGTAATTTCTGGGTCGTTACCAAGGAGACAGCAACGGTTGGTTGAAGCCTGGGCAGAACTTCATCAGCCGGAACTGATCGCGGATTGGGAAAGGTTACAGGAAGGTCATTCGCCTTTCCCGATTGAGCCGTTGAAGTAGGGATTTACCATGACCCATGCAATCTACCGAGTTACAGACTTCACCATAGTGGGGCCGTATACCCTTCAAATAGCCTTCGACGATCAAAGCGAACAGCTAATTGATTTCCGTCCAATCCTGGCTGGCGAGTTATACGCACCTCTGCGGGATGTTGAACTTTTCAACAGGGTAGCGCTTGACCCTGAAGTTCACACGCTTGTCTGGCCGAATGGAGCCGACTTCGATCCCGCCACTCTGCACGACTGGCCTCAACTCAAAGAGGCAATGATCGAACGCGCAAAAAGGTGGGAGCTCGTTCCTGCCGGCAATTGATTGCTTATGTGATTGACGCCACTATGTCAACAAGCAGCTAAGAAGCGAGAGGCCGCGTGAACCTCACAACTCTGAAGAAGATTCTCCGCATCCTCATAACGCTAAACTGGGCGACAGCGATAGCTGCCGTGATTGTGTCACAAGCCGCCAGACAGCATCTCCCAACACAGTTAATCCCTTTCTTCGAGAGTAGGCAGCGGCTTGGCGCTACTCAATTCGAGAAGGTCGTGGTCTGGGTAGAAATAGTTCTCTTCTTTTTCTCTGTCGCAGACTCGGTAGGCCTATTACTCTTCCGCAGATGGGCCAAACTCTTGCTTATACCACTCTACGCAGTAGCGACCTTGCTGATTCCTACGAATGCCATTTATGTGCAAACGGGTTGGACACGAATGCTTTTGAGCATTAGCACCCTCTTCGGTGGAACGATAATAGCCCTAGTGTTTTTCTCTCCGCTAGCGGAAGTCTTTGATCTCAAACCAGACACTGAACCTTACGCCGGTTCAAAAAAGCAGCCCGGTTAATGAAGTATGTTATGGCCCTATTTAGGCTTGGTCGCCTGTGGTGAAGGTGATGCGGTTACCGTGGCGCCAGAACCCTCCGGTTGGATTGTTTCCTGATAGATGTACTTCAGGTCCTCGAGTTTTAAGACGACCGCGGGTTTCACCGCGTTCCGATCACGATCCATACTGATGATTCCGGTGACGCCGGCAAAGTTTTTAGTTTCGGCCAGAGCTTCCCGCAACTTCGGTCCTTCCGTTGTGCCTGCCCTGGCAATCGCTTCGGCAAGAAATCTTAAGGCGTCATAGGCCAGAGCCGCATGCGCGTCAGGCGTGAGATTGCCGTAGCGCTGGCGATAAGCGTGCACAAACTTCTGAATCGTTTCCGACGGATCGTCCGCTGAATAGTGGTTGGAAATGTAACTGCCATTCAGGGTGTCGCCTCCGAGTTCCCAAAGCTCAGGCGCGTCCCAACCATCTGCGCCGAGCAACGGCACGGTGAGACCGACCTGCCGCGCTTGTTTCGCAATGATGGCAACATCACCGTAATAGCCCGGAATGTAGATCACATCCGGGTTGGCCGCTTTGACAGCGCTCAACTGCCCGCGGTAATCAGGATCTCCTTGCGAGTAGGATTGCTTGGCCACGATCTCGCCGCCGAGTTTTGCAAAACTAAACTCAAAGAAATCCGTCAAGCCGCGACTGTAAGGCGAATTGAAGTCGAGCATGATCGCTGCACGCTTCGCCTTCAAGGTATGCACGGCAAACTTTGCCATCACCTCACCTTGAAAAGCGTCGATGAAGCAGGCCCGGAAAATGTAATCACCAACCTGCGTAACTGCCGGGTTGGTTGATGAGGGGGCTATCAACGGCACGCGCGCCGCTTGAGCTTTGGGTGCCGAGGCCAGACTGTTTCCCGAAGCACCGGCGCCAATAATGGCTACCACTTTGTAACGTTCAATCAGTTTGCCGGTGACTTGCGCGGCCTCTTCGGGACTGCCTTTGTCGTCTTCGATAACGATATCTATCTGACGCCCATTGATGCCGCCCGCTTGATTGATTTCGTCGGCTGCCATCAACACTCCGTTCTTTGCCGACATGCCGAAGTTGAAGGTGGGCCCGGTAAGATCGCCGAAGAATCCAATGTTCACTGTTGCGTGGTCAGCCGTGCTCTTTGGCGTTGAAGCACACGAGGGCGCGAGCGTGAACACCGCGAACAGCACAAGAACCGCTAAGCTAATTCGAAAGTATTTGTTCGAATCTTGCTCCCTCCCCACGAGTGGGGAGGGTTGGGGTGGGGTGACGTTTGCTCTAACCTCTCCCCCGACCCCTCTCCGCGTGCGGAGAGGGGAGCGTAAATGGCTTGATCTACTCACCAAGGTAGGCTTCTTTAATTCTCGGGTCGGCTGCGAGATCCTTCGAGGATCCCTCCATAACAATGCGACCAGTTTCCAGGACGTAAGCGCGGTCAGAGTGTTTCAAGGCAGCGTGTGCATTTTGTTCTACCAGCAGTATCGTTGTCCCCTTACTCTTAATTTCGTCGATAGCTTCGAAAATCGTGTGGACAACCAGTGGCGCCAGGCCCAATGACGGTTCGTCGAGTAAGAGTAAACGGGGCTGCGACATCAGGGCGCGGCCGATGGCCAGCATTTGCTGCTCACCTCCGGAAAGTGTTCCCGCCTTTTGTGATTCGCGTTCCTTCAAACGTGGAAACATGACGAAGGCCCGCTCCATGTCAGCGGCAATTGCGCGCTTGTCTTTTTTAAGATAGGCGCCCATCTGCAGGTTTTCTCTGACAGATAAATTCGAGAACACGCCACGACCTTCCGGCGACATCGAGATGCCTTTGGCGACGAGCTTATGCGTAGCCCGACCGCTTATGTCCTCGCCTTCAAAAGTAATTTTCCCGGCGCGCGGCTCGAGCAGACCGGTAATGGTACGCAGAGTGGTGGTTTTGCCGGCGCCGTTTGCGCCGATGAGCGTAACCACCTCGCCCTTTTCGACGTGCATAGAGATCCCGGTTAGGGCCTCTATCGCGCCGTAGTTGACGGAGACGTTATCTAAAGTAAGCATAAACTGAATTGGTCTTGGGCCTTTGGACTTTGGTTTTTGTTCTTTGTACTTGGAACTTTGTACTTAGTTTGTCTTTTTCATCTTGAGCCAAAAGAGCAACAGTACAAAGGTCTAAGTACAAAGCTCAAAAAACAAAGACCCAAGGCCAAGGACCAAAAACCTAATCCCCAAGATAAGCTTCGATAACCTTCGGATCGTTTCTAATCTCTTCCGGAACGCCGAGAGCGATCGACTTGCCATAATCAAGAACCTGAATTTTTTCGCAGACGCCCATCACCACTTTCATGTTGTGTTCGACCAGCAGAATTGTCAGCGAGAAGCGGTCTCTTATCCTTTGAATCAGTCCCATCAAGTCTTCCTGTTCGGAAGGATTCATGCCCGCCGCAGGCTCGTCGAGTAACAAAAGCTGGGGACGGGTGGCGAGCGCCCGAACGATCTCGAGTCGACGCTGACTGCCGTAGGGCAAGCTTGTTCCGCCTTCGTCTTTCATTCGCGCCAGATCGAATATCTCGAGCAACTCCAAAGCAAACTCGCGATGGTCGCGTTCGTCGCGCTCAAATCGAGGCAGCCGGAAGACCGCGTCGACCAATCCCTGTTGGGCGTGCCGGTGACAGGCAGTCATAACGTTTTCCAAAACAGACATACTGGGAAAGAGTCGAATGTTTTGAAACGTGCGCGATACGCCGCGTCGCGAAATCTCATATGACCGCAGGCCGTCGATGCGTTTGCCCTGAAAATAGATCTCGCCGGAAGTCGGTTTATAAACGCCCGTCAGGAGATTGAATACAGTCGTCTTGCCGGCGCCGTTTGGTCCGATGAGACCGTAGATCTGCCCGCGCTCCACGCTCATGTCCAGCGCATTGACAGCGATTAGACCGCCAAACTGGATCGTACACTTGACCGTTTTCAGCGGCGGGTCTGCAGCGATCGGCCGGCCCTGATGGCGTCCGATGACGCGTGCAGCTTCACTGATGACCGAGTCTTCCCTGGTGGCCTTCACGGCATCTTGTTCCGGTGTGCCGCTCATAGATTTTCCTTGTCCTTCTTGCTGTCGCCTGCGGAAGCTCCTTGCTCAGCTATTGAAACTCCGCCCGTGCCACCGACCACCTGGGCTCCCTCAGGCCGTTTTCGCGAGCGCTTAAGCCAGGAAAGGCTAAACTCGCGCGTTCCCAGAATACCTTGCGGGCGCGTCAGTATGATCACGATTAAGAGCGCGGAGTAAACAACCAATCGATAGCGTGACAAATCGCCCGGCATTTGTCGCAGCAGCTCCGGCATTATCGTGATGACGACTGCACCGAGAACTGCTCCCGTGAGCGAGCCCATGCCGCCCAGTACGATCATGATGATGATTTCAAAAGAACGGATAAACTGGAAATCGTTAGTGCTCAAAAACGAACGGTAATGCCCGAAAAGTACGCCGGCCAATCCAGCCAGAGCGGAACTGATCACGAAGGCGAGAACTTTGTAGCGCGTGGTATTAATACCCATGGCTTCGGCTGCCAGTTCGTCTTCGCGTATCGAAACCAAGCGCGCGACCGATGTCAGAGTGCACAATATTGTGAACGATCACGATTGAGATGATTGCGAACCCACCGACCCAGATGAAGTTGCTGTAACTCGGCACTGAAAACCCGGTGGCGCCGCCGACTTTGTCGATGTTAAGAATCACGATGCGAATAATTTCCGCAAAGCCAAGCGTGACGATGGCAAGGTAGTCGCCGCGCAGGCGAAGCGAAGGGATACCTACCAGCAAACCTGCGAACGCCGCGACCAGGGATCCAAACCCTATGGCAACTATGAAGACCAGCGCATGCGCGACTGTAAAGCCGACGGTTGTGGCCAGATCGCGTTCCCAAAACTGCGCGTGATAGACAACCAGATAAGCAGAAGAATAGGCGCCGATGGCCATGAAACCCGCGTGGCCAATAGAGAACTGGCCGGTGAAGCCGGTGATCAGGTTTAACGAAACTGCCAGAATTATGTTGATGGTGAGAGTCATCAACACGTCGGTGGGGTAAGCGCCAAACCCGAAGCCAAAAAGGCCCTCCTTGCTCATGAATGCGTTCACGAGATAGAGGGCAATGATGATGGCGATGGTCGAGAGGACTCTCTTGGGCGTTGGCATTCTGTTAGCTTGTCACCTTAACGAAAAGCCTTTGCACGTCGTAAGTCTAAACTTTTTCCTGAACCGTAGATCCCAGCAAGCCAGACGGTCTTACCAGCAACACCAGGATTAGAATTGCGAAGGCAACGGCATCGCGAAACGTCGAGGGGATGCCGACGTTTTGTCCATAGCCGACCACAAAGGTCTCGGCAATGCCGATGAGCAAACCTCCTAGAACCGCGCCCGGAATGTTACCGATGCCACCGAGCACCGCGGCCACAAAAGCCTTCAGGCCGGTCAGAATTCCCATCAGAGGATCAATCTGCGGATTGTATTGAGCCGTCAATACTCCACCGGCCGCAGCCAATGCTGAACCCAAAGCAAAAGTAAACGAGATAATAAAATCGGTGTTGATACCCATTAACTTTGCGGAGTTGAGGTTAAAGGAGACGGCGCGCATCGCCGTGCCCACTTTCGTCTTGAAAATAACCCACTGCAGCAAAAGCATCAGCGCTACCGAAACCGCAAAGATTAGAATCTGGGATTTTGAAATAGCAGCGTTGCCAAACAGCGTATAGCTCTGCTCACTGAGAAGCTGGGGAAAGGCACGCGGCGCGGCGCCAAGCCTGGCCACAAAGAGATTTTCGATAAGCAGCGAAACACCGATGGCCGCAATCAAGGTGGTCATGCGCGCGTATTTTCTAAGCGGACGATAAGCGAAGCGTTCGATAGCCATTCCCACCAGCGCCGCCGCAATCATCGATGCCACCAGCACCACGCTGAGTCCGAGCAATGATGGCCCGGTCGCAAAACCAAGTTGGAACGACAAAAAGTAACCCACGAACGCGCCTACCATGTAGATGTCGCCGTGGGCAAAGTTGATCAGGCGCAGGATGCCATAGACCATCGTGTAGCCCAGGGCGATCAGCGCGTAGATCGCGCCGATCGTCAGGCCGTTAATCAGTTGCTGAACGAAGGTGTCCATTGAATGATTTCGCCGGCGCTATTTGGGAGAGGATGCGGCCCCTGGAGACGATGCGGGCGCAGTTGCCGGCGAAATGGCCGGAGCCGCAGGAGCTGCGGGCGCGGTCATGCCTTCAGGATAGATTGTTTCCTGGTAGATGTATTTCTTGTCCTGAAGTTTCAGCACGACGGCCGGCTTGACAGCATTCCGCTCGCCGTCGAGAGAGATCGTGCCGGTAACGCCGACGAAGCCTTTGGTGGCGTTGATGGCATCCTTGAGTTGTGGTCCCTCGGTAGTGCCGGCGCGAGTGATGGCATCGGCCAGGACTTTCATGGCGTCGTAGCCGAGCGCGGCGAGCGCGTCAGGGACGTTGCCGTTGCGGGCTTTATAGGCAGCCACAAACTTTTGAATTGCCGGGGAAGGATCGTCGACAGAGTAGTGATTGGAAATGAAATCGCCATTTAGAGAGTCGCCGCCCAAATCCCAGAGCTGCGTCGAGTCCCAACCGTCGCCGCCCAGCAAAGGCACATTGATGCCCAGTTGCTTTGCTTGTTTCGCGATGACACCGACTTCGCCGTAGTAACCCGGGACATAGATCACATCGGGATTCTTCGCCCGAATGGCGGTGAGCTGGCCTTTGTAATCGCGATCGCCCTGAGTGTAAGACTGCTTGTCAATAATCTCTCCGCCTAATTTCTTAAAGCTTGATTCGAAGAATTCGGTCAGGCCGCCGACTGTAAGGCGAATTGAAGTCGAGCATGATTGCCGCTTTCTTTGCCTTCAGGGTGTTGGCTGCAAACTTGGCCATCACTGCGCCCTGGAACGGATCGATAAAACAGACGCGCGAAATGTAATCGCCGACTTGAGTCACGGCCGGGTTAGTTGATGACGGCGAAATCATCGGCACCTTCGCGGCCTGGGCCTTGGGCGCCGCAGCCAGTGTGTTTCCCGAGGCTACTTCGCCGAGCAGCGCCACAACACGATCCTGATTGATAAGTTTTGTTACAACGGTCGCTGCTTTTTCCGGCCGCCCTTCGTCGTCTTCGGAAAGAATTGTAATTTGCCGGCCGTTGATTCCGCCTGCTTTGTTAATCTCGTCCGCAGCCATCTCTACGCCAGCCTTGGTTGACTGGCCAAAGTTTGACGTCCGCCCCGTAAGGTCTCCGTAATAGCCGATGGTGATCGGGCCGGTTTGCCCACCAGCACCTGGCCCACCCTTGCGCTCACAAGCAAAGGAAAAAAGGAAAGATGATATTAATAGGAGCGAAAGCAGAAGTCTTTTCATAGTGTCCTCACAGGCGAAGTTTGTTTTAGTAGTCGATAGGCGACGGAAAGTTTTAGTTACCGGCACTTCAGTATTGCCGTCGCATTACGGTCGCATTGATCGGGCGTTGATTTTACTGTTAGTTCAGAATCGAGGGTGAATAATAGCTTCGAGACGGTAACTGACGCAAACTTTAACTGCGCTTGGCTTTGCTGAACTAACCCCCAAGCCGCCAAGACCGCCAAAGAAAACAAAAAATAGGAAATGCAAAGGTTACAGCTAGACTTTGTTGGACAGTCTTGTTGTATCACCCTTTAGGTGGATTTCCCTGGCGCTCTTGGCGCCTTGGCGGTTAGTTCGAAATACGTGGAAATTAGTCTCCCGCTAATCTAGACTGCGCCCCATGACCGAGCCCAAACCAGCACTGGCGCCCGACCTGGGCGACATGAGCAAGGAAGACTTCCGCCGCTTTGGCCATGAGCTGGTCGACTGGGTCGCGGAATACCTGGAGCACGTTGAAGACTTGCCGGTAATGGCACAGATCGAACCCGGAGACTTGAAAGCACAACTACCGGTCGCGCCTCCAGAGCAAGGTGAAGCGATGGAGCAGATCATTGCTGACGTGGATCGGTTAATAGTGCCAGCACTGACCCATTGGAACCATCCTTCATTCTTTGCTTACTTCGCTACTTCAACCTCAGCCCCGGGAATTTTTGGCGAACTCCTGAGCGCCGCCTTTGACAATAAAGCCATGCTCTGGCGGACGTCGCCAGCATCGACAGAGTTGGAGGAAGTAACCCTCGATTGGCTGCGTCAGATGATGGGTCTCGACGCAGGCATGACTGGGATCATCTACGACACTGCCTCCGTTTCCAGCATGCATGCGATTGCTGCCGCGCGCGAGGGCGTCGAGTTGCGCATTCGCGAAGAAGGAATGAGCGGTCGCAAAGATTTGCCGCAGCTACGTGTTTATATTTCCGAGCAGGCGCATTCATCAATCGAAAAGGGCGTGATAACCCTTGGCCTGGGCCAGCGCGGGTTGCGTAAGATTCCCACCGATAGTGAATTTCGCATGGATGTCGGCGCGCTCGCCGCGGCGATTGAGGAAGACAAAGCGAACGGTGTTCTGCCTTTCTGCATAGTTGCCACGGTAGGCACAACGTCAACTTCGAGCATCGATCCGGTTTCGGAGATAATTCCGATCGGCGAAAAGTACGCGATGTGGCTCCATGTTGATGCGGCCTATGCGGGCTCGGCAGCGGTCGTACCGGAGTTGCGGCATATTCTTAAAGGCTGCGAACGCGCGGACTCGCTGGCAGTTAACCCGCATAAGTGGTTGTTCACGCCATTCGATCTTTCGGTGCTGTATTGCCGGCATATGGATCTGCTACGTCGCGCTTTCTCGCTTGTCCCTGAATATCTGCGCACGCCCGAGCAGGAACAGGTGCGTAGCGGTTCAGACTATGGCGTTCAGCTGGGCCGTCGTTTTCGCGCGTTGAAGCTGTGGATGGTCATTCGATACTTTGGCCGTGAGGGCCTGGCCGCACGTATACGCGAACACTGCAGGTTGGCAAAGCTGTTTGCCGCGTGGATCGAAGCTGATCCAAATTGGGAGTTGATGGCGCCGGTGCCGCTGGCATTGGTATGTTTTCGTGCTTGTCCGCGCATGGAAGGAGTAGCCGGTGAGGCGCTCAACGGCCGGCTCGATGTTCTGAACGAAGCCATCATGCATGGTGTGACCGGGACCGGGAAAGCGCTGCTTTCGCATACGAAGTTGAACGACAAACTCACGCTCCGGCTGTCCATCGGTAACATTCGCACAACTGAAAAACAGGTGCGTCAGGTTTGGGATTTGTTGAATGAGCAACTAAAGTTACTACTATCCGACGCTTAACGCGTCGGTATGAATTTAGCCCGGCGTTTTAAACGCCGGGCCCAGGGATATTCGGGCCCAAGGATATTAAGGTCCTCGTCGCGTAGCGACGATTGCATTGAGATCGAAGGTCAGGCGTCACTACGCGACGCGAAAACCCTGGTTTTAACTTTTCCCCGCGTTGAAACGCCGGGATAAACTCATACCGACGCTACGCGTCGAAGCAACTTCTTAAGGTTGGCGGGACGTGAAAAACTTTCTCAGGAGGAGATCATGAAATCATCGCGCAAGCTTTTGGCACTAGCCACGCTCTTGCTGATTTGTGGTTTATCCGCATCGGCCCAGACGGGCGACGCCAAAGAATTCAAGAAGGATGGCTTGAGCTTTTCTTATCCCGCCAGCTGGACCTTCAATGACACCAGCAATGCCGACGCCCAACAAATGACTTTCGGACGCCCGGACAGTGACGCGCAAATTCGCGTCTTCGTCTATCGAACGCCGGTCAAAACTCCTGAGCAACTGGCGGAAGCACGAAGAATCTTAGTCGATCCATACGTCAACTCGACTCAAAAGCAGTTTGAGCAAATGGGAGCTGCACCTAAACGCGCACCCGCGACTACCGAGATTGCCGGTCTTAGTGGCGATGGCGTCAGGATTAGCGCTTCGCTCGAGGGCGAATCGGGCGCTGCGGAAATCTTTTGGGGAGTTGTTGGCCAGCGACTGGTAGTGTTGACTCGTTTCGGTCCTGATAAAGCGCTGACGAAGGCCCTGCCCGCCTGGGATCAAATTCGCACCTCCATCAAGGTTGAGGAACCGCAACCTAAGACGCCTCAACCGGCCGCCAGTCCGAAGCCGTAGCAGTGAGAGATCTATTAGCCCAAGTTCGCAGTCTTTCAGGTTAGGAAGGCGGGCTTGCCCCCGCTCTTTAAAACTCAGACAACTTGAAGTTTGTTGGTTGCTATTGAATGAGGTTTGTTAAAGAAAGTGTTATCCGTGCGACTCCCGAGCGCGTCTTCGCATTTCATGAGCAACCAGACGTTTTGAGTCTGCTAATGCCACCCTGGGAGAGCGCACGCCTGGTTCAAGCTGCTAAGATTTCAGAAGTTGGAACTCAGGCAATAATCGAGACAAAGATTATTGGACCAATCACGGCGCGGTGGGTAGCACAGCATACAATTTACGAGCCACCGCGATTGTTTGAAGACATTCAGGTCAAGGGGCCGTTTCGAAGTTGGCGCCACCGACATATCATCGAGCCCCATGCTGAGGGAGCGATGCTGCGTGATGAAATAGATTACGAACCGCCACTTGGTTTTCTGGGGCGCGCCGTCGCGCCTTTACTGGTGCAGCGACGACTGGAAAAACTTTTCGCTTACCGCCACGACGTTACGCGTAGCTGGTGCGAAGGAGAATCAGTGGCTAGTGGCCAGTGACCAGTGGTCAGTTTTGGCTATTCAGGAAATAGTGATGCAGAGACGTCGAAGCCACTGTCTGACCCATGGTTTCCAGGAGCGACCACTGATCACTGACCACTGATCACTGACTACTGACCACTGCTTATGCTTACACACATTGTGATTTGGAAATACAATTCGGACGTCGAAGAGGAAGTTCGTCAAGAACACGTGCGGATGCTTGGTGCCCTGGCCTTGATAATCCCTGAGGTCGAGAGTTTGTCTGTGGGTTTCGATGTGCTGAAGCTGGCGCGTTCTTTCGACTCCGGCCTCGTTGCCACCTTCCGCGATCGAGCGGCGCTTGAATCCTACACAGTTCATCCGGAACACATAAAAGTTGCCGCCTTCGGGAAGACCATCAGCGAACAGGTGGCCTCGGTCGACTTCGAGAGCTGACTTCTTTCATGAAGCGTTGGAAAAAACTTCTACTGTTCCTGCTGGCCCTCCTGGCGATCTCGCAGATTCCATTTATCTACCGCCGTTACAAACTTGGTCGTCTTCAGGCCGCGATTCAGCAACTGAATGCCCAGAGTGTTCGGTCTGAAAAAATAGGCGACCCGGCTGAGTTCAAAGGCGTCATACACGTGCATTCTTTTCTCGGCGGCCACAGCACTGGCAACTTCGCTGACATTATTTCGGCAGCACAAGCCAACCAACTGAACTTTGTGGTGATAACCGAACATCCCTCGCCGAATTTCAACACTGCCGAGATGACGTTGAAGGGTAACCATGGCGGCGTTCTATTCGTTAATGGCAATGAAGTGAGCACTGCTTTGGGAGATCGCTTGCTGCTGATCCCTGGTGATGCGCAGGCTGCTGATGACGGTAAGTGGTCGACGCAGGAAGTTCTATCTCGGCACAGCAGCGGCCTGAACGTAGTGGCATATCCGCAAGAGTTCAAGAGTTGGGGAGCGAGTGGTTATAAAGGCATCGAGGTGTACAACGTTTATACGAATGCGCGCCGGATGAACCCGGTCGTCATGTTCTTCGATGCGCTCTGGTCTTATCGCAGTTATCCCGATCTATTGTTCGCAACTTTTTATGAAAGACCCACTGAGAGTCTCAAGCTGTGGGACGATCAGATCAAGCAACGAGGGCAGAGAATAGTAGCGACTGCTGGAAACGACGCGCATGCAAACATCGGGATGAGCTTGAACGATTCATCCGGCAAAACACTGCTTGGCTTCAAACTCGATCCTTATGAAAGAAGTTTTCGCCTGGTCCGGATGCATGTTTTGGTCAACCTGCCGTCCAGCGGTCTAGTGGATTTTTCGTCACTGCAGCAAGGGCACTTGCTGGCCGCGATTTCAGAGGGACATTGTTTCATTGGCTTCGATCTCTTTGGCGACACAACCGGGTTTCGTTATAGCGCCCATTCCGGGGACGAAGAGAGAGTGATGGGCGACGAAATCAAACTCGAAAATGAAGTCCGGCTATCCGTCAGCGTTCCTGTCGCTGCGCGAATAGTGTTGCTGAAGGATGGCGAGGTGGTGGACGACAAGAGCGCCCTCAGCAAACTGGAGTTTGTGGCTCGTGAAAAAGGAAGTTATCGCGTAGAGGTTTATTTGCCGCAACTGCCAAAGCCCGCCGGCGAGCAGCCGTGGATTATTTCCAATCCGATTTACGTAAGGTAGTAGTTGGGTGATGGACAGGAGCTAAACCGCCAAGACGCCGAGAACACCAGGAAACATTGATAGCACGAATTCTACTATTCTCCCTGAACCTTGACTGTTGCTTTTTCTTGGCGCTCTCAGCGTCTTGGTGGTGTGAATCGGGAAGAAAATCGCCTCCAGACACGACAATGCCCCACGAGGTTAATTGTATGGCCCAGTGGGGCAGAACCGGAAAGCTCCGTATTCTAATTATCGTCGGAAGCGGTGCTTAAGTTCACCGTAATTTGCCGTAGGGAGTCACTGTGTTTGTACTCCACCCTGGCCTTGTCCCCAAGTGTTAGGGGGTGGCCAGAACAGCCTTCCTTATTTCGTTTTCAAGTGAGCTCAGTCTAGGCGTACGACCGCACGCTGTCAAGAATCAGCTTGACTGTAGCCGAAACGTACAAGCACAAGGGGGGAAAGAAAAGCAGAGATCCGTGTCGTGACTTAAATGAAAGAATTCGACGACCGGACCCTTTGACTATGTTGCGAATCCGTTCCAATCAACTTACTCTTCACGGAGGCTGAATCATCAACAGCGGCAATGTTTGCCTGCCCCAGGTTTGAACGAAATCATGGAAATTACTTTTGCAACCCCACCGGAATTCAGTTTTAGACGAACAATCATCAGTCACGGCTGGTGCCAGTTGTTGCCGTTCAAAATTGATGACGAAAAGTGGCAGTTAACGCGAACTCTGGATCTGCAAGATGCTGGTCCCGTAACTATCACTATTAGCGCAACTAAGCGGGCCCTTTTAATCACAACTTCTCGCCGACTTAATCAGGCTGCCACAAAAAAGGTGGTGGCTGATGTGCGCCACATGCTCAGGCTCGACGACAACATCGCTGAGTTTTATCGCATGCTTGCAGCGGATAACGATTTCAACTGGATCCCGACCCAGGGTGCCGGCCGTCTGCTGCGTTCGCCAACAGTCTTTGAGGATTTGGTGAAAATGATTTGCACCACCAACTGCTCCTGGGCCCTTACGCAGAAGATGGTCACCGGCCTGGTTGAAAACCTGGGAAGGCAATCGACTAACGGCGACCGAACGTTTCCCACGCCCGAAGCCATGGCGCTGATGCCTTTGAAGTTTTATGTGAATGAAGTGCGGGCCGGTTATCGTTCCGAGTACCTAAAGCTATTAGCCGATCGCGTGGCCTCTGGCGAGCTCGACGTTGAAGCCTGGCTGACGAGCCCGCTGCCAACCGCGGAACTCATGAAAGAGATGAGGGGGGTCAAGGGGGTAGGGCCTTACGCGGCCGAGAACCTGCTCAAGCTGCTGGGTCGATATGATGGCCTCGCGCTTGATTCCTGGACGCGCGCGAAATTTTTTTCGGTACGAAATAATGGACGCAAGACTACCGACAAGAAGATCGCTCGTTACTATTCACGCTTCAAAGAATGGCGCGGACTGGCGCTATGGTGTGACATGACACGCGATTGGATGGAAGAAAAGTAATCCAGAAATTTGAATTAGCTCTGTGCTTGTTTGCGATCGAATTTTTTTTCAAATTTAGTTTTGGAACTTACGCCGCGGTCCTTCGTTGTATAGGGCATGCTCCCCCAGGAGTGGTCTGCAAAATCTAACGAGGAGTCCGGAAATGAAAACTACCTTAAATCGAATCGCTCTCGCCCTTCTAATCACTTCACTGGCAGCTCTTTCAGTTTTTGCGAAAGGCAAAACCGAAACCGTAAATTTTCCCACGGACACTAAGATCAACGGCACGCTTGTGAAGCAGGGCGTGTACGATCTGAAGTTTGATGACAAAACTGGAGAGCTGTCGATAGTCAAGAATGGCAAGGTCATTGCTCGCGCAACGACAACCTCTGCGAAGCGCGATCGTAAAGCAGAGACGCTGGAACTAAGATCCACCAGCAACGGCGGCGAAACGGAACTGGTTAGTGTCGCTTTCGGCGGCTCCGACGAGAACCACGTAATTAATGGTTCGCAGGCCAGTCGTTGAGTCGAATTAAGATTGACGCAAGCTGTTAGTTTGTGCTCGCCAATTTAGCCATTGGTCTTGAGCCGGGCTTCCTGCCGTACTCACTACAACGCTCCTGAGACACGCCAGTCTCAGGAGCGGTTGTGTCTTAATGAGGATTCTCACGCGAACGCGACTACCGGGAGCAGTAGCGACCGGTTTCAACTTTCCTCAGATTCAAAAGAACCGCAGCGAAGTCGACTAACACACGAAACCGCGACTTACTGGACGCGCCCCACCCAATCCTCCATCACTGAAATTCGGTCGTCATGCGGTAGTCTATGCTGTAACAAACCGGTCGCTACCGCTCCCGATTCTGTATAAGTCGGCCTGCTTGGTTTGTTGAATTCCAAGCACGCGAACAACGCTATTGACAACCGAGACGGGCATCGGCGAATCTAAGCGACACTTGTTTCCCAAAACAAGTTGGAAGTGAGCCTGGAATTTGCCTATGAAAAGAATTTCCCTCGCAGGATTGCTCGTCTTTGCTATCTCCCTGGCCGCCGCGCAGGCGCAAACGCCACCAACTCAAACGTCTTCCCCAAACCTGGAAACCAGGCCGCGCCTTATTACAACGCCTCCGGGACAGCGGTCTAATCCGCAAGTTGTACCGGAAACGGAAGACAGCGACGCCCCGACAGCGCAGGGAGCGGTAGTTGGAACGGTGCCGGATGGCCGGCCGGACGTGGCGGGGCCGACAGCGACTGAGCGACACGGAGAACCGCTTGCCGCCGGCGCGCGCAGCCTCACACCGCCTCAGATTCAAACGCGAATAGCTGAAGCTGAGCGCTTGCTGAAGTCGCGCCCGCTACAAACTGCGAAAACTTCGCCATCTATAGACCTGGTGACAGTGGCAGCTCTGGATCCCACCACTGCGCGCATTCATTTGATCACCGTCTATAAAGAAGTCTTCCTGACCAAAGGCTCGGAAATCACGACGCCGAGTTCGCTGGGTACAACCGTGAATATTCGCGTGTTGCGCGCCAACGGTGTCAACACCGCAGTGGCAATCTTTGATAGCCAGGGTCGCTCGCTAGTCCCGCTAGTGGTTGAGTTTCCGATTGAGAAGCGCGGAGTTTTTCGGGAAATGGCCTACTACACTTCGGCGCATCCAGCTCTACTCTCGCCGGATCTGTCGCGCTCCGGTCGCGCCTACGTCCACCGCATGATCGATCTGGCAAACAAGCGCCTGAAAGAAAAAGGCATCGTCATATCTCCGCAGATTATCGACGTTGCCGAGCGTCTCTGCCTGGTGGAACATGTCGATCACGATCGCTTTCGCCTGGAAAGCCGTCTGACCCTCTTTGATGAAATCTATTCTCTCTTCGCTTTGAATGAACCGGATACCTATCGTTACTCAGTGAGCTCAGCAGGCGCTGGGGGCATGGTGCAAATGATCCCCTGGGCTTACAACCTGGTGCGGCAACGTCATCCGGGGGTGGGTCTTACACCTGATTTCGTCGTAGGCATGCGTAACCATGCAAACGCCCTGCAAGCGATGCTGTTGTATATGCAGGACACCTGGAACGATTTGGCTGCCAGCGAAGATGTACAGTATGCGTTGAACGCAAAGTTGGCGACGCAAACAGAGCTACTCGCCGCCGGTTACAATTCGAATGCTGCGCGCCTGCCGCTCTACATCAGGCGCGGCGGTGCTTCGTGGAAAACATTGATACCGCGCGAGACGCAAATCTACCTGCAGATTTATAGAACGCTGGAATCTCTGGTGCCGCAGAAGCCGCACGCCGCCGCTGCGGTGGCGGAAACAAGATAGAAATCTTCCCACAAGGACACTCATTATGAATCTTCGCAACCCCCATGGGGTTGTGGGATTCGTTTGCGGGCGACACACCGACAGAAACACGTTGGGTTAGTTGAGCTCCGTCAACCCCAAGCTGAGTTACGCAACCGCTCCGCGGTAGGCGAGATCATCCTGCTGGGCGAAAGGACTGCTATGAACCATATGATCACTTCACATTTAACACGCCTTCGTTTACTCGGTTTTTGCGTCTCGTTACTATCGATCGCCAGCCTGAGTATTGTCATTTCTGCCGAGGCCGGATACTTGGATCGTTCTGCCGCGCAAACCACGAGTACTCAAGCGACGGCAACTGCACAAATCGCGTCGGCCGAAAAAACCGTCGAGCAAGTTCAGAAAAACATTCAGGTGCTCAACGGCCTGCCCCAGTCGCAACTTGTTCCCGTGATGAATTACATGGGCTCTTCGCTTGGCGTTAAATGTACGTTCTGTCACGTGAAGACTGGTGACAAGTGGGACTTCGTTTCAGACGCAAAACCGGAAAAGGGCAGCGCCCGCGAAATGATTAAGATGGTGCAGGGGATTAACAAAGCAAACTTTAAGGGTAATCCGGCTATCAGTTGTTTCACCTGTCACCGCGGTAGTGAGCATCCGGCTCGCGTTCCGCAATTGCCGATTGCAGTACCCACACCCTTCGCTGAAACAGCGGAAACAGCGCCGAAAGAAACGCCGCCGACCGCCGATCAGATCCTGGCCAAATACACAGAAGCACTCGGTGGTAGCGCCGTGATTGAGAAACTCAAAACACGTTCCATGAAAGGCACGTGGCTTACATCAGACGGCGTCACGCTAGGTTATGAAGTCTACCAAACAGCGCCGGATAAACTTTTCACCATTCTCAACACGCCCAGGCAGGGCAATTTTGAGCGAGGCTTCGATGGCAAAATCGCCTGGGAAAAAAGCAGTCGCGGCGTTCGTGAGCTTGAGGGCACGCAACTCTTCTATCTCAGGCGTTACCCGGATCTTTTCAGGGACATCAAACTCCAGGGGCAGTTCAGTCGCATAACCTACGGCGGCAAAGAAAAGATCGATGGCAAAGACGTTTACGTCTTGCGAGGGTTTGGCGTTGACGGCAAAGGAGAGCGGCTCTATTTCGATGCTCAGACCGGTCTATTAGTGCGTCGCATAACGTCGACCACAACAATAGTCGGCCTCATTCCAGAGCAAGTTGACTATGAAGATTATCGCGAGGTCGATGGTATGAAGGTACCGTTTACGATTCGGATTACGGCGATCGATTCGTTCTGGAGCTCGACACGCAAGTTTACGGAGATCAAACTCAACGTGCCCGTAGACGAAACTAAATTCAATAAGCCACCGACGCCGGCGCCGGTATCCCCAAGTCCGTAATGTTTGAGCCCGAAGGGCTCGCAGATAGTAGCCGGTGGTCGAAGTGGAACGTAGACCACCGGATCAAGATAAATACGGAAGGGCACCCCGGAGGGGTGCACGAATCTTGCACCCTTTCAGGGTGCGGTGAGGTCTTCTCACCTTACCGGAGGTCTACGCTACGCTGCGACCTCCGACTACTTTCTCTCACCCTTCGGGTTGATGAGCGCGGATTCCTGAAGTTATCGGACAAGTTAAGCCTCTAACTCCGCGACGATCCGTTTGACGTGAAGCCTGGTGGTATCTAGGAACGGAACGCCGTTGTGTGCGCCGTCGTTCAGAATCAGCGGTAACTCAGTGCCGCCCAAAATTATCCCCTCAACCTGCGATCGTTCTCTCAATTGGTCGACAATTTCCAGAAGTCTCCTTTTCGTTTCCGGTAAAAAAATGCCGTTCACCAGCTCGTCCATGTAGTGAGTGTGAATGTAGTCTTGCTCGGTGGCGCTGGGCAGAATGATTTCAATTCCGGCACGAGAGAAGAGGTTGGGATAAAAATTCGCTCGCATGGTGAAGCGTGTGCCGAATAGGGCGACGCGTTTCATCCCGAGCGCCTCAGCTTCGGCGCACGCCGTTTCCACAATACTAATTAGTGGCAAGGGGGATCGCGCGCGCAGGTCATCAAAAACCAGGTGCGGCGTGTTGGATGCCAGCAAGGCGAAATCCGCTCCGGCTCGCGCCAGCTTCTCAATGGCATCAAGCACATAGTCAGTCACCGCCGCGAGTTGGTTGGCCGTGATCAAGTCGATCATGCGTCTTAGGTTGATGCTGTTGATGATTATCGATGGATAGTCTCCAACACTTGAATGCGCTCGATACTGAGCGATGATCTGACGGTAATACTCGATGGTTGAGTCAGGCGCGATGCCGCCTACGATGCCGACAGTTCTCATTTTGTTTCCGAGGCTGTAACGCAAACTGTTAGTCTGCGAAGGTGATTCCCACTCACGCGAATGGTAGATGAACCAGAGCGCAAACCGACAGTTTGCGCTTGGAAAGATTTATTCCGAGGTAGTGCCGAAGAGAACATTGACCCAATAGAACGCCACGGTGCCGCTGCCTATTACCGCACAAGTTGCCACTGTCCGCCACAGGATGTCAGTCCCCGCAAACTGCCAAATTGCGAGTAGCGAAGCAAACACCGCCACCAGTATGCAAAGGCTGGTTATCCAGAAGGAAACACTTCTCACCAGGCTTGGATTTAGATATCCCCGACGTGACTGGCGTTGTTGAGACTCGGACACAGGTTCTTCTCCGTCGTTGGATATCCCGGGGGCTATGGGGCGCTGCGCAAGTTGGTTTGGATGATTCTAGACAACCGGGAGGAACTTGAGAAGTCGAAAAGGGCAATATGCTTCAGTTCACCATGGCTTTGTCATCGGGCAAGCGTTTTAGACTTATCAGCAAAGCCGCGATTGCCAATGCCACCGCCACGCCCTTAATGAGCAGGACCCACGTTGAAGCGATAGGCGCAGGATCGGGTTCACCTGAACGCATACTCTGCAACTGCCCAAAGAAACTGTAGTACCCCAAGCCACAGGCAAAAGCCCACGCAGCAGCGAGCACTCGTTGTCCGCTACGCAGATCCTTACTGGTGCGCCAGGCGCCATAAAGCAGGAACGCTCCCATGATGTAGTCGTCAAATAAGCTCGCGGGCGACTGTTGCCAGGTGCTCCAGCGCCGGACTGTTTCCGCGAGCGGGGCCAGGATGCCACCCACGATCGCAAGTCGCCGGCTAAATTGAATCGTCATTTTTTTCAGTCAGCTTTCTCTGTGCGTTCTCACTGTCCTTTGTGTCTCCGCGGTGAGTGATTGCTAAACGTTAATAACCACAGAGGCGCGGAGACACAGAGTACGCACAAGGTCTAATATCTAGCTCCGGACCGTCTTTCACCCAGTAGACGATAATCTTTGGCCCTAATCGCCTCCACAATTTTGTCGCGCTCCCGGTAAAGGGATACTTGTCTAAGATTGTTGGCCGCCAATCCGACATCGAAGATGAGACCACAGACAATAAATACTTTCGCAAACGTCTGCCAGCCTCGTTTCTTGAGAAACTCGCTCCAGCAGTAGAGGCTATATAACATCGCAACTGGGAACGTGACGTAAAACGTGTGAGAAGCCGGAGCCTTCAGCGAAAACAAAAAGCTGAGATACAACAGCGCTACCGTTGCCAGCGTGAAGTATTTGATGGCCTTCCAGTCCTTGCGCGGATGATTCTTTCTAAACCACAAAACAAGCAAGGCCACGCATTGCAAGATCCCCACCAGCGTTAGAAAAACAACGAACGGCACCAGCCACAAGTTCTGTCTCATGAAGGCCACGCGCGCAGCCGTGTTTGGTCCGATAAAGCGTGGCAGCTCAAAACTCGCAAAGGAAACGAAACGTCCCAGCACACCCTCGACGATATTTAGATTTCGCCATAAGTGCTCGGAGTTAAGCCCAACCGTTTCGTTTGTGTTTCCCATTCCGCCCGCCAGGCCATACTTAATGAATGTAGGGACAAGAAAGCTGCCGGTGATGATGGCGCCTCCCGCGAACCAGGCTAAAGATGATAAAGCTCGGTGGCCTACCATGCGGAATTGAAAGTAAAAGGAGAGCAGGACGTAAGGAATGAGCACAACCCACGACAGGTGAAACTGCATTATCCAGAAGAGCGAAATCCCCATCATGAAGTTTGCCCACTGTCGCGATATCAGACCACGGCTAAGAAAAGGGTAGGTCTCAATCGCCCCTACAAAAAACAAAATGGCACCTGGCAAGACATATGAAGGATTGAAAATGTGGGTGGACACATTCAGAGTCCACGGAGCACTGAGCAGCCATGACCAAACAAACCATTTTGGAATCTCCGGCAGTCGCTTGCTGCAATACCATGCAAAAAAGCAAAGACTCACAAATGTCAGGAGGTTTAATAAGACGTAGGGCGCTTCGGGAATTGGTAGAACGTGAAAAGGGAGTCCGACAACGAGACCCTGCAACGCTCCAGGTACCTGAATCGTTGGCGCAACATCGGGACCAAAATACGGCCAGGCACCGGTCGCGTAAAACTTCAAACCGAGCAGGTATATTTGTTTTGGATCCTCATCCTGAAAAGGGGAACTGAGGCCGTAGCCAAGGCGAAACAGAAAAGCCAGCAGCAGCAGGCAAAGGAAAACCAGGCGGCGGCTTCGTTGGTTGAGGGGCATCCAGGATTTGTTCTCTCACTCTCACCGCGGCTTTAGCCCGTTGAATTGACAGATAAGGATTCAACGTGGCCCATGCAAAAATCAGAACTGGGAGCGACAGCGACCAGCCAAATGCGCAACTGCATAAGAACTGCAGTCCAAGCTGTTTCAATCCTAAGTTTCTGAAGTGAATCCTTCGGCTGGTCGCTATCGCTCACAGTTCTGATTTTGTCCTATCACTGTTGAGTGTTCAATTGCCCATTAGTTTACGAGAATGCCGAAGACAGTCGGAAACTTCCGACTATTGTCGGATCGTTTACAGCATCTTAGTTCGGATATTACTCGGTAACAACATGGATAGTTATCGAATACGGTTGCTTCGCGCAGCAAAACCCTGAGCCTCTGAACATTATCTTTGTCCTTCCCAAGCTATTTCCCACGGGTCGAGCAAGGGTACGCCTATTGCCAATGAACAGGGCGTTGGGAATTTCAATTCGGGGAGAAAAAAATGTTCAAACGTATCTTCGCAATAATGCTTTCGGGAATGCTCCTGCTAACAGCATTTGGATATCAGGGCGCCGGCGCAAAGTCGCTCAGCGATCAGGCGGCAACTGAAAAGATAAGAACCAAAGTATTAAAGATGGGTGTGGGCGTAAACGCCCGAGTGGCAGTCAAACTGCGAGATAACACTCAATTGAACGGCTACATCAGCGATGCTGGCCAGGACTCATTCACTGTCGTCGAACGAGGGACTGGTTTCAATAAAACTGTCTCTTATGCAGATACTCAATCGGTGAAGAAGGCCGGTAGCGGAGTGTCCGCAAAGACATTGATCATTCTGGGTGCAGTTGCAGCCGGTGCGGCAGTAACCTGGATCATTGTTAAGCCGGCGCTATGTGATGGTGGCGCCCAAACGCGCGGGCCTTGCTAACCTCAACGCATAGGAGCGGGGGGGCGAGCCCGCCTTCCTGACCTGAGAGATTTTCAACGTATGCGATAGATCAACGATGAAGGCCCGCCAGACAGGAATCGGCACTCAAGTTTATTAGCTCGAGGTCGGGAAGGCGGGCTTGCCCCAGCCACCTTTGCAAACCTGAACAGCTGTCCTTTCACGGTTTGGGCGCGGCAATGTAGTCCTCGAGTAGTTTCTGCGCTCTTACTCCCGGGCTGATCATTGCGAGTTTTTGGCCGCCATCGTAACCACTAAAGACGCCGACAATCTCCGCGTTCTGATTGTAGACCGGACTACCAGAGTAGCCGTCGTGACCTTCGATTGTGGCGAGCCTGAACTCTGCGCCTTTCACCAGGTAAGGACCGTAGAAGAAGCCGCTGCGCACCATTTTGTTTCCATGCGGACGCGCAATCACCATCAGTTTTTCATTTTTCGCGAGCGTTGCCTGAAATGCAGGACTCTTAATTTGCCGTCCTGACTGGCAAACCTGTAGCAACGCCAGATCGGCGTCTTCGTCAACTTTGATTACCGCCGCATGACAACCATTGATCTGGATCTCGACCGCGAGTTCATCGCCGGGCGCAAACCCCAATTGAACTTTTTTTGAAACGGTCAGGTTGCCGGACACAGCGTGATAAGCCGTCATCACCAGTCCGTTTCCGACAACGAATCCGGTGGCGAAGCCATTCGGTCCGTAGTCAAGAAACGAGAAGACACGCTGCATCGCGTTTGGCCTCTTTTTGGTAAACCTCAGATCCAGGGAAACGGTATGGTCTTCAGGTTTGGTTGTAACGGCGGATGTTTTGTCGGCGCGACACGGCGGCGTTAGCAGAAGAATTGCGATAACCGAGGTGGCAACACCAGGCAGGAGTTTTTTCATATCGGGAGGTCTCCTTTTCAGGGAGCGGAATTTACGCCGCTTCCTTGTGATTGGGAATCCGGGGGCAGGATTCAGAAGTCTATGCGCTGAATTTGGCAACACGATGTATTGCATTACAAAGGTGCGACGCCACCAGCGCTCATAGTTGTCCTCACTTCAATGGTCGGGAAGAGTGGGGAGACTCTGAATTACTTGCGAACCTTGAACCTTGAACTTCTGCAAGCGCCGGCTGAAATTTCCAAAGCAGTAAAAGCACGCGAACTGACGTATTACCTCAGGATTCTTTGGGCCATC
The DNA here is from genome assembly GCA_963828335.1 of Blastocatellia bacterium. Taxonomy (GTDB): domain Bacteria; phylum Acidobacteriota; class Blastocatellia; order Pyrinomonadales; family Pyrinomonadaceae; genus PSRF01. Next base: position 432,485 of record CAWHEH010000003.1, on the reverse strand, counting down.
AGCGTAACTGACTTCTTTTCTTTTGTCTTCAGTTCCGCCAGGTTTATCTTCCGATCAAGCCCACAAGGCCTCCCAGGTGCCGGGCCCTACAACCCCATCGCCTCCCAGGTTGTTCTTTTTCTGAAAAGCGGCCACAGCGTTCGCAGTACCGGGTCCGAAGTCGCCATCCACGCCGACCGTATAGCCAAGAACGCGCAGTCTTTGCTGGATCAACTTTACCGTTTCACCTCTGTTGCCCTGACGAAACGCCACGCCGGGATAGTTGGGTGCCGCGCCGCTCGTTGCCGGCTGATTCGAACTCGGTACAGACATTGGGATTGTCGCAGTGTCGTCTCTGCTCAAGACTTTCTTGGCTCGTTCATAATACTTGAGGCGGTCGTCCAGGCCGTTGTAACCGCCATTAATGAGCTTGGTAATCGACTTGAATTTCTGTTGGTCGGCAAGCTCGTTAAGGCCATTCAGTTTCCAAAACTGACCCGCGATACGAAAGCCCACTTCTTTAGTGGCAGCTACGACCGGATCATTCACTAAATCGAGACCGAGAAGATTGCCATACTTCGTATAGTTAGCGCGTCCGGTAAGTTGAATGGGCCCGCGTCCTTTGTAGCGCTTGCCATCGCCGGGCTGCATGTTGCCAAGATCCTTACGACCTTCGTAGGCGGCGCCCGAAGCAATTTCTTCCATGTAACGAAGCTCGGCCGACTCATGGGCCAACTGTGCCAGGAAAGCGGTCTCGCGCAGGTAAGAAGTGATATCGAATTCCCCCATCGCCTGTTGGATGAAGGGCAGGTAATCGGCTCGCTTAGCTGCCGGGCAATTAGGCATGATTTGTCTGAGTTCGTCGTCTGTAACCATGTTCAATACTCCTCCAAGGTGAAATTGGAAATTTGAAAGCAAACCAATGTGAGTGGTTGCCGGGATCAAGCGAACCCATCGAAGGCTGAGCCGTTGGTACGAAAACGCAGGCAAGATACGTCGTCCGCGCTAAGGGTGTCAAATAAATTGGTGAAGGTTCAGTTTGGTTCAGGTAGGCATTAGCCGAACGAGGACAAAACGGTTTAGTGACGCTTCGTGTAAGCCTGCGTATAATCGCCGCGCCCGGTCAACCCCCGACCTGTCGGGGTTCGGCACTGGCTTGATCATTCTGCGAAGGCTTGCGATGAAATTTGCACCTGATCAGCGGGATATGTTGCTCGACGCGTGGAGAACCAACAACCGCGTCACCGTCTTTCTCTTCGAAAACTTAACTCACGAACTATGGAAAGCGGCCGTGCCGGGAGCGCCACGGCGAACCGTGCAAATGATTGCTGGTCACATACACAATGCACGATGCATGTGGATCAAGACGCTGGGAAAGGAACACGGTATCGCTGTGCCCCGTACGGTCAATCGACACAAGGTTGAACCGCAGGAGTTAGTTACCACACTGGGTCGCAGTAGCCGCGGCATTATCAGTTTGCTGACGCTCGGTTTTGACCGAGGCGGCAAAATCCCCGGCTCTTCCTTGTACACCTGGCGTAATCTTCCGCTCGACGTCGGGCACGTCCTAACGTATTTCGTCGCTCATGAGGGACATCATCGCGGTCAGATTGTCATGCTCGCCCGGCAGTTGGGCCACCGTTTGCCCGTTGAGGTTACGGGTGGTCTTTGGCATTTTGCGAAGCGCTCGAAGGAGGCACGGAGTTAGTTAGCTTACGACACGACCAGCACCTCGCGAGCGATCCGCACCATCGCTTCCAGACTGCGCTCGACGTCCTCATCCGTAGTCGCCCATGATGAAACGCTGATGCGCATTGCGGTCTGCCCTTGCCACACCGTGCCCCCACACCAACAGGTTCCATCACTCTGAATTTCAGCGACGACGCGATTGGTTGTTTCTGCATCTCCGAATGAGACTAATACCTGATTGAGAACCACCTCGTTAAGCACTTTGAAACCGGCAGACTGCAACCCCTCTGCGAAACGTCTGGCCTGGCGGCAATTTCGTTCCACCAGTTCAGCGATGCCCTGTCTTCCCAAAGAATGCAAGGCGGCCCAAACTTCCACGCCTCGGGCGCGTCGCGAAAGTTCAGGCGTAAAGTCGGAAGGGTTGCGAAATTTACTGGTAGGCAGGTACTCCGCGGTGATGGCCATCGCGGCGCGCAACGCCTCAGCATCGCTCACCAACGCGATGCCGCTATCGTAGGGAACATTTAGCCACTTATGAAAATCTGTGGCCCAGGAGTCAGCGTCAGCCATACCGATCGCGAGTGAGGCCGTTGATGGGGCAGTCGGCGCCCACAAACCAAAGGCACCATCTACATGAACCCAGGCGCCGTCCGCATGCGCGCGCTCGCAGATCTCGGGAAACGGATCGCAGGCGCCCGTGTTTACGTTACCTGCCTGAACACAAAGGATCGTTGGGCCGGAAAGGGATGGAATCGCATCTGCTCGCATTCGACCCTGCGAATCGACCGGCACTCTGACAACGCGATTTCGACCCAGACCCAGGAGTCCCAGTGACTTGAAAAGCGTTGGATGCGCTTCTTCGCCGACTACTACCGTGATCGGTGGCGCGCCAAACAAGCCATCGGCTTCGACGTTCCAACCCGCTCGCTTTAACAAGGCGTGACGAGCTGCAGCCAGCGCCGAAAAATTTGCCATCGTGGCCCCCGTAACAAAAGCGCCGCCGCAATCGCGGGGAAACTTGAAGAGATCAAGCAACCAGTTTAAGGCAACTTGTTCCAGTTGCGCGGTTGCGGGTGTGGGAGTGAAGAGACCGGAGTTTTGATCCCACGCCCCCGCGAGCCAATTCGCGGCCAGGGTGACCGGCAACGCGCCGCCGATCACAAAACCGAAGAAGCGTGGACCGGCCATCGCCATAGTCGCCGGCGAACAGATCTCGTCGAGCCTGCTGATCACTTGTTCCGGCGGAATGGGGCTGTCGTTGAGTGACTGGTCCAGTGTTGCAAGTTTCCCGACCGCTGCAGCTGGCGGCGCAACACTCCTGTCTTCGAGGCCTTCGAGATACGAAATGGCGCGTTTAGTTGTACTCTCCAGGAGTTCTCTCATTTTGTTCTCCCCCGCAAGCGATTGATCTCGGCGACCCCCTGACCTTGAGTGCGAACGTTTATTGACTTGCTGTCGTCTTTAGCATACAAACCAAACGCTCTTCCAGTCCCCCGGCAGGACAAGTGGTACCGATGAAATCAATTCTAGCAGTCGCGACTCTTATGGCAATGCTGTCCCTGTGCAATCTCAGCGAGAAATTGAAGCCGGAAGCGAAGCCAAGCCCTGCCAAGACCACCACTGCCTCAACAGACCGCAACGCAGTTTTGGCGGAGTTGTTAAAGATTGAGCGCGAAATAACTCAAGCCAGCTTGAACGGAGATCTTTCAACGCTGGCGACTTATATTGCTGATGATTATTCGGGCGCTGGCGTTGACGGTCGCAGTCAAAACAAGAATCAGCTGCTTGCCTCAACGAAGCCTGACAAAATGACCAAGTCGTGGACGATTACCGATGCTCAGTTGGTGAGCCTGGATGAAGAATCGGCGGTGTTGAATTACGTGCAGAGTCAGACGTCGCGAAGTGGTGTGACTGCGCGCGCCCGCGTGATCGATACTTTTGTCAGACGGGATGGGCGGTGGCAAATCAAGTCTGAGCAGCAGACGCTGATCAGATGAACCCGCACGTCAATAGCGTGCCTTCTTCATTGTCCGGCAATCACTTCACATCGCTAATCAAAACGGCGTCGTCCTTCACCCGACCGCGCGCCAGGGCCAACAATTTGCCGTCTGGCGACCAGGAGAAGTTGAAGATCTGGTCGCCTTGAAAGTTGGTCAACTGAGTTGGCTTACCCCCATCAATGGGCTGGCTCCAAAGGTTTGCAAGACTCTCATCGAAATGCAGAATAGCGCGTCCGTCCGGCGACCAGTGAAGGGCAAATCCGTTAACCGCATCAGGCAATATGTTTAGGCGTTTGACCGGCTGGCCGCCGGCGAAGGGAAGGATCATAACTCCTACCGGTGGATTCGCGGCATCGTCCCAGTAAAAGCTGGCAATGTATCTCCCATCAGGTGAAATGATCGGTAAGTTTGCGGTGGTGTCATTTAACTTTGAAGGGGCTCCACCATTGATCGACACTTTCCACAGCGCCAGCTCACCGGAATCGAACGATGAGTAAACAATCCATTGTTCGTCTGGCGAAATATCAGGGAAGAAATTTTTCTTGCCATAGGTCAACTGTTTCAGATTACCGCCATCAAGATCCATTCGCCAAATATTAGTCCCTCCGCCGCGGAATGAATGAAAGACAATGTGGCTGCCACCGGGCGAAATCACCGGCCGAAAATTGTACCCCTCAGAAGTTAGCTGCCTTTGATCACTCCCATCCGCATTCATTATCCAAACGTCCGGCTTACCGCTCGTGTCTGACTGGTAGACGACTCTTCCGTCTGGTGTCCATGACAGCCCCAAAGAACTATCGGATGTGCCCGCCGTGATTTGCCTGGCGCGGGCGGCATCTCCGTTGGGTGCAATCCAGATGTTGGAGGCCCGGTTCGACTGAACGGTGACAAGTGTCTTCGAGTCTTCAGTCAGGCTTACGTATTCATATCGGTTCCAGTCGTTTGTGATCCGGTGCACTTCACCACTGGGGTAGGAGACTCGCCATAATTGCGACGGTGCAGCTTCTTCTTCCATCGCGGCAATCACTAAGCCGCTGCCGTCAGACAACCAGTTAACCTGCGAGATTAGTGACCAACGTTGGGAAGACAACACTTTCATCGCGCCATCCGCGACCCCTATCCCGACGACGTTGAAATAAAGACCGTTCGCGTCACTGCTGCCTGCAGGACAGGCAATAAACTTGCCATCAGGCGACCACGATATCCTGGACGCTCCTTCGAAAGTGAACAAGTCAGGCGCCTTGCGTGTCGCCAGGATTTGCTCGCCTGTACCATCTGTGTTGGCGGTAACCAGGAAGGCTTCTCCCCGCGTTGGATCGGCGCGCACAAAAGCGAGGCGCCGTCCGTCAGGTGAAAATGTGACCGCACTATCCACGCGCTCGATCACCTTTTTCGAGGTTCCACCAAGCGTGGGAACCTGAAACAGCGTCCACAACGTATCGCCCCAGGCGGCCCTAGCGTAATAAATGTAGTTGCTATCATTCGAAAAAGTTAGCTCCGCGTAGCCAACGTCGGCAGGCGGAGCAATCTGCACGGAGCTGCCGGTTGCCACCTGTCTGACCCAAAGGCTCGCTTGCCTTTCACCTTCCTCCACATAGGCAACATATTTGCCATCAGGCGATATGGCTGCATCCTTCACTTTGCCGGTAGCAGTCAGCCGGCTCATTTTTGTTGACTGAAAAGGCAGAATGGCTGAGGCCGGCCGGTTAAAGAGTCGAAACAGAACATAGCCGGCTCCTGCCAGCGTAAGAACCAACGCGATGCCAAACAACGCTGCGCCGCGTTTATGTTTTCTGATCTCGCCGACAACGTATTCGATACTCGAGGTCGAGTGAATCGCGCCGCCGTCACTCAATCGCGCCTCCTGGAAAGCGGTTGCTGTAGCGCTTTGGCCGCTGCCCCCTGGAACTGATTGCTCGGATTCAGGATGCGAGGTACGTTCAATCTCGGCATCAACATCCAGCCGTCGCCCCAGCCGTCGCAGGTCAATGGCCATGTCCTTGACTGTTTGATAGCGTTCGTCGGCGTCTTTAGCCAGCGCTTTCGTCACGATCCGCTCGAGCTCTTCAGGAACTTTGGGTGCGTGATGACGCAACGGCACCGGCTCCTGATCTAAAATCGCCACACTGATATGGCCGTGCGTTGGACCGGTGAACGGACGCCGGCCCGCGATCATCTCGTATACGACCACTCCCAGACTCCAGACGTCAGTGCGACCGTCCACCGGCAAAGCGCGCGCTTGCTCCGGCGACATGTAGTCAGCGGTGCCCATTACCACACCCGGGGTGGTCTTAATGGCCGGTCTGGTAGCGGCATCAAGCTGTGATGGCCTTAGTTCGGAAATATTCTCAGTCAGTTTCGCGAGACCGAAATCGAGAACTTTCACATAGCCATCGCGCCTCATCATTATGTTCTCGGGCTTGATGTCTCGATGGATGATGCCGGCCTCGTGTGCAGCCACCAGGGCATCGGCGATTTGTTCCGCCACTTCCAGCGTCTCGCGCATCGTGACGGAAGCGCGCGTCAGGCGAGCGCGCAATGTTTCACCCTCCACGTACTCAGTAGCGATAAACTCAGTTCCGTTGATTTGACCGACCTCATAAACGGTTAGGATGTTCGGATGATTCAGGGCTGAGGCGGCGCGCGCCTCCTGCCTGAAACGCTGTACCTGGTTCTTATCGTTCGTGAAATACTCAGGCAAGAATTTCAGAGCTAACCGGCGGCCCAGTTCAGTGTCTTCAGCGAGATAGACTCTACCCATCCCGCCTGAGCCGATTAGCGACAAGATCTTGTAGCGAGCAATGGTCTGTCCGATGAGAAGATCGCCCTCGTTCGCCGCAAGCAATTCGGCAGCTACGGCCAAAGCCGGTTCAGCGATGAAGTCGGAGGCGTCTTCGTCGGAAGCGATCAGCGATTCGACCTCGAGCCGCAGTTCGTCATCACCCGCGCAGACGCGATCCAGAAACGCAGCCCGCTCTTTAACATCGACCGCAAGTGCTCGGTGAAACAGCGCTCCGATTTGCTGGTAACGTTCGGGTGTCATAGGGCTGTGATTCAGAGAAAACTCGTCAGGGGGGTTAAACGAGAGCCGGCGAAATCTTAATCGTTCACGCTTGATTCGTCACGGATTTCGACATTTCGCGGTGAAGCCAGGCGCGGGCGAGGCTCCAGTCGCGCCTTACTGTCCCCTCCGACACACCAAGAGTCTGCGCTGTTTCTTCCACGCTCAAGCCCAGAAAAAATCGCAACTCCACTACCTTGCTCTGACGAGCGTCGAGTTTAGCGAGCGAATCAAGGGCCTCATCGAGCGCCACTATTTCGCTGCCTTTGTCGGCGAGCATAAGTTTCGCATCGTCCACCGGCACAAACTGCGCGCCGCCACCGCGCTTCAGATAGTCGCGCGACCGTGCGAAATCTACCAGTATCCGGCGCATCAACTGGGCCGACACGCCATAAAAGTGAGCGCGGTTTTTCCAGTGTACGTTCTTCCAGTCAATCAGCCGGATGTAAGCCTCATTGACCAGCGCGCTGCTTTGCAGGGTATGACCGGGTCGCTCGTTTCGCATGTAGTGACGGGCGAGGCGGTGCAGCTCCTCGTAGACCAGCGGAGTCAGCTGTTCAAGGGCTGACTCGTCACCCTCACCCCAGGCAACTAACAGTTGAGTGATTTCTTTCGGAGAGTGCGTCTGCATCTGACCCATCGATCAGTCGGGAGGACGAAAAAACTACCACAACTATACCCCGCCTTCCAGCGGTTTACGCCAGGCGAGAAAAAATCTCGCCGGCGTTAGCGCTTTTGCCTGTTGTTCCCGCCTTAACCACTGGAACCGGAAAGCTTTCGAGAGGAGTTCTCGTAATGAAATACGCAAGGTTGAAAATCACAGCGCTGTTCGTCCTTCTCAGTCTGAGTGTCATAGCAGCCTGGCAGCATACGTCGGCCTTGGCTCAAATGACTGACAGGACGCAAAACCCCAACGTCGCTAACTTTGGCATTGCCAAATCACTCACGCAGGAGATCGGGGCGGGGACCGGCGATTCGATGACACCCGACTCGTCATCGTTCATCATCGCTCGCGATCCCTTTCGCGCAATTCGTCGCGGGCGCCAACTGTTCCAGCGCAAGTTCCTTCGCAGCCAGGGCCATGGACCGTTAGCCAATGACGGTAGCGGGGACATCAATACCAACCTCGCTCTCGGCGCCGGCCTCAGCGATAGTTGTGCGGGCTGCCACGGGCGACCGCGTGGGGCCGGTGGCTCCGGCGGAGACGTGGTCACACGGCCAGACAGCCGTGACGCACCCCACCTGTTCGGGCTCGGTCTAAAGGAGATGCTTGCCGACGAGATCACGTCGGATCTACGCTCCATCCGCTCGCAAGCAGTGAACGAATGGCAACACACTCATCACGCCGTCACCCGCTCACTCCAGAGCAAGGGAATCAAATACGGTTCAATAGTAGTGCAGTCAGATGGGCAAATCGACACTTCGGAGGTACAGGGCGTCAACCCTGACTTGCGTGTGCGCCCCTTCTTCGCGCACGGCGGAAAAATTTCAATCCGTGAATTTTTGGTCGGTGCGTTTAACGACGAAATGGGACTGCAATCAGTCGACGCCGAATTGATGCGAGCACACAACGGCGCGCGCATCACAACACGTTCGGGCATGGTGTTGGATGGCTCAGAGGATCAAATTGAAGCGCCCCCGACCGACAGAGAGGCAGACGATCCGGATCTCGACGGGGTTACAAATGAAATTCCTCCCAGTCTTGTCGACTTCATGGAATTTTACCTGCTCAACTATTTCAAGCCGGCACTCTATCAGCAGAGTTCTACGACCGAGCAAGGACTCAAATCATTCAGTCAGGCGGGCTGTGCTCAGTGTCATGTTCCCAACCTGCAGATCAACCGAGATCGACGCGTGGCCGACGTCGAGACGGTGTTCGACCGAGAGCATGGCATTTTCAATAGTCTTTTCGCGACGCCGAACGCCCTGTTCAACTCAGTCGATGACCAAACTGGTTTCCCCACCTTGAAGCAGCCACAACTGCGCCCGTTTCTGGTCAGAAATCTCTTCACCGATTTTAAACGCCACGATGTTGGTCCTAACTTCTACGAAAGAAGTTTCGACGGCACAATGCGTACAGAGTTTCTGACGACACCGCTTTGGGGCGTGGGCTCGACCGCACCCTACGGTCACGATGGACGCAGCATTAACTTGATGGAGGTGATCCTGCGCCACGGTGGCGAAGCCCAGAGCTCTCGCGATGCATTCGCGCGAATGTCACCCGAACAGCAAGAGCGCGTAATAGCGTTTCTCAACTCACTCGTCATCTTCCCTCCGGACGATACAGCTTCCACGCTCGATCCGGGTAATCGGAGCGCTTTCAACTTCCCGCAGTTTGGGCATGGCAGCATCAAGCTAACCGCGCTCTTCAATAACCCAAACGACCCTGAGTAGGGTATTGAGGATCAGTGATGATTGATCAGGGAAGACAACGTACAAGCCATTGTATGAGTCCGCTTTGCCTTAAAAGTCGGAATTCCCCACGATAAGTTCTCAGTGACATTTCTCTCTGAGAAAACGACGCAACCGCGTTGCGTTTGAAATTCTTTTCTTACTAGTTCCAGGGTAGCCGAAGCGTCAACCCTTGGGAGGTAGGCCGTAGCCCCGTTGAGGCATCAATGGAAATCCCCGCCGCCAAATAATTGCATTTTGACTCTTAAAGCAAAGGTGTACGAGTCGCAATTTTTTAGCGGGAACTTGATTTGTTAAGGGAGACTCTTTGAGAGACGCTTCTCGACTTTCGCAACACGCGTCGCTAGTCGCGCATCGCCAATTTTCTCGGTCAGGGATGGGAAGGCTTTGGTTGGTCCACGCCAGTGCAACTCCTCTACATCATCGAAAAGCGGCGCGTCAGTTTTTAGTGTGGCGAGCTTCTTGAATAGCAGTGCGTTCTTGCGGTTGTCCTTCAACAGGTCGCGCGGAAAGTTTTCAATCGGACCGTGAAGATTGATGAGTGAAGCGGCGGTCTTCGGTCCGTAACCAGCGATTCCGGGGTAACCGTCTGCCGCGTCTCCCACCAAAGCGAGGTAGTCAGGAATGTACTCGGGCACAACACCAAACTTCACGCGAACAGCTTCAGCGTCGCGAATCACGCCCCGTCTCCCGTCCACTTGTACTATGCGATCGTCAACAACGCACTGCGCCAGGTCTTTGTCGGGTGTCCAGATGCAAATCTTTTCTACGCGATCATCCAGCGCCGCAAGATGTGCAGCGGAAGCGAGTGCATCGTCGGCTTCCAGTTCAATCATCGGCCAGACGACCACGCCCATCGCTACCAGCGCCTCCTCCAGCGGTTGGAACTGCGCGCGCAGTACCCGTTCGATGCCGGCTCCAGTTTTGTAGTCTGCCCAGAGACCATTGCGAAACGACTCGATGACGTGATCAGTTGCGACGCCTACATGCGTCGCACCGTCCTCCATCATTTTTACTACTGCATTGAGAACACCGGAAACCGCGCCGAAAGGGGGATCGGTTTTTCGAAATCGCCGGATTCCGTAGAAGTGACGAAAGAGTTCGTATGTGCCGTCAACCAGATGAACGATCATTGCTCACCAGCTTACAAGGAATGAGGGTGAAAGCGGAAAGGGACGGCAGCCAGAAGGCAAAGTAGCCACGAAAGAGGGGCGCGATTTGCCGGGACCGCGGGCGTCCCGCCCGCAAACGCGCCACGGCGCGCAGTCTTTTGCAAGTTACCCCCAATCCATTTTCGCGCTTCGCGCTCAGTGCGGGCGGGACGCCCGCAGTCCCAGCAAATCGCTTGAAAGCTCGCGTAGCCTGCGTTGCACATACTTCTGTTCCACCTGGTTTGCCGTCAACTGAAGCGCGCGCGTATACGCCGCCTGCGCTTCCTCGATGCGACCGAGACGTTTGAGCAGATCGGCGCGCGCTGCGTGAAACAGGTAATACTGCTCCAATTTTCCCGACGCACCCGCGGCTTCAATCAGTCGCAAACCCTGTTCGAAACCTTCGCCCATCGCGACTGCAGCCGCGTGGTTCAGCGCCACCACCGGCGAGGGATTGATCCGTCTTAGTTCGGCATAGAGTCCAACGATCTGTGGCCAGTCAGTCGCCGCCGCTGTCCTTGCTTCGGCGTGCACTGCTGCAATCGCTGCCTGCAACTGGTAGACGCCTACTCGTCTATCAACCGTCCGCCCGCTTAGCGCGGTCCGAATCAGACGGAGCCCTTCCACGATCTGATTCTGATCCCAAAGTGCACGGTCTTGTTCTTCCAAGGTAACCAGTTCGCCGCTCTTGTCGATGCGCGCCTGGCGTCGGGAATCCTGCAACAGCAGCAACGCGAGTAAACCAGAATTCTCAGGATCGTCGGCGACTAATTCGCACAGCATCCGCGCCAACCGGATCGACTCAGCGCACAGATCCGTACGGATTAGATTGTCACCCGCAGTTGCTGAGTAGCCTTCGTTGAAAATCAGATAAACGACAGCGCGAACTGACGCGAGCCTTTCCGGCAACAGGTCTCTTGGCGGTACCTGGTAAGGAATCTTTGCGAGACGAATTTTGCTCTTGGCTCTCACCAGCCGTTGGGCCAGAGTCGGTTCGGGCAACAGAAAAGCACGCGCAATCTCTCCGGTAGTTAAGCCGCCCAGCGTTCGCAGAGTCAGCGCCACCTGCGATTCCTGATTGAGCGAAGGATGGCAGCAAGTGAAAATCAAACGAAGCCGTTCATCCGGATAGTTTTCTGAATACCCGTTTGGGGAATCCACTTGATGCGTCAACTGTCCCTCAAGTGCCGCGAGCTCATCCCTCTCTGGCAGCAACCGTGCGGATTCGTACTCGAGTTCCGTCTGTTTTTCTGACCTGATCTTCTCGCGACGAACCACATCGAGGAGTTTGCGGTGCGCAACTGTTGTCAACCACGCGGCCGGATTATGGGGCACACCGTCGTGCGCCCAGGCGGTGAGTGCGGCAGCGAAGGCTTCCTGCAAAGACTCTTCAGCCAAATCAAAAGAACCGGATAAACGAATCAGCGTGGCAATGATCCGTCCGTATTCCTCGCGAAAGACGCGCTCGAGTATTTCGCTCGCTTGCGGCATGCCGCAAAGCCTTGCACGCTCTCACGCCGGGAAGCAAGTGCGAACAGTAGCCAGTGGCCAATGATCAGTAGTCAGTTTTGAGCCTTCAGAAAATTGTGATCACGAGACAACACTGACCACTGGTCACTGACCACTGGCCACTGCGTTTTCAGACCAACGGCCGCACCTCGATTGTTCCCATCCGCGCCGAAGGCACGCGTCCGGCGATGCCGATCGCTTCATCCAGATCTTTCGCCTCAATCAGGAAGTAGCCGCCCAACTGCTCATGCGTTTCGGCAAACGGCCCATCAGTTACCAGTTGTTTGTCGTCGCGCACGCGCACGCTGGTTGCGGTTGAGGTCGGGGCCAGCTGGGAGCCGCCTACAAACTGGCCTTTAGCTTGTAATTCCTCCCTTAACTTTCGATATTCTCCATAAATCGCCTGTTGCCCCGCCTCGCCAAGCGCGCCCCACTCCTGCTCGTTGTCGTAAATCAATAGCAAATATTTCATGGTTCAAACTCCTCAATTGTTAATATTATGGTTCCTCAACCTTACGACGGATGAACTTCGCAAAATCGACATTCAAGCCAAAAATATTTTTGCAGAGCCGACTTACGGTCAACACGTCGAAAACCTCAAAAATCAAAAGTGAAGCCTGGCGGCCTTGGGTGGATGTGACCCGTTTCAATCGCGTAATATCCCAGGCGATGAAAAGATTCAACTGGCAAATCTGGGCAGCGTTGCTGCTAAGTCTCTTCGCGTTTCTCAGCTACTTCCTCTTATTTGTGAGGTTTCCTGTAACCCGCGACTTCCCCTGGGCCAACCTCCTTCTCTTCGGAGTCGCAGTAACGCTCATGCTGTTTGGACTTCGGCGCGCGTTTGCTTCCGATCGTTCCCACCCACTCCGATCGAAGATCGCCGGAGGAGTTCTGGCCACACTCAGCGTCGTGATTCTCGGGTTTTTTATCCTCACATTCTTCGTCTTGGCGCGCTTGATGCCGGCTTCACATGGCGCGCCGCAGGTGGGACAACAGGCGCCAGACTTTACACTTGTCGATACTAACGGCAAACCAGTTTCGCTGTCGGAACTGCGCTCAACGCCCCTCAACGGTGCGGCTGCACCTAAAGGTGTGTTGCTGATCTTTTACCGTGGTTACTGGTGACCTTCGTGCAACTCCGAGTTACGGAGCATTGAGCAGAGTCTGGACAAATTTCATGAGGCGGGCATTCGCCCGGTTGCGATCAGCGTAGATACTCCCGAAGTATCTCGTGACCTGAGCAAGCAAGCCGGATACACGTTCACAATTCTTTCAGATCCGAACACTGAAGCAATCAAGCGCTATGATCTGGTTCACGCTGGCGCCGGCATTAACGGTCACGATATTGCGCGACCGGCCGAGTTTTTGGTGGATAACAGCGGTACCGTCCGTTGGATAAACCTAACTGAGAACTACTGGGTGCGCGCTCGTCCGGAACAAATTCTCGCAGCCGCGAAGTTGCTGAAGTAGGGACTCTCCCCTGGCCAGGCTTTGTATAAGAAGTCCGCGCAGCGGACGAATGAAGGTAGCCCAGTAGTTTACTTCTGGGATCGTGACTCGAAGTTAAATACAGTCCGAGAAGCGGACGACTGAGCCACGCGCGAGATAGCTCGCCTTATCAGTCGTCCGCTTCACGGACTCAGTCGCGAAATCCCGCCTTCTCCCAGCGATAAATCGCTGGGCTACTATCAGTCGTCCGCCTATGCGGACTGCCAAGTGGATCTAATGAACAATCTGTTCAAGGAAGAGTCTACGCTTACTTCATTCCTTGCACTTTGAAAATCCGGGATCGCGTAATAATCGACCTGGCCATATCCGGTTCCAGCACGCTACCGAAGGCTTCGGTTATGGCGTTGCGTTCCGCTTCTGTACGGCGCGCGCGATCGGCAGCAAATGCCGGCCCAATCTTGTCGGCCGCGGCCATGTTTGCGGTCGCAATCCAGACGAAGTGAGTGAACTCGCCGTCAGTCTTCACGTCTTCCGCGGCCAGACCGTAGGCCATGACCACACCGTCAGCGACAAGTTTGTCGAAAATGGGTTTGTTGTACGTTTCCCAGGCGCGACGATAATCGGCGCCTTTCCCAGGCTTCACTTTATTGAAATTATATCGAGTGAAGGGCAGCGAGCCTGCGGCCGGCGTCGGCCCATAGCCGGCGACGAGGTCGCGCGTCAGCCAGTCGCGCGTCTTGCTCATATCAAAAACCGCTCGCGTGCGTTCTGCGGTAGTCATAGGTGGCTGCTGTTTTTTGGCCCGCGCCGCTTCAGCGGCTTTGGCATCTTCGGCAGCCAGCTTTGCCAGCTGCGCTTCCATGGCGCTTAGAACTTTCTCAACGCCATCGTAGTTCGCAACGGAAAACCAGATAAGGTGTGTGGTTCCGCCGGGATAACGCAGGATGGGAGTCTCCATGCCCCAGGCCAACACGACGCCGTCTGCCATCAGCTTGTCGCGAACTGGCGCGCCGACGGTCTTGACCAGATTCATGAATTCATCTTCCATGCCGGGATTCACTCTGTAGTCGTAGTAGAAAGTAAGGGGCTGGGGTTGTTGTGGTGCTGCCTGTTGTCCCGCGACGGCACAACAGAACAAGAATATCGTTAGGGAGCTGAGAATTAGTTTTCGCATTTTTTCTCCAATGGGCTGGAATAAACCGGCCCGGTTTAGGGGTGAAAGAACTGGGAGTAAACATCTGGCCGCACTGCGCTCGTTCTAATTCGGCGAGCACCCGTGCTGGTAGAAAGTGAACGTTGGGAACCCTGGGACGACCTGGCTGGAAATCTATGCGGAGTCTTTTAGTTCATTCGCGGCCAGCGGTCAAGGCCGGTGCAGCCGCATCGCGTATAATTCGCTGCGCGATTCGGTTAAGAAGGTACTGCTCGGCGTTAGATTCCTGATGAATAAATCGGAGTGTTCTATATGCCAAAAAAATTTATCAACCCTGAGTCTTTACCCAACTGGGAGCAATCATTCTCTCAGGTGATCACGGTCTCGCCAGGGCTAACGTCTAAGACAGTCTATATCTCGGGTCAGGTCGCTGTTGATAAGAATCAGAACCTGATCGGCGATGGAGATTTGGCTGCGCAGGCCATGCAAGCATTTCAGAATTTGGAGACGGCCCTGGCGGCGGGCGGGGCGACTACAGCGGATGTGGTGAGACTGAACATCTACGTGAAAGACTACAAACCTGAAAACGCCGCGCCGGTGAGCGAAGCGTTGCGCCGCTACTTTCCGCAGCAGCAGCTGCCGACGAGCACCTGGCTGGGAGTGCAGGCGCTGGCAAAAGAGGGATTTCTAATTGAAGTGGACGCAGTGGCGATCGTTGAATGACGATCAAGTGATTGGCTGGGACCGCGGGCGTCCCGCCCGCAATGAGCGCGGAGCGCGAAAGTGATTTAAAGCTGCTTCGAAGACTGCGCGCCTGCGGCGCGTTGCGGGCGGGACGCCCGCGGTCCCAGCAAATCACTTGACCGGTCCTTACTCATAGCCGATCGCTTCAACCACCGGCAGTCGCAGCGCTCGTTGCGCAGTCCACCAGGCGGCGGCCAGCGCTACCAGTAAGACTACCGGGAGAGTCGCCAACACCACGCTCAACGGGAACTCGAAACGCAGGTTGAATCCCGCAATGATTCGCGCGGCCGTGCGCACCAGAAAGTAAGCATTGAACAACCCGGCTATCACGCCCGTCGCGAAACCCAGGAGGGCGATCGATGCTGCCTCCAGCAAAACGATCTTGCGCACCTGGCCGCGTAAACCGCCAATTGCTCGCAAAATACCCATCTCACGCTGTCGCTCCGATACCGAAATGACCAGCATGTTAATCAGACCCATGGCGGCCACGAAGATTGCGATCAGCATCTCAAGGTACGTCAAGGTGAAAAACTGATCGGTTAGACGTGAGCTCCACTCCTTGTATTCTTCACTGGTGTAAATGAATGCGCGTTGCTCGCCGGCCATGACGCGGTTGATTTCCTTCTTAAACGCTAAACGGTCAACGCCCGGCTCGAGATTCAACAGCATCAGGTCGACCGCGTTATCGCCCCAATACTTTTTGTAGAGTTCGCGGTCCATGAAGACCGTGCCCTTTTCCACGTAGTAAAACTCGAGAATACCTACTACCGGTCGCACCAGGGGACCGGCCGGTGTCTCCAACCGCATCTGATCGCCAAGGCCTAGGCCACTGCGCACCGATTGATTCTGCGAAATCACGAAACCTTCGCCGCGGCTGGATAACTCGCGCGCTTTCCGCTCGTCGCCTTCGTCAAGTAGTCCCGCCGAATTGGTGAACCATAAATCCATATTGCGCGCGATCACGATCAGGTCGTCAGTGCCGTAATTCAAACCCGTCACCCGCAAACCGTCGAGGTGCGTGACGCCGGGCAGCGAGGCAACGCGGCGTTCCTGTTCATCGCTGAAATGATACGTGCGCGATCGCAGTTGATCGGAAGTGGCGACCATCAAGTCGGCATTAACGCAGCGATCAACCATACGATTGAGCGCGGCCTTGTGACTGTGAATGAAAGCACCAACAGAAAAGACAAAAGAGAGTCCAAGCATCAGTGAGCCTACGGTAGCCGAGGTGCGTCGCGGCATGCGGACGGTGGCGTCAACCGCTATCACACCGACTGCGCCAAATAATCGACCCATCAACGGGCGCAGGATCCGCGAACCCCAAACGACCAATTTCGGCAACAGCAGCACCATGCCAAGCTGCACCAGGATCGAGTAACTGAAATGAACCATGAGCCCTACGCCTGGCGGGGAGAAGAACGTGAGTGCCAACCCGGCTATGATGAAAACGATACCGAGGGCAAAGCGCGACCAGCCGAGAACTCCTTCGCGCCTTTGCAGCTCGATATTCCGTAGAGCCATCACTGGGTGAAGGCGCGAGGCCGCGCGAGCTGGTAACCAGGTGGCTAGCAGAGAAGCAAAGGCGCCTATCGCAAAGGCGGTTATGGCATAGTCCCAATGAAAGGCCGGCTGCTCAGGTGTTGATACCAGACCATACATCGAGGTGACGACGGCGCTCATAATTCTGGTAGCACCGCGGGCCATTACAAAGCCGATGCCAACTCCCAACGCCGAACCCACCAGTCCCATCAACACCGCTTCGATCAGGAACATTTGTTGAATATGGGAACCTTCAACTCCAATCGCGCGCAGCACACCGATCTCTTTCCACCGTTGATTTACACTGACGCTCAGCGAATTGAAGATAATAAAAACGCCTACCATCAGGGCTAACAAACTCATGATGTAAAGCCCGAGGCGCATTGCCGAGACGGCCTTCTCGAGGCCTTGTCCGCGCCGGTCAGGCGGGGCGACTTCCAGGCCCGACGGAAGGCGCGCGCGCAAATCCTGCTCGACCTTGGCAACAGTAATGGCCGGATCGGTCATGATGTCTATGCGATCGATCCGATCCCTTTTGTCAAACGCTAACTGGGCGGCAGAGAGATCCATCAAGGCGATGTTGCCGCCAAAAACTACGCTGGCGCCGGTAGTCCTGAAGAAACCGCGCACAGTGAAATCCTGAGGGCCTCGTTGAGTGTAGACTGGCAGGCGATCTCCGTCTTTCAGTCCGTAGCGCTCGGCAAAGGGCCGGGAGACAGCAATGGAATCCGGTCGTTGCGTGAAAGCCAGAGGATTGCTGATTTCAAGACCCTTCTGATCAAACTCGCCGTCGTAAAGTTTTAGATTGCTACTGGTGTCCATGCCCAGCACCAGCAGGTTGGTGGCATCCGGCAGCGCGGTCTGTACCACCCTTTCCATGACTGGTTCTGCCAGTTTTACTCCCGGCGTGCTCCGCACAGTGCGAATGACATCCAATGGGAAAGTGGCCTCACCTGCTGAAACCTGAAGGGTCGCCTGACCCGCCAGTTTTTCAACTGTCGTCGCCAGGGAGCCGACCAGTGTGGTGTTAGCCGTGCGCACGGCAAAGAAGACGGCGACACCGAGGGCGATGCCTGACAAAGTCAGCGCGAACCTTAGCTTATGTAAGCCCCACTGCCGGATAGTGACCAAAGTCAGCGCGCCCCACATCACACAGCCTCCGTCAGATCGTTACTAACAACCGAGGCATGATCCTCCGCAACGCGACCGTCGCGCAAAATCAACATACGTTCACAGGTTGCTGCGGTGTGTTCATCGTGAGTTACCAGCAGGATGGTGGAGTTTAATTCGCGATGCAGTTCTTCGAGCAGTTTCAGAATTTCCTCGCCGCTGGCAGAGTCGAGATTGCCGGTCGGTTCGTCTGCCAGCAGCAACGGAGGGTCAAAAATCAAGGCCCGGGCGATGGCCACGCGCTGGCATTCTCCACCGGACATCTGATCGGGACGATGCGTTGCTTGCCGGTGCAGGCCCACCCGTTCGAGCAGCGCGTGTGCCCGCTTTTCTGCTTCGCGACGTGACCTATCTCGTAGACGCAATGGCAGCGAGACGTTCTCGACCGCGGAGAGGGTCGGAAGCAGGTTGAACGACTGAAAGATCATCCCAATTTTTTCTCGCCGTAGCCTGGTGCGCTCGTCGTCGCTCAGTTGAGACAACTCAATGCCGCCAACCCAGACCCGTCCGGAAGTGGGAACGTCGAGCCCGCAAATGAGATTCAGCATCGTTGACTTGCCGGATCCCGAAGGTCCCATGATGGCCACGCGCTCGCCGCGATCGACCGCCACGTCGATTTCGTTCAGCGCGTAAAATGTTTGGCCGTCGGTGTAGGCCTTCGAGACCTTTTCCAGTCGTACCACGCTGTCCGATTCAGTCATTTGTCTTTCTCGTTTGGCTTGCGTCTGAGTTCTGAGATCTCAAATTTGAAATCTGAGATCTGAGAATTACTTGCGCGATAATTGTTTCAGGCGATCACGCGTGAAGATTGCATCATCGACTTTTTCCGGGAAGTCGAGGCTCAGAGTTTCAATAATAATCCTGGTTGGTCTTAAATGATTCTCAATTTCAGTGAGCCAAATGACATCTCGTCCCCCAACGTTGCGATATGTCTTTACCTGAAATGTCCGCACTTCCTTGCCGTCTGAATCGAACAGGTGCATTTCGGCAGGAAGATAAGTATCCGCGCGAAAGAGCGTGCGAGTCTTCGCTATTACCGACTCCGTCCCGGGCTTGAGTGTTCCTTCGACTTCGTAAACCTTGACGCCGTTAATTTCCTTTTCCGCCAGCAGAGCGTAGTCATACTTCTCCCACTCGCCGAGAAGTTCCTGCGCGGTCAAGCCGCCGAAGAACATCTTGTTGGTCCCTGTTTCGCGAAACTCATCCATCGAGGAGACGTAGGTAACGTTGGTTGTGGGCTCTCCCTTCCGTTCAATACTCAGGGCCGCCAGATCGCTCTCGTCGGCCGGCTGAACGACGTGCGTTTGTGTCAGCGTTTCCGCGTCAGTCTGCTTGCGCCAGATCTCGAGTTCGTAAACTTTCAGCGGCTCAGTGGCCGAAGTGATGGTCATGCGGATGCGCGTTCGGCGATAAGGCGCTCGGTCGCGCTTGAGATATTCCGCGACGATTTGTCTGCCGCGTTCCTGTTGCGCGGCAGCAAAATCGCGACCGGCCGGTGCTTCTCGTTTACAGCCACTCCAGCCGGCCAGACCGAGCAGCACGAGCAGTGTGCCGATGATCAACTGCGTGCCTAACCGCGAAATGGAGCGATCGATGGGGGGAAGTAGTTTGTCCCTTTTCATCCGTTGCAGAAGATGCGGAACGGCTTCCCGCATGCTAAATCACACGGCTAGATTGAAAAACAAGAGCGGAGATCTAATAGCTGACTTTTGAGCACGAAGTTGACCGACACCTACGCCAGGGCGCGCGACTAATTGGGAGGCCAAGGTATCATTGATTCGCGTTTCGGTAAATTAAGATCACAGTGTGGTACTGTGGAATTTCGAGTTATCACGGTCATTACGGAACCGGGGCGGTAGCACCCGATGCTGGAAATCGCGTCTGACGCCAAAGGAACGACGACGCCATCTGAATTCCAAAATTCTAAGCATATGTTGAATTTCATAGCATTCGACCGGCTTAATTAGAACGATCAGGAACAGAATCACAACCGGGAGCGACGGGACAAACGACTCAACCGTCGTAACACCAAATCGGAACTGGGAGCGATAGCGACCAGCAGAGGGGTCAACTTATGAGAATGTTAGACGGTCCAACTCTGGAGGGTTGTCAATTGAGTGATCGGCTGGTCGCTATTGCTCCCGGTTCTGACTTTCCTTAGCGAACGGCAGGCGTTCCACTCAACTCCTCCGGCATATCGGCAACCGTGTAGGCCATAACGGCCATGGCGGCGACGCACAGCGCGAGTTCCTGGGGGTTGACCTTGTCCAGCGTGTCGGCCTGCGTGTGATGAATCTCAAAATACTTCGTCCCGTCCACAGTGAGACTTGCACCTATCACGCCCTCCTTCATCATTGGATTAATGTCTGTGCCGCCGCCGTTGGCGGCAATGCGATCCGCGCGGATGCCGGCCAGGAGTTTTGCGATCTCAATGAAGTTGGAGCGGGCTTGCGGCGGAGCAGTAGTAGTGAGACCGAAACCCTCGGGTCGATAACAGCCTGAGTCTGACTCAATAACCAGAACATGTTTGGCAATTTCGCTACGGTGTGCGTTGCGATAAGCGTCGCCGCCGCGCGCTCCGTTTTCTTCGTTAGTATAAAGGACAACGCGAATGGTGCGGCGGGGTCGGAGTCCAAGTTCTTTAAGCAGCCTTACTGCTTCCCAGGCGATGATGACTCCACCGCCGTCGTCGTGCGCTCCCTGGCCCACGTCCCACGAATCCAGGTGTCCGCCCAGCAGGATCACTTCGTCCGGTTTCTCGGAGCCTTTCAGCTCGGCGACAACGTTTGCCGATTCGGCATCGGGCAGAAATTTGGCTTCCATCTTGAGTCGCAGCGTCGGATGCTCGCCGCGATCATTCATTCGCTGCAAAAGCTCCGCGCTTTCGATCGTGATCGCAGCGGTGGGAATCTTCGGTTGCTTCTCGTCATAAGTCATCGCGCCGGTATGTGGCGTCTGCAGACTTACGGGCGTGATCGAGCGCACCAGTGCAGCGACGGCGCCATAACGCGCCGCTCGTGAAGCTCCCGAGCTGCGATACTTGACCGTTTCACCATAACTAACAAACGGCGCATTGTAGACGACAATCTTTCCCCGCACGCGCTCGCCAACTGACTCGAGTTCTTCGAAACTCCGCACCACAATCGCTTCTCCGGCAATCCCTTCAGGCGGCGTGCTCACGCTATTTCCCAAACCCAGCAGCGACAATTTGCGCTGCTCGGGACTAATCAGCTCGAGGCTTTCCTCCCCGCGCACCCAGTGGGGCACCATTACCTTTTCGGCGCGTATGTTATCCAGCCCATCACTCTTCATTTCGGCAACAGCCCATTCAATCGCGCGCTCTAAATTTTTCGAGCCGCTGAGACGATTGCCGATGCGATCGGTCAAGTATGCGAGACGCGTGTAAGCGCGGTCACTTGTTAGCGCTGCTCCAATGATGCGCCCCGCCGGAGTACGGTAGTCCTTAATCTTTACCGTTGGCGGTGGCAACGGCACGGGCGTTGGAGTGGGGGAAGGCGATGGCGATTGCTGCGCCGTTGTAGTCTGAACCGTTGCTTGCGGCGCGGTAGCCGGCAGCGGATTCTGTTGGAAGAAAACCGATATGAAAATCAACGTCAAGATGAGTGCGAAAGGATGCAACAGGCGCAATTGTAGAGTGCCCTCCGTAACGGTTTTGCGAGATCGGTAATTGCAGGGGAAAGTTTACTGTCGTTGAAGATGCTCGCAAAGTTTAGCTGACGATCTTCGTTTTCGCGCTTCGCGCTCATTTGCGGGCGGGACGTCCGCGGTCTCAGGGAAGAGCTTGAGTGGCTCAGGCCTCCTGTTCACCAGCTGCAACGGGCGTTTCAGCCACTGCCGGAGCTTTCGGCCTCGCATATTGATCCAGGCCAAAACCAAGCAGAACTGTTCCCAGTATGAACGCCGCAGAAAAGAAATAAGGCGATGAGACGCCGAGATGATCAAACGACCAGCCGAAAAACAGCGGCGCAATAATGCGTGCGACGCCGCCATATGTCTGTTGCATGCCCATGTAGAGTCCGCGTTCTCTTTGGCTGATAACGCGCGAGAGAAGTGCGGTCACGCAGGGAAATGTGAACGCCGTGCCCAAGGGAATAAGCGCTACCGCAATTGCCAGCATCCAGAGGTTTCGTGATAGCGGCATGCCGACAACGCCAGACGCCAGAAGCACCAGACCGAGACGCGATAGATTTGCTTCGCCTAACCAGTCGACCATTCGTCCGAGTAACAACACGCGTGTGAATACAGAGATAGAGCCGACGTACATGAAAAAGTAACCGATGGTTTGTTCAGTTACCTGGAAACGCGCGTTCAAAAAAAGCGCCAACACCGAAAAACTTCCCTGGAAGGCGCCGATGGCGATGGCATAGATCCAGATGAGACGGGATGCCGGCTCGCCCGCATGAGAGATAACCCGCCCGATAGCCTGAAACGAAGTTCGGTTTTCTTCACCTTCTTTAAGTGGTTCGTTTACCACGCGGGATTCAGTCAGATAACGCGCGGCGAAGATCATGTTCAGGATACAAAGCGCCGCTGCGAGGACTCCGGGCGCCGAGTGACCCATTTGTAGTCTGGCGGGTCCAGGCAGCAGATCATACTTGCCCAGAGTGATCGCGAATGAACCGAGCACCGGTCCAAGCGCCACCCCCAGGTTGGTAGTTGCAGAAAGCCACCCGAGTGCGCGAGCGCGATCCTTGGGATCGGTAGAGTCAGCCACGTACGCCTGTATTACTCCGACAGTCCCGCCGCCGGCGCCCTGGACGAGGCGTGAGAGAAACAACAAGAGCAGCGAGTGGGCGAAACCGAAAATCAGATAAGCGATCGCCGATGCGCCCAGGGCGATGAGCAGCGTCGGCCGGCGTCCGACGCGATCGGAAAACCGCCCCCACATCGGCGCGCTCAGTAGTTGCGCGAGCGTGAAGGAGGCGACGATGAAACCCATGATGGTCCCGATTCCAAAGTGAGTTCCAAAGAAGTTCACTCCAGACCCGCCCAGTGTCTTCACATAAAACGGAAGCAGCGGGATGATCATCAACAGCCCCAGCATGTCCACGAACGCTGTGGCCATCAACGTAAATAGCTTTGCCGGAATCTTGCGCACTTCCCGCCAGAGCACATAAAGCAGTCCACACGCGATTGCCGCCAACAATATAAGTACGATCGGAGAATGGAAGGATTGGGAAATGTTCTGTTGGACGATCATTGGATCCAGGGACGACGGCGTTTACAGTCAGTCAACCACGCGAAACGGAGACGAATTGTAACATCGCAACAAGGAAGCAAGAGAGTGAGGGAAAAATCCTGGTGCGGACCTGGTCTGAAACGAGTCAAGTGATTTGCTGGGACCGCGGGGCCCCGCCCGGGCGCGCCGCTGGCGCGCAGTCTTCGAAAGTTCTTCGCCAATCATTTTTGCGCTTCGCGCTCACTGCGGGCGGGACGCGCGCGGTCCCAGCAAGATCACTTGACTGTTCGGACTGACGTCCTACCAAGAGCATGGCGGTATTGAGTCGGCTGCTGTCATGGGGTATTCTCACGACGTGTCTCCCTGCCGGTGTTCCCATTAAGCCAGTTCCAGTTTTACTGTCCTCGCGGTTCTATATGTCCGTTTCTGCATTCCCACGCGTGTGCGATCGATTGCGAACGCACAGTTTTCGTTTTGGTCTATTCGCCATCGGCTACTGCTGCGTTCTCGTCTTCACTTCTGAACGCGTTCTTGCGCAGGCCACAACCTTCGCCGGCAATGCGCAGCACACTTCCAGTTACGTTGCGCCCGCGCAAAACCTGAATGTATTTAAGTGGACTGCCAGCATCGACCTTAACAACACTGGCGATCTTATTCACTATGGCGCTCCGCTCATTACTTCAGCCAACACCGTGCTGGTTCCGGTTAAGACAGGCGCTGCGGGCGGCTTCCAGGTTAGCGCTTTCAACGGTGCAAATGGCGCGACCAAGTACACTTTGGCAACCGACTACATCCTTCCGGCGCACAACTGGATTCCTGCGTATCAACCTTGCGTTGCGACCGGCGTCTTTGGCACGCGCCTGTACTACGCCGGCGCCGGAGGCACTATCTGGCACGTCGATAATCCCGACTCGAATTCGCCGGGCGCGCCGGTTCGTGAAGTCTTCTATACGTCTTTGGCCAACTACAACGCGAACGCCGCCGCTTACAACAACACAATCTTCGTCAACACTCCGATAACCGCAGACTCGCACGGCAATATTTATTTTGGTTTTCGTGTGCAGGGAACCGCGCCGGCCCCTCTGGGTACAACGCAAAGCGGCTTTGCGCGGATTGATGCCAACGGAAACGGAACGTTTGTGCTTGCCGCAGCTGCTGCCAATGACGCCGCGATTGAACGCGACAGCCATAATGTCGCCCCCGCTTTGAGCAGCGATGAAACCACTCTGTACGTCGCGGTTAAGTGGGCCACCAATAATCGCTACTGTTACCTGCTCGGTCTGGACACGACGACTCTACAGCGGAAGTTTTCGGTTTTTCTGCGAGACCCGCGCAGTGGTGACCCCGCGGGCGTGCCGGAAGATGGCACGGCCTCTCCCATGGTTGCGCCTGATGGGGACGTCTATTTCGGAGTCCAGGGCACACCCGCGAACAACGGCTCGCGCGGGTTTCTGCTGCGCTTTAGTGGAGATCTCTCGATTGACTGAAAACGCCTGGTGCGTTCGGCTGGGACTATACCGCGGGTATCGTGCCGGCAAGCTCAGTGAGCCGCTTATACCGGGACGTCTTCATATCTTTTGTTCTGCAAGTACAACGACTACGCTTTCCAGGACGGCAGTGGCGTTAATCGAGTTGCTCTGCTCGATCCCAACGCCACCCAGATCGATTCACACACTTCATCGCCAGGCCTGGTAGAAATGCGAGAAGTGCTTACCGTAATTGGTCCGACCCCGGACGCGGAACAACCCGATATTCCCAACGCGGTGAAGGAGTGGTGCATCAACGCCCCGGCGGTCAACCCGCCGACGAACAGTGTCTTCTTCAATAGCGAGGACGGCCATGCCTATCGTTGGAACCTCGCATCGAACTCACTGGACCAGGCGATTACACTTAATTCCGGCATCGGTCAGCCTTACGTCCCGACTGTCATTGGTCCTGACGGAACTGTCTACACACTCAATGGGGGAACTCTGTTTGCTATCGGCAATAACGCGGAGGTTAGCGTGACGCTGACTTCGTCGTCGCCCGATTTGCGCGCGACCGTTTTCCGGGACTCCATCACCTTCACAGCTACCGTCACCGGCGCCACGCCTCCGACCGGGACAGTGTCGTTTTTTGCCAACACCTATAATGGGTTGACCCCGGAAGCGAGAACGTTGCAAACCAATGTTCCTCTCAACGCGAACGGGCAGGCATCAGTGACCACGTCATCACTGGCCGCCGGCCTTAACTACCTTGGCAATCATTTCATTGTGGCGATTTACAACGGCGATGGAAATCACGCATCCACTGTGGCGACGATGATGCAGAAGGTCCATCCCAATGCCACCACAACAAACGTGGTCGCCTTCCCAAATCCTGCGAGGCTCAGGACAACAAGTCTTGATCACGGCAACCGTCGCTGGAATTCCTGCCGACCCCGGTGCGCCGACGGGCACCCCGACCGGAATGGTGACCTTTAGCGATGGAGCTACAGTGATCGGACAAGTGCCGCTTGCCGCGAATGGCACCGCTACGATCGCGATATCCAGTCTCGGTTCCGGCGGTCACACGATCACGGCGACTTACGCATCGGATACTCGGTTTGCGTCGAGCCACGGCTCGACAGTGTTGCTTGTCAGTCCTCCGAGCGTGCAACTTAGCTCCTCAGCTTTCAGTGTCACTGAAGGCACAAGCTCGCTGATCGTAGTTGTCACCCGCACCGGCGATTCGTCCGGCGTCTTCACTGTCGATTACGCGACGAGTGACACTGCTGGTGCTAACACCTGCAACGTAGTTAACGGCATCGCCTCGTCCCGCTGCGACTATCTTACAACTCTAGGCACGTTGCACTTTGGTGTGGCTGAGAATTCCAAAAGCATTGCGATTCCTATCGTTGACGACATCTACACGGAAGGTGATGAGACTTTTACGGTCACCTTAAGCAACGTTAGCGGCGCGACGCTCGGTTCGCCGGCCACAGCTACCGTGACGATCCACGATAACGGTCCGGAAAACGGCGGTGCCAGTCCGATAGATCAGGCTGGCTTCTTCGTTCGTCAGCACTATGTCGATTTTCTGAATCGCGAGCCTGACGCGGACGGTCTAGCCTTTTGGACTAATCAGATTACGCAGTGTGGTGCGGACGCTGACTGCATCGAGTTGAAGCGAATCAATGTGTCGGCGGCGTTCTTTCTCTCGATAGAGTTTCAGGAAACCGGTTACCTGGTTTATCGAAGTTACAAAGCCGCGTTCGGCAACCTTGCAGCCGCGCCTGTCCCTGTAGGGTTCACGGATTTCCTGCGAGACACGCAACAGATTGGGCAGGGAGTGCTGGTGGGAATTGGAGACTGGCAGACGCAATTGGAAACTAACAAGCAGGCATTCGCACTCGCGTTTGTACAGCGAGGGGACTTTCTCGCCGCCTTTCCCGACTCCATGACCGCTGACCAGTTTGTCACGAAACTCGACACCAACGCTGGAGGAGTACTTTCCGCAAGTGAGAAAGAGAGTTTGATTGTAGTGCTGGGCGCAAGCCCGGAAAACGTAACGAAGCGCGCGTCGGTATTGCGATCCGTTGCGGAAGATCAGGATTTGAAGAATGCGGAGAAGAACAAGGCGTTTGTGTTGATGCAGTATTTTGGATACCTGAGAAGGAATCCCAACGACCCGCCGGAAATTGGTTTGAACTTCGATGGCTACAACTTCTGGCTGGGGAAACTGAATGAGTTTAATGGAAACTTCGTCAACGCCGACATGGTCAAGGCCTTCATTATCTCAACCGAATACCGTCAAAGATTCGGGCCGTGATGGAATAGTGGCCAGTGGCCAGTGGTCAGTGATCAATGTTCGGAGAATAGTGATAAACAAGACAACTCTCAACGCCAGTTAGCAACTCGACCGCTGGCTACTGCCTACTGCCTACTGCCTACTGGCCACTGCTCGGCTCACTCGCCCACGTGCCAACAGACTCCTGCGAGATCGATGAAGTTAACTTCGCGGCCCCAGGGGAAACTGGCTGGGGCGTTAATACGGAAGCCCGAATATTTGGTGTCAAGTTGCAGGCAAGACACCGCCGCCCACCAGGCATCGAGATTTGCCACGTTGACGCGAATCATAAAATTGCCGGCAAACTTTTCGTCATCGAAGTTCTGCAGAATGAACTGCGCGTTGCCATTGCGAAAACCTGCATAGCCGCTGTTTTCCCACACTTCTTCAAAACCAAGATCAGCAAATAAACTACGGCTCGCCTGGTAGTCGCTACCGCTGGGTACAAAAGGCAGTAGCGACAGCGCAGTTAGTTCACTCATAAGATCATCCTCCAACTATTCAGTACTGATGCATTTTCAATGTTGAACGGAAGTCAGCGTCTATGGACAAGGTGAGCAAGCCAATACAAAATCAGAACCGGGAGCGGTAGCGACCGGCCGAATACTCAAGTTCCTCAAAGACTTTGTATTGCTCCCGTCCGTTTTACCGTTGAGTCCTTGGCCGGTCGCTACCGCTCCCGGTTCTGATTTCGTTACTAATCGGATAAAGTTCAATTCAAACTGCATCACTACCGACTAGTATCAATCATTCCGACTCGACACGCCGAAAGACCTTCACTTAACAAAATAGACAGGGTTGGGAAGTTTGAAGGCACGCTCCGCGTATCCGCCCTTTAGATCACTTTCCTGATCTCCCAGGTTCAGGAGAATTGTGTAGCCACTCTCTGCAATTTTCCGCCGCTCCGGCGTCTTGAAGTCAGCGGCGCTCCGAAAAGACGCGCCTTCAGGCTCAAGGATCAGTTCCGTCCACTCATATCCCTGCTCTCGAAGATTGCGCACGGTTGCTTCCCGTAATCGCTCCGGTCGCCCGGTTATGAAGAACACAGCCACGCCGAGTTTATGTGCGCTCTGCGCCAGAGCGAGCGTCGGCGCAATGGCTTTCGACTTAGCCATCGCCTGCCAGGCGCGATGACCACATGGACCCTTCTCAAGATCACAAGGGCCATTGAGGATGCGAGCCCAGCCATTGACCCGCATTTCCGGCCAATTAGAAAGCGCCGTCTCATCGATGTCGAGTACGATCGCTGGTTTCTTAACAGTGCTAACCCGCTTGTTCAACCAGGCGCGAGCTGCGGTTACAACCTTCGCAACATCGCGATCGTAATTTCCCGTGTCGACATATTTTTCAACTTGCTGCTGAGCGTCATAAATGTTCAGTATGCGCTGGCCACGCGAACTTTGACCCTCAACTAACGCGAAAGTTCCAAAGTTCGAAACGAAGATAGCAATGCCAGTGAGGACCAGCGCCAGCAGGGAAATGGTTTGCAAACGCGAATGCCCGATAGCCATGAGTTAGCTTCCTCCATCATTCCGTTGTTGATGCCGGGTATTACCGCCAGTACGACTTCAAGAGACTTGGCAAATTCATTTGGAAGTGTAACAAGTTGGTGAGCTACCGGATTTTGCCCCAGCGGAGCGAAATGTTTTTAGCCCCAACGTCACATTAGGCTCGCGCTTCGTAGGAGCGCAATAACTTGGCGCCCTGGTCGGCTGGAAACACATTTCGCTCCTCACGGAGCGAAGAGAATGTGGGGGATGGTTTGTTGCTATAAACATCTCGCTCCTACGGAGCGTATAGCAGTCCAAGACACCTTACAATTTGAATCCCGCTTCTAAATGTCTCAGCCGCTGAGAACCACCGAGTATAATCCTAAGTACGTTACCGGACAGAGCTATTATCTGCGGACATGTTAGGGTTTCGGCCAAATACCGAAGGAGCTCGGATTGGCGTGTGATCCTGCATCTTTGCGCCGGGGTGTACGGAAGCGTACACTCAAGGTGTTCGGACTTTCGCAAGAGATAAGCGGCTGATTCTGTTCTTTTAGAATCCAACACTCGCCATCGGGAGTTGCATAGTCAACACCTCCTTGTGCCGTCTGCTGTGTTCACACACACACGACTTAAGGAGGAACCGATGAGCACCAGTTCCATATCCACAATCAAGAATCGCTTGCTGGGCGCCCTGCCGGAAAACCAATATCAACGCCTGCTCCCGCATATTGAACCTTTCGCATTTGAGCACGGCAAGATCCTCTATGAAATCGGTGAGCCAATCAAGTACTGCTATTTCCCTTCCGACGCGGTCGTCTCTCTGGTCACGCAAATGGAGGACGGGAAGATTGTCGAGGTTGGGCTGGTGGGTCATGAAGGAGTGACGGGCCTGCCGTTTCTACTAGGACAGAAGAGATCGGCTGAACGCGCGATAGTGCAGATACCGAATGGCGGAGTGCGCGCAAAAGCCGACGTAATTCTAAAAGAATTCATGCGCTGCGAGGCTTTGCAGGCGATCTTGTTGCGCTACATTAACTCCCTGCTGCGACAGGTCGCACAGACCGCGGCTTGCAATGCGTCACATACGATTGAAGAACGGCTCTCGCGCTGGTTATTGATGTGTCATGATCGCGTGGGTTCAGACCAAATAAACCTGACTCAGGAATTTATTGCGGAGATGCTGGGAACGCGGCGCGCGACTGTCAACGTAGGTGCCGTTAATCTGCAGTCGGCCGGGTTAATCAAATACAACCGCGGCCGAATCCAGATACTGGATCGCCTCGGCCTTGAACGATTTTCCTGCGAGTGTTACGAAGCTGCCAGTAGGCTTACTGATTGATCGACGTAAGGACCTGAGGTCGCGCCGTTAAGCATCTCGGCGACTGTACGACAGAACACGTCGAACTCGACTGGCTTGACCAGATACCTCTGAGCTCCTGCCACCAACGCCTCATGCTTGTCCTGATCAGACGCCCTCCCCGAATAAAAAAGAATTGGTGTGGAAATGTTTCGTTCACGGATATGTTTACAGAGCTCAGTGCCCGTGCCGTCCGTCAGTAAAGAATCAAGCACGAAGAGATCGAAATCCGCCGACTCAGCCATGCCCAACGCTTCCGCGATACTGGCGGCAGTGGCTACGTCGTAATTCAGGTGATTGAGGAGAAGGACCATGAGCTCGCTGGTGTCCTCATTATCTTCCACCAGAAGGATCTTTTGTTTAGCAGACATGGGGGTACCTACTTGCTGAAAGACTCGTTTACCGCTTTACGAGGATGCGGTATTACTAAACTAATCTTGACACTGCGGGCGAAACAAAAGCCGAAGGCGTCGATCTCGAATAATCGAAGGATGCGACATCCTTCCGGCGGGCGAGTTTGTCGGGTGCCGAAAGTTAATACACTCCATCCGGGAATGTCTGTACGATACCGATCATAAATGGAAGTTTTTGAACTCCATTTGCGGGCTACAGCTCTGCTTCCTTGAGGCCACAACTAGGCCTCGGTTTCGTGCTAAAATGCTTTGCCTTTTCCCCCAAAACCAGAATCATCCGTTCTTGCAACAGCGGTCGCTGCTGCCGCGGGAAGCTAATTCCTGGCGAAAGTTAATCGATACATATGGACGGCATGGCACAGTCGGAAAGTAGCATGTTCGGCTTAAGTAGCGGGGCAGGTGGTGTCTCAGTGGCTCCGAGGAAGTCCACTCACTATCTTTACCTGGCATCTGAGATTATCGCCGTTGCAGCCGTCTACTTTGCCGCAGCCAAAATTGGTCTCTCCTTCGCCTACATACATGCGAGCGTTTCGCCCGTCTGGCCTCCTACCGGCGTGGCCATCGCGGCCGCTTTATTATTGGGATACCGGATCTGGCCGGGAATTTTCCTCGGTGCGTTTCTCGTTAACCTGGTCACTCCCTTACCTCCAACGACGGCAGTCGCGATCGCTGCGGGCAACACGGCTGAAAGCCTAAGTACACTCCTCATTCTTCGCGCTGTTGGATTTCATCCGCAGTTTGATCGCGCCAGAGACGTCTTCAAGTTTGTTATCACGGTCTCGCTTTGCACGACATTCAGCGCCTTGCTCGGCAACATTAGTCTCTGTCTGGCCCGTCTGGAACGTTGGGAAGATTTCAGCCTGCTCTGGCGGACCTGGTGGTTGGGGGATTTGGCGGGCGCGCTAATCATCGCTCCGTTGCTGTTAACCTGGATTGTCCGGACGCGAAAGGGCTGGAGCCTTGAACGTGCCATGGAGGCTCTTCTGCTGTTGCTACTGCTTTCCGGAGTCGCGATAGTAACCTTTGGTTATTCGACCCCGCTCTCAATCCGCCACTACCTGCTGACGTGTTTTATTGTGCCCTTCCTACTCTGGGCGTCGTTTAGATTGGGCCACCAGGGCGTGACCCTCGCGATTGCTTCGCTCTCTGCTTTTGCCGTTTGGGGCACGCTGCGTGGTTTGGGTCCATTTGTTGGTGACACAGCAAACGAGTCGTTACTGGTTCTGCAACTTTTCGTAGCGTCCAACGCCGTCAGTTTTCTCTTCCTGGTTGCGGTGGTTGAGGAGCGCCGTGTCTCGGAAGAAATCCGGCTGGAAAACGATACACGTGCCGGCGTCAATCTGGCTATCACACGAATACTTGCCGAATCACCTGCTGTGATCGATGCCATGCCGCGCATACTGGAAACAATTGGCAAGACGCTTCGCTGGGAGGTCGGCGGCATGTGGTCGCTAGATCCGAATGCCAGCTCGTTACGCTTGCTGACTTTCTGGAGCGCGCCATCCTCGCGGGTTGCAGAGTTCGAACTGACTAGTCGCGCACGGACTTTCTCCTGTGGCGAGGGTCTGCCCGGCCGGGTTTGGAATCAGATTCAGCCCTATTGGATTCCCGAGCTAACCAAGGATGACAACTTTCCGCGCGCGCCGGTTGCGATCAAGGAAGGTCTACACGCAGCCTTCGCGTTTCCAATCGTTGGCGGAGAAAAATTTGTCGGCGTCATGGAGTTTTTCAGTAGCGAAATTCGTCAACCCGATGAGGCCTTGCTGGCGATGTTCGGCGGCATTGGAAGTCAGATCGGACAATTCATCGAACGGCGGCGGGCTGAGGAGGCTTTAAGGGTCCGTGAAGCCGAGTTGGAGGTGATTACAGATACCACGCCCTTGATGCTCACCCGCTGCAGCAGAGAATTGCGTTACGTTTATGTGAATCGCGCTTATGCAAACATGCTGGGCCTTCAGCCTCAGGACATTATTGGGAAGGCCATTGTTGAGGTTATCGGCACGGAGGGGTACGAGTCCATCAGGCCTCACGTCGAGAAGGTGCTAAGAGGGCAATCTGTTGAATACTCACAGGAAGTGTTGTTCCAATCGGTAGGATTACGACATCTGGTTGCGACCTATCGGCCTGACATAGCCAGTGACGGCGCCGTCGTTGGCTGGGTAGCCTCGATCAGCGACATCAGCGATCGCAAAGATACCGAAAAAGCTCTGCGCCGGTTCGCAGCGATTATTGAATCCACGGATGACGCAATCATCGGAATGGATCTAAGCGGAGTAATTACGAGCTGGAACAATGCAGCGGTGGCTCTCTATGGATATTCCGCCGAGGAAATAATCGGGAAGAACGTCTCGATTCTGATACCTCCGGAACTGTTCCAGGATGAGCGTGAATTCCTCGAAAAAATTCAAAGCGGCGAACGCATCGTTCACTACGAAACACTGCGGATGGCAAAAAGCGGCAGGCGAATTGATGTTTCGCTGACGGTGTCTCCAATCCAGGATGCTTCAGGCGCGTTGATCGGCGCTTCGAAAATTGCGCGCGACATTACTGAACAACGGCGCGTTGAGGCGGAACGCGAGGAACTGCTCAGGCGCGAGCACAACGCTCGGGCAGAGGCCGAAGTCGCGAATCGAGTCAAGGACGAATTTCTGGCGAATCTTTCTCACGAGCTCCGGACGCCGCTAAATGCGATCGTTGGCTGGGCCAGCATGCTGCGCAACGACACACTTACTCCGGCGGAGGCTCGCCGCGCCATTGAAATCATCGACCGCAATGCCAAGGCGCAAACACAACTCATCGAGAGTGTGCTGGACGTCTCGCGCATCGTGTCCGGGAAGTTGCAGTTTGATTCTCGCCCGGTGCAGATGGAAAAAGTGATCGAGGCCGCCATCGATTCAATGAGGCCGGCAGCCGCTGCTAAGAACATCGAATTTCGCGTACATGTAAGTTCAAACATCCCGCCTGTTTCCGGTGACTTTAACCGACTGCAACAGGTTGTTTGGAACCTGATTTCAAATGCGGTTAAGTTTAGTCCGACTGGTACGAAGATAGAGGTTCAACTCAAGACTGCTGATGCGCAAGTGCAAATTGTGGTGAAGGATAACGGTGAGGGCATCAGCGCGGATTTTCTGCCCCACGTCTTCGAGCGATTCCGCCAGGCAGATGCCAGCACCACCAAGAAGTTTGGTGGACTCGGACTGGGATTGGCCATCGTTCGGCATCTGGTGGAGCTGCATGGAGGCACAGTTGAAGTTGAGAGTGATGGAGCAGGGAAGGGCGCCACGTTTAGGGTCACTCTGCCGGCGCTAAGTGGCACCATGGTGGCTTCTCCTACAAAGACTGAAGAGCGCCGGGAAAATCTGGTTGCCAAACCGTTGTTACGCGGCTTGAGGGTCCTACTGGTCGAAGACGAGCTCGATACTCGCGACTTGCTCGTGCAGCTCTTGTCGTCGTGCGAGGCAGAGGTGAAGGCGGCGGCATCAGCGTCCGCAGCCCTGGCGCTCATGACCGATTGGCAACCTGACATTTTAGTCTCTGATATCTCGATGCCGGAGGTTGATGGTTACGCTTTCATCCGGCAGGTGAGAGATGGAATACAGCACCCGAATGTACCGGCCATTGCCCTGACTGCACACGCTCGAGCTGAAGATCGCCGCATAGCGCTGGAGGCCGGATTCCAGGAACACCTATCGAAGCCGGTCAGCTTTGCCAAGCTAGCGCGCGCGATAGCGAAGTTGGTGAGGCAAACTGAAATCGGTTCTTAGACTAACTTCAGAAATAACAAAGAGGGCACGGTCCAGCCGTGCCCTCGTTCATCAGGTGGGACAGGCGTTCTTGCCTGTCGCTTTTCGTTTGCAGGCGGACAGGCAAGCCTGTCCGGACCTGGCTGCTAGGGCGCAGGTGTTGTCGCCGGCTTGTTCTGGCTCATGCCGCGATTCAGCATCATCTTGACTTCCACCCGTCGATTTTGAGCTCGGCCCGCGGCCGTCGTGTTGTCCGCCACAGCTTCAGTCTTCCCGTAACCCATCGGCGTAACAATACGACGAGGAGGAATCTTGTGGTTCACGGCGAGATACTGGACCACCGCTTCCGCGCGTTGCTGGCTTAAACGCAGGTTCTTGGCCTCGCTACCAGTCGAATCCGTGTGACCTGCAACCTCGATTGTGTAGGCCTTGGCGTTTTCAGTTTTCGCTGCAAACTCATCCAGAGTTCGCTTCGCTTCAGGTGAGAGCACTGCGCTGTTCACCCTGAAATTCACTGAAACTGTTTCCTGCACATCGTATTCATCGAGCGCAGTGATCCGTTCATTCGCTGCGGCTGATTCGCTCCTTGCCTCCGCCGCGACAGCGTAAAGCTCATCCATTTGTCCAGCCATGCGGGCCTGGTTTTCCTCAACAGGAGTTACGCGCGTATCGGAGGTAATCGCAGCCCTCATATCCGATTCATCAAACCGGATTTTCTCAGCCGCGAGTTGGCCCTGCGAATCACCGCGCCCTTCAACTTCCACAATCAGGCCGCGCAGAATATCAGTGACCGGATATTTCTTGCCGCTGCGGAGAAAGCCGCCGTGAGTTTTGATACTGGTGCGATCGGTAATTAGGACCAGATAGTCCGTGCGATTTCGATCGCGGATTCTGAAAGTATCGCCCTCGCGTGCGATGACCACGCCCTTGAATTTCATCTTCGCGCCATTAGGAATGGACTGGATGGGTCGGTTCGCTGCCGGTTGCATCGTTTGGGTGGTTTGCCCAAAAGCCAACGGTGTCAGGGCCAGCATCAGGGCCAGCCCGCAAATTAGTTTGTGTAGTTGAAACGTCGTCGCTACCTTTGTCCTCATATTTGCTCCTTCGAAATTGGTGATTGCACGCAAAAATTCCCGATTCTCGCTGACGCGAAACATCCGGCTTAACGGGAGAATGACGAATTCCGCAATTGTCCCCGATCACTACGATGATTTTGTTGCAAATGAACGATTGTTCCCTAGCAAATGAAAATGAGAGGTAATTACGGTGAGATTTGCACGGAAAGTAGAACTATTGATGTCCCAAAAGGGACTACGTCTACAGCAATTCACTGAATTTCAAAACACCTTTCGCTCGTGTGCTTGTTCCTTGGTCGCGAGTGCGAACCTCAATTCGCTTTTAGCGCCCCCGGAGATCAACGACGCGACATACTCACCAACCGCAGGGCCGTGCTTGAATCCGTGACCAGAGCCGCCGCCAACCAGCCACGCGTTTTCAAACCTGGGATGACGATCGATCAGAAAGTCGCCGTTCGAAGTGTTCTCATATTGGCAAACTCGTGATTCAACCACCGGCGCATCCGCGAGTAGCGGCACTCGACGACTAAGATATGCGCGTACCGCATTTATACTTTCCGGGTTTACGATTCTGTCACCAGTGTCGGGATCAAACTGTGGGCCGTGCTTATCGATTGCGATTTTGAACCCACGGTTGTCGAGATTGGGGAGGCAGTAGATGAGTTCGTTGATGTCCATCCAGGTCGGCATGTCAGGCGAGTTAAAACGATGAGCGCCGGCGGGAACGCCGAGGAAAAAGACTTCCTGTCTGGTGACGCGAATCAACTCGGCCAGCAACTCGGGAAAAAGTTTTGGCAACCATGGACCGCAGGCGAAGATAAATTTGCCGGCGACGATCTCCTGCCCTGAAGTCGCAGTGATCGACGCAAGTTTAGCGGCGCCGTTCTCGTGCCCGGTCTGTGGGGATCGAATTGCCGCTGCCAGATAAGTAACGCCGGCGGCCTGCGCCTCTGTGACGACGGCTTGCACTGCCTGCCGAGCCATCAGGATTCCGCTATCAGGCTCCAGAATTCCCCACGAAATCTGATCGAGCTCAAGCTGTGGGTAACGACGTTTGAGTTCGCCCTGCTCGAGTCTTTCAAACCTCACATTGTTTTGCTGGAACGTGCTGAGCGTCGCCTCGCAATAGGAATCGTGCTCTCTCGCCAGCCATAACACGCCCGTCTGCTGAAAAAGTTGAGGTCTGTTAATACCTGCAAACAATTCCTGCCACGACGTGAACGAGCGCTGAGCCATGCGAGTGTATATTTCATCCTGCCCGTATCCCATGCGGATGATGCGCGACTCACCGCCCGAACTAGCCCGGCTATTCGCGGGTCCATACGCATCGATCAATAACACCTCTGCCCCCGAGCGTCTCAGCTGGTACGCGATCCACGCACCAAAGACGCCGGCTCCCACCACCGCGACATCAAAGGAATGTTTGGTCATGTTAGGAGTCAGGACTCAGGACTCAGGACTCAGGACTCAGAACTCGGGAGTTCGGATTCAAAATCTGAGTTCTGACTCTTGAGTCCTGCTTTCAGAAAAGCGAGCGCTGCCGCGGATTGTCTGCGAAACGGCGCCCACGCTTGTCCTCGACCGTTCTCCGCCTGACTCCTGACCCCTGAGTTCTGAGTCCTGAATCCCGGGTTCCCTCCCGCGCAGGATTGTCGTCGAAAACTGAACGACCGTCGAGTGATGCGGAGATAGCGTTTTCGTGAGCAATGACTGCTTCGAAGTCGGCCTCAGGTTCGCGGTTAGTTTCAACAGCGCGCGTAAATCGTTCCAGCCGGCGAAAGCCGTCCAGTTTCTCTTTATCACCAATCCTGGCGGCATCGAGTGAGCTGCGCAGGAAATTGATTGATTCGTCGTAGGTTTTAAGTGGAACCGGAAACGGATGTCGGTCCTTGCCGCCATGCGCAAATGAAAAGCGCGCCGGATCGTTAAAACGGCTGGGAGCGCCGTGAACCACGTCAGCCACTAAGGCGAGTGACTGCAATGTGCGCGGGCCGAGTTTCTCGAGCAACAGGAGTTCCGCAAAGTTATGCAGGTCGCGTTCATAGGCGACGGCCAGAACGGCGCCAAGACGTTTCAGATTTACATCTTCCGGATACACAACGTGATGTCCAGGCATTTTCAAGTGACGAAGTTTTGAGGCTTCACGAATAGTTTTGTCCGGATGCTCGCGAACTATGTTGAGCAGCGCGCTTTGCGCCGGCTGCGCCTGGGCATCGACGAGATTCATGATCGCGCCCTGGTGTTCGCCCACGATTCCGGTATGCGGTTCGGCAACAAAATCGCGCACCGAAGCTGAGTGCCAATGATAACGGCGCGCCATTCCCGATTGGTCATTCAGTCCCTGCTGAACAACGGCCCATTCCCCTGTAGACGTCAACACAAAACTGTGGAGATAAATCTGAAAGCCGTCGGCGATGGCGTTGTTGTCAACACGCGCTGTCAGCCGGCTGGT
Source organism: Blastocatellia bacterium (assembly GCA_963828335.1). Lineage (GTDB taxonomy): Bacteria > Acidobacteriota > Blastocatellia > Pyrinomonadales > Pyrinomonadaceae > PSRF01. Next base: position 395,088 of record CAWHEH010000003.1, on the reverse strand, counting down.
GCGAACCAACTGCTCGCCATCGAGTCCGCGACGATTGGCAATTGCGCGCAATTCATTCGGAGTATTTCGCGAAAACCTGCCGCGACCGCCACAGATATGGAGTCCCAGTTCGTCAGCTCCCGGGCTGAGGCCGCGCTTCAGAGCGCCCATCACTGAGGTGGTGATGCCGGAAGAATGCCAATCCATTCCCATCACGGCGCCGAGCGCCTGAAACCAGAAAGGATCGCTTAGCCGCGAAAGGAAAGCGGAGGTGCCGTAATGGTGGACGATGGTTTCAGTAATCGCAGTGCCGAGCCTGGTCATACGTTCGACCAGCCAGTCAGGCACGCGACCGCCATGAAGAGGAAGATCTGCGACTCCGGAACGCTTCATGGACAGATTGTCCAAAGTCCACCGTCCAAAGTCCAACGCTTGGTTGAAGGCAGGTTCGAAATTATTCAAAGTCCAGGCTGTTCCCGGTTTAAAGCCTTTCGTGCAAGTTCGAGGCGCTGATCTTCAACGCGGGCGCGTTGTTCCTCGGCGCGTTGTTGCAAACGCTGATAGTTGGCAATCCGAAGTTGTGGCGAAAGTTCGGCTGCAGCTGACAAAGCGAGCCAGAGAGAGCGCTTGCCTTCTATTCCCAGTGACAAAGCCTCCAGCGATTCAAACAGTCGCAGGTCGCCATGAGCTGGATCGTCAAGCCGGAGTTTGAGTTGGGTAAACTTTTCGGTAAGCCACGCCGAAGCCTTTCGGGTTCGACTCTCGGAGATTTGCAGCTGCCCCATAAGATCTTCGAGTTCCCGAATATCTACCTCAATATCAGCGCGCAGTTTTGCGATGAAGTCAGCAATCGGCTGTCCGGCGTACACCGTTTCCAGATTTTCCATGAGTTCAACGGCAACTACTGAGCCGGCCAGGTGATCGTTCAAGTAAGTTGCGATGTAATCGTCAGCCAATATTCATTCTCTCCTTATCTCGATCAGGCGGCCCGCTGGAAAACTTAAGAGACCGGTGCCAGCATGTTGGCGTCACGAACCAGGAGCCATTTGCCGTCATGTTTTCGCAGGATTGAGAGTGTATTGCCGGCTCGTTTCTGAGCGACCCCACCGGCCCGAGGTCTGAAGTCGACAGTGAGATGTGTCCAGACGTAGGCCCAGTCCCCGACCACCGTGACTTCCTGAATCTCGCTGACCCCATCCATCTGAACGTCTTTTAGCGCGCCTTGACTGGCGGCAAATTCTTTTTTGCCGCGCATGGGAGGCTGGCCGCAGACGAGGAAGACCACGTCATCTGACATCAGGCCCAGCACAGTCTCCGTGTCGCCTGCCTTTGAAGCACTAAGCCAGGTGCCGATCAAGTTTCTGATGGCTTGTTCGTCGTCCATGTATGTTTTCCTTCCTGCGTGATCGGCATTATCGTTGGCGGGAAAAGAAAAATCCGCATATTCATGTCATGTTTCTGTCTCAATTGTCTGCCTCAATTAAACCGTCAAGCGATTTTGTGGGACCGCGGGCGCCCCGCCCGCTCTTAGGTAAGTTAATAGTCAACTCGTGTATTTGCGCTGGCCGTGCGCGGGCGGGCGGGACGCCCCCGGTCCCACAAAATCGCTTGCGCGGTTCCACTTAGCCGATGATTTCGTTGAAGTAGGCTACGAGACGTTGAGGTGAAGTGTCCGATGAGATGTAGGCAATGTAGTTGTCCGGCCGCAGGAACACCTGGAAGGTTTTGTCCGCGCCGAACAGGTTCGCGATCTGTGGGTTAAGCGGCACGCGATATTGATCAAGCAGATCCGCATACTTGATTCCGATCTCATCAGTAACCTTTCCGCGATCCCCAGCCTCATCGTTCAACCCGTCAGAGAAAATGAGGAGATGGAATTTGGGCGCGCGTAATTTGTTGTAAATGCTATGCCCGTCCAAAAGGAAATAGGGCAGACGGTCACCCGCTCTGACTTCAAAATCTCTATCGCCATCGTGCCTGCTCAAAGAGCTCTCACGATAGGTGATTCCGATTTGCGAAATCAAAGGGAAGAACTTTTTCTTGACGGCGTCGATGCTGAGAATGAATCTAGCCATGGGCGGGAATATCGTCGTGCGGATTAAGTTGACCAGCCAATCAGTACCAGCCGCGAGGTTGAACATCCGGTCAGTTGTTTGCAGTAATCGTCTGGCGTTGGGCAGTCGCTCTTCGTTGTAACTGTCGAGGATTCGTTCGTGAGCGGCGCCCTTAAGAACCAGCGCCAGCTTCCAGGCAAGATTATAAGCGTCCTGGATTCCGGTATTCATTCCCTGGCCACCGGCGGGTGTGTGGATGTGGGCTGAGTCTCCGGCCAGAAAACATCGTCCGGATGAAAACTTTTCCACGTGGCGAGTGTGGACTTTGTAGGTAGAAAACCAATCAACGCGTGTGATGTCGAGCTCGAGTTCGGCTTCTTCCCTAATGCGCGCTTCGATTTCTTCATAAAGGACTTCGCCTTCGTCCTTTTCATGACCTTCAGGAAAAGCGCCAACAATGCGCCAGCGCTTTTCGCCGGGCATCGGGAAGAAGGCGACCACGCCATGTTCGGCAATACAAACATGCAGCGCATCGTGACTGTATTTCCAGTCGATCCGCACATCCGCGACGTAGAACAAACGCTCAAATGTGCTGCCTTCAAATAAGAGTCCGAGCTGATGTCTGACCGGGCTGCGCGGTCCGTCGCAGCCGGTCAGATACTTGCCCTCGATAATTTGAGTTTCACCACTAGCAATCCGAACGCGGGCTGTGACAGCGTTCCCTTCTTGCGAAAAACTTTCGAGCTCCGTTTGCCAGCGAACATCCCGCCCCTGGCTCAGCAAATAGTCGTACAAAAGCCGTTCGTTCTCGCTCTGTTCAAGCACAAGCAGGAAGGGGTAACTACTAAGACCCTGGCCGAAGTTCGACAAATCAACTTCGCCGACGATCTTTCCGCTTTCGAGCATGCGGACTTTTCCGGCAATTACTCCTTGAGCAACCGCCTTTTCTGCTAGCCCGAGTTGTTCGTAGATTTCGAGGGTGCGAGCGTGAACGCCGAGCGCTTTGGAAAAAGGCGTGATGCCTTCTTTTTCTTCAACGACAACAAAATCAACACCGTATCGGGTTAACTGACAGGCGAGCGACAGCCCCGTCGGACCGGCGCCGACTATGATCACGTCTGTTTTGATTGTTGCCGTTATCTTGCCAGCACCTTCCTGGCCACCTGGCCAACGCGAATCCTGCCGCCTTGAACCACTTTTGCGTTAATGCCACGCAGGTGCAACTCCCGGCCGACGGGAGAATTTACAAACTTCATTGCATCAAGACCGAAACGCGACACAAACTTCTTGCAGCCGGTGTGCGGTGGCGGCGTTACTTCGATTACTGCCGAACCTATTGCTAGTTGAGTTCCCGGCGGCAAATTCTCCGAGCTCAAATCCATGTCGAGGTACAACTGATCGCCCGCCAGATGCCAGCGGCCCTTATCCTGCGCCACCAGCGCCGTCACGCGAGCGTTCATGATGTTTATCTGCATGTCCGGATGCGGTGATCCATCCGCAGTGCGAGAACTGGGCCGCCTTATCCAACTATCGCCGACGAGGCCCTCCTGCAGGTGAAGTTCGCCTTCTTCGAGAATTTCGCGCTCTTCAACCTGTGGGCGTCGCACAATCAATTGCAGCACGCCTTCATCCTTAGGCGCCCGGCGGATCTCATCGAGTCCCGCTTCCAGCTCTTCCATGCGTCAAGTGTTTGATTTCGCCGATCACACCAGTCTCCTTCTCAAGTCGATTGATTTCTCGAGTGCCCAACACTTAGTGCTATCAGATCGTACCTTATCACCGGTTCAAACGTCGCCAGACGAGAAAGCCCCAGGCACATAGTGCTGCCGATAGAACCGTTAGAAGAATGAAGAAGGGTTCCGTAGCGGCGCGCGGCTCAGCAACGATTCGCATGATATGCGCGATGGTGATAACCGCAAAGATGACACCAGTCGTTATTACGTATGCTTTCATAGTTCCTTTACATTCCTCTCTACCTTCAATTTTAGAGTAGACAGATGCTGCCTTTCATTAGCGTTACCGCTTAGGAGGGCGCATAGACAGTTAATACGATTCGCGCCCTAAGGGTGGAAGCAATCCCCAATGTCTCAGGCGCAAGCTTAATCTCGAAGGCGCGAGGTTGCAGCGCTGACTGCACCCCGATATTGAAATCTCGGACTTTTGCCGTATCCCATAACTCTCGTTCCGCCCTTGATAGATTTTGTATGAGCGCTGCGAAGCCACGAATAGCCGCATCAGGATTTTTGGGAAACTTGGTCAGTTCCAAATGGGCACTGTAAGTTCGCCTCTCACGCCCGATGTGAAGGGCGAAGGCCTCTGGTTCCAGCGCCGTTACCAGGGGTTGGAGGTCTGACCTCGAAACAAGATCGAGATCGACGTTTAGGAATCTCATCTCTAGGTATTCGAAGCCAGGCATATTTATACGTTTTCTCTATCAGTTCGGAGACGAAGATGTTTTAGCAGCATAGCAACTACCAGTGCTGCCAAAAACGCCGGAATCGCAGTGAACGCAGGCCAAAGCACTAAGGCAAGAAACCACGCAGTCCGTATCGCCGATGTGGCCCACACTGAACGAATCATCCCAGCGACGGCAAGAAGGAAAGCCCCGATGGCGACGGCGACTGCTGTATCTCGCGCTATTGAACGTGGTGAGTGCCTTATCTTGAAATGTTCATAGCCCATGTGTGCCGCAAAGGCAACGCCGCTGACTATCCAGGCAGCCAGTCGCCATGCCTGTGCATGAGTTATAGGTACAGAGAACAGTCTGCCGACAGCGAAGTAAACAATGCCAACCAGAAGCGCTACACGAAACCACGATTGAGGGTGTGATTCAGTCACTCGTGTTGGATTAAAGAGTTGGTTCGGAAAAACAAGTCATTACAAACTTGCGTTTAACCGGCGCCTAATCCTATTTCGAGTCTCGTTCGCGGAAAACAGGCTCTAAGGTGCGAGTGGTGTGATCGGTAATGCTCGGCACGGGCTCGGCAAGCAATCGCTCCTCACCCCGATTAAGCTCTTTCGTAGTTTGCTCCGTCAGGAGCGCGTTAGCGTTTGTCGCTTCAGTATCGCGCTTACGACGCATTAACAGTCGAAGGCAGACGCCTTCAAGTAGCAGCATCAATAGAAATGGCAAAAACGCGAAACCAAGAACTCGCTCAACAGGTAGGCCGAGCACTTGTTTCATCATCCCCATGAGGAGGGTAATGGCGAATAGGCCGAAGATGAAGAGCCCTATCATCGCCGAGATGAGAAAATCAGGTCTGACTTCTGATGATTTGCTGTCCCTACCACTTTTCTCGCCAACCTTTGCGCCACAATAATTGCAGTAGCTCAAACCCTGCGCGACAGCCACGCCGCAAGTTGAACAATACATCCTATCTCGCCTCCTCAAGCCCAACTACGATACTCCACAGACAGGTTCTATTCTAGCTGCGTGAATCACCTATCGGCTCGCCTTAATCTCGTAGGCCCATAGCGTTCCGAGATCGCGAATGTAGAGTCTCCCATTAGCAACCACTGGATACGCATACGCTGTGTCCCCATATGGCCCGGGCCGTTCTGGCTTCGGCTGCGCCGGCGGAGTAAAGCGGCCCTTTTCCCGATAGCCTTCAGGAGTTGCTTCCGCCAACCCGATATCTCCCTTCCAGGCGTGAATATAAAAAAGCCCATCGGCGTAGGTTACTGAAGCCCTGCCCAGACTCTCAGCCTTCCACCTTACCTTTCCGGTCGTGAAGTCTACGGCCACCATCTGCTGCTGCCCTGGTTCAAAACCATAAAGGTAGTCACCGACCAGCACCGCTCCGCCGAAACCATTCGGAAGGCCGCGCTCGAAGTAGACCTGCTCGGCGACGACTCCTCCACCGTCGGGCTTCAAACGGACGAGCCCCCCACCAACGCCAAGAGCCCCAGCGTACACATAGTCACCACGCGCGACCGGCGTGAAAGCCTGCGCCGGGCCTTTGACAACTTCCTTGTAGCGCCAGAGGAATTGACCCGTTCTCGCATCAACTCCGACGAGCCCACGGCTCAAAAACTGCACGTATTGTTTGCGACCTCCACCCTGCACGACAATCGCCGACGCATAACCAGCGGGATCGCCATCCGGGATCGCCGATTTCCAGATGACCGCGCCCGTTTTTTTGTTGAGCGCCACCATCGTGGCCTGCGCCCCACCGGGAGTGACGACCAATACATCACCATCAACTAAAGGAGACTCCGCATAGGCCCAATCATGCGGCTGACCGCCGAACTCTTTACGAAGGCTCTTCTGCCAGCGAATCTTGCCGTTCTTGGCTTCGAGGCAGGCGAGGTCTCCGTCTGAGCCCAGCACGTAGACAAAATTTTCGTCAACCGTTGGAGTCGAGCGGGCCTTTGGGTAAGGTGGATTCTGATCAGGATTGCCGACATTGCCGACGCGCGTGGTCCAAATAACTTTTCCATCCTGAGTTGAGAGTGCTTGAGCGAATTCATTCTCCATGCCCCGGTTGCTCATCAGATAGATCCGCGTGCCGACAACGGCTGGCGTTGAAAAGCCGTCACCGATGTCGTTTGCCTGCCAGAGCAGTTTTGGTCCGCCCGCCGGCCATTGTTTCAGGAGGCCGCGCTCCCGCGATATCCCGTCACGCTCCGGACCTCGCCACTGTGGCCAGTCGGAGGTTGCCATGTTGGCAGAGCTCGGTACGGAGACGGCTGAGAAACACACACAAAGCGTTGCGATCGCGGTTAGTAATCGTGACTTCAATGTCTTCTCCTTGCGGACTGTTGGAGTGGCGATGGATCTTGCTGCCCTGAAGTACGTTCAGTTTTGGGAAATGTTCCTCACGGCTTTGCACAAAAGACCACTGTAGGGAACGAATGATAGAAGTCTGGCGATTCGTTGCCCGAGAAAAGCGACTGATTGATCGTGATTACGGGCGGGATCAGACCGGAGTGCTGTCAGATAGTAGCCGGTGTTTGTAGCGCATCGAAAACCACCGGAGCAAATGGAGAAAATGGTTGCACCACGAAGTGGTGCCAGAATCTCTAGAGCAATCTGTCACCCCGCCGGGGTGCGTCATTCTTGTTTCTTAACCGGTGGTCTTCGCTTCGCTACGACCACCGGCTACTTTCTCGCAATCCTTTGGGTTGTTCGACCTATCGCACTGCTGCTGAACGACGCAGCATCCAACGGTACAACCAAACGATCACGCCCACGAACCCGAGTAGTCCGAGCCAGGGGCCGAGGATAAAGTTATCGGACACAAGTCCGATGGGTGCGTCATTCGACAAGCCTACGATCAGGCCGGCATTGATCACACCCCACAAACTCTCGCCGACAATCAACCCCGACGCCACCAGCGTGCCCAACCGTTCAGCGCGGTCTGGGTTTGCGAGAGAGCGGGTTCGCCGGTCGTACCAATGGGAGATCACCGCACCGACGACTACAGCGAAAGTCGCTGACATCGGGAGATAGATGCCGATGCCGACGGCGAGAGGCGGAATGCGGAGCTTCTTCATGGCGCCGAGCGCTATGTCGAGCAGAATCAGGCCGACGCCGACGAGCGCGCCGATGCCGATCATCTTCCAGTCAAGACTGCCACCGATCACGCCCTGGGCCAGGGCGGAGATGAGCGTCGCCTGAGGAGCCGGCAGCGGATTCGGCGCGACTACGCCGACGTTTGCCGCTCCCGCAAATCCGTACGCATGAGTGAACAGATTGAGCACAAACGGAATGACAGACGCGCCGGCAGCGACGCCGACGATGAGCGCGATCTGCTGGCGCATCGGCGAAGCGCCGACAAGCTGACCGGTTTTCAAATCCTGCAGGTTGTCGTTTGAGATCGTTGCGCAGGCAAAGACGATAGCCGTCATGAAGAGTGCGAAGGCGACGAGCGCTGGTCTCGTCTCCACAGTTGGCGACACCGCGAAGATCAGTACCGAGGCGCAAAGCACGATCGAGAGAATGCCGACGCCGGAGATCGGACTGTTCGAGGCGCCGATCAGTCCGGCCATGTAACCGCAGATTCCGGCGATGAGAAAACCGCCGAGCAGCACGAAGGGAATCGCGATCAGGGTGAGCGTAACCGCGCTAGGCGCGAGCACCGTCGATCGAGCGAAGGTGAAGGCCAGCCACCCGGTGATCAGCAGACAGGCGGCCGTGAGCGCGAGAATCCACGGCGGTGAAAGATCGCGGTCGCGATCGTCTCGTATGCCCTTCACGCGAGAACTCGCAAGCGTGCTTACGAGTCCGCCGACCACCGGCTTCGCGAGCTTTGCCAAAGTGAAGATAGCTGCGATTGCGATCGCGCCGGCGCCGATGAACCGAACCTGCGTACGCCAGATCGCGAGCGTGTGCGCTCCGAGCGCTACGCCTGCAGCGGCGGGCTGCATCGAAGTCAAGATCGGCACCGCGACGGCCCATGCGATCACCAGACCGGTTAGCATCGCCATGCCGACTGACAAGCCGACCAGGTGACCCGCGCCCACGAGCGCTAGCGAGAAGGCGATGTCGTATCCGCTCGACGCGAGCGCGCCGATCCGGAAGAAGCCGGTGACTTGAGCGGCAGCAATACGCGTGGCCGTGACGATGGCGAGTCCAGCCGAGGCGACCGAGCCAAGGATCACCGCGACCAGGCCTTCTCGCGCTTCGCCCGTATCGTCCCCGCTTCCCCTTAGTCTCGCCGCGCGTGCCCGCGCCGACTTTCAATACTTCCGCGGCAGCGACGCCTTCCGGGTAGGGAAGGTCGGAGTTGGTTACCAGCGCGCGTCTGAGCGGGATCGTAAACACGACACCGAGCACGCCACCGCTCAAGCAGATCAGAAACGATTGCCAGAACGGAAAGCCGGTCCACCACCCGACAATCACCAGTCCAGGCAGTACGAAGATGATCGCCGAAAGCGTGCCGGCCGCGGAGGCGACGGTCTGGACGATATTGTTTTCCAGGATCGACGAGTCTTTGACGAAGCTCAGAATCGCCATAGAAATCACGGCTGCAGGAATCGATGATGCGAAAGTAAGACCGACCTTGAGACCGAGGTAGACATTGGCCGCGGTAAAGATCGTAGTGATGAGCGCGCCCAGGATCAGGCTGCGCAAGGTGAGTTCTTTCGGTTTCACAGTCATGGTGGCAAGCCTCAACGAAACGGTTGTCGGATCGCGTCATTCTACATTTCTCGAGCAAAGTAGGACAGACATTCGTGCTGGCGGGATTTGATTTTTTCGAAGATTATGATTACGAAAAAATGGATGGACCTCAGGAGCAGCATTCCTGAAAGACTCAGCGCGTCAATCGTCGCGAAATGATCTCAACTCTGCCGCAGTTCGGTGCTGTGGCAATGTGAAACCCGACCCGATGGCTTACAGCGAAGAGCCCGATCCATTGGCGGGCGTGGTTGGCTGGACGATCGACAATCGCTAAACAAAATCAGAACTGGGAGCGACAGCGACCAGCCAAGTCGTCGACTCATGAAACCGTGGAAAGATGAGGCGCTCCACTTATGCAAACTTGTCATTGAGTATTCGGCTGGTCGCTATCGCTCCCAGTTCTGATTTTGTTTAGCGACTGTTGAGCAATTGGCGAATTTCTACCTGCGCAGTGTGGGTCGACTAATACAGAACCGGGAGCGGTAGCGACCAGGTCTCATCGATCCATTGAATGTTGTTTGTCGGAGTCTAAACCGGTCGCTACTACGTGGCGAAAGGTCTAACCACCGATCTTCAACTCGTAATCAGCAACTTGCTGGCAAGGTTTCAAATCGATGATCGTGTTGGAAGCTTCCGCATCGCGCCTGAGCTTCGCGCGCGCCGCAGCGTCCCAGGCGATCGGACGCGGAAAGATGTCCGGCTCGGTCGGCGCCTCGATACGAGAGAGAATGAAGTAGCGTCCGGGAGCAAGATTCTCGAACACAAAACTCCCATCGCTCTTGACGAACGTTTCGCTGTAACGGAGCAAGTTGTTCCCGAGCCCCCGATCCGCAGGAACAAGATACACGTGAGTACCTTCCTTGATCGCCTTTCCGGCAGTTGCCAGACGGCCGCGCAACCCAGCGGCATCCTGGCCTACCACGATTGAAACGCCGCTAAGATTCTCTCCAGTCTTAATGCTTATCACACCCTGCCAACCGCTTGAGTTCGTCGCCGCGGGTTGAGCGGATGTAGTTTTGCTTTCTAAGGCTCGCGCGGCTGCAGGCACGTCGATGTTGCGCACATACCAGCTCTCCGTCGGCAGTTTGATACTCAGTCGATATTTGGCTGCCGTGAGATTGCGTAAAACGAACTCGCCCTTCTCATTTAACTGCCCGAGTCCGGAATAAATTGCCGCCGGTGAACGGCTCATCGCCTTTTTCTGATCGTCCGGAGGCACCTGAAGAACTGTCTCGATGACTTGCGATTGCCTTTTGTCGCATTTGTCTTCCGGCTTGATCGGTTCAAGCTTGATGGTGCCGGCGATTGAGCCAAGTAAGGTCAGGCGCAGTTCGATTCCCGTTACATCGCCGCCGCGTACCGTAACGTGCTTTTCTCCAGAGAGTGCATTCTCAGTTGGGCTTGACAGATAGCTGGCAAACAAATCGTATTCGCCATCCGCGACTCCATTAAAGCTAAAAGGACGTTGCTGCTCGGCGGCGATCGCGAGACCAATTGCCGCGATAGAAGGAGTGCCGGCGTGCGCGAGCATGATCGTAATTGCGCCATTGAGTCCGCCTGAAGGAATATCACCTAAAATAAAACCGCTAAGTGAGTGGCCCTCAGTCGCCTTGTACTTGATGTCGATGCCCGTGGTTTCGTCACCGCTGCGCACAGAAACTGGAACTGCCGTGTCGCGTGTTGATGAGGGATAGTAAGTCTGAACGTCACGATCAAAACCGCTGGGAGTGAACCGGCCAAACGTTCCCTCGCCTCCGGCGCTGACGATATATTGGCCCGGCAGTAAGCCATAGATCCTGTAGCTGCCGCGGTCATCAGTTTCGGATGTGCCACCGCCGCCAAAAAAATTGAAAGTAGGAGAAGTGAGGGTTGACATGGTTGCATGCACCGGAACACCGACCATTGGTTCGCCCTTGGTATTTGTGACCATACCGGTAATCACTCCGCCTCGGATCATATTGATTCGTACGTTGGAGCCAATTAGATGGCGCTGCCATTTATTCGAGTCACCCTCTGAGACTGATTGGTCGATGTAACCGGGAGCTGTGCCGAAAATTGTGTAGGCTCCAGGCACCAGATCATCAAGGGCGAAACGACCCTCAGCATCAGGACGCGTCGGTTTCACAACGAATGTACCGGTAAGTGCCTGGGCCATGACCGTTGCGTTCAAGAGCGGCTGCCCGTCACTGGCGACCATGCGGCCCTTGATGGTTCCGGTCAGAGTGCCAGTGCCTTTCCTGGTGGCAGCGGTTGCGTCGGGCGTTGGGGTGGGAGTCGCTTCAGGCTTAGGCGGCGTCTCCGACTGCGCGCTAGCGACCAATGCGTTGCCGATTACTATCACTACGAAGACAGCCCGGATAAACTTTCTGGTCGTGTTCATGGCTGACTACCTTTTGCGGCGAGGTCCACCAACAGAGTCACCCTGGTATCAGTTCCATTTGCGACAGTGATTGGTTGCTTTAGATACTCGACCGGAGCAGTGGGTCTTGCACCCGGCGTCTGCATTACCCCCGTGACCACTACTTCATAATTACCCGGCGGAATACTTTCCAGCACGAAGTGGAGACGACCATCGAGTTCGGAGCCGCGATTAAACCGGCGAGCTTCATTGGCAGCGGAGCGAATCACGACGCGAAGTGTAATTCCGTCCGGAATTGATCCCCCTTCGATTTTTACCTCGCCGCGAACCACGCCGGTGCCATAGGCAAACACGAGTCGCACACCGTTTATTTGCGCACCGGCAGTGATATCGATACCGTCTTTTTCCAGGCCGTCGAGTTCAGTGCGCACGAGCGTCAATCCTTTGGGTGGAGTGGGAAATCCCTGCATTCTGAGTTGTGCTTTACCCGGCGCAAGCCCCGTCATGCGAAAGCTGCCGTCCGCGGCAATTCGACTCTGACCGTAGGATGGCGATGAAGTCTTCTGCTCGACATAAGCAAACAGACTTACGGTTTGCAGCAGCGCCGCGCCTGCCGGATCGGAATTATTCTCAATAACTGCGAAGCCGCTGATGGTTGCGCCGCGACGAAGTTTGATCTCAATTCCCGACACATCACTATCGGCAATCTCAAAGGTAACCTGCTCGCTGTAAGTGGAATTGTCCTGGCTGGCGGCCATAGTGTATACGGCATAACGGCCCGGACGTAGTCCCTCCAGATGAAACTTGCCGTTGGCATCTGTCTGCGTACCGCTGAAATTCATTCCTCCAACTTGCTGGTTCGACTCGTCAACCATGGAATGACCGACGTAGATGCTTGCTGCCGGTGCTCCGGAGTCCGCATCGATCACGCGGCCGGAAACTGCAAAGCCTTTACCAGGCTTGTTGACCGTGATGTCTATGTTGGAGATCTCCGCCCCTTCTTTGATTTCAATGATCGTCGCCCTGGATTCGTCTTCAACACTCGGGTAAAACGTCCTGGCGTATGGGCTACCGCCGATTCCCATGATGCTGGCCGCGCCGCCGGCAGCCGACGCCTGGCCCACACTCACGCGGTAACTTCCCGGCCCGAGCCCATACATACGATAGATTCCGCGATCGTCCGTCTGGTACCTGTTTGAGCCGAAGTTGAACTGCGCCCCGGGATCGGGACTACCATCCTTGAGAGCGATGTTAACTCGTTCTCCGATGACCGGATGACCATCAGCGTCGGTGATGCGACCGGTGATCACGCCGCCACGCACGAGAACGAAATCGATCTTCGTTACGGCTTCGCCCTCGGCGACATTAACGCTCTGGCCGGCTTCTTTATAGGAATTGCCGCTAGCCACGACATAAGCCTTGGCAAGGGGAAGAATTGTGAACTGTCCGGCTGTCAGGCCTGTCAATTTATAGTTCCCATCTTCATCAGTCGTAGTTTTGGCAACGGTTTTGTTGTCAAAGAATGAGTTACGCAACGTCGCCACTACGGTGATCGCAGGTGCGGCTTTCCCTCGCATTGTGACGTGACCGGCGACTGAAGCTGTCGCTTCCTTTGCGGGTGTTTGCGCTAAACAGATTGCGGGACAAACTACGCAGAGAAAGATAAGGACGCGATAGGGGATGGTCATTCTGATACTCCAATCCTCCGCTAACGCGGACAAGAGTGAACCTCTGTGCCAAGGTCGCACAGAGAAGACTCTCAAAACTCAAAACGCGGCGCGGATTGCTCAGCTCCAACCTTGCCGGTGACAATCTCCGCCGCGAAATAGTTTTCTCCGCTTATTGGATTTCCCGCGAGGCCGCGCAGCATTGCGAGCTGCCCCACATGCGTCAGCGCATCCGCAATCGCTCCTTGAAACAACTGCTGCGGCGAGCAGCCCAGCGGTTGCGGAGACGCCAAATAATCATCAAACGCGCTTAGGCTTGCGAAGAACCGTGCCACTTCCTGATCCCATGATCTGGAGTCAGCTTTTATCCATTCTTCTTTTCCCCTGGCGATCGATAACGCCCAGTCCATCAAGTCGCCGATGTGCGCCAGTATTTCAAGCGGTGTGCGAGTGCTGTCACCAGCGCGAAACTGTGGGAAGTCCGCGGCGGTGTCACGCAAAGTTTTCCCGCCGCGATAGGAAATGGTTGCCAGGGTGTGCCGCAGTAAATCGCGCGCAGTGTTCGGTTCCATAGTCATAGATTTTTATTCCCGCTTTTCAAGTTTATCTCCTGTGTCTGACACTCTCTACGCCAGACCCCGTAGACTGGTTGCGTTGTTTCTTCAAACCGACCATACCCTAATTGCTCCCGGCTGCGACGTTTTCCGACGGGGTGCCGGCCTTGCACAAGGGACACTCGGACGGCAGCCAAAGTGAATAACTTTCGCGGACAAGGGCCTCAACAGGCACCTGCTGCTCGGCAAAAAAGTCTGCGCCGGTAGTCGCCCAGCACCATCAATGCTCCGGCTACGACCGGTGCGGCGCCGTGCGTTTGGAGTTCTGTGTAGGTTCCACGTAAAGCTGAACCGGCGCTCATGACGTCATCAACCACCGCGATTCGCCGGCCGTTCACGCGCCCGGCAAATGCCGGCGGTAGAAGATAGCTGGCCGGGTACAAACCACCAGCGTCCTGCGGCATCACCCGCGCAGTAAAACAAAAATCCAAATCCAGCGCGTGCGCCACAAGCTGCGCGAGAAAGGCGCCTCCCAGAAGTGGACCGCAGACAGCGGCGACATCGTAGGAGCGGAGCGACTCCGCCAGTTGCTTAACAAAGGGATCAATCCGTCCGGGCACGGCAAAGAGCGCATCGAGATCAAACCATAGATCGCTATGATGACCTGATTCCAGTTGAAAGTGGCCGCGCCGGGCTGAAGTTAATTCAAAAAACGATGTGGCGGCCGGTTTAGTCATATGAAAGTAACTGGCAAGGACTTCAGACCTCGCAAGGTCAGATTCCGATTCCACTCCAGATCTTCAGTTTCCAAACTGAGCTTAGGCAAACGTTTGAGAATAGTGTTGATAGCAATCTGTGCTTCAAGCCGAGCGAGCGCAGCGCCCACACAATAGTGCAAGCCGTGTCCGAAGGCTAGATGGCGGTTTGGTTTCCGCATTACATCGAGCTTTGCAGGAGCAGGAAACTGCTCGGGGTCACGATTGCCGGCAGCAAAAGACAAACAGACAAGATCCCCGCGCGCGATCTGTTTGCCGTCGATTTGAAGATCCGCAAGAGCAATGCGACCCATCTTCTGGATTGGGCTGTCATAACGAAGCAACTCCTCGACTGCCGAAACGATAATGATCGGATCGCGCCTCAACTTTTCTTGCTGCTCGGGGTGTCGCAATAAAGCAAGAATTCCGTTGCCAATCAGGTTAGTTGTCGTTTCGTGACCGGCGATCATGAGCAGGACGCAGTTCGCAAACAGTTCATCCTCGGTCAACCGGTCTCCCCGCTCTTCAGCTTGAATCAGTGCACTTAAGAGACTGCCGCTGGGTTTCGTGCGCAGCTCCAAGACCCTCTCACGAAAATACGAGGCCAGGGAGAGAAAACTCTTTTGCGCGAGGTCATACAGAGCAAACAACTCTTCCTTCGTCCGCGCACTATCAATTCCGCCCAGCCCCATCGCAATATCATCTGACCACGCTTTGAACTGTTGCTGGTCTGCGCCGGGCACACCGAGCAGCTCTGCGATCACCGTGGCGGGAAGAGGATTGGCAAAGTCAGTCATGATGTCCATGCGACCTTGTCCCGCTACCCTGGCGAGCATCTCGTCGACCAATTCCTGCACCAGCGAGCGCATACCTTCAAGCACCCCAGGCGTGAAGGCTTTGTTCACGAGTCCGCGCAGCCGTGTGTGATCGGGAGGATCGATCATCAGCATCCATGAACCGACCGCGGTAAAAAACGGGCGGAAGTGTTCCTTGGTTTCCCGAGGCATGCGGCTGGCATGAGCGGCAATCCGGTTTGATGACAACCGATCGTTCTGAACCTGCGAAACAATATCGGCGTAACGAGTGATAATCCAATAGCCGTTCTCCGGACTCCAGTGAATCGGATCATTGACCCGCAACTCGTCATAAACCGGATAAGGGTTTCGAAGAAACTCAGCGCTATTGAGGTCGTACCGGTTCATGCGAACCATGACTCCTGAACTTTGCGGTTATGAGACTGGTAAGTGGGACGAGTACTTGAAACTGGGCGTAGCGTAGGCGGTTTGGGGAGAACTTTCAAGTTCCAGTTTCAAGTTCCTGATACGAGTTCCGCATTCTAAACCATTGAACATCCCGTCCTCGGAGTTGAACTTGAAGCTTGAACCTGGAACTTGAAACTTTTTCTTAGTACGATGGCCGGCATGAGTGATCAATTAGCTGCTGTTTCCAAATTCCATGAACTGCACGCCAGGGGATGTTTCGTCCTGCCTAATCCGTGGGACGTGGGCAGTGCGATTTATCTCGCACATATTGGCTTCAACGCCTTGGCCACTACCTCAGCAGGGTTCGCCTTTTCTCGCGGATTGCCAGACTCGGTGGTGGCTGTGCCTTGCGACCTGGTGCTTGATCATATTCGTGACATCGTCAGCGCCACTTCGTTACCGGTGAATGCGGACTTTCAAAATGGTTATGCCGATGAACCGGAAAGTGTGGCGGCGAATGTCGCTCGCTGTATCGCCACCGGCGTGGCCGGGCTTTCGATAGAGGATGCGAGCGGCAACAGTGCGACGCCCCTTTATGACTTTGCTTTGGCGGTCGAACGCATCAAGGCGGCTCGCTCGGCGATTGATGCGTCGAGAATTCCGGTGGTGTTCACGGCGCGGTGTGAAGCCTGGCTGGTTGGCGAGCCCGAACCGTTACGTGTTGCCCTCGACCGCTTGGTTGCCTTCGCTGAAGCCGGCGCGGATTGTCTCTATGCACCCGGCGTTAGCCAACCCGAAGAGATTGCGGCAATTGTGAAGGCCGTGTCGCCAAAGCCGGTTAACGTGTTGGTATCCAAGTTCAACTGTGACTTGAGTGTCTCACGACTTGCGGATCTTGGGGTTCGCCGGATTTCGGTTGGGTCGGCCTTAGCAAATGTTGCCTGGGGCGCGTTCATGAACGCAGCCCGGAATATCAAAGATACGGGCGCATTCGCTGGTCTGGCCAGCGCGGCGCCGTTCGCTGAGCTCAATGAGCTCTTTGAGCGAAGGCAGTGAAGATGATCTTCCATTCAAGTGTTTGTCTGGGACCGCGGGCGTCCCGCCCGCAACGCTCCGACCGCGTGCAGTCTTTAGAAAGTCGTTGCTAATCCATTTTCGCGCTTCGCGCTCATGTGCGGGCGGGACGCCCGCGGTCCCAGACAAACACTTGAGTGGAAGATTTCAGTCTCACTGCGCGCTCACTCGCCACCTGGTGATTCCTCCCAGCGATAATTCTTCCCGTTCCAGTAGAGAATGCTGTCGGTAGCTTCAGTGCCCAGTACGATCGAATCTCCTTTCGCTGCTGCCGGAGGCCAGCTATCGGCCCGGAATTTCCCAGAGCGCTTTTTCAACAGCTCCATTAAATTACTCCTGACATCGGGTTCAACGGCGGTGACCCTGCCATAATTTAGAACGAGTATCGGCGTTTCCCCGAGCAATAGAAACTTTTCTAACGCGGGAGGTGTCTGCCAACCTGGTTTGCTGCCATGAATGATCGCGAAGGCGAGAGTGGGATTTGCTGACGGGTTGGCAGGAAAGATTGCCTTCGGGCGTTCAAAGGGATTGTAAAGGGTGACATCAGACGCGAGTTCGGCGCGCGTTCCCTTGATGCGCACCACGACGAGAATGTCTTGTGCGCCGTCTCCATTAAAATCGCCAGTCAAATAATAGGGCTTGAAAGCTGAGACCGGCTCCACTGCCGATCCAAATGAGGTTTGCAGAGTGTTTTTTAGAGTGGTCTGACTCAGTTGACTGGCCTTCGTTTGAGTCTTTGTTTGAGCGTAGAGCGACTGCGCATTGACCGCGAGAGAAATCGCGAGCATGATAAAAACAGCAACCCTATTGGGGAAACGCTGCAACTGTTTCGCGCTTTTAGTCTTCATCTGAACCTCTCACGTTTGCCATGGATCAAGTATCGAGGACGTCGCGAGTCCCCCATCACTGTCGGGTTACCGCCCCCTTGCCTTGGTGCGGGGCGGTGGCGGCTCGAAATATTTATCAAGGTAAAACTTGTCGACGAAGTAACGCCGCCGCCAACGCGGATTGACGCGATCGAGCAGCAGTCCTTCCCCAGCGCCAAGCGAATAAAAAATAACGCGCTTCGACTCAGCAATGTTAACGCTGCTCAATTGGCTTAGTATTCCCACCCTGATTTCTTCAGCAACGTCGTCAAATCCACTGTAGTCCTTCAGCATTTGAAACGCTTTGCTCGGCTTTTTAGACGCGGCTGCGAGTTTGGCAATGTGATATTCGGTGTACCTGGAGATGCCCTCCTGCCACATCTGAAAAGATAGGTACCTATAATCGTCGGGACTTAGAGTGTTCTCAACCTCGCGCCGTTGTTTCAAATACGTCGCCAGGCCGGCGGAAAAGTCAGACCTGGTTTTAGCCTGCAGCACATTAGCCAGCGAATGGCCCAGGTGTGAGAAAAGCTCCTGCATCTCATGCCAGTCGTACGGGAAAGGATAGTTCAACATCCACATGCCGCTCCCGTCTTTGCGAGCCAACCCCAGCGCGTTCGCATCATCGTAGTAACCGGGCCGGGAGTACTGCAACTGGTGAAAGTGTTCGTGCAGCACCGTGACAACCCAGGGTGTGGAGGTTTCTTTCGCCGTATTTTCCGCCTGGCCAATAACGATCGTGGGAATGCCGCCTACCAGGGGAAACGTGGCCAGCAGATTCTGTGGCTGTGTTCGCGGGCGAGAGTAGACCTTGCTCTGCAATAGCGGATCGTAGTTGACCAGTACAAAATCATTAGACGGTTTTGGATGGCGAATAAGGAATTCATGTTCCGGCGTGACCAGCAACACCGCAAACGGTGCCTGGCTCCAGCCTGTCCAGAGCTGATCGCCCAGCTCGTCACCGAGCCTGAACGCTTCTGCGAGGCGCACGCGATCGGTATTCGACAGTTGCGGCTGGCCTTGACCATAGGCGACGCACGGAGCAAGCAGAAGCACTAACAACAAAACTGAACTATGTCGCAGTAGATTCATTCTCATACCGACTGAGGACCCAAGTTCTGATCAGCTCGCGGTTGGGAAGGGGGCTTGTACCCGCCGCTTTTAGCGATCGCCAGGGTTCAACAAATGATCAGAGCCTGCCAACATTTTCTCCATTGTAAACAGCGGAGTGCCATACAGATCGTGCGGTCCCGCATCGGTCCGAACAAATCCAATCTTTCGTACAGCGCGATCGCGCGAGTAAGAAACGGGGTAGTGCTAAGATACAAACGTTTGCATTCCTGCGCCGCCGCAAAATCTTGCACGCTATCCATGAGAAACTTACCTATCCGATGACCTCTTGCTGAAGGCAGGGCAGCCATGCCGCGTACGTAGAGCGATTCTCTTCGAGCCACGGCAGACGACCGTGCCAACGACCGTCCCTTTCAGCAATGCAACCCAAACCGGTCCTTCAGTCAGCCTATGCTTTACCTCTTCAACGCCAGGAGTAGTGGCAGCAAAGCCGTCAGGCGTGTACTCGGATTTGTATTCGATGAACGACTGCAGTAGAACCTCGGAAATCGACGAGGCATCCTCGATTGTTGCTAATCGGATTTCGAGTGCTGGTCGTTCGATTCGATAGCGCTCATTCCTTACTGACCAGCAGCGTGGCCGTGTAATCGCGGCGCCCGATTTTCCGATCGCTGCGCGGGTATGGGCTTAGATCTACGAGCTTCACCTTGTAACCGTGATATTCGATTTCACTGACAAACGATGCACTCTTGCTGGTATTTAGCGTCACAGTCTTGCTGCCTTTACCGGTCCCTAGTTGAAGCTGCACGGCTGCATTTCCGGCCCAAACACACGTAACGTCCCTAGGACAGCGCGAGTCATTCTCGACCGCTATGAACCTGATCCGCAGTCTGGTTCCTTTCACTGTTACCTGTCGCCCGGAATTGAGCTTGAACTCGCGGCCCAGGCGGACGACGTCGAGTGCGCGGTTGGGATGCGGATTTGCGGCGAGCACGCCACCGAAGGCGATTAACACGCAGATTAGGGTCAGGAAAATCATTCGGATACGCTGACTATGACGTTCGTATTTCATTTCGTAGTTCCTCCCACCTTAGAACGAAGCAAGCGGATAATGTTGCATCCCAGTTGACCCGAGTTGGGATTACTCCGGTTTTGGAGTGCGCCGACCTGTCGGCGCTTTGGTCGCTGGCGATCTGTCGCCCGCAGCGTCGCGACAGGTCGCGACGGACGAAAGCGGTGACAGGTCACCGCACTCCAAAAGTCCAAGACTACTTTTCAAACACATAATAAACGACGCCGGCTGAATCATCAGTAAGTAGAAAGCCGTCAACCCCAAAACTTAAGACGTCAACCGGCCGGCCGCTTAGTTTACCTGCCGCCAGAAAACCATTAATGAAGTCTTCCGGTTGATCTCCCGGCTTACGATTCTCGCTTAGCCGCACAACGCGGTAGCCGCGATTAAGACTCTTCTTCGTCGAGCCGTGCAGCGCCACGAGAAAGGAATCTCTCAATAGGCCGCCATAGCCCGACTTCGGTAACGGACCCATATCACCTGAATCGAAAAACTCAAACCCCAATGGCGAGCTGTGCGCGTCGAATGCCGCGAACGCAACAGGCACGTCGCGGCAGTTCTTCTTCTTACCCGCAGGATTGAATTTCGGGTCCCCCAGGCGCGTGACTCCAGATTGATAACAATAGGGCCAGCCATAGTTCGTCCCGTTTTTGACGGCATACATTGTGTCCGCAGGTTTGTTATCACCAAGATGGTCCGAACCCATGTTAGTCGCATAGAGACGATCTCTGATCCAGCGCAAGCCGACTGCGTTGCGCAGACCCCGCGCAAAGTGCCTTAGGTTCTTGCCGTCGGGATCCATTTCCAGAATGCTGGCGCGTACTTCTTCCTTCTCTTCACAGGCATTGCAGCTGCTGCCGACGGAGACATAGATTTTTCCGTTACCGCCAATGGCTATAGTGCGCGTCAGATGCCAGCCGCCGTATTTATAACTCAATCCGTAGTCTGGAAAAGTGGTTAGGACCTCGGGCTGAGAGCCGGGCGTATCTTCGCCGGCGACGTACTTGTAACGTACCAAACGATCTGTTAACGCCAGATAAAACCACTCGACGCCTTGGGCATCCTGATAGAAGGCAATGCTGTTGGGGTTGCGCAAGCCCTGCAGATACGGCGTTACTTTTTTGAAACTCGCGCTGGCCGGATTGAATTCGTCGAGTATGTAGACAACGCCTTTCGTGTTGTCAGTGAGGTTGTACATGTCGGTCACGAAGATTCGACCGTCGGGACTTCTGGCCATGAAGCGCACTCGCTTCAGTCCCTGCGCCGCTACGCTAATTCCAAATTCCTCGGGCAGGTTTAAGTCATACGTTTTTCCGTTGGCCAGCGAGATTCGATGAGGCACGAGCTTTAGCCCGCGCGCTTTTGTCTGGGCGGTTACGGATGTTGCCGGAGTGACTGCCAGCCAGAACACTACGACATGCAGGATGATTGTTGGAATTCTCAAAATGGTCCAGGAATTTAAGTTGGCAAAGCTACAGACATTTGTGTTGGGTGTGCCACAAACTCAAAGCCAACCCGATGATTTGAGTAGTTGAACGATGATTGCAATTGTGTTTATGAGCGTGGCAAGTGCGATGATGGATGTCCAGCGATTGTAAGCCGTGGTGCTTCTTTCCTGACTCCGCCAAAACATCTCCTTGCGATAGTTGGCTGGAGTCCATTGGGTGTTCTTAATGCTGTTGCGATAAGCCTCAAGCAGCTCATCGTCAGTAAAATCAATCAGCGACTTCTTTGGATTGTCACTCATTTTGTACCTCTCACCTTGGAATTGAGCTTTCAGTATAACCAACCTGGATAAACTTAGAGGCATGAGATTCGCGTTTGTAAAGAGTCGCCGCCAGAGGCGGGAAAATGTAGGAGTTACGTACGAATGGTGTTTGTTTTCCAAGCATACAAATAAACATTAACCAAGGAGGTCATTATGCCGAGAGGAGACAAGGACAAATACACTGACAAGCAGAAACGGAAAGCTGAGCACATCGAAGAAGGCTACAGGGATCGTGGCGTCTCAGAGGATGAGGCCGAGCGGCGTGCCTGGGCTACAGTGAACGCAATGCATCACGGAGGCGAAAAGCCGGGTGGTGGTGGCTACGGTAAACCTGAAAACAAGGAACCGGCTCGGAAAGGCGGCCGCAAAGGTGGAAGCCACTGAGGGCGTTATCACGGCGCAGTAGTCTAAGTCAGAAAAAGGTCAGTGATCAGTAGCCAGTGGCCAGGCGATAACAGGAGCGGCTGGTTTCATCGACGCTGGTCACTGACCCACTTTCATCGGCACTGCCGCGTACTGAGTTTACGTTTTCTTGTTAGACGTGAACTGCGGTATGCGGCGTCCTTCAGCCGAATCCTCGATCAACTTATCAAGACGCTGCAGCCGAGTATCTTCCCGCTTGGCGCTCAGAATCCACCAGTTCATGGCTTTTCTATATGAGGGTGGTTGGGCCTGGAAAAACTCCCAGGCTGCTGCGTTCTTCTTTAGCTCCTTCGCGTATTGAGCCGGCATTTCAGGACTTCGCTGTTCGTAGGAATAGATTCCCGATCTATATTCCCGGCGCGCTGCAAATGCGTTAAGACCCGCCTGATGCATCAGTCCCTGTTCGCTGAGTTCGCCAACGCGCTTGATGTTGACGGCGCTCCAGATGCTCCGCTGCCTGCGTGGAGTGAAACGAATCTTATAGCTGACCTCATCGATGGTTTTCCTTATCCCGTCAATCCAGCCAAAGCACAGCGCCTCATCGACAGACTGTGGCCAGGTGATACTCGTCCGGCCTGAGTCTTTTTTGTAGAACCCTACCCACAACTCTGTTTCCGAGTCGTGATGGGCCGCCAGCCACTTCCGAAAATCAGCAGGAGTTTTGAAGAACTTGACCTTCATTGCTGGTACGAAGTGTTGCCAGGCGAAGTCATTCAAGATTGAGCAATGGCGAGGGTCAGGAGTGCCGAACAACCTAAGCTGGTAGCCCGACAGTTAACCAAAGCTTGATTTGGCAGCAGCGTAGATAGCGACCACCACGGCCACAATAGCTTCGCCACAGATCAAGCCCGAAGCGAGCGGAATCCGAAACTTGTCTTCTGATTTTGCCTCAGACCTGGCCCAGATCAACTGCGCGATTCCCCCCAGGATGAAGGTCATCAGCACTGCCGCATTTATCAACATGCCAATGCCGATCGCCGCCGGTGACGGAACCAATTCGCCATACTTTTCTGCCAGCAGCGTAAGTAGAATCCCCGCCGCTATTCCAATCAGCAGGCCGTACAAGCAGCCCGGCGGCAAGGCGCTAAATCCTTTCGTGAGCAGTTCGGCAAAGCCGGCCCACTTTACGCTGATAGGCGAAGACAAGCCTTGGGGCCCAATGCCAAACCTGTCGCGTAGCACCGGATAAATAAGAGCAGTCGCGAGCGACCCAACTGGAGCCGCGATCAGTTGTGCAATAGTCAGGCTGCGAGGATTCGAACGAATCAATTGCCCTGCTTTAAAGTCCTGCATCAGCGCTTCTGAAGTTACGGCGATGGTCCCGGTAAGTCCGCTAGATGACATGTTGACCGGAACATTGCCCGGCGAGATGAACGCGAAGATGGCCTGCATCATATTTGACAGGGCGCTAATTGGTCCCCAGTTTGTCTCACCTAACACTCGCAGCCCTACCAGCATCAGTGGGAGCGATAAGAGAACCGCAATAAACGAAAGCCACACCGGAATTCCCATGCTGAAATATTGTACGAGACAGATCACCACGGTCATGACCAGCGAACCTATGACAACCCACTTCATTGGAAATTCGCGTTGCTCGATCTTGCCACCCTGGCCACTTCTAAGATCGCGAAAAGTCTTGACGATAAGATTCCACTTCAGCACCAGCGAAGTAAGTCCGCCGGCGACCATTAACCCAGTCGCCGGCCACATTACCCAGCGTAGGGTCTGCGCATAAGTTAAACCTTCAATCATCCCGTGGGAGTAGAGAAACCTGGGCAGAATGAACCAGCTGACTGCAGTGCCGATAGCCATAGCCAGACAGATACGGAACCCGACCAGCAGTCCCGAACCGAATGACAGCAAGCTTAGGTTGAAACCAATAGCCATCGGCTGCAGGCCAGGAAAGAAAAGTGTATCTGGAATCCAGGCGAGCGCGGTGGTAAGGATGGTGAGGAAACCGGACGCCAGGCCACCCAACCCCAGTGCTTTGACGGTTGGAGCGCCCGCGCCTTTTTCACGCCCTTCGTGCAATACGAGGATCGTCTCACCGGCAGCTAAACCATCTGCATAAGTCAGATTTTCTTCATCGATGTAGTGGCGGCGCATCGGCACCGCCAGCAGGATGCCGAGCAGACTCGCACTGCAAAGCCAGAAAAAAATCTGCGCCGTGCCGAGGTGAATGGGGGGAGTGATCACGCCCTTGGTGTTGAGCATGTCAAAAGCCGCGAGCAGGACGGACATGAAAGCAGTCTGTCCGGCGCTGGTGCCCATCGTTTGCACGATGTTGTTTTCCCTGGCATTTGTTCCGGCAGCGCGCAGAATAAGAACCAGCGCAATAAAACCAAAGAACGCTGACACAACGGACAAGTTTGGACCAAAGCCGAGCTTCAGGACACAGTAGGGATAAGCGCAGCCTATGATCGCCGCGACGACGAGACCTACGACGATGGAGCGAGTGGTTAGTTCCGGACCAACTTTGATGGCGGTGCTGCTGGGCTGCGTCATGGAGGCTCCTTATTTTGGAGTGCGCTGACCTGTCAGCGCTTTGGTCGGCTGCGACCTGTCGCAGCCCCTGGTTGAACGCACTTACCGTGAAAACGCGGCGACAAGCCGCCGTTGGGAAAAGCGGCGACAGGTCGCCGCACTCCAAAGTCTCGCCCCTAAGGCGTCACCGGCTTCACGCCTGGTTTGCCTCTCCTGTTTTTCGGCAAGGGTTCAGTTTCAACTATTCGTTTACCAGTCGCCTTGTCAAAAACGGCATTACGAAGAAACTGTTCGGTCGTCCAGGGCGGCGGATCGCCACCCAGGTATTTGTTAAACCACTCAACGTGCGCGGTGTAGTAAAGCGCCATTTCGTACCAGCTGGGCCAGTGTCCCGCGTTAGAGTAGATGATCAATCGCGAGGGCACTTTCATCTCCTGCAGATCCGTGTAGAAGTGCAGCGACTGCGTGTAAGGCACCCGGTAATCTCGTTCGCCGGAAATCACCAGCGTTGGCGTCTTGAAATTTTTGACGAAGTCCGAAGGCGACCACTTTCCATAATCGTGGGAGTCCCACGGTCTGCCTTTTATATCCCACTCGGGGAACCAGAGTTCTTCAGTGGCACCGTGAAATGAACGCAGGTCATACATGCCCATCATCGAAGCGATAGCCTTGAAGCGATCGGTGTGTCCTTCGAACCACATCATCATGTAGCCACCATACGACCAGCCCATTGCGCCCATGCGCGCCGAATCAACGTAAGGAAGTTTTTCCAGCGAGTCAGTCACCTTCATCAAATCTTCAAAGACACGGCCGCCAAAGTCGCCGGAAATCTCCGCAGTGTAATCCTGACCAAAACCAGTTGAGCCGTGCGGGTTTGGAAACGCAACGACGTAACCAGCGCCCGGATAAACCTGCCAGTCGCCGCGAAACGCATCGGCCCAGTTAGACTGAGGACCACCATGAACATTCAGAATCAACGGATACTTTCTTGCGGGATCAAAGTTGTGAGGCTTTACGATAAAGACCTGAACCCGCTCGCCGCCCGAGCCTGTCACCCAAATTGATTCAGCCGGACGAATGTCGACTTCGTTCATCAAAGCCTCATTGAAATGCGATAACTTCACCGGCGTTGGGGCCTTACCAGCAACAACTTCGGCGCTGTAGATCTCAGCGGGTTCGCCTACTGAACGCTTGATGTAGAACAAACGGCGCTCGCCTGGATCGAAGTCTGAAGCGTCGATCGTCTTGTCAGCCAAAACTTGTGTTATTGCTTTGGAGTTGAGCTCGAGACGGAAAATCGGGTTCTGTCCTGCGACGGGACCGGAAAAATACATCGCTCGGGAATCCCTCGACCAGCGAAATTCATCAACCCAATTGTCGAACGCGTCGGTCACGGCAGTTATTTGGCGAGTGGCGCGATCCCAGAGAGCGATGCGAAAGCGATCGGATTCGTAACCTGGTTGCGTTTGCATGCGGTAGCCAATGTATTTGCCGTCGGGCGAATACTTCGGGCTGCCATCGTAAGCGGGATTGGCCGCCGTGATATTGTGTGGCTCCGCGTTTTTATCGTCGAGCGAAATGGTCCAGAGATCGTTGTTAGTGGATAATGCCGGAACGGCATCGTGATTTGAGACATACACCAACTCTTTACTGTCAGGTGAGAAGTCGTATTGCAGTGGGCCGCCGAGTTGGAAGGTTGGCGCGTCGTGATCGCCCGGCGTTAGATCTCTGGTGGCGCCGGTCGTGGCGTTAGCGATGAAAGTGTGAGTGCGCGTGCCGTCCTTCCATGATGTCCAATGCCGATAAAGAAGTCCGTCCGCCATATGGGCCTTAAGCGGTCCCTCACTCCAACGGGTTGCGATCTTCTTATTGCAAGCATCGTCACCATTACATTCCGGATAAACATCGGACGAAAACGCGATCCACTTACCGTCGGGTGACCATAGCGGATCGTACACGCCGGTTGAGAGGTTAGTGAGCTTTCTCCAGGGATTCCTGGTCACATTCAGGGGATTGGCAGGCATCAGGTAGAGGTTGTCGCTGCCATCCTTCGAGCTAACGAAAAGGATCTGCTTGCCATCCGGCGAAAACGACGGCGACGATACGCTCGTTTCTCCGGTGGTCAACTGGCGCAGATTTTTTCCGTCAACGTTCATTGTCCAGATGTGAGTAGTCTTTTTCGCGCGTCCGAGATCCGAGACTGCTACAGCGAAAACGACGCTCTTACCGTCTGGAGAAACATGCAAGTCGGAGATGTTTTTTACACGATAGAGATCTTCGATCGTGAAGGCGCGTTTCTGTGCCGGCACGGAAGTAAAAGAGAGCAGCAGGAAAATGGAAAACAAAAAGGCGCGACGGATCATTCGATAGACTCCTTTAGCGTAGTCCCGGCAATCCTGGAGACCAGGCTTACTCCAGCTGTTTTATCTGATGGGCTCGTATTCTATTACGAAATATGAAAAGGGCAATTATGAATCGTGACAGCCAGGCAGCAGCATATAGCCAACCAGCGAGAGCAAGCCCGCCTCCCCGACCACGAGACTGCTTGGCTGCCTCCGGACTCTTACCTCTAAAGCTCTTCAGCCAAGATTAGGCTCAACTTGAATCAGCTCGAAGTCGGGAAGGCGGGCTTGCCCCCGCTCCTACTCGCTGAACTGTACCTGACCTGCTTGCTCCGCAATCTCTTCGTCAGAATTCGCTGCAGGCAACTCGGGTCTGGCGCCATCTGCGTATTGGAGTTTGTAGAGTTTCCAGTAAAGTCCGTGCTGCGCCAGCAGTTCCTGATGCGTGCCGCGTTCTCTTATCTCACCATGATGCAACACGATGATCTGATCGGCGCGTTGAATTGTTGACAGACGGTGAGCGACCACGATGGAAGTACGATCGCGCATCACGCGTTCGATAGCCTGCTGAATCAGTTGCTCTGTTTCTGTGTCGATCGAGCTGGTCGCCTCATCCAGAATCAGTATTGCCGGGTCAAACGCCAGGGCGCGAGCGAAAGATATCAACTGCTTCTGTCCCACCGAGAGTCCGGCTCCGCGCTCTTTGACTTCAGCCTGATAGCCTCCGTGCAGGCGGTTTATGAAAGGCTCGGCACTTACTTCCTGCGCCGCCCACTTAACCCGATCCTCAGTGATATCCCGTCGGCCCAATCGGATGTTGCCTGCGACAGTCCCACTGAAAAGAAATATTTCCTGAAGGACTACGGCGAAGTTTTCCCGAAGCGATTGCAGGTCCCACTCGCGCACGTCGACGCCATCCAGCAGAATTCGGCCGCGCTGCACGTCGTAGAAACGCATCAATAGATTTGTGATGGTGGACTTACCAGAACCGGTGTGACCGACAAGCGCGATCGACTGTCCGGGCTCGACTTTGAAGGAAACGTCTTTGAGAATCCAATCCTCGTTCTTGTAGGCAAACGAAACGTTTTCAAATTCGATGCGGCCTTCGGCGCGCCCGGACTTTCCGGGTCGAGCAGGTGAAGTAATAGCTATAGGAAGATCGAGCGTCTTGAAGATGCGATGCGAGGCAACAACAGCCGCCTGAAGCACATTGTACTTGTCCGAAATATCGCGGATCGGCTGGAAGAGAAAACTGGAATACTGAATGAAGGCCACCAGCGCGCCCAACGTAAGCACCGTATGCCCGGGCGTGTTTTGCATTACGCGGTAGCCGCCATACCAGATGATCAGCGCAATGCCCGCCGCGCCGATTAGATCAACCAGAGGAAAGAAGACGGCATAGTAAAAAATGGTATCGATATTGGCCTTGCGATAATCGGCATTGATCTCGCGAAACTTAGCAACGGATTTGGTTTCGGCGTTGAAAATCTGAACGGTTTGCGCCCCGGCGAAATGTTCCTGAAGGAAGGCGTTGATGCGAGCGATGCGCGTTCGCACCAGGTCGTAACCTTTGCGCGCGCCTTTGCGAAACCAGGTGGTCGCAGCCCACAGCATCGGCACGGTCAAGAGGGTGACGAAAGTAAGACGCACGTCCATCCACAACATTACGCCGATGATTGCGAAAATCATCACCACGTCGCCCAGCAGGTCAGTGATGCCGGCAGTGAAGAGCTCGTTAAGCGAGTCTACATCGCTCGTGAGCCTCGTCATGATGCGCCCGACCGGATTGCGATCGTAGTAGGCGACTTCCTGATGCTGCAGCTTGTCGTAAAGCTCGCGGCGCATATCAAACATCACATACTGTCCTACGGTGTTGAGCAACAGCGCCTGGAAATAAGAGAACACTAATCGCAGGAGTTGTACGCCAACGTATAGCCCCACCAACAACCCGAGTCCGAAAGGCTTGCGCGGCAGGATGTGCCAGTCAATCGCATACTCAGTAAACTTCGGCTGCAGAATTCCGAGCAGGTTTAGCGCGAAGGTGAGGAACAGGGCAGGGAAGAGCAGCCGCAGGTAAGGACGCAGATAACGCAACAGCCTGCGAGCAACCTGGAAGTCGTAAGTTTTCCCGATCCCTTCTTCTTCGTGAAACTGTTTTACCGCGGTGGACATTGATTATTTATTTCCAAAGGTTCGTGCTCTTGTAGCTGGCAGCCTCTAACTGGCTGCGCCGCGGAAAATGAAAAAAATCGCCCAGGGCAGCCACTATGAAGAGCAGGTAATACTCTCGATTGCCAAAAACAAAACGTTCGAGCAACCCGAGCAGCGCGGCGACCTCGCAGAGTGCGAGGGCAACGATCATCCCCTTCTGCACCAGTCCAGGATCCTGTTTCTCTACTGACTGCTCGAGTAGTTTTCGTTTCACTACAAACGAAACGAGTACGAATAGCGCTCCCAGGGCAGTGATGCCGATAATGAGAGTTGAGTTAGGTGGGGTTTCGGCGTTTGCGATCGGCGGCGCCGCAATCTGCACGAAGACGAAATACATTACTACGCTCATCAGCAACGCGAACCACAAGATAAGCAGCGTCTGGTATCGTTTGTTTAGATCAACTTCCATAGTTTTCCCTGGCAATGACAACTAAGTAAGCTCCAGTTCTTCTTCGAGCAACTGTCGTTCATGTAAAGCCGAGTATTCTCCAGCGAGCGCCAGTAACTCATCGTGCGTTCCCTGCTCAATGATGCGACCCTCGTCGAGGACACAGATCGTGTCTGCGTCGCGGACGGTTGAGATGCGATGCGAAACAATCAAACTTGTACGGCCACGCATCACGCCCCGCAGTTTTCCGAGTATCTTTTCTTCCGTATAGGTATCAACTGAGGACAAAGCGTCGTCAAGGATAAGGATTTTCGGCTCACGAAGAACTGCCCGAGCGATTGCCGTTCGTTGTTTTTGACCACCAGACAGCGTGAGGCCGCGTTCGCCGACCAGCGTTTCGAAGCCGTCCGGAAAACCTTCAACGTCTTCTGTGAGTCCGGCGACTTCGGCGGCGCTTTCGATGTTGGATCGGTCGGCCTGATCGACGCCAAAGGCAATGTTCTCGGCGAGAGTGTCGCTGAACAGAAAAGTCTCTTGCGGAATATAGCCAATGCTCGAGCGCAATTGCGCCAGCGAGTAGTCACGAACCGAAACGCCGTCAACAAACACAGTGTCTGCCGACGCCTCGACAATCCGCGAAATGAGACTAATGAGCGTTGACTTGCCGCTGCCTGTACGTCCCACGAAGGCCACCGTCCGGCCCGCAGGTATGGTCAGGTTGATATCGCGCAATACCGGTTCATCATTCGCGTGGTAACGAAAAGTGAGGTTGCGAAACTCAATTGCACCTTTAATCGGCGGCTGCATTTCTACACCAACGGAATCGGCGATCGAGGGTTCGACGGCAAATATCGTGTTCATCCGGCGCAGGCTGGCGGTGCCACGCTGATACAAATTGACGACATAACCCAGCGCGATAAGCGGCCAGATCAAGCGGAAGAGATACATGTTGAAGACCGTAAACTGCCCGACGCTGATCTCTCCGCGAATCGCTGCCGGCACGCCGGCCCAGATGATCAGAACGAAGCCCATGCCGATTAGAAACTGCATCAGCGGGCGCATTAACGCATCGATTCTCACCAGCGCCAGGTTCTTTTCCGCGTATTGCCGATTCAGTTCGTTGAAGGCGGCGATCTCGGCGCCTTCCTGCGCATAGGCCCGCACAACGCGGACTCCGGTGAAGTTTTCCTGAGCGCGCGCGGTGATTTGCGCAAAGAATTCCTGAATCTTTTCGAAGCGAACATGAATTTGCTGGCCAAAGAACTTAACTGTCAGGGAAACCAGCGGCATGGTGGTAAATAAGAGCAACGTCAACCACCAGTTGATCATGAACATCAGAGGCAGAACGATAACTACGACGAGCAGCGTCTGCAGTGAGTACATAATCATAGGCCCGGCTAATTGCCTGACCGCCGCAAGGTCATTGGTAGCGCGCGCCATTAAGTCGCCGATGCGATGCTCCTGGAAAAATGTCTGCGGTTGATCTACGAGATGGGCATAGAAATCCCGACGCAGGTCGTATTCAACCTTGCGCGACATTCCAATCAGGATGCGCCGCTGAAGGAAGAGAAATGTGCCGCTGACAAAACTTGCGCCTAATACCTTGAGGGCGGAGACGGTGAGCCGCGACCAGGTTATCTCAACCCAGTTAGCATCAATGGCATGGCCGACAATGATGGGAATATAGAGATTGAAGACAACGCTGGCCACAATACAGGCGATGCCAAGCGTCAGTTCAACCTTATAAGGAACGAAGTAGCGCGCAAATTTTCTTAGATCGTCCATGCACAAAAAGCCGCAGGGCTGCAAAACTTTGGCTAAAAAGCGAAAGGTTATGATGCGCGATTTTGCGTCAGGACGCCAGAAGGCAACTTAAGATGTGAGATGACAGATATGAGAGTCGCGGGTGAAGCAGCCGGATATTATTGCCAGACGCGGCAGTAAATCTGAGATTTGCGGTGCCAAATCAGACAGCGGATTCAGAGTCGCTGCATCGCATCCGTCAACTCGACGCTGAGCTTGCCTTCAACAAAAAGGAAGGGTTCGGCGAAGCTGACCCGATTGCGTCCGGCATCTTTGGAATTATAAAGCGCGCGATCCGCGGCCATTAGCAGCATGTCTCGTGAAGAACCATGGTCGGGAAAGGTAGCAATTCCCAGAGAACAGGTCACTTTGCCAAAGCCAGGTACACTCATCTGCTCGATGCGCTGGCGCAAACGCTCTGCCACAAGCTGCGCACCTTCCCTGTCTGCCTGCGGGAGAATGACCACAAACTCGTCGCCGCCGAACCTGGCCGCAGTATCAACAACTCGCAGGCCACTGCGCAGCACCTCAGCCAACATGCAAAGCGCGACGTCCCCAACCTCATGACCGGCTTGATCATTGATGCGCTTGAAATTATCCAGGTCGAGCATTAGCAACGAAAGCTGGTGGCCCATGCGCATGGCTAGCCGGAGATGGTGTTCAAGCCGAGCCTCAAATGAGCGACGGTTAAAACATCCGGTAAGGCTATCGGTCAGCGCCTGTTGTTCCATTTGAGCAAACAAGTGGGCCTGGTTGACCGCAACCACCAGCTGATCGGCGACTGTATGCAGCAACAGCAGCTCATTGTCGGCCCAAATCCGTGTCACGTCATCAGATCGCACTAACAAGAGGCCAATGAGGTTTCCGTGGTGAATTAGTGGCACGGCAGCGTCAGCCAAGAGGTCAGAGGCCCGCAAACGGTCGCCATCGACGACATGTGCTTCCGCTGAATCCGTCAAGCTAGCCCTTGCTAAATCCACTTGAGCTATCAGCAGTTTTTCACTTCCAATAGCGACATCCGGCCGCAGATAGCACTTAGTCATTTCCCGGCCCACCAGGGCGCCCTCCACCCTCACCGCGCACGAATGGACGTTGAGCGCTCGTCCGACCTCATCAGCGGCGGTTTGCAGTACGCTATCAAGTTCAAGTGTGTTTCGGATCGCGGTCGCAAGTCGATTAACGGCAATCTCACGCTCGGCTTGTTCCTGCAATAGTCGCGCGAGTTTGGTCGTTACTCCCAGGGTTAACTGCAGTGACGTAGCCTGCGGCATTGAAACACGAACGGCCTGGGCAAAGGCGTTTGAGTGAAACTCGTGCTGCGCAGTGACGCGAGCCATCAAGTATTCGAGGGCAGAGTAAACAATGTCAGGCTCAAAGGTCCAAACCACGAGATCTCGCGACGCGTGTTCGTCTTCCGTTTGCACCGAAGCCAGCAAGGCCGAGAAGCGAGCGTCGGCAATGACCACGAACCGTTCGGAGCACCCTTCGTCAGTTTGTTCGAAAACGATCGATTGCGTTTTCTCACTGCGGAGGTTGATCACCCTATTCGACAAGGCGTCTTCGCGACTGACCCACAGGAACATATTCCTGGCGGTCTTATCGAGTTCCTGAAGACGAGCCGCGTCTCGAGCTGATCTCGTCGCTGAGGTAGGTAAACTTTCAACTACCAATGCGGCCAGATTGTTTTCCAATACAACGTCTTCAAAATAGCGATGAAGCTGCGCGATCGTGGAACTGGCGCAGCGCAGAGGGATCAACTGTCTGGGATGTTGGGCTAAAAGCGCGTGATATAACGAGTACATGGGAGGGAGTTCATTACTGGGAACTTGAGAACTTCAAACTGTCCATTGCGGGGAGCGAGTGACGGTTTGGATCCGCACGGAAGGCCAAAAACATTCTACAGAGATAGACATTGGCTGTCTACCGAAATTGCAGCTGTATTCCCTTAATAGTTCAAAGCTTGATGTAGGTACTAAGTGCTGTGCTTGCAAGGATTCCTTCATCGTCAAAGACCTCTGCTGATACGACAAAAAGACGTCGTCCTGAGCGCACAACCCTGGCCCTGGCTGTTATACGTCCTTTGGTCAGCGGACGCAGATAACTAACAGTCAGATCGACCGTTGTCACCTTCTCGCCGGGTGCCAGCAGCGTGATGATGGCGAAGGCCATTGCCGTGTCGATCAAAGAAGCAATTGCGCCACCATGAACAACCCCATGGTTTTGTTTCAGTTCTTTGCGAACGTTCAGCCCGACCGTCGCAACACCCTCGCTAATTTCGTCAAGTTCGATCCCCAGCAGGTGTGCATAGGGAACAGTAGCAACCGCTTTCTGGATTCGTCGAGTTTGCGCGGCTGATAGCGTTTTCCCCGTCATGAGCGATAGCTCGATTCGGCATTTGACGGTTCGACAATCACAGCCGTGCCGTAAGCCAGCACCTCTGTGACACCAGCTGAAACTTCTGTCGCATCGTAGCGCGCGGCGACAATTGCATTGGCCCCGATTTCAGTTGCGTGCTGGATCATGATGTCAAACGCGTCGCTCCTCGTGTCCTCACAAAGCTTTGTCCATACAGTAATGTTTCCGCCAACTATCGTCTGCAGGCCGGCGCCGATAGTGGCGAAGATGTTCCGTGAGCGAACCACAATTCCGCGCACGACACCCAGGTTTTGCGTAATACGGAAGTTAGGCAACTCGAAGGCAGTAGTCACCATTTGATGTGAGACAGAATAACGCGGGGGACTAACCGCGTAGGGTGTGCTTTGATCGAGTGAGTCTCTGCTCATGGAGTCTCCTTTTAGAATTAGGTTTTAAATAGAGTTAGTTTCTTCGGACTTTTGCTCCTGGCTTGGGACTCTTTTGGAATCCACAGATAGCGCTGTAGCTCGCATCGACCGCGGTCATTGAAACTTACGCCCTCCGCCTCCAGCATTCGTTGCTGCTTGTCATGCGGGAGAACCAGACCGCGTGTGGAACAACCACCCTGGGCATTGATCACGCGGTGCCAGGGAGTTTTGTCGGTTGCTGAGTGCATGACGAACCCAACTGTTCGCGGCGTGTAACTCTCGCCGAGGATTTCGGCGATCTGGCCATAGGTCATAACGTGTCCGCGCGGAATCATACGAACAATCCGGAAGACCCGTTCCCTGTAGTCCTTGTCAGTTTTATCAACCATCTTATTTCGCGCTTTCTAGCTTAGCGTTCGCAGTATGACCCGAGCAGGAGCACCATCACCACCACCTCCGGCAATTTTTAGCGGCAGACAAAGAAGTTCATATTGTCCACCCGGTACCGCGCGCAGGTCCAAACCCTCAACGATCACAACACCTCGGGAAAGGAAGGCCAGGTGGGTCGGAAAAACATTTGAGTTGAACTTTTCGACTGATAGGTAATCTATGCCCACAAGTTTGACTCCCGATTCCACCAGCCAATGAGCGGCATCCGGATCGATATAGACATAATCTTCGTGAAATTCTCGCTCCGTGTCACCCCAGAAAACGGAGTTGCGCGTTTTGAAAAGAACCCGGTGCGAACCAGTGGCACAATTGGCTACAACGAACTTCTTGTCGATCACGTCGAGGTGTGGCGCTACTTCAACAACCTCAGCCTCTCCCAGCAAGCTGTCGAGAGGCAAGGAGTCAACCTTCGCTCCGCCTTCAATAAAATGTGCCGGAGCATCGACGTGGGTACCTGAATGGAGGCCAAAGTCTATTGACGAAACGTTCGCATTAGCGCCGTCCGCCATCCGCTGCCAATTCTTGATCGCTATGCCGGGGTCGCCCGGATAAGTCGGTGTGTTCGCAGAGAGCGGCACGCTGACATCGTAGACTCGCATTTGAGTAAGCTTAGTCGATCGCACGGGAAACGAAAAGAACCTCCCTTGCGATAGCCGCTATGATTTCGTTAGCATCGAACGCAATCCGAAGCGTTTGGTACCAGGAGAAAACTCTATTTCAATCGCGAATACTCAAGTCCGGCGTCGACCGCGCGTCGCCGCTTCCAGTTATCTAAACACGGCGCCATTAATCTGGAGCTTTCAAAAGGGAAGCATGCAGGGTGTGGTGGAGTTAGTTACCGATACGGCGCCCGCTCGCTGTGGCGATCTGCTGGCGCGCAGCGAAGTTGAAGCCGCGCTCGTGCCCATCATCGAGTACCAGCGGATTCCGGATGTGCAGGTAGTGCCTGGAGTTTGTGTTGGCTCCCACTCGGCGGTGCGCAGCGTTGTGCTGATTAGCAAATATGATGACTTGAAGAACGTAAGCAGAGTTGGACTTGATTTCTCGTCGCGGACTTCGCAAGCCCTGGTGAAGATTATCTTCCGCGAATTTCTTAGTTGCGAACCGCAGTGGGAAATATCGAGGCCCGACGTTCACGATATGTTGAAAGACAACGACGCGGCACTGCTCATCGGCGATCCGGCGATGAACATAACGCTACCTCACGTGCATGTTTTCGATCTGGCGAGCGTGTGGCGACGATTTACCAACACTGGTTTTGTATTTGCGATGTGGATGGCGCGAGCAGGCGCTGTGGCAGCGGTTAGGGCGATAGATTTCGCCGGCGCTCGCGATGAAGGTATGGAACATGTTGAGCAGATTATCTCTGAATGCGAAACGGATATGCCGCTTCCGCGAACCGAGATCAGGAAGTATTTGAGCGAGAATATTACTTTCAATCTTGACGACGAACTGGAAAAAGGCATGCGACTTTATTTTGAGCTGGCCAGAAAACACGACTTGATTGCGGATAACAAGCCGCTACAGTTCATTACTTCTTAAATTCGCGAAGCCTACCCACCTCGTGTGAATGTCATTCGCGTTGCTGGTCCGGCGAGCCCTGAATGTTGGGTTAACAACCCATTTTGCTTATTGTAGAACTAAGCAATAAACTACAAACATGCCGAGTGAGATACAGAGTATTTTGGATAAAGCTCTCGTGGGGGTGCGCCTGACTTCTGACGATTGCACCGCGCTGCTCGAGTCTCATGATGTCGCGAGGATCGGCGTGGCGGCAGACGAAATTCGTCAGCGAAGACATCCCGATAACGTCGTAACCTACATCATCGACCGCAATATCAACTACACAAACGTCTGCAACGTGGTTTGTACGTTCTGTGCTTTCTATCGACGACCCGGCGCGCCCGACACTTACGTCCGAACGCTGGAAGAAATCTGCGACAAGATCGACGAAACCATCGCGCTGGGCGGTACTGGCGTGCTCATGCAGGGCGGACTGCATCCCGACTTCGGTATCGAGTGGTATGAAGATTTGCTGCGAACGCTGCACGCGAAGTATCCAAAGTTTCAGCTTCACTGTTTTTCGCCGCCCGAGATTCACAACATCCACCTAATCTCCGGGCTTGATTACGAAACTATCATGTCGCGTTTGAAAAACGCTGGACTCTATAGTTTGCCAGGTGGCGGCGGCGAGATACTTGATGACGAAGTTCGTGACCGTGTTTCAACAAAATGCACTACGGATGAGTGGTTGGCTGTGATGAAGGCGGTGCATCGGGTCGGTTTGCGATCGACCGCAACGATGATGTTTGGCATCGGCGATAACGTAACGCACCGGGTCAGGCATTTGCAGCGAGTGCGCGATTTGCAGGATGAGACCGGCGGCTTCACTGCGTTTATTCCCTGGACCTTTCAACGTGAGAATACCGCGTTGGGCCGGCGCATCAAGGATGAGCCGACCGGAGTTGATTACCTGAAAATGCTGGCCGTTTCCCGGTTGTTCCTCGACAACGTTGAAAACTTCCAATCATCATGGCTGACGCAGGGATTAAAACTGGGGCAAGTAGCACTGCGTTTCGGTGCCAACGACATGGGCTCGATCATGATTGAAGAAAATGTCGTGTCGGCAGCCGGCGCGCACAATTGTGCCGACGAAAAGATGTTGCGCTACTTAATCCGCGAAGCCGGCTTCATTCCGCAACAGCGAGACATCCTCTACGCCAGGGTCAACCGCGAGGAAGCAATAGCCGGCGACGCTTCTCAATCGACGCCGCTACGCGAGTTGACTGTCGCAATTGCCGACTAAATCCCTGCCTTCGGGACGGCGCTAGTTGAGCCGGGTCATGACTAATACATTAAATGTGACCAACACACTACTCTTTGACTGGGACGGAACTCTGGTCGATTCCGCGCAACTTGGTCTAGCTGCATTCGAGCAATCGTTTGCCGCGTTGGGCGTCGCTTTTGATCGGGAGATTTATCGCGCTGTTTATTCCCCAAACTGGTATGCCGTTTATGAAGCGATGGGCTTGCCGAAAGAGAAGTGGCAACTTGCCGACGATCTCTGGGTTCAGCATTACGGGCAACAAACGGCCCAACCGGTAGCGGGCGCACAAGAAACGATCATTGGTTTGAAGCAGAAAGGCTATCGTTTAGGCGTCGTTAGCAGCGGCAGTGAATGTCGCGTTGGGCGCGAGATACATGAGTTGGGCCTGGAAAGTTTCTTTGAAACAGTCGTCTGTAATGAACAGATGGAGAATAAGAAGCCCCACCCGGAAGGATTGGAAACTGCGATGCGCTCGCTCGGATGCTCGAGCGAAGCGAGTTGCTACGTGGGCGACAGTCCTGAGGACATTGAAATGGGGAAGCGCGCCGGAATGCTTACGGTGGGAGTTCGCAGCGACTACCCAACCAGCTGGAAATTGAAAAGCCACCAGCCTGACATTCTGATAGAATCTCTGACCGAACTGTTGCATCATTTTTGAGACTTACCCCCCGTTTTCCCCACAAGCCCCCAGAATTTTATGTCCTGAGATATCCAGGGAGGGTTCTGCAATGCTGTGGAAAGGTCAACGCCAAAGCGATAATGTCGAAGATCGGCGCGGAATGTCCGGTGGGGGAATGGCGATTGGTGGCGGTCTCGGCGGAATCGTACTACTTGTAATCGCGTTATTGCTCGGCGCGGATCCACGACAATTGTTGGAACAGCGCGGAGTCGATCCATCGAGTGGCACCACCACCACTTCTCGCCCGACCAACCCTCAGGAAGACGAGTTAAAACAATTTTCAGCTACAGTGCTGGCGAGTACTGAGGATGTCTGGACGGACATTTTCCGACAGCAAGGTCGGACTTACACCAAACCGACGCTGGTTTTGTTTACGGACGCAGTGCGTTCAGCCTGCGGCGAGGCAGGCGCTGCTGTGGGACCCTTCTACTGTCCAGGCGATCAAAAGCTTTACCTGGATCTGTCGTTTTTCAATGACTTACAGACAAGATTTCGCGCGCCTGGAGATTTCGCCCAAGCCTATGTAATCGCTCACGAAGTTGGCCACCACGTGCAAAACCTGCTGGGGACGATGGACAGAGTCGATTCAGTTCGCGGACGGATGAGTGAAGCAGAGGCTAACCAACTTTCAGTCCGGCTTGAGCTCCAGGCTGATTTTCTGGCTGGCGTGTGGGCGCATTACGCACAGCAGAAGGGCATTCTCGAGGCGGGCGACATTGAAGAAGCGTTGGGAGCCGCGAGTGCGGTGGGTGACGACCGGTTGCAACGAGAGGGTCAGGGCTACGTGATACCGGATTCATTTACTCACGGAACTTCAGAACAGAGAATTCGCTGGTTCCGAAAAGGACTCGAGACAGGCGACTTGCGCCAGGGTGATACGTTCAGTGTTAGAAGTCTGTAGGGGTGTTTACGAGCCGAACGAGTCTGAACCAGCCGCTGCGGCCCGCGAGAGAAAGGAGGCACGAACCAGAGAGTTAAACTTCTCAGGTTGTTCCTGTTCAGGCATCATCCGGCAATAGTCAAACACCTCCAGCCGGGCCCTGGGATTCAACTCTTGTAGCGCCCAGGCCTTATCGAGTGGAGTCGTTGCATCTTGCTTACCCCAAACTAAAAGGACTGGCTGAGTAAGCCGTGAGAACGGAGACTGCGTATCCGTATTGAGATAACCAGCGAGGAAGGCGGCGATGGCATGTTGCGCACCCGGCTGATGACTGGTGGCATAAAGATTAGCCACGAGCCGGTTAGTGACGCGATGGTGATCGTAGAACAAGTGATCGCGAGCATAATCTCGAATGCTACGTTCGCTGGCCATCACATTGTAGAAAGACGTGCCGAGCACAGGCGATTGCAGCAAGCCATAGAACGCAGCGCCGGCCATTCCGGGCCGTCGGTTTAGCGCATCGGATCCAGCGGGTCCATTGAGGACCATAGAATTGATCAACTCCGGATGTTCGTCGGCCACCCTAATCGCGTAAGCCGCTCCCAGGGAGCTCGCGATTATGTTCACCGGATAGCCCGCCACTTCGCGAATGAAGTCAGTAATCAGCTCAACATAAAGATCGGCAGAGTAGGAAGCGCCGGCCGGTTTGTCGGAAAAGCCAAAGCCCAGGAGGTCGAGAGCATAAACGCGAAAGTCTCTTGCCAGATCATCAAAATTTTTTCGCCACATGAAGCTGGAGGCGCCGGCGCCCACGCCGTGGATGAAGACAAGGGGAGGCCCGGGGTTCTCCGCTCCCGACGTTTTGTAAAACACCCGGCCATGTTTCCAACGGAAGAAGTGGGCCTCGCCGCCGAGGGCGTCGTCATCAGGCTCGCTAGCGTTGCGTTGAATCGCCGCGTTAAGCGCGGCCAGCGCCGCCACCCCGGCGCCACCGGCAAGCATCGTTTTCCAGATGTTCCCCAGTTTGCTCATCGAGGCCACTCTTAGATGAACGCAAAGTCAAATTGTTCCTGATGGACAGTGGGATCGCCGCTGTTGATATCCACCGGCCCAAGATATTCTTCGATCTCATTCAACACATCTCTTTCGGAGCTGCGCAGCGCCTTTGCTACTTCCGGGTGAATGCGGAGTGTTGCCTGGCGGTTCTTTCTGTCGCCATTCATAGCCTTGCCCAGCGTGCGCGCCTCCTCGAGTAATTCATAACAAATTGTCTGCGGCGACTTGATCAGTCCCGCTCCCTGACAATACTGACAAGGCGCACATAGCGTGCGCTCCAACGACTGCTTCACGCGCTTTCGCGTCATGATAACGAGGCCGAAGTCGTTAAACGAAAGAACCTTCGTGGGAGACTTATCACCGCGCAACGCATCCTGTAATGCTCCCATAACGCGCGCACGATTGCGCCGCTCCTCCATGTCGATCAAATCGAGGACGATAATCCCACCGAGGTCACGGAGTCGAATCTGCCGCACAATCTCATCGACGGCCTCCATGTTGGTGCGGGTGATCGTGTCTTCAAGACGCCCACTACCGCGGCCGACGAATTTACCGGTGTTGACGTCAATTGCCACCAGCGCCTCGGTCTGGTTAATGACGAGGTAACCCCCCGACTTCAGCCAAACGCGTGGCTTGATCGCCTTATCGATTTCGGCTTGCACGCCATAACTTTCGAGGATCGGCCGTTCGCGCGTATAAAGTTTCACGCGTTTTACCATTCGCGGCTGAATGCGATTGATAAACTCAACGATGGCTTCGTATTCCTCTTCAGAGTCGACACGGATTGCAGCGAAGTCGTCCGACAACTGATCGCGAAGGATTCGTTGCACCAGATCGAGGTCTTTGTGAACAAGCGTTGCCGGTTTCGACTTCTCGGCGGCCGCGCGGATATCCAGCCAGGTGCGCACGAGATAACGAACATCTTCTCGCAAATCTGCTTCGCTGATTCCAACGCCCGCCGTACGGACGATGAAGCCGCCCGAGGGAATATCTTCACTTCCGCGAATCAGGGTTATCAGTTTGCGCAGGCGTTGGCGTTCGCTATCTGATTCAATCTTCCTGGACACGCCAACGTGCTCGACGGTAGGCATGTAAACCAAAAACCGGCCAGGAAGCGCGATATGCGAAGTGATACGCGCGCCTTTCTTGGCGATCGGCTCCTTCGCGATTTGGACCAGAATCTCCTGACCTTCGCGCAGCAGGTCTGTAATCGTCGGCTGTTGTTGCCGGTCCCTGCGCCCCGAACCTCTTTGGCCGCCACGGGAATCCCGTCCGCCACGACCGCGGTCGCGAGAATCACGCCCGCCGCGCGCTTCGCGGCTGTCCGGCGCCGGTGTCATAGAAGCCGCTGGCGCGGGGCTATCGTCGACAACTTCGGCAACTTCTTCGGTTGGTGCAACTTCTTCGGCTACAAAATCAGTCTCTGCCTCGCTACTATTTTCCGTTGCTTCCTCAGATCCGGAATCAGGACTGGCGGCTTCGCCGTCAGTGGGTGCACTTGCTTTACTGGGTCGGCGGCGGCGGCGACCACCCCGTCGTGTGGCGAACTCGGCACGCGAACCCGGCTCGTCCACGCTTGCCTCTGCGTCGGCATAACTGCTTTCCACCTGAACCTCGTCAACGATGTCGCTGTCTTCCGACGCTGGTTCTTTCAAGGCCTTCTTGCTTGGGGACTTCTTACTCGGGGCCTTCTTTTTCGCGCCGAGACTGCTAAGGAGTTTCCCCACGCGCGATTTTTTTGAAGCAGCACGTTCGCGAGGTAGCTCTTCAGCTACTTCAATATCATCAGCTTCAACGCTACCTGAAGCACTATCCACTTCGGCGTCGTCATCACTAACGCGTTGAAATGAAGCGCTCTGCAGTCTCTTGTCCTCGACTTCATCAACAAAACTTTCAATGCGCGCCGCGATTGGTTCGCGGACCCGTGGCGTCACGCTTCCCGCAACTTCAGCACTGTCTCCGTCATCCACACGCTGGAAGGAATCGTCGCGGTAATCAACACTAGAGATAACCGAGCCGACTTCGGCCGTGCGAAAGTCATCTTCTAAATTGAATTCGCTCGCATGTATTTGATCGAAGAGCCGCTCCTGAAGCCGTGCGTCCTTAAACATTTCGCCATTGGCCGCAGTTTCCTCTTCATCCACGATTCGTTGAATCGAGGGATCCGCGGCAACGAATGGAGTATCTATGTCCTCCGCTCTAATTCGCGTCCGGCTGGGAACTGCCTCCTCTGTTTCGGAGACCTCTTTGCCGCCGCGCCTCCGCCGGCCTCGCCGGCCGCGACGCTTGCCGGAATCGTCGCCTTCGACTGCTTGTTCTTCCGCAATCTCGGGCGGCGCTTCAGCTGCAATCTCCGCCACCTCTTCCTGCTCCATATCGCTCAGAGGCTCAACGCGCTCGTGAGTGGCTTCGATGTGTCGCTCGCGTTCCACGCGGGCCATCGCGATCTGTTCGGCGGCCACGCGCTGCGCGTCTTCGACGTTACCCTTCTGCGATTTGTCGATAACGATGCGCTCAAACTCTTCTTCTTCGTCGAAGAAATCGGATACATAGAGAAACGCATCGCGCTCGAGCCCAATGTCAACAAAAGCTGACTGCATACCGGGCAGGACGCGCATTACGCGCCCTTTGTAGATATTGCCGACAATTCCCTGATTGCCTTCGCCGCGCTCGATATAGAACTCTGTGACCTTTTCGTTCTCGATGATCGCGATCTTCTTTTCGCGTCCGTTGACGCTCACTATTAATTCTTTTGCCATGTCTTGGTTAATGTCTCCTGATTAGTCCCGGCGAACCTGTCAACCGAGCGCAAAATGCGAAAGGCCACGGACGGCCTCCAACTTTGTCTTGCGCGTAGTCAGGCGTTCAGGTTGGCGAGGGACGTTGCTTGAAATTGTGGATTGGCCACGGAGCGCTTCGAGCTGCAGAGCGAGACGCATGGGCCACGATTTAGCAAGACGGCAGTGCGTCTCGCCAGAAACTGGTTTGCTGGAAATCTCCGACCGGATGTGCGGCAATCGCGTGAGGGAAGAAACGTGCAAACTTGATGCCTGCGCTCCCTGAAGGCCGCCCTTTGGCTGGTAATGAATCGATTGTCGGTCGCGTACCGATTGAGTTGGGTCTGGATGGATTTCACCCAGAACGCGAGAGTCACTAAAACTAATCAAAAAAGGAACCTAACTAGCCGCTTAGGCGTCCAGGGAAAGACTTGCAACAGGGAGCGCCTTGGCAATTAGCGCAGGCATTAGTACGTCCGGTCGGGCCGGGTGTGCTCGCGACCTGTTGGAAGTTCGCTGGATGTCAACGGGAACCTTGATGCTCCCAACTTTTGGCCTGATAGCCTCTTCCGGAGGCGGACTATAAGAGTTTGAAAGATACGTCCATTCAAGTTTGGACGATCGCTAAAAATTCTGATGACTCGCTTTTCGGGCGCACCGAGCTTCTTATATCGAGCTTCCGTCGTGCTGCTTGTCGGTTTCAAAGGCTCTGAACGGCTGAAACCAAATCCTCCGCAGGGGCGAGCTAGGGGAGTATAAACCCAAGCTGCGGCAAACGCGAAACGATAGTGCAACGAAGTAATGGTTCATCTTGTGTGAGTTAAGCAGTTCTTCTGCTCGTCCAAACTGCACCACGACCTCAC
This sequence comes from Blastocatellia bacterium, assembly GCA_963828335.1. Taxonomy (GTDB): domain Bacteria; phylum Acidobacteriota; class Blastocatellia; order Pyrinomonadales; family Pyrinomonadaceae; genus PSRF01. The sequence continues at coordinate 351,578 of CAWHEH010000003.1, read as the reverse complement.
AACCTCGTTAGTTTACAAACCTTCTCAACTGCACACTAATCGCAAAGCCGATCGCGATGAACGTGGCGATCAGCGACGCGAGTCCGGCGCTCAACAATGGCAGCGGTACACCAATCACCGGCAAGATACCCAATTCCATTCCGATGTTAATGAATATCTGGCAGGTGAGACCACCCACAATCGCCATGATCACCAGCATCCCCATACGATCTGGCGCGCGTTTAGCGCCGGTAATTAGCCGAGAGAGCAAAATCATATAAGCGAGCAAGACCATGATGCAGCCAACGAATCCTGAATTCCCGGCAATAACAGCAAAGATAAAATCTGTATGCGCCTCGGGCAGAAACTTGAGACTGCTCTGCGAGTGGGCTGCGCTGGTGTCGGCGCCCAGCAGTCCGCCCTCGCCTACGGTGAGGATTGATTGCCAGGTGTTGTAACCAAACCCGCGCTTGTCGGCTTTCTCGGGTTCGAGAATTACGTTGATGCGTTCCTGCTGGTAGTTCTTGATTAAGTGGGTTTTGACGCCAACCCAGTAGGCAAAAGGCAACAAGACTATTCCCATAATCGCAGCTGCGACGACGTAACGCATTCGGATACCCGAGAGAAACAGGACTGTTGCGAGGATTGGCAAGTAAGTCAACACGGAGCCCACATCATGCTCAAGCAGAATGAGAACTATCGGCAGCGCGAGTATTAACCCGCCGACGACTATTTCTTTCAGCGTCAGCGCACCGGTGCGGTTTTTCCCGAAATAGCGGGCCAGCATCATCGCCGTAGTCACCTTTACAAACTCCGACGGCTGAAACTGTCCAATACCGGGGACTTTGATCCAGGCGCGCTGTCCGTTGATCCGCAAGCTAAAAGCCGGTACAAGCACGATCACCAGCAACAACAAACCGAAGATGTAGAACGCGGGTGCGATATTCAAAAGCTTTCGGTAATCGTTAAAGGCGATTAACAGCATCACCACGATCCCGATGGCCAGACCAATCAGTTGTTTTACCCAGAAGTTTTCGGTCGGTGTGGCGTTACGGATCTGGAGGGAACCAAAACACACCATTCCAATTGCCAGAAAAGCCAGCAGCCAGTCGAAATCGCGAAGGCCCCTTTTTGGGATTATTGCAACCATGGGAAATACAGTCAGCCAGTGAAGAGTGAAAAGTGAAAAGTCAGATCATGAATTTTACTCATCACTTTTTACTTTTCATGCTTCACTGATTTTTAGCTATTGCCTCGGGTTTCTTCGGAGACTTATTTTCCGGCTTCGGTGTCTTGGCGATAGGCAGGGCGCCCGGCGGTTCTTCATTACGTGTCTTGCGATAGTAGACGTCGTAAACTCGCCTGACCGCCGGCGCTGCATGGATCCCGCCAAAGCCGGAGTTTTCGATTAACGCTACCAAAGCAATTTCAGGTTTGTAAGCCGGTGCATACGACACAAACCAGGAGTGGTCCTTGTTCTTCCCTGAGTCTTTTCCCAGACCAACTACCTGGGCTGTGCCGGTTTTGCCGGCGATGTCGAAGCCCGCCATGCGAATGGCCGCTCCGGTACCGCCGTTATTGACGACGCCCCACATTCCTTCGACCACGACGTGATGGATGTCTTCGGGAATTGGCAACACTTTTGGATTCGGTCGCGCGGGATCGAGCGATTGAAAGCCGCGACCGGCCCGGTAGTCCGGTGTGTTTTCCATGCCCACGGGTTTTACTTCCTTAAGGAGGTGCGGCACAAAAAGCTTGCCGCCATTGGCCACGCCCCCGATCGTTCGCAGCAAGGATATAGGAGTTATTATGTCGTAGACCTGACCAAACGAGGCGTAGACGGTGTCGATATCCTTCCACTCCGAGTTTTCACCCTGCGTGCGTTTCTTGAGTTCCAGCGACGGAGTCAGGTTGAGCACCTCATTCGGCAAGTCGATTCCAGTGCGCTTGTTCAAATCAAACTCTTCAACCATCGCAACAATCCCGTCGAGTCTCATTTTGAGACCCAGGCGATAGAAGTAGCCATCGCAGGAATGGGTAATGGCCGCCTTGATGTCCGGGGTGCCGTGATTTCCCATGCAACGCGTAAACTTGTTTCCGACCAGGATGCCGCCGCCGCACACGAGACTTGAATGGTCGAGCGTTATCGCTCCCTGTTCCAGTCCGGAAACCGCCATCGGAATTTTCCAGGTTGAACCAGGTGGATAGCGACTTTGAACGGCACGATTAATCAGAGGTTTTTGCGGGTCGTTCAGCACAGCCACATACTCCGCCCGCCCTTCTTTTGTGCCGATGCGCGAAAAGAGATTTGGATCGAAGGTTGGCGCTGAGGCCAGCGCGAGTATTTCGCCATTATTCGGATTCATGGCAACGAGCACGCCGCGGCCGGTTGAGGAAGTCCGCAACTGTTCCTCGGCGGCAAGCTGCAGGTCGCGGTCGATGGTAGTAATTAAATCCTGACCCGGTTGCGGCGCAATGGTCTCGATCTCATCCTGAATGCGTCCGCGACTATCAACAATAACTTTTCGGTAACCGTCTTTGCCGCGAAGGTAATCATCGTAAGTTTGCTCAAGGCCACTTAGTCCGATGATGTCGCCAGGCTTAAGGCCCTTGTCTTTGTAGCTCGCCTGTTTCAGTTGCTCAGGACTAATCTCGCCAACATATCCGAGCACATGCGCCAGCATGCCGCTGTCCGGATAACGACGCTGCGGCTGTTGCTCAACACGCAACTCGGGAAACTCCAATTCGTGCGCCTCGACCCAGGCAATGTCCCCTTGCGTCGCGTCCTGTTTTACCAGGATGGATTCAAACGCCGGTTGCGAGCCGATCTGTTCAAAGCGATCACGCAGTGTGTCAGGGTCAACGCTCAGGGCTTCGGCGAGCGGCCCTGCCAGGGAAATAAGTTTGCGGTCGCGCAAATCTTCCCGCGAGAGGATAACGTTGTAGATCGGAGTGGAGCTAACCAGCGCGTTGCCGTCGCGATCGTAAATTACACCGCGCGGGGCTGGTATGGGCAACAGCCTGATTCGCTGATTCTGCGCAATCTCAGCGTAGTACTGACCACGGACTAGCTGCAGGTAATAGAGTCTGATGCCCAGTAAAGCGAGCAGCAGTACGACGAAACTTTGCACGGCCCAAAGCCGGCTGCGGAGGTTTTGCGAAGTGTCTTCGAATTTCATAAGACAGAATTCAGAGTTCAGAAGTCAGCAGTCAGAATTCGTTGACCAGAGTGACAGAAGTTGTTTGTGCAGCCTTCTGAGTCCTGAATTCTGCTTTCTGCTTTTTCATCTTCTCAGCTTACCCGGACCGCGTCGCGCGCCCTTTCGACGCGAAGCGAACGAACGGCGTTGCCGTGCTCGTTCGGTAAAAAGTGAATTCAGCAAATAAAGAGCAAAGGTTCCTACAACGGTTGTCCCGATCAGCCGGTACGAGAGCGTCTGCATAAACGGCATGGTCGGGGGGTAACCCAGCGACCGATGCCAGAATACATAGATTGCCGAGTCGATCACGGATGCGGCGGCGACCACCGGAATCCTCAGCAGTGTATTTTCAAGGTTAATTCGAGTGGCCGCAACATAAATTAAGTAGGCCGTCAGTGTCTTGGAAAACCCACCAGCGCCAATAAGTCCGCGGCTGGCCGCATCGACGGCGATGCCGGCGATAGTGCCAACGATCAGCGCATGCCACGCGTGTCGCTGCAAGGCGATGTAAACAACTACAATCAGCGGAAAGTCGATATAGGAAAGCGGGAACCAAACAGCCCCCAGGCACAACTGCAGGATTATGGCTACTGCGAGCGCTGCCGCAGTCTTAAGTTGAGGCATGTTGAAACAGTGGTAAGTGAAAAGTGAAAAGTGAAAGGTAAAAAAGCGCTCTGCTTTTCACTCTTTACTCCTCACCTTTCACTACTTCTTTGCCTTATCTACGTTTGGCAGGGTCTGTTCGGGAGCAGGCCGCGGTGGCGCATGATAGAGCAAGACCGCCACTTCTTCCAATTGATCCAATTTCGCGCCGGGCCTAATCAAAATCTGGTGAGACTGTGTTGCTGTGCCCGGGCTTACCTGCACAACCTCACCGACAGTCAATCCCGGCGGATAAATGCCGTCCTGGCCAGTCGTCAGTATGTAATCGCCTACTCCAACTTTCTCGAGCCCGGAAACGTAACGCATTTCCACGAGCCCCTTCTCGCCAAGACCTCTTACCGAGCCAAGCGCCCCCGAACCTCCAAGCTGGCCCACAATTGCGCCGGCGGCCGCCTTTTCATCGGTGACCATCATCACCTGTGCCGTCCAGGGACTGAGAGCAATAACGCGGCCGACGATTCCGCTTGCCGTAACCACTGGCATGTTAAGGGCGATGCCGGACGAGCTGCCGCGGTTAATGGTAATGGTGTTGAACCAGATAGATGAATCGCGGGCGATCACCCGAGCGTTGACCTGGTCGTAACCAGTTTGCTCCTTGAGATTGAGAAGACCTTTGAGGCGTTCGTTTTCAGCCGCCGCTTGCTGTGCATTACGGAGCTCCAGTTGGGCAGTCGACAATTCCTGCTTCAATCTCTCGTTTTCATTCGCGGTGCCACGGAAGTTGACGATTTGCTTGACGAAGTTTGTGCTCGCCCCGCTGGCGCCGGAAGAGATGCTCTGCGCGGGCGAAACCAGGGCCTGGACCCAGACTCTAAGCAAACGCTGACGGGTAACGCTGTCGCGCGCGTCGACCGCCATGATCACCAGATTAGTCAACAGCAACACCGCGAGCCAGATTGGTGCGCGCTGACGAATCTCTTTTTGTGTGCGAATGGCGGCCATTAGCTAAGTTTCAAGTTCCAAGTTCCGGGTTTCTGGTTTGCGACACGGGCAAGTGCCTTTCTTGCTGCCCACTGCCCACTGTTCTTCTACATCCCGCTGGTCATCGTGTTTTCCCACTTTACTCGCTTGAGTAAATCGAAGTCGGAAAGCATCTTCCCAGTGCCAAGCACAACCGAGGCCAGCGGGTCTTCAGCTACTGACACCGGCAAGCCGGTCTCAATCGAGAGGCGTTTATCAAGGTTCTTCAACAGCGCGCCGCCACCTGTCAATACGATGCCGCGCTCGACTATGTCCGCAGACAGTTCCGGAGGAGTACGTTCCAGGGCCACGCGCACAGCATTAATGATCGTGGCGATGGAGTCGGCAAGTGCCTCACGAACTTCCTCGTCAGACATTGTAATCGTCTTCGGGATTCCCTCGATGAGATTGCGACCGCGTACTTCATAAGACAAAGGTTCATCCAGAGGATACGCCGAGCCCAGCTCAATCTTGATTGCTTCGGCAGTGCGTTCGCCAATCAGCAGATTATATTTGCGCTTGATGTAGGAGATGATCGCTTCATCCATCTCGTTTCCAGCCACGCGCACGGCGCGTGAGTAAACGATTCCGCTCAAACTGATCACTGCGATGTCTGTGGTTCCGCCCCCAATATCAACTACCATGTTGCCATGCGGTTCAGTGATCGGTAGTCCGGCGCCGATTGCGGCCGCCATTGCTTCCTCGACGAGATAAACTTCCGAAGCTTTGGCGCGGTAGGCCGAGTCTTCAACTGCGCGCCGTTCAACCTGCGTGATTTCAGAGGGTATGCCAATGACAACCCGAGGACTGACCCAGGTCTTGCCGTTGTGGGCCTTGCGTATGAAGTGCTGCAACATTTTCTCAGTGACTTCAAAGTTTGCGATGACCCCGTCCTTCATCGGACGTATCGCCACAATGTTGCCGGGTGTTCTTCCCAGCATTTCCTTCGCATCGCGCCCTACCGCTTCAACCTGGTTAGTGACCTTATTGATCGCCACTATGGACGGTTCCGACACGACGATGCCTCGTCCCTTGGCGTAAACGAGTGTGTTGGCTGTTCCCAAATCTATTGCTAGATCACTGGAAAACAAGCTGAAAATCGATTTAAAAGCCATTTATTGATCTCTTCCCGTGAATATGAATATGAGAGCGTCCGTCGGGTAGGCACCGGTTCCCTTGTGACTGTTCCAGGGGTAGAACAAATATCGAGTTTGCCAGTTAGGGCGGTACGCCCGCAGGTAAGTCACCATTCGCCAACTACTCATCGATCACAAGGTGCGTGCCAACTAACCAAGATACACTTATTTTCAGCGTTTGCGCTATCAAGAAAAAGCTTTTCCGTCATCTGTCTCCGAGATATCGGCAGGGGTGGCGACTTCGTCAGGTATTCTTGATTCTCTGGAAAGCGAGGCGGAGAAACGAATACAGTTTTTGTTGGCAGCCTTAGCTTCGTACATCGCAGTGTCCGCCGCGGCAATCAACTGTTGCGGAGAGGAGGCGTGTAGCGGGAAGGCGGCGACGCCGAAACTTGCGGTGAGCGACAACTTCAAGTTACGACCGGCGTGAAACCGATGCTGAGAAATTTTTTCGCGGATCCTTTCCGCAACGGTTCCGGCCAGTTCTATTTGCGTGTCGGGCAACACGATCACAAACTCGTCTCCGCCATAGCGCGCCACAGCGTCAGTATCGCGAATGGAAGACAGGATGACTGCCGCCATCTCCATTAGCACATGAGAGCCTGCGAGGTGGCCGTGAGCGTCGTTTACTTGCTTAAAGTCGTCGAGGTCCAGAAACAGGGCCGCCACGATAGAACCATAGCGGCGAGCTCGCCGAATCTCGTTGAGAAGAAACTGCCGCAGGTAACGGGCGTTGTGTAGTTTGGTTAAGTCGTCAGTTTGCGAAAGCCGCTCGGCCTCGCCGATGCGCACTGCGTTAGTAAGAGCCGAGGCGATTGGCAGAACCAGCGACGTGAGGACACCGACCTCAGCTTTTGTAAACGAGTTTTGTTGGCGAGTGCCTTCGAGCACGCCGAGAATCCGTTCGCCGCAAACAAGTGGGACAGCTATCAAGTGATTCCCGCGTTCCTTTTTCTTAATAGTGCCCATGCCGGCACCGGCAAGTCTTGCCGCCTTCGACTCTGAACCGGGACGAGGGATTTCCTCTCCTAACAAAAGCCGGCGCCAGTCCTGGGAAGGATCAGAGGTCCTTTCGTCAGTGGGTGTGAGCGAGGCGACCGCTTCCAGAATCGCCGCTTCCGGACTCTTGGAGTCCGAGAAGAGATATATGGTCCAACGATCCGCCTGGACCAGTGGCGCGAGTCCGCTAAGAGCAGTTTGCGCGGCGGTGTTTTGATCGCCGATAAAGTGAAGCGAAGAGACAAGGTCAAAAGCAGCACGAACTTTACGAGCACTCATTCGCGCGGGGAGGAGGGTGGCGGCACTCTGATTCGGCGGAGTAACGATATCCGGGAGTTTCAACTCTCCGGTCGCTCCGTGACCTTCAATCTCGTGCAAAATTGCGGGCAATTGCGCGGCCTTGTCAGCGATGGCACGAAAGCCCAGCCGCTTCAAAGCAGCCCCGTCAAGACTGCGCCAGCTCTGACCATGAAAGCCGCTCAATTGACGGCGACAGGCGATTAACGGTGTGCCTGGCCACGAGCTTCTTGCCTGTTCGATTGCCCCGCGAAGCTCCACCATATCGGCGCCGGGAACTACTTCGTAAAGGACAGCCAGGGGCAACTGTTCCCAAATTTCGTCTACGTTCTCAGGGTCGGCGCGCCTCAACGGGGCTACACTTCCGTCTGCTCGCAAGCCTTCGATTAAGGTCTTTACGCCGGCGAGACGCAAGGCCTCAATCAACTCGTAAGCTGGCGCTTCGTGCGTGTCGGTTAGGAGAATTACATGCCTTGACATTGAAAAAACCTTGAGTCCTCAGGGATATCTTCAAACCAAACAATCCAGTTCAACTTTTCCCACGGCCCGCGCGCGTGTGAAGCGGCAAGCGATAGGGGGTAACATTGCCACGCGCGTCTTCTGCATCGATAGTGATCTCACCGGTTCCTGGCGGTGGAGTGACCTGAAGTTGAAACGATCCGTCGGCAGGCACGATGGCCTCGCGCCCGCCAGCTCGAATCGTGGTGCCTGGCTCTGAGCGCCCCCGAACCAGATAGACCTGCCCACCCAACAACTCCGCTACAAGATCCGAAACGGGCACGCGCGAACCGGTGCCTCGCGTAGCTACAATAAATTTCTTGGGCTCACTCCAGTCACTTGTTTGTCCACTCGAGGCAATTGCGCGCACACGCCAGAAGTACACCCCCGGCCGCAAATCACTCGCGCTGAATTCCGTCGATCCCAATTGGTCGCGCTCGATCACTTTGCCGCCATCAACGAAAAAGGGAGAAGTAGCTACTTCCACCTTGTAAAAACCGGCAGTGCCAGTTTGAGGTTTGAGCCACTTCAGGGGAATGCTGGCTGAACCACTTCCTTCAACAAAAAACTTTTCCAGATCGCGTGGCAGAGCCGGCTGCGGAATGTCGAGCAGTCTTTGTGTGGGCGAAAGAGTTCCCTGAGGATTGACTGCGACGTAGGTCCCTCCATGCAGGGTCGTTTTCTCACCGCGCTGGTTTGTAGTATCGATCGCACCAGTGTTAACACGAATCTCTTCCGTAAGATCGGGATTAACAGCGAAGCTCGCATTCGTCTTTGCGCCAATCTGGCTGCTTGTCTTGTGAGTCTCCACGACGTTCATCGTCCCGTCAGTTTGTTGTTCCGTGCGCACGTACATCTGTCCGCTATCTACCACCACGTGAACGTTCGTCTTCTTGCCGTCATCCTCACTGGCATTGTCGCGGACAATGATCGTGCTGTTGGGGCGCACCACCAGGGTGGAGCCATCCGCCATGCTTACGCGTGCTCGTCCGCTGGCCTGAGTCTGCACCGTGTCGCCGGGATAAAGTTCCGTTTCCGCACCGGGAATAACAGTCTCGCGCGTAGCTGAGCGAATCACGCGCACATCTCCTTCAAACGAAATGAAGCGCGCGCCAGACGCCAGTTTTACTCCGGTGCCGACGTTCTTTAGCGGATTGCCGTACTTCCAAACGTAGAGGGCTCCGCCGACAGCGATGCCGCAAAGAATCAGGATAGCAACGAGGAGGTAAACCACCCGTTTCTGGACTACCCACCAATCAAAAACAAAAAGCCGGGTCCTGGTACTCATGTTTTGAAAGCTATTTAAAACTGAGGGGCAACTGCTAATCGCGAACCGTTCGCAAAATTAATGTCGCAGGGGATTGGCGACTGATTAAGGAATCTGCCGGGGTGTGGAAAGTCGGGCAGCCGGGTTGGCAGCACTGTTCGGTACTAATGCGCAACGTTCAACAGCGACACAACCAGGAACGAATCTAGCACAGCGGGAAGACAGCGTTCAAGCAAGTCTTTTGGTCACGAGCCGCTGCCGAAACGACGGGTTGAAACTAGTACGGCAAATAAGGCCTTATTTTTCGTCAGGATTGTCCTCTGAGTCGTCTTCAAAAGGCGAGTCGAAGTCCTCAGGCAGATCCACATCGATATCCATCTCGGCTTCTTTTGGCCAGAGGATGGAGGCAGCCACCGAGGCTAGCAGCACGGTTGCCACCACCACCAGTGATATCCAAACGGGAATGACGAGATGGAACGCTTCGATTAGCATTTTCACACCAATAAAGGTGAGTACGATTGCCAGACCCATCCTGAGATACTGAAATTTCTCCACCACTCCCGCGAGCAGGAAATACAGCGAACGAAGTCCGAGAATGGCGAAGACGTTGGAAGTGTAAACAATAAAAGTGTTGGTGGTGATCGCGAATATCGCCGGAATCGAATCAACTGCAAAGACCAGATCCGTGACTTCAACAATCACCAGCACCAGGAGTAGTAGAGTTCCGGTAAGTTTGCCGTTAACCCGTGTGAAAAAGTGTTTCCCTTCGTAATGCCGAGTAATGGGTATATAGCGCGTCACTGCGCGCACTACGGGGTTCTCTTCAGGTTGAATGTCGGTATCTTCCTGACGAAACATCTTGATACCGGTGTAGATGAGGAAGGCACCAAAGATGTAGATGATCCAGTGGAAGCGGTTGATGAGGGCGGCGCCGATGAAAATCATCGTTAACCGCATCACGAGTGCGCCGATGACACCCCAGTAGAGAACGCGGTGCTGCACCGCCGCCGGCACCTTGAAAAAAGAAAAAATCAGGAGGAAGACGAACAGGTTGTCAACCGAGAGCGAGAGCTCAATGACGTAGCCCGTCAAAAACTTCAGTCCGAGATCAGTACCCTGATACCAGAAGACGATACCAGCAAACATCATTGCGACCGTGATCCAGACAGCGCTCCAGATCACTGCTTCGCGATATTTGATGGCGTGGGCTTTGCGGTTGAAGAGTCCGAGATCCAAGCTCAGCATGAAAAGGACGAAGAGGCCGAAACCGATCCATAAACCTGCTGAGTTGCCAATCGAGTTCATTCGTGCCAGCTAAAATAGCATCCGGCAACGGAAGCAGCAATCGACCGCACCAGGGCAGTCAACTCAGTTGAAATACCGTTTGGGCCAAATGGCTGGTGCGGTTGCACCCTCATCCGGTCTCCTTTACAATCCGCCCTTTGCTAGAGAGGTAAGGACATGCTCAAACAACTATCGCGGCTGAAACACACCAGCAGAATCATCGTCCTCGGATTCGTACTCCTGATGGGAGTCAGTCTGATTTTCTTCTATGCGCCGAGGAACACCAACAGGGCGGAACCCTCCAGAAGTACTGCCCTGGTGGCTAAAGTGGGGGGTGACGAGATTACGGTGGCCGAGGTGACTCGCCTAAAAGATAACTACCTGCAAATGTTCGGCGGGCGCGCCAGCATCACCCAGCTGGGCGGTTACAAGCGTTTTGTTGACGGCATGGTTCGTAATCGCGTAGTTGCTCAGGAGGCTGCCCGGCTTGGTCTTTCGGCCAGCGACGCGGAAGTGGCGGAGAAGATACGTAAACAGTTTGCCGATCCGTCCGGAGTCGTTGATTTTGAGCGGTATAAACAATCAGTCACATCCCGCTACGGGGATATGGAAGCGTTTGAGAAAACTGTGCGTGACGAGATCGCCCAGGATAAGTTGCGGGCATTCGTAACTGCTGCGGTGAATGTTTCGGATAGCGAAGTTCAGGAAGACTTCAAGCGTACGAACGCAAGTTTTGACGTCACTTATACAGTAATATCCGAGGCAAAACTCGCGAAAAAAATTCAACCTTCTGACGACGAGTTGAAGGCTTATTACGAACAGCATAAGAATGACTTCAAAATCAACGAGCCGCAAAAGAAGATTCGCTATGTTTATATAGACCAGGCAAAGTCTGGTGAAAAACTGCAAATTTCAGACAAGGATTTACACGACGAGTTTGACAAGCTTGCGCCTGAAAATAAGCAGGCGGGCGTCAAGGTCCAGCAGATTCTTTTGAAGGTTGCGCGCAAGGATCTCGATGCGCAAGTGGAGCAAAAAGCGAAAGCCCTGATTGAGAAAGCCCGGGCAGCGAGCCCCGATACCTCTGAGAAGGTTTTCGCTGATTTGGCGCGCGGAAACTCCGAAGACCCCGCGACCGCAAAAAGCGGGGGTTACCTGGCGCGACCTTACCGCAAGAACCCGAACAAGGTCGACGGGCTCTATGATCGGACGGTCGATATGCAGCCTGGCGATGTTTCGGACATTCCCATCAGATATGCCGGGAACTGGTACATTTTGCGTCGTGGCGAGTCCGTGCCGAAAACTTTCGAAGAAGCGAAACCGGACCTGCTGGCCTCACTGCGTAATCGCAGGGGCTATGTAGCGGCGGCGAAAATCGCCGAGCGCGCCCAGACTTTGCTAAAGGAGATCAAGGACCCGCAGAAGGTCGCCCAGCAGTTGAGTGCTGAAGCGAACATGCAGCCAGGCGAAATGGTTAGGGAGACGGGTTTCATCAAGCCCGGCGACGACGTTAAGGATATCGGCAGTAGTCAGCAATTCGAAGCATCGATCGCGGCTTTGAATAATCCCAAAGACGTCGGAGACCGAACCGGCGTTAAGGGTGGCTTTGCCGTCCCTATGCTGGTCGAGAAAAGGGAACCACGCATTCCCGAGTTTGACGAAATCAAGACCAATGTTGCCGAAGTAGTTAAGCAACAGCGCGCGAAGGAACAGTTAGAACAGAAAGCCAAAGAGCTCGCGGCTTCAGTTAACGGTGCCGGCGATCTGAAAGCTGCTGCTGAAAAGGCGGGCTTTGAAGGTGTCAGTGCTGACGGTCATAAGCTCGGCTCGGCTCTCGGCGATGCGGGCACAAGTCCTGCTCTCGACGATGCCGTCTACGCGCTGAAAAATGGCGAAGTTACGAAAAGCCCCATAAAGGTTGGAGACTCGTTTGTTGTTCTGGGGATCACAAATCGCAAAGAAGCTGACCTGGCTGAGTTTGCCAAACAAAAAGACACGTTAAAGCAGAGTATGCTTTCCGGTAAACAGAGTCAGATTTACGAAGACTACATTAGCGCGGTCCAGCAACGGATGAAGCAGGACGGAAAGATCAAGATCTACACAGACGTGCTTACAAGTCTTGAGGAGAGCGAACCAGAGATTGCACCTCAACAGCAATTTCCGATTCCAACTGGTGAAGGATAGTTTTCAAGTTCCAGGTTTCCAAGTTCCTGGAGCAAACTCTGAAACCTGGAAATAGCGTCACTTTAACAAAGGCGCGACCTGCGACTGCGCGACAGCTGTCCTGACCTGAAGCTCGTTGCCCGTTGTGGTAGCTTTCAAGTTTTCCAGCGCGCTTCTTGCCAATGTACCCTTCGCTCCTGTCAGGCGATTAATAAACAACCCACCAAGCTGTTTCAATCCCTCGACAGTATCGCCAAGATTTTTTGCGGAGTAAGTGTCTACTGTGCGTGCCGTCAACATTACTTCGAGGTCGGAGCTGGTCAGACCGAGCGTGCCATAGAGCTGCCGAACCGCGGTCAATTCACGCGCGATCGTGTCGTTAGTCAGACTCAGATTCTCCAGGAGCTTCGGTGAAACGTTGCCGCCGAATCCCACAATTGCATTTGGGTCGCGGCTGGCGAGGGCCAGTAACTCTGCGTTGGGATGTTTTCCTGCCCGCGTTGCATCAATAGCGCCACGCACCGCTTCAAGATCGCCAAGGACAAGTGTATTGCCGTCCAGCGCAGCGACTGCCAGATCTCGCACCTTCATATCCCATAACCCCAAAAGCCTGAGTTGCCGTTCGAGGCTGTAGATGTAGATCGTTTTCCCCTGATACTTTTGTTCCGAGTATTTTCCATTCGTGGCTAACCTGCCGGCTGCCACCAGGGCTCCAGGGTTAAACGTTCCGCGGGCCAGCGCTACTGTTGAAACTCTGGTAATACCTTCGCGTGGATATTTGTAACTAAGGCCAAGGGCAACTTGATCAAACGAATGAGGGTCAAGACCCGTCTGCGTCTTAAACCTTGCCAGTTCGTTTGTCACTTCAGTTAACTTCGCCGGGTTCTCTGCGAGGAGTTTGGGCAGTGCTTCGTTGAACACGCGCGTTACGTTGATGATAGCTACCGCGTCGGACGGCGGTAGAGAAGACATTAAGCTTGGCGCTGCTTTCGTACTGTTGCTCGGATGATTTCGCTGTCCGAGTCCGATCACAGAAACGCCAACGGTCAGAATTACCGCTGCTGTAATTAATTTGAAAATGCTAGTTTTCACGATAGAAAAACCCTTTCCCTGGATTTAGCCCACCCGAGCCACTGCCTTAAGTTAACGCACAGGTTAGTTGCCATTACGCCATCCGGAGGTTGTTCCGCCGCAACCTACGAAAAGCGCAAGTAGTTAGAGTTCAACCTTCAGCTTGTCCGTAGCAACTGCAACCTAAGGGTTGAACAACGAACTGCCTGAACCGATCCATGTTCAAACTCGTTCGACCAGCATTGCCAGTCCCATGCCCCCGCTGACGCAAAGAGTCGACAGTCCCAACCTCGCGTCACGCTTTTTCATTTCATGAAGCAGTGTGGTGGTAATGCGAACCCCGGTGCATCCTATGGGATGCCCTAAGGCGATCGCACCGCCGTTTACGTTTAGCCGGTCCGGATCAAACTTCAGCTCGCGATCGCACGCTATTACCTGGGCTGCGAAAGCTTCATTCAGTTCGATAAGATCGATGTCCGCAAGCGAAAGCTGCTGTCTTGCTAACAAGGACCTAATCGCAGGCACCGGCCCAATTCCCATGATCTCCGGAGCCACGCCGGTGACTTCGTAATCAACGATTCTCGCTTCAGCGTGAACTCCCGAACTTTCCAGCGCAGTTTCGCTAAGCACAAGTACTGCCGCGGCTCCGTCTGTTATTCCCGAAGAGTTTCCGGCCGTGACGGTCCCAGTTTTCGAAAACACAGGCGCGAGCTTGCCGAGGTCCTGCCGGGTCGAACCCGCCCGAGCATGCTCGTCGCGAGCGAAGTTTGTAGTCTCACCCTTGCGGCCTTTGATTTCCAAAGGATCAATTTCCTGATCGAATCGCCCTGACTCAATCGCCGCCTGCGCCCGTTGCTGTGAACGAAGCGCGTACTCGTCTTGCTCGGCTCGCGAAATTTCGTACTGGCGCGCCAGGTTCTCCGCAGTTTCACCCATCACCAGCCCCGACAAAGGATCGTTGAAGCCGTCTCGATACATGCCGTCAACCAGTTCCGTGTTACCCATTCGCATTCCCCAGCGCGCTCCCTCAGCAAAATAAGGCACGCGCGACATGCTCTCCGTTCCGCCCGCGAGCACGACATCCGCGCGGCCGAGCATGATCTGTTGCGCCGCCAACATGATTGCCTGCAAACCGGAGCCGCATGCCTGATTGACGGTAAACGCCGGCACCGTTTCCGGAATGCCCGCGCGATAGGTTATCTGGCGCCCTACATTTGGTCCGCCTCCGGCCTGGCGAGCACAACCCCAGATCGATTGTTGAATCTGATCCGAACGTAAGCCGGCGCGTTCAATACCAGCCTTTGCCGCGGCCACACCCAGGTCTGCTGCGGACCAGGAAGCCAGCGTCCCGCCAAAGCGGCCGATGGGCGTGCGCACGGATGCTGCAAGATAGACGTTTTTCATTGATCGTTTGTTAGCGAGTTATTAATTGAAATTGATTGACTAAAAAGGGTAGCACACGATAGAAGTAACTCGAAACACCCTACCAGAACCGCTTTACAACCGCTTCCACTAACTCTTTGGAGTGCGGTGGCAAGCGAAGCACGACACCGCTTTATTCTCAAACCATTATCACTTCGTTGCGCACTCGCCAGAGTCGGACGACAACCTAGTAGGCAAGAATCTTGAGTTATAGACGAATAATCTAAAGCGCCGTCGCCGCCGCGCTCTGTCGGCGCACTCCAAAATATGCCTGAACGCGTTAACACACCTGCTCGCATCGAGGCGGCCCGACTTAAGATCGCCGACCTGCTGACAGCCCACGCCGAGTGGTTTTGCACACTCGACGGTGGCGAATCGCAAGCGCTCAGAAGGAGCGAGCTTGATATCGCCGTCACTTATGGACGATTGATTCTCACCAGCTGGACCCAGCAGGGAAGTCGTGCCTGGAAGATTTTTGACTGGGACTTAACAGACGAGAAGTTAACCTTCAGGGCATCACGCCGAATGGGAGCTGAGCGTCCGCTGATTGAACTGGTGCCACGCGCAGCTGCCAGCGCGATCGCATTAACAGTGAAGACTGCGCGCCAACGGCGTTCAGTTCAATTAGGCGAGCTTGCCTGTTCAGTTCAATCCGGCGCAAAACTTGAACGGGCCTCGCTAAGCCCCGGCGCACGACGCGGACAGCCTGGGCGTTATGCGCGAATTATCCTGCGGCAAAAACATCAGCGGCTCGCGGTGACCGGATCCGTTGCCGCAAGCAAAGCGAGTGATGCTGATGCATTTCTTGCAGCGGCGTTGTTGTGGTTCAAGCGGACCGGAGAGCGTGCACGGCCTCCTTACATTCAACAGCTCTGGCTGGTGATCGAGCATGATCTGGTTAAGCCAATAGTTCAACGAGTGGCATTGTTGCGCCAGAGTCTGCGCGCGGCTATTTCTGTTTTCGAAGTCGATCAGCAGTTGACGGAGATGAAACTGGTGGACGTGCCTGCGCGTGAAGATTTATGGAAGCGGAGGCTCGCTCGCTTTCCACCAGTGCCGGCGGGCGAGTCCAGCGAGATTGCCAGACGGCTTATCGATCTGGCTCCTGAAGCCATTGACGTCGTTAAGGCGCGGCATGGTGAAACTCTTCGTTACTTCGGTTTGCCGTTCGCGCGAGTGCGCCGCGTTATGGAAAGCGAACGACTTTGGTTTGGCCTCGAGAGCCTGCGGCGCAGGCTGCTGGACGAAAACACTGACAGCGAATGGCGAAATCTTCTGACAGAATTACTGACCCACCGATCAGCTAAGGCTTCCGACCATCATCACGCGCTCTACCGAAATGCCGCCGAAGCGTGGCTTGAGTCGCTCTTGCGTCGCGATATCACCCGCCTCGATCCGGGCTTGATAATTGCGCCTTTGCACGCGCAATTCAGGACTGCCCGAGGCGGCGTTCTCGGGGTTCGGCCAGTTGATTTGCTGGCGCTCCGACAGGATGGACGACTCGTTGTTATCGAGTTAAAAGTGGCAGAAGCGCGCGAGCATGTTTTGCAGGGAGTTGATTATTGGCAACGGGTTGAGGCTCACCGGCGCCGTGGCCATATCACGCGCGCCAAACTTTTCGGCGATAGAAAAATCAGTAATGAGTCGCCGCTCGTCTATCTGGTAGCCCCCACCCTTCGCGTGCATCCCGCATTTACCGCGTTGGCGCGCGCAATCGATCCCGAGGTCGAAATTTATCGTTTCGATATCAATGAAGACTGGCGCGCCGGCGTACGCGTGATGCGCCGGATGCGCGTCAACCGATCTTGATACCGAAATCTGTCGATATCAAAAAAGATTGACGCGCCGACTGGCGCCATATTGGTTTCTGGTTAGTAAGATGACAGCGGCTGCGCTTGCAAACCGAAAGCTGCCGGGTTCTCGCCGATGATCGCTGCTGCAAAGAAGCGCGGAACGTAATAGACGTTCTCGGAACGGAACGCCTCGTCGAGTTTGCTGCGATCGGCGGTTAGTGCGCAGATACTGCACTTGTTGTTTTGATCATTAACAAGAAACTTCAGATCGCGTGCCGTCAGCTGTTCGCCACGATTGTAGGCCAGCAGAGCCAGCGCCTCCTTCATCGGATCATCCTTAAACTTTTCGAGACTGTCGGTTATGTAACGCGCGGCAGCATCAGCCGATTTCCCCACGTCCAGTAAGTCATCCGCGGATAAACCGTATCGCTCTCCGGTCTTCGGAAGAAATTGAAACATGCCAACGGCGCCCATCGAGTTTGGCGACTGAATGTTCTCGTACTCCGACTCTATCCAGGGGATATAAAGACCGATAAGCGGCGAAATGTTGCGCGCCCTGAACGAGGCAATGAGCGTCGGGGCCTGGGCCTGACCGCGCTGAAGTACCAGCCGCAGGTCACGTTTGCCTAGACTGGTGTCGCCGCTCCTAGCGAGACGCCTCGAGTATTGATTTAGAGCCTGCTGAATGTCTTCTACGAAGGCGGGCGTAAATTCGTAATTCCTGCCTGACATTTCGTTGGCGATGCGTTGCGCCTGGGAAGCGACAAACTCAGACCGTTCGCCCTGTGTCATCTGTTGATAGACTCGGACCGAAGTCGAAGTTTGCGCACTCAAGTTCTGCGAATTGGTGGTTAAAGAAAGAATAAGGGTTAAAAGTAATAGCAGCATTCTTTGAAGTTTCATTTTTATTTTCCTCGTCTCTTTAGATTCTCGTTCACCGGACGGTCTAGCGAATGTCCCGCCTAACTAGTTAAGCGAGAAATTTGGATGAGAGTGTTCAGCAACTCAAACTGCTAGCGAGAAAATGAGACGAAAGTGTTCATGGATTGTTCGTTAAACTTTAGTTTGTCACAAGCGTAAATTTTGGCGTACAAGCGATGTTAGAATCGCGCCCGATGATGACCGTCAACGCCGATGATCTGACAGGACTATTAATCGAGTGGGGCCAGGGAGACAAGGCCGCGCTCGATCGTTTGACCCCCTTGGTGTATGACGAAATTCGGCGCATAGCGCACCGGTATATGCAGCGTGAGCGCGAAGGTCAGACGCTGCAGACGACGGCGCTGGTGAATGAAGCATACTTGCGACTAGCGGGTTCGGCGAACATCACCTGGCAGAATCGCGCGCATTTCTACGCTGTGACCGCGCAGGTGATGCGCCGCATCCTGATTGATCACGCGCGGCGACGCCAATACGTCAAACACGGCGGAGAAACGCAACGAGTTGCTTTCGAAGAGGCAGTTGCTGAAGTGGGGTTGATGTCGCAGCCGCGTGCGGCTGAGCTCTTGGCGCTCGATGAGGCTCTCGATGAACTGGCACGACTAGATCCACGCAAGAGCCGCGTCGTTGAACTGCGATACTTCGGCGGCTTGAGTCTCGAAGAGACGGCAAAAGTCCTGAACGTTTCTCCGATGACGGTACGACGCGATTGGCGCGCCGCGAAAGCGTGGCTGTATAAGGCAGTGAAAAGTGAAAAGTAAATGGTGAAAAGATCGAGAATAAGCAGTTCCTATCTGATTTGCTTTTTACTTTTCACCCTTCACTTTTCACGAAAACTAATATGACTCCTGAACAATGGCAAAAGGTTGAGGCGGTGTTGCAAGAGGCGATAGATCGCCCGCCGCAGGATCGTGCCTCGTTCCTTAATTCGGCTTGCGCTGGCGACAGTCAGTTGTTTGAGGAAGCGACCACCTTAGTAAACGCATACAACGAGGCTGGCGATTTTATCGAGCAACCGGCCATCTCGCAGGATGCGCACATACTCATCGGCGGTGATATCGCCGACAAGATTGGACACGGGATTGGTCCTTACACGATTGTACGGCGGTTGGGTGGCGGGGGAATGGGTGAAGTCTATCTTGCCCAGGATACTCGGCTGGATCGCCTCGTCGCTTTGAAGATATTGCCGGCTTACTTTGCCTCAGATGATGCGCGGCTGCGCCGGTTTCAAAGAGAGGCGAAAGCTGTTTCGGCTTTAAACCATCCAAACATCCTGACTATTCACGAGGTGGGCGAGGCTGAAGGCATCAGATACATCGCGACCGAGTTTATCGAAGGCGCAACGATTCGCCAGTTGGTTGCGAAACAGGAATTATCACTTGATGAGATTCTCAACATCGCCGAACAGATCTGCTCGGCCCTTGTCGCCGCTCACCTTGCAGGCATCGTTCATCGGGACATCAAGCCCGAAAACATAATGCGACGCGCCGATGGTCTGGTGAAGATTTTGGATTTCGGCATCGCGAAATTGATGGAGCCTGCCATGCCCGATCGGGATGAAGCGCGACCCGCCAACGGCACCCACACCGAAGCCGGTCTGTTGTTGGGGACGACAAGTTATATGTCTCCGGAACAGGCACGAGGCCTTCAAGTTGATGAACGAACCGACATCTGGAGCCTGGGTGTCGTGGTCTATGAAATGCTGGCGCAACGTCTGCCTTTCACCGGCGCCACCCGCATGGATACGATAGTTGCCATTCTGCAGCGTGATCCGAGACCACTGTCCGAAGTCGCAGGCGCGCGATACAAGGTTTCTGCTCAACTCGAACAAACTATCAATCGTTGCCTGCGCAAGGAGATGACTGATCGCCTTGGTTCAGCGAGTGAACTCCTCGGCGAACTGAAGCGTTTGAGAGAACCATCCAACCATGAACCTTCCCTGGTCGACTCCGCGATCAAATTCCGCAGGCAGGAAGCCGACCCTTCCGGAAAGCTGAACGAGCGCTCCTTGCCCCGTAGATATTCCTGGCCGCTGGTCGTCCTGGTTGCAGGACTGGTAGCCGCGATAGTCGTAACCATTCTTTACCGGCGTACCGACACAGCGGTGCCCCTGGGCCCGGCCCCGTCAGCCGGAGCTGCGACGGCGACAAGTACGCAAGCTCTATGCAGATATGAACGAGGCAGAGCAGTTGGAGTTTGTAGATCAACAGGAGCAGAGGATTTCAATGATGATGGGCGACCGTCCGGTAAAGCTTAATGCTGAGGCAGTGCGCGTCATCAAATCATATGTGGATCAATTTGCGGCTCGCGACCACCCGTCAGCGGCTCTTGACTCGGAAAGTATTAACGTCGTCTACGCGCGGGCTCGACCATACGTGCCCTTGATCGCACGTTCGTTTGCGGCTCGCAAGGTTCCGATCATCATCGGCATTTATTTGCCGGTGATAGAGTCTGCATATCGCAATTGTTATGAGAACAGTATAGGAGCAAAGGGTTTATTTCAGTTCATGCCGCAGACTGCAGATCGCTACGGCGTCGCGCGGCAGGATATGTGTGACGTGGAAAAGATGACGCCGGCGGCCGCGCATTACATGGCAGACAGCATGGCCGAACTGGGTGAAGATTCGCAAAGCATGACCCTGGTTTTGCTCAGTTATAACCGCGGCGCCGAATCTGTGCGTAACAACTTAAGACAACTAAGAGACGCGGATAACTATGAAAGAAATTTCTGGACGTTGTTTACACATCGCGATGAACTCGACGACGCTTTTCGAAACGAAGGTGCACATTACGTCCCGAGTTTCTTTGCGGCCGCAATCATAGGCGAGAATCCGCAAAACTTTGGATTGCCGCTACCGCCGCTCTCGCAACTGGCGGAAAACAGCGGACAGTAGGATGGAGGCAGGAGCAGGAGGCAGAAAGCAGAAAGCGGTTAGTGGTAAACGAAACCACTAACCGCCTTTTTCGTTTGCTACTGCCTACTGCCTACTGCCTCCTCCCGCCGCTCTTCCTCAGTGCTTCACAAAGATATCTTCCTTATCCAGGTTTCGCGAAACTGGCGGGGGCGCGCCGGCGACCGGACGCATGGTTGTTATAGCCTGCTCGGCTGACAGTATGCCTGAAGCACGCATCTTAAACTCATCAACGTTCGTGGCATTGTGCACCGCTTCTTCCATCGAGATAAGTCCTGCCTGAACCAGACGGAATAACGACTGATCAAACGTTTGCATACCATACTGCGACGCTCCCGCAGCGATTGCCTCACGAATTAGAGACGTCTTTTCTTCATTGATTATGTAGTCGCGAATCAAAGCAGTTGAGACCATAACTTCAACGGCCGGCACGCGTCCGGCACCTTTTGCTGCGCGGACCAGTCGCATGGAGACAACTGCCTTAAGGATGCCGGCGAGTTGAATGCGCACAGATTTCTGTTGGTGTGCCGGAAAGGATGAGACGATGCGCATGACGGTTTCCGTGGCATCCAGCGTGTGGAGTGTTGATAAGACTAAGTGGCCAGTCTCGGCTGCCGTCAAAGCAGTTTCAATTGTTTCGTCATCGCGCATTTCGCCGACGAGAATCACGTCGGGATCCTGTCGTAAGGCGCCGCGCAAGGCTTCTGCAAAAGACCTGGTGTCAACGTCTACTTCACGTTGCGTCACAAACGATAGCTTGTCTTTGTGCAGAAATTCGATCGGGTCTTCAATAGTAACTATGTGACCACTACGTCGCGCATTGATGCGGTCGATCATGGCGGCGAGCGTAGTGGACTTACCTGAACCGGTTGAGCCGGTTACCAGGATCAGCCCGCGCCGTTCCTCAGTGATGCGATCGATCACCGGCGGCAATCCCAAGTCTGATGAACTTCTAGTTTTGTCGGGAATAACGCGAAGCACAACGCTCACACTGCCGCGCTGTTGAAAGATGTTCGCGCGAAATCTTCCCAACTCCTTAAGGCCGTAGCCGATATCAACTTCGGACACTTCTTTGAAGCGTTGCTTCTGGCGATTCGACATCATGGAAAATGCCATATCGAGTGTGTCTTCGGGCTTAAGCCGGGGAGCATCAGCAAGAGGGTGAAGTTCACCCGCGATGCGCATGACGGGGAAGGCTCCGACTTTGAGATGAAGGTCGGAGGCGCCATGACTGCAGGCAACTCGTAGCAGATCGTCAATTTTAATGGGCATACAGGGCTGGACCTTTCGAACTTGGAAAATCTGGTTGCGGCTTTATTGAATTTCGCGCTGTAAGGGGCGCTTTGTTTGGACCTGGGGTGCGCATTATCGCGGCGACTGGCCGGATAACGCTCAATGAATATAGCGTGTAAGACCGAAAAGCGTCAACGTTTATCCCAATAGGGCATTGCTGCCCTTTAGCGGTAGTGTCTAATGTGGTGTTGCTTTGTGCGGCGCTGCATCTTCACCGCCCGCCTGATCATTAGCCCAACGAAGGCACCGATAGCTCCGCCAATAATCGTTCCCTCCAACAGAAGATAGAACGTCATAGGCCAGTCATCACCGAAAACGAAAAATACGGAAGCGCCGATTGCGGCCCCATATGATGCGCTTCTCAAAATTATTTTCTTCGTGGACTTCATTCGAGCTAAGACGCTCACGATCTTCTTATCAGTGCCCTAAATCACCTACTTATTATTCCTTCCCTCGTTACAGTTCAATAGCGAGCGGCGGTTATGCCTTCTCAGGTTTATGCAAGAGTTTTGGCGGGGCTAAAGCGGGCGATACGAGAAATCGATCAGGTGTTGCTGGGATCGCGGGCATCGCGCCAGCAAAGCGCCTAAGGCGCGAACGACCCAAAACATTTTCGCGCTTGTTTTCGCAAACAAAAACAGCGAGCAAGTCGCCTTGCTCGCTGCTTCGCTTACCCCTCGTAAGGGATGCGGCTCATTCGATTATGTTACCGGCCGTCTGAAACTTCATCACCGGTTCGGCTGCCTGACTTGGTACGCTCACATTCGTCGACGGTTGCGGCTGCGATCCGTTGTTACCGGGCTGAACGCTTTTGACCGTGTTCACGTAAGTGAGCCAGTCGCCTGGAGCCTTGCGTTCGCCTTTAGTGATTTCGAAGAAGGCTCTCTGAATTTTTTCGGTTATCGGACCGCGACCACCCGCGCCCACTGTAATGCGGTCAACGGACCGGATCGGCGTGATTTCCGCGGCGGTGCCCGAGAAGAACAGTTCGTCGGCTACGTAAAGCGCGGCGCGCTGAATACTTCGTTCCTTCACAGGAATATCCAGCTCGTGACAAATCTGAATCACGCTGTCGCGGGTAATCCCTGCCAGAATTGACGATGAAAGTGGCGGCGTCAGCACCATCCCATTGCTCACCGTAAAAATGTTCTCGCCTGAGCCTTCCGAAACATAGCCTCGATCATCGAGCGCAATACCCTCAGCAAAACCGTTGAGCAGCGCTTCCATTTTGATCAGCTGCGAGTTCATGTAATTTGCGCCGCTCTTGGCCATTGCCGGCATAGAGTTTGGCGTTAGGCGGTTCCAGGTTGAAACGCAAACATCAACGCCTTTTTCGATCGCTTCGTCGCCGAGATACTTGCCCCAGTCCCAGGCGCCGATGTAACAGGCCAACGGGTTGGGAAAGGGATTGACCCCGAAAGCGGGTCGCTCCTCGTCAAGACTTCGGAACAGGATGGGCCGGATATAGCACTGGTCCAAGCCACTGCGTTTCACTAACTCAACCGAGGCGTCGCACAACTGCTCCAAACTTTGGTTATGATCCATGCGATAGATCTTCGCCGAATTCAAAAATCGCTGCATGTGTTCCTTCAAACGAAAGACTGCCGGACCCTGTTTGGTCGCATAACAACGGATGCCCTCAAAGATGCTTGAGCCATAATGAAGAACGTGAGACATCACGTGGACGCGCGCGTCGTTCCAGGGGATGAATTCACCGTCGTGCCAAACCACGTCACAGATTTTGGGAGTTGATATGTTTTTCTTTTTGTCTTCGTTTGAGAACATGTTGTTCTTCTCCTTACGATCAATTTCAGGAACCAGCAGCGAGGAAATCTAAATTCGAGTCCTAACGGCAAACGGTTTCTTAAAACCCTATTTTACAGGAAGACCGGTTCCTTTCAGAAAGGTTGGGGCGGTGCTTACCAAACAGTTATCGAGAACATCGCACGATACAGTAAGCCTGCTTTCGTTGGCAAGGCCCGCGTCTGGTTCACGCTTGATTCAATAAGGCTCGCAAAGTAACATCAAAAATGCTTCAGCAATTAGCAAAGACTACTAATCCTTGGCGCTTTCCCGTGCAGCGCCGTAGGCCCACGAGGTCTCGTTTGGCTGGAGGCTTTCTTGAGGGTCCGATTCAATATTTGACTTTAGTCTTACTTATTCTGTTTGTCCTTCTTTATACCAACTGTCGCATGACTGAAAAAACTAACACTCCAACTACTGCAACGACACAGACATCTGACGACGTAAACACAATTCACCGGCGAGCTATCACTATCGATATGCACGCCGACACGCCGCAACGCCTGCTGGATGAACAAGTGGATTTGTCCCAACGCCTTACTGACGGGCACTTTGATTCGGTCCGCGCTCGCGAAGGTGGACTCGACGCCCAGTTTTTCTCGATCTGGGTTGAACCTCAATTATTTGGTGGCGGCGGCCGGACGGCGATGAAGCGTGCTGATGACCAGATCGCGGCGGTACGTGCGCTGGCCGAACGACACCCGGAGACCTGGCAGTTTGCGACCACTGCTGCGGAAATAAGAAGGATTACCTCAGATGGAAAACTAGCTGCATTAGCCGGGCTGGAGGGCGGCTATGCGATCGACGAAAAGCTGGAGAACGTCGAGCGCTATTACAACCTGGGAGTGCGCTACATGTCGCCTGCCTGGACGGAAAGCTTGAGTTGGGCCGGCTCCTCCGGTGACGATACCGGGTAAGACACGCGGGTTGAATGATTTTGGTCAGCTCAGTGGTTCGTGAGATGAACCGGCTGGGCATGATGGTTGACGTTTCCCACGTTTCCGACAAGACGTTTTGGGACATTGTCAATACTTCAACCAAACCCGTTATAGCGACGCATTCCGGTTGCCGCGCGATCACCAACGTGCCGCGGAATCTCACCGATGACATGATCCAGGCGATCGCAAAGACGGGCGGTGTTGTAAACGTGATCTTCTATCCCGAACACCTCGAGCCAGGGTGGAGCGAAAAGAAAAAGAAAGTCGACGCTGAAATTGCTGCCGAAGTTAAACGCGCTTCAGATGAAGAGAAGGGCGACGTCGCGCACAAGAAACTGGCGCGCGATCGAGTGAGGCGTGAGGAGTTTGCGAAACGACTGCCGCCGGTTGCAGTTTCGCGCCTGGTTGATCATATCGATCACGTTGTGAAATTGGTTGGAGTGGATCACGTTGGAATTGGTTCTGACTTTGATGGCGTGCAGTCAACGCTCAGTGACCTCGCCGATATTTCCCAACTGCCCAACCTTACTCGCGAGCTGTTGCGACGCGGCTACTCAGACAATGACGTCGCTAAGATCCTTGGCGGGAACATGCTGCGCGTGATGGAAGCGAACCAGTAGGATTCCCTGGCCTGTCGCTTTTTCCTATGTCAAACAAATCGATCAAGGGGAGAGTAGCGCGCAGACCACGTATTGGTTTCCATGCTCCAATCAAGGGCGGGTTACACGAGGCGCTACTGGTTGCTAAAGATACAGGCTGCGATACGGTTCAGATCTTCTCGCGTAATCCTCGTGGTTGGATGGCCAAGCCGCTTACGGAGGAAGATGTTGCCTTATTTCGCAAAACACGCAGGTTGACTAAACTCACCCCAGTCGTCATCCACTGCAACTATCTGGTGAACCTCGCCGCCGCTGATGAACAAATGCTGCAAAAGTCGCGCGCTTCCTTTCGCGAAGAAGTTGAACGGGCAATCCTATTAGGTGCCGACTATCTGGTTGTCCACCCCGGCAGTGCGCGCGGAGCATGTGAAGCGGACGGTATACGCGTGTGTGCTGAGAGTCTTAAGGATGCCTGCAGGCGCCTGCGGTTCGGAGGCTTGAGGATTCTGCTGGAGAACACGGCGGGACAAGGCGAGTGTATTGGCCACCGCTTCGAGCACCTGCGCGAAATCATGGATGCCTGCCCGAAGCTTCCGCTTGGGGTTTGCTTTGACACCGCTCACGCCTTCACCGCGGGCTACGACATCCGCGAGGAAGACGGTTTGGAAGCGCTGATTGATAAACTCAAGAGCACAGTGGGAACGAGGAACGTTCGCGCCATTCATTTTAACGACTCTCGCGCCGCTTATAACTCTCGCGTCGATCGCCACTGGCACATTGGCGAAGGCCATATTGGCGCAGATGCACTACGCCGTGTAGCCCAACATCCCAGGTTGGCCCACGCAGCCTTCATTCTGGAAACCCCGTACGACGATCCAAGGGCGGACTTGAAAAACTTGAACCTGCTACGCTCGTTTGTAGAAGAACCAAGGTTAATAACTGGTTGAGTTGCGGCAAGTCAGAGACTTTGCCGTGCACCGGAAATGGCAGAGCCGGGAACTTGAGATGAATCAAGATAAGCTTCAGTATACGGGGACAGTTAGACAAGAAATAAAGTCTTGCGCTAGGATTGCCTTCAAACGATGAAGCATTTTCAACCACTCTCGAAACTCCTCCTAACGGTGCCGCTTCTGCGTCGCGCGGTCTAGGCGCGCTCAGCGGAGCGGCGAACTCCTACTCAACAATTCCTGGTGCAAACGGGTTAGTTGGCGGATCAGTGCAAGGACGCACGATTAGCGTCTATGGGCAGGATCCCCGAACTAACAGTTTGCGTTACAAATAATTCGTGTTAAGTGTAGACACCGTTAGGAAAAACAATCATGGATGAAAAATATTTCCCCGAACAAATAGAAAACAAGTGGCAGCAACATTGGGAGCAAACCAAAGCATTCGAGGTTTCTGAAAGCGACCCGCGCCCGAAGTTTTATTGTCTTGAGATGTTGCCTTACCCGTCGGGCTTCTTGCACATGGGCCACGTGCGCAACTACGCCATTGGCGATGCGCTCGCCTGGTACAAACGCCTGCGAGGGTTCAACGTTTTGCACCCGATCGGCTGGGACAGTTTTGGCCAGCCGGCCGAACAGGCTGCGATCAAGCGCGGCGTGAATCCACGCGATTGGACCGAGGAAAACATTGCGCACATGCGCGGTCAGATGAAGCGACTGGGGGTCAGTTACGACTGGTCGCGCGAGATCGCCGCACACCGGCCTGAGTATTACAAGTGGGACCAGTGGTTCTTTCTGAAAATGTATGAACGAGGGCTGGCGTACAAGAAGAAGTCGCCGGTTAACTGGTGCCCGCGTGAGAGCACGGTACTTTCCAATGAACAGTCATCCGGGGGCATCTGCTGGCGTTGCGGCGCGGAAGTTGAGAAGAGAGATCTTGAGCAGTGGTTCTTTCGCATAACTGAATACGCGGAACAGTTGGTCGAGGACATCAAGCAAATCGAAGCTACCTGGCCGGAGAAGGTGCTCAAGCGCCAGCGCGATTGGGTTGGTCGCAGCGAAGGCGCCTTTATCGACTTCCGATTGAAAGACAGCGATCAGAGTATCCGTGTCTTCACCACGCGTATCGACACAATTTTCGGCGCTACCGCTATCGTGCTTTCAACCGAGCATCCGCTGATCGATGAACTCCTCGAAGCGTCTCCGTTGAAGAATCAGTTGATGGCTTTTGCGGAGAGGGTGAAAGCCGAGAAAGCTGCGCGTGGCCGCTTGGTTGACGAAGAAGAACATAAGGAGGGGATCAACACAGGCATTCTGGCGGTCAATCCCTTTAGCGGCGAGAGCATTCCCGTCTGGGTGGCAAACTATGTGCTGATCGAGTACGGCACGGGAGCGGTGATGAGTGTGCCGGCACACGATGACCGCGACTTCGAATTTGCGCAAAAGTATTCATTGCCGATCCGCCGCGTGATCGAACGCATTTCGCACGAACAGGAATCGATCGCGCATGATCCTTCACACGAAGATCAATCCACCGCGATGCCACATGCCTTTACCGACTACGGCATTTTGGTTAACTCCGGTGATTGGAGTGGGAAGCTTTCGGTAGAGGCGATAGTCGAGATGGCGAAATACGCCGAAGCGCACAATTTTGGTAAAGCGGCAATTACTTATCGCATTCGCGATTGGGGTGTCTCGCGACAACGTTTTTGGGGTGCGCCGGTTCCGATAGTCTATTGCGAGAAGTGCGGAATGGTTCCGGTACCAGAAAAAGATTTACCGGTTCAACTGCCCGATCGCGCTGACTTTACGGGTTCCGGTGAATCGCCGTTAGCAGGCGTGGCTGACTTTGTTAACACCATCTGTCCTAAGTGTAATGCGCCGGCGCGCCGCGACACTGACACCATGGACACCTTCGTGGATTCATCATGGTACTTCTTTCGCTACTGTGATCCACGCAATGAGTCGGCGGCATTCGATCCGGCGATCGCCAAACAATGGACCCCGGTAGATCAGTATATTGGTGGCGACTCGCATGCCGTGATGCACCTGATTTACACGCGTTTCTGGACGAAGTTTATGCGCGACCTCGGCCTGGTTTCTTTTGACGAGCCGGTGAAGAAACTGTTGACGCAAGGAATGGTTACAAATCGCGTTCAAGACACTGACGAATGGAAAGCTATGTCGAAGAGTCTCGGTAACGGCGTCGATCCCGACGAAATGATTGCAGCTTTTGGCGCTGACGCGGCACGCCTGTTTGTGTTATTCGCCGCACCGGTTGAAAACGAGCTGCGCTGGTCGGAAACCGGAATCGAAGGGGCGGTCAGGTTTTTGCGACGTGTCTACACAATGGTGTGGCGCTGGCACGAACGCCTGGCAAACAATACTGCGACAAACTTGCGTGGCCCAAGTGAAGATTCGAGCAATGAACCAACCGGTGCGGGGCGATCATTACGTCGCAAGACTCATCAAACAATTGCCAAGGTGACCAGTGATTTTGAGAACCTGCATTTGAATACGATCGTCGCGGCCTTGATGGAGTTGTTCAACGAGCTCAGCGCTTTTGAAACAGAGCCCGAGACTGCTACTGCCGCCGACGCGTTTGCAGTGCGTGAGGCGTTGGAGTCGTTAGTGCTTATGTTGGCTCCCTTTTCGCCACATGCTGCTGAGGAAATGTGGCAGCAGCTGGGCCATAACGGCGGGCTGCTGGGCTCGGGTCGGTGGCCGCAGGCTGATGCGGAACTGGCGAAACACGATGAGCTGGAAATCCCCATTCAGGTCAACGGGAAACTGCGCTCGCGCTTGCTGGTTTCGCCTCAGGTTACGGAAGAAGAACTGCGTACGGCTGCCCTTAGTGATGAGAGAATTCGCGCCATCACTCAGGGCCACCAGGTCGTTAAAGTTATCGTTGTGCCCCAACGGTTGGTGAACGTGGTGGTCAAGTAACTGCGCGGTAGTAACTAGGTCGGGGCGGTAGCCCGACAGTCATGGAGGGCTCCAAATCGACAACTGGAGCCCTCCAAAACTGTCGGGCTACTGCCCCGGCGCCGAGTGAAATTATTAGGCGACCCTGGATTGCGTCGCCCAAAGGTCGCGAGACAGTCTGCTCCAAAGCCTTTCCGCAAAGCATTTTGCCGGTTGCTTGCTCACACCGCAGCCGTTAGAATCAGTCTGCGACTGCTACCTTTGCCGTAATGGGGTTGCGAAATCCTTCTTGCCGTCGTCCGCTTTGTACCGGGCTCATAAATGAAAGAATGTCCAGCCTGTAGGCGCTGTTTCTCTGACGAAGTTATCCACTGTCCGCAAGACGGCGATGCCACCACACCATCGCTGCTGGGCGAACCTGTGCTCGATGCGCGCTACCAGTTAGAACGAAGGCTTGGACAGGGTGGAATGGGAGTTGTTTTTCAGGCCCGGCACATTTTTCTTAAGACATCTCACGCCATCAAAGTCATCTTGCCGGATCTCGTCGGCAACGATCCGATGCTAGTCACGCGGTTTCGCCAGGAAGCGCTTGCGGCCGCGGCCATCCGTCACCAAAACATTATTGCCGTTACTGACTTTGGCGTGGTGCGGGGCACCATGCCTTTCCTGGTAATGGAGTTTGTTAGCGGGAAGTCACTTCAGGACATTCTGGCAGAAGAGAAAGTGATGGCGCCTGAGCGCGCTTTGGAGTTCGCCTCTGCCATTGGTGCTGGAGTCGGTGCGGCACATAAGCAGAACATCGTACACCGTGATCTGAAGCCCTTAAACATCATGACGCAGCAGGGCCAGTCGATCTCCGAAGGTCTAAAGATCCTGGATTTCGGTTTGGCGAAGATCAAGTCGGGCGAACTTTTAGGATCTTTTATTCAGGCGAAGACCAGCGGCTTGATGGGTTCTCCTTTTTACATGGCTCCCGAACAGTGGTCAGACGACGAGCCTGATGCGCGCGCTGACGTTTATAGCCTGGGAATAATTCTTTACCAGATGCTCACGGGAGATGTGCCCTTCAAGGGTTCATCGATTCCGTCAATAATGAAGAAGCATCTAACGCTGCCGCCGCCGTCGTTTAAGTCGGCCGGCGTCGAGGTGTCGCCGCAGCTTGAGGCTGTGGTACGGCATGCTCTGGAAAAAGAGATTGCGGCTCGTACTCCCTCAGTTGAAGTATTCATAAAAGAACTCAAAAAAGCGGTGGCGGAAGGTGGGGTGACGATAGGGCCGGGCAGATCGACGGCTCCCGTCCCGGACGAAACCTTATATTCACCAGCGGCCAGCACGGGCGAGACTTCGCAAAACTTCGGTGCCTCATTTGATTCCATGGCTGGCACAGTCAGTTCCTCGCAGTTGAGTGCCGAGGATCAGGCAAAGCTTGCGGCTTCACGCGCAGCTCACGAGGCGGAGCAAAAGGAAAAGGAGCGAGTAGCGCAGGAAGAATTGATGCGCGAGGCCGAAGAGCGGCGCAAGGCTGAAGAAGAGAAAGAGCTCAAGCGCAAAGAACTAGAGGAGCGGGCCCAGAAGGAGAGAGAAGAGCGCGACGAACGCGAGCGCCAACAGCGCGAGCAAATGGAGCGAGTGGAGCGGCAGGCGAAAGAATTAGAAGAACGCCTGGCGCGCCTGGCGACCAGCATGCCGCCGGCGCCCCCCGCTACCACGGCCGTCATTGATCCAGGAACAAGCGCGCAAGTGCATCAGAGTGTCAGAACGGATGCGGTTGGAAATAACAGTTTTCCCGGCGGGGCAGTCGATGCCACGCTTTATGACAGTCGACCTCACATCACGCGGGCTCCTAGGCCGAAAAGTAATGCCCTGTTGATGATTGGTGCGGCAGTGGTACTCGTCATATTGGTTGCCGGCGCCATCGGGGCGTTTCTGGTTATGCGCTCCCGTTCGACTCGGATTGCCGGGCCAGGTGCCAGCCCCACACCGGTTGCGAGTCCTACGATTGAAAACAAAGCAGACCTGATTGAAATCCCCGGTGGCACATTCCAAATGGGTCGAAACGATGGCCCACCTCAGGAACAACCGGAACACACTGTTACCGTGCAAAAGTTTCTGATGGATCGCACCGAGGTTACCAACGCTGAGTATGCTGAGTTCGTGCGCGACATGAATTACGCTCCCCCCAGCCACTGGATCAGAGGAAGACCGCTCGCAGGACAGGAACGCTGGCCAGTTGTCAACGTCTCCGCAAAAGACGCAGAAGCCTTTGCCGCCTGGCGTTCGAAACGAGATGGAGTTACTTACCGTTTGCCTACGGAAGACGAATGGGAGTTTGCCGCGCGCAGCGGCGGCGAATTCAAGGCTTTCCCCTGGGGTAACAGCTGGGCCGCTAACCGCGCGGTGGTGAAAGAGGCAGCTACGCAGCCCGTGGGCTCTTATCCCGACGGCAAGAACCGCTGGGGTGTGGTCGACCTGATCGGCAACGTTTGGGAGTGGACCTCTTCGAAGGCTTCTCTTTACACCGGTACCGCTCAGATTCCAGCTGCCTACAGAGACTGGGTGGTGGTTAGAGGCGGATCATACGCCAGTGATCCGGACGACCGGCAGATTCCGATTTCTGCCACTTACCGAGATTGGTTTGCGCCCGACTTCAGAAATCCAAACTACGGCTTTCGCCTGGTGCGTTCGGCAGAGTAAGTTCACCAGCGTGTTAGCTCATCCTTCGCAATCTGCGCTACAATCCGCCACGGTCTATTAATCTCGTAAAAATGTTGCTAACCATGTCATCGTACCGGTGATTCCAGCCGGACTCGGACGGGCAGCCGGGTTGGGGCGGGCTAAAATCACATTCTTAACAGGAGAGAATCGATGAGGACGTGCTCGATTTTTCGTTCAGTTTTTGGGTTCCTTGTGTTGTTGGTGACGCTGGCTTTGGCGGGCGTGTGTGCTCTCGGTCAGGACGTCGGCTCTGACGTAATTGGAGGCGCCGGGATTTTTAGACCAAAGAATCCGGAGTCGAAAAAAAGAACGGTCCGAACGACAACGACTCGCCGCGGTACCACCACCCGCGCAACCGGAGCGAGCGCAGCCTCGGAAGACAAAATTGAAGATTTGTTGGACAAGGGAAACCAGTTTCGCGACGCGCAACGGTTTGCTGAAGCGGAGAGTTCCTACCAGGGCATCCTAAAGATTAACGCCAAGGATGGTCGCGCAGCCTACGGCCTCGGCAATATTTATTCGGATCAGCAACGCTGGGAGGAAGCGGAAGCCGCTTACCGCAATGCCGCGCTTTGGAGTCCGACAAATGTGGATGCACTGGTTGCTTTGAGCGTGGTCCTGGTGCAACCGCGCACCGGTGGAGACAATGCCAGCCGCTTTGCTGACGCCGAAAGCTTTGCGCGGCGAGCTGTACAACTGGCGCCCCAGAATGCGGTCGCCTGGGATCGGTTGGGAGTAGCGCTGCAGTCGAGGGGTCTATTCAACAACGAAACTGAACACGCTTACCGTCGCGCAGTGGAACTCGATCCGAATTTTCCGGTGGCCTATGCTCACCTCGGACGCGTGCTCAAGCGAATGGGAAAGGCAAACGAGGCGACGCCGCTCTACGACAAGGCGACGCAGCTAGCGAAAGATCCGCCGACCTTGAATCTTATTGCCGAGTCATTACAAGCCGAACAGCAATGGCAAAATTCTGAACCCGTTTTGAAGCGGGCGCTCGAGCTTGACGCTCGCAATTCCACCTCACTTTATTTACTGGGCCGAATGCTGGTGGTGTTCAAGCGGTTTGAGGAGTCGGAGCCTTACCTGAAGCTGGCCACTGAGGTAAGTCCGCGGGCGTTCCAGCCTATCAATCTTCTTGGTCGCACATATCTGGCGCTGGATCGTTTTGAGGAAGCAGAAGTAGTTTACGAGCGGGCGGCGGGAGTTGCGTCACCGGGAGATCGAAAGCAACTGGCAGGTATCTACGGTTTTGAGGGCGTCGGTGACGGCTATCTGAAAGCAAAGAAGAAACCCAGCGCAGTTCGCGCCTATACCCGGGCGTTAGAACTAGACCCTGGAAACAAACAGCTGGAACTAAAACTTGCCAAGGCACGCTAAGCGGCGAATGGACCGTACTTTTAAACCCAGTTTAATCAGGAGCGGAAGTCACTTATGAAGCGTTGCCCGAAATGTAGTAGAACTTTTCCCGACGACACTCAAAAGTTTTGCACGATCGATGGCGGTTTGTTAGTTGCTGGTGACAAACCATTCGATCCCAGCGCTACAATTCAGAGTTCGGCAAACACCGGGGTTCCCACGGCGCCACCATCAGGACAGGCAGGCAGCAATCGTCCGCCGGATTGGAACGAAACCATCGACGCCTCGGCGCCCACAGTAGTTTTTCCAAAACAGACCGGTCCAACCGGGTTACCTACGTCTTCTAATATGCAGCAACCGCCGGCCCCAGCGCCGGGCGGTCCCGCGACGCCAACTCCGCCGCCGCACAGCGCCCAAGTTCCCGCAACGCCCTTGGGGCAACCGATACCTCCTCCCGCGAAAAGCGCACCGTCCGCGGCACAAGGCGTACCTGCGCCGCCGGTGGCAGGAGTACCGCCCGTTGCAAAGAAAAAATCAAAGCTGCCTTTGATCCTCGGTATCCTGGCACTACTCCTCGTCATGGGCGCCGGCGCCGCCGTCGCGGCTTTCTTCTTTGTGGTCAAGCCGCGGCTTGATCACAGGAACTCTGAACCGCCAGTTGTTGTGCGAAACACCCCAGGCGAGAACGTTAACAGCAACCCAGTCACCACCCCGAATGTAACTGAAGCGACACCGGAACCGGAGAAGACCCAGCCTGAATATGTAGCGCCGCCCGATACCACCAGGTTTATAAATTCACAAGCAAACCTGGAGGGAAAACTGGCTGAGCATTACATCGACTTCTCGTTCTACTATCCAAACAATTGGGTCGCCGATCCGAAAGCGGGGGGCGCTTCAGGAAACTTTGCGAAGTTCGAAAGGCGATTGCCGCCTGACTTTACGCAAGAGAATGTCGCCGTCCGTTACTATGAAAGCAAGGGAACCTATGACGCCGACCTCGCGGATTTTCCGAGGCTGGTCAAGGACTTCAGCGACAGCCTGGCTAAGGTTCTGCCCGGCTATCGCAAAGTGTCTGAAGGTCCCACCAAGATCAATTCGTTGGACGGTTATGAGTTTCGCTATGTCGGCGTCTCAAAAGGTACGGAACGAGGTGACCTGCAGTTGTGGGGCCGGGTAGTGTGGGTACCCACCGGGAAGGCCGGAGATACTAACGGCGCGATCCTTTCCATGTTTACAACTTCGCTCGCACCTGAGTTGTCCAGCATTGAAGATGTAGGCTCGAGAGGTGAGATGCCGGTCATTCTGGATTCCTTCCGGTTTGGTAAATAGTCACTGGAGAACGGGTAAGCCAACTGAAGAATTGCGTTTAGCGTCGATCCAATTTGAGTGGTATGCTTCACTGAGCCTGAGTAGTTAATAAGGTAGGAAATGCAAGCAAAGAAAACTAATAGTGGCAAATCATTGTGGACGCCGTCGCGCATCGCATTCACCGTGCTCGTGTTGTCGCTTTTCGCAGCCTTTGGAGTATCGAGTTGTAGTTCCAACGACGAACGACGTTCCAACCCACCAGCAACCGGAGTAGCGAACAATCGCGGCGCGGCTCCTCCGCGAACTGCCGCTCCACCTCCAGTCACTACGCTGCCCGCCAGCGTAACGCAAGTAGAACTAAGGGCTTTGACCGGTGCGCCAATCAAGCTTTCAAACTATGCAGGAAAGGTCTTGCTGGTGAATTTATGGGCTACCTGGTGTGGTCCATGCCGACTGGAAACCCCCGAACTGGTTAAGCTTAATAAGGAATTTCGCTCACAGGGACTGGAGGTGATCGGTTTATCCACCGAGAATCCCGACGAATCTGCCGATCAGGTTCGCGAGTTCGTTCAGAACTATAAAGTGGATTACCGGGTGGGCTGGTCGGGTTCCCAGGTTGCAGTTGAGTTAATGCAGGGACGTGACGCGATTCCTCAAAGTTTCGTAATCTCCCGCAGCGGTCGCATCGTCAAGCGATTCGTGGGCTTCAATGCCAGCGCTACTCCAGACCAAATAAGAGAAGCCATTCAGGAGGCACTTAACGACAAGGGTGCCGCCGATTAGTTATTTGGAGTCTTCTTTCTCACTTAACTCGCGCTCCGCTTCTTCTACCATTCGTTCGCCCTCTTGCGCCAGTTTGCTGTTTTGCATGCCATCAGCCACGAACTTCTTGGCTTCACCTTCCAATTTTTTCATCTCAGCTTCGACACGATTTTCCACTTGGTCAATAGGCGCGGGTTCGCCAGTTTCTTCTTGAGTTTTGATACGGTCTTTTTCGATACCCATGCTAAACCTCTTCCGCCAGGATTCTGTTCTTCACTTACTTACAGGAAACAAAAATCAGTCTAACGAAAGTTAGCGGTTGATGCCAGTTGGTACTCACCGCCCGCGGTGTTCTGACTCAACGGAGCTAAAATGTCCTTAGACTTCTCGTCAAATAAATATTTGGCGCTTAGCGGATCAGAATGAACTGGTAGAGCGGTAAGTCGAACTATACATTTGCTCCGCTGGAACGAAGAACCTTATAGGCTGGAGTAGCTATAGACATTCGGTCCTTCCGGCACGGAGCAATCGACCGGGGAACTTTCACCCATTCGGAGTCGCAATCGTTGCCATCAATTCTCACGATCACTCCTTATTGCCCTGTAAACGCATGGCTTGGTGTTTGCAGGATGGCACCTAGAGCGTCGTGTCACGCCCTAAGTGACTCGACATCAACACGCATGGAGTTTAGACTAGCCCGCATAATGAGGTTTCTCTCCTCAATAAGGATTGTTCGAGTCTCGCTCGCGCTGGCTGTTGCTTTTTGGATGGCCGGCTTCGGTTGCCTGCTGGGCTGCGAAAATATTGTGAGCGCCCAGACTCCCACCGAGATTGCGTCTGCGGCGAATTCCATCGCCATCGTTGTCAGTGGCGAAGCTTGTGCTTCGATGCAATCGCACGACTGTTGTGCCAAACGTAAGTCACACTCGGCTGCGAAAGCTGTGGCAAAGCCATCGGCCGACAAAGGTCAGATTGTTGCGAGCGCTGGCAACGTTCCGTCTGATTCTCTCTTTTTGGCGGTGGGTGCGAACTTCCCCTCGATGATGGATTGTCCTCTGGCCGTCACTGCCACGGCGGCTCTGACGAAAGCCAGACCGGATCAGTCGCACATCGCTTTTCCGTCCCGCGTCGAGATAGCCTCGCTAACAAATCCACCTGAGCAGAAAAGCGCATTCGCGCGTCCGTTGCGGTTACCCAACCGCGGCCACACCTATCTGCACTGCTGCAGCTTCCTGATTTAGAGATCGCCCAGAGCAGACTTTTTCCGTCTGCTCAGACTTAACGCTAATGGGACTGACAGGAATGTCTTTCCTATTGTCGGTATCAGTGTGTTCGTTCTGCTGATATCAGGGCAACGATTTCTAGACAGGAGAAAACAAATGAAAAACTTCAAAGGCTTTGCTTTGGGCCTGGTGCTTGGACTCGGCCTCGCTTTTTCAGGAATCGCGTTTGCGCAGAACACTTCGCAAACGGATCAAAAGAAAGCGACGGAGTCGTGCTGCGCGACGATGCCGGATTGCTGCAAAGGCGATTCCTGCGACATGAAGATGAAGCATGACGCGAAAGACCACGCGGCAAAAGACCACGCGAAAAGACGGATGCTGCTGTTGCTGCGCGGGTGATTCATGCGACATGAAGATGCACGACAAGGACAAGCCGAAGAGTTAATTAGGCCGTAGAAAAGGTGCGGGCGTTTCCCGGTCATTCGTGGGAACGCCCTCACCGCAAGAACAAGGAGAGGATTAGTGGCTAAGAAAGTTTCATATTACAAGTATCTGTTTTTAGTGAGTTGTATTTTGATCTCGTTCGCGACCGGGCTGACTGCGTCCTCACAGCACGACATGAGCAATATGCCCGGCATGAGCAAACCCAAGCCAAAATCAAAGGCGAAGGCGAAACCGCGACGCGCGTCAAGCAGGAAGAGAACCCTAGTCCGAAAAAGAACGCAGCCGCCGAAAAAGCACGACATGAGCAACATGCCTGGGATGCAGAGGCCCACGAGTTCACCATCGCCAATGCCCTCGGCCCGTCCCACCGCGTCACCGCATACCCACACGCCCGAGATGCAGATGCCGGGAATGCAGATTCCCACGAGTTCACCATCGCCGAATCCGCCAGCATCGCCGGAAAAGATGGACATGAATATGCCAATGCCTTCGGCCAGTCCCACCGCGTCACCGCATACCCACACGCCGGGCATGAAGATGCCGGCGACTACGCCTGCAGTCCCCACTGAATCTCCTGCGAAGATGGACATGAACACGCCGATGCCGTCTCAAAGTCCTAATGCAAAGCCGGCAGAAGACAAGATGCCGGGAATGGACATGTCGAAAAATGGCGCAATGGACATGGGCCCACTGCTGGTGATGTCTGGAAGCGACTTAGGAATTCGGGTTGGCTCGAGCGGTACAAACGTGACATCGATGGGCGCAATGGGTTCCGGCACCTCATGGCAGCCGTCGTCTGCGCCGATGTACATGATTCATAAACAATCCGGCAGCTGGCTACTGATGTTTCACTACAACGCCGTCATCGGTGTGAATTCCCAGGGCGGACCGCGCGGAGTCACAAAGTTTGAATCCGCGAACTGGTTCATGCCAATGGCTTATCACAAGCTTGGGAAGGGAACTGTGCAACTGCGCGGTATGTTTAGTTTCGAACCGTTCACTTTTCCACCGGGCGGCTCACCGCTACTCTTTCAAACTGGTGAAACTTACAAAGGCCAGCCGCTGATCGACCGGCAACACCCGCACGATCTCTTCATGGAGTTGTCGGCACAGTACACGCTGCCGATGGGTGAGCACGGGACGTGGTTTACATACTTCGGTTATCCCGGAGAGCCGGCGTTGGGGCCGGTGGCCTTCATGCATCGCGCCTCGGCCGCCGAGAACCCCGCGGCGACGCTGTCGCATCACCTACAGGATTCATCGCACATCAGTTTTGGCGTGCTGACCACTGGAATCACCTATCGTTGGTTGAAACTTGAAGGTTCAATCTTCAATGGGCGCGAACCTGACGAGGATCGTTACAACTTCGAGGCGCACAAATGGAACTCACGCTCGGCGCGCCTTTCGTTAATGCCAAGTTCTAATTGGACGATGCAAGTGAGTTATGGTTTCCTGCGCCGCCCCGAAGCGTCAGAACCGGACACCGATATTCGACGCGCTACTGCTTCTGTCCAGTACAACA
This sequence comes from Blastocatellia bacterium, assembly GCA_963828335.1. Lineage (GTDB taxonomy): Bacteria > Acidobacteriota > Blastocatellia > Pyrinomonadales > Pyrinomonadaceae > PSRF01. The sequence goes on along the minus strand of CAWHEH010000003.1, from coordinate 313,160 downwards.
AGCCGTTTGATCGTGGCAACTGGGCTTCAGCATTTATCTGGGGACGCAATCACACCAGTAGCCCCGGCGAGACGCACAATCTAAATGGCTACACTTTTGAGTCTACGGTTAACTTCCTGGATAAGAATTATGTCTACACACGTCTTGAGTTGGTGGACAAGAATGAGTTGTTACGAGCGCTGGATCGCGCGCAACTGGGAATCAGCGACGACCATCCATCTTTTCGCATCGGCGCGTTTACATTCGGTGGCGCGCGCGATGTTCTCGTCAACACGAAGCTGTCATTAGCTATGGGTAGTGATGTTACGTTCTATTCCAAGCCTGACGTACTCGATCAGCTTTATGGTGAGCATCCCGTTTCCTGGAAACTGTTTCTGCGACTTCGGCCCGGCAAGATGGATATGAACACTATGCACGGCGGACACTAATTAAAACTCTCAACATCCTTTGTGGGTCGACAAGTGCGGAACCGGGAGGGTAGCGACCTGCTTCAACGTGTACCGCCAAACAACTCATCCAAGTCAAGCATCGCGGAAGCTTGAACGAGGTGCCACGCTCGCTCCCTGTTCCGTATTTGTCGACCCACGGCGACTTTCACCGCAGTGTTGGCCATCAGACGTTCGACTCGTACAATACCCGACCATCATGACCACGCCCGCAGTAGCGCGTAAGCCAAACCGAAGGCGACAAGAACTATGAAAAAGAATTGTTCCAACTGCGCTAAAGAGTTCGACTGCGGAGCAACACCCGGAGCTGCAGATGAAAGCGAGGCTTTGTCGTGTTGGTGTACGGAGCTCCCATACCTCGGCGTGGTTGGCGAGGCTGATCAGGATTGTCTCTGCCCGGCATGCTTGAGCGAAGCGACCAGGGCAGACGTTATCCTGAACCGGAGTTCCTCTTAAGCGTCCGAATCAAATCGTTATCAGATGCCGATCATATCCGGTTCTTACCAGCTCTTCGTATGCGGCCCATATCTCGCCGGGGATTTCCTGATGAATTTGAAACCCTTTTTCGGGATACAGTTTGATCCGCTGCAAATCCCCCACCATGATGCTGATCACGTCGTCGCTCGATAGCTCTTTGTTCGTATATTCACTTAGATATTCTGCAAACGATACTTGCGGTGAAGTGACAAGCACCTTCTTCTCGGGCCAAAACTTTCTGAAGGTTGCATAAGCTCTGCGTTCCATATAAGGCTTCTGCACCAGGATAAACTTTTCCGGATCGAGCTTTTTCTCGGCGAGCAGGCGCCTGGTAAACAAAATATTCTCGCCGGTGTTCGTCGAATGATTCTCTATGAGTATCTTCTCCATCGGCACTCCGAGGTCAACGGCGACGGCAGCAAACTGATCGGCTTCAGATTCGATCCACATTTCACTGGTGATAGCGCCGAGGCCTCCGGAAAAAATAAGCAGCGGTGCCCAACCCTCGATAAATAATTCGGCGCCTCTTTCAGCAACTCTCTTGTCGTGGCTGCAAAGGACGAGAATCGCATCGGCCTTTTCGACCCGATGATTCATCTGGTGGTAATGCCAAATCTGCTCGGCCAGGAATCGAGTGTCGGTGGTCATGTCAATGTGAAGTATACGACTGGAATCTAGTATCTGAGCATTCAACGGCCGCGATAATTTAGCTTGCAACTCCTTTCCAAATTTAACTTGACAATACTCGGGTCTTCTTAAGTAGAGTTTTAACATGACAACATCATGCTCAGATGGGCTTGCTTCAAAGGATCCAATTCAATGAAACAAATTTTAAGCGCCGTTGCGTTGGTAATTCTTAACTGCACTCTCACGCCGGCTCAAACAACCCCAGAGAAAGCTCATGAAAACGGAGAGACCGAGCAGATCATCCTCCAGCTTGAAAGCGAAGGCCGCAAGGCGACTCTGGAAAATGATATCAAAGCAAACGATCGGCTCCTCGCCGGCAACTGGCTGAACATAAATCCTGACGGCTCGATTACGACCAAGGCGAAACTGTTGGAACTACTTAAAGACGGTTCGTTCAAGATCATGTCTATTGAGAATGATGAAGTCATGGTGCGGGTGTATGGGGACGCCGCGGTTGTCACCGGGCGATCGACAACTAAAAGAGCCGGGCAGGGCAGTGAAGTTGTCGCGCGACAGGTTCGTTTTACGCGGGTGTACGCCAAAAGCAAAGGACAATGGCAAGTTGTCTCGGCGCACAACACGCTCATCGCGAAACCATGATGAAGAACCACGGTTACACTTTCCTACTCCTGCTGAGCTTGAGTCCTTTTGTGCAGGCCCAGCAGTCGCCCTCGCCAACCCCGTCACCTGCAGACACCAACCCGGCCGTTCAAAGCGCGGAGGAGGTCGGCGAGGGTGAAGTGCTGCGCATTTCGTCTAACCTTGTTTCTGTTCCGGTCAGCGTTATTAATCGTCAGGGTCAATACGTTGTCGATCTCCAGCGACAGGATTTCCGGGTCTTCGAGGATGGCAAGGAGCAGCCGATTGTTCACTTCAGCAACGTTGACCAGCCGTTTTCCGTCGTACTTTTGATTGACACGAGCGGTTCGACCGCGCCGTTCATCGATCAAATCAAAGGAGCTGCCAAAGCTTTTGTGGACCAACTGCGACCGGCGGATACCATTCGCCCGGTCTATTTTCACGGCGAGATAAAACCGCTCACCTCGGAAGGGATCAGCGATCCCAAATTATTTGACGCTGCGATTGATCGGATTGAGCCAGGCCCGACGAACATGGGGACGAGGTTGTATGACGCGGTTCACTTCGGCCTGAACTCTTTACGACCAGTCGCAACGAGAAGGGCAGTTGTCCTGATTACCGACGGCGAGAATACCTGGGGCAAGGCTTCGATGAAGAGCACGCTGCGGGAAGCGGAAGAGTCTGACGTTGTTGTTTACACACTTCAATATGGCGACCTTAAGCCTCTGAGACATCAAGTGTCACCACAGGTCTATCTGCAGCAGTTAGCGGAAAAGACAGGTGGGCGTTATTTCAAAGGCGGCGACATGAATGCAGTGAAGCGGTCGTTCGTCGAAGTGGCCGCAGAACTACGACGGCAGTATGTGCTCGGCTATGAGCCGAACGAACCGGAACGGATCGGCTTAAGAAAGATAAAAGTAAAAGTGAATCGCAAGCAGGTGGCAGTAAGGGCGCGCTCGTCGTATACCTACGCACGATAGCTGGCGGTCAAGTGATTTGCTGGGACCGCGGGCGTCCCGCCAGCAATGAGCGCGCAGCGCGAAGACTGATTGCGGAAATGTGAGCCCTAAGAATTGCGCGTGTGCCGTCGATTTTCTTGATCTCCCAACAAGCAACTAACGCCACGCGGTTTTCGCGCTGTGCGCTCATTTGCGGGCGGGACACCCGCAGTCCCAGCAAATAACTTGCCTCGTCCTACCAAACTGAACCAGAGTTCGAGCGACGACCAGGTACATGTAGGATTGCGAGAATTCAAACGGTACGCGATGATGAAGACTGAGTTGCTAAATCTTTATGCCGCGTATTCAAATGCTTGACTCCAATCAGCGCGACGAAGCCTCTGCCAAAAAGAGCGAAGCAGTCATAGATCCGGTTTGCGGTATGACTGTTCATCCTGATTCAGCCGCGGGATCATTTGAATATCAGGATAAGACCTATTACTTCTGCAGCGCGCATTGTCTTGAGAAATTTCGTAAAGATCCCGAATCCTTCCTGGCCCGACCTCAAGCGAAAATGACGCAGCTAGTGGGAATCCAACGCACAAAGTCGCAACCCGAAGAGAACAGTCAGTTGCCAGGCACTCCGGGTTCTAACCGGGCTTCGGATATTGGACCTGGGACTTTGGACTCTGTCTACACCTGCCCAATGCATCCGGAAATTGTTCGTGACGGTCCAGGTAGTTGTCCTATTTGCGGTATGGCATTGGAACCGCGAACAGCTTCGCTGGATCAGGACGAGAATCCCGAGCTTCGGGAAATGTCCCTGCGCTTCTGGATTTGTGTGGGCCTGAGCCTGCCCTTGCTTTTGATCGCGATGAGCGAATTCATTCCTGCTTTGAACCTCGAAAGCATCATGCCGATGCGTGCCTGGGGCTGGATCGAGCTGGCGCTCGCGACACCGGTTGTGCTTTGGGGTGCGTGGCCCTTCTTCGTTCGCGGTTGGCAATCACTCGTTAACCGCAGCCTGAACATGTTTACGTTAATCGCGCTTGGGGTCAGCGTCGCATATCTTTTTAGCGTAATTGCTAAACTATCTCCAGATCTATTTCCGGTTTCGTTTCGCGATCAAACAGGAGAGGTGCCGGTCTACTTTGAAGCGGCAGCGGTGATCACGACGCTGGTGTTGCTGGGGCAGGTATTGGAACTGCGAGCCCGGAGCCGCACCGGAGCCGCAATCAAAGCACTGTTAAGTTTGGCGCCCAAAACTGCGCGGCGAATCGGTGAAGCTGGGAACGATGAAGATGTTTCGCTGGACCTGGTCAAACCGGGAGATAAATTACGGGTTCGGCCCGGCGAAAAAATCCCTGTTGACGGGGTAGTGCTTGAGGGCTCAAGCGCTGTTGACGAATCAATGGTAACGGGAGAGCCGATCCCGGTGGTGAAGCGAGCCGGCGATCGCGTTATTGGCGCAACCGTAAACTCCACCGGCACCTTTGTGATGGAAGTTGACCGAGTCGGCTCGGACACATTGCTGGCGCAAATTGTGCAGATGGTTAGCGAAGCACAACGGAGTCGGGCGCCAATTCAGAAGCTTGCCGATCGAGTCTCGTCGTATTTCGTACCGGCAGTCGTGTTTATCGCGGTCCTGACCTTTTTTGTGTGGGGCTTATGGGGGCCTGAACCGCGCCTCGCATACGCGCTGGTAAATGCGGTCGCCGTTTTGATAATTGCCTGCCCTTGTGCGCTTGGTCTGGCCACGCCGATGTCGATCATGGTGGCGACGGGAAAGGCTGCGCTGAGTGGTGTGCTCTTCAGAAATGCTGAAGCCGTCGAAGTATTGCGGGAAGTCGATACCCTGGTGATTGACAAGACAGGCACTCTAACTGAAGGCAAACCCAGGCTCACGTCAGTTGTGACGTCCCCAGAAATGCCGGGAATGGAGGAGCAGACTCTCTTGAGCCTGGCCGCCAGTCTTGAACGCGGCAGTGAACATCCGCTCGCCGCTGCAATCGTCTCCGGCGCTCAAGAACGCGGCATTGAATTGAGTGAAGCCAAAGCCTTCGAGTCGCTAACGGGCAAAGGGGTAGCGGGAGAAGTAAGTGGTCGCCAGGTAAGCATTGGAAATCAGGCACTCCTTGCCGATTTGGGATTGACGACGACCGGCCTTGCTGAAAGAGCCGAAGCGCTGCGGCTCGATGGTCAAACGGTCATGTTTGTCATTATCGACAGGGTAGTAGCCGGGTTAGTTTCCGTTGCTGATCCAATTAAAGCGACAACCTCTGAGGCGATTAGGCAACTACATGATGAAGGCATTCGCGTCGTGATGTTGACAGGTGACAGTGAAACTACAGCCCGCGCTGTGGCCGGAAAACTTAAACTGGATGAAGTCGTTGCCGAGGTTTTGCCGGATCAGAAAGCGGAAGCCGTTAAACGGTTGCAGGTTGGCGGTCATAAAGTTGCCATGGCTGGTGATGGCATCAACGACGCTCCAGCGCTCGCTCAGGCCGACGTTGGCATAGCGATGGGCACCGGCACGGATGTGGCGATGGAGAGCGCTGGTGTGACGTTGGTCAAAGGAGACTTGCGAGGCATTGTGCGCGCGATCAGGCTTAGCCGGGCGACGATGAGGAACATCAGGCAGAATCTTTTCTTTGCGTTTTTATACAACGCTTTAGGAATACCAATCGCAGCCGGCGTACTTTATCCATTCTTTGGAATTTTGTTGAGCCCGATGATTGCGGCCGCGGCGATGAGTTTCAGTTCGGTCTCGGTGATTGCAAACTCGTTGCGACTGCGACGCGTGAGTCTGTGAATACCACTGACCTCATTTCACTTTGGAGTTCGAGGTTGTGAAACTCGTTCACATACGGAGCCACATATGCGAGAGCTACCACTCCGCAGTGAGTGGGTGTAATATCGCAGCCACATAAAGCGACGCACTACTTAGCAATCGTTTTGCTTTTATTCCACAACCTTGCGAGGAGAGTGACCATGAAGTTTTCGATTCGACAAACGGCCGTTGGCACCTTGATGCTGGCCCTGTTGTTGGCGTTTTCCACACCGCTGGCTTCTGCAAAAAAGGAAAATAGACTGAAGGATGCGACGCGCCATTCCAGTGACGCGGCGAAGGTTTTTACGGAAATTATGAACGTGCGCGAAAAGGCGATTCCCAAGGAATTACTGGATAAAGCTGAAGCTATTGCCGTCTTTCCCGGTGTAATCAAAGCGGCCTTCATCTTCGGCGGCAAAGGCGGTCAGGGCGTGATCAGCAGGCGCACCAAAAACGGCTGGTCGGCGCCGGCGTTTTTTAATTTGAGCGGCGGAAGCTTTGGCGCACAAATCGGCGCCACGAAAACGGACTACGTCTTGTTAATCATGAACGAAGCAGGTGTCGACGGTTTATTGAAAGACAAATTCGAGCTGGGCGGTGAAGTAGGTGTGGCTGCTGGTCCTGTCGGACGCGAGGCTGCCGCATCTACCAATCTGAGATTGGCTGCCGGTATTCTTTCATACTCGCGTAGCAAGGGAGCTTTCATCGGCGCAGCATTAAAAGGCGCAGTGATTAGTCCTGACAACGATCTGAATGAGGCAGTGTATGACATGAAGGCCGGTGAAGTTTTGACAAACGGTTCAATGACCTTGACTCAAATGCCGGCCGGCGTACGTATCTTCCCACGCACACTCGCGCGCTACTCGCCGCGAACGCATGACTAGTAATCAGGCAGCTCGTCTATGGCGCGCAAGAAGAGACTTGACGCGTTGGATTGCGCGCCATAGAATGCCCGCTGACTTCCAGGGGGTTGCACTGCTCACTTCAGCTTGCGCGTACGATTGGTTAGGAAGATATGCTTTCGAGACTCCCACGCACCCAGCGACAGAAAGAAGTCTTCGACTACCTGGTCAGCTTCCTTGAGCGCCGCGGTTACATTCCGACCTACACGCAAATAGCCAAACATCTCGGAGTGAAGTCGCGAGCCACAGTCGCGAAACACATCCAGGCGCTGGTCCGTCTTGGCCTGGTTACGATCATTCGTGAGGGCAGCTCTTCGCAGATTGTAATTAATCAGCAAGAGCTTCCAGCTTCCGATTTGTTTTGCGAGATTCCGGTGGCGGGCTACATCGCTGCGGGTCATCCAATAGAACTGGTGAATGGTGGCGAAACGATCTCTGTGCCGCGCTTCATGCTGGGGCGCGTCAGACCGGAGCAGGTTTACGCGGCTCGCATCAAGGGCGACTCCATGATCGACGAACACATCTGTGATGGAGACATAGCCCTGATCGAGAATCGGCCGGAAGCTCACAACGGCGAGATTGTGATGGCCCTCGTTGATGAAACTTACGCTACTTTGAAACGACTCTACCGGCACGGCGCGGAAGTGGAACTGCGCCCCTCAAATCCCGAAATGGAGTCGATTAGAGTTCCTGCGGGCAACGTCCGGATTCAGGGAATCTTCCGCGGCTTGCTCCGACAATCCAAATAAAATAGCCGTTTTTACTGACGTTTTGGCGAGGTTTTACCTGATTACGTATGCGTCCGTGTCTTCTTCACTACTAGAATCCCCGCAATGGCATTTCCGGCGAACGTTGTAGCCAGTTCTTTTCCGGATACCGGCAATCAGCGCTAATTACATGCAGCGTGTAGGCGTGGCGTGATTTGCTTGAACGGTTGGCAAGACTTTTGTGCGGCAGTAGCCCGTTGAGAATTATCAAACTGCCTTTGCTCACTTCGAGTGGCACCAGTTTCTCTTCCGGCCAGAGAGTCGAATCAAAGACTTCGAATCTCATTCCACCTTCAGCGTTTCTCAACCAACGTGATTTTAATCCGGCTGTGTGTCCGCCCGGGATGGCCCAGAGACAACCGTTTTCCACCGTGGCGTCTTCAAGAGCAAACCAGAGTCCGGCGATCGCAGGCGGCTCGGTGTAGAGAAAAGTGCTGTCCTGATGGCAGGTGACCTCGCCGCCGATTCTTGGTTGCTTAAAGATGTACATTCCCTGAAGGAGCAATGGGTGGTTGATTCCAAGGTCAGCGACTAAGCGCTCCAATGACGGACGACGCGAGAATTCATTGAAGACCGGATCGAGATCGTGAAGCGCGTGTCCGATCTTGTTAATCGATTGTTCCTTGCTCTGCTTCAGGGTGCCATCAGGAAGGAAGGCGTCTTCTTCAAAAAAGAAACGAATCTTGTCGCCGGAGTTAAGGAAGTAATCATCACTGCGGCGATTCTGCTCTCGGGTCGAGAAAATCGAAATGATGTCACTCGGTTCGAAGTGATGAACCAACTCGCCGGCTCTGCTTCGCAGGGCGTCACAGGAAGCAACGTCAACGAAGTCGTTCAGCACCAGAAAGCCATCGCGATCATATCGGTTGCGCTGTTCGGTTGTGAGTATCATCGCGGAAGTGTATCAGCGATAATTGGCAAATTCACGCATTCTGTTTTTCGGATCAAAGTTCTGGGCAGACTGCTGAGTCCTGGGGGCGGCCCGGTCTATACCCTTCGTGTGCATAACCGCAAGCGGTAGCGAGCGGATGCTACAAGCAACTAAAGCAGCATCAGACTGGCCGCGAGTAGCATCCGCTCGCTACGCTCGCGGTTCTGTAAAAATTTTGTGAACGGCGAGGCGTTTAGCGTGCCGTTTACCATGGACGGACAATTGACAGGATTTATGCGTTGTCCGGAGGGATTTTTTTCTGGCCGCTTCACAAGCTGTTTGATATTTGGTTAAATGGCTCGGGAAACGCGCTTTCGACTATTCCGCAATTTGGTACGTACGGTCGGCTACTCCTTCTCTCTCCTTCTCCAGAGCCAGCCACCCGATTAAAGCCGCAGTATTGACGTGCTTCAGAAAGTGCCCTTGATTTCTGAAGGGACACCTAACAGTCGCTGACCAATGAACTAATTTATGCCCCGCTTTGCACAAAAAGTCGTAAAGGTGAGAAGAAATAGCGAAATCAGAAGCCTTTTGGGACTATATAGAATCTGACTACTAATTCTAATTGCATTGTGGGTCGAAGAATACAGAACCGGGAGGAGCGGTTGCGACTGGGAACGACTTGGTCGCCAGCCATCGGTTTTACACTTATCGTAGCAATCCCGTCGTTTATTCCTTGTAGTAGTTAGAGTCACGGTCATCTAAGGAGTTTATATGCTGTCATTCCTCGCCTCTAGCACGCGCAGATATGCGCTTGGCATAGTCTTCATTTGTGCCTTAGTGGGAATCGCATCCCTTGCCAGGGTTCATCCTGTGGGAGCCGCATCAGCAAGCGGCGGTTTGAGGTTAGCATCTGCGAACACTTTTGCCGTCGTTAATACTAACGACGGCGGCGCTGGGTCGCTGCGCCAGGCCATTCTCGATGCAAATGCTAACGCGGGCGCTGATGCGATCAGCTTTAACATTCCAGGCGGCGGTGTGCGTACGATCAGCCCAGCAAGCCCTTTGCCGGACATAACTGATTCGGTAGTTATCGACGGCTACACTCAACCGGGTGCAAGTCCCAACACAGTGGCGACGGGTGAAAATGCAGTTTTGCTAATCGAGTTAAACGGCACAAATCTCGGCGGCAGCGGGACACTTTATCCAGGCCTCCACATCATTGCCTCAAATTGCATCGTGCGCGGTCTGGTGATAAATCGTTTTCCTGGCAGCGGTATCTCCCTCGGAATTTCAACCACGACAATTACGGGCAATCTAATAGAGGGAAATTTTATCGGCACTGATTCTGCCGGTTCTCAAGCGCGGGGGAACAGCGACGGCATAAACATCTCCTTCAGCAACAGCACGGCGATAGGTGGTACGACACCCGCCTCCCGCAATGTCATCTCCGGAAACGGCTATGGAATTTTTGCGTCTACTGCATCCGTTAATACGCTGATTCAGGGTAACTATATCGGCACCACAGCCAGCGGCGCTGCTGCTCTCGGCAACCTCTCGGGCGGTATTTTTTGCGGCGGCAACGGTGGCGATACGATCGGAGGCACGGCGAGCGGCGCCGGTAATCTAATCTCCGGCAATACCAACAACGCAGGAGTTTTCGTACAACCAGCAACTTCCGCCGGCTCAACCATTCAAGGTAATTTGATTGGTACCGACGTAACGGGAACAGTTGCGCTTGGCAACCACTTTGGTATTTGGCTCAACTCCGGTGCCACCCTGGGCCACACGATTGGTGGTGCTGTTCCAAACGCCCGCAATGTCATCTCCGGAAATCGCTCACACGGAATGCTCATTAGCGGTGACTCGCGTAACAGTCAGATTCAGGGAAACCTCATTGGCACTGACGTCACCGGGACAAAGCCATTGGGCAATGCCGGCGAGGGAATTCAAATTGAGGCGCAGGCGTCCGGCAATAGAATCGGTGGAACCGCTGAGGGCCAGCCCAACACGATCGCTTACAATCATGGCAACGGAATCTTAATGACCGGCAATCCATTCAGTGTCATCCGGAATTCCATGAGGAGTAATGCCATCTTCTCCAACGGACTGTTGGGCATCGATCTGGGCGGAGACGGCGTAACGCCAAACGATCTCGGCGACGGCGATTTCGGGTATAACAACTTTCAGAACTTTCCAGTGATTACTTCTGTCACCGGGGACAGCAGTGAAACGACGATTGCCGGCACACTCAACAGCACGCCGAATACGACCTTCAGCGTCAATTTTTACTCGAACAGCAGTTGCGATGCCTCCGGCTATGGCGAGGGCGCCCAGCAGTTCGGTCAAACCGCCATCGCAATCCCCACAGACGCGAGCGGCAACGTAACCTTCATCGCGACCCTACCTGTTCCGTTGCCGGCAGGACGTGTCATTACGGCGACCGCTACTGACCCCAACGGTAATACATCGGAGTTCTCTGCGTGCAATGCGAGCGCAGCGGCGGGAAGCGTGCAGTTTGCGGTAACTGCGGCCAAGGTTATTGAAGACGTTGGTTTCTACACCGTAAATGTCGTTCGCACCGGAGGGAGCAGCGGCAGCTTGACGGTTGATTATTCAACTGCCGACATCTCTGCTACCGCGGGTCAGGACTATGCCGCTGCCGCGGGCACTCTGACCTTCAATGATGGTGAGACCAGCAAGAGCTTTAATATTCAAATTACTGACGATGCAATTACCGAGGGCGACGAAACCTTCATAGTGAAGCTTCGTAATGCACCCACAGTCGATGCGCTTGGCGCCGCTAGTGATTTAATAATCACAATTCAGGACCACGCCACCGTGCCGTCCTTGTCTATCGGTAGCATTAGCGTGAGCGAGGGTGCGAGCCAGGCTGTGCTCACGGTTAACTTGTCAGCAGCAACGAGCAGATCGATTGCTGTAGACTTCGCCTCCAGTGATTTGGCCGCCGCGCAAAAATGCAATGTCTTCAACGGCCGCGCTTCCTCTCGTTGTGATTACATCACTGCGCTCGGAAAACTCAATTTTGGCGCTGGCGATACTTCCAAAACAATCGCGGTGCTGCTTGTGGATGACTCCTACGCGGAAGGTAGCGAGACATTCACCGTTACCCTATCTAATCCCGTTGGCGCGACATTGGATACGGCAGTAGCCACCGTCACCATCACTGACAATAGCGATGCGAATGGTGCGAATCCCATCGATCAAGCCGAATTCTTCGTTCGCCAACACTACCTCGACTTCCTCAACCGCGAGCCTGACGCTGCCGGGCTCGCTTTTTGGAGTAGCCAGATCACCAGCTGCGGCGCGGATGCGGTGTGCATCGACATAAAACGGACCAATGTGTCTGCCGCGTTTTACCTCTCGATTGAGTTTCAGGAGACTGGCTACCTGGTTGAGCGTATTTACAAATCTGCTTACGGGGACGCAGATGGAACATCAGTCCTGGGGGGCACGGCTCACGTGATTAAGGTGCCGATCGTGAAGTTCATCGAGTTCATTGCGGACACACAGCAGATAGGCAAAGGCGTACAGGTAGGTGTAGGGGACTGGCAGCAGCAGCTCGAGAATAACAAGGTGGCGTTCACCCATGACTTTGTTACCCGTCCAGGTTTTGTGGCGGCGTATCCAACCACGATGACGCCCACGGATTTTGTTGACAAGTTGTTCACGAACACGGCCATCACGCCGACGCCTACAGAGCGCATGTCGATCATCGACGAGTTTGGCGGAGCGCCAACAAGCGCAGAGACGGCTGCGCGCGCGCGAGCGTTGCGGCGAGTGGCGGAGAATCAGGTGCTGACGCAGCAGGAATCAAACAAAGCGTTTGTGTTGATGCAGTACTTTGGTTACCTGCGTCGCGATCCAAATGCAGAGCCCGACACGGACCACACGGGTTACGACTTCTGGCTGCGGAAGCTCAATGAGCACAACGGCAACTTCGTTAGCGCGGAAATGGTTAAGTCGTTCATCGTTTCGTCTGAATATCGCCAACGCTTTGGACCGTAAGAAGAAGTCCAAAGTCCGATCTGTATCTCTTACCCAGGTTAGAAATTATGCAGGCTTAACTCGGCCGGACATTAATCTTGATGAGGCGAGATCGCCATCGCACTCTGGTGTGGTGTAAAGGTAATCAAGCATCGTGTCGGAGTCGTTGCTATTTCTCAACACCTAAGACTGAACCCGGCGACTGCACGATCGTCGTGTCCGAGTAGCTGCGTTTGTTGCTACTAGACCACAGGCGCAAACAACTCGAAGAACGCTTAAAGGTACCAGTCCCTCTCCAGGCATTCTCTCCATCGAGATCACCAGACTGCCGCTTTCCGTTTGATACCTATACAACGCTTCGTTGATTCCAGGGGATTCAGAGGCTCCGATTGTATAGCAAATTCTGCAAGTCATTACTGCATCAGCGGATCAGGACGTTTGGAATTTCGGAAAAATAATAAGGCAGCAAGCATTAGGCAGGACGGTAAAAGGCAGACGGCGGACTGGCGAATAGAGAGATTCTCTGCGGTTAAAAATGAGGCAAATTTTTGTGCTGGCACACTGTAGGCACACAAAAACCAAAAGGCGGCGATTGGCCGCCTTCATTATTGCCGTCAATTGTTGTACAAGCTTACGTTAAGTGGAGCCGGCTGCCGGAGTTGAACCGGCGACCTTCTAATTACGAATCAGACGCTCTACCAACTGAGCTAAGCCGGCCTCGAATGCAGTCACTCGAATCGTGTCTGCGCGCGCGAGATTGCACTATACGAATGCGAAGTTTGCAGTGTCAAGCAGACCAATAACAAACGGGAGGACAAGAACAACATGGGCAGAGAGCAGATGAGAAATCTTGAGATTTCGAAGATTGGGGCCACTCAGGTAAATGAGTTTGAGTTCCACAAGAATCAAGGTGAGATGACAGAGCAGGAACACACCGGTAAACAGGGCGGCGGAGGCAAACGACTTACGCAGGCTGAACGCGTGGCACAAGTTATCGCGGCTGCGCACAAGAAAGTCGAAAAGAAACGCAAAAAAGAGTCTGGGTCAACGAAGCGGAAAACCGCGGCGAAAAAGAAGTAGGTTAAGCATTGAGAATGACTGGCTCTTCCTTGAGTTGGCTTCGTTGTCGTGCGTTGTCAGCGTCTATCCGCAAAGCCCTGGCGATTTTTGCACTGCTTTCGATCGGCTTGCTTGCCGGCAACCAGGAATTGCTCCGAGCGCAAAAGGGAACTGTGCCGCAGCCGAAGTTGCCGTCAGCGGAGAAGATCGTAGAGGGCTATCTGAAAGCAATTGGCGGCAAGAAGCGCATCGCCACGATTCGTGATGCGACGTATGAGTGGCAAATTCAACTCAAAGATCAGACTATGGGGATCGCGAAGACGCAGACCAAAACTCCTTCATCAGTTCGCTCCGAATTAACCTTCGGCAATGGGCAAATCGTCTCAGCCGCGAATCCCCGGTCTGCCTGGACCCATGGCCTCGACGGAAAGCCGCACACGTTGACGGATGCGGAAGCGGCAGCGGCACGGTTACAGGGGGTGCTCGATGCCGGTCATTTGCTCGAGATCAAAAAGAGCAACGTCCTTTCCCGCGCGGTCTCCCTCAGGGTGTCGGAAGCCGTGCCCGTTTATGTGGTTGAGTTTTCTTTGCGCACTGGCGCCCGCTTGCGTTACCTGTTCAGCTCAACCACAAAGTTGCTCGTGGGTATCGAAGACGACGCGCGGAAGACTACCACCCGCTTCGAAGACTATCGTTCTGAAGGCTCCATTCTGGAACCTCATCGCATGAGCATAGACAGCGGCGGCACCGGCGAGCTGACGTTTTTGCTACAACGCGTAAGCTACAACACCGGAATTGCCGATTCCGCCTTCGATCCGCCGGCCGCTGCCGAGGCGCTTGATGTCAAAGCCTTACTCCATGAAGTGTCTGTAAATCAGGACCAACTTGAAAAGCGCTTCAACGAGTATTCCTTCATCCAGAAAGAAACTTCCCGAGAGATAAACGGCAAGGGCGAGGTAAGGAAGGAAACTGTCAAAGTGTTTGAAGTTTTCCCTATCGCGAACCGTGAGCCGGTAATGAAGTTAATAAGTGAAAACGGAGTTCCGCTCTCAGGAGAGCGCGCCGCTAAAGAACAAAAGCGAGTCGAGGAAGAATTTGCCCAAGCCGAACGCGACAAAGACAAGGATGAGCAGAAGGTCGTCAAGAGTCGTGCCGAACGCCAGAGAAAGAGAGAGGCGAAGGCCAAAAAAGGCGATGACGACGATATAGGGATTTCTGAGTTCTTGAGAGTTTGCGAATTTGTGTCGCCGCGTCGCGAACGGTTTCGCGATCGCGAGGCGGTAGTTTTTGATTTCCGTCCTCGGCCGGGCTTCAAGGCGAGCAACCGCCAGGAGGAGCTCATTTCAAAACTTGTCGGCGTGGTTTGGATCGATCCCGCCGACAAACAGGTGATGCGCCTTGAAGCGCGACTGGCAGAAGGATTCAAAATGGGAGGTGGCCTGCTGGTTAACCTGAAGCCCGGCGCTGCAATGGTAATGGAACAGACGCGCATGGCGGAAGGCGTTTGGTTGCCGCGGCTGGCGCAGATCAATCTTTCTGTTAAGGTCCTGTTGTTTGGCGGCGGCGACTACAACCAGACATATGAATGGAGTGACTACAAACACTTCTCGGGCGACGTTGGTGACTACAAACTCGACGCGCCGAAAACGGAGACTGGTGAGGCTGCAAAGAAGCCGTAGAGTTACCTTGCCCACGCGTGATCGAGGTCAAGGAGCGGGCCAAGCCCCCTTCCCAACCGGAGACTACGTACCGGCTCGCCACATGCAGCCATGAAAGCCTTTCAGTCAAGAATCAGAGTTCAACCTCGCTCAGCTCGGGGTTGGGAAGGCGGGCTTGCCCCCGCTGCCTGGTCAATATCAGCAAGACTCTTATGAAAACGATCAATGTTATCGGTGGTGGTCTCGCGGGTGTGGAAGCCGCATGGCAGGCAGCGCGTGCCGGTGCGCAGGTGCGTCTCTTCGAAATGCGGCCTGTAACTCAAACGCCCGCTCATCGCACAGATAAGCTTGCTGAGATCGTTTGTTCAAATTCACTGAAATCGGACGAAGTCGGCTCAGCACCATATCTTTTGAAAGAGGAACTGCGCCGCGCCGGCTCGCTGGTGATGGACTGCGCGACTGCCACTCGCGTTCCCGCCGGTGCGGCGCTGGCCGTTGATCGCGAGAAGTTTGCCGAGCTCATTACCGAGCGTATCGAGAACAATCCAAACATCGAGCTGGTTCGGGAAGAAGTAAAGAACATTCCCGATGACGAGATAGCAGTCATTGCAACCGGACCGCTTTCGTCGGAAGCTCTGACTGCTGAAATCATGAAACTCACCGGCAGCGATCAGCTCTACTTCTATGACGCGATCGCTCCCATCATTGCCGCCGATTCCATCGATCGTTCAATTGCCTTTCCGGCGGCTCGTTATGGCAAAGGCGGCGACGACTATTTGAATTGCCCGATGGATGCAGAACAATACGCGCTGTTTTATAGCGCGTTAATAGACGCGAAGAGCGTGCCCCTTCAGCGTTTCGAGGAAACGCGCTGGTTTGAGTCTTGTTTGCCAATCGAGGAAATCGCGCGTCGCGGGGTTGATACCTTGCGCTTCGGTCCGATGAAGCCGGTTGGGCTGTTTGATCCGCGCACCGGACGCGAGCCTTACGCGGCGGTGCAGCTGCGGCAGGAAAATTTAATGGCAGACGCATACAGCCTCGTGGGCTTTCAGAATCATCTACGTTACGGCGAACAGGCGCGAGTGCTGCGCCTCATCCCGGGAATGGAGCAGGCGGAGTTTCTTCAGTTTGGTCAGATTCATCGCAACACTTACATCTGCTCACCGCGAGTGCTTTCCGAAACCATGCAGATGCGCGAGCGCTCGAACATCTTTTTCGCGGGACAAATCACGGGTGTTGAGGGTTACGTTGAGTCAGTGGCCATGGGTTGGCTTGCAGGGCAAAACGCTGCACGGCTGGCTTTGGCTCGTGCCCCTATCTCGGCACCAAGCTTGAGCGCCATGGGTGCGCTGGCGCGGTACGTTGCCAACGCGCAGACGAAAAATTTCCAGCCGGTGAATATAACTTTCGCTTTGCTGGAACCGCTGCCGGAACAAGATCGCAGGCGCGTACGTAGAAAACGTGACCGTCATAATCTTCAGGTCGAACTGGCATTGAAACAATGGGACGAGTGGATTCAGAGAATTCAAGACGAGCAAGTGACGCTCGAGGCCACGGCGTGACGCAGCAAGCGCCTTTTCCACGTCGCTCGCGGGGAATTTCTTTGCTGGTAGTTGTGACGTTGCTCGGCATCGGGTTGGTGACAGTTGTCTTTGCACAATCGGGACGCAACCAGGGAAAAACGCCCAAACCCTCGACAACGAAAACAAAGTCCACTGGCTCAGTCGCCGGGCCAACGCCGCCAGCCGGTTCTCAGTGGCCGCGTCCCACAAATCAGTCGCCTGCCAAGGATTCTCCTAAAGACAACTCGAGCGACGAGGTCGACGAGTCGGATACGGTGCGCGTCGTTTCCAATCTCGTGCCTATTCCTGCCTCGGTGGTGGACTCAAACGGCATTGCAGTTACCGGGCTCAGGTTGGAAGACTTTGAGTTGCGTGTC
This sequence comes from Blastocatellia bacterium, assembly GCA_963828335.1. GTDB lineage: Bacteria > Acidobacteriota > Blastocatellia > Pyrinomonadales > Pyrinomonadaceae > PSRF01. The sequence continues at coordinate 295,999 of CAWHEH010000003.1, read as the reverse complement.
GATGGTCAGTTGAAAACGATTAGCGAACTAACCCGCATGGAGAGCAGTGTCAAAATGGCGATGCTCTTCGACAATAGTGGCAGTTTGGATTTCGCGCGAGATTTTGAAAAGCAGGCGGCCAAGCATTTCTTCCGGAAGGTAATGCGATCGTCAGACGAAGCGGCGATTTATTCAATAGAAACTGAAAGCTATCTGGCGCAACCGCTCACCAGCGATATTGGATTGCTGGAACGAACGATCGATAGCTTTGGCAAACCCGAAGGCGCGACATCACTTTTCGATGCAATCATCGACGCCTCTGCATATCTGCATCCGTATAAAGGCAGGCTGGTGCTGGTGATCGTTTCGGATGGCGTGGAAACTACCAGCCGGAATGATTTTGAAACGACTATGCAACGGGTGCTCGCAGCCGACTGTCAGATTTTCATCGTGCAAACAGGACTCTACGACGGCGCTAACCTGCGCGCCCTGGCTGCTGAACGCCGTATGGAACAACTCTCGGGTCAGACTGGCGGCGCAGTCTACATGCCGAAAACAACTAGCGAGCTAAACGATGCGTTCCAGCAAATCGCCGCCGACCTAGCCCATCAATATGTGCTCAGCTATTACCCCGGAGACGAGCGTCGCGATGGGCGGTTCCATAACATCGATCTCCGCGTTAAAGCCCGGAAAGACGTGCGAATACGTGCGCGCCGGGGATATTATTCCCCGAAGGCATCGAACTTCGTCGCTAACGGCTGGTAATCAATTCGAGTTGAGTTTGAGGTTTGAAAAGGCATGCGAACAAAACATTCCGGGCGGCTTCTGATAATAAGCGCCGTGACCTTTGCAGGGTTCGTCATTATTGGTCAACTCTTTGGCGTGTTTGGAAGTTCGGCAACAGACAAGGCTGAGGCTGAAGAATCAAAAGCCCTGTTGAAGGAAATTGGGGAATATCGTAAATGGAAGCTCGTTAACCCCACTCCGGTCGTGATGAATCCTGCAGCCGCGGCTGCCTGCGCTGCACCAAATCCTCACGAAACCGCCTGGGCATCGGTGTATGTGAACGCGAAGGGCGCTTCAGCCATGATGACTGAGAGTCACCCTGTTTTTCCCGAAGGATCGATCATTGTTAAAACGAAGCGTTATGTCTCCCTCTCAGTCGGTAACGACCCCCCCGCGGCGCTTACGGTGATGATCAAACGCGCGAAGGGCTACAATCCGGAAAGTCGCGATTGGGAGTACCTGGTGCTTGATGGCCCGGCCACTAAGATTGTGGAGCGGGGAAAGTTGTCACGCTGCAACGAGTGTCACGAGAAATATGAAGACACCGATTTTGTGACGATGCATTACCTCGATCGGAAGCTTGGTGTTCAGTAGTTGAGGGTGACGAAGCGAAGCGCTTCTGCAACTCCTATGGAACAATTGTTAACCCAGTTTCTGGAGCACCTGCGCTACGAACGGAACCTCAGCGAGCACACCCTGCGCAATTACGAGAGCGATCTACAGCAATTTTACGATTACCTTGCGCCCGCAAATCCAAAGACAGGGAAGAGAAATCAACCCTCACTCGTCTCAATAGATCACATCACAGTCCGTGAATGGTTGGCCACGCTTCACGCGGCGCAGAAACAGAAAGCATCCATCGCCCGCAAGTTGGCAGCCCTGCGTACTTTTTTTCAGTTTCTGGTGCGCGAGGGCATGCTGGAGATGAACCCCGCCAAACTAGTCTCGACGCCTCGGCTCGAAAAAAAACTTCCCAAACATCTCTCCATTGAAGAAGCCATTAAGTTTGTGGAAGCTCCCAACGTCGAGACGGATTTGGGCAAACGGGATCGCGCCATGTTGGAACTGATGTATGCCACGGGTGTGCGCGTGGCAGAGTTGACCAAACTGAATGTTGGCCATATCGATTTCAAAAACAGACTGATTCGAGTAACCGGAAAGCGTCGCAAGGAACGCATCATTCCGTTTGGCGAGCCGGCTTTGGAAGCTCTGAAAGCGTACCTTGATGTTCGGGACGGATTTTTGGATGCGGCGCCAATTTCAGAACGCGAGCCCGAAGCGCTTTTTCTTAACTACCAGGGAACGCGAATAACTACGCGCTCAGTCGGTCGGATGGTGGAAAAATACATCCGCATTTGTGCCGGCAGATACGACATTAGTCCGCACGCCCTGCGACATTCCTTCGCCACGCACTTGCTGGACAGCGGCGCTGATCTGCGCGACATTCAGGAGCTGCTCGGCCACGCCAGACTCTCAACAACACAGGTCTACACGCACGTCTCAATGGAAAAGTTGATCCAGGTTTACGACAAGGCGCACCCGAAAGCGTAGAAGCACAGTGAAGAGTGAAGTGACGAGTCAGGAATAAGGGATACGAGTTCTATAGAGAATAAGTAGCAGTGCAAAATCCCTGCTTACTCGTCACCTGTCACTTTTCACTTTTCACAGCGTGGAGTGCTCGTCGTCGCCGTTGGCGCTTTCAATCAAGGCCTGGCAAGCAGCATCGTAGCGGGCGGTGGGTACAGCCTCGAGCCGGCGCTCATCAATGAGTTTTCCGCAGCGGGCGCAAACACCGTAAGAACCTTCCTGAATTCTTAGGAGGGCCTGATCGATGTCGGCAATCATCTGAGATTCGCGTTCACCTAAACGTAAGGCAAGTTCCTTGTTCACATCCATCAGGGACATGTCGACGGTATCTTTCACACCATCGTCGGAGAGTTCGAGTGCTGCAGCCTGATCGGCGCGAACATGATCGTCGTGCCCCTGCAGTTGCGAGAGAAGTATTTGTTTGAAGTGAGCTAGTTTCTCTGGTTGCATTTGTTCTTACTTCGAATCCCGATCCTTCCAAGTTCTTTTGCGAAGGTTGGGATTATAGCTTACGAAGTTTGATTAGTGTAATGCGGCGAGCAGCGGTCGTGACCTGGTTGAAACACTGTGAGTCCACGGCCAACTCAAAACTTCCAGGTCAATGAAAAGCGAACGGCGCGAGGACTGCCGGGTGAGATATTGTCGTTGCTGTCGGCGTTGATGGAGTACTTTTTGTCGAACAAGTTCTCCAGGTTCGCCTGCAGCCCAACCTTTTCAGTTAGGGTGTAAAAAACTGCCGCGTCTGCGCGCAGGTAGCCCGGGAGGACCACCTTGTTATCAATGGCTGCAAACATATCCGAACGATGAATCAACCCCAGCCCCACACCCAGCTTTCGTGCGAAGTGGTAATTGTTCCACAAGGAAAACGTGTGACGTGGAACCTGACCCACCTGCGCACCCTTGATCGCTGCGGTTGTCGCCCTGGTAACACGGGCATCCTGATACGCATATCCGCCCGCTATCTGCCAATCTCGGGTGGGACGGCCATTCAATCCCACTTCGAGACCTCTGGTGCGCTGGCTTCCGGTTTGCACGATTTTCGTCGGGTCATTTGGGTCCGTTGCCCTGGTATTCGTGCGCGCCAGACTATAGACCGCTGTCGTAAGTGAAAGTGACTGGTTCAAGTCCCACTTGGCGCCGAGTTCGTAATTGGTAAACTTCTCGGGTTTCAGCGACTGGGTGACAGTCGTGAGCGAAGAGAACTGATCGCCAGAGCTCGGCAGATACGAAGCGCTGTAACTTGCGTAAAGCGAGAGAGGCACCAACGGCTTGAAAACAATACCCGCGCGCGGTGACCAAAGATTGTCAACGCGGCTGAGGTTTTCGCCGTTTCTGTTGTTGTGAAACTTTAGATTGAAGTGGTCGAAGCGCACGCCCGCCAGCACCTGAACCTTAGATGACAATTCGATCTGGTCCTGCGCGTAGGTAGCAGCCACTATGGCTTGCACGTGGTTGTCAGCATCGGTCGCGCTCTGGCGAAATGTTACCGGGATGTCGATCGTCGGGTTAGCAAACGGAACAGAAATCGAGGTTGAAGTGTTATTGAAAAAACCTGTGTTACGAAAGTTATCTGACACCTGGCGCCCGAATTCTGTACCGGCCAGGAGTGTGTGCCGTATCGAACTGGTCTTCGCCGCGTAGGTAAGATCAGTTTGATTGAAGATGTTATGGCGGCGCGTTGCATTGTTATAGGAGGAAAGGTTGACGCGAGTTTCGTCGGCGTTGACAGTTCCGGGAACGAAGTTCTGGTACATGCGCTTGTAATCGCCAAACAGGGTGTGGTTGCGAATGTTGAGGTTGCCGATCTGATGATCGATCAACGCAGAGACAAGATTGACGCGAGCGTGCACAAAGCTTAGTTCAGGATTACCGAAGAAGGTTGAGATGTCAGCGTCCGAAGGACGTCCATGAAAAGACGGAATGCCGCGATCCGCAACCCGGTTATCGCGAAAATGCTCGTAGGCCAAGCGAATTTGAGTTTGTTTGCCGGCGACGATGGTTAAGGTTGGATTGATGCCGAAGCGATTGAGATCGACCTGATCGCGGAAACTGCCTGAGTTCTCGTACATACCGTTAAGACGAAATGCAACGCGATTGCTCAAGGACCGGTCAAAATCGCCAAGGATCCGTTTGTTTCCGAACGAACCACCCTGAAATGTTAACTCGCCCAGCGAGGCGAAGCCCGCTTGTTTGGTTACGCGATTAATTACGCCACCCCCGCCCCCGCGACCGAAGATCATCGCGTTGGGACCTTTTAAAGCTTCAACCCGATCAAGGTTATACAAGTCACGGTAATACTGAACGTCGTCGCGCACTCCATTAACAAAAAAGTCAGCGGAAGAACTGTTGCCTCTGATTACAACCTGATCGCGGTTGTTTTCTCCCTGAATGGCTGTGATGCCCGGAACATAGCGCACCACGTCAGCTATGCTCTGCATTCCCTGGTCCTTAATCACTTCCCGCGATACGACACTGATTGATTGCGGCACATCGCGCAAGGCCGTGAGTGTTTTGGTGGCGCTACTGACAACGAAGGTGTCATAACCCGCCATGTCTGTAATTGTAACGGTGGCGCTATACCCGGCCAGCTGGAGAACGATCTCCAACGGTTCGAAGGTAGTTGGTTTCGAACGGACGATCAAAGCCGCTTCCGCAAAGCCTTCCGCAAAAAATCGCAACGAATATTCGCCGGGCTCGAGCAGTAACGAAAACTCCCCACTGGCGTTTGTGAAAGCCGTGGCGTCGGGCTGTCCATTTCGCGAGGCAGTGATTTTTACTCCGGCGACGGCGGCTCGGTCGGGGTCAAGCACGCGGCCACGAAGTTGCGATTGTGTAAACGCGTCGCCCGCTTGAGCGGGGTTGTGAATAGCTGCGAGAAATAAGAGCAGGCAAACGAGTCTAAGAACCAAATTAAGGGCGCGCTTCGCTGACATAGCTACGGCTCCGGTGCGTATTATTGTTGTTCCCTATTAAAAAGATTGGATGAAATTGAAAACCATTTTCAATTTGACCAAGAATAGTGCAGGAATAAGGGGACTGTCAACAGGCTTATTGATAAATGTCCGGAAGTTGAAGGCTGATCGTCTCTTCGCCCTTTTTAAGGCTTTGCTTACCCAGAGCCAGATCTACTTTCCTTTGCCGCAAATTAATTCTGCAGCGAGTAGAGGAAGCGTGAGTTCGTGGTGACCCGTAATCGAGTAGCCGCGGCCGGCGCCGTTTGCAGTTGGCCGGCGAACCACATTCGTTAGTGGTCGGTAGGATTGAATGAAGTCGAAGTTTGCGGTGGTGATATCAGTCAACTGGCTGCCAAGGTTGCGCACCAGCGTAACAGCCTTTAGAAAGACTTCCGGCAGAGTCACTGCTGATCCGATATTTAAGTAAACGCCGCCGCCATCCATCCGGCGAACCAGTTCCGAGAGCAGTCGAAAATCTGTATGCGTGGTAGCGCCGAGCGCGGCGCCGTCCGCTTGCGGGTGAAAGTGGCCGATGTCGCCGCCGATCGTCAAATGAACGGTGAAGGGCACGCGCGCGTGATAAGAGGTGCACAGCAGAGAATGGTCAGCGTGTTTAGGACTCAGCGCCAGCAAGTTGCGACCGGTTGCTTCGCCCAGTCCGATATTTTCTTTCGCTCCCTCCAGGGCGGCTCGGTTCAAAAGCTTGCCCGTTTCATCAGCCCCGCCAAATACTCCTTCGCCTAAGGTCGCATCGACGTCTTCAGAGGTTGAACCCACCATGGCGATCTCCGCGTCGTGCACCAGCACAGATCCGTTGGCCGCGATCGCCGTAACGAATCCTCGCTTCATCAGGTCTATAACAAGCGGCGCCAGGCCGGTTTTGATCACGTGCCCGCCGATCCCCCAGATGATTGGCTTTCGCAACTCACGCGCGCGACGCATGCTGGCGGCAAGTTGTCTCAAACTTTGAACGGCGAGTATGTTTGGCAGGCTTTGGAGAAAATCTCTTAACGATGAATCTTCGCTGAGAGGATTTGCGAAGTCTTTAAGTGAGACTTTGCTGGGGCGCGAAGCAAGCGGATAGGTCTTTACATCATCCAACTTCAGCGGGCGCAGGTTGTCATCGTAGATGGACATGTATAAGCGTCGGCAACAGCGCGGCGCAGTATATCACGCGATCTTCTTGTCTTCGCGATGGGGGTTGCCATTGCCGTTTTTCGCGAGACGCCCATTGAGCAGGGGACGCAGCACCTGGCCAGTGTGCGAACGGCGCGAGCGCGCAACATCTTCGGGCGTACCGGCAACCACGACGCGGCCACCGTGTTCGCCGCCTTCCGGACCGAGATCGATAATGTAATCGGCCGACTTAATGACGTCGAGATTATGTTCGATGACGATAATCGTATTGCCCAAAGATACCAGTCGCTGTAGTACATCGAGCAGCTTATGTACGTCGGCAAAGTGCAGGCCCGTGGTTGGCTCGTCCAGCATGTAAACCGTTCGACCGGTGGCACGTTTCGACAGCTCCTTGGCCAACTTGATTCGCTGTGCTTCGCCGCCGGAAAGCGTAGTCGCTGACTGCCCCAGCTTGAGATAGCCCAGTCCGACGTCAAGTAACGTCTGAAGCTTCTGTTGAATCTGAGGAACATTTTCGAGCAGCGGTAACGCCTCTTCAACGGTTGTATCGAGCAGCTCGGCGATCGACTTCCCTTTAAACTTAACCGACAGCGTTTCGCGATTGTAGCGCGCGCCACGACAGACGTCGCAGAGCACATAAACGTCAGGCAGGAAGTTCATTTCGATGCGCTTCATTCCGTCGCCTTCACAACCCTCGCAACGTCCGCCCTTGACGTTAAATGAGAATCTCCCCGGCTTGTAGCCGCGCTCGCGCGACTCTGGAAGCATTGCATAAAGCTCTCGCAGCGGCGTGAACAGCCCGGTGTAAGTTGCCGGATTTGATCTGGGCGTGCGGCCGATCGGCGACTGGTCGATCTCAATCACCTTGTCAACGTTTTCCAAACCTTCGACAGATACGCAGGCACCAGGCTCTGCCAGCGACCCATAGAGATGGCGGGCCAGTGAGGGATAAAGTATGTCGGCGACGAGAGTGGACTTACCCGAGCCCGAAACCCCGGTGACTACCGTTAACAAGCCCAGGGGGAACGTTACGTCGATCTCTTTTAGATTGTTGGCAGAAGCTCCGCGCACCGTCAGGTACTTCCCGTTTGTCGCGCGCCTTTGCAGCGGCACCTCGATCTTCTTCGAGCCACTGATATACAGGCCGGTGATCGATCGCGGATTACTGGCGACATCTGCGGACGTTCCGAAAGCGACCAGTTCGCCCCCATGGGCACCGGCGCCAGGTCCCAGATCCACCACGTAGTCAGCGCGCCGGATTGTTTCCTCGTCATGCTCAACAACCAGCACGGTATTGCCCAGGTCACGTAAGGCCGACAGAGTGTCGAGCAGTTTTTGGTTGTCGCGAGGATGTAGACCAATCGAAGGCTCGTCAAGAACATAAAGGACGCCGCGAAGCTGAGAACCAATTTGAGTGGCCAGACGAATACGCTGTCCCTCACCGCCTGAAAGCGTCGCCGATGGACGATCCAGCGTGAGATATCCCAAGCCGACGCTGTCCAGAAAACGCAACCGATTTTTTATCTCGCGCAGTATCTGTCCGGCGATCTGTTCCTCGCGATCGTTTAGCTTGATCTCTTCAAAAGCGGAAACAGAATCTTCGATCGGTAGGGATGTGTATTCGGCGATACCCCGCCCACCGAGGCGTACCGAAAGCGAGTCGGATCTTAGCCGGCGTCCTTTACACTCGGGGCACAACGATGGCGAAACAAGTTCTTCAAGCGTGACGCGAACTTTCTCGGAAGGCGCTTCGTTGAGTCGGCTGCGTAGCCAGCGCAACGCACCTTTCCAGGGACTTTGATAAGAGTAAAGGCCCTGACGAAAAGTTAACTGTCCACTGACTCCGTTGAAGAATCCGTCGCAGACTTCTTTCGGCAGCTCTGCAAAAGTTCGCTTCACATCAGCGTTGAAATGTTTGGCAACCGCAAGTAGCGCGCTTTTCAAGTACGCCGATCCCTGCCGATCAATTGGTCCCATAAAGGCCAGCTTGTCAGCGGCAATGTTTGCGTCCGGAATGAGTTTGGACGGATCAATCTCCTGAACAGTGCCTAAACCGTGACAGCGTTTGCAGGCCCCGTAAGCAGAGTTAAACGAAAACGAACGCGGTTCGAGCGGCGGAACGTTGATGCCGCAAATCACGCAAGCCATTCGTTCCGAGTAAAGCTTTTCGTCGCCGTCGACTACAGAAACAAGTACCGCACCACCGGTTAGTTTCAAGGCGGTCCGAACTGACTCCGACAGGCGCTCTTTAATACCAGGTTTGATCAATAAACGGTCGACCACGGCTTCGATGGTGTGATTGCGTCGCTTGTCTAATCTGATCTCTTCGTCCAGTGACAGCAGTTCGCCATCGACCCGCGCTCGCAGAAACCCATCCTTAGCGAGTTTCTCCAGTTCTTTCTTGAACTCACCCTTCCGGCCGCGAACGATTGGCGCAAGAATCATGACCCGCTCGCCTTCGGTGAGACCGAGCACGTTCTGAACAATTTGTTCAACGCTCTGGCGCGTGATTGCAGCTCCACACTTATGACAATGCGGTTGTCCAATTGATGAAAACAACAGACGCATGTAGTCGTAAATTTCCGTGACCGTACCGACGGTTGAACGGGGACTGCGAGAAACCGTCTTCTGTTCAATCGAGATTGCCGGCGAAAGTCCGTCGACCGAATCGACATCCGGCTTTTCGAGTTGATCTAAAAACTGGCGAGCGTAAGCGGAAAGAGATTCAACATAACGCCGCTGGCCCTCGGCATAAATCGTGTCAAAAGCAAGTGACGACTTTCCCGATCCGGACAAGCCGGTAATCACTGTGAATTTGTCGCGAGGTATCTCTACGTTGATGTTTTTGAGGTTGTGCTGGCGAGCGCCTCTAACTGTTATGCGATCAATTCCCATGGGTCGAAGAAGTTGCGAAGAATGAACTTTGTCGCTACGGATGCGAATTTCGGAGAGTAGCGAACCAGTCATTCTAACTGAGAGGATAGGCAGCGGCAAGTAGCCAAAACTTTGAGGTGTTGGTAGAGTTGAGACCTTCAGTTCACGGGTTCAACCTTTCGGCTGCAGACTCTTTACTGAGGCCAAAGCTTGCGCTCTAAACTGCATCTCCCGAGGCGTGACCGGTGTGAATCTTCCAAACGCTCTGACGCTACTGCGCATCTTCATCGTCCCGATTCTCGTCGTTGTTTTACTCACCCCGTTTTCCGAAAACTGGTTTGGCCTGCCGCGGCATATCCTCGGCGTTTGTTTATTTCTGGGCGCCGCGCTCACTGACTATCTTGATGGACATCTGGCGCGAAGCCGCAATCAGGTCACGCGTTTGGGACAACTGCTCGATCCCATCGCCGACAAACTTCTGATCTCCGCCGCCTTGATCTCCCTGGTAGAAAACCAGCTGGCCCCCGCGTGGGCGGTTGTAATTATCATCGGACGCGAGTTTGCTGTTACAGGTTTGCGCTCGATTGCAGCGGCGGATGGCGTGGTGATCTCGGCTTCGAAGATGGGGAAGTTTAAGATGCTGCTGCAAGTGATGACGGTGGCGCTGTTAATTGTTTCAAGCGTTGCCGGCAAGCCACCGGTGGGAAATTTTGGCAGGCCTTTTCCAGCGATAGCATTTTGGTCAGTCCCTGAGTTACGAGCCGCATGGCAGCATCTTTTTGGTTCAGAGCCAACCACCTGGAGCGATTGGCAGGTGTTGCTTTATACGGCCGGCAGAGCAATGCTCTGGTTGGTAGTAGTCTCTGCGTGTCTTTCGATGTATGGCTACTTCAAGTCATTTTATAGATCGGTCCTCGCAGGTGGGCCGGCGGAATTGACTGCGAAGCAGACGCGAGAGCCGATCATTCCAGTGGTTCGGGATTAGTGCGAGCACGATTGCCGCCGACAAACGACCTTCCGCACCCTTTTTCTAAGGCCTCACGCGTGACCAGAATCAATTCAGAACCAGAGAGACTCACATTTCTCGTATTTCGAGGACAATCTTTTCCGTTGCAGGTGATAAGATATCTGCAATCCTGACTGCGACTTGCGTTTTCCCATGCGGGTTGTTAGTATCCGCATTTTGTCGGAATGCGCTATTTGCAGTCTATAGCGGGCCGGCGTAGCTCAGTTGGTAGAGCATCTGATTTGTAATCAGAGGGTCGGGGGTTCAAGTCCCTTCGCCGGCTCCACTAAGCACTTGGCAGGATATGCAGGGGTGGTCGAGTGGTTAATGGCACCGGGCTGTAAACCCGGCAGGCTAACGCCTTACGTAGGTTCGAATCCTACCCCCTGCACCAGTGGATTGCGGATTTCGGAATGCGGATTTGGGATTGATAAGACGAGGGAAGTTACTCGCAATCCGAATTCGGTAATCCGCAATTGTTAGATGGGCGGGTGTAGCTCAGTTGGTAGAGCATCAGCCTTCCAAGCTGAGGGTCGCGAGTTCGAATCTCGTCGCCCGCTCCAGATTTGAAGTAGGACAACTTTGTAGTTTGTCCCCGTGAGATGTTGAAACCCGCAAGCTAACAGCTTGCGCTACAAAAGCGCCCGCGTAGCTCAGGGGTAGAGCGCCTCCTTGGTAAGGAGGAGGTCATGAGTTCAAATCTCATCGCGGGCTCCATCGTTACGAATACGGGTTCTTAGATTTTTGCAGCTTATTTAAAGAGGCCAACCAGAAAATGTCGAAGGAAAAATTTGATCGAAGCAAGCCGCACGTGAACATCGGGACGATTGGGCACGTGGATCACGGCAAGACGACGTTGACGGCAGCGATCACGAAGGTATTGCAGAAGCACAATCCGAAGATCCAGTTTCGCTCGTTCGACTCAGATCGACAACGCGCCGGAAGAGAAGGCGCGCGGGATCACGATCGCGACGGCGCACGTGGAGTATGAGACGAAGAACCGTCACTACGCGCACGTGGACTGTCCCGGGCACGCCGACTACGTGAAGAACATGATCACGGGCGCGGCGCAGATGGACGGAGCGATATCTGGTGGTGGCAGCCACGGACGGCCCGATGCCGCAGACGCGCGAACACATTCTGCTGGCCCGGCAGGTAGGAGTGCCGGCGATGGTGGTGTTCATGAACAAGGCGGACGCGGTGGACGATGCCGAGTTGCTGGAGCTGGTGGAACTGGAAGTCCGAGAGCTGTTGAGCGCCTATGAGTTTCCCGGCGACGACATACCGGTGATCAAGGGATCGGCGTTGAAGGCTTTGGAAGGCGATCCGGAGTGGGAGAAGACGGTCGAAGAGCTGATGGATGCAGTCGACAGTTATATTCCGACGCCGGAGCGCGACGTAGAGAAGCCGTTTTTGATGCCGGTGGAAGACATCTTCACGATCCAGGGGCGCGGCACGGTGGCCACGGGGAGAATCGAGCGCGGCACGGTCAAGGTCAACGAGAGGGTGGAGATAGTAGGAATCAAGCCGACGCGCACGACGGTAGTGACCGGCGTGGAGATGTTCAAGAAGCTGCTGGATTAAGGTATGGCTGGCGACAACGTCGGATTGCTGCTGCGAGGTGTGGAGCGTAAGGATATCGAGCGCGGGCAGGTGATAGCGAAGCCGGGTTCGATCACGCCGCACACGAAGTTCAAGGCGGAAGCCTACGTGCTGACGAAGGAAGAAGGCGGCAGACACACACCGTTTTTCACGGGTTACCGGCCGCAGTTTTACTTTCGCACCACGGACGTGACGGGAGTAGCGCACTTGCCGGCGGGAGTAGAGATGGTGATGCCGGGAGACAACGTGGCGATGGAGATCGAGCTGATCGCGCCCATCGCGATGGAGAAGGGCTTGCGGTTTGCGATCCGAGAAGGCGGCCGCACGGTTGGCGCCGGTACAGTTTCGGAAGTTGTGGAATAAAAAATGAGCCTGGTACTTTGAGCTTAGTGGCTGGTCGATAATTCGATTCGGCGTTAAGCAATGAAATCAAAGTACAAAGAACAAAGTACAAAGATCAGGAATTTAAAGAGATGCCACGCGATAATATTGTTCTTCAGTGTAGTGCATGCAAGAGCCGAAACTACGTAACGACCAAGAATAAGAAGACCACGCCTGACCGGCTTGAGTTTAGCAAGTTCTGCAGCCGTTGCCGCAAACACACTGATCATAAAGAAACCAAGTAACTATGAACGCGGAACGCGGAACGATGAGGAAGAAGTTCAGCGTTCATTGTTCATCGCTCCGCGCTCATCGTTGCGTACAGGGGTATAGTGTCAACGGTTAGCACGTCGGTCTCCAAAACCGAAAGTCCGGGTTCGAATCCTGGTACCCCTGCCAGCGAATTGTTTAGAAAAGGTTAGTATCAAAGCCGGCAATATCATGGATGACATAGAAAACCCAGACGCGTCTCTTCCCGCACCGCGCACCGCCCGCTATGGTGAAGGCGCTGAAGGCAAGGGAGCGCGCCGAGAGCGTGGACTGAGCGGACCGCGAGTGGGACCACTCGGTCGCATGTCACAGTTTTTACGCGACGTGCGTGCTGAGATGCGACGCGTGTCCTGGCCCTCTGCCAAAGAGGTCAAGAACACGACAATAATCACGCTTATCGCGGTTATCTTTTTCGCGGTGTACTTGTTTCTGGTAGATCGTGTTTGGTCATTTCTGATATTGCAGCTCAACCACTTACTGAACTGGTTGACGGGAGCAGCCTGAGAGCGGCAAGGAAGCGATATTAATGCAGCAGTGGTTCATACTTCATACGTATTCCGGTCACGAGAAGAAAGTTCGCGACAGCCTGAAGGCTCGTATGCGCGACACTGATCTGCAGAACGAGATCACAGAAGTATTGGTGCCGACTGAAACCGTCGTTGAAATGCGAGGGAACAAGCGGATCGAATCATCACGCATGTTCTACCCCGGATACGTACTGGTGCAGATCGAGTGTGACGAGCGTGGCCATATCCCCGACAACGTTTTTCACATGATTAAGTCGACGCCCAAGGTGACCGGCTTTGTTGGCGGTCACAATCCGACGCCGTTAACGCCGCAGGAAGTGGATCAGATCGTACATAACGTGACTGAAGCTGCCGAAAAGCCGAAGCCGAAATTTTCTTACGCGGCCGGCGAGACGGTGCGAATCAAGTCGGGACCATTTCAGAGCTTTACCGGCAAGGTTGAAGAAGTTAACGAAGATAAGTCTACACTGAAAGTGACAGTCACAATCTTCGGGAGATCGACTCCGGTGGAGTTGAATTTTCTGGACGTTGAGAAAGTGACGTTTGCGGAGGAAGAATAGCGACATTGCCGATTGCCAATTGCCGATTGGCTCAGCGTCGGGTTAGTTCCTAAATTTCTTGATAGCTAGTAAAAAATTGGCAATCGGCAATTGCCAATTGGAAGTAGAACATGGCAAAGAAGATTACAGGTTACATCAAGCTGCAGGTTCCGGCCGGCAAGGCCAACCCGGCGCCGCCGATTGGTCCGGCGCTCGGCCAGCACGGCGTCAACATCATGGAATTCTGCAAGGCTTTTAACGCCAAGACCGCGCAGATGGATCCGGATCTGAAGATTCCGGTGGTCATCACAGTTTATGCTGACCGCTCGTTCACATTTGAAACGAAGACACCGCCGGCTGCTGATTTGTTGAAGAAGGCGGCGGGGATTCCAAAGGGATCGGGCAAGCCTAACCGCGAAAAGGTGGGCACGATTTCAAAGGCCAAGATCGAAGAAATTGCCAAAACCAAGATTCAGGATTTGAACACGACAAGCCTGGCAGTCGGCGATAAAGACGATCTCAGGAACAGCCCGGCAGATGGGGCTGACGATTGAGTAGATTTCGGAATGCGGATTTCGGATTTCGGATTTTGTTTTCCGAGCCGCAGTTTTGACATTAAGAGGGAGAGAGAGTCGGACCGGAGAGCGGGATTTGAAATCCGCAAGTCGCCAATCCACAATTTCTCGTTTGCACCTCGGAGGTTAGAAATGAAAAAGCACGGAAAGAAATACAATTCGGCGGCCGAGAAGATCGAGGTTGGGCGCAAGTACAACCTCGACGAGGCGGTCGCGAAGGTTAAGGAAATTGCTTTCGCCAAGTTTGATGAAACGGTCGAGTTAACGGTTTGGCTGGGCGTAGATCCGCGCAAGGCCGATCAGCTGGTGCGCGGCACGATCGTTCTGCCACACGGTCTCGGCAAATCGAAGACGGTCCTCGTGATCGCCCAGGGCGATAAGATCAAGGAAGCCGAAGAAGCAGGCGCGGATTTTGTCGGTGGCGAAGACATGGTCGAGAAGATCAAAGGCGGCTGGCTTGAATTTGATGCGGTTGTCTCCACTCCCGACATGATGAGGCTTGTCGGCGGCCTGGGAAAGGTGCTCGGCCCACGAGGTCTGATGCCCAACCCGAAGACCGGTACCGTAACCTTTGACGTTAAGACAGCGGTCAGAGAAACCAAGGCCGGCAAGGTTGAGTATCGCGTCGATAAGACGGGCGTCATTCACGTACCGGTCGGCAAGGTTTCATTTGAGGCAGACAAACTTCGCGACAATACCCGCGTCATTGCTCGAGGCTGTGGTTAAGGCGAAGCCGTCAACCGCCAAGGGCAAGATATGTGAAGAAAGTCAATCTGGCATCCACAATGAGTCCGGGCGTGCTGATCGATGAAGCGGCGTACGTCAAATAGGCGTTAAATAGGTGAGGAGCTAGAGATGAAAACCAAAGCACAGAAACAAAAAGATTTGGAAGCTCTCACAGAGCAGTTTAAGAACGCGAAAGCCGCGATGCTGGTTGGATTTCGAGGCATGACCGTGCCGAAGGATCAGGAACTCCGCAATCAGTTGCGTGAGGCGGGAGTCAGCTACGGCGTAGTAAAGAACACGCTTGCGCGCAAGGCCGCGGAAGGCACGGCGTTGGAACAGGCAGCTGGATCAGTTTAAAGGCGTAACCGCGGTCGCGCTCAGCACTGCAGATCCGGTGGGTCTTTCGAAAGCTATTGCCAAGTTTACCAAGGCGAATCCGGATATATTCAAGTTTAAGGTGGGCATCGTCGAAGGCAATGTAGTTGCTTTGAAGGATGTCGAGGCGATTGCCAGTCTGCCTTCGAAGGAAGAATTGATTTCGAAAGTCATGTTCCTGCTCAACGCGCAGGCGCAACGGCTCGTCACCGTATTGTCAGCGGTGCCGCGGAACCTGGCAATCGTGGTCAAACAGATTGGTGATCAGAAGGGCGGAGAGACCGCTTAGGAAATTCGGATTGAGGCAATTAAATCTGAGATCTTCAATTTGAGATCTCAAATATGTCAGTGGACCGGACGCGGAAAGCGAGCGCAGCGATGAGTCAGATCGCACTTGGCGCTTCCGACATTTTTCCAGTTGCGATGCAGCAACTCGAAAGAGTCCCGTGGGTTCTGCTGCGAAACAAAACAACAGCAACAAAGGAACCCTTGAGGAGGATAGAAAGGTAATCATGGCAGCAACACGTGAAGATGTAATTGAGTTTTTGAAAAGCATGACGCTTCTGGAGGCTTCACAGCTCGTGAAGGATCTGGAAGAAACTTTCGGCGTTTCCGCAGCGGCAGCAGCAGTAGCGGCTCCGGCGGCCGGTGGTGGAGGCGAAGCTGCAGCACCGGCAGAAGAGAAAACCGAATTCGACGTTATCCTGCAGGCCATTGGCGGCAACAAGATCAACGTGATCAAGGTTGTGCGCGAAGTTACGGCGCTTGGCTTGAAAGAAGCGAAGGATCTCGTCGAAGCGGCGCCAAAGCCGGTGAAGGAAGGCGTCTCGAAAGAAGAAGCCGAAACTGTTCGGCAGAAGCTTGCTGACGCAGGCGCAACTGTCGAAGTTAAATAATTCAAGTCCAAAGTCCAAAGTCCAAAGTCCGAAGTCTGGTTCACCCGGCGGACTTTGGGTATTGGACGTGAGACTTTGGACTGTGTGTGGTGGCTTGACACTCGGAGACTTGGTGGTTAAGTTAAGAGAGTATTGAGGCGCTGGCGTTACTCCCAAAAAAATCGACGAGAAATCAGCCGCTTTTTAACGAATGAAGCGGTCAGGGCATTGTGCGCTCTGACCGCGCTTTGGCGTCTCTAGGCATTGCGGATTGCTGATTTCAGATTGCGGATTTGAAAACTGTTGTTGTTGGCTTTGGATTCCGCAATCCGAAATCAGCACTCAGAAATTCTAAAAGGAACCTCTCATGCAAGGAAATCTGCTTCATTCAGTCAATACAGGTTTGGGAAAGCGCACCAGTCAAGCGCCCGAGCGCGTCGACTTTTCCAAGATCTCCACGGCCGTGCGAATCCCGAACCTGATCGAGATTCAGCGAGAGTCGTACAACCGTTTTCTGCAGATGGATTTCCTGCCGGAAGAGCGCGAGAACACCGGACTCCAGGCTGTGTTCCAGTCCGTCTTTCCTATCTCCGATTTTCGCGGCACCGCGACACTCGATTTCGTCGAGTATCAAATCGGTAACTGGCAGTGCAAATGCGGCCGGCTCGAAGGACTGAACTATCTGCGCGCGAATTGTAAGCACTGCGGTTCCACCATCAAGGTCAATCCGCTGGCGGCAGGTGAAACCCTTTGTCACAAGTGCGGTACGTTCAACTCCGTGCGCCCGCAGCTTTGCGAAAACTGCGGCGAGCCTGTCGGTCTGAAGCATAAACACGATCAGCAGGAGTGTCAGGAACGCGGCATGAGTTACAGCGTCCCGCTGAAGGTGAAGATCCGCCTGACTGTCTATGACAAGGATCCGGAAACCGAAGCGCTCTCGATCCGTGACATCAAGGAAGAAGAAGTGTTCTTCGGCGAAATTCCGCTGATGACGGACAACGGCACGTTCATCATCAACGGCACCGAGCGCGTAATCGTTTCTCAGCTTGCATCGCTCGCCGGGCGTTTTCTTCAAACGAGGCGCGATCTATATCGCCAAGATCATTCCTTACCGCGGTTCGTGGGTCGAGTTTGAATACGACCAGAAGAACCTGCTGTACGTTCGCGTTGGCAAGCGCAAGTTTCTGGCGTCGATCTTCCTGCGTGCACTTGGCCTGTGGTTCGGCAAGGAGATTGACGGCAAGCTCGTCAAGAGCGATGCAGTCCTCGAAGAGAGGCGTGAAGAACGCCTCGTTTACCGATGAGGACATTCTGCGTGCGCTTTACGTCACCGATGAGATCAGAGTCGAAGAAGGACGCCTGATGATCCAGGTGCCGGAACAAGGGCCCACCAGCCTGGTCGGCATGAAGGTCGATTTTGAGATCAAGGGTCGCGGTCCCGATCCGATTGTTCGCGCCGGCAAGAAGGTGACAACTTCCGCCCTCGAAGGCCTGCGCAAGGCAAACATTGGCGAGGTCGAAATGGAGACCTCGCAATTTGAAGGCGCCTACGCGCTTGCCGACATCGTCAACAAAGAGAGCGGCGAGGTAATCCTCGAAGCCAATAACGAAATCACGCCGGCGAAACTGCAGGAGATCGTCGAAGGCGGCATCGATAGTTTCTCCGTGTTCTTCCCCGAGCGCGACGATATCGGTTCGATTCTGGCGCAGACTTTGAAGAAGGACGTGATCACCAAGCCGGTCGATGCGTTGCTGGAAATCTATCGCAAGATGCGTCCCGGCGATCCGCCGACCGTCCAGACCGCTTACAAATTGCTCGAAGCGATGTTCTTCGATCCGCGCAAGTTTGATTTCTCGCGCGTTGGACGTCTGAAGTTCAACATCAAGATGGGCAAGCCGGAGCGCGATCGCATCAACGATCCGCTGCTCTCAGCGACAGACTTTCTACGAAGTGGTTTCTTACGTGCTTGAAGATGCGCAAGAACCCGTCCGAGTATCAGGCGGACGACATCGATCACCTCGGTAACCGCCGCGTGCGCGCGGTTGGCGAACTGCTCGAAAACCAGTTCCGCATCGGCCTCGAGCGCATGGAGCGTGCGATCAAGGAGAAGATGTCGATTCATCAGGAAATGCAGACCACGATGCCGCGCGATCTGATCAACGCCAAGCCGGTGACGGCAGCCGTGCGTGAGTTCTTTGGCTCGCAGCCAGCTCTCGCAGTTCATGGATCAAACGAATCCGCTTTCGGAGATTACGCACAAACGCCGTCTCTCGGCGCTGGGACCGGGCGGTCTTTCGCGTGAACGCGCCGGATTCGAAGTCCGCGACGTTCACCCGACGCACTATGGCCGTATTTGTCCGATTGAGACGCCTGAAGGTCCGAACATCGGCCTGATCTCGCAGTCTCTCGTGCTTTGCGCGCATCAACGAGTTTGGCTTCATCGAAGCGCCTTATCGGAAAGTGACGGACGGCCGCGTAATCGAATACGTTCGCGTTCTTAATGGTGGCGACACGAAGCTCAAGCCCGGCGAGCATCGTACCGCTGGAAGAGGTTGAGAAGACAACAAGAAGGTCAGCGCCGGCGCTCGCAAAGCCGACTATGAGCCCTGGCCGTTCTACCTGACAGCGTGGGAAGAAGATAAACACGTCGTCGGTCAGGCCAATATTCGAGCTGGACGAAACAGGCTACATCGTCAACGACCGCAATGCTGCCCGCAAAGCCGGCGAATTCATTCTGGCCCTGCGTAAAGACATTGAATACGTTGACGTGTCGCCGAAGCAGCTCGTTTCGGTTGCCGCTTCGTTGATTCCGTTCCTCGAAAACGACGACGCCAACCGCGCGCTGATGGGTTCGAACATGCAACGCCAGTCAGTGCCGCTTGCTGCGTGCGGAAGCGCCGTACATCGGCACCGGCATGGAGAAGACGACGGCGCGTGATTCGGGTGCGGTGGTGACCGCAAAACGCGACGGCGTCGTCGATTACGTCGACTCCGAACGCATCATCGTCAAGGCCGATCACAACGTTGACGGCACGATCTCGCGCGAAGTGACGGCGGACATTTACACGCTGATCAAGTTCAAGCGTTCCAACCAGAACACCTGTATCAACCAACGTCCGATCGTCCACGTCGGTGAGCGCGTTTCGAAAGGACAGGTCATCGCCGACGGTCCGTGTACCGACCGCGGCGAGCTGGCGCTGGGCCGCAACGTGCTCGTGGCCTTCATGCCATGGCGCGGTTACAACTTCGAGGACGCGATTCTCGTTTCCGAGCGTCTGGTGAAGGACGACTACTACACCTCGATTCACATCGAAGAACTCGAGATCGAAGCCCGCGACACGAAGCTGGGACCCGAAGAGATCACGCGTGACATTCCGAACGTCGGCGAAAACATGCTCCGCGATCTCGACGAGAGCGGCATCATTCGCATCGGCGCGCAGGTCAAACCCGGTTCGATTCTGGTCGGCAAAGTGACGCCGAAGGGCGAAACGCAGTTGACCGCTGAAGAGAAACTTCTGCGTGCGATCTTCGGTGAAAAGGCCGGCGACGTTAAAGACGCATCGCTTGTCTGCCCTCCGGGAATCGACGGCACGGTCGTTGACGTTCAGGTCTTCACCCGCAAGGGTCAGGAAAAGGACCAGCGTTCGCTCGCCATCGAACAGGAAGAAGAAGATCGACTGCGACGCGACCTTGAGGACGAGATTCGTATCCTTCGGGAACAGCGCGACGAGCGTATCCACGAACTTCTCGAAGGCCGCAAGCTTTCCGCCGACCTGACCGTTAATCGAGAGGTATGTGATTCCAGAAGGGCATTTGCCATTACGCGCGAGATGCTGAAGGCATTGAAGCCGAAGGTCCTGCGGAAAGTGCAGATGGCTTCGACGCGTGTCGACGTCGGCGCTGAGATCAAGGAATACGAAGATCGCACCGAGCGCCAGATCAAGATTCTCTCGGACATCTACGAAGAGAAGATCGCCAAGCTGCGACAGGGCGACGAACTCGCTCCGGGCGTGATCAAGATGGTCAAGGTCTTCATCGCCATGAAGCGCAAGCTTTCAGTCGGCGACAAGATGGCCGGACGTCACGGTAACAAGGGTGTCATTGCCCGCATTCTGCCGGAAGAGGACATGCCTTACCTGCCGGATGGTACTCCGGTCGAGATCGTTCTCAATCCGCTCGGCGTGCCCTCGCGCATGAACGTGGGTCAGATTCTCGAAACGCACCTTGGCTGGGCCGCGCGCGTGCTCGGTGTTCACTTTGCGACGCCGGTTTTTGACGGCGCAACTGAAGCTGAGATCAAGCAGAAGCTTACAGCTGGCGGGCGAGAAGGCGACGGAGCTGGGTCTACCGGAAATCGTCAACGAGTCTGGTAAAGCGATTCTCTATGACGGTCTTGACCGGCGATCCGTTCGAGCAGAAAGTTACGGTTGGCTACATCTACATGCTCAAGCTGTCGCACCTTGTCGACGACAAGATTCACGCCCGCTCGATTGGGCCGTACAGCCTGATCACGCAGCAGCCGCTCGGTGGTAAGGCGCAGTTCGGTGGTCAGCGCTTCGGAGAAATGGAAGTTTGGGCGCTGGAGGCATATGGCGCGGCTCACATTCTTCAGGAGTTGCTGACGGCGAAGTCGGACGACGTGGCCGGACGTTCGAAGATCTACGAAGCGATCGTCAAGGGCGAGGCTGATTTCGATCCGGGCCTGCCGGAATCGTTCAACGTGCTGGTGCGCGAGCTGCAGTCGCTCTGCCTGGATGTGGAGTTGATTAACAAGAAGGTGCCTGGCAACGGGGACGGCACTGAAGAAGGTGTCGGTGAGGCGCTAATCACCAGTGCTGTAGAAGGATAACGATTGTTCTTGGGTCTTTGGACTTTGGTCTTTGCTCTGTCCGCGCGTCGCCGAGGCTGCGACGTAAGAAGTCAAAGACTAAAGGCTTAAGACCAAAGTCCAAAAATGTTTGGTTTGTTGTAAGCGACAACGGAGAAAATCAAGTGTTTCGATTTCAACAAGAGAAGACGCAATTAGCTCCTGACTTTGAGGCAATTCGAATCTCGCTGGCTTCGCCGGACAAGATCCGGCAATGGTCGCATGGCGAGGTGACAAAGCCGGAGACGATCAACTACCGCACGTTCAAGCCGGAGCGTGACGGACTCTTCTGCGCGCGCATCTTCGGACCGGTCGCGGATTGGGAGTGCCTCTGCGGGAAGTACAAACGCATGAAGCACCGCGGCGTGATCTGCGACAAGTGCGGCGTCGAAGTGACGCAGGCCAAGGTGCGCCGCGAGCGTTTAGGGCCACATCGATCTGGCCAGCCCCTGTTCGCACGTCTGGTTCTTTAAGGGACTACCTTCGCGCATCGGCCACCTGCTCGACATTCCGCTGCGCGAGCTGGAAAAAGTTCTCTACTTCGAATCGTACATCGTCATCGATCCGGGCGACGTTCCCGGAATCGAAAGAGCGTGAACTGCTGACCGACGAGCGCTATCGCGAACTCGTGCGCGATTATCCCGCCGCATTTGTCGCCAAGATGGGCGCCGAAGCGATCAAAGAGCTGCTGGCGAATGGTCGAAGTCGAGGAGCTCGTCGATCGAGCTGCGCAAGCGCATGCGCGAAGAAACTTCGCAGCAGAAGAAACTCAAGTATTCGAAACGGCTGAAGGTTGCGACGAGTTTCCTGAAGTCCGGTAATCGTCCGGAGTGGATGATTCTCGATGTGATCCCGGTCATTCCACCCGAGCTGCGCCCGCTGGTGCCGCTGGATGGCGGACGTTTCGCGACTTCGGATCTTAACGATCTCTATCGTCGCGTTATCAATCGCAACAACCGTCTCAAGAAGCTGATGGAGTTGCGCGCCCCGGAAGTCATCGTGCGCAACGAAAAGCGCATGCTCCAGGAAGCAGTCGACGCGTCTGTTTGATAACGGCCGTCGTGGTCGCGTGCTGCGCGGTGTGAACAATCGCCCGCTGAAGTCGCTTAGCGGAACGCTCAAAGGCAAACAGGGACGTTTTCGTCAGAACCTGCTCGGCAAGCGCGTCGACTACTCAGGACGTTCGGTGATCGTCGTTGGTCCGGAGTTGAAACTGCACCAGTGCGGTCTGCCGAAGAAGATGGCGCTCGAACTGTTCAAGCCGTTCATCTACAACCAACTTGAGAAACAGGGTCATGCGGCCACCATCAAACAGGCGCGCGAAATGGTCGAACGTCAGGAGCCGGTCGTCTGGGACATTCTCGAAGAAGTAATTCGCGAGCATCCGGTGCTGCTGAACCGCGCGCCGACGCTTCACCGCCTCGGCATTCAGGCGTTTGAGCCGGTGCTGGTTGAAGGCAAGGCGATCAAGATTCACCCGCTCGTCTGCACCGCTTTCAACGCCGACTTCGACGGCGACCAGATGGCAGTACACATTCCGCTTTCTCCGGAAGCGCAGATCGAAGCGGCAGTGTTGATGCTTTCGAGCAACAACATTCTCAGTCCGGCGAGCGGTCAGCCAATCGCCGTACCTTCGCAGGACATCGTGCTTGGCATTTACTACCTGACGCGTGACAAGGCCGGCGCGAAGGGCGAAGGCCGCGTGTTCGCTTCGCTCGAAGAAGTGCTGCTGGCGCTGGATGCCAGGGAAGTTACAACGCAGACGCCAATCAAACTTGCGCATCCAGGGAGATTTGATCGACCTGACGCAGGAACACGATCCGCAGGACATTCTGCGTGCCGCCGTTCAGGAAGACGTGCGCCGCGTGATCGATACGACCGTCGGCCGCGTTATCTTTAACGACTCGATTCCGCCGGGCTTGCCGTTTTTCAACGGCACGCTGAAGAAGAAAGGTCTGCAATCGCTGGTCAACTATTCGCACATTCGTCTCGGCCACGAGATGACCGTGAAGATGCTTGACGATCTCAAGACCCTCGGGTTCCTTTACGCGACCAAGGCCGGCATCTCGATCGGCATCGACGATCTGGTTACGCCGGACGCGAAGAAGGGCCTTTGGTCGATAAGGCTGAGAAGGATGTCATTGCGGTCGAGCAACAGTATCTCGACGGCGTCATCACATCCGGCGAACGCTACAACAAGGTCATCGCCATCTGGTCTGAAGTGACTGACAAGGTCGCCAAGGAAATGTTCAAGGCGATGGACGAGCGCGAGAAATCCTCAGGCGAGCTAAATCCAATTCTCGTCATGAGCGATTCCGGAGCGAGAGGCAGCGCCCAGCAGATTCGTCAGCTGGCCGGTATGCGCGGCTTGATGGCCAAGCCCTCGGGCGAAATCATCGAGACGCCAATCCAGGCAAACTTCCGCGAAGGCCTGGACGTGTTGCAGTACTTCATCTCGACGCACGGCGCGCGTAAGGGTCTGGCTGACACCGCGCTGAAGACCGCTGACTCGGGTTACCTGACGCGGCGTCTGGTTGACGTTGCTCAGGACGTGATCATCAGCGAACCGGATTGCGGCACGCTACGCGGTATCTCTGCCAGCGCCATCATTGAAGGCGGCGAGGAGATCGAGTCGCTGCGTGATCGCATCGTGGGCCGCACTGCGCTCGAAGACGTTATCGATCCGGTCGAAGGCCGCGTGATCGTCGAGGCCAACCAGGAAATCGACGAAGACCTTTCGTCGGAGATTCAACGTTCCGGCGTGCAGCGTGTTCGTATTCGTTCGGTGTTGACCTGCGAATCGCGTCGCGGTTGCTGCATTAAGTGCTACGGTCGCAACCTCGCAACCGGACGGCCGGTCGAAATCGGCGAAGCGGTGGGCGTTATTGCTGCACAGTCGATCGGCGAACCCGGCACCCAGCTCACGATGCGTACGTTCCACATCGGTGGTACGGCGCGTCTGGAAGAGTCTTCGAAACACGAAGCTCGCCAGGATGGCACAATCAAATACCTGGATCTGCAGACCGTAAAAAGCCGCAAGGGCGAGCGCATCGCAATGAATCGCAACGGGTCGTTGACAATCATCGACGACCGCGGTCGCGAAGCGGCGCGTTATCAGATCGTTTACGGCGCGCACATTCTGGTCGAGGACGGCGAACGCGTGACTCAGGATCAGCTGCTGGCAACCTGGGATCCGTTCACGTTCGCGATTCTGACCGAAGTCGCCGGGCACGTTAAGTATCCAGGACCTGAAGGAAGGCGTGACCTTCGACGAAGAGGTCGATGAAGTAACCGGCCAGTCGCGCATGGTTGTTAAAGACTCGCCCGACGAGAAGAAACAGCCGCGTCTGGAAATTCGCAGCGCCAGCAACAAGATGCTGAAGACTTACCAGATGCCGGTGCGTGCGAACCTGATGGTGGTGGACGGCGAAGACGTGGAGCCCGGCGACATCATCGCCAAGATTCCGCGCGAAACAACCAAGACCAAGGACATCACCGGCGGTTTGCCGCGCGTCGTCGAGTTGTTCGAAGCTCGGCGTCCGGCGGAAACGGCCATCATGTCGGAAATCGACGGCGTCGTTACGCTGGGTCCGATCTCCAAGGGCAAACGTAAGCTGATCATTACCGGCGACGACGGCGAGGAGCGCGAGTACGACATTCCGCGCGGTACGCACATCAACGTGCAGGAAGGCGATCGCGTCCGCGCCGGCGAAGCGCTGATGGACGGCCCGCTGAATCCGCACGACATTCTGCGTGTTCTCGGTATGCAGCGCTTGCAGGAGTACCTCGTCAACGAAATTCAGGAGGTCTATCGTCTGCAGGGCGTGAACATCAACGACAAGCACATCGAAGTGATTGTTCGTCAGATGTTGCGCTGGGTGAAGATCAAGGAAGTCGGCGATACGGAATTCCTGCTCGAGGAGCAGGTCGATCGTTTCCGCTTCAATGACGAGAACGAACGCGTGTGACAGGATGAGCGGCGAAGTTGCGCAGGCCGAGCCGCTGTTGCTCGGTATCACGAAGGCTTCGCTGTCGACCGACTCGTTCATCTCGGCGGCGTCGTTCCAGGAAACGACTCGCGTGCTGACCGAAGCGGCCATTTCCGGACGCATCGATTACCTGCGCGGCCTGAAGGAGAACGTGATCATGGGACGGTTGATTCCGGCCGGCACCGGCATGGAGTACTACCGCAACGTGGATATCGAGCGCGATGAACGATCGATCAGGCGCGCGATCGGGACCTCGATGATTTTCCCGACATCGTGGGGGGCCATGAGATTACGGCGCCGCCTGTGCGCGAGCCATTGGTTGCTGCCGGTGCGGACGGCGAAGAAGAAGCGCCGGAGTAGACAGGCCTTCCTGTTAGACGTTCTTCAGACTCGAGACGTGAAAAAGAAAAAAGGACAGGCGTCGGATGCCTGTCCTTGTTTTTTGGGTTGGAGGTCTGGCTATCGTCCACTGTTGCCCCCAAGGCTAGCCAGCGCGTTTATTCTCGCGCGGACGGCTCCTGTCAGCATCTCCACTTCTTCGGGAGTGTAGTTGGCCGCCCGAAACGCATCCCTAATTTGACCATCACTTAAGCGGCTCAACCATCCGCCCAACCACTTCGCATCATCGACTGTAATATCGTCAAACAACTTTCCGTTTTTGCCGCCATAGTTGAAGTCGACCAGATTACCTTTGACTCCCTTCACAAACTCTGACTTCACATAATCCGAGGGCTTGTTGCGGCTGCGCGAAATAATACCGCCGGTCTTTCCAAAGGTCGCGCCGAGGTCGCTGATGATGTAGCGGCGCTCAGAAGTTGTCACTCCTTTGGTGGCCAGGATCGCGTTATTGTCGTCTTTCATATCCCAGTTGTTAATCAGCACCATCATGATCTTTAGACCCCGGAATTCGGGTTTGCCGTCAAAAGGGTTACCCTCCCACGGCCAGTCGCCGGCACGCTTAACATCTTTCGGACGAGCTTCGAGTTTTACGTTCTTGAATGTTCCTTTACCCTGGATTTCCAGTTCCGGTACCAGGTAGACGATCTCCGTTTCGTAACCGGCGGCCCACACCAGGCGATTCGCCGCTGTCTCGGGTTGTGCTTCTTTGCTGAGTTTGGCGACCCACTCATTTCCCTTGCCATCGCGGACAGTGTATTTGGTGGACCATCCGCCCTTCTTCTCGGCAACAAATGTGACCCGGCTGAGATCTGGTTTCATCGCTTCGCCACCCGCGCCCAGTAACAAATTGCGCGACTCAATGTCATTCGGCGCACGCCAGAGCACTGCCGGCCCGGTATAAACCTTTTCCTCTTTAACGTCTTTTTTCTGTGCCTGCGAGGGGAAGGTCGCTGCCACTAGAAAAACCAGGGAGAAGATCGTCAATAACATAGTTTTTAACTTCAACATAGTTGCCTCCTGCGCGTATGCTTGTTCTTCAGCGTATTTGATTCAACAATTGCGAGAATCAGCGGGGGATTTAGTTTCCGGGTGCGCAAATCGTAACATAGGGTTGGGCCGGCGTTGAAGAAGTGTATTGGATCAGTTGATATTCAGTAGCAGTCCATGATGTTGGTCGGACAAAATCAGAACTGGGAGCGATAGCGACCAGCCGAAGGATCCACTTCAAAGGATTGGGGTTCAAACGCTGCAGTTCTTCATTAGTTGCGCTTTTGGCTGGTCGCTATCGCTCCCAGTTCTGATTTTGCGTATGTGACGTTGAATCATTGTCTCGTCAATTTAGGCTGGGGGATAATCAATGACTTCCACCGAACTACCAATCGCCTGCAGTCTCACGGATCCTGAGTTTCAGCAACGTCGTGCAGACTTGCTGAAGACTTTTCAGGAAGCCCTGTTGGAAACAAAAGAACTCGACGACGGTTATGCCTATCGCTTTCCTTCAGGCGCAAACTGGATCGCCGAATTGGCTCAACTGATTACTTTTGAGCGCGAATGTTGTCCCTTCCTGCGGTTTAACCTCCGCCTTGAACCGGCAAACGGTCCCCTGTGGTTGGAATTGACCGGGCCCGAAGGTACAAAAGTTTTTCTCCAGTCACTCTTTACCGCGCCGGTCGCGACTTGAACAGTAGCGACAATAGCCGGGGCTGACTGTTCACTGGTGCGGCCTCGTCACGCCATTCACCCATCTGCTCCAGTTCAAACCCTGAAGACAATCCGGTGTTCACGTAATCCGAAACATCGTGGAGAAAGGCATCAACAAGCTGGCGCTCGCCGGTTCTGCTGTTACTGAACTGGGCCTGTCCTCCGGTCAGCTGGCGCATCGGGTGCAACTCGCAAAGGAAAAACTGCCCGCCGGTATTCAGGACGCGCGCGGCTTCGGCAAAGACCGGCGCCAGGTTTTCGACGTGCTCCAGAATAAGCATTGCTATGACGACTTCGGCAGAAGCATCAGCGAGTGGCCAGGTGGTGCGAACGTCATGCTGAACAAAACGGACCCGGGGATTGTCTACGCGGGATCGAGCCCGGGCGAGCATCTCGTCAGAAAAATCCAATCCCACAATTTCCGAGGCGCGCTCAGAAAGCCAGGTCGTATTGCGACCCGTACCGCAGCCCACTTCAACTACTTTGCGATCGGTAAGGTCGAGGCTGACTTGCCTCAAAACTTTCGCAGCCAGATCACGCGTTTGGTTCTGAACCACGTCATAGGTCTCGGCCCAATCGTTGTAGGCCGCAGCAATTTCGGATTGGTCTGATGCGTTCGTCACTGTCTTATTTCTTGCTATTGCATTGCATCAAGCGATGTGCTGGGACCGCGGGCATCCCGCCCGCAAATGAGCGCGAAGCGCGAACAGCTCTAATCTAACACTCAATTTAACCACTAGCGCGCCTTTCGGCGCGTTTGCGGGCGGGACGCCCGCGGTCCCAGTAAACAGTATCGCGTCCTGCGCGAAGACAAAGGCAGTGATTCGATCAATAATCTCTGGCTCCAATACATGAGCGTCAAACCGGAAACATCTTTGCTTTCTCGTCTTGCCTTTATTTTTCAACCGACGCCGGCTGCCGACTTCAAAATAACAGGCCCCGCGGAGATCGCCAGCGAATACCGGCGTTGGCAAAAGCGCGTACTCATTTCTTCAATCATCGGCTATGCGACTTTTTACTTCGTGCGCAAAAACCTCAGCATCGCAATGCCGGTAATGGAAAGCAGTCTTGGGATACAGAAAACTCAGCTCGGTCTGTTCCTGACGATGCACGGCTTGCTTTACGGCGTTTCAAAGTTCGCCAACGGCTTTCTCGGCGACCGCACAAACGCGCGCGTGCTCATGGTGAGCGGCCTGGCGATGTCGGCCATCCTTAATGTGATATTTGGTTTTAGCTCGACCGTGATCGCGCTGGGTTTAATCTGGACTCTGAACGGTTGGTTTCAGGGCATGGGATTCCCGCCGTGCGCACGCCTGATGTCCAACTGGTTTTCTCCTAAGCAACTCGCGACCAAGTTCTCCCTGTGGAACATGTCGCATCCTCTCGGCGGCGGTTTGATCGTTATCATTTGCGGCTACCTGGTCGGTATTAACTGGCGATTCTGCTTCTTTGTTCCGGCGGCGCTGGCGCTGGCTTGCGCCCTGTTTCTTTGGTTTGTCCTGCCGGACACTCCTCCCAGCGTTGGTCTGCCGGAGGTGGAGGGAACTGGAGTCACAAACCGTGAATCGAGCCGGGAGTTCAGGGCATTTATTTACGAGCATGTCTTTCGAAACAAGTATATCTGGATTGTGTCGTTCGCGAATTTCTTCGTTTACATTATCCGATATGCAGTGCTCGATTGGGGGCCAACGCTACTAACTCAGTCCAAGCACATCAAGATCACTCATGCGGGCTGGATGGTGGCCGGTTTTGAATTCTTTGGTTTGATCGGCGCGTTGGTTGGCGGTTGGTTAACGGACAGGTATTTCGGAGGCCGCGCAGTTCGGGTGTGCCTGATCTATATGATCCTTGCGGGCGTTTCAATTTTTCTGTTTTGGAGAATTCCTGGACAATCAGAGCTGTCCACCGCAGCTTTACTTGGCGCCGCGGGCTTTTTCATTTACGGTCCGCAATGTTTGCTCGCTGTCGCCGCCGCGAATTTAGCTACGAAGAAAGCGGCGGCCACGGCAATTGGGCTTACCAGCATCTTTGGCTACGCGAGTACTGTGCTTTCGGGTTGGGGACTGGGCGCGCTTGTACAGCATTATGGATGGGATGTCGCTTTTGAGGGGTTAATAATCGTTGCGGCGCTAGGTTCATTGTTGTTTACACTGGCGTGGGGCGCCAGGGCGCATGGTTATTCGGAAGGCTAGTAACTGGTTGAGTTTGAGGCGGGTAGTTCGGAGTTCAGCCTGTAGGCTGTGGTATTGGAATTATCAAACCCAAAGCTGAAGCTTGAACTCTGAACTGCTTGAGCTATGACGCGAGATAGAAGATGAAGCAACTATTAGCCAAACTGCTCGCGGTTGCCATATTCGTGTCGATCATTCTTTTTGGCATTGCTTTGGCCCAGCAGCAACCCGCAAAGAAGTTCGAAACTGAGCTGGTCGAACTTCCGTTCGCACGCATCGCCGAGCAGCACGAGATCGATCGGGGTTGTCCTGCCACCGGAACAGCAGACGGCAACATTTATCACTACGCGCAAAACGCCGCCAAAAATAATTTCACCGCGAAGGGAGCGCCGGTCCCGCTGAAATTCGCTGACTTCATGCGACTTCAGCAAGCAAGTGCGAAGCAGATCGAAGCCGGTAAGATTGTGTTACAGGGGAAGTATCCCGGTGACCGAACTCTTTTGCGAAACCTGATAAAAGTTCGAGGCAAAACCATTGGTGAAGGCAGCCTGGTGTCATTACAGGCTTATGTTTTCAATGCTAACTATGCGAACACCAAATACAGCAAGCTTTCCGATGGCAGACCTGCCCGAGGTGAAGCGGTCGATTGCGACAACCCGGAACTCGACTGGAACGATATCCACATCGCGCTCAGTCCGGACACCAATCCCAATACAGATGAATGCACCACCATCACCGCGGAGATTAGTCCGCATTACCGGCCCGCAGTGTGGAGCAGATTTCATGACGGACAAAAGCCCGAGATCGAAAGTTTGTTCCCGGGACTGTTGAAGCAGCGCATAGTCGAAAACCAAACTGCTGATTCCCGTCCACTCAGGCTGCGATTGACCGGTCCGTTGTTTTATGACGCCAGTCATCAGCCCTGTGTGATTGCTGGAGACAAAGTAACTGAGCGCCATTCGCCGGAGCGCCGTTCAATTTGGGAGATTCACCCCGTCTATCGCATTGAGGTTTACGACAAGGGACGATGGCTGGACCTTGATCGTTGGGTAGAGATCAAGTGATTTTGTGGGACCGCGGGCGTCTCGCCCGCAAACGCGCCATCAGGCGCGAAGTTTTTCGCGCTTCGCGCTCACTTGCGGGCGAGACGCCCGCGGTCCCAGCAAATCATTGCCACAGTCCGAGAGAGGCTCGTTGAGTCTAACCGCTATCCAAATCAAAAAACTTCCCGGCGCGCGTAAAACCGCTATGCCGGAATTTGTCGCGCCGCAGCTGGCTACATTGGTTCGTGAGCCGCCGTCTGGTGACGAGTGGCTGCACGAATTGAAGTTTGACGGCTACCGCATGGTTTGTCATTTGAACCGCGGCAAGGCGCGTTTTTGGAGTCGCAATGGCAAGGACTGGACTGAGAAATTTCCCAATCTGGCTGCGGCGCTGAAAACATTTCCGGCCGGCACGGCCATACTCGACGGTGAAGTTGTGATCGTGGACAAGGCTGGTCGCAGTAGTTTTCAGAAACTGCAGCAGTCGATGGGCAGAGGTGGCGATAAGGTTCCGGCGTTCGTGTTTGAAATTTTCGACCTGATTTACCTGGATGGCTACAGTCTCACTCAAACTCCCTTGAAGAACCGTAAGGCGGTGCTGGAACAGTTGCTGGCCAACGCGAAAGTCAAAGGAGCGCTGCGTTACAGCGATCACGTGGAAGGGAACGGCGAGGCGTTTTTCAAACAGGCCTGCGAGTACGGCATCGAAGGCGTTGTCTCCAAACTAGCGGCATCCTCTTACGAGTCAACGCGAAACCGAAACTGGCTTAAGACGAAGTGTATTAAACGACAGGAGTTTGTGATCGTCGGGTACACGCCTTCGAAGAATGACTTCCCGGGTTTTGGATCACTAATTCTTGGAGTCTACGAAAAAGGAAAACTGATCTATTGCGGTAGGGTTGGCACTGGCTTCAGTATCAAACAGCGGCTCGATCTTCAGAAAAAACTTGATCGCCTGTCACAAGCTGCGATGCCTCTGGCGTCGATCCCGAAGGACCCTGGTCTGCGCGCTGCTCATTGGGCCAAGCCGCAGTTGGTCGGGGAGGTTGAGTTTATGGAATGGACCGCTGACGGAGTGATCCGCCATCCATCATTTCAGGGTTTGCGCGAGGATAAAAAGCCAACCGATATTGTTAGAGAAGAGCCCTCATGAAATGATAGCGCTTGGTCCGCTCTCCGCCTACAGTTTGCGTGGGCGCTAGTCAAGATCTTCCTTCATCAATTCCTTATTGATTGCAACCGCCGCCAGGGCGCCTTCAGATGCAGCGACAATCGCAAGCTGTGCGAAACGTGAAGCATCACCCGCCGCATAGAGGCCAGGTACGTCGGTTTTCTCATAGTCGTACGTACGAACACAGCCCTGCTCGGTAAACTTGCAACCGAGTTTCTGAGGCAAATCGGAACCTTGCTTTTGACCGGTACTGAAAAACATCCCGCGCACCGAGAGCAATTCTCCATTTGCAAACACGATTCGTTCCAACACACCCGCGCTTCCTTCAAGCCGGGCAATTCTGGTTTCGTTTAGGGGAATATTTCGTTTCAGCAGTCGCTGAATATCTTCGCCGGAAAGTTCGGCTCGACCATCGGTACACAGCACTAAGTTCCGGGTCCAGAAGGTGAGCTCCAGGGCTAGACCGATGACGTCTTCTCCATGGCCATAGACGGCCAGTGGCTGGTCTCGCATCTCCCAGCCATCGCAGTAGGGACAGTGGAACACGCTGGTTCCGTAGAACTGCGAAAGTCCTTCAATCCTGGGAACTTCGTCGATCACTCCAGTCGCCAGGAGTAGTTTGCGCGAAGTCAGACGCTCGCCATTGTTGAGCGTCACCTCAAAGTGATCTGCTCCAGTGTTTACCAAACGGCGAGCGTCAGTCACTTCGGCCTGCCGCAGTTTAACTGTTTCGTAAACTCGCAACTCCTCCCGGCCAAGGCGCAGGAACTCCTTCGGATCAATACCATCACGCGTTAGATAACAGTGGAGACCATGAGATCGCGCATTACGAGGATGACCGGCATCGCAGACCAGCACTCGACGGCGGGCACGGCCCAGGATGAGAGCTGCGCTTAGGCCCGCCGGACCTGCGCCGACTATGATCACATCGAACGTGGGTTCTGACATCTAGATGTTCCTTCAGCACGGTCCCTACAGACCGAGCGCGCTAGCGCCAGATGCTGGAAATCAACACGTCCGAAACGGCTTGGTGTAGTTCGGCTTTCGTCGGCGGGTCTCGCAACGAAAAACACCGAAAAAAGAGCTAAGCCTTTGGCGCTACCGCGCTCGGTTCAGTAGTTGAATTTTCTAACGCACCTATTGGCGGAATATGGGGCTTCTTAAGGGGAATGCGGGGGCGCGGAAGTATAACAGTAAAGGTCGGCGGACGCTGATTGCTGCCGCTGGCCTCTAATGCCAATGAGTGTTGTTAGTTTACCGATCGCCGGCACGTGGCTTGGTGCCCTGCGGGCAAAGCCAAAGCTCGACGAGCAGTGCATCCCGAGCTGGGCCAACCAGGGTGACGATGCGTTGAGCATTAATGCCCCTTGAATTTACCAGGTAGTCGACACCGCGCGTAGTGTTCTTTTGCACTTCGCCCGGCCGTCCATGTACTCCAGGGTAAACGATGATATAGGCGGTGGCCTTCGGATCGTTCTGCATTGCGATTGCGTAGTTATCGAGGCGCGCCTTCAGGTCGTTGGACGCGATACTTGGAAAGTCGTCAAACTTCTTACATTCGACCGGAACGGGAAATTGGACGGCGCAAGTGGCGGAACAGTCGAGATTATATCCTCCCATTGAGAGCGTTGTTGTAATGGATTGGCCGGCAAGTCCGGTAGTGTCAACGTGGATCGTGTCAGTTCCTTGACCATCAAGAATGCGGCCGTTCGAAACGGTCCAGTTGTAGGTTTGCCTCACATTCGACCCGCCGGAAACAGTCGATCTGAAGGTTAGCGGTTCATTCACTACAACTCTGTTAGGACATTCGATGGCTACATTCGGACAGGTCGGTGGCGGCGGGGCACAGCGATTCACGAGTACCGAAGTAGAGGCGAATGCCTGGCAAGCTTCGTCACCGCCGCCCGTATCAATGTCAACGTAAGCCTTGTAGTAACCGGGTTGAAGACCCGAAAGATCCCAGGTGACCGCTGCGCCCTCGCCTGAGATGCGGCCGGCGTTACTGGTCCAGCGATAACTGATTGGAGAGTTGGATGTGGCGCGCGCGTTCAGATGAACCACTGCAGTACTCGAGTCTTCGCAGGCCGTGATTACACGCGGTTCCGCAAGTAAACTGAGGTTTGGAGGACCAAATTCCCTAACCTCTACCCTACCTTCCTTTTTGGCGGATGCGACAGTAGCGACGGTGAGCAACGCTATCAGCGCCAGAGGTAGTAACAACGCAATTCCGCGGGGCACCTGTCTGAACATTTCTTACTCCTACGGGGCACTTTCTTCTCCCCTCGGCACAGCTCAAGAGTCGAATGCCGAGGGTTCTAATCCGGAAATAGCAGATGATTGGGAAATAGGGGCAATAGCGGCGGTTTTCCAAAACGATCAAGCCATCGCCATCACGAGATTCCTTCTGGCACGTCCCGGAAATCGCGGTCGATATGCCGGATAGCCGTTTGACTCACCCTGGGAATTCAAGTAGATAAGGGGTCGCCTAAATCTCGCCGTTGAACTTTGGTAAACCATGAAGCGGACGCTATCAATTAGCCTAATCGTCATTTTTTTCCTTGCGATTGGTCAAGGTGCTTGCAAGCGGAAAAAACCGATAAACGCCAATAGCAATGTGTCCGTGCAAGGGGGGCTCAGTGCTGAGGAGAATCGAACCCAGGCACGGGCTTATTTGGAAGAAGGCAAGCAGCTCTACATCAGCGATCAGGATGAGAAGGCGGTTGACACACTTCAAGAGGCAATCAAGTTAGATCCCGAACTGGCAGAGGCGTATTTCCGGTTGGGCTTGGCGTATGTGGCGGTTGGCAAGGACCAGGAAGCTGAGGACGTGTACAAGAAAGCCATCGAGAAATACAAAAAGTATCTTGAGGCAAACAGCAAGGACGCCGAGGCGCACTACAATATGGGCCAGGCATATGCGGGGTTACATTTGTACAGTGAAGCCGTAAAGGAGTACCGCCAGGCGACTCGTCTGAAAGAGGACGACGCAGACATGTTCTACGACCTGGGAACGGCTCTAAGCAAGCTGGCCCAGTATGACGAAGCTGTCACGGCTTTTTCCAAGTCGCTGGATATTGACCCGAACAATACTCGCGCCGAGGATGCTTTGGAAGAGGCACGCGAGGGTGTGCAGCGAATTAAAGCCGGGAAGAAACATCAGGAAGACCTCTTAAAGAAACAACAGAAAGAAGACGAGTTGAAGAATGCCAATGGTGAATCGCCGTCGACAAATACCTCGACGCCGTCCAGGTCAAACTCGAATTCGAAATCGAATTCCAATCGCCCGCGTAAGCCTTGAGTCGGGCACTGAGAGATAATTTATTAGGCGGAATAACCGCCATGAGATTAAGGAGTAACAATGGCAACCTATACGCCGCCGCCGTATTTTCCGCAGAGTTCGTTGGCCCCGCCGAGTAAGAATCGCTACCTGAAGTTCAAGCTGATGGTATTTGCGGTAATTATCCTGGTCATTCTGGCGCTCGCCGGAATCGGATGGGGAGTTTGGCATTTGCTGAAGGCGGCATTTTGAATACCTGTAGAACAGCGAGTCGCATTGCGGTGGCTGCGCTTGACAGTTAAGTCTTTGACCCTTATATTTTCCGTTTCGGACAGACAGTCTGAAGGTGACAATGCAACGCTTAGTAGGTTCTGTCGGTGTGGAGGCGTTGCCCCGGCCGGGTAATTAATGCGGTCGGTTTGACAAATATTGTGGCGTAAGTAGTCCTGTCGCGTTGGTATTTGACTTCGGTCATTAGCCAACAACCCCGCGCAGGCACGCGTGAAAGGCCTGGTTGGCCTTCTCGTCCTAATGCGACGCCACAGAAAAGTCGGCTTAAGGGAAGCCACAATCCATACCTGCCTGAACTGGCCAGCAGAACATCCCTAACAGAAATACTTTTAACAGGGCAGCTCGCCTGCGCTGACTGCCGGACAAAGCGGGATACCGCGAGGCATCCCCAGTGGCTATGCCATCAAGTTCCGGAAAGAGGCAGGTAACGCCTTTTTGCGCTTTGCGCGAGATAAAAAGTCAGGAAACAAAAACGTGCCCACGATAAACCAACTTGTTCGCAAAGGTCGGCAGGCAGTTAAGTATAAAACCGCCAGCCCGGCGCTCCAGAGTTCACCGCAGAAGCGTGGTGTCTGCACCCGCGTCTACACGCAAACGCCCAAGAAGCCAAACTCGGCGTTGCGCAAGGTGGCCCGCGTCCGCCTGACTAACGGGATCGAAGTTACCACGTACATTCCCGGGGTTGGTCACAACTTGCAGGAGCACTCGATCGTGCTGATTCGTGGCGGGCGCGTTAAGGATCTACCTGGAGTGCGCTACCACGTTATTCGCGGAACGCTTGACTCCGTGGGCGTAAGTGATCGCAAACAGGGGCGTTCGAAATATGGCGCGAAACGGCCAAAGGCGGCAGGTAAATAAATTGCGGATTTCGGAATGCGGATTTCGGATTTAATGCCAGCGGTTTTTTGAATCAGAAATCCGCAATCTGAAATCCGAAATTGAGGGATTATGCCAAGACGAAGAGTTGCAGAAAGACGAGAAGTTCTTCCGGATCCGATCTACAGCAGCCCGCTGGTGACGAAGTTTATCAACGGCGTTATGTGGGGCGGGAAGAAATCGGTCGCTGAGATAATTTTCTATAGCGCGATGAAGCAGATCGGCGACAAAACCGGCGAAGAACCGCTGAAGGTTTTCAAACGTGCAATCGATAACGTGAAACCGACCGTCGAAGTTAAGTCGCGACGAGTTGGCGGTTCCACATATCAAGTGCCGATTGAGGTGCATCAGGAACGGCGCGGCGCCCTGGCGATCCGCTGGATAGTTTCTTATGCGCGCGGTCGCGGCGAAAAATCGATGACTGACCGGCTCGCCGGTGAGATTCTCGATGCAGCCAATAACCGCGGCAACTCGGTAAAGAAAAAGGAAGATACGCATCGCATGGCGGACGCCAACAAGGCGTTTGCGCATTACAAGTTCTAGGTGAGACGGTCTTGGACTTTGGGCTTTAGTCTTAGTCAAAGACCCAAGGCCAAAGACGACAGTGTTGAGATGGCGAAACAAGATTTAAATCTAACCAGGAATATCGGCATCATGGCCCACATCGATGCCGGTAAGACCACCACGACCGAACGCATCCTTTATTACACGGGCATCACGCACAAGATTGGCGAGGTGCACGAGGGTACGGCGACGATGGACTGGATGGAGCAGGAGCAGGAGCGAGGTATCACCATTACCAGCGCTGCGACGACCTGTTTCTGGGAACGCAACGGCGTCGATCATCGCATCAATATTATCGACACCCCGGGACACGTCGACTTCACCATGGAAGTCGAGCGCTCCTTACGCGTGCTTGACGGTGCGGTCGCAGTGTTTGACGGAGTCGCCGGTGTTGAGCCGCAGTCAGAAACCGTTTGGCGTCAGGCTGACAAGTATGGCGTGCCGCGAATCTGCTTCATTAACAAGCTCGATCGGGCTGGCGCTTCGTTTGATCGGTCGTTTGAGTCGATCATCACGCGCCTGGGCGCAAACCCCGTTGCGATTCAGATTCCTATTGGGCTCGAAGAGTCGAGCTAAAAGGCGTAGTCGATCTCATCGCCATGAAGGCCCTCGTCTGGAACGACGAGAGCAAGGGATCGGAATACGAAACGACTGATATTCCGGACGACCTTAAGGAAGCCGCGACAGCGGCGCGCGAGAAACTGGTCGAGGCGGTTGCTTCGGTCGATGACGGCTTAATGCATAAGTACATCGAAGGCGAGGAGATTTCTGAGGACGAAATTCGCAAGGCACTTCGCAAGGGAACCCTGGAGTTGAAACTCGTTCCCGTGGTTACCGGTTCGGCCTTCAAGAACAAGGGGGTACAGACGCTGCTTGACGCGGTCGTAGACTACTTGCCGTCGCCCCTTGATGTTCCGCCAGTAGAAGGCGTCAACCCCAAGAACAGCGAGATTGAAACCCGTCCACCGGATGCTAGTGCGCCGTTTGCCGGTCTTGTATTCAAGATCATGGCTGACAAGCACCTGGGCCAGTTGTCTTTTGTGCGGATTTACAGCGGTACGATTAAGGCCGGTTCTTACGCTTACAACCCAATCAAAGAAACAAAAGAACGCGTCGGCCGCCTGATGCGCATGCACGCCAACAAGCGTGAAGACATCGAAGAGGCAAGCGCCGGCGAGATCATTGCGATTGGCGGCATGAAGCAGGTCACGACCGGTGACACCGTATGCGACGACAACAAGCCGATCATTCTGGAACGATGGAGTTTCCCGCGCCGGTCATTCGCGTGGCGGTCGAGCCGAAGACGCGTCAGGATCAGGACAAACTCGGCATCGCTCTAAACCGCCTGGCCCAGGAAGATCCTTCGTTCAACGTATCGACCGATCAGGAAACAGGTCAGACGATCATCGCCGGCATGGGTGAGCTGCATCTCGAGATCATCGTCGATCGCATGAAACGTGAGTTTGGCGTAGAGGCGAACGTAGGCAAGCCGCAGGTCGCCTATCGCGAGACGATCACGCAGCCGGCACCAGGCAAAGAGATCTACAAGAAACAGACCGGTGGCCGTGGTCAGTTTGGCCACGTCGAGATCGAGATCGAACCGGCTCCCGGCGAAGGTTTTGTTTTCGAAAACAAGATTACCGGTGGCGCGATTCCCAAGGAATACATCAAGCCGGTCGAGCAGGGAATCAAGGATGCGATGGAGCGCGGCTTCCTGGCGGGCTATGAGCTGGTAGACATCAGGGTTCGCCTGCGTGTATGGCGGCTATCACGAAGTCGATTCGGACGAGCGCTCGTTCCACATTGCGGGTTCGCTGGCGTTCCAGGACGCAGTGAGAAAAGCGAAGCCGGTGTTGCTCGAGCCAATCATGCGCATCGAGGTGGTAACGCCTGACGAATACATGGGCGCGGTAAACGGCGATCTCATGCGCCGACGCGGACAGATCGAAAAGACCGAACCGCGTCCGGGCGGTGCGCAGGTGATTACGTCGTTTGTGCCGCTTTCCGAAATGTTCGGCTACACGACTGACCTGCGATCCGCGACTCAGGGTCGCGCTACGTCGACCATGCATTTTGAGCGATATGAGCAGGCGCCAAAGAACGTTGCGGAAGAAGTGATCGCAAAGGTTCAGGGAGTTGCGAAGTAAGGATGAGGGATGAAGGTGAGGATGAAACGGTAACGGATTAGAAGGAGATTTTCAGCCTTCATCCTTCCGCCATCATCCTTTCCGAAAGGAGCAGACACGCATGTCGAAGGAAAAATTTGACCGAAGCAAGCCGCACGTGAACATCGGGACGATTGGGCACGTGGATCACGGCAAGACGACGTTGACGGCAGCGATCACGAAGATATTGCAGAAGCACAATCCGAAGATCCAGTTTCGCTCGTTCGACTCGATCGACAACGCGCCGGAAGAGAAGGCGCGCGGGATCACGATCGCGACGGCGCACGTGGAGTATGAGACGAAGAACCGTCACTACGCGCACGTGGACTGTCCCGGGCACGCCGACTACGTGAAGAACATGATCACGGGGGCGGCGCAGATGGACGGAGCGATATCTGGTGGTGGCAGCCACGGACGGCCCGATGCCGCAGACGCGCGAGCACATTCTGCTGGCCCGGCAGGTAGGAGTGCCGGCGATGGTGGTGTTCATGAACAAGGCCGACGCGGTCGACGATGCCGAGTTGCTGGAGCTGGTGGAACTGGAAGTCCGCGAGCTGTTGAGCGCCTATGAGTTTCCGGGCGACGACATACCGGTGATCAAGGGTTCGGCGTTGAAGGCTTTGGAAGGCGATCCGGAGTGGGAGAAGACGGTCGAAGAGCTGATGGATGCAGTCGACAGTTACATCCCGACGCCGGAGCGCGACGTGAGAAGCCGTTCCTGATGCCGGTGGAAGACATCTTCACGATCCAGGGCCGCGGCACGGTGGCCACGGGGAGAATCGAGCGCGGCAAGATCAAGGTCAACGAGACGGTGGAGATAGTCGG
Organism: Blastocatellia bacterium; assembly: GCA_963828335.1. Lineage (GTDB taxonomy): Bacteria > Acidobacteriota > Blastocatellia > Pyrinomonadales > Pyrinomonadaceae > PSRF01. Next base: position 256,466 of record CAWHEH010000003.1, on the reverse strand, counting down.
TATCAAGCCGACGCGCACGACGGTAGTGACCGGCGTCGAGATGTTCAAGAAGCTGCTGGATTCAGGTATGGCGGGCGACAACGTCGGACTGCTGCTGCGAGGTGTGGAGCGTAAGGACATCGAGCGCGGGCAGGTAATAGCGAAGCCGGGTTCGATCACGCCGCACACGAAGTTCAAGGCCGAAGCATACGTGCTGACGAAGGAAGAAGGCGGCACGACACACACCGTTCTTCACGGGCTACCGGCCGCAGTTCTACTTCCGCACGACGGACGTGACGGGAGTAGCGCACCTGCCGGCGGGAGTAGAGATGGTGATGCCGGGAGACAACGTGGAGATGGAGATCGAGCTGATCGCGCCGATCGCGATGGAGAAGGGCCTGCGGTTCGCGATCCGTGAAGGCGGCCGCACGGTCGGCGCCGGTACAGTTTCGGAAGTTGTGGAATAGGACTTAGGTCTTGGTCTGAGTCAGATCTCAGAAGTCAGCAATGAGCAGAACGAAAGCGGACCAAGCTGGACAAACGCTGACAAGAGTACAAGCAAATTTATGTTGAACGAAAAAATCAGAATCAGGCTGAAAGCCTACGATCACCGCGTGCTGGATCAGTCCACTGCGGAAATCGTGGAAACGGCGAAGCGCACCGGAGCACGTGTCGCCGGGCCGATACCTTTGCCGACCGTCAAGAACAAGTGGACCGTGCTTCGCTCGCCGCACGTCGATAAGAAGTCGCGTGAGCAGTTTGAGATCAGAACGCACAAGCGTCTGATGGACATTCTCGATCCGACACCGCAGACGGTTGACGCGCTGATGAAGCTGGATCTGCCGGCCGGTGTCGATGTGGAGATTAAGGCTTTCGGCCGGCAGTAGGGCTTGTAGTTTAGAGTTCAAGCTTTAGCTTGTTGCTCGCAAAGTGCAGCCTGAAGGCTGAACTCTAAACTTCTTGAACGGTATTCGGCGATTTGAGATTGGAAATTGAACCAATGATTAACGGAATCATCGGAAGAAAAATCGGCATGACGCAGATTTTTGCGGCAGACGGCACGGTTACGCCGGTCACCGTCATTAAGGCTGGGCCATGCGTGGTGGTGCAAAAGAAATCGGCGAGCGGCGCTGACGGCTACAACGCCGTCCAGGTCGGACTGGTTGACGAGAAGCCGCCAAAATTGAAGAACGTGACCAAGCCAATGCGCGGCCACTTTGAGAAAACCGGCGGCGGAACTCCGCCGACGCGGATACTCAAGGAGTTTCGCCTGGATGAGTCTTCAAGTGAACTGAATGTCGGCGACAAGATTTTGGTCGATCAGTTTGCCGACGGCGACGTCGTTGACGTGGTTGGTAAATCGAAGGGCCGTGGTTTCGCCGGCACGATCAAGCGTCACAACTTTAATCGTGGGCCGGAGTCGCATGGTTCGATGAACGTGCGTGCGCCCGGTTCGATTGGCGCTTCGGCATATCCGTCACGAGTTATCAAGGGAACGCGATCGTCCGGCCACATGGGCGACGAGCGCGTGACCATCAAGGGACTGACAGTGGCTCGGGTCGACGCGGAGAATAATCTCCTGATGATTCGCGGCGCAGTTCCCGGAGCGAATGGCAGCGTAGTTGTCGTTCAGAAAGCTGACAGACAGAAGATCAAATGATGAACGATGAAGGCGGAACGATGAGTTCATCATTCATCATTCCGGCATTCATCATCGGTTTATGGAGTTGATTATGCCTACCGTTAAGGTGCGCAACTTAAAGAATGAAGAGGTCGGCGAAGTCGAATTGTCTGACGCCGTGTTTGGCGCGCCCTTGAATGAGGCCTTGATTCACGCGGCTGTCCGAAACTTCATGGCCAACGGGCGTCAGGGAACCTCGGCGACGAAGACTCGCGGTGACGTCTCCGGTTCCGGCCGCAAGCTCTGGAAGCAAAAGGGCACGGGCCGGGCGCGTATCGCGTCGCTTCGTTCGCCGCTCTGGAAGGGCGGCGGCAACGTTCACGGACCGCAGCCGCGCGACTGGTCATACAACATGCCGAAGAAAATGCGGCAGGGTGCTTTGCGTTCGGCGCTTTCTGAGCGCGTGCGCGAGGGCAACGTGACTTTGGTTGACGGCTGGTCGCTCGATAAGCCGAAGACCAAAGACTTTGTGGCTTCGCTGGGCAAGCTGGGCTTCGCAGGCAAGACGCTGATCGTTGATTCGCTCGATAACGAGAACCTGATGCTCTCGACGCGAAATGTGCAAAGCACGAAAGTGGTCAACAGTTTTGGCCTGAACATCTACGACCTGCTCTATCACGAGCAGCTTGATTATTTCCGAAGCGGCGGTCAAGGAGCTCGAGCAACTGCTCGGTCCGAATAAAGAGCGGAAGCAGTTGCGACCGCCGCGGAAGAAAAAGTCGAAGCGGCTGCAGGCGTGGATGATGAGCCGGCAAAGCCGAAGCGCGCGCGAAAGCCGGCGGTGAAAGCTGCCCAGCGAAAACTACCAAAGCGAAAGCGACCAAAGCTAAGCCTAAGGTAAGGAGGCGACTAAATAATGAGAACAGTTTGGGACATCATCAAGTCGCCGGTGATTACCGAAAAGGCGCTGGTTGCCAAGGAAGAATCGCAGGATACCGCGGCAGTTGTTGACGTTTCGCGTCGATAGGAGGCGACGAAACCGGAGATCAAGTCAGCGGTTGAGACCATCTTTCAGGTGAAGGTAGACCATGTGCGCACGATCAACTTCATGGGCAAGACGGCGCGGCGCGGACGCTTCGAAGGACGCAAGCCGTCGTGGAAGAAGGCGTACGTTACCTTGAAGCAGGGCGAGAAGCCGGTTGATTACGGCGAAGCAATCTAATTTCGGAGTGCGGAATTCGGATTGAGGAATGAAAGACTTTCCGAAATCCGCAATCGCAAATCTGCAATCGAGATAAGATATGGGAATAAAGAAACTAACACCAACATCTCCGGCGCGACGTTATCAAACGTATCTGACCCGAGATGAGTTGACGCGCGGGCGCAGTTCCCGAGAAGTCACTGCTCGAGCCGAAGAAGCGAATTTCGGGACGCAACAACGACGGTCGCATCACGGTGCGACGTCGCGGCGGTGGTCACAAGCGTTTCTATCGCATCGTTGATTTCAAGCGTGACAAGGAAGGTATGCCGGGACGGTCACGCAGATTGAATACGATCCGAACCGCTCGGCGCACATCGCGCTGATCACCTATCTCGACGGCGAAAAGCGTTACATCATCGCGCCGACCGGGATTGAGGTCGGCAAGACGATCATGAGCGGCGCGGAGGCTGACATTCTTGCCGGGCAATACTCTGCCGCTGATCAATATTCCGCTCGGCACGCAGATTCACAACATCGAGCTGCGTCCCGGTAAAGGCGGACAGATGGCGCGCTCGGCGGGTGCGTTTGCGCAGCTCGTTGCGAAGGAAGGCGACTACGCGCAGCTGCGCATGCCGTCAGGTGAAGTGCGGCGCGTGCCGCTCGTTTGCAAGGCGACGGTCGGCCAGGTCGGCAACATCGAGCACGAAAACGTTTCGCTTGGTAAGGCCGGCCGCTCGCGCTGGAAGGGTATTGCGTCCGAAGGTTCGCGGCGTGGCCATGAATCCGGTCGACCACCCGCACGGTGGTGGTGAAGGAAAGACCTCCGGTGGTCGTAATCCGGTAACGCCCTGGGGCACAGCCGACGCGCGGTTACAAGACGAGAAGCAACAAGCGCACGCAGCAAATGATTGTGAAGGATCGAAGAACGAAATAAATTTCGGAATTCGGAATTCGGATTGCGGACTTGAAAACCCGCTTTCAATCCGAAATTCGCAATCCGAAATCCGAAATGGAGTGATATGGCACGTTCAGTAAAAAAGGGACCGTTCATTGATGAGCAGCGTTCAGAAGGCTGTCGAGCGCATGCGCGCGGGCGGCAACCGGCCGCCGGTGATCAAGACCTGGTCGCGACGTTCGACGATCACGCCGGACATGGTTGGTCTGACGTTTGGCGTGCACAACGGCAAACGACATCTGCCGATTTACGTGACGGAAAATATGGTGGGCCACAAGCTCGGTGAGTTTGCGCCGACGCGCACGTTCAAGGGCCACTCCGGCACGAAGGTGGAGAAGGCGAGCAAGGTCGCGCCGGCAGCAGCGACGCGCGAAATAGTAAATCGTAGATGAACGAAGCTTTTACGATTCACGATTGACGATCACCGATTACGAGGATTCAGATGGAAGCGATAGCAAGTGCAAGATATCTTGCGAGGGTCGGCGCAAAAGGCGCGGCTGGTAGTCGATATGATTCGCGGCAAGGACGTCAATCAGGCGTTGGCGATTCTGCGTTTTTCGAACAAGCGCGCCGTCGACCTTGATTGAGAAGTGCGTGCGTTCGGCGATCGCCAATGCAAACGAAGCGGCCGAGAAGGCAAACGTCGCGATCGACCCGGACGATCTTTGGGTGAAGACGGCATTTGTCGATCGCGGACCAACCAAGAACCGCCGTCGCGTTCGTCCGGCGCCGCAGGGTCGTGCTTATCGCGAGCAGCGACACTTCTGTCACGTGACGATTCTGCTTTCAAACGACGAGCGACCTGAGCCGAAGGCGGCCAGGCACGGTGACGGCAAGGTGGTAGCGGCAAAGCCGGCGAAGCTGGCCGAAAGCAAGGACCGAAAACGTGGCGGCGCGGCGGCCGCACCGCGCGCGAAGCGAGTGGCGCCGAAGACGGAGGCGGCTGAGAAGCCGGACGCAGCGCAGCGAGAGCGAGAAGAAGCCGGCTAAGCGGGCTGCGAAAAAGAAGGTCCGAAGAGGAAGAGTAGAACCGATCGGTTCAGACTGCATTCTGAGATCTGCAGATTTGAAATCTGCAGATCTCAGATACGAAAGAACTGGAGAAGATTGTGGGTCAGAAAGTTCATCCATACGGATTTCGCCTCGGCTACAACAAGGACTGGCACTCGCACTGGTTTGCGAAGAAGCAGTATGGCGAGTTCCTGCTGGAGGATCTCAAGCTCAAGCGCGATCTGAAGCAACGTTTTGCCGGCGCCGGCGTTTCGCACGTCGATATCGAGCGCGCCGCAAACCGGCTGAAGATCATCATCTACACCTCGCGACCTGGAATCATCATCGGTCGCAAGGGCGCGGAAATCGACAAGCTGAAGAGCGATCTTTCAGCCAAGACCGGTCGCGAAGTGCTGGTTTCGATTCAGGAGATTCACAAGCCGGAATTGAACGCGCAACTGCAGGCCGAAAAAATTGCCGCGCAACTCGAAAAGCGCATCGCGTTTCGCCGGGCCATGCGAAAGGCGGTGGAAGAGTCGCTGCGATTTGGAGCCCAGGGAATCAAGGTGAAGGTTAGTGGTCGTCTGAACGGCGCTGAGATTGCGCGCAGTGAATGGCACCTGCAGGGACAGCTGCCGCTGCACACGCTGCGTGCTGACATCGATTACGGTTTGGCTGAAGCGCGGACCACGTTTGGTCAGATCGGCGTGAAGGTCTGGATCTACCGTGGTGAGATTCTCGATGCCGAAGGCGGCCATGGCTCGCGGCACTGGATCGGATCCAATTAACGAAACGCGTATGGGCGAACGCGAGCGCCGGCCGCGTACTCGTCGCGAGCGTGAAGGTGGCGGCGGTTCTGATGGCCGACAGACCGCGCGGAGAAAACGGGTAAAAGCCGGTCTTTGGTCTTAGGTCTTTGAGAAAGCGATGGGCCTAGCACTGGCTCATCTCAAAAGACCAAAGACCAAAGGCCTAAGACCAAACGAGTACGTGATTACTGAGACAGGAACGCATTAATTATGTTGATGCCGAAAAAAGTTAAGCACCGAAAGCAGATGCGCGGACGCATGACCGGCGCCGCGACTCGTGGCAGCGAGATCAGCTTTGGTGAATATGGGCTCAAGTGTTTGGAGCCGGCGTGGATCACGGATCGCCAGATTGAAGCCGCGCGTATTGCGATGACCCGGCACATCAAGCGCGGCGGCAAGATCTGGATCCGTATGTTTCCGGACAAGCCGGTAACCAAGAAGCCCGCCGAAACACGCATGGGCAAAGGCAAGGGCGCACCGGAATACTGGGTGGCGGTGGTCAAACCCGGCCGCATCCTTTACGAGATTGAGGGAGTGGATGAGAAGACAGCACGCGACGCGATGCGTCTGGCGGCGCAAAAGCTTCCCATCAAGACGAAATTTGTGACCCGCGCGGATCAAGAGGGAGGCGCGATTTAGTTATGAAACGGCGCGAAGAGTTAGACAAGTATCACGATCTTTCCGAAGAAGAGCTGCAAGCGGAAACCACCCGTTTGAAAGAATCGCTTTTTCGTTTGAAGTTTAAACTCGCCCTCGGAGAAGTGGACGCAGTCAAGCGTATCCGCGAAGAAAAGAAATCGCTGGCGCGACTGCAGACAATTACGCGGCAACGTCCGTCGCAGGCGAGCAAGTAGAGCAGTTACGAACCGCCGGACGTCCGGCAACCTGAAGTGAGAAAGCATGGCAGAAGAGAATCAAGCAGAAATCAGAAGCCGCGAATACCGAGAGCGAAGTCGCCGGCGACAGGCCGCGAGCGCCGGCAACGCAAAAGCAGCGCGCGCACATCGCTCGCAGAAGGTCGGGGCTGTAGTTTCCGACAAGATGCAGAAGACGGTGGTGGTGCGCGTCGACCGGCTGGTGCGCCACACCAAATATCGTCGCTACGTTCGTCGCACCTCAAAATTCATGGCGCATGATGATTTGGGCGCGACCATTGGCGACAAGGTGCGAATTGTTGAGACGCGCCCAATGTCCGCGCGCAAGCGCTGGCGTGTAATTGAGATAGTTCAGAAGGCAGCGAAGTAGAATTTCGGATTGCGGAATGCGGATTTCGGATTTGAAGATGCAAAGACGGCTTTTTAAATCCGCAATTCGAAATCCGAATTCCGAAATGAGGTAAGGTCATGATTCAGATGCAGACCTCTCTGGAGGTCGCCGACAATTCAGGCGCAAGACGGGTTGAGATGATCATGCCGATTGGCGGCTCGACCGGAAAGATCGCCAGCCTGGGTGATCGGATCAAAGTTACGGTCAAAGAAGCCTCGCCTGACGGCACGATCAAAAAAGGAACTGTGCAGGACGCGGTGATCGTGCGCACTCGCAAAGAGGTGCGGCGTAAGGACGGGACCTATATTCGTTTCGATCAGAATGCAGCCGTGCTCATTAAAGAAGACGGCACGCCGATCGGCACGCGCGTGTTTGGACCGGTAGCACGCGAACTGCGCGATAAGAATTTCATGAAAATCGTGTCACTGGCGCCGGAGGTTATTTAAGAGTTATGGCTGGAACAAAGCGCTCAAAAATCAAGAAGAACGATCAGGTGGTGATTATTGCCGGCCGTGACAAGGGCAAGCGTGGTCGCGTGCTCGAGGTAGCGCCCATCACGGGAAAGAGTAAAAGTCGAAGGCGCCGGAGTGATCAAGCGACACCAGCGCGCCAACCCGCAAAGCAATCGCGGCGGCGGCATCATCGAGAAGGAAGCGTTCATCAACATTTCCAACGTCCAATTGATCGATCCGCAATCAGGCAAGCCGACGCGCGTCCGCTATCAAGTTGAAGGTGACGGTTCGAAAATTCGCGTTGCCGCCGGCCAGCGGACATTCGTTGGAGAAATGAGACGGGTGAATAGTAAATAGTAAATAGTGAATAGGCGACGTTGTCGACGGTTCCCATTTACCATTCACCATTTACCATTCACGAGGTTTGAGATGGCAGCAAGATTAAAAGAGCGGTATCAAAAAGAAGTGGCTCCGGCGATTGCCAAGGAGTTTGGCATCACCAACCCGATGGCGATTCCGCGCGTTCAGAAAGTAGTTTTGAACATGGGCATGGGCGAGGCAATTGCCAATGCCAAGATTCTCGACACTGCGGCAGACGAGCTTCGTTCGATCACCGGCCAGAAGCCCGTGATCACCAAGGCGAAGAAGTCTATCGCTTCATTCAAACTGCGCCAGGGAATGCCGATCGGCGTGATGGTCACGCTGCGTGGCGATCGCATGTATGAGTTCCTTGACCGGCTGGTATCGATTGCGCTGCCGCGAGTTAGAGACTTCCGCGGAGTTTCGCCGAAGGCCTTTGATGGCCGCGGCAATTACACCATCGGGGTTCGCGAGCAACTGATTTTTCCCGAGATCGACTTTAACAAGGTCGATAAGTTGCGCGGCATGAATATTTCGATAATTACGACTGCGCGAGAACGACGAACAGGCTCGTGCACTTTTGAAGGGACTGGGAATGCCCTTTAGGCAGTAGACACTTCTGATATCATGGAAACGTTATGGCAAAGAAATCACTAATTGCGAAATCGCAGCGAAGACCGAAATTTGCGGTCCGCGCCTACACCCGTTGCAAGCGGTGCGGTAGGGCCCGTGGCTATCTGCGGAAGTTTAGTTTGTGCCGCATCTGTTTTCGCCAGTTGGCGCTCGAGGGACAAATCCCCGGCGTTGTTAAGTCTAGTTGGTAATGTCATTGCCGATTTTCAATTGCCGATTTCCAATTTCTGGACTTCAATCGGCAATCGGCAATCGGCAATCGAAAATGGAGTTTTAGATGACTGATCCTATTGCCGATATGTTGACGCGAATCCGCAATGCTATTGCGGCGAAACATTCGCGCGCGGATATTCCGGCTTCGAAGCTGAAACTTGAAATCGCCCGCATCCTGAAGGAAGAGGGTTATATCAATAACTTTGTACTGAAGGGCGAAGGGCTGAAACGCACCATACGCATTTTCCTTCGTTACGATGCGCGCGGCACGTCGTCTATCACGCTACCTGCAAAGAGTTTCGCGGCCCGGCCGGCGTGTCTATGTCGGCTCGAGTGAAATCCCGAAAGTCCTGGGTGGTTACGGCGTGAACATCGTTTCTACTTCCAAGGGTTTGATGAGTGGAAAAGCGGCGCGCCGGGAAAACATTGGCGGCGAACTGCTGGCGCAGATTTATTAGGGAAGTGAAGAGTGAAAAGTAAAAAGTAAGAAAAATGAACGGTTCTTTTCCGGCTTTTCACTTTTCACCCATTACTCTTCACTGAGGTTTAATTATGTCGCGCATAGGTAAAAAAATTATCACACTGCCCAAAGGCGTCTCGGTTACGATTGGGGAGCAAGTGCTCGAAGTGAAGGGACCGAAAGGCAGTTTGAAAACTCCGATTCCCGGCGGAATCAGTTTCAAACTCGAAGGCGACGAACTGCGCGCCGAGCGCGCGTCAGACGATTTGGCGCCGCTGCACGGTCTCGCCCGCGCGCTGGCGAATAATGCCATTGTCGGCGTCACCGAAGGATTCTCCAAACAGATGGACGTGGTTGGAGTTGGCTATAAGGCCGACGTGCAGGCGAAGCGGATCGTTTTCTCGCTTGGATATTCCCATCCGATCGACTTCCCTTTGCCGGATGGAGTTGAAGCCAAAGCCGAGCGCATGACGACCAAGGGCAGCATCCAGCAGTATCAGACGACGCTGACGCTGACGAGCATTGACAAGCAGAAGCTCGGACAGGTTGCCGCGGAGATGCACAAACTGCGCAAGCCGGACGCCTACAAAGGTAAGGGCATTCGCTACGCCGGTGTGCCAATCAAGCTGAAGCCTGGAAAGACCGGTAAATAGTAAATCGTAAATCGTAAATGGTGGGTTCTGCTATTCACCATTCACCATTTACCATTCACGGGTAAAAGAAATGGCAAACACGAGTAGAGCAACAGTTCGCGAGGCGATTCACAGACGAATTCGCCGTAAGGTAAAAGGCAGCGGCGAACGGCCACGGCTGGCAGTTTATCGCAGTCTGAATCACATCTATGCGCAGGTGGTTGACGACGAACTGGGCAAGACAATAGTTTCGGCATCGACTACCGAGAAGGATCTGCGCGGTACCAGCGGCGGCAATCTCGACGCTGCCCGAAGGATTGGTAAAGCGATTGCTGAAAGAGCGCTGGAAAAGGGAATTGAGAGCGTGGTGTTCGACCGCGGCGGCTACCTGTATCACGGCCGCATCAAAGCGCTTACCGATGCGGCTCGCGAGGCCGGGCTGAACAAAAATGAATTGGAGGCCAGGGCAGCAGAAGACGCTGCGAAGGCTCAAGAAAAGCCGGAAGAGAAAGCGGAAGAAAAGCCGCGTAAGAAAACTAAAAAGCAATGAGACAACCGAAGCAGCGTATCTCGGCCCAGGGCCTGGATCTAAAAGATCAAGTTATCTCCATCAACCGCGTCACCAAAGTGGTAAAGGGTGGCAAGAACATGTCGTTTGCTGCGCTGGTCGTAGTGGGTGACGAAGGTGGGCACGTTGGTTTTGGCACCGGCAAGGCGCGCGAAGTGCCTTTGGCAATCAAGAAGGCAGTCGAGGCGGCCAAGAAAAGTTTGATTCGAGTGCCGTTAATCCAAAACACAGTGCCGCATCAGTTAATTGGAAAATTCGGAGCTGGACGCGTTTTGGTTAAGCCGGCGTCGCAGGGTACCGGCGTGATCGCCGGAGGCGCTGTGCGTGCGGTGATGCAAGCGGTGGGTGTGCACGACGTGCGCACCAAAGTTCTTGGCTCAACGAATCCGCACAATGTAGTGCGCGCGACTTTTGATGCGCTGCTGCGGATGAAAGATCCCATGGAACTGGCGCGGTTGCGAGGTAAGCAGCTGGAAGAAATCTAAGAGCGGTGTTTGGTAGATGGTGAATCGTAATAGGAGAGCGATTCGCGATCACCGCAATTGACATTTACCGTTCACTATTTACCATTTACCAGTGTTGAGGTGTTATGCCGAGAAAAGCAAACAGTGAGGCCGCAAAGGCAAAGAATTCGGAGAGCGCAGGCAAGATTCGTATTCAGTATTACCGAAGTTTCATAGCGACACCGAAAACTCATAAGCAGATGGTGCGCAGCCTGGGCTTGACGAAGCTCAACCAAATTGTTGAGCGTCCTGATAATGCTTCAATGCGCGGCGCGGTCGCCAAGATTCCGCACCTGTTGCGGATCGTTGAATAGCGAGTTAAAGGCAAAAACAATCATGGTCTTAAGTCTCAATAATCTAAAACCCACGAAGGGTTCCGTACATAAGAAGAAACGTGTCGGCAGAGGACCTGGCTCAGGTTTAGGGAAGACCGCCGGTCGCGGTGAAAAGGGTCAAAAGTCACGTTCAGGCTACTCCGCCAAGATAGGTTTTGAAGGCGGTCAGATGCCGCTGCATCGACGTTTACCCAAGCGCGGTTTCACCAACATTTTCAAGAAGCGATGGCTCGAGGTTAGTCTGGGTGCGCTCGAACGAAGCTTTGAGGCCAACGAAGAAATAACGCCCGAGCTTTTGCACACGCGCGGCATAATCAAAAAGGCCAAGCACGATGTAGTAGTGCTTGGTAACGGTGAGTTGTCCAAGCCGCTTCGCATTTCAGCGCATCGCTTCACTAAGAGCGCGCGCGAGAAAATCGAAAAGGCCGGCGGCGCGGCAACGGAAATCGGCAAGGTAGCCTAGTTGGGAGGCCGCGAGCGAAAGGACGCTAATGGATAAGTTTTTTGCCGCTGTTCGTAATATGTTCAATGTGCCGGATCTTCGCCGGCGCATTTTGTTTACGCTTGGCATGCTCGCCGTCTATCGCCTCGGCGCCCACATCGGTGCGCCCGGAATCAACAAGGATCGGCTCGACCAGGTCTGGCACGATGTGGCGGGAACGCTGCTGGGTGTGCTTGACCTTTTCTCCGGCGGAAACTTCCGCACGATCTCGATTTTTGCTCTCGGCGTGACGCCGTACATTACCGCCTCAATCATTCTGCAATTAATGACCGTCGTCTATCCCGCCTTGAAGAAGCTGCAGGAAGAAGGCGAGATGGGCCGGCAGAAGATCAACCAATGGACCCGCTACTTGACGGTTGGTCTGGCTGCCATTCAGACTTCGTTTGTAGCGCATTGGCTGCAGGTTAACGGGGTCGGCGCCGACACCTGGGGATTTCTGGCTAACCACGGTGCTCACGTTAACCACCGGCACTATTTTTGTCATGTGGCTTGGCGAGCAGATCACCGAGCGCGGCGTTGGCAACGGTATTTCACTTTTAATTTTTGCGGGCATCGTGATTGGCCTTCCTCGTGGTGTGCAGCAGGTTGCAGAGCGGCTGCGCAGTGGCGACACGCTGGAAACCCTGGGAGTCTTCGGTCTGCTGGTGGCGATCGTCGCGATTATCGCGTTCATCGTTTTTGTGGAAGCGGCGCAGGCGTAAGGTGCCGGTCAGTTATGCTAAGCGGCATGTCGGGCGACAGCTCGTGGGTGGACAGCAAACCACCATGCCACTGAAGATCAACATGGGCGGCGTCATTCCGGTCATCTTCGCGTCGTCGGTTCTTTCAATGCCGCAGAGTCTGTTCGCAGCGTTTCCTCCGGATCCTGCCAAGTCTGAATACGGCGTGGGGAAAAATTTGGACGTTCTTCCAAAACTTTCACGCCAGCGATCCCTATTACGAGTTGATCTTTCTGACGTTGATCGTGTTCTTCACCTTCTTTTACGTCTCGATCGTTTTCAACGTTGAGGAAGTGGCTGACAACCTCCGGAAGCACGGCGGCTTTATGCCGGGCATTCGTCCGGGGAGAGCAACCGCCGAATATCTCAATAGCATTTTGACGCGCTTGACCGTAGTTGGCGCTGTTTACCTGGCGCTCGTTGCTTTCTTGCCGCAGTTTATGCTGAGTGGATTCAAAGTCGCGCGCCTGCCCTTGATCGGCGCCTGGCTTGATCAGTTTGTAAGTGGCACCCCTGGTCTATCGTGGATTCCGACAGGTATGGGTTATCAGTTTTACTTTGGCGGCACTTCTTTGTTGATTCTGGTCGGCGTGGCCATGGACACCGTGGCACAAATTGAGGCCCAACTTGTCATGCGAAACTACGAAGGATTTCTAGGTGGCGGCGGTCGCCTCCGAGGAAGAAGGGCCTAAAAATAATTTTCGATTGCCGTTTGCCGATTGCCGATTTCAACAAAACCACACCGAGAGCAAGGGACCAATCGGAAATCGGCAATCGGCAACCGGAAATCCCTTATGGCGAAAATCATAGTCCTGATGGGTGCGCCTGGTGCTGGAAAAGGCACGCAGGCGCGCTTGCTTCATGAACGCTTGAATCTGCCGCAGATTTCGACTGGCGACATGTTTCGGGCGCTAAAGGAAGCGCATACTCCACTTGCCGCGGAAGTGCGTGCCCTGATGGAAGCGGGACAGCTGGTCCCCGATGATCTGACGATTCGTGTGGTTCAGGAGCGCACCGCTCGTGACGACTGTCGCGGCGGCTACATCCTGGACGGCTTCCCCCGCACCCCGGCGCAGGCAGCTATGCTGGAGAAGCTTGCGGTTAAACAGGGCAAGAAGATTCAAGCGATTGAAATAGAAGTGCCGCGTGAGCTGCTGGCAAAGCGGATGGTAGGCCGTCGAAATTGCCCAATCTGCGGCGAGATTTATAATATCTATTTCAAACCGCCCAGGCATGATAACGTTTGCGATTTTCATCCCGAGGCTCAACTCAACCACCGAGCTGACGACAACGCCGGAACAGTCCAGGCGCGGCTGGCAACTTATGAGGAACAAACTCGGCCGCTGCTTGACTATTATAAGGCAGCCAACGTGCTCGACGTGGTGGATGGCACGCGCGAGCCGGAAGTGATCTACGCGGACATATTGAAGATAGTGAAAAGTGAAGAGTGAAAAGTGAAAAAGGTGGATTTGCTCTTCACCTTCACTCTTTACTTCACTGATTCTTATGATTATCGGGAAATCAAAAAAAGAGATCGAAAAGATGCGCGCCGCCGGGCAGCTGACCGGGCTGGTTCTACAGGAGCTTAGAAAGCTGGCTGCACCCGGCGTCTCTACCATAGAAATTGATCGAGCGGCTGAGAAAATGATCCGTGATGCCGGGGGGCTGCCGACGTTCAAGGGCTACCATGGTTTTCCTTATTCAATTTGCGCCTCCGTCAACGAGCAGGTAGTTCACGGGTTTCCTTCGGAGTACAAACTGAAGGAAGGCGACGTCTTCTCAATCGATTGTGGAGTCACGCTTGATGGGTTTGTTGGAGATACGGCGACAACCGTCCCAATCGGAAAGGTGAACGACGATTGGTTGGCGTTGGTTCGGGTCACGGAGGAGTGTCTGGATCTGGCAATCGAGCAGTGCCGGCCTGGCCGGCATCTGGGAGACATCGGGGCGGCAGTGCAGCAACATGCCGAGGCCAATGGCTACTCGATTGTTCGTGAGTATGTCGGGCACGGCATTGGCCGGCGGATGCACGAAGATCCGCAGATACCAAACTATGGCAAGCCGGGTCAGGGCCCCAAAATAAGGGCCGGATACGTGTTTGCAGTGGAACCGATGGTCAACCTGGGGACCCATCATACCAAGGTTTTGGCGGATGGCTGGACGGTGGTTACGCTGGACGGGAAACCCAGCGCCCATGTCGAGCACACCATCGCTATTACGGACGAGGGCCCTGAAGTGCTGACGCGAATTGCCTCCGGAAGTCCATCCGAGACAGTTCAAGCAACTTCAGGTTAGGGCTGTAACTCCAACGGCCAGCGCGGCTTGGCAAAGGCTTTTGGGCATGTTACTATTTGCAGTTTGTCGGTACAGGCAACATTCGTTCTGAGCGAATATGGCGAAGGAAGAAGCGATAGAGGTTATGGCTACGGTCCTTGAGACCTTGCCTAACGCTATGTTTCGGGTTGCGTTGGAGGAAACTCAGCACCAGGTGCTGGCGCACATTTCGGGCAAGATGCGCAAGCATTTCATTCGGATTCTTCCGGGTGACAGGGTTCTGGTAGAGCTGTCTCCCTACGACCTGAACCGCGGACGGATTACTTACCGTTACAAATAAGAGTAGTTCTGAGCAACGAACAAGATTGAGGGTTGAATAAATGAAAGTCCGTGCTTCAGTAAAAAAAATGTGTGACAAGTGCAAGGTCATTCATCGCAAAGGTGTGGTGCGAGTGATTTGCGTCAACCCGAAACATAAACAGCGGCAGGGATAAACGTTTTTGGATTGGGTTTTGCGATTGCTGTCGGCATTCGTACCGACTCGAATTAACGGAGAACAAGTAAAGAAATGGCACGTGTAGCAGGCGTCGATCTTCCACCGAACAAACGGGCCGAGGTTGGGCTGACTTACATTTACGGTATCGGTCGTTCGCGCGCAAGCTCGATTCTTACTGAGGCCGCAGTCAACGTCGATACTCGCATCAAGGATCTAAACGATGACGAGTTGAGCCGCATCAGGGCGATACTCGAAGCACAAGGCGAAATTGAAGGCGACCTGCGTAAGCGCATTCAGATGGACATCAAACGGTTGATGGATATCGGGTGCTATCGCGGACTGAGGCATCGTCGCTCGCTGCCGGTGCGGGGTCAGCGCACGCATACGAACGCGCGCACACGTAAGGGTCCGCGGCGTATGACGGTTGCGAAGAAGAAGGCGCCCGGTAAGAAGTAACTTGCTTAGTCTTTGCGGCGCGTCAGGTATCGGGTCAGCAATCTAAATCTAAAATCTGAAATTTCAAAATGGCAAAAGCAACTGGAAAGAAAAAAGTTTTTCGAAAGAAAGAGAAGAAGAATGTGCCGATGGGCATCGCGCACGTTGCTGCCTCTTTCAACAATACGATGATTTCGATCACCGACCTGGAGGGTAATCTAATCGCGCAATCATCAGCTGGCGCGCGCGGATTCAGAGGCTCGCGTAAGGGAACTCCTTTCGCTGCGCAGCAGGCGGCCTACGAGGCCGCAAAAAAAGCGCACGAGGCCGGTATGCAGCAGTGCGAAGTTAGAGTTAAAGGACCCGGCGGGGGCCGCGAGTCGGCGATTCGGGCAATTGCTAATGCCGGAATTAGAGTAGTGACGATTCGCGATACGACACCCATTCCACACAACGGTTGCCGGCCACCCAAGCGTCGTAGAGTTTAGTTTTTGCAGTTGGTTTGAGATCTGGGATCTCAAATTTGCGATTGTAGTTTTCGAGAGTGATTAACCTAAAGGATGAAGGGCGCGTCGGATTTAAGACCTCGAATTTGAGATCTCAGATTCGAAGAAACGCAGCCTGTAAACTTTTCCGTCGAAATTAGACTGGAGGCAGAAACAGTTGGCTAGGTATAGAGATGCGGTGTGCCGCTTATGCCGCCGCGAAGGCGCAAAGCTTTTTCTTAAAGGTGACAGGTGCTACAAGCCGTCTTGTCCGATTGAAAAACGCGGTACACAACCGCCCGGACAACACGGAAACACGATGCGTCGTGGCAAAGCCCTGGTTGGCTATGGCCTGCAGCTGCGTGAAAAGCAGAAGGTCAAGCGAATTTACTTCATTCTTGAAGGACAGTTCCGTAACTACTTCGAACGCGCGGCGCGCATGAAGGGAATCACAGGTGAGAACCTGTTGTTCCTGCTTGAGCGGCGCCTTGATAACGCAGTCTACCGCGCCGGGTTTTCAACCTCTCGCCGTCAGGCGCGGCAATTGGTTAACCACGGCCACATTCTGGTGAACGGGAAAAAAGTAGATATTCCCTCGTACCAAGTCAGGGCCGGCGAGGCAATCAGTATCAAAGAAGGAAGCCGCAAGAACCCGCACATCGAAGGCGCGTGGCAAACCGCCTCCGGACGCGGACGCCCGTCCTGGATTTCACAGGATGGCGGCGATATGGCGGCGCGCATTAGTGGCTCGCCCACGCGCGAAGATATCGATCGCTCAATTAACGAGCAACTTATCGTCGAGCTTTATAGCAAGTAATAAGCAGACCCGCGGCTGTCGCGAAAACGACAGCCTGGCGGACAACAGTTTTTTCATAATCGGGACCTAAAACGCTATGGCTATGGATCAAAATAATCTTTGGACCGGATTTCAGATGCCTCGTCGCCTGGCTGCTGACTCTGAGACACTCACCGAACGGTACGGCCGCTTCTCAGCGCAACCTTTCGAGCGAGGCTTCGGCACTACGGTCGGCAATTCGTTACGGCGAGCATTGCTCTCCTCGATTGAAGGTGCGGCGGTTACCGCAGTGAAGATTGAAGGCGTCGAACATGAATTCTCCTCCATAAAGGGAGTAGTTGAAGACGCGACAGACGTGATTCTGAATCTGAAACAGGTGCCCTTCAAGCTACATGGTAACGAGTCGAAGACTTTGAGAATTTCAAAGGACTCGGCCGGTGAAGTTACCGCTGCTGATATCGAAGCGGATGCGGATGTGGAAGTGCTGGATCCTACGGTGCACATTGCCACCGTAAGTGAAGGTGGTTCGCTAAGAGTGGAAATGCGACTCAAACGCGGACGCGGTTATGTTTCGGCTGATAGGAATTTCGACGAGGACCTCTCGCTTGGTTACATTCCCATCGACTCTGTGCACACTCCCGTCAAGAAAGTGAATTACACGGTCGAAGCCGCTCGACTCGGTCAGAATACTGAGTTTGACAAGCTGACGATCGAAGTTTGGACCGACGGTTCAGTTAAACCCGAAGACTCGATCGGGCTGGCGGCCAAGTTGATCAAGGACCACATGTCTATCTTCATTAACTTTGAAGAGGACACCGACGACTTCGCTTACTCGAAGATCGAGCGACCGCCGCTGCCGCGCAACGATCAGCTCGACCGTTCGGTTGATGAGTTGGAATTGTCTGTGCGCTCTTACAACTGTCTTAAGAATGCGGATATCCGGACGATTCGTGATCTGGTGCAGCGCAGCGAACGCGAGATGCTGGCTACGAAGAACTTCGGCAAGAAGTCGCTCAACGAAATCAAGGAAATCTTGAACGGCATGGGTCTGGATTTTGGAATGGAATTTGACGAACAGGGAAATCCAATCCCCGGAACCGGAGGTCGCGACGGTGCCGACCTTAGTGACTTTGCCGATATCGACGATGAGCAATAAGCGCTAGGACGTGCCGCGCTACAACCGGAACGAATAGGATACGACGGATCTTTTAGAGTCATGCGACACCAAAAAGCACATCGCAAACTGGGACGGACCAGCGAGCATCGCATGTCAATGCTTCGCAACCTTGCCGTTTCTTTGATTAATGCTCGCGAGGAGCGCATTGTTACCACCTTGCCGAAAGCAAAAGAGTTAAGGCCTTTTGTTGAGAAAGCCATTACGCTCTCTCGCAAAGCCAGTAATCTTGAGGGTGATGATACCGGCGCACGCGCGCTGCACCTGCGGCGTCAGGCTGCGGGCTTCTTTCACGCTGGAAATATGCAGGCCGTGGCATTGACCGGAAAACGCGGGCAAGCGCGGCTGCCTCGCACAGCAGGCGTGGCTGCGTTGAGACGTTTGTTTGACGAACTCGGCGAACGCTACAAGGATCGACCGGGAGGCTACACCAGGATTCTGAAACTCGGCCGCCGGGCTGGGGACAACGCCGAGCTGGCAATCATTGAATTGGTTGATAACCAGGGCGAGCGGGAGGCCATCGAAGCAGCAAAGAAACGCAAGTCGGCTGGTTCTAAAAAGAAGAAGGGAACCGAGACGAAGAGCGCAGATCGCGGCGCTGCGGCACAAAAAGAGGCAGCCGAGACGAGCGCCAAAGCTTCTGACAAGACCGAATCGACCAAGGCTGCCGCAGAAGCTACAAGCGCAGAGCCGGCCGAAACTGCCGCAGCTGATTCCAGCGAACCCGAGTCTGACGTAACTGAAGAGAGCTAAACTCAAACGTTTGATCAGCGTCGTCCGAATTTCAGCGACGCCTGGCGGGAATGCCCCAAATGACCATCGGATACGCCCCCCGAGTCTTTTGGGGCTCAACACTTTGGTAGGTGGGCCATTTGAGAGCCGCTTTCGCAACTGAGAAAACAATGAGCGATCCCGGAAGTCAAAAAGCAGAAGCTGAACTGCTAGCGGAAACGGATATCGAGATTTCGAGTGAGCCTGTTCGGGCCCGCCGGCGCCGCAGAGGCTCAATTGGCGCCGAGAGTTCGGTGAACATGGATGAGTTGCGCGAGCTCATTCAACTCATCAACGAAAACGATTTTTCTGAGTTTGAGCTGGAACGCGAAGGATTTCGTGTGCGTTTTCGCCGCGGCGTTGAGCTGAGCGAGGCTAGCTCCGCCGGCTTCAGTCCGGCCCGCGAGTTGACGGCATCAAGCGCAAGCTCGGCTGGAGAACAGGCTGTCAGCGCTGTGCCCGCTCATCCCGGCGCAAAAGCCCAAACCGAGGCGTCCGAAGATCAGGACCTTTACATCATCCCTTCTCCCATCGTGGGCACCTTCTATCGGGCCGCCTCTCCCAACGCCGATGCCTTTGTGAAAATCGGTAGTCGTGTCGAGCCGGACAGTGTTGTCTGTATTATCGAGGCAATGAAGTTGATGAACGAAATTCAGGCTGAGACTACTGGAGAAGTTGCGAAGATTTACGTCGAGAATGGGCAGCCGGTTGAGTATGGTCAACCGCTCTACGGCATTAAGAAGTAGCCGTCCAAAGTCCAATATCCGAAGTCCGAAGTCCTGTCAGGACAAAAGGACCTTGGGTTTTGGACTTTGAACTTTGGACCGAAGATGACACCGGAAATTCGAAAGTTTAAGAAAATCCTGATCGCCAACCGCGGCGAAATTGCCTGCCGTATTATCTGGACCTGCAAGGAGATGGGTATTCGTACCGTCGCTGTTCACAGCGATGTGGATCGCGATTCGCTTCATGTCCGCTTTGCGGATGAAGCAGCCTGCATCGGTCCAGCGCCTTCCGCGCAAAGCTACCTGAATATTCCCGCCATCATCAGCACGGCCGAAATTTTTAACGTCGACGCGATTCATCCCGGTTACGGATTCCTGGCCGAATCGTCCACCTTTGCCGAAATCTGCGCGGCCTGCAATATCAAGTTTATTGGTCCACCGGCGAATATCATCCGTTTAATGGGCGACAAGGTAGAAGCACGACGAGCGATGGCCAAGCCGGTTTGCCGGTGCTTCCTGGTAGTCCGGAACCGGTGACGTCTGAAGCCGAAGGTTTGCTATTGGCTCGCGAGATTGGCTATCCGGTAATCGTAAAGGCGTCAGCCGGAGGCGGTGGCCGCGGCATGCGCATCGTTAACTCCGAAGGCGAACTGGGTAAGGCTCTGGAAACTGCGTCAACCGAGGCTGCTGCGGCGTTCAAGGATGGCAGCGTCTACATCGAACGCTACGTACAGAATCCCCGACATATCGAAATCCAGGTGTTGGCTGACGAGTATGGCGACTGCATCCATCTGGGCGAGCGCGAGTGCTCAATCCAACGCCGCCACCAGAAGCTTTTGGAAGAGGCGCCGTCGCCGGTGTTGTCTCCGGAGTTGCGCAACCAGATGGGCGACGCAGCAGTCGCCGCATGCAAGAAACTTGGGTATGCGAGCGCCGGCACGGTCGAGTTTCTCCTGGATCAGGACAACAAGTTCTACTTTATGGAGATGAACACGCGCATTCAGGTTGAGCATGCGGTAACCGAGATGGTTACGCTGGCTGACATCGTGCGGAATCAGATTCGGATCGCAGAAGGTGAGCGACTGGGTTACACGCAGAAAGATCTTTTGATTGTGGGTCACGCAATTGAGTGCCGCATCAATGCTGAAAATCCGGAGACCTTTGCGCCCTTCCCCAGGCCTGATCACGGCTTTCAACTTGCCGGGCGGTCCGGGCGTTCGCGTTGATACCTATGTGTATGCAGGTTACCGGGTACCACCTTTTTATGACTCGATGATCGCAAAAGTCATTACCCATGCGCGGACCCGAGATCTGGCGATCGCACGCATGAAGCGGGCGCTCGAGGCGATGGTAATCGAAGGTATTAAGACCACGATTCCGCTCCATTTGAAGATCATGGACGATCCGAAGTTTAAGGCCGGGGACATATCCACCAGCTTTATGGAGCATTTTTTGACGCAAAATGGGACAAAGATTCCGAAAACCCAGGGCGGAGCAGGAGCTTTGGCCGGATGAGGTGTGGCCGGTTGCCGTTTACGAGTGAGATGCCTATAATAATCGACTTTTCGGTAGAGGCTCGGACCGTCTGAGAGGACAAAGAGATGGCATACGCAGTTATCAGGACAGGCGGCAAACAGTTTGTCGTAGAAAAGGGCAGCACCATACGTATTCCCTCGATCGAGGCCGAAGCCGGCAATTCGATTGAGTTGGATGCGCTGTTGACGGCTGGTAACGGCGGTGACGCCGATGCACCAGTGGTTGGTGCGGCGAAGGTCTCCGCAACTGTGATTGATCACGGCCGCGGTAACAAGATCATAATTTTCAAGAAGAAGCGTCGTAAACAGTACAAGCGTAAACAGGGTCACCGTCAGGGTTACACGACGATAACGATTGATTCGATTGGTTAAGAAAGTGATGAGTGATGAGTAATGAGTAAGCGGATTGTTCTTACTCATCACTCATAACTCATCACTTGGGAGAGCGAAGCAATGGCACACAAAAAGGGAGTTGGCTCATCTCGAAATGGACGCGATTCCAATTCGCAGCGACTGGGTCTGAAGAAGTTTGGCGGCCAAAGCGTTCTGGGCGGCAACATTCTTGCCCGCCAGCGAGGAACGAAATGGAAACCCGGGAAAAATGTCGGCCGCGGCAAGGACGACACACTGTTTGCGCTTGTTTCCGGCGTAGTCAAGTTCGAAGACAAAGGCCGTACAGGAAAATTCATCAGCGTTTATCCGCAGGAGCAGGCGTCTTCAGCATAAAAGGTGTAAACGGAACAACGCTATCATGCGACGCCTGAGCCAAGTCCGCAGACTTAGCGCCGGCGTCGCTTTCGATTTAAATGTTTATTGATCGCGTCAAGATTCATGTTCAAGGTGGCCACGGAGGCAATGGCGTAACAGCTTTTCGCCGGGAAAAGTTTGTGCCGCGCGGTGGCCCTTCGGGCGGTGATGGCGGACGTGGTGGCGATGTTTGGGTCGTGGCAGATTCCTCACTCAACACCTTGCTTCATCTTCGCTATAACCCGGAACACATTGCCGAGCGCGGCCGGCATGGTGAAGGTTCAAATTGTTCTGGTCGAGACGGAGATGATCATACGATAAGAGTGCCGGTAGGTACGCAGATCTTTGACAGCACAACCGGGGAACTTCTGCATGACCTCGCTGTGGATGGCGCCCGTTGGCTCGCGGCCAAGGGCGGGCGAGGAGGTTTTGGGAATTCTCACTTCGCAACCTCAACAAATCGCGCGCCACGCTATCACCAGAGCGGCAGTGAGGGTGAAGAACTTGAGTTGCAGCTGGAGCTCAAACTGCTTGCCGACGTCGGCTTGGTCGGATTTCCGAACGCCGGCAAGTCGACCTTCATCTCCACCGTATCCGCAGCCAGGCCCAAGATCGCCGACTATCCGTTCACTACACTGGAACCAAACCTGGGAGTGGTTGATCTCGGTGACTTTCGTACCTTTGTTATGGCAGATATTCCCGGGCTGATTGAAGGAGCGCACGAAGGGGCAGGCTTAGGCGATCGTTTTCTTCGACATATCGAGCGGACGAAGCTGTTGCTGCATCTGGTAGATGTTTCGTCTGCCTCGGGACGAGATGCCGTTGCCGACTATCTAACAGTGAATCATGAATTGCGTTCTTACAATCCGGAACTGGCGCAGCGTCCGCAGTTTGTAGTGGCTACCAAGATCGATGCGCTTGACGAACCCGAACGCCTGGAAGCGCTGCGGCGTCAGGCAGCTGCCGACGGGTTACCGTTTTATGAAATTTCTTCGGTGACCAACCGCGGCACGAAGGAACTGGTGGCCGCTATCGCCGTCCGACTTGACGAATTGACTGAAGCAGCCAGGCAAGCTGGCCTAATCGAATTGGCGGTATAGGCCGAACAGACTTTTTTGTCGATTTGTTTTTAAACGAGACCGGGGAAAGGACAGACAAGAATGTCTGTCCTACAAAAGATGGCACAGCCGAAGCGTATTGCTATTTACGGCGGCACGTTTGATCCGGTTCATTCGGGCCATCTGGAAATCGCTCGAAGGGTTACACAGTTCTTTGGAATTGACGAGTTCCTGTTCGTGCCGGCCATGGTTGCGCCACACAAACTTGATCGTGAAGTTTTACCGGCGCTGCACCGTTACGCAATGTTAGCGCTGGCAACCAGGACAGAGGCGCGGCTTTGTATCTCAACGTTTGAACTGGACAGCCCCGGGCGAAGGTACACGGTTGATACGCTTTTCCACTTTCGTTCGCGGTTCGGAGAGTCCGCAGATCTTTTTTTTGTCATGGGGGCGGATTCCTGGGGCGAAATCACAACCTGGCGGGAATGGCGACGCCTGATGACTTTGGCCAATTTGGTTGTGGTGACGCGGCCTGGATACGAGATCTCTGCCGCATCCGCGACCGCGGAGATGGCAGCGAACATTGTTGATTTGCGCGGCGCGACAGAATTTACTGGAGCCGGCGAACCAGGATCGCAAAAAGTATTTTTATCTGATGCGGTCATGATTGATGTTTCAGCAACTGACATCAGGCGAGCAGTGAGCGAAAGCGATAATGAGAAGTTAATCAGGTTAGTACCGCATGAAGTGGCGGAATACATGAGAAAGTACCGGCTATACCGAAATACGACTGATGCCTAATTCAACTATTAAGGAACAATCTTTAAGTCCAACAACAAGCGGGAACTTGCAAATCAAGCCCACCACCCGGAAGTTGGAACCAGCGGAGCTCGACGAAAGAATCTGGATGGCCCTGACCGCAGCGGCGGAAAAAAAAGCCATCGATACGGTCGTCCTGGATTTACGCGAGATCGCGAGCTTTACCGATTATTTCATTATCGCCAGTGGAGCCAACGAACGGCAGGTTCAGGCAATTTCTGACGAAGTTGTGGACACGCTGAAGAAATCCGGCACGCCGGTGATTCGCGTTGAGGGCTATAAAACGGCCGAATGGATCCTGCTCGACTACGGTGATTTCGTGATGCATATCTTTGGCGATAAGGCGCGAAAGTTTTATGACCTGGAAAGACTCTGGCGGGAATCGAAACGGGTAGTGTTACCGCCCGAGTTCTCAAACGAAAGTCCTGGCTCTTTGAAAAGAAGCGAATCGTGATCGAAGTCGTGGCGCATTCAGAGACGATGCGCGAGGCGATTCGTCTCGCGGATCGCGTAGCCGCAACTGATGCGAACGTTCTGATAACGGGGGAGTCCGGCGTCGGCAAAGACGCTGTCGCTTTTTACATTCACTCGAAATCAAATCGGGCCGCCGAGTCGTTTGTAAAGATTGATTGTGGCACGCTCCCGAGCGGCTTGCTTGAAGCCGAACTTTTCGGTTATGAACGCGGCGCTTTTACGGGCGCGACCGACGAAAAGCCCGGCCGGCTCGAAGCGTCGCATCGCGGGACTCTGGTACTCGATGAGATCGCTCATTTGTCGATCGACTCGCAGGCCAAGCTCCTCCGCGTTATTGAAACTAGAGAATTTGAACGACTCGGCGGACGCAAGACGATCAAGGTGGACGCGCGCTTAATTGCCCTGACTAATGTTGATCTTGACGATGCGGTCAAGCGTCACAACTTTCGTGAGGATCTCTATTACCGGCTGCATGTGGTGCACATTGAAGTGCCGGCCCTGCGTGACCGTCGCGAGGATTTGGCCGAACTGGCAACGGCTTTTGTGAAGTCTTATTCGGCCAAGCATGGACGACAGGTCAGCGATGTTTCTCCGGAAGCGCAGGCGCTGCTGAGCGAATATCAATTTCCGGGCAACGTTCGTGAGCTCGCCAATACGATCGAACGAGCAGTAATTGTTTCTACCGGCAAGCTGATCGAGTTGGAGGATTTACCGGAACCAATTCGCATCGCCGTCAGCCTGCAGCGGCGTAGGGCGGTGCCGCAATCACTCGCCGCTCTTGAGGCTGAGTATGTGACTGAGATTCTGGCGGCCGCCAAAGGAAACAAAACAGAAGCCGCTCGCATCCTCGGCATCAGCAGGAAGAACCTTTACGAGAAACTCGCGCGGGTGAAAAAAGACGAAGGCGGAAGAATGAAGGATGAGGGATGAAGCGGAAATGAAAATAGCGCCCGTCGTTGGCGAGCCTTGTTTTATCCCTCATCCTTCCGCCTTCATCCTTTCTTGAGACATGCGGTTGCGATTGATTTGGACAGGCAAGACCAGAGACGCCCATTTGCGGGCGCTCATTGACGACTACTTGAAAAGGCTCTCGCATTTCGCGCGTTGTGAGATTTCCGAGTTTCGCGAGAGCGCTGCCGCTACAGAAAAGGCGGGCATCGATAAAGATTCGCAGCGCATCACAGACGGGCTGCATGAGGGCGCCATAAATGTATTGCTGGATCCGGAAGGAATTGAGTGGAGTTCGGAGCAGTTAGCAAAAGTAATGCAGCAGTGGCAGGACAATGGCACTAAAGAGGTGGCCTTTATTGTGGGCGGGCCGAGCGGAGTATCAGCGGAACTTTCCGCGCGTGCAAACAAGCGCTGGAGTCTTTCGCGTCTGACGTTGACGCACGAAATGTCGCGGGTAGTGTTGTTGGAACAATTGTACCGTGCCTACACGATTATTCACGGTCTGCCTTATCAGAAGTAAGGGAATTGCCGATTGCAGCTTTGGTGATTCGCATTGGTAACAGAGTCAGCTAGAAGAAGGAAATAATCGGCAATCGACAATAGGAAATTACGAGGGGTGGAGGATGCGAACGACAATGGACAAAAGAAGAGTACGGGTGTTTCGCGATAAACTGATGGACCGCCGCGAGAGTTTAGTCGGTCAGGTCCAACAGGCCGAGCTATACAGTCGCGAACGCGACGCAGAAGCCACGCAAGATCCGGCGGACATGGCCGCAAACGCTTACACCAAAGAACTGTTGGTCTCGATGTCAGACAATGACCGGCAAATGCTGAATTTGATCGATGAAGCCCTGGTGCGTATCGACGACAGTGGCTATGGCAAGTGCATTCGTTGCGGGCAAGCGGTCCCTGAAAAACGCCTCGAGGCAGTGCCCTGGGCGCGCCACTGTGTACGTTGTCAGGAGTTGCAGGAGCGAGGTTTGCTTAACGAAGAAGAGGAATAGAAGTCCGTCATACTTGATGGCATAATTACGGCCTCCTTGAGCACGCTGCTCAGGAGGCCGTTGGTTTATTAGCCGCGCACGATCGGGCGACGAAAAGACTTTCAGTGAGTCGACAAAATTCAGAACCGGGAGCGGTAGCGACCGGGTCATGAACTTAACGTAAAAACTCCGAACCATGCAATGAGTGTAACAAGGCCAAGCCCAGCTGAGTGCTCGATCCGGTCGCTACCGCTCCCGGTTCTGTATTTGTCGACCTACGACTGAGACTGTATCGCTCCCTGCTGCGGCACCACTACACGGCACCGCGTACTTTTTGTGCAAAGCTCTTGCTAAGATGTTCATGCTCCTGACTCGCCCCCTCAACCTCGGTTACGACGCTTTGCTCGCAGTCGCGTTCCCCCGCGCCTGCGCTGTCTGCGGCGACAGCGTGGAGTCGCACGCGTTGGGTGTTGCCTGCGCGAAGTGTTGGCAACTAACCACGATACTTTCCGCGGACACACTCTGCTGGAAGTGTGGGCAACCTTCAATCGGCACGGTTGCAGATGAGAAAAGAGAAGCAGTCCGCTGTCAGCGTTGTGACGACGCGAGTTTTACTGCCGCACGCGCTTGCGGAATTTACGAGGGAGCGTTGCGCGCCTCCGTTCTTTCTCTCAAACGTGAAGCCCAAATCTGTCCGCGGGTGCGTGAAGAACTGGTAAGAACTCAGCGGCGCTATCCCCTGAACCAGGCCACCCAAATCATTCCCGTACCATTGCATGCTGAACGTGAGAAGGAGCGTGGCTTCAATCAAGCGGTCCTAATCGGTCGCGAGCTTTCGCGGGCCACCTCGCTGCCGCTAAATGTCGTCAGCCTCGTCCGGGACAAACACACAAATCTTCACCGCGCGGGAATGGATGCCAGGGGGCGGAGAGACACTGTCGCCGGCGCCTTTCGCGTGACTCATCCAGCTCTGGTTGCCGGCGAGCGCGTGCTGCTTGTCGATGACGTGTTTACAACCGGCGCGACTGTGTCTTCCTGTGCGAGTGTCTTGCTTGAGGCGGGAGCGATGGAGATCTATGTGCTCACCATTGCACGGCCAGTGCGCTCTTAGCTTTCGGAAAAGTTTGACAGAGACGCTTCAATCGAATTAGCCCTCCAGGTTGCCGAGCGCGGATTCCTTTAATGTATGATAAGCGCATGTCAGACCTTAAAACTCTTTACCCTCCAATTGAACCGTTCGAGACCGGCCGCCTGAAGGTCTCGCCGATTCACGAGATCTACTACGAGCAGTGTGGCAATCCGCAGGGCAAGTCGGTAGTCTTTCTTCACGGCGGACCTGGTGGTGGGATTTCCACCGACTACCGTCGCTACTTCGATCCCCAACTCTACCGGGTTGTCCTTTTCGACCAGCGCGGCTCAGGGCAGAGCACGCCGCACGCGAGTATCGAGGAGAACACTACCTGGCACCTCGTGGAAGACATCGAAAGATTACGCGAGCATTTGAACATTCCGCAGTGGCAGGTCTTCGGCGGCTCATGGGGCAGCACACTCGCACTCGCTTACGCTGAGACGCATCCTGATCGAGTGCGCGAACTCGTATTACGCGGGATTTTTCTTTGCCGGCCCAAAGAGATTCGCTGGTTCTATCAGGAAGGTGCAAGCGAAATCTTCCCGGATGTTTGGGAACAATATCTAAAAGTCATTCCGGAAAGTGAACGCTCGGATATGGTCAGTGCTTATCACCGTCGGCTGACGAGCGCGGACGAGGCGGTACGTCTGGAGGCGGCACGCGCTTGGAGTATCTGGGAAGGCAGCACCTCCAAGCTCTTCTTCGACCCGGCCATGATCGAGAAGTTTGCCGATCCGGAGTTTGCCCTGGCCTTCGCCAGAATCGAATGCCACTACTTCATGAACAACGCCTTTTTCAGTTCCGACAATTATTTGATCGAGAATGTCGGCCCGATTCGATCCATTCCCGCCGTTATTGTTCAGGGTCGGTACGATGTTGTTTGTCCGGCTACGAGCGCCTGGGATCTGCATCGAGCCTGGCCGGAAGCGCAACTGAACATCATTCCCGACGCCGGTCACTCAATCAGTGAACCCGGAATCATCGATGCGCTGGTGCGCGCCACAGACCAGTTTGGCCTTTCCCGGGCAGTGGCTGATAGAAACTGAACACCTCGAGAAGCACTTTTGCCCGCTTCGCTGGTTCTTACTTGTCACTAAGTCAGCCGCTCGCGTAATATCGGCCTTGTATGACCGGTCGAGTCTTAGTACTGAATGCTTCGTTTGAGCCCATTAACGTGTGCAACGAGAGGCGCGCAGTGGTAATGATCTTTAAGGGCGTGGCGCGCGTGGAAGAGCACAATGGGCACATGCTGCACTCGGCCAAACTGACTATTCACGCCCCTTCCGTGATTCGGCTGACTGAGTACATCCATATTCCTTTTGAGCGGCGTTCGCTTTCGCGAAAGAACATACTGCTGCGCGATCATTCTTCGTGTCAGTATTGTGGACGCCAGTATGCGCCCTCGGAGCTTACTCTTGATCACGTGTTACCGCGCTCTCGTGGCGGGGAATCCTCCTGGGACAATCTGGTGGCTTGCTGCAAGAAGTGTAACCACAAAAAGGGAAACCGGACTCCAGAGGAATCAGGAATGCACCTGCTGCGACGGCCGCGCGGTTTTTCGTTGCACGTGAACCGCCAGATTATGCGCTACCTGGGTCGCGCCGACCTGACGTGGAGGAAATATCTTTTCTACGAATCTGACAATGGCGAGAACAGTTGAACGCCACGAGTTTGACTGTTTGATTTTCCTGAACATAGAAAGAGGACATTATGAACGACATCGTGCTGGCAATTGGCGGACTCGGTACGCCTGAGCTTCTGGTAATCGCGGTAGTTATTTTTCTGCTGTTTGGTGCTACACGACTGCCGCAACTAGCGAAGTCGCTGGGTCAAAGCAAGCGCGCCTTCAAAGAGGGACTGGAAGAGTCGGAGAGGGAAGCGCAAAAAGAAGCTAAAGAGAAGCAGGCCTAGTCATTCATTATCGGAGAGGCGACGGAGCAGCCTCAGGGGCTTATCGCCTTCTCGCCCATCACTACTGTCGCCTTGATGGTAAGGGCAAATTCCATCTCGTGACTTTCTTCGTTAACCAGTCTCCCGATCTCGTCAATCACTTTTTGGTGAGCATCGGCAGGTAGTGTTTCCAGCCAGATCGGCATTAGGAAATCCGCTACCAGCGGCTCATTAAGAAACTTCTCGGCAGATTCGAAATCAAATTCCTCAACTTTGGTTGTAGTGGTAACCTTCTCAAGTCCCGCCTGTTCAGCCAGCTCTTCCAATCGTGACACGGCGGGCAACACAGTAATCAAACTCTCCACATCTCGCTCATGATCAATCAGCCCCAGGTTGTGCAAGGCCTCCCAGTAGATCGAAAAGAACTCGCCGAAGCTGGAGAAAGTTGGAAGCACGAGCGCGATCGTGCCGTCCGGCGCCGCCACTCTGATCATCTCTTCAAACATTTCCGGAACGCGCTCACTGTGAACCAGCGAGCCATCGCCGATTACCAGATTGAATCGGTTGTCTTCGAGGGTGAGTTTATCGAGTTTCTCCCTGCGAAACTCCATAGAGTTTTTCACAGCGGCTTTCGCCTTCACGCGGGCGAGTTCGAGGTTCTCTTCGCTCTCATCGACGCCCAGAAAGCTGAGTTTGGCACTGGCGCGTTCCTGTAATGCTATTGCATGCCCTCCGGTTCCAGATCCCACGTAAAGCGCACGACCCGCCTTCGGCAATTTGACATATTCGTCGATCAGCTCGGCAAATCGTTCGCCCCAGTCAGTGGCTACGAACAACTCATGCAGGAACGCCAACTCCTTGTTCGTCTTGAGTGCCATAGTAACTATCTAAGCAAGATTTTCCATTTGTCATTTTTCATTTCTCATTTGCCATTGAAACCGCGACCTTTTACGAGAGTAGTTGCTGGGAGTTGCAATGACAAATGACAAATGTTAAATGGAAAATCTGCTTTCTCGTTCTACTTCTCCTCTTCGAAATACGTGCGACCACGCAAAGCTTCAGGAAGGCATTCCATCTCATCTTTTGCCGCCGGATCGCGATGAACATATCGATAGCCTTCGCCATAACCAACCTGCTTCATCAATGGCGTCACTGCATTGCGCAGGTGCAGCGGCACGGGTTCGCGCGCCGTTTCCGCCGCATCGGAAACCGCAGCCATATAAGCATCCTTCACTGCGTTTGATTTGGGCGCTCGAGCCAGATAAATGGTCGCTTGCGAAAGTGGAAACAAGCCTTCCGGCAATCCGATAAGTCGCACAATGTCGGCGGCGGCAGCTGCTTGCACCATTGCCTGCGGATCCGCGAGACCAATATCTTCCGAAGCCAGGATGCAAAGCCGCCGCGCAATGAATATCGGATCTGCACCGCCCTCAATCATTCGCGCGAGCCAGTAGAGTGAAGCATTGACGTCAGAATTGCGCAGCGACTTGATCAGGGCGGATGCAAGGTTGTAATGGTCCTCGCCGCCTTTGTCATAAGCATAGTGCGCGCGGCCGAGCGCCTCAATAATTGTTTCGTTCGAAATTTGCCGGAAGCCCTTATCGTCCGGGATAGTCGACTCTACGGCGGCTTCCAGCGCAGCGAGCGCAACGCGCGCATCGCCACCGGAAGAGTGAGCGACACGCTCCAGCACCTCGTCCGAAATCACCGGCGTTAGTTTTGCCAATCCTTTTTCACCGTCCCGCAGTGCTCGGTCTAGAATTGTTTTTACTTCATCTGGAGACAGAGGGTTAAGGACGAGCACCCGACAACGAGACAACAGCGCGCCGGTAACTTCGAAGGACGGATTCTCGGTGGTGGCGCCAATTAGAGTTACAGTCCCGTTTTCTACGGCCGGCAAGAGCGCGTCCTGCTGGCCTTTGTTAAAGCGGTGAATCTCATCGATGAAGAGGATGGTGCGTTTGCCATATTCGCGTTCGTGCCGCGCTTCAGCGATGGCCGCACGCAGATCCTTGACGCCGGAAAAAACTGCTGACAGGGCCACAAAGCGCGCGTCGGTTTTTTCCGCCAGCAGACGGGCGAGTGTCGTCTTGCCGGTACCCGGTGCGCCCCAGAGAATTAACGAAGGCAAGTTCGCCGAGCCTTCCAGCAAGCGGCGCAAGATTCGTCCTTCACCGACCAGGTGGCTCTGGCCCGCAAATTCCAGAAGCGCACGAGGTCGCATACGTTCGGCCAACGGGGCCGACGGTTCCGGAATTTCGTCGTCGGGCGATTTGCTAAAGAGACTTCCTGTGGTTGAATACGCCATGTCTTAAAGTTGTCAGACAATTATCGCTGAAAGCGCGGCTGCGCGCGACTGCCCGCAAAGTGCTTGTAAAGTGATTCATTTCACACCCAGGATGACCAAAACTTAGAGGGAACGCG
Organism: Blastocatellia bacterium; assembly: GCA_963828335.1. Lineage (GTDB taxonomy): Bacteria > Acidobacteriota > Blastocatellia > Pyrinomonadales > Pyrinomonadaceae > PSRF01. Next base: position 225,102 of record CAWHEH010000003.1, on the reverse strand, counting down.
GCCAGAGCCATCTTCGTATATTCAGCCGAACGTAACTAACCCGCGTAATTAATAGCCCCGGCGGGAAGAATTGAGGAATCGAATCATGAAAGACGCAACGGACGTATTGAGAGTTGTTGGAATTATCCTACTGGGAATTTTTGTTCTGGTGGTGGGAATCCCCATCGTTTTGACAGCCGCCGGCATAACTCTGGGAATAATCAAGATCCTGTTCGGCATCGCCGTCCTGGTGATTAAGTTAGCCGTCGTGATCGCAATAGCGTATCTGGTCCTGGTTGCTGTTCGGGCAGTGCTGCGCTAGTCCGTGGCGCTTATAGGATCTTGACAGAGATTTTGCACCGATGGTTACACCTCGAACTCGCCTTCACCCTTAACCAAACCGCTCTTAGTCTCCTAAAAGTCAGGATTGAGACTGTCAGGTTCCCCTGGGGAATCTGGTTTTTCTATCTGAATTCGCTCGATTATCCAGCGAATAACACTCAGAGATGAAAATCCTGGCCGAAGACTTGATGGTTCGGCTGGTTTCAGTAGCCGATGTAAGCATCGGTTGGCTGGTAATTCGTAGATTTTGCCTAAGATTCCGCAGCAGAAATTTAATCGATTGGAACGGTTAGTTCGCTTGCTCGCCGAAAGGCCTTCGCGTTATTTGCGCGAGTCGCGCAAGCAGACCGCGGCGCTCGGAAACTACGTGGCCGCGGTGAGAGAGTGTGATGCCGCAAGAGAGGCTCTCGCGGCCAAGCCTGAGGATTTGGAAACAACAGCCGCTTTCCACCGAGCTCAGAAGTTTTTAGAGATAGTTCGGGAAGAGCTTCAACTTATAAGCGATAACTAACGACGTCGCCTTCGCGCCTGATACAGGATTCGCTGTCTACGCTCTTGAGTTCGGGTACCTCGAAAACGTTTAAGTAAGAGCGCGGATGTAGTTCGTCAAGTGGTTGCGGACCAACGGCCGCTAAACATTAAACCGAAAGTTCACCACATCGCCTTCCTGCATGATGTAGTCTTTGCCTTCCAATCGCGTCAGCCCTTGTTCTTTCGCCGCAGCGTATGAACCTGCCCGCAGCAACGCGTCGTAGCTGACGATCTCGGCGCGAATGAAACCGCGCGCGATGTCGGAATGAATTGCACCGGCTGCATCCTGCGCGCGTGAGCCTTGTGGAATCGTCCAGGCGCGTGCCTCTTTTTCACCCGCAGTCAAAAACGACATCAGGCCGAGCACTCGATAGGCGCTCTGGATCAACTGATCCACGCCGCTGCTTTTAACTCCCAGTGACTCCAGGTACTCGCGTCGCTCTTCCGGAGCCAGCCCGACGAGGTCTGCCTCAAGTTGTGCGCAGATCACGAGACACTCAGCACCTTCACTCTCCGCAATGGCGCGAATCGCGCGAACCTGTTCGTTATCCTCCGGCGCCGCGAGTGTAGCTTCCATCACATTGGCAGCATAAATAGTCGGCTTCATCGTTAACAAAAAAAAGTTGCGAGCAATCGCGCGCTCCTCATTGGTTAACGACACGCTCGTTGCGGGCAGGAACTCTTCCAGCGCCGGGTGCAATTTCTCGAGCACCTCGAGTTCGGCCTTGGCATTCTTGTCACCACCTTTTGCGCCCTTTTGCACGCGCTCCCGCCGGCGCTCGACGGTTGCGAGATCAGCCAGCGCGAGTTCAATCTGGATCGTCTCAATATCGCGCCGGGCGTCAACGGTATCATCGACGTGAACAATATTCTCGTCTTCGAAACAGCGCACGACATGAATCATCGTGTCTGTCTCCCGGATGCTCGCCAGAAACTGGTTGCCCATGCCCTCGCCTTTTGACGAGCCACGCACTAGCCCCGCGATATCGACAAATTCCACGGTCGCGGGAACGATAACGGTCGTCTTCACGATTTTTGCCAAAGGCGCCAATCGCTCGTCAGGCACCGTGACCACGCCGACATTCGGCTTGCTGGTGGAGAAAGCGTAGTTTGCCGTGACGCCTGACGTCTGTGCCGTCACCGCGTTGAAAAGCGTAGTCTTGCCAATGTTGGGTAGGCCAACAATTCCTGCTCGTAGCATCAGTTGATTTCCTCGGCTTTGAAACTAACCGATAATATTCCGCGGCGCAAACGTCTGCGCCGGCGAAATGATTGGACGCTGGCTTACATCGCGAACTAACGGATTGCGTCACGATTTCGCGTATAATCCGGGCCGAGATAAATGGAAGTTTGGTAGTGAATACTAGAAAAGGACCAGACGGACCGGGTTCCTCGAAGCTGTAATCATCCGTCGGTGACCGCGTGATCATCTCGCTTGCGCTCGTGCTGCTCGTCACCGCCAGCGGCACACTGGCCAGCTATCTCTACGACGAAGACGTGAATTTCGCAGCACGGCTTTGTGGCGGGGCGTGCATCGGGATTGCAGCCCTCGGCCTGGTAGGTTTTGTGCTGGCGTCTTTTCTAGGACTCACGCCCCTCGCTATCCTACTCGCGCTTCTCATAATCGTGTTGCTGTCGCTTCTGTCATTGAGGAATCCAGTTCGCAGGACCCTTGTTCATCAAAATCTGAAGGCGACCTCGCGATCAATCCGTCAGGCGTTCGGGAACCCCACCGGGCTGCAGCTCGGCTACACCCTTTTCTATGTAGTCGTTGTGGCAATTCTTTGGCGCGCTTTTCAACGCGCGATGATTGAAACTCCGGACGGTATCTTCACCGGCCTGCTCAATAACTTCGGTGACTTACCGTTTCACGTAAGCGTGATTACGAGCTTTTCTTTTGGCAACAACTTTCCCCCTCAGGATCCTACTTATGCCGGAGTTCGTTTTACCTACCCATTTCTGACTGACTTCGTGTCCGCAATTTTTGTTCGCTGCGGCGCTGACCTCCGCCAGTCGATGTTTCTGGAAAACTTCGTCGTCGCTCTGGCGTTTGTTGGCCTGATGCATCGCTGGGCACTGGAAATGTTGCGGGATAAACTCGCGGCGATCCTGACGCCAATTCTGGTTCTGCTAAACGGCGGCTTTGGTTGGATACTGCTTTGGGAACCGCTGACAAAAGAAAATAGAGATGGAATGCTGGGAGTCCTGCAAAGCCTGCCGCCTTCTTTCACTGTAATTCCGGAAACAACCTGGCGTTGGGGAAACGCGATGTCCACGCTGCTGATTCCGCAGCGCGGCTTCCTGCTCGGTTTACCGCTCGCGGTGATTGTGTTTACACAATGGTGGCTGTCGGACGAAAAGCCGCTGGAAGAGGGGAACACGGGAAAAGGGGAAAAGGGGAAGAGAGGTGGGCCAAGGCTAAAGGGGAAGGTTACCAAACAAAAGAGTGCAAGGGTCCACACGCAGGAACTCGCTCCGGTGCTGCCGCAACACTTTTCCCTCCTTCCCTTTTCCCCGATCCCTTCGTCTATGAGGCGCATGATCGCCGCGGGCGTCGTCGCCGGTCTTTTACCGTTGGTACACGCTCATAGTTTTGTCGTGGTCATGGTGGTGGGTGGATGCATAGCGTTACTCCAACGACGGTGGCGCGATTGGATAACTTTCGTCCTGGTAGCTTCGATAATCGCGCTGCCTCAGATGTGGTGGTCAACTCACAACAGCGCGGTGGATGCTGGAAAGTTTTTCGAGTGGCAGTTTGGTTGGGACCATGGCCAGGAGAATCCATTCTGGTTCTGGTTCAAGAATACCGGATTGTTCATACCGTTGACTTTAGTCGCGTTGTTTTGGCGTCACGAAGGGAAACCCCTGGTCCCTCGTAAGCTAGTGGTTTTCTTTTTGCCGTTCACGCTGTGCTTCATCATCCCTAACGTTATGAAGATGGCGCCGTGGATTTGGGATAACATAAAGGTGTTGTTCTACTGGTGGCTGGCGTCAGCGCCGCTTGTGGCCCTTTTGCTTGCGCGGCTTTGGCGCCAGGATTTGGTAAAGCGGGCAGTCGCGGTAATTCTATTGGCGTGTGTCACGCTGGCTGGAGGGCTGGACGTGGCCGCCATTGTACTGCGATCGAATGAATACGGAATCTTTAACGCTCCCGGAATTCAGTTTGCTGAACTGATAAAACGTGAAGCACCACCCCAGGCCGTGGTCATACATGCTCCGGTCCATAACCATCCGGTCTTTCTCACGGGAAGAAGATCTCTGATGGGTTATCCCGGTCACGTTTGGACACACGGTCTCGAGTTTGGCGCGCGCGAGTCCGAGATCAGAAGAGTTTATGCGGGAGCGCCAGACGCTGCTGCCATACTAAAAAAATATAACATTGACTATGCGGTGGTGAGCCCGCTCGAACAAAACATCATGAATGTGAATGACCAGTTCTTTTCCAGCTTTAAACTTGTAGGAGAAGTTGGTGAGTACCGCCTCTACAAAATCAAGTCGTAAGCAAGCCAACCGGACGAAAGCGCCAGCCGCTGGAGGTCGACAATCTGATCAGCCTCAGGCTGCGCTTTCAGAGACGGTGATGGACGAAAGGACCTGGTTTATCGCTGTGACCGCGATTCTGGTTCTGGCTGCGATTCTTCGTTTATACAATCTTGATTTGGTTCCACTTCATCATGACGAGGGTGTCAATGGAAACTTTCTCGTGCGGCTGGTTCACGATGGCTACTACCACTACGACCCAGCAAACTACCACGGCCCGACTCTCTACTACTTCGCCGCCGTCGTTGCTTGGATCCTAAGACCTATTGTCGGCCCGAATGCCAGCCTTACCACGACCGGCATCCGGCTTGTTCCAGCACTCTTCGGCCTGGCGACGATCGGACTTGTATTCACCCTACGACGAAACCTGGGAACCATCGCTACACTAAGCGCTGGTTTCTTATTAGCCGTCTCGCCCGGTGCGGTTTACCTCTCGCGCTACTTCATCCACGAAACGCTGTTTGTTTTTTTCACCCTGGGAATCCTGGTCGCCGTGATCAAGTACTTCGAAGAGGTGAATCCGCCTTACTTGATCTTGGCAGCAATCTCCGCGGCGTTGTTATTTGCTACCAAAGAGACGGCGATGATTTCTGTCGCCGTTCTTCTGATCGCGCTTGTACTTACAAAAGTCTATCGACTGCTCTGGCGATCTTTCGGAGGAACAACCAATCAGAGGAAAGGGCGAACGGATGACTATCGAACTTTCTTCGAAAAAGCGGGCGGGTCGTCAAAACTAACAGTCTGGGTAGTGATAGCCCTCGCCGTGTTCGTAAGTGTCTATGTCCTTTTCTATTCGTCCTTCTTCACGAATTATCCTCAGGGTGTTTACGACTCGCTGAAGACATTTCAATTCTGGACCAAGACAGGTCAGGAGGCACACAAACATCCGCCCGCGACTTACATTTGGTGGCTGCTACAGCAAGAGTCTCCGCTGCTTGTACTCGGCGCCCTGGGGTCAGTGGTTGCGGTCTTGAAACCGACGAAATCGTTAGCGTTGTTTTCCGCCTTGTGGGCGTTTGGACTCATCGCTGCATATTCGTTGATTGCCTACAAGACGCCGTGGCTTTCGCTAAACTTCATCGTCCCCCTGGCGCTGGCGAGCGGAGTCGCGGTCGATTGGTTCTACGCAGAACTCGCAATATGGCGGGTAAGTAAACAGCTGCGCTGGTACGCGCTTGCCGGTCTTCTGTTAGTTGCTCTAGGTCCTTTAGCGGGGGTGGCCAGAATCTTTGATGAGGCGGCTTTTGAAATCAGCTCGGATACGTTCAAAGGCCTGGTCTTTGTTCCCGTGCACTGGAAAACTTTCATCCCCGGTTATCAAACAATTGATCTCAATTTCATTAACTACGACAACGACAACCGTTATTACGTTTATGTCTATGCTCATACTCGGCGGGAAACTTTGAAGCTGCTTGATGAAATAGACAAAGTTGCCGAGCGCACGCATCAGGGAAAGGAGACGGGTATAACAATAGTCTCGGCAGACTACTGGCCATTACCCTGGTATCTCCGGGACTACAAGCGCGTCGGTTACCACGGTCATATGACTCCTTCCAATGAGCCGATAATTATCGCCAGGCAAGATCAGGCCGAGGAGGTGGAAACCACATTCGGTGACCGCTACCAGCAAATTCAATCAGGCGTTAACTTAGCGGGCAGTTTTCCTTTGAGACCCGGAGTGGATCTGCTGCTATACACACGACGCGAGCTGATGCGTTGAGGCTTTGCAAAACTTCTCTCGCTAGTGGAAGTCCAGTTAGACCTGGCAAAAACAATGCAAAAATATCGCCCCATTCTAATCATTGGGTTCGTGCTGGCGGTGACAGTTGTTGGCCTCGTCTTCCTACTGCGAGCACGTCCGGCCGGAGAGTTTGCCACCACGAAAATACAGTCAGGAACTGAGGTGCAGAGCAAAATTCCGGAAGGGGTGGTCGTAACGCTCGAAGAGTTTGGTGACTATCAGTGTGCTCCGTGTGGCGCGCTTCATCCCGGTCTCAAGAAACTAAAGCAGGAGTTTGGCGCAAATCTCAATTTCGTTTTCCGAAATCTACCGCTAACCACGCTTCACAAGAACGCGCTGGCCGCCGCGCAGGCTGCCGAGGCGGCCAGAATGCAAAGCCGTTTCTGGGAAATGCATGACCTTTTGTATGAGAATCAAGACCTGTGGAAGGATGACATCAATCCCAAGAGCATCTTTTGGCAATTTGCGGCCGATCTCGGATTGGATACGGGCCGCTTCATGCGCGATATGGCCGATAAGCAGGTTAACTTACGGATTGAAGCCGACCGGTCCGCCGCCGACGAGCTAGGCATAGACGGCACGCCTACTCTGCTCATTGACGGTCGTAAACTGCTTCCGGAAGTGACCAACCCTGACGGGATTCGCAAGGCAATCGAGTTCACCCTGAATCGCAAAAAGCCCTCGCCATCTTGAGTAGGCCGTCCGTGGCTGACAAGTCACCCGTTCGCAAGAGGAACTCAAGAAAGAGTGCCCCAGCAATCAAACTTAAGCGCCCCGGTTAACTTTGCTGGCTGCATCATTAAAGTTCGGTAACCTCAAGTTTTAGTTGACATTCTAAGCAAACCCCACTTATATTGGCACGCCCGTGCATAGCCTTCCCGAATTCGGTATTCTGGGTCTCGACGTTAATCAACAGCAGGGCAACACACTAACGATTTTCGCATGTTCAAACTGAAACGCCTCGAGATTACCGGTTTCAAATCCTTCGCGGACTACACCGAAATACTCTTCACAGGTGACGGAATTACCGCCATTGTCGGGCCTAACGGCTGCGGCAAGAGCAATGTTGCGGACGCCATAGCGTGGGTTTTAGGCGAGCAAAGAGTCAAGCACCTGCGCGGTGGCGCCATGCAGGACGTCATCTTCCAGGGCTCGCGGAACCGGCCCCCAAGTGGCATGGCCGAAGTCGTCATGCACATGGTGCGAGACGAAGCGATTGAACACGAGCCTGACATTGAAGACATCGACTCCACGCTCGAACTCCTGGACGATCAGGTTATAGACATTGACGCCGTAATCCCGGCTGATTCACCCGAAGAAACACTCCAGGTAATCGCTCAGGAAACGTCAAGCACCGAGCTGCCGGCTGAAGTGAGCATTGTCGAAGGGCCAGCAGAAGGACCGGCGACTGGCAGCCCTGCAAGATCCCAACATAAGCGACACTGGCGTCGTCGGAACCTGGCGCTGGAGTTTGCGCCGGGCGAAGCTGTTTCAGTAACACGTCGACTCTATCGTTCGGGCGAAAGCGAATACCTTCTAAACGATCGTCCTTGTAGGCTGCGTGACATTCAGGATCTCTTCTCGGGTACCGGTCTTGCGGGTGGGCACTACGCCATCATTGAGCAAGGTCGCATTGGCCAGATACTCTCCGCCAAGCCGATGGACCGTCGCACGATAATTGAAGAGGCGGCGGGCATCACGAAGTTTCGCGTGCGCCAGCGTGCAGCGGAAGCACGGCTGGAATCGGCACGCTCTAATCTTTCTCGCATCTCCGACATCATTTCTGAAATCGATCGACAGGTAAATAGTTTGCGACGACAGGCCGCGAAGGCTCGGCGTTACGGGGTCATTCGCGAAGAGTTGCGCGAACTCTTGCGCCACGTCTTCGTCGCCGAGGATCGCAAGCTCACCAGGCTTCTCGATGAAACTCAGACAAAGCTTCTCGAAGCCAGCGTTATGGAACGCAACGTCGCGGAAGATTTGGAGAGACAAGAAGAGGCTGCTCGGAGTGCAACTCATGAAGCGCGCAAAACGGAAGACGATCTCGCAGCTGCGCGCGCCGCTGCCGCCGACGCGGTACTACGTCGCGACCGGCAGACCAGAGAGCGCGCCTATCAGGAAGAGCAAGTAGTTTCCCTCGAAAAGCGAAAGAATGAAGTGGGCTCGGAGATCGAGGCTCTCTCCGCACGTCTAATCCTGGTCGAAGCTGAATGCAAACGACTTCAGGAAGACGATGCGAGGCTGCGACTTGAGGCTGACCAGAGTGCGGCCACTCTCAGATTAGCGGAAGAGTCTTATGCTGAGAAATTGTTTACAGCATCGCAGGCCGAAGCCGAAATCGAGAGTGCGCGCACGGATCTGCTGAAGCACACTGCGATTGCCGAGCGACTGCGCGAGATTGCACGACAGCTCGAGGGCACGCTTGAGCGCCTGGGTGTTCAGGCTGAGGGTCTGGCGCGCGAGGGCGAGCGTGCTGCAGCGCAATATACCGAACGCAAAGCCGAAGCCGATGCCTTCACCGCCGAGATTGATGCCGCACGAGAACATATTGCTAACCTCAACGCCGAACGCGAGCGAGCCGTCGATGCAGTTGTCCAGGGCCACGAAGCAGTCAGCGACACTGAAGCAGAACTGACTCGCGTGCGTGACGAGTACTCGCGGACGAGTCATCGGCTCGAGAGTTTGAAGGAACTCGATGATCGTCGTGCCTACTACTCTTCGGCCGTGCAATTGCTGTTTTCGGAAGACAGTGCACCTCGTGATTTCCATTTCATCGGCACGCTCGCTGATGCGCTCAATGTCGACGCCAAATGGGAGACGGGCTGTGGAAGGTGTGTTCGGTTCTTCGCTGCAGTCGATCGTTGTACCTACGCCCGATGATGCTGCCCGGGCCGCGCAATGGCTGCGCGAAAACAACGGCGGTCGCGCCAGTTTCCTGGTCGCAGGACTCCACGGCGGAAGCGAAGAGTCGAGCATTCAGGTAAACGCCCTGACGTGTGATGTCGAAGAGCGACCGGCTCTCTCGATTTCCTTTGCCACCGAAGCAATCGCCGACGACCTCAAGATTGCCGATCTGCTCGGAGCGCCGCGAGAACTTGTGTCCGTTCTCAATCGGACCCTTCCCGAGAAGATGAACGCGCGGCTGGCTGCCAGTCTTGACGACGCGATGACTAAGTCGCTCCGGACTGGCGAAGTGTTCGTAACCCTGAACGGCGATTGGGTTGCGAGTGGTCAATTCGTAAGCGCCGGCGACGCTCGTGCACTTGAAGAAGGTGCCGGGTTGCTGACTTTCAAACGAGAGTTGAGAGAGCTTGAGGCACGGGCAGAAGTTCTGAGCGTGGAGTCAAACTCGGCGGAGGAGTTGGCCAGGAATGCGCGAAAGAGTCTCGTAGGACTCGAAGACGCCGTACTGATTTTGAACGAAGCCATCGGCCGGGAAGAGCGAGAGGCAATGGCGCGAGAATTAACGGCAACCGGACTGGCCCACGAGATAGAGCGTGCCGAACGCCACATGCGAGTGGTTGCCGACGAAATCGCCCGAGTCGAACAGGAACGTGACGAGGTGGAGAGACGTCGGGCCGGCGCCATCATTGATGCCCAGGAATCAGAGGCCGCTCGTCTGGCTGCAACTGAAACGGTAACAGCCGCCACCGCTTTGCTTGCCGAAGCGCGGCGGGCTGCCGAAGCCGAGAGCGAAGGATTGGGCGGACAACGCGCAGCGGCGGCCGCCGCAACCGAGCGTAGACGCAGCACGGCTGCTGAACTTCGTCGCATGGAAGCCGAATTTGCGGACCTGGCAAGTCGCATTGATCGTCACCGTTTAGAGTTGGTGGAAATGACCGAGCGACTGGCTACGTTGCGAGCTTCGATAGCACACCTCGAATATCAGGCAAGCACTGTCGCCGCGGAAAAAGAGAAGGAAGAGCAGGAAATTGCCGCGATAGCCAATCTGCTCGAAGAGGCCCGCCAACGAGCCGACCTCCTGGCCACCCAACTTTCTGATTTGAACAAGCATGCTGCGGAAGTGCGCGACGCTCGGGCAGGGATCGAAGTGCAGCGCGCCGAGGCGCAGGCGCGGCTTACGTTCGTGCGCGAAAATTGTGCGGCGGAGTTGAATCAGTCGCTTGAAGATTTGGCGCGAGAACAGCCGGTCGACGACGAGTTTGACCTGGAAACAGCGCAGGCGCGGGTAGAAGAGTTGCGCGCGCGAATTGAAAGCTTTGGCGGCGTCAACATGATGGCGCTCGAAGAGTTGTCGGAAAACGAAGCACGCCTGTTATTCCTGTCTACGCAGCGCCAGGACATCGTCGATAGCATCTCTTCAACTGAGGAAGCCTTGCGCGAAATCAAACGGCGCTCGCGCGAGAGATTCCGTCACGCCTTTGAGCAGATTAACAAGAATTTTAGCGAACTGTTCCAGGAGCTCTTTGGAGGCGGCAAGGGCGAAATGAGTTTGATCGAAGCCGACGATGTGCTCGAATCCGGCATCGATGTGATTGCACAACCGCCCGGCAAGAGACTGCAGAATGTGCTGCTGCTCTCAGGTGGCGAAAAGGCAATGGCCGCGCTGGCGTTAGTGCTGGGAATTTTCCATTACCGGCCTTCACCGTTCTGTCTGCTGGACGAAGTGGACGCGCCGCTTGACGAAGCAAACGTGGGACGATTCACGGATAAAGTTGCGCAGATGTCGGCTAACACGCAGTTTATTGTGATCACCCATAACAAGCGAACGATGGAGATGGCCCGCGCGCTTTATGGCGTGACTATGCAGGAGGTCGGCGTTTCGAAATTGGTTTCTGTAAGGTTTGAGTAAACCGCCAAGCGCGAAGTCGACGTTTGTTTTTATGGGCGAGCCGGCGTGCTCGCCTTTTTGCTTGCTGGTGAAGCGAATGATTCAGAGCCTGGTGCGGTAGCGACCGGGATCGTTTTCTTCCAATCAAGCTTTCGCTTAGAATGTCGCCGCATGGTCAAACAACGGTTCAAGGATTTGCGTTACATTTTCGCCAGCTTGATGGTTTTGGGCGCAGTCTTTCTCCTTACTGCAACCAGACTTTCGGCGCAGAATAAGACTAACGAGCGAAAAGCAGAACCGGCACCGTCACCCACGCCCAGCGCACAAAGGCGAGAAGAGAACAAGAAACCCCCCGACACCACGCGCTATTTCTACGAATTCACGCAGCCGGAATTTGTTATTCGCCACATCATTATCGAGCACGATGCGAACGGCGTGGGTAAGATTACGTTCGAACGCAAGGGCGAAGAAACCCCAATCGAGGAACCGATCAATCTCTCCATGGGAGCCTTGGGGCGTGTGTTGGGCGCCTGGACCGAACTGCGATTTCTGGAGTCAACCGAAAATTATCAAGCCGACAAACAGTTTGCTCACCTCGGCACGATGCGCCTGAAGATGGTGCTCGACAAGCTTAATCGAACGGCCGAATTTAACTGGACCAACAACAAAACCGTGTCCTTGTTGGCCAATGAGTATCGGCGCGTTGCCGATCAGGCTGTGCTTATCTTCGATATTTCGGTAGCGCGCGAGACTCAGCCCCTGGCTACTCCCAAACTTATGGATGAGTTTGAAATGCAGATGAAGCGAAACGGCTTATCTGATCCGCAGCAACTACTACCACTCCTCAACGACATCTCGACCGACGAACACTTGCCGCTCATCGCACGCAATCACGCGCTGCGCTTAATCAAGAAGCTCGAGAACTAGGTTGCTGGCAGAAATCTCAGCATCAGAGTTGCGATACATCCCAAAGTTCGCATACTTAGTCGGCGGTAATTATTTGGACGTTTGCATAGCGGCATGGTTTGCGTGTTTGATTCTGCTGCATTCTCGCCTCGCTGTGCTTTTCGATGTTTGACTCAATCAGGCAGGTGGCAACGCGATGGCCCCTAACTATGCTAAAGGATCTTGATAGCATACCGCCTACTCAATTGCGAGTTGGCAGAATTCCACTACACGATTCTCGGCCCAAAAGCGGTCGTTGCCGTCCTCACGTCTGGCTGAAATGAACGCCACGTGCCCACCGCGCTGCGGTCCCAGAAGGAGTATGTAAGGGTTTTCGGTTACTAATGGGTTCAGAAGCGGTGCAAAGGGAATAAACGGATCGTCCCCCGCGTGGATAATCAAAGTGGGAATACGGATGCGATCAACGACTCTTAGCGAGCTGGAGCGGTTGTAGTAGTCGGCGGCATCAGCGAAGCCGTGGGCCACTGCCGTATAGCGATCGTCAAATTCCCTTAGCGTGTGGACCTCAGCTAGTCCACTAATATCGTAACGCTCAGGATAGAGTCGGTGATTAGTACGAATTCGCTGCTTCAGCCGGCGCACGAAGTCGCGATGATAGATCCAGTTTGAGCGCTTCAGAATCATCTCTGCACTGGCATTCAAATCCACCGATGGCGACACCGCGCAAACGCCGAGAACTCCACGCGGCGGGTTATCGCCATACTCGCCCGCAAGTTTAAGCACCAGATTTCCGCCCAGTGAAAAGCCCACCAGGCACATTCTTGAGATGTGATCCTTTTCGAGTAGTTCCTTTACCACCGCACCCAGATCTGCACTCAAGCCGCCGTGATAGATGGTGTTGGTGAGATGTTCAGTGCCGCCGCAGTTACGGAAGTTCACTCTGATGACATTGAAGCCGGCATGAAAACCTTTCTCCGCCATTGCCTGCATGTAGTTGGAACCGGTCGAACCTTCTATACCATGCCAGACGACAATGGTCGGATACCTGTCCCGTCCGCTGTGCCAGCGACAGTGAGCCAGCACCCTGACGCCGGGCTCCACCTCAAACAATCGCTCCTCGTCGCTTTCGGAAGCGAAACGGAATCGTCTGGGCCAGGCATAGGCAGCGATAGTTTGCGCATGACCGTTGCGAAATAAGGAATGAGGCTGAAACGATTTGCCGGCGAATGCGTGGCGGGCCCGAGCCAGGAGAGCCCGAGCCTTTTCGAGTTTCTTAGGGGCGCCCTTCGGCTCAGCTTCTTTGCTCATCTTGTTTACCGCTCAATTCTTGAACTCGATGATCACGTCGGCATTCAGGTTTAACTGGTTAGGCGTGAATTTGATCTCGGGTGGACCTTTCCGTTGGGCCTGCCGGGCCGCCATAATTTTTTCCATTTGCTCACGGGCGTCTATTCTAAAAAACCGATCTGCATAACTAGTGTCAAAGACTTCCCCGTTGCGGAGTTTCCATCTTTGTTCGAGAGAGTTTGCATCCTCTTCCTCGAGTCCTTTGATGGTAAGTTTTCCCATCTTGTACTGCGGCCCTTCTTGCACGACTATTCTGTAACTCAATCGATTAGTTGAATCATTGAGCTGCGGCTCAGCACTTACTTTGACATCCAGATGGCCGCGTATGACCGTACCTTCTGCTCACTTCGAGAATTCCTTTGTCGATCTTGACGCTGTTGGCAACGTCGCCTTTCTTCATGCCTAACGCTGCGTCGAGATCGTTTGCCGACAAGGTCTCATTACCCGATCCACTCGGTCTTTTCCCACAGGTAGATTGGCCCTTCTTCGACCGGGATTGTTAATTCCACTCCACCGTGGCACTTCTCTGACGGGTCCAGTTTTGCTACCGGTTTAGCGAACCTTGCGCGCAACTGGCCCGCTTCGCGGTAAATGGGAAGAAGAGCAAAAGTCGAATAGGCTATGGCTGACTTCAGAGAGTAGTTGTCATTAGTGAGCTGCCTCGACGTCATTACCAGTTTCTCTTCCGGAACATTGTTGGCTCCGGGAAAATGCAAACTGCAAATCGGTATCGGCACTCCTGAAACACTGAAGACATGTTCCTGCTTATCGCTGTTCAATCCAGCTTGCTCCGCCCCATAATCAACAGTGCCGTTGATGTGATGTTCCTTCAGGAGACTCTCTAACGCATGCTTGATGTTTTCAGACATGTTGCCGGCGTCAGATGCGGTCCCGTTAAACGAAGGCACTTGTCGCTTGATCGCCGCGATTAGCTCCTCATCTGTAAACCAGACGAAATTGTCGAAGACTACCGGTGATTGACCGCCCCCACGTTCTTTGACCTGGAAAATTACAGTCACCTGGTTGCCTTTGCTGGTTGTACGGTAAGCGACCTTTGTAAAGAGTCCGCTATCGACGAGCTTTTGGCCGGCGTCGTCAAGTTCAGCAACCGAGAGCGCCCCTCCGGTTTTCAGTCCGCTGGTGGCAATAACTTCGTCAGCAGACAGATGTTCCAGACCCTCGACTTCAATCTTTGTGACTCTGCGGACCGGCTGTTGGGCAAGAACGACGTTGACGGCGATAATAGTCAGGAATACGGAGGATATTGGGACTACGCGGCGAAAAACCATTTCCAGAGTTTATTCCTTGATCTAACCAGCAGTCACAGCTTGAAGAATTGAGTTTACAGCAAAGGTAGCGCAAGTTGTAATCGCGGCTTCGGTAAAGTCTAAATGATTGAGAGAAGTTGGAGTGCCCGTAACAAACGAGATCTGATCATCGAGGTTTGGGAGTATCTCGACTGTGAATCCGTGGGCGCTTCCGAGCTCGAGCAAATACAGCTAGCTCTGACTGAGAAGTTTGGCGCCGGCGCACTGACGAGCCCGGCGTCGATCGCTCGCACAGTTGCTGACGAAGGCGCCGTTCTGCGACATCCGGAAGTCTTTCAGTGCGACCTGCATTGGCGTGAACGGATTCTGAAGAGATGGGAGTTTCGCGAGGGACTGGACTTCTCTAACTTCTCGGCAGCCTTCGAATCGGTTGTAAAACTCGAAGAGAGACGACTGCAACTTCCGCTCGACAATGAAGCAACGAGTCTGAAGGAATTGCGCGAGGTAGTGGCGGCCATCCGCAAGGATTCGTTGCTGCAGGCGCGCAGTAAGATCCTGGACCGTAGCGTGCGAGAGCAGCTGAGAGAGATTTCCGAGTGGCTAACCGTCTGGCTGCAATCTCCTGAACTCTTTTCGGATTGGCTTGATCTGCGCCGGCGTTCGCCGGAGTACAAAAAGAAATTTCCAGAGGACATGGTTAAGTAAACATCTAAGGGCTAAGAACCCAGGAGCGGAGCAAGCCCGCCTTCCTGACCTCGAGCTAACTGGAGTTAGCTGTCATTATTCGCACTGAAGGGCTTTCAACGTTGGATTTCCTCAGATCATAAATCAGCTCGCGGTCGGGAAGGCGGGCTTGCCCCCGCGTTCGTCCTACAGGTCCAGGATCATTTTGGAACTTTATTGTCTGCTTAGGTGAATTAACAGCAAGAAGCCGGTAGCTAAGACAGTTTGGTTGGCTCGTTTCCGCAATGTCAGCAAAAACAGACGCTTCTGACAGCGAACTACTTCAGTCGATGCTGGCTGGAGATGAAAAAGCACTGGCGGCGCTATATCAACGGCGCGCGCGCGACGTCTTTCGCTTTGCCCTGCAGATGTGTGGGTCGCAGGCACTTGCTGACGATGTAACCCAGGAAGTTTTTATGGTCTTGATTCGCGAAGGACACACGTTTGACGCTGCACGCGGCTCGCTAAATGCTTTCCTTCTGGGCGTGGCCCGCAATCATGTGCTGCGACGCCTGCGGCGCGAACGCTTTTACGTCTCGATGGAAGAAGACTCGCAAAGCGATACGGCACAGAACCTTTCACGAACGACCGAGAACCCGCTTGATGATCTGTCACGGACCGAGACGATCGAGTCAGTAAGGAAAGCTGTGTTGGCTTTGCCGGAACGCTATCGTGAAGTGGTCGTGCTTTGCGACTTGCAGGAAATGAGTTATCTGGAAGCGGCGGAGGTTTTGGGTTGTGCAGTTGGAACTGTTCGCTCTCGGTTGCACCGGGCCCGCGCGCTGCTTCTTGAAAAGATGCGTCCGGCAGAGGAAGAGGAAGCGGACGACGTCAAATCGGCGAGGTGTTTTGCATGAACTGTGAAGACTTTGAAAGCAAGGTGGCGGACCTGGCTCGCGAACAAATGATGGAAGCAAGTGTGCTCGCTCAGGCCCTCGAGCACCATGAGAAATGCGAGGCTTGCGCACACCGGTTGGATGATCAGCGCTCGCTGAGCTTTAAGTTGAGTGCGCTGGCGAGAGAGACGAATTCAGGGGATCTGCCGCCCATGCGCAATGAGTTACTGCAGGCCCTACGCGGCCAGAGGGCAGCGACAGACCGGCAAGTAACAGTTGCGTCAAGACGTTCTCGGGCGATGGTGGCAGGCGCTATGGCAGTGGCGGCGATGGTTTTGGTTGTGATTGCGGTAGCGGTTATCCGTTCCCGCTCGGCATCGCCGACCGTACAAGCCCTGCCGAATTCAACGAGTCCTAAGAATCTGCCACCCAGTGAGCTCGCTACTGTAGATACGAGGGACCTTTCCGCTCCGCACTTTCCCTCGTTGCCACATAAAAGTTCAGGATGGGGAAGCAGACGGTTTGTGGGAAGAAACAGCAGCAGGAACATGAACCAGACCATCGTGCCGGTCCAATCTATTGCTGATCTTTCAAGTAAGGACATGACCAAAGAAACAGCAACGAGTATTACTGCCGACTCCGGAGCAGAAATCACGACTGATTTCATGCCGGTCGGGTATGCGGGCGCCACGACGCTTCAGGACGGGGGCCAGCTCGTGCGCGTTGAATTACCACGCTCTGCCCTCGTCGCGTTCGGCCTGCCTATGAACGTCAACCGGTATGACGAAAAGGTAAAGGCCGATGTGTTCTTTAGCGCGGACGGCATGGCCCGCGCGATCCGTTTTGTACAGTAAGAAATTGTCTCTCGCATTGAAGCTCGAAACCGCAAACTACAGTTTGCGTTACCGAAAAAGGAAAACACCATGACCAGACGATTGAGAACTCTGACAAGCCTGCTGCTCAGCACCTTTGTCCCGCTAAGCACGATTTCTATCTACGCACAGAATAAGCAACCGGCGCCCGAACGTCAGATGATTAAACGCGAGCGTATGCCGGGGCCGGATGATCAGCGCACGCCGCCCCCAGAAGACAACTTCATTTTTGTGGCATCAGAAATGAATTCTGATGGCAAAGTCGTGAAAGGCGCTCCCTATTCTGCGCTGGCCTTGACTGAAACAACGCAAACCCTGAGCGATGGCAACCGCATCATCAACAAGTCTACAGCTACCCTTTATCGGGACAGCGAAGGACGGACTCGACGCGAACAGACATTGAGAGTGATGGGTCCATTCGCAACGGGTGGCGACCCTCCGCAAACAATCTTCATTAACGACCCGGTCGCCGGCGTGAACTATGCGCTGGACACGCGTTCAAGAGTAGCTCACAAAATGCCGCCGATGCGGTTTGAGTTTAAGACGCGTTTTCCTGATGGCGAAGGAGGCGGTGTGGGCATAGGCACAGGCGTAGGCCCGGGCGTAGGCGTGCGGGCCGTTGGACCGCCGCCGCCAACGGGGATGTCCGGGCAAATGGTCTTCGAACGCACGGCTCCTGGCCCGGGAACGGTCGTCGCCGGGCCTCCGCCTGGTGTCCCTGGCGAAGGTTCGGTGAGAGTCTTCGAACGCTCGGTGACACCGCCGCCGGCCGGGGAAGGTGGCATGGTGTTTCAATGGCAGGGGGCGCGTGAAGACAATGCCCGGAATGAATCTTTGGGGAAACAGGCAATCGAGGGCGTCGAAGCGGAAGGCACGCGCAGGACTGTCGAGATTCCCGCGGGCGAGATCGGTAACGAGCGTCCCATTGAGATCGTTTTTGAGCGTTGGTACTCCGCCGAATTACAAGTGGTAGTGATGACGAAACATTCCGATCCTCGGTTTGGTGAAACCACCTACCGGCTGACGAATATTAATCGCTCCGAGCCGGCACGTGAACTTTTTGAAGTGCCGGCCGATTACACGGTGAAGGAGCCTCCTGGTCCTTCAGGTATTGGGAGGACCGGTCCGGTCGAGGGCCTTTCCGGCGGCGTCCTCAACGGAAAAGCCATAACTCTGCCTCCTCCGGAGTATCCGGCCGTAGCGAGGGCGGCGAAGGCGTCGGGTAACGTTACTGTTGAAGTCACTATCGATGAGGAGGGAAACGTCATCTCCGCCCGGAGTGTGTCAGGACATCCGTTGCTGCAGTCAGCGGCGGTGACGGCGGCCCGGCAGGCAAAGTTTTCGCCAACCAGGTTGAGCGGTCAGCCAGTGAAGGTGAATGGAGTTCTGGTTTACAACTTTGTTGCGCAATAACAACTGGAGAAGCACTTTGCGAGCTTGAAAAACCGAGCCAGTGATTTGCCGGGACCGCGGGCGTCTCGCCCGCACACGTAGCATTAGCTTAGTCGTTCGGAAGCATTTCTGAACCCCTTTTGCGCGCTTCGCGCTCATTGCGGGCGAGACGCCCGCGGTCCCAGAAAATCACTGGCGCGGTTAAGTCGCAGCTGGAGAAAAAATGGGCCACGAGTTTGATCTCGTGGCCCATGCTATTTC
Organism: Blastocatellia bacterium; assembly: GCA_963828335.1. Lineage (GTDB taxonomy): Bacteria > Acidobacteriota > Blastocatellia > Pyrinomonadales > Pyrinomonadaceae > PSRF01. The sequence continues at coordinate 206,572 of CAWHEH010000003.1, read as the reverse complement.
TGGTGATTGAACTAGTTTACTCGTCGTCGTCGCCGCCGCGAATTCTTCCTTCAGCTCTCGATTGTTCGATGACCTTTTGCGCCAGATTCCCAGGGACCGGGTCGTAGTGTGAAAACTGCATGTGGAATGATCCGCGGGCGGCCGTGATGGAGTTCAGTGTTGACTGGTAGTTGAGCATCTCAGACATGGGCACCTGTGCCTTGATCACCTGGTTCTTGCCGCTTGTTTCCATTCCCTGCACGCGCCCGCGACGAGAGTTTAGATCACCCATGATATCGCCGGCGTTTTCTTGTGGAGCACTGATTTCAACATCCATGATCGGCTCGAGTATCGATGGTTTGACCTTTTCCATCGCCGCACGAAACGCCTTACGACCAGCAGCGCGAAACGAATGTTCGTCGGAATCGACGTTGTGATACGAACCGTCGATCAATTGCACCTTGAAGTCCACCAGGGGATATCCGGCGATGGCGCCTGATTGTGCGGCTTCGATAATGCCTTTCTCGATGGCAGGGCGGAACTGTTGCGGCACTGCGCCGCCGAAGATCTTATCCTCGAAAACAAAACCACCACCGCGTGGCATCGGCTCAAAAATGACTTTGCAGTCGCCAAACTGGCCGCGGCCGCCGGTCTGCTTTTTGTGACGGCCCTGCACCTCGGCACGCGCCGTGATGGTTTCCTTGTAGGGCACTTTAGGTGGATGCAGCATGACCTCCACGCTGTAACGCTTCTTCAGTTTGTCGACAATGGTTTCAACGTGCAGTTGACCAGAGCCGGAAAGGAGAAACTCCTTGGTTTGCGCATCGCGAGTGAAATGCAGAGCCGGGTCTTCTTCCAAAATTTTGTGAATGGCCACGCTGATCTTTTCTTCGTCCTGGCGTGATTTGGGTTCAATCGCAAACGCGATGGCCGCCTCGGGGTACTGAACAGGATCGTAGACAACAATGTGGGCCTTATCGCAAAGAGTGTCGCCCGTCTGCGTCTCCTTCAATTTTACGCAGGCTACGATGTCGCCGGCATTAGCTTCAGGAACCTTGTCGAGTTGTTTCCCTTGTATCGAGTGCAAAGCACCCAAACGCTCCGAAGCTCCGCGTGAAGAATTGTAAACAGTGGCATCGGTAGCAACTTTGCCGCTAATGACCTTTATGACGTTGATACGGCCAGCGAAGGGATCGGCGATAGTGCGGAAGCAGTAAGCTGATAATGGTTCGCTGCTGGAATACTTTCGCGACTCCGTTTCACCTTTATCGTTCTTGCCATGTTCCGCTTCGTGGGCAGCCGGGTTTGGAGCAAACTCGACGATGTGATCGAGCAAAGTACTGAGCCCGACGAGGGTGGTGGTGGAAACTGCGAAGACCGGGCAGAGCTTGCTGTTGGCGATCGCCTTACCAATGTTTGGCAGCACATCTGAATCTTCCAGCGTGCCCTGGTCGAAGTATTTCTCCATCAAGGCGTCATCGGATTCCGCCACCAGCTCCACCAGGCGCTCGCGGGTTTTATCAACCACGTCACGGCCTTCCGCTGGTATGTCAATTTCTTTGGCCTTGCCGTTCTCGTCGAATTGGTATGCTTTCAAGTGGACCACGTCTACGACGCCCTTGAAGTTGTGTTCTTTGCCAATAGGAAGTGTGAAGGGAACGATTGCGCGTTTGAAAATGTTGTGAGCGCTATCGAGCGCGATACCAATATCGGAATGTTCTTTATCAAGTTTGCTAACCACCATCAGGCGGGGGAGCATGAACTCATTTGCGTAGGCCCAGACCTTCTCAGTCTGTACTTCGACGCCCTTGACGCCGTCAACAACGACGATGCCGCAATCAGCTGTTCGAATAGCTGGGCGCGCATGCGCAACGAAAGCCGCATAGCCCGGCGTATCAATAAAATTAATTTTGGTATCTCGATGCTCCAAATGAGCGAGTGAGGTATTGAGGGTGATCTTGCGGGCGATGGAATCTTCTTCGTAATCGGTGACGGTGGTTCCTTCTTCGACCTTACCCCAGCGCGGCGTGGCTCCGGCGACGTAGAGAAGAGAACTGATTAGTTGCGTCTTCCCTACGTCGCCGTGTCCGATGACCGCAAGGTTGCGAATAAACTCCGTGGCGTAGGCTTTCATAGATAAATCCTTTCAGAGAGCTAGTTTTGGCGAGACGGTGAGACAGGCAATCCTGCTTGTCATGCGCGCTGCCCTGAAACAGGCAGGAAGACCTGTCCTACAACTGCATATTAAGTAAAGGATAATTTATCTGAGCGGAAAGGTGATGGCAAGTTAGGCCATCTTTTTTAACTGATTTGGCATCGAAGGTTTACGAGCATTGGGCTCTAAAGAACAGGAGAAAGAAGATGTTTTATCGGAGAATTATTACGTCTATTGCAACAATTGCGTTGGCGCTGAGCGCCACGGTTTTTGCGATGGGCGCTACCAACGTAATCCCCACGGATAAAAAGGACACAGCTCAAAGGACTGCACGGGTTTCGGAACCAATAAATCTTGCCGTTTTGGTCCAAGATGATCTCATTTCGCAGGTAGGTAATGAGCTCGGCGTGACGCGCGAATTCATTCGCTCACTTCCCAGCGGTTCACGCGTAATGGTTGGCTATATCACGACCGGAACTCTGCAGGTGCGGCAACCTTTCACGACGGACTTAGACAAGGCTGCGCATTCACTGCGAATACCGCGCTCAAGCACATCTGCTTCGTCGTACAGCCCTTATTTGGAAGTTATCGAAGCGCTGAGTAATTTCGATTCGAGTTGGAAGGGTAAGAACGCGGTCCTGCTCATTTCAGATGGACTCGACACTTCCAGAGGATTCGACATTTCGAGTTCGGCGCACACTGTCGACCTTGAACGGGCGATCAAGAAAGCCAACCAAAGCGGCGTGGCGGTCTATGCTTTTTACGCACCCTCGGTTGGGCTGACCAGCCGCAGCCGTTTGGCAGCGAGCTATGGTCAAAATTCACTAAATCGTTTGGCCGACGACACCGGCGGGAAAGCCTTCTTCCAGGGCACGACGGGCTTCGTTACCTTCGATTCCTATTTCAGACATCTGAGACAAACGCTCAATGAGCTTTCCTAAGGGCTGGATCAGAATTTAGAATTCAGGACGCAGGACTCAGGATTCAGAAGAGACGCCGCCGGAATAGACCCCGGCGGTGTTTTTTTGCTCAATGCAGCAAATCTGCGTGGGTCGACTAATTCAGAACCGGGAGCGGTAGCGACCGGGTTCAACTTGCTATATAGACTACTTTAAATTCAGCAAACTACCTTAGATGCAACAACCAGCGTACGTCGACTAATGCAGATCCGGGAGCGGTAGCGACCGGGTTCAACTTTCGTTAGATTCAACAAACCAAAGATCGGGTCGACAATGACGAACGAATTCGCTCGTGATGAAGTAGTCTATATAGCAAGTTGAACCGGTCGCTACCGCTCCCGGTTCTGTATTAGTCAACCCACAATGCAAGGAATTCAGTCAACCAAGGCTCCGTTAATACGGTAGGTTGAAGCAACAAGAATGACAGCACCCGCTATCAAGTGCCAGTCAAGCAGGCCTGTTTCCTATTCTCGCACCACTTCGTGGTGCGACTCATTGCTGATTTGTTCCGGTGCTTTTCGCTTCGCTTCACACACCGGCTACTATCTGACTGCCCTCCGGGCTGATGCCCACCAAACTGAACATCTGCCTTACATTATTTTGTTGGATTGTTAAGGACCACGGTGATAGAGTTAACCCTACTCTACGGGTGAATTTACTGGCAACGTGCGCGAATATTGTCTCATAGTCGAAGGGGCCTATCTTTCGGAGTCCGACGCCGAGCATGCCCTGCGCGATCCCTTCATTGAAGACTGGGTTGAACAAACCGGCCATTTCAAAATCCACAACATGAATGAAATACAGGTGACTGCCGGGGTTACTCTTGGCTCGCTTGGCGTAGTAATGCTCGACGAGCGCTTGTTTGAAATCGCCAGCACCGACGCGCAGCATCCGTTAACTGAGCTGAAAGCAAAGGGCGTTGCCGAAGCCCTCAAGCGGCAGGACATGTTTGATGAGATCGAAGTTAAGCCGCGTGACGAAGCTGAGTTACTAGCAGAATCCCCACCTGGGTCCGAATCCGGTGACTAGAACTGAAGCAACGTTTCTCGATGGGCGCGTGATTGTCGTCGTTGGAGACATCACGCACCTGGCAGTTGATGCAATCGTAAACGCAGCCAACGCGACTCTGTTGGGCGGTGGCGGCGTTGATGGCGCAATTCATCGCGCCGGTGGTCCGGCGATTCTGGAGGCCTGCCAGCAGATCAGAAAAACACAGTATCCAAGGGGACTCCCGACTGGCGAGGCGGTGATCACCACTGGCGGAAATTTGCCGGCGAGACATGTCATTCACACCGTTGGGCCAATCTACGGCCGTCACGATGGTCAGGAGGCCCAGCTCCTGAGCGCGTGTTATCAGAATTCGCTGACCATTGCTTCGCTGCATGGCTTGACCTCAATAGCGTTTCCCGCGATTTCAACCGGCGCCTTTGGTTATCCTCAGCCGGAGGCGGCCGAGGTAGCTTCGGAAATCATTAAGCGCTATGTCCTGACGGATGATCAGATTAGGGAAGTGCGTTTGGTGTTCATTCAATTGAGTAGCGCCGCGATATTTCTGAAGCATCAGAAGTTCGCCGCGAGGGAGCGTCATCCAACCTGATTACAGAACCCGGCGCGGTAGCGCGGGATCCTTCGGACAACAGGGCATCTAAGAAGTATGCCAAACTCCCAATCACAGCGCCTCTGGGTTTCGGCACTACCGCGCTGGGTTCTGTACTTGCCGTCCGGCGTGTTATAAGAACCGCTTTGTTTTCACCCGGCATCATTGAGAGGCATTCCTGTCCGCCGGTGCAAGCCTAATTTGCACTACAGGTCTATTTTGATGATTGAAACAATTGAACCGTTGAACACCAATATAACCGCAACCGCAACCTTACCCACGCCACTCCAGGCGCTCGAGCGGCTTTCCTGGAACTACTGGTGGAGTTGGTCATCCGATGGCGCGGGCGTCTATCGCGACCTCGACGCCGAGCTGTGGGATGAATGTGAACACAATCCTCGGTTGCTCCTCTCGAGAGTCTCGGAATACCGACTTGCCGAGATGGCGACCGATCCGGTTTACGTGGCTCGCATACGCAAGTTGGCCGAACAGTTTGATGAATACATCGGGAACACACGGCCTTCATTTCACATTTCAAATTCGAGATCTGAGAATTCACAAACCGGATTTCCAAAAACCATAAGTGCAGAACATCCCGTTGGTTATTTTTGCGCGGAGTATGGCGTTCACAATTCGCTGCCGCTGTACTCGGGCGGCCTTGGCGTGCTTGCTGGAGATCATCTCAAGTCGGCCAGTGATCTGAACCTGCCGCTAGTGGCCGTAGGTCTGCTCTATCACTATGGATACTTTCGGCAACGCCTCAATCTGGTGGGTTGGCAGGAAGAGTTTTATGGTGAGACTGATCCCACGCAACTGCCGCTACATTCCGTGACGGCTGAAGACGGCACACCTTTGCTGGTGGAGGTTTTGATTCGCGAGCGCACTGTGCATGCCCAGGTTTGGCGCGCCGACATCGGTCGCGTGCCGCTTTATCTTCTCGACACAAACATTGCCGCGAACGAAGAGACTGATCGTTGGGTAACTGGCCACCTGTATGGTGGCGACCGCGAGACGCGCATCGTACAGGAGATGCTGCTGGGAATCGGCGGGGTAAGGCTACTGAAAAAACTCTCGATTCAACCAGGTGTTTTCCATCTTAACGAAGGGCACAGCGCGTTTCTCACGCTCGAGTTGGCCCGCGAGTTAATTCAAGCGGAAGGTCTTACTTTTGCGGAAGCCGCGGCGCGGGTAAGAGAGCGTTGCGTCTTTACCACCCACACACCAGTCGCTGCGGGAAACGATGAGTTTGAGATTGATCTCTTAACCCGGTCGTTTGGTGCCAGCTATGAAAAAGAACTGGGCTTGAGTCATGAAGAATTCGTCGCCCTGGGACGAACCGATCTCGAGAATTCCCGTGAGGCTTTCGGACTAACTCCGCTGGCTATTCGGATGTGTCGTTCAACGAACGGCGTGAGTCGTAAGCATGGCGAAGTTTCGCGCGCGCTCTGGCAAAAACTGTGGCCGCATGAAACTGTCGATCAGGTTCCCATCACTCACGTAACGAATGGGGTTCACGCGCCAACCTGGGTAGCCCCGCTACTGCGCTCGCTCTACGAAAAACACATGGGCGGCGATTGGCAAACAAAATTGCTGGACCGGTCGGGTTGGGCACTCGCCGTATTTCAGATTCCTGATGAAGAATTGTGGGCCGCGCATTTACTCTTGAAGGATCGTTTGGTCGCTTTCATTCGCCAACGCTCGCTGCTGGCGCGCATTAATCGCGGCGAATCAGCGGAGTCGGCTGCGGCAGCGGAGGAGATGTTCGAGCCGAGGGCGCTCACGATCGGTTTTGCAAGGCGAGTAGCGGGCTACAAACGCTGGAACCTTTTACTGAAGGACCCTGAGCGTCTGCGTCGAATTATTAATAACGCGAATCATCCGGTGCAGTTTGTGTTTGCGGGCAAGGCCCATCCGCAGGATCAGGAAGCGAAACTTGTCTTACAGGAAGTCGCTCGGTGGGAAAGCAGCGCGGGCGTGGGCAACAGATCAGTCTTTCTTCAAAACTACGATCATGAGATCGCGCGCCAGTTAGTACAGTCGGTAGACGTTTGGCTAAACGTTCCGCGCCGGCCACTCGAGGCATCCGGAACCAGCGGAGAAAAGGTAGCAATGAACGGCGGCCTTAATCTATCCGTCCTGGATGGCTGGTGGCTCGAAGGTTACGACGGAACCAACGGCTTCGCGGTAGGCAACGAGGTAGCCGCGACAGAAAACGCGGATATTGATGCCAGCGATGCTGAATCACTTTATCGCGTACTCGAGCAGCAGGTGGTACCACTTTATTATGACCGCGATAGCAGCGGTCTCCCGCGCAAGTGGATCGCGCTGATGAAGAACTCAATCGCCACCCTGCTTCCGGAGTTCAATAGTGATCGAATGGTTGAGGAATACGCGCGACGCATCTATACCTAGACAGCATTTCGTGTTAGTTCGTGTCCTTTCGCGGATCGCGTCGTGCTGAATTGTTTTTAAGGCGACCTATGGATCCTTCCTCATCGCGACCCTATCCCTGGCGCCTCTTTTGGTTGTTGTTCACGGCAGGGATACTCGGCGCACTGGCTATTGCCCCCTTAGCGTGGGACATGCTGGGCGCGGTCCTTTCCAAAATGGAACGCCCCAGTATTCCTCTCCCTCTTCTGATTCTGGTTGGTGCGGTTCAAAATCTGGCCTTGTTCGCCCTGGTAGTTTGGTTGGGGCTGAAGCTTTCGCGAAGCCTTGGCCTCGGGGCCCCGCTGCTTGAATCCTGGGTGACCGGCAAACCGGAGTTGAATGTCAGCTTGGCTCGATCGCTTAAGGCTGGTTTGCCAACAGGCGTGGTTCTCGGAATTGCATTGGTGATCTCCTTATTGGCGCTAGCGCCACGACTGCCAAACCTGCCGTTTGTCATCGCCGCGAAACTGCCAATTTGGAAAAGGCTCCTGGGCTGCTTTTATGGCGGTGTCTATGAAGAGATTTTGACTCGACTCTTTCTCTTAACGCTCATCGCCTGGATCGCAAATCGAAGTTTGTCAAAAACAGCTCCAAAACTTTCTAATTCCGTTTTCTGGTTTGCAAATATTTCAGCAGCGATAATCTTCGGTCTTGGTCATCTTCCCTCGGCTTCTCTCTTAATGCCGATTACTCCGCTGGTGGTTTTTGCCGCGCTGACGCTTAACGGCGTCGCCGGAATCGCCTTTGGCTATCTCTACCGCGCGTATGGCCTGGAGGCGGCGATGATCGCTCATTACATCTGCGACGTCGCACTTTTCGTGATCGGTCCCGTGTTTCTAAAACCGTAAAACGATAACCGAAAATTGATAACACAGCGCCGCAGTTAACGAATACAGATTTTATAACGTTAGTTGCGAGACGCGCCTAGCCTCGCGGTCGTATGCTAAACTAACGAAGTCTCGGAACCAGACCCGCATGAAATATTGCACCCTCTGCCAAGCAAAATATGAAGACAACATAAGCTTCTGCGCCACTGATGGCGAGGTGCTGGAGGACGATCCGTCTTCTTTCGTTGGCTCCGTGCTTGATGGCCAGTACCAAATCGAATCGCTCCTTGGCAAGGGCGGGATGGGGGCAGTGTACCTGGCCCGGCACATCCTGCTGGGCGATCGAGTCGCTATAAAGATCCTGCCGCCAGAAGTTAGATCCAACGCCGAGTGGTTGCGCCGCTTTCGCCGGGAGGGACAGGCAGCCCGGCGTTTTCGTCATGCAAACGCCGTTACCGTTTACGATTTGAGAACAGCTGCCGACGGTACCATCTACATGGTGATGGAATACGTCGAAGGTCATACGCTCGACGCCGAACTGAAACAACGCGGACGCTTTACTCCCGGCGAAGCGCTCGAAATTCTGGAACCGATAATGAGCGTCCTGAACACGGCGCATGCGATGGGAGTTGTACACCGCGATCTCAAGCCTGAAAACATAATGATCGGTAAGGCGCAAAAAAATGGAGAAGAGCCCATCAAGTTGCTCGATCTTGGAATCGCCAAAATGCGGGAGATTGCCGGGGTTGAAAGCAGCGGCACGACAGAGTTAACGATGGCCGGCCAGGTGCTGGGCACGCCTTATTACATGTCGCCGGAACAATGGGGCGAAATATCGCGCGACGGCAATCCCGAAATCGATGGCCGCACCGACATTTACAGTCTCGGCCTGGTGGCCTATCAAATGATAAGCGGGCAGCGCCCCTATACCGCCACCACGCTTCACGAATTGCGCAGGGAACACATAGCGGTAAAGCCGCCGCCTTTAGTTGAAAAGATTCCAAACGTACCACCTGCGTTCAGTGCGGCAATTGATAGGGCGATCGCGAAAGATCGTGGCGATCGTCAGGCAACTGCCGGCGAACTGGCGGCCCAGTTGCGCGCCGGACTCAGCGATTCAACCAGTCAGGTGGCGCCAGGAAAAATCTATTCAGATATTCCTCAAGCCGGCAGTGCGAACTTACATACGCAGGGATCGCAAGGTGGCAGAACCACCAAATCAGACGTTAACGCGGCGACTATCGTTACGGTTGAGGCCGTACCAACAAGTCCACCAGCAGTCCCCCGGCCCGTTGAACCACCGCCCGTTGCATATCACGGACCGGTTGCTCAGGTTGGGCAGGCGCAACCTTCGTCCGAAGTTGATCTTGCATCCAGCGTAACGAGGGTACAGGTTCCAAAACCCCAGGCTGCTCCACAAAAATCCAGGGGCAAGGCGCTGGTTTTTGCCGGCGCCGGCGTTCTTATGCTGGTTTTGGTTGTGGTCGGCATTGGTGGATTCGTCGCACTGAACTGGTTTAAAGCCAAACCTGTTGACGGCGGTTCAACCGGCGCCTCTGGCAAAGGTAAGACAGGCGGCAGTGGCAACACGGGCTCAGGAACCGCAGTTTCCGCCGACCTTGGCCGGTATTGGTTGGAAGTGTTGCCAAATCCTCTGTCGATAGAAACTCAGCGAGTGGCCGGACCTGCGCCTTTGGTTTCGGGCCAGGCTTTCAAGTTCCATTTCGAATTCGGGGATAGTGGGTATGTTTACATTATTGGACCAGGCGACAATAGTCAGCCGACCGCGTTTTTGACAGAAAAACCTGCGGCCATTTCGGGTTTGGAGTCCAACCAGGTGTCTAAAGGCAGTGACTTCAGTTTTCCGAGCGGACTTGAACACTGGCTGGAATTGGACAAGAAGGCTGGGACCGAAGAGTACACCATAATTTTTTCCGGCGAGAAGCTGGCGGGGCCTGACTTCCTGCGTTCCGAGGCAACCGGAAAACCGCTCAGGGATACTGAACAGGCGGAATTGCGTGACTTTCTGACTAAATACAAAACGAGTGAGCCGGTAACTGAGGTTGACGCCAAGGATGCAGCACGGCCTTTTGTTAAAGTACATATGCCTCAGCCTGCTAACGGAGAAGGGGCGCCTGCTGTTTTTAAGGTTCGAATCGAGCATAAATAAATCCCATCCGTTTCTGGGGTTCGTGTTGGTTATGGAGGAGAAGATTTCGAAATGAAAATGAAGACAGTTTTTCTTGGTTTCCTGGTTGCGGTGGCGGGTTTCATCCCTGTAATCGTGCCAGCTCAGGACGACGACGTGCGCGGTGCGTTTATGACAACGCGGCCCAAGGCTACTGGAAGTGCCAGTGGCAATCAGTCGACCTCGTCTGCAAGGCCAAGCCGGCGGCACCCGAAAACACCAGCGCCGAATCCGACCGGTACGCCTTCAGTAGTTCAAAAAGCTCCGAGCACTCCAACGAAAGTAAACCTTCCCCGCATTGGTCTGGGCCTGACGCTCTTCATGCGTGACTCAAACGGTCTGGCAGTCCGAACCGATCCTTCGCATGTTTTTCATAAAGGCGATCATGTTCGCGTTTTGATCGAGACCAATGTGGATGGTTACCTTTATGTTTTCAATACCACAGACGACGGACCGCCAATGATGCTTTACCCCGATCCGGAATTGGATGAAGCCGGCAATTACTTTCAGGCTCACGTCCCGTTCGAGATTCCTTCGAGTCTGGCCGCTGAAGAAAGACTTAGATGGTTAACTTTTGACGAACACACCGGTGCTGAAAAAGTCTATTTTGTTCTTACTCGAGAGCCGCTCTCCGCGGTTCCCATCGAAGACGATCTCATCACTTTTTGTCGCGAGAATGACGGGAAGTGTCCCTGGTCCCCTGGCGCCGAGGTTTGGGCCCGGATTCAGAAAGAGATGAGCGAGACGGTAAAGAGTGCCAAAGTTGATGGCATGGGAAAGTCGCAAACAGAGAACGAACTTCGGGCTGCCACGCGTGGCATCGGTCTGAATCGAGACGACCCGGAGCCATCACTAATAATGCTGACAGGATCGACGAGCAAGAACATGCTCGTCGTGTCTCTGGATTTAATTCACAAATCTACGTCTGGCGATTCGAACGACGATGGTGAGTAAGCGGGAGGAGTAGTTACCAGTGAACGCAACGGCGAGGAAACTTATTGCTTTTGTGGTTAGTACCATCCTGGTGCTGGGAATGACTGTGGCGGGCCTTTCTCATGAAACATTCACGTCAACAAATCGAGAGGTACAACAACCGGACCAGGCAGGCAACGCCTTGCAGGAAGGAAGACGACTTCTTAAGCGAGGAAAAGCAGACCAGGCCCTGGGACGACTGCAGACGGCGCTGAGTCTTTACACAGCGACGAATAATAGAAAGGGAATCGCCGCCGCGCACAATGAGCTGGGTGATCTCTACTTGCGGCAAGGACAAAACAAAACTGCTCTGGATCACTACCAACAGGCTTACGACGCACTGACCGGCGCCCTCGGGCAGGAACAAAAAAATGCCGCCGCCGCTGGTACCGCGGCTCGCATGGTTCCCAGCGCCAAAGCCGGCGAAGCTGTCGACACTGCAGCGAGTGCCAGCGATACCGGCTTCAACGCCCAACTGCTCCTCGCCAAAATTGGTGACACAAACTATCAACTGGGCGAACTACGAACAGCCGCCGCCTCGTATGGTCTGATGAATCCAAAGAAGCCCGAGAGTGCCGCCAAGAAAGCCGGTGGCATGTTCGGTAAACTGGCCCCTTCCATCATTGTCGGTAATGCTACCGACAGCGCCGCAATAGGCTCGGCCGCCGGCGCAGTTGGCGGCGCGTTGGTCGCGAAGAATGAGCTTGAGCAATATCGCACGTCAATAATTTACATGACCTACGAACTCGGCATGGGCCGCATTGCGTTTGCCGAGAACGATCTGGAAACGGCGCGCAAACACTTTCAGAATGCGGAGGACGCCGGCAAAAGCGCGTTGCCGATGATCGCGAATCTGGGTCAGACGCGCCGCTTTCGCACTGCCGCTCGCACCAATCTTGCCGATGTAGCTTTTCGACAACTGGATTACAAAAACTCTTTCAAGCTCTATGAACAAGCCGCAAAGGGCGCGAAGGATGACAAGCGTCTGGACTTGATGTGGCCGGCTCAACTGGGAATGGGTCGGAGCCAGTGGGCCCAGGCTGGTCAGGAAAAAGACGCGAAAAAGTCGACCAAGTTGAGGGAGTCAGCCCTGGTTAGCTTTCAAGACGCGATTACCACAGTAGAGACCCTGCGCGCCGGAAGTTTACGGGCCGACGAATCCCGCACAATCTTTCTCAGCACAACCAAGGATGTGTTCGACGATGCGGCCAGCGCTTTTGCTGAGATGGCTTTATTAAGCGCGCCCAACAGCACTGCGGCGCTGTCCGGAAAACCACTGGAATATGCTGCGGCGGCTTTCAGGATTACCGAACAATCGCGCGCGCGTTCGCTGCTCGACCTGCTAAGTGAAACGAATGCCGCGATCACTGAAGGCCTCCCGCCTGAATTGCTAAAGCGGAAACAGGACAACCTCGACCGGCAGCAGGAAATTGCCGAAGCGTTAACCGGAATTAGTTTGGCTGCCGATAGCGAAAAGAAGAAACCATCTGACCTGGAGTCAGCTCTTGAAAAGCTGCAGACAGAGTTTGAAGAGATCGAAAATCAAATAAGAACTGCCAGCCCGAGATACGCCAGTTTAACTGCCGGCAAACCATTGTCGCTGGCGGAAGTTCAAAGCGGCGTGCTTGACGACCAAACTGTGCTGCTCGAATACAGTTTGGGACCCGAAGCTTCATATCTTTGGACAGTAACGAAGTCTGCGGTGTCGTTATACAAGTTGCCGGCCCGGCAGGTGCTCGACAAACTGGCCAGTAATCTACGTGCGCAACTGATTCCTTCGAAGCTTCAGCGGCGGATTGTGGGCATCGACGTGATGGCTGATAACCAGCGCGGGCTCGGCGTGAGCGCTACGCCGTTTGCCGAAGACGCAGCCGCTTTCGTTACCGCGTCCAGCTCCCTTTACAAAGCCGCCCTCGAACCCGCCGCGACGGCGCTGGGAGAGAAGCGCCTGTTAATTGTCGCCGATGGTGCGCTGAACTATGTGCCTTTCGAAGCGTTCGTGAAATCGCCGGAAAGCGCCGACTATTCTTCGCTGTCCTACTTGATCAAATCTAATGAAGTTATCTATGCGCCGTCGGCGTCAGTAGTCGGAGTTATCAAGCAACAGAATAACAATCGCGCCGGCCGGGCAATGCTGATATTGGCAGATCCGGTTTTCAACTCAAATGACGCGCGCGCCAAAGGGGCTGCAGCTTCGGCAAATGAGAGCGATACTCGCGGACTGGGAATTTCAAGTGCGTTAGCTGATGTCACCGGCCAGGACGCAGCGACAGCCGCCGGCTCAACCAAAATGCAGGGGTTGCCTCTGGCGCGCTTAACCGGCACACGAACCGAAGCAGAACAAATAGTCAAACTGGCGAAGACTTCGGGTGCACAGGCCGACATGTGGCTCGACCTCGATGCCAACGAAGGAAATATTGAAACGCGTGATGTCACCAAATATCGGGTCGTGCACATTGCAACTCATGGCTTGCTGAATGCTGAACGGCCGCAGTTCACTGGTCTGGTGCTGTCGCTGGTCGGTAACAAAAGCGAAGACGGATTTCTGCGCACCGATGAAGTGTTTAATCTGCGCCTTGGCTCGCCGCTGGTGATGCTTTCGGCCTGCGAGACCGGATTAGGTAAAGAGAAACGTGGCGAAGGAGTCATGGGTCTTACTCGCGCGTTTATGTATGCGGGTGCGCCCACGGTCGGTGTCAGCCTCTGGTCGGTCGCAGACAAATCAACTGCCGAATTGATGACAGACTTTTACAAACGGCTACTCGGCTCCTCAGCTGCTGAGACGGCTCCGGTCTCACCGTCCGCTGCCATGCGCGACGCTCAGCTGGCAATGATTGCGGGTAAGAAATACAGCGCACCGTTTTACTGGGCGCCGTTTGTACTCGTCGGTGACTGGCGTTAGTCACTCAAGAGATTTGCTGAGACCGCGGGCGTCCCGCCCGCAAACGCGCCGTCAGGCGCGCAGTTTTTTGGAATCAATCTTTTCGCGCTCCGCGCTTCATGGCGGGCGAGGGCGCGCGCGGTCCCCGCAAGTCACTTGAGTGGTTCATGCCTTCGTACTGACCATCCTGGCACCCATCCTCATTGCGCATATCACGACACTATTTCGGGTAAAGTCTTCACTTCTTGAAGGCAGAATTATCGTTTTCCGGGAGTTTTTGCCTGGACTTTGGGCTTGGCATGGCGGTTGTTGAGTAAGCAGCGGGCACGTCGCTCGACCGCTAACGGTTGCGCAATCGGGCTGTTGAAATTGAAGGGAGAACAAGATGAATAACAAGAGACAAAAATTCTTCGTGCGCGTTGGCATGTTGGCTTTGGTAGCTTTTCTAGCGCTGCCGCTGACGGCTTCTGCGCAGAACAATGGCCGAGGGCGCGGCAAGCCGACTGATGTTTTCGTTAATGGGCACGATGCCCGTGATGGCCGCTGGGATAAAGACGGCCAGCGTCGCGGCAACGACAATTACGGTCGCAACGATCAGTATGATAGAAATCGGCGTGGCCGCAACTGGGATCGTTACGGTGGGTATGGCGGTTCATTCCAGCTTCGCCAGACGGCACTGAATGCCGGCTACAATAACGGCATCCAGGAAGGTCGCAAGGACCGTCGCCGTGGTGACCGCTTCGACTATCGAGACGAGGGCGATTTCCAAAGGGCCACGGAAGACTACAGTTCGCGTCTTGGTGACAGGGAACTTTTCAAGCGCTATTTCCGCGAGGGATTTGCGAACGGTTACGAAGACGGCTACCGGGGTTACTAAGCCCCAGCGGCCTTAAGAACAAAAGCGGGAATGGAGATCACGGTCTTCATTCCCGCTTTTTTGTTAGTAACCAAACTCCAGGCAGCGCCCAGACAAAATCGGAACCGAAGCGATAGGCGACCGGTCGATGTTTGCAACATACACTGGGTCACTCAGGGATACCCGGGGCGCTACTGCTTCCAGTTCTGATTTTGTACTTGCGGGGCTGGCCGTGTTTGTCGTAATCAGACCGATACGCTACTATCGAAACCTGTTTAAATCATGCCGCACCAGGGTGGGTCGATGGAAAATCACTTCGTAAAATTTACTGAAACTAAGGCACTCGAGGATCTGGCCGACCGTTCAAAGCGGCAGCCAGTTGTCATCTTCAAGCACAGTTTGACCTGTCCCATCAGTGCGGCAGCTTACGATCAAATGGCTGAATTCGAGGGGGAAGTTGCGTTGGTCGAAGTGCAGCGTGCGCGCGAACTTTCACGTGAAATCGAGGACCGTCTGGGAGTAGCTCATGAATCGCCGCAGGTGATTGTTTTGCACAACGGGCAAGTTGCCTGGAATGCCTCACACTTCAAGATCACGGCGGATGCGGTGGCCGCTGCGGTGCGCGCGGCGTGCTGCTAGCGAAATGGGAAGTGAGAGGGCAAGGACTAAGTGATGGAAGCCATTGAACGGCGAGGTCCGGCGATTGAGCCGCGAGAGATCCACCAGGAAGGGGATTCCGGGTTGCGCATTACCTGGGCGGACGACTGCGTCTGCCGCTACAGCGCTGCGGAACTGCGGCGTGCATGTCCCTGCGCGCAATGCGTCAATGAATGGACCGGTCAGCGTGTACTTAAGCCGGAAGCCGTTCCCGACGAGCTGACGATAGCTGACATCAGCATTGTTGGGCGTTATGCGCTTAATTTTCGCTGGAGTGATGCACACGAGACTGGAATCTACAGTTTTCGCTATCTGCGGGAATTAGGGGAAAGATAGCAGTAGTGCCCTGGTTTGATTTGTAAACCAACCTGTCAGTTTGCGTGGGCGCGTTACAAATTAGGATGACTATGAACGAACAAGACTTCTTCAACGAAAAGCAGGAATCCAAGAAGGCGACCTACAGTTGCCCACATTGTCGCGAACGCGGCGAATATGACGTTCGCTGGCTCAAGCGCACCAAAAAGCAAGCTGCCCCGCGAGGCGCCAATGAGCAGGATCGCATGCGCTTTCAGAAGTCGCGCGATTACATGGTGCGCATTGACGATATGCTGGCTTGTAAAAGCTGTCGCCGCCGCTTTGACATTCCCAGTTCACAATCGGTCGTATTCCTGTAATACCTTCACAACTTCGTAGACCGGTCGGCGGTGCCGGAGTCTCTCCCGACAATCAGGGATAGTCGCAAAAATCTTTCTATTGAAAGAGGTACCTGATTTGTTCCAGTCTCTCTTCCAGTGATGAAGCCAGAGAGGGCGCTAATCTCCCGTTTTTAGCGGGGAAACGAGAGCAGGCTTGCTCTTATACTAGAATCCGCAGCGGCCTGAACTTTGCACTGTAAACCACTGGATAAAAGGATGGACTAATAAATCATGATAGAGACATCAGAGTTTGCAGGGGCCCACAAGACCAACAACTCATTTCTTGCACCACTTGAACGCCGGCTTGCGCCCATTGTTATCCCGCGGATTCCCAGTTGGCTGGAGACACATCACCTGACCATGTTGACCCTGGCGTGGTCGCTCGGAATTCTGCTTTTCAGCTTCCTCGCTTCTCGCAATATTCGTTGGCTTTGGATGGTTTCGTTAATGATCGCGCTTCAGTGGGTAACCGATCACTACGATGGCAAGATCGGCAAGTATCGCAACACCGGCCTGGTGCGGTGGGGTTATTACATGGATCATCTGCTCGATTACTTTTTCCTGTGTTCCGTCATAATCGGCTACGCGTTTATCCTGCCCGAACGGTCGCGTTTCCAGTTGCTGTTAATGTTAGCGCTCTTTGCCGCCTACGACTTCAGCACCTTTCTCGCATTCTCCGCTACGGAGGAGCTGAAGATTAGTCATCTAAAATTCGGCCCAACCGAGTTTCGGCTGGCCTTAATCATCATCAACGGACTCCTGATTTCATTTGGTACGCGCTACATGATTAGCGGATTAAAGTGGGTCAACGCCGGCGCTGTGGTCGGCCTGGTTTTCCTGATTTATGGAACTCACAAGAGAATCTGGCAACTTGACATGAAGGGCCGCACGGCGCCTGTAAAGCCTGTCCAGACGATCGATCAACCCTATGTGCCAGCAAAAGAGTGTACTTATTAATGACACCAGCCAACTTATATGTGATAAATTACATCCGACTTCCGAGCTCCTTCGTAATATCCAGCAAACCACTCAATTGCAGCTGTTCCTAAACTCGTGGCTTAGAGTTTGCTAGGTGCTGTTTGCAAGTTGCATTCAGACGCAAGACCGGACAGTAGTAATCGTTCCAGGGTGGTGAGAACGCCAATAAAATCAGGGAACTCTATTCAGGAAAGATCGTTTAATTAAAACAAGTACTCAACCGTGGCCCTTTTCCCGCGTGAACTACGCGTTACAGAACATAGGCCGAAGATAAGTTGGTTTCAAATGTCAGAAAAGAAAGTCATCAGAATCATCAAGAAGGGCGAGCTGACGCGTAAGCAGAAGCCCGCGCCTAAGGGAACTACGACCGCGCAGACCGCGCGCGATATGGTCAAAACCGTAACCAATTGGGTTAACGAACTGCAGCAGAAGCGCCGCACAGAAACTGCCAACGCCATCAAATTGATGCTGCGGGACGACCCGCGGGCCAACGAAGCCTAGTATCGTCCGCGACCCTCCCCAGAACTCAAAACGGCCATCGACAGAGGAATCCGAGCCAATTCTAAATATCGTAACGGTATTTGTGTATCGGCAATCGAACCGCATTTCCAGTGCTCTACTGCGAGGGCATTGACACTGCAGTCGAGTGACGGTAGGTTTCTGCCATGACAACCCCCTCTGCAGAGTTTTCGAGCGCCAGTGTTTCGGAGTCCATTCATAAGTGAGGCCCGACGGCTTTTGCTGGAAGAGTACCTTCCCAAAATCGAGCGCTGTCTCGAGAAGCTAACTGACGAGCAGGTTTGGTGGCGGCCTAATCCCGAATCCAACAGTATCGGAAATCTTCTGCTCCACCTTTCTGGGAACGCACGGCAGTGGATTGTCTGCGGTTTGGCTAATGCAATCGATCAGCGTCAACGCCAGACCGAGTTTGATCAGCGGGAGGGAATTCCTCGTGAGGAACTGCTGGGCAACCTGCGGAAAACAGTTTCAGAGGTAGCCGAGGTGCTGTTGAGATTTGAACCGTCGCGACTGCTTGAGGAATATCACATCCAGGGCACTAGCTCGACCGCCCTCGCCGCGATCTTTCATGTGACGGAGCATTTCTCCATGCACACCGGACAAATTATCCTGCTGACAAAAATGCTGGCGGGGGTGGATTTGGTCTTTTACGATTTGTCGAGCGGCACGCCGGTTCACACCTGGGAGCAGCCGAAGTGACATGAAATCAATAGCTGACCCACCCGCGTGCCGCGTGGTCGGTACCGACCTCATCTCGCGTCGCTTCTTTCAAAAGTTTGTAATCATGCTTAATATAGCGGCGCTCTGATAAATCATAAGACACCGGCCGCAAAGCCTATCTTACTTCTTCAAGGAGAACGCATCTGAATGACATACGTGGTTGCTGAACCCTGTGTGAACTGCCGCTACACTGACTGTGCTCTCGTCTGTCCCGTTGAAGCTTTTCATCTTGACGACGATATGTTGCACATCAATCCGGAGACGTGTATTGACTGCGATGCCTGCGTTCCCGAGTGTCCGGTGGAAGCTATCTTCGCCGAAGCCAACGTTCCAGCCGAATGGGCACATTTCACACAGATGAATGCGGAGAAAGCTCTCAGCGGTTTGCCGACGATTACGGCACGGTTGGATCCGCTTTGCGAATCAGTTTCACCCACGCACTAATTACGTAATGAAAAAGAGTACCAAACGATTGCTCGGCGGTCTGGCTTTGGCTGCTGGAGCGGTCGGCGCTGCGGGCACCTTTATGAGGAAGAAGAACAAAATGGGGAAAAAGGAACGTCGGGCGAAAGACAATCCGTCGAGTGTCTGGGCACGCCCTGGTATGACGGTTACATTCCGCGCAGAGCTAATGCCCGGGCGAGATCGCGAACACAGGACCGCGAGCGTTAAGAAACTTCTTCCCAGCGGGCGCGTGCTGTTGCATGAGATTGAAGGCGAACATGGACAGGGTGAGTTCGACCCGATCAACTAAAGGCAGGAGGCAGGAGCAAAACGCAAGACTATATCTGCCCTGCCCCTACCATTCATAATTCCGGCCAGATTCCATCACACCCAGCTTCGGAATATTCAAGGCCTCGAGTTCGTCAATAACCAGTTGACGGTAAGCAGGCTTTATATGGACGGCCAGAATGTCCAGGCCGTTGTGATTTAGTTTGCGCAGGTCCCGCTCGAGAGAGGCGGGCGTGTAATGGCGCGAGACTTCAGCCAGGCTCGCCATTGAATTGGGAAACGAAGCCTCAATTAATAAAGCGTCTACGTGAGCGACGTGATTGATGACGGTCCAAAACTCGTCCGTTTCAGCAGTATCTGAACTAAAGGCAACGGTGCTCTTCCCATCGGATACAACCAACCCCACGGTCGGGACAATGTGATTAACCGCAACTGCAGTTACCGTAAGATGACCCACCTGAAACGGTTCGCCCGTCGGAATCGGAACATATTCCATGACTGGTCCAAACTCATTTTTCAGTTCGGAAAATCGCGGATACACATTCCAGTTGAAGATGTCCCGCTCCAACAACTCAATCACTTCCGGAGTGGCATAAACCCGCACGGGTTTTTTCAATGTTTCAAAAAGGTCATCGATGAAGATGGGCAGACTGGCGATGTGATCCATGTGCGGGTGGGTCACGATGATGTTGCGAACTTTCTGGCGCTGTTCAGTAGTCAGCGCCAGCGCAATGCTGCCGGCATCGACCGCAACACTCTCGTCTATGAGAAAACATGTCAGACGCTGTTCTAAGGTTGCCTGGCCCTGACTATCGAAGGTGCTTGGTAGGAGTTGAACTCTCATCAGCTCGAGGAAGAGATTCGTGTTCGCGATGGTCCGCTGGTAGTCGCTTAGTATAAGTCAATCGCCGCTAAATGGGCGAACTTTGTTTGGCACCGCCTATTTGCTGCGCAGTCTTTTTAGTAGATCCTCCAGAGCCATTCGATAAGCAGCCTCTCGTTGGACTGCGTCGGCCGCCCTTATGCCGCGGGCGACTCGATTTCGATGGAACGCCAGCTCACTCGCAGTTTGATTCAACTGCCGTGCTGCCTGCCATTGGCCAAAACCTCCTCGCGTCAACGCGTCGAAAGACATACCCATCCGGCCAAAAATACTACAGAGGCGCCGGTACTCGTCCGGTGTAAAGAGCCCGCCCTGAAATTCGCTGACGAGCTGCTCTCGCACGATCTGGCCCTCGCGACGAAGCGCCAGCGCGATTACTACGAGCATGATAAAGAAGGCCGGGATCATAATTAGAATGTAGGTAAGAAGAAATGCGCCGCCGCCAAAGAGAACTCCCGAACCATTCCAGATGCTGTGCATTGACATGGCCGCCATTAACCCGAAAGGCGGGGCTACCCACTTGAGCAGCGTGTTTCGTGACTGACGCGCCAGTCCGAGTCCGATGCCAGTCATGCTGGTGAACATCGGATGGGAGAAGGGCGCTAAGAACCCACGCAGAATGAAAACGAAGGTCAGTGTTTCCCCGCCACCCTCCATAACAGCCTTACCGTAGTATTGAATGTTTTCCGTCATCGCGAAGCCCAGACCCACCATAGCGGCGTATACGATGCCATCTATGACGCCGTCAAACTCGTCTTTCTTCGCAAAGAAGAAGATGAAAAGGATTAGAGCTTTAGCGCTCTCTTCAACTATCGGAGCGGAAATGACGGCTCCAAAAGTGTGGCCGGCTCGGGCGCTGTTGGTCATTAACTGCACCGCTACATCACTCGCGGTATTAATCAGGAAAGCAAAGAAAACGGCCACGAGCGCTCCCCAAAAGAACGCGGTCGCCAACATCCAGGCGGGCTCAGACTCGTATCGATCAATCCAGAGCACCAGCATCAGGTAGATGGGTACGGGCAGGGTAGCAGATACCATTCCGATCAGAAGTGCTACCGGTCCAGTCTCCACACCGATCAGGAAAAGAACTATGAGTCCAAGCAGGAGAGCGAACAAGAACTGCGATGACGGCGGCTATGATTTTGATGACAGTCCTGGCGACAGAAGACTGAGCCGGAACAGGACGTACCAGGGCACTAGGAGTTCGAGGATCGTTAATCATGGCGAACTGCCTTACAAGCGAGAGTGTTAGATCCGATCAAAAACTCTACAGCTCAGAAAAAGAAAACGTGTGTTCGGTAACCTGGCGACGATGTAGTTGCGGCAGAGTATATACAGAGAACGATTTCAGCGCGAGCGTTTGGTTCCACGGATTTATGAATGTGATTCTGGCTCGAACTACCGAGCGCACGTCTGGCCGCGGCCACCATCGATTGAATATGTCGCACCGGTTATCCATGAGGCGCGGTCTGAGGCGAGGAAGAAAATAAGTTCGGCAACTTCCTGCGGTTGACCGACCCTGCCGAGTGGGTGAGTTGTTTTCGAGTGCGTCAGGAATGCCTCATATTGCTCCTCAGTCAAGCCGCCGCGCTTATGGATTTCCGTGACTACCACACCGGGATTGACGGCATTAACACGCACGCCCTGGGCTGCCAATTCGAGTGCTGCGCAACGCGTTAATTGATCGACACCCGCCTTCGATACACAGTATGCCAACACCCCGGGAAAGGCTCGCAAGCCAGTTACACTCGAGACGTTGACGATATTGCCGCGCCTTTTAATGATTGCTGGCAAGGCCTTTTGCATCAGAACGAACGGCGCGCGCAAATTGATTTCAATCATTGCATCCCAGGCCGATAAAGAAGTGTTTTCTATAGTCCCTGAAGAAATATGACCGGCCGAGTTAACCAGCACATCAATTCCGCCAAAGCGTTCCATGGTCTTCGCGACAACGCTTTCAGTCTCTCCCTCGTGCGATAGATCGGCCGGGATGGGGAGTAACTCCGTTCCGGCACTTTCGACCTGATCCTGAAGTTCCAGTAACGCCCCTTGGTTTCTTCCTACCGCGGCAATGCTTGCGCCTGCCTGGGCAAACCTGAGAGCCGTAGCCTTGCCGATGCCGGAAGTGGCGCCCGTCACGAGCAGAACCTTATTCACCAACTCTTTTTCCATGCAATTTCCTTTGCGCTGCGGGATTTCCGGCCAGTGGCCTGCACCGTTGCCAGCCATCATATATTGACAGCACAATAGCAAAAAGCCGACTATTGCGTTTGTTTCAGTTAGGGCGCAGTTCCTTTTCAGACCGCGAGGCCGGCCATTACAGCTTAAGATTAAATTGGTCGCCCCACCAATCTCCAGAGAGTAAGAACTTTGCGCAACAACTCCGCGGATGATTTTTTCCCCCGGACCGCTCGCACAAACGTGCGTAGCGCCAGCGAAGCTACGCGACGGCGTGCTCCGCGGACCCGTATGCCTTCCAGCCTCGGGTATCTTCTGGCAGCCTTTGTGGCAGCACTGGCTTTGTTCTTTGGACTGTGGTGGACGCTTGTTAGCGGCGGCGACGAAGCTCCCTGGATTCCTGCCGGACTGGCGGCCAGTGTGGTTTTGCTGGTTGCGTTGTCAGCACGAGAAGTCGTGATGCGGCGAGCCTGGACGCGTTACCTTCTGGATCAAGGCAACGAAAAGTCAGCGCGCACGAGCGGCGAACATCAAAGACCCCATCAAAAAACCCAGTCGAGCTCTGGAATGTCAGCGGCCTGGCGAAATGTCCAGAGACATTCGGAAGAGGCAGATGCCGGCGCCAGTCCGGAAGCGCACTTCGACGTGTTTCATCTCTGTCAGGACTATCTCGCCAACGTGGATGACACTTTGAGATCCAACACACTGTCTTCCGAGAGAAGGAACTCAATCCGGGCGGGCCAGGAGCGCGCGCGCGTGCTTCAGAAGCACCACTTGTTAACCTGGGCCAGGGATTCTTCACGCGCGCTAACCTACGAGGCGCAGCAGCGTGCGCGAACCTCGGAACGGATTGAGGCAGCGAATAGGGCCTTGCATTGTCTCGAATCCGCATTGCAATTTTACCCGCAGGAGACCGAGCTGCTGGAATCGAGTGCGGCAATTCGCGAGTTTATTTCTTCGGTCAAAGTGGCCCACTGGGTTGAGTTGGCAGAGCGGGCAGCTTTCAAAGGTCATTACCGGCGCGCCATCGATCGTTACAAAGATGCGCTGTTCTACCTGGATCGAGGGGCGATGAAAGAAGAGGTAAGAGTCGCCAGTTCTGAGCGTATTGAGCGTGAGATAGAATCATTGAAGGCCAGAGTGCGGTCCCAGAGAAGCGCCAAGGCGGAAGTTGCCAGCGAGGATGGAGTTCATGATGGTGGAGGCCTCTCAGAATGATTTCGCAGAAGTGTCCGAAGTGTCGTAGTTCTCGCATCAGGAAGGGTTACAAACCGACCCCTTTTCTCTTTCGTCTGGTTGGCATCCACTATCTTTTATGCAATCATTGCAACTTGCTTTTTACCGGTTTTGCAGTGCCAGGAACCGTCGGGCACTCCAGCAGAAAACCCCCAGCACGGCGTGGTTCTAACAGGGACAAGGAGCAACCCACGAATCTGGGCGACTCCGGCGCAACCAAGGTCTGATTTTTTGGCCCCGAAGGCATCGATCCCTTCGGCCGTTACATCTTTGAGAGGTCGATTGTTTAAGTTTTTGCAGCGGTGAGAGGTGTTTGTATGAAAAAGAGTCTGGTATTCATGGGGATTGTCGTTAGTTTGATCTTTCCCGGGCTGGTGCGAACTCAGGAGTCACAAAGTTCCAGCAGTCAGGACGTTCCTCAAGTCTCAAACCCGCGTTCGACTTCGGAAGATCCCTCGATAGACACCCAGGGTATTAAGAATTACCTGCTTGGTCCCGGCGATACTCTGGACGTCAGAGTTTTCGGACAATCTGATCTCAACGCGGTGGTTGAAGTTGATAGCGATGGGAACATCAGCTCCTTGCCCTTCCTGGAATCCCCGATTTCCGCAAAATGCCGAACTGAAAAAGAAGTCCAAAAGGACATTGTCAAAGCGTACGGAAAATACCTCAAGAATCCACAGGTAAGTGTCCACGTCGCCGAGAGAAAAAGTCGTCAGCCGGCGACTGTGTTTGGCGCCGTTCGCCAACCGACCCGCGTTACGATGCAACGCCGGATCAGACTCAACGAGCTAATGGTAGTTTCGGGCGGTTTTACAGATCGGGCCTCAGGCACGATCCAAATTTTCCATACCGAGCCATTGATGTGTCCGCAGCCGGGCGAGGAAGCGTTGGCGACACCGTTTGACGCTACCAAGACCCCTTTCGAAATTGTAAAGATTGCGGAGTTGAGTAGCGGCAAAGCGCAGGCGAATCCCATCGTCCGCCCAGGCGACTACGTCATCGTAACGGAGGCAGAACCTGTTTACATTATGGGCAGCGTAGTTTCTCCGCAGGGCATTTACCTTCGAGACCGCCTTACCCTTAGCAGAGCTTTAGCGATGGTGGGCGGCGCGCGCAGAGAAGGAAAGATCAGCGACGTTCGTATCTACAGGCAGAAACCCGGCTCGACTGATCAGCAAACGATCAAGGTGGACTATGCCGCCATCAAGAAAAACCAGCAACCTGATTTTTTGCTCCAGCCCTTCGACATCGTCGAAGTCCCTGAAGCAGGAATGTTTTCGGGGCCCAGGATTGTTCAAACACTGATGGGAGCCGTATCGGGAGGCTTGGGGAACATGGTGAGTACGGGCGGCGCTTCCATAGCAAACCGAGTCGTCTACTAATCAACAGCAACGAGATCCCTACTGCGAATTAGAAATTCGCCCGAGTAACAATTGACGGTTTAGGAGTTTTGTAATGAAACGCAGAAACGCGGCCAGTGACAAGCGCCGAAGAAAAATGATCACGGTTCTTTGGACCGCTCTGCTGGGCATTGGGACAATCATTCTCATCTACAAAGAGATGACGGCCGTTCTTTACATTCTCGCCACTCTTGGCGTTACTGCGCTTTTGGCTGTAGTCGGCATGGCCGATCTAGCCCCAGCTGAAAAGCTCACCAACGATCCCCGGCGCAGCGAAGATTCTGCCGCAATCGGAAGCGGCATGACATCTACGTTTGGCGCCAAGCCGTCCTGAGTTTTTCCAGGGACTGCGGTTGGACCATCGGCGGGCTGCTACAAAAAATCACTCTGACCCTCATAATTAATTCTTATATTTTTGGTTGGCAAAGTCGTTGAAACTTTAATCCGACTTGTTGCATAATCCGCCTGCGTTCACCTCCCCGGTGAGCGAAGTGGTCGCGTGGGGTGAGGACATGCGGCCTTAGGGTGGGGGCTGTGGGAGGCCCCCGCCCGCTTTTCATTTTTGGGGTGACGATCACGTTTCCGCTAAATTCGATCGTCGGAACTATTGACGTTGCAACGAATCAGCGTAGAATTCCGCGAGCTAAAAAGCGAACACAGAGAGGGTAGGAGACTGGTTGTTGGGCCAGTGTGAATGGCCACCGGGATGCCTTTATTCGATCAAACAAGGCGAAAGTTTAAGCTGTGGTTATACAAGGGCGGTAGGCAGTCAGCCTCGAATGACGATCGCCCCGGCGCTCACAAGCAACATTCCTGGTGGAAAGTGATGTGCTTGACGGGTGTCGATTATTTTTCGACGCTCGGGTACCAGCCAGGTATTGCTTTCCTGGCAGCGGGCGCTCTCTCACCAGTCGCCACGCTCATTCTTGTTCTCCTCACTCTGCTTGGCGCATTACCAATTTACAGCCGGGTCGCACAGGAGAGTCCGCATGGCGAAGGTTCCATTTCCATGCTGGAACATCTGCTGTCGCGCTGGAAAGGCAAGCTGTTTGTGCTGGTGTTGCTTGGCTTTGTGGCGACCGACTTTATTATCACGATCACACTCTCCGCGGCGGACGCTACTGCTCACATCATCGAGAATCCATTCACTCCCACGCTCTTAAAACATCAGGTGGGAATAACACTGGTCCTGGTTGCGTTCCTGGGCGCAATCTTTCTGCGCGGTTTTAAAGAAGCGATCGGCATTGCGGTGGTGTTGGTGGGTGTCTATCTGCTTTTGAATGTCATCGTCGTTGGCTATGGCATGTATGAAGTGGTCACACACCCCCATTACTTTCCGCAGTGGAAAGACGCGCTCATCCATCATCCGCGCGTGCAGGGCAATATTTGGTTGATCGTTGGAGTTTCCCTGATCCTGTTTCCCAGGCTTGCGCTGGGCCTCTCGGGTTTTGAAACCGGTGTGGCGGTAATGCCGTTGGTTAAAGGCGACGAAGATCTAACCGAATCGGACTGGGAAAGCATTCATTCGACCAGGACCGGTCGAAAGCCTGAACCTCATACTAAACATCTGCTGGAAGGCAGGATCAAAAATACGCGCAAACTTCTGCGCACGGCCGCGCTGATCATGAGTGTGTTTCTAATCACCAGTAGTCTGGTCACGACGATGCTGATTCCGGCCGAGAAGTTCCAGGAGGGTGGTGAGGCGAACGGCCGCGCGCTGGCTTATCTGGCACATCTCTACTTCGGAAATATCTTTGGCTCGCTCTACGATTTGAGCACAATAGCAATTCTCTGGTTTGCCGGCGCCTCAGCCATGGCCGGCTTGCTTAACATCGTGCCGCGCTATTTACCAAGGTACGGGATGGCGCCGCAATGGGCACAGGCAACGCGTCCGCTCGCACTCGTGTTCACAATTATCGCCATTGCAGTGACCTTGATATTCAACGCCGACGTTGATGCGCAGGGCGGTGCGTACGCGACCGGCGTGTTGGTGCTAATGAGTTCCGCCGCGATTGCTGTGACGCTGGCAATGCGCAAGCGAGGTGAAAACTGGATCCCGTTTCTTATCATTGCGATGGTGTTCGTCTATACCACGATCCAGAACATTCACGAGCGGCCCGAGGGAATCAAGATCGCTTCCTTTTTTATCTTCGCGATAATTACGGCGTCGCTGTTCTCTCGCGTTTGGCGTTCCACTGAGCTGAGGGTGGAGCGCATTGAGCTTGACGATCTGGCGCGGGAGTTCGTGCGCAAAGCGGCAGCAGGCACTGTGCGCATCATCGCCAATCGCCGAGACACCGGCGACGTAACTGAATACGAGACTAAAGAGAAAGAAAAGCGAACAGACAACCACATACCGCCGGGAGAACCAATTCTTTTCTTTGAAGTGACGCCGGGCGATGCGTCGGAGTTCTCAGGAGTGTTGCAAATCCAGGGCGAAAAGGTGGACGGCTATAAGATCTTGCGAGCGGTTTCGCCGGCAGTGCCCAATGCCATTGCCGCCTTTTTGCTATTCCTGCGCAACGAAACCGGAAAATTGCCGCACGTCTATTTCGGTTGGAGCGAAGGCAATCCGCTGTCGTACTTATTAAAATACATAGCCTTTGGCGAGGGAGACACCGCCCCCGTAACCCATGAAGTGTTAAGACAGGCGGAGAAAGACCCTGAGCGCCGCCCAGTGGTCCACGTTGGCGGCTAGACTCGCTGGTTGTAGGTTCTGCGGCCAATGGCCGTACAATTCGAGCTGTGTGGACAGCACTCGCCCGTAAAAGAGCCCTCGGATACGTCGTCGCGGTAGTAGTTATTACTACTGCTACCGCTGTCCTCAAGGTTTTCGGCGGTCATGTTAATCCGACCACCGTCGCTCTGACACTGCTGCTAATCGTTCTTTTTGTTGCAACCGCCTGGGGATCCAAACCTGCTGTGCTGGCTTCACTCCTCGGCGTCGCGTCTTTCAACTTCTTCTTTCTTCCACCCTACGGAACTTTTACGATTGCCGAGCCTGAGAATTGGATCGCATTTATTGCTTTCATGATCACTGCCATAACCGCCGGGCAACTTTCGGCGCGAGCCAGGCGACGAGCAGAGGAAGCGGAAAAAGGAAGGCGCGAGATCGAGCGACTGTACCAGGAACTACAGGCTGTGTTTGAACGTGCGAGCCAGGCAGAAGCTTTGAGACAAAGCGAGAAGCTGAAGTCGACCTTGCTTGATGCCGTCACGCATGATCTGCGCACGCCGCTCACCTCGATCAAGGCGTCAATCACCACCCTGTTAGATGAAGTGCGGGCCGGATCAGAAGGGGAGCCAGTGGTTGCGCTCGACGCTGAATCAAGACTGGAAATGATGGAAGTGATCGATGAAGAGAGCGATCGGCTAAATCGTTTCATTGGCGGACTGATCGATCTGGCGCGCATCGAGGCCGGTGAATTGCAGCTTCGACGAAGGTGGAGTGCCGTGGATGAAATTATATCAACGGCGCTCGCACGTGCTGAGAGATTTACACAAGGTCACCAGGTTGAGGTTGATATTGAATCGGACTTGCCCGTCGTCCGGGTTGACGAACGGGCGGTAAGCGAAGTGGTGTATACGCTCATCGATAACGCTGCAAAGTATTCACGGAAGGAGACACAAATCCGCATCAGTGCCGGGCGCGCTGCCAACGGTATGATAAGGATGGCAGTGGAAGATCAGGGTGAAGGCATTGCGGTTGATTTGCGTGAGCGCGTTTTTGATAAATTCTTCCGCGCCACCCGTGACGGAGACATTAGTACTCACCAACCTTCCGGGACAGGAATGGGTTTGGCGATTGCAAAGGGAATTGTCGAAGCCCACGAGGGAAAGATCTGGATCGAATCTGGCGCTGGCGGCAAGGGGACTCGGGTCGTTTTCACCTTACCGGTTGGAGATGAAGAGCTGCCGGAACAGGCTGAAGATTCCGCGGCTGTAGCCATTGAACCATGAACGATAAGCCACGCATCCTGGTGGTAGACGACGAACCGCAACTGACGCGCGTGTTGCGCACGGGACTCAAGTCTCACGGCTACGACGTGCGCACTGCCGCCGATGGGCTTTCCGGTCTTGAGACATTCAATGACTGGCACCCGGATCTTGTCATTACTGATCTAGCTATGCCGAATATGAATGGGCTTGAACTCTGCCGCAAGCTAAGAGCAGTTTCGCCAGTTCCAGTCATAGTTCTCTCCGCCAAAGGCGAAGAAAAGACAAAGGTCGAAGCTCTCGACATCGGCGCGGATGATTTTGTTACCAAGCCGTTTGGGATTGATGAGCTGCTGGCTCGAATACGCGCGGCTCTTCGCCGTGCTATGACACCGGTTGTTAACGACGCAGAGCCTACCCTGTTGCAGGAAGGTGCTTTCCGTATAGATCTCGATTCCCGCAGCGTTACAGTGGACGGACGTGAAATCCGTTTGACACCAAAAGAGTTCGACTTACTAACCTATCTGATGAAACACGCCGGTAAAGTACTAACCCATCGCAGGCTGCTCGCCGCACTCTGGGGCGGGAACTATGTCGAGCAAAATGAGTACTTGCGCGTCTTTGTCGGCAATCTGCGAAAGAAGATTGAGACGGATGCAACATCGCCCCGATATATCCTCACCGAGCCCTGGATAGGCTATCGCTTCAATCCAGGCGCTGAGTAAACAGCAAACAGCAAACAGTAAACAGTAAACAGCGGGGCAGGACGCGCGGTGCATTGTGGTTGCTGCAACCCGCATCCCTTCAGGCTGTTTGCTGTCTGCCTTTTGCTATTCCACTTTCTTTATAAACTTTTTATAAAGCCTTTACACCCTTCTTATATCGGCGGTCGTAAGTTCTTTGTATGAACCGACAAAGAACTAAGCACCCCGTGTTGTCCTGGGAAGTCACCGGAGCGATTTGCTGCTTCGCTGGCGGGATGGGCGCGGCGTTGTTGGGAAGCGTGTTGACCGCGAGCACCTGGATACTGGGTGCGGAAGCACATCCGTGGGTACGCTGGCTCGGTACCGGTCTCCTGACATTAACTATTCCCTTATTGATTCTAGCCGGCTACTGCATGGATTGGGCGGAGCAGGAGCCAAAGAAATCCCCACCGCAAAGTCCGGAGCAGGGAGAACGCGGAAGCGTTTCGGCGTACCAGGCCTTGGTCGTTGCGATATTCCTAACCGTTGTATTGATGGCCTCTCTCGAGGTTCACGCCCAGCAAACTATCTTCAATG
This sequence comes from Blastocatellia bacterium, assembly GCA_963828335.1. Lineage (GTDB taxonomy): Bacteria > Acidobacteriota > Blastocatellia > Pyrinomonadales > Pyrinomonadaceae > PSRF01. The sequence goes on along the minus strand of CAWHEH010000003.1, from coordinate 176,511 downwards.
TCCCTACTACCGATGTACTTGAAAAAGGCAAGGTGTATGGGGAACTGGATGCGAGTCTGAAGCCTACCAATGGGGCCCTGGTTTCGAAGTTTTCTTCCTTCGTTCCGCGCGTAGTGGTAGGAGCAGGAAGTGGTGTCGAAGTCGGTCTAAATGTCACAGGCAACATTCAACCTGGACCTGACTCCACCACGCTTGTGCCAACCATTAAGTGGAATCCATATCAAGGAAAGGATAACGGCTGGACCCTCGCCGTTGGCGATAACCTTTTCGTCCCCGTTCGTCATCGTGCTTACAACGCCGGGAATTACGTTTATGCCGAGATGAGCAAGACGTCCAGGAGCGGAACGCGAGTCACCTTCGGCGGATATGACTTCACTCGAAACGTCGTCGCAACTGCGAACCGCGCTGGCGGGCAGTTTGGTTTTGAACAGCCACTGAATAAGAAACTGACCTTTGCTGCCGATTGGTTTACCGGCAAACACGCGGCTGGTTATTTCACGCCGGGAATGGTGTTCAAGCTAAGCCCGAAGGTTACCGGTTACGCCGGCTATTCAATTGGCAATCAGAATCCCTCGGACGGCAATCATTTCTTTCTGCTCGAGCTGGGCTACAACTTTAATTAAGGGGATTGTTGTGGACACTTTCAATCAGAACCAGTCGAGCTCAACAACGTGGCAGAGAACGGCAGGACTGTGCTGGGATGCCCTGTTTAGTGACCTCAGCTTGCTTGCGTCACTAACTCTCGCGCGCTTGATTGTTTGGAGAACGTTGCGCCGTCGGTTTAAGGACCGCAATAAACGACTTAATCAACTCCAGCTAATACCAGGCGGCGCTCGTAACACGAATCATAAAGACCTTCTTTCTTAATCCGAGGGACTCAATGTTGGATCTCATTTTTATAGCATCGACGATCGTCTTCTTTTTGCTCGGGCTGGCCTATGTGCACGGATGTAAGAACTTACAGAAAGAGACCAAATGAATTTCGAATCGATTATAGGACTAACACTGGCGGCGTTGCTGCTGATCTATCTCGCTTACGCGCTTCTGCGCCCGGAGAAGTTTTGAGATGACGCTGAATGGTTGGCTGCAGATCTTGTTCTTCTTTGCCTTGATTTTGGCCGTGACGAAGCCGCTGGGAGTTTTTATGGCCCACGTCTTCAACCGTGAACGCACGTTTCTCGATCCGGTTCTGCGCCCTCTCGAAAGATTGATTTATAAGGCGACGACAGTAGACGAAAAGCACGAAATGGCCTGGACGGAGTACGCCACCGCAATGTTTCTGTTTAGCGTCGTCTCGATGGTGGTGCTGTATCTGCTGCAACGGTTGCAAGGCGTGTTGCCATTCAACCCACAACACTTGGGCGCAATCGAGCCGGGTTCGTCATTCAACACTGCGGCGTCGTTTACTACCAACACGAATTGGCAATCCTATGTGCCGGAAGTGACGATGAGCTACCTCACGCAAATGGCAGGTCTGGCCTATCACAACTTCGTTTCCGCAGCGGTCGGCATCGCGCTGGCGATTGCATTCATACGCGGTATAGCCGGTCGTGAAACGCAGTCCATCGGTAACTTTTGGGTTGATATTACGCGAGCGTTGCTCTGGGTGCTGCTACCCTTTTGTATTGTCGGTTCGCTCTTACTCGTATCTCAGGGAGTTGTACAGAACCTGAACCCCTATGACTCGGCGCAGTTGATTGAAAAGCAAGATATTGCCGTTGATAAGAAAGGCGTCAGTGGGAACGTCATAACGATCGCGCAGGGACCGGTCGCATCGCAAGAAGCCATAAAAATGTGGGGCACAAATGGCGGCGGCTTTTTCAACGCCAACAGTGCTCACCCCTTCGAGAACCCGACACCACTCTCAAATCTCCTGGAGATGTTCGCCATCTTCGCCGTCTCGGCTGGGTTGACATACACGTTAGGCAGAACCACTGGATCGCAGACGCACGGCTGGGCCGTGTTTGCTGCTATGGCACTCCTGTTTTTTGGTGGTGTGGTGACCGCTTACTGGGCCGAGTCGCGCGGCAATCCCTTGTTTGCCGGAACCAATCAGACTGCGAACTCGATGCAACCGGGCGGCAACATGGAAGGCAAGGAAGTTCGGTTTGGTATTGCGAATAGCGCCTTGTTTGCCACTGCCACTACCGACGCCTCGTGTGGGGCGGTTAACGCCATGCACGATTCCTTCACTCCGCTCGGGGGGATGGTTCCACTCTCCAACATCATGCTCAGCGAAGTGGTCTTTGGCGGCGTGGGCGCGGGAATGTATGGGATCCTGATTTATGTGATCCTCGCGGTCTTCATCGCGGGCCTAATGGTCGGCCGTACACCCGAATACCTCGGCAAGAAAATCGAAGCCTACGATGTGAAAATGGCGACGCTTGTAGTGTTGGTCTTTCCCTTGACTATTCTGGCGTTTGCCGCCATTTCAGCAGTCTCTCCAAATTTCGGGACTTCTCAATTGAATAACAACGGACCACACGGCCTCTCCGAGATTCTCTACGCATTTACATCGGGCACCGGGAACAATGGCTCTGCCTTTGCGGGCATCTCGGCTAATACGCTCTGGTACAACTCGACGATTGGGGTAGCGATGCTCGTTGGGCGGTTCTTCATGATAATTCCGATGCTCGCCATTGCCGGGAACCTGGCCCGTAAGAAGACTGTGCCGCCATCGCTCGGCACCTTCCCCGTCACGACACCCCTTTTCACGACGCTACTGGTGAGCGTGATTGTCATCGTCGGAGCATTAACTTTCTTCCCAGCCCTGAGCCTGGGACCAATCGTAGAGCATCTCCTGATGCAGGCAGGTAAGACCTTTTGACTCGACTTAAGTTATGGCTGAAACCACTAAGAAAATAGCTATTTGGAAAACACAGATTGTTAAGCGAGCAGTTTTCGATTCCTTAAGAAAGCTGAGTCCGCGCTCGATGATGAAGAATCCAGTGATGTTTGTCGTTGAAGTGGGTAGTGTTTTGACGACGTTTCAACTCATTCGCGGACTTGTCGCCCCGATTCCAGGTATTACAGATTCAAAGTTTGAAGTGCAGATCACACTTTGGTTGTGGTTCACGGTGCTCTTCGCCAACTTCGCGGAAGCGATGGCCGAGGGGCGGGGAAAAGCGCAGGCGGATAACTTGCGAAAAGCAAAGACTGAGACAACGGCCAATCGCCTCTTGCCCAGTGGGCAAATCGAAGTAGTGAACGCACCGCAGTTGCGCAAAGACGATGTCGTGATTGTGTCTGCAGGCGAATTCATTCCCGGAGACGGCGAAATTATCGCGGGCGTGGCCAGTGTAGACGAATCGGCAATTACGGGTGAGTCAGCTCCGGTGATTAGGGAAGCAGGCGGCGACAGGTCTGCAGTTACCGGGGGCACCCGTGTCCTTTCCGACCAAATCAAGATAAGAATCACGTCCAATCCAGGCGAGACTTTCATTGATCGCATGATTGCTCTCGTCGAAGGAGCTGAACGTCAGAAAACTCCAAACGAAATCGCACTGAGTATTCTGCTCGCCGGACTCACCATAATTTTTCTGCTCGCGGTCGTAACGCTGCAACCATTTGCCATCTATTCCAACGCAGGTCAAACCATTTTCGTTCTGGTCTCGCTGCTCGTCTGTCTGATTCCGACGACTATCGGAGGCTTGCTCTCCGCTATCGGCATTGCGGGCATGGACAGGCTGATCCAACACAATGTGCTTGCAATGTCCGGCCGCGCTGTTGAGGCGGCGGGCGACGTAAATACTTTGCTCCTTGATAAGACAGGCACGATTACGCTCGGCAACCGCCAGGCTACAACATTTATTCCGCTCGCTGGTGTCGAGGAAAAAGAACTGGCCGAAGCAGCACAGCTTTCTTCGCTGGCAGACGAAACGCCGGAAGGCCGATCGATAGTAGTCCTGGCAAAAGAGAAGTACGGATTGCGGGGGCGCGAACTTGCGCCGCATGCAGCAACCTTTATTCCTTTTACCGCCCAAACGCGTATGTCTGGAGTTGATTTTGATGGGCGTGAAGTTCGCAAAGGTGCCGCCGACGCGATTGAAAAGTATGTCTCCTCGTTCGGAAACAGCATTCCGAAGGAGTTGTCAGAGATCGTTGAACGGATTTCCAAAGCAGGTGGTACGCCTTTAGTCGTTTCCGCTGACAAGACGCCCCTTGGTGTCATTCACCTGAAAGACATCATCAAGGGCGGAATGGTAGAGCGGTTCAATCAAATGCGACAGATGGGAATCCGAACGGTAATGATCACGGGCGACAACCCGTTGACAGCCGCCACGATCGCTCGCGAAGCCGGCGTCGACGACTTCCTCGCCCAAGCCACTCCGGAAGACAAAATGGCTCTGATCAAGCGAGAACAAGCGGGCGGCAAACTCGTTGCGATGACCGGTGACGGAACCAACGACGCTCCTGCCCTGGCCCAGGCGGACGTGGGCGTAGCTATGAATACAGGCACACAGGCAGCGAAAGAAGCCGGGAACATGGTGGACCTGGATTCGAACCCGACGAAGTTGATTGAGATCGTGGAGATTGGCAAACAACTGTTGATGACCCGGGGCGCCTTAACTACGTTTTCAATTTCCAATGATGTGGCCAAGTACTTCGCTATCATTCCGGCGATGTTTGCGGTCGCGTTTCCGGTCCTGAACTCACTCAACATCATGGGCCTGCGCACGCCGCACTCCGCGATCCTCTCCGCCGTGATTTTCAACGCCCTGATCATCATCGCTTTGATTCCGCTGGCGTTGCGTGGCGTCAAGTATCGCCCGATGAGTGCGGCGGCGCTGTTGCGCCGTAATCTTCTGATCTACGGCTTAGGCGGAATGGTCGTCCCCTTTATTGGCATTAAAGTCATTGACTTAGTCGTTTACGCCCTGAAATTGGCGTGAAGTTGCAGGAGGTCTTTGCTTACTGAGCTTAGTGAGAACACAACATGAAGCAAATCTCATCACCGCAGTTCTAATGACAATTGTAACGACAGCGTTGCTGGGGCTGGTCTATCCATTAGTGGTGACGGGCCTGGCCCAGGTAATTTTCCCCGATCAAGCCAATGGGTCGTTGATCAAAGGTGCTGACGGTGCCGTTATTGGCTCGCGTTTGATTGGGCAGCCCTTTGATTCCCCCGGATACTTTCGGTCGCGACCATCAGCGGCAGGCGCGAATGGTTACGACGCGGGTGCGTCGGGGGGTTCGAATCTTGGTCCCACCAGTCATAAGTTAATTGATCGCGTGAAAGCCGACGTTGAAAAACTACAGGCTGAGAATCCGGGTAAGCCCGTGCCTATTGATCTAGTGACAACTTCGGGTTCTGGTCTCGACCCACACATTTCTCCAGCCGCCGCAGACTTTCAAGTTCCCCGCGTCGCGCGCGAACGCGGGATCAGTGAAGACGAGCTGCGGGGAGTATTAGCGAGGCACACTGATGGACGGCAATTCGGCTTCCTGGGCGAACCAACTGTGAACGTATTGGAGCTTAATCTTGATTTGGACCGAACGATGCCTATGAAAAAGTGAGTCCAAAAGTCCAAGGTCCAAAGTCGACTTAGAAAATGACATTGGACTTTGGACTTTGACGATCGATGACCGAAAACGGTAACCGCCCATCACCCGAATTTCTTCTCGCCAGGCTCAATCAGGGCGAGCAGGCAAAACTGCGTGTGTACATCGGCGCGGCCCCCGGTGTTGGTAAGACTTACCAGATGCTGGAAGACGCTCACCTGCTCAGAAAGCAGGGCGTCGACATCGTCGTCGCGGTAGTGGAAACCCATGGCCGTGAAGACACCAGGGCGATGATCGGCGAGCTCGAGTGCGTGCCGATGCGGTACATTGAGTATCGCGGAGTCACTCTCGAAGAGTTGGATGTCGATGCGGTTATCGCTCGGCGCCCAGCCATCGCCGTCGTTGACGAACTAGCCCACACCAATGTACCGGGCTCGAAGAATCGCAAACGTTACCAGGACGTTCTGGAGTTACTTAACGCGGGCATTTCTGTAATCACTGCGGTAAATATTCAACACCTCGAATCACTGAATGACGTCGTGACTCGCACCACAGGCGTGCGGGTACGCGAAACAGTGCCAGACTATTTCCTTCGGCGCGCAGATGAAGTTGTCAATGTCGATGTTTCTGTCGACACACTGCGCACGCGTCTGCGCCAGGGAAAGATTTACGATGTGGTGAAGATCGAACAGGCCCTCAACAACTTCTTCCGCAAGGGAAATCTCTCAACGTTACGCGAACTTGCCTTGAGGCAGGTGGCAACGGATCAGGCTACTAAATCATACGACTACCGCGAACGCGAAGGACTCGATCAGGCGATCATCCCTGAGAAAGTGATGGTTGCGATGGCATCTCGTGGCAGCGCGAAAAAGTTATTGCGCGTTGGGTCCCGCGTGGCTGGACGCCTGGCTAGTGACTGGTTCGCCGTTTATGTCGAAACGCCTAACGAGGAGCTTGGCCGGATTAAACCTCCGGATTATGCGGCGCTCCAGGAGAACATTCGGTTCGCTGAGGAGCTAGGAGCCAAGGTCATTAAATTGAAATCCAGACGAGTATCAGACGCTCTGATTGATTTCGCGAGACGTGAGGGTGTTACGCATGTCGTTTTCGGCCAGACCGCCCGGTCTCGTTGGGACATTCTCTGGCACGGCTCAATCATCAACCGTTTTCTCGATGAAGTGCGAGATGCGACCGTGCAAGTGGTGCCTTTGGCGGAGAATTCAGAACTCAGAATTCAGGAGTCAGAATGAGCAAATGGGAATTCTGGAGACAGAATTTAGAAGACAGAATGAAGACGATGACTTGTTCTTATTCTAAATTCTGGGTCCTGAGTTCTGCACCGCGATGAGCTTAAGAACCAAACTCTTACTCGGTTATCTGATATTCGTCGCCGCCATCGTGGTGCTTGGGGGTTGGAGCGCTTTGCGGCTGCGGGAGATGGGTGGTGTGTCCCGCCGCATCATCTCCAATAACTACGACTCAGTAGTCGCGGCGCAGGAGATGAAGGAGAGCCTTGAACGCCAGGACTCTGCAGCATTGTTCGTACTCCTGGGCGCGCGTGAGAAGGCAATGATTCAACTGCGAGCGCATCGCCTCCGATTTGACTCTAATTTTCAGAGGGCCAAGAACAACATCACTGAAGTTGGAGAACCTGAGGCTATCGAGGCTATTCGCCGTGACCGCGATACCTACTACCAAATGTTCGACGCCTTCATGGCTAAAGTAAATGCTACAGATACTTCGCTCCGACAAGGGATCTCAGGGAGCGAAGAGCTCTCTGAGCGCGACGAATACTTCACGCGCCTCGAACCTCAGTTCAATAAACTACGCGCTGAATGTGAACATCTGTTGCAACTCAATCAACGTGCAATGCTTGCGAAGTCGGAGGCGGCCGCCGGCGTGGCTCAGCTCTGGTTCTATCGCACATTGTTAATTGCGGGAGTGTTAGTGGCTGCCGGGATAATGCTGGCTTTCTTTCTCGCGAATCGAATAGTTGAGCCGTTGCGTCAGCTCACGGCAACGACAGCAAAGATGGCTGCCGGTGACCTCGATGCAAGAGTAACGGTTAATTCCGGGGATGAGGTCGGTGTACTGGCTTCGGAATACAACCGAATGGCCGAGCGTATTCGGGAACTGCGCAGCTCTGACATGGGCAAACTCCTGGTGGCCCAACAAACTACTGAGGCGGCAATCGATTCCTTATATGACCCGGTGATTGTCACCGATGGTGAAGGGTGTGTGACAAAACTGAATCCTGCTGCGGAGGAGATATTTGGTTCCGAAAAAGAAAACGCCGGCAGGCTCGTCGGCGAGGTAGCGCGCGACGCCCGCATTGCCGGTGCCGTTGCGGAAGCCCTGGAGTCACAACGTCCCGTGGCTGGCGAAGGCATGTCGTCGTTGTTGCCGCTTGCCGTCGACGGTTCTGAACGGGCGTTTCGTGTCCGCACGACGCCAATGCGCGATAACCGCAATCGTTTGCTAGGCGCTGTTACCCTCCTGGAGGACATCACGCATTTGCGTGAAATTGATCGACTGAAATCAGAATTCATAGCCACTGCCTCCCATGAACTTCGCACCCCGCTTACCAGTGTGCAGATGGGCGTCCATCTGCTGCTCGAAGGCGCACTTGGAGAGTTGACGGACAACCAAAACGAGGTCCTTCAAGCTTGCCGCCAGGACTGTGAGAGGCTTGATAAGCTGATGCGAGACTTGCTTGATCTCTCCCGGATTGAAGCAGGTGAAAGTCTGCCGCAACTCGCTACTGTTAGTGCGAGAGATCTACTCACCACGGCTGTCAAAGAGTTGCGCCCCCAGGTGGAAGCGAAGGGCCTGGAGGTGTGCGTTGAAGCGCCGGTTGATCTTCCCTCAGTGAAGGTAGACCGCCTGCAAATCGAGCGTGTGATCAGCAACCTCGTCATCAACGCTCTGCGCCACACGAAGCAAGGTGGAATCAGAATCAGCGCTGAACACCGCGATGGTAACGTCGCGGTTTCTGTCTGTGATACGGGGAGCGGTATACCAGGCGAATATCTGCCGCACATCTTCGATAAGTTCGTACAAGTGCCCGATGCGCCCACCGGGGGAGCGGGACTCGGACTCACGATTTCAAAATCAATTGTGGAAGCGCACGGCGGTCAGATCAGCGTTCAATCGGAGGTAGGGCGCGGAACGACCTTCACATTCACTTTGCCGCTGGCGATGGCGGCAGAATCAGTATGGAAGGGAACGAAAGGAAGTGGGTGATGGGTAAACGCATCTTGATAATTGATGATGAAGAAAACATTCGCCGCGTAACTCGACTAACTCTGCAGGCCGCAGGTTACGAAATTGGCGAAGCGGTCGACGGCGAGCGCGGCCTGGAAGTATTCGCGGACGGGTCAACCTGGGACGCGGTCCTCCTGGACCAGCGAATGCCGGGTATGGATGGGCTTGAAACACTCCGGCATATCAAAGATCGCCAGCCCGATGCGCGCGTCATCATGTCGACAGCATACGCTTCGATTGAACTCGCCGTTGATGCGATGAAACTCGGGGCTACCGACTTCGTCCGCAAACCGATGACCCCTGAAATCCTGCGGAACGCTGTAACCGCCGCGCTTGCCAAACAGTGTCCTGCGTCGGTCTCTGCTGCTCCCGCTTCAAGAGAAGGTTCATCGGAACCTTTAATCCAAATCATCACCATGAACGGGTTCACTATCCTGGAGTCAGAAGGCGCCCGACAGGAACCGCATGAACGCCGCTTCACTGTGAAAAGCCCTACTGGAGGCGAGCATGAAGTGCTGGTGGAAATCGATAACGAAGCCGTCGGATATGTAGAGCGGATGACCAGAAGGCAACTTCCAGCTGAAAACTCGTTTTGGACGAGTCAGGCCCAACGCCTATTGAGCGACTACCTATGGAAGGAAGGCAAAGTTCCTCCCACTAGAAAACTCACGGTTAAAGACGTCGACCGTGATGAATTACCGATGGCAGCGCGATGGAGCAACTAGCCGGGGTCCCGCTCTCGCAGCCCGAGCGGGGTGGTTGTAGTTACCAGCGTGCGCTAGAGCGCACAGATAAGAACATTTCCAGGAGGAACATTCGTCGTGGCAGCAGAACTCAAACGTTTTATCATCGGCCGCGCCCTTAGAACTGAACAAGCGGCTCACGAGCGTCTTTCGAAGAAAACCGCCTTGGCTGTTTTCTCTTCCGATGCGCTGTCTTCTACTGCTTACGCCACTGAGGAAATCCTGCTCGTCTTGGCCGCTGCGGCTGCCTACGGCCAGGCAGGCACGTTTAAGTACGTGGTGCCAATCTCCATCGGCATTGGCGTACTTCTAGTCATCGTCGCAAGCAGTTACCGCCAAACTATCCACGCCTACCCGTCTGGAGGCGGCGCCTACATCGTGGCCAAGGAAAATCTGGGTACTAATGCGGGCCTGGTCGCGGGAGCTTCACTACTGGTTGATTATGTGCTTACTGTTGCGGTTTCCATCGCTGCCGGTGTTGCCGCTATCACTTCCATGGTGCAGGGCACGCGCTATGCTTGGCTGGACCATCATAAGGTTGTTCTTTGTCTGATTTTCATAACCTTCATTGCCATTGCCAACTTACGTGGCGTGCGCGAATCGGGCAGTCTGTTTGCTGCACCCACGTACGCCTTTCTGATTAGCTTTCTTTTCATGATCGGTTATGGGCTCTTCAGCTACTACACTTATGGCGGTGCTGCTCCCATCCCCGGCCCCGAAGAAATCAAGATCGCAGAAGGATATAAGCTTCAGCCTTTGACGCTGTTTCTGCTGCTGGGAGCCTTTTCGAACGGTTGCGCTGCACTGACCGGAATCGAGGCTATTTCGAATGGCGTTCCAGCCTTTAAGAAACCAGAGGCGCATAATGCCGCCACAACGCTAGTTGTAATGGCGGCTCTTTTGACAACGATGTTCCTGGGCACGAGCGTGCTCGCATACCTTTATGGGGTTCATCCGCATGCCAGTGAAACCGTCATTTCGCAGTTTGCGCGAATCATGTTCACAGGGCCACTGGCCTGGTTCTACTACGTCGTGCAGATAACAACGGCCCTGATTCTGGTACTGGCAGCGAATACTTCGTTTGCTGACTTCCCGCGGCTCGGTAGCTTACTTGCGCGTGACCGCTTCCTGCCGCGTCAATTCGCCACTCGCGGGGATAAGTTGGTCTTCTCCAACGGAATCGTCATGCTGGCAATCTTTTCCAGCATTCTAGTCATCGCCTTCGCGGGAGACACAAGCCGTTTGATTCCCCTCTACGCAGTCGGAGTCTTTCTTTCTTTCACGCTCTCTCAATCGGGGATGGTCCGGCACTGGCTGAATGTGCGTGCGCAGTCACCGAAGAACAAGGCTAAGGAGCGAAAACGGCGTGAAGAGGACATCCACTACACTCAAAGTACCGTCGATAGGGACACCTTACCTGATGCAGAACTGGAAGCGTCAGACCAGCGCGGATCGGCCTTTGTGAGTGATGAAGTTACTGACAGCACGCACTGGAAAAAATCAATCGTGGTCAATGCCGTGGGTGCCGTCGCCACCTTCATCGTGCTTTGCGTCTTCATCGCCACGAAGTTCATACACGGCGCATGGATCGTAGTGGTGGTAATTCCACTCCTCGTGCTGATGTTTCGCGCCATTCACAAGCACTATGTAGGCGTGGCGATACAGCTTTCAACGGAGGGGCTCGGTGCCCTTAGCCCAATCAAGCATACCGTGATAGTACCAATCTCGGGCATCCACCGTGGCGTAGTTGGAGCGCTGCAATATGCCAAGTCTATTGCCCCTGAGCATGTTCAGGCTGTCTATGTCGACTTCGATGAAGAGGCCACAATTAAGTTACGTGAGAAGTGGGAGCGTTGGGGCGCGGGAGTTTCCCTGGTAGTTCTTCCGTCCCCCTATCGCGAACTGACCCGTCCCTTGTTGCGTTACATTGCCCGCCTGGAACGGAAAGGAGAGAACGACATCGTGACGGTTGTGCTGCCTGAATTCGTCCCGGCGAAGTGGTGGCAACACTTGCTACACAATCAGAGCTCTTTAATGCTCAAGGGCGCACTACTGTTTAAGAAAGGGGTTATCGTTACCAGCGTGCCGTATCACCTTGAACGGTAAGCTGCAGGAGCCTGGATTGTCGCTGTTATGGCGAACGACTTAGGCGCTGGCCGAGTTATTGGCCTCACCGGTACGACCAGCCAGAAAACACGAACGACAGTAGACTGGCCGGCCCTGCGAAGGATAGAAAGGGACGGTCGTCTGTTGTCCACACTGCGCGCACTGAACAGAAACTTCCACGCGCTGGCGTACGCCGGAGGTTTGGGCCGCAGTGATCGCCGCTAGTCTTTCGTTTTTTGCTTGCTTGCAGGGTTTGCAGCGCTTCGGTTCGTTCTTCAATCCCTTGTCATGGAAAAAGGCTTGTTCACCTGAGGTCCAAATAAAGGGTTCGTTACAATCTACGCACTTGATGCTGCGATCTTGGTATTCGGAATCTGGGTTAACTCCCAGTTCCTGGACTTCTTCCCGTTCTTGCATGACTCGTTCTCCCAGGGTCGGTCTGCGCCATGATCCCAGTTTAGGGCGGGGGTCACTTGGAGATGTTTGCCTCAAAGAGGAACCGCGCTTCTCCTGGCGAGTATCGGGGTGAGCGTAGGCTGCCCTCGATCAGGTGGAGCGGATGTGCATGCAAAGTATAACTATGGCGAAATTGTGTCAAGGTCAAAAGCAGCAAAAATTATGACTGAGGAGACAATCTGTGGAAGAATGTCGGCCTTTGAGACCCAAGAGTTCCGAAAAGTGCCACTTAGAACGACGGTTAGGAGTTTTGCAGCAGCCTGAGCTAATCGCTCCCAAATAATATGAAAGCACTGGTTATAGGTTCTGGGGGCCGAGAGCACGCAATTGTGTGGGCCCTTAAAAGGACTTCAAACCTGCCCATCGACCTCTATTGCGCACCTGGAAACGCAGGCATTTCCCAGCTCGCCAAGTGCGTCTTAATTCCAAGCGATGACCATAAATCGCTAATAGAGTTTGTGCAGACTGAGGGCATCGATCTGACGATTGTTGGTCCCGAGGGCCCGCTCGCTGAGGGAATTGTCGATGAGTTTACGCAGCGACGGGCTAAAGATCGTTGGACCCAGTCAAGCTGCGTCGCGGCTGGAATCGAGTAAGTCGTTTGCCAAAGATTTCATGCGCCGTCACCAGATACCGACGGCTGAATACTGCGTCGCAAATTCAGCGGACCAAGCCCTCGCAGCGTTGCGCAGTGGAAAGTTTGGCGCGCCCGATTCTCCGGTGGTGGTTAAGGCGGATGGACTCGCCGCCGGCAAAGGCGTGATTGTGGCTCCATCCCGCAATGATGCAGAAAAGGCTGTCGCAGATCTCGGTTCCGGGACACTGGTTGCCTCCGCGGCTACGAGACAGTTGCTGATTGAAGAGGCGCTTGAGGGCAGGGAAGTATCTGTTTTGTTATTTGCCGACGGTCGCGACTATGCGTTGATGCCGGCGGCTCGCGATCACAAGCGCATTGGGGAAAACGATACTGGTCCAAACACTGGCGGTATGGGTGCGATAACGGACCGTACCGTACTCGACAAAAACACGCTTGATCGAATTGTGCGCGAGGTTGTTGAGCCTACCCTTCAAGGCGCCTTCGAAGAAGGTTTTCCGTTTCGCGGCATTCTCTTCGTGGGCTTAATGTTGACTGCCGTCGGCCCGAAAGTTCTCGAATACAATGTTCGTTTTGGCGACCCGGAAACGCAGGCGATTCTCATACGACTCAAGTCAGATTTATTTAGTATTTTCCAGGCGACAATCGCTGGGAATCTTGCGAGCGTTAAGGTTGAGTGGAGTGATCAAGTCCTCCGCCTGTGTGGTGCTGGCAAGCGCTGGTTATCCCGGGGCATATGAAACCGGAGTCTCCATCGACGGTCTCGATCAGATTTCGACGAATAACGAATTACAGATCTTTCATGCGGGCACGTCCAAAGCCGCGGACGGCAGCTTTCTCACCGCCGGCGGACGCGTTTTGGGAGTGACTGCTACCGAGGCGACACTGGAACAGGCGCTAGCCAATTGTTATGGCGCGGTCGATAAAATTGAATGGCGGGGGATGCAATTTCGGCGAGATATCGGGCGCTTTGGTGAGGGTCTAAAGGCAAGTAATTGAACCCTGAATACCATGCGGATGAAGGCCCGATTGGGCTACAAATGGCCGTCTTCTGGGAGCTAGCCGACAACACCTGTTATACTGCGTTTCACGCTCGCATTGGTATTTTGAACCCTTCGCAGCGCTTCAACGTACATATACGGGCGCGGGAATTTGAGAGCCAGGGACAAGATCGTACATCTGTTGGTGGAGGATCGGTGACAACATGGGACTATTGAGCAGAATCTCCCGGTCAGTACGGGCTCTCTTTGGCGGATTAATTGAGTCAACTGAGAATCCCGAGCTCATACTTCAACAAACAATCCGCGACATGCGAGACCGCGTGCCGGAGTTGAATAATTCTGTAGCCCAGGTAATGGCTACTGAAAAACTTCTAGCCAAGAGCAAAGAACGTCTGGAGTCGCAGGTCGTCGATCTCGATTCGAAGATCCGCGCCTCAGTGAAACTCAGCCGTGACGACATTGCCACCGCTTACATCGGCCAGTTGCAGCAGGCGCAGATGGATCTGCAAAAGACTTCGCAGCAACTGGAGCACGCCACGCTGGCATCGAAACAGGCGCTCAAGGCCCGCGACAATTATGTGTTGCAGATGCAGCGGCGTACGGCCGAAGCGATGCAGCTGATTAATCAGTCGAAACAGGCGAGACTGCAGGAGCAACTCGCCCAGACGATGGAGTCGTTCCAGATTGGCGACGACGCTTCAACGTTTGACGAGATGCGCGACAAGATTGATCGTCGTGCCGCCGCAGCCGAAGCAAAGTTGCAGCTGGGTTCCGCGTCAGTCGATAACCAGATGCAGGACATCGAACGCGAAGCGATGGATATGCAGTTGCAGGATAAATTGCTCGCTTACAAGCAGGAGATGGGTCTCCTGCCGGCGGGTTCTCAGCAGGCGCTACCGGCGCAGGGTGAGACCAGTTCGAATGAGCAGAGCGAAAAGGTAGTCAATAATAGTAATCGTATAAATTAAGGCCAGTGCCCGGCGAGCGGCAGGTTTTACCGGTTCTTCAAGGCTATGCCCGAGTTCCCAAAGATTGATCTCAAGTATTTAAAAGAGGCATTCAACGAACCCTTAAATTTTTTGGGATTGGTGAGCTTTGGCATTGTCGGAGTTTATACCGTTGCTTCCGCGGGTGATGTTATTCCGCTCGCCGCCGGCCTCGCCGCCGAAACAGTTTATCTAGTTACCGTGCCAGCCAGTTCATTCTATCGTCGACTTGTCGACCGTCGCGAGAAGCAACGGCTGATGAAACTTCGCGACCAGCAACGAGAAGCTTCCATCAAGCTTTTCGACCCGCGCGAACGCGAAGCAGTCGAATACCTGCGCTGGATGAAGAACCAGATCTACTCGAACTACAAAAAGTTTACCAACGCCAAACAAATTCCCTCGAACATCCTGAGTCTGGATCAGCGCTGGGAAGACTTTGTGGATCTGCTGGACGTTTATCGCCGCCGGAAACACCATCTCCGATCAATTAACCGGCAGGCGGTGCAAAACCAACTGACCCAGGCGGAGCGCTCAGTGGCAGCAATCTCGTGACGATCGCGAAAGAAGAATTCAGCAATCGAATGTCGAGATTCTAAAAAGACGCGTAGCTGCCTTTCAGGACATCGAGCGTTCAGTAAAGCTGGTTGAAGGACAACTACAATCGATCGAAAACTTCTTCGGATTGGTGAACGATCAGGTCGTCACCTTACCCACGCCTGAACGAGTTTCTGCGTTGGATTTTGAGCAACTTAGCGATTCAATTGCAATGACGAAACAGATGCTTGAAGAAACCTCCGATACTTTTGCCGCACTCGATAGTCACAACCGTGACATGGGCAAATTCGAATTACTTCTTTCCAACAGCTCTTCCTCAAAATAAACCCTTCTGCGATGCTCTTTTTTGTGTGCAGCGGTGCTAAAAGCGACCGCTTGTCAGTAGTTTAGGAGTTAAGGTGAAGCCTCAATTAACACACTATAAGGCGTTGAAAAAAAAGATGACCACAACATATTGACAACGGGGAAACAAGGGAGTATATTGCGCTCCGCTTGAGACGAGGCGGGTTGACTTGGAGCAGCGGCAGGCCCCCTGAACTGCTCTCCCATGGGTTTTTTCGCTTCGAAATAAGCCAACCGAAGTATCCGCTACACATGCTAAGAGATGGTGCGTCTACTATAATGTAGTCGTAGGACCGTCTTTGAAAACCGCAAAAAACTCGTGTCCCCGGCCACGAGAAAGGCAGATTAAATGAGCGCAGCTATTGGCAAACAAACCCCCGCGGCAGAAGTATCCCCAAACACCACGACGACGGCAGGAAGTCAGACACCATCCGTGCGTCGCAAGACCCAGCCCCTGGGACTGAACGCCAAACGTGTGATCAGTAAACGCTATTCGTTGAAGGATGCGAAGGGTCGTGCGCTCGAGGAATGGCCGGATATCGTCCGACGCGTGGTTGGTCACGTGTCCGGCGCGGAAAAGGATCCGCAAAAGCGGGATCAGTTTTTTGCGGCAATGAGCGAGGTGATGCTCGCGCGCGAGTTTGTGCCCAACACGCCCTGCCTGGTTAACGCCGGCAAAACCAATGGCCAACTGGCGGCCTGTTTTGTTCTTGATGTGCCTGACTCGATTACCGGAATCATGGATCACGCCAAAGCTGCGGCGACGATTCATCAGACCGGCGGCGGCACGGGCATGACTTACGAATTCCTGCGGCCTCACGGCGCTATAGTTGGTTCGACGCGCGGCGTCGCTTCCGGACCGGTGTCGTTCATGAACATCGTCAATCAGGTGACTGACGTCGTGAAGCAGGGCGGCGTACGTCGCGGCGCCAACATGGGCATGATGCGCGTCACGCATCCTGACGTGCTGCGCTTCATTCACGCCAAGAACGATCAGCACTCGCTGACCAACTTCAACATCTCGGTCAACGTTACTGACAAGTTTCTGAAGGCGGTTGACGATAACGAATGGTTTCAGCTCGAGTTTGACGGCGAGCCGTGGACTGACTCGATTTACGATCCCCTGCGCGATGATGACTACGTTGTCTATCGCCGTGCCGATGGCTCGACCGTTACCTTCCCGTGACAAGCTCGCCTTCCAGACTGCGGATCTTGACGAACTGCACGATTGAAGAGCCGCCGCGTCCGGGCATGGTTTACGCTCCCGACATCTGGAACCGCATCATCGCCAGCGCGCACAAGTATGCCGAGCCGGGCATCGCCTTCATCGACGAAGTGAATCGTCACAATCACATGATGAAGTCGATGGGGCCGATCTATTCGTGCAACCCATGCGGCGAGCAGTTTCTGCACTTCTCAAACTCGTGCAATCTGGGCTCAATCGACCTGGCGAAATTCTACGATCCCGCAAATCGAGTCGATTGGGATCGCCTGCGCGAAGTTACCCATCTTTGCACGCGCTTTCTCGATAACGTGATCGACACCTGCGCCTGGCCGCTGCCGGAGATTAACGATGTCGTCGACGCGCACGCGTCCGGTGGGCCTGGGCATCATGGGCTTTGCGGATCTTTGTCTGAATCTGAACGTGACTTACGGCTCGGCTGCGTCAATCGACCTGATGGAAGAGATGATGGGCTTCATTCGTCGCGAGTCATGGAATGCCAGCATCAAGCTCGGCGCCGAGAAGGGCGTCGTTCCCTGAGTTTGAACCGAATCGCGAAGCTTACGAAGACTTTCTTTACAACCAGATCGGGCATTCCGCGCGATGTGCCGCTCACGCCGCGCAACTATGAAGTGACGACCATCGCGCCCACCGGCACGATCTCGCTGGTGGCGGAAACTTCGTCCGGCATCGAGCCGAATTTCTCCTGGGCGTACGTGCGCCAGGACACCCTGGGCACGCGCACCTATGTGCATACCCTCGCGGCACAGGCTTTGGGAATTGAAGTCGATCAAACCGATCAGGAATCGATCGACAAGGCCTGCCGAGTATGTTTGTGAACATGAAAGCGAGTTGCCGCCGCACTTCATCTCGGCGATGAACATCAGCGCCGAGCAGCACGTCCATGTGCTGGCGGCAGCGCAGCGCAATGTCGACAACAGCGTCTCCAAGACCTGCAACGGCGCCGTCAACGACACGGTTGAATCAGTCGACAAGCTCTACCGGCTCGGCCGCCAGCTCGGTTGCAAGGCCGTCAGTTACTATCGCGATGGCTCGCGCGACAATCAGGTGCTGACGTCGATGAAGGCTGAGGAGCCGAAGGGCGAGAGTTGCCTGCAATCCGGAAGTGGTCGTGGAAGTCGATTGGATGAGCCGCCGGCGAGCCATGCTGATGCGGCGCATCGTTGCGCCCATTGGCGCCGATGCCGAGGTGGCTGCGCGACAACAGATTCAGGCGGACACGGCCGCTTCGAACCAGCCAGCAGCGAGCAGTAACTCAGACGCCGAGCTCGACGCGCGATACGCATCGAGCGGCCGCGCGAACTGAGCGGCGCGACCTGGCAGATTCCGTTTGACGGACAGAACCTCTACGTCACCGTCAATCACGACGGCAAGATGATTCAGGAAGTGTTTGCCACTGGTCCAATCAGCGGCGGCGTGGGTCTGCTGGCTTCGAAGATGCTGCGTGGTGGTTTCGATGCCGCGGAAGTTGCTTACAGTCTTGAACAAAGTGACCGGCACACACGCGGTCTGGTTCAACGAGCGTCTGTTGACTTCACCGGAACAGGCAGTTGCCGAATGCATCATGATCACCAACCGCCGCGTGCAGCACTTGCCCGACTCCGCGCGCGCGCTGGCGAACAGCAACACCAGGCACCAGCACACAGCACTCCCGTCGCGGCGCCATCATGTCCAACATGATCGGCATCTGCCCCGAATGCCACGGCCAACTCGAGCACGCGAGTGGGTGCGACTTCTGTCGGGATTGTGGCTACTAGAAGTGTAAGTGAACTTGGAATCCGATTGGTGATTGCCAACTAAATGGGTTGCCACCTTGGTTGCCAAAAGCCCTAAACCAGAACATCGGTTTAGGGTTTTTCTTTTATTGAAACCTTCGGCGTCGGCTGTGCCGCTTGATGCCGTAAGGGCTGGTGTCCTTCCGTCAAGCTTCAACAAAATTGGGGCTGCGCCCCTAAATGGGGCGTAGCCCCGAATTCATTTCACAGTTAACGGAAGGCCGGAGGCCCTCCGCACACCGGACGGCAGAGCCGTGACCGAGCGACGTGGCGCGGCTATAAACATTCGGTTCCTCCAGGACTTCGGCGTTCACCTTGGGCATCGCAATCGATCAAGCGGGTGAACCCGATGCCGTTCGTCAATCAGTCAATATCCTCAAAATGTAACTTGTCGCAGCCTTGGACCCAGGGTTAAGATGCCGGCGCAAATCCTCTTCCAAATTACCGGGAAAATACCGACGGTGATTTCTACCGTCCACCAAACCAAAAGGGAGTATCAAATATGAAACGCGCTATCTGTCTCTTCTTGCTCATCGGTGCTTTGATTGTTGGTTCTTTGGTTACTTCGCGTCGGGCTCAAGCGATTACTTATGGCTTCGTCGATTCGAATAACACTTACAGCAACGTTGGCGCATTCATTGTTAAGTCGCCAACTACCGGCCAGATTTTCCCCATTTGCTCAGGCACGATGATCACGTCAAACGTATTTCTCACGGCCAGTCACTGTACAATCTATTTTCAACAGGAACTCGCACCACGCGGCTATACAGCATTGGTTAGTCTCGATGCCTCGATCCCGTTTGGCGAATTGACCAGCACGAAAACAAAACTTTTGGCTGTTTCCTATGTGGTGACTAATCCTAACTACAACCAGGCGCAAAGCGAGTCTGGCGACATCGGAGCCTTGATCCTGGAATCGAACCTGCGCGGAGTGACGCCTGCGACCTTGCCAGCTTGCGGCCTGCTCGATCAACTTGCGGCGCAGAATGGTTTGAAGACTGCCGTGTTCACAGGCGTGGGATATGGGCTCCAAAATCGAGTGGTTGGCGGCGGCGTGCCTTACTTCCAGGATATGAATCCGATACCACGCATGTATTCGTTCTCGAGTTTTAACTCGCTCAACGGCGGCTACATTCGGCTCTCGCAAAATCCGTCCACCGGAAACGGCGGCACATGTTTCGGTGACTCCGGTGGACCAAACTTCTTCAATCTCAATGGTCAACAAATTCTCGCTGCTACAACGATCACTGGAGATTCAGTGTGCCGTTCCACCAACGTCGATTATCGTCTTGATACCGTGGCCGCGCAGGGATTTTTGTCCTATGTGAATGCCGCGTATGGAACATCAATCCCCGTCAGCTGCTAACCATCGCAGTTGAAAGTAACCCCTGAGGGCGTCGCGTTCGAGTCTCGAAACTGCGACGCCCTCGATTCATTAATGGGACGAGTTTCGATAATGGGCCACCCGCGGGTTCGATCTCTTTACGAGAATTTCACACGTAAACCTGGATCGCCCAACGTAATTTCGTAAATGATCGATACGCGTCTTTATGAAAATGTAGAACCCTGAGTTTTTGGATCGCGAATCTCTCGATCGCGATTTGCTCTTCCGCAAAAACCTTCGACATCCTGCCACTCTGCAATCGAGGAACATTGCTTGCTTACGCAATGTGCGCAAGAGCTCCCCTCATCAATCCAGCAGCAAGGCCCAGGGAGAATTTATGTCAAAAATTAAATTTGTGTTTGCGATATTGCTGGCGTGTGCCTGCGCCGCAATCAGTCTGGCTCAGACAAGTAAAGGCACGATCGTAGGTACCGTACTCGATCCTAACGGCGCGGCCGTTTCGGGTGCCACTATCAAACTCACCAACACGGAGACTGGAGTCTCGCGTGACGTGAGCACCACCTCGGAGGGCACCTATCGCTTCGAAGCCGTAGATCCCGGCAACTACAAGATCGATGTTGCATCGCCCGGTTTCAAGGCTGCCGCAATTCAAAATGTAATTTCTGCGGGAGGGCAGACCAATGATTATCCGGTCACGCTCGCGGTCGGCAATCCCAACGAAGTGGTGGAGGTCACTTCAGACGCGGTTATCCTGCAGAGTCAGGATGGTACCCGCGTAAACACTCTCGATACGAAACAGATTACGCAGTTACCTGTTCCCGGTCTGAACCCTGTGAATCTGGTCTTTACCCTCCCCGGTGTAACCGATCCCGGCCCCAAGGCAGGCGGCTTCGTACAAGGAACAGAATTCAATGTTAATGGCATCAGAGCCCGGGGCAATAACCAATTGCTCGACGGCCTCGATAACAATGACAACTCAATTGCCGGCCAAAACTACCAGCCGGTGCTGCGGGATGGTTACAACGAAGTGACTGTCTTGCAGAGCGACTTCTCAGCCGAGTATGGGCGAGCCGGCGGTGCGGTAGTCAATGTAATTACACGCGGCGGCGCCAACGAATTTCACGGCTCCGCCTATGACATCCTCAACAACAGCGTCTTCAATTCCCGCACGCCGCGACAGCGGAGTGCCGGAGTCAAACGACCTGTGGTGGTAGAGAACATTTTTGGCGGGTCGTTTGGTGGGCCAATAGTGAAAAATAAGCTTTTCTTCTTTGGCACTTTTCAACCTGACCTGTTGCGCTCCACTACAACCGCTAATGGGGTGATTCCAACCGCAGCCGGCTTCGCCACTCTGCGCGCGCAATTCCCGGCGGGCGCGAGCGCAAACCTCGATGCTTATCTGGCGGCGATCGGTTCCGCGAGAGGAACGACGAATGCTTTCACATTGCCGTTGGGCAATGGTCGTCCTGACGTAGAATTCGGAACAGCAACTACGTCTGCGCCGCAACCAGTCACCGACTATCAGGGAATGGGCCGTATCGACTGGACGCCGAACTCAAGGGACGCTTATTCGTTTCGTTATGTGTTCGACAAACAACGCTTCAGCAATCAATTTCCGTCCGTGTTTCCCGGCTACGAAATTGATGTGCCCAGTCTGACGCAGAACGCTTACTTCAACTGGACGCGAACTTTCTCGCCGAAACTTACCAATGAGTTTCGTTTCGGCGCTGTGCGCACCAACGTAATTTTCGCCCCACGCAATCCAGAACTGTTGACTGCTGGTCCACTCGTGGTTTTCGGCAGTAGTCCGCTAGACAACTTTAATCTGGTGCCGACGTTTCCGCAGGGACGCATCTTCAATAACTTTCAATTTCAGGACACAATCAGCTACAACGTGGGCAATCACAGTTTCCGCATCGGTGCTGACCTCTTGAAACAGAAGGCGAAGGAGATAGTGCCCTTTGGCGATCGCGGTACGCTGGTCTTTACGCAGGACGAGAACGGCGACTTTTCCGATTTCGCTAATTTCGTCGACGCCTTTTCCGGGGTTGAGGGACAGTTTGCCGCCAAAGTTTTCGGCAGTCCGGTGATCTATCCCGAACCCTTCTACCAGAACTACTTCATCAACGACACCTGGCGCGTACGTCCAAACCTGACTTTGAACCTTGGCTTGCGCTACGAGAATTCAGGTGCGCCGTACAACGTCATTCCATTTCCAACCTTCGCCGGCTTCGATCATCCGGTGGACACGCGAGTCGAACAGCAGCGTGACAACAACAACTTTGCGCCACGCGTGAGCTTTGCTTACACGCCGCATTTCTTCAAAAAACTCTTCGGAGAAGATCGCACGGTGATCCGCGGGGGTTTCGCGGTGAACTATGACTTCTTCTTTTCCAACATCCTGGAGAACACCGCTTCCGGTGTGCCCAACGCCAACGGTGTGGCCACCTTTGGTAGCGACGTTGGAGGTCGGGGATTCGCTAACTCAACGATCGACGGTTCACTCCCGTCTGCATTCGTCGGCGCTCCCGATCCGTTCGCCGGAATCGTGAGCATTGAGCCCGGCTTAAAAAATCCGGAGACCTACGTTTGGAACCTCGGCGTACAACGTGAAATGCCATGGCATATTATTGGCGACGTTGCTTACGTCGGGTCGCGTGGTTTGCATCAGTTCCTGAATCTGGAGGAGAACCCGCGTCTTGGTCCGCTTACCGGCGTTACCTCAGACCGTGTGCATCCGAATTTTGGTTCAGTGTTGTTGCGCACCAATGCCGGCGACTCCAATTACCATTCGTTGCAAACTCGACTTGAGCGTGGCTTCAATCGGGGACTGTTCTTCCGACTCGCTTACACGTTCTCCAAAGCGATCGATACCGTAAACAGTGAAGTGTTTACGACCACGGGCGCAAGCACCAGACAGACTGATCCATTTAGCCTGCACGGCGGATTGCGAGCCGATCGCAGCGTAGCTTCATACGATGTTCCGCACCGTTTTGTAAGCACAGTGCTCTACACCATTCCCAGTCCGATAAAGGAGGGCTTTGGAAAGGACCTGTTAAGCGGGTTCCAGATTTCCGGCATCTTCCGGATACAGTCGGGCAACGTCGAGACGCCCTTTGTTAATGGTATCGACGTCAACCGAGACGGCAGCGCTGCCAATGATCGTCCGGCGATCTCGAACCCGTCCGCGCCGCCGACTTCAGTCGCGTTCCGCTCTACGCTTTTCGGCATTCCGGGCACCGGCTACGTGGACATTAATGGCAACCCGATCAATTTGAGTGATGTGCGTTATGTTGTTGACCGTGCCATTCAAACGAATCTGGCCGGTCGAAACACCTTGCGCGCGCCGGCAATCAATAGTCTCGACTTAAGCGTTCAACGATCCATTGCGCTTCCGAAAATGGAGAGCGCTCATTTCGAGATTCGCTTCGATCTCTTCAATGCACTCAACCACCCACAGTTTGCTTTCACCAATGCGGATGTGAGCGATGGCAACGTGCTTAACGAATTCTTTAACCAGCCACGTCTCAATCGCGGGGGCTCGACCAGAGATGCAAATCGAACTGGACGAATCCAATTGCGGCTGGTGTTCTAACCGTAGTTCTTCAACTGCAGTAACTCGAGGCGGCCCTCCCGGTCGCCTCTTTTTTTTGCGGCACGCTTTTCTGCGTTTAAAATTCCAGGATTTTTTCGTCTTTTTTCCGGCTACGAAATCGCAATTTTTTCTTAAGCTAAACACAGTTAACAGTGCCTCCCATGGGACTTATCTGGTCGCAGTTTTGCAACCGAATTTAGTCGAAAAGCGTCTAACAGTTGTATCAAGGAGGTGTTCAAATGAAAGGAAGATATTTGAAAAGAATCGCTGGACTCATTCTGGCTGTCTTGATGCTTTCAGGAGTTGCATTTATCTCCCCTGGCACTGCTGAAGCGCAGACCAGGCGCCGAGTGATAGTCGTTCGAAGTTATCCCCGATTCTACCGGCCATTCGGTTATCGAAGGCCCTTTGGCTACGATCCGTATCGTTACAGCCAGTACGTGTTTAGTAGCACCGACTCAGCTGCGAACCACGGCTACGATCAGGGTTTCAAAACTGGTAGGGAGGATGGTAAGAAGGCGAAGAGCTTTAACCCCGAACGCTCCCACTACTTCCAGGAGGCAGGCTTCGGTAACTTCGGTGAGGTTTACCGTGTCGCCTTTTCGAGAGGTTATCAGGAGGGTTACCGGGTAGGTAGTAACGACCGCGCCAGTTAAACCTGCGTTACAGTCTATCGAGAAACTTCAAATGCCGCGATCACGAGCATCGCGGCATTTTTGTTTGCCTACTAGTTGGTGCGCGCAGGTTGTTCATAGGGTATCCTCGCGGATAAAGAAGGGCTGATGAAAAGATTTGGCTTGCAACAGTGGTTGGTCGTTTTGGCGTTTGTGCTCGTGGTGTCGTTTACCGGGCTTTTTGCGATTCGCACGGTGCGGCGCGCCATCTATTGGCACCATCATAAGGACGAACCGATCCGTCCCTGGATGAGCCTGGGTTACATTGCCCGTTCTCATGGTGTGCCCGCCTCAGTTTTGTATCAGGCTCTCAATCTTCCTCCTAAAACTGGCGGGCCTGACAGACGCCCGATCAGAGAAATTGCTCGCGAGCAAAACCGTTCAGTCGACGAAGTGATCGTCATCCTGCAGGACGCAATCGTTCATGCGCGTCCACCAGATCCGACTCCTGGTCCGCCCACTCACTCCGAAGGCGAGCCGTCTAAGGGACGCTCCCCATGAGCATTACCGATCAAGTACTCTCAGCCTTGCTCGTTTACGGTTTGCCAGTACTCTTTGGCGTCATTCTGGTGTGTTCGGTTGGCATTCCTTTTCCCATCAGCTTGATGCTGGTGGCGGCCGGTTCGTTTGTTGAGCAGGGAGAGATGAAACTATGGCAGGTGATCGCCGTCGCCAGTGTGGCGGCGATACTGGGAGATCAGATTGGTTATGGCTTGTCGCGCTGGGGCGGACGTCGCCTGATCAACCGGCTCAGCCGCAAGATTGGCGTCGAGGAGAATATTAAACAGGCTGAAGCGCTAACTAAGCGATGGGGTGGGTCGGGAATTTTTTTCAGTCGCTGGCTGATAACTGCCCTCGGACCATGGGTGAATGTAGCTAGCGGTATCGCGGTCTACCCGTGGCGACGCTTCGTGTTTTGGGATGTTGTTGGCGAGGTGATCTGGGTAGGCCTGTATGTCGGCATTGGGTATGTTTTTAGTAACCGGGTGCAGGCAATTGGAGAAATTCTTGGGAACCTTAGCTGGGTAATGGTCGGGTTGATCGTGACGGCGATCCTCGGATGGCAGCTGGTGAGATATGTACGAATGAACGAACAAGCGGGGTGAAGTTGGGGCTCGGGATGTTGCAGAACGGCAAGCGAGCAGCGAGACTCCCGCGAGTTCGATCCGATCTCAACCCGGCATGCCCAGGCTATAATCTGCTAGGTTGAGTCTCGATCCGCTCGCTACCGCTCGCGGTTCTACAAATTAGTCCAGATGCGCTATCACAGCCAGGATGGTGAGAAGCAATGCTCCGGCGCCGATACCGATCCCGAGTCCCAGGTTCCTCGCGGTTGAGTGTCCCCTGTTGCTTTCGACCTTCGCCACATCAGCATAACGGATTGTCGTAGGCGCGTCGGTTTTGCGATCGCGCACCACAAAGTCATCTTCACCGGCCTGGGCGATGTAGCCTTTCGTTTTCGTGCCGTTCTTAAGAAAAACGGTGGCCTTAGCCTTCTCGCCCACTCCAAGCTTCGCTACCTTGGCTTTGATCTGCTCAACCAGCGTCGCTCCGGTGTCTCCTTGTTTGGCGGCGACCGGCTGCGCGAGGGCGGCAAGCAGCAGTAAGCTCGCGAGTAGACAAGTCAAATACGTCTTCATTATTCGTTCCTCAGTTTTCTGGCGCGAAGGTGGCGATGAGTCAATCGAGTTCGCCGCCCGCCGCGGTTTTAGTTAGAACGACTTAAATAGGAGCAATGAGGGTGCCACTTGCATGCTGCGCAATCCTGGCATTAATGACGGGAATTATTCTTTTGGAGGGAAATCGCGTCAATCAAAATCTGTCATATGCAGTAACAATCCGACAGGGTCGCGGCGCAGCGTTTTGTTGAGGAAATTTGGCCTTTGAGTGCAGCGAACAAACGCGGCCGGTTGATCGTAGTTCAACTGACCTGGTTGACCTGGCCTAACGCCTGAACGGCGGGATAATATTCTCGCGGAGACCAATATGTACTGTCCGCAGTGTGGCACTGAATCTTCCTCAGGCCTGCAGTATTGTCGGGCCTGCGGCGCCAACCTCAAGGTGATTGGCAAGGCCGTTTCGCTGAGTGAGGCGATTGCCCGCAGCGATCGCGGTCCCTTGCCCAAAATCAAAGAGATGATGAAAAACCTGAAGGTTGAGCAAGTGAGCGAAGATATTTCGCGCGCGCTCGACCAGATGAACATCGAAATTGCGCGTAGCACAGAGGAACATAAGCCGCTTAAGATCACAGGGAGAAAGACCAAGACAGCGGAGCAGCGGCGGGAGAAACACCTGACCACCGGCGCGATTTCCCTCTTCAGCGGAGTCGGGCTCGCAATCTTTCTGTATTACCTCAGCGCTGCTTTGATCTTAAAACTACCTCCGGATGTTGTCGCTAAAGTACCCTTTGAAATAGAGCCGGTGGTGCGGATGATCTGGCTGGTAGGTTTGATGCCGGCGCTTTCGGGCGTGGGCCATCTGCTGGCGGGAATCCTGGTCAGGCCGGATCCACCGGCGGAAGTGCAGGCTGCTAGACCGGCGCCGGTATTAAGCGAAGGAGAACCGATCCCTCGGCCCGCGCCGGTAAGCGTTACCGAACGCACCACCAATCTGCTTGAGCATCAGATTCGAGAAGGCCGTGAGTCTTGAGGTTGAGTCTACTGGCCGATCAGTACTTTGTAATAACCTGCAATACCGTTGAGCACATATTGAACGGCAAGGGCCGCGAGGACAATGCCCATTACGCGCGTGGCGATGTGGACCCCACCTTCACCCACCAGTCCGATCAAACGCGCCCCCAGATATAGCACGACAAAGGAAACGAGAAACACGATGCCGATTGCCACTCCGATGGCTATCAACTTTTGCATGTCGCCGCCCGCCTGAGATGTCAGCAGCAGAATCGTTGCAATCGTGCCCGGGCCCGAGAGCATCGGCATCGCCAAAGGAAAGACGGAAATATCTTCGCCAACCGAGTCCTGTTCCGTTGGTTCCGCTGATTGCAGACCGCCCCGATGTCCAAACAACATTGGCATGGCCGCCACAAACAACAACACTCCACCACTAATCGAAAACGCATGGACAGTTACGCCGAGATAAGCCAGCACCGCGCGCCCGGCAACCAGGAAAAACAACGCTACCCCAAAGGCGATTAGGACGGCGCGAATTAGGATTCTACGTCTGCGCGCGGGTAGTTCGTTGCTCGTCAGCGCGACGAAAATCGGTACCACGCCCGGCGGATCTACTACGACCAGCAGCGTGACAAAAGCCGCCAGTCCGAATCTCATGAACTCCTGATCCATTGGGCGAGAGATTAGTACAGAATGAGGCGAGTGAACAGTGAACAGCGAGCGGAATAGTGGTCAGTAGCCAGTAGTCAGTGACCAGTAATCCATAGACAACGTTGCCCGTTACCTTCAAACTGCCTACTGCCCACTGCTTCCCCGATGCAAAATATATCCTGTATTTGACATATACAGACGTTTAGCGTAGGGTGAGTAGCGAACCGAGTCCAGCTTACTCCGCTCTCAGCTCCTCTGGGATCTTCCAGATCACCTGATAAATCCACAGCTCAATTACTTACAGCATCAGGGCGTCATACGTTCACCAACTGGTCTGCGAAAGCAAAAGCCAGACAGCAGGCAGCAAAGAGTATTACGCCGACATAAGACAAGCGTGACCTTTTGCAAACTGTTAGTGGACTGAGAACCCCGAAGGAAAATAATTATGACAACGAATATTACACCCCTACACGACCGCGTCATCGTGAAGCGAATTGACGAGGGTGAGCAGGTACGCGGCGGCATCATTATTCCGGATAGCGCCAAAGAAAAGCCGCAAGAAGGTGAAGTTATCGCTGCAGGTTCAGGCAAATACCGTGAAGACGGAACGCGCCAGCCGCTTGATGTTAAGGCCGGCGACCGAATCCTGTTTGGCAAGTACACCAGTTCTGAAATCAAGATCGACGGCGAAGAGCTATTAATCATGCGCGAAGACGAGATTCTGGGAATCATCACACGCGCCGGGGCCGCTGCAGGCGGAAAAAAGAGCAAGTAGATTCTGGTGTAACGCAAACTGTTAGTTTGCGAGCGAAACCAAGGTGGCATAAGAAGCGCCAGGTTTCCATTCCCAGAACCGCAAACTAACAGTTTGCGTTACAAGTTTGATTTGGAGAAAAGAAAAAAATTATGGCAAAGCAAATAGTTCATGGCGAAGAATCGCGTGCAGCAATTCTGCGCGGAGTTAATCAGTTGGCTGACGCAGTCAAGATTACGCTGGGTCCCAAGGGACGCAACGTTGTTCTGGGCCGCTCATATGGCAGTCCCACGATCACCAAAGACGGTGTGACCGTGGCCAAAGAAATTGATCTAAAAGACGGACTCGAAAACATGGGCGCGCAGATGGTGCGCGAAGTTGCTTCGAAAACCAGCGACATTGCCGGTGACGGCACCACCACCGCCACGGTGTTGGCGCAGGCGATTTACCGCGAAGGTGTGAAGACGGTCGCGGCGGGGGTCAATCCCATGTCTCTGAAGCGTGGCATTGATAAAGCCGTCGAGCGAGCCACGGCAGCCATCAAGAAGCTCTCGAAACCAGTTGCAGGCGACATGATTGCCCAGGTCGGCACTATCTCGGCGAACGGCGACGCAGCCATAGGAGAGTTGATCGCCGAAGCAATGAGGAAGGTCGGCAAAGACGGCGTGATTACTGTTGAAGATGCGAAGACGATGGAAACGGACCTTGAGTTCGTCGAAGGCATGCAGTTTGATCGTGGCTATCTGTCTCCTTACTTCATCACTGACTCTGAAAAAATGGAAGCGGTGCTGACGAATCCTTTGATTTTGCTTAGCGAGAAGAAGATTTCTTCGATGCGCGACTTGCTGCCCATCCTCGAGCAGGTTGCGAAACTAGGCAAGCCGATCCTGATCATTGCCGAAGACGTGGAAGGCGAGGCGCTCGCCACTCTGGTCGTTAATAAACTGCGCGGCACGATCAACGTAGCTGCAGTAAAGGCCCCGGGCTTTGGCGATCGACGCAAGGAGTTGCTGCAAGACCTCGCGATCCTTACCGGTGGCAAAGTTATTAGTGAAGACCTCGGTATCAAACTTGAGAACATCACGGTTGAAGACCTGGGACGCGCTAAGAAAGTGACCATCAGCAAAGATGACACCATCATTATCGATGGCGCGGGTAACATAGACGAACTTAAGGCGCGCGTGAAAACGTTGAAAACGCAGATCGAAGACACTTCGTCAGACTACGATCGAGAAAAACTGCAGGAGCGTCTGGCCAAACTCGTCGGCGGCGTGGCCGTCATTCGAGTCGGCGCAGCTACTGAAACTGAACTTAAAGAAAAGAAAGCGCGCGTTGAAGATGCAATGAACGCGACCCGCGCTGCTGTCGAGGAAGGGATCGTTGCCGGCGGCGGCGTCGCCCTGATTCGGGCGGCGAAGGCCTTGGATAAATTCAAAGTGTTCGAGACAAATGAAGATGGCGCGAGCGTCGGTGACGAGGACGAGCAGGTTGGCGTCAACATCATCAGGCGCGCGCTCGAAGAGCCGTTGCGCCAGATCGTACAAAACGCCGGCAAAGAAGGCGCGGTGATAGTCGAGAAGGTCAGGGCTAGTAAAGATCCAAACTTCGGCTACAACGCAGCCACTGAAACTTTTGAGGACCTGGTGGCCGCGGGGATTATTGATCCCGCGAAAGTCACGCGTTGCGCGTTGCAAAACGCCGCATCAATCGCGGGCTTAATGCTCACCACGGAAGCCCTCATTTCTGAGCTACAGGAAGATGACAAGCCTCGGGCAATGCCCGGCGGCATGGATATGTAATCCCAAAGTCCTTTAGCAAATTGGGAAGCTACCATGTTCGCATGCGGCTTCTGTTAGTCCTCGAAGGATGCAATCCGGAGGGGAAAGTCCCAAAAGGGAAAAGGTAAGAAACTATGACTATGAAACTTTATGTAGGTAATTTGGCGTTCCAAACTTCGAGCGAGGAACTGCAAACACTGTTCGCGCAAGCGGGCACGGTCGAAAGCGTATCTTTGATTGAGGATCGCGAAACGGGTCGCTCACGCGGCTTCGGCTTTGTCGAGATGTCAACGAAGGAAGAAGGCGCTGCTGCTATTCAGCAGTTTAACGGTAAGGACCTGGGTGGACGGGCGTTAAACGTCAACGAAGCCAAGCCCCGCGAAGATCGCGGCGGTGGTGGCGGTGGTCGCAACGGCGGCTCGCGCTACTAAGAGCAGGTACTCTTAACTCAAAGCCTCCGGCAATTTTGCCGGAGGCTTTTTTTGTGTTGCCGCCCGGCAAAGCTGCTCGAAGTTTTCGCTGAAATCCGCCCATTTTTAGGGTTTTCCTCCACCTCAAGCATTCCTCAAGAATTTCTCAAGTCCGATAAATAAAGTTGTAGGCGTGAAGTTCCACTCCGCCCAATTGATCTCAGCCTCGATGCGGTTTCCCGCTCCGGGCCCGCTTGCCCAGGTTGACCACGTCGCACCGATTTGCGGCGGCTCATCCGCGTTATACCGCGCAAACTTTGCCAAATTCTAAGGAGTCACACCCAGATGAAACCGAATGCACAAAAGACCCGCCGCCCAGGAATTGATCAGTGGCCAGGTAAGAACGCCCATTCATTGTTGTCAAGAATCATCACCACTTGGACAGCGGGTTCGCTCGGAGTTTTGTTCTTGTTGTTCTGTATTCTAGCAGCGGTCAGCACCGCACCCATGACGTCGCCGACTGTACAGGCTTCAAGTCCAAACTCTGGAACGATCACGCTCGGCTCGGCGCCGATAACCTGGCAAGGCACAGCGACCGCGGGCGGCGCCCTTGGCGATCCACTGCTGGGACTCGTGACCTCAGAAGACATGTGCGTTGAAGGAACGAGCTGTGACACTTACACATTAACCATAGGCGGAACACCGAGCCGACTGGATCAACGCCAAAAAGCTCGTTCATGTTCATCTCGGCTGGACCGTACCCACTCAGGACTTTGATGTCTACGTTCATCGCGGCGACCTGAATGGCCCCATAGTCGCCAACTCGGGAAATGGTGCGACGAACCAGATCCTCAACAGGGAAGATCTGGACCTCGATCCGAGCAGTCCCTCCGTCGGGACCGGCACCTTCGCCGTACACGTGGTCTATTGGACCGCAGTCGCGGCTGATCAATATCAGGCGACTGCCAGCGTAGAAAACGCTCCGGAACCGCCGCCGCCGACTGGAACTCCGACACCGACCAACGAACCTGCGGGCACGCCGCGTTTCTATAATTACCAGGCGCCGGCTGGCGTTGCCGACGACGCGGGCGAACCTTCCATCGGAGTCAACTGGAAGGGTGAAAGAGTTAACGGCGGCATTCCTGATGGCGGAACCGTTACCTATTTTGGCGGCTTCCTTCCTTACTTGCTGCGCGCGCATTTCAATGACACTTTCACTCCCGCAAAGATTGCGTGGGAGAAGAAGGCGCTGACTGTTGCTACGGCGCCGCGCCTGGCTGGTGACCCGATACTTTTCACCGACCACACCACCGGCCGCACTTTTGTTTCGCAGGAGATGGGATTGACGCCGGCGGGCTCGACAATGGAATTTTCCGATAACGATGGCGACAGTTTCGCGCCAAGTGAGGGTTCGGGCGCGCCTTCCGGTATCGACCACCAGACCGTTGGCGGCGGGCCATATCATGCCCCGGTTCCAACCGGCGCTAATCCCCTCTATCCGAATGGTGTTTGGTATTGTTCACAGTCAATCGCCGACGCCGTTTGTTCGCTGAGTCTCGATGGCGGCATGACGTTTGGTCCTGCGGTGCCAATGTACACAGTCGCCGATTGCGGCGGCATACATGGTCATATCAAGATTGGTCCGGACGGCACTGCTTATGTTCCGAATGTTGGTTGCGGCGAGAACCAGGCGCTGGTCGTTTCTGAAGACAACGGCATCACCTGGAACATTCGCAAGGTTCCGCAAGCGGCAGCGTCTGATCGCGATCCGTCAGTGGCCGTTGGAAACGACAGCACAGTCTATTTCTCCTATCAAAATTCTGACGGGCATTCGCACGTAGTCGTGTCGCGCGACAAGGGGTTGACCTGGGAGCACGATACAGACATCGGCGCCCAACTCGGAATCAGAAACAGTCTTTTCCATGCGGCAGTAGCGGGCGACGGCGACCGCGCAGCAGTGGCTTTCTTCGGTACCACCACCGGCGGTTCTGATTACGATCAGCCGGCCTTCACCGGCGTTTGGTATCTCTACATCGCCACCACCTACGATCGCGGCGTGACCTGGTGGACGCAAAACGCCACGCCGAATGATCCCATTCAGCGAGGCGGAATTTGTACGGACGGCGCCTGCCGCAATCTGCTGGATTTCTTTGGCGCCGACGTCGACAAAGAAGGGCGCGTACTGGTTGGTTATGACGATGGCTGTATCACTCGAGCTTGTATTACCGGTCAGAAGTCTTATGGCTTGCCGGCAATAAACGATTTCATAAGCAAGGCTGTTATCGCTCGCCAAACAGGCGGCAAGCGAATGTTTGCTGCGTACGACCCTCCCGCAGGACCGGTCGCAGAACCGCCGCTGAGGCCCTTGCCTCCAGGCGCTGGAATATCATGCGATGGTCTGGTTGCGTTGGACCCCACCGGAGATGCCAATAATCCGGAGGCGCCTTTGACAGGCAGTCCCGATAACTTCGACATCACGGCGCTGAACTTTTCCCTTAGCGCCGACAAACAGTCGCTGGTTTCGACTATTACTTTGAAAAACTATTCGCTGGTGCCGGCGCCGGCTACGCTTGGTGGTTACTACCGCGTCGTCTGGGCCACTGGACAAAAGACTGCCGACGGCAGTGTTAAGTATTACGCAACCCAGGTGACTACGGATCCGCTCGGCTCCGTGTATGAGTTTGGACAGTACAATCCTGGTGACAATGCCTTCGTGGGTTCGACTACCACTACTACCGGCACTACGGTTGAAGGTCCGAACGGAACTCTGTCTGTAAACGTACCGCTCAGCGCGCTTGGTAATCCGGCAATTCCCGTCGATAGCATGTCAACCCTGCCGGCTGTTATTGAGCCATATGCGATCGTCTTTGCGCACGAGGAAGCGGTGAGCTTTCTCGCTGCCGTTGAGCGCGCGCCCGATTACGGGTTCTTTGGTTCGAGCTGGGCTGTTTGTTTACCGCCACCCGTGCCCACTACTGAATGTCTCGACGACAACGACTCGCGCATCAGCTATTCAGATGGATGGCATCTGGTCAACGCAACCAATGCGAGTGGTGGTCACTTCCGCTTCCACACCGGCAAGTCGCCGGATCATTCGGCGAGCCTGACGTTCAACGTCGCCGCCGGAAAAACTGGCAAGCTGACTTACTATTACGGCACCAGTACAAAAGGCGGTACAGCGGATGTCGTCCTGGATGGTGTTTCGAGGTCGGTTAGTTATAAGGGCATTACGGGTGGAATTAAAGATCCAGTTTTTGGATCGAAGCAGGACTTTCCAAATCTAGCTCCCGGTGCGCACACGCTGGTGATAACGAACATGAGTGACAGCGTCTACATCGATGGGTTCTGTTTGGAGAGTTCCAGTTCAAACAGTCAACCGTCGTCAGGACCCGGGACAACTACGAGTAGCAGTAATAATTTGAAGGCTGGCCAGGAGTTGTTAAGCAGCCTTCCCATTGGAACCGGCGCTACGGCGATTTCCATAGCAACGGCGGCGAACACGAGCGTGCCAATAAAGCTCGTTCTGGTTAGCCCAAGTGGCACCATCTTACAAACGGCTGACAGCTCCAATGGCGTGGCGGTATTAAACGCGCCAGTCACTCAGACCGGAACTTACATTCTCAAGACTGTCAACTTGAGTCTTGGACAGGTTCAGGTATGGACGGTAGCGACGCCGACCGTAAGGCGTTAGCTTTGAGCCGCGATTCGGAAGGCTGGCGAATTGACCAACGTTCTTCCGATAAAGTTAAGGCCTCCGACGTCGTTCGTCGGAGGCCTTTTTTCTTTTCAAGAGTCTGGAGGAGGTAATCCCCACCTCCACTCCGCGCCGGCTGCCTGCGTGGGATCGCGGTCCGCTCGCGCTCCCGCATTACGTTGTCTCGGTTCAGCCAAATCCGATTGCGTAGCTCATTCGTAATTACATCGGCTAAACTATTCGCCAAGGAGCAGTAATTATGAATCGACGTTATTTTCTTTCGTCATCTATCGCCCTGGGTACGTTGCTGGCGTGCTCGAAATTACCGCTGGGTTATGGATCAGTGGATGACAAGACAAAGAAGGACAACCGCATTTATTCCCTGAACGCACAAGGAGTCAAAAAAGTGACCAGGACTAACGAAGAATGGAAACGGATACTAAGCCCTGACCAATACAGCGTAACGCGCGAGAAGGGGACTGAAGCGCCATTTTCAAGTCCCCTCAACGAAATCCATGAGCGGGGCATTTTTGAATGTGTTGCCTGCGAGTTACCTCTCTTCAGTTCTGCGGCGAAGTTTGACTCGGGCACGGGCTGGCCGAGTTTTTGGCAACCGATTGCCAAGGAGAACGTGCGTGAGGAAGTGGACAACAGTCTCTCGGAAACTCGAACTGAAGTGCTTTGTGCGCGATGCGATTCTCACATTGGGCACGTTTTCGAAGATGGTCCCCGGCCCACAGGCTTGCGCTATTGCATGAACGGTGTGGCGCTGAAGTTTGTGAAGGGTAAAGCTTAAGCAAGAGAACAGGGTCCCAGTTCTGATTTTGCGTCTGGCATGCTGAATTTCTGTCTGGCCAATCTCGCTCACGGGAACCTTCGAAACTAATGGACCACTTTCATACGTTCAGTTCTCTTATCAATACGCTGAAATAGGTGGCGGCACGTCCAAAATAGGCTTTAAGCCCCGCATTGACGGCAATTCGAAGTTCCACGCGACAGGCACAGCTCTTGCCCGAAATGAATCAAAGATTCAGCTTGAAAAGAGGAGACCTGATGAACGCATCTATGGTACTGCATAAAATGAAACGCTACGTAGCCGTCGTCTTAATGCTATTAATACTCGGCTTTGCAATTGAGCCCATAAGCTCGGTTGCTTCGGCGCATTCGTCTATGGCTGCGGCAGCGTCGGCACAAACCCGACGGCGCGTCCGACGGAAACGGAGTTTCTGGAAAAAGCACCGCGACAAGCTTACCGTGGCTGGAACGGCGCTCGGCGGCGCTGCGGTTGGTGGTATAGCCGGCGGTAAGAAGGGCGCAGCTATTGGCGCGCTAGCTGGTGGCGGTGGTGGCGCTCTCTATACCTATAAACTTCGCAAGCGGCATCGCAGGTATTAGTCACCAGCAACGTTGATTGGTTAGCAGCTAATGAAAGAGGGGCACGGAATCCGTGCCCCTTAGTTCTTAAGGAAGTGGTTTCATTAAAGCGGTGCGAGGAAGTGTCCGCAGGGTTAACAATTGCGGGGATCCAGGCTATTCTCGCCGCCATCAGACAATTCTTACGTAACTATTACCCTCCGGTTCCGGATTTGGGTCTAGGATTAGGTTGCACCCCGGCAGTTTGTTTCTCACAGGATTCAAGGCTTGAGTACTGCAAAGTCCCACGAGAAGGAGCACGCGATGAAAGTTCTGCTGGTCAATCCTGAATTTCCCGACACTTATTGGAGCTTTCGTCATGCCCTGCCCTTCGAGCGTAAGCGGTGCGCTTTTCCGCCGCTCGGGCTGCTGACCGTTTCGGCTCTATTGCCAAAGACCTGGGAGCGCCGCCTGGTTGACTTGAATGTTCGGAAGCTGAAGTCTTCAGCGATCGAGTGGGCGGACATTGTTTTTGTGACCGGCATGCTGGTACAGAAAGAGTCGGTACATGAGGTTGTCAGACGATGTAAAGAGTTGGGCAAACGGGTTGTGCTGGGTGGGCCCTACGTCACCACTACGATTGAAGAACTGCCCGCGGTGGACCACATCTTCCTCGGCGAAGCTGAAACAACGCTGCCGCAATTTGTGAAGGATCTGGAGCTTGGCACGGCAAAGCGAACGTATCAGGCGACTGAGCGTCCGCCGCTTGCCACTACTCCCGTGGCCGATTTCTTCCTGGCGGACATGAAGCGATATAGCGCCATGTCAGTTCAGTATTCGCGCGGTTGCCCTTTCAATTGTGAGTTCTGCGACATCATCGAGATATATGGGCGCGTACCCCGCACAAAAAGCAATCAGCAGATGTTGTCTGAGTTTGACGCGCTTTTCCGTCTCGGATGGCGCGGCACCGTGTTCATAGTTGACGATAATTTCATCGGCAACAAAAAGAATGTCAGAGGCCTACTTCCGGAAATAACCGAATGGCAGGAAAAAAATGGTTTTCCATTTTCATTTTTGACTGAGGCAAGCGTGAACCTCGCGGATGACCAGGAGCTGCTGGCCGACATGCAGCGGGCAGGTTTTCGCCGGGTGTTTCTGGGTATTGAAACTCCGGTGGAAGAGAGTCTCAAGGAAGCGCAGAAGTCCCAAAATCGTGGAGACCTGCTCGAGTCAGTGAAAAGGATTCAGGGTTATGGAATGGAAGTAATGGCCGGCTTCATCGTCGGATTCGATAACGATCCGGAAGACATCTTCGAACGTCAAATAAGATTTATTCGAGATAGCGCGATCCCCCTGGCGATGGTCGGATTGCTCACCGCGCTTCCTGATACCCAGCTTTGGCGGCGCCTGCAAAAAGAAGGACGCCTGCTCGGCGAGAGCTCAGGTAATAACACCAATTGTTCGCTAAATTTTGTGCCGAAGATGGATGCGACGCGATTAATCGAAGGTTACCAGTCGATTATGCGTACCATTTACAAGCCAAGCGAATACTACGAACGAGCGCTCGATTCACTTAAGCGTACAGCGCAGGACCTGCCCGATCCCGCTCGCGTAAAAATTGTCAGCGGCGTGGCGGCGTTTACTCGCCTGATAGTTAAGTTGGGAGTAATCGATCGTGAGCGGAAAGAGTTTTGGCGCTTCCTGGCGCGCACCATCGCCAGACACCGCGATCAGTTTCCGCAGTCGATGCGGCTCGCGGCAATGGGTTATCACTTCCGGAAGTTAAACGAGGTGTATAGCGAATGACGTGAGGAGAGTGGTTAGAAGTTACGATCGACTGCGTTCGTCATTGATGATCTCATAACAACCGCATGAGGTTGCTTCAAGGCCGGCCCGATCCAGTACCCTGAGATGCCCGCGTTTGTAGCGAATTAGATTGCGTTTCTGGAGTTTGCCAGCCGCCTTATTAACACATTCCCGTCTCACCGCCAGCATGTTAGACAGAAACTCCTGCGTCAATTGAAACTCATCAGCTTCAATGCGGTCATGGGTCATCAGCAGCCAGCGCGCCAGCCGTGCTTCGATCGAGTGAAACTGATTACAGACCGTGGTCTGCGTGATCTGAGTCAGGAGGGAATGCGTGTAGCGGCGCAACACACGTGGCAGAGCGCCGCCGTTGTTACACTCCCTGCGAAACGCCGCTGCTTTCATTTTCATGGCTGACCCCGCGCCCTGTACAACCGCCCGATTTTGCGAGGCACTCACTCCCATGAAAACTGCCAGACCAAGTATGCCCTCTTTGCCGACCAGGCCTACCTCGAGCGTAGCGCGTTCATTGAAACCGGCCAGCAAAGAGATGACTCCATGGTTGGGGAAATAAACGTCACTAATTAAGACTTCGGGCCGGTAAAGAATCTCCTCAAATACCAAGGGGATTTCCTCCAGCTGAGATTGCAACGCCTGATACTCTTTTTTGGGCAGAGCGGCAAGCAGCTCATTTGCTATAGCTGGACTTTTTGCTGGTGACATCGGTAACTCGATACAAAACAGTGGGGCAGTAGCCCGACAGTTATGGAGGGCTCAGGTTGCGAACCGGCTCTACCACCGAACCCTCAATAACTGTCGGGCTAATGCCCCGGAAACTTTCAGCCTGCCGCCTGGATCGAGACGGTGCGTCTTTATGAAATTACCTTTTTGACGAACTTCTTCGTTCCTCGCCCGAAGTGCTTGCCGGAGCGCCCCATGTGTTTACCAAAGTGTTTGCCACCTCTCACGATGCGGCCATGCTTAACGTTGTGACCCATGCTTTTGCCGGCTTTGCCTACCTCGCTGCCACTCTGCTTCATCTGCCCGCTCGAAGAGTTGCTGTTTTGGGCCAGGCCAGTTAGTGGGATCAAGGCGAAAGAAACGGCCAACGCGAAGGTAACTATGAAGTTCTGTATTGTTTTTCTCATGATTGTCCTTTCACTATAAATTACGGGTAGCAGACAGTCTGTGCGCTGTCACACTTATTTTCACCTACGGGGGATTGGTTTTTGTAGGGCGGGAGACTACCCGAGCAGTCGATTATATTCGGTCCGCACAACCTTATAGCATTCGCAGACACTGGATTCCAACCCTTTCCTATTGAGGATGGTCATGTCTCCGCGAACGTAGCTAATGAAACCCTCTTTTTGCAGACGTTTGGCTGCATGAGTTATTCCTTCACGGCGCACACCCAGCATGTTTGAAATTAGATCCTGGGTCATGATTATCCGGTCAGAAGGCAGGCGATCGTGCGTCAACAACAGCCACCGGCACAGTTGCTGGTCAATAGAATGCAGCCGGTTACAAACAGCGGTTTGGGAAATCTGCGTAATCAGGGCCTGAGTGTAGCGCAGACATTGGTTATGAAAACGGCCACCGCGCGTGAACTCCTCTTTCATAGCCTGCGCTTTCATCTTGAACGTCTTACCTCCGCTTTGCACCACCGCCCGGTTGGGAGTCGTGTCGCCTCCCATGAAAATCGCAAGTCCTACCAGACCATCATTACCCACCACGCCAATCTCGGCGCTCGATCCGTTTTCCATAATGTAAAGCAGGGAAATGATAGCGGTGGTCGGGAAATAGACATAGTCCATCTTTTCGCCGGATTCATAGAGAACCTCGCCTAGATGAAGATCGAGGGGTTGCAAATTAGGTAGCAGTCGCGTCAATTCCTCATCGCTCACACCGGCGAGCAAATGGTTCTGAACCGCTTCTTCTCTGGTAGCGCTGTTAGACATTACGCTTCCTCGTAATGGGAAGATATTTCTTGAGGCGAAATGGTTAGCAAAACTGAAACAAAATACTATTACTGTCTCATAAGTGTGTCAACGCACAGACGACTTTTGCGACCACTGTCAAAATAGCGGCGACCCAAGAAATCCCCTATCTCTGGAGGCAATCGATGCCAACCCTTAACAGATGCCGTGTGCTTTTTGTGGATGATGACGAGGACGCTTGTGAAATACTGAGGCTACTCATGAGCTCATGCGGAATCGACGCCACTTGCGCCCAATCACCCGCTGAAGCCTGGCCATTGATCAGGGGGCAAGGCTTCGATCTCTTTGTCCTTGACGGCTGGCTCCCGGGAATCGACGGCTTTGAATTCTGTCGCCAGATACGCGAGTTTGACTCTGACACTCCGGTTATTTTCTATTCCGGCGCTGCTTACGACGCGGACATACGGAGGGGAATAGCAGCGGGCGCAAATGCTTACGTCACGAAACCGGACATCGACGCTCTTATCAAAGCAATTGCGGACGTGGTAGTAAACGCCAAGACACCTGACCATGTGGCAACGCCGGTTGAGCTTCTGCGCCAACCATCATCGAGCTCGTTATCTGGACAATTCTTGAGCGTTGCGGGTGCGGGCAACTAGAGGCTCGCACAAACAGCGACTTGGTAGGGGTTCTACCACGATGGGGTCGTCCGCCGGGAACACCAGTTGCTGGGTTAAGGAACAAAGGAGTAATTATGAAAACAAATAGTACACAAGTGAGGATGGGAATGGCCGTTGTCTGGACACTCCTGCTAATTATCGGCATAGGTCTGGGTTCGGCACAGGCACAATATGACCGGAATCGCCGGGGAAGAAACTGGGACAATTATGGAAATTACGGTGGGTCTTTCCAACTTCGCCAGACTGCCTTGAACGCAGGCTATAACGAAGGCATGAAGGACGGCACCGCCGCCCGTTCAAGGAATAGAAACATCAATTTCTCAGATTCAAACGCTTACCGCAAAGCCACCAAGGATTACAGTTCACGGCTCGGCGATCGAGAAATCTATCGTCGCTATTTTCGTGAGGCGTATGAGACGGGATTTAGGGATGGGTTTTATCCGGGCGGCTACGACAACGTCAATAACAACAACAACCGCGACTGGGACCGAGGTAATCGTCGCTGGGACCGCAACCGTGACGGCAACTGGGATCCCAATAATCGACGCGGACGTAACTGGGATCGTTATGGTAGCTATGGCGGGTCGTTCGATCTGCGGCAGACGGCCTTGAACGCCGGCTATAACGAGGGCATCAAAGAGGGACGTGACGATCGAAATCGAGGTGGGCGTGACGACTTTCGCAATAACAGTAAATACCGGGATGCCACTACAGACTACAGCTCCAGACTGGGCGACCGTGAGTTGTATCGTCGCTACTATCGAGAGGGTTACGAGAACGGTTACTACGACGGTCTGAACGGTAATTAGTTAAGTACAGCTCGAAGGTGAAAGAACATGGACCTGCAAATCTATTTGGTTTGCGGGTCTTTGTTTGTTTTAGATGACGAAGTCGGAGGTTGGAGTAGGTTCAATTGAGAGCCGCCTGGTCTGCGCGGTTGCGGCCATCAATTTGATTTTCTTGAGTTCGGGACCCTTAATGCCAAAGTAGGTTGCCATCTGCACGATTTGTTTTGGATCGACGAAGTCTTTGGGGTCAGAGCAGAACTTTTCAATGGTAGGTCCAAACTCACGGCAAGTCATGCTTTTCGGAATTTTGAGGCCGAGTCCGCATTCACCGTTTTGTCTATACTGCAAACAGAATTCGCAAACTATCATTCGACTTCTCTCCGAATCTTCGTCTCAAAAACTAGCGCAACGTTCAGTGTCCCACAGGAATCCGTTGAAATCGAGTCTTGCCTTCCGGATCCTGCCACGATATATCCAGTACATACGGTTTAGCTTCACCTAAAACGACTTTCAACCTGGCCAGCAAATCAGCGCCGGCGCCGGCGATCCTTCCGTTAACCCAAGTCTTGTGAGAGAGCACCACCTGCTCTTTCGGTCGAATAGAGTCAACTTGGTCAAACCTGATGTGCGCTTGTGAGGGCCCCCCGGTTTCCAAATCCTTGAGGAAGATAGTCAGGATTTCGACGCATTTGAGCGCGTGGTCGGCACCGTTATTAAGCTCCAGGCGTACATCGGCTTCGACATCGATGAATCTGAAACTGAGAGGCTTTGCAATATTGGCACTCATTTTCGTGTTCTCCCGTTGCCGCGAGCAGGGGCGCTCTTCCTGGCGGTTTTCCTGACTGAGGGAAGCGCGAGAATATCGCCGGGCTGGCATTTTAGCGCCTCGCAAATTTTCTCGAGCGTCTCAAAGTTAATACCGAGCGCCTTGTCCTTCTTTAATCGCCATAAGGTCGTGTGGCTGATACCGGTCTCTTTGGCAAGCCAATAATAGGTTCGCCCTTGCCCGGCCAATAATTGATCTACTCGAATTTCAATCATATGTTTTTCGATCTCGTCGACAATACTTATCACATACGGTAAATATTGTCCATCTGCGGTATATCCCGCATTTGACATATACCCTCCACTAACGTAATCTCGATCCTGTGATTAACCTCTACATCGATCAGCGGCACAATGCGGATGTTACTATTCTTGACTTGAAAGGCAGGTTAAGAGTTGGCGGCAACGCGGTGGCGTTACACCGGTCGATCCGTTCGCTGCTCCTGGAAAAGAAAACGCACATCATTCTGAATCTCGCTGGGGTCACATTTATTGATTCCTGCGGACTGGGAGAACTGGTGGCAAGCCAGGTTTCGGTAGAAAACAAATCAGGTGAAATCAAGTTAATAGGTCTCACCGACCAGCTGCGAGAATTATTGAATGCGACCCGGCTTCTGGCAGTCTTTGATACTTACGCGAACGAGGCGGAGGCACTTCAGAGCTTTGCTGATCGCGACTCCAGTGTAGAAAAAGCGACGCTGTCTTTTGCCTAGCGCGCCTCGGAAAAGATTCAGGGGGGATCGTCACAGGTTGATAAGACGCGAGGTGTTCAGTTCTAACTGCGCCGCCGCGACCCCGGCTCGGCGTTCAGACGTGATACATTGAGCTTGTAGTTGTTCTTCGAAAATTTACTCTCGACATCGGGATTTGCTTTCCTTGTGCCGTCTGTTTGTTTTTCAAACTCGACCAATACAAGGAAATTCCGATGTCATTCTCTATCACCGACAACAATCGAAAATCATCCGCGCTTGCATCAGCTTTGCAACGTTACTGTTGAGGTCTATTACATGAGTCGACGGAAATGAAGATCGCAGTGTCCCCTGGATTAAGAATTGAGGTAGCTAAATGAGTTACGCGAGAAAAGACCTTAAGAAAGTTAGCGCATCCATCATTGGCGTTGTTGTAGCCACCGCGCTTGGAGTGTGGCAGTTCTACGTCTTCGTCACTTTTGAAGGCAGCCAGGGTGGAACCCGTCACTTATGGTGGGCCATCGCAATGGCTTTGGTTGCGTGCGGGGCCGCCTTTGCGGTGTTTTCCGTTTTCGTCCGCCACGACACTGATGATGAGCTGCATATTACTTCAACGCGGCATGCGTGAGATCGAGGATTGAGGTTGCTGATGAAGACTTTGTTTGCCATGCGACGCGCCAACGGCGATTGGTTTGCGGTCGATGATCGAGGCGCTTTCCGTGTTCCCTTGTTTCAAAGCTCGGGCGCTGCCCTGCTGGCGCGATCGCGGGAGACTGGAATGGAATGCTTCAGGCCCGTCCTGCTTGATGCTTTGGCGTTTGAGAATCTTACCACTACCGATGAAGGCAGAGCCTGCTTCTGGCTGGTCGCAGATCCGCTTAGGGAGCTGAGTCGGGGGCGTGCTTTCGACCGTCAGGAATTATCCCGATTCATGGCAAACGGTGAAGGCGAATTAAAAAGCAGGGTGGCCCCATGATTTCTTCCTGTGACCAGTGCGGCCGGATCCTGGCGCTGTGGAGGTTTCGTTGTCCGAACTGCAAAAAGTCGGCGATGAATTGGCTGCAACTTCTGGCTCTGGCAGTTTTGGCAGTGCCCATTTT
The DNA here is from genome assembly GCA_963828335.1 of Blastocatellia bacterium. Lineage (GTDB taxonomy): Bacteria > Acidobacteriota > Blastocatellia > Pyrinomonadales > Pyrinomonadaceae > PSRF01. The sequence continues at coordinate 133,234 of CAWHEH010000003.1, read as the reverse complement.
ATTTGTCGTCGTCAAACTTTTATAGCCGGCGACGAACCCAGTTGAATTTCGACATCCTTGGCAAACGAAAGTCTGGAGAAAGAACACCTGATGGACAACGGAAAACAAAACGGCAACTCCGCAACCGGAGTGGCTAATGAAGGAACCTGGCCCGGGATCGACTCCCGATTTCGTCTGATCATCGTTGCTGGTTTAAGGACGAAACAATTGCTGCATGGGTCTAAGCCGCGCATCGAGGCCGACAAGGGGAGGCGCAGGAATACGAGCATTGCAGTCGAAGAAGTGAAGCGCGGCCTGGTGAATTTTACAAAAATCGAAAAGCCTGTAGTACATCAAGCTCACGGCGGCGGGCTCGACTAGAGGAACGAAGATGTCGATAACGATGAGTGGACTGCGAGTCTTCGTTGACTCCCCAACTGAGACCAGCGCTGCTGGAATTGAGATGGTCGACACCGTGGCCAACCGGGTCTTCTACAGCCGCCGCGGCAACGGACCGATCTATCGCTGGCTATACGAAGAGAGCCGGGCACACTGGCGCGCCCGGCGCATGAACTCTTCAGACTTCGACACTCATAAGCTCTCGAATGCCAGTTGGAAGATCGTCCCTGAGACTTTGCAAGCCCAACTCGGCGCGCATTACCTCGATTAAATCAGTAGACAGTAGACAGTAGACTGTAGACAGTAGCTCAGGAACTTGCCTCTGCTACTGTCTACTGACTACTGTTTACTACAAAGTTATGACCAACTGGACCCCGACAGATACAACCACCCATCAGGATCACGTCATCGCCCACGTTCTGGGCGCAACCTTTCTCGGATACTTTGTTTTCGAGGAGGCCTTGTATGTTCTGCTGGACATTGGCTTCATCTGGACGATCTTTCTTGATGGTGAAATGGGCTTGTTGCCACACCCGGTGGCGGCCAGTGAACTGGAAATTGACCCAAAGGATAAGGAACAAATTAGACGTGAAATAGACGTTTTGCTCGCTGATGGCCCTACTGAAAGTCTTTCACGGTTTCACTTACCACCGTTACCTTGTCAAATCCAGGATGTATCTTTCTTTACCGACGGAGCGCAAAGACGTTTGCTGATCGCCGGCGAGGAAGCTAATCTAATAATAGAAACTTCACTGGAGACTGCAGATATTCAAGTTTATGCTGCCTGAGAACGAACAAGACAAAGCCTCCGAGAGTTGCGGACGAACAGAACAAACTCGAGGACGTCGCTCAGACGGAACACGCCTATCTACATCGACGTTTGCGCGAAGACCTGGGGCGGGAACCAACCGAAGAGGAACTAGATGAATGGCTCCGTCAGCATACGGAGGGGTACTGAAGACGGGGAGAGTGAAAAGTGATGAGTACTGAGTGCTGAGTACTGAGCGAAGGATTGATGAGATAAAAAAGGCGTCGGGATTGTGATCCCCGACGCCTTTTACCTTCAAGGTAAGAGATAAGTTTGTCTAGACTCGATTAAGCCTCAGTACTCAGCACTCTTCACCTTCCCCGGTTAACTCATTACTACAATCTGATTGTCGACCTGTTTCACTCCCTTGACCACTCTAATCGCTCGGTCGAGCTGGGATTTTAGCGTCTCGCTCTTCACCGTTCCGGTTAGAGTTACCTTGCCATCCAGAACAGTCGCCGTAATGCCCAGCGCGGACAGCGTTGGATCGTCACCAATCGCTTTGTCGACGGCCATCTGCACTACCCCATCGTTGGAAGTGTTTCCCGGAGCCGTGCCGCCCGTAGCCGCGGGCTGATTAATGATCACTGGCGGCTGGTTCGCTGCCGGAGCGGCCGCTGGTTGTTGAATTATTACCGGCGGCTGTTGTTGTGGCGCTGGCTGCTGGACAACGACAGGCTGTTGCTGCGCGGCAAGATTATCGTTAGCGTTAAGATTGTTTTGTTGGTTCATTAAAAACAGAACTACTACCGTTATTAGCGCAATCGCTACTACCACGATGACGCCGACGGTCGCGCCCGAGATGCCCCCGCGATCGTTGCGGACCGCTTCCGTGTGGGTGACCTCACGTCTTGAAGTTGGTGTGTCTACTACGACCCTGCTTCTCGTAGCCTGTTCATCATCGTATGCCATATGCTTCCTCCTGATGTTGGTAACCCGATTACTGAAAGGTAAAGGGCAATAAAATATCGCTATGCCGGGATGTGCAATCGTCATTCCCAGGCAGACGGAATGCCCTCGCACTCCTCTTACTAGCAGAAACTTCAACGAAATCGCGGGAATTTCCTTTTCCTTTTCTGGATGAAGCAAATTGCGCGTATGGTTTTGAGTCTGACGAGGCGAGGGATTGCTGAGATCAAGACACAGGCGTGAAAGCAAACAAGCAAGCTGCAGACAGCAAACGGCCAACAGCCAAGCCGGAGGCATTCGTGGAAGCTGATCCGTTAGGGCGTACCCTTAGCACCACTCAGCGGTAGACGGTCTGCAGTTTGCAGTTTACTGTTTGCTCCCACAATTGACTGTTCGCTGTTTGCTGTTTACTGTGCTCTCACAATGACTACAGCGATCATTCATCATCCCCTTTTCAGTGAACACGATACTGGTCCGGGTCATCCGGAGTCGTCATCTCGTTACGGCGTGGTGATGAAGGCACTGCGCGAAGACCAAGAACTTTGGCCAAGGCTACGGGAAGTGCAGGCGAGAGAAGCGCCGCGCGGCGACGTGCAGGCTTGTCACACGCCTCAGCTTTATAAACAGATCGAACGTGTGGTGAGCGAAGGCACAGGTTACCTTGACGCCGATACTGTTGTTTCAATGAAGTCGCTTGATGCCGCGTTACATGGCGCCGGTGCCGCTTGTCAGGCGATCGACTTGATAATGCAGGGTGAAATTTCCAATGCTTTTGTGCCAGTGCGTCCGCCGGGACATCACGCTACCGCGGAACGAGCGATGGGCTTTTGCCTCTTCAACAACGTGGCCGTCGCCGCACGTTATGCTCAAAATCACTATTCCGAAATTGAACGTGTGGCGATCATCGATTGGGATGTGCATCACGGCAATGGCACTCAGGGGGTATTTTATGACGATCCCACCGTCTTCTTTTTTTCAACTCATCAATATCCCTGGTATCCCGGAACCGGAGCCAGAGGCGAACATGGCGTGGGCCGCGGCCTCGGTTCCACTTTGAATGTACCCTTGCGGGCCTTAACGCCCGCCAGCGAACAGAAGCGGATGTTTGAAGCAGCGCTCGATGAGATCGCCGGAAAGTTTAAGCCCGACCTGATAATGATTTCCGCGGGCTTCGATTCCCACCAGGGTGACCCGCTCGGTCAGTTGCTGCTTGAGGATGAAGACTTTGTTCACTTAACTCGAACTGTCAAGGAGTGGTCCCAGCAGGCCTGCAACGGGCGCATAGTCTCGTGTCTCGAGGGTGGCTACAATCTGCAGACGCTGGGGCAGACGGTGCGCGCCCACGTCGAGGAATTGGCAAGAGGCTGAAGCAATGGGCCAGTGGGGGGCCACGTGGGGCCAGCGGGATTCTTCGTTTGCTGTTGGAATTAGTTTGAATACCGGTATTAGTGGGAGTAAACTCAGGCCCACTTAAACCCGTTTCGGATCGCAAGCCCCGCAGGCGAATTTAAGCGTAGTCGAACTCCCAGGGCCGTCGTCGTCGGAACTTGAATGTTTCGCTTGCGCCGAAGAGAGAGTAGGGAAACCTCAGTCCCGCTCATGGAGAAACAGTTATGCCAGACATCGAGATTACGTGCGCGGAATGTGGGGAGATTTTTCCCTTCACCGAACGTGAGCAGGAATACTACCAGGAACGCAACCTAACTCACCCCAAACGCTGCAAGCCTTGCCGCGATGCGCGCCGTTCAAACTTTGGCGGCCCAAAAGGTGGTGGTGGCGAACGCCAAAGATTTGAGATTACCTGCGATCAGTGTGGCAAGACCGACACTGTACCCTTCAAGCCTTCGACTGGCAGGCCCGTGCTGTGTGGTGAATGTTTCGGCGCAAGTCGTGCCGCACAGCCGAGAACCTGAGTTTTCTCAGTCGAGTTCCAATGCAGAACCGCGCGCGGTGGCGAGCGGATGCTACGGTCAACAATCAAGAGTCCGTTCGGGTGGATTCAACATTGAGTTGCTTGCATCCGCTCGCTACCCCGACTCGTCGGGTTCTACATCAGTTGCAGTACCAATCGGCTATTTGACGGTTCTCATTTGTAATTTTAGGCTTCGTTGGAGTATGACAACTTTGGACAAGCAGGAATACGCTCGGATCTAATATGAGTTACGAAACTATTCAACTTGAAATGCAGGGAGCGGTTGGCATCATCACCCTGAACCGGCCGGCGTCATTGAATGCTTTGACCACGGAAGTGGGCCAGGAGTTTCAATCGGCGGTCAATCATGTTCAGGAGCGTGGCGCGCGAGCGGTCATCATAACGGGCGCCGGCCGGGCTTTTTGTGCCGGTGGTGATCTGCGCGAGATGCAGAAAATCGCAGAGCGAGAAGGAAAAGTGGAAGCGTTCTTTGACGAACCTCTGCGATTGCTCCATGAATGCATACTATTGATTCGTCGAGCTCCTCTGCCTTTTATCGCCGCAGTTAACGGAGCGGCTTCTGGAGCGGGTTGCAATCTGGCGCTGGCTTGCGACCTCGTTATTGCCGGAGAAACGGCGCGCTTTAATCAAGCTTTTATTAAGATAGGATTGGTACCCGACTGTGGCGGGACATTCATCCTGCCGCGGTTGATAGGTTGGAAGCGCGCAATGGAGTTGATGATGACCGGAGAAATAGTGACAGCTGAGCACGCTCTGGAAATGGGGATGATCAATGCAGTCGTCCCGGATGAGGAGCTGCTTCCCCGGGCACTGGCAATGGCCGAAAAGCTGGCCCAGGCCCCGACCGCCGCGATTGGTCGAATCAAAGAATTGTTGGAAGCAAGTGCGACGAATGATTACGGTGGACAGCTGGAACTCGAAAGAGAGATCGCAGATTCAGTCGGGGTTAACAAAAGATTTTAAGGAAGGCGTCGCAGCCTTTATTGAGAAGAGACCAGCAAAGTTTGTTGGCGGATGATTCTCGAAGCAGTTTTGGAGGTTGCGAGCCGCTGGTCTGAACCGGCGGCTCTTTCTTTTAAGTTCTGAGTGCTGAGTTCTGAGTGCTGAGTTCAGACAGACCTGGAGACTCAGAACTCAGCACTCAGTACTCAGCACTAATCTTACTTATGGATTCACTAACCTATCTACAGCTCCTTCGGCGCAATCGCTCTTTCCGGCGGTTGTGGTGGGGACAGGTAATTTCCGAACTCGGCAATTGGTTTAATTTCCTTGCCGGGTTGGGACTGGTGCGCATGATTTCTGGCGGCGACGCGGGAGCCACCACCATTATGCTGTTGGCGCGGCTGGTACCCTTCACTTTATTTTTGCCGCTGGCCGGAGCGGTTGTCGATCGCTGGTCGCGGCGAACGGTGATGATCGCAACAGACTTCGCGCGCGTTGCCGTCGCCCTGAGTTTCCTGTTGGTACGCGGGCCGGAGGACCTATGGATCGCCTACGTTTGCACCGCGTTGCTCTCTTTGTTCGGCACGTTCTTCGAAGCCGCTAAAAGTGCTGCCACACCGAACATCACCGGTGAGCGCGACCTGCTGGCGGGAAACGCGCTGATGTTTTCGTCCCGGTTCCTCCTAATGTCGCTGGGCGCCGCGCTGGGCGGTTGGACTGCCGCCAATGTCGGTTATAGCGCTGCATTCATCGTCAACGCCGTGTCCTTCTTCGGTTCGGCGTTCTCGGTGTGGCTCATTCCTGAGCGGGAAACAAAAGAAAGCGCGTCGGCAGAGGACGGAGCGGAAGCAGCACCAGGGCTGAGTTACTGGTCGGACATTCGCGAAGGCTGGACGTACATCATTGGCCACGCACCGGTAGCTGCCATTCTGGCGATCAATGTAATTTGGGCCAGCGGCGGGGGCGCTGGCAATCTGATTTATGATCGACTCGGAGGCATCGTCTTCGCCGGTCAGCGGGGAATCAGTGGAGATTCGGCGGTGGCGGCGCTCTACTTCGCGGGAGGCCTCGGCCTCTTCATAGGCATGATGATCGCCCGTCGCGTGGGGCACCACTTTGAGTTTCTCGGCAAGACGCACGTCCTAATCGGTTGGGGTTTGCTGCTTCAGGGTTTCCTTTTTGCGCTGATGGGCGTGATGTCTAACTTGTGGCTGGCGTGTCTATTTCTCTTCCTGGGGCGAATTGTTTTGGGGGCCGAGTTCGGAGTCCAGGATACTTTGTTGATGCGCCTGGTGCCCGACAGACTACGTGGACGCGTGATAACAACGGATCGTGCCAGCGAATTCCTTACCTGGAGTTTATCGACCACGATTGCCGGATGGTCGTTGCGTGGCATCACGCCGCGGACGCTAACAATCATTTCCGGTTTGCTCTCGTCAGTATCCGGGGTCGTGTGGTTGGTGTTGTTTGCTTCGGGACGTGTAAGGCTGCCGAAAAAATTCAACTCGCCACAAGCCAGCCGTGAGAAAACGTCGACCTGAGCAGTGGTTGTTCGACGCATAGGTAAACGTTACCGGACGCCCGGAGTGCCGGCGTACAAAAAAGGCCGCGCTTTGCAACGCGGCCCCTTCCGTTGATATTGCTTAAGATCTAGGCATCAGCTCGCGAATGAATCAGCCGCCGAATGCGGTCCGCGAAGAGCACATCGATCTTACGTGGTTCGATAAGGGCCGTTACTTCGCCGGCGCCCCAGATCGGATGACTCATCGTTTGACCGGTGCGATAGGTGCGGGTGCGGTCATAAGGTTCGCTATTCACCGTCTTGGACCGACCTTTCGTGAGCTTGGCTCCATTTGAGAAGGAACCACGAGTGCCACACTTCGGACAGGTGACTCGCGAAATGAGTCCTCTCTTCGTAATCGAAGCGACGACGTGACCACGTTCTTCCTGGCACACCGCACACAGCTTTTCAACTCGATCGCCGATCGCATAAGTCTGCTTTTCAATAACTTGCTTAGGAGTCGTTGTCTTTTCTACAGTCTGCTTTTCCATAAATACCTCAAGAAGTGAATAGTGAATTGTGAATAGTAAATAGTTTGAGAATCATATTCCGCGAACTTGGCTAGTATCTGGTGAATAGTGCTTTAGCTATGCTTCTAACTATTCACTATTCACCATTTACTATTTACCGCTTTCGTCTACCAGCGGGGAGAGTTGTCACGTCCTCCGCCACCGCCGCCATACCCACCACGACCGCCGCCGCCGCCGCGATTGCCGCCATAACCACCGCGACCACCGCCGCCGCCTCCGCGACCGCCACGATCTTCTCGTGGTCTGGCCTCGTTTACCGTGAGGTTGCGACCGGCCAGGTCAGTGCCATTAAATTGTTCGATTGCTTTTTCGCCTTCTTCTTTCGTAGCCATCTCAACGAACCCAAAACCGCGTGACCGTCCGGTGTCGCGGTCTTCCACGACCGAAGCTGACTCCACTGTGCCTGCCTGCGAAAATAGTTGCTGTAGGTCCTCACTCGAAGTCTGAAACGAGAGATTCCCCACGTAGAGTTTCATAGCCATACTGTAAGTTTTTCCTTAGCTCGCTCGGAGCATTAAGAGAAGCTTCGAATCAAAGGTGGCTTCGGAGTACGGTAGCAGCGAAGGCCCGCGTTCGGGCGCTCAGTTGAGCAGCTTCTTCATATTTTCCATTGCCCGCTCTCGCACTATCTCAAACGCCGAAGCCATACATCAGGCGTGGGCGCATCACCGTTGATGCAGGAGAGAAGGAGTAACACCTCAATAATGCACTATGTTGCGTGTTCAGGCAAGTTGCAGCACAGGTATGGACCGCGAGTTCGAGTGCTAAAAGGCTGATTACATAACTATTACAACCTTCACCGCTGCCAGTTGTTAGTATGAAACATCGGTCAGCATCCAATGTATGACTGAATATTTTTGAGGCGGCACTGGAGTATTAATGAGCAGCAAAACGGTTAATCTTAACAAGCACGGCGCTATTAAGTGGAACACTACTATCTTCATGATCATCTTTCATTTGGGATCTATTGCGGCCCTATTCATGCTCAGTTGGAAAGTGGTGCCGATTACGTTACTGCTTTGGTGGATATCGGGCAGTTTGGGCATAGGCATGGGATTCCACCGGTTGCTGACGCACCGTGGTTATAAGACACCGAAAGCAGTTGAATACTTTTTGACATTTTGTGGCTTGCTCGCATTGGAAGGTGGAGCGGTTAACTGGGTTGTCACACACCGCATTCATCATGCGAACACGGACGAGCCGGGCGATCCACATACTCCCCGAGACGGACGTTGGTGGGCCCACATGGGTTGGATTTTGCGTGGCACCGCTCAGCAACACGAAGAGAGTGTGCTGCAGCGATATGCGCCCGACTTGATGAAGGATCCGGTTCACATGTTCCTGAACAAGTTTTATTACGTTCCCTTAATTCTCTCGGGAATTGTCTTGTTCGCTATCGGCGGATGGTCGTTCTTATTTGTAGGTGTTTTCCTGCGAGTCACTATCGGACTTCATTTCACCTGGCTTGTTAATTCGGCGACACACCTGTGGGGAACTCGCCGCTTTCAAACTACGGACGACTCCACCAACAGCTGGTGGGTGGCGCTGCTTTCATTTGGCGAAGGCTGGCACAACAACCACCACGCACATCCGCGCGCCGCACGCCACGGACTAACCTGGTATGAAGTCGACTTCAACTGGTATGGGATCCGGATGCTTCAATTACTCGGATTGGCAAAGGGGATCAGAGTGATTAGCAAAGAGCAAATATTGGCGGCCGCGAATCCGCCGGTTGCTGAGCTACAGAAAGCGGCGTAAGCAGAAGCAGTGGGCAGTGGGCAGTAGGCTACTCTGCTTGCTGCCTTTTGTTTTTGAGTCCACTCTTGCACTAATCGCTCGCTAGTGCTTTCCTCCCTGCCCCTGCCCACTGCCCACTGCCCACTGCCCACTGCCCACTGCCCACTGCCCACTGCTACAATCAAGCTATGGCAGTTAGCGGTCGTCGCAAGTCAATAGCCTTTTTCATTACGCTGGGCGCATGCCTGGTGGCGCTGGCTGTGGCGCTGAATGTTGGCTGGATCATTCTTAACGCGACTGAGATTGCTCTGCTTGTCTTCGGCATAATTTTCTTTCTGCTAATTATTACCGGTCTCGTCCTTAACACCACCTTCCTGATTCGTGAGATACGGCGAAACGAACAGCATGATGCATTCATTAACGCAGTCACTCATGAACTGAAAACACCGCTCGCCTCCATCAGGCTCTATCTCGAGACACTGAAAAAGCGTGATCTGGATGAGAACAAGCGTCAGGAGTTTTACGATGTGATGCTCGCCGACAGTGACCGGCTGCTGCAGACAGTCGAGCAAGTGTTGCGGGCCGGTCAATCGGGCCAACGTCGTCGTAAACTCAATTTCAGGAAGGTAGACGTGGGTGAACTGGTGACGGAATGCGTAAACCTCACTCGTGTTCGCCATAACCTCGCTGCTGACGCGGTAACGTTCAACGAAAACGTCAACGGGGAACGCCCGCAAGTAAAGGCCGACGCCGAAGAGTTACGCGTGGCCATTTCAAACCTGCTCGACAATGCCGTCAAATACTCCGTGAAGGGCGTTCAGATTTCAGTTTCCGTCGCCGCGCTTGGTCCGAAAAAAGTGGCGGTGCGGATTGAGGACAAAGGGATCGGCATTCCCGCGGCGCAGCTGAAACGTATCTTCAAACGGTTCTACCGCGTCCCCGGCCGCGTGATGGCCAGGTTTAAGGGCACCGGCCTCGGGCTGTTTATTGTGAGCTCTATAGTTCAGCGACACGGGGGAAAAGTGTTTGCTGAGAGTGAGGGTCGGGGCCAGGGCAGTAGATTTACAATCGAACTACCGCGTGTGTGAAACCGAAGTGATTGACCTCGCGTGGGTCGAGTAATACAGAACCGGGAGCGGTCGCGACCGGACGGATCTTCCATAAAACATTGGTTACCAAAATTGAACCCGGTCGCTACCGCTCCCGGTTCTGTATTACTCGACCCACGAAGGGGCATCGATGAAAGTACAAAGAGATCCGCGCGCTGCACCGAGCGAAGTGAAGAAGGGTTGCAATCAATGAGCGCTGTGCTGGTTGTGGAAGACGAGCAACATCTGGCCGATGGCTTGCGCTTCAACCTCGAAGCCGAAGGTTACACCGTCGACGCCGTCAATGATGGCGAGACTGCTCTATCTTTATTCTTTGATAAGCATCAAACCTACGACGCGCTGGTGCTTGATGTGATGCTGCCCGGCAAGGATGGATTTACGGTGGCCGCAGAACTGCGCGCCGCAGGCTACTTCGTGCCCGTCCTGATGTTGACTGCACGGGGGCGTCCGGAAGATGTGTTGCGTGGTTTTGAATCTGGCGCTGACGACTATCTTCCTAAGCCATTTGAGCTGTCAGTTTTGCTGGCGCGACTCAATGCTTTGCTGAGGCGGCGCCAATGGTTTCATCAGGATCTGACGCAGGAACAAGCTGTCAGAACTGAGACGGAAGCTCAGCAAGCGGAACTGGACCAGGCAAGCCTCGAAGAATTTGAGTTCCACAACCGCGTGATTGATTTCGGAAACCTCGAACTGCGCACGCCCGAACAGACTATCAGATTAACGTTGATGGAAGCGCAACTGCTGCGTTACCTCGTTAAGCACGAGGGCAATGTGGTTTCGCGGAAGGCCATTCTTGAAAATGTTTGGGGACTAAACGAGGATACCGACACCCGGGCCATTGATAATTTCATCGTACGGTTGCGGAAGTACATTGAAGACGATCCCACCAAGCCCGAACATCTTTTGACGGTGAGAGGAGTTGGCTATCGATTCGTGGTGGCTAACCCTGCGCCGTAACGATCGCTGCGCGCACACCAAGCAGATCCGAAAAATCCTTTGAGTAAATTGCATCGATCTTCCGGACCCGGCTGATGGTCTCAACCAGTTCGTCTGTGGAGATGAACCCATTCTCGGTATGTGCTATCGCCCATCCGGGCAGGTGCGCGGCAGTGTGAAGCAAGTCCTCCACCAGGCCCAGATATTGCTGCTTGCTTTGCACACGTGAACCAAGCTTGCCGGCGCGGTTTCTTTCAAAATCGCTCCAGAAATCATCACCACCCTGTAACCACTCTTCGCGCCAGGCGAGAACCTGTTGTGGGGTGGTTTGCAGATGCATTGGCGTGGGCAAACGCAAAAAAAGTAAGTCTGTGTGGCGGCGTTCGGCCACGAACGCACGCGTGTCCTGATTGGTAGCTTTACTGCGCAGCGAACCTTCGTAGTGAAACGGCAGGGCTTCGGCAAACTGCCTGAATAGACGCGACAAAGAGAGAGGCTCACGCAGGTGACTTGTTTCCGCCGTGAATGACAGCACGTAGTCGCCCACCATCATTCCGATGCTCAATGCCACTGCGCGTTTGTATTGATTGTCCAGTCTCTCAGCGTTGAAGCGCACGTTGTCGAACCACCAGGCGTCAGTCTCGTTAAACCAATTCCGCAGCGCCGGATTGTCAAGCCGCTCGCGCGGTACGTAGGCATCGTCGACTATCGCTTCGAGATCTTCTTCAGTAAGTCGCTCGGAATCATTCTCAATCAAAGCGGTGGCTTTAGTATGTGCCCACATCATTGCATCGTTTGCCGCTACACGGACGTTCCAACGCTTCAGTTGTACGCCAAGATTAGGTTCGCCGGTAAAGGGCAGCGCAATAGAAGAAAACTTCAGGCGTCGCAAGACGCTGAGTTCGAAGTTTAACCAGCCGTTGGGAAAAGTTGCGGATGCGACGTAAGCCACTTATGGATTCCTTAAAGCGATCTTTTTGGGGTGCGGTGACAGGTCATCGCTCTCCAAATGGTCCAAATTTCATCTTATGAACAAAGAAAAGAGATTCCAACCATCGTCAACTGTGGCGGTAGAGTCGGTCGGGTCTACCGGCTTTGCGTAAGATCGCAGCTCCTCAAGATCCTGCAGAGAAAGAAGGACCTTGACTACAGCCGGATCGAATTCGATTGCGGCGCGCTCGACAATACTGGCGCGTGCGTCTTCCTCGGTCATTGCCGGTCGGAAGGGTCGCGCATCCGTTAGTGCGGCGTATGAATCCGCCACCCGCAATATTCGCGCGGCCAGCGGAATCTCATTTTGTCTGAGCGCGTCCGGATAACCGGAACCGTTCCACCACTCATGATGCCAGCGTACTAACAACTGCACGTCACGGTCGGCACTGGCGCGCGCTGCTTCCTGCTCGCCGATCACCGGATGCCGCTCAAGATCGAGCCGTTCTTCATCCGTAAGTGAGCCGGCTCTTTGGATATATTCTCGCTCCATGGCCACTTCGCCGAGATCGTGCATGCGTGCTGCGGTGCGCAGTGATTTCCGATCCTGAGGCGCCATATGAAAAGCCTCGGCAATCTTGTCTGCGATCGCAGCAATCCGAACAGCATGCGGATTAGCATACTTTTCAAACTCATCCGCTGCGGCAGCTAACTGCAGGTAAGCTTCGCGCGCGTTGCGGTCTTTTTCAGTGTTGCGGTAAGTCGTGGACATTATCTATTGCGGATTGCGGATCTCGGATTGCTGATTTCAAATTTACCAAACATCAGATCTCGAATTTCGGATTTCGAAAGTCGAGGCTAACCTACCTTGCGCGACTTTGCCAGTTTGCGCAACAGCAGATTCGCCGCACCGTTATGTGGATCAATCGCCAGCGCGCGATCCAGTTCAGTCTGGGCGCGGCGATGAAACTTTAACTCAAAATACAGTTCAGCCAGCATTGTCCGAAAGACGGCGTTTCCGGGCTCCAGTTTCATAGCGGCTTGAAATTCACTCTCCGCCAGCCGTCGGGTTTTCTCCTCCGCAGCCAGCGCGCGGCCATAGTACGCACGATAACGCGCCTCTTGCGGTTCGAGCCGCGCGGCATGCGACAGATACTGGATGGCCGCCCTGATGCGGCCCTGTTCCAAAGCGCTGGACCCTTCGCGAAAATTGTATTCAGCGTTATCTGCTCCAGTTTCGGAGGCGGCCATATCACGATCCAAACCTTCAGCTGACTCATTGGCCTCTCGAGTCCTGGCTGTTTTTTTCGCCTCCGCTTCGGCAAATTGTCTGGTGCGTTCCAGAGTATGGTCATAGCCGGCCCGCGCATTTGGGTTCGTTAGGGTTTCGTAGGCCTGCGTCACTCGGGCGAAGGCCGAGCTGATTTCTGCATGCGACTTAGTCCCGGATTTTAAGTGGAATCTATCCGGGTGATAGCGTCGGGCCATCGCGTAGTAAGTATCTTTTATTTCAGCTCGTTTTCGCCGTTGGCGGAAGCTCGAGGACCTGGTAGTGATTGGTCGCAGTCTTCAGTCGTTTCAAAAACTCTTCGAGGTCTTCATTCTCAATGCTGGCACTAAGCCAATTATCGGATTGTTCAGGTTTGGCGGTGACGGTTGGTGTCGAGGGCGTCATAGATTGCACCTGGCCCGGCTTCGTGGTGTCGGCGCGAAAGGCATTTTGCCAGTATTCGCGTGTTACGAAGTCACTGAGCGCCAGCCCATAAAGAACACGGTGCGTTTCCAGTTCCGGTAACCCGCTAAGCGAAATCAATTCCTCAAGGCGTAATGGTTTATCAAGGCGAGAAAGAATGAAGCTTTCGGCCGGGCTAAAACTGCTCGTCGGAGACAGTGCCGGGGCGCGCGCAATCATCTCACCTGGATTGCGAAAACGGCCCGAAACGCAGTTGATCGGCATCCTCTGCGCCGCTTCCCGGAGCAGTATTCCGATGTCGACCTTGACGGCAACCGGATGGGCCAGGCGGGCGCGCCCGTCAAAGTCCCAGGTCCCTTCGATCCATAACAGTGAAACCCGCAGGATATCACTGACCAGTAAAACCAGCAGCGCATCGATATCCGTTTGCCTCAGGGTTCCGTCTTTGGCCAATGCCTCGGCGAGTTCGAGATCCGGTGGGCCGTTGGCGAGCTTTCCTTGATCTTTTTCCGAGACAAGACCCCGCTTGACGAGATATTCGCGCAACCGCAACGTTCGCAGGTTTGAAGCGGCGTAGATGAGTTGACCCTTATCAAAATAGACAGCAGTTTGCATTCGCTCGTATTCGAGCCGCAGCGTGCCTGACAAAGCCTTAATCGAGATCTCGTGAATGAGTTCCGCCAGCGGCTGCTCTGTAAGTTTGCCCATCGTTGATTAGTCTAGGAGATTTAGGCAGCCTGTGCGCCCCCACCTTAAAGCATGATAACGCACGATTTAGTTAAAAAAGAAGCACGGCTTTGACACTCAATCGGTGCAGTCTTATATTGAACTTTCCAAACAAATAAGGCGTTCAGGTTGGGGCCTGCAGCAGCTGCAAACGTTAACCCTCTATCAATCCTGAGGAACGGCAAGAAAGTGACTGATAGTCCTAAAGGCAACAATGGATCGTCGGGAGAACGTGTAGACGACGAGCGGATCGCGCATCTAATCGAACAACTTCAGATGCGAACTGTCGAGCTTGAAGAGGCCAATCGCGAGCTTCGATATGTTTCACACTACCGTTCGCTTTTTCTGGCGCGAATGTCACATGAGTTGCGCACCCCTCTGACGTCGATCCTTGGTTTTGCTGAAATCATGCTTGACCAGGAAAAGTTGAGCGAAGCTCAGCAGCGGTTCTGTCAGAAAATTCAAAACTCGGGCTTGCAACTGCTGGCCAGTCTGAATCAACTGGTCGACTTGTCTCGTCTGGAGGCCGGCCCGGCTGAAATTTTTCTTCAGGAGCTTTCTTTTCCTGAAACTCTGCGCGAAACTTGCGTCGCAGTTGGCAGACAGGCCCAAAAGCGCGACGTGAAGATCGAGTATAACCTGGCGCCGGAAGTAACTACTATCGTGTCTGATCGCGGACGCCTGCGGCAGGTGCTCTACACTTTCCTGGCCTGGGCAGTTAGCCGTAGCCGGGAAGGGCAGAGCGTTACAATTGGAGCAAAGCTAGTCGGACAGCGGTCTCGCTTCAGGTGCGGATAGACGATGAAGGCGAACCAATCAAAGATATGTCGCGCGTTTTCGATCCGGAAGATACGCCACGGGCTGGCAAAACCGACCTCAACGAATTAGGGATAATCGTGGGTCGGCGATTACTCGAACTGATGAAGGGTTCGGTAACTCTCGAGAATCGTAAATCAGCGGGGTTACGAACGGTAATCGAAGTGCCGGCTTGTTCGCCAAAGCCGACAGCTTAGGCGGTGACGACATTTCAGAACCGCGTGTGGAAGCGAGCGGATGCTACCGGCATCAGGCAGTCTGATCCTGCGTTGATTTGCTCGTAGCATCCGCTCGCTACCGCTCGCGGTTGCACTTTGCCAGGCCGATTTTTCCATATCTCAGTTAACAATTCTTGTTCGTCTTTTGATGCCGATGGCAGACATCGTTATTCGCGAATGCACCACCATCGATGAACTTGATAGCTGCATTCGCTTGCAGCGAGAAGTCTTTGGACTTCCAGACCTCGAGATCTCCCCGCGCCGCCACTTGATCGTTTCCCGTCAGGCCGGCGGTTGGACGTTGGGCGCCTTCCTCGGTGTGCGATTGGTGGGTTTTGTTCACCATTTGGCGGCGATTCGGGGCAATGAGATTTTTGGTTACTCCCATATGATGGCGGTCGATCCGGATTTTCAAAACCAGCGGGTCGGCGCCCGACTGAAATGGAGCCAGCGCGAGCGCGCGATTCAGGAAGGAAGGTCATTTATCAAGTGGACCTGGGATCCGATGCAAGCTCGCAATGCCCATTTCAATCTAAACCGCCTCGGGGTAACGGTCGGCAACTATGCCGTGAATTTTTATGGGACGGATTACGCCACCAGCCCGGCCCTGGCAAATGTGGAACCGGCGGGCATCGATAGTGATCGCCTGTTTGCCAGCTGGGAGCTGGATTCGCCGAGGGTGATCCGTCTGGCGAATGGAGATTCTTCCTCCGACGGAACCGGTGCCGTTTAAACCGGCAGCGCTGATTGAAATCCCGGCTAACTGGACCAAACTCTGTCGGGAGGATGCCGTTCAGGCACGGAAGGAGCAGTTGCGCGTCCGCAGCGAGTTTCAGCAGGCTCTGGCCGCTGGACTTATTGCGGCAGGTTTCGAGCGCTCGTCAGAACAACCGCGCTATTTGTTGTACCCGGAAGAAGCCTGGCGATCCGTTCAGTAGTGACAATTGTTTGAAACTCGGAACCGGTCGCCCTCAGGCCAAAAGTTTAGTATGCCTTTCACTCGTTTCGATCGTTACGTTGACCGTCATGCGCGCAGCTTTACCGAAAGGCTGCAGGCGTTTGCCGCATGCCTTCCGTCGCCGCGCGTGGCACGGGCATGCGCGCGGTTGCCGAATCTGTCGAACAGATGATGCAGCGCGTTGGTATCGGCACACGTTCGTTTCGTATCGGCAATGGCTATCCGATTATCTACGGCGAATGTGGCAGCGGTTCCCAGAGCTTCGTTATCTATGGTCACTACGACGTTCAGCCGGTGGGGCACTTGAGCGAATGGTCGGTAGGACCGTTTGCGGCGACGATCATCGATGGCAAGCTTTACGCCCGGGGCGCTGCCAACAGCAAGGGGGATCTGGTTGCTCGGGTGGCCGCAGTCGAGGCCTATCAAAAGACCTTCGGCAAACTGCCGGTGTCTTTGAGATTCCTTGTTGATGGTGAAGACGGCCTCGGTAGTCCGAGTCTCTACCGATTCGCTGCTGAAAACGCGGAGATGCTGGCGGCACAGGGTTGTATCTGGGACGAAGGTTACAAAGACACAAAAGAGCGGCCGGTTATCAGTCTCGGGTTCAAGGGCATCCAGTTTTTGGAATTGAGGGCCCACGGCGCGCGCACCGACCTGCACTCAAAGTGGGGTGCAATTGTTCCCAACCCTGCCTGGCGTCTGGTTCAGGCACTGGCAACAATAACTTCACCGAAAGGCGTTATCACGATCGATGGTTTTTCCTCGTGCATTGCGCCAATAAGTGCTGAGGACACCGAAGCTCTTAAAGCAATTGAACTTGACGAAGCCGGTTTGAAGAGAGAATTTCGTATCGCCGGTTGGTTGCGTTCGATGAAGGGGCCGGCGCTCGTGAAGGAACACATATTTGGACCGACCTGTACAATCTGTGGAATTCAAACCGGCCATACCGAGGCGGGAGTAAAGACGGTGCTGCCGAGCACTGCGATGGCGCGTCTCGATTTTCGCCTGGTGCCTGACCTGACGCCGGAGATTATCATCGAGTTATTGCGAACCCACCTCGACGTGCGCGGTTTCAAGGATATCGAGATCAATGAACTGGGAAGCGCTCCGCTGGCGAAATCATCCGGAGGTTCGGCAGTGGCGCGAGCAGTTATCGGCGCCGCTACCGATGTCTATGGCAGTACGCCTTTGGTTTATCCGATGGATCCGTCCAGCGGTCCCGTTGGCGCGGTTTGCGGAGTATCCACACCGCCCACTCCGGTTGCGTCTTTCGGCATCAGCTATGCCGGGTCAAATCCGCACGGGCCTGATGAAAACATTCGCGTTGATGATTTTCTCCAGAGCATCAAGTTTATCGGGCGAGTTATTCACCGGTTAGGTGAAACTAAAACAAAGACGAGCGGCATCACAAAGGTCAGCGGGATACGGGAAGGTCGCGCTACTGCGTCACAGAGTTGAAGATTGGAAGAGCGGGGGCAAGCCCACCTTCCCGACCCTGAGCTTACTGGAGTTGCGAGCCTCCTTTGACCGAAAGGCTTCAACCGGAGTCACCGAAGCTCGACAATGCAGCTCCAGGTTGGGAAGGCGGGCTTGCCCCCCGCGGGTTCGTCAGCTAATTCTGAGGAGATTAGGCCTTGGCAAAACAAGGTGCTGCTGGGCAGCAGATTGAACAGCTGCGCGAAGAGATTCGACGTCATGAAGATCTCTACTACGTACAAGACAATCCCGAGATCTCAGACGCCGAATACGATGCGCTGCTGGAGAAGCTTCAGAAACTCGAGCAACAACATCCCGATCAAATAACCCCTGACAGTCCTACCCAACGCGTTGGCGGGAAGCCGGCCGAAGGTTTTTCCCAGGTCGTACATCGCCGTCCAATGCTCTCGCTCGATAATAGTTACAACCTCGAGGAGTTACGCGCTTTCGATGTGCGCTGCCAGCGGCTCGCGGACGGAAAGCGTGTTGACTACGTGGCTGAGCTAAAGATTGACGGGCTCTCCCTGAGTCTCCATTACGAGAAACAGTTGCTAGCTCGAGGCGTCACGCGCGGCGATGGGCGGATTGGTGAAGACGTAACCTTGAACGCGCGAACGATTCGCAGCATTCCACTTAAGTTGCGCGCCGAGATCTTAAATTTGAAGAGTGACGACGCAGAGCTTGAAGTACGGGGCGAAGCGTTTATCCCGCGAAAAGTGTTTGAGCGAATCAACGCTGAACGGGAAGAGCAGGACGAGCCGCGCTTCGCCAATCCGCGCAACGCAGCTGCAGGAACTATCAGACAGCTTGACCCGAAAATCACTGCCAGCCGCAAGCTCGAGATGTTTGCCTATGATTTGCTGGCCGGCGAGCGTAAGCCCTTCGCCACACATTGGGACGCCTTGAACTGGCTGGAGAGCGCAGGGTTCAAAGTGCAGTCCGGAACGTAAGCTCTGCCACACGATTGATGAAGTCATCGACTTTGCCGGCCAGGATTGAAGCGCGCCGCGATGATCTCGACTACGAGATTGACGGCCTGGTCGTAAAGGTCAACTCGACAGCGCTTCAGGACGAATTTGGTACCACCAACAAGGCGCCGCGTTGGGCTATTGCTTACAAGTATGCCGCGCGTCAGGCAACGACCCAGGTGCTCTCAATCCACGTCCAGGTGGGAAGGACTGGCGCCTTGACCCCGGTTGCTAATCTCGAGCCCGTGGTGCTCGCCGGCACTACCGTAGCGCGCGCGACGCTGCATAACCCGGACGAGATCAAGCGTCTGGGAATTCGCATAGGCGACTGGGTACTGATTGAAAAAGGCGGAGACGTCATCCCCAAAGTGCTCAAGGTGATTGAGTCGAAGCGCACCGGCGAAGAGAAGCCGTTTCGAATGCCGAAGAAGTGTCCGGTTTGCGGCGGCGAAATTTCGAAACCGGAAGGCGAAGTAGTGTCACGTTGCGTGGCGGCTGATTGTCCCGCGCAACTAATGGGGCGCTTGTTGCACTTTGCCTCACGGCGTGCGATGCGTATTGAAGGCCTGGGCGAGTCGCTCGTCGATCAATTTGTGGCTGGCGGCAAGGTCCATGATGCCGGCGATCTTTACAGTTTGACGCTCGACGATATTGCGAGCCTCGAGCGGATGGCTAAAAAGTCAGCGTCAAACCTGCTGGCACAAATTGAGGCAAGCAAGCACCGTGAACTTTCGAATTTGATTTACGCTCTGGGTATCCGACACGTTGGAGATCGGACGGCCACTACCCTCGCGCGACAATTTGGTTCTCTCGAGGCGCTGGGCAAAGCCACAGTGGAAGAACTTGACGAAGTCCCCGAAATTGGCCTGACAGTAGCACAGAGCGTGCGCGATTGGTTTGACGACCCCGGCAATGTTGAACTCTGCAAACGTTTGGCAGCGGCCGGAGTACGTACCGAGATGGAGCAGTCCAGCGAGCCGGTCGACGAAACCCTGGCTGGCAAGTTGTTTGTATTAACCGGAACTCTGGCTGCATACAACCGCGATGAGGCTCGAGCTGCGATCGAAGCGCGCGGAGGTCGTGTGACCTCGTCAGTCAGCAAGAAGACTGATTATGTGGTGGCCGGTGAGGAAGCCGGGTCTAAGCTCGATAAGGCAAAGGAACTTGGAGTTTCTGTGATCGATGAGGCGGCTTTTAAGGAGATGTTAGGTTAAGATTGAGTTTCACTTTTGCACGAGGCTATTACGATGAAGCTATCGAACAAGTCAACCTGGGCGCACAAGATGTAGAACTTGGCGGGAAACGGCCAGCTGGGTGGCTCACTGCGAAGATGACGGCATTGCAAACGGCTTAGGCCGCAGCTCATTCGTCAGTTGCGCATCCTCGAGGGGCGTGCCGAATTCGCTGACTGCAGTCCCGACGGAGAATACTCCAACGATTCTTGGCATGAACGCCTCGAAGAGGCTTTGGCCGAGGCGAGAATACGTGTGGTCGCGTCGAGTATGGCAAATGCCAAGTTATTAGTAAGTTTTAGCCAGGAGAATTACATGTCAGACTCGATTAACAAGCAAGAGAAACTGGAACTGCTTTACACACTTTTCTGCGACGATGTTCGCCTTGAAGCAGGTAACAAACTCTCATTCATGGGAGTCTTTCAAAACATCATGGTGCAACAGATGCCCGTGTCTCTGATCAAGTTTGCAGTGGTAAATCATTGGCGCGGTGCGGGCAATCATCTGTCGGAGGTCAGAATCCTGACGCCGGATCGCCAGCAGCATATTGTTGCCTCGCAACCAACCAGCCTGCAGATCACGCCTGGTGGCTTCGCTGACAACATCAGTTTTTTTGTGAATGTGACATTCCCGGCACCAGGACAGTATTGGGTGCAAACCCTGGTCGACTCAAACCTATTCGACGAACAACAACTCACCGTCTCCGACGGACGCGAGCCGACCGCCGACGATTCGTCAGAAGCAGTTAACTAGTCATGAGATCAGTAGTTGCTGCCAAGGAAAGCGAGACAGAAGAGAAATTTTCCATTGTCATTTGACATCTATCATTTGCTGGGAACGCTTAGTGATTGATTCCGCCTCGTAGTTACATGAGTCAACAAAACAGAGATCTACGCGGTTCTTCAATAACAAATGAGAAACGTCAAATGACAAATGAAAAATCGCTTCCCGCCACGTTGGAACTAACGCAACTGTAAACCTAATATTGGATCCCGTAGAGCTTAATCTTTGAATTGAGAGTGGTGGGTTTAATGTGCAGCAGCCGCGCCGCGCGCGCCTGATGCCCACGCGTTTGGTCGAGCGCGAGCCTGATCAGACCCGTCTCAAACCGTTGGACCTCCTCGTAGAAATCAATGCCTTCCGAAAGATTCAAGGTCTGCAAGCGATTGGATTCCTCAGCGAACTCCTTATCCCGAGCTAGCGATTGCGCTTCTCTGAATAACGAATCCGCCAGATCAACCAGTCGCTGAATACGGTTACGAACCGGCCTCTGGGCTATTTTTAGTTGGAGCGGTGGATTGGCGTCAAACGATTCCCGCACCCGTTGCACACGCTCTTCAGGCGTCGATTCGACGCCTCTATTGATCGCGCCAACTCGTTCAGCACTCATCTTGAACCCTCCTTTGTCGGTTTGCTCTGGAGCTACTCGCGGTTGGAGACGCTTCGTTATACGCAGCTGTGAGATGGTAGTTCCAAAAATAGGCAAAGAAAAAAGCGAGCCTGAAATCTCAGTTTTGGGATCTGAGATTCCGACTCGCTCCTTCAGCAAACGAAAACTTGGTGCGGATGAGAGGACTTGAACCTCCACGATGTCGCCATCACAGGCTTCTGAGACCTGCGCGTCTGCCAGTTCCGCCACATCCGCTTATGGCAATTCATTATGCGAACGAGGTTGGACACTGTCAAGAAAGCATAGTTGTGGATGGGCAGGCGCGATGAATCCACCTGGCGTTTCCGTTTTTTCAACCCGCAATCGTTGCGACAAAACAAAACCGGGAGCGGTACCAACCGGGTCACCTATTCCAGGTGCGCGCGGTCGCTACAGCTCCCAGTTCTGTATTTGTTTGCCGTTACCGGTATTTCGCAGCCACAGTTAGTTGCGACGATTGCGCCAATAGTCGCGATTCACTCTTCGATTACGAATTATGAACCGATCATCGTCGACATTCCGATGACGACGAGCGCGAACGCGGCGGCCCCGGAGGATATTCCCTACACTCGTTCCGCGCGGTCCACGGCCATCCCAGCGGCCATCTCTGGCGTCGTGGCAGTTTACAAATTTGCCGCATTTGTTATTCGGGTTGCCGAAAATCCCACCGCGGCCATGCCCTCGTCCCCGGCCCTGGCCCAAAGCTGTTGTTGGAAGAACCACCGCCAACAGTATGGTAAGAATAATCATTGAAAAAAGAGCCGTCGGGCTTTTGGAATGTCTCATAGAACTCCTCCTAATTGTTATTGTCCACGCCACAAAAACCTGGTGAGTTTCCGGGTTTCGAGTTAGTAAAGGTGTTACCTCACCTTTCCCTGCAACAATCATCGTGCCAGCCGGCACGTTTTAGGTACTAACCCAGGCGTTGAATTGGAACATCCGTGGGGCGAATGGGTAGACGAACGCGCACGCGTCGTCTTTGAATAGCCCATTTTGGCAGACCCCGGTCGGTGCCAGCAAGGAATTTGATCTGGAACCCCCGAAAGCGCGATAAACTAAGCGTGTTTATTATTTCGGTACGATGGCAGCGACTCCAAGCGGGCGCATAATGACAGGGAAACCATTCGCATTTCAGACTCTGAGCGAACGATTTGCGGACGTTCGCAGTCGGATAGCGGCGGCCGCGCGACGCTCGAATCGCTCACCGGATGAGGTCGCTCTAATTGCAATCAGCAAGACACACCCAGCGGAGGTGTTGAGGGAGGGACTTAGGGTAGGCATCACAGACTTCGGTGAGAATCGAGTCCAGGAAGCCGAGGAAAAAATCCTGGATCTGGGACGGACCGCGGCGCGCTGGCACCTCGTAGGCCACCTGCAAAAGAATAAAGCGGGTAAGGCTATCAACCTTTTCGATTGCATCCATTCGCTGGATTCCGTTGAGTTGGCCCAGCGCCTCGATCGGCTTTGCGTCTCAGAGGGAAGGGCTCGGCTCGAGGTGCTTGTACAAATCGATCTTGGTGGAGAAGAAACCAAGACCGGCATCGATCCGCGCGCTTTGCCGGAATTGTTGAGGGAGTTGAAAGGATGTCAAAGTCTTCGCCTTATCGGCCTGATGACCTTGCCGCCTTACTTCCAGAATCCCGACTGCGCGCGGCCTTACTTCAAAACGCTCCGCGAATTACGCGACCAACTTCAAGCGCAAGGGTATTTCGCTGAACGTACCGGCGAGCTTTCGATGGGCATGAGCCATGATTTCGAGATTGCGATTGAAGAAGGAGCGACGATGGTGCGCGTGGGCACCGCGATATTCGGCGAGCGTGGGTAGAGTCGAAATATCGAGTGCGGTAACCTGTCACCGCGTTGATCGGTCGCGACCTGTCGCGACCCGTTCGCTAAACTATTTACAAAAGCTGGGCGTCAAGCCGCCCCGGACGAAAGCGGTGACAGGTCACCGCACTTCCAAAAAAGTTTGTCGGACACTATGCTTATTCTGGATCGCGTCTTTTGGTTCATTAATTCGGCGGTAACAGTAGCGATTGTTGTGATCGTCGCGCTAATGCTGCTGCGTTTAATTGCAAATCTGGCAAACCCGAACCCTTTTGGTTGGACTTCGCAGACTATTCGCCGGCTCACAGATCCACTCATCGGTCCAGTGCGACGCTCTCTTGTGCGCGCCGGTGTTGATCCTAAGTATTCGCCGCTGGTTGCCATACTAGCGACGATTCTGCTGGGCTGGTTTGCGCTGCAGATCGTCTCCGCCGTTACCATGACGCTCGATGGAATCCTCCGGAGCCTGATCACTCACGCGATGGGTCCGTTCATTGGTTATCTGCTCAACGGACTGCTTAGTTTCTACATTCTCCTAATCTTCTTGCGTGTGATTTTTTCCTGGGTCAACGTCAGTTACTCGCATCGATGGATGCGCCTTTTGGTAAAAGCGACCGAACCACTATTGGGTCCATTGCGCCGTGCAATCCCGCTCATTGGCGGCTTCGACGTATCGCCGATTGTGGCCTTACTTATTGTTCAGGTGTTGCAGCGTTTGGTTGCTGGGATGCTGATCGGGGGTTAAACGGTCCAAAGTCCAAAGTCCAAAATCGAAAATCTGAAACGCGCGTCCGAACTTGCGGCGTCCCCAATCTCAAAATTCTATGAGTGACTTTTGGACATCGGGCTTTGGATTTGGTTTTCGATGATCAACTATACAGACAAAGACGGAAAACTGATGTTCAAGGTCAGAGTTGTGCCGCGTGCTTCGCGCAGCGAAGTTGTCGGCGAACATGACGGCGCGTTGCGCGTTCGAATCGCCGCGCCTCCAGTGGATGGCGCTGCCAACGAGGAACTGGTGCGCCTGCTCGCTCAGGCGTTTGGCGTGCCGCGCAGTGCAATTGATATCACCGGCGGCCACGCCGCGAAATTGAAGACGGTGTGTATAACCGGAGGGCCCCCAGCGGTGCTAGGTCCAAAGTCCAAAGTCCAAATCCCAAAGTCCAGGGCTCGTGCAAGCCGCAGTAAATAACCAGCTAATAGAGACGAGTCCTGAAGAGCATCGAATTTTGGACGTTGGACTTTAGACCTTGGACTTTGGACTATTCTTATCTGGTGATATATTTCGTTGCCTAACAATCCGCATTTCTATTTCCGAAGGACCAATTAAGAATGTCAGGACACTCGAAGTGGCATAGCATCAAGCACAAGAAAGGCGCGCTCGATGCCAAGCGCGGCAAGCTTTTTACGAAGTTCATTAAGGAAATAACTGTCGCCGCGCGCTCGGGCGGGGGCGACCCCGAAGGCAACGCCCGCTTGCGCAAGGCGATCCTCGATGCCAAGGCCGGCAACATGCCCAATGAAACGATCGAGCGAGCGATCCGCCGCGGCACCGGCGAAGAAGAAGGCGTGAATTACGAAGAGATCACTTACGAGGGATACGGCCCCGGCGGGGTGGCGTTGTTAATTGAGTCGATGACCGACAATCGCAATCGCACGGTGGCGGAAATTCGCCACGCGTTTTCCAAAAATGGCGGCAACCTTGCCGCGGCTGGAGCGGTGGCCTGGATGTTTGAGAAGAAGGGTTACATCGTAGTTCCCAAGAGTTCAAAGTCGGAAGAGGAATTGTTTGAAATCGCCACTGATGCCGGCGCTGAAGACTTGCGCGACGATGAAGACAACTTTGAAATCATTACGGCCCCTGCCGATTTTGATGTAGTGCTGGATGCAGTCAAGAAGGCGGGCGTTGAACCGCAAGTAGCCGAAGTGGAGATGGTTCCGAAGGAGTACAAGAAACTTGAAGGCGCTGAGGCGAAACAAATGTTAAAGCTGATGGAAGCCCTCGAGGATCACGACGATGTGCAGAAGGTTTCCGCGAACTTCGATATCAGTGAAGCGGACATGGCTGCGGCCGGAAACTGAAAGCAACAAGCCATCGCCGCGGATTTGCGGGAATGAACGCAGATCTGAAAGATTCCCTATTGGCAGGCCGAAGAATTTCGGGTCCGTTGCTCTCTATTTCGCATCCCTGTTTTGATCTAATCCGCGTTCATCCGCGAAAACCCGCGGCTAAATCTCCGGTTGCTCGCTCGCCGTTTGATTTCTCTTCAACCAGGTCAGTGTTCGCAGGACCTTGTATCACTTTGCCGAGTGCATCGTAACGCGAACCATGACAGGGACAGTCCCAGGTATTCTCCGAAGTGTTCCAGTGCACGATGCATCCCAGGTGACGACAAACCGCTGAAAGTTCATGAGTCTCGCCGTGCGAATCGCGGTAGACGGCGACCTTGCTTAAACCGCGCGACAAGACCGCGCCAACACCCGATTTGATCTCATCAACGGAGCGCACGTCGCCTGCCACCAGCAGATCCGTATACTGCATCGCCACGTTGAGATTCTCTTTGGCAAACTGCGGCAGGGCTTTGAGTGTGATCCGTGATGGCTCGTAGATCGACTGCCATTCGTTGTGGCGACCCATGATCAAGTCCGTCAGGAGTATGCCGGCAATCGTTCCATGCGTCATTCCATTGCCTGAATCGCCGGTAGCGATAAAGACGTTTTTTGCATCAAGCGGGTTTGGGCCAATAAACGCCAGGCCGTCTACTGGTTCCAGCACTTCTCCTGACCAGCGATACACAATTTCCTCGACCATCGGAAAGCGATGTCGCGTCCAGCGTTCGAGCGCCCCGAAGCGCTTATTAGCATCATCCTGCTGGCCGGTCTTATGATCTTCTCCGCCAACGATCAAGACGTCGTAAGCCTCCGCGCCCTGGCCTAACGTTTCGAGGCGGATATAGTGATAGGGATCTGGTGTGTCCCAATATAGTGCCCGCGTTACCGAGCCTGACGGAATGCGCGCGCCAATCACATAAGTTTGATAAGCAGCCTGCTTGGTATGGATAGCGATCAAATCGTTTACGGGTGAGTTAGTGGCAACTACGACCGCCTCTGCGGTTACAACACCCCCGCTGGCTGTTTCAATTCGCGCTTGCTTGCCGCCTTCTATTTCGTTGGCGTGGGTATGCGTGTAGATTCGCCCACCCATTCGCTTAATGGCCCCGGCAAGTCCGGCAAGATATTTCAAAGGATGAAATTGGGCTTGACGGGGGAAACGTAATGCTGGTCCGGTATCAAAAGAGTCCCATGGAACGCGTTCAACTTTTTCAATGTCAACCAACCCAACTCTGTGAGCAGCCTCCAGCTCGTCATCGAGAATTTTCTGTGATTCACGCGGAGGCACAAACAGATAACCGTCGAGCCTTTCGAATTCACACTCGATCGCTTCGTCCTTAACGATGGCTTCAACTTTGTCGATCGCAGCAGTGTGGCTCTCGGCCGCCAACCGCGCGCCCTCTTCACCGTGCAAACGTTCCAGCTCGAAATAGCGATCGTCAAGAGCGTTAACCAGGTGTGCGGTCGTCCGTCCCGTCATCCCTCCACCTATCTGGCCGTCATCCAATACGACGACTGACTTTCCTTCGCGCGCAAGCAAGTAGGCGGTGGTCATGCCGGCGATCCCGGCGCCGACGACGCACACATCACAGCTTGTTTTTTCGGTTAGGGATGATCCTTGCGGTACTTGCCCTGTGTCCATCCAAATCGATTTACTCTGTTCAAGACTCTTCTTCATTGGAACTCCTTCAATCTATGTAGCCATACCGTACGACCCTGGTCGTCGGCCGCCTCTTTGCGTACACCTAAATCGTTTCGGGGCGGGAATTCGCTGCGTACTACAAAGCTTCAGCAAAGGAAGTGCCGGGGAAGGACACAGAACTCAGGACTCAGAATTCAGAATTCAGAATTCACAAGCAGGACGCGAAATTGAGTTCTGAATCCTGAGTCCTGAGTCCTGAGTCCCGAGTGCTTCTCACAGGATTTGACAATGCCGCCGGACAGAGCTAACTTGCAGTTCGAAAGCGTCGTTTGCGGTTAATAGACATGAATCACTACACCAACGGCTACTCTTACTATTATTGGTGCTCTCCGCAGGAGGAGAGGCAGGGAGAGAGCTGTTCTGAGTGAGATGAACTAAACAACCAGAAACAGAATTTCTGAACCGGCCACTTCCTCCGCTGCGGGAGGGGTGGCCGGTTCTTTTTTACAAGTACCCGAGGTTTCCAAATGTCAGAACACGAACATGCTTCCTTACTGGCCGATCATACCGACATGCGGGTGGTTCCGCTGGACGCAGACGAAACTCCCGCTGATCGCAATAAGATCGTCCAGCTTCAGTCCAGATCATCCGGGCTTCCGCGACGGTGCTTATCGGGCGCGCCGCAATCGCATCGCTCAACTTGCGCTCAGCTATCAATCCGGAGAGGAAATTCCTGAGGCGCCTTACACCCCTGAGGAACAACAGGTTTGGCGCGCGGTTTGGGAGGCGCTCGAGCCGGCCCACCGCGCTCACGCCTGTGCCGAATACCAGGCTGCCGTTCGGCGATTGGCGTTCGCCCCTGATCGCATTCCGCAGCTGCGCGAAGTAAACGAAAAGGTCCAGGCAATCAGCGGCTTCCGCCTCGAGCCTGTTGCAGGCTTGGTTGAGCCGCGCGTGTTCCTTGAGTCGCTCGCCTCCGGGACGTTTTTGTGCACGCAATATATTCGGCATCACTCGACACCGCTCTACACACCTGAACCCGACGTCGTACATGAAATTGTGGGCCATGCGGTGACGCTTGCGAGTACACGACTCGCTGAACTCAACCGGCTGTTTGGCAAGGCGGTGAAACGCACTTCGTCTCTGGAAGCTTTGAATCGCCTGTCGCGCGTTTACTGGTTTACGATTGAGTTTGGCGTGCTACGGGAGAATGGATCCCTCAAGGCATACGGCACGGGACTGCTGTCATCCGCAGGGGAATTGGAAGCGATGCATAACGCCGAACTACGTCCGCTCGATTTGGCAGCAGCGTCGCGTCATGAATATGACCCGACACATTACCAACCAGTCTTGTTCTGCGCGGATTCGTTTGAGACGATGTACGACTCGCTTTATGAGTTTCTGGTTGAGTGGTAAGAGCATTGCGCAAGAGATTTGCTGGGACCGCGGGCGTCCCGCCCGCAATGAGCGCGAAGCGCGAAAACCGGATTGAAACAGGGACGTCAAAAGCATTCGCGCCTGCGGCGCGTTTGCGGGCGGGGCGCCCGCGGTCCCAGACAATCACTTGAGTGCCTCGTAAGGAGATAGGTTGAAAGTAGAGTCAGCGCAGATTTCCCAACTGCGGCCCGCGACCTTCGCGGAGTTTGAGCAGGAGGCCACCCGCGGCAACATCGTCGCGGTGGCGAAAACTGTCCCGTCGAGCGAGCTAAATCCAGTTGATGCCTTGGTGAACGTTGCCGGCGACGCGCGCTACGCCTTTCTACTTGAATCAGTGGAGGGAGGAGAGCGCGTCGCAAAGTATTCTTTCCTTGGCGCCAACCCCTACATGATCGTCCGTGGTGAAGGCAACAGGACAACTATAGAGCGTGATGGTGAGACTGAAACGCGTGCTGAATGCATGAGCGAATATCTAAGGCAGCACTTTAGCGAAAATAAACTCGCGAGCCGCGTTGATCTTGGTCCTCTTGCGGGCGGGGCAGTGGGGTATCTGGGGTATCAAGCAGCGAAGTGGTTCGAACCTGCGCTCAACAGGCAAGTCGAGTCGGGCAGTGCCTCACCGAGTGGTTCGCCAAGCGAAGACGGTCTGCTGATGTTTTATCGCACGCTCGTAATTTTCGATCGCGTGCAGGGTCAATTAACAATAGTCTCGGTTGTCTTTACGGATGAAGCTAGTGGGGACAAAAGTCGTCTAGGAGAACTTTATGAGACTGCAGTCCAGGAAACAGAGCGAGTGGAACGACTCCTCACTATCTCGACAGAGTTAAGTTCAACTCCAGCTGGCCGGAACGAAAGACCTGAGCCGCCGGCGTCTGAGAAAAGTTTGGTCAGTTCGAACTGGAGTGAAGATGCCTTTCACGAAGCGGTGCGTCAGGTGAAGGAGCATATCTTCGCGGGCGACTGTTATCAGGTCGTTCTGTCGCAGCGGTTTTCGCGGAAAGTTAAAGTCGGGGCCGTTCCCATTTATCGCGCGTTGCGTCAAAGCAATCCGGCACCCTACACCTATTTGTTGAAGCTTGGCGACGAAGCAATAATCGGCGCCTCACCGGAGATGCTGGTGCGTTGTCGCGGCGAGCGACTGGATTACAGACCGATTGCCGGAACGCGCCCGCGTGGTGCGACCGAGAAGGAAGACAACATCCTGGCCGATCAGATGCGTGCCGATGAGAAGGAGGTGGCCGAACATATGATGCTCGTCGATCTCGGCCGCAATGACCTCGGGCGAGTGGCGCAGTTTGGTTCAGTGAAGGTTGAAGAGTTGATGTCGGTGGAGCGTTATTCGAAGGTGCAGCACCTGGTTTCAAGTTTGAGCGCGCGTCTCAGAGAGGGCTGCGATCGTTTCGATGCCCTGGCGGCGTGCTTTCCAGCCGGCACGGTAACCGGAGCGCCGAAAGTTCGAGCGATGGAAATAATCGGCGAGCTTGAACCAGATGAACGCGGCGTCTATGCAGGTGCGGTGCTCTATATGGACTACGACAATAATCTTGATTCGTGCATCGCCATTCGCACTATTGTGATGAAGAATGGCGAGGCTTCAGTGCAAGCAGGCGCCGGAATCGTTGCTGACTCCGTGCCCGAACGAGAGTATGAGGAAACGGTTCACAAGGCGCGGGCGCTGTTGCGCGCGATTGAGATAGCGGAAAGGCAGAGGAACAGAATTCAGGACTCAGGAGTCAGGAGTCAGAATTAGGAAACTTTCGAACCCTGACTCCTGAGTCTTGAGTCCTTCTTTTGAGTCCTTACTCTTATGATTCTCATCATCGACAACTACGATTCGTTCACTTACAACCTCGTGCAATTCCTGGGCGAGCTTGGTGGGGATGTGCTGGTTCGGCGTAATGACGAGATTACTCTGGACCAGATCGAATCCCGTCTTCCCAGCCGCGTGCTGATTTCACCGGGACCAGGCCGTCCGGTCGACGCCGGAATATCTGCGGAATTGATCAGACGCTTTTCGGGACGAGTGCCGATCCTTGGAGTCTGCCTGGGACATCAGACCATCGGTGAAGTGTTCGGCGGACGTGTCGTGCGCGCGCCGACGGTTGTGCACGGCAAAGCCTCGGGAATCAAACATGACGGCAAGTCGATTTTCAAAGGTCTCGACTCGCCTTTCAAGGCCGGGCGTTATCACTCTTTGATTGTCGAACGTGAAAGTTTGCCGGCGTGTCTGGAAATTTCTGCGGAAACGAATGACGGGGTAATCATGGGTCTGCGTCATCGCGATAAAAAGATCGAAGGAGTGCAATTCCACCCGGAATCAATTCTGACGCCGGCAGGAAAGCGATTGTTGCAAAACTTCCTCGAGCTGTAATCAAATTCCAAAGTCCCAACAGAGAACCTACAAAACGAACTGGCCCCGATTGACGCGAATGAATGCAGATCTGAAAAGAGTTTCATCATTCATTCGGAAAAGTTTGTTGTCACTGTTTCTGGTACGTGTTTGAACTGATCCGCGTTTATCCGCGTAAACCCGCGGCTAATTAATGCTTTCTCGTGTTACCGTACGCGCATCATGAAGCTGCCAATCAAACCACCCTATCCCCCGATGGACGCGCTGCTGGTGAGCGAAATTCCCGCCGGCCCAAATTGGGAGTATGAGCCGAAGTGGGACGGCTTTCGCTGCCTGGCTTTTCGCGATAGCCAGAATGTTGAATTGCAATCGAAGTCAGGGCAATCGCTGGGGCGCTATTTTCCGGAAATTGTCGCGGCACTTCTTAAGCTGAAAGCGTCGAAGTTTGTACTAGACGGCGAACTGGTAATCCCGGTTAAAGGCGGACTCTCATTTGACGATCTGCTGCAACGAATTCATCCCGCAGCTAGCAGAGTGACTAAATTGTCGCAGTCAACCCCGGCGCAGTTCATCGTCTTCGACTTGCTGGTTGACGAAGCCGGCAAGCCGCTCTACGACTCGCCCCTGAGCAAGCGTCGTCAGAAACTGGAGAGCTTCGCGAAGAAACTGCTGGCGAAGAATGAACGCATAGAACTGTCGCCGAAAACAGATGACATCGCAATTGCGCGCGAGTGGTTGGCAACTACCGGGATGAAACTCGACGGCGTCATCGCCAAGCGTTTGGACCTGCCTTACCGCTCGGGCGAGCGCGATGGCATGCAGAAGGTGAAGCGCATGCGCACAGCCGATTGTGTGGTTGGCGGATTCAGATATGCGACCAAAGGCAAAGTGGTTGGATCACTGTTGCTTGGCTTGTATGACGAAGCTGGGTTGCTGCATCACATCGGTTATACGTCCAGCTTTAATGAAGCCGAAAAGAAAGAGTTAACCGGAAAACTCGAGCCGCTGATTGGGCCGCCGGGATTCACTGGCAACAAACCCGGCGGACCCAGTCGCTGGAGTACCAAGAAGACGAGCGAGTGGGAACCGCTGAAAACGAAGCTCGTGGTTGAAGTTCAATACGATCATTTCAGTGGCGGACGCTTTCGTCACGGCACCAAATTCCTTCGTTGGCGACCGGACAAGAAGCCGAAGGCCTGCACGATTGACCAGGTGAAGTGAGCGGTGGGCAGTGAGCAGTGTGCGGTGGGCAGTCGGCAGTTTGAGGGTAACGGGCACCTACCCTATGGATTGCTGGTCACTGACCCCTGGTCACTGACCACTCTTCTGCTCACTGCCAACTGCCCAATGCAAGCCCTCTTGTAAGCATCCCCTCGCACGACATCAAAGAAACTCCTCGGCTGCGAATTGCCGTGTAGTATACTGCCCGCCGTTTACGAAGTTTTGTTCACTTCAGTTCATATGCGCATCCTGGGAATAGATCCGGGTAGTGAGACGACGGGTTGGGGCGTCATCGAAGACGATGGCCGGCATTACCGCCTGGTCGAATGCGGAACGGTGCGCGCTTCGACGGCCCAGAAATTTCCCGCGCGGCTATTGCGCATTGCCAACGCTCTGGAAGAAATCATTGCGCGCCATCGGCCTGAGGCTTGCGCAATCGAAGATGGATTCCTTGCCACGAACGTCAAGGTAACTTTGAAACTTGGTCAGGTCCGCGGCGTCGCCATGCTGGTTGCTGAGCGTGCGGCGCTGGAGATTCATGAGTATTCACCCAGACTTGTGAAACAAACCGTGGTAGGTCACGGCAACGCCGAAAAGTTTCAGGTTCAGCAAATGGTCAAGACGTTGCTCTCGCTGGCCACCGTTCCCGAACCGCATGATGCAGCCGACGCGCTGGCAGTAGCGATCTGTCATTTTCACCATGCTCGTTCTGCCCGACGACTGGTCGCGGCAGTACCAGGCGCCTCCATTCAGGGAACGGCAAACCTGAGTCCTAGTGCTCGTGTCCCGGCACGCCGCCGCGCTTCCCGCTAGCAAACTATCCGCAAACAATCTCACCCTGATCAACCTCAGTTCCAGAGGAGGTCTGGCCGTGAACATCCATTCGTTAAGGAAGGTCATACTCGCAGTTCTTTTCGTCTCTCTCCTGCTTCATTCCGCAAACAGTTTCGCCAGGAGGCGACCACCTGCGGGCGGTCGTGTCGCCATCGTTGTTGATGAGCGACTCTCCGCACTCAGAGCGACGCCCGAACTTTCCGGTCCGCTAATGCGAAGACTGGGACGTGGCGCCTTCGTCGCTGTGAAAGGCGAGAAGCGCAGTAGAGATGGGGTGATCTTTTGTCGCGTCAACGTTACCAGCCGCACCAGTGGCTGGGTCCAGCGGGATGCATTGGTCTCGCCGGTGCGCTCGGGAGACGATGTGCGCTTACTCCGTCTCATCAAGGGTTCAGACGACTTCGATCGCATCGTGCGAGCGAGAATTTTTCTCGACAATTTCACAGGCTCGCCGCTTCGTCCGGAAGTTCTGCTCCTCTACTCTCAAGCAGCCGAAGATTCGGCGGGTCACCTTTCCCGTGAAGCTGGGCGCCGGTTGAATGAGAAAGAAATGGAGGCGGGCGGCGCGCCACTCCACAGTTACTTCCTGAATTACAGCGGCCTTGATCGCTACAACCGGCAGGGAATCACATTCATTTTTGACGCGCGCGAGAAGCGGCTTCGTTATGACGGTGAAGGCTGGCAGGAGTTAGTGCACCGTTACTCACGTAGCCCGCAAGCTGCCGAGGCGCGTAAGCGACTTGAGTCAAGCAACCGATGAGCGCCGAGCCGTGGCAGCAAATTGCGCCCGGGCAGCCCAAGGCGTAACATTCACTCGCCCCCGCT
Source organism: Blastocatellia bacterium (assembly GCA_963828335.1). Taxonomy (GTDB): domain Bacteria; phylum Acidobacteriota; class Blastocatellia; order Pyrinomonadales; family Pyrinomonadaceae; genus PSRF01. The sequence continues at coordinate 99,697 of CAWHEH010000003.1, read as the reverse complement.
TAACCTCGAATCGTTATTTTCCCCAGAGTGCCAGGAGGGAACCACTGGAGCCATGAACTCTAAGTTTGTATTCGTGCGCAATAGCCCCGTGACTTGCAGCCGGATTCTATTCGTAGGGGCAATGTTACTCGCTTTGTCGTTCGCGGGATTTGTTACGCCAACGCGCGTCGCCCACGCTGCCGGCCCATCGGTGGTCGCATTCAGCGCCAGCACTTACAACGTCCAGGAAGACATGACCTTCAGGACTATAACGGTTTTGCGTACTGGCGACGTATCTGGACCGGCGACTGTCGATTACATAACTGGAGGCGTTACCGCATCGCAACGCACTGATTACACCTTCGCCCAGGGAACGCTGCGGTTTGGTGCGAATGAATCGAGCAAGTCTTTCGACGTTCTCATTAGTGAAGACATCAAGCTCGAAGGCAATGAAACCTTCACCATTACACTCTCCAACGGCACCGGGCAGGCCTTGCTGGGCAGTCCGTCAACCGCGAGTATCGTAATTACCGATGACGCGATTGAAGCTGGTCCGAATCCAATCGACTTCAACGACGTCTTTGTCGGCCAGCATTACCACGATTTCCTCGCTCGGCAATCTGACGGGCCCGGACAGCTCTTCTGGGAAGGTCAAATCTCCGGTTGCGGTGCAAATGCTGCCTGCATTAACGACCGGCGCATCAACGTCTCGGCCGCGTTTTTCCTGTCGATAGAATTTCAGCAATCAGGTTACTTCGTTATTCGTGCCCACAAAGCAGGATTTGGGAACGCCAAATCTAATCCTCGCTATCTGGCCTTCCTGCGCGATCAACGTCGCATTGTCGAAGGTCTGATTGTCGGCAACACAGGTTGGGAGGCGCTACTCGAAGCTAATCGCCAGGCCTTCCTGCAGGAGTTTGTCTCGCGACCGGAATTTGTGTCGAACTTTCCTCAAGGGGTTAACGTGTTCACCTATGTCGATACGTTGTTCGCTAATGAAGGCGTGATACCGACGGCAACGGAACGGCAAGCAGCCATCAATGCCTACGGCTCTGGCAACACATTGGGGCGCGCGGCAGCACTCAAGAGCGTTATCGAAAGTGATACCGTCTTCAATACGCAATACAACCCTGCCTTCGTTCTGATGCAGTACTTCGGATACTTGCGCCGCGATGCCGACGATCCGCCCGACAACAATTTTGGTGGCTACGATTTCTGGCTAAACAAAATGAATCAGGTCAGTGTCGCTGGTGAAAACGTGCGTGACGATGACGTGGCCCTGGCCCGCGTGAAGCGTGCTGACATGGTCGAGTCGTTCATCGTTTCCGGGGAATATCGGGGCAGGTTCGGTTTGTGAGTAAAACAGGCATTCTTGCCCTACCAGGAAGGCTGCGGATGTCGGTTCCTTTTCGGATCGCCGGCATAAACAGGGTGACGACGTTATCCTCTCCGAAAATGAGCGTCAGCCTTTCAACCTGTTCGAGAGTAAGGAAGTTCCGTCCTTGAATGAGGCCAAAGCAATATGCTGAACCGCAGAGGCAGTTGAACGGTTCCGCCATTTCCGATTCGGTGGTTAGATAATTGAAATTGATCTCTTCTCCCCGTGCGATATCCCGCAAGGCGCGGAAGGTTCGTTCCGCGGTCTTCATGTAACCATTAGGCTCGCAACAGTGGTTGAGATACTGCCAGCAGTAATCGACATCATCGTTCGGCCTTCTGATAGCCGGGAGGTTGAGGTGCTGGTTGCTGCTCAACTGGATTGTGTATTTGCTGGGGCGAGCTGAAATGGTTCCCCTCAGATGTAAGATGACGGAGTCCCGCTCAATGTGCTGTTTGGCGTAGACGCCCTTGAATCCGGCATTGTCTCGGACCTCGATGACAGGCTTTTCAAGTACGTCATCGATTACCGGAGCAGCATTCCTACGCATGGCACTCTCCTTCCGATCTTTTCGAGTTCCGCTTATACATCAATTAAGGCGCAAGCGGAGATAAAAAAATATCATTGCCGTGAAAAAAGTTTTTGCGGTTACGAGTGTGCGTAGGTATGTAGAGTGATCTCAGGGTCAAGATGGTGGGCTTGCCCCGCTCTTAGTCAAATCAGCTTTCAATCTAGCAAGTAAGCCAGCAACTCACTTCGTCTCAGGGTCAGGAAGGCGGGCTTGCCCCCGCTCTTTCTTAATTTCGTTTGTCGTAACTTCGCCAGCCCAACTCTTTCATTGCCTTGGATAACTTCTCAGAATCATCTGGCCACCACCATTCCTGATCTACCCTCAAAGGCTTTACATCTCCCAAATAGAACACTTTGAAACTTGACCAAGGGTAGTCACTTGCTGAAGAAACCAGTTTGGCCTTCACTGGATTGGCATGAATGTAGTTGATCTTCTGCCAGATCATCCAAGTACTCCATAACGGTATTGCTTTGAAACTTTCCTGCCAGACCTGAAGCGATCCCTCAGAATCGATTTTGAACTCAATACCTTTCGCTGAGTTGATGATGGCTTTTGCGGAAATGCTCTTCAGCGGTCCGGTGAATTCCTTGATTCGTCCGTCTTTTGGATTGACAATCAGATGTGTGTGATCAGGCATTAATACGTAAGCGATTAGTTTGCAAGGCCACTCTTCGAGACAGTTGCAAGCGTATTGAAGAACGACTTGCAGCATGAGTCCTGGTTGAAGACCGGGATCCTGTCAAGAAAGTTTTCGGTAACAAAGTGGAGGGCGCCTGGGAGATTTTGATTTGACCATTTCCGGGCCATGAGAGGTAAGGGAACAAATCCAAAGAGCGGGGGCCGTGAGATTATTGAGTTGCCGATTTTCTTGCTAGCCGAGAGCCTTTTCAACTTTTCTTTGCCACAATTGTTAATAAATGCTTCTGCGCATCGTCTGTAAGTTGGAAGACGAAGTTCAGGAGGACGCAGTGCAGGCAACCGCTAAAACATTGAGATTAGTTACCGCAGAACCTCCGAACGAGCTGGAAACGCTCTTCCGAGACCACCACGACCGCGTTTTCCGTACCGCTCACCGCATAACCGGCAGCCCGGCGGACGCCGAAGACGTGCTGCAGACTGTATTTCTGCGGCTGGTCAAAGGTCAGGAGACTTACGACCTCTCCGATAATCCGGCTGCTTACCTGTCGCGAGCTGCTATCAATGCTTCGCTCGACTTGATGCGCAGCCGAACACGCGCGAAGTCGGTCGGACTTACCGATTTAGACGCTGAGGCAATCGAAAGCCGTTGGCAAAGCCCCGAGGCTGAGCATGCCGATCGCGAACTGCAAACGTTGATTCGCCAGGCGGTGGCCGGTCTTGGCAAGACAGCGGCCGAAATGTTTGTACTGCGTTATTACGAAGGTTACGACAATCAGGAAATCGCGAAAATGCTGGACACTTCACAGATGGTTGTGGGTGTTGTGTTACATCGCGCCAGGACAAGACTGAGAAAAGAGATAGGGCACTTTCTGGAGAAACATCATGAAAAGCAATAATGATTTTGACTCAATCCTCGACAATGCTACTGCGGAGATTCGAAGCGAGAATGTCGATGCAGCGGTAGTTGATAAAGCGGCCGAGCGTGTTTGGGCACGTCTGGCGGCTGAAACCTCCGAACTTAAAACTGAACGCGCCGTCGCTGACAGGATCAGCGACTGCGACGATTTTCAGTCACTCATTCCTGCCTATCTGACGGGAAGTTTGTCTGAAGCTCGCTCGCTGTTGCTGGTTGACCATACGCATGAGTGTATTCCTTGTCGTAAGGCGATGAAGGATGCGCGCTCGCGCAGAGTGGCGCCCGCGAAAAAAGCGGTGGCAACGCGTCGCTACAGCATTCAGCCAGTTGTTTTGCGCTGGGGAATCGCAGCGGCTCTGGTTATCGGACTGGGACTCGTCGCACTTCCGTTTATCCAGCGCTGGTCGCCGCTCGGCGGCAACCTGGAAGCGACCGTGCAGGCCGCTCAAGGACAAGTCTTTCAAATTGCGGACACGCAGAGCGCGCCGGTAAAGATTGGCGACAAATTGCAAAAGGGAGATCGTATTCGGACCGCAAAGGATGCGCACGCGTTGGTTCGTCTCGGCGATGGCTCGGTCATTGAGATGAAAGACCGTTCGGAGTTGTCCTTAACTAACAACTCGCTCGGCACCACTGTTCACTTGAACCGCGGCGCGATCGTTGTAGAAGCTGCCAAACAAGGCAAGCGGCATCTCTTCGTCGACACTGGCGATGGTTCGCACGTTTCTGTTACCGGCACGGTGTTTTCCGTTAACAGCGGTACCAAAGGCTCACGCGTCTCGGTGATTGAAGGCGAAGTGCACCTGGATCATGCGGGCAGTGAACGTGTCTTGCGCGGCGGAGAACAGGCAACCACAAACGCAGCCATCACTACGATTCCGGTCAAAGATGAAGTGTCCTGGAGTCGAAAGGCGTCTCAATACGCAGAAACTTTGAAGGCTTTGAGTTCTTTGAATAAGGAGTTGAGCAAGGTTGCTCAGCCGGGAGTTCGCAATTCAACTCACCTGCTGGATTTGATGCCTGAGAATACGATTGTCTACGCGGCGCTGCCTAACCTGACCACCACCATCCTCGAGTCGCACCGGATCATGCAGGAGCGTATTAATCAGAATCCGGCGTTGCGTGAGTGGTGGGGGAAAGAGCAGTCGGGAAATCACGGCCCGAACGTAGAACAGGTGGTCGGCAGCATTCGTGAGTTTGGCGAGTATTTGGGAGACGAGATCGCGGTCTCAGTCTCCATGGACGAAAGCGGTGAGCCCGTTTCTCCGCTCGTGTTAGCAGAGCTCAAAAATTCTGAGGGCTTCCAGCAGTTTCTCGAGCAGCAAATAGCCAAGTATGCAGGCGAGCAAAAAGCCGGTGCTACACAAGGACGGCCGGCGATCCGTTTCATTGCGGATCCACTGACTGCCTCTGCAACCGCTGCTGAACCAGGCAAGAAAGCTGAAGCGATCTACGTCTGGATTCAAAAGGATCTGTTTGCGGCCAGCCCGCAGCTCGGGCAGCTGAAGGATTTGGCCGTCAACATGCAGAAGGGCCAGACAAGCAGCTTCACTGGAACAGCATTCCACAATCGCGTTGCCCAGGTTTATCAGGAAGGCGCGGGTTTGGTTGTGGCTGCCAACCTGGAACGGCTGATTGCAAAGGCAAAACCTGAGCTTACCAAGGGTAACGACGCCGAGAAACGCGAGAGCGCACTGAAACAACTTGGCATTCTGAACCTTAAGTACTTCGTTCTGGATCAGACTACTTTGGAAGGGAAAACGCATACTACTGCGAACGTATCTTTCAGTGAGGCGGAGCGCGGCATCCCGTCATGGTTGGCTGCCCCTGGACCGATGGGTTCGCTCGAATACATTTCGCCGGACGCTAATGTGGTTGCAGGTTTTGTTGTCAGAGACCCGGTCAAGCTGGTCGACGATCTGCTGGGTGTGTTGGAGACAGTCTCGCCTGATTTGCGGAAGAACCTCGACAAACAGCAGGCCGATCGCGGTTTCGACATTCGCAAGGACCTCGCCGCGCCACTCGGTGGTGAGTTTGCCTTCGCGATTGATGGCCCGATTCTGCCTACGCCGTCGTGGAAGATGGTGTTTGAAGTAAACGACTCGGCCCACTTACAGCAAACACTCGAAAGGATTGTCAGCGAGATCAACAAAGAGGCTGCCAAGTTTGGCAAGACCGGTTTGGTTTGGGATCGCGTCGATGTTTCGGGTCGTACTTACTACACGCTCAAGTCGGCGGACTTCGGTGTGGAAGTAAACTACACCTACGTTAATGGCTACGTTGTGATGGGCCCGAGCCGGGCGATGGTAGCACAGTCAGTGAAGCGGCAGGAGGAAGGCTACAGTCTGGTCCGCTCAGCTAGATTTACCGCTGGTTTGCCGGCTGACGGCAACGCTAACTTCTCGGCAGTTTTCTATCACAACCTGGCGCCACTCGTGCAGCCGTTCGCCGATCGCATGGCCAGCGCCGCAAGCAATTTGCCTCAGGAGCAACAGCAGGCGATCAAGGCGATGGCCGCCGACATGCCACCAACGCTTGCTTACGCTTACGCACGGGGTGACAGCATCACTTTTGCAGCAAACACCGAAGGCGGCCCCTTCGGCTTAAGTCCGGCGACTTTGCTGGGCGCGCCTAACTCGTTGGAGATGCAGCATATTCTTCAACAGGGAATGAGAAAGTAGGACATTTTTTGGAGTGCGCTGACCTGTCAGCGCTTTGGTCAGTCGCGACTTGTCGCGACCATTCGGAGTCGAATTGATTTTTCACGAGGAGTGGCGACAAGTCGCCATGGACCAAAGCGGCGAACAGGTCGCCGCACTCCAAAACTTAGACTGAAAGGGGACTGCATCATGAGAAGCTTTCATTGGAAATCGCTAATAGCGAGCATCGCACTCCTTGGGCTGGTCGCAATCCTGCCGGCTTGTACACATCGGAAGGTTGTTCAGGTTGGCACTCACAAGGTAACCGTTTTGCGGCATGGATTTGAACACAAAGTCAAAGTCTCGGACCAGACCATGATGCCGACTTTTGAATACGCCGGCATGAGCACTGATCGCAGGGAACTAAAGGTCTCGATCAAGGGTGACAAGATAAGAGTGAATGATGTTCCCGGCGAGCTACGCCCAGGTGATTCCGTGTTGATCGGCGACGATGGCGTGGCGGTGAACTCAATGGATTACGGCGAGACTGAAAAATATTTGCGGGGCAATGGCTCTGGCGAAAATACCACCGCGCATAACTAAGATCGATCCTGAAAGCGATCTTGAGAGTTTGCTCAAAAAAGAAAACCAGCCGCGGATAGAACGCAGATAAACGCGGATTCTTAGACGTGCCCGAAAACTGCTTTGTTTCTGATTCGCGTGGATCCGCGTTCATCCGCGGCCAAATTCTTCCTTGAGGAAGGCCCATGAAACTTATTTGCATCTCCCTCGGTTCCTGGTTAATTGGACTCTCGGCCATTTTGTTTATGTTCATTGTTGTCGAAGGCGACAGCCTGGCCGCGGCAGACCTGAAAAGGGCGACCATTACTTCCTTAGCCCTCACCGCGCTACTCTTCTCGCTCGCCTATGCTCCATCTCTCTTTTGGCTCCGCAAGCGACTCGGCGGTTGTCGTCCAGCCGCGCTTTTTCCCGTAGCCTCTGCACTGGTTATCAACCTTCCGGTTTTTTTGATCGGAATTTTAGCAATCGGCAGAACTTTAGGAGCGGCTGAAGCGTTTGCATTCATCGGTGCATTCGTCCTGATGGGAACTACGTTCGGTCTGGTTTTTGTTTGGAATTATCGAAGTGGGGAGATACAGTCTGCAAAATGGAGTTATCTGAAACAATCCAGAAACAGGCCAGTATTCCCGATCCAGCAAACTTCGCTCCGGTCATTGATCTCAACGGACTGAGTGTCACCTTTGGCGGCCGTCCAATCCTACAGAATCTTCAAGGGGAACTACGCGGCCGCTCCATCGGCCTGCTTGGACCTAATGGCGCCGGCAAGACAACTCTGATTCATACCCTGCTCGGTTTTCATCTTCCTTCCTCAGGTACAGCCCACATCTTTGGTCAGGACATCATTACTGACGCCAAGCAAATTCGTTCGTTCGTCGGTTATATGCCGGAGCGCGACTCCTATATCGCGAAGATGAGCGCCGTGCATTTCGTTCGGCTGATGGCCGAACTTTCCGGCTTGCCACCCGAAGCCGCGCTCGAGCGGGCACATGAAGCGCTCTTTTACGTGGGCTTGGGAGAAGCACGCTATCGCAGTCTCGATACATATTCCTTGGGAATGAAGCAGCTGGCCAAACTCGCGCAGGCGATCGTTCATGGCCCGAGTTTAATCTTTCTGGATGAACCGACCAACGGCCTCGATCCACCGGCACGTCAGCGAATGATCCGCCTGGTGCGTGAGATTCGCGACAGCGGTAAGGCCAATATCGTGCTGTCGTCGCATTTGCTGCGCGACGTTGAAGAGTGTTGTGAAGAGATTTTAATTCTGAAGGATGGGCGTCTTGCGGTTTACTGCAACCTCGAGGAGGAACGCAAATCGAATCGTAGGTTCCTGTTGCTGGAAATCCGCGGCGACCAGAATAAGTTTACCGAAGCCATTGGCGCGCTGGGTTGTGAATATGCGATCACCGGCGATCATCGCGTCAAAGTAGTGCTGCAGGACGGAACCGAAGTACGCGATCTCTATCGGCTCGCGTCACAATTTGACGTGCAGATTAGGCGGCTTAGTTACAAGCGCGATTCTCTGGAAGACATCTTCCTGAAAGCGATGGAGAACGGCCATGGCGGTTTATGAGCATACCTACAAACAGTACCTCGGCAAGCTGACTCCCGAGTGGAGCCGGTTTCTAGTGATACCGCGACATGCCTTTCGCGATGTTTTTAAGTCGAAGCTATTTACGGCCTTCTTCGTCATTTGCTTCCTGCCTCTGCTGGTGGAAACAATACTGATCTATCTGCACCACAACGTGAGTGCCCTCGCAATCCTCAGGGTAAACGTGCGGGAGCTTATCCCCATTGATGCCTCCTTCTTCCAATTCTGGGTGAACTTTCAGGCCTGGCCCGCCTACCTTGTGATGTTGCTTGTCGGCCCGCCGCTGGTCTCGCGCGATTTGCGGAACAATGCTTTGCCGCTTTACTTGTGCCGGCCCTTTTCGCGTACGGAGTATGTGCTGGGGAAAATGTCGGTGCTTTTGATTTTGCTTTCAGCCATCACCTGGGTGCCGCAGATGCTCTTGTTCCTGTTCCAGTCATACCTCGAGGGAGCGACGTGGTTTGGAGAAAATCTGCATCTGGCCAGTGCCATTCTTATTAGCAGTATCGTTTGGATTTTACTGCTGGCTTTGCTGTCTCAAGCGATCTCGGCTCTGGTGAAATGGCGCGTTATAGCCAGCGGCGCATTGCTCGGAATATTTTTCATTCCCTGGGTATTCGGCGAAGTAGTGAACCAACTATTCATGACTCGCTGGGGCAACATCATCAGCCTGGGTGCTTTGATGAGAAACGTTACCGCCGGACTTTTTGGCACCTTCGCTCAGGCTTCCGAGCAGATGACTCAATTTGACGGACGAATCGGGCGTGAGATTGTCGTGAACGAGATGCCGCTTTGGGCGGCCTGGCTGGCGCTGTTTGTAGTCTGCGCAATCTGTTTGGCGCTGCTTTCGCGGAAGGTGAAGGCTTACGAAGTGGTCCGCTAGTTGCGGATTGCGAATTCGGATTTCGTGTAACCGAAGACTCCAAGCGCCTGGTGAATGAATACATAGGACTGGAGAATCAATTAAGACGGCAAACTGTACGAATTCGAATTCGTCATTTCCGCGCTCCGCAATCCGCAGATTAGTTCAACCAAGTATGAAAGTCTCAACATCCACAACGATCGACTTCGATAACGTCTCGAAGTTTTACGGCGAGATTCTCGGAGTCAATCGAGTCAGTCTGCAGATCTCTCCCGGCATCACTAGTCTAGTCGGGCCAAATGGGGCGGGGAAGTCGACTTTGATGAATTTGATGACCGGTTTACTTCGTCCCAGTCGCGGCAGCATCAAGGTGCTTGGTATTCCGACCGATCAGCCTGAGCAACTGTTCCGCAAGGTTGGCTACTGCACTCAGTTTGATTCTTTCCCGCGCGGATTAACAGGCAAAGATTTCATCAAGTCGTTTCTACTAGTACATGGATTCGATAGAACGAAGGCGGAAGAATTGACGGTCACTGCGCTCGAGCGGGTCAGTCTGCTTGATGCTGCTAATCGCAAGGTTGCGGCTTACAGTAAAGGCATGCGCCAGCGAATTCGACTGGCGCAGGCCATCGCACATCAGCCGTGCGGTTCTAATCCTCGATGAACCTCTGAACGGCCTCGACCCAATGGTCCGCGCCGAAACGATTGCGCTCTTCCGCAAACTAGCGGCGGATGGCTTGCACCTAATCATCTCCAGCCACATTTTGCACGAAGTGGACATGATGTCAGACCGCGTGATTTTGCTTAACAACGGTTATGTGGTGGCCGAGGGGAACGTTCATGGTGTGCGCGATGAAATGGAAGATCGGGCGTCGCAGATACTTATCAGGTGTGACAAGCCTGCAAAACTCGCGGCTCGGGTTTTTGATAAAGATCACGTGGTCGAGGCCCGTCTCCATGATGACCGGCTTGGTCTTTTTGTGAGGACGCGCGACGCAGATCGGTTTTATTTGCTGCTGAATCAGGTGGTGGCTGAAGGCGAAATCAATATTGAGTCAATAGCGCCGGTTGATGACGATCTAAGTGCCGTCTACCAGTATTTGATCGGATCAGATGGGAGTGCTTAATTTGGACTGCGGTGACCTGTCACCGCTTTGTTCGGTCGCGACCTGTCGCGACCATGGGGTGACTGAAGTCTAGGCGAAAGTTGCGGCGACAAGCCGCCGCGGACCAAAGCGCTGACAGGTCAGCGCACTCCAAAACAGGAGCTTGAAGCATGAGCAGTTCGACTATAGAAATCACGCCAAATAAGAAAGTCGCCAAGCGTCCGTTGCCCTGGTCGCTCTGGTTCCGGCAGATCCGGGCCATCTTCCGGCTCGAGATTGAAAAGAACTTTCTCGGGAGGCGTTCCATTCTGCTCTATTTATTGGCCCTGCTTCCGGTAGTCCCGCTGGTCCTGCTTGCTCCCTTCACGCCGCCCGGGCGTGAGTGGCAAGACTTCACCCAATACAACATGATCTTTGCCATTTATTACGGCGGGTTCATTCTGCGTACGGTAGTATTCTTTGGCTGTGCCTGGATATTCATGAATCTGTTCCGCGGGGACATTATCGATCGCAGTTTGCACTTCTACTTTTTGAGTCCGGTTCGTCGTGAAGTGTTGGTAGTAGGAAAATATTTTTCGGGGCTGGTCACGGCGATCGTCCTTTTCACTGCCACGACGATCCTCTGCATGTTGCTGATCTATCTTCCGCATTTTCCTTCAGAGAGTTCGCGGTACTTTTTTGACGGACCGGGAATGAGCCAGTTACTCACCTATGCCAGCGTCACAATTCTGGCCTGCATCGGTTACGGCGCTTTCTTTCTGGTGGTTGGTCTGTTCTTTCGCAATCCTATTGTGCCGGCGATTGTGCTTTACATCTGGGAATGGCTGAATTTCCTGATGCCGCCGCTGCTAAAAAAGATCAGTGTTATCCACTATCTGAACTCCCTTGTGCCAGTGCCGGTTTCGGAAGGGCCATTTGCGGTCGTCGCCGAGCCCACTCCCGCCTGGATCGCGGTGCCCAGCTTGATCATAGTCACCGCGCTGGTCCTGATTGTTGCCAGCTACCGCATTCGCCGCATGGAAATCCGCTACGGCAACGAGTGAGCCAACAGCAAACAGTAAACAGCAAATAGCCAGGCAAAAACTCATCTGAGCGTTCCTGCCGGCTGTTTGCTGTTTACTGTTTGCTGTCGGCTTATTTGCGACTTACGAACGAATTGTCTTTGATCCAAAACCGCCACGGCTTGTCTTTCCACTCGGCGGCATAGTCGATCCCAATGCGCGGTCCGGAGATGATTCGCGAGCGCGGAACCTTCGCACCCTCTTCAAGAAACACTTGGTTGCCAAGTAAGTCCTTGCCATCAAGCCGGCGATCGATGTTCAGGGCTATACAAAGTTTGCCCGGGCCATTTGTTAGATTGTGTTCAGTCTGGCTGCTACGGCGCTTCCGCATTACCTCGATGCCTTCGACTGGTTCAACTGCGCGAATCAAGACAGCATGAGGTGCGTCTACAACATTGGTTACCACGTTGAACTGGTAATACATTCCGTAAACAAAAAAAACGTAGGCGGTTCCCCCTTCTCCATACATCGGCTCGGTGCGTCTGGTTCGGCGTCCACCATATGAATGGGCGGCGCGATCTTGAGGGCCGCGATAAGCCTCTACTTCCACAATCCTTCCCGAGACGCGTTTGCCGTTGCGGTTAGGGACGACCAGGAGCTTCCCTAACAGGTCTCGTGCCACATGTAGCACGTTAGGACGAGTGTAAAAGTCGCGAGGAAGCTTGGACAAAGTTTCAAGTTTTAAGTTCTGCGTTTCAAGTTCACCTTGCGTTTGAAATCAACGAATACCATACTCCAAATTCTCAAGTCCGAACTTGAAACTTGGAGCCTGAAACTTATTTCTGCCACAGCTTCCAAATCATCACAAAAGTGATTACGAAGCCAATCACAACAATCGCGCGCCGAACGTTTGCCTGATTCACGCGGACCGCCATCCGGGCGCCAAAATATCCGCCAAGCAATGCCGCCCCGGCCATCACCAGCGCGTCCGACCAGACCACCAGACCCATTAGCGCAAAGCTCAGCACCGCAATGCTGTTGATGCAGATGCCCAGAAAATTCTTAATGCCGTTGGCGCGATTAATATCATGCAGGCCAAGGATTCCCATGGCTGCAAGCATCCAGATACCGTTGCCTGCGCCAAAGTAGCCACCGTACATCGCCGAGAAAAATTGAAAAACGATGGCGCCTACCCACCACAACAGTTTTGGTTCAGCAACAATTGGTTGCAACCGCAGCCGGCGATTAATCGAACCTCCGGCCATAAAAAGGATAGTTGCGAAGAGGATAAGGAACGGAACCAGACGCGCGAAGGTTAGCGACGGAGTCCAAATCAGCAGCCAGGCGCCCAGCGCGCCGCCGATAACGCTGGTGATCCCGAGTCGCAGGAGAATTGTTGAACTATTCTCCAACTCGCGCCGGTAACCAAACAGTCCGCCGAAGAGTCCTGGCCAAAGAGCGACGGTACTGGTTGCGTTCGCAACCTTGGGATCGAGTCCCAACCAGATGAGTACCGGGAAAGTAATCAGCGTGCCACCGCCAGCGATCGAATTGATCACACCGGCGGCAAAGGCCGCTGCGATCATCATGAGTATTTTCGTCATTAGCTCTTAGTTCCAAGTTTCAAGTTCCAGGTTCCAAGTCTAATTCAGAAGGTTCTTGCGACTCCGAAACGAGACATAGTCTTACACCACCCCAATGAACACAAAACTTAAAACTTGGAACTCGAAACTTGAAGCTTGAAACTTGAAACTTATTTGCCATGTTAGAATGAGCTAGACAGTTTCACAAATCAGATCGCGGAGGGAGAACCAGAATGGCAGAGGTAACGATTCGTCCGACGAAGAATGGCCCACTCATCGTCGAAGGCCCGGTCGACCTTTTTGATACCGATGGGAACAAGATTACCGTGGACAAGCCGCGCATAGCCTTGTGCCGGTGCGGCGCCTCGTCTAACAAACCTTTTTGTGATGGCACTCACAGCCAGATTGGATTTCAAGCCGCTGAGGCTATCAATCCCCAGAGCGCGGAATGACCGTGGAGATGATCAACTGTCGCTTCGCTCTTTCATCTTTTCGATCGCGCTGCTCGGGACGCTCGCATTTTCGGGTCCGGCGGCGCGTTTTTCCACCTCGTCCTCCCGGAAAAGAAAACGCTCCGGTAGTCCTTAGATTTCTTACTGTGGGCGATTCTTTATAGATCCTCTGATATTAAGGAAGGCGAGGCAGACCTGGAGAAAGATCAGAGCGAAGGCACGATCGTGCAGCCCCCAAGCGATCCATAGCACATTGCTCAGGAGAAAAAGCCAGAATCCCCAGTTTCGTTTGAATTTCCTTTGAGAAGCAACAAACCACGCCGCGACCACGGTTACCACCATGGCGGGCCATTGAATCCAATCAAGCCAATTCATGCTGAGACCTGGAAGTAGTCACGCTCTATAAAGTCGTCTCAGCCAGATTTGATTTGTATTTTGTGTTTGTTTCGCGATCGTTCATTTCGATGTAGATATAACTCGGGGGTATCTCGTCGACCTCCAACGCAAACCAGATGGTACCGAGATTCTCAGCCTTGCCCAGAGCGCAAAACCCATATAGCCGTTTGCCGCGCATATCAAAAATGTCTACCCAGGTGCGAGACGACTTAGTGTTCTTGCCGCACGGTGGTAGCGCCGGTGCAGGGGCGAACATCGCATCAGGATAAGCATCCTTGTTCAACACGTCGTATTTGTAACGGATGTATTCTTTGCCGCCTTGTGAAAAGGCTTCAGTCGACGTCAGGTAGAGCACAGGATTGGGAAGCACAGGAGGATTGGCGTGGGATATCTTGCTACTGCCGATCACCAGAAACAGCACACTCGCGAGCAGAAGAGGGAACGCTTTCGTTAATCTCATAGGGGGAACCTTTCGTTTGGGTGAAGAGTAAAGCTGCCAGATTTTTGAGTTCCGATTCGGCTTGCGCGGAGAGGATGCCACTAATTGCCGGCTGTTTTCAAGCAATTCTTTGAACGTTTAAATTAGTCAGGGAGATGGAAAATTCACAACGAAGCGAATCTGCCTGCGAAACCTTTCTGGAGTGTCCTCCTGGTGATTAGTGGTGAGAATTACGAGGCCTTTGAAGGTCTCAAGGCGTTGAAGCAAATAGTTGATTTCAAGATTTGCATAACGATCCTGGCTGTCTTTGACTTCACTGCGTTTTCCAAATAGGGCTTCGGCTTCGTCAAAAAAGAGAATAGCGCCCGCTGACTCGGCAGCATCGAAGAGCCGCTCGAGGTTTTTCTCAGTCTCACCGATGTATTTACTAACTATCTTGCTCAGGTCAACGCGATATAGGTCTCGTTTCAAACCTCCTGCTATCACTTCGGCGGCACTGGTTTTTCCCGTGCGGCTGACACCGGCGAAGAGGACGATAGCTTCACCGCCAGATCTACTTCGACTGTCGCGAGCATTCGTGGCGATGTCATTAAGGATTTGTTTTTGAGACTCAGCTAAGGGAATAGTTTCAAGGGTAGCGCGCGTTTCAATTTTTTGCGCCAGATTGCCAAGCGCATCCAAGGTGTCGGTTGCGCCCAGGCCAAAGAAGCGCGCCAGGCGTTTTAGGAATTGTTTGAGAGTCTTCATCGACTGCCCCCTCGACTTCAATCAACCAGAGTTCGTTCGATGCGCCGATCCGGAACCAGCCACATAATCGCCACCAGCACATACAAGCCGAAACCAAGCCACCACCTTAGCAGTGCGAGCGGGATGCCCACCGCATAGATGCCTGTTGACAGCTGTCCTTTGAAATCCTTCCCCACTGCGATCGAAAGCCTTGATGTCCGCCCGTGCAACGCAATGAGCGCGCGCGTCAGAATGTAGTAAGCGATGGATGCTGCCAACAACACCAGGCCGTAGACGGCGACCGGCACGGTTGCAAAATGGTTTTCGCCCATCCATGCGGTTACGAAGGGCACAAGGGACAACCAGAATAGCAAGTGAAGATTCGCCCAAAGAATACGACCGTCAACGTGATCTACAGCGTGCAGAAGATGATGATGATTGCTCCAGTAGATCCCAAGATATATGAAGCTCAGCACGTAGCTCAACAACACGGGAACTAACGGTCGCAAAGCGGTCAGCCCAGTTTCGTGCGGCACTCGCAACTCGAGCACCATGATGGTGATGATGATCGCAATCACGCCATCACTGAATGCTTCCATACGATTTGTCGTCATGATTGAATATGCGAAAGGACGCAGCTAGGACTGCTTGGCGTTTGCTCGCATTAACCCGGATTTGAAATGAAAGCGAGCTTATAGTTATTTTTATCCCCCTCCGCAAGCGGAGAGGGCAGGGGAGAGGTGGCCAGCGGTTCACACCCCCGATCCCTCCCACTCGTGGGCAGCGTAAAGATTCACTGAGCCTGACCGAGCAGCCATGACTTAAGCACGCCAGGATTATGTTGGTCCGTTGCGAAGTATTCCTCAATTAAGCTCGAATAAATCTGTTGACGATGGCTGTCACGGAGCGACTGGCCGAAGGGCATCTGTCCTCCCGTCACATAGGACTTGATGAGAATTTTATCCATGGGCCAGTTTAGAGCGCCCAGTCGTTCAGAGTTGTGACAAGACGAACAGACCATAGCCTTGGCGACCGAAGTCTTTTCAAAAGCGGCGCCAAAGCGCCGCTGCCGATCTTCGGGGCTGGCTGAACTCAGTCCGGGTCCAAATTTCCGCTCGTCCAGGTAACCGCCGAAACGTGCTGAACCGTAACTTCGGAAACGTTCATTCACCTTGAGCAACGCTTCTTGCTCGGCTGCACTTACGGTACCCCTAACCGGAAAGATTGGAAGAATGCCGCTCTTGTGACACATGGTGCAGTTGTCATCACCCTCGCCCAGTTCCCAACGTCCCTCGATCGCGATTGAACCATCGCGCCGGTAGGTTCGGTAAAAGTCTTTGAAGTACGCGTTGAAAGTGCCGTTAGCTGCTGTCATGGCCGACACGACCGACACATTGCGCACACGCACGCGCTTGCCCGGATCGGTAACTCCGAATTGCACCCACTTGTCGGGAAGTCCCTTTTCCGCACTGCCAGGAACGACGATTAAAAGCCTGCGGTAGCTGGCGTCGTTATCAGGCGTACCGAGATGCCGCGACTTGTAGCTGAAAAACGTAAGTTGTTCGTCCGGGCCTTTGGATGCGTTGAGCTGCCTTAGATACGACTTCGCCCGGCCCAACGTCTCATAGCGGCTGACGTTTCTGAGGAATGTCGGATCCAGCAGGAATTCGGGAATACCGACAAACTGGCGTGTCTCCGCGAAGTATTGTTTGTCAGGAACCAGAAAGCCGAGTTCGTGGTCGGATCGTCGCTCGAGACCAGCAGCTTGAATGAATTCGAGAAAGTTTCGATAGCGGTTGATGAGATTGTGATCCTCCGCGAGATTGCATTGGTGAACGGTACCGGTAATCTCATCCAGCACCTTTTCATAAGCCGGCAACGCCTTGTCCGTTTCAAACGCGTTACGCGCCGCTCGCACGAACGCATTGACCCTCGCCATGACCCAGGCATCGGGCTCGGCTCTCACTTGCGCGCACGGAGCGGCTGCCTGTGCACCGATTTCACCAAACAATAGAGCGGCCAGAATCAGACAGGCCTGGAAAAGTACGCGTGATTGCGCAGGTCTGTTCCTTTTTCGCATCGCTATTAGAGATAGCAAGGTGTCTTCCTGGATTTACGCGGTCAGCGCCCGGTGAAGAGCGTATTCTCGTCGACGAAGCAAAGCCCGTTGCCCCAGGGGTCGGCGACATAGAAGGAGCGTTCCCCCCACGGTCGAACGACGATTTGGCCGGCGCTGGCACCATGAACGTCCTCGGAAGAAAGGCAGTTCAACTCCGTCGCGCGAGCATAGACTTTCTCCAGATCGCCCACCGCGAAGTAAATGTAGTCGGGAAGCGGTTTCGCTTGTTCGGCCCCAGCGGTGACGTCGACCAGCGCCAGAATCACAGGGCCGCAATCGATGTAGTGTCGTGAGGCTCGCGGAATTCGTCTGCCGGGATCGTCAAGCAGCCTGGAATAAAACTCAGCAGCGTTGTCCAAATCGTCAACTTGCAGGATTATGCGGAAGAGCTTATCAGCCATTTAAATCTTCTCCTGATCCTGATTGCCGCTGCTACCAGGCTACGGCGTAGCGTCCCCGGCGCGGATCGGCACCGGCCGATGAAACGCCACTTTGCGTGTCATAGATGATCACCGTTGGTGAAGAAAGCGTGCCCCAAGCCGATTGCACAGTAACCTTATGACCACGGGCTTTCAGTTCCGCGATCGTCTTTTCATCAACCCGCGATTCTACGTTCAACGATCCAGGTAGAAATTCATGATCATCAAAGGAGCTGACGTAGTGTTGGGTGTCGAAGCGCGCGGCTTCAACAGCCTCCTGGGGGTTCATGCCAAACTCAATAATGTTTAGTAAAACCTGAAGTAGAGCCTGATCCTGGTTGTCCCCTCCTGGCGTACTGAGGACCATGTATGGCTCGCCGCCTCTTAGCACTAGCGTGGGTGTAAGCGTGATGCGTGGGCGCTTCCCGGGCGCAACCACGTTGGGACTTTTGGGATCGGTGAGCGCGGACTGTAAACGTTGGCCCATCAACACGCCCGTGTCGCCGGCCACCACTGCCGGCAGCCAGGCGCCGCTGGGAGTCGCACTGAAAAGATTGCCGTCTTTGTCGATTACGTTAACGCAGGTGGTGTCGTTGGCCCGTTCCAGAACGGGAACTGTGGAGACTCGGCCAACCGATTCGCTCACATTTGCGAGAATGGCCTTCATGTTTTGCGGGTCGCCTGGTTGTTGTGCGAGTGACGCGCGATCTTTTTCGATTAATGGACGCCGTAAGGCGGCATAGTCCTTGGACAACAACTCTGCCGGAATTTTCGTGAAATCAGGATCACCGTAATAGCGATCGCGATCGGCAAGCGCGAGCTTGAGCGACTCGGTAAGCGTGTGGATATAGTTAGCCGAGTTATGGCCCATCGCCTTGAGGTCGTAACCATCTAACAGGTTTAAAGTTTCAACCAGTGCCGGTCCCTGAGTCCAAAAGCCGGCCTTGTAGATTTCGTAGCCGTGGTAATCCGCTTTTACGGGCGTGCCAACTCGCGCGTGAAAACGGGCGAAGTCTTCGGCCGCGATCAACCCACCGTTATGCTGCATGTAGTCACCAATGCGCCGGGCGACCGGTCCCCGGTAAAAATAATCGCGGGCCATCAAGAGTCCAGCATGGCGACCCTTCGACGCGCCCCGCTTCTCCGCGGCAACAATTGCGCGTAGCGTGCGCGCCAGATCTGCCTGCACAAAAATGTCGCCTACCTTAGGCACGGCGCCATTGGGGAGAAAAATGCGTTTAGCGTCAGGCCATTGCGAAAAGATCGGGGCGCGCGTCTTGATGTATTGAACGCGCAGCTCATCAATGGGAAAACCGTCAGCCAGCTCTATTGCGGGTTGCATGACTTCAGCCAGCGATTTAGTACCAAACTGATCGAGCGAGGTGACACAAGCATCGAGCACCGCGGGCACTGTGGCCGCCAGGGGCCCGGTGGAGGGGATTAAACCGGATTTCGCTCCAGCCATAGTCGCCATCTCTACAGTTCGTTGCGCGCGGGCGGAATCCGGAGCGGTGCCTTGATCTCTTCCGGTGGCGCGGTTGGCGAAGAACTCGCGCGTCGCTTTCAAAGGCGCCTGGCCCATCCCTTCGATCACAACCACGCCAGTCTGCGAACCTTTCCTGGCTGTCGAGTTGCTGTCGCGAAGCTTGATAAGAATTGGCACTTCGCCGCCAAAAGAAAAATGAGAGAACTCAATCACTGAGGCGGCCAGTATTGTTGCTACACCAGCGTCGACCGCATTTCCGCCGTGCTGGAGGATCCGTAAGCCGGCCTCAACTGATAGTGGATGTCCACCGGCTACTACGCCGCGCCGGCCGCGCACCACCGGGTGGAATGTCTGTGTTTGAGAGCGGGGCTGTGGAACTGAAACCAGCAACAAGCCCAGGGCTATGAAAAAAACAA
The DNA here is from genome assembly GCA_963828335.1 of Blastocatellia bacterium. Lineage (GTDB taxonomy): Bacteria > Acidobacteriota > Blastocatellia > Pyrinomonadales > Pyrinomonadaceae > PSRF01. Next base: position 80,400 of record CAWHEH010000003.1, on the reverse strand, counting down.
GCAATCGGCGCATGGCGGGTCACCTTTCGCAATGAGTTCGAGTCCTTGCCGAATTGTGATGTCGTTTCGAGAGTTAGTCAACGAGAAGAGAGCGGAATCCACAGACCGCAAAAACTATGGTCAATGCGATGCAGAACCTCACATTGCAGCACCGCGAGCGGTAGTCGAGCGGATGCTTCTCACATCGTTTCGTAGACAGTATGATTCCTCGGTAGTTGATTTTAGCATCCGCTCGCTATCAACCGATTTAAGAGAAGAATTAGGATTAGCACCTAGGCATTTGGTGGAATAATGCCAAAAAAGACCATGGGCGCCGACCTCCCCCAAGACCGGCGCCCTTGCCTTTATCTCAGTTCTCCCATGGAGAATTAACGATGCGGCATATTAGGCTTGCCCAAATTCATGGTGGTTGCAGTATCCTTGCAAAGACTTCACGACACTGTAACAAAAGCTTCCCAAAGCCTTTCGGATCGGGTTGATTTCATTGAGTTTAAGGTAGTCTCCTCCCACAAACTGCGAGCATGCTTTGTCGGAAAGTTTGAAAACACGAAGGAAAACGGAGAGAAATCTTATATGTCCAGACCGCGCGTAGCCCCGTACGGCTCATGGAAGTCACCAATAACGTCTGACTTAATCGTGAGCGGATCAATTGGTCTTTCCCAACCAATGACGGACGGCCCTGACCTTTATTGGATTGAAATGCGTCCCACCGAAGGCGGACGCAACGTGATCGTGAGGCGAGAAGCATCGGGAGAGTCAAATGACATTAATCCGGCGCCGCTCAACGCGCGTACACGCGTGCACGAGTATGGTGGCGGGGATTATACGGTCGGGGACGGCGCAGTTTACTTTTCCAATTTTGCCGATCAGCGCCTTTACTCGGCGCCAGGAGGAAAAACTCCGGAACCGATTACGCCTGTCGCCGATGTGCGTTATGCCGATCCGATCATCGATAAATCGCGCGGACGCCTGGTTTGCGTTAGAGAAGATCACACAGTAGCGGGCCGTGAAGCGGTAAATAGTTTGGTCAGTCTTAATCTTGCCGGTGACGCAAGCGCCAGCCGTGTTTTGACCTCCGGGAACGACTTCTATTCATCGCCGCGATTAAGCCCGGACGGTTCCAAACTGGCATGGCTAAGCTGGAACCATCCCAATATGCCCTGGGACGGTACCGAGCTTTGGGTTGGAACGCTTGATGACGCCGGACTATTGGTCACGAGCGAGCGCCTGGCCGGCGGTGTTGCGGAGTCGATCTTCCAGCCGGAGTGGTCGCCGAATGGCGAGCTTTATTTTGTGTCGGATCGCAATGGTTGGTGGAATCTTTACCGCGTCAATTCCGGAAGGGTCGTCGAGATCGTGTGCGAAAGGGAAGCGGAGTTTGCGGTGCCACAATGGGTGTTTGGCCTGTCAACTTATGCTTTCGAGTCCGCTGAGCGGATTGTTTGCGCTTACATTGAGAATGGAGTCTCGCGGCTCGCTCTAATCGAAACGAGCACGAAAGAGTTTGAACCAATAGATTGTCCATATACTGACATTCGGTTTGTGCGAGCCGCGCCTGGAAAAGCAGTGATGCGTGCCGGCTCTCCTGCTGAAGCGGCAGCGATCGTACAGTTTGACATTGAGAAGCGAACCTTCGAAGTGGTGCGTCGTTCCAGTAGTCTTGAGGTTGACGCAGCCTATCTTTCGACTCCACGCGCGGTAGGATTTCCGACAGAAGCTGGACTGACTGCTTACGGATTTTTTTACGCACCAAAGAACCCCGACTATCGCGCGCCCGAGGGTGAACGTCCACCGCTGTTAGTTGAAAGCCACGGTGGTCCAACTTCCGCCGCTGCCACTGCGATGACTCTGGGAATTCAGTACTGGACGAGCAGGGGCATAGCTGTTCTGGACGTGAACTATGGCGGCAGCACAGGATTTGGAAGAGCATATCGGGAGAGACTGAAGGGCAAATGGGGAATCGTGGACGTGGACGACTGTGCAAATGGCGCGCGTTATCTGGTAGAGCAAGGCGAAGTCGATGGCAATCGCCTGATGATTACCGGCGGTAGCGCGGGCGGCTACACGACGCTTTGCGCGCTGACCTTCCGAGACACGTTCAGCGCCGGCGCCAGCCACTACGGCGTCAGCGATGCGGAAGCGTTGGCAAAAGAAACCCACAAATTTGAATCGCGGTATCTCGATGGTTTTATGGGGCCGTATCCCGAAAAGCGTGATGTTTATATTGAGCGCTCACCCATCAACTTCACCGAACGGTTGTCTTGTCCGGTAATTTTCTTTCAGGGACTCGAAGACAAAGTAGTGCCGCCGAATCAGGCTGAGACAATGGTTGAGGCATTGCGGGAGAAAGGGATTCCCGTCGCGTATCTGCCATTTGAAGGCGAGCAACATGGATTTCGCCAGGCGAAGAATATTAAGCGTGCGCTGGATGGCGAGCTCTACTTTTATTCGCGCGTGTTTGGGTTTGAACTCGCAGAGCCAGTAGAGCCGGTCGACATTGATAATCTATAGCGAGAAAGGGCACGACGCGGATCGTGCCCTTTCTCGTAGAAGTTAGAATTTTCCGGTTGGAAGATCCTCACCTCAGTAGGAAGCGGTTGCGGTATTCACCCGAGACGAGGAAGGCCTTAACCATCTCCGCTTGTTCGAAGTTCCCATTAAACTGGTTCAGCTTATTGAGCCAGAAGGTATAACCATCTGCATCCGGTTCGCGGCGAAGGTAGCCGAAGTATTGCATCATCACAAACGACTCGTTGCGTTTTGCGGCCACGAAGCGTTCGTTCTCGGCGATTTGCCTTAACACCTCAGCACGAGTCGAGGCGCCGCTACTCAACCCATTCACCAGCGCGTCTCGCTCGCTCTGGCTGAAGCTAACTCCGGTGTTGCTGATCAGCGCATCAACATAGCCGGCGTCTGTCAGACCTCCATAGGTTGACTGAAACGCCGCACGCTGCACCCAGGCGTCGACGAACGCTCGTTTGTTTTCTTCCAGGATCTGCGCCCAATCTGATTGTCCGACGACGACATTGCGTGCCACCACCGCAGTATCAGGCATGAACTCCGTGTACATTGGGCGTCGTCCATAACTGGCTCGATATAGACTGTCAACCAGCCCGCCTGTTTGTTGAAACTCAAGGGAAAGAAAGTAAGCTGCGGAGACGTTAATCTTGCGCCGCTCAACACAAGCGGCATCGGCGCCGCATGAGGTTATCTGATCGCTCCAGAAATTGAACCCACTTTCGTCAGGCTCCCGTCCCAGGAAATCCAAATAATGTTGCCGGACAAAATATTCCGGAGTGTCAATAGCGTTGCCGGTTACAACCGCATCACGCATTGCCGTGAATACGGCATCGGTGTTGTTCCCGAGCAACGAGAATGAGCGGCTCTCAGGAGCGAAATGGTAGTTCACCAGTGTTGGCGTGACCGTATAGAAGCCATCGGTCTCAACCGAGTCGAAGCGATAGTTGCCGTCGGCGTCCGTTATCGTCTTACGACTTTGTGTGCCGGCAAGGTTCACGACTGCTCCGCTAATGGCTGCTCCATTCGAGTCTGTAATGCGGCCGCTGACAAAACCGTTCGCAGCTGTCGGTCCCTGGTTGAAACAGGTGGTGACGTCGCTTACGGTTGGAGTGACGGTGCCGTCGGCTGTGGTGAAGAATGCTTTGTACTTCAGATACCGGTTCCCGTTCACCAGGTTGTTGATCGTCGCCGGACTGGTAGTAAAGAAGGTCGCAGCCGTGCCATCCGGACCGATAAAGTTGAACACTCCGGCAGGATCGTTGCTGCCTGCAATCTGGAATCTCAGCGTGGTGTTTGCCGGAACCGTGGCATTCCATGACAGCGAGGTCCAGCGAGCGAATAGACCGGGAGGTGGATTTGAGTCTTTTGCTCCCGAGACAAGGTTTCCGGATGCCGCGAAGCCATTGTTCATGAAAACCTTGAAGCCGATGTCTCTGTTGGTAATGATTAAGCCCCGATACTACTCCAGTGCCCCAGGTACCGCCGCTGTCTGTTGAGTTAACTGCGCGTCCCCCTGCGTATGGGTTGGTGGTACTGCTGACGATGAAGGCCGGTGTCCCGGTCGCAAATGCCGCCGACATACGAACCACAATTGCGTACTGCGTACCGGCGGTTAAAGTGGGCGGAGTGCTGAAGGTTCCGCCGAAGAAGCCACCCGAGCCACTGTTGCTGAAGGGAACCGACACCGATGCGAGATCGGCGCCAGTCGGCAGGTTGGAGGAAGCATTCCTAATCGAAATGACCACGTTCGGAGGCACTCCCGTGCAACTGAAGCAGAACAAGTCCACGTCAACCCTCATCGCTGGACCGGTGACGGCTGGTGTGAACGTCTCACCGAACCACGCTGTGTTGCTGAAGGCTGCTCCACTGGTTGTTAGTGTCGTGTTCTGCTGGTCGAGGAAGCTCGGGGTAGCCAATTTTACATCGCCCGGGCTGACACTTAGATCGGTGTTAGCTGGTACGCCCAGTTGAAAATCGGGCTGCGTAGTGTCGACCAGACACGCGTTCGTCGGCGCCGAGGTGAGGGCGAAGTCTTTTACCGTGGTTCCATTCTCGGCGACAACTATGTTTGTCGTGTTACTCGAATTAAACCCAGGCTTGCTTGCCGTTTCGGTTGGGTAGGCGCCGGCTGGAATTGCCGGGAAGGAGTAAAATCCACTGCCATCAGTGGTCGTGGTTCTAGCACCAAAAGCAACAGTTGCTCCGCTGATCGGAGAGCCACCAGGCGACGTGGTCACAGTGCCTTGCAAGGTGCCATTGCCAATCGTGGTGCACGGTGAAAACTGGAACGAGCCGAACTTGGTCAGCCATCGGTGATCAAAAGTCTGGTCGGCAGGGTTTGCATATTCAGTCGTATACCAGAACGTACAGCCGTTCGGGTCGAGCGTCATGGCGCTGTAATCGCCCCAACGAGTGGTACCAGTCTGAGAGGCCGTGCCAGCGAAAAACAACTGCTCGGTGAGGCTCAAGGTGTTCACCGGATCAGTTGAGAGCCGGCCGGCATACTTTATCGACGGGAATTCGGTGGTACTGTTTGAGGTGCTGTAGCCGAGAGCCATGTTACCCGCGCGATCCACGGCGAGACTTGGCATGAAACGGTTTACCACGTTTGCGGCGTCGGGATCCCAGGTCGAGGCTTGGGGGATGGTTAAGTTGACTGTTCCGCCGGTCACGTTCACCTGGTACCAACGCGGCGCAGCTAAACCAGCTGCGGCTCGGCGCACCGTGTGGGACACCCACAATGACTCCACCCCACCAAGATTTGTGTACTGATTCTGCATCATCGCGCGAGGCGTAAGTGTGTCGAGCAACGTTGCTGTGCCCGGCTGTGCCGCGTTGGCAGCCGCACTGGGCCAACTAGTTGCGGAAATGGGAATGTCCGGTCCAGTAAAAGTTGAAAGCGAAATCCTGTCCCAATCCACGTGGAACTTATAGATTGAAAGTGCGTTCAAAAAGAGCGACGACGAGAGAAAGTAGTTGGGACTGCCCGCCGGAGGCGTGCCCGTCTGTAGGCGGGCGTTGCTCGGAAGGATGGTGAAGTCGCCACCACCGACGTTGAACGAAACGTTCTGCACAGTAGGCGCGCCTGCGTACATCTGGGCCTTGTTGAATGCCCAGACGCGGACATGCTGAAACGTCCCGCCCGCGCCGAAGCCGAACATGTTTGCTGTCATGTACAAACCGTCCGGCCAAATACCAAATTTTGGATAGTCGTTAAGATTGTCGTTAATCTGTATCGAATAGAAATTCCAGCCACCGGCGACTGGGTCGCCAGACTTCGAGGCCGCAAAGCACTGAAACGCCGGGGTTAGAGGATTGCCACCGCCATCAACCAGGAAGGCGAAGTCGGTGATGATCCAGCGGTCCTCGAAGGTATCGTAGACCACCACTGGATCGCCAAAGTTGTCTGTGTCACACAGATTACCGAAGTTCGCCTGACTCATGAGTGCGTCAAAGGTAAACCCAGCCGTCCGCGTTCCGGTGACCTTGTTGTAAATCCCAATTGAGGTGTTGACGGTCTGAACATAGTGTTGCGGGCCGACGTCACCGTTTGTGTCGGGCGGGCTACCCGCCCCAAAGTTGAAGCGGTCTAAGCCTTCAAAAACGTTGAGCGGAGTGGGCGCCGGGGCGGCCGGCGCTTGAATTGAAAGCGGGCTCTTAATCTGATTGACGTCCTCAGAGGTTTTACCGATCAGGCGCGGGATTATGAGAGGGTCTTCATGTTCAGGCATTTCCCTCTCGACTGGCCTCCTGTAGGGCAGATCTCGCACGTCTCCATCAAAGCTTCGCGGCGCTTTTTGCAGTCTTGACTCGACTGGCTTTCTGTTTGTCACTTTCGCGAAATCGACAGTCCCGGAACTTTGTTGGGTTGGGTCTTGACTAACCAATCCCTTTTGCGCACGAGTGCGGAGGTTGTTCGCATTTGAAGAAAGGAGCGGACCATTCTCTTTGCTCAACTCCAGCTTTGCCTCGGCGACTTCCGCGTCGGAGCTTGCTGTCCGAACATTTGATTCAATTCCCTGAGGCGCTGGTGTTACCGCGGAAAAGAGAGCTCTTTTCTTTGTGGCCGGTCTTGCTGGAACTGAAAGCGATTCTTGCGCCGGAGAAGTGGCGGTTCCAGTTGCCCGCGAGTTGGCCTCGGTCGGAGCTTGACTTTGCATCTTTGTGGTTGGTTGTTCCTTCCTGGAAAAGAACGCATTGCCGACCAAAGCGATGGCTATCAACAAGGCCATTAAGACCGGAGCACACAATCTGAAATACGACTTCATGGGGTTTCTCCTGGAATCCAGACTAAGGGAACGCTGCCTCGGGATACAGAAAACCTGAGGAAAAGTTGTCAACCAAGATCAATTAATCCGCGCGCGGTTTACTTTTTTCGAACGGATCGGGAACGCAATTTGAGGTTCGAATTCGCTCAGCAGCGCTTCCCAGCGCCTGACGGGTTTGTAATGCGGGGCAAGTCACTTCATACATCGCGAAGCGATTACAGTTCTATGCTTCTGATGAAAACAGAAACGATCATTTCAAGTTGGATTATGTGTGCTGACAAAAATTATTCGGAAAGGCCTCCGACAATCTAATCTCCGGGTAGAGACGTGTCAAGAAATTATAGTGCCAGCTCCAAACTTGAGTCACAACAATGCGCGGCCATTCCGCCTCCGGTTGGCGACGAAAAAAACCGAAGTATTACAGCATGACAAACGCGTGCACCAACACGCGATAGCTTACAGGGGTTGATCATTAGCTGTCGCGGCCCCGCCACCATGGTCGCCGCCGCGGAGGATCTGACTCTCATCAATAAAGAAAGAAAGCTTTCCAGTGGTGCCATACTCGATGGGAACAGCAGTAATCTCAAACTTATCCGCTGAGGCAGAGACCGAGATTCTATAGCCATACTTCTCCAACGGTTCCATACTGAATAAACCTGCCGAAGTGAGTTGCTCGAGGGTGCCGTAACCGCTGTTGCCTTCAGTTGATTTGAAGGTCATTTCGGCGTTGGCCAGCGTCTGCATGAGACTTCTCGTGACCGCCTCATTGCTCGAAGGCATTGCCTCGCTTGTGCTGGTCAACACTTCGGCAACCAGCACCTGGAGCAGATTTTTTGGCACATGCAATTCGTGAAACGGGCCCAACCCATCGTTGGAAAGTGAATAGGTAAGGGGATCGATCGCTGGGTTCACGCCGGAAAAGAACGCATTCACCTTGTCGAGAGCGGCGCCGGATCTGCCGCTGCCAACCGTATATTCCGCTACCAGGAAGGGCGCCATGTAAACCTGCCCGAGCACCTGACGTGGTTGCCAGCGAGTGTAGTTTCTAAAATGGCTATCTGAGGAAAGTGTCTGATGACTCAGATAGGCGTCGACTACGTGTCGGGTTTCGGCAGGGTCGGGCGATAAGACCAGGAAGTCGCCTACGAACGCGTAAGCGAAAGCTCCGGCGTAGGAAACGATTTCAGTTCCTTCTCGTTTCTCGGTTTGGGCCAGCAGGCTCGCTCCCTTCAAACCGAAGCCCTCAATAATTTTTGGTATTAGTCGTCCAACTGCTTCGCGATCCTTTACCGCAATTGCGATCACAGGGTTCGGACCAGTATTCGGACCATTTGCCGGGTCTGGTTGTGTGGATTCTCCAATAGCCGGATTTACGGTTGTGTTCGTCGCCGCCTCGTTCGTCGCTTTCCTGGCTCTTTTGGGTAGAGCAAGTGCCAATTCATTGCCGAGCAGGGGCAGCAGGTCGTCTTTAATTTTTAGCCCCAACTTCTTTTCGTAATAAGAAAAGGGAGTTTCCCGCGGACCGCTTGAGGCGGGCCGATGTTGGGGCCCCGAATTCTTTTTCTCCTGCTCCTCAAGATCGGCTAACGCCTGCAACATTCCTTCGTAGATTTGTGGATAGTCGAGCGACACGCTGGCGAACAACTCCACGTCAGCAGGAAAAATATTAGGAGACTCCGGCGCGATAGCAGGTCCCGAAACAAATTGCGGAACAAAGGGAATCGCGATGCCTTTGTTCTCGGCGCTGTTGATTATCAGCGTGCGCAGAACATAAGCATCGCCTTCGAACACCAGCGCCGCGCCGACGGCTTCGGGCCATTTGCTCTGGCCTCCGAAAAGCATTCGGGAGAGCGAGGATAGCGCCACGGCCTCATCAACATTGGGTTGGGGCCCGCCGGATAGCGTAGCATCGCCCGACGCCTGCGCACCGGCTGTGCTTGCTATTACCGTTGGTTGCTCAGAAGGGGGCGGCTCCGGCGGCATTACTTGTTCCTCGACGGGGACCGCAGTAAGTTCCGGATCTGACGTCTCAATCACCGGCTCTTCGGTGGGGGGATTGGCTGCTGCCTCTTCAGCTCGTTTCTGTTCGACTTCGGCTCGTTTTTGCGCTTCCTCTTGCCACTTTTGCCGTTGCTCCTTCTCTTCCTTTTCAATCGCCTTAAGATCGAAGTAAACAAAAAGCGATTCAGACGCAAATCGATTCCGCGCCAGCAGAAAGTTCTGATCTTCCTCCAGTGCTTTGCTCCCTCGCGGTCTAAGATTCTTAAAGGTAAACGCGACGTCGCTAATAAGCACCAGCGAGCCAGCTTGTTTCATTTGATAAGGTGGCAGGGCTGGCTCGGGTTCTTTATCCGCAACTGTGCCGATGGTTTGCCTCGGAGTTGCAGGCGATACGACCAACTCCGCTTTCACTGCCGGCGTCGCTGGCGGATTGGCAGAAACTGCAGTCTGGACAGCGGGAATTACAGCCGGCGTAGGCGCTGGAGCCGGTGTCGGCGTTGGTAAGATCTTGGGCAGGAAATCGCGTAGCTCGGGATAAAACTTCTTCGCTTCTTCGGGAGAAGAAAACTCGATGGCGATCAGAACCGTTGGCAAGTTCGGCCTGGATCCCCAACCAGCCACCATCATGCGTGATCCGGCTAGTGCTTCCGCGTGGGCATTGAGCCACTTCACAACTGTCTTGAATTCTTTGGGCGGGCCACCCAGCTTCATTATCGGATCAAGCAGATCGTTCACAGCGGAAGAACGAACCAATCCACCAACGCCCCTAATCTCGCAGTAAATTTTGTAGCTGTCGGCGGCGAGTAGCGAGTCAAAAGTGGGCGCTGGTTCCGAAACCGGCACTGGCGGTTTCCTCGGCGAGCTGCGACGCTGCTGCGAGAGCACCGGCGTTGCCAGTAAGACAAGCGCAACAACACAAGCAATTAGATGATCAGCTGGTTTGAAGATCTTCATGTGAGTAGTTGGAAGCTCTTAATACCGACATAGATTGGGCTTCAAATTCAACCCGATGCACTAGCGGCGATCCTTCCCGAACCGGGCATGCTGGCGCGAGTATACCTTGGACTGATAATGCTGTGGTGATGGTTGGCTGGCGATCAGTGCTGCTCACTTCGCCAATCGCTTCCAAACATTCGCTTCGCCTTCACTTTTGACCAGTCGGCTGACTTCGCTGTAGGCAGCGGCATACGCTGTCCGCATTTCATTGGCTGACACCATCCAGGTGGAGTAGCCGAGCTGCTTGTCAATTTCGGCCGTCGTCATTCGCTTCTGCGGTTCGTAGCGTGCAAGCAAGCGACCCTCGCCTGCCAGGTATAACGCGAACCCTTCTGCCAGCCAGCGTGGCGCATTGCCGCGACTTACCAGGTCAATCACAGTATGTACGAGTTCATGGCGTAGAGTTGTTTCGAGAATTCCGCGGCGCTTGAGCGTATCGAGTGGCTGAAGCTCAACTTTGTTTCCGCGCGTGGCGGCTGCGGCCCAAACCGGCAACCCGGTGCGGCCAACAAAATCGCCGGTCGTTTCGTTTACAATCACTTCCAGGACAGGAAACTGAATTCTGACTCCGGCGGCCGAGACGCGTGCAAGGAGTGACTTGCGGCTGGACTGAAGCACAGTCAACAACGCTTCAGCATCGCGCTGGTTAACGTTGGCGGGATAGTTAATACGAAATTCTTCGCTGCGTAAGGTAAGTCGAGGCACAGTGTCGCGAGGAGGTGTTGTGGGTTGACTTACGAAGAATTCGAGTTCAGACCCCCACATGAGATCAGCTGGCTGAAAAGTCTCTGTGCCTTCTCTGTGTCTTTGTGGTGAATAGACGCCAAGCAAACACTCACCACAGAGGCACAGAGAACACCGAGGAGGCACAGAGAAAGCCGAAACTAAACCATTGCCGTTATTGGCGACATGCGTCGACGGAAAATACTTCATCAGAATTTGCCGGTAGTTTGCGCCGCGCTCTGCCATGACGTGCGCGCCTTCCTGACAGAGCCCCAGCCCGTGCCCAAACCCGCGGCCACGAAAAACAAAATTCGAGCCTGACCGCGTAATTGCAAAATGCGAACTCTTAAGCAAGTTCCACCCAAGGGCGCGCCCAACTATGATCTTGAAGTCCCAGCCCTTGATCGTTAAGCGACGATTTCCTTCAATTGCGATCAACTCTGCACGGCCACTCGCGTCCGTGCGTAGAACACTGACGTTCATTAAACGCTCACCAACATTCGTGCTCGGATCTGTCTGCAATGCCTTGAGGAGTTGAGACTGCGAAATGGTGTCGGTCCAACTACTGTGCGCCTCGTTCGAGCAATATTCGTCGCGCACGCCTCGCAAGTAGGGAGGGGAACTGCCGCCCCACAGGGTAGCCATATCTGCGGTGGCGCCTCCACAGGAGGCGCTGAAGAAGGAATCGACCAGCTCGTCGTTTTGGTCACGGAGAATCTCACCCTGAGTAGCTTCAACAGCTTCGAGAATCAACGGCGAAACGTAACCGCCAACCTCCCGGTCTACGGGACGATATCTTTCACAGTGTGTTGAGTTGCAGAAGTCGTAACCGTCGCGAGCATGCCGCCCCAGGTTTCTGAGTGCATAAGTGCGGACGGCGATGGCGAGGGCTTTCAAAGCGTCAGGCTCAGTCTCCATGCTGCCCTCGGCTGCCACGACGCCGCGTACATAGTCCTCAAAGGAAACCGTGCGCGTGACGTTTTCTCGCACCAGGTGAACTTTGATTGTGTCTGCTTGAGATTTTGGGCTTTTGATTTGAGATTTGAAATTTGAGATCTCAGATGTAGGATTTGGGATCTCAGATTTAAGATTTGAGATCTCAGAAGACGCAAACTCGTCGAAGATCGGACGCGCTACCTTGGCCGCTTCAAATCCATGACCCCGGGTCAAAAGAACCAGCACCGCCAGCTTCACTTTATCGGGCGCGGCTTCAGAATCAGACGCTGCCTCAGTCCCTTGTGAGCCAATCCCAACAAACCAACCGTGGGTTCGAAAACCGTTGAGTTCAGTGGCTGTGCCGGTCTTGCCGAAGATGTAAACAGGCAGCGAATAGAGACTGGCTTTTTCAGCACTGCCATAGCGCACAGCCCCACGCATGCCCCTGACAATTAGTTCCCGGTCACGATCTTTGATTTCGACACTCGTCCGCAGTTCGGCTGCGAAGTTTGCCGGCTTTTCGATTTGTGGCCTGAAAAGCCGGCCGCCATTTACGAGCGCCACATAGGCATCGATGACTTGAATTGGAGTGGCCTGGAGATAGTTGCCTTCACCGATCGCATTCTGCGGACGCCAATCGCTGCGCCGTAGTTCTCCGGTTATTTCTCCGCCGGCATTGACCCCGCTCTTTTTACCAAAACCAAATTCGCTGAGCGTGCTGCTAAAGCTTGTCTCCTTGAGATGTTCGCCCAGGGTGCTGAAGTAGTAGTTGCAGGAGTAGGCAATGGCCTCAGTGGGATTTAGCGGCGGCAGATCGCGAGGATGTGAACACGTCGTCTGAAACGCGTGATGCGAATATTTTTCGTGACAGAGAGTGCGCGAGTCTTCGTCAATTAAGCCGGATCGCAAGGCAGCCAGAGCGGTAAATGGTTTTATCGCGGACCCGACGGGAAAATTTTCCCTGGAACGCGATTTCCGGATTAACAACGGCGCGGATGCGTCCCGTCTGCGGATCCATCACGATAATGGTGCCGCGACGATCGCCGAGTGCTTGTGTGGCTGCGCGCTGCAAACGCTGATCGAGTAACTCAGCATTAGCAGCGGCCGCCCCCGATGAGGAAAAGCTTGAATGGGGCGCAAGTTTAAGGGCAATCGCTCCACCAAAAACCGCAACGCAAACTGCGAGTCCGGCAGTGAAAGGCAAGCGCGAGCGTGGCAGCCAGTTGTTTCGTACTTCCTGTATGGAGACTGGAGACGACACCTCCGCTGTGCCCGCATCTGCCGGCAGAGTTCCCTGACTGAGGGATGCCAATGAGTGCGGTGACTGCATCAAGCGGCCTCGTTTGCGGGTTCAGGGTGCGCGCTCGATGAATACCGTCCCAGGGCGCGCACGGTAATAGTCCAGCCAAACAGCGTCAAAGCAAACACCACCAGCAGTCTCGCGACCAGGAAAGAAATCTCAAGCCAGGCGTGTTGCGACTGAGTGGTTTTGAAAAGCAAAAAATAGGGGACAACGGCGAAAACCAGAAATCCGGCGATGTATATAAGGACTGACTGTGGAGCGAAGGCTCGCGACAGAAGACTCGCAATTTTGCGAACCGCTGCTCCCAGTCCATCACGCACAGTAGCAAGCCACAAATGGATCGCCGCCAGCGGCAAGACCAGGCCAAACGCCAGATAACGAATGGTAGAGAACAGCGCAACTCTCCAGTTGATCGGCCTGGCCGGTGACGTATTAGGCGGCGGCGCTAAAGTATGCGTGGAAAGTGCTGGCTCATTGATATTTTGCCCAAAGTAATTCTGTGCTTTACCAAGGAGATAGGCGATGAGTATCGCGAGGGCGATCAGAGGCAAACTGATCAAGATCAGTTTCCAGAAACTCGTCAACGACTTTTTCAGGAGCAACCCTGCAGTTAGTTGCTCAGTCTCGGCCGTATCTTCTTTTGCAACCTGCCGCTCGTTGCCGCTGGCAATCATGGTCTGCAGAATGAAGAAGAGCAGTGGCGCCGCGACCGCGAACAAAAAAGTCAGGATCACCTGGGGTAGTGTCGCTTCCCTAATAGCTACCAGGAGGTAAAGGAGAGCGAGCAATGACGCGTAGACGGCCGCCATTAACAGCATCGATGGCCAATTGCGAAAGACGTTGCGCGCGGCCGTAGCGATCGAATGGAATGTTTCAGTCAACATTGGATTCTCCAGATTCTGCACTCCCCTCTCTGCTGCGCGGAAAGGGGCTGGGGGAGAGGGTGCCGGTGCGCCCAACCCCACCCTTAATCGCTCCCCACCTCGTGGGGAGGGAGATTATTTCCGCTCAAGAAACGCCAGTTTCCCCGACGCTGTGTTTGACTGCGTTGACGCCCGGTACATTAACTCCGCACGCGCCGGCGCTACGCGAAATTGTCCCGGTATCTGCACTCGCATCGCATATTGGAAAGTAGCTTTGCCGTCAAAGTAATCGAGGAAGAACACGGTACGGTTATCGCGAAACTCACGCGAGCTGTACCAATCAGTCCAATCACGTCCGGAGGTGTAGTCGAGGTTTAGGTTTCCTACGCTCTCAACCTGTTCGGCTCCAGCAGGGATAGGATCTTCGATCATGAGATGGCGCGCCTTAGAACCGTTAAGTGTTAGCCGCACCACCAGCATGTCCCCGGAGTGAACCTCACCGCTCAAGGGCGCAGTCTTCCATTTTAGTTTGTAGCCGTCCTCAACGACGCTGAGACGGAGATATTCACGGGTGAGATTCAGATCGGCGGAACCTCGCGCGGCTACGTCGTCTTCGCCCGTGTAATAGTCCAGCGACGACGAAAAATAAACCACCCCCTTGCCGCGCTTGACGATGCGAATGTCATTAGTCCCGGCCACATCGTTTGCTTTGCGGGAAACGGAAAACGTTTGCGAAGCGGCTGCCGACGAAACGTGCTGAGTCAAGACGTTTTCGCCGTTCAGGTACACTTCGAGGTCGTAATCCGGTGAGAGTTCCCGGCTAATCTTCAGATAGTCAATCAATCCGAGTATTGCGAACGCAGTGTCTTTGGTTGAGTTCCAGTAGTAACCGCTTGGGCGGTTCGAAACCAGCCAGCGTGCGACCTTGGCCAGAACTGGACTGTCAGGCTTGATACGAGCGAGCGCCTTGAGCGACAAGGCGGTTGCTTCGGTGTCATTTGTTTCCGCAAAGTCGAGCATCGGCTTGCGGCTTGAGGACCAGTATGCAGAAAAGTCGTCAGCCGAGACAGTCCTTTCAATTTCGGCAGCGACATCGCGCGCGCGCTTGTCATCCTTGCGTTGCTTCAAGGTTAACGCGAGCAGCGCGCGACCATACGGTTGCAGGTTTCCGCGTTCGCTGGCGATTTTTTCGACGTAATGGCCATCGGCGCCACCACTTTCCTGAAGCGCGTAGACCATGAAGGCGCGCGTTTCGAGATCGATCTGCGTGCCGGCTTCAGTTGTGCCCGAATCGAGCATTTGTTTCAGTTTCTCGCGACCACTTGCGATGCGATTATCGTCAGGCTCATAGCCGCTCTGCTTCGCCAGGGTCAGACCGCTTACAACGTAGGCGGTCATGAAGGGATCGCTTTGATCGTCTTTCCACCAGCCCCAGCCGCCATCGTTATGCTGGTAGGCGTATAAACGATCCATTCCTTTCTGAACTTTTTTAGGCAGATCGTTTGAGTCTTTTATTGACGACGTCTTCACGTTCTTCAAAGCCTGGCTAACGATTACATTAGGAAGAAAACTCGACATGGTCTGCTCGGTGCAGCCATATGGGTAGGTGGTCAGGTAGTCGAGGGCGCCAAACAAAGTGCCGGCGATAGAAGGCGCGACTTCGATTTTAAAACTGCGCGCGCGCGCATCAGCATTTGGCGGCAGGTTCATCGAGAAAGTCTTCTCGGCGTTCTCATCCGAGAAAGAGGTTGACTCATTTTTCACCTGGTGCAAACCGCGCGGCATAACCGTCAAGGGTAATTCGACCGCATCTGATTCGGTATCAGTCAATGCCTTAGCCAGCAGTTTGATTTCGCCGGCATTGGGAGCGGAGATCTGCCAGTCAATGCGATGCTCGCCTTGCCTGGTGATGGTGACAGTTTGCTTTCCCGAGCTCTGCAGTTGCGCTCCATCCACTTCGAGCGATATCTGCGTTGCCTTGTCCGCGTTCAAGTAGTTATGGACGATTCCAGAAAGCGTGACCGTGTCGCCTTGAGTGACGAACCGGGGCGTTTCCAGCCGCATGATCACATCTTTGCGCGCGACCACTTTGTACTTTGTCGCGCCGACTTTGGTGTCAGCCGTTACCCCACGCGCAGTGGCACGCCAGGTGGTCAGATTATCAGGCAGATCAACTTTGACAGTTGCCTTGCCGTCTGCGCCGGTGACCACGTCAGGTTGCCAGAAAGCAGTATCTTTGAAGTTTTTCCTGATGGTAGGTTGAACCAGGTCACCTTCGTTCTTGAAGTCGGCAAGTTGGTAGGTCGATTTGTTTTTGGCAAGGTCCATTGGTTTGTCACCGGCGAAACCGGTGAAGGAATAGTTAATTGACAGATGCGTTTCCACACTGCTGTAGCGCAGCCCGTAGAACTCGCTCTTGATGTTGCCCGAATAATCCGGCGAGACGCTGTAGATCGCTTCATCGACCACGCCCAGACTTACTTCAGCACCGGATACGGGTGCGCCATCAGCGTTGCGCGCCAGGATTGTGTACGAGGCCGCCTCGCGCGGCTTGTACTCTTTCTTGTTAGAAATGATTTCCAGGTTAAGCATTTTGTCGCGAGCGGGCACAATCAAACGCTGGTCGCTCGTGTACATGTCGCCGCCCTTAACGTATGAGACGTTCAGAAAAACGTTCGGGGCGTAACTGGCCTGAATGGGTACATCAAGGACTATTGATCTGCCGGCTGAGCTGACATGCTGGACAGATATCACCTTGTTTAGTTCCGTACTAACCAGTAGGTGGGCATTATCTGTCGGCAGGATGGCCAACACATGAGCGGTGTCGCCGGGTTTATAGGACTTTTTATCCGGCACGAGTTTGATCGCGGTGTAGTCTTCACTGTAGAAGGAAGATTCATTCCAGGGATACTGACGATCAGTCACCCAGAGATAACCGCCGATAGTGGCCACTGGCCGGCCGTTCTCCCAAATCACCGTCTTGATCGAGAGGTTGCCTGCCTCCGTCGTGGTGTAATCGTAGCTGGTCTGGCCTTGCGAGTCGGTTTGCACGTCCGCATAGGCTATCGGCCGTTCATGCATTTCATACTCAGGGTAGTAATACTCATCGGCATCTTCGGGCTTCGGTTTTTTGGTCCAGGTGCGCTCAACAAACTGGAGCTGCACCTTTGCGGAAACCGGATGCCCCTCGTAGTCAGTAGTCGTAACTCGAACCTTAGCGAGGTCACCTTTGTTATAGACGTAGCGATCGGGATCGGCATTGGCGACTACAGTGCCACGAGTCGCTACAAAGCTTCCGGCGCCATCGATGGTCCGCCGAGCTGAATCCGTCACTTGTGCTTCGAGGCGATAGCTGTAGTCTGAAGTGTCAGTTTCCTCGGCCTGAGGAACAGGAAAGTCAACATTGAGATGACCGCGGGCGTCTAGTGTTCCTTCGCTCTCCTGGACCATATCGTCGCCGCCGCGATAAAACTGCGAATACTCGTCTTCGGTTTCCGCCTCGTCAGTTGTCTCGTCAGTATCTTCCTCGCCAAACCATGCGTAGTAACGCGAGCGATAGATGTAATACTTCACCTCGGCATTCGCGACCGGGGCGCCAAAGAAATAACGCGCGTCGATGGAAAAGTTAGCTTTCTGTCCCGTCTGCACGAATTTTCCGGGAACTGAGACGGTCACTTTGTATTCCGGTTTCTTATATTCGGCTACTTCAAAGCTGCCGCTTGCTGAACCACCCTCGACCTCAGCCGCGATGCGGTAACTGCCGAGCGGCGCCTCTTCGGCGATGTCCAGATCGCCATTGAACGTGCCGCGCGGAGAGATTGGCAGTTCCTTCGTGAGAACATTGGCGCCATTGGGATCTTCTACGGTGACATTGACAGTATTGTCCGAGACTGGTTTGTAGGCGCCGTTGGAATCGATAGACCGGATGATCCCTTTGAAATTAACTTTGTGAGTTGGACGGTAGACCGGGCGATCAGTATAGATATAGCCCTTTAGGTTTTCTCCGCTTTCCTCAGAGTCCTCATATCCAAAAAACATTGAACCCAGATCGGAGATGGCAAAGTTGCTACTTTGTTTGGCAAGGATCAGCAGCGATTCGGAATCAGTTTCATCAGGTGCTTCGGCCTCGGCATCGCCTTGCTCGGCGCCACCCTCCTCTTCGCCGGCTTCTTCATCAGCGGCTTTGGCGGCCGGCTTTTTCTTTTCGATCTTCGTTCTGAGAATGCCCTGACTGTCAGTGACGCCGCTGGCCACGGTCTTTTGCTCGCGCACGATTTCGACCTGGGTTCCCGGCCGCGGTTCGCCGGTTTTGCGATCGACCGTGTAGACGAGCAACTCGCCATCGCGAGTGGTCTTGTCAATCATCGTCAAATCGGTAACCACGACCACGGTGTAAGCGCGCAAATCGTTTTCAACTGCTTCCACCAGATAAACTCCGGGAGTCTTTTTCCCCAGCGGGATCATGCGCTGATCGTAGGCATTTTCCAGTGGCGGCAAAGGCTCGCGCCAACTACTGATCAGAAGGTCCGGATTCAGCAGGGGCACACGAGCGTAGTCGGAAACATTCAGCGGCGTGCGAATGACATCGGTTTCTTTGCGAAACTTATGGTTGAAGGCCTCGCGCGAATCGCGCCGCAACTGACCACGCACGAACCCCTGGATGCCGGCATAAGCCCAACGCTTCAGATTGCGCACTTTCTCCAGAAAGGATTCGCGGTGTGGCAAGGTGCTCGCAACTTCCGCTTCTTCCCGCTCTCCCATCTGATGAGGGTCTTTGAGTCCGGTGAAAAACTTTCGCGGATCTCTTACCTGGTAAACACGAAAGTCCAGATGATCAACTCCCTGGTAGTCGACCCACAGCCGCGCGTTATCAGTGGTGCCGTAAGTGCGATGCGTAGAAAGCGAAAAGAAAGGCTTGTCGGATGGCAGTCTCTTTTCGAGATAAGCGGGAGCGGGGGGCGCCGGCTTCGGCTTTGCTCGCGAGCGCAAGGTCGCAACTGTCAGGGCCGCCGCGATGGCGACAAGGTAAATCAAGGAAGTGGTTAGAACGCGATAGGAGCGAGAGTTCATTTCAAACACGGCTTAGCCTCCTTAGGGCCAGTCGACAATTGGGTCATTCGAGAATTTTCAATCTATAGAAGCCGAGAAAGTTGGGATTGCTTTCAACCGGTCGCCAGCGTTTGTTGGGGTGCTGATCCAGAACCGAGAGCTCAACCTTTTTCACAGTGCCTGCGTCAGATGGCGAGGAGCCGGTGTGATAAACCACCCAATCGGTGGATTGATTGCCACCCATTTGCGCGGCACCCAGAAAAATCATTACGTGGTAAGGAAACTTCTGCACCCATGGTTGGTAGAAAAACAGCAAATCGCCAGGTTGGGCCACCCGGCGATCACGGCTGATGAATTTGGCATTGAAACTTTTGAGACTGCGCGCGTCTGCAAACTCCGAAAAGGTCCCATTAGACAGCTCGCCGTCTTTGTAGGAGCCAAAGCCGGTGCGGAAGAGCTTTTCTCCAAGCGGACCTTGCTCGAGCGTGTAACGCGAAACATCGGGCGCGACCGGGGTGTATGCCGGCCCCATCTTTTGCAACCAGGCGCGATCGTGACGTCGCAAGCTTTCGCGCCAGGCAAAGCGCACCAAGCCGGCGCAGTCTCTTTGTTCTGCGTTCCACTGTTCGCTCAGGTGGTAAAACTGGCCTTCAGCAATCAGGGTGAACCAGCGGCGAAAGTTCTCGCGGTCCATATAGCTTTGCAATTCAGCCGTGTCAGGAATGCCGTCGTTGTCTGAGTCTAAAGAAACGGAATGCGCTAGAGCGTGATTGGTGGTGTGGTTGAGAGGGGCAGTGGCGGGGGCGGCAGCTTGAAGCTCGCTCCTCTGATTTCGAGCGAGCGAGAAGTAGGAACCCAGGAGCACAAGAACGAAGCAGACGAGTAATGCGAAGCTGAACTGTCGTCGTTTGATAAACGCGAGCATGGAGGAATTCTTGGCCCTGGCTGCTAAGTTTTCGAGGCGGCGTTAATCAGTCGGCGGCCATGTTATCACGTACAGCCTCAGCGTTTGGTACTGAGGAAGCGACTGTGGGAAGCCACAGTAAAAACGGGAGTTTGGCGAGGCTTTGAATCAGCCCACCATTGTGGGTCGACAAAGTCAGAACCGTGAGCGGTAGCGACCGGGTAATACTTGGGATGTGCACTACCGGATCAATTGGTTGAGCCAGAGTTCTTACATTGTGGGTCGAGCAATACAGAACCGTGAGCGGTAGCGACCGGGCTGAAGTTGGGATTTGGACTACCGTATAGATTGGGCGATGGTTGCGCCAGAGTTCTTGCATTGGTTTGTTGAATTTATTGTGAGTCTGAATCGGCCCACCACTGTGGGTCGATGAAGTCAGAACCGGGAGCGGTAGCGACCGAGTAGTTGTGGGGATGAACTCCACCTGAAATTGGCTTCAGCGCAGATCAACAGAACCGCTACACAAAATCAGAACTGGGAGCGATAGCGACCAACCAGGGCATCAACAGAAAAGTGGTGGGGAGTAACTACGTTCTAAATCCGAAGGTTGCGAGAGATGACTCTTCGGCTGGTCGCTGGCGCTCCCAGTTCTGATTTTGGGTAGCGATTGTTAAGAACTCGCCTGTCTTGTGAGGTCAAATATATCGGCAAGGATGCCTCTCCCACCGGGCCAAAACTCGGCGGAAAAAGAGTATTGCAAAAACTGACAGGCGCGGGTAGATTGGTTGCCAGACACTCAAAACGTGGGGCAGGATCATCGCATTACTTCGGATGTATCGCTGCTTAGCAAAATCTTGTTGGAGGTAAAGAAGTGCCGACTGGAACATGTCCCGAATGTGATGCGGATGTCCATGTGGATACGGACACCGATAAAGGAGAGAGCGTTTCCTGCGAGGAATGCGGTGTCGAACTCGAGGTGGTCGGACTCGATCCGGTAGAGCTGGACATCGTGGAAGAAGATGACCTGGACGACGATGATGAAGACGACGAATTCTGAGTGACAGAAGGCAGTAGGCAGATCGCAGTAGGCAGAAGGCAAAACCCCTGACGTTGGAATTTGCTTTCTGCCTACTGCTTTCTGCCTACTGCCTTCTATTCTTTCCCGCCTGAAAGCCTGGACGACTCTGCCTCAGAATCAAACCGCCTGGACCCTCTACCCGGATGTTGTGAAATTCTCCGTCCCGACGCTTCTGCTCAGGCGGATAAAAAGCCAGCACATAAGCGGAAGTAACCTCTTCGGCCAGGGCGCGAAACAACGGTTCATAGTTATTCTCCTCGGCGTAAACGCTTCGTCCGCCCGTCAACTCGGCAAGACCACTAACATCCAGCGGAGTCGGCAGAGGAGCTTGCGCTGCTGAAGCCAATACTCGTGAGTAGGAAGGCAGGGTCACCACGTAAATGCTGGCATCGGCTGCGTTCGCACGCTCTATAACAGTTTTCGGCGAGACGGTATCACCAACAGGGAACCCGTCGGTAACCACCAAAACTGCACGCTTCATCAGTCGCCGCTCGCGGGTGCGAGGTGCGTGACGCACCAGCATGCGAACTGCATCATCAACTGCATCATAAGTATGAGTCGACATTCCATTAGACTCGCGCGCCATGCGGTCGAAGGCTCGATCCAACTTGGCTGGTTCAGAAGAAAACTTCTGCAGGACCTTTACGTTCATGCCGAAAGCCATCACCGCGTAGAGCGCGGAGTGTCCCGAGAGCTGCGTGGAGAATGCGTGGAGTGCGCCCCGCAGGCGCTCCATCTCCTCTGCGGTCATGCTACCGGAAATGTCGAGCGCGAATACCACAGCCAGGGGCCGGGGTTCACCGCTGCGTCGCTCTACTTGAAAGAATGCGAGCGGCTGCTCGACGTTGTCGAGATAGATTTTGAAGTCTCCCTGTTTCAAGTTCCTAACAGGGCGGCCTTCAGCGTCGGTTGCGAATACGTCAAGAGAAACGAGGTCAGTATCGACCTTCAACACCTCGTCAGGTTCCTGGTCATCTTTCGGCAAAACTTGTCGCGGCCGTTGCGCTTTGGCAGGATCAATTTCCTGGGCGAAGCCGGGTGTCAGAGTTGCGCCGCCGAAAAGTATGACAACATACAATAAGGCGAGCAGCTTCTTTGATTGACGAGAGGTTTTCATCTGAGCTGGATCGGCTGGGGAGAAATCCTTCGCGCGAATTATACGAGCCGCATCTTGCACGGCCAAGAGTCCCGGAGGACCCGAATGTTTATAGCTTTTCGATCAAAAAGGTTCTTAGGGCGAAATGTATAGTTGTATTCATCCGTTGGCATATTGTGCTCCGCTGAAGCGCCCAAGCGGACTTGGCCGCATAGCCTATAGACATTTGGGTCCTCTGGAGCCAGAACTAGATACGAAGGCAACAGGCAAGGAGTTTCCCTGCATCAACTAATCCAGATGCAAGAACTCGAATTTCCAGAGCGCGAGCGGTAGCGGGCGGATGCTACGAGCTTTTGACGCAAGAGCAGACTGTCGCGAAAAGTGCAACTACTGATCGCGGTTCTGCAGTTGACGCTTAATTGGCGAACGTCTAATACATTAAACTGAACAGTGATATCATCAAGATAATGAAGAGAAATTTGCACCTGGTACTAATGTCTCTACTGGCACTCCTGGCGGTCAGCGGATTCGCGCAAGATCGGGCAACCGGCGGAATTAAAGGCAAGGTCAGGGTTGAAACCGGAACGCCTGGTGGCGTGGCGGTTATTGTCAGACAAGGCGACCGGGAAATAGCGCGTGGTGTTACGGACAAGAACGGCGAGTTTGTGGTATCGCGTCTGGCGCCGGGGCGTTATGGCGTAACCTTACGCAAATCAGGACTGAGCGTCGGCAGCCTTGAAGACGTCGAAGTAAGAGCCGGTAAGACACGCTCGCTCGGTGATCGTTTGGTGCT
Source organism: Blastocatellia bacterium (assembly GCA_963828335.1). Taxonomy (GTDB): domain Bacteria; phylum Acidobacteriota; class Blastocatellia; order Pyrinomonadales; family Pyrinomonadaceae; genus PSRF01. The sequence goes on along the minus strand of CAWHEH010000003.1, from coordinate 57,870 downwards.
CTCGATTGACGAAGGCTCAATCGCTTTCATACGGGGGAGCGTCTTCAACCAAAACGATCGCAGCGTTCCTAACGTTCGTATTGAGTTGGCCAGGATCGAGGGCGACGGCACCGCCAGGAAGATCGATGGCCGGGTCACAAATGAGATCGGCTCGTTCGTTTTCCGGCTCTCACCGGAGCTCGCCAGGTATCGCGTCACCGCTAAACCAAACGGAGGCGAGCCGGTCAGCAAAGATATAGAAATTGATGGCGCCGCAATCTACCGTGTAGCTCTATCTATCAAACCTGCCGAAAACGCTAAACAGTAAACAGCACACAGTAAAACCGAGCGGATCGCCTATCCTCACTGTCATCAGAGCGTATTTGCGTAGCCACTCCGAGTCATGTTTTATTCGCCGACTGCTATTTACGATTTACTGTTCACGATTTACTATTCCAGTCATGGAAGAGCGTGAGGAGTTTCTTACTGCTCGCCAGCTTGCCAAAGTGTTGCAGGTTAGCGAGTCAACGGTGCGCCGGCTTGCGCGCAAGCGACGCATTCCCTCGGTTCGCGTCACGCCTCACATAATTCGCTTTCATCTCGACGCTGTGCGAGAAGCGCTGGACGTGCCTCGCTCCAGAATTCGTCATGGCGAATTCACTGAGCCGGTTGACGACTCACAGTTGTCCTTTGACGATCTGTTGGCGCTCAGCTGAAGAACAGTGAAAAGTGATGAGTTATGAGTAGAATCAGATGATTTCACTCAGCACTCAGTAATCAGCACTCAGTACTCAGCACTTTTTTACTGTCTGTTTCCCAGGTTGAACAGCACCCACTTGCCGTTTTGTTTCATGTAGATGCGTGGCTGACGAATCGGAAATTTGCGTGCGAAGGTGGGGTTCGCTTTCAAAAAGCGTTGAATGGTGCCGTTGTCGCCCGTAGCCACGCGCCATTTGCCGTCCTCGCGCACCAGATACTGCTGCACTACTATCTTCCCCTCAGCTTCAATTGGTTTGGCGAGTCGTCCGTAAAGCTCCGTATCCGCGATGGCAACGTTGCCGGAGACGCGCACTGCGCCAATATTAATGCGATCCAGAATGTAGCGGTCCTGAGATCGCTTCAAAGCGCTGGTGAAGCGATCGCGCGAAGTGCGGTTGCGGGTTGATGAGGGCAGGGAATCGTAGACAGAACCAAAGTCTCTAGACTGCAACTGCTGGAACACCTGTTGGACTACACTGCGAACATCGCTCTCATCTGAAGCCCGGGCTACCGTTGTGGTTAGGCAGAGCCCGACTGCCAGCACCAGAGCAAACGCAACCCCGCGGAAACGGGCCTCCTCATTCATCGTCCAGATCCTCATAAGCTTCTTCATACCCATTGTTCTTTTCCTCAAGGTCGGCGGCAGCAGTAATCTCTTTCATCTGGGCCCGGTAATTGAGAAACCACGCCACCATTCCCAGCGCCGCGATTACAAAGGCGGTGTCGAAATCTCGCCGCCACAAAAAAACGCCCGCCGCTACTATGGCGACCGCAGCGACAATCATCCAAAAAGTTTTCACGAATGTTTCGTTGACGACTACTTAACATTCACTGGAATTGCCAGTTCAAGCATTCCCGGTGGATAACAAACCTGATCGTCACACGCTTGGATGCGCAAACGAGCGGGAATGGAACGTTCGCCTTTGTTTGCCGCCTTATCACTTTTCAACGTCGCCTTAATGTCTAGATCGCCCTCGTAAACAGCGAGCGGTTTTTCCGCGAAGGCAAATTTCTTGTCCACCGCGTTCGGATAGGTGACAAAGGCAACAGAAACTCCGTCCGAAGGCGAAATCTCCAAAACGGTTGCCTTCAGGTAAGGGAACGTAGGCGGGTTGGCGTTGACGTGGTAGCCGCTCTGGATGGTCAGTCGCACAGTGGCTTCTGCTGAGCCGCCCGCCGGAATCTCGACGCGTTGCGCAGTCGCCTTTACCACGCCTTCGGACGTAATTTTTTGAGGGCTAGGCGACGCGGTTGCAGCATTGGCCGATTCAGATGCCGAGTTCGGGGCAGGCTTCGAGCAGGCTGCACTTACGAGCAGCATTGTTAGACAAGTAAGTATCGTTCGAGTTGAGCGTGTCATCATGTTGCGTTGCGGACTTTCATCTGGCGTTGTTAGAGGAGAGGCTACTCCGTCTCTTTATTCCCGTCTGGTTTCTTGATGCCGAACTTCTCCAGCCGGTATTGCAACGTGCGAAAAGTCAGACCCAGAAGCTTGGCGGATTTCGTGATGTTGTAGTCAGTTTGTTCCATGGCCTGCATGATCAGATCGCGCTCGACGTCTTCAAAACTAATTCCTTCCGGCGGCAACTTAAACGCGCCTTCCGCGACCGGCCGGGATTCCTGCCGCACTTCGAGCGGCAGGTCCTCGATTGTTATTTGGTCGCCCTCACAAAGGAGAATGGCGCGCTCGATTGCCGACTCGAGTTGGCGAACGTTACCCGGCCAGCTGTAGTCCATCATCAGCTTTCGCGTTTCCGGGGTGAGGCCACGCACCAGGCGCGAAGTGTTGCGGGTGTGCTTCTTCACGAAGTAGTCGATAAGGACCGGTATATCTTCACGGCGCTCACGCAATGGTGGAACGTCGACTGACAGCACGTTAATTCTGTAATAAAGGTCGTCGCGAAACCTGCCATCGCTAACCATGGCACGAAGATCGCGGTTGGTCGCCGCAATCACACGAACGTCAACACTGATCTCATGAGTGCCGCCCACGCGTCTGATTTTACGTTCCTGCAGTGCGCGCAGCAGCTTGGCCTGCATGGCAACGTCGAGCTCTGCAATCTCGTCGAGGAAAAGGGTGCCGCGGTCGGCGATTTCAAAGAGCCCTTTTTCTCGGCGTGCGCGCCGGTGAATGAACCCTTTTCGTGGCCGAATAATTCCGACTCCAGCAGATTCTCGTTTATAGCCGCACAGTTAACCGCCTGAAACATTTCCTGCGCCCGCGGCGACTGATTGTGAATCGCACGGGCGATCAACTCCTTACCGGTACCGGATTCGCCGCGGATTAGCACGGTCGAATTAGAGCGTGCGACTTTGAGTATCATTCGCTTCACCGACTCCATGTTGGGCGAAGCAGAAACGATTTCGGTGTCAAGAGCATCGAGTTTCTTTAGCGCCCGATCAATAGTTTCCAGAAGCGCTGTCTTGTCATAGGGTTTCTCGAGGTAATCAAACGCGCCGCGACGCAAAGCTTCCTTGGCCGATTCGATCGATCCGTGAGCCGTTAAGAGAATAACGATTATGGAAGAATCGAGACCGAGCAGGTGTTGCAGCAACTCAATGCCGTCCATTCCCGTCATCATGAGATCAGTCAGCGCAAGATCGAATCGCCGGTCCTTCGCAAACTTGATAGCGGCTTCACCTGAGGAAGCCGTGGTAACGTCATAGCCTTCCTCGGACAAAATCATCTCGAGAATTTCGCGCTGCGACTTTTCGTCGTCTACTACCAATATGGTTTTACGAGCCATAACTCTGAAGGATGAAGGATGAAGGATGAGAGATGAATGAATAAAGCATGGCCGGCCTTATTCATCCCTCATCCTTTATCCCTCGTCCCTTCCTCCTCCTTCGTCCTCTGGTTTACCGGCAGTATGATCACAAATGTCGTGCCGCTGCCCTGTTTTGAACTCACGCTGATTGAGCCACCGTGATCATCAACGGCTTTTTTGACAATGGCAAGTCCAAGGCCCGTACCGGTTTCTTTCGTAGAAAAGTAAGGCTCGAAGATCTTGGCAATGTCGTCGTTGGCAATTCCTCTTCCGGTGTCACTAATTTCAACGCGCGCGCTGTCATTAGTTTCGCACAACAGCTTAATCCCGACCGTTCCACCGTTGCCATCGATAGCTTCCAGACTATTGATCAGCAGGTTCGTAAAAACTGATCGCAGGGAATCCTTATCAGCCACGACGGGGGGCAGGTTGGGATCAGCTTCCAGAACGGTGTCAACTCCTCGCTCCGCGGCCTGTCCGGCAATAACGCGCAGGGCATCTTCCGCCTGCAACCGCAGGTCGAGCGCTTCGAGCTCAAGGGCGGAGGGCCGGGAGTATTTCAGAAAATCCGTAATGTGGCGATTGATTCGCTGCACTTCTGACTTGAGTTGATTTGCAAGGCGCTCGAAAGTTTCGCGCTTCGCCGGGTCTTCCGGGGCGAAGGATGAGCGCAGATGATCCAGAGTGAGATTAATGTAGTTTAACGGGTTGCGAATCTCATGAGCGATGGCCGCAGCCAGACGTCCCACTACCGCGGCCTTCTCAACTTGATGAAGCTTCGTTTCCAGCTCGCGCAAGCTTCCCAGCTTTGCGGTCATATCGTTGAACGCGACAGCCAGCGCTCCCATTTCATCGTTGCGATCTGTCGGCACGCGAACGTCGAAGTCGCCGGTCGCAACGCGCTGGGCGGCAACCGACAGACGTTTCACGGGTCGCGTAAACCGCCAGACAAACAGTCCGGTGACCAGAGTCGTCGCGAGCAGAAGCAACAGCGTGTACTGCGCTGAACGAGACGCCTGACGCTGGAGAATACTTCGGAGAGTGTTTGCCGAACCGAGTACGACGATTACATACCAGCGACCTTGTTGGGTCTCCACCGGAAAATAAAACGCACCAGGCTCGCCCGCGAGTGGGGCGGGCGACGCGGTTAGCCAAGCCGGTAATTGCTGGCTTTCGTCTGGCAGGTCGACCGCGCTCCTTAGAGGAGGCAAAGGCACGTCCGTGATCTTCGCGTAGCGTGGACTGTCATCCGGGTTTTTCCCCGGCGCATAATCCTTACTAAGGCTATCCAAAACATCTCCGTTGTTGTCTACGACGAGCACGTTACGTACGCGCGCATTAGGCTCATCGAGAAGCGGCTCACTTACGTCGCTTCTAATTTGATCGAGGTAACTCGGGTTTGAGATGCTGTTAACTCCCAGCGCCACGCCGGCCATAATGGCCTGCTCCTGCTCAACCAGCATGTGCGCGTTCCGCGTCGCCGACTGCAGGTTTACGTAGTATTGAACACCCAGCGTCAGTCCGAGAAGCATAACCAGCAGAAGCACCAGGCGCGCGCGAAAGCTATTGAAAATTTGCGGAGTCCTCATATTAGTTTGAGGGAGAATAACAGCTGGATCGTTGTCAACATTCGGTATTTTCTGTACTAAGAAAGAACGGAGAGATTTCAATGTGACCAGTTGTGTACAAAAGATTACTTTTGTGTTGTCCGTCTGGATTTCAGATGGTATAGTTGCAGCGGTCTCGAATCAATGTCCCCAGGGACCGCCAAATCAGGGAATTCTCCCACCTCAAAGTAGAGGACCCTCAGGTCCATAAGAAAACAAGGGTTTTTTTATGAGAGCGTTGACTCTCAGGATTGCTAAAAAGATTTTTGCATTTGAGAATCGGCGTTTCGCAGGCCTTTCCCAATGTGTTACACGGCGTAGATTTTTCCGCGAGGCTAGTGCAGCCGAGCAAGACCAAACCCGTAGAAAGGTAATAGACTCCTGATGACTTTGAGCAATCGGTACCCCCACATTCTTACTTCCGCATTTATCTTGATTGTCCTTCTTGTTCTCCCGTTGCGGATGGCTGACGCTGCCAAGAAGCGTCCCGCAAAAGACAGCCGCCGCAGCAACTCGCGTTCTGAGAAAAGCAAAAAGGTTTCCGCAAGAGATCGGCGCTCTAATCGGCGCGAGCGGCTTTCTGCGAGAGAGTCGCGGCGCAGTGGCAAATCCCGCGGGTCAGCTCGCTTATCGCGACGAGATATCAGACGAGAGCGCGTTCAGAACGCCCGGGAACAAGCTGCCTTATTGAAGTCGCTTGAGCGAAGACGCGGCCGTCCTTTGACAAAGCGAGAACGCGCTGCTGAGTTGCGACGGATGGGCTCAAAACGTCGCCGTGAAATCCTTGAAGCACGACGCCGGGCTGAGGCTGCGCGACGTGCTGCCATTGCCCGTCAGCGCGCGCTCGATAAAGCCTTGCGCGACGAAGTTCAGGGAATGATTTCGCGAGACAACACCAGTGGAGAGGATCCGCAGGTGCGCCAGGTTGCCATTAATGCGCTTGGTAATCACGCCGGTACAGTTGTGGTAATGGACCCAATAACAGGGAAAGTCTATTCGATAGTCAACCAGGAATGGGGCGTGCGACGTGGCTTCAAACCCTGCTCCACAATCAAGCTGGTGACCGGAGTCGCTGGCCTTTCAGAAAACATTATTCCCCCTGCAGAACTGACGTTGGCGGCTGATCGCCCTCGTATGGATCTGACTTCGGCCTTGGCTCGCTCGGACAATGGTTACTTCGAACGCGTCGGTAACGGCATCGGTTTTGACAAGATGATCCATTACGCGCGCGAAATGGGCCTGGGTGAAAAGACCGGCGCGAATGTTCCGTTTGAGTTTGCTGGCCGCCTGCCGGAGATGAGCCCCAATTTCACGCTTCGTCGCATGTTTTCCTATGCGGATGGCTTCGAAGTCACTGCTTTGCAGTTGGGCAATCTGGTTTCGGCAATGGCCAACGGCGGAAAGTTGCTGGTTCCGCAGGTTCCCAGTCCTCAGGACAATGCCAAATTCAAAACTAAGGTGCGGCGCAAGCTCGATATAGACGGTAACGTTTTACAGCGAATGATTCCGGGAATGATCGGTGCGGTAAACTATGGCTCCGGTCGAAAAGCATATGATCCAATGCAAACCGTAGCGGGAAAGACAGGCACTTGTAATGGCGGTGGCGGTAGCTGGGTTGGACTCTTCACCTCTTATGCGCCTCTCGCAAATCCCAAACTCGCGGTCGTAGTAATTACCCGTGGAACGGACGCCCATCACCATCTGCCGGCGGCCGTGGCCGGAAGAATCTATCGCGACCTCCACGATCGCTTCGGCACTCCGACAAATCTCCAGATAGCCTCCACTCCGGACGACGAAGAGAAGGAAGTGGGCACTGAAGAAGGCGACGATATGATTGCCGATCAAGACGCTACTGCGGCAACGACCACTGACGAAACAAACGCCGCAGCGGCGCCTGCGACTACGCACAAACTGGTGCCCGAATCGGCGCCTTCCAACGTCAGACGTGTGATGAATCCAATCAACACACCAGCCCAGAAAGCGGACACTCAAAAGGCTGTTGCACCAGCGAAAACTTCAGTTCCGCCGCCGACACAGCCCGACGATAGACCGCGAAGGACACAGGATCCGCAGAACTAGTTGCAAGAGACTTGCAATCTCTGCTAACCCATTTGCGCCGGAGCGTCGTAAACCGTAAACGATGCCCGGCGCAAACTCTTTTTTGCGGAGTGCTTTTTCTTCAACCCTGCCAACATTCTTGCCTTGACAGCTAATGACAGTTGCAGGAATATTGCGGGCGTTCTTTGGGGTTCCGTTACAATTTGTATTCTCTCCGACCGCGACGTAGAGCAGCAACTCAGAATCGGCAACCGGCTTTTGTAAGTCCGCATCCTAGTGGCGCGTTATTTGCTAGGTTGATGTTGAGATATTTGCCCACCGAGGGACAGCTCATAGAGAGAACTTGGAGGTTGTGAACAACTAATGACAAAGACCATTCGCGTATTAGCAATTTATACGACCCTGGCCCTCCTGCCGGTGTTAGGAAATGTTATTGAACTAAAGGCGCAAGCGCCGGCCGCGTCGCCAGCTCAGGGGCAGTGCACCCCCGAGAATAAGCTTGCCTGGTACACCGAGTTCCGCGCCACGTTTAAGACAGATCAGAACAAGGCTTACGACCTGGCGCAGAAATATTTGGCTTGTCCGAGTGAGGCGGGCGAAGAGTCAATCCGAAATTATCTGAAGAATACTTTCGTGGCCGTGATCGATAAAGCCAGACGGACCCCGCGAGTAAGCGAACTGGTTTATGACAAGAAGGATTACGCCAAGGCTTTTGAGCTTGGACGGCAGGTGATTGCAGACGAGCCTGATAATGTCAGGGTCCTGATGGACCTCGCCTACGCAGGATATCTCGCGGCCAGCTCCAGAGTTGACACCTTCAACACGGATTCGTTGGTCTATGCCAAGAAGGCCATTCAACTGCTACAAGCGGGTTCGGTACCGGATAACTGGGCTCCCTACGCCAACAAAGATGAGGCCCTGTCTTATCTGAACAATACTGTCGGAGTACTTACCCTGCCGAAGAACGCAGCGGAGGCGTTACCGTACTTCCTCAAGGCTGGACAACTTGAGGGCAAGTTAAAGAAGCAGGCAATTACTTACGTCTATGTAGCTGAGGCATACCAGTCCGGGCCGTATGACAAATTGTCGGCCGACTACAAAGCGAGGTTCGAAGGAAAAGACGAGTCTCCGGAGAGCAAGCTGGCTCTTGAGAACATCAACCAGGTAATTGATCGAATGATTGACGCCTACGCCCGCGCCGTAGCTCTTGCCGGAAATGAAGCCGCCACCCAAGCCAGCAAGAAGGCCTGGATGGATGCGCTAACTACCTGGTACAAGTATCGGCACAATCAATCTGACGTTGGACTCACTGATTTGATTGCCAGTGTGATGACTAAGCCTTTGCCGCCGCCACCGACACCTTTGACGACTCTCCCGGCTGCACCGCCAACAACGTCTTCGCCGGCGAACGGCTCGAGTGGAGCTGGCTCAACTGCTGTAACGGGAACTGCAGTTCAAACAACTAACAAACCGTCGGGTGCAGCTTCAACCGTGAGCACAACCCAGAAGACCTCAGCGGAGACGGCAAACACGAAAACGGCAGCGAAACCAAAGATTCGAAACAATCATCGGCGTCCTTAGGCTCGCGTCGCCGTTGGGAACCCTTTTCGTTTACAGCCGGAAGCCTGTCGCCCAAGTTTGACGACGCTTCCGGCTTCATTACACTTGGACCTACCTTGAAGAAACAGGAGATTACACTTCCGGATCTCGACCTCCTGGAAACCGTTCTTGAGTACAAGTTCGAAAATCGCGCTCTGCTGGAACGTGCTATTACGCATCGCTCCTGGGCACACGAACAGGTTGCTCCCGGAGCGGAAGACCAGGCTCGTCAACTCCATAATGAAGCGCTCGAATTTCTTGGTGATTCCGTGCTAGGCCTGGTTGTAGCTGACTACCTCTGCAAGGCTTATCCCGCTGGGACGGAGGGTGAACTCTCCAGGATGAAACACCGGCTGGTGAGCGCCTCCACGCTTGCGCAGGCCTCGCTGCGCTTGAACCTCGGGAGTTTCCTACGGTTTGGCCGGGGCGAGGAAATGAGTGGCGGGCGTCGCAAAGATGCACTTCTGGCCGATGTTCTTGAGGCCCTTACCGGGGCCATTTTTGTTGACGGTGGATTGCCCGCCGCAACTCGTTTTATCCAGCAGGCGCTCGGTGAGGAACTACAAAGAGTAACGCCAAGTGCCGCGGCCGAAGCCGACTACAAAACCATGCTGCAGGAGAAACTGCAGGCGGAGCGGCGACCGGCGCCGAAGTATTCGGTAGTGGAGTCGATTGGTCCGCCACACCGCCGCACGTTCTACGTCGAAGTAAGCTGGGACAATGGCAGCGTGCGAGCGGAAGGGCGCTCGAAGAAAACTGCCGAGGCCGCCGCCGCCAAAGAGGCTCTTGCCTTGATGAAAAGCAACGACCAAGGGTGAGCGAGCAAACTTGACCGGCGCGGCTAACGTATCTAGGATGACTTGATAATGAGCAATCCTTCAATTCGGCCACTTTCTACCAACGTATCCGAGACGCCAGCGACTCCGAAGACGTCCGCTTTTTCCCGCGTCTTCAATCGCAACGGGCACGGTCCGACGCCGGAGCCGGAAACCAAGCCAACCGGTCCGCCCAAATCTGTGTGGCGCGAGTATTTTGAGTCGGCGGCAGTTACTGTCATCATGGCGCTTTTTGGGATGACATTCGTGGTGCAGGCAGTCAAAGTTCCCACCGGCTCGATGCAGAACACAATAACCATTGGCGATCATCTCTTAGTTAACAAATTTATTTTTGCCCCGGGCAGAACTTTATCTTTTCTGCCCCAGCGCGAGATTAGGCGCGGCGATATCATCGTCTTTAAGTATCCGGGCAATAAATACGATCCACGCCGCGACGAAAGTCCAAACAACAGGCCGATCGTTACTAACTACGTCAAACGAGTTATCGGCTTGCCGGGCGATCGCATTAGCATTCAAGGACGGAATGTCATAGTCAACGGAACGCCTTTACCGGAACACCGCATTGAGGCTGTCGATAAGAGGGACGAAAAATCTCCGCTGGCAGTTGAAGATGATCCGGCCCGTAAGCCGGGTGAAACTTACGATGTCTATTACCACCCCGGCTCCGGCGATGAACAAAGCAGTGAAGATTATGACGCCTTCAATCATGAAGGAAATGGAAAAGAGTTAGTCGTGCCTGAGAACAAATACTTCGTCATGGGCGACAATCGCGAGAACAGTGAAGACAGCCGCTACTGGGGCTTTGTCCCGCGCGAATTTGTAATCGGTCGTGCGATGTTTGTTTACTGGTCTTACGACGAAAGCGCGCCGACTGACGGCAACCCGATCACCAACTTTTTCCTTAATACTCGCTGGTCACGCACCGGCACGATGGTTAAGTGACCAGGCCCCCGTCCCGGTTTAAAGTTCACTTTCAATTCCTCTGGGTTCAATGTTTGGCGCGCCATCCCTCGACGCGTTAGACTTTGATTACTGGACTTGGTCTCCCGTTTTTCAAGGGGTCTTTCTGCTTTGGAGTGGAAAAATTTTACCGGCTGCATCTGGACGCGCTTTAACGATCACGACCTCCTTGGCCGCGCTGCTCAACTATCCTATTATTTTCTGCTGGCACTCTTTCCGCTGCTGCTGGTCCTGGTGACTCTACTCGGTTACGTTGCCGGCTCAGGATCGGATCTGCGCAACAAATTGCTTTCATACCTGGCCGCGGTCATGCCCTCTTCCGCAATAACGCTGGTTCACACGACGCTTGATGAGATCACACAGGCCCGTGGCGGCGGCAAACTCTCTCTGGGAATTCTGGCCGCCTTGTGGGCCGCCTCCAATGGCATGGGTGCCGTCAGTTCAACGCTGAATGTTGCATATGCCGTCAAGGAGGATCGCCCCTGGTGGAGAGTGAGACTGGTGGCCATTTTTCTGACAATCCTGGTTTCGTTATTTATTGTGATCGCGCTGGCCGTCGTGTTTTTCGGCGGAAACCTGGGCGATCGGGTAGCGACGCATTTCGGCTTTAGTGCGGCCTTCAAAATCGTTTGGAATATTTTGCAGTGGCCCATCGCCATCGTGTTTCTTTTGCTCACCTTCGATCTGATTTATTACCTCGCTCCTAATGACCGGCGTCCAAAGCGAAGGCTGCTGACTGGCGGCGCAATAGTCGCGGTGGTTCTATGGTTGCTGGTCTCGTTTGGATTTCGGCTCTACCTGCACTTCTTCAATTCCTACAGCGTAACCTATGGCTCGCTCGGGGCGCTGATCGTGCTCATGCTTTGGTTCTACTTTACCGGTTTGGCGATTCTCATCGGCGGAGAGGTCAACTCAGAACTTGAGCTGCGGACACGAAAATCATGAAGAACCAGATTTTCGCGCCAGCGCTTTTCAGTTTGTTGCTACTGCTGCCGCTGCCTTTGCACGCGAATCAAAAAGACGCGACCGAACGCGCGTCTGTGAAGACGCCTTCGCAGAAGGGCAAGTCATCCCGATCGAAAAGTAGATCGGGCAAACCGGTCAACGAACTGGCGAGGCTGCGGGAAGAGTACATTAAGGCGACTAACGAGTATCAGACTCTTCTCAAAAAGCAGTTGCCAGGTCGCGAGCGGAACGTGGAGCGCGCACAGGATCAGGTGACTAAAATGCAGCAGTTGTTTGCTGAAGGCTTGATTTCGAAGCAGGACCTTGCTGCAAGCGAACTGGCGCTTAATGAAGCCAGGAATAAGGTCACTGAGATAAGCCAGGCAATCGCTAATGCCGACTCGCGCATCGCGGATACCCTGCTTGAAGCAGAAGCTGAAAAGACGCTCGCACGAAGCAAACCGATTCCGAGAGGGGGCATGGTAAGCACGCTTGCGATGATTCGTTACAATGGCGGCGCCAGCTGGGGATTGTCAGACGCTTACAAGGTGCAGCGATTCTTCCAGGACACCTTCAAGCGACCGTTGCCAGTTGCTGTCTTTGGCCAGGGTGCGATTCACGATCGCTGGCGACTGGATCATCGCAACGCTATCGATGTCTCGCTACATCCTGATGGCCCGGAGGGACAAGCCTTGCTCGGCTACCTGCGCGCTAATGGCATTCCTTTCCTGGCGTTTCGTCAGGCTATCCCCGGCACAGCCACCGGGCCGCATATCCATGTTGGCAGGCCGTCGCACCGCTACTAGTATGAGCGACTAAGCAGAGAAGAACTCCAAATCAGGAAAACTGAAACTGTATTGTGAATCTGTCCGATCCCTTGAGACCTCAGGAGGAGCAGTGTATAGACAAACCACCGCCGGTATAATCGTAATGATAATCTTTACTTTTTGTGCCGACTCGTTCGAGGGCCAGGTGACGCAAACTCCAATACCAGCCGCTTCGCTGACGCAAGCCCAGGCATCGCACTTCGCACAGCTGGCGCTGAAATGCATCACTAGAGAATTTCCCAACAAGCCAGACCACGTGCTGAATGACGAGCGAGAAGTCCAAAGTCCAAAAGCACAGCATCCGGCTTTCTATGGCTGTTTCGATTGGCACTCATCAGTTCACGGCCACTGGATGCTGGTTCGTCTACTGAGATCGTTTCCCGATCTTCCGGAAGCTCGCGACATTCGCAAGGCACTTAATGCAAATCTTAGTGCGGAGAATATTCTGGTCGAGACTGCTTACCTCAAACAGAAGAATCGGCAATCGTTTGAACGAACTTACGGCTGGGCCTGGTTGCTGAAGCTCGCCGAGGAACTTTCCTTAGCGAGCGATGACGACGCTAAAACCTGGTCCCGTAATCTTCGCCCGCTCGTCGATGCTTTAGTCGATTCGTTTATCCAGTTTCTGCCTAAGCAAACCTATCCGATTCGCACCGGTGTTCATCCGAATACTGCTTTTGGTCTGGCCTTCGCTCTTGACTACGCCAAGGCAAGCGGGAACAAAAAACTGGCTGCGCTTATAGCTGAGCGTAGCCGAACGTATTTCGCGAACGACAGAAACTATCCTGCCGCCTGGGAGCCGGGAGGTGAAGATTTCTTTTCACCGGCGTTACTGGAGGCTGATCTGATGCGCAGAGTGATGCGCCCGGCAGAGTTTCGCCAGTGGTTTGATCGGTTCCTGCCGCAAATTGCCGCTGGGGTACCAAAGAGATTACTGCAGCCCGCAACAGTGACCGACCGCAGCGATCCTAAGCTCGTGCATTTGGATGGTTTGAATTTGAGTCGCGCCTGGTGCATGCATAGCATTGCCAAAGCGCTGCCGCCAGGTGACCCGGCCCAAAGAGTTTTAGTTAAGTCTGCACGTATACACGCGAGCGATGCGCTGGCCCACGTGGCGAGCGGTGATTACGCTGGTGAACACTGGCTCGCCTCGTTTGCGGTTTACTTGCTTTCGACGCCTGAGCCGTGAACACCCAAACCGCTCAAGTGATTGGCCTTCAATTCATTTCGCGATTCGCGCTCATTTCGGGCGGGACGCCCGCTGTCCCAGCCAATCACTTGAGCTGTGCGCCATCGCATCAGAGCGCTTGCAGTAGATTCAAGTCTTGCGATTAAATCAATATCATGCTGAAAACATTCATCGTAATAACCGCGCTCGCGTTCACTTGTCTAAGCTGCTCGAAGGGTTCCGTATCCGGAGGCCCGCGCAGTTCGGGTTCTCAGCCGGCAGGTAGTTCGGCGCCATCGGCTCCGTCGTCCAAATTGGCACCGGCGGGCGATGTCAGCTACAAAGTCCCCGAAGGATGGACGGTGGAAAAACCGACTTCGGAAATGCGTGCGGCGCAATACAAATTACCGAAGGCCGCTGGTGACGCGGAAGACGCGCTGCTCGTCGTTTTTTATTTTGGACCTGGTCAGGGTGGCACGACGCAGGCAAACATCGATCGCTGGGTCAATCAGGTAAATCAACCCGATGGCTCATCTTCCAAAGACAAGGCCCGAACAGAAACGATGACTGTTAACGGGCTGCAAGTTAGTACCGTCGACGTGAAGGGTACTTATTCCGGCGGCATGTCACAGGACAGCACTCCAAAAGATGCCAATTCCATCTACCGTCTGCGCGGAGCTGTGATTGAGACGCCGAAGGGTTCTTACTTCGTGAAGCTGACCGGCCCGGAAAAAACTGTCGAACATTGGGACCAGGCCTTCAACGACTACATCAAATCGTTTGAGTTCAAATGAGTATTGTTTGCGCCCGCGCCCATCACAGTTACGGCTGACATCTTGCCTACTGACTCCAATCCAATCGTTCTTTACGATGGCGTTTGCGGACTCTGCAATCACCTGGTTCAGTTTCTGCTGAAGCGCGATAAGCGCGACCGTTTTAGATTTGCTTCGCTACAGAGCGAATTTGCCCACAGCCTCTTGACGCGTCACGGCGTCGACCCGCATGACCTCAACACCGTCTATGTAGTTAAGAACCACGAGCGATCCACTGAGGCTCTGCTGGCGCGGTCGGATGCGATCCTTTACATGCTGGTGCAACTAGGTGGCATTTGGAGTTTGGCGGGAATCGGCCGAGTGCTGCCGCGAGGATTTCGAGATGCAGTCTACAAACTTGTGGCGCGCAATCGCTATCGGGTGTTCGGCAAACACGAGTCGTGCATGTTGCCTGATCCCAAACATCGTGCCAAGTTCCTGGATGTGCAGGCGTAAAGAAAAGCAAGGAGAATAGGCAAGTGGGAATAGGGTAAAGGGGAAGGGGTGATAGGGGAACAGGCAATTGAACCGCTTCCCCTTTCCCCCTTTTTTCGCGTTACCTCCGCCGGCGCGAGGCTGTCCGCAACTGCTTGATTTGACCCTTCAGTTGTTCAATCTCTTTCTGCTGCTCTTTGATTGCGTTGAGCATGGTCCAGAGAATTGGGTCGTTGTTAACTTGCAAATAGCCGTTCTCGGTCATAGTCACCGCTGCGGGAATGATCTTCTGTACTGCCTGGGCACCAAAGCCGATGTGTTCCCCTTCCGACTTAATGCCCAAAGCATTGTTCTGTTTGTATTCGTAGCGGAGCGGCTGCAACTGCATAACGGCTGTGAGTCCGGTGTTGAAGTTGCCTCTGATGTTTTTCAGCCGTTCATCCGAAAAGACTGACCAGGATCCACCGCCCGGTTTGCTGGCAGTTCCGTTTACCGACAGGACTTCAGTTGGTGCGGCCGTCCCGATGCCGACGTTGCCGCCCGCCTCATTCAAACTGAGGACATTGCCTGAGGTTCCGAACACGGTTGATTGGATATAGGAGTAGTTAGTGGTGTTGTTCCAGCCCATCCGGAGTTGCTTAAGGGCGTTCGCGCTATCAGACAAGATGAGCTGGGTGTTTGTGTTTCTGTCCGGAGAGTTGGAGAGCACTTGCAACTTTCCGTTGGGAGACGCCGTGCCGATGCCGACGTCACCCGTCGCCGAAATGTCGAGACTGCTCGTAGGGGCGCCTGGACGAATACGGAAAGGCAGACGTGAACCGCTGGTAACATCGCGAACAAAGAAGTTGGCTTCGTTGCCGGCAATATCCCAGGTTTGCGCCGTGAAGCCGCTCTGGTTTGTTTGCTCTAAGCGGTGGGCAGGTGTATCGCCAGTAGTAATATGCAGATCTAAAACTGGAGTGGCCGTCCTGATTCCGACTCTGCCGGTGCTGCTCACCTTGAGTGAATTGGCCGGCGCGCCCGCATCAACCTCAAAAACGACGGTGCCGGTCTCGGAATTCCCCGTTGCGCCCTGGTCCACGAAACCCAGAAAATTAGCGCCACCACCAGCCGAACTATTTGCGCGGATCTGCCAATTGTTGGTGGGGAAACCTACGGCACTGGTGTCGTCAAACTGAATCCTTGTGTTGTTTTCTTTCACTCTAATAGTGTCGAAGCCGAAGGATTCGCCACTGACGCAATCGAGACCGACACAGGCGCTGCCCTGAACAATTAGATCGTCGGGAATTACGTCGTCAGGCGTCGCAATCATAAGCGGGTGGTGCATTTGCTTTTTGGTTGGCGCGGTAGCGGGCGACAGGACGCGAAGTTGTGGCTCTGAAATCTTGCTGACTTTCCGCGCGCCCTCTTCGGCAGCACCGGCCACGATGACCGCCCCGTTAACGATTGAAAACCCTCCCGACTCCACCAGGTTTGGTACTCCTATGCGTTTGCGTGATGCGCGCACGTCTTCCGCGTCGTCATCCTTGCCGCGCGCTGCCGCAAGCTGTGCTTTAACGGCTTTCGATATTTCCGGCGTCAGCCGCAGTTCGTAGGTGTATTGCCCATCGGACAGTCGGTTGCCTTGCTTATCTGTAAGCGTGAATTCGGCGGAAGCGCCGGATTTTGAGGTTACGCGAAAGACTCTTCCGTCCGGCGCAACTATGGTAAGGGACAGTTCAGCATGAGGTACACTCACGTCCCATCTAACACTCGATCCAGTTGAGCTGACAGCTGCTAGTTTATTTCTGTCTTCCGCCATTTGCCCTAATGCAGACATGTGAAGGCAAACGAGCACCAGTAGCAGGCTTAGAGTTGAGGACAGGTACTTTAGATTCTTCATTGAGGCCTCCTGTTGATTTGGTTGGAGTATCGTCAAATTTGAATTAGGCCGGACTCTCTCTAGCGAGATTTAGAAAAGAGGGACCTGTGCGTTGCGAGAATTTTGAGGATTTGGGTATACCAACCGGCACGAAATGTGTCAAGGAAAGTTTGGACCAGGAAGGTCACTCTTTACTGGAACGAGAGGCGTCCATCGGTTGGGGGCCCGCAAATGACTACTTCGAGTGCGTCCGCAGCCCCAGAGCGAGATATGCGACGATTCCAAGATTCACAATAATTACGACAATCTTCATGGCGCTAAATTCCTGGACCAACTCATAAACCTCCAGGGGTATCAACGAGGCGGTGGTGAAAATCGTAAAATACTCCGCCCATCTTTTATGTAGGGCCAAACCGATGCCTTCGGTCAGCAGTAGGCCGGCGTAAAAGAACGTTCCGGCGCTAATCTTAACCAGTGAGGCATCGTCAACTTTCCAGAGCTTGCGAATCAGCGCATGAATAAAGTGGTTCCTGGGATCAACGCGCAGGACCTCGATCCAATGAGTAACCCGGGCCGCTACATTCTCATGAAGTAGAGAAAGCGCACCCAGGGCAATCGTCAAAAGAATCAGGCCCTTGAAAAGTTTGAAAGCGGCGATTAGCCAGAGGCCCTTGCGAACTTTGGCTCGCGATTTGGTCTTCTTTTTCCTGGGCATGGGCTGGAAAAACGGAGGCGATTATTCGTCGGTTTAAAGTAGCCAGGGCGCTCTTTTACTTATCACTTTGTTTTGAGGGATGGTGCCCCCGGCGCGATTCCAACGCGCGACCTTCCGCTTAGGAGGCGGACGCTCTATGCAACTGAGCTACGGGAGCCTAATGGCAAGAATACAGTAAACAGGAGGCAGGAGACAGAAGGAAAGAGAGGCTTCTGACTTCTGTATTCTGTCTGCTGTCTTCATGATTGGTATTTGATCAACGACCTCACGTCGTAGCCTTCGAGCTTCTTCCGGCCCGGCAGGAATTCCAGCTCGACTACAAACACCAGACCGACAACTGTTCCACCCAATCCCTCAACCAGATCGCAAACGGCCTTTGCAGTACCCCCGGTGGCGAGCAGATCATCGGCGATTATCACGCGATGGCCGTTGCCTACCGCGTCGCGATGAATCTCCAGCGTGTCTTGCCCATACTCGAGATCATACGAGATCGAAGCGCACTCTGCCGGAAGCTTTTTAGGCTTGCGAACCGGAACAAAGCCCGCACCGAGGTGATATGCCAGCGCCGGAGCAAAGATAAAGCCGCGCGCCTCCACGCCTATGACGGTGTCGACTTTTTCGCCGTCATATTCCGCCGCCAAGGCGTCAACGGTCTTACGTAGCCCGTCCGGATGTTTCAGCAGCGTCGTGATGTCATAAAAGTTAATGCCGGCTTTGGGGAAATCCGGCACTTCGCGAATCAATTTTTTGAGATCATCCATAGTTTTCAAGTGGTCAGTGGCCAGTGGCCAGTGGGACCACCGTTCTTTTCTTTCTACTGGCCACTGATCACTGACCACTGACCATTGTTTTTCAACGTTCGATTCTGAAGCTTGCATAAAGCCCGGTCGGCTCAAGATTGATTTCCTCGACCTGCTCTACACGTGACCATTGCGGCCCGGTAAGCAGGTCTTTCTTAAACTCTTCTACAGCTCCCGGCAATCCTTCGGCGACTACTTCGACGCTTCCGTCCGGACAATTTCGCACGTGACCTAAGACCTGATGTCGCGCCGCCGCGCGTTGAGCAAAGAAGCGATAACCAACTCCCTGTACCTCGCCTCTTATCAAAAACTTCCACGCCACTTTCGCCATCGGCATTCGTAGTTTGTCTATGTAATGCAAACTGTTAGTTTGCGGCGGGCCCCTGGGTCCCGACGCATTCGCAAACTAACAGTATGCGCCACGGGATATCAAATCACTTGCACTTGAAAACTCTGCCGATGCTGCCACGTTTCAGCGTGTAGGTGTCCACGACTTCGTCAGTGTCCGTCAACTTCACCGTTAACGTCATCGTGTCGCCTTTAATAACCCCTGTATAGAGAGCCGGGCGGCCTTTAAATTCATGCTCAACTCTAATTGGGCCGGGACCATCGCGCCGGTGAGTTCCGTGCCAGGTGAAACGACCTTTGCTGTCGAATGTTAGCGGGCCGTCTATCGTGCCATTGGCACAGTCATAGTCGATCGTTGCCGAGTTTTTCTCGACGTCAATTCTTATATGTAGAGCACCCCAGGTGCCGGTTGACATGCGTTGCATTTTTCGCGGCCTTGCTGGTGCCGAAGCGGCGATTATTAAAACGAAACCAACAACAACCAGAAGTCTAATACGATTTTTCAAAAACATGATTCCCCTCGCTGACTAACCGGAAAGTCTATTGTAGCGAACAGTTGGTGGTAACGGCCAACGCTCTTCACCCGCACGAGAGAAGAACGATTCTGCCACCCCTTTTTGCAGCTGATTGCTGAATGATCTCCGGGAATGTTTGATTGAAAAAGTGGTCAGGCCTCCGGGATGCAGTTTGTGTCGATTCTGTGAAATCCTTCGCGAGAAGGCACTTTGCACTTGCCCGGCGACTATTGTCACGTGCTAATCTCTTCCTGTACCTGCCCCGTTATCTCACTTGATTTCAAGTTTTAGTTCTGTGCCCTGTGAGGTAACTATGAGTCCTGCCAAAGCATCAGCTACCGCAACTGCTCCCACACCCGAGACGCCTTCACGGCAACCATTCTGGTAATTGAAGACTATGTAGACACGCGGGAACTGCTCGCGACCCTGCTGCAACGAAAAGGCTATAGGGTCATCGAGGCGGAGGACGGCGTGGAAGGGTTACTGAAAGCCGGTTGGATGTACCCCGACCTCATAATTATGGATTTATCGTTACCGGAGATGGATGGGGTAGAGGCCGCACGACGCATCCATGCTCAGGCTAAACTGTCTCAGATTCCAATCTTCGTCATCAGCGCCTACCTGACCGAAGCCGTTCAGGCTGATGTTCGTGCCGCGGGATGCACTGAAATCTTCTCCAAACCCTTCGACTCTGAAGTACTTTTGGAAAGAATCGCTCGGACGCTTACGAGCGAACCACCCACGATCCGAGAAAAGCGCGCAGCTAGTTTTTAAGACGAAGCTCGATGACTGCAAGACTGCCCGGCGCTATCGTGACGGTTACGCTGTTCTGCCCATCCTGATTCCTGACTTCAACTTCCTTCTCGTTAATCCAATCCCAGGCCTTTGGAACCGATTGGCCGGTTAGAGTGATCGTAGCGGTAACACTGGCCGTGCGATCGACCTGGGCCAGGCCCTGCTGCGGTTTGAACACGCCGTTGTTATTAAGTAGCGTGACCACCCAGCCGTTTTCATTCCGGTTGATCAGATATTCCACATCGCCTCTAACCTTTACCGGAGTAGCGTCGGCAAACACATGCGCCAGCATATGCGCAGCAAAAGGCGTGATTCGTTCATCTTCGCCAAGGAGATTCGCCACCGCGGCAAAGACGACAGACCCCTTCCCGACTCTGTTGACTGTGACGAAAGGCTCGCCATTGGTGGAAGTTATCAGCGGCAGTGCGCCCTTTAGTTCTAATTTTTCATAGCGAAATATTTGACCTTTTAGGTTCTGCTTCGTTTCGCCTGGTGAAAGGCAACGCGCGTTGTGCGCTTCGCCGGTTTCTCCCGTGAGGCGAACGCCGAGCAGATCGGTTGGTACGCCCTTTATTTGGGCCGAATCGATCACCAGTATGCCGCCGGATCGGACGTACGAGCTGAGTCGCTGAATCCATTTTGGTGACAGTTCAACTTCGCCGCCCACCACGATCGCGCGGTAGGGATCCAGGGGGTAAACGGGGGAAGGGGTAAGGGGGAAGGGTGAAGCCGCTGGAGGTTCGTCTTTAATATTGCTGCCCTCGTACGCCATTTCTTTGGTCTTATCGTTCTTGCCAGGCTTTCTGGTACCGCCTCCGCTCCGACGACTTTGGGCTTTGAACTTTGCACTTTGGACATCGTTATTAGTTCCCGCCTGGGCTTCGCTTGCAACCAGCACATCGAAAATGTCGCCAAAGATGCCGTTAACGAAGGCTTGTCGATCTCCGGTCGCCGGTTCACCCTCGACGACAAGGCCGGGATAATAGGCGGCGCCGAAGAGTTCACGGAGCGCACGATCGCTGCGATTGATCTGCGAAACCTCAAACGGCCACTGCGGATAATCCGTCATGTCCCAGCCGTGTGCCGGGTCGAGCAGAAAAGCAACCGGCGTGTAGGGTGTGCCGCGGTCTGGATGTCTTTCCGCGAAACGCATGAACTCATCGGTGATGCGACCGAGTGGGTTTAACTGAAACTCGTGATCGCCTGGTCCCGGCTTGAAGAACTGATCGAAGCCTTGTTCAAGGTAGATTCCCGCAGCCCCCGACATGTAATAAAAATAATAACTCTTGCGATACCACGAGAGCGACGGCCCCATGGTGGCGCCATAACGCGAGTGAAAGAAATTATCCGGCCCGGCAAAGTTTTGCGCTTTGGTAAACGTCGTTGCGGTATCGCCAAAGTTTGCCGCGTGATAGTAAAGAAAATTTCCACCGTATTGTCGCGCCGCGCCGCGCGTGAAGGCGGTGCGCATAGCGAACATCGGCTGCACGGCGGCAGTCTCGACGCCAAGCCAGCGTACGCCCCACTTCATCAACGCGTGTGCGAATGAAGTGCTTGAAGTTGACTGGGCGGGAATCAGCTTGTCCCACATCGCGCCGGTATCGGTATGGAAAATCGCGGCCCACTTGCGCGCGATGGCATTCGTGTAGAAAACGCGATGCGCTTCGAGCAAATCGCGGCGCGACATTGACGAGTTAATTTTGAGCTCTGCCGGGGACTGTTCCCAGACGTAACCTACACTTTCGCCTGACATCCAACCGAGAAACTGATCTTTGAATTCGTCGGTCAGAAGTTTCCACGCCGCCTGGCCGTCTGCCGCCGACATCGCCGCCGAGCCGTAGTTAATCAAAATCGCAAAAGGAACTTTCGTCTCGCGTAGATAGCGCAGGAAGGGACTACCTTCTTTGAAATACTCGGGCAGGTTATTGATGTAGATAACCGGCACCACGAATCTGGAGCTGAAGAACGGCACATCACGCGCGCCTTTGTACTTCCGTACGAAGTCTTCTATCGGTTCCGCGTTGAACGGATAAAGCGGACGTTCTGCCGCCGGCTGATCGTAAAGCTTCCAGAATTCCGGCGTGATGTTCCATGGCATTAGGAAATCGCGGCCGGCAATCTTTTGACGTTGCCAGGCCAGCGGCAGCGGCGAAAGTGGAGCATCGGAGGGCGGCAGTAACGACGAAAGTTTTGTGTGACTTGTCGATAACTCGCGCAGGTAACGCGCTGCGGCGAAATCTGGTTTACGGCGTCCAGACGGGACATATTGAGAATCGTTTGTCAGCAGCACGCAGTCGACGTGGCGCCGGGCTTCAGCGGGCTTGGCTATTTCAATGTACAGACGAGCCCGACCCTTATCGAGTTGCGCGCCGGCGCTATCCCAGGCAAATGCCCAACTCCAGTACATGCTGATCTCGTCGTGAGGGTCGATAAGGTCCTGCGTGCCAAATTCATGACGCAGGATCTCGCGCTCGCCCTGCGTGATGCGAATGACGAAGTTCTCAGTCCTGCTGGCCCAGTCGGCATAGCGCACCCAAATCCTGTAGTTACCCCCGCGAGGTATTTCGAAGTCCTGATAGATTTTCCCGGTTGACTCGTCGGCGCTCGCCGCGGCGGAGTTCCACTCGCTCTCGCCGCCCTGCGACCATTCTGCAGACACGCCCGGGCCATTGATCCCCCAACCTGGCGCCTTGGCGCTGGTTAGATTCATCCAGGAAGGATTTTGAATTGGCTCGCCGGTGGGTTTGGTGCCGAAGCCACGCATGTTTTCCGCTTCGAACCAGAGGTACTCGTAATCAGGCGCTCGTGCCGATTCCAATTGAGCTTGAGAAACACAAGGAAGGACGAACAATACTAACGATAGGAGAAGTACGTTACATAAAACGGCGGGGGCAAGCCCGCCTTCCTGACCACGAGCTGATCCGAGTTGAGTCTTAAGATTTGTTTGAAAAGCTTTCAAACTGCGATCAACTCTGCGAGCAAAATTAACTCTCAGGTTGGGAAGGTGGGCTTGCCCCCGCTGGCTTTTGCGTATCCGTGTCCTCGTTTCTCGGAGTCTGCTTCAGTTCAACCGAGTGCTTCAAGACACTCTTGCAGAGTCCGCTGCCGGCAGGTGAACATCGGCGTGTCGCGCAAGGTATATGAGCTGGCCTTCGTCTCTCGCAACTCCTGCACCAGGTCAAGAAAATCTGCCGGATTATCAGTCTCAAAGGCGACCACGAATTCCTGATCGTCCAGCCCAAACGAATAGGTAGTGTGAAGTTTGACGGAACGATACTTAGTACCGATGCGAATGTGTTCGTCCATCATCTCCTGACGCTGATCGGGAGTGCGAGAATACCACTCGCGCGTTTTCACAAAAGGGTAGACGAAAAGATAATCCGACTTGCCCGGCACGATATGCAGCCGGTCTTCCACGTGTTTAGGATTATCTTTGTCGATATACATCGACCGCTTCGTCATCGACAGGAACGATTGCGATGGCTCGAGATACTTTGCCATCTGGGTGTGATTGAGCCGCGAAGTCATATCCTGAATCGGATCCAGCTCCGAACCGATGCGCCAGATCATGAAATCGACGTTCGTGCGCAGGCCGATCGTCGAGTAGGTATGGATCATTAGTTGGGTACGAAACTCGTTGACCGCGTTAACAAACTCTTCCTTGGACCGTTGCTTTTCAGCTTCTGTCAGGGAGCGCCACTCAGGCCGCGCATGATAGAACGTGAAGTTGACAAACTGCCGCGGCAACTTGGCTTTTTGCTCTTCGACCTCATCGCAATTGGGGGCGAGCCGGAGCGCGCCTCTGGTCGCGATGCCTGGTTCTTTATCCGTACTCATTTGCAATAACCTCTAGAATTGTGACGAGATTCGCTTCGGTAAAACAGCGAGGATTTGTCGAGTCGCGCACGGTTATTCTGCCTAGTCTCAAGTGTGATTGCAACCGAGGAGAGGAGCACCGAGCGGTTTGGAGTTCAAACTTTAGTTTGTGCCTTCGATTGCCAATGAAACCGTAGCCTAAGGGCTGAACTCTGAACTGCTTGCCTCAAACTTATCAGTAGGGCGGAGATGCCCAGCTGCCACTGGGTGTCTTCCGTCGAATCGATTTGCACAACAATTGTCAGCGACAAAATCCGAACGACCTCGTAGTATTGCTCACGCTCTAGCGATTTTTGTCACCGGAAATCTGATAGAAGATGCAGCGGTTGATTTACATTGGGCTCGCGGGTGGCGCCGGCACCCTGTTGCGATACTGGCTTTCAGAGTGGACGGCGAGAAGATTCGGTGAGACTTTTCCCACCGGTACGCTCGTCGTAAATCTGGCGGGTTGCTTCCTGGCCGGGCTCTTGTTCTATCTGATGTTTGACCGCTACCTTATCAACCCCACAGTGCGAACGGTGGTACTGATTGGGCTGCTCGGCGGGTTCACGACCTTCTCTTCGTTTGGCTTGCAGACGTTCACACTCCTTCGCGATGGTGAAGCGGGCCTGGCGCTTTTCAATATCGCGATATCCAACGCCGGTGGCCTGTTAATGGTTTGGGTCGGTTACTCATTAGCGAAGATTCTGTGAGGTGCCAATGAACATTCCCGAAGACGGCTATCTGCTGCGCATATTCGTTGGCGAAAGCGATCGTCACGGCCATCATCCGCTTTATGAATCGATTGTGCTCCAGGCGAGGGAAGCCGGGCTGGCCGGCGCCACTGTCTTGCGCGGCGTAATGGGCTTCGGCAAACACAGCATCCTGCATACAGCAAAGATTCTGCGGTTATCCGAGGACATGCCGATGATCATCGAAATCGTCGACAGCCTCGACAAGATTGAGAAATTTTTGCCGGTGCTCGACGAGCTAATCAAAGATGGCCTGGTGACGATCGAAAAAGTAAGAGTAATTCACTACCGCGCCTGATTAGTTCCGGGATTTCACCCGACCATTGACCGCTGCTATACTCCGTTGCCCCGTGAACAAAAACTTGTAGAACCCGGGAGAGGTTTCCATGAAGCTTTTCATGCTTGCGTTGGTAATTTTTGCGATCTTTCTCATGGGCAGTTGTACTAAAGTCGAAAACCCTGGCACGCCTTCAAGCACGCCAACGCCGGCAGCGAAGGCCACCGCGACGCCGGACGAGTTTGCGTCCGCGCGCGCAAACTTCGCCAAGCACTGCGTGGTATGTCACGGAGCCGAAGGCGAAGGCGGAGTGAAGACCGTTGATGATAAAAAACTAAAAGTCCCCAGCCTCAGCACCGGGCACGCCCTCAAACACACGCATGAAGACTTTGTAGAACAAATCATGAAGGGCGGGGACGGTATGCCCGAGTTCAAGGATAAACTCTCACCGGACGAGATCGATGCGTTGGTGCATTTTATTCATCACGAGTTCCAAGGAATGTGAATGGAGCAAAAAGCAATCAGCAAACGGTAGACAGTCGAGATGGCTTTTTTGCTGTCTGCTGTTTACTGTATGCTGTTTGCTCATCCGGGCACCCGTAGCTCAGTTGGATAGAGCGTCTGACTTCGGATCAGAAGGTCGCAGGTTCGAGCCCTGCCGGGTGCACCAATAAAAT
This sequence comes from Blastocatellia bacterium, assembly GCA_963828335.1. Taxonomy (GTDB): domain Bacteria; phylum Acidobacteriota; class Blastocatellia; order Pyrinomonadales; family Pyrinomonadaceae; genus PSRF01. The sequence continues at coordinate 32,522 of CAWHEH010000003.1, read as the reverse complement.
CCTTAGCTTACAGTCTTTGGTCTGGTGATGTTTATGCGCGACGTGGCCAGTTGTCACAAGTGAGCCTGGTCGTTTAATCGCGGACTGCAATGATCTTTCCGCTCGCTTTTTCCACCACGACCGTTTTGCCTTTTTGCCGATCCTCAGAAAATAACACTCGATCTCCTTCAAATTGGGGCAGACGAAACCCTGCGAAACCGAGCGGGAACTGCTTCTGAGGATCGACCTGTTGCCAAACGTATGTGCCGGTTTTCAAGTTTACCCTCGCAAAAAGATTCGCCGCTGAAAGATACGCATCACTCGCCGTGTCCACTAGACCAGGACCGATATTGAAGCCGTTAATTGGCAGCGCCCACTTCGTTTTTAGCGTTTTCTGATTTAAACGCACCAGGTAGCCCCACCCTAAGCGCTCATCACTCAACTCATAGATCAAGAGCAGATCGTTTTCATGCTCGAGAAAATAGAAGCGCACCATATGCCCACTCTGGCCCAAAGGTAGGCTGAAATTTCTCGGACGTGCGTTCTTGCTACTGGCTTCTGCATACCCATCAGCTCTGATGGTATAGCCGCTATTTTTGGTTGGGAACATGAAGAACGAGCGATATCCAGGATCCCCGATGCGTCCAACTGCGGTGAAAGATCGTTCTTCTTCGGGCGATGATTGCGGAGAAGGTTCCTGCGACTGAACTGGCCCAGCGCTAGCCATAAGAACAAACAAAAGCGTGACGACAACGTTCATGGGTTAACCCTGGACGAAATGAATCTACACCACGCTTAACAGATCGACTAGACCAACACTTAATCAAGCAGTCCCAGCCGCGCTCTCGGCAGTCTCCCGCTGTTCTATCGAAACATAATCACGCGTGCGTTGTCCCAGATAAATCTGTCGCGGACGCGCGATCTTCTGATCCTTGTCTTCGAGCAGCTCGACCCACTGCGCCAGCCAGCCTGAGGTGCGCGGAATCGCAAACAGCACCGGAAACATATCCACCGGCATACCGCATCGCCTTGTAAATAATCCCGGAGTAGAAATCCACGTTTGGATAGAGCCGGCGCTTCACGAAGTATTCGTCCTCGAGCGCAATCCGTTCCAACTCCAGCGCCACGTCCAGCATTGGATCTTTGCCGGTGACCTCAAACACTTCGTCGGCAACCTGTTTGATGATGCGTGCGCGCGGGTCGTAGTTCTTGTAAACGCGATGCCCAAAACCCATCAGGCGAAACTCGCCGGCCTTCACGCGCTTGATGTATTCCGGGACCTTATCCACCGACCCTATTTCCTTCAACATTCGGAGGACCATCTCGTTGGCGCCACCGTGCAGCGGTCCGTAAAGCGCGGCCGCAGCGCCTGCCAAAGAAGAAAACGGATCAGTCTGGGCGCTGCCTATGCTGCGCATCGCGTTGGTGCTGCAATTCTGTTCGTGATCGGCGTGAAGAATGAAGAGCACACTCAGAGCGCGTTCAAGCACGGGATTGGGTGTGTATTTCAACTCGGTAGTCTTGAACATCATGTTCAGAAAGTTGCCCTCATAACCAAGATCGTTATCTGGGTAGGCATAACGCATCCCGATCCGGTGACGATAAGCGAAAGCGGCAATCGTGGGTACCTTCGCGATAAGCCGGAAGATCTGTTTGTTGCGACTATCCACTTCGAAGATATCCTTCGCGTCCGGATAGAAAGTCGAGAGCGCGCCCAGGGTTGCTTCAAACATGCCCATCGGATGTGCGTTGTAATGGAACCCATCGATTACTTTCTTGATACTTTCATTGATGAAGGTGTGATAGGTGATGTTATGAGTCCAGGTTTTTAACTCTGCTTCCGTGGGCAGCTCACCGTTGAGAAGAAGATAGGCCACTTCAAGATACGAACTCTTTTCGGCGAGCTGATCAATCGGGTAGCCGCGGTATTCGAGGATGCCTTTATCGCCATCGATAAAAGTGATGCGGCTCTTGCATGAAGCTGTGTTCATGAACGCGGGATCGTAAGTCATCAAGCCAAAGTCGTCCTCCGAGGTTTTGATCTGGCGGAGGTCCATGGCCTTAATGGTGTTGTTTTCGATCGCGAGTTCATATTGCTTACCGGTGCGATTGTCGGTGATGGTTACAGTGTTAGCACTCATCAAGGGTTCCTCTTTCGCAGTGCTCGCTTGGCAAGATTTGGACTTACGTAGCAGATTAACTCTCCGGCGTGTGACTAATCAAATTCCAGCAGACCGGAACGGCCCAATGAAACTAGCTCACCCCAATGTCGTTCCCATAATTTAAAGCCTGTTTGTGGTCCGCTGCGGACTTTGATGCCAAAAGTGAGAAGCCAGCGACCGTCTATGCAACGGCGCTGGCTTCTTTTTCAGCGTTCCTGCTAGCGAGTATTTCCTCGCTGACTAGTGGCGGGCTTCCTTCATCTCACGTTCAGCCTGCTTCTTAGCGGCATTTGCTTCATCGGAACTCAAACCAAGGTTTCGCAAGGTGCGACCAAGGCTGTCTCCGTTAGCTAAACCGGCGAGGATGTTAACGCGCGTCACATTTGGGAACCTCGCACTGAGGTTTTGTTCGAGTCGAGTAGCTGCAACATATTGCCCAAATTTCAGACTGGGGTTAGTGGCCAATGCTGCCTGGTATCCGTCTCTCAAATCGTTGGCGTTCACGTGAAGCGTGTTGGCAACGCCTGGATGTTCGCGCAGCTCCTTGTCCGCCTCATGCCGATTGTCGGCAGCCATCCGGGCCCGATCCAGGCCGGCATCGGAACGTCCATTTGAACGATCTGATGCCGTTCCCAACCCATCGTCCGATCTTCCGTTTGATCGACCTGACGCGTTACCGAGGCCACGGTCTACGCCCACACCTGCGGGTGGACCGCCCCCTGTTCCGGCGCTACCGGCCGAACCACGTCCGCCACCGCCACCTTTGCCCTGGCCATAGGCGGCAGTGGTCAAACTAAGTGCAACAAAACATACGAGTGCAGCGAAAATAAATCTTGCCGGCTTGCTAATCATCATTAATTCCTCCTCGATCGTTACAACGGAATTCATTTGAGTGAGTTAATTGGGGGCAAAAGGGAGAGTACACATAATACCTTCTGTCCGGTGCAGATTAAATGCGGGAAGCCACAATGCAACAAGAATGTAATACGAAGGCCCGACTAACGAACAAATAGCCCCGGAGTGCTCCAGTGGAGTTGCGGGGACCGCGGGCGTCCCGCCCGCCTACTCACGGGGTCCAAGATTGGATTTATTCCTGTAGTCTTTGGTTCGCGCTTCGCGCTCATGGCCAGGCGGGACGCCCGCGGTTCCAGCAAACCACTTGACCGTAGCGTTACTTCACGCCCAGCAATTCAACATCGAATATCAGGGTTGCATTTCCGGGAATGCTAGGAGGTCTGCCTTGAGGTCCATAACCGAGTTTGCTGGGAATAATAAAATGTCGTTTGCCGCCGACTTTCATCGTCATCAGTCCTTCATCCCAACCTTTGATCACCTCGCCGACGCCAATGCGAAAATCAGCCGGCTTGCCACGATCAAGAGAACTATCAAACTTTTTGCCGTTCTCGAGTGTGCCGGTGTAATGCACGGTAACCGTCTGACCTTTTTGAGGTGTCGCCCCGGTTCCGATTACCTGGTCACTATATTTGAGCCCGGAAGCAGTTGTGACTTCGGGTCCACCTTTCCCACTGCGATTCAAGAAGAGGTAAGCGACAACAGCGAGCGCGAGCGCGAGAATAATCACAATCGCAATTGTGCGTGTCGCATTGTTATTACTTGCGGCGGGTGTCTGCGGGCTTGCGGTTGGTAATTGGCTCTTAGGTCGTTTCTTCGCCTTGTTAATCTTTCGGTGTCTACTTTGCGGCAAGTGTGGAATTCTCCTTCATATTGCTGAGTGCCGTACTTTATAACTGGTTTCGTCTTCCGGTTCAATTAAGGTGGCCATTGGGTAACCCTACACTTGAGGGACAGTGGCTTACTTATCTGCGGCAATTCGAGATAGAATGCTGCCCTCCCGTGCCCCGGCCAACCGTACTGCTTTGAGAGTGTCGGCAATAGTCTGATCCGAAGTTTACTTTCGGAGGGCTTAGAGAAAACTCTAACCTGGGCCGCCTCTGACGGCGCCTCTTTCCAAGGAGTCTGCTCAATGAATACAAGATTACTTTCGTCAATTTTTCTGGGACTGGCTTTATTTCTTTTGTTGTTCACTGCCTCGCCTGCTTTGCGGCCGGTGTCTGCGGAAAACACTGCCCACGATCCAACCTGGTGGAGCAAATACGAATTCATTCTCAACAACGGTGCGGATACGGACCCTGGTACTACTACTTCAGTCAGCATTGGCGGCAATGTGGATGTATCCAATGAATGCGGGCCGCAGAGTGAGACCTTTATCACGCTCGATCCCAATAAACCAAAAACACTCGCGGCCGGTTCAAATGAAATATTCCGCTTGCCAATGCGTGGATACTACAGCTCCAACGGCGGAACGAGTTGGGGCGGTGTTGACCTTCCTTTGCCGCCACCAAAATCGAAAAGTGGAATCGATTTCGGGTCAGACCCAACGCTGGCCTTTGACAGTCGCGGTAATGTTTTCTATGGCTACATTGTAGTTTTTTTCGCCAAGGGCAACGGCATCAACGGCACTCAAATGGCGGTCGCAAAATCAACCGATGGTGGCAAGACATATCCCAGCGCCACTTTCTTCGATTTTGAGAACGGTACGAACCACTTTAATGACAAGCCGATGATCACTGCCGATCAGAACCTGGGCAGTCCGTTTCGAGACAATGTTTACATTGCCTGGGATGCTGCCTCCGGCGGCTCCATTGGCGGCGGTGTTCGACTGGCGACCTCGACCGACCATGGAGCAACCTTCTCAACCAAACGAGTCGATGACCCCTCCGGACCTGGTCAATCCATTGGCGCTTCACCGGCGATTGGTCCTAACGGCGAAGTCTATGTTGCGTGGAACGACTATGTAGCCAATGCCATCGTTTTTAATCGGTCCTTCGACGGCGGGAATACGTGGGGAACACCGGTTACCATCTCGTCGAAAACTCTACCCTTTGATATTAGGATACCGGCCGAGTCTTTCCGCGGCGCATTAGTCTATCCCTCGTTGGATGTTGATCGTTCCAGCGGAACTCATCGGGGCAGGCTCTATTGCAGTTGGATGGATCTGACAACGGCTAACGTTACTGACATCTTCATCTCCTATTCAGATGACAATGGCGCAACCTGGTCCGACGCTGCTCCGGTTACTGATCAATTCTCCACCCCTGTGGATCGGTTCAATCACTGGATGTCAGTCGATCCAGTAACGGGCGGAGTAAACGTTGCGTTCTACGACACGCGAAACGATACCACCGGCTCTCGCTATCAGACGGATTACTACCTAACGCGCTCGAGCGACGGTGCGAGCTGGAGTGCAGCTGACATTCGTGTCAGCAGCGTCAGTTCAAACGAACATGATTGCGATGGAGTCTTCCCCTGTCTGGGAATTAACTATGGCAACCAGCAGGGTGACTATGAAGGCCTGGTTTCTTATGGCGGCGTTTCATATCCCATCTGGACTGACAGTCGCAGGCAACTCGATGCGGCCACCGGCTGCCGCCGTCCTTACTTGATGGAGGAAGTGTTCACTGCAAAGGTGAAGTAGGTTGGCTCATGTCCAGAGCTGTTAAGAGAAGGGGCACCGAGGTCGAGTGCCCCTTTTTCCTGACATGATTAGAGAATTCATTTGGCAACTTCAATGATAAACTCTCCGCTCCGTTGTCATCGTAGTTATTCCAATGTTCAGGAGAAATCGAATGCTTCTTAGACGCGTCCCTGGTTTCTGTCTTACGATTCTGCTCCTGTGTTTGAGCGCTGCACTCGTGACCGGGCAGGAGCCTGCCGCCACGCCGTCCCCCAGTCCCGAGGAAAGTCCTACGCCTGCCAGCGATGCCAAGCCAACCTTCGAAAGTGCATTCGCGCGCCTTGAATGGCGCAGCATTGGACCTGCAAACATGGGTGGACGCACCGCGGACGTTGAAGGCGTGCCGGGAAACGCAAACATCGTCTACGTCGCCACCGCTTCAGGCGGACTTTGGAAAACTATCAATGCCGGTGTCACCTGGAAACCGATCTTTGAACGGCAGGGAACTATCTCAATCGGTGATATCGCGTTGGCGCCGAGCAATCCTGACGTAGTTTGGGTTGGCACAGGCGAATCAAATGTCAGAAACAGCGTTTCGTTTGGTGATGGTGTGTACAAGTCTCCGGACGGCGGCAAAACCTGGCAGCACATGGGACTGAAGGACACCGAACATATTTCCGCGATCGCGATTCATCCGCAAAATCCCGACATCGTTTACGTCGGCGCACTCGGCCATGCGTTTGCGCCCAATGATGAGCGCGGTGTTTTCATGACCACCGATGGCGGCAATACCTGGACGAAAACTCTGTACATCGACAGGGAGCACGGCGTCTCCGATCTTGAAATCGATCCGACAAATCCAAACATTTTGTACGCGGGCATGTGGAGTTTTGAGCGCAAGCCCTGGACGCATCGCAGCGGTAGTGAAAAGGGTGGTTTGTTCAGATCGATCGACGGCGGACGCACCTGGAATAAATTGACCAACGGTCTGCCAAAGTTGCTGGGCAGGATCGGGGTTCGGGTTGCTCCAACTAATCCAAATGTAGTCTATGCGATTGTCGAATCGAAGGAGGGCACGCTCTATCGCTCGGATGATCGCGGCGAAACTTTCAAGCAGGTTTCGAAACAGACAAACATCGTCTCACGTGGCTTCTACTACACGCGCGTGCGGGTCGATCCTAACAACGAGAACCACATCTACGCGGTGGCGTCAACGTTGTTCGAGTCGATCGATGGCGGCAAGTCGTTCAAGTCGATCACCGGTAAAGTCCATATCGACTATCACGCTTTTTGGCAGGACGCGAAGAACCCGAAACGTATTTGGGTGGGCCAGGATGGCGGCATCGCGGTCACGTACGATGGCGGTGAAACGTGGGAATCGGTTTACAACATGCCGCTGGGCCAGTTTTACCAGATTCATGCAGACAACCGCTTGCCGTTTTATTACGTGATGGGCGGACTGCAGGATAACGGGGCCTGGACCGGGCCGAACCGGACTCGCGAGCCTGGCGGAATCATGAATGACGATTGGCGCATGATAAGTTTCGGAGACGGCTTTTATATTCTTAACAGTCCTGACGATCCGGAAATCTATATCTCCGAATCGCAGGGCGGAAATATTCTGCGTACCGATTTCAGGACTCGCGAGCAACAGTCAGTTAATCCCTGGGGCGTGGCAGCGGCGCCGGCGCCGCTTTGGGCGAGAAGTTTCGCTTTAACTGGAACGCGCCGATCCTGCTTTCGCCTCATGACAAGAACACACTCTATTTCGGCGGCAACGTAGTTTTCAAGTCCACTGATTTTGGCAAGACCTGGGAACAGATCAGTAAAGACCTTACCACTGACGACCACGACAAACAGAAAGACGCCGGTGGGCCTGTCGCCTTTGAAAACTCGACCGCTGAATACCACACCACCATTATCAGTCTCGCTGAGTCGCCGGTAAAGAAGGGCCAGATATGGGCGGGAACGGATGATGGCAACCTGCAAGTAACCAACGACGGCGGCAAAGACTGGGGCAACATCATCAAGAGTGTTTCGGGATTACCCTCCAATTCGCCCGTTTCGCACATCGAGCCCTCGCGGACAAACGCGGAAACCGCTTACGTAGCTTTCGACCGGCATATGTTTGATGATTTTCGTCCTTACATTTTTAAGACAGCCGATGGCGGCAAGAGTTGGCAGAACGTGGCTGGTAACCTGCCGGCTCACGCTTATGTGCAGGTTGTTCGTGAGGATCCAAAGAATTCCAACCTGCTTTACGCCGGAACGGAGTTGGGGTTGTTTGCTTCCTACACCGCAGGCAGGGAATGGATCCCGCTCAACTTAAAGAATCTGCCAAACGTTTCTGTTCACGACATTCTGGTTCACCCGCGAGACAACGATCTCATTCTGGCAACACATGGGCGCAGCATACTTATTTTTGATGACGCCACGCCTATCCAGCAGATGACGGCCGACATACTGAAACGGGATGTTCATCTGTTTCCTGTTCGTCCGGGATTGCGCTTCGCCACGCGCTTTACGCGTTACGGTATTGGCGATAAACAGTTCGCCGGGCCCAATCCGCCGTATGGCGCGTTAATAACCTATTACCTGAAAAATAAACTCGACGATAAGACCACGTTCAAAATTCAGATTTTCGATGAGAGTAATAAGCTTGTGCAGGAACTGGATAAGCCGGCCAAAGAAAAGGGCCTGAACCGCGTGAACTGGAATCTTCGCTACGGAGGCGCCGAGGTGCGGCGACCACCGACGGAGGAAGAGACGGCATTTGGAGGCCCACCGCGCGGCCCACAAGTCTTGCCGGGAAATTACACCGTGAGATTAACAATCGGTGAAAAATTAATCGTGCAGCCAATCGAGGTGCGTCTCGATCCGACGCTAACGGTCTCGCCTGCCGACTTGCAGGCGCAACTCGACCTGCAGATGAAGCTTCGTGATATGCAGTCTGCCGCAAATAATGCGCTCCGTTTCCTCGACAGCATCGAAGATCAGCTGAAGCATACGCAGACAACGGCCAGGACTCTTAACAAAGAGCCGGACAAAGAGATGATGAAAGCTCTTGAAGAATATATAAAAGAGCTCGATGGTCTGGAGGATCGGTTAGTGCGACGCAGCGATGGTCTGGGACTTCCCGGGAAGGCGCAAGTGGTAAATGATATCGGCGACATCTTCTTCGGCCTTGATGCCACAAACGCAGCCCCAACTCTGGCCCAGCGTCAATATTTTGCGGAGATACAACCTGAGTATGCTGAGCGTATGGAGGAAGTAAACAAGTTCATCAACAACACCGTGCCGAAATGGAATGAGAAGTTGCGTGACTGGAATCTGCCGACCTTGACAACGAGGAAACCGCTTGAGCTTTGATTCAGATCGGAGGGTGTAGTCGGAAAAGTTGAAAGAGTGGGGGCAAGCCCGCCTTCCCAACCATGAGCTGATCACACTTGAGTGCTGAATTACCTTGAAGGGCCTTCAAGGTTCGAATAATCGAGCAAGTTAGAAAGTCTCAGGGTCGGTAAGGCGGGCTTGCCCCCGCTCTTTTGAATACTATAAGGAAATCAAAATGCTTTCGCGTTCACTTAGGATCACTTTAGTCAGCTGTGCCCTTCTCACCATAGCCCTGGCGCAGGGTCCGCCGGTTGAGCCCGGTCCGTTTCGCCAGCCCGACCTGGTTGAACTCACCAGGCTCGATCCCACCATCAAGCTCGACATTCATTACGCGACCAAAAACAACTTTCTCGGCAAAGCTGTTTACAAACAGTCGCGCGCGTTTTTGCAGCGCCCGGCCGCCGAAGCCCTCGTGCGCGTAAATCAGGCTCTCAGAAAGCAGGGTTACGGTCTGCTCGTTTTTGATGGCTACCGTCCCTGGTCAGTGACCAAAGTATTCTGGGACGCCACGCCGGCTGACAAGAAGATCTTCGTGGCGGATCCGAGCAAAGGTTCACGCCACAACCGCGGCTGCGCGGTCGATCTATCGCTGTACGATCTGAAAACTGGTTTGCAGGTGAAGATGCCAAGCGAGTATGACGAGATGACGGAACGGTCACACATTAGCTACGAGTGCGCAACGGCTGAAGCGAAGGGACTGCGTGAAGTGCTACGCGCAGCAATGGCGGCGGAAGGGTTTGCAGTCTACGAACCTGAATGGTGGCACTACGATTACAAGGATTGGAAAGAGTATCCAATCCTGAACATCAAATTTTCGGCGATGAAGTAGATTTCCAAAAATCCGTTTGTTCCAACGGAACATAAAAAGGGCGGCCATCGCTGGTCGCCCTTGCTCTTTGTGTTGCGAGTAATCGGATCAGCTGCCGAGTTTGTCTCGATTGTCGGTCCCAGTCTTCGTCATTCTAGTCAAACGAATATTCCCGTTTATTCCACTGGCAGAAATCGAGCCACCGCCGTTGCCAATTTGCGCGCTGTAGCTTCCGTGACTGCTCTTGTCTACCACTACATTTGGCAATTCAGAAGTGACTTGGCCGTTCATACCGTGCGCCTTAAGCGTCGCATTTACCTCTTCGCCGAGTTGCAGTTCAATATTCCCGTTGATGCCACTGATGTCTACTCCCTTGCCTAACCGCGACAGACCGACTGACACATTGCCGTTGATGCCATTTATATCGGCTGACCCGGAAGCTTGAGCGATATCGACCTTACCGTTAACCCCGTTTACTTCAAGCGATCCATCGATGCCCTCGGAGGTTACGGAACCATTCACACCATTCGTCACGAGCGAGATTTGTTTTGGTAGCTGCAGCGTGACATGTTCAACCGGGTTTGAGCCGAACATACGTGAAATCAGTCCGCCATCGCCTTTTTCGCCTCGAATCGTCAGTCCTTCGGCAGTGTTTACAATAGTAATCTTGCGACGGTTCAAAACTTCCTGACTGTCGCCCAGGCGCTCGATGTAAACGTCCGCTGTCTTGCGGTCGGAAGTTTCAATCTTCACCCAGCCATTAATGCCGGAAACTTCGACACGCGCGCCGGCGACCAGGTCAAAACTTTTGCGAATTTCATCGCGCGCATTGCCCGCTGTCTGCTTGTCACTATGAACAACTATCGGCCAGACACGGCTTCCATTCTTGGAGTGTGAACGCACGACGCCTGCCAGACCCGCAATACCGAGCAAAAGTACGACCAGGACTATTTTCTTCATGATGGTGTTTCCGGCCTTTCGAGAAGTTCGAATTCTTATGCTTTAACGATCAGATACGGCATTTGGTTCGCACTAATTCACCCCCGAATCCTCATTTGGCATCTCAGACTGTGGTATAAGCAAGTTCCTCGCTATCAGAAGATCCACAAACGGAATAACAATGAGTCGACCACTTTTAGGTTTTTTCATCGTTCTTACTGGGCTGTTGTCTGCTTTCCTCAACAAGCCGCTTGCGAAAACCGGTATCGAGATACGGGAACAATTTCGGTGTCCGACCCTCTCCTTGACGTTTGCGCGCGTGCTCCTTGTGTTTGGTGGCCTGGTGTTTGCGCTCGTCGGCCTTCTGGTAATGCTTGATTTTTTCCATTAGCAACACACCATTCGCCTCACTATGAACAAGCCCAACGGCGTTGCCGCTACCTCTAAAATTCTAATTCTTGACATAACCTTTGCGAGCGACATACAGTCGAGCGGAACACATAGAGCTTGAATTATTTCGGGGGCAACGAGCCAGGGTCCGCGTTTTCTTGCGGATAGGTAGCGGCGAGCCATGGAAAAGGACTCAAGGGATCCGACCGTCTTAATCGTCGAGGACTCCGACGACGCTCGTTATTTCATGCGGCTGGCGCTGGAGCAACAAGGTTATCTGGTAGTCGAGGCCGAAAACGGGGCGGTTGCCCTCGAGGTTGCTGAGCGCGAACGCCCCGACATTATCCTCATGGATCTCAGTCTACCGGTTATGGACGGACTGGCGGCCACAGAAAAGATTCGCTCCAGCGACGCGTTGCGAGGCGTTCCCATAGTGGCGGTCACAGCGCACCAGGAGACGGATTTTCGCGCCGGCGCGAAAGCAGCCGGCTTCGATGCTTATGTGACCAAACCAATCGACGTGGACTTCCTCAGTGATCTCATCAAAGGCCTGCTCGCTTAATAATCGATGATCGCATGTCTGACGAAGCGCAAAACGGGAACGTGACCGATTTCGCTGCGCTGCTGGCGTTCCTCGACGAGACTCCTAACCAACTCGCGAACTCCACCTCAGGGCTTTCCAATCAGGAACTTCGTTTCCAGAATTCGCCTGAGGAATTCTCAGTACTTGAAAACATTTGTCATCTGAGAGACCTGGAGCTGCAGGGCTACACACCAAGGATAAGGCGAATACTTGCGGAGGCTGATCCGGCTCTGGCTGATTTCGACGGCGCTCGCGTGGCTGCAGAAAGTAATTATAACAACGAGCAGCCCGGCTCTGCGTTGCGAAGCGTTTCAAACCGCGCGACAAGAAAACGTCGAGGTGCTGCGAACACTAACCGAAGGACAATTGAACCGCGAAGGCAACCTTGCGGGAGTGGGAAAGATTACGCTCAGACGGTTGGCCGAAATGATGTGTGAACACGATGAAGGGCATCTCGCGGATCTGCGCGCACTAAGGCGACGGCTCGAAAGGTCTCGTGAGTTGACCAGATGATTTTCACTCCTCTAAGCGCAACCGAACGATAGTTGCACCCAACCCTCCTGCTTCCGGCGGCGCATCAGTCCAGTCAATAACCCACGGCGTTCGCTGCAATATCTTTCGTACGATCTCCCTCTGCACGCCTATGCCTTTACCGTGAATAATGCGAACACTACGAAAGCCCAGGCGTCGCGCTTCATTCAGATATGCTTCAACCACGAGCTTCACGTCTCGTGGGCTGGATGGTGTGCAGGTCGAAGACATCCGTAATGGGAATTGTTACCGGATCGGGAAACGGATCGAATGCATCAACTGCTCCTTCTGAGTCTGATACATCGTCACCGGCCGTCATCTTTTTGTTTCGGAGCGACATAACTTCGCCTGGCTTTCACGACCAGTTTCCCCTGGGACTTCTGCACCTCCGGTGTGACGTCAATCTTTAGTTTTCGCAGAGTGCCGTCACGCTTTCGATTTGATGAAACGAAGGCGACATTGTAACGCGTGCGCAGATGATCGATGAGCGTGGCAAAGCTCGCGTCAAGTCGCTCAGGCTTCTCTTCCATCACTTCACCACCGGTCTCCTCGGCGAGCTCCTTAATATCCATTGTACGGGCACCAAACACGCCAGCCATTTTTGTTCCCCAGACCATATATTTGTTTTCCATTCGCTGTACCGCGGTTTTGGGAATCAACCCGCAGACGACGCTGCCCGATTCATAAAGCGCCTGCCGGGCTACCTTGCCTGATGGCCCATGGCCGCAGTCGAAGTTTCGCGTGATACCGGTAATCACAATTATTACGCGGCGACCAACTGGGTTACCGGCAGTAACCATGTAATCCGCGGCCCTGGCGAAGGCTTTGTTCAAGCAGTGGTCGGCCCATTCGTCCTTCTTCGGAATTCGTTCCAGGGCGCTCTCTATTTGCTTGCGATCGCGAGTGAATTCCTGAATGAGTTCTACATTGTCCTGATAGGTCATCACGCGCCACTTCGTCTGTATCCTTCAAACGGCGGAGGGCCTCATTCGCCGCGTGGTGAACTTCCGTGCCGAAAGGATCAATACAGCCGCCGCGATCGATCAATAACACCACCGACAGCGGCAAGCTATCCTGACTGAAATGTGTGACCTCCTGTTTCGTCCCGTCTTCGAGAATCACGAAGTCCGTTTGCTTCAGTTGGCCGACAGCTCGGGCGGTCTTTTTCTGCAAAACCAGCGCGTCAACTGTTACCAGATCAACATCAACCTTGACGACTTCAACCGGAACTGCCGGTTTGCTGGCCGGGTTTACCGCCCGCTCACGCGTCTGCGAGCTAATATTCGCCGCAACGTAAGGCAGTAGCAGCAGCAACAGCAGCGGAGAGAAGTATTTGTATTTTGCGACTGTGGTAAATAAGGATTTCATGAGCACTCCAATGCCGAAAACAGGGACGTCGACCGTAGTTTTGGGAGAGTGCCGTGGGAATCAGATAATACTCTGTAGTGTTCTCAGGGAAAAGACAACTCGCCAGAGGTTTTTGTCTTCGCTCCGGAGCAGCGAAATGTTTCTAGCATCAAGTCCGAAAAAATGGAATTCCTCCGCGGTCGCGTATACGCAAGCCGAGATTGAACCTACGCTTTGAAGTTGAGCGTCAACTCGATTAAAGTATGCGCGTCTGCCACACGAGTTTCCGGAACCAGTTCCCATTATCAACTGTCAAAGCAATTGAAATTTTCAGTTTGCAATTACCTCAGGAGATTATTCGATGAGAAATAGCTTTCAGTTTCCCGCTCTCAGGTTTTTTGCGTGGGCTCTCGCCGCTCGCAATCGTGGTCGTGACGCTCTCAATGTTGTCAGTGTCGCAATTGATTCCGCGCACGGGTGCACAGAAAACGCAGAAGATATCGCCCGCCGCTGCAAATGAGAACGCGTCAGGCGCGCCAAGCATTGTTTATCCCGAGACCAAGAAGGTCGATACAGTCGACGACTACTTCGGCACGAAGGTGGCCGATCCTTATCGTTGGCTCGAAGATGACACTGCGGTTTCCCCGGCGGTGGCTTCGTGGGTTGAAGCGGAGAACAGTGTCACTTTCGCCTATCTGGAAAAAATTCCTTATCGCGCGAAGATCAAAGACCGCCTGACGCAGCTCTACAACTATCCGAAGTACTCAGCGCCCGCGCGTCGCGGCGATTATTTTTACTTTACCAAGAACGATGGTTTGCAGAACCAGAGTGTCTGGTATCGGCAAAAAGGTTTGGACGGCACGCCGGAAGTTCTGCTCGACCCGAACAAGCTATCGGCGGACGGCACCACGCGTCTGGGGGCGTTTGCCCTTTCGAAGAATGGCAAATACGTCGCTTACGGTGTCTCCAAGGGCGGTTCTGATTGGAACGATGTTTACGTTATGGATGTGGACACGAAGCAAGTGGAACCCGAGCACGTTGAGTGGATGAAGGCTTCCGGTATCTCCTGGCAGGGCGACGGTTTTTATTACAGCCGCTATCCAGCGCCGGAAAAGGGTCACGAACTAACGAGCAAGAACGAGAACCACCAGGTCTTCTATCACAAAGTCGGCACGTCGCAAGCAGAAGATGTGAAGGTTTACGAAGACCCGGCGAATCCCCAGCGATTTCATGGCGTCGGCTCCAGCGACGATGAGCGCTATGCCTTTCTTTCGATCTCTGATCGCGGCAAAGGCAAGAAAGGGAACGCAGTTTTTTATCGCGATCTTTCCCAGCCGGGGAACACCTTCACTCCGATCGTCGCCGAGATTGGCGATGACAGCTATGGCGTTATCGATAATGTTGGCGATAAGTTTCTGGTCTTCACGGATCACAAAGCGCCCAACGGTCGGGTCTTTTTGTTTGATCCCAAAAATCCGGACGAGAAAAACTGGAAAGACATTCTTCCCGAGAAACCAGAGCCGCTTGATAACGTCAGCACCGTCGGCGGTAAGCTCTTTGCCACCTACCTCAAAGACGTTGCCAGCCGCGCTTACGTCTACAGTCTCGATGGCAAACTGGAAAACGAAATAAAGTTGCCCGGCCTGGGAGATGTGGGCGGCTTCAATGGCAGAGGGGACGACAAGTTTACGTTCTACACCTTTACCACGTTCAACTTCCCGCCCACGATCTACAAGTATGACATCGCCACTAAGACGTCGACGCTGTTCCGCCAACCGGAGATTCCCGGCTTCAAGTCTACTGACTATGAGACATCGCAAGTCTTCTTCAACAGCAAAGACGGCACGCGCGTGCCGATGTTTCTGGTGCACAAGAAGGGCATTAAGCTCGACGGCAATAATCCGACGCTGCTTTACGGTTACGGTGGCTTTAACGTGACCAACTCTCCAGGCTTTAGTTCGCTGCGCCTGGCGCTGCTCGAGCAGGGCGTCGTCTATGCCTCGGCAAACATGCGCGGCGGCGGCGAGTATGGCGAGCAGTGGCATGAGGCGGGAACGAAGCTCAAGAAACAGAACGTATTTGACGACTTCATTGCTGCCGCCGAATATCTGATCGCGAAGAAGTACACCTCGCCCGCCAAGCTGGCAATCCAGGGCGGATCGAATGGCGGTTTGCTGGTAGGTGCAGTGTCGAATCAGCGCCCGGAATTGTTCAAGGCAGTTGTGGAACAAGCGGGCGTGATGGACATGTTGCGCTTCCACAAGTTCACGATCGGCTGGAACTGGGTTGCGGATTACGGTTCGAGTGACAACGCAGCGGAGTTTAAAGCGCTCTACGCTTACTCGCCGATTCATAACGTCAAGCCAGGCGTAAAGTACCCGGCGACATTAATAACGACAGCCGATCACGACGATCGAGTAGTGCCTGCGCATAACTTCAAGTATGCGGCGGTACTCCAGGCGGCCCAGGGAGGAAGTAACCCTATCCTGATACGCATCGATACGAAGTCAGGCCATGGGGCCAGCAACACCACGAAAGCGATCGAGCAGTCCGCTGATATCTACTCGTTTCTGATGTGGAATTTGGGAGTGACGCCTAAATAGCAAACAGCAGACAGCAGACAGCAGACAGCCGAGCAGCGGTGGGGAACGACAGCTCGGCTGTTTGTTTGCTTTGAGAATGGAATAGTTTTCGCTCCATAGGAGAGATGTTTATAGTTACGAGCGCGTACCCAATGATGTCGCTCCTTTAGGAGCGAAAGCCGGCGTCAGAAACACTTGCCAAGGAGTCGGGTTGCGCTCCTACGGAGCTTGAAGAGCAAAAAAAGGATCGCCAGGCTATGGACCTCTCGCCCCTCTGGGGCGAAGCCATGCGGCTGGTGCACTTCGCAGTTGAATTTGCCAAACTTAAGAGTGGTTGTGAGCGTACTAACCCGCGGTTCGGCTGCTTGCTGTTTGCTGTCTGTTGTTTGCCAACGGAAGACTGATCGTCACAACTAATCCGCCATCAGACGCGTTAGCTGCGCCGACGTTGCCGCCGTGCAATCGCACGGCACGCTCGGCAATTGCTAGTCCCAGACCTACACCTCCAGCCTCGCGATCGCGCGCTTCATCGACGCGATAAAAGGGACGAAAGATTTCATTGAGAACCTCAGCCGGGACGCCCGGTCCGTGATCGCGCACGACGATGACAGCAAGCTCGTGACCTGCTTTACCGGCTGACTGTGTGGCTTCTGAATCAGTGAAAAGTTTGATCTCAACCTCAGTTTGCTCAGCGGTGTAATGCACCGCGTTGCGAATGACATTTTCAATCGCGCGCCGGATCAGATTCGGCACGCCCTCGATCCTTACTGGTTCGCTCGCAGCGAGTCTTACAGATCGTTTGCGAGCGCGCGCCTCGAAGTCAGCGTCTTTCACTACGTCGCGTAAGAGCGACTCCAGATCAACTTCAACTTTCCTTATCTCTTCGGCGCCACTTTCTAACCGGGTGAGGGCCAATAGTTGTCCGATCATCTCGTTAAGAATTTCAGCTTCGCGTTGAATGCGTTCGAGCGCGCTGGTAGCTTCGCTGCCCGATCGTTGACGCGCCAACTCCAGGGCTACGTTCAAGCGTGCCAGCGGCGAGCGGAGTTCGTGGGATATGTCGCCCAGCAAACGGCGTTGCCGGTCGATAAGCAATTGAATCTTTTCCGCCATCTCATCGAAGTCGGAAGCCAGGGAGGCCAATTCATCACGGCGGCGCCCCAGGCTTGGGCCTACGCGCACGCTCAGGTTACCGTTTGCGAGTTCGCGCGTTGCCGCGCGAAGTTTTGCGACTGGCGATGTCAGATGTCTCGCGAGCCAATAGCAGAAGAGTGCTCCTATCAGTGCCATGGCCAGGATGTGCAGGTGAAACAGGGCAAACTCAGGACGAGGCGGTAACTCAGCGACAAGGGCGTATTGTTCCCCGCTCTCGGCTCGTACGGGCCGGCCCAGCAGAGGCGAAGGTCCCATGTCTGCGAATTCCGGGAGTCCGGCTTTCAAAAACTTTCTGAGCAACCTCGCGGGCGTCGGGGCGCGGGCTACGACCTGATAACTCCTGCAGCTGGCGGTTGAATAAAAAAAGTCGCGTACTTGAATGCGAATGAATGCTGTCCAGGTAGGTGGCAAGCGCAGCCTGCCCGCCGCGTTCATATTCCCCCGCTGCATCTTTGGCATAAACCGTCAGGACAGGATCGGGCGGTCTGTGCCTCGGGCTTTCGAATCGCAGATGCATCAACTCGCCGGCGATCGATGTCGCCACGATAAAGGTCAGCACCACCGCGCCAAACCAAAGGAAGATTTTTAGAAACAAACTTCGCGGCAAACTTTTTACTTTCCGCCGGACCCACTCACTTGTGCGTAAATGTAGCCGACACCCCTAACGGTTTTTATTCTTTCGGTTGCATCAGCACGATGCCCAAGCTTCTTCCGCAGATTGCTGATGTGCATGTCTATGCTGCGATCGAAAGGTGACGAACTTCTGCCTAAGACCTGTTTAGACAGTTCCTCGCGCGTGACTATTTGCCCCGCCGATCGCAACAACTTTTCCAACAGGTCAAACTCCACCGCGGTAAGCTCAACATTTTGGCCACCGCGAGTAATCGCGCGCGTGCCGCTGTCGAGTTCGACGTCGCCAACATGCAGTCTCTTTTCCAAAGCCTGATCAACCGGCGCTTCCGAAGTCGTTCTGCGGAGGATGGCGCGAATACGAGCGGTCAGTTCCCGCGGGTTAAACGGCTTCGGCAAGTAATCGTCAGCGCCGATTTCGAGTCCGACAATGCGGTCGATGTCATCGCCCCTGGCGGTCAACATCAACACCGGGATTTTCGATTCGGCTCGTATTCGTCGCAGCACCTCGAAACCGTTGAGGCCTGGCAGCATTACGTCGAGCACCACGAGTGAATGTTCGCCGGCAAGCGCCCGCTCAACGCCGGCATCGCCGCGATGGACTGATTCAATCTGGAAACCCAGTGGCTCGAGATACTCTGTTACCAGCTCACACAGTGCCACGTCGTCGTCTATGATGAGTATTTGATCCATGCTTAGTAGCACAGGCATTCGTGCCTGTCCGCTTCGTTTTCAACATGACTATTCTCAAGCCGTGTCATGAGGTCAGCACCACCTGGCGGTAGCAGGTGGGTTCCGGATTTTCGATTGACAATCACCATTTGGCAGACCAACCCGCTTGCGCGAGGGTACTGACCTCATTAACTGCGAGCAGACGATTGTAGCGCATAGGGAATTGCGCCCTTTGTAAAGAAATGTCAACCACCCTTTGCATCGCGCGCCTCTTTACAAAACTTTACATACATAGACTGAGTCTTTACGTCAGCCTGCCGAGATTTGGCGTATAACACTTTGCACAAGAGAAAGCGGCCCGATGGGATCGCACGGCACAGACACTCGTGCCTGTCAATTTTCAAAAGGCAGACCAGCAAGTCTGTTACTAATTTAAGAGGAGAACAAGAATGAAGAAACGAATTTTAGTGATTGCCAGCATCGCTGTCCTGGTCGTGGCCGCGACGGTTTTTGCGCTGGCCCAGGGCCATCGAGGCATGGGTCAGGGAGGAATGCGCGGCGGACCAGAAGAGATGATTGAGCATATTTCTCAGGCACTAAGCCTGACCGATGCTCAGAAGGAACAGGTCAAAGCAGCCTTCGAGGCGCAGCGCCCGATCGAAGAGCAACGGCATGCGAAGCTGGAAGAGATTCGCAAGCAAATCGACGCCGCCACTGCCAACGGTCAATTCGACGAAGCGGTAGTGCGGCCGCTTGCCAACCAGCAGGCTCAGTTGCACGCTGATGAGATGATTGACCACCTGCGTATGCACTCGAAGCTTTATAGCTTGCTGACACCAGAACAGAAAGCGAAGGCTGATGAACTGATGAAACAGCATGGTGGACCCGGCCCCGGACCTGGTGGTCACGGTCATCATGGACCGCCGCCCGCCCCCGGTTTCTAACAAGTTCGGTAACGCAAACTGCTGGTTTGCGGTGCTCGAAAAAGAAAGGATCATCGAGTGGCTCTCGATGATCCTTTTTCGCCGCAACCCACAAGTGAATTGCTGGGATCGCGGGCGTCCCGCCCGCATGCGCTGCATTACCGATCAAGGTTGAGCTATCAGACTTTTCGCACTGTGCGCTCATTGCG
Organism: Blastocatellia bacterium; assembly: GCA_963828335.1. Lineage (GTDB taxonomy): Bacteria > Acidobacteriota > Blastocatellia > Pyrinomonadales > Pyrinomonadaceae > PSRF01. The sequence goes on along the minus strand of CAWHEH010000003.1, from coordinate 12,747 downwards.
GGCTGGACGCCCGCGGTCCCAGCAATCACTTGAAGGACCGCAGCGGCGATGCAAACTCACGCGCGGTCGATGCCATAGACCAGGACGTCTGTGTCAAAGACTCTTGCGTTGCCTTCGAGTGTTTCACCGAGACGTTCAGCAACCCGTATCGATGCGCGATTTTCAGGATGGATCAGACTAATGATGTGCGGTCTATCAAGTTCATTGAACCCATATTCAAGTGCCCGGCGTGCGGCTTCAGTCGCGTAGCCTTTTCCCCAAAACTCTCGCTTCAGCGTCCAGCCAACTTCAAAGCCCGGCCAGCCTTCAGGATTGATACAACCAATGCGTCCCGCAAGGCGCCCGCTCTTCTTCTCTTCAACGGCCCAAATACCGTACCCGCGCAGATACCAATGCCCGATCATCGAAGCCATCTGGCGCCAGGCCTCCGTGCGGTCGAATACCTTTCCGCCAAGAAAGCGCATCACTTCCGGATCAGCGCATAGCTCCGCATACTCATCGAAGTCGGACTCGCGCCACATACGCATGATGAGGCGCTCTGTTTCCAGCGTTACCTCATTCATTCACTGTGCCTACTTTCTTTTCCAGCGCACGCCATCTTTGGTGTCTTCGAGGATTATGCCGCGGCCCGCGAGTTCGTCACGAATCTCATCGCCGCGAGCGAAGTCGCGGCGGCGGCGCGCTTCCTGGCGTTCGTCAATCAGATTCTGAATTTCGCTGTCCAGCATTTCGCGCTGGTCGTCGCCGAAGATGTTCAGCACCGAGTCAAACCGTTTCAGGAGTTCGACGAGCTCAATCTTGTTCCCTTCCTGCATTTTCTTTCTGGCGAGGGCGGTGTTCACGACGCGCGTCAAATTGTGAATTACAGCTAGCGCGACGGACGTGTTGAGGTCATCGTCCATACCTGCTTCAAATTCGTCCGCGGCGGCGACAGTCGCTTCGTGCAGGGCTTCATTTATTCCCGGGGTTGTCTTCGCTTCGCCCAGGCGCGCTTTGAAATCACGCAGGCCGGCGAGCGTTTTCGCCGCGCCATCGAGCGCATCGAAGGTGAAGTTAATCTGCTTGTTATAAGGAACGCTCAACAGGAAATAACGCACCGCGCCACCGGAGTACCCTCTCGCAGCCACGTCGCGAAAGGTGAAGTAATTGCCTTTAGACTTCGACATCGTTTCGCCGTCCACTTTCAGATGCTCGAAGTGGATCCAGTAGCGGACGAACTCTTTTCCGGTGGCTCCTTCGCTCTGCGCTATTTCATTCTCGTGATGCGGAAACACGAGGTCGATGCCGCCCGCATGAATGTCAAAAGTTTCGCCGAGATACTTCATCGACATCGCCGAGCATTCGATATGCCAACCCGGACGTCCACGACCAATTGCAGAATCCCAGGCCGGCTCGGTTGTGGATGCAGGTTCCTTCCAGAGAGCAAAATCGCGCGCGTCTTCTTTATCGTAGCGATCCGTGTCGATGCGATCGCTACGGCCCGCGATGTTGCCCGCAAAGTTAATCTTCGAGAGCTTACCGTACTCTGGAAACGAAGCGATGCGATAGTAGACCGACCCGTCTGACTCGTACGCATGGTCGCTTTCCAAAAGTTTCTCGATTAAAGCAACCATCTCGGGAATATGTCGCGTGGCGCGCGGAACTATCTCCGGTCTTTCACAACCGAGCGCGTCAAAGTCTTCCCAGAGTGCGTCGATGTATTTCGCCGTGTAATCGTCGATGCTGAGTCCGGCTTCCTGCGATTTGGCGATGATGCGATCTTCTACGTCCGTGATGTTCATCACGTGTGTAACTTTAAAGCCTTTGAAGTTGAGATATCGGCGCAGGATGTCAGCGGCGATTGCTGAACGGAAGTTGCCGATATGGCCGTAATCCCAGACCGTTGGGCCGCAGTAGTACATGCGAACTTCGCCTTCGCGTATGGGGCGAAATTCTTCGACCTTGCCGGAAAGTGTGTTGCGAAATCTAAGCATTAGCTTCTCTACTACAAGATACGCGCCCTTGGAAAATCAAGGACGCGCATGCATGGGAGTCTAGGTAAGGATGGATGAGTAGTCAAACTAGGGAGGTAGCGAATTAGGTTTTTGCTCCAGGGGAGCGAAATGTTTATAGCTACGAGCACATAGCCAATCGTCTCGCTTCTTTAGGAGCGAAACCTGGTAGCAGAAACCATCGCCGAGGGGAAGGCGATTTCGCTCGTACGGAGCTCTAAGAGTCAAAAAATGGCAGGCCAGGTTATACACTTCTCGCCCCGCTGGGGCGAAGCGATAGTTAAGTTCTTCCACGCGCCGCTTTGAAATGTTGCCAGCCGCCGGGTTCAAGTTTCCAGGTCTTTGAACCCTCAGCAATCTGGACTCCTGCTGATGCTTCTCTAATTTCGCCTATGCGAGTTAGCGAAACACCATCTACGCGCGCTGGTAGTCTGGCCACCATTTCCGGTTTGACAGTGAACAGCAGTTCAAAGTCTTCTCCGCCGTGCAGCGCGAGCATCAATGGATCCAACGCACGTCGTCCGCTTAGCTCGGTTACAAGCGGATCGATCGGAATGCCTGCAGCATCAATAAGGGCGCCGACTTTGCTTTCGGCGCAGAGATGATTGAGGTCGGAAGACAGCCCGTCGCTGATGTCGATCATCGCGCTTGCCAGTTGTTGTTCTCCCAGGAGCAGACCCCAACCGACGCGCGGGTTTGGCTGAAGTTGACGAAGCAGCAGATATTCAAGCCGATTATGTTCTGCTTCTGAATTCGCTTGAGTAGTCTCATCTGTCTTGCTTCGCAACGGTAATCGTGCGCCGTGCTCTATCAAACGCAGACCCGCCGCCGCGTCTCCCAAAAAGCCGGTGACAAATATCTGGTCTCCAGGCGCCGCTCCTGAACGAAACACGGCGCCTGCTTTGGCAGTCTCTCCAATAAGAATCGAGTCGATAACAATTTTATCGGGAGTGCGCGAAACATCACCGCCGACAAGTGTGATGGCGTAGCGCCTGGCAAGTTCGAAGAAACCGGAATAGAAACTGTCCAGGAATTCTGAATTCCAGACCGCCTCGGGAACGCCGATTGAGATCAAGGCCCAGAGTGGCCGTGCGCCCATGGCGGCGACATCCGAAAGTGAAACCGCTAGTGCCTTATGGCCGAGTAGCTCGGGTCGCGTGGTATCGCGGCGGAAATCTATGTCCTCAACGAGAAGGTCCGTGCTTACTACAACGTCATTACCGGCTAGTAACTTGAAGACTGCCGCATCGTCGCCGATGCCGCGGACCAGGGATGCAGGACGACCAAGTGGCGAAACAAAGTTGTCCGCAACTCGACGCCTTAGCTTGTTGATGAAATCGAATTCGTTCATGAATCTTAGCCACAGACTAACGCAGATTCTCGCGGATATGAGAACAGAAAACCAACTGAGAATAATTCTTTTGGATTAGATCTCGCGTTTATCCGCGAAAACCCGCGGCGAAATTTCTTCAGAGATTGCGGCGAAGTGAATCGAGGCCGGCTTCGATGTTTTCGAGCGAAGTGGAGAAGGAAAAACGCAGATGACCTTCGCCGTGTTCACCGAAGACGACGCCGGGAACGGTGGCCACCTGCGCGCGTTCAAGCAAAATCTCCGCAGCTTCACGGCTATCGCTGCTCACACGCGACACCTCTGGGAATGCGTAGAAGGCGCCGGCCGGTTTCTCGCAGTGCAGACCCAGCTCGTTCAAACCCGCCAAAAGCAAATCACGCCGCTTGAGATAAGCGACGCGATTCGTCTCAAGCATGTCGGTTTCGGTTGTAAAAGCTGCGAGAGCTGCCCACTGTGTCGGCGTCGAAACTCCATTTGAAGAATAGAGCGTGGTCTTGCGTAGTCCCGTCATCCATGGCTCGGCAGCTGCGGTGTAACCCAAACGCCAGCCGGTCATCGCGTATGACTTGGAAAGTGTGAACACCGTAATCGTTCGTTCAAACATTCCGGGAAGAGAGGCTATGGAAAAATGCTCTCCGTCGTAAACCAGATCCTCGTATGCCTCATCGGCGATAACGATTAGATCTCGCTCTTGAGCAAAACGCGCGACCACTTGCGCTTCCTCGCGAGTAAAGACGACACCGCTCGGATTCTGCGGCGAGTTGTAGTAGATAGCTTTGGTGCGGTCGCTAGTGTAGTGCGTTAGCGTTTTCTCAAGACCGGCTGCGCGTGCTTCGGTGGTCGGCACCAGCACGGCCCGTCCCTGCGAATAGGCGAGCAGATCTTTTATGGGAGTCCAGAAAGGTGAGAAGACGATCACGTCGTCGCCGGGATTAACCACAGACTGGAACGCGCCAAACAATCCCTGCATGCCGCCGTTCATCACCATCACGTCACCTGCTTGCGCGGGGATGTTGTTTTTTGTACGTAGCTTATCGGCGATAGCCGCGCGCAACTCGGGAACTCCGGACGACGGTGCATAGCGGGTTTTGTTTTCCTGAAGCGCGCGCAGCATCGCCTCCTTCACGAAGTCCGGCGTATTCAGGTAAGGCTCGCCGCCCTCAAACTGGTAGACGGTAGCGCCCTCCGCTCGCAACTTCATTATGCGATTTCGGATATTAACGATGTCCGAGAATCCAATGTCGTCGAGTCGGGCTGCGAGGCGGAAGACGCCTGGAGAGGCTGGTGATAAAGATGTCGTCACTGTTGGAAACAACCCTCCGGGTCTGCGCGCTGGTAGTGGAGTAGAACGCGGATTATAGCTTGAGGAATAAGACGCGTCTATCAGCGGGGATTCTCGGAACGCGGCGATGGTTTAGTCTTTTCGGCGAAACCTCCGGGTGCTTGGTGTCGCAAGTTCATGTTTTCGGTAAAAGTTTCTAACCGAATCCCTTAGTCCCGGAGGGACCGAATGTTTATAGATTGCTCCGCTCTAAAGGATCTTCGCTCCAGCCGAGCGAGATGTATGGTGCGAAGAACCAGAACTCATCGTCCGCTGCATTGCCCTCCGCTGAAGGGCCAAAAGCACGGTTGGTCGCGAAGCCTATAAACATTTGGCTCCTCCGGAGCCAGGACATTCTTCCACCCCTGAAGCGATACCTTTAAGAATCAGTTTTAACTAAGCACCGCTAAGTGTAAGCAGTATAAGCATTGACACGCTAAATGGCTGGCAGTAACATGGCGGCTCGTTGGGCTTCTTGGCAAATCCTGCCACTAGTCGTCCTTTAATTTCTATCCTGCACATTTATCAGGAAGAACAGTCGTCGAAATTGTGATCATGGGCCGTTCTGCCGTAGCCATACCAGAAAAACTCTTCTTCAAGATTGGCGAGGTCTGCGAACTTGCCGGTGTGCAGGCGCATGTGCTGCGCTACTGGGAGTCGGAGTTTACGATGCTCGCTCCGCAAAAGAATCGCGCCGGGCAGCGAGTTTATCGCAAACGCGACGTGGAAATTGCACTCAGAATTAAAGAATTGCTTTACGAAGATCAGTACACCATCGCGGGAGCCAAGAAGCGTTTGGCAAATGATCTGCGGGCCGGCGGGAAACTCAAAATTGTTTCGTCTGAGGATGACGCCGAAGAATCCCAGACAAACGGCTCGCAAGCAGCCACCCAGGGAATGGCCTCCGCAGTTCGTGGACCTTCTGAAGCAAGAACAGACGCAGACCGTAAAGCACTCCGTAAAGTCGCGCGGGAATTGCGCGAGATACTGGCGTTGCTGGACACGCCCTCCAAAAAACACTGAGCCTGTTAATTCGCGGCCAATTTCCTTAGCACGCAAGCTAACAATTTGCCTTACAACTTTTTTGCGGAGATACTAGGAGCGGATTTTACGGGACGTGGCGCAGCCTGGTAGCGCGCACCCTTGGGGTGGGTGAGGCCCCGAGTTCGAATCTCGGCGTCCCGACCAAATTGGGCTTTCAATCATGTTTGATTGGAAGCCCTTTTATTTGACGCTCCTCTTAATCTTTGAGTTCGGTGATCACAATTGGCGAGGTGAGGGTTTTGTGAACAGGACACTTATGCGCAATCTCCTGCAAGCGCAGGTGCTGCTCCTCGCTCAAGTTTCCTTCAAACGAAACTGAGCGTTCAATACGATGTATGTATCCTTCCGCCGAGTCTTTGCATTCAAGACAATCAGAAACGTGAATTCGTTGTTGCCTTAAGCGCACGGTAACGCGTTCGAGTGGCCAACCTTTTCTTTTGGCGTACAACTGCGCGGTCAGTGAAATGCAACTGCCCAGCGCCGCGAGGATCAGCGTATAGGGATCTGGACCCGCATCTTCGCCACCTGCCGCCGCCGGCTCGTCTGTGATCAGCGTGTGGTTATCTCCGTAGCTAACTTCGTTCTGCAGATTTGAAAGAGAGGTGACTATTACGTAGCTCATCGGGAAACCTCCAATGTTCGGCTTGCATGGTTAGTCATTCTGCTCCTACTCGGCACTTGCAGTCATCTCTTTCGTACCGCTAAACTCAACCCGCTCTAATCAAAGAAAACTTTTTGCGAGTCGATATTTTCGATCGCCGAGGCTACGGTAAATGAAGATTCATGAGTATCAGGGTAAGGAACTGCTGAGAAAATTTGGCGTGCCCGTGCCACGAGGCTTAGTCGCACGTTCGCCCGAGGAGGCGTATCAGGCTGCTAAAGAACTAGGCACTGACATCGTGGTCGTCAAAGCACAGATTCATGCGGGCGGTCGCGGCAAGGGCGGTGGGGTAAAGCTCGCGAAGAGCGCAGATGAGGCGCGCGAGATCGCGCAAAAGATGCTTGGTATGAAGCTGGTTACTCACCAGACCGGTCCGGAAGGCCGCGAGGTTCGCGTGTTGCTGATCGAAGAAGGCCTGCCTATCGACAAGGAGTTCTATCTGGGCATCGTTTTGGATCGCGCATCGGGGCGGCCGGTCTTCATGGCCTCCGAAGCGGGCGGTATGGATATCGAAGAAGTGGCGGCAAAAACGCCGGAAAAGATCCTGAAGGAGACGGTCGATCCGGCGGTTGGCTTTCGCGCGTTTCAGGCGCGCAAGTTGGCGTTTGGACTGGGGATTGGTTCCGACCTGATTGGTCAGGCGGTGAAGTTTATGCAGTCGCTCTACAACGCTTATGAGCAGATGGACGCGTCGTTAATGGAAATCAATCCGTTTCTTTTAACTAAGGACAACCGCTTGATAGCGCTCGATGCGAAGGTCAATTTTGACGACAACGCTTTGTTTCGTCACAAAGAGTTTCTCGACCTGCGCGATCTGAACGAAGAAGAACCGCTGGAGATTGAAGCCTCGAAATTCGATCTCAACTACATCAAACTCGACGGCAACATCGCATGTATGGTTAACGGCGCTGGGCTGGCGATGGCGACAATGGACATCATCAAACTTGCGGGTGGCGAACCGGCCAACTTTCTCGATGTCGGTGGCGGCGCCTCGCAGGAAAGAGTCGAAGCAGCATTCAGAATTCTGCTGGCGGACCAAAACGTCAAGGCAGTTCTAATAAACATATTCGGCGGGATTGTTCGTTGCGACATGGTCGCGCGGGGCGTGGTGGAAGCGGTGAAGAAGTTGGGGATTGAGGTTCCTGTTGTGGTTCGACTTGAAGGAACAAACGTGGAAGAAGGCCAGCGTGTGATTCGCGACTCTGGTCTGAACTTCACGGTTGCCAACGGTATGAAGGACGCGGCGGACAAAGTAGTAGCGCTGGCGGCGTGAACCAAGGGCTGAGGGAAGAAGGATGGGGGATGAATAATTTCTTCTCTCTATTCATGACCTTCGACGATCCAAATGAACCGCAGCAAAATATTTCGAGCCATTCTGCTACTCAGTCGCTTTGGGATCGCGGCGCTTTTCCTGGTGACGGCGATTGCGAAGTTATCAATAATCAAAGCTTTCGCCGCCAACGTTGGCGATCTGCTCGCGGCCTCCGACGTCCCTCCGGCGCGTTGGATCTGGCCGGTAACCGTGACGGTTATTGCGGCAGAAATAGTCACCGTGATTTTGTTATTGCTGCGCCCAACTATTCGCGCCGGTGCTTTGCTGGCAGCCGCATTGCTGATCGGCTTCTCCGCATTCGCGCTGTATTACGTTTATGTTCTCCACGGCGAGCCGCTTGAGTGTGGCTGCTTCGGCAGGATAATCGGCAGCCAACTGGGATTGACTACGGCGCTGCGCAACCTGGCTCTGCTGATCCCTACCTTCATTGTCTTCTTTGGATATCGACAGCGTCACTCAACCATCAGGAACCTTGAACAGGCTGACGTGATTGTCTGAGCGGAGGAAAGCCCTTGGCAACCGTAACTTTCTGGGGTGCTGCGGGCACCGTCACCGGTTCAAAGTATCTAATCGACAACAATCACCAGCGTGTCCTGATTGATTGCGGGCTGTTCCAGGGTCCGCGCGAACTGCGCGAAAGAAATTGGGCTGAGGCTCCTTTTCCGGCCACGTCAGTAGATGCAGTACTGCTGACGCACGCGCACATCGATCACACTGGCTATCTACCGCGCTTTGTGAAGCAGGGCTTTCGTGGGCCTGTCTATTGCTCGCGCGGAACTGCTGAACTCCTGCGCATACTGCTTCCTGACTCCGCTCGCTTGCAGGAAGAAGAAGCCGATTATCGCAATCGACACAAAGTCACGCGACACAATCCAGCGCTTCCGCTTTACACCGAAGAGGATGCTCAAACTGCGCTGGGACTGCTGCAGGTCGTAAAGAACGACGGCCAGCCGTTCGATATTGCGAAAGCCATCAGCGCGGAGTTTCGCATACCTGCTGCAGGCGGGCATCGGCGCGTTCGATGCGCCGCTGCGTGGCGGCCACCAGGCGGGCATAAAAATGGCGGTTGTCGAGCGCTGCCGCGCGCAATCGCGGCAGCGGCGAATGTTGGAGCAATGCGGCTGTCATGGCCTGCCATTGCGAACGCGCCTGGCGCAGCCGCGCGGCCTGCGCCAGAGGCAGACGCTGGGAGAGCGAAGTGAGCCGCTGTTGCAGCAGCGCCAGGCGGCTGCGCGGATGCACCAGGCGCGCGCCCAGCCAATCAAGGTGCTGGCTGTGGCTGCGCAGACGGCCGCGCATGGCGGTGGTCAACCGGTTCGCGACGCGCGCAAAATGCGCCAGCCATTCCTGCTGGTCCGGACTCAGCATTTCGGCGGCCGCGGTCGGTGTCGGCGCGCGCGCATCCGCAGCCATGTCGGCGATGGTGAAATCAGTCTCGTGTCCTACGCCGCTGACGATCGGGACGGGACAGGCGTGAATGGCACGCGCCACGATCTCTTCGTTGAACGGCCAGAGATCCTCGAGCGAGCCGCCGCCGCGCGCGAGGATCAGCGCATCGCAGTCTTTTCGCTGGCCGGCCAGCCGGATCGCCGCCGCGATTTTCTCCGCCGCGCCCTCGCCCTGCACCGGCACCGGAAACACCAGTACCGCGATCGCCGGGAAGCGCCGCTTCAGCGTCGTCAGGATATCGTGCAGCACCGCGCCGGAAGGAGAAGTGATGATGCCGATGCGCCGCGGAAGCCGGGGCAGCGGCAACTTGTGCGCGGTCTCGAAGAGACCTTCCTTGGCGAGTCTCTGCTTGAGCGCATCGAAAGCGCGCCGCAAGGCGCCTTCGCCGGCCTCTTCGAGGTATTCAACGATGACCTGAAAGTCGCCGCGACCCTCGTACAGGCTCACGCGCGCGCGCAGCAGCACGTGCAGCCCGTCCTTGAGCGTGATGCCGGCCAGGCGTTGATGTTGACGAAAGAAGGCGCAACGCACCTGTGCCTGAGGATCCTTGAGCGAGAAGTACACGTGGCCCGACGCCGGACGCGAGAGATTGGAGATCTCGCCCTCGATCCAGATCGGCGGGAAGCTGCCTTCGAGCAGGGACTTGGCCTCGCGATTCAGGCGCGAAACCGTATAAATGTCACGCAAGGTCGTGGCGGCGGGAGAGGGTTGCTCCATACAGGAAACATAACCCCATTCGGGGGAATAAAAAAGCCGGGCAGTGCCCGGCTTTTTTGTCCGCCAATCGTCTGGTTTACTTGAAACTGGCCACCGGATTGGTGTTGTCTCTTGCCTGTTGCTGGGCCATCTGTGCCTGCTTCATGGCCTTTTGCGCGAGCTTCATGGCCTTGTCGAATTCCTTCGCAGCCGTGGCGCGGTCACCATCCTTCATTGCCTTGTCGGCGGCGTCCTTGGCTTCCTTCGAGTCCTTCAGGAATTTTTCCGTATCGCGCCACAGAAAACCGGTCTTGTCGGCGAGCTTGATCTCATTCTCCGCCTGGACCATGAGCTGGGTGTATTCGTCGTCACGGACCACGCTGGCGCATCCGGCGAGCGCGACGACCAGGGTGCCTATCATGAGTGTCTGTTTCATTTTTCTCCTCCTGTGCCTGACTTTAACGGTATATAGAGACGCCCCACGGTAAAATACATTCCCTGCCACGTCAACGGGACATGCGTCGCGCGCCGGCAGACCCCGGATGCAGGGGAATAAGCGGAGCGATTTGTGCGTCGCCCAGTTTACGGCTGCCGGGCGGATTACGTATAATACGGCATGCGTATAGTTCAGGAAGGCCTCACCTTTGACGATGTCCTGCTGCTCCCTGCGCATTCGACCGTCCTGCCCAAGGACGTGGACCTGAAAACCTCCCTGACGCGCACCATCAGCCTCAATATCCCGCTGCTGTCGGCGGCCATGGACACGGTCACGGAGGCGCGCGCCGCCATCTGCCTGGCCCAGGAAGGGGGTCTCGGCATTATCCACAAGAACATCACGCCGGAGCGCCAGGCGGACGAAGTGCGCCGCGTCAAGAAATTCGAAGCCGGCATCATCAGCAACCCGATCACCGTGACGCCCGATACCACCATCCGCAAGGTGCTGGAACTCACGCGCGCGCACATATCTCCGGCGTGCCGGTGACCCAGGGCGACAAGCTAGTGGGCATCGTCACCGGCCGCGACCTGCGGTTCGAGACCCGCTTCGACGAACCGGTGTCGCGCATCATGACGCCGAAGGAACGGCTGGTGACGGTCAAGGAAGGCGCGTCGCGCGACGAGATACTCAAGCTGCTGCACGAGCACCGGATCGAAAAAATCCTCGTGGTGGATGACAAGTTCGATCTGAAAGGCCTGATTACCGTCAAAGACATCCAGAAATCGACCGAATTCCCGCGCTCCGCCAAAGATCGCAAAGGCCGTCTGCTCGTCGGCGCCGCGTCGGTACCGGTCAGGGAACCGAAGAACGCGTCGAGCGTCTGGTCGAGGCCGAGGTGGATGTGATCATCGTGGATACGGCGCACGGCCATTCGCAAGGCGTGCTCGATCGCGTGCGCTGGATCAAGAAGAATTATCCCGACATGCAGGTCATCGGCGGCAACATCGCCACCGGCGAAGCCGCGCAAGTCACTGCGCGATGCCGGCGCCGACGGCGTGAAAGTCGGCATCGGGCCCGGCTCCATCTGCACCACGCGCATGGTGGCCGGTGTCGGCGTTCCGCAGATCACCGCGATCGCGAATGTCGCCGATGCGCTGAAGGGTTCCGACGTTCCGCTGATCGCCGACGGCGGCATCCGTTATTCCGGCGATATCGCCAAGGCCATCGCGGCCGGCGCGCACGCCATCATGGTCGGCAGCCTGCTGGCCGGCACCGACGAAGCGCCCGGTCGAGGTCGAAATCTACCAGGGCCGTTCGTACAAATCGTATCGCGGCATGGGATCGCTCGGTGCGATGGGCGAGGGTTCGAGCGACCGCTATTTCCAGGAAGGCGCCAAGGCGCGACAAAGCTGGTGCCGGAAGGCGTCGAAGGCCGCGTGCCGTACAAGGGGCCGATGATCAACATCATTCACCAGCTCATGGGCGGCCTGCGTTCCAGCATGGGCTATACCGGCAGCGCCGATATCGAAGTGATGCGCACCAAGCGCAATTCGTGCGCATCACCAACGCCGGCATCCGCGAGTCGCACGTGCACGACGTGAAGGTGACCAAGGAAGCGCCGAATTATCAGCGCGAACTAAGCGCGCAAAGCCGCAAAGAGCGCGAAGACGCAAAGAAAGGCGAGGATACATCATTGTGCTTGAATCGCGCCTTTTCTTCGTAGCTTCGCACCTTGCGTTGAGTCTTTAGTATATGACCGATCCGCATTCCCAGAAAATCCTGATCCTTGACTTCGGCGCGCAATATGTGCAATTGATTGCGCGGCGCGTGCGCGAGGCCGGGGTCTACTGCGAGTCTATCCGTTCGATATCACCGATGACGAGCTGCGAAAATTTGCTCCACGCGGCATCATTCTTTCCGGCGGGCCGGAATCGGTGACCGAGTCGGAAGCTCCGCGCGCCCCGCACGGGTGTTCGAGCTCGGCGTCCCGGTGCTCGGTATCTGCTACGGCCAGCAGACCATGGCGGCGCAACTCGGCGGCGAGGTTGAAGGCTCCGATCACCGCGAATTTGGCTACGCGAAGGTTCGCATGCGCGGCCACTCAAAGTTGTTCAACGACGTCCGCGACGAGCGCATGAACGATGCCAGGAGTGCCTGCACGTCTCGATGAGCCTGGCGTACGGTCACGGATCTGCCGCCGGGTTTCAAAATGATCGCCGAAACCGAACCCGCCCCGCTCGCCGGCATCGCCGACGAGTCGCGTGGTTTCTATGGCGTGCAATTCCATCCGGAGGTGACGCACACGACGCAAGGCAGCGGGATTCTGCAGCGCTTCGTGCACGATCTGCGGCTGCCAGTCGCTCTGGACGCCGGGCAATATCATCGAGAGCATGATCCAGTCGGTGCGCAGCCCAGGTCGGTCAGGACGAAGTCGTGCTCGGACTGTCCGGCGGCGTGGACTCCTC
>CAWHEH010000002.1:0-904208 GCA_963828335.1 Blastocatellia bacterium | reverse complement strand
CGGTGGCGCTACACTGGAATTCCTTGCCGGGGAAGAGCTGCCAGGCGTAGCGGCCTTGTCAGACAGTTAGACCTGCCGCGCCTGGCTTGTCCACTCGTCGCTTATTGTCCCCGTACCTTCGAGCGGGTGCTTACGTAAATGATCCGGCCCGCCTAAGCCGCCCGGACGATCCGAAGAAAACAAGAGCATCTCACCGTCAGACGACAAGTACGGATTCTGTTCAATGAATGTCGTATTGACGGAGAGTCCCCAGATTCAAGACAGGCGACCACGCGTCAAGTGTGCTTTGACGTGTTGCGACCCAGAGATCGGTTCCCCCGGTTGTGCCGCCGCGGTCCGACTGCAAAAACATTTCCAAACCGTTATGTCGGATCGACGGGCGCGAGTCACCCCCCACACTACTCAATTCAGCGACCCGCACGGCCTGACCAAACGAGCCGTCTGCTGTTTGTTCACTCAGGTATATGTCGAGGCCACCTGATCCTCCCGGACGGTTGCTGGCAAAGTAGAGTTGGGGAACACCCGACTCGTCGTTCTCGAAATAACTAGGAGCGTTGTCGCCGGCGGTGGAATTGACTCCTGAGCCAAGATTGATTGGTGTTTGCCAATCGGTTATGTCATGTGTCTGCGCCCGTGACGAAACCCAAATGTCGATATTGCCGAACCCTCCCGGACGATCACTTTGGAAGTACATGAAGTGCTCGTCGCGCGAAAATGCGGGGTTCCCTTCGTTGGAAGCGGTGTTGACCGTCGGCCCGAGGTTTAAGGGCGGTCCCCACGGGTCATTAACGTCCGCGCGTTGCGAGACGTACATATCAAAACCACCCATTCCTCCGGCCCGATTAGAGGCGAAATACAGACTAAGGCCATCCTTTGAGATCGCCGGCTGCTGGTCGTTCGCAGTTGAGTTGATGGTAGTGCCGAGGTTGATTGGAGTGGACCAATCGGAATATTTCTCGGCGTAAGTGGGTAGTCCCTGCGCCGCCGCCAGCGCGATCAGCAGGGAGAGAGTCAAATGAGGTTTAAGAGTTTGGTGAGTGTGTTTGTTTTGCTGCGGCATCATTTTTCTCCTTTAGTTCAGTTTGTCATCGCGCCCTTTTTGGCAGGTCAGCACTCTAGCGCCTAACACTGGCCACCAGTAACGAAGAAACCGGGAAAATATAGAGAAAGATTGTGGAAAGTGGGGGAAAGGGAGTTATGATAAGGCCCAAACAAGGTCGCAAACCGCAGTACTGGGTTAGACGCCACGAACCGGACGTACGCTGCAGCAGTTTTCCCAGCTTCTCTTACTCAATTTGCTTAGGCCGGAACCAATAACCCTGAGGGTCTATCAGCCATCCTACATGCCGAAAATCCCTCATCAAACATACTCTTTTGATTCGTTCACGCTCGACTTGACGCGGGGTTGCTTACTCTGCGACGAGAAGGACATCAAGCTGCGGCCTAAGTCGTTTGAAGTGCTGAAGTACCTTGTTAAAAACAATGGGCGCCTGATTACGAAGAGCGAATTGATGGACGCGATCTGGGTTAAGACCGCGGTAACCGATGATTCCTTAGTGCAGTGCTTGAAAGATATTCGGCATGCGCTTAGCGACGAGGCGCAGCACATCATCAAGACGGTACACGGTCGTGGATATATCTTTGATAGCGAGGTAGTGGACAAGCGATTGGAGTCCCTTCCTGCGTTTGCGAAGGACGGCGCCGGAGTGCTGGTCTTCGCTGAAGCTGCAAAGGACGGTCACCGATCAATAGAAACTAAGTCCGATCCCGCCGAGGAAGGAGATATGAAACGACGGATCACGCGACTCGTGGTGCTACCCTTTCGGATGTTGCGCTCGGATCCCGATATAGACTTCCTCGCGTTTAGCGTTCCTGATGCTGTTGCGGGCGCCCTCTCCGTGCTTGACTCAGTGGTTGTGCGTTCGCCGACGGCTGCCGCGCGCTACGTTGGGGACAACCTTGATCTGAAGCAACTTGCGGAAGAGACGCATGCCCAGGCGGTACTGACCGGAACCATTCTACGAGAGGGTGATCGAATCCGCGTGGGGTGTCAACTATTGCAAGCGCCGGATGGGCTTATGCTCTGGTGGCACGGGCCGGACGTGAGTATGTCTGACTTGTTCGAGTTGCAGGACAAACTGGTTCGGGGCATCGTCGAATCGCTTTCACTTTCTTTGAGTGCGCGCGAACAGGGGCGGTTAAATCGCGACGTTCCGACCACGGCACAGGCCTATGAATTGTATCTGCGAGGCAATGAGCTTAGCCGGCGCGGCCTTGCCGGGTTCGGCGATCTCACGATAGCGCGCGATCTTTATCTGCGTTGTCTTAAGACTGACCCGCAGTACTCGCCCGCATGGGCTCAACTGGGAAGGTGCTATCGCCTCATCGGAAAAGGGTTGGAGAACGGCCGACAGAACCTATTACTGGCCGAGTCCGCCTTTCAACGAGCTCTGGAGCTAAACCCAGAACTTCCCCTTGCGCACAGCCAATATGCATTTCTCGAAGCCGAACTCGGTCGTGCGAAGGAAGCTGTCGTCCGACTCTTGCGGTGCGCGCAAACCGGCAGCGCCAGCCCTGACTTGTTTGTGGCCCTGGTGTTGTGCTCTCGCTTTTGTGGTTTGCTGGAGCTTTCTGTGGCCGCGCATGAGCGTGCACAAGAGCTCGATCCTCAGATCGCAACCAGCGTGAGTCACACTTACTATCAACTCGGAGACTATGAAAACTCGCTGCGACACGTGGCAGCGGGAGCCTGGGCGATCAAGGGCATGACGCTCGGTACGATGGGGCGTATCGCGGAGGCCGCAGCCGCTTTCCGCGAGGTCGAAAAGGCTGGAATGCCGGCACCAATGCGAGCTTTTGTGGAAGCGTGGAGAGCGATGCTCGAAGGAAACGGTCGGGCCAGTCTGGATGCCGCCGAACGCTGCATTCAACAATATCTCGATCCGGAAGGTGTGTTCTACATGGCGTTGATCATGGCACATCTTGGCGCATCGGAGCGGGCTCTAGCGGTACTTAGCGAGTGTATGGACCGTGGCTTTTCTTCGGTTGAGGTGTTGTTGCGCAATCCCTGGTACGACAATTTGCGGTCAAGCAAGCGTTTCAGAAAACTAGTGCAGCGCGCGAAAGAGCGATTCGAGGAGGCAGACGAGGCTTATCGCACCGTCGGGGGGCCGCTGCTGCTGTCCGGTAGATCGGTGGCGCTTGTTGGTCCTGCGTGAATAATCCCAGGTCAGACTCAGTTTGGCGAGCGGCAACTGCTGGTGGTCATGGTAGAGTAACCAGGTTCGACCATCATCGGGTTTTGAGAATCAGGCTTCCGAGCCTGTGATTGATCACATGCGTAAACCTGTCATCGCCGGAAACTGGAAAATGTACAAGTTGCTTGCCGAGGCGGTGGACACCGCGCTGGCGCTCAAGCCACTGGTCGCAAATGCCAATCATTGTGAAGTTGTCATAGCGCCTGTTTTTACGGCCCTTAAAACCGTGGCTGACAGGTTGGAAGGATCGAACATTGGTGTCGCCGCCCAGGATTGTTCCACCGAAAGCCAGGAAGGCGCACACACCGGAGAAGTGACCGCTTCGATGCTTCGCGACGTCGGCGCAAAATACGTGATAGTCGGGCATTCGGAACGGAGGCAGTTCTATTGTGAGACCGACACGATGGTCAATAAGAAGTGTCAGGCCGCCCTGGCTGCCAATCTCAACGTTATTCTTTGCATTGGTGAGAGACTCGAGCAAAGGGAAGAGGGCATCGCCGAAAGAGTGGTTAATGGCCAGCTTAGTGGCGGACTCAGTGGGTTGACAGCCTCAGACCTCGACCGTATCATCGTTGCCTACGAGCCTGTTTGGGCCATCGGTACTGGACGTACAGCGACGCCGGAGCAAGCGCAGGAAATGCACGCGTTTATCCGGCGCGTTTTCGCGGATAAGTACTCGAATCAAACGGCAAACGAGATTCGGATTCTCTACGGCGGCTCGGTCAAGCCCGACAATATTGCGGGCTTGATGTCGCAGAAGGACATCGATGGCGCGCTGGTAGGCGGAGCGAGTTTGCAGGCCGAAAGTTTTGCGAAGATTGTTAATTACAAGAACGGTGAATAGTAAATAGTGAATGGTAAATAGAAGCTACGAGTTCCGTGTTCATTTGCCAATCGGAACGAGTAGTCGCAGCGAGCTTTAGTTTACTATTCACTATTTACTATTCACTATTTACTGGAGACCTAAATTGTTAGCTTACACTTTATACGGACTATTTATTCTGTCTTGCGTTGTTTTGGTTATCGTAGTGCTCTTGCAGCCGGGCAAGTCCGGCGCCGGCGATCTGTTTTCCAGCAGCGTATCGAGCACCGCGTTTGGCCCTCGGGGCACGGCAAGCATTCTTTCTAAAATAACGATTGGCGCCGCGGCCGGCTTTATGCTTTTTGCGTTGATGCTTTCACTTCCAGGCGTAACGGGTTCACACTCGGTTTTGCAATCGACTGCTCCGGAAGCGACACCTACACCCGTTCCGGTTGCATCTCCCGCGGCGACCACGGCACCGGCAGCTTCGCCCGCTGCATCGCAAGCCGCTTCGCCATCCGGTACTAAATAGTAGATCCAATCCGAGCTGCTGCTCGGCAGAAGCAAACTAACAGTTTGCGTTACAATCGTTCTCTGACAAACTTAAGCCGAAGTGGCGGAACTGGCAGACGCGCACGTTTGAGGGGCGTGTGAGGCAACTCGTGGGGGTTCGAGTCCCCCCTTCGGCAAATCAACTCCGCAAGTCTAATAGCTTCAACAGTGTGTATGGGGTGTCGAACCTGAGATTCGGCACCCAAGCAATACATAGACACCAAGACCCTCTTTAGTACAGCGGCTTGTGGATTTGAACTTCATGTTTTGGTGTCTGTCTCCATTCGGTTGGAGGTTCGTGGTCCCAGCTGCTCAGTAAAAGTAACGTTGCCTGGCGCCGATTTTTGGCAAGCTCGTCGACTGGACGGATGCTCTCGACTAACGCTTCAGTTCAGTCACCGCGCCGATTACCCAGAAGCGTCCTTCGACAAATTCGGTGGTAGCGGCGTCAGCCGTGCCGGTAAAGCCGGGTTGCTTCCCGCCGATTGTCACCTTGAACTCCCCTGGTTCAACCACCGTGCGGCCGTCGTTGGTAACCACTGCCAATTGCCGCGGATCGATTTTGAAGTTCACAACACGTCGCTCACCTGGCTGCAGATGTTGGCGCTCGATCCCGGCGAGTGAACGAATCGGCACTCGCACCGAGGCCTGGACGTCGGTGAGATAAAGCTGGACTACTTCATCACCTTCGCGACTTCCGGAATTTTCCACTGTCGCACTCACCGTCACAGAATCGCCGGGTGACACGCGGGGTGATGAGACGGAAAGACCAGAGTACTTGAACTTTGTATAGCTAAGACCGTGGCCAAACGGATAAAGCGGTTGTCCTTTGAAGAATCGATACGTCCTGCCGTCCATCGCGTAACTCTCGAACGGCGGCAACTGGTCCACCGATTTGTAGAACGTAACGGGTAAACGTCCCGCCGGGTTGTAATCGCCGAACAGTACGTCCGCAATTGCGGTCCCTCCTTCTTCGCCCGGATACCAGGCCTGGACGATTGCCCCCACGTGCGTATCGGCCCAATTTACAGCCAGGGCGCTGCCGGACAGCAGCACAAGCACGATCGGTTTGCCAGTCGCGGCCACTGCCTGAAGCAGTGCTTCCTGGCGCGTGGGCAGCTTGATATCCGTGCGGTCGCCGCCGAGGAACCCAGGTTCACGAACGGTCATCTCTTCGCCTTCGAGTTTCGACGAGAGTCCCAGAACCAGTACTACCGTGTCTGCCTCTTTCGCCACCTTCACCGCCTCGGCATAGGGCGAAGCGGTATTAGTGACAGAGGGAGGTTGCCAGACTAGCTTGGCCACAGCCCCGATCTGACTTTCGTAGTATTCCATCTTCACGTCGTAACTCTTGCCGGCTTGTAGCGTGACTTCCGCAGTCACCGTGGTCGGAGCGTGTTCGGTCCAGTCTTCCGCAATCAATTTCCCATCGAGATAGATGCGGACGCCGTCGTCGGCAATCGCTCCGAAGCGGTACTTTCCCGAAACAGTAGGCGTGAGTTTGCCGGTCCAGCGAGCCGAGAAATTGTCAGCTGGTAGTTCGGCTGCAGGCTTTCCCATTCCCCAATCAAAGTTTACCGATTCATCGACTCGCTTTAACGCGGGAGGACCTTCAAGGTTCTTGTTGGCAAAGTACTCAGCACTGAGGCCCGGCTTGCCTGCGGGTTCGCGTAATGCGGAAGCAGGCACCGGCACTACCGAAACTTCGGTGAGCGTCGTCCCGGCTGTGTGGATCACCTTGGTACCCGGCGATACGTGCGAACGAATGCCACCGAGCGGCGTGGTCGCGCGCGATGGTTGAGCGTTGTAGTTGCCCAGCAGCACTGGCACGTCATCAGCGTTGGGGCCAATCACGGCAATCGACTTGAGGTCCTTCCGCAAAGGCAACATATTGTTCTCATTCTTCAGCAGCACGATCGATTCGCGTGCCGCCTCCAGGGAGAGCTGGCGATGTGCGGAGGAGTCGTTTGCGGAGAATGGGATTTGCGCGTAAGGCACCATCTCAGGCGGATCGAACATTCCGAGGCGGAAGCGCGCCGTGAACAATCGCTTGAGAGCGCCGTCGATCTCGGACTCTGAGATTAAACCCTGCTTCACTGCGTCGACCAGTGATTTGTACGAGGCGCCGCACTCAAGGTCAGTGCCCCTCTTCACCGCCAGTGCTGAAGCCTCTGCAGCGCTCTTCAAAAAATGGTGACGCTGATAGATGTCATCGATTGCTCCGCAATCAGAAACGACGTAGCCGTTGAAGCCCCATTCACCACGCAGCACATCGCCGAGTAGATGCGAATTAGCACAAGCCGGCTCGCCATTCAGGCGATTGTAGGCACACATCACCGATCCGGCATGCCCTTCGGTGACGGTCGCCCGGAACGCCGGCAAGTATGTCTCGCGTAGATCGCGTTCAGTGATCGCGGCATCGAACCGATGCCGCTCAGGCTCAGGCCCGGAGTGTACGGCGTAGTGTTTCGGTGTCGAGATGACTTTCAGATACTTTGGATCGTTGCCCTGCAGACCCTTGACGAATTCGACTCCGAGCCGACTCGTGAGGTAAGGATCTTCGCCGTAGGTTTCCTGTCCGCGGCCCCAGCGCGGGTCGCGAAAGATATTGATGTTTGGCGACCAGAAGGTGAGACCATTAAACCGGCTCCGATTTCCTTGCCGCTGCGCCTCGTGATACTTCGCGCGCGCCTCTTCCGAGATGACCGTCGAGACGCGGCTGATCAGTTGCGGGTCGAAAGTTGCGCCGAGCCCGATGGCTTGCGGAAATACTGTCGCGATGCCGAAAGCGACGCCGTGCAGGGCTTCATTCCACCAGTCGTAATCGGGGATGCCGAGACGCGGGATCGCAGGTGCCGCGTTCATCATCTGCGAGACCTTCTCTTCGAGCGTCATACGCGAGACGAGGTCGTCGACGCGTTGGTCCAACTGGAGCGACGTGTCCAGGTACGGTGGCTTGCGGGGTTGTTGTTGGGCGGCGGTTGAGCCGATGATGAACAAGGTTAGCGCAATGGCGATGACTTTGTGACTCGCGCGGAATGACATATTTGTTTGCTCCTTTGGCTACTTCTCGATCAACCTCCAAGTCGCTTGGTCAGGCGTCGTGCGTTCAGGCTGCATGGGGGCGTCCACACTTCCATTCGCTTTCGTTACATCGACGATGAAGTCGCTCACCTCTACCGGCAGGTTGCGATCGTGAAACAGAGATTGCGGCTGAAGAATGGCAGTCACGTGATTCTGAAAACGATCAGCTACCTTGCTGGTATGAGTACCCTGGTACAGCTCGAAGCTATTGGCGATGCCATACTTATCAAGAACATCGTGCAGCTTGCCTGAATCGCCCCTCAATCCGTCCTGGTCGCCGACATCGATCGAGATCCCGCGGTATTGGCGAAGATTTCCAATGTATTGATCCACGAACGCCAGGGGTGCATTCGCCGCCCAGCGCGCCAGGACATCCGGTTGCGCAACACCGTCCTTGATCGGCAAATCAAGATAGAGCGGCGGGTTCTTTGGATTAGGTGACCAGGCTGCCGCAGTCGCGAGCTGCGCACGAGCGAAGAACGGCAACTTCGCCGAGTCTGCGGGCGTCTTCACGGCCTCTAAAGTCCTTTCCAGTTCCGGGTTCGGCGGGCCCGGCGGCCTCGGTGACAAGCAACAGGGGCTCATGATGTACAGACTGCCAAACACGTCGGCATGCTTCATGCCAATACGGGTCGCGCCGTAACCTCCCATGGAGTGGCCAACCAGGCCACGGTTAAGCCGGTTCGGAATCGTTCGATAGTGAGCGTCGATGTAGGACACCAGATCATGCGAAATGAATTGCTCGAAATCTCCGGTGGTCACTGAACTCGAATACATTGAGCCGTTGTGCACGGTCTTGGAATCGGGTAGCACAACGATCATTTCATTAGCGCCCTGGGCAAAAGCGCCTTCGATGGTTTGAGGCACGTGAATTTCACCGCTCCATTGCTCGGCGCCGATGGAATAACCATGCAATGCATAGACGACCGGATAGCGGCGTGACTTTTCTTTGGCGTAGCTCGGCGGCAAAAATACGATCGCGTCCCGGTCAACGGCGTCACCTTCCAAATTGCCCTCAAGGGCTGTTCCATGAACCTTAATTCGCTCCACCGTCACAGGCTTCGCGCTAGGCACCACCGGAGGCACTACGGTTTGAACTTGTGCCGCAAGCTGAGCCGCAAGCGCAACAGCCACCGACAGAGTCATGAAACAAACGAACTTCGTATTTGCCATCGATTTACTTCCTAAACAGACTCCAAGGTTGAGTGCATTGAACCGCGATCAATTAGCGATTCTGTGAAGCGTGCCATCCAACGTGATTGGCTGTCACGCCGAGTTTCCGGGTTAACTGTGTTGTCGCCATGCTGAGGCGGCACTCTACGGCACGATTGGACCCCAGTCGTAATTCGGTCAGCCGGCCGGCGTTCCAGACAATGTCCACTTTGCCGCCGCCCCGAAACTGCACTCCCTTCAAACTACCACTCGACCATTGATGCGGCAGAGCAGGGAGGACAACGATTTTCGTTGGGAGTCTAGTAGTGAAACCCGCTGCAGGTGTTTGCTCCTCCAGTTTGTGTTATTAGCCAATCGAGATGACAGTCACGGACTTCGGTTCCAGTTTCAAGGTCAGCTTTCCGCCTTGAACGGTTGCCGATACTGGTTTCGGCACAACCGTATTGGGTGCTTCGAAGGTGTTGACGCTGTCGACCTTGGGTGCGGTCAGCGTTTCTCCGACTGCAGTCTTGCCCGTGCTGCCGGCGAGCGTGGCCTCGATCTCCATTGACTGATTCGGATCAAGATTGGTTATCTCCAACCACAACCTGCCGCTCGCGTCCTTCGCGGCAATGGCATCCACGCGCGGCAAGCTTATGTCTCCATGTGTATAGGTGCCGGCATTGAAGGCAACCGGCACAAAGGTCGCGTCCTGGAACGGAACATACATTTTGTAGACGTAGTAGGAAGGGGTCAGCACCATTTTTTCTTTGTCCGTCAGGATCATAGCCTGCAGCACATTAATCATCTGCGCGATATTGGCCATGCGCACGCGGTCGGCGTGGCGGGCAAAGATATTCAGGTTTAGGGCTGTAAGCACGGCGTCGCGCATGCTGTTTTGCTGCGCCAGAAATCCCGGATTGCTGCCGGGTAACGGCGCATACCAGCTGCCCCACTCGTCAACGACAAGCGCGATCTTCTTTTGCGGATCGTACTTGTCCATGATGGTCGAGTACCTGCTAACGAGCCCTTCCATCTCCAAAGTGTTCTTGAGAATCTGGCCGTATTCGGTCTCGCCGAATCCTACCGACGCAAACTTGTTGTCCCACCGCACCACCGTGTAGTTGTGCAGCGAGAGGCCATTCATATCCCAGCTCCACTGGTGATTCTGCCATGCCTTCATGACGTCTTCGGTCCATTCAACAAACCGTGGTTCGTTGCCGCCGGGACCTACGGCGATCTTGAGCATCTGCTGCTTGCCCTGCTGCGCGGGATTGAAGTTCCTGACGAAGCGGCTGTAAATCTTAAGCTGGCCCAGATAGTAGTCTGGTGACATGTTCCCGCCACAGTCCCAGCTTTCGTTGCCAATGCCGAGGTAGGCGATCTTGTAAGGAGCAGGATGACCATTGGCGGCGCGCTCCTTGCCAAGTGTCGTCGGCTGTGTCGTGGTCAGGTATTCAAGCCATTCGGCCGCTTCCTGGGGAGTACCGGAGCCAAGATTGAGTGAGAGGTACGCCTCGGCGCCGATCTGGTCCAGGAAGTCCATGAACTCGTGTATTCCGAAAGTGTTCGGCTCAATCACGCCGCCCCAGTTCGGATTGAGCGTCACTACTCGCTGTGGGCCAATGCCTTTGCGCCAGTGGTATTCATCAGCGAAACAACCACCTGGCCAGCGAACGTTTGGAACCTTCAACGCCTTGAGCGCGGCAATTACATCGTTGCGCATTCCGCGCGTGTTCGGGATGCTGGAATCTGGGCCGACCCAGACGCCCTCATAAACGCCATGACCGAGATGTTCCGCGAACTGGCCAAAGATGTTGCGGTCGATCTTTGCTTCCGGCCGGGATAGGTCAATCGCCAAGCGAACCTTGTCTGCGTTTGCCGCCGTAGCTGTTTGAGCCATCCCCGTTGGGGCAAGCCAAAGAGACAGCAAACAACTAACTAACAATGCGCTGCGGCACAGTTTGATGAATTGGCCGAGGAAACGCCAACTGAAGTACACGCGTGACAAAGCAGAACCCGCCCTGATTGGCGAAACCTGTCGTCGTGAGTAATGAGCAGTCGATTTACAGGACATTGTTTCCCTCCTTCGCTATGCGAAACGCTTTCCACGCATGCTGCCAAGAAATTCTTCTCTGAGTTTGGCTATCAAATGTTCATAGCGTCGTCGAAGTGGCTACGTCAGAGGTTACTCGAATCGTGCGTCGCCCGCGCTCTTCGATCTCCTTCGCGGTAGCTCCGACTTGTTCATGACAGAAGGGACTGACAATAACTGTCGGCGCCGGCTTCGGCCAGTCCGTACGCTATGGCCCGATCCCCTAATGTCCCGCCGATAACTACGGCGGTCCTGCTGTCAAGGTCAAAAGGGGCATAACTCATTTGAAGATCCGTCCTATGTTTGTGCGCGGGTTCTTAGTAATTGTACTGACTATTGTCAAAGGATCCATCCGCGTTCGAGTATTTCTTTGAGTGCCCTGAGACTCAGTCGTGCTAATCTCGCCCGTGCGCTTACGCCTGTTTGCCAACATGATCCACCGAAGGCTTTTTCGTTCCCCCGCCCTTGTAGCCGCGATCTTCATCTTCGCGCTCGCGGACTTTTGTGTGGCACAACAGCTAACGTTCACACCTTACAAGACAAGTGGCATTTACGCAGTTGGTGAGAAGGTCGGTTGGACAGTTAGCAAAGTACAAGGGGCCCCAGTTGATAACTACACATACGCCATCAAGAAGAACAATCAGGTTGTGATCAAGACTGGCATCCTCGACCTGTCGACCGGCCGACCCTCCATTGAGGTTACTCTTGATGAACCAGCGATGGTGTATGTTGGAATCTCCTCCCCCGGCGGTGAAACGTTTGCGGTTGGTGCGGCTGTTGCCCCAGAGCGTCTGCAACCTTCGGCTCTGCGTCCCGTCGATTTCGACGCGTTCTGGAAAAGCAAAATCAAAATGCTCAGGGCGATTCCCGAGAACACGATCCTAACTCCTTCAGACAGCGGTCTGCCAGATGTCGATTACGCCACGATCAAGATGGATCATATCAATGGCACTCACGTTTATGGACAATTGGCTAAGCCCAAAAGGAAAGGAAAGTTTCCCGCGTTGATTATTTTCCAATGGGCCAGCCCTCCGTATCCTCTTCAAAAACAGTGGGTGACGGATCATGCCGCTAAAGGCTGGCTCGTGCTGAACATCGAACCTCATGACGTACTGATTGACCAGCCACCGTCGTATTACAGTTCGCTGCCTCAGGAACTCAAAAACTACCAGTCGATTGGGCAAGACGACCGGGACAGAAATTATTTTCTACAAATGTATCTGGCCGACTTCCGGGCTGTTGACTACCTGGCTAAGCGATCTGATTGGGACGGAAAGACACTGGTCGTAATGGGGACGAGTATGGGCGGGCAGCAGAGTCTCTGCGTTGCGGGCCTGAATTCGAAGGTCACTCATGTCATTGTTAACGAACCGGCGGGTTGTGATTCCAACGGTCCATTACATGGTCGGGCTTCCGGCTATCCCAACTGGCCGTCAGACAATCCGAGGGTCATAGAGACCGCGCTCTACTTCGACGTCGTTAACTTCGCGTCGCGCATCAAGGCAACGTCTCTGGTTGCTATGGGCTTCACTGACACAGTCGCTCCACCGGTTGGGATCTGGACCGCTTTCAACCAAATAAAAGGGCCCAAAGAAGCCGTCCAGATGATTGATTCTGCGCACAACAATCAGGCTACGCCGGCACAACAACGCCCATACACAAGTCGCTCGGCTCACTGGCTCAATACACTGCTGCGCGGCGAAAACGTGAGGCTAATCGATGTGTTGACTCAGCCCAGGGCGGCCGCCGCAGACAAACCTGTTCCGCGAACCGATCAAAACTCATTGATGGCCCATACTGATTTGCTGGAGAAGACCAGGCACGGTCGTATCGATGTTTATTTCGAAGGAGACTCGATCACCCGGCGATGGGGAACCAGCGATGAGCAATACAAGTCGTTCCTGGAGAACTGGCGCCAAAACTTCTTTGGTTGGAATGCCGCCGATTTCGGCTGGGGCGGTGACAAGACCGAAAATATACTATGGCGCTTGAACAATGGAGAACTCGACAGCGTCAATCCCCGGATCATTGTGGTCATGGCGGGCACTAACAACGTCGGCAACGTATCTCCGCAGTCGAATGATGATCCGAGAGTTCGAAACATCACCAGGGGAATCAAAGCGCTTCTCAATATCTGCCGACGCAAAGCACCGCACGCGACGATTGTGTTGATGGGTATCACACCGCGTAACGACAACATGGCCGTCATGCACATCATCAATCAGATCAATCGGAAGATCTCAAGATTCGCTGACGGAAAAAAGATCAGGTATGTAAATATTAACGACAGACTGGCGGACAAGGATGGCAAGCTATTCGAGGGAATGGCGAATCAGGATGCCCTCCACCTCGACCTCAAAGGCTACCAGGTATGGGCCGATGCGTTGAAACCGATCTTCACCGAGCTATTGGGCCCACCGGCAAAAGAAGACCAGGCACCTCCTCCAACCGGAGAGCCATGATTTGCGATGAATCTGGTACGGAAAAAACGCAATCGAAGATTTACCGCCTGTCTAGTGGTTATGTTCCTTGTTATGGGAGGGACGACCGCGCAGGCAGATGACGGCTATCGTCTTTGGCTGCGTTACGACTCGCTACCCGCACCGCTGATCAGGGACTACCGAGAGCGGGTCACTTCCGTTATGGTGACGGGGAATTCCGCAACGCTCGACAACATCCGCACCGAACTCGTCAACGGCTTCACCGGATTACTCGGCGCTCCTGTTCCTCTAAGGAGCGATGCTGATCGAGATGGAGTTGTGGTCGTAGGAACTCCCAGGAGTTCAACACTCATCGCCGGTCTTAGCTGGGAGGTACAACTTGCTCGGCTTGGACCCGAAGGCTTTCGCATTCGCACCCTCAAACTCGGGGGTCACTCGGTGACGGTAATCGCCTCAACCGGTGAGATTGGGGCACTCTACGGCGCATTTCATTTCCTGCGTTTGCTGCAAACTCTGCAGCCCATCAGCAGGTTGAACGTGACTCAAAAGCCGCGCGTGCACTTGCGCATGCTCGATCACTGGGACAACCTCGACGGTAGCATCGAACGCGGCTACGCGGGACGATCGCTTTGGAACTGGAGCGAACTACCCAGCACGATCGATCCGCGCTTGCGCGACTACGCGCGAGCAAACGCCTCGATTGGAATTAACGGATCAGTGCTGAACAGTGTGAATGCCAATTCGCAATTCCTCAGCAACGAATACTTGCAGAAGGTCGCGGCAATTGCGGACATCTTCCGTCCCTATGGCGTGAGGGTGTATTTGTCGCCGCGATTTTCTGCGCCGATCGACTTGGGCGGCTTGAAGACCGCCGATCCGGTCGATCCTGAGGTGATCGACTGGTGGAAGAAAAAGGCCGATGAGATTTACGCACTCATTCCCGACTTTGGTGGCTTTCTGGTCAAAGCCAATAGCGAGGGACAGCCTGGCCCACGCACCTACAACCGCACCCATCTCGAGGGGGCGAACATGTTGGCGGCGGCGCTTGCCCCGCATAACGGCGTAGTAATTTGGCGCGCGTTCGTCTATGACTTGAAGCTTGGATACGATCGTGCCGGCGCGGCATATGAACAACTACAGCCCTTTGACGGTAGGTTCGCGCCCAATGTTCTGCTCCAGGTGAAGAATGGTCCCATTGACTTCCAGCCGCGCGAGCCGTTTCACCCGTTGTTCGGTGCGATGCCGCGCACACAAGTAATGCCTGAGTTTCAGATTACCCAGGAGTATCTCGGTTTTTCTAATCATCTGGTATTTCTTGCCTCGATGTGGCGCGAGGTGCTGGACTCCGATACTTACGCAAAAGGCCGTGGGTCGACCGTCACTAAAGTGGCTGACGGTAGTCTTTACTCGCAGCGTCTGACTGGCATTGCCGGCGTGGCAAATACTGGTTCGGATCGAAACTGGACGGGCCATGATTTTCTACAGGCCAACTGGTACGCGTTTGGCCGCCTTGCATGGAATCCTGATCTCCCTTCCCGACAGATCGCCGAGGAGTGGATCAAGATGACGTTGACGCATGATCCTGGAGCAACAGAAACGATCGCTCGTATCATGCTTGGATCGCGTGAAGCACTGGTCGACTACATGACGCCGCTTGGCCTTCATCACCTTATGTGGGGCGGACACCACTACGGGCCCGCACCGTGGTGGAACACCTTCCCGCGCGATGATTGGAACCCGACGTATTATCATAAGGCCGATACCAACGGGATTGGCTTTGACCGGACAGAATCCGGGAGCAACACAGTGAGCCAGTATTTCGCCCCGGTGCGTAACAGATTCTCGGATCTGAAAACCTGCCCAGATGAATTTTTGCTGTGGTTTCATCACGTGCCTTGGGATTATCGGATGAGATCTGGACGAATCTTGTGGGACGATCTGGCCATGCACTATCAGCGGGGCGTCGATTGGGTCCGGCAAACGCGACGGGAATGGGACGCTTTATCCGGCGTTATCGATGCGGAACGCCATGCGGCAGTGGCGCAGAGACTGGCGATTCAGGAGCGCGATGCCGTTTGGTGGAAAGATGCGAGTTTGAGCTATTTCCAAACGTTCTCGAAGCGGCCCTTACCTGTAGGCGTGCAGAAACCTGAACGAAGGCTCGAAGATTATATGAAGATCGATTTGTTGGATGATTTAGCGCGCGGGAAAAGCACTTTCGATGAAAATCACTGATATCAAAGCGACAACCGTCACCGTTCCCCTCGAGGCGCCGCTGCGTCATGCGAACGGCTGTCATTGGGGACGCTTTGTCCGCACCATCGTCGAGATCGAAACGGATGAAGGTCTGATCGGGCTCGGCGAGATGGGAGGCGGTGGTGAATCGGCTGAAGCCGTGTTCCGGGCCATGAAATCATATCTCGTGGGGCACGATCCGGCTCGAATCGAAGAAATGCGGTTTCTTATTGCCAATCCCTCAGCTTCGCTCTACAACAATCGTACACAGGTATTGGCAGCGCTCGAATTTGCCTGCCTCGACATTCTCGGACAAAAGTGGGGCGTGCCGGTTAGCGAAATTCTCGGGGGGCGCTTGCGAGACCGGGTGCGCTTCGCTTCGTACCTCTTTTTTCGTTACCCAAATCCAAAGGACGGCAGCGGCGAGGTAAGAACTATCGAGCAACTAGTGGCGCACGCACGCGCATTGAAGGAGCGTTGTGGCTTCACTTCGCACAAGTTGAAAGGCGGCGTATTCCCTCCCGAATACGAGTTGCAGTGTTACCGCGCCCTGGCTGCAGAACTCAATGGCGACCGTTTTCGCTTCGATCCAAACTGCGTCTGGTCTACCGAAACCGCCATCTGGTTCGGTCAACAGATCGAAGACATCCGTAACGACTACCTCGAGGATCCTGTCTTTGGCCTGAATGGAATGCGCCGCGTGCGAGAGAAAGTAAGGGTACCGCTGGCAACCAATACAGTCGTTGTTAACTTTGAGCAACTGGCAGCAAACGTTCTCGATACCGCCGTCGATGTGATTCTGCTGGACACGACTTTCTGGGGCGGCATCAGGCAGTGCATCAAGGCGGCCGGTGTCTGCGAGACTTTCCAGTTGGGCGTCGCTGTTCATTCGTCGGGCGAGCTGGGTATACAGCTTGCCACGATGCTGCACCTGGGAGCAGTCATCCCAAATCTCTCTTTCGCGGCGGATGCCCACTATCACCAACTCACCGACGATGTTATTGAAGGAGGCAAGTTCCAATACCAGGGCGGTTCCATCGCCGTGCCCGCCGGAACCGGTCTCGGCGTGCGGCTCGACCGCGAGAAACTCGCTCAGTACAGCGAGCTCTACCAGCGTCTCGGTCCTTACCCCTACGATCAGGATCCGCTCCGGCCCGGCTGGACGCCCACGATTCCAAATGATCGGTGGGCCGATCCCCTCGACGCGAGACGACCCAGTAGCATGATGATGTAATTGGCAGGGAAGGAATGAATGATGAGCGGTGCAATGAAGGATCGGGTTTTGCAATCTGAATTGCTGACGGACAGTTCACAACTTCGACGAGAAGTGAAAACGATCGTCAAGACTACGCCGGTGATCGACATTCACACGCACATGTTTCCGCCCGAGGTTGCCGCTCCGCGCCCGGTTTTCATCAGCAGCTGCGCAAAAGGCGATGGTTGGGTTGATGCTAAAGGAATGTTTCTGGCGGCGGTTGGCGCTGGTCCGGTTTACAAGCTCTTAGGCAAAAAGGACCTTGGTACCGCCGAGTTTCCCCCAATGGAGACACCGCTGACTGATGGCGATGTCGCTTTTCGACAACATAGCAGCGGCCACACTCCCGGCCCGAACTGGCCAACGTTCCTGACATTCGCGAGTCGTTACTTAAAGACGTCTGCCGCGCGCGTCCGCCGCTCTCACGCTTAAGAATCTTGAAGCCACTTTTATGAAGAAGAATTCTGTCAAAAAGGAAGTTAAGAACAAGAAAGCGCAGACGCTGCGTTACCTTGATCGCAATCTATCCGCGACCAAACGTGTAAAGGATCTCTTGTCGCGCATGACGCTTGAAGAAAAGGCGGCGCAGATGATGTGTGTCTGGCAACAAAAAGCCGACACGCTGGTTGACGCACAAGGCAAATTCAATCTCCAGAAGGCACGCGCGAGTTTCAAGAAAGGTCTCGGTTTAGGCCAGGTTGGCCGCCCTAGTGACGCCGCGGGCGGCAGGAACGCGCGTGCCACCGCTGAACTTACTAACGAGATTCAGAAGTTCTTTCTTCAGGAAAGCCGGCTCGGAATTCCCGTCATCTTTCACGAGGAATGTCTGCACGGTCACGCCGCGATTGATTCGACAAGTTTTCCGCAACCAATCGGTTTGGCCGCCACCTTCAATCCGGAGTTAGCCGAAAGACTTTTCACGATGACGGCCGAGGAAGCGCGCGTTCGCGGCACACACCAGGCATTGACGCCGGTGGTGGACGTAGCGCGCGATCCGCGCTGGGGACGCGTCGAAGAAACCTACGGAGAAGATCCGTATCTGGTCTCGCGCATGGGCATCGCCGCAGTACGCGGGTTCCAGGGCGACGGCGCCTTCAAAGATAAGAAGCGCGTGATCGCGACGTTGAAACATTTCATCGGACACGGTCAGCCAGAGTCGGGGATGAACTGCGCGCCGGCGAATGTCTCATTGCGCGTGCTCCGGGAAACATTTCTCTTCACGTTTAGAGAAGCGATCAAGAAGGCGAAAGCCATCAGCGTCATGGCCTCTTACAACGAGGTCGACGGCGTGCCCTCCCACTCGAACCGTTGGTTGCTGCGCGATGTCCTCCGCAAAGAGTGGGGCTTCGATGGCTTTGTCGTTTCGGACTATTACTCGATTTGGGAATTGAATTATCGACCCGAAACGCACGGCCACTTTGTCGCGAAAGACAAACGGGAAGCATGTCGGCTCTCGGTCGAAGCCGGCGTCAACATTGAATTGCCCGAGCCGGACTGCTATCTGCATCTCGTCGACCTCGTTCGCAAACACGAGCTGAAGGAAAAACAACTCGACGATCTCGTCGCGCCTATGCTCTATTGGAAGTTCAAGCTCGGTTTGTTCGACGATCCCTACGTCGATCCCGAAGAAGCGGATCGCATCGTCGGTTGCGACCGGAATCGCAAGCTGGCTCTGGAAGCAGCGCGCGAAACGATCTCGCTCCTGAAGAACGAAAACAATCTCGCACCGCTCAATCTTAAGAAGATCAAGACGATCGCAGTCATTGGCCCAAACGCCCATCGCAGTTTGCTGGGTGGGTACAGCGGCGTACCCAAGCACGACGTTACGGTGCTTGACGGGATTAAGGCCCGAGTCGGCGATCGGGCGAGAGTGCTTTACAGCGAAGGGTGCAAGATCACGATCGGCGGCGCGTGGCATATTGACGAGGTTGTTGCCAGCGACCCTGAAGAGGATCGCCGCCAAATTGCCGAAGCTGTCAAAGTAGCCCGACAGGCTGACGTGATCGTCCTGGCAATTGGCGATAACGAGCAGACCTCGCGCGAAGCCTGGAATCTGAATCACATGGGTGATCGAACTAGTCTCGATTTGATTGGGCGCCAGGAGGAGCTGGTCAAGGCGATGCTGGCCACCGGAAAACCCGTGATCGTTTTTCTTTTTAATGGGCGGCCGATTTCAATCAATTACGTAGCCCAAAATGTACCAGTCATTTTTGAGTGTTGGTATCTGGGCCAGGAAGCCGGCCACGCGGTTGCGGACGTTTTGTTCGGTGATTACAACCCGGGCGGAAAACTACCAATCACGATTCCTCGCTCAGCCGGACACTTGCCCGCTTTCTACAACTACAAGCCTTCGGCCCGCCGCGGTTATCTATTCGACGACGTCTCGCCCCTCTTCGCGTTCGGCTATGGCCTTAGTTACACCACGTTCGCTTTCAAAAATGTGCGGCTGGAAAAGAAGCGCATCAAACGCGACGGCTTTACACGTGTTTTGGTTGACGTTACCAATACCGGCAAGCGCGGCGGGACGGAAGTCGTCCAGATGTATGTTCGTGATCTGTTTAGTTCAGTAACGAGACCGATCAAAGAGCTGAAAGGCTTTCAGAAGCTCTTTCTCGCTGCCGGTGAAACCAAAACCGTAGCGATCGAAATCACGCCTGAGTCGCTTTCCTTCTACGATGTAAATATGGAGTACGTTGCCGAGGTGGGGGATTTCGAAATCATGTTGGGCAATTCGTCGCGCGACTGCGATTTACAAAAGGTAATGCTGCGGGTGGAGTAGGGAAGATAACCACGCGCTATCCTTCGCCGTTGAGATTGAGTTTCTGGCCGCTATGCGGCTGAGCAACTGCACAATGAATCTTGCGAGGCCAATACATGACTAACAGCAGCAAAAGAGTCTCCGCCAAAGAGAAGATTGGTTACAGTCTCGGCGATGTCGCAACCAACTTCTTTTTCCAGTCGATGATCCTCTACCAGACCCGTTTTTACACAGACACTGCCGGCCTTTCGGCGGTAGCGGTCGGCTCGATGTTCCTGGTGCTCCGGCTGGCGGACGCTGTTTTTGATCCGGTCATCGGCGCACTATCGGACCGGACCCAGACCCGCTGGGGCAAGTTCCGCCCCTGGATCCTGTTCACTGCGGTGCCGTTCGGCCTCATCTTCTGGCTCGTGTATGTAACGCCCAATATTGGGGCCCACGGAAAGCTCATCTACGCCTATCTGACCTACACGCTGGTGATGATGCTTTATTCCGCCAACAACACTCCCTACTCAGCGCTGATGGGCGTGATGACTCCGGATGTTAGCGAACGTAGCAGTATTGCGAGCTATCGATTTGTGGGAGCTCTGATTGGACAGTTCATCATCCAGGCATTGCCGCTGCCTCTCGTCGCTAAACTCGGTAAAGGTGACTCCGCGAGAGGCTGGGCCATCACCATGGCCATCTTCGGCGCCATTATCATCGTTCTGAACCTGATCACCTTCGCCACTACGCGTGAACGAGTCCAACCACTACCCGGACAAAGATCTTCGCTGCGAACCGACCTGAAGAATGTTTTTAGTTGCGGCCCCTGGATCGTGATGTTTGTGCTCACGCTGCTCGTCTTCACGATGCTCGTTGTGCGCGGCAGTTCATCTAACTACTTCTTCGCCTACTACCTTGATCGACAGCAGCTCATGGCCTTCCTCAGTAAGGTGGGCCTCGCAAGTACCGCCGGGACGGCCACGGTCTGGCAGTCGGTGCTGAATTCGCTTGGCCTGCTGGTCAATCCCGATGGCTCGAATGCCGCTGCCGTGGGGTTGAGCCTGTTCTTCGTGATCGGTAGCCTGATTCAAATCGTCGGTATCATTTTTTCCAAACCACTCGCCGACCGTTTCGGCAAGAAGGCCGTCTTCATCGCGGGGATGTCGGTTACGACCATTGCGACCGTTCTGGTTTTCTTTGTGGGCCCAACCTCAATCGGCCTTATGTTCGGCCTGAGCGTTCTCTGGGCACTCGGCTGGGGACCCACGGTTCCGCTGTTGTGGGTGATGATCGCCGATGTGGCTGATTACTCGGAATGGAAAACATCTCGGCGCGCGACCGGGTTTATGTACGCGGGCATCCTTTTTGCTCTGAAGGCCGGCCTGAGTCTCGGTGGAGCACTCAGCGCCTGGGTGATTGACGCTTACGGTTACGTCCCGAATGTCGTGCAAACCGAACGCGCGTTGCTGGGGATACGCCTCGGGGCGAGCCTCTATCCCGCGGTCGCTCTGGTCCTCGCCCTTGTATGCCTGGCGGTCTACCCGATCGGCAAGAAGCTCAACCTCCGCATCCAGGACGAACTCGTCGAACGTCGCAAGCAGTACGCATCTCAAACCGAGGTTCCGATAACTGACTAAGGAGCTATGGAATGACTAAATCCTTGTTGTTGGTAGTGAGTCTGCTGCTGGTCATTGTGGTCAGCGGCGGCACGCAAACACGTGATCTCAAGGGTGCGTTCAAACACTCCTTCCTGATCGGCGTGGCGATTAACCAGAGGCAGTTTTCCGAGCAGGATACGCGTGGTGTGGCGATCATTACCAGCCAGTTCAATTCAATCTCACCGGAAAACATTTTGAAATGGGAATCGGTTCATCCCCAGCCAGGCAGGTACGATTTTGATGGGCCAGATCGCTACGTGGCGTTTGGCGAGAAGTATCACATGGTCATTATTGGGCACACGCTGGTCTGGCACAATCAAACGCCGCGCTGGGTTTTCCAGGACGACAAGGGCAATCCCGTCGATCGCGAAACCCTACTCGGCCGCATGCGCGATCACATTCACACCGTGGTGGGTCGTTACAAAGGGCGAATCAAGGGTTGGGATGTCGTCAATGAAGCCCTCAATGAAGATGGAACGCTTCGCCAGTCACTCTGGATGAAGATCATCGGCGAGGACTACCTGGTGAAGGCGTTTGAGTTCGCGCACGAAGCCGATTCGAAGGCGCAGTTGTACTACAACGACTATTCGCTCGAGAACGAGGCAAAGGGGAAGGGCGCACTCGAACTAATCAAGAAGTTGCAAGCTCGCGGCGTTCCGATTTTCGGAGTCGGCCTTCAGGCTCACAACAAAATGGATTGGCCCACGGTACAACAGCAGGACGACACCATCACCGCGTTTGCGAAACTCGGAATTAAGGTGAACATCACCGAACTTGATATCGATGTATTGCCGTCCGCGTCGCAACATCGCGGCGCTGACATTACGTTGAACGTCGAGCTGCAAGCGGCGCTGAATCCCTACCCCAAAGGCTTGCCCGATTCCGTTCAGCAGGCATTGGCGAAGCGTTACGCTGATCTCTTTGCTGTATTCGTCAAGCATCGTGATGTGATCGACCGCGTGACTTTCTGGGGCGTGACTGACGCTGATTCCTGGTTGAATGGTTGGCCAGTCAGAGGTCGTACATCATATCCGCTCTTGTTCGATGGTGATGGTCAGCCGAAGCCCGCCTTTGATGCGGTACTCAGAACAGCACGCTAGAACGAGATAGGACTACTGGTAGAAACGAATGGGCAAACAGTACACACCAAAACGAGAAGATAAATTTACATTTGGATTATGAACCGTCGGAAATCGTGGTCGCGATCCGTTTGGCGATGCGACGCGGCTTACACGCGCGCGAAACCTGACAAGATCAAAGCGTTGCTACTGGATCGACGAGAACTTGCGGCGAAGAAGCTGCCATACGAGCGCTCGACCAACTGACGGTGGATATTCTGTTGGGCGTGCGATAAGCCGATGACCAGAAAAGTTAAGTGGGGAGTATTGGGCGCTGCGAACATCGCGGTGAAGAAAGTCATCCCGGCCATGCAACGGGGCGAGTGGTGTGAAGTAACCGCGCTGGCCTCAAGGGATCTGGCTAAGGCACAACGCTGCGCGCGCGACCTCGGCATTCCCAGGGCTTATGGATCATATGACGAGTTGCTTTCTGATTCAGACATAGAGGCTATTTACAATCCCCTGCCAAATCACCTACATGTGCCCTGGTCCATCAAAGCGGCCGAGGCGGGCAAGCATGTGCTCTGCGAAAAACCAGTCGCGCTCAATACGAGGGAAGCAATTCTGTTACAAGAGGCTCGTGATCGCACCGGCGTAAGGATTGAGGAGGCCTTCATGGTGCGCACGCATCCCCAGTGGCTCAAGGTCCTGGAGCTGATCGCCGCGGACAGGATCGGCCAGGTGCGCTCAGTCATGGGCCACTTCAGCTATCACAATACAGACCCGCAGAACATTCGCAACGTCGCCGAATTTGGCGGGGGCGGGCTGATGGACATTGGTTGCTATCTCATTTGCTTCGCGCGCCTGGCTTTTCAGGAGGAGCCCAGGCGCGTCGTTGGCTTGATTGACGAAGATCCGGCCACCCGCACTGACGTGCTGACGTCCGCTCTCCTCGATTTTCCAGGCGGACAGGCGGTCATGACCTGCAGCACGCGCATGACACCGTTTCAACGAGTGCAAATCCTGGGAACGCGAGGACGGATCGAGGTTCAAATACCGGTCAACGCTCCCCCTGACCAGAGCACCAGGATTCTGATTGATGATGGAGCGGATTTGTTTGGAGCCGGCGCTGAAACTCTGCAGTTCGAAGTCTGCGACCAATACACGATTCAGGGAGACTTGTTCGCCCGCAGCATCCGTGAAAACAGCGAGCCGCCAGTTTCGCTGGAGGGGTCAATCAGAAACATGGCAGTGATCGAAGCGATTTTCCGGTCCGCCAAATCTGGCCACTGGGAGGCGCCCGCTACTGTCGATCAATAGGGCCTTCGAATAACCTGAACGCTCAGGAACTGAGCTTCAGTCGAAACGGCGTAGCAAGGCGATCCGACAATTCTGATCATAGCGAACGTGAGTATAAGGCCAATCCTGAACTGGAGTATCAATCGGTTCTTCCTGGCTAAAGAGGACTACGCCAAACCCTTTCTGTGGACGCTGGTCTGGCAGACGCAATACAAACCTCGCGACCTCCGCGGCTCCGGTCTTATCACGGCTTCATTTCACAACTTTGACCGTGCTCTTAAGCTTGATGTCCGCTGACGAGCTCCCGATCATGATCTCAATCGAATCGCTTTCTACGACGAACTTATGCCGGGACACGTCCCAGTAAGGGATCTGTCCTCCTCTAAGCTCAAATCCCATTCTTCTGGTTTCGCCAGGTTGCAAAGCGATTCGCTTGAAGCCTTTTAACTCTTGCCTGGGCCGCTGGACAGAAGATCCCAGATGTTTGACATACAGCTGCACGACCTCCTCGCCGACTCGACGACCCCTGTTCTTGAGATCAAAGTTCACGAGGACCTTACCCTTCGCCGAAAGAGATCTGGCGCTGGTGCGCAGGTTTGAATAGGAGAAATTGGTATAGCTCAAACCGTAACCGAAGGGATACAGTGGTTTGTTTTTGAAGTACATGTAAGTCCGTCCATGGCGGATGTCGTAATCCATCATGGGCGGTAACTGCTCAAGCGACCTGGGCCAGGTTTGCACCAGCCGTCCAGCGGGATTGTAATCGCCGAATATTACGTCGGCGAGCGCGCGACCTTCTTCCTGACTGTTGAGGGCCAGATGAACAATCGCCGGCACATTTTCTTCGGTCCAGTTGATTGCGTAAGGAAAACTAGAAATCAGCACCACGATGGTTCTGTGATTTGCCTGGAAGACTTCCTTAATCAGTTCTTCCTGTTCGAGAGTGATCGATTGCCGATCGACTGCTTCGCGTCCCTCGCTCGGCGTTGAGACTTTGCCCCAGACAGTGTCGTTGGCCCCGTTGGGATGGTTGCCAACGCAGACGATTGCCACATCCGATGCGCGTGCGAGTTCTACCGCGGCGTTAGCATCATTGTTAGGCGCAAAGCCGACCTTTACGTCTGGTCCGGCACTGGTCGTTATTCCTTCAAGTGGTGTGATTCTGTAAGGTGGCGTGCCGCTGTACCAATCCAGCAGGACTTCGTTTGCGCGTGGGCCGATTACAGCGATTGACTTCAACGCTTTTCGGTTCAGTGGCAAAAGCTCCTGAGAGTTTTTCAAGAGGACAATCGACTTTTGAGTTACCAGACGCGCGACGGCTTTGTGCTTTTCGGTTAACCAGGGATCTTCAGGCTCGCTGCCGATCTTTGAATAGGGAACCCTTGGCGCTGGGTCGAGGAGGCCGAGCCTGATCATAACTCTGAAATTACCTTTGAGTGCTTCATCAATGTCGGCTTCTATGAGTAAACCTCTTTTCAACGCACCACGCACTGCATCTGCGTACCGATCCAGGAACTGTCCAATACCTGCCTTCACCGAAGCGGCTGCGGCATGTTCAAAGTCTGGAGAATATTTTTGCGAACTCACCAAATTACGCATCGCGCCGGCATCGGTACAAATGATGCCATCCTGTCCCCACTCCTTGCGCGTGACACTCTTGAGGACCGGATGGATGGTCATCGGCACGCCATTCATAGAGTTGTACGAAGCCATGAACGCCCTCGATCCGCCTTCAATAACGCCCATCCGGAAGGGAACGGAGTAGTATTCTCGGAACAGTCTCTCGTCGAAGTTGGAAGACGTTTTGTCGCGATCGTCCTCATTGCTGTTCGCGAGGAAGTGCTTCATAAGCGCGGCCGAGAGCCAGTAGTTTTTATCATTGCCCTGCAAGCCTTTTACGAAAGCCACGACCATCGTTCCGTTGAAATAGGGATCCTCACCGTAGCATTCTTCGGTTCTACCCCAACGCGGATCGCGACCGAGATCAGCATTGGGTGATCTGATGACGAGTCCGCCTTGATGGTATTTACTGCTCTGAAAAACGTACCTGGCTTCATAACCTTCGATAGCCGCCGCCTGTCGCAGAATTTCCGGATCCCACGTTTCGCCCAGACCAATTCCCTGGGGAAACGTCGTGGTCGGAATCGTCGCTGGCCGGCCCCACTTCGCCGGTCCGCCTTGCGTTAGACCATGTATGCCCTCGACGTGACCACTAGCTTTGATTCCCAATCGCGGCACACTGGGATTCGTTCCCAGAGCAGCTATCTTTTCATCCAACGTCATAAGCGAAAGGATGTTTTTGATCCGGTATTCAATGGGCAGGTTGGGATTCTGGAATGGGTATTGTGACTCGGGTGGTGGGCTGGCGCTGCTCGGGCTAACTACTGCGGTTGTGAACAGACCATTGAAGAGAAGAAGCAGCAGAAAAATGAGGTTGCTTCGAGCTCCCCAGGTTCCAGACCGTCCGGCATTTCGCACGCACGACATTTTCTCGAAACCCCACGCAAAGCTACACAGTGGAAAGTGATAATGATGTTAGAACAGCCTTCAGCAAAAACAAAGAGCTTTCTTAGTTGCCTCGGGATATCGGCGAGCCCAGCCCGAGTGGGAGAACTGCAGCGTCATGGAAATCAGTGACCCTTGTATCAAAACTATTGCGCTCGTACTACCCGCCGTAATATCCTTTCAAGACTTTTGTCTGGTTTTACAACAAACATTGCAGCCCAAGTTAGCTACTGGAACCAAGTGACTGAATGGTGTCTGGATGCATTGCTTTTAGTGTCACCATCATGGTTAAATTCGGACGTCAGCCGGGATTAGTACGCAAGCACGCGTCACCCAATCCAGCTTGGGATGGTTGACTCCGAATTGATGAACTTTACCGAGCGGAGGGTGAAGAGTTGACATCGCAACGTATCGAAGTCAGGCGGTTTGCTCGTCCAACTACCATTCTCGCTTTGGTATTCACGTGCCTACTGGGGTTCGCTGCTACTGCGCAAGCCCAGGTACTTGGCGACCCGGTCGACGTTAGCCAGGACTTTCAGAAGATGGAGAATGTCTACTTCATCGGTAACAAAGTAGCGGCTTTTGATCCAGCCACCGGTCAGGGCACACTGCAATGGAATCGGTACGTTAGAAGCACCACCCTCTCCTTCAATAAGATGGATGTCACATTTGCGCGTGGGCGTTCAACCGAGTTTCCCGCTACCGAATACGATCAAGATCCGGTGTTACCGTTCTCCGTTACGTTTGTGAGCCCGCGCACTGTCAGGTTGCGGTTTAATACGCGCGGCGTACCACTCGGCGACGGCGCTTCATTGATGCTGGCTGGTCCGGTCGGAAAGGATCACTCCTGGAAAGTCGAACAGAATGAGCAGGCAATCGTCTATACCAGTGCCTTCGGACAAGTGCGTATTATCAAGCAGCCCTGGCACATCGAGTTCTACGACAAGAGTGGTCACCTGCTGACGCGCACTCAGAACATCGGCGACCCAAACACCTTCATCACGCCAATCCCTTTTTCCTTCATTCGCCGGGCCAGCGACTTGAGCAGGCGAGTGGCAGCAACATTTCAGCTCCAATATGACGAGAAGATTTTCGGCTGCGGCGAGTCGTTTACGGCGTTGAACAAACGCGGGCAACATGTCGTCGAGTTCGCGCGCGACGGCATGGGCACGCAGAACGAATACATGTACAAGCCAATTCCGTTCTTTCTCAGCAGCAATGGTTACGGCATGTTCGTGCACACCAGCGCGCCGGTCACTTTTGATTTTGGCAAGTACTATGACGGGCACAATGTCATCTACTCGGGCGACGAAAATCTGGATCTCTTTGTCTTTCTCGGCGATCCAAAAGACATTCTCTCTGAATACACCGCGCTGACTGGTCGCAGTCCCGTACCGCCGCTCTGGTCGTTTGGCTTTTGGATGAGTCGTATTACCTACAAATCCGAAGATGAAGTACGCGACGTGGCCGCGAAGCTACGGGAACACAAGGTGCCGGCGGATGTGATTCATCTCGACACCGGTTGGTTCGAAACCGATTGGCGCAGCAACTACCAGTTTTCAACTTCCCGCTTCCGTGATCCGGCAAAGATGATCTCCGACCTGAAGCAGCAAGGGTTCCGCATCAGTCTGTGGCAGTACACCTATTTCACGAGCAAGAACGAATTATTCAACGAACTGGTGGACAATGGTTATGAGGTAAAGAACGAGGGTGGAGCGCTGCCGTTTGAAGATGCGGTTGTCGACATGAGTAATCCGGAAGCAGTGAAGTGGTACCAGACAAAACTCCGGAACCTGCTCAAGCTGGGTGTGGGCGCCATCAAGGCCGACTTCGGTGAAGGAGCACCGCTGACGGGACAATACGCATCGGGACGCACGGGCTGGTACGAGCACAATCTTTATCCGCTGCGTTACAACAAGGCTGTTGCCGACGTAACCAGAGAAGTGAACGGCGAGAATGTGATCTGGGCCCGAAGTGCTTGGGCCGGCAGTCAGCGTTATCCACTGCACTGGGGTGGCGACGCTGAGAACACGAATTCCGCGATGGCGGCAGAACTGCGGGGCGGCTTGTCTTTCGGGATGTCCGGCTTCACTTACTGGAGTCACGACGTGGGCGGCTTTGTCGAGCGCGCGCCGCGCGATCTTTACCGCCGGTGGTTGGCCTGGGGAGTGCTGACCTCGCACACGCGGGCGCACGGTGCGCCACCTCGCGAGCCCTGGGAATATGACGAAGCTCTAACCGAAGACTTTCGCCGCGCGCTCGGCCTGAAATATTCGCTTATGCCCTACATCATCGCGCAGGCAAAAGACTCCTCGGCGCGTGGTTTCCCAATGCTGCGAACTCTGTTTTTCGAGTATCCGGATGATCGCACCTCCTGGACCATTGACGATGAGTATATGTTCGGATCGAATTTGCTGGTGGCGCCAATGTTTGATGAAGCTGCCAGCCGTAAAGTCTATCTGCCGCCCGGTGTATGGATTGACTATCAAACCGGCAAGGTGTATCAGGGCGCACAGTGGCACGAGATCGCACCGGGACCGATTCCGGTTGTGCTGTTAGTCAAAGATAATTCCGTTCTACCGCACCTCAAGGTAGCCCAGAGCACGTCGGAGATGGACTGGCATAATGTCGAGCTGCGCGTGTTCAGTACCGCTCCTGCTCCGGTATCGGGACTCTTCGCGTTGCCTGATGGAGATCTGCAGACCCTGAGGCTGGATCCAGCTGGGAGCGGTTTCGGGCTAAAGAATGATCCATTTGCCGGAAAAGTAAAGTGGCAGATCAATCGCGCGTGGGCGAAATAAGAATGTTTGGTTAGTTTCCGAACGAGTCCGCCGAGGATGATCTATGCGATCTCCTCCGACTTTAGTCTGTGCTTCCACCGAGAAAGCAAAGAGACCTTCAGCTTGTTTGCAAAGAATCCGAAAGAAGCTTTTGGATAGTAGGTCTTCAAGTGCCCATAACCAGGCGAGACGCGATCAAACTATTGGCTGGAACCATTCCTGCGCTCAAAGCCGCGCAGGTTTTCGCCAACGAGGAAAGCGAGAGGCGCATTGCCTCTGGGCCGTTCAAAGCAACGCGTCAGTCTCTAAAGGCTTACCGTATACCCGAATGGTATCGTGATGCGAAGTTCGGTATCTGGGCACATTGGGGACCACAATCGGCGGCCGAATATGGCGACTGGTACGCGCGCGGCATGTATCTCGAGGGCGAATGGCAATACAAACATCACGTGCAAACCTACGGCCATCCGTCGAAGTTTGGTTTCAAGGACGTGATCGAAACCTGGAAGGCGGACAAGTTTGACCCCGACTATCTGGTCGGTCTCTATAAGCAGGCGGGCGCGAAATATTTTGTCACAATGGGCGTGCATCACGACAACTTTTGTCTCTGGAACTCAAAACACACGCGTTGGAATTCGGCCCGGATGGGACCGAAAAAAGACATCGTCGGTCTGTTTCGGAGGGCAGCATTAAAACACGGATTGCGTTTCGGCGTGACCGAACATCTTTGGATTACATACAAATGGTTTTCTGTCAGTCACGGCGCC
Organism: Blastocatellia bacterium; assembly: GCA_963828335.1. GTDB lineage: Bacteria > Acidobacteriota > Blastocatellia > Pyrinomonadales > Pyrinomonadaceae > PSRF01. The sequence continues at coordinate 874,525 of CAWHEH010000002.1, read as the reverse complement.
GACAAGTTGGGTCCGCTGGCCGGAGTGCCTTACGACGGCGCCGATCCGAAATACGTGGACCTTTATCTCGACTGTCCGAAGATCTACAAAGACCTGCCCTGGGATGAAGAGGGCATCCCGGAATCCTGGAAGCGTGACTGGTTTCTGCGCATCAAGGATCTGATAGACCAGCATCAACCCGACTTCCTCTACAGCGATGGTTCGTTGCCGTTTCAGCAATGGGGCCTGGACATGGTGACGCACTACTACAACTCGAATGCACGGCGCCATCATGGCAAAGTTGAAGGGGTCTATACGAGCAAACATCCGGAGGATTGTGCGGTGGGTACCTGCGCGCTGGACGTGGAACGCGGAGTGGTTCAGGACATCTGGCCCAATCCCTGGCAGACGGATACCTGCATCGGCAATTGGCACTACCAGCGGGGCGCTACCTACAAGTCACCCAAGTTCATCATTGACCTGCTGGTCGACGTCGTCAGCCGTAACGGTAACTTACTGCTCAACTTTCCCCTGCCGAACAACGGTATGCTGGACGCTCAAGAACTAAAGATCCTCGGCGAGATTACCAGGTGGATGGCCACGAACGGTTCGGCGATCTACGCGACGCGACCGTGGAAGATTTACGGCGCTGGTCCAGCAGTGCAAGTCGCGACCACGGACGCCAAATTCAATGAGAACAAGCGCAGGGAACTGACGGCTGACGACGTCAGATTTACAACCAGAGGCAACACCTTATATGCCTTCGTCATGGGCTGGCCGCAAAGCCAGACGGTGATTGCGCCACTCGCGACCAAGGGTAAGTACGTTGCCGGGAGGATCTCGAATGTGGAGTTGCTGGGTTATCAAGGGAAGCTGCAATGGAGACAGGACCAGGCTGGGCTTACGGTCCAACTTCCGGATGAATCACCCGGTTCGCACGCGTTTGCTTTCAAGATCGATGGACTCGACCTCGGTTCTAACGAGATCAGTAGCACATGAGGAGTTTTTTGGATAAAAACCTATGAAAAAGAAAATTAGTCGACGCCGTTTCGTCACGTCTTCCGCCCTGGCTGTCGGCGCCACCATGATCACGCCGGCGATTATTGAGGGCCTGGGAATCGGTTCGAAGCCTGCTCAGAAAGCCCTCTCTTCCTACGATGCAAAGGTGCGCGAACTGCTTTCGCAAATGACCTTGGAAGAGAAGATCGGGCAAATGACCCAAGCCGAGCAGGACGCACTAAAAGATATCAACGATATTGAAAAGTACTCTATGGGCTCGCTCCTGAGCGGCGGTGGTTCAGACCCGAAAGCAGGGAACAGTCTCGATGCCTGGACTGACATGTATGACAGCTATCAGGCCCGAGCGGCGAAAACACGTCTCGGGATTCCCATCCTCTACGGCGCCGATGCAGTGCATGGACACAACAACGTTCTGGGCGCGGTGATCTTCCCGCATAACATTGCCCTGGGCTGCACTCGGAATCCGCGACTCGTAGAAAGCGCCGCACGAGTCACGGCTGAAGAAGTGCGCGCCACGGGTATCAACTGGACATTTGCTCCCTGCGTCACGGTACCGCGCGATGAGCGCTGGGGCAGAACCTACGAAGGTTTCGGCGAAGCGCCGGAGTTGGCCCGCACTTCTGGGAGAAGCAGCGGTCAAAGGGCTGCAGCGAAACGATCTGAGCGATCCGTTGAGCGTGCTGGCTTGTGCCAAGCATTTCATCGGCGATGGCGGAACGAAATTCGGTACTGCGAGCTTTCCCAACCCGGCGGGGAAGCGGTTGCTGGATCAAGGAGACACGCAGTTGCGTGAAGCTGAATTAAGAGCGATTCACCTGCAAGGTTATATCGCCACCGTGAAAGCAGGTGTTGGTTCGATCATGCCGTCCTACAGCAGTTGGAATGGAGTCAAAGTCTCCGGCAGCAAGCGGCTGATGACTGACATTCTGAAACAGGAGTTGGGATTCGAGGGTTTCCTAATTTCCGACTATGCGGCGGTCGATCAAATAACCAAAGACTATAAGGAGGCGATTGGTATCTCTATCAACGCCGGAATGGACATGGTGATGGTGCCGCGCAAGTATGAAGAGTTCTTCAATCTGCTGCGCGAGCTGGTCAAGGAAGGGAAAGTGCCAATGTCGCGCATTGACGACGCCGTCACGCGCATTATACGAGTCAAGTTTGCGATGGGCCTGATGGACAAGAGTAAATCACCCCTGGCTGACCGGCGTTTGCATAAGACCTTTGGCTCTCCTGAGCATCGTCAGGTCGCTCGAGAATGCGTGCGCCAGTCTCTGGTGCTGCTAAAGAATGAGAGGAAGGCCCTGCCGCTCAGGAAGACATTAGCGCGCATTCATGTTGCCGGAAAGAGCGCCGATGACATCGGCAATCAGTGTGGTGGGTGGACCATCGAATGGCAAGGCAAGAGTGGCGACGTAACTCCGGGTGGCACCACGATTCTTAAAGCGATTCAAAATACTGTTTCGCAGGCGACGAAGGTAACGTTTTCCAGGGATGGTTCTGGCGCGAACGGCGCGGATGTGGGCATTGTGGTGATTGGTGAGACTCCATATGCCGAAGGCGTTGGTGACAAAGAAGATCTGTCCCTTGCCGCTGAAGATGTGATGGCAATTTCGAACCTGAAACAGGCCGGCATTCCGGTTGTCGCACTGCTTCTCTCCGGCCGGCCAATGATCATTGCCGAGGCGCTGGGCCAGTGTGACGCCTTTGTTGCCGCCTGGCTGCCGGGAACCGAAGGACAAGGCGTAGCGGACGTGCTCTTCGGCGATTACAAGCCTACCGGCAAACTTTCATTTTCATGGCCCAGGTCCATGGCGCAGATTCCGATTAACGTCGGCGATAAGAATTATGATCCGCTCTTCAAGTACGGTTTCGGGTTGACGTTCGCATAACACTGCAGAAAGACAGGACCTGTCCCGGAAAGAATCAGGTTTCTATGGTTTGGCGGTTTGGCGCGATTTTGTAAACTTTCGGTGATGTGAAAGGCAATTTGAAAAGGCCACTCCCAGGAGTTGGATCGATCTGGGCGACTTTGCACAGGGGACGTGGATTCCATGCACCGTAGAACCTTCATCAAGGATCTCGCCATTTCCTGTGCCGCCGGCGTCGTGGCCCCGAACGTCGTGCTCGGCGAAGACAAAGATTCGCCGGCGGTTGAAGACGACCTCACCGCTAGCCGCATTCCTCGTTGGCGTGGGTTTAATCTGCAGGGTAACTTTGCGCCGCCGGGACAGACGCAGACGCGTCCGGCGTTTGATGAATTCGACTTTGCAACCATGGCTGGGTGGGGATTCGATTTTGCCCGCTTGCCTTTGTCCTATTGGGTGTGGGGTCGAAAAGATGACTGGTCCGTGATCAATGAGACGCCCTTGAAAGAGATCGATCGTGCGATAGATTTAGGAAGGCAATATGGGATCCATATCAACCTAAACTTTCATCGCATACCTGGTTACTGTATTAACAATCGTGAGCTGGAAACTGCCGACCTCTTTTCCGGAACCAGGTCACAGCGGGACAAAGCGCTCGCCGGTGCTATCTTCCATTGGCAAACTTTTGCCCGGCGCTATAAAGGCATTCCTAATCGCGGGTTGAGTTTTGACCTAATCAACGAACCACCCAAAATGAGATCGTACGAGGGCTACCTGGAAGAGCGTTACGTGGAAATAGTAGAAGCCCTCGTCAAAGGTATTCGCGACGTAGATCCCCGCCGGCTCATCGTTGCCGACGGCATCAACATCGGCCAGGCGCCGGTGCTGGGAATTGCGGAGCTTGGTCTGGTCCAAAGTACGCGCGGCTATCTGCCAAAAGCAGTAAGTCATTACACGGCTACCTGGGTCCCTAAGGATGAATTCGAGAGCTTCCACATTCCTGCCTGGCCGTTTAAAGACGACAAAGGAACGCTCTGGGATCGCGCCCGGTTGAAAAGCGAAAACATCGATCCCTACCGACCGTTGGTAAAGAAAGGCGTGCAAATACACGTCGGCGAATGGGGTTGCTTTAACAAAACTCCACACGCCGTTGCGCTTGCCTGGATGGAAGACTGCCTCTCGCTTTGGAAGGAAGCGGGTTGGGGATCTTCGATGTGGAATCTGCGCGGATCGTTTGGCGTCATGGACAGCGAACGCCTGGACGTTCAATACGAAGACTTCAAAGGCCACCAGCTCGATCGGAAGATGCTGGAGTTATTGAAGCGATATTAGAAAGCGAAACGAGACAGTCTGAAAGCTTACCTCATATGCTGTGCCATGAAGTCAGTCCCACCAGGCGGTGGAGATTTGTGACGCATTGCGGGCGAGGGCGTCCGCGGGGTCCCATTAAGAGCTTGAGCGGACCCCGCACAGGGCGCGCGGGGGTAAGCCCCCTGCTTGGGTGGTATTGAAGAGGATGGTGACAACTCCGTGATTTCAAAGCGATGCGTCTCAATCGCCGCACTCTCAGCGTTGACAATCCTGTGGTTATTCTTCGATACGCCTACGCAACAGGCGCGGCGACCCGCACTACAATTGAATGATCGAGAATACTTCGAAATGCCGGGACTCAATGTGATGGCGTTTCAGGATATTTATCCCGAAGGCCATCAGAGCGGCGTAGTCATTGTGCAAAACGGAATGCGCGTGTCCACTAATGGCGACCTGCGTCTGGATCCCACGCCAGGCCAATGGCAGCCGATGCCCAGACAGGACAAGCGGGTCGTCAATAAACAAGGCAACGAAATCACCACCTGGCTTTCTTATCCCGATCCCAGCCGCAATCGTAAAGGATTTAATCCGATTGAATATCCAGATTTGAATCTGTCATACCAGGTTCGAGTGCGTGGGGAGGGCCCAAGCGTAAGGATAGTGGTGGATTTGGACAGTCCGCTGCCGGCTGCGTTCGTCGGCAAGGTTGGTTTTAACTTTGAGTTATACCCCGCTGCTCTGTTTGGCAAAAGCTGGTACTTGGACAGCCAATCAGGCATCTTCCCGCGCCAGCCAAATGGACCAGACCGGCAGGATAGTTATGGAGAGATCCAGCCAGTGCCGCTCGCCGCTGGCCGGCGGCTTTCAGTTGCTCCCGAGACCGAGACGCAGCGACTGACCATTGAGAGCCGCACCGGAGATCTACAGTTACTCGATGGACGGAATAAACATAACAACGGGTGGTTTGTCGTTCGTTCATTGGTATCTGCGGGCGTTCAAAAGGCAGCCATTGAGTGGATCGTTACTCCGCATGCCATTCCTGATTGGAAGTATCAGCCAGTGGTCCATGTATCTCAGGTAGGTTATCACCCGCAGCAGCAAAAGATAGCCATAGTTGAATTGGATGATTCAGACGCGGAGCAGGATATCGTCAAGATAAAGCGCATCTCGGAAACTGGCGGATTTGAAGAGGCGCTTTCAGGCAAGCCGAAAGCCTGGGGAAAGTTTCTCCGTTACAAGTATCTGCAATTCGATTTCAGCAAGCTCACGAAGCCGGGGATGTACGTCGCCGAGTATGGCAGCTTCCGCACTCAACCTTTTCAAATATCGTCCGACGTTTACAAGCGAGGCATCTGGCAACCGGTTATTGAATACTTCCTGCCGGTGCAGATGTGTCATATGCGGGTCGAAGAGCAGTACCGAGTTTGGCATGGCGCATGTCACCTGGATGACGCGCGAATGGCCCCAATCAACTACAACCATTTCGATGGTTACCTGCAGGGCCATTCCACCCTTAACCAATGGCAGCCCGGTGCAACTGTACCCGGGCTCAACGCCGGCGGTTGGCACGATGCCGGCGACGACGATCTGCGTATTGAATCGCAGGCGGATGAAGTCTCGATTCTGGCCAACGCGTATGAGGCCTTTGGCGTTAACTACGACGACACCACCATCGATGAGGCCAGGCGACTGGTTAAGATCCACCAGCCCGATGGCAAACCCGACGTGCTGCAACAAGTCGAGCACGGAGTGTTGAGCATACTCGGAAGTTATCGCGCAATGGGACGATTGTACCGCGGAATTATTGTGCCCACTCTCCAGCAGTACGTATTACTCGGCGAAGAAACCAATTCCACGGACAATCTGTTTCACGACTCAACTCTAAAACCAGAGGAACGATCAGCGACCACCTCTGGGAAATTAGATGATCGACTCGTGTTTACGGAACAAAATCCCGCTCACGAGTACAAGGGGATTGCTGCGCTCGCAATTGCGGCTCGTGTCCTCCACGGAGTAAACCCCGCTCTGGCAAAGGAGAGCCTCACTGCCGCGGAAGCCCTTTGGAAACACGATCGAGATCCAAAGAAAGGCTTCAATGAACGAATGGTTGCCGCGGTGGAACTGTGGCTGACGACGAAGAAGCCTGAGTATGAACAAGTGCTGACGGATAACCGTAAAGAGATCGTTGCTCAGATCGATGCAGTGGGGTGGTCCCTAGGTAAAGTTATCGGTCAGTTTCAGGATCGAACTTTTGTGAACGAGGTTCGCGCCGCTGTATCAGCGAACTACTCCAGCACTGCCAGAAATCAGCGAGAGACTCCGTTTGGGGTCCCCTATCGACCCGTGATCTGGGGCGCCGGTTGGGATATTCAACGCTTTGGTGTGGATCAATATTTTCTGCATCGGGGCTTCCCGGACATCGTTGGTTCCCAATACATGCTCAGTGCTCTGAATTTCGTGCTGGGAGTGCACCCGGGTGAAAACACTGCTTCGTTTGCTTCGGGCGTGGGCTCGCGTTCAATGACAATTGCCTACGGCATCAACCGGGCGGACTGGTCCTATATCCCAGGAGGAGTCGCGTCCGGAACGGCATTAATCCGTCCAGATTTCCCAGAGCTCAAAGACTTTCCCTACCTCTGGCAACAAGGTGAGTATGTGCTGGGCGGAGGCTCCTCGAATTACATGTTCCTGGTGTTGGCGGCCGATCAATTGCTCAACAGTAAGTAGCGGTCTAATTCGGCAGTCGCAGTTAACTCAAATAGAGGTACCTCATGGACCGTCGGCAAGCTTGTAAGCCTGGTATTAATTGACGCTTTATGCAAGACGAGAGAATGCTATACAAACTGACGATCCTGGTGTTAATACTGCTTTGGACTCCTTGCATGCGCAGCACGGCGCAGGAGACTGTCACCAGCCTCCAAAACAAACCTGCTCCGATCACTTACGTTCCTCCGACCAAAGCTAATTACCTGATACTCGCCGACGAGATGGAAACAACTCTGCGGCGAGACGTTCTCGGCGTGTGGTTTCCGCGGACAGTCGACAAGGAAAACGGCGGCTTCTATTCGAATTTCTCGCGGGACTGGCAGCGCACCAAAAGCGATGGCAAGTTTTCCGTTTTTCAGGGGCGCATGACCTGGTTGGCGGCCCAGATAGTGATGAAGCGTCCCGACCTGAAAGATCAGTTTCTCCCGGTCATTTCCCACGGCATGGACTATCTGAATAATGTTCTGTGGGACAAGCAGTATGGCGGATTCTATTGGGGCCTGGATGACAAAGGGAAAGTGACGGAGCGCTACTCTGACGGCAAGCATCTTTATGGGATTAGCTTCGGCCTTTATGGTGCAGCGGCCGCCTATCAGGCGACGCATGATCCGAAAGATTTGGAATTGGCAAAGGCGTCTTTCCACTGGATAGATGAACACGCACATGATGCCAGGAACGGCGGATACTTTGAGTGGCTTACGCGCGACGGCAAGGTGGTCCAGGCTAAAGTCGGCACCGGACGCGTTGAGATTATTCCCGTTGGCCGGCTTTCCGCTCGGTTACAAGTCGATGAATACACACATTCATCTGCTGGAGTCGTTTGCGCAACTCTATGAGGTGTGGCCCGACGAAATACTCCGGCGGAGATTGGCGGAGTTGCTCGCGGTCGTGCGGGACAAGATCTGCGTCGAGCCGGGCGTTATGAATCTCTACTTTACTACTGACTGGCGAGCATTCCCAGATCACGATTCGTATGGCCATGATGTCGAGACTGCTTACTTGATGTTGGAGGCTGAGCAGGTGTTGGGAGAGAACCGCGATCCAAAAACTGAGGGCATGGCCCGGATGTTGGTGGACCACGCGCTGGCTTACGGCTGGGATGAAACTTATGGGGGCTTTTATCGCGACGGCACGACCATGGGCCGGCCAGAAGATTTGCGCAAAGAGTGGTGGGTGCAAATGGAAGGCCTTAACGCTTTGCTGCTGCTGCATGAAAAATATGGAAACATGACTGATGCTTACTTCAGGGCGTTCCAGCTTCAATGGCAGTTCATCAGAGACCGCCAGGTTGATCATGAGTTAGGTGGCATTTATGACACTGTCGAACGTGACGGCGCCACACCCGACCGCACCAAGGCACGGATTTGGAAAGAGGCCTATCACGATGGACGCGCGCTGCTGAATGTAACTGCACGATTGAAGAATTTGGCGAGCGCTGTGAAGTGAAATCTATCGTGTGACGCGATAATAGTACTCTGAGGCCTGTACCCTGGAGGAAAGCAATGAAAAAAATGTCTCTACTTATTTTGTTCATCGGTATTTGGCCTTGGCATGCTCAACCAGCACAGGCTGAGATTCGCGTACCTTCGATCATTGGTGACAATATGGTGGTACAGCAGGGCCGTAAGGCTCGTGTTTGGGGCACCGCGCAGCCGGGCGAAAGAGTGAGCGTGAGCTTTGCCGGGAGCACCCGACGCACCAGGGCAGACGGTCAGGGCCACTGGCAGATTTTTCTGATTCCGCTCAAGGCCGGTGGTCCATTCATACTTACGATTACCGGTGGCAATACACTGACGTTCAAGAATGTACTGGTCGGAGACGTCTGGATCTGTTCCGGGCAATCCAACATGGAGTTTCCGTTGGTGAACGCCAGCGGCGGGACCGAGGCAGTGGCCCAGGCCAACTATCCCGAGATGCATCTCTTCACTGTTCAGAAGAACACTTCCGCTTCAGCTATGGACGACGTCAAAGGGCGCTGGGTGGTGACCACTCCGGACCAGGTAGGACAATTCTCCGCCGTTGGCTACTTCTTCGGGCGTGAGCTTTATCAACATCTCAAAATACCCATCGGTTTGATTCACACTTCCTGGGGCGGCACACCGGCAGAAGCCTGGACCAGTCATGAAGCTCTGGCTTCGGTTCCTGACCTCAAGCCGATTCTGGACCGGTACCAGGAGAGTTTAGAATCACTGCCACAGCAACGGGAAAATTACAAACGCGCCCTCGCGGACTGGGAACGAAAGAATCTTTACCAGGACCCGGGCAACAAAGGCGAGGCCCTTGGCTATGCCGATCCAGAGCTCAGTCAAACAGGTTGGAGCCAAATGAATCTGCCCCAGTTTTTCGAGACGGCTGGATTAATGATCGATGGTGCAGTCTGGTTTCGCAAAGAAATCGATTTACCGGCGTCATGGGCCGAAAAGGACCTGACGCTGAACCTGACCGCGATCGACGATTTCGATGTCACTTACTTCAATGGCAAGCGCGTCGGCGAGACGGGCAACGATACCCCAAACAGCTATCTGGTACCGCGCCGCTATAGCGTTCCTGGTGCGCTGGTGCGACCCGGGCGCAACGTGATTGCGGTGCGCGTTTTTGATCGTGCCGGCGAAGGCGGTTTTGGTCGCACGGAGCTGATGTCTGTGGGGTCGGTAGGTGCGAAAGAAGCTGAAGCGATTTCACTAGCCGGTCCCTGGAGCTATAAGGTTGAACTGGCGCTGGAGCCAAAGAGACCGGATTATGGATCGCGTCCGGAGCTCCCGGGACCAACAAATCAGAATAGTCCCAGCGTTCTCTATAACGCCATGCTCGCGCCGCTCACGCGTTACGCCATTCGCGGGGCGATATGGTACCAGGGCGAAAGCAATGCTGGCCGGGCCTATCAGTATCGGACGCTCTTTCCGACTATGATCCGCGATTGGCGCACGGCTTGGAATCAAGGTGATTTTCCTTTCTATTTCGTACAACTCGCTAATTGGCAAGCGGCGAAGGCTGAACCTGGAGAAAGCGATTGGGCCGAATTGCGCGAGGCACAGACTATGACGCTGCAGTCTCCGCAAACGGGCATGGCCGTCATCATCGATATTGGCGATGCGAATGACATCCACCCGCGTAACAAGCTTGACGTCGGCAAACGGCTCGCGGTTTGGGCCCTGGCCGAAACATATAATCAAAAAATCGAACCGTCCGGCCCGCTCTACGATTCATTCTCAGTCAAGGATGACAAGATTCGGGTTAAATTCAAGTATGTTGGTGGCGGACTGAAAACATCGGATGGTGGACCACCTAAAGGTTTTGCAATTGCCGGGGCGGACCACAAATTCGTCTGGGCGGAGACCAGCGTGCAGGGCGATACCGTCATTGTTTGGAGCAAAGACGTAGCGCGTCCGGTAGCAGTTCGCTACGCCTGGGCGGACAATCCCGTAGCCAATCTCTACAACCAGGCAGGGCTGCCCGCTTCTCCCTTCCGCACAGACGACTGGCCCGGTGTCACAATCAACAAAAACTGAATTTCTTACTCAGCCAGTTGATTGTCATGGCGCGATTCAGCACTGTTAAGTAATCGTTTGATTTAGTTGCCAGCAACCCTAAGACTATCTCTTTAAGTTAGCAAAATTACGATATGGTAAGTTAGAGTCCGACTGACGTCCTGTTCCAGAACTCCCGTTTGCAAAGAAAATACAGGCAGCGTGCATTCGCTGGTTCCGATTTCCTGGCGCATTGGGATTTGGCTTCCTTTAGAAACATAGATCTAATGCGGTCCCTATGCGATTGTTGAGCGGCCATGAGACGGATAGATCTAAAAAAAGCCCACGTTGCGAACCCGAGCGCGCTGCGAGATATCAATCGCCAGATCGTGCTGAATCACGTGCGCGAGCGTGGGCCCATCTCACGAGCAGAAATCGCCCGTGTCACGGCTATGCAGCGCTCGACAGTTTCGCAGATCATCGACAAGCTCATTAATGAAGGGACAATTGAAAAGGCTGGCAAGGCTGAGTCAACCGGGGGCCGCTGTCCGACTTTGGTCCAGCTCCGAGCTGGCTCGGCGGTAGCTATCGGCATCGATATTTCTCCTACGCGGACTACAGTGGCGACGGGTGATATCGGCGGGCACATTCTGGACTTTATGGAATTCCCCACGGACGAGGTTTTTGAAAAAACAATCTCACGGGCTATCGAATGCGCTCTCGAACTAGCTCGCAAAAGTCGTCAGACTATCGAGGGCATCGGTGTGAGCTTGCCGGGACTGGTCGACCCGGACCGTGGTACGGCGCTCTATGTTCCCTGTTTCAACTGGCGTAATCTCAATGTGTCGGACCGGATTGGTGCCGCGACAGGTTTGAGGGTGTCTATTGATAACGATGCAAATGCCGCGGCGCTTGCGGAACTTTGGTTTGGCCAACCGGAAGTCCGCGAAGCCCGCGACTTTATTAGTGTCTTCGTACACGAAGGATTGGGCGCAGGCATTGTCTTTGATCGACAGGTCTATCGCGGGGAGGGTGGAGCAGCTGGTGAGTTTGGCCACATGATCATCGGCCGCCAGGCTCCGATCGCTTGTTCCTGCGGTAGCTTCGATTGCTGGGAGGCGTTTGCTTCGGGCCGGGCGGCAGTGGCCCGTTATGGCCGACTTACAGGACAGAAGATTGATCTCTCTTTGTTGTCCTTTCGGCAGTTGATCGATCGAGCGATCACTGGCGATGCCCAGGCGGAAAAGGCGCTCTTCGAGACGGCGCACAACCTGAGCATCGGCATTTCAAATCTGATTGTCGGATTGAGCCCACAGATGATTGTCATTGGCGGTCCACTCACACGAGCCTGGCCGCTGGTGTCTGAGGTGTTTCGCGAAACGGTAGAAAGAAGTGTGCGGCGCGGATTGCCTCTAGCCCGCATAATTGCTTCTACTTTGGGAGAATCGACAACTCTGATGGGGGCCCTCAGCTTGGTTTTAGCCAGCAAGTTCACCTATGAGCCAGCAGCCTGAGTGCCAGTAAATGCCGGATTGACGAAGGAGGCTTACTGGCGACTCGACTTCGGATCAGCCGCCTTATTGAAGAGCCGAACGTATGCGATCAACCACTCTATCTCGCTTTTAGTAATTTTCTTTCCAAACGCCGGCATTTCATGCTTGCCATTCGTCACTGAGTAGACCAGGCGAGCGTTTGTAGTTGCTTTCCGCCACCATTTCGGATTTGTGAAGTCGGGCACCCCGAGCATCTCGCCGATCGTTGTTGCGCCGTCGCCCTCGCGCCCGTGACACCGGGAACATTTCTCTTTGAACAAAGTCTTCGCGCGCGTTAACTGATCTATTGAGACTTTGGGCACCTCTGGCTTCTGCTTATCATGGCCGCTGACTCTCGACACCGCGATGAGAAGACAGATACTTAACGCCACAGCGACAGAGGGGATTATGGCCTTGATGCCGGGTCTCATGAGATTGCACAGGTAAAAAGCACCGAACGTTGTTACTACTATCACGTAAGGCAATCAGAGCAAAAGTCCGGGGAGTTAGTGGTTTGAGATTTTACGACCGCCTTCAGCGTTAAATGAACCTGAAATATTGCCGCTATCGCGTCAGCAAAGTTGGCCCACTTCGCCAATGAGTCACGCGTTGACGAGCGTACGCAGGAACGTTAGTATTTCGCCTGTTACCAGTCACATCTCGAGGCTATTCGAAACGACCTTCCGATGGGTGATTCGACCGCTTGCGACAAATAGACCTTAAACAAACCAGCGCTGCGCGGCTGGACACAATCCGCAATATCAATAGACAGATTGTGCTCAATTACATCCGCGAGCGTGCGCCTATTTCGCGCGCCGAACTCGCGCACGAGACGGCCCTGCAGCGTTCCACAGTCTCTCTGATTGTTGAGGAATTGAAGGGCCAGGGGCTGGTTGATGAAACCGAAGGAGAATCCACCGGCGGACGGCCGCCTGTTTTGCTGTGCCTGCGAACCGCTGGGTCGGTGGCTATCGGTGTCGATGTGGGCATCACCCAGACAGTAGTGGCGACATGTGATTTGGCTGGCCGATTTTTACACCAGGAGTCGTTCACCACCTCTCCGAAAGCCAAAACGACATTGAAGAACATTGTCGATGCATCTCGAGCCTTGCTTAGAAAAGAGCAAGGCATTGAAGGCATCGGGATCAGCGTTCCCGGCCTCGTCGATCATTCTACTGGGACAGTTCATTTCGTTCCGCACTTCAAATGGCGCAATTGGAGGCTTGCAGACGAAGTGCGCAAAGCGGTGCGAGTGCCTGTGAAGGTCGACAATGATGCGAACGCGGGCTGTTTGGCGGAGTTGTGGTTTGGCCGGCCCGAGATTCGGGAAACGCGAGATTTCATCTTCGTATTGGTCGAAGAGGGAATCGGAACTGGCATCGTTTTCGATGGCCAAGTCTATCGCGGAGACGCGGGGGCTGCGGGCGAGTTTGGACACATGACAATTGGCACCGGAGCGCCCGTAGCATGTGCCGCCGGCACGCGCGAGTGTTGGGAGGCTTTTGCTTCGGAGCGTGCCAGTCTGGCGCTTTATCGGGTTCGCGCCGGCCGCCGCGCCCGCGGAGTCAGCTTTCGGCAATTAGTTGACAGAGCGCTGGAGGGTGAGCCCGATGCCCGTGAAACCCTGTTGAAGACCGCCCACTACCTGGGCGTGGGCATCGCCAACGTGTTGAAGGCGTTAAGTCCAAGGGTGGTTATTGTGGGTGGGGTGATTGCTCGCGCCTGGCCACTAATCGCAGACAGGCTGAAGACTGCAGTTGACGAAAACAGCACCTGCCGTGGACTTCCTTCGGGACTAATTGTGGCCTCAACCCTCGGCGACAACCCACGCGTCATGGGCGCTTTGAGTTTGGTCCTGGCTCGCAAGTTTGCCTCTCCGGTTACGAACTGAAAACGAGTGGTGCCTGTCATTGGAGTTACGCTGAAAACGTTCGCTAATTGCACCAACCCCAGGGAGCAGGCAGGACGCTACCATCAGAAGAGCCACCTTGTTGACCCAGAATCATTGATGCTAGACTCCGCGACTTAGAGATCTGTTTCTCCCCATGATGTTTCGCAGCTCGGGTTGGTGCCGAGAGCTGCGTGAAACCGAATCAAGAAATTCCATGCTCGGAACTTTGCTTTTGACCTTGGCTATAGCTATGGCGCCGGTCCAGGATGGCAACGCCGTGCGCCAATCAGAGAGTGACTTTGCGCGTGGTGTCGCCCTGCAACAAAAGGGCGATTTACAAGGCGCGCGTGAGGCCTATGAGGCAGCGCTGCGGGGTGTGCCCAACCGCATTGACGCTCTCTCCAATCTCGGCGTCATTTTTGTGCGCCTTGGGCAATACGGTGAAGCCATCAAGCGATACAACCAGGCCCTCGGGATTGACGAAAAGCAAACTGACATACGATTCAATCTGGGTATTGCTTATTACAAGACTGAGGACTACGAACGAGCACTAAGGGAGTTCGCGCAGGTTGTATCGGCGCAAACTGCCAACTACCAGGCCCGCCTATTACTCGGCCTGTGTAACTACCAACTGAATAAATTGAACGAGGCGGTTAGTGAACTCGAAGTGGTTTACACTGCGCAGCCGAACAATGTCGCGGCCGCTTACGCGCTGGCAACTGCTTACCTGGGCCTTAATCAGAGCGATAAAGCTGCGCCGTTGGTGGATAAAGTCTTCCGTCACGTAGAGTCGGCTGAAGCACATTTGATTTTGGGTTCATTCAATCTGGCGGTGAAGCAGTTACCAAAGGCTCTGGAGGAATTCGCTGCCGCCCGCGCTGCTAACCCGAGACTGCCGACACTGCACTCCCAACTTGGCGATGCCCAACTTTTCTCGGGCAACCGTGAGGAGGCGATTAAGGAGTATGCGACCGAGCTTGAGCTCAATCCCCGCGACTTCAATGCCAACGTTCGACTCGGTTGGATTTATCGCGAAGACAGGCGGCTTGACGAGGCCAAACTGCTGCTGGAGAAGGCGCTGGCTCTAAGACCCGATGACACTGCCGCGCTATATCAGATGGCCCAGCTGGTACAGGCGAAGGGCGCCAATGCCGAAGCCGTCAGCCTGCTCGAACGGGTGATCAACCGAGCCCCGGATTTCACCCCGGCTCATGTTGTGCTGGCGCGTTTGTATTACAAGGTGGGTCGTGCTCCGGATGCCGAACGAGAGCGCGCCACCATTCAAAGACTTACTGAAGAGCAACAAAAAAGAGAGCCGACTCCTGAGTCACGCGCCGCGGAGCTGACACAGCCATCTCTTAGCGTCGTCGATTGGCAGTTACGGGGCGATGAACTGCAGCAGAAAGGTGACCTGCAAGGCGCGCGTGAGGCCTATGAAACTGAGCTGCGCACGAATCCGAAACGGCTGGAGACGCTGGCGGGCCTGGGGGGAGTGTTGGCACGCCTGGGCCAATACGACGAGGCCATCCGATATTATGAGCAGGTGTTGACGATCGATCCCAAGCGGCATGAAATCAGATTAAACCTGGGAATCGCTCAGTACAATAAGGAAGAGTTTCAATCGGCGCAACGTGAGCTGGTTCAGGTAGCCGCAGCCCAGCCGTTTAATTATCAGGCCAAGTTTTTTCTCGGTCTCTGTTACCTTCAGTTAAATCAGTTGTCGGATGCTATTGAGCAACTCGAAGCGGTATACGGTGGCGAGCCGGGAAACATCGCTGCGGCATACACGCTTGGCTCAGCCTACATCACCCACAAACAGTTTGATAAAGCAGAGGAGTTGATCAATAACGTATTTCGACAAAAGGATACGGTCGAGGCCCATGTACTCATCGGTTCTTTCTACGTTGCGACCAGGCAGTTTCCCCGGGCCATCGAAGAGCTTGTGCTGGCAAAGCGATTGAATCCTCAGTTGCCGATGCTCCATTCCCAACTCGGCACTGCTTACCTGGTTTCGCGCAGTCGCGAAGAGGCGGCGACAGAGTTTGAGGCCGAACTGAAAATAAACTCACGCGATTTCAACTCGAACTTTAGTCTGGGGCGAATCTATCGTGAAGATGGTCGATTCGACGAAGCATTGGTCTTGCTCAAAAAGGCGTTGGAGCTGAGACCTGACGATGTGGCCGCGCTTTATGAAATGGCCCATGTGGCGCAAAGCAAGGGCAACAATGAAGAAGCCATCACACTACTCGAACGTGTTATCAAGCTAGACCCTTATCTTACGGCGGCTCATGTTCTGCTGGCACGACTCTACTACAGGCAACATCGTACAATCGATGCCGAACGCGAGCGCGCTGAGATTCAGAGACTGAACGCAGAAGAGCAGAGGCTTTACCAGGAGCGCCAGAAGAAGCCGGCTCAGCCGGGAGCAGGCTCCACGCCCACCCCTACAGGAAACGCAGCAGAGAAGCCATGAGTTTTGAAAGGTAGCTTTGTTTGAACCCACAAATCCTCGCGCGATTCCTCTTCGGATTGTTATTCATGTGCACTCAAGCGGGTGGACAACTTCCGCGCGCAACCGCACAGCCGGCAGCGCCGGTAACGTTTATAGAAGTATCGCCCAAAGAGAGCGGTATTACCTGGATTCACACTAACGCCGGATCACCCGAACGCTTCTTGCCCGAAACTGTCGGAGCAGGTTGCGCGTTCTTCGATTATGACAACGACGGATGGATGGACATTTACCTGGTAAATAGTGGTGCATCAGATTTCTTCACTCCGAAGGAGCCGCTGAAGAACGCGCTTCTTCACAATAACCACAACGGTACCTTTAGCGACGTAACAGACCGGGCCGGTGTGGCTGGTAATACTTTTGGAATGGGTGTGGCCGCTGGTGACTATGACGGTGACGGCTGGCAAGATCTCTACGTTACCAGTTATGGATCGAACATTCTGTATCACAACAACCACAACGGCACTTTTACTGACGTGACCGCGAAGGCCGGTGTGGCTGATCCAGGCTGGTCTACCTGCGCTGTCTGGTTTGACTATGACAACGACGGCAAGTTGGATCTCTTCGCATCCAGCTTTGTTCTTTACAACAAGGAAATGAGTTGCGGCAACAATCGTCTGGGGCTGAAGTATTATTGTATTCCCCGCGTCTTCAAACCGCGCCCGAGCCACCTGTTCCACAACAACGGGAATGGCACCTTTACAGACGTTAGTGATGAGTCAGGGATTACAAAATCACCCGGCAAGTCCTTCGGAGTAGTGGCCACCGATGTAAATAATGACGGGTTGACCGATCTCTTTGTAGCCAACGACACCATGCCCAACTTTCTCTTCATAAACAAGGGCAAGGGCAAATTCGAAGAAATCGGACTTGAGGCAGGCGTGGCCTACAGTGATGCCGGAGGGCCGCGCTCCGGTATGGGTGTAGATTCGACGGATTTTGACGGTGACGGCTGGCAGGATTTGTTTGTGGCCAACATCGATCAGGAGTTGTTCAGCCTCTATCGCAACCAGAAGAACCTCAGTTTTATCGATGAACCGGGTGAGATCGGTCCGGCGACTCGTTTACTGAGCGGTTGGGGATTAAGGTTTTTCGATTACGATAACGATGGTGATCCTGATCTCTTCCTGGCGAACGGACATCCGGATGATATGGTTGAGACACTCACCACGCGGGTAAAATACCAGGAGCCACTGGTATTGTTTGAGAATGACGGAGGAAGTTTCAAGAATGTGACGGCCACTGCTGGTGCGGTTTTCGCCAAGAGCTTTTCGGCACGCGGAATGACTGTCGGTGACTACGACAACGACGGCGACCTGGATGTGCTCGTTTCCAATAATGGCGGTCCGCCGCTGCTACTTCGCAATGCGGGTGGCAACCGAAACAATTGGGTTGGTTTGGACCTGATAGCCACAAAAAGTAATCCGGCCGCCGTCGGCGCGCTCATTACCTGGCAGGTCGGAGGAGTGAAGCGTAGTCGTCTAAAGACGACGGGTGGCAGTTACCTTGCCTCGCACGACCCACGCGAAGTTCTGGGCGCCGGCCCTGGTGGTAAGATCGAAGGCGTTGAGATTCGCTGGCCCAGTGGCAAGATTGACAGGCTCTCGAATCTGCCGATCAACACCTACGTAAGAGTTGTGGAAGGTGGGAGTTTGAAGGCCGAGCAGGGAGGCAACAAGTAAATAGCCGGGGCTTAAAAAATGAAGGGAAACTGTTCGACGGAATACGAAGTGACTGCCCAAGTATCGCGACGCCAGACCTGGGCGCCCTCGTCCCTCGCGACTCTAAGTGTTTGCTTGCTTTGCCTGGCCTGCTCATTCACAGCCCTGAGTCAACAGCGTGGCGGCTCGCTTGCGGTTACATCTGCCAAACAGCGGCCCGCGACATCAGCGGCATCCGGTGAAGCTGGGTTCACGCCGGAAGATTTCGACAAACTGGCGGCCGAAGCAGCGGCGGCCCGCGAGGCCGATAAATTGGATGAGGCCGTGGCCCTGTATCGCAAAGCGCTTGGTCTGAGGCCGCAGTGGGCGGAAGGGTGGTGGTACCTGGGGACCCTCTTCTATGATCGCGATAATTATGGAGAAGCAGCCGAAGCGTTCAAACAAACGGCACAGATACAGCAGAAAGCAGGGGCTCCTTGGGCGATGCTTGGCCTGTGTGAATTCCAACTCGCGCGCTACGACGATGCCCTGGTCCACCTCGCCCAGGGCCGGCAGCTAGGCCTGGGCGATAACACCGAGTTGATCCGGGTTATGCGTTTTCACGAAGGTATTCTCTCAATCTTAAAAGGAAACTTTGAGCTGGCGCAGGAGAGGCTTGCTTCGCTTAGTTTTGAGGGTCTGAAGAGCGAAGACTTAATCATAGCTTTGGGACTGGCCTCCCTCCGAATTGGAATGACGCCGAAGCAGGTCGATATTAAGTATCCCGATCGCGATCTGGTTCGGCGCGCGGGACTGGCTGAGCACTTTGCAGCTCAAAAGAATTTGTCCGATGCACAGCGGGAATTTGACATGCTGGTGCGGGATTATGGGCAGGTAGCAAACGTGCAATATGCCTACGGAAGATTCATGATGACCAACCGCGACGACGAACTTGCCCTGGTGGCCTTCCAACGCGAAATTCAGAATTGGCCGAAACATACGTTGGCGCGCTGCCAGATTGCCAACATCAAACTCCGTAACAAAGACATTGAAGGCGGACTGCCGTATGCAGAAGAAGCGGTCAAGATGGCTCCGCGTCTCCCGTTAGGGCACTATCTGCTGGGCCGTTTGCTACTTGAGGCGGGGCAGAGTGAACGTGCGATTCGAGAGCTCGAAACAGCAGCGGAAATGGTGCCAAGTGAGCCAAAGATCTTTTTTGCGCTCGCACGCGCTTACACCAAAGCCAACCGCAAAAAAGATGCACAACGCGCCAGGGAAACGTTCTCCAGGCTGAGTCAGGCCGCTCAGACAGCGGGGCAGGAAAGCTCGCTCCCTGATGATAGTCCCGCTTCAGATAAGCCGCAGCCTTGATGTTTGACCTTGATAGTTTGGCCCGTGCGGTACTCCATCCCTGATGCCAATTCCGTTCCGACTCCTATGTACCACCATCAGAAACGCGCTCCGCTGGCACTGGTTCTTGTCGCGCTCTGCGGTGCGCTGGTTTGGTTCACCCCACCGCAACGATCGCAAGCGCAGGAGCCAGCCATGGGCGGTGGCAATGACCAGTCGATCACCTCATGGCGTCCAAACAAGAAAGATGCGAAATACGTTGGACCTCAGGCTTGCTCTAAATGCCACGCAGATGAAGTAAGCCAGCACTCGACGGCGATGGGTAAGGCGATGGAACCTGTTGCCACCAGCGTCGTATTGCGCTCGTTCCCGCAGCTCACTTTCAAAAGTGGCCGATACTCCTACGAGATCACGCGCAAAGGGGATCAGAGTCTCTACACGATATCTGACGGTACGAACACTTTCTCGGAGCCGATTCTCTACTCTTTCGGCCAGGGGAAAGCAGGCCAGACTTATGTATTTCGACACGAAGGTGCTTTTTATGAGAGTCGCGTAAGTTTTTACAATGACACTAAGGCCCTGGATTGGACCATGGGCTATCAGCACTCCGCGCCAGCGTCCCTGGCTGAGGCTCCAGGCCGGGCAATCAGTGCGGATGAGGCGCGCGATTGTTTTGGTTGTCATAGCACCGGCGCCATCAGCGGTTTGCAATTGCGGGTTGACCGATTGATTCCCGGTGTGACCTGCGAGGCGTGTCACGGACCTGGTGCGGACCACATCGCTTCGATGGTGGCCAGGAACTTTAAGGATAAGCGCATCTTCAATCCGGGACACATGGGGGCTGACGAGATGTCGCAGGAATTTTGCGGCTCCTGTCACCGCAGCGCTGAGCAGGTGATGACCAACAAGTCTTTGACCGGAATTGTCAGCGTACGTTTTCAGCCGTACCGCATTTTTACCAGTCGGGGACATGATCCAGATGACATGCGACTTCGCTGTACTTCCTGTCACAATCCCCACTCAAACCCTGTTGAGGATCCTGCGTTCTACGATCCGAAATGTTTTGCCTGTCATCGCTCAGGCAGGAGCCTCAAGTCTGCGGATATAGCCAGGACAGAGGAGAAGGAAGGTCGTACCGATAAACCCTGTCCCGTGGCCGAGCGCTTGTGTAGTTCCTGTCACATGCCGAAAGTCGAGGTTCCCGGCTCACATTTTTTGTTCACCGATCATCGCATCAGAATTGTCAGACCCGGCGAGCCGTTCCCGAACTGAGGTCGAAGCTGGTTCACCCGCCAGTACCAGATGGCTACGGCACCACGAGCACACGTTCTGATCGCGTGGCGCTGAGTAATCCCTCCTGCACCGTGACATTCAACTCATATTCGCCCGGTTGAAACTTATCTAATGGGATGGTGCTGGCGTACTGGATGCGGCCGCTTTGGTCCGGCTTTGGGAGGTCATATGAAAGATGACCAACTGCGCTGCCACCTTTGCTGATCGCCAAACTCAGCTTCGGCGCCGCTGTATCACCTGGCGGAGTATAGATTGTGAGAAAGATCGATAATTCCTTGTTGGCAGTCTTGCTCAGCGGTTCGCCGAGATTGGGAAAAACCAGCACTTCACCAAACTGAAAGGGTCCCTTCGTCTTCGAACCACTACTCTCAGATCGTTCGGCGCTCTTGATTAGAACGATGCTGCTGAGTCTCAGTCGATTCTGATCAGCGGCAGGCACGGCGACGGTCCCAGTGTCTATGCTGGATTGGCCAGTGATTGAATCGTAAACGACGGAAGCAAATGTGTAGTGGCCGGGATCCAGGTTCGCTTGACGATAGAAAATGACCTTGACGTGTTTGACGCTTTCTAACTGATCAATTGATCCAGTCAGAATGTACTGATTACTCAGCTTTCTCACCACACGCTGCGTCGCATCCTTGATAAGTACCACGACCGAGAAGTCAGTTCGGTAAGATCGGGTGTTTTTATCGACGGTGAAAGCGACTGAGCCAGCAGGTATCTCCACTACAACGGGTACCAGGCCCAATCTGTCTGACTCAGGAAAACTGAAGGCAGCGACTTGCGTGTTAAAGGAGTTGGGTTGGGGGCGGCCGGACAGAACAGCCAGCGCCGGAGCTTCATACGAAAGAACTGGGGTGCCATACGAAGCATCAATAGCATAGTAGCCTTTGCGCGTTTGGACGTCGACGCCGGCTCTGTTTACCTTGAGCGTGATTTGTCGGAACCGGCCATCATAAGTCGTGTTCTTCGGTGTGTAAGTTAAGAGGTAATAAGAATGCAGATCTTGTGTAACCTGACGTAATCGCGGACCGGGTTCGTTGGTGTTTGCAATCAACACTCCTCCCGTCTCTTTTGCAAGGTCGCTCAGCGCCCCATCCGGATCCGATCGCATAAGTTCTTCGTTGCGTTCCAGATCTTTCATCATCGAACCAAACGCGTCTCTGGGCTGACTTGCCTGCCGCACCCTCGCCTGGCCTAACCTCGTCAGTGCGGCGCCAGTCTGAGCGTCATTACTGACCGCGCGAAGACCAGCCGCGTCGACGGAGTAGATGCTGACATTCGCGCGGTTAGCATTACTAATCACCGAACGGTAGTGGGACATTACCGTCGTTGGCAGCACAACACCTTCGGAGAAGAATACAAGGGCTTTGCGTCCGGGCAGGCGTCCCATCTCGTTGATAATGGCAAGTAAGCTATCTGTCGTCGCATAGCCTTGCTGGTTCTTCTCCAATCGCTCAAATCCTTCAAGGATGTTCTGAGTCATCGCTGCCAACTGCTGCGCTGCCGCTGCACTGCCGATTGAACTGGAAGGATCATTGCTCTCACCACCGGCGCCGGCACTCTGGTCTATTTGACTCTGAAGTGCGGCCTGTTGATCGGCGAGATCAGCTATTTGGCCGTTCGTTGAAGGATAGGTGGAGGAGCTGTGCGAGACTCCGCGTTCGATTGCTTGCCTCACGAGTGCTTCGTTATTGGTAAAGCGTTGTAGCACCTTCAGGGACAGATCGATGCCGAAAACGCCGACGAAATCTTCCGGCTGCATTCCGCTGCTTAGGTAATTGAGAGCGGCCTCGCGTGCGATTTTACGCGCGTCCGGCGATAGCCGATCGAAAACGAGTGCGAGCGCCCCGATACGGTTCGGATTCCGGGACGCGCTTTCCAGACTTCCTGGGCTGACCGTTTCACTCTTCGTTATTTCAATACCCGTCTTCGCACTTCCAGCATTCGTAGCAGCCACCGCAGGGTCGCGGGTGACCAGCCTGAAAGACCTGACCTGCTGTTGCGCTCCGTCCTCAAAGACTTCAAAATCCGCCGCCGTGAGATCTTTTACTGGCCGTCCTTTCTTGTCCTTCACGACAGCATCGAGGATAACTTCACTTGTGCCGACCACAATCCGATCCACGTCCTGATCCTTCTTGTCTGGTGTTTGGCCCGCAGTCGACACCGGTGAAAGTAGACTTACGACCAATGAAAAAAAACATATAACGTTGACTTGGATCTTCATCCTAAACACCTCAATATTTCTCTCCCGTTCTGATCGGTTCCCTAGCTTGATCAGTACAAACATCACCGCTGTTTTTCTGCTGGGCTTTGGCCTTCTCTGATGGTGATATACCTATCGACTGGGACATTTTTTACCGCCGTCGATTGGCCATTCGGCCAAAGCACGGTTATCGCAGCAACCTTGTCGTTTCGGCCCATCCCAAAAAGAACGCGCCGGTCGGATGCCGAGCAGTAGCTAGTTCCGCCGAGCAATTGTCTGATGCGTTGTCGGCCTCCCGCGCTGATTGTAAGTTTTGCTCCTGTGCTATCACGATTACTTTTCGTGCCGACGAGCTTGATTCCCAGCCAATGGTTCTTGTTCCCACCGTCGTTGCGAAGCAAAACCGGTGGTTCACCTGCGTTCAGCAACAGTAAGTCAGAATCACCGTCATTATCAATGTCACCGACGGCCAGGCCGCGTCCCAGATAGGACTCTCTTGAGCGGCGCGCCGTGCTCTCCTGCTACCTCTCGAAATCCTTTGCCGGTATTCTCAAATAGAAACGGCCGCTCGGCATAGGTAGTTTCAGGAAAGACCTTGTTGATGGGTTCGAAGGGGTGCCCGTTGAGGACAAAAAGATCGACGAGACCGTCATTGTTGTAATCGAAGAAGCGAGTGCCGAACCCGCTCATTAGATAGCTGATCTTACCCAGCCCTAGTTCGTTAGTTGTTTCCTCGAAAGTACCATCCCCATTGTTGTGCCAATAGGCGTTCGTCTGCTGCGAAAAGTTGGTGACAAAAACATCCTGGAATCCATCGCCGTCGAGATCTTCAGCGTCCACGCCCATGCCGCCCCGAACCTCGGCATTTGGATCGAGTGCACAGTCGGCCTCCAGGGCGACCTCAGAAAATGTTCGGTCACCGTTGTTGCGAAAGAGAAAGTTAGGCGTGCCGTCGTTGGCCTGAAAAATATCGGTTTTTCCATCGTTGTTGTAGTCAAAGGCAATTACGCCCAAACCCTTTCCGATATATTGGGCAATGCCCGCCGGCCGGCTGACATCTGAAAAGGTACCGTCACGATTGTTGTGGTATAGCACACTAGCTGAGCCCTTGAATCTTGCCAGATAACAGTACGGCCGGCCTTCAAAAAAATCGCAAGCGACTTGACCGTCGGGATCGAAGCTTAAATAGTTGCAGACGAACAGATCGAGATACCCATCATTGTCGTAATCGAAAAACGCGGCGCTGGTCCCCCATCGCTTGTTGTCCACTCCCACGCGAACGGTTACATCGGTAAAGGATCCGTTGCCGTTGTTTAGATAAAGCTTGCTCGCGCCATATCCCGTGATGTACATGTCTGGCCAGCCATCGTTGTTGTAGTCTCCAACGGTGAGACCCATTCCCAACATGCTGTTTTTGATGCCGGCGCTTTCGGTCACTTCACTGAAGCTGCCATCGCGGTTGTTGCGGTAAAGTGCGTCGTTGAGTTTGAGTCGCCGATCTGCCTGCGGGGTTTGTGAATAGCAAACCAAATAAATATCGAGGAATCCATCGCCGTTGTAGTCAATGAAGCCTCCGCCTCCTCCCATCGTCTCAATGAGATACCTGGTGCCTGGGGCCAGTGTTCTAAATCCCCACTTGATCCCCGCCGAGCTGGTAATATCAACAAAATCTATCTTCTTTGAATCGTTCGTGGCTCGCTGTCCCGAAATGCCTTTTGCAAACGGAAAGCTCATGCAGATCGCAGAAATAAGCCAGACGAAACGAATAGTCTTCATGGGAACTCAAGTTGATCACGAACTCGCCTGCAAACGAACGAGCATTGGACATTGGCAGTTTGATTCGATTAGTCAAAGGATAAAATAGCTCTCGAACAATTGCTCACACAACAGTCGGATCATACGGCGCTTTCAGTAGTATTAGATGAGTCAAGTTTAAATGTTATTCAGTTAGCTCGGTTTCCGTTAGGTGCTTTAGGTTATCACTCCAGCCGAGCAGGATGTCCATGAATTTGGATGCTTTTCAGATTCTCCAATTGCCTAGTTCAACCCTCCCTCCTCGTTGATTTAAGAATCGAAAGGACTTGGGATCCTAAACTGGACTCGCAAGGCGACAGTCAACATTGAGTGGTGAATCCTTGAGGCTTAGGGTTCGATGTTGCTTAAAACATATTCGTAGTGCAACAGCGTTCATTGATTCACCATTTTTGCATCGTCTTTTGATTCACTAAAAGCTCGAATCTGAAAAAGGTCTTGACAAAGAGATCACGCCGTGGTAATTAGGCTTTTGTTAGGTCTTGCAACAAAGCTTTTTTCATTCGAAACCAAAAAATTGAGACTGATTCCCGCGGCGCTGTAGCGGAGTATTGAGTCGATAGTATTTGTTAGCTGACTCATCGCGGGTGTCTTGCTATTACGCCGAGGGAAATGTAATCGGGACTATGCTGCGCGTTGTCCGGGTTGCATTTCCAGCCAGCGGCGGAGGGGGGATCCCAAAGGTTCATTGTGAAGCCAGTCAAGAATATCAAGCGGTCTTGAAGACGAAGTCAACCCTGTCGCAGTCTGTTGGAGGATTCTCATGTTTCTCAAAGGACAGCCGAAGGTCGCCGTTGAGTTGGAAAATGTCGGGCGCTTGAAGGTGAGTATGGGCGCAGGCGCTTACGCATTGCTTTGCATATTGTTTTTGTCTTGCACTGCAACCGTCTCATTCGGCCAGGGAACGAACAGTACTCTGCGAGGAGTAGTAAAAGATCCCAGAGGGGAACTTGTCCCCAACGCGGCTGTTACGCTCATCAGTGTCGATCGTGCCGATGAACGGCAGGCAAAGACGAACAACGAGGGCGCGTATGTTTTTACCGCGGTTGCGCCAGGCAAGTATAACGTCAAAGTCGAAGCACCTAATTTCAAGACGGCAACCACAGACGTTTCAATAGCACCCACTGAGACCCGTAGCGTTGATGTGACATTAGAAATCGGAACTCCCAGCGAGTCAGTAACCATCACTTCGGAAGCGACACAAATCAAGACGGATACAGGTGAGCGTTCAGACACGCTGACGGCAAAGCAGATCGATAATCTATCGATCATCGGCCGAAGCGGATTGGAGCTGCTGCGTATTCTGCCTGGCGTCGTGGGTCCTGATCCGGGTGACCCTAATGCCGGAATAGATCGAGTGACGTTCGGAGGTGGCGCGAATGCCACGGCGAACTACACGGTCAATGGTATCCGGGGCCAAAACAACAGCGTTAGCATTGACGGTTCGCGCGTCGTCGACATTGGAGCAAATAACGGGACCATGATCACGCCTAATGTGGATATGGTCCAGGAAGCAACCATTAAGAGCAGCAATTATGCGGCCGAGTATGGGTCGGGCGGTGTTCAGATTTCGTTTACTACCAAGGGCGGCGGTAAGGATTTCCATGGTGAGATTTACGATTACATTCGGCCAGAAAAGCTGCAGGCGAATGATGCCTCGTCAAGGACAGCCGGAATTGCCAAACCGCATACAAGCTTTAGCTATCCCGGCGGCAATATCGGTGGTCCGATGATTTTGCCTTTCAAGGACTTCAACAAGAACCGCGACAAAGCCTTCTTCTTCGTTGGATTTGAAGTGCAACGGCAAAAGCCTGATCGCGGAGCAAAGTTTGGCACCGTTCCAACTCAGGCGGAACGAAACGGAGATTTTAGCCACTCGCTGGCGCTCAATACCGGGCAATACGGAAACCACCTCTGTCCACCAGACACGATTGGCTGGTCTGACTGTAATGGCGGCGGCGGCTTGGGAGCGGACGGTGGAGCAAGGTCACCAGTGCCGAACGGAAACTTCGTTCCCTATAGAAATGCACTGGGGGCGGCATTACTAAACTTTTATCCGCTCCCCAATTTTGTTCCAGCACCGGGAACCGTATTTGCGAGTCAGGGTCGTAACTACGCCTCAAACTTTGTCTCGCCAGAGAACCGAACCGACCTCAAGATGAGGTTTGATTACAAGGTTACCGACAATACCAATGTTTATCTGCGCCTCGCTCGTGAGAGCGAAAGCGATGATAACCCTTATGGGATTTGGTGGGGTCCTTCCAGCTTTGAGCTCCCAAGTCACTTAGTTGGGAAGAATCTGGGTAAATCAGCTGCTGTCAACATCACCAGCGTGCTGAGCCCGACTATGACTAATGAAGTCGTATTCAGCGCCAGCAAGCTCAAACTTGACTACGATTACAGTGACCCATCGAAGGTCAGCAAGTCAGCACTGGGAGTACAGAATCTGAAACTGCCATGGGATACGTCCGGCAGAGCTGTGACCCCCTACGCTTCCGTCCAACTAATTAGTTGGGAAGCCAATAACGCCAATATGTGGGAGCCCGGAGGTCTGCCGCTATTTGCCATCAATGACAGCTATTCGGCTCATGAGACGTTATCCAAGGTTTACAACAATCATACGCTGAAATTTGGCGGGCTAATTGAGCGGGCTACCAAAGTTCAGAATCTGAATAGTGATGTGGAGGGACGCCTCGAATTTGAGGCCGGCTCGGCCAGGACTTCCGGCAATGCTTTCGCCAATCTTTATTCCGGCCGTATCAATAGCATTCTGCAGAGCACCAATGTTCCAGTTGGGCACTACAAGCTTTGGACGTTCGAAGGATATGGCCAGGATAGCTGGAAATTGAGGTCCAACATAACAGTTGAATATGGTGTGCGCCTGGCATTCTATCCTAACAATACTGAGCGCACCGGCTTGGCAACAGTTTTTGATGCGGCGGCCTATGACCGTAACGTCGGAGCTTTCCCCCTTAACGCTCAGGGCAAGCCGGATCTCTCCAAACCAAACGGTTTCCTGACTTTTGCGAATGGACAGATTCCGAAGGGTGTCTTCAGCTCGAACCCGCCGGTGTACGTGGCTCCTCGACTGAATGTGGCGTGGGACGTTTTCAAGGATGGCAAAACAGTTCTTCGGGGCGGCGGTGGTGTGTTTTATAATCGTGTACAAGGCAACTATCAGTATGCGATCCAGACTTTGGCGCCTAACAAGTTGGCTATTGGCGCCGATAGTTGGGGGACCGCTAATAACGACATCACCCTGAGTAACCTGACGCAGTTTGATCCTTTAACCAACAACCCTGGGCCAGCTTGCCACTGCATAGATGCGGGCACTTCCCAGGATCGCAACTCGAACCGTGTTCCACAGATAATCACCACGAGTTTGTCCCTTGCGCGACGGTTACCCTTTCAAAATGTTTTGGAGGTGGCCTATGTGGGTACTTTTGGTAGACACCTGCCTCAAAGAGTGGGCAATAACTTCATTCTCGATTCGAGGACCTCTGGTATGTTGGGAAATGCCAACATGGCGGATCCAGTACAGCGCGCCGCTGTAGCCGCCAACAGCGCCTTCTTTAATGCACAGTTGCCGTTCCCTGTATATGCAGGGAATGGCGGTGGGGTCACGCTGGAGGAGTTTAATGGTATATCGGCGTATCACTCGATGCAGGTAACCTTGAACCGGCAGCTCGGCAAGAACCTGCAATACTTCCTGACTTATACCTTCTCGAAGGCACTCGGCACCACTTCGGTAAATGAGTCTGATGGAGACCAGATAGTAGATCCACTCGACGCCCGCGGACGGAGCTTTGGGATTCTGCCTTATGACAGGACCCACATTCTTAATTTTTCCTACAACTACGATCTGCCAAAGTTGGCGCGTGGGGGACTGGACAATAAATTTATGCGGGGCCTGTTGAACGGTTGGCAGATGTCCGGCATTACCACCTATCAGAGCGGCAGACCAATGCACGTTAAGTTTACCGGCGCCGCAACTGGCGATCGTGTTTTGTTCTCGTGGTTTGGCAATAACGCCGCGGCCGGTGGCAATGCGCTGGGTGCTTCAGGCATTGCGCCGATAGTTTTACGAAATGGGACTACCGGAGACACCAATATCAATGGGAGATACGTGGATCCAGCTGCTTTTGCAGTGCCTTCCTTTGGCACTAATGGGCCGGCACAGTCGCCGTTCTACATTAGGGCTCCCACGACACACAACTGGGATGTGACGTTCTTCAAGAATTTCAAAATCAGCGAGACTAAGAAACTCCAATTCAGGACCGGCTTCTTCAATGTCTTTAACGAGTCATTTGCGAATCCGGATTTGGGTGACATCTTCGGGCTCTCCGGTGGCAGCCTGAGCCTGAATACACTGACCAACTACGATCCGCAATACGTTGGCAACGTGTGCTATCAAATACCGATAGGCACGCCAAATGGTAACGGCACCGTTCCGGCCGCGGGCAACCCTATCCCACTCCGAGCCGGGGGCAGCGTTGCCGTAAGCGGTATCTGTGATCCAACTAAGGGCTTTCAGATCGATCCAAATTCTTTAAGTAGCTTTGGGAAGGTTCTAAACAAGCACGGTCACCGCAGGATTGAGTTGGCATTGAAGTTCTATTTCTAGGCTCGGTCTCAATACTCGGTAAAGACTCTGGTGCGACTTGAGCTCAGCTCTATTCGCACCAGAGCTGTTTTGATTTGAGTCTGTTCTCGATTCCCGCAATCTGGTATTTTGTTTACTTATTGGCGGCAGAATTAAGACTCAATCGTTGTTGGTGTTAGATTCTCCGCCGTGACTGGATGATTGATTCCCGTCGATTGGAGTATGTCTCTTGCCGAATCGACGTCTAGTTTTCCTATGTCTTTATTCGGCTTCCAGGAAGTTCGCCGGGGCACTCATACTTGTGGCCCTGGCTTGTGGTTACGGACAAAGCCAGCAACCGCCATTACCGACGCAGCCCCCTCCACCACTGCGAATCTTTAATATCGAAGGACAAGTTTCTCTTCCTGACGGCCGGCCTGCACCGCATGCATTGGTGACGCTGACCGCTAGCGGAACGCGTCGGCAAACCTACAGCGGCGAAGAAGGACGATTCGAGTTTCCCGCGATGGAGGCCGGAAGCTACAGCTTAACGGCTACCACCATTGGAAATATCCAGTTGATATCCGAAACTGTAGACACCAACACAAACCGGACCGCCACGAACAAGCTGAACATTAATCTGATCCTTCGCGATGCGGAAGCGCCGATCAAGTCCAGGCCCCGAATAATCACCCCAGCAGAAGCAGCGCAACGGATTCCAAAGGAAGCGCGTAAAGCCTTCCAACAGGGAGTCAGACTCAAGCAGGAAGGCGAGCGCGACCAGGCACTGTTACGATTCAATAAAGCGATTGACCTGTTCCCGGAATACTTCCAGGCACTCTCGGAACGAGGCGATCTTTATGTTTTCCAGCGTAAACTGGACGAAGCTGCAATGGATTTTGCAGTCGCCTTAACAATTGACCCTCAATATGGCCCTGCCTTACGCGGTTCCGGCTATTGCAAACTTGAAAAGAAAGAGTTTGCTCAGGCGATTGATGATTTTGATCGATCAATCTCAGCCGAGCCTGAGAATGCCAACACCTATCTGTTACTCGGGATTGCTTATCTGGAGTTGGATCGGCGAGAACCTGCCCGGCGTGCTTTGCTAAGGGCGTTAAGCTTTAGTACGCAATCCGTGCCGCGGGCTCATATATATCTGGCCAACCTCTATGCTCTAGAGCACCAATACCAACAAGCAGCCGATGAACTTCGCAGTTATCTTGATGCAGAACCGGCGGCTGCTGACGCAAAAGTACTGCGCGAGATGGAGGCCAGGTGGCGCGCAAGGGTGGCGGTACGCTAGACGCGTGATCGAATGTGTCGAGCGAAACGCGTTCAGACTTCATTATGGTTTGGCCAAGGCCGGAGGTGGAACTAATTGGATCGACTGAGGAGAATTATGTCATGAGGACAATGACGTTAGCGTTTTCTTTCTGTGCGGTGGCTTTTTTGATCGTCTTTTTGGCCGATGGTAATCCGGCGTCTTCAAAGGCGATGGCCCAGTCAGACGAGAGGTTAGTATATGCGGACTTTGACATAGTCAAAGACAATCGACCGGTAAGCAGCCGGGGCGGCTATATGCAGTTATTTGCCGGTTCTGAGAATCCGGGCAATCCGGCTAAATTTACCGGCATGCCGGGACTAAATGACGCGCCTGAATTGGTTAGGCTCAAAGCGGATGATCCTAACAAGGCCGGAACGTTCAGCTATGTATTATCCTCGCCGAACAACTATGCCAGCGTTACGCTGGATATACATGGATTGCCTGACCGGGACGGGAAACCGGTATCCGAAGATGTTAGCGGCTATAAGAACCTGACCTTTCAAGTGTATGCCAAGGGCACCCCTCCGCCAACCGGCGTCCAATACCTGCGTGTAGAGTTGACCAGTCGTGGACAGGGTATGAATCTTAACTACGGCTTTCCGCAGGCGGCCTTTAAGCTTAGTCCTACCGGTTTCAATACCTACAAGATTCCGTTGAAATCATTGGCCCAACCTTCGTGGGTACAGGACCACGTCGATACCAGGGAATTGTTGAGGAAGCTGACATCGGTGCAAATTAGTGTGTATTGCGACCAGTGCACCCCGACAAATGGAACGCTCGTGATTGACAATGTCATTTTCACAAATTGACTTCGAGGATTGTTCCTTCGGCTGTCTGAGTTGTCGCTCTCAGACTTCGGCAGCGTTCGATACCTGAAGGTTGCTCTAAACGAAACTCGTAAGTCGGTTAGGGCTGGACCAATTTACCTGGATACTGACCTTGTGATGCGGCATTAAGCCGTTCAGCTAACATGGTAAGAGTCTGGCGCCCGGATCCCTGGGCGCGCGTCCCGGCAACGATCTCCTGAGTACCACGGAGGTTGGTTTCGAGCGAAGCGTGCAGTTGGTTGATGACGTTGTAGTCCGAAGTACTAATTCGACACGGGAAGAAATTGATCAAAGAGGTTTTTGGTCTCTGTTTGGTGTCTATTATAGGAGAGCACCAGCGAGACTAAAGAGAATGAGAAAGACTTTGGAGAAATTTCTTTAATCGAACTGAGTGAATGAGTTGTGGGCAACTCGCTCGCACAGAGTAGGTTAGAGGCAGCGGTGGAGTCGAGTCCCCCCTTCGGCACCACCTTTTTATTATTTGCTCAGCGAATCGATTTATTTCAATGCTTAGCGCCATCTTAGCGCCATTCCGATCTTGATTTCACGCTATTTTCTTGCTCGCCACTCCGGGGCAAGCACATTGTTTTCTTTGGACGGCGGGCGCGGACGTTCTAAGATGCTGTAAGTTTCACGGGCTCAATTGCCTTGTCACGGCAGCTCCTTGTCACCGGGCTTTCTCCGTTCCTTGTTATGGGTTGCCTGATCCTTCTCGCCATTACCGCTGCCCCATTTCTTGTAGTTATATGCATTCCACGAATCGAATATCTTTATACCCTTCTCTTTTTCAGGTCCGACACAGTTGAGAGTGTTGTCCTGGAGGCTCCACTTCCCATCATAGGATTCTCGTCGAACAGGCACGAGTTGGGCCAAGGGATATCTTTGATTGCGGCGTAATCTCACCGGCTCGTTGTAACGAAAGAATTTCAAATTCATCCAAATGTCGTATTGCATCCAGTCAGTCTCGAGCATTCCCTCCTGGATGCGAAACGGTTGTTCCAAATCGATGTTTATCGGACTCCGTATCTGCAGACACCATCCTGGCGGAGTCCTAAAAATACAACCAGTCCAGATGCTCAAGACATTCATCTCCACGTAACCGAAGTGATACACCTCGCGAATGGTGCCGCGATACTGGTGGTCTGGGCGCATCAATTGCTCGATGATTCTTTGTTCTTCGTGAGCGTATTCAGACCTCAAGGTGTAATCAAAATAACCCGGCATTCTGTTTAAAGCCTGCACATCCGGGTCGCTGTCAAATTTGGGATCGTAGGAGCCGCGCGCATCTACTGGTTTATAGACAACATCGATGTCCGCCGGGGGATAAACCCACCACCCAGCTTTGTTCGCGTAGAGAAAGGGCCCGCACCACTTGAGCGCTCCCGGTGGCGCTTCTCCCAATAAGCGCGGATCAGCGGGAACGATCTTGATTCCGTTAGGATGCAGCCGCCAAACTTCTAAATTAAGTTCCGCCTCAGTCATGCTGCACCTCCATAGACCACGTTCAGCAACGCGTTTTCGAGAATCGATCCTAAATCCATTTGATAGGCACGGGCCCAAGTAACCACGTCACTAAAACGTATTTTTCACCCTCTAATACCGGTTCGGCAGAGTGCAGGTATTTGGAGGGAAAGATGATGGCTTTACCGCATTGCGGAATCGCGCGATAACCGAGATTCGGAAACCATGTAGTGCCGCCTTCAAAATCGCTGTTGAGATAACAGACCACGCTGAAGTAACGATCCTGCATATCTTGTCCGGCGTCCGCGTGAGCCAAATAACGACCGCCGGGCAGATAACGCACAATCTGAGTACCGGAGTATCCGTGCAGATCAACACCCCAGAATTGCTTTATTACAGGGCTGACCTTCGTTGTCAGTCTGTCAGCAAAATCCGGCACTAATCGGGTAACGTGATGCTCCGCCAAGATAGTCGCCGAACGAACCTCCGACGGCGCAGAGTTGAAGCGTCCGTCATCTGATTGCAGACGAATCGTAGCGCTCTCCCAATCACCCGACAGTTTTACAGATTCGAGAATCGTTCGGCAGAACTCGGCTTCGTAAAGCGGCAGGGCCAATATGCCCGTGGCTACTTCGTCGTAAAGCATTTTGAGATTTCGACGAGCAAACACACCAATAGAAGTTCAACCCAAAGGCTGAATTATATGTCTGCAACTTCGAGGAGCGGACCTGTTAATTTCCTGAACCAGGACCTGGCACTCCTCTTCCGGGACCTGGCACTCCTGTTCCCGGCCCAGGTACACCAACTCCCGGTCCCGGCACACCTGTTCCCGGTCCCGGCACTCCGGTTCCCGGTCCCGGCACTCCGGTTCCCGGTCCCGGCACACCTGTTCCCGGTCCCGGCACACCTGTTCCCGGTCCCGGCACACCTGTTCCCGGTCCCGGTACTCCTGTTCCCGGTCCCGGTACTCCTGTTCCCGGTCCCGGCACTCCGACCCCCGGTCCCGGCACTCCTGTTCCCGGACCAGGTACACCAACTCCCGGTCCCGGTACTCCTGTTCCCGGCCCAGGTACACCAACTCCCGGTCCCGGCACACCTGTTCCCGGACCAGGTACACCAACTCCCGGTCCCGGTACTCCTGTTCCCGGCCCAGGCGCGTCGGGTTTGGGCTCATAATCACTTGCATTCATCGCAACGTTGCCGTGCAATTCATCTGGCAAAGCGAGAATTACTGACGACAGCAACTGGTCGGAAATCGGCTCGCCATACTCACGAAAGACCTTTGATAGAGCGGCCAGACTTTCGAGACGCAGGCGGTTGTTCATCTGAAATCTTAGACGAAGGCCAGAAACTTCCCTCATCGATTCTTGAGTATCCATGGGCTATCTCCTATTCGTGGTGTGTCGGTCGAAATGTCCCCGACCTCAGACCTCTGGACTATACGGACTGGAATGCGACGGAGTGTAGCGAGGGATTAACGGCATTACAAGGCTGACCTCCATTGATCCATTCTTTCGCGTGAGGTTGCCGCAATACCCCAGCTTATATTTAATTCAGTTGAGGCGTGAACAGGACCAGGCTATCGTCCGCGTCACCTTAACTGTTCTGCCAGATACAGAGTTGAAAGTGTGCGACTTAAAACGTAGGTATAGGCCTTCCCATCCAGGGTCAACTGCACTCCTGCCGGTCCAAGGATTCCTGATGGATCTGCGGGGACCAACTCTTTCCACAGTTCTCGATGTCCCGTAACCGAGTCCAGCCGATAGATCTTGATGGGCACATCTTGAGGTTGGTATACATAGAGTGAACGACTGTCTGCGGCCCAACGAAAATTGGTCTCCCCTTCAAGTAGCCCAACGATTGGGCGTGGTTGCCCTCCTTCAATCGGATAGATCATGGGCGATTGATCTTTAGCGATCACGAATTTGCCGTCTGGAGAAACTGTGGTGCCGGTTACGCCTTCGGGTGTGACCGGTTTGGGCGACCCTCCATCAATTTCCTGTATGTAGGTGCGCATTCCGTGTCCTGCTTCGCGACCGGTGAAAACAACTCGTTTGCCATCAGGAAGCCAACCCCCACCTTCGCCGTAGATTTCGATTCCATTTCGCTCGAGATGTTTTACTTCGCCTGGTCCAGTTGGCAGCACGATCAGCTGGGAGGGATCTGACAGAGTTGCAAGCACCCACTTGCCATCACGTGAAAGCGACCAGACCGCGCCCTCGCCAAGTTTTACAGGCGGCGAGCCATCCATTTTTCGAAGGTAGACTGTGTAATTCGTTCCACTGCCTGCGCCGAAATGTGAAAAGACAAAAACGTTACCGTCCGCCGACAGACCTCTTACGGCCACGTTATCCAGCCAGGATAAGTCGCGTTCTTTGGTCTCACCCGGCGGAAGCGCGATTACCTCACTGTAGAACCTGACGTCGGCAAGCAGAGCTTGCCCGTTACGTGAGATGTCGTGAATCATCAGATTGGTCACCGAACGAGCAACCACTCTGTGTTGTCCAGTCAGGGTCACGGCATACAATGCAAGCGCTTCACCTTCACGCGCGGCAGTAAACCAAATCTCATCTCCGCTCGCTGACCACGCCAGTCCCTGCTCACGAGACCATTCCTCCGAAAGCGTTTTCCTGGTTCCCGATTGATCCACTACCATGACTCTCCCGCGATCGTCCCATTGAACCTCATGGTCAAGGAACGCTACCAGGTCTCCTTTTGGCGAAACGCGCATATGGCTAATCCAGCCGTCTGTCTCATACAAAACTTTGCCGACTGGAAACTCGAGCCGGCTTCGACTGTTCACGTAACGCACGATGGCGAGGCTTTGACCATCGGGCGCCCAATCGGCGTAAACCACATCTTCGAGTAGTTCGCGCGGCGTACCCCCGCTGAGCGGCACGCGAGCCAGGGTGCCGCGATTTGTAAAGTGACCGAGGTAATGCCGATTGAGCATTATGGCCATCTCACCAGTCGAGGAGATCGAGAGGATGTCAGCATTCGTGATACCGAGAGAACGCGATTCGACACCATCTCGACGCGCCAGGAATAGTTCGCTGGGATTCCCGTTCCAGGCAGCGCTATAAACGATAGAAGCATCATCTGGCGCAAATCTCGCCGACCAAATTGTGCCGCGCCGAAAAGTAAGTTGAGTGTAAGTGGCAAGCGGTGTCACGGCGTTGCCGCGACCAAACAGAAACGCACCTAAAGCCGCGAGCAATATTAACGGCACAGCCAATACAGGCCATAGTCTGCGCAAATTTCCTGCTTTGCGTAACTTCGAGAAAGCGGAATCAGCCAGGTTTGACCCAGCAATCGTGGTGCCCGAAGCCAACGCTTCGAGATCAAAAACGAGATCTCTTGTTGACTGAAAGCGGTCTTCGGGTCGTTTCTCCAGGCAGTGTTTTACAGTGCGCTCGAAAGTGGCCGCTACGGCGGAATTCGAAATCGATACGTCAGGAGGTTCCTGAGTAAGAATCGCGCTCATAGTTTCTATCTGCGACGGACCCTGAAACGCTCTCTTCCCTGTAAGCATTTCATAGAACACTGCGCCAAAAGAAAAAATGTCGGAACGATGATCCGATACTTCGCCGCGTACTTGCTCCGGCGCCATGTACCCAGCCGTTCCCATTAGCACGCCCGGACGCGTATTCAGGCGCACCGTTTCCGATTCTGGGTCGGATGCAACTTCTCCGAGTGGGTTAATCAGCTTTGCGAGGCCAAAATCTAGGATCTTGACGTGGCCATCTTTAGTGAGGAAAAGATTCTCCGGCTTGATGTCGCGATGAATTATTCCTTTTGCGTGCGCCGCCGCCAGCCCGCGAGCGATTTGAATTGCATAGTCGATGCTCTTGCGAATGGGCAGCCTGTTACTTTGCAGGCGTTGCCGCAGTGTTTCGCCTTCCAACAGTTCCGAAACAACATACGGAGAATCCTCGTGCGAGCCGACATCGTAGATGACGAGTATGTTGGGATGATTTAGTGTGCCAGCAGCTTTGGCTTCCTGCTCAAACCGTTTCAGCCGATCTGACGCTGTAGGGAGACCCGGCGGCAAGACTTTGATCGCCACATCGCGCGCAAGTGCCGTATCGGTGGCGCGATACACCTGCCCCATTCCTCCCTCGCCAATAAGGTGAACTATTTTATATCTGCCGAGATGTGTGCCGGGCTGAATATTCACAATCTCTCAGTTGTGTCGGTGTGGCCGGTGCGTGATGTTGATCAGATCACGGGCATTCTAGTTAACTTGGAGGCAACATGCCAGAGTGATATCTCAGTTAAGTCAATCCCCATCTAACCTCTTTTGGGAGAAATTTGGGGATATCGGGAGTCGATGGATCGTTGGGCATTAATAGTCGACGGATCGCTGCGCATTAATAGAAGCATAGGATCTGAATCCACTTGCGGGCCGAAAACGCGCGACGAAGTGTTGAGTTAATTATTGGGAGGGTTTGTAAACAACTCACCGGACTCAACCGTCTTATCAATGAAAAGGGAACAGCAAATGCAAAGGCAGCCGCAAGAAATTCGCTCGAACTCCACCAAGGGAGATTGTCATGTTGAAAGTACAACCCAGAAATTCAGGCACGGCCGTCATTTTTTACCTGCAAGGACAAATAGTGAATGGTGAGACGGATGTCTTAAAAAATGCAGTGGCCTTTCAGCCAAATGTAAGTGCAGTGATCCTGGACCTCGCCGGCGTAAATATTATTGACGCCGGAGGTCTGGGTGCAATTCTGGAATTGCGCGAACAGGCTAATTTAAAGGGAATTCGCTTCGAACTGATGAACCTTAACAAGTGGGTGCGCTATGTCCTCGAGCTCTCGCGCCTTGATTCTGTATTCGACCTGAAAACCGAGGCCGAATGCCTGCCAACAGTTTCGCGAAACCGCCGCGCGCCGGCGCCCTGGCTGGCATCATGTGCCTAGGCTAAACGATCACTATCCAGAAATCTCAACTCCTCCGATATTCCGAATTATTTGCACTTTTGGGACTCGGCTTTCCCGAAATTGAAATAACTTTCCTGGCGGGGTAGCTAACGTAGGGCTTCTTATATGACTGAAGTTAACGTGCGGCCGAGCCTGCAACACGCGCTTCGGATGCGCGAACGAAATCGATTTCAAAAGACGATAGAGTGCTGGCCTTCAGAACCTGCTGCATTTGTTTTAGAGCGTATTCATTCTCCTCAGTCCTGATCGATGCGGTGCAGTCCGACGGTACTATCAATTCGTAGTCGCGCAAGATGAGACAGATCACCTTAACAGCATCTCAGAACACTGCCGGCGACAAAGCTGCGGGTCTGGCAACAGCCGATGATGTAGGCAACGAGTCGATTGGTCTAGCGGTAAGAGCGCAAGTAGCGATCGTTCCCGCCTGGCTTGGACTATGTTGGGTACTGGGCTTTCCTGTTTTAGACGCAACCGCTCCGTCGCGACGCTTCCTGGGCCTACTGCTAAATATCGCGACGTTCATCCTGGCGTCGCTAGTCACTTATGCGTTGATTGGTGTTAAAGCGTCTGCGCTCAAATGCTTTAAGACTGATGCGCTCCGAATAAGAACTCGCGCCTCCGATATTCCGGATATTTCTCAAAAATGGGACTGAGCCATCCCGATAGCGATACTCTTTCTCCTTTATTAACTACTCCGCAACCCACTCGACTCCGCCCGTTGCTTCTGCCCAAAGCTAACAATCCGCTTGATAAACGCATAGTTTGTTAACTCATTCGTGGTCCACAACGTCAAACACATCGCTGGCACGGTCCTTGATTCTATTGAGCCCGGCCCGAAGTGTAATTTTTGGTAAGACACATCCTATTGGGTCGCGCCGTGGTTGCAGTCAGCAAGCAGTACTTCAATGGTTGATATAAAACGTACCGGAAAATCTAAACTCAAAAAGCGTATCCGCAGCATAGTTTTGATCGTCATCGGTGTGGCCGCGATCGGTGGAATAACCTTTGGACTATCCAGACTTGAACGTGCTGCCCCCACACTTGATCGCTCCACCGCGGTCATCGACACCGTCAAGCGTGGACAGATGCTCCGTGAAGTGCGCGGCATTGGCACTCTGGTTCCCCAATTGGTCCGCTATGTTCCAGCCCCTTCCGAAGGAAGAGTGGAAAAAATTCTGCTACAGGCGGGCGTCGAAGTCGGGGCTGACACAATAATTGTCGAGCTTTCTAACCCCAAACTGGAACAAGAGGCGATGGATGCAGACTTTCAGGTGAAGGCAGCGGTAGCTGACAAAGAAAGTCTGCGCACGCGTCTTGAAAGCGAATCCATGACTCAACAGTCAACGATTGCCAGCATCAACTCCCAATACAGCCAGGCGAAATTGCAGCTCGACACAGATGAAGTGCTCGGCAAGCAGGGCCTTGTGCCCGACTTGCTGCTCAAGATTTCTCGCATGAATGTTGTGGATCTCGGAAACAGACTCAAAGTTGAGCAACAGCGTTTGTCGGTAAACGCTAAATCAGTTAAGGCGCAGATTAACGCCTCTGAGTCTCGCATTTCTCAGTTGCGGGCGTTAGCGACTCTGAAAAGAGATCAGGCTGCGTTGCTAAAAGTTCGCGCCGGCACCAGCGGCGTGCTGCAGGAAGTTTCCGTGCAGGTCGGGCAGCAGCTGACTCCGGGAGTCAACATCGCGCGCGTGGCTGATCCTGCCTCGCTAAAAGCCGAATTGAAAATTGCGGAAACCCAGATTAAGGACGTGAAGCTTGGCCAGCCGGTGGCAGTGGATACGCGCAACGGCATCATTCAGGGCCAGGTAATGCGCATTGATCCGGCCGCGCGCGAGGGCACGTTTGTAGTTGACGTTGCCTTGACGGGTCCCCTGCCGGGAAGCGCCCGGCCCGATCTAAGCGTCGACGGAACAATCGAGCTCGAGCGACTAAGTGATGTTCTGTATGTAGGCCGTCCGGCATTCGGGCAGGGGCAAACAACAGTCAAGCTGTTTCGCCTGAGCCCGGATGGACAGGAAGCTACACATACGCCGGTGACACTGGGCCGCAGTTCAGTGAGCACAATCGAGATAGTGAGCGGACTAAAGGAAGGCGATCAAGTCATCCTGTCAGACACTTCGGCGATGGATAGTTACGATCGCATCCGCGTGCGTTGAACGAACGTTTGTGAGCCTCAAAAGAAGTTTTTGGCTGACGGTAAGGGACAGCCTTACCGGGAAGGCGGCTGAGCCGCAAAAGCAGTCCAGTGATCCAATCAACCCAAGGAGACAAAAATGAGCGCATCAGATCCCCTTATTCACCTGGCGGACGTTAAGAAAGTTTTCTATACCGACGAAGTTGAGACGCACGCCCTTTCCGGAATACAGCTCGACATCCAGAAAGGCGAATACGTTTCCATCGCGGGTCCATCAGGTTGTGGCAAGTCGACGTTGCTGTCGATTCTCGGCTTGCTTGACACGCCGAGTGACGGTCAATACGTGCTCAACGAAAAGCCCGTCGAAAATCTTTCGATGTCTGAACGCGCGCGCATTCGTAACCGTGAAGTGGGTTTCATTTTTCAGAGTTTTAACCTGATCGGTGACCTCACGGTTTATGAAAACGTCGAATTACCGCTCACGTATCGAGGCATGAACTCAGCCGACCGCAAAAAACGTGTCACTGATGCACTCGAAAGCGTGGGCATGGGGCATCGCGCCAAACACTTGCCCAGCCAGCTTTCGGGGGGTCAACAGCAACGCGTTGCCGTGGCCCGCGCGGTGGGCGGACAGCCGAGCATCCTGCTCGCTGACGAACCGACCGGTAACCTTGACTCAACTAACGGTGAGGCAGTCATGGAACTTTTGCGCGACTTGCACCGCGGCGGCGCCACCATCTGCATGGTCACACACGATGCGCGTTACGCGCAGCACGCCGATCGGATTGTCCACTTGTTTGACGGGTTGATCGTTGAAGAAGAAGCAGGCGCGAACCGGCGCGAGGTTGAAGATGCCCGCCGCGACGCCCGGGAGAATGGTCTTGGAGCGATAGGATGATTAGCCTGCGAAACGTAGAAAAAGCTTTTTCTTACGGCCCGGCAAAAACGTATGTGCTTCGTCGCATCGACTTTGACATACAGCCGGGCGAGTTTGTTTCGATCATGGGGCCGTCCGGAGCAGGGAAGTCCACCTTGCTGCACATCCTCGGCATGCACGACCAATCATGGTCCGGGGAATATTTCTTTGACGACGTGGCGGTGCACAAGTTGGACACCAAAAAGCGAGCGGCCCTACGCAACACTAACATTGGTTTTGTCTTTCAAAGTTATCACCTGCTCGACGATCAAACTGTTTTCGAAAACCTCGAGTTGCCGCTCTCCTATCGCGATGTCAATAAGAAAGATCGGCAGTCGATCGTCTGCGACACGCTCGATAAATTTCAGATCGTGGGCAAGAAGGATCTCTTCCCCAGTCAGCTCTCCGGCGGTCAACAACAACTTGTCGGCATCGCGCGCGCGGTGGTAGCCAATCCGCGCATTATTCTCGCCGACGAACCAACCGGAAATCTACATTCGAGCCAGGGCAAAGAAATCATGGACATGTTTAAGCGCCTTAATGATGAAGGCACCACTATCGTTCAAGTAACGCACTCCGAAACTAATGCCGCCTACGGTAATCGGATCGTGCGGCTCGAGGATGGCTGGATAGCGAATAACTGAGTCTCCCCTGTTAGCGACAGTGCAATTGAGCGGCTTTCGAGGCCGATCCTGTAGGTAGCGTTCACGTTTCGAAGGAGGGACAGCGATGGGCACTCTTTCAAAGGACGTCCGTTATGGATTCCGAAGTCTGTCGAAACGGCCTGCCTCTGCGGTGTTTGCGGTGATCACGCCGGCATTGGAAATCGGCGCCCACACCGCATTCTTCAGCACCATCAACGCGCTGTTACTGAAGCCCCTGCCATTTTCTGATCCCGATCGCCGCCTGGTACGAATGATTCTCGGATTTCAGATCTCAAAGTCGAGATCTGAAATTTGAGATTTCAAAAAGGTGATCTGGAATTTTGAATCGGGAATTTGAATGAGGAGTAGTCGCTGGAATAGGAACCCTTGATGAAGACACTACTGAAGGACATCCGTTACAGCGTTCGCAGTTTACTCAAGCACCTGGGCTTCACCGTGGTCGTAGTGGCCACGCTCGCCGTCGGCATCGCTGCCAATACCACGATTTTCAGCACTGTTGATGCCCTACTCCTCCATCCGTTCTCCTTTCCCAATCAAGAGCGACTCCTGGTCCTTTGGGAACAGAATCCGGCGGTGGGTACTCTGCGCGGTTCAGTGGCGCCGGGGAATTTCACCGACTGGCGGGAACAGAACCAGACGTGCGAGCAACTCGTTGCTATTGACCAGATTTCCTTCGACCTGGCTGACGGTACTCACCCCGAACGTTTTCCCGGATACGGTGTGACCCATGGCTTTTTCGATGCGCTTGGCGTCAAGGCGGCCCAGGGGCGCACGTTCTTGCCGGAAGAAAGTGAACCGGGACGCGAACAGGTCGTCGTACTTAAAAACAGTTTCTGGCAGGAACGGTTCGCCGGTGATCCGAAGATCGTCGGCAAGACGATTACGCTAAACCGTAAACCCTTCACAGTCGTCGGCGTGATGCCGGCAGACTTCAACTATCCCTACAACGGCGGCGTGATGTGGACGCCTCTAATCTTCGATCGAGACGAGCAGCACGATCGACAAAGCCACTACCTCAGGATCATGGGTCTGCTGAAACCTGGTGTGACGATAGCTCAAGCCCAGGCAGAATTCCATGCCATTGCCAAACGTGAGCAGCAAGAATTCCCCGACTCGAACAGCGGTCGTGATGTTGGAGTAGTGACGCTCACGGATGACGCCGTCAGGGGGGCGCGAACAGGTGTGCCGATCCTCATGGGCGCGGTCGTATTTGTTCTTCTCATCGCCTGTGCAAATGTGGCGAATCTGCTGCTGGTGCGCGCGGTTGCAAGACAGCGGGAAACTGCAGTGCGCCTGGCCCTGGGAGCGAGCCGCGCGCGTCTTATCCGGCAGGCGTTAACTGAAAGCGCGATTCTGGGAATTGTCGGTGGTGCCGTGGGGCTGTTTGTTTCCGTTTGGGCAATCCAGGCACTGGCACGCGGTATCCCGGAAGACTTTTCAAAGTTCATTCCCGGTTGGAATCGTCTGGGTCTCAACTTCAACGTCCTGTTTTTCACTTTCGCCGTCTCGATGCTGGCCGGCATGCTTGCGGGTTTGGCGCCCGTCTGGCACTCGACGCGCACCAATCTGAATGAGGCACTTAAAGCCGGTGGCCGCGGCGACTCCGGAAGAGGTGGACACAGCCGGTTACGAAGCATGCTCGTGATTGCAGAAGTCGCCCTGTCGCTGGTGTTGCTCGTGGGCGCCGGGTTGATGGTGCGAAGTTTTATTGCGATGCAGCGAGCCGACCTCGGGATCAAACCCGAGAACGTGCTGGCGATGCAGATTTCATTACCGCGCGATAGTTATGAGGACAAAGATAAGCGGCGTAACTTCTATCAACAGCTTCTGATCCGTGTAGAGACTATGCCTGGTGTGATGAAAGCCGGCATTATCAATATCGTCCCCTTCAGCTCATCTTATACCAGTAGAAATTTCCAAATCGTAGGTCAGCCACCCTCTGCGAAAGGTCAGGAACCGTACGTTGAAATACGCTCAACTACGCCTGATTACTTTGACGCCATTGGCACTTCCTTGCGTCGCGGCCGTTTGTTTACCGCTCAAGATGATGCGAACGCGGGCCGGGTAATT
Organism: Blastocatellia bacterium; assembly: GCA_963828335.1. Taxonomy (GTDB): domain Bacteria; phylum Acidobacteriota; class Blastocatellia; order Pyrinomonadales; family Pyrinomonadaceae; genus PSRF01. Next base: position 830,947 of record CAWHEH010000002.1, on the reverse strand, counting down.
CTGGTCAACGAAGAGTTTTCCAGAAGGTTCCTGCCGGGACGACAGGCGGTCGGGCAGCGACTGGAACTCGATGGCGATCCAAAAGAGATCGATGAAATCATCGGCGTAGTTGCAGACGTAAAGAACGATGATCTCGATGAGGCGCCGGACCCGGCTGCCTATTTACCTTATTCGCAGAATCCATATCTGACGATGAATCTCATCATTCGCGGGACGCAGGATCCCACGCGGGTGGTCTCAGGCGTTCGCAACGAGGTCCACGCGCTTGATGCGGCTTTGCCTGTCTCCAACATTAAGACCATCAGCCAGATGATTTACGAAAGAGTGTCGCCGAAGCGGCTGATGACTTACATCCTGGCAGTCTTTGCGCTTTGTGCTCTGCTGTTGGCGTCGGTGGGAATTTACGGCGTGATGTCTTATGCCGTATCGCAGCGCACGCAAGAGATTGGAATTCGCATGGCCCTAGGAGCCCGGACTGCTGACGTTCTGAAGTTAATTGTAAGCAATGGAATGAAACTGACTTCTATGGGGGTAGTGATCGGACTAGCTGGCGCATTTGCCTTAACTCGATTTCTTGAGAACCTGCTGTTTCACGTAACGCCGACCGATAAGGTGACGTTTATCGCCGTCGCGACTTCTTTAATCGTCGTCGCGTTGTTGGCAAGTTACGTCCCGGCTCGTCGTGCAACCAAGGTTGATCCGTTAGTAGCACTCAGAGACGAATGAGTTTTGAAAACGTAGGAAAAGGCATTCCTGCTTGTACACAGGGTCCGGAGCGGAGTGTAAGAGAATAACAAAACAGACAGACAGACAGAAAATGTCTGTCCTAACAAATGCGAGAGGAGGATTGCGATGGATTCATTGTTGCGGGACTTGAAATTCGCGGTTCGCTCTCTGTTGAAACATCCTGGCTTCACAGTCGTTGCCGTCTTCACTCTCGCACTGGGGATAGGAGCCAACACCGCGATCTTTAGTTTTGTGAATGGCATGCTGCTGCGTCCGCTGCCATTCCTGCAAGCCGACCGCCTGGTGGTTTTGAGCGAACGGAACCCAGAAAAAAGACGGAACCTACCGGTTGCCTCGCCGCGCAACCTGGAAGATTGGGAACGAGAGAGCCGGACGATTGAACAGTTTGGCGCCTGGCGGGATTGGCATTTCAGACTCACTACGGCGAACGGCCCAGCTTTCGTGTCGAGTGCAATCAGCTCTCCGGGACTTTTTCAAGTACTGAGAATTCAGCCACAGCGAGGCCGCTTGCCGTTGGCTGAAGAGAGTCAGACGGGACGCGATCACGTGGTAGTTATCACCAATAGTTTTTGGCAAAGCCAATTTAGCCGCGCCGAAAATGTAATTGGTCAAACACTCGTTCTCGATAAAGAGCCGTTCACAATCATTGGAGTGTTACCGCCGGAGTTTGAGGCGCTGAATCTTGGCTCATTTGACGTGTGGGCCCCGCTTTCGGTCGACCCTGATCAATCGCTTGGACGCGATGCGCGCAATCGGAAAGTCTATGGCCGACTCAGGCAAGGGGTTTCGCTCAGCGAGGCTCAGGCGGAAATGGCCACCATAGCTACCCGGCTCGCATTTGCATACCCAAAGGAGAATCAGGGCTGGACCGTCTCAATTAACGAACTGCAAAAGGAAGAAGTTGGCGAGCTGCGGACGTCCATACTGCTTTTCATGGCAGCTGTAGGGATGGTTCTGCTGATCGCGTGCATCAACGTTTCAAACCTTCTGCTCGCTCGAGCAGCCGCCAGACGAAAGGAGTTCGGCGTTAGGGTAGCCCTCGGCGCCAGCCGATTCCAATTACTTAGGCAGTTGTTGACAGAAAGTATTTTGCTCTCGTTGCTCGGTGGAGCGGTAGGGCTACTGCTGGCGATTTGGCTCAAGGATCTATTCATTGCGATCAGCCCCACACTTCTGAATCATACTGACCAGATCAGACTTGACGGTACCGTGCTCGGCGCCACGTTCCTTTTATCCGTCGTCTCAGGAATCCTTTTTGGGTTGGTGCCCGGACTGCAGGCGTCGCGATTGAACCTGGTTGATGAACTCAAAGACTCGCCGGGAGGTTTTCAATCAAGACGAGGGCTGCGCTTGCGTCACGTGCTGGTAGTCTCCCAGGTTGCTTTAGCGCTGACGTTATTGATCGGCGCCGGACTCCTCGGTCAAACTTTCTTCCGACTGCAGAAGCTCGACCCGGGTTTCAACACCGAAAATCTTCTCACCGCTTCTGTCTTCGCGCCGATGGATAAGTACAAGACAAGGCAACAGGTCTCTTCTTTATATGACCAGATTACTCAGGCGGTAAAGACGATTCCCGGCGTCGAATCAGTCGGCGCCAGTAGCTCAGGTCCGCAGTTTGGCGGATTTGAATCAATGGATGTCGTCCCGTCAAAGCAAGCTGCCGGCGCAAGTGGTGACTATCCGCAGGCGGTGTACTTCAACTCCAGTCCAAATTACTTCGCCACCATGGGCATCCCTCTTCTGCAGGGTCGCGATTTTGGCTCCGGCGACACTTTCGCAAGTCCGGAAGTGGCCATTGTTAATGAAAGTATGGCCAAACGTTTCTGGCCCAACGAACGGGCAATCGGCAATCGCTTGGATTTGGTGCGCGAAAATGCAGCGGTGGAAATCATCGGTGTGGTCGGCGACGTAAAACGGTTTGGGCTTGGCGATACGGTACAACCTGAGATTTATTTTCCCTATTCGCAACGGCCTCGTTGGGCCACTTATTTCGTGGTGCGGGGAAATCTGTCTCCGGCGGACTTCGCGGCGACGGTGCCCCCGCGATTGGCGGCCATCGATTCAGAACTACGCTTCTCGCGGGTCTCTACGATGGATCAGCTGATCAGTTCCTCACTCAAACGACCGCGATTCAATCTTGTCCTTTTGGGTATCTTCGCCGGTACAGCCTTATTGCTTGCGGCAGTTGGACTCTACGGTGTGATGTCGTATTTGGTTGAACAACAGACGCGCGAAATAGGAATTCGTGCCGCCCTGGGTGCGAAACGAATAGATATCCTAAGGCTGTTCGTTGGCCGCGGCCTCGGAATGACAGTGATCGGCGTTGGTGTCGGGGTCTTGGCTGCGCTCGCTTTGACTCGCTTTCTTTCCGGAATGCTCTACGGCGTTTCAGTTGTCGATCCGCTGACGTTCGCGAGTGTTTCGATTCTGTTGGTCTTGGTTGCCGCCCTTGCTTGTTATGTCCCGGCGCGACGCGCGACCAGAGTTGATCCGTTGGTAGCACTCAGAAACGAGTGACTCTGAGATCTGGATCTCAAATTTGAGATCTGAAATCAGGGGGTGAAGAGTCGACGCTGAGATAGGAGAGCTCCATGGAAGGACTACTTAAAGACATTCGCTACAGTTTTCGCAGCTTGCTCAAGCATCCCGGCTTTACGGCGATCGTGGTGGTCACACTTGCGGTTGGAATCGGTGCCAGCTCCGCAATATTCAGCGTTGTTAACACTGTCTTAATTCGGCCCCTTCCTTACGCGCACGCTGAACGCATCGTCGCTATCCAGGCAATCGGACGCGACGGCAAGCGAGTCCAAATTAGTCCTGCCAACTTCCTTGATTGGCGCGCCCAGAACACAGTCTTTGAACACCTGGCTGCAATATTAACGCGTCCCGCTAATCTCGCGCTGGCCGATCAGGCAGAGCGCCTGGATTTGGCAATGACTTCCGCCAACTTCTTCTCGGTGTTTGGAACTGAACCTGAACGCGGCCGGTTTTTCATCGCCGCGGAGGAACAGGCAGGCCACGCTCCGGTCGTCGTCGTCAGTCATGCACTCTGGCAGAGGCGTTTTGGTGGGGATGAGTCACTCGTGGGCAAACCAATCACCCTCGATGGCAACAGCTACACGGTGGTGGGAATTGCGCCGCCTGGCTTTCAATATCCTGACAAGACTGATGTGTGGCTCCCGCCTTTTAGACTGGCGCCGGTAATGAGTGAACGACAGGATCCCACCCAGGTGCGCGGGTTTGGGATGCTTGCCGCCGTCGCCTTACTTAAACCCGGTGTGTCGTTACCCCAGGCGGCGAGTGAAATGGAAACTATCACTACGCGCCTGCGGCAACAGTATCCCGAAACTAATAATCGCAGTTTCAATCCCGTCGTTTCCCTGCATAAGCATCTGGTTGGAGAAACAGGTTCGATGCTGTTGCTGTTGTTTGGCGCGGTGAGCTTCGTCTTGCTGATCGCCTGCGCCAACGTAGCGAACTTGCTGCTGGTAAGTGCCGCTGCCCGTCAAAAAGAAATGGCCATTCGAACTGCTCTGGGTGCGTCGCGAATGCGCGTGATACGACAACTGCTCACCGAGAGCCTGATACTCGCGTTTGCGGGTGGCGCCATCGGATTGTTGCTGGCCCTGTGGGGCGTAGCTTTGATGATGAAGTTGTTGCCGCACGATTTTCCGCGCGTAGGTGAAATCAACCTGGATTGGCGCGTGCTCGCGTTTACGCTGTTGGCATCCGTATTGACCGGAATTCTGTTCGGACTCGCGCCTGCACTACAAACCTCAAAGACCGATGTTCAGGAGTCGTTGAAAGAAAGCGGGCGCAGTTCATCCGGCGGCCGGCGACACAATCGTTTGCGCAACTTGCTCATCGTTGGCGAGGTCGCGCTGTCAGTTGTGCTGTTGGTGGGCGCTGGTCTTTTGTTTCGTAGCTTCCTGCGTTTGCAAGCTGTCGACACTGGCTTCACTTCGCAACAGTTACTGACGGTCCAGTTATCACCGGCCGGCAGCAATTATCGCCGCGACGCTGACTATATATCGTTTTACAGTCAGGCCATTGAGCGCGTCAGCGCTATCCCCGGGGTCGAGGCCGTGGGTGCGATAAATACGTTACCACTCGGTAAAGGTCCCACCGCCGGATTCCGAATCGAAGGTCGCCCACCGCTGACTATAGACAAGTGGCCCGGAGGAAATTATCGCACTGTGAACACGGACTATTTTCACGCGATGAATATTCCGGTGGTGCAAGGGCGCGCGTTCAACGATCACGACACCGAAACCGCGCCGCTGGTAATGATGATTAACCAGGCGCTGGCGCGGCGTGACTTTCCCAACGAAAACCCTATCGGCAAGAGAATTAATCTCGGCAACACCGACGCGAAGGGACAACCGGTGTGGTGGGAAATTGTAGGCGTTGTGGGCGACATCAGGAATCTGGAACTGCGTGAGGCGGGGGCGCCGGAGTTTTATCTTTCGGCCCTGCAAGACTCGTTTCCGAACATGTACCTGGTGGTGCGCACGTCGGTCGAGCCTACCAGTATCGCCGGCGCCATTCGTCAGGCTGCAGCCGAGGTGGACAAGTCTGCGGCCGTATCGGACATCAAGACCATGGACCACATTGTGAGCGAAGCAGTAACACAACCGCGGTTCAACCTTGTCCTGTTGGGTCTCTTTAGCGGCATTGCCTTGCTGCTGTCGGCTGCCGGGATCTACGGCGTGACCGCCTACAGCGTTGCGCAACGCACTCATGAGTTCGGTATTCGCATGGCATTGGGCGCCCAGGTCGGCGACGTACTGAGAATGATCATCGGGCAGGGAATGCTGCTGATTTCGGTTGGAATAGCAGTTGGTTTAGTGGCGTCGTTTGCGCTGACACGATTGCTTCGCAGCCTGCTTTTTGGAGTTAGTGTGACTGACCCGTTGACCTTCGTCGCGATTATTTTCTTGCTGACACTGGTGGCGTTGATTGCTTGTTACGTCCCGGCGCGACGCGCGACCAAAGTCGATCCGCTGGTAGCGCTGCGTTACGAATAGATCTGAGATTTCAGATCTCAAATTTTGGGATCTCAAGTCCAGAACAAAGAGTTATCGCCTGGTTTTAGGAAGTTAATGAATGTAATGCCACAAACGTTAATTCACGACCTGCGCTACGGAATGCGCATGCTGGTGAAGACGCCCGCCTTCACTCTCGTGGCCCTCGTGTCGCTGGCTCTCGGTATCGGACTCAACACAGCGATCTTCAGCGTTGTGAATGTCCTTCTGATTCGCCCTGTGCCAGTGGTTACGGAGCAGGAACGCGTGATGTGGCTGCGCGCGCCGATCTCTTACCCGGATTATCTTGATTACGCTGAGCAGACAAAAAGTTTTGCAGGGATGGCGGCGGCGACCGGTACGAGCGAATTCAGTCTCTCAACGAATGGTGAACCGGAAATAATCAAAGGCGAGTACGTCACTGGAAACTACTTTGACGTGCTGGGCGTGGGCGCCTTTAAAGGGCGCACTTTCGACAATTCGGAGGGACAAGCGCCGGCGCCTGTGGTTGTTCTCAGCGAACACCTCTGGCGCACACGCTTTGATTCAGACTCAAGCATCATTGGCCGGCAGATTCTCATGAACGGCCTCAGCTTCACCGTGGTAGGTGTCACTCCCAGGAATTTCATTGGCACTGAAGTCGGACTTAACCGCGAACTCTGGGTGCCGCTCTTGATGCAACCCGTGCTCAACCCACCGGAAGCTGGTCGGGCCTCAGATCCGATCGCTAACAGATTCAAGGAACGGGACAGTCACTGGCTTTCAGTTTTCGCGCGTTTGAATTCAGGCGTGTCACGCGAGCAAGCTGCCACGGAACTAAGCACGGTCGCGCGGCACGTTTCCGAAGCTTATCGCGGGAAGGTCGACGCCGAGACTCTCCGCAGCGTGCAACTTCTGCGCATGAGCGGCGGCATGGATCCCCGCGATCAACAGGAAGCACTCCCGCTCGCGGGAATCGTAATCGCTGTCGTGGTCCTGGTGCTCCTGATTGCTTGCGCCAATATTGCCAGCCTGCTGCTCGCCCGCGCAGCAGTCAGGCGACGTGAAACTGCTGTGCGTCAAGCACTCGGCGCAAGTCGCTCGCGACTCGTGCGTCAGTGGTTGACTGAGAGCGTGCTGCTTGGGGTAGCGGGTGGAGCGTTGGGATTTTTGCTAGGCTGGTGGGCCAATCAGTTATTGATCTCTTATCTGCTGACCACGCCGCTGGCCACGCTTGAGCTGGGACTGGACTACCGGGTCCTCGCGTTTACGTTAATCGCGTCGATCGCAACTGGCATCATCTTCGGACTCGCTCCGGCCCTCCAGGCGTCGCGTCTGGACATCGTTACAGCTCTGAAAAGTGAAGGCTCCTGGCAACAAACGGGTCGGTCTCGCCTGCGAGCCGTTTTTGTGACCGCACAGCTGACGCTATCGGTGGTACTGCTGATCGGCGCCGGACTCTTCATTCGTTCGCTGCAAAGCGCGAACCGGATTGACCCGGGCTTTCGCGTCGACCGCGCACTGACTGTGCCAATCAATCTCGGGTTATTACGCTACAACGAAACGGAAGGCAACAACTTCTATCGGGATCTGCTTAGCCGCGTCCAGAAGCAGCCGGGCGTAGAGCGTGCGAGCCTGGTCAGATTTCAGCAACTGGGTTTCTCGTTCGCGCAATACCAGGTTATCGCCGAAGGCAGTGGAGCCGAATCAGCCGATGAAGGCGTCGACGTCGGCTTCAACGTTGTTGGTCCAAATTATTTCAAGACGATGGAAACGCCGCTGTTACGGGGTCGCGATTTCGCCGAGACAGATCGTAAAGGTTCACCGTTGGTCGTAGTGATTAACGAAACGCTGGCTGGGATGCTTTGGCCGCATGACGATGCGTTGGGCAAACGCCTGAGCGTAGGTGGACGCGAGGGCCCATTTCTCGAAGTTGTTGGCGTCGCTCGTGACGGCAAGTATAGATCGCTCGGTGAAACGGCTCATCCATATGTCTACCAGCCGGTGCTGCAGTCATACGATCCGAAGATGACGCTGGTGGTGCGCACCGCGGGCGAGCCGCAAGCACTCATACCGGCAGTGCGCGAGCAGATACGCGCCCTCGACCCGAAACTTCCTATCGCGGACGTGAAGACGTTTCGCGATCAACTGGACCTCTCGTTGTTTCCGTCACGCGTGGCTGCCTGGACCCTTGGTGGCTTTGGTGTACTCGCACTATTGCTGGCCGCGATCGGGATTTATGGCGTCGTTTCTTATTCGGTCGCACAACGCACGCAGGAAATCGGCGTGCGCATGGCGTTGGGCGCGAGGCGGAAAGATGTACTACGACTCGTACTCGGCCAGGGACTGTTCGTCATTGCTTTTGGGCTCGCGTTGGGCCTGTCGCTCGCGTTTGCTTCGACGCGTTTGATATCGGGGTTTCTTTACGGTGTCGGAGCAACCGATCTGTTGACGTTTTGCGGAGTGCCGCTGCTGCTGGGCATCGTGGCGCTGGGAGCTTCTTACATACCGGCGTGGCGGGCGACTAAGGTCGATCCGCTGGTGGCGTTGCGCCACGAGTGAACCGTTCGCCGAATGCTGGTTTCGGATTGCGGATCTTGAGATCTCAAAACTCAGATCTCAGGTTTTCTAAGGAAGTTGTCGCTGGGAAAGGAGCTGTCTCATGGAAACACTGCTGAGAGACATTCGCTACGGTGTTAGAAGTTTACTAAAGCGCCCGGGCTTCACCGCGATAGCGCTTATCGCTCTGGCACTAGGTATTGGCGCTAACACGGCGATCTTCACTTTGGTCAATGCCGTACTACTCCGCCCGTTGCCTTTCGCTGAGCCGGACCGTCTGGTTTGGGTGTGGGGCAACATTAAGAACGGCGGTAACCGCGCCAGTGTCTCGCCACTCGACTTCCTCGACTACCGGCAACAGAACAGCACCTTCGAAGAGTTTGCTGCTTCCATGCAGTTGCGTCTGAACTATACCGGCGGCGGCGAACCGGAGCGACTCGAAGCGAGCGGAGTTACCGGAAACTACTTCCAGGCGCTGGGCGCGAAGCCGGCTTTCGGCCGCACCTTCCTCCTCGAAAACGAAAAACCGGGCAACGACCAGGTAGCAGTCTTGAGTTACAGCCTCTGGCAAAAACGCTTCGCCGGCGATCCGGGAATCATTAATAAGACGATCACACTCGACGGCAGGTCCTTCGCCGTACTTGGCGTGATGCCGCCGGACTTTAGCATGACGCGAGCGGTAGACGTCTGGGTGCCGATGAACTTCGACATTCATCCGGGAATGAAACAGCGCAAGGCGCACTTTCTACGACCGATTGGCAGACTTAAAGCCGGTGTAACCATGGCACAGGCGCAAGCCGATACGGATGCGATTGCCCGCCGGTTGGAGGAACAGTATCCGGAGTCAAACAGTGGCTGGAACCTGCGGCTCGTCTCGCTGCGGGAACAACTGGTCGGTAACACTCGACCTACCCTCTTCATCCTTTTTGGCGCGGTTGGATTTGTCTTGCTGATAGCGTGCGCAAACGTAGCGAATCTTCTCCTGGTCCGTGCTGCAGGTCGTCAGAAGGAAATCGCAGTTCGCACCGCTTTGGGCGCCGGGCGCTGGCGCATTGTGCGCCAAATGATCACCGAAAGCGTCCTGCTCGCAATCGTCGGCGGAGCGTTGGGGACGTTGCTGGCTCTCTGGGGCGTTGAGGTGCTGGTCGCGCTTAGTGCTGATAGCTTGCCCCTAACCGCTCACGTTGGGATCGATACCACCGTGCTTGGCTTCACGCTTTTAGTTTCAGTGCTTACGGGAGTGCTGTTCGGTCTGGCTCCGGCAGTTCGCACGATGAAACTGAATTTGAGCGAGTCATTGAAAGAAGGTGGCAGAAGCGGCAGTGAAGGAGCGCATCGCAATCGCACCCGCAGTGTGCTGGTGGTCCTCGAGAGCGCTGTCGCTGTGGTCTTGTTGATTGGGGCGGGCTTACTCGTCAGAAGTCTGTGGCTTCTTCAGGATACCAGTCCCGGATTCGACGCGCACAACGTGTTGACAATGGGCGTCAATCTACCCGGAGAAAAATACGATGCGCCGGAAAAGTCTGCGCAGTTCTTTTCGGAACTTGAAAGTCGCGTCGCCGGATTGCCGGGCGTTGAAGCAGTTGGACTTGTCAGTGAGCTTCCTCTCAGCGGCCAAGCTAACGATATGCCTTACACGGTGGAGGGGCGTCCACCTGTCTCAATTGATCAAGCGTTCGACGACGATTTCAGGCGCGTAAACACCAACTACTTCAAGGCGTTCGAAATTCCGTTTTTGCGCGGACGCAACTTTACCGAGCAGGAAGTTCGCGACGGCGCAAAAGTTGTGATCATCAGTGACCTACTGGCCCGCCAGGTTTTCCCCAACGAAGAGCCACTCGGCAAGCGACTAATAATGGCGTTTGGTAATACCGCCTTCGAAATTATTGGCATCGTCGGCGACATTCGCCACCGCGCGCTGGAGTCGAATCCCGCCGGTGCAATGTATATGCCTGCCTATGAAGGTTCAATGAACGTGGTGATTCGCAGCAAAGGCGATCCGGCCAGCCTGGCCGCGGCCGTGCGCAAAGAGGTATGGCAAATCGATCCAAACCAGCCGGTTGCCGATGTCAGAACAATGGAGCAGTGGCTGGAAAGGGCTGTCGCCGGGCCGCGATACCGCACTACCTTACTTGGTTTGTTTGCCCTGGTCGCATTGGCACTGGCGTCCACCGGAATTTACGGCGTGATGGCTTATTCCGTCTCGCAGCGAACTCATGAGATTGGCGTGCGCATGGCCCTGGGAGCACGTCGCTTGGATGTAATGAGGCTAGTCGTCCGGCAGGGAATGACGCTGGTGATCGTTGGTGTGGCACTGGGTCTGGCGGGAGCAGTTGCGCTCACTCGTTTGATGAACTCTTTGCTGTTTGGCGTCACTGCAAAAGATCCGTTTACGTTTGTGGCGGTCTCCGCTTTATTGACTCTGGTTGCTTTCGTCGCCTGCTATCTGCCGGCGCGGCGAGCAACGAAAGTCGATCCACTGGTGGCGCTGAGATACGAGTAAGCCGATTGCGAAATGCTGATTTCGGATTGCGGATTTTGTCTCTGAACTTTGAGCTCTCAAAAGGACAGAAGGTTGGTTATGGAAACATTGCTTAGAGACCTGCGCTATGGCGCCCGAATGTTGTTAAAGACCCCGGCTGTAACGCTGGTAGCGGTCATCGCTTTAACGCTTGGCATTGGCGCTAACACAGCGCTTTTCAGCGTGGTCAACGCTGTATTGCTGCGCTCTTTGCCTTATACCGAAGGGGATCGACTGGCAATAGTTTGGGAACATCGAAAGATCGGGGCAGGGAATCCGCAAAACGTAATCAACCTCGGAAACTTCTACGATTGGAAGGAACAGAACACGGTTTTTTCAGACATGGCTGCGTTCTTTGATCGCAACGTCAATCTTACCAGCGACGGCGAACCAGAAGAGGTACCCGGACAAATCGCTACCACAAATCTCTTTTCAGTGTTGGGGGTGAATGCTTTTCAGGGGCGAACTTTTGACGCTAATGACGGTGGACCAGGTCAGCCAAATGTAGTCGTGATCAGCTACAGCCTCTGGCAACGGCGCTTTGGTGGCGGGCAGGTGGTGGGTCGAAAGATCATTCTAAACAATCAGGAGAACACCATTATTGGAGTATTGCCGGCGGATGTCGGTTGGTATGTTCAAAAAGGTTCGATGATCAATAAGGCGCCGGAGATCTGGTCGCCGTGGCAGGTGTCAAATGAACTCAAGCAACGCCGCGGGCGATTTGCACGGGCAGTCGCGCGGCTAAAACCCGGCGTCACGTTTGAACAGGCGCAGAACGATATGAACGTCATTGCGGCCAGACTGACGCAGCAATACCCGGAGTTCGACACCAATTGGGGCGTGAATGTGGTGCCGCTGCGCACACAGTTTACGGGCGACATCCGCAAACCGTTGTTCATCCTGTTAGGCGCGGTGGGGTTTGTGTTGCTTATCGCCTGCGCGAATGTCGCGAATCTTCTACTCGCCCGCGCTTCCTCCCGGAGAAAAGAGATTGCAGTTCGAGCAGGTCTCGGCGCTGGGCGCTGGCGTATTGCGCGACAGCTGCTGACGGAGAGTTTGCTGTTGTCCCTGGTCGGCGGTGTGCTCGGGTTGTTGCTGGCGTGGTGGGGGACCAAAGCCCTTATAGCTTTGAGTCCCCCGGGGTTGATGGATCTACGTGGCGTGTCCGTCAGTCTTCCGGTGCTGGCGTTCACCTTCGCACTCACCCTGCTCACGGGAATTATTTTTGGGCTGGTGCCGGCAGTTGAGGCCACGCGTTTCGATCTTAACGACTCACTCAAAGAGGGCGGAAAAAATATTGGCGGCGGTTCGCGAACTCAGCGACTGCGAAGCCTTTTCGTGGTGACGCAGGTTGCCCTGGCACTGGTGCTGCTCGTAGGCGCGGGACTGTTTATGAAAAGCCTCAGTCGTTTGCGATCAGTTGATCCCGGATTCAATTCTAAAAACCTTTTGACCATGAGGGTCAACTTGCCTGAGCGCAAGTATGACACTGACCCGAAGGTGTTGGATTTTTTCAGTCGCGCCCTCGAACAGCTGCGCGCGATTCCCGGGGTTGAGTCGGCCGGAGCCATCAATTCGCTTCCGTTTAATGGTCCACATTCCGGCACGCGGATCCAAATTGAAGGTGAACCAGTTCGACCTCCCGGTCAGGAACTACATACTGGAATATGCGTGACTGACCTCAAGTATTTCCAGGCGATGCAGATCCCGCTTAAGCGCGGTCGTCTTTTTACGGAGCAGGAAGCTAGAGAGATGCGACACGTCGTAGTTGTCAACGAGGAATTCGTGCGCACAAACCTGCCCGGACAGGACCCGCTCGGCAAACGCGTGACGATAAATATGAAGGATGAAGATGTGCCGACCGAAATCATCGGCGTCGTTGGCGACACAAAACACCTTGGCCTCGATAGCGAGAACGAGGAGATGGCCTACTGGCCACATCCCGAACTGGTTTATTCGTCTATGACAATGGTCATTCGAACCAAAGGTGAAGCGACCAGCATTGCGCCCGCGGCCCGCGAAGTAATTCGCAATATCGATCCCGAGCAGCCAATAGGTGAAGTGAATACCATGGAAGGGCTATTAGCGACCTCGGTTGCTCGTTCGAGGTTCAACACAGTCCTGCTTGGAGTCTTTTCTTTGGTGGCGCTGGTGATGGCAGCGGTGGGGATTTACGGCGTCATGTCGTATTCCGTGCAGCAGCGCACACACGAAATTGGATTGCGCATGGCGCTCGGCGCGCAACAGGGAGACGTGCTGCGCCTCGTCATCAAGCAGGGAATCATTCTGGGCTTAATCGGCGTGGGAACGGGCTTGCTCGTCTCATTTGGATTAACACGGCTCATTGTCAGTCTGTTGTTTGAGGTGCCCGCAACCGACCCGAGAACTTTCGCGGCCGTCGCCACCGGCCTGTTTCTGATCACGGTGGTTGCTTGTTACATACCCGCGCGCCGGGCGACGAAAGTCGATCCGCTGGTGGCGCTGCGATACGAATAGTTTTTGGAGTATCACTCGAAAGTAGGTTCAATGCATTCTTTATTAAGAGACATCCGTTACGCTCTGAGAAATTTTGTGAAGCGGCCGGGCTTCACCGCCATTGCCGTAGTCACGCTCGCGCTTGGCATAGGAGCCAACACCGCCATTTTCAGTTTAGTGAACACGGTGTTGCTTCGGCCGCTACCGGTACCTCATCCCGAACAGCTAACCGAAGTTTACGGGACGTTTCACAATGGCGCCGACTACACTATTCAGTCATATCTAAACTACAAAGATTATCGCGACCGCAACGACGTTTTCTCGGGCTTGATTGCTTATCGCTTTGCTCCGATGAGCGTCAGTCACGAAGGCCACAATGAACGCGTTTGGGGCTATCTCGTCTCCGGCAACTACTTTGATGTACTCGGTGTGCAGCCCTTCCTCGGCCGCTATTTCCTGTCTGAAGAGGACGTGACGCCGGGCTCACATCCGGTCGCGGTTATCAGCTATGGCTGCTGGCAAAAACGATTTGCTTCCAATCCCGCACTAGTAGGTCAAACTGTAAAACTCAATGGCCACACTTTTACTGTCATCGGAGTTGCCCCAAGGGGTTTTAACGGGACAGAAGTAGCCTACGCGCCTGAATTGTTTGTCCCAATGATGATGGCGCACGAGGTTGAGCCGGGTAGCAACTGGTTGGAATCTCGCGACAGTGACAACCTCTTCGTGGTAGGCCGGCTAAAGCCGGGAGTAACTTCGGCCCAGGCTGAAAGCCAGCTAAAAGCGATCACCGCTCAGCTTGGCAAAGAGTACCCGAACGAAAACGAAGGGCGCGGTGTTGCCCTGCTCACGCCCGGCTTATTTATTCCCGACATCCGCAACTCAGTTATCAGCTTCAGCAGCATACTGATGGGAGTTGTCGGGCTGGTGTTGCTGCTGGCTTGCGTCAATCTGGCTAACCTGCTGCTGGCTCGTGCTACAGAGCGGCGAAGAGAACTTGCTATTCGTCTGGCGGTGGGCGCCAGCCGCACTCGCATCGTACGGCAGTTGGTAACTGAAAGTGTGTTGTTGTCGCTCGCGGGTGGTTTGGGTGGCGTGTTGTTAGCGGCATGGATCAATGATCTGGTCGCTTCCATCAAGTTACCGACCGATATTGCCCTGGTGTTCGATCTGCGTTTGGACTGGCGCGTCCTGGCATTTGCTCTCGGGGTGTCGCTGGCCACCGGCATCTTTTTCAGTTTGTTGCCGGCGCTGCAGTCTTCAAAGCCGGACCTCGTGCCTGCCTTAAAAGATGAAGCGTCGATGTCGGGCTTTCGCCGTTCACGCTTGCGCAATGCATTGGTGATTGTGCAGGTGGCCCTCTCACTGGTGTTGTTGGTTTGCGCCGGGCTGGTTGTAAGAAGCTTGCAGGTAGCCGAGCGCACGCGTCCTGGCTTCACTCCCGAAAATGCAGTAGCGCTGTCCTTCGACTTAGGGCTGCAAGGCTATACAGAAGAGAAAGGCCGGGACTTTCAGAAGCAGATCATTGAGCGCACGCAAACACTTCCGGGAATACGTTCGGTTGCGCTCACCTCTACGGTGCCGCTTACGCTCGATTACAGCTACACCTCGATCTACGTGGAAGGCCAGACGGTCACAGGTAGGAACGACTTGCCGGTCGCGGTCCCCAATGAAATAAGCCCCAACTATTTTCGCACCATGGAAATTCCCTTGCGTGGCAGGGATTTCAGCGAACAGGACAATAAGGATGAGTCGCGTGTAGCGATTGTCAATGAGACTTTTGCGCGGCGCTTCCTTCCGGGAAGAGATGCAATTGGGCGCCGCTTTAATTTCAGTGGTCCCGATAAGCCCTACTGGGAAGTGATCGGCGTGGCAGCCGACGGTAAGTACAACAGTCTTATTGAAGATCCGAAGGCCGCCTTTTATCGGCCCATACTTCGCGACTACAGCACTGGTGCAACGCTCGTGGCTCGCACCGTAGGCGACCCGAAAGCTGCCATCGCCGCGTTGCGCAGTGAACTGGAACGCCTCGATGCGACCCTGCCGCTCTATAACGTCCAGACTCTATCCGACCACATGAGCGTTCCGTTATTCCCCTTTCGCATGGCGGCGACAGTGCTCGGAAGTTTCGGCATTCTGGCAATTGTGCTGGCAGCCATCGGCATTTACGGCGTGATGTCTTACGTCGTCGCCGGGCGGACGCGTGAGATTGGTGTGCGCATCGCACTGGGCGCAGCGAGGCGCGATGTGCTGCTGCTGATAATCAAACAAGGAATGACGCTGGCAGTTATTGGACTCGGCATTGGGCTTCTGATTGCCCTCGGCACCGCTCAACTTTTGGCAAACCTATTGTTTGGGATCAGCGCCGTAGATCCGCTGACATTCACCGGAGTTGCTCTGCTGCTTGCGCTGGTGGCAGCGCTGGCATGTTACATCCCGGCGCGGCGCGCGACGAAGGTCGATCCGCTGGTGGCGTTGCATTACGAATAACCTTGAGATCTGAGATCTGAGATCTGAAATTTGAGACCTCAAAAAGGATGATGATGGAAACGCTTCTAAAAGACATTCGTTACGGAGTGCGCAGTTTGTTGAAGCGGCCCGCCTTTACGGTGGTCGCCGTAATTACGCTCGCCCTCGGCATTGGCCTGAACACAGCGATTTTTAGCGTCATCAACGCTGTCCTATTACGGCCGCTCGCTTACGCTGAACCGGTGCGCCTGGTTACCTTTCGCTCAAACCAGTCTGCTCCTGATCTGGCTGACGTGCAGGCTCAGAGTCACACTTTTAGTAGTTTCGGTGGTGAGGTCAAGCAGCCGTTGGACTACACCGCCGGGAGCGAGCCGGTGCAGTTTCAGATCGGTCAGGTTACCGGCGGCTACTTCGAAACGCTTGGCGTAAAGGCGGAACGCGGGCGCGTTATCACGGCTGATGACGACAAGAACGGCGCTCCGTTTGTCGTCGTTCTGAGTAACGCGTTGTGGCGGAATCAGTTTGGCGGTGACCCGCAGATCCTCGGCAAGACAATTCCACTAAGCGGCAACGTCTACACAATCGTCGGTGTCATGCCGGCCGGCTTCGCTTCGCCGCGTGACAACATTGAAGCCTGGACTGCTGTTCACGTTTCCAATCCGCTGGCTGCGAATTTCCGTGGCGTTCATTTTCTGCGGACTTATGGCCGCCTGGCGCCGGGCGTAAGCCTCGAACAAGCGCGGGCGGAGATGCAGGTGATTGACAAGACTTTGGCGACGCAATACCCGGCGGACAATAAGAACCGCGCCAGCGTTCTGATTCCTTTGCATGAACGCATCGTTGGTCAGTCGCGGCAGTCTCTGCTCGTATTGTTCGCCGCGGTGAGTTTGGTCTTACTCATTGCCTGCGCGAATTTTGCAAATCTCCTTTTGGCGCGCGCTGCGGAACGTGAACGTGAGTTTGTAATTCGCACGGCGCTCGGCGCCGGCCGCTGGCGATTGATTCGACAATTGCTTACTGAAAGCGTGCTGGTCTCCTTAGCCGGCGGCGCGATCGCAGTGTTGCTTGCGATCTGGGCAACGAATCTGCTGGTTGCACTGCGGCCTGAAAATTTGCCACGACTGCAGGAGATCGGTGTTGACGGGCGCGTGCTGCTGTTTACGTTTGGCGTTTCGCTTCTGACCGGAATTGTTTTCGGTTTATTGCCGGCCTGGACGGCTTCGCGAAGTGTGATTGGCGAAGCCCTGAAAGAAGGCGGACGCAGCGCGACAGCCGGCGGTGCGCGCCAGACGATGCGCAGCACATTTGTAGTTGTCGAGCTCGCTATCGCCCTGGTTCTGTTGATCGGAGCGGGACTGCTTATAAAAACGTTTTGGAATTTGCGTTCAGTCGAACCGGGATTTAATCCCGACCACTTGTTGACGATGCGCGTTGAGTTGCCTGAGGCGCGCTACCAGGAAGTTGCCAAGCAAACACGCTTTCGTACGCAGACGCTCGACGGAATCAACTCCTTGCCGGGCGTGCAGGCCGCAATGGTGAGCGAGCTGCCGCTGAGTGGCAATTCCCTCGATCACGATTTTTTGATTGATGGCCGTCCGCCAGTGGCGCCCGGTGATGAACCTAGTCTGGAAACGCGCAGTGTCATGGGCGACTACTTCCACACCATGCAGATTCCCGCTGCGCCTGGGCCGCGACTTTGGACCGCAGGACTTTGCGGACAATGCACCACTGGTAGGGATCGCCAACGACATGCTGGTGCGACAGTATTTTGCCAATGAAGATCCACTCGGTAAGCGAATTCGTTGGGCGCGCGATCCAGCAGATTCAGTGGATAACAATCGTAGGCGTTGTCGGCGACGTCAAACACTTCGGCCTCGACTTGCCCGAACAACCAGCACTTTATTCCCCATACACCCAGATCAATCCCTGGAAGCGTTGGATGGCGATTGCGGCGCGCACTCAGTCAAGTCCGGAGTCGATGACGCAAGCAGTCAAGCAGCAGATCTGGAAAGTTGATTCACAACTGCCAATCACTGAAGTCAAGACCATGAATGAAGTTTCGGCGGCATCGTTTGCCGCTCGCCGCTTCAACATGCTGCTGCTCGCAATCTTTGCCGGTCTGGCGCTGGTGCTCGCGGCGGTCGGTATCTATGGCGTGATGTCGTATGCGGTGACCCAGCGAACACAGGAGATTGGTATCCGTATGGCGCTCGGAGCGCGCGCCACCGACGTGCTGAAACTGATCATTAGAAACGGGATGGCGCTAACGCTAATGGGAGTTGTGATCGGGGTAGCCGGCGCACTCGCCTTGACGCGATTACTTACGTCGCTTCTTTTCGGAGTTACCCCTACTGATAAGCCAACATTCATTTTAGTGTCGGCGGTGCTGATCGTGGTTGCGTTGGTGGCGTGTTATCTGCCGGCGCGGCGTGCGACGAAGGTCGATCCCCTGGTGGCGTTGAGATACGAATGAAGATTAGGGCTTTGGACTTTGGACTTGGATCTTTGTTTTTTTTACTCAGCTTGAGGCGATGTTGACCGGAGGAGCGTTCGACTAACGAGCCTTACAAAGACCAAAGGCCAAAGACCAAAGACCAAAGAACACGGTCCGCTTTGGAGGAACGATGCACACATTAATGCAGGACCTGCGCTACGGCGCGCGCATGTTGTTAAAAAATCCTGGCGTTACTGCGATTGCCGTGATCACGCTCGCGCTGGGGATTGGCGCCAACACCGCCATCTTCAGCGTTGTAGACACGGTAGCCTTGCGTCCACTTCCTTATAAGAATCCGGACCGTCTGGTCTCGCTTTGGGAAAATGTGCCCGAGCGCGGACGCTGGCGAGTTACTCCCGCCAACTTCTTCGACTGGAAAAATCAAAACACAGTTTTTGAGAACGTCGCTGCCTTCGGTGCATCCACGCTAACGCTCACCGGCGATAGCGAACCGGAACAACTGTTGGGCACACGCGCGAGCGAGCGCTACTTTGCGGTGGTAGGAGTCGAACCAAAGTTAGGCCGCTCATTTCTTCCGGAGGAATATGAACCCGGTAAAGGCCGCGTTGTGATCCTTGGAGACAACTTCTGGCAACGTCGCTATGGCGGCAACGCAGCGATTCTCAACCAGAACATTACGCTTGATGGGAGTAGCTACATCGTAGTTGGCGTGATGCCTTCCGGAATCTATCCGGTGTGGCCGACAACGTCCGGGAAAATCTCTTTTGATCCTAACGAGCAGCAATTCTGGACGCCAATGTCTTTTAGCGCCCAGTGGCAGAACAATCGTAACTCGCATGTCCTGGGCGTGTTGGGCCGCCTCAAACAGAACATCACCATTGACCAGGCGCAAGCCGAGATGAACACGATAGCCGCGCGGTTGGAACAGGCCTACGCCGCCAACAAGGGCGAAGGCATCATCGTTAACCCGTTCATGAACGAGATGGTCGGGAATGTGAGACCGGCCTTGTTTACACTTCTTGCTGCAGTCGGTTTGGTGCTCTTGATTGCCTGCGCCAACATCGCGGGACTTCTGCTGGCACAACATGCAACTCGAGGTAAGGAGGTTGCTATTCGCGCGGCGCTTGGTGCTGGACGTGCTCGTCTGGTGCGACAGTTCATTCTCGAAGGGCTGCTGCTTTCGTTGCTGGGAACCGGCGCCGGTATTTTGCTCGCCAGGTTCGGCATTGACTTGATAGTTAAGCTCGTACCTGCACAGTATCCCCGGTTCAGTCAAACACAACTCGATCTGCGGGTGTTGGCCTTCACGGTTTTCCTCTCGTTTATCACCTGCTTGCTTTTCACTTTACTACCGGCCTGGCAGGCTTCAAAACCAGACTTGCAAGCGACGCTCGAACAGGGTCGTCGTGTCGCTGGTCCGGGAGTTGGACGTCAACGCTTCCGCCAGTTGCTGGTTGTCTTTCAAATCAGTATGGCGGTGATGTTGGTGATCTCTGCTGGGCTGATGGTGAAAAGCTTTTGGCGCTTGCGTCAGGTGGATCCCGGTTTCAAGGCAGAAAACGTTTTGTCATTAACCGTGGGACTGCCTCCGGCGAAATATGGTGACAACCAAAAGATCAACAGTTTCTACAATCAACTGCTCGAGCGCATAACGAATCTGTCCGGCGTCGAGGGTGCCGCGATAGCTTACGATCAGCCGTTAGAGGCGAGCTGGATTGATGCTTTTAGCGTGGTCGGCAGGGCAACGGCGCCCGGCCAGGGAGAGTCGGCAAATTTCAATCCGGTAAGCTGGGACTACTTTCAGACTATTGGGGCGCGGACTATTAGTGGTCGCAGTTTTACCGCGCAGGATGATCAGGACCACCCGGGAGTTGTCATCGTCAACGAAAGTTTCGCGCGCAAATACTTCCCTCACGAAACGGCGCTTGGACAGAGACTGCAGTTGGGCGCTCCGGCTCGAATCTGGAATAACGAACGTCTGACCTCATTTGAGATCGTCGGCATCGTTGGCGACGTTAAATCCGCAGGTCTGAATTCCGCGGCTGAGCCAACTTACTACGTGCCCGCGAGCCAGGCTCCTTTGCAGAACATGACGGTGCTCATCCGCACGCTGGGCGATCCCACTGCACTCGTTCCCGCATTGCGTACCGCGGTGCTGGCCATCGATCCGAATCAACCCATCACCAGCATAAAGACAATGGAAAACATCATGGCAGATAGCATCGCGCAGCCGCGCCTGAGCATGATGCTGATGGGGTTGTTTGGAATGCTGGCTCTCGTGCTGGCAACGGTTGGAATCTACGGTCTGCTTTCCTATTCGGTCACGCAACGAACGCAGGAGATGGGCATTCGCATGGCCCTTGGCGCCCGCATGACAGATGTCCTGAGGTTGATCCTAAAACAGGGAATGACGCTGGTTGTGCTTGGCGAAGTGCTAGGGCTTTTCGGCGCATTTGCGTTGACGCGCCTATTGAAGGCGCTGCTGTTTGGCGTGACACCTACGGACGCGCCGACGTTCATTGCGGTGTCGATTGTTTTGACAGTCGTGGCTTTGCTGGCTTGTTACGTTCCGGCGCGGCGCGCGACGAAGGTCGATCCCCTGGTGGCGTTGAGATACGAATGAATCTGAGATCTCAAATCTGAGATCTGAAGTTCTGAAGAAGGAGAAAGTGATGCAAGTGTTGCTACAGGATCTGCGTTACGGCATGCGCATGCTGGCGAAGAAGCCCGTTTTCTCCATCATCGCGGTGATCACGCTGGCGTTGGGAATCGGCGCGAATACGGCGATCTTCAGTGTGGTCAACGCAGTGTTGCTGCGCACCTTGCCTTATCACAACGCGAAACAATTAGTGGTTATCTCTTCAACCAGCCCAAGTGGAGATCGCGACGGGCTTTCTGCTCCTGAACTCCAGGACTATCAGACGCAAATGCGATCGCTCGAGGATCTAACGGGCTTCCAGTCCCAGAGCGTGAATGTTACTGGTGGCGAGCGACCTGATCGGGTACGAGGGGCGTTTGTGACGGCCAATTTTTTCAAAGTCTTCAATCTTGCACCACTGATCGGTCGCACCTTTGTAGATGGTGAAGATCGGCAGGGGGGCGAGAAGCTTGTAGTTGTGAACGAGAAAATGTGGCAGGAACGTTTGAATAGCGATCAGAATCTGAGTACGAAAAAACTGATCCTCAACGGCGAGCCATACAGCGTAATCGGTGTAGTGCCGTCCAGTTTTAAACAACCATTCGACCCGGACGTTGAAGTGTGGATGCCCGTGGCGAACTATCCGGGCAACACAGGAAAGCGAGAGTGGCGCATGCTTTTTGGCATGGGTCATCTGAAGCCGGGCCTCAAATTGTCTCAGGCGCAAGCAGAGGCAACCTCGACTGCCGCTCAGTTGGCACAGGCTTACCCTACGGAAAACGCCGGTCGCGGCTCAAAGGTTGAGGAGTTGCGGGAGTTGTTGGTTGGCGACGTTCGTCCGATGCTCTGGCTGTTGTTCGCAGCTGTGGGTGTGATCCTACTTATCGCCTGCGCAAACCTCGCCAACCTCTTGTTGGCGCGGGGACTGGCCAGACAA
Source organism: Blastocatellia bacterium (assembly GCA_963828335.1). GTDB lineage: Bacteria > Acidobacteriota > Blastocatellia > Pyrinomonadales > Pyrinomonadaceae > PSRF01. The sequence continues at coordinate 809,143 of CAWHEH010000002.1, read as the reverse complement.
AAAGAGATTGCCGTACGCGCAGCCTTAGGTGCCAGCCGGTGGCGGCTTATTCGGCAATTGCTTACCGAGACCACCGTAATCGGCTTGCTTGGAGGAGTGGGTGGCTTACTGCTGGCCTATTGGGGCTTGTATGGTTTGCTTAAGTTGCCCCAGGGCTTTGTCGATACCAACTCAGCAAGGCTCGACGGCCGTGTCTTGCTTTTCGCGTTTGCGGTGTCTGTGATTACGGGCTGGCTGTTTGGCCTGTTGCCCGCGCTGCAATTAGCGCGTCCCGATTTGCAGTCGTCCTTAAAAGAAGGCGCGCGTGGCAGCGGCGAAGGATCGCGCTGGAATCGTGTGCGGGGCGGTTTTGTCGTGGCCCAGGTGGCCCTGTCGCTCGTCATGCTGGTCAGCGCCGGCCTGCTGCTTAGAAGTTTCGACAAGCTGCTTCGAGTTAACGTCGGCTTCAGACCAGAGCAACTACTCACCCTCGAATATCGCCTACCGCGAACCAAGTACAAGGAACCTGCTGCACAGTGGAATTTTCATCGACAGCTGGTTGAGCAACTGCAGCAAGTACCCGGTGTCCAATCAGCCTCGCTGGTGCGTGGACTTCCTTTCAGCGGCAACGGCGGGACCATCTCGATTGTTTTGCCCGATCGCGAGCCGCCGCCTAAGGGGCAGGAACCGGAAGTAATGTTCAATACCGCGATGCCGAATTACTTTGAAACGATCGGCATTCCTCTGCTGCAGGGCCGTCTCTTCGGAAACGAAGATCAGGCCAGGACGACGCCGGTCGTAGTTATTAACCAAACGATGGCGCGCCGCTTCTGGCCCAATCAGGATCCACTTGGCAAACAAGTCAAACGCGTCGAAGACGGCACAACGGCTACGGTGATAGGCGTGGTCGGCGATGCCAAGCATTACTGGTTGGAGGAAGAGCAGAAGCCACAGATGTATGACTCGTACAGCCAGGATCCAGGACTCTTCGCCACAGTTGTTGTTCGCACCAATGTCGAACCACTCAGTCTCAGCGAACCAGTGCGGCAGGCGCTTTGGAGAGTCGATGCCGATCAGCCCATGTGGAAAATTCGGACGGTGGAATTTCTGGTGAAGCGCAGCACTGCCGATCGCAGATTCTTAATGGCCTTGATGGGAATATTCGCAGTGCTCGCGCTGGTGCTGACAATTATCGGACTTTACGGAGTTATCAGTTACCTCGTCAATCAACGCACGCAGGAGATCGGCATTCGCATGGCCCTCGGAGCGCAGATGCGCGACATCATGCGTATGGTCCTGAAGCAGGGAATGGTACTGGTCCTGACGGGTGTCGGTTTGGGACTGGGCGCAGCGTGGCTGTTGACGCGACTGATGTCTCGCTTGCTTTACCAGGTTAGCGCCACCGACCCGTTAACTTTTGTCGCAATTTCTGTGTTGCTGATCACTGTGGCGCTGTTGGCCTGCTATATCCCGGCGCGCCGCGCGACCAAGGTCGATCCCCTAGTGGCGCTGCGTTACGAATGAATCTGAGATCTCAAATTTGAATTCTGAGGGCTGCAAAGTTGGAGAAGCAAAGATGCTGACGACAATCTGGCACGACCTGCGCTACGCGGCGCGAATGTTGAAAAGTAAACCGGGCTTCACGGCGGTTGCAATTGTCACGTTGAGCCTGGGCATCGGTGCCAATACAGCCATTTTCAGTGTTGTTAATGCGGTTTTGCTTCGGCCGCTGCCTTTTCCGAAATCGGAAAATATTGTCCTGGTTAGGGCCGATCTGCCGGGCACACAAGCGCAAGACGTCGGAATATCGGTTGACGAGCTGAAGGATTTGCAGGAACGCTCTGGCGTATTTGAGCAGGTCTCAGCTGTTTGGCCGGTCGATGCGAATCTCACCGGGGCAGATCGTCCTGAGCGCATCGAATTGCTGGCAGTAAGTCCTAACTATTTTTCACTGCTTGGCGCCACCGCGCAGCTCGGACGCGTATTGGGCCCACAGGATCAAGCAACTGGTTTTGCCGAGGGAGTAGTAATCAGTGACGGATTGTGGCGGCGGTTATTTGCTTCCGATCCGAACGTTTTGGGTCGAAAGATTTACGCCGACAGCGATCTCTACACGGTGGTTGGCGTTATGCCCCCTGGGTTTCGACATCCGGGTAAGACCCTCCGCAACGACATCGAGATGTGGGCCACGGCCGGATTCACCAGTAATCCTTTTCCAGCTCCAGTGCGCGCCCAGCGCATGCTTCCCGGAGCCATCGGCCGTATCAAACCGGAGCTTACCGTTGCGCAGGCGCAGGCAAAACTTGATGCCTTTGTCGCGAACCTGCGGCAGGAATTTCCCAACGATTACCCCGCGCAGATAGGTTGGACACTCAGGCTAATGCCGGCACGCGAGACTCTGGTTGGCAACGTGCAAACAACCCTGTTGATGCTGCTTGGCGCTGTTGGTCTAATTCTACTGATCGGTTGCGTAAATATCGCGAACCTCCTACTCGCACGCTCCTCTGCGCGACAACGAGAGATGGCAATTCGCCAGGCGATGGGCGCCGGCCGCCGCCGTCTGGTGCTGCAGATGCTCATTGAGAGTTTGTTGCTTTCATTCATTGGGGGCGCGATAGCCCTCTTCATCGTGGTGACTCTCAAAAACGTGCTGCTGCGGTTTGTTCCAGCAGACACCCCTCGACTAAGTGAAGTCGGGGTTAACGCCAGCGTGCTGTTCTTCGTCTTTCTAATATCAACGTTGACGGGTCTGCTGTTCGGACTGATCCCGGCATTGCAGGCGTCTCGGCCGGATCTGGTGGGGAACTTAAAAGAGGGTAGTCAGGGTGGGGGTTCCAGCGCGCGTCATCATAGTTTTCGTAGCGGGTTGGTAGTAGTCGAGTTTGCATTGTCTCTAGTCCTGATGATTGCTGCCGGACTGTTGTTGCGCAGCTTCGGACGGCTGATGGAGGTGAACCCGGGTTTTGATTCCCATAACGTGCTACTGGCGCGTATCTGGTTACCGGTGCCCAACAATCCTGACCGCGATCCATATCGACTGCTGGCCACGCGTTCCGCCTTTATAAAAGAAGTGTTGCGCCGCGCTAGTGCGTTGCCGGGTGTTCAGTATGCGGCGATTGGTAGCGGCGGTGGTGTGCCGCTGCTGGATCAGAACAAGCCGGGACTTTTCACTATTGAAGATCAACCGGCTCTGGATACAACACGCCCGCTGACTAAATTTTCTGCCGTCAGTCCGGATTATTTTCGTGCGCTTGGTACTCCATTGGTGCGTGGGCGCTTCTTTGAAGCCGGTGACGACGAGCAGGCCCCGCGCGTGGTTTTGATTGACGAGGCGCTGGCCCAGCGCTTCTTCGCAAAAATTGATCCGATTGGGCGGCACATTAAGCCCGGCCCGCGCGATTCCAAAGCGCCGTGGATGACGATTGCCGGGGTTGTTGGAAATATTAAGACGGATGGTTTTGATAAAGCGGATCAGCCACACCTGTATCTCCCAATCATCCAGTCGCCCGCCAAATCCATGGCGGTCTACGTACGAACAGAGGGAAACGCCACCGGGCTGGCTCAATCGCTACGGCAACAGGTCCAGGCAGTAGATCCAAATCTCCCACTCTTCGGCGAACAGACAATGGAAGATCTGGTTTCAGCGTCGCTGGCGCAACGTCGCTTCGCCATGCAGGTCGTGGGACTGTTTGGTGTGCTCGCGCTCTTTTTGGCCGGCATTGGTATTTACGGCGTCATGGCTTATTCGGTAACGCAACGCACGCGCGAAATCGGGATCCGCCTGGCCCTCGGCGCCAGTACGGGCGCCATCCTCCGCTGGCTCCTGGGGCGGGGAATGCGGCTCACGATAATTGGGGTCGCAGCCGGCCTGCTGGGAGCGCTCGCAGTAGGTCGCTTGTTGCGGGGTTTGCTTTTCGGCGTTGCGCCCACCGACGTCGTTACTTACGCGGGGCTAACTCTGTTACTGGCCGGTGTTGCGCTGCTGGCTTGCTACATTCCCGCGCGGCGTGCGACGAAGGTCGATCCGTTGGTGGCACTGCGGTACGAATAATGATAGGGCTTTGGACTTTGCTCCTTGGTTCTTTTCCACCTTGAGGTGATGTTGACCAGAGAAGCATTCGACTAACCAAACTTACAAAGACCAAAGACCAAAGTCGGCTTTGGAGGAAACATGAATACATTATTTCAAGACCTGCGCTATGGCGCGCGCATGTTGTTTAAGAATCCCGGCATTACCTTCGTGGTAATTCTGGCGCTGGCCCTTGGCATCGGTGCGAACACTGCCATCTTCAGCGTGGTTGACGCGGTCTTGTTGCGGCCGCTGCCGTACCCGGAGTCTGACCGGCTGGTGCTCTTGAATGAAACCAGCAAAGCCATGGACGAGATTTCGGTCTCCTATCCAAATTTCACGGATTGGCGAAATCAGAATCACGTTTTCGAAAACATCGGTGTTTACAATCGCAGTAGCTACAACCTCACTGGTGTCGGCGATGCTGAACGAATTGTCACGGGCCAGGTGTCCGCAGATATGTTTGCAGCATTGCGCGCCAACCCGGCTATGGGACGGCTCTTTACCAACGATGAAGACAAGCCTGGAGGAACGCCTGTCGTTCTCTTAAGTCATCCACTATGGCAGCGGCGCTTTGGTGGTCAGGCCAATATTCTGAATCAACAACTGATGCTCAACAACAAGAGCTACACGGTGATCGGAATAATGCCTGAGGGCTTTCAATTTCCGACTCGGGTTGAGATGTGGGTACCGGTCGGCCAACTTTCCGGGGAAGCTAGCTGGCAGTCGCGCGGCAATCATCCGGGACTATACGGCGTGGCGCGTCTCAAGCCGGGCGTGACGTTTGCGCAAGCGAAAGCTGAGATGGACACGATCGGCGCGAACCTCGAAAAGCAATACCAGGATTCCAACGCCGGCAATGGCATAGGCCTGCATCCGTTGCTGGAAGTTTTTGTCGGCGACGTTCGCCGTCCACTTTGGGTGTTGTTTGCCGCGGTAGCTTTTGTACTGCTGATCGCGTGCGCAAACATCGCGAACCTGTTGCTGGCACGGGCACAGTCGCGGCAGAAAGAAATGGCCATTCGCTCAGCGATGGGCGCCGGACGGTGGCGCATCGCGCGCCAGTTGTTAACCGAGAGCGTGCTGTTGGCTCTCATTGGCGGCACGCTGGGAATGCTGGTCGCGCAATGGGGGGTCAAGCTTATCCTCTACATAAGTCCTGACGCTTTGCCGCGCTCAAAAGAAATTGGACTCGATTGGCGAGTCCTGGCGTTCACTATCGGGCTCTCGTTTGTGACCGGGCTCCTGTTTGGACTCGTGCCGGCGCTGCAGGCTGGAGTTGTCGATGTCCATGAAACGCTGAAAGAAACCGGCCGCGGTACGTCCGGCAGACACTGGCTACGCAGTTCGCTGGTAGTTGTTGAAGTCGCAACCACGCTGGTGTTGCTTGTCGGCGCCGGCCTAATGATCCGCAGTTTTTATCGCTTGCAGAAAGTCAATCCCGGATTCTCATACGACCATCTCACCAGCTTCACGGTCGCCTTGCCGCAGAAGAAATACGCGGAGAGCGAACAACGCGAGCAGTTTTACAACCGCCTGCTCGAAAATCTTCGGGGACTTCCCGGGGTTGAAGCCACGGCAGCCGCGTCAGGTTTGCCACTGGGCAACAACGGCTGGCAGACCTCGTTCGTAATCGATGGCCGGCCGCGTCCACCCCGCGAGCAAACACCTTTAATGGAAGCCTGTCTGGTAACGCCCGACTACTTCAAGGCCATGAATATTCCAGTGAAGAGCGGCCGTGTGTTTGACAGTCACGACGACCGATCGTGGATTGCCGGCAAAGACCTCAGCAAACTCGACGACGATGAAAAGGAAATAGCGCCGCTGAATTCAATCGTTATTGATGAAGAGTTTGCGCGGCGCTATTGGCCGGGCGAAGAAGCCGTCGGTAAACGAATCGCGATGGGCAGTGAAAAGGATCCGCGTTTTCTTACCGTGCTTGGCGTAGTGGGCCGCGTGAAAATGGAGGGCCTTGGTACTGACTCGAAACGAGTTCAGGGCTACTTTCCCTTCGCGCAAATCCCTGGCGGTGGCATGACAGTGATTCTCAAAGCCGCCGGCGATCCCAACCAGTTGATTGCTGCCGTTCGGCAACAAGTAAAGGCGATCGATCCGGATCAACCTATTTACAGCGTGCGCACGATGGACGACATCCGCTCCGAGTCGGTAGCTCCTGAGCGTTTAAATCTGACCTTGCTCAGCATCTTTGCCGGCCTAGCGCTGGTGCTGGCCGTAGTCGGCATATATGGCGTGATGTCTTACACGGTTACGCAGCGCACACACGAGATCGGAATCCGGATGGCAATTGGCGCGCAGCCGCGCGATGTGTTTCGCATGGTTATTGGGCAGGGAATGATGCTCGCATTCATAGGTGTCGTTTGTGGACTGATCGGAGCCTTTGGTTTGACACGCTTGATGGCGAGCATGCTGTTCGGCGTCGAGCCGACTGATCCGGTGACGTTCGCTGCTATCGCCGTGCTGCTAACTGGCGTGGCTCTGGTTGCCTGTTACGTGCCTGGACGGCGCGCAACGAAAGTCGATCCGGTGGTGTCGCTGCGTTACGAGTGAGGAGACTCAGTACTGAGTCCTGAGTCCTGAATTTGGGAGAAAGTTATGGAAACATTACTAAAAGACATTCGCTACGGATTTCGCGGCTTAGTTAAGCGGCCGGCTTTCACCGCAGTTGCGCTGGTGATCCTGGCACTGGGTATCGGCGCCAATACGGCGATCTTCACCTTGCTCAACGCCGTGGTTCTAAAACCGTTGCCGGTACCTAAACCTGAGGAGCTGGTTTTGTTCAACGACCGTACAAATGAAGGAACAAGCACGCTCGACGAAGGCGATATCCCCGCCGGACGCACCGAGCGGTTTTCCTATGCAGCCTACCGTTACTTCCGCGAGCACGATGCTTCTTTCCAGGAGTTGAGCGCCTTCCGTGGTGGCGAAAGCCGGATCAGTGTCAGGCGACCTGAGGCGCAGGCGGGGCAGGCAGTGGAGCGTGCATCGGCCCATCTTGTTTCGGGAAATTATTTTGCGGTGCTCGGAGTCAACGCCCTGCAGGGTCGGGTTCTGACAAACGAGGACGATCTTCCGGCAGCGCAACCTGCGGCTGTTATCAGCAACGGCTACTGGCAACAAAAGCTGAACGGTGATCCGCAGATAGTTGGAAAGAACCTACTGCTGAACGGCACCGCCTTCACGATCGTCGGGGTAATGCCTCCTGAGTTTTTCGGCGTGCGCGTGCGACGTTCACCAGACTTCTGGATGCCACTTGTATTTCAACCGCAGATTGAATTGCGTAAGTCATACCTCGATGACAAAAACGTCTATTGGTTGAATATGATCGGCCGGCTTAAACGGGGCGTTCAACTGTCCCAGGCGCAGGCAGCGGCCAACGTTGAGCTGCGGCAATACCTCACCGAGCGTGCCGGCAGTCAACTCAATGATGAAAACCGGTTGGCGATTCAAAACAGCTACGTCACGCTGGCGTCCGGTGCGCGCGGGCTTTCTGGCCTTCGTTTCTTTTACTCGCAAGCCTTGCGCATGTTGATGGTGATAGTTGCGCTGGTGCTCTTAATTGCCTGCGCGAATGTTGGGAACCTTTTGTTGTCACGCGCTGCTGCCAGGCAAGCGGAGATTTCACTGCGACAAGCGTTGGGCGCGAGTCGCGGCCGACTGGTTCGTCAGCTGCTAACTGAAAGCTTGCTCCTTGCCACAATCGGAGGAGTCGCAGGAATTATCCTGGCGCAGTGGGGCGTCAGCCTGTTAGTCAGTCGGCTGGCGGCAACTACGCCGCTGGATGTTAAGCCCGATGCCTCGATATTGTTGTTCACGCTCGGCATTTCGCTCGTCTCGGGCGTGCTTTTTGGAATCGCTCCGGCTCTGCGAGCTACCAGCACTGATCTCACTACGGCACTGAAAGAAAAATCCAGCCAGGGACGCAAGAGCCGTTTCAATTTGGGTTCGGCCCTGGTGGTTACGCAGGTAGCCCTATCGCTAATCTTGTTAGTCGGTGCGGGTTTATTTGCTCGTAGTCTAATCAAACTTCAACAGGAGAACCTTGGTTTCAATCGCGAGAATGTGTTGCTCGTGAGCGTTGATATGCGTCTGGCCGGCTATAAACCAAATGAACTGAGCGGAGTTTACCGTCAACTTCATGAACGCCTGAGCGCGCTGCCAAACGTCAGTTCGGTGACCCTCGCAAGTTACAGCCCAATGCAGGGCACCAGCACAAACAGCACGATAACTGTTCGTGGCTACACTCCAGCTAAGGATGAAGACACGACGGTGGAGGACATCCAGATCGGCCCGAATTTTTCGGAGACGCTCGGTGTGCCGCTGTTGATGGGTCGCGACATTGGCCTGCAAGACACGCCTACCTCACAGAGAGTGGCGGTCGTTAACCAGGCTTTTGTGAAGTCGTTTTTCCACGATGAAAATCCGATCGGCCGCCGCGCCACCTTCGAAGAGGACTCCGACAAAAACGATTTCGAAATTATCGGCGTGCTGGGAGACTCAAAATACAACAGCGCCAAGACGGAGGCTGAACGTGCAGTGTTTCGTCCGATTCTGCAGGTACAGGACCAACAGACCTTCAACAACGTTTTTGAGATGCGCACAGCGGGAGATCCACTGAGTCTGTCCGGCACAGTGCGCGCCGCGATCGCCCAAGTTAACGACAAACTCCCGATCGGCAATATCACCAGCCTGCGATTGCAAACCGACGAGTCTCTCAAGCAGGAAAAACTAATCGCACAACTGGTGAGCTTCTTTGGGTTGTTGGGCCTGTTGCTCTCTTGCGTTGGTTTGTACGGAATCATGGCCCACGCGGTGGTTCGTCGTACCAACGAAATTGGCATTCGCATGGCGCTTGGCGCCGAACGTCGGGACATTATCTGGATGGTCCTGAAGGAGAGTTTGCTGCTGGTTGGCATCGGCCTGGTTGTTGGCATACCGGCGGCGTGGGGTGCGGCCCACCTGATTGCGAGTCAGCTTTTCGGAGTAAACCCAGCCGATCCTGTGACGCTGTCAACAGCGGTCGTGTCACTGACGTTAGTGGCTGCTTCAGCTGGGTATCTACCGGCGCGAAAGGCGTCGCGAGTAAATCCGTTGGTTGCGCTCAGATACGAGTAATCCGATTGCGGAATGCTGATTTCTGATTGCCGACTTGAGATCTCAACTCAGGTCTCAAATTTTGAATTCTGCAGTTGTCGCTGAGAGGGAGTCGCCTTAATGGAAACACTACTAAAGGACATTAAGTACGGATCGCGCAGCTTGCTGAAGCGCCCGGGGTTTACGCTGATTGCGATCATCACTCTGGCGCTCAGCATCGGCGCGAACACAACCATCTTCAGCATCATCAATGCGGTCGTCCTGAGTCCGCCACGCATTACGGAGCCGGACCGTGTAGTTGCTCTTTGGAAAACCTCGAAGGACAAACGCCGCGAGGGTTTTGTCTCCTATCTGAATCTTCAGGAGTGGCGCGCCCGGACGCAAAGTTTCGAAGACATAGCGGGTTACAAGCCCAACGGTTTCAACGTCATCCAGCAGGGCGAGGCCGAACGCATCCAGGGAATGCGAGTTACTGCCAACTTCTTTCCACTGCTAAAAGTGGCGCCGCTGCGCGGTCGCAACTTTCAAGTTGACGAGGAACAGCGCGGCAGCCAGCCGGTCGTAATTATCAGCTACAACTTCTGGCAAACCAGATTCGGAGGCAATGAAAACGCTCTGAGTCAACAACTGTCTTTGAACGGCAAACCACATACGATCATCGGAATCCTGCCGCCGGGCTTTGAGTTTCCTTTGTCGACGAAGGACGCGGAATTGTGGACCACTGTCGCAGGCGAGGGAGGAAATCTTACCGAACGTGAAGCGCACGTGCTGTTGAGTGTGGGCCGTCTGAAGCCAGGCGTAAGTCTCGAACACGCGCAGACAGAACTGACAACCGTGGCCCTTAATCTAGAGCAGGAGTATCCGGGAGACCGCAATTCAACGGCTTATCTGGTTGGAGCTGACGAACAGATTGTCGGCAAGGATGTGCGTCGCGCCTTGTGGCTGCTGTTGGGGGCGGTTGGCTTTATTCTCCTGATCGCCTGCACGAACATGGCAAATCTACTGCTGGTGCGAGCCAGTTCGCGCCACAAAGAGATCGCGATCCGATCTGCGCTTGGCGCCGGCCGCTGGCGCATTGCTCGTCAATTGATGACCGAGAGCACCTTGCTTTCTTTGCTTTCGGGAGCCGTGGGCCTGCTGCTCACGCTTTGGGGATTAGGGGCGATCAAGTACTACGGTGCTGAGCAACTGCCCAGGCTGGACGAAGTGCATATCGACGCTCGCGTTCTGATCTTCACGCTCGCAATTTCAGTGTTAACGGGAATGCTTTTCAGTCTGGTGCCGACTCTGCAAGCCTCACGGCTCGACGTTAATTCCGCCTTAAAGTCCGGATCAAAATCGGCCACCAGCGGTCGCGCCTTGCGCCTTTGGCGCGACTCACTGGTGGTTTCGGAAGTTGCGCTGAGCCTGATTCTGCTGGTGGGCGCAGGCTTGATGATTCGCAGCCTTACGCGATTGGTAAACGTGCCACCAGGGTTTGATCCAAAGAATGTTCTGACCGGTCGGATTAGTTTGACGAGCAACGTCTATGACAAGCCTGAGGCCTGCGTGCTCTACGTCAATCAGACATTGGAGAGACTAAAAGCATTGCCGGGCGTGGAAAGCGTCGCCTTTGTTGCTCCCATGCCCTTCAGTGGCGGCAATGTCGGATCGGATTTTCGCATTATTGGTAGACCCGAGCCTGCACCTGGGGATGAACCCGGCGCCAACAATCGCAGTGTGACACCGGAATACTTCCAGGCAATGAAGATACCGCTCATCAAAGGGCGCTACTTCAACGAACAGGACAGACAGGGCGGCACCGGCGCAGCCATCATCAACCAGGCCCTGGCGCAACAATATTTTTCCAGTGAAGAGCCAATCGGGAAACGCATCTCGCATATCGGCGCCAACCAGAACGAAGGTGATCCAGAACAGTGGGAGATCGTCGGCGTCGTCGGAGATGTGCACCACAGCGACTTGACTGTCGCCGCTAATCCAGAGATCTACCTGCCCTATCAGCAAAATAGTTGGAATTGGGGCAATTTTCTAGTGCGCACTTCGGGAGATCCGGCAAGCCTCGCGCCTGCCTTTCGCGAGCAAATACGTGCCGTTGACAAAAGCGTGACCCTCACCAATGTGCGCCCCCTGCCGGAAGCCATTTCCGAAACCGTGGCCCAGCCGCGCTTCTACACTTTTCTCTTCGCGCTTTTTGGCGCAATAGGGTTGGTGCTGACTGTGACCGGCGTTTACGGATTGATCTCTTACACCGTTTCGCAGCGAACTCAGGAGATCGGAATTCGCATGGCGCTCGGTGCGACGCGGCAAAACGTAGTGAGGATGGTGCTGAGACAGGGAGTTGTCCTCGCCCTGGCAGGTGTAGCTGTCGGTCTCACAATTTCATTGGGACTGGCAAGAGTAATCGTCAGTCTGCTGTTTGAGGTGAAGCCTACGGACTGGATCAGTTTCAGTGCGGCGACGTTGGTCTTGCTGAGTGCAGCGATTCTGGCGAGCTATATCCCCGCTCGGCGGGCAACGAAAGTAGATCCACTGGTTGCGTTGCGATACGAGTGAACCGATTGCGGAATCCTGATTTCGAGTTGCGAAGTTTTTACCACGACAGGAAATGGGGCAGGGGATGTGATTCTGAGATCTGAAACTTGAGATCTCAAAAGGGGTTTGATCATGGAAACGCTTTTGAAAGATATTCGCTACGGCCTACGCGGTTTATTAAAGCGTCCGGGTTTTACCCTGGTTGCGATTATCACGCTCGCCCTCGGCATTGGCGCCAATACAGCGATCTTTAGCGTAGTTAACGCGGTAGTGTTGCGACCCCTGCCATATGCCGAACCGGATCAGTTGATGACGCTTTGGGAAACGATGCCGGGAACTGACCAACGCTCGGTTGCGCCCGGCAACTTTGTCGACTGGAAGGCCCAGAACACGGCGTTCGAGGATCTGGCCGCGACGTTCTATGCAAACTTCAATCTTACCAGCGACGGCGAGCCCGATCGTATTGACGGCGCCACTATTACCTCAAATCTGATGAGCGTGCTTGGCGTCAGCGCTCAACTCGGCCGGACGTTCCAAGCTGACGACGATGAACATCAGGATCGCCATGTGGTGCTGATCAGCGACGGCCTATGGAAACGTAGGTTTGCCGCGGATCGAAACGTGATCGGCCGCAACATCACGATAGACGAAACGCCCCACACCATAGTGGGCGTGATGGGCCGCGGCTTTCAGTTTCCTTCGCGCTCGGACCTTTGGGTGCTCGGTCGTAACCGCGGCGCCGTTCCCATGAGTTTGATCTCGCAAGTGCCTACGAACGATTGGGTCCACGAACGCGACGCGCATTTCATCAGCGTGATTGGCAGGCTCAAGCCCGGCGTCACTATCTCGCAAGCGCAATCGGACATTGCCGCTATCACGCGCAGGATGGAGCAGGACTTTCCTAAAACGAATGCCGGGCTCGGCTCAAACGTAGTGCCTCTGCACGCCCAGGTTGTTGGCGACGTGCGGTCCATGTTGTTCATCCTGCTAGGCGCCGTCGTTTTTGTTTTGCTTATCGCCTGTACGAACGTAGCCAACCTGATGCTGGCTCGCGCTACGCAAAGAGATCGGGAGATTGCTATTCGCGCGGCGGTGGGCGCCAGTCGTTTCCGTTTAATCAGGCAACTGCTTACTGAGAGTTTGCTGCTCAGCGTTGTGGGTGGCCTTGCAGGCTTGCTCGTTTCAATGTGGGCGGTCGCCGTGTTCGTCAAACTTAGTCCGGGCGACATTCCCAGGCTAAATGAAGCCAGCGTTGACTTCAGATTGTTAGGATTCACGCTACTAGTCTCGCTACTCACCGGACTCGGCTTTGGTCTGTTACCAGCATTTCAGGCTACCCGAACAAACCTCAATACGTCGCTGAAAGAGGGGGGCACGAAGGCGAGCGAAGGACGACAGCGCAGAGGCGCGCGCAACATTCTGGTCGTTACCGAGATTGCCCTGGCCCAGGTGCTGCTTGTCGGCGCGGCCTTGCTGGCCTTCAGCTATGTTCGAGTGACGGAAATCAATCCTGGCTTTAACCCGGACCGCGTGCTGACCGCGAAGATCGCTCCCTCGAATAAGAAGTATCCGGATTCCAAAAGCCGGGCGACCTTCTACACCAACGTACTCGAACGTCTGCAGACTTTGCCCGGCGTTGAGTCCGCAGGGATGGTAATGAATCTGCCCCTCACCGGTTCCAGTATGAATCGCGGCTTTCGCGTCGAGGGACGTCCAGTTCCAAAAGCCGACGAAAACGTCACCATGGATTTTCAGATAGTCAGTCCCAACTACTTCTCAACCCTGGAAATTCCAATCAAACGCGGACGCGGCTTGAATGTGATCGATGTCGAAACCACCGAGCCGGTGATCGTAATCAACGAAACGATGGCGCGACAGTATTGGCCAAACGAAGATCCCGTCGGTAAGCGCCTGGGAATCGGTGAGAGCACAAAAGATACGGCGTGGCGAACGATCGTCGGAGTTGTCAGTGACATCCGGCATGCCAGCCTAAGCGAACCGCCTGTTCCTACCGCCTTTATTGCCTATCGGCAAGATCTCGAATCATGGCCGCGTATGGGTTTTGTAATTAAGGCGAAAGGGGACGCCGCGAGTCTCAGCTCCGCGGTGCGAAAGGAACTGGCGGAGATCGATAGAGTCCAGCCGGTCTACGCGATCCAGCCCATGGAAAATCTGTTGCGCACCTCCGTGGCGCAACGAAGATTCATCATGTTGCTGTTGGGATCTTTGTCGGCAATCGCGTTGACGCTCGCGATGGTGGGAATTTATGGAGTCATTTCATTTTCGGTGAGCGAGCGAACACAGGAGATTGGTATCCGTATGGCCCTCGGCGCGCGCGCGTCTGATGTGCTCAGGATGGTGCTGGGTCAGGGAATGCGCGTCGCGTTAATCGGTATTGTGATCGGATTAGGCGCGGCGTTCGCTTTGACGCGCTTGCTTTCGAGCATGCTGTACGAAGTGAGCGCTACTGACCCTCGCACGTTTTCGACCGTAGCCGCGCTGTTGGCTGGAGTTGCCTTCTTTGCTTGTTACCTGCCGGCGCGACGAGCGACGAGGGTCGATCCGTTGGTGGCACTGCGTTACGAGTGAGTTTGAGCTCAGATCTGAAATTTGAGACCTCAAAAAGGGAGGAACTACAAATGAGCGGCTTGTGGCAAGACGTACGTTACGGCGCGCGAATGTTGCTTAAACAACCTGGCTTCACGCTGGTGGCGATTACCACCCTGGCGCTGGGAATCGGCGCGAACACCGCAATCTTTTCAGTGGTCAACGCTGTGTTGCTGCGACCCTTGCCATTCAAAGACCCCAATCGTGTGGTTATGGTCTGGAACAACGGAGCTGAAGCGGCCGGAGGCGATCGCACCCCGCTTGCCGTTGCCGACCTCCAGGACTGGCGCGCGCAGAGCCGGTCTTTTGAAAGCATCGGCGCGTTTCAACTTGGAACCTTTAATTACACCAGCGGCGAAGTTCCCGAGCAGTTGCGAGGTATCGGCGCTACGGCAAACCTTCTTTCATTACTGGGCGCAGTGCCTCAACTAGGACGCGATTTCCAGACCGCAGATGAGCAAGTGGGGGCCGAGCGCACCATCCTGATCAGTGATCGTTTTTGGCGCTCCCACTTTGGCGCGGACAAACAGGTGGTTGGACGTCGCGTCAATCTTAGTGGCATGAGTACAACCATTATCGGTGTGATGCCTGCTGGTCTGGATTTTCCGAGTAGAGAGATTGATTTGTGGCGAGCGATGCAGCTCGAACCGCCAACCAGACGAGGGCCTTACTTCCTCACGGGTGTGGGTCGCTTGAAGCCTGGGGTTAAGATTCAGCAAGCGCGCGCTGAGTCGTTGACCATCAAGTCGAGCCTCGAGAACTACAATCTCGATTTTAATGTTCTACCGGTTAACGAGTTTATTTTTGGTGACTCGCGTCCCGCTCTGATTGCACTTTTCGTGGCTGTCACGTTGGTGTTGTTGATTGCAGCAGTCAATGTCGCAAATCTAACGCTCGTAAGGGCAGCGTCGCGGCTCAGAGAGATCTCCATTCGCACCGCACTCGGCGCCAGCCGCGGTCGGATTATCAGGCGACTTCTGACGGAGAGTTTGTTGCTGGCAATCGCCGGTGGCGCGTTCGGGACGCTCTGTGCGTTCTGGGGCGTTTCGGCGCTGGTCCGATTTGCCCCCGATAACCTTCCACGCGTAGATCAGATCAAGATAGACGGGTTGGTGCTCCTGTGGACGGGCATTGTCTCACTTGTAACAGGTCTTGCTTTTGGTTTGGTGCCGGCGTGGCAAGGCTCCCGTTTAAATCTTAATGAAGTACTCCGGGATGGCAGCCGAGGCAGCACCGAAAGCGCCGGCCGCCGACGCGGGCGTAGTCTGCTCGTAATCGCTGAGCTGGCTCTCGCGGTGATGCTATTAACCGGAGCCGGCCTGCTGATCAAAAGCCTTTGGCGATTGCAACAAGTTGACCTGGGTATCAATCCAGAGCGCGTACTGACAATGCAAATGTCGCTGCGCGGTCAGCGCTATGAAAAACCCGAGGCGGTCCGCGAACTCAACTCGCGCCTTATTGAGCAAACGAGAAACTTACCTGGCGTGCAAGTGGCGGCACTCACGAATAGCCTGCCACCTGACGAGCCGGAATTTTCGAGCGACTTCATTGTGGAGGGAAGAACTCCCGTCAAAGACGTCCCACAAATCGCTTACTTCAATCTGGTGAGTCCTGAGTATTTTCAGGCGCTCGGCATTCCGCTACATGCTGGTCGTACTTTTAGCAGTTCAGATTCGAGTGATTCGCCGCGGGTCATCCTGATCAATGAGACGCTGCGACGCCGCTTCTTTCCCGGCGAGGACCCGATCGGCAAACGCCTCAACCTTAGCAGCGCCGGTAAGCCGGATTGGACACAGATAGTCGGTGTAGTGGGCGACGTTAAATACAACGGTTTGGCAGACGACGTGCAGCCCGCAATTTATCAGCCCATTCAGCAGGCGCCGATCTACGGATTCGCATTAATTCTAAAAACTAATCTGGCGGATCCAGTCAGTCTAACCACGGCCGTGCGCAAGGAAGTAAGCAAGCTTGATTCCAGCCTGCCGTTGACAAAAGTGAGCACCATGGAACAGCGCATTGCAACCGCGATGGCGCCACCGCGTTTTCGCACCATGCTGATCGCTCTCTTCGCGGCGGTTGCGCTGATCCTGGCCTGCGTCGGCATTTACGGTGTTATTTCTTATTCGGTCACGCAACGCACGCATGAAATAGGAATCAGGATCGCGCTAGGAGCACAAAGGCGAAACGTGTTGCAGCTGGTTCTCGAGCAGGGAGCATTGTTAGCAGTGATCGGAGTCATTCTTGGACTGGGCGGCGCCTTTGCGTTGACTCGTTTGATGTCGAGTCTGCTATTCGGGGTGACGCCAACCGATGCCGCGATATTTACGTCTGTACCGCTCGGTCTAACCGCGATCGCGCTGCTCGCGAGCTACTTGCCTGCGCGGCGAGCGACGATGGTGGATCCGCTGATCGCATTGCGTTACGAGTAAGTTTGAGATCTGAGATCTGAAATTTGAGATCTCAGACGGAGTTTAATTATGGAAACAGTAATCAACGACATTCGCTATGCTATTAGAAGTCTGCTGAAGCGGCCGGGTTTTCTTGCCCTGTCGGTGATCACGCTGGCACTCGGGATTGGCGCCAACACAGCGATCTTCAGCGTGGTGAATGCGACGCTGCTGCGACCACTGCCATTCAAAGACCCCGAACGCGTCGTTATGCTCTGGGGGTTTTTGCCGAAGATGGCACTGACTGCCGATCAGTTGCCGGGCTCTTCCGGAAACTTCGTAAGCTTGCGAGAGCAGAATCACACGCTGGAAAACCTGGCGGCCTTCCGATCATGGAGTTGGCAATTGACGGGAGGTGGCGAACCTGAACTGCTACGCGGGGCGCGAGTCTCCGCCGATTTCTTCGCTGCGGTAGGGGTCAGTCCGGCCCTTGGCCGGGCGTTTACGCCTGAAGAGGATCTGCCAAACCGCGCGCCGGTGGCGATCATAAGCCACGAACTCTGGCAGAGACATTTCGCCGGCGATAAGAATGCGATTGGCAAAACGCTTACCCTCACCGGTCAGAGTGTAATGGTGGTTGGCGTAATGCCGCGCGGATTTCAGTTTCCCGGCGGCGCCAATATGATTCCGGGCCTTCAGTTCGCTTTAAACAACGACATCTGGATGCCCCTCGCCTTAACCGACGAGGACAGACAACGACAGGGAAATCTAAACCTGGCCCTTATCGGTCGACTCAAGCGCGGCGTCTCTCCTCAACAGGCCGAGACGGAATTGCGCGCAGTGCAACAGAACCTGCCACTCGGAACTATCGGGTACACGATCAACCTGGTCCCGCTGCATCAGCAGATGGTGGGCAAGATTCGAAAGTTACTGATCGTGCTTCTCGCCACGGTTGCGTTCGTCTTACTGATTGCCTGCGCCAACATCGCTAACTTGTTGCTCGCGCGTGCTACCTCGCGGCAAAAGGAAATCGCGATTCGCGCCGCTCTCGGGGCCGGCAGGCTGAGAATCATCCGTCAGTTGCTTAGCGAGAGTTTGCTGTTGTCGCTGATCGGCGGACTACTCGGGCTCTTGCTCGCCGTCTGGGGAAATACTTTGCTCGTATCGCTGATCCCCGCGGATGTGCCGCGCATCCATGAGGTGAGCGTCGACTCCCGGATACTTGTCTTTACCCTGGTTATCTCATGCGTAACCGGTCTGGTCTTTGGCCTCGCTCCTGCATTGCAGGCGTCGAAACTCGATCTCAACGAGTCCCTGAAAGAAGGCTTGCGGGGCACAACCTCAGGCCTGCGTCACAGTCGCCTGCGCAGCCTTTTGGTGGTGTCAGAGGTGGCGATGGCGCTCGTCTTATTGGTTAGCGCCACTCTATTAATAAAGAGCTTTGTCCGTTTGTCGGATGTTAAGCCCGGATTTAATCCAGCCAACGTTCTGACTATGGATATTCAAATACCCAATCTCCCGCCCTCTAGATACGCGAAAAAGGAAGAACAGACTGCATTCTTTCAACAACTTACAGATCGAGTGAAGGCCTTGCCTGGAGTTGAGGGCGCCAGCGCCGTATTGAGTCTGCCGCTGACCGGAGCGTTTGAAAGTACTGACGTAATCCTGCCAGGAAGGGAATCGCTTTCAGCTGCCGAGAGGCCGGAAGCTGACTATACAACGGTCACTCCAGATTACTTTGTGACGATGCAGATTCCGTTATTGAAGGGAAGGCAGTTCAGTTCGCAGGATGGAAGAGATACGCCGGGAGTGATCATCGTAAACGACGCGTTCGCGCAGAGTGTTTGGCCGAATGAAAATCCGTTGGGAAAACGCTTCACGGTGGGCTTCGAGAAAGAGCCGCGCGAAATCATCGGCGTGGTTGGCAACATTAAGCAGACGACGCTCGACGCCCGGACGCGGCCGGCCATGTATATGCCGCACCTGCAAGCGCCCAGCCCGGTAATGACGATTTTGGTTCGAACGACTGGAGACCCACTGGCCATCGCGAGCAGCGTCCGTGAACAACTGCGCGCGATTGATAAGGACGTTCCCGTTACTCATATCCAAACTATGGCGCAGGTGTTTAGCGCATCGGTGGCGCAACAACGGTTCTCGATGCTGGTAGTTGGCCTCTTCAGCGGTTTAGCGCTGATTTTGGCGACAGTCGGTATTTACGGAGTGATGGCTTATTCGGTCACTCAACGGTCGCATGAAATTGGCGTGCGCATGGCCCTGGGCGCGCGAACCAGCCAGGTGCTGAAACTTATTCTTAAAGACGGTATGGCGCTGGCGCTGCTGGGCGTCGCTATCGGTTTGGCAGCGGCCTTCGCGCTGACGCGCCTGATGACAACGTTGCTGTTTGGGGTAACACCGACTGACGCAGCGACGTTGATCGTCGTTCCACTAACAATCCTCGTCGTCGCCCTCGTTGCGTGTTACATCCCGGCGCGGCGGGCGACGAAGGTGGATCCGCTGGTAGCGCTGCGGTACGAGTAAGTGTGAGATCTGAGATCTGAAATTTGAGATCTCAAAAGGCAAGAGGTTGATATGGAAACACTATTTAAAGACATTCGTTACGGCTTTCGCTCGTTACTAAAGCATCCGGGCTTCACAGTCATCGCAGTGATCACGCTGGCCCTTGGAATCGGCGCCAACAGCGCTATGTTCAGCACGGTGAACTCAGTTCTGCTGAAGCCGCTCTCCTATCCCGACGCGGATCGGATCGTGGTACTAGAAGGAATAAATCCGGCGAAGGGCATCACGCAAAGCAACCTGTCGATACCTGACTTCTCAGAGTGGCAAAGTCAGAACCAGGTGTTTGACCAACTGGCAGGGTTTGTCTCCGGCGGTTCCTTGCTTACCAGTGGCGACGAAACTGAGCGTGTGCGCGGGACAGGTGTCACCACGGATTTCTTTCCCTTATTTGGTACCGCGGCTTTGGCGGGCCGCACGCTACAGGCGGACGACGCGCAGAAAGGTCGCGATCCGGTGGTGGTATTGAGCTACGCACTTTGGCAGCGACGCTTTGGCGGGAATCCGAATGTGCTCGGAACTACAGTGACGATCGCCGGCAAAAGCACCGCGATCGTGGGCGTTATGCCCGCTGATTTCGACTATCCGGCACAGTCCGAGCTTTGGGTTCCTTATCCGATAGATGCGGCTGCCGAGCGGCGTGATAACCGTTTCTTCTCAGTGGTTGCTCGTCTCAAACGCGGCGTGCCCATCGCGCAAGCGCAGGCCTCGCTCGACACAATCAACCAGCGACTGGCGCAAAGCTACGTCGATACGAATAGTGGTTGGAGCGCGCGCGTAATCAATCTGCAGGAGCGAATGGTCGGCTCAATGCGGAAGTCGTTGCTAATCCTGCTGGGCGCAGTTGCATTTGTATTGCTCATTGCCTGTGCGAACGTTGCCAATTTGATGCTAGCTCGCGCCACCGGCCGGCAAAAGGAGATCGCGGTGCGCGCCGCGCTTGGCGCCAGTCGCTGGCGCGTTATTCGCCAACTGTTAACGGAGAGTGTGCTGCTTTCAGTGATTGGCGGCGCGATTGGACTGCTGCTAAGCGTTTGGCTGACCAAACTGCTGGTCTCGATTAGTCCCGCAAATACGCCGCGCTTCGACGAGATTAAACCAGACCTCCGAGTGTTCGCCTTCACTCTTGGCCTAACGGTCATTACCGGAATTCTCTTTGGTTTGGCGCCGGCCCTTCAGGCGTCGCGCATTGATTTGAACGGCGGACTGAAAGAAGGTGGAGGCAAAGGCTCGGGCGGATCGCGCAATAAACGACTGCGGAGCCTGATGATGGTTTCGGAAATCGCCTTGTCGTTCATGCTGCTGGTCGGTGCCGGGCTGTTGATAAAGAGTTTCATGCGGCTCCGCGATGTCAGTCCAGGTTTCACTACGGACAATGTGCTCACCATGCGCGTGTCACTGTCGTCCGCGAAGTATCCGGAAGGCGAGCCGCGGGTTCAGGTCCTCACGCAGACGCTCGAGAGTTTAAAGACACTGCCCGGCATCCGATCGAGCGGCGCAGTGTTGAGCTTGCCGCTGGGCGGAGACACCTTCAACGTTTGGCGCTCTTACATTCGCGAAGGTCGGCCGGCATCTCCGGAAGAATCTGATAACGCGGCTTACCTGGTGACGACACCGGACTATTTTCAGACCTTGCAAATTCCTTTGCTCGCGGGCAGAGCCTTCAACGATCAGGACAATGAACAGACTACGAAAGTAGTTATCGTCAACGACACCATGGCCAGGCAGCTTTGGCCAGGACAAAGCCCGCTCGGCAAGCGCATCACAATCTGGCGGGATGAAAACTTTCCTCGTGAGATTGTGGGCGTGGTCCGCGATACCAAGCCGTCGCTGGACGCGGAACCCAGTCAGCAAATGTACGTGCCTTACGCGCAGGATTCCGGTTGGAGCGGCATGTCTCTTGTGATTCGCACCAGTGGCGATCCCCTCGACACAGTTGCGGCGGCTCGCAACGCAGTTCGTTCCATCGATAAAGGCATACCCGTTTTTAACGTGAAGAGTATGAACGATGTCCTCGCGACTTCAGTGTCGCAGCAACGAATGTCGATGTTGTTATTAAGCGCGTTTGCCGGCGTCGCGCTGCTTCTGGCGATGATCGGAATCTACGGTGTTACCGCTTACTACGTTACCCAGCGCACGCAGGAGATTGGTATTCGGATGGCCCTGGGAGCGCAGATGGGCGATGTAATGAAACTCGTTTTGGCGAGCGGAATGGCGCTGGCGCTGGTGGGCGTTGGCCTGGGAGTGGTTGGCGCTCTGGCGCTGACGCGATTGATGACGAGCTTGCTTTTCGCGGTCAAGCCAACTGATGCCGTGACATTTGTAACAGTTTCACTCTGTCTACTGGTTACGGCGTTGATCGCTTCTTATATCCCGGCGCGTCGGGCGACGAAAGTCGATCCGTTGGTGGCGCTTCGTTATGAGTAATTGAGATCTGCGATCTCAAATGTGAGATCTGAAATAAGGAGAGACGATGAAATCGCTACTACAAGATCTGCGTTACGCCGTTCGCACCATGAAGAAGAAGCCCGGCTTCACCTTGATCACGGTTATGACGCTCGCCCTGGGCATCGGTGCCAGCACTGCGATTTTCACGGTCGTTAATGCCGGCCTGCTTCGCGGACTTCCCTACAAATCACCCGAGAGCCTCTATCACATCTGGGAGAAAACGCCGCAAAAGGCGTTCTCGAAGCGTGAATTCTCTTATCCGGATTATCAGGACTACCAAAAGAACGAGGTGTTCGAGGGGTTGGCGGCTTATACCGGCGGAACGGGAATTATGAGTGGGCGGGGAGAGCCGGAACGTGTCTTTGTTCCTTCAGCTTCGGCAAACTTCTTTGCCGTGCTCGGAGTAGACCCTTACCTTGGACGCACCTTTCAATCCGGCGAAGACAAGCAGGGCGCGGCACGCGTAGTTGTCCTGACCTATGGCATGTGGGAGCGCAGATTTGGCGGAGATCCTGGGATAATTGGCCAGTCACTTACGATCAACGACATCAGTTACACCGTTGTAGGCGTGCTTCCTGCCAGCTTTCAGTTCGCGCTTAGAAACGCAGACCTTTGGCAGCCCTATCAACCTACGGATAGCCAACTCACCAGACGCTTCATGCACGGGACTAATCTCATTGGAAGACTAAAGCCAGGAATCACCGAAGCGCAGGCCCAGTCGGAATTGAGCGTCATAGCCAAGCGCATCGAGCAGGAATACAACCAGTCGCATGCCGGAACGCTGGTCAGTCTGGTTCCGCTTCAGGAAGAGGTAATCGGCCAGGTGAAACCGGTGCTGCTGGTGTTGCTGGCAGCCGTCGGGTTTGTGCTGCTAATTGCATGTGCCAACGTAGCAAGTTTGCTGCTCACCCGGTCGCTTACACGGCAGAAGGAAGTTGCCATTCGCGCCGCCCTCGGAGCCAACCGTTGGCGTGTTGTCCGCCAACTATTAACAGAATCGATCTTGCTCGCGCTAGTGGGTGGAGGAGTCGGGCTGTTGATTGCCTATTGGGGAGTCGACGCTCTGGTCGCGACGCTGCCGGACTCTCAGCTCAATGCGTTGCCGTTTCTGAAATCGCTTCGTATCGACTCAGGGATCCTGGCCTTCTCTTTTGTTCTTTCACTACTGACCGGGATCATCTTTGGTCTGGCGCCGGCAATCCAATCATCGAAGCCTGACCTGAATGAGGTTTTGAAGGAAGGTGGTAGAGCCGCAGCCAGCGGAGCTCAGCATCGACTCCGCAGTGTTTTCGTGACGACCGAGATCGCGCTGTCCGTAGTGCTTCTAGTAGGCGCCGGCCTGATGATGAAATCGCTGTTGCGCTTGTTGCAGTCAAGCGTCGGATTCAATCCTGAGAACGTTTTGACGATGACCGTGAATGTACCCCCGGCCAAATATACTGATTCCGCCAAACTAATAAGTGTTTTTGACCAACTAAGCAGCCGCGTTCGGTCGATGCCGGGCGTCAACGGCGCCGGAACCATTAACATTCTCCCTCTTCAGGGCGGCAATACGACGCGTTTCTACGTCGATGGCGATCCGGTTCCGCAACCCGGCCAGGAAATTGAGGCCAACATCCGTACAGTTGATGAGCGCTATTTCCAAACTCTGGGAGTCCCAATAATCGCCGGACGGATGTTTGATGACCGGGACGGCGAGGCACAGCGAAAGGCGGCCGAGGCTTTTCAGGCCTTCCAGGCTCGAACCGCTCAGCCCAAGGGCCAGCCGAGCCTCGCCCAGCGTCCCTCATCGACGCAGCCGACGCAGGCGGCGGCAACTCAAGGGCAAGGCCAGGCACCGACGCTTCTCCCAGACGTGGTAGTGATCGGCAAGACGTTGGCCGACAAGGTGTTTGGCGGACGCAATCCGATCGGGCGGAAAATCTTATATAGCTCCGCCACACCTGTGCCGGACGTCATCATTGGCGTCGTCGCGGATGTAAAGATTGGTGGGCTGGACGAAGCGAATAAGCCGGTTATCTATTACCCGTTTCGCCGATTTCCCGGCACGGGAACGAATCTTGTGGTTCGCACAAACGGTGATCCTACGGCTATGGCCGCAGCGATTCGCAGCGAAACCCAAGCTCTCGAACCTGACGTGGCGATCTTCAACGTGCGCTCGATGACAGATTTAATCGGCGCCTCGCCCGCCGCCTTTATGCGCCGTTTTCCGGCGTTGCTTATTAGCATCTTCGCGGCAGTCGCACTGTTGCTGGCGTCGATCGGTATCTACGGAGTTGTTTCGTACTCCGTGAGCCAGCAAACGCATTACATCGGTGTGCGCATGGCGCTCGGGGCTAGGTCGTCTGACATCCTGAAGATGGTTCTCAAACAAGGGCTCAGGCTGGCGCTGGCCGGCATGGCAGTGGGTTTGGTTGCCGCATTCGGACTTACGCGCTTGTTGCGGAGTTTGTTGTTTGAAGTGCAGGCGACGGATCCGTCTACTTTCGGACTAGTCCTCGTCACGCTCTTCGTGGTCGCGTTGCTGGCTTGTTACATCCCGGCGCGGCGCGCGACGAGAGTCGATCCGCTGGTGGCGCTGCGCTACGAGTGAACTTGAGATCTGAGATCTGAGATCTGAAATTTGAGATCTCAAATGGAACTGCTAATGGAGACACTACTCAAAGACATTCGCTACGGTTTCCGCTCGCTCTTGAAGCGTCCCGGCTTCGCTGCCCTGGCCGTTTTAACGCTTGCGCTGGGTATCGGCGCGTCGACCGCAATCTTCAGCGTGGTCGACGGAGTCTTGCTGCGGCCACTGCCTTATCCGCAGTCAGAACGGATAGTGCAACTACGCGAGGTCAACGAGAAGGGCAGGCAGATGAGTTTTGCTGAGCCGAACTACGTCGACGTTCGCGAACGTGGCCGCACGCTGGAAGCCGTAGCGCTATACAGTGGCGACTTAACGACGGTGTCAGGGGCGAACGAGCCTGTCAGGGCGATGACATTTGTCGTGTCAGGAGACTTCTTCCGTGTGCTCGGCACTCAGGCGCTAGTCGGACGCACCTTAACAACGGCGGAAGAGCAGAGCGGGGAAGCAGTGGCTGTCATTAGTTATGGCTTTTGGCAGCGACTGCTGGGTGGACGAGCTGATGTGGCCGGCACTCCGCTAAAAATCCTCGATAAGAGTTGTACGGTGATCGGGGTAATGCCCGCGGGTTTTGCGTTTCCCACTAACGCCGAGGTCTGGATATCTCGCAAATCATTTCCCGGCGAAATCTCGCGCTCCGCCCACAACTGGAGCGTTGTCGGGCGGCTCCGAACCGGTGTCCCACTCGCTCAAGCGCGGGCGGAGCTAAGCGGTATCAATAAGCAACTAAGGCAACAATACGGCAATGAGGTTGATGCGGTAGATATCGCCGTCATTCCACAACAGGAATTCATGGTCGGCAAAGTTCGCGGTGGTTTATTGATCATGCTGGGGGCCGTTGGATTCCTGCTGGCGGTTGCCTGCGCCAACGTCGCTAGCCTTCTGCTCGCGCAAGTGACAGTCAGGCAACGTGAGTTCGCGGTAAGGACCGCTCTGGGTGCCACGCGGATGCGCCTGGCACGACAGTTCATAACCGAAAACTTGTTACTGAGTCTGACCGGTGGGGCGCTAGGCATACTGTTTTCATATTGGGCAATGAGTCTATTGCTCGCTTTAACCCAGACGAGTTTGCCGCGAGTCAAGGAAGTCGGCATTAATGCGAGAACTGTCGCGTTCACGATTGGACTGTCCATCCTGATCGCTGTCGTCCTGGGTCTCGTGCCGCTGGTTCGCTATTCGAGCAAGAAACTCGAAGCAAGCTTGAGAGTAGCGGGTCGCGGTCAATCGGGCCCAGCCAGCCAGCGCTTGCGAAATTCTCTGGTCGTAGCCCAGATGGCTCTGACGTTTATCTTGCTCGTGGGCGCAGGTCTGCTCGGAAGAAGCTTTTATCGCCTGTTGCAAATAGATCCCGGATTCAAAACGGAAACAGCCGTCGCGGCTGAAATCTCCCTGCCCTCAGCCCGCCTGGATGAACAAGAATTACAGGACTTCATGAGGGCCTATCGGCTTTTGCGCGACCAGGGGATTGCGCCGCAGCTGCAACCTCGATTCAGTCCTGACCAGGAGCGGCAAAGACAGTTTCAGCAACAGTTGCTCGAACGCCTCAAGCAACTTCCGGGGGTGATGGCAGTTGGAAGTATTAACCGACTGCCGTTAACGGGTGATGCTGCCGACGGAACCTTTTTTATCAACAACAATCCGGCGCGGGAAGGCCATGCTGACTTTCGAGTGGCAACCGCCGATTACTTTTCCGCAATGTCCATCCCCTTGTTGCGAGGCCGCACGTTTAGCGAGAGCGATCTCCCGACCTCCCCCAACGCGGCAGTTGTCAGCCAGTCGCTGGCGGTGAAGTATTGGCCAAACGAGGAACCGATTGGCCAGGCGATTCAATTTGGAAACATGGATGGAGACTTGCGCCTGCTGCACGTGGTCGGTGTGGTCGGTGACGTGCGTCATATTGGTGTTGACACTGCGCCCCGGCCCACAGTCTATGCAAACGCCTTGCAACGACGACCCTCATCTGATCTCTCTGTCGTAGTCCGGGCGCTTGTCCCTCCATCCTCTCTCGTGCCGTCGATGCGGCAGACTGTGAGATCGCTCAATCCCGAACTCCCAGTGGACTTCCAGACGCTGGATCAGATTTTCTCTTCGTCACTGGATCAGCGGCGTTTCAGTCTGGTGATCTTCGGCGTCTTTGGTGTGGTGGCCTTGCTTTTAGCGGCGATGGGTATCTATGGCGTTACTGCCTATTCCGTGGTGCAACGCACCCAGGAGATCGGCATTCGCATGGCATTGGGTGCGCGCATGGTTGATGTGTTGCGACTGATATTAAGCAGCGCAATGACGCTGGCGCTGTTCGGCGCAGCGCTTGGACTGGCGGGAGCGTTAGCGCTGACGCGCTTGATGAGTGCGCTGCTTTTTGGAGTGACTCCAACTGATCTGCCGACCTTCGCCGGCGTTCTTATTGGCCTGATTGCAGTAGCACTAGTTGCGTGTTACTTGCCGGCGCGTCGGGCAACGAAAGTGGATCCGTTAGTGGCCCTACGATACGAATGATTTGAGATCTCAGATCTCAAATTTGAGATCCGAGGAAGTTATGAGGTGAATTGATGGAAACGATTCTGCGCGACCTGCGCTACTCGGCGCGAATGCTAATCAAGAGTCCGGGCTTTACAGCTGTGGCTCTCTTGTCGATTGCCATCGGCATTGGCGCGAACACGACCGTCTTTAGCGTAATCAATGCCGTGCTCCTGAAGGCGGTGCCTTATAACGATCCTGGTAGCCTGGTGCTCGTGTGGGGTGACAGCAGAACTGAAAGCAGCCTCCGGAAACACAATCAAGTCTCCGCTACAGATATCGCCGATGTTCGCGCCCAGACGACTGTCCTGGAAGACGTGGCAACTTACACAGGCTGGTTCCCAATCATGTCGGGCCAGGGCGAAGCGGAAAGAGTCCCGGCCATTCAAGTCGGCGATGGCTTCTTCAAGATCATGAAAGGCGCGCCCATGTTGGGACGCGTCTTCAGCCCTGAAGAACAGGTGGACGGCAAAGACTTTGTCATCATCCTCGGTCACGGATTATGGCAGCGACGTTTTGGCGGTGACCCGAACGTTGTAGGCAAGTCCGTGATGCTCAATGGCCGCCCTTACAACATCGTCGGAGTGATGGGCCCGGACTTTCGTCCACTACCATCTTCACTCGTTTCCCCTGAAGGACAATTCTATCGACCGGTAGCCGAAAACTATGACGACGAAGATCGGGACGCACGGCATCTGCGTGCAGTAGCACGTCTCAAACCCGGCGTAACGATTGATCAGGCCCAAGGCGAGCTGAGCGTTATCGCCCAGCGACTGGAACAGGCGCATCCACTGACCAACAGAGGCTACGGCGTGGCCGTGGTCTCGATCACCGAAGAGATCATCGGCAGCATTCGGCCAACCCTGCTAATGATCTTTGGGGCAGTAGTCTTTGTGCTGTTGGTCGCCTGCGCAAACGTTGCGAACCTGCTGCTGGCCCGCGCCACTGTTCGTCATAAGGAGATCACAATTCGGTCTGCGATCGGCGCCGGTCGCGGCCAGTTAATTCGCCAGCTGCTAACCGAAAGCCTTCTGCTTGCACTGCTCGGCGGTGGACTGGGGCTTCTGCTCGCCACCTGGGGCACAAGTGTGGTGGCCGCCGCGGGATCGAAAATCAATCCAATGTTTCAGAACATTCACATGGACCGGCGCTGCCTCGCGTTTACGGTTGGAGTCTCGATACTTACCGGTTTCATCTTCGGCCTCGCCCCCGCGCTCCAGATCTCCAAGCCAAATTTGGCGGAAGCGCTTAAAGAAACCGGGCGCGGCTCAGGACCGGCAGCTAGCCGAAATCGTTTGCGAAGCGCTTTGGTCATTTCTGAAATTGCCATGACGCTGGTGCTGCTGGTTTGTGCCGGCCTCCTGATCCGAACAGTGGCCAGACTGCGGAACGTGGATGCGGGGTTCAACCCTAACAATGTTCTGGCGATGAATATCGGACTGCCTCAGGCGAAGTATCCAAAACCGGAAAATGTGATTGCCTTCAACAAGGAAATCGTCGAACGAATTACCGCGTTGCCGGGAGTCAAGGCTGCCGGAACCACCAGCGTGCTGCCGCTCAGCGACAACTTCGACGGGCGCGGGCTGGCAGTTGAAGATCATCCTAAACCACGGGGCGAGGAGATTACGGTTGATCTCTACGTGACCACTCCGGGCTACCTGAAGGCTATGGAGATTCCCTTGCTGAGCGGCCGATTGATCACTGATCAGGACACAAAGGATTCGCCTAATGTCGCCTTGATTAATAAAACGATGGCCGCTCAGTTCTGGCCCAACGAAGATCCGCTCGGTAAACGAATTAAATTTCCCGGCAGCGATAAGAATCCGCAGCCGTGGCGCACGATCGTCGGCACGGTCAGCGATGTTTCGCAGTATGCCCTCGATAAGACGCCGCCGATGCAGATCTATCTGCCGCACAGTCAGTTTCCCACGTCCTTTAACAGCATTGTCGTACGAACCCAAAATGAGCCGACCGCACTGATCGGCGCTGTTAGGCGAGAGATCCAGGCAGTGGATAAAGATCAGGCAGTCTTCAATGTGACCACGCTCGAAGAGTTAATCGGCGATTCCATCCTCATCAGAAAGTTTTTCATGCTGTTGTTACTAGTATTCGCAGCCCTGGCCCTGACCCTGGCGGCGGTGGGTATTTATGGAGTTATGTCCTACGTCGCTTCGCAACGCACTTATGAAATCGGCATCCGCATGGCGCTCGGGGCACAGACACGCGATGTCCTGAAGTTAATTATTGGAAACGGAATGGCTCTGACTTTCATTGGCGTCGCTGCCGGTCTGGCCGGAGCGTTTGCGCTGACACGGCTCATGGCAGGGCTACTGTTTGGCGTCAGCGCCACTGACACAATCACATTCTTGATTGTGTCGGTCGGCTTGACCCTGGTTGCGTTGCTGGCCTGCTACATTCCGGCGCGACGCGCGACGAAAGTCGATCCGTTGGTAGCGCTGCGTTATGAATGAGTTTGAGATCTGAGATCTGAAATTTCAGATCTTAAGGTCACCGCGCTCCAAAGGGAGGAACATTATGTGGGGAGTATTAAAACAGAATCTTAGCTACAGCATTCGGACCTTGTGGAAGAACAAGGGCTTTACTGTTACCGCGGTGTTGACGCTGGCGTTGGGCATAGGCGCGACGACCGCCATTTTCAGTGTCGTCAATGCGGTGTTCGAGCCCATGCCCTATCCCAAGCCCAACCAACTGGTGATGGTGTTAGTCACTTTGGTTTTAAAAGAGGGAACGACTCTCGCTCTCGTCGGATCTCTTATCGGATTAGGAGGCGCTTACCTGGTCGGCCGGGCGATGCAATCCACCTTATATGGAGTGGGCGCGATGGATGGCCGTGCCTTTGGGACGGTCGCGCTTGTACTGGTGGCCGCTGCATTAGTCGCTTGTTTGCTGCCTGCCTGGCGAGCAAGCAAAGTCGAACCAATTGAAGCCTTGCGTTATGACTGACTTCGGGATGCGGTGACAGGGCACCGCTTTAGTCGTCGCGACCTGTCGCGACCACGACTGTTCTGAAGGGCTGAAAGACTTTAGGCATCAAGCCGCCCAAGACAAAAGCGGTCACAGGTCACTGCACCCCAAAAGGAGATCCAGCAAAACAAGGAACGCGTCCGGGAGATAATCATGGAAACAGTGCTCAAAGATTTTCGCTACGGAATTCGAAGTTTATTGAAGCGTCCGGGGTTCACAGCGATTGCGGTGATAACTCTGGCGTTGGGTATCGGCGCCAATACTGCCATCTTTAGTCTGGTCAACGCCGTGCTGTTGCGAGGTCTACCTTTCGCGGATCCTGACCGGCTGGTGATGATTTGGGAAGACGCTTCTTTCGCAGGCTTTCCACGCAACACTCCGGCGCCCGCCAATTATGTGGATTGGAAAACTCAAGGCCAGTCATTTGCCGACATGGCGGCTCAGGATATGCGCAGCTTTAATCTCACCGGCGATGGCGAGCCCGAGAAAGTTGAAGCCTTTGGCGTGACGGCGAATTACTTTGCACTGCTTGGCATTAAACCGGCTCTTGGGCGTGCGTTCACCAACGAAGAGGATACACCCGGCGCCAACAGAGTTGTGATCATCAACCACAACCTTTGGCAACAACGTTATGGGGGCGAACAGAACATAATCGGTCGCCAGCTTTCACTGAGTGGCGAGAAGTATACGGTTGTTGGAGTAATGCCGGCCGGCTTTCAGTTCCTGGATAGCAAGGTTGGCATGTGGGTCCCCATCGGCTTTACCGCTGAACAACTGACGCAGCGGAATCGTCACTATTTGAGTGTGGTCGCGCGCCTAAAACCGGGCGTCACCATTGAACAGGCAAATGCAGAGGTTCGCGCCATCCAACAACGAATCGCGCACGATCATCCCGACGAAGCTGGTCGGATTACCGCTTACGTACGACCTCTGCGTGATGAGCTGGCGGGAGATGTCCGCCGGCCACTGCTGGTCCTATCGGTGGCAGTCGGGTTTGTGCTTTTGATCGCTTGCGCGAACATCGCCAACTTGCTGCTCTCGCGGGCGGCGAGCCGCCGGCGCGAGATGGCCGTGCGCGCCGCGCTGGGTGCGAGCCGCATGCGCATCGTGCGCCAGTTATTAATGGAAGGATTGTTGATGTCGGCGGCCGGCGCCATCGGTGGCCTGGTGCTCGCCTGGTGGAGTTTTTCGTTTTTGCAGCGACTGATTCCGGACGGACTCGCACTTTCAACTAAATTGACTTTGGACTTTCAGGTGCTCGGTTTTACTCTGCTTCTCACTTTCATTACCACGCTGGTGTTCGCTCTGATCCCGGCATTTCAAATTTCAAAAATCGATTTGAACCTGGCACTAAAACAGGGCGGCGGCCGTTCAGGCTTGAACGCCGGCGGGAACCGTTTGCGCAGCGCCATGGTCGTCGCTGAAGTTGCCCTGGCGCTCGTTTTACTGGTGGGGGCGGGATTGCTGATCCAAACCTTTTTCAAGTTGCAAGAGCAATATGCCGCTTTAAGGTCGGAGAGCGTACTGACTTTACGGACGGTGTTGCCGGACAAGAAATACAGCGAGCTCTCGCAGCGAACTAACTTCTACAAGCAAGTGCTCGCGCGCGTGCAATCGTTGCCCGGCGTCATTTCAGCCGGTTACGCAACCAGCATCCCATTGGCCTGGAAGGGAGGCACGAGTGGTTTCGTTCCAGAGGGTCGCAGTCTGGAGCAATTAAGCTCCGGCGGCATCGCCTATGACGCAAACCATCGACAGGTGACTCCTGATTATCTCAAGACGATGGGCATACCTCTGCAACGTGGCCGTTCGTTTACGGACGGCGACAATGAACAATCTACCAAGGTGGCGATCATCAACGAAACGATGGCGCGACAGTATTGGCCAGGCGAGGATCCTCTCGGCAAACGCTTCACGATGGATGACCCGAACGACAAAGCCACCTGGGTGACAATTGTGGGTATTGCGGGTGACGTGCGACAGATGGGCGTCGACGAACCCGTAAAAGCGGAAATGTACTTTCCTTACCAGCAAGGTCAGGAACCGTTCTACACGCCACGCGATTTGACTATCCGCACGTCCGTCGATCCGTTGAGCCTTGTGGCTGCCGTGCGAAATGAAATTCATCAGGTGGATCCGGAGCAGCCCATTTCAAATATTCGCACTATGGGTCAGATGCTGGGCGAAGAAACGGCATCGCGCAGTTTAGGCATGACGCTGCTGACCATCTTCGCCGGCTTGGCGTTATTGCTGGCGACAGTCGGGATCTATGGGGTGCTCGCCTACTTCGTGGTTCAGCACACTCAGGAGATTGGGGTACGAATGGCCCTGGGAGCGCAACGCCGCAACATTCTCACGATGGTGCTGAAGAAAGGAATGACGTTGACGTTCCTGGGAGTAGGAATCGGGTTAGTGATTGCATTTGCCCTAACGCGTTTGATGGCTAGCCTGCTCTATGAGGTAAGCGCTGCCGACCCCGTTACCTACATAGCGATTTCCTTATTGCTTACCGCGGTAGCTTTCTTCGCGTGTTACTTGCCGGCGCGACGCGCCACGAAAGTAGATCCGATGGTTGCGCTGAATTACGAATAAATCTGAGATGAGATCTTAAAAGGCAACCACAAGGGTGGTGGGTAGGAAGGAACGACAATCATGGAAATGTTTTGGCAGGATATCCGCTATGGAGTTCGCATGTTACTTAAAGCTCCGAGCATCAGCATCGTGGCAACGATTGCGCTCGCATTGGGAATTGGCGCCAACACCGCGATCTTCAGTGTCGTAAATGCGGTGCTGCTGAGGCCTTTGCCGTTCCCAAATTCTGAAAGGCTGATGAACGTTTGGGAGACCGATTCCACTCGCGGCTACGTTCGCGGCTCGGCTTCCTACCCAAACTTTGCGGACTGGCGCGATCAGAGTCATAGCTTTGAGCACATGGCGTCGTACCACAACAGCGACTTCATACTGACAGGCCGCGGCGCATCAACACGGGTTCAGGGTGCGGTGGTTAATGCTGATCTCTTTCCATTGCTGGGCGCGTCACCGGTGATCGGGCGCGGGTTTCTTCCCAGCGAAGATAATCCAGGTGATACCGGACGTGTGGTTGTCTTAAGCCAACAACTCTTTCAGCAGCGGTTTAATTCTGATCCAAATATCATGAACCAATCGATGGTGCTTGATGGGAAAAGCTACACCATCGTCGGCGTCATGCCGGCGGCGTTTCAGTTTCCGATACAAAACGACCCGGTCGAATTGTGGACAACCGTGGCTGTGGACCGGGAAGGCGAGGAACCGATTACGCAAGAGCGTGGCGCGCACTACATGAATGTGATCGCTCGTCTCAAGCCGGGCGTTCCCAGGGAACAAGCACAGGCCGAAATGACCGCGATCAGTGCCCGGCTTGAACAGCAATATCCCGACAAGGACTTGCATAAGAGCACCAGACTGGAACCCACGCTCGAAGCGCTGGTCGGCGACGTCCGCCCAGCTCTGCTGATCCTGTTGGGGGCGGTTGGTTTTGTGCTTTTGATCGCTTGCGCGAATGTAGCCAATCTGCTGCTGGCGCGCGCCATGACCAGACACAAGGAGATGGCGATCCGCTCCGCGCTTGGGGCCAGTCGCATGCGAGTGATCAGGCAATTGCTCACCGAGAGCGTAATCCTGTCATTGGCGGGCGGAACTCTGGGTTTGGTACTTGCGGTTTGGTGGTCGGATTTACTGATAGCGCTGGGAAAACAAAACATTCCGCGCGCTTTGCAAGTTGGTCTCGATTGGCGCGTGCTCGGCTTTACGTTGCTGGTTTCGGTCTTAACCGGCGTGGTGTTTGGCCTGGTACCAGCCATTCACTCATCAAAAACAGAGCTAACCGAGTCGTTGAAAGAAGGCGGACGAACAGGGAGCGAAGGCGCTCGCCGTAACCGCATCCGAGGGGTGCTGGTGGTTGGCGAGTTGGCGATTGCGGTGGTGTTGTTGGTGGGCGCCGGTCTGTTGATCCAAAGTTTATGGCGGTTACGAAGTGTCAGCCCCGGGTTTGACTCGCAGAATCTTTTGACGTTTGTGGTCGGTATTCCCGAGGTCAAATATCCAGCCGACAAGCAGGAACCGTTTTATCGCGAATTGGTCAGGCGTGTTGAATCATTGCCGGGAGTTCGTTCTGCGAGTTCGATTATTCCGTTGCCGTTGAACGGTGACGCCTTTGTTATCTCGTTCGAAACTGAAGGTCGCCCGGTGGAAAAAGGCAATCAACCTTCCGCAGACTTCTTTGCTATTGAAGAGGGTTACTTCAAGACACTCGGTGTTTCGATGCTGAAGGGAAGGGAGTTTACCGAACGAGACAACAAAACAGCGCCGCCGGTCATTATCGTGAACCAGGCCTTCGCTAACAAATTCTTTCCCGGTGAAGACCCGATTGGCAAACGAATTAAACCGGGCATATCGACTAACTCCGATAAACCCGCGATGCGGGAAATAGTAGGAGTTGTTTCCGATGTTAGAAATCGAAATCTCAGCTCTGAGGTGAGGGCAGGCTATTTCATCCCCGTGCCACAGATGCCTTTCAATCAGATGACCCTCATCGTCAGAACTGAAAACGACCCGCACAGTTTGATCACAGCGGTGCAAAATGAAGTGCACGCAATGGACCAGGAAGTTCCTGTGTTCAGTATTAAGACAATGGACGAGTACATTTCGGCGACAGTTGCCACGCCGCGTTTCAACGCAACTTTGCTGGTGATTTTTGCTGCCGTCGCTTTGGTTCTCACGATCGTGGGGTTATACGGCGTGATGAGCTACTCGGTCGCTCAACGCACGAATGAAATCGGCATCCGCATGGCCCTGGGAGCGCAGACGGGCGACGTCTTGCGTTTAATCGTTTCGCAGGGCTTCAAACTCGTCTTGATTGGATTGGGGATTGGGTTAGTCGGTGCCTTTGCTTTGATGCGCGTGATTGCCAGTTTGCTTTTCGGGGTAACAACCAAAGATCCACTTACCTTTGCAGCAGTGGCGGTGTTGTTGGCACTGGTTGCCTTACTCGCTTGCTACATTCCGGCGCGACGGGCGACGCGTCTCGACCCGCTACACGCACTCCGGTATGAATGAGTGTTTTGGATTGCGGTGACCTGTCACCGCTTTAGTCCTGGGCGGCTTGACGCCCAGATGGTTAGGAGTTTCGACCCAACGGTGGTCGCGACAGGTCGCGACGACCAAAGCGGTGACAGGTCACCGCACTCCAAAATAGTTGGCGCAGTATTGGGAGAAGTCATGAACAATCTTATTCAGGACATTCGTTACGGGCTACGCGGACTTTTGCGCCACCCGGGCTTCACGATCGTGGCCGTCTGTTCGCTCGCATTAGGTATAGGGGCGAACACGGCGATCTTTTCAGTGGTGAATGGAGTGTTGCTCAACCCGCTGCCATATCCGCAGCCGGAACAGTTGGTGACGATCCACCAAAGCAAGCCGAATTTCGAGCAAGGCGCCATGCCGTACCCGAATTTTCGTGATGTGCAAAAACAGAATCAGACCTTTTCTGCCATGGCCATTTCCCGCAGCTTCGGCTTTAGTCTGATAGGTGCGGGCGAACCGGAGCGCGTTGATGCGCGTCTGGTTTCAGCTGACTACTTCACGGTTCTCGGTCTCAAGCCTTTGTTAGGCCGGACCTTTATGCCTGGTGAAGATGAAAGCGGCGCCGGTCCAGTGGCGCTGATCAGTGAAGATTTGTGGCGGCGGAAATTCGGCTCCGCCGGCGATGTACTGCAGAAGGGAATTACGCTCGACGAAAAGAGTTACGCGGTGGTGGGCGTGATCCCGGCGACGTTTACGTTAGTTCGCGGCGTCGACGTGTTCGTCCCCATCGGCCAATGGAACAGTGGCGCATTAAAAAGCCGCAGTGCCGCGTTGGGTCTTCATGGAATTGGACGACTTAAGCCCGGCGTAACGATCGAGCAAGCCCGGTCAGATCTGAACCGGGTGATGGCCGATCTGGCCGTCGCTTATCCGACAACTAATCGCGGCAACGGTGCTACCGTCATTCCACTCAAGGAACAAGTAGTCGGGAACATCCGGCCGATTCTGCTGATGCTGTTTGGCGCGGTTGGATTTGTGCTGTTGATTGCCTGCGTCAACGTGAGCAACCTCATGCTTGCTCGTTCCACCGGTAGGTCGCGCGAATTCGCGATTCGTTCAGCCTTGGGAGCCGGCCGCCGGCAGTTGCTCCGGCAGTCACTCACTGAAAGCACGCTACTCGGATTAGCTGGTGGCGCACTCGGGCTGATCGTGGCGGGCTGGGGGACAAAGCTTGCGCTGGCGGCACTGCCGACGACGTTGCCGCGCGCCGAGGAAGTTGGACTCGATGGCCGCGTGCTCCTTTTCACATTTGTCGTTTCGCTGCTCACGGGAATCTTAGCGGGTCTGGTTCCCGCTTTGAAGATTTCGCGTAACCAGATTACCGAGACACTAAAGGAGGGGGCACGAGGAACCAGTGGCGGGCGAGTTCGCGCTCAGGGAATTTTTGTTGCGGTTGAGATGGCTTTGGCACTGGTTCTGTTAATCGGCGCGGGTTTGATGATTCGCACTCTTACCGCGCTATGGAAAGTTGATCCAGGGTTTCGTGCGGACAATGTTTTAACCTTCGGACTTACGTTGCCGCCGGCGATGGCCAATGCCAGCCCCCAGGAGGTTCGCGCTGCTTTGCGGGATTTAAGCGACAAAATCAACACCGCGCCCGGTGTCGATTCGGCTTCATTAACAACCGGCGCCTCGCCCTTGCAGAGCGAAGACGATCTGTTCTTCTGGCTCGAGGGCCAGCCGAAACCGGCGAGTAGTAGTGAAATGAATATGGCACTGGTTTACGGTGTCGAACCAGGCTATCTAAAAGCCATGGGGATCCAGCTTAAGCAAGGACGTTTTTTCACTGCACAGGATGACGAACGATCGACGCCGGTCGCAGTGATCGATGAAGCGTTCGCTCATAAATACTTTGGAGCCAATGATCCGATCGGCAAGGGAATCAACACCGGGGCAGATCGACCCTGGCAGATTGTTGGTGTGGTTAGACATGTGAAGCAGTGGAGCCTGAATTCGGATGAAACCGATGGCCTTCAGGCTCAACTTTATCTGCCGTTTAGAGCGTTGCCAGACAACAGCGTCCCCACCAGCGCAGGGGTTGTGCTCCGTTCGAACGGTGTTAATGGACCTGAACTACTCAACGACATTCGTCAGATTGTAGCGAATCAAAACAAACAGAATGTCATCTCCGATCCGCAAACAATGAATCACGTAATTGCCGAATCATTGGCGCAGCAACGTTTCTCGATGATCCTTTTGGGAGCCTTCGCCGTAGTTGCCCTGTTGCTTGCAAGTCTCGGCATTTACGGCGTCATTTCCTATCTGGTGGGTCAACGGACACATGAGCTTGGCATTCGTCTCGCGCTGGGGGCGCAACGGCAAGACGTTTTACGGCTCGTCTTGACTCATGGAATGAAGATGGCGCTGGCCGGAGTAGCTCTGGGTCTCGTCGTTTCACTGGGCCTAACCCGTTTGATATCCAGGATGCTTTACGGCGTGAGCGCTACCGATCCGGCTACGTTCGTCGTCATTACGTGTTTGCTCCTGACAGTCGCGCTGGTAGCTTGCTTCATTCCAGCATGGCGGGCAACGCAAGTCGATCCACTCGTGGCGCTAAGGAACGAGTGAACCACTCAGAGTACTCTTCAACTCGAGGTTTTAGGAGGAAGCATGGAAAGTCTCTGGCAGGACCTTAAATACGCATTCCGGATCTTGCGCAAAAATTTAGGATTCACTGCTGTCGCAGTGGCTACCTTAGCCCTGGGAATTGGCGCGAACACGGCTTTATTCAGCGTCGTCGATACGGTTTTGCTTAGGACATTGCCGGTAAGCAAACCGGAAGAGTTAGTCTTGTTTGAATGGCAGGCTGGGAGTGCGTTTAGAACGAACGGAATGCGAGGCTCATTTTTGCCAAGTGCTCCCGGCACCCGCGGCGCCTCGACGTTTCGTTACGATACTTTCGAAAAACTGCGGCAGGCACAGACTACAAATAGCGCCAGTCCTCTGCAAAATATTTTTGCGTTTGCGCCGGTCTATGAATTGACGGCCGTTGTCAATCAGCAGGCCGAAGTCGTCGACGGGCAGGCCGTCTCAGGTGGTTACTACGCCGGCATGAACGTACCAGCGATCGTCGGCCGGACGATCACTTACGAGGACGACAGCTCCGCGGCAACACCGGTGGTGGTCTTAAGTCATCAATACTGGCAGGAGCGCTTTGGCGCGAATCCCGCAGTGATTGGCCAACAATTGGAGCTAAATAAGACTTCATTTACCATTGTCGGCGTAACGCCGCCAGGCTTTTTCGGAACCTTGCAAGTCAATCAAAAGCCGGCCGTCACTGTTCCCATCGCTTTCGAGCCCGCGCTGTTGGGCGAACGAACCGCACTGGCAAAGACGGCAGACAAACCAGGCTATTGGTGGCTCCAGTTGATGGGTAGATTGAAACCCGGCGCCACGCTGGAACAGGCTCGAGACAGTTTGAGTGGAACATTCCAATCCGCGGCCCTGGAGATCATGCCACCGCCGCGCAAGGATAATGAACCCACCGCTCTTGAGGCCAAAGACTATCCTCGCTTGCTGGCACAATCCGGCAGCCGCGGAGCGATGGAAACTCGCAAGCGTTACGCAGCGACGATCTACGGGCTGTTTGCTGTTGTAGCAGTTGTGCTGCTAATCGCGTGTGCCAATGTGGCAAACCTATTGTTGAGCCGGGCTGCAGTCCGCGGACCCGAGATTACTTTGCGCCTGGCCGTGGGAGCCGGACGCCGGCGACTCATCCGCCAGTTGTTAACGGAAAGCGTATTGCTGGCGGCGCTTGGCGGCGCTGTAGGTGTTCTGTTTGCGGTGTGGGGAAAAAATGTTTTGGCGGCAATGGCGAGCCGTGATACCAGTTTCCTGCCGCCCGGCATCGAGCCCAGCCTGAACTGGCGCGTCTTGCTTTTCACCACTGGAGTGTCGCTCGCAACGGGCATCTTGTTTGGCCTGGCTCCGGCGTGGCGTGCCACGCGACATGACCTTACTCTCGGACTTAAGCACGGCCGTCGTAGCACCGGAGCCGTGTCTCGTTTGAGTAAAGCGCTTGTGGTTGCTCAAGTAGCGTTGTCGTTGCTGTTGCTGATGGGCGCCGGGTTGTTCATTCGTACGTTGCATAACTTGCAACAGGTGGATATCGGTTTCAATCAGGATAACCTACTGGTCTTCGCTTTGCAGCCAGGTCAAGCGGGATACAAAGATGAACGGCTGGTGGATTATTACCATCAACTCACCTCCCGCCTGGATGCAGTACCGGGCGTAAGATCCGCGACCTTCGGACGCGTTCCTTTGATCGCTCACTACAGCTGGAACACGAATGTCTTGTTGCCGGGCGAGACGGAGAAAACCGCCAGCGACCATCTGACAAATCGTCAGATGGTCCGCGAAAATTATTTCTCCACCCTTGAAATTCCTTTGCTGCAGGGCCGCACCTTTACAGCTCATGATTCAGCAAATGCTCCCAAGGTGGCCATTGTCAATCAGGAGTTCGGAAAGAAGTTTTTTCCCAACGGCGATGTTTTGGGCAAGCGGGTCACCGACCCCGAGTCAAAACGCGAATATGAGATAGTCGGTGTTGTTAAAGACACCAAATACAACAGCCAGCGGGACGCCGTTGAACCGCTGCTATTCACGCCGTGGTTGCAGGAACTCGAGGACATGGGCGAGGTGTACTTCTCCTTGCGCACTTCGGTAGATCCGACTGCGCTTGTGAGCGCGGTGCGCCAGACGGTCCGCGAAGTCGACAGTAGTTTGCCGATCACTGAATTGTCGACCCAGGCGAACCGCTCCGAGCGATCGCTGGCACAGGAACGGCTCTATGCGCGCTTGCTCGGGTTTTTCGGTGGCCTGGCATTACTGGCGGCAGCCATCGGCCTGGCCGGAGTGCTCGCTTATTCGGTGGCGCAACGCACGAATGAAATGGGCGTGCGGTTGGCGTTGGGGGCTCGCACAACGAATATTTTGCAGCTCGTGATTTGGCAGGGAATGAAGCTGGTGTTATTCGGGCTCGTGGTCGGAGCAGCATTTGGTTACGCATTTAAGCGATGGATGACGAGTCAGTCTGCGGTTAGAGGGTCGTGGCAGAAGGAAATGACGGAACAGCTCTATGGCGTGACGGCAACTGATACTGTCACGTTGACGATCATTACCGTATTGTTGTTGGCAATCGCACTGCTTGCCTGCCTTATTCCAGCATGGCGGGCCACGCGGGTTGATCCGCTGGTTGCACTACGGAGCGAGTGAGTTTGTGGAGTGCGGTGACTTGTCACCGCTTGTCCGGTCACCGCACTCCAAAGAGTTGTCGCCAGCATTGGGAGTAAATTGCATTGTGTTCGCCTCAGCGGAGCTGAGAGTTGAGGGCCTTTAAGACGACGATGGCTAGAATCTTGATTGCAGATGATCAGACGGACGTGCTCGCGGCGTTGCGTCTCCTGTTGAAGGGCAATGGATTCGAGATCGAAGCCGCCTCTTCTCCTGCCGGCGTACTCGAGGCAGTGAACTCAAAGGACCTCGATGTCGTCCTCATCGATCTTAACTACGCGCGTGACACCACTTCAGGCAGCGAAGGGCTGGACTTGCTGAACCGAATCCAGACTGTCGACGCGAGCCTGCCGGTGGTAGTAATGACGGCCTGGGGCAGTGTCGATCTCGCGGTCGAAGCCATGCGTCGCGGCGCCCGCGACTTCATTCAAAAACCGTGGGACAACGCCCGACTGCTCGCTGTAGTGCGCACGCAGGTCGAGCTGGCCACCGCTCTGCGACGCGGTCAACGTCTGGAGGCGGAGAATGTGGCGCTGCGCGACAGCGTCGCTGACGAAGGTGTAAAGCAGCCTAATATTATCGCCGAGTCACCGGCGATGAAGTCGGTACTGAAGCTGGTCGAAAGGATCGGACCTGCTGACGCCAACATTCTGATCACCGGAGAAAACGGCGCGGGCAAAGGAGTGATCGCACGTGCCCTGCACCAGACATCCTCGCGCTCAGCAAAACCATTGGTAGCTCTTAACGCCGGCGCGCTTGCGGAAGGAGTCTTCGAGAGCGAACTGTTTGGTCACGTGCGCGGCGCGTTTACCGATGCCAAGACCGATCGCGTGGGGCGCTTTGAGTTAGCTGACGGCGGCACTTTGTTTCTCGACGAGATAGCAAACGTTCCGCTGACGCTACAACCAAAACTATTGCGTGTTTTAGAGACAGGTGAGTTCGAAAGAGTCGGATCGTCAACGACAC
Organism: Blastocatellia bacterium; assembly: GCA_963828335.1. GTDB lineage: Bacteria > Acidobacteriota > Blastocatellia > Pyrinomonadales > Pyrinomonadaceae > PSRF01. The sequence goes on along the minus strand of CAWHEH010000002.1, from coordinate 767,985 downwards.
GCAAGGTGGACGTGCGCGTGCTTTCGGCGACGAATGCAGATCTACATATTGAAGTGGCCCAGGGCAGGTTTCGTCAGGACCTTTTGTTTCGACTCAATACCGTTGAAATTCATATTCCACCATTACGCGATCGGCGAGAGGACATCGCGCCGCTGGCTGAGTATTTTCTGCGACAACACAGCGAACGATACCGGCGCGCGGTGATGAGTTTCACTCCGCAGGCGCTGGATGCATTGCGGGAACATTCGTGGCCGGGCAATGTGCGGGAACTGGACCACGTGGTTGAGCGGGCCCTGTTGATGAGCACCGGCAATGTGGTCACCGCCTTTGACCTGGCCCTGCAGCCAACCTCGGACGGGCGCCTTTCGTCCCGGCTCGAGGAGATGAGTCTGGAAGAGGCGGAACGCATACTGATAACGAAAGCCCTCGCCCGCTTTGAGGGCAATGCAAACCGTGCCGCTGAAGCGCTCGGCTTGAGCCGCAGCGCACTTTACCGGCGCTTGCAGAAGTACGGGCTGTCTTAAAATAGGAGCAGAGGGGGAAAGAGGGTATAGTTCCGGACGTTCTCGTTACCCCGCCCTATTCGCCCTTACGCTTTCCCCTTCACGCTTTACCCCTGTCCCGCGTTGCGTGTGAGTTATCATAGTCAGCGTGAATCCCGTCCCTAAACCGGCAAAACATATCTCAACGATCACCAGCCTCGACCCGTCGATCAGGCGTGGCAGCCGGTTAAAGTTTGAGAAGCGCGTTACGTTCCTTGCCCTGGCGGCAGGTTTTCCCGCAGTGTGCCTGTGCGCGTTTCTCCTTTGGTACGACGACTACAGCGCGCGCGTGCAATGGACAGCGGATCTCTTCCTCGCCATCTTCTGGCTGAGCATCGCCTTTAACCTCAAGCAGCGCATCGTCCGGCCGCTGCAAACTCTTTCAAACATTCTCGCTGCCATCCGCGAAGGCGACTATTCAATCCGTGGACGCCGCGCCGCAATGGGCGATGCGCTCGGCGAAGTGATGCTCGAAGTGAACGACCTTGGCCAAACGCTGCGCGAACAGAGAATCGGTGCACTCGAAGCGAACGCGCTGTTGCGAACTGTGATGGCCGAAATTGATGTGGCGGTCTTCGCTTTCGATGGTGACCAGCGCTTGCAGTTAGTTAATCGAGCCGGCGAAAGACTGCTGGCCCAACCTTCAACCAGATTGCTGGGTCGCACCAGTAGTGAGCTTGGTCTGGCCGCCTGCTTCAGTCGCGAGGAAGGAGAGGGACCACACACGATGCAGATGGTTTTTCCGGGCGGCTTCGGACGATGGGACATTCGCCACAGCACTTTTCGCGAGGGCGGCGCGCAGCATCAGTTGCTGGTGTTGACGGACCTCAGTCAAACGCTGCGTGAAGAAGAACGCACTGCATGGCAGCGACTACTGCGTGTGCTGGGCCACGAGCTCAACAACTCGCTGGCGCCCATCAAGTCAGTCGCCGGTAGTCTGGCTGACCTGCTGACATTGCAACCGCGACCGACTGATTGGGGCGAGGATATGCACCGCGGGCTTGAGGTTATTTCTTCGCGCGCCGATTCGCTGGCGCGGTTTATTGAGTCGTACTCGAAACTTGCGCGCCTCCCGCAGCCGCGCTTTGAGCCGCTCAATATTGGTTCGCTGGTGCAGCGCGTCGTCAACCTGGAAACACGTTTGCCCGTAAACGTGTTTGCAGGTCCGGATTTGGTGATTCAGGGTGATGACGTTCAGCTGGAGCAGTTGTTGATAAATTTGGTCAGAAATGCAGTAGATGCTTCGATGGAAACGAAGGGAAACGTCGGAGTTGGCTGGACTCAAAGCAACGGTCAGGTCGAGTTGCGGATCAGCGACGAAGGACCTGGCCTTGCCAGTACGGCAAATTTATTCGTGCCGTTCTTTACAACCAAGGCAAAAGGGTCGGGCATCGGCCTGGTGCTTTCGCGACAAATTGCAGAGGCGCATGGCGGAACGTTGACCCTCGAGAATCGCTCAGGGAAGCGAGGCTGCGAAGCATTGTTGAGGCTGCCGATCTAGTTGATCTACTCAGCAGTCACTACACAAAATCGGAACTGGGAGCGATAGCGACCAGCCGAAGAGTCAATGTAGTCGCAAACAGATAGCCGACGACCTTGAGAGTAAGACACTAAACACGGTGCGACAGCGACCAGTCGGAAAATCAACGATGAAATCTATACGAGAGACCGCTCAATGCTGCAGACTTGTGAGTTGAGTAATCGGCTGGTCGCTATCGCTCCCAGTTCTGATTTTGTGTGCGATGGTGACTGCGGAGCCTTTACTACCGCTGATCAATCGGATACGCAAACACGCGATTTCCATCGGAGACAAATATCAAGGCTAATGCTTCGTCGGTAATGAATCGCTCATCGAGCTTACGCAGGCGAATCTCTCTAGCCGTTTCTCCGGTCTGTATGTTCACTCCCGCAAGACCATCGCCATCGCGACCCTGCAGATCAGTGTAGAAATACATCCAATTGCCTCTTAAGGCAGCCAGCCGATCGCGATGCCACAGGAAGCGCGAGAGGCGTTCGAGTTGATGCGCGGGATCAAGTCTATCCAGGAGGCGTTCGTCTACGTCGTTAGTACGGCGGCGAACTAAATCAGCGGGTGAGGGAGCGGACGGTGTCCCGGCCGACAGGCGATCTCTAACGCTGGAAATCACGCCAAATCGCCTGAACCTTGCGGCGCCGTAAGATCGCACGTAGTTTCGAGCCGAGTTAGTTGCCAGGGCCTGCAAATTAACGGAAGAACGAGCGGCCAATCCTGACCAACTAAGTCCGCCCACCGCGCGTGCAATTTGCACACCGCGAAAAGCCGTCACAGCCGAGCCGCCGTAACGGAAATATAACGACGCGGCGCGCGCCGCTACTGCGACAGCCGTGCGGAAGATACCGCGACCCGGTGGCGTATGACGCGCGCGCCATAACTCATTACCGCTGTTGACATCAAAAGCTGCGACCTCTGATTGTCCGCCGATAACAACAGCGCCGCTCTCGTTCAATATCCCAAAGGATGCCTTTTCGATCCCGTGATGAGAACGAAATCGCCGCTTGCCGGTCGTTGAGTCAATGACGATTAAGTCGTCACGATCGGCTATGACAACGCTCGATGGATTTGGCAGCACGAGATTCGTTATGCCCTTGTCGGCGCCTTTGTAACGCCAAAGCACTTTTCCATCGCGAGTATTGATGGCGCTGACGCCGTACGATCCCCGCTCGACACTTTCACCATTCTTAAGACGAGTAAACTGGCCACCGGTACGGACGTATAAAACCTGACCAACCAGAATCATCTCAGGCGTCAAACCCAGGTCTTTAGCTTCCCACTCGGTGTCACCGGTTTCGCGTGAGATCGCGCGAACGCGCCCATGGCCGGAAGTGTAAATCGTGTCGGCATCGAAAATTGGTGCCGCCTCGGTAAGCGCCAGACCATCTTCGTTCACCCGATAACGCTCCCGCAGACGCGACTTGCCGGTGCGGGCGTCGAAAGAGGTGAGGCCTTCGTAAAACGTGTATAGTCTGCCGCCTAAGAATACGGGTGGATAGTAGTTGTCGAATGTGTAATCGACGTCGTCGCCTGAGTTTTCCGGCCAGCGTGTCGGCATCATTTCAACTTCGCCAACTTCCTGTTTCCAGATCTCGTTACCGGAGGCCAGGTCCAGAACATGCAAAAGCGGATGACGTTTGAAGCCATTGTCTGCCTGCGCCCTTGCGTCTTTGGCTAGCACAACTGCGAGTAGATTGGCGTCCGGATCGACTGCCATTTGCATTAGACCGCCGCGAAGTTTGTTGCTTTGCCAGATTCTGTCGCCGCTCAAAAGGTCAACGGCTTCAACTCGAGTCCGCTCACCTTTCTGAAAACTAAGCAGGAGCAGGTCGGAACCGGGGACCGGCGCAACGTCAGTCTCGTCCAGCGAAGCATCCTTGCGACGCCACAAGGTTTCGCCGCTTTGACCATCCACGGCGTAAAGGGACTTCTCGGTACCGATAACTACTACGCCGAGATCCGTGGTTTGGTAGAAGCGAACTGTTTTATCCAGCTTCGCCGTCCATACTTGAGCGTTGGCCGTCAGCGTAGGAGAGAGGAAGAGTATGGCGAGCAAGGAGACCAGGAGTCTGAGCGAAAATACTTTCATGATGGAAGCATAAACGATCCATAAACTCACACAAAATTACGATGGCTATTTCATTGAGTATGTTTTTACCCTCGCTGCTTCAAGAGCGAAAATGAGGTCAGTAGCACCACGCAGTAGCGGGTGAGGTTCTCATTAGCACTCGGCAATCGGGATACCCACCCGCTACCACGTGGTGGTACTGACTTCATCTCACCATTGAAAGTTCAGTTTAAACTTTTCTCAAGGCAATGCGATTCCAGCCGCAAATCTGATATTCTTACTGCTCCCGAGTTGAGCTTTAATCTCGATCGATTCTACCGGCTTTATCACCATGCAAAATCCTGCAACACACAAGACGATTGCCAGCGGCATCCGGATGCTCCTTCTGCTGGCTGCCCTGGCCGGATACGCCCGCGCGCAGTCAACTGACATCGCGTGGCCATCGCCCGTCCGCGCCAATGAAGTTCGTGGCATTATCTCCGCAAGGGATCTGGGCGACCCGCGAGTAACCGATCACTATTATGCTTTTATAGCTAACCCGGGCGATATCCTGATAACTGTTGATAGCCGAAACCTCAACGGCGACATCGACGTGTTTACTTCATCGAGTCTTCGACCGCTCTTGAAGTTTACAGTTTATGCCGGCAGTTCCTCTCCCATCACCAAGAGTCTCTATTTACGCAAACAGGAAAGCCTGCTCCTACGTGTTGAAGGTCGGACGCCCGACGATGACGAGGCGGTCTATCGACTGCGATTCGGCGGCGCCTTCGAAGCGATAACCTCAGGGCCTTTGGTAGAACACGAGGACGCGCTTGAAGCAACGACCGCCGCGGCCGCTTCAAATAAAGGCGAGAGGCGCGTGTCTTCTGTGGGTGCGCGGATCGATGAACCTCCGACCGAGGTCGCTGAGGCACCCAAAGCGGTGCCAAGTCCAATTACGTCGTCCGAACCAGAATCCAGATCAGCTACTGCGAAGCCTCCGGCCAGAAACACGCGTCCACGCGGAACCGTGGCTCGCAGAACGCGGCCGACTAGAACGCCGAAGCCAAAGCCCGCTGAGGCACCAAAGCCCGCTGAGACTGTCGCGAAGGGTGAGAGCGCAGAGAAGGCAACTGGCGAAAGCTCCGAGACTGAGAGCTCCAATGCACCAGCGCGCCCGGCCAGAAGGAGCAGAGGCTCACGAGCTACGAAGCAGCCGGCACCTCAGGAAATCGACGAGAGCGGACCGCGGTTAGTTATTGAAACAAGTGACGGAACGCTCGTCGATCGTTCGATGGGAGGCGTGCGGCGAGTAACTGTGGAGAATGGTCAGGTGGTTGTGATCGGCAAGGATGGAAAGATCCAGCGGATCCCTCTAGCCAGCGTGGTGCGAATGACGATCGCACCGTGAGGAGCAGTGGGGAGTGTGCGGTGTGCAGTGTGCAGAAAGAGCTACCCTAGCTAGGAACTACGGGCTTAATCTTTCTGCCCACTGCCCACTGTCCACTATTTCTTCAATGCTGCTAACTTTTCCCTGAACTGCGGCAGATCCTCACTGGTGGGATCGGCTTTCTCCAAATTCGCGATTGCTTGCTCAGCTGCTTTGGCGTCACCCTTGCCCAGGGTCGCCGCGGCGAGACCCGCCAGGGTTTGGACGTCGTCGCTCTTTTTCATGAGCGCCGCCTTGTACCACTTTTCGGCAACATCGTAGTGACCGGCATCCAGATTGACGAGTCCCAACGCCACAAGAGTTCCATAGTCATCGGGTTTCAGCTGATTGGCCTTTAGCAGAAATTCAATCGCCGGATCGTATCGTCCAATTTTGTAGTAGAGCTCAGCGGCCTTTACCTGTGCGTCAAAATTCTTAGGTTGCTTGCGCGCTTCGTCAATTTGGGCGGTAACCTCAGCCTGCATGTTTCCCGAGGCAGGGCCGCCGGCGCCGACGGGCGGATGATCGGCCGGCATCTGACCGCTCGAAAGCGCCGCCGGCGATGCGCCCGGACCGTAGCGTTGATTCATCGTACTGGCGAAGAGGAAACCGACGATGAAACCAAACAGCACGCCAATAATTGCGAAAAGCAGATTGTCTCGTGTCATTATTTTCGTTGAACGTTGAAAGCGGTCTAGTCGGAAGCGTCCTGTAGCAAGGTTCGCAACTGCTCGCGCAGTTCCGGGCTATTTGTATGTCCGTGTGCCGTCACCGCGTGTTGAGTTGCAGCCTCAAGCACTTCTTCTTCGGTTCCTTCTATTCGCAACGTGCAGCCTTTCTCACTCGGATAGAGTCTGCAGTCAACGGCTTTTCGATTTCCTTCGGCCATGAGCCCACTCTCCTCTTGAATCAAACTCTGATTATTCCAACGGATTCTATTTCGCGGTCGTCCCGGCAAGCGACTTGGCCTGTTCAATTCGTTTAGATATTGACTGCTCTAAGTCGGGATTTCCGGAAGACATTGCCAGCAATTTTTGCCAATAGACGATCGCCTGTTGATAATTCTTGGCTTCAAACTCAGCTGTGCCGGCGAGCTGCAATACTTTCGGATTTTCAGGAGCAATACTGAGCGCCTGCTTAATCAACTCAGCTGGTCGTCCTTCGAGTTTCCGGCCATTAGTCATAGCCAGTGCGAACGCGTACTCCGTCAAAATATCGGCGTCATCCTTTTTTAATTCAGCCGCTTTCGCGTAGGCTTTACTCGCATCATCATACTTCTCGAGGCTGACGTAGGAGCGCCCGAGCATGGCCCACCCATTAGCGTCGCCAGGGTTTTGTTCCAGTCGTTTAGCCAACGCCGCAACGTTGGCTTCGATCCCTTGTAGACCCATCTGGCCATCAGAAAACGGACCGGAAGCGGACAAAGCCTGAGGCGGCACTCCTTTGAGTGCCGCAGAGGTACCAACAATTAGATATAGAGCTACGGCCAGGACCGGAATGCCAAAGCTCACCGCATAAACGGCGCCGCGACCGGCAATCGCAGGCGCGGACTTTTGCTCTGCCGCAGCGGTAGGGGTGCCGACGTCCTCCAACAAACGTCGCTCGATTTCATCTCGATCCTGTCGATATTGTTCGGGGCTGACGATTCCGTTTGCGAGGTCTGCGTCTAACTCGGAAAGTTGATCGCGATAGACTTCGACGTTCACCCGCTCCTTGTCAGTATCAACATCAGCTGACGTACGTTGCAGCAACGTAGGCAGTACGAATGCCAGCGCGATGGCAACCAGGCCGGCGCAAATGAGCCAGAAGAGTATCATACGGTTTTTCCCTGATCGGCATTTAGAAGTTCTTCCGCTCGTTGCCGTTCGTCGTTCGAAAGAGGTTGGTCGGTGATCAATTCGCGCCGTTGCTTCACGAAGCGAAAGAGCAGGAAAAGTCCCGCTAGTAGTAGAACGAAGGGTCCGAACCAAAGCAGGTAGGTAGTTGGATCGACCGGTGGGTTATAAAGAATAAATTTTCCGTAGCGCTGCGTCAGATAGCCGACTATTTCCTTGTCACTCTTGCCTGCCTTCATCTGTTCGCGAATCTGGTTGCGAAGATCTTCCGCCAGGTCGGCACGAGAGTCGGCAAGGGTTTCATTTTGGCAAACGAGACAGCGCAGCTCCTTCGAGAGGTTCATCACGCGCTCTTCAAGGACTGGATCGTCCGAGGCGGGCTGAGCTTCTTTTGCCAGGCCCAGGCCGGGAAGGGAAGCAACGAGCAGCAGGAGTAGAAAAAATCGCTTCATCTTAAAAAGAATGCCGGTACCTATTTAGTTCAGTTTACGAATCTCATTCACCGCGGCTTATCTCGATTTCAAAGTGCATCAGCGGTTCAATTCTCGAACCATTGGCAAAATTGTTTTCTCCATGATCTCTGGTGTTAACTGGCCTGGTTCCTTGTAGCGAATTACGCCGTTCTTATCGATCAAATAAGTCTCAGGTGCCCCGGTAATCCCGTAGTCGATGGCTACACGACCATCGAAATCGGACACCGTAAGCACGTAAGGATCGCCTAACTCGCTTAGCACAGCGAGAGCGTCATCACGTTTATCTTTCCAACTTAGACCGTAGATCGGCACAGCCTTGCTCCGGGCAATTTCCATTAAAAAAGGATGTTCCTCGCGACAAGCGACACACCATGAGCCCCATACATTTAAGAGCCAAACTTTGCCACGCATCTGGTTGGGCGAGATGATTTTGCCGGGGTCTTGCAATTCGGGCAGGGCAAAGTCGGGTGCAGGTTTATCGATAAGCGCAGACGGTAGCTTGTGCGGATCGTGTCCCAGCCCAATGGCCAGAAAAACAATCAGGACAGCAAAGAGAACAAGCGGAATTAAAAATAGTTTGCTCATGCTTCCTTCGCTGTCATCGCTACCGCTGGCACGGGCTGTTGAGATTTCTGTGCCAGGGCTTCGCGTTGCTTCTTTGCGGCCAACGCATAGCGACGATCGCTAAGAGCCAGGCCGCCGCCCATGGCCATTAGCACTGCGCCTCCCCAAATCCAGGAGACGAAGGGTTTGTAATACACACGCACGCTCCAGGCGCCGCCGCTCACCGGCTCGCCAAGAGAGATGTAGAGATCGCGAAACACGCCGCTATCAATGGCCGTCTCCGTCATCACATTTCCTGCGGCCGTATAGGCGCGCTTCTCAGGATACATGGTGTTTGTGACCTGACCGTTTTTGCTCACCTCAATCTCAGCGCGCTCAGCCTGGTAGTTCGGTCCTGCCGTCCTGGTGACACCATTGAAACGGAAAGTGTAACCCCCGGCGGCGACAGTGTCGCCAACGTCCATCCGTACATCTTGCTCTGACTGATAGCCGGTAACAATTGTGACGCCCACAATGAAAACTGCGACCCCAAGATGGGCCAGTTGCATCCCGTAATAACTGCGCGTTTGCATGCCCAGCTTTTGCAGTGGATTCGATTTACCGGACGTGCTCTTCACGCGTTCAAAGATATTGACGATAACCGTGGTAACGATCCAGAGGGCGAGCAACAATCCCAGGCTAACCAGCGGTTTCCACTTGCCGAGTATGAACGGCAACGCCACAGCCGTCACAACGCTGGTCAGAAAAGCCCAACGCAGCCGCACGGCTAGTTCCGGAATACTCGCCTTCTTCCAACGCGCAATAGGTCCGACACCCATCAGGAATGCAGCGGGGGCCATTAGCGGCACAAACACGCTATTGAAATAAGGTGGTCCCACCGAAAGCTTGCCCATGCCCAGCGCGTCAATGATTAAGGGATAAAGCGTGCCCAGCAAGACAGAGCCGGCGGCAACGACCAGCAGGACATTGTTTGAAAGCAGAAACGACTCGCGCGATATCACCTCAAACTTACTGCCCAGTCCAACCTGTTTCGCGCGCCAGGCGTACAGCAAAAGCGAACCGCCGATTACCACGATCAGAAACACCAGGATGAAAATGCCGCGCTTGGGATCGGTGGCGAAGGCGTGGACCGAAGTCAGAACGCCGGAGCGCACCAGAAATGTTCCCAGCAGACTCAGCGAGAAAGCGCCAATCGCGAGCAGCACAGTCCAACTCTTGAAACCGCCGCGCTTTTCAGTTACCGCCAGCGAATGAATCAACGCCGTACCGACGAGCCAGGGCATAAAAGAAGCGTTTTCGACCGGGTCCCAAAACCACCAGCCGCCCCAGCCGAGTTCGTAATAGGCCCACCAGCTGCCGAGCGCAATACCGATCGTGAGAAACATCCAGGCGACCGTTGTCCAGGGCCGCGACCAGCGCGCCCAGGTCGCATCGAGCCGGCCGCTGATCAAGGCTGAGATAGCAAACGCAAACGCTACCGAGAATCCAACGTAGCCCATGTAAAGCATGGGCGGATGGGCCACCATCGCAGGATCCTGCAGCAGGGGGTTGAGATCGCGTCCATCGACAGGCACTGGAAAAAGACGTGTAAATGGATTTGATGTCGTCAGCATGAACAGCAGGAATCCAACGCTAATGACACCCATTACGCTCAACACTCGCGCGACCATTTCATCGGGAAGATGGCGGCTGAAGAGCGAGACTGCTACGGTCCAAAGTCCCAGCATCAGGGTCCAGAGCAGCAACGAACCTTCATGCGATCCCCAGGTGGCGGCGAGACGGTAGTGGAGCGGGAGCTGGGAATTGGAATTGGTCGCGACATTGAGGACCGAGAAGTCGTTAGTAATAAATGAATAGGCGAGACAGCCGAAAGCGATCGCCACAAAGATGAACTGGGCTTGCCCGGCAGGGACTGCCACAGCGATCCACGAACGATTGCCACGCGCCGCGCCCAGCAGCGGCAGCGTCGCCTGCGTTAGCGCCAGCATGAGCGCAAGAATTAGTGCAAACTGTCCAACTTCAGGAACCATAAATATTATGAAGCTTTGCGCGATGCGCTCTCTGACGCTTTAGTAAACCACCGACTTCGCGGCTTCTTTCTCATGCTTGGCTGCGTCGATCGCATGACCCGCTTCCGGAGGCATGTAGTTTTCATCGTGCTTGGCCAACACCTGGTCGGCGTAGAACACACCGTCGGTTCCAATGTGACCTTGCGCAACGCAGCCTTTGCCTTCTTTGAAAAGGTCGGGAAGAATTCCTTTGTAAACGACGGGAATGCTCTTGGCGGTATCGGTTACAGTGAAACGTACCGTCAAGCCGTCGTTCTCGCGCTTCAGAGTTCCGTTCTCGACCAGTCCGCCGACGCGGAAGGTCCTGTTAACCGGCGCCTCCTTAGCCACCACTTGCGAGGGACTAAAGAAGAAAACCAGATTCTGCTGAAAGGCGTTCAGGACGAGCGCCACAGCAATTCCCAACCCGGCAAGTCCGGCGACGATAAAGCCAATTCGTTTATGACGACGTTTCATGATTATTATTTCCGATCTCGCTAACGGGGATGCCGATCCCCGCGTTTACGTAAAGCACTTTTGCGCCTTTTAAGTAACATGACCTCTCCGCCCAATAGTATGAGCGTAGTTAGATAGGAACCCCAAACGTAGAATCCGTACCCACCCATTGAAAAGAATTCTGACCAGTTCATATTCAGACTGCTCCCTCGGCTACCCACGCCGCATTTTGTTCTCTCTCCTCAATGATGCACCTCACCCGCATCAAGACTGCCGCAACTGAATAAAGCCAGCACGCCGCCAACATGACCAGCATTGCGATTAGCATTGGTGAGGTCATCTTGGGTTTTTCGAGCAGTCGAATGGTGGCGCCCTGGTGCAAAGTGTTCCACCACTGCACGGAAAAATAGATTATCGGTACGTTGATGACGCCTACCAATGCGAGCACCGCGCCAGCCCGATCGGCACGTTTTTGATCGTCGATTGCTGATTGCAGGGAGATGAATCCAATATAGAGAAAGAAGAGGATTAAAGTCGATGTGATGCGCGCGTCCCATGCCCACCACGTTCCCCACGTTGGTTTACCCCACAAAGAGCCGGTCACAAGAGACAAGAAAGTAAACATGGCCCCGGTAATAGAGAGTGCCGAGGCCATCATCGAAGCGAGACGCGCATTGAATGCCCAGCCAATGCCGGCATAAATTGCCATCAGGACATAAAGAAACATTCCCATCCACGCTGCAGCCACGTGAATGTATATGATGTGGTAAACCTGATTTTGGTCACCAGCGCGAGCGGGAGCTAAAAAGAAGCCGAAATAAAAAGACACCGCAAAAAGGATCGCAGCCGGTACGGCAAACCAGGGGATTAATTTTCCAGCTAGCGGATAAAAGGCCGCAGGCGATGCGTATTTGTATAGTTTCATTTTCTGATCGAACCACCAGGGCGCCAAGCGCGCCAAAAAGAATTCGTCAAACTTTCAAACTCAACAGGCGTTCATAAGTCCGCGTCCCTGGCGTCTTGGCGTTAACACTACTCCAAAGATATCCGCAACGCTGCCGAGGTTGCCCACGGCGCGAAAACCAGCGACACGACCAGAAATGCTCCCAGCAGATAAAGATTTGCCTGGGGGCTCACGCCATTAATGCTCGCGTCAACTGCTCCCGCTCCAAAGATCAATACCGGAATATATAGCGGCAAAATCAGCAGAGCGATCAGAACGCCGCCGCCCCGCAATCCCAGGGTTAAGGCTGCTCCAATAGATCCAATCAAACTCAAAATCGGCGTACCAATCAGCAACGAAATGAAAAGTATCAAAAGCGTATCCGAAGCTAAACCAAACTGCACGCCAAGCAGCGGGGCGATTAAGACTAGTGGAACTTCAGACACCAGCCACTGCGCCAACACTTTCCCCAAAACAACTAAATAAACTGGCTGCGGGGTCAGCAGCATCTGTTCCAGCGTGCCGTCCTGTTCGTCGCTCTGGAACACGCGACCAAGTGAAAGCATAGACGCCAGCAAAGCTGCGACCCACACTACGCCCGGTGCGATCGATCGCAGCAACTGTGTTTCCGGTCCGATTCCCAACGGAAAAAGACTGGCCACGATTACAAAGAAAAAGAGCGTCGACAAGACATCGGCGCGCCGTCTCCACGCCAGCATAAGATCGCGCAAAACGATCCAGCGAAACATTGAAACGGGGGAAGTAGCACTCACGACGGCGAACCCAACGACGCAATGCCGCCGGAAACAGGGGTCTCGAGCTCAAGCCGGTGAAACGAACCTGCGGAGATATGGAGTTCCTGATGCGTGGCAACTATTGCCATCCCCCCTTTGCTCAAGTGTTCACTGATGAGAGATTCGACCAGCGTTACCGCCGCGTGATCCAACGACGCCAACACCTCATCAAGGATCCAGAGCACCGCGCTGCAATTAATAAGCCGCGCCAGCGCCGACCTTCGTCGTTGCCCCTCCGACAGGAAACGGGCCGGTAAGTTTTCTCGCCCTGCCAGTCCCACGCGTGCCAACGCCTGTCGAGCCTGATCGCGCGAAAGTTCGCAGCCAGCGAGTCCGCTGGCTATGCGAAGATTCTCGAGTGAGTTCAACTCTTCCTTAACCGCGATGCGGTGGCCAATGTAAGTGATAGTTCGGGAATATTCCTCAGCTAGTGAGCGAATCTCCGCACCGTGCCATTTTATCTCGCCACTCTCGGGAGTAGTGAGTCCACAAATGATCCGCAGCAAACTTGTTTTGCCAGAACCATTGGGGCCCGTTATCTGTAGCAGCATTCCCGGGGTTAAAGAGAAACTTACGTCGCGAAAGAGCCTGCGGTCCCCACGGAGACATTCCAAATTGGCGACTTCCAGTATGGCCGTTGGCCCTCCAGCGTAAGCTAATTTCGAGCGCGGTCATTGTATTGAACTTTTGCGGGAAAAGCATGCGTCACAGAAGCCAGTGCTGGTTCAGTTTGATTGGAGTCAGGTATCGCCACTCCCTGCACAACACAAATACGGAACCGGGAGTGGTAGCGACCGGACTGATCCTGGAACGGATATGAGCACTGTTTGCAACTTGATTCACAATTCAAACTATCAGCCGATCGCTACCGCTCCCGGGCTGATTTCGGAGCCGGGCGCTCGCGGGCGACTTATGCCTTGATTCATTGGCCGATCGCTTCCGCAGCAGGTTCTGACAGTCACAATCCCCTCGGCCTTGACTCAACCTGCCCGTTCGTCTTTTTCCATGCTACCCAGCCGCCCTTCAGTGCGCGCACGCGTTTGAAGCCTGCATTCATCAGCTCCTGCGCCGCACGAATACTGGCTTCGTCGTTTGGGCAAGCGCAATAGGTGACTACTTCGCTATCACGAGGAACGTTCTTTAGTGGAGGAAGTGCCAGTCTCGACTTGAGCTTCCTCACCTTCACATGGATAGCGCCCTTAATCTTATTCTCGCTCTCTCCGAAATCAGTGCTCGATCGAACATCCAGGACGGTGACCGGTTCGTTCCTGGCAAGTTTTGCCTTAAGTTCCTCGGCAGTTACGAACTGAATTTGCGGGGGCGACTGGGGATTGATGACTGGCAGGGACACAGTTGCGAAGGCACTCCTGCTGGCTAGTCCCAGGAAAAGGATCAGGATGCACGCCGACCATTGCTTGAAAACCATTGATGACCTCCGGAAAGATTTGAAATTGGGTGGGATTATTTTGCAAAAGAAACTATTTCTGCATTTTTCGATCGGCGCTGCCGTGGCTGCGACGGGGCCCAGGTTCGCCGGTGAAAGTTTGCGGGTCGTACCAGGAGTACGTTGCACCTGAGTAATATAGATAGCCCGATCTGCCATCAAGCATTTCGCCGATCAGGTCACCGCGCACTGCCGGCAGCTTCTTTCCCTGGTTGGCCGTAACAAATTCCTTTCCGGGGTGCGTCTCCATAGCTGACCCGGCTGCATTCTTTAGCAGGAAAGTTTGGGTAGCCTGTGGATCGCGCCAACCCTGGGGCCCATATCCGTGAATCACTGCAAGCAATGCATCAGTCACCGCCACGCGGAGCCGGGGGCTTCGAGCTTCTGGAGTCCCAAAAGGATCTCTTAGCATCCAGGCTGGATATTCCTCGTTTAGATCAGCAATCCTTTCCGGCGTCGGCTTCAGAACGACGGCGATATCCTCAGAAAGGTCGCCATTGAAATCTCCGGCGACGAAAGCCGGCCGCTGACTTGAATCTATGACTGCTGCCTCTTTGAAAACGCGCTTCACTGCTTCCTGAACTTGAGAGAGATCAGGTGGTGGCAACTTTGCAACCTGGATGGGGTAATCTTCTACCTTGGCGATCGGAGCGGGTGGAGCTTCCACCTTTGGCTTGCTTCCGGTAGAGCAGGCGAAGCCAAAACAAAAGGAAATAATGAGTAGCGTGAGCCCAACCTTAAAATACTGTGAGCTTGACTCCGCAATCGGCAGTTTGCTAGTGCTGGGTCTCACCGAAGTCACCTCCTTGTAATTGTGCTCCTGATCAGCCGGGTGTTTTTCGAGAAGGGAAGCTCGCCGATACCGCGACCGGCGAGCTTCAGTTTTGAACTTTCGTCAACTCAATCGTCTGGAACTAGAGTGACAAGACGAAAGCGATTAAATCATTTCGTTGTGCCGCAGTCAGGGCGTTGTTGAAGTTGTTGCGCGACGCAGTTGCTTGTCCGGCGTGCAGCTGAATG
Source organism: Blastocatellia bacterium (assembly GCA_963828335.1). Classification (GTDB taxonomy): domain Bacteria; phylum Acidobacteriota; class Blastocatellia; order Pyrinomonadales; family Pyrinomonadaceae; genus PSRF01. Next base: position 752,859 of record CAWHEH010000002.1, on the reverse strand, counting down.
ACGTCAAAGATGGTGACGTTCAGACCCTGATGCAGGAAACGATTGCGCGCACGAATGCCCCAGAGCGGCGCCGTGCGCATCTGGTTGGCCGATCCTTGACCCGCATTCTGCACGATGCCATCGCCGGTGCCGACGTTGTGCAGCGCGAAGTCGCTGAATGGGTGGATTATTTTGTTGCCAAGAGCTGCTGGAACCGCGAAGGCCCCGCCGTTAATCAAGGTTCCGGGGGCCGCGGTCTGGAATGTACGGGTGTGACAAACCGCGCAGCCTATGGCGCTAAAAAGGGAGTCGCCACGTGTTGCCGCGGCGGGAATTGGATTTTGACGGCCGGGAGCGCGGGTTGCAGCCATGAAGTCTGCAAAGGCCAGCACGTCGCCACCATCATCTTCCGGATCTGCAACTGGATCGAAAGGAGCGCCAGTGCAGTTAATTACACCTTCGGCGGTACTGCAGGGATTCTCGAAATGTCCTGCGTTCGGATCATTTGAGCTTCTGCCGCCGTCGCCGGCGAATTTGTTGGTAATACCCATTTCATTCAGGTAAGCATCGCCGGCGAATGACAACAGGCTAGCCTGTTGCGCTTTCCAGCCGAAGCGACCGATACGCAGCGCGTTGCCGGCTTCAGTTACGGGCACCGCGGTCAAAGTGCCGCGCTGCGCGTCCGGTTGAGCTGCCACATTATTTTGCAACACTGTGTTGGAGATACATTCGACGAAACCGTCGCCGAGTGTGCTGGTAGTGATTCTGAAAGCCTTTACTGTTTCAGCGGTGGAGATGTGCTCGACTATGTCTGAATCAGTTCCGCGAGCATGGATTAGTTGACCGCCGGGCGCGTCGACAAAAGCACCGTTGGTGATGTGGCCGGCCCTGAATTCCATAGTCTGGCTGAAAGCACCGACGTCAACAGATTGATGACACTCAACACAGCCGACGTCGTTATAAGTGGGTCCTAATCCATCGTCAACAGTCTCACGCTCGCTGAAGATGAACTTGTTATCCTCGAACCTGCCATTTCCTCTGGCAGTCGGGGGCTGGGGTTCTGCTACGCACTCATCGATTGGGGTACCGAGGGCGCCAAAGCCGTTGAATAAATCGTTTGGAGTCTTGGCGTCCATGTCGGTTGTAAGTGCTTCAGTTCCTGTCTGACCTTCGACAGCGTTCGGCATCCACATGGGCAATGCCAGCGCGGTCGCAAATAGAACCAGCGCTAAAACCTTCATAAGTTTCAACATTTGATGCTCCCTCCCTGGAGATTGAAGGTAGTTGTGTGGGCAGGAACGGCAAGTCTGCGGAGGCAAACCAGGCCCATTCCTCTATGCTGCTGGAAAAACCCCTAAGGTTCGTAAGGGCTGGTCGAAACGGCGTCGGGGGGGGACCGGTTTCACCAGACGGAAACAGAGTGAGAAAGATAAGAGAGACCAAGTGTTGTAACGGTCATCTCGGACGCACGAGCGAACGACCAAACAAAATACTGGGCAAGTTTTATGTGTCGGGAGTAAATCTGAGGTGGGCGAGAATCTATTACGAAAGCAGTTTGGTGTCAATAGAAAAATCGTCAGACGGCAAGTGTTCATGACATAAAAAGGAAACTCGCCGGCATTGAGTCGGCGAGCCTCAAGTTCATGCATTCGTTCACGAAACCTTCGGCGTTACTGAAGGGGTCCTCGAAATGTCCCGCGTTCGGATCATTTGAGCTTCTGCCGCCGTCGCCGGCGAATTTTGTTGGTATCTTTAGTTGCGTTTTGTGCTGGTCGCTGCCGCTCCCAGTTCTGATTTTGCGCAGGATGCGTTGAATTTTGATCTGATGATCTCGCTTGCGTTTCCTCCCACACAGACCGCTAGCTTGCCCGCCTTGATGTTTTCAGTTAAAACACTGCCTTGGTATTAAGTTGCTAGTCTCCGGGGAATCGAGCACAACTCTCGCCATGACATCAAAGTTCAACTCGATTGAGCATGACGCTTACGTCATGCGTCTTTGCGAAGAACTCAGGGAAATCGAACAGCGGTTGATCCCCACCGGCTTGCACGTATTCGGACGGCCTGCCGAGTTACAGGAAAAGGCAAGCATGCTGGGTATGGTGGCGTCGTTTGACAGGCCGGAGCAGGGCGCGCGCGCGCTACCGACTCTGATCGCAGAGGCATTGAGCATTGATCGTTATGACGACCTGCTCCGGGACACGCCGACAAGTGAGATGCGAGAACTGGTCGATGGAATTGCATCGGAAGCAGTGGAACGATTTTGCGCAGACGGCGCGCAAGCGGCGGCTAGGTGGCTGAACGGGGCGGCTGGAGTAAAAAGTGAAACATCGCTTCCGACGTTTTCACTGCTCGCAAACATTTCAAACCAGCTTGAATCTAATAACGAGATCGAATCACTCGTCCGAGCGTTGCGCGGCGAATACATCGAGCCGGGTCCGGGAGCCGATATTGTTCAAAATCCTCGGGTGCTACCTACCGGCCGCAATACCCATGCGGTAAATCCTTATTCGGTTCCTTCGCAAGTGGCGTTCGCGCGCGCGAAGCTGACTGCCGACGCTTTGCTTGGTCGTTATCTCGATGAACACGGGCGCTATCCGCGAGCCCTGGCTCTGGTTCTCTGGGGGTTGGACAACATCAAGACGCAAGGGGAAGGAGTTGCTCAGGCGCTCTGGTTGCTCGGTGTTCGCCCGGTTCGTGATGCGCTCAATCGCGTTACTGAAATCGAAGTGATCCCGTTGGAAGAACTGAAACGCCCGCGCATTGATGTGGTGATGACGGTGTCGGGCATCTTCCGCGACCTGTTTGCGCCGACCATGACACTACTCGATAAAGCAGTACGCCGGGTTGCCACCCTTGACGAATCGCTTGACCGAAATTACGTGCGACGCAACATCTCGGAAACCATAACGCATGGCCCGGCGGGGTTTGACGAGGCGGTCACACGAGTGTTTTCAAATGCACCGGGTAACTACGGTACCAACGTAAATTTCATGGTGTTGGATTCGCAGTGGAAAACGGAGGAAACACTCGGCGATTTGTTTGTTACGCGCAAGTGTTTTGCGTATACACGCGATTCCAGGGGACGCACCCTGGAGGGTCACGAAGCGCGCCACTTAATGGATGACGCGCTCTCGCGGGTTGAAGCGACCTACCAGAATCTGGATTCATTCGAAGTTGGCATCACTGATGTGGATCATTACTTCGAGTACCTCGGCGGAATTTCAAGAGCAGTTGAAACGCGCACAAAGTCTCGTCCGGCAATCTACCTGGCTGATTCGCTTTCACCGCAAACGAAGATTCGATCCCTGGAAGAAACTGTCCGGCTTGAGACGCGCACCAAGACTCTGAATCCCAGGTGGTACGAAGGAATGCTGAAACATGGTTTTCGCGGCGTTGCAGAGATTGAGAATCATATCGCGAACACTTTCGGCTGGAGCGCGACGGCTGATGCGGTCGAGCCATGGATCTACACAGAGATTTCCAGGACATTCGTACTCGATCCGATCATGTTCAACCGCTTATGGGAAATGAACCCTCATTCTGCGCGGTCGCTCACGACTCGGCTGCTCGAAGCGCATACACGCGGATACTGGAATCCCGATGAGGAGATAATCGAGCGGCTGCGTGACATCGTTGGCCAGCCGCATAATCCACTGGAAAGCGTTGTATGAAGGTTACCGTATTCTACGTAGGCTCGAGTCTGTTGGCGCCGCTGAAACAGGCGGAGCGCGAGCTCAATAGCCAATATGATCTCGAGCTGAACATAGCGGCGTACAACTTTGGCGCTCCGATGAGTGACGATGTTTGGCTCGAGATTGATCGAGACCTGCAAGCTTCGGACGTGGTTTTTGCCATTCATGTCATGGATGGTGAAAATGCGGCCCGTTTGATCGCCGCGCTTGATCATCATGGACAACACCATGCCGCCGTGATCGTAATCAACTGCATGCCGGATCTCATGCGCCATACGCGCATGGGCCGTTTGGATGTGTCGCGACTAGTGGGCGCGACCGGGCAAAAAGCGTGGAAGGGGAAGGGGGAAGGGGAAAGAAGAACGGCGGATGACGTGTTGGGATTGCTGACCTCGACTGGCTCGTGGGTAGGTCGCCAGGTAAGGCGAAGCAAAGGGTCGGATGGAAAGAAGCAGGGACATGGTCAGTATTTGAAATGGATTGACAAACTACCGGGCATTTTGAAATTTGTCCCCGCGGCGGGTGGGCTTCGCGACGTAAAGAACTACCTCAATATCTTCTGCTATTTTCTCCAGCCCACTCCAACCAACATCCGGACAATGGTTCTTTATGCTTTGAAAGAGTACGTTGCCGACGACCGTTTGCAAAAGGCGCCCGTCAAAGTGCTTCCACCAGAGCGTATGCCGGCAGTGGCCATTTACCATCCTGACGCGCCAGGGTTGTTCGAATCGTTTATGGCTTACCGGGAGTGGTACCTGAGTTGTCCAAACTCCAAAGTCCAAAGTCCAAAGTCCAAAAGCCTGACTTTAAGTCCTGAATCAACTATTGGTCTGCTGTTGATGCGGCCGCAGGTGGTCAGCAAGACAACCAAACACTACGACGCTCTCATTCGCGCTATCGAGGCTGAAGGCTTAAGTGTTATCCCGGCTCTGTCAACGCTGATGGACAACCGGGAAGCGGTTGGCACTTTCTTTGTTAATGACATGGAGTCCAAAGTCCAAGGTCCAAGATCCATGGTCAAAACCAAGGGCCAACGATTAGAGACCGAAGACCAAAGTCCTAAGACCAAAGACGAAGCTATGGACCGAGCCCGCGTCAGCCAGATCGTCTCGCTAACCGGCTTCAGCTTCGTGGGTGGGCCGGCGATGAACGACAGTCAAGCTGCCTCGGAGTTTCTGCAACAGTTGAATCGTCCCTATCGTTCGGCTGTAAGTTTGGACATGCAGACCATTGACGACTGGCGCGCCTCGCAGACAGGTCTCAACCCCGTGCAGGCTGGAATGCAAATCGCCATTCCCGAAATCGACGGCGCCACCGAGCCGTTTATTTATGGAGGACTTCCAGCCCGCGGACTTGAACCAATAGGTCTCGATCGACGCTGCGTGAGGTTTGCCAGGCGATTGCGACGCTGGAACCGCTTGCGCACGGCGTCGCGAGCTGAACTGAAACTCGCGCTAACGCTTTTTTGCTTTCCGCCCAACAAGGGAAACATCGGAACTGCAGCCGACCTTGATGTTTTTCCCGGTCTCTGGGACACGCTCAAGAAACTTCAAAGCGAAGGTTACCAGGTCGAGTTGCCGGCCGGCCCGGACGAGTTGAGGCAGATGCTTATTGGGGGAAATGCCGAGAGCTTCGCTTCCGCAGCTAACGTCGCTTACCGAATGAGCGTGGACGAATATCGCCGTCTTTGTCCCTATGTCGACGAAGTTGAGGGAGACTGGGGTTCTGCGCCTGGCCGCATAAACACGTTTGCTGACGAGCTGCTCATCCAGGGGCTTCAGCTCGGCAACGTCTTTATCGGAGTGCAGCCGACCTTTGGTTACGAAGGTGACCCGATGAGGTTAATGATGGCGCGCAGCGGTTCACCACATCACGGCTTCATGGCTTTCTACACCTATCTCTCGCAGGTACTGAACGTTGATGCCGTCGTGCACGTTGGTACGCATGGGGCAATGGAGTTTATGCCCGGCAAGCAAGTCGGTCTGTCTGCTGAGTGCTGGCCAGACAGATTGATTGGCGAGTTGCCGAACATTTACATTTACAGCGTCAACAATCCCTCGGAAGGCTCGATCGCGAAACGACGTTCCTACGCCGAGCTTATTTCTTATCTCACGCCGCCGATTGAAAACGCGGGACTATACCGGCAACTGGCTACCCTAAAAGATCTGGTGTTGTCATATCGTCAGTCGACGAGTGAGCCGGAGCGTGAGCGACTGTTTGAATCGATTGAAGAATTTGCCTGCCAGTTGAATTTGAACACGGCACCGAGGGTGAACCACGCATCGTGAGTTCACTTACGGTTGAGTTGCCGCAGTTTCTCACGAAACTCTGCCGCAGTTAGCCTATGTCTGAAGGCTTCGTCGCCGTTGATGGTAACCACAGGAATGTCGTACTGATAACGGCGGACTAGATCCGGATCACTTTCAATATTAATCTCTTCCAGCGTATATTCGTTTTGACAACCAGCACTTTCAATCGCCTGCTTAGCTTCGTCGCACAGGTGACAACCCGGACGACTGAAGACGGTAACTTGAGCTTTGGCCGGAGTCGGTGGCATTGCTTTTATTGTAACGCAAACAATTAGTTCGCGAGTGCGAAGTTTTCAGGATCTTGGTTGAGCTAAGAACCCGAGATTAGCAAAGGAGATATTCATGTCAGAACAGAAGCTGGATCAGGCGGCAGCAGTAGCTTTGTTGAATGAGATTTTGGAAACCGAACTTGCCGGGGTCGTTAGATACACGCACTACGCCCTGATGGTTTTCGGTCACAGCCGCATTCCCATTGTGAGCTGGCTCCGCAGCGAAGCGACCATCTGCCTGACACACGCCAATGCGGCCGGGGAACTGGTGACCCACTTCGGTGAACATCCTTCACTAAAGATCGGCTCGCTGCTGGAAACGCATAAACACGGGATTAACGATATCCTGCTTGAGTCACTGGACGCTGAGAAAAAGGGTCTGGAACTTTACAAACGACTTCTCGAACTGGTCCGCGATCGCTCAGTGTTGCTGGAAGAGTATGCCCGCGAGATGATTGCCGAAGAAGAGACTCATCTCGGTGAAGTTAACAAGATGTTGCGCAAGCCGGGGGAAATAACTCAGTTTCCCACCTAGTTGCTATGAAGCTCTTCCCAAAATACGAAGGATACAAACAAAAGGTCGCGCCGTTATCGGTGTTCGCGCGGAGACTTATCTCGGCGGTAGGCTTGGCTTGCGGCATCATCGGGATAGTCTTGTTCATTGGCGTTGCCGGTTACCACTGGCTGGACGACTTGAACTGGATTGACTCGCTACTCGAGGCCTCAATGATTCTCGGCGGCATGGGGCCAGTTAACCCGATAAAAACCACCTCCGCGAAAGTGTTTGCCTCCGCTTATGCGCTATTCAGTGGTTTGGTATTCATCGGAATCATGGGCATCGTGCTTACCCCGATTGCCCATCGACTCCTCCACAAATTTCATGTCGAATAAGCTCGCAGCCGGTGTTAAGATAGATCCGATCGAACTTCGGATCCGCACCCGCCCAGACACTCACTGAAGAAGATGTCCTCCTGTCATCTTTAATCGGAAGAGAAACAGTTTTTCTGTGAGGTCCAACTATGGATGATCGAAGATCTAAACCGAGACTAAGTGTCAGACTGAATGCGAGGTGGGACAGCTCGACGGAAACCCATAGCGCGCGCGTCACCGACCTGTCGGAGGGCGGCTGCTTTCTTGACTCGGTCGGAGAAGTTAGACAAGGAGAAATCGTTGGCTTCCGCGTGTTGATGCCGGACGACGATTGGCTTTATCTGGAAGGTGAAGTCAAACATCACAGCATGAAAGGGTTTGGTGTTCAGTTTACTGAACTAAACGAAGAGCAGACAGAGAAGCTGCTGTGGCTCTTGCGAATAGCGCAGCAAGCTGGGCCAATGGACGCTCCCATCTCTGCCGACCTCGTTGAAGAATAGGTGTCAGGAGGAAACTTCATGCAGGAACAAAAAACTCTGGAAGCCAACAAGGCGCTGATACGACGCTGGTTTGAAGAGGTTTGGAATAAAGGACGGGTCGAAGCGATCGCCGACATGTTCGCTGCTGATGGCGTTGCTCATGGCCTCTCAGACGAGCCCGGCAAAACAATGAAGGGCCCTGATGACTTCAGGCCATTTCACAGCCTATTTCGCGGCGCCTTTCCCGATATCGAAGTAGTTGTTGAGGATACGATTGCAGAAGGCGATCTGGTGGCCGCCCGCTGCTCCGTGCGTGGCAGCCACACGGGTGATCATCTTGGAGTTGCTGCGAGCAATGCGCCGGTTAAGTTTACCGGAATGGCGATCGTACGGATTAGAGATGGAAAGATAGTGGAAGCCTGGAACAATTTTGACTTCCTCTCGATGAATAAACAGATCGGTCTTATGTGACATGCGATTCTGGCGATTCCTAAGTCTGTGTTCGCTCATGACCGTAGCGATGGTATCGGGATCCCTTTCGAGCGATTTGCTGGGAGCGCGGGCGCCCCGCCCGCCTGCGTACGACGGGCGCAACTTGACATTAACGTACCTCGGGCGGGCGGGACGCCCGCGGTCCCAGCAATCAATTGACCGCTTTGCGGTAAACCTAAATTCGGAACGGGCGGGAGCCAGGCCTTCTGAGTTTGTACAGACGAAGGCGCAGTCAGCGATCGCTGACCCGCTGCAGCCGAATTCACTTTGTTCAAAAACTGAGCACATTATTTTCAGCTGCGTAACCAAACGCTCCGGAATCCCGGCGTCCAGAAGTCCAGCCAAAATTGTTTCGCTTTGCGGTTCACGCGATCTCCTTAAGCAGCGCGGTTACCTGCAGTATCGCTACGGGCTTCCAGGTAAGGTTGAGCTTGAGTTCCCCAGCGCGCGTACCGGAACGCAGCAGATGTTTCAATATACCCACTACATGCGCTATCAGGTTGATCTCACGGAAATCAATTTCGAAATCGACGGCTACCAATACCAGATCTTCGACGATTATAATGGCGAAGAGAAACCGCGAATTTCCACTGAGGGTGTCAGTGTCACCGCACCCGGCAAGCAGAAGGAGGTCAGCTTTGTTTGTCGTACCAAAGCGCAAGCGGACTACAGCATGTTGGATGAGGTTTTAACGCGAGAGCAGTGAGTGCCAGCTGTTCTGGCTCCAGAGGAGCCAAGTGTTTATAGAATTCACGACAAAACCTTTGTCTGGCGCTCCAGCGGAGCGCGACATACTGATAATTGAAATGTATTTCGCTCCTCGGGAGCGCAGAACCTTAGGAGACATGAGTTCTATAAAGATTCAGTCCCTCCGGGACTCAGCGATTTGCTTATCGGCGTTCTGTCTGACTCTTGGCCAAGCCAGTTAACAGAATAGTAAGGTGATGCGTTTACACTGGCGGGCCTAAGTCATCATTTCTGACTCGAGGACAACGAATTGTCTGATTTGACCCGAAGACAATTTCTGCTAAGCGCCGGGCTGACGGGCGGCGGCTTGCTCGCGTTTTATGGACTCGCGAAACGATATCGTCTTATCGAAATGCCTGTCTCGTTCTCGTCCAATAAGGCCGCCTATGGTTCGTTGTTGCCGGCGAAGACCAGGAATACAGGCGAAACGCTGCTGGCCTTGCCAAAAGATTTTCAATACACCGTGTTTGGGAAAACCGGAACGCGGATGCTTGATAATCATCCCACTCCACCTGACCATGACGGCATGGCTGCTTTCAAGGTAGGAAACCAGTTGAGACTGGTTCGTAATCACGAAGTCTCGATCAAGACTGGCGCGCTCGGCGCTGCCATCGGCCCTAATGCTTACGATTCGCTAGCCGGTGGTGGTACCACCACCCTCGTAATCGATCCAAATACACGCCAGCTCGTCTCCCATTTCATCAGCCTCAGTGGGACACTCAACAACTGCGCGGGTGGCGCAACTCCGTGGAATAGCTGGATCAGTTGTGAAGAGACTGTGTTGGGTACGGCCAAAGTCAAAAACTCCGAGGGCGTGTATGAAGGCGGGTTTGAAAAGGGTCATGGTTACTGTTTCGAGGTTCCTGCCTCAGCCAATGAAGTAGTCGCGCCCGTGCCGCTGAAAGCGATGGGGCGCTTCGTGCACGAAGCGGTCGCAATAGATACTGAGACCGGAATTGTTTATCTCACCGAGGATCTGCCGAGCGCCGGATTCTATCGCTTTATTCCCGCGCAGCCCGGGCGACTCATAGCTGGCGGCCGGCTGCAGATGCTGGCTATTAGAAATCGGACTAACTTCGACACACGTACGAGGCAAGAGGCGGGCGCCGTTTTGCCTGCAACCTGGGTTGATATTCCCAATCCGGATCCACCGGAAGCAGAAATCGACAACCTCGCCGTTTACAAACAGGGAATCGCCGCGGGCGCTGCAACCTTCGCACGGCTGGAGGGATGTTTCTACGGGAATGGCGTTGTCTATTTCACTTCAACCAGCGGTGGCGATAAGGAATTGGGTCAGGTGTGGCAGTATGTACCTTCCGGAAAAGATGAAGGGCAGCTCAGTTTGCTTCTCGAACCATCCGACCCCTCGCAATTGCATATGCCGGATAATATTTGCCTGGCAGGCCGCAACCTGATCATTTGCGAAGACAACGATAGAGAAATTCACTTGCGCGTGTTAACTCCAGAAGGCCATGTGTTCAATCTCGCGAAAAACATTGCCGCTGGATTTGAGAGGAAAGAACTCTCCGGTGCTACGTTCAGTCCTGACGGCCAAACCTTATTTGTGAACTTACAAATCCCCGGAATGACCTTTGCCATTTGGGGTCCCTGGGAACGCCTTCAATCACTGTAACCAATCCGCGCTCTCTTTCGTTTCAGGACGTAAAACCTGCGACGGACCGGGTGCGTCAGATTGCGGCAGCGTGAAAGCTGACGTTCGTTAAGCACATCGAAGCCGGCGGAATTGAAAAGAATGCGCCATTCAGATTCATTGCGAAACCTGCAAAGGCCGGTGCGTTTACGCCACTTCAAGTTGTGAGTCCAACAAACGAAACGATCCCACCAGACCGCGGGAATGTCCTCATAAATAATCGCTTGACCGCCAAAGCTTAGGACCCGTTGCAACTCCTGCATCAGTATGTTGATGTCCTGCGCGTGATGTAACACGTAACAGAGCAGCACGGCGTCGACCGATTGATCCGGGACCGGAAACTGTTGACCGTCGAATTGCCGATAGTCAATGGCGGCCTCAGTCCTGGCATCGAGGTCAATCCCGATCGACTTCGCGTTAAGCATTGCCGACAAATGATGCGCGATGAAGCCGTTGCCGCAACCGACGTCAAGCACACGTGTTTTGACGGGCAGCACGCGTGCGATTTCCAGGGCCATGTCGTAAGCACGCCCGATCTTGCGACGGCGTCGTTCTCGTCGCCAGCGGCGTTTAATGCCATCCAGCCAGAAGTGCGTGCTGGGCGTGTCGAGAAAACTCCGCTGATACTTGCGGATAGATCCAGTCGATTCCGCCGCGTAGTTCGTTGGAGTCTCTGAGATGGAAAGTGATGGCTGAAGCATGCTCAGGAAATGGCAATACGGGTGCCTAATCAAAAGGGCAATAATTTCCAAGGAAAGAGAGGCTAGATCCAAATATGGCGCGGGATTTAGGCGACGCGTGGCTGCAAGAATCATCGGACACGTAGTTCGCAGAAATGTCCCTAGAGTATACTCGCCGTCAAGTTAAGTTAGTTCAGTCAGGTGATCTAGTTTGAAAACCTCTGTGCCTCAGTGGTGAGTGTTGCCGAGTAAAAGTCACCGCTGAGGCACAGAGAACACAAAGGTTGCACAGAGGATGTCTCCTTTGGGCAGACGAAATGGAAATCTAACCAACTTGGTAAGGAACTATGTGGAAGCAACTATTAACCATGGCAACTCTAGCCACCTTTCTTAGCACCGCCCCGGCGCAAACGGGTTCCCGCATGAAATCTTTAAATCTGCCTCCCGGATACTGGCCGCTTGAAAAGAGCCAGCCAATCATCGACAAGACGCAAACGATTCGTCTGGCGCCTGATTTGTCGCAGCTGAGCGCAGCCGAGCGCAAGGCCATCGGGAAACTACTGGAAGTAGGAAATATCTTTCAGGGCCTTTATGAAAGGCAACGGCATCCACAAGCATCCAACGCTTACCGCCACCTGGCGCAATTGGACAAACGCGGATCGTCGCCGGCAACTCAGAATTTGCTGGCGCTCTATCGTTTGAATCAGGGACCAATCGCCACGACTCTGGAAAATAAGCGCGAACAGTTTCTGCCTGTCGACCCGGTAGAGCCGGGCAAGAATATGTATCCGTGGGGTGTTAAGAAGGAGGATGTCGAGACCTACCTGGCCGCACATCCAGAGCAACGTGCTGGGGTCATGGGAATCCGTACCGTCGTGCGACGCGCCACGGTTGAAAACCTGAGCGAGGACCTGGGCGCGCTCAAGCGCCATCCCGCCCTCGCGACCCTGCATCCCGGACTGCAAGCAGAGTTGTCGGAACTCACGGGCGCAAAAGGTCGCGCCGGTTCGCGCATGAGAGTGCCGCTTGCGCATGAGCAGTTTTACGCAGTTCCTTACTCCGTCGCCTATGCTGACGATCTAATGAAGGCCTATGCGCTTTTGAATGAGGCAGCTGACATCCTGCAGCAAGACGACGAAGAGTTTGCCGGATATCTGCGGAATCGCTCGCGAGATCTTTTGTCGGATGACTATGAATCAGGTGACGCCGCCTGGGTAACTGGCCACTTCAAGAACCTCAACGCCCAGATCGGATCATATGAAACCTACGACGACGAGCTCTACGGCGTGAAGACTTTCTTTGCTTTCAATGTATTGGCCACGCGAACTCAGGAGACAACGGCATTGCGCCAGGCGATGCGTGGCTTGCAGGCGCTTGAAGATTCGCTTCCTTACGATCATCACAAGAAAGTGCGCGAAGACATTCCGGTTGGTGTCTATGATGTTGTTGCCGACTTTGGGCAAGCGCGCGGCGGTAATACCGCCACGATTCTTCCCAACGAGAGCTATCTGGCCCGTCGTTACGGTCGCACGATCCTGCTACGCGCGAACATCATGCGCGACCAGAGTATTTTCCAGTCAACTTCGGGAACCCTCACTGCGGCAGTCGGTCCGGAACAGGCTAAGGACCTAACCACGGAAGGAAATTTCTATCGCACGCTCTGGCACGAAGTAGGTCACTACCTGGGCGTGGATCGAACAAAAGACGATCGCGATCTCGATGAGGCTTTGCAGGAGGACTCAAGTGTTTTGGAAGAGATGAAAGCCGATCTGGTTTCGCTGTTTGTGGCGGAAGCGTTGCGCAAGCAGGGCTATTACACAGAGGCGCAACTCAAGAGTGTTTATGCCGGCGGTATTCTGCGCGTTCTCCAGAATAACAAACCTCGCCGTGACCAGCCGTACAACACAATGCAGCTTATGCAGTGGAATTTCTTTCTGGAGAATGGACTACTGACATTTGATCCAGCCAACAAGACCATGCGGGTCCACTACGACAAGTACCACGATGTGGTCGGCAAGATGCTGGCGCAGACTTTAAACGTGCAGTATCAGGGGGACAAGGCAGCGGCGGATCACTTTATCGATCAATACTCGAAGTGGGATGAAAATCTACATGGTGCGATAGCGAAGGCCATCCGCGACAGCCAAAAATATCGCTTCCGTCTATTCAAGTATGCAGCGCTAGGTGAATAAACGTTTAGTTGGGATCGCGCATGAGTAAATCAGACTTGCAAGCCGGGTATGATCTCGTAGCCGAGCACTATGCGACGGAGTTCTTTGAGGAACTCAAGCGCAAACCTTTTGACTGTCAGTTGCTTGATCAGTTTGCCGAAAGCGTTAACGGCGCAGGCGTTGTTTGCGAGCTGGGTTGCGGACCGGGTCAGGTCGGGCGTTATCTAAAGGATCGCGGAGTGGAAATGTGCGGCGTCGATCTGTCCCCCGAGATGGTTAGGGTTGCCGCACGTTTGAACCCTGACATTTCCTTCTCGCAGGGCGACATGTTAGCCCTTCATGCTCCCGACGAATCACTGGCTGGGATAGTCTTGTTCTACTCGATAATTCACATTCAAAGAGACGCCGTGACCCGAGCGCTTAAGGAAATGAGTCGCGTGCTAAACGCGAACGGGAAATTGTTCCTGGCGTTTCACGGTGGCGAAGGCGAACTTCATCGCGACGAGTGGTACGGAGAGAAAGTCTCAATCGATTTCCGCTTGTTTCAGAGTGAAGAGATGGCTGGTTATCTCGAAGCGGCGGGTTTCCAAGACATAAGGATCATTGAGCGTGACCCGTACGAGTTTGAGCATCCCACGAAACGAGTCTATGTCTTTGCAAAGCAAGCCGCAATGATCTGGCTCCAGAGGAGCCAAATGTTTATAGACTCAACACCCCAACCACGGTTAGAGCTCCAACGGAGCGCGATCTCCTGGTAGATGAATAAGTCGAACCATACGTTTCGCTCCGCTGGAGCGAAGGGCTTTATTGATTAGAGGAGTCTATAAACATTCGGTCCCTTCGGGACTCAGCGATTAGCGAGTTGTCAGTCACTTCCCAAACGCATCGGCGCCCAGAAAATTCTCACGCAGGTAGGAAACCGTATCATGCAGCGTCTCGCCTGGATCGCGTGGGCGGAAGCCCAGCTCGCGCGCAGCCTTCGCGCAGTTCAGGTACCAGAAATATTGCGCCATCTCAATGGCACCCGGCTCGACGGGAGACGCGAAATTCCACTGCCGGAACAAGGAATCAACAATCTGCGAGCCCGCCACCATGAATTTTGAGGGTAAAGCAAACCTCGGAGCGGAGACTTTGGTGAGCCGCGCCAATCTGCCAAAGAATCTCTCGAAGGTCCAGTTAGCGACGCCCAGAAGATAACGCTCCCCGTGCCGGCCTTTCTTCATCGCCATTCGGAAAGTCTCGGCCACATCGCGCGCATCCACAAAACTCAAACCGCCGCTGGGAACGGCGCTAATCTTTCGCGCCATAAAATCGAGTACGACTTTGGTTGAACTTAAACGCTCATCTCCGGGCCCGAGCAACAGGCTGGGATTCATAATCACCAAACGCCGGCCCCTGCCATGGAAGCGCTCCAGCCCTGCCATTTCCTGGTAGGCTTTGCTGGCGTAGTAAGGCCAGCGTGCCACGATGTCGAGCGGTGGCGGATACGATTCATCGGGTACCAATTCTCCATCTTCAGTGACAGCAATCGTGCCGCTGGTGGATGCGAGCACAATGGTCTTCACGTCGGCTGCATTAGCTGCGTCACACAACAGACGGGTGCCTTCGACGTGGACCTTGTACATCTCCGGCGCGTCATCGCGTTCGCGCGAAACTTTGCCGGCCAGATGGTAGATCTCGCTGATTCCCTCAACAGCTCGCTTGACGTCGTTCTCTTTGGTAATTGAGCCTTCCAAAGTTTCCACGCCTAAGGCGACCAACCAGTCAGGAATGGACGTCGCCATCACGCGAATGTCCTTCGCTCCCTCGGCGACGAGCTGTCGCACGAGATGCGAACCCAAAAAGCCTGTGCCGCCAGTTACGAGCGTGGCTGCGCGGGGCCGCTTTTCGATTGCCGCCCGTCGCCTCGTTTCAGCCTTAACCGGTGTCATCCGGGCAATGCGCTTTTGTGGTTTCTTTGTAGGCATAAGAATGCAGTGAAAAGTGAAAGGTGAAAGTGAAAAGCTACGATGCCTCGCTGTCGCAGCTTGAACTTTTCGCTTTTCACTCTTCACGTTTCACTGTCTTTCTGACCACTGGCCACGGATCACTGGCCACTGGCCACTGTTTTTTTTCGCTCCGCCTTCCAAAGTTTTCGCAATTCTTTTGCGTCAAATGGACGGCGAGCGCGATCGCGTAGATTTTCAACTTCATGCTTAACGCGCGCAGCAATCAGGCGGTAGGCCTCTGCGCGTGGCAGGCCCTTCGTCATTGCCTCGAGGTCGGCCGCCTCGAGATAGTGGCCGATGCGCGCTCCGACTTTTCGATTCTTAATTATGTTTGAACCCTTGGGCATGGCATCGTGCGTGCCCTCCAGGTATACGGGAAGAATACCAACACCCGTGTGCAATGCCAGATAGCCGATGACCGGTTTGAAGTCGGCAATTTCGCCGGTCAGAGAACGCGTGCCTTCGGGAAAGATGAGCGCGTTGTAGCCGCGGTTGAGAAAGGAACTCGCGTGGCGCAAAGACTGTCGGAGCGAGCCGGTCCGTTCCATCGGCACCAGGTTCGTAAAGTTTTCCATTACGGCGCGCTTGTATTTCGTATCGAAGAAATAATCAGCAGCAGCGAGCACGACCATATCTTTGCCGGATTCAGCGAGCGCCATCTTGGTCAGGCCCATATCGAGGTGGGAGGAGTGGTTGGCCGCAACAATAAAGTTCGTGTGTACCGGGATGTTTGAGCGTCCTTCATAATGAGTTTCGAGAAACCTGTCATAGAAGAGCCGCTGCAGAACGTCTCCAGCCCTGGTCCCCGCACGACTGACCAGAGACGGTACGTGGATCTCCTCGTCTTCATTGCGACGGCTCTCGGCCCGCGCGGACGACCCCTCGCGAGCTGAAGATGCACCCGGACGACGGCTCACGAGGCTGGCGAGTTCTCTCAAATCCTGCGCTTCGTTCAAACGTTCCGGCGCCGTGATTGAACCGCCGGCATTTTCGATAGCTGCGGCCAGCTCTACAAACATAAGACTGTCAAAACCAAGTTCCGCCAAACGAGAGTTTAGAGATATCTCGCTCTGCGGGCGGTTAGTGACGTTGGCGACTATGCCCACCAGCCAGCGTGTCTCAGAGCCGGCTGCAGTCTCGGTTTGGGCCGCGGCGTTTGCCTTGTTATTCGATCCCAGCGCCTCAAGCATGGTAGTTACTTCGGCCCGCTTGACCTTTCTCGTTGCGGTACGAGGCAGTTCGTCTTCGGTGAATTGCAGCACCTTCACGCGTTTGTAGTAGGGGAGCGAAGCCGAAACCTCACGGAAGTGCTCCTCAACTTTTCGTCGCAACTCCGCTCGCGACAGCGTGATGTCATATTCGTCGTCAGCCACGACCAGACAGGCGACCTTCTCGCCAATGCCATCAGGCAGACCAACAATACTTAGCTCCTTAACATGCGGTGAATTCGCGTAGATCTCTTCCAGCTCGTCGGGATAGACGTTCTTGCCATTGGTATCGACGATAATTTCCTTGGACCGCCCAACCAGAAACAGGTTGCCGTCGTCATCGAGTTTTCCCAGATCACCCGTATACAGCCAGCGTTCGACCAATGCCTCACGCGTGGCGTTTTCATCCGCAAAGTAGCCGAGCATTACATTCGGGCCGCGCGCGATCACTTCACCAACTCCGCTCGCATCAGGATCCGAGATCTTTACTTCCACGCCAGGCAACGGACGGCCCACGCTTCCAGTTAGCATGCGATTTTCCGGACGGGTGACGGTGAGCACCGGCGAGGCCTCGGTGAGTCCATAGCCTTCGAGAATCGTAAAACCGAGCCCCTGAAAGTCTTTCTGAATTGTTTCACTCAACGCCGAGCCGCCGCTGATGAAATAACGAATGCGGCCGCCCAGTCCCTCGTGAATCGGATAAAAAGCGACCGGGCCGAAATTGAACGGCGTGTTATCTCTAACCCAGGCGTTTGCCTTGATCATTGCGTCGGCAGTCTTACCGATCCAGTCGCTACGCTCGTAAAGTTTGTTCTTGATGCGACGATGAAGCAGCTCCCACAATGCCGGCACTCCAACCATGCCGGTCACGTGGCCGTTTTTGATCGCCCGAGCCAGCGCGTCGCCGGTAAGCTCTGGCAAATAGGTTATCTGGGCGCCACGGCTCAGCGGAGTTAGAAAGCCCGTGGAAAACTCGAAGGTGTGATGAAGCGGCAACACTGAGAGCACGCCGTCTTTCGTGGTCATGTCGAAGACGGAGGAGAGCATCGACACCATGCTGGTTAGATTGCGATGGGACAGCATCACGCCTTTAGGGCGACCAGTAGTGCCCGAAGTGAAAATCAAAGAAGCCAACGATTGCGCGGTAACGCGCGACGGCAACAAAGCCAGGCGTTCATCTTCCGTCTGTTCGTCCGGAATCTCGAATACTTCATCGAAGATCCAAATCCTGGGTGACAGAGCCGCCGCGGTTAGTTTGGCTTTGAGTTCAGTGTGCTCATCATCGAAGCTTTGTGCTGATAATGATGCCTGCAGCTTCGCCTGCGCGCGCGAAGTTTACAATTTCATCAACCGAGCTTTCCGGATCGACCGGGATACAACTGGCGCCTGTCTTTAGCACGCCGAAATATGTCATGCCCCACTCCGGCGCATTATGACTGACGAGCATTACACGGTCGCCTGGCTTGATACCCTGACCGGCCAGAAAGCCGGCGGCGCGTGTGGCCAGCTCACGCATATCGGCATAGGTGTATTGCTCGTTTCGGCCGTCTCGCTCGATGCGCATGGCAACGCGTGTGGCGTGGCGCTTGGTGGATGTTTCAAATAGTTCGAGCAGATCACGATACGTGTAGATTCGCTTCGGCTGCGCGCGCATATCCTCTTCGAGCGTGGGAAACACCCATTTCTTCAGGCCGGGCAAATGGACGTTCATCCAGTAGTCGTACCAGTCAAACTTCTCAGGATGCCAGCGCAGTAAGGCTTGCTCATCACCACTAATGCGACCGAACAAGGCCCGGACGTTGTCGGCACGAAACATATAAGCGTTCTCGATCGTGAACGGCCGGAATATCTCAAACGCTTCCGTCGTTTCGTGCGTGATTTCCTCAACTCGATCGACGGTGGTCTTCATCCGATCGATTACTTCGACAACGCGTCCGCCACCCCAGCGTGGCCGCGCTCGATCGAGCAGAGACGAGGCCCGCTTCGCAGCGGAGTTGAACATCGGCACGGAAAACTTTTCAAAAGTTGAAGTAGAAACCGGCCGCGGCTCCATGCGCGCCACGATTTCGTTGACCAGTTTGAATCCCGTGTCTTTCTCCTGAAAATGCCGGCGCTTGTAGAGACCGACGAGCCCGATAATGCGGTCCATGTTATTCGGATTCGAATCGCCCGTGGCGGCTTGATGAACGAGCTTTGGTTCCTCCACACAAGCTTGGGCGGCGACTGCCAGCATCACAGACGCAACCTGATCGACGGGCGTGATGTCGAGAATCAATTTCTCGTTGGCGGGAATCTGCGTCTGACCCTTCAAGACCAGGAAAATGATCGGCGCCGTAGTGGTGAAGCCTTCGTTCCAGCCGGGAAAGGGATAAGAGAGAGCCGACTCGACGATACTTGGACGGACAATGCTGCGAACAATGCCCGTCTCAGCCGCGACGAGCTGTTCACCGAGCGATTTTGTGTAGGTGTAAATATTCGGCCAGCCCCACCAGGCAGCGCGCTCTACGCCGAGGTCTGTGAGACGCGTGCGCGTCCAAACCTTTCGTTCGCGCGCAACGGCAAGGCCCAATGCGCTCAGGGTCAGCAGCGTCGCGGTTTTCTTCATTTAGTCGTTTGCGTGCAAGGTCGCGGAAACGCGCGACCATCATGGCATCACGCGCTTCTTCGCGGACGCGTTCGGCAAGCTTGGCGCAGTCCTTGATCTCCTGTTCCGGGTCGAATTCAACGCCCGGTAATTCATTTTGGCGAGGGAAAGTAGCCGAGAACGGAATCGTTTTCCCAGACCGGTCCGGAACGATTGCCGGCGACAAAGCACGTCGAGACATGAATCAGCGCCGGTCGCTTCATTCGCCTAGCAAAGGCAATCACGTTCTGCGTGCCGACCACATTTGTGCGCAACGCGCTCTCGAGAGTGGGATTGAAGGTCACGTTGCCGGCGCTATTGAGGATAACGTCGATGTCGTCCGCGATAGCCTGGGCTTGCTCCTCGGTGTAGCCAAGATTTGTTTCTCCGATATCGCCGCCGAGAATGACGACCTTGTCTCGAATGAAGCCATCCAGCGCACTGCCGTAGCGTTCGCGCAACGGATCGAAGGGCGGCGCCGTGAGCACGCTGTTCCAAAATCGCGACTCTGATTCTTCCTGCGATCGAGCGCGGACGGTTACATAAACCCGCCCGATGTTTGGAAAGTTATGCAGCAGCATGCTGAGCGTAACTTTCCCGAGGAAGCCGGTGCTTCCAATCAGAAACATCTTACGATCGTTGAAGATCTCAGTTGGCGAAAGGCTCATAACCGTTTCCCTATTCCATATCTGCGATTCCAATAATCGGTTGATGCAGCATGGTGATCTGCGCGGAACTGCCCATGAAGCTGCGTGCCATCGCAATCGCTTCGGTCAGATTGTCGGCGCGATCCCAACCCAGCATTGCCGGGACGTGCGCGTTCTCAGCCCCGGCGGCAATTACTTTGCCGACATGCTGGCGCCCGTTTTCACCCCAGTACCACATGAAAAACGGATGAGCGCCGTGGTAGGCGTTACCGCGACGGTACATCTCCACATAACTCGGATTGTTTGCAAACTCCTCTTCATACTTATCGCGCAGCACAAAGGCGTCGCGCGTTTCCGGCAAAAGGCGATTAAAAAACTCGATGTAGCTCGGATGGAATTTGTGATCAAACTCGTCGTAACAAGGATGATGAATGATCAGCACGCCACCCTTCTTTAGCAGCGGCTTGTTGCGATAGAAATTGAAGTGATAACCGAGGCCCATCACCTGAACGAGCAGCGGGTTCAGGATCGAATAAACGTTATAAGGTGAAATGTCCGGAATGCCAGTGATCAGGATGTCACACTGGCCCGTTACCGGAATCGCATACTGGTCAAATGCCTTGGCGATAATCTTGTCGTGCACCGGCTCAGTCTTGCCCGCATGACAGGCGATCATCTCGTACTGGGCGGGCCGCGAATGCAGCAGCTTCCGTCGAGCCGGTCGAGGCAGTTTGCTCATCGAGTAACGCATGGCTTCAAACTTCATGCGATCGAAGGCAGTGAAGTCATCTTCATTCCTGAGCAGAAAGTCCATATCGCCTTTGTACATGCGATTGTTGATGGCAGTCTCGATATGAAATACGTTCAAGTGCTCATCGACAATCTTGCCCAGGCGGTGGACCTTGTGGTTCAGCTCGGATCGAGCCGGATCCATGTAACTATCCGAATCGCGAATCGTTTGTGGTTCATGATGTGCTCGCAATGACTCGTAGTCACACAAACCGACGGCGACAGACTTGTGACCACCATCCATCGGCACCAGATTGATATTGACGTAAATCAACAAATCGCTCTCCGCGGCGCGGCGATTTAGGGTCAACGGTTCCTTGTGCTTCGTCTCGCCAATCTTTATGAGGCCATCGGCCCACTCCGCGTCATGGTTGTAATAGCGATCGGGATAGTATTCGTCGAAGATCTTCTTCCCCACCATGCGCTTCATTTCCCACTCAGTCATCTTGCGGTGAAGGGAATTGGCGATAATGATGTGTACGTCGTCGACACCGTGCCCGGCGAGCATATCGAGGACGATCTCAAGTACGCTTTGGCGAATGTCAGGCGTAGCCATCGGCGGCAGCGGCAGACTGATATCGTCAACAGCCACTGTGACCTGCATGCCCGGTTCGAGCTGAGCGAATAAAGGATCGCAACCGAGTGGATGATTCAGCGCATAGCGAATCGCCGCCTCGCGGTTTGGCAGTCCCTTGATCGGAGGGTTGGGATAAAGAACGCGCGTGCCAATCGGGAGATCCTCGAGAATGAAGTCTTCGCCGGAGGGCATGATTCGAGGCGCGCTGTCGCGATCAATGTAGACAACCGATTCGTGTGTTTTCTTTCGTAGTTGTAAAGCCATAGTTTGCCAAGGTATCTACTCGTTACTTCAGATTCAAGATCGGCCAATCGTGATGCAACGCCGTTTGACGCAAACGCATGTCAGGATTGATCGCTGCCGGATGCCCAACGATGGACAGCATCGGCAGGTCACTCATGCTGTCGGTGTACGCGTAAGAGTCACTTAGACTCAGTCCTTCACGTTCCGCGAACACGCGAATCCAGGAAGCTTTGGTTGCGGCTGCCATCACCGGCGGCAAAAGGCGACCGGTGGCTTCCCCATTTACAAACTCCAGACGATTCGCCACGTACTCTTCAATGCCCAGATGCTCCATCAGCGGTTTTACCGAAACATCCAACGCGCCGGTTACTACCACCTGGCGCAAGCCAAGGCTGCGAGACTTCTCAAGCAACTCATAAGCGCCCGGGAAGACTGCCGGCTTCAACACCGATATAAATAAGTCGTCAGCAAGATAGCGGAGTCGATCTTCCTTCACTCCTTTGTAGCGCTTGAAATAAAGGTCGTTGAAAACCTTGCGGCTGTACTGGTCAGTGACGGCGAACATCGGCAGGCTCAGCAACGTAGCCGCACTCTTCTTGAAGCTTCGGAAGAGCCCTGGCTCATTCCGAGCATAGAAGCCGAGGGTGTGAATCAGGTTGGTGCTAACCAACGTCCCTTCCAGATCGTAGAATGCAGCGGCTGCCAAAGCCTGCCTCCATAAATGTTACTGTCGACATCCCCAGGCCAGCGCCGGAACATCGAAGGAATTGATCAACGCAGGTTGTCACTATACCCTAAAGCGACGGTTTCGCGAAAACTGAAAACAAAGGTGTATAGTGTGACAATACAATCAGGCTGCAACTGTGAAGATTCCGCCCAAAAAGCTTAAAGAAATTAAGGATCTGGTGATTCTCTGTTCACTGATATTGGCTGTGGCCGGGGGCTCGGCCTGCCGTGAAAATGCTGCAAAGGTGAGCCCGGGGCGAATTGCGGACGGCGAAAAGAGTGCGGCTGAAAGCATCGCCGAAGCTGACGCCCTCTATGCTCAGCGCAAGGACCTTTCCAAGGTGCGATCGGGAATCGCTGTCTTGCGTCAGGTTCGCATTAACGATGACAGCAACTACGAAGCCGCCTGGAAACTGGCGAAATTCGATTACTATCTTGGTTTGCATGCCACCGATAATCGGGAGCGCGAAGCGGCCTTTCAAGAAGGTGTTGATGCTGGGAGGATTGCTGTACACCTGCAAGGTAATCAGGCGGACGGCCACTTCTGGCTGGGGGCCAACTATGGCGGAAGCGCGGAGATCAGCATGCTGGCTGCTCTAGCTGTGTTTCAGGATATCCGCACGGAAATGGAGAGAGTGATTGAAATAGATCCTAATTATGAGGTTGGTAGCGGCTATTTGGCCTTGGGAAGTCTATATCTCGAAGTTCCCAGAGTGCTAGGCGGAGACAAAAAGAAGGCAATTGATTATTTGGAAAAAGGTTTGCGGGTCGGAAGCGGCAACGGCTTAATGCACCTTCGTCTAGCCGAGGCTTATCACGCGACCGGTCGCGATCGGGACGCTCGCAAGCAAATTGATTTCATTCTCAAGATGACTCCGGGATCCGATTATCTTCCTGAGCACGAAGAAACTGTGGCCGGAGCGAAGGAACTTGAAAAGAAACTGAACTGATGGTCCGTAGTTGAAATTCCCACAAATCGGAATTGCGTTTTCACTACTCGGACCCGGAGGGTTCCGAAAAGTTACTGGCTCTTGCCGCTGATTCTCTTCAACTCCTCCAGCGTGCGTTTGTGTTGCTCCAGTTTCTGGCCGGCCTCGCCGAGCTTGCCCTGGGCAGTGAGCCGCTGATACTCGTCAAATTCCTGTACGGCCTTATCTATCAACTGCTGGACGCCGGCGCCCTGAGGCGGCTGACCGGGTGACGGCGATGCCGCCGGCTTTGGCACACCTTCCGTGCTTTCGCCTTTTGAAGGTTCCGCTTTCTGCTGCGTTGGGGGACGCGCCAAGTCGCCAAAAATACTGGTCATTGCCTCGTCAAACGTCGGTCCAAAACCGAGACGATCCTGAGTTGCAAGAACCACCAACCGTAACTCAGGCATGGGACTACTTTCCGCCTTCAGATAGATTGGTTCGACGAACAGCAACGACTTGCCGATAGGGATAACCAGCAGGTGGCCGCGCAGTACGTGCGAGCCCTGTTGGTTCCACAACGTGAACTGTGAGGACAACTGAGAGTTCTGATCGATGCGGGCTTCAATTTGTAACGGTCCATCAATCAATCGCGACTTCGGGAAGTTGTAAATCAAGAGCCTGCCATACTCATCACCATCGCAGCGACCGGCCATCCAGCCAATCAGATTATTTCGGCCTGCCGGGGTGAACGGCAGGATCAATACAAACTCGCGATTGGGTTTTTCTCCAGGCAACTGCATCAACACAAAGTAAGGATCTATTTGCTGGACCTGTTTTTTGTCATTGTCGTTCAGGCCGACTTGTTGCGCGACGTTCCAAACGTCCTCGCGCTGGAAGAACGCCTTGGGACTTTGCGTGTGATACAGGCCGTAGACTTCACCCTGGACGCGAATCAGGGTTTCGGGATACCGAACGTGAGCGCGCAGGTCAGCGGGCATCTGGCTGGCGTCCACAAATAAGGAGGGAAACGTGGCGCGATAAGTGGCGATCAAAGGATCGTTCTTGTCGAAAATGTAAAAGTGCGTCGTGCCGTTATATGCATCAATCACTACCTTGACGCTATTACGGATGTAGTTAACGTTGTTCTCTCCAACCGCGTGATGTCTGGAATATGGATAGGAAGATGATTCGGTAAAGGCGTCGAGCATCCAGAAGAGCCGGCCTTCATTACTCACCACTACGTAAGGATCGTTGTCGTAGATTAGAAAAGGGGCAATCCCGTTAACCAGTTCGCGGATATTGCGATGAATCAGTACCCGACTCTCCGAATTGACATCGTCCGAGAAGGGAAGCCTTGAAAGGTCGCCCAGAGCCCAGGCGAGGAGCAGGCGTCGTGCGCGACCGCCGATTCTGATGCCACCTGAACCCTCGTAGCTGGTGACGGTGTTAGTTTCACCCTGCGGAAAGTCGAATTCCTTTAGACGTGTCTTGACGTAAATATCGGTGTTCGTCTCCTGGCCGTAGTAGATCTCTGGACGCGTGACCTTAATTTCAGCCGAGTTTGATTTCACGGGCATGTCGGAAATCACGAAGCGCGGCATGCCTTCCGGCGTGAACTCGTTTGCCGTGTTCATGGTTATACCGTAGCCATGCGTGTAGACCAGTTTCTCATTGATCCAATTTCGGGATGCCTCCGGCAGCTTGCCGACGTTTATTTCACGTGCTGCAACCATCATCTGGCGATCACCGCCGTCCAGTGGATAACGATCGACGTCGACGTCCGGGAAGTCGTAGTAAGTGCGAATCGCCTGTATCTGTTTAAGCGTATCTTGCAGGGCATGCCAGTCCCAAAGCCTAATGTTGTCCAGCGTCGCTCGATTGGCATTTAAGTCCAGAGCTTCGGTGGTACCTTCGGCCTCAAAGTCGCGCAGCTCCACTTGTTCGAGTCCAAATGCGCGCCGGGTCCAGGTGATGTTTTGTTGAATGTAGGGTGTCTCTCGTGCCAGCTCATTGGGCTTGACTATGAAGCTGGTGACGTAAGCCGGCACAAGGTAAACACCGATTACATAAACAAACAGGGGGATCGCCAGCCCCAACAGCAGCAACCGTAGACTACGCTTTGAGAAAGCATTCACTGCCGCTATTGCCGCTGCAAGCAACAGGGCGATAGACACGAAGGAAAGCGCCGGCAGGAGATAATTTGCTTCTGTAAAAGTAACTCCCGAAAAAGTTTGATGATCCTCCCAGAGGTAAGGAAACCGCGAGAGATAGGTGCGCCACGCAAGCACGGCGAGAAACACGGCGAGCGCCAGCGAAACCGCTGCCCATGGGGCGCGAGCAGCCTCATTCCGCGCAGCCTTTAACACTTTTTGTGGAACGGCAAGAAGAGAGTAGGCGATAGCGGCGCAAAGGATGACGAAAGTCATCGTGACGGTCCAGCTACTTATCAAATCGTAAACCGGCAGCGAGAAAAGGTAGAAGCCGATCGGTTTGTTGAAAATCGGATCCGGCGAAGCCGCTGGCACCTGATTGAAGTAAAGCGCAAATTCCTTCCACTCGCTCTTCATAGCCAAACCGTAAAACAAGCCGAAGAGCGCCGAGATAATCCAACCAATCGGCCGGACAAAACGTTCCGGGGAAAACTGAATCGGCTGGTTGTTGATGATGATCGTCCGCTTCTCCATTGGTCCGCGGGCGAAGGTACGCTCGAGCAGCCAAAACCCTGTCCGCAGAATGACGAGGGTGAGCAAAGCAAACGCCAGAAACAGTGCAACTTTTAGTTTGAATATATACCAGTAGACTGGTGAGAAACCGAGCGAGCTAAACCAGGCGGCGGATAGGTAAATCGAGAGGCCACGAGACAGTATCAACAGCACCAAAACCAGAGCGGCGATCAGCCAACGTCTCCAACGGCGCCTCCTCGGCGGCCCGACGTCGATAACTTCATCGTCCAGCAAAGGTTGGGAATCACTCACGGGTGGTCACAGCATACGCCTGATTGCCTTGTCCAACAAACTTCCATTTGCGGTCAATTGCGACAAGGCTGAAGCTTAAGGGAACATTTCAGCGTTGATTTCGTGTCAGACAGTGCGTGTGTATAATGCTTTTCGGTTCCCCATCTGAGAAGTAATCCGAGAAATCATAATGCTCGGGCCGGAAACTGTCTTACAAAGTCGTTATCGCATCGTTCGCTTGTTAGGTCAGGGCGGCATGGGAGCCGTCTACGAAGCAATTGACGAGCGGCTTGAAACGACAGTGGCCCTCAAGGAAACTCTGTTCGCTGACGAACGGTTACGCAAGCAGTTTGAACGTGAGGCAAAGTTGCTGGCAGGCATGCATCATCCCGCTCTGCCGCGCGTCAGCGATCACTTCGGAGAGGGCGAGGGGCAGTTTCTGGTAATGCAGTTCATTCCCGGTTTCGACCTTTCGCAAATGATGGCCCGCAAGCAAGCGCCCTTCCCGCCAGATCAGGTTCTTACCTGGGGTGACCAACTGCTGGACGCGCTCGATTATCTGCACACGCAAGAACCACAGATCATTCATCGGGACATAAAACCTCAGAACCTAAAGCTGACAGGCCGAGGACAGATCATTCTTTTGGACTTTGGCCTGGCGAAGGGACAGTCTGGCGGACTTTCAGTGGTCACAACTTCAGCCAGCATCTACGGCTACACGCCTAACTACGCGCCGCTTGAGCAGATTCAGGGAATGGGAACAGATGCGCGTAGTGACATCTATGCCTTAAGCGCGACGCTTTATCACCTGATGACTGGTGTGAAACCTCCCGATGCGTTAACGCGGGCAGCCGCGCTGGTAAATGGTCAACCCGACCCACTAATTTCCGCAAATGAGGTACTGGCCGGCATCGGACCGCAAGTAGCAAACGTTTTGGCTCGAGGGATGAGACAGAGTCGGGATCAACGTTACCCGACAGCCGCTGCCATGCGCGATGCTCTTAATGGAACAGCCGAAGTCGCAACCCTGGCCGACAAGAGCGAAGCGCCGACCGTTCTTCACGCGCCGTCTGCAGCGACGTTAACCGAAAGGGCACAGGTTGATTCTACTCCAACTATGCTCAAGACGGGCGAGACGACCGTAGTGCGGTCTCAAACGACAGTGGCCAGGCGGAAAGTTGCACCCTGGGCACTCGGCGTGGCAGCGTTGGTTTTGATCGGAGTTTTGTTTGGCGGGTTCTATGCCTACCAACATCGAAACTCGACGCAAGTGGCAGCACCAATCAGCGCCGGTGATCAGAACAACGCGAATACTGCGCCCGTTGAGCCTTCGCCCGCGGCGGAACACGCCAGTTCCGAACCAGCCTCCGGGAATTTGGAGCAAGAAAAGCAGTCTGTGGCTACTCGTGCGGCTGTTGTAAAGGAGGCGGCCAAAAAGATTGAGAAGACCGCAAAAAAGAACAAGGTTGGCGAGGCTCCTGCAGACGCCGACGAGGAACCCAACACCAACGCCGGGGAGCACTCCGTTATGCCGGTTACTCCGGAAGCGCCAGAAGTGTTCATTCCCAACACGCCGCGGTCCAGGACCCTGCCTGACGGCACAACTATCACGCCGCTGCCGGATGGCCGGCGCATAGTGACTTCGAAAGACGGAACTGTGCGTATCTTTCCGTCACGAGCGCGATTACTACGAAGAAGGCGTGTGAATTGATCTGGTCTTGAACTCGACAATTTCCTTATCGCCAGCCTTTGCAAATTAGATTATTGATTCCTAGTCCAAATCTTTCGGAGTATTTATGAAACCAGTTGAATTAAAGAAAATGATCAGCTGTGCAATGCTGGTTTTGCTGCTGAACGCCTTACCGGTCGCGGCGGGAGAAGACTTCGCCGAACCCGTAAAGAGCTCCGTGATCAGGATGACGCCGCCGGCGCCGGCATTCGATGAGAATATGCGCCTGGCAGAGCTTGCAAGCCGGCGAGCCCGAGTAGCCCAGTCGATTGGCGACAAAGGGAGTCTAATTCTTTTCAGCACTGAGCCCCGGGTCTACACGAATGACGTGGACTACGAGTATCGTCAGGAGAACAATCTCTACTACCTTACGAATCTAAAGCAAAAAGGTGCGACCCTCGTGCTCACACCGGGCAACCCAACCTTACCCGCAATCCTTTTCCTCCCGCGACGAGATCCGCGTGCGGAAACCTGGACTGGTCACATGTATAGTGCGGAGGAAGCGAGTCAGGTTTCCGGCATCAAGGAGATTTGGGAAGCTGGTGAGTTTGAACCCTTCATGCGAGCGCTTCGCAATCGGCAGCCTTATCGACCCAAGGATGAAAAAATTCTAATGACTTCAATTAGGGCATCGAGTGAGAGTAGTGCGGTGCCGAGTAGCCTCGGTTTTGATAAGTTATTTGCCGCAGCCCTTGATAATAATGGCGAGCTCTATTTACTGGTACCTGGTGCTGGTGACAGCATGGAGTATCGACAGGAACAACGCTTTGCCTCGGAGTGGTCCAAGTCAGCCTCAGGCTACAGCATTAAGAATGCGACGCCGATCTTCGCTGAGATGCGACTCAGAAAGTCCGCGCTTGAACTTGCTTTGTTACAGCACGCTATTGATATCACTACCGAAGCACATGAGCGCGCCTGGGTGGCAGCAGCCGAAGCGAAGTGGGAATACGAAGTCGACGCGCAGGTGGCCTATACCTTCAAGCTTCGCAACGCCGATCACTGGGGTTATCCATCGATTGTCGGTTGTGGACCTAACGCGACCACGTTGCACTATGAAGAGTCGCAAGGTCAGGTCAAACCGGGTGAATTGCTGCTGATGGATGTGGGCGCCGAATACGAGCATTATTCAGCTGACGTGACCCGGACTTTTCCTGTTAACGGCAAGTTTTCGCCGGCCCAGGCTGAGGTCTATCAGATTGTTTACGATGCGCAGGAGGCTGCGGGTTTGGCGTCGCGTCCTGGCGCTAGAATATCAGACGTGCATCGTGCATCGCAGGAAGTAATCAAAGAGGGCTTGTTCAAACTGGGGCTGATCACGGATAAAAGCTCGGACCAATATCGAATCTGGTTCATGCACGGTACCTCACATTGGCTGGGAATGAACGTGCACGATGTCGGCAACTATGCAACGCAATTGGAGCCGGGAATGGTTTTCACTAACGAGCCGGGTATCTACGTCAGGCCCGATGCGCTTGAGAATTTGCCGAAAACAGGGGCGAACGAAAAATTCATCGCGGCTGTTCGACCGGCGTTCGAAAAGTACAAAGGCATCGGCGTCCGCATTGAAGACGACCTGCTGATTACGTCAAATGGTGTGAAATGGATGACTGCAGCGTTGCCGCGAAAGATGTCTGAAATTGAGGATTTCATCGCGCGCGCGCGGCGTGAGTCGAACAGTAATTAAGTCGCAGGTTTGCGCGGGTAAACCTCGATCAAGTCCAAACCAGAAGGTCCGAGCCAAGCCAGCTCATTAACCGGTCTTGAGTTCTTTTCAGATTTGCGTCAGCCGCGTTTATCCGCGGCTGATTTTTCTGCGCGAAGCCTTACCTGCCCTTAACTGTTTATAAGAAGCAATGAAAAGATTTCTCAGAAGTTTGGCCGCTATCCTAGGCGCGCTGATTCTGTTGATCGGACTGATCTCTCTTCGTATCTATTCTTACCGCAACACCGTTTCCAACGAACCAGCCGATGCGGCAATTGTGTTGGGAGCAGCTGTTTGGGGTAACGACCTGTCGCCGGTTTTCAAGGAACGTATAAACCACGCGCTTGAACTTCGTCGCACCGGTAAAGTGCGGAAAATAATTTTTACTGGTGGGCAAGGGAATCGCAACGAGCTGACCGAATCGTCCGCTGCACGTAAATATGCAATACAAGAAGGGATATCTCCGGCAGACATTCTGGTTGAGGAAAGGTCTCATACTACCTACGAGAACCTTGTTTTTGCCAGAGAGGTGGCCGTCGCCAGAGGTTTGAAACGAGTGCTGATTGTCAGTGACCCGTTGCACATGAAGCGAGCGGTTACCATGGCGCTGGATTTGGGCCTTGATGCCTATCCATCGCCGACGCCGACAACCAGATACCAGGGCGGAGCAAAGCAGCTCGGGTTGTTGGCGCACGAGACCTATTACTACATCGGTTACTTGTTCCGTCGGTCTTTCATAAGACAACCTCCGCTGCAACCACGCAGCAAGTACGCACTCCAGATAGGCTCTCTACTTCCGGGAAACTGGGAACTAAGCGAAAACAACAACGAGATACTGCTCATTCGCAAAGAACAGATCAGAACCTACGGCTGCATAGGACTCGATGTGTCAATGATGGGTGATGCTGGTCTTTTCCGAGAGTTCGTTGAGAAGTATGGAAATGATGAGGACTACAAGATTAGACTGCGATTCGCTCCGAAAATGGGTTACGAGGAATATGTAAGGCAAAAGGAAATCAACGATCAGATCAGGGTAAGCAAAGATACCCAAATTGAGAATCGCGATTTCTTTGAAGATGACGCTATGCGGTCGTTTGACCCCCGCTATCGGGAATTACCCGAATACTACGATGAACGTTCCAGCATCTATCAGGAAACCACGTTGTATCCCTGGGACTGCGTGTATCCCGAGGAAGTGGCGATTGATTGTGTGAACGTTCGCAAAGCCTTAGACACTGTTTTCCAGCGTTACGATGTTTCAGAGGTTCGCAGCGATCACTATCGCGGTCCTGTTCCTTTAGCGGAGCGCGCTCCGTCTCCGCAGCAACCCTGAGAGCCGCCTCAGGAGGGTGCGAAAAAAGTGGTGCTTGGGTGGCGGTTCGCCAACTTGAGTTTTTAGCTTCCGCTTCCAGGGCTGTGAAGAATTGCGAGGCCATCATCTTGGCGGTGCCCTGGATCATTCGCTGACCAACGCTCGCTATCGTCCCACCGAGCTGCAGGTCGCCGGTGTATTTTCTCGATTATGGAGTGCGATGACCGGTCAGCGATTTGGTCAGCCGCGACCTGTCGCGGCGATCGTTTGATTGAGACCCGGAAGAACTTTTGGGCGTCAATCCGCCCAAGGCAAAAGCGGTGACAGGTCACCGCACTCCAAAAGAGTTGCGCGTTGGTCTCAGACAGTCGCCTTATGTATCTGTCGCTTGAGGCGATGAATTGTTCTGCGCGCTACTTTGAGTTTTGCGTGGTCGTGGGCGGCAATCGCGTCGTCGCGCTGCTGCTTCATCTCGCGAATGCGCGCTTTGATCGAAGCTTTGTCGACGCCGACAACCTCATGGTGCTCGTGCTTGATTCCGAGGGCCTTTGAAAGAGCGACGATCAGGTGTTCTTTGTTCAGCTGTGTGTAGCCTTGCAGCGCTTCGTGCTCGTTGCCTTTGGCAATTTCGCGTAATTCGGCGACGGTCTTGTGCTTGAGCTGTTCGTAGGTGTAGTCCATTGGAATGACCTCCTCTTTTCGGCTCACGAAGAAAACTGAAATTATTTCTATTGGAGGGCGGTAGGATAAAACTTTGCCGGCTATCTGACAAGGCACGGGGTAGTTTGATTCGAACTTCATCTGCTTAGTAACAAAATCAGAACCGGGAGCCATGGCGACCGGCCAAGGAATCAACAGTACAACGGACGCGAGCAATGCTGAGTCTTTGAACTTGAGTACTCGGCCGGTCGCTATCGCTCCCGGTTCTGATTTTGTATTGGCTTACTCGCCTTTTTCATAGAGGCTGACTCAGTTCAACAGGGAATGCATCAATACCAAAAAATGGTGCTGATAATGCAACCTCCGTGTCTCTGCATTTAAATTAACTCCAGCAAGTCGCGCGTATCGTCACCGTACAAAAGCTTTTACAGAATCGATACATTCAGCTGGGATCCGCAAATAAATATCGGAAGCTTTCGCTGGCATCGTGTTTGCAGTTTCTGTTGTGCATGAAAAATACATCTACGTTACGCGCAGCTGTTGTTGCTACCTTTGTGATGGTCTGCTTTGCGACGACGCTGCTGTCAGCCACAAACGCGCAGGAGAAAGTTGTAAAGCAAATTACGGCTACTGAGGAACCGGCGGTTTCTGCAGCGGACAAAGAAACGATAAAGAGGTACGAAGACCGTGTTAAGGAGTATGTAAGTTTGCGCTCGAGCCTGAAGGCGAAAGCGCCGAAACTTTCCAAAGACAGCACGCCCGAGCAAATCCAAACGGCGGAGACTGCGCTTGTAGCACTCTTGCGCACCAGCAGGGCGAGCGCAAAACCCGGTGACATTCTTACTCCGGATATTGCTCAATACATTCGCACGACGTTGAAGCACGAGTTCAAACCTGAGGAGAAAAAAGAAATACGCAAGGTGGTGCTGGAAAAGGAAACAAATATTCCGGTCACTCTCAAGGTTAATTATCCTTATCCCGATCCAAAAGAGTTTGTCGAGATGCCTGCGACCTTGCTGTTGAAGCTGCCGACGCTGCCTAAGGAGCTCAAGTATCGTTATGTCAATCGGAATCTACTGTTGGTGGACAGCGACAACAACATGATAGTCGACTACATGATTGATGCACTTCCGTAAGAACTCGGGATTAGGTTAAGGAGGAAGAAATGAGACGCATAGTCCAATCAGTTCTAACAGTCTTTGTTCTGATTCTTTTTAGCTCTCTTAACCCGAGCTACTGCCAGAGTATTTCCAAAGGCGCGGTGGGCAACAAGGTCAGCCAGCCCGCGAAGCCGGCTCTGCCTTTAAGTTTGCCTTTGAAGGAAGGCTCCATTCGCTTCGCGATCATCGGAGACACTGGTACCGGCAGCAAACAGCAGCAGCAGCTGGCCGATCTCATGAAACAGTATCGAGATGTTTTTCCCTTCGAATTCGTCTTGATGATGGGCGATAACCTTTACGGCACTGAAACTCCGGGAGACTATAAGAAGAAATTCCAGGACGTTTATCAAGGGCTGCTGGATGACAAGGTGAAATTTTACGCCACCCTCGGAAATCATGATCAACCCAATGAGCGTTTCTACGAATACTTCAACATGAACGGAAAAGAGTATTACCGATTCACGAAGGGCAACGCCGCCTTCTACTCGCTTAACAGCAATTACATGGACAAGAAGCAACTGGAATGGCTCGAAAGCGAATTGGCAAAGGATACTTCAGACTGGAAGGTCGCCTTCTGCCATCACCCGCCATACTCTTCCGGCGGCAAGCATGGTTCTGATAAGCAACTGCGTGCAGTAGTCGAACCGATGTTTGTTAAGTATGGGGTGAACGTTGTGCTTGCGGGACACGAACATTTTTACGAGCGCATCAAACCGCAAAAAGGCATTTACTATTTCATCTCTGGCGCGGGCGGCAAGTTAAGAGAGGGCGACGTCAACGAGCGCTCGCCTTTGACGGACAAATTTTTCGATACCGACATGTCGTTCATGCTCGTCGAGATCGTGAAAGGTGATATGCACTTTCAGGTGATCTCGCGTACCGGCGAGACGGTGGATTCCGGCGTGTTAGCCAATCAGAAAAAGCAGCAGTGATCGATCGCGAGCGCTATTTCACAGCCGCCCGCTGCCACTCTGCTCCCAGTATTTGACCCAGGTGTTTCTTCATGTGGGCAACATAATCTCGCATGAACCAATCCAGCGTGACAGGCTCATTCTCAGCTGAGACTGTCGGACGCGATCTGGTGAAGATTGTGTTTGTGGCGCAACTTCATCCGCGTTTCCTCCGGCGTACCAGCCATCAGGTGCAGAATGTGCTGATTGTATAGTCTCCAGAGCTGCACCAAGTCAGACCAGTCTTCGCCCTGATAGTTCTGAGAGCGGACCCAACCCTCCTGCTCATAGCCGGCGAATACCAAGTCGTCGGTAAACTGCGCCCGCACAAACCGCTGGTGGTTATTTGAAGCGGAATCGATCAGGTGTCCAACGATCTCCTTCGGCGACCATTTGCCTGGAGCTCTGGGAGTTTGATTTTGCTCAGATGGAATCTGAAGCATTTGTTTTGCCGCGGTGTCGATCGTCTCGCGAAAATCGTTTAAAAAATCTTGCATGTCGTTCCTCGAAATGAAGTCGGCATCGAAAACCCAAGGCGCGGTATCGCTGACCCGACAGAATTGTGAAATGCGGATCGCTATGATAATA
Source organism: Blastocatellia bacterium (assembly GCA_963828335.1). Lineage (GTDB taxonomy): Bacteria > Acidobacteriota > Blastocatellia > Pyrinomonadales > Pyrinomonadaceae > PSRF01. The sequence continues at coordinate 718,753 of CAWHEH010000002.1, read as the reverse complement.
ACGCATCCTGGATATGAAGCTCCAAGCTGGAGGTCGGTGAATATGGGATCTGAGAAGAACGAGCTACTCCAGAATATTACGTTCGAGTGATTTGCTGGGACCGCGGGCGCCCTCGCCCGCAATGAGCGCGAAGCGCGAAAAGATTGTTGCCAGAGACGTGCGCGGCTGGCGGCGCGCTGGCGGGCGAGGGCGCCCGCGGTCCCAGCAAATCATTTGAGTGACTTCGTCATGCGAAATGCCGGCAGCGACTCTCCGTCGGGCGTTTCAAGTTCCATCGCCTCGGCCTTTTTATAACCTCGAGCGGTATACAGCGGTTCGCCGGGCAGCGTCGCTGCGAGTTCGATTCTGTTGAAACAGGCCGCACGTGCAGCGTCTTCACAGGCCGTAAGGATTCTGCTGCCGACGCCTCGTCTTGCCCACTGCGGATGGACATAAAAGGCGCGAATGCGTGCGGCTTCGGTGTCCGGGTCCAGAAGTGAATCAACGCCATCCGCCTTTGACTGGTCGCCGCCAAAGAGAGTCTTTCTCTTGCTCCACCCGCCGCTGCCTGCCAGTTGGCCCTCGATCTCGGCAACAAAATAAGTTCCGTCGGTTATCAGTTGAGTGTCGACGCCAAAAACGTGTGTCAGGCCGCTCTTGATCTGCTCGGAAGTGTAATGATCCGCGCTCAATGCAGTAACTGATGCGCGTATCAATTCCTCGAGCGCTGGAATATCTGCCATGGTTGCCTGCCGCAGTTCAATGTTCATGAAAACTCCATCGCTCGACTGGGAACTAATGAAGGCGGTATAAAGTAGAGCGTAAACCAGATTAGAGGCAATAGAACAAGTTGAACGGTTGAGGTGAATCACGTGGCCGATGAGCAGGTTGAGGATCGAATTGTAAGACTGGCGTTTGACGGAGATGCGCTTAGGTATCGCGAGTTTTGCGTGAAGCTTAAGGCCGGACTGCCGCAAGGAACGGCCGTGGCGCTGCGTGGGAGCGTGGTTACCAACAAGCGCTGGAAAGACGGCAAGCCTTTTGACGCCGATGGCCGCGGTAGCAGCGATCTTGATGTGACCCTCATCGGCGACAAGGTGATGGAGTTTTGGAGTGAAGACGCCTTCTATATTCCTGCTCTGCATACGAAGCCGCTTTGCGACGAGGACGCGGGGATTGCGCCGGCGCTCAATCCTTTACGGGAAGAACTCCAGAGTCTGGCGGGCAGGCCAGTAAATTTCCAGGCCACTTCAAACCTGGTGCTCTACGCCCGCGACGTCTTGTTTGATGAGCCTTACTGTCTCGTGATAGAGGCGCCAGCCTCGTGATTGTCAAGCTGCTTAGCTACAACATCCGCTTCGGCGGGCGCCGGCGCGAAAGTGAATTGGCGGAAGTTATCCGCGCCGCCGCGCCTGATATTGTCGTCTTTCAGGAAGCCACCGATCCGAATGTCATCAAGCATCTGGCCAGCGCCACCGGGTTATCTTTCTGGGCCGCGCGCAGCGAACACTCCATCGGTTACATCAGCCGTTTAGAAACAAGCCATCATGAATGGCATTATCCGGCCGGTGCGAAACACTCTTTTCTGGAAATTGTTATCAGCGGCAGCGAGGCGCGCATCTTCGGTCTGCACCTGAGTTCTATGTTTTCGAAGTGGGGCGAACGCCGGCGCGTAAAAGAAATTCGCGCCCTGCTGAAGAGCATTGAACGGCACCAGCACGGGTTTCACGCGTTGGTCGGGGACTTCAACACAATTGCCGTCGGAGAAATTCTTGATGTTCAGCGCATGCCTGCCTGGATTCGGGGAATGGTTTGGTTAAGCGGCCGTGACATTCAGCGTCAGACAATTCAGATTCTGCGAGACTCAAAATATCTCGACGCCTACCGTTACCTGCACCCAGACGAGAAGGGCTACTCGTTTCCGGTATGGGATCCTCACTTGCGCCTCGACTACGTATTCGTTCCCGACGTATTCGCCGATCGATTGCTTGAGTGTGAGGTATTGACCGGGTTGCCCGTGGCTGCCAACGCTTCAGATCACTTTCCGCTGCTAGCTAAGCTCGACTTCGGGTGACCAGGCTTTGAGGGTGCAACAACGCAGCTGAATCATTGAACGCTCAACAATGTCAGACAAAGTTAGAACCGGGAGCAAAGCGACCAGCAAGAGAGTCAACTGATCATAATCTGGGGAATAATTGCGTTCTTGAGTTTTGAGGGTTAATTCTTCGGCTGGTCGCTGTGCTCCCAGTTCTGAATTTGCGTAGCGACGTTGAATGGATTCTGTCTAAAACTTTGAGAACTTACCAGTCACGCCTTGTCATACTTCGGCAGTCCTTCCACCAGGTAGTCAAATGCCAGCCAAAAACTCCAACTGTGGTGATAGAAGGCGACGGGGAATAGCAGACCAAGGACGATGAGACCTGCCAGCACCGCTTCATAGCTGGAGCCAATTAAGATCAACCAAACAAAGCAGGCCACCAAAATAACAAGCTCGGTTGTTAGTATGTTTGCCAGAATAGCTCCGACGAAAAAACCCTCCTCGCGCTTGAATAGGGAACGACAGTTGGGACAATGATGTCGTAGCCGGAAGGGGCGACTGGCAACTGACGCCTCGCCGCAGGCGGGACAGCGCAAACGCAAAGCGCGAGACATTACCTTGAGAATGGATCTTTCACGGACGTTGGTATTTGACACGACTAGCCAGTATACCGGAACTGTGATTCGCGGGCTGGAAATCCAAAGCGTCCAACGAGTTTGCGAAGCTGTTGTGCCGGAGGCGCTATTCGTAGCTGAGTGCGTCAACCGCATCCTGGCGTGCGGCGCGAAGAGCGGGATACAGAGCGCCAATGCTGCCGCCTACCAGCCCCACTAGCAATGCGATTAGGACCCAACGCGCTTCTACGTCGACAACCAGAGTCGTCATGCGCATCACACCCAACCGGGCCGCAAAAGTTAGAGCTATCCCCACTGAAACGCCGAGCAGGCTGACGAGTATCGCCTCTTGTTCAATGACCCAGGCGATGCCCGCCTTCGACATTCCCAACGCCTTCAGAATTCCAATCTGGCGCGTCCGTTCAGTGACGGTGGTGTACATTGCCAGCAGAATTACCAACATGCTAATCGCGGTCGCCACACCTACCACAACTTTTATAAAAACGTTTAATGCGGGCACGCCAGAAGCATAGAGTTCCGGCAGGTCGCGCGTGAAGATGATCTGATCGTCCGGAAATTGTTGTCGAATCAGCGCCGCAACATCGTCTTGCTTAGGTGGATCGTTGACCGCGACCAGAATAGCGGAGGCGCGGCCTTCGGCGCCTTCCTGATCTTGCCAGGTCGCCAGCGGAATCTTGATACGACCCCCGCCCGGCGGCTGATAAGTGCCGACAATGGTGAAGGGCCTTTCAAACAATTGAACCGTGGAACCGATCGCGGCATTTCGCTGTTGCTGCCAAACCGGATCGACAATGGCCTGATCGCCGCCGGTTAGTTTGTTGCCTTCTCGAATTGAAATCCCAGTGACCCTGGCATAATCGTCAAATTCAATTCCGTCGATCAAACGCGTTCCAAAACCAGCGTCACTGCGATCGAGTGCCTGACCAATCGGTGTAGCGGCGCGAACGCCATTAATCCGGCTGATCTCGCCTGCGCTTGAGATCGGTAAGAGTAAAGAGCTGGTTCCGGTGAAGCCGATTGAGCCTGAGGGCCGCACCATTATCTCGGCGCCAATGTTTGACTCGCGACGGCCGCGTTCACGTAGAACCCCATGGGCCAGCCCAACAGTGAATACGATAAGCACCACGCCAATTGCCGTTCCCATGATGCTGACCGCGGTGCGCGCGGGTCGATGCGCGATGTTAGAGAGTACGAGGCTATCCATAAGTCTTTGTAGGTGTGGACTTCGATCCAGAAGGCGGCGCCACGCATTTGGCAGCGCGCGCCAGGTTAAGATTAACAAGCCGATTGACGTCCAGAAAACTGTCCCTGCTTTGCGAACCAACGCCAGCGCGACGCCGGTGGCCTTAGCGAAGCCGAGTGTTTGCAGCACCACGTAGGTACCTGTTTCATATACGCCGATGGTGCCGGGAACAAAGGCAAACAGAAAGTTGATTACTTTAGTGAGCGATTCGATGATGTAAGCCTGGGCGACGCTGGGCCGGTAACCGAGCATGTTTAAGGTTACGTAAACCTCAAGAACGCTGGACACATGACCAAGAAGGTCGCAGGCGATCATGCCGAAGAAAACACCGGGGTGATGTTTATAGAAATCATAGACTTTCGATTCGATGTGATAAATGTGCTGGCGGCGTTTAAGGATCACCTTAGGACTTAGACGCAACCTGGCCATCTGATCGAGTGACCAGGTGACCAACATGATCCGGCGCTTAGCCGCCAGACCGGCGGCAGCGATCCCCATCGCCGCAACCACCGCAATCGCAACCAGAGAGTAATAAACGAGTGGCGGCAAGCTGTAGGTAAACAGCATTACGCAGGCGCCGCTCAGAATGAAGAAGACGACCGAGAGATTGTAGAGGAGGTTATCAACCACCAGGGCCGGCACACCATATGTCAACGGTACGCGCTTACGCAGCAGCGCAACCTTGGTTGCTTCTCCCAGAAGTGGTCCCGTAAAGGTGAGAAAACTTATAGCTTCGCCGCCAAGTCGTGCGGCAAAGGCTTGAAAGAAATTGAACCGGCGATGTTCCTTGGGAACTGCGGCGGACATCGCAATGGTCCGGAAGACATGCCTCGATCCGCTGATTGCCAGCAAGATCAAAAACCCAAAGAAACCAATCCGGAGTAGCGCGTCAAAGAGTGGTTGCAGGCCAACCAGATTGATGACGTAGATGAGCAGGCCGAGGCCGAGCAGAAAGGCGATCGCCTGCAGCCAGATGAATGAACGGCGTGAACTGCTGGGACCGGTAGGCTCGCCTTCGTCGACGAGTTCGTCCAGGTCGCGAACTTCTTCTCCTTGCCACTGGTCAGGTAAGTGATTTTCGGAGGTGGTCAATGAGTTGCAGTTGCTCCAGTAACGGTGATTCTTCGGTTCTACCGTGGCGTCAGGAGTTCTTTTATCGGACGGCCCGGAAAGTGTCGAAAACCCTTACCCCAAAGGATCGGTGTTGGGTTGTTATCATCGCGTAAATTTCCGGTTAACGCCAGTACAGTTGGGACAAAGCTGAGGCTGTCGTATGGCTCTTCAATGACGGCGCCGCGCGGGACGCCGGTCTGGTTGCCGCCCGCCAGCATGAGCGTTGAGTGAGTCGAGATACGAAAGAACGAACCATGATTGCCGCCGGGGTTAAAGCCACGAACATCAAAATTCCAATGATCACTTGCGACAACCAACATGTCGGCCTCGATGTTTTCGCGTTGTCGGCGCAGGAGCCGTCGCAGCCACCGTTCGTCTGCTGAGATTCCTGGCTCATCCACCAGTCTGCCCACCAGGTGTCGCGCCAGTTGTTCGTGCAAACCGATCAGGCCGTTGGAGTACCTGGTGTTGTGAAGCGCCTCGAACCATTCCAAATCGGTGTGCCAGCCGCTCAGCCAGGCCTCGCGACTTTTCCCCTGGGCGGCGACCGGCAATTGCAACTGTGGGTCTTCGAGGATTTGCAAGGGAAATCCGGGCTGCCAAGTTGTAGACTGAAAATGTAAATGACCCGTTTCATCTTCGGTGAGGTTCTTTATAGGAAGGTAACGGAAACTCAACTGCCCCTCGTGGTCTTCGCGAGCGAGAATGAGAGCTTGTTGCTCTGCTCCCGCGCTTACCCAGACTACATCCGGGGCGATTTCGGTATCCGTGATGAACGGCCTGACCAGCTCAGCGGGTAGTCTGACGGCCAGCAGATCAACCGGATGATTTGCAACTCCGGCTTGAGGGTTATTGCGGACTGTGAGGTTTTGCAACAGCGAGAAGTAGTCGACGCGAACGAAACTCTTCTCCATGTCGAGAGTGCCGTTGGGTTTCACGATAAGGCCACCGGGAGCGATGCCGGCCACATAATTCTGCAGTTGATAAATGGTGTTATGTGAGCCCATGGAACGGCGGGCTATCAGATCCTCAATTTTCAACGCCGCGGGATTGAAGTTCTCCTTCCGCAACGCGATCAGGTTCGCAACTATCCGTATGTACTCGGAATAACTTTTCTCCCGCGCCAGCCAGATATCCTCCCAAACGCAAACGCGCCTGGCTTCATCATCCAGTCCCGACGCGGATTGCTCCTTGGTAAACTTTTTCGGTTGGGCGGCACATAACGCCCCCTGCCGCTCAATCGCGCGGTGGAGCGCAGCCAACTCGTCATTCACGTCGGAAATATCTTGTTGCCAGCCCGCGCGTCTCGCGTCCAGCGTGCTGAAAAATTGATCGATCAACGCCTTCCGCAGAGAAGCGGAGAGATCTGCGTGTTGAAGTTGCTGCAGAATGATTTGAAGCAGGTTAAGGTCCGAATCTCTCAAGTGCACGGAAGCGCGCTCATTGCCATCGAAATCGAGCAATGCGGTTGGATACTCGTTGCTTTGTTTCTTGAGGTAATAGGAATCGCTTGTCGTAGTAGTGATGTCAGGGACGAAGGGGTTGAGACCTTTAATCGCGTAATCAAGTAACAGCCGTCGCTTGGTAACCACGTGGTGGCCGCCACCGGCTGGACTACCCAGCAACTTAACCAGATTAAAGCCCTGGCTGTAGACGCGTTCGTCTGTATTAAAGCCGTGATCGGAAACAACAATAAGCGTAGTCTCCGAAGCAACGGGGCTCTTTTGAATCGCATTCCAGATTTGGCCCAACATTGCATCGAGTTCTTTCAAAGCAAGGAGGTGTGTCTCGCGATCGTTGTTGTGGTGGGCAGCGTGATCAAAATCGGTAGTCACAACTTCCAGATACCGATAGCGCGGATCGGCAATGCTATCGATGAGTTCACGAGTCAACTGGTCCGGCACGGAGCCTTTCAGAGCTAGTCCACCCATCGTCCATTCGTCAAACAATTCCTTCGGCCCCCTCTTGAACCTGTTTTCCAGCGCTTTCTGGAAAGTCACATATCTGGGACCGCGCTGAAAAAGCGAGAAAGTTGCGTGGCGTTCGCTATGCGGAAAAGCGTCAGTCAACAGAGGGATGCCGAGCGAGTCAAGAACCTCCACCCCCGGCATGTCGATACGTCTGCCGACAGTGGCGTTTACGTAGAAGGGTACAAAATTGAGATAGTCGTAATTTTGCAGCGTGTAGCGATCAAACTCCACATTGCCTTTTATCTGCAGATGTTGACCAGTATCGAGAAGAGACCATGATGGCCCCGAAAGACTCATGCCTCTTACATAAAAATTAGAAAGACGGGTGCCGCCTTGATAGAAGATGTAGTCAAACCACGGTAGCTGGCTCTTACCAGTGCGTGGATCCCGCTCCTTCACGAAACGGTCTACAACGTCATAAGGTAGCCCATCACACTGGACAGCAACCACGCGTTTTGTTTGTCCATAGGAAAGCGCCGGCGTCAAAAGAATTAGCAATAGGCCGAGGCGAATTACTCTTGTAATGGGAACACCCTGAGGCCGTTTTGCGAGGAACCAATTCGTGCCGAGTCGGACCATGTCTATTGATCGACTCTGTTGCCGCTAGTCGTGGATTTTTCGCCGGAGACGGCGATGGGACCGTTAGGCTGGCGGGGCGCCTTTTGGTAAGAGAGAAGCAGCTCGCGCCCTGCCTGGTCGAGATCTTTCTTCTGCGAAAGGCGTAGTAATTCAGTTTTTGCCTTTGGAATAATCATGTGCGTTAGACTCTCGAGGCAAAAGCGTCTCGTCTCGTCATCCTGCGTGAGTAGGAAAATTGTCGCCGCTGCGCTGGCGCTTTTTGAATCGGCCTCCGGTGCGTGCTCGACGATAAACTGAAGCGAGCGCCTCACCTCAGAAAGGTCCCAGGTAACGTCAATTTGCGGGCCCGAATTCGCCACCTGCCGCAGGAAGTAAGTGTGATAGGCAAAGCGGCGGGCGAGGTCGAGCTTTGACTCTAATTCCGGGCTCGCGTTCTCGCGATGAGTGTATTTACCGAAACTCAAAATGTTCGCGAGACGAAAGAGAGTTTGCTGTGCTCCGCCATGGGCGAGCTTAGTCATTTCAGCGCGACGATCTCGATCAAGCTTTCGCGGCAAGCCGTCCGGCCGCTTTGCATAGGCGAGCAGCGCGGCGTATTGCTCGGCGGCTAGTTTGGCTTCTGCTTCCAGGTCGTTTTCCATCGGATTGAGAGAAACTCGCTCGAGCCTATTGCCAAGCTGTTCACGTAACTCCGGATTTAGCGACTGATTCAGGGAGAGCAGCAATTTCAACTGCGAATAAGTGCGGAGCCGCGATGGCTGATTAATGTCCATACCCCGGCGGCCCGTCACAAAGTCGAAGACTGTCCGGCCAAGGAAGTAAGGCAAGTCGCCATATCGCGAAACCGAGAGAACGTTGCGCGTAACGTCCTGCAGAACTCGTCCCGATAGTTCGCGCTTTTTGGGATTGAAAGTATCGCGAAAATCTACCAGCAGAGTCGGGATCTTGGGACTGTCCAGTCCATAAAGCGCGAGTGGAACTAGTTCGATCCGGCGCGCGCCCGGCGTCTCTTCGGAAATAGATCGGTTCGCTGAATCCACGAAGCGCGTTTCGGTATAGCCTGGCCAGTCAAGCAGACGTTTGTCAGTCCAGGGATTTGAAATGTTCAGGAACCGGCCGTCGTAGCATTTACCCTGATTAGCTGTCAGATCTGATTTTGCGACCCATAGAATGGCGTGAGTCGTGCTGCCGTCGGGCATTTGCAGGGGCTCAAAAAATAACGAATCGGCTTCCGCATGCTGGCGTAACAATTCCCAGTTATGTCCACGGGTATCACGCAGATCAGTTATCTGTTGCTCGTTGTAACGCTGCAGATTCAGCTCGCCGACCAAGCCCCCAAAAGTCTTATCCGTGAGTTTCAGTCGCGCTTGAATTTCAGCGAGCTCAGGCTGCGAGAAAGCTGAGGGAGTCTCGGGGCCGGCAACGGCCTCATAAAGTGAGAGCACGGAAAGAGCACGGATAATGTGCGACCTGCGATAGTCGCTTGAGTTTTGCTGGTAAGAACGAGTTGAAGCCTTGACCGGCAGGCCATATGGATCGAGCAACAGACTCTGCAGGGCCATCCAAAAAACCTTGTTCCAAACGTCGCGGTCGGTAGCCGCGAGATCCAGAACGGGCGGCGGCGCCTTTCCTGAAGCTGACTTTCTGCTGCCAACTCTGGAATACAGAAAGGGTACTGCGCCCGAAAGACGCTGACTTATCGTGGGGCGCGTGTAGGTTAGTGGCCAGACGTAGCGCAGACGATCGTTTTCGGGACTTGAGTCGCCGAGGGTATCGCGCAGGACTGTCACAAGTGGTACCCACCTGTCATGTTCAGTAGTTTGAATGCCGTCCAGGCGTGCATGAATTGTAATTAGTTCAGCACCGCCCTCAACCGGAACTCGTTCCAGGCGAAATATCTCATCGCTGGAAGCCGGTTCCGAGATTGCGTGATTTGGCTGGTGCTCATCGGCGGAGTGAGCGGTTTGAGCCAGGAGAGAGCTGGGGAATAGAAATGTGACTAAAAGAACAAAAACGAGGACACTGGCTTCTCGCGACGATCTGTCGGGACAAATGCGCATCTTCCAGCAACCCTTGATAGTTTTCAACCTTATGAATCCTTCTGATGGCGCGGACTTGTTGCACCGCCCGTTCTAATTTCGCTGCAAAGCCTTGATTCTACATTCGACAGCAAATAGCGCGCCGAGAGAATTCGTAAGAACGGAAAGAATATAACATCGCTCAAAAGGAGCAGTAAATTCTGGCCCACCTGCTTCTGGTGAATAAGATGCGCCTACGATGCTCGAAAGGATTTGCAGCGTTGCCGAGGACTCCTAATTTGGTAGGGGAGGCGAAATGCGAAAAGTGAAGATTCAAGAGTAAGGACATGAGCCACTGCTTACTTTTCACCTTTCACTCTATTGGCGGTTATTTTGGTGGGGAGGGGGCGCCTTCTGGTTCTTTGGTGTCGTTCTCCGGCGGAAATTTCCAGCCGGCGCGTTCCAGTAAGGCGATTCCATAGCGAATAGGGACCGCAAAATTCGAGGCTTCATTCTCCGTAAACACAGCAAAGTTAACACCGATCACGCGGCCGTTTGGTCCAAACACCGGCGCGCCTGAACCACCTTCTGCGGTTCGCGCATCGTAGGCGATTCGCCGGTTGTTGACGTCGGTAATGTTCCCCTGCGTCGTCAGCGGTTGAATGCGCTGTGATTCAGCGAGGTGGCCAAGCAAAGCATCGAGCGAACCGCCGTATCGTTGCTGTATGTTCCGTGATTCGTTTTCGTCCAGCAGGGCCAGCAGGCGATCAATTCCGTTTGGGAACCCCATCATGACTACTGTCTTGCCAACCGCCAGAGCATTTTCGTCGCTCTCAAGCGGAATCACGGGTATATCAGTCGGCAAGTCCTTAATATCGAGATAAACAACCGCGAGATCGTCTCGATTACCAGCAACCTTAAACTTCAGCGGAAACGGTTGTTTGTGATCGGGGAAGTAAGCATTGAGCTTCTTAAGCCGCGGTTGCCCGCTGACACTACTGCTCAAACTCTGCGCGCGCTCATCGGCAAGCCAGGGCTGGGCAATGTGACGATTTGTTACTACGAACCCATCGCCAACATAAAAGCCGCTGCCGGAAAACTGAAACTCGGCCACTGCCGCATTGCCTTCGGGCGTCAAGGTGGTGGGATCGCCACTGTTCTGTACCGCCGCACCGCTTTCGTTTAGCTGAGCCTCAGGATAACGAAGCGGTCGACCGGTGCCTGCCTCAACAAAATAATAGGTGCCTGCGATCAGACAGACGCCACTGCCATAATCGCTGCGCAGCTTCACGGCAAGAGACAAGCTATTGCGAATCTCTTCGTTGGAACGACCAATGTCGTTCAACGTTTGATTCATCTTCGATGTCTGTTCTTTTGCCTGCGTAAGCTGGGCTCGCTGATCGTCGATCAGGCGGCGCGTGCGCTGCAACTCTTTGAACATCGAAAAGCCGATGTAAAGACTGCCGCCAACCAGTATTACCACGATGGTCAACGTAATCAGTTTCGTACTCGGATTGATCTCTTTTACCAACTCGCGCGTGAACTCGCGCAAAAACACTTTTGCGTCGTCGCGGCGCGCGGTGGCTGCCGATTCAATGGCAGCCTGTTCAATGAAAGGGGCGACGTGGGCCTCGTGTGCAGAAGTGCCAACGACGGCGGGCAGGGAGCGAATTGGGTAGAACGTTATCAGCAGAGGCGAGTCGTCAATCCGAAGCTCGTCACCGTCTTCTATTGACTCATTAAACTCCAGCGCCTTGCCGTTAAGTTTAAGATCAAGTGCTTCGTCAAAACCGGTTACGACGTAAGAACCATCGCGCCGTTCGAGCTCAAGAGCCGCGAGACTTTCGTCACTTCTTTTTGGTAATGACGACGAACGCAGTCGCACCGCGCAGTCATCGCAGCTGCCGATGCGAACATGGTCGTCCGTCAAAACCTGGGTATGCTTGTCTTTACCCGAAGAGATATGAATTACGAGGCCGGTTGCCATAAAGCTTAGCAGTCGTGTTTGCTCATTACATTATTTTGGGCGACCGAATCAGACCGCAATGATCCTGACGCGGTCTGTGGAGCGGTCGCCCTTTTGGGCCTATTCTACAGTTATTTTCGGTGCTAGCAAGAGTCCAGGTTGAAACGGCTTCTAGTTCAGTTTGAGTAACCAATCGGGTCCAATGCGGGCGCTGGGTGGATCGAGCAATACGGAACCAGACCGATAGCGACCAGCTTCAACTCGCCTGTACACTCAACCACCAGGTGGGTCGAATACAGAACCTGGAGCGGTAGCGACCGGGTTCAAGTTTGGTCATCATTCTACCAGAGGCCAATGCGAGTTCTTAAAGTTTCGTTGGATCAAGTGCAAGTTGAATCGGGTCGCAGCCGCTCCTGAACAACGCCTCTACCGTGGTAGCATGCGAACGTTTACCAGTGGGTTTCAATCTATGGCGGACAACTATTTCATCGAGGACTGTGAAAGGCTTGAAGGGCTTGCCCCAATCGTGGGTGCGCCTATCCAACATCATGTTTTTGTTTGCACCGGCAAATCGTGTTCGGCCGTTGACAGTGCGGCGGTGAAGCTCGCGTTTGAACGTGAACTCCTCTCCCGGCAGCTGCTTTTCGGCAAAGAAAAAAAAGGCAAGAATCCGAAGGGCAGCATCGTGGTTACAGAATGCGGCTCGGTTGGCTTCTGTGCGATTGGAGCAGCAGTGATGGTCTATCCGGACGGAGTTTGGTACGCGCAGGTTCGCGAGGACGACGTAGCAGAGATTGTGGAGGAACACCTGCTGAACGGCCGCGTGGTTGAGCGCTTAGCTTTGCTGAAAATTCCATCCCAGGGTAAGAGCGGATCGAAAACAGACGAACAACAACAGTGGGAAGCGTAGTTCCTCACTTCACAGGGAAATTGACCATTCAACAACGGCTAGACAAAATCAGAACTGGGAGCGATAGCGACCAGCCAAAAGCGCAACTGACTAAATCTTTCAGGCGAACCTGTCCAATTGAGTACTCGGCTGGTCGCTGTCGCTTCCAGTTCTGATTTTCCCTGGGTCACGTTGAAATTTTGCCTGCTGAATACTTTGACGGGCTTTTCCCCAGCCTTAAGCGGTAGTTGCAACCTGCTTCGGCTTCCAGCGCAGCACTGGCTTACGGGCCGCGGCGGCTTCGTCGAGCCGGCCGATGCGCGTGTCGTGAGGCGCATTGATCACCAGCTCCGGATCTTCCTGGGCCTCCCGCGCAATCGCGCGCATGGCGTCGATAAATTGATCGAGTTCCTGCCTGCCAACTGATTCCGTCGGTTCGATCAGCATGGCTCCCTGAACAATCAGCGGGAAGTAAATCGTCATCGGGTGAAAGCCGTAATCGATCAGCCGCTTGGCAATGTCGAGGGTGTGCACACCTTTGCGCGTTTGGCGTTTGTCAGTGAAAACCACCTCATGCATCGGCGGTGACTGGAAAGGTTTTTCGTAATCGCTGGTGAGACCATGGGCGATGTAACGCGCATTTAGCACCGCGGCCTCAGTTGCTTCGCGTAGCCCGTCGTTCCCGTGCGTCTGAATGTAAGCCAAAGCTCGCAGCATCATTCCGTAGTTGCCCAAAAAGGCCTTGACGCGGCCGATTGACTGCGGATAGCTGAAATCAAGTTTGAACTGTTCAGCATCCTTTACAATCCGCGGTACCGGCAAAAACGGTTCGAGCTCCTTCGTGCAACAGCAAGGCCCGCAGCCTGGCCCGCCGCCGCCGTGCGGAGTTGAAAATGTCTTGTGCAGGTTGAGGTGTATGACGTCGACGCCCATATCGCCGGGGCGCGCCACCCCAACGAGCGCGTTCATGTTTGCGCCATCCATATAAACCAGTCCGCCGGCGTCATGCACGATCCGGCAAATCTCTTGAATGTTTCGTTCAAAGAGTCCCAGGGTGTTTGGGTTGGTTAGCATGAGCCCGGCAACGTCGCCGCCAGAGCAAAGTTCGCGCAGGTGAGTCGAGATCGGTTAAACCCTCGGCGGTAGAACGAATCGTCTTAACAGAGAAGCCGGAAAGATGCGCCGAAGCAGGGTTAGTGCCGTGTGCCGAATCCGGAATCAACATGGTGCGGCGTTTGGCGGAGCCACCTTCGCCGTCGCGCGCGTCAATGAAGGCACGAATAATCATCACGCCCGTCATCTCGCCGTGTGCGCCGGCCGCAGGTTGCAGAGAAATGCCGGGAAGCCCGGTTATCTCCGCCAGATCCTCTTGCAGTTCATAGATTACCTGCAGTGCGCCCTGGGCGTCTTGGGCTTCGGATAACGGGTGAAGGCCCGCGAAACCTGCAATGCGCGCGACTTTTTCATTTAGTCGCGAGTTGTATTTCATGGTGCAGGAGCCAAGCGGATACATCCCCTGATCGATCGAGTAGTTCCAGGTCGACATGCGAACGAAGTGACGAATGACGTCTACCTCGCTGACTTCGGGCACACCCTCAAGGTCGTCGTCTCTAAGAAACTTTTGCGGGACAATCTCGATTCAGAGGTTGCTCATCTACATCGAGCGCGGGCAGGCGATAACCGACGCGGCCGGGTTGCGAACGCTCAAAGATCAAAGCTTCGTTGGCGTTGATGTGAGTTGTGACTTTGGTGATGTCAGATTTCATAAAGCAAATGTTTTACATCCAAACGCAAGCTGTCAGTTTGGCGTTACGTTTTGCCTGGCGAAGCGAGTCCATCGACCAGCGCGTCGATCTGTGCGCGTGAATTAATCTCAGTCACGCAAACCAGAAATTCATTCGGCCGATCCGGGTAGTACCGAGACAAAGGCAAGCCTCCAGTGATGTTTCTCTCCGACGCCAGTCGCGCCAGCAACTGCTTCGCGTCGCCAGGCGCGCGTACTACGAACTCGTTGAAGCGCGGTCCGGAGAAGGGAACTGAAAATCCTTCAAGTTCGCCAATTCTCCTCGCGGCATAGGCAGCCTTCTGAGCACACTGCGTGGCCGCTTCCTGCAGACCGCGTCGCCCCATCGTCTCCAGGTACACCGTCGTAGCTAATGCAATCAGCCCTTCGTTGGTACAGATGTTTGAGGTCGCCTTCTCGCGACGGATGTGTTGTTCCCGAGTTGCCAGGGTCAACACAAATCCACGGCGCCCTTCTTTGTCATAAGCCTCGCCAACCAGCCGTCCGGGAATCTGTCGTGCGTATTTCTCGCGGGTTGCGAACAGTCCAACGTATGGACCGCCAAATGAAAGCGGTACGCCGAAGGACTGACCTTCAGCAACGACAATGTCCGCACCACAGGCGCCCGGCGACCTGAGCAAGCCCAGCGACATGGCTTCTGTGACAGTGACAATTAACAACGCACCTACTGCATGGGCCTTTTCTGCCAGCGCAGCGACGTCCTCGATACAACCAAAGAAGTTCGGAGATTGCACGACGAGCGCGGCCGTCTTGTCGTCGAGTAAATCGGAAGCTCCCGATGTCTGTCCCGTTTCCTGGTCCGCCGGCGCATGGAGTAGTTCTATACCGGCATGTTGCACGTAGGTGGTTATGACTTCGAGATACTCGGGATGGATAGCACCGCAAGCGATCACCTTCGACCGCCTCGTGACTCGTTCCGCCATCAAGACCGCTTCCGCCAGCGCAGTTGATCCGTCATACATCGACGCATTCGCCACTTCCATTCCAGTCAGTTGGCAGACGAGGGTTTGAAACTCGAATATTGCCTGGAGCGTGCCCTGCGCTATCTCCGGTTGATACGGTGTGTAGGCCGTGAAAAACTCAGATCGCGAAATAATGTGATCTACGATTGTGGGAATGTAATGCTGATACGCTCCAGCGCCGAGGAAACTTATGCGCCGGGCTCCGGGATTGCGAGCCGCAAGTCGTTCAAAACCATCCAGCAGCTCAATCTCGGACAGCGCTGGCGTAGTATTGAGATTCCCTGTTAAACGTAAATCCTGTGGAATGGAATCGAAGAGTTCTTCGGCGGAGTTTAAGCCGACCTGATGAAGCATTTCGGTCCGCTCTTCCGGCGAGTTGGGAATATAGCGCAAGGTTACTCTTTCTCGGCTTTCGTGAAATCTTCATACTCAGCGGCAGTCAACATGCTGTCGACCTCTCCCGAATTCGACATCTGCACGCGGATCATCCAGCCGTCGCCATACGGATCCTGGTTGACTTTCTCCGGTGTGTCGGCGAGCGCTTCGTTGATGCCAACAATTTCTCCGGAGACCGGTGAAAATACTTCGGAGACCGCCTTTACCGATTCGACGGATCCAAAAGATTCGTTAGCGGCAAAGTCGTCGCCGACTTTGGGCAGTTCGACGTAGACGACGTCACCAAGCGAATCCTGAGCGTAGTCGGTAATTCCGACAATGGCGACGTTTCCGTCGACGCGAACCCACTCGTGGTCTTTGCTGTAGTGTAAATCGTCTGGGATGTTAGCCATGATGCCTCCGCAGTTTTCCGTTTATTCCTATTTCTCTCGTTTGTAGAAGGGTGTCTTCACAATCTGAGCGCCAACTAATTTGCCGCGAACGTCGATCTGAATTTCCTGTCCCTCATTTGCAACCTCGGAGGGAACATAGGCCATACCGATATTTTTCTTCAGGTAAGGGGCTGGACTTCCGGACGTAACTTTACCGACGCGCTCGCCATTGACTACGACTTCCTGTTCGTCGCGAGCAATACCTCGTTCGGTTACTTCAAACCCCACCAGCCGCCTCCGTACGCCGATTTCTTTTTGTTTGGCCAATGCATCGCGACCGATGAAGTCGCCTTTGTTCAATTTGCAAATCCAGCCGAGGTTCGCTTCCAGTAAGGTCGTCTCTTCATTGATCTCATGCCCATACAGGGCCAGGCCGGCTTCGAGACGCAGCGTGTTGCGCGCTGCCAGGCCGCAGGGAAGCACGCCGGTATCGCTACCGTAGTCGCCGGCATCAAGCAGCTTGTTCCAGATCTGTTCGGCTTTATCGGCGGCGGCGTAAACTTCAAACCCGTCTTCGCCCGTGTAGCCGGTACGCGAGACAATCGCAGGCACACCGTCCACCTGACCTTCGGTGAAGGTGTAATACTTCATATCTGCCAGCGGAACGTCGGTGAGCTTTTGGAGAATCCCGACAGCGTCCGGGCCCTGGAGTGCCAACTGACAATAATGAGAACTTACATTTTTGAGTTGGGCCGCACCGTCCCTGCGATGCGCAGTGATCCAGTCCCAATCCTTTTCAGTTGTGCCGGCGTTCACAACCAGTAACAGATGATCTTCCGAGAAACGATAGACGAGCAGATCGTCAACGACCGTTCCGGTTGGGGTGGTGAGCGCTGAATACTGAGCCTGGCCATCGACTAGTTTCGCAGCGTCGTTTGACACCAAATAGTTGACGACGGCGATCGCATCCGCGCCTTGCACATCGATCTCGCCCATGTGCGAAACATCGAAAAGGCCGGCATGCCTGCGGGTACGAAGGTGCTCTTCGATCGTACCGGCCGGGTACTGAACAGGCATGTCCCAGCCGCCGAAATCGACCATGCGACCGCCCATGCTGCGATGGACGGAATTCAAAGGTGTTTGCTTAAGTTCTGGGGCGACGGCAGTCACGCGTGTTCAGACTGAGTTTAAAGTCCGATTCAATCAAAGTTTACAGCTAGAAATAGGGTTAAGCCGCAAACTAACACGCGAAGTGCGGTGCGTCAAGCGAGTCAATCTACAGGTACTGATGCAGTCTAAGGTAATACCCTGGTCGCATTGCTATTCACAGGGTGAGATGAGGTCAGTACCACCACGCGGTAGCGGGTGGGTCGTGGCTTTTGAGCTCTCCAATTAGGATTAAAGATCGGATGAATACCAGTTGAATGCGATCGAAGCCCACCCGCTACCGCGTGGTGGTACTGACCTCATCATCAGAAACTTCTCTCGCGGACATCCACTTTCTGAACGGTGAAGACCACTCGCATCGTATCGGGACGACGATCAAGCGAGGCCGGCACGAAAGCCGCACTTTGTCGCAAAGCCACTTCGAAGTCGGCAAGCATTTGACGATCGCGCGGGGCTTGAACCACATCCGCAAGTGAGGCGGATCCATTGCTGAACACATCCGCCACCACAATCATGTCATCCCCCTTCTGATTCGTATGTGGGCGTGCATACGAACTGGTTAGCGCTGCAAGGGCGCCACCGGGATTGAGACTGGGTGACTGCTCGGCAAACGGAGCACGGCGGTTGGAAAAATCTTCCGAGCTGACGGGCTGGTTCAGGTCATAGCCGGGACTTGAGCGAAACACCAGCACTGTGCTTAGTTGCCGTGAAGCTTGCTGCAAGGCCATGAAATGCGGACTCAGCGCCACAAACATTGCCCCAAAGAGAACCACTGACGCAAAAGAGCCCACGCCATACGGCATCAACCGAGGCTCAAGCCACAAAGACAATCTCTCTGCCCATGAGCGCTCAGGCGACTGCTGTCGGGCCGCCGCTTCTATCATCAATGCAGCATTGATCGATGCCGCCAGGTCGGTGGGCGCCACTGGTCGACTAAGCTGTCGTAGGCTGCGGCTGACCGAGCGATACTCAGCGACGTGTGCGCGACAAACCGGACAATGATCCAGATGCTCGTCAACGGTGACGCGCAGTGACGGCGGCAAAACGTCATCGATAAACTGTGAAAGCAGATGTGTGGTTTCTTCGCAAGTCATAGCTAAATCCTGAGGTCGGAGGTCAGAGGTCAGTACAAAAATTTTGTCCTGACCCCTAACATCCGCTTTCTCGAATGGCCGGCCGACCCCGGCTGCTCCGTTTGATTAAAAAAAGAAGCAACTCCGACTAGTACCAGGGCGCAAAGGACGTTCGTTGATTTTGAGCGACGCTTCAACGGGTGTTGCTGGCCACGTTTCAAATTCGCTTTTCATCTTCGACTTACTTTCCGTCTGGTCCCGCCGTATTCTCACTTCGACCCATTTGGCACCGAGTTTCATGTGAGCCGGGGCGGGTCGACCATTCGCCTGCGAAACTATTACAAAGATCCTTCTAACTTCTGCCGCAACTCCATGCGGCCGCGCGCCAGGCGCGATTTGACGGTTCCTACATTGATTCCCAAAGTTGTAGCAATCTCTTCATAGCTGAAGCCTTCTATATCCCGAAGGATAAGAGTCTCGCGGTAAGCACGTCCCACTCTTTGCAGCGCCGCTCGCAAAACTACCTCGCGTTCATGAGCGAGCGTTTGCTGTTCCGGGTTTTCGGACGACTCGGCCAGCACTGCTCCAACTGTCTGACCCGAAAGCCCCAGCGTTGCGTCGAGCGAAACGGTGGCATCGCGGCTCCGGCGCCGCCACCAGCGCCAGCGGTTCCTGGCCTGGTTAATGGCGATGCGATAAATCCAGGTTCTCAGGTCCGCTTCGCCGCGGAATCCGCCGATGCTCTGGAAGGCTCGCAGGAACGTTTCCTGGGTCAGGTCACGAGCTTCCTCGCTGTTTTCTGTCAGCCGGAACAGTAACCCGTAGATTTCGCCTGAGCGTTCGGCGACCAATTCCTCAAAAGCCGCCGCGTCACCTCGCTTCAACCTTTCAATGAACTCAGCCTCGGCGCGCGGCCGTACTTCACACAACTCCACCTCGCCGACTGATGCAGCTTGCTCTAACTCCATTTGCCGGAGCGCTATGGGCCCCCCGTAGCTCACTTGTTTCCCCCTGGGGACGGAATTGGAGTAGCTGATGCCGACTGCCCATTGCAAACTTCAGGTTGAGCAGTCGCGTCCTTAGACACCTGACCTCTTCCGTTTGTTCCCGATACTTTTCTAATCATTTTGCCCCGGCAGCCACCGACGCCTTATTAGTTTTAAAGCTGCAATACTATACAAACGCCCTGCTTGACAAGATTTCCGAGCCACCTTTACAGTGAGTGTTTCGGTAATCATACACCTTAAAGAACGCCGTCCCCTATACGGACTTGCGAGAAAGAACGACGTGGCCAAATACAAAAAGAAGCGTGCCCGGGAACTTCAGCACGACAAATTTCGCGATGCCGCCGGAAGAATTTTTGACCGCGTGGGCGATAAGCTCGAAGGCCAGGGCAAAAACCTGCTCTACGGATTAGCCGGAGTCATCCTGGTGGCCGTGCTCCTCGGCGTTTACTTGAAGTGGAGCAATCGGAGGTCGGATGAAGCTCGGCGAGCTTTGGGGAGAGCTATTGCCATTGCGACCGCTCCAGTTTCCACCTCCTCGCCAATCCCGGGTGCTCCAACTCCAGAATTTTCAAGTGAAGCGGAACGCTCTCAAAGGGCCATCGAGGTGTTTCAACAAGTCGCCAGCAAGTATGGTGATCCTTATCGGACAGAAGCCCGCTATTTCATAGCCACCCTGTTGCTGAAAGGCGATCGGAATAAAGCGATAAGCGAACTTACGGAAATTGGCAACAGTAGCGTACCGGAGCCTGCTGCCCTGGCGAAATTTGCCCTCGCCCAGGCGCAGGAGGCAGATGGAAAGTATGATGAGGCTGCGAAACTCTACACCGAACTGGCTGCACGAAAAAGCGAAGTAGTTACAAGCGACACCGCTAATCTTCGCCTGGCTGGCGTCTATGAGAAACAGGGGAAGAAGAAGGAAGCGGTAGACTTGCTTTTCAATATTGTGGAGGCGTCGCGTAAAGCCAAAGACTCTGACGGTATGCCTCTCTCGCCCTCTGCAGCAGCGCGCGATGCGAGCGAAAAACTGCAAAAACTCGACGCGGATCGGTATGCGAAGTTGACGCCTGAAGCGCCCAACGATTCGCCGTTCTGATTCAATAGCATTCAAGTGATCTGCTGGGACGGCGGGCGTCCCGCCCGCAATGAGCGCGAAGCGCGAAAATATATTCGGAGACTACTTCTGAAAGACTACGCGCCTTCAGCGCGTTTGCGGGCGGCACGCCCGCGGTCCCAGCAAATCACTTGGCCCGGTCGATGGACAATCTTACTCATTCACTAGTAGGACTGACAGCGGCCAAAGCCGGCCTCGAGAAGCTATCACCCGGGGCTACCGCACTTTCGGTCCTTGCCGCAAATTCTCCTGATGTCGACATTGTCGTCCTGCTGTTTCAGGGACGCTGGGGGTATCTTCACCATCACCGTGGCATAACCCATTCCCTTGCCGGCGCTGCAGTGCTCGCGTTTGCCTTGCCCCTAGTCTTCTATCTCGGTGATCGACTGATTGCTCAGATCAGGAAGCGCGAGCGGCGAGTGAGATTATGGGGATTACTTTTAGTTTCCATCCTGACGACCGCCACACATCCACTACTCGACTGGTCTAACAACTATGGCATTAGATTTTTCCTGCCGTGGAATGCGCGTTGGTCCTACGGTGATTTTACTTTCGTCGTCGATCCCTTCATCTGGATGGTGCTGGGCGCTGTGGTATTCCTAATGACTGCAAAAACAAGGGCCCACGTCACCTTCTGGCTGGTGATTGCTCTCCTTCCCAGTTTTCTCATCTTCAGTCGTTTAGCAGCTTCAGGCGGATCGTCATTGTTGCTCCCGCTCCTCTGGATAGCGGTGTTGATACTTTCTGTTACCCTTTATCGACTGGGCTTTGGCGAGCGCGCGGGAGCGAAGACTGCGATCGCGGCGCTGCTAGTGGTTATGATTTACGGTTCCGCGCTTTTCGTCGCCCATGCCGCCGCGCTTCGCCGGGCCAAAACTCAGGCGGCCATGATCGCCAATAGTCATTCCGAAAACATTATCAACCTCGCGGCGATGGCAACGGCGGCTGATCCAACCGGATGGGTTTGTGTAATGAAGACTGATAGGGCGACTTACAGGTTTACCCTTTCGCTACTGCGAGATTTGCCGGCTTCGCCCGCGTTTGTTCGTTATGAAAACCTCGAGGGAATAGAGGCCAGGACGGCTGAGGACGCAGAGCGTGATTACCGGGCACAGGCCTTTCTCGGCTTTGCGCGATTTCCGGTTGTGCGCGTGGTGGGAGAAGATTGCCTGACTCAAACTCTCGTCCAGTTTGCTGACTTACGTTACACTGAACCAGGCAACGGACGAGGCACATTTTCCCTGGAGGTACCGGTCGACTGCCCGCTACCGGACAGGCAAAGATAAATGAACGACGCCGATCAAATAGAGACGCTGAAGGCACTGGGTGAAGTCGCGCGTGAAAGACACCGGCCGCGAAAAGGGCCGCGTCTGGCCAGAGTGCGCGTATCACCCGGTTCGTATCTTGCTGCAGCCAGCGTGTTGACGTTTTGCTCAGCCCTGCTGCTGCGGTCGGAGAGAGATCTGCTTGCGTTGGCAGGTGTCGCAGTTGCCTGGCTAATTATTCCGATATTGGCGTTGACGGATCGGATTGAATTCGACGGGCAATTTCTGGTGCGACGCGGTCCGATACCTTTTCTTTTGCGGCACATCACCGGGCGCAAGAAAGAGCTCAGCGTTACAGATTTTGAAAAGGTCGACACTCAGGCAGTGCGGACGTTACGACGCAGCGGCCGAGTGCGTTACCGCTACAGAACCCAGATTGTCGGCAAGAACATCGAATTCACTTTTGCCTCCGGCGGTCAGAGTTATCGTGGGATGGTTCGCAAATTGTTCCCTCTTATCCACCCGGACAAGCTTGATCTGCGGACGATTGAATTGCGCGACTACCTCTGCGAACCGAAACCGCTTAACACTGAGGTGCATTCTCTCAAGCTCGCTTCGGCGGACGTACTCGAAGGCGCAACTCTGGATTTCAAGCTTGGCGGCAAAAAACAAAAGTCAGCTATCAAGACTGGTGAAACGGAAAATAACACCGCAGCCATCGATGACGAGCGGGCACTGCTATTAGGGCAGGTAGGGAACAAACTGAGAATTGCCGGGCGTTTAAATGAAGCGCGCGAGGCCTTTCGCCGGGCTTTAATCGTCATTCCCAAAGACGGACGCTTGATTTTTCAGTTTGCCCGCTTACTGCGATCTCAAGCGAGCAGCTTGAGCGATGCCAAGCTTTTGTCGAGAGCGCGAGCAGCCCTGCGACTGTCCGCTATGCGTGCCGGGAAAGAACCTGAATTGTTAGCGCTGGTAGGCGAAAGCTTTCTTGAATGGGGCGAGACGTTGCGGGCCCAGAATACCTTTAACAGAGCGGTCGAACTCGAGCCGAGAAATTTTCGGGCGCATATTGGTCTCGCGAACCTCGCGTTGCGCGACGGAAAGCTGGCCCATGTCATCCATCAATATCGCGACGCTGCCCGATCAGCTTCCGACAAAGCGCTTTCGCGCCATGCCGTAAGAGAAGCTGACTACTACGCCCTCCTGAACGATGACGACGACTACCTGGTCTCGGAGTTACGCCGGATAAGCTTGCTGCAACACTCGCTGAAGGTGCGTCGCCTGGCGGCGCGCGTCACGAATGCCAGCATCCTGGTGGCTCTACTTGTCCCTTATGTCGACGAAGCTGTGGCAGGCCCTTGCTGGTATTTGGCGACTTCATCGCTAATCGCCTGGATCTCGAGCCTCCTGGCAATCAAACTCCTCGCCAAGAGAAGAAAGCCACGGCTGGCGACTTAGGGGTGCAACTTTTTTCTGATTCGTTCCGGTGGTTGCAACCACCGGCTACTATCTGCCAGCCTCCCGGCTAATCCTCGGCCGCTGAAATTGCAATCTCAACAACCTACCTATTCTTCGAGCGAGATGATGAGCTCGCGCGACCACCTGCCTTGGGGCTGTTGTTGGCTGGTGCATTCGGCTGAATCGTGCGCGATTGCTGTTCGGCCTGAGACGCGACGGCGAAAGTCTTGTTTGGCGCAGGACTCAGCAGCGTGTCCCAGCGATAACGCGGCGACCCCTGGGCTTCGCTTAGTCGTTTGAACACCAGGTCTGTGACTGCATTGCTAATCCAATTGTGATAGAACTCGCCGACTGAAGCCAACTCCGCGTCTGGCGCTGGATTCATGAAATCAATCGCATAAGGAACTCCATCCTTGATAGCAAACTCCACCGTGTTGAGATCGTAACCGAGCGCCGTACACAAGGTACGAACGTCTCGTCTGACGCGATCCGCCAGTTCAGGCGCCAGGTAGTCCGGATTGTGAATATACTGTTCGCCCGAAAGGTATGCCTTGCGCGGGTCGTAGGCCATGATCATCACTTCTTCCTGGCCCACACAGTAGCAGCGTACAAACTGATCGAAATCGATGCCTTCCTGTAATGTCATGCAGAGTGTGCCCGTCTGATCGTATTCCTTCCAGAGTTCCTCAAGCGAATTAATCTTCGACACATTTTTCCAGCCACCACCGTCGAATGGTTTTAGAAAGGAGGGGAAACCGACGTAGTCGACAATACCTTGCCAGTCCAGCGGAAACTCCAGATTACGCAAGCTCTCGCTGACGATGCCGGAGATGTAATCCTTCTGCGGCAAGAGGACGGTCTTTGGAACAGCGACACCGAGCTTCGGGGCCAGTGAGTAGTTAAAGAATTTATCGTCGGCCGACCACCAGAATGGATTGTTTATGATTACCGTTCCTTCGAGCGCCATGCGCTTTAGCGTAGCGCGATAGAAGGGAACTTCATGAGAAATGCGATCGATAACCAGATCATAACGCGGTGGCGCGTCGTGCCTGATTCCACCCAGCCTAATATAATCAGCAGTCACTTCACCCTGACCACGTTCATTAATGTTTCTAATAAGGGCCTCGGGAAAGGTCTTTTCCCGTCCAACTAAGATGCCTACCTTCTTCATAACTCACCTATCCTTCTCTGTAAGTATTCTCGTCTCAATCACATCCGGCTGACTGGCACAAAATGTCGCTACTTTGAAAACCAAGGAGACTACGATTTAACCGGAATGGATGTCAATTCGGCGCAAGGGAACGTGCTGGTTAGGGCACACCACTTGAGGAGCGTTAGAGTCAACAAACCGGTGGGTCGACTAATACGGAGCCGGGAGCAGTAGCGACCGGCTTCAACTCGACCTAGATCCAACCAACGTTTTGTGGGTCATTCCAAAGGCTAGATCTCGAACATCGCTAAATCTCCCAAATTGAACCCGGTCGCTACCGCTCCCGGCTCTGTATTAGTCGACCCACAATGCAAGAATTCTTTCTCTGCGCTTTTGATCGCCAGGGTCGATGCTTGATCTGGCGTAAAAGCGGCCACCTCAACCTTGATGAAATAGCCAAGAGCGTCTTCGGTGCCCTCTAACATGACAGAGTAGATTCGCATCTTTAGTTTGCGTTCATTGTAAGACGTTGAGTGGGCAGCCCACAGTACTTTAGGCTCAGAGGTCTGTTAACCCTCGCATTGGAATGCAGGTTTCGCTATTCAAGTGCCTTCGTCCACAGGCATCTGAGTGCCCCCAAAGGCGCATCCATGAAGCTGTTGCACGCAAAGCTTTAAGGCTCGCTGTGCTACAATTCGCAAGCTCGATAGTCAGATTTCCCCGTTTCGCATAGCAATTATTTAATTGTTTCCACAGGAGAAATATTTCTTGCGCCGTTCATTGTTTACCTCAACAGTTGTTTTTGCGTTTCTCATTGGCTGCGGCATTACGGTGTTTGCGCAAAAGCCCGCACCCACTCCCTCACCCGCCGTCGATACCCCCCCGAAGGCCGAAACGATAGACGCTAAGAGCGGGAAGGCAGTTACGGCTGAACAAGTCGCCGAATCCACGCTCTTCCTTTACGGGGGTCGCCAACTGCTGGCAAAGATACGCCGCAACGGCATCGAGCGCGGACGCATTTGTAAGCCGACTTGCGATGTTGGAAAAGCAGAGGAAGCCTCCTATGAGCGGCGTTTCGTTCGCGGCGACAGCATGGACAAAGACAAAATCCGGCTTGATCAGAAAATGCCGTCCCTGGAGTACTCCCTAATCTATGGCAGTGGACAGTTATTTGGAATCATCAACGGCTCCACCTTCACTCCCAGACAAGACGCGGCCGATACTTTCCTGGCGCAATACCGGCACAGCCTGGATACCTTGTTGCGGTATAAAGAGAACGGTTCAACGCTGAACCTGGTCGGCAAGGACAAGCAAAAAGGGCTGGATCTCTACGTCCTGGACGTGATTGATAAAGATAAGCAGAAGACCCGCTATTACATCAGCTCCAAGACTCTTCATGTCCTCTGGCTCGAGTACGAGGAGCCCGCTCCCGGAGGGTCAACCCCGCTGAAGTATTCGCGGAAGTTTCTGGATTATCGCTACGCCCAGGGCACGCTTGTTTTTTACCGCACGGTATTGCTGGAAGAGGGTAAGCAAGTCCAGGAGACCCGGATTCTGAACGTCACCTACGGCGTAAAGCTGGACGACGCGCTTTTTAAGGGTCCCGAAGCCTAGTTGTTGCGGGGCGATGCGCTTTGTAAGAGTCCTGTCCCCGAAAGGGAAAACCGTTTAAACCGTTTCACTTTGGCCTCCAGGTACTTCTGCACCGGGCTAAAGCCTCGGTGTTAATAAGATTGCTTGAACTTCTGGCTTCCAGCGCACCAGGCCCCCGCCTTCCCGGACTCTTTCGGAACCTCCGCCAAACTTGAGCGTGTATAAACTGCGAGCGGCCACGGTCAGGGGTATAATGAGGTTCAAGTGACCGTTCCAAATTGGCGGATTGATAAGTCGCCAAACTGCGGAGTAAACAGTCAAAACAAGGAACTCGTCAGCGGTGTGAGAGCCTACCTGCCCTGATGGACACACTAACTACGATCGACGTTAATTTCTCCGCGGCGTTGCGGCATGAGGTGGTTGCGGACCCCACCTCCGATCACGCGCTACTGGAAGCCACGCGAACTGGCGACGAGGACGCGTTTGCGGAGTTAGTAGGACGCTATCGCAATCCGATTACGAATTATATCTATCGGATGACCAGCGATTACGATGGGGCAGTTGACCTGGCGCAGGAAACATTTGTGAGAGTTTACCGGGCAGCGGATCGGTACCAGACGACTTACGCGTTTTCGACTTATATCTATCGCATTGCCACCAACCTTGCGATTAGTGAACTGCGAAAACGGAAGCGACGCAAGTTAGTCTCCCTAACCGGGTTCTTTCAAGCGAGGGATGGTGGCGAGCCCCAGGAGTTTAATCCACCGGATCTGAAGCCGCTTCCCGATACGGAATTGGTCGACGCGGAACGTCGCAATGCGGTGCAGCGAGCCATCTGTACGCTTCCGGAGAAGTACCGGGCGCCGCTCATACTTCGGGACGTGCAAGGCAAGAGTTACGAGGATATTTCGCGCATCCTGGGAACGAGTGAGGGGACAATCAAGTCTCGCATCAGCCGAGCGCGAGGCTTTTTGCGAGAGAAGATGACAGCTTATCTCTGAGGAATACCATGAGAAATATGAACTGCCGAAACATTAGACGCGAAATCGAGGAAGCAGGCTCGGCCGGCTTTCTGAGTGCAGCGGCACTCGCACACCTCGAAGGCTGCGCCGCATGTCAGACGCTTTCCCGACAGCAAACTAATTTGCAGACGATTCTTTCCAGTCTTGGCACGGTGGAAGCGCCGGGAGATTTTGATTTTCGTTTGCGGGCTCGCCTCGCCGGCGAAAAGCGTGCGGGCGCGCTGTCACTGCCGTTTGGGAATCTGTCGTTGGGGCTTCGCTCTACCGCTGTCGCCGCGATCTTGCTGCTGCTTGGCTCGGCCGTCTTATTCGTAGCTTTAAAGTCCAACCCGAACACTCCGCTTGCGGGGGGAAATAAGGTGATATCGACGCCCGTCGCGCCCGAACGGGCTGCGGTGAATCCACCTGGTGGCACTGGCTCCAACGAGGTGGCTAAAGGGACAACGGTCAGTCAGCCAAAAGCAATAGAGCACAATCAGTTGGCGGAGCGGCGCACGACAAAGGGACCGGGTATGAGAACAGCGGTTGCGACTGTCCGCAATGGTAGCCGTTTCGGCACCCGCGATTTAAGCCAGACGGGGGCGCCGGTTTTGACGCGTGACCAGCTTGCTGGAACCTATCCGACCGCGGCTTTTCCAATCAACGCGTCCTATCAGTCATTAAAGGTTTCCGTTGACGACTCGCGCGGTACGTCTCGAACTATCTCGCTGCCTTCGGTTAGTTTCGGATCGCAGAGGACTCTATCGCAAACCGCGGTACCCTTGCTGGCATCAGCAAGAGACACCTGGTAATTGATATGGCCGAGAAGAAGTAAGGAAGACGCAAGAAGCAATGAGAACAACGCTGGTAAAGAATTTAGTGAAACTATCATTCCCGGTTGCCCTCGTGATGGGCGCATTCTGCGTGACGACTGCGGCGCAAACGCCGGCGCCTTCACCCGAGCGGCACAGGACTCCTCCGGCTACACCCCCGGCTCGCGTATTTGTGCAGAACAAGCCGCTGGCACCGCAGGTAGTAACCATCCTGCACACGATAAATGGTATCAAAGCACTTATTTTGATCAAGAATACGGAACAAGCTGAAGCCCTCGCTCAATTGGATAAGGCGTTTAATCTCGAGGGTGAAGTCCATACTAACGTGATCGCCGGTCTTGCGCTCGACGACGGACAAACAATCGCCGCGTGGTTACCGGAAGCAGAAGCTGAAATGCCGCCTGCGTTCTATTTTCCGCGCGCCCCCTCGCCCCCCAGGCCGCCAGCGACAACGGCTTCGCAAGGAAAGGGAGCGCCAACCGTCGCACCTGTAGCGGCTACGCCTCGAGTGTCGATGAGCAATTTCCCGGGCGTGCCCTCGATCGGCTTCCAGGGGAACCTTTTCGGGCCGGCTGATCTCAAGATAATTACGCGCGACGGCAAGCGCATCGTGGGTCATTACATAGGATTGGATGGCCTTACGGGATTGTCGTTAATCACTCTGGGCAATGGATCCAATGGAGATTTGCCTGTGACGGACGATTCGAAAGAGGTGACTGTAACACTCGGGCAAAAGTTTCGCGTGATTGGGCCGCAGCCCGCACCGGACGCGGAAAGTGTCGGAAGATCATCGATGTACATTCGCATCGGTGAAACAGAAGCGATTGTCGTCAACGTGGTTCGCTCCCCGTCCGGAGGGATCGCTCGTGTGAAGGCTAAGTCAGCAAAATTTACGCCGGCCAATATCGGCGGCATTGCCATCAATGACAATAATGAAACGCTCGGAATTGTGAGCGCGGTTGAAGGCAGCGAAGCGACTATTGTGCCTTTGAACCTGGTTCGCATGGCGGCCAAGCGCGTTACTGCGCGAAAAGCCAGTGTTCCTCGGCCCTGGCTTGGTATTAGCGGCGAACCAATCGGCGCCACGTCACTGGAACGGATTCTGCGCAATGGCTGGCAACTGGATCGGGCCCGTGCCCTTAGCGAAAAGCGCCAGGGAATTATGTTGACGTGGGTTGCTCCAGGGAGTCCGGCAGCGGAGGCGAAGCTTAAACGAGGCGATGTAATCCTAACTGTCAATAACGACTTCATTCGCAACGCCCAAGAGTTCACCTTCCTTTTGGACGAAGCGACCCCGGAGGTTCCAGTTCACTTCACAGTGGCTCGACCCGAAAAGGAAGTTTCCGAAGCGATGGAGATTAAGCTCAGCGAGTCGCCCGATCCACTTTTGGGCCGGAGAAGGATCCGTACTGAAATTGAGAGAGGTTTCGGGCCTGGCTCACTCCTGGGTGAGGGCATTGAAGCAATCGCTTTGAAGCCGAAGGTCGCAAGGTATCTTGGCGCCAACGGCGGTCTGCTGGTTCTGTCTGTTCGCCCGGTAACTGAGGCTTTCAAGGCCGGCTTGCGGCCTGGAGATGTGATCGAATCCATCGACGGACAACCCGTTCACTCACCCACCGGCCCCGGGATGTTTCCGGCAACTCGGGGTGTCCGTTCAAATTGTATCGTCGTCAGGAATAAGGAAAGGATTAGTCTAACCTTCCAGTATTCGCCCGATGAAGACGACAAACCTGATCAGCCTGATAAACCGTAAAGGTTTTAAATGGTTCTTTAACTCGCCTAGACATCCCGAGTGGGTTCACCTAATACAGGACCGGGAGCGGTAGCGACCGGATTCAAGGTTGAACATAACCTACCGCATGGATACAGCGCTGGTTGATGCTGTAACTGTTGCGGTGTCTATATTCCAGCTTAATCCCGTCGCTACCGCTCCCGGTTCTGTATTTGTTCGGCGTTTGTCCAATGATCTCTTACTAAACTGATAGTACCAGCCTTCCTCACACATGACCGCCGCCGAGGTGCTGTGGTAATCTAACTCACTCCTGTAGTACCGATTGTCCGGCAAGCTTTAGGTTGTCGAACTCTCTTATCTCGACCAAGAAACACTGTCCTACGCTTATGCTGAATGACGCAGTTTCGCGTTATCACGATTTGCTTCACGACGCTATGCTCGCGGATTCGTCCCGCGCCATGCTCGATGAAGGCCTCGAGAAATCCAAGCTAATATTTGGCGGCCGCAGACTTTCGCCTTACTTGCGCCCGCACTTTGTCACCGAAGTGGATTTCTCTCGCATCGTGGGCATCTGTGAAACTGTATGGTCAGCAATCCAGAAGGTTAAGGATGCGTCTCTGGTTGATCCCTCGATCGTCGATGACCTGGGCGTAACTGAATTCGAGCGTGAGTTAATCAGCATCAACCCTGGCTACCGCGCCGTCTCTCCTACCGCCCGGCTCGACTCATTCCTTACTGAAGCCGCTTACAGTTTTGTCGAACTCAACGGAGAGAGTCCTGCAGGCATTGCCTATGTAGATGCGGCTTACGAAATATTTTCACGGCTGCCGGTGATGCAGAAATTTAGCGAGACTTACAACGTGCGCCCTCTCTACGGCAGCCGTTACATGCTCGACGTGCTGCTTCACTCCTATGAAGAATATCTTGGCCGCAAGCCCGACACGGTTCCCCAGATCGCCATAGTCGACCTCGGGGAAAGGCCAACCCAGAGTGAGTTTGAGTTATTCAAGGAGTTCTTTGAGAGAGAGGGGTACCCGACTGTTATCTGTACGCCGCAGGAGCTTGAATTTAATAACAACACGCTGCGCGCCGGCGAATTTCAGATTGATATTGTCTACAAGCGTCTGCTGGTAAACGAATATCTTCCGATTATCCGTGAGTGTCCGGATTTGCTGAACGCGTATCGGGCCGGCGCAGTCTGCATGGTTAATAGCTTCCAATCCAAGCTGATTCACAAGAAGGCTTTGTTTTCAGTTCTGACTGACCGGCGACGGGCGCCGCTCTTTACCAACGAAGAGCAGGAAGCAATACGCAAGCATGTGCCATGGACGAGGCTGGTACGGGAAGAAAAGAGTGATTACTTCGGGAAGGAAGTAGATCTAATCGACTACATCAAGGCCAACAGAAACAGTTTGGTGTTAAAGCCGAACGATGATTACGGCGGCCATGGAATCACGATTGGCTGGAACAGCGACGAGGCTGCCTGGCAGTCGGCGCTCGAGGACGCGCTGACGGATGGTGATTATCTGGCCCAAGAAAGAGTGCCCACCGCTCGCGAGGTCTTTCCAGAGCTGACTGACGGCGGACGGGTAGAATTTTCGGAGCAACTTGTCGATCTCGATCCGCTGTTGTTCAATGGCAAAGTTCGCTCAGCGTTTACACGGCTCTCTTCAACGGAACTTGCCAACGTCAGCTCAGGTGGTGGGATGGTGCCAACCTTCATCATTAGTGAAAAAGGGTAGAGTTGTGATCGCGTGTACAATTAGCCCTGCGCTAAGGAGATTCGCCCCGTGGTTGAAGAGCTGGATGAAAGTTTTTAAGGACCGGCTGAGCGACGAGGTTATGATCGCGCGCGGCTGATCGTCTACGTGTCCTTTGACGGGAAAGATGTGTGCGTTTTTTGTGAATCCATCGGAATTGAATCAGGTGTTGATAGCGCGTGGGCTGGGCAGTGGCTGAACGGACGACAGAGGCGGGAATCCTGGCCTGGGCGGACCTTTCGCGCGATGTACGGGCAGCGTTGGCAGGCAAACTAACAGGCCTCTGGGGTGCGGCCAGTGACGAAGCTGCCTTCAACAGCTTCCCGGTGGATAAGCAGCAGACGCTGTTGATTGTGGTTTCCCGTCTGGAGGCAAAAGGCCTTTGGCAGTTGGTCAATAGAATAGATAATGTTTATGGTGAGGGCGGTGTGGGAATTGGTTTCTCAGCGTGGCCCTTTATCATATCGACTCTCAGGAGCCGCAAAGATTTCACGCGGTTGATGGCCAATCACAAAGGAACGACGGGCGGTTTTTACGAGCGGGGGCGATCCAGCGCAGTGCTGCATTTCATTTACGAAATTGGGCCGCCGCAAAAGTGGTACGTTCACTTCGACCTTTACAGCCCGGTGCATTCGCCGGCGAGCGCACTAAGGCACTTGCGTCACGAGTTTTTTGGAAAACTTACGCCAGACTGGCGAATAATTCAGGAACGTCTACAAGCAGAGCCTTGAGGAATAGGAGCTCGATATCATGTTCGATCAATTCACGTTAGGGATCGAGGAAGAATTTCAAATTGTTGACCCTAAGACTCGTGAGTTGCGCTCGCATGTTTCCGAATTTCTCGAGGAGGGGAAGATGATTCTCGGCGAGCAGATTAAGCCTGAGATGATTCAGTCGATGATCGAGGTCGGCACCGGCATTTGTAAAAACATCGAGGAGGCGCGAGTCGACATTACGCGCTTGCGCAGCATCATCTCCGGGCTGGCAGGGAAAACTGGACTGGCAATTGTCGCCGCCTCGACTCACCCCTTTTCGCATTGGGAAGATCAGAAGATTTACGACGACGAAAGATACTCGCTGCTCGTTCAGGAACTGCAAAACGTAGCCCGATCCCTTTTGATTTTCGGTTTGCATGTCCATGTTGGTGTGGCTGACCTCGATCGTCGCATTCACATTATGAATGCCGCGCGCTATTTTCTGCCGCACGTGCTGGCACTGACGACCTCGTCGCCATTTTGGGTGGGACACAATACCGGACTTAAGTCGTATCGCTCCGAAGTTTTCAAACAATTCCCGCGCACAGACATTCCCGATCACTTCGATTCCTACAGCAGTTTTCAGCGCTACGTGGATCTGCTGGTGAGGACCGGTTGCATAAACGACGGTAAGAAGATTTGGTGGGACTTGCGGCCGCATCCGGTTTTCCCAACGCTTGAATTTCGCATCTGCGACATTCCGACGCGTGTCGACGACACGGTTGCGATCGCCGCCTTGTTTCAGGCAATCGTCGCCAAACTCACGAAACTGATCGAGAAAAACCTGGGCTTCCGCCTTTACCGGCGGATGCTGATTCAGGAAAACAAGTGGCGGGCAGTGCGTTGGGGAATTGACGGCAAGATGATCGACTTCGGCAAACAAAAAGAAGTGCCGACGCGCGACCTTATCCTCGAGTTGTTAGAGTTCGTTGACGACGTGGTGGATGAGTTGGGGTCGCGCAAGGAGATTGAGCATATCCACACGATTCTCGAGCGCCGCACCTCGGCAGAGGAACAACTCCGCGTGTTCGAAGAAACCAAGGATCTAAATGCTGTAGTCGATCGCCTGATCGAGCTGACTATGGAGCACGTGCCGGTAACGACAGACTTCACCGTGCCCGCACCAATGACTACCACTTCCACAATTTCCAAATAACTCCATCCAAGGACGTTCTGGCTCCGACAGGAGCCAGATGTCTATAGACTTTGCGCCAACCGCTGTTCCCGCGCTCAAGCGGAGCGCAATGTACAGGTAGAGAAATAGGTCGAATCATACATTTCGCTCCGCTGGAGCGAAGAACCCTGTGGACGATAAAGGCCTATAAACATTCGGTCCCTCCGGGACTAAACCTCAGGTTTCGAGATTTTCGCTTTTACCAACCTCGGTCATTGCGGCGTCGGTCTCTTCCGGGCGTCTCGTTTTGCGAGGTAATACTGCCACAGCATTCGCGCCGCTACTGAACGATAAGGCCGCCAGGCCTCGGCCATTTCCAAAAATTGATTCGTATTGGGCCGCTCGGGCAGCTGTTTGAGCTCGGTAACCGCGGTGACGAGGGCCAGATCAGTAGCGGGGAAGATATCGGGCCGGCGCAGTACCATCAGCAGATAAACATCGGCGCTCCATGAGCCCAGGCCTTTTATCTCCATGAGCGCGGCCTTCACGTCCGCGTCGTTCATAAGTGAAAGTTGCGAGAGTCGGAGACGTTTGGAGTGAACCGACTCGGCCAGGTGCAAGCAGTAAGCCGTCTTCTGCCGCGTCAAGCCTTGTGACTTTAAATGAGCTTCTCCCAACTCAATCATGCGGGCTGGTCGAAAAGGAGTAGTGTTCTTTTTCAGCCGTGTAAACAGGGAAGCCGCTGAAGCCAGGGATACCTGCTGTTCCAGGATTATCTTTACCAGCGTGGAAAACCCCGGTGGCCGTGCCCAGAGCGGCGGCGGGCCAAGGCTTTTAAAGATTGAAGCCAGATCCTTATCGCGCCGCGCGAGAGATTTCGCGGCGCGGTAGAGACTGTCTTCCGTTAGCGTCTGTGGCTTCAACAGATCACCACCGTCGCACCTTCGGTAACTTGCTCAAAGAACTTGCGATCATCAGACAGGTGCAGGGTTTTCACGATGAACGAGGATCCTCGGAGGAGGACGGAAATGCGTGGTTTGTGGTGTTCAGGAAGAATGGGCGAGCGCGAGTTGCAGGAAGTTTTCAAAAAGGACCCGGCCGTCGCGAGATTCATTTTGGTGTTCCCAGCGGGTGCGGCTCTTATTCCAGTCCTCGAATGATTTTTCCAAATGAAACTGGACGGTGTAAATGAGCTGACCATCACTGCGTTTCACCATCATCTGATTACGGCAAAGATACGAGGTCGCAAGTAACGAAAAACCGTCTGGCACTCGATCGAGCTGTAGCCCGTGGTTTTGCCAGACCCGCAGCACACGCGCGTATTCGGGATAGTCATGCCAAAGCCCCGTCGAAGGATTATTGATGCCGCGGAAAATAGGATCCCTTGGTTCGGTAATTCTAATAAAACGATACTGATATTCCAGCGGGCGATTCTGCCGCTGCTCATGTTGCTCGAGCCGGTCGAGCGTCATCACGCGAGCCCCAAAGCTGAGGCCTACCAGCTGATGCCCACCGCAGATCGCCAGTACCGGGATTTTATTTGGGCGAATAAACTCGCCGAAAGTGTCGAGCACGGCCGGATTGTAGTAATCGAAATCGCGCAGGGTTCCGCTCAGCACGATCGCGTCCGGTTGAAACTCAGCGGCCGCCAGGGCGACGGAAGCAAACGGTGTGACTTGCGTTTCTGGCTCTTTCACCAGGCGTTCGAGATTGCTCTCAATATTCTCAATCGCCATTTTGGCGATGCGCCGCTCACGCTTAATTTCCACTGAGGCAGCGCTGCCCCATTCACTTCGGGCCACGTCTGAAAGGTCATCTTCATCGCGCAGCAGGCAATCAACCACGAGCACGCGAACTTTCTCGATCTGTTTCTCGATCGGCTCGTAACGACAAAACGCCTGCTGCTTATGGGGAAACGGGAGTGCGGTGACAGCTTCAGCCGGTGGTGGCTCTTCAATTGGGAATTCCCGCGGCTCTTCAATCATGCTGGGCACTATTAAACTTCGAACTTAGTTGTAACGCAAGTCAAAAGCTTGGGAGAAGAACTCAGTGCCTTGCTGGGACCGCCGGACGTCCCGCCCGCAATGAGCGCAAAGCGCGAAACGTAGATCTTACCCTTTGAAGACTGCGCGCCTTCGGCGCGTTTGCGGGCGGGACGCCCGCGGTCCCAGACAAATCACTTGACCGCTTGTGTGCTGATTCAAGCCAATTCCCGAAACTAGCCGCGCTGCTTCGTCGTCTGTTTGAACTCGGGAACAGAACTCCCGGCGCCAAGTTCCGAAATCTCTGTCAGAATCTTATTTACTAACAGCCTTCCAACCCGGGTCCGGAACGTCTCAGATTTGTCTGCGGCCAGATGATCCACAAGAAGAAACATTCGATGCCATGAAGATTCCAGCTCATCGGCGAGCTGTGAAATCTTTGTAATATCGTAAGGCACGGCTACCTGTTCTGAACCAGCGCGCGCGAAGACGGAAAGGTAACGCGCCGTAGCCAGATCAGGACAGAGGAAGCGCCGCCGGCCAGCCTTTAATTCGACTCCTAACAGAGTGTGCTGAATCTCGACGCGGCTTTTGTTAGTCAGTCCTTTGAAGTGGTATGAGCGCGTACGCTCACTCAAAATTCGCTGTCTATAAATGTGAGGTAGCCAGGTCGCTTTGAGCTTTGCCTTTACCTGCGCCGCGTATTCTTCTGCAGTCATACTTTGGGAGCGCGGTGAGCTCACCTCATCTCGTCGAGGCGGATACCACAGTCTTTGTCTGCAACGCGTTTATGACGCGGTCAGGGAACAAACCCAGATACAGAACCCCGAGAATGGTAATGACCAAAGCCACGCGAATGCTGGCCGGTACCAGCGGTGCTGTCCAGGCGGTGGTTCGCTCGCGGAAAAACATGACGATGATGAGCCGCAAATAGTAGTAGGCCGAGATTGCGGTATTCAACACCCCAATGACGACCAGTACGTAATAGCCTTGATCCAGAGCGGCGCGGAAAACCATGACTTTGCCGATGAAGCCGGCAGTGAGCGGCATCCCCAACAGACTGAGCAGAAACAACGACAAGCAGAACGCCAGCCAGGGCGATTGAAAACCTATCCCGTTGTAATCCTCCACTTCCGTCCGGCGATCGGAAGCACGCGCGATGAGTTGCACTACGGCGAAAGCGCCGAGGTTCATCACCGCGTAAGTCAGCAGATAAAAAATCACGGCGGCGATCGCGGCGTCGCGTTCTTCCAGATTACGTGCCGCGCCGGCGGCTATGAATCCGACCAGCGCGTAACCCGCGTGTGCTATCGACGAATAAGCCAGCATGCGCTTGACGTTGTTCTGAGCAATCGCCACCACGTTGCCGACAGTCATCGTCAGAATTGCCAGTACCAGCAAAGCGCCGAGCCAGGTGGAGTGGATTCTTCCGGCGACGCTATCATTCGCGGTAATCACTACGAAGGGAAACGCGAACAGAAAGACTCGCATGAAGGAGGCGAAGCCGGCCGCCTTTGGGCCGGCAGCCATGAACGCGGTAACCGGAGTGGGCGCGCCTTCGTACACGTCGGGAGTCCAAATGTGAAAGGGAGCAGTGGCTATCTTGAAGCCGAAGCCGACCAGCATCATGGCGGCGCCGGCGAACAGGAGCATGGGGAATTGAGCGTCAGGAATGCGCCTGGCTATCTCTGCAATGTTTGTGGTGCCCGGCGAGTCCGGCCGCGGTCGAAGTGGCGCCGTAAGTCAGGGCAATGCCGTAAAGCAGAAAGGCCGACGAGAAGGAACCCAGAATGAAATACTTCATCGACGATTCGTTGGAGCGAACGTCAGTACGCCGAAAGCCGCACATTACGTAAGTTGCGATAGAGAGAATCTCCAACCCCAGAAATACCATCACCAGGTCGCCTGCTGAAGCCATAAACATCATGCCGGCAGTGGCAAACATCAACAGGGAATGAAACTCTCCGGCGGGCAGTCGTTCGTTTTCTACCCAAACCATTGACACGAGAATCGTGAGTCCGGAGACAACCAGGAATACGAACGTGAAGCCGAGTCGCAACTCGTCCAGGACGATCATGCCGTTGAAGGCCTGACTGGCACCACGCCAGGACAGACACAACCAGCCGGAGCTCCCGGCGGCAGCGATCAAGCCGGCTATGGAGATGCTGCCGGTGATCCAGCGTTGCGTGGGTTTCGCAAACGCATCGACCAACATGACCACGACGCCGGCAATACAAACGATGAGCTCAGGCAAAATCAGCCAAAGGTTGACGTCTGCGGTAGTCAGTTGAAAAGCGAAAAGATTCATAACGTTATGTATAACTCGTATAATTTGGCACGATCGAAGTAACCCGCCTCAGCGTGCACTAACGCTTTAGCGCGTTTGCCTGCGTCTTTTCGTCAACCGGCGCTGCTGCCACACGTTCCGCCGGCGCGCGACTCCGCGAGACGCACGCGGACTTGCTCTACACTCGCCTGCGATCGATCTAAAAACACGCGCGGATAGACTCCCATGAACAACATCAGCACCAGCAACGGAATCAACAAGCCAAGCTCACGAGCATTAAGATCGTGGAGTTTTGCGTTCTCCGGATTTGTGACCTTGCCAAACAAGACGCGCTGCAACATCCACAACATGTAAACCGCAGCCCAGATAACGCCGGTCCCCGCCAGCATGGTGGCAATCCAGATCCAGGGATATCCGACCGCGAGAGAAGTCCAGGTCCCGATCATGATCAGGAATTCACCGACGAAGCCATTCAGAAACGGCAATCCAATCGAAGAGAGCGAGGCTATTACAAAGAGCGTCGAGAACCACGGCATCGGCGTCGATAGTCCACCGAAATCGCTGATCTGGCGCGTGTGCCTGCGTTCATAAATAAAACCGACGAAGAGAAAGAGCGCGCCGGTCGAAACGCCGTGGTTCAGCATTTGATAGAGCGCGCCCTGCATTCCCATTTCGGTGAACGAAAAAAGGCCAAGCACGACAAAGCCCATGTGACTTACTGACGAATAAGCAACCAGTCGTTTGACGTCCGGCTGGACCATTGCCACGAGTGCGCCGTAGATGATTCCGATAACTGCCAGCGTAATCATTACCGGCGCAAACTTCCGTGCCATCCCGGGAAACAGTCCGAGATTGAAACGCAGCAGTCCGTAAGTTCCCATCTTCAGAAGCACGCCGGCGAGAATGACGGATCCGGCGGTGGGCGCTTCGGTATGCGCGTCCGGCAGCCAGGTGTGCAAAGGAAAGAGCGGCACCTTGATACAAAAAGCAAAAGCAAAGGCCAGGAAGAGCCAGAACTCCGCGCGCTCGCCGAGAATTTGTCCGCCGCTCAGACTCGCGAGGATCGTCGTATAGTCAAACGTGCCAAACATGTAGTAGAGCGCGATTATGGCAACCAGCATCAGCAAACTGCCGACGGCTGTATAGATAAAGAACTTTACAGCTGCGTAGATTCTCCGGTCGCCGCCCCAAATGCCAATCAGGAAAAACATCGGTACCAGCGACGCTTCAAAGAACAAGTAAAAGAGCAGGAGGTCCAGCGACACAAAGACGCCGATCATGGCGCTCAGTAAGAGCAAGAGAAACATGTAGTAGGAGAGCTGACGCTTCTGAATAGCCGTCCAGCTCGACAGGATCGCTATCGGCATCAGGAGCGTGGTCAGCAGCACTAACCAGAGACTGATACCATCAACGCCGAGGTGATAGTGCGCGCCTATTGAACCAATCCAGAGCACGTCTTCAACAAAACGAAAGTCCTTGGTGCCAGCACCGATGCCGCGAATTAACAAAAGCGAAAACCCGAAATCAACAATGCTGAAGGCAAGCGCTATCCACTTGTAATTTGACTCGCGTTTACCAGGCAACAAACTGTAGCCCACCGTGGCGAGCGCGCCGGCGACGGGGAGCAGGATGATGATAGTTAGTAGGTGCTGCATCATTTCGAGTTAGCTCAAGGCCGCAAAGCATAAACGCCGTAATAGGCGAAAAACGCAACCACCGCCAGCGCGCCCAGCAGAATTATCGCCGCGTAGCCACGCACGAAGCCGGCCTGCAAATGACGAACAACTTTTCCTGTTTCCTTCACGGCATCGCCAAGCGAATGCAGAAAGCCATCGATCACGCCGACATCAAATAACTTCCAGAGACCTTCGCGCGAGCCGACGTTGATTGGGTTGATGATCGCCGTATCGTAGATCTCGTCGACGTAATATTTGTTCTCAAGTATTCGGGGCATCTGAAGCAGCGGACGCTTGATGAAGATGGCGAAGCCGGTTCCGATACCCACCGCCGCAATGAAGACTGACAGCAGGGCCAGCAAGCGCTCTTCGCGAATCTCCTCGGGCGAATGGTAGCCCGCTCCGGCACTGTGTTCATCCAGCGACGTAAAGGCTGGAGCGCCATCCACCTCTTGCGGCTTAGGGGAAAGCCATTGTGGGCCCGGCGCATGTCCGGCGGCATCTGTCTCGCCACCTGGCGCTTTCGCAATCACCGGCTCCAGCATCTGCTCGATGTAGTTTTCGGGCTGACCGCGATAACTCAGTGCATAAGGAACTCCAATCAGCCCACCGACAGTGGACAGGATCGCCAACACAACTAAGGGAGCAGTCATCAGCCAGGGAGACTCATGCGGTTCGTGCACGTGATGCGAATCGGTTTTGAAGTGCGCGGCAGCGTCGTGCTCGTCTTCGTTAACCTCGCGAAAGCGTTCGCTGCCCCAGAAGGTCATGACCATCATTCGCGTCATGTAGACAGCCGTGAGCAGTGCAGTCAAAGCCCCTACTGCCCAAAGCGCCTTGCTCCACATGGGACCGGGTAAAGCGCTGCCTGCGCTCCATGTCTTCCAGAGGATCTCATCTTTCGAAAAGAACCCGGCAAAGATCGGTATGCCGGAAATAGCCAGCCATCCCGTGAGCATCGTTGCGAAAGTGATGGGCATATATTTCTTTAGCCCACCCATGCGGCGCATGTCCTGCTCGTGATGCATCCCTGCGATTACCGAACCGGATCCGAGGAAGAGCAAGGCTTTGAAGAAGGCGTGCGTGATGACGTGGAAGATCGCCGCCGTGAAAGCGCCGACGCCGCAGGCCAGAAACATGTAACCGAGTTGCGAGATAGTCGAATAAGCGAGAACCTTCTTAATATCGTTTTGAGCCAGGCCGATGGTGGCGGCAAACAGAGCGGTGGCTGCGCCAATCACCGCCACTATGAACATGGCGGTTGGGGCGTGAACATAAATCGCGGAACAACGGACGATCATGTAAACGCCGGCAGTCACCATGGTGGCCGCATGTATCAAAGCCGAGACGGGCGTCGGGCCGGCCATGGCGTCAGGCAGCCAAACGTAAAGCGGAATTTGTGCGCTCTTGCCCGCGGCGCCGATGAATAAGAGAACCGCAACCGAGGTAAGACCACCTGTGAAGATTGCGTGCCATGCGAACGGCTCAACCGGCGCGGAGCTAATTACATTGAAGGCGCTGGTCACGCCGGTTAAGGGGTGATCAAAAAAACTGATCGAGGCATTACCGGCTGCCGACGTGATAAAAAACGACAGCATGACGCCCATCACAAAACCCCAATCACCCACGCGGTTCGTAATGAAAGCCTTCTTCGCGGCGTCGCCTGCTTCCTTAAGATCGATATAGAAGCCGATTAGCAGGTAGGAGCAGAGCCCGACGCCTTCCCAGCCGACAAACATCAATAGGAAATTGTCGGCCAGCACCAACGTCAACATCGAAAACATGAACAGATTCAGATAGGCAAAGAAGCGATAGAAGCCGGTATCTCCGTGCATGTAGC
Organism: Blastocatellia bacterium; assembly: GCA_963828335.1. Lineage (GTDB taxonomy): Bacteria > Acidobacteriota > Blastocatellia > Pyrinomonadales > Pyrinomonadaceae > PSRF01. The sequence goes on along the minus strand of CAWHEH010000002.1, from coordinate 677,983 downwards.
CGACGGCAAAGACGTGTATCAAGAAACCGACAAACGTAACGAACAGCGCGTAGGTGCCGCTCAATCGATCCATCGCCAGACCGAAGTCCGCACGGAATTTTCCCACCTGGATCCAGGTCCAGAGATGGTCGAAAACGGGTTCTGTTGAGCGAAGGGCGCCACCGGATTTGAAGGCGAGGTAGAAAGCAACCAAAGTCGAGATGCCGACCGACCCGCAGGCGATAACGCCGATGAGCCTTTCATCTCGCAAGCGCCGACCGACAAACCAGTTGATGGCTGCGCCTGCGAGCGGAGCAAAGATGATCAGACTTAATAGGTTGTTATCCATTAAGCGGTACGCTTTTGGAACGTTGTACTTGGAGCTTTGAACTTTGAGTTTGTGCACGTCATCGTTCGAGAAGTGCAAGCTCAAAGTACCAAAATCAAAGTACTAAGTTCACAGCTTCAGGATGTTCGCATCATCCACGTCAAGCGATTCACGATTGCGAAAGATGGTAATGATGATACCGAGTCCGACTGCGGCTTCAGCCGCTGCCACCGTCATCACGATGAAAACAAAAAGCTGTCCCGTTACATCCTGGAAGAAACTCGAGAAGGCCACGAAACTGAGGTTCACGGCGTTGAGCATCAACTCAATGCACATGAACATCGCAATCACGTTGCGTTTCACGATTACGCCGACCGCGCCAATCGTGAACAGGACGGCCGAGAGCGCCAGATACCAGGAAAGTTGCGGATCCATAATTCGTACTCCTGCTCGCTGCGGTCTGAATGAAAATCGACGCCCAGTAGGTGGGCCGCCTCTTCAGTTGTTTCAGTCTCGACCATTCGCAGATCTTCACCACCCCTGGGATTCGCGATGTCCATTGCCAGAACCTGAGCGCCTGGAACCACGCGCGCCGTTGCCGACAGGATTGTGCTTCGGCGTGCCAATGACATCGCGCCCACAATGGCCATCAGCAGCAGCACGGAAGTCATTTCAAACGGCAGCAGGTATCCGGTAAACAACCCCTCGCCAATCGAGTGAGTTAAGCCAACATCCGAGGTATTGCCGGCGAGTTGGTTTTCCGTCATTTGCACTGAATGAAGAATGAAAACGGTTTCCGCGATCAGTATTGCCGCCATGCCGATCGCCATGGGCACGAGAAACTTCAGACGCTTGCGCCGCGGCTCCGAATGTTCGACGTTCAGCAGCATGATTACGAAAATCACCAGCACCATGATCGCACCGGCGTAGACAATCACCTGTACTGCAGCGATAAACGGCGCGGCCAGCGTCACGTAGATCGACGCCAGCGAAATGAAAACGCCAATCAGTGAGATGGCGCTGTAGAGCGGATTGCTCTGCGAGACCATCGCGATCGCGCAACCAATCGCCATGCCTGCGAAGACGATGAATAAAAGTGTGGACACGAGAAATCGGGTGCTAAGTAGTGAAATACAAAACCGTCGCGGTCAAAACGATGTTCAGGATTGCCGCCGGTAACAGAAACTTCCAACCGAAGTCCATCAGTTGATCGAAACGAAAGCGTGGCAAGGTGCCGCGCAACCAGATGTACACAAACAGAAAGAAAATAATTTTTCCGAAGAAGTAAACCACTCCCAGGAGCGGGACCTGCGCTACTCCTGGGCCGTTCCAACCACCCAAAAACAAAGTCGTCGCCAGCATCGACACGGTAATCATGTTGATGTATTCGGCGTTGAAAAATAACAAGAACTTGATCGAGCTGTATTCGGTATGAAAACCTGCAACTAGTTCCGTTTCGGCTTCCGGAAGATCGAAAGGCACGCGATTCGTTTCCGCGATCGCGGCTATCAGGTAAAGAATGAAACCGAACGGCTGGTAAATAATGTTCCAATGCAGGCCGTACCACCCGGACTGTTGCTCCACGATCCGATAGATATCGAGCGTGCCGGAAAGTAGGATGACACCGATCAGCGATAAGCCCAACGCAAGTTCGTAGGAGATCATCTGCGCCGACGAGCGCAGGCCCCCCATCAAGCTGTACTTGTTGTTTGACGACCAACCCGCAAGCGCGATCCCGTACACGCCGACGGACGTGACGCCCAACACGTAAAGCAAGGCAACATCGAACTGCGCTATTCGCAAAGGAAACGTGCCGAGGAAGGGCAGCGAGATGGTGGGGCCAAACGGGTAAACAATGATGGCCATGATCGCCGTGATTACCGCGATCATGGGCGCGAGCAGAAATACAAATCTTGTCGACTGATCCGGGACCAGATCTTCTTTCATCATTGTCTTGATGAAGTCGGCAAATGGTTGCAATATGCCGCCATAGCCCACCCGGTTTGGCCCCAGGCGGCCCTGGATGAGCGCTAGTACGCGCCGTTCGGCAAGCACTGTTGCCGCTACCAGCAACATGATCGCTCCGAAAGCGACGGTGATCGCGATGATGACAACCACCGCATGGATGTATTGGTTATCCCAGGCCATTATCTAAATAGTGAATCGTAAATAGTAAATAGGATTATCCTTTTTACCGACGCGACCCTATTTACTATTCACCATTTCCTATTCCTCTTTGATTCGTAAGCCAAAAGCAGTTCAGAGTTCAAGCTTTAGCTTGTTCGGTTCAACAGCAGCAATCTAAAGATTGAACTCTAAACTTCAATTCGGCATTTGACGATCATGAGTTCAAATCTTCTGTTAGTCGGCTGCGACGGCGGTCTCGGTCCGCAGATTCTGGTCGACCGTAATCTGATAAAGCGGTGAAACTCTGACGGTCTCAGGTCGCGGATTACCTTCCGCCAACAAGTGAAACTGCGGCACCTTATCGGTTAACGTGCCAATCTTGAAAAGTTCATGACCGACTTTTGGGGTAACGCTCAATTTGTCGCCAGTGGCTGGAAGCTTCTGCACTGCATCGCGAAGCGCCGTCAATTCCGGCGTTAAATCCCGCTGTTCGGCAATCTTATACTTCGCCTGCACCGGGCTTGATTCATCCTTCAAGACCGGATACCGCAAGCCGGCGTATGCTGGAATGCGTTCGGCTATTTCATTGAAGACCGCGCTCGCTGACATTTCAAAACCGAAGCTCATCCCCAATTCGGTAGCTAACTGAGCTGTGATCATCCAATCGGCCTTCGACTGGCTGACTGGCGGAATTGCCTGGCGCACCCGCTGCACAAAACCATCATTGTTCGTAAACGTGCCGTCAAGTTCGGCAAACGAAGCAGCCGGCAACACCACATCCGCAAAGGCAGTAGTGTCAGTTTCAAACAGTTCCTGAACAACCAGGAAATCAAGCTTGCCGAGTGCATCTTCGCGGCCGCGCAGGTGCTGGGGAAGGAAACTTCCAGCCAGATAGAGCGCGCGAATGCCTGCGCCGGTCGCGTCGAGCATTTGCGTCACACCCGACGCGCCATTTGCGAGGCCCATGTCGTGTGCCCCGACACTGTTGTTGTAAAGCGGCAAAGGATGAAGCAAAACGCGACGGCCATCAGCCCGCAGCGCGTAGGGCAATTGTGCCAGGACTGCTTGCGCAGCGGGGCTTAAATCGGTGGAGAACATGATCACGAGATCGCCCTGGGTCTCTGTGATCGACTGTCGCAGCGTCTGAATCGCGCCGGCTTCGACACCCAATTTGCCGGCGGCGAGATCGTCATTTGAGTCGGTTGCAAGCGCCAGCACCAATCCCTCTTCAGATCCTGATCGGACGTGTATGAATTGCGCCGACTGTTCGACGAGCCTGATCGGTGTGCTATTGACGACGATCAATTTCGCGCCGCCGTTGCGCACAGCCTGGCGAATCTGTTTCCCCGTCAGCGGTTGCAGCTCTTCAGGTTCACCGCCAATCAATAGAATAGTTTTCGCATAGCGAATGTCGCGGTGCGTCGCCAGCGACCCGCCGAGGTTGTCGAAGAACGGTTTCAAACTCGTCGTGTCTGCGACAGCGTAATTAGTTGTACCAACGAGTTCAGTTGCGAATTTGTAGAGCAGGTAGTTCGCTTCGTTCGTGATTCGTGGGCTGCCAACCACGCCCAACGCGTCGCGTCCGTGCTCGTCGACGATGGCGTCCAGTTTCTTAGCAACGTGAATAATCGCCTCATCCCAGGTTGCCGGAATGAGTTTGCCGCCCTTGTTGTAACGAATCAGCGGCGTTCGTATGCGCTCTTCGTGATTCACAAAAGGATGACCAAAGCGGCCCTTAATGCAGAGGAACTCGCCGTTGAGGCCGTTAACGTAGCGATCGCGCGCCACGATGCGCATCAGTTCATCGCCCCGCGAGCCGAGCGACATCTGGCAGCCGTCAGAGCAGTAGGTGCAGGTCGACTTTGTTTGCGTGAGTTCCCAGGGGCGCGCCTGATGGCGATAGGTACCGTCAAGCAGGGTACCGGTCGGACACACCTCGATGCAGTTGCCACACTGTGAACAGTCGAGCCAGCCTCCATAGGTGCCAATGACAGTGTTCGCTCCACGGCCCCCGGCCTCGATCGCGTCTTCGCCCATCCACTCGTCGCAAACCCGCGTGCAGCGCTTGCAGAGAATGCAACGTTGCGGATCGTTGGCGACCATCGGCGAGAGATATCTTTCAGGCTGGTAATTCTTCTTCTCGGTGAAGCGTTCTTCGAGTCCACCCCAGTCAAATGTCATCTCCTGCAGTTCGCATTCGCCGCCACGATCGCAGACGGGACAATCGAGCGGGTGATTGGCGAGCAGAAACTCAAGCATCGAACGCTGCGCTTTTTCAATTTCATCGCTCTCGGTCGTAACGACCATGCCGTCGGTGCAAATGATCGTGCACGACGTTTGCAGCTTGGGCATCTTCTCGATGCGCACCAAACACATGCGACAGGAAGCTTGCAATGCGAGATCGGAGTAGTAACAGAACGACGGGATGTCGAAAGCCTTATCGCGGCAGACGTCAATCAGCCGGGCGCCTTTAGGCACTTCGAATTCCTTGCCATTAATCGTGACTTTGATTACTTCAGTAGACATTACGATTGTTCTTTGTCTCGAACTATTTAGACTGCGGACCGCCGTTCATTCCAACCAAGTGCTTTTTGAAATCTTCCGGAAAACGCTTGATCGCCGACTGAATAGGCCACGATGCGGCATCGCCAAGCGGGCAAAACGACTTGCCTTCGATGTTGTCACAAAGGTCCAGCAGTAACTGCGCGTCTTCCGGTCTGCCACCGCCGTTCGCGATGCGCTTGAAAACCTTTACCAGCCAGTCAGTTCCTTCGCGGCAGGGCGTGCACCAACCGCATGACTCATGTTTGTAAAACTCAGTCAGGTTCTTGGTCGACTCGAAGATATCGACCGACTCGTCCATCACAATGAAACCACCGGAGCCGACACTCGAACCTCCGGCGACCAGTCCTTCGTAGTCCATGCGCACGTCTTTGCCGATGATTTGATCGGCCCGCATGATGTAGACGGAAGAGCCGCCAGGGATCACCGCTTTGAGTTTGCCGCCGTTAAGCATACCGCCGCAGTCTTCCATGATGAACTTCTCCATGTCGTCATATCCCATGGGAAGTTCATAGACGCCGGGACGATTCACGTGGCCGGAGACCGACCAGAGCTTCGTGCCGCCACTTTTTTCCGTGCCCAGCTTTTGATAAGCCTCACCGCCCATCTTGATGATGTCAGGCACGGCAGTCAGCGTCTCAACATTGTTGACGACGGTCGGACTCGCATAAAGTCCGGAAACCGCAGGGAAGGGAGGCTTCATGCGCGGATGGCCGCGCATCCCTTCGAGCGAACTCAAGAGCGCCGTCTCTTCGCCGCAGATGTAGGCGCCGGCTCCGGTGTGCGTATAAATTTCTGAGGAGAAGTTTGAGTCGAGAATCTTTTCGCCAAGCAGTCCGGCGGCGCGCGCTTCAGACAGCGCAACGTCCATGATGTCGATTAGATATCTGTATTCACCGCGGGTGTAGATGTAATTCGTTTTCGCGCCTAAGGCGTAGGCCGCGATCAGCATGCCTTCAATCAACATGTGCGGATCGCGTTCCATCAGGTAGCGATCCTTGAAAGTGCCCGGCTCCGACTCGTCAGCGTTGCACACGACATACTTCGGCTTCGGCGAGTCCTTGGGAACGAAACTCCATTTCATCCCGGTCGGAAATCCTGCCCCACCGCGTCCGCGCAACGCCGACTTCTTTACTTCGTTGATAACGTCGTCGGGCGACATGCCCGAAAGGACTTTCTTCAGCGCCTCATAACCACCGTGCTGGCGATACACGTCGAGAGCCCGAGAGTTCTCGAGATGAACTCGCGCGAGCTGAAGAGGTTCACATCCGATGGCTGCTATTCGCATAAAACCAGTTCGAACAAAGCGACCAAATTGCTATCACTAAGGTGTCAGAGAGTATCTGACTTTCAAGTACAGCGTGCATTGCACTGCGGGCTCGAGCCCGCCGGAATTTATGACTACGTCGAACGTGCTTCGATCCAACGGCTCCAGGAACGAGGTGCTGCTTTTGCGCTCGCGTACCACCCGCGCTCCTGATTGGTAATTTGGATCGACTGACCCTGTCTCAGCGGCGGTATAAGTTTGATAGAGCTCTGCCGGGTAGTAGGTTACGTAGCTCTCCTGGATAATTGCATTACGCTTGAATCGCAGTCCGAGCAAGCGATTGTAGTTTTCTTCCTTCTGTTTTATGACCGCGCTAGCTTCTTCCAATAGGCGGCTGCGAATCTTGTTCAAGTCGGCAACAACGTAATCGACCTTAATCAAGTCGAAGATTGAAGCTTGAGCGGCGGCGCCGAGAAGCTTTTCCAGGAGAGCGCGATCTTTATATCTGATGGAAACAGTTTTCTTCGTTTCAAATCCGGAAAGTTTTTCGCGAATAGTGTTGTCATTACCGGCGGGACCGAAGTTGTAAATTCGGTTCTGCGTGATCATATCTACATAAGTGTCGCCCCGTTTGACGCCTAGCCTGGCGGCGGCTTCGAGAAACTGTTCAATTTGAGAGTTGACTTTTTGATTGCTCTCGACCGCAGTTGGGGCTTCCTGGGCAACTCCGAAGACCGCGACAAACTCGTCCGGAGCGGCGTTGAAAAGAACATAAGCCTCGACAAGCTGGACGGGCACTTGATTCTTTTCTTCCGTGCCGTAGATCGTGCCGCTGCTGGGATTCGGCCGTTGTGTCCGGCGGCCATAGACCCCCTGATTTCCACTTTCCTGGCCGAGAGCGCTCAGTGCAGAACAACCGATGATGAGCAATGCGAGAAACGTCTTCTTCATGACTGCTGCTCCGGCTGCTTGAGATACCGATCCAGTATCTGGTCGACTTTCTCAGGTGTCAGGTTCTCGTGGTAGTCGAAACCAATCTGAAACATAGGCGCGGTACCACACGAGCCCAAACATTCGACGAGTGAAACAGTAAACTTACCATCCGCAGTCGTTTCGCCCGGCTTGATGCCCAGTCGGTTGCAAACATGCTCGGTGATGCCGGGCTCGCCCATGATCTTGCACGAGAGCGTCTTGCAAATCTGAATGTGGTACTTGCCGACAGGTTTGGTGTGCAACATTGAATAGAACGTCGCCACTTCCCAGATGTCGGTGATCCGCAAACCCAAACGGTTCGCCAGGTATGAAACTCCGGGCGGATCCAGATAACCGCGTTCGCGCTGAACAATAAACATCAGCGGCAAAATCGCAGAACGCTTCACCGGATACTTCGCGAGGTGCCCGTCAATCTCCGCCTCGACCGCGGCGGAAAACGAAGCAGGCTCAGCGATATCAACCGGCTGCGACATTGGCTGGATTTGAGTTAACTCAGTGCTCATTTGCGCGTTTTGGTCTTGGGTTTTTGGACTTTGGTCTTTGTACTTTAGGTTGGCGATTTCTTCTTGCTCTTTATGCTTGGCGCGTCCGAAAAATAGACAAAGCTCAAAGTGCTGAACCAAATCCAAAGACCAAAGGCCAAAGACCCAAGTCCGACTTAACGATCAATTTCTCCTAAAACAATATCCAGCGACCCTATGATCGCGACAATATCCGCAACCATCGCACCCTCCGACATATGCGGCAACGCCGAAAGGTTCACAAAACTTGGTCCACGGAAATGTACGCGCGCCGGCTTTGGACCGCCATCGGATTTTACGTAAACCCCAAGCTCGCCCTTTGAAGCTTCAATTGGGTGATAGACCTCGCCCTTCGGGACGTCGAAACCTTCTGCCACGATCAGGAAGTGATGAATGAGCGCATCCATATGCGTTTTCATCGCTTCGCGATCCGGCAGCACAACCTTGGGATCGTCAGCTTTCACTGGTCCCGGCTTCAGTCTCCCCAGCGCCTGCGCCACGATCTTGTGCGACTCCTTCAGCTCGCGCATGCGCACCAGGTAACGCGCCCAGACATCGCAGTCAGTCTCGGTCGGCACTTCGAAGTCGTATTGCTCATAACCCGTGTATGGATTCGCGCGACGAATGTCCAGGTTAACTCCGCTGCCGCGCAAACAAGGTCCGGAAAGTCCCCAGTCGATCGCGTCTTCTGCAGTGATAACTCCGACACCCTGCGTGCGCTTCTGAAAAATCCGGTTGCCCGTAAGTAGTGTATGAAACTCTTCAACTGACTTAAGGAAGCCGTCCTGAAACTGTTGCACCCGGCGTTCGAAACCTGAGGGCAAATCCATCATTAAACCGCCAATGCGGAAATACGACGGTGTCAAACGCCCGCCGGAGGCGGCCTCGATGAGGTTAAGAATCTTCTCGCGCTCGCGGAAGCAGTAAAAGAAAACCGTCATAGCCCCGATGTCGAGCGCGTGGGTGGCCAGCCACACCAGGTGCGACGCGATTCGCTGCAGTTCGCACATCAGGACCCTGATCGTTTGCGCTCGCTCCGGAATCTCCAACTCCAGCAGCTTTTCGACCGCCATTACGTAAGCTAGGTTGTTGCCGAGCGGATTGAGGTAATCCATTCGATCGGTAATCACTATGCCTTGCTGGTATTTCTTGTACTCAAAGAGCTTCTCCATGCCCGTGTGGAGATAGCCGATGTCGGGCGTCGACTTCACAACCATTTCGCCGTCGAGCACGAGCTCTAGCCGCAACACACCATGCGTGGACGGATGCTGCGGTCCCATAGAGATCGTCATCTGCGTGTCCAGTGGGCGATCGACTATTTCAAACTGGGGCGGAATGTTGATGGCACTCATAAAGTTTCAAGTTCCAAGTTTCAAGTTTCAGGCTCGTCCTAACTTGGAACCTGAAACCTGGGACTTGAAACTACTTCAGCGAATACGGCTCATACCCGCGTAAAGGAAAATCCTTGCGCAACGAGTAGCCCTGCCAATCGTCGGGCAAAAGTATCCGGCGCAAATCCGGATGCCCATCAAAGACAACGCCGAACAAGTCAAACGTTTCGCGCTCGTGCCAGTTTGCCGTGCGCCACACTGAGGTGACGGTAGGCACATGCACGTTCGCTTCGTTGAGTAAAACCTTTAACCTCAGCCGGTGATGCTTCGTCGTGGAAAATAAATGATAGTTGACTTCAAAGCGCGGTTCCTCTTCAAGGCCTCTATCCCCACCGCAAAGGTCCGCCAGGAAATCAAACCGGGCGTCCGCGCCGGCTTTGAGAGCGGCACACACCTCCACAATATGCAGCGCCGGAACAATAGCGGTAACTTCACCATGTGCCTCGATGACTTCGGTTATCCAGTCAGCGTGTTCACGCTGCAACGCCGTCACCAATTGGGACGGCGTCGATTTTTGATCTGAATTTGTCGGCTCCGGCAAGCTGCTCTCGTTGTTTTCCCCTGTGGTCATGAAGCAATTGCGCTCGTGCGAGCAATTTAGGAAGAGCGTCGTCGTTCGTGTTTGGACGCGATGGAATACGGTCGCGTTTCACTAGGTACATTATGAACTGTCGAGCCATCGGTGATGGGCAGGGTACCCGGGCCCGAGGCGCCGCGCGCTTCGTCCTCAGGAATGTCTTTGCGGTCACGTGATGATTCTTTCATGACCTTGTCCTGCAACATCATAACTGCGTGAATCAACATCTCCGGGCGCGGCGGGCAGCCGGGAATGTACACGTCAACCGGAACGATTTTGTCCACGCCCTGCACGATCGCGTAGTTATCAAAGACGCCTCCGGAAGTCGCGCAGGCACCCATGGAGATGACCCACTTAGGTTCAGGCATCTGATCGTAGATGCGGCGCAGAACCGGCGCCATCTTTCTTGAGACGCGGCCGGAAACGATCATCACGTCCGCCTGGCGCGGGCTGGCACGAAACACTTCTGAACCGAAGCGCGCCAGGTCGTTCCTGGAGGAGGTTGCGTTCATCATTTCGATCGCGCAACAGGCCAGGCCAAAGGTCGCCGGCCACAGCGAAGACTTACGCGCCCAGTTGATTAGCGAATCGAGTCGCGTGGTCAATACTTCCGGCAAAGCTTCGGCAATTATGTTCTCGAGTCCCATTGAATTTCCTGACTTACTCTCACTTAAGCTGCTGTCCGGGTACGCTGACGTTTGCGATTTTCCATGTCGTGAAGCAGCCGGGCTTCTGCCTCAGCTTCACGGCGCGCCGTCTCGCCCCAATCAAAGGCCCCTTTCTTGACTACATACACATAACCTACGAGCAGCAGCGCCACAAACACCATCATCTCCACGTAGACAAGTGTGCGCAGGCCATAGACCGGTCCGGCGAGAGTTTTGAAGACGACGGCCCAGGGCACCAGAAAAATGACTTCAATATCAAACAGAATAAAGATCATCGCGATCAGATAAAACTTGACGGAGAACCGCTCGCGGGCAGTGCCTACCGGATCCTTTCCACACTCATAAGGCATCATCTTCGTGCGCGTGTGTTTGCGCTGGCCGACAAACTGCGAAAGCACAATGTTGCCCGCGGCAAAGCCACCTGCTACTACGAACATCAGCAGGATGGGCAGGTAGTCGTTGAGATGAAACGCCATAATCAGTGCCGCCTCCAGATCACACCACCGCATCTGTCTACGCCGTCAATTTGGCGAAAGACAAACCCGTTCGAGTTCACTAAAATCACTCGAAGACATGCTAGATTGAGAATCATTGTACAAGCCGAATCCTAGTCGAAGTGATCTGGGGTGTCAAGCAACCTTCCCGGCGCCGATCGATGAAACAATTTCGTAATTGACCCTGCAAAAATGGCTGTGTTAACTTCAATTTAGATTCAGGCAATCTTACCTGACGAGAACTCCTGGAATATCTGACATCCACTAGTCAAAATTGTGATCACTGGCTTCAACACTGACATAGAACACGACGGAGTCGTCTATCACGTGCAAACGGAGGACAAAGGCCTCGAATCGCCGTTGATCCTCTCGTTGGTGTACGTAGGCGGGGCAATTCTCGCCGCTAAGCGTTCGCGCTACCAGGACCTGATCGAGTCGGGAGACTTCAGCGAGGAAGTGTTGACCAAGCGGCTGAAACGTCAACATCAACTCATCTGTGCTGCTATCAATGCGGGCCGGATCGAAGACTTAAAGCGCATGGGTGGGTCCAGACCCCTGAATGGTTCTCCCGAACCACGCGTAACTGATGGCACACCGGACGCTCATATCTCTCCACCTCGGGACACTGCACCTTTGGATGAAACCCTCGCTGATCAAACTGCGCCTGCCGGTGCTGGGGAGTCAGGCCTATATCGGTGGCGATCAGCCGCGTGAATGGCCGCAAAGTGAAGTTGCTCAGAACCAAGGCGGTCTGACCCTGACCATATTAGAGCAGGAAGAATTCCGGGCCGGCGAGACGAGAACTATTCGAATAGAGCTGGCAGACCGAATGGGAAAGAGACAGAAACCGCTCCCGAACATCACTCTATCGGTGAAAGTCCTGGGCACTGCTTTTCGTCCGCAAATATACTCTGTGAAAACCGAGCGGGGCGGAATTGCAACGGTCACCGCAACACTGCCAAATTTTACTTCGGGCCGCGCTGCGGTACTGGTGCGCGCCGTGGTCAAGGGCGAAACAATCGAAGTGCGCCGGCTGATTCATCCCGCCGAGTGAGGTCCCGGTTTGGTCATTCACGTCAATGGCGAGCCTCGTGAAGTTGAGGATCACATCATACTTCCGAAGCTGGTTGCGGAGTTGAATCTCAAGCCTGAACAAATAGCAATCGAACTCAATCACAACGTCGTTCGTCGCGCCCAGTGGGAGAATACTATCCTGCAGCCCGATGACAAGGTGGAAATAGTGCATTTTGTCGGCGGCGGTTGTTGTGATTCGCGGGAGCAGTAGGCGCCAGACGCTGCGCGGAATATAATTTATTCATGTCAACACCAGCAGTCGCTACTTCTGAGAAGTTTGAAATTGGCGGTCGTGTGTTTACCTCACGACTTATTATCGGCACTGGGAAATACCGAACGTTTGAAGAGATGAAGGCGGCACATCTCGCTTCAGGGGCGGAGATGGTCACCGTTGCAGTGAGACGCGTTCCGCTTGATCGCAGCTCGGAGTCTTTTCTCGATCACCTCGATCCTTCACTGGTAATACTGCCCAATACCGCCGGGTGCTACACAGCAGAAGAGGCAATTCGCACGGCGCGTTTAGCACGCGAAGCCCTCGGAACTGACTTGATCAAGCTCGAAGTAATCGGCGATCAGACCACCCTGTTCCCGGATAACGAGCAAACGCTCGAAGCCGCGCGCGTCCTGGCCCGGGAGGGGTTTATTGTCCTTCCTTACTTTACAGACGATCTGATAATGGCGAAGAAACTCTTGGACGCCGGTTGTCCGGCGGTAATGCCTTTGGCCGCACCCATCGGTTCGGGGCTGGGTATTCAGAACCCTGCAAACCTGCGCATCATGCGCGAGCAATTGCCGGATGCGACGATCATTGTTGATGCCGGAGTGGGCACAGCGAGCGACGCGGCGATTGCAATGGAACTGGGCGCCGATGCCGTACTTATGAATACGGCGATTGCTGAGGCACGTGATTCAGCGAAGATGGCGGAAGCGATGAAACTCGCTATTGAGGCCGGACGACTTGCGTATGAAGCTGGCCGCATGTCGAAGAGGTTGTACGCGAGCGCTTCAAGTCCGCTCGCGGTGTGGTGAGATAGACCTTCAGCGTTTGGCGGGGGCAAGCCCCCTTCCTAACCTGGAGATTAATTACATAAAACGAACCTTCGAGGTAGAGAGCCGTTCAATCCTCTAGTTAACAGCGCAACTTGATGAATCTCTGAGGTCGGGAAGTGGGCTTGCCCCCCGCTGCTTCATGCGCCCTGCAACGCTAAATCACAGAGCCAGTTTGACCTGCTCCTGCTCACGCATCACTCGCTCGCCTAACTCAGTTATTGAAACAGTCGGATAGGTGCCGGCGCTGACACGTAAACAACCACTGCTTAGCAGCGCCTCGATGTAAAGCAGAATGTCCTCCTGTCGCATGTCCCTAAGTAAACCGTAGGTAGATAGCTGGTTCAGATTTGCTTGCATGACATTCTTGGCGGCCGAGCCACGCAGGCTCGCTGCCAGGAGGTGTTTGCCGAAGCGCCCTTTCATCCGGGCCGCGCACGCCAGGATCTTTCGCACATGCAAACTCTCTTCAGTCGTCAACGCACGAGCACAGACAGACTGTGAGACCTTAGGCACTTTTCGTCTGCTACGCCCAGCGGTTGCCGAGTCACTTAGGATTTCATCGCTGGTGAGCGGGGTCCGCGCCGGCGAGTGTTGCGAGCAGTTTCCACACGTGCCGCACTGGCGCGCGTGATGTCGATCGCCGAAATAATCGAGTATGTGCGCGCGATAACAATATTCGGTGTAACAAAACTCGATTATTTCACGCAGCTTGCGCCGCTCAAGGTTGGCACGCCGGGTTACGTCGGCGGCGTCGATGCGAAGAGTGGTTGCTGGAACACTGTCGAGCATGATGATTCCGCGTGCACGGCGCGTGGCATTGCCTGAAGTTGATTCGGTCGCAGATACAGTTGAGACACCAGCGATCCCGGCAGCGACGGACCTGGCTTCCCATGGAGGTGGTTCGTTGGCCGATCCGTAGCGTTCAACCTTCGCGGTGCGGGCGATGTGTCCGGCGCGCTCGAGCAGGTAGAGCGACGACTGCACGGCCATTTCGTTCCGAGCGCCGGCACGCTTCGCAATTTCCGCCGCCGACAGTTCTATGCGTTTAAGACCCGTTGAAAGCAGAGCGTTGTAAATGTTCCGAACAAGCTCGGGGGTTGGATAGGATCCTTCAATAAAGAAGTCGTGCGTGTTTTTGTCGGCGTAGTTGAACAGCAAAACGCACGACGAGGGCAGGCCATCGCGTCCCGCGCGACCGATCTCCTGATAGTAGGCCTCGATCGAACCGGGCATCTGATAGTGAGCAACAAAACGAATGTCCGGCTTGTCGATGCCCATGCCGAAAGCATTGGTGGCCACGATCATCTGGGTGCGGCCCGACATGAATTCTTCCTGGGCTTTGACACGCGCCGAATCACTCAGGCCCGCGTGATAAGCCGAGACCTGCAATCCCAGGGCGCGCAATTCTGTTGTTACCTGTTCCACGGCCTTACGTGTGGACGCATAGATGATGCCTGAGCCATCGTGAGTCTTTGCCAGGCGTCTGATCCGTGCGACTTTTTCGCGCTCCTTCTCGGTGTGCACGACATCGATCGTCAGGTTCGGCCGGTCGAACCCGCTGACGAACGCTTCTGGTTTCACCAGTCCAAGCTGTTGAATTATGTCGGAGCGAACATAAGGGGTAGCGGTGGCAGTGAGCGCCAACGTTTGTGGCTTTCCCAGTAGCGGAATAATGCTTTTCAGGCGCAGGTAGTCAGGACGGAAATCGTGTCCCCAGGTTGAGATGCAATGCGCTTCGTCAACCGCAAAGAGCGAAACACTGACTGCCTGGAGCGCTTGGAGAAAGCGGCTACTGCGAAAACGCTCCGGGGCCACATAAACCAACTTAAACTCACCGCGCCGCAATCCCTCAAGGCGCGACCATTGTTCGCGCTCGGCAATCGAACTATTTATGAACGTCGCCGGAAGTTGCCGGGCATGCAGTGCGTCCACTTGGTCCTTCATCAGAGCAATCAGCGGAGAGACGACGATGGTGGCGCCATTCAACATTAACGCCGGTAGCTGATAGCAGAGAGATTTGCCGCTACCGGTGGGCATAACCACCACCGCATCTTTGCCTTCGAGGACAGCGGCAACCACTTCGCGCTGGCCTTCGCGGAAATCGTCGAAACCAAAATGTTCGCGCAGGGCTGCTACAGCATCGGCAATTGAATGCATGTGCCGGAGTCTAAGGTTTGTGAATCAAGCGGGCAAGAGGGTGCCAGTCGCTTAAAGGAATAACGCTAGCAAACACCCTGTTATGTTGAACCGGCACAAGTGATTTGCTGGGATCGCGGGCGTCGCGCCCGAAAACGAGCCGAACGCGCGAAGTCTTTAATGGTTAAGATTTACGTTTCGCGCTTCGCGCTCATTGCGGGCGGGACGCCCGCGGGCCCAGCAAGTCACTTGTGCCAGGTCAGCGCACTCCAAAAGAGATCTAGTTCCAGGTGCGTCGGATCGGATGCGCTTCGGTGTTGAAGATCACTTTGTTGAAGTCGAGAGTCCTTGCCGGCGCAAAGAGCAGATAGAAGTACTTGAAAGTCTCAGCAAAGAGAAAACTCTGCATCGAGTCAGTCTTCTCTTTAGTAATCACACTCTTCAGTGCCGCGTAGCCCTCGTCGGTCCGGCAATGCTTGACGAAATCTCGAAACAGCTGTTCGCCCATCCGCAAATAGACCGCACGGTTGGCGAAAGCACTTTGCCGATGGCGACCCTTGGGGACGGAAAGGCTCGCGTAGTGGTGAAGATAGTAAGTCGATTCGACGATCTCAGGTCTTAAAGGATAACCGGGATAGGTAACCTTCATAGTCTTGTAGTCAATCTCTTCCGGCTCGATGCTGTGCAGTTCCCACATCTTCATTGATGATTCCTGCAAGCGACTCGCTCGCTCGAGATCGCCGGACAGGGCCAGCACCGCCGGAAAGAATGCGTCGAGCGCGCCGTAAGCCGTGGTGGAGCGCTTGCCGCTGTTCATGTTGGCATGACCGTACCAGAGTTGCGGGTCGGGTACTCGCTTGAAGTCGGGATTGATTCTATCGATTTCATCAGGAAGGTACTTGTTTATGGCAGCGATGCTATCAAGCCACATCCGTCTGCAATCCTCATCGTCGAAGAGCAGCCAACACTTCAAGAGGTATTCGTAGTAACTGTCAATCGCGCCGCTAATGTGACTGTCAGCGTCTTTCCATTCACCGGTTTCGACATCGATCCAGGTACCCACCAGACCAATGGTCGATCGCCGCTCGTAGATCGCAACTAAGGCGCGCTTTGCTTTCTCGTAGAAGATGGACCGGCCCGTCAGTTTGCTGAGGGTGCCAAACTCAATCAACAAAGTACCCGCTTCCGCGGGATTCGTTTTCGCGTCACGCACTATGCCGGTCTTGAGATTTACGTAGCGGTAAGGCAAGCCGGTCGGCGATTCGAATACCGGCAGCAGGCGGTTACCCAGGTCCTCAGCCAGAGCCAGCAGTCTTTTGTCGCCGGTAAGCTGATAGCTCGAAAGCAGTCCGCCTAACAGCCGGATCGTGACCTCGAAATTCTGGACCGAGATATCTTTATCAAAGGAAAGGTTTTTGATTATGTAGTTCTTCGTATCCGTGGCTTCGTCCTTTAACCCCATGAGAATCATCGTGTCGAGCGCATCCACCGGCGTCATCAATAGCGGCTCGGCGTACCAATCGTGATAACCCTTGCTCAATGGCTTCAGGTCATCGTGACCCCAGGCATATTTCTTGTAACCGTTCCAGGCGTGAAGAAACTCCGCGCGTACTGCAGCAGGTGTCGCAGTCTTACCTGGTTGTGGCTGGCCCGACTGCGGAAAAGCAACCGGCGCCGACAGACAAGCAAGCAGCAAGAGCAACGTCGGCCTGCGGCAAACGCTTTTGAATTTGGCTACGGACATGTGGTTGGTGTAGTGATTGAATTACGCGCCACCGGCGTGGTCGAAGGATTACTGAAGTCGACAGAATTGTTGTTCGTATCCGTGCAGCTTGCGCTTCGGATTACGGACCGTGCGTTTGAGTTGGTACCAGAAACTGCGATTGGCAAAGTCTCAGAGCAGTTCGCAATAGTTCCGTAACCGAGGAAATCCACTATGCTTGCAGCCAGGGGACATCCGTTTCCAGTCAGCGCTGTGGTACCGGAAACCAACGCCACCTTGCCGGCTGTTGCAGCCATATTAATCGTGCCTGTTGCGACATCGGGCCCCGGCAACGCTGCACCCGCAGCGCCTCCGGAAGCTTCCCGAATCAGAAAGTAGTGACCAGGCAGAAACATTCCCGAAGTGATGTCGGTCTTGTTAGTCGAGAAATTGCTCGTCGCCGACGCGTATTGTACCGAGTAAGGCGTGACGGAGAAATCCACTATGGTTGCGCCACGATTGAATATCTCGATGAAGTCGTTGTTGTAGGTCGCACCGGCGTTGCCGCCGCCGCCGTAAACCTGACTGATGACAAGACTCGCTGTGTCGTCGTTCTCAATTGTTCCCTGGCCCTGGCCCTCAAATACCGTCGCACTGGAAACATTCGTGAGGTTAACCATAAACGATTCGTTGGCTTCCACCAGCGTGTCGCCGTCGACGGCAACGTCAAACGTGTAGGTCGTGTTGCCTTCGGTAATGGTCTGCGCCAAAAGGCTGCGGGCCACATAGTCGTTGTCTTCGCCTGGCGGCGTATCGTCGTGAGCAGTGCCGTCGGAGGTCGCGATGTCAAAGGTGATGCCACCCGCCGGTGCCGGCAGCGATGACGTCACAGTGAACCTGAAGGTCGTTGTGCCGCTGTTTGTCTCGCTCTGCGATATGTCATTGATCGAGAGACCGGGCAGCGGAGCACTGTCATCGTTCTGGATCGTACCAACTCCCTGACCGTCAAGCAGTATTCCGCCAGTAACGTTGCTCACATTAACGAAGAAGGTCTCGTCAGGCTCAACGGCCAGGTCGCCATTAACCATTACATTGAATGTGTAAGTCGTATTTCCGGCCGCGATGTTTTGCGCCACCAGAGTTTTTGGCTCGTAGTCGTTATCACCGGTGGTGGCTGTGTGGTCCTGCGTGGAGATGTCGAAGGTCACGCCTGCCGCCGGCGCCGGTTTTGAAAGGCTCACCGTAAAAGTCGCAACTGCCGAACCAGAGTTGCCCTCTGCAATCGTTACGTTATCAATCGTAACATCCGGAGGCGCGTTGCAGTCATTAATAGTAGAAGCAGTGTTACGCGGAGTGGGCGTCGTCGCAAGGAAATCCGCCGCATTGTCGTTCGTATCGGTGCAGCCGCCAACCTTGCGCAGGGCGGCGGTCGTATTGCCGGGCGCAGGTGTGCGACCGGTTCCTTCAAAGCAATCGGGTGTGGCGCCGTAGCCGACGAAATCGGCAACTGACCCTGCGAGCGGACAACCGCTTCCGGTCAACGCGGAGGTGCTGGAGACGAGCGCGACCTTGCCCGCTGTGGAAGCCATATTGATACTGCCGGTAGCGTCGGGAGTAGGGAGCGGTGAACCATTGGCGCCACCGCTCGAGAGTCGAACCAGGAAATACTGCCCGGGCGCGATCGTTCCTGCCGTTAGATCGACTTTGCTTGAGCCGAAGCCGCCGGTCGCGCCCGCGTATTGCAGTGAATAAGGCGTAGCGGCAAAACTGATCGTCGTCACGCCGCGATTGAAGATTTCGACGAAGTCATTGCTGAACGATGCACCGCTATTGCCGCCTCCGCCATAGACCTGACTGATAACCAGGTTTGCAACGTCGTCATTCTGAATCGTCCCCTGGCCCGTCGCGTCGGATATTCTGGCGCCTATGACATTCGTCAAGTTCACGAAGAAAGTTTCGTTTCCTTCTACCAGCGAGTCGCCGTTGACCGTTACCTCGAAGGCGTAGGTTGTGTCGCCGGTGTTGATCGTCTGACTGGTGAGACTCCTCGACAGATAGTCGTTGTCTTCCGCCGCCGGGTTGTCATCCTGGGCGTTGCCGTCGGCCGTGGCAATATCAAACGTAATGCCACCTGCAGGTGCAGGTAAAGACGAGGTGACCGTGAAGGTAAAAGTGGTTGTGCCGTTGTCGCCTTCGCTGGAGGCGACATCGTTAAGACTCAGAACCGGACTGTCGTCGTTGAGAAGCGTGCCAACTGCCTGGCCGTCGACAATGGTGGCGCCCGTCACATTGGTGACGTTAACGAAGAACATTTCATTTGACTCGACTGCGATGTCGCCGTTGACGATTACATCAAAACTGTACGACTGATCGCCGGCCGCGATAGTTTGTCTGGTCAGACTCTTCGCTACGTAATCGTTGTCAGCAACAGTGGCAGTGTTGTCAGCCGTGGCTATATCGAACATGGTCCCTCCGGCGGGAGCTGGCGCTGACAACCTGACAGTGAAGGTAAGTGTAGTGGGTCCGGCATTACCTTCATTCATTGATATGTCGCTAACAGAAAGTGTGGGTGGCGGCATCACCACCATGCAAAGGTTCGCACCGTCCGGGGTGGGTGGAAACTGATTGTAAGTCAGGGTGTTGCGAGCGCCGCCCGAGCCATTCGGGCACCTCTGGTTCGAATTCGTCTCGCCGTTCCCACCGGCATCTTCATTGATCTGAGGTTGGCCGGGGTTCAGAAGCGTCAACAAACCCGGGTCGTCCGCGTCGTTGGTGTCATAGACCAGCGCATCGATCAAATTCGTCACGGTCATCTGTGTGCCGTTAGGAAATGTAGACGCATTCCCAACGTAGATCGCAACGGCGTCGGCACCGTTTTGCATAGTCCCATCGTTGAAAACCAGGTCGACCCCGGGTACCGCCGCGTTTCCGAGCGTGAAGTAACCGCCGGCGTTGGTGCTGAAACCATCCAGATCGAACGCTGCATACGACTCGTCGTTAGAGCCATTGAAGAAAACGACAACCAAGCCGCTCAAAGAAGTATTACCTCTTCCGCCATCATAGAGTTCGACAAACTCAGTCGTGTCGGTGCCGGCCTGATCAGAGTCAACTTCGTTAATAACAACATTTGGTGGCGGGATAGGATTTACAGTTAAGGTAACTGGCGGCGACTCAACTTCTCGCCCGCTGGCACGAATCTCCGTCGACCCCGCAGAAACGCTGGTGGCCATACCATTCTGATCAATACCGGCGACGCTCGTGTGGCTCGACTGCCAGGAGAAGAGCACGCCGGGCACTTCATTATTGCCGGCGTCAAACGCGCGCGCCAGGAACTGCTGCGTTGCGCCGGCGGTAACTGTTGCTGATGTTGGCGAAACTTCCACGCGAGCGATCGCGGGTGTGCAGGAAACAAAACTTGCGCTACTTATTTGCGTGCCGGGACTGAAGGCACGTGCACCCGCGCTGGCAGTTAGGTGCGGCGCAAAGCTACCGGTTAGATCCGGCGAGCGAGTAACAGATTGGTTGTTGTCCGCATTGATTGCGCTCGCGCCGCCATAAGCGACAAGGTTAACGATAGCCCCGGTGCGGTCCTGCAGCGAGACGACGCCAGCAGAGTTAACCAGCGACAGGCTGTTCGTCGACGCTTTGACAACATGCGCTCCGCCAAAGGCAGGGTCGCTTGGATTGAAGGTCGTTGTGCCACCGCCGAACACCACGATTGAACTGCATGGGCGCAGAATTGTACCGGTCGCAAAAATATGGCGGAGCGTATCGGAACCAGCGCCACGCGAAAAGACCCTATAGTCGCCTATGTCAAAATCGCTGGTTGTCGTGTTTACCAGTTCAATAAATTCGTCATCAGCGGAATCGCGCACGCCGTCGCGATTGGCATCGCCCGCCGTGCCGTCTGGCGGATCAGCCAGAAACTCATTTATCAAAATATCGCGCAAGGCGTTGCCACCGATCTCAACGCCGACGGGATTACTGTCACGGCCATCAGCTCGCACTACCAGATCAACATTGCCGGCGCCGCGCAAGTCTGCCGGAACCAGTACATGCATCTCGTCCAGGCCCGGCAAATTCGAGCTCGCAATGATCGATTCCAACTTTAACGCGCGGCCGCCCGCAGCTACCGACACTGTCGTGCCGTTGCGCACGCCCGTCGCGAACACGATTAAACGCAAGCTGCCATCGGTGGGATCGAATGGTCCGGCTTGCAAGGTGTCAGCGTTCAGAATTGTGCCTTCCCCTAAACCGTCAGCCGTCTTTGTGAAAACACCCGGTGCGGATTTTAGCGTGTCTATGTTGCCTCTACTTTGAAAGCCGTCTGAGTTTGTAACCACAACCTCGGCGATTCCCAGCGCAGTCGCGGCGGGCACCTGGAAATGGATCTCTTTGGGAGAAACGAAAAATATTTGTGCGGGCAGGCCGTTGACTGTGACGCTCGTGGAGCCCACCGTCGTCGGGAAGTTGCCGTCAGCTTGTCTCTGGGCCTGTTGGGTCGTGAACGCCAACGCTCCGCCGAGCGCTACGGCCATACTATCTGGCGCGACGGCTTTCGTCGCAGACGGCTCATGACCGAGAGAAGCGCGATTTAGAACGGTTAGTTGTCCGGAAGCAGGTGGTAACGGTGTTTCGCTCAAATAGATTTCGGAGTTGTTCTCAAAGTCCTCCTGAGAAACAGGACCGGACAACAGACGCGGAAAATTGAACGCAACCAAAGACCCATTATCGTCCATTGATGAGAGAAGTTCTGCGGTCGCACCTGAGGCGTTTACATTTGTGACCCGGCCAAAAGTCCCCGAAGGAATATCGAAGGTGTAGAGTTCAACGCTTGTATCCGAGTTACTGCCCTGACCTGTCACCGTTCGTCGCGTAGCGAAAGAGATTCTGGTTCCGTCACCGCTGATACTCGGGTGTAGCGGCACATCAATAGCCCGCGATGCCAACGTTGTAATCTGCCGGGTCGTATTGTCATTCCGACCGTCGAAGAGAAAAACCTGAGTGGTGTTGGTGCCAGTTTGCGCTGACCAGACTACGCGTGTCCCGTCATCGCTGATCGCACGGCCGTAGGTCATGGTCAATAGAGGAGTATTGGCCACAAGCGTGCGAACTGAGGGTGTGCCGACTCGGCTCTGAAGCAGTAACTCACGATTGGTGCTGGCAGTGATTCCGGTATTGCGGATGTAGGCCACGTTCGCGCCGTTCCCGCTGATTTTCGCGTCGCTCGCGCCCACGATTCCTGTTGAATTCGTCAGCTGTGTGAAGCTGAGCGTTACCGAGTCAAAAACAAATATCTCGAGATTGCCGTCGGCGTTCTGGTTCGCCAAATCGCGATTTGAAGAGAAGGCGATGAAGCGCCCGTCGTCGCTAATCGAAGGCTGAAAATTTCCGTTGGTGGTGCGGTTTGAAGGGTCGCCCGGAGACGTATCAGTAACCTGGACCAGTCGTGCACCCTCATAAAGAAATATTTCGGAGTTGCCGTCGGTGTTAGTTCCCAGAGGATTGTCCTTTGCAGCAAAGGCGATGCGCGATCCGTCCTGAGAGATCGCGGCCGCGGGCGCGCGTGACGCTGCAAGTTGAACGAAAGCTGCTGGATCGACGCCAATGTTGGCGCGAATCGCGCGAAATCCTTCCGAACCGCCCGCCGCTGCGATGTCTTCGGACGATTCAAACGACACGATACGTCCGTCCCCGCTGATCGAAGGGTTGATGCTGATCGCGGTCTCAGCGGTGTGAGTGACGCGGCGCAACGGAGACTGCGTTCGCGCGCTTTGCCATACGCCGGCGCCTACCGCTGCGGCAGCGAGGAACACACAGCTGAGCCTCGTGTATCGACGTGGAGGCATTCGACTAACGCAACTCGATCGAGCGGGAGGTTCAGCGGAGGTGTTCGTTAGACTGGCGGCGAACCAGGGTTCCAGTCCATCCAGAAATGATCAGCGGTGGTCTGATAGAATAAAAGCCGAAAAAAATATCGACAGAGAGTCCGCTGGTCTCTCTGAAGCAAAACGGATTCTATCGTTGTCTCAAAGAAAGACAACCCCAGCGCTGAGGAAGCCAATCCGTGTGCTTTGCAAGAACAGTTGCATGAGTGGTGGAATTGTAAGTCGAGTACAGGAGCTTAATTCATGAAGATTCTGATAGGTGGGTCGCACGGGCTCGTGGGGACAGCCCTAATCAAATCGTTGGAAGCTGAGGGCCATGAAATCTTTCGTCTCGTGCGTCATGCGCCCACCTCAAAAACAGAAGTTGAGTGGAGCCCTGATCGCTACAGCATAGCGCTGGCCCGCATTGAAGGATTCGATGCCGTTGTGAATCTTGCAGGCGAAAGCATTGCCGAAGGGCGCTGGACCGATGAGAAGAAGCGCCGCATCCGTGAGAGCCGCGTGAAAGGCACGAAACTGCTGGGTGATGCGCTGGCTAACCTGACGGTGCCGCCGAAAACTTTTGTTTGTGCTTCGGCAATCGGCTACTACGGAAATCGCGGCGGCGAATTGTTGACGGAAGCCAGCGCACCGGGAGATGACTTCCTGGCGAAGGTTTGCGCTGAGTGGGAACAGGCTACCGCCTTGGCAGCAGAGAAGGGGATTCGCGTCGTTAACGCTCGCTTCGGAGTCATACTGGATAACAATGGCGGCGCGCTAAAGAAGATGCTGCCGCCCTTTCGCATGGGCGTCGGTGGCAGGATTGGTAGCGGGAAGCAATGGATGAGCTGGATCGCGCTCGATGATGTAATCGGTGGGATCAAGTTCGCGCTGGCGAATGAGTCAGTAAGGGGTCCGGTAAATTTTGTCGCGCCCAATCCCGTTACCAATGCGGAGTTTACAAAGACGCTGGGAAAGGTACTTTCGCGTCCGACGATCTTCCCGATTCCGGCTTTCGCGATCAACTTAATGTTTGGGGAGATGGGTGAAGCTTTGTTGCTGGGTAGCCAGCGCGTCGCACCGGGGCGGCTGGTAGGCGGGGGATTTGAGTTTAGCTACCCGCAATTGGAAGCGGCACTTGATCATATTCTAAAGAGACCGCAGAGTTGAAGTAGCGTTGCGAGCAATCTCCCCGGTTATGTTGAACTCAGAGTTTCAAAGCAACCCTGCGCTGACATTAGCCAACGCTATCAGCGTTAGTTTTGATCCTTCCAACAGACCAGCTCTCTCCGCGTCCTACCTTCACTTACTCGTGGCAAGTGTTTCTCTTGCGTCGCCAAATCCTTCGAGCACCTCAAAAACCTCGAGCGCATACTTCACGTTGCCAAACGGCGCAGACACCTGCACTCCCTGAATCACATCACGCACTTCCAACAGCGACTCGCGCGCGATCTTCAGCCCTTCATCGCGTCCTGCTTCTTTGCTTACAGCCGAGGCGACGCGCATGCGTTCCATGATTTCTGGAGTAACGCGCACGCCGGGAACTTCATTGTGCAGAAACTCCGCATTGCGAAATGAGACCAGCGGCCAGATGCCGGCGACTATCGGAATGCGACAGTGCTCGATCCGCTTGAGAAAGACATGGAGCTGCTCGATATCAAACACCGGTTGGGTAATGGCATACTCGGCGCCGGCTTCGATCTTCCACTCGAAGCGTTTGATTTCTTCATCAAGATTCACCGCGCCCGGATTAACGCCGACGCCGATCGAGAAAGCGGTCGGTTTGCCAGTGGGGTTATTCCCCAGGTCCAATCCGTGGTTCAGCTTGTTTACCATGTTCGTCAGACCAATAGCGTCGATGTCGAATACGGCTGTGGCATCCGGGTAAGGCCCCATCTTCGGCGGATCGCCCGTAATCAAAAGTAAGTTATGCAAACCGAGCGCGGCCGCTCCCAACAAGTCAGACATCATTCCCAGCAGGTTGCGATCGCGGCAGCAATAATGGAGCACCGACTCGATTCCTATTTCGCGCTCCACCAGAATCGCCGTAGCCATCGCGCCCATACGCGTCTGCGCACGCGGTCCGTCGGGAATATTGACGCCATCAACTCCCGCGGCTTTGAGCAGTTTGATCGATTCGAGTGTCTTCCAGGGGTCGCAGCCTTTCGGCGGCAGTACTTCGCAAGTGGTGACAAATTCACCCCGCGCGATCTTGCGCGACCAGTTTGATCGCTCTTCCGCCGGCACGACCGTCACGTCAGGCGGTTTCAACTCGTGAACCGCCACGGGCACTGTGCTGACCACAACTTTCTGAGTACGCGGACTAAACTGACGAACGGCGTCCGCAATCCATTTGATATGCGCCGGGGTTGTCCCACAACAGCCACCGACGAATCGGGCGCCCGCCTGGATGATCCGTCGAGAGTATTCGGCCATATATTCCGGTGAACACATGTAGAACTGACGGCCCTGCACGTCGCGGGGCAGGCCTGCGTTTGGCTGAGCCGAAAGCTTGCGAGTTGTCACCGGACGCATCTTTTCAATCGCGTTCAGCACGATCGCCGGGCCAACACCGCAGTTGAGTCCGATAACGTCGGCGCCCCATTCGTCGAGTTGGGTCGTGAACGACTCGGGCGTAGCGCCAAAGATGGTATTGCCGTCCACCTGAATCGTCATCTGCGCCACAATCGGCAAGTCACACAATTCGCGCACGGCTCTGATTGCCTGATGCAATTCGGAAAGATCAGCGAAGGTCTCCAAGACGAACAGGTCAACGCCGCCTTCGAGCAGCGCTGATATCTGCGCGGTAAACATCTCTTTGGCTTCATCGAACGACGTCGGCCCGTACGGTTCGATTCGCAGACCGAGTGGACCAACCGCTCCAGCTACATACGCTCGATTTCCTGCCGCCTCACGCGCGATGCGGGCGGCAGCGATATTGATTTCGCGCAAACTTCCTTCGAGACCGTATGGTTGTAGTTTGTTGGCCGTGGCGCTGTAGGTGTTGGTTTCGATGATGTCGGCGCCGGCGCGAACATATTCGGTGTGCACGTCGCGCACTAGGTCCGGCGCAACCAGGTTGAGTTCGTCGTAAGAGCGATTGATGTAGATGCCCTTCGAGTAGAGCATCGTACCCATCGCGCCGTCGAAGACCTGAATGCGATCCTGCTCGAGGATGTCTCTGAAGGGTTCCATAGTTACGATTGCCGATTTCAGATTGCTGATTGCTGATTGCGGATTTCCAACTCGTCCCCGCCTGACAAAATCGGCGTCTAAAATCCGCAATCTGAAATCCGCATTCCGAAATTGAAAAAGTCCCACGCTAAACAACGCGGGACTTCGTTACTACCTGAAGTTTTCGGGTCTGGTCCTTCTTGGGCGTGCCCGAGCTGTTTAGCCGTTTGTTTTGCGTGGCCGCAAGTCGCCTTAACTCACCACGTTTTCCAGTTGTGCTTATACGCCGCTCCAAACGGGACTGTCAAGCAGGGACTTGTGACATCTCGAAATGCCCTTGATCCCCGCATCTAGGTGAGCGCTCTTACTGGGACCGCGGGCGCCCTCGCCCGCTAACGTTGAGGTCAGGCGCGCGGAAGGCAAATACACTGTCGCCTTGAGTGAACCCCTGCAAGGAGCGGGCGAGGGCGCCCGCAGTTCCAGAAAAACGAACGCGCCTGGCAAGCCCGAGAGTGGCTCCGGAATTTTTTTCTAGAACACATACCCAATGCTGACGGTGCCGCGCACGGAGGGCTGGTAACCAACGCGGCCTTCAGGTGCGATGAAGAGCCGTTTCGCCAAAAACATCTTCACGCCGCCTCCGGCGCTAACGGCAAACGAAGTGTAAGAGGTGTCAAAAACACGAGGCTGCCCAGTGTCGAAGTCCGCGCCAAAGAACTGGCTGCGATGCCGCAAGACTCCAGCGCCGGCGACTACATACGGCACGAATCGTTTGCCCGAGTCGGCAAAATCGTAGGCAACACTCACCTGTCCAAGGTAGTCCCGATCGTTAGGGTTGTTAGTCATATAGAGGAACTCGGGTTCGATGCTGACCCGACGCGTAAGGTAGACGCGAAACGATCCGCCAACAACGCCATGCGGAATCCTCCCGTCGTCTGATGTGAACCCTGACGCGCCTCCAGTTAATCGTATTTCAGCTTTCGGCCGCAACGAATCTTCGATCTGGTCTTGCGCTACGGCGGGAGGGGAACAGAACAAAAGCATTGCGGCGCCAATCAGCAGGTAATTAATGGCACGGGGCCTTGTGATCGATGGCATCATTAGTCGTAACTCCTACGGTCGGGATTAAAAGTAAAGCCGTAGATGACTTGGCAACTGGCATGCCCTTTTGAACTTTCAACAAAAAGTAGTCTCCGCCAAGGACCAACGCGGGTAAGCAACGATCAAAATTGCTCCATCCGAAATAACGTAACTACTTAAGGCAGGAATTTTCGCGCGACTGGACCACAGTATTCGCCTTGACAGACCACCCATATTTTGGCTGAATGCTCGCGTCTTCTAATTCCTTTTGCGCTTTGATTATTTCCCGCAATAAAGATTCCCCGAATACAGTGGCGAGTGCGCGCCGACAGTATCCCGTGCACCGGTCGAACGGTATCTGATAAGGACACTGCTATGAGCACACCAATTGACGGCAGCGGAGCCGGTTTTCAACCACCACCACCGCCACCGTTTCCCGATTCAACAGCCGCGAACGATCGCGGTTTTTTTGGACATCCGCGAGGACTGTCGACGTTGTTTTTCACAGAGATGTGGGAACGCTTCAGCTATTACGGCATGCGCGCGCTGCTGACGCTCTACATGACGTCGAAAGCTGCCGACGGAGGACTCGGTTTTGACGAAGCATACTCGAGCGTTATTTATGCAACTTATGTTTCATCGGTGTGGTACCTACCGCTCGTAGGCGGATGGATCGCTGATAAAGTTCTCGGTGCTCGCCGTGCCGTCTTAATTGGGGGAATCATTATCGCCTGCGGCCATTACTCGATGGCCTTCGACAGCATTCCGACGTTTTACGCCGCCCTGATCTTGATTGCTCTGGGTACCGGCTTGCTTAAGCCGAACATCAGCACCATGGTTGGCCAGTTGTACAGCCCGGAGGACAAGCGACGCGACGCAGGATTCTCGATTTTCTACATGGGCATCAACCTTGGAGCGTTCATCTCTCCGTTCATCACTGGTTTTCTGGCCCAGAGCAAATGGTTTAAGGGTTTCATTGCGTCGGTCGGACTGAATCCGGCACACAGTTGGCATTGGGGGTTCGCAGCGGCCGGCGTCGGCATGACGATTGGAGTCATCCAATATGTCCTGGGCGGCAGTCGCCTGAACGAGGCTGGAAGGAAGGCAGTCAAGCCTGTCGACCAACCCGTCGGCCGTTCGAAAAACAGACTAGACGTGGTTACCGCAGCGCTCGCCGTGGTCGGCGCTTTGCTGGGCGCCGCATTCGGTTATCGCTTTGACTCAGGTTGGATTTCGGTTCCTTTCTGGACGGTTTGTGGCTACTTCGTCGGTTACCTCGGTGGTACCACTCGGCTTTTGAAAGGAGCGGAGCTGAGGCGAGTACTTGTGATCTTTATCCTCGTGCTTTTCTCGATCATATTTTGGATGACTTACGAACAGGCCGGCTCGAGTATGACTCTATTTGCTGATCGGCTTACCCGACTCTCAATCGCAGGCCGGGAATTTCCCTCCAGTTGGTTCCAGTCAGTTCCGGCGATCTTTGTAATCCTCTTGGCTCCAGTCTTTGCGTTTATCTGGCAGCGCATGGGTGACCGGCAGCCATCGAGTCCCGCGAAGTTTGCCTTCGGGCTGCTCTTTGCCGGAATAGCATTCGCCGTTATCACGTTTGCTGCGAGCCTGACCGGTGCTGGACGAGTGTCGCCCCTCTGGTTGGTTATAGTTTACTTTATTCAAACCATGGGGGAGATGTGCTTGAGCCCTGTTGGCTTGAGCACCATCACGAAGCTGTCGCCCGCGCGTATGGTCGGTTTGATGATGGGTGTTTGGTTCCTTTCAATCTCGGTGGGTAGTTATATCGCCGGACGAACTACCCAGCTCTTTGTCGCCGGAACCCCTGAAGTGCTGACGCGTGCCTTCGGCATTTTTGCGGGGATTACACTGGCAGCCGCATTGCTGCTGGCACTCCTGACGCCGTCGATTAAGAAGATGACTCCGCCTTCAGAACAGGCTTGATTATCAGGAGAGAACAATTAGTGCGAAGAAAAATTCATCTAGTCCTTGGTTTGTTATTGCTTGCGCTTGCCCCAGTTACTCGCGCCCAGAACAAGCTGCTCACAGTCGACGACATCTTCGATCCGGTGAAGAAAGTTAATTTTAGCGGCACCACCCCAACCGTCCGCTGGCTCAAAGATGGCAGGCACTACCTTCTCTCTAGCTCGACGAAAGGCGACGCCGGGAAGATTCAAAAAGTTGATGCCACAACGGGCGAGGC
Source organism: Blastocatellia bacterium (assembly GCA_963828335.1). Classification (GTDB taxonomy): domain Bacteria; phylum Acidobacteriota; class Blastocatellia; order Pyrinomonadales; family Pyrinomonadaceae; genus PSRF01. The sequence continues at coordinate 648,781 of CAWHEH010000002.1, read as the reverse complement.
TGTTCCCTTTTTCGATGCGTTGAAAATGCAAAAGGCTCTCAATGCGCTCGGCGGTGTGACTGAAGCAGACGCCAAAAAGCTCGCGAATCGCAGTACTTATCAGATGAGCAATGACGAGCGGGCAGTACTGATCAACTGGAACAACGACCTCTTTTATTACCAGTTGGGCAGCGACAAAGCCTTACGCGTGACGAACGATCCGGAGGAGGAAGTAGGCGAGACGTTCAGCCCTGACGATCGCATGTTGGGCTTTGTTCGCAATAACAACATTTACGTTTACGACCTTGCCGTGCAGCGTGAGCGCCGGCTAACAGCTGACGGCAGCCCGAAAATTCTCAACGGCCGGCTCGACTGGGTGTATCAGGAGGAATTGTACGGACGGGGAAACTTCGAGGCTTACTGGTGGAGCCCTGACTCTACCAAGCTTGCCTATCTGCGGCTTGATGAGAGGCCCGTGCCCGAGTTCACCGTCGTTGATCACATTCCTTACGATCAGACTTTAGAAGTTACACCCTATCCCAAGTCCGGCGATCCGAATCCCGTTGTCCAGCTTGGCATCGTAGACGCAGCAGGCGGAGCGACGCGTTGGGTCGACACATACAAATATCAACCAAGCGACTTGCTGATCGTGCGCGTGACATGGACGCCGGACGGCCGTAAGGTCGTCTACCAGGCCCAGAATCGTGAACAGACTTTTTTGGATGTCAACTTTGCCGGCGATGACGGCAAGTCCGCCACCATTCTGCACGAAACATCCAAAGCCTGGGTCGGGATAAATGACAATCCAAACTTTCTGAAGGACGGCTCGTTTCTGTGGCAGAGTGAACGCTCCGGTTGGAACCATTTTTATCACTACAGTGCCGACGGGAAGTTGTTGGGACAGGTAACGGATGGCCGCTGGGAAGTGAGTTCCTTCGACGGCCTTGATGAAGCTAAAGGGCTCCTCTATTTTACCGCGACCGAACACAGCCCCATCGCGCCACAAGCGTATCGCATCAAACTCGACGGCACTGCTCTGACGCGCGTAACTGCGGGCGAAGGTTCCCATAAGGTAGCTATAAGCCCTGACTCCAAACTCTTCATCGATACCTGGAGCGATGTAAACACTCCAGCACAAACGCGTCTCTATGACGTTGATGGCAAGCTCGTGCGCGTCATCGCCGAAAACAAGGTAGAAGCACTGAGGGAGTACAAACTTGGTGCAAGCCAGTTGCTGCAGGTGAAAACTCGAGACGGCGTTGAGATGGAAGCGATGATGATCAAGCCCCCTGATTTTGATCCACAAAAGAAATACCCTGTGCTGGAGTTCACTTACAGCGGCCCGCACGCGCCCTCCGTCAAGAACGGCTGGGGTGGTTCGGCCTACATGTGGCATCAGATGATGGCTCAGAAGGGTTACATTATCTGGATCTGCGACAACCGAACCGCGAGCGGAAAGAGTCTCGAGTCAACCTGGCCGGTATACAAGAACTTTGGTGAACTTGAACTGCGAGATCTTGAAGACGGCATCGCCTGGCTGAAGAGTCAGCCTTACGTCGATGGGTCGCGGATCGGAATTTGGGGTTGGAGCTATGGCGGCTTTATGACCAGCTACGCCTTGACCCACAGCAAGACTTTCAAGATGGGAATTGCCGGCGGCACAGTTTCCGACTGGCGCAACTACGATTCGATATATACCGAACGTTACATGCTGACCCCACAGAACAATCCGGAGGGTTACTGGAAGAGTTCGCCGGTGCACTACGCAAAAGATCTGCATGGAAAGTTGCTGCTGATTCATGGAGCGATCGACGACAACGTTCACGTGCAGAACACGATCCAGTTTATCTATGAGTTACAGAAGGCGGGGAAGCAGTTTCAGCTAATGCTCTATCCGAAGTCGCGCCACGGTGTTACTGATCCGCTGCTGGTGAAGCAGATGCGGCAGATGATGACGGACTTTGTGCTGGCGAATCTCTAAACACTTTCATCCGCAGATTACACAAATTACACGGAGCGACGGCAAGCATTTGTTGGATTGCTCTCGTGGGCTGGCGAATGAATCTAGAAATCAAAAGCATCTGCTTATACGACGAACCATTACCGAACGGTGAAGACTTTAGCGTTTCCATGAGGGTAGAAATCGGCGAACTTGGCCGCGAAGGCGCAGAGTCCTTTTGGTTTGTCGCAGCCTCACCCACCGGTCTTACCAACGAAGTTCCAGATGGTGGCTATAAACTCCTGCGTGGGTATGTTCTCATGACCGTGTTTGATATGAACCTTGTTCGACGCTCAATTGAAAAACTCATCGATCAGGCACGTTCACGGGAGACGTGGGCGGAGGTTGTCGCTTTCTTCAGTCGGTATAGTCGTTACGACTCCGAGGACATCGACTGAGATCGCTTGCCTTGACCGGCAATCCAACAAACGGTTGGAGCGGACCGCCCATCAGCATGTCTCCTAAAGATCAGGAATGCAGGCGGCCCGCTCAACCGCAGCGTTCGCGCTTCGCGCTCATTGCGGGCGGGACGCCCGCGGTCCCAACCAATCACTTGACAATCGAGACGAGCGCGCAGCCCGGCTTAGACTTGGACGTCACCGTTTCTGACACTTTGGACAGTAGTAAGTTGACCGGGCACCCTGCACGACGCGCTTTATCTTCGTGCCGCAGTTGACGCAGGGTTCGCCCTCGCGCTCGTACACGCGCCAGAAGCGTTCCGTGGTTCCAAAATAACTTCCTTCTCCGTCAGTCAAATCAATCCTCAATGTCGAGCCAGCGTCTATTGCTTCCTGGAGTATGTCGCGAATAGCCTGGTGCAGTTTGAGTGCTCGCGCCTTCGATAAGCTGTCGGCAGCTTTTAACGGACTGATACGCGCCAGGAAGAGCGCTTCACTGGCGTAAATATTTCCCAGTCCCAGAATTCGCGTCTGATCAAGCAGGAGCTGTTTCAGACTGCGGTGAGACTTTGAAAGTGTCTGCCAGAAATAATCGAAGCTGAAGTCGTCAGCAAATGGTTCCGGCGCCAGCGCTTCAATCTGCGGGAGGCTGGGAAGTTTTTTCATGGCCAGCAAACGCATCCGGCCAAACTGCCTCATGTCTGCGAACACCAGCCGGCGATCGTCGTCCAGATAGAAAACAACGTGTGGGTATGGCGGCAGTGGCTTGTTCAGATCCTATGCAGAGAAACTTGCCGGTCATGCGCAGGTGAACAAGCAGGACATCAAGAGAATCCAACTCGATGAGGATGTATTTGCCACGCCGGCTAACGCCATCAATCCGGGCGCCGCGTAGTTTGCGTTTGAAGGTTCGGGAAGAAACACCCGAGAGAAGGCGCGGAAGGTTAACGTCCACGGCCAGTATTCGTTGTCCGAGGACGGCCCCGCGGAGCCCGCGCACGACATGTTCAACCTCAGGTAGTTCGGGCATTCGTGCGCGACAATTCGCTCGCAGTCGTTCTGCTGCTCAACGCCGGTCGGGCGTTGGTCGGATCCGGCTACTAGATGACCCGCAGCAGTAACAGAATGAGAACAATCAGCAGTATTAGACCGATGCCCCCGCTTGGCCCATAACCCCAATTCCGGCTGTAAGGCCAACTCGGAATCGCACCAAGAAGCAGCAGAATCAAAACTATCAGAAGTATCAAACCCATCGCCACACCTCCGCTAGAAGATTGTTTCGATTGGGGGCGTACTAACTACTGGCTGTAAGGGGACGCCAAAAGGTAGCCATTTTTAGGTCGTCAGTCAACTATTTCGACGTCACAAATCCATGGACAAACTAGCCCGGTCCAGGGCACTGATTACGTTCGGAGTCCAAACTCTGGTTTGTTTTTGGAATGCGAACGATCCGCAGCCTAAAGGCTGAACTCTAAACCGCTTGCCTCAGACCGCAACAGGTACGGTCATGAGCTACTGACGCGCGAGTCCTTCGCCGGCAGCCAATAGAGCGTTCGACTTTTCCACGCTTGTTGCCTCCGAGTAAATTCGCAGCATCGGTTCCGTTCCTGATTGCCGGAACAATAACCACGACTCGTCGTCAAACAGCAGCTTAGTTCCATCGGTGGTCTCGACACTGCTGATTGCGTAGCCGGCGAGGTCAGGAGGAGTCGCCTTCGCAAGTCGTTGGATCAGTTCCTGGCCCACGGAGGTCTCTACCTGAAGGTCTCGTCTGCCAAAGTGGAATTCGCCGAACTCCCGATGAAGGTCGCGCAGCATTTCCGACGGCGGTTTACCGGCAGTGAGTATTGCTTCCAGGAAGAGAAGGGAATTGAGTATGCCGTCACGTTCGGGGATATGGTCCTTGACGCCGATGCCTCCCGACTCTTCAGCGCCGATGAGAATGTCGTCATTCAGCATCAGGTCGGCGATGTACTTAAATCCAATCGCCGTCTCGTAAAGTTTAAGATTGTGCGCCGCCGCAATTCGCTTTAATAGGACTGACTGGGAAAAGGTTCGCACGACACCGCCGGTCATTTTACGCGCTCGTACAAGGTGCAGGAGGATTAGCGGCACAACGTCGTGCATAGTCATCGTCTCGCCGTGCTCATCAACAGCACCGACGCGATCCGCATCGCCGTCGGTGGCCAGTCCGACCATTGCATTAGTTTCGATTACACGCTTCTTCAAGGCCCCGAGATTGCTATCAATCGGTTCAGGATTGACGCCGCCAAATAGTGGATCGCGGTAGGCTCGAATGGTTTCAAGCTTAAGCGCTCCGCCATCGAGAAAGCTCTCGACCCAGGTGCCGCCTGTGCCGTGCATCGGATCGACAACAACAAGCGCCGGCGCTTTGCGCAGGCGATCGAGATCGATGTAGGACGCAATCTGCGCTCGATAGCTCTCGATCACAGGCTGAAGGAATTGATGAGTGTCGGTGGGAATGTCGGCGCGCTTAGGCGCGTTTGCGTCTACGAGTTTCTCGACGGCTGAGGTCGTTTCCGGCGCCGCACTGCCTCCCCAGGGAGCCTTGATCTTGAAACCATTGAAGTCCGCCGGATTGTGCGAGGCCGTGATGACGACTCCGCCGGCGGCGTTCAGTTCCTTCACGGCCCAGGAGATTAGCGGGGTCGGCGTGGCTTCGTTGAAAAGAAAGACTTTTAAATCGTTACCGGCAAGTACTTCAGCCGCGCGTTCGGCGAACATCTCGGATTGGAAGCGACGATCGTAACCCACTATCACCAGCATTGAACTTGACGACACTGCCTGCTCGACTACATTTGTGAATAGCTGATCGTTCGCCTCAGTATTACTGATTTGTCCGACATCCACGAGTTGGGTAAGAAGAGACTCTTTCTTGCTTGCGTTTAGATAATCGGCAGTACGCCTGGGTCACACGCTCGAGATTAGCAAACGTATATTCGCGCGCGATCACTGCGCGCCACCCGTCCGTGCCAAATTTAATCTTTGCGAAGTCGCTCATGGATAGAGTGTAAGCTTCTCAGCTAACAACACGCTTCCGGTTTGCTGGGACCCGCGGGTGCCCCGCCCGCAAATGAGCGCGAAGCGCGAAAAATGAAATGAGAGAGCTTCCTCTCAAAGATTGCGCACCTCCGGCGCGTTTGCGGGCGGGGCGCCCGCGGTCCCAGCAACTCTCTTGCGTGATTACGGCGTCTCGGGTTGTCCAGTGATCGTGTAATCGGTTAAAGACGTCTTGTCACCGAGAACTGATCCTGGGCCTACGACAGCGGACCGTCCGATATGGCAACCGCGTCCTGCGATTGCACCTGAAACTACAGCGGCAGTGCCTACGCGCGTATGTGGCCAGATGACAGAATTCTCAACTCGTGCCCGCTCCTCCAAAAAACAACCCTGGCCGAGCACGGAATTAATGATTTGCGCGCCGGGCTTAATCTGGCAGTCGTCTCCAATTATCGAGATGTCATCAACTTCGGCGGCCGTGGCCGAGTCAAATTCACCACGGCGCTCCTTCAGATGAATCCGGGCTACGCGATTGGCCAGCAGGTCCTGATTCACCTGCAGATATCGCTCGGGCGTGCCGATGTCGATCCAATAGGTGCGCGCAGGAATGTGCGCGAAGAACGCTTCTTTCCGTTTCAGCAGTTCAGGGAACAAACCGTACTCGAATGAATGGTTCTCACCAGTTGGAATGAGATCAAGCACCTTGGGCTCCAGGATGTAGGTGCCGGCATTGATCGTATTGCAAGTGATCTCCTCGAGCTTTGGCTTCTCCAGGAACCGTCGAATGTGGCCGTCACTCTCAGTCTCTACCAAACCGTAAGCTGAGGGATTCTCCACGGGGGTCAATACGACCGTCGCCGTCGCTTTTCGTTCGGTATGTTCACGAATAACTGCCTTGAGATCGAGATCGGTAAGGATGTCACCGTTGAAGACCACGGTAGGCTCGCGGATCAGGTCCTCGGCGAATTTGTAAGCGCCCGCGGTTCCCATCGGCTGCGGCTCGACAGTGTATTTCAACTTCACCCCGTATTCGGAACCGTCGCCCAGGAGTTGCTCGATCTTGTTTGGCTGATAGGAGAGCGAGAGAGTGATGTCGGTAATTCCCGCGCGTCGCAAAGTGTCGATCTGGTACAGCAGAAAAGGACGATTGCAGATCGGCACAATCGGTTTAGGAGTGTAGACCGTCAGCGGGCGGAGGCGCGTGCCCTTACCGCCCGCAAGAATTAATGCTTGCATGTTTAGTGACCGGAATGTTGATAGGAGGTTGAATAGCGGGCTGAGTCTAACATTCGCTCGCGGACGTTTTCAATTGAGTGACCTTATCGTGATTGGGTAGTGCGTTCCTGTAGCCCTCCATAACTGTCGGGCTACTGCCCCCACGCAGGTGTTGCGTATAGCAGCAACTGATATTTTGCCTCGCATTAGTCTTCCTTGACACCCTAACTTGTAAATAGTAATCGTAAACAGCAAATTTTTCAGACGTAAGCGAGAGTATTGATGAGCGAAACTCGTGAAGCAGTAATTATTAGCGCGGTTAGAACGCCGGTCGGAAAGCTCCTGGGTTCCTTAAAAAGCTTTACCGCGACTCAGTTGGGCGCGATCGTAGTGCGTGAAAGCGTTAAGCGCGCGGGTGTGGCGCCCGAAGATATAGACGAAGTGATCATGGGCTGCGTTATTCAAGCCGGATTGGGCCAGAACCCCGCGCGCCAGGCGGCTTTGCGCGGAGGATTGTTGCCCGCGGTTGCGGCGGTTACAGTCAATAAGGTCTGCGGTTCCGGCCTCAAAGCCGTGATGATGGCGGCGCAGGGAATTCAACTCGGCGACACGGAGGTGGTGGTGGCTGGTGGAATGGAGTCGATGTCCAATGCGCCTTATTTGATTCCCAAAGCCCGCGAAGGTTACCGGCTGGGAAATGGCGTACTCGTTGACGCCATGATCAATGACGGCCTCTGGGATGCGTACAACGACTATCACATGGGCTGCACAGGCGAAGTCGTCTCCGAAAAATTTGCGGTCAGCCGTGCCGAGCAGGATGAGTATGCGTTCAACTCCCATCGCAAAGCAGCGGCAGCAATCAAAGCCGGCAACTTCAAAGACGAAATCGTGGCGGTAGAAATTCCGCAACGAAAAGGATCTCCGATCATTTTCGACACCGATGAAACCGTCCGCGAGGACACCTCGATGGAGGCGCTCGCCAAATTGAAGCCGGCCTTCAGAAAGGAAGGTGGCACAGTCACAGCCGGGAACGCGCCTGGAGTTAATGACGGGGCATCGGCGGTTGTTGTTACTTCGAGTGAGAAAGCCAAAGCCCTGGGGATTGAACCCATGGCGAGAATTGTCGCGCAAGCGACCTCGGGCGTTGAGCCGGCGCTGGTAATGATGGCGCCCGTGGAGGCGATCCGAAAAGTATTGCGCAAGGCTGGTTGGTCTCTGGCCGAGGTTGATCTGATAGAACTGAACGAGGCTTTCGCGGTGCAGGCGGTCGCGATTACAAGAGAGCTGGGATTAGATCCCGAGCGTCTGAATGTAAACGGTGGAGCCGTGGCCCTGGGCCACGCAATCGGTCAATCGGGTTCGCGACTGTTGACTACGATGCTTTACGAGTTGAAACGCCGGGATGCTCATCGGGGTATTATTTCGCTCTGCCTGGGAGGCGGGAATGCGGTGGCGATGGCGGTGGAGAGATAAAACATAAACCGCCAAGACGCCAGGGACGCGAAAAAGAACCAAAACCAATTCATGGGGGCGGCCTCGGCGTCTTGGCGGCTTGTCTTTTGAAAACGAATCATGAGTGAAGTAATCGGGGTAATAGGCGCGGGCACGATGGGCAACGGTATCGCGCAAGTCGCAGCGCGAGCCGGCTACAGCGTCGTTATGCGCGACGTTAAGGATGAGTTTTTGCAACGCGGGCTGCAGGCTATCGACAAGAGTCTGCAAAGAGATTTCGATAAGGAGCGACTGAGCGCAGAAGAGAAGCAGTCGATTCTCAAACGCATCAAGACCACCACGGAACTCGAGGCGCTCGGTGAAGCTTCATTCGTTGTAGAGGCAGTAACGGAAAATCTTGATGTGAAGACAGAACTCTTTAGCGCTTTGGATAGAATTACACCTCCGGAAGCCATACTTGCTTCGAACACGTCGTCGATCTCGATCACACGCCTGGGCGCCGCCACCACCCGTCCCGACAAAGTTATTGGCATGCACTTCATGAACCCCGTGCCGGTGATGAAGCTGGTTGAAGTTATTCGCGGCCTTGCAACCTCCGATGAGACATATGAACGCGTGCGGAGTTTGAGCGAAAGGCTTGGCAAGACCGCGCTCGACTGTAATGATTCACCTGGCTTCGTCTCCAATCGCGTTTTGCTGCCGATGATTAATGAAGCAATTTTCACTCTGCACGAGGGCGTGGCCACGCGCGAAAGCATCGATGGCATTATGAAGTTGGGTATGAATCATCCTATGGGTCCGTTGCAACTCGCGGACTTCATTGGTCTCGACGTATGTTTGGCGATACTTAATGTGTTATACGATGGTCTCGGCGACCCGAAATACCGCGCCTGTCCCTTGTTGAAGCGTTATGTGGATGCAGGCTGGCTGGGAAAAAAGACTGGCCGCGGATTCTATGAGTACTAAAAAAGTGATGAGTGACGAGTGATGAGTAATCAGTTGATGAGTTCTGTAGGAGTATTGAGTTCCTATTCTGACTCCTGAATTCTGAGTCCTGAGTTCTGTTTTTCCAATGTCTCAAATAGCCCATTACTGTCAGAAGTGTTTGGCGGCTAATCCTCTGGGTCAGGAATTCTGTGCGCGTTGTGGCACCAGGCTGATGATTGTGGTGGAACCTGCGTCGGCTCGTTATGAGGTACTGGATTCCGGGGCTCCCAACGAAGAGCATCTGCTCGAGCGAATTTCAGCACTGGAAAACAGGCTGGGACGCCTGACTGAGAAATTAGAGCGCGGCCTCGACCTGCTTTTGCGCCAGGCGCAGAACGCACACTTCGACCGCGCACTCGTCAAGGCTCTGGTGGCTGTTCTAACTGACGACGGCTTGGTCGAAGGTGAAAAACTGGAGCGGCTATGGCTTGACCGTTGTCAGAAGGACGCTGAAGAGCAACTCGAGAGTGAGCGGCGTGAGGAACTGCGTCTACAAATCCTTGCCACCTACCGCGGTAAAGAGGCCGGCGCCTTCGAGCAAAGCATCAATGAAGGATTTCTGTTTATTGACGATGACCAGGCCAGACGTGGCATTCGTTCGCTCGAGCGGGCAGCGGAGATGGCTGAGGAGAATGCGGCCCTGCAGTATTTCCTGGGCGAGCATTTCTTTAAGACTGGCAAGACGCGACGCGCTCGCAATTATCTGGCAAGGGCCTACGAATTATCGCCTCGAGACCGACGTGTTTCGCTGCTGCTTGGTTTGACTTGCGCCGACGAAGGCGACGTTGAGCGAGCGAAGGAGTTGCTGAGTAGTGCTACACGGCTTGGCGGTTCGACCTTTGCCGCGCACTACGGACTGGGCAGGTTATTCATTGCGGAAGCGCAATGGCGTGAGGCGCTCCATGAGTTTAAGTTAGCACTCGCCAGCAAGGTTTCACCCGAGGCCCACTACGCGCTCGGGTGTCTCTACTACCAGATGTCCCGTGACGGGCTGGCCGCGCGCCACCTGCGGAAAGCCCTGGAGTTGGACGAAGACTATGGCGAAGCGTTCTATATGCTGGGATTGATTTCGGAACGGGGCGGACACAAGAAACTCGCCGAAGAGTATTTCCAAAAGGCAGGCGCCGGAGCGGTTGTTCGCAAGACTGCAGCGGTCAGAGGTAAGCAGCAGAATTCGGCCCGATCGCCGGCCGCGCCACTTTTTCGTATGTCAGCCGCGAACGTTCGAAGACTCATTACCGGTGGGGATCGCCGTTTGGCAGAGGCCCTGCGGCAGGACGCTTTGAACGCATGCAGTTCGGCATATAGTGACGGGCGTTAGACCGCAAGTGCAACGGATAGGATGTTGGCTTCAGAGGAGCCAAATGTTTATAGACTCTAAGTCGGCCCATACATTACGCTCCGCTGGAGTGAAGAGGTTTTGTAGTAGAGGGTTCTATAAACATTCCGCCCTGGGACTGGCCGACTTGGTCGCCAGGCTGTGAATTAGGGCATCACTCATTGGCCCCTCTCGTTGACACGCCGCTTCTCGTAGTTATAATGGCCTTTTGCGTTTCAGGCGCTAAAATGTGCTATTCGCAATAGGGTGTCAGTCAATGCGGATCGAGCTTGCAAGTCTGGAGAGCGGAAAGGGCGTGTTCGCCCATAAGTACGCGCCGGATGAGCTGGACCTTGATGATGAGCGGGTGAAACTGATCGAGCCAGCTGAGGTTTCCGGAAAGGTTCGACAGCAAGGGAATCGAACGCATGTAAGTGGACAGGTCACAGCGCGAGTGCAGGCTGAATGCGATCGCTGTCTGAAGTTAGTTGAATTGCCGGTCGATTCTAGCTTCAAGCTCGAGTATGTGACGGCAGAGGATTATCGAGCTCAGCAGGCCGTAGAGCTTACCGAAGAGGACCTTGATCTCTCGGTGTTTGACGGGGAAGCGATTGACATCGACGAACTGGTAAAGGAAGAACTGCTATTGGCTGTTCCTGACCATGTTCTTTGCGCAGAAAGCTGCAAGGGGATCTGCCCAGTTTGTGGCGCGAACAAGAATTCGGCGGAGTGCGGGTGTGAAGCCCGGGAAATCGATCCCCGCTGGGCGGGTCTGAAGAAACTAGTGAATAGTAAATAGGGAAGATTGAGTAAATGGTAAACAGTGAATAGAAACCCGAACGCTACGGTCGTCTATTTACTATTAACCATTTACAATTTACGGATTTCCGATTGGAGTAATTATGCCAAATCCTAAGCGACGACATTCAAAAGCTCGCCGCGGCAAACGCCGCGCACATGATGCTCTGCGGGCCCCGCAGACCAGCCTCTGTCCTAATTGCCAGGAACCTCGCCTGCAACACCGCGTCTGCCCGAAGTGTGGCTACTACAAAGACCGGCAAGTTGTACGTGTAGAACAAACTTAGCCTGATTCAGAGTATCGTCTGTGCGAACTCAGTCGAAGGATGAAACCCGGCTGACGGGAAAAGTCGTTCTCGACGCGATGGGTAGCGACCACGCGCCGCACGCAGAGATTGATGGAGCGTTGGCCGCCGCACGCGATTTAGGCGTTAAGGTAATCCTGGTCGGCCAGCCGGAAAAACTGGAACCGGAGTTAAAGCGCTGCGGTTGGCGCGGCGATGGCGACCGGGGAATTGAACTGGTAGAAGCTGCTGAAGTCATTGGCATGGGCGAGCCCGTAATGACTTCGGTGCGACGCAAGAAGAAGAGTTCCTTGAGAATCGGCACGCGCCTGGTAACTGACGGAAAAGCCGACGGCTTTGTTTCGGCTGGTAACACTGGTGCCGCAATGGCCACTGCGAAGATGGTCATTGGAATGTTGCCCGGCGTCGATCGTCCCGCACTTGCCGCACTAATCCCCACAAAGTCAGACAAGCCGACGCTGTTGCTGGACGTTGGCGCAAACTCTGAATGCAAACCACATCACCTGGTGCAGTTTGCTATCATGGGCGACGCTTATTCGCGTGCAGTGCTCGGGACAGTTGCTCCGGTTGTCGGATTGATGAGCATTGGTGAGGAAGAAGCTAAAGGCAACGACTTGACCAAGGAAGCGTTCCCTTTACTGCGCGAGATGACGAGCCTGAAATTCATGGGCAACGTCGAAGGGCGCGACGTCTTTTCGGGAGCAGTTGATGTCATTGTGACGGACGGCTTTACCGGCAACGTCATGCTGAAGCTTTCTGAAGGTCTGACGGATGCAATGCTGTCTATGATCAAACGAGAGCTTACGGCCTCGGCCGTGACCAAGGCAGGAGCAATGCTTGCTAAGCCCGCGTTTCGGAATATTAAGAAGCGGCTGGACTACTCCGAACATGGCGGTGCCCCGCTGCTGGGGGTTCGGAAAATTGTGGTAATCGGACACGGTAGCTCGAATGCGCGAGCCATTCGAAACGCGATACGGAGCGTCAAGGAGTTTTCCGAAAACCGCGCTGGTGAAAGAATTGAAAAGGGAATTGCAGAAACGAACGCGCTGCAGCCGGTCGGGCAAACTGCCTGAGGAATTCATTCACGGAGTTCAGAGTTCAACCTTCAGGTTGTGCTTTGTAGTAATAGCAAGCTAAAGCTTGAACTCTGAACTACATCGTGGTCGGGCTGCTTGGATTTCCAGGGGCTAGTGGATAGTATTACCGACCGCAAATAAGCAATAGAGGACAGTTGATGGGAAATATTCGCGCTGCGATTCTGGGTACCGGACACTCTTATCCGGAAGGCATTCTCACGAACGCCGAGCTGGAAAAGATGGTTGACACCTCCGACGACTGGATTACCAGTCGGACCGGAATTAAGCAACGACGCAAGGCTGCGCCGGGCGAATACACTTCACAGTTCGCTGTTCGCGCAGCGCGACAGGCAATTGAGCGCGCCGGGTTGCAGGCGGCAGACATTGACTTGCTCCTTTGTGCCACGGTCAGTCCGGATCAGATCCTGCCGTCAACGGGTTGCATCATCCAGGCGGAATTGGGGGCCAATAAGGCTGCGGCTATGGACGTCGTGGCCGCCTGCTCCGGGTTTCTTTATGGCTTGACCTTGGCGGATACGATGGTCCGCACTGGCCAGTCAAAATATGCACTGGTGATCGGGGCTGAGATTCTGACCCAGTACGTTGACTATACCGACCGCAATACCTGCGTTTTGTTTGGCGACGGAGCGGGCGCGGCCGTGCTCGGGGCCGTCGAGGGAGACCGGGGCATTCTCGCGGCTCGGATAAAGTCAGACGGAAGGTATGAGGAACAACTTTTTTCGCCGGGCGGCGGAACGCGACGACCGGCCACCGCCGAAACGCTGGCTGCGGGTGACCATTTTTTCAAGATGAAGGGCAATGAGCTCTTCAAGGTTGCGGTGCGATCGATGACTGACATCTCCCGAGAAGTGTTGGAAGAAGCCGGGGTCACCGCAGCCGACGTCAAGCTTTTTATTCCACACCAGGCGAACCAAAGAATCACCGATGGTGTGGCCAGTAAGCTTAATGTCGAGAGTGAGCGCGTCTATTCAAACATTGCCATGCATGGCAACACTTCATCCGCGTCGATCCCAATCGCGCTGGATGAATGTGTAGAAGCTGGAAAGATTGGTCCGGGTGACCTGGTGCTGATGGCTTCATTTGGTGGTGGCGTAACCTGGGGTGGCGTGTTGGTGCGCTGGTAGAAAGAAGCGACGGTGAAATAGTAAATAGTGAATGGTAAATAGTCATGAAACTTCGAGGCGTGACTATTGGACGACCGAAAGCGTAGTAGGAATTAACTATTTACTATTCACCATTTACTATTTACCAACATGTCACTAGCGTACATTTTTCCCGGCCAGGGGTCGCAGTATCCAGGAATGGGGAAAGACCTGTTTGACAATTTCCCCGCAGCTGCGCGGCTCTTTGAAGAACTTAATGATGCCCTTGGCTTTTCCGTTTCGCAGTTATGCTTTGCGGGGTCTCCCGAAGATCTGCAACTGACGGAGAATACGCAGCCCGCGATTTTCAGCGTTTCCGCGGCAACCCTTCGATCAATGGAAGAGAAGGGATTCCCGCAACCGGATTTTGTGGCGGGACACAGCTTAGGCGAATATTCAGCGTTGTTTGCGGCCCGTTCGCTGACGGCTGCTGATGCAGCCCAGACGGTAAGATCGCGCGGCCGCTACATGCAGGAAGCTGTTCCGGTCGGCACCGGCGCGATGGCGGCGGTAATCGGCGCCGGCCTGAGCGAAATTGAAAATGCCTGCGCGGAAGCGGGGCAAGGTCAGGTCTGCGCGCCTGCGAATATTAATTCCGCCAGTCAGGTTGTCATAGCGGGAAACACGGAAGCTGTGGACCGGGCCAGCGAGTTGCTGCGAAGCGGCGGTGCGAAGCGAGTTCTAAAGCTCAACGTCAGCGCGCCGTTTCATTCCGCGCTCATGATGCCGGCTCAGGAGCGCCTGGCTAGAAACCTTGACGGCATAGAATTCGTTGATTTGGCAGTACCGCTAGTTACAAACGTTGACGCCGCAATAGTTCGCAGTGGCGCCGCTGCGCGAGAGGCACTTGTTAGACAGGTATCATCGCCAGTACGCTGGCTGGAGTCGATGGAGTTGTTGATCCGGGAAGGTGTTGATACCTTCGTAGAAGTCGGCCCAGGCAAAGTTCTTAGTGGTTTGATGCGACAGATAAGTCGCGAAGTAAAGTGTTTCAATGTCGAGGACGCCGCCAGCCTGAGGAGCACTGCAGCGAACCTTGGTGTTTAGTAAGACAGGCATTCTTGCCTGTCGATGTTTTAGATGCTTAGATGAGGACAGACCAGAATTTCTGTCCTACGTGAATTGATATTTTAAAGAGGAGCAAAACGAAATGCCCGATCCAGAAATAGAGAGTAAGGTCAAACAGATTATCGTCGACGAATTAGGTGTTGATGAAAATGAAGTTACACCGAATGCCCGGTTTATCGACGACCTGGGCGCCGATTCTTTGGATACCGTTGAACTCGTCATGCGTTTTGAAGAAGAATTCGGCATCGAGATTCCTGATGAAGACGCGGAAAAGATCCAGAGCGTGCGAGATGCCTACAACTACATCGACCAACACAAGAAGTGACCAGTGATAAGTGAAGAGTGAAAAGTTCAGACGGTCGAGCACCGTCCTTTCTTTCTCACTTTTCACGTTTCACGATTCACTTTTCACTTCTATTCAAGGAGTTTTGATTTGGCACGACGTGTAGTTGTCACAGGGTTAGGCCTGATAACACCGGTTGGCAATTCAGTTGAAACGACGTGGGCCGCGCTCATGAGCGGCCGCAATGGCGTCGGTCCCATTGAGAAGTTTGACACGGAGAAGTTTTCAGTCAAATTTGCCGCCGAAGTTAAAGACTTCGACCCGCTCAAGTTTATCCCCAAGAAAGAGGCGCGCAAGATGGGCGCCTTTATTCATTACGCCATTGCCGCCGCTACCGAAGCCATGGCCGACAGCGGCTTCCAGCTTACCGAAGAAGGTAAGTTCCCCGCGGAGCTGGCGGAGAATGCCGGCACGTACATTAGTAGCGGCATCGGCGATTTCTGGGCGATTGAACGAGAGCACTCGAAGCTCTTGAATGATGGTCCCGATCGTGTTTCGCCTTTCTTTATCGTTTCGGCGATTGTAAATCTGGCCGCTGGTCAGGTTTCAATTCGCTATGGATTAAAGGGCCCAAATTCCGCTACCGCAACGGCGTGCTCCGCCGGCGCTCACGCTATTGGCGACAGTTTTAAGATCATTCAGCGCGGTGATGCCGATGTTATGATCTGCGGCGGTGCTGAGTCGGCGATCACGCCGATGAGTGTGGCGGGTTTTGCTTCGATGCGAGCCCTCTCGACGCGCAACGATGATCCCGAGCACGCTTCCCGGCCGTTTGAACGCGACCGCGATGGATTTGTCATCGGCGAAGGCGCCGGCATAATGATTCTCGAAGAGTTGGAAATGGCGAAGCGCCGTGGCGCCCGGATTTATGCTGAACTGGTTGGCTACGGGATGACCGCCGATGCGTTTCACCTGACCATGCCTGATGAAACCGGCTCGGGCGCAATTCGCGTCATGCAGAAAACAATTCGTGACGCCGGAATTCAACCGGAACAGGTTGGCTATATCAATGCTCACGGGACCTCGACTCCCTACAACGATAAGTTTGAAACGCTGGCGATCAGGCAGACGTTTGGCGACCACGCGTATAAGTTGGCGGTAAGCTCGACCAAGTCAATGACCGGACACCTGCTCGGCGCTGCCGGCGGAATAGAGGGTGTGTTTTCCGTTCTCAGTCTCTACCGGAAAGTTTTGCCGCCGACGATCAACTACGTAAATTCGGATCCGGATTGCGACCTTGACTACGTACCCAACCAACCGCGTGAGGCGGAAGTTGAATATGCGCTTTCGAACAGCTTTGGATTTGGGGGTACGAATGCGGCGTTGTTGTTTAAGAGGTACGACGAGTAACAAAAAGTACTTTGTTCTTTGTGCTTTGTACTTTGACCTATTAAGCTTTCTACACAGCGAGCGTCAGATCAGGAAACGCACAAAGTGCAAAGTTCTAAGAACAAAGAACATAATGCTGGATCTCGTGGATTACTGGAATGAAAATCGTAGTAATGATGAAGCAGGTCGCGAATAAAGACGCGATATTGCGAATCAATAAAGAAGGAACCTGGATCGAAGAAGGCGACCTGTCTTTCGAGGTTAGCGAATCGGACGGCTATGCTCTGGAAGAGGCACTGCGAGTCAGAGAGAAGCTGAGTGGCGAGGTGGTAGTCTGTTCTATGGGCCCGCAACGAGTGAAGAGTGTAATCAAAGACGCGCTCGCGCGCGGCGCTGATCGGGCCATTCATGTAGTCGGGGATAACCTTGGTTCACTTTCACCGTACGCGGGAGCCAGCCTGCTGGCGGAGGCGATTCGCGAGGAAAAGCCGGATCTGGTATTCACAGGTTTGCAGTCAGACGATTACGGTTATGGGCAAACCGGCGTGATCCTGGCGGAGCTCCTCGGGTTACCACACGCCACTATCGCCATTGAGGTCGACGCTTCCGGCGAGAAACTCCGTGTCAAGCGCGAATTGGAAAGTGGTTGGTATCAGTGGTACACAATGGCGATGCCCGCATTGCTCACCATCCAGTCAGGCATAAGCCAGATTCGCTACGCAACTTTGAAGGGCATCATGGCGGCGAAGAAAAAAGAGATCAAGGAAGTCACGCCGCCCGCGGAAGTCGTGGCGCGTCCTTCGCACCAGCGGATCGAGAAGATCTACTTGCCGCAGAAGACCAAGCAAACGCAGTTGCTCGGCAATGGCGATGCCAAGTCCGGTGCAGTTGAGCTGGCGCAAAAGTTACATACAGAAGCTCGCGTTTTTTAAGGAGCAGCTAAACTATGACCGGCAAGAGGCGCAGCGCTCGCGTTATCCAGGTGATGCTATTGGTCGTGTGTGCTAGCTGCGTTGGGTGGGCTAGTGCCGGCGAGTGGCGGCTGCAATCGTCGCCGCAGGAGAAGGACGAAGTTCTCGAGTCGGCGAAGTTAGAAGACATCCTCAAATCGCTCGGCACTGCTATTGAAGGAAACAGCGCTGAAGTTGGCCAACGAGCCGCAAGGTTTGATTCGTACAAATACCAGGACTATAGCTTCGAGAAGTGTGCGATCGGGTGGCGTGAGACGCATGAATCATCCGAGGCCGGAAAACTCTTATCCAAAGAGAGTGCCCAGATCACGATTCCTTTAAAAACTTTGAACGAAACTTCAGTTCGCGCAGACGAGATCGGTGCCTCGGCTTATGTCGTATCTTTCACCACCCTGAAGCTGAAAGAAGCGATCCGTGCCCGTGTGAGAACCACCTATGAGGACAACATTGAGCACGAATCGGGGCGGCTTGCGAGTGGCAGCGGAATTTATTTTCAAAACGAGGAAGTCGCGCAACGCGTAATGAAGGCGCTGGTTCTCAGTATTAAACGCTGTCAAAAAGACAACCGCAAGTCGGACTAATTGAAACGGACTAATCAATGGCTAACGGAATTCTCGTTTTTATCGAACATCGTAACGGCGTATTAAACAGGACATCGCTGGAAGCGATTGCCGCGGCGCAAAGTCTCGCCTCTCAATTGCAACAGACTGTTAGCGCGGTTATTCCGGGCGCGGACGTCGCCGCACTGGCTCAGGAGATCGCCGCCTACGATCTTGCCGGAGTAGTTACTGCCAGCAACGGCAAGCTGGCCGATTACACGCCTGACGGTTACACCGATGCGATGGAAAGCGTCGTGCGCAAACTCGACCCGCAGCTGGTAGTAATGCCGCACACTTACCTGGTTCGTGACTACGCCCCAAAGCTCGCGGCGCGTTTTGGCAAGTCTCTGATCAGCGATTGCATTCGCGCGCAGGTGAACGGGAGCGTGATTACCTTCACCCGCCGAATTTTTCTCGGCAAACTCGACGCAGACGTAGTTTCAGATGGCGCGGCGCCGGTGTTCGCTACTTTTCAATCCGGCGCGTTCAGACCGGATCAGGCGCAGAAGGGAAGCGGCGCGCAGATTGAGAACCTGCCGGTCGAAGTAAGTGAGATTCGCATGACACCGGAAGCGCCCTTCCAGGAAGTCAAACAAGCCGTCGACTTGAGCAAGGCTGACGTCATCGTGGCCGTGGGCCGCGGCATTAAGAGCAAAGACAATCTGGCGCTGGCCGAAAAACTGGCGGAAGTGCTCGGGGGTGACCTGGCTGCGTCGCGTCCAATCTGTGACGCCGAGTGGCTGCCCATCGACCGTCAAATCGGATCTTCGGGCCAAACAGTTGCACCGAAGCTTTATGTGGCCCTGGGAATATCAGGCGCCATCCAGCATCTCGTCGGCATGAAGAACTCGGGAACAATTGTGGCCATAAACAAAGATCCTGAGGCGCCGATTTTCGATATTGCCGACTATGGAATTGTTGGTGATCTGTTTGAAGCTGTGCCGGTGCTGACTGAAGAGATTAAGAAGATTAAGGGCCTGAATTGAGATTAAAGAGCGGGGGCAAGTCCGCCTTCCTTATCCTGAGCCTCCTCAATAGTTCTGCGTTTTCTTTCCTTGAAAGCCTATTAACCAAACAGGAAGCCATGAATGGGAAGCAGCTCGTGGTCGGGAAGGCGGGCTTGCTCCGGCTCTTTAATTGAGGTAAGGCCCCTACTGTTTCGGCGTAAACACACCCTGCACATCCTTTATAAGATCCTCCGGTTTCCACTCATTCCCCCGATAGACCTTAACGATCTTGCCATCCGGCCCAATTACCGCTGTACGCAGCGAGTGAATGACCTGCTCCGTTCCTGAAGACGTGTCCTGGTAATAGCGAAGTCCGAAAAATTTCGCGATGCCTTTCACTTCGTCTGCGCTTCCGGAAGCAAACTCCCAATGAGCGAAGGTCTCGTCTGAATACTTTCCAGTGTGAGCGGCTCCGTAGCTACGCAAAACCTTCGGTGTGTCGTATGCCGGATCGAAACTGATACTTAACAAGTGTGTCTTGCCGTAAAGTTCGGGTTGCTTTTGCAGTTCCTGATCGATGGCCGCGAAGTTACTGCTCATCAGCGTGCACTGATTAGGATCCTGGCAACGCGTATAAATGAAAGTTAGCAGTAGCGCCTTGCCCTTGTAGTCCTGAATTCGGATGGTCTTGCCATCCTGATTGATCAGGCGGTAGTCAGGTACCTGGTCGCCGACGTTCGGATCTGCTCCCTCAACCGCCGGCGCGCCTGAAACAGGTGTGCTGTCTTCGGTGATTACAACATCTTCAAGCCACGACTGCGTTCCGTCCACTATCAGAGTGGCTGTGATTTGGTTGCCGGGAGCGGCAATCTCATAAACCCAATCGTCCTTGACGCTGAAAGCCATCGTCATGCCCGACATGTAATCTTTTATGTCGTCGTGCGCGATGGTAAGTTCACGTCTTTCTTTGTCTATGGTTATGACCTTGCCTTTGAGATCGTAATGTTTCTCAGTGGGCGAGCGCACGCGTTGTTTCGGTTGACAGCTTGAAAATCCCAGCAAGGCGAGACTGAAAAGAAAAAGAATGGCGGTGGCGAGAGATCTATGTGTACTCATTTTTAGCTGTAACTATACACGCTCGGGTAGCCGGAGTCTGCATCGCCCGCTTTATGCTACCCGGTCTCTTTCTGCTGATCGCGAGACTGATGCCGAAGCCTGGACGTATGCTAGGATGCCGTTCACTTGAAATTTAGCCTGAGCTATTAGTCAATACTCTTCCATGAACCACGCAAAATCTCCGCGGGCAAAGATGCTGGACGGAGCGGCAGTTGCCGAACAGATCAAGCGGGAGGTTGCACGCGACGTCGCGCAGTTCGTTAGCGAGCACCAGGTCGGACCTTGTCTGGCGGCAGTTCTGGTGGGGGACGATGCGGCTTCAGCGGTTTATGTAAGGAACAAGATTCGCGCGTGTGAAGAAGTCGGTATCCGCTCCGAGCATCACGCGCTCCCCGCGACCACCACTGCGACCGAGTTGCTGGGTCTGATTAAGTCACTTAACGCGCGTGGTGATGTGGACGGGATTCTCGTTCAGTTACCGCTGCCGGCAGCAATTGACGAGAGCGCGATCATTGAAGCAATCGATCCTGAAAAAGATGTCGACGGGTTTCATCCGGTTAATATCGGCCGGTTATCAATGGGCCGGCCCACGCTAGTGCCGTGTACCCCCGCAGGAATAATTGAACTGCTCATCCGGAGTAATATCCCCATCGCGGGCGAGAACGTTTGCGTGGTCGGTCGCAGCCAGATCGTGGGCCGTCCTATGGCCCAGCTGCTTTTACAGCGGGATGCTACGGTGACAATTTGCCATTCCCGAACACGAGACCTTCCCGCAGTCACCCGTCAGGCTGATCTGTTGGTGGTGGCAATCGGGCGTCCCGGTTTCATCGGGCGTGAGCACATCAGGCCGGGCGCGACGATAGTTGACGTCGGGATGAACAAGATCACCGACGTGGAAATGGTGCGGCAATTATTTGGTGACATGGCCGAGAAGCGGCTGGAAGTCGTCTCGAAACGTGGCTACACGCTTGTCGGTGACGTTAATCCCTGTGAAGCGGACGAAGTTGCCGGTCGGCGAACGCCGGTCCCTGGAGGAGTTGGCCTACTCACAGTAGCGATGCTGATGCGCAATACTCTAAATGCCGCGCGGCAACGAAGAGGGCACGCCTAGCCACTAAGCATTGAACTATTTTTTACAAAACTTTAAGGAGCACTAAACGAACATGAGCAGAATTATTGTTCTCGCGGCGGCGTGCATAATCGCGATCGGCGCATCTATGCCTACCTTTGCGCAGGCCCGTCCAGCCGCGACTCCGACGCCTACGAGACCCGCGGTGCAGCAACCGGGCCCGGTTGCTCTACCGGCAAACGTTCCTGCATCAAAGATCGCGATCGTGGACACTACTTTTTTCGGCGATGAGAAAACCGGAATCAAGCGCTACCTCGCTGCAGTTAATACCGTACAGAAAGAGTTTGAGGGTAAAAATGCGGAGCTTCGCAACCTTCAGAGTCAAATCAAGGCGATAGCAGACGAAATTGCCAGACTTAGCGCCAACAACTCGATTGTGAGTCCGGAAACCATCCGGGCGAAGCAGGACGACGGTGAACGTCTGCAACGTGACCTCAAGTACAAAAAAGAGCAGGCCCAGGCCGAGTTTGAGAAACGCTACAGCACTGTAGTGGGTCCGGTTTCAAACGACATAGGGAATGCGCTGATTCAATATGCAAACCAAAACGGTCTAACGATGATCCTTGATATCAGCAAGCTGATGCCGGCCGTATTAACGGTGAACCAGGCCATGGATGTTACTCAGGCGTTCATTGCTGACTACAACAGCAAACACCCCTAACGGCTCTGATTAACGCTCAATGCTGCGAGCTGGCTTAACAGGATCAATCGCCGTGGGAAAGTCGTTCGTTTCCGGCGTGCTTGAGGAGCTCGGCTGCCGCGTGCTCGATGCCGATGAAACAGCTCGCGAGGTTGTGGAACCAGGTTCGCCGGGATTGCGAGAAGTCGCAGAGAAATTTGGCGAAAGGGTTATTAAGGGCGATGGCACTCTTGATCGCGTCGCTCTAGGCGCGCTCGTCTTCGCAGATGCTGGTAAACGCGCCGCGTTGAATTCCATTCTCCATCCGTACATCATCGCCCGGCAGGACGAGCGGTTACGCGAATGGGAAGCCCTGGACCCCGATGGAATCGCAATCGTCGACGCTGCCCTGATGATCGAGTCCGGCGGCTATAAACGTTTTGACAAGTTAATCGTGGTCCATTGTCGTCCGGACGTTCAACTTGAACGTCTGATGGCGAGAGACAATCTACAACGTGAGGAAGCGCAGCGACGAATTGCGTCGCAAATGCCGCAGGAAGAGAAGAAGAAGTTCGCCGATTATCTGATTGACACCTCTGACGGATTTGAGGCAGCCCGGCGCAATGCCGTTTATGTTTACGGCAAACTTCGGGAGGACCTGGACCGGAAGGGTAGGGGATCAGGTTGATCGGTGATCTCTCTTCGACGCGTAGCGTCGGCATAAGTTTCGCCCGGCGTTTCAACACCGCTACGCGACGATGACAACGAGTTATGCTTCCCCGACGTTCAAACGCCGGGCTAAACTCATGCCGGCGCTACGCCCTTAAGACCGGCAATAATCTTATAACAAAGTAACTTTCGGTCGGGCGCATAAATGACGTTAACCCGAAGGCTTTTCAATCACAGGAAACTCAAGACTTTCGTCATCAGCTTACTCTTGCTGGCGCTGGCGCTTAGTCATGCCGGCTGCTTTCTGAATGAAAAACTCGAGCGCTACTACGGCCGGATTGTGGTTCCGCGCGAACAGAAGTTCAATTGGAGTGATGGCGGCCTACCGCAAACCTTCGATCCCGCTTTCGCCGCCGCGCCGCCCGATACAGATCTGGTGAGGGCAATTTTCGAAGGTCTCACCGACTACGATCCCCATTCTCTAACCCCTGTCCCGGCGGTTGCGATGCGCTGGGAAGCTTCGAATAGCGGCCGCGTTTGGACGTTCTATTTACGTGACGACGCCCGCTGGTCAAATGGCGACGCGGTTATTGCGTCTGACTTCGTGCGCTCGTGGCGCCGCACCATGAGTATTGGAGACCTGGCTCCGCACACGGAACTGATGGCTAACATTGAAGGGGCGCGACAGGAGAACCCCGCTAAGGTGGTCGCCCTGCCCACTTCCAATGCCGCTCCGAAGCCAAACAAGCCCAGTACCTTTGGAGTTGAGGCCATCTCTGATCGGGTGCTGCGCGTCCATTTGCGGCGACCGGACATGAACTTTCCTGCGCTCGTGGCCCATCCGGTTTTTCGGCCCGTAAAAGTCACCGACGACGGCAGCAACAACAAGTTAGAGGCAAGAGGCCTGATTTCAAACGGCGCGTTCTCGCTCGCCGCGACTGAGGGCGCTCGCGTGCTGCTGGAACGCGCCAACACTTACTGGGACAAGGATCAGGTGACGCTGCAGCAAGTGTCGTTTGTGGGCGAGAAGGATGCTGAGTCGGCGCTGGCCGCATACAGAGCCGGTGAAGTTGACGCAGTTACCAACGCCGCGTTTGAACCGTTGGCGATTAAACTCTTAACACCTTACGAGGATTTTCATCGCACTACTTACGGCGCTCTGACCTATTACAGTTTCAACAGCGCACGCGAACCGTTTGACGATGTGCGTGTGCGCGAGGCGTTGGCCATTGCGATCGATCGCGACCGCATCAGCGCTGATGAGATGGGTGGAGCCACCGAACCCGCCAAGCGCTTTCTTCCCGAGACAGTTACCAACACCCAGGCGCCAGTCGTTAATAAATCAGAGGTGCTGGAAAAAGAATATGAACGCGCTAAGGAACTGCTGGCAGAGGCCGGCTTCCCGGGTGGCAGAGACTTTCCCAAGGTTCGCTTGCTTATCAACCGCAATGACCAGCAGCGTTTGGTTGCGCAGGCAGTGGCGACGATGTGGCGCAATGTGCTGGGCATCGAAACTGAGATCGTAATTAAGAACTGGGATGAGTACGAAGCGGCGATTCGTGAAGGCGATTATGACGTAGTTAGACGTGGACTCGTAATGCAAACCACCGATGAACTGACTAACATTCGCATGTTATTTCCGGACGGCGCTGGGGCCTCCCAGACAGCATCGCCGGGGAAAGAGGCAGCGCCTTCCGCTGACTCTGCGAAACTGAAAGAGAAAGGTTTACTCACGCAGCAACCGATTGAAACTGAAACGCAGGCCTTGAGAGAGTTAAGCGCGATGCCGATCTATTTTGCGTCGTCATACTCTTTGGTGAAGCCTTACGTGTCGGGCTTTGATAGCAATGTGCTGGATACGCCTTCGCTGAAGGCGGTGCGAATAAATACCGATTGGAAACAAGCTGGGGCAGGCAAGGGTAGTCCGTAGCCGCCGACTACCCTCTGTGCCACCTCGGAGTCCTCTGTGTCCTCTTTGTCTCTGTAGTGAATGTACACTAAGCAAATATCACCAGGGAGACACAGAGGAAACACCGAGGTAACACAGAGAATCTCAACCCCGGCAACCACGCTTAAATCTTGCTCAATCGACTTTTCGCGTGTTAAGTTCCGCTTGTGATGAAAGCCTTGCAACACAATTTGTTCCGAAGAGTCCATCTAAGAAAACTAATCGCGGCGGTTGCGATTGCTTCTTTTGGATTTGGCACCATATCCTGCAGTGTGACCGCAACTACCGGCGACTTTTACGGCAGTACGATCCCCCCAAGGCAAAACATTCTGCGTTACGTAAACGGTGACGAGCCCGGATCGCTCGATCCTCCGATCAGCACCGGTCAACCCGAAGCGCGCATATACATGGCGCTGTATCAGGGATTGATTGATTACGATCCGCGAACGCTCCAGGCGATTCCCGCCTTAGCCGAGCGCTGGGATATCAGCAACGATTCCTCGGAATTCGTTTTCCACCTGCGCCACAATGTCGTCTGGTCCAATCGCGATCCGATTACCGCTCAGGATTTTGTCTACAGCGTTCGTCGTGGCGTATCGCCGGCTTTGGCATCCCAGAATGCCTACCTTGCTTACTACATTAATTACGCTGAGGCTTACAACCGTAAGGCCGTCTTCGCAAGAGATACTAGAATCAACCAGTTTGTCCTGGAAAAGGATGTTGCCGACAGTGCGCCGGCGGTAGGTTCGGCTCCGAATGCCGGCACGACCAGCGCGATCGCCTCTGAGTATGCCTCCGGGGCGATTGGACCAGAATCACTTCAGGGTCCGGATGTAAAAGCGTCCGGCGCCCCGGATACCGCTTTTCATCAGTTAATGCATGCTCCTCCGAGGCTTACTCTGCCGGGAGATGAGGCTGCTCGCAATAAACTGCTGGCAGGGAACGCGAAACTTCAGGCGGCGGTGAAGGGCAAGGAGTTTGTGCCCGTAACCGGTGAGGACATTGGCGTCGAAGCTGTTGATGACTACACGGTACGCATATCTCTTTCTCAACCTGCGCCTTATTTCCTGGGCCTGCTTGGACACCAGCTCTTTCGTCTGGCCCCACGCAAGATCGTCGAAAAGTACGGCGAACAATGGACCCAGCCGGAACACATTGTGACCTGCGGCCCATTCAAGATGAAAGCCTGGATCCCATACAGCGAGCTCGTAGTTGAACGCGATCCGCTCTACTGGGACGCGGCAAACGTCCATCTGGATGAAATTCATTTCTTTGTGTCCCAGGACAACCCAACCAGTCTCAATCTCTATAAGGTTGGAGAGGCTGACGCTGTCCTGAATCACGCGGTCCCAAACGCCTGGCTCCAAGTAGTTCGGCCAAAAAAGGACTACATGGACGGTGCGGAGGCTGCGATTGCCTTTGTGAATATCAACGTCACAAAGCCGCCGATGAACGACATTCGTGTTCGTCGCGCCTTCAACATGTCCATCGACAAAGTCAGCTATGCGACATCGCGGTTGGTTACCAAACCCCTGTCGGCGTTTACACCAGAAGGAATCTTCGTAGGTTATCCGCAACCGAAGGGCGACCCCTTCGATCCTGAGCAAGCGCGGAAGTTGCTGGGCGAGGCCGGGTTTCCGGTAACCAAACAAGGCAATGGCTTTCAATGTAAGGACTTTCCGGTCGGTGAAGTTGAATATATTTTCAACACCAATTCCTCCAACAAAGCAATGGCAGAGTTTATGCAGGCGCAGTGGAAACAGAATCTCGGCATTACAGTACCTCTCAGAAGCATGGAGTCGAAGACGTTTCTGTCGGCTCGAAACAAACTTGAATATAAGGGCTTCTCGGTCGGACTCTGGGGAGCCGACTACATGGACCCCTTCACTTTTCTGGGGCTGTTTTCCACGGCGGGTGGCTCCAACGGCAGTGGTTGGTTTGATCCGAAATATGTGGCCATGCTCAACGAAGCGAATCGCACTCTTGATCAACAAAAGCGTTACGAGCTGCTGGCGAAAGCCGAGAAGTACCTTTTAGACAATCAACCTGTGATACCGATCGAGACTTTCGCCGTTAACTGGCTGAAGAAGCCGTATGTAAAGGGAATGTATCCTAACGCCGCTTCGATTTATCCGTGGAAGTTTGTCTACATCGAGCGCGACAAGTCGAAGTGGGATTACGGAGTTCCGAGTTTGTCAGATAAGTAGTTCAGGCCTTCCGGCTGGTCGCAATCTGGGGCGACGCTCGTGGATTAAATCAGGAAATTTTTTCCATTTGTCATCATTTCACATTTTTCATCTCCGGACCCGGGCGAACATGGTCACGGTTCCAATGGCAAAGAAGAATGTGGAATGGAAAATGGAGAATCGCCCTTCACGTTGCCATTGACCTCCGACTAACTTAGACAGGCAGCAATGCTTGTCCCACAAAACATGCTTCGCTTCATCATTCGCCGGCTGCTAATCACCATCCCAACGATACTGGTGGTAATCACAATTACCTGGGGACTTATCCGCCTGGCCCCGGGGAACTTCTACATCAGCGAGAAGGCCATTCCGGCGGCTATAGAGAAAAACATTCGCGAAAAATATGGACTCGATAAGCCGTGGTACGAGCAGTATGGTCATACCATCTGGAACATCGTGCGGCATTTTGATTTTGGCACATCGTTGAAATACGAAGGCCAGTCAGTGAACGCAATCATCGCCCGATCTCTTCCGGTCTCCGCCACCATCGGGATACTCGCTTATCTGCTGGCCTTGGTGGTGGGAATAACTGCCGGCTCAATCGCAGCTTTGAAACCAAACTCCAAGCGCGACTATGCCTCGATGGCGCTGGCTATGTTTGGGATTTCAGTTCCAAACTTCGTGCTGGGACCGATCCTGATTCTTATCTTTTCGCTTACGCTCTACTGGTTCCCGCCCTCGCGCTGGAATGGTTTTCCCAGCCGCAATGTCGTCCTTCCAGTCTTGACCTTGTCGGGTCTCTACATGGCCTACATCGCACGACTGACGCGTGCCGGTATGCTTGAGGTTCTTCGCTCTGACTACATTCGCACCGCTCGCGCGAAAGGATTGAGCGAAGCGCAGGTAGTGATTCGACATGCATTGCGAGGCGGGCTGATGCCGGTCGTTTCTTACACCGGGCCGGCGCTGGCGTTTCTGGTTACCGGTACCGTTGTCGTTGAGCGCATTTTCGTATTGCCCGGCCTTGGCAGCTATTTC
Source organism: Blastocatellia bacterium (assembly GCA_963828335.1). Classification (GTDB taxonomy): domain Bacteria; phylum Acidobacteriota; class Blastocatellia; order Pyrinomonadales; family Pyrinomonadaceae; genus PSRF01. The sequence goes on along the minus strand of CAWHEH010000002.1, from coordinate 621,108 downwards.
ATTCAGGCATCGCTAAATCGCGACGAGCCTCTGATTCTCGGCATCGTCGCATTTGTGGCCATCACGCTGTTGCTGATGAACCTGCTGGTCGATATTGCTTATGGGTATCTCGATCCGCGCATTCGCTATTGAAGCAAAGCAAACCGCTAGTTTGCTTCTGTTGGAAGCCAGCTAAGCAGTGACAAACGACGAGCAAACTAACAGTTTGCTTTACGATGGAAATGAACGAAGACAGACCAAGAATTCCCGGCGACCATGACCAACCCGAACCCGGGTTAACACCGGATCCCGCACTCAGTTATCGCGAGGGCGACATCATCCACACCGCGCCGGAGTTTGCGTTGGCAGATGCGGATGTGTTGGCAGCGGAACGAGGCGACGTGATTGCCGGCACTTCGCTCTGGCGCGATGCCTGGCGGCGCCTGCTAAAAAACCGGCTCGCTGTATTCGGCATGATTGTAGTCCTCCTAATCACGACAGCTTCGGTCCTCGGTCCCTTTGTTATCAGGAAACTCACTGGAATAACTCCGGATCTGATTCCCGCCGGCGCGAGTCACTTACGGTCGACTCCTCCACTAAGGACTTCTGATGGTTCGTTCTCCTGGCTACATCCAATGGGTACAGACAACCAGGGTCGTGATTTGTTGGCGCGCGTGCTGCAGGGTGGCCAAATCTCGCTGATGGTCGGCATTATTGCTACGCTGGTTTCGCTTCTCATCGGCGTCAGCTATGGAGCGACCGCAGGCTATCTTGGCGGACGCATTGATAACCTGATGATGCGTGCGGTCGACGTTCTCTATTCACTCCCTTACATCATTATCGTGATCGTTTTGCTTTCGGTGTTTAAGAGCCAGACTGCGCGCGGACAGGTGATACTTCTATTTATCGCGCTCGGTTCTGTGTCGTGGCTGACGATGGCGCGCATTGTGCGCGGGCAAGTGTTGTCGCTGAAGAACCAGGAGTTTGTGCTGGCGGCGAGAGCGACAGGCGTTTCGACTCCGCGAATTATTTTCCGGCACATCGTGCCCAACACCCTCGGTCCGGTTATTGTTTATGCCACCCTGACGATTCCGACCGTGATGCTGACCGAGGCCTTCCTTTCGTTTCTGGGTTTTGGCGTTCAGGCGCCACTAGCTTCGTGGGGCAGTCTGGCCAGTGACGGTATTCAAAACATCGGTATCTTCCCGTGGCAACTTGTGTTTCCGGGAGTGACCATGGCCTTAACGCTCTTTTCCTTGAACTTCCTGGGCGATGGTTTGCGAGACGCACTTGATCCGCAGGGAAGCAGACAGTAAGCAGGAGTTCTAATCTGAACTTTGAACTTTGTTTGTTTCGGACGCAGGCCTAAACAGAATCTAAGACCGAACCACAAAGCACAAAGCTCAAAGAACAAAGTTCAAAGTACAAAGTACCAAGTTCAAAGTATCAGTTCAGTTCGTATCAGGTATGACCAACACTAACGGGAATCTTCTTAACGTCAAGAACCTGCGCACTTACTTCGACACCGAAGACGGTGAGGTCAAAGCCGTCGACGGCATTTCGTTTCAACTGCAGCGCGGCGAGACACTGGGAATTGTAGGTGAATCCGGATCAGGCAAGTCAGTTACAAATCTTTCTATAATTCGCTTAATACCTGAGCCGCCCGGACGAATTGTTGCCGGCGAAGTCCTGCTTGACGGAGTCGATATCCTCTCGCTTCAGGAAAGCGAGGTGCGCAAAATTCGCGGCCGGCGAATTGCGATGATCTTTCAAGATCCGATGACTTCGCTGAATCCATTCATGAAGATTTCGCGACAGATGATGGAAGTGACTCGACTGCATCTTGGCCACACAAAGCATCAGGCCTACGAGCACGCCATCAAAATGCTTGAGACAGTCGGTATCCCTGAGGCGCGAGCGCGCGTTGACAACTACCCCCACGAGTTTTCCGGCGGCATGCGACAGCGCGTGATGATCGCGATGGCGCTATCATGCGAGCCCGAGCTATTGATAGCCGATGAACCAACAACAGCACTCGATGTCACTATCCAGGCCCAGATTCTTGAGTTGATTAAGAAACTCAAACAAGTAACGGGCACCAGTGTGATCTTGATTACACATGACCTCGGTGTGGTTGCCGGCATGACTGATCACTTGTTCGTGATGTATGCAGGTAAGATTTTTGAGCAGGCGCCGACAGCGGAATTGTTTGCCCGACCCGGTAATCCTTATACACAGGGGTTAATGCGTTCCGTGCCCGATCCGCTGAAGGAACAAGGCGAGCTCTACCAAATTCCCGGCTTGCCGCCCGATGTGGCTCACCTCCCGCCCGGCTGTCCGTTTGCGCCTCGCTGCCAGCGCGCTGAGGAGATTTGCACGCGGGAGTTTCCACCGTTTGTAGAATTAACGTCGGAACATTTCTCGCTCTGCCATTTCGCGCAGGAAGTTTACGAGGAGTCAGTCTCGGCAACGTGAAGCAGAAGGCAGGATTGAGGAACGGTGCAAGTGATTGTCTGGGACCAATGAGCTAGAGCTTGAACTACAACAGTACTTTTGCATCGTTACGTTGACACAAGATGAGTACTAGCGAGACAGACTTGAACATGACCACAGTGCCACCTGCAATTAACGATGGTGGCGGCGAGCCTTTGCTTGCCATACGCGATCTCAAGGTTCATTTCGATATTCGTGGCAGCCGCAGCGGCGTAGTCAAGGCGGTGGACGGTGTAACCATTGACATCTATCCCGGCGAAACACTCGGTCTCGTAGGCGAGTCTGGTTGCGGCAAGTCGACTTTCGGCCGCGCGATTCTCCGTCTCACTGAGCCAACTTCCGGGCAAGTGCTTTATCGCGATCAGGATCTCGCGCACCTATCGAAACGAGAAATGCGAGAGCATAGACGGCACCTGCAAATAATTTTTCAGGACCCGTACGCTTCGCTTAATCCCCGGATGACTGTGGGACAAATCGTTGGTGAACCTCTCGAAACATTCAAACTCGCAAAGGGAAGGGAAGCGGACCAGCGAGTGCAGGAGCTTCTGGAGACTGTCGGCTTGAGCAAACGCTTCATCAAGCGCTTCCCCCATGAGTTTTCCGGTGGGCAGCGGCAGCGCATCGGCATTGCGCGCGCACTTGCCGTCGACCCGGACTTCATCGTGGCCGACGAACCGATCTCCGCCCTCGACGTTTCCATCCAGGCACAGATAATGAATCTGCTGGAAAGACTGCAGCGCGAAAAGAATCTCACCTACCTGTTCATCTCTCATGACTTGCGGGCAATTCGTCACGTTTCGAATCGCGTGGCGGTGATGTATCTCGGCAAACTCGTCGAGATTGCCGATGCGAAGACAATCTATGCAGATCCCCTAATGCCTTATACGAAGGCACTCATCTCCGCGGTGCCGGTGCCGGATCCTAAGGTCGAGGCAAAACGCCAACGAATTGTTCTTGAGGGCGACGTTCCCTCGCCGATCAACCCGCCTCAAGGCTGCCGTTTTCATACCCGCTGTCCCTACATGATCGACGCTTGTAAGCAAATTGTTCCGCCGCTGGTTGAGGTGAAGCCAGCTCACTTTGCTGCTTGCATTCGCATCAGCCCTGAGCAGCCTGACATTGAGCGAGTGGCTCCAGGCGACGCCCCCGGACTGGCTGCCGCTCAGCAAGCCATGGAACAAGAGATGATCACTTGATCCGCCCCTACGTGATACTCCGTTGGGCCTAATCAGACTCCACTGCTCGATAAGTGCATTTCGACTTTGAGGCAAGCCCTTCTCAGACGGTGGCTCCATCCGGTGGTGCAAAACTGAGAGAGATTCAAGAACCCTAAACCGCTGGATCGATTCTCAGCGGCATTCTCATATTGATCACCGGCCGAGGCCACGGTGTGAATAGGGGAGTCGTTCACATTTGCTAAACACCTTGGAAAACAAAGGAAAAACCAGCCTTTCCAGTCTGTCAACAGGTGAAAAGAGGCCTATATTGGTCGTATACCAATAGGGTAACTTGTGTTGTGTCAGCTAGCCAGTTGCGATTTCAAGGCAATTGTTAGCGTCTTTAACCGAATCTATACTGATTTTTCCGCATGCCCCAGCGAAACCGCCCAGATTTGACCAATCGGCAAAAGGAATCAAAGAAGAGTGCCTCCCGGCGCGTTGCAGAGTCGCGACTTGAATCGACCAGGTCGGTTCCGGAAGTAGCTATTTATGACGAATTGTCTCCCATCCAGCAGGAACATCCCGAGGACGCTCCGCCAGGTTGGGTACCGGTACAACAAAAACTCGCTGCGACAACCGGCCTTTCCGTTCTACTAGTAGACGGCCGACAGCCTCCAGCGCTGGTAGCTTCAAACAACAATTCAATCTGCCACGCCTTCCAATCTTCACTGGAGTACGTTGCTCTTTGCGATCCCTATTGCGGCGACGCTCATCGGCGCGCGCTGAGCGCCGGCTCGGCAGTTAATTACAAATGCCACGCAGGACTGCAGTGTTTTACGATGCCGGTACACATCGGCAGAGAACAGAATCTCGCCGCAATCGGTGGCCGGGCATTTGTGAGCGCCGAGGACTACCGCAACCTGGTCGATCGGTTTCGCGCCGGCGAGTTAAACGATCTGCTTGCCAGTGAGCCATTCGAGAATGTGATATTTGCCGAGCCGCAACGTCTGGATCAATTGTCCGAGCGATTGCAAAAGGCTGTCAGAACTTTTAACGCCGCCACTCCCGCTCCGGCAGTAGCGGAGCCTGAGCCGGACGAGGCGATAACCGCTTTGACCGCGGACGCTGTGGCTCGTGCAACCCAGGGTGAACGTTCGCCCGATCTGCAAGGCGAAGTGGATCGGCTTCGCACTGAACTTGATCATCGTTCGCAACTAGCCGAATCGCTGCAACGCTTCCTTGAGCGCATCAGCTCGCGCGAACCGGAGAAGACTTATCAGGCAATTCTCAAACACTCAATGGAACTTCTCAAGGCGGAGCGCGCTTCGCTGTGGGTGTTCGATGAGGACTCAAACGAAATCAGTTTGAGAGCTGCAGCAGGCTTTTCTGTACCGATTGATCAGATCATCCCGCGCCGCATTGGCGAAGGCATTTCCGGCGGCGTCCTGGAAACGGGAAAAGCGCTGGTGGTCAGTGATCTCGAAACCGCTGGATTTACCGCGGCGCCGGCTGAACGAAAGTACCGAACAAAATCTTTTATTTGTTACCCGATAACGATGAGAGGTCGGAAAATTGGAGTGCTAAATGTTGCCGACAAAATCGGCGACGAGAAGTTTGATGATGTCGACCTGAGCCTGCTCGAGATACTGGGGCCGCAAATCGCCGTGGCACTGGAAGGCGCTGAGTGGCGTGAGCGCGCTACCCAATTCCAATTGATGTCGATAACCGATCCGCTCACTGGATTGCTTAACCGTCGTTACCTTGAAGAACGCTTGACCGATGAGCTGAACCGCTCAGAAAGATACGACTATGCCATGAGTTGTCTGATGATCGACATCGACGACTTCAAAAGTTACAACGATCGCAACGGGCACCAGGCGGGTGATGTTGCGCTCAAGATCACAGCCCATGCACTGAAGGCGGCGCTGCGCTCCGCCGACGTTGCCTGTCGCTATGGCGGCGAGGAGTTTTGCATTCTGTTGCCGCAAACTTCGCTAAGCGAAGCGGGAGTCATCGCTGAACGCATGCGCCAGCGGGTTGCAGACAAAGAGTATCCGTTCGGCAAATCCCAGCCGAGAGGGAACGTCACGATCAGCATTGGAATTTCTACCCTGGGCAAGTATATCGATACTGGCGAAAAAGTAATTGCTGCCGCGGATCGCGCACTCTACACAGCCAAATCACAAGGTAAGAACCGGATCGAGTTTTACGCTGATAATCTTCCGAGTTAAGCGGCCGCTTCATGAACTACAACCGCAATAATGACGGATTCCAGATTCTCGGCCGCGTTAGGCGCGACGAATTTATTGGCAGAACGGCCGAGCTTGAGCGGCTCGTTTCGCATGCCCGACGGTCGAATGAGGGAGGTTCCGGAGAAGCCAGCGAAGCTCATGGACTCCTCATTCTTTTGGCGCCGCTGGCAGGTGTTTCAGAGTTGCTGCGGCAGACGTTTGACAGCCTGTTTAGTCGCCGCGAAGAAGTTGTTCCAATTTATTTTGCCCTACCGCAGGCTGAAACGACTGCCGTTAGCGCAGCGATTGAATTCCTCAATACTTTCCTGTTGCAATACATCGCCTATCGTCGCGAGGAACCGGCGCTCTGCCGCGCTTCATTAACGCTAAACGACCTCGTCAAACTTGCGCCGGCAGCGGACGTTGTCTGGATCGAAGAGCTGGTCGACGCTTATAACCTGCAACGCTTTGGCGAAGACGACAGGGAACTGGTGCGCTTTTGTCTTACTGCTCCGGACCGCGTTCCATCAAGGGACGTGCGGCCCTTTGTTATGTTTGACGCCGTGCAATTGGGTAACTACTCCGACTCTTCCATTCCTCTTGCAATTGAAATTGTCAGGGCGCTCAGGTCAGGCGGCAATCCATTTGTGCTTGCCGGCTTGCGACGCGAGTTACTTGACGCGGCGGCGCGCGCCGGATGCAACACCGATGGGCTGGCGCTGATGCGACTGGAACAACTCGGGGATGATGACGCTCGAAATCTGATTACCGCGACGGCGCGCAGGCAACAGGTTTCGCTAACGGACGAGACAAGAGACCTGCTGGTCCAACAGTTAGAAGGCAGCCCGTTCTTCATCACGTCAATACTCCAAGCAGCCGGTGAAAAGCGTCTGGCACTCGATTCTTACCTCGCCTGCGAACGCCTCTATGTCGATGAGTTGATGGGCGGGCGACTCAACCGGTACTTTTCATCGGTGCTTGAACACATTGCGCCAGACCCTGAAATCAGAGCCTCAGTAATCCGCCTGCTTTGCGAAGCAATGCCCGAAGGCAAGCGCAGTGCGCAGTTTGAGGGTCTGCGCCGGCGTTTGAAGCTCGACAGCGCCAGGATCGAACAGCTGCTGAGGCTACTCCATACCCAGGAGCTCATTAATTGTGACGGCGAGACGATCGACATCAACAGCAACTCCTCTCTCTGGCAAGATTATCTGAAGAGTCGCTTTCGCCTGGACGCTCTGCGCGAGCCGCGAGCGCTCGTCGTAGCAGACGTAATGGCCGCTGCACTCAAGCGGGCGCCGCAAACTATCGCGCACCACTATCGCCGCGCCGCCAGCCTGCGCTTGCGCGAGGTGCTCGGCAAATTTAATTCGCAGCTGGTGCCCGGTTGTCTATTTAATTACGCGGAATTTGCGGCCACGTACAAAGGGGCCAGCGCGGAAGAAACGGCCGTCGGTCTCGACGCCGACACAAATCTTGTACGCCTGCCCCAGGTCTTTCATACTGCGAGTGGCGTGTCACTTAGTTCGGCACTGCGACCATTCGGTGAAGAGAGTTCCGTCGTTGCGCACGCGTTTTCCGGTGGTGTGTACACGAACCAAAACGAGATTGTCTGGCTGGTGGCCAGGGTCGAGAGCAAACTTGAGGCTAATGCCGCACTTGTCCAGCAGTGGCTTGATCTGCTTGATGACCTGGCGCGTAAATCGGGTCTTATCAGAGCGCAAATCTGGCTGATAGCCAACGAAGGCTTTGCACCGGATGCGATTGAACTGCTGCTGTCGCGCAATGCTTTTGGATCGAGTCGGCAACAGTTTGACATCCTGACTGACCGTCTAGGCGCAGGCGAATTTCGACAGTCTGACGCTGCCAATGAGTTTCAACTTGTTTTTCCAATGGGTGCCGATAACGAACTGTTAGCGGCCAGCGCCGTTGAGCAAGTTGCCCGCCGGCTCAACTTTACAGCGGAGGCAATCAACCAAATCAAGACCGCCGTGGTCGAGGCGTGTATCAACGCCTCGGAGCACAGCCTGAGTCCAGATCGAAAAATATATCAACGATTTCAGGTCGAAAATGATAGATTGTCCATAACGATTTCTAGTAGAGGCATCCTGCCCGTCAATTTTATGGGCAATTCTCAGGGTGAAGAAGAGACGACCACAGGTGAATCGCAAACGCCTGCGGACCGCCGAGGGTGGGGATTGAAACTCATTCAGACACTGATGGACGAAGTTGAGTTTGAACGGGTGGACGAAGGAACTAGTTTGCGGATGACTAAGTATCTCCGCCAGAGCTCGTAAGAGTCAGTTAGAGACGAATGGGAGAATCCATCAAATCAAACGTTCGCTCGCACTGCGTCGGCACCACCGCTGTTGTCTACGCCAGCGATTACTTGAATAAGCTGACCGGAGAAAGAATTGAGCGGGAATGCAAGAAGCAACTCGATTCCGGCGCTCGCGCGTTGGTCATAGATTTCAGCGACACCGAACTCGTTAATAGCATCGGCATCTCCATCCTGTTGGGCATCATCGACATTGCAGAAAAAGGCGGAGCGCTGGTGGTGTTCTCCGACGTAAATAACGAGACGGTCCAACTCTTTGAGATGCTGGGACTGACGCGACATGTTGTGCTCGCCGCGAACGAACAAGAAGCTCTCTCAACACTTTCTACCAGCTCCTCTCAAAGTCAGGCGATGGGTCACTAGACGGACTTGGGTCTTAGGTCTTTGTACTTTGTTCTTGGTACTTTGAGTACTAAGTTCCAAGTACTTCAAAGACCAAGACCAAATTTGAATGGAATCTAATACACAGAAACTTATCCACTCCTTTGGCGCGCTAGCCGATCTTGGTCAGGAGATTGCTGACAGCGGCGACTTCATGGAGATGGTGCGTACGTCGTTGCACTTGCTGCTGGGTACACTGGCAATCCGTCGCGGCGCCGTGCTCGAAGTTCCGGCACACCTGGAAAGGACCAACTGCCTCGCAACCTGGGGTTTGAGTCCGGATTACGGCGTCGACTACCTCATAGATACTAAGACCAAGACAGCGCTCGTCAATTCCACGGAGGCTGTGCTCGACGCTCATAAACCAGAAGTGGCGAGCGACGAGGCGCTTAGTGGTCTGCGCACACAACAAATAGAGCTCATCATTCCCATGGTCGTGCGTGGGCAACTGACTGGACTGGTTGCTCTTGGAGGCAAAGCCATTGGCGAGTCGTTTACGCCAGATGACCTCGAAGTGGTCCAGGCGATGGTGCGGCATATCGGCGTCGGCATTCACACGCATCGCTTGCTGGCGGAAGTGAAACAACAAGCGGAAGACAATCGGCGGCTGTATTTCGATCTGCGCGCCATCTATCGCGATACGGTACGGGCCTTCGCGGCTGCGATAGACATCAAAGACAAATACACGCAGGGCCATTCTGAACGCGTTGGGAAATACAGCGAGATGATCGCGCGCGAAATGGGCTGGGGCGAAGAAGAAGTTGAGGGCATGGCGATCGCCGGGTACCTGCACGACGTCGGCAAGCTGGTGGTGGAGCGCGACATCATCAACGCGCCTTACAAGATTGACGCCAAGCAGTCGAGCGAATTAAACCGTCACCCAGTCGCCGGCTTTGAGATTCTCTCGCCGATTCACCATCCCTACGCCGACATTCCGCTGATGGCGAAGTATCACCACGAAAGGATGGATGGCCGGGGATATCCCGATGGGCTGACCGATCTACAAATTCCCATTGGGGCGAAGATTGTCACGGTCGCGGATTCGTTTGACGCGATGACTACGGACCGACCATACAAGACGCGCCGAACCTTTGCTGAGGTTATTGTTGACCTGCGGAAAAACACTGGCCCGCAGTTTGATCCGGTGGTGGTGCAGGCGTTTTGTCGAGCGTTGCTGAAAGAACTCAGAGGCGAAACGACGGAACGAAAGTTTCGGAAGATGTTGGGTAAGGACTACCTCGATGCCGAGCGCGACAAGCCACTCATCGTTGAACTACTCTCTGAACTCGATCTGAGCAGCAAAGTTGCCAGAGCCAGCAGCTAAAGATTCAGGTCGTTCTCACTCGAACCGTTTATCTAATTTGCACTGGCGCCATCTCCATGGCACCCGACCATCTCCATGGCGCCTGACCCATTTCATTAGCACCTGGCGCCATCTCCATAGCAGCGGACCATCTCATCGCACGCCGACCTTATCTCATTAGCACCTGACTTCAGTCAGGTGATCCCATCAATACAAGAATCTCGGCAAACCGTTTTAACGGTTTCTTCGCGCCGAGGCTGGTCTCTAAAAATCTCCTATGGTAGAAGGCCAACATGTCGATACATTCCTACTCCCGCTGCTGGGTTCACCTTGTTTGGGCAACGCTTGATCGAGAGCCAATGCTGACCAAGCCCGCTGCGGCGATAGCGTCCACATTCATAGATGGTTATGCGTTGAAGAATGGTATCTACATGAAAATCAATTACGTCAATCCGGAACATGTGCACGCGCTGATCGACCTGCCAACCAGCAAATCCATAGAGGAGGTAGTTAAGTTATTGAAAGGGAGTTCGTCCCACGACATTAACGAGCAGTGCATTCTGCGGGGCAGGTTTTCATGGGGTCGCGGTTATGGAGCCTTCTCGGTATCTCATTCAGACGTCGGTCGAGTGGCGGCATACATAGCCAATCAGGAGAAGCATCACCGCAAGAAAACGTTTGGTGAGGAGTTTAAGCTATTTGTAAACAAGTATGGCTTGGAGTGGCACGATATGTGAAACCGTTAAAACGGTTCGAACGCCTGCTCGAGCCGTTAGCACCTGACTAAAGTCAGGTGCTAATGAGATTGGCTCTTCTTAGCTTATCGAATTCACCGCGGCTGGATCCGCAGCACAAAATTGCAAATCGCGATCTTCTGATCGGGCATAACCTCCGTGCGTTCCTCGCGCGGCAGCTCGCGGCCGGCCACCACCGTAGGATTGCGGCCTTTGGCAAGCAAGTAGTACCGGCCGTCGTTCTCGCGCGTGAGGGTGGCGTGCACACGGCTTATTTCCGGATCGCCTTTCAACGGTAAATCGACAGTGATCGAACGTGAGCCACGGCCAATAGTGATCTCAGGCTTGCTAATCGGAACCACTGACTCACGTACACCATCTTTCCAAACTTCAATTGAATAGAGCGTTATGATGCGCGGGCGCACCACCGTTTGTTCACTCGGCCCACTTTCCCCGTCTGCTTCCGTATCACCCTGGCTGCCGTCGGCACGTTCGCGAATAGTGTCGTTGAGGTTTATCTGCGGTGCTGACGCTGGTGATGAGCCGACGCGAGGGTTAACTTGAGTGTGGCCGCTTTCAGTCTCGTCCCAGACAGCCTGCACGCGAAACTGACCTTTCTCCAGCGTGCCATCGACACGCAATTCCACCGCAAACGATTTCGCCGCCAGCTGATTTGAGCCGCTTAACTCCCGAGCGCGTTCGGAGAGCACGTGAAATAATCCCTGCTCGAGGCCGCGGCGCTTGTCACCCTGCCAGTCCTTATCGTCTTCGGCGCTGAGATAGACGACGTATTCGCGCGGGATGTAGGTCAGGCCACCGGGCGGCGTAAACATTTCGCGCTGCATGACGGCTTCAACTTCACGCGCGATCTTCACCAGGAACTCCTCCCAGATGCGACGCGGTTTGGAATGCTCGTCAGCTGCTTCAAGCAGGTCCTCGCCCTGCTCACCGTCGATCCATTTTCTGATTGATTCTAATAGGCCCATAAATTATCGAAATTGGGACTTTGGTCTTTGGACTGAGGTCTTTGTACTTTGTTCTTTGAGCTTTGAACTTTGTTTATTTTCGGAGACGGCGAGCCCAAGAGCCAAGAAAAAAAAGTTCTAAGCACCGAGCTCAAAGAACCAAGTACGAAGTTCAAAGTACAAAGCTACAAAGCTCAAAGACCTAAGTCCAACAACCATTCTTATTCAAATCGCACAAACTTCTTATTGATCCAACCTTTGTCGGACGTGAACGGGTCGGCCTTGGCCCGTCCGTGTTGTAACACCTGAACCTCATACCAGTTATCGCCGGTTGACAAGATCTTTACCCGCGAGCCCGCTTCAGCCAGACCGATAGGAGCATTGGCAACACTCGCGTCGGACCGCAAATTTACGTCCGTTGTTGTAACACCTTCGCGCCCGATTACAAAAACGTCCGATAGCACCGGCAGCCCAACAAACGGATTCCAGTGGGAAGTAACATACTTGTGCGTCGCCAGCAACATTCCCACGAAGCCAAGGATCAGAATCGCGGCCACGAGATAAGGTCGAGCCCGGCGCGGGCCGACCGGGCGGCGCTTGTGTTCCAGTCGCGCGACCGGAACTCTGCCGTTCCGTGGTTGATCAGGTAGCGCTGCGATTCTATCCCGCGCTGATTGTCCGGCCAGGACATGTTCACGACCTGCGACCTGCCTTGCTTTCGCATGCATTGTGCTCACCGGCACAACGATCTTGGGGCGTCGCGGGTCCGGCTGCACTCGATACGGGATTGTCGTGGGACCGGATGCTTGCTGAGGCGGCGTACTGACCGGCTGAAAGCGAGGTTGCGGCGGCGCTTCAGTCAAGTCCACTGGTTCCACACTTAGATCAAGACTCGGCCGCTGTCGAAGTTCAGCCTGCGTTTCAACGGCAACGCCCGCCAGCGAGCGTGTTGGCGGCAGCGTTGCATCAGCCAGGTCATCCCAAAACTCCTGCACCGTTTGGTAACGATTCTCGGGTCGGAGCTGCGTTGCCTTTTCCAAAACCTTCAACACAGGCGTGGACCAAAAGTGGCTCGCTACGACGGCAGGCATTTCCCGAATCGAATGCTGGGCAAAGCGGCGCGGGGATTCGCCGGCGAGCAATGCGTAGGTAGTTTTCGCGAGCGAATAAATGTCCGCAGCCGGCGTCAAATGTTCGTGACCTGCTGCAATCGCTCCCAAATCCAGCGACCCGGTCTGAACCAGAGGGTTGTGTTCCGGCGCCGCATAGATGTTGGTGCCGACGCGGGTGATGGCGCCCTCGTTTGCTGCCAGGCGGGCCACGCCAAAGTCAGCAATTTTGACAATTTGCCGATCCGCAGTTAACAGAAGGTTCTGCGGTTTGATGTCACGGTGAATTACGCCACCCTCGTGTGCATGAGCCAATCCGGAACAAACTTGCTCGAGATAAAAAAGCGCCTTCTCAATCGGCAAGGGCTTACCGCGGGAAAGCGCGGCCATATCACCACCGGAGAGGTATTCGAGCACGATGTAGTGAAAGGTGGTGCCGGCGAGATCGATTGCGGTGCCGTGACCGAGCCGGCTGATGATATTCGGATGACGGACGCGATCGAGCGCCACCGCTTCGTTTTGAAAATTTTGTATCAGGGTGTGTTCCAACGCCTCGTCAGGGGCGTCCTGCAAAAACATGTTCAAGGCTTTGATGACTACGGTCTCCGGAGCGTCGTCAAAGGCGGCATTGTCGTGAGCAACATAGATCTCGGCGTAGCTGCCGCGTCCGAGACATTCGATGATGTCGTAACGACCGTCCAGCCTGCTCTGTTGTAGCTTGAGTTCCGGCATCAGTTTGCCCGAGCGACGCTTCCCGTAAAAGCGAGAAGCTGAATTCTTACTTAGGGGGAAGGAGAACCCGTGGGGGAAGCGGCCGACGGCGAGGGAACAGGCCGCATGGTTTCATCGAAGCGCGCCATGGCAGCCGGCTTATCTTTTTCTGACTTCAGAGCGACCGCAGCCAATCCGAGGGTCGCTTCTTTCTTAAGTGTAGCGTCGGCCTGAGGAGAAGCCAGGTTAGTCCTGGCGATTACTTTTTCAAACGCTCTGGCCGCTTCGTCGCTGTTACCAGTGAGCAGGGAGGCGCGGCCATAGAGATAAAGGAACTCTCCTTCGTTTGAGTCCAGAGGATTCTGTATTGCCTGCCGGGTCTGTTCGTTCTTCAACTGTGTTGCCAGCCAAGCGTTTGGATCGTTATCAACTTCGCGACGGCTTCTCTCAAACTTCAGGATCGGATCGTCGCCCACTGCCGGCGTTGGTGAAACTTCAACAACTGGCGCGACGCCCTCGACGTAAGGGATCGGTCCTTTGTATTTCCTACCGGCGTAAAAAGCCGCGCCCACAACCGCGAGGAAGAGGACGAACATAAAGAACCGCGTCATGGTTCTTTCAACGCCACTCTTCGGCGGTGGCTCCGGGACGTTGAGTCGATTCTCAATTGCGTTCTCGTTCCGAGACTTCAACGCGGCAATGCTCTCTGCCCTGGCCGCAGGGATTTCGGTGTCATCAAGGGAATTGCCGAAGTCTGGTGTAGTCCTAAGGGAATCCAAACTGCTCCCCAACATCGTTTGCGAAGCCGGCGCCGCAGCGACGGATGCAGCAGGCAGGGCTTCCGGGGACATGGTTCTATCCAAATCGTCAACTCTGTCCGCAGCTGAAAGCGGTTGCCCAACGCACACGACCACTGCTGTGAGGTTATCTTCCGCACCGCGCTCATAACAAATCCGCTTCAACTCGCGACAAAGTGTGGGCAGATCTGAGTGCGTGAGTAACAAGTGCCTGAGTTCGTGATCGGGAATGTGCCGGGTAATTCCGTCGGTACAGAGAAGGAATTCCGTACCGTCGTCGACTTCGATCACTTTCATATCGACCTCGACGTCGTCCTCAGCGCCGAGCGCCCGGCTAATAACGTTCTTGCTGGGATGATTGGCAGCCTGTTCTGGGGTCATGCGTCCAGCCCGCACTTCTTCTTCAACCACGGAATGGTCGGCGGTCTCGCGAATCAATTGGCCGGCTGGGGTCAGGCGATACAGACGCGAATCGCCGACGTGTCCAATGGTGGCGACATTTCCCTGAACGTGGAGGGCCACGATGGTGGTGGCCATCATCGAAAACTTCGCATGATCCTGGGCCATTTGGTGGATAGAAGCGTTTGCCCGCTGAATCGCAAGTTCCATCAAGTCTTCAACGTCGGCGTCATCGAGCCGATGACGAAAGGCCTCATCCAGCACTTCGATCGCCGTTTGCGAGGCCACTTCGCCCGCCTCCGCGCCACCGACGCCGTCCGCCACGGAAAAAATTCCGCGCTCGGTGTCTGAAAGAAAAGAGTCTTCATTCAAAGGACGCTTTTCGCTGAGACCGCGATCGGTGATAGCGAAGGATTGCAGCGCAGAGCTACCCGGCTGCGTATCAGCAAGTTCGTTATTGGGCTGGCTCATTCAACGGCCTCCAGTTTCAGTGACGAAGGCGGCTCGCTGCGCGGCCCTTTGGCCAGCATCGTGTCGCGCGCGTTGCGATGGGAAAAGGCCATCAGCATTCCTAACATGGCAAAGCTTGTGATCAGGCTAAACCCGCCATGACTCACGAAAGGCAAAGTAATTCCAGTCATCGGTAAAGCCCGCAAAATGCCTCCAATATTTACCAGAGCCTGAAAACCGATAAACGCTGTCAGGCCGGCCGCGCACAGTTTAGTAAACATATCACGCGCATCCAGCGAAGTACGAACACCGGCAATCACAAAAATGATAACAGCGAGAATAACTATCGCGCCGCCTACCAAGCCTTCTTCTTCCGCCAGGGCAGCGTAAACATAATCCGAATCCGCGATCGGTATTACTTCGGGATAACCAAGTCCCAAACCTCGACCCGTATTCTTTCCGGAGGAGATCCCAAAAATTGCCTGAGCCGGCTGAAATGCAAGCTTATCAAACCAGATATCCGTATTAACAATCTTTTGCATCGCCGGACTCTGCTGGGCAAGTTCTTTCAGTTGCGGATCCTTGTTTACGGCCTCGTCATAGTCTTTTTTCCACCAGGAGACTTCCGGCGACGGCGGATCAAACCCATCGAGCCACAGATGAAAACGTTGTTGGATGCGCGCCGGCAGCATAGCCTGAATCGGCTTCGCTACAGTCGGCAGCAGCGGCACTTTTTCCTGCACGTCTCTTGGCAAGGCACCGACTACCAGTATGCTGATCACCAGGAGCACGGAGCCCACAAATAACAACAACTGCGGCCAACGTCGCACGGCGACCAGGTAAAGCGTGGTATAGGCGCCGCTGAAGATCAACATCTGGCCAAAGTCCTTCAGCGCGAAGAAGGGAACAAACGGCAACATGGCCATCGCCAGCAGCGGCACGATGTCGCGCGCGCGCGGAATGCCCCAGTAAGTTTCAGCGAGGTCTTTGTAACGGGCTGTCAGAATTCCTGCGAAGCCGAGGAGAAACGGAATCTTGGAAGGTTCCCAGGGAGTCATGTTGCCCAGCGCTTTGCCGGCGCTTGAGGTTACGACAGCCACCGCCAGAGGCAGAAGCGTCAACAATACAATTATGAAACTGTTCCTTTGAATCCAAAGCAGGAAGCCGTCGCGCACGCAGAATGAATAAGCCAGAACAAAGGTGATGATGGAGAAAATCGGGATCCAGGTATAGCCGGCAGTGAGTGCGTTCCAAAGAGTGTATGTTGATGGACGCTTGGGAAGTTGCTCTACATCAATGGCCTGAGCCGGCGTTGGCGGCAAGCCCATCAATTGTTTCTTGAGCGGATCATAGTTTTCGATTATGTAGCGCGTTCTCAAGGCCTCCATCTTCGCCTGCCGCGCCTCGGATTTGTTGCGGGCGTTGTATTCAGGGTCGCTATAAAGCCGATACTGAATCAACATGCCGATAGAGAACAGCAATACCGCGGCGGTAAAAAGGATCCAGTTGCCGCGGTACTTCATGGAGCGTGAAAGGAAGATCACTACCACTAGTAGCGGCAGAAACATGAAGAGATCGCGCACCGCGCCGATAGTCGAAGTTTCATAACCACGCAGCAAAGCTGCGCGATGTATGCCCCAATAGCCCACGATCTCAAGAATGAGCAGCAGTAGGATAATGAGCAGATGTGACGATGCGCGGTTCTTCATTTTTGGAGTGCGGTGACGTGTCACCGCTTTCTTTCAGTCGCGACCTGTCGCGACTGCGTTCAGTTGAAACTCATCGAGCAGGACCGGCGTCAAGCCGCCCGGGACCAAAGCGGTGACAGGTCACCGCACTCCAAGACGTCTCCAATTATTGCGTCGGCGCTGCAGCCGGCCGTGGTTGGCGTTGTCGCTGTTGACCCTTCGGTTGCGGTTGACTGCTCACCACTTTGAAATACCCCAGCTCCTTCGCCTTCATCACCAATGCCGCGGCAATCGGCGCCGCTGACTTCGAACCATAACCACCGCCTTCGACGATCACGGCGATCGCCAGTTGCGGCCTCTCGAGTGGGGCGATGCACAAAAACCAGGCGTCAATTCGTGGATGCTCCTCGTCCATGATCGTCTCTTCGTACTCACGAATGATGTTGCCTTTGTTGTCCTTTTCTATGCGGTGCCGCGTCTTTGGTGCGCCGGTTTTCGGATCGTAGAGCGGCTCGGTTTTCTGCGCCGTTCCGGTTTTGCCCCCGGTGTGAATGCCCGCTGCTGTTACTGGAGCAAAGACGCCGCGCGCCGTCCCCCTTGGGCCACCCGTGACGAGACCCATGATCCCGCGCATGGTGGCTGCCTGTTGCGGCTTCATGACCTGCTTAAACATTTCCGGCGGGCGGTCAAACTCGATTTTTGGTTTCATTAACTTCCCATCCATGTTCGCAATGGCGGACGCGGCCAGCGCCATCTGAAAGGGAGTCATCTGTCCCGCATAACCCTGGCCATAACCTATCAACGCCAGATCGTATCTAGTGACCTTGCCGGTAACGATGGTCGCTTCTCTTGGTGCCAGAGCGCGCTTAACTGCGTCGGTGCTGGCGTTCCAAATCTCGGGTTCCTTGCGGCCTCGCAAAGCTTCAGCGGGAGTGTCGTAAGTTCCTATGCCCAGGAGTTGCGCCGCCACCTTTAAGCGCTCAGCGCCGAGTTTCACACCCATCTGTGCGAAGTACTGATTGCAGGAAACTTCATACGCCGTGTCGATTCCGATCCGTCCGTGCACTTCACCGGCGCCGCCGTCATCGAAGATCACATTGGCGCCAGGCGCAGCGTAGTAACCGCCGCCACTGCAGGTGAACTCCGTGTCCTGCTCGCCCGCGAGGAACGCCGCGGTCATAGTTACCGTTTTGAAAGTCGAACCGGGAATGTAGTACGCACCCAGGGCGCGGCTCACCAGCGGCCTGTCGCGTTGGTTTGCTTCAAGCTTAATCCAGGTACGTTCGTCATCGATTTCTTTAAGGCTGTAGGAAGGTTCGCTATAGAGAGCCAGCACCTCACCAGTTTGTGGATTCAGCACGACTACCGCACCATGCTTTCCTTTCAATTGATCGACCGCCGCCTGTTGCAGATCGTGATCTATCGTCAGGCGCACATCCTTATTGCCGGTGAATTCGACCGTCTTTCCTCTGACAACCTCCAGCGCCTCGGGGAGGGCGCCGCTTTGCACACCGAAGAGCGCGCGTTCGAGTCCGGGATCGCCGAGGTCCGTGCCAAAGAGGTGGGCCATGGCTTTGTCCATCGGATAGTCTCGATAGATATTGCCGCTTGAATCGCGCCGGTACAGGGCCAGCGCGTTTTCGAGTTTGCCGCTGCGATCCAGCAACCAGCCACGCAAAGTAGATTCTGAAAGTCGGCGGTTTCGCAGATCCTTGTAACCCAACTCCTGGAATTTTTCGTTGCTCTCCGGAGCGTAGCGAGTCCAATAAATATGAGCGCCAAAAACGGAAAAGGAAAGTAGAACAAATATCCAGCGCAGAGCGCGCAGGCCTCGGTTCGTGGAGGTTGATCCAAGCCGGCGCCTGACCTCGGTCGGCAAGTCTTCAGGAACTGCAGCCGGCACGGAAACTCCGCGGCGACGATTTCGGAAGAGCGAAAAGAGTAGGAGGAGGACGACAAGCAGTAGGCCGCCAAGATAAATGAGCGTGAGCAGCGCTGGTATTCGCTCCGGAACCTGAGCGACAACTTGCGCGGGCGTCGGTGATTGAAGGAGCAACAAGAAGAACATGTCTCTGGGTTGTGTGCAGTTACAAGGAAGCGGGGGCAAGCCCGCCTTCCTCACCTTAGAGGCTTTTCGAGTCGCTCGTTAAATTCCTATAAAAGCCTCTCGATCACAACTTACGACACGACGCCAGTCAGCTCAGGGTCGGGAAGGCGGGCTTGCCCCCCGCTCTGTCTTATTCACTCTTACGAAAGCGCACCTCAACATCCCCGAAGCTGACAACGTCGCCGTCTTCGATCTGGCGCGCCTCTCCATACGCGATTCGTCGTCCATTTATGTAAGTACCGTTTGTCGATCCTGTGTCGGCGACGAGGAGAGTTCCTTGCGCGTTCATAGTTAGCGCGGCATGAATCTTCGAAACGCTGACATCGTTCAACGATAGTTCGTTGTCCGCGACTCTACCGACACTCAAGCGCCGCCCGCCTGGAATTAAAGCGAGCGGAACTTCCCGCGGGTTGTCCTGAATCGTAATGCGAGCCACGAAGTTAATCGGCGCAACTTTTTCAAAGGCGCTGCGTTGCGGTTTTTCCAACTGTGCGGCGCGCCTGGCTTCGTCGGCTGCCCTCAGTTCTTCCTCAAACTCGCCAAACGTCGGATCGACCGAGATACCGGTAGTAAAAATATCCACTTCGGTTTCGATGTCCATTGTCGCCATGGTTCGATAACGATGATCGTTTATGTGATCGATAGCGGCGGCCAGAACTTCGTGTTCTAACTCCTTGATGATTTCCGGCGGCGCTTCGGAATGGGTGCCCCATTCGATCTTAAGTCTTAAGTGGTGCGGTGCGATACGGCCTTTGCGTCCTTCGTCGCGGACCCGTTCGTCAATGAGCTTCTTCATACGCTCAATCAACTGTGAGGTAGTCAGCCCACCTCTGGGGTCGACGGTGCGGCCAAACTTGCGGTCCACGACATCGCCAACCCGCTCGAGTGCACGTCGCAACAGACGCTCTGGAAGCGCTTCCTCGCGTTTCTTGGTTGCTGGTGGTTTATGCTCGTCAGTCATCTTAGATAATGCAAACTGTTAGTATGCCTCTTATAACGCGAACGGGTTTCACGAAGTTCGGGTTTCCAGACGTCTCTCGCGATC
Source organism: Blastocatellia bacterium (assembly GCA_963828335.1). Lineage (GTDB taxonomy): Bacteria > Acidobacteriota > Blastocatellia > Pyrinomonadales > Pyrinomonadaceae > PSRF01. Next base: position 601,221 of record CAWHEH010000002.1, on the reverse strand, counting down.
AACAGAGGCAAACTAACAGGTTGCGTTACAGTGAAAACGCAGTCTTTCCTGACTGCGCGATAACAGCGGCTTTAATAGCTTGGAACGGTGGTATTCTAACTGAAAGCGATTGTGGTTAGTAGGGCCAGACATGACTAGTGCGGGTGTGCCCCTGAGGCATTGCGCTGACTGGTGCCATGAGGTTCAGTACCACCACGCGGTAGCGGGTGGGTCTGCCGAATTGTTTGTCAATTGGCATTGCCGATTGGCGTCTGGCGATAAAGCCAATTGGCAAACGGAAATCGCAATCGGCAATCAAGAAACCCACCTGCTACCGCGTGGTGGTAATGACCTCATTTCCAGAACAATGAACAAAGATAAGAAGAGACTCAAGCAGGATTACCAGCAGACCCCGCGCGCTATCGGTGTCTTCTTAATCCGTAACAACCTCAACGACAAAGTCTTCGTGGCGGCGGGCGTAGACCTGCGGGGCCTGATGAATCGCCACAAGTTTCAACTTTCCAACGGGAACCATGCTAATCAACAACTGCAGGCGGATTGGAATGAATTCGGCAGCAACAACTTTGCTTTCGAGATCGTGGACGAGCTGAGTCCGCGCGCTGGCGCCGAGGTTGATTATCGGGCTGAGGTGGCATTTCTCGAGGATCTCTGGTTGCAGAAGCTTAAGCCATTTGGCGAGCGCGGCTACAATCTGCCAAAGCTCAGCCGGGAAGAAAAGTTGAGACGAATAGCAGCAAACCGACGTAATGAATTTTAAAATCGTTGCGCGTACTGTCTTCACTTAACCGCCAGTTACCCTAACCCATTTCGTTTGGAAGAAATCATTCAACCAGCCTGCGGAGCTGGGCTCATTAACGTCGTTGCCTCGCCGCTTCGTAGAGCAAGACTCCCGTAGCCACAGAGACATTGAGACTCTCAACCGGTTCCCGCATCGGAATGCGAATGGCGTCATCTGCCGCGCCAATCTCTGCGGCAGAAAGGCCCGCAGTTTCAGGTCCCAGGATCAGGGCGCAGGGAACAGTCCAGTCAAACTCCGTGTAGTCCTTTTTGGCGTTTAGATCAGCGCAGACGGTTTTGATTTTACGTTGTGCACACCATTCGAGCGCCTGCTGATAACTAGGGCGATACCAAACAGGTAAACGAAACGCCGCGCCCATTGCTCCGCGTAATGCCTTCGGCGAAAAGGGATCGGTGGCGTTTTCAGTAGCAATCGCGCCGGTTGCCCCGGTGGCTTCAGAGGTACGCAGGATGGCGCCCACATTCACCGGGTTGGTAATGCGGTGCATGATCACTATCAGCGACGTTCCCAGTTGCTTACTGGCGAGTTGAGCTTCGGAAGAGTCCGGGCGAGACGCAAGCAACAGGATGCCCTGCGAAGTTTTGCTGTAGGAAACATACTTCAGCAAACTTTCACTAACGCACACCAGGCGATCGCAAGCGGCAGAGAGTCTTTCAATCAGCGCGGCGGGCTTTTCCTTACGCGCAATCTCGTCGGAGAAAACAACAGCGTGAATTCTTAAACCGGAGATTAGAGCTTCTTCGCACAGCCGCATACCTTCAACGAAGATTGCCTCGTCGACACGGCCGTCACGCACAGCGCGCACGTGCCGGAGCAGGGAATTGTCACGACTGGTAATTATTTCCGGCTTCATAGGATCAAACCGCCAAGACGCCAGGCACGCAAAGCAAATCAAATAGAAATCAAATTTGGCGATCTTGGCGCCCTGGTGGTTTCGCTGCTTTCATAATTCCGCTTCCGCCCAGATTGGCCAATGGTCCGAAACACTCAAGGGCCGCGCGACTCCCCAGCGCGAAATTTTCAGATCACGATTGAAGATCCAATCGGCGTGCAAACGAATCCCCATCCCGCGCCAGGTTGGCGTGCCGGATGGAAACGGCGTTGCGTAACCATGCCGCTCGAAAAAGCTTCTGGTTTCCACGACTTTTGTTTTTGACAGCGTATTGAAGTCTCCCAGTATCAGCGTCGGTCCGCTATTCTTATCCGCCTCTTCGAGCAAAGCCTCGAGCTGCTCAAGTTGTCCACCTACAGCCGCGTGGGGATCGACATGCGCATTGATGATGCGGAGGCTTCGCTGACCTACAGTAACGGTCGCCGCCATAGCGAGCCGCGGCCGCCAGGGACACTCATGCCACGGTAGATCAATTCGCGTAACGCCGCTAAGTGGAAAACGACTCAACAAACCAATTCCTGTGTCGCCAGAATCGTGCAGGTCGATCGGTTGTTCAAAGTCGAGCCACCATTGACGAGGTTTTGGCTTCACGCCGCGCGGGAGTCCAGCCGGTACATGAATCCAATCCAGGTCAAGGGCCTCGGCCAACTCGCGGGCAACATGATGCTTGCCAGTTCGCTTTGTTTGCTTGTCAGCTTCCTGCAAAGCCAGCACATCCACGCGAGGCAATAGCTTGCCCTCAGTGAACGCACGTGCCGCGGCTTGGATGTTGGAGCCGACCTGCCCGGCCCGATTCCGGTCTCCACTCAGTCCAATCTTACGAAGCAGTCCATTCGAAATCAGATATGAACCGACGGCGTAACGGATGTTGTATGATGCGATGATGATGCTCGAGGGAGTATTTGCGTTGTTAGTGAGTTTGCTGTCAGCGTGAGCGTAGCCAAACTCAATTTTCTCGGAATCTTTGAGTGGGGGAATCGCTGTCGCCATCGACGTTAGTGTAGCAAGCTTCGTAGTAATGTGCCGCGTAGGGCGCGGGGCAGTAGCCCGACAGTAATGGAGGGCTCCGACGTCCGCACCACTCGATCAATAAGTAACTCCAGGCGGAGCCCTCCATTACTGTCGGGCTACTGCCCCATTTAATACCCATGACTCGAGACATTCTCGCAGCCGTTGACGACATATTCTTTGCCGCAAAAATTCGCGCTACCGCGGAAGCTCTGGGCGTAAGTATCAAGTTTCACCGTAAACTGGAGGGCCTGGTTAACGCGGCCATTGAACAAACTCCCGCGTTGATCCTCGTCGATTTGCACAACGAGAAGCTCGATCCAATTGAACTGGCGCGCGAACTCAAGGCGAATGAAAGTGTGAAGAATATTCCCTTGCTCGGCTTTTTCTCGCACGTGCAAACGGATCTACAGCGCGCTGCCCACGACGCAGGCTACGACCAGGTGTTTCCTCGATCAGTTTTTTCGAGAGACTTGGCGAAGATTCTCGCAGGGATTTAAGCAGTTCCGAGTTTCTAGTCTCTAGTTTCTAGTTAAGAGAAGGCTTCTAACTCGAAACTAGAAACTCGGTACTAGAAACTTTAAGTGACAGGTGCCGGCGCAATCACCTCATGAATCGCGCGCACTTCGTTCACCAGTTGTTGATACTGCTCCAGGGTTAGCGCCTGTGCCCCATCACAAAGCGCGTGATCGGGTTGAGCATGAACCTCAATAATCAAACCGTCCGAGCCCACTGCAACTCCAGCACGCGCCAGTGGCGTCACCATATAGTTTTTTCCTGTTCCATGCGACGGATCGACGATCACCGGAAGATGCGAAATGCGACGGACCGCCGGGACTGCGGAAAGATCGAGGGTGTTTCGGGTGTGCTGCGCGAAAGTACGAATGCCTCGCTCGCAGAGTACGATCTGATAATTGCCCTCCGCCATTATGTACTCCGCCGCCAGTAACCATTCATCGAGAGTTGCCGACAGGCCACGCTTCAGGAGCACCGGCAAACGTGACTTTCCCACGCGGCGCAGGAGCGTAAAGTTTTGCATGCTACGCGCGCCAATCTGTATTACGTCGGCATAGCGTTCGACCAGATCAACGCCTGCTTCGTCCAAAGCTTCGGTGACAATTTTCAACCCGTAGGTTGCGCGGATGTCCTCAAGTATTTTCAAGCCGTCTTCGCCAAGACCCTGGAACGCGTAAGGAGACGTCCTCGGTTTGAAGGCACCGCCGCGGAAAAACTTCGCGCCACTTCGCCACACGGCTTCGGCAACCACGAACGCCTGATCGCGGGTTTCGATCGCGCAAGGGCCCGCAATAATTGCCAGCTCCTCGCCACCGATCGTCGCATCCCCAACCTGCACCACTGTCTTCTCGGAACGGAGATCCAGGGTAACGAGTTTATAAGGCTTACTAACGCGAACTGCCTCAGAAACACCGGGCAGATTTTCAAAGTGCGAGGGGTCGACGGCGCCGGGATTACCAGTGATGCCGATGGCGGTCCTTGAGGCACCGGGCATCGGATGCCCGCGATAGCCAAGCTCTTCAATGACGCGCAGAACAGCTTTGACTTGTGCTTCCGTCGCGTCGGATTTCATTACGATTAACATGACAGTCTTTTATACTCTCTGCTTTTACGAAAAGTACAGTTCAGCTTTGCAAAAAGTAGATTTACTGGTCCGCAAAGCGGACGAATGATAATAGCCCAGCAGATCACTGCTGGGGATAAAAGGCGGAGGAGTTGTAGTCCGTGGAGCGGACGGCTGAACCATAACCGGCCTCTTTTTACTCGGCTCAGCCGTCCGCTTCACGGACTTCATGTCGAGCTACTGTCAGTCCCAGCGATGAATCGCTGGGCTACTTTCAATCGTCCGCTAACGCGGACTTAGAATGCCTGTCCTACATTCGCTCGGGCACGGCGATCCCGAGCGTTCCGAGCGCCGCAGTTAACCGTCCCCGCGCGATATTCGCAGCGACTATCAATACCGCGCGCTTAGTTCGATCTTCTTCCGCAAGAATTCGATGACGGTGATAGAAAAGGTTGAACCCGCGTGCGAGCGTAAACGCATACTTGGCCAGATTCGCGGGCTCCGCTGACGCCGCACACTGCGCGATCATTTCATCGAGCCTCTCGGCGAGCATCACCAGCGACCAGATCTCAGTTCCCGCCTCATCAGCAAATACTTCAGAGACCCTTGAGCCGTCGCTCGACGCGGCGCCGGCGATTAGCTCTTCAGCACTGGCGACCGCATCTGCGTCGAGCTTACGAAAGATCGAATTCGCACGCACCGCCGCATACTGGCAATAAGGTCCGGTCTCACCTTCAAACGAAAGCGCTTCCTTAAAGTCGAAAGCGATAACCGAGTTGCGCGTGAACTTCAGCAAAAAATAACGCAACGCTCCCACCGCGATCTCGTGCGCAGTCGCACTCTGTTCTTCAATTGAAAGCTCAGGGTGTCGGGTTGAAACTTCGCGCAGCGCGTCGGCTTCCAGACGGTCGATTAGATCGTCGGCCTTCACCCCCAGGCCTTTGCGTCCACTCATCTCAATGAAGGGCCGCGCGCGATCTTCTTCGCTCAATTCAATACCTAATTCCGCGCAAGCGGCCGGCGAAAGGGCAACCATCTCGTAGCCGAAGTGAACACTTGCGTCGGCGCCAACTTCGGGGACCACCGCCGCGACCCCCTGCGCGACTATCTCCTGCGGGTACGCCTGCCGCGAGTCAATCACGTTATAAACCTTCACTCCGCCGCCGAAATTAGGTCGCGGCACTTCTGGCAAACTCGCGGCGTTTGGCTCGGTCGTGGTCACCCAGGCTACATGCCCATCGGCGTATGAACGGAATGGCTTGTAGTTGAAATCCAGACCCAGCCGTCCCAGTTTCCACAGTTGATAAGCAATGTCCTTGCCGGTGTAAGTGACCGTACCGTTGGAACGCACAATGATCTTGTCTGATTCGTGGTCGTCCGTTCCCGTGTGCGATTCAAACGGCATCACCCAACAGCCGGAGTGCTTTCCCGTAGTTTCGAGGCGGAGGACTCCAGCGCCTTTCATCAGTTCGAACGCGCGATCCCAAAAATGCAGGTGCAGTATGTCTGATTCGCGCGCCAGCAAGTCGTAACGAATGCCGAGGCGCTCCATAGTGTCGAGAATGCACTCAACATTTCGCGTAGCCACATAATCGGCGAGCGCTGCGATCGGATTGTTCCCTTCTTCGAGCGCGTGTAGGACGTCTGTGCGGAGCTTCAAGCGTTCTGGAGTCGGTGTGCCCGTCGCGTCACCATCGCGATAAAAGAGTCCGACTTGCGTATAGAGATCCCAACAGTAGTAATCAAACGGACGATCGGCGGGCAGGGAACTGTCCAGCGCCCTGATGTCGTCGAGTTTCATGTTTTCGATATGCATGAAGCCGACAACTACATCTGCCACCTGAACACCGGTGTTATCAATGTAGTTCTGAACTTCCACCCGTTCACCCGCGCCTTGGAGAACTCTTACGAACGTATCGCCCAAAACAGCATTGCGTACGTGACCGATGTGCGCCGCTTTGTTCGGATTGATGCTGGTGTGTTCGACCATTTTTTTCGGCCGATCGGGAACGGCGGCGGCCTCGACGTTCACGAGATTTTCAGAAGCAAACAAAGATAACAGCCTGGCGCGATCAAAAAAGACATTGAGATATCCGGCGCCGGCAACTTCGACGCGCGAAACTTCTGCCGATTTCTCAAGCCTTCCTTTCAATTGTTCAGCGATTGCCCGGGGCGCGGTCTTCACTCCGGTGGTTTGCTTGATACGTTTTGCCAGCTCGAACGAAACCGGGAACGCCAGATCGCCTAACTCCGGACGCGGCGGAACTTCCGCCCCGACCTGCTCGAGCTCAATACCGAAAAGCTCAAGCGCAGCGGTGCGCGTCTCCTGCTTCAATCGATCCTGTATTTCGAGTAGGGTCACTTTCTGATAGTCCTCGATCTGCGGTTGCTACAAAAGCGCTGAGTATAACGTAGACCGGAATTTACCGCGAACCAGCACCCTCAAGCGATTTTCCGGGACCGCGGGCGTCCCGCCCGCAATGAGCGCGAAGCGCGAAAATGCGATTAAGGCGGCAGGATTTAACAAACTTCGCGCCTGCGGCGCGTTGCGGGCGGGACGCCCGCGGTCCCGGAAAATCACTTGAGTGTTGTCAGAACCCATCCTTGACACTTCCGAGCCGCGCTCTGTTACCATCCAAGCAAAATGCAAGTCGTGCAGACAGATCTTATCTCGGCAGAATTGCGCCGCCGGTTTGAGCACGCCACGCGCGTATTAGTGCTCACGGGCGCGGGCGTCTCTGCGGAGTCAGGCGTGCCGACTTTTCGCGGAGGTGGAAACACAGCCGTTTGGAAGGGAATGCCTTTCGACGTAATTTCTTCGGCGAGAATGGTCGAGCACGACCTGCCGGCAGTTTGGGAATGGTTTGATTACCGCCGGAATCTTCTGCAGTCACTACGCCCGAATGCGGCCCACTATGAGCTCGCCCGCTGGGCGGATCTGTTTCCGGAATTCACTTTAGTTACACAGAATGTGGATGGTCTTCATCGAACAGCCGGATCTCGCGACGTGATTGAATTGCACGGCAACGTCTGGCGGGCACGTTGTGTCAGCTGCCGCACCAGTTATGCAATAGTCCCGCAGGAACAACGACTGGATAACTGCGCCGGTTGCGGGTCGTGTCTGCGTCCGGACGTTGTCCTGTTTGGCGAGATGCTGCCGCCGGGCGCGTTCGAGGTTGCCGCTGAGGCGGCGGCCGGATGTCAACTCTGTTTTGTAATCGGGACCTCGGCACTCGTTTATCCCGCGGCAAGTCTCCCTGAGATTGCCAAGGCCGCCGGCGCCTACCTGTGCGAAGTTAACCCGGAGCGGACAGCGCTCTCGGCCATTTGTGATGAAGTGTTAACCGGTAAGGCTGGTGAAGTGTTGCCGCTGATTGGTAAATCGTAAATAGTGAATGGTAAATAGAGACTGCGTACAACGCGCCTCTATTTGCTATTCACGATTTAGTATTCACCTAATTATGAAGACTCTTTATTTCGACTGCTTTGCCGGCGCCAGTGGTGACATGATTCTTGGCGCCTTGATTGCCGCCGGCGTTGAGCCGGAAGCTTTCAAGCGCCAACTCGCGTTGCTCGACGTGAAAGGCTACTCAATCGACTTCGAGTCTGTCGATCGTTCCGGCATAAACGCGACCTACGCGCGGGTGCAAACAGCGCACGAACATGCGCATCGTCATCTTTCGGATATTCTCAAGATCATTTACGACTCGCGCCTATCCGACGGGGTGAAGGATCGCGCGGCGAAAATCTTCTCACGGCTGGCGGAAGCTGAAGCCACTGTGCACAACCAACCAATCAATGAGATCCACTTTCACGAGGTGGGCGCCCTGGACGCGATTATCGACGTGGTGGGCGCCGCGATTTGTTTTGATCTGCTGGGTATTGAACGCTTCGCATCGTCGGCGCTTCATGTCGGTAGTGGCACGTTCGATATGGAACATGGCCGCTATCCGGTTCCACCACCTGCAGTTGCCGAGTTGCTAAAGGGAGCGCCTTGCTATTCGACTGACATCACCGGCGAACTCGTGACCCCGACCGGTGCTGCAATAATTACAACGGTCTGCACTGACTACGGACCAATGCCGCTGATGAAGCTGCGGCAGACTGGCTACGGCGCGGGCACGCGACAGTATGAAAAGTTCCCGAACGCCCTACGCGTATTCGTGGGAGAAGGTCAAGTTAGCGCTACTGACGCTGACGCGCCCGGCGATGAGCGTCTCTGGATTATTGAGACGAACATGGACGACATTTCGCCGCAGATACTTGGCCACGTCATGGAGCGCGCGTTTGAACTCGGCGCCCTGGATTGCTACTTCACTTCAGTGCAAATGAAAAAGAATCGTCCGGGAATCCTGCTGTCCATCCTCTGTCGCGCCGAACAGCGGCCGGTGCTTAGCGAGTTGCTTTTTTCTGAGACTACCACGCTGGGGGTTCGCGCTTACGAGGTCGAACGGCGCGCTCTCGAACGCCGGATTGTTGCGGTGGAAACGCAGTATGGGCCAATCGATGTTAAAGTAGCGCAACGCAATGGACACATTGTTAAGGCGATGCCGGAATATGAACAATGCCGGCAGGCGGCGCGGGATGCGAACGTTCCATTAAGAGTGGTTGAGGAAGCAGTGCTGGCTAATTTTGCTAAACGAATAGGCGACGAAGAGGGCAAGCCCACCTTCCCGACCATGGGATGACTATAGTGGACTCGTAATTTGTGACGACGAAATGGCCGTCATACCAGGATTTAATGAGCGACTCAGAACGTCTCTAAGGTTAGGAAGTTGGGCTTGCCCCCGCTCCTGATCTTTGGTTCAAGCTATAATCCAAATGGACTTGTAGAAAAGAAATGGCGACGAAGTTTTCTAAAGAAGATCATACCTCCCCGGAGCCCGATCTATCGCCGGTTGATCTGGAGCGTATCGCGGAAGGCGTGCGCATGATTCTGACGGGACTCGGTGAAGATCCGGAGCGCCCGGGCTTAAAGGAAACGCCCAGGCGAGTCGCGGAGATGTATGCCGAATTGACCTCAGGGATGCGTGAAGATCCGAGGCAGCATGTCGTGCCGTTACCCGGCGACAAGCACGACGAGATGGTGATCGTTAAAGACATCAGCATCGCTTCCATGTGCGAACATCACCTGGCGCCGTTCGTGGGTAAGTGTCATATCGCCTACATCCCTAAAGAGGGACGCATACTCGGGATCTCAAAACTGGCTCGTTTGGCGGAAACCTTTTCGAGACGCCTGCAACTGCAGGAACGACTGACAACGGATATTGCGAATACACTTTTCGAAGGACTCAAGCCGATTGGCGTGATGGTTGTGATTGAGGCGGCGCATACATGCATGACGCTTCGCGGTGTAAGAAAGGCAGATGCCAAGACTGTAACCTCCGCCGTGTTGGGCGGATTTCGCACCGACCCGCGCACGCGCGCCGAAGCTATGGCGTTAATTACCGGTAGAGAGTGAAGTTCAACTGTTTATTAGTTTTAGTCTCGGTGCCACCTCCGTGTTCTCTGTGTCCCGGTGGTAAAAACGTCCATAAAGATCCACCACAGAGACACCGCGGTTGCACAGAGAATTCGCAAAATACGATGATTGCGAGATTCATTTAGGAGTAGGACAAACAAATGGCAAGCAGACGAGTTGGATTACACGTTGCGATAGGGTGGATCGCTATCGTTGCGATTTGTATCACCGGGTTTTCGCAGCAGCGAGGCCGCCCCAGTGCGCCATTGAACGAAGACGCGATTCGGGCGCGCATTAAATTCTTGTCGAGCGACTTGCTGGAAGGACGCGGCACCGGCGCGCGCGGTGGCGAGATAGCAGCGAACTACATCGCCGCCCAAATGGAAGCGCTTGGCTTGAAGGGCGCAGGCGCGAATGGCAGTTTCTTCCAGCCCGTATCGCTTGTCGGAGTCAAAGCCGATCCGAATACAAAGCTGACTGTTTCCGGTCACAACGGAAAAGAAACTTTCAAGTTCGCGGACGAATACGTCGCCTTTACCGGTTCACAAACTGAAGAAGTCGACGTCGATGCCGACATGGTTTTCGTTGGCTACGGCATAGACGCGCCGGAACTGCGTTGGAACGATTACAAAGGCGGACCTGACGATTATCGCGGCAAGATTCTCGTAATGCTGGTGAACGATCCGCCGGCCACCACTGAGGAACCAAAGCTGTTTGGTGCGAAGGCGCTCACGTATTACGGCCGCTGGACCTATAAGTATGAAGAGGCAGCCCGGCGCGGCGCGGCAGCTGTCATCCTGCTGCACACGGATCAATCGGCAGGTTATCCCTGGAGCGTCGTGCGCACGTCGAATGGATCGTGGCGCTTTGATATCGCCCGTAACTCCGGCGACAACTCCCCATTTCTGAAAATTCGATCCTGGGTGACGGATGATGCAGCCCGGAAGATTATGAAACTAGCCGGGCAGGACCTCGACAACCTGCGCGCGAAGGCCGCTTCAAGAGACTTCCAACCGGTGGCGCTTAATCTCAAAGGCAAGATAAGTCTTAAAAGCGAAGTGAAACGTGTGGAGGCGCCAAACGTCGTCGGGATACTTCCGGGACGCGATCCCAAGCTGCGCGACGAATACGTAGTTTACTCGGCTCATTGGGATCATTTGGGTGTCGGCGCTCCCGACAAGAATGGCGACACTATCTACAATGGGGCGCTCGACAATGCGACGGGGGTTGCGTCGGTATTAGCGATCGCTGAAGTGCTGTCAAAGCTGCCGCCGGCACAACGACCGCGCCGATCTAGTCTCTTCCTGTTTCCAACTGCGGAAGAGCAAGGACTGATCGGAGCGGAATGGTATTCGAAACATCCGCTGGTGCCGCTCGCAAAGACAGCCGCGAACGTAAATCTGGATTCCATGAACGTGCTGGGTCCTACGCACGACTTCGTGCCGCTTGGCGCTGAGCGTTCTTCTCTGAAAGCGGTGGTTGAAGCAGTGGCTCGTGAACGAGGACTGCGCGTGTCACCGGACGCGCGGCCGGAGCAGGGATCGTTCTATCGTTCGGATCACTTCCCCTTTGCACGCGTCGGCGTTCCTTCGATCAGTTTGAAGGAAGGGAATGATTATGTGGGACACACTAAGGAGTGGGGCGAAGAACAATTCAAGGCCTATAACACGGCACACTACCATCAGCCTTCTGACGAATACACCGACTCCTGGAATTTTCGCGGCATGCTACAGGAAACCGAGATCGCGATGGCCATCGGACGCCGTATAGCCGATGCCGAGCAAATGCCGAAGTTCAATCCAAACGACGAATTTGCTAAGGCATCTAAACGCTGACGTCTGGTGACAATTGCAAATTACCGAATAAAGATTTTCCATTTCTCAAAACATTTCTCAGTTGTCATTGCAAAGCGACAGACGACATTGGAAACCGCCGACTTCACCAGGCATAGTGATCTCGGCCTATCCGCCACCGCTCTTTGGTTTCAATGACAAATGAAAAATGTCAAATGAGAAATGGAAAATGGTTTTCGTTCTCTTTAATACGGTCAACATTCATCAATGAAAACTTTCTACGTCACTACTCCTATCTACTACGCCAACAGCCTGCCGCATCTAGGTCACCTCTATACGATGATCGTGGCAGACACGATCGCGCGCCATAAGCGACAGCAGGGAATCGAAACGTTTTTTCTAACCGGCACAGACGAGCACGGCATAAACATTGAGCGAGCCGCGCAGCGACGCGGTCGCACGCCAAAAGAACAGGCGGATTATGTAGTCAGCTATTTCAAAAAGATGACCAGCGAGTTTAGTCTCGACACCGAACATGGTGGCTACGACATATTCATGCGCACCAGCGAGCCTTTCCACTATCAGGGCGTCAGTGAACTCTGGCGGCACATTGCGAGAGCGAAGACTCCGAAAGGTAATGACGCGATCTACAAGGGGCATTACGAGGGTTGGTTTTGCGCTGCCTGTGCGGAATACAAGACTGAAGATGAGTACGCGAAACCCGCCAAACCGGGCGACCCGCCCACCTGTCTGATTCACGAGATGCTGCTCGACCGCATTTCGGAAGACAGCTACTTTTTTCGTCTTGCTGATTACGCTGACGCGCTGCTGGACCTTTACAAATCCAGGCCGGACTTCGTACAGCCCGAATCAAGAAAGAATGAAGTAAGGAGTTTCGTTGCGGGCGGACTTCAAGATCTTTCCGTTAGCCGCTTGCGAACGTCTGTAAGCTGGGGCGTTCCGGTGCCAGACGATCCCGAACACACGATGTACGTTTGGTTTGAGGCACTCACGAATTACATCACCGCTATTGGCTATGGCAATGAAGAACGCGAACGCGCCGTAGGCTTCGAGAAGTTTTGGCCGGCCTTGCACCTCGTCGGTAAAGACATTCTGCGATTCCACGCCGTCTATTGGCCGGCGTTTTTGTTGGCCGCGGGCGTGGAACAGCCGCGTGCGATCGTAGCTCACGGCATGTGGCTCGACCCGGTGGGGAAAAAAATGTCGAAGACGTTGGGCAACACGGTTGAGCTGGAGGTGCTGAATCGTTATTTTCCAATCGATGCGATCCGTTACTTTTGTCTTCGTGAAATGGTCTTTGGTCAGGATGGGCGCTTTGGTTATGAAGCATTAATCGATCGCACCAACAGCGATCTAGCGAGTGGCCTGGGCAACCTGTCAAGCCGCACCTTAACGATGATCGCGCGCTATTGCAATGGACGAGTTCCTTCCGGCTTTATTCCCGAGGACAAGTTGTTACTGGCAAAACGTGCAGGCCTGGACACCGAGGAAACTGCGATTTCCGGTTTCCTCGAACATGCACGCGATCAGTTCCTCCAACACCTCGAAGTGTTTGCGTTCAGCAAAGCCCTGGAAACTGCGTGGTCGGTCGTGGCCCGTGTGGATAAGATGATCTCCGACGCGAAACCGTGGGACCTCGCCAAGGATGAGAATCAAAAGCAGACATTGAATGCGGTGCTGTACCGCGCTGCCGAAACTTTGCGCTGGCTTTGCGTGTTGCTTTTTCCGGTGATGCCCAAGGCGACGACGGAGATTTGGAATCAACTTGGACTGGGAAATTCAGCAGATGCGCCAACGCCGGGAAGGATCGATCCGGCAAAATTGACATGGGGCGAGCTTAAAGAAGACACCACCATCGGTGAAGTGAAACCGCTCTTTCCAAGAATCGACAAGGCTAAAACTATGAAGGAAATCAATGAACAGGGGCAGGGGATGGGTGCAGTAGGCAGCAGCGACCAAGCGAGTTCAACGGCCGATGCCAAAAGTCCGCTTGCTTCTGGTAGCGCGAGCGAATCAACCGCAATGCCCTCCATCGTCGAGCAGAGTGCGTCAGGCGGATCTGGTCAACACGCAACTGAAGCTGATGCTGGTGCTGTTGGGGTAACGAGCTTCATCGACATTACTGACTTTACCAAAGTCGACTTGCGCGTCGGTGAAGTGCTCACCGCCGAGCGCATCCCCAAAGCAGACAAACTTCTTTTGTTGACCGTTGATATCGGGGAAGAGAAGCCGCGTCAGATTCTCGCCGGCATCGCGCAGTTTTACAGCCCGGAGCAGTTACTCAGCCGCAAGATCGCCGTGGTCGCTAACCTGAAGCCGCGCAAGCTGCGTGGCCATGAATCGCAAGGGATGTTACTTGCCGCTTCAGTCGGGGAGGAAGGTAAGCCCGTGATCGCCACCTTCACGGAGGACGTACCCAACGGTGCTCGACTGAAATAGCTGCCGGTATTTCAAGCAAAGCCCGCGACTATAGGTTGCGGGCTTTGTTCTTTTGACGAAGATGTTTCGGAGGATCATGCACTGAATTGGACCTCCGGTTCATTTCCGCGAATCTTTGCATTGCTGTATATTTCGATCACTCAATTGGGACGCATTAAATCTCCGTAATCTCAGAATAAAGGCTTGAATCTACATTGCTCTCACGTGTACTCTGTGACCAAAGGTCAAATTTGTCCGAATCCAACTTGCCGATTTTTTCCTATAAGAAATTGAACGAAATGCCAGCCCTTCGACACCGCTTATTTGGCTTTGCCGGACACTTATCGAAATGAAGGGAATCCAGGGCAACCTCTCGACAATGAGTGTCTCCGATCTGCTGCAATTCCTGGCAGTGGGCCGGAAGACTGGCAGGTTGAAATTCGATCGAGCGAAGATCGTCAAGGAAATCTACCTCGAGAGCGGCCTGATTATTGGCGCTACCTCCAACGATCCGAAAGAGTATCTGGGCCAGCTTCTGATTCATTACGGTAAGCTCGATGAGCCCCAACTGAGGTCGGCCTTACAAAAGCAGAGAGAAGGTGGAGGCAGGTTGGGTGAAATTCTGGTTTCGAACGGAGTTCTCCCTCATGAAGATGTGTTGCAGATCTTACGCATCCGCACCCTCGACATAATTTACGATCTGTTCCTCTGGGAAGACGCTCACTTCGAGCTCTTCGCTGATGAGGCGCCGCCTAATCATTTCGTGCGTATAGAAGTACCAACGACGAAAGTCATCATGGATGGCGCTTACCGAATCGACGAATGGCAGCGCTATCGCGCCCTAATTCCTTCCGATCGCTGTCTGTTGGAACTGGGACCGGGCTGGACGTCGCAACTAAACGCCAGCAAAGAGGTTCGTCAAATACTGTTCTTCGTCGAAAAGAAAATGTCAGTGGCTGAAATCAGTTACAACATGCACGCTTCTCCGTTTCACGTCTATGGGCTGCTTTACGATCTGGTGAATCAGGGAATCGCGCGTGTAGCTGGTGATGCACCGGAAAGCTTCCAGGCGCCGCAAGTTCCTCCAGACATACAGGAGACAATTCCGAATTTACTGGAGGCAGCGCGGACGCAAATCAAGGCCGGCGACGGCGAATCAGCCCTTGCGACGCTTCAGACCATCCTGGAGAAAGAGCCTAACAATTCGGAAGCGCGCACTCTGCTATTCACAGCCGAAGAAACCGTTATCCTGCAGCTTTACGCCGCCCCTTTGCTGCCAGACGCAGTGCCAAAACTCGCAATGTCAGAGGTCGGCCTAACGCAGCAAACGCTGGAGCCACAGGAAGCCTTTGTGCTCTCGCGTATCAACGGTGAATGGGATGTTAAATCGATCCTCTCGATTTGCCCGTTCAAGGAAGTTGATAGCTTGCGAATGATAAAGACCTTACTCGAGCGACAAATCATCAGTTTCTGACGGCTCAATTCGCTTATTCAGACTGCGGGAAAGGAGAGCTAAACCGGTGCGACTCCTCATTCTTGTTTCGATCCTGCTCGTATCTGGATTGGATGGTGCGGCCCAAACAAAGCAAACGCGTCCGGGCCTTCCCAATGCGAGAGACTCCTCTGGTCCAGCCTCCAAAAAGCCGCTGCCGAGATCTCCCTTGGAGACTAAGCTTTCGCGGGTGTGCGGGCAGTGGGCAGAGTATTGGCGGCAAAAGAAGCTCGACGACGTAGTCGCACTGTACGCTCCGGCCGCTGTCTTTCTGACTGGTACTGGTGACAGGTTTAGCGGTCGCGAGGCAATTCGTGCGGTCTTCAAAACGGCGATGGAAGGTCATACCTCTGACCTCACGCCGCGGAGTCTTGTTACCGAAGCCTCTGGCAATCTCGCTTACGACAGTGGAGACTATCTGGAGACAATCATTCCAGCTTCGGGTGTTGCCAGAACAGAATTGAAGGGAAACTACGTCATCGTTTTCAAGCGCCAGCCGACGGGGAAGTGGCTCATCATTGAGCATGTGTGGACAGATAAGCCGGCACAATAGTCAAAGATGTTTGTAGATTCGCACGCACACATAGACGGCCCGGAATTTGACGGCGATCGCGAACAGGTCATTGAACGGGCCCGTGTCGCCGGCGTCTCCACTATTCTCAATATTGGCACTGGCGATCCACACAGCGGCGCTCTGGAGCGCGCCGTTGATCTAGCTGAAACTCACTCAGATGTCTACACCGCAATCGGCATTCATCCGCACGACGCCCGCTTGTTCGATGACGAGGCCGAGAAACTAGTTCTAAGGCTGATAACCCAAAGCTCGCGCGTGGTCGCCTGGGGCGAAATTGGCTTGGACTTCCACTACGATAATTCACCCCGCGAGGTGCAGATCAAAGTCTTCAAGCGACAGTTGCAGCTCGCTGGAGACGCCAACCTACCAGTGATCATTCACACGCGGGAAGCGGAAGCTGAGACTATAGACATTCTCAAGTCTCAGAGTGCGAGCGCTGGCCGAACCGGCATAATGCACTGTTTCAGTGGTAGCAGTTGGCTGGCACAACAGGCGCTTGATTTGGGCTTCTACATTTCCTTGTCCGGCATTGTCACTTTCAAAAAGGCGGATGAGCTGAGGGCGACAGCGAAACAGGTGCCCCTGGATATGCTTCTCATTGAAACGGATTGTCCGTTTCTGGCGCCGGTTCCTTATCGCGGCAAGCGTAATGAGCCTGCCTATGTCGTCGAAGTGGCGCGCTGTCTGGCAGATCTTCATGGGGTTAGTGTTGATGAGATTGGACGAGTCACAGCGGCAAACTTTGCCAGAATGTTCAACCTGTAAGAGCGGGGGCAAGCCCGCCGTCCTCACCTGAGACTTCAGAGATGCTCGTTGTGCTCATGGAGGAAAGGCTTTCAATCCTCAAAACCAATCACCTGGAAAAGCTCAGGATCGGGACGGCGGGCGTGCCCCCGCTGCTTTCTGACAGCCGTCGCTGGATTAAGGGTAGTGGTACAGTTTCGTTTAGAGAAACTGGGTGGCGTGAAGTCAGTACTACCACGCGGTAGCGGGTGGGTTCTTGATTGCCGATTTTCGAGTCGCTTTTTAGGCGGGTTCATAAAGGATTGAAGAGACCCACCCGCTACCGCGTGGGTGGTACTGACTTCATGACACAAGGTAGCCTCTACAAACTGTACCACTACCGGATTAAGCGACAACTTTCACATGCTGACAATTTGGTGTTATCCTCACCGCAGGTAAAGCCATAAATTGAACACCGTCAACAAGACTTAGTGCACCATGGCCCAGCAGAATTCGTTTGATATCGTGTCGGAAGTGGATCGCGCAGAGATAACCAACGCGATCAATCAGACCGTCAAGGAAGTGCGCCAAAGGTTCGATTTCAAGGGCAGCACTGCCACCGTTGCGCTCGAAGCAAATGAGTTGATTCTGACTGCGGAAGACGAAACCAAGCTGCGAAATATGAACGACATCTTTCAGCAGAAGTTGGTGCGCCGTAGCGTCCCGCTCAAGGCCTTGAGTTATGGCACCGTTGATCCGGCCGCAGGCGGAACGGTCAGGCAGAAAGTGCAAATCCAACAGGGTATTCCTCAAGAGAAGGCCAAAGAAGTTGTGAGGTTCATTAAGGATTCGAAGGCGAAAGTACAGGCCTCGATTCAGGGCGATATCGTGCGCGTGGCAGGCAAGGATCGCGATACGCTGCAGGCAGTGATCGCAGACCTGAAGAGCAAGGATTTTGGGATTAATATGCAGTTTTCCAACTATCGTACAAACTGAACGGGTGGTCGGTAGTCAGCAGGATGCCAGCAACAGAACCCAGCGCCGTGCTCGATAATGTCACGCTTACCGCCAAGCGTATCTTTAGTCTGATCGCCGCCGAGCTGGCGCAGGTGGAATCTGAATTTGAACGCCAGGCACGTTCAAATGTTCAGGTCATTGCCTACCTGGCAGACTATCTTCGTGAGTCGGGTGGCAAACGCGTTCGTCCGGCCCTGACAATCCTTGCAAACTATGCCGTGGGCGGCGCTGGTTCGCGTTATAACTCCATTCGCATGGCAACCGTGATGGAGTTTCTTCACACTGCAACGCTCGTTCATGACGACATTATTGATAGCGCCGACACCCGGCGTAATCGTCCGACCGTCAATGCACTCTACGGCAACGAGACCGCTGTGCTGATGGGGGACTGGCTGTACATGTCAGCCTTCGAAACCAGTCTTGCCGAACGTTCGCTGCCAATTCTCGATATCCTGACGCGCGTAACGCGAAAAATGACCGAGGGCGAACTACTGCAGTTAACAACTCTGGGAAAGACCGACATTTCCGAACAGCACTACCTCGACATCATCCAGCGAAAGACAGCTTTTCTTTTTAGCGCCTGTTGTGAAGTCGGCGCCATTCTTGGCGGCGCCAAGGAAGCAGAACAGAAAGCGCTGGCGGACTATGGCATGAATCTGGGGATGACCTTTCAACTAACCGATGATCTGCTCGACTTCACCTCGACCGATGACATCCTGGGCAAGAGCACCGGTGTTGACCTTCTCGGAGGCAAAGTAACTTTGCCATTGATTTACCTGATTGGTGCTGAACCGTCTACGCGAGAGATGGTGCAAACGGTGATGAGCCAGGCCAGTTACGAAAGCATTGCTCGTCACAAGCTTCACCAGGCAGTTGAACGAGTTGGCGCGGTTGAACGGGCGCGCTTACGGGCTGATGAATACGCTACTGCTGCCCGTACGGCGCTCGATAACCTGCTGGACTCCGAATATCGCGAGGCCCTGGCGGCAATACCAACCTACGTGCTCGACCGCGATCGCTAACCCTAAAAAGCGTGGAAAAGGGGAAGGGAACAAAGATTTACTGGTCCCTCGCTCTTAAGCCATCCTACCCTTCCCCGTTCCCCTTTTCCCCGATTCCCCTTTTCTCCTGCTCTCTTTTCTCTTTTTGCCTTTACCGTCTCCTCTTTTTTCTTTAAGATTCGACCCATGTCAGACCGGCCGAGCGAAAACCTTCTTTCCCGTCTGGAGCAGAGCCTGCGACAGTCTCGCGCTGCGCGAATGCATCTTGCCGCGCGTCTGCGAGAGCTTGAGGTAGAGGCTGATTCCGTTCGCGCCGAATTAGCCGAGATGGATACGCTGGCTACCCAATCGGAAGCGGCCATCTATCGACTGCTGACTTCGGTACTGGCATCGGGCAATCTTTCCGGCAGCAATTTCTCCGGAGGACTTCCTTCTGACGCGGAACTCGAAGCCGCTATGCAACCCAGGCCTACGGCGGCTCGAGCGCCCTTCACCGTGGACAACCGGCGGCAGGAGATTCCCACGCTCAGGCCGAATACCGAGGCGATGAGCGATCGCTTCATGGATCGCACCATTCCTCAGGCTGTCACTCTCTTATTGCGTGAAGAAGGCGGAGCACTTCATGTCAATGAGATTTACAACCGGCTGCTCGAAGGTGGCTTTAAGTTTACCGGTCAAAACCCGACCATAAGTATTGCCGTCTCTCTCAATCGCAACACGCGCTTCCGAAAAACCGCGCCCGGTACCTTTGACCTCATGATTCGCGATGCGTCGCGAGCGTCCTGATGAATCGGTAGCGTCAAGCAGTTCAGAGTTCAGCCTTTAGGCTGCGAGTTTCGTCGCTACCTAAGGCACAAACTAAAGTTTGAACTCTAAACTGCATGAGTGCCTATTGGATCGTCATTACCGCTCTCGGTTGTGAAATAGAATAGAATACCGTTCATGCGTGCAATGATTCTCTCCGCCGGCTACGGCACACGTCTGTGGCCACTCACTGAAGACCGCACCAAACCTGCCATTCCGATCCTGGGCAAGCCACTGGTTGGTTATGTAGCTGAATACCTTGCTCGCTACGGGTGCGACGAAATTATCGTCAACCTTCATCATCATCCAGAGTCAGTGCGGCGGGCGCTCGGGGACGGCAGCAGGTTTGGAGTGAAGCTTCATTATGTTGAAGAGCCTGAAATCCTCGGGACCAGCGGAGCAATGGACAACGCGCGCGGACTGCTTGATGGAGACACCTTTGTTGTAGTCAACGGAAAGATCATTACCGACATAGACCTCAACGCGGCTTTTGCAACGCACCGGCGGTCGAATGCCATAGCGACCCTGGTTTTGTTGCCCAATGCGGCGTGCGAGAAATTTTCCATCGTCAAAACCGCTGACGGTTTCGTGCAAGGGTTTGGCGGCATGCCGGTCCCCGCGGATTACTCGGCTAATAACCCACCGCTAATGTTTACCGGCATTCAGATTCTTGAGCCGAAAATATTTGACTACATTCCCCACGCTGTCTTTTCGCATTCAACCACTGACGTGTATCCCCAGGCCATTGCGAATGGTGAAAGGGTGGCAGCACATGTGGCTGCAGGTCGTTGGTTTGAGCTATCCACCATCCCTCGATATCTTGATATCAGTCTGTTGCTGTTGTCTGAAAAGGGCGAAACCGTGAGCGCAGGTATCGGCTGCGAATTATCGGCAGCGGCGAAAATCAGCGATTCGGTTCTCTGGGATAACGTAGTGATTGAGCCGGACGCGCGGGTCAAACGAGCCGTCATCGGCGACAAAGTCAGAATCGGTTCAGGAGAGGTCGTCGATAACGCCGTCGTAGTTTGTGCATCGTTGATTCGAGGAAAGACACCACCACCAAAAGCTCTCAAAGGAGAGTTTAGAGGCGACAATTTTGTCGTGCCTCTGACTGAATGATACAATCCGGCGCACACAAAACGGCCTGAATGGCGAATGGATTTGCAGTTTCGCCATGTAAGGGTTGAATGCGCCCTTCTTTCCGAATGAGCTCAGCAAAACAGGTGACAACGAGCACTTTTGACGTTTCTGCTTCAGAGCGCCTCCTGCAATTTTTGGAGGGCCAGGGGATCAACGACAAGTCGATTGTGCCCCTGACACCTGATGCCTCCACTCGCAACTACTTTCGCATTCCGTGGCTGAAGGGAAGCGCAGTGGCAGCAGTTTACCCTGAGGCCTTCGATCCCGACTTCCATCCCTATCTGGACGTGACGCGCTTGTTCTCGCAAAACGCTTTACCGGTGCCGGAGATTTACGCGGTTGATGGCCAGAGCGGCGTAATCGTCCAGGAAGATCTCGGTGACCGGCAGTTGTTTCGCATCTTTGAGGACGGATCCCGAGAAGAATGCGATGAATTTAAAGAGCGAGCGGTGAAGCTGATTGCCGAAATCCAGAAAGCTACCGGCAGGGCCTTTGAGCAACAATCCATCGCGAGCCGCCTGGCCTTTGACGAGCCCAAGCTCTCCTGGGAATTGGATTTCTTCGTGGAGCATTACTTTGGTAGTTTGCGAGGTGAAGAACTTCGCCATGCGGAAGCGGCTGAACTTAAGGCAGAACTTAATGACGTCGCTGCAGAATTGGCGGCGCGCCCGCGCGTTTTGTGTCACCGCGATTTTCATGCTGCAAATTTAATGGTAGCTAGAGACGGTCGTCTTCGCATTATCGATCATCAGGATGCACGCATGGGCCCGGTCACTTACGATCTGGTTTCCTTTCTGCTCGATCGGCGATTGGAGCCACCATCACTGGCCGAATTACGAACCTTTCGTTTGCTGCTGTTGGAGGAACGCCGGCGGCTGGGACTTGACGCTCTGGACCCCGATGAAGTTGCGTGCGAGTTTCGACTGATGACAATTCAGCGCGGCCTTAAAGCGATTGGAACATTTTCTTATCAAACGGCTGTCTGTAAACGTGGCGAAGTTTATGAACAGTTTATTTCGCCTACCATTTACATCGTGCTGCAGGCGGCGGACTGGCTTGACAGATTTCCGGCATTGCGCCGGATGCTTAGAGAGCGAACGAATTAGTCAATTGCCGGCAAACTGTTAGTTTGCGTCGTGGCCTGCTGGTCAAGACTTGAATTGCAGAACCTCGCGCAAACTAACAGTTTGCGTTACCAGAGACTTAACAATAAATGGCTACTGAATCACAATCACTCGAAACGACAACTCCGCCGCGGACTTCAATCAACAAACTCGTGGAACATGTTGGTCGCGAAGTTACGATCCACGGCTGGCTCTATAACCTGCGCTCAAGCGGTAAGATTCTCTTTCCACAGCTACGCGACGGCACCGGTGTAGTGCAATGCGTTGCGTTGAAGAATGCCATAGCTCCCGAAGTCTGGGACGCGCTTAAGGGACTCGGGCAGGAATCTGCGCTCTCGATCAGAGGCACTGTCAGGGAAGATAGTCGCGCACCGGGTGGTTTTGAAATTGATTTACTGCATGCCGAAGTCCTGCAGGAGGTGCACGATTATCCGATCACGCCCAAGGAACATGGCGTTGAGTTTCTCATGGACCATCGCCATCTTTGGCTAAGGTCGCGCCGCCAGCATGCAATTCTTAAGGTTCGCCACACGGTAGTTAAGGCCGTACGCGACTTCCTGGATAACGATGGTTTCACTCTTGCTGACTCGCCAATCTTTACGCCCGCAGCCTGCGAAGGTACGACTACGCTTTTTGAAGTCGACTATTTCGACGGAGAGAAGGCTTATCTCACGCAATCGGGGCAACTCTATAACGAAGCGACCGCTGCCGCTCTGGGAAAGGCTTATTGTTTTGGGCCAACCTTCCGCGCTGAGAAATCGAAGACGCGACGGCACCTGACCGAGTTCTGGATGGTCGAACCTGAGATGGCCTATGCACATCTGGACGACGTGATGACGTTGTCAGAGCGAATGCTTTCCTATATCGCCGGACGGGTGCTGGAAACTCGGGGCGAAGAGTTAACGATATTGGAGCGCGACCGCGCCAAACTCGAGGCGATTGTCCCGCCGTTTCCGCGCATGCATTACGACGACGCTGTAAAACTCCTGCAGGAGGGCCACGCAAAAGGCGCGCTCGAAGCGCGTTTTGAATGGGGTGGAGATTTCGGTGCGCCGGATGAGACCTACTTATCGGCCAACTACGATAAGCCGTTAATGGTCCACCATTATCCGGCGGCAGTGAAAGCCTTCTACATGGCCCGCGACCCGGAGCGAAAGGAGTTAGCGCTGGGAGTTGATGTGCTGGCCCCTGAAGGCTACGGCGAGGTTATTGGCGGAGGAGAGCGCGCTACCTCGCTTGAGTTTCTAAAGGAGCAGATCGCGCTGCATCAACTACCGCAGGAAGCTTTTGAGTGGTATCTCGACTTGCGCCGTTACGGTAGCGTTCCTCATGCCGGATTCGGCATGGGCATCGAACGTTGCACCGCGTGGATGTGTGGCATCGAGCACATTCGCGAAACCATTCCATTCCCGCGGCTGATGAATCGGTTGCGCCCGTAGATCTACCCTTCGTGAACCGTGACCCTCGAAAGGGTCGCGACAGATCGCAACCGGCTTTAAGCGGTAACAGGTCACCGCACTTGAAAAATTATGGACGAACGCTTACGACTCGAATTTAACGATTGGGCCAGAGCCGGTCGCGGCGCCGGCATGGAAAAAGGTCACCGTCCGGTCGGTGAACAGGCGATTGAACTGATGGCCCTTACAGCCGACGCCCGCGCGCTCGATGTTGGTTGCGGCTCCGGTTGGGCGACGCGCTTAATGGCTGAAAAGGCGACCGATGGTCGAGTAGTAGGCATAGACATCGCCGACGAAATGATCAAGCTCGCTCGCGAAACTTCGACGACGTTTCGCAATGTCGAGTTTCAGGTGGCCAGCGCCGAAAAACTTCCTTTCAGCGATGGCGAGTTCACACACGCGTTCTCAATGGAGTCGCTTTATTACTACGCCGACATGTTGGCGGCTTTACGCGAGATCAAGCGAGTGCTGAACGATGGCGGTCGGTTTGTTACCGTCGTCGATCTCTACAAGGAAAACGCTCCATCCGGCCAGTGGGTCGATCAGTTGAAGGTGCCGGTGCAGTTTCTGAGTATCGCGGACTATCGTTCGGCCTTCGAGCGGGCCGGCTTCGTCAGTGTTTCGGATCGCAGACTATACGACCCCGCGCCCATCCCGGCGGACTACAGCGGCGGCTCCTTCAAAACGCGCGAAGATTACATTGCTTACAAAGAGTCGGGCTCCCTGATGGTGAGCGGGGAAGTCTAACGACTACCAGCGCCTTTGGCGCGAACTTACTGAGCCATGGCCCACGAGATCCCAGAACGCATCGTTACAATTTTTGGCGGCGCGAAATGTAGCGAACTGGATCCTGAATACGAACAGGCGCGGCGCGTGGGTCAGATGCTCGCTGATGCAGGATTCACGATCTGTACCGGCGGCTACCTCGGAGTGATGGAAGCTGCCAGTCGTGGCGCACATGAGCGCGGCGGCCGTGTGCTTGGTATCGTAATGAATCAGTTTAAAGCTGAACCCAACCGCTATCTCACCGATAAAGTCGCCACCCCACACTTCTACGAAAGACTGCAACAGCTTATTACCCGATCAGTTGGCTTCATCGCCATTCGTGGCGGTATGGGTACCGTTACCGAGTTATCACTGGTTTGGAATAAGATTCAAACGAAGGTTATTGGGCCCCGACCGCTCGTGTTGTTGGGCGACTGTTGGCCTCCAATCGTGCGCGAGTGGCAAAAACATCTGGTGGTAAGCGAGACAGACGTTGCGGCGCTGGACTTTGCAAGAACCCCGGAAGAAGCTGTAGCTATCATCAGGGAAAAATCTCAAGGAGTAACTTTATGAACTGTCCGAAGTGTGGGGCACAATTACTTCCGGGAGCCGGCTTTTGCGGCGGCTGCGGTTATCGACTGGATGCAGCGGGCGCGCCTCCTCCTCCCGCTCGCGCGGCTGCTCCGGCCGGAGGTTTCGCGCAGGCCCACGGCATTCACATCGACGAAGATGCACGCGGAATGGGAAGTGGATACAAATATGAAGTGCTGCATCAACCGGCTTTCTCGCTTGCGGTAATTCAACTTCAAGCCGAACAATCGATTCAGGCGGAAGCAGGCGCCATGGTTTCGATGTCTGCGAACATCGAGCTGCAGTCGCAGATGAAGGGTGGATTGTTTGGCGCCATCAAGCGAGCGGCCGGTGGCGAGTCGGCGTTTGTTTCGACTTTTACGGCTCGTGGTGGACCGGGTGAAGTTACCTTTGCACCCGGAGCGCCGGGCGATATCGCAGCCATCGAACTCAGCAATCAAACGTTTTTTGTGCAGTCCAGTTCCTACCTTGCCGGCGATGCTGGTTTAACCGTCGATACAAAATGGGGTGGGGCAAAGTCGTTTTTTGGCGGTGAGGGTTTGTTTGTTCTGATGGTGCAGGGTCGCGGACTCTTGCTGGTCTCATCCTTCGGCGCGATTCATCGTAAGACTTTGCAGGCCGGCGATCGCTACGTTGTTGATACCGGCCATCTCGTTGCCTGGGAAGGAACCACGCAATACACGCTGCGCAAAGCGGCGGCCGGATTCTTTCGCAGCATCGTGAGCGGGGAAGGCATAGTCGCGGAATTCAGCGGGCCGGGCGAGATCCTGATTCAAACTCGCAATCTCGCAGCCTTTGCGGGCCTCATGAAGCCTTTCTTCCCGACTCAGAGCGGAGGCGGCAGCGGTTTCAACATCAACCTTGGCGGATAGAAACGGGGAACGGATGTCGGATACAGTCGTCGCCGAGAAACCGCAACGCTGGTCAAACTCTAAAGCTAAAAAAGGAGTTGGCGTTATCGGTGTGCCGCTGGCCTATGGTGCCAGCATGGCCGGCGTCGAGCTTGGCCCAGCCGCGCTCAGAGTTGCAAAACTCAATCGCAGGATCGCACAACTTGGCTATAAAGTACGTGACCTCGGCGACCTGGAGGTTGAAGAAGAGCAAACTGCGCCTGACCCGGCCGACAAGCTCAAGCATCTACTAGAAATTAGCAGCGCCTGCGAAGAGCTGGCGCAAAAAGCTGAAGAAGTTTTGAATGCGGGCGAGCTGCCTTTGATTCTTGGCGGCGATCATTCAATTGCGATTGGGTCGATTTCCGGCTTTGCCTCTTTTTGTCGCAAACGGAATGAAAAGCCGGGACTAATTTGGTTTGACGCGCACGCCGACATGAACACGCCGGAGACCTCCCCGTCGGGAAACATTCATGGAATGCCTTTGGCAGTTCTGCTGGGATATGGAGCACTACAACTTACGAGCATCGCCAATTTTTCTCCCAAGCTTGAGCCCACGTTGTGTGTCCACATAGGCGCGCGCGACATCGATCACGATGAACGGGAGCTGGTGCGAAAACTAGGAATTCGTTTCATGACCATGCGTGAGATTGACGAACGCGGCATGAGCGCTTGTATGGACGAAGCGATTCAAATCGCGTCGCGAGCCAGCGGTGGTTATGCGGTCACCTTCGATGTGGACGCACTTGATCCGGGAGACGCTCCAGGATCTGGAACGCTCGTGCGAGGCGGCCTGACGTATCGCGAGGCGCATCTGGCAATGGAAAAAATTGCTGATGCGGGCGGCATGCGCTCGTTGGAAGTCGTGGAGATAAATACTGCGCTTGACATAAACAACAAGACAGCCGAACTTGGCGTTGAGTTAATCTTGTCAGCATTGGGCAAAACAATTCTTTAACCGTTTCAATCTTTAATCAATTTCGAGGGGAGTATTTATTTGGCGAAGAAGCTTCGCTTAGGGGTAATTTTTGGCGGACAGTCTGGCGAACACGAAGTGTCGATACGCTCGGCGGCCTCGGTGATCGATGCGATCGATCGCCAGAAATACGAGGTGGTGCCTATCGCCATTTCCCGGGAAGGGAAATGGCTATCACCCGCTGCCGCCTATCAACTACTGCCGGAAAACGCTCAATCACTCCTGCCGGCGACGATAGCCTCAGGTTATCAGGGGGCGGTCGCGATCCTGGGCGATCCGTCACACAGCGGGCTGCTGTCCTTTGAACAAAGCGGTAGCACTCTGACCTCGCAGCAGCTCGATGTCGTGTTTCCAGTGCTCCATGGACCGTTCGGTGAAGACGGAACGCTTCAAGGATTACTGGAGATGGCAAACGTACCCTACGTCGGGTGCGGCGTGCTAGCTTCGGCGTGCGGCATGGATAAAGTGGCGATGAAGTTGTTGTTCCTGCAAGCAGGCTTGCCGATGTGTAAATACGTTTGGTTTCTGCGGACGCAGTGGGAAAGCGATCGCGCGAAAATCATGCATACGATCATGCGCAAACTGGGGCTGCCTTGTTTCGTTAAGCCCGCGAATCTTGGTTCGTCGGTTGGAGTCTCGCGAGCGGATGATAAGAAGTCACTGGAACAAGCGGTGGCGTTGGCTGCTCAGTATGATCGAAAGATAGTAGTAGAAGAGGCAGTTGATGCACGGGAAATTGAGTGCGCGGTAATCGGTAACAATGAACCGCAGGCCAGCCTTCCGGGCGAGTATGTAATCTACGACAAGGCGGCATCATTTCTTGACTACACCGAAAAATACACCAAGACAGGGCGTGTCGAATTTGTGGTCCCAGCCCCAATTCCGAAGACCTTAACCACCAGGATTCAAAAGATGGCGATTCAGGCCTTTCAGTCGATCGACGGCGCCGGTCTGGCACGCGTAGACTTTTTCCTAACCCGCGGCTCGAAGCAACTGTTGATAAATGAGTTGAACACGATGCCAGGACTAACCGAAGTTTCCGGCTATCCCAAGATGTGGGCGGCCTCAGGCTTAAGCTACAAACGAATGCTTGATGTATTGGTTGAACTTGCGTTGGAGAGACACCGCGAGAAGTTATTGAACAAAACAACGCGCGCCTGATTTTAGCGCGTAGCGTCAGGGTCAACTTAAACTTTTCGGCGCGCGATACCCCTTACGAGATCGCACTACCAAATCACTCCGAGACGTCTTTACGTCCAGCTTGTGCCATTTGCCGTCTCGTTTTTCATTCAATGGACGAAAGGCGATGGTGTATTGGTGGCCCAACTCCTCGGCAATACTCGCAAATGCATCGCGCAACGCCGGACCTCCCGGAGTAGCCACAAATCTCCCACCGCTCTTTTCTGCAAAACCTCTTAAGACCGCAGCGCTCTGCTGATTGCGAGAAGCGTTTCCATCGGTTGCTGACATATCGACGGCATAGATGCTGGCACCAATCGCGAGCGCACTCTCAATGGCTTTGTCAGCTGAAGCCTTACTAAACGTGTCCAGTCCATCAGATAACACCACGATTGCTTTGCGTTTCTCCGGGCGGGCCGCCAGTGCTTTGGCCGCACCGACAATCGCATCATTAAGAGTGGTCAAGCCGGTGGCTTTTACCCCGTAGGCCATGGGTGCCAAATCTCTGCCGCCCGAGAATTCCTGGACTTGTTCGACCTTCGAATCGAATTTGTAAACGGCGGCAACATCTTCGTCACGTAGTCTGTCAAGAAACCGAATCGCTGCTGAACGAGCCAGGGAAAGACGACTTTCCATGCTGCCGGATGTGTCGAGTAGCACTACCGATGCGAAGGGAGATTCGTGAACGCTGAAACTTGAAATCACTTCGAACGGAACCTGTTTCCCATCTTCGAAGATGGCGAAGTCTGACAGGCGTAGGCCGGGCACGTATTGTCCAGCCCTATCTGTAACGGTTACGTTCAAGACCACCAACTCGGTGTTAGTGCGAATCACCTCGTCATCTTGTTGGGCGCGGAGGGTTGTCGGACAAAGAAAGGCCATCACCAGCATGGCCAGCGCTTTTGTTTTCAGATGAGTTCGTGGCCAGAGTTTTTGGACCAAGTGTTACACCTTGGCAGGTAGAGTACGAAGAATCCGAATTACCTCAAGTAAAACATTAGCTTCATCGATCACACAGGCTGAGATTACGTGCTTGGGGGTCTTCTCGACCTTTTCTTTTAAGGACTGACTCAAGTCGCTCAACATCTCCATGGCAGATGTAAGATCCTTGGGTGGTTGGTCCATTTCAACTTTATCTTCGGAGCCACCAGCGGCGCGGCGTATCCCCTTGGCGAGTTTTTCAACTTTATCAAGCTTTTTAATGTCGTCACCATCGAGTCCGTTCTTCTGCTTGAAAGACGTGACGATGGCGACACCGAGAGAAGAGAGGTCGCGCGCTCGATCTAAGTTCTCCTGGTATTCGCGATCCGCCTCTTTAATGGCGCGCTTCGCCCTCATTTCTTCTTCGACCACCGTAAGCGGCTCTTCTTTGTCATCTTCGGGTTTCGTCTGCTCTGAAGGGGGTCTTTGCTGGCGGACAACACTCTGACCGGCAGCAAAATTTAGGGGAGATGCTATGAGACTAATGACAATCAGAGCCTTGCTCAGGGTTGCCGCGGGATTTGACAAACTATCAGCCATCATTCTCAAACGAAATGGCGAACGGCGAAAGGGAGTTCTTAAGACTATGATTGGACGAATATCCAAGCCCGCGCGTTGCACCCACGCCTTATTGTGCCCCGGGCGAACTCGACAAAACTAGTCAAGCTGCTAACAAAAAGCATTAACTTTCGTCGCCATGCCGACTTCTAATCGATAACATGAAGCGAGTCGATCTACTCTGAGCAGATCCCTTCGAACCTTAAGAAGTTCCTTTAGCCGTCATCAGGGAACGCGAGCGGGATTGTCCGGCGAGTTTAGAAATTCACCACCCTTGCCCGACGGCCGGCCAACTATGATCGTCTTCGGTTCCAATCGCTCGAGGGGTCGCTTCTGTCCCTGAGCGGTCGCATAAGGCAAGGGTACAGCGTTCGGACCAGCTTTCAGTCCGACCAGTCGAGCCGAGCTATAGTCCTGAGCTTTCAACTCCAAAAGGTAACGACCTTCTTGCTGCGACTCAAGATTGGCCGGCGCCAACGCTATCGCTCGAGTTTCGATCGTCGCGTCCTTGCGACGTCGTAGCTCCAATTCGACCGCCAATCCTTCCAGTTTTTCGGAAGAAGTGTTTCTGACTATGCCGCCGATCGTCGTCTTACCGCCTTGCAGAAGCGCCTCATCAATTACGATTAAAGCCTTCGGTGGCTTTCCGATAGTGGACGCCGGCTGCGACGATGCCAACGTGCCGGCATGACGCTTCCTTAACAGCGTGTAGCCAGCGAAAACCAAGGCTGTCACGAGCAGAGCCGCAAGCGCAGCTAGCAATTTTGGTCCAGCCGAACTCCTGGGTTCAACGAACAGTTCACTCTGGTGAGATTCGATCATCAGTTGGATTCAGTCCTAATTCAAGTGTTACCTTAACTGGAAAACTCGAGCATATTACTCAACGTGCCCCGGAGGCGGAGTGCCGGTAATTTTCGTGATCAGGGCAGATAGGAATTCTTGTTCAGCGAGTCCGGAAGTCGGGAGAGTTACCCATTCCGCCCCTGTGGCCCCGTCCGTGCGGCCTTCGATCCTGGCATTCACCGAGACGTTCGCGTTATTTCCGTCGATCGGTTGGACCTCGACGGTTATCGTAAAACGGCCACGCGTCCAACCGCGGGAAACGTCGGTTGTAATATTCGCATAACGGCCCAATTCTGATTGACTAACAACCGCGCCTTTGATGAACGTATAAGGCTGACTCACTATTATTCCCTCAGCGGGTTTGGAAGCGGCTTCGTCCACAATCAACTTACGATCCCCCATGAGCTCAGTAATGGCATTCAGGATAACGTCCCTGCGCGCCGCGAAGCGATAGGGGTTAGGAATCGGTGGAACCTCAGGAGTCTTGCCCTTGCCGAAATCAATACCTCGACCTGCGCCAGTATCGGTCTTGGTGCTATTACTGCCCGCTGTACCGCTATCTCGAACGCGCTCCCCAGTCTTGTCGACACCCTTGCCTTGAGCCCATGCCGAAACCGCGCTAAGCGAAATAATCAGAGCCAGGATTACAAACTTCATCATAGGAAACACCTCTATGGATTAATAACGGTTTGCCAAGACTGCAGGGGAGATCGCAAAACGAGAATAGATTAACGACTCATGAATTTCAAGGAACCATCGTTTGATGCTTCGATGCCGACGAGGCAGCACTACTCGTTTGAAATCTTGATCTGCCATTATCGCAGCGTACCTGCGTCTCTTTGCTGCTCCCAGTTTCGTAGCGCCCTAACACCGGCTTCAAAATCGTTGCTGTTGCTATAGAAGTTGTGCTTACCATCATCACGTGATGGTTCACGTACGTAATAGATGTAATCAGTTTGCGCCGGCTCGAGTGCCGCCTCCAGCGAACTCCTGCCCGGCGCGGCAATAGGTCCGGGCGGCAGGCCTGAGTGCAGGCGCGTGTTGTAAGGCGATCGTCGCTCGACGTCGCTGCGGTATACCTTGCCATCGTTCCGCCATTTTCCTTCGAGCTTCGAAGCATAAATAACTGTCGAGTCGACAGCCAAAGCGATTTGTTTGTGCAAGCGGTTGTAAATCACCGATGCGATCAGCGGACGATCTTCCTTAAGCTTGGCTTCCGTTTCTATCAACGAAGCTATCGTAACCACTTCGCGCGGAGACAGGTCCATTGCTTTAGCGCGTTCTGCCCACTCCGGCTTCCACTCTTTGCGAAAGCGCTTCACCATGATAGCGATTATTTCCGCTGGTTTAGTGTCCGGAGGAAAGTCGTATGTGTCGGGGAACAGATAGCCCTCGAGATTCGTAGCTTTTGGATCCAGGTCGCTAATGAGGCTCACGTTATCCATTAAAGGTAATGCAGAAGTGGGCTCTGCCAACTGTAATTCCGGAATTTTGTACATTGCGTTGGCAATGTCCCAACGTGTCCAGCCTTCTACTATCGTGAGCCGTGTAAGTCGTTGCTCACCTTCCTGAAGCCTGGCAAAAACACCGAGCGGTGAGATCGGCGAAGGGAAGTCATACTCGCCGGCTTTCAATTGCGAGCCGTTGGAGGTGAGCTTGAGGTAAAGCGTTAATGGCAACCTGTGCTTGATAATGCCCTCGTCTGCCAACTTATTAATCACCGCTGCCGGCGAGGAGCCACGCGCAATTTCAACATACTGCCCGTGTTTTGCGTGCTTCACTGGCGTATGGAGATCCTTATAAACCCAGACTGCAGAAGCGCTCACCGCTAGTAATGCCAACAAACCAATTGCCAAAAGAATTCGTTTCATGTGAATTGTTTAGAGAATTTTTGGACTTAAAGAGTTTGCTCGGCAGGCGAGACCGGGAGCCTTTCCTGATCGCTTACGAGGAAATCTCTAAGAATCAGCGCCGCCGCTTCGCTATCCACCAGCGCAGGAACTTCCTCCGCCTTATGCCCATTGATCCGAAGATTTTCTTCCGCTGCCACCGAACTGAGGCTCTCGTTCTGTAAGTAAACCGGAACCTTCAGAGAGCGCGCGAACTTCAGCGCCACCGACTGAACTTCCAAAGCTGCGTCGCCCGCAAAACCATCCAGGCGCAGCGGTAAACCAATTACCACGGTTTGAGCGTCAAAGAGACGTACCAGATCGTCGACGTCGCGAAGCAATTGTTTCCAGTTGGTACGAGGAAGTGCCTCAAGACGCTTAATGGAGATTGCCAGGGCATCTGAGACCGCCACGCCGACGCGCTTTTCACCAAGATCCAACGCGATGATTGGAGCCCGAGGGCCTTCTTTCGCGTTTTTCTGATCGGTTATCGGGTTAACTGCTGGCATAAATCGAGCACGTTAGCGGGCTCAGGGTTAGTTGGGTAAATCGCAAAAAGCCTGAACAAATGACCAAAAAAGTTAAGTTGCACCGTTATCTAACCGCCTGTATGATACGACTGGCTAACGAAAAGCGCATGCTTGCAGGCGGTTTTTCACCTTTCGTTATAACGCAAAGCACGAGGTAAATGATGTCATTTCGTACGAAGTTCGCACTGATTCTTGGGTCAGCCACTCTGGCTCTTTATACGCTAGTTGGTGGCTTGCTCTCCTCGCGAGCGCAGCAGCCGGCCAACGACCCCAATGCGCAGCTCAGAATTTTTGAGAGCGTGCTCCAGCATATTCAGAATGATTATGTCGATGAACCGAACATGGAAAAGGTACGCGCGGGCGCCCTACGTGGCCTCGCCTACGGACTCGATCCGTATTCGACTTATCTAACACCCGAACAGGTTCGTGAGTTTGGTAAAGACTCCAAAGACAATGAAGTCGGCATCGGCGCTGAACTTTCTCAGGTTGCATCTTATCTGTATGTGATCGCACCGATGAAAGGCTCACCAGCTGATCAGGCCGGAATTCGTGCCGGCGACATCATCGAATACATCGACGCGAAAGCTACGCGCGATATCTCGCTCTATGACGCGAAACAACTTCTTAACGGCCCGGCCGGGTCGGAAGTCAAGCTGCGCGTGCTGCGCGCAAACAGCCGTCCGCTTACGCTGGCTGTGAAACGAAGCTCCTTTCGTGCTCCGGCTGCGGAGGCCCGAATGGAAGCAGGACGAATCGGTGTTTTGCGAATTAATAGTTTCGCCGCGGGAGAAGCCGCCGACGCCCGCGCCCGACTTCAAGAGCTGATCAAACAAGGAGCTCAAAAGCTGGTAGTTGATCTGCGCGGGACCGCGGGGGGGTCGATCGATGAGGCCGTTGCGGTGACCAATCTGTTTATTAAAGATGGCACTCTTGCTCAGACCTCAGGTCGCGAAGGCAAATCATTAAAGACGTTTACTGCTGACCCGAAGGCCGCGATTTTTGCCGGCCCGGTTGTAGCGTTAATTGACTCTGGGACCGCGGGAGCCGCGGAAGTGGTCGCCTCTGCCTTGCTTGACCGAAGTCGCGGACAGGTCGTAGGCGAGAAGAGCTTCGGGGCCGGCGCGGAACAGCAACTCTTCACCTTGCGAGGCGGTGACGGCCTGCTGTTAACCACAGTCAAATGGGCATCTGCCACGGGAAAACCTTTTTTGGGTGAGGACCGCAGCCACTCTGGAGTCGAGCCTTCAGTAAAAGTAGCGCGGCCTGAACTTGCTGACGCAATTGATCCGGAAGATCTGACCGGTAATGATGACGATCCTGGCGTCAAACCGAGTCAATCACCGGAGAAGCCCCCGGTGGCTCCAGAGCCCGCTGCTCCAAAGGCGCCTATCGAAGACGTTCAGATGAAGAAGGCACTCGAACTTCTGCGTGAAAGCAAACAGCCTACACAGCGCGCGGCCTAACAGTGCGTTGGCGATTTAGCCGGAAAGGTCAGGAGATTCTCTCCTGGCCTTTTTTGCTTTCCGAACGAACCATTGAGAAGCCGGCTGAAGTTGCAGAACCGCCGGACTTGTGATCGAACCTGCCGGGACTTACGTGCTTGATAGTGGGGAGGGAACCTAGAAGGATACCGTGGTGCGATATAAGGCATGGAACGACTCCATATCGGGTACAGGTTCCCCCTATCGTGAAAACTCTCAGAGTCCCTTATGTTGGATTTGGATTGTAAACTCTTTGCATTTTGGGAAGTTTATTCAATGAAATGGGCATTCAGCATAGAATCTTGGCACCTGCACTGATAACAATCGATCGAGGAACGCGTGTTGCAGAATTGCACCAAATGTAAGACTGCGAACACGTCTGAGTTAAGGAGAAATAGAAAATGATCATGACAAACAAATTGCTTCCGGTCGCTTTGGTTGCTGCCCTGATTGGTGGCTCGGTGGGTGCTGTTGTAATGCATTCGAGAAGTCAAGCCCCCACGACTGAGCCAGTGAGCACAACTGCAACGGTGCCGGCTACTGACGCACAATATCAGGCTGCTAGCAGGGATTCCTTTGTTCCGGCGGAGTTCAGTTCAGCGACTGAGCAGAGCGCGTACAAGACTGGGTTTGCCGACGGTTTTCGAGCCTGCTCATCTGGGGCGGCGGGAAATCAGCTTAGCAGCTCGGGCTATCAGACCACTGCGCCACGGGTAGTTTACCGAAACGCCGGCCGCAGCTATGCGCATACTACGAGTTCGCGGACCGTCTCTTCCTACTCGACAAGACCGCAGGGTCGTAGCTTCTGGCAAAAACATCGTGACAAGCTCACGGTAGCCATGGGCACCGGCGGTGGCGCCTTAATCGGAGGTTTGATTGGTGGCAAGAAGGGCGCAGCGATTGGTGCGCTCGGTGGAGCAGGTGGTTCTGCTTTGTACACCTACAAACTTCGCAATCGCACCCGACGTTACTAGTCAGCCAATTGCGACGGTATAGCATGAGAGCAGTCCTCTTCATCGTAGTGGGCGCTCTAATAGCAATGTTGTGGGCAGTTCCCAATGTGGGGACTGCCCGTTTCGTTGCTCACGCAGTCCAGTTGGAATCTGTACCGGCTCCTCCAGCCGCGAGTCCCACTCCTCCAAAGGCGACGCCTGAGCCGGAGGCCGAGGTTATCCGTGTCGAAACGGATCTGGTTAACTCACTCTTCACCGCCACCGATAAAGATCGTCACTTCATAACTTCGCTTCGCGCTACCGACATCGCTATCTTTGAAAACGACGTCCCGCAAACCATCAGTCTTTTCGAGCGCGAGACCGATCGCCCGCTCTCGCTCGCGCTCCTCATTGATACCAGTGATTCACAAAGGGGTGTGCTGAACGAGGAAAAGAATGCCGCGCGCGCGTTTGTCGATTCAGTGATCCGGCCTGCCAAAGATCGGGCCGCGATACTTTCGTTCACCGGGGTGCCCA
This sequence comes from Blastocatellia bacterium, assembly GCA_963828335.1. Classification (GTDB taxonomy): domain Bacteria; phylum Acidobacteriota; class Blastocatellia; order Pyrinomonadales; family Pyrinomonadaceae; genus PSRF01. The sequence continues at coordinate 565,766 of CAWHEH010000002.1, read as the reverse complement.
AAATTGAACAAGACCCAACAAACGACCTGGCGAGCCTGCATCGCGGAATAGCACGCGTCAAGATCGAGATATCACCCGAGAATGAACAGCGAATCGCCAAAGGGGATGATCCATTGCCGAAAGAGCAGGATCCAAGCGGCTACACAGGAATCTGGGATGCAATGTGGACCACGATTGAAGACATCTTATCCAAAACCCCCGATGGCACTCGTCGGGCGATAGTCTTGCTGTCAGACGGCGACGATACCAGCAGCACGATCAAGAAACAGGACGTTATTGATTTTGCCGTTAAGTCTGACGTCGCGATTTATTCGATTGGCTTTCGCGATCGAGATTTCCCGGAAGGGAAGTTGGACACAGGTGCTTTGCGCAAAATCTCCGATCGCACCGGCGGCCGCGCTTTCTTTCCCACGCAGCCCGACGAACTGCAGGCGTCGTTCGCGCAAATCGATCAGGAGTTGCGCTCGCAATACCTGATCGGCTATTCACCAACTAACAAGGACCGTGATGGATCCTACCGGCGCACGAGGATTGAAATCATTAACCCGGTGCTGCGACAGAATAAGGCGCAACTGTTCTATCGTCAGGGCTACTACGCAAAAAGAAACTAACTGCAAAACGTGGAGGTAGTAGTTTGAGATTTCAGATCTCAAATGTGAGATCTCAAAAATAGGGGACCACCTGTAAAGGCCCCGATCGCTCGGGGCCTTTTGCTTACCGGACGAGGAACAGCATTTACTTCGGCAAGAGGTTGCACTGGCTCGGTATGTCGCCATTGAACTGGAAGTTCGCACCCACGACGATCGGTTGGTCTGAAGTTACCCTGACGCTGAAGGCCACGTTAGTGAATGCCGGTCCCGCGTCTACATCAGGCATAACCCAATCTACGTCTCTTGTGTGTGCCGGCAGGAGGGCTACTGTGGCAGCGCCGGCTTCACCAGGATAGGTCTTCACCGGGTTTGATCCCGGAATATTTACACCGGCCAAATTGTTGCCATCTTTGTCGAGGATGTTAACTGCGATATTTGCGGTGGAGGCACTGCCGTTAAAAACATAAACATCATCTCGAGGACTACCACTAGACAGTGGACGATGCGCCGGTGTACAGATCCAGACAAATGGTGCACCTCCTGAAGAAGGTCCCGGGGGTCCTGGAGGCCCTGGAGGCCCTGGAGGGCCCGCTGGACCAGTGATGTTCCAGGTCACACGCGTTTCATTCCTGTGGCAAGGCTCGGCGGTGTCGACGAGTCTCAACCCGCCATTGCCGGGGTTGACGCAGGCTTCGAGCTCGCCGGGCGGAGTGGCTGCGTATTGCACAATCGGCAGCATTAAGAGAACTAAAACAAATAGCGCCAAACACGCAAAGCCTGTGCGACGTACCAGAGTGATATTCATAATGATCTCCTTCCGAGGCGGTTAGCCGCCCGGCGAATTTAAGATACATCGGGGTGGAGAATTTAGTGACACACCTATCGGTTGTCAAGATTTGTTCACAATGCACGCGTAAGGAGCGGCACATGCCATTTGCTACGTTAATTCTGTGCCTCAGCATTCTTGGTTGTTCAATAACTTCTGGGTCATCGGCGCAAGTGGCTATCTTCGGCCGCATCGCCTGCGGCGAAAGGGTCAACTGGCACAGAAAATCCCCCGGCTCCGAAACGCATAGTGATTGCGGCGAGCACCGTGCTCGATGGCAAAGGCCGCGTGCTTCACAATACTCGCATCGTGATCGAAGGCTCAAAGATTGCCGCGATTGATCCAACGGCTGGACCAGTTGACTACGATCTGCGAGGCCTCACCGTTTTGCCCGGTTGGATTGATGCTCACGTACACATCACCTGGAGCTTCGGCAAAGACGGAAAGAATGCGGGCCCAGCGGGAACGACGCAGGAAGCCGCGTATGAATCAGCTGCGAATGCGTGGGTAACACTAATGGCGGGCTTCACCACCGTCCAAAGTGTAGGTTCGCCGACTGATCTTCCACTGCGTGATGCAATCTCGACCGGCAAGCTTCCCGGGCCGCGTATCCTCACAGCCGTTGAGCCACTCGTGGGACAAGGCGAGAAGACCGGCAGCCCGGACGAAATTCGCGCGTTCATAAGAAAGCAAAAGGAAGCCGGTGCCGATCTGATCAAAATCTTCGCGTCGCAAAGCATCCGCCTCGGAGGTGCGATGACGATCTCCCAGGAACAGTTGAACGCGGCCTGCGGTGAAGCAAAGAAACAGGGACTGCGCACACTGGTGCACGCCTACAAGGATGCGGTTCGCGCTGCCGCTATCGCCGGATGCACCGAGATCGAGCACGGCACCATGGCTACCGACGATGATCTGAAATTGCTGGCCGAGAAGGGAACTTACCTTGATCCACAGGCCGGGCTTGTGATCGAGAATTATTTATTGAACAAGGAACAGTTTCTCGGTACGCCCGGCTATACCGAAGAAGGTTTTGCTGCGATGGAAAGGGTGCTGTCGCTGAATCACGCGCTGGTGCAACGAGCGTTGAAGATTCCAGGATTGAAAGTCGTTTTTGGCACAGATGCGCTGGCAGGTTCACACGGCCGCAACGCGGAGGAGTTTATCGATCGCGTGCGCGATGGCGGAATGGATCCCATGGCAGCGATGGTTTCGGCTAACTCACTGGGTGCAGAAGCGATGGGCCTGGCGGATCAAATTGGCTCGATAACGCCAGGCTTGCAGGCAGACATTATTGCGCTCGACGGCGACCCATTTAGAGATATCACCGCAGTTCGGCGCGTCACTTTTGTGATGAAGGGCGGGATTGTTTACAAGAGTTCATCCACAAAATAACCTGAGCGAACTTACAGCGTGGTTCCGGGTCAGTTCGTGGATCGGAAAGCAACTCCTCAACAGCGGTTGGACAAAATCAGAACTGGGAGCGAAGCGACCAGCCAAAGATTCGCTGCAAAAGGTTTGGGTTAAAACTACTGAGGCTGCAGTTCTTCGTCAGTTGCGTCTTGGCTGGTCGCTTCGCTCCCAGTTCTGATTTTGCGTGGGCCACCTTGATCTTTTTCCCGATCGTAAACTTCCAGGTGCTCATAGAATCAAGACTTGCCGAATGAATACAACGCGCTTCGCGTCCTGATGTAGATCCGCCCATCTGCGATAGCCGGCGTTGCGTAACACTCGTCATCAAGTTCGTTCACTGCCAGTACTTCCCACTCGCCTGCTGCTTTCAATACCGAAACCTGGCCACCCTGTCCAATCAGAAAAACTTTGTCGTCGGCGGCGACAGGAGACGAAAAGTATTTATCAATAGCACCGTGGAGGCGTCCTTGTTTGATCGGTTTGCCGGTCGCTGGATCAAACGAAATCAAAATGCCGCTATCGTTGATCATGTAGAGCACGCCCTGGTAGAGGAGTGTCGAAGGAACCTGCGGCACTGGTTTTTGATAGCGCCAGCGAATCGCCGTTGCCGTTTGATCCCCCTGTCCGCCCATTTTGATTGCCAACAGCCCATTCTCTGAAGCCATCATCGCCCGAAACACTTCCCAATCCCTGTCGTTCAACTTATCGTTTCGATCCATATCAAAGGCTTCAAATGCCGCATTCAACATCTTGTCCATTGGCTCTGTGCCCATAGTCTCCGATTTGGCGACCTGGTGATCGCCATCCTTGTCGTATCTGGCCAGACCCTCCTTGAAGGAAACCGTTTTCACCTGCTGTCCGGGTTGATTTTGCGGGAAGCCCCAGCCGTTGATGTACAGATATTCGCCATCGTTGCTGGCAATCGATTTCATCTCACAAGCTAGACCACGTACCCACCAAACTCTTTTGCCGGTTTGCACCGAGTAAGCTGAGAGCTGAAACGACTCGGGAACGACGATTTGCTTGGCGCCATGTTTCGGTTGATAGACGATCGGCGTGGAATAGCCGGAGATAACTATGGGCCGTTCAACCTTCCAGCTGACACGTCCAGTGTTCTTATTGACTGCGATCATGTATGAGCTGGGATTGTCCTGATCGATTGGCAGGATTATTTTGTCATCAACGAGGATAGGCGATGCGCCGAAACCGTAGAACATATTGAACGGTCCCAGCGGCAGTCGCCATCGTTCCTTGCCGGCCCCATCGTAGGAAATCAACCCAAACTCCTGGAAGAAAACGTAAACATTCGAGCCATCGGTTACCGGACTGGGCGAAGCGGGTCCGTTCACATTTTGCAGACGGCCTTCGCGCGCGCGCGGCACCTCGCGTTGCCAGAGGATCTTTCCTGTTTGGCGCTCAAGACTGATGACTAGTAGCTTGTGATCCTTGTCTTTCTCGGCTGCCTTGCTGTAGGCGGTGACGTAGATGCGATCGGCGGTTAACACCGGCGAGGAGTGGCCGGGCGGTAGATCCGTTTTCCAGATCATGTTCTTGCCGGGTCCGAACTCGACCGGTAAGATTGTTGGTTACCGACACGCCGCTTCCGTTTGGTCCACGAAACTGTGACCAGTCTTCGGCAGAAGCTATCATCAACTGGCTCGAGGCGACGACGGCTGCGATCAGCAATGCTGTGGCTATGGATCGAAGATTGTTTTTGAGCATGACACCGTCCTGAAGAAGAGACTTGGAAAGTGGGATGGATTCTAATTGATCGAGGGTGGAAATAAAATGCCCAGCGGCTTCTATCTTAGTCTTTGCAGAGTTTCGAGTGCCTCCTTCGGCAAGTCAAAGACTTGCCGCGCACCATCAGCTCAAAGACCATGCAAGACTTCCGGCAAGTCCGTACGAGCTGCCGAAATATGTTTGCGGTACGCGGATCCCGGCTCCCTCCTCAAGAAAAAAGCCTGACAAGCCTGCGTTGATTCAGCATAATGCCCCACGGAGAAACCCCATGAAAACCACAACCATTCTTTTGCTGCTCTGCATCGCGTGCGTCAATTGCTTCGCGCAAGCGCCGCAGTCTGACCGCCAACAATTCATCCGCGCCGAAGCGCCGGTGATAGCGCTGATGAGCGTACGCGTTATCGACGGCACTGGCGCCGCCCCGCGAGAAAATCAGACGATCATTATCGCCAACGGCAAGATCCAGTCGATAAAGCCAGACGCTGAAGCAGAGTTGCCGCCAAACGTCTTGCTACTCAATCTTAGGGACTACACCGTCCTGCCGGGCCTGGTGGGGATGCACGACCACATGTTCTTCCCGATGGGCGGTAACCCGCCGATCTACTCGAACATGTCGAGCAGCTTTCCGCGACTTTACCTCGCACTCGGAGTCACTACGATCCGAACTACCGGGAGTGTGTCGCCCGACAGCGATCTGGAGGTCAAGAAACTAATTGATGCGGGCCGCATGATCGGTCCGAAGATGCACATCACCGCGCCATACCTGGAAGGCGCCGGATCCTTCACTCCGGTAATGCATACACTGACAGGACCTGACGACGCTCGTCGCATGGTTAACTTCTGGGCTGATCAAGGCGCGACTTCTTTCAAGGCTTACATGAACATCACCCGCGACGAGCTGCGCGCCGTTGTTGAAGAAGCACACAAGCGCAAACTCAAAGTCACCGGCCACCTTTGTTCTGTCGGTTATCGTGAAGCGGCGGAGATCGGAATCGATAACCTCGAGCACGGCCTGCTTCCCGATTCGGAGTTTGTGGCCGAGAAGAAACCCGATGTGTGTCCTGCTGGAGTCGGCGCCAGCCTGCTTAAGCTCGATATCAACAGCGACGCCGTAAAGGAGACTATCCGCCTTCTGGTGGCGAAGAACGTCGCGATCACCTCGACACTGCCGGTCTTCGAAGCCGGCGCACCTCTGTTGACTTCGTCGCAAAAGGGCATTGGAGCTCCTGCAGCGATCATGAATCCGCGCGTACTTAATGTGATGTCAACTGACGCGCGCGTGCGTTACCTGACGAATCGCGGACGCGTGCCAGCCGATTCGCCCACTGCGGGCCTGGTGCGTAAGTCGATGGACTTCGAACGCGCGTTTGTTGCTGCCGGCGGTTTGCTAATAGCTGGACTCGATCCAACGGGTAACGGCGGTATCGTCGCCGGCTTCGGAGATCTGCGCGAGGTGGAACTGTTGGTCGAAGCGGGCTTCACACCTGTCGAAGCGATTCAGATTGCCAGCCTCAATGGCGCCAGGTTTCTCGGAGAGGAATCGCGCATCGGCTCCATCGCCGTTGGCAAACAGGCTGACCTGATGGTGGTGAAAGGAAATCCTGCCGCTAACATCAACGACATCGAAAAGGTCGAGATCGTTTTTAAAGACGGGGTCGGGTATGACTCAGAGAAGCTGATTCAGTCAGTGCAAGGGTTGGTAGGGATTCGTTGAGCTCGCGAAATCTCGGATGGTAGTAATTTGACTTTTCTTTGTGAAGTCCACCGTGTTTTCACGTTAATAGCGCCCGAGGAGCACAATCAATGTCAACACGCAAGGGAGTTCAGCAAACTCTATGTACTCGATGGTCACATCACTTGATAAGCATCACGCTCCTGCTCTTCATTCCGTTAACGGGTCTCGCGCAAACTCACGACAAGGCCTCTCCACCCGCTCGAATTCGCTTCACCACCGGTGCCATCAGCGCCCAAGTGCGCGGGCGCTTCACTCCCGTTAATGAGCGGGTGCGATACGTGATCAAGGCAACGAAGGGCGATCACATGATTGTCAACATCATCCCCGTTACGCGCGGACTGACGATGGCGGGCACCGTCAGATCTCCTTCGGGCCAGGGCGACGGAGGCCCTGGCGGCATCATCATGAATTCGGACCTGGAAGAGAGTGGCGACTACATTGTCGAAGTGAGTCAGCACACTATGGGATCTAATTACAAGGCTGGCAGCTTCATTCTCGAAGTGGTGATCACCCATTAGTCAGAGCGGTGGCAAGCTCGCCTTCCTGACCATGAGGCTCTTCGATTTGCGCGATTGCTTTCACGTTTAAAGCCTTTCAAGCGGTGATCAGATCCTCAATTCTAATCAGCTCGTGGTTGGGAAGGGCTTGCCCCGGCTCCAGTTGTTGCAGCTCTCTACTTCCCGCCGTCCATGTGCCAACCGGGATTGACCCATTGCCCGTTGCGCATATCTGGCAGAAAGTTTTCGTCGCGGAGACCTTCCGTAAAAAAAACTGCTGTCGTCGCATAAGAGCGCCCATCTACTTGTGCATTGCTGTAGTCGCCCATTCACCCAACGCCGCAGTCGCTTCAGCCTCAGTCATAGACTTCGCTTGCGTGATAACCTCAGCCGGCACCCAACGCGGGAAGGGAACTTCTTTGTTTACATGCCGGCCACTCGAGGTGTGTTCCTGTTTTACTTGCGCGATTTGATCCGGAGCAAAGCGTTCGGCAAGTCGAACTAAGGCCGGCCACAGGCGACGATGCACGAGCGTAATTTTTCCTTTGACTAAACGACAAACGAGCACAGCCTCAGATTCTGTAACGGCTTCGAGGATCAAGAAGATCTGCTGGCCTTTCGGATGTCCCCACCAGCTTCCTTTGATCGGTTCGCCGGCAATCGCTTCGGTCAGCCGCGGGACCGGACCTTTCGCGGATGCCAGCACCACGCCGCGTTGTTCGATAAACGCCAATGCCTCAGCAGCCGTCATCGGATTCCTTCCTTCCGTAAAGGTAGCGGAGCCCTCCATAACTGTCGGGCTACTGCCCCGGCACTGATAGCGCGCCTCGTCGCAAGTATCGCCATCTCTCGCTGTCACAGCAACGTGGATCGTAGCCCGGGGCAGTAGCCCGACAGTTATGGAGGGCTCCGGCCAGCCCAAAATTCAGCTGGCCTATTAGCAAGACAAGAGGTGAGCACTGCAAGTAAACTGCTTTACAAATCATGAAACTCATTTCGCTAAACGTCGGACTACCACGCGTCGTCGAGTCAAACGGCGAACCGGTCACGACAGGTATCTTCAAAGAACCGAAGCAAGGTCCCGTTATGCTGCGGACGCTCAATCTTGATGGCGACCGGCAGGCAGATTTGACGGTGCACGGCGGGGTCAGCAAAGCAGTCTATGGCTATCCGGTAGAACACTACGAGTTTTGGAGGAGGGAACTACCCGACATTGGGTTGCCCTTCGGAATGTTTGGCGAGAATTTTACGACTGAAGGATTGCGCGAAGACTCGCTCAACGTTGGCGACCGTTTTCGTATAGGCGAAGCTGAGGTGATGGTGACCGAGCCGCGGCTGCCTTGCTACAAACTCGGAATTAAGTTTGGACGCACCGACATCCTCCGGAGGTTTCTGCAAAGTCGTCGTACGGGATTTTATTTTGCGGTGGTCAAAGAAGGACAGGTCGAAGCAGGAGATCAAATCGAACTGCTCAGCCGGGATAGCAACAACATTACTGTAGCTGACATCACCCGGCTGTACGCGTTTGAGAAAGACGACGTCGACACGCTGCGGCGCGCTGTGAAGCTGGAAGCGTTGTCCGAAAGCTGGCGCGAATACTTTCAGAAGCAGATCCAAAAACTAACGCATTGAGACCAGTTCATTTCTTGTCGTTTCGTGTACTCGACCGGCGACATTCTACCGCCTTGGAAGCGCGCTCGTGGATAATGCAGATCACGGGAGCGATGATTTGTTTTCGGAAAGCGCATCGAACAAGCGCTGGAGCGGCCTCGCCGGTGAGCGGCCTTTATTCATAGTTGTGTGGGCGAGCCGCTGCAGCGCAGCAGGCCGGCGACCGGCAACCGTCGTGAGTCAAACCAAACATCAAATAGCGAGGACGACATGACAGGCGCGCCATACGAACGACCACCTGAGGAGACCAAGCGGCTCGCGAGGTTGGCGGGCGCCGTGTACGTGTCACTCGGCGTAGCGACGGCCATCGGCTACTATCACGCCCCCTTGGTCCAGGGCGACCTCCGCGATATCGCACGCATGATCACGGGACCTGATCTTCGCTTCCGTATCGGGGTGGTGAGCGACGTGCTCGCCGCAGTGCTTGGGGTTCCATTGGCCCTGTTGCTCTACCAGCTGCTGAAGCCGGTTCACAAGACGCAAGCTGCGCTCATGGCTCTGCTGCTGCTGCTCTCCTTGCCCATCTCGTTTGTCGTCGCGCTCAACTACGTTGCGGCCCAAATGCTGCTCACCGGTGCCCCGGAATTATCCGCCTTCACCGGCGCGCAACGAGAAGCGATGGGTATGCTCTTCCTCCGCCTGCACACCGATGGCGTCCTGGCGGTGGAGATATTCTTTGGGGCTTTGGCTTTTGCCGTTCGGACTGCTCGTCATCCGGTCGCGCTTTCTGCCCCGGGTGCTTGGCGTTCTACTCATCATCGCGGGCGTGGCGTATGTCGGGCACAGCGTTGCGTCGCTGCTACTGGCCGGGCACCGCATCATCCTCTACGAGCGAGTGACAATGCTGGCGCGAGCTGCCGGGGAGTTCCCGATCATGCTGTGGCTCGTGATCAAGGGCGCGGACGCGCGCCAGGCGAACTCGCGGCCGGCCTAACAAAATGTTGCAGCCGACAAGGCTGTTATGGAAGCGCGCTCCGCCCGCATCGAAATGTGGCGGTGGTCAAGGGGCTGAGGGCCCCTCAGCTAAAGACGTTGGGCTATTGGTCGGACGACTTTTGCAGGGAGAAAGCTTCGTCGGTTCCTCGCGCTTCTACCCTTATACCGTCAAGGATGGGATCATGTAAGTGACCTACGATCACGCACCCTTCGCAATCTCTTGAGAGGAGGATTCCTTGATGCACTGCCCGCAATGTGGCCAACAGGTGGTTTCTGATGGTGTACGCTTCTGTAATCGCTGCGGGTTTGCACTCGATGGCGTCAAGGATTTGCTAAGCCCTCTCCCGCCTGATGATGAAAACGATTTGCCGCCAAGCTGGTTGGATATCCGGGTCGGCGGAGACCGCCGTTCCCGAAGGGGACTAACTCAAGCGGCACTAATGCTGTCTCTGCCACTGATAATAATCTTTCTGATAGCGATGCAAGGTGTATTTAACGTTGCTTTGGTTCCTCAACTATTACTGGGGAAAGCTTTTTTCATTCTTCTCACGCTTCCGATCCTGCGGTTTGCATATGCGGTGGTCGAGGCTAAACAAGAGATGAACCTGAAGAACAGAATGCAGGTTAACGCCAGCACGCGCGCGCTTTCTTTACCTTCCGGGCAGAACGTCCCGGTAACGAATTTCCGAAAGAGTCGTGTAGATACGGCCGAGATGGTTCAGCCGCCGAGTGTTACTGAATCCACGACGAAATTGCTCGATCAACCGCAGGACCGTCAGTAAACTGTGCTGCGATTTCATCGGGAGATGTGTTAGCGCATTCTGAACTCGCCCGTTGGATACGAGGTTTTTTCCTAATCAACGCGCCCGGTCAAGTCCCAGGCGCAACATTCATCGCTCCTAATGCGACAGTGGGGAAAGTGATGAGACAAAAAATCATATCTCTTGGGTTCGGACTTACCTTCATTTTTTGCACAGGTGGATTGCAGTCGATAGTCGCGCAGCCTCAGCAGCGTACCGGAGCGGTTAGCCTGGAACAGAACAAGGCCCTCGTTCGACGTTGGATAGAGGAAGGCTTTAATAAGAAAGACGTGAAAATAGCCGACGACTTGTTCGTCCAGGGTTTTATTGTGAACGGACAGAAGATCGGGCGCGAGGGTCTGAAACATAGTATGACCCGGCACCTGACCGCGTTCCCTGATCTTCGCGTGGTGATTAATGAGATCATCGCCGAAGGGGACAAGGTTGTTATCTGGTACACAGTCGAGGGCACGCAGAAAGGTGAATTCGATGGCGTTCCAGCGACTGGTAAGCAGGTAAACTGGGTTGGCGCTGATCTCTTTCACATCGTGGCAGGCAAGATCGTTGAGGCTCGGTTTGTCGATGATTCGCTCGGGCGTCTGCGACAACTTGGCGCGACGGTAACACCACCGCCGAGTCAGTAGCAGGCAAAGTGCCTGCCGAGAGCACCGCCCTAACAATTCGTCGCAACGATGAGCTGGAGCATGTTTCTTGGCTTGATTATTGAATAGGGGTTGAGAAATGCGGATAACATTACCTTTATTAGTGCTTCTGGGCTCGCTTCTTTATTCGACTCCTCTCCTGATTGTCAGGCCAACCTCAACTCCTGTTGCGTGTGGCAAACTCATCGTCGGTTATGATGCCCAAAAAAATGAAACGCAAGTTCAACTCAGACCCTTGATTCTCGAAGGGGTGTTTCAAACCGCTCCGGGTGAATCATTGATGGGAGAAAATCAGCTCCCTCGCGATGATCACGGTGTGGCCTTGACTGCGTTGTATTCATATCCCGGTAAAGTGCCTTCAAAGCCGCAAGTGATTGTGATTGTAATCGAGTCTGAAACCACGAATCCCAGGTATGAGAATGATAGAAAGCTGCTGCTGAAGTTAGACGCGGCGGCTTTAGACTTAGGAATCCCGGAAAGGGGAGTTACGCGTACGAACATGGGGCTCACCCGCGAAGATCTATCGACCGAAGTTTCATATGAGCAGTTTCTAAAGATCGTAGGAGCAAAGAAGGTAAAGCTGAGTTTGGGTCCAAACACATTTACGTTAACGCAATGTCACAGCGAAGCATTGCGCCGGCTGGCAAACAGCATTCCAAAATGAACTTTGATAAAGGTTGGCGGCGTCCTCGGACTCGCTGGTGGCGCCGGTAGGAATCCACGCAAGCTTCAAGAACACCGCGGGGCCGCTTTAGCGGCGGTTCATAGTATCAACAGCGATTGCAGCGTTGGTGTTGATTACACTGTTTCTAATATTTTTCTGGGACCGTGCTTATGAAAGTTGAGGAAAGACGTATATGAAAAATCATGGTTCCCGTTCAACGACCTGCATATTGATAGTTCTCTTGGTGACGTTCTCTATCCCCGTCACCGCCCAGACCACGAATCCCCGGTGGATAAGCGAAATGCCCGCACCGGAGCGGATTTTGAGCGAGATAAAAGGCAAGGACGAAGCGGATACGGCCGAACGGCAGATGGGAGCCTTCAAACACCTGATGGAAATCATCGATAGCATGGCCTTCGGTCTTGAACACAGGTTTCTGCCCAATAAAGCTACGCCGGATGAAAACCGTATCAAGGACATGTACTGGAAGGCTTACGCTGTCGTCTGGTACAAAGCAAAAGATAAGAACGACAAGTACATTCATGATGGGGACCTGCACGACGAGATGATGGAGAAGTTTTTCTCGAAGGGATTTCACGAACTGTATCTCAAGTCTGAAAAAAATTCTGACGCATTCTACGAAAAACATCGGAAAGAAAGCGAGGGGGTGGTCTTTAGTGTCGGACCAAAAGACCAAGCGGCAGACGACGACCCATGCGCAGGAAAAGATCCGATTCTGTGCGGGACCTCGAGAGTCATAAAAGAAGTCTTTAAAGGCCTCAAGCCCGACCCGATCGCTCCCGGACTCCTGCTGCATGGCTTTTATCAGACGCCGAAGTTTTACGCGAATTTCTGGGGCGGACGCTTTATCAACGTCGGCTGCTCTGGGGTTAACCGAAGGTCTTCATACTCCATAGAAAGGAAGGGAGGTCAGATCCTTGTCCACATCGAAAACGACGCTGACACCGTCACTCTCTCCTATCGATCCGATCAGGCTCTGGTTGGCCCCGGCCCGTTGGCTATCCATGGATTCGTTCCGGGCGGTTCCACGACCGTAACAACACCGGGCGAAGCGCGTCAGGTAACGTCAACCACGCAAGTCGAGATGAACCGTACCGACGTTATGTCGGCCGGGCAACAGCAGAATGCGACGCAGACCGGAGCACAAACCTACACCGTTCCACAAACCACAACCTCAACCGAATACACTCCGCCCACCACGACGACGGTACCTGCGCCTTTCATTCCCAAAATTGTTCGCTGTATGGCGGGCACAATTACGCCGCAGCCCGCGGCGAAACCATCCAACGCGCCCAGAGAAGAGTCGACCGGTTTGCAGAAGATAGTTGAGGAGGCCTTGGGCGATGAGGAGGTGTTTGTGCCCAACGGGCTCAGAATGGCGGGAACTTATTACGGTCCTGGAGGAGCAAATATCGAGTTTCTTGAGGACAAGGCGATCGTCGGCTGCAACGTAACGCGCGACGAAAACCTTTACACGGTGGCGGTGCGAAATGGCGAAGTGATGGTGAATGTTGAGGGCGCCGGCGCTCCGCTGGCGTTTAAGCTGAACCTTGACGGCACGCTGGTAGGAAACGGCGCGACCATTCCAATCTATGGACAAAAAATTGTCGGCAAGAATCGGGATGGCGATCCTGTCTATGCGTCAAGCTCGGACAGCTGTGCTTATGGAACGCTCTCGCCGCGTGGAGAAAATTCAACCGCAACCGCCGCGCCTTCGCGCACACCTGACACTAAGCCCGCGCCCGCAATTACAAATGCCCGGCCCGCGCCACCCGCCACTTCATCGACGGTCGGGTCGCTCTCCGTATTGAACGGTTTCGCCGGCGAAAACCCGAATCGTTTCGGTAACGTTTCCCTGCTTGTCCTTAAGCAGAGTTTCGAAGACATCTTGAGAACCGCAGGCTTCGGGAACTCGACAACACGGCAATCGTCAATCGCCAATTGGGGCGAAATGTGCCGGGCCCAAAGCCCCCGGTGCAAGCAGGGGATAGATGCGATGAAGGATTCTTACCTGCGGACGATCAGGCTCGGCCCCAACGGCAATGTGTCGTTCAACAACGTTCCAGCACAGACAATGTGGCTGGTTGCGATCGTGCCTTTCGGCAATCAGCACTTTGTCTGGAATTTGCGGGTCGATGTGAGGGCAGGAACTAACTCGATCACTTTTGATAAAAGTAATCTTGCAACTGTTTATTGATCGCGAAGCAGCGGCCGGTCAACTCAATCGTCAGGCCGCCCATAACTACCATGAAAGGGAGATGCAAATGAACCGAACCATCAGACTCATCAGCTACATCTTCCTTTGTACACTCCCGTTTCTCGATCTCATCGTAGTCGGGGTGCGCGCCCTTCGAATCCCAGGCGTCTATCAGGCCATTGGAATCTTACTACTTGCTGTGATAGTGATCGCCGCATGGATTCTTGGCGCGCGGGTGATCAGTTCTGGTGCGGCTGAGCGTCGAAGACTCGCTCTGGCGGGAGCTCTTCTGATTCTACCCTGGACGATCATTTCGCTCTTGTGGGTTGGACTCGGTCCACCATTTCAGGCAACGGCGCCGGAAAATCACATGCGCTATCTCGTCCTCCTTGCCAATGTGGTAATCGTGGCGAGCGCATTCGTGGCCCTGAAGGAAGAACTTTACGACGCCGGTGAGCACTTCTATTCGACCGTAGGATTCGCCGCGAGCATACCCGCCGGAGCGGCTTACCTCGTATGCATAAGCATGAGTGTCGCAGCCTCCATCGCTGGTTTTCCTGACAAAGGGACAGCCGCTGCAGGCTTCCTTGCCGCGCTATACAGCGTTCTGGAGTTCGTAGCGTGCGTATTGACCTATATAACAACGGCGGCATTCGCAGCGTCGCTCGGACAGGCCCGCTGGCTGGGACGCAGCGCGTCTCGCGCTTACATGATCATGAGCATGGTGTTCGTGCTGCTCCTGGTAATGAGAGGTTTATCGTTCCCGGAACTGTCCGGTAACACCCCGCCTTGGTACATGCGTCCCGGTTTCATTGCCGGCATCCCGGCAGTTCCATGGATCATGCCCTGCCTGTTGGGCGTTGTCCTGCTGCGGCGCGCGGGGGAGGAGCAGCGGTAACGGAGGGCGCAGCTAAACGCGAGGTCTATCAGAAAAAGGGTGTCAGTAACAATGCCTTACCAATCCCTGGACCGGAGTGGGAGCTCGTCGTTTAAGTTGTCCGGCGGAATCTTTCTCCTGACATGAAAACACTCTTCATTACTTTCATCTTCATTGCATTCTCTACCAGTCTACTACCCCAAACCAAAAGAAACAGTACGCATTCCCAGAAGCGTTTTGCTCACCTCGGGTTCACTCTAAGACACCAGTTAGAGCAAAAGCAGACGCTGTCCAAAGCAGTACAAGAAAAGGATCTCGCTGCAGTAAAGGCCTTGCTGGCAAGCGGTGCAGACCCCAACGTCGGAGATCAGACCGGCACACCGCTGGCTTGGGCTGCGCGATTAAACCTTACGGATATCGTGAAATTACTTCTGGACAGCGGAGCCAACGTCAACGCCCGCGACAGCGATGACCGAAGCATTTTGATCTCAGCCGCAGAGTGGCCGTTTGGCGAGCAGAATCGCAGTTATGTGCCAACCATAAAAGCGCTGCTCGACAAAGGTGCTGACGTTTCTATCCGCGATAAGTTCAACATGACGGCTTTGCTTTATGCTGCTTACTATCGCGATGCCGACGTGGTAAGACTACTGATCGATTCGCGATCAGATATCAACGCCAAAGCCAACGGCGGTCAGACAGCACTAATGCGCGCCATAGCGGCACGAAAGAAAGACACGGTTGCCTTGTTGCTTGATCGGGGCGCGAACATCACCGCTAAAGATGATAACGGTTCGACGCGCAATGGTATTAGCGGCAAGCGAGGGTGATGCCGACATTTTGCAACTGTTGGTAAGCAAAGGGGCTGATTTGACTGCGAGGGAAGAGGCCGGTAAGGGCCTCGTGGAAGCAGCCCAAAGCGGAAATATCGCTATCGTAAACCTCTTTCTTAAATACGCCGATGCAAGGAGTCGCGATACGGCGTTGCTACTGTGTATTTCGAACCCGAGTCGAGTCGGGAACACTTACGAGGTCGCGAAACTTCTGCTCGAGAAGGGCGCGGACCCAAATGGTAAAGAAGAAGACGGCACAACAGTCTTAATGAATGCGGCTGGTGGAAACTACTGTAACGGAGAGACCGCCGCGGTTGTAAAGTTGTTAATAAACGCCGGAGTCGGAGTTAACGCTAAGAATAAAATTGGCAGAACCGCGCTGGGAATGGCAGCCGCTTGCCCGGACAGTGAAACAGTGCAACTGCTTTTAGCTCACGGTGCGGAAGTTAACGCAAAGACCGATGACGGTGAAACGGCATTGATGGCGGGTGCCGGCGGAAATAGTAACGCTACGATCGTGAAGATGCTCATCGACAAGGGGGCGGACGTTAATGCCAGGACCTCCTATGGAATAACAGCTTTGATAATGGCTGCCATGCAGCCGAGCGACCCAGCACCTGGAGAGTCTCCAAATACGGCAATCGTTAAACTCCTGCTGGAGAGTGGTGCAGATTCTACAGTCAGAGAGGAAAACGGTTTGAGCGCTCTTGACTGGGCTCTATCCAAAGGAAACTCCTCTGCCGTCGAGTTGCTCGTAGAGAGGCTAACGAATGGCGACGCCAGGCAAAGTCTGCTTAATGCTTCTCTAGTCACAGCGGCAGGGGTTGGTCATGCTCAGAGCGTGCAG
Organism: Blastocatellia bacterium; assembly: GCA_963828335.1. Taxonomy (GTDB): domain Bacteria; phylum Acidobacteriota; class Blastocatellia; order Pyrinomonadales; family Pyrinomonadaceae; genus PSRF01. Next base: position 549,460 of record CAWHEH010000002.1, on the reverse strand, counting down.
GTGCTGCTCACTAAGGGCGCGAGTGTGAATTTCCAGGATAACCACGGCGATACGGCTCTGCTAATCGCAGCACTCAGTGGTGACCTCGAAACCGTACAAACTGTTGCTGGCTAAAGGCGCTGATGTGAACGCGCGGAACAATGAAGGCCGGACACCTTTAATGCGAGCAGTTGAACACCGCCGTGAAGGAATTGAGGCTATAGAGCAACCCAATCAGTACTACGACATTGTAAAGCTGCTGCTGGAAAAAGGCGCGGATTCAGAAGTAGCCGATAAGAACGGGATGACGGCGTTGAAACTCGCTCAGCGAAATGGTAGTACGGACCTGGTCAAGCTTTTGCAAGAAGCTGGTGCGAAGTCAGGGATGCCCGGCCCGAACTAGTGCCTTTGTGTTGCAGGCGGAAAAGTAATGGGTACAAGCATTCGGAAACTCGAGCCGGTTTTCTTGCGGTATGCCGCATTCCTGCTGGTATTAACTCTCGCTTGGTGTTGCTCCGCACAAGCCCCGCCAACAAACCGGTTGGCGTCGGTCTTCGTGCGACAGCCCAACCACACCTCGCGGGCCTACAGCGTTGCCTTCAGTCCTGACGGAAAAATTCTTTCGTCAGCGAGTTGGGACGGGACCATTAAGCTCTGGGACACGAAGTCCGGACGGGAGTTGCGAACGCTGGCCGGTCATGGTTGGGGTGTTTACAAAGCCGTGTTCAGTCCCGATGGAAGGCAATTGGCCTCTGCAAGTAGAGACGGAACGGTCAAGATTTGGGACGTCGCGACGGGAGCGAACACGCGAACCCTGGTAGCTGACAGTCTTGCGGTGAAATCAGTGGCGTGGAGTTCGGATGGACGGTTGCTCGCTTCGAGCGGCAATGATGGCCTGGTCAAACTCTGGGACGCCGCATCCGGGCAAGAACTGCGCGCTCTGAAACACGCGTGGCGTGAGGGACGGGTGGGACTCGTTAATTCCGTGCTGTTCAGTCCTGACGGTAAAACTCTGGCTTCGAGAAATTGGGACGGCACCGCCAGTATCTGGGATCGAAGCTCCGGGGCCGAGTCGCATATTCTTCCTCTCGTCAATGCTTTCGGCGGCATCGCGTCGCTCGCTTTCAGCCCCGACGGAAGCCTGCTTGCGGAGGCAGATGAAGGAACGAAGGTGAAGTTTTGGGATGTCGCCTCCGGCCAACTCAGACGCACTTTAGTTAGCCCGCCCGTAACCGGGCAGACAGTACAGATTGTTTCCACGGCTTTTAGCTTTGACGGCCGCGTTCTTGCTACGGGCGAAGCAAGAGTTGACGACGTTCATAAAAAATATTACGGCGTGGTGAAACTTTGGGATTTGGAGTCGGGCCGGGTCGTGCACGAAGCAGTAGCGCACGCTTATGGAACCAGATTCGCTGGCGTTTAGCCCGGACGGGCAGCTGCTCGCCTCGGGTGGAGCAGACGGGGGCGTTAAGCTTTGGGATCCAGCGTTGAAGGAACTGAAGACTTTGAGCGTCAGTCCGCTCGCCGCCAGGGGCCTAAACGCTTATTCCTTCGACACGCCGAATCCCGAACTCATGTTGCCGCAAACGCCTCCCGGTCTGCGCATGCTCGAGTGGTTGGGCGAGTTCAATAGCGGCAACGTGTATCTGATGAACGGCTTTGCGCAGGCAAAATTCGCAAAGGCCGCGTTAGCTCGTAAGTCAGCCGAGGATCGCGCGATCGAAGATTTGAAACTTTATCAGGCGTTGGGGGAGTTGGAGTTGGGCGGTGTGGAACGCTCCTCTGCTACTGAAATCGTGGTCTATGCCCAAGCCTCTCGCACCAAAGAATGGAGAAGCATCACACTAATAGTTGAAGAAGTCGATCCGCACGGCGTCACCGCTATCGAAATGCAGCGCATTTCCGAACGGCCGAAGCCTGCCGTTCAATCAAGGTCGCAGTGAGAGGACTGAAGACCAGCCCATCATTATTCGTATTTCCGTTTGCTATACCGGTTGCGGTTATAGAGGAATATTCCCGTGCTTCTTCGGTGGGTTCGTGTCGCGTTTGTTTTCGAGCAGGGCAAGAGCCTTGATGAGTTTAGGTCTCGTCTGTGAGGGTTCGATAACTTCATCAATGAAGCCGCGTTCGGCAGCGACGTAAGGATTCGCAAACTTATCTTCCAGCTCCAGGATGCGAGCGCGGCGCGCGGCATCTTTGTCCTTCGCTTCGTTGATCTCACGCCGGTACAAAACGCCAACCGCTCCCTCAGCTCCCATCACTGCAATCTCCGCAGACGGCCAGGCAAAGTTGACGTCAGTGCGAATATGCTTTGAGGCCATCACGCAATAGGCGCCGCCATAAGCCTTGCGGGTTATCACAGTCAACTTCGGCACGGTCGCTTCGGCGAATGCGTAAAGCAGCTTCGCGCCGTGACGGATGATGCCGCCGTGTTCCTGCTCAACGCCGGGCAGAAAGCCGGGCACGTCTTCGAAAGTAATCAGCGGAATATTGAAACAGTCACAGAACCGACGAAGCGCGCGGCCTTTACCGAGGCGTCGATATCCAGCACGCCGGCCAGAAACGCCGGCTGATTCGCAACGATGCCAACTGAGCGACCATCTAGCCGCGCAAAGCCGACGCAAATATTTGGCGCGTAATGTTGTTGCACTTCAAAGAAGTAACCGTCGTCGACGACCGCGTTGATAACTTCGCGAATGTCGTAAGGTTGATTCGAAGCCTCCGGAACAATCGTGTTCAGTTTCGCCTCACTCCGATCGGGGCGATCGGTTGGATTCGACGCGCGGCGCGTCTTCGAGATTGTTTGAAGGAATAAACGAAAGCAGCTCGCGCACCATGCGCAGGGCATGTTCGTCGGAGTCCGCCGCGAAGTGTGCGACGCCCGAGGTGCGATTGTGCGTCAGCGCGCCGCCCAACTCTTCCTTCGTAACATCTGCATGCGTCACGGTCTTGATCACGTCAGGTCCGGTGATGAACATGTACGACGTGTCCTTGACCATGACGTTGAAGTCAGTGATTGCGGGACTGTAGACGGCACCGCCGGCGCATGGTCCCATGATGCAACTGATCTGCGGCACGACTCCGCTCGCCAGCGTGTTGCGCAGAAAAATGTCGGCGTAGCCGCCGAGACTGACAACGCCTTCCTGAATGCGCGCGCCGCCGGAATCGTTCAAGCCGATGACCGGAGCGCCGACCTTCATCGCCAGGTCCATCACCTTGCAAATTTTTTCCGCGTGCGTTTCGGAAAGGGAACCGCCAAAGACGGTGAAGTCCTGAGCAAACACGAACACGCGCCGCCCGTCGATCAGCCCGTAGCCCGGTAACTACACCATCGCCGGGATAGAGTTGCTCGTCCAGACCGAAGTCCTTCGAACGATGCACCACGAGCTTGTCAAATTCTTCAAAGCTCTCCTCATCAAGCAGGAAGTCGATCCGTTCGCGCGCGGTCATTTTTTTTGCCGCGTGCTGCTTTCTCGACGCGCTCGGCGCCGCCACCCAGTTCCGCCTTCAATGAGCGTTCTCGCAGGACGTTCGAGTTTTGTTTTGGACTGCTTTGGCTGTTGTTTGGTCATCGGTATCTATTACTAAAGGGTTTGCTTTATTAGCCGGTAAACGGAAAGGCGCGGCTCTCAATCATCTTTACGAGGTCTTCAAGCGCCTGTCGCGCATTAGCCTGCATTTCTTCAGTATAGCCGTAACGCCTAGCATTTCTTTCAAAGTCTTCGACGTCGAGCACTCGGTAAGAAAAGTCCGGATCAACCAGAATGTCCAGGTCCAGATCTACGTAACTCAATGTTTCGCCGTCAAAGCTGGCCGGCACGTTAACGTTGCAATAGTAGTTTCTTAGCGCACCATCGGGCTGCGCGAAGCGAAAGACGTTGTACCAACGATCCAGCCAGTAGTATTCAAGACTCTGCGTTCCGCTCGCAATCGTCCCCAGAAGATCGTGAACAATCTCGTCGGAAACTTTGCGTCGAGGACAACAAGCGAGTCCTCCTGGCGAACCAGCTCCGCACCCCAGGTTCGGTGAAGCACGCCGTCATACTTGTAAGCGCGAACGTCTCGACAACGATGTCCTGACGATCTGTTTTATACTCAACCTTTGAGCGCCGATAGGTCGTGCAATGACCTTTGCCGCGAGTAGGTTTGCTCTACTTCCTGCCGCTCTTATGCCAGTCGGCCAGAAACTGCGCCTGACCTTTATCCGTCAGCGGGTGATTGAACATCTGATCGATTACTTTGAAAGGCATCGTGGCGATGTCGGCGCCCATGCGCGCGGCTTCAATCGCGTGAATTGGGTGGCGAATGCTGGCTGCAAGCACTTCAGTCTTCCAATCGTAGTTTCTGTAAACTTCGATAATATCCTGCAACAACAACAAGCCATTCTCGCCAATATCATCAAGGCGCCCCAGGAACGGACTGATGAACGAAGCTCCGGCTTTTGCCGCCAGGATCGCCTGAGCGGCAGAGAAACAAAGAGTGACGTTGACCTTTATTCCTTCGTTCGACAACTTGTTGGTCGCTTTCAAACCTTCGCGCGTCAACGGGCACTTGATAACAACATTCGGCGCAATCGTCGCGTAATCACGTCCCTGGCTAATCATCCCTTCCGCGTCTTCACTGGTGCACTCAGCGGAGACTGGTCCGCTAACGATCTGACAAATAGCCGCGATATGTTCCTTGAAATCGACGTTGCCTTCTTTGGCGATTAGCGAAGGATTCGTAGTAACTCCATCTGCAAGACCGAACGCTGCTGCATTGCGAATCTCGTCGAGATTTGCCGTATCAAGAAAAAACTTCATAAGACCTCCAAATTATTTAGCGCGAACTCTGCGATATTGCGGTCCAGTTGGAATCGCATTTAACATCGTGTCTTCAGCCCGGTGATCTCGAAAGGATCAACCAGGAAACCGTAATATTCACTTCACTGACCAACACGCTCCCGCTGCAGGAAACAGTCATGTGTTCCATTTCGACTGACGCTCATCACCGAGTACGACCGAAAAACAAGAGATAGCCGTCGGCGTCCTTGATCTCGAAACCACGCAAACCGTCATGAGTGTCTTTCAGTGGCTCGAAAAACTCGACATTGCGCGAAGCAAATTCGGCCGCCAGTGCGTCAGGATCCGGAACGCTAACGAATGCGTCCCAGCGGGCGATTCCTCTCTTGATGTCTCGCGTATAGTTCGGCACCGGAGCCACGCCAATGTCTTTGAGCAGGATCTGTGCACCGCCCCTGCGAACGATGCCGAAGAAGATGTCTTCAGGATCAGGCCCTTGGAAGCTGATCTCAAATCCAAGCCGGTCTCGGTAAAACGAAAGCGCCGACGTTACGTCGCTCACGATAAAAAATGGTGAGATGCCGGAAATCTCTGCTTGTGTCATCTGGACTGCTCCGTCAACTTCTTCGTGGGATTTCGTGGGTCGTTGCTAATCATACCAACACACCCGCCTTCCACTCACGCCACATCGCACACAGGGTTTCGCAGTTCTCCAATTCCTTCTATCGCAACCTCAACAATGTCGCCATGCTTCATTGCTGAAACTCCCGCCGGGGTTCCCGTCGCAATCAGATCTCCGGGAAAGAGCGTCATGATATTGCTTATGTACCTGATCAAGAAGGGAACTGAAAACGCCATATCGGCAGTGCGTCCGTTTTGCTTCACCGCGCCGTTAACGCGAGTCGTCACCAACAGGTTCAAAGGGTCCAGTCCGTCGACGATAAAAGGACCAACGGGACAGAACGTGTCGAAGGACTTGGCGCGCGTAAACTGAACGTCTTTACGCTGCAGATCGCGCGCCGTCACATCGTTCACACAGGTATAACCGAGAATATAGCTGAGCGGGTCGTCGCCATCGCTGAGTTTTCGGGCCAACCGGCCAATCACCACGCCAAGTTCGCCTTCGTGCTCCACCTGTTGCGACTGCGGCGGTCGCTCAATCGACGCTCCATTAGCGATAATCGCTGAAGGCGCTTTGAGAAAAAGCAGCGGTTCGTCAGGCATTTTGTTTCCCAGCTCAGCCGCATGTTCTTTGTAGTTTCGACCGACGCAAACAATCTTTGAAGGTGAAACCGGTGCCAGGAATTCAACTTCAGCGACAGAAATTGGCTCGTTGGTGCGTGGATTGGGGAACGACTCGATTGTCTCACCGTCAGCGAGCGGCAAGACCAAATCAGCCTCGAGCATGCCGAAGCGTGGCGCTGGTGTGGTTAAAGTTTTGAATCTACAGATACGCATCAACTGTTCGCGCTTCGCGCCCATTCGCAGGCGAGCGCAGTCCCCAGTATTACGGTTCGCGTTTCAAGTTATGGGACGGTTTCCGAAACTACTTCCGACAATGAACTAACGTTACCAGCCTGATCGACCGCGGTCAGGTAGTAATAGTAACGTCGGCCCGACTCCACCTTCTCGTCCTGGAAGGTTGTTCGCGTTAACAAATCCGCGTTTAGTTTGTTCCAACGGTCCTTCGGAAGATCCGGATCGGTGGACCGATAGATGTTGTAGCCGGCGATATCTGGTTCCGGATTCGCCGGGAAGAAAACTGAAAGGCGCCCAGGCGCCGCGGCCACGGTTATCGATGCCGGCGCCGAAGGCGCGAAAGTATCAATCGGTGATACGGAGATCGAGTTTGAATTCAGACTTTCAACCTGGCCGCCCTCAGTTCCGAGCGAGACGGCGCGTACTGTGTAGCGATAAGTTTCGCCAAACTTGAAATTCCGATCCTGATATTGGGTGCCGGAAATCGGGGTATCGTTTAAAGGCTGGCTGCCCTCGCCGTCCTGTTCGCCGGTTAACCGGTAGATGTTGTACCCGAGCAGGTTCACGGGCGTTGAGCCGTCAATGTTCGCGGCCGGCGGCTGCCAGGTAATCGTAATTGCATCCTCGCTGACTTCCTTGCCCGTGGTGATCACGGTGGGCGGCTGCGCAATGCGCGCGGCCGGCTCGAGCAGCAGGAAGTTGGAAAAGGCGGCACGTTGGCCGGCAGCATTCACATAGCGAATGGCATAACGCAAACGAGTTGGCTCTCCGGCAAGTTCGAGCGTGTCAGTGTATGTAAGGACCTCACGCGGTTTTTTGATCTCGTCGTAGGTGACAGAACCAATCAGCGTCGAGCGGGTCGCAAACTCTTCCTCGGTTAAGCCGAGCGGAGCCCGCGGCTTTTCTGCGAGCCGGTAGACATCAATGCGCCGGATGCTCTGCACGCTCACATCCGAGGCGTTGCGCAACGGCGCGGGCCAGCTAAGGATGACTTGATTTCCACGCTGCACTCCCGACAACAACTCTGTGCGCTGTTGTACTCGTTCGATCGGAGGTAATGGTGGCCGTCGCTTACCGCAATTCAGCACGCCGGCGCCAGTTAGCAGGAGGCAGCAGACGAGAGAGACTGATCGCCAATGAGCGAGCGGTGCGTAGTGGTCACACCCTCGTGCAAAGTTTTGCTTAAACTGCCTTTTGCCTGCGTTCTGCCTGCTGTTTTTCACAGAATGTACCGGCTGAGGTCCTGGTCTTTGACAGTTTCAGCAAGCATAGCCTCGACATAGGCGGCATCAATTCGCTGACTCTTTGGTTCCAGGTCAGGTCCTTCAAAACTGATCTCTTCAAGCAGCTTTTCCATGATGGTCTGCAGCCTGCGGGCGCCGATATTCTCCGTGTGCTCGTTTACCTTGAAAGCAAAGTTTGCGATGGAGTCTATCGCTTCGTCCGTGAAGTCGATTATCACCTCTTCAGTGGCCATCATCGCCTGATACTGTTTGATCAAAGCGTTCTTTGGTTCAGTAAGAATACGTTTGAAGTCGTCGACGGTCAGTGACTCAAGTTCCACACGAATGGGGAAGCGCCCCTGCAATTCTGGAATCAGGTCTGAAGGTTTCGAAACGTGAAACGCCCCTGCCGCGATAAAGAGAATGTGATCAGTACGCACCATGCCGTAGCGCGAGTTTACGGTTGTACCTTCCACGATCGGCAAAATGTCTCGCTGCACACCTTCGCGCGAAACGTCTGGTCCATGACCCGACTCACGGCCCGCAATCTTGTCGATTTCGTCCAGAAAAATAATGCCTGAGACTTCCACACGTTCGATAGCGGCGCGCGCCACTGCGTCCATATCAACGAGGCGTTCTTCTTCTTCCGCCATCAGGTGCTCGATGGCCTCATCCACCGTCATCTTTCGTTGTTTGGTTCGTCCCTGGAAAAGATTGCCCAACATGTCCTTCATGTTGATGCCCATCTCCTCCACACCTTGCGGCCCGGCAAGCTCAATCACCGGAAAGTTTCTTTCGCGAATTTCAATCTCTACCAACCGGCTATCGAGTTTACCGCTGCGCAGTTGGGTGCGGAGTTTCTCGCGGGTCCGTTGAAACTGGTCCTGCGTGGTAGCGTTCGCGGCTTCAGGTGTTGCAGATTCTGCTTCTGCAGCATTGCTTGCCGCGGCGTCGAAATCGTAGAAGTTTGAAGTCGATCGCGGCGGGGGCAACAGAAGATCGAGGATTCTTTCTTCCACATTCAACTCCGCTTTTTCCGCGATCTCGTCAATCTTCTCCTGGCGGGTCATGTCTACTGCGATTTCCGTCAAATCGCGAATCATGCTTTCCACATCGCGACCCACGTAGCCAACTTCGGTAAACTTCGACGCTTCGACTTTCAGAAAAGGCGAGTTAGACATGCGCGCCAGGCGTCGCGCAATCTCGGTTTTCCCGACGCCGGTGGAGCCAATCATAATCATATTCTTCGGCATCACGTCTTCAGCCATCTCGGGAGGCAGCTTCTGTCGACGAATACGATTGCGCAGTGCAATTGCCACCGCACGCTTCGCGTTGCGTTGTCCCACGACGTGTTTATCAAGCTCGGTGACAATCTGACGCGGAGTCATATCGTCAAGCTTAATTTCTTCGTCCACTTCACCTTCTAAATAAATAACCATCTTAAATAAAAAATCCTACTTCAATGAGTTGCAGTTCGGCCGCTTCGGATTACAGTTCTTCGACCACAATGTTCTGGTTCGAGTAGATACAAATGTCGCCGGCGATCTGCAGCGCTTTGACGGCGATATCGCGGGCCGACAATTCAGTGTGCTCCATCAAAGCCCGCGCCGCCGCCAATGCATAGGAACCGCCCGAGCCAATCGCCAAAACACCGTCATCCGGCGCGATCACGTCTCCATTCCCCGACAACAGAAATGAACTTTTGCTATCAGCGACCACCAGCAAAGCCTCCAGATGCCGCAGGACCTTGTCAGTGCGCCATTCTTTGCTTAGCTCTATGGCAGCGCGCTCGAGATTTCCATGATATTGTTCGAGCTTGCTCTCAAATCGAGTTAGCAGGGAAAACGCGTCGGCAGTGGCTCCGGCAAAGCCCGCAAGTATACTATCGTTGTAGAGGCGGCGAACCTTTCGGGCATTGGCCTTCATGATAGTTTCGCCTAATGTAACCTGACCGTCCCCAGCGAGCGCAACCTGGTTTTCTTTGCGGACCAGCAGCACGGTGGTGCTGCGCACGATTGGTGTTTCTTTGGGCATTTTCGGTAAGGGTCACTATAGGAATTCGCTTGAAGGCAAGTCAAGCGCGGGTCTAAAGAAGGTGGTGATACGTTTGAGGTGCTCCTTTTGAAGCAGTAGCCATTAACAGGTTGAGATGAGGTCAGTACCACCACGCGGTAGCGGGTGGGTCTTGTTTTCGGAACTCTCCAGTAAATCAAAGACCAGGCCGTAGAAGCGATTGAATGCGATCGAAACCCACCCGCTACCGCGTGGTGGTACTGACCTCACTTCATTGTCGGAGCTCGGGCTCCCGGCATCCACTTCATAAATTTTTAGGCTATGATAGCGACAGCATAGTCCAGATGACTGGGGATACGAAGAACATGAGCGGTGACCGGCCACGTATCGGCATAACAATGCGAATCGAATTGGAGACTGATCGCTTTTATCTTGCGCGCCACTACAGCGAAGCGATTGAAGCAGCCGGGGGCGCGCCGGTACACATCAGCCTAATTCCCAATCCGGATTACATAGCTTCGGTGATGGATAATCTGGATGGCATCTTGCTCCCCGGAAGCGATTCTGATATCGACCCTTTGCGATACAACGCCGAGCCACATCCGAATTTAGGCAGCGTCCATCCCGTGAAAGACGAAACAGATTTACTGGTGCTCGATGAGATCGAGCGGCGGTGCTTGCCATTGTTTGCTATTTGCTTCGGCATGCAGGCACTGAACGTTTCCCGTGGAGGCACGCTGCTACAGGACATAGCCTCCCAACTACCAAATGCAATTAGTCATCAACAGGGCGTACCGCGTGATCGGCCGTCGCACGCAATCACGCTGGACAAAACGTGTCTGCTGTCATCGCTGGCAGCAGCCGAACCGGTGCTGGTAAACAGTCATCACCACCAGGCTGTAGACAAAATCGGCCGCGATTTAGTCGCAACTGCCTGGACGTCTGACGGACTGATAGAAGCAGTAGAGGATTCTCGCCCGGGACGCTTTGCTTTTGGTGTGCAGTGGCACCCGGAGCTCGGCTGGCAGCGCGATCGCTTATCGCAGGCGTTGTTCGAGCGGTTCATCGACGAAGCAAAAGAATACGTAGTTGCTTCAGACGTCGAACAGGAAACCACCGGCGTTAATTCCACGAGAGAGAAGATTTCGAGTGCATCCAGATGATTTGCAACTGCGCGGACGTGTGGCAGTCGTGACCGGCGGCTCACGCGGCATCGGTAGAGCTGTGGTTCAGTTACTTTCAGAATTAGGTGCACACGTCGTAGTTAACTACCTGAAAGATCAGGCAGCGGCTGAAGCAACTGTAACCGCAGCACGGGGAAGCGGAGTGGAAGCAATTTCGCTGCGGGCAGATGTTTCCAACCCTATCGAAGCTCAGCAATTAATTGACGCCGCGGTCGCACGCTTCAAACGCGTGGACATCCTGGTGTGCAATGCCGGTATTTGGGAAGGCGCTCCACTCGACGAAATGTCTGAGGACCTTTGGGATCGGACCATGAAGATAAACCTTAAGGGTACCTGGACCGTATGCCGAGCAGTGGTTTCACAAATGAAGAAACAGCGAGCGGGGAAGATCGTTATGCTTGCTTCAACCGCGGGCCAACGCGGCGAGGCGAATTACTCTAATCACGCGGCCTCCAAGGGTGCACAAATCGCGTTCACGAAGTCGTTAGCTGAGGAATTAGGTGAATGGGGCATCAGCGTGAATGCCGTCGCCCCGGGTTGGGTAACTACTGAGATGACTCACGAAGCGCTTGGGAATGCGAAGCAGCGTGAGGCGATTGCCCGGACGATTCCGCTTGGGAAGATTGCGGAGCCCGAGGACATCGCCGGGCCGGTAGTCTTTTTGTGCAGCGACTGGTCGCGACACATCACCGGGGAAATATTGAACGTAAACGGCGGTTCCGTTCTCTGTGGTTAGAGGTAATGATTTACATTAACTGTTGAGGTTTAGAGTTCTAGCCCAACTGCGAAGGAGAGCCTGCATTACGTTAAACCCTCCTTGACAGTCGGGCTGCGGCACCAGACGATGCAAGCCAATGGATTCTAGGCTGCGCCGAGCGGACGAACGCTGATTAACTAAGGCACCTTTCATAAGCATGACGCGAGCACATATCCAGCTTGGTGTTGAGAGATTACTTGAAGAGCAAATCGGCTTATTGAGCAAAGCCCGCGTGGGTTTGATTTGTAACCAGGCTTCTGTAGATCACCAGTTCCGACACGCCGCTGACCTGTTTCATGAAGAACCGCGGGTTGATCTAAAAGCGCTGTTTGGGCCGCAGCACGGAATCCGTGGCGACGTGCAGGACAATATGATTGAGACCGAGCACACTACCGATCGAGAAACGGGTTTACCCATACATTCTCTTTACAGCGAGACTCGCGAACCCACCGAGGCAATGCTGCATGACATCGACGTCCTGGTTTTCGATATGCAGGACGTAGGCTGCCGGATCTATACCTTCGCCTATACCATGGCAAATTGCATGACGGCAGCGCGCAAATTTGGCAAGAAGGTCATTGTTTGCGACCGCCCAAACCCTATCAATGGCCGGCAAGTCGCCGGGAATGTTCTCGAACCGGAGCAAGCTTCTTTTGTTGGGCTATTTGCGATTCCGACCAGGCATGGAATGACTCTCGGCGAGCTCGCTCGCATGTTTAATGAGCATTTTGAAATTGGTTGTGACCTGCAGATCGTGAAAATGGAGGGATGGGAACGGCAATACTGGTTCGACGAAACTGATGCTCCGTGGGTGATGCCATCACCAAACATTCCCACCCTGGATTCGGCTACTGTATTTCCTGGGACAGTTCATTTCGAAGGCACACAGCTATCGGAGGGAAGAGGAACGACGCGGCCGTTTGAGCTGATCGGAGCTCCCTACATCAACCCGGAGGAATACGCGCGTAATCTGAACGAAATGAACTTGCCCGGCGTTTACTTTCGCAGTTGCATCTTCCGGCCGACTTTCCAAAAGCACGCCGGCACAAGTTGTGGTGGCGTACAGATTCACGTTCTCGATCGAACTGCGTTTGAACCAGTCACCACCGGGGTTGCGATGGTTAAAGTTGCCTATGAACTTTACGGTTCGGATTTTCGTTGGAAGGAGCCGCCATATGAATACGTCTACGATCGCAACCCCTTCGACGTGATTGCCGGCACTTCAAGTATTAGAGAAGCTTTTGAGCAGGGAAGCACGTTAGGAGAAATTCAAAAGACCTGGGTCGCGCCATTCAATGAGTTCATCAAGGTGCGTGAACGTTACCTGCTTTACCAGTAGTGTTAAGGTGAATGTTTAGACGTCGTGGCGCCGACCGTTAAGGTCAGAAGTTAGGTTTGGCGAGTCCAACCAAAGTCGGCTTAAGACAAAACTTTAAGAACTGAAGGGCCGCGACTGCGACGCACGACATTGTTTGAAGAAGTATGGAGGGTTGATTTGACTACGGCTGATGCGAAACACATAGACTTGGAAAGCGCTCCACCCAGGGCCTGGCTGATGGGTGTTGTGGCATGGCTTGTCCCTGGCCTCGGGCACCTACTTCAGCGGAGATGGTGGCGTGCCCTTTTACTAGGCGGCGCCGTTTGGATTTGCTTCATTGCAGGCTTCCAGATGGGAGGCCACTTGTTTAAGTACTCTGGAGATGAACCCGGCTTTTCCGCGTTATTGCAAATCCCGCCGATGATTGGCGACCTTGGCAGCGGCCTGCTCTATATTGTTTGCTGGCTTTGGGACTATGGATTTGCCCACGGCGAGCAACAGGCAGCTTTGCCGACGTTTGAATATGGCTGGACCTTTCTACTCATTGCGGGACTGCTTAACTATCTTGCCATGCTTGACGCTTTTGATATCGCCGCCGGGAGGAAATCATGAGGCATTTTTTAATTATGACAGCCTTCGCGGCCCTCGCCAGTATTGTCTTCGGAACTGTTGCCAAAGATTCCAACCGGGACAGATTAATGTATGGCCTTAAGGTCTTTGCCGAGTTCATGGTCATCGGCCTCGTGTTGGCATGGATACTCTACTTCATTCCTTTCTAAGCACTAGAGGTTTGAATGGCAATTCTCGAGACAGAGGCGCTTGTTCTACGAACTTATAACTTTGGCGAAGCCGACAAGATTGTTGTCTGCTTGACGCACACCTCTGGACTTATTCGTGCCGTCGCCAAAGGCTGCCGCAAGCTAAAAAGTAGATTCGGGGCGGCGCTTGAACCCTTCACTCTGGCCAAGATCACTTATTACCAAAAAGAGCATCAAGAGCTCGTATCGCTCAACCACGCTGAGATAGTGAAGTCGCACTTCGATCTGTCCGGCCAAGCTGAGACACTGACTGGACTGGCATACATGGGTGACCTGGTGATCGAGTTCTCGCCCCCGTATGAACCCAACGAACGGTTGTTCCGCATGGTCAAAGCCTGTCTCGACGCTATTTGTGAGTCTCAGTCTGATTTGCAGGTGATTTTGCGATATTTCGAGATTTGGCTGCTAAGGCTTGAAGGTTATCTTCCGGATATGAGGCGATGTGGCGAGTGTCATCGGGCGTTTGATCTGACAGAAGCTACCTTTGTGAACACGGATCTGGTTTTTCGCTGTCGTAGTTGCAGCCGAGGCGCGGGTAGCGCGTTGTCAATAAAACTGCAAACCCAATTACGGGCCACACAGCGCCTGGCACCTTTTGTGTTCGCACAGGAGTCGCGTGCAATACCCGAAAGCATTCATCGTGAAATGGCTGAACTTACTCATCGCCTCATCGGCCGAGTGCTGGAGAGGCAACCGCGACTGCGATCCACTTTCCAATGAGTCGTTAAAAACAAGACGCAGGAGCCGATGGCCGGAGCAGGTAACTTGTTGCCTGAACCAGCTGGGTAGGAAATGGCTTTGCGCTTAAGTCGAAAAGAGACAGAGAGCCAAAAGCAACCGAAGTCGCAGATACTGCTTTAGTGCTGACTGCTCCTGATTTGCTCAGAAGTTACATTTAATGTTGCGCGGCAAGAAGCTAATAGCAATCTACGTCATCCAGGGGGCGCTGCCCTACGTGGTGCTCTCGCTCGTCCTTCTGACCGCCATTCTCTTCACACAGCAGACTGGTCGCTTCGCCGAGTTGGCTATCTACACGGATCTGCCACTCTCGCTTGCGGGGCAAATCGCTGCTGCTCTTTTGCCCAGCGTCCTGATTCTCACGTTACCGGTAGCGGTTCTTGCCGGCATCATGATTGGACTGGCGCGGATGGGGAGTGATAGCGAAATCGTCGCTATTCGCGCTGCCGGCGTCGGCACCTGGAGTCTGCTATGGCCGGCGCTACTCATCGGCCTGGTAGCCACCACCGCTACTACCTTCCTGCACCTTAAGGAGGCGCCTGAAGCTGCGCGCGATCTGCGCCGGGTTGCCCTGCAGGGCGCGCTGCGAAAACTGGAATCTCCGGTAGACCCGCGCACATTCAACACTGATATTCCCGGCTACGTTATCTACGTGCGCGATGGTGACAAAACGCAGGGAACGTGGGGACGCGTTTTCATTTACGCTCAACAAACAGACGGCTCCTCCAGAGTGGTGACAGCAAGTAGCGGAAGAATCGATTCATCAAGCGACCGCTCCGAGCTCGTCTTGAGCGATGCGGTTGCTATGAAGATTCCCAAGCCGGAAAGCGGCCAGCATGATTACGTTGTCGAGCGCCTGGACCAGCTGCGGATATTAATTGACACCGGCAGGGCGGAGTTGCTCGAAAACTTCAGCAAGAAAGACGTAACGACCGAAGAATTGGACTGGAGCGAACTGCGACAACAGCTGCACTCGGGTACTCTCGTCGAACAGAACGACGCGCAGCGGACTCTTCATCGCCGCCTGGCACTATCGGCGGCGCCGCTCGTATTTGCTTTGTTTGGCGGTCTCTTAGGAATGCGCGTGCGACGCGGAGGCCGAGGCGCCGGTGTTCTGCTGTCGATCGCGGTGGTGATTGTTTACTACCTGATCACTTTGTTGGGTGAGTCGCTGGCCAAAAGTAATTCCGTTTCGGCGATCACCGGTGAGTGGATGGCAACCGCCATTATGCTGCTGTTAAGTCTCATCCTTTTGCGCTTCGAAGGATTTACAAGGCTTAGCTTTGCCAAAAGACTCTGGAAGCGAGGCCGACCCGCTCGGGTTCAATACCGCGAGACTACTCCAGCGCATACAGTCGGTGCCGGACGCTCGGGTTTTCCAAGTCTGCTCGATACCAGTCTCTTCCGTACCTTAACTACCAGCTTCCTGATGGGCTTTGTTTCCTTAGTCTCCATCTTCCTAATTTTCACGCTGTTTGAACTGTGGCGCTTCATTGTCAGCAACAACGTGCCCGCGGCGATCGTAGGAAAGTATCTTCTGTTCCTTCTTCCGTTGGTAGCGGTGGAGCTTTTTCCGGCAACGATGCTAATCACAGTTCTCATAACCTACGCGCTGCTGGCGCGCACCAACGAAGCGATCGCCTGGTGGGCGTCGGGTCAGAGCGTTTATCGGCTCATGATGCCGGGGTTGTTATTTGCGGTCGCGGCGGGCGCCGGCACCTGGTTGGTCCAGGAACACTTGATGCCGCCCGCAAACGTTAGACAAGAAGCATTACGAGCGCGAATCAGGGGTGGGCAACCGCGTGCGATTACAGGCACCGGGCGGCAATGGTTGGCGTCAATTGAGAGCCGGCGTTTGTACTCTTACGAATTTGATGAGCAAGCGGGAGTCTTGAGTGAGCCCGCTGTTTACGAACTGGATGATAACGCTGTTCATCTGCGGCGAGTGACTACCGGCAAACTCGGGATCTGGACCGCGAATCACGAACTACTTATTAAAGACGCCGAGACGGTTAACTTAAACGGGATGGTAGTTGAGAGACAACACCAACCCGAGACGGCGATAGCCGGCGTCGACTCGCCGCAGGTCTTTCGACCTACAGTAGACAAGCCTTCTCAGCTGAGCGTGCTGGCTTTAAGGAGCTATCTAAAGGCAGCCAAACAGCGTGGCGTTGATGTCTCCGCCCTGGCGCTGGCGCTGCAGCGAAAATACGTTAACCCGTTCAGCGTTCTGGTGATGGCCTTTATCGGGATGCCATTGGCGTTGGCGTTTGGAAGACGCGGGGCGATCGTGGCGTTGTGTGTAGCGGTTGGCGTCAGTGTCGCCTACTGGGGAATTGGGGGCGGTTTCCAGCAGCTGGGCAATCACGGATTGTTGCCACCGGAAGTTGCGGCGTGGGCCCCACCGGTAATATTCGCCGCCGCCGGAACCTATTTCCTCTCGCGAGTCCGCACGTAATAAAGCACCAGTCAAGTGATTTGCTGGGACCGCGGGCGCCCCGCCCGCATCGCGCCCCAGGTACAAAGTTTCAGAATCTCCAGGTTATTCTCGCGCTGCGCGCTCATTGCGGGCGGGGCGCCCGCGGTCCCAGCAAATCACTTGACTGGCTTCCCAAACGAAAAGGCAGGAAGCCTCTCGACCTCCTGCCCACTGCTTACTGCCTTCTGCCTACCGCCTACTGTTTAAGTTCCCGTTTCCCAACTCCCAATGTACTCGAGTTGTTCTGCTGTCAGCGTATCGATCGCCAGGCCCAGCGCTCGAAGTTTTAAGCTGGCTATTTCGGTATCGACTTCCTGCGGAAGCAGGTGGACGCCCGGCTTCAGTTCGCCCTTCTTCCTCACCAGGTATTCAACCGAAAGCGCCTGGTTGGCAAAACTCATGTCCATCACGCTCGCGGGGTGACCTTCAGCTGCGGCTAAGTTAATCAGGCGGCCTTCGCCCAGAACCATCACGCGATTTCCGGAAGCTTTGATCTTGTACTCTTCAACAAAAGGTCTAACTGTTACGACATCCGCAGACATTTCGCGAAGAGCGACAAGGTTTAGCTCGAGATCAAAGTGGCCACTGTTACAGACCAGCGCGCCATCCTTCATTTTGGCGAAGTGCTGGCCGTCGATAACATGGCGGTTGCCGGTTACCGTAATGAAGATATCTCCCAGGGACGCCGCTGCAGCAATTGGCATAACACGGAAACCGTCCATGACCGCTTCGACTGCTTTGATCGCGTCGACTTCGGTAACGATTACGTTGGCGCCCATACCGCGCGCTCTTAGAGCCACGCCCTTCCCACACCACCCGTAACCGACAACCACAATGTTCCGGCCGGCAAGCAGAATGTTTGTTGCGCGAATTATTCCGTCCAGGGTGGACTGGCCTGTGCCGTAGCGATTGTCGAAAAAGTGCTTGGTCTGCGCGTCGTTGACGGCGATTGTTGGAAAGGTTAACACTCCGGCAATTTCCATAGCCTTGAGTCGCTGAATGCCGGTGGTTGTTTCCTCAGTCGATCCGATCAGCTCTTTAATCTGATCGCCGCGTTCCTTGATAAGCGTGGCAACCACGTCAGAACCGTCGTCAATAATGATGTCCGGATGGAAGTCGAGCGCGGTGCGCACGTGTCGATTGTAAGTCTCGGTTGACTCGCCTTTGATTGCATAGACTGGTATGCCCCAATCGGAAACGAGCGACGCGGCTACGTCATCTTGAGTCGAAAGGGGATTAGACGCGATAAGGACTGCTTCAGCGCCACCGGCCTGCAGGGCGCGCGCGAGGTTCGCGGTTTCAGTCGTTATGTGAGCACAGGCTACGAGCCGGACTCCCTGGAGCGGCTTCTCTTCGCCGAAGCGCTCGCGAATCAATCTCAACACGGGCATTTCCCGTTCGGCCCAGTCAATTCTTTGCTTGCCTTGTGGGGCAAGGCCAATGTCTTTCACGTCAAAATCAAGCGAGCGTGTTGCACTCATTACGTAGTTGTCCTTTGCTGTCCGGTTATAAATTATTTAATGCGAAACTGCTGAAATCTCTCGGCGAGTTACACTCCAGCGGCATTGCGCAGCGCTTCGGCCTTGTTCGCTGTTTCCCAGCTGAAACCGTCTTCATCGCGGCCAAAGTGGCCGTAGGCAGCCGTCGCCTGGTAGATGGGCCGGCGAAGATCCAACTCTTCGATGATCCCGCGCGGCGTTAAGTCGAAATTATTGCGCACCAGGTTTGCGAGCGCATTTTCACTGATGCGCCCCGTGCCTTTCGTGTCAACCATTACTGAGACGGGTTCGGCAACACCGATGGCATACGCCAGCTGGACCAGACAGCGATCTGCGAGTCCCGCGGCCACGATGTTCTTGGCAACATAGCGCGCCATGTAAGCAGCCGAACGATCGACCTTCGTCGGATCCTTTCCTGAGAAGGCGCCGCCGCCGTGCGGTGCATAGCCGCCGTAGGTATCAACGATAATCTTGCGACCAGTCAGACCGGCGTCGCCTTGCGGACCGCCAGTTACAAACCTACCGGTTGGGTTGATGTGGATCTTGGTATCGCCGTCCATCAGTTCAGATGAGACAGTACTGCGAATGACTTTCTCTTCAATCTCGGCTCGCAGCTGTTCGTTTGTCACGTTGTCAGCATGCTGCGATGAAATCACGATGGCACTGGCACGGAACGGGCGGCCGTCCCGATATTCGATCGTCACCTGAGACTTGCCGTCGGGCCGCAGATAGGGAAGGTCGCCGGATTTGCGAACTTCTGATAAGCGACGGGCCAGCAGGTGTGCCAACTGGATCGGCAATGGCATCAACTCAGGAGTTTCGTTACAGGCAAACCCGAACATCAAGCCCTGGTCGCCAGCGCCGCCTGTATCCACGCCCATCGCGATGTCCGGCGATTGCCGATCAATAGCTGACAAAACACTACAAGTATCGCAGTCAAAACCATACTTTCCTCTGGTATAGCCGATGTTGCGAATTGTCTCGCGCGCCACCTTGCCATAGTCGACATGGGCTTTGGTTGTTATCTCGCCGGCCATTACGACCAAGCCAGTCGTGATTAGAGTCTCACAGGCGACTCGGGAGGTTGGATCCTCAGCCAAAGCCGCGTCTAAAACCGCATCGGATATCTGGTCGGCGATTTTGTCGGGGTGGCCCTCGGTGACAGACTCGGACGTAAAAAGAAAACCTGATTCAGTACTCAAGGAGACTCCTTATAGTAAACACTCGGTAAAATCTGTAAGTTGAAAAAGACCGCGTAATGTAACAGTCAGGTTTCAGGCGTGTCAAGGAGGGCTTAAAGCTTTACTGCTGCAGTTGGGTATTATCCCATTGAGGCCATTGCCATTCACGTCTTAGATGAGGTCAGTATCACCACGCGGTAGAAGGCGGGTTTCTTGATTGCTGATCTCCGATTGCCAATTCCAATTGCCTTTATCGCCAGCAGTCAATCGTAAATCGGCAGTTGACGATCGGCAATCGGCAGACCCACCGGCTACCGCCTGGTGGTACTGACTTCATTTCACAATGGGATGATTCATTCCGAGGCCCCATCCGTCTGCGACGTCAATCGTTCGATATGGTCTCGGCCCCAAAGGCGGACCTCTTCCAGCAGCGGTAATACTGATCGGCCATAGTCAGTTAGCGAATACTCGACCGGAGCGGGGACCGCGCCTTTCGGTTGGCGTTGTACGATGCCGTCACTAACCAGCTCGCGAAGTTGCTGCGTGAGGACCTTCTGCGAGATGCCAGACATGGCCCGTTGCAGAGCCGCGAAGTGTTTCGGTGATTCCGCCAGCCAGTAGACGATGATCAGTTTCCACTTCCCACCAATCGCCGCCAGAGCGGCGGTCAACGGACACCCGCTCACTGGATTGGCTCTTCGCGGTAGAGACTCGGGGCAATGATCGTTACCTACAGGTAACTTCTTGACCGGAGGCATAGGCCGGACTACCTTCCTGCTGTATTGCTGCGAAAGTATTGCTTGTTTGCGTTACTCAGGCAAGCAGGGCAGAGGGAAGGCGTCCGCGCTGGGGCGGTAGCCCGACCGTAATGGAGGGCTCTGACGCGCGACACTCGATCCAGGTTGAGTGTGACCTCAGCGAAGCCCTCCCTGCTAGCCGCGATTCGAAGAGACGCAGAGTCTGGAGTTAAGGACATGGCAACAAACAAATTCAAACACCTACGGACCTTTCTCCTATTGAGCGGCTTCGTTGCCGCCTTGCAATCGGTGCAAGGATTCGCCCAGTCAGCATCAAATTCACACGCCATTGCATCAGGCCAACAACAGACTCTCAAGCAACGAGACGGACAACACGACTTTGATTTCGAGATCGGTACCTGGAAGACCCATCTGAAACGCCTCTTGCGACCCTTAAGCGGATCGACGACGTGGGTTGAGTATGAAGGCACGACCGCAGTCCGAAAGATCTGGAATGGGCGCGCCAATCTGGTTGAACTAACTGCGGATGGACCGGCAGGTCACTTCGAGGGCTTGAACCTGCGCCTCTACAATCCCGAATCGCACCAGTGGAGTTTGAATTTTGCCAACAGCAATAGCGGTAGCCTCGGCATACCCACAATCGGAGAATTCAAAAATGGACGCGGTGAGTTCTACGACCAGGAGACGCTCAACGGTCGAGCCATCTTTGTTCGCTTTGTTATTTCGGACATCACTCCGAATTCATGCCGGTTCGAACAAGCCTTCTCTGACGATGGCGGCAAGACCTGGGAAGTGAATTGGATCGCGATAGATACGCGAGTGAAGGAGTGAGTACAGATTTTCTCTGTGCCCACTCCTGTTCTCTGTGGCTCCGTGGTGAACAACTCAACACCGAGACACCGAGGTGACACAGAGATTGAGGAGGTAAGTCGTGATAGTCGAAGTGCGAAGCTATCGGATCAAGCCCGGCCGCCGCGCCGAGTTCATCGAGTTTTTTGAAACGCGATCAATACCCGCTTTGCGCGCACATGGCATGCAGATAATGGGGCCGTTACTTGATCTCGAGAATCCCAACAAGTTCGTTTGGTTGCGCAGTTTTCCATCCCTCGATGAACGAGAGCAGATGAAGAGCGCTTTCTACGAAGGCGAGTTGTGGAAGAATGAACTGGAAGCGATCGCAATGCCAATGCTGGAGAGTTACGACGTCATACTTTGTGAAACTTCAACCGGTTATGTGTTTGATGGACCTCGCGAAGGGTCATGACGGTTCGCGGCGTGCAATGATCGCCACACGCTGTGTAGCTCAAGGGCTCAACCATCTCGCAATTAAAACCACAGCCGTCATCATGAGTGCGCCCACTATTGAGGCCAGGGCTATTGCCCGCCTCGGTACGCCGTCGCGCCAGGCGCCCACAAAAGCTCCTGAGGAGAAGGGCAGGTAGAGCAGCACAGCACTATAAACCCCAGGTGACACGCGGTTCTGCGCGATAGTTGGAAGAATGTGAAAGAAGATTGCGTTGACCAGAGTCGCTGCTGGAATGATTAGGCTGAGCGTTGGGCGTTTCCAACCTATGCTTGCGAACACAGCGGCGGCACTGACGAGTAGGACGTTCATAAAAAGAAACCGCGCTGTAGGCATGGCAATACGCAACGTCTCGCGAGCCCAGGGTTGCCAACCGGTGAAGTACTCCTCCGCCACATGAAGCGCACAGGACAAGGCGACGACCCAAAGCGTCCATTCACTCGTCGGCCTGCGAGAACTGACAGCGGTTGTTTCAACCAACATGTGTTTTCTATGTAGCTGTGTGGTCAGTCCGGTTTACATTCCTGGTAGCGTTCAGGGGCGTATCGGTGGGCCAGCAAACCAGTCGCGTCCTCTGGGTTGATCCTTTGCACGAGCACACCCTCCTGTCCATAAGGTAAATACGCCTGGCACCGTCCCGTTGGATCAATCAAACTTGTCGCAGACTCCTGGAAGCGCAAAGCATAATTGACGCTGGCAAAGTAAATCGTGTTCTCGATACTGCGCATCATCAACGCCTTCTCATAGTAAGGTGCGCTGGCCGCGCCCCATTCCGTCGGCGGAACACCTTCTCTTTCACTGCCCGTGTGTTGGGGATGAAAGACAATTTTGGCGCCCCGCGAGGCCGCCCATCGCACTGTCTCGGGATAGCGCCAGCCCTCATGGCAAATCGCTACACCAAACTTGACTCCGTTGATTTCGAAGAGCCGTCGTTTGTTTCCAGGCACATAGAACCGATCTTCGGTAGGGTCCAGTTGGTTCTTGGTTTGATAGCCCTGAACCGAGCCGTGCGAATCAATAACGAAGGCGACGATCTGCCGGCCCGCATCTGTCAACCTTTCCATTCCGAGGATAGTGGCGACTGTATACTTCTGCGCCAACAGTGCCACGACCTTGAGCGCATATTCCTGCTGCGACCGATCCCACGGCAGTACTTCAAAATCCTGTCCCCGTAAACCTGGCAGATAGGCTTCAGGAAAACACACCACCTCCGCACCTTGGGCCGAAGCTTCGGAGAGCATTCGCTTGATCTTGTCTAAACCGTCATCAAGAGTTGCGGCGATACGAGGCGAGGCGAGCGCAATGATCATTTATGACCTTCGAGAAGTGAATTTAAGCATTCCGAGAACTAGCCCCATAGGGATGGAATGTTGATAGAACTTATCTAGTCTGAGAAGTTCTTCGCTCCAGCGGAGCGAAACCGATGGCTCGGATATTCCTCTAAGCACATTGCGCTCCGATGGAGCGGTCTACAGTAGTTGATCGCAAAGTCTATAGATATTTGGCTCCTCTGGAGCCAGGAACATCGTCGCTGTCTCTCATTCACCGACGAATGAGCCTTCGGGAGCCAAAATAAAACTGTCACTTAGGGGACAGAAGGCGCGCCAGCCTCCGTCATCAATAGACCCCATAACCAACAGCGTATGACGCGACACGTCGTCAACGAACACTTGCATTTCGATTTGATAAATGACGCCTGATGGACCTGGTCGCTCGAAGGCCTCACCCTGGTCAATCAAGGAAAAAAGCTCCGCATAACGAAGCTCGCGATAGCGACACAGCTCCTGGCTTAGGAGTGTTTTTGCTTCTGCCTTATCCATTGTTCGGCGCAGACGTAGCGCTTGCTTTGCGCCCTCGACCCCTTCGCCCGTATCGTTGCTTTTAGGCCCTTATTAGTTTGTTAAGAGCGTTCTCAGATCTTTTACGATCTTGCTGGGGCGAGGGTACAAAAGCCGATTCGTATCAATTACTTTCCGACTGTCGATAGACACGCTGAGCTCCCCAAGCCCGCCTTTTACTAACTCTACCTGAACATCACGATCGCTCTTGAATTCAGCTGCCACACGGGCAGCAATCATCTTTTTGATCGGTCACACCGGGCAGTAGTGGATTTCTACGTTCTTCATATATTACCTTCCAGCTTTTTCTGTGAACCTAGGTGGCCTCTTGAGAGTTCATACGAAGGCGCTGTCTGACGAGTTTCCAAGATGGAGGTGTTTATTCGCTGATGACGCGCTTTTTCTGTTTCCGGCTGGGTAAAAGGCTCCGAGGATATTGAGACAACAACCTGAAGCTGCTGGCGGCGATGCCAAATCGAGGCCTAAAGCACCCCATCGTCGCCGCTTGATCGAACCGTCCCTCTATAACCACTTACGCGTTTCGAATTTCCTCTTTCGGAGCATTAATAAACTCGTCGACCTCCGGAGTCAACTTGTACGATTGATCCAACATAACCACGTTTCGTATTAGTTAGTGGATCGCAAAATCAAAACCCGCGCCATCGATGCTGCGTATTAGCAGGACAATTAGCGATGTCTGATCCTGCACACCCTAGAGGTGACTAATGGAAACTCTCTGGCAAGACCTTGACTATGGCTTCCGGATGCTTTTCAAGAACCCGCGCTTTACAGCGGTGGCGGTTTTGTCGCTGGCGATCGGCATCGGCGCGACCAGTGCTATTTTCAGCGTTGCCAATGCTCTACTGTTTCGTCCCTTGCCCTACAAAAATTCGGATCGCCTGGTGATTCTCTGGAACCGCTCGCCCGGACTGAATGTCGAGCAGGATTGGTTCTCACCCGGACAGTATCTCGATATTCGCGCGGAGAACCAGGTCTTCGATGAGGTGGCCGTCACCATTGATGGCAGCTTCAATCTCACCGGACAGACCATACCGGAACGCGTCGAGGGAGCCAGAGTTTCCTCTTCGCTCTTTCCCTTGTTAGGTGCTCAGGCGATGCTCGGCCGCGTCTTCACTACCGAAGAGGACGGGAAGGGAAGTGCGCCGGCGGCGATTCTCACTTATGGATTCTGGCAGAGACATTTCGCCGGCGACCGCGCGGTCATTGGTAAAACTCTGACGCTCGATGGAAACGCCGTAACCATTATTGGTGTAATGCAACCTGAGTTTTCTTTGAACAAGGAGGTGATGCCGACTGTTAACAAGATTAATAATGCCGCTTTGCTATTGCCCTTGCCGATGACGGAAACAATGCGCGCGACGCGTTCACATGAAGACTACAACATCTTTGGCAGGTTAAGACCGGGAGTCAGTCTCACTGAGGCACAAGCTGACATTGATCGAATTGTCAGCATGATGAAGCAACAGTATCCGGCTAATTATCCGCCCGCCAGCGGTTTCATGATTAGTGTGGTGCCGCTGTTGCAGCAGGTTGTGGGCGACGTGCGCCGTTCACTGTTGATCCTGCTGGGATCGGTGGCCTTTGTGCTGCTCATTGCCTGCGCCAACGTCGCCAATCTGCAATTAGCTCGCGCCGCCGTGCGGCAGAAAGAGATCGCTGTGCGAGCGGCTGTGGGCGCCGGCCGCGCACGACTGATTCGGCAACTGTTGACCGAGAGCACGCTGCTATCACTAATGGGCGGAGGGCTGGGGCTGTTGCTGGCATTCGGTGCCACCCGAGTGTTGCGACTGTTTGGTCCTGACACGCTGCCGCGTCTCCACGAGATTGGTCTGGACAGTCGAGTGCTGCTATTTACGTTTTTCGTTTCACTGGTGACCGGAATTATCTTTGGCTTAGCGCCGGCGTTGCGAGCATCACGCGTTGACTTGAATGAGGTACTCAAGGATGGCGGTCGCGGACCTGCAGGCGTTGGCACGTTCGACGGCGGTCATCACCGGAAAAGAGATCTGCTAATTGTTGCCGAAGTCGCTCTGTCGCTGGTGCTTCTGATTGGCGCCGGGCTCTTGCTGCGCACGTACCAGCGCATACAGGACGCCAATCCAGGTTTTGACATTCATAACGTGCTTTCGTTCAGGTTGGCATTACCTTCAGCCAAATACAAAGGCGAGACCATCAGCAATTTTTACAAACAACTTAACGAGCATATCCGGGCACTCCCGGGAGTCGAGGACGCCGGCATTGCTTATTCTTTGCCGATGAGTTCAGTCGCGCTTGCCTGGGGACCGGTAACAATAGAGGGCCACGTACCAAAAAACTCGGCTGACTTTGTGATGGCGAACCAGCGCTTCGTCAGTCCCGGATATTTTCGCGCTATGGGCGTGCCGCTAACCAGGGGAAGATACTTCGACAATCGTGATGTTAAGGATGCACCCGCAACAGTGATGATCAACGAAAGTTTGGCCCAACGTTTTTGGCCTAATCAGGATCCGCTGGGCAAACGTGTGGGTCTGGGCGAGAAAGAGTCCTGGCGCACAATTGTCGGCGTGGTTCGCGACGCCAAGGAATTCAGCGTGGATAAAGATGTGCCGATCGGTGTTTACTTTCCGGCGGAACAGATTCCGATTCGGAGCATGTTCTTAGTGGTTCGTACCTCGTCGGCTCCTGAACCCATGACCGCAACGATTACCAAAGAGATACAGACGCTGGATCCGGAAGTACCTGCCTTTGATGTGCGGACCATGCAGGGCCGACTCTCGGACTCGCTGGCGCGGCAGCGTTTCGCAACTTTCCTATTGGGTGTATTCGCTGTCATTGCATTGCTGCTGGCAGCCATCGGCATCTATGGCCAGCTGGCCTATTCCGTCAACCAACGCACGCACGAAATCGGCATCCGCCTCGCGCTCGGGGCCCAACCTGCCGATATCCTGCGAATGGTCGTGCGCCAGTCGATGATCCTTGTGACCGTTGGTACCGTTATCGGACTCGCCGGAGCAGTGGCATTGACACGAGTCATAGCCAGCATGCTTTATGGTGTCAGTGCCACCGACGCCAAAGCTTTTCTAATTCCAACGCTGGTGCTGGCTGTCGTCGCATTATTCGCCAGCTATCTGCCCGCACGTCGAGCGGCACGAGTGGATCCGATGATTGCGCTACGGTACGAGTAATCAGTAACTAATGGGATGGTTAGTGTCCTTGTTTTATTTTAAATCGTTTTATTGACGTGCTTCAGGGAGGGTAACTAGAATGCGTAAAAGACCCGACTGTTCCGCGTGGGTACCAATGTGAGACATTGGGTCAAAACGGCGGCACAATCTTGCAGGGCGATCCCCTTCGAGGTTGTGCCGCTTGTTTATGTGCGAAAGACAGTTTCTATCCTAGCGCACTGATCGTGACGTAATACCCATCCGGATCTCGGAGTGAGAACTCCGTAGTTCCAGTGTTCGGATTTAGATGAGGCTCCTCCTCGAGCCGAGCGACAAGAGCCCGTGCCCTTGGTAGCGCCATGTCGAAATCATCGACACGGAAAAACAAGAGCAGGCCGTTACCGGGCTGCGCACTATCTGGGCTCATCAGTGAGGGATGCTCATGGTCGCCCCAATGGTGAAGGCATAGCAAGACCGTTCCATCCGAGTCGAGAACTTGACCAAAGTAATCATGGGCGGGAGCCGACTCCGGCAGGCCAAGGAGTGACTGATACCACTTGAAGCTGAGAGTGACATCGCCCACGCCAATGATCGTCCAAATGCGCTTCATGCGCGTCATAATACGCTTGCCTGGGGTATTTGATAATCGCGATGAGGCGCTTTCGATCGAAATGGACTTCGCACTATCGGGATCTGCGCCATGGGAGGCTCCATAGTCCGCGCGCCGCGAGGAGGGCTGAGAAGAGCCCCAACACGCCGATCGCGAGCAGCGTCCAGACGAAGAAGAAGTGTCCGCTGTAATTGGGGACCCTGCTGGTGATGCCGACACCTCGCCCCTTCATGTGGACGATAGGGACGACCAACGAAAAAAGCGACCCGAGCAGCATGATGATGTACCCCGATCGCCGTTCGAAGAGCACGGTGGTTCCGTACAGGAAGACGACGGAGATGAGCACCCCGCCCACCAGGTTTGTGAGTCCGCCCGGTTCATACCCGCGCCTGATGTCATCCGCCAGGTGAAACGTAAGCAAGAGGATCAAGAGTAGAAACGTGATGCTTAACATAGAACTATTTTTCATTGATATTCTCCTAAAGAAGATTTGCGTGCGCTCTGCCACTTGAATACGTCTCCGTTCAGTCGGCCGTTCATTAGAATCGTAAGAAAAACAACCACCCGGCCCTGAACGCAAGTTTCCTCGCTTGCTTAGCGCGGACAGAAGAAAACGTAAACCTTACGGTTCCGGAACTACATAACCACGCTGAAGCCGGGCGTGAATGAGGAGTTCGCGGACTTTTGAATCAAAACCTTTCGACCTCATGAACATAATATGTATTATCAGACGCAAGCCATAATGGGCGTTGTTGTGAGGTTTCGGTTCCCCTTATGCTTCTGCAGGCTACGGATGTGGCTTAGGTTGGTACCTCAACAAGCTGCCCTGTTTGTGAGGTGAGTTTTGAGTTTGCTTAAGCAGCGTCCGCTCAGAGCGGTTTTTGGAGCTTAAGGCAGGCTTTGGTATGGCCCCGTTCGCCGCAGGCCCGCAGGGCGTACCGTTCAGGTAGAGATGGCCGTACCGGCGAGCGCGTCTGGTGTCGCGAGTTCAATCGGCGTATTCGATAGTGCCTTGCCGAAGCAGTCGCGCCAAGGTGGTCGAGTAAACGTTAAGGCTCAGTAGTGTTTTGACCGGAGTGGGTTCGTACAGCGCTTCCCAGACGACTATTTCCTCTGGTGCGGGTGTGTTACACAACTGCGGCAGGCCGGGGCTAAACATTAGAATCACGGGTTCGGACGATAGCGGCGGCAAAGGCTTACGAGTCTGCATTGACTCGATTAGGAGACTCGGTTCCAGGTAGAGGCGAACCAGGGAGGCATATCTCCCCTGCTGCAGGCTGCAATCAGCATTGGAGAGTCTGGAAACGTCCGGCAGAGTATAGGAACTGGCGCCGTTGCTGGCCTTAAACGTGGCTTGTTCGAATTGACAAACTGAAAGTTCGTGCGACGGATCGGTTAGGCGTTGGCTGATAAACCTGAGAAACGACTCACCCTCGGCGTCGAAAAACGAATTGGTACCAGCGCCGGCATCTACCCACTCGTTAAGCAGTGCTTGCCGTTCCAAGTCTGGCAGCAGCGAGAGGGTGAAGTAGGCCGACTTGGCCGCGCGAGCAATGCACCACGACCGCTGGATGCTCGCACAGAAACGGAAACCCGCGGTGTCCTGCAAAGTTTCAAAGTATCTCTTTTCGTTCGCATCGAGACTGATGCCGTGCAGCGGATCTCTGCTCCTCTGCTCCCGCAGCAATCGGCCCAGTCCTGTTTGAAACTCAATCAGCGCCATGGCTCGACGATTATCTCAAGTGGCTTGATGCGCATTCCAGATTTTCCAGGCGTGCTGCAACTCATCCGCAATCGCCTGAGGACCGAGGCTCACAGCGTGTTCTTCGAGTAACTCGAATACCACGCCAGCCACGTGAGGCACCTTTGGCAACGTATAGTCCAACATCTCCCAGACTCGTTCCGGCACGCGCCCATCATGGGCGTCCATCCAGAAGCCGTCGCGCCAGGAACCACCTGCGACGTGTATTTCAGTCACCTGGTCGAGCGGCATTTGATCGATCGCTTTGAACGGGTCGAACTTGTGGTTGACTGCGTTGCAGTAGAGGTTGTGTAAATCAAGCAGAAGTCGACAGCCACTGCCTTCGGTAATCGAGTGCAGTAGTCCGATGTCGCTTCCAACCTCCGGGTCGGTAGGAAGATCGGAAAAGTAGTGAGCTGGATTTTCTAACAGGAACGGTACGCCATAACGCTTCAGGATTGCGTCGCTGCGCGAAGCGACGAGTGAGGCTGCTTCTTTCGTGGGCGGCATCGGGAGCGGAACACCTACCGCCAGCGTCGCTCCGTTATCTCCGGAAATTGTTTGAAATCCCAGGTGCTCACTATGCCAGACAAAGGGCCAGGCTTGCTGGAAACTGTCGAGCATTCTCAGATATGCGTCGTTCCAGCCGTGGGCCGAACCGATGGACAGTTCGACGCCATGGATGACCATCGGGAGCTCGCCACAAGTTTGTTGGGCGAGCTCCATAAGGTCAGGAAGAATTTCGATCTCGGTTGTTTTTCCAGTCCCCCGCTGCCGGCAGATTGTCTCGGGAGTAACCTCAACAAAAGCCACCATGTCGGGCCGATACAAATCGGCCGGCAACACCGCATAGTAAGGAAAGCCTATGCCCAGGGATTGGATTTCGTTTCCGCTAGTCGAAGTAATTGCTTATCCCTCCTGGATGTCCATCGAAATACCGCCTAGCTTGGCAACATCCGGACCGGGATCGCCCAGGAACCCAAGATCGATATAGGCCAGGCGGCCGCATCCGTCGCAGCCAGCCCTACCCAGCATTTGCGCGACTATCTTATTCACTATTTCAATGGTTTGTTTCCGCGAGGGCGGGGCGCTCGCGGCCGGATTGAGCGAGAGACTAACCCTGGTGACTTTTGCTTTGGTTGGCATGCTTCTACTCCTTTGTTGGGTGTGAATAAAGTGCTTTTGACTCGCTGAGGGAAACGAGGACGGCACCGGTTTGACTTGCGTGAAACGATACTAACGAGGTCTAGCTGACTCGCTCCATATCGCTCTGAGTTAACACGTAAACTCAGTTTAGCAGATGGTCTCTCGGCGCGCTAGACTATTACAGATCATAAAATTGTGGCGCCCAAAATTTGAGACGACGCTTGACCGGCTTTGCTGTGCGCCTTAGAGTGGCGCTTCATTCTATTTAACTAATAAGTAATTAAATGAGGTGTTCGCGTAGTGGCAATCAAAATTGAGAATCAGGCTGAGCGAAAGTTGCCCAGGGATACTGAAAAGCATTTGGAGGCCGCCTTCGACAGTTTGCCGCGTGAGCACACGCGCGGGCTCGAACGAATAAGGCTGGTTGAGTTCATATCCGATCCGCGTATTAGAAATACTTTTCAGGCCTCTGAACTGCCGGGACTTTATCATCCGCGGCAAGGTCCGAAAGGTGCCTGGTTAGAAGTCGCGGTGGGCGTTCTGCTTCCGGGTGACAAGCCGGCGCACAAGCGGATCATTCCCCGGCTTTCGTTTAAGGGTAACCTGGCGGCGACAGTCTTTTCGCTGGTTGGCCAGCACTACCATTTCACGCTAAAACATTCGCTTAAGAAGACGCAAATGGAGCCGGCGATAAGGGCGTACACGGAAAAGCATTTGAAAGCCTGGAACGAGAAGAAGCATACTTTCCGCGCACGTCTCTTTAAGCCACTTCAGCCGACGCTCGAACGCTGGGCGAAAGGATTGCAAAAACGCGCGGCTGCGGAAAAGAAAAAGAGTTTGAGTTCGAAGTAGTTAGCGGGGGAGGCCTTGCCCCAAAAGTTGCGGTCGCGGGTCGAGAAAATCAGAACTGGGAAAGATCGAGTTCTTCGTGAGTTGCACTTTTGGCTGGTCGCTATCGCTCCCACTTCTGATTTTGCCTGACGATCGTTGAGTGTTCTATTGCTGAGTAAGGTCTTGATTTGATGCTAAGCCTTAGTGTAGGAAGTTACCTCAATTTACTCGTCAGGTTGGTCGCCGCCATCAATGCTCTTGGCAACAGACCGCAGAGCCTGGGCAATCTCGACGGTGTCAACGTTTGAGCGCCGGAAGCGGAGCTCAAGACTGAAATCCTTTTTGGGTGAAACGTATTTGAAGGTATAGGGCTTGGTCTCCGAAGCCACGCGCGGACCCATCTCCTGACGTCTCACTTCCCTGGCATCATCGCGTGTTAGGCCACGAGAAGTGATTTCTTTTGCAAGCCGTCTCATTCCCTCCTCGTCCGGTTGACGGACAATCTGGAGTAGCATCGACTTTGCGGAAACATCGGCCTGCCGGCAAAGCTCGCGCACGTCTGCGGGAATCGCCGCGATTGAGAGCGCTTCCGTAACAGTGCTCCTGCTCTTACCAACTTTTCTCGCCACCTCTTCGTGCGTATAGCCAAACCTGTCACACAGCGCCAATAACCCGTCAGCCTCTTCCCACACAGTCAGATCTTTTCGCTGCATGTTTTCGATTAAGGCAATCTCTGCCACGCTACCGGCATCGATGTCCATCTCGACACATGGCACTTCAGTCAGGCCTGCCAGTCGCGCCGCTCTATAACGACGCTCTCCGGCGATGATCATCCAGCGTCCGGTAGCCCGCGACGGCTTTACCAACAAAGGCTCCAGCACACCTTTCTCAGCGATTGAGGCAGTAAGCTCCGTCAAGTCGCCGAATTCCACGCGAGGTTGTTCCGGATTAGGATCGAGCTTTTCCAGATCGATCATCCGCCCTACGGCAGCCGGCTGATGTGCCGTTAACTCCTCAACGTAGTGGGAGTCGTGGCGCATTTGCAGTCCTGTCGGTAGTCCCCTTTTAGACACGTTTCATTACCTCGTCACATAGATTTCCATATTCGATTGCGCCTGATGAATTCGGAGCAAAACTAAAAATCGATTCTTTGTAGGCAGGTGATTCTTCCAGCCTGACGCTCTTGGTTATCACCGTCTCAAATAACTTTGGTCCAAAGACTTTCTTGATTTGTTCGTGGACTTCGCGTGCCAACGTCGTACGCTTATCATGAAGCGTGACGAGAACACCCAAAAGTTCCAGGCCGGGGTTGGGACGCGCCTTCACCTTCTCGATCGTTTCGAGTAAGTCATCGGTTCCCTCGAGCGCGTAGTAAGACGACTGAATGGGAACGAGAACGTGGGTCGCAGCAACCAGCGCGTTTACGGTAATCAATCCTAAAGTAGGAGGCGTATCGATAATAATGACTGAATATTCGTCGCGGAACGGCGCCAGACGATCCTTCAGCCGAAAGGGAGCGTCAAAGTCGCCGATCAATTTCGCCTCGAGCTTGGCAAGGTTGATGCGCGCCGGAATCATGTCAAGATTCTCCACCGGCGTCCGGTAAACTGCCTGCTCCATCGGAGCCTGGCCGTCCGTCATTAATTCGTAGGCAGACCGTTCCACCGAAAGCGGATCGAGAAAAGAAATTGAGCTGTTTGCCTGGGGATCTAAATCAAGAAGCAGGACACGTTTGCCGAGCCTGGCGAATGCCGCAGCCAAATTGATGGCGGTGGTAGTTTTTCCCACGCCACCTTTTTGATTTGCGATCGCAATAATCATTCGTTACACAATAAGAACGTCAACCTACCTGCTTATCGGGCACTAATGTGTTTAGAGTTCAAACTTTAGTTTGTGTCTTCTATTGCCAACAAAACCCGCAGCCTAAAGGCTGAACTCTGAACTGCTTCCCTGCCCTACATGGGAAGATCGCCAGCTTCGCCTATCACATCTGGCCACTCTTCTTCGCCCAGGGCCGACTCTTCCCCGCTCTCGTCGCCCGTGGGCACGGTGTTCTTCGATGCCTTGATAACTTCCTCGTCGACATAAATGGGACAATCGGCACGCAGCGCTAACGCAATTGCGTCAGAAGGACGGGAGTCAAGCACCATACGGTTGCCGTCGCTCATCTGCATTTCAATAACAGCGAAAAACGTGTTGTCGCGCAAACTGGTGACCACAACTCTTTCAACTTGAATGCCCAGTTCGATGATCAAGTTCCGAAGCAAGTCGTGCGTCATTGGCCGCGGCGGTGCAATCTTTTCGATCTCCAGTGCTATGGCGTTGGCCTCATAAGCTCCTACCCAAATCGGCAGCATGGTGTCGCTTTCGACGTCCTTCAAAATTATGATTGGTGTACCGCTATTAGGGTCCATCATCAGTGCCCTGATTTTTACTTCAATCTCCATAATCACACCTCTGCCCCCGTTCCTTGCTATCTCCCCGAGTCAATTTGCCAGCTCACCATAAAGGCTGTAGGGCTTGGCCTCAGAAATCAACACGTTAACGATCGCTCCCGGCTGGGTTTGCCTGGCCCTGAAGTTGACGACCTTATGGCAAGTGGAGTGACCGGTCATGTCTTCACTTGATCTCGCGCTCTCCCTTTCTGCCAGTACACTTACCGTTCTGCCGACATACCCACCATACACTCTTTGCTGCAGCGACTCCTGCAGTTCCTCGAGCGCTAGGAACCGTGCCGTCTTCTCGGCTTCTGGTACTACATCCTCCAAAGCAGCGGCGGGCGTTCCCGTTCGTTTGGAATATTTGAAAATGAACAAGCCGTCGTATTGACAGTTGCGAACGAGTCGCAGCGTGTTCTCAAAATCCGCCTCCGATTCACCAGGAAAACCAACGATGACGTCGCTCGTCAACGATAGCCGGCGCTGCGAATTCTTTATAACCTCAACGCGTCGCAGATAGTCGGCAGCGGTATGACCGCGCCGCATCGCTTTCAAAATCCGGTCACTGCCCGATTGCACCGGCAAATGAACCCAGTCGCAAAGATTCGGAAACTCTTCGAGCGCGCACACTATATCAGGATGGAAGTCTCTAGGAAACGACGTTGTGAATTTGATTCGCTCCATGCCGGTCGCGGCAACGGCTCTCAGCAAACGAGAGAACGGAGTTGCTCCTGAGAAGCGCTCCAAACCATCCTGAGATTTCGGTCGATAGCTATTTACGTTCTGGCCGATTAGGTGAACTTCCTTATAGCCGAGCGATCTTAGCCGGTTGACCTCGCTTATTATCTCCAAAGCGCTACGACTTTTTTCACGGCCACGCGAGTAAGGCACAATACAGAAGGAACAAAACTTATTGCAGCCTTCAATGATGGGAACAAACGCCACGTAAGGAGATCGCCTCTCCGCCGGCGACACATCCCAAACCTCGCCCTCGTGCCGTTCATCCAAATCGATCACTGACGCTTCCCCACCCCGCACGCGTTCAATCATCGTTGGTATGCGATCAGTCGCCTGCGTGCCTATAACGAGGTCAACTGCCGGCGCATCCGCAAAAATCCCCGCGCCTTCCAACTGCGCTACGCAGCCCATGACTCCGATCAAAGGTTTCTGGTGACCGGCGCGTTTTGCTTCGCTGCGAATCTCACCGATCCGCCTGAAGACCTTTCGTTCGGCGCGCTCGCGGACCGAACATGTATTCAACAAAACCACGTCAGCGCCCGCTGCAACTGTAGTCAGGTCGTAGCCTGCCTGTCGCAAACCAGTCGCCGCGCGTTCGGTGTCAGCGACGTTCATCTGGCAGCCAAACGTCTCGATGTAAACTTTGGATTTCATTAACCTGGTGCAACAGTGCTGGTTCGGGGCAGTAGCCCGACCGCTTGGGAGGGCTTGCTTCACACGAAACCAAAACGCTAGTCAATTCGCAGGTAGTCTAACAGAAAATGTAAGCCAAGCGCGATACCGAGATCTTTGCATGTGATAGTGTGGAACGCCCTGGATCGTCCCGCTTGACCACTACTTATCCGACGCGTAGGATGACGCTCGAAGTTTCAAAATTCAAAGAATACTGAGAGGTCCCTCATGTCCTTCAACAAGGTGATTCTCGTGGGCAATCTTGGCCGCGATCCGGAACTGCGCTATACGCCGCAAGGCACGCCTGTTTGCAGCTTTAGCATGGCGACTAACGAACGCCGCAAGGACAAGACCGGTGAGATGCAGGATCAGACAACGTGGTTTCGCGTAACTCTCTGGGGACGCCAGGCGGAGACTGCCTCGCAGTATCTGACGAAGGGCCGGCCGGTTTATATTGAAGGCAGACTACGTGTGGAAGAGTGGACGGACCGCGACGGCAAGCCACGGCATACGCTGGAAGTTCACGCGACCGACATGCAGTTCATCGGCGGCGGTAGAGGAGAAGGCGAACCGCCAATGGAAAGAGCTGCCGCAGCCAGCGGCGGTCCATCGGAAGCGCAGCAACCGGATCTTGCTGACGACGATATTCCTTTCTGAGTTTCCGCGGTTTCTCTAATCCTTACGTTCGTTTTATTTGCAGGTGATCTAGCTTGCTCACCTGGGGTCTTTTTAGACGCCGACTCGTCCCTGCAATCTGCAATTCACCCCACGCTACCCGCAATTCGCTGCAAACGCGCATATTTCATTGGAAAATGTCCGTATCATTCGCGATAGCAGAGTGCAAGCTATTACTTCCCGAATTCATTTCCGGCAAGGAGAAAAGTATGAAGAGAACGCAATGGCTAATTGCAGCGCTAATACTGTCCGCTTTGTTTAATCTCGGGCCGGCAGCTGGAACGCAAACTCGTGGCGCTCAACCACGGGCACCGCAGCAGCAGAAGACAACGCGGAATCTCGCGATTCTGATCTTTGACGGCGTGCAAATCATCGACTACACCGGTCCCTACGAAACCTTTGGTCATGTCTATAGCGATCCTGGGCCGGCATTCGATATCTACACTGTTTCAGAAAAGTCTGACGCGATTACCACCAGCATGGGCATGAGCGTTAATCCCAGGTACAACTTTGAAAACGCACCTGAACCTGATGTGCTGGTCGTTCCCGGTGGAAGCGTGGAAGGCCAGGTTGAAAACGCGAAAGTCATTGGTTGGATACAGGCGAAGGCGAAGCGCGCCGAGATAGTGATGTCTGTCTGCAACGGAGCTTACATACTTGCGAAAGCCGGCTTGCTTGATGGACTCGAAGCAACCACCACCGCCGGACTCATTCCCGGTTTGCGGCAGGCCGCTCCGAAGGCGAAGATTGTGAATGACCGGCGTTTTGTCGATAACGGAAAGATCATAACCACAGCCGGGTTGTCTTCAGGAATCGACGGCTCACTTCACGTGATCGAGAGACTCTTCGGTCTGGGCACGGCACAGATGGCCGCGTTGGGAATGGAGTACAACTGGGACCCCGATTCTAAATTTGCGCGTGCTGCTCTGGCAGACAAGTACATGCGTTTTAACTACGAGGTGAAAGTGCTCGAAGGTGGCTGGCGACCGCTCAGCCGAGCGGGTAGTCGTGACCAGTGGGAAAACAAGTGGACCGTTAAGACCGAAGGCTCTGCTGCTGAAATCCTCGAGAGCGTAAACAAGGCTATTGCCGCTAACAAGATTTACGGTAACGAATCGGAAAACAGCAGGTGGGTTCGAACTAATATTGAGGCGAACCAGACGGCGAACCAGAGTTCTTGGCGGTTCACTGACGAAAAGGGCGCAGCCTGGAATGGCGTAGTGACCGTTGAGCCCAGGTCGGGTGAGCAGAATCAATTCATTCTGTCGGTGAGGATTGCTCGCAACTCCTCCCGATGACGTCAGTACCACCACGGGGTAGCGGTGGGTTTCGATCCCATTCGGTGAAGCGCTTCACCACGACCCACCCGCTACCGCGTGGTGGTACTGATCTCATTCTCGCAGTTAAGCCGTGCCCCAGCGACCAAAATCTCGTAGCTTGTTATAGCGTCTGGCGAGTCTCTCATCCTGACTACAGCTAACTGCTTCTGCGAGGCGCTCGGTCAAAGCCACGTCGAGATAATGTGCCGCCTGATCATAATCCGTGTGAGCTCCGCCCGGTGGTTCCTTGATGATTTGATCGACGATCTTTTCCGAGTATAGATCCTGAGCGGTCAATCGCAACCCGGTCGCCGCCTGGTCAGCAAGCTTCGCATCCTTCCATAGAATTGCCGCACAACCTTCCGGCGAAATCACCGAGTAAATCGAATTCTCCAACATCAACACCTGATCACCAACGCCAATAGCCAGTGCACCGCCCGAACCCCCTTCACCGATTACGGTAACAATGACCGGGACTTTCAACTTAGCCATTTCGCGCAAGTTATAGGCAATTGCTTCAGCCTGACCGCGCTCTTCAGCATCG
This sequence comes from Blastocatellia bacterium, assembly GCA_963828335.1. Classification (GTDB taxonomy): domain Bacteria; phylum Acidobacteriota; class Blastocatellia; order Pyrinomonadales; family Pyrinomonadaceae; genus PSRF01. Next base: position 512,234 of record CAWHEH010000002.1, on the reverse strand, counting down.
ATGCCCGGGTAGGCGCCGGGTGTGTCAATCAACGAAAAGATCGGCCGCCCAAATTTTTCCGCCAGCTTCATAACTCTAAGGGCCTTGCGGTAACCTTCGGGCTTGGGCATGCCAAAGTTGCGATACTTTCTTTGCCTCGTATCGCGACCTTTTTGATGGCCGACAACGACAACCGGCAAGCCGTGAAAACGCGCCGAGCCGCAAACAATCGCCGGATCATCGGCGAACCTGCGATCACCATGCATCTCGACAAACTCCTCGAACAGTCGCTCGATGAAGTCCAGCGTGTGGGGCCGATCGGCATGACGCGCCAGCTGCACCCGTTCGATAGCCGTTCGCGAGTCTGGCTCCGTTCCAGTTTCGACGGGCGTTGACTCTTCAGTCGCCTTTGCCTTCTCTTCCTTCTTCGCCATGTTCTCCCAGCTACGTATTATCAGACTCACTTCGAAAGAGCCATTTTCTCAATCTTAAGCACACAGCCCATTTTACGCACGGCCGTCTCAAACCTTTCACTACGTTCAACCCGCAGGTTCGAGCTTACCTTCACTCGAACAACGAGGTCCTTTTCGATGGCAGTCTCCAACATTACGTCGCAGTTTCCGGCGTTTGAATTGATCAGGTGAAGAATGCCGTCAAATAGTTCGGCAGGATCACTGGGAGTCGGCGGGACTCGCAACACGACCAGCTCCTTAGCTTTTACAAGCTCGTCCAAACTCTGCACCTGATCCACAATTATTGACGGTGGATTGTCTTCGCTGAGTTCCAGGCGTCCGCTTATCAACACCGGCAACTCATTTTTGACTAGCGACGCATACTTGCGATAAGTCTCGGGCCAGAGCACACACTTCGTCCCCCCGGCCTCATCTTCGAGACGCAGGAGGGCAAACCTGTCACCCTTCTTGGTCGTCCTCGGCTGGAGGTCGTTGATGATGCCGCCAGTTTGCACACGCACCCCACTGTACAAATTAGGTAGTTCGACAGACTTAACGGCTTTGGCTGCCTGCAGAAGATCGAGGTAGCTTCCGAGCGGATGAGATGTGACGTAAAACCCAAGCGCAGCTTTCTCTGCAAGCAAAAGCTGTGAACGAGTCCAGGGTTCGCCGGTTGTCATTGGCTGTTCAACAAAGCTGGCGTCTTCGAGTTCGGAACCAAAGAGACCCGTTTGGCCTTGCAGGCGCTCGCGCTTAGCGCGCTGAGCTCTGGCCAGAGCCCCGTCAATCGAACTGAAGAGAGCGCCGCGCCATTCGTGCAATTCGCGTGCGTCGGTCTGGAGCGAGTCAAACGCGCCCGCTCCAACCAAGCCTTCCAATACGCGTTTGTTCAAGCCGTTATGGGCCATCCGTTCAGTGAACTCAAAGAAAGACTTGAACGGCCCCGCCTGGCGAACTTCAATAATTGAATTCACCGTCGATAAACCGAGCCCCTTGATAGCGGCCAGGCCATATCTGATCGCGCCGGTAGTAGGCGTAAATCCTGAGTAGCTTTCGTTCACGTCAGGAGGCAGAAGCTTTATCCCCTGACTTCGCAGTTCTTTTGAATACTTGAACACTTTGGCTGCATCCTGAGCTTCGCTCGAAAGAACTGCGGCGTAAAAATGCTCTGGGTAATGAGCTTTGAGATAGGCCGTCTGAAATGCCAGGTAGGCATAGGCCACAGCGTGGCTGCGAGGAAATCCGTAATCGGAAAACTTATCCATCAGAGAAAAAATCTTCTCGGCCTTTTCTTTCTTAATGCCTCGCTCAACGGCGCCATTCACAAACTTCTGCTCGTGAAGCGCCATTTCCTCGCGCTTCTTCTTACCCATGGCCCGCCGCATCAAGTCCGCTTCGCTGAGCGTATAGCCCGCCAGCTTCTGTGCCAGCTGCATGATCTGTTCCTGATAGACGAGCACTCCGAACGTGTTGCTCAGAATCTCCTTCATCTCAGGTACGAGATAACGCACCGTCTTCAGACCGCGATGGCGTTGAATGAACTCCTCGACCATGCCGCCATCCAGCGGGCCTGGCCGGTAAAGCGCATTCAAGGCTGAGAGATCTTCAACCGTCTTAGGCTTAAGCTTCCGGCAGATCTCCTGCATCCCCGAAGACTCGAACTGAAACACCGCATCCGTACGCCCTTCCCCGAAAACAGCCATCGTCTTCTCGTCGTTAAGCGCTATATCCGCCCAGTTAATCTCCATGCCAAGCAGCTGCTTAATGCTCATTAAGCAGTCATTTATAACGGTTAAAGCGGTAAGCGCTAAAAAGTCCATCTTAAGCATGCCGGTCTTTTCGAGATCGGACATGACATATTGCGTGGTAATTTCTTCCTTCCCCGAAACGGCAATAGGTATTAATTCCTGCAGGGGAACGGGGGAAATCACGACACCGGCAGCGTGGACTGACGAGTGGCGGGCACAGCCCTCAAGGCGCTGCGCTATCTCCATCAACTCTTTAACGTTCGGATTGGTTTCAATCTCCTTGCGCAGTTCCGGGACCTGTTCCAATGCCTGAGTGAGGCTTACATTTCGGCCTCGAACCGGTGGGGGTATCATTTTCGCGATACGATCGACTTCCGAGTATGGCATTTCCAACGCACGGCCTACGTCTTTGATGGCAGCCCGAGAGGCCAGCGTACCGAACGTGATTATCTGGCAAACGGATTCGCGTCCATACAAATCGGCAACGTGATTGATGACGTCTCCGCGCCCCCGTACGCAAAAGTCGATATCGATGTCAGGCATGGAGATGCGGCCGGGGTTAAGGAATCGCTCGAAGATAAGGTCATACTCTAAAGGATCTACATCAGTTATTTCGAGGCAGTAGGCTACCAATGAACCGGCCGACGATCCTCGGCCCGGCCCGACCGGAATGGAGTTTTCTTTGGCGTAGCGAACAAAGTCCCAAACAATGAGGAAGTATCCAGCGAAGCCCATCTGCTTAATCATCGCGATCTCGCTGGCCAGGCGCGTCTGATAATCCGAGATTGAGTGCCTCAAGGTGCCACGCGACTGTTGCCGTTCCCAAACTCGCTGGCGCCGGCGTTCGAATCCGTCGCGCACAACCTTCTCGAAATACTCATCCGGCGAAGCGACCTCGCCCTCAGGGATGGGATAGTTGGGCAGATGGTTGATGTTCTCAGGAAGCTTGAGCTCGCACCTCTCCGCAATTTCTACGGTTCTGGTAAGGGCTTCCGGCAGCTCATTGCCGAATATTCGCCACATCTCCTCCGGTGACCGAACATAAAAATTTGGACTCGCATAACGCAGTCGATTCGTGTCGGTCACCGTTTTGCCTGAACCGATACAAAGCAGCACATCATGTGCTCGGGAGTCTTCTGGTGTCAGGTAGTGAGCATCGTTTGTGGCGACGAGTGGCACGCCCGTCCGCCGCGAAAGCTCGACCAACGGCTTGCGAATTCTTTGCTGCGCATCAAGGCCATGTTCCTGAATCTCCAGGAAGTAGTTCCCCTTCCCCATTATCTCTTCAAATTCAATGGCCGCGGCCGCAGCTTCGTCGCAGTTGTCGCGCGCCAGCGCCGCCGACGGCACGCCGGACAGGCAGGCGGAAAGAGCAATGAGTCCCTTCGAGTGTTCGGCCAATAGTTCCTTGTCGATTCGAGGCTTGTAGTAGAAGCCTTCGGTGTAAGCCTTCGAAGTGAGGCGGACGAGATTGCGATAACCATCCAGATCTTTCGCAAGCAGGATCAAATGAAAGTTTGCCTTCTCTCCCGGTGCTGAAGCCGCGCGGTCCTTTCGGCTTCCGCGCGTGATGTAAGTCTCACAACCGATTATCGGGTTGATGCCGCGACTCTTCATCGTGTTGTAAAACGAAATGGCGCCAAACATATTGCCATGATCAGTCATGGCGCAGGCCGTCATACCCAGCTCTTCGGTTCGCTTGGCAAGCGGCTTAATCTGAATTGCGCCGTCTAAGAGGCTGTAGTCTGTATGGAGATGGAGGTGTGCAAATCTTTGATCAGACATAAATAAATAGCAACTGACCCGTCTGGCGACGGGTACAACAGGAATAAGTTGTGATTAATCGACGTGCGCAACTATAACACGCTCGTCCGCTTCGATGCTCAGTGCTTTCCCAATTCCGCAGTCTTGATTTGCGATTAAGCTACGCCAACTCACAAACTTCATCGCCGTTATGGAGAAAATGCTTTAAAGGCTACGCGTGAGGAAACTTTCGGCCGTCATTCCCACTCAATTGTGCTCGGCGGTTTGGAACTAATATCGTAAACGACTCTGTTAATTCCGCGCACCTCAGAAATGATCCGTGAAGACACGCGCGCGAGCAGGTCGTGAGGCAGTCTCGCCCAGTCAGCAGTCATCCCATCGACACTCGTCACCGCCCTGATGGCCACCACTTTTTCATAGGTGCGCTCATCGCCCATGACGCCTACAGTTGAAACGGGCAGCAAGACCGGAAAGGCCTGCCAAACAGAATCGTATAGGCCAGCGGCACGCAGTTCTTCGTCGAGTATGCGATCGGCAGACTGAAGCAAACGTACTCGTTCGTCGGTTACTTCCCCGATTATTCGCACAGCCAAACCAGGACCCGGAAACGGATGGCGCGTGAGTATCTCTTCCGGTACCCCCAATTCCCTGCCGATCAGCCTTACTTCATCCTTGAAAAGTTCACGCAGCGGTTCGATCAGCTTCAAATTCATCTTCTCCGGCAGGCCGCCGACATTGTGATGGCTTTTTATAACAGCGGAAGGACCGCGCACCGATACCGATTCGATAACGTCGGGATATAACGTACCCTGAACAAGAAAAGCCACGCCCCCGACGCGCCTGGCTTCTTCCTCGAAAACGTCGATAAAAACCTTGCCGATTAGTTTGCGCTTCTCCTCAGGCTCGGTCACGCTGGACAGCGCAGAAAGAAACTGCTTGCCCGCGCGGACGCCGGCAATGTTTAGTTTCATCTGCTGCCGTAACAAAGCGATTGTCGACTCAAACTCGCCGTCACGCAAAAGCCCGTTGTCGACAAAGATGCAAGTCTGGCGCTCTCCAATCGCCTGATGTACCAGGGCTGCAGCTACAGTCGAATCGACACCGCCCGACAGCCCGCAAACGACGCGCCCAGTTTCTCCGACAACTTCGCGAATACGGCCGACCTGTTCCTCAATAACGGCCTTTGGAGACCAGTCGCCACGGCAGCCGCAAATCGAGAATAGAAAGTTGCGGATGACCTGTGCGCCCAGTGGCGTATGCGCGACTTCGGGATGAAACTGCACGCCATAGATGCTGCGTTCGTTATCTTCAATCGCATTTAGCGCGTCGTCGGTTAGGGCCGTGACGCGGAAGCCGTGAGGCACGGACGTCACCTGATCGCCGTGGCTCATCCAAACATCCATCTCGTTTGGCAGTTCTTTGAATAAGAGACTGCTCTGGTCGACAACCTTCGAGCCTGGCGTAACCAAATTCGCGATTGGGAGACGACGCCACATCACCGCCCATATCGAAAGCCAGAATTTGCAAACCATAGCAAATTCCCAGGAGTGGGCTGGTGAGCGATTCGATGAGCTCTGGGTCGGGGCGTGGCGCTCCATCCGCGTAAACCGAAGAGGGGCTGCCTGACAGAATGAGCCCCTTGGGCCGGCGCGAGATAATTCTTTCGACGGGCGTATTGAAAGGCAATATTTCGCAATACACCCCAGCTTCACGGACGCGGCGAGCTATCAGCTGAGTGTATTGTGATCCAAAGTCAAGTATTATGACGGTTTCGTGTTGAATTTCCGTTACCAAAAGAAGACCTCGAGGCACTCTTGATGCGTCTAACAGATTAGAGAAAAATAAGGAACTGTGGATTATACGATTCAATATGAATAACTCAAGACACGGGGGCGATTTGCAATCGATCTACTCAAAGCAATGTTAAGACTTACCGGGAATTGGGCAAGGCTAGCGTGTTTGACAGTAGGTTGGCTTTTCGCACTGGCTGCACTGTTGCCCTTCAGCCTCGCCCAAACAAGCGACAAGACCAATGCTCACTCAATTGTGAGCGACGGAGTGGACTTCTCGCAGCCTCTAACTATCAGCTGGAAGTATGAGTCAAACTCTACCTTAAACCTTACTCCGGCTTTTGACGCCGAGCGCATTTATTTGCCGCTGGCGGGTGGGACGATTGTCTCGCTAATGGGAGTCAGCGGACAGCTCAACTGGCGCTCGGAGGTGGGTGGTGAACTCTCGGCTTCACCCATTGCTGACCAGCGCGCTGTTTATGTCGCGTCGGAAACGGGCAAACCCGAAAGCGGAGCGCGGCGAGCTACGGGCGCTTTACGGGCCCTTGGCCGCGAAGGTGGCGTAACGCAATGGATGAGGACACTGGCAATGCCACTGCGCGGCGCGCTTGCGCTCAGCAACGGCAAGCTCTTTGGCGGTGGCAGCGACGGAGCTATATACGCGTTTGACAGCGCGAACGGGCAGGCGCTTTGGGTCCACGAGTATGGTGCGCCGTTCAACTCACAGCCGGTTGTCTCCGGAGCGCACGTTTACATCGGCAGTGAAGACGGTACTTTGCTCGCACTGGATGAGCAGACGGGAAAACTACTGTGGCACTATAAAACAAAAGGCGCTGTCAGAGGCGCTGTGGCTAATGGAAACGACATTGTCTATTTCGGCTCAGGCGACGGCTACGTTTACGCCGTGAATGCCTCCAATGGTCGTTTGCTCTGGCGTAAACGAACGGGCGCGGGCGTTGAAGCAGTAGTTCGAACGAATGAAGAGTTGTTGGTGGCCTCACTGGACAATTTTGTCTACAAGTATTCGTTGACGGGAGCTCGCTTATGGAAACGAAGGCTGCCCGGAAGAATTTCCTCGCAACCACTTGTTTCCCATCTCGGCGCGCTGTTTATGCCGTTTTCGAGTTCAGCCGGCGTGGTGCTCGAGTTGCGAGACGGACGGCAGATCAATCTGCTTCCGACGGGCGAAGAGATTGCTACCTCCGCTTCGCCAATAGCAGTAGGAGCAGTCGTACTCCTGACAACGGAGCATGGGCTGCTCGCCTTCGCGGCCCCGCGCGAGAAACCACCATTGAAATGAGCGGGATTTGTTGAGTCGGGCGTGAGATCAACTCAACGAACTAAGATCAAAGGATCAGGGTTGGTTCGTCTGGACGCTGGCTTCACTGGACTCCGTCGGTTCAACTCGGCGCCGAAACATGCCAAACAGCCGAGACAGAAGCCCGTTGAGGATATATCCAATAACGATCACCAGCAGGACATAACGAGAAAAAAGAAAGATGAGCATGCCGATAGCAACGGCAAGAATTATGGTCCGCATGCTGCGGCTGCTGGTACCAACCGTCTTGAAACTGGAAAATCTCAGCGTGCTAACCATAAGGACTCCCAACCCACCCACCAGCACCATTAGCAGCACCGAATAAATCTGAGCGCGCTCTGGAGCATATTGCACCAGAGGAACTGGCGCGAAGTGGATAATTGCCGCGATTAGCCCACCGGCAACCGGAATAGGTAAGCCGACAAAATTCTTCTTGTCTGTCTTGACCAGGCCTTCGGCGAGAATCCGCGGACGCGAGGCCTGAACATTAAAACGAGCCAGACGGAAACCTCCGCACATTAAGTACATGAATGACAGGAACCACGCGAGGCTATGCAAGCCACTTCCCTCTTGCAGGGTGGCGCCGTATCCCCAGACATATGCCAATACTGCGGGGGCGAGACCGAAAGTCACAATGTCCGCCATCGAATCCAGCTGTACGCCAATCTCTGTGGTTGTTTTGGTCATGCGCGCAATGCGTCCGTCAAGCATGTCAAAGAGAAGCGCCCAACCAATTGCCTTGGCAGCGTTGTCGAGGTAGCCGGCGGCCTGTAACAGATCAGCAGGTGTACCACTGCCAACAAATTGAAAAGCGCGTACGCCGGCCATCACGGCGTAGAAGCCCATACCGATATTGGCGGCAGTAAAAACGGAAGGTATTAAGTAAACACCTTTCCGCAGGCCACGCCGTTCTGGGTTTTTAGTCTCCATATCCAGCTACTAACAAGTTCGGAGCGTCATCGTATCCTGCCGATGATGGTAGTGCCACCCTTCACCCTGGCTCCCTCTGTCACCAAAATCTCAACATTGGCCGGCAGCACCACATCTGTCCGTGAACTGAATTTTATCAACCCAAATCGCTCACCCAAACTCACGCTTTCACCAACGCGCTTCCAGCAAACAATCCGGCGAGCGAGGATACCGGCAATTTGTTTACAGACGACAGTGATGCGCTCTCCTTCAATCGTGAGCGCGTTCTGCTCGTTAACCACACTCGCATTTTCATTGGTGGCCATCAGAAACTTACCGCGCGTATAAGCAACATTCGTAATCCTACCGGCGATGGGCGCACGATTGATATGCACGTCAAACGGCGACAGGAAGATACTGACGACAGTTGGCGGAGCGCTCGCTCAAATCTCCCACCGGTCTAACGCGTGTTACCCGGCCGTCAGCCGGCGCCACCACGAGGTCCGCGCCTGTGGGCGGCTGCCGTCGCGGATCGCGAAAGAAGAAAGCCATGAAGGCAGCGAGCACGACGAACACCAGGGCTACCGGCCAGAGGCCCAGAATAATCAAGACCACCGCCAGCGTGCCCGGTACTAAAACATAAATGATGCCGTCGCGAACTATTTGTGACTCCTTACTTGGCCGCCTGTATTCTCCCAGCTTCATACAGCGTCCAAGTTGTGAGAAAGGGGACGTAGAACACCTCCACGTCCCCTACCAGGTTCAGATCTATTCAGGAGAGTTTTCTCTCCCGCAAATTTTTAATGACTCACGCTTTGATTCTTTTGGTGTTGCATTATGAGCGCGTACATTTGATCCTTAAGAGCTAATTTCTTTTTCTTGAGAGTAACCTCTTCCAGTTGTTCTTCGTCGCTCGGATAAGCCAGGGCTGTCAATTCACTAAGTCGTTCTTCGTATCGAGTATGTTCACGGGCTAGTTCCCGGAACTCAGGATCCCGACTCATCAGCTCTTCCTTAAGCATATCCGCAGTTGTAATGTCCATTTTCGTGCATGTCTCCTTTCAGACGATGGGACTGGCAAGATTGGTTGGGGAGGCGTTTGGAAACCTCCTGGGAATGTTGGGACACAAAAAAATGGTAGCCCAATTGTAGCAATCGATCAAGCCTCTCGCTGGAGTTGGACGATCATGACCAGGGCGTCTTCCACTGGTTCTGAGTAATACTTACTGCGCCGGGCCGTGACACGGAAACCACAGTCCTCATAAAGTGAAAGCGCAGCAGTGTTTCCAGCCCGCAACTCGAGAAAGGCACAAGGAACTTCAGAGCGCTTGCCTTCCGCCAGAATGCGATCCATGAGCGCCCTTCCAATCCCCAGGCGACGATAAGCTTCTCGCACCGCCACATTATTAATGTGCAGCTCGTCCGCGCCCATTCGCGCGACTATGTATCCAGCGAGTTTAGAACGACCTCGCTGGTGTTGTCCGTCGTTGACGCGCGCCACCAGCATTAAGTGCCGGTTACTGCCTTGCAGCTCGGCATAGTATGCAGCCCAGCCCCAGCGACTCAGTCCTGAGCTTTCCTCAATCTCAACAACTTCCAGCAGGTCGTGCTCTGTCATTCTGCCGATGGAAACGCCCTGGCTCGCCGCTGGTATCGCCTGCTCGGTTAAGGACATTTTTGATTCAACTCTGCGTCCGACGGTCGAACGTAAATGGCTTTAAGAGAATGCGGTAATTGTAGCGCGGCAGACTGGAAAAGTTGTAGGGCCAGCGTCGCCACATGCTTCGCTAAATTTGGTTCCGGCGCCGCCAGCTCCCAGATACCGACGCTGTGTTCATTTTTCTTTTCTCCGATCAGATCCTCGAAGAAATAAATGCCCTGCTCATCCGCATATTTCGCCAGCAGGCCGCGATGCAGGTGGGCACCGTTGCCGGCCCACTTGAGATTCTTCAAAGCACCGTACCTGGTGAGTAGCGCCGCCGGCGACAAATGAGCGGCGGAGTCCAGCTCGACAACCTTTCCATCCTCAGCAACAGAAAACTTTTGCGCAAAAACTTCGCCCCGGCCGGCCGGTAGGAGCGCGACAGTGGCCGCTGAAATTCCTCCGGCATGAGCGACGGTCTGAAGCGTCGGAATTCCCACGCAGGGGCGGTCCAGTGATGCGGCCAGAGCTTTCAAAGTCGCGATGCCAATTCTCAAGCCGGTAAAACTTCCGGGTCCTGAAGCGCAGGCAAAGAGATCTACCTCAACTAGCTTTGCGCCTGCTTCGTCAAAACATTCACTGATGTCTTTCAGCAGAGTAGCTGACTGCGAGACCTTGGGATCGCCGATTCGAGTAGCTAGTTCCACTGTTCCATAACCCAGCCAGACACTGCCGCCCATCGTGGCCGTCTCTAAACTTAATATGAGTGGAGTGGTCATTTAGGCCGGCTGCAAAGTCAGTGTTCCGATAGGCCGTTCGGCGAAGTAAACAGGAGTCGACTGATTCGCGAAACGCAGTTTGCCATTTGATACGGCAGTCGAGGTAAATTATTGAATTTGCCGTTAACGCTGATAGTCGCGATGATTGGATTCGGCCATCGTTGGCGCAAGCCTTCGAGCAATCCCGAAGGATGTCGAAGCAAATCTGTCATCGGGGTGGGATGACTCATAGGCGGCTGATGGATTGCAAACGGCCTATGCCACTGCCTCAGCACACTGTCGATCATCCAGGCGGGCACTTCTGCATTTAGTCTGGCCGGAAGTGCATCGGTGTTTGCACGAAGCAAGCGCTTTGCGAGACCAATAGCACAGACGATCCAGTTGGCACGTGTTTGCGTGTTTCCCAAACAAACGTCCCAGGCGAAGTTTGGAGGCAACGACTCAATTGTTACGCCAACATCGCACAGCCATAGAGGGCGCCAGGCGCCATGTTTCAAAAGATGAATGCACGAGAGTGCCAGTTGGTCTTCAGGACCCAATATCCGAAACTGCTCTTTTCCCAGACTAACAGTTCGCGATCTTGCGAACAGTTCATCAATAGTTCTGTCTTCAATCTCAGAAAAGTGTTCGTGCAGATCGACCCAGCAATCATTGGCGTCGGGATCGTTCAAAACTTCTTCAGCTCGTTTGTAGTGTTCAGGTCTTACGCAAATATCGATGTCGCCATAAGGGCGAAGAGTTCTGTCGCCGTACAATCCTGCGGACGCCCAACCTTTGGCCAGAACCCCTTCTATTTTCGCCTCGCGAAATAGCCGGAAGACCTTTTCAATTTTTTGTTCGTGAATCTCCGACTGCAGCGACTGCAAGCGATAGGCCTGATGCAACACCTCGGCTGATGGTGAAGTTCGAAGCGGAGTCTGTTTAAGACGATGCCAACCGAGGGCGGCGGTGCCGGAGTCGTAGAGCAACGGTGTTACCGCGTCAAGCTCAATCTCCGTCATCTGAAGGTTAGGGATGCCCAAGTTGCGCCATGATCCGGCCAGCACCTCAGCCACCAGGTTCCCCTTGCGTAACGCTTCTTTAGACTTCATTTGAACAGACAGGACTAAGCGACCTGGTCTTTGCGGGAGCGACTTCCTTCTACTCTCCTGAGCAGCGCGTCTACAACTTCTGTCGCGTTACCTCTAACCCCCTTCAAGACATCGGCTTGTTCAGCCACCCGGTGCAGGGTAGCAAGAGCCCTTTCCGGACTGCGGCGTGCGGAGACGGTGTTGAAGAGCATCTCCAACACACCACGGCCCGCCGTGAGCTTGCGTGGTCGCCAACGCGCACCGCTCTTGAATTGCGTCATTAAAACCAAACCGACCGGAAGCGGTTTGGTTCCTGAGTGCCCCCCGAGCTCGGCTGCCGTAATCTTCGTTTGCGTGAACTCACCCTCTTCGCGAAGCTCGAGCGGCTTCGCAAAAGGGTGAACCCGGCCGCGCGAATCCAGCACCGCATATTCGTCTGAATAATAAGTTGCACCGGCACGAACGAGCTCGGCCACCAGGGTCGATTTACCGCTATAGCTGCGACCGGGGATTACAATCGCCTGTCCCTTCCAGCCGACCACGCCAGCGTGAACAAAGACCCGGTGCCTCGCCAACTCCGCTACAAACAACCGAAGATCGGATTCCAACCTTTCATAAAGCTCGTCCAAATCAAATGAGCGCGCGAGCCGAACGTCATCGCCATAAAGTTGATTTAGTCGCCTGGCGTTTGCATGTGAACCTTTACGGCCAATCAATATCGAATAAATGCGATCAACCAATGGAGAGCTGATGGCTTCCCAGTCACTGGGAAGGTGTCGACGAGCAGAAACCAGCGCGGCCGGATCGTTTGAGCGAATTCCGACCCGCACGCCGTAGGACTTTAGAGAGAAGCCGACCACCCAGCCGAGACGATCCACCGTGCTCATCAAACTCGAAGTCACCTTGAGTTTTGGTAATCGTGATTCCGGCAAGTTTGCTGTTTTAATCCGTTAGCTTTTGGATTTTATTTCAACCGCTCTACCGAGAAACTATCAAGCGAGATCGAACCAAAGATTGGACATGGCGACGTCGTGCAGTTCTCCCGCTGCAGACTCAGCAACACAGCAGTAGTTGCAGGCGTAGTCGTAAATTCAAAACTAAAAGATTGCCAGTCGGTGGTTCCCTTGGCGAGCGGCGCAGATTGTCCCAGCCGCTTTGAATCTGCGGCGTCATTCACCACGACAAACGGAAGGCCACCCGTAACAACGTCTTGCGATTGGCTGGCGAAATCGACCCGATAGTGCGTGGAGGGCTCAAGCAGGATTAGTTGAGATACGGTCGGATTTGAGTCCCCGCTAAACTCTATTCTCAAGTTCTTCGAGCCACTATGAGGTGCGCCGGATTCGAGGGTCATTGAGGTTGCCTGCAGATCACGTGGCAGCCTCCAACCAAAACCAGTTTCCGCCAAAAGATAAAGGGCCTTCGAAGCCTGCCGTCATAAACTGAAGCTCCGGAGTAGTCTGGTGGAGACTGCAAGTCCAGGCGAGCTTTTCCAGACTTCAAACGCTTCTTTGAAGGCTTTCTTGACCAATAACTGATCAACCAACTCGTGTCGCACAGCCTTCAGGAACTTCGCCCGCATTGCGAAGCTGTCCCACTAGCTTCCGTGGCTATGCCGCGACGAGCCAGGAGCCTGGCGAAAGCCAGTCGCATTTTGTCGTCCTTGATTTGCGTTAGCTGTTCCGTCAGCTTCACGTCGCCTCGAGAGATTCCCCACGCCAAGTCGAGCAGGATAGGTATCAGATCCGGATTACTTTGCGCAGCCTGATTCAGATCAACGAACGCAGCCTCGTATTGGCCACTCCTTAATAGAACATTGCCGCGATTCCAGCGCGGTTGAGAATAAAAAGGGGCGCGTCGAATCGCTTCGTCAAACGCGGCCACGGCTCCCGCCTTGTCGCCACTCTGATCGCGCAAGAGTCCGAGCTGTTGCCAAAGCGTGTAGTCGGCGGGTCTCAGAGCCACGGCCTGTTCAAGTTCAGGAACTGATTTGCTCGGAGTATCAGACATTCCCAGGACGACCGCATCGACGAAATGTGCTTCTGCATCCTTTGGTGTCAGTTCGACGGCTTTTTTTGCCGCACCGAGATGCCGCGCAGTCAACGAGTAAGTTGCCAGCAGACGCGAAACACCAAACGCCGCCGCGAATCGGATTGCGAACAGACAAGCGCCAATCGCAGCCACAACCAACAGCGACCGCAGATAGCGATGGGAAAGAAAACCAGGGAGTGGGTTTTGCAAGATTGACCGAGAGCCGAGCGTGGATTTGAAGGATTAAGTTCACTCAAAGAAAAGCGTGCCTGCTCCTTTCGGAGGGCACGCTTTTCAGGATCCGCAGAACAATTAGTGGTTAGCTACCGCTGGGGTTACCACCGCCGCCATGAAATGCCCATATCAAACCGGCAGCAAGTGCGCCGCCGCCTGCAAGAATCGCCACCAACGCGGCGGAGCCGATACCTTCGCCAGCGGCTCCACCACCGACGGCAGCAGTCGTCTGAAGTGGGTTGAGGCCGCCATTGAGATAGCAGAAGCCCAATCCCCGGCGCTTATTGTTGGTCTTTTCTGAAGCGCCTTCGGCAGTATATGCTTCGGCCTCACCGGGACCACTCTTCTTTATCACAGCACACCCACGCAGGATTTTGACACGCACGTTTCCGTTGTCGTCAAAGTCAAGTTGGATGGACGAGTTTGGTTGCAGTTCAACCGTGCCGAGCGCACCTAAATCAATGGTGGCGCTAACAGCGTCCGGCGTTTCAATTGTGGCGCCCGTCAACAGACTTGCGCCGCTGGCTGCACTGGCGCCATTGACGGTGATTGGCTGATTCCCGGTAGTGGTCAGCCTCGCGATAAATTGTTGAGGCACGGTCGGGGCCGCAAAACTCAATTGAATGCATACCTGAACAAGAGCGAAAGCAAGGAACACCGCGATTGCTCTGGAAGTGCTTCGACGTTGATTGGTCATAGTGTACTGTCCCTTCAAAAATTAACGCGCGTAAATTGAGAAGTTGGAGCCCTTAGCGGCCCGAAGTTTACTTGGCTTCAGCAGGAAGGTCAATGCTTTTTCTGCCAAAGTCGAATCTTTTCGAAGAAATTTGTTGTTAACTGAATTTGGCAGCAGCATGTCAGTTCCCTTTTAGAAACGTTGCAGCAAATTTTTCCGCCAGGGCAGGATCGATGGTCTTTAGAGTCTTATATTCTTCAAGCACTCCTTTTTTATCTCCCAGCGCCACGTAAACGACCGCAAGATTGAAGTGTGCTTCAGCAAAATTCGGCCGTAAGGCAATGGCAGCCTTGAATGAAGCTACTGCCTCCTTGTTGCGCTTGGCTCGATAGTAGACTTTTCCAAGATTGTTGTTTGTCTCCGCGTTAGGCTTGAGCGAAAGCACCCTCTTGTAGGCCTCGATCGCCTGATCAAATTGCTGCGATTGGTAAAGGGCCGAGCCAAGACTGTTGTAGGCATCAGCAAAATCCGGCTTCAGTCGCACCGCCTGTTGCAGTGCTGTTACGGCCTCGGCGTACTGGTTCCGATTGTAATACGCGGTTCCGAGATTGTACTGCGCCTCGGGAAAGTCTGGTTTAAGAGTAGTCGCTCTCTTCAGAGTCTCGATAGCTTCCGGATAGCTTCCCAACTTGTTGTAAACCGCCCCCAGATTGTTGAGGGCTTTTGCATAGTCAGGCTTTAAGCGAATTGCCTCCTTGTATGAAGCGATGGCCTTGCGATAGTACTCCGGAGCGGCAGCCGCACTGCTGCTCTCTGCTATCTTTGCGTAGGCGTAACCAAGATTATTATGAGAGACAGGATTATCGGGTTTTAGCCGGATGGCTTCCTGAAGCTCAGTGACCGCCGGAATGAACTCATTGAGCGCAATCAAAAGACTGCCGAGGTTCGTGCGAGCTTCGGAGTAGTCTGGTTTGATCCGAATTGCTTCACGATAAGCAGCCGTAGCCTGGGGATACTTCGCCAACATGTAGTAGGCGTTGCCTAGATTGTACTGGGCGTCTGCAAAACCGGTTCTGGCACTCGCCGCTTTCAGAAAGTTCTCAAGCGCCTTGGCGTATTGTTCGGTGATGTAGTAGGTCGCACCTAAGTTGTTGAGTGCATCTGCGTCAGCGGGATTGAGTTTAATCGAACTCGTGAAGGCGGCAATTGCCTCGGGATAGCGGCCGGCTTTATACAGGCTTGCTCCGAGGTTGTTATAGGCGACGGCGTCGTCTGCCTTGAGCTTGACCGTCTTTTGCAGGGCCTCAACCGACTGCGCCAACATTCCCAGCTTGTCATAGACAAAGCCGAGGTTACTGAAGGCGACACCATTGTCCGGCTGGATTCGCACCGCCTGTTCATAAGCTTTCGCAGCTTCAGCATAACGATTGAGACTCAGGTAGCTGTCGCCCAGCGCATTGTAAGCTTCGCCCCAATCAGGTTTGACTCTGACAGCATCTTTGAACGCTGCGACAGCCTGTTCGTGTTTGTCAGTCGAGCTATAGGCAATACCCAGATTGAAAAACGCGTCAGCATCGTTTGGTTTGAGACTCAGCGATTTTTGAAACGCGGTGGCGGCTTCAGTACTCTTCCCACTGCTGAAGTAAGCAGCGCCGAGATTGTTGTAAATGACAGCATCTTTGGGCGTGAACTTGAGCGCGTTGAGATAGGCCTCAATTGCTTTGGCAAAATCGCCCAGGTCGTAATAGGTGTTTCCCTGGTTCTTGAATGCCTCACCCTTGTCTTCGTCAGACAGTTTTGGTTCCGTGACGGTCTCGCCCGGCTTCGGTCGCGGCCGGCGTCGATCGGGAGTGGTTCGCGCAACTTCGGTCGGTCTCACGGGCGGCTTGGGAGAACGTTTGACGACCAGCATGGCCGCGCCGCCAACCATGTCCCTAACGCGCTGTGGACGCTTAAACACGATCGCCGCCCCACCCATGATGTCCTGGCCCTGAAACGCACTGGCGCCTCCGACATTCTGAGGTGGCAATCCGCTGACCATGGCCGCGCCAAACGAAATCGCCAACACCGTAGCAATGGCGCGATTAGGGGATTTAGTCATAGATTTTGGTGGGCTCGTTTGCCCATTGCGGCTTGGACGTAGCAATAACTATCAGGGTTGTAAACACCAGCGCGTTCACAATCGCGTGCAGGCCAAAGTCAACCAGGCTATGAACCGCCACCCCTGCAATTCCGATCGTCGCTCCCAAACATGCGGCACGCCGAAAACGATTCCGTGCTCCGAGGTTTTCGCGAGTCCGGAGAAAAACAACCACTGCAAACCAACCACCGAGCACCAGTCCAACCAAACCACCGCTTGCGAGCAGCTCGAGGTAATCGTTATGCGCTTCCTGGGGCGTCAGTATTCCCGAGGCATCGTGATAAGCCGGTATAGCTGCCCAGTAGCCGCCCATTCCCTACCCCCAGGATTGGATGGGCCATCAAACATACTTCCATGTTGCCTTCCAGATTTCGCTTCTGCTTGCGCCGTGTCTCAAACCCTCGGGGTCTCCGCTGAGTTCGGTGCGCGACTTCTCTATCCTTTCGCCAGTCGATCGCCGCCAAGCCAGACGTTCCGAAAACAACGCCAGCTACCAACACGAAAATTAGAACGATGCGAACGGGCCAGGATTGCGAGAGTCTCAAAATTTTCGATTGTGGCCCACTTAGATTGCCCTCTTTGCAGAACTGCGCTAAAGAGCAGAGCGGCGATGACTACCTGCCCAGCATCGCAAGGAGCCCGCCGCGCGAACTGCAAAGCACCAGCCCAATCCAGATTGGTAACAGCGCTGCAAAGTAAATCAAAGACTGTTCGCGTTTGAGTCCGCCTCCAAGAATCAGTCCCAGTACTAATCCGAGACTCATCTCCATGAGGTAGGCGAAATGGTTCTTGATTGATGAACTGGCCATAGCCCGACTTCAGGCGGCAGAAGTGGCAATCCAAATCCGGCGCCGCGCTGTGTTGTTTGTCTGAGAATACCGAAGATGAGCGCTTGCCACTGCCAACAGAATCACGAGATTGATCACGAATTCGCAGTCGCTTTTCGCGTGGAGGCATAACGAGCGAGCATCACTCCCGAAAGCATCAGCGCCAGCATCAAGAGCGCGAAGAATCTTGTCTGGTAGGGATCGGCGCTGATAGCGTTCCATGGCGAGAAGCTAATTCCTCCAGGATTGCGGCTTTGTTTCCCCAGCGGCAAGGTTTGCAGAAACGAGAATAGCGCCAGCGCGACTAACGGAAGAACCAATGACCAAGTCCGCGCAAACCACGACTGCGTGATTGCGCCTTCGACCAACCAAAGAATCGCCAGAATGAAAACTATGGAAACAAACGCTGCTTTCCACCAGGCTTGCGTCGCGTCCATAAGGTATTGCGGTCATGACGATCAGAGCACAGCAGCGCATACGAAGACAGTTGTCCCCAGAACACTCGCTACGCGTAACTTAAGAGCCGAGCGATCCGCCGCAGCGATTGCATCGATTTCAGCAGTAGTAGCCTGCGACATCAACTTGCGATCTTTCCTGCAGTCATCGTCAGCCGTACCTTGGTCGCGCTGGTCGACTCCTCAAACGAGTCGATCACACGGTCAGCGGCTTTCGACAACTCGACCCGCAGAACTCCAGACAGGTAGTCCATATCAAGGAGCAAAGGTGGGCCACTTAACGGGCGATAAAGATTCATCCAGCCCCAATCGCCACTTTCGGTGCTAAGCGGAAGTCGAAAACACCAGTAATTGGTTGAGCCGACCACGTCATCTTCCTCAACACCGTCTCTTCTCCAACTCCAGCCAATTTGTCCTTGCTGAAATTGCACCTCCTGCCTAGGCCGGCCCTGCTCGATAGTCCGGAAGGCACGTTCAGCGGCGTCTGCGCGTCCCGCCTGGCCAAGCTGCAACATTCGCGTAAGCAAATTCCTCAAACTCAAGCATCCTTCTGAGTGCTTCGAATACTTCGTCTAGACTGGCGGCCTGCGAAAGTGCCACGCCGGCCCGGCGCACGCGAATGTTGTTAGCGACTCGCAGGCGGCGATGACCGACAGTTCGTTTCACGCCCGCGCGCAATTCATCCACTTCGTGATAGCGAAGATGGCCCACTGCAATGATCACTGCCGCGGCAATAACGAACAATACAAACCCGGTCGCTGGTGAGGACGTCTTGGTTGACAGCGCGGCGAGCAAACCAAAGACTGCGCAGACGGAATAGAGTATCAACACCACGCGGCGTTGGGACCAGCCTCGCGCCAGCAACATGTGATGAATGTGTTCGCCGTCACCTTCAAATAACGGCCGGCCACCGATCAGGCGACGGGCCATAGTCACCGTGGTATCAACAACCGGCAGGCCGAAAGCCAGGATTGGAGTGATCACCGCGATTGCAGTAGTAGCCTTCTGCGCGCCGAGGAGAGATAAAGACGCCAGCAGGAACCCTACAAACAACGCGCCCGAGTCTCCGAGGAATATCGAGGCAGGATTGAAGTTATAGCGAAGAAAGCCCGCCAGCGCGCCACAAAGCACGATGGTTACTACAATCATCACCGAGTGGCCCCCAGACAAGGCAACGACAAGAATGATAATCGATGAGAATAGAGCGGCTCCGCTGGCAAGGCCGTCCATGCCGTCAATGAGATTGAAGGCGTTGGAGATTGCCACCAGCCAGAAGACGGTTAGCAGAAATCCGATCACCGGCGGCAAATGCACCATGCCCGCAAACGGTATTGCCACCACCTCGATTCTTCCGCCTAGCGCATAAAACAATGAGGCGATCAGCCCTAACCCCAGAAATTTCACCGCCGCATTCGTTCCTCGCAAATCGTCGTAAACACCGAGGAGAAGTACCAGTGAACAAGGAATCAATACTTTGAATAACTGTGGTCTGTAGAATGCGAGCGTTTCCGTCAAGACATTGGAAACCAGCAGAAGACTGGAGAGGGCAAGCAGCAGTGATAGGTAGATCGCGACCCCACCCAAACGAGGTATTGCGATCGTATGTACTCTGCGTCCGTCCGCGGGCACGTCCAGCAACTTGAAGCGCTCGCATAAGCGGCGAATCAGTGGCGTAATTATTAGCGATGCAAACGTGGCGATTAGGAAAAGAGCGAAATAGGTCTTCACGGGAGGGTAACCTTTCTCGGTGTGGGTAACAGATCCAACGAGTCAGCGAATTGCTGACAGGCGCTTCGCACTTCCAGATGAACTGGACATTTCAGTTTGGGGCGGCACCTGGCATTCTAATAATTCAATCAGGCGCGGCAGCAGCTTCTCTTTTGAAAACTCAGTTGTGATTTGCGGCACCCGCCTTACAGATTCCAGCGACTGTTTCTCTGCTTGTTCCAAAATATGCTCGACCACGGTCTCCACGTCACCATGGCTCGCGCTGTAGGAACGATAATCGCCGTTCGCGTTCGCGACGATCTCACTGAGGTGTGACGGTTCGGGTCCGATATAGAGAAAAGGACAGCCAACGGTCATTATGTTGTAAACCTTGCTCGGATGGACAATCCCCACAAACTCATTTCCCATAACGACCACGTGCAAGTCTGCCGCCGATAGCGAACGCTGACAACACATCGAAAGCTTGATAGGGGAAAGCAGCGTATGTTTCTCAAGCCGTTGACGCGCTGCAAACTCCATCACCTTCATTTGCTCGCTGCCCCCGCCGATGAAACAGAACACTATGTCCTTTCGACTGGACAAACGGTTCGTGCCGCTTCAACTAATGTGTTGAGTGAGTGACAGGGGCTGTGGTTGCCAGCGTACATCACGACAAAACGGTCGTCCAAGTCATGTTGTTTGCGAAAAGCGACGCGCCCCTGTAGATCAAACTTGATGCTGTCGTCATGAGACCAGGGAGGTAAAACTATGACTTGCTGATCGGGAACGCCTTTTTCAACTATCCGGCGTTTCATGAATTGATCCAGCGCAACCACCTTTTCCGCATGAATCAGACTGTAACGTAAGAGTCGTTGAAGGAGTCGTGTTGATAGTGAATCGGGCTTGAGCCACCCGGCTGCGATGGCTTCGTCAGGATTAAGATCCATTATCCAGCAGAAAAACTTTCCACCTTTTACCCGAGCGAATACGGCCCCCAGGAATGAAATCAACGGCGGCGAAGTCAAAGCAACCACGACGTCAAAGCGTGGGCTGAGCGCCAATCTTAAGGCGCAGTTAGCGAGGAAGCTCGCGAAGTTTGCGGCCCGGTGCCAACGCTTCTGCTTCCCAAGCGTCAACGAGGAGATGCGCACGATCTTGACGCCGTGCCACGTTTCACGCCGCGGAAAACGTCGGGACGGATCGTCGTAACCACGATCGCTCGTAATGACCGTTACGCTGTGTCCTTCCTTTACAAGTGCAATCGCCAGATCACTAAGCTGCTGAGCAGTGGCCATCACATCAGGATAGAAACACTGATTCAGTAAGAGGATTTTCATGAAAGAAAAGTGATGAGTAATGAGTTATGAGTGATGAGTATTTACCCTTGTAATGCTTGTGTGCCTAACGACGTAAGGACTCTCGTCTTCGTTCAACTGCTTGCCGCAACCCGCCGAGTATCTGCCCTACCTCCGTGGCTTGAGCCATTAATCCATCAAACGTCAACAAGCTTATGTAACCTACATCCAAAGCCACATACAGTTGAGCGCGAAGCTCGGCGCAAGATGCTTTTGCAATCGAAAGAAACTGATGAAACTCGGCTGGTCTTCCTCGTTCGAATCCTTCGGCGAGGTTCGACATACTGGAAACTGCGGCTCGTCTGATTTGATCCTTGAGCCCAAAATCTCGCGCAAAACGGCCCTCGCTCGTCACGCGATAAATATCTGCAGTGAGCTTTCGTGCTTTTTGCCAGGCGATAAAATCTTCAAACCGTTCAATTCTCTTTGCCATATCTCCTCCTCAAAAGTAGTTTAAGCGGAGGGTGTTTCAGCGGTTTCACTCATTACTCATTACTCATCACTCATCACTTTAAGCGGTCTCTAAAGTCCGCCACTGTCTTTGTCAGCCCTTCATTCAACGGGATCGTCGGATTCCAACCGAGTAAGGTCTGTGCGCGCGAGATGTCAGGCTGGCGCTGTTTGGGATCGTCTTCCGGCAGCGACAGGTACTCAACTCCGGACTTCGAGCCACAGATTCTCACCACCTCTTCCGCCAGCTGCTTGATCGTAAACTCGCCGGGATTGCCGAGGTTTACCGGGTCGTGTACGTCAGCGACGTTCATTAGCCTGATCAAAGCCTCAACCAAATCGTCTACGTAGCAAAACGAACGGGTCTGGTCGCCGGCGCCGTAAAGCGTAAGCGGCTCGCCGCGCAGCGCCTGCACAATGAAATTCGAAACCACGCGTCCGTCGTTCTCCAGCATGCGCGGCCCATAGGTATTGAAGATTCGCGCTATCCTGGTATCCACCTTGTTTTGACGGTGATAGTCCATCATCAAAGTCTCGGCGATGCGTTTTCCTTCGTCGTAGCAGGATCGCAATCCGATCGGATTCACATTGCCCCAATACTCTTCCGGCTGCGGGTGCACCAGCGGATCGCCGTAGACCTCCGACGTCGAGGCCTGCAAGATTCGCGCACGAACGCGTTTCGCCAGGCCCAGCATATTGATCATTCCCATCACACTGGTCTTCACCGTCTTAACCGGATTGTACTGGTAGTGAATCGGGGACGCCGGACAAGCGAGGTTGTATATCTGATCGACTTCCAGGAGGATCGGCTCGAATCACGTCGTGACGAATCAGCTCGAAGTGACGATTCTCGAGCAGGTGGCGCGATGTTCACGCGCCGCCCGGTGAAGAAGTTGTCGAGACACAGCACATCATGCCCATCTGCCAGCAGTCGCTCACATAAGATGCGATCCAATAAAACCAGCGCCGCCTGTCACGAGTATTCTCATAGTCTTCCAGTGAAAAGTGAAAAGTGAAAAGTCAATCAGGAGTCCCGACTGAGGCTGCGCGATAAGCCAAAAATCATTCTGCCTATGCTAGTCAGTTCATGTTGCTAACTCGAAGTTCAATGTTCAAGTAACCCAACCTTTGAGCAATCAGAAGCTCGGTGGCTAACTCACTAACAGAACCCTGCGCGTTCGATAAGAAGTATTTGAACTCTTTGGCAGTGTGTCGTCCCGCCCCTTCAGCAATATTCGCCGGACCGATGCCCTTCGATCTGAGATCAGGCCGAACCTCTCATCGCGGAAACGATTCAGTCATTTTGTAAACTGTTCACGAAGTCTACGCTCCTTCCAAACATCCAGTCTTTCATGGGGTCGCATACGAATTACCTTTCGTATTGGAGTGATTTCCACTTCTCTTTACTACGAATTGCCTGGAGTTAATACGTATCGCATTCCTTGCATTTCCGGTTAATTGCCAAGTCCCTTGCATACCCTGGAATTTGGCAGGCTTGTCACTCTTCACTTTCACTCTTCACTTTCACTTCGGCGACTTGATTCCCGAGATACAAAACGTCCATCCGCGTCTTCAGGAAACAATCAATGGCGTGTCGCGGGGTGCAAACGATCGGTTCGTTCTCGTTGAACGACGTATTCAACACCACCGGCACGCCCGTCAACTCATCGAAATCGGAAATGAGTTGGTAGTAACGCCCATTAACCTCGCGCGACACTGTCTGTAAGCGTCCCGAGCCATCAACGTGCGTCACCGCCGGAATCTCGGCGCGCCGCTCTTCTCTAACCTGATAAACCATTAACATCGTCGGCGCCGGGTGACTCTGCTCGAAGTAATCCGCCGTGCGTTCTTCAAGTACCGAAGGCGCAAACGGGCGGAACGGCTCCCGTTTCTTAATGCGATCGTTAAGAATGTCTTTCATGTTCGCGCGCCGCGGGTCGACCACGATCGAGCGATTGCCCAACGCACGCGGCCCAAATTCCATGCGCCCCTGAAACCAACCTACCACCAACCCGTCTGCGATATCCTGAGCCGCGCGTTTGGTGACCAGATCATCTGACAAAGTCTCAAAGACAAGATCGCTTGCTTCCAGCTCTTGCCGGATTTCATCGTTACTAAACTCCGGACCGGTGTAAGCTCCGAGCATTACCTCGCCGCGCTCTCGCTTGAGAATCCCATTATGAATTTCATAACAGACGCCCAGCGCCGTCCCACTATCACCCGCGGCCGGCTGCACATAGACGCGACGGAATGGCGTGTTCAGCAAAATTTTGCCGTTCATAACTGAGTTGTAGGCGACACCGCCGGAGAGTCCGAGATCGGTCAAACCCGTCTGCTCATAAAGGTGATTCAAGACGTGGAAACCGACTTCTTCGAGTCGCAGTTGTAAGCTGGCGGCGATGTCGTGTTCGCGCTCAGTTAACGCTCCGCCACGCTCACGGGCCGGACCAAACGTTTGCCCAAACTCATCTGAAAAAATCCGGCCGATGACCGGTGAACCCTGATCCCAGGTCATGTCTACACCCTCTGCGTGATGGCGGAAGTAATCGAGATTCAAACGAAACTGCCCACGATCTTCAGTGCGAATGATGTCGCGAAACTCATCCATGTAGCGTGGGCGGCCATAGGGTGCCAGTCCCATTACCTTCCCTTCATCGCCATAGTGTGGGAAGCCGATAAACTGCGTCGTCGCTGTATACACGATCCCGGTCGAGTGTGGATATTCAACCTGGTCGAGCAGGTTTATCGAATTCCCTTCTCCCATTGCCCACATGGTCGAGATGAAATCGCCGAAGCCGTCAATTGAGAGCAACGCAGCGCGTTCAAAAGGTGAAACGTAAAATGAACTCGCCAGGTGCGCGCGATGATGTTCGATGTTATGAAACTGCGCACGCAAACTACTCTTTGGTGTCCCTAACGCACTGGCGAGATCGTCCTTCAGGTCACGCGCCTTCGCGGCGTTGTTAAGCCGGTCTTTCACCTGACCGAAAAATTCCCGGGCGTCTGCCATTGCCATTAGGTTTCCCTTTCATCGTCAACTGCGACTGCCGCGCCCGTCTGCCCACTGCCCACTGCCCACTGCTTACTTTGCTTAGCCGCCCGCGACGCTGCGAACAGAATCTTCTTATGCAGGTGGGCGGACGGATCGCGCGAGATACCAATATGCGCGACGTCCTCGATACCAATCCCTGCGGTTTTCAGGCAATAGCGCACCGCCTCCGTAGGAAAGCCTGCACAATGTTTCACGCGATTGAAGCGTTCCTCTTCGACGGCCGCCAGGATTCGGCCATCTTTGATCAAAGCCGCCGCCGCGTCGCCGTGATATGCGTTAATTCCTAGGATGTACATGTGAATATCGAATTGCGGAGGTATCTAACCTTTTCGCTCATGTGTAAGTTCATCAATCGCTTTCGTGACCAACGCGACAAGTTGTGAATTATTTTGCGGTTGGGTTTGGTTGTTTCGACCCTTTGCTTCCTTTACCGCACTCTTCAGGTCTGTCGATTCAAAAACCGGAATCACCCTACCCTCTTTCGCCAACGCTTGAACAAGTTCAACCTGATGATCGTCCACGTGTTCCGAATACTGTTGGCGTCTGGGCATGACTACAGGAACTTTTCCAGCGCGCAAAATATTAATGAGTGCGCCCGCGCCACCATGGGAAATAATAAGACTTGAGCTCTTGATCAGCGCTTCAAATTGAGACATCGGAAGGAACGGTTGTTGTTCGCAGTGGGAGGCGTGAAAATCCGGATTGTTCCCTGTTTGTATGAGTATGGATTCTTCCCCGAAGGTTCCCTCTCCAGCTGCTTCATCAACTGCATTCAGCAGTCGCTTGAAACCCTGCGTAGCATTGCCAACTGTCACAAACACCAATAGCTTGACTCCGCTAAATCATACGAGTGGGCCACCGTACACACCCTTTGGGAAAAACTTTTCCAGCGCGCGCCATTGATAGTAAAAGCGGTCCGCGAGACGATACATGATGCGGCCAGTTAGCGACGGCCTGTTCACGCGCGTGAAGGTTTCGATGAATATGTTAGGGACACCGAGAACTTTACCAACCAGTGCGAATGCCACCGCAGGCCCTGCTCCGGTGCTCAGTATCAAACGAGGTTTTTCTTTCCTCAAGATTTTCCAGGCCTCCCAAAGGTTAAGTGCAAAGAGCCAATCTCGTTCCGAATGCCTGAAAAGTAGTTCGCTCCTATCTGGAGGCCCTCTTAACCTCTCCTGTCCCGGCACCTCCCTCCACCTTTCTCTTCTTCCCTTTCTCCTCCCCTCCCACCCTATCCCAATCCGGGCTTCATCTGCCTCGAGGTAGACAATGCCGAAACCTTCCCGGGCACTGCACATCACAAACACATCACACTTTTGGTAGTACTGCTGAAGTGTTCCATCGTCAACTGAACCTAGGAAATGGACTGCCTCAGCTACGCCTGTCTCCTGGGCGAGTTTCTTATGACGATCGAGATCGCTGCCGCTGCCAATCACACAGTATTGAACCTCCGGGTATTGAGCCAACACAGCCGGGAGTGCCTTTATTACATTGTCAACGCCCTTGTATTGTTCGCTTAGCTCGAGTCTGCAGACCGAAAGCAGAGTGATACGTCGCGCGTCACAAGGCGTACTCGCAGCCGTAGCGATGGGTTGCCGCTCTGACCCAGCCTCGAGGTCTGCTTCCAAAGATGGTGGCGCGAGCTTTATCCGATCTGCCGCTACTCCGGTCGCGTCGATGAGAATGCGCTTCGTATATTCGCTAATGCATACCACAAAATCGGCTTGGCGCAACGCATGCGCTCTTGCTCTGGTAAGCTTGTCCCAAACATCGACTCCGTAAGCGAAGACGCCATAACGCAGTTTCGGTTGCAGGCACTTGAGTATGGCAGCCAGCGGCGCGTAGTTCACATGACCAACCAGCAACAGTTCAATCTTCCCAGTCAATGCGATTGCAAAAGCACGCCGAACCAGCGCAAACCGATTTCCGGAAAATCCTTCGATGCGGAGTCCCGGGAACGACGCCACAGCTTCGCTCAGGTCGGCGGGGCGATCCGTAACCAAGAGGACCCGTTTTTCGATGCCGTCGAAATTCTTGTTCCACTCTGCAAGCGCGCGACACGCCGTTCGGTTGTAGGTGGGAATCCCTCCATGCGCGCTGTAGGTTGTTTGAATGGCCAGAATCAAGAGTGAGCGTCCCTGCGTCGTTAAGAAGGCATGGTAGCGAGCCCGTCTTTCGCCCGCCGAGCAGAATCGAGTCCCAACCGAGAACGCGACGGTTTGATAGGCCTGAAGATAAAAAGGAATGGCAACATTGTAATTAGCTGTCCCGGCAGCCCAAGCATTATCCCGCTGATCCAGTCTCCAAACCCAACTGATTGCACTGCCAGAAAGGCGAACATTATTTGTACCAGCGCATTGTGTCGTCGTGGTAGGAAGAAACCATTGAAAAGAACAGACTGATAAATGCCCCAAAACCAAAACAGGATCAAGACGCCTGGCCACCCAAGATTTATATAACCCTCCGCTACCGGAAAGGGCGAGGCCGATCCCCCCGTCGTCATACCGGCGACTTCAAACGAGTAAACGGACGGGGCCCTTGGACTGGGTTTCCATGGAAACACTAAACGGGGCACAACGCTGAAAGGTAGGCTCAAGAAATCCTCGAAGTAAAAATAGTCAACTGAGTTCGGCGTCACCTCCATCACACGCACGGCATTGTCAATACCACCAAATCTATTAAAGATGTTGGCAGTAGCCTCGGAGGTATCGACCGACGACCGATCGAGTTGACTTAGGGTCTGATTCCCCGTTTGGAAATAGTCATTTACGTTTCCGGCGCCACCACCAGTGGACTCCGCGTAGTTGCTCCGAAACATGGGGACGAAAGTAAATGCGAACAACGCTACCACCACGATGGAGGGCACTACCAGCCACGCGGGCGGTTTGCGCTCATTGAGATACATCGCCATGAACAGATAGAGCACGGGCGCTAGCAGCCAGGTCTTGCTTCCCATGAGAAACGTAACCACGGCGATCGTTCCCAGAATGACCGTCACGCAAACGATGATTCCCGTAAAACCGCGCTTGAGATTGCGATAACTCAACCATATTGCCGCCGCGATCACGCCATACCACACATAGTTGAATAAATATGAGAGTGCCTGGTTGTATCTGGGGTCCCAGTTTTCGCCCAGGCCAGCGAACCACGACCATGTGCCGCCCATCAGTTGAAGGACGAAGCTTCCCCACCCAACCAGACAGACCAGGAGCGCCCGACGATACCATTGCTGGTCAATTCTGGTGAACAAGGGCAATCGAACTCGACTCACAAATCTGACAAGGATTTTTGGTGTCCAGTAATAACCAACGTAATATGCAGCCAAACCGGTGACCAGCATCCACATGGCAAACGCTACGGCTTCATCCTGAAAAAGACGACCCTCGAATTGCTCATTTACTCCGATAATCAACAGCCTTACGGCAAGTAGTTTGAAAGGGTAGGCCAAAAGCAGGAAAAGGGTGGTTAGATAGACGGGCGCAATTGGAGCTCGGTCGTGCCGATACATTGCCAGCGGCAAACATGCGATTCCGATACTCGCGCCGCACGCCAGAGACACGCTGAACGTCTGGAGAACCAGCCAGGATAAGACGGTCCCAACCAGCGTGCCCAGTGCGAGGACAGCCAGCGCCGTGTTTATCGAACGCCGCGTCTTCTTTCTAGTCGTCGGGCCGACTGCGATATTCGAATTGGTGTTCACAGTTTTGCCAGAAACTACAAGTTGACCGAACCCTCGTTGAGACGATCGGCAATTCTGCTGGGGAACAGTGCGCTCCGGGCTATGCCAACTTCGTATGACGAAACCAGACCTGACAGCAGATACAAGCCAAAGGTTATCAGCGAGCCGATCAACAACATAAGCGTCCAGGCGACGAGACTTCGCCAAACTCCACTATCGCTGGACCACCACCAAACCACGCTGAGCGCGAGCCATACAGGAACCCCTGCCAAACTGGTGCGCCAGAGCGAAGACATGATCATGCGCGCCACAGGAATTGCAAACCATTTTTGAAATATGGCCAGACCGGCGAAAGCGCCGCAAACAATCGCGCAGAATTCAGCGACAATCACACCTTTGAATCCAAACCTGGATCCGAGCAGCCAGACCAGGCCAGCAATCAATATTGTCGTCAGGGTCATCTTGAGCAGGTGCAGGTTAGCTGTGCCGAGTCCGAGAGCGGCAGTTGTTGCCGGGCCGGTGAATATGTCGATGACTGTTGCCAGCAAAAGAAGGCGTCCGGCGAAACTGATGATGCCGACATCCGAAACCCTCAACCAAGCCTTGAGTATCGGATCATAAAAGCACAGCATGAAAAACACGACCGGCAATCCCGACAAGCTCAGATATAGGTAACATCGCCTGAGTAACTCTCGGAGGTTCTCGTACCGTTTCTGTGCCGATAGCGCCGCAACTGCCGGCATGAGTGGCACAAAGACGACGGTCGAAATCCCGCTGATTTGACTGACCACTCTCTTGGCCACATCATAGATTCCTACGTAGGCTACTCCGGCATAAACATTAATCGAAACACGAATGATTGTCTGGGCGATAGCTGCGGAGAATCGCACCGACTGATCTGCCGGACTAAGCCTGAAGAGATCTTTCAGCGTCGCCTTCGCCGGTTGTATGCCCTCCCACCGTAGTTTGAAGACGTGATACGTACTCTTCGTGAGTACCATGTAAGCAACCAGTCGAAACGCGAGCGCCAGGCCGGCACCCAGCACGAGCGCTTCGAGGCGCCACCCTCTCGCCAACAATATTATTGTCGAAAGTGCGCTGACGAGCGCGGCGCCGGCCTCCACGACATTGCTCTGATCGTAACGCTGTAATCCGCGCAACAAGCTGGAAAATGGAACCGTCATTAGAGCGGTCAGCGCAACCACCGCATATGCGTCGAAAATAACAAGGAAATCGCCCTTCTGTGCCGACGCGCCTAACAAGGCGTTCATCAGGGTTTTCCCTAACAAGAACAGTAACGAGAGGCTTACCGCGTACACTCCGAGATACGTCGTTAGACATACATTCATCAAGTGGACGATCCGGCGCGTGTCCCCAAGAGCGTGAGCCTCGGCGATGTATTTGATTAGACTTGAGCCAAAGCCGAGATCCAAAAGCGCCACGTAGGAATTGACGACCATCAGGAGTGCCCAAATACCATAGCTGTCGAAGCCCAGGTAATTAATCATGACCGGAGGCACAACTAACCCGACAACGGTGCTCACGAAGAGCTGAACGAGTGTCGAAGCCGAGTTACGAAAGAGTTGATACTTTAGCTGCATGCCAGGAAGTTCGCGTCCTTCGGATGATTCCCCCTCTAACTCTCTACGGTCTTCACCGCGAAAAGTTGGAATGCGTGCTGGGGACGATCCCGCAAGTAACCTTCGCAGGTTCCAAAGCTATTCAGGACTGACAACAAACGCCGTGGGAATAACATTTCGGCGGAACCCTTTCGCCGAGCCGCTTTTGGGCCCTCCATGCCCCAGACTGTGTAGCCGCGTTCCCTGAAATCCTCGATGCTCCATCCAGACAAGTGTTCCTGAAAAGGATTCTCGTCAAAAGCTTCCTGAGCGACAAAACCATTGGGCGTTGTAATGATGATCTTTCGGCGTGCAACTCGTTCTGCATCAATGATCAATTTGGAGGCGACGTCCTTTGGTAGATGCTCCACGACTTGCAGCAGGGTGACCGCGTCAACTGAGCGTTCGCTGAACGGCAAATCGGGGAGCACTGCCTGAACCGTTGACACATATTTATCGGCCCGACGAGCAGAGCTACAGGATTTATACGAACCATCAACCCCAGTTACGCTCTCGATGGTGTAACACTCCCCGAGATAGGGTTCGGCACCACAACCAAGATCCAGCGCGGTATGGCAACCCTGCAGCGCATTGGTAAGAAGGCCAATGTAATGCCGGTGCTGGCGGCTGCGCAGGTGTTTCCACAGTCTTGACGTCTTAAACGACAATGCGGGTCAACGGTCTAGTTGTGGACGGGGTCGCCGGAGTTCTGGTGGAGTAGTCGCCCTAGGCATTGAGGGATTGCAATCAGATAAGTTGATTCTGTTGCGCCGAAAAGATCAGGACCTGTGCCCTCGTGGTTGATCCAACGCAATGAATACCCCAGCGGCTGGAAAAATCTTACGAAGTCCTCATAACCAAAACCATGCTGTGCGGCATAGAGCGGCAGGAACTCAAAATAGACGAGCGGCTGATACTTTTCGATCATCTTTGTCGCTCCACGAAGAACGCTCAGCTCCGCACCTTCAACGTCAATCTTGATGAAGTCAACACGCGTTGCATCTTCACCCAGCAACCGGCGGTCAAGCGTGGTGACGGCGACGCGAACCTTTGAACCAGGCTCGCCTGCTAACAACGACGACGTATCACCTTGTTCGCGGACGTGAAAATCTTCCTCTCCCTGGTGATCGCTGAGCGCGCTCGCATCAACGACTACATTAGTCAAGCTCTCAGTGTTCATCTTTAACAGTCTTAGCGCCGCAGGCAGGGGCTCGAAGGCGAAAACTCTGCCGGTCTCGCCAACCAGCGTGCTCCCAATCCTTGTATAGAAACCTAGGTTAGCTCCCACATCGACAAAAGTATCGCCCGGTTTGAGGATGTAACGAAGTAAGGCTTCAGTTCCCTGTTCATGCGGCTGTCCCTGGTAGAAAAATATCGTGAGGCACATCGACTGTCGCAGATCGAGGTGGAGTAAATCATTACCAGCGATGCGCGCCCGGTAGCTTTGCAAGTTAGGCAACCATCGTGCGCTCTTCTGAAGCAATGGCGCCCAACCTCGCGGCAGCAATTTTCGCGCGCTTCGAACCAGCGTTTGCAGTAGCGGCATAGTGCTATTCGGAGGCAGCGCAGTACGAGTCCACTCCTGGCGCAACCATCAGTGACTATGATCCTGCCAGCCACTCGCATAGAGACAACCCATTCCGCGCGCCAGGGAGACGCGGAGGAGTGCGCGACATCCACCAGCGAATGCCGTCACGCAGCCCGCATAAGGGCATTGTCTGTCCTTTCAGAGCCTGGTTCAGTGCGTACGCTGAGTTCCATATCAACCAGACTATCGCCTGCGGAAAAGAATTGTATTCGAGATAAAAAAGCACGGTTTCTCTCTGCGCGATGTAGCCAAACCGTGTACGATCCATCTGTCCGGCGCTCCGGGCGCCCTTATGGTAAGCCACCGCAGCAGGCTCGCAAACGACCCGGTAACGGCTACGCTTTACTCTCGTGCAGAACTCCAATTCGTCAGCGAAGAATCGCTCTTCAGCGAAAAAATAGGAAAGCTCGTCGATACAGGACCGCCGAACCATGAAGGCCGGGCCCAGGACGCTGTCACAATCGACCAACTGAGGCGGGTCGAGATTTTTGACCCGCCCAATCCACCAATTTACGTAGCTGGCTGCGTGATCAAGTTTGGGTGGTTCAATCCCAGCCAGCAGGCCTCTCGCGCCTGCAACTCCGATCGAAGCTTCGCTCGTGAGTACGCTGCAGAGTCTGTCAATCAGGTCCGCTTCAAAAACTATCGTCCGCCTCCCCTCGCATGATTGCAAACGACGAAGGGGAACAGTGCTTATATCCCAAATTGTAAGCGTGAGCGATTCCCTGATTGCTCGAGAGAGCGATCAGTTCTAATCGATGCCACCCAGCCGACTCCTGCGATGCATACCATTCGCGAATCGCCTTGACAGTACCGTCGGTCGAACCGTTATCAATCACAATGAGTTCGACACTCTTCCTAGGATAGGTCTGGCGAGACAGGGACTCCAGAAAATCCTTAATCTCGTTCGCTGAGTTCCAACTGGGAACGATCGACCGTTACCAGAGGCCGCAGGAGAATGTCAACGTGCGAACCGGCTGAACTCATGACGGCAGCTGATTGCAGGTTAGAGGTTGCCAAGTATTACTTCCAATCGATGCCGGTAGGTATGCTCCGCATGGGCCCGTCGACTGCCCGCCTCTCTAATCTGCTTCATCTCATCCGGATTGTTTTTGGCTCTGTCGAGGCATTCGCCCAACTCTTCCTGCGTTTTGAAGGCCAGCAGCTCTTTGCCAGGCTCAAAACACTCCTCAATAGCTGGACGATATTCGATAACTTGCAGCCGGGCACCGGCGATCTCAAAGGCACGGCAGTTTAGCGAGTTCCCTTCTGCAAGACTGAAGGTATTCAAACATGCCATGCCCTCGCCGAACACGCGGCTCTTCTCTTGTTTTGTTACATAACAAGCACGATGGTTCTGCTTGATCTTAGAGTCAGCCCAGGCGGGCGGATTCGGTCCGTAGAGTTCGAAATCCGCGCCATTCCTCATCAGCTTTAGAATCATGGCTTGACGAAATGCATAGTAGTTGCCGGCAACCACAATGGAGTCGTTGGTCTGAGTAGCAACCCGATTGTGCCACGACGGATTCATTGCTTCGTGAAGCAAATAAACGTTGTCCCGAACCAACCGCAATTTCTCAACTGCTCCGCGATCCTTCAGGTAGACAAAATCCCAGCGGGGATCCAGAAGACCCCAACGCTGACTATTGGCGGGCGGGTCGACCCACCATAGAACTCTGCGACAATGACTGATAGCTCCCAACTCATCCAGGACTGACGAGTTAATGGAAGAATGAACTCCGGCCAGAATCATGTCCGGCTTGAACTCCCGAGCTATCGTTAGCATCTTCCGCTCGTCTGGCGAGCTGCGGTCGCCTACCAACCTTTCCCTGAGAACTCTCAATACATAACTTCGTCCGGACCAGTATGAACTGTGTGTTACGAAACCGAGAGTCCGCACGTCATGCCCCATTGCAGTCAGCGTGTGCTGAAGATTGTCTTCCAGCGAATCCTCATAGTAGTGAAACGGGATTAGTATTCGCATTCGTGCGAGGGAATTGTCCTTATGCCTGCGGGCCGGGCCTTGTCTCGTTAATACCCCAGCAACTCATCTGTCTCTTCTACGGTCGGTCCGCCTATCGCCTGAAGCTGGTAGCCGAGCGAAGTCGAAAAGGTGATGCATTGAGTGTGCAATTCGTCGCTATGAGTGGCGAGAAATACCTTAGGTCGCCCGGACTTGAGCAATTCCCTGGCGCCTGACAGAACAAGCATCTCAGCCCCCTCTACATCGATCTTCAGGTAGTTTGGCAAGGGCAGATTATTTTCGGCAATAAACTCATCGAGCTTCAGGACCCTGACGCGGAGACTGCCTGAAGCTTTGATCTGGCCCGTCGCAGTGCCGGTGGCATTATCAAAGTTAACCTCGCCGCTCCGATCCGAGACGGCCGCCTCAACCACCGTCGCGTTCGCGATCCCATTCAGCCGAATGTGTTCGCGGAGGAAACTGACGTTACGCGGCAACGGTTCGAACGCATATACACGCCCAGCCGGTCCCACCAGCACCGACGAGAGCAAAGTATAAAAGCCTACGTTGGCGCCGATATCGTAGACGGTCGCGCCAGACTCCACCGTTTGAGTGAATAGTTTCTGCTTCTGCTTCTCATAAGTGCCGAGCCAACAGCCGTGAGTATGTGCGCCGACGATCCAACGTTTGCCGCGAAGCTTGCCTCGCAGAATAGGCACGCGCGCCCGGTCGGGAATAAGCCTTAGCGGCTGGCGTACGAGCTTGCCGAAGAGCTGATCATTCGAAATCCCAAACGGGTTCAAGCGGCCGCTCTTTCTTCTAACCGGCTCAGCTGACGACGGTTTCGTGACAGGACTTCCCTGATACCCACAACGCAACTTTCGTAGTCCCAGTGTTCTATGATTTTCCTCGAGGCCTCCCCCATCCGCTTACGCATTTCGGCATTTTTCATGATCTGAGTTAAGCACTCACTGAGTTCGGCTGTGCTTCCCGACGAAAATGCAAAACCGTTTTCACCGTGCCGGACCAGATCGGGGACAGCTCCTATTTTATCTGAAGCAATCACTGGAAGACCTGCACACATAACCTCGTTGAGAATTAGTCCCCACGGTTCATTCTCCGACGGTAAGACAAACACATCTGCAACCGCATAGAATGCAGGAAGCTCGGATTGATTCTGAAAACCAAAGAAGAACACGTCTGGGATCTCATGCTCTTGCACATAGTCTTTGAGCCGGCCGTCCTGCTCACCTGAGCCCACAAAAACGAGCGCGGCTTGCAAATTCCTAGGCCCGGCTTCCTGAAACGCCAATAACAAATCCATGGGCCGCTTTCTTGAGATCAATTTGGACGCGAAAAGAATCACACCTTTTCCTGAGGCAAACCCAACTGCTTTTTTAGCTCCGGCTTGGACATAGTCCTCTCCGCACTGGCTTTGAAATATTCGTTGTCCACCGCGAAAGGAACAGGCACCAGGCGATCCTTGCTGACTCCGTGTGCCAGGTAGAAATCTCTGTTCAGAGTTCCGATAGGCAGGCAATAGCTGCACAGCCCGCGGTAAAGGAGACCCATTAGAGGCTTTCTCAACCAGCGTTTCCAGGCGAGAGCGTCGCAACAGCAAATGCGTATCGCAACGAATCAGGACCGATGTGCCCAATAGTTTGGACGCGAGCATAGCGATCAAATATGTCGCATGGTTGTGACCGTTCACGAGGAGTGCATCGTATTCGCCCCGGCGCAGCTCGGTGATGATTCCGAGATTTATCAAACTCCAAAACCCACCCACGCGATCACGCTTCCGAAGATTCTTGAGAAACTGATGTTTGAACCCATCGAGTAGAGATACATCCCAGGTAATGCGCTTACCGAATCCCTCATCCAGATATTCTTCAACTCCCTGATGGCTGCAAAAATAAACTGTGAGGTCTATGTCGGGCTCCTGCGCCAGCCTGCGATAAAGAGGAGTAAAGTACTGGATAGGATGAGTATTCAGAACAGCAAGTTTGTACATGAGCAAGTGTGCCTAAGAAGTAATACCGAACCGTTCCATAACCATTAGCGCCCAGGGGCGGGACCAATGGAAACGATTCTCGCGGAAGCCGGTCCAGATTTTCTCAACCTCACGACGATCGAAGATGTTCGCCGTCGTTGCCGACCCATTCGCCTGGTAGGCCTCGCTCTGCCGCAACCATGACGAAAACGGGAAAGTAAACCCCATCTTGGGACGGTCCCAGATTTCCCTGGGTAAGTCATCGCCGAGGGCTTTTATCAGCAGCGGCTTGTTTGTTTCACCATTCAACTTGAACCTGGCCGGCAAGGCAAAAGCGTGTTCAACCAGCTTATGATCGAGAAAGGGTACTCGCGTTTCGATCGAGTGGGCCATGCTCATGCAGTCAGTGTCTTTCAGGAGTTGGTTCTGCAAGTAGTGGTCGAATTCGTTGATGACGAAGGACTCGAGCAGCGAACCAGCCGCCGATCCGTTCTTGGTCCCCAGTGCAGCACCATAACGCTTCATCTCCGCGTCACTTAGGCCCAGCAGTTTCTGAATCTGCTTGGGAACGAAAAGTCCCCGAAACATCAAATACATGTTCGCGCTCGAAGGGTTTTCAAGGTACGCGAGTTTTCCAGCCCGTTGCGCCAGGCTGCCGTGGCCGCGGGAATCGCGAATTGAATCAAGCCTTTGCGCAACGTTGAAGGCACCGCTGCAAACAGTTGCCGCGCTCCATTCAAAGAATGTGTCTTACGTAGATGACCTGTATCCTAAAAAGACTTCATCTCCACCCAGGCCTGACAGTACAACTTTCAAGCCGGCCTGTTTTGCAGCTCGCGAGACGAAGAAACTATTAACCCCATCGATTGTCGGCTGATCCATGGCTGCGAAAACGTTCGGAAGCTCGGAGACCAGTTCCTGACTGCTAAGCAATGTCTCGCAATGGGATGTCTGGTATTTATCGGCAATCAGGCGCGCGTATTTGCTTTCGTCATAGTCAGGCTCGCCGAAAACAATCGAGAGCGTTGTGAGAGGCTCCTTGCGGAAGCTCGCGGCCAGGGCAACCAGGGCGGATGAATCAACGCCGCCGCTCAAAAATATTCCTAACCGCACGTCACTCAGAAGATGCTGCTGCACCGACTCGTCGAGCAACCGTCGCGTGGTTGCGATTACCTCGCCTTCGTCGCCCGCCTCTCTGTCGCCCTGCCCTCGCTTCCGCCGGTGGTCGGTTAGTGACCAGTAATGACGAATGTTCGGGGCCTCCGGCCCGACGATCAACATGTGCCCTGCGGGAAGCGCGAAAACGTTCTTGACAGTCGTAAGAGGCGTGGGTATGGAACCAAGCTGGAGGAAACGAATGGCGGCTTCCGGCTCAGGCTGATCCGCGATCAGATTTGAGTGCTTTATCGCGCGAACCTCGGAGGCGAAGACTAATCCATGGCCATTTTCGGTGGGAGGATTGCCAAGTGCGGCATAGTAAAGAGGCTTAATGCCAAAACGATCGCGAGCCAACAACAGCCGTGACGACGCGCTATCAAAAAGACCAAAGGCAAACATCCCGCGCAGATAG
The DNA here is from genome assembly GCA_963828335.1 of Blastocatellia bacterium. GTDB lineage: Bacteria > Acidobacteriota > Blastocatellia > Pyrinomonadales > Pyrinomonadaceae > PSRF01. The sequence continues at coordinate 475,444 of CAWHEH010000002.1, read as the reverse complement.
CTGACGAAGTCGTCACCCCAGCATTCGTAGCCATTGATCAGGACCTCAGTATCTGAGGAGGAGCGAAACGTGAACCCGGCTGTTTGCAACTCTTCGCGCAACGCTGGCGAATTGTAAATCTCGCCGTTATGAGTAACCCAGTGGGCGCCAGCTGCGCTGCTCAGGGGCATTCGTCCGCGGATCGAAAGGTCAAGAATTGAAAGACGACGGCTACCGAGGATAACTCCGGGACCAGCAGAACGATTTTCATAACTGCTAACGTGATCTAACCCTCGAGCTGCGAATAGACCCTTGACCTCATCATGCTGAAGCAGTGTATCGGGAAGCAGAATGCCCCAATCGTCCGGGCCGCGATGCACCTGGGCATCGAGCATGCGCAGCACAGCTTCCACGTCTCTAAGTGTGAAACGTCCATCAACCTGAACATTCCCGCTAGGCCGACACATGAGTATTGTAGGGTTTGAACGAGAGGGGGTTTACGGAGACAAGCTGAAATCTGGTTTTGGCAATGCAGAGAAATGGGGCAACTTCGCGGTTTGCAGTTAATTCTGTGGCAAAGACCACACGTGTACCGAAGATTCAGCGGGCTGGTTCCTGAGACGGAAGCGGTCCTCCGCATCACCTTCGCCGTCGCTCTTGTAGTAGCTCGAACCGTAATAGCGCTGGTAGTAGTAATAATCATGCGATTGCAGATTGACGTTGTTCAGTACCACGCCAAAAATCTTCGCGCCCACATCCTGCAGCAGCTGTCGCGAGCGCTTCACCACATGACGCGAACTCTTGCCGCCATGAACCACCAGCAACACGCCGTCGACCATCGAAGAAATCAGAACGCCATCGGTAAACGAGCTGACCGGCGGCGAGTCGACCACGACGTGGTTAAACTTCGACTGCAGAGTCATCATCAGGCGGCGCATTTGTTCCGAGCCCAACAGTTCGGCCGGGTTTGGGGGTATTGGACCGGCAGTCAAAACATGCAGGCCGGTGCCCTGCTCTTTCGAAACCATTGCCAGCACCTCAGCTTCAGACAATTCACTCGACAGAATCGAACTCAGGCCGGCGCGATCAGACAATCCGAAAATTGAACGCAGGCGCGGCCGCCGCATGTCGGCGTCAATGATCACCACGCTGGCTCCGGTTTGCGCCAAACTGACTGCTGTATTAACCGCGGTAGTTGTCTTCCCTTCCCCCGGCAAACTCGAAGTCACCAGCAACGACCGCGGCGCCCGCCCGGCGGTTGAAAGCAACACCGACGTGCGCAGATGCCGGTACGACTCAGCCAGAGGCGAACGGCCGTCCACATTCATCAGCAATTCCGGATTCTCAGAGGGGTTTCCATTTCGCTTCTGCAGCCCTCCCGAACCTGACAGCAAGCGGCGTTTGCCGGTGCTAAGCGCTGAAGGAATCACGGCGAGCGCGGGCAGATGCAGCAAGCGTTCAACTTCATCAGTGGAGTGCACTGTATCGTCGAGGTATTCGAGCAGCAGTGCAAACCCAACTCCCAAGTCCGAGCGACAGGAACAGCGCAATAAAGACTGTGCGAGTGCGATTTGGTCCGATCGGACCTTCCGGGCGTGATGGCGTAATCGACAACCGAAATGTTGTTTGGCTTGCTGGCCATGATTACGTCGTTCTCTTTGGAGCGTTGCAACAAATTGTCAAGCAGCGTCTTGTTCGTTTCAATCTCCTGCTGAATAATCCGATAGTTGATTGCAGCTTCGTTTTGCGTGAGGGTCTCTCCGCGTTGCTTCTCAAACGACTTACGCAATTCCTGCTCGCGTGCCAGAGTTTGCCGATACTGAGTCTCAAGGTTTGTCAGAATCGTATTGCTTTTGCGGTTGCGAATATCTTTAAGCTGCCGGTCGAGTTCGCCAATTTGCTGATCGATCTCCTTCACTTCCGGGGCTTCTTCGGTGGCATCCACCATTAGTTGCGCTCGCTTCTGCCGAAAATCTGACAGTTTCGCCTCCAGTTCGTCTGCCTGCTTCGCGTCGACCTCAGCGAGGGCGTCGGCCTTACCGGGCACTCTGGCAGCGTTATATTGAGACTCTGCAAGGATCCTTTGATTTTCGGCCTCTAGTAATTGCCGGTTTAGTCCTGCGAGTCGCTCGACAACTGTATTCTGATTGGCATCCAGTGAAATTATCTGATTGTTTTTCGCGTAGTTGACCAACTTCTCCTCGTCAGTGCGAATTTGCTGTTGCAGCTCCGCAATACGCTTTTGCAAAAATTCTCCCGTGGTCGTGTTGGTTTCGCCCTTCTTTTCGAGATTGTTAAAGACATAAGTTTCGGCGATAGCGTTGACAACTTTCGAAGCCACCTCTGGGTCGGTGTGCGTAAAAGAAATGTCAATCAGCCGCGTTTCCTTGTATAAACCACGCGTTTCCTTGACCGGTTCAACTTTCAGGCCACCGAGGATTCCGCCAACATACGGCGCAAGGCGTTTGGCTTCGACGAGATCGTCACGAGCTGAGGCCGTCGCAGCGGTCGTGCGAAGCTGCAATTCATCCTTTGGCCGCGCGTTGTTTTCGGGTTGGACCTTACCACCGAACCCAATCATTCCTTTGATAGTTTGCCAGGTTGTTCTTTTTTGAGTTGAGTTTCCCTTGAAGAAATCGGGATTGTGTTCGAGGTCGAGCGCCTTTACAACGCGCCGGGTCAAGCCCGGGCTGATGAGTATTTGAAGCTGTGTATTGAAGTAGACGGGATCGTTAGTTGGGCCAAAAACGTAAGGCGTCTTGCCTACGAGCGCACCGCTGTTTTCCAAGTCTACCTGGACGCGGGCGCTGGCCTGATAGATGTCGGGTTTACGTGCGACATATATTACTGAAAGCATCGTGATCAAAGCCATGATGCTAAGGACCAGCCACAATCGTTTGCGCACGGCGCGCCAGTAGTCGAGCAGATGTATTTCGGATTCCGCATTCAGGTCAACTCCGTAATTGTAAGAGCGTGGATTGCCCGAAGCCTCACTCAATGCGTCGATTGCTTTATGATTGGACTCAGCCTTAATCAATTCACCAGACGGTTTCATCTTTAATCCTCTAAAATTCGGCCTCTAAAATTCCGCATGACCTACGGGATTACACGCACTGGAAGTTGAGACAAGGAAGGCGCGACCGTGCCGATGAGACTACGCAAAAATGTCTTGCTCCCCGATGTCGGCACATCAATGATGTCGTTGGGCATCAGTGCAATATCGTCTGCGCGTTTCTTCTCAATCGCCGTCAGATCCACCACGATTTCTTTACTCGTCGCAGCGCCGGGCTCCTGTCTCACGATTCTCACCTTGTCTTTCTTGCTGTCCTGCTTAACACCGCCAGCCATCGCCACCGCGCGCGAAAGCGTAATTGGTTCCTTCAAGGGAATGGTCAATGGCGTATAGACGTTACCCACTACATAAACCAGGTTGGCCTCGGGTACCGTGATGATGTCGCCGGCTTCAATGAAGGGATTCGCTCGCGGGTCGCCTTGCAGCGTTTCGCTCAGCTTATAACTGGAAAATCCCGCGTCGTCCGCACTCTCCCCCGCCTTCTGACAGGCCTGCACTCGCGGGGCGTGCACAATGTTGATTGTCTGCCCTGCCTTGGGCGAGGTGCCTTTGGCGTAAGTTAGCAGGTCAAGCAGGCGAATGCGCCGTTGCAACTCGAATCGGCTCTGCTCGTTTACCGCTCCAATTACCGCTACCTGCCGCGAGTGATACTCCTTGATAAAAACATCAACCTGCGGCTTGCGGTAAAACTTGGTGTACTTCTCGGCGATGTCTTTCGCCAACTCGCCTTCAGTCTTGCAGGCCGCTTGAATTTCTTCGTCGATCAGCGGCATGCGAATCAGACCGTTTCCTTCAACGCGAACAGCATCGCGCGAAAGGTTGGGACGATTAAGAATTCGAATATCCAGAATGTCGCCGGGACCGATGCGGTAGCGATCATCGTCATTGGTGGTCAGGGTCGCAGGAGTCTTTGTGGTGGCGGCGGCGACTGGAGCAACTGCTACAGGTGTGACGGTTTTGTCACCGGTTGGCTGGGTTCCCTGTTGACCACTAACGGAGAACGAAGCGGCAAAGCAAGCTGCCACTACCAAAAGCTCTACGGCAAAGCCGCGCACAAATTTTTTCTTGCGCATAAAAACCTCATTACTTTCTCGCCAGCCCAATCCGGCGCGAGAGGAGTGCCTCGCGCATGTGGTTAGGGTGGGCCAGGTTTAAGACGGTATTACTTAAGAGTACGAGTAGTTCCTCGTGTTCTCGCTTGAAGGTTCCGGTTAAAGGGTTATCGTCGGTTTTGGTAACCACGCCCTCTCTCACCCACTGCCAGAATTGAGTCTGCGTAGTCCAGAACTCGTGACGGTCCTTGCAGATCACGAGGGCAGTCTTTTTTTTCTTTTTCTTCTTCTTGTCTTTGGTGTTTGGCGCTTTGCTCATGGGTTGTTAGATTGATGTACTACAAATGTGTTTCCCAAACGAGCACCCACCCTCTACCTCGTGGTGGTACTGACTTCATAACCCGTTCCCAGTGGAATCATTCACTGCAGAAACGTGAACACACTTGTGTCCTGGTATGTTTTCATTTCTGACGAAATGTCCACACACGGTACCCCGAAGGGAAACCTCATATGCGAGGCAGCATTTAATTTTCAACCGCAACTCTTCAGTTGCTGGCCACTGATCACGGGCTACTGGCCACTGCTGCGCTAGAGCAATAGCCGCGATATCAACTCCGCTCGTCTCCTCACTCCAAACTTGATGAAGATGTGACGCAGATGGAATTTCACCGTCTGCTCACTCACCATTAAGCGCAAACCGATCTCGGCGTTGGTCAGTCCTTCGACACAACACAACGCTACCTGCGCCTCCCGGCGGCTCAGGTTTTTGTTCTCAACCACTCTCTGGATAACTCGCTCGAAAGCGCGGCCGCCGACGCCGCTGTCAATTCCCTTAGCGTACGACTTCATGCCGCGCTCTTCGCGTCGTGCAATCACTTGCTCAGGAGGGAAGACGCGATAGGCGGAAGTGTGATCGCGAGTACCGTTTCCGTTAGCCTTCACTTCGCGTTCGATACTGAATTTCGTCACCAATCCTTCGAGGCCGCGGCGAATCGTGCTCAGACTAACGATGCCTGTTAGATCCATTAGTGCCCTGACGGTGAAAACCGGTGGGCGGTCATCAGCCAAATGATTCTCAGGTTGCCGGTTGGCACCATTGATCGCCGCCAGCATCGCGGCGTAAAGGCGTCGCTCAACGGGTGTGTGGCTCAATGCCACCAGTGCCAGACTCGCCTCGTCGGCAGGATGTTCGATCTTCTCACCTAAAGGGTAGGTTTTTGAATCGATCTCCGCGATGTTTTTGGCTTTTTGGGGAAACATCGATTGTATTAATAGGGATTAGGAAGACTTGCGGCAGGATCTAACCCGTCAGCTCTGTTTTGTAGCAGGGCCCGCAAAAGTTACTTCATCAAACTCCCGAGACTGAAATACGGCGTACAGAGACGCCCAAGATCCCGCGTTACCAAAACCGACTTGTGAAGTGGAGTGACTTCTGGGGAAATCACCGAGCTACAAAACGACGAATTGAATGCGCCCCAGAGCCTAAAGGCATCGATAATCTATGTCAAGTGGTTTCCCGTTAACCTTCTTCAAGCGCTCGGTCAAGCATTTCACACCAAAGATGGCCAATAGTTATATGGGCTTCCTGGACTCTGGACGTGCGACCGGAGGGAACGACGACAGCGAGGTCGCAGTGCGCAGTCAAAGGTTCACCGGAGCAGCCTGTTAGCGCGATGGTCCTGCAACCACGCGCCCGCGCCTGATCCGCAGCCTTAACTATGCTGGGAGATTTCCCGCTGGTACTAATCGCAATCAGAACGTCGCCGGCGACGGCCAGCGCCTCCACCTGTCGCGCGAAGACCTCATCGTAGCCGTAATCGTTGCTCAGGGCGGTTAACGCGGAAGTGTCGGTCGTTAGCGATATGGCCGGAAAGGCCCGCCGCTGTTGTTCATAACGGCCAACGAGTTCGGCGGCAATGTGTTGTGCATCAGCAGCGCTGCCGCCATTTCCGCAAAGAAGAATCTTGTTGCCGGATCTTAGAGCTTCCCAGATGACGCTACCGGCAGCGGCAATTTCCGGAAGTCGGGAGTCGATCAGAGCTTGAATTGTTTTCAGGTGTTCTTCGAGTGAACGCGCCAGGAGTTCGGAGCGTGAGTTATCGAGATTTGGTGAATTGGGGCTCACGAAGTCAGGAAACTAACATAGTTAAGAGGCCAGTCCAAAGTCCAATGTCCAAAGTCCAAAGTCTTTCTTGCGAATCTTGAATCAGTCCCCGGTAGAAAGATTTTAGGAACACACAGACTTTGGACATTGGACTTTGGACTTTGGACTCGGCGCTAGCCGGATTTCTTGCGCAGCTGGCGATAGCGTATTTCTCATAGCGCCTTGCACAACTATCATTCGCGGATGTAGTCTTCGCTTCGCCTTCATTCGCATAACTTAATAGCATTTCCCTATGACGACTTCCCCACAAACGCCAATGCTGCGCCAGTATTACGAGCTGAAGCAGCAACATCCCGGAACGCTTTTGCTTTTCCGTCTCGGCGATTTCTACGAACTCTTTTACGACGACGCTATAACCGGCTCCCGCGAATTGCAAATAACCTTAACAGCGCGACACAAAGAACGAGGCGATCCTGTTCCCATGTGCGGCGTTCCTCATCACTCGGCCGCAAACTACATAGCGCGGCTGGTGCGCAAAGGCTACCGCGTGGCAATCTGCGAACAGACCGAGGAAGCCTCAAAGACAAAGAAACTTGTGCGTCGCGAAGTGGTCAGGATAGTTACTCCCGGCACGCCGATCGATCCGCAACTGCTCGACGCCCGCGAAGCGGTGTTTCTGGCTGCGGTGTGCAGCTCGGGAGACACGGTGGGCGCGGCTTTTCTGGACATTTCCACCGGAGAATTTCGTGTAACTCAGGAGAGCGGCGCCGACGCCTGGGACAAGATTCGCGGCGATCTGGAATCTTATGCGCCACGCGAACTTCTTTTTCCGACCTCGCTCGCACCTTTAATCAATGCCGGTCTTTCGGCAAAAGCGCAGACCACTCCCCTGCCCCTCGGCGACGTAACACAAACTGTTAGTTCTCGGGATGACTCGGAGCCCGGCAGCTTGAGCGATGGCGAATCGTCACAAACTAACAGTTTGCGTTACGACGTTTCCCACGAACCTCACCGCAGTCAGTTTCTCGACGCCGCTCTGAGTCCAATCGAAGACTGGCTCTGGCAAAAAAAAGACTGCGCGGAACTCCTACTAAATCATTTCGGGGCTCGTTCGCTTGAGGGCTACGGAATTGAGCGCAAGGACGAAGCTGTGCGCGCAGCGGGCGCGTGCCTGCGTTATGCGCAGGAAACCCAACGGGCTGCAGCCGCGCACATAACGGGTCTAACCTACTTTCAGCCGCAGGATCACCTGGTGCTGGACCAGGTGACCGTCCGCAATCTCGAACTGGTCGAATCCCTCGGCGGCGCCAGTGGGCGAACACTGCTGAGCGTTATAGACGAGACGGTCACGAGCATGGGTGCAAGACTGTTGCGCTCCTGGCTGCTGCGGCCGTGTGTAAAGCAAGGAGAAGTTGAAGCAAGGCTAGCAGCCGTGCAGGATCTGTTTGCTTCGCAGATCAATAGAGACAAGTTGCGGTCGCTGCTCAAGGATGTTGCTGACCTGGAGCGTCTAGTGGGACGCATTAGTTTTGGTTCCGCGACGCCTCGAGACTTAAATGCAATTCTGCGGTCGCTTTACCAGGTCCCCGCCATTCGCGAGAACCTGGCTGCGTTGCCCTCTTCGCTGCTGCAAATTCTGTCGGAGAGTGCGGACGAAGTTCCGGAGATTTGCGCATTACTTGTTAAGGCCATCAGCGATGATCCGCCGGCAAAGATTAGCGAGGGGGATACTATTCGTGAGGGCTATTCAACAGAACTCGACGAATTGCGTTCCATCAGTCGCAACGCCAAACAAATCATTGCCACCCTTGAAGCGACCGAACGCACGCGCAGCGGTATCAGTAACCTTCGCATAAAATTCAACAACGTCTTCGGCTATTTCATTGAAGTTTCGAAGGGAAACGCCGCGCGAGTCCCGGTCGAGTACGAACGTCGTCAGACTCTCACGAACGCCGAAAGATTCACTACGCCGGAACTACGCGACTGGGAAAAGAAAGTATTAGGCGCCGAAGAACGCATCATCGAACTTGAGAACACTCTCTTCGCGGACATATGCCGGCAGGTGGCTGCTGAAACAAAACGTATACAGGGAACGGCACGCGCGCTGGCGGCTCTAGACGCGTTAGCCTCACTTGGGGAAACGGCAGCCCGCCGGCGTTATGTCAAACCCTTAATTCATAGCGGCGATGAAATTGAGATTGTGCAGGGCCGCCATCCGGTGATTGAAGTTTTCAACGAAGATCCGTTTGTGCCGAACAGCGTCTACCTAAACAATTCGACTGATCGGTTGCTGATCATTACCGGGCCGAACATGGGTGGCAAAAGCACCGTGCTGCGGCAGACGGCAATCATTTCGATTCTCGCGCAGATGGGAAGCTTCGTCCCGGCAGAGCGGGCGCGTTTGCCTCTGCTCGATCGCGTCTGGACGCGCGTGGGCGCATCGGACGATCTGACGCGCGGGCGCAGTACTTTTATGGTGGAGATGACGGAAACAGCCGCGATTCTGCACAGCTCCACGCCGCGGTCCCTTGTCTTACTCGATGAGATTGGCCGCGGCACGGCAACCTTCGATGGGCTTTCAATCGCCTGGGCCGTTGCCGAGTATCTCCACGACTCGCCGGAGCATGCAGCCAAGACCTTGTTCGCGACTCACTATCACGAGTTGACCGAACTAGCCGAGCGTTTACCAGGCGCACAGAATTATCAAATCACCGCGGCGGAACGAGAAGGCGAAGTAGTCTTCCTGCATCGGCTCGAGCGAGGTCGCGCTTCAAAATCCTACGGCATCCAGGTGGCGCGTTTAGCCGGATTGCCGCCCACAGTCCTCGCCAACGCGCGCGAAGTATTGGCGCGACTGGAGCGTTATGAGCTGGATGTGTTTGCTGAAGAGGATGCAATTGCGGCGCAAGCGGCGCTACGAACTGCGGAGGCGCATGCAGCAGCGCAGGGTGCCGGCGCCAGCGTAGCCGGCAGCCTTGAGTCTACGGTACAAAGTGTGAGAGGTGACGCGTTGGAAGCAGCAACAAGGCGGGCCGGCCGTCGCAAGGCAGTCGCGCAGGCTTCGCTATTCGACCTGGCCAACCAAAAGGTGGTTGAAGAAATCCGCAATGTTGATCCGGAAAAGCTGTCGTCTGAAGAAGCGAAGGAGCTGCTGCGAAAATTGCGCGAGCGGTTGATGTAACTGGAACGCTTTAATTTGGCCCAATGTAACTTACTCGTCAAACAGATGCGCGAAGCAAAGAAAAGCTTTGCCCCTTTCTTAATCTATCTGATTGTCTTTCACGCATTTTGGATGTGGGGATTTGTATTTTGGATTTATCCCTGGATGCAATCTTTAGGAAAGACAACCTTAATCTATGCACTCGTAAACATACCACTTAGATTGCTCGTCTGGGTGTTGCCCGTTTTTTTGTACTTGCGCCATATCGATCACGTTCCGCCAATTGAATACCTCAGGCTAAAACAAAACTGGAAGCGAGGCGTGATCATCGGAATTGTACTAACCCTGATCAATTTCCTCGGGAGTACGCTGCGCTTTGGTATTCCACATCCAACCTTGCAGTCTTTTACCTGGAATAGTGTCATCGGCACTTCGTTGTTGATCGGGTTCATAGAGGAAGTTCCCTATCGTGGTTTTATCCTGCAGAAATTTGAGGAACGATGGGGATTCTGGGTCGCAAATTTATTATCCTCACTCCTCTTCCTGGGCATGCATCTTCCTGGCTGGATTTCACTGCACCTTCTCAAGGTCGAGAGTGTAATTTTTGTGTTTATCTTCGGTGTAGTTATGGCAATTATCTTCAGATACGGCAAAAGTCTTTGGGGACCGATTATTTCACACAGCACCAACGACTTTATCGCCTTCCTCATTTTTCGCATTCAATAAAACGCGCGTATGAGCTGTTATTGGCCGTGCACATGGGCTAGGCTCAGACGTCGGGAATCTGCCAATCAATCTCGGGATTTTGGACTTCCTTTAATGCCCTATTGATCTGCGAAAAGGATTTCTGGCCCAGGAAGTATTTCGCGGAGAGCGGCGAGGGATGACCAGCCTCGACGATCTTGTGGTGCTCAGCCGTAATCAGTTTCTTCTTTTCCCGGGCATAGTTTCCCCAAAGCACAAACACCACGCGGTCCTTTTTCTCAGCCACCTTGCTGATGATCGCGTCGGTGAATTGTTCCCAACCCTGCTTTTTGTGGGAGTTAGCCTTGTGCGCTCTTACCGTAAGCACCGCATTCAACATCAGTATGCCCTGTCTGGCCCAGGGTTCGAGGTAGCCGTTATTAGGAATGCGGAAGCCGGGAATGTCGGTTGACAGTTCCTTATAAACGTTACGCAGCGATCCCGGAAGTGGCTTGATCTCAGGTCTGACTGAGAAGCAAAGCCCATGGCCCTGGTTTGGGCCCGGATAGGGATCCTGGCCCAGCAACAGGACTTTGACTTCATCGTAAGGAGTCAGCTCCAGCGCGCGAAAGGTGTCTGCTTCGGGCGGATACACCTGAAACTTTTTCCGATCAGCCTCGAGAAACTGTTGTAGTTCCTGAAAGTAAGGTTGGCCGACTTCTTCTTCGAGTTGCATTCGCCAGCCGTCAGGAATAGGGGGGAGCATTGAGGGTTGTCCTTAAGTTCAAAGCCTGACGGCGTAACAGCCTCGGGGTTACGCTGCGCTCCACCCCGGAGGCTTTACGCTATCGCCTGCTCCGCAGGCTTAGGAGCAAGGAGCTCTACTTACCTAACGGCGCGGGCTGCGTCGTCGGCGTATCGCTTACCGCGAACCAATTCCCCTTGCCGTCATCAATCCGCAGCATACGCATGATCTCGTCCAGGTTAAACGGCCGCGCACCGCGACGTCCAAACACCGAAATCTGATTCCCACTTTCATCAACAGCACGATCGCGATCGAGTGGCTTGGAAATGGCTAACGCGTCGCCTTTAGTCTTGAACGTCGCAATCAACACTGGTTTCGGTCGTGGACTAAACCCGGCGTATTCTGGCATCGTCTCGGGCGAAGTCAACTGCAGTATCCGTAAACCATTCTTGCCATCAGCGACGTAGCCGAAGAGGCTCGCGTTCGTCATGGCGACCTTCACCTGATGCGCATCGTTTAAGCGGCCTTCTGCATTGTATGTCTGATCGAGTCGAGGTGTTTCAGGCTGCTCTACATCGATAATGGCGACTCCCTCTTTGCCGTTGGCGACGTACGCATACGTTCGAGCAACGTAAACATCGTGTGCGTCGCCCAGGGGAACTATGCGCTCTGCGGACAAGTTTGGGTGAACCGGGCGAGCTCAGGTCGAGCACCTTCATGCCGTCATCGTCAACGATAAAACCGTAGCGGAACTGAACCGCGACGGCTCGCGGATTTTTCAATTCCGCGTCGCTGATCTGTCCTGATATACGAGGGTTGAGAGGATCGTCGATATCAACGACAACCAGTCCGCGCGCGGTAGTCAGGTAAGCATAGTGGCCGGCAATGGTGATGTTGTTTGCGCCATCAAGCGCCCCGGCTGGATCGAAAGCACCATTTGGATACCTGGCCGGATCGAGTGCGCGTTTCAAATAGTTGTTCAAAGGATCGCCATCCAGCAACGTCGCGGCGTTGACCAGAATCAATCCCTCGTACTTATCGGCGACATAAAGATAAGCGTAAAGCGGATGGATGGGTTGCTCCTCATTGATTAGTTGCCGGCGCGCGTCGCCCGTCAACTTTGCTGCGCTTTCAGGATCGATCATCGTGCCATCGCTTTTCATGCGCCAGCGCGCCGGATCGACTGCCAGGGTGGTCGGCGCCGCAACCGCAGTCGCGTATTTCGACTTCACCCAAAACTTTTGGCCAAAGCGCGAAACGGGCGCGGTGGTGATTCGTTCAGAGAAGCCCTTCTGATCGATCTGCGCGACGTCGTAAACGCGCAAACCTCCTTCGCCCGCAGCCACGTAGGCATACTCGCCGCGCAACTGCACCTGCAATACGCGCGGGTTCCCGACGTGTTCGTACGCGGTCTTCAGCTCACTTCCGCCTTTCACAAATTTTTCGTAGTTGTCAGGGTAGGCGATCTGCTGAAGTGAACTGCCAAAAACTGCCTGGGGCTCAGTGTGCTCGGTTGCCACTACAACTTCCAACGCATCGTCAGCAGCCACATAGACGTAGCGGCCCATGAAGTTAACGAAGTTCGTTCCCTGCAGAAGCAGTTGCGCCAGCCAGGCGTTGTTGTCGTTCTTTGCCGAGACGTGGCAGTCGGTGCATCCCTTCGTTTCCTTCGCGCGCACGGTGTGGGGTACGTGAGTATTGAAAGTTTGTCCCGCAAATCCTTCGGCGGAGGTAGTCTGCTGCTGCGAATAAATCCACTCGCGGTTTTGATTCTGGGAACTGACCAGCACGGCAGACGAAGAACGAACCGGCGCGACGCGATTGCCGGTAACGGTACCATCGCGTCCCAGCATGAAGATGTCGTCGCGCAACACCTGGAAGTTGTACTGCGTGAAGTTGCGCGAATCGCCGCCCTCGTTATGCCGGTTCGGCATCTTGCGATTAGCTTGCATAGACAAGTGACAACCAAAACAGCTCGTCACCCACGACGAGTGACAGGCAACGCAGGTCATATCCGTATCGCGGTGCGCCAGAGCCTTATCGTCTGCCGGCACATCGCCCCAACTCACGTTGTCTTTACGAATCGTTTTCGAGTAACGCGACTTCTCGCTGTAGTCGCGAGTGCCGGGCGTAATCGTGTCGACAGTTTGAATCACGCGCCACCAGCGACCGGGCACCACCATCGAGTTTTGAATGATGTCACCGGTTTTCAGCTCGATGTCTTTGCCGCTCTCATCCTTCTTTTTGCGATCGCGCGTAATCCTTTGAAAGAGCGGAATCCGGGTGCCCGTCTCATCTCGCACACGAATTCCACGAGTCAGGTCTTGTCCCACAAGCGGTTGATTTTGCGACTTGCGCCGTTCAGCTGCCTGGCCCGTTGCTGTCGCCGCTGCTGGTCCGGAGGTAAACAAGTTCGCGCGATTGCGAATCGAGCCATGACAGTCCTCGCAACTAATCTCGATGGCAGCGCGGGGTTCGTTATAGAGATTGCCGTCGCCGTGTGAATCCTGACGGAAGTGGCAGTCGACACAGTGCATTCCCTTCTCGAGGTGAATGTCGTTTAAGTGGACAGCTTTTTTGAATTTGTCAGGATCCTCTGAAGAGACGAGTTTGTCGTCAGCGTCCAGCAGATTTCCTTTGCGATCACGCTTGAACACTTTGCGGAACAACCAGCCGTGACTATGAAAATCTCCAAACTGAGTGTTCTTTAACTGCGAGTTAAACTCCGGAGTGCCAGTGCGCTCCAGAAACTCAAGCCCGGACCAGAGCCCGCGCAGGCTGGCTCCTTCAGGATTGCGATCGAGCTTCTCACGCTCCTCGTCCTGCGAAGGTTCATGTTGCTCCTTCGGATACAGCTTGTCGCCGTCGCTCTCGTTGTCCCACCAGGTCATGCCGAGATACGTCGCCACCATGTTTGTGCCCGGGTGCATGTGACAGGTCATGCACTGCGACGTAGGAATCTGACTGGTGAACTGATGTTTGATCGGATGTCCCGATTCATTCTTGGAAATGTTGACGTCGCTGGTTTGCGAGCGGCCCGAGTTTCCCGCGCCGTGATAGGCAGCTGAGTGTGAGGCGTCGCGATCGTTCGCGTAGATGACATGGCAGGCCGAACAACCGGACGAGCGATAGTCGCCGGGATGATCGTTGGTGCCGAGAAAGTTTAGGGTGGGATCAAGGAGGCGTGTCTTTTGCAGGCCCAGGTAAACCGGATCCGTGCGCTGGGCGCTGCCGAAACCGCGCGCGCTTAGTCCTTTATCCGGCTTGCCAGGATCTTCATCCTTATCCGGCAGTCCAACTTCCAAACGCCGCTTCCCTCCTCTTTCGAAAACGCGCAAAACATTGCCCGGCTGCGAAATCTCCCAACGCGGTAACGGATCGAGGAATTCGAGTAACCCTTTGCTGCGTGAGTTTTCAATTGTTGGTTTCGGGTTCTGAATTAGAGTTTGCGGCGCGCCATTTTCGCTGTAGCTCTCACCAAACCGCCCATCCTTCAAGGGAAAGCCGCCATTGTTATAGAGCGCCGCGCTCCATAACATCGCACCGTGCGTCATCATGCTGCGCGCGACGTTCTTCGATTCCAGATCATGACAGGCGCTGCCGCCACAGGTCTTCGCGGCAACACGGAGATCGCCGGGATTGATGAAGCGTACAAACTCCCAACTCTCGCGAGCCAGGAGAGTATTGGTGCGTTCCGGGTTCGCACCTGAGTATTTGCCATCGCGTTGCCACAGGTTAGGAAACTTCGCGCGGACGTGCGCTTCGTTCTTGATTTGCTGGATCGACTTCGGATCGTCGTTGGTCTTGCGCGGCAGTGGGTTGCCGCCGTGGCAGCCGGTGCAAGTGAGTCCGACAGCGTCCTTGCCGTCTTTGAGGGCGTCGAGCGTTTCGGTAGTGCCGTATTTGTGCATCGGCTCGATCTGGCCGTGGCAGGTGACGCAGCCTTCGAGCCGAGGGGACGTCGCCGGTTGCCCTTGTGGTTTATCCTGGTGAGTGGGATCAGGAATCTGGCTGCTCGCTGGTCCGGGAGTTAACGGTTTAGTTTCCTTCCTGGCAGACGCTACGGCCAAACCCAAGACCACGCTAAACAACGCAACAATCAATGTTAGGACAAGCCTCGGTCTAATCATTATGTTAGTGAATTCAAAGAGGAGTTCACCACAGAGACACGGAGAACACAGAGGACGCACAGAGACTACATGTCATATCCCATGATCTTTCTGTGTATCCCATCCTTAACCACCACAACGTTGAAATTGATCAGTAATCCCACTCGCCAACCACCAAGTCGGAGGTAGGTCAAAAGCTGCGCGTCGTGCACTGGAGCTAGAGCCTGGACTGATTTCACCTCCACCGCGACAGCACCTCCGACAAGAATATCTACTCGATAACCGCACTCCAGTCGAATCCCCTTGTACTCTAATGGCAAAGGGTATTCCTTATGGTACGGAATACCTCTAAGTAACAATTCTCGACGCAAACATTTTCGGTATGCTGATTCGAGCAGCCCCGGCCCCGAGATTTCGGTGAACCTCGATAGAGGCACCGATGATCTCGTGCGTCAATTGGTTAATCTGAGAATTCATGACCTTAGCCCCCACATCGACTCCTTCTTTCTCTGTGCAACCTTTGTGTCTCTGTGTCTCTGTGGTGAGCCTAGGTGCCGCCATCCTCAACCTACAAGGCGCATTTCAAATATCGATACCTAAATCAGATGCCTAAAATCTTGTGTCGCTCGCTAGAACACCAGCTTCAACTGCGCAAACAGCGAATACAGCGGCTTGCTGGGATTGATCACATCCGGCTCACAGAAATCCCCTACTCCCGGAGGACAATTGCGCGAGCGGTCTGTAAAAATATCGCGGAAGCCCCGGCCGGTTTGCAGCGTCGATGCGCCAAACGTGACGGTCACGTTGTTTATCAAAAACGGGCGGTAGGCCACGCCCAAACTATAGTCCCAGCCGATGTCGTGTCGAATGCGATTCTGAAAAAGCACGTATTCCAAAGGTTCAGTCCGATGAAAGCGAAGATAGTTGACATTGAAGACCGTTTTGATTCGCTGCGTGAGTTCAACATCAACTCCGCCGTTGTAAATAAAGATGCCAGGGTTGACGAAGTTCGCCTGTCCCTGCGTTTTGCTGCTGCGCAAACTCGGCAGGATGCTATTCGGTTGCACTAACCCCACGCCTGTCTGGGTAAGCCGAATGCCGTTGCGATTCCAATATGAGAATTGGCCGCCGGCAAAATTCGGATCATCAAAAATCGCGTCGAAGCCAGTGGCCTTGTCATCAGTCGGGTTGGCGTCGCCCTGCGCAAAGAAGAATGAACCCTTGAACCGCAGGTAATCATGATCAACTGACGCCTCAACTGCCGCCATGTTTGATCTCACTTTTACCCGCCGACCCGCGATCGGATTTCGATCGTCGTGCCCAAACAGCATAATAGTAAGCGTGCGTCAGATTGAGTTTGCCCAAATGTCCGTCGCCGCTGAACCCAAGATAGCCAACCTTGATAGCATGCGGACGAACATCGCCAATCAATGCCGGACGAACCAGAAACCCGTTGCGATCATATTCGACGCTGCGCCGGTCGTCGTTGTAATGCAGACTTCCCTGAATGGTGAAGCCCTTGCGAATGAAGTCCTGCCGAAAAACGTTGGCGATGTAAACGTTCTGATGCCGCGTGTCGAAGCGGTTCAAGCCGCTGTTGGTATCCTTCTCCAGCATCGAGAAGTAGGCAGCGTTATATTGAATGCGATTGTTGTCGGCTGCACCGAAGAAACGAAGGCCGAGATTGTTATCTGAAAAGATGAACCCGCGGAAGTCGGAGACGAACGGCTGAATGCCGGCACGTACTGAAACGAAATCGTAGTTTGCATTTACGTCCCACAACTTCACTTCGGCAAACGCCTCTTCGAGAGAAACATGCGTATCAGTACGGTTTGTGCCGCGCCTGACATCAATGTTTACAACACCATTCTCGCGAGCGTTTAAGTAGTTGGGGATACTGAAGGTCGGCGAGATTTTGATCGCCCAATCTCGGGGCCTGAATGTGGAATCGCCGTGAAATAATTCGAAGCTAAGCTGAAGGGTTTCGCTGGCGGCAAACTGCTCCGGCTGACCAAAGAATTCGCCGCTTCCCGGTTCGTCAGTACTAACGTCGGAAGGTGTCGGTGCCCGTCTCTGTTCAACTCCAGTAGTGCTGACTGCCGAAAGAATCATGAAGAGCTCGTTGCCCTTGATCGGGTAGTCCCCTTTCAAGACACTCTGGTTGTACGGATCCCACCAACGGCCACGCTTGAAAGGTATATCGCGGCCACGCGCCCCGCGATCTCCGTAACGATCGTATTCGGGAAAACCAATGCGCCAGCGATCGCGCGCTTCACGTCGCGTTTGATCCGTTTGCGGTTCTGATGGAACCGTTTCCCTGCCCGCGTTGCCGGTTGGTTTGTCGCCCGTCTCTCTTGGTATTTCTTTGAGTTCAACCTGGTCGAGCGGAATGTCTATGACTGTGTCTTTGCCGGCTTCGACAATAACATTCTCGAGCGCTTCACCCCGTGGAATGGCAAACTCACCATAGTTTTTGTCTTTATCAAACTTCGCCACATTCGGCGGCGCGACTCGCAAACGATAGGCTCCAGCCTCCAAACGCACGGTGTAGGTGCCGTCGGTGTTACTACGCACGCGTTTCCATTTACCGCTAACCTGATTGGTAACAATTACGGTTACGTTTGGCGCCGGGGCACCTGAAGCGACACGTACTGTCCCATTAATGCGTCCCGACTGCTGGCCCAGCACCACTGCACCGAGCGCGTGCAGCAACATCAAACTGATAAGGAAGCTAAGGAACTTTAACATCACAGGGGAACTGGGAAAGCTCGTCTGCCTTGTAACATAAGCCTGCGAGTGAGGCAATTAGTTTTGCGGCGTAACTGGAAATGCACTTCGTATCAGTCACTGGATGATGATTTATGATGATGTGGGGTCGGAAGAAGATCGTTAGATAGTTTGCCGCGGACTCCTTCGGACGTATAATCGCCTTCGAGCTATTTAGCTGCCGAAGGTAGAACAGGTTATATACTTTTTCGGACTGCCGCAGAGTCCCGGAGGCCCATGATGTTGACCAGAACGACAGCGTGCCACGTGATCGGCGCCCTCACTCTTTCGGCCGCTTCCGCTTTTTCGTCCTCGCAAGCATGTGCGCAACAGCCATCATCCTCGGAGGGGCTCCAAAAGCTCATGGAGCACCGTCAGGACATGTCGAGACGAGCCGTAGAGGAAACGCAGCAGCGACGCTTCGAGGAAGGAAAGTCGGACACCAACTTCCCATCGGACAATGCAAACGCGGCGAAACGCGGCGTTATACCTGCCCTCACGCCCGAGCAGAGGAATGCGCTCAGGCACAACGAACGTGGTCTCGAGCTCTTTTCGAAGGGCCAGTTTGATGGCGCGATGAAGGAGTATCAGGAGGCCATCCGCTCTGACCCGAAGCTGGCTGCCGCGCATAACAACCTCGGAAGCGCATACTTCGCCGCCGCCCGTTTCGACGAAGCGGCAACGTCCTTCCTGCGCGCCTGTGAGCTGGATCCGGACTACGGCCAGGCTTTCTTCAACCTTGCGCTCTCGCAAATCAAACTCGGTCACGAGAAGGAGGCTAACGACACGCTCAATGCGGCGTTACGCGCCTACAACTCTGCGGGCGAGAAACAGTTGAATGCGGGA
The DNA here is from genome assembly GCA_963828335.1 of Blastocatellia bacterium. Taxonomy (GTDB): domain Bacteria; phylum Acidobacteriota; class Blastocatellia; order Pyrinomonadales; family Pyrinomonadaceae; genus PSRF01. The sequence goes on along the minus strand of CAWHEH010000002.1, from coordinate 456,926 downwards.
CATTTCAAGGAGGCAGAGGAAGCTTTTCGTGGCATGCTTCAGATCGATCCTGAATACGCACCGGCATTATTGCGCCTGGGGCTTGTTTACAACTTCGCAGGGCGCTACGCCGAGGCCGCTCAGTTTCTTCGCCGCGGAGTCGAACGCGATTCCGCCAACGCGGCGGCCCACGAACTTCTTGCCGAAGCACTTTACGGTGAACAGAAGTACGAAGAGGCCGCCGTCTCTGCTGAACATGCACTGAAGCTCTCGCCAAATCACCGCGACGCGCTCTACTTCGCCGGTCTCGCCCGCGCTTCGCTGGGCCAACGAGAGGCCGCCCTCGCCCACCTCGACAAGCTCCGGCAACTTAACTCGCCCGAACTAACCAAACAACTCCAGGACTTCATCAACCAGAAAGCACCGGCTAAGCAGTGAAAGGAAGAAGACGGCTACATCGATCGTCTCCGGCGTTTGCCCCTTGTGCGTCGCACCACCAGGTACCACGGAAGATCCGTTTCGCTTACTAACACACAAAAAAACGCGAACGACGCGAGCAAATGTTTGTGTTACATTGGCAGCAGTTTTCGACTGTCAATCGCTGAAAATTCCGCGATGGTCAAAGGTTCACATCTTCGCATCCGCATGCTGCGCACGCTCGCCCTGAGTGTGTTTTTCGCAGCTTCACTAATCCGCCCGCAGACCGTTTTAGGTCAGGTTGCCGCTCCGGTTCTCATTAGTCATGAAGATTCGACGCGCGCGATTTCTTTTGAATCCGTCACGCGACATCGTGAGCCCTATTCTGTAACCGCGCCGGTGAAGTTTGGTGACGACAACCAAACTCGAATCATGTTGTTCACGATGAATCTGACCCTGCAGTCCGGCGACGACGTGGGCGATCTCACTGTTGAAGCTGAGGATTCAACTCATCACGTTTACCAGTTGCCGGTCGAGTTTCTCGGCAATGTTCCGGATCAGCCCTGGGCAGTGTCGCTGGTTGTTCGACTCGCCAGCGGCATGGATGACGTGGGCGATGTATTGGTGCGGGTCAGTTATCGCGGAGTTTCAAGTAATCGTGTTCGTGTGGCGCTAGGCCATGTTGGCGGTGGTCTCCCGGATGACCCAGGCGCCGTGCCAACACCTGGCTCGCCCGTTGCGATTGTGCCGGCGGTAACAGCCGGGAACTTATCAATAGGCGACGTGCAAACAATTATTAGCCAGGCAGTTTCGGCGGCCGTTTCGCTTAATCGAAATGTGACGGTCGCTGTCACCGATCGCGAGGCAAATGTGTTGGGCGTATTTGTTATGACCGGGGCGCCCACGAGCACCACCATTCGCAGTGTGGGCACAATCGGTCGCGGCCTGGAAGGAACAGTGGTGCCGGCGTCACTGGCGGCAATTTCCAAGGCCGGAACCGGTTCGATCTTCAGTACGTCGGGTAACGCGTTTACCACGCGCACAGCCGGATTCATTATTCAGGAACACTTTCCACCCGGGATCCAGTTTCGCTCGGGTGGTCCGCTTTATGGCGTGCAGTTTTCATCCCTTCCCTGCTCCGACATTAAGAAGCCGGCGCTGCCATTGGGTTTATCGGCAGATCCTGGTGGGCTGCCGATTTACAAAGACGGCGTTGCAGTCGGCGGAGTCGGAATTGAAGGAGACGGAATCTACACCGTAGATCGTGATCCAGCCGATTTCGATCAGCCGTTTGAAGAACTGATCGCTGCTTCAGCGGTGCGCGGCTTCGAAGCTCCAGCACTGATACGTGCAGACAATATTCTCGTCGACGGTATTCGGTTGTCTTTTTCGAATGTTGCCAGTCCTCCGTCGCCGGCGACTATTCCGTTTGGAAGCTTGCCCGGGGTAGTGCCGGGCGCGTTTCCGATTCGCAGCGCGCAAACGTCGGCATTCGCTCCGGCCAACGTTGGGGGCATTGGCGGCGAGGTTGATACACGCTTCTTTCCTTTTGTCGGCGGCACTGTACCGGCTGGTCCCAACGCACTAACCGCAGCCGATGTGCAAACAATAATTGCGCACGCCGCGCAACAGGCAAATATCACTCGCGCCGCCATCCGCCAACCGCTTGGCAGTAACGCGCGCGTGTCGATAGCAGTAGTGGACGCTTCCGGCAACGTGCTTGGCATTTTTCGTCAACTCGATGCGCCGGTCTTTGGTTTCGACGTATCAGTACAAAAGGCCAGGACCGCTGCCTTCTATTCAAATGCCAGCGCCGCAACGTTGCTCAACGGCGCCGGCTTCGGCAGTTATGTCGCTCGCGCCGCAGCGGATGGCCTGCGGCTCGATGGCTCGGTTGCGTTCACCGATCGCGCCGGCGGCTTTCTGCATCGGCCCTTTTTTCCGGATGGAATTAACGACACTGCCGCCGGACCCTTTAGCACGCCGCTCAGCGAATGGAGTCCTTTCAATGTTGGCTTGCAGTTAGATTTGATCCAGACAAACCTGCTGGCAGCCATCGCTGGTGCGAATGTTCCCTGCACAACAATTCCAAATCTACCCAATGGCATCCAGATCTTTCCCGGCAGCATTCCCATCTACAAGAATGGCGTTTTGGTTGGCGGAATTGGGATAAGTGGCGACGGAGTGGATCAGGACGACCTGATCAGCGCCGGCGGCGCTAACGGTTTTGCGCCCGCGCCTGCCATTCGTTCGGACCAGGTTTTTGTGCGCGGGGTGCGATTGCCCTTCCTGAAATTTCCACGTAGTCCGAATTTGTAAACCGATTTGTGATCTAGTGAGAACCCCCTTACGTAATTCCGGAGCTTTTCTTGTTCTACTGCTGGTCGCTTACTTTTGTGTCGCGCAAACTCCGTCTGCGACTCAGAGCGCCGGCACAGTTTTGCGTCTAAGAGTGCGCGTAAAGACCGCAGACGCAACCAAAGGGCTTTCCCGCAAGCGCTTCTTTCTCATCAAGGGTTCACTGGAACAAAACAAGAGTCTGGTCGATGAGATGATGCAAAGACCTTACGTGTCGCGCGACTGCTATTACCGCGCCGCCGGCGCCAGCGAACGGCTGATTAATTGGTTGAAGGAAAACGATTGCGAATCGGTCTACTGCCGCGAACTTCAGCCTGCCGACGTCGAGGGGCCGGACGCGGTTCCCGAGTTTCAAACCGCACTAAGCGCCGGTGAAAAGGAATATGGCAGCCATGAGCTTGCGCGCAAATGGTTGACGACTAATGTTCCGGAAAGGCTTCGAGACGGTTTCTACAAGAGTCATGCGCTCGGAATCGAAGGCACCATAAAGCAGGCGGAAGCTCTTAGCGGAGCGAAAGTACTCTCTGTCATGACCGACAGAAACGGCACGGCCTACTTCACTGACCTTGAACCTGGAACCTACACGCTTTCAAACATTCTTCCCACCGAACTGGGAACTACGAGCTTGATCTGGAATTGCGAGGTTAAGGTGAAGCAGGACGACCGTGCGTTTGAAAAGCCCTTTCTAATAATGAATCGACAAGAGAAGAACGTGAGATGCGTCGCGGTTGAGAAGCCGCTTCCGGTTTGTGACAGATGATTAGCTCGAAGTGCAACAGTGGAAACTCGTTTTCGCTCGAGTGGAGCGAGATGTTTATAGCTACGAACGCGTCCCTAATGCTCTCGCTCCTTTAGGAGTGAAACCCGGCAGCATATGAGGAATCGATGGCGTTCTTACGGAGCTTTGAGAGCAAAGAGAAGCCAGCTATAAACATTTCGCCTCTCTGGGGCTAAGCGACAAGCGATTAACAGCGGACGATGATTAAAATCGGTCAACCAGCAGAATATTTTGTGAACTCGCCCGGCCGCTTGGTTCCGTTGATAGCGTTCGTTGCCGGTTCTCTGGCGTGCTTAGTCTTTAATTTCCACAACCCGGCACTGGCGCAAAGGCGTGTAGTGCGCAAACCAACCGTGCGACGCTCGGCCGAACCAGCGATCGACTATTCGCGATTCTCCCACGCCACTAAGAAACATCAGGGGGCCTGTAATACCTGCCACAAGATTCCAACCGCTAACTGGAAAAAGGTAAGAGAGTTTCCCGACGCTGCAGATTTTCCAGGTCATGCTGCCTGCGTGAGTTGTCATCGGCAGCAATTCTTCAAAGGCGCGAAGCCGGCAATTTGCAGCGGTTGCCACTCGAAGGTATCGCCACGGGACGACGCACGTTTCGCATTTCGAAAACCGGCCTCTCCCAGCCAGTTTGTGATTGAGTTTCCGCACGATAAACACCAGGACGTGATCGCCAGGATTTTTCGACGTCAGGCTGTTGATGAAAGTCATCCTTTCGTACGGGCTTCGTTCATTAGTGCGAGCGCTGATGATAAGACGAAGCACTACAACAACTGCGAAATTTGTCACGGCCCGCGCTCCACGGTGCCTGCCGCTCCGGCTAGCGGTTGGCCCGACTCCTTTATTCCGGATGCGGCAACTTTCAAGAACGCGCCGCTCAGTCATGCCTCCTGTTTCAATTGCCACTGGAAATCACAACCACCCACCAACGACAACTGTGGCGGCTGTCACAAGCTTGCGGACAAACCGGAGGCAACTATTGACGCGCTGCACCGTTTCTCGATGAAGTTTCGCCACGCGCGCGAACAGCACGTGGCGGAATGCACTACCTGCCATATCAACATTACCAAGTCCTCGACGTTGCGCGGCTTGAAACCGGATGTGCCCATCACCGCCTGCACCGAATGTCACAACAAAGACGGCCTGCGTCAGGACGTAAGTAAAGAGTTGGAAGCGATCGACAAGAATCGTGATTTCGTCTGTAAGTATTGTCATACATCAGATGTAGGGCGGCGTGATCCACCTTCCAGTCACTATTTGATTGCCGGCCGTGAGGCGATTAAGCGAGAGAACGTGAAATGAGCCGCCTTTCTCTGTGCATTCTCGGTGTTCTCTGTGTCTCTGTGGTGAGTCTAGCTCGGGTTTTATTTACCACTGAGGCAAAGAAAACACCGATGGTGCATAGCGACGTCTTGGCCGCATCACCACAAGGTCCGCAACTCGACTATTCAAGCTTCAAGCACACGAGCCAGCGTCATGCATCACTAGCCTGCACGTCATGCCATGAGCGCAAAGACAACTCTGCAACGCCGATTTTTCCAGGACACAAGGCCTGTGGCAGTTGCCACACCGGGCAGTTTGTATCTGCGGCCGTTCCGATGTGTGTCATCTGTCATACAGACGTGAACAGCGGCAACCCGCCGTTGAAAAGTTTCCCAGCAAAGTTCAATGAGAGTTTCAATGTCAAATTCGATCACGCGCAACACATGAACGGCGCCGCCCGACCAGCCAGTGGGTGTGCAGCCTGTCATAGCCGCAGCGGTGGACGCGCCACGGCGCTCACCATTCCCACGGGCATGGCAGCCCATAACCAGTGTTACACCTGCCACACACCCAGCAGTAAGTCATCGGCAGGTCGGGAACTTGCGTCGTGCGGAGTTTGTCACGCCCAGAAGGCATACTCGCGAACTTCAACCAACGCGCGCTCTTTTCGTTATGCCTTCAACCATGCGAAACATAGCAGCGGACAACGCCTGGCTTGTGCCGATTGCCACTTGCTGACGGCTGGCTTGCCGCAATCCCGCCAGGTGAGTTCACCGCAACCTCTGGAGCATTTTGCTTCGGCGCGTGGCAAGAGTTGCCTGAGTTGTCACAATGGCCAGCGTTCGTTTGGTGGCGATCTGGCATTCAAAGACTGTCGGCGCTGCCACACGTCGGCAAGTTTCAAAATGCCGATGTGATGCTCTCCCTAAAACTACTGTGTCTGACCAAACACCCACCGAGTTTCTTTTTTCCTATGGCACGCTGCAGCTTGAGGCCGTGCAGAGGTCGACGTTTGGTCGGCTGTTATCTGGTACCGGCGATGCCTTACCGGGATTCGAATTGGCGCCTTTGAAGATCGAAGATCCGGCGGTGATAGCAATCAGCGGAAAGGCGATTCACACGATCGCTAAATTCACCGGACGTGATTCCGATGAGATAACTGGAACAGTTTTTTACGTCACGGCCGACGAAATTCGGAGTGCGGACAATTACGAGGTTGACGCGTGCAAACGCATCGCGGTCACACTCCGATCAGGAGTCCGCGCCTGGGTGTATATAGATGCCTCCTCTGTGCCGCCTCTGTGATCTCGGTGCCTCTGAGGTGGACTTACTCGACAAACACTCACCACAGAGTCACAGAAACCACAGAGAGGAGGCACCTGGTTTTTTAAACCACATCACTCCATTAGGTTAAAAAGTTTGACACCTTCCAGCTCGCTAATTAAGATTGTGCTGCCCTCCCCTGCTGGTTCCAGGCAAGTATTCATAAAATTTTCTGTCTAAGTTTCTGAGCTTCCGCGAAAGGTTATTCGATGAGAAAACTTTTGTTACTGATCGGGTTGTTGGGATGCATGGCCGTAGTAGTAGTTGGTAGTCGCTCGGGATCTACGAACGCTCAGGACGTCCCCAAAGAAAGTAAGACACAGCCTAAAGAAGTGGTCCTCAGCAAGGATAGCCAGTCAGACAAGTATGGTGACGTTCCTTTCAATCACGAGAATCACGCCACAAAAACCTACAGCATCGACGGCAAGAGCGTGTTGAACTGCATCGAATGTCATCACACCGATCAGCCGGCAGCAGCGCTCGCGGCGCCACTGAAAACCTCAGAGAGAGATGTTGCTCTTACGGCGAAACTGCTCGAGGCAGCTGATGCGAAGCCGGTCAAAACTTGCCGGGCGTGTCATCTGCAAGCAGGCGACGATAGCGCGACGATCCCATCTGTAACGTATGCAGGCAAGACCGCTCCCACTAAACTGACAAATGAAGTGGCCTATCATACGAACTGCAATATCTGCCACGACAAAGCTATCGCGGCACGACCTGCGCTTAAAGGAAAAGTGGCTGGCTCAAATGACTGTCTGCCGTGTCACAAGCCTGTAAGTTAGGAGCAGGAGCAGGAGACAGGAAAGACCAAGACATTTGTCATTTGTCATTTGAAATTTTTCATTTGTCATTCACGACGTCAGTTAACTGCTGGGCCGATGACAAGAGCAACTGTTTACTGCTGCCAGCGCTCCAAGTCGTTTGTTGTCTCGCACGGATCAGCATTCGTCGGAAGCACGATCATCGCTTATCTCAAGCACGGTCATCGCTTTTCGCCAGTGGGATCCATCATCGTCGCTACTAAATAACAAATGAAAAATTTCAAATGACAAATGTCAAATGTCTTGGTCTTTCCTGCCTCCTGCTCCTGCCTCCCGCCTCCTCCAAGGCCTCCTATCTTCCCACCATCAACGACGGATTCCAATGACGTTTATCTTTGACGTGCTGAACGTGACAGGATGTGCAATTGGGTTTGTCGGCCGCAATTAGCACGCGGTTGGTCGCTGAGTCGAGACGGCCGTTATGGCAGGTGCCGCAAGTTGTCCGCGGCGTCTCTCGATCGATCGGGTTGAAGGTTTTGTGGCAGCTTGAGCACGATAATTCTCCGCTCTGATTTCCCGGCAAGCCGTTGGCTCGAACTCGTTGGACGTGAACCGCATGAAATTGTTTGCTGCTCCATTTGTCGTCGGTATCCTCTGGCAAGCGCACCACCGCGATCTGTTTTGACGCCCAATCGCTCTCATTCAAACCTTTCCAGGTCCATTTTCCGCCAACCACCGGATAGCCAAAGGTGCCGCCATGAGGGGTGCTGACTTTGCGACCGTTGTAAACAGTTTGATTCGCATTGTTGTGGCATTCACTGCATGTAGCCAGCGCCGCCTGTGATGCATGGAACTCCGTGCCACGGTGTTCGGCATGACAAGAGATACAACTTATTCCAGCGCCACTATGTGGTTGGATTATGGTTGCGGCAAAGACTTCTGTGTTATGACACTGCGCGCAGTTCTGTTCCATCGTCCCTGAAAAAGAATGGCAGGACGTGCAGGAGTTACCATTGGCTTTGACTGCAATCGGCGGGAAGACAGTCAGCTGAGACTGCGCATGCGCCCTTGAAACGGGGCCGGGCGCATAAGCGCTCGCATACCAGTAAGCGGCCGCCACGGAAAGCAAACCGACACCCACCACGCCCCAAATAAGAAAGGAAACAGGCCAATGCGGTCTTAAATCGGTTGTTGGAGTCCAGTTAAACGCCGCTTTGCCGGAGCGTCTTTGGCTCCTGGGAAAAAGCGGCGAAAGCCGGACTAACTTCCCAGCCTCACGAATTCGTTTGTCCCAAAAAATGTCCAGCGCCTTGTCGCCCTGAATTGGAGCTGCACGCGTTTTCGCGTGGGCCTTTTTTTCTCCTGGCGCCAACACCGGTTCAAGTTTGGCCGTTCCCAGATCCGGACTGCTGAGGTTGCTGGTGTCAATGACCGTTCCTATCTGCAATGAAACTCTTAGCACCAGAGCTTCCTCAGTCAGATCGACCTCCAGTGCAAACGGACCCAATTCGAGAACATCGCCAGGGGCCAATGCCTCGTTCTCTTCAACCGGCTTTCCGTTGAGCTTTACAGGATTGGCAGGACGAAGTCCAAAGAGGAAATAGCTGTCCTGCACTAACTTGATGCCGGCCTGCGCTCGCGACACGGAAGGATGGTTGAGCAGCAGCTCGCATTCCTGCAGTCGCCCGACGAGGAGTCCATCCGTGATGATCGTCACCGGGTCCTGAACTAAATCCTCGCGAATGATGATGTATTTATTTGCCTGCGGCATAAACCACAAATCTACTTCACTGTGAAATAGATAACCTGAATAACGTGAACAACCAGCAACGCCAGCATGATCGACGTCGAGATAACATGAGGCGCAATCCAGACCTTAAGCAGTTTGTGCAGGTAAATTAGTGCGTCTACACGCCGCATGGTAACTTTCGCCTCAACCGCGTGCAGCAAAATCGCCCGCTCTTCGCTGGTTGCAAGTCGCGTCAGTCGTTCCCTAAAAGCGCTGCGCGCGTTGGCCAGTAGCGCGGTCAGGGGCTCACGACGCATGAACTGTCGCATCAAGAAAGAAAACCTTGAGAACTTCCTGATGACCCGTTCCTCAATCTCTTCCTTCAGCCAACCTTCACTACCTTTCAACAGTTCATCGAGTTCCTGCTGTAGTTCCAAACGGCGCGCAATCAAATCATCGACCAGCAGAGGCTCGCCTTCGATCGTGGTCATAATCCTGGGCGCGACAATATAGGAAGCAAGGCCAAACAGGCCCGAGATAATAACTACATCAAACGCAAGGTAGAGCGCTGTCGTCAAAATACCTCCGGTGTGACTGCCCGAGTGCAGCAGTAGAATTACACCTGCCAGCGCCCCAAGGTACAAATGGGCCAGCATCCAGTAGCGCAGCGCGCCGGCGCGGCGACGGTAGACTTGTTTACGCAGTGGGTAAGTCATGACCACCACCACGCCAAACAGTCCGACCAAACCGGTCGCCCAGCGCATCGTCAGCCAGGTTCCTGCCAGAAGGCCATCAAATCCGCGCTCTGTTAATCCCCAAATCGCCGCCACAGCCGCAACCAGAATCAGCGCAGCCCCGCCAATGTGAAAGGCCTTAGCGATCGGATCACCTTTGTGAATGTTACGACCGAAGGCCTGAGTTTGGTCGCGGAAGATGAGGCCTCGTATCTTTTCCGCTTCAGTAAAATACGTAACTGGATTGACACGTAAGAGCGCGCCGGTAGGACAATTCTCTTCGCAGGAATACGCCTGGCGCGGTGCGCCTGGCGGATTGAGCGGGGTGTGTTCGCAGAGATTGCATTTGATCGCAACCACGTCGTCCGCGGGGGTCAGTTGAGCAGCGGGCGGAGTCGAAAAGCTAAAGGTACGACGCAACGTGCCCATGAGATTAAAGGTCACAGGCGGTTCGCCGTTTTTAGGGACCATCGTGATCGCGTCATAGGGACATTGGGTGGCGCAATCGAAACAACCGATGCAGGTGGCCGGATCTATGTCTACATAACCACGCGGATCGCGAAAGATGGAACCGGTGGGACAGCCCGTGAGACATTCCGGATCCTTGCAATGCATGCAGACTTGGGGTGAAAGCACGTGCTGCGTGCGTTCACTGCCGATCGACACGGGACGAGTAATGCTTATTCCTCTGCGCAGCAAGCGCGATTGTCCATGCACTTTGTGACAGGCGAGTGAACAGTTACCGCACCTCACACAGAGATCCATATCCATGACCAGCAGGTTCGAGCCGTCTATGATGCCGGTTGTGATCTCAGCCTCCGCCGAGGCCATGGCGTGCAGGTCCTCGACTGCTTCGATCGAAGGCGGATTGTCGTCGGCCGTTGAGAAGGCCGCGAAGGCAGCGACAATCTGCTCTTGAAGTCGCGGATCGCTGCCGAGCTCCGCCAGCGGAATCTCCAGCACTTCCGTTCTGGCCATCGCCGAGGCGCTGTATTTCCAGGTCTCACCCTCGTTAGCGCCTTCAAGTCCGAGACAGTTTCCCGCGCCCAGAAAATCCACGCCGATTGTTTGGCCCATGCCGACTGCAACTCCCGCGGAAGCCGGATCGAGTGGCACGCCGCGCACGCGCCTGACCCAACCGCTTTTGATCAGAATGATGTTTTCGATCGGGTTGGTCTCCTGGCAAAGCACATGGTGCTTGCCGTAGACCATGAACTTACCAATCTCGCGCAGTTTGCGAACAATCGACTCGTTCGCCGCGCCGCTGCCTTCTTCAGTCAAATCTTCCAACACGCGGCCGAGGCCGTGAGCCCGATAAGTCTCATCAAGTTCCTGGCCAAACTTTGGCAGCTTTCTGAGCAGTCGAAGCGCAGGTCTGGTAACCTCCAGCACAGTTGCCGTTTCATGTTTTGGCACGATGATGGTCGCGTTCCGCTCGACGCCTGCGAGCACCGCCATCTCTCCAAAGCAACTCCCAGGAGCCAGGCGGCTGATCTTCCGCTGCTCCCCACTTAGTTCTTCGATGAAAACATCCAAAGCACCTTTCACGGAAAGGTAGAAGGTGTTTCCACCCCATTCGCCCTGCCGCATTATTACCTCGCCGCTGTCATAGGTAAGCAGACGAACGTATGGGCCGACACGCTTCCCGGCCGCGTTCACTTTCCCTTCAACGATTACTTCCAGGTCGTTGGCATTCTTTAGTTTTCCATTTACTTCTATGAAGAGCTCAGAGGTGAGTTCAAGCGATCTAAGCGCGGCAAGAATTGATTCTTTGTCAGTGATTTCGCGCGGCATTAAGGGAGTTATACTACGTTAAGGTTTCAAAGATAAATGAGTAAGACCGATTGCGTGCTTCTCCTTTGAGGTCAAAGCCACTCACAGCCTCACTCCACGTCGAGACCGTGCCCCATCTTTTCGTTGGCCGAGGCGTTTGTTTTGCCTTATAGTAAAACTGCAGTCTTATTCTGATTCTGAAATCATATTAGCGCGGCACAAAAGCCGTTCTACGCCTAAACTTTTTGAAGATGTCACTGGAATCATTCCTGTCGCTCCCTCTTGAACAACAGATCGGACAATTCTTTTATATCGGTCTTGCCGGAACTGAAATCGACTCCGACACACGGGCTCTCATTGAGGACGTAAAACCCGGCGGCGTCATTATTTTTGGACGCAACGTCGAGAGTGCGCTACAACTACGCAAGCTGCTCGATGATGTGCGCGAACTCCTGCCCACCGATCCGCTTCTCGGAGTTGATCAGGAAGGCGGGCTGGTTGACCGGCTGCGAAAAATCTTTACGCCCATGCCTTCCGCGCGAACCATTCGAGCGCACGGCGATCTGGCCGGCTCCCGCGCGCTTGGCAGAATTACCGGTGAAGCACTACGACTACTGGGTTTCAACATGAACTTCGCGCCGGTAATGTCAATCATGACTGACGAACGCGATCTGCTTTCGAATGGACTCTACTCGCGCTCATTCGGACGTTCACCCGGCGAAGTGCTTGGCTACACTACCGTCTATCTGCGCGGTCTGCAGGAAACGGGGATTGTTGGTTGTCTCAAACATTTTCCGGGAATCGGCGCAGGCGAAGTCGACTCGCACGAGCAGATGCCAATGGTGCGTCTGTCACACGAAGACCTGATGGCCCAGGATCTCGCACCTTATATAGAACTCTTTCAACGCAAGGACGATCGCGTGCGTTGCGTAATGGTGAGTCACGGCGGCTTTCCTAATATCGACATCGTCAAGGGTGTTACCGGAGGTTTGCTGGAACCGGCATCGCTCAGCCGCAACATCGTCACCAACCTGCTGCGTGGCGAACTCGGTTATCAACATCTCGTTGTAACCGACGATCTCGAGATGGGAGCTATTGCCAAGCATTGCGAGATCGAAGCGGCTGTAGTGCGCGCGTTTCTTGCGGGCAACGACATGATGCTTATCTGCGCGCACCCCGATACGATTCGTCGTGGCTATCACTCCCTTCTTAAACAAGCGCGGGAAGGCAACCTGCCCAAGGATCGCTTGCGCGCATCACTCAAACAGATTGCAGCCATGAAGTCGATCATCAAACCGCCGCCGGCGTTTGACAGCGACCTATTCCAGCGCCTCTCTGAAGAGACGACTGCTCTCAACGAGAAGCTGAACTATAAGTACGGAGGAACAATCCAATGAGCGCGAGCAAGTTTGCTTCTCTTTTGCTGATGCTTTTGCTCGCACTATCGCTGCCGGCCGGCTGCCGGCGTAATCACACCGGCGGTCCGTTTGTAATGGCCCTGGGGGATAACATCCGGACTATTGATCCCATCGGCTCACCATCGGTGGACGCCGCGAGCGAGCGCGTACGCACCTTGATGTTCAACTCGCTGGTGAAGAAAGACGAGAAGTTTGACTATGTAGGCGAGCTCGCTTCCGAAATTAAGCGAGCCCCGGATAACGTCACATTTACCTTTATTCTGCGTGATGGCGTGAAGTTTCACGATGGCCGTCCTTTCACGTCGGCTGATGCGAAGTACACGCTCGATCTGGTTTTCTCGAGTACATTCGCAAAGTCGGCCAGCTTTTATGAAGGCACCGGCGCCGACCGAAAAAGTTTCATAAAGAGCGTGGAAGCTCCTGACCCGCATACGCTGGTGGTAACGACTACAAAACCGTGGACTGGACTGCTTCCGAATCTGGTGCCCGTCGCAATGATTCCAAAGGACGGTTATGCGACTCAAAAAGATCAGCCGCTGGGAACCGGTCCGTTTAAGTTCGTTAGTTACGACAGCTCGCAACAGGTGGTCGACCTCGCGGCGAATCCGGATTATTGGGATGGTGCGCCGCACATACCACTCGTGCGGGTGCGCGTGATTTCTGACACGAACGCACTCCAGGCCGAGCTTCGTTCCGCGCGTGTAGACATCGCGCCGCTGCCCACCAGTCTTTTGCCCGACGCTGTCAATCTCTTGGGTCAAGATCCGAAGCTGCAAGTCCTTCAGTTTCCGGGTTCTAATCTGAACTTGCTAACGCTTAACTGCAGCCAGCCGCCGCTCAATGACGTTCGGGTCAGGCAGGCACTCGCTTACGCAATCGATCGCGGAGGGTTAATCCGCGACCTACTGTTGGGCCAGGCAAAGATTGCCCATTCAATCCTGCCCGAAGAGTCCTGGGCCTATCATGCCAGTCCGCACTATTCATTCGATCCGGCAATGGCTAAGAAACTTTTGGACGAAGCGGGGCTGAAAGACCCGGATGGGGAGGGGCCGCAGATGCGATTTGCCAAGCCCGTGGTCTTCAAAGTCTCCGGCAGCAGTGTTTCAGCGAAGAACTACGCAGGCGTCATTCAAAACTATTTGAAGAACGTCGGCATTCCGGTAAGTATCGAAACTGCCGAACTAAATACCCTGTTTGACGAATTGCGCCGTGGCAACTTTCAGATTTTTTACGGACAGTGGGTGGGTGGCAATCAGGATCCGATTTTCTACAAAGACCTTTTCGCAACCTCTGAGATACCAACCGAGACGCGTGCTTCCAGGAACCGCAGTCGCTACAGCAACAAGGAACTTGATGCCCTAATCGAAGAGGCTATTAATACTTTTGATCGAGAAAGGGCGAAGAGCTTGTACGCAAAGATTGATGAGATTGTCACTCGCGACGTGCCGGTCGTGCCGCTTTGGTATCAGGCGAATATCGTTATTGCGCAGAAGAAGGTAGGCAATATCAAAGTTAACGCCAGCGGCGACTGGGGTTTTGTAAAAGATCTGACGGTGACGAATTAATCTCAAATCTCAATTTTCAGGTCTGAGATTTCACTTGATCGCAGTCGCATCGCTATACGCTGCAGCCACGCCAGCTCCTTTAACGTAGTTGCTGAAGATGTTTCTTCTGATCCGGGACTCGCCTGCGAACAGTTTCTGAAACTCGTCAAGGTTCACACTCTTGCGAGTTTGCTCGAGAGTTTCTCCGCGCACGACGGCCGCGTCAACCTGCTGCTTCATCGACGCAAATAGTCGGACCATCAATTTTAGATAGCTAGCGTCATGCAGGACTGGTCCGTGCCCCGGGACTATCGCACTTGGATTCAAACCCATGAGTTTCTCCAGCGTTACACCCCATTCGCCAGGATGCGATTGCGGGTTGCCTACATAGGGAACCGGCCAGATCACCAGGTCGCCGGTGATTAGGATTCCCTCTTTCGGCAAGTGCACGACCAGATCACCGCTCGTATGACCTCGGCCAGGATACCTTATGTCAATAACGCGATTGCCACGGTACAACGTGAGCCGGTCCGCAAGCGTGATTGTCGGTAAGACGATCTCAACACCAGGATTCTCAGCCATGTATCGCTCAGCAATCTGAATGTCGCTCGCGTACGTGGCGCGCTCTTCGTCATCCATTGGCCCGCCGAATACGCTCTGGTTTTCCTGCAACTGTTTCTTGAGGAAGCCGATGAAGCCCGGATATCCCTGCTCGGACATTGCCCCCTTGCGATTGCTCAAACCGATGGTCGGGAGATAATCGCGCGTGGCTGCATGCGCGATGAACTCAACACCTGGGAAGGCCTCGCGATACACCTGATTACCCATAAGGTGGTCGTCATGCCAGTGTGTGTTGATGACATACTTCACCGGCTTCGAGGTGAGTTTACGCAGTGCCGCCAACTCTTCCTTCGCTGTGCCGGGGGTTAGAGTGGTATCGACTACAACCACGTCATCATCGTTGATAATGAAAACGCTGTTGCCGTTCACTGTTAATCCGGGAGGCTCAGTACGAATTGCCGCGTACACACCGTCCGCAATCTTTACCATTTCAAAACTTCCGGATTGAGCTGAAGCGACCAAGGGCGAGCAGAGAATAACGAGAAATAGGGAGATGCGAATAAGAAACATGAGACGACTCCAATCCGGAATGCCAAGAGATTCTAGGGCGGGGATCGACTCTTTGATTCTAAGATAGATTGAGATAAGTGAGTGTGAAGAAGTTTAAGAAAAACACGTAGTAAAAATGGATTTCGCACGAGTATTCGGAAGGGTGGTGCAAGCTTGGCCAACTGCAGAACTGCGAGCGGTAGCGAGCGGATCCTACTAGCATCCTTCGCGGGCGGGCAGTCTGATATTGCGTTAGTTGCTTGGAGGATCCGCTCGCTACCGCTCGCGGTTCTGCAATGTCGGTGTTATTAAGTCATTATCAACTTAAGAAGTCTTTGAGTTGCTCGCGCGAGACTGCGCCCTCGCGAATCAGCAGTGGCTCCGAACTGCTAACATCCAAAACAGTCGAAGCTTCAGTTGCAGTAACTTCACCGCCGTCAACGATCAAATCTATACCCGCCGGAAAATAGCTCTCTACTTCCCTCGCGTTGCGCGCCGGCGGCTGTCCTGAAACATTTGCGCTCGTTGCCGTTAGCGCACCGCCACAGGCACGCACCAGGGCGCGAACGTTATCGTCGTCCGGCAGGCGGACTCCAAGACTGTGCGTACTCGCAGTCAACTCAGCCGGCACTTCAGGCCGCGATGCCCCTATTAGCGTCAAGGGAGCAGGCCAGTGCTTGCGTGCGACCAGTTTGAAAAATTCAGACTGCTGAACGAAGCGATCGACCTCACTCTCATCTGAAATCAACAACAGGATTGGCTTCGCGTCTTCCCTGCCCTTGAGTAGTCTGATTTTTTGAATTGCACGAGGGTTGAATGGATCGGCGCCCAGACCATAGAGGGTGTCGGTGCGGAAAGCAATCACGCCGCCGGCAGCGATAACTCCTGCCGCCTCAGTTCGTGTCTCAGCGTTATCCTTGAGTATCATGCTGCTTTTGGAGTGCGCTGACCTGTAAGCGCTTTGGTTCGCGGCGGCTTGACGCCGCTTTCTTCCGCGAACTCGATTTCTGATTACGCTGCGACAGGTCGCAGTTGACTAAAGCGCTGACCCGTCAGCGCACTCCAAAAAACTATTCGCCGCCGTGCCCACGATGCTGACCTTCCGCAGCAATCTTAACCGCGTAACCCAAACCGTCACCAACTGACAGCACTACCGCCCGCAGCTTCGGATGGTTAATGAAGTATTTGTTGAATTCGCGAAGTGCGTTTGTCGAACTTTCCTGATCGGCTGAACGGATCTCTCCCGCAACCTGTCCGCCCCAAAGAAGATTATCAACGATGACTATGCCGCCATTACGCAGCCTCGGCAACGACAAGCGCAGATAGTCGGCATACTCTTCCTTCACCGCATCGATGAAGATCAGATCGAAAGTGTCCTTTAGTAACGGAATAACGTCCAGCGCTTTACCACGTTCGATGCGTACGCGTTTGCGCAAGCCGGCGCGCGTGAGATAACCCTCCGCCGCCTTGATCATCTCGTCGCTGGGATCGATGGTCACTATCAGACCATCTTCGCCCACAGCGCGCGCCAGATGTAGAGACGTGTAACCAATCGCCATCCCTATTTCCAGACACCGTTTCGCGTTCGCTGCCCGTGCTGTAATCTCACAGAACAGCGCCACCTCGCGATCGGCGCTGGGAACGCCATGCTCGCCGCCATACTCTTCCATCTCCCGCAGGAGTGGATCAGTTTGAGGGGTCAGTTGTTCAAGATATTCCGCCTGATTACGCTGAATGATTGCGTCGATACGTGCTTTCATGCATTTACCTTATTGAATAGGAAATGTTGTTGCTGAAGAAAGTTTAGCAGAGAGGACAAAGAATGAAGAGTGGGGGCAAGCCCGGCTTCCCAACCGGAGAGATCTTCAAGGGTGGCCTTTGAATTTCAGGTTGAAGGGCTTTCGATCCTGGTCGATCAGCGTCGACAAAAGTAATCTCTCAGGTCAGGAAGCGGGCTTGCCCCCGCTCCTGTTGGTATTCAGAATCTTTTCATTCTTCAGAACTTTCTTGCGCATCCGCGCCGACAGAAACATAGCGGCGGCCGAGGCCGAGTTGACGGAGCTTGTGCTGCAACGACTGGCGGTGCATTCCCAAAATCTCAGCAGCCTTCGTAACATTCCCCTGGGTATGTTCGAGGCAGCGGCTGATGTAGCGGCGTTCAAACTCGCGCCGGTCTTCGCGAAAGTCAGCAGTGAATGGAACCCTTAGCCCATCACCGGAAGCCTGTTCATCTTTTTCCTTTGCTTTTTGGACACCCGGCATGATCTCGTCCGGAAGATCTTCTGAACGCAACTCCTCGCCTTCAGCCATAATCGCGGCACGATCGATCGTGTTCTTCAGTTCGCGCACATTCCCTGGCCAATCGTAATCAACTAATTTGCGAAGCGCGCTTTGTCCTACTTGTCTGAGCGGCAGGTTGTAACGTTCAGCAGCAGCCTGGGTGAACGTTCCGGCGAGTTGTGGTATGTCCTCGCGACGCTCGCGCAGCGGCGGAATATCGATTGTTACTACTCGCAGACGGTAAAACAGATCAGCGCGAAAATGTCCGGCGGCAATCTCCTGCTCGAGCGGTCGATGCGTGGCGCTAACGATGCGCACATCGACCGGGATCGACTCATTGCCACCCAGTCTTTCTATTCGCCGCTCTTCCAATGCGCGCAGGAGTTTTGCCTGCACGTTGGAACTCATGTCGCCAATCTCGTCGAGAAAGAGGGTGCCGCCGTTGGCTTGCTCAAATTTGCCTTTGCGCTGGCCCGCGGCACCGGTGAAGGCGCCCTTTTCGTGACCAAACAGTTCCGACTCGATAAGTTCGGAAGGTAGCGCAGCGCAGTTGACTGCTACAAACGGCCCTTTGCTGCGGATGCTGTTTCTTTCATGGATCTCGCGCGCAACCAACTCTTTGCCGGTACCGGATTCGCCACGAACCAGGACAGTCGCATCAGTCTCGGCAACTTTATCAATCATCGCGCGCACGCGCTGCATACTGGCCGAGTCGCCTATAAGCGTGCCACGTTGCGATGCTTCGGCTTCAATCCGGCGGCGCAGCGAAACATTCTCACGCCTTAACGCGATCGTCTCGGCTGCATTCTTGACGACCAGGCGCAGCTCATCCAGTTCAAAAGGTTTTGAAAGATAATCGTAGGCTCCGCTCTTAACTGCTTCCACAGCCATGCGCTCTGAGCCGTGGGCGGTAATGATGATTACCAGTGGGCCACTTGAATTTCCGTCACCTGCAGCATTTTCACTGCTCGATCCCTTTGTTTCCTGCAGCTCCTTCAGAAACTCAAGGCCGCTCATTCCCGGAAGATTGACGTCAAGCAGCATCAAATCCGGTTCCTGCTGTTTCACCAGAATCCGGGCTGCCTCCGCTGAATCCGCTTCGGAAACGTTGTAACCAAAAGTCGTCAGGGCGCGCCGCATGCCGTAGCGCGCGGCTTCTTCGTCATCCACAATCAATAGTCGCAACTTGTCTCTTTTCACCCTTCTGATCAGTTTAGAACCTTACGGGTGAATTTCCCTAGCGCCTCGCGTGCCAAAAGACAGAAGACAGAAGGCAGAATGTAAACGGACCTTTGGCCTTCGTCTACTGCTTTGTCTGCCTTCTGCCTAGTGCCTTCTGCCTAGTGCCTTCTGCTCTTGGCTCCTACCTACTATCTACTGCTTTGAGCGTTTCGCTGACACCACCAGGATGATTGCGTCGCCTGACGGGCCGACGTGCAGCGTCCCAACCACTACCGGCTCGCCCTCACGCATGCTGATGTCGGTGTTCAGACCTGTAGATTCGTAGTTGAAAACCGGTGCTGACGCGGTAGAAGCGACGGGGCTGGTTTGAATGGGAATCCTCGCGCCGAAGCCAAATCCCTCCATGCGCACCACCGACTGCCCCTGAGAGTCGGTGATCACCCTAACGGTGTTCACTTTGAATTCATTAAAACTCGGGTTAATTGACGGCTCCGTCGATACCCCTAATGGGCCGCCCACCCACTTGAGGTTGAGGCGTCCATTATTCTTAACCCTGTTTATTAAGGTCGCCGCCAGACGATAATTCTTGAAGGGCAGCGAAGGGCGCAGTTGCTTTACCAATGGTTCAAGAGCCGCAGGTAACTTCGTGTCGGCTACCTCCTGGTTCGTAGCAACCAGCAGGTAAAGTTGAGTATCGAGATTGGTTTCATCTTCCTGTTTGTCGCTTTGAGTAGCGGTGCTCGACGACTGGGCAAAACCCTGCTGACTGCAGACAGCCACGACAGCAAACAAGAACATAAACAGAGCGGTTGATAAACTTCGACGCAGATTCATAGACTTATCTCCTTCAGAAATTCATAGCGTTTGAGATTAAGGAGAGCGATGCGCTATAGCACGTGCTCGGCACGCACTGCCGACGTACTCGACAATCAATTGCGATGGGCCAGCAATCGCTCATTAACACGCCAGGGTGAGCGGAAAGTTCCACTGAGGTCGTTACCAAAATCAGAACCTGGAGCCGTAGCGACCGGGACGCTTTCAAACCAGGAACAACGTACCATGAAGTAACTGGGCCAGGTATGTTACTCAAAACTGTTCGTTCAGTTCATGTCAGCTCATGGTTTCCTCAACGGCACGCGCAACTCAAACCTCGCGCCCGAACCATTAACCCGCGAAAGGAGCTTGGCAGTTCCTCCGGCCTCTTGCATGCGTTTGCGAACAATCGCCAACCCCAGGCCGGTCCCTCTTTGCTTGGTGGTGAAAAAAGGCTCCCAAACTCGTTGCCGCAGATCGTCTGGAATTCCCGGGCCACCATCCTGAACGGAAATGACAAGATCCTCGCCCTCAGTCGATTGTGTGACAGTCACCTCCCCACCCGGCGGTGTCGCTTGTAAAGCATTGAGCAGGATATTCGAGAGTGCAACCCTTAACGCCGAGACAGCGGAACCCTCGAGTGCTTCATCCTTCTCTATCTTTGTGGTCAGCCGAATTCCGTCCGTTTCGGCAGTGACTTGAAATAACCTGACTACAGATTGAATTAGTTGTTCCGATCGAGACGGCATTTCAGCCGGCAACTCTTTTCGGGCGAAGCTCAAGAGTTGTGTAACACTTCGACCAAGCCTGTCAGTCTCACCGACAATCAAACTCAAATCGCGCGAGTATTCATTACTGATGCTTTGGTCTTCACCCATGACCTGGGCAATAGACTTGATCGCTGAGAGTGGATTCTTAATCTCGTGCGCGACGGTCGCAGCCATTTGTCCCAGGATCGCAAGGCGCTCACGTTCGGTGAGTTTCCTTTCGAGACGCGCATTTTCTTCGGCGAGCCGGCTGTCTTCAATTGCTATCGCCACTTGTCCGGCAAGGATTTCCAGCACCGAACGAACGTCCTCCGTCAAACTTGCCCCAGGCGCATCGACCAATAGAATGCCGGAAACGTTTTCTTCGCGACGAAGCGGATAGGCAATAGTGTAACCGTGAGACTCAAGCAGCGGATCGCCTTCGACCGGGGCCCAATCATCGCGGCTTGATAAATCCAGAACCTGCGCAACCCAGGCTTCGTTGGCAGCGTAAGACGTCACCAAAGAAGCATCAACTGCGTCGCCCTCCGAGTCCAGGCCATCTCGATTGTTCTGCTGGGTATCGCCAATCCCTGGCACGCCTCGACGATAGCCGACCAGGATACGAACGCGGCGAAGATTCAAAGCACTGGTGGTCTGCTGCTCAACGAAATCGAGCAGGTCGGGTAACTGTTGGTACCGTCCCGCGTGCGAACTGATACGCGAAACAATCTGCCGGTAAAGCGCGGCCTCGCGTTCAAACAACCTGTGGAAACGCTGAGCCAGCCAACTTCTCATCGGCGCGGCCGCCAGTGCCAGAGCCAGAATTAACAGTGCCTCAACCACGCCGGCACGCACACCATAATGCGATGTCACCCAGTCGCCGATGGTGCGTATGCCGTAGATATAGATCGTAAGCACGACCGCGGCGAAGCTCGCTACGATCAAGCTTTCTTCAATAATCAACTCCAGGTAACGATAGCGATAGATGTAGTAAGCAAGCAGCGCCGAAGGCAGCAGCGATCCCAGGTTCGCGAGCGTTTTCAGGTACAGACCGAGTTGCGTGCCCTCACCAAGACCAAGCGCCAGCGCCGCGAGAATCACAATGCCAATGAACACAAACGACGCGGCGAGCGTGCGCATGATCCGCTGCTCGCTCAGGTTTCGCGTCCGCTTTGCAATCAACAGTTCCGTGACGGCGATAAAGCCCAGCACATAAGTAATCCAGACGGCCATCGGAATCACAAAAAGGTGAGTCCGTTGCAGCATGGGCGCGTATTGGTGTGTCCAGATCTTGTAGATTGCAAACGGAAGGAACAGCGGAGGCACGTATGAGGCGTAGATCCGGATCTTTTCGCTTTGTTTAAGCGTTCGCTCCGCTGCGGCGGCCCACAGATAAATGTGCGCGTGCAGCAGGAAGGAGTAGCAAAAGACGATGCAGATGACCGCAATCGTGTCAGCAATACGCAGCGCCGTCACTATCGCGGGGCTATAACCAAACCCAAAGAGTCCGTGCAAAGTGACGACCAGGTTGCTGCTATGCCAGCCGCACATGCTGAGCGCCAGGGCAACGAGGACGCGCTCAATTGGGCTTAAGCGCCGGCGACGGGAAATCAGTTGAATTCCCATCCACAGCGGTAAAGTTGCGCCAATTGAGTAACCGACTAGTTGTAGGACCTCTAGTGGGGACATTTGAAGTCAGGAGGCAGGCGGCAGAGCAGGAAGCAGCGTGGGGTTCTTAGAATGAAATGACAACTGAGAAATGTTGAATGGAAAAAGAGATTTTCCATTTGTCATTTGACATCTCTCATTTGTCATTTAAGAACGAGCAAGCGTCCCAGGGCTCGCTGCTCTCGCAGTCTGCTTCCGGCTTCCTGTAGTCTGCCGTCTGCCTCCTGCTCTGCCTACTGTCTACTGCTCACCGACGCCGGCTGCACAGTGAAGGTAATCTCCGTACGACGATTCTTTGCGCGGCCGCTCAGAGTCGTGTTTGCCGCTAGCGGGTTTGCGGCACCCATTCCGTTGGCCTGCACTCGCGACGCGTCAACTCCCGCCGCTTGAAATCGTTCCGATAACTGACGGGCCCGATCCTGTGTCAGTTGCTGCAGCGATACTTCATCGCCTTTGCTGTCCGTATAAGTCTCGATCACAATCTGGTAGTCAGGATTGCTCGCCACTAGCGCCGCCAGCGGTTCAAGTTTGGCGGCCGCCGCGGAAACTAAGACCGCGGCGCGTGGCCCACGTCCAAATCGACTCGGGCAACAAAAGCTGAAAGCCTCGCGGCGTTTCCTTCACAGTTCCATACTTCGCCAGCGTCTGCTTCAGGGTCGCTTCAGCGGCGCGCCTCTGTTGTTCGCGCGCTTCCGCCTCACGGCGATCGTCTTCGGCGCGCTTCGCTCCTTCGAGGCGGGCGAGATTAATCTTGGCGGCTTCGCCTTCCGAACGCACGGTCTGAAGTTCGTCACGTAACCTCGCTACCTCGCTACGTTGTTCGCGCAACTGTTGGTTGGCAGTCTCCGCATCTCTTTCAGCTGACTCGCGAGCACGTTGCTCACGATCGAGGTCGGCGCGCAGTTGTTCAATTTCCTGCTGAGCTGAATCCGCTGTCTTTTCCGCGGCGCGCAACGCGTCGTCACGACGCTGAATGTCCTCGCGTCGCAAGCGCGCCGCACGACGAGACGCTGCCATTTCCTCAGCCCTCGCTCCGGAAGATGTCGCCTTACGCGCGAGTACATCAACCTCGGCTGTCGGCTGATTGAATCTCAATGCTTTCTCCGCCGCAAGCAGATCGTCTTCAGCCTGTTGCAGCTCCTCAGGGGCATCTTGTTTGCCACCGGCGAAGCGAGCAAGATTTACCGCCTGGCGCGCGCCCAGTAGTGAGACCGGAATCTCTTTGTAATCTGTCGAAGCGATCTCAGGAACACGCGGGTCCCTGAAATAGTCACTTGAGTTGCCGATGTATTGGACGTTGAGCGTTTCAACCTGACTCTTGCCAGGTCGCAGCGGTGCTATGTTTTCCAGGACCACCATACGGCTCGGCACCTTCATCAAAAAGTGAGGCTCAGCCGTTACGATCAGCGCGAAGGTCTGAAGTGGTGTGGTGACGTCGAGCTTGGAAGCGATGTAAGCGCTGCCGCCCCTCTTGATCTCGCCAAGGTTATCAACCCGACCATCAGGCGAGATGGCCCACAGGATAAAGGTCGTGTAGATGCCGCCTAGTTCGTTGGCGCGCGGCAGATTATCTATCGCCAGCTCAACCCGCGTCCCCCTGCGTCCGGCGCGCTTCACTTTCGCTTCGCCTTTTAAACGCGGCAACAAGGTCGTGCCTCGAAACTTAACTTCAATCGTCTCATCAAGCGGATAGGTAACAGCAATAGTGCGTCGAGGAACATCGCCTTGGGCGAAAATCGTGGAAGCAAAAACTGAGGCGCATGCCAGCAACATCAGAACGGCGATTCGCGCTGAAATGGGACGAGAAGGCATAAAAACAACTCCTTGTGAATGTTATAGCGAATACCTGGCCCTTGCCGGGAGAGTCTAAATTAGTTGATGCAACTGCGGCTTTTATTGTTGCCGAGGGGTAGGAGCAGGGTCAAGCCTGTGCGGGACGACTAATACCGAAGCGGGAGCAGTCGCGACCGGGTTCAACTTGCGATATCGACTACGGGGAGGACACGAAGGCTTGTCAGTTGTCCGATGCCTTATGGTATCGGTTCTTACGTTCCGCGATTAGTTGGACAACGGCGATCGAAATTGCCGCGATTACAATCATGTGAACGTAGCCGCCCTTGCCCAGAACAAACTTCAGGAGAATCCAAAGCACCATCAGTATTGTAAAAGCAATCCACATTTTGATTACCGATCAACGAACTCACAATTCTGCGAATTAGCGGTTGGCTATGTTTTTGCCGGAGGTAATGACACTGCTTAAGAAAGGAAGGCTCAGGGAGCTTCGTTCAACTTATATCCGACACCGCGAACGGTAAGCACATAGCGTGGGTTCTTGGGATCGGTTTCCAACTTCTTGCGCAGTCGATTGATGTGGGGATCGATGTTGCGCTGGTAACCTTCATACTCCGTGCTCCAAACCCTGTCGAGCAAGTCATTGCGAGACCAGGCGCGTCCGGGTTCTGAGGCCAACAACTCCAGAATTTGAAACTCGAGCGGCGTTAGATCGATTCGCTCGCCTTCCCTAATCACTTCATGGCGGCGCTTGTCGATTACCAGACCACCGACTTGCACTCGCTCACCGTCCGAGTCCGGTTGGACCGTACTGGTGCGTCTCAGCAGGGCCTCCACTCGAAGCTCGAGCTCGCGCGGACTAAAAGGTTTTCCCAGATAGTCGTCAGCGCCCGCTTCGTAACCAGCCACCTTGTAATCGAGCGCGTCGTGCGCCGTCAGGAAAAGCGTGGGGGTTTGCACCCCTCGCTCCCTGACGCGTTTCAACAGTTCGAAGCCGGACATGCCAGACATGGAAACGTCGAAGATAAAACAGTCAAACCTGCCGCTAGTGGCCGGTTTCAGCGCCGCCGCGCCACTTTCGCGCTCCTCCACCTGGAAGCCAAGACGGCGAAAATACTCCGCCAGGAGCAACCGCATATCGGTCTCGTCGTCAACAATCAGAAGTCTCTTTCCGGCAAACTTGCTCGCTACTTGTGATGGTTGTCCCAAGTTCTCTCGATCCTTAGCGGTATTAGGGAAATCGTGGAGGAGTATAGCGCAGTTTTGAGGTGTGGTCTAAGGAAAGCTTGGTGACGGTAATGTCCAAAATAAAAAAAGGCGCTAGCGCCTCATGAACAGCAACGCCTGTAGAAGCAAACCTACCGGGTTAAGGTTTAGTCGTTCCCTCGTGCTGATAGCGTTCCGTAGTCCTGGCATTGTGGTACATAGGGCTCTGACAATTGTCACAGGGAGTTGACGAACTGCTAACCCATTTCCCTAATCCGAATTCTTGAGTGCATAGCCTCGAGGTGCAACTCAGCAAGAATCTGGCAAGCTTTGTTACCCTCGGAATCAGTGATATAAGCCTGTCATGACGCTACGCGCCGCTTTTCCGGTGTTGCTTTGCCTTGTTCTTATTGTCCCCATCGTTCACGGCCAAACATCCATAGTCGCCGCGCTCGGGCCGCATGAAGTCGTTATTGGGGCGGACAGCAAACGCAAAATTTCAGAGTTTGCTCCCTCCGGAGATCTCGTCGGGGTGACCTCCACGCTGGTGTGCAAGATTCAAAAAGCCGACGGGTTTTATTTCGGCTGCAGCGGTCCTTGCGGCGAAGTGGATGTTGCGTCAATCATCGTGCGGGCATCGCGGCGCCCAGGAACTATTCAGCGCAAGGTTGAGATGGCCGTTCCCCTTGTAGAGGACGCTCTCAACGACATGCTTAGGGAGAAA
This sequence comes from Blastocatellia bacterium, assembly GCA_963828335.1. GTDB lineage: Bacteria > Acidobacteriota > Blastocatellia > Pyrinomonadales > Pyrinomonadaceae > PSRF01. The sequence continues at coordinate 431,315 of CAWHEH010000002.1, read as the reverse complement.
AGTCAGAATACGCTGCGACGGTATACGGACAAGCCCACGATTCTCCAACTCCTGTTTGTAGGCATTCAGGGTCAAACTCCCCTAATCCTCGGTGTTGACTTCCATTACCGGAGGTCTCCGTCCGGAGCGTTTTTGATTACGGCCGGTGAGACACAGAGCTGCGAGAAAACGACTGACGCCTGCACTCACCTGGCTATCGGGAAGACCAATGCAATCTCTAAGTTTAGTCGGAAGAAAGGCAGCATGGATTTTCTGGCGCGAGTTGAACCTGTCATTGGCGTTGAACGGCTTATTCAGATGGAGATCGACGAGGAGGGAGACGATGTTGGGCCTCCGATCGATATTCTCCGTTTAACGCCGAGGCGAGCCGAGTGGATCAGGCGCAAACCTGACTGCCGTTAAGCCGTGCTTAAGTGATGTGCTGGGACCGCGGGCGTCCCGCCCGCAATGAGCGCGAAGCGCGAAAACGAAAATGGGCTACATCCCAAAGACTTTCGCGCCCTTGGCACGTTTGCGGGCGGGACGCCCGCGGTCCCAGCAAACCACTTGAGTCGTTCCAGACTATCTGAGTGCCTTAATTTTATCCGCCTTGACGCCATTACGCACGGATACGTATAGTTTTCCTTTAGTTTTACAACTGTTTTCTAACCTTCCATGGACTGCTCAAGCTTTCGCGGCGAGAATCATTTAGAATCCGTTCGCCCATAGTAACTGCAACTGCCGATGCGCGATCTTAAGAGACTGCTTCGATACATCAAGCCTCACTGGGAAACGTTTGCGCTGGCAACGTTTGCGATGTTCCTGGTGGGCCTGCTCGAAATTGCGATTGGCTCCCTTATCGTTCCCATCTTTGATCAGGCTCTAACCAAGGGCAGCGGTCAACGCACGCAGACACTCTTCGGACTCCAACATCTCATTCCCGACTCCGGACTGGCAGCGTGGCAAACAATCTCGCTCCTGTCTGCTCGCGTTTACACTCGCAAAAGGCGTCGCCGAATATTTTTCGACTTTTCTGATGGCGCGAATCGGCCAGTCGGCCGTGCTGAAACTGCGGCAGGATCTCTACAGTCACCTGCTCACCCAGTCGGCAAGTTTCTTCGAACGTCATCGCACCAACTACCTGGTGTCGCGTCTGGTCACCAGCGCAGCCGCGATCGAGGTGGCTGTCACCAGCACCATGCGCGACATGCTGCGCGAGAGCTTTACCCTGATCGCTTTCCTCGCCGCGTCGTTTTATTACAGTTGGCGACTGACGCTGGGCTCGCTCCTGATCGCGCCCGATTGTTGCGGTGCTTACTGCGCGCTTTGGCACAGCGCTGCGCAATCTCGCGCGCGAAAGTTTTGAAGGTAATAAGGAACTGACTGACACCGCCCAGGAAGCACTCTCCAACCAAACCATCGTCAAAGCCTATCGCGGTGAGGCACGTGAGTTGGGCCGCTTCACGACCGTGGCGAAGCGAATAGTTCGCGCCAACCTGCGCACCGCCCGCATCTCCGGTTTTGCGCCGCCCACGATCGAGATGATCGGTGTCGTCTTCGTCGTCTTCCTGCTCTTCTTTGGTCAACGCGAGATTGTCTCCGGCCGCATGAACGCGGCGCAGTTCGTAACCTTCCTGTTTTTTCTGTTTCGCAGTTACGACCCGATGCGCAAACTATCGCGACTGCAAAACAGCATGGAGCAGGCGCTCGCCGCAGCACATCACGTTTGGGAAGTGATGGACGAGCACGCCGAGATGACGGAAAAGCCAGACGCTCGTGAACTGCCAGCCGTTGAAGCACGCGATTGAGTTGCGCAACGTTTCGTTTGGCTATGCAAACGAGGAGCGTCCGGTGCTGCGCGACGTAAATCTGAAGATTCCGGCAGGATCGATGGTGGCGCTGGTGGGAGAGTCGGGCGGCGGCAAGTCGACCCTGACGAAGCTCCTGCCGCGCTTTCACGATCCGATTTCCGGCGGTGTCTATTGGGATGGCATCGATCTGCGTGACGCAACCATCTCCAGCCTGAGGCGACAGATTGCGCTCGTCACTCAGGAGACCGTGCTCTTCAACGACACCGTCCGCCACAATATTGCCTACGGCAAACCTGACGCGACCGCAGGCCGAAATCGAAGAAGCGGCCCGCATCGCTTTCGCGCACGACTTCATTATGGAGCTGCCACAGAAGTACGAAACGATCGTCGGTGAGCGCGGCATCTTTCTTTCGGGCGGACAGCGCCAACGACTGGCCATTGCGCGCTCGCTCCTGGTCGATGCACCGGTGCTGATTCTGGATGAAGCGACTTCTGCGCTCGACGCGGAGTCGGAACGTTTCGTCCAGCAGGCGATTGCCAATCTGGTACGAAACCGTACCACGATTGTGATCGCACATCGGCTCTCAACGATTCGGCGCGCCGACACGATCGTGGTGATGGAAAGCGGCAGGATAACTGAGACGGGAAGTCACGCGGAGTTGCTGGCGAAGGGTGGTCAGTATCGAAGCTTGTATGAACTTCAGTTTGCGGACGAGAAGAGGAAGTTAGCGTGACGTAAAAGTGGTCTTGGGCCTTAGGTCTTGGGTCTTTGATCCTTTGAACTTTGAGCTTTGTACTTTGTGCTTTGTGCTTTGTTCTTAGAAGCTGAGGGTGGAAGTTACTGAGCTCGAGACTCAATCGCGAAATCCAAAGGCCCAAGACCAAAGGCCAAAGCCCAAAAACCAAAACATAAAGTTCGAAACACCAAGCTCAAAGTACGTTCTTATTTATGAAATCAATGACCGGATATGGACGCGGATCGGCGGACGGTGAGCACTTCTCCGTCTCTGTCGATCTGAAGACTGTCAACAATCGCTTTCTCGACGTTCACCTGCGTCTTAGCGGCGAGCTGTCTTCGCTGGAACCTGTCATCAAGCGGCAGATTAGTACACGGCTTTCCCGCGGCCGAGTCGACGTCACTGTCAATTTCGAAAAAACGGCGCAAACCGCCTATGAACTCAACCGCCCGTTGATCGCCGGCTATGTCAACGCTCTACGCAATATGCAGACAGGAATTCGACATTGGCGGCGAACTGGACATTAACGTGCTGGCCCGCCTGCCCGGCGCTCTCCAGCCCGCTCGCGAGGGCCTGACGAGACGAGGTGGTTGCCGGAATCGAAAAGGCCCTGGCCGAGGCGCTCGATCGAACTCGAAAAGCATGCGCGAGCAGGAAGGCGAAGCCCTGCGCAAAGAGATGGCCGAACGGATCGGACAGATCGAAGCCTCGTTCCGATCGATTGAAAACGCGGCGGCGGGACTGGTCGAAGCCTATCGTGCTCGTTTGCAGAAACGGATCGGCGAACTGTTGAACCGCAACGGTCAACTCGTCGAGATCGATCCAGGCAAGACTGGCCCAGGAAGTTGCGTATCTTTCCGACCGCAGCGACGTGAGCGAGGAAATGGTTCGCCTGCAGCAGTCACCTGACGCAGTTTCGCGAGGCGCTGAACTCATCGGGTGAAACCGGCAAGATGCTGGATTTCTTGCTGCAGGAACTAAACCGCGAAGCGAACACCACCTTGTCTAAGTCAACTGATCTGTCTATTAAGGAAGCGGCGCTGGCAATCAAAGCGGAAGTCGAAAAACTTCGCGAACAGGTCCAGAATGTCGAGTGAACCAGAGGAGCAAGGTCTCCAAGCCAAGGTCGCCACCGAAACAAACGAAGGGCGCGGCATTCTGTTCGTTGTCAGTTCTCCTTCGGGTGGCGGCAAAGGCACGCTGATTCAACGCGTGCTGAAGCAGGTACCGAATCTTAGTTATTCTGTTTCGTTTACGACGCGCGCGCCGCGCAACGGTGAAGTGGATGGCCGCGAGTATTTCTTCGTCACCAGGGAGCGATTCGAAGAGATGGTGAATGCCGGCGAGTTCCTCGAATGGGCGCATGTGCACAGCAAACTCTACGGCACCTCACGACAGCAAGTGGTTCGCGAAATTGCCGAGGGCCACGACATCATTCTGGAAGTGGACGTTCAGGGCGCTGCCAGTGTTCGCTCGCTGATGGCGGATTCGGTCAGCATATTTATTCTGCCGCCGTCTTTCGAAATTTTGAAACAACGGTTGCAGGCGCGCGGCACCGACTCGCCGGACGAACTCGACTTGCGCTTACGCAACGCGCCATATGGAATTGAAGGACTACTGGGCTTTTCAGTACGTAATCCTCAACGACGATTTAGATCGAGCGGCGAATCAAATGACCGCCATAGTTCATGCCGAAAGGGCTCGGCTTAGTCGTCAGGAAGCGAAAGTGCGGCGGGTAGTCGAAGCTTTTACCAAAGATGAAATACCAAACTCGTAATCCGGCTAGACTTATGACCCAAGGATTGTTTTAATAAAACTTTGTTACTAACGTGAGGAGCAGCAACCGTAATGTCCTTAATAGAAGAGACTGACGCAACCGCAGATGAAACGCCAGCACCGGAGATCGATTCGAAATATCGTCTGATTATTCTCGCCGCCAAACGAAGCAAACAACTGCAGCGCGGCGCCCGCCCCCGCATCGACATCGATGCCTTGAAACATAAGAACACGCGTATTGCTTTGGAAGAAGTGATGCAGGGCCGCGTAAACTTTAGCAAGACTGACGATGGAGTTGAAGAATAGGCTCTCAAATCTGAGACTCAGTTGAATCAATCGATTACAGATCGATTTCCTATCGCTCACATCCCTTTGTAATCTGGCCCACCACCGCCTTCAGGCGTGACCCAGTTAATGATCTGGTAAGGGTCCATGATGTCGCAGGTCTTGCAGTGAACACAGTTTGAAAAGTTCACCTGCAATTTCCGTCTGCCATTGCTGCCATCGTCAACCATTTCATAAACAGCCGCCGGACAAAATCGCTGGCAGGGATTGCCATATTCTTCCGCACAACGCGTCGCGCAAATATTCGTATCGAGCACGTGCAGGTGACTTGGCTGGTCCTCGTTGTGTCCTACCGCCGCATGGTAAACGTCCGTTAGTTTGTTGAAAGCAATCTTGCCGTCGAACTTGAGTCCGTCATAGCGTTGCTCGATCTTGTCGCCGCGATATCCATAAGCCGAGAGCTTCTTCATTTCTTCATGCCCGGCTTCCGCCTTAGTGCGATCAAACAAACCCCAGGCGCGGCCGCCAGTGAAGAACTGAAAACCGGTGTTCATTATTCCCAACCAGCGTCCATGCTTGAAGCCGGCATGAAAGTTTCGCACCTTACGTAACTCCGGAATAATCCAGCTTTCGTTAACCAACTGTTCGTAACGTTGCAACTGCTTTGCCGAGTAGTTCTTTGCCAGCAAGGCTTCGAAGATTGTCTCTGCCGCCAGCATTCCGCTCTTGATGGCCGAGTGAATTCCCTTCAAACGTTGCGAGTTGAGGAATCCGGCGCAGTCGCCGACGAGTAAAACTCCGTCTGCGTAAATCTGTGGCATCGCGAAATAGCCGCCGGCGGCGATCGTCTTTGCGCCATAGCGAATCATCTTGCCGCCTTCAAGCAGCTTTGTAAGAAACGGATGCTGTTTGAAGCGCTGAAACTCTGCGTGCGGGTCGAGCAGTGGATCTTTGTAGTCAAGACCGGTGACGTAACCGATGTTCAAAATCCGGTTTTGCATTCCGTAGATCCAGCCGCCGCCGTAAGTTTGGGTATCAGATGGAAAGCCCAGCGTATGCGTCACCCGTCCGGCGGGATAGCGATCGTCCGGCAACTCCCAGAGCTCCTTAACGCCGATGCTATAAACCTGCGGCTCGCGTCCGGCGTCGAGACCGAGGCGCTGAACCAGTTGCTTCGTGAGCGAACCGCGCGGGCCCTCGCCAAGGACCGTAATCTTCGCCAGCAGATCAACGCCGGGCTCGAAATTAGGCTTGCGCTTCCCTTCCTTATCAATTCCTTTATCGCCGGTGCGCACGCCAACAACCGCATCGTTCTCGTCATAAAGCACCTCTGCTCCGGGAAATTCCGGGAAGATGTTGATGCCCGCCTCTTCACATTTCTCCCCGAGCCAGGCCGTCAGGCGATTCAGTGACACGATGTAGTAACCATGGTTCTTCAGCGGGGGTGGGGTGATCGGAGAACGGATGGCTCGGTTCTTCGTTAAGTAAAGGAAGTAGTCTTCATTGACCGTGGACTCGAGCGGAGCGCCCTGTTCGACAAAGTCTGGCATCAACTCACGCAACGCTCGTGGATCCATGACCGCGCCGGAAAGAATATGCGCGCCGACCGAAGCGCCTTTCTCGATAACACCGATCTCAATCTCGCCCAGCGCCTCGCCCGGCCGTTCACTCTTCGCCACTGCCTCGTTGTGCTTCTTAATTAAACGGGCGAGATGAAAAGCGCCGCTCAAATTTGCGGGACCGGCACCGACGAAAACCACATCCATTTCTAAAGTTTCGCGTTCCATCAATTAGTCCTGCTTCGCCTGGATTCAATATCAAAAATGAATGGCCATTCAGTTTTCGTGAGTATAGCAAAGGAAGGCTGGCAAACCGAAGACTGGTTCCGTCGAACTGGGTGATGGAGTTTGGTGTTTTCTCTTATTAACACCGCGGGTTTAGCTCGGTGAGATGAAGCTCGCAAAGCGGAAACCCTTGCACTCTCGTCCATCAAGCCCGGTCACCGGGCTAAAGCCGCGGTGCTATGAGAGCCCCTCGTGGCTCAAACTGCGGAGGTGCTCCAAGAAATTCAGAGAGAGCAGGCTCTGGCAGCAGTCAGAGGATTTTTTGTCGCACACTTTCGCGATGGCCTGAGTTAAACTGCCACGACTTCTATGCCGAAATCTTCAAGATTCCGATCCCGAATCGTATTTATTGCCCTGCCCGTGACTCTGCTGCTTTTCCTGGCAGCGTTCCGCTTTCAGCGACGTGAGCTGGCCCACGCAATCTCACGCGTTCCAACTTCCTCGAGCCCCGTCTCACAACTTCCAACGACAATTCTCTGGGCCTGGGAGAGACCGGAACGACTTGATTTCATCGACCCTGAGAAAGTTGGAGTCGCGTTTTTGGCTAAGACAATTTATTTACGAGGTGACCGCGTGATTAGTCGCCCTCGGTTGCAACCTCTCACTTTGCCGTCCGGGACGCGGGTTATTGCAGTTGCCCGGATCGAAGCCGAGTATTCAAGGGATTATTCCGCGCGACCCTCACTGTCTTCCGCTCAAATCACAGAAGCCGTTTCGATCATATCCGACCTTGGAAACCTTCCGAATGTCGTGATGGTTCAGGTTGACTTCGATGCCACCGCAAGTGAACGCGCTTTCTATCGCGAGTTGCTTACTCAGCTTCGCCATAAACTCCCCCTGTCAACGCCACTCTCGATCACTGCGCTCGCCTCGTGGTGCAAGAGCGACAACTGGCTGGAAGATTTGCCCGTCGATGAGGCAGTGCCGATGTTGTTTCGCATGGGAATAGAACGAAAGCATTTTCTTTCCGGCTTGGAGGATGGAGAATCTTTCACTTCGAAGCTTTGCGGCTCAAGTGCCGGAGTCTCAACCGATGAGCCACTGACGCAGTTGCCGCATGTTCAGCGTCTTTACGTCTTTAATCCTCGCGTTTGGTCGCCCGACGTCTTTACTAAAACGATGGAGGCTTACGAGAGATGAAGTTCGGAATGAACCGCAAAGCCCAAAGATCAGCGTTTGCGTTCGCCTTGTTAGCCGTAATTCTTTTACATGCGCCACTATCTTTCGCTTGTGGTCCATTTTCGCTCAATGCTGTTTTTTCCTTTTCGGTACACCCGGAATATCCCCTGGAGAGGTTTGCCGCCGGAGAGATAGGCATTGTCCAGCCGTCGTATGCGCGCTCATATTTGTACGTGACCTACAAATATCTTAAAGGCGATCGATTTAATCAAACTGAACAGCAAGCGCTCGTCGATCTTTGGCATCAACGTCTGAATCACAGTTGGGAATCAGGCGAGGAACAAGCCGTGAAGACGTGGCTTGACACTCGCCAGAAGGTTTCCCCAGTGGGGGCAGCTCCAAAGATTGAAGTTTTTCGCAAACGCGAAAAGCCGAACGAGTATGAAAGTTATTTGAACTGTCAGAACGACGCGTTTGAAACGGCGACGACGACCCTCGAGGCCAGAATTTCCAAATTTGGTCCGGACAGCGCTCCGCTTAAAGAGTGGGTTGAGGCCCAGGATCGGGTCTTCGCCAATTGCTCGGAAGGGCAAAACATTCCCTCCGACTTGCCGGCCGACGCCGACGCGTTGCTCCGTGCCGATCGCCAGTATCAAAAAGCTGCCGCGCATTTTTATTCGGGTAACTTCGCAGCGGCTAAATCCCTCTTCGACTCAATTGCCCTCGATGCGAAATCCCCCTGGCGCGCCACCGCTCCCTATCTCGTAGCCCGCACGCTGCTGCGAAAAGCGAGTCTTGGTTCGGACGACAGTAAGAAGGAGTCGCTCACTGAAGCTGAGCAGCAATTGAACAAGATTCTCACCGACCAGCGACTGAAGAATTCTCACGCCGCTTCCAAGCGACTGCTAAGTATTGTTCGCCTTAGGTTGCATCCGGAAGATAGGTTGCACGAACTGGCGCTTTCACTGACGGACGATCAGGGTTCGGCGAATTTGAAACAAGATCTTTGGGACTACACAGTATTGTTAGACCAGTTTATTGGCGACGACGAAAGTCACCATCAGAAAGTCATTACCAAGCCAGCCGTGCTTCACAACGATGACTTAACTGACTGGGTGGTGACGTTCCAATCCGCTGACGCAGAAGCGCTGGATCATTCTCTGGCGCGATGGGAAGCTACGTCGTCGGTACCCTGGCTTATCCTCGCGCTTTCAAAACTGGATCCACAGAATTCCAAGGCGGCCGCGCTGCAGCAGGCCGCCGCGAAGATCCCAGCATCGTCACCCGCATTCCCGTCAGCTTCATTCCACAGCATAAGACTCGACATCGCCGCGGGCCGATCAGTTGACGCCCGCATCAAACTTGACACTTTGCTCCAGAAACATCGCGCAGTTTTCAACGCGTCCGCTATCAACTTGTTGCTGCACCAACGCATGATGGTTTCGAGCAACCTTGAAGACTTCCTTACTTATGCCCAGCGCGTACCTGCCGGTTTCAGTTGGGACGAAGATGGAACTGAAACTCCTGTGGAGTCGGATGAATTGGGAAGCGATTCTGAACGGATTAAAGGCAAAGCCCTGTTCGATTCCGACGCTGGTGAGATTTTGAATCGAAGCCTGCCGGTCGCGTTGTTGGCCGAAGCGGCGGCCAACAAAAACTTGCCCGACCACTTGCGCCGTGACCTTACCCAGGCAACCTGGTTGCGAGCCGTTATGCTTGGCAACCACGCCACCGCCACCGCACTGGCCCCGAGTCTGGAGCTATTGGTGCCGGAGATGGCACCCCTTCTCAATCAATACACCGGCGCGCCTGACCCCGCGGGCAAGAAGTTTTCAGCTATCTACGCCTGGTTGAAATTCCCGGGACTAGAGCCTGTGATCGACATTGGAAGCGGTCGCGGAACTCCACTTAACGAACAGGATTCCTACCGCGATAATTGGTGGTGTTCGGCCGCACTTGCGGAGACCCAAACCAACGGAAGCGATAATAAGAACCCAGGATCAGTTGCGGGTAAGTCAACCCCAAACTTTCTGACAGCCGCGCAACGAGCTACCGCGGAGAAAGAGTACGCGGTCCTCACTTCATTCGGGGCGGCGCCAAACTATCTTTGCCGGCAGGTTATCGAATGGGCCACCAGCCACCCTACCGATCCCCGCGTTCCCGAAGCACTCCACCTGGCGGTTAAATCCACCCGTTACAGCTGCACGGATAAACAGACGGGCAAGTGGTCGAAAGCGGCTTACGACTTCCTCCATCAACACTATCCTGGTAACCCCTGGACCAAACAAACTCCTTACTGGTTTAAGGATTGATCGCGGTCGGGTCTCCAAGCGCAAGCTCCTTAGTTGCTCTGGAAAAACAACCGCGACATAACCCGAAGAGCTCGCCCGGTTTGGAACTTCGAACTTTCTGCGTGACACTATAGAATCGGATAAATCCTAAAAGAAGTTGAGAGTTTTTAGTGACTGAACACGCATTCACAAACCATCTGATCAACGAGACCAGCCCTTATCTCCTGCAGCACGCTCACAATCCGGTCGATTGGTTTCCCTGGGGCGAAGAAGCTCTGGAGATTGCGCGCCGCGAGCAGAAACCAATCTTGTTAAGCATTGGTTATTCTGCTTGTCACTGGTGTCATGTGATGGAGCACGAGTCTTTTGAGAACGAGGCGATTGCCAGGTTGATGAACGAGCACTTCGTCAACATCAAAGTCGACCGCGAAGAGCGACCGGACCTGGATCAGATTTATATGAGCGCCGTGCAGATGATGACACATCACGGCGGCTGGCCGATGACGGTTTTCCTGACGCCTGAGGGGTTGCCGTTCTATGCGGGAACTTATTTTCCTCCCGAGGATCGTTACAACATGCCGGGCTTTCCGCGCGTGCTCATCAGCGTTGCTGATGCATACCGTGAACGCCGGGCAGATGTTCAGGAAACAGCCGCCTCAGTACTTAACGAGTTAAGACGCGCGGCGACGGCGCTGGAGTCAAACGAGCTGCTAACTACTGAATTACTGGATGCGGCCTTTCGCGGAATCATAAAATCTTATGATTCAACGAACGGCGGCTTTGGCGGCGCACCGAAGTTTCCACCCGCAATGACCTTGGAGTTTTTGCTTCACACCTATTATCGAACCGCGAACCAGCAGGCGTTGCAAATTGTCGAGCACACTTGCCGTAAGATGGCTCAAGGCGGGATCTACGACCAACTCGGTGGAGGTTTTCATCGTTACGCCACGGATGCGCGTTGGTTGGTGCCACACTTCGAGAAGATGCTGTATGACAACGCTCTGCTCTCCGCCCTCTACCTGCATTACTACCAGGTTAGTCATGATCCGGCCGCGCGCGCTGTGGCCGAAGGAATTTTGGATTACGTCATCCGTGAGATGACGCACTCCGACGGCAGTTTTTATTCCACCCAGGATGCAGACTCTGAAGGAGTCGAAGGCAAGTTTTTTGTTTGGAGCAAAAGCGAGATCGCAGAACTGCTCGGCGAACGTGATGCCGCCATCTTCATGGCTTACTACAATGTGACTGACGCCGGAAACTTTGAAGGAGCGAACATTCTTAACATCAGGAGAGACTTGCCGGCGGTCGCAGCTTCGCAGCAAGTGACGGAAGAGCAGCTCTCGGAAGCTCTCCCCAGGTGCCGCGAAATTCTGTTTGCAGTACGGGAAAAACGGGTGAAGCCCTCCAGGGATGAAAAAATTCTGACGGCCTGGAATGGTTTGATGCTTGCAAGCTTTGCGGAGGCTGCGGTAATACTCAACCGGCCGGATTATTTAGAGGTCGCTAAGCATAATGCTCAATTCTTGCTTGACAATCTACGAGGCGATCGACTGCTGTTAAGAACTTACAAAGACGGTCGTGCCAAGCTCAATGCGTACCTCGAGGACTACGCATTTTTCATTAGTGGATTAGTGACTCTATTTGAGACTAGCGGAGAACTTAAGTGGCTCGAAGAAGCGGTGAGCCTCACAACGGTAATGATCGACGAGTTTTGGGACGATGAGGACGGCGGCTTCTTCTACACCGGCCGGAGTCATGAAGATCTTATTGTTAGATCCAAAGACTTCTTTGACAATGCGACGCCCTCTGGTAATTCTGTCGCAGCCGAGGTTCTGCTGAGGATCGGACTACTAACCGACAATGCGGACTACCAAAGAAGGGCAGGCACTATTCTGCGATTGATGGCTTCGACCGTTCAGCGATACCCGTCTGGATTTGGTCGCTTGCTCTGCGCGCTCGATTTCTATGTGGGCACCCCGAAGGAAATTGCATTGGTGGGAGACTTGGATCAGGCAGAAACTCAGGCCCTACTGGATGAGCTCTGGAGCTGCTATCTGCCCAACAAGGTCGTCGCATCGATTTCTCCGAGCAATACCAGGGCGGCGGAACTTATTCCACTGGTACGCGAACGGCCCCAAATTGACGGAAAAGCTACCGTTTACCTGTGTGAACATTTCGCCTGCCAGACCCCCACAACAGACCCAAAGGAACTGGCCTCACAACTGCTGCTTGGCCCAGCCGGGGCGAGTTTAGCTTGAGCGTGGCCGCGACTCATTAGATCTGTGGGCTCCCCCTCTTCGACCTGCCGTTTCCTGACCATCATTGGTACTTGACGTAACCTACTGAAAAAGTTATCGTTTGCAGTGCTAAACAGTGTTGGCGAATAGCCAATCGCGTTAGCGTCACACCAGGCTCATTCCAGGCTACCTGATAGTTTCCATCGTTTTAGAAAGCTGGTTCACGCCCAGGCTCTTTTAACCTGCCAAGTGGGAGCTTCTCATCGAAATGACTTACAAAAGGACTTGGAAAAGCAAAGTTTTCCTTATCGGCATCGCGGCGCTCGGCTCATTACTGGTTGGTTCCGCGCTGGTGTCTACACTCGAATTGCCACTGTTAACGAGCGCCGGCTTGCTTGCATGGTTAGTGCTTCTGGGCCTGACGCTCACCGCGAGTCGCTTCACAGTTTCCATCACCAGCACTGTCGGTGTCAGTCAGAGCCGAAAATCATTGGCTGATGCGTTGGTCTTCCTGGCAATCATTCTCTATGCAGTGCCACCCGCAGCCACAGTAGGGCCGGCCACACTGCTCGCCGCGATTGTCGGTTTCGTTTCTACCTATGGACTTTCGAGTAAGAAGGAATGCTTTTTTACAACCGCTATCGCGGTCATCTCGACTTTCGTTTCGGCGTCCTGTTACGGTTGGCTGGTGGCCATCTTCGCGGATGATTCCCTTCTAAGAGGGGGCCAAACTCTCCCGGTTAATGCTGTCCTGGTGCCGCTTTGCATCCTCGCCGTCCTGCAATACTTTTTGAGCACACTGGCCACAAGCTATTTCCTCAAGGTCGTTGACGGAGAGCCTCTGGTCCTACCCTCTCAGGAAAGTATTGTCTGGACTCTTACTACTCAAGTTGCGGGTGCCGCTTCCGCGGTCCTTTTCTATGCTGCCTTACAGGGCGCAGGCCTACCCTTCATTTTTCTTGGCATGTTGATAACAGGTCTTATGCATCTCTTGTATCGATTCAATGAGAAGCGACTGAGCGAAGTGCGACGCGCAGAGGCCGGACAACGCGAGCACATCGAGGAGATGGCGAAGATTCACATGAACACTATTGAGTCGCTGGCAATTGCGATCGACGCAAAGGACCAGACCACTCACGGTCACGTTCGCCGGACACAGATTTACGCCTCGGAGATGGGCAGGCTTTTCAATCTTGGCGGTAAAGAGTTGCAAGCTCTTTTCGCCGGAGCGTTGCTTCATGATATTGGCAAGTTGGCGGTACCCGAATACATTTTGAACAAGCCAGGCAAGCTTACCGAAGCCGAGTTTGCAAAAATGAAAATTCACCCAACTGTCGGTGGTGACATTCTTAGGCGTGTTAACTTCCCTTATCCGGTTGAAGACATCGTTCGCTACCATCATGAGAAGTGGGATGGTAGTGGCTACCCGAAGGGGTTACGCGGCGAAGCCATTCCCCTGGTTGCGAGAATCATCTCAGTCGTGGATTTTTACGACGCGACACGCTGTGACCGACCTTACCGCAAGGGAATGACCCGCGAAGAATCGCTCGCCCTCCTTAGAAACATGTCCACCACCGCTTTTGATCCTCGCGTGGTTGAAATATTTATTGCGCACGTAGAGGAATTCGATCGTTTAATCGCAGCCGAGGATATTCAGGAGCAGGTTGACTCGGAAATTGCTGTTCCCGATTATTTGACCAATACAAAACCGGATGCCGGGCTGGCCTCCAGTGTGTTGGGAACTCAAGTTAACGACTATGTTGGATTCAGAACCATTTCTGAAGCTCAGCGAGAAGTATTTGCGCTTCATGAGATTGCGCAGACTATTGGCTCCTCCCTCAATCTGAATGACACTGTCACGCTCGTCTCCAACAAACTGCGGGCAATTGTACCGTTCGATACCTGCATTATTTTTGTGGTTGATGAAAAATCCGGAAAAGCCGAAGCAGCTCACGCAGCTGGCGAAGATGCCGAGGTTTTCAGATACCGGCGAGTGACTATCGGTGAAGGCATAACAGGCTGGGTTATCGCAAATGCCCGTTCCATGTGTAACGCATCGCCTGAGCTTGATTTAGTGGGGATCCCGGAAGAAATCGCCAGTAACTATCGAGGCGTGCTGGTTTCGCCTTTGTTGCGAGAGGATGGCGCTTTCGGCGCGATCACGGTTTATTCGAAGAGCCGGACTTCCTATACCACAGAGCATGTCCGCTTGCTTGAATCTGTTTGTCAGCATGCATCCTGCGCCCTCAACAATGCCCTAACCTTCGAGAGGACGAAAGAAAGCGCCCTCACTGATCCGCTTACTGAGTTACCAAACGCCCGCGGATTCTACATGATGCTTGAACAGCGAATCGCAGAGTGTCAGCGAATGTCTAACGAATCGCTGGCGGTAGTTAGTATGGATATAGATGATTTCAAAGGCGTCAATGATCAGTATGGTCATGCAATTGGTGATCGTGTTTTGGCCAGTGCCGCCGCGGTGATCAGAAAAGAACTCCGCCAGATGGACATTCTAACTCGATATGCGGGTGACGAATTTGTCGCCATAATGCCCATGGCCTCGACACACATGGCCGCTGACATTGGTGAACGCATCCGCAACGCGGTCGAAGAGCAAAGGTTTTCGGTGCGCACCGGCACTTTGGTGCAACTTGGTCTGAGCATCGGCGTGGCCTGTTATCCGGAAGAAGGGGAAACTACTGAAGAACTCCTGACCGCAGCCGCTCGCAAGATGCAAAGCAATAAGCATCTGCGCAAAACCGTCATTACTCTGGCCAACAGTCCTATTAATACAGTCGACGCCTTCAGGTAGGCGTTGACTTCCCTTTCCTAAAGCGCATCTCGTGCGTTTTCGAGGTGCGCTTCTTATTGTCGACCTCCCGAATTGTTCCGCAGGTTTTACCAGTCGTTTTCTTAAGAACGCTGGTTTTGCGCCTCCTTACAGTCCTCGCGTATAATCCCTGACACTGTTTTGAAGACGACAAAATCTGAACTTCGATTAGAAAACTGTCCTTAAGGGTGGTTTCAACACTGGAAAGCGGCCTGTGGCAAAGTCAAATTACGAAATGAGAAAACGTGCGCCAGAGTCCTCCCGGGTAGGTGCTGAGGATACGAGCGCCACTGGTGTGTTGGATGAAGAATCGTCTGAAACTTCGGCTGCCGGGCGTTCCCTGCAAGTCAAAGAGTCGTTAAAGAGCCGGGTCGCTGGCCTTGATCGCGAGACGCTGATCAACATCTATCACCAGATGCTTCTCGTTCGTCGCTTCGAAGAGAAGGCAGCCGAGATTTATAGCGCCGGCAAGATTGGTGGTTTTTGTCATCTTTATATCGGCCAGGAAGCCGTTGCCATCGGCTCTATCTCGGCAATCCGCAAAGACGACTATGTTCTCACCAGCTATCGTGAGCACGCTCATGCGATCGCCAAGGGCATGACACCGGAGTCCGTAATGGCTGAGCTTTACGGCAAAGCGACCGGATGTTCGAAGGGCAAGGGCGGCTCGATGCACATGTTTGACAAGGAAGTAAATTTTCTTGGCGGACATGCTATTGTCGGCGGACAAATCCCTTTGGCGACTGGCGTAGCTTTCGCCTCGAAATATAAGGGGACCGATCAGGTGACTCTTTGTTATTTTGGTGAAGCGGCAGTCAACCAGGGCGCCTTTCACGAGTCCCTCAACATGGCCCAACTTTGGAAGCTTCCCTGCATTTACATCTGCGAAAACAATCAATACGGAATGGGAACGTCGCTGGCCCGCGCAATGTCGTCGCATGACATTTCGCAGAAAGCTTATGCCTACGATATTGCTTCAGAGTTTGTCGATGGCATGGACGTGTTGGCCGTGCGCGAGGCGACACTGCGTGCGGTCGAACGTGCTCGTAAGGAATATCTACCCACGCTACTCGAGGTTCGCACCTATCGTTTCATGGGACACTCCATGTCTGACCCCGGAAACTATCGCACTCGTGCCGAGATCGAGCGGCATCAGGAGCGCGACCCCATCAAGCTTTTTTCTGCGACCTTGAAAGAAGAGGGTGTCCTGTCGGATTCCGAATTTCAAAAGATCGAAGCGGAAGTTAAAGACCAAGTTGAGAAGTCGGTGCGCTTCGCTGAAGAAAGTCCTTTTCCCGATCCGAAAGAACTACACACCGATGTTTATGCTACCCCCATCGATACGGGCAACAGTTAACTCAGTAACGAGATTCGTAATAAGAGGAACTCATTAAATGGCTTTGGTAACCATGCGCGAGGCGCTCAATCAAGCTTTACGCGAGGAGATGCTCCGCGATCAAGACGTCTTTCTGATGGGCGAAGAAGTTGGCGAGTATCAGGGAGCTTATAAGGTTACCAAGGGTTTGCTCGAAGAACTTGGCCCTAAGCGCGTCATCGATACACCGATAACAGAACTAGGTTTCGCGGGTCTGGGCGTGGGCGCGGCGATGGCCGGACTACGGCCGATCGTGGAGTTTATGACTTTCAACTTCTCGATCCTCGCGACTGATCAGATCATCAACTCCGCTGCCAAGATGCTCTACATGTCCGGTGGGCAATATAAAATCCCCATCGTATTCCGCGGACCAGGTGGCTCGGCGTTCCAGGTTTCTTCCCAGCATTCACAAGCGCTTGAGTCATGGTTCGCGTATTTCCCTGGCCTGAAGGTGGTCATGCCTTCCACGCCGGCAGACGCAAAGGGTCTGTTGAAGTCTGCGATTCGCGATGACGATCCGGTGATCTTCATTGAACAGGAGCGAATGTACGGACAAAAGGGTGAAGTGTCTGACGATCCGGATTTTACTATTCCCCTCGGGTTGGCGGACATAAAGCGCGAAGGAACGGACGCTACCATCGTGGCGCGGGCATTAATGGTTCCCGTTGCGTTAAAGGCCGCTGAGATTCTGCAAGGACAGGGTTTGTCCTGCGAAGTGATTGACCCGCGGACCATTCGACCACTGGACATTGGTACGATCATTGAGTCGGTAAAGAAAACAAATCGAGTGGTAGTTGCCGAAGAGTCGCATCCATTCTGCGGAGTTGCGGCAGAGATTAGTTCGGAAATCAACGAGCGGGCTTTTGACTATCTCGATGCTCCGGTCAAGCGCGTCTCAGGGGCCGACGTGCCGATGCCCTACGCCAAGAATCTTGAGGATCTGGCAATCCCAAATGTCGACCAGATTGTCGCTGCAGTTCGCGAAGTTGCATATTTGTAAAAGCGAGTCAGTTGTCCGCCGTCGGTTGTCTTTTTCCGGATGCGTGGCTGCCATCGGATAGAAAATGACTGCGGCTCACGGATAACTATCAAAGGACCAATTTGAATGGCAACCCAGGTAATCATGCCCAAGCTTTCGCCCACGATGGAAGAGGGACAACTCTCTCGTTGGCTGAAGAAAGAGGGCGACAAGGTGTCGATGGGCGAACCGCTCGCCGAAATTGACACTGACAAGGCAACCATGGAAATGCAGGCACTCGGCAGCGGAGTGTTGCGGAAGATTCTGATTCAGGAAGGCGAATCGGCGCCTCTCGGGCAGTTGATTGCGATCATCGGTGAACCTGACGAAGACATTTCAGCACTGACCGCTCAGGCCGGTTCAGGTCAATCGCCCAAGGCCGCTCCTGCTGCTGAGTCGCCGAAAGAACCAAAAGAAGCTAGTGCCGGACCGGCTGCCGTTCCAGAAGCCGCAATCCCCAGTGTCGCCGTAGAAACCTCCGGAAATGGAAGCCAGAAGACCGCGCAACCCGAAGCGTCATCGAGCGGCCGTCTGATTGTTTCTCCTTTGGCAGCCCGGATGGCGGCAGAATCTGGAATTGATTTGCGTTCGGTGAGTGGTAGCGGTCCCGGTGGCAGAATTATTAAACGCGACGTCGAGCAACTTATCAGCGGTAAATCCACAACCGCCAGCGCCCAACCCCCAACCAGGCATCTGCGAGCAGTCGAAACCAGCCCTTTCCAAAAGTCTGCGACCGCACAAGCTTCAGCCTACCGCGACGAGCCGGCCAGCGAGATGCGCCGCACAATTGCCAAACGTTTAGTGACTTCGTTGGGTCCGGTGCCACATTTCTTCCTGACCACTGAGATCGAAATGGATCGTGCGGCTGAAATGCGCAAAGGAATAAACGAGCTCGATCCTGAACTGAAGATCAGCATTAACGACATCATCATTAAGGTGGCCGCAGCTGCGCTCATGCAGCATCCTCAGGTCAATGCCTCGTTTCAGGACAAAGTGGTGAGATATTATGAGCACGCTGACATTGGCGTTGCTGTGGCGATTGAGGAAGGATTAATAACGCCAATTGTCCGCGCTGCGGATCAGAAGTCACTCAGCGAAATCGCCGCCGAGGTGCGCGATTTAGCAGAACGTGCCCGCAATCGCAAGCTGCGGCCCGAGGAATATTTGGGTGCGAGCTTTTCCGTCAGCAATCTGGGAATGTTCGGCATTGACGAATTCACCGCCATAATTAACCCACCGGAAGCAGCAATATTGGCGGTCGGCGCGATGTCGCCAAAACCGGTGGTCAGAAACAATGAACTAGTCATTCGTCAAATGATGCGCGTCACGATGTCCTGCGACCACCGGGTAGTTGACGGCGCGACGGGAGCGAAGTTCCTGCAAACTTTCAAAAAGATTCTTGAGAACCCACTCTTTCTGGTTGTCTGAGACTGGTAAACTATTCGGGTCACACTTTAGAAGAGGATCGGAGTTGCCGATCCTTTTTTGCTGCGACTCAACTTTTTATTCGCACTGCTAATGACCCCTAACGCGTCTCTCAAGGATCACGCTATCGCGCCACACCTGGCGTTGTTGGCTGTGCAGGTCATGTTTGGCAGCTGGCCTATTCTGGGCAAGGTTGCAATGCGATCGATGTCCAGCACCAGCCTGGTTTGCTTTCGTATATTTGGCGCGACTCTCATCTTCAGTTTGCTACGACCAAAGCTCGGTGAACTACCGCAACTGCCTCGCCGAGTTCTTGCCTGGCTGGTTCTCTCCAGCCTACTCGGAGTCGCTCTTAATCAGTTCATTTTTGTTAAAGGCTTGTCGCTCACAACTGCGATCAATTCAACCTTACTTATAACTACTATTCCCGTGTTCGCTCTGGTCGTAAGCATAGCTCTCGGATACGACAAGGCCTCTCTGAGACATTTTCTGGGCATCCTGCTGGCCGCCACCGGTGTTATCTACCTGGTCGATCCATTGCGGGCGGACTTCAGCGCCCAAACGACGCTCGGCAATCTTTTGCTCATCGCCAGCTCCTTTTGCTACGGCGCTTACCTGGCCGTTTCAAGAAATCTTTTTCGACGGTATGGCGCCCTCAATGTCATCACCTGGATTTTTCAAATAGCCGCGCTGTTTGCTTTACCCATCGCAGTTTTGTGCTGGAATACTGCAGAGTTCAAAACAATTTCGGTAGGGTTATTCCTGGCAGTTGCTTATATTATTCTCGTTCCTACTGTGGGCGCCTACTATCTGAACTCCTGGGCTATCACACGCGTTTCACCCAGCGTCGTCGCAGTCTACATTTATCTGCAACCGCTGCTGGCGTTTGGACTTGCACCGCTGGTCCTGGGAGAAAGCTGGAACTCGAGAACAATCGTAGCCTGCGCGCTGATCTTTGCCGGCGTAGCGGTAGTCACCATTCGCAGTCGGAGTCGTGCGGTTGAGGAGATTTCAGAACACCCGGACGCGTTAACACGGTAAGAAATTTCGAGTTTCAGGTTTCAAGTTAGACGCAGGCAAAAGGCTGAGACTTTGTATTCAAAACAAGACTGAACCTTGAACTTGAAACTTGGAACTTGGAACTTGGAACTTGAAACCTGGAACTAAGGGTTGAATGGCGTAAGGATACGACCGACCGGGTAGAGGTTCATCTGCTTATCCCAATAAGGCGAGCGCCGATAGAAAAACTGGAGCCTGGCATGCGGATTAGCAGCGAAGGCGGCATCGCTGGCCAGTTTCTTCTCATACTCTTCACGCAAAGTAGGATTCTTCTCCAGCATTTCGCGCGCCAGTTTTTCGACAACGTAGTCCTCGCCATATTCTTTCTGCTCAAACGTCGCATTGAAGAATCCCCAATGAACTAAAGAATCCGGCGCCTCCGGTTCGAGGAGGTTGATTGCAACCTTCGCTGCTTCCTGGGCCAGCGGAACAATGACTGACCCGGCCGGAAACGTTCGTCGCTCGCGAACCACTTCGACTTTAAAGGACGGCATGAGCCGGCCCTCAAAAGGACCCCCAGCCCACTTAACGTCAACAAAGCGATAGCTCTCAATATCGATCGTGGTGAGTTCCTTTGTAGTTTGGTACCTCAGCCCGTGTGCTTTCAGAAGTTCGATTACATTCGCCCACTGGGCGGGGACAATATAGTAGAGCGGAGGCGCTACCGACTTCTTCACGCGAAAATCGTTATAGAGCGGCACGCTTAGCTCAACTGGCTTGGTTCCAAAGATGACGCGTTGTGCTCCCGAGATATCGCTCTTTTCCGTCTGGAATTCAACCGCTCTCAATTTGTAAGGCGTGCTCTTCTCGCTTAACTCAAAGTCCAGTGGATAACTGCGCGACGGATCATAGGTGCCTCCGTCGGCCAATGTCTTTTCATCAGCCTCCCGAACTGCGCTCACCAGGCTCTGCGGATCGCGACTGACTTCTGCCAACGCAAATCGCAGGAAGTCGTAAGTGCCGATGACGCGCGGCCGATACGGCTTCAACATATGCGTCTCGATAAGAATTCCAGGACGGTTCCTAAGAGGCGTATAGCCCGTCGAGAAGCGCGGGCTACCGTTAAAGTCTCGAATACCCTTGTGCAAGTCACGATTGTCGATGAACTCCAGGTACCACGAGACCACGTTTCCGGCGGCTTCAGTAGCCGGGGCGACCCGTTTATCAATTACTTTTTCTTCCCAGGCCAGTATGCTTGGGGCAATGCCGGCATGATGCTCATGCTGATAAGTAATGTTGTATTGATAATCAGCGCCGTCAGTCACGTGACAGTCAATAAAGAGATCGGGCTTCCACTGGTTCCATAACGCCAACCACGCGCGCGTCTCGGACGTATCAGCCTTCATGTAATCGCGATTGAGATTCTGATAGGTGCTGGTAGTGCGCCAACCCATCTCAACCGGCCCGTTTTGGTTTATCCGGTTATGAGGACTTACTCGCTCATGACCATCAGCGTTGTAGATCGGAATAAATAGTACGACCAGGTTCTTGAGTAACCCCGGCTGCGTTTTGGTAATCGCAATGTCTCGCAACAACGCCAGACCCGCGTCCTTACCATCGGGTTCTCCTGCGTGGATGCAGGCCTGTATCAGAATCACTGCCTTGCCGGCATGCCTCGCCGCTTCAGGCGTAAAGGTGTCGCCCTCCGTCGCGATCAGTAGTGGTAGCTCGCGTCCTTCGCCACTCTTGCCAAAGCTTTGAAACTTTATTAGCGGAGACGCT
Source organism: Blastocatellia bacterium (assembly GCA_963828335.1). Classification (GTDB taxonomy): domain Bacteria; phylum Acidobacteriota; class Blastocatellia; order Pyrinomonadales; family Pyrinomonadaceae; genus PSRF01. The sequence continues at coordinate 409,807 of CAWHEH010000002.1, read as the reverse complement.
TGATCGAGTCGTTTTGAGTATTCAATAGTTTCGGCGTAACGGGGTGTTTCGCGATAATCCGTCTTCTCAGCGTGGGTGAGCCAGGCGACGGGAATGGTGGCCTCAGGAGGATGTTGTGACATTGTAACGGTGCAAAAAAGTATCAGCAGTGCGAACGAAAAAATAGCCCGGTACGCCCGAGAACGCGCCATTAGAATGTTTTCTGGCAGGCCCGACACTGCGTACGCCTTTGCGCGTTGAGCGTGCCGCAGCTTAGACACCGAATGTACATCGTGCGTGCAAACCAGGCTGTGATGATCGCACTCAAACCGAGTATTCCGAACAGCACAACCAGGTTGAGCAGCACGTTCTTCAAACTTTATATTTCTCCCGCAAACCCTTTTGATATTTCAGCCCACGTTCATAGCCACGGCGAAAGGCTTCGTTGTCGGGTCCGACCGGTGAAGCGATGAAATCATCCGGCCTTTCGGACGCCTTGCCGCGTTTTTTCAACGCGTCCTCAAAGCCACGTCGGTAGCTGGCTTCATCTGTTTGAAACGACCGACCTGCTGCCTCATACTCTGCTTCTTCAGCGTCTCGTAGTCCGATCCACCAATTCTCCCGAGCTTCGTCAATTCCCTCCGCGCCGGCACCTGCTAGCGTATTACGTACGGAGTATATTGCTCCTTCATCATCAACAAACGCCACTACAACCGAGCGGCCTTGCCTCAGTGCGTCTTCATAGAGATATAGCTCGTCGTGGGGTAAACCCGCTTCGAGTTCTTTCTCGAGCGCCTGGCCGGCTGCGATTCCCGTTACCGTTCCACCCGCGCCCAAAAGTGCAGCGCCAAGAATTCCGCCGGCGATTACCGGACCAACTCCAGGAACCAACAAGCTGGCGGCAGCTGCTCCCAAACTCGCGCCTCCGGCAACACCCATTGCTCCGCCTACCGTTCCACCCATTGCCGCACCAATCCCTGGCTGTTCGGTATCTTCAGTGGGTACTGCACGCTCGACGGCTTGGTCACTCATCCCAGGCGTCAACAACGCAATTCTGTCGTTTGGAATACCCAGGGCATTGATTTCTCTGACAGCCTGTTCCGCTTTGGCGCGCGATGCAAAAATTCCGGCTACTGTTTCCATGCTGGTGCCTCCTTTAGCTCTTCGGGTTACGTTTTAGCCTTTGTAAACCTTTGAGCCTTGGGCAGCAAGCAAATCACACAACCGACACAAATCGTTGAGGAAATCAGCAGAGCTATGTTAGAGTCGGGCCATCATCACTTGCAACGGGAGCATTAATAACGCGTGTTCGACATCGTAGAAAAACATCGCCCAATGTCAGAAGGCGACGGCAAGGCCGCCCGCAAGAAGCGTCCGCGAATTCTGGCCATCACCACTGACTGCTGCACTGGTTGCGCCGGATCGCCAGCTTGCATCGAATACTGTCCGATCGAAGCCTGCATGTTCTGGGTGCCGGATGAAGATCATCCGCCATTTGGACGAATTGAGGTAGACCCGTATCTCTGCATCGGCTGCCAGAAGTGCATTAGTAAGGGACCGGACGGCGCATTCCTCGACGGCTGCCCCTGGGATGCGATCGAGATGGTGCCAACCGATGATTGGGAAGCGGTGCACGGTATTACTTTGCCGGACCTTCCACCCGCACCACCTGCTGCCTAGTATCCAAAATTGTAAGTCGGTTCATTTCAAACGGCTCTGACGGCTTCGCTGTCGGAGCCTTTTGCCGTCAGGATTTCGCTGGTTCGGAACGCCTGCCGCGACGCCAGAGCCGCAATTACATAGCAAGCGCTACCCATCAGCATTGCAGCCTGGAAGCCACTCATCAAAGCAACGAAAACAGTCGTGACCGATCCGATGACAGACATGATGCCGTTTAAGCCCCAATAGAAGGGCGGCGCCGGAAGCGATCCACGGCCCGTCTCGCGCAAACCGCGAGGGAACGGAATGCCCATCCCGAGTCCGAGTGGCGCAATGAGCAACATTGCTATCCCAATGCGCGCCCACAGCGGAAGGAACAGTAGCATCGGCACCAGCTTCGGCAAGCTGATAGCCTCAACGGTTCCAATGATAGCCACCACGATGCAGGCCTTAGTCATCGATACACTTGAACTGATGGCGCTTCCAATTCCACCCATCGCCAATAGCGTAAAGAGCAACACGGAGAGCGTATAGATCGGATGACCGACCAGCAGTGTCAGGTTTTGCAACAACGCTAACTCCACCGCGATAAAGCCAAAACCCAGGGCGGCGAAGTAAAGCACCGAGCCGCTGTATTGCCCAATGCTCGCCTGCTGCGGTCTGCCAAGTACGGCAAAGAGCGCGAGCATAGCGATACTGGGAAGGAGCAACCACTTAAGCAGCGGCTGGGCAATCGCAGCGGGCATACGAAAGGGCCGTTCTATGGCGAAATAAAATGGACTGTCGTCCCAAACCGGACTGACAAAGCGCGGCGACTCGGTTTCGTATTGAACCAGAGTCTTTCCTTCCCGCCAGCACATCGCCAATCAATGGCGGCGCGGTCACTCCGGGCAGGATGACAGCGGTTGCTTGTGTCCAGTTCCGGGAGATATCTGCAGTCTCCGTTTCAGTAAAAGGACGCTTGCGCAGCATGAAGAGCATCTGCCTGGGCTCATTGGGCGCGCCTTGCGCTTCCATCAACGCAACGATTCGCTTTCCCGCTGCTTCTGCGCCCAGGCTCGCTACACTGTTCGTCACGAGCCTGGGAATGTCGGTTTCCCAACGAAGCACTACCAGGATTCCATTGTCAGTTAGATGATCGTAATAAGCGCGGAAAGCTTCAGTGGTGTACAGGTAGTTTTCCGAAAGTGACAGACCGCCTGAGGCGACCGAAGCCCACGAATCAACGAAGCCCATAAAAATAATGTCAAACTTCCGGTCAGTGCGACTGATGAAATTTCGCCCTTCGCTCTGGATTGTTTCGACATCAGGCCGGTCATAAATATTCCCTGCACGCGCGCCGTAGCTCCGGACAAACTTAAGCATCAGGGGATTCAACTCGACCGCGGTTACCTTGCGGCTGCCGGATGAAAGGGCTGAGACAACATCTGCACCGCCGCCGGGGCCGATGACCAGCGTCTCGGCATTCGGTGTCAGCCTGAATGGAAGGGCGCGGTAGGAGTTACGCAGATCGCTTGCGCTTTCGAGGCGTCCGTCCCACTCGTAAATACTTGTCCACGCATCCGAGTCAATATAGAGACGCGCCACATGCCTTGGCGCCACACCTTCCACAGCGTCGATACGCGAGTAAGCGTTCCACCCAGTTTGGGCAATGTGCGCTTGCGGGTTGGCGTCCATTTGGTTACGCATGGCTTTGGTCGTACCCGGCTTGACGCGAAACGTTCCGAGCTTGACTGCTGAAAACACAGCAACCACAGTTAGAACAACACCCGCCAAAGCAAGCATGCGAATCGCGCGTGGCAGTAGTCCGGCTCGCTTCTTTCTCGTTTCGGACAATTCTGCTGCGGGGTCTGGTACCAACGATAGACAAAGCGCCGCTATCGCAGGCGCGATCGTCGCTGCCAACAAAGCTGCCTCGCCACCGAGGGCGAACAGCAGCACTGTAACCAGCACCGCGCCCAGCGCGGCGCCCACCAGATCAGCAAAGTACAACGAACCGGAGGAAGCACGGTTTAGATCAAAAACTATCGATAACGCCATGCCGGCCAAAAAGAACGGCAGCAGCGGAGCCAGAAAATAAAGAGGCAACCGGTCAAGCTCAAACGGAAACCGAACCAGTAACCAGAGGCAAAGAGGGATCGCCGCAGCGTAGAGCAAAGTCACCAGGGCTGCAGTATTCATCGATAATCGCCTGGTTCGCTTCAACACATGGACAGTGAAGCCTCCGAGGCCCCATCCCAGTAACGCTACCGAAATGGCTACGAAAGCGAAGTGGTACCAGATGCTGGCAGAATAGATGCGAGTGAGTCCGACCTCAAGCACCAGACCGGATAAGGTAATTAGAAAGACGCTGAGATGTGTAAGCATGGGGGATTCTGGTTTGGGCGCTGCGAAGGCTTCTACTTCGCACGCGGTAACTCGTTCCTTCCTTCTATAGTGGTCTGATGATCTCGGTAACTATTTCTTTTCCACAGCACGTTGCTTGATCGCATTAGCTGTAAGAGTTGCTTGTTGTTTCAGTCGTTCGCCTACCGGTTCGGCGCCGCTGATATAGCTTTCCATTAGGCCAAGGTCTTCTGGCTGACCCACCACAGCAAGCGCGCGTAGCGCCTCCCAGATGCTTTGCTCGTCAGATTTAATGGTTAACACTGCGTCACCTTTTTCAAGGTTGGCGCCGCTGGCCACAAGCAGCCGATCGACTTTGCCAATGAGCGGCGACCGGAGTTCAATAACCTCGTTGTTAGGCTCCAGAATGCGACCCAACAACGCCCCACGACTTATTTGCGCGCCGCTGGATAAGCTGCTTTGCAGCACGCCCGCAGCGGGCGCAATCACCGCGAATGGCTGCAACATAGCGAGCAGTTCACCTCGCCCGCTCGCATCGTTAAACCTGACGAGAGCTAAAGCGGCATTACGACGGACGATTGCTTCGGGATCTGCTAACAATCCCTTAAGGCTGTTGTGAAATTCCTCCGAGCGGTTGTCTGCGCCCATCAGCCAGGCGACGGTCAAACGGAACTCCGTCTCCGAACTACCGGCAAGCTTGATAATTTGCGGGTACCACTGTTTAGCCTTCGGATCGCCGCGCTCTATACGTTGTTGAATCTGCAGCAACGCATGTTGTACGTGTCGTGGATGCTTCTCATCAAGTAAAAACTCCGAAATATCAGAATCAGAAAGATCACGCCCGAACCAGGTGAAGTACCAGGTCAGAAAAGAAGCCACCACAAACAGGATCGCAAGAATCAAAATTGGGCCGGACGCACGCACGCGTTTGACCGCCGGAATCGCTGTTTCAGGAGTGTCCGACTTCTCGATCATTACTCGCTCATAATTATCAAGTGAAGTGCTGAGACCGCGGGCGTCCCGCCCGCAAGGAGCGCGAAGCGCGAAACAATTTAGAGCCTTCCCCGGGAATGCGCGCCTTTCGGCGCGTTGCGAGCGAGACGCCCGCGCTACCAGCACATCACTTGATCGGCCTTAACATCCAATTATTACGAAGGATAAATCTGGTAGAGCATCAGGTAGACAATTACACCTGTGACCGAAACGTATAACCAAAGCGGCAGCGTCCAACGCGCAATCCTGCGGTGCCGGATGAAATCTCCACGAGCGGCCCGGTACAAAGTAACCAATATCAGCGGCACAATAACGACCGCGAGAATCGTATGCGTTATCAGGATCGTGAAATACAACGGACGCACCAGGCCCTGTCCGGAAAATTTGGTAGCGCCGTGAAAGTAGTGATAAGTGAGATACGAAACGAGAAAGAGCGTTGATGTAGCTACCGCGGTGACCTGACAGTTTCGGTGCGCCTGGATGCGGCCGAGCCTTATGAATCTGAACCCGGCGAGCAACAAGAGTGCGCTGGTTGAATTCAAAGTCGCATTGATGTGCGGAAGATATGAAACGTATTCAGGCATTCGGAAACACGTCATGAGTTCTGAGTGATGAGTGATGAGTGATGAGTAAAAGCCCGGAAAATTGAACGGCTTAACTCAGCACTCAGCACTCAGCACTTATTACTCATCACTCATTACTGCTTTCTTTCCTTGTTCGGTCAGCGAATAGAAATCATTACCCTCTTCCTGAAGCAGGCCTTCGGTTACCAAACGCTCAACCGAGTCGAAAACTGCGGTGCGCGCGTCAGGATCGTTCTCGCCTGCCTCAAAGAGAGTATGCAGATCGAGCTTCTCTCTTTTCCAGAGTTCAAAACTTTTCAAAACGCGTTTGTCGATTTCATTCACGGCGGGATTAAGACAAGTTCCAGGCTACGGCTGCTTTTGCTTCATATTTGCCACCATCGATTTGACGTCAGGAGGCACCGCGCGCCCTTTGGCATCGAGTAAGGGCGCCGATGACGGCAATGCTCGCCCACTCGCGTCAACTGCCGCTGTTTTAAGTACCCGGCGTTTTTGAAACGGCATCGGCAGCCGGCCTTCATCTCTGAGGTAGAGCAACGGATTGACTGCAAACATCAAGGCAATCAACATGCAGACCATGGTAACGAACAGGTTGTCGGTGGTCAGAAAACTTGGAGAGAGCAACGCATTTGCGACTGCCAACGCCAGAAAGCCAAGTGCCGCAACAATGCATACCAGGTTAAGTAAAGTCGCTTCACGCTTCATAAATCCTGTCTCGCTCATTTCCATTCAGGTTGGCCCGTCGCTGCTAAAAGACTGAAAGACCTTTCCATCAATGTTTCGCCTTACCTGCGGGTGCTTTTCGTTCAGACATTTCTTCGTAGCCACATCTCTCGCACTGCCACATGGGATAGGCCCCGCTCGGATCCGCCGCATTTTGATAGACGGCGCGATCAGAAGGAATAATCTTTCCACCGCAACGCGGACACACCCGGCCTCGAGTAGTCCGCTTTTCAACGTCGATGCGCAGAAGATTCTCCTCAGCCATAAAATTAGTCTTAACTATTAAGGTTTGTTTTCAGTGGTTGCGGTATCGGTGGCGGAGCGACTTTAATTTCGAATGAATGGAAGAAGCGATTGACTTCGGCTTTTTTTTCGTCACCACCCAAAACCATTAGCACGTAGTTGCGCGGATTGGCATCGAAGGCTCGCAGTAATCCCCGCGTTTCTCCGAGAGAAAGGATGTACTGCCGTCCAATGGCTGCGCCTTTCAAACTAAGATCCCGATCAAATTGTACGTCGACCTTCATTCCGGCTGACTCCGCTAACGACTTCGCGAAGCCCTGCTTAAAACCGTCCATGAATTTGTCGAATCTTAAGGCCGGAGTAAGGACGCCGGAAGGGTCTGGATACTCCTGCATTACCACCATGTACAGCAGTCCGCTCGCCTGATCATTACTAGTGTAGAGCCGCATCTTATACGTATTGGACTCAAACGTACTGCGGTCGGTTTGCTCCTCAGGCTTCACGGGAAGCTGGACCGAGAAGCCCTCATCAGGCGGATTAATGACGATCCAATCGCCCGCTTTGTAGACTGGGGCAGCGAGCGTGGGCGCAACCAAAACGGCCAGCAGCATAAGCCGCGCGCTGAGATGGTGTCGCCTTTTCAAGATTCCCTGTCTCCCTGGTCTTCGTCGTCGGTTTTTTTGTAACGTTTCAGCACTACAAAGATCGAGCAGAATATCGTCACCGGCGGGACCAACAGCACCAGCACGCCGATATTGAAGTTGCGAACAAAGAACGCGTTGCTTGAGCCGGCTAGCGCTGAGCGGCACATCGAACATTGCCCTAAGGCCGTCGTACTAAACACTGCGAGAAAAGAGAAGGCCACCAGCACCAACAGGGCGGGCTTTAGTTTTGTCAGAGCGTTCATAAGTCGATGCATTAATGTTCCGGCGCCTCAGCAGGGGGCGGGGGTGGCTGTTCCTTAAACTGATAACGCAAGCCAGCCGATCTGAAACTATCGGGGAAGAACACGAATAGCAAACAGATACAGACCACCAGCATCGGCACGATGGTAAGAATGAGACTCAAGCGCTCAAACTTCATGTGCATGAAGTAGGCTACAATCAGCGCCGCCTTGATAATCGAGAGGCCAAGCAGAATCGTCAACATGAAATGAATCGGCATTGGCTTGTAAGCAAGGAAGATCTCTATCAACGTCAAAGCAAGCAGCCAGACCCAAATTGACGTAAACAGTTTATTACTGCCGGCAAAATGCTCTTCAGCGTGTGCGCTCATGCTCGATTCCTCCGCTTAAGTGTTCAGCGAACCACCTACTTAGCCAAATGACCACCAACATCCACTGACAGGATGTAAATCAGTGGGAACACAAACATCCAGACCAGATCTACGAAGTGCCAGTAGAGACCGCTAATTTCGATATCTTCGTGATTAATTTTATTGACGCGTGCGGCTACCACTGCCAGGTAAATGATCCCGGTGGCAACGTGAAACATGTGCAATCCGGTGATTGTGAAGAAGGTTGCGCCAAACAGCGGCGAGGGCAATTGCCCGTCAGAGGTGGTGAAGGTCTGCACCCAGTGCTCTGGCAAACTAAAGGGCCGCAGTCCTTCACTGTACAAGTGATTCCATTCGATGAGGTGGAGGATAACGAACGCGGCGCCAAAAAACATCGTAGCCAGAATCCATTTGCGCGCGCGCGCCTTGTCGCCATGGCTCGAGGCCGAAACGCCGAAGACCATCGTCAAGCTCGATGAGAGCAGACAAAAGGTCATGACTGACGAAAAGACAATGCTCGGATAAAACGGAAACGGCGTGGGCCAAACATTTGAGGCCCGCAAATAGCTGTAGCCTATCAACAGCGCCGAGAAGGTCAAGGAGTCGGAAACAATGAACAACCACATCCCGAGCTTGCGATGACCGACACGGTAGGGGTGCACACCCCCGCCCCAGTCTTCCGCCGGAAAATGTACTGCGCGTGCTTCAGTACTCACCTGTCACCTCCAAAAGAATAAAGTTGCAACTCCTAACTAACCGCCAAGGCGCAAAGGGCGCCAGGATTTAGAACCGTTTCCCATTCAAAACCGCCTTCCACTTTTTGGCGACCTTGGCGCCTTGGCGGTTGGTTCTGCTTTACCTCACATAAAAGAGCAACACGAACAAGTAGAGCCACAAAAAGTCCATGAAGTGCCAATAGAGCGTTACCGCGTCGGCTTTGGCCTGGGCTTTTGTCAGCGCCGATGTTTCCTGCGGCACGCGACTCCGAAGCGAAAGGTAGGCGAGCGCCGCCAGACCCCCGAACAAATGCACTCCGTGTACAGCAGTAAAAAGGTAAAAGAACGAGCTATGCGGATTGCTGGCAATGTAAACGCCCTGTTTCGCAAGTTGCCTCCACGCAAATAACTGCGAAGCCAGAAAGCCGACTCCCAAAAGCACTGTCAATAACAACCATGACTTATAGGCGCTGGTAGCCGCTTGGCTTAACCTGCGGCGTGCGGTTTCCAGAGTGCCGCTGCTGACAAGAAGCAGCAGGGAACTTAGCAACAGAATGCGGGGCATCGCCAGAGGCTGCCAATCGCTTGAGGAAGCAGCTCGTACGATATAAGCACTGCTCAACGCCGTGAACAACATTAAGATTGAAGCCAGCGCCACCCACGTACCAAGGCGATAACGACTTATAGACGATGGATCCAGGAAAGGGCGATCGCCGTTCGGCTTAGGCGCACCATTCCCTCGCGGGCCACGTCCGGGTGGTCCACCCCCTAATCCCTTTTTGGCCAGTGGCCTAGTGCTTGTGACCGTTGTGGCCATTACCGCCTACTCCTTCAGTGGCCGTGCTCGCGTCGGGTTCAGTTTGCATTACGTAATCGTTTGGCGCCCCGGGCACGGCGAATTCATACGGCCCGCGGTAAACCACCGGCAGCACGCCGGCAAAGTTGTCATGCGGCGGCGGGCTGGAGGTGTTCCATTCGAGCGTAGTTGCTTCCCAGGGGTTGTCGCCCGCTTTCTTCCCCTTGAATACGCTCCAAATCAGATTGAAGTAAAACACCAGCTGAACGAGTGCCGTGATAATCGCGGCGATGGAAACGAAGATCACCAGCGGATGGATCGAATCAAGAAATCTGTATTCGGTAAACTGCGAATAGCGCCGCGGCATGCCAACCATTCCCATGGTATGCATGGGGACAAAGATGCAGTAGACGCCGACGAACGTCAGCCAGAAATGGATTTTGCCCAGCCTGTCGCTCATGAAGCGGCCAAACATCTTCGGGAACCAGAAATAGATCGCGGCAAACATTCCGAAGATCGAAGCCACGCCCATCACCAGGTGGAAGTGGGCCGGCACAAAGTAAGTATCGTGCATCGGCAGATCGAGCGAGGTCTGCCCTAGCACCAGGCCCGTTATACCGCCGGCCACGAAGAGTGAAACAAAGCCAATCGCAAACAGCATCGGCGTCGTGAAGCGGATTCTCGAACCCCACAGCGTGCCCAGCCAGTTGAATGTCTTAACTGCCGAAGGAACACCGATCGACAAGGTCAGGATCGAGAAGGTCATCGCCGAGTAAGGGCTCATGCCGCTGATGAACATGTGGTGGCCCCAGACAAAGAACCCAAGTAAGCCGATCGCGAAGATCGCAAACACCATGGCCCGATAGCCGAAGACCGGCTTGCGCGCGAAGGTCGAGAGAATGTGTGAAGTAGCGCCCATGCCGGGAAGGATGGCAATGTAAACTTCCGGATGCCCGAAGAACCAGAACAAATGTTGCCAGAGTATCGGTGAACCACCGGTGTGCGTGTTAAGCACTGAAGATCCGAATACCAGCCCGCCCGGAACAAAGAAACTGGTGCCAACCGTGCGATCGAGCAGAAGCAGTATGCCGCCGCCCAGCAGCACCGGGAATGAAAGCAATGCGAGAACTGCAGTGGTGAACCAGGCCCAGCAGGTCAAGGGCATGCGCATCAGGGTCATACCGCGCGTGCGCATGTTGAGCAGGGTAGTAATGAAGTTGAGCGCTCCCAGCAATGAGCCAATACAGAAGATGGCGATGCTGACGATCCAAAGATTCATGCCCGCGCCCTGCCCGGGTCCAGCTACTACCCCGACTGCGCTCAGAGGCGCGTATCCGGTCCAGCCACCAATCGGCCCCACTGTCGAGCCGCTGCCGCCACCTAGCCACACCCCCAGCGCTGAAGTGGCGATTGTGGTATTACCCTCAACGAAAATTGCCGCGAGAATCACGATGAACCCGACAAACGTCACCCAAAACGACATCATGTTCAGAAACGGAAACGCCATGTCTTCCGCGCCAATTTGAATGGGCAGGAAATAGTTACCAAAGCCTCCTTGCGGCGCGGTGGTGAGCACGAAGAAAACCATGATCGTCCCGTGCATGGTGACCAGTGACAGATAGAAGTCGGGGTTCATGACGCCGCCGGGCGCACCAGTCGGAAAGAGTGTTCCGAGGATCGACCAACTCGTGCCCGGCCAGGATAGATTGAGCCGCATCAGCACCGACATCGTTACGCCAACGACTACTGCAGTCAGGGCCAGGATGATGTACTGGATACCGATTACTTTGTGATCCAGGCTGAAGATGTACTTACGAATGAAGCTCGTCGGTGCCTCGTGACGATGCGCTGCTTCGTGCGTTTCAGATGACATCTCTGATTCTCCTAATAGTTGGGCCGAATCAACAATCCAAGAACATTTTTACTGTTGGTAAGCAGGTAGCTGGTACTTCGCTAACAGTTCCGTAATGCGCGTCTGAAACTGATCCTGAGGCAGCGCCATTAGAGCTTCATGTTCAGCCGTTCGGCAGCACCAGCATGAAACTCTTCATGCGGTAGTGGAACTGGCCACAAAGTTCGGCGCAAGCTAATTCATATTTTCCAGGCCGGTTGGCCGTGAAGTGAACCCGAATATTCATTCCCGGCACCAGGTCCTGCTTGAACCTCAGCTGCGGCACCCAAAAATTATGAATGACGTCGCGTGAACGAAGGATCAACTCGATCGGCCGTCCCTCAGGGACGGCAATCACGGTGTGCGTCATGTCATCTTTGGCGTTTGGATCGGTTTCATCCAGGCCAATGTAGTTGAGTGGCCGAATCATCGATCAGATTTGGATCGGTGCGCCCAAAGATTCCATCCTTGCCGGCGTAATGGAAGTTCCACTGAAACTGCTGCGCCACAACCTCAACCGTGTAGGCGCCCGCGGGAGCCTTATTGAAGTGGAGCGAAGCCCAGACGCTCTGGCCCATGACAGCGAGACCGATAAAGATGACGGCCGTCACCACTGTCCAGACCACTTCCAAACGATTGCTGCCGTGGGTGTATACAGCGCGGTCATTAGGCCCACGGTCTCGATACTTCCAAACCACGTAGCCGAGACCGACCTGGGCGGCAGTGAAAGCAATGCCCACGACGATGATGGTCAGCACAAACTGACGATCCAGCGCGGCGGCGTGTGAAGAGATGGCTTCAGGAAACCACCACTTCTTCACGAAAAAGAGGCTCACGGAACCCAGTGTCAGGATCCAGATGATAACCGCAAGAACTCGTCCCATCGGTTACTCCTTAATGAAAGTGAATAGTAAAGCGCGAATAGTAAATAGTCAGAAACGATCTACTGGTCGAACCAATTGGAATAGTCGATCGACCATTCCCCTATTAACTATTAACGATTTACCGATCTAAAACCATCAAAATGAACAGAAGCGGCAAATAGATTACCGACGCCAGCAATAGCCGTCGCGCCTCTTGTCTCGATTTCGAAAAGGCAGCACGGACGCTGCTGAAGAGAAAGAGCAATCCCAAAACGATCGCGCCCCAAAGATATACTCTGCCGGAGATACCGAGGACCGCGGGCAGCAGACTAACCGGCAACAGGAGCACCGTATAGACAACGATTTGTTGCGCAGTGACGCGGCCGTCAGGTTCAACCACTGGCAGCATGAGAATTCCCGCACGACTGTAATCTTCACGATACATCCAGGCAATCGCCAGAAAATGTGGGAACTGCCAGAGAAACAGAATCGCAAACAAGACCCAGGCCTCGAGGCCCACAGTTCCACGTGCGGCGGCCCAGCCAATCAAGGGCGGCACGGCACCGGGAAAAGCACCTACCATTGTTGACAGTGAAGTTCGCGTTTTGAGTGGCGTGTAACCAAATAAATAACCTGCGATCACGGTCAGGCCCAGCACGGCCGTCAGAGGATTTACCAGGACCGCCAGGTAGATCTCGGCCAGCACGGTGAGACCGGCACCGAAGGCTAGCGCTTCCCAGGGGAGGAGCTTGCCGGATGGTAAGGGCCGGTTCGCCGTGCGCCTCATGAGCGCGTCGAGATCGCGCTCCATGTATTGATTGATCGTTGCGATTCCTGACGACAACAAGGCGATTCCTACCATCGCCCGGACCAAACCCGAGTAGTCAATTCTTGCCTGGGACGCTAGTGCAAATCCGGCGGCGGCCGTGAGAACGATCAAAAAGGTAATGCGCGGCTTGGTAAGCTCGAGGTAGGCCGCGAAACGCTCGCGGCCGCTGAGCCGCTCGAGTCGGACTACTGCCGCAGGATTAAGTTCTATTGCAAACTCTTCCATGAATTAAATAAGCCAAGTGAACGTTAGCCGCAGTTCAAAGTTCAAGCTTTAGCCTGCTCTTTGACACAACCTGAAGGTTGAACTCTAAACTTCAAGACCGTTCCGCAGTTGCAAGTTCAAATAAAGGAGCCCCGGCTCGCACCAGCTTGAAAGTGCGCAACGTCAAAACTATCGTGGTAGCGAATACCAGGGCTCCGCAAGCTACATGTGCCACCGTAATTCCCACCATTGGATTCAACGGCTGCGGATCATTCGGTGACGCCATTCGCGTGATGTACGCGGCAATTCCCAGGAACAACTGCACCGCTAAAAGAGATAGCGCTATCTTCGCCGGACGAGTCAGAAACTTTTCATCACGGTAACGTAGCAAGATCAACGCCGCTGCGGTCCCTAATAAAAGAGTCACTGCGATCGCGCCGCCAATGTGCGTCAGAAGCAAATCGATCGGCAGCGGTTGGTCCCAGGTCGCTGAATGCCGCAGTGTGGCGCCAATTATCAACTGTAGAAAGATCGTTGCCGCTGCCGCAATGCAAAGGTAGCGAACTGCGGGGCTTCCCTGCTCTTCCATTGTGGGTCGGCTTTCAATCCAACTGCGCGAAGTGAAAACCGCCAGGCTAACAGTGGTACAAAAGAACAGCTGGGCCAGCGTCGCATGCGCCGCGGAAACCACCAACGGCAGGTTTAGCTTTACTGTCAATCCGCCCAGCAGTCCCTGAGCAATAACTGTCCCGAGGGCAATCGCACCCAGGCGTCGCACCCAGCGGCGCGGCTCGCCGCGGTACGTAGGCGCCGTACGGAGCAGCCCGCGCCGGTAGAGCCATTTACAAATCTGCTCCCAGTACAGGTAGACCGTAAAACAAACTGTCAAAAATCCAACCGTGGTGGCCACCATGCGGTGCCCGTGTTCCCAAAACAGATTGCCCACCATCTTGGGAAAGAACTGGCCGTTTGAAAGCGGCCAGTCCGATGTCGCCAATCCTGCATCGTGGCTCGTCACCAACGCGCCGGCGATTATCAGGAAAAACGTAGCGCCAGCCAGCAGCAGCGCGAAGCGATGCACACCCCGATTCATTAGATCATTGCCGATTTCCAATTTCCAATTGCCGATTACTTGTTCTTAAATCGGCAATCGGAAATCGGCAATCGAAAATCTCCTTAGTGTCGGCCCAACATGGGTACGTCGAGGGCTGGCATCATCTGGAGGCTCGGGTTACCGGAAGCGGTGGCAGCTTCTCCAAACGCGAAGTCGGCTTTAGCGCTGCCGCTAGCCGGAACCGTTACCTGCATAGTCTTCTCGGTACCCGTCGTACCACCTTCATGCCAGGCAACGACGGTATAAGCTCCCGGCGGTACACCCTTAATGCTGAAGCTGCCATCTTCCGCACTGACAGCTGCGAATGGATGCTTCAGGACAGCGACGTAAGCCTTCATCCAGGGATGCTGATTGCATTTAACCGGCACCAGAATCTCCGAACGCGCGAATGAATGCGACAGCGGCGCAGCGCCGTTAGGCTGCGACTGATTCCAATCGGGATTGTTCTTCGGAGTGAAATGGATGTTGTGTTGCGTCGGATCACTGTTGGTGATGTTCAGCTTTTGGTTAACCATGACGGCCGAGACATGTGGTTTGTAATGGCAGCCGTTCTGGTCCAGGGTCAACGCCGTCGCCGGAGTATCAAAGGTCCAATCGCCAATCTTCGTGCCATCGGCAAGCGTTCCCTCTTTGATGTAGACAAGGACGTTGGCTAGCTTGCCGTTAGTAACTACGTTGTCTTCGGTCGCCAGATTGGGATTTTTTTGTCCACATGCAGGATCAGCATCCGTAGCGATTTTTTTCGGCGCGGGCGGCGTGCCAGTGAAGGCCACAGCGCCACTGATCGTTCCTTCATTTCCTTTGGCCGCGAATTTCTTCGCGGTTGTCTCAGTGTTCGCAGCAGGACCTTCCTCAGCTTTTTTCCCGCAAGCTGAGGCCAAAGCCATCAGCGAAAGCACAATCGTCAGAATCAGCAAGACTTTAGTCTGCTTCATAAACATATTCAGTTCCTCCAAATCAAGATAACTTTCTATTAACTCTAGCACGGGAGGCATTGGGAAGTAGACCCGCCGCGATGATCCCCGCACCACTACATACCGGCCGGCCGCGTTGCCGTTCTCAAGCTGCGGTTCTCTACCAGCGTCGGACGTCGCGCGCGCCGTGATCTATTTAGCGTGGTTTCCCCGCCCTTGTTCTTCGATCTTATTTGGGCTTTTTGCGCCGGAGTGGCCGCCGGTGCTGGAGCTACGGGCGCGGTTGCCAGCAAGCGCCGCTGTTCGTCAGGCGTCAACAACATCATGTAACGAACCAACAGCCGCGCGTGGTCGTCGTGATATTCATTAGCACTGGCCGGCGGATTAGGCAGGTTAACCACCCAACGCTCGCCTTCCTTCCTGAACAATCCCGTCGGCATCGCTGTGCCCGGACTGATCTGCGAGGGATCGAGCAGCCAGCGGAAGGTCCACTCAGGCTTGAGACGTTCACCGGCCAAAAGGAAGTTTGGCGCAATCGCTTTCGCGTCGTGCGTCGGATCGCCGGTGATGTGACACTTCAGACAGGGCGTTCCCGACGTGAACATCTGCCGCGCGGTAAGTTTTTCCTGCTCCGTCAGCGGCTGCAGCGGTTCTTTAATGTATGGCTCCTGCTGGCCGGACATAGCCATGAAGAAGCGCACCAGAGTTTGCAGCTCGTTGGGCGAGAAATTAAAGGTTGGCATACGAAACTTCAGATAGGGTCGCACACCGTTTCGATCCAGGCCGGGCTGCGCTTTCAAATGACCACCGGTTGGCGTTACGTTAGCCGCAGCTGGCGAAGTCGCAGCGCCAGCAGTGCTCGGGGCGCTGCTGGACGGAGCAGCAGCACTTGGTTTCGCGGCTTGTGCGGCGTTGTCGATGGCCGCGTTTTGGGCCGCAGTCTTCTCGCCACTTAACGATGGGTCATGCAAAAACTTCAACAACCAGGCTGGATCTACTCGCGCGCCTTCGCTGCTCAAACGCGGCGGCAACAGATCCTTACCCTCCGGCGTTTGATAAAAAGGCAGATCCATGACTACTGAACGCTGGCCCACCTGAATCTGGTGACAACCCATGCAGTTATACTTTTTGACTACCCACCAACCGTTCTGAATATCCTGCCGGCGCGTATCCTCCGGATTGTAGAAGAGCGACTGCGGCACGTTTGCGCCTTCCGCGCCCACACTGCCAAGCAGGAAAGTGGTTAAGGCATTGCGCCACTCCGGTTTCAAAAACGGCTTGGGCATGCGTAGACGATCTTTGGGATCCTTCTCTTTGCCCTGATCATAGATAGAAGGTTCAGTGATCTTATGTTCGAAAAAACCCTTGTGGTTATACCAGGGCTTCTCTTCTTCCTTGGCGGCACTTGGCGTCCCCTCCGCAGGAGCATGCAACTTGAGCGGATCGATTCCCTCTTCTGCCCTTTTGGTTAAGAGCGCGAAGTCCAGACGTTCAATCGGCGTCGCACCTTCAACCGTCAACTCTTTACCAATGCGTTGTTCGTCTTCGAAGCCTTTGATTTCGTGGCAACCCGCGCAGCCGTACTGCTTGATAAGCGCATGGCCTTTTTCGCGGAGCTCCGGACTGTCCATGAACGAGGCGTCGGCATACTGCGGCGGCGTCGACAACGAGAAGAGATAAGTGGCAATGTCGCGCGCGTCAGTTTCCGACAGACGGAAATTCGGCATCACCGTCATGTTTTGCACTTGTAGCTCGGCGCCATCATTTGGACAACGCGAGTGCAGTTCGGTATCAAACACGTAAGGCAGATTGTGCTTCTTGTAGTCGTCCTCAGTCAGATCGCGCTTCTCTTTGGGACAATAGGGAGCATAGCGTTCGCGCGGATTGTGAATCCAGCGGACGATGTAATCGAAGTTTGCCTTCTCGCCAACTTTCTGGAGATTCGCGGCAAAGGTACCCCCAATTTTGTTTTCTTCATCTCCGATTGAGTGACAGCCAAGGCAACCGCGCGTTTCAAACAGGTCTTTGCCGTGCGCAATGTCGCCACGTTGCTGCTCGGGAAGTTTGCCTTCGAAACTGTCCTGCCAGAGGTAAGCAGCGATCGCGTTTATTTGTTCCTGGCCATCCTTGTCACGCATGGGCGGCATGCCGGTGTCCATGGGCTCCGCGAAACGCCAGAAGGTTGGCATCTTGGTACCAGGCCGAAAACCCTGCGGGTTGGCCAGCCATTGTGGCACCCATTCCTTGCGGAGTTTCAAACGCACGTCCTTGAGATTTGGCCCGACCTTCTTTTGATCCTGCATCAGATATTTCGACTGCAGATTCAACTGATCGATCCGCGCCGCCAGAATACTATTAGTCACTTTTAGCGACTCAGAGTGCGCCAGCATCTTTTGTGCCTCTTCGTCACTAGTTCCCTCTGGCGGATTCTCGTCTAATCTAATCTGTTTCTGGTTGGCAGTAATTTGATCGTCGAGCTGACTAATACTTTGCCGCGTGGCGCTCAAGGAGTCGGTCTCACGATCGAATCCTTCATAGCGATGGCAACCCACGCAGCCGCGCTGAGAGAAAAGATCGCGACCGAGGTTCAACGTCTCAGCTCCCTGAGTCACCCTGTCCTTCGCGTGACACTGCTGGCACCCGGCTTCGGTATTCTCTTTCTCAAACATCGGCCAGAGCCAGAACTTGTGCCGGCCGTGACCCTTTACATCGCTTGTGGTCGCCCGGCCATTACCCCAGTGGCAACTCGAGCAACCAAATCGATCGGGTGTGTGGATTTGCAGGACCTCTTTATTGGGATGACTTACGAAGGCGCGCGCAAAACTATCCGGCTTCTTGCCCGGACCATCCGGCGCCAGATCTTCGGGCCGCAGGTCAAGCGGTTCGCGAACGCCGGCGTGGCAAACCTCGCAGCGGTCGACGATATTAAACTCATTAACACTGATCTGATGCGGAAGAATGGAGTAGTCAAACTGATCCATTTTCCTGAGCAGCCCGTCGATCTGAGTGGGACCGAGGCCAGTCATATGATGCTTCAGATAGTCGTCACGCTTTTTGGCGAGCTCGGTAGGTTCCTTTAGCAAGTCTGCTTTTTGTCCCAGCAGTTTTGCTTTCTCATCTCGCGAATCGTTGAACAGCTTCTCAAGCTGCTCGTAATTCATTTTCTGAGTAGTGGTTTTGTTCGAACCGTCATCGGCAGGCAGATCCACATCTACAAGTTTCGCTCTCCACTCCTGCGCGTCTCTGAGATGTTTCTCCTTCGCTTTTCCGGATGAAATCTCCGCATCGTAGTTGATGACCGTAAGTTTGCCGCGTTGATTCTGAAAGGGGTCAGTTACCGCATCGAGCTTACGCTGCGCTTGCGCTACCTTCTGATCAATTTCAGCTATCTCGGCTTTGACTTTCTCCAGTGCCGCTTGCGCATCCGCGTCGAGCGTCTGATACTCCGGATCCTGTTTGACTTGAGCTTCAGTGTCGCCAGCGTGCGACTTGATGCTTCTCAGATATTTTGAGTAGCGGCTGACAAACTGCTGCTGCATTCCTTTCCACGGACGCTGGCCAAACGCTTCATCGTAAAGAGACCAGGCGAGTGAAAGTGTTAGCAGCAAAGCGCAGAGCAGCATAATGCCGCTCGTGGAACGGCTTACGATCGGATCCTTCACCGGCAGCTCCTGCTCTTTCTTTACCAACGACTCATTATCTTTAGTAGAGTCTGCCACTAAGGATCATCCCTCCGCACTCGAACAGATTCAGATATTGAACCAGGGCGTTACCCAAACGTATTTAATAGTCAAAGCCAACCTGAGGATCAGTTTCACCGGCATGGCCAGCAACACACTGACGGCGAAGAACTGGAAAGTCAGGTATTGCAGCACACTGGTTCGGGCCAATAGCTTTTGCTCAAACGCATCCTTGGGGAACCAGTTTCGCAGCGATAGCTTCTTGAAATCCACCGTCATGAGCCAGTGGAAGAACAAGGCGCCAAGGACATAGAACCCGCTCACCACCAACAAACCGAAAATAAATTTGGCCGGGTTATTTGAAAGAAATCCCAGGTGAAGCGCCTTGCCGATTCGGCTCGTTGCTATCCAGTCATGTAAATCGACGTTCTTGTCGAAAACGACGGCGTTGTGATCCCAGGTCTGTCCCGGCCAGAACCAAATCCAGCCCGGTCCGCGAATAAACGTGCCGATGACGATCAGCAAAATCCACATCAAAAACCCCCAGGCAAACATACCGACTGCAAAGCGGCGTTGCTTAAGGGTGTAGTAACCATTACCGAGTGGATTTGAGTCGACGTAAGGAAACACCATCAACCCGACCATGATGATTGATGGCATCACCACGCCGGCGATCCATGGGTCGAAATAAACCAGCATCTCCTGAAGCCCGAGGAAGTACCACGGTGCTTTCGACGGGTTCATCGTCAGGTTGGGATTAGCCGGCTCTTCAAGCGGGGCGTTTAATAAAATCGACCAAACAAAAAGAATGACGGTTACAATAACCGTCACCAAAAACTCGATACGCACCAGATAGGGCCAGACGTGAATCTCCCGTGCCCAGCCCGGACGCCATGGTTCAGCCTTGCGATGATGCGTCTTCGCCAGCGCAGGGTCTGTTTCCAGTTGTGCTATCAGCCGATCATTAGCTCTCGACTGCCTGATACCCATCCAGGTAAAAATCGGCACGAGAAATAGCATGGCCACGATCGGGATATTGTCGGGCGCGGAGGAGATAGTCCATAACTGATGCCAGTCCTCTACTGCCCAAAGCAAAAAAAGCACCAGCAGGACAAGTACTCCGAGTGTTATTAGCTTGCCTTTGCTTAAACCGAGTTTCGCCATTTGCCTTATCTAAACTCTGGTACGTAGCGCCAAATGCAATAGCCTGGGCCAGCGGCCCAGGTATCGCCAGCTAAAGCCTCGCAGCGCTGGAAGCGCGAAATATCATCTGAGGGCCACGTCTATCCGCGCCCTCAGGAAACTTCTCCTACTTCTTCTTCACGGCCTTCATTTCTGATTCCAACATCACCGGAGCCGGACCGGAAATGCCACCGTCTTTACGTATTCGCCAGAAGTGAACCGCCATAAAAATCGAAGCAACGAGCGGAATACCGATGCAATGCCAGATATAAGAACGCAACAAGGCATTGGAGTCGACGATCGATCCACCCAGGAGCCCAAAGCGAACGTCATTGTACTGAGTCATTCCCAGCTGAATACCAAAAGGACCTTCTGATCCGAGCATGGGAGTCGCGCGCGCCATGTTGGTACCGACTGTGACGGCCCAGAAACCAAGTTGATCGTCCGGCAACAAGTATCCGGTAAACGAAAGCAGCAGGGTCAAGACCAACAACACCACGCCAACGCCCCAGTTAAACTCGCGTGGTCGTTTGTACGAGCCGGTTAGCACCACCCGAAACATGTGCAGCCAGGTGGTGATTACCATCAGGTGCGCCGCCCAGCGGTGCATGTTTCTCAGAAGCTTACCAAAAGGAACGTCGTGCTCGAGGTAAAGGATGTCACGAAATGCATCAACCTTCGTCGGGTGGTAATAGAACATCAGCAGCACGCCCGTGAAGGTCAGCACAATAAACAGGTAGAAAGTAATACCGCCCATTCCCCAGGTGTACTGGTAGCGTACCGCATCGCGATTGACCTTTGCCGGATGGAGATGAAGGAAAACGTTTGAAAGGACTGCCAGCGAACGATTACGCGGATCGGACCGATCATGCGAGACGCGGAAGATCGATTTCCAGAGTTGAGTCTCCTGAACGTCCTTATAACCCTTGGCCTCTTCGATGGCCCTGGTCTTGAGCGCAGTAGTTCCTTCCTTCACCTTGTCGAGAAGGCCGGCGCTGGACTTTTCGTCGCCAGTTAACTGCCTGGTTTCTTTTTTGTCAGGATTCTCGTCCATCAAACCTCGCGAAACTTCGCACCGAAATTACAGCGGGATGTAGGCGCCCGGGTCATTGAACTCGTTCTTCTCACCCTTCGGCCATTTATAAAGCTTGGCTATGTCCACCACGATTTGTCCTTCAGCGTCGAGTTCGACGTGTGCGCGATCCATAGGTCGCGGCGCGGGCCCTTCAAAATTGATCGCCTCGCTGTCGTAGCCGCTGCCATGACAAGGACACTTAAACTTATTTTCGCTAGCCTTCCAGTCAGGCGTGCAGCCGAGATGTGTGCAGCGCGCATAGATCACAAAAATCCGATCGGACGTTTTGTCTACCCAGATGCGGTATTGCTGCTGCCACTTGGTGTCGACGCCAAGCGCATAGTCTGCAGGAAAGCCAACCGAAAACTTGCTGGACGGTTCCAGAATAGAACGCGGCAAGAAAAACCGGAGGAACATGAGAAAGTCGGTCACCAGGAAAATGACCACGCTTGACCAAACAATCCGCCGCCGCATCTTGTTTACGGCTGGTTCGGGTGTGCTCTCTACGACTGCACCTGCCGGCTTGGCAACTGTCTTCGCTGCCGGCGGGAGAGGAGGCTTTACTGCCACAGTTCCAGCCGGCGGCGCTCCCGCCGCGACTGTCTCACCGGGCTGCGAGGTACTGCTTGCCGCACGCTCCTGATCGAGCGGACTGTCCACTATGCGAATCCTCCGTCAGCAAAACTCGGCAAATCACACTTCAACGCTGCCATCGAGTGCAAACTATACAACTCCCCGCAATGCAGGGAACACTCTCTGCGCAAGACAAATATTCGTCTATTCATTAGGGCGCCGCGCCAACCGAATTATTTATTAACGGCTCGGGTGCGATATTTATAACCTGTTTTCCAATTTACTGGCAAGAGGTATCTCTTAGGGCACTAACGCAGTTAGAGTTCAAACTTAGTTTGTGCTTTCTCCTGTCAACGGAACCCGCAGCCTAAAGGCTGAACTCTGAACTGCTTGCCTCAAACAGCATCAGCACCTTGTCTCTACTTCAAAGGACTACGAATGCGAAGCGCTTTGGGCAGTATTTGAAATGTCGCGGGTAGGCAACCGGGGATTTCACCGTCCACTTCCACTTCGACTCTCTCATTCTTGTCCAGTGAACGCGCGCTGACCTTAGCTGCCAATGCGTGTCCCACTTCCGACATGCTTAGATGTGCGCCAACGTACAACCGCGGCGCATTGGCCAGGATTCTGGCGGCGCCGAGGTCCCCAATGCTGATGACATCAAACTTGCCGTCGGCAAGCTTTGCGTTAGGCGCGATCTTCATCCCGCCGCCGAAATACCGCGCGTTGGCAATGCAGAGATTGGCCACGGTCATATGGCGCGCCGGATCGTCGTCAAGTTGAACCACCACGCGAGTAGCTGATTTTTTTGCGGCGGTTTGGAGCATGGCAACCGCAAATGAGAGTCGGCCGGTTAACCACTTGGGCCCTTTAGTTGGCAACCAATCAGGTCCGCCCTCTTTTACGCGCGCGATCACGTCTGCGCTCATGCCAAAGGAAGCTACGCCGAGAAAGTAACGCGACTCGAGTTCGCCATCACCCCTGGTTAACGTGACTTTGCCTACATCAATCAGGCGAGTTTGACCCTGCCGCAGAATTAGTGCAGCAGCCGCGACGCGGGGAGGAATGCCGATGGTTTTGCGAAAGTCGCCGCCGGTGCCGCTGGGCAGTATCCCCAATTCCGTTTCGCTGCCAACGGAAAGAATCCCGTTCGCGACTTCTGAAATTGTGCCGTCACCGCCGCAGGCAATAATTAGTTTGACGCCTTTCCGCGCCGCGGTAGCCGCGATTTCAATTCCCTCCCCCGCACGGCTTGTGAACTTCGGCGTAAACGATCCGAAATGCGTGCTGAGTTCGCTGGCGATACCGGGCCAGGCGTCTCGGGTCGAGCCGCCGGCTGATTCGGGGTTGATGATGACTAGAGGTAAAGACATTTCGATAGCAAACTGCGAACAGTAAACAGCCAGCAATTGTCGTAATCTAAAGTGAGTCCTTATCAGGCTGTTGACTGTTTGCTGTTTGCTGTTTGCTGTTTCCTATTTGCATTCGGCGATCTGCTTCCCCCAGCTCAGCAATCTTGCTCATCACAAACCTGGAGATCTCAACGTAAGTCCGCGCCTGATCTCTTTTCGATAGATGATCACTAAGGTCGAGTTGCGGACCAAAGTGTATCCGGATCTTTTCGCCACCTCTCCAATTCCCCATCACCTGTTTGGGCAGATCGTTTCCCAACCCGGCGACGAAAACAGGTATGACCTGCGGCGCGGCATCCTTGATCAGTTTTCCAATTCCCGGTTGAGCAGGCAGATAGGAATAAGGATCGGGACCTTTATTGCGCGTTCCTTCAGGATGAAAGCCGATAACATTGCCGCGACCGTTTCTGCAAAGCTCAGTCAGGAGACGAAACGAATATTTATCAAAGGCGCGCTTTTCGATAATCGGGTTCTCGCCGGAAGCAAAAAACGGCGGATACATCGACCACCAACCCATCACCAGATTCACAAAGAGTCCCAGGACGGAATCGTAAAAGAAACGCCCGCGAACAGGAAAGAATAGTTGCTTGCGCCAGGACGTATTCCGGAAGAGTGTCGTCGACACAACGTACATGTCAAAAAACGAACGATGGTTAGCGGCGATCAATATCGGCCGATCTCTTGAGACGGCCTCAATGTTTTCCAGGCCGTAGACCTGCATGAGGTTGTAAGTGGCAATGTGTATCCAACCCGCACCGAAGATCTTCTGGCACCAGGTCCAGAATCTTTTCCAGGCGCCCTGGTTCATGCGGTGGATGAATCGAAAGGCTGCGCGCTCAAACCTATTCAAGACCGCAAACTCGTCAACTGCCGGTCTCAAGTCCAAAGTCCAAAGTCCAAAGTCTGTCTTCTGAGTCGCCTCACCCGTCGCGCGGACGTTCGGCTTGGGACTTTGGACTTTGGACATTGGACTTTGGATTTTTGCCTTATTCGATTGAAAAGTATTTTGCTTCCGGGTGATGAACGATGATCGCAGAGGTCGATTGCTCCGGATCAAGCTGGAACTCCTCAGTTAATTCAACGCCGATGCGTGACGGCTCAAGCAACTCAAACAGCTTAGACTGATCCTCCAGATTTGGACATGCGGGATAACCGAAGCTGAAACGCGAACCCTGATAGCGCTGTTGGAACAGTTTCCTCACATCTGCAGCATCTTCGACGGCAATGCCCAGCTCTTCGCGGATTCGCTTATGCCAGAGCTCCGCCAGGGCCTCCGCACCCTCGACGCTTAAGCCATGGAAATAAAGATACTCGGCGTAGTTGTCAGACTTGAACAGTTCCTGCGAATACTCGGTCGCGCGGCTGCCCATGGTAACCAAATGAAAAGCCACCAGATCCATGCGCCCAGAGTCCTGGGCCGCGAAGAAGTCCGTTAGACATAGATTCTTTCCCGCCGGCTGGCGGGGAAAAGTAAATCTCATCCGTTCAGTCTTCTCGTCGTCATTATAGATAATCAGATCGTTGCCTGAAGATTGGGTTGGAAAGTATCCGTAAACAGCGCGCGGCTGCAGCAGCTGTTCTAGCTTGCTGCGTTCCTTCAACTGCTCATAGATTGGCCGAACCTTACCGCTAATCAGCGTTGCATATTCTTCCGCCGGCCGCTTCCCCTGTTTGAACTGCCACTGTCCTTTAAATAGAGCTGTCTCGTTGACGAACGCGAATACATCATCCAGCGAAACGTCGACAACTCGAGAACCATAGAACGGTGCCTTCGGAATCGTGACATCCTGACGGACTGAAGAACGAGTGGTGTGAGTGGTATCGCCGGCAATTTTTACAACGCCTCGTGGCTTAAGGGTTTTGCGGATCCCAAGCTTGGCTTCCTCACCGACCAGGTCTTCGACGTCTTCCGGCGCGTCGACGCTTTCAGCCTCTCCTCGCGCGTCCTTCGTTGTTTCTACTTGACCGTTCCCGCCGACGAGCTTGTCCATAGTATGCAACCCGGCAAACGCGTCGCCGGCGTAGTAGAGACTGCCCTTATATATTGACTTTAAATCCTCATCGACGTAACGACGGGTCAAGGCGGCCCCGCCAAGAATTACCGGCACGGTGATGCCGCGCTCGTTCATGAGATCAAGATTGTCTTTCATGATGAGCGTCGATTTCACCAGCAGACCACTCATGCCGATAGCGTCAGCCTGGTGCTCCTCCTGCGCCTGCAGGATGTTGTCAATCGGCTGCTTAATGCCGAGGTTGATGACCTTGTAGCCGTTGTTAGTGAGAATGATGTCGACAAGATTCTTGCCGATGTCATGGACATCACCTTTCACGGTCGCCAGCACCATCGTGCCTTTGGCTGTGGCCCCACCCTTCTTTTCCATAAACGGCTCAAGAAAGCGCACCGCCGCTTTCATCGCTTCAGCAGATTGCAAAACAAACGGCAATTGCATTTGCCCGCTGCCGAAAAGGTCGCCCACGACCTTCATGCCGTCGAGCAAAATGTTGTTGATAATGTCGAGTGCGGGATGTGTTTCAAGCGCCAAGGTTAGCTCATCTTCCAAACCGATTTTCTCGCCGTCAATAATGTGATTCTTCAGACGCTCTTCAACCGTCGCGCCTTTCGATTCTTTTTTCGACGTCTTGGCTTTAACGTTTTCAAACAACGTCGTGAACGCAGTCAACGGATCATAAGTACAGACTTCTCCGTCGAATTCGCGCCGGTCATAAATCAAGTCTCGCGCAACCTTCAATTCCTGCTCGCCGATTCTATTCAACGGCTCAATCTTGCTGGCATTAACGATCGCTGCGTCCAGTCCGGCTTCGACTGCGTCGTGCAGGAATACAGAATTCAATACGACGCGCGAGGCGGGATTAAGTCCGAATGAAATATTGGAAACTCCCAGAATCGTAAAAGTGCCGGGAAGATCTTTTTTGATCCGGCGGATTCCTTCTATGGTCTCGAGCGCATTGCGCCGATCTTCCTCGATGCCAGTCGAGATCGGTAACGCCAGCGGGATCGAAAAAAATGTCGCTTGCCGGAAAACCGAGTTCCGCGGTCGCCTGCTCGTAAGCTCGTTTAGCAATGGCAAACTTTCCGTCCGCTGTGCGCGCCATGCCGTCTTCATCGATAGTTCCAATCACCACACTGGCGCCGTAGGATTTCGCAAGCGCGAGAACCTTGGAGAAGCGTGGCACTCCGTCCTCGTAATTGGTCGAATTGAGAATGCACTTGCCGCCTGCGTGCTGCAGACCGGCCTCCATCTTCTCCCACTCGGTGGAGTCAAACATCAAAGGTAGTTTAATGTTTGTTACCAGCCGCGAGGCGAGCTCGTGCATATCCTTTTCACCGTTGCGGCCTACGAAGTCGACATTCACATCGAGGATGTGTGCACCCTCGCGCTCCTGTTCCTTCGCCAGAGCAACCAGGCCGTCCCAGTTTTCCGCATTCAGCAAGTCGCGCATCTTCTTTGAGCCGCTGGCGTTTACGCGCTCGCCGACGATCAGGAAAGACGCGTCCTGAACATACGGTTGCTGGAAATAGATCGAAGACGCGGCCGGCACAAGTTTGGCGTCACGGGCCTTAGGCGTGATGCGCTGCATGGCATCGACCACTAATTTCAAATGTGCGGGCGTGGTGCCGCAACAACCGCCGACAACGTTTACGCCGAAGTCATTGGCGAAGTGAATGACCTGGTTCGTGAAAGTCTCAGGCGTTTCATCGTAGTGCATCTTGCCGTCGACCACTGAAGGCAAGCCCGCGTTCGGCAACACTGACACGGGCAGCGGCGCATTCTCGCAAAGATAGCGAATGCTTTCAGTCATGTGACGCGGGCCAGTGCCACAGTTCATGCCGACCACATCAATTGGAAAAGGCGCGAGCGCAGTTAGTGCAGCCCCGATCTCAGTTCCATTGAGCATGGTTCCGAAGACTTCAATTGTGACTTGAGCTATTACCGGAACGCGTACGCGATGCTTCTCAAAGTGGCCAAAGATAGCGGCGAGCGCTGCTTTTGTCTGTAGTAAATCCTGACAGGTCTCGACAATCAGCAGATCGACGGCACCGTCAAGAAGCCCTCGAACCTGCTCAGCATAGGCGTCTCTGAGATCGGTGAACGTGATATGACCGAGGGTGGGCAGTTTTCGCCCAGGTCCCATGGAACCCGCAACCCAACGCGGCTTTTGTTTAGTTGAGTAATCAGCAGCGACGCGCTTGGCCAGGCGCGCGGCCAGGACGTTCATCTCATACGCCTTGTCGCCAATGTCATACTCAGCAAAGTCTACCGGCGTGCCGTTGAAGGAGTTTGTCTCGATGACGTCGCAGCCGACATCGAGGAACGCGACGTGAACGTTCTCGACAGCGTCAGGTCTGGTGACAAGCAGGTTTTCGTTGCAGCCTTCGAAGCGCAGTCCACCAAAATCCTCGAGGCTGAGGTTTTGGACCTGGAGATTGGTCCCCATCGCGCCGTCAAAGACAACGATTCGTTCTTTTAGAGTGTCGAGAAAGCTGGTCATTTTCGATTGCCAATTGCCGATTGCCGATTTATCGATACCAGCGTCCGAAGCCGAACCTTGAATTGGCAATCGGAAATTGGCAATCGGCAATGATAAAGCCCCGCGCTAAACAACGCGGGGCTTTCCAACAAAGCCTATTCGATTAGTCTCTACGCGAAAGACTCGCCGAGCTGTTTAGCCGTTTGTTTTTCGTGGCCGCAAGTCGCCTTAACTCACCACGTTTGTTCCAAAGGTTATTGAAACACCGAGGTTGGAAACGTGTCAAGGAGTCAATCTCAACGTCTCTCGTCGGAAATGTTGGGCTGCTTCCGGCCTACCAAAGCAGTATTACCTATTTACCATTTGCGATTTACCCTTTACCATCCCTGTGCATGCGGCGCGCAATTTATCCCGGTTCATTCGATCCGGTGACCAATGGGCATCTCGACATCATCGAGCGTGGCTGCAAACTGTTCGACGAAATAATCATTGCAATCCTGGTGAACCCCGATAAGCAGCCGTTTTTCTCGATCGAAGAACGCCGTGACATGCTTGAAAACGTTCTCAAGACGATTGAGCAGCGCAATTGCCAGTTGCGCGTGGATGATTTTGAAGGACTCTTGGTCCACTATGCTCTGGCGCAAAAGGCAAATGCCATCGTACGCGGCATCAGAGCTATTTCAGACTACGAGTATGAATTGCAGATGGCTTTGATGAATCGCAGACTGCAACCAAGCATCGAAACTGTATTCATGATGCCTGCGGAGACTTATTCCTATGTCAGCTCACGGTTGGTGAAAGAGGTCTTCCAACTGGGAGGAGAACTGAAAGGGCTGGTTCCACCGCTTGTTGAGGAGCGCATGAAACAGAAAGTCAAGAAAAGCTAATGAGTTTAGCGGCAGCCTTGCACAAAAAGTCTCCTGCGTGGCCTGAAGCGGATGGCTACACAAATTCAGAACCGGGGGCGGTAGCGACCGGATCAAGGACTCAACTTAAAATTCCGGGCGCCGTAAAAGGTGTGTCAAGTCGAAGTCCAGCTGAGTGTTCGACCCGGTCGCTACCGCTCCCGGTTCTGTATTTGTCGACCCACGCTGAACAATGTTTCGCTCCCTCGTGTTACAACTGATGCCACCGTGGACTTTTGTGTAAGACTTTCAGACCATAATCCGTTCTGACCATTTATCACATGACGAACTCTATGACCACCAAACAAGCAGCTGCTCAGTTTCAAGCTTCCAGTAACGTAGCCCGAATGCAAGTATCCTCCACCCTTGCCGCCATGCAGGCTGCAGAAGCGCTGCGCGGGGAGGGAAAAAACGTAGTGGACTTCGGGGCCGGCGAGCCGGATTTTGATACCCCCGACAATATCAAGCGCGCAGCTGCGGACGCCATGCGAGCGGGCAAAACGAAGTATACGTCCACCGGCGGCACGCGTGAACTACAGCAGTCGATCATTGATTTCTATGCAAGCACATTCGGTGCGAGTTACGAACGCAATGAAGTGATGGCAAGTTCGGGTGGCAAGCAAGCGATTTTTAATGCGGTCGTAACTTTGATCAATCCCGGCGACGAAGTGTTAATGGCGAAGCCTTACTGGGTCACCTTCCCAGAGGTTGTGATCTTCGCCGGCGGAATCCCGGTTTATATCGAAACCGAGGAAACAGGCTTTGTTTTGACCGCCGACCAGCTGGCGAGTGCTATCACACCACGAACCAAACTTGTCATCCTCAATTCCCCTTGTAATCCTTCGGGCAGGGTTATTCCACCCGGTGAATTCCAAAGGATCATGGAGCTGCTGGATGAACGCGGCATCTACGTGATCACGGACGAGTGCTATTTGCGCTTTGTCTACCCTCCGGCTCAAGTCTTTAGCGCCGCCAGTTTACCGGCTGAACTACGCACGCGCCTCTGTATCGCCGGCTCGTTTTCCAAAACATATGCAATGACCGGGTGGCGCGTCGGCTATGCATTAGCTCCTCGCGAGTGGACACGCGACATGCTAACGGTCCAGGGTCACTCAACGAGTAATCCCAATTCAATTGCGCAACACGCCGCTATCGAAGCATTAAAGGGTCCGCAGGAATCTGTGGCAGAGATGCTGGCGGAGTACACGGCACGGCGAGCCTGGTTGCTTGCTGCGTTGCGAGAGATACCTCGCCTCAGCTGTAATGAACCTGAAGGTGCCTTTTATGCTTTTCCAAGTGTACGTGAGTGTTTGGGAGGAGAACTCAAGACCTCTGCCGACTTCGCCTATCGATTGCTGACAGAGGAACACACGGTCGTTACTGATGGTGCTGCCTTCGGGGCTGAAGGTTACTTGCGAATTTCATACGCAACGTCGATGGAGCAACTGGCTGAGGGTGTTACTCGAATCAAACGTTTCGTTGAACGGTTGAATAGCTGACCGGGCATGTTCGGCTTCGCATTCACGCGCAGTCGACAACAACTAACAGAAATCTCTCAAGAACAAAAAAGGGCGCCGACTGACTGAGTCGACGCCCTTAACCCGTTAAAGGTGATGTTTAGTAAAGGTTGAAGTTGTATTCCAGTTGGATGTACATCGAAACCGGACGGCCATCCTTGGTAGCTGGAGTGAACTTGATTTGACGCGCTGCGGCTATCGCTCGTTCAGTCAAGCCATAGGGTAGACCGGCGCGGGCGCTGATATTGGTAACCTGTCCCGAGGAGCTGAAAACGGCTCGCAATATGACGGTTCCGGTTACCTGATTCTTTCGCGCCTCTTCCGTATATTGCGGTTCAGGCTTGGAAAGAACACGGGCCTTTGAAGTCACATCTTTAGGGCTGAAGATCCTATTCGGGTCTCCACCACCTCCGCCACCTCCGGCACCACCACCGCCGTCGTGGCGGTCACCGCCGCCAATGTTACCGCCGCGACCTGGACCATAGCCGCCGCCTTCACCGGGACCCATGCCGCCGCCGGTGCCTGTTCCCATACCGTTGCCAGTGCCCGGACCCGAGGATGGGTCGGTGCTCTTGGAGTCACGCAGTCCATAATTAAGTTTGCGCGCGTCAGGCGGAATCAACATTGGATCCGCCACCAGGGTTGCTGCGACCGGTAGTGCCGGGTTCTTTATGGTCGGCGGATGTGGATCTGGTGCAACCACCTGCGGAACCGTTAACGAGACTTGTGGGGTCTTGCCAAACGAAGCCGGCTTCTGTTCCTGGCGTCCGCCGCCGCCGCCGCCGCCTGGCTTCTCTTGCTTAGGCTTACTTCCGCCTCCCTTGCCTTTGTTCAGACCTGCCGTACCTTCGTCAGGAGTCGGCTTTCGTTGGGAATATCGATAAAGTTTTCGACGACGAGTTGTTCTGCAGCTTTGTTGTCTCTCCTCTACCCTTCTCTGCCAAAAGTTGTAGAGAACACCGCCGCCTACCAGGAAAAGGAAGAACGAAAAGGCTACCACCATCCCGAAAACTGCATTGTTCGACTCTCCCTCCGGGGCGCCCAATACAGCGCCGCTGTGGCTCTTGCGAAGCCAGGTTATGAAAATAGCGGCGAGTATTATGCCAGCAAGGATCGAAAACGTTACGAAGCCAGTTCTTGAAATACCTCCCGGCTGTGCACGATCAAGCAAAGCCATGATACCGACCAGACCAGCCAACGCGACGACGGCCACGATCAGGCCTGCAATCACGTTACGATTCCCAAAGAACTTTGAGGCCATCTGGCCGTAACCAACCAAAGAACGTTTTGTGAATCCGAATGGATCCCGCTTAAATTCCGGCCAGGTTAATTGATACTCATGAGCTACATCCGACAGTTCTTTAGCTAGCCGGCCGACCAAACCGCCATCATCGAGCATAGTCAGGTGATACTCGCCGCGCGGTACTAATGCCATTGAACCGGCACCAGCCAAAATCGGCTCGCCGGAATCAATTGGCTCGCTGGACTCACTCGGTACGTTGGGGACATTGGGCGCCTCGGCGCTTGAGACGCTGGCACTCGCGGCGCTCCAACTCGCGGAATTATCCGGGCTCTCTTCCATCTGAGAGACAAGCGTATTTAGAGGAGTTCCATCCACAGGACAGAAACCAAACTTGTCCGCGAACTCTTCTTTGCATGTCGAACAAACCTTCATCTTTACTACCTCGTGTTGGCTGTGGGGGAATTTTTCCGCAGTTGTCGCCGGGTCTGCGCTTCCCATCTCCCTATGATAACTGTTTGCGATTCGCTGATCGAGAGTTTTTGAGGGCTGGGGAGCAATCCAGCGCTCGAGCAAACTCTTAAGCTCAGGTTCAGAAACAAAGTTTTCTTCAAGCCCATCCGGCTCTATGGTGCTCATTTCAAGCCCGCTCCAAAGTAACAATTTCCCGACTAGTATTCAATTCCCTATTGGTCTCAAGGTAGGGACGGAGAACATTTCTTAATCCCTCCCTTGCCCGGTATAAACGAGACTTTACAGCGCCTACGTCCGTGCCGGTAATGCCAGCGATTTCGCTGAGCGCCAGACCTTCATACTCAAATAACACCAATGCTTCTTTCTGCAAAGGAGGCAAGCTCGACACCGCCTCCCTCACTTTCACTGTCAGCTCGTAGTCAAGCAAACGACCCAGTGGCTCCTTGTCGCCGGAGATGAACTGATCCTCATCGAATTCCTCCACCGCTGACTCCCTGACCGAGGTCCGTAACTGTTTCATCCAAAGATTGCGCGCTGCTGCCAACAAATAGGTGCGCAAGGATGCTCGGCCGGGTTGAAAGTTTCCAGGCTTTCTTATCAAGCTGAGGAAGCAGTCATGAGTAATGTCTTCTGCTTCCTCGACGCTTCCTGAGAGCCTATAGGAGAAGCGAAAAATCGCGTCACGATGCCGTTCGTACAACTCAATGAAAGCCGCCGGATCACCAGTTCCTGCCCCTAAAAGCAAAAGTTCGTCTGTATCTCTATCTGGCAATCGGCACCCGATTCTGCAGGAATCGCTTCCTACTAGTATTACCGACAAATGGCTAAAAGATACGCGCTTCCCTCAAACTTCAGGCTCAATACCGTTCAAACCATGGCGTTGGATGCATTCAGAAGCCAAACGGTTGACGACTAAATATCAGACATCTAAGATGTTTTTCCCAGAACAAATCCGATTTTGTGTACAACATATCCGCGAACCGGGCCTCCAAGAGTATGAACAGAATGCCTTTGACCAATTTCCTGAGAAAGGCCGCAATAATTGTCT
Source organism: Blastocatellia bacterium (assembly GCA_963828335.1). Taxonomy (GTDB): domain Bacteria; phylum Acidobacteriota; class Blastocatellia; order Pyrinomonadales; family Pyrinomonadaceae; genus PSRF01. The sequence continues at coordinate 377,081 of CAWHEH010000002.1, read as the reverse complement.
GCTTGCTTTTGATGCCGGCAGCGGCGCTGGCTCAGGTTCCGATGGAACCGGAACACGCCCGACTTCTCAACGGACTGCGGGTGTTGATTTGGTCCCGTCCAGGCGATCAGGATGTGCTGCTGAAGCTTCGCGTCCATAGCGGCGCGGCTTTCGATCTCGCTGGCAAGGGCGGCAGCATGGCTCTGCTGGGCGACATTCTGTTTCCCGATGCTACAGCTCGCGAATACTTCACCGAGATGCAGGGGCGGTTAAATGTAACTACCGATTACGATTCCTTGACAATCACCATGCAAGGCCGGGCTCACGAGTTTGAGAAGATCGTTGAGATCCTGCGAACGGCGCTGGTCACGACCCAGTTAACGCCGGAAAACCTGGCGAAAGTGCGGGATGGCCGCATCAAGATCCTCAAAGAAACCGGCATCTCACCCACGATGCTGGCCGATCGAGCCATTGCCACCCGTATGTTTGGCGATTTTCCCTATGGGCGGCCGGCCGGCGGCAGTGTGGAATCGATCGAACGGGTCGAACGGGCTGACCTGATGCTTGCACGAGATAGATTTCTTACTCCAAATAATGCCACGCTGACGATCATCGGCGGTGTGCAAGCCAATCGAGCGATGCGAGCCCTCCGTCAATTACTGGGTGTTTGGCGTAAGAGTGAACAACTTGTCCCGGCGACTTTTAAACAACCTGGTGTACCCGATCCACGCACGCTGATTGTGAATGCGCCGGCCGATCAAAGTGTTGAGGTTAGACTTGCCGTCCGTGGCCTTAGTCGGCGGGATCCTGACGCAACGGCAGCGGAAGTCCTTGCCAGCATAGCGCGACAGCGATGGACTAAGCTTATTCCGGAACTGGCGAGGAGTCCCATTTACGTGCGGCATAGCGCACTTTTGTTGCCCGGCATATTCGTGATGGGTGCTAGCGTTGACACTGTTCTTGCCGGAAAGACACTTTCTTCAGCAAAAGAAGTGATGCAGTCGCTAGGGAGTTCTCCAGTCACAGCTGCTGAATTAGAGCAGGCAAAGAACGAGTTGGTAACTCTGGCCGGCAACCAACTTGCGAAGCCAGACGGAGTAGCAGACGCCTGGCTTGACGGCGACACTTATGGACTACCCTCGGTGGCCGAACGCATGCGAACCTTAAGCGGTGTCACCGCCGCCGATATCCAGCGAGTAGCAAACACGCTTATTCATGACGCTGCGTTTGCTTCGGTGGTTCTTGGAAACTCCGAGGTTGTAAAGGCACAGATAGAACGTTATGGAAAAGTTGAAGTCATGGGAGAGATTGCTCCCAAAAGCGAGGCCGGAACCGAACCAAAGTCCGTGCCGAAATCGGAATCCAACGTGAAACCTCAGGCCAAGCCGCCGGCAAAACCGTAATATCACAAATCATTCGCAATCTACCTGCAACCATCTCGCTATTGACATCCGCTTAACTGTGTCCGACAAAGAACGCGCAACGACTAACGACCAAGCGCATCGCGTCCGTGAAATGTTCGCGACTATCGCTGGTCGTTACGATCTTTTAAATCATTTACTTTCGGGCAACATCGACAAGCGGTGGAGACGTCTGGTCGCGAAAACATTTTTCGCGATTCTTTCAAACAGCGAGGCGCGGATTCTGGATGTAGCCTGTGGCACGGGCGATCTGTCGCTCACGCTCTTTGAAAGCGGGCAAGCCCGAATCGTGGGAGTAGATTTTTGCCGGCCAATGCTTGCAATTGCCAGGTCGAAGGCAAGCAGGTCGGATGCCATCATTCCGTTTGTCGAAGGCGACGCGCTTGACCTCCCGTTCGGAGATTGTTCCTTCGAGGCAGCAACGATCGCGTTTGGCTTGAGAAATCTCACCAGCGTCGAGACTGGCTTTCAAGAGCTGCTGCGAGTCTTGAAACCGGGTGGTAAGGTCGCGGTGCTGGAATTCTCCAGACCAACAGTGCCGATCCTGCGTTCACTTTTTAGAATCTACTTTACGAAGCTGTTGCCACTACTTGGCGGTTGGATCAGTGGTTCGAAGAGCGCTTATGAATATTTGCCGGACTCAGTAAAGCGCTTCCCGGATCAAGAAACGCTGGCGGCAATGATGAAGGCTGCCGGCTTTGCGAAAGTCAGTTATCAGAATTTGACCGGTGGAATTGCGGCGCTACATATCGGTACGCGCCCAGATTAGTAGAACAGGTTCTACTTTGATATTGGTTGCAAACGAGATCGCTTTGCTTGCAACCATTAGAACGCAGCCCGGGGGTCTTCCTGGCGAGCGCGCGGTTGTCGGGGCCACGCACTCTTCTTGGTTTTCCTTCCGGGCTACGTTCTCGTTTAAGGCGCCAAACTCCTTCGCCTCACCAACGCTATGCTATTATCGCCGTGCATTAGGTCTATCTCCTTCGTAGAGACACGCCAGAGTGCGTTCATTCTTCAAGCACAAATTCTTCCCGATCCTGCGCCGCTTCGCGATCTTTTTGCTCGTTGTCTGGACAGTAGTCTCCTTAGTTACCTTATTAATTGAACTCGTCCCCGGCGATCCGGCGGTTTCAGTCCTGGGCGAGCAAGCCACTCCAGAACAGTTTGCGCAGTTTCGCGAACGTCACGGTCTCGACCGCCCGCCATTCTTCTTTTCATTCCCGAAGGACGCTGCCGGCGATCGCCACTTTCAATGGCACGGTCAAGAGAACCGGTACACCGAATACTGGATCGCGCTTCTCAAGGGTGATATGGGCCGGTCGTTCCGTACCGACCGCCCTGTAATCGACTTGATACGCGAGCGTTATGCGGCAACTATCGAACTCGCATTGGCGGCGCTTTTGATTGCGGTCTTCATAGCCATTCCCCTCGGCGTGGTCGCGGGCAAAAACAAAGGAACGTGGATCGACAATCTCGCTTCCGTAGTTGCGCTGATTGGCATCAGCCTGCCCGGTTTTGTTATTGGCCCACTGCTCGTCTATGTGTTTGCAGTGAAACTTGATTGGCTACCACCTTCAGGACGTTTTGACTGGAGTTACCTGATTCTGCCGGCAGTAACCCTTGGAGCCGCACTCTCTGCTATTTTGACGCGCATGGTGCGTTCCTCGGTGATTGAGGAGTTGAATGAAGATTACGTGCGCACGGCGCGCGCCAAGGGCCTTAGCGAGACAAAAGTCGTCTACAAGCATGTCTTGAAGAACGGACTAATTCCGGTCGTTACAATTCTGGGCTTACAGCTCGGTGTACTGCTGGCCGGCGCGATTATTACCGAGAAGATCTTCGGCTGGCCGGGACTGGGATTGCTTCTGGTAGAGGATGGAATCGGCAAACGCGACTATCGCGTAGTTCAAGGCTGTGTGCTGGTCATTAGCATTACCTACATCGTCGCAAATATGCTGACAGATATGGTTTACAGGTGGCTTGATCCCAGGATTCGAGTCTCTTGAGCCCTAATTCATGAACCGTCTAACAATAGTAGGACTCGTAATAGTGGCAATTCTCGTGATCGTCGCGATCCTCGCGCCCTGGATAGCCACGCATGATGTCGGGACCACCAATCTTTCGCTCCGTTACTTGCCACCCTCATCACAATACTTCTTTGGCACGGACTCGACCGGTCGCGACATATTTTCCCGCGTCGTTTTTGGCGCTCGCATTTCCCTAAAAGTCGGCCTTGTCGTGGTAGCGGTTTCGGCGATCGTCGGCACCTTGCTTGGGGCGTTGGCCGGCTATTACGGCGGCTGGATCGACAGGATTATTTCTGGCTACGTCTTCAATGTCTTCCTTGCCTTTCCCGGCTTGTTGCTTGCGATCGCAATGGTGGCTTTCCTGGGCGCCGGCCTCAACAAACTGATCTTTGCACTTTGTATTATCGGCTGGGTGGGCTATGCGCGTTTGATTCGAGGGCAGGTGTTGAAAGTCCGCGAATATGATTTTGTTCAGGCTGCCAGGGCGCTGGGAGCGAGTGACGCTCGCATATTGCTAATACACATCCTGCCGAACGCAATTCAGCCTTTGATTGTGCAAGCGAGCCTGGGAATGGCCGGCGCGGTTTTGTCTGAAGCCGCACTATCATTTCTCGGGCTCGGGGTACCACCGCCGGCGCCTTCCTGGGGCGTTATGATCGAAGAGGCCCGTGATTTATCAACACTTCAGGCGGCGCCTCACGCATTGATATTTCCCGGACTCGCCATCGCACTCACTGTGCTTGCCTTCAACTTTATAGGCGATGGCCTGCGCGAGTATCTTGATCCGCGGCAACGCACTCGCTAGCGAAGCGCGAATTAACAATGCGAAAAGTTATCAAGATCTCCTTCCTTGTCTTCCTCGGCATCTTCATCGGTTTGATTGCCTATGAAGCGATCCTGTTTATTCGTGTCTGGCACCTGCGAACTACCAACCCTTACAGCACTTCACTAATTGACGCACGCATCCAGGAGGCAGAAGCTAAGGGCCAGACGCCCAGACGCGAACAAGCATGGTTGCCGCTCAATAGGGTCTCCCCAAACCTGCAACGAGCCGTTCTGGCGGGCGAAGACACAAATTTCATGACGCATCACGGTTTTGACTACGAGGCACTGCAGAAGGCTTGGGACGAGGGTATGCGCGAAGCTGCCAGGGAAGCTAAGAAAGAAGGCGAAAACGACGACTGGTTACCAACACTCCCTGACTTCAAACGCGGCGCGTCGACAATCTCACAACAGTTGGCCAAGAATTTGTATCTCTCCTCACGGCGATCTTTCTTTCGCAAAGGACAGGAAGCCATGCTGACCATCTTGCTCGAACGAACCCTAAGCAAGCCTCGCATTCTTGAAATCTATTTGAACGTCATCGAGTGGGGAGATGGTATCTACGGGGCTGAGGCCGCTGCGCAACACTATTTCCACAAGTCAGCATCAGTATTGAGTGCCAATGAGGCGGCGTACCTATCAGCGATGATTCCAAACCCACGCACTGTTTTCAATCCGCAAGTGAACCCTCGCCGCGTTTCTCGACGGCAAAGAATCATCTTAAGAGGTATGCCTTACGTACGAATCCCCTAAGCCTTGTCCACACCGTCTTCAACTCGCCTATGACCGCGCGTTTAAGGTTCTGCTATGGCGACATTGAGCGAAAAGGCCGCACCCGAAGGAGCGGCCTTTAATTAGTATCTAATTGCGGTTGCTAATGCCATTAAACTATACAGCAAATTCCTTCTTAAGTTGCAGCTCAGCTTTACGCAATTCAAAACGTGCCCGGCCTAGGTTTCCTTCCGGATTGATCGCCAAAACGACAAAGTAGTCTTTGCCTAACAGTCGCATTATGACCACAGCGCTCTCGAGTGAGATCATCAACTCGCGAACTTCGCCAAGGCCGGTGTCTTTTCCAGCTTTCTGAGCGTTTCGCACGAGCGAGGTGAACTCAGCAGCCGCAATGTCGAGGTTAGCTTCCTGACCGACTTCTTTTAGCAGCCGTTCCACGGCGATACCGTCGATGCCCATGATGAGTGCACCGAGGCTGCCATCGGTGCGCTCCATGATGTTTTCTAGTGTTTCCTTAAACATGACAAGCGTCCTTCTCAGTAGTTATGGGCGCTGACCACCCAGTGAACCCGGACGGGCACTTGGAGTGGTTGCAGGGGGAGCGTTCGGCGCCGGCGCGTTCAGGCCTTGCGGCGCTGTCTGCTGTGGAGCAGCTTGTTGTTGCTGCAGCTGCGTTGGGGTTGGCGTATTGCTTTGCGGATTGCCCAGGGGCACTGGCTGCGAAATCTGCGTAGTTCTTGGTCCATTGCTCACCGTACCCGCAGTCGGACGACCCTGGTAGTCTGGCCGGTAAATGTGGGGCGTGATGAAGAACAGAATTTCGCTATTCTGCCGCGTGACAAGCTTGCGCTTGAAAAGATTACCAAGGATTGGGATGGAAGCTAGTCCGGGCGTGCGCTGGCGGGTTGTGCCTTCGGTGTCCGCCAATACGCCACCCATAACCGTGGTGCCACCGTCCGGAACCAACACTTCAGTCTGCATGCGTTGAGTGTCGATACCCGGTACACCACCAACGGCAATGCCGGTATTGATAGTGTTGTTTTCAATAGTTACACGGAGAATGACTGTGCCTACATCCGTGATCTGAGGAGTGATTGAGAGACGTAGAGGAACGGAAACGAAGGTCGTGGTGACTATTGCCGTTCCGCTTGCTGCCTGCGTGGTTTGGACTGGAATTTGCGAGCCACTTTCAATTTGCGCTGGACGATTATTGAGAGCAGTAACGCGAGGGGTTGCAACTGTCTTCGCTTCGCCTCTTGTTTCCGCCATCGTAATCAGCGCGCTGATCTGGGCGGTACCAAAGAGACCGGTAGTTAGTCCAATTACAGTACTGGCCGCAGCAGCACCCAGCGCCCCGATCGGTTGGTTCGTGCCCGCGAGACCACCGAAAACACCTTGCGGATTCGGACCGCTGGTAATGCCGCTACCACTGCCGCTGCCACCACCGCCTCCACCGGAACTGGTTGATGTGGCGGGCAGAGTTGAGATGTTAGCCAAACCACCGCGGCCTAAGTTCACTACTCCAGCTGATAGTTGCGCACCAAGGTCGCGGCTGAAGTTATGCTGAGCAATGACGATGCGCGTTTCGATTTCAACCTGAGGTTCTGGCTGATCCAGGATGGCTGCAAGCTGGCGAATGGCATCAATGTTTTCTTTAACGTCAGTGATAATGAGCGTGTTACTGCGGCCGTCGACCTCAATTGAGCCTCGGCGTGAGAGTCGGCGAGAGATGATAGGCAAGAGCCCCTGATCCCCGCTCCCTCCTGTAGCATCGCCCCCGGCACCACCGCTGTAGCTAAGGTTTGTTGCGCCACCTGAAAATGCGCCAGTTGATCCCGCCGCCTGCGCCAGGGTTCCAGAGGCACGAGCGTAATTCAGGCGAATGAACTCCGTCACCAAGGGTGAAGCGTCGAGTCGCGAATCATTAATTACCTTCTGCGTCTCCGATTCTTTGGCCAAAACTTCGGTCGTCGCAACGCGCAGGATGTTGCCGTTGCTTTCGACTCCCAGCCTGTTTGCCTTGAGCACAGCGTCAAGCGCAATGTTCCAGGGAACATCCTGGACGTTTACCGTCACCGGAACTGCTCCAACCGAAGAGTCAATCACAAAGTTCACGCCATACTGCTCAGTAATGTAGTTGAGTATGTCGCGAATGTCGGCGTTGACTACATTCAGATTAATCGGTTCACCGACAAAACCCGGTTGACCATATTGCCGCCCTTGTTGAGACTGCGACATCTTGTCAGTCGCTGGCGACATGGTGGTGCTGGGAGCGACGGTCGGCGAAGGAGAAGGGCCCTGTTGCGCGGCCGGCTCCGTGGCTGTATTTGTCGTGGAGTTAGCCGTGGCGAAAATGTTGATGCCGCAGAGACTCAGGAAGATCAGGACGAGCGCAGTCCTTCTCGTGGCATTCTTGATTCGAGACTGATAGACCATCTTTTCCCTCCTTAAGGGAATTGCTGGACGCTGACCGCCACGCGCTACGCTCATTACTGATTAGTCAAAAGCGCGCGCCGCACAAAGCAGCATCGTCCGGGGTTAATTGTCAAACTACCTGGCTGGTTACTATTGGTTCAGTTGAACCCAACTACGCGTGGAGTAGTTTCGAACCAATCAACTATTTGGTTTCGAAACCGAGGAACTAGGGCTTTTCAGTAGCCGACTTCTCGGACTTCTTTTCTGGTTCAGCAGGAGCTGAATCCGAACTGGCCGGTTTGGCCGCAGTGGCCGCGAAGGCATCTACAGCATTGGCTTGTCGCAGAGGTTTCATTTCCACCGAGCGCTCTCGTTTTCCGTCGGAATACACGGTCTCGCGGCGGAATACGAGGCGACTATCTTCAATGGCTACGAGCTGGCCATCATAGAGCCGCTCACCGGGATAAATCACATAAGCCAGTTTAATCGGCTTTGCTTCTACTATCGCCGCATATCCGCGTGGCGTTCTAGAAATACCGACGACCTGGATTTCGCTGAGTAAAAAAGCTGTGGTCGGTTTTGGCGCGGCAACACGAGCATTCATTGCGGCGAGTTTCTGCGCTTTGTATTGCTGAATTCGTTCCTGGATCGATGGGACCGCAACCAGAGAGCCACCCTTCTTAACTATGAGCCGAGGCGGTTCATACTTTCTAAACGGATCGCGACCACTTTGAATCGAGTGAGGCTGCGCGGCTTTGGGTTCGCTCTTCGCTTGTCCTTTAGCTGTTTGCGTTGCGCCACCGGCCACTCCGACGGTCAAGAGTATGGCAAGTCCGTATTCGTAAATTTTCGTTTGCTTCATGGTGATCACTTTCCTGGAACGGTCCCTGGTTATCTCGAATGAGTTAATTGGTCGCGGGTGGCACCACAACGGCCGGCACTTTGCTGGCGCCGGCGGGTTTGGCAGCAGGAGCGGCTGGCTTTTGCAGTTTTTCAGCAGAAACGTAGAACGCGGTCAGGTCAAAAGTCGCGTCCACTGTCTTTGATGAAGATTGTTTGTCCAACTGCTTAAGCTCGAAATTGGTGATTGAGACAATCCGCTGGTAATGAGCGAGCTGGTCGAAGAAACTGCGAAGAGAGGCGAACGAACTAGTGACGCTGACTTCAATCTTCTTGCCGCTATAATTCTCCTGCTGCACGTCATCCTTGGGAATGAACTTTCTCAGAACCAGACCATTGTTGCGCGCCCGATCCTGGACGCTTTGTAATACCAACGTCAATTCTCGCTGTTCTGGTAATAATGCTTTGAGTTCCTCATACTCTTCCACTCGTGCTTTGTAGACTGCTCTGAACTCATTCAGTCGCTGAGAAGCGATTTGCGCCTGCGCGTTCTTGGTAAGCAGTTCCGCGATTTCAAGATTAAAAGTTTTCGTCTCAGCGCGTACGGGCTTGGTAACAAAGTTCCAAAAACCCGCGTAGACAACCCCGGCTACGGCGACGGTTAATGCTAACTTAAGGTACCAGGGCTTTGATTGAAGATTGCCGATTTTCATCTGTTTAATTCCTTCCCCAATTCTTAGTGGGTCTGGTGATAGTGAGTGTTATTTCTTCAACGCCACTTGATTCGCTGGGTTCGCGGTCCCGTTAGCGGCTGGCTGCGCTGATTGCTTTGAGGCGTAGCTACACTTCAAAGTGAAGCTAACCACTTCTGGCTGCTGAATCACGACTACCGAATCGGTTGCAGCGCCTTTTTCAGCCTCTGGAACTGGAGCCAGTTCGCGCTGAGTCTCGATATTCAAGTTGGTGAACAATCCAGACGAGAACTCCAGGCTTTGGCCAAAGCGAGTGACTGATGCCTCATTCGGCGAGATCCCCTTGATTGTTAGCTCGCCATCTTTCTGCTCCAAACTCTTTAAGTACAGACCCGGGACGGCGTCAAACCGAGTTTTAATATCCCGCAGCACTGCGCTGGGCCCCTGCTGCGATTCGCGCAATTTCTTGATTGCATCAATCCGACCCTGAATGTCCTGAGCCTTCTTCTCCAGCTCGGCTTGCTCTTTGTTTACAGCAAGCATCTGCTGGTTGATGTGTCGCTGCTTCTCAAGCTCGGCCTCAGCCGCGCGGTGTCCTGAGTTTGCGCTGACGTAGTCGTAACTAATGCCAATGACCAGGAGACCAAAGACAGTCAGAGCCAGAAGCAGTGTCTGCACCAAAGGGGTTGTCACCCTGGCTTCAACCAATACGGCTCCGGTGGGCCGGTCGGTAACTGATTCGAGTAAGTTGATCTTGATCATGCCGCTTCCACTCCTCTCAAGGCGAGACCGACGGCAATTGCCATCTCAGGAACGATCTCTTTCATGTAATCGGGGTCAAACTTTCTATCGTCAACCTGTATTTCCTTGAAGGGATTAAACAGCTCAACGGGGATTTCGAAACGCTTGGCGAGATATTCGGGTAGGCCAGGAAGCTTGGAACTTCCACCAGCTATAAGGATCTTCTGAATTGACTGTTCACGTTCTTCTGCCGTTGCGCGGTAAAAATCCATCGTCTTCCGGATTTCGAGCGCGAGAATGTCAGAAACCGTCTCGATAATCGGCTGAATTGGACGAGCCGTAATACCGTCGGGTAAAGGATACCCACGCTTCACCGCTTCCGCCTGTTCAAAGGTTAGGCCTAATTCCTTTTGCAACAAACTAGTGTACTGACCCCCACCGACTGAAGCATCACGCGCAAAAACGGAACACGCACCGTTCATGATGTTGATGTTCATTGTAGATGCGCCGATATTGAGTAAAGCTACAACCTCGCCGGTCTTTGGTTGGTAGTTCACTTCATAACAATTCTGTAAAGCGAAAGTATCAACGTCGATCACAACCGGCTGCTTGCCCGCCAATTGGATGGCCTGCTTTACGTTCGCGATTTTGTCGCTCTTGCAAGCCGCCATTAGCACGTTTAAAGCATCAGCAGTGCTACTGGTAACCTGGTAGTCAAGATTCACATCGGAAATATCAAAGGGGATATGTTCCTCCGCATGCCAGCTGAATGACTCTCGCAGTTCGTCTGTGCTCATCTGCGGCAGGACGATGTTTTTCACAATCACAGAATGGCCACTCACACCAGCGGCTACTCTCGTCGTTTTGATTTGTTGCTCGCCAAAGATGCTTGTAATTACGTTCGACACATTATTGAGCTCCATGATCTGACCATCCACGACGGTGTCAGGCGACAGGTTCTCAAAGCCGAGGTTAATCAACTGATAGGTGCTGCCTTTCCTCTGAAGCTCGACCGCCTTTATTGAGCTCGAACCGATATCGAGGCCAACCAGATTCTTCTTAGCTTTGCTTTTATTGAACATGACTTATTTATTCCTCGCGGCGAAGAGAGAACGGATTCTGTGCTGTTGACGCAGACGAGCGCGGGCTTTCATTGCTCTCGAGAGTCGACTCTTGCTCGGCTTGTTGATCTGCGTCCGTTGAGTTTTGTTTTTCAAGAACTGCTTCATTGGCTCTGAGAAAATCCAGGCGGGAGCTGTGGGAGAAAACGCGCCTTCGCGCAGCTTTTCCAGATTCAGATGCAAATCAATTTCTCTGGAGGGGTTGGCCTTCCGTACTACTAAAGGCGAGTGATTGCGGTACGAGGAAAGAGGCTAGAGCCTATAGCAACGGCAGTTTCCTCACTGCCGTCGCCAAGCAGACTAACGTACGGGGGTAAACATTGTCAATATGTATTTTGCAACGTTTAAACGCACTTCTTTCGTTTATTGGAATCCAAAATCTCCCATTCGGCGTGGTCCACTCGGCCGTTTCAGGAACTGCCATATTAGTCTCCCAAAATCGTTTTCTATCGCCTGGCTTGCGTGTCCTCAACCCTGCGGTTAGGATGCGACACAATGAGACGAAGCTACCGGATATTGCTCTTCGCCATCCTCCCGTTATTATTCGTTGGTGCATGGCTATGGTGGTTTCGGCCGAAAAGTGTCGACATGGCAACGTATGCACCTGCTGATTCTCTGCTGTACCTTGAATCAAACCGGCCAACCGAGGTTGTCAACGCCGTAACTGGTACGCAGGCTTGGAAATCATTTGCTAGTGCCGTTCAGTCTCAGCCGGCCACGGCTCAATCGCATTGGTTGCAAGGACTTATCGGCTGGACGGGGATCGGCCCAATAAAGTCTGTAATTTTCGCCAGAGCTCAAGTCGCTGTGGTCGTTACCGATTTGCGCGCTGTGGAAGAAGGAGATTCCCTCAATATCAAGTCCGAAGGTGCTCTCCTTATCGAAACTCACACTTCTGAACATCGAATCCGAGCCACATTCGAAGAAACTATCAAGGAACTCGCCGAGAAGACTTATGGCCGTCCGAGTTCTCGCCGAGTTACGGTTGAGGGCGTGGAGTACAGCGAATGGCTTGCTCCGGAAGGCACTAGACAAATCGTCGGGACGGTCTATGGGACCCTGGTCATTATTGGCACTAGTGAACGCGTGGTTCAGGACTGTCTGGCAGTATCCCAAGGACGACGCCCCAGTCTGAAGGACGATCCTGAATTACGCTCAATGCGTGTCAGCCTTGAAAAAGCAGGTAGCCTGACTTTCGGTTACGTTCCTACCGCAAACAGCGCGAAACTACTCGCAGTTGGCTTACCGTTATTACTAGGACGGGCGCCAGGTGACTCTGAATTCCAACGTTTAATAGCCAACGGCGCGTCGCGGGTGTTTGGTAGTTTGGGCTGGACCTCCCGCCCTTACCTCACGGGCATCGAGGATCAATACTTGATTAGCCTGCAGCCTTCGATTATTGCACGTCTCAAGCCTGCCTTTGTAGCCAACGATATTGATTCTCAAATAGAAAAGAAGTTGCCCGACGATGTGTATTCGGTAACGAGTTACAACCTTGCCAATCCAGCCGCCGCGTGGGTTAGCCTGAGGACGGCAGTTTCATCAGAAGTCGACGCGTTATCAACGATCGTCTTTTCTTCTCTACTAAAATCCGCCTTACGCTCCTACGGGATCGACGACCCGGAATTGTTTCTTAGCGCGGTTAAGGGTGAGATACTGACTATACGTTTGGACGAGACTGCAGAGCGATCGATGCTCATCGCGGGCGTGCGCGATCGTGCGGCTTTGCGTCAGCTTCTTTCAAAAGGAATGTCAGTGAACTTAAGGAAGGATGATCAAAAACTGGAGATCTTTGAAGACCAGCATGGGGACTTCGCCGCCAGCTTAAGCGATGAATTTATTGTAATCGGGTCACCAGCCGACGTTCGTCATTATTCCGCGCTCCGCGACGCCGGCAAACCAATGAGTGCCGAGACCGTACGGAAAATGACCTTTTTCCGTTCGTCGCCAGCCTCTGGAACCGTTGTCACTTATACAGACGATGGCGATCGCGTCCGCAATTTTATCTCCGCGATCCTCTTAGTCAAAGACGGACCGACACAGACCCCAGAACGCTTGGACGAGGTGATCGCAACGCTACCTTATTCCTCAACCGAAACGACGCTCGGTGAGCGTGGGCTTGAAAGGACTACCCGATCGCCGTTAGGTCAATTTAGCACTCTCGTGCCCCTGCTATTTCCCCAACAACCTGGCCGCTAAGCGATACCACTCAATTAGCATGCTGCAACTAGACCATGATTCTTCCACCTCCTGTCGAAATACTGATCGCAACCCACAACCAAGGGAAAATGCGGGAGGTTCACGACCAACTGCATTCTCTACCTGTCAAGCTCCGTTATCTTAGCGAATTCCCTCTTGTTTCAACGGTCGCTGAGTTAGGTAAAACTTATAGAGAAAATGCTGTACTTAAGGCCTTCGGTTACGCCAGGCAGACTGGTCTGTGCGCCCTGGCAGATGACTCAGGATTGGAAGTGGATGCGCTAGCTGGCGCACCGGGGGTACACTCAGCTCGCTTCGGCGATGGGAACTTTTCCGATCGTGATCGTAACCAGGCGCTTTTGGCGAAGCTATCTGAACAAGGGGACACGAGGCGAGATGCCAGTTTCATCTGTTGTATGGCACTGGCTGGCTGGCAAGTCTCGCCCAGAGCCGGAGAGCCGCAATTATTTACTGTCATCGAAGCGAAGTGCGATGGATTAATCGCTCTCCATCCGCGAGGATCAAACGGATTTGGATTTGACCCTTTGTTTGTGCCTGACGGTTATGAAGAGACGTTTGCCGAACTCCCTGCGGAGGTCAAAGCTAAAATAAGTCATCGGGCTAAGGCGCTGGCGGGCGTGAGAGCGTTTCTCGGTCGCTGGATGACTCAAACTTGACCGTTGCTGCGCTCGTCCCTAGAATGCCCCTACCCGGTTTACAGGGATTAGCTTTCGGGGCGTAGCACAGCCTGGTAGTGCGCTCGGTTTGGGACCGAGAGGTCGGAGGTTCGAATCCTCTCGCCCCGACCAATAACCTCACACCCATCATAATTTAGAGAGATGTGGCCTAACGGTTCTATTTTTCCGTGTGGCCAATTTGTGACCAAAATAATCAGCACGCAACGTGTAGCCAACTGTAACCCATGGGACGGAATGTGAAATCCCGAGGGTTTCTCAAGCCGCGCAACCCTTAAAACTAGAGATATTTGGGTAGCGACCGGTCACTCGGTCGAAGACCGAGTGGGTCGGTGTAATTCCCTCGAAGAATGAGAGCGCCGCGTTCGCAATGCGGAGGCCAGGAGTTGGACCCTCCTCTGCTTCACCAATAAGTTCTTACCTCCGAAAACTTACCACTAAAAATTGATAAGCCCTGATTTTGCAAAGTGGCCCCGACTTGGCCAGAAAAACCGGCACACGATGGTATTGAATCGTCTGGTTTCATCACCTGTAGGTTCTCGTCCATCAGCTAATTGCTTCTTTCAGCGATGCACCGGCAGCTTCACTCTGGGATTCGCTCGGCCTCGACGCGGAGCTGTCGTCTTGTTCGCAGAGAATTGGCGCAACCCCGTCGCGGGCCAGTTTGTAATCAACCGAATCCACCAATGCACGCCAGCTCGCTTCGACGATATTGGCCGACACGCCAACCGTGCCCCACTGTGCATCTGGGTCACCTGAACAGATCAATACCCGCACCAGACTGGCGGAGCCTGATAGATTGCTTGTAATAACACGTACCTTGTAATCAACGAGATGCATCTCCGCGAGCGAGGGATAAAACCTTTGCAGAGCGCGGCGCAGAGCATTATCCAACGCGTTGACTGGTCCGTTGCCGCTGGCCGCCGTATGTTCGACGCGGTCTCCCACCTTGACCTTCACGGTCGCTTCGCTCATCGGCATCAGGGCGCCGCGATGTTCATCAATCACGCGAAAGCCAAGGAGTTCAAAATATGGTCGATGAGCGCCACGCAGCTTCGATACCAGCAGTTCGAAACTCGCTTCCGCTGCCTCAAACTCGTACCCGTCGTGCTCCAGCCGTTTCAACTCATCGAGCACGCGTTTTTCATCCCTCAGTACGACGCCCAGTTCTCGCGCCTTGGCAAGGAGATTCGCTCGCCCGGCAAGATCAGAAACCAGTATGCGCCGCCGGTTGCCGACTGCTTCCGGAGCGATGTGTTCGTAAGTCATCGGATTGCGTTCGACAGCCGACACGTGAACGCCGCCTTTATGCGCGAACGCACTGTCGCCGACGAAAGCCGCGCGCGAATCGAGCGACAGGTTTGCGATCTCGCTGACGAAGCGGGACGTTTCACGCATTTTCTTCAACCGCTCGGAACCTAGGACCGTATGACCCAGTTTCAATTCCAGATTGGGAATCACGGCGCAGAGGTTTGCATTGCCACAACGTTCCCCGTAACCGTTAATAGTTCCCTGCACGTGTACTGCCCCTGCAGAAATAGCAGCAAGAGTATTGGCAACTGCAAGTTCACCATCGTTGTGACAGTGGATACCCAGCGGTACATCGATCTGCTCAGACACTTCGCGGGTCACGCGTGCGACGGTCTCAGGCAGACTGCCACCGTTGGTGTCACACAACACTATCCGGAAGGGACTCGCGGCCGCAGCAGCGTGCAAAGTAGCAAGGGCATACTCAGGATCTGTTTTATAGCCGTCAAAGAAGTGCTCCGCGTCATAAATTACACACGACGCACGGGCAGATAAATAGCGCATTGTGTCTTCGATAATTTCCAGATTCTCTTCTGGACTGAGACGTAGAGCGTCTTTCACGTGCAGGAGCCATGACTTGCCGAAGATCGTAACGACCGGGGTCTCCGCCTCGAGCAAGGACTGAATGCTTGGGTCGTCGTCGCAGCTAAGGGTATGACGACGCGTCGCACCGAATGCGGCAACGCGTGCGCGCGTCAACTTCAAATCGCGCACGCGTTCGAAGAAAGCCAGGTCACGCGGATTCGAACCAGGCCACCCGCCTTCGATGAAGTCCACCCCCAACGCGTCGAGTTGTTCGGCGACGCGACACTTGTCATCAACAGAAAAGTTGACGCCTTCGCCCTGTGATCCGTCGCGTAGGGTTGTGTCGTAGATTTCTATTCGGTCGGTCATAGTTCCTCGGTCTCTCGATTAACCCCCACCGGTTTTTTTCGTGCAGCTTCGTGTAGTTTAGTGGATCGAGTCTCTTCCCCTCGGACGAAGATTCAATAAATCACACGAAAGATCCCGAAACATCGGTCACGGCACCCAGACTACTGCTGGAAACAAGACTGGAGTATTTTGCCAGGACGCCGCGTGTGTAACGCGGCGGGCGCGGGCGCCACAGCGCGCGACGTCGTAGCAATTCTTCCGCGGAGATGTCGAGTTGCAACAACCTCGCTTCGGCATCGACAGTTATTGAGTCTCCTTCTTCCACCAGAGCAATCGTGCCGCCTACGGCCGCTTCGGGAGCAACGTGTCCTACCACCAGGCCGTAGGTCCCGCCGGAGAATCGACCATCCGTGATTAGCGCCACCGCGTCGCCCAGTCCGGCGCCGATGATGGCGGAGGTTGGGGCGAGCATCTCGCGCATTCCCGGACCACCCCGCGGTCCTTCGTAACGAATTACCACAACGGCGCCCGGTTTGATTTCTCCCGACAAGATCGCCTGCAGACAGCTCTCCTCCGAGTCGAATACTCGTGCCGGCCCGGTGAATCTTGGATCTTTCACTCCGGTTATCTTCGCCACCGCCCCTTCGGTGGCAAGATTGCCCTTGAGTATTGCCAGATGTCCCTGCTTATAGAGTGGCTTGGACCACTGATGAATCACGTCCTGATCCGGCTGTGGTTCTGCCGGAACATCCTTCAATGCTTCAGCTATCGTCTGACCCGTTATGGTGAGCGCATCGCCATGCAGCCGATCGTGGACCAGCAACATCTTCATTACTCGCGGAATGCCTCCCGCCCGATGCAGGTCGGTAGCCACGTAGCGCCCCGAAGGTTTCAGATCACACAAAACGGGAATGCGCTGGCGAACTTCCTCAAAGTCTTCGATCGTTAAGGGCACACCGGCCGCATGCGCAATTGCCAGCAGGTGCAACACCGCGTTTGTCGAACCCCCAACCGCCATCACTACTGCAATCGCGTTTTCAAAAGCTTTTCTGGTGAGAATCTCGCGCGGCAGGATTTGCTTTTCAATCGCCAAGGCCAGGACGCCAGCCGACTCGGCGGCGCTGTCGGCCTTTTCCTGATCCTCGGCTGCCATCGTCGAAGAGCAAGGCAGGCTCAGGCCCATCGCTTCAATCGCCGAGGACATTGTGTTTGCCGTAAACATTCCGCCACACGAACCCGCGCCCGGACACGCGTTTCGCTCAACCTCAAGCAGTTCAGCCGCACCGATACGTTGCGCTGAGAATTGTCCGACAGCTTCGAAGGCGCTCACTACCGTCAGATCGCGACCGGCGTAGTGGCCTGGTTTGATCGTACCGCCGTATACGAAGATTGAGGGGATATTCATTCGGGCGATCGCGATCATTGCTCCCGGCATGTTTTTGTCGCAACCACCAATGGCCAGGACGCCGTCAACACTCTGGGCCTGGCAGACCGTCTCAATCGAATCGGCAATTACCTCTCGAGAGACGAGACTATATTTCATTCCCTCAGTGCCCATCGAGATACCATCGCTGACCGTGATCGTGCCAAAGACCTGCGGCATAGTGCCCGCTTCGCGCAACGAACTAATGGCGCGTTCTGCCAAATCGTTTAAACCCATGTTGCAGGGCGTGATAGTGCTGTAACCATTGGCTACGCCCACGATCGGTTTTTCAAAGTCTGCATCACCGAAACCCACCGCGCGCAGCATGGCGCGATTGGGAGTACGCTCGGCTCCGGAGGTAATCAAGCTGCTTCGCTGGTTGTTGCCCATTAGAATTTCAACCGTTCCAATGCCTCTCTTACGCAAACAGATTCACAGTGCCCACCTCTCGAAAATCAAAACCCTGAGCGAGGAAATTACGCGAAATATCACTAATAAAATTTTCGCTTAGTTCGTGTGGTTTCGTGGATCGCAATTGCGCTGGTGTACTCGTAAGTGCGGTCGCTAAGACACTGCCTGAAGCAACCGATCGCTAACGTCACTAGTTTCGCAGTCAATCGGATGAAGCCAGTCGTTGTATCGCCGGTCTTCGCCCGACGTGGCCGCAAAGAACACGCGCTGAATCTTTTCCGTCACGAATCCGGGCGTGCGTTTGCCAATCACGGTTTGGTCAACTTCGCGAATTGGTGTCACTTCAGCTGCCGTCCCGGTAAAGAATGCTTCATCGGCGGAAACTAGATCTTCCAGATCAAGCGCCCTGGTCTCTACCTGATAGCCTAGATCAATTGCTATTTTGATGACTGCCTCGCGGGTGATACCTGGCAGAATCGAGTGACTTTCGTCGTTGGTTAGCAATTTTCCATCGCGCACGATGAAAAGGTTTTCGCCTGAGCCTTCAGCCAGATGGCCCTCCGCATCGAGCAATAACGCTTCAGCGTAACCACGGCTGACGGCGTCACGAACGGCCAGCATTGAATTCAGATATTGTCCACATGCTTTAGCGGTTGTGGGCATCATCCGCGACTGAAATTTCCGCCAGGGTGAGACGGTTACACGCACCCCGTGTTTCAGACCCTCGACGCCAAGGTAGGGAGCCCACGGCCACGCGAGAATGACAACTTCGACGGGATTATTTCCCGGATGGAGAGCAAGGCTGCCACTCCCCAGATAGCAGATGGGGCGAACATAGCAGCTGCGGAAATTGTTCAGTCGAACGATTTCGTTTACGCCGCCGGCTAGCTCTTCACGAGTGTAGGGGATTGTTATCCCGTAGATTTCAGCGGACGAGTAAAGCCGGTCAAGATGTGCATCGAGGCGAAAGACAGCGGCACCATCCGTGGTTTCATAACAACGAATTCCTTCGAACACGCCACTGCCGTAGTGCAGCGCGTGCGCCGACACATGTGTGGTGGCGTTTTGCCAGGGAATTGCGCGGCCATTCATCCACACCCATTTTGAATCGTCAAAGCTCATGTTGGTAACTCCTAAGCTCTCCAACTTTCTTAAAGCACTCACAACTTAATGTCACACAGCCCACAGCGACTGGTCCGGGTCGTAATGGAGAGGCCGATCCGCGCCATCGAGCCAATCGGCTCGCGCGGGAGCGCAAATATCGAGGGCTACCGTGTCTTCAAGCGCTTCGGAAGAGTGCTCAATGCCCGGCGCGATACGTAGCAACTGGTTCGGCACGAGCGTCACGTCACCAGTCGGCAGATGGAAGCACCAACTGCCTGTCAGCACCAGGATCATCTCCTCATTTTCGTGACTGTGAGAGTGCGTGACCGCGCCTTCCTTAACCTCGACACGGGCCACAGTAACGCTCTCACCAATAGCCACCTTTCGGTGATAAAGACCTGTGATCTCTTCTGCCGTCATTCGATCCCAATCGTATAAACCCATCTTTCACCTTCCTTAGTTTTGTTTCTCCCATGCCTTGCCCGATAACAGAGGCTACGTGTCAGAATCCGCTAACTGCCTCCTGCTCCTGCCGCCTGTCTTCTAGTTCCTGGCTTTGTCGACGAGCCGCCCGGCTGCGAGCCAGGGCATCATTGCGCGCAACTCGGCGCCGACACGCTCGATTTGATGTTCTTTCGTCTCAGCTGTGAGTTCCGCAAAGCGCTTGCGTCCATTGCGGGCTTCTTTCATCCACTCCTGGGCAAACGCGCCGGATTGAACCTCCGCCAGGATTCCTTTCATGCGCCGCTTGGTCTCATCGTTAACGACCGATGGTCCACGCGTCATATCGCCATACTGCGCCGTGTTGGAGATCGAATAGCGCATCTCGGATATGCCACCTTCGTAAATGAGATCAACGATCAACTTCATTTCGTGGAGACATTCGAAGTACGCCATCTCCGGCGCGTAGCCCGCTTCGACGAGCGTCTCGAAGCCGGCTTTGATGAGCGACGTTAACCCGCCGCAGAGCACCGCCTGTTCACCAAAGAGGTCCGTTTCCGTTTCTTCGCGAAAACTGGTTTCGATAACACCAGCACGACCTCCGCCGATGGCCGCTGCGTAGGCCAGCCCAACTTGTTTGGTTTCGCCGGTAGGATCCTGATGAACCGCGAGTAGACAAGGCACCCCGGCGCCCTTTTCGTATTCGCGTCGCACGAGATGGCCCGGCCCCTTGGGCGCAACCATAAAGACGCTGACGTCCTCAGGCGGTTTGATAAACCCGTAATGAATGGAGAAACCGTGTGAGAAAGCGAGATACTTTCCCGGCGTCATGGAATCACCGATGTCACGCGCGTACACTTCAGGCGCAAGTTCATCCGGCACGAGCATCATAACAATGTCGGCTTCAGCAGCGGCTTCCGCCACCGGCCGTACGCGCAGTCCTGACTGTTCAGCCTTCGCACGTGAATGACTGTCAGCCCGCAGCCCGACGGTGACGTTGCAACCCGACTCGCGCAGGTTGTTGGACTGGGCAAAACCCTGGCTACCATAACCGATGACCGCGATCTGCTTATTCCGCAACGCACTCGCGTCTGCGTCTCTGTCGTAGAAAACTTTCATGGGTTGATCCTCACTAATTTAAGTTCTGAGTACTGAGTTCTGAGTGCTGCGGGGCTTTGAAAACAAACAACCTCTGCAGCTCTATAAACATTTCGTCCCTACGGGACTGTTCTGCTGAGTTGATTTGTGTTAACGACCTCACCGAACTCCTCCGCTTTCGGTACTTCAACGCTATCAACTGTCGATAACCGCCCGATGGCGATGCAGCCAGTGCGCGTGACGTCGCGTACGCCCATTGGGCGCAGCAGCTCGATAAACGCCTCGACTTTCTCCTTGTTTCCCGACGCTTCAATGATCATTCCCGTCGGCGAAATATCCACTACCTTGGCGCGAAAGACGGCGACGAGGTTCAGTAGCTCCTGCCGCGCAGCCCCCGGAGTCGCTTCCACGTCGATGAGTGCCATCTCACGTTCGATGTGCGGCTGCATCGTCACGTCCGACACCACCCGCACGCGCGCCAGCCGCGAACACTGCTTGACGATTTGCTCGATGGTCCGATCATCGCCCCGTGTGACTATCGTCACGCGAGACCACGCCGGATCGGTTGTCTGCCCTACCGATAGCGTTTCGATGTTGAAACCGCGGGCGCTAAACAAACCGACTATTCGCGAAAGCTCGCCTGGTTGGTCAGCGACGACAATCGAAAGTGTGTGTCTCATTTTCGATTTCGGATTTCAGATTGCGGATTGCGGACTTGAAAGAAGAAATTTCAGCCGCGATTCGTGGCAGATAAATGCGAATCTCAAAAAGACAGAATCCGCAATCCGCAATTCCTCAGACTCCTTCCTTATGAACGATCATGTCGCGCGAGTTTCCGCCCGCCGGCACAATCGGGAAAACGTTTTCTTCTTTAGAAACCACAATATCCATCACCGCGACTCCCTTATGTGACAAACCGGCCGACAGCACGTCCGATAACTCATCAGGCCGCGTCGCCCTCACACCAAACGCTCCGTAAGCCTCCGCAAGTTTGACGAAATCGGGAGACACTGACAGGTCCACCTCCGAGTAGGCGCGTTCGTAAAACATCTCCTGCCACTGACGCACCATTCCGAGATACCCGTTGTTCATAATCAAAACCTTGATCGGCAGGTCATACTGCACTGCCATGGCCAACTCCTGATTGGTCATTTGGAAACCACCATCGCCGACCACCGCGACCACCATCTGATTGCCGAGCACCAGTTGCGCGCCGATGGCCGCGGGAACGCCGTAACCCATCGCTCCGAGACCGCCGCTCGTAATCCACTGCCGCGACCTCTTGAACGGATAAAACTGCGCCGCCCACATCTGGTGTTGGCCGACGTCGGTAACGATCAGTGCGTCCCCATTAGTCAAACGGTGCAACTCACGAATTACGGTCTGTGGCTTGATGTGATCCCCGGAGCCGGTGAAACGTAATGGCTGTTCAAGTTGCCAGGCTCGTATGCGGTTCCACCAAACCGCGCGACGCTTAATACCGCGGTCGATATAGAGCTGGCCGAGGTTTTTGATTTCAGTTTGCAAGGCGGCGAGAGCTTCGCGCGCGTCAGCTACCAGGGATATTTCCGGCGCTCGATTTTTCCCCACGTTTGCCGGGTCGATATCGATATGAACAACTCGTGCTTGCGGGGCAAAGGTGGCAAGTTTTCCGGTTACTCGGTCGTCGAAGCGCACGCCGACTGCGATCAGAAGATCGCTTTCAGCCACAGCCATATTCGCGGCATAGGTGCCATGCATACCAAGCATGTTCAAGCAAAGTGGGTGCATCGAAGGAAAACCGCCCAGGCCCATCAGCGTCGGCGTTACCGGTAACTGCAACGCTTCAGCAAAAGCGAGGAGCGCTTCGGCGGCGCCGGAATTAACGATGCCGCCGCCAACGTACATCACTGGGCGCTCTGCGTTCATGATCGCGGCCGCGGCTTCAGCGACTGCCTGAGGGTCGGGCGGCCACTTACGCTCGACTAAAGGAAAGCTGATGTTTTTCAAGCTTGAATACGAAGCGCGCGCCGCCGACACATCTTTCGGGATATCGATAACGATTGGCCCGGGGCGGCCCGTCCGCGCCAGGTGAAAAGCTTCGTGAACGACCGGGGCCAGATCCCGAACATCGCGCACGAGGTAGTTGTGCTTGACGCACGAACGCGTAATGCCAACCGTATCAACTTCCTGAAATGCGTCAGTGCCGATCAGCGGCGTCGGCACTTGACCGGTGATGACTACTATCGGAGTCGAATCCATGTACGCGTTAGCAATTCCCGTCATCGCATTGGTTGCACCCGGTCCTGACGTTACCAGCGCGACGCCGACGCGGCCTGAAGCGCGCGCATACCCTTCGGCCATGTGTACTGCGCCCTGTTCGTGGCGAACCAGGTAATGCGTCACGCGATCGCGCGCTCGCCAAAGCTCGTCATAAATATGAAGGACCGCTCCTCCGGGATAGCCGAAGATCGAATCCACGCCTTCATGTAGAAGTGCTTCGATCAGGATCTCCGCCCCGCGCGGCTCGGGTATCGTCCCTGGTTTATGGTCCAGCGGGAGTTGGCGTCCGGGTGTTAAAGTTTCTGCCTGTGCGCTCATGTTGGTTCCCTTAAAATCCCAGATCTCAAATTTCAAATCTGAGATCTGAAATGGTTTTCTCGTTACGGGAGCGTCGTTTCTCCCATCAAGAATTTATCAACGCCTTTCGCGGCGCGGCGTCCGTCGGCAATCGCCCAAACTACCAGTGACTGCCCGCGCGCCATGTCACCGGCTGCGAAAACTCCGGGCACGCTCGTCATTTTGTCTTCGTTAACGCGAACATTACTGCGCTCGTCAATCGCCACCCCAAGCTGGGACAGCAGTCCATCAGTCTCTGGTCCCAGGAAACCCAGGGCGAGCAGGATGAGTTGCGCGGGCCACTCCCGTTCCGAGCCGGGAATCTCTCGCGGCGCTGACGCTCCGGTGTTGTTACTGGTCCACTCAACCTGCGCTGTTTGTACGCCCCGCAACCGGCCATCGGGGCCGCCAACAAATCGCTTGCTCGTAACACAGTAGCTCCGTGGGTCTTGCCCAAAGACGGCGGCGACTTCTTCCTGACCGTAGTCAAGCCGATAAACTTTGGGCCACTGCGGCCAGGGGTTGTCGGGCGCGCGCTCGGCAGGCGGTCGCGACAGAATCTCGAATTGGACCAGGCTCTTGCAGCCTTGTCTCAAGGCAGTGCCCACGCAGTCCGTGCCGGTATCGCCTCCACCAATGACAATCACGTCCTTATCCTTTGCGGAGAGGTAGTCTCTATCTTCGTGGTTACTGTCCAGCAGGCTCCTGGTGTTGCCGTGCAGAAACTCCATCGCAAAATGAATGCCCCACAGCTCCCGGCCCTCGACGGCCAGATTGCGTGGGCGTGTCGAGCCGCCGCAAAGTACCACCGCGTCAAACTCCTGCATCAGTCGTTCGACAGGATAGTCATGACCGACGTGAGTGCTCGTAACGAACTGAATCCCCTCCGCAGCCATCAGGTCCGTGCGCCGCTCTACCACACTCTTTTCCAGTTTCATGTTGGGGATCCCGTA
Organism: Blastocatellia bacterium; assembly: GCA_963828335.1. Taxonomy (GTDB): domain Bacteria; phylum Acidobacteriota; class Blastocatellia; order Pyrinomonadales; family Pyrinomonadaceae; genus PSRF01. The sequence goes on along the minus strand of CAWHEH010000002.1, from coordinate 353,188 downwards.
CATCAACAAGCCACCAACCCGATTCGCTCTTTCGAAGACAGTCACCCAGTGACCCGCGCGATTGAGCTGCGCGGCGCAAGCGAGGCCTGCCGGACCGGAACCGATCACGGCGATTTCCTTGCCGGTACGCACTGAGGGCGGCTCGGGAACGACCCAGCCCGCCTCAAATCCCTTGTCGATGATCGCCTGCTCAATCGTCTTGATCGTGACCGGGTTATCACTGATGCCCAGCACACATGAACCCTCACACGGCGCGGGACAAACCCGCCCGGTAAACTCCGGAAAGTTATTCGTGTGATGAAGACGACTCAGCGCTTCGCGCCAATGTCCCCGATAGATGAGATCATTCCACTCGGGAATCAAATTGTTTATAGGACATCCGGAGGTTGCGCCTTCGATGATTCGACCGGTATGGCAAAAGGGCACGCCACAATCCATGCAGCGAGCGCCCTGTTGACGCAGCTCCTCCTCAGGCGAGTGCAGATGGAATTCCTGCCAGTCAGAGATGCGCTCAGCCGGTGGTCGGACGGTGGGAAGCGTCCGGGTGTATTCCATGAATCCTGTTGGTTTGCCCATAGTCAATCCAAAGTGATGAGTAACGAGTTATGAGTGATGATTAAGGAGCAATTGGGATTAATGACTCCCTACTCAGAGCTCAGAAGTCCTTTTAGACTCATTACTCATCACTCATCACTTTCTTCATTGCCCTGCGGCACGGGCCAAAGCATGCGAGTTCAATTCAAACGCAGCTCGCTCCGCGTTTTCGCGCGTCATGCCGCTTTCCTTCATTTGCCGCTGCGCCTCCAGCACCCGCTTATAGTCGTGCGGAATAACGCGCATAAACTTCGGCAGCCATTCATCCCATTGCAACAGCACCTCAGTAGCGCGGCTGCTGCTCGTGTATTCAGCATGAGCGAAGATCATGTTCTTGATCGATTCCACCTCGTCGCTGTCTTCCCAACTCGTGAGTTGGACCATCTCCCGGTTACAGCGCTTCGCAAAATCGCCTTTTTCGTCGAGCACGTAGGCGATACCGCCGGACATTCCAGCGGCGAAGTTGCGGCCGGTTTGACCCAGTACCACCACCCGACCGCCGGTCATGTATTCACAACCGTGATCGCCCAGGGCTTCGACCACGGCGTAAACGCCGCTGTTACGCACACAAAATCTCTCGCCCGCAACGCCAGCAATGTAGGCCTCGCCGCTGGTAGCGCCGTAGAACGCTACGTTGCCGATAATTACGTTTTCCTGCGCTTTGAAGGTAGCTTGACGTGGCGGATAGACAATGATTTTGCCGCCGGACAGTCCCTTGCCGACATAATCGTTTGCGTCTCCTTCGAGTGTCAGCGTCACTCCGCGCGGCACAAACGCACCGAAACTTTGCCCGGCGGAACCATTAAACGAGAGTTGGATAGTGTCTGCGGGCAAGCCTTCCGCGCCGTACCGGCGAGTAACCGAACTGCCAAGCATCGTGCCGACGGCGCGGTTGACGTTACGGATGGGCAATGTCGCCGAAACGCGAGTGCCGTTTTCAAGCGCCGGCTTGCACAGTTCCAGCAGTGTTGTACTATCGAGTGATTTTTCCAGTCCGTGCTCCTGCGGGATCTGGCAATAACGCCCCACAGTGTCCGGCACGCTTGGCTGGTAGAGAATGTTTGAAAAATCGAGGCCGCGCGTCTTCCACTGCTCAATTGCCGTCCGCATCTCGATGCATTCCGTCCGACCAATCATCTCATTGATTTTTCGGTACCCCAGTTGGGCCATTAACTCGCGCACTTCCTGCGCGATGAATCGCATGAAGTTGACGACGTGTGCCGGGTCGCCAGTAAAGCGGGCCCTCAGCTCCGGATCCTGCGTTGCCACTCCAACCGGACAAGTGTTCAAGTGGCAGACGCGCATCATGATGCAACCCAGTCCGACCAGGGGCGCGGTGGCAAAACCAAACTCTTCCGCTCCCAGTAGGGCGGCCACAACCACGTCGCGCCCAGTCTTAAGTTGTCCGTCCGTCTCAATTGAGATACGGCTGCGAAGGTCGTTAAGCATCAGCGTTTGGTGAGTCTCGGCGAGTCCCAACTCCCAAGGTACGCCCGCGTGCTTGATGCTAGTGAGCGGCGAGGCGCCAGTGCCACCATCGTAGCCGCTAATCAACACGACGTCGGCGTGTGCCTTGGCCACGCCTGCTGCGACTGTGCCGACTCCGATCTCGGCGACCAGCTTGACGCTGATACGCGCCGTGTGATTGGCACTCTTCAGGTCGTAGATCAATTCGGCGAGGTCTTCGATGGAATAGATGTCATGATGTGGCGGTGGCGAGATGAGACCGACGCCAGGAGTGGAATGTCTGACTCTGGCAATCTCAGGATAGACTTTGTAACCCGGAAGTTGTCCGCCCTCGCCGGGCTTCGCGCCCTGCGCAACCTTGATTTGCAACTCATCAGCATTGACCAGATAGTTGCTGGTGACGCCAAACCGCCCGGAAGCGACCTGCTTGATTCTGCTGTTGCGCGAGTCGCCGCTGTCGTCGACCACGTAACGCGCCGGATCCTCGCCGCCTTCACCTGTATTGCTCTTGCCGCCGAGGCGGTTCATGGCAATCGCCAGAGTTTCGTGTGCTTCTTTGCTGATCGAACCGTAAGACATTGCGCCGGTCTTGAAGCGCTTGACGATGTCAGCGACTGACTCGACTTGTTCAATGGGAATCGGAGTCCGGCCGGATTTGAGCTCCATTAGGCCGCGCAACGTACAAAGACGGTTCGACTGGTTGTTCACCAACTCGCTGTACTCTTTGAAGGCCTGATAGTTGTTCGAGCGAACAGCATATTGGAGCTTGTGAATCGTTTCCGGGCTGAACAAGTGAAGCTCGCCTTCGCTTCGCCACTGGTATTCGCCGCCGTCGCCGAGTGTTTGCTCATGGGCTTGCCGATCGGGGAATCCCAGCTTGTGTCGCAACTTCACTTCTTCAGCAATCACATCGAGGCCAATGCCGCCGATTCGGGAAGGGGTCCAGGTGAAGTAACGATCGACGAAATCTTCGTTTAGGCCAATGGCCTCGAAGATTTGCGCTCCACAGTAACTTTGGATGGTGGAGATACCCATCTTCGAAATGACCTTGACGACGCCCTTGTTAATCGCCTTGATGTAGTTGGCAATCGCCTTGTCGGGATCGACACCGGTCAACAAGCCGCGGGCAATCATGTCTCGTAAGGTCTCGAAAGCCAGGTACGGATTGACTGCAGCCGCACCGTAACCCAGCAACAGGGCAAAGTGATGAACCTCGCGAGGCTCGCCGCTTTCAATGACAAAACCGACCTGAGTGCGCGTGCCCTGGCGGATCAGGTGGTGGTGCACGCCGGCGACCGCGAGCAATGCCGGAATCGGCGCCAGTTCATTCGTCGCGCCCCGGTCGGAAAGAATGATGATGCCGAAGCCCTGGACAATCGCCTCGTCTGCGCGCCGGCAGAGTTCATCAAGCGCAGCTTCCAAACCACGACCGCCGGCGGCCAGTTCAAAAAGCATTGGCAGGCTTACCGACTTGAACCTCGAATCCCCCACGCGATTATCCGGGTCGGCCAGATGTCGCAGCTTTTCCAGTTCCTCATTGGTAAGGATTGGTGATGGTAGCTTTATCTGCCTTGCACACTCGGGCGTCGGCTCCAACATATTCGCTTCGGGGCCAATGCTGGTGTCAGTTGACATGATTAGCCCTTCGCGGATGGCATCGACCGGTGGGTTAGTTATCTGCGCGAAAAGCTGCTTGAAATAGTTGTAGAGCAACTGCGGCCGCTCGGAGAGCACGGCGATTGGCGTGTCCGAACCCATCGAGCCGATCGCTTCATTGCCATCAGTGCCCATCGGCGCGATGAGAAGTTTGAGTTCTTCATTTGTGTAACCAAATGCCTGCTGGCGTTGCAGCACCGTCAAATGATCCGGATCAGGCGGAAGGGGCGGACTCGGAAGCTCATCCAGTCTTACGACGTTGTCGCTGAGCCATTGACCGTAGGGATGTTCGGTCGCGATCTGTTGCTTCAGTTCCTCATCGTCGACGATCCTACCGGCTTCAGTATCAACCAAAAACATACGGCCCGGGTGCAACCGGCCTTTTGACTGAACGTTGTCAGGAGGAATATCCAGGACACCCACTTCGGACGCCATCACCACCAAACCATCCTTTGTCACGTAGTAGCGCGACGGCCGCAACCCATTACGATCCAGCACGGCGCCGATGCTGATTCCGTCTGTGAAGGCGATAGACGCCGGGCCGTCCCAGGGTTCCATAAGGAAAGAGTGGTATTCGTAAAAAGCTCGCTTTTCTTCGCTCATCGATCCGCTTAGCGACTCTTGATCGCCCCACGGCTCGGGAATCATCATCATGATCGCGTGTGGCAGAGAGCGGCCCGTCAGCATCAACATCTCCAGCGCATTGTCAAACATCGCTGAGTCGCTGCCGTCGGTGTCGATGACGGGAAGGATCTTCTGGATCTCAGGCCCGAAAATCTTCGACTCGAATTTACTTTCGCGCGCTCTCATCCAGTTGATGTTGCCGCGCAGGGTGTTGATTTCGCCGTTGTGTGCGATAAGGCGATACGGATGCGCACGCGACCAACTGGGAAAGGTATTGGTGCTGAAACGCGAGTGGACCAGAGCCAACGCTGATTCGACGCCGGGCTCTCGCAAGTCAGGATAGAAAAGCGGTAGCTGCTCAGCGGTCAACATTCCCTTGTAGACAATCGTTCGGCAGGACAAACTGGGTATGTAGAACATACGACGCTCGTGAATGCCCCGCTTGGCCGCTTTGCTGGTTCGCTTCCGAATCACGCAGAGTCTTCGCTCGAAGGCGAGATCGTCGGCAATCGCGTAGCCCCGGCCGACAAAGAGCTGCCGAATAACCGGTTCAGAGGACTGGGCGGTGAAACCAAGGGAGGACTTATCGGTCGGCACTGTTCGCCAACCCAACAGCTTTTGGCCTTCTTCCTCGACGATCTCTTCAAATAGCTTTTCGCATTCTGTGCGACTTTCCTCCTCAGTTGGCAGGAACACCATCCCAACAGCGTATTGACCCGGCGGGGGCAATTCGATCTTTAGCTTCGCGCCCTCGGCGGCGAGAAATAAATGCGGAATCTGTAAGAGGATGCCGGCTCCGTCGCCGGTGTTCTTCTCGCTACCACACGCCCCGCGATGTTCCAGGTTGAGCAACACTTGGATCGCTTTTTGGACAATGTCGTGAGACTTGCGGCCCTTAATATCGACGACGAAACCCGTGCCACAAGCCTCGTGCTCGTAGCGCGGATCGTACAGCCCTTGCTTCTCTGGCAATCCGAACTGGGTCATTTCAGTTCCGATGTAAGGCAAACAGTTAGTTTGCATCTGACGTTGGCTGCGTCGGTGTCGACCGCAAACTGACAGTTTGCGTTACATCCAACCCTCTGAATGCAAGAAAGCCATCAACCCGTTCGTTGATGGCCTGTTTAACATCCAAGTATAAGCAACAGGCCACTACGAGCTGTCCTTTGTTACGACTAGTGAAATAGCAATCAGTTCCGCAGTGGCGGCAAAATCCCGGTCGACGCCGCCTGAATTTAGGAGCGCGCGAGCGGCCACAACCGACACTGATAACGAGTCACTTTCTGTTGCTGAATTCGTCATACTCATACTTCGGGCACGCCAGCCTGATGCCGTCTGATCATTATTGACTGGCTCATAAAAGGCGTGAACTACAAGGCGCAATCTACTCCGTCGGTCACCTTTTTGCATAATTGATAATTTTTAGCTTCCCATAAATTTCGCGCTGGAATTGTTTTCTGTCCTCCCTCTCCGCAGGCGGTGAGGGGGTTAGGGGGAGAGGTGAAACGGCGCGTCAATCCCACCCCGCTCCCCTCCCCGCTTGCGGGAGGGGGAGCAAAGGAAGGGACACTACTTTTTTATGCAACGCCACGTCGCGCTGACATTTTCGTTTGCGTTAACGACGGCAGCGACAAAATTGTCGTGCAGCGAGCGCCATCGATCAGGCGAGTTGCAGTCAGGTTCGCGCGAATGATGCCTTACTGCTGGAGTTAATTCTGGCTTCAATCGTGCGGTATGGAGGTTGCACCCTTGGGAACTTCCATCAAGCTGGACCACGAAACCGAAGTCCCTATTTAAGAAGCATGGTGACAACTCTAATTGAGGCCCCATCCTTTCCGCGCTTGCGAACGCCTGGCGAGAAAGCCATGCTGCATGCCGCCGAACGTTTTGCTGTAAACCGCCACCTTGCAGACGCGCCCGCGCTCTCACGGGAGTTTAAGACCTTTGTAAAGATTGAGGATCAGCGGTTGAAGATCGCACTCCGCTGCGGTGCTTCAGGCATGCAAACGGCGGCAGCGCGTAGTTCTGTACTCGACCTGGTAGTGGAGCGCGCCTATCAAGCAGCAATGTTGCTGGGTGACATTGATAACTCAGGCGATAAGGCCCAGCACCTCTGCGCCGTCGTAGCTCTGGGCGGTTATGGCCGCGGTGAACTGGCCCCCTACTCCGACCTTGATATACTGTTCCTCTATCCAAACCATCGCGCCCTGCAAACGCGGCGACTCGTTGAACAGATCCTTCGCTTGCTTTGGGATGCAGGCTTAACGGTGGGCCCGAGTTTCCGCACTATAACTGACTGTGTCGCAGCGGCTCATGCTGATCCCCACTTACAGACCGCGCTGGTTAGCACCCGCCTGTTGGCGGGCAATGGATCAATCTACGATTCGCTGTTGCAGGTGTTGGAGAAGGATCGTCGCAAGCGTGCGGAGGCGTACGTCTCCGCCATTCTGCGTGAGCGCGCCGCGAGGTACGCGAAATTTGGCTCCGCTGTCTGTCTCCAGGAACCGAATGTAAAGGAGAGCCCCGGCGGCATTCGTGACTTGCACACCGCCCTGTGGGTGGGCCATGCCCGGTATGGATGCCGGACCCTGGATGAACTCCGCGACCACGAAATCATTTCCGAATCTGAACGAAAAACGGCACAGCGAGCAATCAACTTTCTCTGGCGCGTGCGTTACGCAGCTCATTTGTCGACCCGCCGGAAGACGGAACGGCTTGCCCTCGATCTCCAAACTGTCCTGGCTCGTGAGTCTGGCTATAAGCCGGGGGCCTATCTGCTCGCTTCCGAAAAATTCATGCGTGACTACTATCAGCAGGCCCGCGATCTAAACCAATTCAGCGAAACGGTGCTCGCGCGCGCTTCCCAATCTGCCACGAAAGCAAGTCGTAGGTGGGGCCGAAGACCTTCCCGCATTCTCTCCGATCCGCTCTCAATCAGCAACGGGCATGTCCAACTTGATGGCGAAGTCGGACCCTTAACCAGCAATCCCATGCTGCTGTTTGATGCCTTCGCGCTGGCCCAGGCCGCTGACGTGCCCCTAAGCCAGACCTTGCGCGACGCCATGCGTCAGAGTCTGGCGGCAGTGGATCTTGACTTCCGTCGCTCCCATGAAGCTTCGCGGGCTTTCATGAAACTCCTCGCGAGACGCGGGCGCGCCGGCTATGTGTTGCGAATGATGCATGAGATCGGGTTTCTCACCCGCTTTGTGCCGGAGTTTCGCCGCATTAACCTGCTCATCCAGCACGATCTCTATCATCATTACACGGCTGATGAGCACACCCTCAAAGCCGTTGAAGCGCTCGACGAGCTCTACGCCAGCCAGGACAAACAGCGCGCACATCTTCGCGCAATCTTCGATGAAATTGAGAACCCGAGCTTGCTTTACTTGTCGATTCTCTTGCACGACATCGGCAAGGGACGCGGACGTGGCCACATCACACGGGGGGCGAAACTGGCGGAGCGAATATGCAAACGTCTTCAGCTCGACAAACTCGATTCGGACAAGGTCGAATTAATGGTTAAGCAACATGTCGCGATGGCCCAGGTAGCCCAGCGACGGGATCTCAACGAACCCCGCGTTGTAACCGATTTTGCCCAGCAAATCGGAACCCTCGACGCGCTTAATGTGCTGCTGCTCCTTACCTATGCCGACCTGAACGCTGTAGCTCCCGGCGTCTGGAGTGAATGGAAGAGCACGCTGTTGTGGGACCTCTACCGCCGGACCAGAACCTTGTTGACGGGCACCGACGCGCCCCCTGACGAAACGGCGCAAATCGCGCGATTCAAGGAACAGATGGCGAAGGCCCTCGAAGGATCTCTCGCCTTAAGTGAAGTTGAACGTCACGTCGCCTTATTGCCGGATCGCTATGTCCGCGTCACCCGACCCGCAGCCGCGGCCGTTCATCTTCAACTAATTAAGGAACTCAAGTCGGACACTTTCGTCCGCCGCTGGTTGCGCTGCGGCCGAGAGTCTACCGAGCTGACTGTCTGCACCAGGGACCGTCACGGTCTGTGCGCCGACCTGGCCGGAGCGCTTGCCGCACACGGGATCGAAATTCTCAGCGCCGAGCTCAACACTCGCGAGGACGGCATAGCCCTCGATGTTTTCATGCTCCGTCAGGCGTCCACCCATTACGCTATAGACATGGATCGATACCCGGCGATTGAGCGCTCGCTGCGCAAAGTGATCGCCCGGGAATCGGATGTTGCAGTCATGGTAGAACGTTGGCGAATCAGTAATGCCCCACGGAAGCGAAATGCACCGGGCAAGGAGGCTCCCTGCAACCAACCCCAGGTTTCGTGTGACAACGAGGCTTCGCAGTCTTCCACCTTGATCGAGGTGCATGCCGTCGATGAACCGGGCCTGGTCTACAAGATCGCGAGCGCGCTGGCGGCATTAGGGCTGGACATAGTCTGCGCGAGGATAGCCACCGAAAAAAGCGACGCGCTGGATGTTTTCTACGTTACCGACGAGGAGGGAATGAAGCTCACTGAGCCGAGGATGTTATCGGTCCAGACTTCCCTTGCCCAGATGCTTTCCCGCACAGTTCCATTCACTCATGCAAAGAACCTGAGCCCGGCGATTACAAAACCCCAAGGAGAACTTCAATGAAAAAGGTTGAGGCGATTATCCGGCCACACCTCTTGGACGCTGTTCGAACAGCCTTACAAGAATTGGAAGTGATCGGAATGACCATTAGCGAGGTGCAGGGTTACGGGCGCCAGCGTGGCCATACCGAGACCTACCGCGGCGCCGAATACCAAATTGAGTTCATCCCAAAAATCAAACTGGAAGTGATTTTGCCGGACGAGATCGAGGATGCGGCAGTTGAGGCAATTATCAAGACCGCTCGCACCGGAAAATTTGGCGATGGCAAGATTTTTATCGTGCCGCTTGACGATGTAATTCGCATCCGCACCGGCGAACGTGGCGAAGCGGCGCTGTAACCCTGGAAGGCAAAAGGCAGTAAGCAGAAGGCAGAATCAAATCGAAGCTTCCTACCTACTGCCTACCGCCTTCTGCCTTCTGCCTTCTGCTTTCTGTCTTACGTGGCAATGCTTGACGCGTGAAATGCTTGCGCCTGTGTCAGACTGCCGGCGGCGGTCTCAGCAGGTATCAAATCACGGTCAAGCGAATACCCGTCTTCGCCATGTTGACTGAGATCCAGACCACGAATCTCTTCTTCGTCGGTGACCCGCAATCCGATAGTTAAATCCACTATCTTAAGCAGAACATACGACCCAACTACCGCCAGGGTGATAGTGATGCCTATCCCGATGAGCTGGTTGAGAATCTGCCCCGCGTTGCCGTCTACCAGGCCGACTGGTAGCGGATTACCTGCTCCGTCTTTGAATATGGGGTTAACGGCACGCGTCGCGAACACGCCAGTCAGGAAGGCCCCAATGGTTCCACCTGTGCCATGCACGCCAAACACGTCCAGCGAATCGTCATAACCGAATCGCTTCTTGACTTCGGTCACCATCAAAAAGCATCCGACCCCAGCTATCAGTCCTATTCCGAGGGCAGCCATCGGGGTAACAAATCCTGATGCGGGAGTTATCCCAACAAGGCCACAGACTGCCCCGGAGATCGCCCCAAGCACTGTCGGCTTACCGGTACGCAGCCATTCCGCAGCCATCCAACCAAGCGTTGCCGCCGCTGCCGCGAAGTGGGTCGTAGTAAACGCGCTGCTCGCCAGGGCCCCGGCCGACAAGGCACTTCCGGCATTGAATCCAAACCAGCCGACCCACAGCATGCAGGCGCCGATAACGCTCAACACAAGATTGTGCGGCGCCATCATCGCCTTCGGATACCCGATGCGTTTGCCGATATAGATTGCACACACCAGAGCGGAAACCCCGGAAGCAATGTGGACTACAGTCCCGCCAGCAAAATCCAGCGCTGGAACAGCACCGCCAAGCGCGGCGTTCAAATAGCCACCCTTGCCCCAGACCATATGCGCCAGGGGGAAATAAACAAATGTAGACCAAAGGACCGTGAACGCGAGCATTGCGCCAAACTTCATTCGTTCAGCAAAGGCGCCCGTAATCAGAGCCGGAGTGATGATTGCAAACATCAATTGGAAGAGCATAAAGGTCTGCTGCGGGATGGTCGCGGCATAATCCGCGTTAGGCGCGGCCCCCACGCCGCGCAGTAACGCGTAGCTGAGATTGCCAAAAAATTGCGTTCCCTCAGCGAAGGCGATGCTGTATCCATATAGCGCCCACAGAACAGTTACTACTGCCATCAGCACAAAGCTCTGCATCATCGTGGCCAGTACGTTTTTCTTGCGCACGAGGCCGCCGTAGAACAGAGCGAGTCCGGGCCCCGTCATCATTAGTACCAGGGCTGCGCAGACTAATACCCACGCATTGTCACCCGCCGATTGTGCGCTGGCGGCGGCAGTTTCGAGCTTGGAGAGCCGCTCGTCAAGGGGTTGGCCCGGCGTCTGAGCCAGGGTTATAACCGAGGTTCCGATTAAACAGAGCAGAGCAAAGAATGGGTATCGCGCTCGCCGCAGGGGATTCATCGTTACCGTCTCCTTTTTAATGATCCTCAACCGCCAAAGTTTAAATCGCCGTTCGTTCATACCCTCCCTGAAGACGGGCACAACGAATGGAGTTTCTTCAAGGCATCGGCCTCTACAATCTTCGTGCCATCCTGTGGAAGGATAGCAATGGCATAGCCGACTATCCTCCGGTCGTGCGAGGTGGTTGGTAATCGAAGTAAAATTGTTAGCTCGAAGCGTAAGTCTCCATTCATCACTTGAGTTTTAGCAGAGAGGCATCGCCCGGCAACAACTTTGTAGGAGAAATCAAGATTCTCCGACAAAACTGTCATTGCTTCTGTCAGCGCATCCGATCAAGTACATGCAGATTCCGGGACGCGCTTCGTATTTGATCGTCGTTTGCTTGTTTGCTCCAGCCACCGATGAAAGACGGCCTGTGTTAGTATCCGCCGAAGAAGGTAAACTGCCCCATGGAGCTAACCCAACTTGAGTTTTTCCTGATGGTGGTTGAGCAGGGGAGCTTCTCGAAGGCTGCTGTTCACGTCTACCGCACCCAACCGGCGGTAAGCATTGCGATCAAGCGCCTCGAGGAGGAGATCGGTGCCCCGCTTTTTGACCGCTCGCAAAAAACTCCAACGCTCACCGACGCAGGAGAGCTTGTTTACGATTACGCGCGGAGAATTCTGGCGCTGCGTGACCAGGCGCAGAACGTCGTCTCGGAATTACGTGCGTTAGAACGCGGGCGCGTCCGCATTGGAGCCAACGAAAGCACGTCGCTTTATCTCCTCCCTCATCTCATTCTGGAATATCGAGAACAGCATCCAAACGTAAAGGTCGAAATCTTTCGCTATGTATCTGAACGTTTGCCCCGAGAGGTCCTGGATCGAAATGTGGACTTCGCCGTGCTGGCATTCGAACCCGTAGACGACGCCCTCGAATCCTTCCCCATATTGCAGGATGAACTCGTGCTGATCATGAGGCCAGACGATCCGCTCGCAAAGCGGGATTCGCTGAAGATTGAAGAACTCGGTGAGCAATCATTTGTAGCACACAACGTCAAAACTACCTCGAGGCACAAAGTTGTGGAAACGTTTGCGCAACACCACACGCCACTTAACATCACGCTCGAGCTGGCGACAGTGGAGACCATCAAGCGCTTCGTTCAACTGAAGATAGGTCTCGCGTTTGTCCCGCGAATGTGTGTGGCCGAAGAGTTGGACCGCGGGACGCTCGCAACCGTTCCCGTGCCTGAGCTGAGATACTTCCGAACGCTCTGGGTCACCCACCGACGCACGACTACGCTCTCCCACGCAGCGGGTGCCTTTTTAGAGATACTGCACCAACACGCCAGCAAGGCACTTGGGAGTCAAGCTGAGACAGTATCGAGAGCGGTTCCTGATGAGACCGTGCCATCTGAAGCAGCGGCTGGGAAAAAGTAACGACGGCATTCGGCGGGTCAACAGGATTTATCCCTCCATAAGAATTATAGCTTTGACATAACGCTGCCTTTCGGATATCGCTGCCGAAATCGCACGCTTATTTCGCAGCTTGTAAAAGATCTGATGCGTAGGCGAAAGACTGCCGACGCTTGTATATTTGGAGTGAGGGTATTACAACAATTTCTCAGCAGGATCACACTATGGACAAGGCCGGTGCAATGATGGGTCTTTCACCCGTTCTTGCGAAAAACATGACACCTGAGCAAGCCGAAGCGAGAAAGCTGGCGACGTTTCTGGAAACGGGACAAATGCTGGCCGGCACCTTTGAACTCAAAGAAGCACTGTCTCGAATTTTGGCAACGCTCGACCATCATCACGGCATGATTCGCGGGTCAGTGTTGCTGCTTGCCGAAGACACGAATGAATTGCGTATTGTCGCGTCTCACGGTTTGGACGAAGACGGGGCGCGGCGCGTCAAATATAAAATTGGTGAAGGAATCACGGGACGCGTCGCCGAAACCGGCAAACCAGTAGTTGTTCCGCAAGTGAGTCGTGAGCCCTTGTTCCTGGATCGTCTTAAAGCGCGGAAGAAGACACTGAAGACTCAGGAGCTTAGTTTTATCTGTGTGCCAATCCTCGTCAATCGAAAACCGGTCGGCGTGCTCAGCGTTGATCTGAAATACAAAGTCGACCGCGACTACGAACGCGCCTCCAGTTTTCTGGCGATTATTGCCACGATGATCGCGCAAGCGATCAAAGTCGGACATTTGCTTGAGGCTGACAAACAGCGTCTGGTCGACGAAAACATCCACCTCAAGCAGGAACTGCGCGAACGCTATGACTTTAGCCACATCATCGGCAACTCCGGGCCGTTGCGCCAGGTTTATGAGCAGGTTACTCAGGTTGCACGCACGAACACCACTGTGCTGCTGCGCGGCGAATCGGGTACCGGCAAAGAGTTAATCGCCCATGCTATTCACTACAATTCGTTACGCTCGACTAAGCCGTTCATCAAGGTCAGTTGCGCGGCGCTGCCTGAAACTTTAATCGAGTCTGAGTTATTCGGTTACGAAAGAGGCGCCTTTACAGGGGCTCAAGTACGCAAGAAGGGCCGCTTCGAGCTGGCTGAAGGTGGCACCCTCTTTCTTGATGAGGTTGGCGACCTGAACATGTCGACGCAAATCAAGCTGCTGCGGGTTCTGCAAGAAAGAGAGTTTGAACGGCTGGGCGGCACGGAAACAATCAAGGCTAATGTCCGCCTGGTCGCCGCAACCAACAAAGACATCGAGAGGGCAATTGCCGAAGGGGCTTTTCGCGAAGACTTGTACTATCGCCTCAATGTTTTTGCCATCTTCATGCCACCCCTGCGCGATCGTAAATCTGACGTCTTGCTGCTCGCCGATCACTTTCTCGAAAAGTTCGCGCGCGAACATCACAAAAGCATCAGGCGCATCTCGACACCGGCGATTGATATGCTCGCCAGCTATCACTGGCCCGGCAATGTTAGGGAACTGGAAAACATCATCGAGCGGGCGGTGCTGGTTTGTGAGGCCAACGTTATTCACGGGCATCACCTCCCGCCCACGTTGCAAACAGCGGAAGGTTCGGGCACGGTCACTCGTCTCTCGCTCGAGTCGACAGTTGAGTCGTTTGAGCGCGACATAATTATTGATGCGCTGAAAACAACGCGCGGTAGCCGAAAGAGGGCAGCGAAATTACTCGACACCACCGAAAGAATCATCGGCTATAAAGTTAAGAAGTATCGAATCGACTGCGGCCGCTTCAACACCTAATCCCGGTTTCATGTCCGGGCCTCGCCGCTTGGTCGATCGGTCACAGACCCGACAGAAACTCCAATGTAATTGCAGCGATTGCGGGTAGACATCCTGGATGGCCCATTGACATAACCGAGTTTACTTCCGGTGTCTCAGCGCAGTATTCCGAACAAGACTAGCCTTCATCCCCAGCGTTGCAATTGCAGTGTGTTGAAGGCTGTTTTGCCAAAACCGAAATTCCTTCCAGATCTCACGAGAAAACATATCGACCGTAAACGAACCCCCATGCAAATAATCACTGGACTATCTAGCCGGCTCGAAAAGCTCAATCGGATTGCCGTCCGGATCTTCTAACAGGATTTGTTTGCCACCGGGACCTGTTTCCATTTCATTCCGAAAATGCAGCCCGGCCTTTCTCAACACCTCAATCCTGCCGGGAAGGTCAGACACTTGAAGCATAACTCGGTTCCATCCGCCAGGCTCCTGCGGACGGCCATCGGGCATCGCCCGAGAACCCGATGCTCCGGGACCACTAAGGATGAGTTTGAGATTCCCGACAGAGACCTGACCGAAAGCGGGCAGGTTTTGCTGGTCCATTTTGAAACCAAGTTGTTTTGTATAGAAGGTTATGGAACGGCTTACATCCTTCACCTGATATCGAACACCCCAAAGACCGATAACAAGGCTTCGAGCCTCCTTTACATCCGAGCCACTCTCGCGCGACGTTTCCGACGATCCTTGTTGATTCATGAAACCTCCTATCACGTTCCTAAATTAAACACAGTAAAAAACACACCATCTCCTCATCGCACGTTTTCCGCGTGCTTAGCGCTGAATTCGCCAAGCTATCCACACAATTTCGCGCTTATGCTTGCGCTTATTCTACAGTTCCCCACAATTCAATGTATTGAGAAATTGGGAAAATTTGGACAAATCGAGGTAACGGTACGTGGTCACTCTTCGAGCGACCCAAGAGATCTGTGGTGGCTGCAACTTTAGAAGATGCAAGAACTTACAATTTTGCTGGCACGTCGGTTCGGGACCGAGATGTCGCAGGTTGGAATCCTCTGGCCCGACCACAATGATCGGAAATGACCGGTGTGCACCCCCAATTTGACTATTGTCGCTCTCTTAAAAGAGTTGAGAGGCCAAAGGAGGCAACTTTTCGCAAAAAACCGCCAAAAAGCGAGATTTTATCGAGACTTTGCTGCTTGAGTGTGATATAGGAATGCATGAAAAGCTTTTCAATTAAGTCTCATCGGAGGTGTTACACCAGATTATGGCGACTAAAGCCGCTACAGGTAGAAAGCGCATGACTCAGTCGGAAGTCTTCAATCATTTTGCGGACAAAACGGGAATGAAGCGCGGACAAGTCAAAGAATTCTTCGACGAACTCTACAACCTTGCCTCAAGTGAAGTTAAGAGTAATGGAGAATTCGTCCTTCCGGGCTTCGGCAAGCTTGTAAAGTCCGAACGAAAAGCGCGCGAGGGAAGGAACCCCGCTACTGGCGAAACGATACAAATCCCAGCCAAAACGACACTCAAGTTCCGTGTTGGCAAAGGTATGAAAGATTCGGTCTTACCCAAGAAATAATGTAAACAGGCCTTCCAATTAAAAGCCCGCAGGCGCCGTCCGTAAGTTCACCTTGGAGTGAACATTGGGCGGCGCTTACGTTTTTCTATGAAAACTCCCGGATGTCTTGGCCGGTTTTGAGTAGCTGACCGCAAGACTTAGAAAAAAGGCAAGTGTTCTCGGCTTATTTAATGAGGGTGCGAGATTCCATGAGGCCTCCGAGTCTGCGCAACGCGCTTCAATAAAAACTTTTTGCATTCTGGGTCATCCTTCGCTATAATCCTCTGTTTTGCTAATCCCCTAAATGACAGCTGACAGAGCCTGCGCATTTTCAGGGACTCTAAATTGTTCCGAAATGCAACGGATCTGCATCCTCAGGGATATCTGAGGCATCTAACATTGTGCACTAAAAATGACCGCGATACGCGGTTTTGGAGGATAAAACGTAACCGTGACTTTTGATCGACATCTACCGCTTGACGAACGCATTCTTAGGATCGACCACATTCAGGCCAGGCGTTATTCCAAACTGGTTGGCGTAACTAGAGAGATTGCCACGCAAGGCATTTTGCGCCACTTACGTGCGTGTGATCGAATGGACGTAAACCCGGATACTTCGGCAGTTCGAGAGATAATTGATGACGCTCTGAACGGCCGTCGAGTTTTTGCTGAAACTCAGGAACAGACCCAAGCAGCCTGAGTCAGCCTTTCAATCTTTAGAAAAGAGATCGCTCCCAGAGCGATCTCTTTTTTTTAGCTCCTTCATGTCGCAGGTTGACCTTAATACTCGTCTACATGCTAACATCGCCGCTCCAGGCATGTTGTGCCCCTGTAGCTCAGCGGATAGAGCATCTGCCTTGTTGGAGCCTTAGTGAGGAATGGTTTAGAGGAACTCGCTAAGTGGACGGCCCCATATGCGGGGACGCCCTTAGAGCCTCCGGTACTCAAATTTGAGTAAAAATCCGTGAGGATTGGGTAATCCGCAGGAAACCTTTCGCGGGTCTGAAACGGGAGAGGGATCCTCAGAGACTATACGGGCCGGGACTGCGATGTCCAAGATATAGTCCAGCCAGCAACCCCGGTGCAAGCGGGCGGTCAGGGAAAGCCTGATGCTGGATGCTAAGCAGAGGGCCGCAGGTTCGAGTCCTGCCGGGGGCATTCTTTTCCAGCGTTGAATAATTCATGTGGCGGCTATAGTTCAGTCGGTTAGAACGCTTGATTGTGGATCAAGAGGTCGTGGGTTCGAGTCCCACTAGCCGCCCCACCCCTCACCCGATCAGTCATGCCTAACTGCCAAACCTCAACTTCAGTTAGTCTTTATAGAGAAGTCTATGGCGCCGGCGATCCTATCCTGTGTCTCCACGGACTGGGCGCAAATCTCTATAGCTGGCGGCATTTCATCGCGCCGTTTTCTCAGCACAATAGGTTGATACTGGTCGATTTCAAGGGTTGCGGAAGATCGCCGAAGCCTCTCGACGCGCATTACTCGACCGAAGAGAAGGTGGAGGATATCTACAGACTGATTCTTGAGGAGAATCTGACGAACCTTACCTTAGTCGGAAACTCGCTTGGCGGTGCAATTGCGATGCTTGTCGTGATACGTCTTCGGAAACAACAGTCTAATCGAGTGTCGAAGTTGATCTTGATCGACAGCGCGGGAGATAAGGGGAACCTGCCGCCACACCTCAAGCTTCTCAGATCACCTCTGGGCACAACGATTATTTACCTGGCACCCAGCAAGCTTGCGGCCTTAATGACCTTGCGCATGTGCTATTACGAGAGGACACGGATAACTAAGGAACAGGTCGACGCCTACGCTCTGCCTCTTGCGAATCGCCGAGGACGACATGCATTACTACACACGATTAGACAGTGCATTCCGGAAAATGCTGAAGAACTAATCGCCCAAATTTCGAAGATCGACGTTCCAACGTTCATCCTATGGGGACGTGAGGATAGGGTTATCCCGCTGAAAGTCGGCCAGCTACTTCACCAGCTAATTCCAAATTCCACACTCGAGGTTATTGAGCGTTGTGGGCATGTTCCGCAGGAAGAAAAGCCCGGCGAAACTATATCGCGCATTTCCAGGTTTCTGACCTCAGCCTCTGACTCTCTTCCAAGGTGAATTCCACCAGTTTTTCGTTATGACTCTTTCCAGGGCCCGCCGTACGCAGTTTGATAAGGATCCGACATTGCACCGACGTACTGCCAGTGAAGTCGTGATAACTGCCGAATGTGTAGGAAGTCATGGGCCAACCACGAGGCGAGGAGGTCGCCTGCTGTGAGTGTTCCATTTGGTCCTGTGTTGCTGTTCTGCCAGTCGGGATCCGATAAGCTTCGCAGCCATGTCAGAGACGTTTCCCGTTCGGACAAGAAATTATCAAGTGAGAGGTGCAACTCTCTATCATTGTAACCGCGCGCGGTCACCCACGTACGTGGGTCAATAGGGGGCCAGGGTTGCGTGGGATCGGTTAGCACTAGCTCAACGCGTTGTCGGAAGTCTTCCCTTTCCTCATCGTAAAGATGATTTACTACCTCCAGCATTGACCACTTATCGGGCGATGGTTTCCATCTAGCCTGTTCTAAACTCACCCCCCTCACTAGACCCTCAAACACTGAGCGGTTCTTAGAAAACCTATCTATGAAATAGTCAAGATTCATACTCTTCTCCGCGTCTTCCGCAGCCTTTCATGATTTACCGATTTACATGCCAGTTTGCCGAATGCTCCACTTTAGGAAATAATGCCAACTGAAATCAATTTCACCCGAGTAACTGAACAAGATCAGTCCCGCTCTTTTTTTAGATTCTTAGAAGGAGTCCACGTGCCAGACGAGCAAAGAACCGCTAACAATTCTCAAACCTATTGTGTCGATGCAGACGAATTCACCTATGAAACGATCGAGCAGGCAAACGGTCAGGCCACTGTTGTGCGGTTTCAGTTAACCGACCCTCAGTATCATGCTGGCGATGTTGTCGTAGTTCTGTCGGGCGCAGAGATTCATTTTCACGGAATGATTGGCAGTCTCGCGGATGGTTGGGCTATCGCCACCGACCGGCGCGGTTCCCTGCTGCCAACAACCGTTCAGTAAACTGCAAAATAAGTCCACTTCCCTGCTCAACGTCGATATCCAGCAGGATAATGGATTTCCACGCCAGGAGTAGACGAAGTGATCTTAACCCGGTGGAAGCCCTTCTTGAGGTGAGTAGAAAGGTAAGTCAGAGCGATCTGTCGATCGAGGGATGAGTTGACTTCTTTTATGAACGGGTCGAAGCTGGTCGGCGCACCGAAGCCCTGAAAAAACGCGCGGCCACCGGTTTCGTCCGACAATCGTTGTAACGAACTCTGCGCATTGCCAACCAGGTTCCCCCCTGTGCCAGTTAACGTAGTTGGCGCATAGAAAGAGTAGATTGCGATACTTCTTCGTTGTGCTTCCGTAATCGCACGCTGCAAGTCCAAACTCTGCCCAGGACTGCTCGAGTCAACTCCGCGCGACACATCCAAGCCATCGGATACCAGGAGGATTGCACGTCGACCCGCTGGTTGCGCGTCAAACCGCTTTGCAGCTTCGATCACCTCAACATAAGGGTTATACGGTGCGACGCTGGCTACGCCCATTGGTCCTCGCAAAGACTTGGCCGCTTTCTCAAGATCACTGGTGAATTTCTGGCGTACTTGCAAACTGCCCGTATGCAAATACCCAACTGAGACTCGCGAGCCTCGTGGCAGCCGGCGTATAAACTCGGCGAGCGATTTAGTTTCAAGTCCAATCGAAGACACAACGTCGTCCTGGATGAGCACCATCAGATTGATCGGGGAACTGGTACCTATTGCTCGAATAGACAGGATCGTTTGCGAATCGCCATCTTCATTGACGGTCAAATCAACGGATTGCAATTCCAGCTCGCTTTGTGCCACCTGTCCTTTCACGCGAATCGTCAGCGGTATAATTACGGGTCTGGCTGGATTTCCTGAAGACCTCAGCGTATTCGTGTCTGCAGCCGATTGTGCTGAAGTACTGCTGCTTCCCACGACGAGCAGCGAAAGAAACGCAGCGAGGATGCCGGCAACTGGTCTTTGGGTTAGGACTGGCCTCATATCTGCTCCTATTAACCTCGGTCAACTGAGCCGCATTATACAAGCATCTGGACGTCAGCGCTTGCTGAGCGGACGCGTTTCGTTGATGGCTTGAAACGAATCGCGAGCACTTATTAAAACTATGCTAAAACACGGATAGGCTGGTGAACCTAATGCACAACGGCTAAGATCGCAAATCAGTTCCAGCAAGTACCCAATTACTATGCTTCAGAAAACGCCAGGGAAATCAGGAACGGCCGACGAACGAATGAGACACTTGTGGAGCTGGGCCCCCTGGCTGTCGTTCTTGATGGTCAGTCTTCCAGCCCCGATTGTATTCCTGCTTTTGTTTCTGGCAGCTGGTACCACCGAAGCCGCCGCTATATATCTGTTGTTCTCCTTTGTTTCTCTGGGCCTCGGTTTAGTTGTCGGCCTAATCGTTCTATTTACACTTTTGTTCTACCGTCGACGTTGGCAGAGTCGCTTTCGCGACCGGCTTGCTTCCGATGGGATTACTGCAGCGGAAGTACCCTGGTTTACTTCAGAACTGTCTTCTGAGGAGCGAAAGACGTGGGCAGAGCTTAAGCAGAAGAACCCTCTTTTAGCGGATGCCTATTGCGAAACGCTGGCGGCCCGACTCACTGCCACCAGGATTATTGCGAGAGCACGCGGAGAAACCCTAAGGGTCGAGAGACAAATCAATCGCACGCGCAATATACGCGGCGTCGACACTACAAAGCTCCTCACCGATCTGTTATCAGACCGCCAACGTTCGGATGAGCTTCGCAAAGAAGCCACAGTTCGATTGTCGGAAACCAAAGCACGTTTGCAAACCATCGAGGCAGCGGCAAATCGCAGCTTGAGCCAGACAGAAACTGACCTAATGCTTCGGCGCCTGGAAGCTTCACAAGAACATTTTCCCCTGGCACTCGAAATGGCAAGCCTGGAAGAGGCTGCGCTACGCGAGATCGATAATGGGCCAGCAATTGAAATTCCTGACCGACTGCCAAAGCAGAACTAAACCACAAATTTAGGAAATCCGGATCGACAACTAAAGGGTTTGATTCAAGCGGTAGACTCCAGGCGAAACCCGCGTAGCAAACCCTTCATCAACAAGTGCCCAGTTACCAATCCCAGCGTCAGGATTTGTTAGCCCAGTGACGCGGGCCAGCTCACCTCGCCAAGTCAACCCTGCCCCCAGTAGGTAGGCTCTCGCAACTTCCCTCAATGCATCATCCCTCTCTATCGTCGTGGCTAATTCGTCTTGAAATCTGCCTTCCGCCAACGACCAAATGTAAGTGAATTTTGGTTCGTAAACGATTTCCGAGGGAATAACTTTCAACACGCGTTGTAACTCATCGATCGCCTTGGTAAAGCTGCTTCGATCGTGAACCCCACTCTCATCGCGCAGATCTCCCGTTGCCATTTCCCACTCCTTTCGGAGAACCTTGAGGATTCTCTGTGCCGGCGCTGATAGACCTGTCGCCTCCGCTCTACGGCTCAGACCAGAGATGGCGTTGAAATGCGGAAGGAGTTTTCGCGAAATAAAGGTCGCCCGGCTTCCACGAAGCTTGCCATAGTAGACACGTCCGCGTCTTACGATTTCATCTTTTATGGTCCACGTCAGCCTGCTTTCAGGGTCCTTCTGGACATTCCGCGGCATGTGCGCGTCTCGTCTTCCACATACCGCGATGTACAAAGAAGGACCAGGGCGGCGAGAATCCGTCATCGTCGAACAAAATCCTACGCCCTCAATGAATCGCTCGGCGCCCAGCACCTCTTCGATTCGCAACTCCGGTTCGCGGTGCCAAAAACGGTCCCGATAGGCTTCTATTTCTTCGGGAAGTATTGGTTGATTACCAGCCATCGCCGAATGCTATCAGAATGACTTTTGGTAACCAATCTGACCGGCGCCGGTCAATCACGAAGATCGGTCAAGATCTCTGCGGATCTCACCAAACTCAACAAAAATGGGCCTAAAAGCGTGATTACCGGTTTGGCACGGTTCATGCCAAGTCAGCAGTGGCCAGAATTGCTTTGAGTAATGTCTGCCACTTTGCAAGCGAGACCATTTAGGAGATGAGTAACATGAGGTTCACTGAAAACTTAAAGAAGCGGTTCATATTCCTGCTAACGGCGCTAGTGTTATTGCAGGTTGTGCCCATCGGTGCCATTGCGCAGAAAGCTGCGTCGACCCCGAAAGCAATTAACCAGCCGCCGGCAGAACCAGAACAGGACCTGGCTGAGCCGCAAGAAGAATCCCGAGGCAACAACTCCTGGCGGTCAAAGCTTGCAGCCGACCTGGAGCAGAGCGTCGATATGGTGACGAGCGGACGTGGGCGCGACCAGATGAGTCAGGTCATTATCCAGCTCAAGGATAAGGCGTCGGCGGGTCAAAACATTAAGGGCATCATGGTAACCGACATGAAGAGAACCATGTTGGGTGACCCGTCAGTCCGCGCTGACCTGCAAACAAAGTTTGAACGGCTCAGCGGCAACCTCAAAAACACCTTCAATACCATGGGGCTTATCAGCGCTGAGGTGCCACTTTCACGCATACGCGATTTGGAGTACGACGAGGATATCGCCTACGTGAGCCCTGATCGACCGATCGCTGCTCACGGGCACGTTGAGCAGACGACAGGTGCTGGAGTCACTGATGGACGCAGCGAAGTTGCTGGCTTCACTTCCCTAAACGGTACCGGTGTAGGTATCGCGGTTCTCGATAGTGGCATTGATACCACGCACAATCTGATCAAGGCATCCAACGGTCGGCCTGGTGTTGTCTACTCAAAGACTTACACAAGCGTAGCATCCGGACTGGATTACTATGGTCACGGTACTCATGTGGCCTCGCTCCTGGCTGGCAATCCTGCATTCAAATCAGACTACTACGGTGGTATTGCTTATGAATCGAAAATTATCAGCCTGGGTGTTCTTGATAGTCAGGGTGTAGGACTCTCGAGCAATGTTATCGCCGCCCTTGATTGGTGCGTCACCAACAAAGCGATCTACAACATCCGCGTGATTAATATGAGTCTTGGCGCCCCTGCCAAAGATAGCTACAACACCGATCCGCTCTGCCTCGCAGCTCGCCGCGCTTACAATGCGGGAATTGTTGTTGTAGTTGCAGCAGGTAATCGTGGCAAAAACTCGCTGGGCCAGGAGATTTATGGTGGAATCGACTCACCTGGCATCGAGCCTTCAGTGATTACCGTGGGTGCAACTAATAGCTTTGGTACTGACAACAGAGGCGATGACACTATCGCTACCTACAGTTCCCGTGGTCCGACGCGCGGTTACAGCAAAGATTCCTCCGGCATCAAACACTACGACAACTTAATCAAGCCTGACCTTGTAGCTCCTGGTAACAAACTCATCGGCGCTATTTCTCCTAGCAGCGTCGGCAAGCTGACAAGCTTGATTACTCTGTATCCAGCATTGAAAGTCAACGGTACATCGACAACTACAGACCAGGTCATGTATATGAGCGGCACTTCAATGGCGACCCCTGTAGTGGCGGGTGCTGCGGCCATGATGTTGGAAGCTAATCCCAACCTGACGCCTGGCTTGGTCAAGGCAATTCTGATGTACAGCGCTCAACCAATCAGAAACTTCAACAACCTGGAGCAAGGCGCGGGACGGCTGAACATCGAAGGTGCAGTTCGTATTGCTGGTTGGGTTAGACCGGATGCCTCTTCCCTGGCAAACGGAGCGTCTATGCTCACTACGTGGGATGAGTACGGACAGGACAATTTTATAGGAAGCGAAAATGTGCCTTGGGGCCGCGGAGTAATTACGGACTTCTGCGTACTTTATGGCAGCGCGCTGATGACGAAATGGCAAGCGATGTACGGTCAAACGAAACTGCTAGCTGATGCGACGTCAGTGAGCGGGGGGATTCTCGTCCGCAACGTAAACCTGGTTTCAAGTGGTGTCTATAACACTGGAGGGGTGCTAACCAATAATGGTGTTCTGATTAGTGATGGAGTGTTGATATCTGACGGTGTACTTCTATCTGACGGTGTGCTTCTAAGTGATGGAGTGCTAATTGGTGACGGCGTATTGATTTCGGATGGCGTGCTCATAAGTGATAGCACGAAGGGAGACGCCGAGGCCTTGGGCGACAATACCGCCTGCATGCAGGCGGCTCCGTAACAGCACCTCTGAGGTTCGGACGTTAGCATGACCGGATTACGCGGACATGATTGCCAACACTAACCCTAAACGGAAGAGAATTGAGATGACTCTACTAAGTTCAATTGCCGAAGTCACCCCAGCGGTGAAAACACCACACCTGAGAGTAGTTGAAGTGATTACCAGTCGCCTGACCAATGCGGATACCGAGGAAGTGCTTAGCTTCCTTTCCCGGCGCCCGATTCACACGGTGGCAATGGTCGGATTCATTCACGACAATGGTCTGGTGAGCGCCCTTAACCGCGGCTCTTTTTATGGTTGCCGAAATTCCGAAGGTCAACTTGAAGGCGTCGCTCTCATTGGTCACGCCACCCTTCTCGAAACCACCACCGCCCGTGCGCAGGAAGCGCTTGCCACGGTCGCCCAAAAATGCACTGACGCTCATATGATCATGGGTGAGAGGGAGCAAATAGAAAGATTCTGGAATCACTATGCGGAAGCGGGTCAAAGAATGCGCCACGCTTGTAGGGAGTTGCTCTTTGAACTCAATTGGCCAATCGAGGCGCTTCAAGCAGTTCCGGATCTTAAGCTCGCTACTTTGGCCGAACTCGATCAGGTAGTTCCTTTGCAGGCGAAATTGGCCTTTGCGGAAAGCGGCATCAACCCCCTGGAGCGCGACCCTGAAGGCTTTCGCCAACGTTGCGCCCGGCGGATCGAACAGGGCCGAACCTGGATTTGGTTGGAGGCCGACGAGATTGTTTTCAAGGCAGACGTAGTGTCAGATACCCCGTCAGTAATTTATCTGGAAGGCGTGTGGACAAACCCCAATCGTCGATCCCAGGGCTACGGTCTGCGTTGTTTGTCTCAACTCGGACGCACGTTCCTTAGTCGAACCAAATCAGTATGCGTCCTTGTAAATGAGAAGAACGAATTGGCTCAGAAGTTCTATCAGAGGGCCGGGTACAAGCTTCGTGCTGTCTACGACACAATCTTCCTCAATTGACTACTGTGAGAAAGGGTCACGCTTGCGGAGGTGACCTCAACGAAAACCACCTTAAACGAAATAGAGTTCTCGCGGGTACCCGATTCAAATGGGGTTTCTGAATCTACGAGTTTCATAAAAAATTCTCAGCAGATGACAACCTCAACTCTGACGCTGGCTATCACGAGACACCATCATTCATCTAAATTGAATAAAAAAGGGCCAGGAACTCTCGTTCCCGACCCTTCTCACAGTTTTCCGCGAGTGCTTTATTGACGCGGACTAGTAGCCCGGATCGTCAACTCAGTGCCTCGAGTTAAGTCAAGATCATCGCGCCCCTGCACATAAACAGAACCCGCGCCTCCGCCGGCTCCCACAATGGCGCCAATAGCTGCACCCTTGCCACCACCTGCAATAGCGCCGATGATCGCACCGACCGCTGTACCGATGGCCGCACGCTCAACAGTTTTTGTGGTTTGATTGTTGTCCCTGACCGCACCTTCGTTGTCTACCCTGACAGTATCGCCTTGCGCAGTCCTGACTGAATCAAGCAAGCCTGCAAAACGATATGACCTTCCGTCACGAAGCCGAATAGTATCGAAGTTCAAGGTCATTTGAGACCGACCAGAAACTCGTCCGCTTCGCTGCACGTTGGACACGTGACCTTCGATGCTGGCACCTTCGTATTGCGAAGGTTGGCGGACGGTAGCGGTGAATCGATCGCCTTCCCTGGTTGTCGCGCTCGAAATATCATTATCCAACACAGCTATCACTGTTTCTCCATTAACGATTAGAAAATCGTTGGTTTGATTTGTTGGATATGTTTCCGGACCCGTGTTGATATCAAAACGAGCGACTTCATCGGTCTTTTTGTACGTGCTCTGGACGACAACTGAGTTTGAGATTCCCGGCACTATTACTCTGCGGGTCACTCTCAACCTGCGGCCGTAATCAATCGGCTCGAAGGTAACGTTGAATTCACTGTCACGGTCTCCGGTCGAGCTTACGGTAAGTTGCTGGCCGCTGAGTGTGGCTCTGGCGCGAATGGTCCGTCCGCTGTTAGTGGTCTCAACCCGCTCAATACCATCAGCAGTAAAACTAATTTGGGGCGCTCGAGATGACGCTAGTGTCACATCTCTTCCCCGCAGGTCTATTGCGATTTGATCCGGAGATGCAAGGCGCGCCACCAGCTGTTCACGCAATCGTGAGCGGTTTCCGTAAGGCAGGGACTGTGTGGCGCGGTCTGCGGCCTGGGCGGGGTCGTCACTCTGTGACTGATCAAGACGATACGTTCCCGTCAAGTTATTCGCTCTATTGTTGGGATAATTATTCGCTCTATTGTTGGGATAGGGCTCGCCGACAGCTATCGACGGCCAACTTAGATTGTAAATGGTCGCCAGCTGATTCAAGTCAGCTCGCAGATTGCTCCAGCTGCGGGTAATTCCGACGTTACGATATCCCCGTCCACTCAATGCGCGGTCGATCAGCGCAGCACGGTTAAGGACTTCCTGTGCGTCTGAGGCGGTCGCGGTTCGCCGGTCGATACGCTGCCGCAGCTCTACTACGGCAGTATCCAAATCCTGCGTTAGATTATCTAAGGTTTCTACCCGCGCCGTGTTGGTGCGAGCTCGCGCGTTTAAGCTGTTACGAAACGCATCAGCGTGATTCTCGATTCGCAGCATCAGCTGTCGCAAAGCACGAGAGTTCCCCCGATAAGTTTCGCGTTGAGCTTGAGTAAGCGAGGCGCCTGCGGATAAGACGACCACCGCGAGTAACATCATTAAATTTTTTCTAAATGTAATCATTCTTTCATCCTCCAGTTTTGAAAACGGCAGAGCGCAAACTAGCTAAACGGCCTATAGATCAATTCACGCCCGTCAAACTGCTTCCGCATAGATTTGAAACAAAACACTTTTCTGGGAGAGGCTTAAGTAGTAACAAGGATTGTGCCACAATAACGCGTGAAGACTTTTTGTGGCAGAATTTTTGTAATTGGGTGAGCAATTTGGACTATTTCCAAGGCTTTTCAACGGATTTGTGGAGGACGGGACGAGATTGGCCTGTGCTATTCTGTGTTCGGAGGTGACCGGAATGAGCGCTTCAGATCCCAAAGCGGTTGTCCAACTGGTGGGCAAGGAGCTCTTTAGCGGCCGAACACCTTCGGGTCATGTGGTTGTGATCGATACAGACCGGGAACGTAATTCGGCTTCAAGTCCAATGGAACTCCTGTTGGTGGCGTTAGGTTCGTGCACGGGAGTGGACGTCGTCTCCATCCTCAAGAAGAAGCGCGAGGAGGTCACCGCGTATAGTATCGAAGTGCGCGGACAACGTCGTGCCGAACATCCGCGAAGCTATCAACGGATGGAATTGCATCATATCGTTACCGGTCGAAATATTTCACAGCGCAATGTAGCCCAGGCCATCGAACTCTCGGAACAAAAATACTGCAGCGTGGCCGCAACATTCAGGCCGACCGCGGAAATCGTTTCCAGCTTTGAAATCATCGAAGCTAACGCGTAGAGCTGTGCGGCTAATCAAGGAAGAGGAAGGTTTTAGCCAGTGAACTTAATAAGACGTTCATCAGTTTTAATGCTTATCCTGCTGCTCTGCGGCAATGCATTTCCGCAAGTAAGCAAACAAGCGAGCAGCGACGCGAGCCTGGCTACGCTTCGCCGACAGGATCGGGAGGCAAGAAACGACAAGGGAATAATCACTCGCCTGGCGCCTGAGGAGCATCTTCGTCGTGCAGCGATTTATCACGTCAATCGCGCTTTTGATGAAGCGCGCGAACATTGGCAAGCTCTGATTAACTACTATCCGGCCGATCCCAGAGTCGCCGAAGCGTTATTAGGGATTGGCAGATCTTACTTTCAAGGACGTTTCTACCCTGAAGCCTACAGCGCCTATAACCGCTTGGCGCGTAACTACCCCTCCACTAAAGAGGGTCGAGAGGGACTCAACTTCAGCGCTGCTGCATTACTCCGGATGGGCAGAACTTCCGAAGCGGCTGACCGTTACATCGAATACATCAATCGGTTTCCCGATGGCGAAAGAATAGAAACAGCCCACCTAAACGCAATCGATACCTTGCGAGAGGCCGGACGCTTACAAGATGCGAGCGCCTGGATCACGCGAACGCGGCAGAGATTCGCCGGGACGGCCACGGAAACCAACGCATTATTCGCGCAGTTGCGCATGGAGATTGCTGAAAGCAACTGGAAGCGCGCCATTGCCTCGGCAGACGAGCTCTCAACGAGGAGTTTTTCGAAGGCCGTCGCCACCAGTCCCGCCGAGATTGCTTACTTGAAAGCCTACAGTTTGGAACGGGCCGGAAGTCATAACGATGCCTTTGCCGCCTACCTGGCAGTGCCTGGAGGAATTGACTCGTACTATGGATGGCTTGCGACCGATCGCCTCATAAACATGGCTGACAGCCAGCAGCGCTTACTGCTTGCGGAACGCACGGAACGCAACTCGACACAAGCTACCTCGGCAGCAGATCGATATCCAGCGCCTTACCGGCAGGCAATTCTTTCTTCCGCCAGAACAAGAAAGCTCGATCCACGCTTCATCCTGGCGCTGATTCGGCAGGAAAGTGTCTTTCGTCCGCTCGCAAAATCTCCGGCCGGAGCCCGCGGGTTGCTCCAGCTAACAATGGACGCTGCCCTCAAATATGCGTCGAATGCCGGGATGAACGACGTGCAGGAGAGCCAGCTCTACCAACCGGAAACTTCAATCCGTCTTGGCAGCGAATATCTGCTCGAGCTTTCGGCGATGTTTCCCAACCTTCTTGAGGCGGTTGCTGCTTCATACAACGGCGGTGAAGACAACGTAGCTCGTTGGGTCAGGCGCGCAAAGCAAAAAGATCCAGGCGTGTTTACGTCGGAGGTCGGCTTTGACGAAACCAAGGCATACGTGCAAAAGGTAATGAACAACTATCGGGTCTACAAGCAACTCTACACGCCTGACCTTGTGAGGAAGTAGGAAGGCAGTAGGCAGTGGCGGATGTTCTCTCGGATCTGCTCAGTAGTCTGCCTCCTGCCTTCTGTTTTCTGCCTGCTGCCTACGGCCTTGTGCTTACTGTTTCTTCACGGTTCCGGGCTAAATCGCCTATCTTCGAAACCTCGTGCGGCCTCACGTCTTCGCAGTGTATCCGGCCGAGGATAAGGACGTGGCAGAACTCCCAGGCGTACCAGCGCGGGATAGTATTCATAGCGAATCACAACCTCTCCCGCGGGTCGCGAATCCAGTTCCATGTTCACCCAACGCACGTCGTTGTGAACTGAACGCCCGATTCCCGTAGCCGCGTATTCGTCGTCGGGTTGAGGCACAACCTGGCCTCTACCTACGGCCGCCGAATCCTGAGTTCTTGTTTTATCCGCGCTTTCAACTGAAGACTCAGCACTGCTCCCTGCTGTTGGCGCTTCCGCATCCTTGCGACGTCCGTCCTCTTCATAGGGTCGGGGACGAGGAGGAGGAGCAATAGGCACGGGATAGGACCGCCGCTCACGAAAGAACACTGCCGAAACAACTCCGAGGTTCGACGTTTGTCCAAGCTTCGCGCCATAGGAGTCGCGTTCGGAAGTGAAATAAAAGCGTCGCGCTCGCTCTGAACTCATCTGCCACCCCGAAATGTTGATCGTTCCATAAGGTTCAATCACCCACTTGCTGGCATTCCAGGCGGTCGTGTGCCGCGCATCTATAGAGTTTAATCCGTCGACTGACAGCGCCACGGCCACTCGGTAAGGCAAAGAGTTGTGGATTCTGACCTCATACTCAGCGCCTGCCAGCGCCTCAACATAGCTCTTGCCTCGTGCGTTGTATTCCTCGAGCGGTCGTCCGTCGACCAATATTTGGACCTCAAGGCCTCGATCGACATCTATCGGACTCCAATAATCCGGTAGTGGCTCAGTGGTAGCGGCTTGCGTCCGCGAGTTTGAAAATTTCAAGGCACCCACGGCGATCAGCGCGAACCCCAGGCAGCTAAGTAACAATGCTCTCTTCACGGTGCTCTCCTCCTGTTGGAATTACTCCGTTGAAATACCCATTAACCCATAGGAAGAACGCCCAATCTGAGCGATCTTGCGCGGGAACACATAAGTTTTGTTTTTTTGCATCGAACCGTCTGGCCAGCGTCGCATACCACGCTGATTTCCGACGACGGGGCCCGTCAGGGTTGCAAAGTGACTTTGCATGTTGTGGTAAACAAACGAGGAAGGCTACAATGACGCGCATTTCTTTCAGATCAGTTCTGATCGACTCTGACTAAAGGCCGGGGAGTACTTAATGGAATACGTTCTGACTGCAACCAAGACCGAAGCCCGAGCGGGGTCATACTACGACAAGATAGCCGCCTACTATGACTTGACGTTCAAGCTCAACGGGTATGGTCGTTCACTCGATCAGTATTTCGCTAATTATCCCTTGCCGGTTTCGCGGGGGGCAAAGATACTCGATGCCGGATGCGGAACGGGACTGCTCACGCTGGCTCTCCTGCGGACACTTCATTTTCCAGTGAGCATCACGGCCCTCGATCTTTCAGCCACGTCGATTAGCGCCGCCAAAAAGGCTGTTGCCGAAAGCCCCGGCCGTACTCGCGATGTAACTTTCGCAGAAGGGAATCTTCTATCGCTTCCCTTCTCCGACAATTCCCTTGATCTCGTAGTTACGAGCGGTGCGCTTGAATACGTCCCACTCGGTGAAGGTATGGCCGAACTTTCAAGAGTGATTGCGCCAGGTGGGCACTTATTGCATATTCCCTGTCGTCCCTCGCCGGCAACAACCTTCCTCGAGATTCTGTTTCGCTTTAAGAAGCACCCACGCAAGGAAGTCCTGAAACAGACTGAACAGCACTTCAGAATGGTTCACGAGTTTCGCTTTCCGCCATTGCAAATCATAGGCTGGAGCAAGACAGCGATACTGGCTCAGAAGGTGTAAAGCAGAAGACTAGTAACCAGTAAACAGAAGGCAGTAGGCACTAAGCAGAAGGCAGAAAGCAGATTTGCGCGCTTTCTGTCTTTTGGTTTGTTTATGCCTTCTGCCTTCTGCTTTCTGCCTTCTCTCTTATTCCCGGTAGGACGGATCAATCCGGTCGAGTTTTCTCAACAGACCTGGCCACGCGAGTTGTGCTCCCTGGCCAACGGTGACAGCACCCAGTTGTGAAGCCACCTTTTCAAGAATAGGTTCAGGGATTGACTGTAGCGTTGCTCCTCCCGCCTGCGCCAGAATCTGAATCCGGCACGCGCTCTCCAGGATATACATCGAAAGAAACGCTTCCGCCGGAGTTTTCCCAACCGTCAACAATCCGTGATTACGCAAGATCATGTTGTTCTTATTTCCAAGATCAGCGACTAACCGCGATTTCTCGTCTTCATTAAGCGCCAGACCCTCATAATCGTGATAAGCAAGCGAGGACAACGCAAACAGCGATTGCTGGGAAATTGGCAGCAACCCATTCTTCTGTGCGGAAACGGCAACGCCATTACTGGTGTGTAGATGGATTACGCAAAGAGCATCCTCGCGCGCCGCATGCACTGCGCTATGAATGGTGAAGCCTGCGGGATTAACAAAGTAAGGCGAAGGCGACACTATCTCGCCCTGAAGATTAATCTTCACCAAACTCGAGGCGGTAATCTCCTCAAACATCATTCCGTAAGGGTTGATCAGGAAATAATGTTCCGGCCCCGGCACGCGCGCTGAAAGGTGTGTGAAGATCAAGTCGTCCCAACCATAATGGGCGACCAGCCGATAAGCCGCAGCTAGATCGACGCGAACCTGCCATTCCTGTTCAGACAGGTCGCCCGGAGCACTTGCTGATTCTGGTGCTGTGGTCGTCATGACTTCCCTTTCCGCCTATTCACTTGACTGGCACAAGCCGAATGATTCGATCGTCATCGGCAGCCGGAGAGCCCCGGTCATCCTTGTTCGAGGTTGAGAAATACAAGTCACCATCGGGCCCTTCAGCAACGTCGCGAATGCGGCCGTATTTTCCTTCTAGCAAATTCTCCTGGCTGATGACACGCCGAGCATCCAGCACGACGCGAATCATACGCACGCCCTTTAAGCAGCCAAAAAAGAAGTTGCCACGAAACTCGGGGAAAGCGGCGCCACGATAGAACATTCCGCTGGCAGGCGCACATGCTGGGGTGTATTCAAGCAGCGGCGCTTCCATGCCGGTCGCCGTTTGCGTGTGATGGACCACTGGCCAGCCATAGTTCAGGCCCTTCTCGACGATGTTCACTTCGTCGCCGCCTCCCGGTCCGTCAAACCCGGTTGGCCCGTGTTCGGTTTCAAAAATCAAATTCGTCCCGGGTTGAAAGTCGAGTCCCTGCGGGTTGCGATGTCCATAGGACCAAATCTCAGGTCGAGCGTCTTCTTGCCCGACAAATGGGTTGTCAGCTGGAATAGTGCCATCGTCGTTCACTCGCAGAATCTTTCCAGCCAGTGAATTAAGCCGTTGCGCCAATTCGCGCTCAGTCGCATCACCCGTGGTGATATATAGCTTTCCATCAGGGCCAAAGCGCAACCTGCAACCCGCGTGATACTGCGCGGCTGGAATGCCTTCGATAATGAGTGTGCGATCAGTTAAGCCTGTTTCGTCTTCGCGGTAACGAACTACTCGGACGTTTTGACCCTGGGTATTGTAGACATAGGAAAGATACAACAAGTGGTTTGAGGAAAACTGCGGATGCAGCACGATGCTCATCAGTCCGCCTTCGCCGGAGGGCGCCACATCAGGCACAGTGAACAGAGGTTGTGATCGGAGTTTGCCGTTCTGATAAACCTGCACACGCCCGGCACGCTCCGTAAAAAACATTCGGCCATCTGGCGCCCAAACAATTGACCACGGCACCTCGAGATGGTCGATTACCGTCTCCACCCGAAAGTTGACCTGACCGCTTCCTCCCTGCGCCGCCGCACTTTGAGCCGTTGATTCGATTTCTCCAGCACCGCGACCAGGCGGCGAATGCCCACACGATAACCAGAGCAGCGTCAATGAACAGAGCAAGACAAACCGGAGGAAAAGGGTAAACGGGAAAGAGGGAAAGGCCTGTGGGAAAGTAGATGCGCAGAACGTTCGTCTAACAACCGCCTTTGCTTTATTAGTAAGAGCCTTTGCCCCTTCTCCTTTCCCCATTCCCCTCTTCCCCTGTTTCCTCCCCGGCTTAGTGTTGAATGTATTCGTGAAGCAGTTTAATCTCATCCCCCTGCTCGCCCAGTTCAACGCGCATCAGGTCACGCATGGACAGCATGCCCACCCACCGTTCGCCATCAACCACGGGCAAGTGACGCGTGCCGATCACATCCATTCTTTCCAGCGCCTGATGTGGAGTCTCATCGCAGTTGATAACCGCGCGCAATTCGCTGGTGACATCTCCGACCTTGACCGTCAAAGGATCGCGCCGCAGTACAACGACGCGTCTTAGAACATCTCTCTCGGAAAACACTCCAAGCAGTTTGCCTGAGTCATCGACGACACAAACGGCCCCGATGTTTCGTGACGCCATAAACTCGGCAGCGTCTTGAACGGTGGCCGAAGCATTCATCGAGTAAGGCTCGCGATCTTTAATAACATGTCTGATGAGCATCATGGGTTGAGCCTCCTGGGGATACGC
Source organism: Blastocatellia bacterium (assembly GCA_963828335.1). Classification (GTDB taxonomy): domain Bacteria; phylum Acidobacteriota; class Blastocatellia; order Pyrinomonadales; family Pyrinomonadaceae; genus PSRF01. Next base: position 319,740 of record CAWHEH010000002.1, on the reverse strand, counting down.
TCGAGTTGTTAGGGGAATGCGCCGGTATTATAGATAAACAGCGGCAGGTTGTCTGCAGTCGGAATCACCTGAAACACGAGAAATTGATCCCGAATCATTTAGTTACAGCAGTAGAAGCTTTTGCTAACCGAAGAGACTTGCCTGCGCAGTGGGCCGGCGGAAGGTGCTGTCGCCTTTGGGTACGCGCTTGTTTGTGCGGTTAAAGCCCAGCCGTTCGCAATGAATCTTGAACAAACGCTCGGTGGCCGCCCAGTATTCGCCCTGTCCTCGCATCCGTTCACCAAACTTGCTGGAATTCATTTTCCCGCCGCGCGCCTCAAGAATACGGCTGATCACCCGGTTAGCTTTGGTTGGTAGTTTTTCCCGCAAACGCTCCTCAAAGTAAGGCGCTACGCTGCCCGGCAATCGCAGCATATTGATGAAGGCAAGGGTCGCCCCGGCCTCTTTTGCTCGTCTTAAGAGGGTTGGCAGTTCGCTGCTTAATCCCGGAATAACGGGTGCTATTCCGATGCCCACCGTGATTCCGGCCGCGGCCAGATCTGCCATTGCATGAAAGCGTGCGTCGGGTAATGGCGCATAAGGCTCGACCGCTCGCGCAACTTCGCGATCCGTAAAAGGAATTGTGAAGAACACGCCCAGGTGAGCATCTCGCGACAACTGTTGCAGCACATCGATGTCGCGTCGGATGAGCGCTGACTTGGTTATAATGCCTAAAGGTTGTCGAAATTCCGCACAAATCTCCAGACACTGGCGGGTGAGTTTGTAATTAGCTTCCAGAGGAATGTAGGGATCGGAAGTAAACGAGAAAACTATTTCATCGCCCTTCCATGAAGGCTTCATCAGCTCGCTACGAAGCAGTTTCGGCGCATTTACCTTGACGACAATTTTCCGATCAAAATCGGTGCCGGCGCCGTAGCCTAAATATTCGTGCGTCGGGCGGCTAAAACAATAGGTGCAGCCGTGGATGCAACCCCGATAGCAATTGATGGTGTAATCGAAGCCGACGTCCGGGCTATCGTTATGCGTGATTATTGTGCGAGTTTGGGTCTCTTCAAAGACTTCCAGCTTCGCTTCGGGCGGTTCACCCAGCCATTCGACTGAATGCGTGAGCCACGGGTTAGGAGGATTTTCTATGTAATGCATAGCCTGTCCCAACGCGACATTTTGGCGGCGCATGACTGCAAGCGCGTGCCACCGATGAAACAGAGCTTAGCATGGGTGGATTCTAAATGCGAGTTAACGAGTGGTGGTTTTGTTGATTCGCTAGTCGCCGACTTCAATCGATTCAATCGCTTCGAAGAGTACAAAGGTTTCGGTTTCGTTGTCCGATTGGCGGTTGGTGAGCAAAACGTAGTCGTTGGTTATTTCTCCCACCTGACCTTTGTAGACGTTGCCCGAAACACTCCGCAGAGTGACAAGCTTGCCTTTATATCGGCGAAGCAGATTTTCTGTGTGCTGACGTGCCATAGAACGCTCCTGCTAATCGATAATTGCGCTGGTCTTACCTTCCCCGCGCCCATCGCGCTCCGACTCGCTCTCCGACCACTCAACGAAGAACAATCGATATCTGTCTGGATCTTGCAGAGTGATGAAGCGGCCGCCCCAACCTTCATCTGCGGGCGGCCAGACCTCGGCGCCTCGCGCTTTTAGTTGTTGGTAGTATTCGTCGACGTCATCAACGCCGAGGAAAAAGCTAACGCCTCGACCCCTTTTCAGCATCGTCTCTAAATGCTGCGCCAGAGTGATCTTCAACTCTCCTGCCAGGAGTGTGGCCATCGGAGGCTCGGAATCCGGACTATGCTTGTTGATCTCAAAGCCAAGCACGCCGTGATAGAAGGCAAGCGACTCTTCGACGCTGTTTACCTCGAGAAATAAAAGATCAAGACCGCCAATTTTCATAGGGGACAGCTTCTCACACTGCGGTCATCAAGAGGTAGACACCGTAACAGCCGGCAATCACGACGCACCAAAAAACTGTCTCCTGTACGCCGGTGAAACGCCGGAAAGGATTAGTAAGGGGCAGGGCCGCGTTCACGGCCCGCATCGTGCTGCGCGCCATCATGACTCCGGCCACAACTACCAACATTGCAAGAATCGCGAGGGGCCACAAGAACCACATCCCCTGGAAGCGAACCAGGAACAGCAGAAACAATCCGAAGAGTAAGCAGAAAAAAGCACTCAAGCCATGACCAAGAAGGCCGACGTCAGATGCCGTCGGCGTTGTTACTGGAACGAAAGCGGCCGGGGCCTTCATACGTTGCGCGTCATATTCGCGCCGGACTTCGTTATTTTTCAGCACGCTGTAGGCTTCGTTGAGCGACTTCATATCTTCTTCGCTGCCGCCGCGGTCAGGATGACGCCGGGCAGCCATGCGCTTGTAGAGCCGCTCCAGGTCGCCCTGCGATGTTCGTTCGTCGGCGCCGAGAATTGCGTAGTAATCTTTCTGCGAATCAAACTGGCTCATGTTTGCGCGATTTTAGTTTTACCCCTCTTGAATTTGCAATAATCAGTGGCCAGTCATCATGCGTTCAGGGCTAGTAACCTATTCGAGTTCTTTATTGACCACTGCCTTTGCGACTGCAGCCCTCGTCTCGTAAGATTCAACCAACAAAACCATGGCCCATGAATTCGCACCAGGCGACGATTTGATTTTTCAACTTGAAAGCGGTCTTGGCCTGCTTCGCATTCTTGCCATCACCGGAGAGGGCCCGGAAACAGTTTGGCACCTACTGGCCTACGATGAGTTTTTTCCCAGCGTTGAAGCTGCAGAAGCAGCTCTCGCCCAACCGGGTTCATTGAGCATCCGCAACGCGCACATGGCGTTAACAGATCGTGCTTTCGAAAGAACTCCCGCGGCGTGGCTCGGAAATCGTCCACTCACAACCGATGAACTCGCTGCTTACCGTGACTGGGAACAGTCAGAGATGCGGAAGGTTTCTGACCGCTCCGCGCTGCTACTACTGGGAATTCGATAAGTTTTGTTTTTGCAGTTAAGCCTAAACCGACCACCGGAAGCGATCCAGAAAAAAGTAATACCCTGATGTGTAAAGCAAACTGTTAGTTTGCGAAGAATGAATGGCATTCAACACGCACGCAAACTAACAGTTTGCGTTACGAAATCGAACAGGGGCACTATCAAAAAACTGGACATTGGACTTTGGAAATTTTAGGATGCTTCCTCCGGTTTTCGGTCACAGCAATTGAATTCATGATCTCACTCGCCTCATATGAGATATATATTCAATTTTTTCAAAGGACTGCTGGGATTTTTCAAACATCTACCCGAGATATTACTGCGGTTGTTTCACCTGCCGCGGCTAATCTGGCTACTAATAATCTACTTCTGCCGCGTTGGCTTCCGTTGCTTCAAACCCCGCGCACGCTGCAAGAATGAAATAGACATACCGCCCGAAATTCGTAAGAGAGCAGACCCGTTGCTTTACAGTCAGGAGTGGCTGATGAGCATGGGGCTTTCAGTCACCTGGGACAATCCAGACATACAACTTTATCGCGCCAACGTGGCTGTCTCATCCGAGCTGCTCGAAAGGAACACGGAATACGAAGTCCGCGTACGCGTCTGGAACAATTCCTATGACGCGCCCGCTCCGGGCCTTCCGGTCTATCTCACTTACTTCGGATTCGGAGCCGGGCCAAGCGGTACGTTGGTCGGTAAGACAATAATCGACCTCGGTGCTAAAGGCACCTCCCAATGCCCGGCGTTTGCCTCGTTTGTCTGGAAGACACCGGTGCACGCAGGACACTATTGTCTGCAAGCGCGTCTGGACTGGGCGGACGATGCCAATCCCAACAACAACATGGGTCAGGAAAACACTAACGTCGGCGCGCTTCACTCTCCTGCACTCTTCGAATTCCGAGCAAAGAACAACGCTTCGGTCCGGCGCAGGTTTATTTATGAAGTTGACGACTACCGCTTGCCTGATCGTATTCCCTGTAATGACGATCCTAACAATCCTAATAATCCCAACAATCAACGCAGGCCACGGACGAGACTTCGTGAAAGTCGCGCTCGCTGGGACCAGGCCCTAGCAACTCAGGGCTATGGCAAGTTCAACAACTGGACCACTGATTGGGATATACGAATCGAACCCGAAAAAGATGTGCCTGCAGCCGGAGAAGAAATCGGCGTTAAGGTTTCCATAGAATCGAAGAGACCTGGTTTCAGAGGTCGCAAGCCATTCAACATTAACGTTTTTGCTGTCGCGGAAAATGAAAACCCGGTCAGACAATTCATCGGCGGAGTTACGCTTTACGTTGAAGGATAGACGGTCTTCCCATGGCCTACAGAAAATTTACTCAGTGCTATAACTACCTGGCTACTGGGGAAAAGCCATTTCACATTGACGATCTTGTTTCCATCGTGGCTGGTGCGGCGGGACCCGGAGGCGTCGCTGCACTCATCCTGTTTGCCTCCGGTGCTTTTGCCATTGGAGCAATTGCCCTTGCCATCGGATTTGTCTCCGCAATTGCGACCGTCGCTGATTTATGGTTGTTCCATCGTTTGGTTTGCCTCACGGGAATCAAGTGCGCGGTCGGCATTGTTAACGATCGCCCACATCATGGCGGCCTGGGTAATTTCGACAACGATGAATTCTTCAACGTCGTATTGCTACCGCACCGAGCGGACGACAAAATCGGACCGCCGGGAACTCCAGTTCAACAAGCTCATCCAAAGAATTACATTCACCAGGACGACTTGATGGGTCAGGAACTACTGATTCCGGTTTCCCAAAGCGGAGACTTGCCCTACGACAATTCCAAAGAAGAAGCATCGACTCTGCACTGTGAGGCGGAAGGCGAATTCTGGGTAAAGATGAAGGAATGGGCCTGGTTGATGGGGCTTGTCATTGGCGCAGCCTCCGCCGCCGGTGCTGCCGCTGGAATCGCGGTTGCTGCGGCGATGTGCGCCCTGGGACCTATTCTATGTTTGTTGGGAATTTTGATTGGTCTTTTGATCTGGCTCATTTCAACTGCAGTTGGCGGCGCCATCGCCGCCGGCATCATGGCCATCATTTTTGAAGCCAGCAAAGGCGACGTGGAAGATGCCAACGTAGGTGATGCTGCGCTTGGACCTATTACTGCCGGCGACAAGGTGATCGTTTACGGGGAACACGTCTACGACGGCTTCCACGAGGGCTGGAACGAATTCCATCCGTTGATGACCGTCTGCAAGTTAAACGAACACGAATCGAGCCAATATCTGCAATGGGATCCGAATTTTCCTGTCGGCGGCGCGCTGCCAACGGATACCGACGACATGCCCGCGGCGATCAAAAACCTCTCCGAGGACGACATGCGTGCAGGACTCAGTTCCGACAAATTTGCCGCACGCGCTGCCTGGATGCGCAAAAAATTCTGCCGCATGATGACCGAGGCGCACGACCCAACGACTCGCGCCGAACAGGAACGACCAGAGAACCGCTGGACGATCCACCCGTATGTAGACGGTTGTGAAGACGAGGCCGCACCAGGCAGTGTCCCGCTTCATTGAATAGTTCGCTCGACCCCAGACTGAAAACTTCTTTCCGCTTTCACGAAGGCTAACACTTCTGTATCATCGATCATTCTCGTCCAACTCCCCTAAAGACCAAGTCGATGATCCTGCTAACAGCAAAGCCACTTAAAGCGCGCGCGTTCGCTGCGGCAAGGTTGATCGCGTTACTCAGCCTTTGCTTCGTTGCACCCGCCTTCGCTGCGAGAACTGAGCGCCTCATCGATGGCTGGAAGCCAACCGACTACAAGGTTGCAATTACCTTAAATGAAAAGTTAACCGAAATCTCGAGCGCCAGGGCGGATATAACGATTCTCTGCTTAAAGGATTCGCTTTCGCAGATCGATTTGGACTTCGGCGAACTGCCTCTGGACTCAGTCGCTGTCAACAACCGCAGCACGCTTTACACACGCTCGGCCGGTCTGATTAGTATCAAACTCTCGCAGCCCGTGCGTCAGGGGACAAGTCTGTTGGTTTCAGTTTCTTATCATGGCAAACCTACAGATGGCCTGATTTTGACGCTCGACAAGGCTGGTAGGCCCTCGGCTGTTGGAGATAACTGGCCCAATCGCACTCATCATTGGTTTCCCTGCCTTGATCATCCATCGGCAAAGGCGACCGTGACTTTTTCAGTCACTGTCCCAACCCACGATCTCGTGGTTGCGAATGGCAAGCTTGATCGGGTCGAGAATTCTTCGAGCACCACGCGCACCTGGAACTACACCGAGTCAATACCTATTCCTCCTTATTGCATGATCATAGCAGTCGGCGATTTTGCGCTTCTCGAGCCTCCCGCGGAAACAACTTCGCTGGCCTATTATGTTCCGCAGACAGAAAGCGCCTACGCAATGCAAGGCTTCTTGCCGGCCAATTCTTCGTTGAAATTTTTCAGTCAGACCGTCGCGCCCTATCCTTATGAGAAACTAGCCTTGATCATCGGCGCTACGCGTTTCGGCGGCATGGAAAATTCCAGCGCCATCGTTTTCGCGAACACACTGTTTGACGGCAGAGCGCAGCAGTTAAGCAATGTTTTCAAGATACGAGAAGGCCTGCGGGATACGATCGCGCATGAGATCGCGCATCAGTGGTTTGGCGATTCGGTCACCGAGGCCACCTGGTCCGATTTGTGGCTGAGCGAAGGCTTTGCCGACTATTTCGCCGGACTCTTCATTCAGCGGTATGAAGGCGAAGCGGACTTTCAGCGTTATATGAAGAACGAGGCAGATGTTTACTTTAACTACGAGAAAAACACCCGCACGCCTATACACGACGCTAATACCGAGGATCTTTTCAAACTTCTGAACGCCAACAACTATCAGAAAGGCGCCTGGGTCCTGCATATGCTTCGCTCGGAATTGGGTGACGCGCAGTTTTTCCAGGGCATTCGCATTTACTACGACGCGCATAAGAACGCGACCGCGACGAGCGAAGATTTGCGCGCCGCTTTTGAGAAGGCGTCAGGTCGGGATTTGAAGGACTTCTTTGCGCGCTGGATTTATGGCGCCGGTCATCCGAGTTATGAACTCTCCTGGCAATGGAACGACAAGACTAACAAGCTACGAATGCTGCTCAAACAACTTCAGCCGGAACCTGCCTTCCCTAACGCTGTGCCAATCGACATTCTTACCGCCAACGGCAAACGCCGATTCATTATAAAACCAACGGGCAGACAAACAGTTGACGAAGTGAGACTCGAAGGGTCTCCCACGACCATCAATATCGATCCTGACAGCACCATCCTCAAGGACGCCCGCATAAGTCAGACGAAGCCTAATGAACCTTAGCTTATGGTTCCGAGTGAAGTCGCGACAGACCGGGTCTGCCGCTCCGTTGCGTCCGGTGTATGGGATCAAAAAGCAGGTATGAAGAAAAGCGCCGCTCTAAGGAGTCCTGCAGAGTTATTGCTCATCGCTGCGGTAATGCATGTGGCGATGACTGTCACTGTCTTCATGGTTGGTCGCAAGGCTTTGTTGCCGTACATCTTTGACGCTAACGGAACTGCGGTCTCATTCGCGTCGGATGGCGTCGGCTATCTAGACGATGTTGCAACACTAGCCCAAATGCTAAGACGTGGCGAAATTCTGGTTTGGTTCAACTCACCTTACGCTTTCCACCTTAAACTCTACTCGTTATCTTTCGCCGTTCTGGGTTCAACCTTCGGATTCAACATTGTGGCCGCCGAACCGGTGAACCTGATCTGGTATCTGGGAATTCTGATTTGTGTTTATAAACTTGCCGAAGAGACGTTTGAGACTTACTCGGGACTGGTAGCCGCAGCCACCGTGGCTTTGTGGCCATCTTTCCTGCTCCACACCACACAACTGCTCAAGGATCCAGTCTTCATTTTGGGAATGCTTGCCTTAACCTTCGTCTTAATGCGTTTGCTGAGGGACTCGCTTCCATGGCGCAAAGCTTTATTGCTTGCAGCGGCAGGTGGTTTGTTGGTGGCGTTTTTATGGAAGACGCGCTCTGACCTGGGGCCTGTGCTGGTCGCTTCTGTAATTCTGGGCGCGTTGACACTAGCTCTTCGTCAGTTTCAATTGAAACACTTTTTAGCTTCGAATCTGGCCGGCGTAGGTTTACTGCTAGCGCTTACGGCAGGCTCAGTGCTCTGGCTCCCGGTCTACCGGGATGCGGACAACCCACGTCATAAGCTGCGGCAAGAAACGACGTCGATTGAAAAGAGAGCGGCGCAAGACGTTGTTCGCTGGTGGCAGCTGGGAGAGCAGGTAGGCATTCTGCGACAACGGTTTTTTACGAAGTATCCGGACTCCAGTTCTAATATCGACAACAACGTGAAGTTCATGAATACGATGGACGTCATTCGCTATCTTCCGCGCGCGACGGCGATTGGCTTATTGGCCCCGTTTCCAAAAATGTGGTTTGAAACCGGTGACAGCGTTGGTGACAAAGGAAGACTATTTAGTGGACTGGAAACGCTCTTGATGTACGGGGTTGAAGTTTTCGCAGTGGTTGGCTTGTGGCGGGGGTGCCGGAAGCTTTCAGTCTGGTTGCTGTTTTCAATCGCGATTATGGGAACAATGGCCCTCGGCTTGGTAGTAGTTAACGTTGGCAGCCTTTATCGTCTTCGTTACGTGTTTTTGATCATGCTAATTGTGCTCGCGGCTGGAGGACTTAGTAACGCTCTAAGAGGGCTTAGTAAAAGGCAATCGTCCCGACAAAAGGTGGGCGCGTGAATCTCGCCTCACCACGGGAAACGATAGACGACGATGCTGCCACGCTCGCGCGACGGCTCAGGCGCAATGTTTCTCTCGGCGTGATTGGGTCGGGTCTTTCAGTTGCAATCAAGTTAGCCCAAGCCGTCCTGCTCACAAGGTTTTTGCCAATAGACGACTATGGACGCGTCCTGATCGTCCTCAATTTTTTCATCTTTCTGGATTCGTTTTTCGGACTGCGCGTCAGCGATGTGATGTTTCGGTTTTTCCAACCGCTTCGGGAACAAGGGGAAACGCGTGCATTAAGGAGCCTATTACTGTTTTGCCTCGCGATGTGTCTCGCTTCCGGGTTATTGATTTATGTTGCAGTCCTGATCCTATCGCCGTGGTTGGCGGCGCACGTCTATTCAACTCCAGCGCTTTCGCAGCTTTTCAGTATCTATGGATTTACAATTCTTTTTTCCGCGTTTAGTGGAGTTTATGAGCCGCTACTGCGAATGTATGATCGGTTCTCCGCCATCGTCGTACCGCAGGTGCTGGGAAATCTAATTACCCTCACACTTCTCATTTGTTATTTCGCTACCACCGGAGGGGCGGAGCATGATCTTACGCTTATAGTGCTGGCGTTTGCTGTTGGCGCTTCGGTGCAAAGTATTCCGCCAATTCTGAAAGCCTTAAGTTTGGTGCGCCCTTTTCTCGTGCGCACTGAGAGCGACGCACAGGGCCTCGCAACGTATCGCGCCGACCTTATTCGGTGCCTGTTAAATAGCAATCTTTCCGGTTACCTGAAATTTGCCATTAATCCTGGTGACGTATTCCTGCTCGGTCTTTTCTCTTCACCTACTCAGGTCGCGCTTTATGGTCTGGCCAAGCAGCTCACCTCGCCACTGGCAGTTTTGCAAACGACAATCCAGACTGCTATCACTCCCGAAATTACAGCGCTCATTGCCAAATTAAAACTGCAAGAACTTCAGCGCCTCGTTGCCCGGTACGTTTGGTCGGCAATCTTGTTTGGTGGACTATTTCTGGCAGGCGCTATCTTCATTGGACGCTTACTGATCCTGCGTCTCTTCTCAGAGCAGTATGTAGCGGCATTGCCAGTGTTCTATTGTTTGATAGTTGCAGCCTGGTTGTTGCTCGTATTTCTGGTGTTCCGTCCGTTGGCCGTAAGCCTGGATTTACTTAAGTGGCACAATCTCGCGCTGCTGTTAAGCGCCGCTATTGTTATCTCGCTTATTGTCGCCGGCGGTTTGAATGCTTTGACGATGGCTTACGTGCAGTTGATTGAGGCAGGGATACTTCGTCTTTCATTTGGCCTGGCCGTTTGGAAAAAACTGCGTGAGCGAAACATGTCCGTCCAGCCACCTGATTAGAACATGCGAATCCATCACTTCTTTCCCCGAACTCGCAACCTCGGCGATCACTTCGTTCAGACAGGAATCGCCAGCATGATCCGCGAGATCGTTCCCGGAGCCCAATTTGAACTACGTGACGTAAATAGGCGAGGCCTTGAGAAAGTCGATTACGGGCTTACCCGTGCAGCCATTGAACGGGCTAACGAGGACGCAGATCTGATAATAGTCGGCGGATCAAATTTGTATGAGGGCGCTTTCGGTTGGCCCTGGGGAGTACATCTGGATCTTGAAGCTCTTAAGGAACTCCAGGTGCCGCTGTTTCTCATGGGAGTTGGCACAGGTTCAAGTTTTCATTCCCAGCTACATAAGCCTTCCGCGCGCGCAAAGCTTGAGATCGAATCACTAAACGAATGTGCAGTGCTATCAGGCGCGCGGGATGTAACTACTCTCGAGTGGCTTCACCAGTTAGGCGTGACGAAGGCAAAACTGATGGGCGATCCTGCCACCTTTATTTTCAATTACCCGTTAAATGAAACAAGCCGTGGTCACGTATTGATCACAGTTCCCCCACGGCGGATCTGGAGCAACAAGCGACAGTTTTGGAAAGTCCGCACAAACGGGCGCGCGGTCTTTCATGGTCTCGTTAAACTCGCGCGCACGCTGCTGGAGAAAGGTGAGCAGGTCGTGGTTGCGTGTAATGATCTGTCGGACTTGCCGGTTGCGCAAAAGTTATTCGATGAGTGGCTACCTGCTCCAGTGCTTTGCCCGGCAACTATTGAAGAGTATTTTGAACTCCTCTCGAAATCGCGGGCTGTGATAAGCGGCCGTCTGCATACGGCGGTCGTCGCGTTTTCTCTTGGGATACCTTTCCTGCTGATAGATGTCGATCAACGCACTCATGGATTTCTCCGAACTTATCAACTTGAAACATCATCCGTCCTACCGACGTCCCCCGCTATGGATCTTCTTAACGAACAAGCTGAGTTACTCTTACTGGAGGAGCGATCGGAGATTTGGCAAACTCACATTGAGAAGCGAGACCATATGCGCATCGTAGCCATGAGCCTGCTCGAATCGGCATTGAAATCGATAGGTTAACGGTTGTTTCTCCCTTTTTGTCGTCTTCTCACTAGCCCCCAACACTTCCCAAAAAGTTGATCCTCTGTGATAAAGTAGGTCCACAACAGGCCGCTTCTCATGAGTGCGGAGGGCTTTCCCCCTTAGATGTTCGGTGCATGATGGGTCGTACTGGCTTCTAACGTAAATTAGTTTTCGTTGAAAGTATCTCGTATTGATCTATTTCCAGCGGGGGACGAAATTTCATGGCTGTTAGACTCGACGACCAACGCCTTCCAGATACAAGAGCCATTCCTCAAACAAACCAGCACGTGCGCTCTGCACCAAATACAAGCAAGCCCATCAAGGTGATGTACATCATCAGCGACCTCTCTATCGGAGGGGCCGAGATGACACTCTATAAGCTGCTGGCAGAAACCAACCGCGAACGTTTTGAGCCAGTTGTTGTTTCGTTGATCGATCAGGGAGTCTTGCGTGAGCGCATTGAGACATTAGGTATAGCCGTACATACCGCCCGAATGAAACCGGGTTGGCCGACGCCGCTGGGTCTGTGGCGTTTGATCAAACTGATTCGCAACCTCAGGCCTGATTTAATCCTGGGTTGGATGTATCACAGTTGTCTCGCAGGCGAGGTAGCGAAGATTTTTTCGGGGCAACGCATTCCGGTCATATGGAGTATCCACTATTCATTAAGCTCGCTGCTCACGGAAAAGAAACTTACAATTGCAGTAATCAAGTTGTGCGGACTGTTATCGAGGCTCCCGTCGAAAGTAGTTTTCGTTTCCGAAGCGGGTCAAACTCAGCACGAACCGTTGGGTTATCGAAGGGGAAAAAGTTGCGTGATTCCAAACGGGATCGATACAAAAGAATTCACCCCGTCCGCTGCTGCCCGCTTGTCAGTACACGCTGAGTTGGGGATGCCGGAAGAGGTTTTTCTTATCGGACTAATTGGTCGTTACCACCCGATGAAGGATCACGCCAACTTCCTGGCCGCTGCCGCCCTGCTCTCGAAAAAGCATCCAAATACGCATTTCTTACTCATTGGCAGAGGTGTTGACCAACATAATCAGGAACTCTGTGAATTGGTAAGGCAATTTGGTCTTGCTGATCGAACACACCTCCTCGGAGAGCGCCAGGATACTTCGCGACTGGCTGCCGCGTTAGACATCTTCTCACTTTCCTCTTATGGCGAAAGTTGCCCTAACGTCATCGGTGAAGCAATGGCTTGTGGCGTGCCTTGTGTAGTAACAGACGTGGGTGATTCTGGCTGGATAGTTGGAGAGACTGGACTCATCGTACCGCCTCGAGATGCGAAGGCGTTGGCGCTTGCCTGGGAGGAAATGATTGACATGAATGCTGAGGATCGCAAGGCGTTGGGTGTGCTTGCGCGGGCGCGAGTGATCGATCATTTTCCGATAGAAGCAATCATGGCGCGGTATGAGGATTTGTATGAGACGGTCCTGGCTTGCGAAGAACGTGGAGAATTCGTTTCTCTAACTTCGCCGCGAATTGCTGCATTAGACGCAAGCTTTGAAGAAACGGGAGCGCAGTAAATCGATTGCAAAGCGTAGGGCCTGTGATGTCGACTCCCGCAGCTTCGGAACGAGCGACTGGTGTTTGTGATTTATCGCAGCACAGCATAACTCTCCGACCATTTCCTCATATCGTCAGCGATGGATTCATTGAGCCACGACTCTACCTACAATTGCGCGAGTCGTTCCCAACTTGTCCACCGGGAATTGGACCGACCGGCTTTTCACTCTACTGGGGTGACGAAGGCTACAAACAACTGCTCGACGCCCAACCGGCCTGGCAGGCCCTATTCAACACTTTTCATAGTCAACCTTTCATTGATTGGTGTAACAACCAGTTCGCCGAAGTCTGGGAACGGGACGGCTGCAAGATCAAACTCTCTTCAGCGAGGTACGTACCGTATCGCGAAGACCGCATCGATAAAGAGCGGGCGAAACTGCGTAAGATCGAACATGAGCCGCATGAGCTTTGGGTCCGCATGGACATCCACCAGGGCCGAATGGGATACGACCGGCCGGTGCATCTGGATCACGCCCGTCGCCTAATGTCCATGCTGATCTATATGTGTGACCAGAATGAAAACGAGATGAAGGGGGGCGAACTATTCCTTCACGCCGGCGATAAACACTTTCCTCCCACTTGCGTCACCCCACGCCATAATCTGATGGTTGCATTTCCCTGCTCCAGCCGGTCGCACCATTCAGTTTCACCAATCACTGCTCAACTCGCCCCACGCAATTACGTCCAGGTACATATCTCAAGTTCTGAAGATGTCTGGCCCAGGCCGGCTGCGCCTCGCTGGCGTCGTACGCTCGGAAGTTTGAAAAGACGTCTCCGAGGCAACTGAGCAAGCACTTCAATGTTTGGTAAGCTCGCAAACTTTTTCCGCGATCAGTTCTCCTACAACGCGGTGGCCAGTTTCATTCCAATGACCCCTTCCCTTTGTCTCTCCCGATCCATGTAGAAAAACCTGATTGCGATTGGCGTAATCCGCCAGCGCCGGAGCTAAGGTTAGAACTTCAAAGCTTTCGCGTTCGCCCAGACTCTTGATTCGAACGTCGGGGTAAAAAAGCGTGTCAATATTCAAACGCTTCATGTATTCGTTTCGTAGCGAAGCATCAGGGCTTACTTGTATTCCTGAGCTGCCAGTCACCAGCAAAAACTTTGCTGCCCTCGCATTCACCTCAGAGCGCATCTGCACGATTAGTCCTTCAGTAACTCGCCAGGCCTCCGCCCAGTTGGAGTTCGTCGGCGCGCTGAAGACTTCGTCATCCAGCCCTGACTCACCAGGTGAATTCTGGCCTTTGTCTGTTGGTTGTTCTCGCCATTGATAGGCTTCGCGAGCGTTGTCAATCAATCCCATCAGCCGCAAATGGTCTCGCAGCCAGTTGACGGATTTACCGATAAATGACTGCTGTAGGCGAAAATAAATTGAACGGTTTCGCGCCTGAAGCGCTGAATCATCGAGTGTCAGGGAACCCTCTTGGTAAACGAAATAGGGCAATCCCGAATTTGCGTATGGGTCGAGCGCGCGTGAGTTATCTCTGATGTCGTTGCGAGGGGTAACCAGAAGCAGAACTATGTCCGGGCTGTATTGCCAGACTCGCTGTCGCAGCGTGATTAGTTCGCGAGTTGTAGAGAAACCGGAGACGCCAAAATTTAGCACCTCCACTTTCATGCCAGTCGAACCGCCCTTCCACTCGTTGGAGGAAATGCAATCCTGGACACGCTGTTCCATCACCGTCCAAAACGCTTTCTCCATCGGAACCTGAAAGGCCTCCGCGAATGAGTCACCTAACACGGCGATCCTGAGGGTGCGGGGCGGCTTCGCAAAAGTATGCTCGCGGTCACGCAGGCCCTGACTATTGATCCGAACATACGTTGTCCCTTCCCTCAGCCACCAACCTGCGGCATTCGGTCTAAGAGCGTAGCCAACCTCTCGATCAGAGATATAGGGATTGAAGTGTGAGAAACCCAAAACGCGCAGGCCACCCTCAGTCAGTAACAGAGCAGCCGTCAGTCCAGCCAGTAGCAACAACGACCTCGCGAAAAACCGGCGCGTGAAAAAAGGCAGGCGAGTTTTATGACGACTCCGAACCTCGGATAATCCGGTTTGACTCATGGTCCGTCATTAGGGCATCAGTGCTCCGACCGTGTCAAAGCAGGCAGTTGAGATGCTTCCTATGCACCGAATGGACAAGCGCGTCGCGCGCCTAAGGTTAGATGATCACGGACCAAATCGTTGGCGGTATTCACCTGACACGATGAAGGCTTTCACCATTTCGGCGTTAACGAAGTTGCCGTTGAACTCATTCAGCTTGCCCAACCAGAAGTTGTAACCATCAAAATTGAGTCCGGCTTCAGGCGGATCGTTCGGATTGCGTCGCAGGTATCCGACGTATTGCATCAGCACAAACGCTTTGTTTGTTTCCTGCTGCTTCAAGATTGAGTTTTCCGCCACCCGGCGCAAAGCTCGAGCACGAGCCGCCGTATCCGCCGTGTTCCCTCCCCCAAACTCGTTGATCGCCGCGTCGCGATCAGTCGTTGAAGGTGTAACACCTGCGTTCGTGAAGAGCGCATCGACAAACTGAGCTGGCGTCAAGGTCGTTGGATAAGCGCCCGTGAAGCGCGAACGCGAAACGAAATCCAACGCATAAGCAACCTTGTTCGCTTCCAACTGCTGTTCCGCACCCGGCTGTCCGATTACCACATCCTTCCCGATCTGCTGCGTGTCCGGCAGAAATTCTTCGAGCCGCAGCGGAACAGGCGTTCCCGGCAAGTTCCCATAAGCAGACTTGTAAAACCGGTAAACCAGATAGCCGGTTTCCTGAAACTCGATTGAAAGGAAGAACGCGGCCGAGACGTTTATTCGCCGCACGTCGGCGCTGCAGGTCGCGCCCGGTTGCTGGCATTCCGTGATCTGATTACTCCAGAATGCCAGGCCCGCTGCGTCAGGTTCGCGATTCAGAAAATCGATGTAGTGCTGCCGCACAAAGAAATTCGCCTGGTCGATTGGGTTCGGGCCGTTGACGGAATCGTTATCGCTAATGTTAACGGTCGCAACGCTGGGTCCCCCGAGCGTGGCGACAAGGGCATTGCTGAGCGTTACTGTAAAACTCTCGCTGCCTTCGGCGTAAGCATCGTCAACTATCGGAATTAAGATCGTTTTGGAAGTTTCGCCGGAAGCGAATCGCAAAGTCCCCACCGTAGTTTCATAGTCACAGCGAGAAGAGGCATTCCCATTGGCGATATTGCAATTGCTGGTGGTGCCGGCATTGTCGCTGGTCGCGTAGTTCACCGTAGCTTCATTCGGCGCGCCCGCCGCGCGGGTTACGGTCACTACAGCGCTGCCCACGTCCTCACTGACACTAAAACTCGCGCTGCTGAATTGAAGCGAATTGCTATCGTCGTTAAGGATTGTGCCTAAACCCTGGATATCCGCGAGGGTGGCGTTTTGGGGCCCAAAAATATTGACGAAGAAAGTCTCGTCAGCCTCGGCGGTTACATCGCCAACAACGCTAATCGTAATCGTCGCGCCGGTCTGGCCCGGAGCAATTGTCACCACGTTTGCTATCGGTAGCAAAAAGTCGTCGCCACTCGCGGCCGTTCCATTTGCAGTAGCGAAGTTGACCGACACCGTCCGCTCGCTGGTGACCGAAAGCGTCACCGGAAAAATGAAATTGGTCGTTCCTGAATTGCCTTCAGCGGCAGACACATCGCCGATTGACAGGGTGGGCGATGGATCGTTATCGAAGATAGTGAGCGTCGCTGAACTCCCGGCGCCGAGCGTGTCAAGCTCGCCTGTGGTGCTGAGCCTGATCGTCGCAGTCTCGGTATTCTCGTCGATGTTGTCTTCCAGGATGGGAACCAGCAAGTTCTTGGTGGACTCGCCATCGGCAAAGGTCACGCTTCCAGCCGCGAGAGTGAAGTCAGCACCAGGCGTCGCTGTGCCGCCGCCAGTCACCGCGTAGTTGACCGTAATGGAACCCGCTGTACCGCCCGTACGGTTTAGATTGAATGTCACTGAGCCGCTTGATTCGAACACCTGCGCGAAAATCGGGCTGAAAGAAACAGCGCCGACAGGCGGAGAACTCGGTGAACACTGTGAGAACTCTGACGTATTGCCGGTTGCGTCGGTGGCAGTCGCGGTTATTACCTGGTTCGCCGGCACCACCTGCGCGAATGTGGTATCGAAGCTGACATTGCCACCGCCATCCGTCGTCACCATCGTAGTGCCAATATGCCGCGCTCCTCCACCGAAGCCCACTGGATCACAGACGCTGTTTGCGTAGAAGTCGAGGCTAAAAGTCTGATTGGACGTACTGTTAAGCGTGCCCTTGACGTTGACCGAGCTGACGGCAACGGTGACGGAAGTGATTACTGGAAAGTTTTGCAGATTATTTGCACCCGTGTCGCCATCGCCG
Source organism: Blastocatellia bacterium (assembly GCA_963828335.1). Classification (GTDB taxonomy): domain Bacteria; phylum Acidobacteriota; class Blastocatellia; order Pyrinomonadales; family Pyrinomonadaceae; genus PSRF01. Next base: position 302,666 of record CAWHEH010000002.1, on the reverse strand, counting down.
GCGTCATTCGGGGTGACACCGTTGGCGCCGAGATCTATGTTGATGGTGCCACTGCTCGGAGGCATTTCACGGCCATTTGAGAAAATCGAATTGCCACGTATCACGTTCCCTGCGGCGGTGGCGTTGGTGGCTACAACTACGCCATCGGAGCCGTTGAACGCGATGATGTTGCCCTCGCCCGCTGCCGGGCCGCCAATGACGTTGTTTGATCCGTTACTGATAGCCACACCGTGCTGAAAGTTGGGGATTGGCGCCGTTAAGGTTGCGTTTGCACCAATGATGTTGCCCTGGATCACGTTACTCACGGGGAGTGGTCCGCTTCCGTTCAAACCCACTCCGTTGCCGCCGCCCGAGGAATTTATTCCGTTGCCTGAGATAACGTTACGTGCGCTGGCCGTTGAACCGCCGATGAGGTTGTTGCTGCCGGTAACAGAGACCCCGTCACGATCATTGGGGATGGCGTAGTCGCCGGTAGCGTCCGTCCCGATCAGGTTTCCCTGAACTGTATTGTTCGTCACCCAAAAGCCCTCAAGATCTACGCCAATACCGTGGTTACCTGAGATAACGTTGCCGGAGCCGGGTTGAGTACCACCGACTAGATTGTTTGTGACCGGAAGGTTCGCGTTTACGCTCGAGATTCTGACGCCTTGTAGCAGGTTTGGGATCGCGGCGGACCCGGTCGAGTCGACGCCGATGTAGTTACCCTGAACTACGTTTCCAACAATCGCAGATGTGTCACCGCTACAGCAGAAACGGCTAATGTCTATGCCGGCGCCGCTGTTGCCGGAAATCAGATTGCGTTGAGCAGCGCTTGTGCCGCCGATGACGTTGTCTGAGGTGCTGATGCTTACACCATCGTCTCCATTCGGGCGGGCTATCGTGCCGGTGGCGTCGGTGCCAATGTAGCAGCCTTCAATACGATTTCCGTTGCCGCTGTTAATCAAGATCCCGGTGAAGTGAAAGCGGTTGATGACCAGACCACGCACCGTACTATTACCGCCGGTAATAAAGAGGCCGTTCCCATCGGGCTGCACGGTGCCGTTAAGTTCGATAATTGGCACCCCGGCGAAACCCGGCTGCGTCGTTCCGTCGATGACCACCCCCTCAGTTATTGTCGGCAGTCTTTGCAGTGGCGTAATGGTCTGAAGGCCGCTGCCGACGTTGAATGAAATTGTATCCACGCCAGGACTGGCGTTCGCATCCGTGATCGCCTGTCGCAACGAACCCGGTCCGCTATCGTTCGCATTTGTAACAACGAAGGTGCTGCCGGCGCTGGCGGTTGATCGCAACGCGTTCCACATGGCGCCTTGCCTGCCGGATAAAACCATCAGCAGCAGTAACAACGGCAGAACCAAAACGGATTTGACGTAGAGAGAGCGCAGGAGGGTAAGAGGCATTAACTTACCTTTCAATTGTCGCGGACTGGGCGAAGGGTGCGGTGCCAGCTTTGGGAGGGAGAACCCAGAGCCAACGCCTTCATGACAAGTCGACGATGCTACTCTTCGATCCCGCATATGGTCAACACGGTCATTGCGGCCCTTATCTCAGAGTCCGAAGCGCTGGCGATATTCGCCCGAAACAATGAAGGCTTTAACCATCTCGGCGTTGACGAAGTTGCCATTGAACTGGTTGAGCTTGTTGAGCCAGAAGTCATAACCGTCGAAGTTCAGTCCCGCCTCGGGAGGGTCGTTGGGATTACGGCGTAGGTAACCGAAGTATTCCATCAACACAAACGCCCGGTTGGTTTCCTGTTGCTTGAGGCTTGAATTCTCGGCTACGTCCCTGAGCGCCCGACCCCGGGCGGTGCTGTCGGCCGTGTCGAGAGCCGAGCCAAACTCGCCGATGACAGAGTTTCGTTCTGAGGCTGTCGGAATGACACCGGCGTTCAGATAAAGCATGTCAACAAATTGCGTCGGTGTTAGCGAAATCGGGTAAGCATTTGTGAAACGCGAACGGGTGACGAAATCCAGCGCGAACGCTACCTTATTGTTTTCCAACTGCTGTTCCCAACCCGTTTGTCCAACTATAACATCCTTCCCAATCTGCTGCGTGTCCGGCAAAAAGTCATTGAGCCTCAAGGGCACTGGCGTGCCCGGCAAATTGCCGTAAGCTGCCTTGTACGTTCGATAGACAAGAAAGCCAGTTTCCTGAAACTCGATTGACAGGAAGAATGCCGCCGACACGTTGATGCGCTTCAGCTCAATGCAGGTTTGATCTGCGCCGCAAAGATCGATCTGGTTTGTCCAAAAGCCGAATCCGGGCGGGTCGGGTTCGCGATTGAGAAAGTCGAGATAATGTTGACGGACGAAGAAAGCGGAGTTGCTGAGCGGGTTGGGCCCGCTCACGGTTTCGTTATCGTTGATGGTGACGATGACCGTGCTCGGCGAACTCAGCACTACGCCACTCCCGGTCGCATTGCTCAACGCCACGATGAAATTCTCACTGCTGCCTTCCGCATACGAATCATCGACGATCGGTATCGAGAAGCTGGCGATCGTTTGACCCGGCGCAAAATGCAATGTGCCAGTCGCAGTTTTGTAGTCGCAAGGAGCAGTGGCGCTGCCTGTGTCAGTCAGGCTGCAATCACTGCCGCCCAGCGGATCGAGCGTCGCATAATTAACGTCAGCGGCGCCTGAGGTATTGCCGGCACGCATCACGGTTAGCGTTACGCTTCCCTCACCTTCACCTACACCCAACTGCGTGGCTCCAAACTGAATCGCGCTGGCTGTTGCAGACGTTTGAAACTGGCCACGGATTTCACCGTTGGGAAAATTCGCGCTGTGAACGTTGACGTACCAGAGTCCATTCTTCAAATCCTGAGCCTCGGCCGGCGTCAGATCGACCTTGACGTCACTAATTTGTCCTTGCGGTAAGGGAAAAATAACCCCCGCGGTAACGCCCACTTGAGCGGGCCCATGAATGTGCGCATCAGTTTGCGCGCTTGATAGGCCACTGAAATTTAGCGACAACGTCGCCGTAGTTTCATCAGGACTCAGCACCAGCGTTGCTGCTCCGGTGGCAGCTGAGTTTGTTGGCGGCACCTCCTGCGCGCCGTTGAGGGTGGCATAAAAGATGGTGCTGGGCTTTGACTTGATCTCATAGATCGCTCCGTTGAGTAATGACGCAACGAAGACGTTTCCGTTTGGACCTGTCTGAATATCGGTAGCCACGCCGAAATCGCGACCTATCAAAAGCGTCTCGCTTTCGGTTAAGTCAAACTTATCCACGCTATCCGCCACAAGATCACTTAACCCTGGATCGCTGAATTTGAAGTGTTTGCGATCGGGAGTGAATTTGAAGCGAAATAGATAACCGTTGAGAAGCGTCGTGCGCGACGCACCCACAAGCAGGTCGCCTTCATACTGCGTGCCCAATCCTCTTCCCCTGACGAATCCAATGCCTGCGGGAGCAAGCGCATACTTCCAGCTGAATTCCGGATCGTTATAGTGCGCCCCGGGCAGCATGTAGAGACTAGCAAGCGCGGCGGCCGGAGAGTCAGCGATTAAGGAGGGCGCCCAACGCAACTGTTGCAGATTACCGGCGCCGTAAGTTGATTCGATAAATTTGTAATCGGCAACGCGACTTGATGGCCCCATAATTTCGACCCAACCGTTATTTGATCCAGGCGCGATGCGATTCATTTCGTCATAGGCGTCGTCGCCGTTCTCCTGGTCCCAAAGAATTCCCGACAAGGGATCGAAAGCTAATCCGAATCCATTGCGAACACCATAAGCGAAGACCTTTTTGATGTTAGTCGCGGCCTGTCCTGGCAGCGTGGTTACAACATTGAAGAACGGATTATCGGTCGGCGTTGAACCATCGTCGTTGAGTCGGAGGATAAACCCGGTCAGGTGAGCGTCGTCCGGTTCTGGCCCGCCATACTGATCGTCGGGCACGGGTCCGAGTTGATTATTCTGAAGAAAGCCTCTGCGGCCGTTATCGCCCATCAGGATGTAAAGCTTACCGTCGGGACCAAAACGCAGTACGCCACCATTGTGATTGCCACGCAGCGGCTGATTGGCATCAGCCTGGTAAGCACGCAGCCGGATGAGATTGCGATCGAAAGTTAACGCTGAGCCGTTCCAGATATAACGGTCAACGCGATTCCCCAACAAGCCCACGTCCGCGAGATTGGTGGAATCGCTCCCGGTGTTGCTCTCGGTCCAGTAAAGATAAACGAAATGATTGACGGCGAAGTTTGGATGCAGGGCGATGCCCAATAAGCCACGTTCCGAGGCACTGTTAACCGCGAGATCGAGAACGGTCGATTGCACTACTCCGTTTTCGACAAACTTAACTTTGCCGCTGGCCTTCTCGATAACAAACAACTCATTCGGCTCCGGAAACGCGATAGCTGTCGGCTGATCAAGGCCTGAAACCACAGTGCTAACAGTTAAATTCGCATCGAGCATTGAGGGCGCCACAGAGGCCGGCTGAATCTCCGTCGTAATCATGGCGGTGTTGTTACTGGCATCATTGTCAGTCTCGCTCGCACTCACTGTTGCTGAGTTAGTAATCTGACCCTGCGCAGTTGGGGTCACCGCAATGGTAACTACCGCCGATGCATTCGCGGGCAAACTTCCGATCGCGCACGTGACTGGACCGCTACCGCTGCACGAGCCAACTGTTGAAGTGGCTGACCCAAAAGTCACGCTCGGTGGTAAAGCATCGGCGAGACTGACGTTGGTTGCGGTGGCGGGTCCACTGTTAGTAACTGTGACTCTATAACTTAAACTTAATCCCACTTGACCGGGATTCGGCGAAGCAGTTTTGGTCACAGCAAGGTCAATACTTGAAGGACTGATCACCTTCAGCGTCACTTGCTTGTTGTGCATGAGGCTACCCGAAGTTCCGTTTACAGTAATTGGATATTCACCCAGCGGCGTAGCTGCATCAGTACTAATTGTTAACGTCGAAGTCTTCGCAGAGACATCAGTAATATTAATTGATGCTGGATTGAAGTTTGCGGAGGCGCCGGCGGGTAGTCCAGCAGCACCAAGGTTCACCGTGCCGACGAAGCCGGCTGAGGGTGTGATTGTGACTGCGTACTGGGCGCTTGAGCTTGGAACAACGGTTAGCAACGACGGAGCAACACCAATATCGAAATCGGGTGTTGCTGAAAACGGCGCAACGGATACGAAGGTTTTGTAAATGTAATCACCCGAGGTGTTGCCGTCGTTGTTCGCCTGATTACCGGCGACATAGAAAGTGACTATACCAATGTCTGTAGCTGGCGCTGTCCAGTTAAAGGTCCAGCTGGCGGTGTTTTGTTGACCGATAAAAGTTCCCGCGGCTGTGTGCTCGATGTATTGACGAGTGCCGCCTGGTCCCGCGTTATTTAATACTTGTGTGAGACCATTGAGAGTCTGCAAATTTCCAGCGGTCTCATCTGACGTGTCCAGCACAGTGAGCTCGAAGCCCCAGCGGATTCTGCTTGGATCAGGATTCGTGTGCGTGACCGTAATCGGATAGGTTTGGCCGGGCACGTAGGTTTGTGGCGCACTTATCGAGATGTGTCCCGTGCCGGCATCGGCGGGCACATGGCATTCGGCGCAAGCCTCCGGCTCTTCCCCCGGCGCGCCCGTGTATCCGGCAGGGGGTCCGGACGAAAAGGCGCGAGCAGGGCGGATAAGACTGTTGCCGGATAACAGGAATCCAAGAAACGCGGCAAGCAATGACGGCAACACAATCAGCCGTATCTTCTCCGCTCTCTCTATCTTTCCCTTTTCACGCATCGTAGTAATTCTAATTCAAGACGAGTTTCTGTTTGTTGAAAAATAGCCTAGCGAGGTCGCTAGGCTATCTTGATGATCAAAGACTAACTAAGCCGGCTTTTGAAAAAACCCGCGGTTTACGCCATGAACCCCAGATTCGACGTTGAGAAGTGACCGATCAACGGAAACACCGCGTTCAAATCAGCCGAAGACAATCCATACCAGGTGGCGAGCGTTGCTGCGTATTGTTCAATGGAGGTCGTTGGGATCCAACGTCCGCGCGGACTGGCGCCTCCGTCGGTGTCGTCTGGTCCCCCCGGCGTCAGGTTTGGATAAGTTCCATAAAGCGTGTGACCCTGCACCGCCCCGCCAACAATCATCTGGTGATTCCCCCACGCGTGGTCGCTGCCTACCTGCGCCGCTCCGCTTCCCGATGGCTGAAGCGTCCGGCTGAAATCCGACATTGTGAAAAGCGTGATTTTGTCCTGCAAGTTAAGTTCGATCGTCGCATTGAAGAAGGCGTTAATCGCCTGACTCAGTTGCTGCAACAACGCTCCCTGACCATTCAACTGTGCGGAGTGGGTGTCGAAACCGCCAATCTGTACGAAAAAGATCTGCCGCTTCATGTCGATGCCGGCCGTAGGGTCCATGCTGGCTTTTATGAGACGCGCAACTTGCAGAAGCTGCCGGCCGAGAGATGTGTTTGGAAAGGTGGTCGTGAGCACCGGATTTACTGTCGACAAAGCGTTGTCGGTTTGAATCGAACTCGAGCGAATATCGCTGGCCGCTTTGATCAGTTGGAAATTGTTGTCAAACGTTCGCAGTTCGTTAAATGACGCCAGGCGAGAACTAATTTCGCTCGCAGTGGCTGACGGCGCATTGTTGAGTTGAAGGACGTTTGCTAACGACGTGTTGGAATCAGCCACCGCCAACTGTCTGGTATCGACTCCCGTCAGGTAAAGATTTACTCCGGCTATTGAAACGTTGCTGGGAAAAGTTGCTGCCCCGTTTAAGCCAAGAGTCTTGTCCGCCAGGCGGCCACCCCAGCCGGTCTGGCTAACCGTATTGGCGATCGCAGTCTGATAAAGGCCAACTTGATCGGAGTGTGAAAAGAGTTGCAGCGGCTTCTTGCCAGTTCCGTTCTGGTAAGTGGTGCGCGTAAGCGGTTCAACTAGTGGCCCATTATTACAAAGTACCGCCAGTTTCCCCTGATTGAAGAGATTCTGCATCTCCGGCATGTTCGGGTGGAAACCAAACGAGCCTCCGCTAACCGGAGCTACGGGTAGGAAACTCGCCTGCGCAATCGCCAACTGAGCCGCGTTGCGTGCGGTTGAGTATTGGCTGTATTGGTTGAAGTCCAGAAACATATTGTTCCCGTCGTTGCCGCCGTTCAGGAAAACGCACACCAGCGCACGGTAGTCAGGCGCGGCTTGCGGTGTCAGCGCGTGAACAACACCGAATGTGTCCAGGCTCGAAGCCAGTGCGAGGCCGCCTAATGCGCATGCGCTGGTTCGTAAAAAATCTCGACGTGTATTTGCCATGGTAGTTATCTCTGTATGTCGTACTGCGAGGAAGTTATCGCAAGGTAAACAGCGACGCGCGCGCGTTTTTGATTACGAGTAGCAATGGTGGCGTCGTTTATTGCGTTCATCGCGTTTATGAGCGACGTGCGCACCTGTGTTGACATTGTCCCGTGGAAGAGCAACGGGTTAAGTGCGTCCGCGACATCACCGGGATTGCCGGCCAGTGCTTCAAGGTTTGAGATGTCGATAGAAGTGCCTCGCGGGCGATCCGGACTTGCCGCTGTGGGCGTCGTGTTCGACGCTACGCCCGTGTAGACGAGAGTGTTGATGTCGTTCGCGCGGCGCAAGGTCGTCGAGGTTGAAAGGATACCAAAAGCAGGTCCCAGTATTTTTGTGCCCGGAACTTCATAACCCGGCTGGTAATAGCTAAACACGGTTGTTGGTTGGAAAATCGGTTGGTCGAGAGTTCCGGCGAAATTGGTAGTTGATTGGCTGCCCAGCACGCCATCGCTGGTGGAAAGCTTATCAAACGACTTAACGTTGAAGGTCCGGAGGAAGTTATTAAGGTACTGGGCCGGTTCGCGAAGTTTTCCGTAGTTTGGGTCGGTTTTCACATCACCGCGTGCTTCTGGATCAAGCAAGATCGCCTGGACAACGGCCTTCAGGTTACCGCGTGCGCTCGTACAACCGGCGATTGGATGAAGCCCCGCACAATCGTTGTTGAAGACGGCAGCGACTCGCTGCACGTAGGCGCCACTCGGATTGCTCGTTACCAAATGTTGAATTAATTGCTTGCTGAGGAATGGGCCAACATTTTGATGGTTAAAGATGTTGTCGAGCGCTAGCGTTAGATCTGCCTGGGCACAAGCAATGTTGGCCGCCCCGCTTGCGCTGGAGCAGGCTGGAGTAACCTGACCATTCAAAAGAGTCTTGGCGTTGAAATCATGATTCGTACCGCCCCGCGGAATCATCGGGTCGCGCCAATTGGTTATGCCGGCGCCTAGTACTGTCGGGTTAAAATTCCAACCAGTAAACACTCGCGTGAATTCGTTAACCTGAGTTTGCGAGTACGAAGCGACTGGCATTCCCTGCGCGTCCATCTGTGGACTGCCGTCAGTGTTGAGGGCCGCTGTTCCGATCGAAAAAAGTTGCAGTACTTCTCGCCCAAAATTCTCATTCGGATTTGTCCGCGTACTCAGCCGCATGTCCAGGTATTCGCCCATGGCTGGCGTAAGCGTTATCTCCTGCAGCAGAGTTCGGTAGTTACCAAACGCATTGCGGTCGAGTGCCTGTAGATAAATAGTCAACCAGCTCGGCCGATTTACCTCGCTTGCGCCGGAGACCACCAGGATCTGATGAAGAGCAAAGGCCACGCGCTGGCGCAATTGGTCTGGTCCGTAAAGAGAATTGCTGTAGAACGTCCGCTGGAGCGGATAGATCGAAAAGTTGTCCCGATTGCAAACGGTCTGGTTATAGTTTGGATCCGAACTGGTCGTAGGACACTGTGTCGCCTGGTCATCAAGTGGAAATACCAGATCCGGATAATTTGAGCCCTTTGCCGCATTTGTTACTGGCGCACTGAACTGTTCGTTCAGATACGAAACGAAACCGACTGCTTTAACGTGGGCAATGTCAGCAGAGGTCGGACCCCAGGTAGCTTGTTCAAGGAAGCGCACCGCATCAGCGTCGCTGGCCGCACCAGTATATGAATCAGGAACCAGTGGCGGATCCGCAGGCGGTGGAGTGGCTGGCGCAGGCGTGGCTACGGCGCCGAAATCGTCGGCGGGTCCACCACCTACATGGCCAATGCCCATGCGCACTCGATTACTGGCCATTCCGTGCAGGTTCAATCGCAACAAAACATCGCCCACATCGCCGATGTCATCGGCAAGCCTTACGATGAACATTGTAATGCCGGGAAAGTCCGGCACCTGTCCCATGAATTCAATACGCAACGGATAGAGTTTGCCACTCGCATCCTGCACGTCGGCGCTGAAGGCATTTGCTCCCTCACCCGGCAGCAGTTCGAGGTCCATTGCGAATATACAAATGCGAGTTCTGGTGTCGGTACTGAAAGGAACGGTGGCGGTCAGTGGAAAAGGCTCGCCTTTAAAGATTGGTGATTCAAAAGCAACCGCTCTGGTAGAACCTGTATCGCTAATCAACTTCGGAGGCTTAAGGTTCGCCGCCTGCGCAGCGACACCCGCGACGACAATCAGCAGAAGCGCGAAAATATTTCCGGAAAGAGGCTTAACGTAAGAAGACGGGGGACTGGTTGTCATAGACAAGCTCTCCAACAACAGGTTTCTGCTCAGTGAAAACACTAGTCGGGCAAAACAATGAGGTTGAACCAATTGGATTGGTGGAGGGCCACCCGGCCAATAACCCAGGGCAGCAGGCAATATAGCATTTCCGCGCAGCGCCGGATCAACAATTTAGACGTGTTGAAGACGAAGAAAGCCGAGAAAGTTCTTGTCAACTTATGGCGACAAATTGCATCGCTGTTTGGAACTAATGCCGATCGACTTTGAGGCCAGTTTGACAGTGGATAACAGCTTCCCTATTATCCATCTACTTGTCGGGGCGTGGCTCAGCCTGGTAGAGCGCTCGGTTCGGGACCGAGAGGTCGGAGGTTCGAATCCTCTCGCCCCGACCAGAAACAAACAGCAAAGTGAGCGGGATCGACCACCGGAGAGGTGGTCTTTTCTATTTTGTGACGCAGATTGTGACGTAACCCTGTGACGATAAGCGCTCCAACTTACAAGAAGCTTTGCATTTTGTCCGGAAACGTCTGCGCTTTTCCGGGTTGTGCCGCTCCGATTTTTGACACGAAAATGAGCGTCTTGGTCGGCCAAGTCTGTCATATTAAAGCTAGCAGTCCAGGTGGCCCCCGTTACGATCCTTCCCAAACGCCAGAGGAAAGAGACGGTTACGAGAATTTGATTCTTATGTGCGCAGCCCACACTAAGATCATCGACGATCAGTCAATGGCTATCCTGATACATCGGGATGGACTACTCCCGTGGCCCACATGATCGTTAAGTCCGGCAAGCCCGCCTCGGCCATTGTTGTGACGGCTGTAAAGAACTTAAGAACTTGCTACGCAGCCGTGTGTGGCTAAACCCAATAAAGATAGGAAGCATGAAAAAGATTACTTGCCTCGCGTGGGCTCTTCTATTGTTAGCGTACACAGAAGTAGTAGCGCAACAATCTCTGAAAGATTATCCGCAGTGGCGCGGGAGGAACCGGGACGGCGCGGCGAGCGAATTCTTCGAACCCAAATCGTGGCCCGAAAAACTAACTCTGAGATGGAAGGTCCCCGTTGGAGAGGGTTACGCGACTCCCATCATTGTTGGCAACACGGTCTACTCGTTCACGCGACGCGATGGCAACGAGGTGCTGATGGCCCTCAAGGCAACGTCCGGCAAAATTCTTTGGCAGACATCGTATTCAGCACCATACACGGTTGCCAATCCTGCGGCCGCGCACGGCGCTGGTCCAAAAGCAACGCCACTGTTTCACGACGGCAGGCTTTACACACTCGGCATCAGCGGCATCATGTCAGCCTTCGAGGCGGCCACTGGCAAGACTTGTTTGGCAAACACCCGCACCGTCTGAACATCCTTATTTCGGCATGGCGGTCTCCCCCATTGGCGACAAGGAGTTAGTGATCGGCAACCCAGGCAACTACGGTCCGCTGACGGCGTTCGACGAAGGGACGGGTCAGGTAAAATGGACCGCGGACGGCGATAGCGCTTGGGCGTCGCCCATCATCGTGGAGTTGGGAGGAACTCGCCAGGTGATATCAATGACTACCAGGAGTGTCGTCAGTGTCTCAGTGACCACCGGCGAGCTCCTCTGGCAGTATCCCTGGGTATCAACAAGGACGGCGAGCGCCATTACTCCCCTGGTGTATGGTGAGACCATCATCGTCGGCAGTCAGGGAATGGCGGTGACGGAGCTCAGGCCGACCAGGCGGAACGGTAAGTGGGAAGTTGACACTGTGTGGGAGAACAAGGACGTTTCACTGTTCTTGAGTAACCCGGTAATTGTTCGCGACACACTGTTCGGTTTGTCTGAGCGTGCATCCGGTCAATTTTTTGCTCTTGATGCAAAAACCGGCAAGGTCCTGTGGTTGGGTCCGCCCCGTGAGGCGACAAACACCGCAGTCGTCAAGGCGAACGAGCTCCTCTTCCTGCTGAACGACGATGCCGAATTGATCGTTGCGCGAAGCAGCCGAAAGGGCTTTGAGCCGCTGAAAAAGTATGACGTGGCGGACAGCGCGACTTGGGCCCAGCCGACAATTTCCGGTAATCGGATTTTCGTAAAAGACGTCTCGTCGCTGACGTTGTGGACAGTGAACTAAGGTATTGCAACGAAATCCTTCAACGAAATTACCAGAATGAAAGCGGGAGGGGACGCGCAGGATGAGTGCAATCCCGTAAGATGTTTTCAAACAGTTGAAGAGCAAATTGCCCGTCTCGAATGGCGACCTCAACTACTCATGACCTTACGATAGACAACGTACAAATCGGACAGCCGGTCGGCGGAAGCAGGATCACTACGAGCGAGCAAAGTGATAATCTCATCGCGTCCGGCAAACAACGGCTGCATGCCCAGTCTTTGCGCTTGTGTAAAGTTCGAAGTATCGCCCTTATCAATTTCCGCACGTAAGGTTGTAAAGAACTGGCTCGCAGCCTGGCGTGCGGGCTCATAGTCTCCTCGCCGCGCGTCAATTACTGCCGAGGCAAGATTACTCTGCATCCTGACAAGGATTAACTGGTGCTCAGTCTCGATCAGACTACTGGTGACTGCCCTGGCCTTGAGCCACATAGGGACGAAACCCAGCAGGAAGATGACGAGTAGCACGCCAGCATAAACAATGAAGCGCTGCTTCACAGGAGTTGACTTTACTGGTTTGGTTTGTACGTCTTCACTCATAATGTCTACCTTAGCGCACGAGGGTTCAATGACGTGTTACGACGTGCGATTCGCCCACCGCAACGCCGTTAAGGCACGTCACTCATTTTCCCTATCTGTCTTCTGAATGGAAAGAGACTTTTTATTTTCCTGCCACTCCTCTTCCATACGCTCCAGGGAAGGCTCATACCTTTGGATTATCGCGCTTCCGATTTACGGCAATGATCCAATCGATGTCCTTCGGTAGTGTCTTAATCTAAACCACCTCGCCTTTCCCGTACAGTGTGAGTGTCCGCTTTGACTTTTCCTGCTTCACAAAATTCCTTGCATAAACCGAAAATTGGACTCTCACGCTGCGCATTGTGATCGTGGGCTAGGGTGGGTATAACCCGAATAATTGAAGGGCCAGTTCGCGAAGAGAACCTGCAAAGGCTTACTCCCTGGGCGTTGCTGGTGTAAGAACAGTGACGCCCTTTCACGACTTATCTCTCTTCTTTGAGAAGTGGCATAAGCATCATGCCGCGTAAGGCTCTGTACCTCGCCGCTCAAAACGACGACTTATTGGGCTTCCTATGGATGGCGTCTCCTCCTGGTCACTATAGTTGCGCATCACGAGCTGTAGCTTGCCCTCATTCGCCGCGTGCACCAGCTTTTCTGCCTGCTCGCGTGTCACCTGAAGCGTCACGGCCATTACTTCCGATGGCTGGCGTTGGTTCTCCGGTGAATCAATCTTCGCTCCGCTGGCGAGCACCTTAATGTTTTGCAGTACGACGTTTGAGATGGGACCGTTCGTCGCTCCTGCTTGCGACGTGGGGAGGAAAACCACGATGTCGATGAATGAACCCGGCTTGATGAGGCCGGAGACTCCCACCACATGATCGACCTTGACGGTCATCGCCCTGTAGCCCTCCGGAATAACGGCTGAAAGGCCGCCTCCAGTTCCTGCTGGGGCGAGCTTCATGTTTGTAATGGTCTCGCGCACACCGATAGGCGTGATTGTTACCCTGCCGACGACCTCGTCCATTTTCCTGAACGCGCCTTCGGGAACCGAGCCGTTAGGAATCTGCGCAAAGGCCAATCGCTCGGCCGTGATTTTCTCGCCGAGAGCGATCTCCGCCTTGGCGACGACCACGTTCCCCCGGTCGCCGAACTCTCCTGGGTCAATTCCAGGACCGAGCGGGTTGAAGCTGGCGTAGAAGATCACCGTGAGGGCGATGAAGCCGCCGACGATCCAATGCCGCAGGTTCCTCCGGTGGGAGTGATCCAATCTATCGGTCATTGCAATCTAATGACTTTAACGAGAGTGGGTAGCATTGGCTCCATCACAGTTCGTATCCAACCTACTGCTTAGGGATTTTCCCACCCAACAGCCTCTTGAATTAACGACAATGAGATGACGACGGTCGCTTCCCAAGACGACGCTCGCGTCCCAAAGAGTCGGGCTTTCGGTTCTTCAACTAACCAGCAGGCTGAAGGCTGCAGTCCAGAAACCTAATCTTGCATGCACCATACCCGGTCCCGGTTGTTGCACTTTTTGGACTCCGCTTCCCACGGTCCAATTCGTGATATAGGAGGCCACTTCTTTCTCCAATCATTGGCAAGTCGAATCCTCGTTCCGGAAAACGACGATGAATCGCTGGTCCAAAGAAAACAATGTGCTTGCCCGGGAGTCCTACTACCAGTGCCGCCGAACCCAGGTGCCCATCCAGTCCGCACCCAACCGTAAACTCCGGAAGGTGGGCCTGAGCCTTTATCAAGCCCCAACGAGCCGTCACCAAATTCCGTCGCATATTCTAAATTTGAAGTGTCGAAGAGCTCCCACAGCGAGGCTGTGTGAAACCCTTCGCGGCAAACCTTGGTCACTTCATTGCCCTTCACCATGTTTGCTGACAGGTAGTAGCGCTTAATAGCGGCGCACTCTTTTTGTGCTTGACTGACATTTGGCATCCACGCGCAAAGCAGTCCCAGTGATAGAGCGATCAATCCAACGAGCGATCTCTTAACACTGAACATCGTGGTTCTCCTGAGTCATAAATGATGTAAGTTCGTTTGCAGTTCGGGGAAAATCATTGGGCCCGTTACTGCCACGGCGCCTGTTCGTCTAGCCTAAGACGACAAACGCCAAGGGAAATCGGAAAAACGAGCGCAGCTTATCGCCGAGGCTTTTCGTCTGTCAATGCACTCGACTTACAGTAGTTCTCGCACCTAGGCGTTGCCCTCATCCCACGGAAGACTTTCAGAAAAATTGAGGCGCAGATTCGACGGGTAAGGGTGATGTCTACTTCGTTGATGACCGGAAGACGCTGTACAGTTTCCAGCGGTTTAACTTCGTCTCAGCCGAAGACTAAGCCCGAAATGCAGGTGCACGCGTGAAACGTCGCTGCGAGTATGCCGGTCTCTTGATAGGCCTCAATCAAGTCTGACACTCGGTCTAGGGTTTGGCTAGGTTTCTCAGTACCCATTTGATAGTAATGTCATTAAGTGAACGCCTTCCACAGCGAGTGGAAAACTGACGCCTTCAGTTTTGTTGAGAGCTTCCGCGAATGCCGCACAAGATAAAATGAAAAAGACCGTTTAGCCTTCTAAACCCAAGCGCCAGCTTTGCGCTAACCGGACACCACTCTCTCACGAATCAGTATTGTAATCACGCTTAAGACCGTATATAAACCCGCACTAATTGAAGAGCCTCATCCTGAGAGCTTGCGGGCTCCTCCGGTCCGTTGCTGGTGTAACAACAGAGCGGAAGCGCGCCACCACTTAAAGGGAGGAAAATATGGCGAAACCGAGACCGGTCCCGACGAAGAAGGCTTCCGATCCGATGACCTTGATGAACCTGACTGCCGGCAAATGTATCAGTCAGGCGATTGCGGTCGCCGCCGAACTCGGCATCGCAGACCTCTTGAAGGACGGGCCCAGGACAGTCGCTGAGATTGCGCGAACGGCAAACGCTTCGGAAGACGGTGTCTATCGGCTGCTCCGCGCTTTGGGGAGTGTTGGGCTCTTCGCCGAGACCGGAAACCGGAGATTCCGGCTCACTCGGCTTGGCAGGTTACTCCGCACAGACTCGTCACAAGCGCTCGGCGGATATGCGCGATTCACAGGGCACGAGAGCACATGGCGCCCATGGGGAGATCTTCGGCATAGCGTCCGAACCGGTGAGCCGGCTTTTGACCATGTCTTTGCCATGCCCATTTTCGAGTACTTTGCGAAGATACCGGAATCTGCAGCGGTGTTTGACGCTGCGATGACCTCGATCAGCACCTTTGAGTCGAAGGCTGTGGTCGCCGCGTACGATTTTTCCGGGATCAACACTCTGGTGGACGTAGCCGGCGGACACGGCCTCTTGATCGTGAGCATTCTTAAAGCGAACCGAAGGATGCGCGGCATCCTCTTCGATCTTCCACACGTGACCGCCGGGGCCACCGCGCTGCTCCAGAGCGGAGGCGTGGCCGACCGTTGCCAAATCGTCAGCGGCGACTTCTTTGCGTCCGTTCCAGGAGGGTGCGATGCCTACATGATGAAGCACATCATCCACGACTGGGACGACGAGCGGGCAACTCAGGTCCTCCGAAACTGCCACCGCGCGATGCAGCCCGGCGGGAAATTGCTTATCGTCGATGCGGTCATCCCGCCCGGCAACAGCGCGCACTTTGGCAAACTCCTGGATCTCGAGATGCTGGTGCTCACGCCACGAGGCCGAGAGCGCACTCAGGCAGAGTTCCGGAAGCTGCTGAAGCGATCCGGGTTCAGGCTTCGGCGCGTCGTTTCTACCGAAACTCACCTCTCGGTTGTCGAGGGCGTAAGGGCTTGAGTGTTCGCGGCACAACAATTAATTTCAGGACCTGAACCTATCACCTGGATGTCTGGGAACGATGAAGGAAAGAATCGTTGAAAACTCTGATGGCGACAAAAAAAGGGCGACCTCATCATGAGATCGCCCGTTGCCGCTCCATTTGCTACGGACGGCGGCCGGTTCTCCTGGTTAGTCTGGGGCGTTATTTGAGAATTAGTTCGCGCATGAACTTCGTGCCCATGACATCACGAATTTTTGACCGATCGATATATCCTTGCATTCCCTTTTGGTCGTCTATCCCGGTAGCTTGCCGAAGTGCTTCGTCTGCCTTCTCTTCATTCTTATCAAGGGAGGCAAAACTATCGTATTCACGCAGAATCAGCATATTCCAACCAGCATCATCATCCTGACCGCGTAGAATCTTGTAGGATTTCATGAAACCATTCTTGATGGAAATTTCAGATGGCGGACTCTCCCCGGAAGCCCATGGGGGAGATCTGAAGAGAGCGATTACGGAAGGCTAAAACTCTTATTAGCCTGACATTTCCGTTAGTCACCGTGCGCCGGAATCATTATTGTTGGACATCATATCCAGTTAGCGAGGGACATGTTACTTCAGCACTAGAACAAAACCCCCTCTTGACGCCACTGTCAACTCCAGCTTCCTGCCGGCAGAGAGGTGCATTGTTTCTGCGCGAAATGAAAGGTTGCCACCCTCGCCGTCGGCGATCAGAGTGCCGGTGCGCCCAACTTGCAACTCGCCAAGATCGAGCGTGAGTTTTCTTACTTTCGACTCGCCGTTGATACCGGCGACATACCAGCGGCCCTCACCGCGGCGGGCGAAAACCGCAAACTTGCCAGGGTAGCCGTCCAGAAACTTAGTGTCGTCCCAGACGCTCGGCACGCCCTTGAGGAAATCGCGTACGTATGGAGGCGCCTTATGCATGCCTTCGGGAATCTCCGCATAGTGTTGGATACCTGATGTGAATAGCACTGAGAGAGCCAACTCGAAAGCGCTCGTTGTGCGGCGCTCTATACGGTTGATGCGGTCGAGCACCATCGGCGTAAAGTCCATGGGGTCGAAAACGTTTCGCGTGAAGGGCAGCATGGCTGCGTGCGAAGGTTCCTCATCGGCGTTCTTCTGCTCGAAGGTGAGGTATTCAAGACCTCTGATTGCCTCCGTCGTCATCAGGTACGGGTAGGTCCGCTGCCAGCCGCGCGGCAACGTGGCGCCGTGAAAGTTGAGCAGGAACCCATAAGGTGCGGCGTCCTCGAGAATATCGTGGTAGTAGCCGATCATTGATTGTCCGTCGCCGCCGAAGAAGTCAATCTTGAGTCCAGCAACGCCCATTACTTTTAGCTTTTCAAACTCGCGTATGCGACTCGCGTGTGTGAGCATCAGGTTGCGTGGCGTCTGGGGAGCTGAGTTCCAATCGCCCGCCGAGTTATACCAGAGCAAAACGCCCACGCCCTTACGGCGTGCGTAGTCAATCAACTCCTTTACCTTCGCATAGCCGATCTGCTTGTCCCACAACGCGTCAATGAGGCAGTAGCGCCAACCCATCTCTGCGGCGTAGTCGATGAATCTCTTCTGGACGTCGTAGTTAGTTTGCTGATCGCCGAGCAGCGGCCAACTCCAGGACGCCTTGCCCGGTCTGATTTTCAATTTGCTGTAACCCGTCTTCGGCTTGTCAGCCAGGTCCACGCCCAGCATTGACTCGGCCACGGTCTTGAGGCTGCCCACCACAACAACACGCCAGGGTGTCAACCATGGCAGCGTGGATTCGGGATTCACCGGGCCGCCCTGAAAATTTTCACGCGGGTCTGGGAACCCAACCGAGTATTCACCTGCCGGCGACTCGGATTTCAACCGTGTTCCGCTGTAGTTGCGCGACAGGGCGCTTTCGCTCACCAGCAGCCAGGTGTCGCCGGACTGAAAGAGTCCTGGATAAACCCAGCCAGCGCCGGTTGGTGAGGGCGTTCCGGCAGCGATCTCCTTTTCATAAAACTCCTCGTAGCAAGGGTTCACCTCCTTCCAACCAGACTTCGCCACCGACATCGGTTGCAACCATGCATGTGTACCGGGCAAAAACTTGAAGGAAGAAACCTCGTCAGTAAGACGATAGGTCTCCGCGCTTCGCTCCGGAAAGAAATAGCGAAAGGCGACGCCGTCGTTGGACACCTGGAAGATGATATCGATTTGGTGACCGGCGGCGGTCTGCAAGTGGAACTGTCTCCGGTTCGCTCGGTAGTCGTTCAGACGGCGCTTGGCAGTAAGGATTTCGTAACGGTCACGCACGGGTGCAACTGGAGACGTCGAGATCAACCGCAGGCCATGAGAGAAATCGGCGTCGCTGCGGATGAGGCCGAGGCGAGATTCCTGAAGCACCGGCTTGTCATTGAGCCTGATAGCGTAGCGCGGGGCACCGGCCTCGTCGAGACGGAAGTTAACCACAAGACTTCCGTCAGGACTTGCGATCCGCATCGCTCTCGATTCCTGAGCCGCAGCGGCAACTCCGTAACCTATGATGACCGCTGTGATCGTAGCGAATCGTCTAATTGAATCAGAGAGCATGTCCCACTCTTCCTCTCGGTCAACGGCGCCTGGCGGTTTTAAGCAGGAGACGCAAGTTGTATCATGACCAGACTTGGATCAGCTGCTCCCGAAAAAGCTTTCAGCATATCCATAGCATCGAAACATGGCGCATACAAGCGAAGCTAAAAGCGAGCTCCCCAACGAAAGCAAGCGCATGTTTCGCGCTCCGGGCCGGGTCAACCTGATCGGCGAACACACCGATTACAACGATGGCTTCGTTTTACCAGCGGCGATCGGGTTCTCTACCTGGGTCACCAGTGCACCTCGTGACGATCGCACCGTATCGGTCTTCTCCGAGAATTTCTCCGAGCAAATAGAAATTGATCTTGACGAAGAAAGCCCGCACGCACGGGATCATTGGAGCGATTACGTAAGGGGAGTTGCGGTGACACTTGAGCGCGCTGGTCATCGTCTGCGCGGCGCTGATTTGCGGATTCGCGGTGAGGTGCCGATTGGATCGGGCTTGAGTTCGTCCGCAGCGCTGGAAGTAGCGAGCGGCTTTGCATTGCTGAAAAACTCGGGGCTGAAGGTAGATCGCAGGGACTTGGCGCAACTTTGTCAGCGAGCGGAAAACGAGTTTGTAGGAATCCGCTGCGGGATCATGGATCAGTTCGTTTCCTGCCATGGCCAGGCAGGAAAAGCTTTACTATTAGATTGTCGCTCGCTTGAGTACAAATTGCTGCCTTTGCCGGAGAAGGCGCGACTAGCTATTTGCAACACCAAAGTGAAACATTCATTGGCAACTAGCCAGTACAACGCGCGCCGCGTGGAGTGCGAAACTGCTGTGCGTCATTTCGCTCAACGCCGATCCAACGTGCGAGCGCTGCGTGACGTAACTGAAACCGACTTGAAATTATTCGGCGGAGAATTACCCGAAGTGATTTATCGCCGCGCCCGCCATGTGATTACCGAGAATGCGCGCGTGCTCGCGGCGGGAAAAGCTCTGGAGAAGGGCGATCTTGTAGCCTTTGGCCAGCTGATGAACCGCTCGCACCTAAGCCTGCGCGATGACTACGAAGTCAGCTGCAAGGAACTGGACTTGATGGTGGAGCTTGCGCAGGCGGTTCCAGGTGTTTACGGTGCACGAATGACCGGCGGTGGGTTTGGTGGTTCGACCGTGAATCTTATCGTCGCCGAAAGCGTTGATGAGTTTAAGCAAACTGTTGCCCGTGGTTATGAAGAGGCGACGGGGCTAACTCCAGAGATCTACATTTGCACCGCCACAGAAGGGGTGGGGGAAGTCAATGCGGATTGCTGACTGCTGGCGGTTATTCAAGTCCCATCTAATTGAGGGAGTCTTGCACCCAAAGTCTTCTGCGTGGATGTTGGTCCGGATGTCTACACAAAATCAGAACTGGGAGCGACAGCGACCAGCCGAAGAGTCAACTCATGAAAATGCGCACCAGGACAGGCGCTCCAACATCTGAAATGTTGAGCGATCGGCTGGTCGCTGTCGCTCCCAGGCCTGATTTTGTTTGATCTCAACTCAAATTCCACAGCGGGGACTAGGCTTTTTGTGCAAAGCGAATTGAGGGCCAGGGGCGATTGGAACCAAAAATGTTCGAACTAATGCGTCACCCACATCGCCGCTACAATCCGCTCACGGGAGAGTGGGTGCTCGTTTCACCACAGCGCACGGATCGCCCCTGGCAGGGCCAGATGGAGGATGTGAATCAGGAACATCGGCAGGAGTACGACCCCGAGTGTTACTTGTGTCCGGGAAACTCGCGTGTCGGCGGCGTGCGCAATCCGACATACACCAACACCTTTGTTTTCGAGAATGACTTTGCTGCCCTACGACCGGACACCCCGGAAGGCAAGTTGGACGAGGGCGGACTATTGGTGGCCCAGGCTGAACAGGGGGTTTCTCGGGTCGTGTGCTTCTCTCCGCGCCACGATCTCACGATCGCGGAAATGGAGGTCGCCGAACTGCGCCAGGTTGTGGACACCTGGAGAGATCAATACGTTGAGCTGGGTTCGCTCTCATTTGTTAATTGGGTGCAGATTTTTGAAAATCGCGGAGCCCAAATGGGGGCGAGCAACCCGCATCCCCACGGTCAGATTTGGGCCAACGCCAGTGCGCCTAACGAATCAATGAAGGAAGACCGGGCCCAGCGTGACTACCATACCGAGCACGGTAGTTGTTTGCTATGCGATTACCTCACGCTGGAAGTGGAGTCGGGTGAACGGCTGATCTGCGCCAACGATTCGTTCTCTGCGTTGGTTCCGTTTTGGGCTGTCTGGCCCTTCGAGACGATGATAATGAGCAAAAGACATACGACCGGTATGGATGACTTCAATGAGGCAGAACGTAGCGCGTTTGCCGATATTCTCAAGCGCCTGACCGGGAGCTACGACAAGCTATTTCAAGTTTCTTTTCCTTACTCGATGGGTTTTCACCAACGCCCAACCGACGGCAGGGCGCATCCTGAATGGCATTTTCACGGGCATTTTTATCCCCCGTTGCTGCGTTCAGCAACGATTCGTAAGTTCATGGTGGGCTATGAGCTGTTGGCGATGCCACAGCGCGACATCACGCCGGAGTCGGCGGCGCAAAGATTGCGCGACCTGGCAAACAACCCGTGATTGCATTAGCGGACTGCAAAACTGATTACCGACACCGAATGTTTCGGTAACGTCACCACAAAGGTGCGCCCGCCGCGACTGGTTGTCTTCTTAATGAACACGGCAGCGGGCCGCATGAAGTCATTTGAAGCGGTGAGCGAAGCAGCAGTAACAGTCTGTATTTCTACCTGGCCCACGGCACTCACTCCTTGCATGGTAACTGTGGTTGCTAAAACGCTATTCAGGCTACTGTTAACCGCTTTGATGAAGATATTTCTGCCATCAGCAGTGCGACTCACTACTGCGTCGAGGTAAGGCACGTTCTTTCCTTCCCGGCTCGTATCAAACGTCGGACTGCTGACGCTGGCGGCCAGTCGTTCATCTCCGCGGTTCTCACTGTAAAGCTGATTAACCAGATAGATCGGAGAGACGAAAACTCCCTGCCGGTTTGCCTGAATGATTCCGCCGGGCCAACCGTTAACAAGATCGGAGACGGCGCTCATCTGGATCAACTCTCCCTGCCGCTCAAAAACGTTCATCAACCGCGCGCCATAAAGAGCAGACTCTAATGAATACTGTCGTTCAACTGGAAGGTCCAGGCCCCACTCATTGATGGCCAGTTTGATTCGACCGCCTGGAACGACCTCACGGAGCAATTGTTCAACCTGTCCGTAGAAGTATTCGAGAAATAACGGCCGCGCCATCAGGTTCAACGGGTCGCCGGCCATCTCCCTGCGGCCGTAGTAATGATGAATAGCGAGGTAGTCAATGTTCTCGCCCGCCGCACGCAGGACGGTGCGGTTCCAGTTCATGTTGTTGTCGCCGACGGCGATAAGCTTGATCGAAGGGTCCACCGCGCGCATCGCTCTGGCGTAGCGCAGGTAATTGCGAGCATAAGTAGCGGCGTCTGAATGGCCACGGACCCAGTCGCCCCAGATCTCGTTGCCTACCTCCCAAAACTTGACTGCGAACGGCGCAGCATGTCCATTCGCGGCGCGCATCGCGCCATACTTCGAAGTGACCGGTCCATTGCAGTACTCGACCCACGCCGCCGCCTCTTCAACACTCGCACCGCGTCCTTCCACATTGACGGTAATTGAAGGCTCAGCTCCGACGGCACGAGCGAAAAGAATAAACTCGTCAGTACCGAAGTCACTCGGCTCCGGCTCGTTTTTCCAGGAGAGGTTAGTCCACGTAAATCTGTCGTCGCGCGGCCCGACGGCCCAACGCCAGCGGTAGTCCTGTGCGACGTTACCGCCAGGCCAGCGGATAAAGGCGGGCTTAAGGGCTTTGATTTTTTCAAAGACGTCCCGGCGCACGCCACCGGGCATGGCATCGCCCGGCATTAGCGATACCTGGTCCACCCACACGCGACCCCGTCCCGGGAAAAGGATGGCGAACCGTGCGAGTGGATCGTTCTTTGTTGGCCTCAAAGTAAATTCATGTTTACGCCACCCAGCACCTCCTGCGTTTAGCTCCGCCGAGGCGTAGATCTCACCCTCGTTCACGTCTGATTCCAGCGCGACCGTGACGGCTCCGGTGTAATCACTTGCCTTGAGCCATAGGTAGCCTCTGTACTCGAGGCCGGCGCGAATCGGAAGGCGAGGTTGGTAAAACCCGTGGCGTTGAATCGCTGCGTCGCGAGCATCGACACGCACCGAGTGTTCTTTTGCCTCATGTTCACCGGTATCAAACTTCAACTGCCGCTGTTCCGGGTAAGCAACTGATTCATCCCAAAGGAAGGTCAATGCATAGTCATCGTTGCGGTCGTCCGGATAGCGGTCCCAATTCCGTGGGAGGCCAATCACATTCGGCGCCTCTTCGAAACTGCGATTGCGGATTAGTTCTGCGTGCAAGCCTCCTTTCATTCCCTCGAACATAAATTCGAGGAACTGACCGTAGAGTAGTGGGCTAATGCGGTTCTCGACCTTGCCCGTGTCGATCGTTATGGTTGCTGTCTGGTTTGCTTGTGCGCCGACGGTAGAAACCTGCGCAACAGTAGCGGCTGACAAGAGGGCCGCTAACACAACTGAATAGGTTTGTCTTAATCGACTTGTATTCATTCGCGGATTATCGGGAAACAGAAGGCTGCGACAGGTCGCAGCCGACCAAAGCGCTGACAGGTCAGCGCACTCCAAAGGTTAGTGCGCCTCTAAAGGGCTGCTTACTTAACTCCGACCCGGATCACGGTGAGCGAATTGGGCGTAAGGGTGTACGCAAAATCACCTCCCGGAATTGGTAACTGCCGTTCGATTGGAGCAACCTTCATCGGGTTATCCAAACTGTTCTCGGCCTTCAGGTCAGAGCTCTCCAGAATAATTACCTTTCCAACCTTGCCGAGTCTTCTCGCGCCAGTGAGATTTATGTGGACTTCCCTTGACGACGGAGCAGCATTCACGACTTTCAGAATGACTTCACCGGCGGGTTCGTCGAGCGACGCGCTGGTGAAGAGTTCACCCTGTCCGTTCTTCGCAGACCCGTCCAGCAGGACCGGCAAGATTTTAGTCCCCCGGTTCACGCTGAATAATTTTTGTACGTAGTAATTTGGCGTGGCATAGGAGCGGAGATTGTCGAACCAGATCATGTTCGGCGTCCATTGCCAGGCCTCCAGATGCCCGAAGAGCGGCGCATACGAAGACATTCGGACTACGTCGGCGTTGCGGTCCAGGCCGGTAACGAAGGCAGCCTCCGACAGCGCGCACTCCCAGTTGTTGCGATTGTCAGGACTGGCAATACCGACACTCTGCGCCGCATATTCACCTGCAAAAACTTTCGGGCCGGTGCGAGGGTAATTGTCATAACGTCCAGCATTATCGCGGAACCATTTCGGGGCCATGTAATAGTGTTCGTCAATAAGATCCGCTTTCAGTTCGCGCAATTTGGACCACAAGAAGTCGAAGCGCTCACCATCCGGAGACGGGCCGGCGCTTGAGACCAGAGCTATGTTCGGATACTTCTGCTTGATAGCTCTGGCGAATATCTCGTATCGCTCGATGTATTGCGGACCCCACTGTTCGTTGCCGACGCCGATCATCTTCAAGTTGAAAGGCGCCGGATGGCCCATCTCGGCGCGCTTCTTCCCCCATTCGGTGGTGACTGGTGCGTTGGCGAATTCGATCAGATCGATTGCATCCTGAATGTAATGATCGAGGTCTTCGAGGGGGGCGAGTTCACTGGAATTAAACTGGCAGGCCATACCGCAGTTTAGGATCGGCAGGGGCTCTGCTCCGATGTCTTCGCTCAGCAGAAAGTATTCAAAATAGCCGAGGCCGAAAGACTGGTAGTAGTCAGGAGTCGAGCGCCAGTTGAATTCCGTGTTCCAGCGGTTGATGATGAGCCGGCGGTCGTCCAGGTCTCCGATGGTTGTTTTCCACTGGTAACGTTGGTCGAGATATCTGCCCTCGACGATGCATCCGCCTGGAAAGCGCAGAAAACCGGGTTTCATCTCCTTTAAGAGCTTGACCAGATCGTAACGCAAGCCGTTCTCGCGATTCTGCCAGGTGTCCTTCGGATACAGCGAAACGAGGTCAACATCGAGTGTTCCGCTTCCCTCCAACAGGACATTCAGATGTGCTTTGTTAACCGTGTCTGTGGCGCGCACGCTGGCGGTGTAGGTCTTCCATTCCGTGGTAAAGCCTGAGACTTTCGCCTGGCCCAGGGAGTGCCCGTCCCCATCTTCGAGTTCGACACGCAAAGCTGCCGGCGCGCCATCGATCCGCCGCGCGCTGACGGAGAAGATATATTCTGCGCCTTTCTGCACTCCGATACCGCGAAAGCCCTCGTTCATAACGCCGAAGCCCTTTCCGCGGGTCGCCACCTTAATGCGCAGGTAGTGGGAGTTCGGCGTATCGTTAATCGATCCATGATCGAAAACGTAAAGCTCTCCCTTTGTATCGCCGCGATCCAGCCGCTTCCAGCCCATCATCGGATCCGGGAACTCAAAAGAACGGTTCTTCACGCGTTCAGGGTAGAGCCCGCCGTCGGCGCCAAAGTTGATGTCTTCGAAAAAGAGCCCGAAGAGTGTTTTAGGAATAGCTGCGCCCGGCTTGTCTACCTGAACAGTGATGTTGCCGGCTTGCGCGAAGGCGAATTGCGGTCGGAAAGCGACTACTCCAAGAGCGCACGCGAACGCCAGCAGTCCGATTGAAAAAGTTCTTGCCGTTCCAAATACTTTCATAGCTATTACCCTTTATGCATTTCAATTGCTGCTCTTAATTCGTGTAACTCTTTAGTAGCTACTTGCGCTTGTCCACTCAAGCTCGTCTCTGGGACCGCGGGCGACCCGCCCGCAATGAGCGCGCAGCGCGAACGATTGTCCCAAGTTCACTCCATTGCGAACTCTGTCTCGCACCTTGTTGCGGGCGGATGCCCGCGGCCCCATTTAGGAGCTTGCGTCGTTCCTATCTCGCTATAGGCCCCGGCGACGATTGACGGGGCGTTTACTCGCACCCGTCATGCGCTTGATAAAGGCTGCTTCTTCCGGGATGTAAGGCGTTCCGTCGGTGCGAAAGACCTCGTGAAACCAGATGCTGGGCTCGCGGTCAACGTAGGGATGCTCCCATGAATCCCAGGGCAGGTGGGTTTGCGACTTGCCCTGTACCAGTCCCCAATTGATCATCCCGACGTTATAGACTTTGCCGACCAGCAACCCACCCATAAAGAAACTGCCATTGCCGCGCGCCATGTATTCGCTGCAGATAAGTGGACGGTTGTAACGCTTGAGCCACTTGATGCGCTTCTCAAGTTCGGTCGGCGAATCGTAGTTGTGAAAGGTGATGACGTCGGACAGATTGATCTGTAAGCGATCCATCTCGGTCATCTTCTCAGGACTCGACCAGTCGCCCTTCCAGACTGCGCTCGTAAGAGGCTGCTCTGGGCCTGCTTCGCGTGCCCAGGCGAAGGCCTTCGGCAACAGCGCCAGCACGAGCTCGACCTTGTTCTTAGGTTCCAAATGGCCGTAGCTGCCTCCGTTTGTATTATCGGGTTCATTCCAGATGTCCCAGGCCAGCACTCGCTTGTCACTAGCGAGTGCGCCAACAACGCCTTTCACATAAGCCTCGAGTCGCGGATACTCGGCTGCGTTTTGCAACGCCGTTCTACCCGGACTCTGCATCCAGCCCGAGTTGTGTACGCCAGGACGCGGGGCACGTTGCTTACCCAGTTTCGGATCTGGATCCCAACACGAATCGAACAGCACGAAGATTGGCCTGATGTGATGCTTCGCCGCGATGCTCAAAAACTTGTCCAGGCGCCGCTTGAAACCTTCCGCATCCTGCTGCCAAAGCAGATCGTGAAGGTAAACACGCATAGTGTTCATTCCCAAACTCTCAGCCCAGCCTAATTCAAGATCTATCCTCCTGGGATCGAACGAGTCGGCTTGCCACATCTCCAGTTCATTGATAGCGCTTGCCGGGTTGAAATTACTGCCGACTAGCCAGGGCTGTTTCGCGTACCAGTCATTTGCCTCCTGGTCAGTCCATTTCACAGAAGGCGCGGCTACAGCTGCAATTGAAAGGAAAACAATACCAACGATTAACTGCGCCGTTTTTCGAATTAGTGACATGAACCCAGACCTCCGTTTTGCTGTGTCGAATAGTAGAATCGTTCTAGTTCGCGTGAACCACTCGCAGCCCGTAAAATCCGCCAGCGGTGTTGTTGGGTTGCGCCTCGAAACGAATGGTTATTTTTGTTTTGCCGCGAGTCAATGCTTCGGGGATTGCGTAGATCACTTCGAAAAACTCGCCTGGCTTGTCGTTATGTAGCGACTGCGTGGCGATCTTTACGCCGTCCGCCAGGATGTCAAACCTGCGCGCTCCCGTTTCCCCTCCCCAGTAAGTGCAAACCAAAGAAACGGGTTTGTCCGGCAACACTTTCAGATCGAACGACACCCACCCGCCATCCCGCGCGTGCCGCCACTTACGACTCGAATGCTCGCCCGCTTCCGTGTGTTCACCCTGCATATTGTGATCGCGCTCAGGCTGCATCGCCCCGGGCTGGGCGAAATCGACGGTCATCTCCTCCAGCCTTCGTGCCGCTTCCAGTTCCGCTTTGTAGCTGGCCTCACGCACAACCCACTGTTGCGGCGTGAACTGGTCCCAGTAGACCGCGTAGTTCCGGTTGTGCATCCGGTAAAACGGATAGAGTTTCACGTCAACGGGCCTGCCGACGCCCGCCGTTTCAAAGGTTGAAGGCTCTCCAACCACTGTTCTGATCCAGTCCCCCAGCGGTTTGTCTTCGGTGATCAGTGCTGGTGTGAGGATGGGATGATTAACTCCTGTCTGCTCGTCCGAACCAAGGTCTCCGGCCAGTACTGTTGGGCCGTAAAGAATTGCCACGCGATGAGGATTGTCCGGCAAGGCTTCGAGTCTGAGAGACATAGGAATCTTGAGCGATATACGGTCGCCGGTTTTCCAGGTCCGTCGCAGCTCTACAAAACTTCCTGGCTTCGCGTTGACACTCTGCGGCCGGTCGTTGATCCAAACCGAAAGCCCCTTCGTCGCCCAGGCCGGGTAGCGAAGTCTCACAGCCAGAGTCAGCGGCTTCCTGGTCTTGAAAGTGAACCGCATCGTGTCCGCGTCCGGATAACTCGTCTCTTGCTTTAGCGATAGTCCTTTTTCCCGCCAATTGAGTTCCGATGCGATAAAGAGATTGACCCAGAGCACATCCTCATTATGAAAATAGATACTGTCGCCGTACTTTGTATGATTCTCCATTCCGGTGCCGAGACAGCAGGTGAAGCTATTGAACGGCGTCGAGTAAGTCTTGCGCGCACCTGCCTTGAGCGGCACGAAATAACAGACCATGCCGTCATCAGGGTTCTGGGAAGCAAGGATGTGGTTGTAAAGCGCGCGCTCGTAATAGTCGGCATACTCGGCTGACGCGTGCCACTCGAAAAGGTGCCGCGTCAGCTTTAGCATGTTGTGAGTGTTACAGGTTTCGGTTGTATTTTCGGTCAAGCGATCGTTGAGCTTATCTGGTGGGCCGAAGTGTTCTGCGTCGCTATTGCCGCCGGTGACGTAAGAGTGATGGTGGACTACGCGATCCCAGAAGAATTCGACCGCGGTCTTGTCAGTGGCATTCTGCGTCAGTTCGTAAAGGCGCGCGAGCCCGATCAATTTCGGAATCTGCGTGTTTGCGTGCAAACCTTGCAAGTGGTCTTCGCGCCTGGTCAATAGTTCGAGTACCGCCTGGTGATAGAAACGCCGCGAGAGCCTTAGATATTTTTCGTTCCCGGTGCGGGCGTAGAGTTCGGCCAGGGACTCGTTCATCCCGCCATGTTCGCAGGCGAGCATGCGCTGAAATTGTTCCTCTGTTAGATTGGCCAGAATGTTATCAGCCCAATCAGCCAGATTTACGGCAACTGTTAGGGCTTTGGCGTTTCCGCAGTACTCATTGGCGTCAAGCAAACCGGCGAAGAGTTTGTGTAGTGTGTACCAGGGGACCCAGCCACCGTTGAGGTCAAAGCCCTGGGAGCGAATGTCGCCGGCAGCTATTTCCCTGAATATCCTTTTGCCGTTCGGAATTGCAGCGACGTAGCCGTTGCCGTTCGCTCGCTGGCAAAGTTCAAGCTCAGTAACAACGTAATTAACCCTTTGGCGAAAACGCGCGTCACCGGTTGAGGCAAACATCATTGAGCAAGCGGACAGATAGTGCCCGAGCGAGTGTCCGGCAACTCCCTGCTTTTCCCAACCGCCGTAGACTTCGCCTTTCGGTTCGAGTCCCGCTTCCTTCCTAAACCAGCTCAGCAACCTGTCGGGCTCAAGCCGTAGAAGATAATTCGCGTCGAGCAGCATGGCCGTTTTGAAAGGCCCGTCTAGCAAACGCACGTCCGCTAGATCGAAGGCGCTGGCCTCGCGCGGATTCCGATCAGGAACACGCTCTTTCGCGTCTGCAGCAGATCCACAAAGGAAACAGCAGCAGGCTGACACCGAGCAGCAGGCGATGCGAAATTGATCTCATGTCCAAAAAGACGTTGCTGGTTACTGAGCGAGACTAATTTCAGCCAAAGGTTATGTCTGAGCGGTCCCGAAGGACGGATCAAGCCGCCCTAATTTGCAGGTCAGGAAGGGCGGCTTGCCCCCGCTGGAGCGCCAACGGCGCGACTTTCGGCCTCAGCTTTCAACACTACAGTGAGACCGTTTAGTCCCGGCACTTTCAATTACTTTCCTGCCTTTGTATCCTGATTGAGAATTGCCAACCCAATCTCCTGATCTCCGCTCAAGCGGGGGCAAGCCACCCTGCCTGACCTGCGAATTACCGAACCGCCCGCGTACTACACCCAAAATTTCTGAACTGCCCGCTCATCTAACCCCGAGCAGAATGTCTATCGTCAGTTGGTCCAGTCGCTCATATTTCAAGCCGCGTGCGGCTAACCCAGCCCGGTCAAAATTTGCAGAGAGTAATTCGCCGGAGTGTTGCTTCGAAAATTTCGTAGCTCCATCGCCATTCGTCTCCGCAATTTCGGCCAGCAATGCTTTGATTTCCGGATCGGCATTCCATTGGGCGCCCTTCTCTTTCAGAATCAAATAAGTACGTATACAGCCGCGCGCGAATTCCTTGACGCCGTCGTAATCCTCGGTGCGATATGCATGCGCATCGAAGGCGCGCGGTCCCTCGTAGCCGACGTCCTCCAAAAACTTCACCAGCCAGAAAGCTGCTCTGGGGTTGGCGGAGCCGAAACGTAAATCCTGATCGTAGCGTCCGGGCACTTGATCGTTAAGATCGATGTGGAAAAGCTTACCGGCCTCCCATGCCTGGGCCACCGAGTGCGTCATGTTGAGTCCTGCCATGTGCTCATGCGCCACTTCCGGATTGACGCCCACCATCTCAGGCCGCTCGAGGGTTGAGATAAATCCCAGGTAAGCGCCGGTAGTCGGCATATAAATATCTGCACGCGGTTCATTCGGCTTTGCTTCCAGCGCAAACTTGTAACCGTAATTCTGGTCCAGCGAATACTCGCAGAGGTAATTAATCGCTTCTCTAAGTCGTTTCACCGCCTCGTCAGGACGACGACAAGCATCCGTTTCGGCTCCTTCACGGCCGCCCCACAGTACAAAAATTTTCGCGCCAAACTCGGCCCCGAGATCCATCGCACGCATGGTTTTTTGCAAAGCGTAGGCGCGCACGGACTTATCATTGGCGGTGAACGCACCATCACGGAAAACGGCGTCGTAGAAAAGATTAACGGTAGCCATCGGCACCACAATGTTGTGCTCTTCGCAGGCACTGCGAAACTCAGCCACGATGCGATCACGCTCCTGTGGTGAAGCATCAATCGGCACGAGGTCGTTGTCATGGAAGTTGACGCCATACGCACCTATCTCGCCCAACATTTTCACGGCATCCACCGGACGAAGCGTAGGGCGCACAGCATCGCCAAAAGGATCGCGCCCACGGTTCCCAACAGTCCATAAGCCGAACGTGAACTTATGTTCAGGCCCCGGTTTTAATTTGTCTTGTGTCATTATCCAACCTCATTTCACTGATATCCGATCAAATTTAGATTGTGGCTTCCCTTACGCTGCGCAATGCAGGATAAAGCGCGCGATACGCCGAGTAGCCTCTGTTCATTAAAGCCGATACCGACTGGTCGGGTGTGACCCGGGCAGCAACGCGAACGGACTGCGCACACGCTTCATCGACAGACGACCAGGCGCCCACTCCGACGCCGGCCAGCAGCGCCGCTCCGTACGCTGCCCCTTCATCCGCTGCGAGAATCTCAACCTCACGTCCATAAGTGTCGGCCTGTATCTGTCGCCAAAGCGGCCCACGCGATCCGCCTCCGCCAAGCCGGATGGTATCGACAGGCACGTCCATCTCCGCAAAGATTGTCAGCGTGTCGCGCAATGAGAACGCCACACCTTCGAGGATCGCGCGGATGACGTGCGCGCGCGTGTGGTTTGCGGAGAGACCGACCAGCGCCGCCCGCGCATTAGGATCCAGGTGCGGAGTTCGCTCACCCATCAGATAGGGGGCCCACAGCACGCCATCTGATCCGGATGGCGCCTGGGCAGCCTCGTTACACAAGAGTTCATAAGGGTCGTCCTCAGCTCCCATGGTTACGCCATAGCCTCCCAGGCCGAACCGGTCACGGAACCAGCGCAACGAAAGCCCGGCGGCCTGAGTCACACCCATCACATGCCAGCGGCCAGGGATGGCATGACAGAAGGTGTGCACCCGACCTTTCTCATCAAGCGCCGGGCGATCAGTGGCCGCAAAGACGACGCCGGATGTGCCGATCGTTGCGCTGACCGCGCCCGGTCGCACGATGCCCATGCCGATCGCTCCTGCCGCCTGATCTCCGGCGCCGGCAACCACTGGCGTGCCCTCACGCAATCCCGTCGCGGCTGACCCTTTAGCAGACACGCGAGCGGTGATTTCAGAAGATTCGAAGAGTGCCGGTAGACACTTTTTGTTTATCTCAAGTGCGTCCAGCATTGCGTCGGACCAACGCCGATTGGCGACATCCAACAGCAACGTGCCGGATGCGTCAGCGACATCCGTCGCGCGCGTTCCCGTAAGACGTAGCCGAACATAATCTTTCGGCAACAGGAAGTATCGGAAGCGCGACCACAACTCCGGTTCGTGCTCGCGCACCCAAAGCAATTTCGTTACCGTGAAATTTGTCAGTGCCGGATTTGCGGTTAATTCAATCAGGCGCGCTGCGCCAACCAGAGTTGTGATCGCTTTAACCTGAGCGTCGGTTCGCTGATCGCACCAGATTAGCGCTGGCCGTAAAACAGTTTCTTCCTCGTCAAGCAAGACAGCGCCGTGCATTTGGCCAGAGAAACCGACGCCAGCAACTTCATCAGCAGTAACGTCATCGTGTGACAGCACGCCACGAACAGCTTCAGTAGTCGCGCGCCACCAGTCGGCCGGTTCCTGTTCGGCCCAGCCCGTTTGCGGACTCGCGAAGGGCGCATGTTCCGCGGTTGCGGAAGCAACAACGCTGCCGTTCGCGTCGACAACGACTGCGCGCGTTCCGCCGGTGCCGACATCAATGCCCAACAGTTTCATCCAAATCCTTTTTGCCGCGGGGGATAAACGTTACGTCTTAGACCATTGGCGCCGAGAATGACTTCGCGCGTGGGGGAGGTCAGTACCACCTCGCGGTAGCGGGTGGGTCCGTAAGAACAGAGATGCGTAATCGCTTACCCACCCGCTACCGCGAGGTGGTACTGACTTCATCCACCGCAAATCTCAATCGGTTAGGCGGCACGTGCCGATCGACGTTGCAGTAGTTGGTCTGCTATGACACCCAGCAGAATTACTGTGCCCATCACTGCAAAGTTCAGTGAACTCGGGATGCCCAGCAGGTTAACAAGATTCTGCAGGACCTGAAGCAGCGCCGCGCCGATCAGGATACCGATAATTGAGCCTTCGCCGCCGCGCAGTGAACATCCACCCAGCACCGCCGCCGCGATGCCGTACAGTTCGTATGAATTGCCGTGTGATGAAGGCGAGATTGAGTTCGTGTAAAAAGCGAAGAGGATAGCCGAGATGCCGGCTAACACACCCAGGATAATGTAGGCACTGGCGATAATTCGCGCCGAGTTGATACCGGAATAACGCGCCGCCATTTCGTTGCGTCCTACAGCGTACAGATAGCGACCATAGACGGAGCGATGCAGCAGAACCCACATGCCGGCACTGATGACGATGAGCAGAACGAAGGGCATCGGCACTCCGAACACAACACCGGTGGCAAGCTCGCGTAGCCAATCAAATTTCCCGGCGCCCCCGAGGCCTTTGGTCTCGTCATTAGCGATGAAGCGCGCCAGGCCTCTGTAAAAAAGCAGCCCGCACAGCGTGACAATGAACGGTTGAATGCGAAGCTTGGTGATCAATAGGCCGTGCAGCGTCCCAATTGCCATTGCGATAGCGATGATTAGCAACACCACTAACGCCGCCGGCCACATCCACTCCGTCAGCATCATCGAGAGCAGCACGCCCAGTAGAGCAAAGACCGAACCAACTGAAAGATCGATGCCGCCGGTGATGATGACAATGCCGATACCGAGGCTGAAGACGCCGTACATACCAATTTGTCGCGCCATGTTCTGCAAATTAGCTGCCGACAGAAACTGCGGTTGCAGTATTGCAACCACCACACACAACACGACGAGCAGGATGAAAGTGCCGAGTTCTTTTTTCAAGGCTTCTCCTTGGCTCTTCTGACCATGAATTTGTATACGGTCGTTTGCGTATAACGCTCTCCGGGTTTGAGGACCGTCGAGGGGAACGCAGGATGATTCGGCGAGTCGGGGAAATGCTGCGCCTCAAGACAAAACCCACCACGGAAGTTGTAAATCTTGCCGGCCTTACCGCGAACCTTATCGAGGAAATTTCCGGAATAGAGTTGCACTCCAGGCTCGGTGGTCCACATCTCGAGTGCCCGGCCACTCGTCGGTTCGTATACCGTAGCCGCCAGCGATAACTCCTGGCCCTTCTTGTTGAGAACGAAGTTGTGATCATACCCCTTACCGAAGACCAATTGCTCGTCAGCTTGATTGATACGGCTGCCGATAGCAGCGGTCCGGTTGAAGTCGAACGGCGTCCCCTTCACCGCTCTCAATTCTCCGGTCGGAATCAGGGTCTCATCGACAGGGGTGAACCTGTCCGCGTTGATCTTCAGCTCGTGTCCAAGAATGTCGCCCGTGCCAGGGCCGGCCAGATTGAAATAGGAGTGGTGCGTGAGATTGATGACCGTCTCCTTGTCGGTAGTTGCGGTGTATTCAATCCGCAATTCGTTCGCGTTAGTCAGTACATAGGTCGCGGTCACCGCAAGATTTCCGGGATACCCTTCCTCTTTGTCACCGCTGAGATGGGTAAGCTCCAGCGCCACGCCATCGGCACGCGTCTTCTCAAGCGCCTGCCAGACAACCTTATGGAAGCCGCGCACGCCTCCGTGCAGATGATTGACTCCGTTGTTCTGCGGCAGTTGATACTCGACGCCGTTGAGTGTAAATCGTCCTCGCGCGATGCGGTTCGCGTAGCGGCCGATGAGCGCTCCAAAATAGGAGCTATCGGAAACGTAGCCAGCTGGGTCTCCGTAGCCCAGCACGATGTCCGCCATACGACCTTGACGATCGGGTGTCTTGATGGTGACGACAGCCCCGCCATAAGTGGTGATCTCCACTTGCAACCCGTTGCGATTTGTTAGCGTGTAGATGTCTATGAGTGTTCCGTCATCTAATTGGCCGAAGCCACGTTTGTCGATACGAGCTTTTGCTCGTTGAGTTGTGCGGGCGAGTAACGGATCCGAGAGGCCTACACACACCACAAACAACAGGGCGAGGCTTCGCGGGACGCTTCCTTGCAAAAGATTCCTGCCGATCACTCAGTTCGCTCCTATCACGCTAGCAGCACGTTTACCGACCGCCAGGCGCATTATGTTTTCTTCGGCGCACTCCGAACGCTCAAGTATCCCAGTCAGTACACCTTCATGCATTACCGCTACGCGGTCACTAATGTGTAACACTTCTTCCATGTCGGAAGAGATCATGAGAATGGCCACGCCGTTTTTCGCCAACTCCCGCATCAGCGCATAGATCTCTGCCTTCGCGCCCACATCTACGCCGCGCGTCGGTTCGTCGAAGATTAAAACCTTCGGTTCGAGCGAAAGCCATTTTGCCAGGACGACTTTTTGTTGATTGCCGCCGCTCAAATTGACGACGCGCTCCTCGACCGACGGAGCTTTGACGTTCATCTTCTTACATATGTCCGTCGCGGCCAGACGTTCACGTTCGAAAGCGATGAGCCCGCCTCGCGAATAACGTTCCAATGAGGGCAGAGTAACGTTTTCTCGAATCGGGATTTCAATGATTAACCCGGCGTTGCGCCGGTCTTCGGGAACGAGATAAATACCATGCTTGATAGCGTCCTGCGGCGAGCCGATTTGCAACACCTGACGATCGAGTTTGATCTTCGCTTCAATCGCGCCATCGATGCCGAAAAGCGCTTGAGCGACTTCCGTGCGCCCTGCTCCGACGAGTCCGGCGAGTCCGACGATCTCGCCTCTGCCAACGCCAAAAGAAACCTTTTGATTGGGATAACGGTTTGTGTGCAGCTCTTCGATTTCAAAATAGTCCGGAACTTTTTCGGTCTCAGGGTGCTGGTAAAACTTTTCGAGATCCCGGCCTACCATCATTTTCACCATTTGCTCGTGGGTGATCTCTTCACGCGCGAGGGCGCCGACGTTTGCGCCATCGCGCAACACCACCACGCGATCGGCGATTTGTTCAATCTCGTTCAGGCGGTGCGAGATGTAAATGATGGCGACGCCCTGACTACGCAAATCGTTGACGACTTCAAGCAAGCGCGCCGTTTCGGTGAGCGTCAGACTCGAGGTCGGCTCGTCCATGATGAGGATGCGGGCGTTGAGCGAGAGAGCCTTGGCAATTTCAACCATCTGTTGACGGGCGATCGAAAGACGCGACACGAGTGTGTCCGTCGGAACTTCCAAACCCAGGCGCTTAAGGTAGACGGCCGCTTCCCGGTGCATTCGCTTGCGGTCAACGAGTCGCAGCATTCCCCAGCGCAAGGGCTCGCGGCCGAGAAAGACATTCGCAGCCACATCCAAATTATCGAGCACGTTCAGTTCCTGATGGATGAAACTGATGCCGTAACGGGTGGCGTCGGCGACCGAGTGAATCGAAACTGGCTCATCGTTAATGAGGATTTCCCCGACGTCGGGTTGATACACGCCGCCGAGGATTTTCATCAGGGTCGATTTGCCGGCGCCATTCTCACCAGCGAGGGCAACCACTTCACCCGCGCTAATTTCGAAGTCAACGCCCTTGAGAGCGCGCACGCCACCGAAGCGTTTCTCGACCCCTCGCATCTGCAGAATAGGAACTGTCATCCTTCCGCCTTCATCCTTCATCCTGCGACTAGCGACCGCGCAGCTGATTAATCTTCTGAGTGAACGCGTCGACACTGTCTTGCTTGATTACCAGTGTCGGCACAAACACCTGTTTGCTCGCAGGAGCTGCCGACTTGTCACCCCTTAGATACTGGTGCATAAGCTTGATGGCCTGGTAACCGAATTCGTAGGGCTGCTGCACGACGGTCGCAAATATTGCCCCCTGTTTCACCCCGCCGAGCGTTTCATCTTCTTCGTCGAAGGCGATGATTTTTACCTGCCCGGCCTTATTTGACTCTTTTACCGCATTGAGAATGGCTGGGCCGTTATAGCTCCAGAGACCGACCAGTCCTACCACTTCCGGGTAACGCACCAGCGTGTCCGACACGTTTGACTTGGCACGCACGCGATCGGTGTCGTCGGTTCTGACGTCAATAATCTCGATGTTCGAACCCTGCAACGTCTCTTTGATTCCCTGCAAACGTTCCTGAGCATTACGCGCGTCCAGCTTGCCCACGAAGATCATAATCTTGCCACCCTGGGGCAAAGCTTCCTTGATCAGGCCTCCCGCCTGGCGTCCCGCAGCCACGTTATCGGTGCCCACATAAAAAGCGCGATCGCTTTTGGGAGCATCCGAATCCTGCGTTACCACCAGCACTCGCTTCGCCGTGTCATTAATTAATTGGGTCTGGTTATCGGGATCAACCGGGCTGAGGGCGATACCATCCACACCCTTTGCCAACAGGTCATCAATCTGCCTTTTTTGGTCAGCGGCGGTTCCCTCCGAGGGGATCCTAAACTCCACCGTGGTATCGTCCAGTTCCGCGTCGGCTTTCTCGGTTCCTTTGCGCGCAATGGTCCAGAAATCAGAAGCATTGTTGGTAACGAAAGCGAGCCGAAGATTTTTTGACGCTTCTCCACCCCCGCTGGGACCGCCACCTCGTTGACACGACGCCACTACCAGCAAACACGCACAAATGAGCGCGCTGCGAAATGTTATTTTCATAGTTTCCTCCGATTAGATTCTTAAACTTCGGCGTATCCTCGCGGATGTTTCGCATGCCATTCCCACGCTGAACCGATAATCGCCGCAAGATCTGGTAGCTGCGGTTGCCAACCGAGCACTTCACGAGCACGAGCAGCGTCGGCCACCAGATGAGACGGATCACCTGCGCGGCGTCCCTGCATCTCAACTGCAATATCTTTTCCGGTTACCTGGCGCGCGGCTTCGATCACTTCCAACACCGAATAGCCTTGCCCGTTACCAAGGTTGATGGCGGTAGACTCATTATCCGAGCGCAGATATTCGAGCGAAAGGGCATGGGCCGCCGCCAGGTCGCTAACGTGAATGTAGTCGCGCACACAAGTGCCGTCACTGGTTGCATAGTCGCTGCCGAAGACGCTGACACGCTCAATTTCTCCCTGGGCTGCTTTAAGCACAAGCGGGATCAGGTGCGTTTCCGGCTCGTGGTGTTCGCCACGGTCCGGCGTCGCGCCCGAAGCGTTAAAGTAGCGCAGCGCAACGAACCTTAAATCATATGCGCGGTCGTAGTCCGCCATGATGCGCTCGACGAAAAGTTTTGACCAGCCGTAAGGATTCGTCGGCACTTGCCGGTGTCCTTCGTCGATCGGAATTCGCTGCGGTTCGCCATAAGTGGCGCAGGTCGAAGAGAACACTACGCGGCGGACTCCCGCGTCGACCAGTTCTCCAAGCAATCGAATGCCCTGCTCCACATTATTCTCGTAATAGAGCGTGGGCTGCATGACAGACTCGCCGACGTAGGCGAACGCTGCGAAGTGGATGCATGCATCGATCTCATGTTCACTCGTGATGCGTTTGACCAGGCTGCGGTCGCCGATATTCCCTTCGTAAAACGGCACCTCGGAGGCAACTGCGATCCGATGCCCGCGCGATAAATTATCCAGGACCACTACCTGCTCGCCGCGCGCGCGCAATAACTCAGTAGTAACGCTTCCTATATATCCCGCCCCGCCAGTTACCAGAATCGCCATACACTCTCCGAACCTGCATGTAGCCACGCTAGTAGTTTAGAGTTCAACCTCTAGGTTGCGCGCTTCGGAAGACACAAGCAATGCTTGAACTCTGAACTTTTTGACTCCAATTAACCAGTACCAAATATCCGCGCTGGAGGCTGCTCTAAAGCTTTCAGGTTCGCCGCAGTATCAAGTGTCCAAACGCCGCGCTCCCTGGTGATGAGCCGTTAAAGACATAAGGCTGGTGTCCAGTTTTATCCGCAAAGCTATGGGCCACCTGCGCGACTGCGCCCGCGGCGTCACGTCTTCCAAGGACCGCGACCGTGCCGCCGCTGCCGCCCCCGGTAATCTTTGCGCCGTAGAGTCCGCTACTTACTCCCGCCCGTCTCACCAGTTCGACCAGCTCATCGGTGCCTTCAGAACCCAGCCCGCATGCGGAGTAGCTCGCGTGTGACTCATACATCAATTCACCCAACGACTCCTCCAGCAAATTGCCCGGACCCGCCAACTGCTGACGCAACAGCTCCGCAAACTTTCGGACTCGGTCACTCTCGTAAACTGCGTGGGCCGTTGGAGCTCGCACCGCATAGGCTGATTCCGGGGATCGATCTTCGTCACCATGTCTGTTGTTCCTCCGTAGCGCTCAAGGAAGTCTGCTCCCAGAAGTTTGTCGGGCAACCTGTTTGCGAATTTTTCCTTAAACTCCAAAGCGGCGAGGTTGGCCAGATAGCCATGCCAGCGAGGGTCGGTAATTACCACTCTATCGCCGATCTGTTTTACCTCCAGCCCAGAGAGCTCGGCGATTATTCTGTAGCCCATGAATGCGCCAATACGCACTGCCCCATAATCGCCGCCGCCGACAGAATGACGTACGCCTGAATCAAGTCCCCAGACCGCCAGGTCTTTAGGCAACGAGATTGTTCCCAGCAGTTCTGCCGGTTGGCAGAGCAGTTCGAGCAGCTGATTCTCCTCGCCGCAGGCGGAAGTCATCTGGTCCATGACACCGCACGGCGCTCCGACTACCAGGTTCTCAACCATCTGGCATAAGACTGCGAGTTTCCTCGGCGCAATTTCAATGTCAAACGCTGCGACTATCGCGCTCATCGTGCCAACTTCGAGCGCGGCCGAGGAGCTTACCCCTTTGCCTTCGGGTACCCGCGACGAGATGAGCAGCCGAGCTCCCTGATGGAAGCGCGCTCCGAGTTCATGCATCAACACCACAAAGACACCGGCCACGTAAGCTGCCCAATGCGGCATCGTG
This sequence comes from Blastocatellia bacterium, assembly GCA_963828335.1. GTDB lineage: Bacteria > Acidobacteriota > Blastocatellia > Pyrinomonadales > Pyrinomonadaceae > PSRF01. The sequence continues at coordinate 263,436 of CAWHEH010000002.1, read as the reverse complement.
TCGCTTCTGAAAAAGCTGAGCGCTTCATTGTATTCGATCGGCTTACCGTCACGTTCCAGGTCCGCCAGGGACAGCTCGAAACTCACAGCTCGCGTTTCGTTCTCCATGAGACTGACGACGCGTAGGCGCCTGGTATCATCCTTTTGCAATGCAACCAGGGTCGCTTCAGCGATGGGCAGCTCAAGCACGATCGAGCCAGAGTAGTCTGCGATGCCCCCCATCACGTCGAGCCTGCCTGGTGCCCGAGCGATGGTGAGTTCCTGCTGTGTGTCAAAGAGCGTGCGCGCTTCCAACGCCGGGTGATCTTCGAGCTTACTGAGTGTCTCTATAAAAGCTGCCACGTCCGGAAGATGACGGGCGTCGCCGCGAATGATTTCGTAGGCCGACTTCTCGCGTTGTCCCTCCATGCTTGTCATCTTACCAGCGTATGAATTGCTACAGGCCTCGCCGCTTCAGAGCATCCTGCAACAACGGTTCTATTTCCCGGCGGATCGCGTCATTTGCATATCCGGCCCAGGCGATATCGGGCTCGACTCTCAGAGGAGCACGCAATGGCTCACCTTGCTGGTCAGTTACGATGACGCCGGCTTCACGCGCAATCAATTCCGTGCACATATCATAAGGATGACAACAAATTCCAAGGGAGAGTCCGCGCCGATTGAGGAGCGTTTCAACCAGGGGGCGCAAATCCGCCACGAACCTGTCGTGTCCCATCATCAGTTCGTAAAGTTGACCACCGGAGGAGAGATACTGGTCCTCGAAGCAATGGGCCTTGCCCGGTTCGACGGGACCCAGGGCGCCGCGCACAATCTCCTCATCAATCGCCGCGAGTTCATCGCGAGCGCCGGGAAAGAAGCGGGCGATCATGGCGAAGCCGTGCCGAATGCTGGTGGCGCGAGACGGGTGCAAAGCAAGGGCCTGACGTTCATTCGAAAGACGATTGAATCGTTCGGCGCGGGCACCTTCCCCGCGGACCGCCCACAACGTATCGCAGAGGTGTTGTTTGACCAGCGGTATCTCGGTCTGGATTGCCAGTACTATCTCCTGCAGATTCGTCTCAGAGCCACGATTTTCAGCTACTCCTGTTAAGACCCACGCGCTCCTTTTCTGATACATAAGACCGCGAGTTCCGTCGATCGGATCAACGACGATGCGCCAAACGGCATCGCTCTCTGCAGTACCTCTTGGCAGCACCAACTCCCCACCCTCGATGCCTTCAGCAACCAGCACGAGGGGAGCAAAAGTCGTCAGCTCGTGCTCGAACAATTCAACAAGCAATTCCTCGCTGACCCGATCAACGGCATAAATGGTATCGCCCTCCGACTCATCGTCAGAAACTTCAGCCAGTTGTTCCACCGCCGCCTTTTCACACTCCGCAACCACAGCCTCACGCACCCGCTCGTGAATACGTCGAAGCGGTTCGAGTAGCTGATTGGGATCGAGGGCGGCCTTGATCATAGCTGCTCCTGGAGGACGTGCTTGTAATGGATGTCCGGCAGTGATCGCAGCTCTACCGCCTTTTCTTCCGGTGCCGTGTCGGATAGGAAGTTGCCGCCGCCAATTTCGGGTCCTGCCAGGTACTTAAGCAGATTCGGTCGACGCAGGGGCGGATGAAACTCAATATGGAAGTGGAAGCTCGCGTAGTCGCCGCCATCGGTCGGCGCCTGATGCAGCGGCATTACGTAGGGGAAAGGCATTTGCCAGAGGTTATCGAACTTTACCAGAACTTGTTTCAGCAAAGCTGCAAAGTCGCCAAGTTCATCAGACGAGAGACTGGCGACACTGGGATGCGTGGCCTTTGGGGCCACGAAGACTTCGTAAGCATAGCGCGCGAAGTAGGGCAGAAAGGCAATCGCCGAGTCGTTCTCGCAGATGACGCGTCGTCCATCTTCAATCTCGGCTTTGATCACATCCTGAAAAAGAATACGTCCCGTTTCCGCCAGATGGCGTTGACCGGCACGTGCTTCCGTCTCCATCGTTTTGAAGACAAAATTCGTCGCGTAAATCTGGCAGTGGGGATGAGGATTTGAGACACCGACCGCCTCGCCTTTATTTTCAAAGATCAGCACATGGTTAATTTCTTTGTGGTTGCCAAGCTCACGGTATTGCTCCTGCCACACGCTGAGCAGGTTCTTGATCTCGAAGTGTTCAAGCTCGGCAAGCGCAAGACTATGATTTGGGCTGTAACACACGACCCGGGCGATGCCACGTGCTGATTGATTTCGGTAAATGCCCGACGGCCGCTGGAGTTTTTCCGGAGCATCGAAGCCGACGCTCGGGTGATCGTTGTCAAATACAAACGTGCCAGTGTAATTATCGTTTCGCTTGCCGCTCACGCGCAGGTTGCGCGGACATAGATAACAATCCGGAAGATATTCGGGTAAGGCACCTTCACCGTGTTGAATGGTCTCGCCGCTCCACGGGCGATCCTGCCTGTGAGCCGCTACGATTACCCACTCTTCCCGCAATGGATGCCAACGCTCTTCCCAGTACATAGTTTGTTCCAACAGTCCAATGAACGACTAAAGCAGGGCCATTCGCAGGTCGGGAAGGGTGGTTTACTCCCGCTGGCCTTTCATCAGAGACAGGCGGGTAAACCACCCTTCCCGACCTGCGAATTACCAATATTCCTCACACCAACGCTATTTGTAAGCGCGTCACCGAAGCGGGTGGGAAGCGGAACGAAACGACGCCAGCGGTAACCGTGACCTGCTCGTTGCGCGGTTCCACCACATTCGGTTTTTCGAAAGTGTTGTGCGCATGAACGTCGAGTGCGCTCAGCACGCGTGCCTGCGCGGAGCCGGCACGTGCGCCGCGGACAACAATCTCGGTTTCGCGTGCCTCGCTCGCATGCGGGTTCGTCACGGTCAACGTCAGCTGCTTGCCGTTCACCGATGCAGATCCTCCGAGGCCCCAGAACTCAGCCGGCTTGTCCACGCGCGTGTATCGTGCCTCCGGCGCGCTGAAGAGGGCTCGAACAGCCCGCCCTCCCATGTGCGGCATAAACATCTCGAAGACGTGAAAGGTTGGCGTCACGATGAACTTGTCCTCGTGCGCGAGAAAGAGCGAGTGAAGCGAGTTGATAAGCTGCGCTACGTTCGCCATCGCGACTTTGTCGGCGTGTCGATTGAAGGTGTCGAGGGTCAGTCCGGCAAGCACCGCGTCGCGCATAGTAGACTGCTGACCGAGCAAATGAGACGGATGCAGCTCGGATCCCTTCTTGTACCACGCGCCCCACTCATCGACGACCAGCTTGACGCGGTGTTGCCTGTCGTACTGGCCCATGACCGTCCAATGCTGGTTGATAAGCGACTCCATGCGGTCGGCTTCACGCAGCAATTCATAGTACTCGGCGGTGTCAAAATTGAGTGCGTCCCCCTTTGCAGCAAACCAGTCGTTGGTTCGGCCGAGTCCAAGATTCCAGGCGTAATGATGCAGGCCAAAACCATAGATGCCGTTGAAGAGTCCTGGGCCTTTTTCAGCTATCTTCGAGAAGAACCCACGCGTCCAGTTGAAGTCGTCGACGTTGGCGCCCGAAGCGATGAACTTAAGATCGACGCCGTAACGCGGAACGGCAGCCGTGAACCGACGGTACTCGGCTGCGTATTCTTCAGGCGTGAAGTTGCCGCCGCAGCCCCACGACTCGTTGCCGATGCCCCAGAATCGCACCTTGAAGGGGTCGCGGCTGCCCGCGGGACCACTGGCGCGCAAGTCAGCTCCGGTGGTGGTGCCCGCCGGCGAGTTGACGTACTCGACCCACTCGTAGAATTTCTGCGCAGGCAGACCTCGCACATTGGCGGCCAGATAAGCCTCGGCCCCGCTCAACTGGCAGAAGCGCATGAATTCGTTAATTCCGAACTGGTTCGGCTCATACTTCCAGGGGCCATCGGGCTTATCCGCCGGCCACTCCGGCGCGTCTACCCAGAAGTTTGTGCGACGCGGACGCTTGTCGCGCGGCCCTGTGCCATCGCGCCAGTCGTAACTATCGGCGAAGCACCCGCCGGGCCAGCGGACCACCGGGGCCTTGATCCGCTTCAACGCATTAACAAGTGAGGTGCGAATGCCGGCGGTATTGGGAACTTTCGAGTTCTCGCCGACCCAGATCCCGTCGTAGACGACGCCACCCAGATGTTCGGCAAAGTGTCCGTAGATGTCCGGGTTTATCGTGCCGATTTCTTCTTCGACTAGAACTTCGACGCGCGAATCTGCTGCTCGCGACGACTGCGCGAAGCCGCCCTTGCGCAAAGCGACCAGCCCGGCGCTGAGCGCGATCGCGCCACTTAAGAATTCGCGTCTCTTCACTATCATCTTTTGCCTCGTCCAGCGTGAATCGCGGTATCACTGTTTCAATGTCTGCACGGCTACAGAGTCCCAGTTATTCTCCGAAGTACCAAAGCCGTAAAGCATAATCTTGAAGTTTGGCGACACGCCGCGGATGGTGCTTTGGAGACCAACTTCGCGGTTGAGCATGAAGAAAATCTTATCGCCGCGCCGTGCAATACCCAGCTTTGGACTCTTCTCTTTAGTCGCCAGCTTTCCGTTGTCAACGCGAATCATCCGCCCATCGACGCTCTGCCATGCCTCGAAGATGCCATCACTTCTCAGGAGCCATTCAATGCGGTTAGCCGGATTGCCATCGAACAGTACGGCCAAGATCGCGAAGCCTGGGGGAAACGCTCCTTCACCAGGTTCCGGGATACGTGGTCCTACCTTTGCCAACGCTGCCTCCACGTAAAATCGTTCACCGTGGAAGGACTGTTTGCTTCGTATGCCGGAGCGCGAACCTCCCGAACCACGCATCCTCAGCTGCTTGTCCTTAACTTCGACCTTGCCGCCGCCTCCGCCCTCGAAGGTGTATGGCTCCCACTTACTCTCGTCGAGCTGGTTACCATCGAAATCGGCAGTCCACTCTTCCACCGCCGGCTGCGCGGTTTGCGTTGCTGCCTGGTTTTGATTTTCCTGTGACACGACCGGGCGGCTTGTCGTGATCACAACTGCGAGCGTCGCAACTAAGAGAAGACTCGATACTTTATTGTTTTGCATCATCTTCTTCGCCCTGGGTTACCTTGGGCAACCTGCGCTCTTCGACGCTCGACTGGTGGATGGCAGTCCAAAAACAGCGGGCATCGCTCAGAAGCGCACATCGGCCAGCCTTTTCACGACTTCCCGCAACTCTTTCGACTCTTGCTCTTTCTGTGTTTCGCTCAGACGCTTAAAAGTAGCCAGCGTGGACTGTGCCTCCGCGGTGCGCTTGAGGCGCATGTAAGTTCGTCCAAGCTGGTAGTAGGCATCGGGCAGGTTCGGGTCTAGTTTTATGATTTGCTCAAACTGGGCGGCAGCCTCGTCCCAACGATTGGTGCGCATAAAGAGTTTGCCGAGCGCGATTCGCGCCGGCGTGAACGTCGCATCCGCTTCAACGGCACGTCTCAGATGAGTTTCGACACGCGACAGATTGGCATCAACTTGTTTAAGTAGTGCGTCTGCGATCAAGTAATGGACCACTGTGATTTTGGGATCAACTTGTAACGCCTTCTCATAAAGTGTGATGCCTTCCGCGGCGTCTCCTGTCTGAACCCGTATCATGCCGCGATAGGCGAGTGCGGAGGCAAAGTTAGGATTCAACTCGAGGGAGTGCTTGAACGCTTGCTCTGCTTTTTCGTGGTCCTCATTTTTGAAATGGGCCAAGCCAAGCGCGAACCATAATGGAGCTGAATTAGGGAATGATTTGAGTGCCTCTTCAAGCCTGATCACGGCAGCGGCTGGAGCGTAGGCATCGGTCAGCAATATGCCATAGGCGAAACGATATTTTTCTGATTGTGGGTCGCGCTGAATTGCCAGACGCAGCGCCGGGATCGCGTTCTCCAGGTGACCGCTGCGCTCATAGACGTCGGCGAGCAGCGCGTAAATCGGCGCGGACTCAAGGCCACGCGCAACGGCCGCTTCAAGCAGACGACCGGCTGCCGGGAGATCCTTACGCGCAAGGTAGACGCGCGCCAACTGAACGATCACATCAGCATTTGATAGGTCGAGTTTTAAAGCGGCGGTCAATTCGGATTCAGCTTCCGCTATGAGTCCGGCTTCCAGTAACGCGCCTCCAAGTTCGGAGCGTGCGCCCGAACCTTCACCCGGCGCGCCTTCCTTACCCAGATGGGTCGCATAGTTACGATAGTGAACAGCCGCGGCAGACGGGTCTTTCAGGCGCAGCGCGACGACAGTCTGCGCGCGCGCGATTCCTGCGTCCGGAGCGATCTGATAAGCCCGCGCGAACAAATCGGCCGACGCGCGCAAGTCCGCGGGCGTTCCAGCCATAAAGCGAATCTGCGCCAGGTTCACCAAGGCGTTTACTTGTCGCGCGTCTACTCGAAGCGACGCCTCGAACTCGGCAGCCGCTTCGCGCGTGCGACCGAGACGTTGCAGAATCACGCCGTAGTTGTTTCGCGTCGACGAAGAGGATGGTTTGAGGCGCGCGGCCCGGCCAAAATGACGCGCGGCCTCCTCGAGCTCTCCCGCATTGTCGGCGAGCATGCCCAGGTGTGTGTGTGCAGCCACGCTGCCAGGGTTTATCGCAATGGCCTTTTGGAAAAAATCGCGTGCGACCGTCATCTCGCCGCGTTCGAACGCGGCTTCGCCTTCCGCGACGAGGCGTTCTGCCTGTTCCGCACGGGAAACATTATTATTTCTTGTAGAGGCGACCGCAGCCTGCGCGCAGCTCACGCCTGGCACCGCGCTCAACCAGCCAAGAGCGACAAGAAGCAGGACTGGACGACCGAGGTTGAAGGTGTTTGCGATGACCATGGCCCCCGTCAGGTGTTGAGACTAGAAGAAGCCATGAGGGCGCGAAAGTCTGAACCACTTTCAGCGCCCTCAGGCTCTGATGAGGGAAGCTAGAACACGAATCTTCCGCCAACTTGAATCCGCCGCGGCTGGAAAATGTCGGCGTTTCGCGAAGTGATGCCGAAATTACCGTCGTCGAGGTTCAAGTTTGGCAGGCCATAGCGCCCGCGGTTGAACAGGTTGAAGACCTCCATGCGGATCTCGAAGTAAGTCGTTTCGGTGACTCGCGTCTTCTTCATTACGCTGACGTCCTCGGTAAAAAATGGCGGCGCGCGCAGACTGCCGTAGGTGGGCGCAGAATTACCGAAGAACCGGTTCGGGTCCGCGTAGTACGCAGCGTATTCCGGACTTCCAATCGGACCCGGTGCATTGCGGTAGTCGAGCGGTCGCGAAAATGCCGCCGGATTCAAGTAGCGGTAGTCAATACCGCCAGACGGGTTGCCTGTGAAGAACGACTGCCCGGTAACGTTAGGACGTAGGTTTCCGAGGAAGCCGATCCGCTGGAGAAACTCCCGCTGGCCCCCGGCGATGAACGGCAACAAGGCCGGACCACTGCGATAGCGGTGGATGCCGGTAAACTGGAAGCCTCCGACGAGCCGATCAATAAAGCCGCCGCGATTCAAGAACCGCCGGCCCTTCCCGAACGGTGCTTCGATGATGTAGTTGAAGACCAGCGAGTGTGGGGGAATGCTCGCCGAAATAGTACGCAGCGACCTGCGATCATATGGGTTTTGCACTACGCCATTAAGAGGCGAGTTACCAAAGACGTCTTCGGCCGCATCCGTGATCAGCTTCGCGAAAGTGTAAGAGAGTCCAGCCTGTATGCCCTGGGCGAAGCGCCGGGTTAGGTCGACCTTACCCGCGTTGTAAAAGCTCTGCCCCTCGCTCTCAAGGCGGTTGGTAATGATCCCGTATTGCGGGAATGGCCTCAAAGCCTGTGAGACCGAACTAGCGAAATCACCGCCCTGGTTGTTGAAACCAGGATAGACGGCGTCGGGACTGGCTGGCAGCGTAAAGCCAACACTCGTTGCGTAAGCACGATCCGACGCAGTTACGTCGGCCAACCTCTTACTAAGCAGCGGAAGCCCGAGTTTTAGCGCATTCAGCGGTAGTTTGTTGACCTGATCAAAGTTCGAACGCAGCCGGGTGCCCTTGCTGCCAACGTAGCCGACTTGAATAGCTAAATTCCAGGGAAGCTGACGCTGTATGTCGAGCGTGTATTGCGCGGTCCGACCGGTCTTAAAGTCCTTCGTAAAATAATCCAGGTCGGTCCGGTTCAGATCGCCAACGACCTGAGAGGTCGGGTCAGCCACCGGTATGTGCGGGTAGTTCTCGAGGGTGATGAAGGCATCGAGTCCGCCATTGATATTGACGGCACCAGGGCTGTAACCGAGTGCTCCGGCGTTTCCGAAATCGTTGTAGATGACCGGCGCGTAGTAGATACCGTAGCCGCCGCGCACAACGGTCTTCTCATTGACCGAGTAGGCGAAGCCAAAGCGTGGCCCGAAGTTGGTGCGATCAGGATTTACGAGCCCGAAGTTCTCCGCCTGCAGTGGTCCGGGTCCCGCGCTGACGAAGGCGCCGAGCCGCCCGCCCGCCGCCGGATTCGGCACGCTGGGATCGAATCCACGGAACTTGCCGCGCGCCTCCTCGCGTGGACGACCGAAATCATAGCGGAAACCGAGATTCACCGTCAGCTTCGACGTAACCTTGAAATCGTCCTGATAGAACGCAGCGTATGACAAGAAGCGGTGACCTGGGTCAATCGTTTGGTTCGAGTTAAACGAGAACTCCGGTCTCCCGGTGATCAGGCTGGCGATGGGCCAGCCTTGATTGAAGTCATTGGTGTTGGCAGTCTGGTTGCTTCTGAAGTTGAAATTGCCCCCGATATCGAAGTGCGCAGCGTTGTTCAACTGCTGAAGCCGGAGCTCGCCGCCGAACTTCATGGTGTGGCGGCCGCTGATGAGCGTAAAGACGTCGCTCAGGTGAACTGAGTTGTCGCGGACGCGGTTGTCAAAAAAGGTCGAACCCCCAGCTTGGTATGCGCGCGGGTCTGTAGAATTAACCGGGTCGCCATAACCAGGAAACCCGATCAACGGCAGGCCGCGATCCTGCGTCGCGGTGGGACTTAAGCCAAGGTCGCTAGCCTTTGCGATACCGGACGAGAAATTCCTATTCGAGACGTCGGAGCGCGAGAAGCCGGCGTTGAAGTGGTTGATCATATTGCCCGTCAACGTCCAGTCGTGCTGCAAGCGAGCGTAGTAAGACTTGAACAACTGATCCCATACACCCTGGGCGACGAAGGGTTCGGCGAAGCGCGGGAAGCCACCCTTAACGCTCGGTAACTTGCGGAACGTGTAGCTGAAGTTCAGCGATTGTCGGTCCGTAATGTTGTGCGTGATCTTCGTCACATAGTAGTCCGTCCTCGAGGTAGCAGTCGTATTAGCTCGGAAGTTGCGGAAGACTGTGGAGCCGTTTGGCCCCGTCTGGTTCGGCAACGGGAAAAGGTTGAGGAAGTTACGGCCGATGGTTGAGATCCTCGAGCCACCGAGATACTGATCCAGCCGGTTACCAGGGATGGCAGTGCGCGCTCCGACGGGCTGAGACGGGTCAAAAATCTGAACCGGCCCACCGAAGAAATTAAGAACATATGGGTCAGTTAGTAGTTCCCCGAAATCCCCGGTGCGCATTCTTGCCGTCGGCACCGTCAACTCCACCGATTCAGACTGAAATGTCCGGTAGGCGCCATAGTTAAAAAAGAAGAAAGTCTTGTTCTTGCCGCTCCACAGCATCTTGCCGCCTTCACCGAAGCGCGGCAGGTAGACTGGGCCACCGACGGAGAAGCCATAGTCGAACTGTCGGTCAAGCGGTTTATCGAGGCAGCCTACGTTCTGCAGACGACACGCCGAATTGTTTGCATTCAAGATGCGATTGCGGTCGATGTTGGCATTGAGGGCATCGTTGATATGGAAGAGATAAGCCTCGCCATGGAAATCGTTGCCACCAGTCTTGATGGTGAAGTTAACAATGCCGCCCGTCGAATTGCCGAACTCAGCCGAGTAGCTACTGGTAGAGACGGTGAACTCCTGAAAAGCGTTCGGTCCGGGCGCGACCTCCGAAAAGAAGGTGCCGTTCTCTCCGCGCCGTGTCTGCGCCCCATCGATCAGAATGTCCGCGCCTAACCCCTGCCCGCCGTTAATGCGGAAGTTGGTAGCGTTGGTGCCCGTACTCCCGGAGGTCGTACCCGTACCACCCGGTGTATCGTTAGAGACGATACTGCTGTCGAGGAAGATGAACGAGAGAGGCGAGCGCCCACCGCTCTCCGCCGCAACGAGCAACGGCAATTCCCTTACTTGTCGCTCGCTAACGTTAAGTTGCTGCACTGGCGTGTCAGTCTGAAGCACTGGGGCTGCCTCACCAGAAACGTTAACCACCTCGCCCACTGCACCAACCTCAAGCTTGATATCGGCCGTGCGGGTAATTTGCACCGCGACCTTAATGTTGTCCAGGGTCGCCGTTTTAAAGCCTGGGGCTTCAACGGTAATCTTGTACATCGCAGCCGGCAGTTGAGGCACGGTGAAGTTACCTTCATCGCTGGTAACTGCATCACGGCTCTCGTTGGTCTCAAGATTCGTCACAGTCACTTTCGCCTGAGGGACCACCGCACCCGCCGGATCTGTTACCCGGCCGGTAATGGCACCACGATCGCTTTGAGCCCAAACGGATGAACCGGATACCAACAAGAGTATGAGCAAAGTAACAAAGGAATACTTATGGGATGTCATGGCTTCCTCTCAGACTGGTGACATACAAAAAGTTTGGATACGAGAAAACGAAGGACGGAACGCAAGTATTTACAAACCACGCCCGGAGGTTGTCGACCTGGAGAGACATACTCTCAATACCTGTTTCTCGCTTGCTTCTCGATCGTTCCCGGGGGGCATTGCTTATAAGGGGGAGAAGACTACTATCCAACCTTCGACAACTAACGAGCCAAAGCGAAAGCTTGCGTTCTTGAATTCTTTACGGCTTGAAGGCGAACCAGCGTTGCACTATCCGGGATCGGCCCCTGGATAACTCGATCGCCTGCTAATTGATTTGCTCATTTACACCACAAACGAGCACGGTGTCAAGACAATTTTCCCCGTAATGATCAGAATTCACCCTCGGTCACCCAAAACTGTGCGTTAAGATAGCGATAATAAAGGTCGGAAAATTCGCACTGGGAAAAGCTTTTGCGCGAGGCAGCTGAATTCATGAATTATGGTCTCACTTGTTTACTGTTCCTTGTCATGTCTTTTGTGTTGCTCGCAAGTCGCTCTCAAAGTTACGGTCAGGCTTATGGATCGCAACAGGCCTTCGAGCTCCAAGGGGATATTCGTCAAGTTCATGATCCGACCATCATCAAGGAGGGCGACACCTACTATCTTTTTTCGACGAGGGCGGGCATTTCCATCCGCTGTTCGAACGATCTCATCAGCTGGCGCCTTTGCGGCGATGTATTCGCTCACCTCCCGGAGTGGGCCGTAAAGGATGTGCCGGGCCTCAGAGGTCTGTGGGCCCCGGACGTCTCTTACTTCAGTGGTGAGTATCACCTCTATTATTCGGTCTCAACTTTCGGCAGCAACCGTTCCAGCATAGGCCTGGCTACCAATCGCACGCTCGATCCGGCAAGCGACAAATATAGGTGGGTGGACCAGGGGAAAGTGATCAGCTCAGCCGCTTCGGATGACTGGAATGCGATCGATCCTAACGTCGTGCTTGATGAGAGGAATCAACCATGGCTTTCGTTCGGAAGCTTTTGGGGAGGCATAAAACTCCGCAAGCTCGATCAGGTCACCGGCAAACTTTCAGCTTCCGACCAAACCTTATATTCCCTCGCCAGCCGCCCGCGAACAGCAAATTCGCCGGGTGCAATTGAAGCGCCGGTCATCATTCGGAAGAATGGTTACTACTACCTCTTCGTTTCTTTTGACCTTTGTTGTCGCGGGAAGGACAGCACTTACAACATTCGCGTTGGCCGTGCGCGGCATCTCACTGGGCCCTACCTGGATCGAGACGGCAAACTGATGATGGAGGGCGGTGGGACGCTGGTCGTGACTGGCAGTGGCCGGTGGGCTGGGCCGGGACACTGTGCGGTCTTGCAAGACAAGGATGGCGATACGCTTATCTATCACGCTTACGATACAGAGTGGCGTGGTATCCCGACTCTTCGAATTTCCCGCCTTCTTTGGGACCCGGAAGGTTGGCCCAGGCTCTGAACTTTAGTGTCGCAAGATTAAGCTCGCCGAACGACGATGCCCTTGGCAAGGAAAGGCGCGATCGCTTCGTCGGTGGCGCCCTTGTCAGTGATGAGTATGTCTATATCTTCTATCGGGCAGATTAAAGCGGTGCCGATAGCCCCGATTTTCCGGTGGTCAGCAACGACGATTTTTTGACGTGCCTGACGCATCATGGCGCGATGAATGGTGGCCTGATCAGGGTAGTTGGTTGTCAGGCCATGTTCGAGATGAATTCCGTCCACCCCGATGAACACCTTATCGACAAAGATTTCTCCAACACTCTCAATAGATGCCGGCCCAACCAGCGCAAACCAATCTCCACTTAGGAACCCACCCGTAACGATAACCTTCAGGTCGTCGCGGTGACTTAGCTCCATCGCCACATTCACCGCATTTGTCAGAACGGTTATTCCCTTGTGAAGGCAAACGCTTCGGGCAACTTGCGTCGCCGTCGTCCCGGCACCGATGGCCAGAATGTCACCGTCACTTATGAGTTCAGCGGCGACCAGACCAATCCGTCGCTTCTCCGCACCCCGCTGGCGTTCCTGCTCATGGTAGTAAGAGGTATGACGAAAGGGCTCGTAGAGCATTGGCTGGACGGGGACGGCGCCGCCGTGATTTCGAAGCAACAACCCACGTTGCTCCAGTTCGCCGAGATCGCGGCGGATAGTTGCCGTCGAGACCTTCAGCCGTTTAGCCAGCGGACGGACGGACACCTTCCCCGCGCGCAGCAGTTCCTGCAGAATCAACTGAGCGCGTCGGTCTGTAGCGGACGATTCTTCTGGCATTTAGGGTTGCGGGGCCTCGACTAATTTCATGATTACACTTTCCTGATTGCGCTGCCGACTGCGCAGCTCGTCGGCGCGGGCAAACATTCGCTGGGCCGCGTCCTTTTCACCGGCCTTCGCGTAGACCAATCCCAGCTGATAATTCGCCCGCAGGTCGTTGGAGTCAAGCTCAATGGCGCGTTCAAGTTCTCTTCGGGCCTCGGTGTAATTTCCAGCTTCTCTATATGCCGCTCCAAGCGCTGCATGGGCCGCGGCGTGGTTAGGATTTGACAGAACGACTCGCCTAAACGTATCGACAGCTGCGGCGCGGTCCCCAGCTTTCTCGAAACTTACGCCAATCAGATACTCCGTGTTGGGATCTGCTTTGAGGCTGAGACTGCGTTGCAGCGCCGCCCGTGCCTCAACAATTAATTCTTGCCGGAGCAACGCCGCGCCGAGTAGATAGAAGCCTGAAGGGTCCCGCGGTTGCAAGGCGACGTAGTTACTCATTAGACGAGCTGTCTCAGCTGTCTCGCCTTTTTTCCAGCGTACCGCCGCTAGCGCATAGAGATAAGCGGGCTGATCAGGGTAAGAGCGGTGCAGCTGTTCGAAGGCAGGTAAGGCATCGAGAAGCAGATCCATCTGCAAGGCAGTCACGCCAAAATCATAAAGCACCTGCGGAAGATTCGGAGCAATACGACGTGCTTGTACAAGAAGGGCCAGCGATTTTTCCAGATTGCCTGTGGCGCGAGAGACATTTGCCAGGGCGCGCAATGTTGTTACCTCATCAGGCTTTATTTTCAAGGCTTCCGACAGATACAACTCAGCCTTATCATAACGCTTTAGCGAGCCATTGATTATGCCCAACCCGTACAGCAGCGGAAACGATTCGGGCGTTTTCCGGCGAGCGGCCTCCAGGAAAATGACTGCTTCATCGCTCAACCCGCCTTTGGCAAGCAGCAAACCAAATTCTGCCTGCGCTTCCGGTTTGCTGAGACTGAACTGGCTAAACTCGCGGGCGAGCTCGCGCGCTTCCTCGAGTTGATTAAGACCCATCAACGACCTCAACAATAGGGCAAAATAGTCGTCGGTGGCAGCAGAACGTGGAATGGTTCGCAAATACTGGAGCGCACTTTGGTATTCACCGGCGTTGGCATGTAGCGTCGCCAGCTGTAGTTTGATGTCGGTTCGCTCCGGCGCCAAACGGTGTGCGGACTCCAATATCGGCAAGGCCTCCGACGTTCGATTCGTACTCAAAAGGAGCTTGCCCAGATTGAGCTGAACTCCCACATGAGTAGGCGCGGCTTCGCGGGCAAGGCGAAACATCTTTTCAGCCTCCAAAGTGTTCTGTTCCTGGGCGCGCACGACGCCAAGCAGATTGAGGGCGTCGGCATCTCTTGGCGACGCGGCGAGCACAGAATTCAGGAGACTCTCCGCAGTTGAAAGATCACCTTGGCTGATTGCCTTGGCGGCTTCGGTTAAACGGGTGACGTTTGTATCGGGACTATTCGGGGTCTGAGTTCGTACCGATGGAACCGCGAGCAGGACAAGCAGCGCGACTGCACTGCACAGTCTCAGGGCCCGGAGCGGAAGGGCACGGCATGGTCGTGGTTTTCCTGAAATGGTAATCGAACAATGCATGCTATTTTACCCTGTTCCAATTGACACCGATGGTGGCAAGTATAGTTGAGGAGTTATTAGGTGCAAACGTGAAGGTGGGTTTCAGCTGGATATAAGATTTAACATTAATGAGTCCGCCTGTAATCCATACTGACTTGAGTAAACTAAGTTCGCCGTTTAAGTTTGAATCCATAACTTGATACCGAGTCGCTAACGGTAATGAATCCAACCCTGGGAACAGAAAGGTCCGCAACCACATGCCTGCCTCGATAGAACTTCAAAGACGTTTGCGTTGGGCCGACTCAGACGCTGCCGGACGACTGCACTTTCCGCGTATCTTCGAACTTGTGGAGGAAGCTGAAAGCGAACTGGTGCGCAGCATACAATGGCCAATGAACCGCAGCATGGGATACGATTTTCCGCGCGTCCACGTAGAATGTCGATTTCTCCGCGTAATAGAACTCGACGCGCAGTTTCGCCTTCGCTTCGCCGTCGGGAAATTGGGTCGCACGTCAATCCGTTATGAGTACCAGGTCTTCGGCGCCGATGATGAACTCGCGATCGAGGGCACAATGACAGTGGTGGTCTTAAAGGACGGCAAGCCGGCGGAGATTCCTACAACGTTGCGCGCCGCCCTTGCAGGTGATGAGGTATTCACTCCGGCGTAGTTATCTTTTGAAACCTGCTCTGCTATTTTAACGTTGCTATTCGAAGTCGCAGCCTGGTAATTAGCGAAAACCTATGTCTACCGCTGAAGTAGCGTTGCCAACAAGAATCAAAACAACACAGGAAACTCTCGACGCGTGGGTCCGTGAAGTCGTTCAATGGCACTTCGACCCCGCAACCGGTTGCCCATTTTGGTTAGACTACGCGCAAAAGCTCGGTTGGGATCCACGCGAACGAATTCACTCCTATCAGGATCTTGATCAACTTGGAGCCTTCCAGGACGAATGGCTTCGTGGCGGACCAGTGCGGCGTTGGGTGCCGCGCGGTTATGCCGGACGTCCGGTCTACACCTTCGAGACGGGCGGCAGCACGGGTGTTCCAAAATCTCGGATCAACATTGAGGATTTTCGACTCGACTATGAGGCTTTCAGCGACACGCTCCCGGAAGACTTTTTTCCCAAGGGCGCTGACTGGTTGTCTCTTGGTCCGACCGGGCCGCGTCGTCTCCGGCTCGCTGTTGAGCATCTGACTCAGTATCGTGGCGGCATCTGCTTCATGATCGATCTCGATCCGCGTTGGGTAATCAAACTACTCAAGATGGGGCAGCCCAAAATGGCGGAGCAGTACAAGCAGCACGTGATCGAGCAGGGCTTGACCTTGCTGCGCGCGCACGACAACATCCATTGCCTGTTCACCACGCCGAAACTTTTGGAAGCACTTTGCGAAAAGGTTTCACTTAAGAAGCTGGGTATCACCGGGGTCTTCTGTGGCGGCACCGAGATGACGCCTCAGTTTCATCGCTTCGCAGTCGAAGAACTACTCGAAGGCGCCTACTTTGCGCCTACCTACGGCAATACCCTGATGGGTCTGGCGGTGCACAAGCCGCGAGAAGAAACAGACAATTTTGCGGTCATCTATTATCCGCCAGTGCCGCGAGCGGTGATCGAAATAGTGGATCCTGACGAACCTAGTCGGGTTGTCGAGTATGGTGAAACTGGCCGAGTTCGCTTGACGACACTGACGAAGGAATTCTTCATGCCACGCTTCCTCGAACGTGACGAGGCGGAGAGAGAGCCACCCTGCGAACTCTATCCCTGGGATGGAGTGCGCAATGTCCGGCCGTTCTCGCGATTCCAGACTAATGTCGTAGAGGGAGTTTATTAGGATTTCAGATTGCTGATTTCGGATTGCGGATTTTGTGTCGCAACCGTGTAGCCTTCAACATCAGCCAAGCGAAATCCGCAATCTTAAATCCGCAATCTGAAATCGTATATGCTGCATATTCCAATTCTTCGCCAGGGTGAGCCTTACAAGAGTCTCGACGTCGCTCGCGTGCCGCATCACGAGACGCGCGAATTGTTCGTTGAAATCAGTCAGGCGAACAACGGACTGATCAGACGCGACCTGCGAGATCAAGCTGCAGCTCGCGCCAAACTAGCAGCTTTCCCCACCGCCGACCTCGTAGATATTTGCAAACGTGCCGCCGAATATTTTCTCAACGACTCCCTCCCGCTGGGCGACACCACGCAAACGCCCGAGGATTATGTGCGACAGATTTCGGCAACTACCGGGATGCCGCACGCGCTGGCTCGCAGAAATATGACGAAGATTCACGGCGTTCTTTCTGAAGCCAGTAATGTGATCGCTGGGCTTACCAGAAACATCGATTGGGAAATTCTTGACCGTGGCTTCGGCCAGATCGAGGGCCGCTCGTTGAGTTTTTATCCGCGCACTGAGTCGCTGGGTGTTGTGCTGCCAAACAATTCCCCAGGCGTTCACTCGCTTTGGATTCCAGCACTTCCTTTGAAGATTCCCCTCGTCCTTAAACCTGGCAGTGCCGAACCCTGGAGTCCTTACCGGATCATTCAATCGTTCATTCGCGCCGGAGCGCCGCGCGAAGCGTTCAGTTTTTATCCTACCGATCACTCGGGCAGTGGTGAAATTCTCAGGCAGTGTCAGCGAGGGATCGTTTTTGGTGACTCGAGTTCAACCAGTCTCTGGACTAATGATCCGCGCATAGAAATTCACGGTCCCGGCTTCAGCAAAATCGTAATTGGTGAAGACTGTATTGACGACTGGGAGCAGTACCTCGATTTGATGGTGGGTTCTATTGCCGACAATGGCGGGCGCTCGTGCATCAACGCGTCGAGCATTTGGGTTACGAAGCACGCCGAGAAGATTAGCGAAGCATTAGCCGAACGGCTCGCAAAAATTCTTCCACGCCCGGCTGATGATCCACAGGCGCAACTGGCACCCTTTGTCGATGCCAACGTGGCGCAGCGAATTTCACAGTTGATTGATCAAGGCCTCAACGAACCGGGCGCGACGGAAATCACGGCCTCGCATCGTGACGGAGGACGGCTTGCTATCCGCAACGGTTGTTCTTATTTGCTGCCGACCATCG
The DNA here is from genome assembly GCA_963828335.1 of Blastocatellia bacterium. Classification (GTDB taxonomy): domain Bacteria; phylum Acidobacteriota; class Blastocatellia; order Pyrinomonadales; family Pyrinomonadaceae; genus PSRF01. The sequence goes on along the minus strand of CAWHEH010000002.1, from coordinate 245,863 downwards.
TTCTCTGTGAAAACGCCGAGCACGGAATGGCGAATAAGGAGTTTATGTTTCCCTTTGCCAGCGTCGTCAAAGTAACTGAGAAACAAATTCCGCAAGCTCTGGGGCCGAGCCTTGTCGTTACAGCAATCACTTTCGACCCGGATCTGATTAATCGCCTTGTTACCTCCCCAAATGTCGATCGCCTGAACATCGGAGCGGTGCCCACGAATCAAATCAACTGGGACCAACCACACGAGGGCAACCTATTCGAACATCTTTACGCGCGTCGAGCTTTCCAGCACGCCCTGGCGGGCTGAGTTGGACAGACATTCTTTGCTGTCCTTCCGCTAATTACGTTATGAGCAGGCGGGAACGCCTCCTACCAGACTCTTGTGAAAATTCTTTATCTTACCGGCGGGGCAGGACAGATGTACTGTGGCAGTTGTCTGCGTGACAACGCACTGGCAACCGAGCTCATCTCGCGTGGCCACGACGTAATGCTCCTTCCGGTCTACACGCCCACGCTGACGGACGAACCTAATGTTAGCGGCGACAAGGTTTTTTTTGGAGGCATCAGCGTTTACCTGGAGCAGTATGTGCCGTTTTTCCGCCGCTCGCCGAAATGGATAGATAGCTTGTGGGATTCGAGTGTGATGTTGAAGCTGGCGTCGCGCCGTTCGATTTCAACCAGCCCGAAGATGCTCGGTGAGCTGACTGTTTCCATGTTGAAGGGCGAGGACGGCTTCCAACGCAAAGAAATTTTGAAACTGCTCGAATGGTTAAAGGACGAAGGTCCGCCTGACGTTATTAGTCTGCCCTACACTCTTTTGCTCGGCCTGGCCCAACCAATTAAAGAGGCGCTGGGACGCCCCATCTGCTGCACGCTGCAAGGCGAAGACCTTTTCCTCGAAGGTTTGCAGGAACCCCATCGTAGCGAATCCAAAGCACTCATTCGCGCTAATATCAAGCACGTCGACGCGTTTATCGCCGTCAGCGAATACTACGCGGAATTCATGCCGGATTACCTGGACATACCGGCGGAGAAGATTTGCGTCGTGCCTCTTGGCATCAACCTACAGGGCTACAGCCAGCGAAATCCCAACCGCTCGGGACCATTCACCGTCGGCTTCTTCGCGCGCATTGCTCCTGAGAAAGGACTACATCTTCTCGCCGACTCCTACCGGCGATTGCGCGCGCGCGGCGAGTTGTTCAATGCGCGCCTGGAAGCTGCAGGCTATTTGGCGCCTGAACATGAGCCTTATCTACGCGACATCGAAAAAGAGATGAAGCAAGCAGGCTTTGGCGAGGAGTTTCACTATCGTGGCGTACTCGACCGCGAACAGAAAATCTCGTTTCTGCAAACGCTCGATGTGCTCTCAGTTCCGGCAACTTACGATGAACCGAAGGGAATGTTTCTGCTTGAGGCGATGGCCTGCGGTGTTCCGGTCGTGCAACCACGACGCGGTGGGTTTACTGAAATCGTCGAGACAACAGGTGGCGGTGAATTGGTTGAACCAGATGATGCGGACAGCCTTGCTGAAGGTATTCTGCGAATCGAGCGCGATCCGGCTCTCGGTGTAAGACTGGGACAAAACGGGTTTGAAAAAGTTCGTGAATACTATAGCGTGGCGCGGATGGCTGACCGTGCGCTTGAGGCTTATCAGAGTGTATTGAGTGTTGCTGAATAAGAAGCGGGGGCAAGCGGTCGAAAGCCCAAGAGTCGCCACACAAAATCAGAACTGGGAGCGATAGCGACCAGCTAAGGTAATCAACAGATCAAAATTTGAAGGATAACTACGTTTCTAAAATCGAGCTTTTGATAGATGACTCTTCGGCTGGTCGCTATCGCTCCCAGTTCTGATTTTGTCTGACTGTGGAGCCTTCGCTTGCCCCCGCTCCGATCCGTTACTGATAATCCAAACTGCCTATGCTCAAAGTTGATCATGTCTCAAAGGAATACCCGGCTCCCAACGGGCCACTACAAATCGTCTCCGACGTCTCACTGTCTCTTGGTCGCGGCGACGCAGTATCCATCATGGGCCCATCGGGAAGCGGCAAGAGCACTTTGCTTTATCTCATGGGCGCACTCGAACCGCCCTCCAGCGGAACCATCAGCCTTGACGGGCAGAATCCATTTGAACTCGGAGAGAAAGAACTGGCCCGATTTCGCAACAAAGAAATCGGCTTCATCTTCCAGGACCACTGCCTGCTGCCCCAATGTTCAGTTCTCGAGAATGTATTAACACCCACTCTGGTATCGACAACTGATGATGGCAGCGAAGATCGAGCGCGTGTCCTGCTCAACGCGGTTGGCCTCGCTGATCGTCTCGATCACCGGCCGGCGCAACTTTCGGGTGGTGAGAAGCAGCGCGTTGCCCTGGCCCGCGCATTGATCATGAAGCCGCAATTGCTGTTGTGTGACGAACCAACCGGAAATCTGGATCACAAGTCGGCAGAAGTGGTGGCTTCTCTGCTGCTGGATCTACATCAAGAGCAGCACAACATCCTTGTTGTCGTAACTCATAGTGCCGAACTTGCAGCTCGTTTTCCCAAACGTTACGAACTCATCGATCAACAGCTCCAGCCGTCTTAAGTTTTGCGATGCGTACCGCCCAACTACTGAAACGGAAGCCTGGTCCACTATTGGCGCACCAATCTGGCCGTCGTGCTTGGTGTGGCAACAGCGGTCGCGGTGCTGGCGGGTGCATTACTTGTGGGCGACTCCGTGCGCGCCAGCTTGCGCGAACTCGCCTTGCAAAGACTCGGACAAACGGATCGGGTAATTACATCGACCGGGTTTTTTCGCGACCAACTGGCCAACGATCTGCAAAGTGATTCGCAGTTTGCGATTGCCGGTTTCGCTGAAACCTGCCCCCTTATCGCGCTTGAAGGGACTGTGACTCATGAGCCAAGCAAACGAGTAGCTTCCCGGATTAAGGTCTACGGCGTTGATGAGCGTTTCTTGAAATTTCACCATCTGCTCGACAAGCAGCCGCCGCGCAATCGAGAAGTATTTCTGAGCGCAGGGCTGGCGCGCGAACTGAGTGCGACTACTGGTGATGCACTTGTATTGCGAGTCGAGAAGCCTTCAGCAATTCCGGTTGAGTCGTTGCATAGCCGTAAGGAGGATCTCGGAAGCACCTTGCGATTAACAGTGCAAGAGACCCTGCCTCCCGACTCCGTTGGCGAGTTTTCGCTACAACCTCAGCAAGGTGAGGTTCGCGCTGTTTTTGTTGCCTTATCGTCACTGCAAAGAGGGATTGATCAGCCGGGCAAAGCCAACCTGATTCTTATTTCCGAATCATCGCGCGATGTGACTGCGCCCGCTGCGGTGGCGGCAAAAGACGAAGCCCTCATGAGAATCCTGAAAGCGCGAACCTCACTGGATGACTATGGAATCAAATTGCGAACCGTCGGATCGCCTGCGTCACAGCCAGGCATCTCACTTGAACAAGAAAGCAAAGTCATCAGTGGCCCCCTGTCAAAGGTGGCGGATGAAACGGCAAACGCGTTGTCGCTGCATCGCCTGCCGGTCCTTTCATATCTCGCCAACAGCATCAGCGCCGGTGAGCGCTCGATTCCCTATTCGCTCGTAACCGGCTTGGATGAATCAGGCCTGGAATTGTTGGCGCCCGGACAAGCAAGAAAGCCCGATGACATTATTCTCAACGAGTGGGCGGCGCGTGAGCTCGGCGCGCGTCCGGGTGATCCAGTTTCTCTGGACTATTACGTTTGGCATGAAGCTGGCGAGCTGGAAACCAAAACGGCCAGGTTTCATCTCGCTGCCGTGGTTCCCATAAATGGCCTGGCTGCGGATAAAGACCTGGTTCCCGAATATCCGGGAATCACGGGCTCGGAACACCTTGCCGATTGGGATCCACCGTTTCCTGTCGACCTCAAGCGAATAAGGAAACAAGACGAAGATTACTGGGACCAATATCGCACCACACCAAAGGCCTTCATTCCTCTTGCCACAGCACAAGAACTTTGGCAGACGCGGTTCGGCAAATTGACTTCACTGCGCCTCATCGCCGCGGGTAACGCCTCTCCTGAAGCGACGCTCGACTCTTTCCAACAAAGATTAAGAGCAGCATTGGACCCGGCGACGATGGGCTTCACGGTGCTACCCGTGCGCACGCAAGCATTGGAAGCGTCGCGCGGTGCCACCGACTTTGGCGAGTACTTTCTGTACTTCAGTTTCTTCCTGGTGATCTCCGCGCTCATGTTGTCGGCACTCTTCTTCAGACTCGGTATCGAACAGCGTCTGCGCGAAATCGGGTTATTGCAAGCCGTTGGTTTCCCAGCTGCAAAGATTCGCAAGCTCTTTCTAGCCGAAGGATTACTGCTCGCGATCATTGGAAGCCTGCTGGGATTGGCAGGCGCGGTTGGCTATGGACAATTTGTGATCGTGGGCCTGCGAACCTGGTGGGTTGACGCGGTTGGAACCACGATGCTCCGGCTGCACGTCTCTCCCCTCTCGCTTGGACTGGGTGCAGCGGGCGGCGTAATTGCCGCGCTGCTCTGCATAGTCTGGACTTTGAGAGGGCTGGGTAAGGAGTCGACCCGCACGCTGTTGTCGGGAATTCGAGGGAATGCTGGTCAGACGGTCAAACATGGAGACGGAATAAGTGGAACGACCGGTCGACTGTCGCATCTGCTGAACTTCTCAAGCCAGAGAGTGGGTACGGTGCTGGTTATCCTGGCCCTCGCATTGTTGATAGCGGCGGCATTGCAGCAGCGTTAATCCGGTCGCTGGTTTTTTTGGAGGCGGGACGTTGGTGCTGGCAGCGGCCCTTTGCTACCAATCCGCCTGGTTGCGGCACCCGGGCGCAAAACCTATTGCCGGCACAGGCTGGTGGTCAGTCACACGACTCGGATTTAGAAACGCTACTTCTCGTCCGGGACGTAGCGTGTTCTGTATCGCCCTGATTGCTTCGGCTGCATTCATTATTGTCGCGGTAGATTCGTTCCGGCATCGTGGCGGGCCTCAACTCACCGATAAAAAGTCTGGAAGTGGTGGCTTCCCTTTGCTGGCTGAGTCTCTATTGCCGGTGGTTCACAATCCAAACACAAGAGAAGGCCGTGAAGCATTGAACCTGAACGAGAATGACGAGAGGTCTCCTCTGTCAGGCATTAACTTTGCGCCTTTCCGCGTCCGCCCGGGAGACGATGCCAGTTGCCTGAATCTGTATCAACCCCGTAATCCTAAAATCATCGCCCCGACCGAGGAGTTCCTCCGCAGCAACCGTTTCACATTTCAGAATTCGCTGGCTACTAATGATGAGGAAAAGAACAACCCGTGGCAGCTACTGAATCACAAATTTCCTGATGGTGCTGTTCCCGTGATCGCCGATGCAAATTCACTGACTTACGTGCTTCATCTCAAACTTGGCGACGATCTGAATTTAGAGACGGGCAATGGTTCGATTCGACTGCGTCTGGTTGGCAGTCTCGCCGACAGTGTGTTCCAAAGTGAATTGCTCATGGGTGAGGCAAACTTCATTCGTCTCTTTCCCGATCAGCAAGGTTATCGCTTCTTTCTCATCGATACTCCGACGCCCGAACAGTCAAATGCGATTGCGACCCATTTGGAAGATCGGCTTTCTGATTTCGGATTGGATGTGCAGTCAACTTCCGAAAGGCTGGCAGGGTTTCATCGCGTGGAAAATACCTACCTCTCCACTTTCCAGATGCTGGGCGGCCTGGGACTTGTGCTGGGCACTCTCGGAATGGCCGCGGTGTTGTTACGCAACGTGCTGGAACGTCGTCGTGAGTTGGCGCTGTTGCGTGTGGTGGGTTACAACTCGTCGCACTTCGCGTTGATGGTGATAGCGGAGAATGCTTTGCTTCTTTGCGGTGGGTTAGCAACGGGCGCGGTCTGCGCGCTGCTCGCTATTGCACCGGTGTTCTTCACGCGTCATGCGCAACTACCGAGTGTTGCCCTGGGCCTGTTGCTTTTGGGAGTATTAATATCTGGGTTAACCGCATCAGTCGTAGCGACGTGGGCTGCCTTACGCTCACCACTGTTGCCGGCGTTGCGAGCCGAGTAAAATTCAAGCTCTTCCCTGGGACCGCGGGCGTCCCGCCCGTTCGCGTACGGGAGCGGCAACCATTGAAAGTCAAAGTCAACCCATCTTGAGGCGGGCGGGATGCCCGCGATCCCAGGTAAGAGCATGAGTGCAACTCTCATGGAAGAACTGGAGGGAACGAGATGAATCGCCGGATCGCTCAATTCTTTGCCCTGCTGATACTGGTCACCTCCGTCGCCCGCGCCGAGAACTGGCCGCAATGGCGCGGCCCTACGTTGAATGGAGTTAGCAGTGAGAAAAATCTGCCATTGCGCTGGAGCACCGACGAGAACGTTAGCTGGAAGCTGGCGATGCCCGGTTGGAGCGGCGCCACCCCTATCATCTGGAACGAGCGCATCTTTCTGAATGTCGCCGATGGCAACGACCTTTACCTTTGGTGTGTCGACCGAAACAAAGGCAACCTCGTCTGGAAGAGAATGCTAGGCAGCGGCAACGTCAAAATGCGAAAGCAAAACATGTCGTCGCCTTCTCCGGTTACGGACGGCAAAAGCGTTTTCGTTATGACCGGCACCGGCATTCTCAAAGGGTTTGATTTCGACGGCAGGCAGCTGTGGGCGCGCGATATCCAGAAGGATTACGGAGCGTTTGGGCTGAACTGGGGCTATGCCTCTTCGCCGTTGCTAATCGACGACTCGATCTACGTTCAAGTCCTGCACGGAATGAAGACGGACGATCCATCTTACGTTCTCCGCATAGACAAAAAGACCGGCAAGACCCAATGGAAGGTAGAGCGATCGACTACCGCCATCCGCGAATCGCCTGACTCATACACAACGCCGGCGCTGCTTCGTTATGGCAAGACGACGGAGATCGTGATCACCGGCGGCGATTGTGTGACGGGCCACGACCCGGCCACTGGCAAGGAGCTCTGGCGCGCGAACGGTCTCAATCCCGATAACGATCCCTTTTATCGTATCGTGGCTTCTCCGGTGATCTTTAATGAGATCATCTACGCGCCCACCAGAGTCCGACCGTTGCTTGCGCTCAAGGCCGGCGGACGCGGAGATGTCACCAGCTCGCATCTGCTTTGGTCAACGTCAAACGGTCCCGATGTGCCGACACCGGTCACGGATGGCAAGTATTTCTACATGGTGAATGACCGGGGAATTATGTGGTGCCTGGATGCGAAAACGGGCGTTGAGATATACGGTCAACAGCGCCTCAAGCCGGGAACTTACAGTTCCTCGCCGGTGCTGGCTGATGACAAGATCTATGTGACAAATGAAGATGGACTGACGACTGTCGTCAAGGCGGGGCCGAAGTTTGAAGTGTTGGCGGAGAATGCGTTGAACGACTACTGTCTTAGTTCGCCGGCCATTTCAAATGGTCAGATATTCATTCGAACCGCGCAGCACCTGTATTGCATCGGCAATAAGCCAAAGCAATAAGCGGGGCAAGCCCCCTGTTAGCCTCAAGTTAGTGCCTACCTCTTCTCGCGAACATCGTAAGCGTAGATGTTGTCCTGGTCACGTAAATAGAGTCGTCCACCCGCGATGATCGGGTGCGTCCAGGTCGGCAGTGAACCCTGCTGAATGCGAAAGCGCCCTTTTTCTTTGTAGCCGGTAGGCGTTGCTTCAACGAGGCCTACAACTCCGTTTTCACTAAACGCATATAGGTTACCGTCGGCAAACACCAGCGAACCCTTGCCTACGCTGCGATCACGCCAGGCGACTTCCCCGGTATCAAAACGCATGGACGTTAAGATGCCGCTGGAAAACCCGTAAAGATAATCGCCGATTAGAATAGAACTGCTGTGATGGTTGCGCATCTCTTTAGTGAAGTAGACTTCACTCGCGCTACCGTCTGCCTTAACTTCGACTAATGCGGCCCCAGTTCCGTAGTCGGAAGAGACGAAGATGCGATTGCCGCGCACCACGGGTGTAGCAACATTGGCGACATTGTTAGAGGCGCGTTGATATTCCCAGAGGAGTTTTCCGGTATTCAGGTCGAGACCCAACGCGCGACTATTAGTAAAAAAGACAACCTGAGTGCCATTGTTCACCTTCACCGGCATGGCCGAAGAATAGCCGGCCTTGTCGCTCTGGCTTTTCCAAATCAATGAACCGTCTTTCTTGTTGAGAGCGATCACCGAAGCCCCGGGACCGCCTGCGTTCACTAAGACTTTGTCGCCAATCACGAGCGGCGACTCACTGATCCCCCATTGGAGATTTGAGCCGCCAAACTTTTGCAGGATGTTCATGGTCCAGATGATGCGGCCAGTCTTGGCGTCCAGCGCTGAGAGGTCGCCATTGCCGCCCAACGCATAGAGTGTGTCGCCGTCGACTGTTGGAGTTCCGCGCGGACCATCGCCGCGATCATCGCGATAAGCCCCGCCGTGCGCCGTTGCCCATGCTTGCTTTCCCGTAGCGACGTCGAAGGCAATGACGTATTCACGATCGCCTTTAAGGCCCAGGGTATAAATTCGGCCATTGGCGACAGCGAGCGATGAGTAGCCGGTGCCGGCACCGGCAGCTTTCCATACCAGGGGCGGCCCGTCAGCAGGCCACTGTTTTAGTAGACCGGTTTCCGTGGATATGCCATCGCGGTTAGGCCCGCGCCACTGCGGCCAGTTACCTCCTGCCTGTGCGGCGATCTCAGCGGACAAGGCCAGCAGAATGATTGCAGAAGCGATGGCAGTCTTAAGATTCAAATTCTTCATGATCGATCTCCCCTTTTTTGGAGTGCGCTGACCTGTCAGCGCTTTTGCCGGTCGCGACCTGTCGCGACCACCACAGTGAAATTAACGAAAGAATGGGGCGTCAAGCCGCCCCGGACCAAAGCGCTGGCAGGTCAGCGCACTCCAAAAACTATGACGAAGGCTTAAAATACAAAACCAATCCAGCCCCGGTTGCCGCCAACACAAAGCCTAAATACAACAACGGATTCGGCGACGTCTTCGGCGGATGCAGCCACATGGAAAAGAGTACGTTTACGAGCGGTGCGCCTCCGAAAACCAGCGGCATCACGTAGGTCGGCAGCCCACCGGTCTTGAATGCGAAGATAATGCAGACCGCGCCGACTGCCCCCAGCGCCCCTCCGAGCGTGGCCGCGATAGACCCCTTCATCGTGAAACTATGCAACTCGCCCTGGTACCCAAGATTCAGCCACTGGAACTAAAACACCAATCAGAAAGTAAGCAATGCCGACGCACAGCAGGGCGCGCATCGGGCTTCCCAATTCAACCTGTCCGCGATGAAGCACCGGTCCGTATAAGCCCCACGAGAGTGCGGCGCCAAGAGCAAAAAGGATCCAAAGCATCAGGGAGACCTCCAGAACGTAGAGTGAACTAACGGATCAAAGTCCGCAATTAGTCGAAAACTTTGAGATTGGTTGTTGAAAAAACCCGACGATACTCAACTACCGTGAAACCAAAGTCGGCTTCTTGCCGTTTTAATGACTGACCGCATTCTACCAGTTAAGTTTTCGACTTTGATAGACAAAACACCGCCGGGGTTGTTTGAACGCGGTCGTTTTCCACAAGCAATCTCAAAAGGATTTCGTCATAATGTTCAAGGTCTACTGAAGTCGTACAGGAAATTCGTTCTGCAATCCAAAAATGTGTAACGAGGGAACCCATGATGTCGACTAATTCGAAAACTGTTCCCGCTGGTGGTGCTGCTGCTTACTTTCTTCGTCCCTGCCGCACAAACTTATCGTGCCTCATTACGCGGGACGATCCACGATCCAAACGAGGCGCGGTCATTACCGGGAGCACAGATTCGTCTCACCAATACCGCACACGAGTGTCACAAGGACGACGGTCAGCGGTTCTGACGGGCGAATACACCATTTCGTCTCTCCCGCCCGGATCTGTACCGGCTGGAAGTTGAGGTGCAGAATTTTCAGAAGCTGCCGAGCAAGTGCGAAATGTTGGTTAATCAGGAACAAAGGCGTGACATTACTCTCAGCCATGTCGGTCCGGACTTGATGTGACGGTCTTGCGCCCACTACCAAGAAACGATTCCGCATCCCTTGGCACTGTCATCGAAAACCGCCAGGTCGTCTGGCTTGCCGCTCGACGGCCGAAACTTTTACGAGTTAACGCTGCTCGTTCCCGGTAGCCGCTCCCGCAGCGCCGGGTTCGGCTGGTTCGGTTCGTGGCGATTTCGCTTTCAGTGTTAACGGCGCGCGCGAAGATGCGAACAACTTTCTGCTCGACGGTGTCTACAACGTCGATCCAAAGCTGAATACGTTTGGCGTGCGGCCGTCGATCGATGCCATCCACGAATTTGAAATGTTGACGAGCACGTACGATGCCGCTTTCGGACGCGCTCCGGGAGCTCAGGTTAACGTCGTACTCAAGTCTGGCGGCAATCGCGTTCATGGCTCGCTGTTTGAGTTCTACCGCAACGGCGCCCTCGATGCGCGAAATTTTTTCGCCCCGGCCAACGAGCCTAAACCCAAATACCTGCGCAACCAGTTTGGCGGTTCCTTTGGCGGACCCGATCAAACATGATCGCACATTTTTCTTTGGCGATTACGAAGGCACGCGCGCCCGGGAAGGCATCACCCGCATCACAAACGTTCCCACCGCGCTGGAACGCGCAGGTAACTTCTCCCAAAGCTTGTTCGGCGCTCCGATAGATCCATTTACCGGCATGCCCTTTTCCGGAGGAGTAATTCCGGACATACGCATCAATGCCGTCGGACGCGCGATCGCGGCCCTTTATCCGCTGCCCAATCGCAATGTGCCGCTGCAGAATTTTGTATCGTCTCCAACCCAGCGTGATCGTAACGACAGCTTTGACGCCCGACTCGATCACCGCTTGAAACAAAACGCGGATTTGACCTTCCGTTACAGTTTCGGTGATCGCAATTTATTCGAGCCCTTTACCGGTCCCAACCTCGCGCTGGTGCCGGGCTTTGGCGATACCGTCAAACGACGCAGTCAAAATGTCATGGCCGCGCTGACTAACGTGTTGAGTCCGAACCTGGTGAATGAAACGCGGCTGGCCTTGAGTCGCGTAGCTGCTTCAGTAACTCAGGAGGCGAGTAGCACGAATGCTGAGCTCGGACTGCCGGTGATTTCTCCCAACGCCGCGAGACGTCGGGCTTAAGTTTCATCACCGTTACCGGCCTGTCACCGCTCGGTGATGAAGGCAACAATCCTCAGAACAGCGTGACGAACGTCTACCAGATTCTCGACACTGTGAGCTACGTCCATGGCAGTCATCTGATCAAATTCGGCGCGGATATTCGTTTCGCGCAGCAGAATGCCTTTCGCGATGTTGAGTCACGCGGCCGTATGCAGTTTTCGCCCTTCGCCCAAATATCCGGTAACGCACTCGCAGATTTGCTGCTCGGCTTTCCTTTGCTGACGAGCATCGCTCACGTCGATAACGCGCAACACCTGCGCACGCATAGCTACAACTTCTTTTTCAATGACAGCTTTCGCGTCAGACCGCGCCTGACTCTTAACGCCGGGCATTCGTTACGAATACAACTCACCTCCGGTCGACGCCGAGGACCGCGCCAATGTTTTCGATGTTGCTTCGCGCAACCTGGTGCGGGTTGGCACCAATGGAGTGCCTCGCGGCGGGTTTGACGCGGACAAGAACAATTTCGCGCCGCGAGTTGGACTTGGCGTGGACATTGGGCGCGAAGGAGCAGACGGTGCTGCGCGCGGGTTACGGCGTTTACTACGATCAGTCGCCGCTGGCGCCGGGTGAGGCGCTGTATTTCAATTCACCTTACTTCGACAACAACATCTTCTTCTCGCTGCCGGGCTTGCCCTTAACTCTGGACAATCCCTTCCCGCAGTTTTTCCCGTTTCCGTTGCCTGACTCAGCGCTCGCAATTCAGCGGGACTTGCGCACTGCCTACATGCAGCACTGGAATCTCAACGTCCAACAACAGTTTGGCGCAAACAGCGTTCTGGAAATTGCCTATGTGGGTTCAAAGGGGACGAAGCTACTGACGGCACGCGACATTAATCAACCGCCGCCGAGTGCACTGCCTCCCGGCTTGCCCTTCGTACCGCGACCCGACTTCCGATTTGACGACATCGACCTGCTCGAGTCGCGCGCGAACTCAAATTATCACAGTCTGCAGGCGCGCTATCAGCAACGACTCGCCCGCGGGCTCAACTCGCTCGTCTCCTATACCTGGTCGAAATCGATCGATGATGCTTCAAACTTCTTCAGCAGCGCCGGTGATCCAAACTTTCCTCAGAACAGCTTCGACCTGAGGGCTGAGCGCGGGCGTTCGAACTTTGATGTTCGTCACCGTTTGTCGGTTAGTTATTCCTATGATCTGCCGTTTGGCAAGGGGCGGAAGTATTTCGCAAACTCCGGCTGGCTGCTAAGCGGCTGGCAGAGTTTCGGCATTCTCACGTTTCAGTCCGGAAGGCCATTCACAGTGGCGCTCTTGTCTGATATTGACAACAGCGGCACGGGTCGATCAATTCTTGGATTTGGGGCAAACGACCGGCCCAACGTGGTGGGAGATCCGGCGCTTGGTAATCGCTCGCCGGAACGCTGGTTCAATACCGCTGCATTCAGTTTTGCACCCCCGGGCACTTTTGGGAACGCAGGAAGAAATATCCTCGATGGTCCGGGATATCAGAACGTGAATGTGTCTTTGTTGAAGAACACGAGACTGGGCGAAGATATCAACTTGCAACTGCGCGCGGAGTTTTTCAATCTCCTGAATCATCCCAACTTCAACCTGCCGGACAATTTTCTGGGGTCGCCGACGTTTGGTCGCATTACTTCCGCGCGAGATCCCAGACATGTTCAGTTTGGCGTGAAGCTGCTGTTCTAGGATGAAGCCCGCGAAGCGCGGCGACAGCATAAAGCCTGGGTGGAGCGAAGCGAAACCCCAGGATGACCAGCACAAAGAGAAAAGCCCACGAAGTGGGCGACAGTGGCTCAGCGGCTGTAATCCGCGTGCAATAAACTATCGCACGCTTCGCGCGCTTGGGTTTTTTTATTTCTCGCTGTCCCTGGGGTTTCGCTTCGCTCCACCCCAGGCTTTAGGTTACTACCCGCTCCGCGGGTTCATTCTCCTGCTTCCTGCAACACCGCATCGTCATACTCCTGATACTTCGCTGACAACACTTCTCCGGCTGGTTCCTTGAGTTGCGCCGGAGAACCATCGAGCTGTTCGTAAAGCGGAGGCGGAATGACGGCGAAGTCGGCCATCGGCCCATAGATATTGTCCACTCCCTCCTTGAAGACATCGCCCATCAAGAGGCTGATGATGTTAACGCGCTGTTCAGGATACTTCTGCAGAAACTGCGCGAAGCTGAAGCCCTCATTGTAGAAAGCATAAACCAGCTTGCGCATCGATTCGATTCCTTGATCGAGCTTCGCCTGATAGCGACCGAGGCTCGCGCCGGAAAAATCGTCGTTCCTGAACGCCTCGTGAATGCTGTCAGCAGCCAGTTCGGCCATCTTTAACGCCAGCAAAACGCCCGACGAATAGATCGGATCGAGAAAACCATAAGCATCGCCGATCAGAATAAACCCGTCGCCTGCGCAACTCTTTGAACGATAGGAATAATCCAGAATCGAATAAATCTTATCGACGCGAGTGGCGCCCGCCACACGTTTGCGGCACGCTTCAACCTTCTCGATCTCCTCGTGGAAGATTTTTGCCAGATCCTGACCGCGACCCTGGACCAGGTATTCAGGATCCGCTACTACGCCGACACTGGTGATGTCGTTCTCGAGCGGTATATACCAGAACCAGCCATTGCTTCCCTTTGGAGTACGCAACACAAGCGTGGCGCCGCCGTTGAGATCAGGTTCGCGATGTGCGTCCTTGAAGTAGGAATAGAGCACGGCCTTCTTGAGTTTGGGATCGCGAACGCGCCAACCAAACTTATTTGACAACATTGCCGTCTGCCCGGTCGCATCAACTACGACGGGCGCGTGAAACTCCTGCAGCGAACCGTCCGTCAGGCGCGCTTCGACGCCGTAAGCGCGCTCGCCGTCAAACAGCACCCGCTTGATCTGCGTTTCCTGATAGACCTGCGCGCCTTGCTCGGCTGCGTGCTCGATCGAGCATTAAGTCAAACTGCGCGCGCGTCACCTGCCAGGTCACAGCACACTCATGATGATTGGCCTCAAAGAAATAGAACGGCCGCGATTCCCTGCCCGCCGGATTGGCAAACTGGACGCTGTATTTCCGTACGAACGGACTTGCCTTTAACTTCTCCAGTAAACCCATGCGCTGGAAGGTGAAGTAAGTATCGGTCATTAATGATTCGCCGATGTGGTGTCGCGGAAACCGCTCCTTTTCAAAGAGCACCACGCTGCGGCCCTCGCGCGCGAGAATGCTGGCAATGGTGCTGCCGGCGGGTCCGCCACCAATCACAATCACATCATATTTAGTCTTCATATCCATTCTTTAAGCGTGAAAAGTAAAGAGTGAAAGGTGAAAAGTAAAACCCTTCTATTTTCTTACTTCTTGCTTTTCACTTTTCACCTTTCACTCTTCACTTTTCTAGACGTATCGCACTGCTTTCAATTCAGGTTCAAAGAATTCAGACAGAAAATGGTCGACCTGTAGCAGCCCGCTGCGGGTGAGATTGATCGACCCATTGTTGCGCTCCACCAGGTTCTCAGTATCCAGGCGTTCGTAGACTGGCTTGAATTCGTTCCAGACATCGACCCCAAACTTGCCGCGAAAATACTCGAGCTCAATCGCTCCGGTCTTTAATTGCAGAATCATTTCGCGAATGAGCTTCTGTTTGGCAGTCAAGGTCAGCGCTCGCAGCAACGGCAATTGGCCCTTGTCGAGCAACGCCAGGTATTCCTCGAAGCTATGCGCGTTCTGAAAATGGACCCCATCGAAGTGCGAAAAAGACGAAACGCCAAGACCTATCATATCGCCACCGTGCCAGAGAGCATCGGTGTAAATGAACCTGCAGGGCTTGGCCGTAGTTGCCACCGTGTAAGCGCTCGCAATCCGATAGCCACGCGCCTGGAACTCATCAAAAGCGAAGTCCAACCAGCGGCGTTTTGTATCCCAGTCGGCGATGGGTGACTCGGCGCCCTGCTTGAGAATCTCCTGCGAGATAACCGTGTTGTAAGGCAACTCCATCTGATAGATGGTGACTGAGTCTGGCTGCAATTCAACGGCGCGACGGACCGTGTCGCGCCACTTCGCTTCCGTCTCGCCAACCATGCCGGCGATCAGGTCGAGGTTGATTTGCGGAAAGTCTACTTTGCGAGCGAGGTCATAGACGTCGTAAATCTCAGCGGACAAGTGCGCGCGACCGTTGGCCACGAGAATCTCATCGTCGAAATGTTCGGCTCCCAGGCTCAGGCGCGTGACACCGATTTCCTTTAAAGTTTCTAACTTTGATTTTCTCAAAGTGCCGGGTTCGCATTCGAAGGTCACCTCTTCCGCGTTGTCCCAACTCACGTGACGGTTCAGACCGTCGACCAAATAATGAAGCTGCTTTTCGCTGATATAAGAGGGCGTCCCGCCACCAAAGTAAGCGAAGCGAAGTTGCCGTCCCTGGAGCGCGCGTCTGCGGCCGTAGAGCGCTGCCTCTTTGATGAGCGCATCAAGATACAGTTCGATTTCGCCTGCATTCTTGTCGGTATAGACTTTGAAGTAACAAAACTTGCAGCGCTTCCGGCAGAAGGGTATATGGAGGTAAAGGCCGAATGGATCTTCCGTGCGCGGCGCTCGATCGAGGGCCTCGATCGCTTCCCCGACGTGCTCCGGTTTCCACTGCGAAAACGGTGGGTAATTGGAAACAAAATAATTACCGACTTCCGTCCCTGTTCCAGTCGTATTAGTCGTCATTACGCTTTTCTGCCAACGCCTTGTTCCCGTACCAAAATTCGGAATTCCTGCGAGATTTTGGATTATGATCCTCGAGGTTATTTCTTAAGTAAAATAAGTTTCGCAAGATCGTTTATCATCCAACTGGTCAACGAAAGTAACATCTAAAGGACTGCGGATCAAACGCCGCTTTTCCGGCTACAATCTCTGGTTCAAGAACGGAAATGTGCGTTGTCGAAATACCCTTGCGCCGCGTTCGTTAAGTTGCCTGACAATTCCGGTGCGTTGTATCGGAAACTATTTGGACCCGATAGAAGTAATACGTTTCAGCCAGGTAATAGTTTAAGGAAAGCCAAAATCCGTCCGAGAGCCAGCGAGCAAACCCCAATTGAGCAACCCCAGACCTCAAAATTCGCGAAGCTTTCTCTACTACCCTATCCTGCTCGTCGTGTTTGGCGCGGGGATGTGGCTCATATTGGTAACCGGGTCTCGTTTGAACCAGGGAGCATCTGTGGTGAAGCCAGCGGGGCAATCAGCGTCGACGGTCGCAACAGTGAATGCGCCTCCAACCGCTCAAGCTGAGGGTACGTTTGTGGGTAGAATCCTGCGCGGAAACCTCAGAAGTGCGCTCGCCATTTTGCTTCTCCAAATCATCGTAATCATTATTGCGGCGCGCCTGTTTGGCGCTGTGTTTCGCAGAATCGGACAGCCACCCGTGATGGGTGAAATGATTGCCGGAATTGCATTGGGTCCGTCGGTGCTGGGCTTGCTCTCTCCAGTCGCAATGGATTTTCTGTTTCCCTCTTTTTCGCTACCTACCCTTGGCGTGCTGAGTCAGATTGGCGTCGTACTATTCATGTTTGTGGTGGGCATGGAAGTGGACATCGAGCATCTGCGCGAGAAGGCTTCCGCCGCGGTCATGGTCAGTCATGCCAGTATCATCGTCCCCTTTCTTTTGGGAGCGGCCCTGGCGCTGCTTCTCTATCCTTCGCTTGCACCGGCCGGTACCTCTTTCGTCGCTTTTGCTCTTTTTATGGGAATCGCGATGAGCATTACTGCCTTTCCAGTATTGGCGCGAATACTGGAAGACCGTGGAATGTCGCAATCACGTTTGGGAAGCATCGCACTTGCTTGTGCGGCAATCGATGATGTTTCAGCCTGGTGCCTGCTTGCTTTTGTAATTGCGATCGCAAAATCCAGCGACCTGCTTTCATCGGTGGCCACGATTGCTTTCACCCTGGTATTTATTGGCGTGATGCTTTTTCTCATTAAGCCGCGTCTCACGCCCTTGATTGAGAGACGCGTCGCAGAACGAAAGCGCGCCCGCGGGTTACTTGCCGGCATTTTGGCTTTTGTATTGGCTTCCGCATGGGTTACTGAAGGTATCGGTATCCACGCGTTGTTCGGAGGGTTTCTGGCCGGAGTCGTAATGCCAAACGTTTCCGGCTTCCGCGTTTTTCTCAGGGACCAGCTTGAGACTTTTAGTTCAGCCGCTCTCCTGCCGCTGTTCTTTGTATTTACAGGCTTACGAACACAGATAACTTTGCTCAACGATTGGTTAGGCTGGCTGACCTGCATCGGAATAATTGTCGTAGCGGTAACCGGGAAACTGGGCGGCAGCATGCTGATGGCTCGCTGGACCAAGATGAATTGGCGCGACTCGTTCTCACTCGGAGTCCTGATGAACACGCGTGGACTGGTAGAGTTGGTGGTGTTGAATATTGGTTATGATCTGGGAATTTTGTCCGGTCGAATTTTTGTAATGATGGTGATCATGGCCCTCGCCACGACGTTTATGACAGGGCCACTGCTTAGGTTGGTAAGTTTGAAACAGGCTTGAGTCGGATCGGATGTACCGTCCGGCGAATACGAACGGTCATTTTTAGTTTGGGATTGCTGATTTGGACTTGCGGATTTATATCAGCAATCCGCAATACAATCGTAAGTTACTCCGGGAGGTTTTAGATCATGAACGCACTTCGTTTCCGGTCGACAGTTCTGGCAATCTTCACAACCATTCTTTTTACAGCGCCCTGCTACGCACAGGATTGGCCGCAGTGGCGCGGACCCAATCGTGACGGCAGCGCTCCAGGGTTTTCGTCGCAGTGGCCCAAGACTTTGAAAGAGGAATGGAAGGTTACCGTTGGGTTGGGACATTCTTCACCGGTGGTGGCAGGCGGCAAGATTTATGTTTTCGCCCGCCAGGGTGAAGAAGAAACGCTACTCGCTCTCGACGCAGCTACGGGAAAAGAGCTTTGGCGATCCAGTCAACCAGTATCGTTTGAGATGCACCCGGCAGCGACGGCCCACGGGAAAGGACCGAAGTCTACGCCGGTGGTTAGTAATGGCACCGTCTACACACTGGGAATCAGTGGCGTGCTTTCCGCTCATGACGCTCGCAGTGGAAAACTAAAGTGGAGACATGAGTTTTCCAAACAGTATCCAAAGACCTGGCCGGCCTATGGCACCGCCATGTCACCAATCGTAGATCACGGCCTGGTCATAGCCCATGTTGGCGGCGAGAACAAGGGTGCCCTCATCGCTTTCGACGCGGAAACCGGTGCGGTGAAGTGGACTAACGACATGGACGGTCCTGCCTATGCATCACCAATTCTCGTTAAGCTGGCGGGCGTGCGTCAGATAGTGACTTTTATGCAGCAGAATCTTGTAGGAGTAGATCCAACTAATGGCAAGCTGCTTTGGAAATTGCCCTCGAAGACGGAATACGACGAAAACAATGTGACAGCTCTTTCGTACAAAGACATGCTTATTTTTGCGCGGGAAAAGCAGGGGTTGATTGCGATTCGTCTGGCGAACCAGGGTGGTCAGATCGTGCCCCAGGAAGTGTGGAGCAATAAAGAAGTAATGATGTATATGAGCACGCCCGTCTTGCAGGGCAACACGCTATTTGGCTTTTCTGCCATGAAGAAAGGTCAGTTCTTTGCGCTTGATGCCGACACCGGCAAAACGCTCTGGCAAGGTCCGGGTCGCATGGGTGAAAACGCCGCGTTACTGAACCTTGGCGGTTCTTCTTTCCTGGCGCTTACGAATGAAGCCAACCTAATCGTGGTTCCTGTGAACGCGAAAGAGTATGCGCCTTCGGTGCAATACACGGTGGCCAATAGTCCTACCTGGGCACACCCGGTCATGCTCGGCAATCGTATTCTGATTAAGGATGAGACGACGCTCAGATCACTCAGCATTCAGTAAACCGATAAATTTGTCTTTGAAACGCGTCTAAGAAAGACGAAGGAGAAGTGAAAATGACCAAAACTATCAGCGCGGTCGCAATGGTCCTGGCGATTTGTCTGTTCGCCTCGGCCATGACTAAAGCTAACTTCAATGGCGGGTGGGTTATGGATCGCGGTCGGAGTTTCGGCATACCACGCGACCTGGAATCGACGATGACTGTCACCCAAGCTGAAGATAAGATCGAAGTTGAAACCAAACTCATCCAACCGGGAAACGAACGAACCATCAAGGACACGTTCATCTTCGACGGCAAAGAGCACGAGTTTAATCCGCCGGCGCCACCGAATGCACCGGCGAACGCGCCGCCGCCAAAAGGCAAACGAACAGCCGACTGGCTTCCGGATGGCAAAGGACTTCTGTTGACCGAACTCATCACGAACGAGACTCCACAGGGCGCGGTCACTACTCAAGTGGTAAGAAAGTGGACTTTCACCAGCTGAGAACGAACTGACGATTACGACGTTCGTTGATGGACCGCGAGGGTCGTATGAGGCTAAGCGAATCTTTCTCAGGAAGTAGGCCCGGATCAGCCAGCGGGGGCAAGCCCCCTTCCCGACCTGTGAGCGCTATCCACTTGTCGAATACTGCCAGCCTGAAAGTCTCTCAAGCAACATCTTGAGATCTACTGGAGTCAGCTCCGGGTCGGGAAGGAGGGCTTGCCCCCGCTCTTACTTTCCGTTGTTCGCAGCTGATTTCGTTATTCCGCGGCGATCTTATAAGCAGCCATCTCGTTCGCGTTACGAACGAACAAGCGCCCGCCGGCGATCGCAGGATAGTTCCAGGTCTGACCTTGCAGCGCTGAAAAGCGGGCAACCTCCGAGTACTCCGTGGGGGAGGCTTTCACGAGCGCAAGTTCGCCGGTATCACTCATCACAATCAGGTGTCCACTTGCTAAGATTACCTGGCCATAACCGTAACGCCCGCCCTTCCACTTGCGTGCACCCGTGTTTACATCAAGGCAGGTGAGGATCCCTTCGTCCAATCCATAGACATAACCTTCATGAAGCACCGAGCTATTAAACTTGTTCTTCATGTTGATGTTTTCCCAAATGTTGCGAGCCGTGAAACTGTTACCAGCTCCTGTCACTTCAACCAGAGACGCTCCCTTTCCGTATCCTGAGGAAATAAAGAATCGATTCTTGTCGACCACGATAGGCTGCGAAACATTGATACCCATGTCTGTATCCCAGGATTGACTCCATAGCAACGCGCCGTTTTCAGGTGCCAGACCGAAAACGCGACTCGCGGTCACTACCAGAATTTGCCGGCGGCCCGCTAAGGTGACAAGCATTGGTGAGACGTAAGCGGCGCGGTCGTCCTGTGACCGCCATACCGGTGCACCCGTTAGCTTGTTATAAGCAACTACCGACTTGCCGCCTGATCCACCTGGAATCACGATTACCTTGTCGTCAACAACGAGTGGCGAGGCCGCCATGGCCCAGCTTAGATTCTGGGCCTGATTATCCGCTGAGGATGTTTTTGCCCCAGCTTACCGCTCCAGTCTTTGCGTCGAGACAGCGCAGCTCGCCAGTAGCGCCAAGGGCATAAAGCCGGCCATCGTCCCAGGTCGGAGTTGTTCGAGGTCCATCGCCCGTCGAGTCTGTGTATTCGGCGTTCCAACCTTGAAGCCAAAGTTCGCGCCCGGTGTTGACGTCGTAAGCTGCCACAACCTCCTGCTTACGACGCTGTTCGATCGTGTACGCTCGCCCGTCAGCAATCGTAAACGAGGCATAACCTAGTCCGGCCGGTTGCTTCCAGAGTACTGACAAACCCTGCGCCGGCCACTGCGTCAACACTGCCATCTCATCGTAACGGCCGTCTCGATTGGGTCCACGAAAGTTTGTCCAATAGTTTCGCGCCGCATGTGCCGAAGCCGTTTCGTTTGAAGCTCCGGCAACAGGCGAAGCTCCAGGCTGACCCGGAGCGGCCGGTTGAGCGAGCAGTACCAGCCGGCGCCTGGCTATTAGCCTCCGCCTGCGCTTCGGCCTGTTGCTGTGCCCGCTGTTGTTCCAGCGCTGCGTAGTGCGCCTCATTTGCGCTGGATCTTCTCCAAACGAGGAAGTAACCCGCACCAATAAGAATCAGCAGTAAAGATGAGGCAGCAACCAAAAACACTCTCGACCGGTACCATGGGGTCGATTCCTGAGGTTCGAACATACTAACTCCTCTCGATTTGTTTCGGTTTCGCTATTGGCGTGGGCACAGCTCTGACATGACGATTTCTAATTTGTTAACGCGTCACACTGGATGTTATTAACATTAGACGTTTCGAGAGGGCAAATTGTTCCAACGCTTTGTAATCGCAAACTGTCAGTTTGCGATGCGTTAGGCTACCGACAGCAACCCGCAGACTAACAGTTTGCGTTACGAAATCAGTCACCGATACAGTAAAGACTCTTCTCGCCGCGGATAAATATGTTTCCGTCAGCGACTGCAGGAGATGCATAAACCGGTTCACCCACTGTATTCGTCCCGATTATTTCATGCTTCGGGCCTGCTTTTATCACGAAGGTGTCACCGTCCTCACTGGTCATTAGAATCTTTCCTTCAAAGGCGATGGGTGATGCAGTAAATGTCGCGGGTACCGGCACGCGGCCGCCCTCATACTTCACTTCCCCGGTGCGAGCGTCGAGGCAGGTCAGAATTCCACGGTCTGTGGTCAGGTAGAGATAGTCGCCATAGAGAATCGGAGAAGGTACGTATGCCGTGCCCTTCGCATATTTCCAAACAACCTTGTCAGTGAGGTCGCCCGAGCCTCCCATCGCTATCGCCATTGCGATTTTCTCCGGGAAGCCGGCAGAGACAAAAACCAACTCACTATTGGCTACAGGCGACGGAATAGCATTGCTATCGACGCCCTTGTGCCGCCACAACTCCTTCCCGGTTGCCGGATCATAAGCAACAATCGCTTCGTTGCCGGTGGTGATGAGTTCAGCACGCTTGGCCGTGCGAACGAGGAGCGGCGTCGACCAGCTAACTTCTATGGTCTTTCGAGGCGTCCGCCAAACTTCTTTACCGGTTTTCTTATCAACTCCAACAATAAACGACCGCTCACCAAATTCTTCATCGGCCTGGACGATAACCAGGTTTTCGTAAAGTATTGGCGAAGTGCCGGTGCCCATCCCGACAGTCCCGATTTTGCCCAAATCAGCTTTCCAGGCGAGTTTGCCTTTCATATCGTAGGCATAGAGACCTTCCGTTCCGAAGTAGGCGTAAACATACTTGCCGTCAGTGGCAGGCGTGGCAGCGGCAAAGGAACTTTTGCGATGACGGTCGTCGTAGGGCGTGCCCTCGAAAGCCGTCTGCTCCCATAGAATTTTGCCCGTCTCACGGTTGAGGCAAATAACTTTGAACTGATGTTTGTGATCGGCGCCGACACTGTCCGGATGCAGAAATTCACCTTCGGGGTACATGTGCTTGACGGCTTTTGCTCCCGGCACCAGTGGGCCCTCAATCGCAGTCGTAAGGAAGATCTTGTTGCCCCAAACAATAGGTGACGAATGTCCGCGCCCGGCGATCGGTGTCTTCCACTTTATGTTTTTGGTGGTGCTCCACTCCGTTGGCAGATTCTTCTCATCGGAAGTTCCCTGGCCCGATGGCCCACGCCATTGGGGCCAGCTCGCGTTGCCGGAGGCAGCGGCAGAACTGACAAAAACCAGGCTCGAGAGCATAGCACTCACAAATGCGATACCGAGGCGTCCTGAAAGTTTCATTTTGCGCTTCCTTTGAATGGGCCCGATCTTAGGAATTTTCGGACCGGCAGTTTCATGTTTACTAATTGCCCGCTTTGGACTTCGCCGTCACCGCGTTGCCGAAGGCGAAGATGTGGTTGAGTCCACGAACTATGATTAAGCCGTCTGAGATCGCCGGACTGGCCATCATTACTTCGCCAACCTTATTGGTGGCAAGCAGTTCATATTTCGCCCCAGTCTTCACGACGAAAACATCGCCGTCTTCGCTGGCGAGATACAGCTTGCCGTCGGACGCTACTGGAGAGGCCGTGAATGCCCCGCCTTTGCCTCCGAGACGCTCCTGATAAAGTCGTTCGCCGTTGTCCGCGTTATAGGCGGTAACTACTCCCTGGTTCGAACAGGTGTAGAGCGTGTCGTTGTAAACCAAAGGCGTGGGCATATAGGGACCGCCGCGCTGTTTACTCCAGGCGATGAAGTTGTTGGAGGTTGTCCCTTCCTTCAGGGATATGTCCCCCGTCGCGCCGGGTCTGATAGCGTAGATCGGCTGGATTGGGGCGTAGCCGCTGGTGACATAAA
Source organism: Blastocatellia bacterium (assembly GCA_963828335.1). Lineage (GTDB taxonomy): Bacteria > Acidobacteriota > Blastocatellia > Pyrinomonadales > Pyrinomonadaceae > PSRF01. The sequence goes on along the minus strand of CAWHEH010000002.1, from coordinate 222,534 downwards.
TCAGCTCGCGCGCTACGAACGGCGTCGGGGTTGGGATCTCCGAATTGGGAGTAAGGCGCCACAATTCTTTTCCCGTCAGCGGGTCATAACCTCGGATGGCTTTTGAGCCGTTGGTGATCAGTTCAGCCCGCGTTTTGCCTTCATAGATCGTCGGTGTGCCCCACGAAGAAATCTCCTCGCGCGGAGTTTTCCAAACAAGTTTGCCGTTCTTCAAACTGTAAGCGGCAATAAACGAGTCTTTCTGTATGTCTGCCTGGACGATCACCAGGTCGCGATAGATGACCGGGGAACTACCATGTTCCCACTGGTAGTCAGCATCGTAGAACCACCCGGAATCAAGCATGCCGATGTCCTGCTTCCAAAGCAGTTTGCCATTCAGGTCATAGGCATAAAGACCGTGAGAACCAAACAAGGCCACCAGATACTTGCCATTAGTAACCGGTGTCGAATCAGAGTGCGTCGACTTTGGGTGTCGCTTGACCTTAGGCACACCCTCGTAAGCAATTCGTTCCCAAAGAATCTTGCCGGTCTGCTTGTCGAGCGCGTAGACCTTCCAGGTATGTTTAGGATCGTCTTTCACCGGAGCAACGTCGCCGTAGAGCCCATAGCGAGTCTCGTCCTTTGCCCCGCTGGTCACAGCAGTAGTGACAAAAACCTTATTGCCCCAAACGACTGGACTCGAATGGCCCAGCCCTGGTATTGCAGTCTTCCAGCGAGTATTAAGTGACTTCTCCGCATCCCAGGCGACGACCGCAGGCGAACCTTCGACAACACCCGCAGCGCCCGGACCACGAAACTGCGGCCAGTTTTGCGCGTGCACGCTAACAGCACTTAAACACAAACATGAGAAGAAAAATGCGAGACGCTTCATCAAAAAATCTCCTCCGAATCCTCAGATAATTCTTGTGAGCGACGGCGGGGGCAAGCCCACCTTCCCTACCTCGAGCTGACTAAAGTTGAGCTGTAATCTTTGCATTGAAAGACTTTCATGGTTGGGTGTCGCGCAGTAACGTAACCTCTCAGGTCAGGAAGGCGGGCTTGCCCCCGCTTTGCTTTAACCCAGGGATCTACGGTTGTTTGACCTCCACGACGCGCTTCAGTTGGGTCGTATTCTGGTCCTCGCTTCAACTCCATTACCATGGTGTTTCCTGCGTCAGGCTTTGAAGGTAATGACAATGCCCTCGAAAGCCACCGGCCTGAAACTGTTGTTATCGATCGCCATCAAAGTGAATGGCCTTTGACCCGTCGGGAGTGCAGAGAGCCTGCCGTCAGCGAGCGTGATCGTGATCTCTGTGCCAGCTTCATCCTTATATTTTCCGACATAAGACTGCAGCATCGCGGCATCGACTGGCGGTGGCAGTACCGCCCCGCGCCTCTTCAGCATCTGCGACGATCTCAGCTTTGTCTTTGTCATCAGTTGCAAGCAACAGCGCCGGCGTCAGTGTCTCTGCTTTCAAGTTGCCGCTGGCTAAAGCAATCTTTACCAGTGCCGGCTTTCCTTCCCTCACGCCGGTCATGAGCACTTCACCGGCGCTGCCGGGATCCTTCTCAAGAATTACTGCCACAATCTCCAGGTGATCGTTGTCAAGCGCCCATGTCATGGCCGTTGCACCGTAAAAAGTATCTTTGACTGTGACATCCGCACCGCGAGCTAGCAGAAGCTTGACGATATCGAGGTGCCCTCTTTCAGCGGCTTTAAAGAGCGCGGTTGTGCCGTAGCGAAACTTCGCGTTCACGTCAGCGCCCTGGTCGAGCAGGGCCGTCGTGGCAGCCAGGTCGCCCCTGCGAACGGCCTCCCAAAACTTATCGTTTAGCTCTTGCTTTGAAGCTCTGCCCAAGGGCCGAGATCGAACCAAACAACAAAAAGAACGCTAGGAAGAATTGCTGTCTGACCTTCATAAGGCGTCTCCACGCTTTTAGGAGTTCATGTTTGAATGTTAAATTCAAGTAGTTGAGACAAGAAAAACTGAATCACTGCAACTGAAGTTTACGTATTGTACATCCTTAGGGTTGCAGCGGCGCAGACTTTTAGTTTCTTTTATCATAGCGAACGACCTCTTGATCAAGAGGTTGGAACGGAATCCGAATATGAGCATCTATTCCATAATTCTGAATCTCAGCCTTGCTCTGTTTTTGCTGGCACCGGCGCCGGTGAACGATTGGACTGAATGGCGGGGACCAGCGCGCGACGGAATCTCTCCCGAAAAGGGTTTGCCCACCGCCTGGTCGCCTGCCGGACAGAACCTGGCCTGGAAAGTTCCCTACGGCGGACGGTCGGCGCCAATAGTGATGGATAATCGAGTTTACCTGCAAAACACCGCCGATAAAGGCGAGCTGGAGCAGGAACGTGTGATGTGCTTCAACGCCGATACCGGAAAACTTCTCTGGGAGCACCGCTTCAACGTTTACCTGAGCGACGTCCCGCCTCATCGCGTCGGTTGGGCTTCACCCGTCGGCGATCCGGCCACGGGTAATGTCTATGCATTCGGAGTTGGTGGAACTCTGCTGGCACTCTCGCGAGATGGCAAGGTCGTTTGGGAGCGCTCGCTCGGAGAAGACTTTGGTTTATTAACAACTCACGGCGGACGAACAGTATCTCCGCTCATCGACGGCGACCTCGTGATCATCAGCGGGGTTACTTTTCAGTGGGGCCAACATGCGCCGCGGCGCTCATCGTTTCATCGCTTTTGACAAGCGAACCGGCCAGACCGTTTGGGTCAGCGCACCCGGTGGTCGACCTTACGATACAACCTACGCCGCACCGATTATCGTAAACATAAACGGGACGCGATTGTTGATTCAAGGAGCAAGCGATGGAGTAGTTCATGCGATTAAGCCACAAACTGGTGAACCCGTTTGGAAGTATGAAATCAGTAAGCGCGGTCTGAACACCGGCACTGTCGTCCACGGGACAACCGCGATCCTGACGCATAGCGAAGAAAACCTCGACTCCAGCGAGATGGGGATGATGGTAGCGGTCGACGCTACGGCCAAGGGTGAAATCAAGAAAGAGCAAGTGAAGTGGCGCACCTACGGCTGGCAGGGTGGCTTCTCTTCCCCGGTCCTTGATGGCGACCGCATGTATCAGTTGGACAACAGCGCCAACCTCGCGCGCGTTTGACGTAAACACCGGCAAGCAACTTGTGGCTGAAAAACCTCGGCGCTATTCAGAAGGCTTCGCCGGTTCTGGGTGACGGGAAACTTTATGTAGGAACTGAGAACGGAAAGTTTTATATCCTCAAGCCTTCTGCTACCGGTTGCGAGATTCTCGATGAGGATCAACTCGGAACGGAGGCACTTCCCGAAGCGATCATTGCTTCAGTCGCGATCGCAAACGGTAGGGTGTTTGTCGTCAGTGATTCGAATATGTATGCCATCGGCAAGAAATCGAATTCGAGAACTCCCGCCACGGGAGGAGGTCCGTATGCCTTCAACCCAAACCCAAGTACTCAAGTGGCAACGCACGTACAGGTTGTTCCTACTGAACTAATCCTCAAGCCTGGCGACAAGGTGAATTTTCGCGTTCGTCTTTTCGATGAGACCGGTACTTTCATTCGCGAAGAACCTTCGGCCACCTGGGCACTCGATCAATTAAAGGGTACTGTAACAAACGGTGAGTTTGTTGCTGCCTCGGAGGCGATTGCGCAAGCCGGTCTGGTTAAGGCAACTGTGGCCGGCATCACCGGCTCAGCCAGCGTACGCGTCTTTCCGCCTTTGCCGTGGAGCGAAGATTTTGAAGCGATGGCACTCAACAGCGTTCCGGCAACCTGGGTGAATTCGACGCTCAAGTTTGTCGTGCGCGATCTGAACGGCAACAAGGTGCTGGTCAAAACGACTGAGGGCTCTTCGTTGTTGAGCCGTGCTCGTGCTTACTTCGGACCGTCGGACTGGTCAAATTACACCGTTGAAGCAGACGTGAATGCGACGCAGAAACGCCGACAGCAGGGTGACGCGGGCGTGATCGCGCAACGATATGCCCTCGTTCTCTTCGGCAATAGCCAAATGCTTCATCTGGAACCATGGCAACCTGAGATAAAACGCACCGTCACTATTCCATTCGCCTGGAAGCCTGACACCTGGTATCGAATGAAACTTCAGGTTGAAAATCTACCTGACGGAAAAACGCGGGCGCGTGGCAAGGTCTGGCTGGCCAGCGAAACAGAACCCTCCGCCTGGATGATCGAGCGCATTGACCCAATTCCCAATCGGCAGGGAGCGCCAGGTATCTTCGGCAGCGCGCTCGCTGAACTTTATTTCGACAATCTCAAGGTTTATGCGAATAAGTAGGCAGTGGGCAGTGGGTGGTGGGCAGTCAAACGACAGTAACTTTCGGAAGGAATGCACTGATAAAAATGAGAAATAACAGGAATAATCATATCAAGACATTTAATAAGAGGCTCTTAACACTTTTTCTCGGCGCGTTAGCACTCGGTCTGCTGCTCACTGCCCACTCCGCACTGCCCACTGTTTCCGCTTCCGACCCCGGTAGCGGCGATTGGCCAATGTGGGGTGGCACGCCCGATCGCAACATGACTTCCAACATGAAGGGCCTGCCGATCGACTGGGACGTGAAGACGAAGAAAAACGTCAAGTGGGTGGCCCAACTTGGATCCCAAACCTACGGCAACGCAGTCGTGTCCGGCGGCATGATTTTTCTGGGCACGAACAACGAAGGGCTGCGCGACCCGAAGATTACGGGTGACAAGGGCGTGCTGATGGCCTTCCGCGAGTCGGATGGTCAGTTCATGTGGCAGATGGTACACGATAAGCTCATCGCCGGCCGCGTGAACGACTGGCCTTACCAGGGCGTCGCCTCATCGCCACTAGTCGAAGGCAATCGCGTTTACTACGTGTCCAATCGCGCCGAATTGATGTGCCTCGATACCGAAGGCTTTCGCGACAAAGAGAACGACGGTCCGGTAACCGACGAGAAGTTGACGGGCGAGTTTAATGCTGACGTTGTCTGGCGCTTCGATATGATCGAAGAGGTTGGTTCCCTGCCGCATAATCTCGCGAATTCTTCCCCAGTGTCCTTTGGCGATCTGGTTTACGTCAGCACTTCAAACGGACAGGATGAAAGTCACGTCAACATTCCTTCGCCAAAAGCACCGGCCATCATCGCTGTCAACAAGAAGACCGGAAAACTTGTTTGGGAAGACAACTCCGTGTTCGACAAGATATTGCACGGGCAATGGTCGTCGCCGACCGTTGGAAAGATCGGCGGCGTTGACATGGTGATCCATGCGCAGGGCGACGGTTGGATCCGTGGCTATGAAGCACTCACCGGCAAAAAGCTCTGGGAGTTTAATACCAACCCGGCAGACTCTGTGTGGCCCAAGACACGCAACGAGCTGATCAGCACGCCGGTTGTTTATGAAGACAAGGTATACATCGCGAATGGTCAGGATCCGGAACACGGCGAAGGCGTCGGCCACATGTACTGCATCGACGCCACCAAGCGCGGCGATATAACAACGACGGGACTGGTCTGGCATTACGACAAGATTCGCCGCTCAATCTCCACACCGGCCATCAAAGATGGCGTCGTTTATGAATCTGACTTTAGCGGGTTTCTGCACGCTTTGGACGCAAAGACCGGCCAGGTTTACTGGACTCATGATCTCTTCGCGGCGGTTTGGGGATCGCCTATGTTGGTAGATGGAAAAATCTACATCGGCGATGAGGACGGCGATGTCTTGATTATGCAGGAGGGTAAGACGAAAAAGGTCATTGCAGAAATCAACATGGGTAGTTCCGTCTACTCTACGGCCGTGCCGGCAAATGGCGTTCTCTATATTACGAATCGTAACCAGCTTTACGCATTGGCGGCGAGCCCGGCAACGCCGCCAGCAGCTGCAGCAGCGAAACCTGCGGGGACGCTGAAATGAGTTCGTAGCGTGGCCTGGAGTATCTGTTATCGAGTTCATCGTCTCCCCTCTTAAGCGAATTCTTTGTGGCTGGTTGGAGAAGTAACCATGAAGGTTCTTGCTCTCGCTATACTTCTATCTCTGCTGACAGCAAACGCTCAGGCGCAAAACTGGCCTGGATTTCGCGGTACGAATGCCTCCGGGATCGCGGACGGTGCGCATCCACCAACCACCTGGAACGTTGAAAAAGGACAGAATGTCCGCTGGAAGACGGCCATTCCCGGGCTTTCGCACGCCAGCCCGATCGTGTGGGGCAAGAGAGTCTTTGTAATCACAGCAATCAGCAGCGACTCTAAATCGACTTTCAATGCCAAGGATCGCGGAATCGGTTTAGCTAATGATGATGTGAAACACACGTGGCGGATTTACTGTTTAGACAAAGAGACAGGTCGAATAATTTGGGACAAGACAGCTTACGAAGGCGTGCCCAGAGCAAAGAGACACCTCAAAGCTACGCAAGCCAATTCAACACCGGTTACTGATGGCAAGTATGTTGTCGCACTGTTCGGCTCCGAAGGACTAAGCTGCTACGACGTCGATGGCAAACTGCTTTGGAGTAAAGATCTCGGGGTCCTTAATCCCGGCCTCTGGGACGATCCGTCTTCGTCGTGGGGCCACGCAAGTTCGCCCGTCATATATCGCGACCTGGTGATTGTTCAGGCGGATGGACACGCACAATCGTTCATTGCCGCGTTTGACTTGAAGAGCGGCAAGCAGGTCTGGCGCGTCGAGCGGGGCGAAATCGCTTCGTGGAGTACGCCCACAATTAATGCTGCCGCCAAACGCACCGAATTGATTGCCAATGGAGGACGCTACATTCGCGGTTATGACCCGCTAACTGGCAAAGAGCTTTGGCGCTTCGCCGACAACAATACTGAGGTCAAGATGCAGGCCCCGCTTATTGCGAATGACCTCATCTATATAACTGGTGGCTATCCTCCCGGACATCCCATTTATGCCTTCAAGTCTGGCGCGTCAGGTGACATTTCTCTCAAAGCTGGTCAGGCGACGAATGAATTTATCGCCTGGAGTGCGACCAAAGGGAGCCCTTACACCCCCACGCCGTTGGTATATGGCGACGTTTTTTACACTTGCGCTGATAATGGTGTTCTGAGTGCCTACGACGCAAAAACCGGAACGCGGATCTATCAGGAGCGGCTGCCAAGCTCATTCAGTGCTTCGCCCGTTGCAGCTGACGGCCGGCTTTATCTGGCCAGTGAGGATGGCGATGTATTTGTCGTCAAAGCTGGTCCGAAGTATGAGCTGTTAGCAACAAATTCAATGGGCAAGGCGGTGATGGCAACACCCGCATTGTCAGATGGCGTGCTGATTGTGCGCGCTGAGAATTTCATTTATGCGCTCGCTGCAGATAGTGCCGATGCAAAACCTTCTGGTATTCAAGTGCCTTAAAGCGGAACCACTGCGCGAATAATGGAATCTTTCGATTATCAACCTCAAACCCGCGTCGTCTTCGGAGCCGGCGCCATTAGCCGCCTGGGTGAGTTGTCAGGTGAATTAAACTTCCGCCGGACGCTGCTGGTAGCCGATCGAGGCTTGGTTGACTCTGGCCATGTTGCAGAAGCTGTGGCTCCCCTGCGTGAGGCCGGAATCGAAGTCGTTGAGTTTCACGAATTCGACGTTAATCCTGATACGCGAATGATCGAAGCGGGGCGTGACTTTGCCGCCTCACTAAATATTGACTCTATCATCGCGCTCGGCGGAGGGAGTTCGCTTGACTGCGCCAAGGGGATCAATTTTCTACTGACCAACGGCGGGCGAATGCACGACTACCACGGCTACGGCAAAGCCGTGCGACCTTTGCTGCCGATGATCGGAATTCCCACTACCGCCGGAACCGGAAGCGAAGCGCAAACTTACGCCTTGATCTCCGACGCACAAACTCACGTCAAACTCGCCTGCGGTGATCCACAGGCAGCCTTTCGGGTTGCGCTACTCGATCCCGCCTTGACCTTGTCTCAACCAACTGAGGTTACCGCGACGTCAGGTTTTGATGCGATTGCACACGCGGTAGAAACTTTTGTGACTACCGGACGGAATGCGTTCTCCGAAGTCTTTTCGCGCGAAGCCTGGCGTCTGCTGGAAAACAACTACGAGCGCGTCTTAGTGCAACCCGGCGATCTCGAAGCGCGTGGCGCAATGCAGATGGGAGCCTACTTTGCCGGCGTGGCGATCGAAAATTCGATGCTTGGTGCCACTCATGCCTGCGCGAATCCTTTGACTGCGCACTACGGAACCGCACACGGAGCGTCGATAGCAATGTTGCTGCCTTCGGTGGTGCGCTGGAACGCACCTGCAGCCTCGGCACGATATGCGGAGCTTTTGAAACTCGCCAACCTGAACCCGCCGGCAACCGCTGATTCCGCCGAGAGCCTGGCTCAGCGACTGGAAGAACTCGCGAGAGCTGGGAGGACTGCAGCGCACTCTTGGTGGCGTGGGCGTGCCGCTCTCGGATCTCTCGATGCTGGCAGAAGAGGCAGCTGAACAGTGGACCGGTCGATTCAATCCACGTCCATTCGATTCCAAGGGCGCGTTGGAGGTGTATCGGTGCGCTTTTTGATGAAACTCAAGCGACCCTTCCTCCCTTCAAACTCTTCCCTGGGAGCGCGGGCGTCCCGCCCGCCCCAAGTTACACTGCCTTTAACTGTCGATGGTTGCGTCTGCGGTTTGCGGGCGGACGGGACGCCCGCGGTTCCATTGAAGAGCTTCAGTGGTTACATGCTGAAGTTCGCGGCTTGCCTCCTATTTGCCTTTTTTTGTTGGCCTACGGCATCGTACGCACAAGACACACCGGCGGATAACTGGTCGCAGTTTCGCGGGAACCACCGCCTCACAGGCGTATCTGATTCAAATGTTCCCAATGAACTGAAACTCCTGTGGACTTACGAAGCCGGCGAGTCGATCGAGTCTTCGGCGGCAATTGTCGGCAGCACCGTTTTTGTGGGTTCACAGAAAGGCGAACTCATCTCTCTGAATCTGGACAATGGGGCGGTCTACTGGAAGTACCACGTTGACTCGCCAATCGGGGAATCTTCGCCGGCTTATAGCGATGGCGTTGTTTTCATCGGCGACCTGGGCGGTTGGTTCCATGCCGTCAATGCAACTAATGGCAAGAAGCTTTGGGCCTTCAAAGCCGGAAGCGAAATCAAGTCGTCTCCCGTAGTCGTCGGTGATCGGGTTCTGATTGGTTCGTATGACCAACATCTCTATTGCCTCTCTACTCGCAACGGCTCGGTAATCTGGAAGGTTCGGACTAACGGCCCGGTCCATTCAACGCCGAGTATCTCAGCGGGTGTAGCTTTCATCGCCGGGTGCGATGAGCTCTTTCGCGCCATACGAGTTTCAGACGGGCAAGAGATGTTTAATGTATCTTCAGGGGCCTACACCGGCGCCTCACCGGCAGTCAGCGGCGACTCCGCTTACTATGGAACTTTCGATAACGAAGTATTGATGGTGAGTCTCAAGGAGCATCGCGTGGTCTGGCGCTATCAACACCCGCAGCGACACTTTCCTTTTTATTCATCTGCGGCCGTAACTCGCAACCGGATTGTGGTGGGCGGGCGCGACAAAATGGTTCATGGTCTGAACCCAAACGGTAAGGTCGCGTGGACATTCGCCACCAACGCGCGAGTAGAGTCTTCGCCAGCTATTGCCGCGGGAAGAGTTTTTGTCGGTTCGAATGATGGACGGTTCTATGTTCTTAATCTCGACACCGGCGCCAAGCTTTGGGAGTTCAACGCCGGCGCACCGCTTTCCGCTTCACCGGCAATTGCCAGAGGCCGGATCGTCATCGGCTCACAAGATGGCCGGCTTTATTGCTTCGGCTGATGCCCCTATCGCAAACCAGAACAGAGGGGCAACCCACCTTCCTGACCTTAGAGACTTTCCGGGTCCTTGGAGAATTCCAGCTTGAAAGACTTTCCGGATCGATCACCTCAGTCTCGATCGATAAGCTCTGGGTGAGGCAGGTGGGCTTGCCCCCGCTGTTTTGGTTTGCATCCCAACTAAAAATACTTAGCTATGGTCGCCTGCTTGGGTTTGCTGGTTACCAAAGACACGATCACCATCAGCACTGCCGACATTAACACCATCGGCACAACCGGCATAAAACCAAAAACTGCTGTGCCGCCGGGCGTGCGAGAAAGAACTTCCGTTCCGCCGATAGCCCAGGCAACGATTGGTGGCCCTGGTGCAGGCGCAGGCACCGCGTGTTGAAAAGCTGCGACTGCGACCACCGACGCGACAGTCCACAGAGTCACCGCTAACGCTCCCCACTTAGTGCTTCCCTTCCAGAACAGCGCCGCCATCAGCAACGGCGAAAGAGCCGCGAAGCCTGAGAAGGCATACTGGATTGCCAATTCAAAGATCGTCTCCGGAGCCCGGAGCGCGACCGCGTAAGCGACAATGGTGATGATCACGATGAATATCCGTCCGGTATGAACTTGCACAGCTTCGCCGAATCGCCGTTTCCCTCCATAGAAGGCAAACACATCCTCTGTGAACATCGTCGACAGCGCCAGGATTTGTGAATCGCTTGCCATGACTGCGGCCATAATGCCGGCCCCCAGCAGTCCCGCCAGCCAGAGGGGCGCGTAGCGCTGCAGCAGCAGCATGATTACGTCATCTCCAGCCGCCTTTTCGCGCAATTCGTCGCGCGCTTCCGGAGTCATTGTTTTTCCCTGGGTTACCAAAACGCGCCGCGCTTCCTGTCTTTCTTTAATCTGCGGAACGTCGGTAACACGATTAGCCATCACCCCAAGAAAAACGCATGGCAGCCAGATGGCGAGGATGCAGAGGGGATAGAAGATCACCGTCTTTTTAAAATGGTTCATCTTCTCTGCTGTCAGGCAGAAGATGAGGATGTGTGGAAAAGCTATCGCCGATAACGGAATAAAAGTGTAACTGAAGAAATACAACGGCGAGATTCGTTCGCGTGTTAACAATGGGGCCAACGCGGGAGATGCAAGCATGGCGTTAGCGGCGCTGCGAAATCCGCCCATACCCACTCCAATTACCACGATGGCGATGACGCCGAAAGTCAGAAAGAGAATGGTCTGAAAGGTGTTGACCCACGCAGTGCCTCTCATGCCGCCAAAAAAGACGTAGCTCATGACGACCAGTGCGACGATGGCTCCGCCAAACCAATACGGCACGAGGCCACCGCTAATTACGTTCAGCGTGGTGCCGCCTCCCATAATGCCGATGATGATGTAGGGAACGAGCAACACCGCCTGCACCACGAAGATTACGGTGCCGATGTGTCCACATTCCCAGCGATCGCGAAACATCTGTACCGGCGTCATGAAACCAAACTTCTTGCCGAGCGCCCAGACACGCGTGCCCATCAGGAAAATTGTGAGTGGGATGACCAGTCCCGAGGAAGAAGCCATCAAACCAAAGGTGACTATGCCGTTTGAAAATGCATGGCCTGACGAACCCAGGATCGCAAACGCAGTCATGTTTGTTCCGAAGAGCGAGAACAAAAAGACGAAAGAACCGAGTGAGCGACTGGCCAGAAAATAGTCCTCGGGTTTTTCGCGGCCCCTTGCCTTTCGAAAAGCAAAGATGCCGATGTAGAGGACCGCTGCTAAGTAGATAAATACGAAGATGGCTGGGATCAACTTGCGGTTCCCTCCTCAGTCTTTTGTTGTTCGATCTCCTCCTCCAGATGTTGAGGCCAGGCAAACTTTACAAGTAACCACATGAGCAATGCGGCCGCCACGGAAAAGCAGCCTTGATAGAAGAGCCCGATCGGAACAAAACCAAAAACGAGGGGATGGGCGGTGCGCCAGAACCAAAAATCCTGGTGCAGGAAATAGAGCGCTATCACAGCGATGACAAGGAGGGTTCGTTTCATGTTTTCCTTAAAATCTCTTGCAAGTCGTACGAGACTTAAATTAGGGAAAGCCGTTAACAATAGTTCAGGAGACTATTTGGAGAGACAATATAAGACGAAGTAACCAGAAAACGCTAATAGTAGTTTCAGAGCGTCAGTTTTAGATTTTCGGATGAATACGTCAAGTGATTTGGCTGGGACCGCGGACGTACCGCCCGCAAATGATCGCGAGGCGCGAAAACGGACTCTGAGAATTTCAAGTCCGAGCGAGCTTGATTTCTATTGGGTAGCTAGTCTTTGTAAAGCCGCCATGGCGTGGGCCAGCTCGCCCCGCGTCAGTGGTTTTTGTGGATAGAAGTAGCTGCCGCTGGTGAGAATGCCCTTCGAGAGTGCCAGCGAGACATAACCGCGCAAGTTGCTGGGTATGGAGAGCGCATCGAGCACAGCGAGCGGAGCGGTTGACTGGCTCTCAGCCTGGGCCCGCAAACCGGCGGCGCGGATCAGCGCCACTGCCGCCGTCAAACGCTCGACTGAATCGTAGGGTCTGAATCTTCCGCCGGCTGTGGTGTTGATAAAGAGTGGACCCCCCGGGGCTGCCTGGACACTTTCGACGAAGGGCAGCGTTAAAGAATCCCGGGCATCTGAAAAACTAGGCTGGCCGGGCAAGTACTGCGGCACGCGACCACCAAGCACCAACGATGTCGCCAGGTCGGTGCGTGTGATTGCTAAGTCACTGCGAAACTTGCTGCCTATCGGCCACATCGTGTAAGTCCGAAGGCTCTGATAGATTTCGTTGCGCGACGCCTGATCCAGGGTTGAAACGTCAGACATAGACGCATAGTTCGCTCGACTGACCTCCAGGACGCCAACATATTCTTGCGGACCGATGCCAACGCCGAGAGTGCTAGCAATATTAGCCTGCCATGATCCGGCAACTGGCGCGCTGATCGCGACCCGCTCGCGTTTGCCTGTCAGTCCCGGCAGATTGATGCTGTTCGACTGTGAATTAAGCTGGCCCGTGGGAGCGTAGACCTTCAAGCCCAGATCGTTCAGGCTTGAAAGAGGTCCCCAGGAAATCTGCACCGACGCCATCAGCGCATTGCTCGGAATCGCCAAGCTTGATGTGGAAGTCCCGCCTGGTTGAACCAGACCGGAGAAGGTGCTGGCCGGATCATTGATGAACTGCACTTGTCCGCGATCGAGGGTCCCGCGCCACGTGCCCAATAGTCGCTCTGGAAATGCAGCCTGCAAAACAGCTGCATGTACGTTAAGCATCCCAGTGCCAACCTCGTGCTGATAATAAGGAGGTTGCGGCGTAGCGGTACGCTGCAGGATTTCCTTAACTTGCGCCGGAGTGAGATTAGGATTTGCTTCAAGCATCAGCGCGATCGCGCCGGCTACCTGCGGCGCGGAGAAACTGGTGCCACTCGAAGTCGTGTAATACGGGAGCTCGGAAGCGTTGAGGCGTTGTGTATCTGCGCCGACGAGGCCTTCGGCACCGGTTACGTTTACGATCCCCGAGCCACGTAGACTAACCACATTCACGCCGGGCGCAACCAGGCTAGGATGAAACAACGCGCTGGCAAAATCTCCGCGAGAAGAAAAACTTGCAAGGTGACCCGGAGTATCGGTCGCGCCGACGCTGATAACCCAAGGCGCAACCGCATATGGATTAAGGGTGTGCAAACCCGGTCCGGTGTTGCCCGCGGAAAAGACCACATTGATTCCATGATCAGTCAGCATCCGCGTCGCCACATTAACCGGATCGTTAGCGTCAAAAACTGTGTTGGCGGAAAAACTGCAATTTACGACGCGAACGCCAAGATCGTCACCGCGAGCAAGCAGGTAATCAAAACCTTCTAGAACATAAACTAAACTGAGATCGCCGGCACTCAGCCCCAGCACGCGAGCACCAGGCGCAACTCCAGTGTATTTGCCTCCAGACTGCATGCCACTTCCGGCAATCAGTCCGGCTACGAAGGTGCCGTGTCCATACAGTTGATCGGTGTTCGGCAGATTCTCCGCATTAACTGGATAGCCAAAGCCAACACTCGCGCTTTGTGTCCCGGCCAGCTTCACATTTTGCGCAACGCGTCCCGAGAGATCGCCATGCGTTCCATCTATTCCCGTGTCCAACACAGCGACAGTTACACCGTGTCCGCTTACTGAAAGGCCGTTGTTGTGATTAATTATTTCAACATCACGTCTGACACGATCCACTCCCGTCTGAGCAGACACTTCGGGCTCCGCGTTCAGGTTCAGCGTGCGGTTGCCATAGATCGATCGGACCGACGACAGATGCGAGATCGCAACTATTTGATCGCGTGTTGCTGTAATAGTGATCATCGGGAGCGTGCGATAGCGCGTACCACCGACAACTCCGATTTGTTGCAAGCTGGTGAGGTCGGCGTCGGTCGGCATCTGATGGTAGACAATCACAGCGTTTACGCTGCTGTCATCGGTTAACTGATCTAACTGTAACGCCAACTCCGGCTCTACACTTTGTAAACCGGTAACCGCCGGGCTGCCTTCGACAACAGGCAACCCATACGCATCTGTCATAAGGATGCTGTCGGCACCTGTCATCACAATTCCATCCGCTCCGGTCATCACGATTCCGGTGACGCCGTTGAAGCTAATACCGTTTGGCGTAATCGAGGAAATCGTGCCATCGGCGCCCGTCATCACGATGCCGTCCGCCCCAGTCATCACGATTCCATCGGCGCCGGTCATCACAATGCCATCGGCGCCGGTCATTACGATTCCGGTTGATGAAGTCCGCTGCAGTCCATCAGCACCAGTCATCACAATACCGTCGGCGCCGGTCATCACGATGCCGTTGGCGTTGGTAATCGTGACCGAGGTCGCGGTGTAGGTCGTACCGTCAGCGCCGGTCATCACGATGCCGTCAGCGCCGGTCATCACGATGCCATCAGCCCCCGTCATTACAATGCCGTCGGCACTTCCGGTGCGCACGCTATTTGGATATGACCAGCCATCGGCGCCCGTCATCACGATGCCGTCCGCTCCAGTCATCACGATTCCGTTGGCCTGATAGTTAAGAATGCTATCAGCGCCGGTCATGACGATACCGTTAGTCTGATCAAACGTAACGCCATCGGCGCCCGTCATGACGATTCCATTTGTGCCGGATATTGTGACGCCTGCGAGGGCTGGAGTCGCCACCAGAAGAACTACCAAAGACAGCGCCACACATCTCGCCGCCAGGCAGTAATTATTTGGAAGGACACTGTTTAGCAGACTAATCACCTCAGTCGGGAATATCGGCGCCAGTTGCTAATAGTATTTGGAGGCGAGGGTGGTATTGCCGCTGCGCTCGCCGAACAACCATTCAGTGCTGTGGAACAGTGGTACATTCTATTGGCCGCCTGGATTCAGTGTGTTGCGCTGGCGTTACGATTTCCCAACAATAGCAATCAATTAAGCGCTCGGCGGTCCGACCAATTCCTGGTAAACCTTGCGCGTTTCGCTGCTTGGTTCGACGCCTAATTCGGCTGTTAACAACCGCATCAGACTTTCGAAGTGCTCCTTTATCGCTCCTTTATTTCCCTGGGCGGCAAGGGAGCGCATCAACAAACAATGAATGTCTTCGCGGAACGGGTCATCACGCAGAATCTGTTGAGCCAACTGCGTCGCTTTGAACCAGTTTTCCGTTTTTTGTGCGATAGCTGCCAGGGATTCAAGCAATTGAAGGTATTGCAAGCGATAATAAGACCTTTGTTCATCAACCCAGGAGTCATAACTGCCTTGCATGAACTCGCCGCGGTAAAGTGCCACGGCGGCTTCATAACATTCCACGCATTTGTCAAACTGGCGCGCCCGGCGCGCAGTCTCTCCCTCAGTCAGCAGACGATCAAACTCATCGATATCGATTTGATAGGCAAACTCCGGATTTAAGAGATAGTCACCTTCGCGATATAGCAGCAGGTTCTGTTTGAGCGACTGGTTACTGTTGAGCGCTTTTCGGACGTGCGAAACGGTTGGGTGAAAATTTCGTTCGACTACCGTCGAGTCGGTTTCACCCCAAAAAGTATCGATGATCAAATCTTTTCCGGCGCGACGATGTCTGCGAGAAGCTATGAAGCACAAGATGTCGCGCGCCCTGCGTGTGACCCAGGCGTCTGCGGCCAGCGGCCGGGTGGGATCGCGCACAATCTCGATTGGTCCGAGCATATTAATGGTGAGATCGACTAATGGCTTGACAGTCAGGCTAACGATTTCTGTTGTTATGGCCGGTGGCGAAATTTCTTTTCGCGCGGTTGCCAGGTGAGCGCGCAGGTCAGCCGGCAGCATTTCTGCGGCTTCTTCCGTAGCAAACAGCTCCGGGTTGTTTGTTAGTTCGCGTTGCAACCAATATTCATAATCGTACCGTAGGGCCAAATCGAGCACTCGACGCAAGTGCTCGAGCATCTCAGGCTCTCTAACCAGGCTTAGTTCACAGTTCGCCAATGCCAGGCACCCTTGCGCTTCGTAGTAGTAGAGTCCCTGAGCACGGAAGTAGTTAACGGCGCTGGTCAGTTCCGTGTGAGCCGCTGCGTGTTCACCCTGCGCGCTCATGACGCGGGCCCGCGAAAGCGAGACTGTGTAGAAACGCAGCTCGTCCTTATCGATGGGCCGAGACTGAATTAGCCGATCCAATTGCGCGCGCGCGGTGGCCAGATCGCCGATTTTTAGACTAAGCAGGGCGCGCTCTTCGAGAAGCTCTACTTGTTCAGGATTAATTCCCGCGTCGTCATAGGCACGGGCCGCTCGTTCATAGAATTCAGTAGCCCGCTCAACTTCGCCCAGTTCACGATAGAGATTGCCCTGCGCTTCAAAAATCTCACCACGTAGGGCGACAAGATTGAAAAGTTGACAGCGTTCAAGCGCTTTGCTGAGGTGCTCTTCACACGCGGGAAAATCTCCACGGTAAAGGTAACAGCGCGCAATGTTAAGGTGGGCAATTGCTTCCTGTGGGACAGGTGGCCTTTGACCGGCGGTCTTCAGCATTCGGCTGAGCCAGCGCAACGCTTCGCCAAAATCTCCCCGAATTCCGGCCGGTGTACCGAGGTTATGAGCAATCAGCCGGGCGTAGTACTCGTCGTCGCGTTCCTCGGCAAGCTGTAGCGCCATGCGAAACTCTCGCTCAGCCGTAGTCCATTCGCCCATCGCCACCAGGCACAGCCCACGCGTGTTGCCACACTTCATTCTGACGGTCGAATGTTCGTCTGTAAGTTGAACGGCGCGATCGAGATAAGTAAACGCGAGCGGAAAATCACGCTGACTCCTGGCGATTGCGGCGAGTGAGTGAAGTGCTTCGGCTTCCCCTTCAGCGTCTTGCTGCACTTGCAAGAGGCTGACGCTGCGTCGAAACAGCGCCTTGGCCTCGTCATACTCGCCACGCAGTCTCGCGACTTCCGCGCGGTGGGCCAAAGCACGAGGATGATTGTCCATCGCCGTCATCGGAACTACGTCCGCCAACGAAGCCAACGAGCCAAGCGCACCCGAGGCAATCCACTTCCCGCCGCGTTCGGCGATCAATTTTGCAGCCTGATCAAAATCTTCAGCCGCGAGATAGTGGTGTGCGGCGGGTTCCCAGAGCTGGCGTTCCGCGAAATACTGAGCGCAGCGCAGGTGTTCGGTCGCCACGCCAGTGCGCCCAATTTCGGTCCGCAACCGGCGGCGCAGAAAACTCTGAAATAAGGGGTGCAGTCGGTATTCCTCACCGCGACTATCGCTGGCCACGGTGATGAAAACATTGCGTCGTACCAACGACGGTAAAGCGCGACCACAGTTCATGTCCTGATAAAGCGTTGCGCAATCTTCGAGCTCGAGGCGCTCAAGCAACGAAATATGCAAAAGCAGTTGCTGCGTTTTCTCATCCTCAGAGGCGAAGACTTCCTCTGCGAAGTAGTCGAAGATATCGCGCTCGGATTGCCGCAGAATATCGACCATGTCAGGAATCTGATCCCGGCCATTAGCATGCGCGCCCGCTGAAGCTCGCTGGGCCAGCTGTCTAACTAGCTGCAAAGCGGTGATCCACCCGTGCGTGCGCTCGCGGTATTCCGCCAGTTGTTCGGTGGTGAGCTCCAGATCGAAGATTTTGCGAAAGAGTAGCCGTGTCTCTTCGTCTGTAAATAACAGGTCGCCGCGATCGATGATCGAGTGCGGCGTTTGGGCCCGCAAGCGGGCCAGTGAAAGCGGAGGCATCTCTCGGGACACGACAATAACGTGGAGTACATCGGGCAGATAAGCCACCAGGCGATCCAACACGGCGTGCACCGAAGTGTCCGCGCCAAGATGATGATAATCATCGAGCACCACTACCAGCTGCTGCTCAACCTGCTCTAAAACTTCATTGAGCAACACATCCACAGCGCGCTCGGGGTGCCGGGCAAGTTCGCTGGCCGACTCCTGCAGGTAGGCAAACATCGCATCGCCAAAGCCCGGTATAATTTGCCGGATTCCATGAGTCAGGTAACTGAGGAAAACCCAGGGGTCGGCATCTGTATGATCGAGCTGATACCAAACAAACGGATGCCCGTGGTTACGCAGTACATCGGCAACTAACGTTGTCTTACCCGAACCAGCATTGGCCGTGACGAGCGTCATCGGCCGCGACAAATTTGCGAGCAGACGTTCGGTCAGACGCGGGCGAGACAACAGTTCCGGAGCAGGCCGCGGCGGCAGCATTTTCGTCCGCAGAAAAAGGCCGCGCTGTCCGCTTGACCGCTCACTCGCTGTTGGCGCAGGTGTCTTTCCTGGCTTCCCCTGACGGGAGCTTGGGGCCATCGAGTTTTGCCTCTGAGCAATGTGGATTGCTGGGAGCCTATCACAGTGCTGCAGCAGCTTTCCATGGTTGCCGCGAAATGCAATCTGCTCCAGAGCACAAGGATCAGGAGTCACAGCGGGGGGTGGTTGACTGGCGTTCATTCCGTTCTCATTAACAACTGATAATCAGGTTTCTCCTACGTCAAGCTGGTTCAGCGCGGGAGCCGCCCTCGACACCTCAATTGGTAGATCGCCCAGCCTGTCGGCATATTTTGCTAGAGCACCTGCACGTCCGCTTGTACGATCGAAAGCGAGGTAGGCCAGCTGGCGTGACAAGCCGTACGTCTCAAACAGGTCGACCGTTTCTTCGCGAGTGAACGCGAGTGACAACTCATCAATCACTGCCAACGTCTGCTTTGAGCGCATCCGCCAGAGCGGCGCAGGCGGCAATGTCCTGCTGGTAATAATTATGTGAACATTAGGCGGCGCCAGTTGCAGGAAGCGGTCGAGGAAAGGCACGAGCCAATCCGTATCACAAACCAAATGAAGATCTTCGATGACGACTAAGAGCGACTCGCTATCGTCGTCGATTAATTCGAAGACGAATCTTTCGGAGAAAATCGGGATGCCACCGGATTTCACTTTGGCTGCTGCCGAGCGAATGGCTTGTTCGTTAAAGCGCGGTCTCTGTTGCCCAATGCTGGCAGCAAGGTAATTTATGAAAATACCGAAGTCGCCATCGGGAGCGTCAACTTTGTACCAGGCCACCCGCCGGTTGCAGGAGGCGGCAAAGTCGGCCGCTAATGTCGTCTTGCCGGTCCCCGCCCGCCCGCTGATGATCGTGCACATGCCCGATTCAAGACTTCTTTCGAGCATTGCCAGCAATCTTGTGCGCGCCAGGGAGGTTTGAAAGGGTCTAATAATTTTGTCGAATACTAAATGCATGTCCGTGATCAAGTCACCGTCCGGGCGAGGATTTATTTGAGATTCGATAGGGTTTAGCAGCGTCATTGTAGTTTCTTGGCTTCACGTGTACTTCTATTGCAATAACCTTGAGGAATTCTTGAGTTGTTCAACAATGTAAACGGTCGCGCACCAGCGAGTCAGGCCCGGACAGTGTTCGCGTCTTGACGAATCTAAGATTATTTGTAGAATGCGAAGTAATTGGCGAGGGGTTGCTGGGGTGAGGACAGTGACCTATTGAGGCTGAATGTCTCACGCCACCGATTGAGGCCGGGCCTAAACCCGGCCTCTCGGTTTTTCAGATGCGGTTTGTTTACGCTTGCTTCACTATACGGAGGTGTTTGATATGGCGCCAAATCCACCAGGCCGCCAGAAGCACTCCGACAATTCCAATAACGAAGTCGAAGCGATGAAACCAGGTCTTTAGAGTGTCGTCCTGGTTCCACTTCTCGCCGAGTTTCTGACCCACGTAGGCCAGTCCGAGACACCAGGGCAATGAGCCGGCAAATGTATAAAAGATGAACCGCTTTAGGTTCATGCGCGCCACACCCGCAGGAAACGCAATGAAGGTGCGGATCGCCGGGAGCAAACGGCTGACAAAGACGATGATCTCGCCGTAGTTTGCAAACCAACGGTCTGCCAGATCGAGGTCGTGAGGAGAAACCAAAACATAGCGTCCGTACTTCTCGATTAGTGGACGCCCGCCTTTGCTGCCCACCCAATAAGCTACCAATGAGCCAAGCACGCATCCCACGGCCCCGGCGAGACCCACAAGCCAAAGGTTCATCTGCCCCGTGGACACCAGGTAACCGGAAAACGGCATGATGATTTCTGAAGGCAAAGGAATACAGGCCGACTCAATCGCCATCAGCAAAACAATTCCTGAGTAACCTAATAAGGAGATTGTGGCAACGATAATGCCCGATAAGAATTCAATTATTTTTGCGATCATTGGTTAACTAAGGTCCGAGTTTCAAGTTCCAAGTTTAGGAGTGGCAAGTTAGTTTAGCTTCAGGTTCATGTTCAAGGTTTGCCAGGGCTCACAAAACAAAAGGCTCGCATGAGCCAGTCTCTAAAGCTTGAAACCTGAAACTTAAAACTTGAAACTGTTTCAAGTTGACCATCCATGTTGGCCAATCAGTGGAACAAAAGCGCAGGCTCCATGATCTTCCTGCTTGAAACTGGTTTCAGTTTTGATGACTCTGATCAGCCGCTGAGACTCGCGCGTCTCACCGACGGGCACAACCAGCCGGCCACCAACCTTTAACTGGGCCACCAGGGGACCAGGAACCGTTGGGCCGCCTGCCGCTACGAGTATCGCGTCGTAAGGAGCGTTTGCCGCCCATCCGAGTGTGCCATCAAAACATTTCACGGTGGCGTTATAGATGTTTAATTGCCTGATTCGATTCTGGGCATCGCGCGCCAGACTCGCAATGCGTTCGATTGAATAGACCTGACCTGCTACCTTCGCAAGGATTGCTGTCTGATAGCCGGAACCGGCCCCTATCTCCAACACTCGACTCTCCGAGTTAATCTCGAGCAGTTCGCTCATCCGCGCCACAATATAAGGTTGGGAAATTGTCTGGCTACCGCTGATCGGAAGTGCATGGTCCCCGTAGGCTCGGCCCTGCAGTGCCTCAGGCACAAATGCATGACGGGGTACCGATCGCATCGCCTCGAGAACTCTACCATCGTGGATTTGATAGTGGTCGCGAAGCCGTTCGAACATGCGCTCGCGAGGGATGGAATAATCCTGGCTTCTGTTCGCGGATGGTTGACTGGAGGTTTGCACGAGACTCAGTTCGGGATCAAAAATATCTCAGACACCGCGTTGCTCACGCTTTGGAAAGCAGCTCGGTATCTTTTAAGTAACCCCAGCTCTCGATCGCTGTTAGCGCCTGATGGTCCGTCATATCACTTTTCAAGGGGGTGACTGAGATAAAGCCCTGATCGATTGCGTTGTAGTCAGTGCCGGCTGCGGCGCTGTTGTTGAAGTATTCTTCGCCGATCCAGAAATACGGCTTCCCGCGAGGATCAATATGTTCGCTTATGACTGGACGGGCGTTTTTGATTCCCTGTCGCGTGACGCGAACGCCTTTAATCTCTTTAGCCGGGATGTTGATATTCAGCAAGCTGCCTTCAGGTAATCCTTCCGCCAGTACTTTTCGCACTGCGACCACAGCGAACTGCGCCGCCTCACGAAAGTCGAATCGTTCTCGCGCAACCAGACTAAAAGCCAGGCCTGGTACGCCGAGAATAGTGGCCTCGAGGGCGCCGGCAACGGTGCCGGAATAGGTAGCGTCGTCACCGAGATTGCCACCATGATTTATTCCTGAAGCGCAAACATCAGGCAAATTGTCTGGCGAGAGAATTTTGTTAAGGGCGAGCGTGACGCAATCCGTTGGCGTACCATCAACTGTCCAATGTCTGTCGTCAATCTGGCGGATGCGCAGGGGTCGCGCCAAGGTAAGACTATGCGAAGCGCCGCTCATTTCAGATGCCGGAGCGATAACAAAAACATCCCCGACTTCCCTTAACGCTTCTTCAAGCTTGATCAGGCCATTCGAGTGAATTCCGTCGTCGTTTGTGAGCAGTATTCTCGTCATCCGAGACACACCTTCTTCGCCACCAGCTTTGCTCCCCCGATCTCACTAATGCTCTCACTAATTCCAGCACTCAGTCCTGAATTCTCAATGACTCTAGGTTAACTCGGGAACAACTGGAGGGAGAACGCGCGAGCTCCGGGCGCAAAAATTGATCACTAGTCTCGAGGAGGGCTGGTACGCATGCGACCCTTCTTCTTGTTCCGCTTGCGAGCAAGGGCTGATTTGAGCTTGGCCTTTTGGCCGGGAGGAATGAAGAACGCATGTTTTTTAGCGTCCTTGATGATTTCTTCGGTCATC
This sequence comes from Blastocatellia bacterium, assembly GCA_963828335.1. Classification (GTDB taxonomy): domain Bacteria; phylum Acidobacteriota; class Blastocatellia; order Pyrinomonadales; family Pyrinomonadaceae; genus PSRF01. The sequence goes on along the minus strand of CAWHEH010000002.1, from coordinate 200,116 downwards.
ACCTTACGTTTGAAACGCCGCAGAGCGCTTTCGATCGACTCACCCTGATTAATAGTGACTATAGCCATTCGCTTCTCGTCTTTCCTTAAGTTGATTTCTCTTTGTTGCCCAGCTATTTAACACGCCGCAAACACCAGCGGTCAAGTACGCGCGAAGTAAATCACACACTCTCTAATGGTACCGTTCACCGTTTTTACGCAGTGAACCCCGCGAACATGTGGCGTTCGCGGGGTTCTTCTGAGAACTGGGAGCAGCCTAGCTAAACCAATGCGGGTTCGGCAGTCTCCTGCTTCTTGCGGCTTAGACCTTTAATCTGAACCGGCTTGTCCGCTTCCTTGATGTCGATCTGCTTCTTGAGCACGATTTCCTGATAAAGCTTGCGCATCAGCACAGCTTCTTCGTGCGCCGTCTTCGGCCCTTCCATTTCAGGCTTGTTCGGGCGCGTCAGGTCAATCGGGTTCAGCACCATGTCATGCGCCTTGTCAGTGAGTTCGACCTCTTTACCGCGCGCAAAAATTTCGTGGCGGCCGTGATCTTCATACCACTTTGCCACGGTCGCATTCTGGTGCATGTTCTCAATGATGTTTCTCCATCCAATGCCTGTGTTATATGCACAGAAGGAGATTTCACCCTCTTGGGTTCCGTAAGGGATAATGCACATTTCCGTGCGTCGGAAGTCGTAGTTGAAAAGATCCTGGAACCACATGCCTGCGATAAACAGGAAATTCCAGCGATCGGCACGACGCTTCTCAATGTCGTCGGCAGAACGGTCGCCGGTAACCTTGCCATAATCCTTCCCAGTCAAACCGAAGGACTTGTCAAACTTCTTGAAGAGCTCATAAAGGGTAAACTGTGATGGCGACTTGTAGGGATTGTAGTGCTTCAGCAACGCCAGCCCCATCATCAAGTTTGACATCCACTTGCCACGCGCTGCGTCCGTAATCTTCTGCATGTCCTTGACCAGGCCAGGAATGTTCAGGAACTCCGGCACCGGACGCATTTCCCGGGTTTCTTTATCGACCATGACCGCAGTACCGACGCCGCAGTTTGGGTGGCATCCGCATGAAACCTGGCCCCAATCAGCATCAGGCCCGTGCACCAGATCAGCGAAATCGGCAAAGGCCCCCATCAGTGATAACGGGAACCAATCGCGCGTCGGCTCGGTAATGCCCACCTGATCCTTAACGTCATGCGCGAGGTGCGACAGCGTATAGCGCTGTTGCAGGCGGCGCTGGGGCGTAATCTCTTCGTCACGACCTGTAAAAGAAACTGGCTGGAACGACAGGAAAGCAATCTTCTTGGGGTTGTCCAGGGCGAATCTAATAATCGACCCCACCTGGTCGTTGTTGATGCCGTTAACCAGTGTGGTCACCAACACAATCTCAACACCAGCCTCATGCAGGTTGTTGATGGCCCGCATCTTTACGTCGAACAAATTGCCAACCTGGCGATGACTGTTGGCGTCGTTGCCTACACCGTCAAACTGCAGGTAAACATACCGCAGACCTGCCTCAGCGGCTTCGCGACAGAAATCTTTGCTCTTGGCGAACTCGATTCCATTGGTCGCTGCCTGGACGCTGTTGTATCCAACCTTGCGGGCATACTTAATCGACTCGATGAAGTGCGGCGAAATAGAGGGCTCTCCACCGGAGAACTGCACCGACATCTGCCGACGCGGCTTGATCGAGATTGCGTTATCAAGAATCTCACGAATCTCATCCATGCTTAACTCATGAACAAACCCAACCTGGTTGGCATCCATGAAGCAGGGATCACACATCATGTTGCAGCGGTTCGTCAGGTCAACCGTGAGCACTGCGCCACGGCCATACTTGATGGTGCTGGTTCCGTGGTTATGGAGTTTCTCGTCATTGTGAGCATCGATGTCGCGACCAGGAAACATCTTTTCGATGTGCGTCAGGAATTTAACGTCGATGGCCATCATGTCTTCGAAGTGGCCGTGAATAGGACAATCCTTGACCATCCAAACTTCGCCGTCACGCTCGATGATTTGCGCCTTAATCTCTCCGACTTTTTCGTTAATCAAAACGCTAACGTCCTGCTTGCCGCTGATAATCGACTCCCGTGCCTCGATCACGCAGTTAGGGCAAAGTGAATCCGTCGTTCGCGGCCAACCAAGGGTCGGCTTGCTCTTCTGCCAGGATTTCAGCAGCGGTTTGTCTGACCACTTGGGGGTAAAGGACGGATTAGGTTTGTACTTATTAACTGACTGAATAACATCGTGTAGGCCGCCGGCTGCCATCGTTAGGCCCTTTTCGGCGCGCTTGATTAGTCGCATGCTCTCTCCTGTTAATATCCTTTTATTTTAAGAATTCCTGCTCGCAAGGCGGGCAACGCACACGTGGCCTCACAAACTGTACTTCCCAATGGCAATGACCATGCCGCCCTCAACTAACAAACCCTAAACGAATGTATAATTGGACTTAGGTTCAATGACAGGACAGCGTCGGCAGATTACAGCATCGCCTGCCGCGTGTCAACACGGCCCAAGTTGGGCTAAAGCGGGCTCGGCGTGGCATTTTGGCCAAGGGCCGAGTTTTAGGCTTATTTGAGCGGGGATAACGAATTCGGCATGTGGCCGGAGCCATTCGGCCGCGGTCAGTGCTTCGGCGCGTAGTATCCGATTCGAGCTGCTACCTGATGCGTAGGAATCGTGGTCTCAACACGAACCCGTCGGAATTGTCCGTCACGTTTGGTGTTAAGAGGGGAATAGTAGAGCGTATATTGATGCCGCAACTCATCGGCGACTTCGGCGTAAGTTCGTTCCAGATCGTTGAAACTCGCCGGCTTATAGAGTCGGCCCCCCGTTGCCGCCGTCAATTGTTCGAGATTACGTTCGCTTTCTTTCAAGGCAGCGAGTCCCAGGCGCAGATCGTCAATGTGAAGCTGATTGAAGCGCACCGCTGACTCCGAACCCGATAACAGAGTGGACAATTCCTCTTGCTTTCGGGCCCTCTCGATCTCAGTGTTACTAACCACGTAGACGGTAGTTTGACCCTGAAGTGCCGCTCGCAGTGCGGCATCGAAGGTTGAACCACGACCACTGTCGATGCCGTCAGTGAGGACGATGATGGCGTGCCGAGAATTCGGTCGAGGTGCTTGATCTCGCGCTGCCAAGAGCATAGCGTCATGAAACCTCGTAAACATTCCGGGAACGATTCGTCTTAGAGCTCGGCGCAATTGGACCAGACTGCCGGTCCAGTCTTGGAGCATAACAACGCGATCATCGAACTGAATTAGGCTAACGCGATCATCGGTCGCGAGATGCGACGCAAACCCTTCGGCGGCGACGCGGAAGTCATCAAGGTTGTCTGCCACGGAGGACGAAGCATCCACGATTAGAGCTACGTCTACCGGAACTTTTCGCAAACTAAAGTCGCTTAAGGGTTGCTCCACGCCGTCTTCGAACACCCGGAAGTCTTTGCGCGTTAGCTCATTGACAAGAAAACCTGCTCTGTCGCGCACAGTAACGGGCAACGACACTTCGGCAGTATTAACGGATATCACATCATCGGGATCTACTTCCTGAAGGTCTGTAGTCGGAGTTGGGGTCGGCGTGGGCGCTTTCGACTGCGCCTGAATGGAGAATGCAAGTCCGATAAGCAAGAGCGACAAGAGAAAAGTCCGGGCGAGTCCGGGCAAACGCATTTGTCGGCCGGAGTGCATGGAGCTAGTTCCCTTTCCTGGTTGCACTCCCGATGGGATCACCGCCCATAGCTGCTGTCATTGCGAGGATAATTGCTTCCGTGACTCGTCGCCTTCGCAGTTCTTCCAGCTTCGCGCTGGAGAGATCGAATTCCGCCGGTGAGTCTTCAATTCTCTTAATAATAGTTCCTTCAGAAAAACCTGCTTCAACTAGCCTAATCACAGAGTCGTTAGTTAAAGTCGGAGTCTTCTCCATCTTCATCGGTGCGCCGCCAGCTTCAGCAGGCGGGCGTATGATTCGAACCGTGGCGCTACCAGTCGTAGCAGTTTCCCCGCTTTGCCCCCCATTTATTCCGCGTCCGCTGCTCTGACTTCTCGAGCCAGAGCTGCTGCCAAAAATGTCAGATTCCCCTGGCTGGCCCTTTGGGTTGCCGTCTCCTGCGCTGCTGCTGCCTCGGAATCCAGAGTTGTCCATCCACTCGTCATCGGCCACAACGAACGAATCGTTCAACGACAGCATGGCAAGGATGATGTTCTCATTCACTCCGCTTCGTTTTAACTCAATTAATTTATCGGGATTCAGGTTGAACCGATTCGGGCGGCTGTGAATGAGTGCAACCACAGTCTTCTCTTTGAATCCTGCACGAACAAGTTTGACTATCGCTGCGTTTGTGAGTGGAGCTTCAGCTTGCTGAGCTGGAACTGGCGAGGCCGTCGCGCAAAATATGATTGAGACTATGGCGAGTCCTATGAGGTTAGGTTTCATTGATGCTCGGTTCACCTACATTCGACTCAAACAAAGCTCACAGTCCGGCTCCGACGACAGCCACCTCATTTTTCGGAGACGTTGACGGCTTGGCCCGACGATATCGATAACTGATTCGTTTCACGTAATCTCGCGTTTCTTTATACGGCGGCACCTTGCGGCCAAACTTCATAACGGCACCCTCGCCGGCGTTGTAGCTCGCGAGCACAAGGTCAATCCGGCCATTAAACTGACCCATAAGCTGCTTTAGGTAACGCGTACCACCCGCGATGTTTTGCGCCGGATCGGACGGCCGTCTGATACCAAACCGCGCTGCTGTTCCGGGCATTAGCTGCATTAACCCGCTAGCCCCTTTAGGCGAGAGAGCGCGGGCGTTGAAATGCGACTCCTGCTCCATCACACAAAAGATAAGGTAAGGATCGACGCCGTATTTCGCACCGTTTTGCTTGATCAATCCATCAATTCTGGAGTTTCCGGTGGTCCAGCCCCGAAATCTTTTGGAAGGGTCAGACTTAGCCACTTCCTCACGTTCGATATGGTCTATTCGAGAGCGTTCGACGAAAACTGAAAGCGAGCCGCGCCGGTACCACGCTCCTGCCGCCGATTCCGTAACGTTGTCGGCCTCGAAGCGCGCGCCACCCACCAGGTATATCCAAACCGGCTGATCACCGGCAGAGGAAGAACTCTGCCCATTATCGTTACTCTCATTGTCCTCCGGCGACCGCGATCTTCGCTGCCGGAGAATCAGTTTTAGGCTGGGCAGTTGAGCCACGCTCAATCCGCTTTACGCGATCTTTGGCGATCAGGTGACTCATCCCACCACGCCGGTACCAAATTCCCTGCTCGCTCTCCCAGACTTCATCTGCATCGAGACTACTGCCGTCGCTGAGTTTTAAGCGCGCTTGCGAAGAAGTTTCGCTTGCCAAGCTAGCCGTGGGGCTTGGTTTAGGGTGCTTTTGTCCATAAGCTCCCGGAGCCACCAAAGTAATCAGCGCAGCGAGACCCAGGGTTTGGATTGCCTTCGCTAAGTTTCTCATTGCTTACAGTTCGAGCGGATCCGCTAACTTACTATCCATCACTGCGTCATCCGCAGCGCCAGGTGCAAACCTGTAGGAACTGTCGAAGCTGTGTGAGGTGCCAAAGTAGTTGCGCCACGCAACGTCAAGAATCTGCGGTGTCAGCTCGGGTGAGTTACCCTCGAACATGCAAATGTCAGTTGCGCGATCGAGCAGATCGCGCGGCTCGCAACCCTTCAATTGACGATGCTCAACTCGGTACTTGTTAAGCACATGGTCTAACACGGACTGTTGATAACGAATGCCGCGCGTGTGTGCCTGGCGCTTGAAGATCTCGGAATAAGCAGCGGGTGTGGGAGGTTCCACTCGGGCACGATATCCCATCCTCCGCAGAAAAGCTTGATCGGCGAGATCGTCTTCTTCAAGGTTGGTTGAGAAGACCACTAATTGCTCAAACGGTACCTCGATCTTCTTACCAGTGTGCAAGGCAAGGTAGTCGACCCGTCTTTCGAGAGGCACTATCCAGCGGTTAAGTAAGTCCTGTGGTGCGACGCGCTGACGGCCAAAGTCATCTATCACCAGTGTGCCGCCGTTTGATTTCATCTGGAACGGCGCTTCATAAAACTTTGCCGCCTCGCTCCAGGTTAGGTCTGCGTTTTCGAGAGTTAGTTCGCCGCCAACAACGACCAGCGGTCGTTTGATCAATACCCAGCGGCGGTCATATTCGAAGGGAGTGTCATCAACCGAAGCAATCCGGTGACAGTGGGAATCAAACACCCGAATAATCTGGCCGTCGATCTCTACCGCATAAGGAATCCAAATCGCGCCAGGCAAAGCATTGTTAATGCGCTCAGCAACGGCAGTTTTTCCGGTGCCAGGAAGACCTGTTAGAAAGAGAGAGCGCCGGGAATTGATGACGCAACCGAGAGTTTGCAAGAGCGAGTCAGGCAGGATCAGATCATGGAACGCCGCACGCACTGTCTCCAGCGAAGCGGGATGCGAAGGGATAGACTGCAAACGCATCATGTGAGCGTAGTCGTTGAGAGAAACGGGGGTAGCCCCACTATAGCCGCAAATCGACAGCAATCGCTGCAGCCGATCCCAGCCCCGGTCCAACATGCTATAGCGCGTCGAACCTATTGCCGTTTGCAGGCGCACTTCAATCAACTTCTCCCGATAAAGTTTCTCCAGGATTTCTTCGGTAAGAGCGCGCGGCAAATGCAAACGGTCAGAAACAGAAGAGGTTGTCGGCTCAGGCAACATCGCAACGTGTTTGAGGGCCAGATCGCAAAGAAAGGCTTCGCCAATGCCGAGATCGGCAATCTCCTCCGCTAAGGGGGGGCCCATCGATTCGAGTTCAACGCGAGAAAGTATTGTTGTTTGAGTCATGGTAATTGTCGCTTTTCAATTGCCGGTTGCCTTTTGCTACTCAACTCTAATTCTTAGATCCCAGCTTACAATCGATGCTAACAAGTTGTTGCCATTACTTCGCCGTATTGACCGCCGTAGAAGCGCTGACTGCATTATTGGATGATTGCGACTGGTCAACCCTGCCGGTGCGTTTGTAGAGATCGGCGAGACGTTTCAGCGCCAGTGTCGAATTTGGTTCGATATTGCGCGCGGCCTCGTAGTACTTGATTGCGTCGTCATCGCGACCAAACCGTTCGAGCATCCGCGCAGTGTTCAAATTCCCGGTATAGGCACCAGCCGCGCGAGCAAAGTGCTTGTAAGCTTCGTCAAACTTTCCCAGTCTGCACAAGGCAAGACCCAGGTTATTCAGAATTCGTTCATCGGTCGGCGCTATTTTGGCAGCTCGTTTCAGACGATCGACGGCCGCGCGATAATTGCCACTTTGGTATAGCGAGAATCCCAGATTGTTAAGCGTTTCCGGATCTTCAGGTTGGACCTTGACTGCTTTCTGATACGACTCTTTCGCACGATCCGCGAATCCTTTCTTGTCGTAGGCCACGCCCAAAAGATTGTGAGCTTCGCTTAGCTTAGGATCGAGAGAAGCAGCAGTTGAAAGCTCGGTGATGGCCTCGTTGAGACGACCGGCCAAGAGAAATTCGCGCCCGGCCGCGAGGTGTTCCTTAGCACTTGCCAAAGTACTTACCTTATCGGCCTCAGGATAGCGGCCATCCTCCGTCCGAGAGACGCCTACGCTCACAAACTTCTCGCCATCTGTTTCACTCATGCGTTCAATTCGGTCTTTATGTCGGAACAGCCTGCCGAACGCCTTGAAAGGTGCAGCAAGAACGCGTACTACTTTGTTGCCACCCTTTTTTTGCTGGTCAACAGCTCCGGTATCCGAACCGGAGTCCTCAAGGACATTTGCGTCCGGATCTCCTTCCCGCTCTAAGGTGGCCGCACTCCACATGGCAGTCGCAGCGACAGTTAGGATAAACGCTATCAAGATTGCGATCAGTCTGCGTTTGTTCATGATTCAGCTCCTTACATCTTGCCGAGAGTATCCATCAATTGGAGGAGAGCGGGGCCCAGGATTGCGATGAACAATGTCGGAAACAGGAAACAGGCCAGGGGGAATAACAGCTTTACCGCGGCTTTCTGAGCTGCCTGCTCAGCCCGTTGCCGGCGTTTTGTGCGCAGCGAATCAGAAAACACTCTAATAGCCCTCGCGACGGAAGTTCCAAATCGGTCGGTCTGGATCAGCATCGCGACCAAACTGCGCAAGTCATCGACGCCGGTTCGCTCCGCCAGGTTCCGTAACGCTTCGTCCCTCTCGCGCCCCACTCGGATTTCCAGATTTGCAAGCTCAAATTCCTCGCTTATGTCCGGGTGTACCTGCTTCAACTCGGTGCTGACCTTTACCATCGCGGCATTTAAACCAAGCCCTGCTTCAATCGAGATCACCATTAAGTCGAGCGCGTCAGCCAGTCCCCAGCGCACGCGCAGTTGCCGAGAACGAATCAGGCGGCCGAGAATATACCGAGGGGCGAAGAAGCCCACGACAAAAGCTGCGAGAATCCAAAACAGTGCGCTGCTCAAGGGACGGGCGAGGATCGCGCATGTCAAGGCAATCAGCGTTGGCAGGGTAGCCATTGTCAATAGCTGAATCGTCCGGTAGATGATTGGCGCATGGTTCGACCTGAAACCAGCCTGCATCAGTTTCTTTTGTAGCTTTTGAACCTCGGCTGCAGAGGCTGGGACTAGACGATTAAGGGGAGTGGCGATTCGTTCCGCAAATCTTTCGCCTGCGTGCTCTTCATCAAGCGACACTGAGACCGAGGCTGCCACCGCCGGTCATGCTGGCAAGTTTCTTCAACCGCTCTGTGGACGCGCTCTGCGGTCGCATGAACAACCAGTAAACGCCTACCATTCCGAGCGTAATACAAATAAAAGTTGAGATGACGATGATCAGAAGCATTGTCGTTTTCAGTCCTGTCGGTAGTTAATGGTCAGTGGTCCGTCATTATGGTCGGTCATAGTTTTGATTAGGGGGCCCGTAGCCAGCACGTTTGCGGGAGTGGGTTTCAGGTTGGATTCTGAGACGGACCACTGACCACTAACTGCTGACATTTTCAAATTTTTATGTTCAATATCTTCTTCACGATCAGCATGCCGGTGAACTGCATTGTTATCGCTGCAGCGATCAAATAGTGGCCTCGCTGGTCCTTCCAGAGGACGGCCATGTAGTCCGGGTTCATGAAAGTCACGGCGATAGCTACAAATATCGGTAAAGCGCAGAGGAGCCATGCGGACAGACGCGAACTCGTAGTCAACGTTTTGAGATCCCCCATAATGCGGAACCGTTCGCGTATCGTGTAGGCAACTTTTTCGAGTATTTCGCCAAGGTTGCCGCCTGTTTCCTTCTGGACCAGGACGGCCGTGACGCACATTCTCAAATCAAGCAGGGGAATGCGCTCCATGAGGTTTTCCAGGGCCAACTTCAGAGAAAGTCCAAGATTTTGTTCCTCATAGGTCTTTCGAAATTCACCCGCGATAGGCTCCGGCATCTCTTCCGCCACCATGTGCAAAGCTTCGGAAAACGCGTGTCCCGCGCTCAATGCTCGGCTCATTAATTCGAGCGCATCCGGCAGAAGTTCTAGAAATTGATCGAAACGTCGTTTGCGTTTCCACCAGACGTGGAGAAATGGCAACGCCGCAGCGACTATGCCGCTCAATATAATTAACGGCAGTGAAATCGAAATGACTGACACAGCGAGTGCCGCGAGTATGCCAGCCATGCTGGAAAACATGACCAGGCGAGACGGTGTAATGTGAAGATCTGCCTGGTCGAGCATGCGCTTCAACTGGAGCGCTGTCTGCAGTCGGAGCAATGCCCGGTTTAGCGCGGGTATTTCGCTCATGAGTTCGTTACGAGCGAGAATTACCTCGATATCCTCGGTGTGCGCGGAATGAAGCAAAGCCTCAGATAACCGCTGCCGAAGTTGGGCGCGCTTGTTGTCGGTTCCCACCGTGGCGAGCAGGTAGGCGCCGAGCACCAGAAACAGACCTAAGAGAAATACTACGAAGGAAATCAGCATCGTTTCACATTTCCTCAAAGAAGACGCGGGGCAGTTGCATCCCGCAAGATTTCAGTTTCTCAGCAAACCGCGGCCTGATTCCCGTCGGTCGGAAGCGACCAATCACCTCACCCTGCGGGGTGATACCTGTTCGTTCAAACTGGAAGACCTCCTGCATTGTTATCGTTTCGCCTTCCATACCTGTGATTTCGGAAATTGAAGTCACCCGGCGGGTGCCGTCTGACAGCCGCGCAACCTGCAGCACCAGATCGATCGCCGAGGCTACCTGCTGTCGCATTGCGCGCTCAGACATGCGCATCCCGGTCATTTGAATCATCGTTTCCAACCGTGCTAAGGCATCGCGAGTAGTATTGGCGTGAATGGTTGTTAGACTGCCATCGTGACCTGTATTCATCGCCTGCAACATATCGATAGCTTCTCCTCCGCGGACCTCTCCGATAACGATGCGATCGGGCCGCATGCGCAAGGCGTTTCGCACTAAATCGCGTTGGGTGACCTCGCCCTTTCCTTCAATGTTTGGCGGACGGGTCTCCAAGCGGACCACATGGGGTTGCTGCAGTTGCAGTTCAGCCGAATCTTCGATGGTAACGATTCGCTCATATTCGGGAATGTACGCTGACAGGGCGTTCAGCAAAGTAGTTTTGCCAGCGCCGGTGCCACCCGAAATCAACGTGTTCAACCTCGCTGTGACGCACATTTGAAGCATGTCAGCGATGTCTTTTGTAAGCGCTTTATGCTCGATCAGCTTCGCCATCTTTAACGGCTCGGCGCCGAAACGGCGGATGGAAAGAACGGGCCCATCAATCGATAGTGGCGGAATGATTGCGTTAACACGAGAACCGTCCCGCAAACGCGCATCCACCATCGGTGACGACTCGTCTATTCTTCGGCCAACCGTAGAGACAATACGTTCAATGACTCGCATCAAGATGCTCGTCGTCTTTGAACGCTACGTCGCTTCTTTCCAACTTTCCGTGTCGCTCGATATAGATGGTGCTGTGAGAATTAACGAGAATGTCCGAGATGGTGTGATCAGCCAACAGAGGCTCCAGCGGTCCCAAGCCGAACAGTTCATGCTGAACATCGCCAACCAACCGTTCTCTTTCCGAAGCCGACAGCGGCAGGGCTTCCTGGGCCAGAACATTTTCGGCAAGCCGAGAGACTTCGGCGTGCACTTGTTCCGGCGTGAGTGAAGACAGCTTCGACAGGTCCATGCGGTTGATAAGCGTTCGGTGCAGGCGAGACTTGATCTCCTGAAAACTATGAGGAGCATGCTCGGTCCCATTTCCGTTGCCGTTTCCGGTTCCTGGAAAACCGGGTTCTCTAATTAATCGTTCTCGTAGGGCCATGATGTTTTTTTGAAGTCCTGTTCAGGTTTTATGAACTAACTCGTTCCATCGACGTTTGCAGTTTGAAAGAGGACGGAGTTTTCCCTCGTTTCAAAAACGTATTCCATAAACTCTTTCGCGGCTGCGGCTCTTCTTCCACAACTACGGCGGCACCATCGTTGAGCTTTTGCGCGATACGTTTGATCTCCTGGGCGATCTTCGAACCAGGATCAGACTGCACAACCGGCGTACCGAGGTTGATCGAATTCACGGCTATTTGATAATCGCTGGGCACAAATCCAACCACTGGCTCACCCAGAAACTTTTCTACCTCACGCAGTTCAAGGTCGATCTGTTTACTCCAACGATTCACTACGATCCGAACTTTCTTTCTCGGGTATCCGAGCCGGTCGAATATCTCGAGAGCTCTTTGCGTGCTTCGAATTGCGGGGATGTCCAAAGAAAGGACCAACACAATTTCATCGGATTGATCCAGTGCCGCCAGGGTAATTGAGTCAAACGTGTGTTGTGGATCCAAAATGACGTAATCAAAGGATTGTCGCAGTCGCTGTAGAACCTCAAAAACGTGCTCCGGTTCAATTTCATCAGCGGAGTCCGCCTGTTTGGGAGCAGCCAGTAACGATAGTGTGGAGGTACAGGGTGTAACGAAGCTCTGGATTAGAGCCTCATCCAAACGAGAGTGGTTCTCAACGATGTCGGCAATCGAGTATTTCGGGTCAACGCCAAGGTAGAGAGGCAAGTCCCCCGCCTGGAGATTCAAATCGACAAGCACGGTGGGCCTTGAGTTTGCGGCCGCGAGGTTAGTGGCGATAAAAGAGGTGCCACATCCACCCTTGCTTGAGAAGACCGCTATCATTCTTCCTCTTTTCTTCGGCGCTTCTACCTGCGATGTCGGAATATCCGTAATGCGATCAAATACTGTTTTTAGTTCTTCGGCTTTGACCGGCAGATGTAGAAACTCTCGGGCGCCGGCTCGCAGGCTTTGCAGTATTAGATCCCCAGAAGCGTTTTGCGCCGCCGAGACCAATGCGGTACTGGGACATTCCGTGTGCAGTTTTTGAATCAGCTTGATCGACTGGTCCGGCACCTCACCCAACGCGATAATGGCTGCCGATGGTTTGAGCCGCACAATCTCCTCATAAACTTGTTCGGCATCGTTACCGCCCGCGAGAAGTTGTAAGCGGCTATCGCTCGTCAGAGCAGAGCGGATTTCTTTGAAGCTATCAAGCGCTGTACTAAGGACTACTAAGGTTAATGGTTGTGTCATTTGTTTTTACCAGGGCACGTTCCACAGTTCAATTCGGGATCAATCCGGCACTTTCACCAGTGAGGGTCGTGGTGTAATTCGGCATACGGATGGTCGAAACCACAAGTGGCAGGATTAGCTGAAAGTCATAATCATGTACTGAAACAGAGACAGTGCCCCCATCCAGATTGAAGCCGCTGTAGACGACATCGACATTTCCGGTAGTGAGATTGTCCAGCAAAGGAGTTGTTTCCGTTAGATCCCCATAGACGACGATCTTTTTCACATCGTCAATGTCGGTCGCCTTATGTAACACGGCGTAACGTGCTCCTCGCCGAGCGGCATCGCTCAACGCGTTGTGTACCCACAGCGCCCGGCCAAACTCGACTACCGCAAACACGACCGTCAAAAACACGGTGGCAGCAATAGCGAACTCCACTAGTGATGCCCCACGTTCTCTTTTCTTGTTCTGTTTGCGGTCGCGAATCATTTCAGTCTCCTACACGAGGGGCGTGCTCAACATGTAGCGCATCGAGACACTTGGCTTGACGTCGATGTCCATTGAAATGGCACCATTGTTCAGCAATCCACCGAGGTCGAATAACGACTGGTGTTTGAAACCCGAGATCGTGACCGTAATACTTGGGGGCACGCCCTGAGGTGTTCCAGCGCAAGCAAGATCGTTTGGCGTAATCGAGACGTTGCTGGTCAACAAGCCTGGAAGAATTGGCGAACCGGTGCCCGCGGTATTCCCATACACCACCAGATTCCTCGCCAAGTCGGCCTGAACGCAGTCCACCTTCTGTGTAACCAGGTAACGGGCCCCGACACGCGCCGCTTTTGAAAGCGTTGTGTATTCGTAGAAGTACCGGCCAAATTCTGCCGTAGCGGCAAACAGAATCATGAAGAGTGGTAAGACAATCGCCAGTTCCACCAATTGAACGCCGCGTTCGTTATGACCAACGCTGGCTAATCTGCGGCGGAACCTGCGCAACAAGCGAATTTTTCGAATGCGGGGACACATAAGGCAACCTCTTACCGGTAGAGAACGGGGACAGCCAATAAAGGATCGCCGACGCCGCCGTTAGGGTCGTACGTTCCCTTGCCAGTAGCTACACGATCGATAATGTATTCCGCCTTCATTTCACCGCCGCTGCCATTGGGCGGTTTGTTTATCAGGAAGAATGCGCCGAACCGGGTAAACTTGACTTCACAGCGCCCCTGTTCAAATTCGCTTACCTTGACGAGCGGGATTAGAACTACGCGCCGCTCGTCGACGCCTGCATGCGATGGCGCAGTTACGTAATTTGGATCGCAAGCGATATGGCCTGGTCGTCCACATCCCAAATACTTGGCATAATCGCTCCAGGTGATATCTTCCTTGATGTTGGTATCAGGCGGCTCAAGCATAGGATCCAACTGGCTTCCGCCGTAGTCATCAAAACGGGAGTTGAGGCCCGTGCGAACCTTTCCAGCTGTCAGACCTGGCTTGCAGTCAACCGTGTATACGTCGCCAGGTTTAGCGCAAGCATCCACTCCCGCCCCAATCCCAATTCCAACGTCATTACCACCAGGACCCGCTATAGAGAGAATCTGATAGTCACCGGGAGAAACACTGGTGCCGGCGGGCGCGCGAATTGTGTAAACCGATCCCGGAATCAATTGATCAAGATCGTCATTGATCAATACAGCCAGGGGAATAAAGCCGCAGAAAGTATTAAGGGGTACTGAGAGACCGGCGGTTGCAGTCGCCGACATGTTCTTGTTGTTGCCCAAAACCACCGATGCAAATGAAATCGAGACTGGACTTTGCTCAGTCGTAACTTTGACGAAGCGGATAGTCGCAGCAGTTTCCTTGCTCGCTGACGCTGCGTTGGTTTTCAAATATGGTCCATCAATATTCGCTGACCAGAGAATGGCGTCGTCGCTCGTAAATTGAACATCGTCCTTATTGAACTCGTATCTGTTTACTACTTGAGTTGCTCGCCAAGCCCCATCGATGATCCCACTGGGATTCGAATTGATGGCTGACGCCGCCGCCAAAGCAGCAGCGTCAGACGCATTTTGCAATTCCGTTTTCGCTAAATAGAAGTGGCTGATATCGACGCCCAAACCAACCGCCAGGAGAACTGCCAACATTGCGACCGTGGATAAGACCAGAACTGAACCTCTCTGATCTTTGTTGCTGCGGTTACGTTGCTGTTTATGCATGGTGCTTCCTCCTTCAGTAAGTCCGCCTGAAACGACATTTGACTACCCTCGGTGCTATTTAGGGTTCGGTATGTCCGCCAGACTGACAGCAACAGCCTTCGCCGGGGGAAGGGGTTGGTTCACGGTTGGCGCACTGTCTTTGGGCGCGTTAGTTGCGCCCATCGTAGTGCCCGTACTGGTCGTAGTTCCCGTTGTCGCCTTCGGTTCAGCTGCTTTCGGAGCATCTGTGACTTTGGGGGTCGTGGCTGGAGTGCTGTCGGTGTTCTGACCGGAGATCTTATAACCACTCTGGCCTTCAATAGCTTCGCCTTTTGGTTCGAGGCCCAGCGGCGAACCATTCTTCAGACCGTCGATACCACGCATCTGCGGCAAGTCATCGCGATTAACTGGCTTGACCAGACTGGCTGTCACGATAAACATCAACTCGGTTTCGTTCTTCTGGTATGACTTTGACTTGAAGAGCGCACCCAGCACCGGGATATCACCCAGTACGGGAACCTTCGACAGTGATCGACTTTCGTTGTTGTCGAGTAGACCTGCGAGTGCGAACGACTGACCATCGCGCAGTTCCACGCCTGTCTTGGCCCGTCGTGTGCGTAAGGCAGGAATCAGAAAGCCGTCAAACTTAACGCCGTTGGCAAAGTCAATCGTTGAAACTTCAGGCTCCAACTCCAGGCGGATGTGATCCTCGTCGACGATGGTTGGCTTAAAATTAAGTCGAACGCCGTACTCCTTGAAGATCACGGAAACAGTGCTCTTATCTCCGCCGCCTTGAACGATAGGGACCGGAAATTCGCCGCCAGCAAGAAAACTGGCTTGCTGGCCATTCATGGCAATCAGGTTCGGCTCCGCAAGCTCGCGCAATGCGCCAGAGGTCTGCAACGCCCTGATATAAGCCGCTGTCCCAATGCCGCTATTGAAAAGAAATAGATTTAAAGCTGAACCAGCGAACGTGGTCCCGAGGGCTGGCAATACTGAGCTTGTCAAATTCGCCGGTCCGCCGCCGCTCGCATAGGCTGAAGTGCCGCCGTTAACCGATGCATAAGAGGAACCGAGGTCACGCATTTTGCTGCGACTGACTTCAGCAACACGAACCTGCAGCTGAACCTGCGTCATGTTCTCAACTGGCGATGAAAGCATGTTAACTGTTTTGAAACCCGCTGCTTCGACAACAGCCTGCGCCTGTGTCGCCTTAGCCGGATCTGAAACACTGCCTGACATCACCACCGAGCCATTCGCCTGGCTCAATCTGATGTCGTCCTTGGGAAACAAGACTCGTATCTGCGAATCGATGAGCGAGAGATTAGTTCTCACGTAGACATCGAACACGAGATACTCTTTGCCCGACTGTTCCCAGGCAATGAAGTTGACTTGACCGAATGCCTTACCGTTTACCAGCACCTGGTCTGGCGTTACCAGCACAGCTTCGGCGATTTCCGGATTCGAGACCGAAAAACGGCCCACCGGTTTGTCGAAATTGATCACGCGCGATTGCCCGACTAGAACGTTGACGGCAAAGGTTTCTTTAGCCTGAGAAAACGACGCCTTGTAAGAAGTTTGGGCGAATGCGGTGGAACTAACGAGAACGGTGATCAAAGACGCCATTAACAAGCTCAGTTGGCGTGTGACCGGGGAAGGGCTCTGCATGATCTGTGCTCCTTTTGCTACTTGCTGATCGAATGGTCTAAACAGTCAATGTAATGTTGACTGCCGGCTTCGTTTATCGACTCCAGGGCCTTTGGCCGTTTACGGAAAATCGACGTTTCGTTTCTTTGCTCCTTCAATTACTTCGACCGAGGCGCGCGGCGGGGCTGGAGGAGCGGCGCGCTTCACTTCGGGTTCAACAGTCACCCTTCGCACGGGCTGGGGCCTCGTTTCTTTTGGCTGCTCGCTTTTCAGTGAACCTGGATCGGGAGCTGGCGCAGCGTGTTCGCCACCGAGCAACTTTTGTTTGTTGACACCAGTCGTCTGCTCATCTCCCTGATCGATGGAGTTGCGCATGACAAGTTGCAACCTGCCTTCCGAAGAAGCGAGTGCAAGTTTTTCGGCTTGCTCGGGTGTCACTTGAAGCGTTACCGCCTTAACACTATTCACATCACGCTGATTTTCAGGCTTGTCGATGTTCTGTCCATTTGCCAGAACCTTGATGTTCTGCAAGACGATCTTGGAGATTGGACCAGCGCCACGGGAAGCATCTTCGGGCGTAATAACAACAACCACGTCCACAAGCGTGCCCGGCATGATGAAGCCAGAGATGCCTACCACATCGTCGACCTTTACAGTCATCGCTCGATAGCCTTCAGGAATGACTGCTGATAACCCTCCCGCGGTTCCTTCTGGAGCTAACCGAGCATCGGTGATCGGCTCTCGTGCAGCGATATTCACTACTGCAACTCGTCCCGCAAGTTTCTCGGCGCTTTCGAAAGTGCCATCCGGCATCGAGTCTTTCGGAAACTGGACCATCATCACCTGCTCGGCCACGATCTTGGTGCCCAATGGTATTGCGACCTTGGCGACAGCAACCTTGGTCATGTCCTTAGAGAAGGCCTGGGCGTTTGATAAGTAACGATTGACGGAAACCGCGGCTAATAATCCAAATACCAGGGCTCCTGCCAGTACGACAAAGAATCGTTTGTTGCGCATCGCTTTACTCTCCGTGTTGGGGCGAGCTTCCTAACTCGCAATTGAACTTCCGCTAGCTGCGGAAGAGGACTAACGAAATAAGGCTTCCGAACGTAATCGCGACTCCGTAGGGGATGGTGTAGCGGCGATCCACTGGGACGGGAAAGCGAGGCAGCTTGTAACCCGGTAAGAGTCCGATCAGAATTTGAAAGACTCGCATCATGGTGAATTTCAATTGGCCGGCTCGTAACATCGAAGCCACGCCAAGCACGCCCCCAGTTAGAGTGACGATAAGGAACGTTGGTAAGACCAGGTTAGCGCCTGTTAAAGCGCCGATGGCCGCGAACAGTTTTACGTCGCCCGCGCCCATCGCACCGAAAACGTGCAATACAAACATCAACGTAAATCCTATAAAACAACCGCCTAAACTAGTCAGCGCTCCTTGAACACCTCCGAAAAAGGCGTTTATCAAAATTCCCGCGACTAATGTGGCCAGCACAAACGCATTCGGTATCCGTCGGTAGCACACATCGTAGTAAGAGATGATGACGGCCAGCGGAATGAGAAAAGCAGCACTGATAATGCTTAACGAGCCAGCCATGGACTCTTGCCTCCGACTTCTATTTTCCGTTGAGTAATCTGAAACAGCGGTACCGCGCGGGCGCGTTCGTAAGCTGTGATACTTATTTGATCTTGCTGGCCAAGTTGCCGATCACACCGTTGATATTGGTGCCGAGACTCGTGAAAGCTACGATCACGGCGAGAGTCACCAGGGCGGCGGCTACGGCATATTCGGAGAGCTCGAGACCCGATTCATCTTTAAGAAATCTTCGCATAGCGGGTTTATCCTCTAGGAATGGAGGCGCGCGCACCGCCCCGCGGAAACTGGACAGTGGTTATTTGATCTTGTTAGCCAGGTTGCCGATAACACCATTGATGCTGTTACCGAGAGTGCCAAAGACACCAACAACTGCCAGCGCTATCAACGCGGCAGCCACGGCATATTCTGAAAGTTCCAAGCCGGTTTCGTCTTTTAGAAATTTTCTAATCATCAATTCTCCCTTAGCTGAGAAGAAGGCGCGCCTACCGGCTTGCCGCTTGACGCGCTCTTCTCTCTCGCAATTCTGTGTTCCTACTTGATCTTGTTGGCGAGGTTTCCGATAACACCATTGATGTTGTTACCGAGAGTGCCAAAGATGCCAACTACCGCCAGTGCTATCAAAGCTGCGGCAACCGCGTACTCTGAAAGTTCAAGGCCCGTTTCATCCCGAAGAAAATTCTTAATCATTTTTTTGCTCCTTAGATTTGGGTTAAGAGTTAAGCATCGCGCCCTTACCCACCATGCATCTTCGGCTTGGAGGAAGGACCAGTTTGCGAGAATTAGTAGCGCATGGTGGACGACTCGCAGATAAGTGTTTGCCCAGGTTCGCTAACACGGGTTCCGTCTTCCGCAGTATCAGTGAGTGCAAGCTGACTACCGGAAACTCTCGCGGCAATGCTGGCCAGCGCAAGAAGCACACAAAACACTTCAGGCGCGGCGTTAGCGGCCAGCGTTGCAGCATGAATGCCGACGATCGCTGCAATCACCAGGAAGGGTGCTACCAGCACCACTCCAATCAAACTCGGAACAAGGATTTTGTGATTTACACTTTTCATTAGTCTTATCCAGCCCGCTAAACTAGAAGTGAATTTTGAAACTTGGTCTCGCCTAGCGGACGTCTGGTCCTATAACAAGAGCTATGCCGCACCGGGTCTTTGAAGTAAGAGGCGTTTTTGCAGGTTTTGCGCGAGGAAGGTCGTGATGCGTGTCGCCTGGCGTTTACAGAGTTCAATTCGACTTGTGAACTCATGGCCCGAAAGTAAGTTGAATGAGCAGGAGCTGGTTGGCCTTTTCAATTGTAGCCTTCCGTTGACAAGACTTATGGCTCGATTCAACCCGAAGGTACGAGTGGCGTCGTGGGAAGATGTCTTGTTCGAGTCATGCTTGGACTTTGGGTTGGCATTGGGCACCGGCAAGTCCCTCTGCCCGACGAACTGAGGGGCTTTGCAAAGGAGATGGTCAGCCTTATGCACTAGCAACTTCATCGCTTGCTCCAGGGGAAATGTTCATGCGAGTCCACCGCCGAACGTCTGCGGCGATTAGGCGAGCTGAGCGGCACAGGCGGTTTACAGACGATTTATCAGGGTTTTTTTTGGTTCGTACGGAGAGGTAAAATCTAAGGCAACCCGACACCAATGGACACAGCGTCGGGGGAGCCCTGCTACGTGAAGAGAATTGGTTGTCTTGGTCTGTGCGGAACTAAGATACCTTAAGAGAAGCGACGAACTATCTTCGAACAAAAATGGCTGATCCCTGATCTTCGAAAATCCTTTCCCATCCCGAGTCCTGGCGAAGCAAGCTCGCAAGAGGTGCGTCGGGTTTTACCAGGACGGTCCGAGTTCCCTGCTTGTCAAGAGAATCGCGCCATTTCGTTTCACCATCGTGCACGGCAAGGAATTCTTCTATGAGCGCATCGCCATAGACGTCGGCACGACCGTCCATGTTTACCCTGTATTCCGGATACAGACGCCAGATTAGATAGCCACCCCACACGTACTCGTTATAAATAGGCTGCGGCGGTTTTTCTTTGAGCATGAAGTTCACAGCCCCGGCTGGGTAATTTTCAGCTTCAGTCTTGGACTGGTTTCTGACGCTGTCTCCAATCCGGAAGGCAATTACAGTCATTGGCGTTATCAGTAGCAACAAAACATTTAGCACCACCTTCAACCCTGCAGCTTTTCCCGTTTCGCGTCCCTCAGGTTTCGTAAACCATTTACCCCAACCCTGCGCCGTCACCCAGTGCCATAAGTGTTCAGCTAAGAGGGGTATTGCCAACAAGGCGAAGAACGGAACATTCCGACTCGAGCGCAACGTTGCAAGGGCAGTTACGAGAAGCATCAACAATTCACCGGGCCGAGCTCTCTTTCCTGATAACGTCAGCGCTGCAAACGTCACCAGGAACAGCAGAGCCAATGCCTGGAACATCGGTTCGTGGAAATTGGGTGACTTCCACTCTTGTATATACTGCATCATCGCGCTTGAGTTGAGGGTTTCAAATGGGTAGGAGTACATGCGGGCGCCGCTCGGATTGAGGCATACGGCTCCAATGCAACCAACCAACAAAAGGCAAAGCGTACGTATGCGCGGCCATGTCTTCTTTATCGATTCATCGGGCAACAACAATGCATCAGTAAACAAGCTTCCCATGGTTAGTACGATCAGGGCTAGACCCATCGCGAATCCCGCGTGCATGTTTACCCATAGGACTGTTAGAGGTATCAATGACCAGATCGCCTTGGTACTAACGTTGCGATAATAGTCGCCCAACACCAACACAAAGATGCTGGCAAACAACATCGACAACATCTGTGGTCGTACTCCCCACGTTGGCATCGTCGCCGCGGCTCCAACTATTAAGGCGAAGCCTGCAATGTAAGGATGCGGGGCAACCTCTTTGCAGCGGCGGTAAGCGAGGTTAAAGGTAGCCGTAATAATAGCTGCGAATGCTGCTATTAATCCTGCATAACCAAACACACGAAAGATGGAAAACATGAAGAGTTCGGACAACCATTCATGGGTCACCCATTCGCTGCCAAACTTAGAGTTCGAAAATATGTCTGTGGTGGGAATGCTCCTGGTTTCAAGTAGATATTGGCCTGTCTTCAGATGCCAGTAGAAATCCGGATCCTTAATTGGCCGTGACGCTGCCGCGAAAATCACTAACATGAACACGACGACCAATAACCGTCGGCTTGACTTAATCGTATCCAGCAGTCGATTGCCTTGCTTTGTTGCGTTAAGCGTTTCCCCGGCCCGGATAAATGGAGGAAAGTTTGTGCCTATTTGTTCTGACATCTTACAGTCCTTTCGCGATTGCCGGGGCTGCCAGGTTTTTGTTACCGATGGAGAACACTCTGCGAGCGACTGACATCTTCAACATCATCTCTCAATTGAAGTTTATAAACAGTAAACTTTCCTACTCGTTCACCCGCGTCGCGTTGATACCAACGTTCAAGATTCGTTAGATCCGTACCGCCGACGGTTTGCGTGATCACGTATGAAAGTCTCGGGTTTGCTGCTCGCTGCTTATCAAAAGTTTGGATGTATCGACCATATGAGATTAATGCCGCTTCTTTTTCTTCGGCAGTAATGGGCTTAGCATTTGGGTTGAGGCCATCGATCAAGCGATCGAAGCCAAACAAACCAACCGCACAACCGTAATAAACATTCTGTCCATGCAGATACGCATCAAGTTCCTTCACACCCACACCTGTGTAATAGAGATGTCGGTAAAGTCTTTCCTTGTTCTCTACAGCCGTGACTCCGGGATATACCATCATGTGGGGCGCCCACAGTACTGCAAGTGGGCAAGCAGCTGGCGCGCCATCCGCCATGTGAAGGTCGTCGAACAGAACGACCTTTTTATCTACGATCGTCGTATTGATTTGAGCTTGCTCGGCAAGACGAACGTATACGCTCATCTCTTCGGCAGCTTTGTGATTGCCCTCTGCACTTCGCTTCGCAGCTTGAATCGCTTCAAGAGCGCCCCAATCAAAAGCCGCGATGGCGATCCAAACCAGCGCACGTTTCGAAAGCTGCCAACGTCCACCCGCGCGCCTGCGCCATTCGAGACCTGAAGCCAGGACGAAACCGATCAAAACGGCGTAGCTAGTGACAAAACCTTTGTAGTGAATCGGCTGCATGACGCGGCCAGTTAGGAGCTGTTGATTCAAGACTACAAAAGGCAGCAGCGCGAATGAGGCAGTTAGAATGACGCGACGATCGTGATAATCGATGCTTCTTCGATGAATGCCGACTGCCAGGATTAATAGCAGCAAGCCTCCAAGTATTTCTGCCGCAGCAAAAAGATCCGGGCGGCGCGAGCTGGCCAGCAACTGAACGCTCCCCGTAGTTTCGGACCCTTGAAAAATCAGTAGGAAATACGGAATAAGCGCAGCAAGTGACATGATTGCGAATGCCGCCGAAAATCGGACAACGGAGTTCCGATCTTCTGGTCGACTGATTAGCCACAGTAGCGCCAGTATAACGAGCCAGGCCATGGCCGCGGTCCAGAGATAAAAGTAGGAGAAGACCAGCACGGCCAGAACTGCTCCCACCGAGAGTCCAGACAATATGGGTCGCGTAAGTCTTGTCAGAGATTGCCAAACAAGAATCAGAAATAGCAGGAAGATAGGGAAAGACGCAGCGGGTTGATATCGACGAAGAAAGGGAAAGTAATCGAAGTGCCTTTCGCCGCCGACCAAGCTGCTAAAAGTGCCTTCCGCTGCCGCTAGTGTTCCAAGACATAAAATAACCAGCACTCCGCACGCCGCCAAGCGATTATTACGTGTTCCCAAAAAAATCAGAGCAAACACCGCAAGCCCGGAAGTAAATGCTACCAAAGGCGTAAGAAACATGAAGGCGGTTGTAGCCGAGACGCCGAAGGCACGAGCTGGTAAAGCTACAGCGTAAGCGGGAACGAATTGAATCGAAAAAAGGGATTCGGGCAAACGCGCATCAGCACTGTTGTTCCGTCCAGTGTATGGATCGTTCCGCCGAGGCCGACCATCAATGAGTGCTTTGACGTAGGCCGCGTAAGCCACCTCATCACCAAGTCCCTGGTTATAAGCGACCGCAGACTGCGAATACTCGCCGCGATTGAACCACAGGTGAAACTGTGGATAGACACTCAGCAGCGCCAGCAACGACGCAGCTAGTAAGCCCCAGCGCCACTCTATTTCAGCGGTTGCGACTTCTACCTCTTGCGCCGGAGTAATTGCTGCCGATGAGTGACTCATATAAGTCTTGTCCTGGTCGACTACTGGAACCGTCGTAAAACCGCTGTAGCAAGAACTGCAAAACTCAAAATTGAACCAGCGATGGTAAATGTCCATTCCACTGTCGGGCTCTTACGACCCAATATCCCGCGCAGCATAACCATACCGCACTTCCAACCGTCTTGTTGATACAAGGGCAGAATATTGGTGGCAGCGAGCAGGTAATTAATGAGGCTAAACGGCGTGCCGAGTGACAAGCTTGCCACAACAAGGTTTCCGATGATGCCTGCCATCAAGACAAGCACCTGCTGTCTTAGTTGTCGTGTTTGCAGCTCATCAACGTCAAAACGAACATAGGCACCCAACGGCAGGAGTCTGAAAATGAAATCAATATTGCGGACACGCGTGCCATATATTCTAGGGCCCCAACCGATGCCAAATTCACTTATTGAGATCCGACAGGCGTAAGCTGCAATGCTGTGACATATTTCATGTATCAATAGCGCTAAAACAAAGTAGGAGATATAACGTAAAAGCGTCATGCAGTTTGTCAGAGTACAGGTGCAGGGAAGGTGTGGGAGCCACGCAGCCGGAAAATCTGGAGCGACTATTGATCTGACGCGCGTAACTGCAGCCCGGGTTCAGTGTCTTCCTGAAGAAAGTCTGTGATGTCGATCGCTAATCGCTTGATCTTCTTATACAAGGTTTGGCGTGAACCTAGTCCTAACGCTTCACTAGTACGCGCGACGTTGCAATCATTTCGCTTCAGCGTCTCGGTAATAACGCGTCTTTCGTAGTCTTCCAGAAGGAGTTCGAGGTTTTCCCCGGTTCTTTTTTCAGAGTGTAGCGAATCGGAGGGAGAAAAGATGTGGCGGCTGATCTGTTCCGGCGTAATATGACTGTTCTCTTCGGCATACAAAACAAGCCGTTCCATTTCGCCGGCGAGTTCTCGTACGTTACCGGGCCAGGAATAGTTTTCCAGCGCGTGAATGGCTTCCCATGTAATTCCGGCGATCGTTCTGTCGTTGCGTCGGGCGAAATGAGAAAGGTAATGAGAGATTAACGCCGATATATCCTCCGGCCGGTCACGTAGCGGCGGAATCTTAACCGTCAGTGTCGCGATGCGGTAGTAGAGATCATCTCTGAACAATCCTTCCCGCACCAGCCTGTCAAGGTCCTTGTGCGTCGCCGCGATCACTCTCACGTTGACTTTTTGTGGAGTACTGAGCCCAAGCGGGTGAATCTCACCTTCCTGTAGAAAGCGAAGAAGCTTCGGCTGGAGGGCTAAGGGCAGATCCCCAATCTCATCAAGAAATAAAGTTCCGTTTTCCGCCGCTCGAATTAGACCTTCGTTACTCTGAAGCGCCCCCGTAAAACTTCCCCGGCGATGGCCGAAGAGCATGCTCTCGATGAGGTCAGGCGGAGCAGCTGAACAGTTGAATGGAATAAAGTCCTCTTCAGAACGCTTGCTGAGCCTGTGAATCGCGTGCGCAACCAGTTCTTTGCCCGTGCCTGATTCGCCCGTAATTAGAACTGTTGAATTTGAATCCTTGATTCGATCTATGGTGTGAGCCACCTCGTTCATTGCCCGACTCGCGAATATCATCCCCGGAAGGAGAGTTTTTCCCGGCTTTTCCCCGCTAACCCCTGCAGCATTTATTGGTTGTGCAGCTGAAACGCGCGAGTGGGCCAGACGAGTCACATCCACTATCACTCCAAGATCTCGAGCCTGCTGGAGAGATAACGGCCGAACGCATAAACCATATAGAGCCGCACCGGGGCGCCCAGCCCTGGATGAGGTCAACACAAAACAAACCGAAGAGTCGCCTTCCTTTATATCAGGCCAGGACGCGCTCGCCGCCAGCGACTCAGCAACTGTCTCCTGTCCTCTTGCCAGTTCTGCTTCGTCGAGCCCTTCGGCCCAGTTAAGTCTCGGCCTCTGTCCTCCATCGACGCTCCACATGGAAAGGCCGTACATCGGCGCCGTTGCTTCGACTAAAAGGCTCAGTTTGAGCATCACTTCGTAGAGCAACTCCGGGCCAGCGTTAGCCGCTTGGCAGAGCGCCCTGACAATTGAGCCCAAGGGAAGTGGACTAGTATTCAAATGTACTTGGGGATCCGGGTAAGAACTGGTCAATTCTGGCATGGAGCCTCTCTGCTTCTTGAAAGCGGGATGGAACGGTGCTGTTACCGCTTCCGAAACGAGCCACTATGTTCGTGAAATCTAAGGCAAGATGGGGTCAGAAAGAGAGTACGGTTGAGAGCCCTTAGCTGAAATACATCCAGCGGCTTCAACTACGAAGTCTAACTTCGCACGAAACTACTGTCAATCCCCTTCAAACGGCACAACGTCTCCAAAAAAGCCATTATTTTCGTGTACGCCATGCGTACGCCTTTGTGGGCCATTAAGCGCGCTTAGTTCAAGTAAACGTTGAAGTTACGTCGCGGAAGCGTTGCAAAGATATTGCTTTACACCCTTAAGCACCGATGCTACATTCCGCGAATCTTGCCCCTAAACCGTTGACTGGCAACGAATTGGCGATGACGAAAGCACATTCCATTGGGGTTGGAACCGACACTGTACCTATTATCTTGTGGCTAAACGCACATCTGGGTTAAGCAGGCTCTTAATCAAAGACAATGGCTATCAAATTTGGTACATCTGGTTGGCGGGCAGTCATCGCAGACGAGTTCACGTTTGCGGGCGTGCGTTCCGTGACTAGTGCGATTTGTTCTCATTTCGAAGCGGCTAGCGCTGTCGGCGACTTCATGGTCGTTGGATACGATACCAGATTTCTGGGTGAGCAGTTTGCCGAAGAATGCGCAAGCATCATTTCCCGGAACGCATTTCGGGTTCTCCTCTGCGATGAACCTGTACCGACCCCCACGATTTCGCACGTTATTAGGAGCAAAGGGGCAATCTGTGGAATTAACTTCACCGCCTCGCACAATCCGCCTCAGTACAACGGAATGAAACTCTCAACGAGCGATGGTGCGCCTGCCTTGCCCGAAATCACGCGCAATGTTGAGCAGATCATTCAAGCTTCAGTTCCTACTGCTGCGCCGGTGGACGCACTAAAAGCTGGCGAGGTACAAACATTCGCCGCACGCCCAGGCTATCTCGAAGACTTGTCCAAAAAAATTGACTTTGAGGCAATCAGTCGAGCGGGAGGCCACTATGCATACGATCCCTTGTGGGGGACTGGGCGAGGATACCTTGATGAAATCTTACGCACTCACGGACTGAAAGTAGAGACTATTCACGACTGGCGTGACGTGCTTTTTGGAGGACGCTCGCCGGAACCGGAAGCCAATCATCTGGATGAGTTAAGACAGGTAGTGATGTCGAAAGGCTGCGTGTTAGGGCTTGCCACTGACGGTGATGCCGATCGCTTTGGAGTCATTGATTCAAATGGTTCATTCATAACCCCCAATCAGTTGATTGCTCTTCTCTTCGATTATTTGGTGGAGTCGAGAAAATGGGCCGGCGGTGCCGCCCGTTCAGTAGCTACTTCCCATCTGGTGGATCGCGTCGCAGAGGCCCGTGGCCTGCCAGTTTATGAAACGCCGGTTGGTTTCAAGTATATCGGAGAATTAATCAATGAAAACAAGATTGTTATCGGTGGTGAAGAGTCGGCGGGACTATCGATCAAAGGTCACTATCCGGAGAAAGATGGCATCCTTGCGTGTTTGCTCGCAGCGGAGGCAGTTGCGGCGCGCGGCGCGAGCCTGACTGACCAGTTGAACGACTTGTATGGACGCGTCGGCAAACTGGAATCGGGGCGAGTTGGTATTCGTCTAACTCCGGAGCTGATGCGATCGCTCGGCGACAAGTTGGCGGAAGACCCTCATGAGATTGGCGGGCGTCGTGTTGAGCGAACCAATCGAATGGATGGAGTTAAGTTTATTTTTGCGGACGGGTCATGGCTGTTGATGCGGCCTTCAGGGACAGAACCAGTTGTTCGCATTTACGCGGAATCAGAATCAGCAACGGACTTGGAGGTGCTTCTTGAGCAGGGTCATAAATTCTTACTGGGTTGATGAGCGAATTCGGGCGCAGCGTGTTGCGCCGAGAGCGAGTTCAACGTTTGCATCTGTTAGGGAAATCTCGCTGGACATCATCGGGACTCCCGCCGAAGTTCGCCGGCGCGGTGGAGTCATCCCTGCGTGGGTGATTTTTGGAATGGTGATTCTCGGTACTTTTGCAATTTGTGTCGCAGTCACGGTGAGGACCAGAACCAGAATGTCGTTGGCATCTCAGCAATATGTCCGCATGCAAGATGACGTCGAGGAACTTCGAAATACAAACCAATCTCTGCGGTTGGAGATTCAGCAACTGAACTCCGAGCCGCGCACTATCGAAGCGGCGGCACGAAGCCGCCTGAATATGGTTAGAGCTAATGAGATTGTGGTACCTATCGAATGAGTCAATGGGAACGCTCATTCGGCAACGAATTTCTTTTCCCCTGCCGGCTGCCCGCTAGTTCCCTGCTTGAAAGCCACGCATCGCGAGTGCCTGCCCGACTGCGCGGTTGTGACTGCCATCACAACCGCGCTCCCTTCCTTTAAACGAAATAAAGTACGCGGGTTACCTGCGTTGACAGTCGAATTGTGCTCAACTAAGATCGAGTTCTCCAATTCAGCAAGGTAATCGCGAGAAGCATGTCTGAAACCAAAGAGATCAATACTCCAACTGAAGAAGTTGAGCGCTGGCAAACAGAAACGCTTGGACCAGCGCTCAGAAAGCATCCGGAAGCGAAGGTACGTTTCGAGACCGTCTCACTCGAGGAAGTGGACCGGCTCTACACGCCCGCCGACCTTGCTGAGCTAGACTTCTCTCGCGACATTTCTTTTCCTGGAGAGTTTCCCTACACCCGCGGAATACATCCGACTGGTTATCGCGGCAAGATGTGGACGATGCGCCAGTTTGCCGGGTTTAGCACTCCGGAGGAAACAAATTCCCGCTTCCGATATTTACTGGAACAAGGACAGACAGGCCTTTCCGTAGCCTACGACCTTCCAACCTTAATGGGTTATGACGCAGACTCTCCGCTTTCCGAAGGTGAGGTCGGCAAGTGTGGCGTAGCAGTTTCGTCACTCGCTGATATGGAGGTACTGTTCGATCAGATTCCACTTGAGCAAGTTACCGTTTCCCAGACAATCAATGCCCCGGCCTCCGTTTTGTTGGCGATGTATCTAGTCGTAGCAGAGCAGCAAGGCGCTGATTGGAGAAAAATCTCCGGGACTCTGCAGAACGATATTCTCAAGGAGTACATCGCTCAGAAGGAATGGATATATCCCATCCAACCGGCGATGAAGCTGGTGGTGGACACCTTTGAGTTCTGCACTCAACATGTGCCTCGCTACAATCCCATCTCTGTGAGTGGTTATCACATTCGTGAAGCGGGAGCGACTGCGGTACAGGAACTCGCTTTCACGTTGCGCGATGGCCTGGAATATGTGGAATGGGGCCTGAAAGCTGGGCTGAATGTAGACGAATTCGTTCCGCGAATTTCTTTCTTCTTCAACGCTCACAACGATTTCTTCGAGGAGGTTGCCAAGTATCGAGCAGCGCGTCGTATATGGGCGAGAGAGATGCGCGAGCGCTTTGGTTCGACAAACGAACGCACGCTCAAGATGCGTTTCCACACTCAGACTGCGGGAGTGTCACTAACGGTCCAGCAACCGCTCAACAACATTGTGCGTGTGGCGATCCAGGCGCTGGCTGGCGTTTTTGGCGGCACACAAAGTTTGCATACTGACGCCTACGACGAAGCTCTGGCTCTGCCCACGGATCAAGCCGCCTTAATCGCATTGCGCACCCAACAAATAATCGCCGAAGAAACTGGCGTCGCAAACACGGTCGATCCACTCGGTGGTTCTTACTTTGTCGAGGCCCTTACCAACAAGATGGAGCAAGGTTCACTCGACTATTTCCGAAAAATAGACGCGATGGGCGGGATGGTAGTCGCGATTGAAAAGGGATTTCCGCAACGCGAGATTCAGGATTCTGCTTATCACTACCAAAAGGCAGTAGAGCGGGGCGATCAGGTTATCGTGGGCGTGAACAAGTACGAAATGGACGAGAATTCGTCAATTCCGATTTTGGCTATTAATGAATCAGTTCGGGCCCACCAAATAGAGCGCCTTGACGCGGCCCGAGCGAAACGAGACGGCGGTGCAGTTCAAAACGCACTCGAGAAGCTCAAGCGCGCCGCACAGAAAATGGAAAACACCATGCCTGCCACCATTGAAGCTGTGCGAGCGTATGCCACCCTTGGCGAGATTTGTTCGGCTTTGCGGGATGTCTACGGCGTCTACGAGGAACCTGCTTTCTAAGGACACAATTTCGTCTCCAGATTCTTCCGATAACCATGCGCTTCCTCTCAATAGGGCTTCTCCTTCTATTATTCAGCCCCTCGGTAAGCCTTACTCAAGTACAACAAGTCGCCGCTCAGGCTGGCACAGATCGAGCAGTTGTGAGACCTCGAACGGTGGTGATCATTCGCCGTCGCGCTCTGATAAAGGACGTTCCCGAAAAGAAACGAGCAACCGTCACTTACCCAGTGATCAGTGGCTTGAAGGATGCAGCGGTCTTGCGTCGAGTCCAGGCAATCCTCCAGGTTAAGAATGTATTCGACTCGTCGATTGCTGAATACCGTGATGGCCACTGGTTGACGGAATTCAGTTATAAGGTGAACTACAACAAGAACAGCATTCTGGATATTACGTTCACCCAGGACGGCTCAGGCGCTTATCCCGACACGCAGACCAGGCACTTCGCAATCAATCTCAAGAACGGAAACGTTATTAAAGCGTCCGAGGCTTTTATCAACAGCAGTCTGCCGACGCTACGCAGCATGTTGGATGGGAAGTTGCATGGTGAACTAAAAGAGATTTTAGAAAGTCTGAAGGACTCTAAAAGCGATCCTGAGGATGTAAGGATTGCCAAAGAGGCGCAGGAGCCGCAGGGCTATACGATCGAAAATCTCGATGACTTCGAAATCGGCGCTAAGGGGATTACGTTTCTCTACGACGCCGGTTACCCTCATGTGATACAGGCGTTTGAACCAACCGGGCGTTATTTTTTCAGCTACTCAGAACTAAAACCTTTCATCAAGCGCGAAGGGCCGTTGGGGCAATTCATACAGTAAGGTCTACAATGCTCAACATGAGCGACAGAAAAATTCGTGTCCTGGTCGCAAAGCCGGGGCTTGACGGCCACGATCGTGGCGCCAAAGTGATCGCCCGTGCGTTACGCGATGCCGGCATGGAAGTTATCTACACCGGTCTGCGTCAGACGCCCGAGATGATTGCCGCGGCCGCGCTGCAGGAAGACGTGGACGCCGTCGGCGTTTCAATACTCAGCGGGGCGCATAACACGCTCTGCCCGCGCATCGTGAAACTACTTCAGGACCAGGGCATGGACGACTGTCTCGTCCTGCTGGGCGGAATCGTTCCTCAGGATGACATCGCCAAACTCAAGGCAAACGGCGTTGCCGAAGTATTTCTTCCGGGCACCTCGACTGAAAACATCGTCAAGTTTCTTCGTGAAAACGTTAAGCCGCGTGAGTAGTCGATGGCGGAAGACTCACCTCCGATAGTCACAAAACTTGATGGTGCGATCGCGGTAATTCGTTTCAATAGACCTGCTCAACGCAATTCCCTTTCTATCTCTACACTTCACGATCTCGAAAAGGTCTTGTTGACATTGATACCCCGTGACGACGTGAAGATTCTGATCTTCACGGGCACTGCGGACGTATTCGCCTCCGGTGCGAATATACGCGAGCTGGCAAACTTGGACTCGACTTCTGCTCTTCAGTTCTCACAACTTGGCCAGCGCATCTTCCAGAGAATTGCCGATGCTCCACAAAGGACAGTTGCTGCGATAAACGGCTACTGCATCGGCGGTGCACTGGATCTCGCGCTCGCCTGCGACGTCCGAGTAGCATCAATCGATGCAAGCTTCGCCCATCCTGGCGCGCGGCTTGGAATCCTTACCGGCTGGGGCGGAACTCAACGCCTTCCCCGCATCGTGGGCAGGAGCCAGGCCCTCGAGTTATTCGCTACAGGAAGAAGGGTCGGTAGCGAGGAAGCTCTCTTTATGGGACTTGTTTCAAAAGTAGAGGATCCTGTTCTCGAAAGGGCTATCGCCACCGCACAACGGCTGAGCCTACGACCTAAACCACGTCCTTAATCCCGGCTGCGGAATTCGTATTTTTGGAAATACACTAGTTTTTTGGATATTTCCGGGCCAACCCAATCCCGCTATTCCCGCAGAACATCAAATTTACGGGCTCGTTTGCTCAAAAGCTCAAAGGGCATTCCATTTGCACATGCTCGCTGCACGTTTGAGGAAAACAGTATGTCGCGAATGCGGACTTTCCGAATCCGACCTCGATCAAGGCTCTTCCCTGTGAGCTGTCTTCTCCACAACAACCCAAAGGAGGTTCTTAATGAGGCGAAGTAAACCTACTCAATCGCGCTCAGCAATCTACTTTTTGAGCGTCTGTTTTATCTTGTTTGGTGTCGGCATCGCATCGGCACAGACGTCCAACACTGGAACGATTACTGGTGTAGTTAAAGATCAATCGGGAGCTATCGTGCCCGGCGCTTCGGTTAAGTTAATCAATATCGGAACGAACGCCGAGCGAACGGCCACCACGACATCGGAGGGTGTTTATGAAATCGCCCAGCTTGTACCTGGTACTTATCGGCTCGAGGTACAGGCGACAGGCTTTTCGAAGAGTGTGGTAGACAATGTGGTAGTCAACGTGCTACAGCGAACCACAATCAATCCCGAGTTGAAGGTTGGCGCAATAGGAGAGACTGTAAACGTTAGCGCTGACGCCGCCGCCCTCGTGGAAACTACCAAGACTGATGTCGGCGGCGTAATCGATCAACGTCGTCTGGAGAACCTTCCTGTTAACGGACGCTCGTTTGCGTCCTTGGCGATTCTGATTCCCGGCGCCACTTTGGAACCATCATTTGACCCAACCAAAGCCCGCGTCGGTACATTCTCGGTTGGCGGATCGACGGGACGCAACATCAACATCACTGTTGATGGCGGCGACAACAAGGACAACGCAGTCGGCGGCATACTGCAGAACTTTTCAATGGAAGGAATTCAGGAGTTCGCGCTTTCGACCCAACGCTTTTCGGCTGCAAACGGTCGATCCGGTGGCGCCTTGTTGTCAGTGGTTTCCAAAAGCGGAACCAACAGCATTCACGGCTCGGCCTTCGGTTTCTTTCGCGATGAAAAACTAAATGCGAACGCTCCGGCGTTGTTAGCCAAAGCTAATCCACTACTGTTCCCCAATCCGGGTGACGCGATTAAGCCTCCTTTTGGCCGCCAACAATTTGGTGGATCGATTGGTGGTCCAATTGCAAAGGACAAAGCATTCTTCTTCGGTACTGTTGAGCATACCCGGGAGCGCGGCAACTCAATAGTACCCGGCGATACCTTTGCTCAGATTCAGCTCCTGGAACCAATAGGATACGAGGCGGTGCGTTTCCTGCCGCAGCCTTTCAACGACACGATTTACACGATCAAGACTGACTTTAACCTTTCGTCAAAGAACTCGATCGTGGCCCGTTTCTCAGGTCAGAATAATAACGGTCTTAATGATCAGGCCGGCTTTCTGACAGTCTTCACCGATCTTTCTGGCGGGAACAAGACGCTGAACACGCTTTATAACTTTCTTGGTTCGTGGACCTATACGGCCAATAGCAATACGGTGAATCAATTTGCCTATCAATATTCAACTTTTGATAATCAAATTCTTGCCACCACTGACTTGCGCAATTTGGTCTTTCCAAACGGCCTGAATGTGGGTCGCAACGGAAACGTTCCGCAACAAACGCTTCAAAGGAAACATCAATTTCGCGACGACCTAACATGGAATCGTGGTAATCACGGTCTCAAGTTTGGCGGAGACTTCGTTTGGGAGCCAACCCTCGGCGGTCTCTTTGCATTTAACTCCGCCCCCGAGGTTGATTTCTTCTTCAACGCCGATGAAATCGTCGGTAATCCCGCCCAGTTTCCACAGGGCTTCAACACTACGCAAGTTCTACCTGGTCCGATCACCTGCAACACCATCGTTGGATCCCCAACGTGCACAGCAGCGGATCTGGACGGCATTGGCGTGGTGGCGGACATCGTGCTCTCCGGAGGAGATCCTAGTTTCAATCTCCGCGATGGCGCCAAGCAATTCGCCTTCTACGCGCAGGACGACTGGAAGGTTAACTCGCGCCTCACCCTGAATCTGGGGGTGCGCTACGATGTCGACATAGGCTTTGTTGATTCGAATCATCAGGCTAATAACCGCGCCGTCCGTGCACTCCAAATCATTGGCAACCCCTATGGAGCAGTCGCACACGACGACAAAAACAATTTTTCGCCGCGCATTGGTTTTGCCTGGGACCTGAAGGGCAATGCTCGCTCGGTGGTTCGCGGCGGTTACGGAATGTACTTTGACCAGTCATTTCTTAATGTACCGCTTTTCGCCGTACAGCAAGCCAATGATGAGATTTACGCTACCTTCGTGAATGATGGGTCAAACCTCGCCCTCAACTCGCCCGCACCGGACATTCCACGACCGTTGGTAAATCCATTGCCAGGAACTCGTGGTCGTATGATCGACCCCGACTTCCAATCACCATTCACCCAGCAATTCAACCTTGGTTTTGCGCAGGAGGTAGGCAAGAACTCGGCACTGGAATTCGACTACGTTCATATTCTGGGATTGCATGAGTTCATTGGGTTCGACATCAACCCGCGCATTGGTCCACTTATCGGTGCAAATCGCGCTAGTCCCAGTCCGCCGCGATTGCTGGCGCCCCAGTTTGCGGCGCATGCGGCCGAACTCATTGCGGCCTTCGGCACTGCCACACCGTTCGGAAGAATAAGTGTCGCACAATCTGACGGTCGTTCGAACTACGATGCGTTCACGGTTTCTTTCAAGAGACGCTACGCAAACAAGTATCAACTAAACGCGCACTACACGCTTTCACGGGCACGGGCCTGGTTTGGAGCGATCTCGGACTTCGGCTTTGGGCCTATGAATCAGTTTAATAAATGGGACCCTGTGGCCGATTACGGTCCAACTCTTGAAGACGAGCGACACCGCTTTGTTATCTCGGGCATTTTTGATCTGCCCGCTGGATTTCAGGTTGCGCCGATCTTTCAACTCGGTTCCGCCCGTCCGTATAACGTGTTTCCGGCATGCGTCTGCGACATCAACAAAGACGGTGTCACGTTCAACGAACGCGAATCGCCCGATGGCAACGACCAACACCACTTGCCTCCGGGAACAAGGCGAGGGGACAACTTCTCGCAGTTGAACGTTCGAGTTTCGAAGTTCTTTAACTTCGGCGAAACCAAGAAACTTGGTTTCTTCTTTGAAGCCTTCAACGTTTTCAATACCGGCAACTTTGGTAACTCATTTCAAAACGTTACCGGCGAAGCCGATTTTGGAAAACCAATCAACTTTTTCGGAGCAACCGGGTTCTCCGAGCCTTTAGGCATTCCCTTCCAGGCTCAGATTGGCGCCCGTTTCAGCTTCTAACCAAAATCAATCTTTTAACTCGGGACACCGATTCATTTCGGTGTCCCGAACTCTTTAGTCTATGAACTGGCGTCGATAACTTCCTGGCAGGTTACGCCTTCACTCTCAAGACGATGCGTTACGTGGGTCGAATTGCTGCATTTCTTACGATCCTGATGTTGTCGTTCAGCGTCGCTTCGGCCCAGGGTAGTAACAGCTTACAAGGTCGAGTAATAGCGCCAGATGGTAATCAGCCACTTGCTCCGGTAAGAGTGACTCTCACCTATAACGGCCGAAGAATCTACGAAACCTTTACAGATCTCAGCGGACGCTTCTCCTTTTCGGGCCTATCCAAGGGAACTTATCAATTGACTGCAGAAGGTGACGGCCAGTCGTTTGTAACAACGACTGTCTACGCCGAACTGTCAACGTTTGGTAATGCGCCTCAACTCTTCACGCAGGAAATTCAACTTCGACCGCTACCGGGAAACCACACGCAGCCAAAGGCGGTAGTAAATGCGTTCTCACAAAACGTGCCGAAGTCCGCAAGTGAGATTTTTAGGCGCGCCCAAAAGTTGGCAGCTGAGGGCAAGCGGGATCTCGCTATGGTGCAGTTGCAGGAAGCAGTCAGGACCTTTCCACAGTATTTTGAAGCCCATCTCATGATTGGCAATCAATTGCTCGCAGCGGGCCGTTTAGACGAGGCAATCGCCGCACTTGATCGCGCCCGTGAGATTAATTCCAACGACGAACGCGTATATCAATCTTTTGGACTTCTTTTGCTGAAGCAAAAAAAATATGAGGTGGCAGTCGCGATTTTTGGGGAGGCTGCTCGACTCAATCCACAAAATCCGTTGAATCCGTTAATGAAAGCTTCCGCACTCATTTATCAAGCTTCTTACGTGCAAAGATCGTCTCAACGTAAAGATTTGTTGGCCGAGGCAGAACTAGCCCTAAACCGGACGTCGGAGTTAAGTGACAAGAAAGTGAAAGCTGACGCAATTACGTTGGCCATGTTCTATGAGATGAAGGACGAACCAGCACGAGCTGCGGATGAGTTGGAAAGTTACTTAAGAAAAAATCCGACGGCGCAGAACTCTGAAGCAGTCAAAACTGAAATCACCAGATTGAGATCCAAGGCCGCGAGCAAACCTGCTCCCTGAGAGAATGAATCCTATTTGCCTCTATTGCTTAAGGAATTTTCTTACTCCCGCCCGGCAATCCTCCGTCATGCGCGCTATCACATTCACGTCGACTCCGGCGTCCAAAGCATCTCCAAATGACATTCCATCAATCTGGTAAAGTAGCGTCTTGGTTAGCGCCACCGCAGACTTACTCACTGTTGTAAATCCGTTTACATAAGCCGTCACCGCTGAGTCAAATTCTTCCTCCGGGAAAACCTGATTCACAAGGCCAAATTGTTTTGCCTCTGCGGCGCTAATTTGCGCACCGCGAGTAATCAATTCGAAAGCGCGTTTTTCAGATACGTTCCGACGTAGTATCGCCATCACCATCGCCGGAACAAAACCAATCTTAACTTCGGGATAACCAAACTGTGCTTCGGCGGAGGCGAGTACAATGTCGCATGCACTCGCCAGACCACACCCGCCCGCCAGTGCCTTCCCACGAACTGCGGCCACGACTGGAACTCCAACCTGACGCATTAGTACAAAGAGCTCCATTAAAGAACCCGCATCAGCGGTATTCTCGGCAACCGAGCCATCCGCAATCTTCTGCAACGATGCCAGGTCGGCGCCAGAACAGAAGTCATTGCCGGCTCCGGAGATTACGACCACGCGGACCGACGCATCGTCACTGGCCCTGCGCAAGGAACTCTTGAGGCCATCGATCAGCGCTTCATTCAGCGCGTTTCGCTTCTCCGGCCGGTTGAGCGTTACACGCGCCACCGCTCCTTCGATCTGGTACAAGACTGCCTCGCCGGCTTCACCCATTCTCTGCTCCTGTGACTACAACTTTGCCTTTGCGGTGATCTCTGTGGTCAAGAATTCAAGCAGTGCGGCGTTCACTTCCGCCGCCGCTTCATTTTGCACCCAGTGGCCGCTATTCGGAATACGCACTTCGCGATAATACGCATCGATGTACTTTTCCAACCCCCGAACACTCGCGGGGATAATAGCGAAATCCTGTTCGCCAAAAATAAATAAAGTGGGAACCCGGACCCGGCTGTTGCTCTGGTTCACATTGTCCTTACGCCTGCGCGTGAAGAGCCGGTCAAAAACATTTGCCCGATAGTAGTTTATGGCTCCGTTAAGTGCACCCGGCTGGCGGGCTGCCTCCTTATAAAGCTCGACTTCTTCGGGTGTAAAAGTATTTTTTCTGAAGATCTTTTTTGTGAAAGTATCCTCGATTGCGCGAAAATTCTGCTGTCTGATCAACCATTCGGGCAAGCGAGGGATTTGAAAAAAGAACATGTACCAACTTCGCAGAAATTGCCTGAAAGTAAGATTGGCCCGAAATGCCGCCTGGAGTGGGACCTGTAATACCGCGAGTTTTGAGACTCGTTCAGGAAATTTTTGGGCAAGTAACCAGGCCACACCGGCGCCCCAATCATGACCAACAACCACTGCTTGTTCGGCGCCGAAATGATCGATGAGGCCAACCACGTCTTCAGCTACTCTGTCTATTTTATAGTCTTCAACTCGCGGCGGCTTTTCACTCAGATTGTAGCCCCGTAAGTCTGGCGCAATCACGTGGAAGCTTCCGCTCAACGCGTCCAACTGTTTTCGCCAGGAATACCAAAACTCTGGGAAGCCGTGCAGAAGGATTACAAGATTGTCGCCGCTGCCTGCCTCGGCGTAATGCAAGCGAATGCCGTTAACTGAGGCATAGCCATGGCGTATGGATGAAGGTGAACTTTCTGTATCGGCCATCTTGTCTGATCGGCTTTTGAATAAGACCGGGGGCAAGCCCACCTTCCTCACCTGTGAGACTACTGACTTGTCGAGTCATCCCAAAACTTGAAAGCCGTTCCAGCAGCAATCAGCGAAAATGCGAAATAAGCTCGGGCTAAGGAAGGTGGGCTTGCCCCCGCTTGTCTTTTAGATCTTCTATTTCAAACTTAACTCACTCGAGGCTCTGTGCCTCCTCATCAGTTAGTTCAATCTCCATCCTCAACAAAGCTGTCGAGAATGTTTTTCCCTGGGCATCGGTCATCAAAGACAACGTGCCGCCTCCGCCGAGACTCTCGTGCAACAGAAAGTTCAGTGCCCCGAGATTCGGGAGCTCGAATCGTACGACTTCACCTTTGCAGATGCCCTGGAAGTGTCGCTTCACACGCTCCGCCGTAACTTCGCGGACCAGAATCGGATAGATCTCATCACGCAGTGCAATCAGGCCAACGTTAGCTGTGTCACCCTTATCGCCGGAGCGCGCGTGTGCAATTTTTACAAGCTGAACCTTCATTTGTAGCGTGACTCTCTCTTAATAATTGATTCAGAACCCCGACTCGTCGGTAATAACACTAACCACGCAAATTGATAGAACCGCTATCCGGTCAAAAACTTGTTGGATCGCGCCACTATCAAGCAGTCTACTTACCAAGTAGTTCATTTAGTAGGCCATCCGGGTCGAGCTTTTTCGATTTGGAGAACACTGCCCGCCCTCCATGCTGCTTCGAGATCCTCGTGAGGAATGTCTCTGCTTCTTCGCGTGGATTTCTAATAAGCCCTTCGTCTAATTCCCCAGTTAGACCAATCGCATAGATGGTAAGTCCATCTCTTTTAGTTTCTTCATGAGTCGGTTGCGTGCCTTCCTTCTTAGGTCATCTTCGTCCTGAGACCTAACCATAATTCCATTTCGCGAAACGTTCCCGTTATTGCCGTCGGAAACCAGAATGAGAATCTTGCCTCCAAACTGCGTTTTGTCTTGATTTACTTTCGCGTTGAGTTCTTGGGCAATTATCTCAATGGCGTCGAAAAGAGCTGTTTGACCGGTTACGAGGGAGAGGTCTTCAATGCGATTATTCAAGACCGCCTCGTCTTGAGTCCATTCTGAACCGGAATGAACGACAGCAAAAGGTCGTTGCGTTTGGAAACTAAAGATTGAGATTGGACCGCGCTGGTGCAGCCGCCTTACGATTCCTTTCCCGAGAGCTAGAACTTGGGGAAACTGAGAAGTCATAGATCCGGTATTGTCCAGCAAGATCCCATAGACGGCCTTCTTTTCGGTTTGACCAGATGCGCAATTAAAGAAGACGAGCGAAAACAATATTGCTCTGAGACAAGACGAGTTCATTCCGTGATCCCTAAAATACCGCTTGCGCTTCCAGGATAAATCACCAATGCACTGGAAAGTATCCCCTTACACATCAATCACTGATACAACCGGTACAATCTCACGCTTCGGAATAAGCGCCGGCCAGTACGCCACAATCTCTTCCACCTTTGGACGACCCCCAGCAAAGCCAGTCACTCCTGGCGGGCCAGTTAGGACCAGCGGCGCAATCTCTTTTGTAAATCTCTCCACTACAGCTCGATCCTCACTCCGCACTCCCACGCGCAGTTGAACTTCAGGTAAGTCAGCTGAAGGCTTGCCCGCTAGCGGTCCATGGGTCGCGTTGGCGCCGACGAACTCCGTCAGCATATGGTCAAACTTCAAGCCCAGTCGATCGAGTCTTGTCCGAAGAATTCTGTCCGCAGCTTGAGCTTTGTCATAGGCGTCGGGCCATGAATAAACCAGCGTGCCGACGGCTTTGTAACCGGCTGAATAACTAATCGAAACCTTGAAAGTGTCAGTCGCGGGTCGACCCTCGATCCCAAAGACGCGAACGCGATCACGGCCCTCGTATTCGAGACGTATGCTGCTGAAATCGGCGATGCAGTCCGGTGTGATGTATTCGTGTGGATCGCCCATTTCATAGACAAGCTGTTCCTTGACGGAAGGAATCGTCACCCAACCGCCCGTATGATCGTGCTTTGTAATCACGAAGGTGCCGTCGGGAGTTGCTTCAACAATCGGGAAGCCCACATCCGCGAGGTTGGGGATGCTGCGCCACTCATACTGGCAGTTACCGCCGGAACACTGTGCGCCACATTCAATAATGTGACCGGCAATCGTACCGGCCGCTATGCGGTTCCAATCGTCAGAGGCCCAGCCAAACTCGTGCATGAGCGGCGCCAGGGTCAACCCCGTGTCGGTTGCCCGGCCGGTGATTACAACCTGCGCGCCGCGATCAAGCGCCTCGAGCATCGGCGCAGCGCCCAGATAGACATTGGCGCTTTGAATCCGATCGCGAACCGTTGAGAGGGGCGCGCCGGTTTCCATGTTACGCAACTCGATGCCGCGCGAAAGAAACTCATCAAGCTGCGGCATGATATCGTCGCCGGTCACTAATCCGAGACCAAGTCTGCCGGCAAGACCAAGTTCAAGCGCGACTTCCTTCACCGCGGCCGCACAACCTGCAACGTTTACGCCACCGGCGTTTGCCGTCACACGAATATTCCGCTCCACACAAGCAGGCAGAATACGCTTCATCAGGGGAACAAAGTCCTTCGCATAACCGGCGGCCGAATCGCGTGAGCGTTGTTTCTGCATGATCGACATCGTGACTTCCGCTAGATAGTCGAGCATCAGATAGTCAATTGGACCACCTTCAACCTGTCGCACCGGCGCCTCGGGAAGGTCTCCCCAAAAACCCTGACCGGCGGCAATGCGAATTTTTTGTTTCATTTG
Source organism: Blastocatellia bacterium (assembly GCA_963828335.1). Taxonomy (GTDB): domain Bacteria; phylum Acidobacteriota; class Blastocatellia; order Pyrinomonadales; family Pyrinomonadaceae; genus PSRF01. The sequence continues at coordinate 159,678 of CAWHEH010000002.1, read as the reverse complement.
GACTCTTCGTACGCCTTGAAGTCAGTACCACCGACTTTTTGAGATAGCAGATGGTTGTGATCGAATACGCTTTCAAATGCTCCGCCCGGATGAACTCACGTGGACAGGCAATGTAATTGGTTTATTTCGGACATGCAATGCGGGCGGCTTGGTTTGTGAAAACCGCACCGCCCGCGTTGTGTGTTGAAAACACTGTCGAGGCAAGAAGAGCCGCAGTAATCGGGAGCGTCAGCTCGGAGGAGTAGCAGGCGTCGGCTTTGGCTTCGCGGTCCCTCTGCGGCCACGAGGAGCTGGCTTTGGTGCAGCGGGTGGCATTGGTCCTGCCTCGGCCCCTGGTTCTGCGGGGGTAACTGGCGCCGCAGTAGGTTCTGCCGGTGTAACTGGCGCCGCAACCGGTTCGGCAACGGGCGCAGGTTTTGCAGGTTCCAGTGCCGCAGGTGGAGCCGCTGGCATACGACGATTACGCGCAGCGCGCTTTGTGCCGGCGGGCGTAAATGAACAGACATGCGTCGCTTCCGGAACACTCGTCAGCGTTAGTCGATCGCGTAATTTTTTTGCACGCAACGAAACGATGGTCGGTGCGACAGCCGGCTGACCGTTCGTCGCCGGCGTAAATTCGCCAAACTGCATCGCAACCCCGGTATAGCCCTGTGTAGTTGCCGCGGTGATACGGCCGGACTTTCCATCTGAGGTGGTGAATTGATTGCCGTTAATAGTCAAGGTGGTATCGCCCGTCAGTCCAGCATCTGCACAATCAAAAGTGCCCGCATACGTTCCAGACAAATCAGTCTGCTCAGTCGCGGCTACTGGAGCGACTGTCGCTGCAGCTTCTGTGGCCGGAACAGCCGTGGTGTCTGCGGCTGGCGGGGCGGGTGTGCGTCGACGACCCCGTCTGCGACGGGTTGTGCCGGCGTTGGAATTTTCAGTCATCGTGGTTGAGGAATTTGCGTTTTGACCCATTGCGCTTCCGGAAACACTTCGAGATTCAAAACAAAAAGCCCCCGCAACGAATGCAATTGCCAGCAGGAAACTACTCAACCGAAAGATTTTCATGTTCATGGATTGCCCTCCCATCTCGTTTGCGCACAGGCAAGCGTCTGCGCGACCAATGATCAAGATCCCTGGGGGAAATCACTTTTTAGAGGGGGAATTTTTAGTCGGGAAAGGGTCAGGGTTGTCTTTTTTAACACCAACTGGTCCCAGATCGCAAACCGTGACTTACGAAGGCAGTCAACCAATTTTGAAATCTCTGTGCGTCCTCTGTGTTCTCTGTGCCTCCGCGGTGAGTGTTTGTCGAGTAAAAACCACCACGGAAACACAGAGAACACAGAGGACGCACAGAGGAAAGCTGAAATTAGGTGAATTCTCTCAGGAGATACTTTCGGGACTCAACGCTAAACCAGCGTCGAGGGCAGGACAAACTGGCCAATGTGAGGACCACTGTAGTTCAAGCTCGTTCTTAGCGCGAGCTCCAGCGCATCACGCGTGTTATCGGGGTGGATCACCGCATCGACAAACCCGCGCGCAGCCGCGTATTTCGCGTCCAGCTCGGTGTCGTAAGTCTCGCGCACCTGATCCATCTCCGCCTCAAGGTTCTCATCGGGTTTCAAATCGTTGCGCTTTAACTTCTCAAGTTGGCTTCCAAACACAGCTTGCACGGCCGAATCACCCTCCATAACGCCCATGCGTCCGGTCGGCCAGGTAAAGATGAAGTCGGGATCGAATCCTTGACCAGCCATCGCGTAATAGCCTGCACCCGACGCGTGGTTGACAGTCAAAACGATCTTGGCGACGACAGCAGTAGCCATCGCTTCCACGAAGCGCGCACCCGCGCGAATGATTCCGGAATGTTCTGCCTCCGGGCCTACCATGAAACCGGAAACGTCCTGAATGAATAGCAGCGGCGTCCGGCGGCGATTGCAGGTTTCAATGAAGTAGGCCACCTTCTCGGCGGATTCGGTATAGATGATGCCACCGAAGCGTGGTGGACCACCGCCAGGCGGACGAATCATGCCGCGGTTGTTCGCAATCACACCGACCTGTATGCCGCGAACGCGCGCGTGTCCGGTAACCATTTCCTTCGCGTAGTCAGCCTGGAATTCATCCAGATGTCCGTCGTCCAGCAGGCACTCGAGCAGATGCCGTGCGTTGTAAGGCTGCTTGTGATCTGCGGGGATGATGTCGTAAAGCTCATCAGCCGGGCGCGCGGCTTTCAAAGCGGGCAGGATTGGTACTGGGCTGACCGGCGTCAGCGGTAGTTCAGAGACAAATTCTCGAATTCGTTCGATACATTCCTCGTCATTCTTCACTCGATAGTGCGCTACACCGGAAAGCTCGTTGTGCGCTCGAGCGCCGCCAAGAGTTTCGTTGTCGATTGTTTGCCCCGTTGCGCCTTTGACCAGATTCGCTCCACCGAGACCCATGAAGGAAGTTCCCTCCACCATCACGATCACATCGGAGAGCGCAGGTAGGTATGCGCCGCCGGCAATGCAGGGGCCCATCACTGCTGAGATCTGCGGAATCCTCAAATATCGCCGCATGATAGAGTTGTAATAAAAAATTCTGGAAGCGCCATACTGGCCTGGAAATACGCCGCCCTGATACGGCAGGTTTACCCCGGCGGAATCAACGAGGTAGATAATCGGCACATGAGAACGCATTGCGATCTCCTGCGCTCTGAGAATCTTCTTAATCGTCTCCGGCCACCATGATCCGGCCTTGACCGTGGCGTCGTTGGCAACAACTACAACTTCGCGATCATGCACCCGACCTACGACGGTAACGACACCAGCGCCCGGCGCGCCGCCAATGTCTTCCGCGCTTACCCCTTCCCCTTTCCCCTTTTCCCCTTTTTCTCTGTACTGATCGTAAGCGACAAGCAGTCCTATCTCCTGCGCGTAGGATTCCTTGTCGAGGAGTAAATCAATACGCTCACGCGCGCTGAGTTTTCCCTGCGCATGTTGGCGTTCGATCTTATCCGGTCCACCGCCGAGACGCAGACGTGCCTCCAACTCCTGCAACTCGGCAGTTAACTCCCGCAGTCGTTGACTGGATTGGATGTGAGCCGGCGGGGCGTCAGAAATTTTCATGATTCAGACCGGCCATTTTTGGTGTGCTGGATAAGCCAACTCAAATTAACACAGCCAAGTCGCCGGTACAATTTAAGCCTTTGATCCGCAATCCGAGCTCATGGAAGGGGGACAGTAAGACCGAAATTCCTTCATGAGGGTAGCCGGCTCAACACCTTCCGGCACGCCCTCCAGGATGGTTACACGTAGGCCGTGCAGTTCGATAAGGACCACTCCTTCGCTGGTCTGCCATGAGTAAGAAAGGCTATTTTCAACTTTTGGGTTTCGGGTTTCCGCTTGCGAAGCGGCTGAATCGACTCGCTTGGCGCCGGCGTAGCGCAATTCGGTGCGCTTCACATAAGCATCGAAAAACTCGCGCGCATCATTCTCCGTATCCCAGACGGTAAGTTGCGACAAAAATAGCTGGCCGTTGGGCCCTTCATACAACCCGTAACGATCGCCAGCCCACCCGGCCGCCGCGCGCTTCGACTCTGCCGGCGCGCTCAGAAACTGATCGAGGATTAAGTAGTAAGTCCATTCGCCGTTGACGTCGGACTCGATACGATGCCAGCCCTCAGTCGGCTGTGGGCTGTTGGCAGTGGGCAAAGAGGGACGCGACGTGGTTTGCTCTCGAGAAGTCCTGGCCCGCCTTGAGGCGGACGCGGCGCCCGCGGTCCCAGACGAGCGCTGGCGTCTTACGCCGGATCGTTGAGTGCCGACTACTGCTTGCTGTGTGTTGTCTGCTGTTTGCTGTTTGCGTGTTTTGCTGTTTGCTGTTTGCTGAATCGTACCGTTCAGCAGATTCGTGACGTCAGGCAACACGATCTTTATCGGGCGTTCATAGTTGAAGTATTTTTCCGCGTGCAGAATCTGTTCAGACGAAAGTGGCAATCGGGTAAAGGCGTTAGAGACCATGTTCCAACCGCCCTTGCGATAGATCTGCGTGGCCCACTCGGAACCCTGCAAGTAAGGAAAGATGAGTGATTCGCGCATCGCTCGCGGGGCCTTGTCATACTGTTCGGTCGCTACCCCGGTCGTCAGCGACCGGCCGAAAGCCAGAGCCACCAGAGGGTTCTTAGCCATGTAAACCATCATTGCCAAAGTGGCGTCGCCTTCGATCAGCGCGTGAGCTGCCAGCTCCGCATCCGAATCGCCATGAGGCCACTTCTCAAAACGACGCAGGTTGAAATGCTGATCTTGTAGTGCGTGGGTCAATTCGTGCGCCATCACAGGCTTTTGCCCTTCAAGCTCCAACCAGTCTGCCAGGTGGAATTCCTGCGCTTTGGGATCGTAGTAACCGGCAACCTGCTCGGTCAGAAGTTTGATCATGAACGACCGATAATCGAAGTCGGCAGGCGCCAGGCCGAATTTCCGCAGGGAGACTTCCGTGGCATGCATCTCGGCCGGGGTCATCTGCTCGTTGAGGTTTTTGATCAGCATGTGCTCAATCTCTGAACGAGACTGCGCTCCGCTTCTCACTGGTCTCAGGATGGCTAACTCTCGAATTTCGCTGGTTTCCTTAAGGACTTCGGCGGTAGTCGTCACGATCGCGGCATTTCGCACGTTGCTGCCGGCGACATTGGCACGCTGCGCAGAGACGTTGCCGTCGTGCCTTACCAGCACGAGCGCCATCCCGAGCGCCAGAAGAGAAACCAGGGCTATGAATCGATGGATTCGCTTTGACATCATTAGGGGTTCGCTCTTATAGTCCGCTAAACGTTTTAAGAACTCTCGGCCCCGGGCTGATTAGGACCGCTTTCAATAGAGTTTGAAGGCATGACGCTAATATGACAAGTCCCGCTCCAGAGATGAGCTTAGGAGAATGGCACGAAACCCTGTTGCGTGTCCGCTATGCGGAAACGGACAAGATGGGAATTGTGTATTACGCAAACTACCTCATTTGGTTTGAGTTGGGTCGCACGGAGTTTTGCCGCGCCCGCGGTTTTTCGTATCGGGACATGGAAGAGAACGAAGACGCCTTCCTGGTCGTCGCTGAAAGCTACGCCCGCTACAAGGCGCCTGCCTATTATGACGACGAACTGCTGGTGCGCACTCATATCACTGAGATGCGTAAGCGTTCGCTGCGGTTTGGCTACGAGATTGTCCGTGCGGCCGATGGGCAAATAATTGCCGAGGGCGAAACTGGACATGTGGTAACCGATGCCAATGGTCGGGTACGCTCCTTCCCGGAAGGATACGCGCAACGTTTGCTGGCCCCGCCGATAATTAAGTCCCAATCATCTGGCGCGATCGTCCCTGCGGAAGAAGGACCGGCATAGAACAGTGGGCAGTAAACTACGGGTTTTACCACCTAACAAGAGTCTTTTCATCAAACATCAAGATGCCTCAAGAGTAATTCACTTGTAACCTTTTCGTCTTGTTCGAACATCATTCTCCTAACGTCGCTTAGGAGATTCCAATGAAAGTGAAAAACTATCAGGAGCTGATAGTCTGGCAAAAAGCCATGGACTTAGTAGTAGAAGTCTATGAAATGTCCAGAGCCTTTCCTCGTGAAGAGATTTACGGACTGACAAGTCAGCTTAGAAGGCGGCTGTCTCGGTACCTTCGAACATAGCTGAGGCTCAAGTCAGACGGACGACCGCTGATTTCCTTCGACATCTTTCAATCTCTTATGGATCTTTGCGAAAGGTTGAGACTCAAACTTTAATCGCGAACCGATTAGGCTATTTGACTGACCGAAGATCTCAGGTCGTCTTGAATCTGGCTGCCCAGGTCGGACGACTGCTCAATGGCTTGATGGCCTCACTGGAGAGATGAAGCTTTTAAGTGGGTATTTCTTACTGCCACTGCACACTGCACACTTTCTTACTGCTCATGACTCAAGTTCAAACGAACGATGCTCCTTGCGTGTCCCGTCTCCTCATCCACATCCAAAACGGCCGCGCAAATCCGCGCTTGCTGCGTTGAGTGCTCTGCCCTTCTGGCAATTGCCGAGGTGAAACGCTCGATCACGTCCTCTTTATTCATGCCAATCACGCCGGCATAGCTCCCCGTCATTCCCAAGTCCGTAAGGTAAGCCGTTCCCTGGGGCAGCAGTCTCTCATCCGCTGTTTGCACGTGGGTGTGCGTGCCGACAACGGCCGAAACGCGACCGTCGAGATACCAGCCCATCGCTACCTTTTCAGACGTTGCTTCGGCATGCAGGTCGACAACGCGCACCTTGGTCTCGGCGGGAAGTGATTTCAGTAAATGATCGGCAGTCCGAAACGGATCATCTGAAGGTGGCATGAAAACACGCCCCATTAGATTAATTACCGCCACTGGCGTCTGGTTGATTACCCCGGTCCACATGCCGCTTCCCGGCGTATTGGGTGGATAGTTGGCAGGACGAAGCAAGCGCGGCTGCTTCCCGATGTAGGGAATGGCTTCTTTCTTGTCGAAGATATGGTTTCCGGAAGTCATGACATCGATGCCGGCATTAAAGAGCTGCTCACAGAGAGAAGGCGTTACGGAAAAACCTCCCGCCAGGTTTTCAGCATTCATCACAGCGAGCTCGATTTTGTATTGTTCACGCAGATCCTGTATGCGCTCCAGCACCGCCAACCGGCCCGGCTTCGCAACCACGTCACCTATCATCAGAATATTCATAGAGGGTTTACGACTGTCTAAAAACAAATGTCCAAAGTCCAACGTCCGTTAGGGCGCAATGACATTGGACTTTGGACATTGGACTTTGGACTTATATCGGAGATGTTTACAGGAGGAGGGAAATCCGCAATGGTCGTTCCGAAGCCGTAATTGAACCTGCTTTTACAGGTGGGTGACCTTTAAGAGCCGCAGCCTCTGGCAGTTCTTAACGCTGAAGAAGTGCACTGGCAAGCGGCATCGGTCTCCCATTTTAACGGCGTTGGCTCAATCATCGTACACTCGGTGACGGGCCCCGCAGATTAATTCCCTCCGCCGCGTGGGATACTAGCACAAGACAAGTCGGAAAAGTAAATTTGCAGTTAATGGGTAGAGTTCCGTCAGTGTGCTGCTAACAATGCGAGCGGTCGGAGGTGATGAGGTCAGTACCACCACGCGGTAGCGGGTGGGTCATTTTCGGAATAAGATCGCTGGCAAGATTAACGGATGCTCCCAATGTTCTTGCTCGATCATCAACCCACCCGCTACCGCGCGGTGGTACTGACTTCATCGCTCGCAGTAGCACGCAAGGACAAACCGGAAACACACTAATGGAGTACCACCTGGTTATATAACCGACCTTGGCTTGAACGAGGTAAGGATAAGCCTCAGCTGAAGGCGATCGTCTCGGGGTCGCCTTTTTCCTGCTCAATATTGCTTCTGACCTTCAGCAGGCGGTCGAGCATTTCGGCGCATTCTGCACTGCGAGTGGCGAGCTGGGCATCAGCCTGTTCGTGAGTTTGCTTTAGACGATGAAGCTCGTCGGCGATGTGCAGGGCGGCCAGGATTGCCACCTTCAGGGAATCTACGGTCAAAGTACCGGAGGAAATTTCACGCATGCGGCTGTCAACAAAATCAGCGAGCCTGGTGAGATATTCAGAGTCGCCGTCGGAGCGAATGTTGTAGGTCTGGTTGTAAATTTCTACCCTGATAGTGGGAGCCGCTGTCGTTGTAGTTTCCATACTTCTATCGTCAAGGACCGGGGTCGATACCGTAGTCATCGCAGCTCCTCCGCCATCTCGGGATCCAGGGCCGCCACCGCGTCAAGCATTGCCTCAACCTTCGCACGTATCACGTCGCGTTCAGCCAGGAGAACCTCTACCTGTTTTTCAAGCCGCTGTTGTTCGAACGGAATGCTTCCTCCGCGGTTTCGTCGCATGAGAGAAAGCTCCTTCTCCAAACTCTCCTTCTCCTGCCGCAGCGATTTGGTGAGTTCGATCGTGCGATAGATCTTGTCTTCCAAGTGCGAAAACTTTTCCAGTCCGGATAGCGCGACCATCAGTCTTTTTCTCTCCACTAAGCGAAACGATCCAAGCCGCTTCGGATTATGCGACTTCAGGCGTGCAAGCGCAAGACTCTTTACGCGGTTGTGTGCGATTTATTTTTTCAATGCAACTTTGCACTGAATTTATTCAATAGCGAATCTATCAATTCTCGATGTCGCTCCTCGACTTCCTCATCGCGCAGAGTTCGTTCATCCGAACGATACTCCATCCGCAAGGTTATCGATCGCTTGTCTTCGGGAATGTTTTTTCCTTCGTAGATGCCGACTAACTTGACTCCGGCATAGTTGGCAATTTGTTCTGAGTCGATGAAACGGACCAGCTCGGCGAAGTTTACGTCGCGACTGACAAGCAGAGTTACGTCGCGCACTACCGCAGGAAACCGCGGCAGTGGCGCGTACTGCGCGGGCCTGCGTTCGCAGTCGAGCAGCGCTGTCAGATCAAGCTCAGCAACATAGACTGGCTGGCGGAATTTATACGACGCAGCGAGCGACTCCGCTAACCTACCGGCGCTGCCAACGGTAATACCATCAGGTAACCTGATGCTCGCGGCCTGGCCGTCTCGAAAGTGTTTTACGGAGCCGCGGGTGAAGCTAAGTGGCCCAAGCTTCATGGCGTCGCAGGCCGCTTCGAGCGCGCCTTTGAGTTCGTAAAAATCAATCTCCCGGCTCGCTTGCGCACGCCCTTCTTCCGTGGCCCCGCCGGTCGCAATCAGGGCAAGCGACTCGCGTTCGACCGGCAGCTCCCGGGCCGCAGAACCTGCAAAAATCCGCCCAATTTCAAACAATCGCACGTCCCGGTTGCCATGGTTCAGATTGTGGCGAACGGATTCGAGCAGCCCCGGAAGCAACGTGGGCCGCATGCGCGTGGCGTCATCAAGGATGGGGTTATCAAGCCTGACGAACGGCGATTCGGCTTGAGCGTCGGACGCAATCTTCAAGGACGACAGGAACTCAAATTGGGCGTCGTGCGCGGCGTCAATAAAGCTGAAGTTTATCGCTTCATCAAATCCCTGATTCGCGAGCGTGCGACGCAAGGCACGTCGCTTTCTCTCGGCAGGTTGATATTCACCGGCGAAGTTTGAGGGCGGCAGCTCAGAGGCGATCTTCTCGTAACCAACGTGTCGCGCAACTTCCTCAATCAGGTCTTCTTCCAGGCCGACGTCAATACGCCAACTGGGCACGACAAAGGTCAGGGCGCCGTTTGACTGAGGCTCATACTCTTGGAAACCCAGGGCTGCGAGAATTCGCGTCATCTCGGCAGGTTCAACGCAGAGTGAAGTGAGGCTCTCAACCAGCGCCGGACGAAATGCAATTGAACGGGCCGGCAGCGGGTTCGGATAGACATCAATCGCATCCTCACTGGCAAGGCCACCGGCGATCTCACAAATTAGTTCGACGCACCTTGCTTGTGCGTTCAGCACATTTTCGCAGTCGGCCCCACGTTCGAAACGCCTTGAAGCTTCCGTATCCATGCCGAGCTGCCGCGCTGTCCGGCGAACTGAATCGGGATTGAAGTAAGCGCTTTCAATCAAGACGTCAGTAGTCGTCGAGGAGATTTCTGAATCAAGTCCTCCCATGATTCCGGCAAGCGCCACCGGCTGCACAGCGTCAGCGATAACCAGCATCTGTGAATCTAATTTGCGCTCGACGCCATCGAGGGTCGTTAGGTTTTCGCCGTCGTTCGCGCGTCTGACAATGATCCGTTGCCCGGTCAGCTTAGCCAAATCAAACGCATGAAGCGGCTGACCAAATTCGTGGAGCACGTAGTTCGTAATATCAGCGACATTATTGATAGGCCTCTGACCAATTTCGCCCAGACGTTTGGCTAACCAGGGCGGAGATGGAGCGATCTTAACTCCGCGGACAATCCGCGCGGCATATCGCGGGACAAAGCCCCTCGTCGTTAATTTCGACGGCGGTGAAATCAGCCGCGCGTCCCTCAGTGGCGAAGACTTTTGACTTTGGACTTTGGACTTTGGACTTTTCAATAACCGAGACTTCACGAGCAATCCCGATATGCGAGAGACAGTCGGGGCGATTTGAGGGCACCTCAACATCGATCACGAAGTCTCCTTCGATCTCTTCGACCGCATCGATTGCGAGGCCAACCATAGTGAGCCTCTCCCGCAACTCCAGCGGAGTCAGGGTGGTATCGGTAAGCTCGCGCAGCCAGTTGTAGCTAATTAACATAAGAGGAACTTTGAACTTGGAGCTTTGGGCTTGGGCCTTTGGACTTTGGTCTTGTGGTCTCGGTTTTCTGACCTCAGGTGACTATGCCAAGAGCAAATCTCAACGGCCGCAAAGACCAAAGTCCAAAGACCAAAGACCAATTTTTTTAATCAAACTGCTCCAGAAACCTGACGTCATTCTCAAAAAGCAGGCGAATATCGTCCAGGCCGTACATCAACCCAACCATGCGGTCTATGCCCAGGCCAAAAGCGAATCCGGAAAATTCCTCCGGGTCGACTCCAGCTCCGCGTAACACATTGGGATGAACCATGCCCGAGCCCCCGAGTTCGATCCAGCCTGAATTCTTGCAGATCCGACAACCTGCCCCACCGCATTTGAAACAACTAAAGTCAAACTCCGCGCTCGGTTCGGTGAACGGAAAATATGACGGCCGAAAACGCGTAACGGTCTGCTCGCCGAACATGCGCCGCAAGAACTCAGCCACGGTCCCCTTGAGGTGGGCCATACTGATACCGCGATCGACGCACAAGCCCTCAACCTGAAAAAACATCGGATTGTGCGTGGGGTCAGGCGTGTCGCGACGGAAGACTCTCCCGGGTGCAATCATGCGCACCGGCGCACCGCGACGCTGCATTGCGTGAATCTGTACGGTAGATGTTTGCGAGCGCAAGGCGTAACCGTCGCTGGTGTAGAAGGTATCCTGGGAAGCCCGCGCCGGGTGGTTTTCGGGAATATTCAGCGCGTCGAAATTATAGAAGTCCGTTTCAATCTCGCGACCGTCTTCAATCGCATACCCCAGCGAAACAAAAATGTCTTCGATTTTTTCCCGCACAACGGTAATCGGATGAAGATGTCCGCGGCGCGGACGCCGGCCGGGCAGCGTGACGTCAATTGCTTCGCGTGCGGTTCGAGCAGACTCCACATGGCCCTTTAACGCCTTCTCGGCGGCCTCGATTTTGCCGGTGATGTCAGCTTCACTCTGCTGTACGAACTGACCAAAACTGCCACGCTCACCTGGATCCACGCGGCCGATCATCTTTTTTGCCGCAGCCAGCGCACTCTTCTTCCCGAGGTGCCGTGTCCGCACCTCTGCGAGTGCGCGCTGTTCCGCTTCCGCACTGCTAAGATCGAGCGCGCCCAACGCCGCAGAATTCTCCGCTAAGTTGGCAAAGCGTTCGAACTCTTGCTCGAACGCTTTGCTAGCTGCTTCAACCTGAAGTTTTGGATCTTCCGGCGTTTGACCTGCTGTCATGCTTTCGTTGTTCCGGCGGATCTCCATTGGAACCGCGTTAGATGGGTCGCTGAAAGCCGGTCAAAACCGGCCAAGACAAAAATAGACTGCCACGTATCTATAAACATTTCGTCCCTCTGGGACTCTCAAGCCTGGTACTGAGAACTTCAAACCGAACACTTTCCTAGGCGGCCACTTTTTCCTTTGACTCGAGTGCATTCTTCGCTTGCACTGCCACTGCCGCAAAAGCTTCAGGCTGATTGACGGCGAGGTCCGCGAGAACCTTTCTATCCAGCTCCACGCCAGCGACTTTCAGCCCATGCATAAGCTGGGAATAGTTGATGCCGTTCAGCCGCGCGGCAGCGCCGATACGCACAATCCACAAACTACGAAAATCACGCTTCTTTAAGCTTTCGTCCCGTATAGGCGAAGTTCAGGCCACGCTCTACCGACTCCTTTGCCGAGCGATAAAGCTTCGACTTGGTGCCGCGGTAACCTTTCGCCAGTTTCAATATCTTCTTGCGCCGTTCGAGACGCTTGTTTCCACGTTTTGCTCTAGGCATTGTCGTTTCTCCTTAAAACGATGAACGCTTAATTATTAATGATGAACCAGACCAACCCGTCTCCGTTCATCCTTCCGCATTCATCCTTCATAATTGCTTTTAGTCTCTTCCGTACGGCAGCATCGCCTCAACTCGCTTCAGGTCCGATTTTGATACCAGTCCATCAATGTCGAGTAACCGCTTCCGCTTATTGGTCTTCTTGGTCAGAATGTGGCGAGCGTGCGAGTGGCCGCGTTTGACCTTGCCGGTCGCGGTCAAGCGAAAGCGTTTCGCTGCACCTTTGTGTGTTTTTAACTTAGGCATAATCTCTCCGTTTTAAATTTGAAATTTGAGATCTCAGATCTCAGATTCTGATCCTAGCTCTTAACCTCTTCCTCACTTGAGGTTGCTGCCGGTGCTGCTTGAGTCTGCGCTGCTTCAGCTGGCGGAGCAGGCTGAGCCGCTGGCGCAGCCACCGAGGGCGCTGCCGACTGCGCAGCCGCTGATCGTGGCGCTGCCGGCTGACTAGCTGGCGGCGCCGGATGATCTGTCTTGACGCCTTTATGTCGCTTGGGACCCAGGATAATAAACATCTGGTTCCCTTCCATGCGCGGCCGCGCTTCTACTTCGCCAACTTCGATCAGATCCTTTTCCAACTTCTCCAGAATTCGCGCGCCCAACTCGCGGTGCGTCATCTCACGACCACGAAACCAGATGGTGGCCTTTACTTTGTCGCCGCCTTCCAGCCACTCACGCGCATGCTTCATGCGATAGTCATAATCGTGATCGTCCGTGCCCGGTCGAAACTTAACTTCCTTGACAGTGATCGTTACCTGCTTCTTCTTTGCCTCGTTGGCCTTCTTTTTGGCTTCGTACTGAAATTTTCCGAAGTCAATAATTCGACAAACCGGCGGGTCGGCCGTAGCCGCGACCTCGACGAGATCCAGACCCTTTTCCCGGGCGGCGCGAATCGCATCTCGAATATCAAGTACGCCGAGTTGTTCACCCTCCTCGCCGATGACTCTCACCTGGGGAACACGAATTCTCTCGTTAATGCGAGCAATGGGCAGGCGCCGGTTATCCGGACGCTGGCCGCGACCTCGAAAGCCTGTAGCTATATCTCACCTCCTAAAGTTAGAAGTTCCAAGTTTCAAGTTCCAGGTTCCAAGTTCAGAACTTGAAACTTGAAACTTGAAACTTGAAACTAGTCATTAGTCAATGCACGCCGCTCGACGAGCTTGCGCGCCATCTCAACAAAGTCGTTAGTAGACATCACACCGATGTCACCCTTTGAGCGTTCGCGAACCGCAACGTTCCCTGCTTCCATTTCGCGATCGCCCAGCACGAGCATAAACGGGACTTTCTGCATTTGCGCGTCCCGAATCTTCGCGCCAATCTTTTCACTTTTCAGGTTGCTCTCTACTCGCAATCCCGCGCTCCGCAATTCGGCCGCAACCCTCTGCGGCATATTCGTTTACCCGATCAGTAATCGGCAAGACGCTAACCTGAACCGGCGCCAGCCACATCGGAAACGCCCCGGCGTAGTGTTCGATCAGAACGCCGAAAAATCTTTCGATCGAACCGAAGAGCGCGCGATGGACCATGACCGGACGGTGCGGTTTGTTGTCTTCGGCCGATGTACTCAAGCTCAAATCGCTCCGGCAAATTAAAGTCATACTGCACGGTGCCGAGCTGCCAAAGCCGACCAATAGCATCTTCGATCTTGAAGTCGATCTTCGGACCGTAGAAAGCGGCTTCGCCTTCGATGCGCTCATACTTAATCTGGCGAGCATCAAGAGCTGCCGCCAAAACGGCTTCCGCCTTTACCCAATCATCCTCATTGCCAAACCATTGCTTTGAGGTATCGCTTCCCTTCACCGACAACTCAAACTTGATCTTCTCGAAGCCAAACGTTTTGAGAACCTGGTATGCAAAATCAACACAATCGTCGATTTCTTTGCGAACCTGCTCGGGAGTGCAGAACAAATGAGCGTCGTCAACTGTGAAACCACGTACGCGCATTAAGCCATGGAGGGTGCCTGAAAGTTCGGCGCGATAGACGGTTCCCATCTCAGCATAGCGTTGTGGCAAATCGCGGTATGAGCGCTGCTGCGATTTGTAGATTGCCGATATGGAACGGGCAATTCATCGGCTTGAGCCGAAACTCCGTCTCTTCGAGCGTCGGTCGGCGCGAACATCGAGTCGGCATAGTTCTGTTCATGTCCACTTATCTGCCACAGTTCCCGCTTGGCGATGTGTGGCGTATAAACAAAACTATAGTCGCGCCGCACTAACTCCTCGCGCAGGTAGTCCTCCATTTGCTGACGGATGATGCCGCCCTTCGGATGCCAGAAGATCAGTCCCTGCCCGTACTGTTCCTGAATCGAAAAAAGATCGAGTTCTTTGCCGAGACGTCGATGATCTCGCTTCTCCGCCTCTTCGCGTTGCTTGAGCCAGGCGTCAAGTTGTTCCTGCGTGAAGAACGCCGTGCCGTATATGCGCTGCATCTGCGGCAACGTTGCATCGCCCTTCCAGTAAGCGCCGGCCAGCGAAAGCAATTTGAAGGCGCGCAGCTTATTGGTGTTTGGCACGTGCGGGCCAAGACAGAAATCAATGAACGGGGAGTTATCGATGTAATAGACGCTGACCGATTCGCCAGCCTTCTCATCAATCAGTTCGCGCTTCAAGGGCTCCTCGCGCTCTTCGAAGATTCGCAACGCTTCGCGCTTCGAAATCTCGTCGCGACGGTAGGGCAAGATTGCGACTGGCAATATGGCGCATGCGCTTTTCGATTGTCGCCAGATCCGCCTCCGTTAAAGGTTGCGGGGTAATCACGTCATAGAAAAAGCCGTAACGCGGATCGTCCAGCAACGCCGGCCCAATTCCCAACTTAGTCCCCGGAAACAGATCGAGGACTGCGGCGGCGAGTAGATGCGCCGTCGAATGACGTAAGACGTCCAGGCCTTCGAGGGTTTCCGGCAAAACTGGCTCGATGACTATGGCCTCACCGTTTTGCTGTTCCGGAAGGGTATAGGCGAGATCAACTTCACGGCCATTCACGCGCGCCGCGAGTGCTTGTTTGGCCAGATCACGGTCGAGCTGCTTCAGCGCTTCGCCGACAGTGATCGGCCCTGCCAAGACTGCAGCCGGTCCGCCATTAAGTTGTACGTTAAGCTCGCTCATCTTTATTCACACCTGGCTTTAGCCAGGTGAAACAGCGCTCTCAATGCAAACCTGAAACCGTTTAAACGGTTTCCCCTATCTTCGCACTTCGATCACCTGGCTGAAGCCAGGTGTGAATGATACTTGGCCCACAGAGCGACGACACAACGCGGCCAAAAGCCAGCGGCTCCGGCACTTCCTATTCACGATTTACGATTCACTATTTATTACTACTTTAACTGATCGGATCTGATAGGAGCGCCTTCACCGCAAGCCGCCACCGGGGTGGCTGGGCAATTAAAAACTAAAGAATCGTGTGTATGTTCGATTCATGGCGAAGGTCTTCTGGAGCATCCCATCAAAAATTAGAAACTGTAACGCCTGTGTTCTTTTGAACGTCTAGAATCTAAACAAACAGGCCGAACATGTCAATTCAACAGGAGCTGGAAGTAGTAAAGCGGGGGCAAGCCCGCCTTTCCGACCCCGAGACTACCCAAGTTGACGCTAACTTAACCTTGGAAGCCAATCAATCGAGAATGACCACGCAAAATCGATCAGCTCGGGGTCGGGAAGGCGGGCATGCCCCCGCTCTTGCCTTCTTCCTTCTACCTACTGCCCCGGCCTATTCTTCGTCTCTGTCCCGGAAAACCCACGCTTTTTCATGAGGGCTTCTGTTCGCGGATCGCGTCCACGGAAGCTGCGGTAAGCCTCTGCCGGATCTACAGTGTTACCGACGGAAAAAATGTACTTGCGCAGTCGCTCCGCTACCTTGTGATCGTAAGGCCCGCCGGCTTCGACAAACGCGCCATACGCGTCGGCAGTCAGCACGTCTGACCAAAGATAACTGTAGTAGCCCGCCGAGTATCCATCGCTCCCAAACACGTGCAGAAACTGCGGTGTGCGATGGCGCATCACAATTTCGTCGGGCATTCCCAACTCAGCCAGTGTCCCCTTCTCAAAAGCATCGGCATCGATCTTCTTATCACCCGCCAGGTGCAGCTTCATGTCGACCAAAGCTGCCGACAGATATTCAACGGTTATAAAGCCTTCATTGAAAGTCGCGGCCCGCTTGATTCTTTCAACCAGGCTCTGCGGAATGGGCTTCCCTGTCTGATAGTGAACAGCAAAGCGTTGCAGGACTTCAGGTGTCGACAGCCAATGCTCAAGCAACTGCGAGGGAAACTCAACGTAATCCCGCGCGACTGCCGTGCCTGACAACGACGGATAGGTCACGTTTGAATTCAGTCCGTGCAACGCGTGACCAAACTCATGGAACATGGTCTGCGCATCGTCCCAGGAAATAAGCAGAGGCTCACCTGGTTTTCCCTTGACGAAGTTTGCGTTGTTGGAAACGATCGTGGTGATCTCGCCGTCCACCCGTTCCTGACTACGATATGCGTTCATCCATGCGCCTGAGCGTTTGCCGGCGCGAGCGTAAGGATCGAAGTACCACAGCCCGATGTGCCGCTTGGTCGTTTTATCTGTCACTTCCCAAACGCGAACATCAGGATGAACTACGGGAACATTAGTCGCCGGAGTGAAATTGAAGTTGAAGAGTTCGCCGGCAACCCAAAAAATGCCCTCGCGCAACTTCTCGAGCTGTAAGTACTGTTTCACTTCGTTCTGATCGAGATCGTAACGTGCGCTGCGCACCTTCTCCGCATAGTAGCGATAGTCCCAGGGCTCGATTTTGATCTTTGCGCCTTCCTTGTCGGCCAGCGCCTGCATGTCGGCAACCTCCTCGTGAACCCGCGCCACAGCCGGCGTCCAAACCTGCATCATCAGTTCCATCGCATTCTCGGGTGTCTTGGCCATCGCATTCTCGAGTCGCCAATGCGCGTGAGTCGGGTAACCAAGCAGCTTGGCCCGTTCGGCGCGCAGCTGCAGAATCTCAGTGATGGTTGCGTTGTTGTCGTGCTCGTCGCCGTTGTCGCCGCGGTTAATGAACATGCGCCACGCCTTCTCGCGCAGTTCACGGTTGCTGGAATACGTCAGGAAAGGATCAATCGAAGAACGCGTATTAGAGATGATCCACACGCCCGTCTGTTTTCGCGTTACGGCTTCGGCGGCGGCGGCGTCGCGCACTGACTGCGGCAGACCCGCCAATTCTGCTTCACTTTTGAGGACGATGGTCTGGCCACCCTCCTCTGCCAAAACGTTTTGACTAAACCTGGTATAAAGCCCGGCTAGTTTCTGATTGATCTCCGAAAGTCGTGCCTTGGCTTCCGGACTCAAGCGCGCCCCGGCGCGAACGAAGTTTGTGTAATAGAGCCAGGTTAGCCGCTGCTGCTCCGGCGTGAGCTTCGTTTTCTCGGGAGATTTGTAAACTGCTTCGATTCGCTTAAACAGTGCCGCGTTTTGCGTGATCTGATCGCTGAAAGCGGCAAGCCGCGGCGCCATCTCGCGCTGGACCACCTGAAACTCCGGACCATTCATAGTCGAACCGAAGACTCCATAGATAGTCTGAACGCGATCGAGAGTCTGCCCTGCGCGTTCCATTGCAGCGATGGTGTTCTCAAAGGTTGGGGCGGCCGGATCCTTCGCGATTCGGTCAACATCAGCAAGGTTCTCGGACATAGCGGCTTCGAGCGCGGGCTTAAAATCAGCCACCTTCACGCGATCGAAGGGAGGCACACCACCATAAGGCCCTTCCCATTTTGCAAGCAGTGGATTCGGAGGCGTAACAGACTCGGCAACATTCGCTATCAGCATTGGCTTGGCACCCACTCTGGTAGTGAATTTCAAATTATAAGCAATGACCAGCGCGGTCAGTACGGGGACAAGTAGCAGCACGCGGCTGCGAGTGGTTAAGTCGCGCATAAACAACATTTTCCTTCTCTTGCAAGTGTTTGAGAGACAACTAAGCGTTAAAGCGCGCAGGAAAGAGACTTTCTAAGAGGCTTTAGTATATTGGCCGTGAGGAAAGGTTGTAAACCAAGGCTGAAGACAGGACCGCGCGGAAACCGGGACATTTTCCAAATTGGAAAATGTCCTGGTTTCCTGTCAGTGCTCGCTGCCATCCCCTTTATCGCGCAGCATTCAGCGGCGGAAGGTAACCCATGTTGGGGCTCGCGTAATAGAAGCTCCCCTGCATTTCCCAACGTCCCACGTTAAACTTGCGGCTGGCCCCACAATTGAGGCAGGTCCGGTAGGCCTGACCCTTATTAGAAAATGGCCGGCTCATCTCCTTGTGCCGACACCCCAACAGCCGCGTTACCAGGTTGCCGATCCCGCCCCCCGACGGAATGTTTTGTAAGACGTTTGAATTGTTTGCCATGATTGCCTGTTCCTTCCGCATCGCCCGCAACCCTTCTAAAGTGCTTATTTCCTGTTCACCATGCTAACGCGCAGAAGATCACAAAATAGGGCCACGCTGGAGTGAAATATTCTTTTGGAGTGGGAAGACTTCAATCGTGGGTCGACAAATGCAGAACCGGGAGCGGTAGCGACCGGGTCATGGACTCAGCGTAAGACTTCAAACGGGGTAAAAAGTGCAGTCAAACGCAGTCCCCTGAGTGTTCTACCCGGTCGCTACCGCTCCTGGTTTGTACTAGAATGCTGCATCAATTTACCTGACCAGGAAGAGCAACAACCTCTTGAGCGAACAGCCGTCCGACAACGTCACACAGCTACTCATCGAGCTATCAAAAGGCGATGGAGATGCGGTTGATCTTTTATTACCCGTAATTTACGATGAACTGCGCAAGCTTGCAGCGAATTATCTTCGTCGCGAACGTCCTGATCACACCTTGCAGCCGACCGCCCTGGTGCACGAGGCTTACTTACGACTGGTGGATCAGACGCGGGTTAACTGGCAGAACCGGGCCCATTTTTTTGGCGTGGCTGCTCAGATAATGCGACGCCTACTGGTGGATCACGCGCGCAAGCACAATGCTGAAAAGCGCGGTCAGGATTTCCAGAAGCTCTCCCTCGATGAAAACATCGATCGCGCGGTAGAACGCAGCGCTGAACTCATTGCACTTGATGATGCTTTGAAGGCTCTGGCTATTCTCGACGAACAGAAGGCGCGCATGGTCGAACTGCGGTATTTCGGAGGCCTTTCGATTGAAGAAACAGCAGACGTTTTGGGCGTTGCCCCCACGACGGTGAAACGGCAATGGCGCTTCGCCAAAGCCTGGCTGCTTGGTGAAATGCAAAAGAAGTAAGACAGACGTTCTTGTCTGTCGTTAGAAACTCGAAACCTTTAAACAAACTGGTATGTCTCTCCCACCGGACAGACAGGAATTTCGTCCCGCGGTGTATGACCCCCGAACGCTACCAACAAGTTGAAGCTATTTTTCAGGCGGCCCTCGATCTCGTTCCGGAGGAACGCGGGCGCTACCTGGCAGAGGCTTGCGCGCACGACGCTTCTTTGAGAAGCGACGTTGAGAGCTTGCTTTCCCAGCACGATAGCGCCGGAGACATGTTTGAACAACCGGTGTATAGCGAGACGGAGCTAAACGCTCTCGGCTCTTTGGAGTCGCTCACTGACCCGGACGAAGAAGATCCGATGATCGGGCGTCGTCTGGGCGCCTATCAAATTGAGCGCGAGATAGGACGTGGGGGAATGGGTGCGGTCTACGAGGCAGTACGCGCGGACCGGGAATTCAAAATGCGCGTCGCGATCAAGCTCGTTAAGCGCGGCATGGATACCGATTTTATTCTTCGCCGTTTTCGGACTGAACGCCAAATCCTGGCTGCACTCGACCATCCACACATCGCCCGGTTGCTCGACGGTGGTACAACCGACGACGGCTTGCCCTATTTCGTTATGGAATTTATCGAAGGGCAGCCCTTATATCACTACTCCGATGCGCACCAATTGAACATCTCGGAAAGGCTCAAGCTTTTCATGTCGATCTGCGATGCGCTCCACTACGCACACCAGAAACAGGTAGTACATCGCGACATAAAACCTTCAAACGTTTTAGTCACTTCCGAAGGCGTGCCGAAGCTGCTCGATTTTGGCATCGCTAAGCTGCTTGACCCTGGCCTGGTTGGAGACATCACCCACGATCCGACCGCGACCGCTATGCGTCTAATGACGCCGGAATATGCATCGCCTGAGCAAGTACAAGGCTCGCCGACCTCTCCCACGACCGACGTCTATTCGCTCGGAGTTTTGCTGTATGAACTGCTGACGGGTCATCGTCCCTACCGCTTGAGTAATCGCGCGCCGCATGAAATGGCAAGAGTGATCTGTGAAGAAGCGCCTGCGCCACCCAGTTTCATCATTACCAGAACCGAAGATCTGCTCCCGAAGTTTGCTTCGGCCGGCGACGAGGCAACTACTCTCAAGCAACTCTACTCGACGAGAAGCTCAACTGGTGAATCACTGCGCCGGGATCTTTCAGGTGCGCTCGACAGCATTGTTATGCGGGCACTGCGCAAAGAACCGGAATGGCGCTACCAATCCGCCGAACAGTTGCGAGACGACATCGCGCGCTATCTGGCTGGTTCACCGATTTCGGTGTGGCCCGATTCACCTTTCAGTGGGCCAATGCGGCAGTCGCAGCCTATTGCCACGGAGAATTCGCTGGCTGTCTTACCCCTAAAACTACTTGATCTACAAAACGGTTCCGACTCCGGACCGGATTACCTCGGCACCGGACTCGCCGACGCCCTGATAACTCGCCTTAGTGCCGTGCGGCGTTTTGCGGTCCGTCCTACCAATAGCGTGCTGCGCTATCGCGGCGACTCTGATCCGATTGTGGCCGGACGTGAACTGGGTGTTGCTTTCGTACTCGACGGCCGGGTTAGACGCGCCGACGACCGCATTCGCGTGACTGTTCAGCTATTGAGCGTGCTGGATGGAACGGCGCTCTGGGCTGGACAGTTTGACGAGAAGTTTACTGACGTACTCAGCCTGGAAGATGCGATTTCGTCGAACGTAGCCGAAGCAATCATTCCCCATCTGACCGGCGACGAGCGCGTCAGGCTTGCCAAGCGCGGCACAAACAACGCACAAGCTCACGAGGCTTATCTGCGCGGCCGCTTCTACTGGAACACTTTTACGGAGGACGGTTTCGCGAGGGCCATTGTCTGCTATCACCAGGCTATCGCACTCGATCCTAACTATGCGCTCGCCTACGCGGGCATCGCTGCCTACTACAACTGGCTCGGCAGTTTCACGGTGCTGCCGTTCGCGGAATGCTCGGCTGCGGCATACGAAGCGGCGTCGAAGGCAGTTGCGCTCGAACCAACGCTCGCGGAAGGATACGCCGCAGTGGGACAGGCAATCCTCTGCCGCGACTTCGCCTGGGCCAGCGCCGAGCGGACCCTGCTGCATTCAATTGAACTCAATCCGAATTATTCTGCGGCACGCATTTACTACGCGCTGCAACTCGCGATGGAAGGCCGCTTCGATGAGTCCGTGCACGAGGCAGAACTCGCGCGCGATCTTGATCCACTGGCAATCATCTCGCGATTCACGGTGATCTGGTGTCTCTATCAAGCCAGACGCTTTGACGAGGCCTGGAAAACATGTGAGCAAACTCTGGCGGCAGAGCCGAATAACCTCATGATGCTTTATGCCTCGAGTTTCCTCTTGAGCCGTATTGGCCGGCATGAAGAGTCAATCGCCAACGCGCAAAAATGTGTTGATGCGATGGGTAAGGCTTCCCATACGCTGGCCCGGCTGGGATCTGCAAACGCGCTCGCCGGAAAGGTTGAGGCCACCGAAGCAATACTGTCTGAGATGCAAGGTATCTCCTCGCGCCGGCACATTTCTCCCTATCATTTGGCGCTGGTAAATTGCGGTCTCGGGCGAACCGAGGGAGCACTCGATCTATTGGAGCGCGCCCATGAAATTCGAGACGCGAAAGTTCTCTGGATGGCCGTTGATCCGGAACTCGATGCGTTGCATGGCCATCCGCGCTTTAACGACCTGCTCAGAAAACTAAACCATCGCCTGGGCGCCTTGCCTACCCTGCCCGCGCGTTCGCTTTCGGGTGAAGAGTCTATTGCGGTACTACCGTTCAAGATACTTAGCTCGCCTGTCGAGAATACCGGTGATGAGTATCTGGGCATTGGACTCACGGATGCCTTAATCACTCGCCTCAGCAATGTCCAACGTTTGATCGTTCGTCCCACCAGCAGTGTGCTCCGCTACCGCGGCGCCGGTATCGATCCACTATTGGCGGGCCGAGACCTGAGCGTTAACTACATTGTCGAGGGCAGTCTGCAGCGCACCACGGATCGCATGCAGGTTAAGGCCCAGCTCTTAAACGTCGCTGCCGGTGCTGTTCTTTGGTCGGAACAGTTTGATGAAGACTCAACGGACGTACTGCACATCGAAGACTCGATTTCGGAACAGGTAGCAAATGCCATCCTGCCGCAACTAACCCGTGACGAGCTGCGCCAGCTATCAAAGCGGGGCACAAATAGTGTTGCGGCATTTGAATCGTATTTGCGCGGACGCTATTACTGGAACAGCTACACCGAATCCGGTTTAGCCAAGGCCCTCGAGTGCTACAACTACGCCATTGAACTGGACCCAAAATATTCGCTGGCCTATACCGGCATCGCTGATTACTACAACTGGCTCGGCGTCTTTGGTATCCGGCCGTTTTCCGAGACTTCTCCGGCCGCCAAAGAGGCAGCGACCAAAGCAGTTGAGTTGGATGAGAGTTCGGCTGAAGCCTACAGCGCGCTTGGGTTTGCCACCGTCTGTCATGATTTTGATTGGGCGGTCGCGGACGGGCAGCACCGTCTAGCCATCAGCCTGAATCCAAACTACGCAACTGGTCACAACTGGTATGGATTCCATCTCTTGATGACCGCGCGCTTCGACGAGGCGATCCGAGAGATGCTGCGAGCGCGTGAATTGGATCCCTTGTCACCGAGCATCATGCAAAGTGTCGGCTGGGCCTACTATCAAGCGCGTCGTTTTGATGAAGCGCTGGCAACCTATGAAAAGATGCTCGAACTCGCACCGAATATGGCGTATGGATTGGCCACTTATGCGTGGACGCTGAGTCACCTTGGCAATGGCGCAGAGGCGGTTCAAAAAGCGGAACAAGCTCTGCAACTATCCAGCGGCGGTCAGTTTTACGTAGCAGTACTCGGAGTCGCGTACGCGGCGGCGGGCCGCAGCAGCGACGCCAGAGCAGCACTGCAACGGCTCGATGAGATGTCCGCCACTGGTTACGTGTCTCCCTATCATCGCGCTCTGATTCATGTTGGTCTTGGAGAACGCAAACGAGCGCTCGAGCTTTTGCAAGAGGCCCGCTCCATCAACGAAGGTTGGCTTGCCTGGCTGGCTGTAGAGCCGCACCTCGATCCGCTGCGAGCTGAACCAGCCTTCTCGGAGCTCTTGAACAGCACCAGGAACCCGGCCGTCGTCAGCGTTGCACAGAAGGCACGAGCATCCGCAGCAGCGCGACCCTTTTACTACTCTGAACGTACCGCGATTACTTCGCCGGTGCCGAGTCCGGCGCCACAAACGTTAGACAGTGCGAACGAGGAGGCACGACAGCTCTATACAGCCGGACGTTATTACGCCACGCGACGCACCGCCGAAGGTATGCGGCAGGCGATCGAACGACTGAAACGCGCTGTGGAGCTCGACCCTGGCTTTGCCCTGGCTTATGCCGAGATGGCTGACTGCTATTCGCTCTTAAACTGGTACGTTGAACCACCACCTGCCGGCGCCTGGGAACTTGCAAAACAGGCTGCGCTTAATGCGGTCAAAGCGGATCCGGAATTGGCTGAGGCCCATGCCTCCCTGGGATTTGTCAGGCTTCATCACGACCGCGACTGGGACGATGCCGAGCGTGAGTTACGAAAAGCGATCATGTTGAAGCCGGGTATTCAGGTGGCGCATCGTTGGTACGCCTTAAGTCTCTCGGCGATGGGTCGTCATGAAGAAGCCTTCGCCGAAATTGAACGCGCGCGCCAAATTTCACCGCAGTCTCCCGTGCTCGCAACTGCAGTCGCTAACGTGCTGTTTCTGGCAGGCAGGTATGACGAGGTCATCCAGCAGTGCCATAAAGCACTGGAGCTGGATTCCGGAGCAGTCTCCGCTCACACCGTGCTCCGCTGGGCCTATGAGAAAAAGGGCATGCACAACGAAGCACTCTCGGCTTTCGAACAGGAACGGGTATTTGCCGGCGACACTCCAACGACACACATAAAGCGAGCGTCGGTTCTCGCCTCTGTTGGCAGGCGTGAAGAAGCGCGTGTCATTCTGGACGAGATTCTGGAGCACCGATCTGAGCACTGGGTTTCTGCTTATGAGATTGCGATTGTCTTTAGCTTGCTCGGCAAGGCGGACGACGCTTTCCACTGGCTCGCAATAGCTGAGCGCGAACATGCAGTCGGCTTCACCTTTGTGCGTGTCGACCCTCGCCTGGAAGGTCTCAGATCCGATCCGCGTTTCGAGGGGCTGCTGATTGGCCTCGATCGAACCATCCCCTAAACATAAAAAATAAGCGCCAAGTGATTGTCTGGGACCGCGGGCGCCCTCGCCCGCAAATGAGCGCGAAGCGCGAAATGGTTTAGAGGGGCCGCTTCACAAAGACTGCGCGCCTGCGACGTATTTGCGGGCGAGGGCGCCCGCGGTCCCAGACAGTCACTTGACGCTTATCTCTATTCGAACCTGAACCAATCGAAATCGGCGTAACCAGTCTCGCGAACTCGGCCGGTTCTCAAAGCAAACAAACCAACCTTGGCGCCAATCCACTTCCCTTTTCGCGCTATGAACGGCTCACCTACCGTTGTGAAAGTTCTGCCATCGTCGCTGTAGCTGAAGATGCAGCTCGCCTCTCGCGAGACCTTCACTCGCAGGTAAAACGTGTTTCCCTTAAGCGCGACGCCGGGACTCACTTTTTCCCGCGCGCCACTTTCTGCGTCTCTGGTTATGGTCTGTGAGATGAAGAGTCGGTCCGACTTCTTCCTTGCCGAAATGTAAGCGTAGTCGAGGCCCATAACTATCAGGCCCGTCTGTTCGTCATCGGTGCGTGCGGTGAAAGTGAGTTTAGTGGTAGCGGTAAACTCCGGAGCGGGAAATTTTTGTAGCAGCAGGTTCGGAACGTCCCAAAAATTTTTGAAGCCATCCGGCGCCGGCACATTAAACATTCTAAGAAAACCTAAACCGCCGGCGGGGAAAGCCCAGTTGGGTTGCGGGTTGGCTTGCCATTGCCATTGCAGCCCCAATGCATTGCCGTCGAATTCATCGGAGTCTGCTGGTGTTACTATTGGCCAACTTCTACCGACGTTTGGTTTTCTGAATGTCAGAACTGGCTCACCCGTTCCGTCGCCGTCCGGGTCGCTGCCGATGACGGGCCAGTCATCAATCCAACGCAGCGGTTCGAGATGAACGACGCGACCGTAAGCGTCCTTGTCCTGGAAATGCATGAACCAATGCTCGCCCGTTTGGGTCTCAACCCAGGCGCCCTGATGCGGACCGTTAATGCGAGTCTTCCCCTGGGCCAACACAATCTTCTCCTGGTAGGGACCATAGACGTTCTTCGAACGCAGGACTAATTGCCAACCCTCTTCAACTCCGCCGGCCGGCGCAAAGATGTAGTAATAACCATTGCGCTGGTAGAACTTTGGGCCTTCGACCGTCGGATGCTTGTCGTGCCCATCGAACACCAATGCACCCTCGTCCAGTAGTTTCGTTCCGTCCGCACTCATTCGGCTGACGACAAGAATGCTCTTCAATCCGGAGCGGCTGGCAGCCATCGCGTTGATGAGGTAACTGTTGCCGTCAGCGGTCCACAGCGGACAGGGATCGATCCAACCTTTCGCTCCCTTGACGAGAAGAGGTTCCGACCACGACCCCAACGGATCCCGGGCTTTCACCAGATAGATTCCGAAGTCAGGATCGGAGTAGTAGATATAAAACTCACCCTCGTGATAACGAATTGAGGGCGCCCAAACACCGTTTCCATGTTGCGGCTTGTTGTAGGTCTCAAAAGGTTGTTGGTGGGTGAAAACGTAATTAACGATTCTCCAGTTAACCAGATCCTTCGATTGCAGAATGGGTAAACCCGGAGCGGCGTTGAAGCTCGAAGCAGTCAGGTAATAATCGTCGCCGACGCGGATCACATCAGGATCGGAATAGTCAGCATGGAGGACAGGATTTTTATAGGTTCCATCACCACGGTCCGCTACCCAAACCTTCGATACAGAACCGGCGGGCCGCTGACCCCACGACAAAGAAGCCAACGCGAGCAGGAAAAGGAGACTGGTTAGACAGCGAGATTGGAAGTTAATTGCCACCGATGAATTCAACTTTGAACTGAAGCAGTCTATGTGGTTGCTAGTGGGATTAGCCTGGAGGGCTGGCAGATAGTAGCCGGTGGTTGAAGCGAAGCGAAAACCACCGGAACAGATCAGAAAAAATTGCACTACGAAGTGGTGCGAGAAATCTCGAAGAAATGTCTCGAATACCCTCTCATCTGGCATCCCGTCGGAGTGGATCGTTTCCCGCCTGGACCGGTGGTCTTAGCTTCGCTACGACCACCGGCTACTATCTGACAGCCCTCCGGGCTGAGCGAATTTGAGAGTCGAACTCCAAAAGAGATCTATCTTGCTTCGAGGAAGTCTTCGCGCAGCGGAGTAAAGATGTCGATTATCACTACTTCCTCGTCCATCATGGTCGCTCCGTGCAGGCTGTTTGAGGGAAAGTGAAGCACATCGCCGGGCAGCGCCACGCGTTCTTCACCTTCAACAAAGAATCGCACCCTACCGCTAATTACCATCGACAGCTGTTCGTGTGGGTGGGTGTGTTCAGGGGTCACAAGGAAAGGCGCGAAGCGGAAACGACAAATCATCAACTCCTGCCCGACCACCATCTGTCGTTCGATGCCTTCGGCAGGATGCTCGACTGGAATGTTAGACCAATTGAGATGTTGCGCGGCGCCAATCAAAGATGAACCCGCCGCCGCAACCTGATGATTTGAAGTTGAAATCATTTATTTTTCATCTATTTCGCGGCGGCAGCTTCAAGTCCGGAACCACCCGCAGCGTATTCGGGCTGCACATTGACGACACCAAACTGCCGATCCTCGCCTTCTCGCACCGCTGCCATCATCCATAAGAAGTTTATCTGACCACCGGGCGCCGCCACGTTGGGGTGATAGCCTTTGGGCATCAACACGCAATCGCCTTCACGCACCACTTGCATCAATTCCGGCTCAGCCGGATTAGTGTAAACAAACTGCACGCCCCAGGCGGGCGCGGGCATGTCTATGTAAAGATAAGCTTCTTCGAGCATGCGCGAATGTTCGTGTGGAGGCCAGGAAGTCCAGTTGCCCGGCGTCGAGAAGGTAACGCCTGCCATAATTCGTCCCGCCTCGACATTTGCGCCGATCAGCACGTTGAGATCACGCTCAGCTGGAGGCTTGCCGGCAGCGACGTGCAGTTTAGGATCCTTGCGCACTTCGGCGAAGGCCACGAACTTTAAGGGGTAATGGTTCGCGACCGGAGCGGAGATCTCAGCCAGATCGCAACCGTTATCATTTATGGCCCGCACGTTAATCTCAGAGTCGCGCGGAATGTATAAGGCGTCGTAGCGACTGAGTTGAAAGCTCTGGCCGCCGGTTGTTACTTGTGCTGCCCCGGCGAGACAAACCAGACCAGTTTCGTGATCATCGTTCTCGAAAGTTATCGGACCATCAACTGCGTCCAGAGTGATGCGTCCATAATGCAGATAACGCGCCGCCGAGCTTCCCGGCGCAACCGCAGTGCGACGGCCCTTACCCTCGTGCGTAGCCGGAACGAAACAGGTCTCACGGTTGATTTCTGCCGACATCAATTGGTCGCTCATTTGAATCTCCTGGAAAACTTCTCCTGACGAGTGCCAGGATTCGACAGACATAGGTTCAGAGTCGTGGAAAGTATTGGCCGCTTCGTCTAGAGAGAAACTGTTTGTTCAGCCCAGAATTGAAACTCGCGATGTTTATGCTCTTCGGCTTTTGCTAACGCTTCACCGCTGGCTACTTTTCTGACTCGCTCAAAAACACGCGCGCCCACATTATCAATTGTTTCAGTCCCGTCAATTACTCCACCGGCCGAGAGATCAAGATCGCGCGACATGCGCTCGAAGACAGCGGAGTTTGAGGCTAGTTTGATCACCGGTGTAATCGCATTGCCGATGGTCGTGCCACGTCCGGTGGTAAAGACCACCACCGTTGCACCTGCACCAACAAGTCCCGGCGTAGACTCCTGATCGTAGCCAGGTCCCTGCATCAAATGCAGCCCGTGACACTTCGGAGTCTCGGCATACTCGATGGTGCCTTCAACCCGCGTAGTACCAGCCTTGGACATCGCGCCCAGGCTCTTGACCGTAAGGTTAAGCAAACCGCCGGCGATGTTACCGGGGCTCGGATTCTGATTGAGTACGGCTCCAAACTTCGATGCGTATTCCTTGTACCAATCCACCAGGCGATAAATTGCCCGACCCACTTTCGCGTCCTTGGCTCGATTAGCCAGAATGTGTTCAGCGCCACAAAACTCCGGGACCTCCGTAATCAAAACCGTGCCGCCGGAGCGAACCAAAGTGTCCGCCGCTCGTCCCAGCGAGGGATTCGCCGAAATGCCAGAAAAACCATCAGACCCGCCGCACTTAACTCCCAGCACCAACTCGCTCACCGATACTTCCTCGCGCACAGCGCGATTGACTTCCGGAAGCATGCGCTCAACTTCTTCGAGTCCTAGTTTGATAGCGGCTTCAGTGCCGCCGACTTCCTGAATACCTATCTTGGCGACGGGCTTGTCAAAAGATTTCTCGCGCTTGAGTAGATAACGCTCAACGAAAGCGAGATTAGTTTTTTCACAACCTAAATCCATCAGAATCACGCCGCCGACGTTCGGGTGATCTGCGTAATTCGAAAGCGTGCGCAACATCACATCAAGCGTGGATCCATCCTGGCAGCCGCAACCTTTGTTGTGCGGAATCGCTACTACGCCGTCGACATTGGGATACTTCTCGCGGTTGTAGAGCATGAACTCAGCCATCATCGAGATCTGCTGGGCCTCGTGGCTCGCACACATACTCGTAGGCACAATCAGCACATAATTGCGAGTTCCGACGCGACCGTCCCCACGCCGAAAGCCCCGGAAAGTTGCGCGTTGCGCTTCGGGAATGTAGTCCGGCGCGGGCGTGGAGAGATCCTCGGGCAGCTCGCGAATAACCGGCACCTCGTTGGACATATTGTCGTGCGTGATTTGGCTACCTTCGCTAATGCCGAGAGATGTTCCAATGGGCTGGCCATACTGCAAGACGAATTCGCCGGCAGGAATTGCGCGAATGGCGAAGCGGTGGCCCGGCGGAATTGCTGCGGTTACGCGTACCACTCGATTGTCGCCAAGCGTCATCTCCAAACCGGGCTGGGTTTCTTTCTTAACCACAGCCAGATTGTCTCTGGGATCGACAACGATCGCATATTCGGTTATGGGCGTAGCGATGTGAGTAGTCGACATAGCGTTACAACTTCGCAAATTCGCATTCCTGCTTCACAACACATCCGCCAGGATTAACGATCGGACGTTGCCATGAAGGCGCAACCATAGCCCGGGGTTCTCATCGAGTTGCGCCGCTCGTTGAACCGGATCGTTCGAAATATCGGTTTCGAGCACGCGCCGGTAACTTTCCCGCTTGCCGGGGGCAGTGCTCGCATCTACGATCGATTGGACGACTCTTTTTGCCTTCAGAATAGCTGCTGGCCCAAGGGTCAAAATATGCGTCGCCGATCGGCATTCCTTTTCGTCAGCCTCGGTAACTGTACTCCCTCCGACCTTGAACTTGTTGATGTGGTGTTCAAGAATGCTGGAAGAAATCGGGATCACTCCAGCCAGGTCTTCAGCGGTAGCGCCCGACCCCGGTTTGATGTATGCGAGATGAGATGCCGCCCCAGCCTCCGGACCCAGACCCAGAAAAAAAATATCAACGCCGCCCACCGACTCCAGTGTTTCCAAATATCGCTCCAGTTCTTCTTCGAGATCGGTTGAGTCGGTTTGCATTGGCGTAAAACTTTTTATCTTTTTAAAAAAAGAATTGCCAAGCAGCCGTTCGAAATCGCGCACGAAGCTCAAACCGTTATCCATTCGCATCGGCGCCAGGGCGTCCTGAGTGAAAACATGAAGACGACCAAGCAGATGATCGATGCTATCCGTTTGCGCCAGCTCGCCCAGCAAGTGATACAAGGCTTGCGCGCCACGACCGCCGAGAAGAATGATAGCGAGGTCGCCTTCCTTGTTTTGTGCTGCCTGTTTAATCTCCTCAAACTGTGCGCGACCGACTGCTTCCTCAGACTCGAGTACCTCATATTTGAGATCTCGAACCTCCAACTGAGTCTTATCTCGAGAACTTGACGGACGCAGCCAGACATTGTTTACAACCGCGCGACGACTCATCCTCTCCAGCACACTCGTCGACAAGATTTCTTCTTCCTATTTCTGCCAGGCCGTTTCAGGAATCCAGTCTGACCTGAGCCTTGGCTCAGAATTCAGAATTGTTGAACTGGTCAAACCATTCTCAATTTCGCAAGCGAACTATTTACCATATAGCTGGCTCCAAGGCAAGGATAATTCAAACGCAGCCACAGTCGAAGTCTCTCGATAAACCCGCCACTGCTTTGAAGAAAAGAACTTGACGCCGCCCCTCCAGGGGTGTTACACAGTGCTACCTGCTAACGGTGATTGGTAAGACCTTTGGGCTTTGTTGCTCGAATCTAAAGCTTTTCAGAAGGACCAGGGATAGATGAACTACCCTCCTTTGGATCTCGATGGCAAGGTAGCCGTCGTAATTGGGGGCACGTCCGGTATCGGCCGTGCAATCGCACACGGCTTAGCCCAGGCAGGGGCCGACGTCATACCTACATCGCGCCGAGCAGAACAGGTGGAAACAGCCGCTGGTGAAATCGAAGCGCTGGGTCGCCGGACGCTGCGCCTCACGTCCGATGTTTCCGATCGTTCCTCTTTGCAAAGTGTGTTGACAGAAACCGTTAGGGCTTTCGAGAAGGTCGATATTCTTGTTAACTCGGCCGGCCGCACAAAGCGCGCGCCCACCATTGATTTCTTAGATGAGGACTGGAACGCCATCATGGACACGAATCTAACGGGCACGTTGCGCGCCTGTCAGGTTTTCGGCCGGCATATGATCGAGCGCCAGTCTGGACGAATCATCAACATCGCTTCCCTTTCAAGCTTCGTTGCCCTTTACGAAGTCGCCGCCTATTCGGCTAGTAAGGCCGCGGTCGCATCACTGACCAAGTCGTTGGCAGTGGAATGGGCGTCGTACGGAGTTTGTGTTAACGCCATCGCGCCGGGTGTCTTCCGCACCGCCCTCAATCAAAAGTTGTTGGACGAGTCGGAACGCGGCCGCGAGTTTCTTTTGCGCACACCAATGAAGCGGTTCGGCAAAGTGGAGGAGCTGGCGGGAGCTGCGGTTTTTCTCGCGTCCGACGCGGCCAGCTTCGTGACCGGCGAGATTCTTACAGTGGACGGCGGCTTTTTGGCGAGCGGAGTAAATCAGTAGGTTAGTGGCGTTACCCGTGATTTCCCAGTGAACAAGAGCGAAGAGATAAGCACGAAGACGGCCAGACTTGTGGATATGCTCGTCGCGAATAAACTCGGCGGAGTTCTGATTAGCTCACAACCGAATTTTTCATGGTTGACTGCCGGCGGCACAAACGGTGTGGACTTAAGCCGTGAAGCTGGAAATGGCGCGCTGCTGGTCAGGAACGACGGAAAACGTTTCGTGATCGCCAACCGCATCGAGATGCCGCGGCTGCTGCGTGAAGAACTTGCAGCCGAAGAGTTTGAGCCAGTTGAATTCCCCTGGGAAGAGGAAAAGGCTTCCCCGGAATTTCTGCCGGCGCTGGCCATGACGTTACTGGGCAGGGACAAGGCACTTGCTTCCGACATTGGCACAGAGCCAGGCAGTGTGCCAATCGAAGCTGCTGTCGCGCGCTGCCGTTACCCACTTACTAGTTCCGAGGTTGAAAGATTCCGCTCGCTGGCAAGCGATGCGGCAGGAGCGATCGGCAACCTGGCGCGAAATCTCGCGCCCGGAGAAACGGAACGTGAAGTAGCACGGCGCGTCGCAAATGCTCTTGCAGCTCACAACATTCGAGCCGTGGTAAACCTTGTCGCCGCCGATGATCGAATACAGCAATACCGTCATCCGGTTCCGACCGACCAACCGTGGGGAAAAATAATAATGATCGTAGTCTGCGCCCAACGTGGCGGGCTGATCGCTTCCCTTACTCGCATCGTCTCGAGTACCGCCATTCCCGATGAGCTGCACCGCCGCACGCTGGCCGCGGCAAAGGTGAACGCTCAATTGCTTTCGGCAACAAAGCCAAATGCCAGCGGCGCCGACCTATATAGAGTAGCTGCTCGAACCTACGCTGAAGCAGGTTTTAAAAACGAGGAACGATTGCATCACCAGGGTGGCGCGGCAGGCTATCGAACTCGTGACTGGGTCGCACATCCAGCGTGCACAGAACGTGTTCAAGCCAACCAGGCATTTGCGTGGAATCCTTCAGTGACTGGGACAAAAGTTGAGGAGACATGCATTGCTTTTTCCGATGGTGTCGAGGTTCTGACTAGGACAGCCGATTGGCCGCAGGTCGCTGTTCGGGTTCACGGACAGGAATATCTTTCACCCGACATCCTTTTGCTTTAGCGAACGGTGCCACAAAATGAGGTAACGAAATGCCTGATGCGAGTAAGGCTACGCTGGAACCAACTACACAAGTCCTGCCGCCCCCAGCCGGCGCTTCACCCGCGATCCCAGTCAGCAACATCGGCGCAGTGATTGGCCGTTATCGCTGGGCAATTTGCGCGCTTCTTTTTTTCGCCACCACCATCAACTACATCGATCGCCAGGTGCTGGGAATACTTGCAACTGATGAAACATTCAAGCGGACCATCGGTTGGAACGATGCTCAGTACGGCTTCATCCAGACGGCATTCCAGGCCGCCTATGCTGTTGGACTGTTAGTAGTGGGCGGCTTGATGGACAGGTTTGGGACGCGGAAGGGTTTCTCATTTGCGGTAGGCTTCTGGTCGGTGGCCGCGATGGCTCACGCTTTGGCGCGTTCCATCTTTGGCTTTGGCGTGGCGCGCTTCGCGCTGGGCCTGGGAGAAGCAGGCAACTTTCCCGCTGCGATAAAGACCGTGGCAGAGTGGTTCCCGAAAAAAGAACGAGCGCTGGCTACCGGGATTTTTAATAGTGGTTCAAACGTCGGCGCCATTGTCGGTCCGCTGGCCGTGCCTTTTATCGCCGTCAGATACGGATGGCAATGGGCTTTTATTCTCACCGGATTACTGGGATTTGTTTGGCTCGGCTTCTGGCTGGCAATGTACCGCCGACCCGAGGAGCATCCCAAATTATCACGTGCCGAATTGGCGCACATTCAGTCAGATCCCGCAGAGCCCACTACGAAAATAAAATGGTCGCGCCTGATTCCGCATCGCCAGACCTGGGCGTTTGCGGTCGGCAAGTTCATGACAGATCCGATCTGGTGGGTTTACCTTTTTTGGTTGCCAAAGTTTCTGAATACCAACTACGGTCTAAACATTACGCAGATCGGTTTGCCCCTCGTCGTGATCTACGTGGCGGCAGACTTCGGCTCGATTGGTGGCGGTTGGCTTTCGTCGTCGCTCATAAAACGTGGTTGGAGCGTTAATAAATCTCGCAAAGCCGCGATGCTCGTTTGCGCGGTAGCGGTCATCCCGATTATTTTCGCCGCGAACGCTTCCAGCATGTGGGTTGCCGTTGCTTTTGTTTCGCTGGCGGCATCAGCGCATCAAGGTTGGAGCGCAAATATGTTTACGATGGCTTCCGACATGTTCCCGCGCCGGGCGGTTGGTTCAGTGGTGGGGATAGGCGGGATGGCCGGTTCGATTGGGGGAATGCTTATCCAGACGACCGTCGGTTTGATACTGTTCTATACAGGCTCTTACCTGCCGATTTTTATTATTGCCGGAAGCACTTATCTGGTGGCGCTCGGAATCATTCACCTGCTGGCTCCGCGTCTCGAACCAGCCAATGTTGAAGCCGTTGAGGCCCATGTTTAGACTCCGCCCGACTGAATTTCAGATGACCCTACCGATTAAGATTAAACCAAAGAAGGATTGCCGCTGGGACTGCGTGGCACTCGGTGAAGTAATGCTGAGGCTGGATCCCGGCGACGATCGAATTCACACCACACGCGAATTTCGCGTCTGGGAAGGCGGCGGTGAGTATAACGTTGCGCGCGGGTTGAAACGCTGCTTCGGGCTCGACACTGCTGTGGTTACGGCGCTGGCAGATAATCCCGTGGGCCGTTTAGTGCAGGACCTGATCTACCAGGGAGGCGTGGACCAGTCGCATATTCGCTGGGTGAAGTTCGATGGTGTCGGTCGCGAGGTACGCAATGGTTTGAACTTCACGGAACGCGGATTCGGCCTGCGCGCTGCACTCGGTTGTTCTGATCGGGGTCATACGGCCGTCTCACAACTTCGACCCGGCGACATTGACTGGGAAAAGATTTTCGGAGAGCAAGGCGCCCGCTGGTTTCACACCGGCGGCATTTTTTGCGCGCTATCCGAAACCACTCAGGACGTGGCCAGAGAAGCAATGGAGGCAGCCCGACGTCACGGCACGATCATTTCTTTCGACCTGAATTATCGCGACAGTCTCTGGCGATCCATAGGTGGCAAGGCTCGCGCGCGTGAAGTTAATCGCGAGCTCGCAACCCTCGTGGATGTGATGATTGGCAATGAGGAAGACTTCACGGTCTGTCTCGGTTTCGAAGTCGCCGGTTTAGACGAAAATTTCTCAAAGCTTGATGCAACCAACTTTCGCAGCATGATCGAGCGGGCTGTTGCCGAGTTTAGTAACCTTAAAATAGTTGCCACGACACTGCGAAACGCGACCACCGCGACTCTGAACGACTGGGGCGCCGTCTGTTACGTTGACAGCAAACTCTACCAGGCGCCAACTCGCGAGAATTTGGAGATCTACGATCGTATCGGTGGCGGCGACAGCTTCGCCTCAGGACTGATTTACGGATTTCTGATGAACAAGGGCGCGCAATGGGCAGTTGAGTGCGGGGCCGCGCACGGCGCGCTGGCTATGACCACGCCTGGCGATACGACGATGGCAACGTTGTCGGAAGTTGAGCGCGTAATGAAGGGCGGCAACGCGCGAGTAGCCCGGTAAGAGGTTAGCCCAGAAACCATGAACAAATGAATAAGACTGACGTTCTCCAGCGCATCCATGACACCGGCTTGATACCGGTCGTGCGGGCCGAGTCGTCAGACCTGGCCATGCGCGCAGTTGCGGCGCTGAAGACCGGCGGCCTCGATGTGCTCGAAGTGACCATGACTGTTCCGGGCGCCATCGACGTAATCCGTGCTTTGGCCCAGGAGTACGGCAACGATGCCTTGATCGGCGCGGGCACTGTGCTCGATCCTGAGACCGCCGAGGGATGCATCCAAGCGGGTGCGCAATTCGTAGTCAGCCCCGCGCTCAACGAAGATACGATTGCCCTCTGTCGAGAAAACGATGTGGCTATCTTCCCTGGCGCGCTGACACCAACGGAGGTCGTAAGGGCCTGGAAGGCCGGGGCGGATGCGGTGAAGATTTTTCCTGCCAGTGCAGTGGGCGGTGCAAGCTATCTGAAATCGCTTAAAGCACCGTTGCCGCAAATTGAGATGATTCCAACCGGCGGTGTTTCACTGGCAACCGCGGCAGGCTTCATCGCCGCCGGCGCGTTCGCGCTGGGCGTGGGCGCCGACCTCGTCGATGTGAAGGCAATTCGTTCTGGAGAGACGGAAAAGGTCACGCAGGCAGCGCGTGCGTACCTTGCGGCAGTCAAGGAAGCTCGAAACTCGTTATCCTAACCTGCTAACTCAGCGTTTTTGCGAGTTAAGTTGAGGATCCAGAATTATCTGTTGAGGTAAGTGGATCCGGACCATCAGCTTCTTCAGCTTCTTGAGCTTTTTGCGCCAGCATCAGATGGTCGCGCATCGCGTTGCGAGCAGCTTCGGAATCACGCTCGCGGATGGCCCGGTAAATGTGGCGATGCATCTCGGCTGATTCTTTGAGGTCCTTCGCGCGCTTAACTGTTTTTCTTCGCACGTCAAAAAGAATCGTCGCAACCATATTCATCAGCGAGGTGAGAATGCGATTGCGCGAGGCCGAAGCGACTGCCTGGTGAAAGCGCATATCGTGGACCAGAAACTGCTCGGGATCATCAAGGGAAGCGTACATGCCCGCAATCTCTTCCGACAACAAAGCCATATGCTCGCTGGTAGCGCGCTCGGCGGCGAGCCCGGCAACCGCCATCTCGAGCGAGCGCCTTGCTTCAAACATTTCGGTAGAGGTAAACCCATGCAACGAAGCCATCAATCGTAGCGGGCTGCTGTCGAGCGCCGGCGGACCATCCGATTTAACTACGAAAGTTCCGGCACCCTGTCGCGATTCCAACACGCCAACCGCAGCCAGCGAGCGAATTCCGCCGCGAAGTGTAGGACGGCTGACCCCCAGGATTTTGGCCAGGTCGCGCTCCGGCGGCAACCGATCCCCCGGGCGCAACTCTCCCCGATGGATCATTTCTCGAAGCTGGGAGATGACCTCTTCGGCGGTGGTGCCGGTACGTGCAGGGTCGATTGTCTTGAACTTCTTGCCGTTGGAATCGGTCATACCATTCATGCCTTCGTGGAAACTGAGTTTACCACAAAGGTCAACCACTCGAACAAAGAGTTTCGTTTCGCTGGATCGCGGTATTAGGCGCTTAGTCGCAGTCTCACGAGGCTTTTGAGTGCTTCTTTAAATCTGTTTGCCTATCAAGATTAATGGAAAGGTATGACCATTCAATGCTTGACTCATTTGTAAGCGGTGGCCCTTCAAAAACATTCGGCCGGCGTGTTGCGCGAACACTGCTTTCGTTTTCAGTTGCTGCTCCGCTTCTCCTGTTACTTGCCGGTGGGTCGTCAACTCAAGCACACCAGTCGGGGTTCTCTGAAGAGATCGCCAGGACGGTCATGACGCGCTGGAAGGATTCGTGGGAACTTCAACCGGGCAGAACTGAGAAGTGGAGTTACGATCAGGGCGTCGTGCTCAAGGGCTTGGAAGGTCTTTGGCTGAACACGGGTGACGGCAAGTATTTCCGGTTTATTCAACAGAGCATCGACCGCTTTGTTAAAGACGATGGAACGATTCGCACGTACGAGATCGACGAGTACAACATTGACCACATTAATAACGGCCGCATCCTACTCCTGCTCTACAACGTCACCGGTCAGGACAAATATCGGAAGGCAGCGGCGCTGCTGCGCGAACAGTTAAAGACCCATCCGCGCACGTCCGAAGGGGGCTTCTGGCATAAGAAGATCTACCCATATCAGATGTGGTTGGACGGCCTCTACATGGGTGAGCCGTTCTATGCCGAATACGCGGCAGTGTTTCATGACGACGACGCCTTCGACGACATTGCGAAGCAGTTTGTACTCATGGAACTGCATTCAAGAGATGTGAAGACCGGACTGCTCTACCATGCCTGGGATGAATCGCGAAAGCAGCGCTGGTCTGATCCGACCACTGGACGTTCACCTCATTTTTGGGGACGCGCGATGGGTTGGTACGCCATGGCGTTGGTCGACACTTTGGACTACTTCCCGCAAGACCATCCCAGGCGTAACGAGCTGATTGCGATCCTCAACCGACTGGCAATTGCGGTCGCAAGATATCAGGAACCGAAATCCGGCCTTTGGTATGAAGTGCTGGATAAGGGTAGTGCGAAGGGAAACTATCTCGAAGCATCAGTCTCCTGCATGTTCACCTACGCTCTGGCAAAAGGCGTTCGCAAAGGTTATCTGCCGGCTGCGAATCTTGCGGTGGCGCAAAAAGGTTATGTGGGGGTCGTCAAACGGTTCATCAAAACCGATCCGGGCGGACAGATGAATCTCGAGGGCACGGTCAGCGTCGGCGGCTTAGGCGGCAATCCATACCGCGACGGCAGCTATGAATATTATCTGAGCGAGAAAGTGGTGACTAATGATCCGAAGGGCATCGGCGCCTTTCTGATGGCCAGTAACGAAATGGAGATTGCCGACCTGCGCATGACCCGTGGCAAGACCGTGACCCTCGATTATTTCTTCAATAACGAAGTCAAGAAAGACGCATCTGGTCAAATGGCTCCCTGGCACTACAAGTGGGATGAAATGCCAAACAGCGGCTTCTTTTTCTGGGGAAATCTATTCAGGAACCTCGGGGCCAGAACTCAATCATTAACGACTGGCCCAACGCTCGACAATCTGAGGAATTCCGACATCTACATCATCGTGGACCCGGACACGAAGTCCGAAACCGAGACGCCAAACTTTATCGAGTCGAGCCATGTTGAGGCGATCACGCAATGGGTGAAAGGTGGCGGCGTTCTCGTGCTGATGGGTAACGATGCTGGGAACGCCGAGTTCGAGCACTTCAATCAGTTGGCGAAGCAGTTTGGCATAAAGTTCAACCAGGACAGCAAGAACCGCGTGGAGGGAACGAATTTCGCGATGGGCAGCGTGATGGTGAACGAGGGAAACCCGGTTTTCAAAAACCCAAAACAGCTTTACCTCAAAGAGATTTCCACTCTCACGCTCACGCCGCCGGCCCGGCCGCTGATGCAACATAAAGGCGATGTGATTATGGCTACCGCGAGATTCGGGCGCGGCACCGTGTTCGCGGTGGGGGATCCGTGGCTATACAACGAGTATGTCGATGGCCGGAAACTGCCGGCGAAATTCGAGAACTATAAAGCCGCGCAAGATCTTTCGCGGTGGTTGCTGCAGCAGTCCGCGGCGAGAAGGAGATGACGTAGTGACCTGATTTCAGTTCCTCTCTGTGCATCCTCGCTGTTTTACTGTGCCTCTGTGGTGAATTTTTACTCCGCAAACCCTGACCATTGAGCACAGAACACCTAGGGTGCACAGAGATTTTGAAAATGTTTTTGAGAAGGAACGAGAAGAACATGAAGCAAACAGTTTTGAGCATGAGATACCTGCCGGCGATGGCCTGGCTCATTTTTATTTTAGCGACCTGTTCGTTTGGTCAGGCCCAAACCGCGGCTCAACATGCGCCCAGTAGTCCGACGCGTCCCTTCGTAGTAATGCCGGCACAGTCACTTTCCGATCTGGAGCGAAAATTACAAACCGAGAACAAGGCCGAGGATTTGATCGGCGGCGAAGGGATGCAAACCCGTGTAGCCATTCAACATGACAAGAGCAGGCCCACCGCCGCTGCCGAGCTACATGACGCATCCGATGATGTTTACTATGTTTTGGAGGGGACTGCCACGCTCACGCTTGGCGGCAGACTGGACGCGCCCAACGAGATAGAACCTGGCGAGTGGCGTAGCCCGCGCATCAACGGTGGTCAGACATTTCAAATCAGCAAAGGCGATCTCATCGTGGTGCCGCGCGGCACCCCGCATCAGCGCACCGGAAAAGATTTTTCCATGATCCTGATAAAGATATATGCCTTACCCCTTCCAGCCCCTAAACCGGCCGCACCAAAGGAACCGGCACCGGTGAAACCATAGTGTCTTTTGAAAACCTGCGCGGAGGTTCAAACAGTTTAGAGTTCAAGCTTCAGCTTGCTGCAACGCAAAACCGCAACCTGAAGGTTGAACTCTGAACTGCTTGAACTTGTCGCACGTTCCAAGTTTCTTTTCAGAAATTTGCTAAGGCGCTGACTGCGGTGAGTTATTACTGCGGCCCTTATGTGCCGGTTCTATCATCACATTCCTAAACGAAACTGAGCCGGCGTGATTCATCACCTCAGCAGCCTCAACGCCGCGGAAGATACAATCTCTGAAACGCACGTCGTCGATCGTGACGCCCGGGAAACCTACTACCCACATCACTCTCGGGCTGGAGATGCTGTGCACGCGCTCGAGCGATACATTACGCAGCACCGGTTTATAGGATCCGGTAGCGCCGGTGTCATACAGAAAATCAACAGTAAGCACGGCCTCCGAGACGCGTCCGATGAAGACGTCGCGCATAAAAACATTTTCGATCACGCCACCACGCCGGGCGTTCGACTTAAAGCGCAGCGCTCGATCGAGATTGGGGCTATCCATGCGGCAGTCTTCGATGAAGACATTACGACAGTCTCCCGAAATTTCACTTCCGATAACCACCCCGCCATGTCCATCTTTCATGGTGCAGCCGCGCACGATTATGTTTTCCGACGGAACGTGTACCCGTCGTCCGTCAGCGTCCCGGCCGCTCTTGATGGCGATGCAGTCATCGCCGGTATCGAAGACGCAATTCTCAATCAGCACATCGCGGCTCGACTCGGGATCGCAACCATCGTTGTTGGGACCGTGACTGACTACCGTTACGCCGCGCACGGTGACGTTGCTGGAAAGCACCGGATGGATTTCCCACATCGGCGAGTTAATAATCCGCACGCCCTCGATCAGAATGTTTTTACTATGGTAGGGTTGAATGAAACTGTTTCGCAGGTAATGGCCCTCGCCAAACACGCGTTCCTTTACAGGCACCCCGCGGTCGCCCATCTCGCGCAGCTTCATGATGTCGGTACGTGCGGGCGGGTCGCCGCCGCCAGATGTTCGGCGCGCCCACTTCCACCAGTTATCGTTTGACGCCGAGCCGTCGAGTACGCCACTGCCGGTGACCGCGATGTTTTGCTGCTCAAAGGCGTAAATGAGCGGCGAGTAGTTCAAACATTCGGTTCCCTCGAAACGCGTGTAAACAACGGGCAGATACTTCGCTGGATCAGCGCTGAATTTCAGCGTGGAGCCTTCAGATAAGTGAAGATTGACGTTGCTCTTGAGATGGATGGCGCCGGTTTGAAAAACGCCGGGCGGCACCACCACGCGTCCGCCGCCGGAAGCGTGGCAGGCGTCGATCGCTTTGCGTACCGCATCAGTGTTATCTGCGTCACCGGAACGCGCGCCGTAGTCAGTTATCTTGAAATCTCGTTTGGGAAATCTCGGGACCTTGATGCGCGCGAGAATCGCCGGCAAGGTTTGCCAGCCAACTATAGCGTTACGTTGGACCACCACCGGCCGCGCTGCCTGAGTCTGACTCATGTAAGCTTCGGGAAGCCCTGCAACCAGACAGGCCAAAAACACGACGAGGAAACCCCTAAGCAGTTGGCGCATCTTGTTTGTTCCTTTCAGCAACCCGTAGTTCGGACTGCGGCTACAAAATTTCCAGGTGGACCTCGCAAAATCAGAACTGGGAGCGCAGCGACCAGTTAAAAGCGGAATTGACGAAGAACACCGCCTACGTTGTTTCACAATTTCTTGAAATGGGTAACTTGGCTGGTCGCTATCGCGCCCAGTTCTGATTTTGTCCCACCATTGGCGACTTTCAATTGCGTAGTTAAGTCTGCATTCCGCCCAACAATTTGTTGACTTATCATCAGGGATGGTTTAGAAAATTTCATCCCTTTTAGCAGGCCCCCCTTTTCTTTGAGAGACAATTGCACCGTCAGCATTAGAGGGTTGCCAAATGCGCCTATTGAACTCGCCACGTCTTGCTTTCAGTTTCGTCCTGCTCGCCTCGCTCTCGTTTCTATTAACTCCGGCAGGCCGGACGGCTTCACCAGTTAATAGGGAGCGTCAGCCCGAATTGGCACGCGCGAGGCTGATGCCCGAAGCATGTTCTGCTTTGATTGCCCAGTATCACGGCAAAACGTCTGCCATCGACAACTCTATCGGCAGATTGCCGGCAAAGGATCAAGGCGGAATTTGCGAAGACATTCCCGAAAAATACCTGGCCCGTTACCAGCAATGGAAGAAAGAATTCCTGGCCACCGAAACGGCTCGCCAGCAATGGGCTGTCTATCAAAACAATCCCAACTTTACCTTGACGATAGTTGTGTCTCGTGACAACCCTGAAGGCGGAACCACCAGCAACTACCGTTGGAACGATGCCGGACGTTTAGTGGCGGCGACCATTACGCTTGGATACCGCCTTGATGCAGGTTTTCCAAATCCCGTCTACTTCCCGGTGATGAATTCGTTGCTGCCTACGGACACAACTCGCAAGATCGATGGTCAAACTCTGGCGGCGACTAAGATGGCCCACGAGTTTGGTCACGTGAACCGCACTGCCGCCGGTGACTCAGCGCTCTATCAACTTCAGAGCGAATTAATGCCTCAATACAATCAGATCTTTTTGAGCAATGGTCGCGACTTGAACGACCCGCGCTTGATCGAACTATCTCGAAAAATGGGCGGCACACCGGTTGAGATCTGGGAAGATCGTGAATACTGGGGCGAAACCAACGCCATGCTCTACCTCCGCGACCGGTTTGCTGAAGACGCCTTCCGCTGCCTGCTTTTTAGCAGGATTAAGAGGAGCGTCGATTTGTATGCGCCGAGCTATGAAGAACGCTTTCTTAACATCGCTCAATCGATACCCTCGGGCCGCCATTGCGCCTGGTAGCGAAGGGCGACGCATAGGGTCGTCGTCCCAACCTTGTTACATTAAGGTAAACCCCTCGTGCTCAGTTTTTCTGAGATCCACTTCACCACTTTGTCTTTGTAAGCTGGATCGTTGGCTTCCCACCGAGCCATACCATGGACGCCATCGTCGATCGTTATCAGATCACACGACACGCCAGCGGCTTTAAGTCTGGCCCGGAACTCGAGCGATTGACTATAAGGCACACTCATGTCGGCAGTGCCGTGGACGAGCAGGAACGGTGGCAAGCCCGGATGGACATGATTAATCGGCGAAGCTTCGCGCAATAGCTGAGTAACCGCGTCATCAACACCAGAGCGGCCGAAAAGATCTCTTAACGACAAACTGAGGCCGCCACGTCGCTCGGTGTCAGTTTCCAGATTCATCGGCGCATAAAACGGAATCGCCGCCGCGACGCGTGTATCGTCCGTGGCACGCACCACAGCCAAAACCACTAGCTGCCCGCCTGCCGATTCGCCCAACAACCCCAGGCGCTCCGGATCGATATTGAACTCCAA
The DNA here is from genome assembly GCA_963828335.1 of Blastocatellia bacterium. Lineage (GTDB taxonomy): Bacteria > Acidobacteriota > Blastocatellia > Pyrinomonadales > Pyrinomonadaceae > PSRF01. Next base: position 116,605 of record CAWHEH010000002.1, on the reverse strand, counting down.
AGCATGTTGCTTCACCCAAAGAACGGCCGTTTGAACATCTTGAACAGAGGCCGGATAACGATACTTAGGAGCCAGCCGGTAGTTGATGGAAAACCAGGCCAAACCAGCCTTTGACACGGGCCCAAAGAGAGGACTAACACCTTGTGTCTTATCACCGCTGGTCCAGCCTCCTCCGTGCACCATGATAACTGCTGGAAAGGGACCCTTACCGTCAGGCACGCAAGCATCTAAGCGCAAACTCTCACCGCCTGCGTGGCTGTACTCCAGATCTTTCCTGATGCCGGATTTGGCGGTGCAGTCATCACGTAAACTCTTGTTTTTCTTTCCCAGAGTGGCGTCGCTGGTGGTCGGAGCCTTGGATACCTTGCTTCCGGTCAGTGGTTTCAGCGGATTCCAGCCGTCGGTTCCGCGCAGAACCTTTTGCAAAGTGATGTCTCGCGCTTCCTTTGCTGACAACTGTCTTGACCACAACACGCGCGTCTCTTTCTGGGCCCCGGGACCAATGCTCTGGTACTCAGCGTAGCGCGAACTCTTTTCTCGTGCCGGCTTGTCCCAGTTGTGCCAGCCAACGGGCTGCACTACGCCGGACATTTCGGTATAAAGGAAAATGACGCTGGCGAAATCGCGCCAAGGACGGCCGAGGTACGTTTTTACTTCATCAGTTTCGCCCGTGATCTTGCAGTGCGAAAAAACAAAACCGAAAGGCTGTTCGATAGGGGTTGAGGCCGCGGTGATGTAGCCGTTGCGCAAGCAATGGATGTGACACCGTTCGAAGAACGCGGTCGCACCGCCAAAAATGAAATCCACGTGACCGGCAATGTAACAGTCCACAAAATAGTGACGGCCGCGATTGGCAAGGATCGTGTCCTGCCAACCAAGGAACCGGCAATTGCGAAATGCGACGCGATCGCCCTCGATACGAATGGCGAGCGCCTGACCTACCGGGCCCGCGGAGTTTTCAAAGGTCAGGTTCTCGGCTGTAAAGTCGTCCGCGTCGATGGTGGTTGAGGGAGTGCGAAACGTGCCGATGGCTTTGCCGTCAGGTCCCGGCATGTTCGCATTTAGGCTGTAGGTCAGGATCGTCTTCTCAGCATCGTCGCCCACCAGGCTGATGAAGCGCTTCTCCCGCTGAACATAAATCAGTTCCTTGTAAATACCCGGCTTGATATGTATCACCCACGGTTTTGATCGGCTGGTAGTTTGCGGAGCGGCGTTAATTGCGTCCTGGACCGACTTGAACTGACCGTCACCATTCGGCGCGACCGTGGCATCTGCCGCCTGCACCTGGCCTACATAGACGACAAGTGAAATGAAGACGAGAAGCAGATATAGGATCGACTTTATGGTTAGTCGTTTTCGCATACGCTTCATGGGTATGTATTCTCTCGTGCTGCTGTATAGCGATGCGGCTTTGCCGCCGCACAGTGCGGAAAGGCTGCGCCTTTCCGACGTCGCACTCTATTTACTTCCTCTGAGGCTGCGCCTCAGACAATTGGAGGCGTAGCCTCAATTAGGGGAAGGCAGTGCGGCGGCAAAGCCGCTGCCGTTTCTCCTAATTTGTGTTTACAACGTGCGCACGTTCCTCCTTATGACTTTGTGCACGTCAGCGCGATTCAAATACTCCTCGACGTTAGTGTAGCCATCTGCATCCTTATCAGTTGCGCCATCTCGGGCGTCATGCGCATTCAAGCCATGGCGACGCTCCCAGGCGTCAGGCATGCCGTCGCCATCGCTGTCAACCGGTGCCGCTTTAGACTTTAGCTCCGGCCATCCGCCGACTTGTGCTTGTGAATCAATGATTGAACCTTTACGCCGGCGCACCTCAGCTACGATCCGTGCGTCGACCGAATCCCGTCCTGGCAGCAAGGCACCTACATTTTTGAGGACCGCTTCATAAGCAATTCGAGCACTAACAGTGGTAACCGGCTGAGAGTTGAATGGTTCAGACACAGTTTGCACTTGTCTCTTCCCATTGATCACGACTGGTTCAAAAAACTGCGCATTATCAGCAGTTGCCGCCGTGTTTCCTTCGAAGACGTTATCGCGAATGTAGAAGCTCAAATCGGAGGGTCCGCCAATATGAATTGGCGTTGACGCCTTGCTGTCCGGGCCGGGCCGAATATAGTTCGCGACATAGTTTATCTTTAGAACTCCCTGAGTTAACCCGGAAGCAATTTCACCGTAGTTGTAAATCACATTGTTACGGACATCGAAGGTGGGATAAGGCGGGCGGCCATAGTTGTCACCGAGGCGCGGGTTGCGCGCGTTGTTGTGGGCCCAGAGATTGTGATGCCAGGTAACCGCTCCGTTTGCACGGGAGAGCGAGCCGTAGCCGTGCGGTCCTTTCGTGTGCATGCTGTGGTTTAGGCCTTCGGCGATCAGACACCATTGAACCGTCACATTCGAAACATTGCCGGCCAGCGAGAGCGCTTCGTCTACAGACCAGGTGGCCGAGCAGTGATCGACAATCACATTCTCAGCTCCCGGCGCCAGGGTGATGCTGTCCGCTTCCTGCCGGCTCAAATCGCCCAAACGGCTGCGCAGGTAACGCGCAATCACATCGTGTGTAGCGATCACGAAGGTATAATTGCGAAGGCAAATGCCGTCTCCGGGTGCAGTCTGGCCCGCGATAGTGATGTAGGGCTGCTTTACAACAATAGGACTCGCGAGCGTAATCAGGCCGGAGATGCGGAAGATGACAATGCGCGGGCCTTCAGCGTCGCAGGCCGCGCGAAAACTGCCCGGCCCCGCGTCGTCGAGATTCGTAACAAAGATGACTCTGCCTCCCCTGCCGCCGGGAGTTGTCGAGCCGAATCCTTCAGCGCCTGGAAACGATGGGACCACGCGCGAGTCGCTTGCAGCCGACAAGTTCGTTGGTCCAGTTGGCAGTACAAACGAAAATCCTAAAATCACGATACCGAAGGCAAGACTGCGCGCGTTGTTTATCATCAGATCTCGGTGAAATCAGTCGTTCCGCTTACGTTTCAACTTCTCGCTTCCTCTTTTTATCTGTTTACTAACTTCAATGATCTTCGTCAGGTCGCGCTGTGCCTTTGACGACAGCGTTGCGTCGATTACTTCTACGTGCTCAAAAACAGGGTTCTCAACGAATGCAGCAATCGAATTGCTCAACATCGAGAGGGCCTCGCGTAGTTGTTCAACTCCCATCTCAACCCTTAAATCGGGAAAGCCCTGGCGTTCTTTGATTCCCGGCAAAGCCAGGTTGACTTTGAGTCGCTCAGCGCTTTTCGCAATCTCGGAAGCAGATTTTGCTATCGCCTTCAGATCAGGCTGGCCAGCCCGTGACTCGGACTGTAGGTCGTCGTTAACAATTTGTATGCGCAGAAAATCCATCCTGATTTGCAACAGCACCATTCGTCGCTCATGCTCAGCGCGGCGGCTTGGGTTTGGGGCCAAAGCCTTCTCGATAGCCTCCGATTCGAAGCGCCGCTGCAGCTCTTGTTGGACAGGATCAAGACGCGCTCTGGTGCCCTGTGCGTAAGCAGATGTAAACGCAAGCACAACGAAAAAGACAATTACTCCGAACAATTTCATACTGCGCAACGGAGACACTTTTTTGGGCAAATTGCTCAGTCCCGTACGGACCGAATGTTTATAGACTCCTCTCGTCTATAAAGACTCTTCGCTCCAACGGAGCGAAATCTAAGGTTCGACGTATTCATCTACCAACACGCTGCGCTCCGCTGGAGCGCAATACAGTGGTTGGCCGCGAAGTTCTATCAACATTTGGCTCTTCTGGAGCGATCACAACACCACTCGATTGTTTAGTCGCGTAATCTCCTTCATCTTCGCATCGGGGTCGAGCACGATGCTACAGCCGTCGATCCGTAGCCCCGCCGGCACGACGACCGTAACCGTAGTTGTCCGCGGTAGAAGATCAGCGGGCGCTTCAAGCTGTGGCACGGGCGCTGATAAGAGCACCTTCCCGCTCTGATCCACCAGCGCCAGTGTTGTCGGCAAAGAACTCACCCCACCAAGACTATGTAGTGTCACCGACAATTTTTTGTCTTGCAGGTGAACATCGTCTTTGGAGATCCCGAGGTCCGGCCGCTCCCAGTATGGGGTTCCGCGTGCTACCAATCTGAGGTTGAGCACGGTGCTTGCCCCTGGTGGAAAAGTGAGTTCGATCGCGCCGCTGCGTTCGAGTTCCAACCTAGTAGTCATGCCGGCACCGTCAATCACATCATCGCCATTGGTGTCGATGCCCTGCACCATTTCCCACTGACCCGGGTCAACGTCCCAGACTGTCATGTTTGCTTTAACGGTTGTTCGGCTGAGATTGTAGACAACGACCTTCAATGACTGCTGCGTGGCGTGAGGAACCAGGATCGCTGCGCTTTCTTCACTAGCCGGTAATTGGAATGTCCAACTGACAGCCTGACCGGGATAGAGTGAATTCCTGGTCAAGGCCACTCCACCAAGCCGCGCGCGTTGCAGCTCGCCATAAGGTACGTCGATACGATCGATCCACATGCTGCCTTCTGTGTTCATATACTCTCGTATCGCTGACGCCTCAATTTGTGACGCATAGAGACTCTCAAGAAAGTGTTTGTCTCCAGTCATCTGCCACGCGAGATGACTAAACGCATAATTGTTTGGCGGTGGAACGTTAAGACGTTGGCTATTTGGATTCGGCGTATTAGGCGTAGCAAAGCCGACGCGTTGACGGCCGGCGCCGACTCTCGTCAGGGTGACGATCTCGCTGCCCCATGTCGCTCGCAGGTCCAATTGATCGAGCGCGTTCGAGGGTATGCTTTCCAGCGCCCGGGCTCCCTGGTCTTGAAAGGGCTGCAGATATTTCTGGTCACCAGTCCATTTCCAGGCCGCCCAAAAAACCGGCAGGACATTGCCGCGATTATTCGGGGCTTCCTGGTCGTCTGAAAACCTAATGGCAATAGATTGCCTGAGCGGGCCACCCGGCGTTTTCTGTCGATGAGCCAGAAAACCATCGGCGAGTTCGGTGATGATTTTCTTCATCTGCGGATTGCCGTTGTAGTCGACCAACATCATTGCCGGATGGAGTGCCAGTATTGAACTCGGCTTCGACCAGCCCCAGGGTTCTTCTTCGGCCATCTTGTTACCGCTGTAATAGGACGATCTGAAGTGCCTGTGTCCGGCGCTGTTGACGCCGGTCACTTTCAACAGTGCGCGGGAAGTTTCCATTGCCCGTTCCAATTGTTTTGGATCGCTGTAATCAAGCAGCAGCGATTGGCCCAGCACCTGAATGCCCTCTTCGTAACTATGCAGTTCGTCCGCCTGAATGGTTGGCAACCCGTTCGTGAACATGCCTTCGCGATAGAAAGCATCCAACTCCTTCATTAGCGATTTTTTGATCTTTTCAGGGTCGACGCCCATTAGCGCTGTCGCCGGCCAATAGTTTGTCAGGTCGCCGTCATCGGATAGGCCACCCCCAAACTCTCCGTTTTCGATCTGACGGTGATCGATGTACCACAGCACCACGCGCTTGAGATTCTTTAGCTGTTCGACCTGACGAAAGGCCCACAAAGGCACACCTCCGGGCGGGACTGGTTGGGTAAAACTGGGTTTCGCGTGGGTGCGATTGCTGTCGTACCAATAAGTCTGTGCCAGCCAGTGATTCGGATTCACGCGCAAGAGATCGGTAACGTCGGCAGCGAATCGATTGTAGAGATTGAGTCGCGGATTATTGGTGTGCTCCTCGATAAGCATGGCGTAACTGTCGCGCGCCTGTGTGAAGCGATCGAGCTCGTGTTCCTTTGCGGCTTCAGCTCGCGCTTTGAAGACCAGGCGAACTCGAGCGCCCGCAAGAGACGCCGATCCGAAATCATTGCTGGCGCCGGCGATAGTCAAGTACAAAGCTTTGCCGACTGGCAGAATGCGGTCTCGCGTGTCGAGCCAGAGCGTGCGCGCTTCGTTAGGCTTAACGGAAAAACTGAAGTCGAGCAGGTTTCGCTGCAGCCAGAGCGGATCCTTAACCTGGATATTCAAGGGAAAATACTCACCATGTGTTGACTTAACATGCAGCGGCGGCAAATCGATTGCGATCCCGTCCAGACCATCACTGAGGTTTTGCCAACCTCCGGCGGGTATCAGGACATGAACCAGTGGCAGGGATCCGCTTGATCTTTTCTTGCCAGCCAAGCGCGAGTCAGGCGTCCTGGCATCGGCAACCGCAAAGACGGTCGCGCGTTCGTCAGCCGCGTATCGACCTTTAATGAATTTCTCTACAGGCTCAAGGCTGTCGTCATTCGCCATTGGCGAATTGCCAAGCGTGTAGCTAAGGCTGGCGGTACCTTTCGGCTCAGTGCCTGACGACACGTAATATGCCGACAACTCGCCGATCGGTTCTTCCTGCTCGACGTTTTCGAAACGAATCTTCTGCCCGCGAATCGCCGACGGTAAGCGATGAAAAGTTTTCTCCTGATCCCTGGGACGCTGAAACAGAGGCTGTGAAGGCGCACTCTCCAAATAGAGTTTGCCCCAGGCAGATCCGGAGATTTCCAGCTGGTTCCAGGGCTCGTCCGGCATGGTGAAGGTCACAGATTTGCCCGACAGCGAATAGCAATCCCAGTCCGGCAATTGAAAGTAGTCATTCCGGCCCGGCAGACGCGAGCGATTGTAAACGCCCGGCCAGGTTGTTTCGCGAATCCCGTCAGTCGCCTTCCACCACCAACGCTTGAGGTCGTAAGCGTCGTGAATCTCAACTTTGCGCACAGAGGTTTCGCCTGAACTCAAGTACGCGGGCGCATCTCCCTTGCGATTCCAGCCGTACCGCAGCCACCACTCGTTCTGCCACTTCTGCTCAGCCAGACTACGCGCCAGCGCTGGAATTTCCCCGGGAGCGTTTCCTCGGGCAAGCAAAGCAACGTTCGCATCCGACAGCATTCGATCGTAAATGCGAAGTTCATCGATATCGCCGCCGCGAGTAAAGTTGTAGTCGCTTTGCACTTGCATCGGACCTATCGTCCGCGAGTGTGGACCAAACTGATCCAGTCCTGCGTAGAGCACCGCTTGCTGATCTTGTTGCGCAGCCAGGGCGCCGTTCACATAGAAGCGGATGCCGCGGGTTTCATCCCAGGCCAGTGTGAGATTCACCCATTCATTCGGTTTTGGAAACGAAGGCATGACATAGGAAACCCTGATGCGCGCCAGATTGATGTCAGTGACAAACGCGTCGAAGCCGCCGCGGCCGTTATAGTCAATCCGCAGCCAGACCATGTCCCAGCTGGAATGATCGGCATAGCCAACGCGAAAGATCGGAAACGCCGTTGGGCCCACGGGATAACGCGAACGCCACGCGAAACTCAGCGTGCCGCGCTCGGCGTAAATGTTGCCCGGCGCCCAGTAAGACATCAATTGCGAGTTGGCACATTCGAAGCCAGGACCTCTTGCACCGTCGGAAATTATTTTTACGTCGCGCAGGAAGTTTGGTTGCGGGTCTCCGCCGGCTGCGTAGTCGGCAGTGAATTCGTGATCCCCGGACAAATAGAAGAGCAATCCCGGTTCGGCCGGCGAGGCAAAGGAGGAACAGAAGACTCCGATTACCAGCAGAAGGATTACAGGCTTCATAAGCGTCAAGTGATTGATGGGATCGCGGGCGTCCCGCCCGCAACGCGCCGAAGGCGCGCAGATATTTCTCTTAACCATATTTCGCGCTACGCGCTCATTGCGGGCGGGACGCCCGCGGTCCCAGCAAAACACTAGCCTTACCTCGGTACGGAAGGTCGCTGCGCCAATTCCAGCGCCTGAATGGTGGTGTAATACTTCGCGATCGTGTTGGGCGTTTCCCAGCGAGGCAGCTTTCCTTCGGCGAGAAACGTCAAAAACTTTTCCATGACCTGACCGAAGTGCGCCTCATGATCAGTGCGATGCTGATCGGGAATCAGGATCTGCCAACGTCTGCCATCGCTTTTCAGATCCAAACCGGCGTAAGTCGCTGAAAGCTTTCTAACCGCCTTAAGCAAGGCTGCACCCAACGCCTCAGGTTCAGCGCCGCCCGCGGCCTCGACGTAGAGTTCTGGCCGGTAGTCCTCTTCTTTACCCTGGCGAATAATTACATTCGCGTTGCTTCCTCTCATGATTGAGAAGTGGGTGTCGCCAGTCCCTGCCGGGGCTTCAAAGTTCCAAATCACTGAGACCCTGGCGTGCACGCCCTTCAAGGTGTAATTCAATTCACCGTTCGCGTAATCGAGCAGAGCGCCCTCATCGTTCAGCATCCCGCGCAGGTAATCGGGAAAATCTTTCAGTCCAGTGACCTGTGCAAACTGTTCGCGAGTCACAATCGTGGGCCAACGTCTGGCTTGCAGCACCTTAACATCGCTAAGCGCGATTGTTTGTTCAGGAAAACTCTCCCACTGAATCAGGTCCACCAGGTGCGTCGTGATATCAACAATGCCTTCGCCTTGCTGTGCCGTATCAAAGAACCAGGCTGGCCGACGCAACGGTTTTCCTGAGACGTATTTGAAGAAATGATGGACGCTTTCTTTTGTTACCGCCGGTTCAGCAACGCTACCTTTCACCAGTTGACCAAACACCGTGCGATCGTTCACCAGCGCCTTCTGCAGAATCGTCGTGATTTCATAGCGCTCGGTCATGATGTCGTAAAGCAGAACGTGTTTCCGTTACCGCCACCGCGAAACTAGTTTTGAGTTTTTCGAATCCGGCGGCGTCGATACACATGGGTTTGTCGGCAAGTACATTGAGACCAGCCTGCAAACTACCGGCGATGTGATCTATTTTCTCCCGGTTATTGCCGGCGATTACCACTGCATTACCTGGTCTCTCCGCCAACATCCTCTGAAAGAAATCAGCACCGGTGTAAAGCTGCTGTTGCCAGCGGGTCGGATCATTCGTTCGCGCGTTGTAGGCCTCAATCCGCTTCAAATGTTCGTCCAGCTCCGCACCCGGCGGAGCGTAAACCCGAGACGGTTGGCGCAACCTGCGGATACATCACCTTCTGCACCAGCGAAGCGTGGAAATGGCCCGGTGCGAGCGTGATCAAGCGGACGCTGTCGCGCGTCACCATGGAATTCTGTTTTGTCTGCCGCATCGGACGCGTGCGCTTTTGTACCACTGCCATTGAACTGCTCAAGACGAGAAGCGTAGCTATTAGGACGAAAGAAATACGCAACATAACCTGCACGAAATCGGTAGTAGCCTGCGGAGCAGGCGAAAGGGTGAAGCCTGGGGTGGAGTGAAGCGTAAGCCCAGGTCACGATTACAAACCACGATAAAGTCCGCGGAACGGCCGACAGCGCTCCGCATACAGCTATCTCCCGCTTCGCGCGGCTCTGGCACTCTTCAATTCACGATCCTTGGGTTGCGCTTCGCTCCACCCCGAGGCTTTACGCTTTCGCCTGCTCCGCAGGCTGTGTGCAGTGGCTCGGTCCTCAGTTTCTAGGTGCCCGGTTGCACGTAAGGCACCTTGGCGAACAACCGCCGCTCGGCTCCGCGCGGGTCGTTCTCCAGATGCGACGGCACATTAAACACCATCGTCTGGCGCCGCGGCAGAGTGTAGTGCTGCCAGCGCGGAATCAGTTTGTTGTTGGGGTTGCCGCTACGCGCGAAGGCGAGGAACGTCTCACTCATCTGGTCGGCCATTGACTGAGCCTGTCGGCCGATCGCAGTGGCGCCCGGCTTATCAATGTTGTCGAAAACCAACTGAATGTCTGAGCCGTGTGGCGCGCCAAACTTGCCGCCGTCTTTCGGAGTGGCCCAATCGAGTTGATATGCATAGGCCGGCGATCCCGACTTCGCGCGTTCTTCGGCTTCGATAACCGCGCCGCGCCATGATCGTCCCGCGGTGGTAGCCGCAAAGAAAACCTCACTCGGACGAGAAGTCTTGGATACAGCCGTCGGTATTCGGCAATCACCACCGTCAGGCTGGATGTCGACGCGCATGTTCGGCGCCAGCTTCTCCGGGAGTTGTTCCCAGGTCAGTTTGAAATTGCTTTCGTCGTTGCCGAGAAACGCGCGGGTCTCGTCGTGGGTGTTGCCGATGATCATCGGAATATGCGCCGACTGTGCGGGCGCATCCGGATAAAACGGATGACGCCGCAGCGAGCGCTCATCGAGCACCGGTGCGAACGATATTCCGCCGAACGGCAGAACCGGATCGCGCGTGTTGATTGCTTCCAACAATCGTTCCGCCGGCAGAGTGCGGATTTCGCTGATTCGCTCCGGTGACAGCTTGAGTGCATCAAGCACGGCGCGAGTGCGCAGCGTTGCGTTCAAAGGGCCGGAAGCTGTGACCTGTTGTCCGCTCATGGTGGCCGCGCGATGGAAAAGCCCTTGTCGCCAGCGGCGTGGCCATCAGCGTCGCGATCTTGGCGCCGCCGCCGGACTGCCCGAAGACCATGATCCTGTTTGGGTCGCCACCAAATTCCGTGATGTTGTCGCGCACCCACTGCAAGGCCAGAATCAGATCAAGCTGGCCGGCGTTACCGGAGTCGGCAAACTCCGGACCTCCGAAAGGCGCCAGATAGAGGTAACCGAAGGCATTCAGGCGGTGGTTTACTGACATCACCACCACGTCGCCGCGCCGGCACAAACGCACGCCATCGTAGAGCGGGCTCGATCCCGAACCGTTGTTATAAGCTCCGCCATGAATGTAGAACATCACCGGCCGCTTCCGTCCATCGCGCAGGCCCGGGGTCCAAACATTCAGGAACAGGCAATCTTCATTTGGCTTATCGCTGGCGCGTGATGTCTGTGGCGCTGCCGGTCCATACGCGATCGCCTCGCGCACCTCAGACCAGGGCTCGGGCGGTAGCGGCGGCATGAACCGACGCCCCGAAGTATCAGCTCCGTAACGAATGCCTTTGAATACTTTAATGCCGTTATCGAGGTAACCACGTACTTTGCCGGAACGCGTCGCAGCAATAGGAGATTCCGTATCCAGAGCGGCGGCAAGAGACGAAATGCTGACGAGCCTGGACGCGGCTACACTTCCCGCAACAACGGCCGATTGGTGCAAAAACGATCGGCGATTCAACCTGTCGCCGTGGGCGCGAGCGGTCACTATTTCTTCTCCATAAACTCTGTTGGCGACAACGCGCGCCCCGTAAAGCGTGCTTTACGGACCATGCCTTTGAACCAAAAGACTCGGTTCATTCTCACGCCGATTGAAGTGCTGCCCTCACCTAACGGTTGTATCGTGAGCGGACCTGACAATTCCTCTTTACCGTCCACGAAATGATGCATAGACACACCATCGTAAACCAGAGCCACGTGATACCACTCGCCGGTTTTATGTTTAAAGTTTTCGGAATAAAGCGTGCGCTTATCTTCACCGGATTTGATGAATGAGTCGAGGAACCACTGATCGCCGTTGAGTCGAATCTCGAGCAGGATACGGTTGTCGTTAGCGTCTTCCTGAATGTGGAGCCAGCGCTGCTCAGCGACGCCCCCGGCGTCGGGACGGAAAACAGCCTCGACCGTGAACGCAGGTGCGGCCGCAACTGGATTTCCCTTAATGACCAGCCCGTCATCAACACCGTCGAACAGAACGCCCTTGCCAGTCGACGTACTGACGACCTGGGGGTTGCCGATTATTGTTACGGATTGTCCGCCGATGCGGTCCAATCTGTTGATGTCCCAGGTGACTGGCGCTGCCACCGGCTTGAGATGTTTGGCCAAGGAGAACTGTTGGCGGCGAATTGCCTGAACAACTAAACCAGCCACCAGGCTCGCGCCCAGCGGCGAAAAATGAGTGTTATCTTCGATGCCTTTCGGGTAATTGGGATTCTCACCCGCGGCAAGTTGCAGAAACAGTTTCTTTGAGCCTTCCAAGCCGAAGCGCCTGATCAGTGTTTCAGTCTCGCGGTGCATATCTAGCAACACCACCTTGTTCTCGGCAGCAACTGCGCGAACGATGTCCGGATATTCACCGTGCGTATCAAAAAAATTACCCTGTTCGTCGAAGCGCCGCCGCATGACGGGCGTCAGTAAAACCGGAATGGCCTTCTTTTCTCTAACTTCGCTGATGAATTTGATCAGGTTCTGCCGGTAGTCTGCCGGTGAGGTGTAGCGATCGACTTTTTCTTTCGATTCGTCGTTATGTCCAAACTGAATAAAGACGTAGTCGCCTTTTTTCAACTTGTCGACAATTGCCTGCCAGCGTTTCTCTGAGATGAACGTCCGCGTGCTGCGGCCGTTTTGTGCGTGATTTTCAATTCGCACCTGGTCTTCTCTGAAAAACTTCTGCAGCGCTTCCCCCCAGCCTGTTTCAGGACGCTTCTCAGGAAGTTTCTGCGCCATGGTCGAATCGCCGGCGAGGTAGACAGTGATCGGCTGCTTGCCTTCGACGCTCGCCGAAATCAGGAGCAGAAGAAGAAGAATTCTTGTGTATCGCATCAAACTTGTAAGCTAATACCACTTTTCTCTGTGCCTCCTCTGTGCTCTCCGTGTCTCTGTGATGATTAAAGGCAAAGCAAACACTCACCACAGAGACACGGAGAGCACAGAGGAGGCACTGAATGTTTCAAATGACGGAACCGCCTTCGATCATTCCTTCCCTGATGCGGCAAACAAAGAAGGGCGCATGAAGCGCCCCTCTCTAACAGTCAACGCCTACGATTGGCAGACTTAGAAGCGCAGCCGCAAACCGTACTGAACCTCGCGTCCGTTGTAGGCCACCAACTTTGTAGTTACCTTGCCAAAATTCGCGCTGGTGAAATCCACCGTCGGGTTAGCAAGATTAATGTGATTGAACACGTTATATGACTCGACGCGCGCCTCCAACGAAAAGCGTTCGGTTAGATGGAACGACTTGCTCAGAGTCATATCTGTCTGCGCTATGCCGGGGCCCTCGACACCAGGATATGTCCACGGGTTGTCCCGCTTATGGAGATTCGGTGGGAGAGCCGGGTCGGTTGATGTGGGTAACTGATGAAACTTGCTCGTGTCGAACCAGCGGTCTTGAGTGGGATGATCAAGCTTCGGATTTCCGTCTACGATCAAGTTTTGCGTGAAAAAGAGCGGTCGTCCGGAGTACAGACGCGTAAACGTGGTAAACGTCCAACCGCCAACGATCAGATCAACTGCCTTTGGTGCATCCTTAAACAGCGAGCGCCCCTTGCCAATGGGAATGTCCCAGCTTATGGCGCTGGTTAAGCGACGTCGCGGCGTATCAGTGTCGCGCCATTCAAACCGGCGCGCGAATGTAGCGAGGTCGTCGAAAAATTCCTGCGTCTGCTCACGTTGATAGGCAAACGCGACCAGCACGCTGAGGCCCTTACCGTAAGCGCGCTGAGCCTGAATCTCGAAGGAGTGCAAGTGCTCCTTCTTACCGGGAGTGTTTGTCTGGTTGATTACGCCATACTGTGGATAGGGGCGGAGCAACGCACCTTGCGTTATCGTACTCTGCGTGCGCAAAGTGCCGGGAAACTTGTCCGGCGTCAGATAGTTCAGGAAGGGATTGGGCACGGACAGATTAAAAATAGATTTCGGTATCTCGTAAGAAAACGACGGATCCGCCATGTTCAGGTCGACAGCATAAGGCACGTTGATTTCGCGATTGAGGAAGTACTCAAAGTCAAGCACAATGCGGCCCCATATCTCGCGTTGATAGGAGAAGCTGAAGCGATCGTTAATCGCCGGCTTCACATCAAACGGGTCGATGCCGTTGGTGGCGTTTCCCGCAGCTCCAATGGAATTGCCCAGGTTGGTATAACGGCCGAGCGATTGGCCCAGCGGCTGTTGCACTCCGGATGGGAATGGGTTGGACAGCGTTGCTCTTGGAACAGGACCGGTCTGGCCATTTCCGGGCACAACGGAAATCGAGGGCGCAGGCGTGCTCGTGGAAAACCCTGAGTACTGATTGACGAAATCGCCCAGGGGATCACGGACCCGCGACGATGGCGAGATGTACCGTCCCCAGCCAAACCGGACGACCGACTTATCATCAATCCGAAACGCCCCACCGAGCCGGGGTAGAAAAGTAAACTTGCTTCGACGCCAGGCGTGACGATTGTCTTCGGAAGTAAAAATCCAGGCACCGTTGAAGAGTTGTTTCTCTCCCTTGCTTGAGAGCAAGTTCGTTACTGCCGCAGGGATCGCGGGTGGCGTATTTATCATCTCCGGAATCTGTTGCGTTAGATCGAGCCGTTGCGATAAGCGATTTTGCGCGTCCACTGGTCCGGGCTCGTACTCATAACGCAGACCAACATTAAGCGTAAGTCGATTGCTGACTTTGAAATCGTCCATGAAGTAAGCCGCGTAGCCCTTTGTAACGACCTCCTGCAGGGGCACGCGTGCCGCAATGGAAGATGGATCAATGTAACCCAGCAGGAACGTGGCCCATTCGCTGCCCGAGGTATTTAAATTCGGGCTGGAATTCGCGTTCGCGGTAAGGGCTTGCTTGATACTGAAGGTGAGAGGTTCAAAGCGGGCTCCACTCCCCTTATCGACCCGATACTCACCACCAACCTTCAGCGAGTGCTTGCCCGCGTAATAGTTTAGTCGCGCGGAACCGCCGTAGCCCTGGGGATGTTGCGAGAACTCACGACCGGGACGCCCGAGGCGATAGGTGGTGGAACCCTGGACGAGATCGAACGCCGGATAGAAGTACTGGTCAATCGTGTAAAGCGAAGGCCAGAAGTTCGTCGGAAATAAATTCGCTATGCCGTCCTTTCCAATCAAGGCCGGATCAGCGGCATACTCGTCCGTCAGCTTGTGATAGTTCGCGCGAACGTTGAGCACCATCTTGGGCGAAATCGTATAGACAGAGTCAGCCGCGATACTCAAGCCATAGCGATTACTGCCATTGACCGGCAACAACAACTTATCCGTGGGATTCGATTCCAGCAGGTGGGCTTTGAACTGACCGTAGCGAACAAAGGTGCGCCACTTGTCCGAGAACACCCAGTCGATGCGCTCCGAAAGGTTCCAGTAAGTAGTCTGGTTGACCTTGAAGCCCTGAAGGTTGTCCTGGCTACCTGGAAGATTTGGCAAAGGGATTTCCGCTAACAGCTTCAACGCCGTGGGATCAAATCTGCTGGGATCGATCTTGTTGCCCGGAAAAGCGACGCGCGTGCCACTGGTGCCCGTCGATTTCGTAGGGTCGAAGATCGTGCGGAGGACACCATTACGAAACGACTGGCTGAAATCGCCCATTCGCTCGAGCGCCGTGGGCACCGTTAACGTAAACGGTAAAGGCTGCGCATCATTCCAATGTTCATAGGACGTGAACGTAAAGAGCTTGTTTTTTAGGATGGGACCACCGAGCGTGCCACCGTAGATCTTCATGTTCGTTCCACGAAAATTTCTTTCATCGGCGCCTGCTACTCGTTTGATCGTCGGATCGGTTACAGCATTGAAGCGGGGGTTGCGCCAGTTAGCTATGGCACTGCCGTGAAAGGCGTTGGTTCCGGCCTTCATGTTCAAAACGATTACACCGCCGGCGCTGTAGCCGAATTCCGAATCGATGGCATTCTTCTGAAATGTGACTTCTTGTACCGCATCAACTGCGGGTGTGTACGAACTCTTGTAGCTCGAGGTGAGAGGCACGCCGTCAAGCAGAACATCATTCGCTCGTATGGTGCCGCCGCCCGCGTCGAAATCGCTGGCATAGGCGTGGTGATACGGCCGATTTTCGTTTGACGTCGAACCGGTACCCGGGGAAACGGTGGGATCGAGCGTAGCCACGTTGTAAGGATTGCGACCGCGGATTGGCAGCTGGTCGATCACTTTGTTTTCAACTGTCAACAGCGTGCTGCTCGAACCAAACTGGACCGCGATAGGCGGCGATTCGACGGTAACTGTTTCGGTAACACCACCAACAGCCAACTTCAGATTAACTGTGATGTCGGCACGATTTCTGACAATCACGTTTTCCTGAACGGCCTTCTTAAAGCCAGTCTGTTCGATAACAATGATGTATTCGCCAGGCTCAACGAAGTCAAATATGTAGTGCCCATCCTCGTCAGACTGGCGCGTCACATCAACGCCCGTCTGGGTATTACGCAGCACTACCTGAGCTCCGGGTACTGAGGCCCCAGCTTCATCGGTAACACTTCCCTGTACCTTCCCGCGATAATCCTGCGCCGCGACTGACGATACGAGTAACAAGAGCAGCCCAAACACCGCGATGCCAGACCGATAGTTCAAAGAAGTCATTTCAACCTCCACAACTTGAAGACAAGAAGTTAATTCCTCGATGTTTGCGAATAAGAGAGTGGAGCCAGTGTTGGCCCCGCGTTATCTTGCGACCCAGCGAGACTCCCAGCTTGATTCCCAGCTTGATTCTTAGCCTGACACCAGAACCTAAGCGTCAAAAACCTAAGCTCTGTTAGGTGATGCTGCGCAAAGACCCGGGTAAACTGCAGCTTGGTCTTACCAATTGCCTCGTTCCCTTCGATTCCGTTCTAACTACAAACGAGCTAGATCTCAACGGTACCCATTCCGAGAAATGAATCCCTGCTAGTTCAAAAAGTCAACGGAGAACAGTAACAACCTAGGTTTTGAAAGCGGAATGAAAGTATTGCGTGTACACGATAACAATATTTTGAAACTGGCGTATTCTCTGTCAGGACATTTATTCTGTCAAGCTCTTTTCTGACCAATTCACCTCGGCCTAAAACTTGGGTCTTACCAGTGAACGTCAGTTCCGTTCTGTGGATCGATGTCCCAGGCCGGTTGCGTTCACCCTCATCGTGCGTTTTCAATGAATACCAGCCAGACTTTGGTTACGGCGCTCGCGGTTAATCTCAACGGTTCTCGAGACCTCCCGAATACAGCTCCAATTTTGCAGCAATATTGTTTTATTTGCCTCGGGTTCTGACTTAATATGCGGTCGCCACACCAGAGTCAATTCCGGAGGTTCAGATGGCATCGAGAAGAGCCTATAGCAAATATCCCGAAGACCATTGCAATCCCCTTAATGTGGATTTAAATGCCCCGCCAATAAATCCGGAGATTGACAAGATTGTGCTTGAGCTGACCAATCCTAAGGGCCACAAGCGCGTACCCGGCGTGGCTGTAATAGTGAGGAAGGACGATGAAATCGTACACCTGAACTGCTATGGCTATGCGAATCTGGAAACGGGAGCGAAAGTAAGACTGGATACGATTTTTGATCTTGGTTCGTTGTCAAAGCAGTTTACTGCGGTTGCAATTCTAGATCTCGTAATCAACAACAAGCTCTGCCTTACAGATCATCTTTCGAAGTTTTTCAAAGGATTCCCACGCTATGCCGACGCCATAACGATTGAGGACTTGATCCATCACACTTCCGGACTACCCGACTACTCCGAAATCTACGTGCAATCAAGGCGAGCTGAAAAAGATTGGTACGATAAGGCCATGGCCACGGGAAATGATTGGTATCCACAAATGCCGCGGGGCAAAAAAGAAATTTCCAACAAAGACGTGTTGAAATGGATAGCCACACAGACTCTATTGCCCCGCCCTCCAGACACTGAATATGAATATTGCAACTCAGGCTATGTCGTACTGGCAGAATTGGTGGCTAAAGCAACTAAGAAGAGGCTCGGACCCTACCTCAGGGAATTCTTATTTGAGGGTCTCGGGATGCACGACACCTATGTTTTTGATGAGACCTCCTCCTTCTCTCCTGACGCTCGGGAGATAGTCAATCACGCCAGGTGCTACAACCGCGTGAGTGGCCGCTTTGTCCCGGTCGGTTACACTCCGCTGAACTTTATCAATGGTGACGGCAATTTTCACTCGACGATTGTGGATCTCGCGAAATGGGAGCGAAACCTGCACGAGTTAGAGTTCAACCCGATTAGTGAACTCTTGTGGAAGCCGGTCAAGGTCAAGAGTCGTAAGAAACAGAACTATGGCGCAGGCTGGAAGTTGCTTAGCGATAAGCATGAAACCGTAGTCGAAGTAGATGGGAAGCCAGTTACCAGGAAATATGAACGTCGTGCGGAATACCATCGCGGAACCTGGCTAGGCTGGCGCAGTTTTATCGCTCGGGCCTCGAGATGGCCCATTCCGGAAGCAGGTGCGCGGGCGCGCAAAAAGATTGACCCAAAGACAGTGGAGAGCCTGGGAATTGTGGTATTGAGTAATGCGATCTTTAGCCACGAACAGTTCACTACCTGCCGCATCGCACAGGAGATTTCCAGGGTGTACTGGAAGAAAAACAACATCATGAAGCAGCTTAACTGTGGGATCTGACTACAAGCATGGCGCCCATTGCTTCAGCATCGTCTTGACTTCGGGACGGCTCAAGCGCTCAGCGCGCCAGGCGTAGTTACGTAAGCCATCAATGGCTGTCCAGGTCGTGTGGCAACGCCTGCGAATATTCTCCTCGTCGGGATCGCCCCAGCTGCCATCCTCGTTTTGCGCCCCCAGCAAGTATTTGGCACCGCGAATTATCAGCGGGTGACTGTCGCGCAGACCAAAAGCTTTCAGCGAATCGAGCAGTTCGCCGAGCAACTCGGGATCTCTTCGCTCGCAGGCCGCGGCCACGTTTTTCCTCAAGAATTCAAACTCCTGTGGCAGCCATTCAGGGCGCAGCCGATAAGTACCGTAATCATTCAGGGTATAGACAACGTGTGTGACCGCATAAACTGCGTCGCGCACGAGTTCAATGTCTTCGTCCGTTCCCAGCGGATAAGGTCGCATCGCGGGTAGCCAACCAAGCACGTCCGGATAGCCAGCTCCGAAGAGTATTCCGCAGCGCTCGCTGATGTAGGTGCTGGCTAACGCTCCCATCCAAACCCTATAGCGGCTGTAAATTTCCAAGCGTTTACGACATTGCTTACAAAAGGTTCGCCCGCGCTGATTCTGCAGGCCACATTCGCACCGGTGCGGCAGATCATTCGCTGGGGGCTCGCTGATCGGGTTGAAGCCCAGCAAGTCTTCAGCTGAAAAGCGCTTGACGGCGGTGCGTATTTCCGCATTGACGGCGGCATCGCGCAGACCAATGCGGCTTAAAGCGTAGCTGACCAGAACAAATTTCGGGATTAGATCCAGGCCGGCATCCGGTGGCAAATGCGGGTGCAAACGACGCCAGCGGCGGGCGAGTTTTTGTGCTCGCGCTCTCCCAAGTTGCCGGAGCCTGACATTACGCGAAGTAGCACCCACCAGAGCGAAGCAGCAGATCAATAAGCTGCCATAACTGTCAAAGCCACCTCCGGTGTTGGCTACACGATAAATGAAATCCAACCCGCGCTTGATCGATGCCTCGCGGCCGGAGATGTCATGAGCTGTTTTAGACATGGCTAAGTCTGGAACGCGATGGTGTGGTGCTCATCGTCGCGGAGCGACGATGAGCACCACACATTACCCCAACACCCAACGATTGAAGTTATTGACACCTCTAGAGAAAAGCTATATACAGTGCCTCTAGTTGAAGCTGATCCGACGGTTAGTGTTCTCGGATTTTGCCCAGGTACAATCTCAACAAAAGGAGAACTCAAAATGGGTGCAGACATACTTAAAGGCGACGATCCCAAGAAGAAAAAGAAGGGCGGCAAAAAGAAAGCTGCTCCTAAAAAAGCCGCTAAGAAAAAGGCTGCGAAAAAGAAATAGTTAAGGTTTAAGCCCAGGGAATTCCCCTACTCAAGACCGCGAAGGTGACCAAGTCACTTTTCGCGGTCTTCAGTTTTGTGCGTCATCGTGAATGCAGAACCGGGAGCGTTAGCGAACGGAGGCTCGACGCGACATGGTCAACATTGCTCTCTCACCACTGCAATTTGCTGCGGTTCTCGAAGGAAGCCTTTCGCATCCGCTCGCGGTTCTGCAAAAAAGCAGGTACCGAGCCCGCTACCACTCGCGATTCTGAAACTATGGTGACAATTTAATCTTCTGCAAGAGCTCAACTATTCGTGGGTCTTTGCGTAACTCAGCGAAGCGCGGATCCGTATTGACTTCTGCAACTGGGAGATAGTGGTTCTCAGCAGCTTTTTGCAGGATCGCGACCGCTTGTTCTTTGTCGCCCAGCAGCGCATAAAGGTAAGCCGCTTCTTTCGGCAGAAACACGTTTTGTTGCGCCGGCTGATTCAAATCATTTGCTATCTTCAGCGCCTCGTTTTTCTTGCCCACAAACGCGTATGCCTGTGCCAGTCCGTAAGTGACCTCTGTATCTTTCGGATCCGCCGCATGGGCCTTTTCGAGTTCAGCGACCGCCTCGGGATATTTCTGCTGCAGTTCATAGATCTGCGCAATGTAAGTCGACATCGCACCAAAGTGGGGCTCAATATCCAGAGTCTGCCGGCACTGTTCCAGCGCTTTGTCGTAATCGCCGGCGTAAAGAAGGATGACTGAGAAATCTTTATTAATACCAAGCGAAAGGGGATCCAGTTGCTGTGCTTTCTTGATCTCCTGAAGCGCCTGGTCCAGCCGGCCTTGTAATAGCAACTGTGTGGCATACCAATGGTGAGCAGTAGCATACTTTGGATTCAACTCAATCGCCCTGCGATACTCGTTTTCCGCTCCCTGCCAATCCCAATCCGTAACAGCCTTGATTGAGGCCAGCGAAGTGTGCGCCTCCGCGAGACTGTCGTCATTCTTGAGTGCCAGCGTTACAAAACCCTTCGCCAGGGCATAGCCTTCTTTAGGTGCGAGGAAGCCGTAGTCGCTTCGCAGCGTGTAGCAATCGGCCAGTCCGGCATACGCGAGCGCGTAGTTGGGATCTTTATCAGTCGCTTCCTGAAAAAAATTAGTCGCCAGTTTAAAGCCTTCATCAGTACGCTTATTCCAGTGATAGCGTCCTTTCAAATAGGCCTCGTACGCTTCGCCGCTTTGGGTATAAGTCTTGGCCAGTTGAGTTTGATCCGCTCCGGTCAGTTTCAGGCGCAGTTTTTCGGAGACGTTGCTGGCGATTTCTTTTTGAACGGATTGGATGTCGGCGGTTTTTCGCTGATACGTGGTGCCCCAGATGGAACGGTTTCCTTGTACGTCCATCAGCTCAACCTTGATGGTTAGTTCATCGCCCACTTGTTCGACATGCCCAACCAAGACCGCGCGCACATTCAGTTGATGCCCTATCGTCTGAGCGTCGAGATTCTTGCCTTTGTAGCTAAAGACCGAACTGCGCGCGATCACTTTCAGGTTGTCCAATTGGGATAGGTTGTTAATTATGCTCTCTGTCAAGCCGTCGCTTAGATACTCCCGATCGGGGTTAGCCATAAGTTGCGGATCACTGGATTCATAACTGAACGGCAAGATCGCCAGTGAGTCCAGATGATCTGTTGCTACGAATCGGCCAATTGCGACTGCTAACAGGATAAGGGCAAGAGCTGAGGCCATGACCGCCCACTTGTAGCGCCGGGCTTTGCTGAAAATCCGACTGGCCAGTTTCTCCTTCGCCGCAAACTTTTGGATAAGCCCAGCTTCTGCCTGCGACTCGTTCGCCGCGCGTTTGGCAGGTAATTGTCTTAAGTCCGTCAGCAAGTCCTCAGCGCTTTGGTAACGCAAAGCCTTATCCTTGCTGAGCATCTTGTTCAAAATCGCTTCTAACTCAGGCGAAACTTGGGCGTGAAATCGCTCGGTGGGTATTGGGTCGCTGAGCAGTATCCGCGACATGGTGATGGCCGCGCTCTTGTCCTTGAAGGGATGTTTTCCAGCCAGCACTTCATAGAAGGTTACGCCGAGGCTGAAGATATCGCTGCAGGGCTCTAACGGTTCGCCCTGAACTTGCTCCGGTGACATGTAGGGCATCGTGCCCACAACATGACCGGGTGTACTCAAGAGCGTGTCTGTCGGCGCCTCAAAATCCACTGAATCGCTCGAGCGCGTTTGCTTGGCCAGGCCGAAATCCAGAATTTTCAACTGCCCACGCTGGGTAATCATCAGGTTCTGCGGCTTGATGTCGCGGTGAACAACTCCGTGCGCGTGAGCTTCGGCCAAGCCCTCTGCGGCCTGTTCAGTTAGAGCCAACGCAGTGCTGAGATCCAGCGGCTGGCGCACCATTTTTTCAGCGAGCGATTCCCCTTCGAGGTACTGCATCACGATGAAGGTGACGGAATCAACCTCGTTGACGTCATAGATGGCACAAATGTTGGGATGGTCCAGCTTAGCGGCGGCCTGAGCTTCTCTTAGTAATCGCTTCTTGAGCTTTTCTTCGGCCAGCGAGTCCGGGCGCAGGACTTTGATCGCGACCTTGCGATCAAGCTTGGTATCAAGCGCCAGATAGACTTCTCCCATCCCGCCTGCGCCGAGCTTCTTGATTATCCGGTAGTGTGCGATGGATTCAGCAATCATTGATTCGGTTCAGGGAAACTTCCGAACGAATGCTGAGACAGAGTCCAGCCATCACCTGGATTAAGAATGGCGCCAGCCTGGAGAATCGAATACTAACCTCTCGCGTGTGTTAAGAGACTGCTCTGGGCAATGCGGCTATTAGTTCTAAAGACCTTGCATGTCGAGACACTCAATCCTGCTTATTAATTACTCACTGCCAAATATCTTGCATCTTACTCGAAAGGCCGGACCGATGCACACTGCAGACTAAGCGATTGCTGGATAAACTATTTAACGCGTCGGGTCATAAACGCGCATGGGCTAAAGGGAAGATGCCCGGCGGGTCGGCGCATGGAAGACGGTGATTTGGCGCAGGTTTCTCAATCAACGAACCAGATTGCTGGTGAACACGATTTCGCCGAACATGCTCGGGACGTGAAAGTCCTCCTGGAAAGTTGGAGACCAGGCTAGCCCTGCCGGTTTTGGCCGCTGCTCCACTCTGTATAGATTCAACCTCCAACGGTCACCGACTCGGGGTGGTAGATTTGGAGCGGTCACGACATCCGCTAGCGGAAGCGCGATCTCGCAGGTCCACTCCCTGTCGCCATCTTTTCCGTCGACTGTTCCATCCAGCTTTATTGCCCACTTCAGTCTTTGACTGTTCCAGCTCTCATAATGAAGTGGCTTGCGTATATCAAGCAGGTAGATGTCGAGCATCGTCCCGAGCGGGTTTACTTCCAACTCGATGTAGCTGCCCTCGCGAGGATCGGCCTGAACGAATACTTCTACAACTTCCTCCAGCCAAAGATGCTGATCGCGAGTCTTCATAGTCGCCCAGATATTGTTGTCGGCGCAGCGAAACGAGACGTAAAGAAAGTCGTCGTCATAAATCATTTTGGCTTCTGTTTTGGTGACGCCAGGCGAGCCGTCGAAATTTTGGCGGAACTCACCCAGCGGCGCGACCTTCTTCCAAACGGCATCGTCAAGCCTGCCGTCGACCTTAACCGGTGTCGCCGTTCGTGAGACTTCATACACCGGCAAGACTCGCGATTGCGCACTGGTGGTCACGACCGTCGCGCATGAAGGGCAATGAACAACAGTGACAGTCTTATTTTGTTCATGACATGTGTTCTCACGCCAGCGTCAAGCGATTGTCTGGGACCGCGGGCGTCCCGCCCGCAAATGAGCGCGGAGCGCGAAAAAGGATTAGCAACCGATCCTTCGAAGAACTGCGCGACTGCGGCGCGTTTGCGGGCGAGGGCGCCCGCGGTCCCAGACAATCACTTGACGCTATGAATCACTCACCAATAGTGATGCACTTGTGGGCGTATCAGCCGATTGTAGATATCTTCGATCGCTGACATGGTTTCGCCAGGGAGCGGTGGCAATTCGGCAGCGCGGACATTCTCGTCCACTTGTTCCGGCCGCTTTGCGCCAGGGATTGCACACGTTACTGCCGGAAACATGAGTATCCAGCGCAGGGCCATCTCAGCCATCGTCGTACCCGCCGGCACGTACGGACGAAGTTCTTCAACCGCCTGCAAGCCGATGTCGTAGTTCAACCCTGAAAAAGTTTCGCCCCGGTCAAACGACTCCCCCTGCCGGTTGAAAGCACGATGATCATTGGCAGCAAAACGGCTATCTGAGGTCAACTTACCGGACAACATGCCCGACGACAGGGGTAACCTCGCGAGGATGCCTACGCGACGCCGCTCGGCCTCTCTGAAAAACAATTCGCTCGGACGTTGACGGAACATGTTGAAAATGATTTGGACTGATTGCACGCCTGGGTACTCAATGGCCTTAAGACCTTCTTCGACTTTCTCGACGCTGACGCCGTAGTGACGCAGCTTGCCGTCCTGCGAAAGATCCTCCAGCACTTCGAACACTTCCGGCATGTAATAGACCGCGGTCGGCGGGCAATGCAGTTGCAACAGGTCCAACGCGTCTGTCTTCAGATTCCGAAGGCTGCGCTCAACAAAAGCCGTAAGGTTCTCCCGGTTGTAACCACCGGCAAGGTGAGGATTCAGGCGGCGTCCCGCCTTAGTTGCGACATAGAAAGGATCGCTGCGTTCATCGCGCAACTGCGCCAGCAGCCGTTCACTGCGCCCATCACCATAGACGTCGGCAGTGTCAAAGAAATTCACGCCCCGGTCAAGAGCACTATGAAGCGCTGCCAGCGATTGCTGATCGTTCACAGCACCCCACTCGGCGCCAATTGCCCAGGTGCCGAAGCTAACCGAAGATACTTTCCATCCGGTACGTCCCAGTTCACGATACTGCATGGTGATCTCCTCTTGTTTTTTTTCTCGCTGACTGCTTAACAGTTCGACGTCAATCTTGTTAAAGTCACCCATTATGAAAATAGATCGTCGTGGTTTCCTTGCCGCATCGTCGTCAACCTTAGTGTTAGCGAAAAGCCAACTAGCGTCGGCGAAGAGTTTTGAGCTCGCTGAACTCGCAGTGCCGTTTTCGGTCGCAGGGAAAGAGGTCACAGTCTATAACACAGCCGACAAGAGCAATGACCGCCTTTCGCCCACCGGTAAAGTCGCCTTCAAGCCCTTAGGCCAGCCTCTGGAAACTCAGATTTGTGTGTTTGTCGATCCCGCTAAGACGTTTCAAACGTTTCATGGCATCGGCGGCGCACTTACCGATGCCAGTGCTGAGACGTTTGCAAAACTACCCGAAGCTAAACAGCAGGAAATTCTAAATGCCTATTTTGATGCAAACAATGGCATCGGCTACACGTTGGCAAGAACCAACATCCACAGCTGCGATTTTTCGAGTGGCAGTTACACCTATGTTGCTGAAGGCGACAAGCAATTGCAGTCCTTCAGCGTCAATCACGACAAGCAGTTTCGGATTCCCTTTATCAAGCAAGCACTGGCGACGGCCGGAGGAAAGCTCAGTATCTTCGGCAGCCCCTGGAGTCCACCAGCATTCATGAAGGATAACAACGATATGCTTCATGGTGGAAAACTGAAGCCGGAGTTTTATCAAGCCTGGGCAAACTACTACACGAAGTTCATTAAAGCTTATCAGGCTGAAGGTATACCGATCTGGGGCATCACTGTTCAAAACGAACCCATGGCGACGCAAAAGTGGGAGTCATGCATTTTTTCCGCTGAAGACGAAAGAGACTTCTTAAAGAACTACCTGGGGCCAACCATGAAAAAGGCGGGGCTGGGCGATAAAAAGATCATCGCCTGGGACCACAACCGCGACCTCGTTTATCAAAGAGCATCGACCATCCTGGCTGATCCAGAAGCGGCACGTTATGTTTGGGGAATTGGTTTTCACTGGTATGAGCCCTGGAGCGGCGGTGAGCCGATGTTCGATAATATCAAGCTGGTGCATGAATCTTTTCCGGATAAAAACCTGATCTTCACTGAAGGCTGTTCCGACTCCTTCAATCCTCAAAGGCTGACAGATTGGAAATTAGGCGAACAGTATGGACGTTCAATGATCAATGACTTCAACGGTGGCGCCGTCGGCTGGACGGATTGGAACGTCTTACTTGATGAAACGGGCGGTCCAAACCATGTGCAGAACTTCTGCTTTGCCCCGGTGCACGCCGACACGAAGACTGGTGAGCTGATCTACACAAACTCTTATTTCTATATTGGACACTTTTCAAAGTTCATCCGGCCTGGCGCCAGGCGGATCGCGAGTTCACCCAGCCGAAGCCAGCTGCTCTCTACGGCTTTCGTCAACCCTGATGGAAAAGTTTCCGTTGTGGTGATGAACCAGAGCGACAAGCAAATCTCTTATTACCTATGGCTGGCTGGTGAGGCTGCACAAATTAACAGTCCACCACATTCAATTCAGACGCTGGTGTTTTAAGTCGCTTGCTCAAGCCAAACCAATTTGCAGGTGAGGAGGGTGGCTTGCCCCCGGTTTCACTTCTCAAACGCAATGTTATCAACCACCAGGGTTCCTTTCTCCATCGTGCACTTATCGCAATGCACGCCCACCGTAATAGAAGTCAACTTCTTGAGCACGTCTTGCTTGAAGTCCAGCGGCTGCGCCCATTGAGGTTGGTTGAAAGAGTCGAGCTTGAGTTTATAAGTAATGAACCCTGGAGACAGCCGGAAGCTTGCCATCGGATATCCTGACTCGAGATTGGTGCCGTTGCCGCGCGTAATAAGTTCCACTCGTACGTATTGAGCACCCTTGGCAAAAACGCGGAGAGTTATGAACTTATAGGCGCTCACATCGTCAGGTACCAGCTTGCCATCCTTTTCAGGTTGCCCGAACACTTCCAAATTTACTCCTTCCCACTCGTTTGGGATTCGCAGTTCGTAGTCAAAGGCGCCAGCAACATCATCGTCAGTCACACGCGCAAATGCTGGAGCGGGCGGATCTGCCTTGTCCAAGCCACGAAATGCAGGCGGATTGCCCGAGTTCTGCGAATAGACGTTTAGCCGGATCAGTCCACCGCGGCTGCTTACCGGTCTGCCGCTCTGCGAATTTTGAAAGTCTGCGTACACGAGCTTAGAGTCGCCAGGCTTTGCGGCATTCTGAGCCGAAACTAAGCTGGTAACCATGATTAAAGAGACTAATACTTCACAGCTGAAAAGCATCGCCTTCTTCATTGACGTACCTCCGTTAGTTGGGCAATGAATGAATCGTTTTCAGTGGGTCGCTTTTTCTTCTTCAACGATCCAGCTTCTAAGCAGGTGCAGCGGCGCCATCAAGCAAGACACCCTTCTCCAAATGTCGCTCATGCGTAGCAAAACTCGCTGCATGTGGATCGTGGGTAACCACAATAATTGTCTTCTTCAATTCGCGGTTGAGCGTCGCCAATATGTTAAGGATTTCTTCGCCGGCGCGCGCGTCGAGATTGCCGGTCGGCTCGTCCGCGAGAATCAAATCAGGATCAGTAACGATTGCCCGGGCAATGGCCACACGTTGCTCCTGTCCTCCTGATAACTGCCGTGGTTGATGGTGCATGCGGTCGTTTAGCCCTACCAATTCCAGGGCTGTCTCAACATTCCTGCGCCGCTCAGCCTTTGATAGCTTAGTCAGCAGTAATGGCAACTCGACGTTCTCAAAGGCGGAAAGCACCGGGACCAGGTTAAACGTTTGAAATATGTAGCCGATATGGTTGTTGCGCCAGGCAGCCAGTTGACTCTCGCTCAACTTCGCCAGGTCAGTGCCTAATACATCGACCTCACCTTCCGTGCAGCGATCGATCCCGGCCAGCAAATTTAACAAGGTAGACTTTCCGGAACCGCTCGGTCCCATCAGGGCGAGGAAGTCACTGGGCTCGATATCAAGATCCACATGGTCCAGCGCCACTACTTCAAATCCATCTCGGGCAAAACGCTTGCTCACGTTGCGAACCTGTACTATCGGTTCTGGCATAATTGTTTTTCCAGCCTCGTTTGTTTGTAGTCAGTAGTCAGTAGTCAGTAGTCAGTAGCTTCGCTTAACCGTTCAAGTGATTTGCTGGGACCGCGGGCGTCCCGCCCGCAATGAGCGCGAAGCGCGAACGCCGATTCGGAGAAACTGGTCAAAGGCTGCGCGCCTGCGGCGCGTTTGCGGGCGGGACGCCTGCGGTCCCAGACAATCACTTGACCGCCACGCGATCCCCATCGCGCAATTTGTCCGCTCCCGTAGTCGCCGTGGATTCGCTACCGCTCAGTCCTTCAAGCACGTAATAGAACTCACCCGCCTCTTCGCCAAGACGTATTAATCGTTGTTCCACCCGGTTCCCTTTGACGACGAAAACAAAGGTGCTGCCATCGCTGCGTATCACGGCTGCCCTGGGAACCAGCACTCGCTGGGACGAGGTGCTTTGCGTGGGTCCTTTATCTCCCAGGAAGTTAACGCGCGCATTCATTTCAGGCCGCAGTTGTTCATCAGGGTTATCTACGCTGACCTTCACCTGCACTGTGGCCTTTGCACGATTCGCTTCGGGGGCTATCTCCGCAATGCGGCCGGTGTACTTTAAGTTGGGGTAAGCTTCCGGAACGATCTCCGCTAGTTGCCCAAACTTCAAACGCGCAAAATCTGTCTGGCTGATATCCAACTCGATCTGCAAGTCGGTGAGATCCGCCAGGGCAACCACTGAGGTGCGGGCGCCGGATTCGCCAAAAGCTGAAGGACTCACCATTTCTCCGCGTTCGACAATCCTTTGCAGTACCGTCCCTGAGATCGGGGCCTTGATCTCTGTGTCGGCAAGTTGAGTCTCAGCATAGTCGAGAGCGGCTTTCATCTGACGGACTTGCGCTTCGCCAGCTCGAATCTCTTCAGTGCGCGGCCCCATGTCCGTCATGGAGCTGGATTGACGCGCGGCTTCCAGTAGCGCACGCGCGGTGTCGCGCAGAGCGATCGCGCGATCGAGTTCGGCTCGCGAGGAAACTCCGGCTCTAACCAGCTTCTCAGTACGGTCGTGTTCTGCTTCGGCGTTTCTCAAAGTCGCTTGCGCCTGCAGTACTCCTGCTTTGTCTTTCAGTTTCTCCTGCGGTCGCGATCCGGTGCGCATCTGATCGAGCCGCGCCTGGGCCGCTGCAAGATTTGCTCGCGCCTGATTTGCCTGAGCACGAAAGTCGTTATCCTCGAGTCGAACGAGCACCTGGCCTTGCTGCACCTTGTCGCCTTTTTCGACTCCGATCCAGGCAACTCTTCCCATCACTTTGGCGCCTACCGCGATCTTGTGATGCGCCACGATATATCCGGAGGCAGACAGTACGGTATCACCGCGTGAGGCGCCGCCGTTTTCCAGTTTGACCGCGGCGACCGAAATCGGCTTTGCTGCGGATGAAAAGTAAAGATAGCCACCAATAGCCAAGAGAGCGACTAACGCTGATAGCGCCAGCAACAAAATTTTCGGCGACCGGGTAGTCGGCGACGGCGCGGGTCCGCGATCGATCTTCAAACTTCTAAGTCGTTTGTTGAGATCCTCCTGGTCTTCCTGAGTTTTGGGGTTCATGGCCATGTTTACTATTAGTCAGTCGAAGCTGTTCTACGACGAACGAAGCGCATCCACTATCTTGAATCGCGAGGCTCGAATCGAGGGCAGCAACGAGCCCAGCAAGCCTATACTCATTCCGAAAATCAAAGCCCACAACATCAAATCGGGAGTGACGCGAAAGTTAAACGCGATTTCACTGAAGGTCGTAAAATTCGCGGTGCCTGTCGAGATAAAGTTTAGTGGCAGGGCCAACAGAATCCCGATGGCGACGCCGATGATTGCGATCGCCACCGATTCCAGAACGAAAGCAGTCAGGATACTGCGCCGGCGGAATCCGAGCACCCGCAGCGTGCCAATCTCCTTCGTCCTTCTGGCAACTGCTGCGTACATCGTGTTCATCCCCGCGAAGCCGGCACCAACGGCCATAATAAATCCGATAAAAACTGCCAGGCCCTTCAAAGCGCCCGAGGCAGCGCCCTGCTGATCCTCATAGAAAGTGCGCTCTGGTACAGCCTTTAAGTGCAATCGTTGATCGTCGGTAATTCGTTTTGCCAGTGACTGCAAGGCGGTTTGATCATTAGCCCGTAACAACACTGAGGAAAAAGTCTCTCGTTTGGTCGTGCTTGCCAGAGAGTTCACATCCACCCAGATCTCTGATTCAAAGGCCTTGCCACCGGCTTCAAACAAACCCACGACCGTATAGTCACTGGTCTGAATGCGAAATTTATCTCCTACGTCCAGCCCCTGAAAACGTTGGGCGATGCGCTGGGAAACAACCGCTTCAGCTAACCCAGGTTGAAACATGCGGCCCGCTATTACTTTGAAACCCGACCGCAGCCTGTTTGACATAGCACCGATCCCGCGAATTTGAACATTCGAGCCCTGACTCATCCCCTTTCGCGCTTTGTAAATTAAGGTCAGAAGTTCCGGTGCGACGAGAGGCTGGTCCCCTTCCCGCGACACCCCATCGAGGTAAATCAGGGTGTTGAGGTTTTCGCGAGAGACACTGCTGTTTATCTCAGCCGTGCTGCCCTCACGCATCACGATCAAGTTAAGCGGCTCCCCGCTGGTGCTCAAAGTGAGATCAATGCCACGCGCCAACGCCATCACCATCAAAAAGACACCCACAGTTAGCCCAATCGTGAAGGCCGTGGCAAAGGTGCTGGACTTGCGCACCGTGATGTTGCGAAAGTTATACTTTAACGGTAGGGGCATTATTCAGTGCTGCGCAGAGCCTCCGCTATGGTCATGCCTGAGACGCGATAGGCTGAATAAACAACGCTGGCCAGGCCTACAAGAATCGAGACAAGGAACGCGACCACTAAAGTTATACGAGTGGGCACAAACGAATTAAAGTTCGGTATGTAAAGACTAAGATCGATCCAGTTGAAGATTAACGCGGCACCACCAATCCCGATTAAAGCTCCCACGGTCGTCACGATCAGCGCCTCACCCACGAAGAGTCCGGCAATGGTTCCTCGCTGAAAGCCCAGAGCCTTGAGCATACCCACCTCACGCGTACGCTCGCGCACCGTCATGGCCATTGTGTTCCCCATGACAAGCAACAGCGAAAAGGTGATCGCCGCCATGATGCCATACATGAATTGCTTGACGCCGCCAAACATCGTCTCAAAGCTGATGGCAAAATCGCGTTCACTCTCCGTTTTTGTCGGCGCATCGGTATTGATAAATATTGAATCGACTGCCTGAGAGATACGGGGCACATCGTCCGCCGAGTTCGCGAGGATACTGAAGGTGCTAACCTGGTCTTTGGCCCAGGCCGGCACCAGTTCATTGATGTAGTCGTGATGGAAATAAAGCGTCTTCTCATCGAGTCCGGTCGAAACGCCCCGCACGATGAATTCGACACTACGATCATAGATTGGACTGCGCAGCGTAATCCTCTGGCCAGGCGTGAAACCATATAATTTCACCAGCTTTGCTCCAACAACTGCACCCTGCCGATCGTTGATAAACGCCTGCCACTCCGGCTCAGACATTTTTAGCTCCGGTAAGACTTCTCGTAACTTGGTTGCATCGACGGCAAAGTTTGCAAAGAAGTTCTTCTCGTCTATGTAAATGCCACCGAACCAGCTAAACGGCATCACGCTCTTAACTCCCGGCACTGTCGCAATCCGCTGCGTCTGGGCTACCGGTAAAGCAAATCCCAGCGAGACGGCGTGCCTGGTAACCAGACGCAGTGGATTGGCTGCGTCGTGGCCCTGTGTAAACTCGGTCAGAATCGTCGCCAGGGTAATTATCAGGAACAAAGAAACCACCAGGCTGGAGACTGTCAGCAAGGTGCGTCGCTTGTTCCGCAAGATATTCTTCAAGATCAGCCTGCTAAATTTCATGAGTTTTCCTTGCCCTCACTGTTAAGTCGAATGTCGAACGCTCAGATCGACATCCCTGGGAAAATTATTTGATGATTACCTGAAGAAAAGGCTAACGATGTCACAAATCACCGGCCAATTGTCTGCGACATCCTAAAAATCTAGTGGTTGCTTATTGTACGCGTATTTCTATGCTCTTGTTTATCGAAAATTGCTGTCAGGGGCGTTGACTGACTGATACGCTACCCTTCAGGACTTTGTTCAGGTGGACCTTGGTAGTATTGCATGTTCAGCCTGTTAACCCGACAATGACAATCGAATCAAATGCTCCGATTAAGCTCGATCCCCTGCCTTACTCTTGTCTTGTTCCTGCTGCTGGGCGGCAGTGGGACTGTGATGGCCCTCGATTCCAGCAGAGAGCTTTCCCAATATGGACACGAGGTGTGGCTTACTGAAAACGGACTACCACAAAACACCGTCCACTCGATCGCGCAGACCAGGGACGGTTACATCTGGATTGGAACTGAAGAAGGTCTGGCTCGCTTCGATGGCATTAGATTTACTGTTTTCGATAAGCAGAACACTGCGCAACTCAAGAGCAACTACATTCGCGCTCTGTTAGCTGATCGGCAAGGCGCATTGTGGATCGGAACAGCCGAAGGTCTCGTGCGACTGTGGAACGGCACTTTCACTACCTTCACCATTAACGAAGGCCTTCCCAGTAATACTGTCCAGGCCATCTGTGAAGATCGCGCCGGCAGTCTCTGGGTCGCCACTGCTACTGGTTTAGGCTTGTTCAAAAACGGGAGTCTTACCACTCTTACCACCAAAGATCGGCTCATGGGAGGAAGTATCCAGGCATTGTTTGAAGATGCCGAGGGGGGCCTTTGGATGGCCACGCCTTACGGAGTAGGAAGGGTTAAGGATGGCAACTTCACGAACTACACAGTTCGCGATGGGCTTGGCAGTAACAGCGTCCGAGCCATCCAACAAGACAAGGATGGTCGCTTGTGGTTCGGCTCTCTGGGCGGCTTGACCTCGTTCAGCGGCGGCCGCTTCACAACTTATACAACGCGTGACGGTCTGCCAAACGACCGAATAATTTCTTTACATGCGGGCCGTGATGGTGATCTTCTGGTCGGAACAGCGGGCGGGCTCTGTCGCTTCCGTGACGGCCACTTCACTGGTTTCAATACCGGTGAGGCACTGTCAACCAGCACCATTCTTTCCCTGCTTGAGGATCTCGAAGGGAACGTGTGGGTTGGCACTGAGTCAGCAGGAATCAATCTGCTGAAGGACACAAAGTTCACGACCTACTCCGTGAAAAACGGTCTCTCAAACGATGTCATCAAGTCGATCTACGAGGACCAACACGGAAATACCTGGATAGGAACTGACGGCGGCGGCTTGAATTTGCTGAAGGATGGCAAAGTCAGGGTTTACACCACACGTGATGGCCTCTCCAGTAACGTTGTTTTGGCTTTGTTCAGCGACGGGGAGGAAAATCTTTGGGCGGGAACGCCTGAAGGTTTGAATCGTTTTAGTCAAGGAAAGTTTACTACTTATACCGCCGCCGATGGTCTAGCCAACAACGATGTCAGATCGATCTGTGCTGATCATCAAGGCAATCTTTGGGTCGGGACGCGCGGAGGCTTGACCCGCATTCACGACGGAGTATTTCGAACCTTCACTGAACTGGATGGACTCCCCAACGATCTCATAACCACCCTCTATGCAGACGCCAAAGGAACCTTGTGGGTGGGCACGTTCGGCGGCGTGAGCAAATTCGCTAATGGCGAGTTCATTACGCTTACAACCAAGGACGGCCTTTCGAGCGATGCAGTTATCTCGCTTTATGAAGACTCGGACGGAACGATGTGGATTGGTACCAACGGCGGTGGCCTGAATCGACTGAAAGAAGGAAAGCTCACTGCTTACACGACGCGCAACGGACTGCTCGATGATGTTGTCTACCGCATCCTGGAAGATAGCCGAAACAACTTATGGTTGAGTTGCCGCAAAGGTATTTACCACATCGACAAAAAAGCGCTCGACGAATTTGCCAACGGAAAGATCGACGCAATCGGACCGGTGGCTTACGGTACGGCCGATGGCATGATGACGCGCGAGTGTAGCGGGGGTGGCGATCCGGCCGGGTGGAAAGGTAGTGGCGGAAAGCTCTGGTTCCCGACGATTAAGGGCGTCGCCATGATCGACCCCGGAAGAATTAGGACGAACTCCCAACCGCCGCCCGTAGTCATCGAACAAATACGGATCGATGACCAATCGTTCGCGCCGAGCGATCGTCTCGAGTTGCCGGCGGGCACCACCCGCTTTGATTTGTATTACACGGCGCCGAGCTTTCTGGCGCCGGAGCGAGTCAGGTTTAAGTACAAATTGGAAGGCTTTGACAAGGATTGGATCGATAGCAACAACCGTCGCATCGCTTACTACACTAACCTGCGTCCCGGCTCTTACACGTTTCGCGTAATCGCCAGTAACAACGACGACGTCTGGAATCAAACCGGAGCCACTTTAAACCTTTACCTGAAACCATATTTCTATCAAACTTACTCGTTTTACGCGCTTTGTTTATTTGGGCTGGCTCTGCTGGCATGGCTACTATATCGTCTGCGCGTGAGTGGCATGCGAGCGCAATTTGGCGCCGTGCTGGCTGAGCGAACTCGCATCGCGCGGGAGATTCATGACAACCTGGCGCAGGAAATGTCGGGGTTATCCGTGCAACTGGAAGTAGTGGCGCGAACTATGCCGCCCGAGGCTGATGCGGCCCGGATCCATCTCGATCGCGCTCGGCGCCTGGTTCGCCACGGTATTGCTGAAGCTCGTCGCTATGTTTGGGACCTGCGTTCGTCGGCTCTTGAAAACAACGACCTGCCAACTGCGTTGAGTGAGACTGCCCGTCGCTTAACGAGCGAAACGGCTATCCAGGCTCAGGTTGAGGTCAATGGAACGTTCCGGCCTTTGCCGCGCTTGGTTGAAGACAACCTGCTGCGCATTGGACAAGAGGCCATGAACAATGCGGTCAAACACGCGCAGGCGAAACGAATCTCTATCAATCTCGTATTCGATGCAAGACGAGTGCAGCTAAGCGTACGAGACGATGGCTGCGGATTTAATAATCGAGCATCGGATAATGGGCGGGCCGGACACTTCGGTTTGATTGGCATGCGCGAGCGCGCGGAACAGATTGGCGGTACCTTGACGATTCATAGTAGTGAAGGCTCAGGGACTGAAGTGGTGGCTGAAGCCCCAATCAGTGAAAAGTAAAAGGTGAAGAGTGAAAAGTAAGAGCAGATCTCAGCGGGTAATGGATGCTGACTTTTCACGCTTCACTTTTCACTGTTCACTGCACTTAAGGAGTCTGTATGTTTTGTCCACAGTGTGGCTCTACTCAGAGTGAAGAACTGAAGTTCTGTAAAGTCTGTGGCGTAAACCTGCATGCCGTTATGCAGCTGGTTACCGCGCGCGAGCCAGAGGAGAAGTTTGATTGGAGCAAGACCTGGGTGCAGGAGATGTTTCTCTCTGCCGAGGAGAAAAAGAGACGCAAGGCAGAGCTTGAGCAACAAAGAGGGATTACACCCGAAGTTAAGCGTTACAACGAAATAAAGGCCGGCGTAATCGTCGGCAGCGTGGGACTTGCCCTGGCGATTTTTCTGTTTGTCTTTATGGGCGGTCTTATCGCCAGCGGCAAGGTCACGCCTGAGGCCGCCGCGATCCTTAGTCGACTTTGGGTAGCGGGAGTGATACCTGTGTTTGTTGGCCTGGCGTTAATAATAAACGGCACTGTGGTCAGCAAAAAACTGGTGGAATTATCTAAGAGAGACTGGAAGCCCGAGCAGGAAAGTCTGGCAGGAGCCGAGAGTCCTCCACAACTTCGCTCTGCGGATACCAGTGAATTCGCTGCTGAACCTTTCAGCGTCACCGAACAGACCACCAAGCATCTGGGACGTTCAGGTGACAAGTGAGTTGGCAAGTAATGAGGTTGGCGGAGTGGTCGGAAAACGGATTTTCCATTTGTCATTTGACATTTTTCATTTGTCATTGAAACCACGATGATCGCGACTCGTCGGGGTTGTGAAGAACACTGTGAACAACAAGATCAGCATCATGGTAATCGACGACCAGGCGGTGGTACGCCAGGGTTTTGTTGCCTTGATTAATACTGTGGCGGACATGGAAGTAATCGCCGAGGGAATTAATGGGCAGCAGGCCATCGATCTCTATCGCCAACACAAACCAGATGTGACGCTGATTGATTTGCGTATGCCGGTACTCGCGGGAGTCGAAGCAATTACGGCTATCCGTCGCGAATTCCCGGACGCGCGTCTGATTGTCCTCACTACCTATGATGGTGACGAAGACATTTACCGCTCATTGCAGGCAGGAGCCAGAGGCTATTTGTTGAAGGATGTCTTCTTCGAAGAACTCGAAGCGGCAATCAGGTCTGTCCACGCCGGCGCGCGCCATATTCCTGCAACCATTGCCGAGCGACTGGTCGAGCGTATGGCCGGTTCTGATTTGACCGGCAGGGAAATGGAGGTCCTCGAGCTTATTGTGCGCGGTCAAAGCAATAAAGAAATAGGCGCCAGCTTGAGTATTAGCGAAGCAACCGTCAAGAGTCATATCAATAACATCCTCAGCAAACTCGGCGTAACCGACCGAACACAGGCCGCCACCACGGCGCTTCAGCGCGGCCTCGTGCACTTACGGTAGATGTGAGTGTGCCAGGCAGCAAACCATTTTCCGTGTGTCATTCTCCATTTGTTATTGGGGAATTCAACCACGAAGGTTCAGCAAGGTCGACAATGCAATCGTATTAGTTAATCCACGAGTTGTCATTTTCTGAGACTCGGCATGTTCGTTCAGACTGATTTGTACGGACTCGTCCGAAATGACAAATGTCAAATGAAAAATGGAAAATGGCCTTGTTGCTTCTCCAACTTTAGTTTGATCCAAACCACCATCTTAGGGGCCATGACATAACCGAGGTCCGCTGATAATCTTCGCAGCGTTCGTACATCAGATTCCCAGTCTCGGGTTCGTTGATTCAAGGGTCCTGAAATCCCTTCCTAACTTGTTGCACAAGCCAAGGTCTCTTGAATCGAGCGTTTGAGCCCGAGACTGGGCTCACCTTTAGATGGGCAAGCAATAAGAACTGGACGCTAAGGTCCACCCCTTGACTGAAATGAGCGTCTCGAAAACTCCAAACGCGTACCACATTCCAAAGACATCAGATTCCTGGCATTAATTAACAAGTCATGAGAGGAGCTATGATTTTGATCTGCAAAAGGATTCTCCTGTTTTTTGTCGCCATCGCAATCCTCGGAATTTTGGTTCCCAAAGCTTTCGCACAGCAGAGCGCCACCGCCAGCATCAGCGGGACTGTCAAAGACCCGGATGGCGCGCTGGTGAGCGGGAGCCAGATAATTGTGACTCAGAAAGCAACGGGGATCAGGCGCGAGGCCACGAGTAATGGCGACGGATTCTTCGTGATAACCAACCTGGCTGCGGGCATCTATGAAGTGAAAGTCCGAGCCAAAGGATTTGCTGAGAAGATAATTCCCAACGTCAACCTTCAAGTCGGACAAACCTTCAACCTGCAAGTGCCGATGGCCGTAACGGTAGCAGGAAACGGTAACGCTCGATGATGATCAATTATGAACCGATTAACACAACTACCGCGGTGGTTGATGGAGTCATACGCGATTTTGAGATTGAAAATCTTCCATTGAATGGCCGCAATTTTCTTGAACTGGCGCTGCTTGTCCCCGGCAACTCACCAGCGCCGAACTTCGATCCTACCAAGAGCAATACGATAGTGATTTCTTCAGCGGGCCAGCTCGGTCGCGGAGGCAATGTGACGGTCGACGGGGCTGACGACAATGATGATGTCGTGGGAGGACAAGTACAGAACATTTCGCAGGAAGCAGTGCAGGAGTTTCAGATCGCCACGAATCGTTTTTCAGCGCAGTTAGGCCGATCGAGCTCGTCCGTAATCAACATCATTACCAAGTCAGGTTCAAATGAATATCACGGCTCCGGCTCATTCTACTTTCGCAGCAAAAATTTGCAGGGTCTGCCGGCGACCTTTGATCGCGGTCTGGGAGAAACACCGCCATTTGATCGGGAACAATATGCATTCAGCCTGGGCGGCCCCATTCGCAAAGACCGAGCCTGGTTTTTTGGCTCAGTGGAATACCGCAACCAGGATGGAGCCGCACTGGTGGGCGCAAGGGATCTGGCCACACGTTCAATCAGGCGCACCTTTGCGCCGGCGCCGCTCAATGATCTGTTGAGCACTGAGCGGCTCGATTGGCAAGCAAGCGCCAAGGATCACTTATTCTTTCGCTATTCGCTCCAGCGCGAAGATGACGTCGCCCCAAGCACTCTTGATCGGGCTATCGGTTCAGCTTCCCAGCGTCAGGGAAGTGTCAACAACACACATTCCCTGCTCGCGAACTACACTCGCGTTTTGAATTCGCGCACCGTGAACAGTTTTAACTTTGGTGTGAGCACCTTCTTCAACGACATCGAGCCTGTAAGCCCGGGACCGCAGCTTACCTTTCCCAGCATTCAGGACGGCGCATCGTTCCGTGTGCCGCAGGGCACTAAGCAACGCCGTTTGCAGTTCACGGATACCATCTCGATGATTCGAGGCAATCACACCCTAAACTTTGGCGGCGAAATCCAGCGCGTCGACGCTGACTTTGATTTGCGAGTTTTTCAGGCAGGACGCATTGAAATGATCGAAGACTTTCCGGACTTTGATCGCAACGGCGACGGTCGGGTCGATGATAACGACCTGCTGTTCGCCGTCACACTGCGTAGCGGCAAGCCCACTGAGCCACTATTAATTCCAAACGCCGACAGCACTTATCTGGCCGCTTTCATTCAGGACGACTGGCGTGTGCATCCCCAACTCACTTTGAATGTCGGCCTCAGGTACGAAGTGGATACCGACGTTAAGAACGTTAGCCGCGTCAGCCAACTTAACCCCATCATTCTGCCGTTCCTGCACGGCAAGCGCGGTAGGGATGGCAACAATTTCGGCCCCCGGGTTGGTTTCAATTATGCAACCAAAGACGGGCGCACGAGCCTGCACGGCGGCTATGGCCTTTATTACGATCGCATCACTCTTGAAATCCAATCGCTGGAGCGCGGATTGGACGGCCGCGCGCTACCGATTGAGGTAAAAGCCGGCAACGTCTTTTTCATCGCGCCGCCGTGCCTCTTTAATCCCGCGTGCGGCCAATTCCCTCCACCCGCACCGACGCTGGCTAATCCGTTTTCAGGCTTTATCCTGACGGGCGCCGGAGCCGCAGGAATAAACATTATCGACAACGACATGCAGAATCCCATGGTGCAGCAGATGAACCTCGGCATCCAACGCGAGTTTGGTAATAACTACGTCTTGCGCGCCGACTATCTGCATAACTTCGGCACGCATTTTATCATCGGCCGCACAATAGGCAGTGTGTTCAATCCGGTAGTGGGCGGTCCTGACGCGGTGACGAATCTCGAGTCCAGCGTTAAAACAAAGTACGACGGACTGCTGCTTAGTCTCGAGAAACGCTTTTCCCATCATTACCAATTCCGCGCTTCTTATACTCTGGCGAAGGCTTTCAACTACGCCAACGACGATCAGATTCCTTTTTCCAACGGTCCGCTGAATCCCAACAACCTGCAATTGGAATACGGTCCAACGCCAAATGATCAGCGTCATCGTTTCACGTTCTCCGGCGTATTGGATATGCCCGCCGGAATCCGGCTTTCGCCCATTCTGACCCTGGCTTCTGGAGTGCCGATGGACATTCTGGTTCCGGGGGGCGGCCAGAGGATTCCGCAACTGCAGCGCAATGCCGGCGGCCGGCTCTTTCACACGGCTGCGGAGTTAAACGCTTTTATCACGCAACTAAACGCCGCTGGGGGATTCGGCGGTGAGCCTCTGCCGCTGGTATCCAGCAATGCGCGCTTCAGCGATAACTTTAGTTCGTTTGATGTGCGCCTCTCGAAAGTCCTTAAGCTGGGAGAACGAGTGAAGATCGAACCGCTGGTGGAAGCATTCAATCTCTTCAACGTCACGAACGTATTGGGTTTTTCCAAATCAAACTACTCGGGATTTTCCAATGTGCTGGTGCGTGACAACAACGATCCAAGCAGCGCCGGTTTCCTGCGCTCGTCGAGTTTTGGTCAGCCTGTCACCACAGCCGGCGGTGTGTTTGGTTCTGGTGGCCCACGCGCATTTCAATTTGCAGCCCGAGTTACGTTCTAAACCCAGCGTCAAGTGATTGTCTGGGACCGCAGGCGCCCCGCCCGCAACGCGCCACAGGCGCGCAGTCATTCCGAAGTTGCTTTCTAACCCTTTTTGCGCTGCGCGCTCATTTGCAGGCGGGGCGCCCGCGGTCCCAGACAATCACTTGACGCTGGGCTAACCATTGAGCACATCGGTCGAACTAAAACGCCAAATTGGTCTCGGTACGGCAACTGCCCTGATTGTCGGTGAAGTAATCGCCGTCGGGATCTTTCTCACGCCCGCAGGCATGGCCAAGTCGCTGGGCTCGCCGCTATGGCTATTAATCGTCTGGCTGCTAATGGGTGGAATGGCTTTGTGCGGCGCTCTCTGTTACGGCGAGTTGGCGGCCAGATTCCCCGAAGCCGGAGGCGGCTACGTTTACCTGCGTGAAGCATATGGAAGACCCGTTGCTTTCCTCTATGGCTGGATGGCACTACTGGTGATGGACCCAGGTCTCACGGCGTTGCTCGCGGTGGGTTTGGCCAGTTATGTTGGCTACATCTTTGTACTCTCGTCATCAGGCATCAAAACAGTGGCGATCGGCTCAATTCTATTAGTAGCTTTAGTAAACATGCGCGGCGTCAGGCTCGGAGGCTGGATGATCCGCTGGCTTACGATCATTAAGCTCGGATTATTGGGCTTCGTTATCATCTGGGGCTTTGGACTCAGGGCCGGAAACTGGTCGAACTTCACGCCGTTCGTAGCCCAACGTCCAGGATCGGAAGCCCTGTTGGGAGCATTGGCCGGCGGTATTGTGGGTGCGTTTTTCTCGTTTGGCGGCTGGTGGGATCTGAGTAAGTTGGCCGGCGAAGTAAGAGATCCGGAGCACACTTTACCGCGAGCGCTCGTGTACGGGGTGACGATTCTGACGGCTGTTTACATTTTGACGAGCGCGGCTTTTCTCTACCTCGTACCGTTGGAACAGGTCACCTCGGGAGAAACTTTTGCGGCTCAGGCAGGGGAGGTTTTGTTCGGTCGTCTCGGCGGGCAGATATTGTCGGGCATTGTGATTGTGGCGGTGCTGGGAAGTCTGACAGCGGTGGTTATGTCGGCACCGCGCGTTTATTTTGCGATGGCCCGCGATGGACTATTCATACCGGCAGCTGCTGCGATTCATCCTCGCTATGGCACACCGGCCCGCGCAATCATCATTCAAGCAGCGCTCGCCTCCCTGCTGGTGCTCATGGGCACCTTCGACACGATCATGTCTTACTTTATTTTTGTCGTGGTGATTTTTATTGCGCTCACAGTGGCGGCATTGTTTGTCTTCCGCCGCCGAGATCCGCAGGGCATCCGTTATCGCACGCCCGGTTATCCGCTCACGCCAATAGTATTTTTGCTATTGATCGCATTATTGCTTTTCCTGCTGGGCGGGCATCATCCAAAAGAGGCAATGATGGGCGTCGGAGTGGTGGCCATGGGTTTGCCAGTTTATTATCTGCTGTTCCACGGTAAGCGTATAAGTTGATGCTGTAACGCCCGCGAGCAATGAGGGAGTGCCGCGAGCTATGAAGTCAGTACCACCACGCGGTAGCGGGTGGGTTCGGCCCAAATCTCTCATTGTTTGAGTACCCACCCGCTACCGCCTGGTGGTACTGACTTCATAGGACCGCTACAAACGGGGTTAACAAATGTGTGGAGGAGCGACACCGTCATGACCTGGATTAAAACCATCCCAGCGTCCGAGAACGAGGAAGTGCGGAAGGCCGCGGAAGCGCAACGTGATTTATATCCAATCGAGTATGCCACTCCCGTCCATCCGACGCCGGATGGCGAATCGTCCGGAATCGTCGAATCTCACAGCTTGATACCCGACGCCCTCTATCATGCCTTCGCGA
This sequence comes from Blastocatellia bacterium, assembly GCA_963828335.1. Taxonomy (GTDB): domain Bacteria; phylum Acidobacteriota; class Blastocatellia; order Pyrinomonadales; family Pyrinomonadaceae; genus PSRF01. Next base: position 75,046 of record CAWHEH010000002.1, on the reverse strand, counting down.
CCTTCGGCGCGCTGATGTCGCCGGACCTGCCCTGCAGCGCCACAGCACGAGATGATCACGACGATGGTCTCGGTCACTAACCGGTGCCACTATTGAATCGAATCTCACGCAGAGTTTCTGCGTCGCGTGACACTGGACGAGGAGCTGGTCGAGGCACTGGAAGAGGACTACCGGACGTGCCCCTATCACGGAGCAGGACCGAGTGATGCTGGACTACGTCGTGCAGCTCACGAAGGATGCGACGCGGATTTCACCCGCGGACCATGAACGGCTGCGCGCCGTCGGCTTCGACGACCAGGGCATCCTGCAGATCACCCTGATCGCTTCCTGGTTCAACTACATCAACCGCGTCGCCGACGCCCTCGGCGTGGGCAGGGACTAAACCAGCTCCTGATGCCATCCCATGAAGTCAGTACCACCACGCGGTAGCGGGTGGGTCGGTCCCAAATCACTCCTGACCGGAACCCACCTGCTACCGCATGGTGGTACTGACTTCATTTGACCTTAGCATTAGTGTCTACCGTAGAGCGGTAGCAAACTACTGCTGCGGCGAACTCTGCGGAGTTGGCGTCGGCGAGGGTTTCGCAAAAACTATCGGCGCGGTAGCGATGATTCCCTTCCCTTCCTGAACGGTCAACGACAGGTTTGGCTTAATATCTGTAAGGGTATCCTTTCCGCCGCCGGGCCAGGTGATCTCCAACGCCAAGGTCTTCCCTTGCTCGGGCACCCCCAAACCAAAAACGATTGGTAACTCACTCTGGGAACAATAACTCGATCCTGTCTTCACCATGTTGAAAAGTTTTTCTTTGGAGGTTTTCAGCATGAGCTTAGCGCCAATGCCGTCGCGATTCGCTCGGGTGCCTACCAGCTTCACGCGCAAAAGATCATTTTGATTGGCATTCTCATTTCGCAGCAGCCGGGCTGGTCCGTTGTTCGACGTTATCAATAAATCCAGATCGCCGTCGTTATCAAAGTCACCGTAGGCTGCGCCGCGACCGACAATCGCCCGTTGTAAGGCACGACCCAACTGGCCAGTCTTCTCTTCAAATTTCTTCTTGCCCTTGTTGCGAAAGAGATGGGGCGCCTGCGCGTATTTGACGTTCGGTTGCACCACGCTGATGTCATCCGAAACGTGCCCGTTCGCCGCGAAGACATCAAGCAGGCCATCCAAATCGTAATCGAAGAAAAAGACCGCGAACGTCAATGATTGCGCAGACATCTTGCCGATGCCTGAATTAGGCGCTTCATCCGTAAAGAGGCCACTGCCTTCGTTGCGATAAAGCGCCATGCTTTCGTTAGTAAAATTACCGACGACAATCCCTTGCCGGCCGGATCCGTCATAGTCGCCGGCATCGACGCCCATACCCGCGCGCGCCGTGCCGGCCTCACTAAAGGCCACGCCGGCTGTTACCGCCTCATCTGTAAAGGTACCGTTACCGTTGTTTTTGTAGAGCTTGTTCGGTTCAGTATCGTTGGCGACGAAAAGATCCATCCACCCATCACTGTTGTAGTCGAGCAGGGCGACACCCAGCGATTTGCAGGTAGGATCGTTTAAGCCAGCGCGTTGCGTGACGTTTTCAAAAGTGCCGTTGCCCCGATTGTGATATAGCGTGGGGCTCTGTCCCTTATAAGATTGCGGTGTGCAGTAAGACTTATTTTTGCCGTCTAATGAACAGAGCTGATCTGTTTCCACCGACCAATCGACGTAGTTTGCTACGAACAGATCGAGCCTGCCATCATTGTCGTAGTCGAACCACACGGCGCTGGTTGAGAATGAGGGATCGCCAACGCCTGCCCGGCCGGTAACGTCGGTGAACTTGCCGTTTCCCAGGTTGCGAAAGAGGTGGTTTGGCCCAACACAAGTGATATAGATGTCCTCGTTCCCATCGTTATCGTAGTCGGCCGCCGCGACTCCGATGCCATACATCTCTATCGCAAGACCTGCCTGACGTGTCACATCCGTAAACGTGCCATCCTGGTTATTGTGATAAAGCGCGAGAAATGTTCGTGGAGTTTTTCGCTCAGGCCAGGCCGTTGAATTTACAATCAGGATGTCCTGCCAACCGTCGTTGTCAAAATCAAGAAAGGCACAGCCGGTGCCGAGTGTTTCCGGCAGATACTTTTTGCCGAAGGCGCCGCTGTTGTGCTTGAAATGGATTCCCGCTTGCGCTGAGACGTCAGTAAATTCAATCGGGCCTGACGGTCGCGGCGCCAATGGACTCGGCGACGGTGAAGGCGTCTGGTTTGCAACTTCAGCACTCGGGGCATTAACCGGCCCCGCTGTCTGTTTGCAGGCTGAGCACAAGAGGAACGAAACGAGCAGCGAACAATAAATTATTAAATGACGTTGCATCAAAGTTATAAGTCTCTCCATGCTTCAGGTTCCGAAGGACCGTGATAGTCACGTAGCCCCGATCCGTCAGGGCGGGGTATACGCGGCGATCATTCTTCTGAGCACCGAAGGTGCGCCACGACTTATGCCGGCCCTTCGGGCCTCTGGTAATAAAACGGACTACCCCCGCCCTCACGGGCGGGGCTATTAACTAACGGTCCTTCGGACCTCCGATCGCCTTGCCACTTACACCTCGGCCGTGGTGACAGTCGCCTTGCGCGAGTCCAGCCAGATTTCAATGAGGTTCGCTGCCGGTCCAACAAAGAAAAGCGCGAATATCGGAGCGTAGACGACCTGGTCCAGCCTTAGGAAAAACTCAGCCAGGGCTACGCAAAATGCCACTACACATTGGCCTTTAAAGGATCGAACCGTCGTCTTTGGATCCGTAATCATGAAAAAGATGAACAGTTGATACATCGGTCCGGTGATCGGTGCTACTTCTGCCTGCCAGGGGTCGCCCGTGATCCAGCTGCGCAGGAACGCCAGGACAAAGAACGAAACAACATAGGTAGCGCTAATGTGAAAACGCCGCGCCCGCCAGATAATGATTGAGCCGAGGATCCAGATAACCAGTAACGACCAATAGTTATTCCCCCATTGAATGCTGAGCACGGCCATTGTGTCCGCCGCCAAAAACAACAACACCGCGATGCCGAAGTTCGACGGATTCCAAATGTGCCGGCCCTTCACTCGCAGAACGTACTTCGACATTATCGAGATGACGCTGCACAAGGCGTAAGGCCAATAGGCGGGTGAACGGACCAGGATTCCCACGCTGATGCCGGTAATGTAGGCGCTCGCAAGATTCAGCCATTTTCCAAAAAAGACTCGGCCAAGAATCAATTCCGTGACGATCGCCGCAACAATTGCGAGCGCCGTCTTTTTGTAGCTTTCGAGAATGCCGTACGAAAGATGGCCGACCAACAGAATAAAGGTAATAAAGAGCGGCGCAATGTATCGATTGTCGAAACGAATCTTTCGTCGCGCCGTCGACTCCAGAGCCGGACGAGTCGTCGTAGTTAATGGTTCGCTCGTTGGTTGACTCATGCCGCTTCCTTGATCTTGTTGATTTGGCCGACCGCAGGGTTATCGATCGTTTGAAACTTGCCAGACGGCCAGCGAATGACGGCCTTCTCGACCTCTGGGTTTCTTCCTAAGCCGAAATGAAGCCGTCGCTGATTTTCGGCGCAGAACCCGCTACCTCCGGAAACAGTTTGCACTTGCTGTCTGCCGTTCCAGAATAACTTAACTTCGGCACCCAGCGCGCTGCGGTTACTCGCGCTTCCTTCCAGCTCAAAGTCGATCCACTTATTCCCCGGCACGACGGTGTTTTTATAAATCAACAGTGGCCCGCGCTGATTGGTCACAATTACATCGAGCACGCCGCGATTCCAGAGATCAGCAAATGCGACTGAGCGTCCGTCGTAAGTATCCGTGGCGCCCACCGCCTGCGCCACATCGTTGAATCTGCCTGCACCATCGTTTATCCAGACGCGCTTCTGCTGGTAACCAGACAAACTCCGACCTTCCATCGCCGGCCAGTTGGCGGCATCGCCAATTATCGAACTGTTACCGCCGGCCACTTTTGAAAAGTCGTACCAATAACTCTTATTTCGATCCGCCGACACATACCCGTTAGTCAAATAAACGTCGAGCGTGCCGTCGTTGTTGAGATCACCAAACTGCATTCCCCAACTCCAGCCACCCATCTCAACGCCGAGGGCCCGGGCCAGATTCTCGTATCGCACGCCGGCGTCGGATTTAACCTGCTCGGGAACCCAAAGGTTGTTACCCTGAATGAGCACACCATCTTCAGAAATGTTTGAAACGTAGATCGCATACTCGCCGCGATTCAGAATGTCGCCAAACGCAGCTGTCATTCCGCTTTTGGGAGCAAAGCCAACACCCGTTTCCTCGCCGACTTCGCGAAACTGTTTGCCATTATTGAAGTACAGTTCGGAAACGCCGTAGTCGTTTGCGATAAACAAATCCTGGTGGCCAGTGCCTCTCAAATCAGCAGCCGATGCCGCCAGGGCCCAACGGCGACTGTCGATACCGAGTTTCGCGCTTACCTCTTCAAACTTTCCCGCGCCGAGGTTATGAAAAAGATATTTTCGACCGCCGTTTTTCGCATACTCGAAACTCTCCGGCATCATCCGCGTAGTTTGCAGGTGCCAAAGGTCAACGGTTTCAGCGTAGTAACCACCAATGAAGAGATCCAGCAGTCCATCACCATCGTAGTCAAACCAGATCGCGGTATTGGCGTTCACCCAGGCAGGGAATCCGGTTTGGTCAGTGACGCGCGTGAAATGCCGGCCGCCGTCATTGTGGAATAATTCGGGCCGGCCCCACTTATAGAGGAAAAGATCTTCGAACCCGTCGTTGTCATAGTCTCCCCAGACGGCACCCATTGATACGCCGGTTCCATCTTGATTGACATCGGCAAGACCCAAATCTCCGGCCACATCCTGGAACGCGCCGTTACCCAGGTTGCGGTACAAACAGTTCTTACTACCTTCACCACTGTTGGTGAGATAGATGTCCTGCCAGCCATCTCGATCGAAATCGACAACTGAAGCGCCGGCACCCATGGCGGCAACCTGCGGCATGATGTGATCCAGTTTGTGGTCCAGCGTAGGGGCTTGATGAACAAAGTTGATGCCGGAGGCCTGGGCCACCTCTTGCAAATGAAAGCCGTAGCGGGCCAGCGCCTCGGCTTGCATCGACCTTTGAGTTGACTTCGCGCCGCGCCGCCAGACGTTTAAGCAGCAACGGCGTAGCCAGTAGCGCCACGAAGACAACGGCAAGCAAAATTTTTGCGTCACGACCTGGTGTCATCTTTATCTTCTCGACCTCAGGGCGTTTTGAAAAACGGCAGGCAGTGACGTAACGCGTATGGTACTTCTGCCAGTCCTCAGGGTGTTGTTTGTAAACCCACTCATCCTCAAGTCTGCCCGGCGCGGTCTCATATTGCTGCTTCGCGTGATACGGCAACGGCAACACCGTCTTCGAAAAGGTGGAGTTATAGTCGCCATCCTTGATCCAGCCGTCGCCCATGAGTACATAGTCGCGGACCCAACCGGCAGGCGGTGGGGGTTGCTCCTGAAAACGGAATGACATCTCGTCACCGGCATTCATGATCACATAGCGATCATCAACCTTCTGCAACAGGTCGCGCACATCACCAAACCGCGTGTAGTAACCGATAAGATCTCGCCAGATCTGCTTCGAACTCGACATCTGATTGTATTCAGGAACTTCGGGTGAAGATGCATTCGGCTTATCTATTACTGAGTAACCACGATAATGCAGGTCCGCTACTTCGGGATTAATGCGTACTGTTGTCGATTGAGTGTCGGGAAGACCCCTGGCCCATTCTAGGGAGTCCCAGAAGATTTCCAGGTTGGTACGCAGCCGCAGACGGCGCGGTGTGTTGGGGCGGAAAACACCGGCCAGATCAAAAAGACAAATTTTCTTCCGTCCGGCGGGAAAGCCAAGGTTAGAACGCGCTACCGTCCAGCCGCCCTTGCCATCAGGCACTTCCATGCTCAAGGCTTGTGGATGCACTTCTTCTCCCTGACTAATAGCTACGTTGATCGAAGAGTCAGTCGGGTGCATCCAGCCTTTAGCAATCAGCCAGAGCGGACCACTTTGCGGCGCATCATTGCCGAGATCGATCTCGACGTAATGATCGCGCGTGACCCCCTGGTAACGACCGCGGCCAAAATTATCGAGATAGTTACCGTCAAGCGTGCTGACGATGTCCGTAACATTATTGCCACTGTCATCGACTGCCTGGGCGATCTTGTGCGGCGTCTCCACAGTGGTGATTGCCAATTTCGCCGGCGGAATAACAAAGCGCTCGTCGACGAAAATGTCGGTTCCAACCGGATGATCCACCGTCATCAGCGCTAATTGATCATAGTAATAACTTTCCCAAAGCTCAGCCGTGATGCGCAGATCATAGTAGCCATTGCGCGCTACCAGTTCATCGCCGCCGATCTTGTACCACTCTTCGGTAGCTTCGACTCTAGCCGTTCCAAGAGTGTTAATTCGCAGGCCGATCGCTGAACTCCAGGGCACAGTATCTTTCACAAACCTCATCTCTTTGCCGTTGTAAGCAAAAAGAAAAGGACACGAACCTTTTAAGCGCTGCTCGGCAAGGATGGTTTGATCCGCTTTCGTTTCAAACTCGGCGCGCACTGCGCCGTTGGGCCAAACGATCCGCACCACATCGGCGCCGGTTTGTTCACCCAATCCGAAATGAACAACCGGACCTGTGACTAATTGCTTTTGCACCAGCAGCCCGGCTCGAATCTCCATCTCGCCCCCGATACCGAAACTGTTTATGCGCTGATCGCCAGACGCCTGCGCGGCGCGCGGACGGATCGCTTGCCAGTGATAGTTCTCTCGTGCCGTGGTTGATCAACTGCGTCGGTTGAGCATCCTGCGAAAGACCTACGAGATCGAGTCTGCCGTCTCCGTTAAGGTCAGCGGAATCAAATGCCAGCGTCGGAGCAAGTGGCGTATCAATAAACTGATCAATTGGCTGAGTGAAACTACCGTTCTCATTGTTCAACCAAACCATTGCTCCCGGTGTAAAGCCACCGATTGGCGAAGTTGTTGAAACCAACAGCAAATCTAGTCCGCCATTGTTGTCTAGATCCGCGACGCGTAGTCGGGTGCCACCTTCCAGGAACTTGGGATCATTGGCGATTCGCACGACTTCGGCTGTCTCCCACGTTTGTCCGTCGCTTTTGTCAGAAACCCGAACGATGATTCCGTCCGTGCCCAGCGCCAAGATATCGAGCACACCGTCATTGTTAATGTCGCCAACGCCGATCGTCCTTACTGATGCCAGGTTCGCCGGCCCGCTTCGCTCTTTAAACTGTCCGCTGCGCTCATTGGTAAAGAAACGCAGTCTACTCTGATCGTCGATCAGTGCTGCATCTGGATCGCCGTCCGCATCAATATCCGCCCAGACGAAGCCGCGCAGACTGGAGACTCCGGCGAATGGATGAATCTCGGCAAACGAGCCGTCACCATTGTTTCGCAAAACGGTTGACACTCCCTGCTCAGCGCCGAGTACGATGTCGAGGTCACCATCCAGATCGATATCAGCCGCCCAAGCGGCAGTAAAGCCTCCCTTTAAGATCGATGCCGGCAACTTTGTTTGCGCTGTAACGTCGGTGAATTTGTTGGCGCTTTCTTGTTTCAACAGACGAACGCCGCCTGCTCCCACTAGGACCAGATCTGTTTTGAAATCGTAATTGAAATCGAGTCCGACAACGCCGTCTGGCCCCGGCGGAACGGCTGAGGGCCCCGACGGAAATGGATAGCTTGAATTGCCGGTCCGCAGCTCCTTTTCGTTAGCGAACACAATGGCGGGTGTGCCTTCACCGTTAAGGGAAATTGCTCCGATCCAACTCCACTTGCCTGGTGGCGCATTTGGCACTGGCTCAAACGAAAAGTTCATTGCCGTATCCGCGGGCGCAGATGCAAACGTCGGTGACTCCAGATCGATGAAACGAGTGAAAGGTTGAGCCTCCTCACCGGGTGGGGGCTTAATTACGGATAAATCGTTGCGATATTCGGAGACGCGCACCAGCACGTTGCGCAGGAAAGCGATGCGCGTGGCCGCAGCTTGCGTATCCGACCCAGATGCGGCCGCTTCCAGGGCGCTCACTTGCTGTTTCACTTCAGGCGGCCAGGCTGTCGAACGTGCAGCAAGTCTTACTACTGTGAGACGAAAAGTTTCGCCATCGCCGCGCTTGGACGCTATACGCCCGAGCTCAAGTAAGATCGCCAAATTGTTCTGGTTGCACCTCCAGCATCCCCTGGATAAGTTGCTGAGACTCCGCGTCGCTATTCTCACTTCCCTGCCGCTCGATCTCTTCCGCGAGTTTGTAAGTGGCTAACAGATTTTTGGGGCTGAGCTCGACCGCTTTACGCAATGCGGTTATCGCTTCCGCTGGGCGTCCCTGGCTGCTTTCGAGGAGCCCTAGCAGGTAATAGATTTGATCGTTCTCCGGCGCCAGTGAACGCGCGTGCTCTAACCTTTCTGCGGCGACGTCGAAATTCCGCTGACGCAACGCAAGCAATCCCCAGTTGGCCCATCCCGCAGGTTCAGCTGGCACGAGTTGAGTTAACTCGGCGAGTTTGGCATCAGCTCGAACATCATCGCCAACCTGGAGTGCGGCGAGTCCGACATAGAACGCCTTTACCACTTCGTTGTATTGTGGGGAGGACTTCGGCGGCAACTTGGCATTTGGCCGGCACGCCGTCGACAGCAGCAAAAACGCCACTAACAACACAGCAGACGTTTTGTGATGGGGCTGTCTGATTCTCACCTCAGAAGGATCGCAAAGCAGTAGGGAATGACTAACAGGAATAACGACAACTTTTGTTGGAGCGCCAAGATAGCACACAGAGCGTGAATAGGGTCTGCACCCATTGGCGGACACGACCCTCCAACTAAAGTATGACTTCCGAATTGCCGAGAAGAGCTACGATCACGGCCTATGCCATGAAGTCAGTTCCACCCAGCGGTAAGCGGGTAGAGCTGGACTCTGTCTGATTATCGAGAAAACGAAGGAGCAGCAAATGTCGAGTGACGAAGTATTGACTAACCAACACACCATCATCGCCAACCAAAAGGCCATCATTGAGAACCAGCAACAAATCAAGGCGAATCAGGCAAAACTGGATAAGGCCCTGTCGAACCAGGCGACCATAATCTCCAATCAGCAGGCAATACTTGCGAACCAGGAAAAACTGGACACCGTGCTGGCCAACCAGGAGAGAATTCTCGCGAACCAGGAACGGATACTCGGGAAGTAAGAGTCAGCAATCGAATGCGGGTCTGGGCTAGGCAACTTCTTAGGCCCGAAGGGCCGGTATTCAGTAGCCGCGTCCGTAAGGGCGTGGAGAAACGCCCAACCTCTTCAGGCCCAAAGGGCCGACACTTCCTTTTGGCCAAACGATTATTCCGCACCTTCGGCGCTCCACGATTGTAGAGCTTTTTGATCCACGCCCTCACGGACGTGGCTACTGAATACCGGCCCTTCGGGCCTAAAAAGTTTGCTTTCCTTATGCCTGAAAAACCACTCGATTCAAAGACACACCTGCTTCCCCTGGTGGTGCTTGTGTTGGCCCTTGCCGTCTGGTCGGCTCTCTGGCTATTGCGAGTGTTTCCGGAATCAGTCTTTCCTTCCCCGATTGCTGTAGCCAGGGGTTTGGGCGAGGAGCTACGCACCGGCCGCCTGCTGGCCGACCTGGTAGCCTCGCTTTTCCGCGTGACGACAGGATTCATGCTCGCAGTCCTTCTTGGTGTCCCAGCAGGATTATTGCTTGGTCACCATGCTCGCTCGCGTCATGCCTTGCTACCGGCGATCAATTTTTTTCGTAGTCTTTCGCCGCTGGCCTGGATACCGTTTGCCATTCTCTGGTTCGGCATCGGTGACCTACCGGCGATCTTTCTGATCTTCATGGCTTGTTTCTTTCCGGTTGTTGTCAGCACACTGGCCGCCGTCGCCAGCATCCCTTCGGTCTATTTTCGAGTCGCGCACGACTACGGTTTCAAGGGTTTGGATTTGCTGACCAAAGTAATCTTACCGGCCATTGCGCCACAGGTCATAACTTCTCTACGTGTCACCGCCGGTCTCGCCTGGTTGGTAGTAGTAGCTGCGGAAATGATTGCGGGACGCGACGGCCTGGGCTTTGCAATCTGGGACGCACGCAATGGTTTGCGAATGGATCTCCTGGTTGCCGGCATGATTGTTATTGGAGTAATTGGCATGGTGATCGATCGGGTTTTGGTAAGGCTGACGAAGATTCCGAGTATTAGATGGGGATATGACGGATAAGCCGCTCAGTACCAGGGAAGTCTCTGTCAACTTCGGCGCAATCGAAGTCTTTCAGGATCTCTCTCTGGAGATATCACAAGGTGAATTCGTTGCGGTGGTGGGTCCTTCCGGATGTGGAAAGACAACTCTGCTCAACGTGTTATCAGGTTTTCTGAAACCGTCTTCGGGAAGTGTTACTTACTCAGGCCGCGTGCGCATGGTTTACCAGCACGACAGCCTGCTGCCCTGGAAGACCGCGGCTCAAAACATAGCCCTCGGCCTTCGCGATCTGAGTAATGAGGCAGAGCGAGAGCGACAACTCAAGGAGATGCTACGCCTTATCAAGCTGGAAGAGTTTGCAGCACACTATCCACATCAACTCTCGGGTGGCATGCGCCAGCGTGTAGAACTGGCCAGGGCGCTTGCCGGCGATACAGATATTCTGCTGTTGGACGAGCCTTTTTCATCGCTGGACTACCTGACACGGTTACGTTTGCGACGAGAGCTGGTTCGCATGTTGGAGGAACTGCCGCGCACGGTGGTGTTGGTGACTCATGATATTGAGGAGGCGGCTCAGCTTGCGGATAGGATTCTGGTGCTTTCCGATCGGCCTGCCCGCATCTGCCGCGAGTTGCGCGTGACGATCCCACGTCCGCGCGACCTGACGCATCCAAGAGTCGTAGAAACGGTGCACGCGATTTTGGCTGAGTTTGGACTTGAACAAGATAAAGATTTGGGAGAGTCTGTGAGGACACGCAGGTAAGGGCCGGCTGGGCATTGGGCTTTGAACTTTGTCCTTTGAACTTTGGTCTCGGGTTGTTGGTTCTTTTTGAGATTTGAAATTTCAGATCTCAAATCAGAACCAAAAACCAAGGCCCAAAGACCCAAAACTAAACAGGAAACTTTTTATGCTTCGCTCACCCATCACACGTTGGCTGGTTGGCATCTTCGTCTTCATCGTAGTACTTGGTGTGCTGAGATTTAAACCCTGGCACTATGGCTCAGTCGGAGAAATGTTACGCGGCCGCTCGAGTTCGTCACTACAGGAATTGAAGGTTGGCTACTTGCCCGTCACCTGTCATCTGACTTGTCCCGTTACCGATTTCGCTACGCGAACCAGTACGTCCTATCGATTTAATTCTCAGCGGTTCACTGACTTTCCCACCGTAGTCGAGTCAATCAAAGGAGGTCGTTTGGACGCGACTTTCATGATTGCGCCGCTGGCAATGAAGCTCCGTGAACAAGGTGTACCCGTCAAGATAGTCTACCTGGGACATCGTGATGGCTCGACCGTAATCGTACGCAAAGACTTGCCGGCCCAGAGTCTGATCGATCTGCGCGGCAAGACTTTTGCCATACCGAGCAAGTACAGCAATCAGTATCTTGTGATACGCAAACTCATGGACGACCAGGGTGTGAGGCCCGACGAAATCCGTTTTGTGGAACTGCCGCCGCCGGACATGCCAGGAGCATTAGCCGCTAAAGCCATCGACGCCTATTTCGTGGGTGAACCGCATGCGGCTAAAGCAGAACTCGACGGCAGCGGCCGCGTCCTCTACCATGCAAAAGACATTTGGCCGCATTTCATTTCCTGCGTACTGGTGGTCACCGAGAAATTGATCCGCGAGCGACCTGATGTGGTGCGTGATCTGGTTCGCGGCATCGCCGAGAGCGGTGAATGGGCCGAAGGTCATCGTCTGGAGGCGGCAAAAGTTGTCGCACCTTATTTTCGGCAGGACGAGAAAGTCATTCGCTACGTGCTGACACAGCCTCCTGATCGCGTAAGCTATCGAATGCTGACGCCGACTGACGAGGACTTGCAGAAGATCAACGACATGGCAGTGAAAGCGGGAATCCTGGAAAGACCAATCGCCATGAAGGACTTGATCGATCGGCAATTTATTCCACTCGACATAAAGCCCGCGAATATCAACGCCGGGCCGTGAGTCGTTTGTTTACACAAACCGTGAGTAATGAGGTCAGTACCACCACGCGGTAGCGGGTGGGTCTTCGGATTTTTCGATTGCCAATTGCCAATTGACTTCATCAGCAGACGCCATCCGGCATTTGACAATCGGCAATCGAGGGACCCACCCGCTACCGCGTGGTGGTACTGACTTCATCAGTCGCAGCGTGAGTTGACTGCGAGTAACCCATTAAAAAGTCGCGCCTAAGTATTTCCGAAATCGTACCCATGAAAACCTTCCGCAGCTATGGTTTATTTCTCCTGTTGACTGGGGTCCTGGTGTCGGCTTTTTCTCTTAACGGCGGTTCGCTCGCCCAACGCCAAACACCCCCCGCTCCAGCCCTCGCCTCGCGCGAAGACGCCTATCGCGCCAATAACATCGGCGTGGCGCTGCTGGAGCAGTTCAAACACAAAGAAGCTGCAGACGCGTTCAGGAACGCTTTGAAGATAGATCCGAAGCTGAATTTGGCGCGTATTAACCTCAGTATTGCGCTGTTCAATGTGCCTGATCTGCCGGCGGCGCAGCGCGAAGCACAAGCCGCCGGCGCGCTCGTGCCTGACGCTCCGCAGCCTTACTACATCCTTGGCCTGATTGCGAAACTCCAGAGTAGAGCCGACGACTCCCTGCTCGCTTTTAAACGGGTACTGAAGATTGATCCAAACGATGTGGGTACAAATATCAACGTCGGTCAGATCTATTCGCAGCAGCGAAAATATTCGGAAGCCATTGCTGCCTTTCGCCTGGCGCTGGCCGCTGAGCCTTACAACGCCACGGCGCTCTACAGTCTGGGCCAGGCCCTGATGCGCGCCGGTCAGCGTGAAGAAGGACAGAATGTGACCGAACGCTTTAAGCAGTTACGCGAACGCGGCAGCGCCACGACTGTCGGAAATAACTATCTTGAACAGGGCCGCTACGCTGAGGCTGTTGCTTCCACTGGTGCTGAGCGGGAGTTGGTGGATCGAACTATTCCAGCCGTCACTTTCGCAGACGGAACGTCAAGCGCATTGTCCGGATCGGCAGACGCTGCTTCGGGGTCAGTAGCGACAGTTGTAACTTCATCCGTTTTTGGGCGCCCGTTCAAGGCGAGCAATTGGAATGATGCGAGCCGCCAGGCAGTCGCAGCCGCTTTCGGCGGCAGCGCAACCCTCTTCGATATGGACGGTGACGGCAAACTGGACCTTTTCTGGTCAACTGCTTCCGCACAACATTTGTTCCGCGGCACCGGAGGTAAATTCACTGAAGTTACCAATCAGTCGGGCGCTCTGGCGGCGAAGTTCAATGGCACCCCTGTTGGCGCCATTGCCGGAGACTATGACAATGACGGCAAGTCTGATCTGTTCGTCATACGCGACGGCAGCCTCTCGCTTTATCACAACGACGGCGGCGGCAAGTTTGCGGATGTAACCGGAGCAGCCGGCATACCCGCATATCCGTTTCTACCATCGTCGGTGGCCTTTGTGGATTTGGACCATGATGGCGATTTGGACATTTTTGTAACCGGTGCAGCCGATCTTTCTCAGGGCCCTAAGGCTGCAGCCGTTTTTCCTGCTGACTTCGCCGGCGCTCCCAACTTGCTGTTGCGGAATGATGCTAATGGGAAGTTCACAGATATTACTGCAGCGGCGAAGTTGAATTCCATAGGGCACGCGGTCGCAGTGATACCGACGGACTTTAACAACCGGCGCGACATGGATCTGCTAGTCGTTAATTATGATAAGGCACCTGCGCTTTATAGCAATCAACGCGACGGAACGTTTCGCGATGTCTCAAAAGATGTCGGCCTCGATGTCGAGGGACACTGGAGTTGCGCCGCGGCTGGCGACTTGAATAAGGATGGCTTCACGGATTTTTTTCTTGGCCGCGCGGACGGACCTGGGCTCTTTGCTATTAGTGACGGGAAGGAAAAATTCAAAACGGCAGCCGCGCCAGTCGGCTCGGAAGGGGCGCGAGCGGCACAGTTCCTTGACTATGACAACGATGGTCTGCTGGATGCGCTGATGCTCACTGATAAAGGCCTGCGCGTATTCCGAAATGTCGGGGACGGCTGGACGGATGCAAGCGAAGCCGCTGTCTCTCGTGATTTGCGGGCCGGCCCTGCCGCCGACGCAGCTGGGCGTCTTTTTGCCGCAGGCGACATCGATAACGATGGAGACACCGATATCGTTTGGCTGTCACCTTCAGGAAGCTTGCGCGTAGGACGTAACGACGGTGGCAACAGAAATCGTTCCATACGAGTCAAGCTCAGTGGCAAAGTAAGTAATCGCAGCAGCATCGGCGCCAAGATTGAAGTTCGGGCCGGCAGCCTGATCCAGAAACTTGAGACGTCATCGGCTAGTCCCTCAGCAGCGCCGGCAGATCTTATTTTCGGACTGGGCAAGCGCACCACTGCAGATGCAGTGCGCGTAATCTGGCCTGCGGGTATCGTTCAAGCCGAAACCGAGATTGCCAAAGCTGCTGGGGGAGACACGAACTCCGGCAATTCGTTTGTAACGCTGAACGTAACCGAACTCGATCGAAAGCCAAGCTCATGTCCTTACCTTTACACCTGGAATGGCGAACGGTTTGAGTTCATCACCGATTTTATGGGTGGCGGTGAAATGGGTTACCTGGAAGAACCCGGCCGCTACAACAAGCCAGATCCGGTTGAGTATGTCCGCATTCGCGGGGATCAACTAAAGGAACGCAACGGTCGTTACGAGCTGCGCGTGACCAACGAGCTGGAGGAAGCGGTCTTTGCCGATCGCTTTCAACTAATCGCTGTGGACCATCCGCAAGGAATTGAGGTTTACCCAAACGAGGGTATGACGGATCCTCCTCGTCCTTTCAGGCTGTTTGTAACGCGCGGAGCACGGCCACCACTTACCGCCATTGATGATCATGGAAACGATGTGCTCTCGCGCATCCGTAGCATGGATCGGCAATACCCGGATGATTTCGCTCGTGATCCTATTCGCGGTTACGCCAGCGAACACACGTTGACCATGAAGCTGGCGAAAACCGAAAACGAGTTTACTGGGACCGTGGGCGCCCCGCCCGCTTCTGAGAACGCCTCTAATTCTAAATTGATTGACTCCGCCGCAGCCGGCGGGCGAGGCGCCCGCGGTCCCAGCAAAAAGGGGCACGTTTCGCACAAACATCCGGCCAGCGAGCGGATAGTTTTGTTACTCACCGGCTGGACTGACTACGCTTGGTCGAGTGACAACGTGGCGGCGGCGCAAGCCGGCAAGACAATGACGCTGCCAAGCCTTCAGGTGAAGGATGCGGGGGGAAACTGGCGCACAGTTATTGAAGACATCGGCATACCAGTGGGACGACCGCAAACGGTGACCGTGGATCTCACTGGCAAGTTTCTGAGTTCAAGCCGTGAGGTGCGTATCATCACCAGCATGCGAATTCTTTGGGATCAAATTCTGGTGGACACGTCAGATGAGCAACCTTCGCCGCGAATGACGCGGCTCGACCCAATCAGCGCCGGTCTGCGATGGCGTGGTTTTTCGCGCGAAGTTACTCCTGATGGCCGTGAGCCTTTCGCTTACGACTATGAGCAGGTCTCGTTTACTTCTCCCTGGAAAGTTATGCCGGGACGATATACGCGCGAGGGTGATGTGCGCGAGTTACTACTTAAAGCAGACGATATGTTCGTAATCTCGCGACCCGGCGACGAAATCAGTCTGTCTTTTGATGCCAGCAAGTTGCCGTCTCTACGCACCGGATGGACGCGCACTTTCCTGCTTTATGCTGACGGCTTCAGTAAGGAGATGGACATAAACTCCGCCAGTCCGGATCAGGTGTCGCCCTTGCCGTTTCATGGCATGACTCGGTATCCCTACGCAGATCCGGAGAAGTTTCCCATGAGCGCAGCCCGGCGCGCATACATAGATGAGTACAACACGCGGGTTATTAGCACCGAGATCTCCTCGATCGATGCACTACTATTGTGGCCGGGACAGTAGCCCGCCGCCGTTATACAGTTCAGGAAAAACATGGATCACATTCGATATTCAGTAGCTGCTTGTCAGACCGATCTACCAAATCCCGTTGAGCGTCTGGCAATGCGCGCGAACACGGACCGGATGCTGTCGATGATTGATTCGGCCGTAATTGGCAGCGCTCCATTTCTGCCCGTGCGCCTGGTGGTCTTCCCTGAATTTGCGCACGCCGCGCCGGTCTTTCCCACCGTGACGGAGTTAACCGAAAAGCTCGCGGTGCAAATTCCAAACGAACACACCGAGCGGCTCGAACAAAAGGCACGCGAGTACGACATCTACATCCAAAGCGGCTCGATGTTGGAGGTTGACAGCAGCTGGCCGGGAGTTGTCTTCAATACTACTTGTTTGATTGGACCAGCAGGAATACTTTACAAATATCGTAAGGTCAACCCATGGATTCCGTTTGAAGTTCACGCCAGTCCTCATGATCTTGAAGGCTACGATGAACCGATGTTTCCAGTCGCCGACACGCCAATTGGTCGCATTGGGTGCGCTATTTGTTACGACTGGATATTTCCCGAAGCAATCCGCCAGTTAGCGGCCAATGGCGCGGAGGTTCTGGTACGCGTTTCCGCTTACATGGATCCATGGGGGGCAACAGAGCCGATGGATTGGTGGACAATCGTGAACCGCTGTCGCGCGCTGGAGAACACTGCGTATGTCGTCGCCGCTAACCAGGGTGCTAGTTTAAAACACTATCCGCCTTACTCCTGGCCCGGCGGCAGTCAGGTCATCGACTACGATGGACGAATCCTGGCCCAGGCCAGCCCCGGACCAGGCGAACGCATAGTCGTAGCGCCGGTCGATATTTCAGCGTTGCGACATGAGCGCGAGGTCGCGCCGCGGTCACCACATGCTCGCGCACCTGCGCACTGAGGCTTACCCGGTTTATGGCGCGCATCGGTATCCACCACGAGATTCTTCGCGGCACGGGACTCCTGAAATCTCCTACGAGGAAAACAATAGATTGATAGATGAAGCGAAGCGAACGCGCTGAAGTTAGAGATCACCTACCAATGCCAGGCCCCGATTGATGAACGATCCAATGAGCCAGCAGAGCTGGCGGAAAGAGTGATAGCCCCAGGTGAGGCGCAGTCGAGCCTGGGGTCACAAAGCTCCTCCCCTTGGAGCCCGCGAAATGGGCGAAAGATGAACCATGCAAGAGAATAGGCTTAAATCCTTTTGAAGGCATCTGCGATAGTGAGTTGACGTTTTGCCAAAACGCTTTGCATGCTCTTCCGGAAACCTAAATCCCATTGCGGAGCATGTGAATGTCCTACACAAATCTTCTTTATCACATTGTTTATGCGACAAAGAGTCGTGCACCACTCATCACATCAGATCTGAAAAGTCGACTACACGGCTATCTGGGCGGCATTGTAGGTGGGTTAGGCTGCGTACCGATAGAGATCAACGGCATGGAGGAACACGTTCATCTGCTCGTACGGCTGCGCCCAACAATCTCGGTCTCCGATTTCTTAAGTAAGTTGAAATCCCTTTCTTCTCGTTGGGCGAAAAGGCAAACAAAGGGACGTTTCGCCTGGCAAGCGAAATATGGGGCCTTCACTGTTAGTGAATCGCAAGTTGGGAAAGTCAGGAAATACATTCGCGAACAGGAGAAACATCATCGAACGATGTCGTTCGAAGAAGAATTCGAAGCGCTGCTAAAAGGCAATCGAATTGACTTCGATGAGAAATATTTGTGGACATAGCGATGTTTCGCCCACTTCGTGGGCTCCGAGCCAGGTTGATTTGACCCCAGGCTCGGCTGCGCCTCACCTGGGGCCATCACTCTGTCCGCCAGCTCCGCTGGCTCGGTGGGATTTCAATTCGGCTTGCCCGGTCGCCAACGGGAGCGTTGATTGTTCGGCACTCACCTAAAACGCGTCTGCCATTGAACGAAGCTTCAGTTGTTTGCGAAAGTTGCTAAGAGGCATCGGCTTAGCAGAGCGGAATTCAATCTCGACTTTCCGTCCCGGGATTAGATCGAAGTAGTTATCCGTGAAGAACCCGGCATCATCAGGCGACGACAAATAAACAGCACGCGCAAACTTGTCCGCAGACAGAGTGATTTTGAATCCACCGCGTACCGGCAACACATCACCCTTAATCTGCGGCTCGGGCAAAGTGAGATCCTTGTAGGCTCCGAAGAAATGTTCATTGCTCGATACTCGCTTGCCACCCACCAACAACTCCGTCAGAAGGACAACCGCTTTGGGGTTCTTCCCTGCCAGTAAAGTTTTCACGGGAACGGTCAAGTACGATTTGCTATTAAGCGGCGCAACCTCAATCTTTTCCTGCTGACTCCACAACGTATTTCCTTCAAAGTCAATTAGGCTGAGGCTCAGTTGCGCCGCAAGAGGCTGTAAACGATCAGAAACGACAAAGATTTTGAGGTTGCCGTTTTCTTCCTGCGGACTCACCAGAACATCGCTGTAGAAACGGCGCGCGTAATACTGCAGGGCCTTCCAACGCCCGGTGTAATCAATACTCGACCACGAAGCAACGGGCCAGCAGTCGTCGAGTTGCCAGAAAAGCGAACCCATGTTGTGTGGCATGATGCGACGCAGATGCTCAGCCCCGATCTTGATCCCTTCCGCTTGCAGTACCTGACTGACGTACAGGAAAGATTCGAAATCCTTTGGCTGGGGATATTCGCGCAGCATGTATTCCTTTATCAGCTGGTTTCCGCGCGGATGACGCTGATGCGCCATCATCACAGGCGAGTTAATCTCTTGATCTGCGGTCATCGTGTAAGTGATCACTGTCTCAAGCTGCGGAAACGACTGAAAGCCGTATTCGCTCATGAAGCGTGGAAACTGCTTTTCATACTCGCTGAACGGCAGCGCCGCGTGCCAGACCTGCCAATAATGAACATCACCCATCTTCTGCGATTCGTTGTCGTCTTCCAGTTTTGAACTGGGCGAACTGGGCCAGTAAGGCCGGGAGGGATCAAGCGAGCTACAGACTTCCGGCAGTACGCCGTAGAAGACCTTCAGGTAGTCGTCCCAAAGGCTCGCGGGCAGCTGGTTTTTCCAGCCCCAGTGAAACCAGCCGGACTCGATTTCGTTATTACCGACCCATATCACGATGCTGGGATGGTTGCGCAGCCGCTTCACGTTATCAATGGCCTCGTGTCGCACGCTTTCCAGAAAGGCCTGGTCACCGGGATAAAGGCTGCAACCAAACATGAAATCCTGCCAGACAAGAATTCCCATCTCGTCGCAAAGCTCGTAAAAATCGTCGCGCTCATAGATGCCGCCGCCCCACACACGCAGCATATTCATGTTCGTATCGCGCGCCGACTCGAGTAATTGCCGGTATTTAGCTTTGCTGATGCGCGTCGGAAAGCTGTCGGCCGGAATCCAGTTGGCGCCTTTAGCAAAGACGGGAACACCATTAACTACAAAGGTGAAACTCTTGCCAGAGGCATCGGGCTGCTGCCTGAGTTCCAGTGAGCGAAGCCCTGTTCGCGTCGCTTTTTCATCAATCGGTTTGCCGTTGATTAGCAAACGTGCTTTGAACGAATAAAGTGGATGAGCGCCAAGTCCGTTGGGCCACCAAAGCGCCGGGCGAGGAACGACGAAGTCGAGCGCCACACGATTCGAGCCGGCAGTCAAGCTTACCTCGCGTTTTGCCGCGATTTTTTTGTCAGAAAGGTTGTCAATGATGAGGGTCGCGGTGGCATTCCTGTCGGCTACAACTTCAACTTCTGCTGACACGCTGGCGGCCGCAGCGGTTACCTGCTTTGGCAGGATGTGCAGATCCTCAACGCGCGCTTCGTCCCAAGCCTCAATATAAACAGGACGCCAAATACCACTCGTGACAAAGCGCGGTCCCCAATCCCAACCAAACTGATATGGCGCCTTGCGCGTGTGCGGACTTGTCTTTTCCCCCTGATCGTTGCCGGCCGGCAGCTGATAGCTCATCTTCGCCATCCACGGCAGCACTTCATTAATCGGCGAACGGAAGCGGATGCGCAACCTGTTAGCGCCAGGTTTAAGTAAACGCCGGGCGTCAGTCCGCCAGGTGCGAAACATATTGTCAGTATTCAGTAAGGACTCATCGTTTAGAAAAACGTTGGCGTAGGTGTCAAGACCTTCGAAGACCAAATCAATATTGGCGTGTCGCAAAACGTCAGGAGCGATCTCAAAAGTCGTCTGATACTCCCACTCAGTCTTACCAATCCATTGCAGCCTCTGTTCGTTGTCGCGATAGAAGGGGTCCTCAATTAGTTTGTTGTTCAGCAGGTCAGTATGGACACAGCCCGGCACAGTTGCCGGATACCACTTGTCCTTACCAACTTCGCGAAACTGCCAACCCAGGTCTAACGCTATTGTGCCGTCACGCATATCGATCTTCTTTCCCATTCTGGTTTGAGCAATAGAAGAAGCCGTCGAAGTTAACAGGACCAGAATGAGCATCAACACTTGTGCGTTCATCGATTCGCTCACTTTCCAAAGCTTTGCATGTAATACCTGGTTGTTGAAACGACTCAGCGAGGGCTAAACAAAATCAGAACTGGGAGCGATAGCGACCAGCCAGAGAGCTCCGTATCAAGGCCCCGGGGTTCTTAGACTGTCGTGACCTTCAATATCTTCTCTGGTGAACTCTCAGCTGGTCGCTATCGCTCCCAGTTCTGATGTTGTGCTTCTAATTGTTGAGGTCGGTCTGTCGCTACCTCCTCCGGTTTTGGCGTCTGACCGACACATCCATTGTAATCTTCAGGTCTCCCACCCGACGCTTCTTATGCAAGTTATTTTACTTTGCTTTCTCTTGCTTTGGCTGCTAAAAGAGACAGCATGCTGAAACGCTGGATTCCCTGCTTGATCATTTTGGCGCTGGCAGCAGCTGTCGTAACGGCGCAATCGGAGGTCCCTGCCTCCAGACTTGCTCACCTGCGTCATGGGATCAATCTCAGTCATTGGTTTGCACAGGCCGCTGATTATTCAAAAGCTCACCTCGAATCGCACACCACGGCGGAGGATATTGCGTTAATTAAAAGCATCGGCTTTGATCACGTTCGCCTCACCCTCGAGCCCGCGCCGCTGTTCACCGACGACGATCCAGGCAGACTAAAAGCCGATTACCTGAAGTATCTCGACAATGCGCTCGACATGATACTAGCCAATGGGCTGGCTGTGATCGTTGATATCCATCCTTCCGATCAGTTTAAGTTAAAGCTCAATAGCAATGATCGTCAGATCGAAGCGTTCAGCAAGTTCTGGCGGACGCTGGCCGAGCACCTTTCAACGCGTGATCCCGAACGCGTCTTTCTTGAAATTATCAATGAACCGATGGTGGAAGATGGCTATCGTTGGTACGGCATGCAAGGGAAACTCATTGCCGCAGTTCGCTCAGGAGCGCCGCGCCATACCCTGATCGCATCTGGTCACAGGTGGTCCGGTCTGCCGGAGTTGTTATTTCTGGTGCCTTATGCCGACCGGAACATTGTATACAACTTCCATTTCTACGAGCCCTTTACCTTCACGCATCAGGGTGCAACATGGGCCGGCGCCAATCTGCCCTTCTATAAAAACGTCCCCTATCCATCGACTACGGAGAGCGTAGGCAAGATTTTGGACACAGTTGAGGATGAACCGGCGCGCTACAACCTGCTTCGTTATGGAGAAGACGGTTGGAACGCAACCCGGATCGACGACGAGATTGGGGTCGCAGCCGCCTGGGCCGCAAAGTATCAGGTCCCGCTCACTTGTAACGAATTTGGCGCCTTTCGCAACTTTGCGCCGCCCGCCGATCGCGCTGTTTGGATCAAGGATATGCGCACGGCGCTGGAAAAGTATGGCATCGGCTGGACCATGTGGGACTACGCCGGCGGCTTTGCAGTGGTCAATAAACAGAACGGCCACGCGACACCTGATGCAGAAGTCGTGAAGGCTTTGGGATTGGGCCTTACGAAGTAATTGCGGCGCTCCGAGCGAGCGCGAATTACATTCGCGAAACGTAACCATTTCAACCGAAGGGGAGGCCATTGGGATGGAAAGATTGATAACAATTTGCCTTCTGGCGGTAACGTTGCTGTCACCTTGCAGCTCCCGAGTATTGGCGAATGCGCGACCGGGAAACACGATAAATTTCGGTGAAGACTGGCGATTCAACCTCGGAGACGTAACTAACGGAGCGGCGCCCGATTTCAACGATTCAAGATGGAGAACTCTGAACCTGCCACACGACTGGAGCATCGAAGGCGAGTTCAACGAAAAGAATCCAGCGACTCCTGGTGGCGGAGCATTGCCGGGTGGCATTGGCTGGTATCGCAAGACATTCATGATGCCGGCCTCTGCAAAAGGCAAATCTGTGTTCATCGATTTCGACGGTATTTACCGCAACAGTGAGGTCTGGATTAACGGACATTATCTTGGGAAGCGTCCATACGGCTACAGCTCCTTTCAATACGAGTTGACAACCTATCTGAATCACGGGAGTCAGAAAAATGTAATCGCCGTCAAAGTGGACAACTCTCAACAGCCGAATTCACGCTGGTATTCAGGCTCTGGCATCTACCGGAACGTTTGGCTAACGGTGACTGCCCCGACGCACGTCGATCATTGGGGCACTTACGTCAACGCCTCAGAAATCAGTGAGCAGTCAGCGAAAATTAAGTTCGACACCGTAATCCGAAATGACGCGCAGAGCGATTCGTCAGTAACCTTAACGACTGTTCTTTACGATGCGCTTGGCAAGGAAGTTGGCCGGACCGCATCCGCCATTGCCATGTCAAAGGGTAGAGCTTCCGCCGTGTCGCAGGAGTTGACGCTGATCCGTCCGACGCTGTGGTCGGTGGAGCAGCCCTATTTGTATCGGGCCGTCTCTCAGGTGGATCAGAATGGGCACCCGGTTGACGGGGTGAAACTTGATACTTACGAAACGAAGTTCGGCATTCGTTACTTCGCGTTCGACCGCGAGAAGGGATTTTTCCTGAACGGCAAGCGCGTGAAGATCAATGGCGTCTGCAATCACCACGACCTGGGTGCGCTGGGCGCTGCTGTCAACACGCGAGCTCTGGAGCGCCAGCTTCAGATGCTGAAAGCGATGGGCGTCAACGGCATTCGCACGTCACATAATCCGCCTGCTCCTGAATTGCTCGATTTGACCGATAGAATGGGATTCATCGTGATCGACGAAGCCTTTGATATGTGGAAAAAAGAGAAGACGAAATTCGATTATCACCTTGACTGGGACGAATGGCACAAACGCGATTTGGAAGACATGGTGCTGCGCGATCGTAATCATCCCAGCATCTTTATGTGGAGCATCGGTAATGAGATCGTGGAACAGTGGGGTGGCGATCCAGCCGCAGGCATAATCGGAAAGGAACTGTCCGCCATCGTCCGCAGCCTCGATAAAACGCGTCCAATCACTTCCGCGATGAACTTTGTGGACCAGAAGAATACTTTGATCTCGAACGGCGATCTGGATCTCGTGGGGACCAACTACTCGCAGGATCGGATTTCCCAGTTTCCCGACCTCTTTCCCGGCCGCACCTTCATTGGCACAGAAACCGTCTCCAGCCTTGCCACTCGCGGCAGTTACGACATGCCTTCCGACGTGATGAGACGCTGGCCGCTAAAATGGGATGTGCCCCTGAAGGAGGGGAATGCCGACTATTCCTGTTCTGCCTACGACAATTGCAGCACTCCCTGGGGTTCAACGCAGGAAGAAACCTGGAAACTGGTAAAGAAGTACGATTTCTTTTCCGGTCAGTATATCTGGACGGGTTGGGACTACCTTGGCGAGCCGACACCTTATAGCTGGCCGGCTCGCAGTTCCTACTTTGGCCTCATCGATCTCGCCGGCTTTCCCAAAGACGTTTACTACATGTATCAGAGCGAGTGGACCAGCCAGCCTATGTTGCACATTTTCCCTCACTGGAATTGGAAGCAAGGTAATCCGGTTGACGTTTGGGCTTACTTCAACAGCGAGGAAGTTGAGTTGTTTCTGAACGGGAAATCTCTGGGGACAAAACGTAAGTCTGGTGACGAGCTGCATGTCATGTGGCGCGTGCCTTTCGAGCCGGGAACACTCAAGGCAGTCTCCCGCAGTCAGGGGAAGGTCGTGCTCACTAGAGAAGTACGCACAGCCGGTCGGCCCGCCCGGATAATCCTTAGCCCGGATCGTAACCTGATCAAAGCCGACGGTGCCGACCTGTCATTCGTCACAGTCAAGATCGTTGACGCACAGGGCACTATTGTGCCTTATGCAGACAGCCTGGTTAACTTTCAATTGTCTGGCGAAGCATCTATTGCCGGCGTGGACAACGGCAGTCAAATCAGTCACGAGCCGTTCAAAGCAAATTACCGAAAGACTTTTCACGGTCTGGCCCTCGTGATCATTCAAGCTAAGAAAAAGAGCGGCAGGATAACTGTGAAGGCGACGTCGGCTGGACTAACTCCAGGTTCGGTTGTGATTGACGCACAGTGAGTGGACCCACCAGCAAGAAAAGCAGTCTTGGGGATCAAGACTGGAAAACCGTGAACAGAGGAATATATCGCCAGTCAGTTCAGCGCTAGCGCTTTCAAATAACCGCGGTTGACTCGGCAGCTTGCGAACTTAATCCGCTCCAGATAGTCGTTCAACGCCTTCTGCACTTTTTCTTTTGGAGGGCGATGCTTTCTCACGTCTTCAAAGGTAAGGCGCGGACCTTCAGCGTAATCGACGATCGCCCCCCAATCGGGGGGCATGCCTATGGACACTGGACATGAGGTGGCGTCCAACTTTTTATAGGGCCAGAAACACCAGCCAATGTTATTCGTCTCAAGCAATGTTCTAAATGAACTAATCCACTCGTCTGTATTTTCGCCGGACTCTCCCATCCAAATTGGAACATTATGTTTGTCGCGAAAATCCAGATACTCCTGAATGGCTCCCTGGTTTACGTCCATCCAGTACTTATGAAAAGTGTAGACGAGTTTCGCGTCGAAGGGCGGTCCAAAAACTTTGAAGTTCGTGTCCCATTGCGCGCCACCAAGAAAGATGACGTGGTTACGGTCGACTTGTCTTATGCCGGCTACAACTCTGCGATAGAGCGGCTCCAGTTTTGGGTTTAGTTTAGCCGCGTCAAAATAATGCGCAATTGGCTCGTTAAGGAGATCGTAGCCGATGACCGCAGGTTCATCTCGGTAGCGCGCGGCAAGCTTGCGCCATATGTTGATAAGCAAATCCTGGCTCTCGGCGTTTTCATACAGAAACGGATAGCCCCAGCTGTCGTCAATGTTGTCCCCGGTCTGCCCACCTGGCGCGGCATGCATGTCAAGAATTACGTAAAGATTCTCCTGCTTGCACCAGGCAACCACTTCATCCAAAAGCCGGTAGCCTGCTCCTTCCAGCCTGGCGGGAACTGTCTCTGAAATAAACAAGCGATAGCTGAACGGAACGCGAACCGAGTTGAACCCGGATCTTTTTATGAACCTGATGTCTTCCTGAGTGATGTAATTCTGATGATAAGCTTTCCAGAACCTCCGGGCCTCGTCTTCACCCACCAGTTCATTGATTACAGTTTCTATCCGCCGCGGCGAATTCGTGGTCTTGAACTTGAACATGTAGCCTTCGGGTAATAGCCAGTTGCCAAGATTGATCCCTCGCAACAGCAGAGGCTTACCATCCGTCGAGATCAGATCTTTGCCGCGAGTGGTAACGAATCTCGACTGGCCAAAGATCGGGGTTGAAACGGCCAGGTTCAGCAAGATAACAATGCCGCATAACAATTGGCGTTTTGCACTTGTCATTCTTCTAATCCGATTAGCGGCTGTGTATTGTCAAGCGATTTGCTGGGACCGCGGGCGTCCCGCCCGCAATGAGCGCGAAGCGCGAACTGAGCCTTACCGACATGATAGCCCTTTATCATGGCCGCGCATGTTATTTGACTTGGCTCGCCGGGCGCAAGAATCAGAGTTACGAAGTCATACCACCACGGTAGCGGGTGCGCGTCATCTTGATGTAGCCAATCGTCAAGTGCCGATTGACCGAGATCCGGCGTACTGCGCATGAAGGCCAGTTGCGCTACTCGCGTCAATCGAAATATACGGCAGACCCAACCCGCTTACCGTGGTGGTACTCGACCTCTCTCCGACTGCAAAGACCGCAACTTTGAAAATTCCATGATAACATGCGCGCCGTTCACATTAAGCTTAGCGCGAGATCAAATATGAAAATTCGACGTCGAGTTTTTGGAAGTCAACTTTCTAATTCTTATGTTAGCAGCCGCGGCAGTTAACTGTCGCAGCTCAAACCCACAGCCCGCGCCACACAAAACCAACTATCGTAATTGTCCATGGTGCCTGGGGTGGTAGTTGGGCCTTTCGTCGGGTCGACGAATTGCTTCGGCAAAAGGGTTTCAACGTCTACCGGCCGCAACTAACCGGACTGGGTGAACGCGTACATCTTAGTCGTTCTGACATCGGGCTCAGCACGCACATTGATGATGTAGTCAACACAATTCTTTTTGAAGATCTTCATGACATCGTTCTCGTGGGCCACAGTTACGGTGGCATGGTGATAACCGGAGTAGCTGATCGCGTGCCCGATCGTATCCACCGGCTCGTTTATCTGGATGCGTTCGTGCCGATCGACGGCGAGAGCGTGATGAGCTTTCAGGGCTCGCGGGGTGACTGGTTAAAGCCCATGATCAAAGGCGATTTCGTTGTACCTTTGTGGGTGAAGCCTGATCAGCCGCCACCTCATGACGTGCCGCAATCTCTCAAGACTTTCACTGAGCCAATCTCGCTGAAGAACAAAGCGGCGCTCAAGCTTGCAGCCACTTACATACTTACCGTGGAGGCCGGAAAAGAAGCGAAGGACGATGACTTTTGGTCTCAGGCGCAGCGTGCGAAAGAGCGTGGTTGGTCCATCCTACAGCTGACCGCAGATCACAATGCGCAATGGTCGGCGCCTGAAGCATTGGTGGAAATGTTAGCCGGGATTCGCTAAAGACTTCGGGGGCCAATCCCGACCAGTGCCTTTAACTCCACACAACACGACTGTGAACACTACTCGCCTGCCTAACAACGAATCCTCAACGCCAAACAGATCCCGTTATGGCTTCAAGTTGTTTCTAATTAGCTTTCTAATTCTGTTTCTGGAACTGGCTGCAATTCGCTGGTTCCCTGCCCACGTTCTTTACCTGACGTTCTTCACCAACGTGGTGCTACTGGCATCTTTCCTGGGCATGTCGGTCGGATGTCTGGCAGCGAGCCACCGGCGCAACTATCTGAGCTGGACGCCGTTCCTGCTCGTGGTGGCCTTAGCCTCCGCACATGCCGTTGAGATCAGCAGCGGATCGTTTATGAAGTTCGTGGACGTGGGTAATCAAGCTTCGCCACAACAAGTCTACTTCGGGACTGAATATCACAGTCAGGACCTATCGCGTTACGCGATCCCTGTGGAAATTCTGTGCGGATTTTTCTTCATAGTCATCGCGCTGGCGTTTGTCGGACCGGGACAGGAACTGGGCCGCGGCCTCAAAGGATGGCCCAGCCGGGTGCAGGCTTACACGCTGAACATTGTGGGCAGCATTCTTGGAATTGCGCTGTTTGCCGCTTGTTCCTGGCTGGAGATTCCAGCTTACTGTTGGTTCTTAATCGTGGCCGTTGGGCTCGCGTATTTCTACTTCATCTCACCAGACGATCGTTTGCGCGGACGTCGGCTGGGTTGGAATTCGTTGACGGCGATACTGCTGCTGCTCGTGGTGTGGCTTGCAGCATTCGCTCCCGTCCACGATCAGCGCGCTGGTCAGCCAGCGGCGCAGCAATTCTGGTCGCCCTATTACCGCATCGACTTCAAGCAAGCGGATCTCTCGCTTTCAGTAAATCTGATTTATCACCAGCAGATGGTGTCACGAAACGAGAACTTTCCGGCGTATGCTCTGCCACATCTGCTGAATCGAGATGCGGGCAGGCCACCGTTTGAGGATGTGCTGATAATCGGCGCCGGCTCAGGCAATGATGTCAGCCGGGCACTGCAGTGGGGCGCGAAGCAAGTTGATGCAGTGGAGATCGATCCAGCGATTAATCGCCTCGGACGTTTCTATCATCCCGATCGACCTTACCAGGATGCGCGTGTTCGCATTCAACTGGACGACGGACGCAACTTTCTCCGCTCGACCGAGCGCAAGTATGACTTGATTATCTACGCACTCGTGGATTCGCTGGTCTTACACAGCGGTTATAGCAATATTCGGCTCGAAAGCTTTCTGTTCACACGGCAAACGTTTGAAGATGTTCGCCGCCACCTCAAGCCAAACGGAACCTTCGTCATCTACAACTATTTTCGCCAGGGTTGGTTAGCTGCGCGCTTGCAAAAAGGTTTGGATGAAGTGTTCGGCGAAAGCAATTCGTTGGTGCTGACTTTACCCTACCGAAAAGAGATCGATCCTGATAAGGCGACCTTCGGCGACTTCACGATCTTCTTTGCTGGAGCGACCAGCGACTTGCGAAACACCTTTGCTCGTCAACCTGACTATTGGTTGCGTGATGATCAGCCGCCAGGGCCCGAGTCGCCAAACGGTTTTCAACAGCAGGCGTTCGAAGCCGCAAAAGCTGGAGAACAAACACCCGTGCTGGAGTCGGCAAACGCATCTCACTGGCAACATTTTGGATTAGCGAGCGTGTTGCCACTGAAATCCGGAATCAGGACTGCCACAGACGACTGGCCATTCCTTTACTTGCGTGAGCCGATGATACCGACGCTTAGTTTGCGCGGAATGTTGATCATGGGTGGGATAGGACTGCTGCTGATTTTTCTGTTTTTGCCTCGATCGAAAAAGGATGTGCGCCAAAGGGCTGGCAGCGGGAGTATTGCAGCGAGATTACCCAGCATGCTCAACGTTCAACTTTTCTTTTTGGGAGCGGGATTCATGCTGGTTGAGACCAAAGCGGTGGTCACTATGGCACTTCTGTTCGGGAGTACCTGGGTGGTGAACTCAGTCGTATTCCTTGCCGTCCTGTTGATGATTCTTTTCGCGAACCTCTGGACTCTGCGCTACAAACCGACGAAGCTGTGGCCATACTACGCTGGCCTATTTGTAACATTGGCGCTGAATGCTATTGTCCCGCTCGATTTTTTTCTGGGAATGAGCCGCAGCATACAAGTGCTGGGTTCCTGCCTGCTCGTCTTTGCACCGATACTGTTTGCCGCGGTTATTTTTGCCGCTTCATTCAAACGGACCAATGAGCCCGATCGTGCTTTCGGCGTCAACATTGCCGGCGCGTTGCTGGGCGGGCTGGCGGAATATAGCTCGATGTTACTGGGGTTTCAGTACTTAGTGCTGGTTGCGATCCTGTTCTACGCACTTTCCGCTTTTGGCTTGAAGCGAGCAGACAGCGCGGCTATCGACCGGGCCGCGACTGAGTCTGTGCCTGCTGAGGTCTAATGGACAGAAGAAAGACGTTATGCAAGTTAGGTTGGGACCAATCGTCTCTCTAATGGCCTTAGGTGCAACGGCTTTGCTCAGCGCTCAGCTGGTAGTAGCGCAGCAACAGAGGCTGTCCACAGTTGAGAAGCTGAATGATGGAATCGTGGTGCGCGTCGGCGACTCATTCCCCAAGGTTGAAGTCTGCACGGATACGGGACGTTCAAGATTGTTTTGATTTCAAAGACGAAGCCAATTGGGTTCTCGTTTACGCCACAGGCTGACCGCACTATCCGTTACGATGGTAAGGAATTAAAGATACGTCTTTAAGAACATTGAAAGTCACAGATCGGCTTTGCCTCAAAAGTCGGAATCATCTCAACACATCACGTGGTGAATTTCAGACAGACGGGCGACGGCACTTCAGCGACATGACCCGTGGCGGTGAGTTGACCTGTTTTGAGATCGCGTCGATACGTGACGATGTTGTCGGATTTTTGATTCGCGACCAACAGAAACCTTCCGGTTGGATCAATCGCAAAATTGCGCGGGGCTTTTCCTCCGCTTGATTGGTGCGCGACGAATGTTAACTTACCGCTGCGGGGAGCAATCTGAAAGGCGGCGATACTGTCATGACCGCGGTTGGAACAGTAAAGGAAATGACCGTCGGGAGAGACATGGATGTCCGCACTGGTGTTCTCACCGGTAAAGTCAGCCGGCAAGGTTGGAATAGTTTGCAATTCTTTCAAATTGCCACGGTCGCGGTCGTGCGCGAACGCTGTCACGGTCGCGTGCAATTCGTTTATGACATAGGCGTACTTGCCGTCAGGATGGAAAGTTATATGGCGCGGTCCGGCGCCAGGTTTGAGTTGTACCCAGGGCGTTCTGCCCGGAATCAGTTTGCCTCTCCTTGCGTCAAAGCGATATATCATGACTTTGTCTGTGCCTAAATCACATCCGTATGCGAATCGGTTCGCCGGGTCGAGCACGATACAATGTGCGTGAGGTCCTTCCTGACGTTCAACATTTATGCTCGAACCAACGTACTGCTTTACGTCGGTAGCTTCACCCAAACTCCCGTCACTTCGTATTGGCAACACAGCGATGTTGCCGCCTGAGTAATTCGCAACCAACACAAATCTAGCGCTCCGGTCGACGTCCACGTAACACGGTGCGCCGCCCAACGATGGCTGCTGGTTCAGCAATCGCAAATTACCGGTAGGTTGATCAACAGCAAAGGAACTTAGCGCCCCACTCTTCTTGCCACCAAAATCTTCGACTTCATTAACTGCGTACAAGTTTCGCCTGCCGGGGGCAAGGGCGATAAACGACGGATCCTTTACACCTTTTGTGGTAGCGGCATGCCTTAGTTTCCCAGACGTCAGGTCCAAGCGATAAAGATATATCCCCTCGCTTTTGCCCGAGGTATAGGTGCCTACATAAACAAGCAACTCCCCGTGGCGCTCATTACGAGCAAGGATTAGCTCCGGAACCGCGCATCCCAGCGTAGCCAAACCCGCAATTTTCAAAAATTCGCGCCGCGCAAGACCACCATTTACTGTTTTTTTATCCACGCGTAAGCTTTTCTCCCCGCAAGAGTTTTAACGCTCGGACAGTATAGGCTGTGTTTCCTCACCCAGTGGTCAAAAAAAGATGTGGCCCCTTTTCTTTTTCGGTTTGCGCGTTAGTGATTGAGGGCAGCAATGACGCTGCCCCGTGCAACTTGAAGAAGGAAGAAAAGATATGAAAAAGCAAGCTTTTAGAATGTTGGCGGTATTTAGTCTGCTGTTAACCATGTCAGCGGTAGCCGTTAACGCTCAATCCAACCGCAGCATTATCAACATCCCGTTCAGCTTCACTGTGGGACACAAGACACTTCCGGCCGGCGCATACACAGTCGAACCCAACCGGCAGGATTCCAACAGCTTTTGGCTGATTAAAAGCGTGCAGGGAAATGATGACGTCCTCTTTACGACCAATTCCGTATGGACCAGCGAAACCCAGAAGGACTCCAAACTGGTCTTTAACAATTACGATGGCCAGTACTTCCTTTCGCAAATCTGGAATGCTGGAGACAATTCCGGACGGGAACTACACATGCCTCGTGTGGAACGTCAGTTGGCAAAGAGTCACATTCAGCGAGAGCGTATAGTCGTGACCCGAAGTGCAGGCGAATAACTGAGCACTCGGCCGCACAGTCAACATCATCAGACTATGCCGGTGTCAAGACTGCCCCGCGAGCGGGCGAAATCAGCGGGCCTGGGGTCGAGCACGAGACCCCAGGCTTTTTGCTGCCGCGCGCTTAGTAGGTCCAGCGCTGCTGAATGATAGATGTCGCATCTGCTCAACCACTCCAACGAAAATCTCCCGCGTCAAAATTTTATGCGTGGTCTCTGTCATAACGCGGCTCGTGGGTGTGTTCCTTCATGCACCTTCGCCGGTTCTCGTGCAGTTCTTATGCTCCCCCATGATTTCTACTCGCAGCAGAAGAACGTGATGGCAGGCAAAAGAATTTTCGGAAAGTTTATGAACTCGACGGGTTCCATCGCTGGCTGTTACTTAATCTCGCTGACTAGAATAACGTCGCTGGTTGGGTCGCCACGTGCTACTGCTAACTGTTTCGCGTCACGCGACCAGGCGTACGCTAGCACCGGGTCGTATGATTCGAAGTCGATTAATTGTTGCGGCTCTCCTCCATAAGGCGATTGTACCCAGATATTTGTCACACCCGTTTCAGAAGAGAGATACGACAGCATCTGCCTGCCAGGCACCCACTGATACATCCCTCCGCGCGGCTCGAACGTTTTTATCGGCTGCCCGCCAGCAGATGGGGCAATAACGAGTTTGTCTGAACCGCTAGAGGCAAGGTAGGCAAGCAAGCTACCGTCGGGCGAGACCGCAGGCAAAAATGATAAATCGGCTGTCACTTGAACCAGCTCGCCACCCTCGACCGGTACTTTCCAGATAGTTTCTTTCCCCGTCTCCCAGCCCTCAAAAAACACCCACTTACCATCGGCGGAAAAGACGGGGGTACGCTCGACGTGCTTGTAGGTGATTCGCTTCTGGTTTCCACCATCAATATCCATGCGCCAGATGTTTTCTGCACCAGCCCGGTTTGACATGAACACAATGTAACGCCCGTCGGGAGAGACATCGGGCAACCTATCCCAGTGTGGGTCGGTCGTCAGTTGCTTGCGGTCGCTCCCGTCCGCGTTCATTGACCAGATGTCGGCGTTGCCGCTCTCTTCCGACATGTAGACTATTCTTCCATTCGGTGTCCAGGCGAGGCGGATGAAAGCCCCGCCTCCAACCAAGTTACTGGATTCAATTAGCCTGGTACTGCTGCTATCAATGGAAAGAGTGCTGCTGCTACCGGGAGCTGAATCCGTGTCGCTAACAGGGATGACAGAGATTGAGAACGGGAATTCCGTTTTTGTCGTCACCAAGGCGCTTCCGTCCGCCGCTAGGCTGAGCCCGTAATAACTAACGGTGTCGTTTGTAACCCGATGCGCAACGCCGCTCGGATATGAGATGTGCCAGATTTGCGCAAGGCTCGAAGTCTCTTCCGTCGCTACTGTCAACAAGCCACTCATGTCCGGGAGCCAGGCGATTCCTCCCATGTTAGACCATTGCTGGGCAGTGATCGGCCTTTCCGCGCCTGTTTCGACGTTCACCGCGAAGATGTGCGGGAAGCTTTCAGTTCCGTTCTGCCCAACACAGGCAATCAATTTCCCGTCCGGCGACCATGACGGAATGATAGCCGTCCAGTAATAGTTCGGCGCCTGTCGCGTTACAATCTCGCGCGCGCCAGTGCCGTCGGCGTTTGCGATGACAACCGAGGTCTTTCCTTCGGGCAAATTGTTATACAGATAAGCGAGGCGTTGGCCGTCGGGCGAGAACCTTACACCGGGCGCCCCCTTCAGCGGTAATTTTTTTGCGCTCCCGCCCAGAACTGGGACTAGATAAGTCGAACTGTGTTCGCCACCAAGATACGCAGCGTAAGCAATATACTTTCCGTCGGGCGAGAAGGTCGTCCCGAAAAGATCTGCTTTCGTGGCAGGAACAATTTCCGACTCGCTGATGGTGCCGACTACCCGCAGCCTGAGGCTCTTACCTCCCACCTCCTCTTTGACATAAGCCACATACTTTCCGTCTGGAGAAATCGCCGGCTCATAGGCATGACCGAAGCTCGTGATCTTCGTCGGCTTCATATTTTGAAAGGGAATGTTCGAGCTTCTCAATTTGAAGGATTTGTAAAGTCCAAAAAGAATGCCCGTGATGGCAACGACAATGACAGCCAGACCTAAACTTGCGGCAGCCCTATGCTGCTTCAGTCCACTAATCAGGTGCGCAACGCTTGAGCTAGAACCTTCTTTCAATTTCTTGAGGTCAACGAGCAGTTCCTCGGCCGTTTGGTATCGCGCTTCTTTATCTTTGCTCAGAGCCTTGGTGACAACTCGTTGTAATCCATCGACTATTCCCGGCGCGTAGTGCTTTAGCGGCAGGGGTTCCTCTCTTGTTAATGCTGAGAGCAGATCGCTGGCTGTTTTGCCCTCGAACGGGGCGTGGCCTGTCACCATCTCGTAGAGTACAACGCCCAGGCTGAAGATATCGCTGCGCTGATCCACTTGCTGGCCCCGCGCCTGTTCAGGCGACATGTACTTCACAGTGCCCATCAGCAAGCCGGAGGAGATATCGATGTTATCACCGGCATCGACTTCAGTTGACTGCTCGCGCTGTTCGGTGAGCTTTGCGAGTCCGAAGTCCAAAACCTTCACGTAGCCGTCCGTGCGCAACATAATGTTTTCCGGCTTGATGTCGCGATGGACGATGCCTGCGTTGTGCGCTGCGGCCAGCGCGCCGCAGACTTGGAATGCAATGTCCAGGGATTCATTTAGACTTAATGGCGCACGTCTCATACGCTGGCGCAGCGTCTCCCCATCGACGAATTCGATGGCGATGAAGTTCCGATTCTCTACCTGCCCCACCTCATGAATCGTGATGATGTTTGGATGATTGAGAGCAGACGCCGCCCGAGCCTCCTGCTGGAAGCGCTGCAACCGAGCTTGACTTGCTGTGAAGTGAGCAGGTAGCAGTTTGAGGGCAATCTTGCGATCCAGTTTCTCATCGTGAGCCAGGTAAACCTCACCCATGCCGCCTGAGCCGAGCAATGAAAGAACCTGGTAACGGTCAATATGATCTCCGGCTGCCAATGCGGGTTCGTCGCTTGCCAGCACGGGCGCGCCCATTTCGAACGCGGGCTCGTCAATAAAGCTTAGGCCTCTCTGATCCGAAGTGATCAAAGACTCCACTTCCTGGCGCAGGGTTCTATCGCCGCTGCACACCTCATCAAGATAAGCAGCGCGCTGTTCCGGCTCGAGTACGAGCGCGGCCTGGAAGATTTGATCAATCTGCTGATAACGCTCTGGAGTCATTGCGGCATATAAGTTTCCACAGACCTATTCATCCATTTATAGCGACAAATTCGCGGGATTTCAGTCAGAATTTGTCTGATTTATTTGCCATCGTGTGATGGAGCCAGGCCTTGGCCGCCCGCCACTCGCGCTGAACCGTTGACGGCGAGATCTTCATTACTTCAGCCGTCTCCTCCAGGCTCAGCCCGCCGAAGAAACGTAATTCGATGATTTGACTTTTACGGCCATCAAGCGCCGAAAGATCCCTGAGAGCGTCGTCGAGTGCTACCAACTGAGCGGCTCGTTGCTCGGTCAAAGCTGCGGCCTCGTCAAGCGGGAGCTTGTGCGCTCCACCACCGCGCTTGGCATAGTTACGGGTACGCGCGTGATCCACCAGAATGTGGCGCATCACCTGCGCCGCGACGGCAAAGAAGTGCGCACGATTCTGCCAATGGACGTTTTGCTGATCGACGAGCTTCAGGTACGCCTCATTGATCAGAGCGGAAGTTTGCAGCGTGTGTTCCGGACCTTCGCGGCCCATGTGGCGTTTGGCAAGCCGCCGCAATTCCGGATAGACAAGCGGCACCAACTGATCCAGAGCTGCCTTATCACCCTGGCTCCAGTTGATCAGCAATTGAGTTATTTCGGATGGGAAAGGGGGCATAGCGACATCCCGGGCCTCTTTTGCGATCACTCGTCGAATTGTGGCCCGCGATTATGAAGCGTAGTTCACCTGCTGACAACCCACTTCAAAGATTTTTGAGGCCATGACTGACTTTGGGTCATTTTATCGCTACATAGAGTGAAACAGGAACGAATTGAGTCTGGAGAGACGGTGAAGCAAAAACCGCCATGTCCGGAGCTGGGTTAATACCTGTCGCTGTCAAAATTCAGCCAACTTTAGAAGGGGATAGGAAATGAATAGAAAAGTTAGACATTTTCACCTTGTCGCGCTGGTGTTTGCGCTGGCAACGACCGGTTTAGTCCTTACAGTCGGAGCGAAGGGGAAACCGCCATCGGATATGCCAGTCACGACCACAATTGACGGGCTCGGAGTTAACACGATACCAACCCTGCGCATTCAGAGCGATCAACTCGGCGCTTATCAAAATTCCAGTTCCCTACAGTCGCTGCTTCAGGCTTCTCTGGGAGACTGGGTTTTGGACACGCTTAACTACAACTCTTCGCCCCAACGAAAGGTCCTCATAGATCTGCGCGACGCAGTACCCGGCAGTGGCCCAAACGGGGGTGCGCCAACTGCGCCTTTTGCATATCAACACGTCCGAGCCAGGTTTATCGCGAAGTGCAGCCAGTACGGCACCGACATGCGAAACATGCAGCCGAACAATTTCTATCCTTGCCCGCTGGCGATTGCTTTTGATGACGCGGGTGGCGTCCGCTATCGGTTAAGTATGCACGCCGATAATTTTCCCGAAGTGAACTTAATGCAAGTCACTTGTGTGACCGCCGATACAAACGGCAAATGCAATCAGTGGAAGCTGGAGCCGAGCGTAACCCAGCTCAATGGCGAAAGAAAGAACGTGGCCAAACTATTGAAGGTCGCGACAAAACCAAATCAATCAGATCAGGACATGGGGGACTTCTACCTGTCGTTTGCCATACACCTTACTAATCCCTGAGCCTGTGCAACTCACAAGTGCGCGGGCAATATCGGGATGACTCCCTGTCACTGGCCCGCGTACACCACGAAGGTAAGTTCCCTGGCTTGAGATCGGATCGGCGACGGATGATCTGCCGAAACTCACTACTCAAAATACATCCCGATTGGAGGTAGAAGGCAATGCGAAAGATCAACAACGGTACCAATGCTGCTAACGGGCATGACTGCCGTTGTGTGCCGCTGATGATCATTCTATTTCTAGCTGGTGCTTTACTTGCTCAGGCGCAACCTTCTCGCTTCGCCGCAGCCTATTACAATCGCGGCAATGAGCGGTTCAAGAAAGGTGATATGGTTCGGGCCATAGTCGACTATGATGCAGCCCTCATCTCCTATCCACGCTGGGCCAACGCCTA
Source organism: Blastocatellia bacterium (assembly GCA_963828335.1). Classification (GTDB taxonomy): domain Bacteria; phylum Acidobacteriota; class Blastocatellia; order Pyrinomonadales; family Pyrinomonadaceae; genus PSRF01. The sequence goes on along the minus strand of CAWHEH010000002.1, from coordinate 38,040 downwards.
CATCATGCGCGGCAGCGCCCGATATCACAATGGAGACCTGGACGGCAGCATACTTGACTTTACCAAGGCCATCGAAATTAATCCTCACATGGAGCAAGCCTATTACAATCGAGGGAAAGCCCGGGCCGATAAGGGAGACTTGGATGGGAGCATTGACGACTACAGCAAGGTCATCAAAATCAACCCGCGCCTGAGTGCCGCGTATAACAATCGCGGCAATGTCTTAAGAGTAAGGGGAAATCTGGACGGAGCTCAGGCCGATTTCGATAAGGCCATTTGGCTCGATTCCCATAATGCCGCCTTCTACAATAATCGCGGTTTGGTACGCCGCGCTAAGGGAGATCTGCAAGGAGCTATCGCAGACTACGATAGGGCTATCAGAATCAACCCTCGACTTGCAGACTCCTACAGCAATCGAGGCAATGCTTTTCAAGATTTGGGAGATCTAACGGCCAGCATCGCCGACTACGAGTCGGCCATCAAGATCGATCCATCCTTTGCCAAGGCCTACGGAAACCGAGGATTGGCCCGGCTATTTCTGGGCGACAAGCTCGGTGCAGAGGAGGACTTCGACTACTGTCTCAGGCTGGACCGTACGTTGAAGCCTTTGCTGGAAGAAGAAATCGAAAAAGTGAAACGGAAGCTCGCCACCAGGTAATGGCCTTCAGCAGCCAGGTCACGACAATCTCTGCGCGGACCCTGCTAAACAAGGAGACTCACCGCTTTTTGCTCCTTGCAAGAGGCACCCTGGTAGCCGAGATATTCCAACCCTCTGCCGCCAAGAGTGCTCCGGTCTTACCTGAATCTTTTAGTTGATAGGTGGCCGTCACCTCCCTGCTCTCACCTGGTAACAAAGAGAAATAATTGTCCTGCCAAATAACTGGCAGGACATCTCGTTGCGAGAATCCCTGCTTAATCTGAAGGCGAATAAAGAAGGCTATGGTGCTACCAGTATTCGACACTTTTACATGAGCAATCTCATTGCCCTCTCTACGCGTCATGCGGCTCGAGAGTGCTAACTTAGCCGGCTGAAGTTTCTGCAGTTGGGTCAAATCAGCGTAGGAACTTGTGGGCGTGTAATACCAGGTGGACTTTTGCCAATCAAGCACGTCGTCCTTCGTTGACAGCCAGTAGAAGTTTGAACTGAGCGTTTGACCAGTGCTGTCTTCAAGCAAGAGACGGAGAAAATAGGTGTCCGACAGTTCCTGGATTTGCGGAATCACAAAAGGCGCGGAGTTGCTGTCAGGCGCTAGCTCAAGCGTTAATACTTTTGAAAACTTTTCGGCGAGATTTAGGTCAAACACCTGTACCGTCATTTTCAGACCACTGAGCGCTCGCTGTGTGGTATTCACTGCCAACACCGATTTGTCAGCATAAGAATACTGTACGTGTACCGGCTCGCACGCTTTCTTCGTTCCAAAATAGCCACCGCCAGGCATCAAGTAATAGTCATAAAGATGCCAGATCATCGAAGGCCAGGCGTTGTTCAACATCCACTGAATGACGCCGGTCGAGTTGTACCTATTGCCAGCAAAGGCTTCAAACATCGCGCGCTGGCCTTCGTAAGCCATTAGCTGCGATTTCATTGCATAATCCGGAGCATCGTTAGCCGGCCCATAACGCGCGTTAAGGGCCTCGGTAAAAACTTTTAGATCTTTGAATTGTTCACCACCCGCGTGATAGGTCCAGGATTCATTGATGGGCCAGAGATGGTCCTTATTCAACATACGTCGCAAGCTCTCGATTGGCGGCACCGCGGGACCGGGACTGATTTCTGTGGCAAAGCCATGAGCGCCACCCAACTTTTTGTCAGATAACCAATAGGACGCGGGCACCCATTCGTACGGGCCTTCCATTTTGACTCCGGTCGTACCTGTAAAGGTGCTCGGCTTGGCCGTGGCCGAAGAGAGGAACGGGTTAGGCCATTGATGCTGCTTCAGGATTTCAATGTACATCTTTTCGACATCAGCGGGCGGCGGATTGTCACTGCCATTCAGCCAGACCAGCAAGCTCGGATGATTACGTAAGCGTCTGATTTGATCAGCCTGCGACTTCGCGGCGATCTCATAATCCTCTTTGTCCCAGGTCGGCCCCTCAGGGTACTCGGACGTGTGCTGCCAGTGTTCCCAATGAGAACAACAACACCAGCCGGCGATGATCAGAATTCCCTGCTCATCCGCAAGTTCAAAAAAACTTTCCGGCTGTAGTTGGCCCTCTAAACGGATCGAATTCAAGTTCATGTCTCTGACATACTTGAATTCTGACTTCAATCGTTCAGGCAAGGATCGCAGGAAAATATCAGAAGCCCAGCCGCCGCCACGGACCAGTACCTTACGACCATTTACTTTGAAAACCCGGTGGTTCTGGCTGTCGAGTTCTGAGGTAATTTCGCGAATGCCAAAGCGAGTGGCCTGTCGATCTGAAATGGCGCCGCCAATCTCAAACTCGCTTAACAGTTCTTGCAGGTTCTGCTGGCCCATATGCACCGGCCACCAGAGCTGCGGTTGCGAGAAATTGAGTTGCGGAAACTCTGCGGAGGTGAACGAAACCGATTTCGTTTCCTGTGGTCCAAGCGTGACTTTCTGCGACAAGTGCCGGCCGGCAAGACGAACACTCAGCGTGCCTGTTACATCAACGTCTGTTGCGTTATGAACTTCTGCGTTCACCGTCAGATGCGCGGTATTCAGCGAAGTCTGATCAAGATGTGAGGCGACCTGCGGGTATCTGATACTGACAGGACCACTACTGGTCAAAAACACATCGCGGAAAATTCCCATGTTTTTATCGGGAGGCATGGGGTTCCAATCCACCCAGGTCCAGGCTAGATCACCTGGCTCCGGCGGAAAGACTTCGACTGCCAGCGTATTCACATCGCTAACCAGCGCGACCGACCTGATGTTCAATTCATGAGTGCGAAAGGTTCCGGCTATCTGATCCGAAGTGGCAATCTGCTTTCCATTGAGCCAGATGTTTGCGCGGAAGTTAATTCCTTCGAAGTTCAGCCAGATATTCTTACCGCGATAATTTGCCGGGAGGCGAAACTGGGTGCGATACCACCATGAAACCCGGAAAGGGCTATCCTCGGGCATCGGAAGATTTGAGAAGTTAGCACCAACCGGATAGCTGCAGCCCGGGATTAGCCGCAGATTCTTGTCGACGAGGGGATCCGGATAGACTTTGTCGTCTACCAGATTACCGACAACGGTAGAAGGCACGGTCGCCGGATACCAGTTCTTTGGTTGAAAATTATTCGAGGAGATTACCTGGCCTTTTTCTGGGACCTGAGCCGAAGACTGTATGCTCCAGCCATTCCGCAGAAAGAGTTTTGCAGATTGCGATGCTCGACGCGCGATCGGGCTATCAGCGAGCACACCGAGACTCAACAATAGAGTCATGCTTCCGGCGACGAATGCTTTTTTCATTTCCGCACTATTCCGTCCTGATGCAGTTTGCTCCGGTTCTCATTCACACCGACGCTTTAGCGCGGCGTTGGCATTTCCTAGAGTAGTGAGCAACCGTTTAAACGGTTTCATGTGTGAATGAAATTCATGCTGCATCAGTACCCACTACTCTCAGCAAATGATTGACGGCTTAAGTATTAAGCTGGGGCATCGGGGCCGACCGGAGCAAAGGGCCAGCTCGCGCTACGCCACGACCAAACCAGAAAAACGCCGGCGCCCAGAGTAAGCATACCCAGGCCGAGCACGATAACCGGCCATGGTGTGGTCGCAAAAATAAATATCCAACCAACGAGCGCGATAATACTGGGCAGTGGGTATAGCCACATGCGATAAGGGCGCGGCATGTCCGGCGCGCGCTGCCTCAGAAGAATGAGGGCAAACACCTGCCCGATGAACTGAACCAGAATCCTGGTTGAAATCAATGCGTCAATGACCTTATCCAATGAGAAGAAGCTGCAAATAATAGAAATCACGCCGAGTACAATCAGCGCCACATAGGGAAATTTCTTTGTCGGATGCAGCCGGCCAAACACTTTAAAGAAGTAACCATCCAAGGCGGCGGCATAAGGTATTCGTGAATAGCCAAGTAACAGCGCGAAGACCGAACCGAATGCGGTCCAGAGCACCATGGCTGTGAAGATGGTCGCGACCTTCGCGCCGTAGATTTTTTCCATCATCAGCGAAACGACGAACCCTGATTGTGGGTGCGCATCAAATGGCACGAACTCGCGCCAGGGCACAACTCCGATAATGGACAGATTAATCAGGAAGTAGATGATCGCAACGGCGATAACACTGATGATGATTGAGCGCGGAATTGTTCGTCCAGGATCTTTTACCTCGTCACCGATGTAGCAAATGTCGTAATAGCCCAAATAATCATAGACTCCGATCCGCGAAGCCGCGCCTAAACCAAAGAGAAAGCCCAGTGAGAAACTGAACGCACCCGGAGGAAAATCGAAAGCACGGGCGGCGCTGAAATGCATAGCTCCAGTAACAATCACTGCGAGCGTGGTCAGCAAAGTACCGATCCATAGACTGACGGTGATGGTAGCGATTGAAGTGATGCGGCGATACAGGAGCACGATGTTGACAATCCCGATAGCGGCGGCGACCAACAGCGTCTGGGTGGCTGTGATTCCCGGCCAGACGTAACCGGTATATCTGGCGAAGCCGATGTACCCCGACGCTATCTCAAGTGGACCGCTGAGAATGAATTGCCAGATGAAGAGAAAAGCCATGAGCCGTCCAAAGCTCTCACGACCGTAGGCCTCGCGCAGGTAGATGTAAGACCCTCCCGATCCCGGCATGGCGGCGCCCAGTTCGCTCCAGACCATGCCGTCTGGAATTGCAATCAAAACTGCGACCAGCCAGCCCACCATTGCCTGTGGCCCACCAAGCGCCGTCATCAAAAGCGGGATGGTGATGAATGGTCCGACGCCAAGCATGTTCGACATGTTTAAGGCAACGGCCTGGAGCAGTCCAAAGCGTCGCAGCAGAGGTCGACTTGCGTTTTCGCTTTCTGTAGTTGGCTGGTTCATATGATATGAATGGCGGCGCACATCATAACCAAAACCAGAGCTGTGTAAAGAGACTTTTGTTGAGGGTTGATCTAATATTGGCTCGAAATTATGATCAGGTTTCTCTAGTACGCTCCGACGTCCAGTAGGGACGTGATGTTTATAGAGCCAAGCCCCTAAAGGATTTGTTTTCGCTCCTGAGGAGCGAAACCAAATCTCGCCCCCTGTCTCTGGAAATATTGCGCTCCCACGGAGCGCGAGTTTAGTTGCAAACCTGTTTCCATAAACATTCGGCTCCTCCGGAGCCCCGTCTAACTCGGCTTAGTATCAAACACCAATCTGGATTGCTAGGGAGAGACCGAATATGAAAATGAAAGCTTTTTCCGCAATCGTGGCTTGCATGCTCATTGCCACGTCGCACGCCGGTGCAAAAACCCTGGTCGAACGGCTTGGTTATCCTGCCGATACAAAACTACTCATCGTTCATGCAGACGATCTGGGAGTGGCCCATTCAGTCAACATGGCTTCGATCAAGGCATTCGAAAGTGGCCTGGTTAGTTCCGGTAGTATCATGATTCCATGTTCCTGGGTTCCCGAGATAGCTGCCTACGCGCGCAGTCATCCTGCAGCAGATCTTGGTCTGCACCTTACACTCACCAGCGAGTGGGGTCTCTACCGCTGGGGTCCTGTCCTTGGCAAAGAGCAGGTGCCTTCGCTTCTCGATCGCGACGGCTACCTTTACCTTACCGAAACTGAAGCTGCCGCACATATTAATCCTAAAGAAGCGGAAGCTGAGATTCGCGCGCAAATTGCGAGGGCGAGAGCATTGGGTATTCAACCCACTCATCTCGACTCGCACATGGGCACTCTTTATCAGAACCAGGCTTTGTTTGAAACGCTCTTCCGCGTAGCCCACGACAACAAGCTACTCATCAGAGTTTCGAAAGAATGGTTTGCGACAGCGCCCTTTATTCCTTCCCTGATGGGTCCTAATGATGTGGCGGTGAATACCATCATTAGCATTGAACCCAGCGTCACTGCCGAGGGTTGGGCAAAGTTTTATGCCGATGCAGTTAAGAACATTCAACCAGGTCTCACAGAAATGATCGTGCATCTGTCCTATGACGATGAGGAGATGAGGGGTGTAACCTTTGCCCATCCCGATTGGGGCTCGGCATGGCGGCAGCGCGACTTCCAGTTTGTTACCAGTGACGCTTTCCGCAAGCTGCTTAATGATAACAACGTTAAGCTGACAACCTGGCGGGAAGTTGGGATAGCGCTGAAGAAAGCTGGGTCGTGAAGAGATTTCTCTTTCTCATGATAGTAATTCAGTTGAACGCCGATAACACCCGAGTTGCGGTCCCATAAGGTCAGTACCACCACGCGGAAGGGAGTGGGTCTTTCGATTTCCGGTTTCCGATTGGCGATTGGCGATTGTCAATTGACTCTAAGGACAGAGGTCGATCCGAAATCGGCAATTGACAATCGGCAGTCCGGACTCACCTGACCTCATAAAACCCGAATCCGCGCAATTGTTAGTTTGCCTGGTTTCGCAACCCGTTTTTCGCTTCTTGAATCCACCTCCTCAATGAGAGAATAGGCCTGCTCCGCCGATCCATTCCGAAGGAAAACAACAGAACATGAAAAACACTGCGCTCGCTTTGGCGGTTGTTATGATTTCAATCTGCTTTGTCCTGCAGCTACAAAAAGCTGACAGTGCGAGCCTCCCCAGCGCGAAGACAACGACTATGGAAACTGGTGCTACTAGCCCTTCAGCTGCTGATGAACGGGGATCAGTTACTGCAGACACCAATGACAGCGATCAATTTTTTCAAATTGCCATCAAGCCCGGATTGGAGCGTGACCATTCCCAAAAAATTGAAGCCTTGCTCAAGCGCATGACGCTGGAAGAAAAGGTGGGACAGATGACTCAGCTGGCAATCGGCATGATTGCAAAGGGTCAGAATCAGGAAATCCAGCTCGATCCGGAAAAGTTGGACAAGGCAATCGTTCGCTACGGTGTTGGATCAATTCTCAATGTCTCGGACCAGGCCCTGACCGCCGACAAATGGCAAGAGATCATCGGGCAGATCCAGCAGGCAGCAACGAAGAAGACGCGTTTGAGTATTCCTGTCATCTATGGCATCGATTCCATTCATGGGGCTAACTACATACAGGGAGCAACGCTCTTCCCGCAGGAGATCGGGATGGCCGCAACCTGGAATCCGGAGTTGATGAAACGGGGTTCCGAGATCTCCGCGATGGAAACGCGGGCGGCCAGCATTCCCTGGAGCTTTTCGCCGGTACTTGATATTGGGCGCCAACCGCTATGGCCACGCTTCTACGAAACGTTCGGTGAAGATCCTTATCTCGCTAAAGTCATGGGCGTAGCTTTCGTGCGCGGATTCGAAGGAACAGACGTGGCATCCCAGGATCGGGTCGCCTCCAGCCTGAAGCATTACATGGGCTACAGTCTCCCGCTCACCGGACGCGACCGCACGCCTGCGTGGATACCCGAAAATCAGATGCGAGAATATGTCCTGCCTCCGTTTGCGGCTGCAGTCAAAGCCGGAGCCCGCACCGTAATGGTCAACTCGGCGGAGATTAACGGCGTTCCGGGCCACATCAATCACTACATTCTTACAGATATCCTGCGCGGCGAACTGGGCTTCAAGGGCTTTGTCGTTTCTGATTGGGAAGACATTAAGAAGTTAGTAACCATCTGGCATATCGCAGCCACTGAGAAGGAAGCAACGCGGTTGGCGGTGATGGCCGGCATCGACATGAGCATGGTGCCGCTTGACTATAGTTTCGCCGACCATTTGATTGCGCTTGTTAAGGAAGGCGCGGTACCTCAGTCTCGTATTGATGAGGCGGTGCGGCGAATCCTGAGAGTAAAGTTTGAGCTTGGCCTCTTTGATAAACCGATTGCCGACCCTGCTTTGAAGTCAAAGATCGGACTACCCGCATCGCAACAGGCCAGCCTTCAGGCGGCGCGTGAATCGATGACGCTGTTGAAGAATGTAAACAACCTGCTGCCGCTTGCGAAAAATCGAAAGGTGCTGGTCACCGGGCCCACTGCCGACTCACTGCTCTCTTTAAACAACGGCTGGAGCTATGTCTGGCAAGGTTCGGAGGAGTCACTTTATCCAAAAGATCGTCCGACAATTCGACGTGCAATTGAAGCAAAGGCCGGCGCGGCAAATGTAACCTACATTCCCGGCACAAAGATCACGCGTCCGCCCGGCTCTTCCTCAAATGGCACTCCCACCGATGTGGAAGCGGAAGTGGACATTCCGGCAGCCGTGCGCGCCGCCGGTGGTGCCGATGTGGTAGTCCTTTGTCTCGGCGAAGGATCCTACACCGAAACCCCCGGCAACATTACTGATCTAACTCTGGGTGAACCGCAACTGAGACTCGCCGAAGCAATCGAAGCCACAGGGAAGCCGGTGGTGCTGGTGCTGGTAGAGGGGCGGCCCAGAATTATCAATCGTATAGTTGATAAAGCCGGCGCAATTCTGATGGCTTACAACCCTGGCAACGAAGGCGGTCAGGCAATAGCCGACGTACTCTTTGGCGATTCCAACCCTTCAGGCAAGCTTCCCTTCACTTATCCGCGTACGCCGAACGGATTGATTACCTACGATCATAAGGCATTCGAAACAGAGGACACCGCTTTTGGAAATATGGCTTTTACGCCTCAGTTCGAATTCGGCCAGGGTCTAAGCTATACGACCTTTGCCTATAGCGATCTGCGTCTGGGACAAAAGACTATAACCGGCAACGCTGATCTGCCGGTGAGCGTGACAGTCACTAATAGCGGGGGCCGGGCCGGCAAGGAAGTAGTCCAGTTATATGTTACTGACCTTGTGGCTTCACTATCTCCTGCGGGAAAGAGGCTCAAACGTTTTGCTAAGATTTATCTGGAACCGGGCCAGAGCCGTACCCTTACCTTCAAGTTGCGCCGGGATGATCTTTCATTCATCGGGGTAGATAACAAGCCGGTCGTCGAGCCCGGTGAATTCGAAGTGAGGATTGCCGGATTGAAGGACAGGTTTGAATTGAAGTGAGTGGGGCATTCTGTTATGGCTAATTCTCTATGATGTCTCGGTGTCTCTGGCCTCTGTGGTGAATGTTTTCCATCCTAAACTCACCACAGAGACACACAGAGAGGACGGAGGCTGCACAAGGGAAGATAAGTCAAGTAGTTTCATTAAAACCTAGAGGTAAGTGATGTCTCTTATTAAACGTGGCACCGGCCCATGTTTCAACTTACTGGTGAGCTTCGCCATATTTCTTGCCGCCATCCCGCTTCAAGCACAGAACAAAAAAGATTCTCAGCAGAGCTCCGATGACGATGAAGAAGTGATTAAGGTCAGTTCGAACCTCGTTAGCTGTTGACGTGATGGTAAAGGACAAGAAAGGAAAGGTCGTCACTGATCTCAAGCCGGAAGATTTCACCATCTCTGAAAACGGCGTGCCGCAGCATATTGAATTTTTCGACTCTACTCTCAGCAGCGAAAAAGGAACCGGTCAACCGGCAATTACGATCGGTTCTACTCAACCAAAGCCAGAGAATCCGTCCGGCCTTCCGCGAAACATCATTGCTCTAGTCCTTGACGGGCAAAGTACAGAGCTCGCGAATTTGAAGCATGTGCGCGAAGGCATCGAGAAGTATATTCGCGAGCGCATCTCCGACAGCGACTCCGTCGCTCTGTTTTCAATCTCGGGTGGGCTGCAAATGCTCCAATCATTTACACGGGACAAGGCAAGACTCATAGCAGCAGTCGACAAGGCTTATACCAGTTCCAACGTTTCCAAGGCTGGCGAAGCACGCAGTCTTACGCAAGAGATAGACTCATTACGCAATAAGATTTCTTCGGGAGCACCTACTGAGGTCCCATCGTCACCTGCAGCCGGGGCTGCCGGCTCGGCTGCCGCTGAGACTTTAATTGCGCAGCATGTGCTTGAGCAGTATATGCAACTTCGGACGGCACTAAGTGTGCAGCAGACAAGACCCGTACTGGCAGCGCTCGCGGCAATTGCCGAAGGGCTGCGCCCGGTACCGGGCAAGAAAACGCTTGTGCTGTTCTCCGAAGGATTTGTTGCTCCTGAAACGCTCGACTGGCAGGTGCAAAGTACAATCGACATCGCTAATCGAGCGAATGTTGCTGTCTACATCATCGACGCGAGCGGGCTGACCGGTGGTACGCCTACCTCTGGTGCTCTGGTGGCCGCCTCGCCATTAGCGGGGATCTCAGGCGGAAACAGCATGGAGAGCCGGAGAAGGGTCGGTGGCGGCGAGAGCGTGTTCGACATTACCCGGCAGGAAGGGCTGAATCGTCAACAGGACTTGTTGTACAAGATTTCAGAGGACACTGGCGGACGCTTTATCAAAAATACTAATGACATCGCTTTGGGCCTGGACCGGATAGATTCCGAAATCCGTTCACGTTATACGCTGGCCTATCGGAGCACTGATGCAAACTTTGACGGCAGTTATCGGAAAGTAAAGATCGAAGTCAGTAGACCAGACACAAATGTGGTGGCTCGTCCCGGTTATTACGCTATACCGCCCAGTCAAATTGTCCCCTTCTCACCCGAAGATCAGAAACTGCTGGCTAACTTTTCAAGCATGCAGGCCCATTCGACGCTACCCCTGGCAATGGAGTTAATCCCTTTTAGATCCCAGGAAGGCTATTACACAGTCCCACTTTTATTTGAGATACCTCAGACCGCAGTGCAATTTGATCGCAAAGGCGATAAGCAACGCTTGCAACTGGAGGTGCTTGCCGTCGTTCGAAATGAAGGTGAGGAAAGGATTCTTTCCCGGCTGGGAGGAAACTTTGACTTTGCACTCACGACCCAGCAATACGAATCGATTATGAACGACAAGATTTTTTACCGTCAGGACATGCAGTTAGAAACCGGTAACTATACGGTTGATTTAATTGTCAGGGATCGGCTTTCAGGAAAGGTCGCCGCCAAACGCGAGAAGCTGGTATTACCCGTTGCGGGTCCGGAGTTCTGGACCACAGGCGCTGTGTTGAGCCGGCGTGCAGAGACAATAAAGCAGGCGCCGCACAGCGCTGATGTACTTAGCGAAGGCGACGTGCGAGTTCGCCCTTCGCCAAGTCACGAATTTCAAGCGACTGACAACCTCATCATTTTCTTCAAAGTCTATAACGCAGCCGTTTCCCGCGAAATTGGGAAGCCATTGGTGAGGGTCACCGTTACGCTGATGAAGGATGGGAAGCCTGCCGGCAGGCCATTGGATTACCAACTGACAGAAGCGGAAACCGAACCGGTGCCTCATCTGACTTTTGCCAAATATATCAAGCTAGCCAGTCTGTCTCCGGGTAATTACTCTGCTGTTATCGAGAGCCGCGACATCGTGCAACAGAAACTAACCAGGCAAGAGGCCCGGTTCCAGATCGTGCCCTGAGCGGCGAACACGACGAAAGTCCTCACAGCGATATCGACCGACAAGATTCAAGGTTGCCAACGCAAAATCAGAACTGCGAGCGGTAGCGACCAGCCGACAGCGCAAATGAGGAGAAACTGCCGCCCAAGCCGTCTCACCCAACTTTTGGAAATCCTTTGGCTGGTCGCTATCGCTCCCAGTTCTGATTTTGTCCGACCGTTGTTGGGTGTTCAATTGCTCGGTTAAGGTTTGATTCCTCTGATCGGCCAAGTACGTAGTTAATCTTATCAGGGGCTTCTCAGGCTATCGGACTTCTTTTGCAAACTGCTGCTGAGCTTGATGATCGCCAACAGATCCCGATCGGCTTTGGCCTTGTTTTCCTTTGCCTTGTCAATTTCTTTTGTGTCAACTGTAGCTGCGTTCTTCAGGGCCGGGTTTTCGGTAAAACTATCAATCAGCTTACACAAGCGCACCAGGGCGTCGACCATCTCCTCGCTTTTGATTTCAGGCGCGTTGCTTTCCTTCTCCTCTTCTGTGTGGGCCCGCATGTAAACATTGAGCCGGCTGGCCCGTTTATTTATTTCAGCCGTCTGCTGGGAAAGTAACTTATGGTTGATTGGCTTCTGGGCTATGAGATTTCGGGCTATATCGTTGCGCAAGACCTGGATGCGCGTGAAGTCCTCCTTCATGTTCAGGATTGCCGCCTCAAGCAGCTTTTTATTTCTTTCCTCAGCACTAACGTTTAATTCCGCATTTCGCAGTCTGTTTTCATCGATCTGTCGCTGCCTAGTATCAATATTCGGATTAATGTTTGGCGGTGGCCCGGCGCCGGCTGGTTTCCCCTGAGCGTTGGTCAGGGTAAGGGTGGCCAGGGAGAGCGAGAGGACCGCGGCCATGACAAAGCGTATGAGGATTCTGCAACTTGTTTCTTCACAACTCATGAAAACCTCCTACTGCTCCGGTTAGAGCAAATGCAACGCAAAGCGAGGCCAACCACCACTACCAAGAATGCGACTACCCGCTTCCTTCGTCAATACACCCACGCCGACGTCATTAACCCCTGGCGCGTTGATACACGCGAACGTAGTCAACCACCATCTCTTGAGGGAAGACGGTGGAGGCGTCGGGATTTCCCGGCCAGCCACCGCCTACTGCAACGTTCAGAATAATAAAAAACGGATGATCGAAGACCCATGATGTTCCGGCCGGCAAATCCGAGGGTGTTCGCGTCTTGTACAGAGACTTATCGACGTAAAAACGTATAACGTTTGGTTCCCATTCCACGGCGAAGGTGTGGAAATCATCGGAGAACTTCTGACCGCCGGGCAAAGCGTAGGCCGCGCTTATGCCGCTCCCACCCGAGTAGCCCGGCCCATGAAAGGTGCCATGAACGATCGACGGCTCCTTACCGATATTCTCCATGATGTCGATCTCGCCACAGTTCGGCCAGTGGGTTGTATCTATATCGTTGCCGAGCAACCAAAACGCCGGCCAAATCCCCTGACCGTAAGGGATGCTGATGCGCGCTTCAAAGCGTCCGAAGGCCTGGCTGAATTTGTTCTTGGTGATCAGTCGGGCCGAAGTGTAGGGACGAGTTACTTTGTCAGGCCCGGTAAACGTTTCCTTAAGAGCTCTGATTACCAGCCGACCAGCCTTCAGATGAGAATTTGCAGCGCGATCGGTGTAGGTCTCAAGTTCGTTATTGCCCCAACCGTTGCCGCCGACATCAAAGGACCACTTGCCGGCATTAACCGCCGCGCCGTTGGGACCGTCGAACTCGTCACTCCACACCAGGGTCCATCCCGCGAGATTGCTTGTGCGCGCGATCGGACAGGCAAATAGGCATGCGCTAAGCATGACTGCCAGCAGCATGCTGACACTAAACAATCGCTGCGAACAGCTTCCCTTAAAAGGCAAATCGCGACCCTTCTTCATCTCAAGAAATCGCGCAGCGGGCGCTTTTCGATCGCTAAGATCCACTATGAATCAGTTACAATGCGGGTAATCAATTCGCGGCGATTATGTCACGGTTTCGAATCTAATAGTACCGCAAGAACCAGCCCAATACTCGAAAACGAAGGTGGACACCTGCTACCCATGAAGACTGTCAAATACACCAAGCTAGTGCTGACTTTAACTTGTGCGCTGAGCCTGACCGCGCCTTTGAAGGCGCAGAAAAGTTCAACCGAAGCGATGTTGCCCGCCCAACTCAACCTGATGCCGATCCCTGCGTCGATACGAATGCAATCGGGGCGTCTATCGATCACCGACAGCTTCAACGTGGCGATCAAGAATTATGCGGATGATCGATTGCGCGCCGGCATTTCTCGCATGCGCACAAGGCTTGCTGGACGGACCGTATTGACTCTGCCATCCGAACTGGCAACGGATGAAAACACAGCCACGCTGGTCGTCCAATGCGAGCGGGCCGGCGAGACAATCCCATCTCTCACTGAAAACGAAACTTACAGCTTGGAAGTCACCAACAAGCAGGCACGACTGGTGGCGCCGACAGTGGTGGGCGCGTTGCGTGGACTAGAAACCTTCCTGCAACTGCTTCAGAGTGATCGAGATGGATACTATCTTCCGGGTACAAGAATTCAAGATCAACCTCGGTTCCCGTGGCGCGGTTTGCTCATCGATGTCGGCCGTCACTACGAACCGATGGAGGTGCTCAAACGGAATCTCGATGCTATGGCCGCGGTGAAGTTGAACGTCTTTCACTGGCACCTGACTGAGGACCAGGGTTTCCGTGTCGAAAGTAAGAAGCTTCCCAAACTCCATACCCTGGGCTCGGATGGTCTCTATTACACCCAGGACCAGATACGCGAAATCATTAACTACGCTCGTGATCGCGGGATTCGCGTGATGCCTGAGTTTGACATTCCCGGGCACAGTACGAGTTGGCTTGTCGGCCATCCGGAGCTGGGCAGTGCTCCCGGTCCATACAAGATTGAGCGCGCCGCCGGAATTTTTGAGCCCGCACTCGATCCAACGCGCGAACAGACCTACAAGTTTCTGGAAACCTTTTTGGGCGAGATGGCCGCGCTTTTCCCTGATGCCTACATGCATATTGGTGGCGACGAGAACGAAGGCAAGCAGTGGGATCGCAACCCGCAAATCCAGGCCTTTATGAAAGAGAAAGGCATCAAAGACAATCACGCACTACAGGCCTACTTTAATCAGCGCGTCCTGAAAATTTTACAGAAGCACGGCAAGAAAATGATTGGTTGGGAGGAAATCCTGCACCCGGATCTTCCAAACGACGCGGTGATTCATTCCTGGCGTGGACCAGCATCCCTCGCCGAGGCCGCCAGGAAGGGCTACCACGGAATTCTCTCAGCCGGCTACTACATCGATCTGATTTTCCCCGCCTCGCAACATTATCTGGCCGATCCGCTTCCGCAAGATTCAACGCTCACCGCTGAAGAGGCGAAATTTATTCTCGGCGGGGAGGCTACCATGTGGGGCGAATGGGTGAGCCCGGAAACGATCGATTCACGCATCTGGCCACGTACCGCCGCCATCGCTGAGCGCCTTTGGTCGCCACGCAACGTCACCGATGTCGAAGACATGTACCGGCGCTTGTCGGTAATCAGTCGTCAACTGGAAGAAGTTGGGCTAACTCACGAAAAGAACTACGGCATGCTCCTCCGGCGTCTGGCCGCCAGTGATAACACCGCACCACTGAGGACGCTGGCGTCAATAATCGAACCTGTCAAAGAATACCGTCGCTATGAGATGCGGCCGCAGACGATGCTGAGTCCGCTCACTGGGCTGGTTGACGCTACGCGGCCAGATAGTCAAACAGCCCGCTACTTCGCCGCGAACGTCGACGCCTTTCTATCCGATGCGCCGCGCTTTGCAGCTTATCGACCGGACCTCGAACACACTCTGGCTGAGTGGCTAAGCGCGAGTCGCGAGCTCGGCCCGATGATCGATCGCTCCGCCGCGTTACAAGAGGCAAGGCCTCTGGTAAGCAGTTTGGCGGACATCGCGGAAGCAGGATTGGAAGCAATGGCTCATTTATCCTCGGGCGATCCCGTTACTGCGGAGTGGCGCGATGCAAAGCTTGCCAGGCTCGACGAAGCAGCGAAACCAAAAGCTGCACTCGAGTTCGTCGTCATTACAAGCGTTAGAAAATTGGTGATTGCCGCCGCCGAGCTACCTCAACTCAAAGCAACGAGTCCCGCAGAATGGAAGAAGCGCGTGACGACTTTGGCTGGGGCCTCGGCCCCTTCTGCCAAACCGTAAGGCCAAGAAGTTCCTGATCCTTGCAACTTCGTTGGAGCAAGAGTTAGCTCCAGAGGAGCGAAATACTTATAGACAACGAGCTCTTAGAATGTTCTCAGCTCCCTGGGAGCGAAATGTGGTTTTCAATTCGTCGCCCGGATTTCGCTCCTACGGAGCTCTGATCTTTGTGAGCTCCCGTTTCTATAAACATCATGCTCCTCCGGAGCTGGAGCATTAGTTTACCTGTTGGTAGTTGGACTACTGTTCATGCGGGAATTCAATGCGGTGTAGTTTCACTCGCCTTAACAATGCGGATCCAGTGATCCGTGAACTTAAAGTGGCCTCCAGGCAGTTCAATCTTTGGCATATGACAGGTTGTGCACTTTTGCTTGCTTACGGGGCACGCCGCAGCTGAGCGTGTGGCCGTCTTTACCTGATCGACAGTAGTCAGGTGACATGCCAAACATTTGGAATCATAGAACCCCGCATCGCTCTCCAGCTTGTCATGCGGATCGTGACAGGCCACGCAACTTATCCGCTCGTCGCCACTGTGCCCGCGGCTGTTGAAGATTCGGTAAGGTTGATATCGCAGGTTGTTCTCACCGCCCTGCTTTGGCATGAGCAGAGCCTTTTCAAAACTGACATGGCAAGCGCCGCAAACTTCCTGACTCAACTCATCAGCTTCCAGCTTCGCCGGATTAAATACCTGCAGGTTTTTGCTGTTTGCCTTGACGGCAGCAACATGTTTCTCACCTGGCCCATGACACCCCTCACAGGTAACTCCGGCCATCAGATGATCTAGTTGCAATTGAGCAGCGCTGACCGCAGCGGTTGAATGACAATTGAAGCAGCCCTGCGCAGCTTCCGTCGATATCGGACGGCCCAGACCATCTTCGAGCGATTCAGGCACCGAACGCGGGTGAATGATAGTAACGTCGAGACCCCGAATCTCCTGATAGTAGCTGACGCGACTTTCGTAAAACACCCCTTTATGTTGAAGCACATAGGTCTGACCGGCCTTACCCTGGCCAAAGCAGTAGAGCACCGGTTCGGAAATCGAGTCCGCGCCATTACTGATTGTGAAGATGCTCTGCCTTCCGTCACGCACAATCTGATAATTGTAGGAGCCGTTGCGAAAGTTCAAGCGCGGGTTAGTTTTCAGAATCTCACAGTTTTCAACCGGCTCCAGAGCGCGGCTCATGGTATTGGCCTGGCGCCCGGCTGTCAGCGCAGCATGGCACTGATTACAAGTGCCGCTTCCCACGTAGCGAACACCCGCAAGCTCATGAGTCGGACGCCATTTGGAAAAAGGGTCACGCTTACTCTGAGCGTGGGAAGACAGCGACAGCCAGAGAGTCGTAGCGAAGAAGACAAGGCCGATCAGTAACAGAGTTTTCTTAACTGGCTTGGCCATGTTACTTCCTGGCAACACCTTCACCTTCGATCACTTTCACGTAGTTGTTGATGGGCAGACTCCCGAGTTTGTCCACTTTGCCGCTGGGCCAACGAATCTCGACGTTCTCAATTCTCCTCGCATTACCGAGCCCGAGTAGCTCGCGTGGATCATGAGAGGCGAGATAGCTGCCACCAGCAGTGCGCAAACGGGTTCGTTTCACGCCCCCGGCCTGCCAGGTAATTGTGGCCCCAGTAGCCGCCGGATTGCTCTTCGTAGCAACGAGCTGAAGACCGAGCCAGTTGTTCTTGTTACCGCCTTCGTTGCGAAGGAGCAAGGGCGCCTCGTCGTTATTCGAAATCAGCACATCGAGGTCTCCGTCATTATCAAAATCCGCCGTAGCCATCCCGCGTCCGGAGAAATCCCTGCTGAAAACGGCCCCCGATTGCGTGCTCACATTCTTGAAATTGCGACCGGTATTCTCGAACATCAACAACGGCTCTTTGTATTTCACGCGCTTGGTGCGCATTTCAATGAAATCATCCGGATGGCCGTTGACAAGGAACAGGTCAGGATCACCATCGTTGTCGTAATCGAAAAACCGCAGTCCCCAGCCGCTCAACATCTGCGTTGCCGTCCCGATCTCTCCAGGTTCGTCTGTAAAGATCAAATCTTTCTGGTTGTGATAGAGACTGAAGAATTCCTGATCGATATTAGCCACAAAAAGATCCTGCCAGCCATCGCCGTCATAGTCGGCTGCGTCAACTCCCATCCCCGAGCGAGGCTTCCCGGCATCACTGAAGGCCACTCCGGCCGCCAAGCCACTTTCTTCAAACTTTCCGCCGCCCTTATTGAGAAAAAGAAAGTTTGGCATCGTATCGTTGGCTACGAACAGGTCCAGGAGGCCATCGTTGTTAACATCCGTAGCTACGGCCCCGAATGATTTACCGGGCGAACCGGCAATCCCGGATTCCTTACTCACATCCGTAAATTTTCCATTGCCCTCATTGTGGAAAAGGTGACTTGGTCGTGGCTTGAAAAGACGCGGAACGCAGTAGTAACGCCGGCTCAAAGTTTCATCCGTGCAGAGAACGTTGAGAGCTTTTTCGTAAGCAACGAAGCTCGAAACGAACAGATCCAGCTTGCCATCATTGTCGAAATCGAACCAAACAGCGCAGGTGGACCAGCCTGGCGCGACCACACCTGCTTTATCGGCGACATCCGTGAAAGTGCCGTTGCCATTGTTGTGATACAGGATGTTGCGGCCATAACTGGTGACATAAAGATCAACCCACCCATCACCATCGTAATCGCCGGCGGCGACACCCATGCCGAAGGTGCCGCCGGCTACGCCGGCTTTGTCTGTTACGTCGTTGAAAGTGCCGTCATGGTTGTTCCGATAAAGCGCATTTTTTAAAGCGGGATCGGGAGTATAGAAATCTGAGGGTCCACTGTTCACCAGGTAGATGTCCAGCCAACCATCGTTGTCGTAATCCAAAAAAGCGCACCCAGCTCCGACGGTCTCAGGCAAATAGCGATCGGGGGAGTGAGCATTGTTATGCACCCAGGTGATGCCACTCTTTTTTGCCGGGACTTCTTCAAAAGTCACCTTCGCCTTCAGCGACTGAGCAAAATTATGCAGTGGCAGATTAAGCGTAATTAACGAGACGAAGAGCATCTTCAAAGCGGCCCGACGTCGTAACGCGCAATGCCAACCGGTGTGCTTTTTTTTTCGATTGAAACTGACCAGCATGATTATCGAGGGTTCGGTGTGGCCGGTGTAATAACGAAGGTGTCGCCTTCCCTCTTTTCCGACTGGTCCAGGGCTTTGAGCTTTTCAACAATCTGCATTTCGGCCTGCGCCCGTTTGGGGTCCTTGAGCCGAGCGTACAAAACAGCCAACTGATAATGCGCCTTTGAATCATCAGGCTTCAGTTTGGCGCCAAGCTCAAGTTCTCTCTGAGCGCGCGGATAATCCTTGAGCTTCAAATAACTGGCGCCGAGCGCAACATGCGCATTCGCAAAAGCAGGCGCCACCTGGATCGCTTTTTCCAGGAGCGCTATGGCCCGCTCGTCCTCGTTCTCTTCCTGGACGATTAGTCCCAGATAGTAGAAAGGCTCCGGGACGCCGGCCTCCGATTTGATGGCCTGCTCAAGGTAACCCTTGGCCTCGTTGAACTTCTTTTGCTTGTATAGGACATAACCGAGGTACATCTGCGCTTGTGCGTTGTCCGGTTGCAGGTCGACGGCTCGACGAAAAAGGCGTTCGGCCGCAAACACGTCAGGTTTTTTTAACCAGGTGGCGCCGAGCGCAATCAAGTACGCCGGCGCATCAGGCTTTAATTTGACGGCTTCTTCCAATGCTGCATGGGCCTCATCAAAGACTCCCAGCCCCAGAGCTGCAACACCGACTTTGTAAAGAAGTTCGTGAGATGTACCTGCTAGTGCTCTCGCTTGGGAAAGATGGTCCAAGGCGGCTTTTGTGTCCCCGCGGTTTTGAGAGATCCTTGCCAGACCCAGACTGGCGTCCAGATTGTTTTTCTGCGAACCGAGGGCCAGCAAATAATTCTCTTCAGCCTTGCCGCTATCTCCCTTTCGAAGATAGGCCTCACCGAGCAGAGTCTGAAATACTGCGGAGTCAGGCTGAAACGATTTTGCGCTTTCAATCACGCTGATTGACTGGTCTACCTGCCCTCTGGAAAGCAGTAGGCGCGCGAGCTTGTAATTAGCCTCAACGTTACCTGGTTCGAGTTTGATCACGCTTTTCAATTCGTAAATGGTTTTGTCGGGCGCATTCTTTAGCACGTAGAGAAACGCCAGGTTCATATGCGCGGCCACAAAATCAGGATCAACCTTTGTCGCCCGGGTTAAGAGCACTTCCGCTTCGTTTAGTTTCCCCTGTTGCGCACGCAACGTACCCAGGAGATTGAGCGCCGCAACTTCGTTCGGCGCTACTTTCAAAACAGTTTTTAGCTGTTGCTCCGCTTCGACGATTCGATTATCGCGAATGAGGGCCGCCGCATTCTCGAGCCGTTCCTGGACAGTATTGGTCTGGGCTCCGGCCGCGGAAACGGCCAGGAGCACGAGCAGAAGCACGAGGAGCATTTTGAGCGGCAACAATGAAAGAGCGCCATACGGACATGATTGGGCTGGCCACGGAAGAAGTAATTGGTGCTGTAACAACGAACGGTTCATTACTGCGGATTCCGTAGCTTGGGTGTAACCTCGTTAAACCTCTTCTGCGAGACTATCCCCTGGCCTTCTTTGATACTGAGGATACCGTTAACCCCCAGCCCGGTAACTTTGTCCACCGCGCCGCTTGGCCAATGCACTTCGACTAAATCTATCTTCGTCGCCTTTGCGAACCCGAAATGCAATCGCATATCGCTTTGCGAAAGATAACTGTCACCACTGTGAACTTCGCCAATTTGGGTCAGCTCACCGGCGACAACCTTGACGCGTGCGCCGACACCATCACGATTACTCTTCAGACCGATAGTTTTGATCAGAACAGAATTGTTTGCGTTACCACCGTCATTTCGCAGCACTAGCGGCGGACCGTCCAGATTATTGATCACGACGTCCACATCGCCATCATTATCAATATCGCCAAAAGCAGCGCCGCGGCCGGTGCGCTTCTCAGCGAACGGCGCTCCCAGCTGCGTTCCGACTTCGGTGAACGTACCGTCCTGATTATTGTGATGCACAAAATTGCGTTGCCGGTAACTTGGTAGCTGGGGATACACATGGCCATTGACAACCAACAGATCAACCCAGCCGTCGTTGTCATAGTCAAAGAACTGAGTGCCCCAACCAACATACGGAAGACTAACTTCAGCTACCTTCGCCGCATAGGAAACATCCGTAAAAGACCCTTTACCGTCATCGTGATAGAGAGTGTTGTAATCGTCATCAAAATTAGTAATGAACATGTCCAGCCTTTGGTCGTGATCATAGTCACCCAGAGTCACTCCCATGCTGCCCTGCTCGCTGCCGTTTTCGTTCACCGCCATTCCTGAAGAGAATCCGATATCTTTGAACGTGCCATCACCGTTGTTGTGATAGAGGAAGTTCGGGGTTGAATCGTTAGCCACATATATGTCGACCAGCCCATCTTCGTCAAAATCGCTACAAATCACACCGAGGCCGTAGTAACCATCGGCATCCGAAACGCCCGCCTTTTTTGAGACGTCGGTAAAAGTTCCATTACCGTTGTTATGATAAAGCGAATCGCCGGCGCCCTTCAGTCCTCTTGGTCCGCACTGTACCGGTACACCTTTGAACTGGCAGCTTCGACCCTTGCCGAACTCCGGCAGGTTATTGACATCAAAGTCAACATAGTTGGAAACGAACAGGTCCAGCTTGCCGTCATTGTCATAGTCAACAAAAGAGGCTCCTGTGGACCAACGCGGATCAGTAACTCCTGCGCTTTGCGTGACATCCGTAAAAGTACCCTTACCGCTGTTCCGCAGTAGATGGTTTGGGCCCAGGCAAGTTACATAAATATCGTCGAAACCGTCGTTATCGTAATCGCCAATTGCGACGCCCATGCCCCAGCCGATGTCGCCGACACCGGCCTTGTCGGTAACATCGCTGAAAGTTCCGTCGGCGTTGTTGTGATAGAGAAGACTCCTGGTCTTTTGCTTTGACTTGACCATGTCCACCGTTAGAGAGTTCACGAGATAAATATCCAGGTAGCCATCATTGTCATAATCAAACAGCGCAACCCCACCACTCATCGATTCCACAATGTACTTTTTTTCCGGTGAGGAAACGTGTCTAAAGTTGATGCCGGCTTTCTCTGTGATATCCGTGAAATGAACTTCAATTGGCGGAACTTTGGTCAGTCCCGGAACCGCGTAAAACGAAAGTATGGTCAGCGACGCAATGAGACTCGTTCCCGCTTTTAGAAACAAAAGTTAACAACCTCTTCCGAAGATTAAGGATTCGTTTGCTGCCGTTCCTTCTCTTTCAACTGACGTGAGATTTCCAGATGGTTCTCACCTTCCGTCTTTCGACCAGCGGCAATGTAGGCCCTGCCAAGCTGGTAATGAATATAGGGTTTGTCAGGCGCCAGTTTTGCCGCTAACTCCAAATCTGCGACCGCGTCCTTGATCTCGCCCTTTTGCAAAAGAGCCTTGCCGAGTTCGTAATGTGCATCCGCGAAGTCAGGCTTAACCACAATGACTTCACGCAACACCTTTATCCCGACAACGGTATTTTGCTGTGAGAGCAGCACGAAACCCAGATTGTATTTCGCCTGGACATTGCCGGGATTCAGAGTTAGCTCGTTTTCAAACTCCTTCGCGGCCTCCGCAAACTTTCCAGACTTCAGATACACCAAACCGGAATAGTAATGGACCATTGGCGTCTTACTATCGAGCGACAAGGCAAGCTGCAGTTCTTCCAGGGCTTTAGTGGTCTCGCCCTGGCCTTCATAAGCCTGGGCCAACAAAATATGGAGCTGCGGCGTATCGCCGCCGATTGCGACCATCTGCTGGATCACCAAATCGGCTTTATCCTTCTTGCCCTCTTTAATCAGAGAGAGTGCTAACGTGTAGTACACACCAACATTGAAAGGCTTAGCCACTATGACATCCGACAGCAATTCAGAAGTTTTCGCGTAATTCTCCAGCGCGAAATAGCTGAGCCCGAGCAACTGCTTCGCCTGCACATTACCCGGATTAGCATTCAACTCTTTTTCGAGCGGGTTAATGGCGTCTTTGTACAACTCGGCCTTGAAGGCAGCCAGGCCCCAGTTGAAGTTAAGACCCTGGAGTTGTGAATCCCATTTGGCGGCCAGCGCAAATTGCTCCGACGCGGCTTTGAAGTCTGCGCGATCGGCTCTCAGCAAACCAATCTCGTTGTGTGCCCTGGCAATAATCTTTGAATAATAAACCTCGCCGTTCTTCAACTCCTCCGCTGTCTTAACGTCAGGCGAGTTAGAGTCCGCTATTACTCCCTCGGAGGTCATTTCCGGAAACTTGCCGTTTCGTTCATTCAGGGTTGCAGCGTTGAGGTAAATTTCGTTCCTTTCCTTGTCGCGCTTCAGTGATTTAGACTTCAGTTCCGCCGCCAGTTGTAACTCCTTCTCAGCCTCTTCTCGCTGACCGACTTTCAAAAGGGATTGTCCCAGGCGGTAATGCGCGGTCGCCACCTGGTAATCGTTGTGGCTCAGCTCGGGGTTGAGGACGATCGATTTCCTGAGTACCTCGATAGCTTCCGTATACCTCTCTGTTCCTTGATATGCCTGGCCTAAGTAAAAGTAAGGATCTGAGTTGGCAGGCTGGATGCGAACGGCCTTCTGGAGCAAGGGAATCGCGAGGTCCCATTTCCTGTCAATCACATGAACGATGCCCAGATAATAATTGGCGAAGAATTCCTCGGGATGTGAATCCAACTCAATCTTGAATTCCCGCTCGGCGTCAGGCAAACGCGCAGCGCCGTCCTTTAATAAGTAGGTGAGGCCCAGATAGTAATGCGCTCTGGGAAAATGCGGCTCAAGGGCAACCGCCTTCTTGAACTCCTCGATAGCCTCAGCCAAAAATCCCGTTTCGCGATATCCGCGCCCAAAGATGATGCGGAGCTGCGCTCGGTCGCCAAACTGTTTGACCATGCGCTCATAAATCTGCTGCGCTGAAACGAACTGACGTTGCTTTAGATAGGCCAAGCCCAAAGTATAGGCAACGTCGTAATCCTTCGGTGTGAGCTCGAGAGCCGTTTGCAGCTCAGCGGTGGACTTGCCAAAGTCACCCAACATGAAATAGCTCTTACCCAACATGTGGTGCGCGCCGGCGCTCCGAGGATTGTTGCCTATGGCCGTGCCCAGCGGCTTGAGAGCTTTTTCATATTGCTCTGCATCGAAGTAAGCGATTGCTAAATCTATCAGGGCCTCTTGTGAGTCAGGCGGATAACTGATTGCGCACTCAAGCGCGCTTATGGCCTGCTGATAATTCTTCTCGGCCGAGTAGACCTTTCCGAGCTTGGCATATCCTTCGGCCAGAACAGCCGTGTATTCTCGTTCTGCTGCAGCGAGATTGCCGGCGCGTCTATATGCATCGGCAGCTTCAGAATGTTGTCGCAGCGAATCCTGGGGAGATTGGAAAACGGAGAGCAGCAGCAGCAGAGGAAAAAAGGTCGACAGTAAGTACCTCACTTGAACTTCATTGCACCCTGTAAAAATTAGACGGAGGGCTGAGGTAAATCTTCGAGCCCTCCGTCTTTGTTTCAGCCGTGCGGTACTATATCAGAAGTTAAACTTCAGACCGAACTGAATATTGCGGGGTCCGCGGTCACTATTCAAGTGGCCAAAGCCTCCGTTGGTGGAAGTAAATGTACCCTTGAATTTACCCTCAGGTCCGCACAGCGGCTGGCTGGCGGCGCAACGGTCAGGGTTGAGACTTAAGTTAGGATCGAACCCGTTGAAATTCGCATGATTGAAAAGATTGAACATTTCGGCGCGGAATTGGAGACCATAACGCTCCTTAAATTTCCAATTCTTGGCTATCGAGAAATCAACGTTAGTAAGCCCAGGCTGCCGCACCAATCCGCGCTTCAGATTACCAAACTGCCCGGGCGCAGGCGCCGTGAATGCAGCCGGATTGAGATAAATCTGCTTGTCGGTACCGTGCAAATAGATGGGCACACCCGAAACCAGGTCGGGGCGGAAGCCGCCGGGGGCGTCAGCAAACAGGCCGAAGTACTGCCCACTGATGCCTGAACGAACGTCGAGAGGTATGCCACTCAGCACGGTAACAATTCCATTGAGTTGCCAATCCCCGAGGACATTACTGGCGAACGACCCCCACTTTTTGAAAGTAGGCAAGCCGTACACCGCGTTTGAAACTAACATGTGCCTGCGGTCGAGATCTGAATCCCCCTTGTCCAGACCGAAGTCGAAGGGATCAGTTGTTCCGCTGGTGAACGATGTTAGCGGAACGTCCGAGGTGGCGTGCGACCAGGTGTAGGCCACCTGCCAGGAAAGCCGGTCAATAAAGCGGCGGTTGACCCAAACTTGCAAAGCCTTGTAGTCCGATATGCCGTTTGACTGGCTCATGGTAATAGATCCGAGATCTGGGAAGAGGCGATTAGCTTGCGCGACGGCTTGTGCACCGGTGCCGGCTTGGAAGGCCTGAACCACGGCAGCCCTCTTCTCAGGCGATACGTCGTTGACGTTAACCCCGCGCCGCCAGATATGCGTACCATGGTTTCCGATGTAAGAAACTTCAGCTACCGTGTTTTTAAGAATCTCACGGGAGACAGTGAGGTTCCATTGCCAACTCTCGGGTGGTCTGAAGTTCTCGTCCACGGCATTGAAGCCTGTGCTAGTGCTGACTCCAGCCAGGGCATTTTTCAGGCCCGGACCAATGGTATCAAGACTACGGAAGGTTGGATCGTCGCTAAGTTTACTGTTTCCGTCCCCTCCCCAGTTGGAGTTAACCACGGCCGTCCAGGGTGGATTACCTGAGAGGCGCAAAACATCCTCGATGACGTTTGATCGGCTCATGAAGCGGCCGAATCCTCCGCGCACCGCAGTCTTGCCGTCACCATTGACGTCCCACGCCACACCAACTCGTGGCTGGAATCCCTTGTTATATGGATGCCAGAGTGAGCGGCCAAATCCGGCCTCACCGGGCTTGACCAAACCGCTAAGCGGATGGACGCCGTCATACAAGCGCGGGATGTAGTTACTAATGCGATCGTTGTCTGAGTAGGCCGGCGAATATCTGGACCAGCGCAGCCCCATGGTGAGAGTAAGTCGCGGACTCATTTTGAAAGTATCGTTCCCGTAGAATTCAAAGTCATGCCAGCGACCGAGTGAAGCCTCATCATGATCGATCTCGGTATAGCATCCCAGCGGAATGTCTTTGACCAGCAGTTCGGCGATGGCATTGCCTGTGTGGGTGTTCGTTCCACAGTACTGAGCGATGCCGTTGGCCCCCTGGGCCAGTTCGTTCTTGATGTTATGACTTGCGAGAGCACCGAACTTGAGATCGTGCGAACCCGCGACCTTGGAAAAGTCATCTTTCCAAATGAAGAGGTCTTCGTGATTTTGCCACGGTGCTTGGTGCCAAAGCGCGGGATACCCATCCGCGCCCCAGTTCGTCGGCAGGCCTACGCCGGGCGCTTTTGGAAACACAGTGGGAAACTTTGAAGCAATCTCATCATTAAGTGCTGTACCTTCTGCATTGGTCGTAATGAAGATATCGTTTCCCGCTCGCGAAAACTGGAACTCGTTAACCGCACTCGAACTCAAAGTCGTCGCCAGCTTAATAGCGAAGCTGTGGCTGGGCTGATCCCAGTCCGAGCTGATGGTTGGGAAACCAGTGTCTCCCCAGAAGTTGCCGCCGGCGGCCAAGTGTGTCCAGGTCTCATTCGTATACTTAACTAGTAGGTTCATCTTACTGGTGATGTTGACGTCACCGCGAATACTGTCCTGACGAGTGTTGACCGGCTGGACTGGCGAGAAGACAAAGTTGTTCGTTCCGGAGGAGTTCGGGAGCGGGAAGAACTTCAAAATCGAGAGACCCGCTGGGCTTAGCAGAGCCGTTGGAATCTTGTTGCCGGGGAAACAGCCCGGATCCACGGGGTTAGAACCATAATTCAGAGGGTTATCTGGATTACAGGCCAATCCTTGTTGGTGCGGTAAGGTATCAGTTAACTGCGACTTCGGAGCGCTGAAGTCGCCTATCCTCTCCGCTGCCGTAGGCACTTTGAAATTCAGGGGTGGCACTAGCCCGCGCTTCTCGCGACGCCACTCCTCATTCCAGAAAAAGAAGGCCCGGTTCTTCTTGATTGGGCCGCTGAAGTTGAATCCGTAATTGTCGTACTTCAATGCTGGCTTCGGCTGCCCCGCGTTATTATTGAAGAAGTCAGTCGCGTTAAGCCTGTCGCTCCGTTTGAACTCAAATCCGCCACCGTGAAACTGGTTGCCGCCGCCTTTAGTAATTAGGTTGATTACCGCTCCCTGCGCCTGACCATACTCCGCGCTGAAGCTGTTACGCTCTACCCGAAACTCCTGAATGGAATCAATGGACGGAAAGATTAGCAGCGTGGCATTTGAACCGACGTCCATATTGTTGACGCCGTCAACCGTCCACATGTTGGCGTTTGACTGGTTGCCGTTGACTGACATGTCCACATGCGAGTCGAGCCCGGTACCCGCCGTGCCGAACGCTCCGCCGGCGCCCGCCTGAGTAACCGGCGACACACCTGGCACCATCAGCGCCAGTTGCGCATAGTTGCGCCCGTTCAGCGGCAGTTCGGTCACCTGCTTCTCTGAGATGAGACTGCCTAGCCCGCCGCTTCGTGTCTCGACTGGCTGAGCATCGGATGAGACGGTAACGACTTCGCTCATCTGGCCCACTTGCAGATCCAGGTTGACAACTTTGTTTTCGCCCACGTGCAGATCCACTGCCTCAGCGACTGTCTTTTTAAAGCCACTCGGCGCGGTGCTAACTGTGTAGCGTCCGGCTGGCAAACTCGCCGCCAGATAGAATCCGTCGTCGTCGGAATGCACAGTACGCGACGTTCCGCCTTCACCCTGTATAGTAACGTCGGCGCGGGGCACGAGTGCTCCCTTTTCATCTCGAATGGTGCCGCTGATAGTTCCTACCGTGGTCGTCTGCGCATTGACACTAATAATCAACGCGCTGACCAGTACCAACAACACTTGCAAGCCAAGCTTCTTCAGCATACGAACCTCCTCAGGGTTTAGCGGTCGCACGACGGGGATCAGACGTTGCGAACGAACTTGTCGGAAACTCAAAGCGCTGAACTAGAATAAAATGTTCATGAGCCCCGGAGAACTGATATCTAAATTGACGTTATTACTTTTCGAACTTGCACTAGAGAAGCACTAGCAGACACATCAACCTTGACCAGGTGCCTACCGATGCTTGCAGGGACTAACTCAAAGGAACGATATCTCAAAATCAAAACACTGCAAACCACATTCCTCTAAGCTGTCAAAAGCTAAGCTA
Organism: Blastocatellia bacterium; assembly: GCA_963828335.1. Lineage (GTDB taxonomy): Bacteria > Acidobacteriota > Blastocatellia > Pyrinomonadales > Pyrinomonadaceae > PSRF01. The sequence continues at coordinate 10,027 of CAWHEH010000002.1, read as the reverse complement.
CGTATCCTAAATAGTTAGAGCGCGACCGAATCGATTCAGAGTTGAATACCGATCCAGTTTTCCGAACATTCTCCAAATTCATGGAGCCCGGGAACGTCACAAAATTGCTTTGTCAGGAGTTTGTTGCACTACTAGGCAAAAGGATTTACTCCTTATGGCAAACGTTGTCAAGAACTTTTTTGGACTATACAAAATCAAAAACCGGATACGACGTTCTTTTACGCGCGAATCCGGACCTCTAGTGGTTTCGAGAATTCTTTGTTGTGCAGGTAAACGAAGTTTGCTGGTCGCTAACCAACTGAGGCCGAAGCAAACTTGCTGGCCAGCACCAGACTTAGAGCGCCCATTAAAGTTGGCTGTGAGCCCAGGGTTGAATCCATGATTGGAGTTGAAGGAAATCCACGGCAGATGCTGGAGTCTACAGATGACTTGAGATCGTCAACGATGACTTCCCAGGCGCGCGCAATTGGGCCGGCAACTATCACTGCTTCAGGACCGAGGCCTTGAATCAAATTCGCAATACCTACACCGAGATAACGCGCGGTCTCTTTTAGAGCAGCCCTCGCATTTCTTTCTCCCTTCAACGCCAGGTCCATAAGTTTTGCGAAATTGACATCGTTGTTGCCGTTGGATCGCGACAGCTTTTGATAACGCGCCAAAGCTGCTCGCTCGGAGGCAAATGCTTCCCAGCATTCCGTACTACCTACAGCACATGCCACAGGCGCTCCCGTCCCGATAGTCATGTGACCAAACTCTCCCGCGGTACCGCTTTCGCCGCGATAGACTTGCCCGTCAAAAACAATACCGGTACCTACGCCTTCTTCCACCAAAACCAGAATAAAATCGCGCACTTCGCGGATTTCCGGGCGACCAAACCACAGTTCCGCGAGCGCCGCCGCATTCGCATCATTCTCGATAGTGACTGGTAGCGAGGTAGCGCGCGTGAGCGCTTCGCCTATCGGTTCGTTGCGCCAGTTGAAATGCGGCACATATAAATTTCCCGTTTCCGGATCAACCACCCCAGGCAAGCTAATGCCGATACCTTCAATTGTGCCGTTGTTTTTCCCAATTAGTCGTTTAGCGCACTGAACAATATTAATCACCGTCTTATTCACATCATTTTCGGTGGGAAACTCTTCCTGCTCCAGTACGCGGCCGGCAAGATCGCTGCTCGCGATTACGGTCTTAACCGTTCCCAGATCCACTCCAATTGCAACTGCGTCTGCGGTGCGTAACGAGAGCAAACTGGGTGGACGTCCGCCAGTGGATTCGCCGCTCACTTCCTCGACCAGGCCATCCACTCGCAGTTCATCGACAATCAATGAAATAGTTGAACGTTGAAGTGCGGTTTCGCGCGCGATTTCCGCGCGCGAGATTGGTCCCAATTCGCGAACGTAATTGAGAACGATCTGGCGGTTTATGTCGCGAATCGTATTTGAACGCGCAGCACTAGCCTTTTTGAGATCTATGCGTCTCACCAGGCCCCTCACTTATGAACCCTCGCCATGTTAATCGGCTTAGTCTTGCTGAGTTGGAAAACGACTTTTGTCAACAAGTGCTATTAAGTAATACAAGAGACTCCAGCAGTCAACTCAAATCGACGAGGAAACCTTCATATTTGAGATAATCCTGCGTCACGAATCAGAGGCAGGGCCGGCATACAATACAGCGCTCATCCGATAACAGATTTACTTTGTCCTACGCTAAAGACAGACCTATACTGTCGCCAGTCAATAAGAGATTCCGGAGGGTCAGAATGGTGCACCGAGGCAATCCCAGCGTTCGCTTCTGGCGTATGGTCGTGTTTTCAATTGGTTGGTCGATTGCCCTTTCTGTACCCATAGCTGGGCAGTCTGGGGGCGATCCGGCTAAGGCACAAATGCAAGAGATGACGCGCCGCGAACTGCAACTTAACAGGGTCGGCACGGACCATCGGCAGCCCAATGATCCCAAACGCTCTCAAGCGATGATGGAACAGGTGAGCGAGGACTTCGAGCGAATTCTCACCCTGCACAATGAGATAGTGCGCGCTATTGGTGCCAATAGATCTCTCAGCTATCAGTACATTTCAGAGGCGATGGGTGAAATCAGGAAACGATCCTCTCGGCTGCAGTCTTCGTTGAAACTGCAGAGGCCGGAGTCCACTGAAGAAAATCGAGCACCGGCGGCGGGCTTTGAAGGGATGGAAACAAAAGACGAGTTGATCTTAATCTGCAAGCAGATTGAAAGCTTCATAAAAAACCCGATCATCGAAACGCCGGGCACAGTCGACGCGCAACAACTGGAGAACGCCCGTAGAGATCTCGAGAGTGTGGTCCAACTAAGCGGCTCCATAAAGAAACGAGCCGACAGACAAAAACACTAGTGCGATTACTCATCGCAGTGAGCTTATGAAGTGCGATAGTCGAGCATAAGACTTCTGCCTAAACTCACCATGCCCTCAGGCGGCGGCAGTTCCGGCAAATTTGCTTGTCAAAACGAGGCTCAAGGCGCCCATTAGGGTTGGATCACCATTCAGTGTGGAGCGGAGTATTCGCGCCGATGGCATGCCGCGGCGAACGCTCCGCTCTATTTTTTCGGTGAGAGTTTTTTCGATCAAGGGCCACGCCTGAGTTATGGCACCGCCGACGATCACGGCTTCAGGACTGAAGCCGACGACAAGGTTGGAGATACCGATGGCGAGATAACGTGCCGTCTCAGTGAGTGCCGTCACTGCTTCAGGCTCCCCAGCCATGGCGCGATCGATTAGGGTGCCAAAATCCGGTGCGCTGATCGCTCCGGTTAATCTCTGGTAGCGCGCACTGGCCGCTCTTTCTGAGGCAAATGCCTCCCAGCAGTCGTCATTTCCGCACGAGCATAGAACCGGCGCATTGCTGCCAACAATCATGTGACCAAATTCACCTGCCGCTCCGCGAACTCCGCGATAGACCTGACCGTCAAAAATAATTCCAGTTCCCACTCCGTCGGCAACCAATACAAAGATAAAATCGCGCGCATCCCTGACCTCCGGGCGCCCGAACCATAACTCGGCAAGAGCGACCGCGTTCGCGTCGTTGTCTATAGTGACCGGCAGCCCAGTCGATTGAGAAATAGTTTCAGCAATCGGCAAATCGCGCCACTTGAAATAAGGCACGAAAATCACATTACCAGTTGCCGGACAAACAAGTCCGGGAACGCTGATGCCGACGCCTTCAATCGAACAGTGCCGAGAGAACTTGCGAATGATTTCTATGATACGGCTCACTGTCCGTTCGGGAACCGGATCAGTCGGGAAACTTTCCTGCTCGACTACCATTCCAGCCAAATCGCTACTGGCGATAGTAATGTGAGTGGGTGTGATATTGACGCCGATGGCAATGGCGCCGACGGTGCGCAGGCGCAATAACGTTGGTCGACGCCCGCCAGTTGATTTACCTTCACCGATTTCCTCGACCAGGCCCTCGCCTGTCAGCACTTCAACAATTTCGGAGATAGTAGAGCGTTGCAGGGCCGTCTCGCGGGCTATGGTGGCTCGGGAGATTGGCTCTCTTTCGCGCACGTAGTTGAGAACGATTTGCCGATTAATATCGCGAATCGTGTGTGGATTTGCGGCCTGGACTTTTCTGAGATCGATTCGTCGCACTGGCTTGCCCCTGTCCTGGCTTAATGGCGCGGTTTTCGCCTTCAGAACCAGCTCTTGTAGAGGTGTAAATTGATGGAACTAACAGCCCCGGACAAATCCTCGTATTGAATACGCCCCGGTAGCTTTCAACAAAGTGAGCATGGATAAATATTACAAAGCTCAGCCGAAGTCAACGCTACGGCTAACCCTCGTCAAGCCTACATTCCAATGTTTTTTAGGTGATAGCGATCCGTATCGTAGAGCCGCTCAACGTCGACTTTGTCGATTCTCCCTAACACCGTCGAAAGGTCAACCAGGGATAGATCGCAAGCGGGTGCAATTCCGCGCGAAGAAACCATCTTGCCGAAATCACCATCCGCGACGGCGTCCGCCGCCCGCGCACCAAACATCAGTCCCATGATTCTGTCCACCGGTGAAGGCGGACCACCACGCTGCGGGTGACCGAGAATAACTGACCGCGCATCGTAGGACGTATCGGCCATGATTCTCCGAGCCAGGACCTCAGCGATACCACCAAGCCGCGCGTGGCCAAAGGCATCATGGCGATCGTCCATGAGGATCAGCTCACCATCTTCGGCAAACGCTCCTTCAGCAACGACGATTACCGAGTAACGCGGGTGCTGCGGATCGCGTGGATGCGAAGTTGAATCTCCGAGCTTCTCTATCAATAGGCGATAGACCTTCTCGTAGCGAAATGGATGTTCCGGAATCAGAATAATGTCTGCCTGGCCCGCCACGCCCGACCAAAGAGCGAGGTGTCCCGAATGCCGCCCCATGACCTCGATGACCTGCACCCAGCCGTGCGAACCCGCGGGAGTTCGCGAACGTTCAATAACCTCAGTTACGTTTCTTAAGGCCGAGTCAAAACCCAGCGTGTAATCTGTTCCTGCCAGATCTTTATCGATCGTTTTTGGAATACCCACGATAGGCACGCCCATGTTTGAAAGGCGTGCCGCAACGCCGAGCGTGTCTTCGCCACCGCAAGCTACGATGGCATCGAGTCCCAGCTTCTCGATGTTGGCCATTACTTCAGCAGACTTGTCGATCCGCTCCCCCAGCTCGTTAGGCGTCTGAAAAGGATTCGTGCGCGACGAGCCCAGGTTCGTTCCGCCATCGCGATCCCAGCGCCTGACGCTGGCGCGCTCAAGCGGGATGACGTCGAAAGGAGGGTTTAATAGGCTTAGCCAGCCATCGCTGAGCCCAACTGTTGCAATTCCCCTGTCGAGAGCGCGATATACCAGGCCCTTAATCGCGGGATTGAGGCCGGGTGCGTCACCGCCGCCGGTCAACACGCCAATGCGTTTTACGTCAGTCATGAATGCAAACAATGCTCCTTCTAAGGATCTAAGTTAACAATTTGGCGGTGGTATCTTTTTGCTTTTTGTCTCAATAACACCGGTGCTTAGCCTGGTGAGCAAGCGCGCTGTTAATTATAGTGTGGCGCCTCGCCAACTCGTCCCAGCATCTGGTCCATAACCCAGGAAGTGCGCGCGGCAGTATCGCCAGTACTGGGACACACATCACATCCATTTAGCTCATCCACAACATTCTGGATCAGTGGTTGTTGGATGTGCTGCGGATATGTGATTGTGAACTCGGTTAACCCGGCCGCATTCTGGAGTAAGATCGGTAACGGGTCAAAGGTGGAAAATGAAATTTCACCTTTGCTGCCGACGATACGGGTTAGATCGATCTTAGTCGCCGTGGTAAAACACCACGCGCCCACGCCATGAACGCCCGACTCGAACTGAAACGTCCCGGTAACTATGTCTTCTGCTTCATACCGTCCGGCCTGATTCGACGCGCAGCCTTTGACCGAGGTGATTGGCCCGAAGACAAAGTCCAAAAAGTCCAGAGTGTGAGAAGCCAGATCTACGAAGAGCCCGCCACCTGATATCTCCGGAACTACTCGCCACGAAGGAGAGTCAGAACTCAAGCTCTCCTTACCTGGCGGTTGATATAGACTGATGCTAACGAAGCGCACTTCCCCGATTGCACCCGAGTCAACTAGTTCTTTGATCTTAAGGAATCGCGGCAGCGCTCGACGATAGTAAGCAACAAACAGTGGCACACCGGCAGTCCTGCACGCCGTTATCATCTCCTGGCATTCGACAAAGTCCAGCGCCATCGGCTTCTCGACATAGACCGGTTTGACGGCCGCAGCGCTCATCAATGTGTATTGTTTGTGGGAGGAAGGCGGGGTGGCAACGTAAACAGCGTCGACCTCTGGATCGTGAATTAATTTAGCCGCGTCGTCATACCAGCGGGAAACTTCATGACGCTCGGCATAGTCTCTTGCCAGCGTGCCATCGCGGCGCATCACTGCCACCAAAGAGGAATGGTTAGCTTTCTGAAACGCAGGGCCGCTCTTAACTTCAGTTACGTCACCGCAACCAATTATGCCCCAACGAATGGTTCGCATATGCAAGACGCCCAGTGTATGCTGTCCTAAATCGAACTTTTCAACCGTTTGTTTTAGTTTTCAGAAAATTCCAAGTGGAGCATCCTAGCTTGGGCGGCCTGTGCCATCAAGTCTCCGATTCGGCGCACGCAAAAACGCGCTGCGATTTAAGGCAACCGTTTTTGCTTTCTAAAGATTAATTGTATTGCGCTTTCAGAATCTGGTGAGCGGTCTCAGGCTTTGCTTTCTGTTCGGATCATGGTGAGCAACATCTTGAATCTGGTGGCCGCCTTGACCGCATGTGGGATGTTCGCAGGAAGCGTGATGGTTTCCCCCGTCCCTACACTGTAGGCTTTCCCAGCGATCTCCACTTCAGCCTTTCCGTCTACCACCAGAACGAGCGCCTCGAAGGGAGCCGTGTGCTCGCTCAAGCCTTCGCCCTGATCAAATGCGAAAAGCGTGACGGTGCCACCCTTGTTCTTTAACAGCACCCGGCTCACGATTGAGCCATCCTGGTACTGAAGTAGATCCGTAAGGAGTTTCACCTCTGCACTCACTGGCTGTATTTGCTCGACGTTGCTCATACATTCAACCTCAAACTGATTAGAGATGCTTACTGCTTAGTCGCCAGGAGTGCGACCGCGCCCAGGATCTTGCGATTGCGCCTGAAACTTCTTCTCATCTCGAATACCCTGTGCCGCGCCTCGCCGTCTTTGAGCACATTCAGTGCGAATCGTAACGCGCCCCTAACCCCTTCGTCTTTGATGAGACGCCCCGGCTCCAGCAAACTCATTGATGTCGTCTCAATAGCTTTTACCTGGAACCCTTCAGACTCAAGTAGTGACCGCCACTCAGCAACACTCAATGGCCTCACGCCGTGATGCACAACACCCGTGAGAGATCGCTCGACTTCGCCCCTCGCATCGTCGGTCAAGCTCTCGTGCATGAGACACATTTCGTGAATCCCGTACCGCCCACCATGCTTTAGCAGGCGATAGGCTTCGCGAACTATGCTCCGTTTCACATCTTCGGTCTGCATCGTAAGCATTGCCTCGCCATAGACGACCGTTGCAGACTCCGTAGCCAGTCCAGTTGCAGACGCGCTCCCAACCACACATTTTTGCTTAGGTCCCACGAGGTAACTGTGAACGATCTTCGCCGCCTCCTTATCCCGCTCGACAGCTGTGTAGGACGACGGCGCAAACGAGATCGTTAGACGTGCAGTCGTACCCATTCCAGGGGCAAACTCTACCACTTCATCTGCAGGCCCGATGCCAAGCAGTTTGAGCATGAGCCGCGTCAATTCCATACCGCCTGGACGCAGGACGCGCTTGCCGAGCCGGGCCAGCACCCAATGACCCGGCATCTTCTCGGTCTTCAAACCTTCGCCGGGGCGCACCAGCGTTGTTGAATCGTTCATCATTCCCCTAAACGACATCCGGAACGGTTGAGAACGTTGCGGGCGGCGGCTGAATTACCAATTGCTTCTTAGAACCTTGCCACATTAAATTGAGTGCGAAATAAACAAACGAAAGTGCCCCGACAGCAAAGATGGAGTCCCCCACCATTCGCAACCAGCGCAGAGTCTGCATCAAATCCGTCTGCATGAATTCCGAGCTCCGCGCCGACCAGTAACCGACTGAAACCGATTGGTAAGTCTGCATTAAGCCCACCGGCAGGAGACTCAGGACGATTTCCAACATCAAACCAATATTGATCGCCCAGAATGCCAGCCAAATTGGCCGCTCCTTCCACTTGAGCTCGGGCTTCATCGCTCGCAGACAGAACAGCATTAGTCCGAGTCCAAGAGTCCCGTAGACACCGTAAAGCGCACCATGCGCGTGCACTGCTGTGGTGTTAAGGCCCTGCATATAGTAAAGCGCGATCGGCGGATTGATCATAAATCCGAAAATTCCCGCACCCACCAAATTCCAGAAAGCAACCGCGACAAAGAAATAAACAACCCACTTGTACTGGCTGAGCCACGGGCGTGCCTTGGCGCGGCGAATGTTGGCAACCGCTTCGTGTCCTACCAACAGCAGTGGCACGATCTCAAGCGCGCTAAACACCGACCCGAAGGCGATTGCCACAGTGGGTGTGCCCGCAAAATACAGGTGATGAAGCGTGCCGATGATGCCGCCGCTGAGATAAATCGCACCCGAGAGTAAAGCTGCCTGTGCAGCGCTTTCGGCGCGAATGACGCGCAACCTGGCAAATAAGAACGCGATAACCACCGTTGCAAAGACTTCGAAATAACCTTCAACCCAGAGGTGCACAACCCACCAGCGCCAATACTCGACAACTGAAAGGTGAGAGCGCATGCCCCAAAAGAGTCCGGGACTGTAGAACAACGCAATTCCGGCCGTCGACAGAAAGTAGAGTGTTATCAGAGATCTCGGTGTGCCCTTCTTTCTGAGCGCTGGAATCGCAGCCCGTGCAATCAGGAAGAGCCACAAGAGCAAGCCAATGAAAAGCGCTGCTTGCCAGACCCTACCCAAATCAACGTATTCATACCCCTGGTGTCCGAACCAAAACCACAAACTACCGGGCAGCTTGTGCATGACCGACAACCATTGCCCGGCCATCGAACCCAAAACAACAATTAGCAGGGCGCCGAAAAGTAAATCTACACCCAGCTTTTGCCGCTTTGGTTCGTAGCCGCAAATGAATGGAGCAATAAAAAGGCCGGCAGCCAGCCATGCGGTCGCGATCCAGAATATCCCCAGCTGTGTATGCCAGGTGCGTGTAACCACATAGGGCAGATAGTCGGCCAACGGAATTCCAAAGAACCCTCCGCCTTCAACGCCGTAATGAGCGGTCAGCATTCCCATTGCGATTTGCAAAAGAAACAGCAAGGTGACAACGAGAAAGTATTTGATGGTTGCTTTTTGGGAAGGCGAGATTGGGGCGCCGATGAGAGGGTCACCATCCGGCACATCGTCTGAAACCCATTCTGTTTCGCGCGAGGCGTAATACCAAACCAACCAGCCGATGCCCGCCAACAACATGATCACGCTAACGCCCGTCCAGACAATGGCGCTGCTGGTCGGAACATTGCCGACCAGTGGTTCCGAGGGAAAGTTGCTCGTATAGGAAATTGTGTTGTTTGGGCGATTGGTGGCCGAAGCCCATGCAGTCCAAAAGAAAAAAGAATTCAACTGGCGAAGTTTCGCGGGATCGGCTTGCGCGTTGCGCTGCACGGCGTAATTGGTCCTGCCGTTAGCGAAGATGTCCGTGTAGTGCTTGAGATTGTCTTCAAAGGCGCGAGCGCGAACCGGCTCGATGGTCAACCGGCCGCTCGTTTCGTCATAATTATTTTTTCGAATCGTGTCCTGAAGGCGTTGACGCAGAACTGCTTTCTGTTCAGAAGTCAGCTTGTCGTAGTCGTTTGAAAAGTCCTGCTGCGACCATTCGTTCAGTATGAAAAGTGCTTCGCGATGTAGATAATCCGCTGACCAATCGGGCGCCACATACGAGCCGTGCCCCCAGATAGAGCCGCTTTCCATTCCGCCCATTGCCTGCCAGACGTTTTGACCATTGGCGATCTCTTCGGGGCCAATGACAATCTGGCTATCTGTAGTTGCGACCTCGTGAGGGATCGGCGGCGCCTGGCGAAAAATCTCGGTGCCGACCCAGCCTAGTATCGCGAACGAGAAGACAAATATTGCGATGAAAATCAGCCACAGCTTTTTCATAGGAATCCGCTCCTGAGCACATTTCTTCAGTACGTGTCTTTTAAGACGGCGTGTTCACACCGGATTATTTGCAAAGATTTCATTATCGACTGTTGTGACTTTTGGTGTCTGTGCGCTGTATCACATTAAGGAGTCAGCCCGCGGTAGCGGGCGACGGCATAAAGCCTGGGGTGGAGCGCAGCGTAACCCCAGGAATCCGGTAAGACAAAGCTTGGAGGCAGAAATGGAAAACGCGGATCGAAATGATATGTCTGTCGGCCGCTCCGCGGACTTCACAATTTTCTCATGCTGAATTCCTGGGGTTCCGCT
>CAWHEH010000001.1:0-1212375 GCA_963828335.1 Blastocatellia bacterium | reverse complement strand
GGGGGTTGGTGGCTGGTAAGTGGGATGCCGAGCTTTCGGCACGCGGGCGACTACAGGCTTATCGACTCGCTTTGGGGCTAAAGAGTGCGCCCTATCTGTTTGTGGTGGTCCTCTCTTTCTCGAACTAGCGCAACACTGAAGTACGCCGAACGTCTCCGTCGAGTCTCATTTAAGCCCATGTGCACAGATGCAAGATTAGACGAGCGAGGATTGGGAGAACTCGAGCAACAGCCGAGACGCTACATACCGGCATACGCCCAGGGCGATCTAAAGTTTGCCCCGCCAGCAGGTGAAAGCTGACTGGCAGCTATCTCAGCGCGTTCTGTCATTTCTCGTTGATCTGCGGGAGGCAATGACCGCAGAAGCTAGTGTGCTGATCGCAACACATGTTGGGCCGATGAGGATCATCGCAGGTGCCTTGAATGGAATGACAAGACCGGCTGACGTTCTTGGGCTTATTTTTCGCATGCCCGGCCGTACCGCTTCGATTTGAGCACGCTGATGTGGCCCAAATTCCTCGATGCGAAGGAGGTTCTAGGTGACAGAGCCGACACCCATACTTGGCGCGGACGAGAATGCGAAGCCCCAATTCATACGTAATTTCGATAGATACACGTCGTTAAAAACAAATTGGGCTTACTCCACTGAGTTCCTCCACTATCTTCGCAACAACCTATCCGGAAAACTCAGCGATAACGTCGTAACGGTTGCAATAGCAGGCTCGTTTGGCCGACTGGAAGGTTCAGCATCTTCCGATGCAGATTACATTTCGTGGTGAATAATACCTGCGACCCAACCGTTCAGAAGGATCAAGACGTCATACGCGCGGCTATCGGGGCATTCGGAGACTTCACCACCGAATAAGAGCGGAGTATTTTCTGAAGCGCGCACTATCAAACCGAACCTATCGGAATCGGTGGGCGAAGCCACTGAAAAAGTTGATCAACTGGGAAAACGAATGCTGTTATTGTTGGAGTCGCGCTGGGTATACGATCGTCCTAGGTATGCAGCCTTGATTGAAGAACTTTTTTCAAAATATGCTCAGTATCTGAAAAGCGACTCAGACAAAGAATACGCCTTCCTAATGAATGACTTGATCAGATACTTCCGCTTTATCTGTGTGAACTACCAAGCGACCTTCTGGCGAGAGAATGAGAAATGGGTCATCAGAAACCTAAAACTGCGACATAGTCGGGTTATCATGTACGCTGGTCTCCTATTCTTAATCGGTGAAGCCAGCAAATATTATGGAGAAGATAAGATATCGTTTGTTAGAAAACACTTGGCGCTCACACCCCTTGAGCGTCTAGGTCTGGTTTACGAAAGCAACCACGATCACGGGTTTTTTCGCGTAATCGGGCTTTATAACGTATTTCTTTCCCGTCTGTCTGATGAAGCTTGGCGTGCGAAACTCAACGTGGAATACGACCAACGCTATAGTCTTCCCGAGTTTTCCGAGATGAAGGCAAATTCCGATGCGCTGGTGGCTGAACTCCTTCGATTCGTATTTGCTCGTCGCGGTCAGTGGAGCGATCGGTTCTTCGAGTATTTGCTCTTTTAGACTAGGCATAAGCAGTTTTCGCGTTGCGTCGGAGTCAAGACCCGCTTCCATCATTGACACCCAGCGCCACTCACTAACAATGTTCGACATAACGACAAGTCGTCGAATACCGAACTACATGTAGTAACCAGGTAGTTTATTATTTCCGGATTCGGTTCAAAATCCTCTGGCAGATACTTCATGATCTCTCCAACTTTGCGAGCACAGAGCAATGTAATCGGATATTTGCCATCGAAACGAGTGGTGTTCCAATTCATCTTGGTCAATCCGAGAATTTCTCGACAGATTTTTTCCTCCGACGAATCTGCTCTATCGATTCGAATCTCCAGTGGCTGCGGTATATAGAGTCCAGTGTAGGTTCGGTAGAAGGGAACAGATCCGCGCGTGTAGAGCAAGTGGTTCTTGTCGTCGAAACTAATGTGCGTGCCACGCAACGGGGATACTGGCTCTGTCTGAACGCACGATTCGAGGTATCGAGAAATGTGATTAAGTCCACTCGCCTAATGTTCCGTTGGGCACAACTGTTCAGAAAGCCTTCTCTTTCACCATCGGTAAAGAGCGATGTCTCTGTGGATCACTAGTCGTGCTGGTGGCGTTTCATTTGCCAGGATGTAGTCGTCAATTGCGCGTCCGAGGAGTGAGTCCGCTTGATCTCTCGTGAGATGCGGTCGGCGATCTGTGCCTTCATAAGCCTGGCCTCCGCGCAAAATCACGTTGTTGCCGAACTCGTGAAAAATCTGGGCTATCCACTCGAGTGCTGTAATCTGTCGATCCCTGCTGCGGAAAAATCCGATTCCAACAAAACAAACTCGCGGCTCATTTGTATCAGTAACGAGCCGCCACGGCACTGTTTGATTAGTCTTAATATAGTGCAGTACAGAAATTCCATGCACGGGTAGCTGAATCCTGAGGCGCCTTATCCGTTAACGATTGCTCTCTCATAATCTGTAACGGCTTTTCGAGGTGAAGAGACTTTGCTTTTAGTGCGCGTCGGAAATTCGTTTCGATGTCGGGCGGTTTGTCCTCGGCCTCAGTGACACTCTCGCTTTCTGGTTCTTCCTTTTCCTTTTCCTTCACAACTGCATTGTAAAGGTCATCCGGCAACACGCAGATAATTACGTCGATCGCTCGGCGGTTTTTTGCAAGAAACTCGATAGGCCGTCCGTACAAGTCAAGAGCTCTATCAACCTTGTCGTCACGTTCAAGGTCTGCGCTAGTAATCGCTCCACGTCCTCGAATGGAATCGACTTGAACCCTTCGTTACTGACTATTAGCTCGGCCTTGAATCCAGAATTCCGGTGAAAACCGGGGAAAGACGGATACAAGTTTCGTTGTAACGTATCGAGCCGAGGAGCAATAGGTTCTTTGCATAGCTCCAACCACGCTCTGAGTCTTTCGAGACCTTTGTCTGTCCCGATAGCTCCAATGTTAAGTTTGTCGCGCCTGATCTCACGTTTGGAATCGTACACATCGAATGAAGCGATACCTATGCGCTGGGTAGATGTCCTGTGTCCCTCGCGAATTCCAAGTCAGGTTCCTGTATGGTTTCAAGTTTCATTTACTGTCGGGGAAAATGCCAAACAGGGGTGCGTCCGGCGACCTTTCCAGTGCACTTCGTTTTTTCTTTTCCTCTTCCTGCAACCAATCTTTATCATTAATGGGTGGGGCTCCATCAAGCGTGACAATTTCCCCAAAGTCAATATGCCTCGAAAATGCCTGTGGTAATAGAGTTTCTTCCTGATCTTTGCGAACGACTTCAGCAATAAAGCGTAGGTCGTCGAGCACGTCTAAATTATGGGCTTTCTTTTTGAGAAATGAGATACGGCCTTTGTGAAACTTCGATTTGCTATAGCCATTCCTGCTGCAGAACCAGTCGGGCTTGAGTGCCATGTACCATGCGTTATCGTACAAGTCGAAGTTCACCTCAAACGCAAGGTGCTCGTGATACCAAAACTTTTTCGGATCATCGTCCCACCAGTGTATGCGATAAACAATTCGGCCATCTTTAATGCCTCTTGACCACTGCTCTCGTCTTGGCTCGACGACTTGTTGTTTTCCGTCCACTAGTCGCTTTTCTTTGGAGACGAACATAAACACTCTTTCTTCGTGTTGCCAGGTGATGCCACGGTGCCACAATTGCGCCTGCAGCGTCGTACGCAGAAGTTCTTTTAGAAGGTTAACTCTATCAAGATTCAAACTCCCATCTTCGTTCCTGATAAAACAGTCGACTGGCATGGGATCCACTGTCGTTGGCTCAACCAGCGCCGAAAGCTTCAAAGTCTCATCTCGTAAATCGTGAAAGGTCACGATCTCTCCTGACGAAATAACCCAGGCCGACGAGAACTTCAATCCCTTCTGTTCCAGGGCTGCTTGCACGACACGTCTCTGAGAGGCTTTATGAGTCAGCCGGAATTCTCGCGTCCAAGAATTTCTTATTATCTCTCCTCTGTCGAATGTAACTCTGCCAATAAAGAGTTCTTTAGGAAAAATAATCGGAAGCAAATCCATTGTGAGCCGCTCCTCTTCCTCCGACCTCTGCGGTGCCACAAAATATCGTTTGGGATTAACCAAGTGGGATTTCAAGCGTCTCTTCAGCGCGTCGAAGTAATCTATACTCCAACTCTCGCAGTCTTTCGACAACGTCGCTCGAATCTATGATGTGTTTCCGCGGGATTGAAATCGAAATACCCCTCAGTGATTTCAAGCAAAGCTTTTTTGCTATATCTGCTTTGCTTTCCTTTCAAGAGGTAAACATAAAAAGTGTCGTACCGAAGATCATGCCTGTTTGAAACAATCTTTTGCAAAGTATCTTTTATCTTGCCAATTGTGTTGTCAGCCGTAACTTGGAATGCGATTCGAGCTTGATCGTCACCGAGGTCGAGCCCGGGATAGTTACGGCGTTCTTTGTTCAGGTTTCTCAGAAAAGGCGCTTTGAATACGTCTCGGAAGACAGGAATCAAAACGTCCTCCGATAGACTATTGATGTCAAAGAGGCCCGCTCTATTGTGCGCGTCAATATAGAAATCGAAACATCGCAAACAACTCAATGATGCGGTCGAGGAAGTTTGAAGATTCATCGCCGTGAGGGAGATTAATCAATTTTGCGACTTATAATAGTTCCAAAACGCTTCGGAAAGAAGTGAATTGTTCGTTTGCAAACGAACCACCGAATCGGTCAAGTTCTCGACAAGCTGAAGGTAGCCTGGCCGACCATCAGGCTGCTTGACCGAGTATTCCATTTCATTATCGAAAATTCGATCCAAAAGTACTGAAACGTCGTCCGGCTTAGAAGTCACCATTGCACCTACTGCGACTCCACTTTCGAAATTAATCAACCGGCTAAGAGGATGGACCTCTCGGTAGAAATTTTGCCTTAGCGATTCGTCACACAGGAAAATAACAGGCTTGCCGAGACTGAGAGCCATCGCAGCCTCGGCATCCTTGCCGAAGCTTTCCTTCTCCCCAGCACAATAAACCAGAACCTTTCGCACTTGACCATCAAACACTCGATTAGGCCTTTGTCTTGATGACCATCTGCGGCGCTCATTGTGGGATCGAAATAGCGCAGATGTAGGTCCTGAATTTTTGAGTTGCTGAAAATTCTCTCACACCGCTCCGCCATACTTCTGAAATCAGCGCGCGTCCTCATGCTGGTCGCAACATAAACGTCGAGATCGTTTACCATTGAAAGGTACAATCTAGTGTTCTCAAGAGCACTGGTTCGTGCTGAGAAAAACGCCTCGGCAAGTTTATCGTATTTTGCTTCGACGTCGGCCGCGGATGAAACCACTTCCCCTAGAATGTCGTCTGCTGAGAACTCCAACATCTGTTGCTCCGCAACAAAGATGTGGTCTTTACATTGCTTGATAACAGTTCTTTTACCTTAACTGGCCCGCCGCCCTTTAGTTCATGCGCTTTCCAACACGCGAGTAGTGCTCTTTCAATGCGCTACTGCTTGTTGGAACGTCACCATCGGATTTACACGCCATCTCAGAAATCAGGTAGCGGCTGTCTTTACTAATCGGCTTCAAGGGTAGACTGGGCCCTCGGCGCTTGATCGCTGCCGTATCCAACAATTGACTCTTGACACAATCATCGATCGCTTCATAAGTCTTAACCAGCGGTCTCCCGAAAATAGCCTCTCACATTCCCTCGATAGAGTAGGCCATCAATAAAGATGCGAGATAGTCCATAAATCAGATGATCAAAGTTTTGAATCGTCTCATGCTTCCTTAAGTCGCTTGAAAATCCGGGGATGCTGGAAAGTTTGTAAGATGGTGCGCGCGGGTAGTCGCACCAATAATAACGAAAAAACCCGTCAGATACGCCAATTTCCTCCTGTAGACCGAGCAGTTGATTGAGCTGTACCTTCGATAGAGGTTCCTTTTCGAGCTCGATAAGACGGTTAATAACTACGTCGTCTGAGTCCTCAGCCACCAGTGATTCGATGCCGCCGTTGGTGGTTCTAAAATTCGCAAAACGCGCGATAAGCTCATCCTTCGTCATAGTCACTGCTCCGTAAGTATGCTCTAGAGCTTCTTATACGCGATTGCAAAACACCGTTCAAGGTGCAATGTCACGAACAGACTGAATCGCACCACAACAAGTAAGACGGTGCATCATGAGGATTTTGCAGATGGATGATACTTCTTGGCCACGGTTGCGTGCTTACCTTATAACGATGGCAGATAGCAGGCGACTTAGTAATTGCTCAGACACGCACTGGCGTATTTTTGGCGTGAAGGGTTTTCTGGACCCAGGAGTTTCAAGGCCAACCCTGCGCTGGAATTAGCCAACTCTTTCAGCGTTCTTCGTTGCGGATTACCCTCACAACATCTTATCCAACCGCTCGATCGGCAACCGCAGCGATCGTTTCGTCTTTAGCAGGTCGGACCAGAGATCGCCGACGTTTTCTATGCGTTTGGCCATGTTGCGGATGGTGAAACTTCGCGGCGCAACCTCTCCGCGTTCTACTTCCTCCCAGGTGCAGGGGCCGGAGACAGGGGCGCCTGGTCTGGCACGAACAGTGTAAGCAGCGGCGGAATGTTCGACATGCTTCAGCTTGTCGGCGGGTTTGGTAAGAAGCGACTTCTAGATGCAAGAATGTCGGTATCTCAGTTTGCGCAAGGTAAGTATTCCCTGCCTTGACGACAAGCTGAAGCTTGTCGGACATCAGAATGCGGCCGCGGCGATCCACTTTGTGAAACTCGCGCGTGAGATTCGCCGGATCACGCGCCACCAGTAACTTACGAAACTTACCAGCGCGATGAGCGAAGTGTGCGACTGTGGTGAAATCCGCCTTCGCGTCCAACGGCACTGCGATGTGGAATCCCTTCGAGCCGGTGGTTTTGATCCAACTCGGAAGGCCCAACTCCTGCAGCAACGCGCGCACGTCCAGCGCCGCACGGCACAAGGCGTCCAATTGACGTTTGTCAACAGCATTGCCGGACGGATCGAGACTGAAGACGGTGAGTGTCGCGTATCGTCACGGCTATAAGTTATCGATTAGTATGCTCTCCGCCAACTGCGAGACATCCCTCCAGGAACCGTCGACAACCATCAAACTCTGCAGTATTACCCGTAAACTGATCGAGAGCTTCCGAATGATAAATGGAAATCTTCTCCAACGTATCGTGCAACATCCCTCGTAACCATCCCTCCGGAAATTCTCCGCGCACCACCACAGCCAGCAATACTTGCGGTCCGCGCTCAATACACACGGTCAGATCACCAACCCGCATTTTTTCCAAGCCTTCGCCTCTACTACCAATCGATTGATGCACACGGTCTTGGATAGCTGTGAGCATTCCGGAAACCAGATCTGGATCTCTTGAAGTCTGACCGGGCGCGCTTACGTGTTGCAGCAGCAAGCCGGTTTCACGATGAATCAGAAAGACTTGCTCCACACCATAGAGCAACGTCGTATCCTTCCTCGTTGGCTCCCGTTCAATCAAAGTAAATGTTTCCTTTAGCTCCCCAATCAGTATTTCCAATCTTTGTAACCGCCGCTTGCTTCTTTCCAAAGACCGTCTTTCATCAGGGCTGAGCTTGCCTGGGTCGAGAGAGGAAAAGAGAATATCGATGCCAGCGAGTGACTCGCTCATCTCATGGGCAAGCTTCTCCCCTAACATTTGTTTGTGCTGAAGGTCTTTAGTTAGATACTCATTCGCCAACCTTGTTTCTCTGGCTGTCTGGAGTAGAGATTTCTGCTCGTCGAATTCGAGGCCAAAGGATTCGATGAGCAATATCTTTGTGTCTCCCAAACTTATTGCTAAGGCCTCAAGCCGGTGTTCCTCACCGAATGGCTCAAGCTCATTCCACGATCCGGATTTCAGACGTCCATGGTCAGTGTCGCGCCAAAATGGTTCGGCTATCAGTAAGAATGCGTCAAGGAAGGGTGCTAAGCCTTCAAGTTTTAGACTCTCATTTTTTGGATTGACTTGAGTGTATACGCGGCTAAACCAGGCAGGAAGACTACACAGAATCTTGAAAGAACTACCAGACATGCGTTGCAGTACAACCATGTCAAGGCTTGACATCACTTTGGCCAGGATAGGCTCGGTCATTATTCCACCCTATTCCATTACCGATCCAAAATCAGTCTCGCGAGTGTAAGAAACGCTTCTTCAACTCCCATACCTGTCTTGGCGCTTGTCTTAACAACAGTTAGTCCCTGCGCAGAAAGGGTCTCTATCTCACTGTCATGAATTTCCCAGGCGCTGGATAAGTCTGTCTTATTAATCGCCAACACGACAGGGACTGGACCGACATTCGTTGATAGCGTCTGGCGGAGTTCGAGAGCGAGCGTCAATGTTTGCCTGCGAGTTCCGTCAGCAACTAAGAGAGCGCCGCCCGCGCCCCTGAGGTAGGGTTTTCTGAGGTCCTGAAATTCATCTTGACCTTCAATGTCCCAGAGCATCATGGTTACCTGTTTATCATCGACTTTCACTACTTTCTTGTCGACCTTCACACCTACGGTCGTATGATATTTGTCCGAGTAAATGCTTTCGACAAAGCGTTTGACTAAACTTGTCTTTCCTACCGCCGAAGCCCCAAGCATACATATCTTTTTTTGAACGCCTGACGACGTGACGGCGCTTTGTCCGGCGTTACTGAACGCAATTGTCTCGGGAACAGCTAATGACAATCCCAGAGTCCTCGACCGGTACTGTAAAGCAGCTACTAGTTTGCCATAGCCTTGGTTCTCAAAAAGGTTTACGCAGTGCCAGCGACTTAGCCGATCGGGAAGGGCGCACTCTTCCAGCTTAAGAGGGATTAGATAGATGGTACCTTCCGGCTGTTCATCCGCTACGTCCAGCGCATATTTGATTTCCTTCTGAACATAACCGGCCTGAGTGATCGACGAGGGAGATAGACAGACAATTACGACGTCAACATTGCGAACAGCTTTGGTGATCTCAAGATGCCAGTCCTGACCAGCTAGGATTTTTTCTTCATCGAGCCAAGGGTCAAAACCATCCGCCAACAACTGAGAATAGAACTTGCGCACCGCGGCCTTGTCGCCGGAGGAATGGCAGAGGAATACCGTTAAGCGGCGGTTGGGGTCTTCGCTGTCAGTCATTCATATATTCTATTCTCAAACGGTATTGTTTGTTTAGGTTTCGGGCAGGTTTCGCGCTAATTCTCGGGCAATGTGTTTGGCCCCGGATCAAAAAGTGCGCAGAGTCCGCAAAGCGGCCGATAGGCGGTTCTATTACAGACGCCGATGGTGATTCCTCTGTCGGCCGCTTCGCGGACTTTGATTAATTTTCGGCGACAGTTCCTGGGGTGGAACGCAGCGAAACCCCAGGATCGTCAAGCCAAAAACTTGTAGAGTCCGCGAAGCGGCCGATAGCGGTTCAGATTAAAAACGTTGCTCGTAATGATTCGACTATCGCCCGCTCCGCGGGCTTCGGATATTTCCTGCGACGGTTCCTGGGGTTCCGCTGCGCTCCACCCCAGGCTGTATGCTGTCGCCCGCTGCCGCGGGCTGGGCGTTACGGTGCCGGTGGTGGCGGTGGTGGTTCGGGGCCTGGTCCACCGGGGGGTGGGGTTTCGGCGCCGGCGCTCCTCCGCGGGGCGCGTTCGGTGTGGCTGACGCTGGTCCATTCCGCTAGTACTGCCGGATTCGCGCCGTACTTGTTCTTGATGATCGCGCCGAGTTTGCGCACTACCTCAATGCCACGACCAATGGCGTCGTCGATCGCGGCGCCGGAAGTGACGCGCGTAGTCAGCCCTCCTGACTGGTCGCTTATGGCCGCTTGCATAGCTTCGATTCCGCCGTTCAAGTCTTCGAGAAAATCAGCCGGCAGCTCAAGCGCGATGAACTGAGCCTTCAGCGGCAGGGCGTCGGTGGCGAAAGCGCGCGCCGCGTTTAGCAGTTGCAGATCATTATTATTGCGCGGGACGCGAAACTTATCATCGAGGCCCGGCACGTCGTCGGCCATCGCGCGCGCCGTGCGATTGATGGCTTCGAGTTCGTCACGCAGCGCCGAGCGCGCCTGCCGGCGGGTGACAGTTCCCTGTCGCGCCGCACCGGCTCCCGAAACCTCCAAAGCGCCGTGGCCCTGCAGCTCGGTGATTATCGTAGCGAGGTTGTTGAAGAGTTGTTTGCCGATGCTGTCGGCAGCAAAGTCGGCTCCATGTGATGAGCCAAAACCCGCGACGCGCACGAACATCTGATACCTTCTGTTTTCGTTATCGTTCATGAAAAACCTCCAGTGAGAGAGGACGGTTAAAGGTTTTCACTTCCCGATCGGGCGATGAGCGAGGAGTGAGGGAAGTCAGTGACAAGTGAAGCGCTGATTCCGTTTCGAATCAGCTGATTGTCAGGTGACACGTTCGAGTAAAACGGCGGCATTCTAACAACGAGCTTTTGGGGTGGCAAGAGGGTTTTTGGCGAGTTACTGCGGGCGAGGGCGCCCGCGGTCCCAGTAAGAGCGTATCTCAACGCCCCAATCTTGAATTCCAAACTAACCCACTACCCCCTTCGCGGTTTTCTTAGGATTTCTGGGGGTTTCGTCCGAGAATGTGAGATTTTGCGGTTGCGCACGGGAACTTTGCAGTTGCGCATGGCGTCTTTGCAGCTGCGCACGGGGATTTTGCAGCTGCGCACGGGCATTTTGCAGCTGCGCACGGGGACTTTGCGGCTGCGCACGGCCATCTTTGCAGCTGCGCACGGCGTCTTTGCAGATGCGCACGGGGATCTTTGCAGCTGCGCACGGAGGCTTTGCACCTGTGCACGGGATCTTTGCAGCTGCGCATGGAGGCTTTGCACCTGCGCACGGAAGTTTGGCAGTTGGACACGCGGGTTTCCAATTGCCTAACGCTGAAGGCGTTCGCTAATGCCAGCCCAGGGTTGTTGCAACCCTGGGTTTCAGATTCGTTTAGAGGTTATAGCAACCCTGAAGGGGTTGCGTCGAAACTTCGCGGAATCGCAACAGGCGTCGCAACCCCTTCAGGGTTGCGAAGAATCTGTTACTGGGACGATGACCCAGGGTTTCAAAGCAAACCCTGGGCTGGAATTAGCCAACGCTTTCAGCGTTCTTCGCCGTCTCATTAAGCGTTGCGTACTTCACAACATCTTGTCCAATCGCTCCATCGGCAGCTGTAACGATCGTTTCGAATTTAACAGATCCGCTCAGAGATCGCCGACCTGTTCTATGCGTTTGGCCATGTTGCGGATGGTGAAGCTTCGCGGAGCTGCCGATAGCGGGTGAGATCTCAAACGCGATCATCAATCCACTGTCGGCCGCTTCGCGGGCTTTGATTGTTTTCCAACTTGCTTCCTGGGGTTTCGCTGCGCTCCACCCCAGGCTTTACGCTATCGCCCGCTCCGCGGGCTTAGGTTTACATCACGGTACTCGCCATGCTTGCTCGTTTCCCGTCTTGCTTCCCGCTCAAACCGACGGAACACCGTTAGAGCAAGGACCGGATCCAACCGCCATCCACCGCAATTGACTGTCCGGTAATGTAGCTGGCGCGTTCAGAGACCAGGAAAGCAGCTAGCGCGGCAAACTCGCGAGGTTCGCCCAGCCGACGCATCGGAATCTCTTCCGTCCAACGAGCAGCGACATCGGCGATACTGATTTCTTCTTTCTTAGCCAACATTTGTGCCAAATCCTCCAGTCGGTCGGTGCGTGTATAACCGGGCATTATGTTGTTTACGGTGATTCCCAGGGTTGCTACTTCGTTTGCCAGCGTGCGCGCAAAGCCGGTGACGGCCGCGCGCACGCTGTTTGAGAGCATTAGATTATCTACCGGCTGTTTTACTGCGATAGAAGTGATGTTGAGTATCCTCCCCCACCGGCGCTCCTTCATTCCTGGCAATACCTGGCGCGTCAACTCAATCGCACTGTAGAGAGTAAGGCGGACGGCTGCTTCCCACTGAGACTGAGATAAACTCTCGAACTGACCCGTGGGTGGACCACCGTTATTCGTAACAAGTATGTCGATGCGGCCAAATCTTTCCAGTCCGGCGTTGACAACTCGCGAAATGTCCTCAGCTCTTGTCAGATCCGCCTGGACAGTAACTACCGGTGTCCCGGTCGTGTTAGTGATTTCATCGCCAGTGGCATTGAGCGATTTGCTGTCGCGTGCGCACAACACCAACCCAGCTCCTTCGGCTGCTAGTTCCTCAGCAACAGCCCGGCCGAGACCCTTGCTGGATCCTGCGATGAGAGCGATCTTATCTTTGAGCCCTAAATCCATTGGTCACATATCCGATTGGCTATACCGATCGCGGCTTTTTGTTTGCCACCAGGCCCTTGTTGGAGGACTTTGAGAATGGCGGAATCGTTACGCGGTCTTCCAAATCCGGAAGGCTGCCTCATCTGCGAAGATAGTCATCCGTCTTATCCAGCCAGTCTTGCCTCGGCGGGCTAAAAACGTCAACATCCACCGTATCCTCGAGCGCCTCGGCCTTGTGTTTCACGAACGAGGGGATGTGCAGTACTTCACCGGCCCGAACATCAATTACTTCTGACTCGTCTTCGCCAATCCAAAACCGTAGGCCGCCTTTAAGAATGTAAGTAATCTGCTCGTTGTGGTGGTTATGCTGTTGCACGATTGCGCCTTTCTTGAGGTACACATGCGTCAGCATGATACTGTCGCCCGTGATTAAGCGGCGATCGAGCACGTCAGAAACCTTTTCCTTGGGCATGTCTTCCCAGCGGTAGAAGGTCACACTTTGTTGGGACATCGATCTTCTCCTTCTAGTCCTTCACGAATTCTGTACTCATTCTCGCATGTCTCCAGTACCACAGACGATTCTAATCTTAGGAAGTCTTTCGATCTGTTGTAACGCTGAAAGCGTTCGCTAACTCCAGCCCAGGGTTGCCGCGTTTCGCGGCTACCCTGGGATTAAGAATGATTTAGAGAGTAGCAACCCTGAAGGGGTTGCGTCGTGCCACTTTGTGAACTCGCGTGTGAGATTTTCCGGATCACGCGCCACCAGTAACTCACCAACATAAGAAACCGTAAATGGTGAATAGTAAATGGTAATTACAAACGTCGATGTAATATTCCTCTGCCGGCCGCTGCGCGGGCTTTGATCGTTTTCCAACGTGCTTCCTGGGGTTACGCTTCGCTCCACCCCAGGCTTTACGCTATCGCCCGCTCCGCAGGCTTAGGTCACAACTCGTTACTCGCTACGCTCGATCGTTACGCGTCTTGCTTCCCGCTCAAACTGATTGTTATGCGCTCAGGATTCTGATAAATATCTGAGCAAGCAGCTCATTCCATTCGATCACGGGAAGGAAAACGTTCATGAGAAAGTGTCTAATGAAAAAGTCTTTGGCGGTCTCTTTTACTTGTCTTGCTCTCGCCGGTTCTTGAGTTAGCGGCACGGGAATGTATGACGATTCCAGGTTGAAACGAGGGATATCTAATGGCAAACGATAGAGTGTTCGCGATGGGTTTTGCTGGCGTTTATCCGCACTATGTGAAGAAGGCCGAGAGGAAAGGCCGCACGAAGGAAGAACTTGACGAAGTTATTCGCTGGCTGACGGGATACACGAAAGCCGGTCTCGCAAAACAGATCGAGAAGCGAACCAGCTTCCGCGAATTCTTTGAAAAGGCTCCGAAGTTTAATGCGAACGCATCGCTGATCAAAGGCGTGGTTTGCGGGATCCGTGTGGAAGAGATCGAAGACCCCTTGATGCAAAAGATCCGGTACTTGGACAAACTGGTCGACGAGCTCGCAAAAGGCAAAAAGTTGGAAAAGATCTTGCGAAGTCCGGAATAGCTGCTTCGGATGTGCACTGTCCGGGGCCGCGCCCACGTCGGGCTTGTAAAGATTCGGCGCACGCGAAGGCCAGACGTGAATCGTGATGCTGGTGCGCACGCCAAGCAAGCGCGGGTGGCGGAAGCAGGTTTTACTCGTATCTCAACGCCACTATCGGATCGACTTTCGTGGCGCGACGCGCGGGGATGTAGCTCGCTAACAACCCAACGCCAACCAACACTAGCGAGATTGCGGCGAACGTCGTCGGATCAGTGGCGCCAATTCCAAACAGCAAACTCGCCATCAGTCTCGTTAGAGCAAAAGCTCCAGCCAGACCAAACACGACACCCAGCAATACCAGCTTCAATCCCTTTCCGATGGTCAGTTTCAAGACATCTCGTTTTTGTGCGCCCAGCGCCATCCTGATTCCAAACTCGCCGCGACGCTGCGCGACCGAGTAGCTCATCACTCCATAAATTCCGACGGCCGCGAGTAGCAAAGCGACGCTCGCAAAAATTGCAAACAGCAGCATGCTGAAACGCTGGCGCGCCACTGACTCCGAAGCAATCTCATCCATCGTGCGAATATTTGAAACAGGTTGGTCCTTGTCGATCTCCCAAATGGCCTTCCGCACCGTAGCCGCCATGCTCATCGGATCAACATCGGTCTTCACCACCAGGTCGCGCGGAACGAAGAAATCTATCTGCTGATAACCGACGTACATCTGCGGTTTTATCTCGCTGATCAAATCGTACTGCCTCACATCCCTGGCGATGCCGACGATCTGAATCCAGTCCTCATCTTTTTCCGCCTTACCAAAAGAGATGCGTTTTCCAATCGCATTCTCGCCGGGCCAATAACGCCGGGCCATCGTTTCGCTAACCACCGTGACATTCGGAGTATCGTCAGTGTCCTGGTCAGTGAGTTGTCGGCCAGACAGCAATGGAATTCCCATGGTGTCCAAATATTTCGGACTAATTACTCGCACGGTAATGATCGGTTCCTGATTCGGTGGCGGGTCGGGGCGGCCTTCGATGGAAATATTGGTCGAGTTGCCCTGTGTGTATAAGGGCAGGTTCGTAGTAACGGCCGATGACTTAACGCCGGGGACACTTTCCAGCCGCCGATTCACCTCAGTGTAAAAAGCGGCCCGTTGAGCTCGCTGGGGGTACTTCGACTGCGGCAAGGACACGCGCATCGTCAGAAGGTTATCGCTGCGAAACCCGGGATCAACATTTCGTAAGCGCAGGAAACTATTGATCAAAAGACCAGCGCCAATCAGCAGCACGAGTGAAATTGCCATTTCGGCTACGATCAGACTTCCGCGAATGCGATTGCCACGGCTAGCTACCGGATTGTGTCCGCCTTCTTTGAGCGTTTCGTTCGGACTGAAGCTTGACAACTGAATCGCGGGAGCCAAACCGAAGATAACGCCAGTGAGCAACGAAACAAGAATCGTAAAGCCCAGCACGCGAGGATCGATTGAGATGTTTTTGATTTGCGGGATATTGGGTGGAATGATAGCGGTCAGTAACTTCAATCCGGCCAGCGCGAGAAGCAAACCAATAACGCCGCCGAGCATGCCAAGCAAAACACTCTCAGTCAGGAACTGTCGAATCAAACGCCAGCGGCTGGCGCCCAGTGCCACTCGCAACGCGATCTCCCTTTGTCGTATCGCAGCGCGCGCGAGCAGGAGGTTTGCGACATTTACGCAAGCAATCAACAGCACGAGTCCAACTGCACCGAGAAGAATCAGCAATGAAGGTCTGATGTCTCCAACCACATGCTCGTGCAACCGTACCACCTCTGACCCGACGTCAGTGTTCGTATCCGGATACTGTTGCTGCAAGCGAGCGGCGATCGTGCTCATCTCAGCCTGCGCTTGCGACAACGTCACTCCAGGCTTCAGCCGCGCCATAACGTCAAGAAAATGACTCGAGCGATTCTGCCCCTCCTCTTTAGAGAAAGCGATTGGCACCCAGAGTTCGTCTTCTTGAGTATGGAACTGAAAGTCTGCGGGCATAATGCCGACCAGGGTGACACTCCGGCCATTCAGAGTCAGCGGCTTGCCAATGATACTTGGATCGCCTCCAAAACGTCGCTGCCACAAGCGATGGCTCATAATCACCACACGATTCGCCCCGGCTTGATCTTCGTCCGGTGTAAACCAGCGGCCCAGTTGTGGAGAAACACCGAGCAGCGGGAACAGTGACGCAGAAACTCGGTAACCCACGATACGTTCCGGATCTCCGACGCCCGTAAGATTGAAACTTCCGCCGGCGATGGCGGCGATACTTTCGAATACCTGGTTCTGGTCGCGCCAGTCGATGTAGTTCGCGGCGGTTGGCGTATCGCGTGGAAATCCATGCTTGCTCGAGTCCTCAAAGACCATCACCAACCGTTCGGGATCTTTGTAAGGCAACGGTCGCAACAGTACGGTGTTGACAACACTGAAGATCGCCGTGTTTGCGCCAATACCTAAAGCGAGGGCGATGACAGCCACGGCAGTGAAGCCGGGGTTCTTAACGAGCATGCGCAGCCCGTAACGTAAGTCTTGCCAAAAGTCTACCGCCACGTTTCTGCGACCTCCTTTTAATGGTGAGCCTGTGACGACTGAATGTTTTGGAGCCATCTTCTCCACTCGGGATAGTTCGTTCGCAAGCAATTCGCCCTGAGTAAGCTCAAGAAGTACCGCTCGATGAGCCTCATCTGCTGATGAACCGTCGGACAGCAAACGCTCGTAACGATCGTCGAGATGTTGAGATAATTCTTCGACGATCTCTGCTTCTCGAGTAGCGGTGAGACGCAGTCCACGCAAGTGCAGTCTGATTTCAGGTTTCCAATCAGGCATGGTTGGTCTTAACTCGGCAATCTTCCAAGGTGTTTTGAAGCGTGATTGACGTGGGCTCTTTAGTCGCGCCCCGACAGTGCGAAACTTGATCGTTACGCGCGTTCTATTCCGGTAATCAGGTTCATCGCTTCGACAAAATCTCTCCAGCTGTTGCGTTGCGCAGCCAAAACCTTCTTGCCTTCGGGGGTCAAACGGTAATAGCGCCGCCGTCGCTGACCAGCTTTTTCAACCCAACGGCCCTGGATCCACCGCCGTTTTTCCAGACGATAGAGCAGGGGATACAGTGACGCGACGTTGAATCGGAGTAGGCCGCCTGAACGTTGTTCGATCAAGTTGCCAATCTCGTAGCCGTGACGCGGGCGGTCTTCCACCAACGATAGAATCAATAATTCAGCACTGCCTTTCTTGAGCTCGCGGTCAAGAATGTCTGAACCTTTATATGGCATAGCAATATATTACTTTGAAGAATAAGAGAGGTCAATGGAAAAGGCGGGACGGAAAGCAAGCTTGCATGCGGCTTGGCCGCGTTAAGTGGGCATTTTTGCGATGTCGTTGCAACGTCGGCAACCAGTGAATATCACTCTCCACTACTTCGCGCGGGTGTTACACCTGCGCACGGGGAGTTTGCACTTGCGCACCGCAGCTTTGCACCTGCACACGGAGGTTTGGCAGTTGGACACGCGGGTTTCCAATTGCCTAACGCTGAAAGCGTTTCGCTAACTTCAGCCCAGGGTTGCGCTTTGGCAACCCTGGGAATATGAATACGTTTAGAGGCTTTAGCAACCCTGAAGGGGTTGCGTCGAACGTCGCGGAATCGCAACAAGCGTCGCAACCCCTTCAGGGTTGCGAAGAATCTATTGGCTGCGACGATGACCCAGGGTTTCAAAGCAAACCCTGGGCTGAAATTAGCCAACGCTTTCAGCGTTATCTCTTTGAAATTAACCTGCTCTCAAACGTTATGTCTTTGAAAACCTACTCTCATTGTTATGTCTTTGAAAACCTACTCTCATTGTTATGTCTTCGAATTCACCTGCTCTCAAGCGTTATGTCTTTAAATTAACCTACTCTCAGCCTAATCGGCGCTTACTAGATCTCTTTCATAGACCTGAATCGGTGGCTCCGCCCTCCTCATGAGGTTCGCTTAACTACCTGTGGGTAGAATCCCCGAGCGTTTCCTAGACCGAAACAGGAGGACCCGCCTTCATGGCTCAATCGCTCGCACGACTCTGGACTCACCTTATCTTTTCAACTAAAAACCGATTCCCGTTTCTTAGCGACAACATGTTACGAACTGACATGCAGGCGTACCTTGCGAAGATGCTGCGTGAACAGGATTGCGAAACGTTAATCGTCAATGGTGTTGAGGATCACGTTCATGCGCTGTTTGCATTATCGCGGACACAATCTATTGCTTCAGTCGTTAAGGAGATCAAACGCACCTCTTCTGGTCTTGCAAAAGAGCTTTCAGCGACACTGGCAAAGTTTCATTGGCAGGGCGGATACGGAGCTTTCTCTGTAAGTCAATCCAATTTGAAGGAAGCTGTTAGATATATAGAAAACCAGGAAGAGCATCACAAGCGAGTGACTTTTCAGGACGAGTACCGCGCTTTCCTGAAGGCTTACGGCATTGCATACGACGAGCGTTACGTTTGGGATTGAGTGTCTAACGCCTCCGCGTGAGACCTAAGCTGAAGGCATTCGCTAACTCCAGCCCAGGGTTTCGGCTTGGCAACCTAACGCTGAAAGCGTGGGCTAATTCCAGCCCAGGGTTGTTTCAACCCTGGGAAGCGACAATTACAAGTTTTTAAGACGCAACCCTGAAGGGGTTGCGTCGAAACATCGCGGAATCGCAACAGGCGTCGCAACCCCTTCAGGGTTGCGAAAAATCTATTGGCTGCGACGATGACCCAGGGTTTCAAAGCAAACCCTGGGCTGAAATTAGCCAACGCTTTCAGCGTTTCAAAACCAAACCATCCGACCCGGGACTGGCTCCAGAGGTTCAAATACATCAGCTAGATTTCTTCACTTCACTGGCAGCCGGTTTGTAATGAAATCCGCAACGTGGCTTGCCGCTGGTGGGTCCATGTTTGCCAGCACCGCGATTACATAGCCTGATCCGGGGCAGATCTTGAGTTCGCCATTCATCCCTGGGGCGCCGCCGCCGTGGCCGAAACATCGCGCGCCGTTTGTCATCGCATCCTGGAATCCATAGGCGTACTTACCACCCATCGGTGTATCGACTTTCCCGGTTGTCAGCATTTCCGTGTACTGCGCATTGAGCAGTTTGTGTGTTTGCAACGCGTTCGCAAACTTCAATAAGTCTTCCACGGTGGAGTAGCCACCGCCGGCGGAAGTTCCGCGGTAGGGCAGGGTGTCAGTGTTGGGACGCAAGCCACCGTCACCGAATTTCGTGTAGCCAATGCTCCGCTCAGCGACCAGCTGATCTTCAGGTTCGGAAGCTGTTCCGATCATCCCCGCAGGCTTGAAGATGTGATCACGGACATAGTCGTAATAAGTTTGACCGCTAACTTTTTCTATCAGCACTCCCAGCAGAAGAAAACCGTAGTTGCTGTACTGCCAGCGACTGCCTGGTGCGAACTCCGGTGCGCGGGTACCGTAGAGCTTCACATAATCCTGCAAAGTCTTTAATTCGAGACGGTTCTTGTCGAACTCCGGGCCAAAAATGTCACCCGTGCCTCCGGTGTGCGAGAGGAGTTGTTCGATTGTTACCTTTGAAGCAACGTCCTTATTCGGATAGTCGGTCAGGTAGTTGCCAAAAGGCGCTTTCAGATCGAGTTTGCCAGTTTGCACGAGTTGAAGAGTGGCTACTGCAGTGAACATCTTGTTCATTGAACCGAGTCGAAAGCGCGTCTTCAAAGTGTTCGCAGTTTTCTTTTCACGATCTGCCGAACCATACGCCTGGACAAAAACAGTCTTGCCATTTTTTGCGACCAGGGCCGCACCCGAAAAACGATCAGCAGCAGCCGCCTCATCCAGATTCTTTCGTAGGGCCGCAATCAGTTCGCTCTCGCTGAGGTGCGGCAGAGCAAATTCCGCCGGCCGCGGGATCCCTTGCAAGTCGAGTCTGGTCATCGGGTGTGGCTCGGAGGCCTCAACCTCAACTGACAACCGGACAAACCGATCAGAAAGGCGTTCCTGAACGAGAGCGACGATCTTTGTCGGTGTCGACTCTTCGATCTTCTTTAGTTCGAAACCGCCGTTCTCCTGACGCAATTCCATTGCTCGAGCAGCACGCTCCACACGAGCGGGGAAATTCTTGCTATAGAACTCCCTGTACTTCTCGAGGTCTCCAGCATTGAAAGCATCCAACCATGCCCTCGTCTGATTGCCGGCGGGTGTATCGGGAAACTGTGTTTGCGCCAGGCTGGCTGGAGCGATGAATAATAGAATTGCGGCGGCTAATAGCGGATAGTTTCGGTGCTTCATGAGTCTCCTCCTTGTTTCTGTGGATGACGAACAAACCATAATCGCGAAAACGTCGCCGCGCTTGATGCCGCGATGACTTCATCAGTGCGGCAGACGTGAGCTTCTTCCGTTACGTCCGCGGCAATCAAGCGAGTAAACGGGATTAACGCTGAAAACGTTCGTTAAGTTCAGCCCAGGATTGCGCTTTGGCAACGCTGGCGATAAGAATGCGTTTAGAGGTTGCAGCAAACCTGAAGGGGTTGCATCGAAGGTCGGAAAACGCAAACAGACGTCGCAACCCCTTCAGGGTTGCGAAACATCTATTGCTGCGACTATCACCCAGGCTTGCCAAAGCACAACCCTGCGCTGAAATTAGCCAACGCTTTCAGCGTTCTTTTTTGCGGATTTACTCCTTACAACATCTTTTCTAACCGCTCGATCGGCAACCGGAGTGAGCGTCTGGTCTGCAGCAGGTCGGACCAGAGATCGCCGACCTTTGCGATGCGCTCAGCCATGTTGCGAATCGTGAAACTTCCTGGCGATACCTCGCCGCTTTCTACTTCCTCCCAGGTGCATGGCGCTGAAACAGGAGCGCCTGGTCTTGCACGAACCGTGTAAGCAGCGGCGAAGGTGGCGCTGTAATCGTTGCGACCGGTGTCGACCAGAATGCGGCCGCGTCGATCTACTTTGTGAAACTCGCGCGTGAGATTTTCCGGATCACGCGCCACCAGTAACTTACCAACGCGATGAGCGAAGCGCGCGACTGTGGCGAAATCGGATTTCGCGTCCAACGGCACTGCGATGTGGAATCCCTTCGACCCGGTGGTTTTGATCCAACTCGGAAGGCCCAACTCCTTCAGCAATGCGCGCAAGTCCAGCGCCGCACGGCACAGCACGTCCAACTGACCTTTGTCAGCAGAGTTGCTGGACGGATCAAGATCAAAGACGCAGATGTCGGGCTGGTAGAGGTTCGGCGCACGCGAAGGCCACACGTGAATGGTGATGCTGTTTTGGTTCGCGAGCCACAACAGCGATCGCGCGTCGGTCACAATCGGATGATTGACAGTGCCCTCGTTCTTCGGAACCTCGACGCGTTTCAGCCACTCGGGAAAACCCTTGGAAACGTCCTTCTGAAAGAAACCCGGCGCGCCGATGCCGCGGTGATAACGCTCCATCGTCACGGGTCGACGCCGGATGTGAGGCAGCATCACAGGCGCGACGCGCGCGTAATACGACGCGAGTTCTCCCTTGGTGATGCCGTCGTCGGGAAAGAGGATTTTCTCTGGATGACTAATCACTCCCTCACCACCTCACGCGGATCTTTGTCTTTACGAATACCCAGAAGTCTCGGGTGGCGGAGCTTGTTGTATTTCGTCCATTGGATGAAACCGACTTGTACCACGATTTGAGGTTGAACCCAGTGGGCGCGCAAACGCGGTAAGCCAACGGCTTTCGTAAACGGCGGCTTGTCGATTTCCAGTCGATCAAGTTTCGCTCGCAGATCGAGTAGCAGTTGCGTATTGAAGCCAGTGCCGATTTTGCCGGCGAAGACAAGCTCGTTCCCGTCATAATAACCAACCAGTAGTGCACCCAGGCCGGCGCGTTTGCCTTGCGGATCTGTGAAGCCGCCGACAACCAACTCCTGGGCCAGCTCGCACTTCATCTTCAGCCAGTTTGGCGAGCGGCGTTGCTCATAAACTGAATCGCGGCGTTTCGCGATCACACCCTCCCAGCCCCGATCCTGCGCGCGCTTCCAGGGCGCTTCGTCGTGCAACTCAGTGACGCGGTGCAGCGGCGCGGCGAGCGGCAGCCTGCGTAACAGTGCGCGGCGCTCGTCGAGCGGCAGGTTGGTTAGATCACGACCATCGAGCCACATGATGTCGAAGACATGGTAAGCCGTAGGTCCATGCCAATCGATTTCGCCGTCCAAAATCAATTCCTTATGCGGGAGTTTCGCAATGGCGCGAGACAGGGCCGGGATGGTTTGCGGCAAACGATTGCGCGAGAACAATTCGACTCGGGCCCCTTTCTTGTAGGCGAGTAGTCGGATGCCGTCGAACTTCCGTTCAAAGATCCATTCCGCGCCGTTGAAACGCTCCTGCGTGAGCGTGGCAGCCATCGGCTGGATCCATTCGGGGAAAGAATCAGGCATAGAGACACTATACAAGACAGCGGTCAGGGGTCGGAGCCAGGACCCTACGCCCGCCGGCGGACCGGCATGGGACAATTTTTATTTCATGACTTCCAGCATTTAACTTTCGATAGAGATGTTAGAATCGCTAACGCCTTAAATCATTGAAGCTCGTTCGGGCTTGGGTGACAGAGAGACCAAAGGTAGCTACAACATGCGACATTCCCGCAAACCATTAATTATTGCTTCGTTGCTCGCGTTGATATTTTTCGCTCTAGCTTTCGTTGGCACCAAAGAGGCGAAGCTACAAGCGGATTGGACCGAGCCGTTTCCTGCGTTCCGAATTGCAGGAAACCTTTACTATGTTGGCAGCAAGGGATTAGCGAACTACCTAATCGCCACTCCCCAAGGTCACATCCTCATTAACAGCGACCTTGAAGCTAACGTTCCGTTGATTCGGGCCAGTATCGAATCGCTGGGGTTTAAGTTCAACGACGTCAAGATTCTGTTGATAAGTCACGCGCATTACGATCACGACGCCGGAAGCGACATGATCAAGAAACTCACCGGCGCGAAATACATGGTGATGGAAGGCGATGTGCCCGTGGTTGAATCCGGCGGGAGAAGCGATTTTCATTATGGCAACGATCCAGTACAACTTTACCCGCCGACAAAAGTTGATCGTGTATTGCGGGATGGGGATCAGGTGAAACTCGGAGATGCGGTACTCACGGCGCGTCTGACGCCCGGGCACACCAGAGGTTGCACGACGTGGACGATGAAAGTGAAGGAGAGCGGCAAGACTCGCGACGTTGTGATCATTGGTAGCCCGAACGTTAATCCCGGATACAAGCTGGTCGGAAATTCAGTCTATCGCGGGATAGCCGAAGATTTTGAACGAACCTTCCAGGTTCTGAAGTCATTGCCTTGCGACTATTTTCTTGGCGCTCATGGCAGTTATTTCGACATGGGAACGAAATATGCGCAACTGAAGGCCGGTGTCTCGACAGCGTTTATCGATCCGGTCGGCTACCAGAATTATGTGGCTGATAGGGAGCGAGCGTTTCGCAGAGAGCTAGCGAAGCAAAAGGGCGGATGAACTAATCCACAGATTACGCCGATTACGCAGATGAGGTCGGTACCACGACCTAATGGGCCATGCCTTGGTCTGCTCCGCGATCATAAGAGCCGCCGCTAACCGAGTGGTGGTCAGGGGCTTGGTTTTCGCGTGACGGTCCGCGGCCGTTCCCCGCCCCCGGTTATCGTCGGCGTTTTCGCTTCGACATTTTCTACTATCACCGGCACCTCCTTTTGCGTGGTTGCCGGTTCGGGACGCGTCTCGCTTGGTTCCGATCTTACAGTGGCGTTCGGCGTCTTCACTACCGCCGGTTCCTTCAACGCTTTTCTGGCCGCCGAAGCCGACTGCTTCTTCGTCTCAATAACATGTTCCCTGGGGTCTCGTAGAATCTCCTGATTAACCGCGACTGATTTTGCGTCTTTCGGAGGTGCCTTGCGTGAATCGTCAGAGCTCGGTGTCTCAATCAACTTCGTTTCGGCGACACTCTGCATCTCTTTAGCAGTCGCCACTGCTTGAGTTGGGTTGGCGGTGCCACTTTCCTTGCCTTGTGAATTCAAGACCGATGCGGGAGCCTCAGTATTTGAAGTCGCCACGGATTGATTAGTCGCAACCGGATTGGTCGGTGGCGGAGCTGAGCTGACTTTCACAACCTCAGAGCTTATCGTAAACACAAGGACAAAGACCCCCAGAGCGAGGACCGAAAATAGTGCGAGCACGGCCAGCACCAGTTGTTTCAAACTTAGTTTCGTCTTGACGAGGAATTCGGTAATCGGCGAGTGGCGCTGCGCAATCGTAAGTTCGCCCAACACTGTGGCAAACGATGCTTCACCAGCGAGGACCTGAGATTCATCCAGTGATCTAACTCGCGACGCGGACGGGCGTTCACGATTGTCATCGACGGTGCTGGTTGAGATCGGTTCGCATGAGTCTGGTGGTTTGAAAGTGCCGTCTTCGAAGAGTTGATTCAGTCTGACAGTGGCAAACGAGGCCTCGCCCGGAAGCACCTGCGACTCATCCAGTAATCGAACCTGGCTAGGAGTATCGACAACTGATTCTTCCTGCTCGATGTTAGGAGACATCAGGCCGGTGCATTGAGCATCGACTCGCGCGCTCTGCAGCGTTGTTTCGTCTTCTTCCTCGTAATCAGGCGCCCAGACAGACGCAGGGGAAGGGTCAACATTAACTGAGGATTCCAGCCACTCCTGTTCATCAGCAACTCGATAACTACTTCGTGACGCTATAGCGGACATGACAACCTCCCTTATTCCTGATCAAACATGCGACGGTTGATGAGCCGGTGCCTGAGCACCGGTCGAATCGCGCACAACTCTTGTCAAAGTCGAGTTTTGATTGGGTTGCCGCCTGCTGGCGGCTATCGGGAGAGCGGGAGACGATCTGATTTCTGTATCCGAGTCAAAGTCGATCTCATCGGTCGGGCTTGGTGGGTACTCTAGCGAGAAACCGCGAGTGCAGTCAAACAGGAAAAGCTCCGCTCCCTGGTGCGACAAAGAATTAGAACGCCCTGCCCTGACTCCGCCCTTATGGGCAACTCATCCCGGTGGTCTTCTGTCCAGAATACAGACCTTGTCTGAGTCTTAGACTGATTGAGGCGCTCGCATAACAGGAAGGGTTCATTTTCCTAGCAGATTTCACTGCTGGCCCTTAGAAAGGTTGCGGCTCGTCAATTGCTCTAAAGGTTGCTTGCTTCACCTCCCATTTTTGCCGCCGCTGCTTTACCACCAACACGCTGTTGATGGTAAAGCGAGTTGTTGCGAGGCTTGAGTCTCGGGTGGCGGAGAGCTGAAAAGCGGGACCCAGGATCTCTTCATTTCAAGATCAACGACGAAAGCAGTCTCGCTTGGCCTCACAGTTAAATAGGAGCAGTTAATATGCGCAGTAAGATTTTCCGAATCGTTGCTGGGATGGTTAGCGTGTTGTTATTGGCTGGTACGCCAATCCAAGCCGACCCCGTAACGATGAACGACATATTACAGATCGTCGATGGTTATCAGAGCCCTGCGCAGCTTAACCTTCGCAGTCTTCCCCAGGCAGGTAAACCAATTTCAGAAAACGGAACTTCGCTTCTGGCCGGCGTTGAGGTGAGCTCCGATGAGCCTCAGACCAGTGTGCAAACTATTCAGGGCGATGTAGACGTTACAATTTGCGATTGCGGCGAAATCCTGGTAGCCGGCGGCGGATTCCCGAAATGGCCTTTGCTTTTCCTGGCGGGAATACCACTTTTCTTTCCCCACGGTCACGATACCATTCCTCCTCTCACGCCGCCTATCATTCCGACTCCCAGCGTTGTGCCATCACCCCAGACTCCCGTACCAGAGCCCTCTTCCCTCTTGTTGTTAGGCTCTGGACTTATGGCTTTCGGAGCAGTCTTGCGCAAGCGATATGCGGGAATGAAAATGGCAGCGCGAGCTAATGCTACGGAGGAGGCTAATTGAGATGAGACTTAAAGCAGCCACCTCCTGTGTTAAGCCGGCGTTCGTTCTGCTGGTTGTATGTATATTTTCCTGCGTCCCTCCAACTTCTCTTGCTTATGCTAAGAAGAAGCTCGCCAGATATGGAACTCTCAAGGTTCAGACGACCCCGTTAGGGCTTCCCATTGAAGTTGATGGCAAGCGTGAGGACACGACTACCAGCGAGGGGCGTATCTGGAATCTCAGTCCCGGACGACACTCGATCGTAATCAGCTTGCCGAACGGTCAACGATGGACTCGCGAAATAGTTCTCGAAGCCGGGCGTATTAAATGTGTGGCATTAAATTACAGACCCGGCCTGCCGCCGGTGGTGAATTCTCCATGCCCCTATCCAGTGCATGTTTCCGCACCTGCTTCGGTCAATGACGGCGAGGTGATTACCTACACAAGTGATGTAACCTACAGTGGAAGTTCAGCACTCAACTACACGTGGACAGTAACTCCAGCGAATGCCAGGATTCTCAGTGGTCTTGGAACTCCGACCATTACCGTGGATTCTACCGGGCTTGCTAGCCAGAATATTACGGCTATCCTGGTGGTAGATGATGGTTCAGGCGATGCGGTGTGTCGGCAGTCGTCGCAAGCTTCCACTTTGGTACCGGCCGCTCCATCGCGCGAGAACCCAGCAAGGCAGTTTGACGTTTGCTGCAGCTGTGCCTTCGACGATCAGAAGGCGCGACTGGATAACCTTGCAGTACAGCTACAAAACGATCCTTCATCGGCTGCCTACATTATTGCTTACGCTGGACGTCAGAGCCGCAAGGGAGAAGCGAACCGTCTGGGAGCCCGGGCGCGGGATTATCTCGTTACCGAACGCGGTCTTAACTCATCCCGAATCACTGTCGTTAACGGTGGTTTC
This sequence comes from Blastocatellia bacterium, assembly GCA_963828335.1. Classification (GTDB taxonomy): domain Bacteria; phylum Acidobacteriota; class Blastocatellia; order Pyrinomonadales; family Pyrinomonadaceae; genus PSRF01. The sequence goes on along the minus strand of CAWHEH010000001.1, from coordinate 1,185,757 downwards.
CGCGAGGAAGATTGTGTTGAGTTATGGATTGTGCCCAGCGGAGCGAAGCCGCCCCAACCTACTCCAACGCTGCAGGCGGGCGATGTAAACCCGGCACGTGAACCAGCCACGCGCAGACGCCGCCGCAATTAGTCCCGTCGTGTCGGAGTTATAGGAGTGATAATGTTCAGACTTAACAGTCAGCTTCAGATAAGGTTATTAGCAATTGCCTGGGTAATGTTAGGAATTTCTGCAAGCGCAGTATTCGGTCAGGAACCCGTAAAGACCAGTAGTGTATTTACTCCTTTGAGCCTCAACATCACTGCTGATTCCTCGGTAGTTTCGACCTGTGCCGGCGAAGGGACTTCCAATTCCCACGTACAGCTAAACGCCAAAGCCAACTCGCCAAGCGGTAATTCTGTACGTTACCACTGGTCTACGAGCGCTGGGCGAATTGATGCTGAGGGACCCACCGTAACCTGGGATCTGTCAGGACTAGAGCCGGGTTATTACCAGGCGTTCGTGCAAGCTGACACAAGTAATGGCGTGGAAGTCTGTGAAGCTTTTTCTTCAACGACAGTAGTGGTGAATCGCTGCGTGCCCCGTCCCAGTTGTCCGACGGCGGTTATCGTGTGTCCGGAAAATGTTGTGGCTGATTCACCGTTAACATTTTCAACTAACCTAACAGGTGGATCGGCGGGCGTCGAACCTGTCTATAATTGGACGCTTTCAGCTGGCAGAATTATCGAAGGTCAAGGGACGAGCTCAATCAAAGTTGACACCAAGGGTCTTGCAGGACAAACAATTAAGGCCACACTCTCGATCGGCGGATACCATCTAGATTGCTCGGCCAGCTGCGCTGTATCAATCCCGGTTGCTGTTCTGCCGGCACGTAAGTTTGACGAGTTCCCAGTGGTAACCAGCAACGATGAGAAGGCCCGGCTAGATAATTTCGCGATCGAGCTAAAGACTGATCCGAGTAGTACAGCCTACGTAATTGTCTATCCCAGCCAAAGAGATCAAGCTGCCGACGTAAAAAGATGCACGAAACGCATTATCGACTATTTGGTAAATTCCCGAGGATTTGACGCTCAACGCATCGTGAGCATGGTTGGACCCCCACGTAATAATGTACTGATTGAGTTATGGAACTTGCCGCAAGGCGCCAAGCCACCCACTCCGAATCCCTGACGTTCATGGTCCTCAAAAGCGATCCTTAAAGAAGAACGCATCGTCATTCTCCTTCGAGACGAGAAAATTCGGAACTACTGACTGAATCGACAAATCCCGCCAGACTCGCCGCTGTGCTAAGATTCGCCGCCATAGGTCACTGACTCGCCGCCAATCCCAGAGTGACCATCCAAGACAGCGGAATTGTTAAAGGGAAACGCCGCCAATGTCCTCGTCCTACGTTCAAGGGAATAAGACTGTTCGGACGACTATGTCCTTTGAGTCTGTCATCGCTACGCTGGCCGGCGGCTTGCTGTTTTGCCTGCTCCTTCTGGCAAACCCTGCCTCTGCACCAGCAAAGGCCCGCCGGAATCAGACAACCGGCAGCCCAGTCCGTAATCAAACGTTCGTTGTCTCTCAGAACGAACGGGGAGAAATTGTCTGTCGCGAAGCAAAGTCTGACGAGCGTCAAAGGATTGCGGATCGCAGCAGCGCTGGGCCAATGCGAGTGATCTATTCCGGCGCCCCTCGCCGGACGGACTCGCCTTATGGAAGTCAGTTCTGGATTTCAGACGAAGCGGCGGGCCTGCCCCTACAAGTCTCTGTGGGACTGCGTATCGTGTTGCACGGCACCGTTCAGCTGGAGCAAAACCAGACTGCTAAGAATGCCTTCATCGTGGCCGCGAATCGTTGGGAGGCGATCATCTCGACGCCCATAACAATCGTAATTGACGTTGACTTCGGCCCCACGTTCTTTGGTCAGCCCTATTCCGATCCCAGCATTCTGGGCGCAACCGCGGTCTCAGCCGTGATGGGCCCGTATTCTGATCTCCGGCAAAAACTAATAAATGGTGGATCAACAACGGCAGAGCAACAACTGTACAACTTCTTACCTGCGACAGCGGTGCCTGTAGAGTTCAACGGAGCCACCAGCAACGTGACCAGCGCTGAACTGAGCCGAGCTAACGCGCGCGCTCTCGGCATTGTGGCCGATATTTCAGATCCGGGTTCAGTGCCGCTGGGACAGGGTGACGCCGGCATTGGCTTCAATTCCGCCTTCCAGTTTGACTTTAGTCCCGACGACGGAATCGCGACTGGCGTAACAGATTTTGACTCCGTTGCGTCACACGAGATCGGCCACGCGCTTGGTTTCCTTTCTGATGACGGAGAGGCTGCTTCGCCTGTCACGGTAATGGATCTGTTCCGCTTCCGGCCTGCCACCGCCAGTCTGGCGACGTTCGCGACTGCACCGCGCGTGATGTCTATCGGCGGCAGCCAGGTCTTCTTCGGCAATCAGACCAGCACTTTTGCGACGCTTGAACTGGCACTCTCAACCGGTGGTCCGAATCCGGAACCAGGCGACGGCGACGAAAGACAGTCGAGTCACTGGAAAGACGACGCACTGTCTTCTACGCGGCCTTACATCGGCGTGATGGATCCAACGCTTGGTCGCAGCTTACGAAGGACCATCAGCGAAAATGACATTATGGCGCTCGACCTGATTGGTTACTCGATAGGTGCGCCGGCCCCAGTGCGTCCGCCCAATGACAACTTCGTCAATGCAGTCGTGCTGCAGAATAATTCGGGAACGTTAAACGGCTCAAACGTGAGCGCAACCCGCGAGGCAAGCGAGCCCGATCACGCCGGTTTCACTGGAGACAAATCGGTTTGGTATTCCTGGTTGTCCCCTGTGAATGGTCAGATGACCATAGATACTATAGGCAGCAACTTCGATACAACCCTGGCCGTTTACACCGGCGCCGCGTTGAATCAACTCATTACGATTGCCGCGAATGACGATATCGTCCAGGGTCAAAATAGAGCGAGCCGCGTTCAGTTCAATGTTACTGCGGGAACGACTTATCGCATCGCCGTCGATGGTTGGAATGGCGAGTATGGAACTATCACGCTCAACTGGAACGCGACCGGCGTTGTTCCCACTCCCACGCCGACGCCAACCCCGACGCCAACTCCTACTCCGACTCCCACGCCAACGCCAATACCTCCGTGTCTTGACGATCTTTGGAGTCCGACCAGCACAACGAATGCACCTTCCGGACGTCGTTTTCACACCGCAGTTTGGACCGGCACGGAGATGATCATCTGGGGCGGCCAGACGCAAACCGGCAATCCTTTTGGCGACGGCGCCAGATACAATCCGAGCACGAATACCTGGAGCACCATGAGCCTGACGAATGCACCCGGCGCGCGGTTCTATCATTCCGCCGTGTGGACAGGGACCGAAATGATCGTGTGGGGCGGCCTTGGGTTCTCTAGCGCCGAATTACAAACCGGCGGACGGTATAACCCCAACACCAACACCTGGACCAGCATGAGCACTGTGAATGCGCCTGTTGCTAGAGTTTTTCAGACAGCAGTGTGGACGGGCAGTGAAATGATTGTGTGGGGCGGAACGAAGGGCAGCTATTTCAACTCGGGCGCCAGATACAATCCAACTACCGATACTTGGACCACTACCAGCACCACGAATGCGCCGCTGGCGCGGGCTTACCACTCTGCGGTCTGGAATGGCACCGAAATGATCATCTGGGGCGGCTTTAACGGCGTCTCCTTAGATACCGGCGGCCGGTACAATCCCGGTACCGACAGTTGGACTGCGACAACTACGAAAGACGCGCCGGCTGCTCGTGGAGATCACTCGGCAATCTGGAGCGGCAGTGAAATGATTGTCTGGGGCGGGGGTGCATCTCTAAACACAGGCGGCCGATATAATCCGAACACAGATAGCTGGACTGCTACCACTACTACGAATGCTCCAGCAGGTCGATACCTGAGTCCCGCAGTCTGGAGCGGCACAGAAATACTCATCTGGGGTGGCCGCTTCCTGATTGGCGGCAGGTACAACCCTGCCAGCAACTCCTGGATGGCGACCTGCGATATTAATGCACCGGCCGCGAGAAGCGATTCCACTGCAATTTGGACCGGCAGCGAAATGATCGTCTGGGGCGGAGATGACAGCAATTTCTTTCGCTTGAACACAGGTGGACGATACTCAGTGCAAGCGAACCCCACACCGCTTCTGTTCATGGAGGAATACGGTCCAGTTTCAGATCAAGCAGTAGCGCTGGATTCACTATTATTTATCAGAGACCCGTTTCCGGTTGTGAACCAGAACGTCCTCTATCAGGGAGCCGATCGAAACACCCGCGTCATTGTGTTTGCCACTCACTTGCAATTGCTTCCAGGCGAACCTTCATCCTCGGTGGTCGTTCATTTGGTAGATAGCAATAATCAAAGCTTCGACATTCCAGCAGAAGATGTGCGAAGGACTTCTTCTCCGGTTCAAGTGACCTTTAGATTGCCTAATAATCTGGCCGTCGGTACGTGTACTGTTACGATCAAAGCTCACGCGCAAGTCAGCAATCCCGGCACGATTCGAATAAGAACCTAGAACTGGTCCAGAAACGTCCGGTCAACCTAAAGCGTGATCTACTCCTCACCCGAGAGCGACGCATGCGGCAGAATCGTTGGCGGGATTGGCTCAAGAAAACGTGAGAGCGCCGGCACAGCATCGTTTTCGCCATAACGATACACATTCAATGGATACACGAAATGAAGCTCGCGCTTGGCTCGCGTTGTCGCGACATAAAGCAGCCGGCGCTCTTCCTCCAGATCATCAAACTCCTCACGGAAGCGGTTCGACGGGAACCAGCCGTCAGTCATCCAGATCACAAACAGGCTGTCCCACTCGAGGCCTTTCGCGGAATGCACTGTCGACAAAGTAACGAAGCCGCTACTGCGTCTGGCGTTGCTTCCTTCCGTCGCACCGGAAGGGTCTAACGCCACGTCGTCGAGGAGTTTCGCCGCAGTCTTGTATCGTTTTGCAATCGCCTGCAGGTGTTCCAGGTCGCGCCCGCGACGTTGTGAGTCGTCATACCTTGCTTTCAAAAGGGGCCGGTAAAAACGCAGCACAGCCGTGAGCTGTTCATTTGGTGACTTGCTTTCAAGAATAGTCGTCAGCACCCGCGCCAGCCGGATCAGCTGGGCCTTATAACTTGCCCGCGCCGGAAATCGGTGCAACTTCTTGAACAAACTCTCTTTCGTCCTGTTTGAACGAAACTCTTTTTGCTCAACACCCAGGTGTTCAAGTATTTGATAGACCGTCGCATCCCCAATGTGATCGATCAGCTTGAGGGCGCGAAACCACGACAGCGTGTCTGAAGGTTTGACCACCACGCGCAGAAACGCCAGCGCATCTTTGATGTGGGCCGACTCGGCAAACTTGATGCCGCCGAACTTGCGAAATGGGATTCCCTGTTTGCCTAACTCTATTTCCAGGTCGAACGAGTGTGAGCTGGAGCGAAACAGCACCGCGATCTGGCTGAGAGGCACGCCCTCTTCACGCAATTCATCAATGCGTTGCGCGACGAAACGCGATTGCTCGTTTTCATCACGTGCGCTGACGACTACCGGCGGTTCGCCTCCTTCAATGCGCGAGAACAAGCGTTTCTTATAGCTCTCTTTGACGTCCTCGATAATTGCGTTCGCCACATCGAGTATCGGTTGGGTGCTGCGGTAGTTCTCTTCCAACTTAATAATCTGCGCCTTGGGAAATAGTTTGGGAAATTCCAGCATGTTTTTATGGCTGGCGCCGCGGAAGGAATAGATCGACTGGAATTCATCTCCCACAACTGCCACGTTTTGGTGCTGGGAGGTCAACAGCTTCACGATCTGGGCCTGCAGTTTGTTGGTGTCCTGGTATTCATCGACCATGATGTAACGATACTGGTCCGAGAGCTGCTCGCGCATGGTGGGGCTGTTTTCAAGCGCTTCGCGCAGGCGCATCAGCAGGTCGTCATACGTGAGCATGTGACGCGTGCGCTTGAAGCTCTCGAAGGATTTGTATAGCGCGTCGAGCGCAGAACGCTCTTCTACAAACTGCGGATAGCTCTGATTCAGAACCGTTTTTAAAGGGCTCATCTTGTTGACCATCGTGCTGAAGATTGCGGCAATGGTGCGTTTACGAGGAAGGCGTCGATCCTTACTGACGCGCATCTGCCGGCGCAGCAGTTCGATTAGATCTTCGGTGTCGCTCTGGTCGAGCACAGTGAAGTTGCGCTGCACCCCTGCCTCAGCTGCAAACTTCCGCAAAACCAGGTGGCCCAACGAATGGAACGTACCGCCGGAGACTCGCTGGCAACGCGGATCAGCCAAAGCTGCCGCCCGCGCCAGCATGCTCGTCGCGGCGCGGCGGGTGAAGGTTAGCAGTAACACCGACTCGGGCTTTGCGCTAGTCTCTACCAAACGCGCCACGCGATAGACGAGCGTGCGCGTCTTTCCCGTACCCGCTCCGGCGACGATCAGAAGCGGACCTTCAGTCGTCATCACGGCTTTTAACTGAGATTGGTTAAGTTCATTTTCGTAATCTATCCTGCCGGAGCGCGTCGTGATCGTGGTCCGTTTCAAAACAAGTCTCGTGCTGCCCGGGCCAGGTACTGCCTTGCTAAGCTGGGCCAGATCGAGATCGCGCCTGACGGATTTGAGATCCGCACTTAATTCACTGACAGCCTGATAACGGTCCCGTGGCTTCTTGGCCAGAGCTTTGTTTAGCAGCCGATGGAGATCGGCTCGCAACTCAAACTTGCTCGACGCGGGAATCTTTGGCTCCTCGTGGAGGATGGCGTGCATGGTGTCAATGCGGTTGTCATTAACGAAGGGACACTTGCCGGTAAGCAGTTCGCAGAGGACCACCCCAAAAGAAAAGATGTCGCAGCGGTGGTCGACTCGCTGGCCCAGTAGCTGTTCCGGGGACATATAATTGACAGTTCCCAGCAGCGTTCCGGATTCGGTCTCGACCCGAAGCAGAGTTTTCTGTTCGCTATCGCCTGCCAAAGCGCGTTCGCGTTGTGCGACGAGTTTTGCGAGACCAAAGTCGAGAATCTTCGCGTAACCGTCGCGCCTGATCATTAGGTTCTCCGGCTTCAGATCGCGGTGAATGATTCCCACCTCATGGGCTTTACCGAGGCCTTCAGCGATTTGTATCGAAATATCCAGCGTGGCCGTGAGATCTAACGAGCGAGATTTAATTTTCTGGCGCAGCGTCTCGCCTTCCACATACTCCATCGCAATGTAGGGCTTGCCGTCATCTTCTCCGACCTCGTAAACGGTGAGAATGTGTGGGTGATTCAAAGCTGAGGCGGCGCGGGCTTCCTGAAAGAAGCGACGCCGCCGATCTTGTTGCGAAATATATTCTGAAGGCAGCAGCTTAAGCGCCACCACGCGCTGAAGCTTCGTGTCGTAAGCCTTATAAACTGCGCCCATGCCGCCGGCTCCGATCGGTTCCATGATGCGGTAATGCGCAATATTGGTTTCGAGAATCGCTTTCATGATTAGCGGGATAGTCTAATCCAAGGTCGAGGTACGAAGAAGTTGACACGTAGATTGTTATAACGCGGTTTTTGCATCGGGATTATTTCCAGCCGGTATAATGCCAACAACTTCTTGCTTTCCTGGCAAGGTTTTGGTGCCGTGTGGTTGGCGTATGTTGAAGGAACGCATCCCACGGGCCCGCGAAGCGGGCGTAGAGAGTGATAGCCCCAGGCGAGGCAGCGGAGCCTGGGGTGACGGCCAAACACTGGACTGAGCCCGCGAAGCGGGCGACAGATGATTAGACAGTCAGATGAAGCTCTTTTGAGCGTTGCCTTCGTCACCCACTTCGTGGGCTCCGAACATTTTGGTCTGTGTTCCCCCAGCCTCGGCTGCCCTCGCCTGGGGCTATCACTCTCCCCGCCAGCTTCGCAGGCTGGTTGAATAATTTCTTTCAGCAATTCACTTGATTGAAGCTCGCTGAAATTTGCCTTCGGCGTCTGTTCTTGCCAACGTTATTGTTTAGTATTATCGACAACTGAAGATGAAAACTTTTGACATTGCCCTTCAACGACTCAGAAACCAGCGCCTCTCATCGCCGGACTTCAATAAACCGGCTGAGGTCGTTCACTGGCTGGGCGCGGTTCAGGCTCAGGATTACTACGCTGCCAAATGGGCCCTCGGATCAAGGATGCTTGCGGCTACCGATCAAGCGATCGAAAAAGCTTTTGCCGCCGGCGAAATACTGCGAACGCATGTCATGCGACCCACCTGGCATTTTGTCAGCCCTGCCGACATACGCTGGCTGCTGAAGCTGACTGCGCCGCGCGTCAACGCCGCCTGCAAATACCACTATCGCAAACTTGAACTCGATGAGGCTGTTTTCAAGCGTACGAATAACGCGATAACGAAAGCGTTGCTGGGTGGCAAGCAGTTGACGCGCGATAGTTTGCGATCAGCAGTGCAGCGAGCGGGTGTGCCCGTTGATGACCTGCTGCGTTTTACTCATATTCTTTTACGGGCCGAACTGGATGGAGTTATTTGCAGCGGGGGCAGGCAAGGTAAACAGTTCACCTATGCGCTGCTCGAGGAGCGTGTCCCGCAGACCAAAACGCGGACACGTGAGCAGGCACTATCCGACTTGACGCAACGCTACTTCATTAGTCATGGGCCTGCAACTTTACCGGATTTTGTGTGGTGGTCAGGTTTGACTGTTAAAGACGCGAGCAGCGGTCTCGACATGGTGCAGCGTCACCTTTTGAAAGATCTGATCGACGGCAAAACCTATTGGCATTCCGCAGCGGTGTTGCCGAGAAAAGGTGCGTCGCAAGGGGCTCACCTGTTACCCCAATTCGATGAGTACCTGGTCAGCTATAAAGATCGCAGTGCTGCATTCGAAACCAGGAACAACAAAGTGACGTCCCGAGCCAACCTGATACTCGGCCCCGTGATAGTGATTGCAGGCCGCGTCGTCGGCACCTGGAAGCGTTCGTTGGCAGGAGACTCGGTGCGCATAGCACTCAACTATTTTGGGCCGGTCAGCAAAGCCGAAAGTCAGCTGGTCGCAGAGGCGGCAGATCGCTACGGTACTTTCCTCGGGTTGACCGTCGTGATCGAAACGACAACTTCCCCAACCTCACCTTAGACCCTCAGAGAGCCACGAAACCCCCTGGCGGCATAGTAAGAGTCCGCACCGTTGTGATAAACGAAGACATGGTCGTAGCGGCGATCGCAAAAGATGGCGCCGCCAAGTTTTCTAATATCAGCAGGTGTTTTCACCCAGCTCGACGTTTTCGTATCGAAATCTCCAAGTCTCTGCAGCTCTCGATATTGTTCTTCTGTTAAGAGCTCAAGTCCCATGGCAGCTGCCATATCAATAGAGTTGTTTTGGGGCTTATGTTCCTTCCTCGACTCCAGCGCTTCGCGGTCGTAACAAAGACTTCTGCGGCCTTTAGGACTTTCCGCTGAACAATCATAAAAAATGTATTCGCCGGGCTTCTTATCAAACCCGACAACATCCGGTTCACCGCCCGTTCTTTCCATTTCATTGAGCGACCATAGTCTTCCAGGATTAGCCTCCAGCTTTGCCTGGACTTTGGCCCACTCAAGACCTTTATGGCGGTTCATGTTTTTCTCAAAACGGGCTTTCAATGCGCCGAGTAGTTCTTCACGTTGCTGCGGTGACAGCTCTTTCCTATTGCTATTAATCTTGTTCATATTGGCTACATATAGATGTACTTACTTGACTACGCAAGGGGTCCGGAAGATTTTTGCTGGATCCCCCGGTCGCCGAAATGGCGAGAAAAACGGGCACCTGATGGTTCCGACTTGCACTGTATTATCGTTTCGTAGCATCTTTCCTGCCATGTCCAGAGTATCTGACAGCCTTGAGAGTTTTCCGCAGATTGCTGCGAGCCTTTCTTCCATCGCTCGGAGTTTCTACGCTCGCGGCTGGGCAGTTGGTACAAGTGGAAACCTCAGCGCCGTCGTGAGTCGCGAGCCGTTGCGTCTGGCTATGAGTCCCAGCGGCCTCGACAAAGGTGAGCTGGTTGCTGATCAGTTTCTATTGATTGACGAAGATGGCCGGGTGCTCAGTGAGCCCGGCGCCAAACCGTCAGATGAAACCTCTCTGCACCTCAGGATAGTAAAAGAACGTGGCGCCGGCGCAGTGCTTCACACTCATTCGATCTGGAACACGATACTCTCGGACGTTCACGTCGCCGAAGGTGGTCTGGCAATCGAAGGCTACGAGATGCTTAAAGGACTACACGGCGTAAAGACACACGAACATCGCGAGTGGCTGCCGATTATCGAAAATTCTCAGGACATGTTGGCGCTGGCCGACAGCGTCGGCGATACTCTTAGAAAACATGGCGACGCGCACGGCTTCTTACTAAGGGGTCATGGTCTCTACACCTGGGGTGCTAATCCGGCAGACGCAAAACGTCATGTCGAGATTTTCGAGTTCTTGCTTGAAGTCGTGGGCCGCACGCTACTGTTGAGGCAAAGCAATTCTTAGAGGGATTGACGATGGCTTTAGTGACGATCCTGGATGAAAACAAAACTATAACGGACGCGGGCAGCGATCGCTGCGTATCTAAGCCGGAATGGAATTGATTACGAGCACTGGACTGCCGCTCACCCAGTTGCTCCGGATGCGCCGCCTGAACGAAATCCTGGAAGCCTATGCCAAAGAGATCGAAGAATTAAAAGCGCGAGGCGGTTATGTAACTGCTGATGTAATCGATGTCAGACCCGAGACGCCGGGGCTCGAAGCAATGCTTGCTAAATTCAGTAGTGAACACTGGCATGACGAAGACGAAGTACGCTTCATTATCGCGGGCCATGGACTCTTTCATATTCACACCAGGGACGGACAGGTAATCGCAATCGAAGTTGAAGCTGGCGATCTGATTCGTGTGCCGCGGGGTACCTGGCATTGGTTCAATCTCTGCGCCGATCGTCGCATTCGCGCCATCCGTTTGTTTCAGGACACGGCGGGCTGGACGCCCTTATATACTGAGAGCGGCGTGGATCAGCGTTTTCTGCCTGTTTGCTTTTCGGAATCAAGACCTAAGTGAGTAATTGAACACTCAACTATGGGTCTCACAAAATCAGAACTGGGAGCGGTAGCGACCAGCCAAAAACACAACTGACGAAGAACTGCGCCTAAGCCGGTTCACCCTCAAGCTTTTGCAGTGAATTCTTTGGCTGGTCGCTACCGCTCCCAGTTCTGATTTCGCGTGGGGCTACTTGAATGTTGGTTGGCCAAAGTCATGTTCTCAAGTCTTGCAGCTGAAGGCATTCGCGGTGTCTTACTTGACATCGAAGGCACGACCACACCCATTGCCTTCGTCCACGAGGTCTTGTTTTCTTACGCGCGTTCACAAGTGCGGCGTTTTCTCATGGAGCGTTTTGATTCAGGGGAAGTGCTGGCCGATCTACAGCAACTGCGCGATGAACATGCCATCGATGTGAAGCAGAACTTACAACCTCCGCTGCTGAAAGAAGAGCCGCGGGATGCTGAGATCGATTCTCTGGCCGCGTACGCAAACTGGTTGATTGATCGCGATCGCAAGTCAATCGGCTTGAAATCCCTGCAAGGCAAGATCTGGCAACAGGGCTACAGCGATGGGACTCTGAAAGCTGAACTCTTTGCCGACGTACGGCCGGCGCTTGAGCGTTGGCGCCGCGCGGGTTTAAAAATCAGTATCTTCTCTTCCGGCAGCTCCCTGGCGCAGAAACTTCTCTTTGCTCACACTGCAGCGGGAGATCTCTCCGGTCTGATCGAAAATTATTTTGACACGACGGTTGGATCGAAGACCGAAGCTGCGAGCTATTACCGGATTGCATCTGCGTTACGGCTGCCGGCTCAGGATGTTCTTTTCATTTCAGATGTAGTTCCGGAACTTGATGCTGCCGGCGCCGCAGGGATGCGGACACTGCTGTGCGTCAGGCCCGGGAATCAGCCCCAACCCTGCGCTGAGCGCTATCGGACAATTCGAGATTTCGACGAGCTCCCTTTCGCCTAGCGTTTCGCTTAAAGTACTGGTCGCTGAACAGCTGAATCGACTACGACAGGTACCTCAAACCACCTTGACCCTCAACCAGACTTAGGAAAGAATTCTTCGCGCTTTATGTTCGGACCCTGAAGGCTTTGTGATTCCGCGGTACTATTTCTGTGAAAGACAGCCGCCAACAACAAGGATGGGTGCTTTCGCCAAAAGTATTTGATGCTCTGCTTAATTGGCTGGATCAAGGCATAAATTCGAGTGGCAAGACCTATCTGGAGATGCGACAGCGTCTCGTTTTCTACTTCGACCGCAAGAACTGCTCGACCCCCGATGAGCTTGCCGACGAAACGCTCAACCGCGTAGCACGCCGACTTCAAGAGGAAGGCACGATCGAGAGTGAAACTCCAGCCAAATACTGTTACATAGTGGCCCGTTTCGTCTTCATGGAATACCTACGCCAGTCAAACCGGGCTGGTATTGCGCTTGATGAATTGAGACGACACGGACCTGGCGACTACTTCATCGTGCCTGAAGGTGATAACGACAGAGAGAAGAGGCTGGCTTGTCTCGGGCGATGCACTAGCAAGTTGGAGCCCGTGAACCGCGAGCTGATTACCCGGTATTACGTGGGAAAAGGGCACGTGAAGATCGCGAACCGGCGCTCGTTGGCAGAGAGCCTGGGTATCACGATGAACGCGTTGGCCATTCGGGCTTGCCGTCTGCGTGACAAGCTCGCAGCCTGTGTCCGCGAGTGTGCCAACGATAAGAAATGAATTTGCAATATCGTCTTACAAGATTGGAGCGAGGGATTTCATTGGTTTTGTCCCTTGCTGGAGTCTGCTTACTGTGAGTAACCCGACGAAGAACAATCAAACTTGGGAGTATCTGCTAGGCGCTTTGCCCGACGCGGAGGCCGAACGCCTTGATGAATTGAGCATTACTGACGATGAATTCGCAGAGTCATTGCAGGTAGCCGAAACGGACTTGGTAGACGCGTACGTTCTTGGCGAGCTCACGGGCGCGGATCTGGAAAGATTCAAAACGCACTATCTCGCCTCGCCGCTTCGGCGCGAGAAGGCGGAGTTTGCGAAAGTCCTTCACCGTTTTGGCGAGCAGGAGTTAGCTGGTTCTTTGGTTAAGCCCGGAATGGTTCCAACGAGGCGAGCCCGATTTGCGGGATTGGGCGCATTCATCGCACCGCCGCCTCTTTTGCAGTGGGGACTGGCCACAGCAGCTTTGGTAATGCTCATCGTCGGAGGTTGGTTTGCCTTTGATAACATACGTTTGCAAAAGCAGATGTCTCAAACGGCGGAGCGAAGAGATCTGTTGCTGCAACGCGAGCAGGACCTGCAAAAAGAACTAGAAAATCAACGAGCTCTCAACTCGCAAACAGAAAAGGAACTAGTGCGCCTGCGGGAAGAACGGGAACGTTTGGAACAAGAGCTGAAGCAAGAGCAAGCGGTGGCAAGGCCCTCATCGAACGAGGGCGCTATGGTCTCGCTCATTCTCACTCCTCCGCTGCGCAGCTCGGGGCAGTTGCCCACGCTTTCCCTTAGACCGCACATTAATGAAGTTGCGGCGCAACTCCAGCTCGAAGCGGCAGACTACTCAGTTTATCGCGTGGCGCTGATAGATCCGGCTAACAATCAAACCCTTTGGCGTAGCGGAAGTCTCAGGCCGAGAATACAAGGTGCGCGAAAAGCCATTGCCGTCAGTTTTCGCGCGGGTTTGTTGAAGCCGCAAAACTATGTTCTGCACGTCTCAGGCTTTCCGGCCGGAGGTAGGGCTGAAATCGTAGGTGATTATCCCTTCAGAGTTGTGAAATAACGCCGCTCCCCCGGCCGGCATCACTTCTCCATTATGCAGCCAAGAGGTTCGGCTGATGTTGACACAAGTAATCAATCTAATCCCGAACAGTTGGCTTCGAAAAAGTCTGCGTCTTTTCGTACTACTCCTTCTGTTGCATTGCACTGCGTTTGCCCAGAACGCCAACACAAATTTGCCAGACAAACTCCAGCTCGCCGCAGTCAATCAAACCGCGAAAGAGGGCGCTCCCCTTGAATTGGGCAAGCCCTTTGAGGATGAAATTTCGGGCGGACAAGTACAGAGCTATCGGATTGCCTTGTCCGGGGGTCAATTTGTCAGCGTCATTGTTCAGCAAAAGGGCATTGATGTTCTAGAGAACCTGTTCGCGCCGGGCGGGAAGCTGGTAGCGCAGTTCGATTTCGAGTTACGACCGCGGGAAGCGGAGAAGGCGGAGTTCGTCGCCGAAACGGCGGGCGTTTATCGTCTTGAGGTCAAAGCAAAGATCAGGGGAGCGGTGGGTCGCTATGAAATACGGGTCGAGGAAATTCGCGTAGCGAACGAGCAGGATCGTTCGCTGCACGAAGCACGCAAGCTAAGCACGCAGTCTTCTAATTTGTTTCGCGCCGGTAAGTACGATGAGGCGATCTCAGTCGGCGCTAGCGCGGTGAACGCGGCGGAAAAGGTGTTGGGGACGGATCATGTTTACGTCGCTTATCTATTAAACAGACTGGGAAATAAGCAGCGAACAAAAGGCGATTACGCAAAGGCTGAGGAGTTATTGCAAAGGGCTCTCGCCATCGACGAAAAAGTGCTGGGTCCCGAACATCCGCAAACTGTTGACTCTCTCGCCGTACTGGGCTCGGTCTACGAAAGGAACGATGAATATGCGAAGTCAGGCCCAATGTTGCAAAAAGCGCTGGAAGTTACTGAGCGTACGCTGGGTGCAGAACATCCTAATGTCGCCGACTATTTGGTTATGCTGGGAGCGCTTCACAATAGTTTAGCGGATATACAGCAAGCCGAGAGCGAATGGCTACGGGCGCTGACCATCGCCGAAAAGACTCTCGAGCCGGATGACAGGATAATTGGGCAGGCCTGCAACAATTTGGGCTATCTTTACCTCCAAAAAAGGGACTACGAACACGGCGAGCTGTTTTTGCAGCGAAGTTTGGCGATTTACGAAGAGTCGCTTGGCCCGGAACACCCGAGTCTCAATGGTCCACTGCTGAATCTTGGGAGGCTCTTCCGCGAGAAAAAGAACTACCAACGAGCTTTAGAGACGTATCGGCGCGCGTTGGCAATCGCGGAGAAATCGTTTGGGCCCGAGTCGAGTAACGTGGCGGCGCTGCTCAATAACATCGCCAACATCTATAAGGTGAAAGGCGACTACGCGAAAGCATTGGAGCTGCATCAGCGGGTCCTGAAGGTCGCGGAGAAATTAGGCGGGCCGCTGCAAGAGCTTACGATGCTCTCGCTTGGCAACATCGCCAAACTTTATGCAGCGCTGGGCGACACTGCCAATGCCGTCACATTTCAAAGGCGCGTGGATGAGCGCCTCGAAACGGCACTGGCGTTGAATTTGGCTATCGGCTCCGAACGCCAAAAGCTTGCATACTTTGACTCACTCTCGGAACGGACCGATCGCACTCTCTCTCTACACCTCAACTTAGCGCCACATGACCGAAGCGCCGGCGCACTTGCGGCACTTGTGCTGTTGCAACGCAAGGGACGTATCCTGGACGCGATATCCGACAGCCTCACAGTTCTGCGCCAACGGTTCAACCCCGAAGATCAGAGACTGCTCGACCAATTGAATTCAACTACCGCGCGACTAGCAAAGCTGGCCCTTAACGGAAAACAGAAAATGGACGCCGATGAATTTCAGAAACAGCTGAAAAGTCTGGAAGAACAAAAGGAGAGTCTCGAAGCCGAAATCAGTCAGCGGAGTGGTGAATTTCGCGCGCAGTCTCAGCCGGTAACGCTCGCTGCGGTGCAGGCCGCAATTCCGCGCAACGCCGCGCTGGTCGAATTTGCTTCCTATCGTCCTTTCAATCCCAGGGCGGAAAACAATAACGAGGCCTATGGAAAACCTCACTATGCCGTCTATGTAATCCACGAAGAGGGCGAGGCGCAATGGAAAGAGCTGGGCGAGGCACAGGCGATCGACGCGTCAGTTGACGAGCTGCGAAAAGCTCTGCGCGACCCGCAGCGTAATGACGTGCAACGCCTCGCCCGTGACCTTGATGAGAAAGTCATGCAACCGATTCGCGCTTTGACGGGCGATGCGACGCAACTTCTGATCTCGCCGGACGGCGAGTTGAATCTGATTCCGTTTGCGGCGCTGGTTGACGAGCAGGGCCGCTATTTAATTCAGCGTTACTCGTTCACCTATCTGACAAGCGGGCGCGACCTGCTGCGTATGCAAGTAGCGCGCGTAAGCAAGAGCCGGCCGCTGGTCGTTGCGAACCCGTCGTTTGGCGAGCCTGCCAATGAATTTTTAGCCTCAACCACGAAACTGACTGCGCCCACCAGCAGACGCCGGAGCATTACCACCGGTCGTGACCTGAGTGAGGTTTATTTCGCGCCGCTCGGCGGCACGGAGCAGGAGGCCCACTCAATCCACAGGCTGTTTCCCGAGGCAAACGTTTTGACCGCAGCGCAGGCGACGGAAAGCGCAGTCAAGCAAGTCAATGCGCCGAGCGTGCTTCACTTGGCCACGCACGGCTTCTTCTTGTCAGAACCGGGAGCGGTGAGTTCGCCTGCGCCAGTCGCGACGACCACAAGCAACGCGAAATCAATACCGCGGGCGATTGCTAATGGGTCGCCTGCAAATGCCACCAGCCAATCCGCAACGGGCAGTGTTAACACCATTGGCTCACCAGTTTCTAAAGCCGTATCGACCGGTTCGCCTCCGCCGGTCACGACACGCGGCATGAACGCCAATTCCAAAATCGCCAATCCTCTATTGCGTTCGGGACTGGCGCTGGCTGGCGCGAACCTCCCCGACAACAGTAACGATGACGGGATTCTGACTGCGCTTGAAGCGTCAGGGCTAAACCTGTGGGGTACGAAACTCGTCGTCTTGTCAGCGTGCGACACGGGCATTGGCGAAGTGCGAAACGGTGAAGGAGTTTATGGATTACGTCGCGCCTTCGTTCTAGCTGGTGCTGAATCCCTGGTGATGAGTCTTTGGCCCGTCAGTGATTACACGACGCGCCAATTGATGACGCATTACTACCAGAACCTCAAGCAGGGTCTGGGGCGTGGCGACGCATTGCGAGTGGTTCAGCTTCAGATGCTCAAGCGCGACCCGAAGCTCCACCCTTTCTACTGGGCTAATTTTATCCAATCAGGGGATTGGGCCAACCTGGAAGGCAAACGCTAAACCTCTTATTAGCGCAGAGGACGCAGCAGAGGTCTCCGTTGGTTTGACGAGAATGGCGTTGGATTATGGCTGGCGGTCCGGAAGAAGTAGTTGCCGGATTCGCGAAGGAACTGAAGCAGGGTGAAACAGTAAGCTCCTTTGATTCGAGTTGCCCGCAGGTTGATGGACGGAAATCCTGCTTCGCCGCTGCTGGTAGAGAGGTTCAGTACTTCCACTGAGGCTCAAGAACGGTCGAAATGCTTCATCGAGTGTCCTTTTACGTCGCGATTGGGTTTCCACGACGAGGATGTAAGTGGCCCGATGAATGTTTTTCCGGAAAATGTCTTCTCTGCGTGTGAAAAGTGCTGCGAGCGGTCACCATTTACCATAACGGCAGCGGCGACGATACGTTGTTCGGCGTCATCTTGTGGGGGTTACAATGAAACGGATACTACCATGGCCATTCCTTTTCTTGTTGCTGACGCCTGGACTTGCCCAGCAGAAGCCAAGTCCGATGGAACATATCCACGGAGTTGGTCATGTTCACATGGATGTATCGTGTTCGCCGTCCCTATCCGCCGACTTCGACTATGCGCTGGCGCTGCTACACAATTTCTGGTACGCCCGCGCGCTGGAAGCCTTCAATAAAGTAATTCAAGCTGACCCGCCATGCGCGATGGCATATTGGGGAGCGGCTATGACCCACAATCATCCATTCTGGGATGCACCGTCACTGGAAGATGAATCTGCTGCCTGGGCCCTGGTGCAGAAGGGGATGCAAGCAACCAAAAAATCACCTCGCGAGAAGATGTATCTCGATGCCGTTGCTGCGCTGTACAAAAACGGAGGCGCCGGGTCGAGATCGGAGCGCGATGAGGCGTACAGAGATGAGATGAAAGCTGTCTACGCGAAATATCCAGACGACGAAACGAAGCTTTTCTATGGGCTTTCCATTCTGAATACGATCAAAGAAGGTGGCAAGGATCTTGAGAAACAGGTTGTAGCAACCAGGCTCTTTGAAGAGGTCTACGCAAAGAATCCGCAGCATCCGGGTGTCTTGCACTACTTGATTCACGGCTACGATGATCCAGCACATGCTGCAGATGGTCTCAAAGCGGCGCGAGCCTACGCCAAAGCCGCTGCCGCTGTCCCCCACGCGCAACACATGCCTTCGCATATTTTCACGCGGCTGGGATACTGGGAGGAGTCGGCCGCTACGAACGAGAACGCCTGGCACACCTCTGAGGCGGATGTGAAGCGCGCCGAAGAACCTGGCGACCACCGAGATTTCCATGCGTTAAACTACCTACAGTATGCCTACCTGCAGTTAGGTCGCTATCGTGACGCCAGGCGCGTGACCGACATTATCAGGGCGCAATATGAAGCGTTAACGAACAAGAGGACTGGTCCGGACACGCCAGAGTTACAATCAAGACACGTCCGCGGACGAACGATCTACGCATTACCTGATCGCGTTGCCTACGGCTACTTCGATATGCTGGCCCGATACATAGTTGAAACAGGTGATTGGCACGCTGTGCCGAAAGTTCCGCTCGTCGCCCCTTCACGTGACTTTGTGGCGATGAAATTACAGCTTCAAGCAATGGCCGCAGCCAGGCGCGGAGATGCTGCCGGCGCTAAGGCCGCCGCCGACAGGCTTGTGGCACTGTCGAATGAGCCCGACCAGCATCCATTTACCAGGCAGATCATTACAATGCAGGCGAAGGAGGCCGAAGCAGTAGCGGCACATGTAGCGGGAGATCGAGACGGCGCGATCGCAAGGATGGACGAGGCCATCGCCATCGAAGACTCAATCTATGCCCTCCCGCAACCACCGTATCCGATTATCCCTGCCCACGAACTCTTTGGGAGTATGTTGCTGGAGATGAAGCGGCCTGCAGATGCGATGAAGCATTTCACGGAAACCTTGAGACGCACACCCGGACGGCCCAAAGCAGTTTACGGGATTGCGCGTGCGGCAGAGGCCCTCGGCGATAAGCAAACGGCGATCAAGCGATACACCGAACTCTTGGCAATGTGGAAACATGCCGATAAGAATCGTCCGGAAATCGCCACTGCACGGCGGTTTTTATCAATGAGGCGAGGTGGATCTCGTTAACCGGTTCCTCACAATTCATTTGAGAATCCCAACCTACCCACAACAAAATTTCGAGTTAGGCAAACGCTGAGGCGCCTCCAGCAATACTTTGTCCTTGACGGACAGCCTCGGTTTCCCCCGTTTCGACGTTGCACCCAACCCGTAGTCATATTTCCTCTGTCTCGTTATTTCCACCTTTACTTGCCCGCCTCATCCTCCTGCTCAAATCGCTGGGGAAAGCTAATCGGCAAAGACTGCGCTCTGGTTGAAATGTTTTTCCGGAAATGTCTCATCAGTATGAACGGCTTCCTGGCTCCCGCGTACCAGTGCCAGCAGCACCCTGTCGTCTTTGGCTTTTCGTAACCCAGGATGCTCCGCCACACATCATCGCGAAACCCCCGGCGTTCGAAAGTAATTTCAGAAGGAGTACCCCTATGAAACTGTCGAGTTTGAAATTGACAGCGCTGTTCTTATTTCTCATTTCAGGTGGCGTTATGATCTGGTGGGGCGCGCCCGCGTCGGCCCAGCTGACCGACCGCACCCAGAATCCCAACGTCGCCAACTTCGGTATTGCCAAGTCACTCACACAGGAGATTGGCGGCGGCGTTGGCGACTGGATGACGCCCGATTCGTCATCATTCATTATCGCGCGCGATCCCTTTCGCGCCATTCGCCGCGGGCGCCAACTTTTTCAGCGCAAGTTCCTGCGCACACAGGGACAGGGCCCACTTGCCGGTGACGGTATCGGCGACATAAATACGAATCTCGCGCTTGGAGCGGGAGTCAGCGATAGCTGTGCCGGTTGTCACGGCCGGCCTCGAGGGGCTGGAGGTTTTGGCGGCGACGTGGTGACGCGGCCGGATAGTCGGGATGCGCCGCACCTGTTTGGCTTGGGTCTCAAGGAGATGCTGGCCGACGAGATCACCACTGATCTGCGTGCCGTGCGCGCGCAGGCGATTGCCCAGTGGCAACAAACTCATCACGCAGTCACGAGAACACTAGACAGCAAAGGGATCTCTTACGGTTCGATAATCGTGCGGGCCGACGGTCAGGTCGACACTTCAGAAGTTCGCGGCGTCGACTCTGACCTACGTGTGCGCCCGTTCTTTGCACACGGTGGGAAGATATCCATACGCGAATTCGTCGTCGGAGCATTCAATGACGAGATGGGTCTACAGTCAGTAGATCCGGAATTGATGAGCGCACACAACGGCGCGCGCATTACGACGCTGTCTGGGATGGTGCTCGATGGCAACCAGGACCAACTCGAAGCGCCACCGGCGAACAGCGAAGCAGCCGATCCAGATCACGATGGAATTACCAACGAAATTCCCACCAGCCTCGTCGACTTCATGGAGTTTTATCTGCTCAACTATTTCAAGCCCGCCATCCATGAACAAAATAATGAGACGGAGCGGGGGCGCAGAATGTTTAGTCAGATCGGCTGTGCGCAGTGTCATATTTCCGATCTGCAGATCAACAAAGATCGTCGCGTGGCTGATGTTGAGACTGTCTTCGATCCTGACCGCGGTATTTTCAATCGTCTGTTTGCCACTCCTAACCCCTTGTTCAATACGATCGATGACCATAGCGGGTTCCCGACTGTGAAACAGCCGCGGCTGCAACCGTTTCTGGTGAAAAACATTTTCACCGATTTGAAGCGACACGATCTTGGTCCAAACTTCTACGAAAGAAACTTCGATGGCACAATCCGTAAGGAATTCCTAACCACCCCGCTTTGGGGCGTAGGTTCGACGGCTCCTTATGGCCACGATGGCCGCAGCATCAATCTGATGGAGGTGATCTTGCGGCATGGTGGTGAGGCGCAGACAGCGCGCGATGCCTTTCTGGCTTTGTCCCCGGAGCAACAAACGCGCCTGCTCACGTTGCTTAATTCCCTTGTAATTTTCCCTCCAGACGATACTGCATCGTCGCTGGATCCAGGCAACCGCAGCACATTCAACTTCCCGCAGTTTGGGCATGGCAGCATCAAACTGACGGCGCTCTTTAACAATCCGAACGATCCTGAGTAAGCGACTCAAATACGATCCGCCGGCCAGGCTGAACAGTTTCAATGGCGACTTTCAGAAGGCGGAGATGGTCAGGCCTTCATACTGGCTGGTGAATATCGCCCGCGCTTTGGTAGTCCGTGAGTGACTTGTTCTGACTGATAGCGCACCCGCGTGAGTTTCTTACTTCAGGAAATCGAGAATTCGTTGCGCCCAGTACATCCGTCGCTCGTTGTCCAGCGAATGACCTGTCTTATCCAGGAATAGTGCCTTGCCGGGTGTCAGCGTCATAAGTCTCGCAGTTTTCTGCGTCGCCGGACAGATTTCATTGTAAGGAACTTGATCTTCAAGGCCGCACGCCAGCAGCATGGGTTTTTGATTCGACATATACCGCGGTTGATGTGTCGTGAGATCAGTGGTCTGGTGGCTGTAAAGAAGCTGCTCTGCACCGAGACGCCAGTGCCAGGCAAGAAATTTCGCATTGTAGGTCTCGTGACGATCGAGCCGAGCACCCGCGACGGCGGACAGTTTGCAACCGTAGTATTCGCTCGTCCACGTTCCGGATTGTGCTTCGCGAATGACCGGCCCGGCGATGGGCTCGTCCCAACTTCTGAAAAACGCCGCGCGGTCGCCATCGGCTGACGACAGGATCGCCTTGTTAGCTCCTTCCCAGGCTTTCCGTGGCCCCAGATGCTTCAACAGATCGTTGCCCTCGCCGAGCGAGAACCAGATCGAAGCTGGTGACCAAACGATGAATTTCGGTAGCCAGTCGGCATTGGGCCGGCGCCCCAGTCGGAAAGTCATATTTCCGCCGAGACTGCCGCCCATAACCGCTTTGATACCGTTTGTGATCTGCGTTTTTTTGTCGAGTGCCTCAGCAAACCGAACAATAAAGTTCTCATCAAAATCCAGCACCGGTGTCTTGCCGGTCGCCTCGAAATCGGGTATCTCAATTCCCGGTGGAATGACAGGAGGCGGCGGCGGGAGGCCCACACTTAAAAAGGCCGCCGTGACAGCCATGGCGAGATCGGGAGGCACAGGTAACGGGACCGGAAGCCTCGTGACTTTCGGGTGTCCTATCTCAATGAGCGTAGACACAAGGTTGAAATCGATGTTCGTCGTATAGCCGGAGCTGGGGAGATCGACGCTGATGACAACGAGATTCTTTCCGCCCGGGTTGGCGGTTTGCGACTGTGCGATCACGTATCGCACTTGAAGAACGACGCTCTTATTCGGCAGGGCCGATAACGGAGCCTCGACAGTGACTGGCATGTCATACTGGGGATAATCGCTCGAAGGAACATTTACCGGACGGTGAGGCTGATCGTCTTCACCCGATACCGCGATATATTTGAGCTCAATCCTTTCCCTGGTTTTCCTATCCTTCTCAGCAGGAGTGTCGCCTCGTTCCCCCGTGCGCAAAAAGTTTGCGACGGCGTACGCGCGATCCAATGCCTTATAACAACTGTCTCGGACAATGCTTTCGTTGAGTTCAGACGAACGCTGCGCCACCAGCGATTGGCAGAAACTCTCCTGGGGAAGCGACTTGCGGAACGACTCAAACGCTCGACGCCCAGTCACACTTAAATCAGCGAAGGCCGTCCCCGTTTCAATGTTGCCGGCAGCCAATTGGTATGTTGCCAAACTCAAACTCTTGAGCGGATCGGCCTCCTGAGCAGCCTTTCTCAAGTCAGGTCGAAGTCGTCCTTCATTCATTCCGATGTTATGGGCCACTGGATTGTTGATTGACCAATTGGGTGGAGGCGGACTATCAAGCAGGCTTGGCGGAATTTGCGGTTCGTAGTAAACGACCACCTGTTGACCATCAAACGCTTTTTCAAAGGGAACAACGGCGGTTCTCTGGCCTCCGGGCGCGATGTCTGGAAAATCGCACGCCTCGGGACACCCTCCAGCCGGGTTCGAGCACGACGTAAAATGAACCGTGGAAAAGTTCGTCGCTACGCTGGGTCCGCCAATCATTTCTGTTTCGGCTAGCTTGATCCCAGTGATGTCGCGAATGAAACCGTCCAGGTCGTGGATGACGTCATTAGCCAACTTCTCGATATCGACTCCCGCTTTACAAGCTTCGAAGACTGGACCTTGCAAACCACTGTTACCTCCCGCTTCCATCGTGCAGTGAACATGTTTGGTATGCATCTCCTGGTGCTTCGCGCAGAGAAAACAGTCCGCCGGAATAATGCTCTCGAGTTTTGACTGGAAGTTAGTGGCGTCGCCGCTGTTGGCCTGGGCCTGCATAAGGGAGAATTGGGTTGCTCTGAATGCGAGGGAGCAATTATTCCCCGCTACGCACTTAACACTTTCTCTAACTTGCAAGCCGTTGGTGTTTGAAAGCCCCGACAAGTTTCCGTTCAGACCCCGAGCGATCATGTCCTGCTGGGTCTCATATCTTTCGAGGATGCATCCTTTGTATTTCTGTAGGAGCTGTTGCAACACTGGAACCATAGCAGCGTGCAGATTGGGGCTAGTGATCGTCGTGGGCGGTGGCTCCGGCTGCGGTTGATAACCACTTGCTCTCAGAGCGAACAGCTCTTTAGTTATGTCCCCTGCCTCTTCGGCGCGCGAATCCATACCGTGAATAAAAAGAAGTATCTCTGAGTTCGGCGGGATACTCGGCTGAAGGTCAGGGCGTAAAGTCCAGCGTGGTGTCGCGGGTGGTAACGGTGTTTTAAGCCCTGGCGTATTCGTTAGCGACGGCGGCACTGTTTTTGTAACGAGCGGAGTGCCGGGTTGAGAAGGCGTACCGAGTTGAGACGTGCTAGGTTGAGAAGGGGGCGCTGCGGCGGGCGGCCGCCCTGGATTTTTTCCGTCTTTGCCCGGATTGCCCGGAGTTCGCGATGGGTATTGGCAATCCCTCCGGCAGAAACAAAGACATTGTAGACGGCCTCCCAGGGAACGGGCTTGCCGTTGAGGTTGGCGACAAACCATTTTCCCGCGCCGGTATCGTATTCAACCTTGACGTCGTCTCTGTTATAGAGCGCACCGTGAGTTGGAGAGCTGGTTGGAAAAATCCGAATCGTGGCATTCGGATTACCGTTGAGGCCTTCGCGATCGATGTAAGGAATGTCAGTCAGATGCACTTGCCGCGGGACCATATACACAAATCGATCCGGACCCGAGCTGGCGTAATACTCCACTTTATACTTTGCACCTTCGGCGATGCTCACCCCGTCCAAATTAAAGACGCTCCATTTCTTCAGGTACATGTAATACGCCCCAATAGGATGTGGATTGAGATCCCTTGCATTCCCTATTGGGGTTACGACTATCACGGCGGCAGGATTGTTGTTGAGCTCGGGAATATCAAACACTGAACAAACAGTGTTGCAGTTTCGGTTGGCGGCAGTGACTGTGTGAGTGAATTGGTGCTGCGCATAGCTCGCAGAACCACTAAGAGCGATCAGGAGAACGATGCCAGCGAGGTTGTTGTAATCGAGCTTCATAATTTTCGAGGCTCCGCTCTTAAGGAACAATGCAATCTTTCAACATAACGAAACCCTTTCCACCAAACCCGCCCCCAATTCCTCGCACAGTTCCCTCGACAGTCGCTTCGTGGCCTCCACTTAGTTCAGCCAGGCGTGAGTTCGTTTCCTTCAAACTCCGTCACCAATTTACCTGCGTTAAATTGAAATGCTTGCCGGGCAGGAATCTGCTGGTTTGTCTTTTGCCGGGTTGTTTTTATTGTCCGAATTCGCATTGCTCCAGCCCAAAACACAAGCCACAGCAATTCCCACTGTCAGTAAAAAGTTGATTAAGCTCTTTTTGTTTTCCATTAAGAACCACGCTCTCTGTTTTTGGTCCACTAATCCGTTACGGAATTCGCACCCACTCTTCTCCATTGAGGCAGGTGATGTAGCCATTACCATGGCCGCAGTTTGCCCTGAGCGCGTTACCGTCCAAGGGAGCAGAGTCACCGATATAAATTAGGGGAGAGCACTGCTGCTCCGTTTGGCTGGTTCATAAATGCCACGAACTGATATCTCATCGCGGGATTCTGCCTGGACTTCATCGTAATGAAACCGCCGTCCAGAATTATGTTGCCGCTGTCGGATTCACGTATGGTCGTATTACTCGCCCGGCCTTGAAATTTAGAATCAAAAGTGCCGTCAGCATGAATAAAATATTTTTTGCCATAGAATGAGGCGTCGGTGTGTGTATTAGTGCCGGAGCTGACATAGGTCGTGACGCTGGCGCCACCGATTTCCCACGTGCCGGCTAGGTCAGCCATGGTGATCGTTTTTCTTAGACGACCGACCAGCGGTTTCTGTGGCTGAATATAAGGCTTGTCGGGAAATGGGTCGAAGTCGAGAAAGTCAGAACTTGATACTGGCGCTGCCGAAGCATTTCCACTGCCTTCTGGTTCAGTATTAGATTTCGTGGCCGTTTCGCCTGCGAGGTCTCGCTCGATAATCAAGCCCTGATTGGTAAAGTTAATCTTGTCCGGCGAAATGCCGGTGACAGCCAACAAATTCTGACCGGCGAGTTGTTGGCTGACCTTTAAGCTTTCGGGATTGCCACCTTTTCCTTCCTCATAAACCGCGAGCGCAAACCCAGTAAAAAGGACCAGGGTTTCATACATCTCCTGTTTCTGACGGTCGTTCATACTGCTCAACGCATTACCTTCACTGAGCGCCTGGGCGATCGTATTCCGTAATTCAACCATCGACGCGTCGGCAGGCTGGCCACCGTCGTGATAGATGCTTGCATTGGTAGCGAAGAAAAAACTGAGCGCGAGTGCCAGGTCGTTCGGATGGCCTGCTGCTCTTGCTCCCTTTTCATACTCAGTCAGGATGGCTGTCATGATGGCCAGCACCTGTGGGTTTCCAGCATCGATGAGATTAGCTATCTCACGCGTTTTGAGTTGCGTGCCGGTTGGGCGAAAGAGTAGGGACGCTTCGTTGGGTTTCGCGGAGGCAGCTGAACCACGCTTTGCCAGTGGCCTCTGATTGCGATCGCGTTGCGTGAGCCGGTCCACAATAGTTTTGGTGATCGTCCCACCGGCGGCAGTACTGAAGGTGCCCCGGAGACCTTCGTCCGTGTGCTGCCCCAGGACTTGAACACACAGCGCGAACACCAGCAAAATCAAGAAGCCATGACGATGACCCGAAACGGTTCTTTTCATTCTTATGCTCCTGTCGATGAAAACGAATTGACCTAGAGTCTATCAGACGTAGGCGAACTGGTTGTGCGCTTTGCGGAGGTTCGATGAAAGTAGGACAGGATAGACTAACGGCCCGGAGCATAGTGAGGTGCAAGATCTCCGTCTGTGCGCTAATGCACATAGCGGAAAGGGAGCGGTGTTTCAGAATGGTGCGAAGAGTCGAATAATCAAGGTGTCGTGAAAGCTGGGATGCTTCGCAGGCTGGCGACCGCTCAACCTTAGCTGAATGAAGGAACAAAGGCCCCGCTCAAGGCGTAATGACTGACTAACATGACCACCGCACAAACTGACGCATCGACTCCTCGGAAACCGCTCCGGCTATGGCCCGGCGTGGTCCTCCTAATACTGCAGTGGCTGGGCTGGTTTGTCGTGCCTTTCTTCTTTCCTGCTACCCGTCTCTACGGTTTGCTGGTCGGAGTGGTGTGCGGGTTGGCGATTGTTGTGTGGTGGATGTTCTTCAGCCGTGCGCCCTGGGTTGAGCGCGTGGGTGCTCTCGTCCTGATGGTCATAGCGCCGATCGGAACAAAGTTCATCGTCCACAAGTCGATTGCAGGCGGCGGGATGGGGATGTTGATTTTCATCCTGGTAGTCCCGATGCTGAGCCTCGCATTGGTCGCATGGGCAGTTGCCAGCCGTCGGCTATCTGTCGGACCGCGGCGCATGGCGCTGGTTGCGGCCATCCTGCTAGCGTGCGGAGTGTTTACGCTGATACGCACTGGCGGTATCACTGCCGACTTTCAAAGCGATTTTCATTGGCGCTGGACGAAGACTCCAGAAGAAAGACTCCTGGCCCAGGGCGAAGAGCGCCTGGCACCGACATCCATCTCCTCCGCTTCAGCTCCCCTACCGGCAGCAGCGGAAAACCGAACGGCCGATTGGCCAGGCTTTCGCGGATCAAAGCGCGACAGTGTCGTTCGCGGCGTGCAGATCAAAACAGACTGGGCAACATCGCCGCCAATTGAAATTTGGCGCCGCCCGATTGGACCGGGTTGGTCGTCCTTCGCCGTTCGCGGCGGACGCCTCTATACACAGGAGCAGCGCGGTGACGACGAGATAGTTGCCTGTTACGATCTGAATACCGGCAAGCCCGTGTGGAGACACAGCGATGCGGCCCGTTTCTGGGAATCGAATGCCGGTCCTGGTCCGCGAGCGACGCCAACGCTCAGCAACGGTCGCGTCTACACACTCGGTGCGACGGGCGTTATGAACGTGCTTGATGAAGGCACGGGAGCCGTCGTGTGGTCTCGCAACGCAGTAGCCGACACTGGCGCAAAAATTCCGGGCTGGGGAATATCCGCCTCGCCGCTCGTAGTTGACGATGTCGTTATCGTTGCCGCTTCCGGCGACCTTGTCGCCTACGACCTCGCGACCGGTAATCCGCGCTGGTACGGTCCGAAAAGTGGTGTCAGCTACAGCTCGCCACAATTGATAACTATTGACGGAATACCGCAGGTTCTGTTGCTCAGCGCGAAGGGAGCAACCAGCGTCAACCTTGCCGACGGCAAGCTTCTCTGGGAACACGAGTGGCCAGGCACGCCCATCGTGCAGCCAAACCTGACCGATAACGGCGACATCTTGATAAGCGTTAGCGACAGCAGTGGGACCCGCCGTCTCGGCGTCGCACACGGATCCGGCGGCTGGACCGTTCAGGAACGCTGGACGTCGGAGGACCTGAATCCCTTTTTCAACGACCTGGTCGTGCACAACGGCCATGCCTTTGGTTTCGACGGCAGCATCCTTGCGTGCATCGACCTCGCGGACGGCAAACTAAAATGGAGGGGTGGACGGTACGGACATGGCCAGCTTGTGTTGTTGCCCGACCAGAATTTGCTGGTGGTATTGTCGGAGGCAGGTGACCTGGCGCTGGTAAGAGCTACTTCCGATCAGTTCACGGAGCTGGCGCATTTTCCGGCGATCAAGGGCAAGACCTGGAACCACCCGGTTCTGGCTGGCGACGTTTTGCTGGTTCGCAACGGCGAGGAGATGGCGGCGTTTCGATTGGCACTCGCCCACAGCTGACGCTACTGTTTGTTCACTCCATCGCTCCGCGACGGAAATTCGGGTCCAATGCGACCCGGCCTTAACAGACTGGGCTAAAATCATCCGGACGCCACGCGTCGATATCACTGCTTCGCACCCTCGCCGCTTTGTTGTCGAAACTTTTTAATGAGTTTCTTAATAAGCTCTGTATCCTTCGCGTCTGGCTCGACTTTCAAAAACAGTTCCAGTTCGTCCGCTGCTTCCTTGTATCGCTTGACCTGGTTGAACAGCAGTGCCAACTGCCAGTGCACATCGGGGGATTTTGAGGCGGCCAAATGATCCGCCTGCTTTAGATAAGTCTCTGCCTCATCAAATTTATCTGTCTGGCGTAACAACATTCCTAACCACAGATTCGCGGCCATCGATTGCTGGTTGAGAGCCATCGACCGTTTCATAGACTCTATGGCCTCAGGCACTTGCTTGAGGTTGTATTGCGCTATGGAGAGTGTATACAGGCTTGTATAGGCTTGCCTGTTGACCTCTATCGCCTTTGTCAGTACAGGAATCGCGCGATCATAGTCCTGCTGTTTTACGTACTCCGTGCCCAGCACATGTAGTGCGTCAAAATAGAGCGGGAATATGTCGATCGCGTTTTCCAGCGCGGCCATTCCTTCCTTCCTCTGTTCGCTTTTCTGTATCAGAGCAATTCCGCGCTCGTATTGCTTCCGCGCTTTATCGGGTACTTCCTGAGCAAAAACCACTCCCGGTATGGCTGCGGATCCCGAACCCCCTTTGCTTACCAAAACAAAATCAACCTGTTCGAAGGCACGCCCGCGTCCTAGCTGGACCCTTTGCGTCTGGCCAATGAACGTTGTTCCGTAAGTCTGAACTCGGATCTGGAAAATTCCCGTGCTGAGCCTGCGAAAAGAAAAAAGTCCTGAGTTGTCTGTTTTCGTTCTCGCAATTACTGAGTCGACGTCGTCAAGTAGTTCAACCTGCAGATCGGGAATTGGGCTACGACTATTGTCGGAAACATGTCCACTGATGGAAGTGACCTGCTGGGCGATGAAGATTGGTGGCTGGTTGGCGCCAACGGGCGAGGCCCCAAGCAATGCTATGAAGATGCCTAAGACTGGAAGCATCGAAACCTCGTCAGAATTTGTTCGGCTGATTATGCTCGTCGATGGGCCGAGAAGCAATTTCGAAAGAACATTTGTGGAAACTGTTATTATGGACGCCATGCGGTGCCCGAGGTGCAACAGTTCAAGGATTCAGCGCGGCTATAAAGGGATCTTGGTACCACTGCGCTTACTGGGAATGCAGGAACTCCTTTGCAACAATTGCAACTTGGAATTCAAGAGTGTTGATCCCTTTAAGAAATTCAAAAGAGCGCGGTCGGTTGAAGAAGAGCCCTCTTATAATCGGCGGCGCGCCCCCCGCTACCTGGCACACTTGCCAGCAACCATACACCTGGCAGAGAAAAACGCTGATACTGGTAAGGTGACTTACTCGCGATCCTCTCGCGGCCATTGTGAAGTGATAGGAAAGTTTGGAGTGGCCGTGGCCTTTGTCGGGACACGATTTGCCGAAACGGAGGTTGCGCGTGTCGGCCGGCTTCTGTTTGTAACGATCGATCTTCCCAACGGCCGGATTGAAGCATTAATCACTATCCTCAGCTACGAGCGCGCGGGTGTAGAAGAAGGCAAGGGTCATTGGCTCATCGGTGGCGCGTTCGCCAATATCAACGAGGAGAGTGTCGCAGTTCTTTCCGACTACCTGGCGAAGCGGGCAGAGGCAGCGCCTGTGTTGGCCATCGACTAACCTGAACCATAATCCGCAGATTGCCCAGATTACACAGATTTTGTAAGAACAGAGCTAAGACGGATTCCAAGCGCAACACATGGCTAACAGCATCCGTGGATTTTTCTCAATTCACACCTGGCTTCAGCCAGGTGACCAAGTGCCCATCAAGCTAGGAAAACCAGGCAGCCTCGTTATTGACTCTCGCTTTTGCTGCGCGGATACCGTTGCAGCATTCCTTCTTCCTGCATGACTTTCTCGATGCCGGGAATGTCCATTGGCAGGAAATCCGAAATGATACGCGCGCCGCTACCGGTGATGACAATCATGTCTTCCAGGCGCACGTAAATCTTCTCTTCCGGAACCACCAGAGCCGGCTCAATCGTGAAGACCATGCCTGCCCTTAATGGGCCGGTATCAGAACCAACGTCGTGAGTCGCCATACCCACCCAGTGGCCGAGGCTGGTGCGTGGATTGGTCGCCGATTGTTTATAGCTCGTTACAAATTCACGCGCCGCGCGTTCGTATTCCGGCTTGGAGAACTTCGTGGTTGCGAGTGCAGCTTCCATGTCGCGGGCTGCTTCCTGCTTTACCACTTGCGCGGCAACTCCCGGCCGAATGTGATTCAGGATGGCGCGGTAACACGCTAGATAAAAACCATACAACTCGCGTTGCCATGGGCTGAACTTTCCGTTCACCGGCCACATGCGAGTGACGTCTGCCATGTAATAACCGACGTCAGGCGCGTAGTCCATCAAAAGAAAATCACCGTCCAGCATTTGCCTCTGTCCCGCATTGTAGTGTGGCCAATAAGCATTCTGGGCGCTGGCGATAAGCGAATAGTAAGCATCGCCCTGGGCGCCGTTGCGGTAAAAGACGTACTTCGCCACTGCGTCCAATTCGTATTCGTAGATGCCTGGGGTTGTCGAACGCATTGCTTCCAGCAAACCGAGATCAGAAAGCCTCGTTGCCCTTTCGATCAAAGCGATCTCGCGCGGACTCTTTATCAAACGT
This sequence comes from Blastocatellia bacterium, assembly GCA_963828335.1. GTDB lineage: Bacteria > Acidobacteriota > Blastocatellia > Pyrinomonadales > Pyrinomonadaceae > PSRF01. The sequence continues at coordinate 1,154,517 of CAWHEH010000001.1, read as the reverse complement.
AATTGATCGAGTGTCGGCGTGAGATCGTTGACGGCGAACTGCGGAAAGCGTAACTGGAGAGACTGAATAAACTGTCCCTCGCGAGAGCCGCGGCCATCAAATGGGTCCGCCGCGTAATCACCAATCACGCGAACCGCAAAGTCCCGCGACATGGCGGAACCTTCCGCCGGGCTGAAGGGAGTGAATAGCGTTCGCATCGAGCCACCACGGGCATATCGCGCCAGGTGCTCGGCCAAGAGGTCGGTGCCGTAAACGTCGTCGATACCGCTGAGCTTCCTCACTTCTTCCGCGTCTTCGGCCGAAAGCATCCTGCCCTCGCCTCGTTCGCGTCCGGAGTTGCGATGCGGCAGATAGAGCAGAGCCCGCTTGGAACCACCATCGAGCAACAAATATGCATGAGGGATTTCGATGCCGGATAGGTAATAAAACTCGTTCGATTGGCGAAAGCGTGTGTAACCCGCCGGACTTGGCGCGCCCTGAACGACCGCGATCGCAGACGCGCCTATTGCGTCGAATACTTTTGCGCGTCGCGCGGCAAACTCTTCCGGGGGAAAGTCGGATCTAAAGGGCGAGAAGCCAACCTGAGCGTTGATGCAAACCGGTGTGAGCAGCACCAGCATCAATGCGAATCGGTAAAGTCCTAAGTTTGCGTTCATTCTTCAGCCCTTTCCTTTGAAACGAATCTGAATTCGGTTACAGGTAATCATTCAATGAGACTGCGAAGCAGGCGAAAAGAGTGCTAGCCCCAGGCGATGGACAGAGAACACAGAGGTGACTTAGAGAAGTTGAAACAACTCACTACCTTCGCCAGCTAAAACTTTGCGGGACGGAGTTATTCTATACTATCTAAGGGTTGATCTTTCGTGGATTTTAGGCGCTACGAGTTGTTAGTGAGACCTCATGCTTAGCGCTATCAAATCTCCTGAGTCGAGCAGGGCTCCCGGCTTACTTCTTCTGGGAAGATTTCCTGGAAGAAGACTTCTTCGTAGATGACGTCTTTTTGCGCGGCACCTTGCCGCCTGCTTTCCTGGCCTCGGACAACCCGATCGCGATGGCTTGTTTCTTGCTCGTTACCTTTTTACCTGACCCGCTCTTGAGTGTCCCTTTCTTCTTCTCATGCATCGCCTTCTCAACTTTATCGGCAGCCTTCTTACCATATTTAGCCATTGCTAATATCCCTCCCCGGATTCGTTTTTTTTAAAGAACGATTATTTCTTCCTTGTCAGCGCGGCTTTCTTCGCAGACCGTGAGCGCGAAGCTGCTGAACGCTTCGCTGCCGCGCTTCGAGCGTGCCGTGACAGCGCCGTTTTAGACGCAGCACTACTGCCCTCTCGCTTAAGCACACGAGACATGGCGCGCGAACGTTTCGCAGATGTATTTTTCTTAGGATTTCTTGCTTTGCTCAGATCACGTGCGGCCTGCTCTCTAGTTTCCTTTGACGCGCTTCCCTGCGCCGGCGGAGGAAGCTTGACACCAGCCCGGCGGGCCTTTGATAAACCGATAGCAATTGCTTGCTTGGCAGAACGAGCGCCGTGCTTCCCTTCACGAATGTGCTCGATTTCTTCGCGGACGAATTCTCCGGCTTGTGTGCTTGGGGCTTTTCCTTCGCGCTTATCTTTCCTGGCGCGTTCCAATACTTCCTTTTCCGGCATCATCACTCCGTCGTTGAGGTATTTGTTACGCTTGGCCGTCTCAGAAAACCTAATGAGCTGCTCGACTCAAGCCGATTCTCCAGCTGTAACTCCGAAGCCCTACCAACAAGACCAGCGCCGCGATACATCCGAGGAACAAGAACGCTTGAACACGCCCGACTCGCCAGCGCCTTCCCACACCAACATCGACGGCTGTCACAGCCGCAGACTCAGCGCCGTTAAGAGCGCGAGATTCGAGGCTCAGGCGCGACTGATGCAGGATAGCCTTCACCCCATCGAGCGCTCTGTTCTCGATTATGCCGCGCTTCAGGCCGCTGAAAGCGCCTCCCAGTCCATCAGCACGTGAACGATTTTCATAAAACAGGTATGCCGAGCTCGCACCCGGAACAGTCAGGAAAGCCGTCAGCGCCAATGAAGAATCGAAATAGTGGTTAGCGTAAATTTGCTTCGACGCAATCAGAATCTGTGGACCACTCTTCCCCTCGCGTTGATAGATCGTTATGTGGTTAATGGCGATTACAGGCTTCAAGCCAAACGTAATCTTCGACCATACCAGGGCCTGCTCGATCAGGCGTAGCTCGGCATTCGGGGAGCTCTTAAGATATTGCGGAATTTCATTCAGGACATCATGGCTTAGAGCTGCCATCAGGTCCCGCTGTTCGTCGGCGAGACGAACGGCTGTTTGTTTGTCGTGGTATTCAATTAGTGCCGAGTCACCACGAGCCTGGTAGTCCCGCACGTAATCAAGCAGCATTAGTCTCAGAAGTTGAGAGGCCTGCGCCCGGTAATCAGGTGCGCTCCAGTCCACCTCTCTACGAAGCCGATCGATCATGAAGGCCGATAACTTCAGGCGACAATCGCCCACTACACATTCCCTGAGATCCTCTAGGTCACGCTCCTCAAAAGTAAGCGTCTGCAGATCGTCAATCGTTGGCTGGTTACTAAAGCGTCCTATTTCGAGAATTGCAGGATTGTATTTCCGGGTCAGGCTTTCCCTGAACGATTGCAGAAACAATTCCGGTGGCGCCTGGAGCGTAGTCAGGCCGGCCACTACCACCTCTCTCTTATCGTGCGCGGTCAAGAGTTTTACAACTGGTTGACCCTGCGTCAGCGTAGCGAAATCGGTTTCATTAAATGAAGCTCTGTCACTGAATGCTTTCTGTAGCTCCGATACAGAATTTTGCGCCGGGCAGTGGTTTGCGTTGAGCGAAACTAATGCGCAAATGCCAAAAAAAATCAGCAGGCTGCTTTTGTGGTTCAGCATGTCATGACCCGCGCGGCAATATCGCGAACGATTTCAGTGCCCTTTGCTGCGCCTGTTCGTCTGGATTGAACCCTTTTATTACACAAAAGGAACGTTAACGTGGAGGAGCACTAATCGTGCCACGGACAGCGATAACGGAGAATGTGATTTCGCAATTCTGGCGTTATGTTTTGAGGATAGCCCTCGCGCCTCATGGGCTGTGGTTTGCCGAGCTACTTGAGGCCTTGTTTAGAGGTCTTGAAGTAGTAAGCCCCTTTTCAGTCTGAATCCCTTTTCTGATACAGTCACTCCAGAGACCTTTACTTAGAAATAACCTGGTTTTTTGACTATCATTAATTGAAGTGCGGCTGCGGGCCTGGGCGGCATCAGAATGAGTTTTTAACCAACCGAGGATATGGTGAGGGCATCAAACCCGGGTGCCAAACGGCTCGAGTAGGAAATGGAATTGATGCGATTACTTAAATTACTAAAGATACTGATCATCGGCCTTCTATTTTGGCTGTCGGTAGCCAATTGTTTCGCGCAAACCGCACCCAGTGGCGATGTCGTCATGGTGCTACCATTTGAAAACACGTCAAATCGTCCCGAATATAACTGGGTGGGAGAAAGTTTTGCTGATTCGTTGGCGGAACTGCTTAATAAGCCCGGCTTGCTCGTAGTATCGAGCGACGAGCGCGAACTTGCTTACCAGCGACTCCGGCTTCCCGAGACAGTTATTCCATCGCGCGCAACCGCTATAAAGCTTGCCCGCGAGTCGAAAGCTACGATGGTAGTGATCGGTAGCTATTCGATAACTCCGGTTCAGGACGAGAGCAAACAGGATAAGGGAAAAGACGACAAAGAGAAGTCGCCGACTGAGGCGTTGGTTCAAATGACCGCGCGCGTAATCAAAGTCAACGAAGGAAGAATGCTGGGCGAAGTCCTATACGGCGGCTGGGCGACCCAACAGTTTGATTTTGGTGGGCCGCTTACGACACTGCAGACAATCCACGGACGGCTTGCATACCAGATTCTTTATCAACGTGACAAAGCACTTCCCTATTCCCAAAACCAGTTGGTGGACGAAGCCACCAAGGTGCCGCAACGCGCCTTTGAGGCTTACGTCAAGGCAGTATTATTAAGCGAGCGTGATTCACGACGAATAAACTATTTGAAGAATGCTCTGCGTTATTACGCTGATGCTCTCGGCGGCGCCATCTACCCCCAGGCAGCGTTTGAGCTGGGACGCTTCTACATGCTGGACGGAAAATGGAAGGACGCGACCGAGTATTTCATTAAGGTACAGAAGAAGGATCCACATTACGTTGAGGCTGCCTTCTATGCTGCGTTGGGCTATGCCAAGACGGGCGATTTTGGTCACGCTCTGGCAGCGATCGTTCCCTTGTCATCCGATGTTCCGCTAATTGGAATCTACAATAATGCCGGAGCGATTGCGGTGCAGGCATCGCGTGAGGAAAAGAAAGACGGCGAGCGAGCACGACTGCTGGAACAGGGTACTTCTTTTCTGACTCGAGCGGCCGAGTCGTCACCTGACGATCCGCTCGTTCACTTCAACTATGCACTGGCTCTGTTTCTTGCCGGCAAGTACGCCGAAGCGGCTGATCAGCTTAAACCGGTAATCACCGCCGATCCCAGGGACGGGCAAGCCTATTTCCTATACGCAAAGTCTCTCGAAAAGACAGGTAAAACGGAAACTGCCAACGCCGCCGATGATCAGGCGCGGCGCTATTTGCAGACTTACGCAAAATGGCAGACTGAATGGCAGAAATCCCAAAGTGTTAATGGGGTTTCTTTGCGCATGCGTGATGTGTTGAATCGCGACGACGTCGCTAATCTCAGAAGGGAAACCGAAATAAGGGAAAACGCCGGAACCGGTAAAGAGGACCTGCTGGCGAAGGCGCGTGATCTCTATCAGGCCGGCCGTGATGACGAAGCACTACCCGAGTTGCACCGAGTCGTCATGCTTGAACCGACGAACGCTGAGGCGTACCTGCTGAGCGGGAGAATCAATCAACGCCGCGGCGATCAGGAGGCGGCAATCGCCGCGCTGAAGACAGCTATTTTCTGGGACCCGAAACTAATTGACGCCCACATTCTGTTAGGCCGAATCTTCCTGGAGCGAGGGGACCGCGGAGAGGCAACGAAGTTTGCAGCAAGCGCAATGATCATAGACTCTAACAATCAGGAAGCCATTGCTCTTCAGCGACAGGTGACTATGGGTAAGAACTAACTCCTTTAGGATCTTTCAAACTTGAGGCAATTCTCTTGACGAGGATTGCCTCATTTCGTTTCATTGTGCAGCTATTCGTTCATACTTCGAGGATAAATAATAATGAAACTTATCTTGCTCATTGGAGTCTTAACCATTGTTGCAGCACTAGCCACGGTTGTGGTTGTTGCCCTCTATCTTCACAAGAGAGCTAGCGGCGGAGACATTAGGTTGATTGGCGAACTTGCCCAGGTCGATACCAAACTTGATCCTGAAGGCACGGTTATCGTGTGTGGAGAGTTGTGGCGGGCCCGCTCGCAAGACGGCGTTCAGATCGCAACTCGCAGGCAGGTGCGGGTCGTGGGTTTCGAAGGTCATCTTGCCCTGGTGGAAGTCTGCGACTAGTTTTCAAATACTGAACTCAACTTGAAGACCGACAGGAAACCTCGAAATTGAATTGCCCGGAAGTTCCACAAAAATTTTCCGTCGTGGCACGCAAGCTGCTCTAAGGACAACCGGCACGCACAGAAGACCCCAAGCAAAGGTTGAAAGTGCCCCCGCCGCCATCATTTCTCTGAGCGCCGCCTGCCGCTGCGCCAGCCGCCCGCCGAGCAACCCTTCAGTGCTTCCCCCCGAAACAGGAACCCAGTCAGAAATGGCTGGGTTCTCCTTCTTTTAGACTTCAATTATTTCCCCATGCTGCGGAGATTTCCAGGCAACTGATAAGGAGTTTCACAGCCGATCTTTTCCGCACCTGCGCGACAATGGGCCCTCGTCTATGCGTAATCATCGCCGGCTTCCAGAAAATTCTTCGCTGTGGCACGCAAGCTGCTCTAAGGACAACTGGCACGCACGGAAGACCCAAAGTAAAGGTTGAAAGTGCCCCCGCCGCCATCACTTCTCTGAGCGCCGCCTGCCGCTGCGCCAGCCCCCGCCGAGCAACCCTTCAGTGCTTCCCCCCGAAATTGGAACCCAGTCAGAAATGGCTGGGTTCTCCTGCATTTGACGTCCTTATAAACCTCCAGATTGCGTCCATCCCCTGCGAAGTTTCACTCCTCCCGTATTACCGCCTAAAGCCTTCGTCAGCTGCGACGGATTTTGTCACTTTGGCGGTGACGTTTTCTGTCTTTTTGACTAGTTCTTCTGCCCGATTTGAGTAGTCTGGTGCCCTACTACGGTCACTGATGAAATTTTTTTTGGTGGCTTTTCGTAGCGCTCTTCAAACCTGCATGGGCAGTGCTACGGAAACTTTCCCCGGTCGATCAGGCTTTTGATAAACTCCGCGCCCATGCAGGACGCTGTCGCCACACCTTCTCCGCGGACCACTGGTACGGCAACTCGGTCCTCAGGATTGGCCACTCGCATTCGCTGCGACACCCCTTCACTGGCTGACTGCGGCGCCGCTTTGCTTTCCTCATTCCTTCTGATTATCTCGTTTCCAGATTTCAATCTCTGGCCGCTTGCCTGGATTGCCCTTATTCCGCTCTTGCTGATTGTCGCCGGCCGACCTCGACCGGTGCCATGTTTCTGCTTGGGCTGGCTCTTTGGTTCGGTTTTCTTCTTCGGTTCCTGTTACTGGCTGACATATTCGATCGTTCACTTCGGGGGCTTTTCGCCTTGGGTCGCTTACCCAATGTTGATTCCCGGCGCTCTGGTGCTCGGGATTTTTCCCGGGACATTCACTGGGGTCGTGGCGCTCGCGATTAAGAGATGGGGGGCCGCTGCGCTCTTTCTCGGCCCAATTTTTTGGGCATCGCTTGAATGGGCACGCCTCAGCGTGACGGGCCAGCTCTGGAACGCCATCGGTTACTCGCAGGCTTTTCATCCGCCCCTCATTCATACGGCTAAATGGGGCGGGGTATATGCGGTAGGCTTTCTAATTACCCTGGTCAACGCTGCGCTGGCCTACGCTATCCTGAAGCGAAACCGCAATGCTGTGTCGATCTCAGTGCTCACAATCCTGCTCTTCTGTGTTGCTCCGATTGCAACGACAGCTGTGAGCGGGTTGGAGACTGGCCCGACTGAGGCGATTGTCATTGCGATTCAACCCGACGTACCGATGGACCTGATCAAGTCGACAGCGGAGATGGGACAGCTAAGACTGCGTCACTTCCAAATGAGCGAATCCGCACTTCGCAACCTGCAGGACGAGAAGGTTCCGCGCGTAATAATTTGGCCTGAGTCGCCGATGAATTTTACTTACGGGACTGATTCACAGTTTCGCGAGCGGTTAACTCAGTTTGCCAAAGAACACAACAGTTCCATCCTGCTAAACTCTCAAGAGGTGGCCCCCAACGACGGCATTTACAATTCGGCGGTACTAATAAATGAACAGGGTAGCCTCGTGGCTCAATATGATAAGATTCGCCTGCTGCCGTTTGGCGAATATGTTCCGCTGCCGCAATGGTTACCGGGGGCGGGCTTGATAAGAGGGATAGTCGGCGACTTTACGCCGGGCGCAAACTACCGGCTCATGCCTGTAGGAAATATGCGCGCCGGAGTTTTCATTTGTATCGAGTCGGCATATCCATCCATCGCACGACAATTCACCAGCGAAGGTGCCGACGTGCTCATTAACATTTCCAACGATGGCTACCTTGGGCCAACCGCGGTGATGCACCAACACCTTGCTAATGCGGTATTCCGCGCGGTTGAAAATGACCGAACTTTATTACGAGTAACCAACACCGGCATCACCGCATTTATCACGCCGGGAGGCCAGGTCAAAGACGCGACTGGAGCCTTTCAGCAGGATGTTAGAACCTGGACAATCAGGCGCGCTGGTAGTCCACCATCGTTTTACGCTAAACACGGCGACTTGTTCGCAGCGGGATGCGCGATTTTGAGCGTTGTGGTTCTGATATCGTCGTTTAGAAAACGCAGCGCAGCGCAGACATCAATCTGAGATTTGCATTTTTGGAGGCTTAATGATCGAAACTCTATCAATTCAGGAACTAAGAAGCGCTTTCGAAGAAGTACGCACGCACGTCGAGCAACTCGGGAGGTTTCTTTGATGTGGCTGCTGGCCGCGAAGAATTGAAACGCATCGAGAATCAGGCCTCGTCGCCCGAGTTTTGGAATGATCAAGAGGCCGCGCAGAAACTATTGCAAAAGCGCACGGCCCTGGAAAAAAAGATTCAGCGTCAGGAGCAGTTTGAATCGCAGGTTGCCGATGCCGGCGTGCTTTTTGAATTTGCAGAGGAAGATGAAGACTCACTGAAAGAACTTCGGACGCTGCTTGATCGGCTCGCGCACGAAGTCGGCATTGCCGAAACCGAGATGCTGCTCGCCGGTGACAACGATCAGCTGAATGCCATCTGCACTATTCACCCCGGAGCAGGCGGCACTGAATCGCAAGACTGGGCGGAAATGTTGCTACGAATGTATCTCAAATGGGCGGAACAACGCGGATTCAAGACTGAGATTCTCGACTATCAACCTGCGGAAGAAGCGGGAATCAAGGGTGTCACTTTTAGAGTGGAGGGCGAATACGCCTACGGCCTCTTGGCGGCTGAAGCTGGAGTGCATCGGCTAGTCCGCATCTCTCCTTTTGACCAGGCGGCGCGGCGCCACACTTCGTTTGCTTCTCTGTTTGTGTACCCGGAGATCGACGAGAATATTGAAGTGGAAATTAACGACAAGGACTTGCGGGTCGACACGTATCGGGCTACCGGCGCCGGCGGTCAGCATATCAACACAACTGACTCTGCTGTCCGCATAACTCACGCCCCTACCGGTATCGTTGTTCAATGTCAGAATCAACGTTCGCAACACCAAAACCGCGCCGTAGCCATGCAGGTCTTGCGCGCACGACTCTATGAACTCGAACTGGAAAAGCGGCGCGCGGAGACTGCTCAACTTGAAGCTAATAAATCTGACATCTCGTTCGGCTCTCAGATCAGGAGCTACGTGCTGGCACCCTACCAGTTGGTGAAGGACACGCGCACTAAGCTGGAGCGAGGTAACGTGGACGCCGTGCTGGGCGGCGACATCGACGATTTTATCAAGGCGTACTTGCTGGCAAAGAAGGCAGCGTGATTGGTTGGTGGTTTAGAGTGAAACTTTAGTTTGTAGCAATAGTCCTGTCAGTGCCGAGGCGTACTAATATATCGGGAGTCGAAATGGCAACTACCGAGTTTGAGGAACGACCAAGAGTAATAACCCCGCGCACTCGCCAGAGCGAGATTGTAGCGATCCTGCTCCTGGCAGTTGGCCTGTTACTTACACTGTGCCTCGTCTCGGCCGCCTTCTATCCTAACGATCCTTCCTGGAACTCCACCGGTCAAACCGAAACCCATAACTGGGCCGGGACAATTGGAGCTAATGTTGCCGCTCTTCTTTTTCAGGCAATTGGGTTGGCCGCCTATCTGCTTCCCTGTTTGTTTGTGGCTGCGGCGTGGCGCCGATTTACAACCCTTAGTTTCCGCGCCCCCTTTTCACGTCTGCTCGGGCTAGTCGTCCTTACGTTGGCAGCGGCATCGCTCCTTTCAATCTCAAATATTCGTCCACTGTTTGATTCCAGCGTTCAGCCGGGCGGAGTAGTCGGTACGCTGATTTCACGCGGGTTGGCGAGCGGACTTAACACCGTCGGCGCGACGGTGCTCCTGATTGCCTTCGCCGCCACGGGCCTGTTGCTCGCGACGAATTTTTCATTTGTCGGCTTGTACGAATGGCTGCTGTCCTTGACGGCTAAACGCTTCGCCGGTGTGGGTATTCTCCGCGCCAAGTTTCGCTTATGGCGTGAAACTCGTAGCGAACAGAAGCGCCTGAAGAAGGAACAGCGCAAACTCCTCAAGGCACAACAGGCGGCGGCCCAGAATGCCTTGAAGGTTCCAACGGACTTAAGCCCAGAAGAGCGTATCGCTCAATTTATGAAAGACAGTGCCGAACCTGCGCTCAACGCTCAAGCGATCAGCCGGGGTGATCAAGCCGGCGCTCAAATGGCAACCATTCAAGGTTCTGCTGAACCAGCGCGCGCTGCTGCTGCCAGCGCCGGTATTCCCGGCTCAGTCGTCGGCGACGGCTCGTCAGGCCGCCGCTCGATTTTCCCTGGGTCTAAAGGCGGAACCGCAGTCGCTGCTGACGACGCCGAAGCTGAGGAGATGGTGAAGGGCGCATCAGTGCTTCGTCTAAAGGGGGAGGCTCCAGCAACTGGAAAACTTCCGTTCGACGCCGATCGCGCGCGTCGTGTCGCTTACACCGAATACTCCATGCCGCCGCTGGGGTTTTTGAACGAAGCGCCGCCCCCGAGCGAACAGGCGGACACAGAACTGCTGGGTCTGGCAACGCGTCTGGCGGAAAAGTGCAAAGAGTTTAATGTGACGGGGCAAATCAAGCATATTTGTCCTGGGCCCGTGGTCACGACCTACGAATTCAAACCGGATCCTGGAGTTAAATACTCGCGTGTAGTTTCGTTGGTTGACGATCTTTGTCTGGCCTTGAAAGCCGAGTCCATCCGCATAGACCGCATGCCGGGCAAGCCACACGTGGGAATTGAAGTTCCCAACCCGCGTCGGGAAACTATTTTTCTGCGCGAGGTTATTGAGTCACGCGCTTTTCGCGAATCATCTTCGAAACTGACCATCGCACTGGGAAAAACCATCGACGGCCTCAACTATGTAGCCGACCTGGCAAAGATGCCCCACCTACTGATCGCGGGAACTACCGGTGCCGGGAAGTCCGTCGGCGTCAACTCGCTGATTGTTTCAATCCTTTATCGCGCGCGGCCGGACGAAGTTAAGTTTATCCTGATTGATCCAAAGCGGCTTGAGTTAGGACTCTATGAAGACATTCCACACCTTGCCGCACCAATCATTACCGATCCCAAGCTTGCCTCGCGTTCGCTGAAGTGGGCGGTGGGCGAGATGGAAAAGCGCTATCGCGACCTGGCCGGCTGGGGCGTGCGTAACATAGACGGATACAACGCCGAAATCATGCGGCGCAATCTCGTACAGGAATACGACGAGAGAGGCGAGCCGCATAAACCACTTCCCTACATCGTCATCATCATCGATGAGTTGGCGGATTTGATGATGACCTCCGGCCGTGAGGTTGAGGAGTCCATAACCAGACTGGCGCAGATGGCGCGCGCAGTTGGCATCCACCTGGTGTTGGCCACGCAGCGGCCCTCGGTCGACGTCATTACCGGTCTGATCAAGGCAAACTTTCCTTCGCGCATCTCCTTCCGGGTTTCCTCCAAAGTGGACTCGCGCACGATTATCGACACCAACGGAGCTGAACATCTGCTCGGCCGCGGTGACATGCTGTTTCTACCGCCCGGCACTTCGCGACTCATTCGCGTGCATGGGGCCTACGTCGACGAAACTGAAATCGGCAAGATCGTCACCCACGCCAAAGCCCAGGCGAAACCTGAATACAACGAGACCATCACCCAATCCGAGGAAGAAGCACTCGGCCTCGAAGAAGGCAGTGGCGAACACGACGAACTCTTTGAAGAGGCCCTGCGGATTTGCGTGGAGATGAAGCGAGCCTCGACCTCCGTGCTGCAACGCCGGCTGCGTATCGGTTACGGCCGCGCGGCCGCCATTCTCGACATCATGGAACGCGAGGGACTGATTGGGCAGGCCGACGGCTCTCGCCCCCGACCAGTTTTGGGTCGAGCGTACGAGATGATCGCGCAGTGGGATGAAGGCGGGGAAGAGTAGTTCCAGGTTTCACGTTTCAAGTTTCAAGTTTTGATACCTGAAGTTGTGTCTGGCCGACTTCAATATCTCTTAAAGACTTGAAACCTGAAACTTCTTCTCCGCAACCGCTTTGAAACATTTTTCCACGCAAGCTGTGGAAAAATCTGTGGACAACGCGTCATAAAACATACGAACTTTTGGAGTCATTAGAGTTGTGGCATTGTGCACATCTGAGCGGCAGAGTGACAAAGCCTTTACAAACTGTCACTTGCATACGTGAAACAAAATCTCCCACCAGCAAACTTCAGTCGCGGATTGCTCTCGTAATCCTCGCCGCAGTGTTTTCGGCTTCAGCCTGCGCCACGCTTCCCCGCCCAATGAGCAATGCCGCCAGGTTGAGTCCCGATTTACCGCGGCGTGCACACGCCTCTGCAATAAACATCAACACTGCTTCGTCACAGGAATTGGAAAAGTTACCTGGAATCGGCGAGGGCATCGCTGACCGAATCGTCGGGCATCGCCAGCAATTCGGGCCTTTTCGCCGCCCGGAACACTTGATGATGGTGCGCGGCATCAGCGATCAGAAGTTTCGCGACCTGCGAGCAATGATCGTGGTCGAGTAGCCCCAGCTTAGTCCCGATTCCGCTGCGGTTCGGACTATCGTGTTACAATTGCCTCCTTGATTATCCTGCAATCTTATTTGGAGACTGAGACTAGGAGAAAGCCATGCCATATTCAGAACTGATGATTCGCCCGATGCGTGAGGAATTAACCAGAATCGGTGTTGAAGAATTGCGCACGCCTGAAGACGTGCAAAAGACGATTGAGAACAGCAAAGGCACTGTGATGGTCGTTGTAAACTCGATTTGCGGTTGCGCAGCGGGAAAAGCTCGGCCGGGAATAGCGCGAGCACTGCAACACACCGTGCGGCCAGACAAGGTTGCGACCGTGTTTGCGGGTGCGGATATTGAAGCTACCGAAAAAGCGCGCAGCTACTTCACAGGTTACGAGCCGTCTTCACCTTCTATCGCCCTGCTAAAAGACGGCAAACTGGTTTACATGATGGAGCGCCGTCAGATTGAAGGCAGAGACGCATCACAGGTCGCCGGCGAACTCACCCAGGCCTTCGACCAGCACTGCGCCAAAGCCGACGCTACCACGAACTAACAGCTCAAAAATCAAACCGACTAGTGGATATACCCGCTGCGTGCATCTTTCGGAATGCGCAGCGGGTATAAAATTTTGAGGAGAAAGCGCACAGTCCTGTGCCGAGTCCGGACCATCCGTGACGCTTTACCCGCAGGTCATAGCGTTAGCTTGCGAACAGGAGAGGTCAGTGAATCTCTTTCGAAAGTCTTGCCGGACCCAGCAAAGCAGCGAACTCTGAATGGGCGAGCACTACGTCAGGGGATTGCTGCATCGCCGTGAAGTATTTCTTCTGAAACTCACTTCCGCTCTCAGATGGGGTAAGCAGAATGCTCGCCTGCTGAATCAGCGCCGCAGCTGTAGCCTCCCGAGGAATCTCCTTCGCCGCCAGGAGTTCATCCATTTCGACAATGAGTTCGGACAGCTGTCGGAGCCAGGCAAACCAGGGATCGCTCATCACCAGTTGCAAAAAGGCGTAGCTGTTCGCGATTTTGTCGTGGGCGCGTTCGTAGCTTTCACGTTCAAAATCAAGCAAAGTCTTGTGCAGGCGCAACAATGCTGTGCGAACTTGTGTAAGCTGTTGCCGCGTTTTTTCTGTCAGTTCGGAGTCTACAGTCACTTGTTCTTCCAAAGCCATATTCTTAATGTAACGCACACTGTTAGTTTGCGACGACTCGTTATCACTCAAAAGCCGGTGGCCCCCGCACTCGCAAGCTAACAATTTGCGCTACCCTTTATCGACTCCAGAAACTTCTCGACGTCGATATGCTTACGATGAAACACGGCCGCCGGCGCCTTGAGATTGTAAATCCTGATTCGCTGCTGCAGCTCACCCACCCGTTCGCGAAACTCTTTTACGCTTCGTTCCCATTCGGCTTCAGACCCACCCTTTCCTTCCTGACCAAACAGCGACCAGGCGCGCTTTAACTTCGCTTGAGCTGAGGCCAGTTCCGCATCGATGTCCTTCTGCTCTTCAATCCAGGCGGGCGCGAAGCCGGCATTTCGCAACAACCGATGCACGGTCCGTAAATCCGGATCCTCGAAAGGGTTCTCCCGCAAGTCAATCGGCTCACCTTTACCGGGCAAGTCGTCAAACTCGCCGTTCTCGATCGCTTCGCGCAGCTTTTTCTCAGTCAGTGATTCAAGCCTGTTCATGGTCACTTGTAAGACGTTAATGCAAGACACCTGGTTCACTCAAGTCCCATCGTCTCTGGGCAGACAACGAAATCCGGCGCGGCGGCTATGCTATGATCCGGCTCGAATGCCGCCTCCTTTCAGTCTTAAAACCCCGGTAGCAGAACTATACAAATACGGGCTGCCACGCTTCGGCCAAACACTCTCCGGCAAGCTCGCTTCCGAGATCGCGGCTCACTCCGGCAAGAAGGACCCAGGGGCCGCAACCGTTGAGGATCTACTCGGCTACCTTCCTATGCGCTACGAAGATCGCTCAAGCCCCGCGCACATACGCGATCTAACTGACGGAATGGAGGCGTCACTGGAACTCATCGTCAAGATTGCCGGGGCCTTCCAGGTAAAGAACCGACGCACGCACGGGCGTTCGAGCCTTTATATTTTCGAAGTCACAGCGACGGATCCGGAAAAAACCGGCCGGCCAATCGTTGTGTGGTGGTTTGTGTCCGGGACGCACGCGCATGACATCATTAACTATTACACGAAGCGCTTCACTCGCGGCGCGCGCTTCATAACCTTTGGCCGCTGGGATTGGGACAAGCGGCGGGCGACCTTCTCGCTGAAGCTTAACAAACCAGCTGATGAACTCGAGATGCTGCCGGCTGGAAGAGCGCCGGCCGGGGCTGAGGAAGAAGCTGCGCCGGAAGTCGAAAGCAAAGGCAACAAGTCGATCGAACTCGACGCTGTCGACAGTAGCGATCCGGCGCTGACGGCTATTCACTCCGGACGCCGCGTCCCGATTTACCGCAAGCTGGGTGAGTTTAGTTCAAAACGCTTGCGCGAGGTCATGCACGGCGTGCTGGCCCTCCTTCCCGAGACAGCGATTCCGGAAACCCTCCCGGCGGAGTTGCTGCGAAGGAAAAAACTTGTCAGCCGCTCGGAGGCCTTGCGCCGAATCCATTTCCCTGCCGACGACACGCCGCTTGCACTCTACGACCAGGCCAGAAGTCCCGCCCACTTGCGACTCATCTTCGAAGACTTCTTCTGGGTCGCGTTGGGCATCAGTCTGAAGCGGGGCGGACGGGTGAAGGAAACAAAAGGAACCAAAATCAAACTCGATCAGGCGACCAAGCTGAGGATCGGTTCCGTGCTACCGTTTAAATTGACTGATGCGCAGCGACGAGTAGTTAAAGAGATTTTCCAGGACCTGAAGTCGGAAGCGCCGATGAACCGGCTGCTGCAAGGCGATGTCGGCAGCGGCAAGACTATCGTCGCGCTAATCGCCATGCTGGCCACAATGGAAAACGGTTATCAAACCGCGCTGATGGCTCCCACTGAAATCCTTGCGGAACAACACGCGCGCAACATCAAACGCCTACTCGCAAAGTCGCCCTATCGCGTCGAACTCCTGACCGGGTCACTGCGCGGCGCTGAAAAAAGGAAGCTGCAGGTCGCACTGGCCGCCGGCGAGATCCACGCTTGCGTTGGCACGCACGCCATCATTCAGGACGCAGTCTCGTTCAAGAACCTCGGACTGGCGGTTATCGATGAACAACACCGTTTCGGAGTCATGCAGCGCGCGGAGTTACGCGCGCGCGGTTTCAATCCCGACGTTTTGGTGATGACGGCGACTCCTATTCCGCGTTCGCTGACCATGACAATTTACGGTGACCTCGACGTTTCTGTGATCGACGAGATGCCGCCGGGAAGAACGCCAATTGAGACGCGCGTCTTCGGCGAAGAGCAGCGGCCCGAGGTTAAGCAGTTAATCGCCAGCGAGGTAAGCGCAGGCCGCCAGGTTTACGTGGTCTATCCTTTGGTTGAAGAGTCAGAAAAGATGGATTTGAAAGACGCCACGCAACGATATGAGTACCTGCGCGACAAAGTCTTTCCCCGGCTCACTATTGGACTTATACACGGGAAAATGAAGACCGCAGACAAAGAGGAAGTGATGCGGCGCTTTGTCGCAGGCGAAATTCAAATACTCGTTTCCACAACCGTTATTGAAGTGGGCGTGGACGTTCCTAATGCTTCGGTAATGATAGTGGAACATGCCGAACGCTTTGGACTTTCGCAGCTGCATCAACTGCGCGGCCGCGTCGGGCGCGGCGCCGAAAAGAGCTATTGCGTTTTGCTGACGTCAGACAAACAGACCGCGGTCGCGGTTGAGCGCCTGGGCATCATGGCCAAGACCAACGACGGCTTTGTGATTGCTGAGAAGGACCTGGAGTTACGAGGGCCCGGCGAATTGCTGGGCACGCGACAGTCAGGACTGCCTGAGTTTCGTGTCGCTAATCTCGTTCGTGATCAGCAATTCATAGAGGGCGCGCGCAAGGAAGCTGAATTTTATATGGCCAAAGGCGAGAAGTCAGCCGAGACTTCGAAGTTAATTGAACGCGTGCGATCGGATGTGCGCTTCGGACTCGCCGCAGTGGGATAACTAATCTCCGCAGATTACACAGATTTCACAGATTACCCAGTGCAGGGAGTCAGGTTTTTGCAGTTTGTTTCTGCGTAATCTGCGTAATCTGTGAATGGATGTTTTCGTTCGAACCTGGAATTCACGTTGCGAATCATTGCGGGAAAATATCGCGGCCGAAACCTTAAGAGTTCGCCTTCGCTTGAAGTGCGGCCGACCTCGGATCGCCTCCGCGAAACTCTTTTCAACGTAATTGCACCACGAATTACCGGAGTCCGGTTTCTTGATCTTTGCGCCGGCTCAGGGGCAGTCGGAATCGAAGCCATCTCTCGCGGTGCGACCAACGCCACCTTCGTGGACAGTTCCCGAGCGATTTGCGCGCTAATCAAATCGAACCTCGAGCTTTGTCGAATTGAGCGCAGCCAGAGTGAGGTCATTCAGTCGGAGATGCTGGACTACTTGCGCCGGTTCGTTTCTAAACAGCCGGACTCCGGGAAACCCTGGGACGTTGCCTTCTACGATCCACCTTACGCCGTTGACTACTTACCGATTCTCGCTTTCTTCGGTGCGCATGCGTCCAGCCTGTTAACCGCAAACGGCATTGTGATCGTCGAACATCATCACAAGAACGTGCTACCCGAAGAGACTGGGAGCTTAGTCCGTTACAGAGTCCTCAAGCAGGGCGATTCAGCGCTGAGCTTTTATGAAATTGGATGACGGTCAAAAAGCGGGGTAAACCCGCCTTCCTGACCCTGAGATTATTTAAGATTCACCTAAAGATGTTGATTGAAGGGCTTTCGACTTTTAAGGAGAGTCTCAATTGGATAATCTCAGGGTCAGGAAGGCGGGTTTACCCCCGCTCTTCTTCCTTACTTAGCCTCCTTTTGAAATCGTTGTTAGAATCGATTCATGCTCGTTCTCGGAATTGAAACGTCCTGCGATGAAACTGCCGCGGCAATCGTGCGCGATGGCCGGGAAATTGTCTCCTCCGTTATCGCGTCGCAAATTGAGACTCACAAACGCTTTGGCGGCGTCGTGCCCGAACTCGCCTCGCGCGAACATCTCGACAAGATCGTGCCGATTGTTGAAGAGGCGTTCTCACAGGCAAACACTCAGCCGGAGCAGATTGACGGCATCGCCGTAACAGTTGGACCCGGACTGGTCGGCTCGCTGCTGGTAGGCGTGTCCTACGCAAAGGCGATGGCGTTTGCCCTCGGCAAGCCGCTGGTGGGAGTGAATCACATCGAAGGTCATGTGTATTCCGTAGCCTTTGGTAATCCGCCGGTTGAGTATCCAGCTCTTGCCCTGATCGTTTCCGGTGGTCATAGCAATTTGTTTTTGGTTCCTGAACCCGGCAAGTATAAGGTTCTGGCGCGCACACGCGACGACGCCGCCGGTGAAGCGTTCGACAAGGTTGCAAAGATGATGGGCCTTGGTTATCCCGGCGGTCCAATCATTGAGAGATTGGCGCGTGAAGGAAATCCGAAGGCAGTTAAGTTTTCTACTCCACGCATGGGCGACGGTTCTGCGGATTTCAGTTTCAGTGGTTTGAAAACCGCGGTCACCAAACACGTACGCGAGACAGGATTGCAACCCGTGCAAAACGGAGAAGAACCGTCAGCGGCAATTAAAGATTTGGCGGCAAGTTTTCAAAGCGTGGTGGTACGCTCTTTGGTAGGAACTACGGAGCGCCTGGCAGCAGAACATGCGCCGCGGACCCTGATAGTCGCAGGTGGAGTCGCCTGTAATAAGGCTTTGCGCGAGGCCGCCAGCGCGGCGGCGGAGCGTCTGGGAATTCCGGCTTACTTCCCTTCTCCTCATCTCTCAACTGATAACGCGGCAATGATTGCGGCTGCGGGAACCGTCAAATTACAAACGGGCGAACGCGCGGGCTTCGATCTGAATGCGGATGTTACGCTGCGTTTGCAAAACGTGGATAACGAAGAGGACGCATTAAGGAAAGCGAAAGTCCGTTATCGCTTGTGAAGTACCTCTGTCGCGACAGCCTAACGAAAGAGGCGGACACCGACGATGTCCGCCTCTCTTATTTCTGCCTACTGCTTTCTGCCTGCTGCCTACTGCTTCCTGCTTACTGTTTCTTGTCTCGTCACGCGAGACCGGAGTGGGCCTTATCAACCCTCGATGAGGCTCTCGGCGCTCACCGCCTTTCTCTCATAAGCGGCAATCGTCGCGATGTTTCGTTTCTCCAGTTCACTTAACTTCGCATCGTTATACTGCGGGTCGGCTTTGTACCAAGCGAAACTCTCAAAATAAGTTTGAAACCAGGGCTCTTTGGTGAAGACTTTGCCACGCCGTGCGTAGATTTCCTGGCGCATCTTCACGGCATCTTCGATAAACAAGCCCTCAAGCAGACTGCGGGTGATTGGCTTGCTGCCAAGTTCATCGTGGATCTTCTTCTCGTAGGCGACGATTGTTTCCACATTCGTTTTGTCAGTCCCGGTAAGCTGTTCGTCTTTGAAGTTGTCATCCGGCTGATACCACGGCTGGCCGTAAAAATACTGCGAGAGCCATTGAGCCTGAAACTGACGGCCATGGCGCGCGTAAATCTCGTTGCGCAACAAGCGAAGCTCATTAAGGCTTAACCCGCGCAGCATCTGCGCCGCAATCAACTTGTTTTCAAACAGCTCCATGTCCCCGGGAGCTAAAGCCACCTTGCGCGATTTCTTTTGCGCTGCCGCTATCGTCGCTAGGTTTTTTTGTTCAATCGCCGAAAGCGACTTGGCATCATAGTTCTCGATCGCCTTATACCAGTAGCGCTCGTCAAAGTATTGTTGCAACCATTCTTCGCCAAAGCGCTTGCCATGAATAGCCTCAACTTCAGCCCGCAAGACTCGCCATTCAGCGCCACTGTGAAGGCCAAGCTTCTTCGGCGTTAAAGTTCGCGTGACCCAGTAGCGCATATCCCCGGGCTGAACCGTTTCATGCTTGCTGGCCTCAGCAACACGAATGAGGTCGAGATTCTTGCTTTCGGTCGCGTTGAGCATGGAGTTATTGAAGTCAGTATTGGCTTTGTACCAGTCCTGAGCCTCCAGGAAAGTGCGTATTTCTGCGTCCTTAAACACGCGGCCATGGCGTCCGAACACAATGCCGCGCATCAACTTCAAGTCTTCGAGGGGCACTTTGGCCACGTCACCCGGCTTCAGCGCTGAGGTGGCAAAGTCGAAACTCTGCCAGCGCTGCATGCTGTCTTGCGCCTGTGCCGAAAAAGAAGTTATTAGAAGAACGGCGAGAAATAAGAAGGAAAGACGAACAGGGGGGAAGTATTTCATGTCTTGCTCCGATGTGTGGAGTTCAATGAAGAGCTGCGACAGGTCGCAGCTGACGACAGCGGTGACAGTTCACCGCACTCCCAAGTTACCCGAAAATGTCGCGAACCTTGTCAACCAGACCCTTATCTTCCAGATCCTTGTTTTCAACTATTGCGAGTTGCTCAAGAAGTTTCCGCTGCTCGCGTGTCAGTGACGTGGGCGTGACAACACTGACCGAAACAAACATATCGCCACGACCGCGTCCGCCAAGCACGGGCATGCCCTTGCCTTTGATGCGAAACACCGTGCCTGTTTGCGTGCCGGTCGGAATCTTGATCTTCTCCTCGCCTTCAATTGTCGGCACGTAGACCTCAGCGCCCAATGCTGCTTGCGCAAAGGTGACCGGGTGTGAAGCGTAGAGATTGCTTCCCTGCCGCTCAAATCGTTCGTGCTCGGCAAGATGAATGACGACGTACAAATCGCCTGCGGGACCGCCCTGTGTGCCAGACTCTCCCTCACCCTGAACGCGCAGTCGGGAGCCAGTTTCCACGCCCGCCGGAATCTTCACTTCCATCTGCTTTTCGCGCTCGAGACGTCCGGCGCCGCGGCATTCCTGACACGGATGTTTCACAACGCGACCAGCACCGCGACAGGGCTGACAGGTTCGCGCCACAGAAAAGAATCCCTGCTGATAACGGACCTGGCCGGTGCCCCCACAAGTGGCGCAGTTTTCAGGTTGCGTCCCTTCCGCCGCGCCATTCCCTTTACACTTTTCGCAAGTTTCCAAACGCGGAATGCGAAGCTGCGCGGTCATTCCGTTGTAGGCATCTTCCAGAGTGATCTCCAGGTCATAACGCAAATCTGCGCCGCGTTGCGCGGCGGCGCGACGGGAGCCTCCGCGACCACCGCCAAAGACATCGTTGAACCCAAAAAGATCCCCGAGGATGTCTTCGATACCGCCGAAACCGGGCGCGCCCCATGCCTGGCCGCCGCCACTGGAAACTCCTGCATGCCCAAAGTGATCGTAACGCTGCCGTTGGGTAGGATCAGCAAGCACACTGTAGGCTTCTGAGAGTTCTTTGAACTTCTCTTCAGCGGCAGGATCGTTCTGATTCGTGTCCGGATGATGACTTCTCGCCAAACGGCGATAGGCACTCTTCAACTCTTGATCCGTAGCAGTACGTTCGACACCTAATACCTCATAATAATCTCGTTTACTCATCTCGAATCTATAAAACCCTCTCGTGCTGTTTACTAATTATTTGAACTGAAAAATTGCGATTCTACGACGCGTTATCCATGCCTTTTTGCGCGGATTCGCCGGCGGGATCCATCATGGCAGACGTAAGCTGGCCGGCAACTCGCTCGAGTGCATTCAGGGCTTTGCTGATTGGCTCTTTTCCTTCGCCGACCAGGGCGGCTTCCGCTTCCAGGAAGACTCGTTCAGCTATCTCCTGATCATTCGTCGAAAGCGCCGGACCAAACTTAGCGAATGATTTTTGTGTGTTCCGTAAGAGCGATTCCAGTTTATTGCGCAGGATCACTATCTCTTTGGCCAAACGATCGGAATCGGCAAACCCCTCGGCCTCCATTATGAGTTGCTGGATTTCGTCGGGCGCGAGCCCGGAAGTCGGCGTGATACGCATCTGCTGCTCGCGACCAGTGGCCTTGTCCTGCGCCGATACCGAAACGATGCCGTTGGCGTCGACTTCGAAAGCAACATCCACCTGAGGAACGCCGCGTGGGCTGGGAGGGATGCCTACTAACTCAAACTTCCCGAGCGAACGATTTCCTTGAGCCACTTCCCGCTCACCTTGCATAATATGAATTTCCACCGACGTCTGATTATCAACCACCGTGGTGAACGTCAGGCTGTTGCGTAGAGGGATGGTGGAATTTCGATGGATGATCTTGGTAAATAGTCCGCCCCGCGTCTCGAGTCCCAGACTCAAAGGCAAAACGTCGAGCAGCACAATGTCTTTTACTTCGCCGGTTAACACCCCACCCTGAATCGCAGCGCCCATGGCCACAACCTCGTCAGGATTAATCTCAGCCGAAGCTTTCTTGCCGAAAATCTTCTCGACGGTTCGTTCCACAATCGGCGAGCGCGTTTGACCACCTACCAGAATTACCTTGTCAACATCGGCGGGTTGCAACTTCGCGTCCTCAAGCGCCTTACGACAAGGTTCGATGGTTTGCTCGATCAAATCCGCGATTAGATCTTCAAACTCGCTCCGGGTCATCGTCTTATTGAAATGCTTTGGTCCGGTGGCATCGGCGGCAATAAACGGCAGATTGATGTTAGTTTCGACTGCGGAAGAGAGTTCGCACTTTGCTCGCTCTGCTACCTCCTTCAGGCGTTGTAACGCCAGCCGATCCTTTCTAAGATCAATTCCCGTATCACTAAAAAACTCGTCGGCCATCCAGTTCATGATGCGTTCATCGATGTCTTCACCACCGAGGAAGGTATTGCCTGAAGTCGAGAGGACTTCGAAGACACCATCGTTCATCTGCAATATCGATATATCGAAGGTGCCGCCGCCGAGATCGTAGACGGCGATTCGCTCCACTTCAGACTTGCCCAGGCCATACGCCAGCGCAGCCGCCGTAGGTTCGTTGATGATCCTCTCGACTGTTAATCCGGCTATTTTTCCCGCATCCTTCGTAGCCTGCCGCTGCGTGTCGTCGAAATAAGCCGGCACTGTGATGATGGCGTCGGTTACCGGCTCGCCCAGGAAATCCTCGGCCGCAGCCTTCAAACGTTGCAAAACTATTCCGGATAATTCGGGTGGGCTATAACTTCGGCCCTGCACGCGCACCCGCGCGTCGCCGTTTGGAGAATCAACAATTTCAAACGCCGCTGTCTCGCGCATCTTCTGCACTTCGGCGGAGTTGTATTTGCGCCCGATAAGCCGCTTCACGGCATAGACAGTATTGGCCGCGTTGGTCACAGCCTGGCGCTTGGCTATCTGTCCAACCAAACGTTCTCCTTTATCAGTAAAACCAACCACGCTCGGCGTCGTTCGTCCACCTTCCTTGTTGGGTACAATCTGAACCGCCCCGCCTTCCAAAACGGAGACACAGCAATTAGTCGTACCCAGGTCTATGCCGATCGCTTTTCCCATTCGTTCTCTCTAAGGTGTTTCGCCTGTAGGCGCCTTCACTTTTTGATCGCGACCTTTACGAGCGCCGGACGAATCAATTTATCGCCCACCCGAAAGCCGCGCACTATCTCCTGCATAACGGTATCAGGTTCGAAGTCGTCAGTAGATTCCGTGACCACTGCTTCGTGAAGATGCGGATCAAACCGTTCACCTTCCGCTAACACCGGTTTAACGCCCAGGGCATCAAGCACGCCGTTCAGCTGCTTGTAAATAAGATCCACGCCACTGAGGAAGTGTCGAAATTCATCTGACTCGCTCGCCTCAACAGAAGCCTCAGTCTCCAATGCTCGCTTTAAATTATCAAGTACGGGCAGAAGCTTGGCCGCAATGTCGACGACGACACGGTTGAACGTTTCTGAGCGTTCGCGCTCCATCCGTTTGCGGTAATTCTCAAAATCCGCTTGCCGGCGCGCCAGGCTGTCTCTCAGTTCCTTAACTTCACCTTCGAGTCGCTTCAACTCCGCTCTGGTGGCAACTAACTCCGCTACTTCCGGCCCGCCCATGTTTAGTGCGAGGTCGCCCGTGGATCCCTTGGCCGGAGTGGGCGCGTGCTGCGGCTCATCGACCAGCTCAACCACGTCATCGTCGGCGTCGGTTGTGTTGTCCTCGTAGTCCATAACATTCGCGAAATCGGCGTCGTCATCGGACAATGCGTCGGTCACCTGATCCGCTCCGGCGTCCGCACCCTCTTCACTATCCGCATCAAGAAACTTGATAGGAATATTCGACCTGTCTTTTTCTTTAGGAGCCATCAATTAGTGTGTAGTTCGCTCAAAATTCGGTAGGGGCTTAACCGTGCGCTTCTTCATTCAAACGGCGCTCAATGAGCCGCGCCATGTAGTTTACCATAGCCATAATGCGAGAATACTCAATCCTCATAGGGCCGACTACACCGAGCGTGCCCAGTTGTTCGTTTGAACCAAGCCGGTACGGGGCGGTGATGAGCGTGCAGTTTCGCAGTGAGGAAATCGGATGTTCGCGTCCAATAACGACATGAACATCACCCCACATAGTGGATTGCTCGCGAGCTACACACTCATTCAGAATCTTGATTAGGCGAGACTTTTCCTCGAACGTTCGAAAGAGCTCACGCATGCGATCAACGTCAACAAAGTCGGGTTTACTTAGGAAATTCGAAGCTCCATCGACATAGACGTCTCCGCTGCCAGGCTCTTCACCTTCCAGACTCATGTCACACAGTAGAATTGCATTCCTGAGCAGACGATCATACAGAGCTTTTTCCTCTCTCATCATTTCGAGAATCTCGCTCCGAATCGCCAGCAGACTCTTGCCACTAAACTCCGTATTCAAATAGCGCGCGGTATGTTCGAGTTCTTCCTGGGTAAGATTATCTTCGAGCCGGATAATCTTGTTGTGAATACTGTTTGAGGTGGTTACTAAAACAACCAGAATTCGTTTGTCCGCTAGCTGAACGAACTCAATGTGACTCAGGCGGTTCTCGGCAAGGGAGGGCGAGACGACTATGCCCACGTTTGTGGAAAGCTCGGAGAGGGCGTGAGACATCTTCTCCATGATGCGATCCGAAGAAGTAGCGGAATCGACACCGCTGGAAGTGAACACTTTGTCGATCGCGCGCAGGTCGGCGCGAGAGAGCCGGGTTTCTTCAAGAATATGGTCGACGTAGTAACGGTAACCTTGATCGGTCGGCACGCGACCTGCCGACGTGTGCGGCTGTTCTACCAGTCCCGCTTCCTCCAATTCTGCCATCACATTTCTGATCGTGGCGGAACTCCAACCCGGACTCTTGGAAAACCGCTCGGCGAGAACCAGCGAGCCCACCGCATCGCCGGTGACCAGGTGTTCCTTGATCACAGCCGCCAGCACGGCTTGCGCGCGTGCGTCGAGAATGCTTTTTTCGGTGGCTTTGAGGGTTGAATTGCGACGGGGCATCAGTTCTCTGCTACTAAAAACAATCAAACTTAACCAGAGGGCGACCGCTTCGCAGTATAAAGGAATCGTTTGTCGCCCTGCAAACATTGGAACTGCTATGTTCGTTCCCTGTAGTAACAGGATAATTCATGCTCCTGCAAAGATTTACATCCTCCCTCGACCGATACTCCTTCCGGCCCTGCTAAGCCCTCCGGCTTGATTTTCTGAAATGAAAGGAGCCGTTAGCGTCCGTGATAAAAAGGGGCCGCTGCGCCCTGAGAAACTGCAGTTTTCCTGAGGTTTTTGGGCTTCTCCCGCGATCAATTGACGCTCAGCAGAGGTTCTCCGTAATATGAGCGCGACCTCCAGCTTTCAGAACCCCAGTCCCTCGGGTCTCCTGCCGGAGGCGACAGTCACTGCGCTTTAATGCTTCGTCTAGTATGGGAATAAATTCTGAAGGCGGTAATGTCGGTTTTTAGCGAGTGAGTTGTCAGGAGTACTGGGCAATGACTGACGTTAAGAAATTTTTCCTGGATGCATTCCATCACTTGGGCAGCAATCGAGGGGTGCCGGTGGTGGATGTGCGCTTTTACCCTTACGCCGGGTTACGCCATACGATCAGGTTGCGTTCCGGACAAGTCTACGTGCGTTTGTCCGATATTTGTAAGGATAGTCCGCCGGAAGTCATGCGAGCGCTCGCCTTCGTGCTGGTAGCGAGGTTATTGGGAAAAAAGATTCCGCCGGTCCACGATCGAACTTACCGCGAATACTCTTTAACGCCGGAAGTAATGCGCTCATCGGATATTGCCCGCCGTGGACGAGGCCGAAAGATGATCTCAAGTGCCAGGGGCAATGCTTACGATCTCGAAAAGATGTTTGCGAAACTCAATCGCCGGTACTTCGATTCCAGTCTCGAAAAACCGACTCTTACGTGGTCTCAACGCAAGACCCGAAGCATCCTTGGTCATCATGATCGCGTGCATGACACAATTGTGATCAGCAAGAGTCTCGATTCAACTCAAGTGCCGGAATGGTTTGTTGAGTTCATTATTTATCACGAGATGCTGCATATGAAGCACGCCGCTCGGATGATCAATGGTCGCAGGTATTACCACACTGCCGCATTCCGGCTCGACGAGCGCCGCTTTGCCAAATACGACGAGGCCCAACGCTGGCTTGAACAGATCGCTCGACGGCGGCGAGTTCCACGCACCCGCGCCGCTTAGACCAGTCCCGTTCGATATTGGAACCGTCTGCGCTCTCGGGCGTTTACATGATTGAGGTAGGTGGGCTCCTCAAAAAAGGCGGCTAATCCGGCGCAGTTTTCCGGTGAGGCCGCCTTTTTACTTATCTCCGAATCGCTCACGCGATTTGCTGGGACCGCGGGTGTCCCGCCGGCAAATGAGCGCGAAGCGCGAAAATCGAAGGGGCAACTACTTCTGAAGAGACTTCGCGCTTTCGGAGCGTTGCGGGCGGGACAACCGCTCTCACAGCAAATCACCTGAGCGATTTTCACCAAGACGCGCTGCTGGACAAAGCCCTTTCACGGTCGCTAAACTACGCGATTCGAAACCAGGCCGGGCGGCTTACCTTGTAGGTTTTCAGCAATCTACAGAAGAAGTTCTTTATCGCAACAATCATTTAGACGGAGAATGAAATAAGACTATGGCTATTCAGGCAACTCAAATTCGGCGCGGAATGATGATTCTTTTCGAGGGCGAACCGTGCAAAGTGATGGAATTCAGACACCACACGCCAGGCAATCTGAGGGCAATGGTGCAAGCGAAGCTCAGGAATATTAAGACGGGATCATCTTTCGAACACCGCTTCCGTTCGTCGGATTCCGTCGAACGTGCGATCTTCGAGCAACACGAAATGGAGTTTCTCTATTCAGACGGGTCTCATCACCATTTCATGAATACGGAAAACTACGAACAGGTCGCCTTAAGCGATGATGAATTAGGTGACGCTGCCCAGTGGTTAACTCCGGGACTGAAAATCCAGGCCGAGTTTTATGAAGGAGCGCCAATCGGCATCGACCTGCCTCCCTCCATGGAATTAACTGTCACGCGCACCGATCCCACCTTGAAGGGCGCAACTGTTTCCAATGTAAACAAGCCGGCCACGCTTGAAAATGGCGTGACAGTCACTGTGCCACCTTTCGTTAATGAAGGGGATCGTATCCGTGTCGATCCCACGGAAGGCCGGTACATTGAACGGGCGAAGTAATTAAGTAGAGTCCTGTCTGTGATGGGCTACAAACATTCCCGAGGTTAGACAGAAGAGATTTTTCATTTGTCATTCTTCATTTGTCATTTGTCATTTGTTTGGATCTCTAAGTCGTTGATTGCGCTAGTCAACAAAACGAACGACGAGACGTCAATGACAAATGATAAATGTCAAATGACAAATGGAAAATGGTCTTCCCTGCCTCGTTGGAAGTAAGCAGGCAGGACTACCATGTACTTCATCTACAGTCTTCTTCTGACCCTCGGCTTTCTAATTCTCCTGCCCCGCTTTCTTCTCGATGCATTTCGTCATGGCAAGTATGTCGCAGGGTTTCGTGAGCGCTGGGGATCGCTATCGCCAATACAGCCAAATGGCCGCCGGGTAATTTGGATTCACTGTGTTTCTGTGGGCGAAACTCAAGCGGCAAGACCCCTGGTCCAGGGCCTCAAGAAACGATTCCCGCAATCGCTGATTGCGATTTCTACCATTACACTTACGGGGCAAAATCTGGCGTGCGAAATCTTTAAAGACGACGTCGCCAAAGTTTTCTACTTTCCCTTTGACTGGCGCTGGGTCGTGCGCCGCACGCTCAAGGCCATCAACCCTGACGTCGTTTTAGTTATGGAGACGGAACTTTGGCCAGGCTTTCTGCGGGAATGCAAGGTTCAACAAATTCCGGTCGCGCTGGTAAACGGCCGGCTTTCGCGACAATCATTCAGACGCTACCGCCCGATTAAAAGTTTTATGGCTCGCGTTCTCAGCTGCGTTAGCCTGGCCATAATGCAGACCGAAGCGGATGCTGAGCGACTGCAAGCGCTGGGCATGGATCCGCGCAAGACCTTCGTTTTTGGCAACATGAAGTTTGACGCCGGGACCATGCCTGATACTGATTCCTTAACAAGGACACTTCGAGAACGCTTTAAGTTAGACGACGCGCCTATCATTCTCGCAGCGAGTACGCATGAGCCGGAGGAAACAATAATTCTTAACAGTTTCAGACAAGTGACTTCGCGTTCTGAAACGAAACCGCGCCTGATGATCGCGCCCCGTCATCCCGAGCGTTTTGCGGAAGTTGCCGATTTGCTGAGGACTGCGGGATTGCGCTGGGTGCGCCGGACGGCCGCTCCACAGGCAAGCGATGTACATGCTGAAGTTATTCTCCTTGATAGCATTGGCGAGCTACGATCCGTTTACACGCTAGCCTCGATTGTTTTTGTTGGTGGCAGCATTGCGCGGAGTGGGGGGCACAACGTTCTTGAGCCTGCGGCCGTCGGCACGCCGGTGATTGTCGGTTTCCACACTTACAACTTTCAGTCAATCGTGGAGATTTTCAGAGAAGCAGGCGCTATTGTCCAACTACAACCGATGTCGGATTCAGCCACAATTGTTGAACTGGGGAATACGTTCTCCGAGTTGCTTGTAAATCCTGCCAAGCGCCGTGAACTTGGTGCACTCGCGCAAAGACTAGTAACGGAAAACGGCGGCGCCACTGAGCGTACCCTGCACGTACTTGACTCGATGATCGCCTCAGCCCCAAACGCATCGCCAGGACCTGAAACGTTACAGCCCGATAGCGCACCAATCGCATGAACCCGCTTGCCTCACTAATGCTTCCTCCGCTCAGCGCAATCTACAGCGTCATCACTCGGGCACGCCTGAGTGGTTACCAGCGGGGCTGGTTCTCGGTCTCCAAACTCTCAGCACCGGTGATAAGCATAGGAAACCTGACTACTGGTGGAACGGGAAAGACTCCTCTGGTGGAGTGGGTCTGCAAGGCTGTGGTCCGCGAAACAGGTAAAAGAGTATGCGTGCTAAGCAGGGGTTACGGTCGAGTAAATCCGCAATCGCAGGTCGTGGTCTCAGACGGAAATAAACTGCTGGCTTCGGAACGGCAGGCGGGGGATGAACCTTTTCTCCTGGCTCAGAACCTCCTGGGAATCGCTGCTGTCGTTTCTAATTCGGATCGACTCGCCGCGGGCGAATGGGCACTTAAGAATCTGGGCGCGGAAGTATTGGTTCTCGACGATGGCTTTCAACATTTGCGCCTGGCTCGCGACCTCGACATCGTGACAATCGACGCGACGAGCCCCTGGGGCGGAGGCACTTTGCTTCCTTACGGACGTTTGCGGGAACCTCGAGCCGGCTTGTCGCGGGCCGACTGCATAGTAGTTACCAGGACTGAGCAAGTGGAAGGTACAGTTCCGCTCATTGAGAGCATTCAACGATTGGCGGGCGCGACTCCAGTGTTCACTTCACGAATGATGACTTCAGCAATTCGCACTCTGAACGGAAAACGCGTGACTGACGATAGCTTGCCGGCGCAGACAATTGCGGCATTTTGCGGCGTGGGAAATCCGGAGTCGTTTTTCAAACAACTGCGCCGGCAGGGTTACACGCCCGTCTTTACACGCGCGTTTGCTGATCATCATACCTACGACCAGGCCGACCTCAACCGGCTCATCAAAGAAGCAAAGCATCAGGGCGCACGCGGGCTGATTACCACCGCCAAAGACGCACTTAAACTCGCTTCGCTTCAATTAGAGCTGCCCTGCTACGTTCTCGAGATTGAGATTTCCGTTGACGACGAGGCTCGGCTAATGAAGATGATCCAAGCCGCCTGTCATAATCGCGAGGGGTAACACGGGCCGGAGTTGTACTCGGACGAGCCCCGACCGTCCTGATGCGCGAAACACGCGGGTCGCCTCGATAGTCGCTCGGGGGCTCACTCAGCTCGCGACGGGTTTTTAGTCCTCGTTCTCGAGGTTGTTTAGGTCGTAGCTTTCATGGACCAAGATGCCGCCATAACTGCCATCGTTGTCCTTATCGTCGGGACCGATGGGCCTCTCGGGAAGCACCGTCATCATCATGTTGTCGTTCACCCAGTTGGCGACCGCGATACCGAGCGTGTTGCTGCGCACCAGCGTCGACCGATAGTGGAATCCGGCGTAGATGCGTGCGACGTTCACGTCCTCGATGATCTGGTTCAAGCTCGTGTAGTGCCGCGTGACGCCGGGAAGGCTGATGCTCGTGGTCGTCACGTCGATGGTATCGCTGCCGATGTAGTTCTGGATCGCGGTGATGCCGGCTGGGGTCAACGTGCCATGCGCGGCGTAGAACTCGGGATGGCACGGCGTCTGGCGGAGCGGCGTCCAGTTCGTCCCCGGGTAGAGGAAGTTGATCGCGGTGTATGGACGCCAGAAGTGCTCACGATACTTGACCCGCCACGTCCGGATGTAGGTGTCTGCCTGCGCGATGTTGAGCGCGGCGAACAGACGAGCGTGGGCCAGTAGCTGCTTCGATGCGGCCGCGCGGTTAGTCTCCACTGGCTCCTGCGAGACCAGCTGGCGCGCCAGGCGATTCACGAGCGTCATTGACCCCTCGATATAGAACAGGCCGATCTGCGTCTGCTCGGCGGTGCGCACTGTCGAGTTCGAAGCACCGTAGGCCCGGACCTCGTCGAGCGCGGCTAGCCACTCGGAGTCGTCAACCGCGGGCCGGGTCGCCGTCGGAAAGTAGTCGGGATCCGACACTGTAAACGGCGTGACGTTTCCCCAGCCCGGCGCCGAGATATTGGTCGAGCTGCAGCCTGGGGTGAACTGGTACTCGCCGGGCCCCGAGAGCGGTATGAACGAGACGTTATCGAACGCGTGGTCATTCTGGCGAGCGTTGAGAACTGCTGCTGCCGCCGCCTGCCCCGTCACGATGCCCTCGTACTTCGGCCGGTGGCCGTGCTCGTCATCCGGGGGGATCTGCGCCAGCGACGCGGCAAGCTTCGTGTCAAGGTCCGCTTGCCTGGCCGGGAACAGCGCGAGGAGCACGTCGTGAGCCGCCTGGGCAGCGGCCGCCTCGCGTGACGCGTAGCCCTGTGCCGTGATCAACACCAAGGCCGGCGTGTAGTACGGCCGGATCGCGTTCATGGCATCGAACATCGCCGCGTGCACCATGGCCACGTCACGGCTCTGGCGGTTAGGAAGTGTGTCGGTAGACACGGTGCTGATGGCGATCGTGTTCCAATCAGTCACGACATCCGCATTGGTAATCTGCGGCACACCCAGAAGGGCCGCCGTACTCGTGATCAGGAGCGCTCGCTTCAGGAGCCAGCGCGCCAGCCCTCCGCCTCTGCCTTGAATAAATTGACGACATGTCTTCATTCTCTTCATCATCGTCCCTCCTTCTCTGTTTAGTCTTAGCGGGAGCGGCCTGTGCTTGCTCGTGGAGACCAACGCGGCTTCCACTTCGACAAGACGCTTCGGGATAGACCTTGCCTTGCCCGCCAACGCTCCAATAAAATGTGCGCCTCGAAAGTTCCGAAGGCGGCCTGTGTGCCCCGCCCTTCTCTTCCTCCTAACCTGCCTTGTCATACGGTAGCGCAGCGCCGGAGGCTACTCAGGAGGCCGGCGGTGTGGATTGCTCCGGCCGCCCGCCCCCGCGCGAAAATGAGCTTGCGATGAGGGGCAATTGATCGCCTCCATCTACTGAAGCGATACTTCTGAACAATCGGTATCACCCGGCAGAACATTTTTCGCGAGTGCGAACAGAGGCTTAGTGAAGAAGGCCGCGCTGGTGTTATGATTCGTTACCTTCTAGGGAAGTCTTACCGCCGACTATAGGGACGCGCGATGACCTCGGCCCCTCAAATCACACAACTGCTCCACCAGTGGCGTAACGGCGACGAGGCCGCGCTTGAAGAGTTGATGCCGCTCGTCTATACGGAACTGCACCGACTCGCCCATCACTACATGAGTCGGGAGCGCTCGGGGCACACGCTGCAAACGACGGCGCTGATCAATGAAGCCTACCTGCGGATGGCGCTGGTGTTATGATTCGTTACCTTCTAGGGAAGTCTTACCGCCGACTGTAGGGACGCGCGATGACCACCTCGGCCCCTCAAATCACACAACTGCTCCACCAGTGGCGTAACGGCGACGAGGCCGCGCTTGAAGAGTTGATGCCGCTCGTCTATACGGAACTGCACCGACTGGCCCATCACTACATGAGTCGGGAGCGCTCGGGGCACACGCTGCAAACGACGGCGCTGATCAATGAAGCCTACCTGCGGATGGCCCGTACGGATCAACCCGCGTGGCAAGATCGGGTTCACTTCTTCGCCGTCGCGGCGCAGATCATGCGTCACCTACTGGTGGACCGTGCCCGCTCCCGGCGCTACGCCAAACGTGGAGGGGGGGCGCACCAGGTCACGCTGGACGAGGCGGCGGCCATCGCGCCTGAGCGGGACCCGGACTTGGTGGCGCTCGATGAGTCGCTCACCAAGCTGGCCGCCATTGACGAGCGGAAGAGCCGGCTGGTGGAACTGCGCTATTTCGGGGGGCTATCGGCCGAAGAGGCGGCTGAGGTGCTGGGGGTATCAGAGATCACTGTCAAGCGTGAATGGCTGAAGGCGAAAGCGTGGCTCTATCGAGAGTTGAACCAATAGGGTAAAGGATGACGCCTGAACGCTGGAAGCAAATAGATCACTTGCTCGAAGCGGCTCTTGAGTGGGAGCCGGATCAGTGGTCTGCCTTCCTTGAGGAGAACTGTGCCGGGGATGCGGAGTTGCGCAGGGAAGTGGAGTCTCTCTTAACGGCACATATGCAGGCCGAGGACTTCATTGAGGCTCCCCCGGCGCAGGCTGCCGCCGAGTTGCTCGAAGAGAGTCGAAGCGAGTCGCTCGCGGGTCAACAGATCGGGCCCTACAGGGTGACGGCACCACTGGCCAAAGGAGGGATGGGCGAGGTTTACCGCGCACTTGACACCAGACTCGGCCGTGAAGTGGCCATCAAACTAATGCCCGCCGCCTTCTCAAGCGATCAGGATCGGCTGCGCCGCTTCGAGCAGGAGGCGCGCGCGGCCGGAATGCTAAATCACCCGAACGTCCTGACGATTTACGACATTGGGGCGCACGGGGGCGCGCCTTACATAGTCTCGGAACTGCTCACAGGCGAGACGCTGCGCGAGCGGTTGCCCGGGGCACCGCTGCCGCTGCGCCGTGTGGTTGATTACGCCTTGCAGGTCGCACGAGGGCTGGCGGCGGCGCACGAGGCGGGGATCGTCCACCGCGACCTGAAGCCGGAGAATCTCTTCGTCACGAAAGACGGGCGGATGAAGATTCTGGACTTCGGTTTGGCAAAATTGAAGCCGGCGCCGGCTGGCATCAATACGAATGTTTCGATCCAGCTGCTGGGCACCGCCCCCGGTATCGTGATGGGCACCGTCGGGTATATGGCACCAGAGCAGGTACGGGCGGAGGAGGAGGTTGACCACCGCGCTGACATCTTCGCCTTCGGGGCAATCCTTTACGAGATGCTCACAGGGAAACGCGCGTTCCAGGGCGACTCGGCGGTGGAAGTGCTGAACGCGATCCTGAAAGAAGAGCCTACGGAAATTTCAGAATCGAAGCGCGAAGTTCCTCCGGCGCTGGTCCGCGTAGTCCGACATTGTTTGGAGAAAAGCCGGGAAGAGCGATTTCAGTCCATGGCCGATGTCGCCTTCTATCTCGAAGCCCTCCCGGCTGCTGCGGACCGTGAGACTCCGGCCGCCGAACGGGCACGGCCGCGAGGCCGAGTGCGACGTTGGTGGGCGGTGGCGGCTGTGGTTGCTGTGATTATTGCCCTGGCTGCGGCGCTCACACTCTGGCGGGTTCTACGGCCCGACGAGGTTTGGGAGAATCCGCTGGCCAACGCACACATCGAGCGGGTGACCGATTTCCCAGGCACGGAGACCGACGCCGCCGTCTCGCCCGACGGGAAGTTTCATCGTGTTCCTCTCCGACCGGGACGGGACCTTCGACGCCTGGGTCAACCAAGTCGGGAGCGGGACGTTCGTGAACCTGACGAAGGGGCGGTTCCCCGAACTAGTCGGAGAGGCGCGCATCGTCGGATTCTCGGCCGACGCGTCGAATGTTTGGCTGCGGGTCAGCAGCAAGGATTCGACCGGCAAGGACACCCACGACCTCTGGCTCACGCCGACGCTAGGCGGGGCAGCCCGGCCTTTTCTCGAACGGGCGGTGCACGCGGCGTGGTCCCCGGACGGCCAGAGGATCGTCTATCACGAGGGCGGGCCCGGAGACCCGACCTTCGTGGTCGACCGCGACGGCAGTAATCCAAAACAGATCTTCGTCGATAAGCCGGGCGTGCACTGCCACCATCACGTCTGGTCCCCCGACGGCCGTTACATATATTTTGTGCGCGGCTTCCCGCCGAACGAATTGGACGTGTGGCGGATTCCTGCCGACGGCGGCGAGCCGGAGCGCATGACGCACCACAACTCCAAGGTCGGCTATCCGGCGTTTCTCGACAACCGCACGCTGATCTATTCGGCCACCGCGGAGGACGGGTCTGGGTTCTGGCTGTACGCCATGGACATCGAGCGAAGGATCCCGCACCGCGTGACCTTCGGCGTGGACCAATACATGTCGGTTTCGGCTGCCGTCGGGCCGGACGGTCGCGCCACCCGACTCGTGGCATCTGTAGCCAATCCGATCGAAGAGCTTTGGACGCTCCCGATTTCCGGCCGGATGGTGGAAGAGTCGGACGTGCGTCGCTTCCCGCTGCCCGTCACCCGGGCCGTTGCGCCTCGGTTCGGGCCGCAGTACGTCGTGTACCTCTCCTCGAAAGGCGGTGCTCAGAGTCTGTGGAAAACCCAGGCCGACGAATCTGTAGAGCTGTGGCGCAGTAGCGAGGGGGGCGTGACGGCTCCGGCGGCCGTCTCTCCCGACGGGCGGCGGATATGCTTTTCCGTCGGCCGGCAGGGGCGGAACGGGCTGTACGTGATGAATGCGGACGGCACCAACGTGCGGCTCTTAGCAGCTTCGCTGGATGTACGCGACGCGCCCTCTTGGTCGCCCGACGGGAAGTTCATCGCCGTGGCGGCTGACGAGGGCGACGGCAGCCGGCTGTTCAAAGTGCCGGTCGACGGTGGTGCGGCTGTTCGGCTGGTGGACGGCCTCTCACGTATGCCCGTCTGGTCTCCGGACGGCAGCTTGATCCTCTATGCGGAACCGTTGCAGGGCCCAGGGTACGCGGTGAAGGCGGTGACGCCCGAGTCTGAGCCGCATCCCCTGCCCGAGCTGTTGGTAATGAGGGGAGTCGATCGTTACCGTTTCCTGCCGGGTGGTAGGCAGATGGTCGCGCTGCTCGGCGACTACGTCCATCAGAACTTCTGGATGGTCGAGCTTGAAACCGGACGGCGCCGCCAACTCACTAACCTGAAGCCGGGCTATTCCATCACGAGCTTTGACGTTTCCCCGGACGGCCGGCAAATCATCTTCGACCGTGTGCGGCAGAATTCGGACATCGTCCTCATCGACTTGGCCCGGAAATAGCGGCGTGTGCCTCGCTCCAGACAGTCTCCCACATGAACTTGACGGGCCTTTGCCTGCGTCATCAAATGTGCGGATGAACCAGCAATTGATCCTCAACAATGGTCGGACAAAATAGAACTGGAAGCGATAGCAACCAGCCAAAAGCGCAACTCACGAAGAACAGCAGCCTAAGCGTTCCCATCCCAACCTTTTGAAGTGAGTCTTTGGCTGGTCGCTATCGCTCCAGTTCTGATTCTGCGTCGGCCAAGTTGAGTCTTTGTCTGGTAAATCTTGCGCAGCTGCCTACGGCAATTCTGGAGTAGCGGCGGCGATCGTAGGCGCCACTGATGGCTTCGGAAGAGGCGGATTGGTAGCGCTCGGTCGCGGCGGGGGTGGCGGTTCTTCTTCAACTACCGTTCGCGTCGGCGATGGCGAAGGTTTTTGAGTATTTGAGTTCGAATTCGCGTTTGTGTTGGCGTTAATGTTTGCGCCGATGTCGGTCGGAATCTCGCCTTGCGCCGGTGAAGGCGAGGTATTGGCGTTTTCATTAATGTTCGCTGTCTGATTTGTCGTGCCACCAGATGGAATACCCGCCTCAGATTCTCCCGATGCCGGTTTCGCGGGTTCCACCGGACTGCTGTTGGGATCAGCGACTAAAGGAGAGCCTGCCGGAGCGGCGCCAGTCGGCTGCGGGTCGCGCGAAAACGCATAAATGACTCCAAAGATAACCAACAGACCAATCATAGACGGAATCAAAATTTTCCAGGGATTGAAACTGCTGATGGGCGGCGGCTGCTGCCCACCGGATAAAGGAACAACTACTGACGGGACTCCAGGAGATGGATCAGGCGTTGGCAGCGGAGGGGTCATCGGCCGGGTGGTTCGGCGACGAACTAACGTCTCTTCATCCAACTCGTCAGCAGCTGCCGGTTCGGTTGGTAGCTCCACTCGCGGCTGACTGCCTGATGACGAAACAGAGGCGGGTTCCATTCCTGCCGCAATCGTAAAATCTTCGACTAACTCTCCTACAGTCTGGTAGCGATCATTCGGTCCCTTTTCCAGAGCCTTTGCCACCACGCGGCCAATAGCCCCGGGCAAGTCGCTCCTTTCCTCCAAAACCGATGGCGCAGGCTGCTGTAAGTGTTTGAGCATGATCTCGGTTGGCGAACCACCGGTGAACGGGACATGTCCTACCAGCATTTCGTAAAGGATCACGCCGAGCGAATAGATATCAGAACGCGCATCGATGTCAGGAGACTGCGAGCATTGCTCGGGTGACATGTATTGCGGCGTGCCGATCACCAGATCGGGCGCAGTCAGTGCGGGATCGTAGGTGCCCTCTGGCTCTTTGATTTTCGCAATACCGAAATCCAGCACTTTGGCGTAGTCGGTGCCCGAGCTACTAAGCAACATAATGTTGTCGCTTTTTAGGTCGCGATGGACTACCCCTTCAGCGTGAGCCGCATCAAGCGCTCCTCCTACCTGGCGAAGTATCTCGACGGCGCGCTGCAACGGCATCGGGCCTTCCTGTCGAATGATTTGCTTGAGCGTCAGTCCGCTTAGGTACTCCATCACCAGAAACACCACGCCGTTTTCAGCTTCGCCAAAATCGGTCACACTTAACGCATGTGGATGGGAGATTTTTGAAGCGGCGCGCGCTTCCCTGGAAAAACGCGCCACAATCTTTTCGTCGGCTGCAAGCGAGGGCAGTAATACTTTGATGGCGACGGTCTTATCCATCAACACGTGTGTGCCGCGATAAACCGTACCCATGCCGCCGCCGCTCAGCCGTTCGTCAATGCGGTATTTTCCGGCCAGAATCTGGCCAATCAAAGCGTCATCCGTCTTTTCGAGAGCCACGCCGTCAGAGGGACACAGTGTGGTTGTGTCTGGATATTCCGCTCCGCATTTCGGACAAGCTTTCATCGAAAGGTGAGTGCCTCTCACTGATTTTTTCGGGAGAATGACGACAGCCTAACACATTGAGTTTGGCGGCAGCAAAGTTGTGACAAAAACGAAGTGCGAGCGCAGTCGATTGACCACGCTCGCACTTAGTTTGGCTTTAGGTCTTAGAACTAAACCTTTGCGAAGACAACGAGCAAAGCAAAAAGCACCAGCGATTCAATCAGGGCCAGACCAAGAATCATCATTGTTTGAATCTTGGCTGCCGCACCGGGATTGCGCGCCGCGCCCTCACAGGCTGCGGCTCCGATTCGCGACTGGCCAATCGCGCCGCCAACCACAGCAATCGCAAAACCAACACCCGCCGCAATCGCTTTAAGACCGGCGCTGCTGTCAGCTGCATGATCAGCTGCTGCCGGAGCCTGTGCGAGAACGGTCATCGCGCTAAACAGCACGCCCACTGTGACCATGAAAAGGAAATTGAGTTTTCTCATCTTCGGGTTCTCCTGCCGAGGTTCAAACCTCAGAAATTATGCCGACCGGGCAAAACGCAAACACAGAAACTGGATTGTATGATTTCGCCTGCATCCGGTATCCACCGCCCCTCTTACAACGGCGCTCCAGCGAGACAGACCTGCAATTAAATCAACGGACAACTATTGCCAGTTTGTGCTTTCGGTTTTGAACGGACCGCATCCTACCAACTATGCGTGTCAACGTGGACAGGCGCGTCTGCCTGCATCGCTCAACCCGCGGCTATTACCAGTCAAGAAGTCGCCAGAGCAGCGTGCTCGGGATGCACCTGGCCGTGCTCAGATGCTTCAACATCATGGCTATGCTCATGCTCGTCATGAGGAGCATGGGACACTTCGCTCAAATAAAGTTGCGAAAGAAGGATGAATACAAACGTCTGAATGAAGGCCACAAAGATGCTCAAGGGCATCAACAATAGCGGGCCAATCCAGGTAACCGGCGGCGCCAGATTCGAGACAGTGTGTACAACCTTTTCGTCGGCAAACATGTTTCCGAACAAACGTATACCCAACGAAAAAGGACGAATAAAGTTACTGATTAATTCGATTGGGAAGATCAAAGGTCCAATCCACCAGATTGGTCCCCACAGATGTTTGAGGTGCCCGAAGAGTCCATTCTCCTTGATGCCGATCCAGTTGTAGTAAACGAACGAAGAAATACCAAGCGCGAAGGTCACGCTGACGGCAGCCGTTGGCGACATAAACAGCGGAAATAACCCCATCAGGTTCGAAACCAAAATCAGCACCGCGAAAGTCAGCACCACTGGAAAATATTTCAGTCCCTGCGGACCAATGATGTCTTCCAGCATCCCGCGGATCGCCAGTACTCCCACCTCGAGGGTCTGCTGCCCGTAACCGGGTTCATCTTCTGAAAGTTGACCTTTGAGAATCCAGATAATTGCCACGCTGAGAATGCAGGCAATAACAAACATCACCGTGTACCACGGAATGGCAGTCTCTGGCGTGTAAGGGCCAAACACCGCTTCGGGCGTGGTACCAAACCTGGCGAAGAACTTGGTCCAGAAGGGATATGTGTAGGCCATCTCAAACTTGTAGGCCCACTCGCCAAAGTAGTGGTTAACCAACTGCACGATGATCGGAGCCTGTTCGGCCTTCTCAGCGTGTTCTGCGCCTTTGGACGCAGCTTCCTGTAACCAGAACATTAACTAGTTTCCTCTCGGTGAATAATAACGAAATAGAATTCTCGAAAAGCTTCCACGAACAAAGCCACAACGAAGCTGCATAGCCCCGCGATAGTCGCTGCCAGCGACACGATGTTTAGTCTATAGGCGATGAATACAAGGGTGGCGATCACAAGATAACGGAGGAGATATTGGGCCAACCTTAGTCTGGGTTTTGCTCCATGAACAAGCACTGTAAACGCCGCTGCTGTTGAATTGCTCAACCACCGATGATTAAGCAGAGAAAGAATTCCGCCCAGCAACAGGCCGGCGGTTGTGCGCCAGGAAGCGAAAGGTAGACTAACCAGTACCGCGAGCGCTACCGCAACGGCCATCATGCTGAAGATACGCACCTGAACGCCGCTGTTAGCGGGCTCGGGAGGTATAGTCCTACTTGCGTTGTTGGGAATGCTTGTCATTAGCAAAGCGGCACTAGTAAAGCTGGGGATTTTACACGGGAAAACTGGCTATTGTCGAGGTGAGGTTCCTTCCTTCCTTAGTCGTCAAGTGATTGCTGGGACCGCGGGCGTCCCGCCCGCAAACGCGCCGCAGGCGCGCAGTCTTTCGCAAGTTGCTTCCAATACATTTCGCGCTTCGCGCTCATTTGCGGGCGGGACGCCCGCGGTCCCAGCAATCACTTGACCGGTTGCTTACAGTTTGGAAGTCAGCCTTATGAACTGATAGAAACCGGCAATCGCGCCGAGCACCGTTCCCAACACCAGCAGCCAGGGTTTCGTACCCAGCCAGCGATCCGCTAACCAACCGGCGCC
Organism: Blastocatellia bacterium; assembly: GCA_963828335.1. GTDB lineage: Bacteria > Acidobacteriota > Blastocatellia > Pyrinomonadales > Pyrinomonadaceae > PSRF01. The sequence goes on along the minus strand of CAWHEH010000001.1, from coordinate 1,114,815 downwards.
ACAAAAGGCGGCCACAGAAGTAAAGAGCACCAGGCCGGCGCCATAAGCGATGCCACTCTTGCGATTTGCCTCCTCGTCGCCAGGAGTTCCCATCACGATTGCCAGTTCTCGCGCTTGAGATAGTTCTTGGGAAGCTCATACAACATCGCGCGGCTCGAATGGCGCATCGAGTCGTGTATGAAGCAGACGTGCGTACACCAGCAAGCTTTGCCGCCGTCGATCGCTTTAAGTTCGACGTCACGTTCGTGTGCTGCCCAGAGAGCACCAAAGTCAAAATCGAAATCGGAGAGCGTGGCAAACTTGTCGCGCAGCTCGCAGGCGCGCACATCGCCGTTGTAGTCGATAACAGCAGTAGTCTCGCCCGCCGTACAGGGAAAAGGCCAGGGTGTTGAGGCCTGAAAATTGGCGTGCTGTGTGCGATAGTGCGTGGAGATCGCGCCAACGTAAGCCACGTTCTTGACGAAACGTTTGCTCGCTTCGTCATCTGCAAACATGCGATCACCATAACGCTTCGTCAGTTTGGAAATGTACTCGTACATAGCAGGCAAAGTTTCGACAGGTACCTGCTTGATCTCATCGCCGACCAGCGTTTCGCCACGAATGATATTGAAATATTGGCCATCGAGTTCAAAGTTATTCCACATGAACTCTCCCAGTTTCTCTATCTCGTTGTAATTATCCGCGCAGACGACCGTGTTCACATTGAGCCGAAAGCGATCTGAGAATTTCGCTTTGAGCGGGTAAAGCGAGCGTATGCAGTCGAGCGCTTTCTCCCAGTTTCCCGGCACGCCGCGGATCTGATCATGGGTTTCACCGTAACCATCGAGCGCGATGTTCAGGTAGAGATCGAGTTTCGGGTGGGAAGCGAGCGCCCGGTCAACAATTTCATAGACCCGAGCCTTGATTAGGCCGTTGGTAGGAATAATGACGCGATCAACACCATTCCTATTTACAAATGCATCGATGATTTCGGAAACATCGCGGCGCAGCGTGGGTTCCCCGCCGGAAAGCCAAAGGTCGGTAATGGCGGGCATCGTGCGAGAGACTTTTTCGATCTGCTCGAAGGTCAGGTCGCCGGGCTGGTTCAACTCTTCATGATAGAAACACGTTTTACAGAAGGCGTTGCAGCGCGAGGTGACGAAAAGAATTACGGTAGCAAGCTGCTTTTCGCGCCTGGTAGAGCGAAGGAGCTGAACTAGTTGTACTGCTTTGTTTGGCATAAGAGTAATGCAAGCTAACAGTTTGCTTTACGGTTCGCGCGAGATGATGACAGCTTCGTTAGCTGATTTCAATTCATAGGTAATTCCGCGCCACTTGATTCTACGGGAGAACCACGCCGCTAAGGCATTACAGAGGTAAAGTGCCGAAGCAAACGGCCAAAGCAGGAGATGCCAGGGAAGGCTCCGCGATAACTGCCTTTGGTAATCCGTGAGAGGAATAGCAACCGCGTTAACACGAATGTAAGCCTTGGCGGCTCCCAGCAGGTAGATTATCAAGAGGACGATCAGGGGCCACCAGTAAGGGAGACGCAGCATTAAGCGAGCAATGACGACGATAAAGCCGCCGAAGAAGACCGCGCAGAACAACAGGCTCCCGAATAGCACCGGCTGCCAGAGATGCGGCGCATAGACGCGAGTGATTTTCAGTTGCCTGTTGCTAAACTCCAGCAGCTCCCTCGCGCTGCAGTCACCCACGGAAGCGACCAGACAAGCCGGCACGAAATGTATTGGCAGTTTTGCCCGCTGCAAAACTCGAGTCAGTGCAAAATCGTCGGAAACTGTGCCCTGCCACGCGGCCGCTACGTTCAGACTTTCAAAGGTAGCGCGGCGAATTGCGGTCGAGCCACCCCAACAGAAGTTTTTGTCTTCGCGGCTGCCCAATGCTGAAGCGATCGACGCATTCCAAACTGAACGGAGTTGAGAAGCAAGACCACCCCGATCGGGAATAAACCAACGATATCCGCTCGCAGCCCCCAGGCTTTCGTCAGTGAGAGGCGCAACCAGCGATCGCAGCCAACGAGCACCCGGACGAGCATCGGTATCGACAAATACGAGCACCGGCCACGTCGAATCAAGACTCGCAACCGCAACTCTTAAGTTGTGCACTTTCTGCCCGCAACCAACCGCCTCTCCGGCAACGACAACGCGCGAGAAGATTTGTCCAGAGGCAGTTTCAACCGTACGAACTTCCTCGACCACCTTGAGTGATAAGTCGTCGGCCTGATCGGTAACGAAAATGATTTCGTAATTCGGATAATCCTGTTGGAAGAGGGCAGTGAGATTTTCTCGCAAGCCGTCTTCCAACCCGCGACAGGGCGCAATCACTGAAACGAAGGGAGTGAAATCAGGAAGAGGACGCGCGCTCTCGCCTCGAACATAGGCGGCGAAGTCAAAACCACTACGAAGTGAAAGGATACCCAGCCAGATCACGATCGCGGCGAAGAAGTAGAAGACGAGCATAAAAGGGGAAAGGCAGTAAACAGCAAACGGCAGACAGCAAACGGTAAACAGCCAAACACTATTTGCGACGAAGAGTTCGGTTGTCTACTGTTTGCTGTCTACTGTTTGCTGCTTTTACTAACGCGCCACCAGCCTTTGCACTATTTCAATCAACGGCTGCGGATAAACGCCGATAAAAATTATGCCGACCAGAGAAAACACCAGGGCAGTTTGCAAGGCGGGTGAAAGCGATAGCGGTTTGTCGTCGGCAATGGTGTCGCCGAGATACATAACTTTTATGAAGCGCACATAGTAGTAAAAAGAAACTACCGTGTTAATAATTGCCCATCCGGCCAGCCAGTAGTACCAGTTTTTTCCATCCGCTTTGCCGCGCAACAAAAGACCGCCGAAGAGAAAGTACTTGCCGATAAACCCGCCAGTCATTGGCAGGCCTCCCAGCGATAACATAAACACCGCCATCATCGCTGCCATGCCAGGCGCCTTATGCGCGAGTCCGGTCAGGTCGTCGACGTTATCTCCGATTATTCCGCGGCGCCGCAAACTGATGATGATGCCGAAGGCGCCCATGTTCATTAATGTATAGACCAGTAGGTAGATCAACAGGCCAACGTAGCCGTAAGTATTTCCCGCGACCAGTCCCAGCAACAGATAACCGGCATTTGAAATTGAAGAATAGGCAAGCAGGCGTTTCGAGTTCTCCTGAGTCACCGCCGCCCAGTTACCTACCATGATGGTGATCGCTGCCACCAGCCCTAACAACGGCGCCCAATCAGCGCGGATGCTTTCAAGGGCCACCATAAAGATACGCGCGTATAGCGCAAAGCTGGCGGCCTTGGAAGCTGTTGAAAGAAATGCTGTGACTGATGTTGGCGCGCCTTCGTAAGCATCGGGCGCCCACATGTGAAACGGCACCGCGGCAATTTTGAAGAACAAGCCCGCAGCCAGAGCGATCATTCCGAGCAGCAACATTGGCCTTAAAGAGGCCTCGCCTGTTTGCGTCGTATTACTCGCAATTTCGGCTACGGCGCGTCCGATTTCACCCAGGTTGGTTGAACCGGCAATGCCATAGAGCAGCGACATACCATAGAGCAACACGCCTGATGAGAAGGCGCCCAACAGAAAGTATTTCATCGCCGCTTCGTTTGAGCGCTTCTCGCGTTTGGTGAAAGCCACCAGCACATAAAACGTAAGCGCCATCAACTCCAGGCTGATGTAAAGCGTGATCAGATCGAAGCCGCAGGCCAGGAACATCATGCCGACGGTGGCGAACAACACCAGAGCGTAATACTCGCCATGCTGTTCACCTTCAATATCGAGGTAACGTGTGGAAATGGCGATGGCGAGCGCGGCCCCGATAAGGAAAATACTTTGGAAGACGAGCGCGAAGCCGTCGAGACGGATCATGCCGTAGAAACCGTCGCTGCCGGCGCCGGCGCCGGATAAATATTGAACAACCAGCGAAACGGCAGCGAGGGCGATACCAGCCAGCGAAAAGTAAGCGACCAGTTTGCTCTTGCGGTATGGCAGGACAACTTCCATCACCAACGCGAGGCAAGCGCAGACAGTCAGAATCAGCTCCGGGATGATCAGCTGAAGATCGACGACGTTGAATAACCCGGTGCTGTTGGCTTGGAGTAGAAACATGTAGACAGTAGTCAGAATTCAGTAGTCAGTAATCTGTTATTTTGTATTGAATCAGCCGTTGGCATTCAAGAAGTTCAGAGTTCAACCTTCAGGTTGTCGTCTGGTTACGAAAACCAAGCTAAAGCTTGAACTCTCAACTAGTAACGTATCGCTCATCACTTATCACTTTTGATTAATAACCGCCGCGCGTTGCGGAGTTTGAGCGGCCGGAGGCATTCCGGGAATGGGATAAGTTGGGCGCACCTGACGCACTACTGCATTCACCGGCCGCGCAACATAATTCAAAAACGGTTGCGGGTAGACGCCAATCCAAAGCGACATTATGAGCAGTGGCGCCATATAGACCCATTCCCGTCCGCTCAGGTCAGTTAACTTTTCGTTCTTCGGATTATCTATAGTGCCGAAGAACATTCGCTGATAAAGCCAGAGCATATAGCCGGCATTCAGTATAATTCCCAGCGCGCCCCACGCCGACCAGATCGGGTTTGCTTCGAAGGCTCCCCGCAGTGAAAGAAATTCTGAAACAAAAACGCACAACAGCGGCAGCCCAATTGCCGTCATCACCATTGCCAGGAAGACTGCCGCGTATCCCGGCATGACATGCGACAGCCCACCAAATTCCGCCACATTACGCGTGTGCCGCCGTTCGTAAATAATTCCTACCAGAAGGAAGAGCGCGGCTGAGTAGATGCCGTGATTGATCATGTGCAGCACGGCGCCGTTTAGCCCGTTGGGATTTAACGCGAACAGCCCCAACATCACGATCCCCATCGACGACACCGATGAATAGGCCACCAGTTTCTTTACATCGCCGTCCTTCTTGACCACAAAGTACATCGCGGCCAGCGCGCCATAAATAATTCCCACAATAGCCAGGAACACCATCACACTCCGCACGCCAAATGATCCGAAGTACGCTTCGTCAGCCGAGGCGGCGGGAAACATCGGGATATTGAAGCGAAAGAAACCGTAAGTCCCGAGTTTCAGCAGAATGCCAGCAAGAATCACCGAACCGGCCGTGGGCGCTTCGACGTGTGCATCGGGCAGCCACGTGTGGAATGGGAACATCGGCACCTTGATCGCAAAGCCCAGCGCGAATGCAAAGAACAGCAGCACCTGCATCGCACCCATTGGCATTACGGATCCGATCGCCTGCATGTAAAGGATATTGAACGTGCCGGTCCCATTCGCTACAGCTGCCTGCACCGAGCTCGACACCATCGCGGCCGCGTCCTGGTTTCCGGCCAGGAGATTCAGGGTGGCTGGAGCAATCTGCGCCGTCAATGAAGTGTCCTGAGTTAAGAAGTACATCTTCAGGACGCCGAGCAGCATGACCACAGAGCCCACCAACGTATAGAGAAAGAACTTGATTGCCGCGTAGAGGCGATTCTCGCCGCCCCATATCCCGATCAGGAAATACATCGGGACCAACGAAACTTCGAAGAAAAGATAGAACAGGAAAAGGTCCATCGAGGTGAAGACGCCGACGACGGCTGTCTGCAGCAGGAGCAGCAGCACGTAGTATTCCTTCTCGCGCTTCTCAATGTACTTCCATGACGACAACGCTGCGATTACGCCCGAGCAACGTGGTCAGGACAATCAACAGCACCGCCACGCCGTCAACACCCATCTGATACCGCGCGCCAATTACCGGAATCCACTGGTGATCCTCAAGGAACTGCATGCCGCCAACCGCAGGGTCATACTTAAGCAGCACGAGCGACGCCACAAACGCGAGTCCGAACCATGCGGTCGCAAATTTCTTAATGAGCGCGGCCTGATCCTTTTTAAAAAGCGCCAGAATAACAATGGACCCTAAGGTGGGTAACCAGGTGATGATTGAAAGGATGTGCAAACTTTTCATAAGTTATCCATAGTCGGTAGTCGATAAATCCTCGCTACCTCAACGCTTAAACCAGCCAAGAATGTCGGCGCCAAAAATCATCCCCAGGGCGGCCACTAATCCCAACACCATCACGAACGCGTAGTTTTGCGTGAAGCCCGTCTGCGCGGCGCGGAAGAGCGGCGACATCAGGCGCATTACAAAAGCGGCGACTGCGTTGACAACTCCGTCGACGAAATACTGATCCGTGAGACCCGTCACACGGCTCGAAAATCTGGTGAGCCAGGCGCTGCCATTAACGCCACCATCAACCACTTTCGAGTCAAAGGCGAAGACCCCGCGCGCTGCATCCATCACTCGCCGGGTAACTGCCCAGCCGTAGAATTCATCCACCCAGTACTTGTTGTAACTAGCCTGGTAAAGCGGACGCAGTCGCGCAGCCCAGATGTCCGGCAGGCTCTTATCTTTCACATAGAACAGTAAACCAAGGCCGATGCCTGTGCCCGCGACCAGCAGCGATATGAGGATGAAAACCCACTCCGTAAGCGTCTCGCTGTGAACCTTTGACTCTACCGCGTGAGCGAGATTAAAACCTGCAGTGCCATAGGAGCGGCGGAGTTTCAGCCGGCCCAAGCTGGCCGAAGACCAGCTCAGTGCGTACCTCGCCGACCTGCTCCAACGGTTTGCCATAGCTATCAACTAGCTCATGAGTGCCAAAGTATTGAGTTGTAGGATTCCAGATGATCGGATCGAGAAAGTTGACGATATTCATGCGGCCGCCGACATGCCTGCCTCCAGTGAAGGCTGTGCTGATTCCGACAAAACCGCCAATTGTCGCCAACACCGCCAGCACCGCCAGCGGCACCCACATCGATCGCGGCGACTCGTGTGGAATGTGAACGTGATGATCGACGTGCCCGACATGTTCGCCGGGCTCGTGGCGCGGCCGATCGCCCGCGGACTTTAACTGGGCATCATGCCTGGTCAAACCTTTGTCGAAAGCGGAAGCGTGGGCTTCGTCGGCTTCACCACCAGCGGGTGGTTCGAGAAATTTCTCTTTGCCCCAGAAAGTCATCGCCATCAATCGCGTCATATAAAACGCCGTGCAGGTCGCAGCGATGGTTCCCACGATCCAAACTATCCAACCCACGGGAATATGTCGTGTCGAGGCGGCGTTCCAGAGTATTTCATCTTTGGACCAAAAACCGCTGAACGGAATGATGCCGCAGATTGCCAGCCAGCCGGCCATGAAGGTCAGGTAGGTAATGGGCATGTATTTCTTGAGTCCGCCCATTCGTCGCATGTCCTGTTCGTGGTGCATGCCGTGTATGACGCTGCCGGCGCCAAGGAACATCAGTGCCTTGAAAAAGGCGTGCGTCATCACGTGGAAGATGCCGATCGCAAACGCGCCCACGCCGCAGGCCATGAACATGAAGCCGAGCTGCGAGACTGTAGAGTACGCCAGCACTTTCTTGATGTCGTTTTGCGTAATGCCAATAGTTGCGGCAAACAACGCTGTAGCCGCCCCGACCAAGGCAACCACCATCATCATCGTTTGCGAATGCTGGAAGATGACGTTCGTGCGCGTCACCATGTACAAACCTGCGGTGACCATGGTTGCAGCGTGGATCAGTGCGGACACGGGCGTCGGACCGGCCATCGCATCGGGCAACCAGACGTGCAGCGGAAGCTGTGCAGACTTACCGCAGGCGCCGATAAAAAGTCCCAGCGCAATCCAGGACAAGAGTCCCCAGTGTCCCAATGGTTCCAGCGGATAACTCCTGGCTTGTGCAAAGACGTCGCTGTACTGCGAGGTGCCGAACGTCGCGATCACGGCGAAGATTGCCAGGGCGAAGCCGAAGTCGCCGATGCGATTGGTAATGAAAGCCTTGCGAGAGGCGTTGGCGGCCTCCTGTCGATCAAAGTAGTAGCCGATCAGCAGATAGGAACAGAGTCCCACCCCTTCCCAGCCGACGAACATCATCAGGAAATTCGAGCCCATCACCAGCACGAGCATCGAAAACATGAAGAGGCCCATGTAGGCAAAGAAGCGATAGAACCCGGGGTCGCCGTGCATGTAGCCAATGGCGAAAACAAAGATGCAGAGTCCAACGCCAGTCACGATCAGCATGAAGATCGACGAAAGCGCGTCGAGCTGATAACTCCATTCGACATTCAGAACAGAACCCTGCGAAGAATCGCTAATTCCACCGCCAAGAATCGGCTGGTTCCTCTGCTCAGCCGGTAGCAATGCGCGTCTCTTCTGCTACCTCTTCCTGAATCTTGACGTTCATCCGCTGCTCCGAACCCTGCGTGAGCCGCACCGCGCCGCCCGGAATCCAGGTAAACGAATTGCCGTCCTGGCTGGTGACATACGTCTGCGGCCACATAGCCTGACTACCGAAGGCGTAGGAATAAACTGCCGCGACAGTGATAAGGAAGGAAAGCGCGATCGAACCGGCGGCGATACCGCTGATCAGGTTCTCTGAAAAACGGAACTTCCTCCCGAAGAAGCCATTGATGGCCGCGCCGGCAAGCGGAAGGAGTGGAACTAGCCAGATGTAACGATGCATAAAAGCGAAGCGCGGAATTTGGTCTTTCGTCTTTGGTCTTGGGTCTTTGGTCTTGGATCTTTGGTCTTTGAACTTTGAACTTTGTCTTTGAACTTTGGCCTTGAGTTTCTTGCAGTATCGAGAAGCTTTGAAGGAGAACCAGGTTCAAAGCACAAAGTTCAAAGACCAAAGACCAAAGACCCAAGACCACTTCTTACCATTTCAAGATATCAATCTCGTCGATCAGGATAGTTTCCTTGTTTCGATAGAGCGCGATCACGATTCCTAACCCAATCGCTGCCTCAGCAGCCGCGACCACGATGACGAACACTGTAAAAATCTGACCTGCCACGGCATTCACGTTGCCGGTATCCTGCAGGTATCGAGACATGGCAACGAAGTTAAGATTAGCGGCGTTGAGAATCAATTCGATCGACATGAAAATGACGATGATGTTGCGGCGCGTCAGTACCCCGGCAACGCCGATGATAAATAGCAACGCGCCGATAACTAAGAACTTGGATAGATCAGGGTGCTGGGCTTTTTGCCAGGCAACCGCGAATGGTCCAGCGTTGGCTTCCTGAAATAGCAGCACGAACGCCGGCATGAAAAGTGTGAACATAGAATGTCTGCCTTACGCTACTGGCTTCGTTTGGACTTCCGCCAATTCCGGATCAACTGCAGCCTCGGCACGCAAGACGTCGGGATCGACATCATCGACCGAAACCTCCTGTTTCAGCGTGCGTGCCAGCATCACCGAGCCGATGATGGCTACCAACAAAAGCACGCTCGCTATTTCGAAAGGTAACGAGGCAAAGCGATAGAGACTATTCCCGATCCTTGAGGTGTCGTTGGTGATCCTCGAAGAGCCAGTGGCGGATTTTGCCAGATCCTGGTCCCGAGTTCGACGACCTTCGGCTGCCTCGTGAATCTTCGACTCATCTCTTCTCTCAAAACCGCCGTAACCAGTATTGAGTGCGCCTATCAACACCGCTACGAGCACCGCACAAAAGATCACGCTGGCCGTCACCTGGCGCGGCCGGTTGAAAATCTCTTCATTGCCCCGTTCCTCCGACCCCACGTTCACCAGCATGATCACGAACAGAAACAGAACCATCACGCCGCCGACGTAGACAAGAATTTGAACGCCGGCGATGAACTCAGCCTGCAGAAGAATGAAGAGCGCGGCAACGGAAACGAGCGAAGAAATCAGGAACAGGGCGCTGTGAATAGTATTGCGGGCCATCACAGTCAAAAGCCCTGCAAAGATGGCCGCGATAGAGAAGATCCAGAAAAAAACCGATTCCCAACCGGATAGAATCATAAAAAAGTGATGAGTAATGAGTGATGAGTGATGAGCGGTGATTGATTGCGCCAGGATGCTTTGTCTTATTACTCATCACTCATTACTCATCACTCATTACTCCTGTTCAGCGTGTGTACTTGACCGTCTCGCGTCCCTGCTCAAGCATTTCGCGATTCCAAACAAAGCCGGCGCGCGAATAAGTCGCCAATTCGAAGTCCTGCGTCAACTCCAGGCACGAGGTCGGGCACGCTTCCTGGCAGAGCGCGCAAAACATGCAACGCGACGTGTCGAAGATAAACTCGTCCAGCACTTTCTTTTTGCGTGGCTTGCCGGCGACGATGATCTCCACATCCATCGCCAGTACGTCGATGCAGTCCTCGGGACAAGCGATCGCGCAGAGGTTGCAGGCGATGCAGAGCGTGTCGTGGGTTTCAGGATCCATGTTGAGTCGCGGGGCGCCATGAAACCGCGGCGCAACATCAGGACGCACTTTCGGATACTGTTCCGTATAAATGCCTTTGCCGCCAACGCTGTCTTTATCAGTGATCGCGCCGAGGTTGTACTTCAGCGTCAACTGCAACCCTTTCAAAAGATCGACCATGAAAAAGCGCTGCAGCTTTTCGATAAACTTTGGTTTGGGAACTTTGACTAAAGGCATAATTCGATTTCGGATTTCTGATTTCGGATCGCTGAATCAGCAACCGCACATCGTTCGCGTTTTCCGCATTCCGCATTCCGCAATAAGTTAGCCTTCGCTGCCCGCGGGAGCAACAACGGGTACGGCCGGTTTCCCCTGCGGCAGATTCACCAGCTTGATGTTTCGACGCTGGCTCTTCAAATTGAAATCGCGCGAGCGCCAATTAAGTCGGGCCAGTAACAGGCCTGTGATCCCGAGACCGAATAGTCCGATCACGATCATCACCGCTTTGCCGGTCGCGGTAAGGTCCAGTCCCGTGGCAAGCGATTGAATAGTTCTGATGCCGCGCCAGCCGTCCAGCGCCTGGACCAAAAAAATCGCCAACGCGGAAAGCGTGATGTTAATCAGCGCCGACGGTATCAGCCACTTCCAACCGATGTCCATCAACTGGTCGTAACGGAAGCGCGGCAGTGTCCAGCGCAACCAGAAATACAGATAAAGAATCGCGCCTAACTTCGCGAGAAATACCAAAAGGCTGACTATAACATAGAGGTTGTGATAACCATTCGCTTCGGTCAGCCGGTAAACGAAAGGTGCATACCAGCCGCCGAGAAAGACCGTGACCGCTACCGCCGACACAATCACCATCGCGGCATATTCAGCCATAAAGAAGAGCGACCAACGGAAGCCGGAATACTCAGTATGGAATCCCGCCACCAGTTCCGACTCCGCTTCCGGCAGGTCAAATGGCGCGCGATTGTTCTCAGCGATGCCGCTAACAAGAAAGATGAGAAACCCAAGCGGCTGGTAAACGAAATACCACACTGAATCACTCTGCTGAGCGCTGACGATGCCTGAGAGAGAAAGGGTGCGCGCAAACATCAGCGCGCCGATCAGCGACAGGCCCATCGCTACTTCGTACGAAATCATTTGCGCGCTGGAACGCAGCGCCCCGAGCAAAGAGTATTTCGAATTCGACGACCAGCCGGCGAGAATCAACGCCAGCACGCCAACGCTCGAAACAGCCAGCACAAACAGCAAACCGATATTGACGTCCGTAATCACGCCCCAGTCAGGCGCAAACGGAATCACGGCAAAGGTAATGAACGCCGCTGCCACGGCGATGTAAGGCGCGCAAAAGAAAATCCAGCGGTCCGCCTTTTCGGGAATGAAGTCTTCTTTGGTGAGCAGTTTAATACCGTCAGCGATGGGCTGCAGCAATCCCCAGGGCCCGACACGCATTGGTCCCAGGCGCGCCTGCATAAACGCCGAAATTTTTCGCTCAAGATAAGTAGCGTAGGCGACCCAACCCGCGACCAGGGTCACCACCAGGCCAATCTGAATCAAGGGCCAGACGAAGTTATTTATCGTCTCAGCGCTGAAAAATTTCAGCAGGAACTGATCGATAAAGTTGATCGGAGCTAAAAAGAGTAGTTCCATGTCATTCCAACTTCTCTGTGTTCCTTTGTGCCCTCTGTGTCACTGTGGTGAATCGAACTGCAAAAACTTTCACCACAGAGGCACAGAGCACACGGAGATCACACAAAGAAACTAACTACCGGTCGATCTCGCCCAGAACAATATCCAGAGTTCCGATAATCGCAACTACGTCTGCCACCAAATGTCCCAGGCAAAGATTTTTCAACGCCTGCAAATTGATCAAAGATGGCGGTCGCACACGCACGCGCCAAGGTTGCGCAGTGCCATCGGAAACCAGGTAACAACCAATCTCGCCTTTCGGCCCTTCGATGGAATGATAGTAATCGCCCACCGGCGGCTTAACAATCTTCGGCAACTTCGCGTTCACCGGACCATCGGGCATGTTGTCTAATGCCTGCACAACAATGCGACGCGACTGTCGCATCTCTTCCAATCGAACCAGGTAGCGGTCATAGGTATCGCCATTCTCTCCGAGTGGAATATCGAAGTCCATATCGGCGTAGGCGGCGTAGGGCCTGGATTTGCGAATGTCCCAGGCGACCCCCGAGCCGCGCAATGCAGGGCCGGACAAACCAATAGCGACAGCCTCTTCTCCGGAGATCACACCGATGCCAACCGTGCGGCTCAACCAAATGCGATTCTCCGACAGCACTGTCTCATACTCATCGAGGCGCTTGGGAAAGTTGCTGACGAAGCGACGCACATCAACATCGAAGTCGTCGTAAGCATCGTTGGGCATTCCACCCACACGCCAGGCATGACAAGTTAAGCGCGCGCCAAACTGTCGCTCGAAAATCTTCAGAATTTCTTCTCGCTCGCGCAGCGCCCAGAGTAAAACTGTCACCGCCCCGATATCGAGCGCGTGAGTCGCGAGCCAAAGCAAGTGCGAAGCGATGCGATTAAGTTCGGTAAGGATGGTTCGGATGTAATGAGCTCGAGGTGGCACTACCAAACCCATCATCTGCTCAACGGTCTCAACCCAGACGAGGCCGTTTGAGACTGCGGCGATGTAGTCGAGTCGATCCCAATAGGGAGCAATCATGGTATACATGCGGTTCTCGGCGATTTTCTCCATCCCGCGATGGAGATAGCCGATGTCGCAGTCGAGATCCATGACCGTCTCGCCGTCGAGCTTCAGGATTACGCGCAACACGCCGTGCGTTGACGGGTGCTGCGGCCCCATGTTGAGAACCATCTCGGGGCTATCGAGCAGCGTTTCCTTGGTTGTAGCAATCTCTACCTGGTGCATAAGTCAGTGGCCAGTGATCAGTGGCCAGCGGTCAGTAGTTAGTGGCTAAGTCGGTAGCCAGTCGTCAGTAACATTGAACCGGTAACTGGCAAGCAAAACGAACTGGCCACTGGTCACTGGCCATTGCTCTCCTACGCCGCGGCCGGTTCTGGTTCACTCGGAATATAACAACCGGTTACGCTCCACGGTTCAATAATCAAACCTATCTCTGCCGCTTCGCCGCTCTCGCGTTTTTGCGCGAGTTTGGTGACTATCGCCAACGCAGCACTCGCCTTATTCCAGACGTTTCGTGGCTCCATTGTTTCGGTCAAGACAAAGCCCGCCACTTTCGCCGCCTCAGGCGCGTCGAATACCTTGGCTTCATACTGCGCGGCAATCTCTTTTGGAGTCATGTTCAGTCAGTGGTCAGCGATCAGTGGCCACTGGCCACTGATCACTTGTCTTTCGGCATCACTTCTTTACCACTCTGCAGAATCTCCCGCATCATCCGTTCCTGGGGCACCGAAAGTATTTCCAGTCCGTAAGCCCTCCTCTGGTCCAGCTGTTCCCGCTGCACGTCCGTCATCTCCGGCAAATGTCTTTTTGTCCATTCATTCTCGATGAACTCGAGCGGATAATCTTTCCTGAGCGGATGTCCTTCCCAGTCAGGCGGCAATAATATTCGGCGCAGGTCCGGATGGTTTCGAAAAGTTACGCCAAACAAATCGTAAACCTCACGCTCCATCCAATTCGCCGCTGGCCAGACTTCAGTCACGCTATCAATACTCGCGCCGTCAGCTATTGCCGCCTTTAGACGGACGCGCTCATTTCGGGAGATCGAATACAGGTTGTAAACAACCTCCAACGGCTGCGAGGCCTGCATGGGATAATGAACACACGTCAAATCCGAGAGATAGTTGAATTGCTCCTCCGCATCGTCTCGCAGAAAACTGCAAATTTCAACTATGCGTTCCGGCGCAACGCGGACCGAAACCTGACCAATAAACTCCACGGCCTCGAGCACCGCTCCATCAAATTTTGCCTTTAAACTCCGGACCAGTTTGTTGCCGGAAGCATCAGACGGCTTGGGACCTTCTTCTTTTTTCTTAACGGGAGCTTTTGGGGCGCCGGGCCCGGCAGATGTGGCAGTAGTTGTTGCAGGGGGCGTTTTCTCGCCAAGCGATTCCTTAACCGCAGCCACGCGAGATTTTGCCTGCTCGACCATGGCTGCTTTTTCCGCGTCCGCGCCGGCTGCCTCGCCTGCGTCCGGGATCGCTGCCGGCGGTGGCGTACCAGCCTCACCCAGAGGTACTACTACTCCGGGAGAGTCTTGAGTGGGCTTGTCCGGCTTGTCGTTGTCATCCGCCATTAGATTCTCACTACCATAATCACACTGCTCACTGAAAGTGCGATCGCATTCGGTCGTTTGATCGCGCTAACGAGATCAGGTGAAGTGTTAATGCTAATTACAAAAGGTCGGCAGAAATTGATTTAAACATGGCGTTAATTTGCTGTCAACAAACTTGTTTTCGCCAAATCCTTGTAACGCAAACAGTTAGTTTGCGCGTAAAAACAGTGGCAACTCGGTGCGTAAACCAGGGGACGGGAAGGCAAATTAGAGTATGCCGATGAAGATGAGGTCAGTACTACCACGCGGAAGAGGGTAGGTTTGTGGTTTCGGCGTTCTCCACGAAGATCAAAGATCAAACTCTGAAATCTATTGAATGCGATCGAACTCACCCGCTACCGCGTGGTGGTACTGACCTCATTTCGTGTCGGAAGCACGCAATGTGACTCGTCGATTAAGAGGTAGTTGCTCAAAACCGCGGCAGTAGGGCGGACACTAGCCTAACTTGACGTTGTCAGGCTTAAAACCTATCATAGTTTGTTTGGAAAATAAGGCATTTAGCTGTCTATAGTGAGGGTCAAGGAACAATGAAACCAGAGATTCATCCAGCATATAGCGAGATAACCGTAACCTGCGCCTGTGGCGAAACTTTTAAAACACGATCGACTAAAAAAGGCGACTTGCACGTTGAAATCTGCTCGGCTTGCCACCCGTTTTTTACCGGCAAGCAGAAGTTGGTTGACACGGCAGGACGCGTGGATCGATTCAACAAGCGCTATGGCAAGAAGACTCCCGCGGAAAGCACCACCGCAACTCAGTAATTGGTAAGCTGCGAGGACCAGAAGTTGTTATTCACAAGTCGCCATTAGCTTAACTTCAGTATCAACGCCGGCTCTGGTTTCAGAGTTCAGGCTTTAGTTTGCCGTTTGCAAAAGCAGCAACTAAAGATTGAACCCCAAACAAGCCGGCGTTAGTGTTTTAATATGGAATGTGGTGACCTGCCCCCGCTCTGGATTGCGGCGGCCTGACGCCGCGATCATCGTAAGAAGCTTCTTCAGTACGTAAAGCTGCGACAGGTTGCAGCCACCAAAGCGCCGACAGTTCGGCGCAATTGCAAAAGGGTAAAAAACATTGAGTACCAACGAAAGAGATCTGATAGTCGGTGGGCAGGCGGTGATCGAAGGCGTGATGATGCGCACTCCAAATGCCTACGCCATCGCCGTGCGCAAGGCTGACGGAACTATCGTGAACATCGCGGCGCCGGCTGCCGAAGTGGAGCGACGAAGTATCCGATCCTTAAACTGCCGGTCTTGCGTGGCGGCGCCGTGCTGGTGCAGTCGATGGGCCTGGGAATCAAGGCGCTGAACTATTCCGCCAACGAGGCCTTTGCCGATGCTCAGGAAGCTGAGGCTAAGGAAGTTGAGTTGCGCTCACGCCGGCGGTGATCGAAGGCGAAGGCGACTTTGCCGGCCTGACTGGCGCCGTTCCCGGTCTAATTCCGGTGCCAACTCAGAAGCGCGCCAAAGACGAAATGAAGACAGGGCGGAACGGCGGCCGCCGCCGGATCAATAATCTTCGCGATGATCTTTAACATCCTGTTGTTCGTAGCGGCGCCGCTGCTTCTGACAAACGCACTTTTTATCGGCGCCGGCTGGGCGCCAGCTCCGGTTACGCCAGCAGTTTCGACGTCAGGGCAAACGGCCGGTTCACCGCAACCCAACCGCAGATGACTCAAATGTCGCAGACTCAAATTCGCCGGCCTGGTACTCGCGACGCGTGGACTACGGTTAGAACTTACCTGCATCCGGTTCGACCGTCGGTCGCGTTCAACCTGATCGACGGACTGATTCGCATGAGCGTTCTTCCTGATCATGATCTTCAGTTTCTCGTTATTGAAAGACATCCGGCGTGTCTTTGAATATCACGGCGCGGAACACAAGACGGTGTTCACCTGGGAAGCGGGCTTGCCCCTGACCGTTGAAAACGCACGACCGCAACCGCGTCAACATCCCGCGCTGCGGCACGAGTTTTCTGATGGTCGTGATGCTGGTGTCGATCGCGCTGTTCTCGGTGATTAAGTTTGACTCACTCGTCTACAACTTTTTAGTGCGCCTCGCGTTGATTCCCCTCGTCGCCGGGCTCTCGTATGAAATCATTCGACTGTCGGCCAAGAAAGAGAGTGGCTGGTTCTTTAAGTTGATAACGCGTCCGGGTGTCTGGCTGCAAAACATCACCACGCAGGAACCGGATGATGGGCAACTCGAGGTCGCTATCGAAGCGCTGAAAGAGTCGCTGAAACTCGAGCCACCACAGCCAGGCGAACCGGCGCTGGCCCCTTTGTCCTGAGACCTGAGTTTCGAGTTTCAGCCTTTTAGGCCGCTGCAAAAATCATGTTAGAGAAACTTGAACAAATCGAAACGCGTTACGAAGAACTCGCGAACGAGCTTTCCGCTCCCGAGCTCCTTGCCGACCAGACTGCCTACACCAAGGCGGCCAGGCAACATAGAACTCTGGGCGAGATAGTCGAAAAGTATCCGGAGCTGGAAGACTCTGAAAGCTGAGTTGCAGGGCGCGCAGGAGCTTGTCGAAGGTGCGGACGACGATGAGATGCGTGAGATGGCCCGCACCGAAGTCGAGACTCTGCAACAGAAGCTTGAGACAATCGACAAAGAGCTTAAAGTTGCTGCTTGTTCCTTCTGATCCCAACGACGAGAAGAACGTGATCGTGGAAATTCGGGCCGGCACGGGCGGCGACGAAGCGACGTTGTTTGCTGCCGAAATGGTGAGGATGTACAGCCGCTACGCGGAACGACAACGTTGGAAGTTTGAAGTGCTCGAAGCGTCGGAGTCAGGAATTGGCGGCTTCAAGGAAGCCATCGTTTTGATCGAGGGCGACAAGGTCTACTCAAAGATGAAGCACGAGTCTGGCGTGCATCGCGTGCAGCGCGTGCCCCAGACCGAAGCGAGCGGACGCATTCACACCTCTGCGATTACGGTGGCTGTGCTGCCGGAAGCGGAAGAAGTCGACGTGAAGATCGATCCCAAGGACCTGCGCATCGACACCTTCTGTTCTTCAGGACCGGGCGGGCAGTCAGTTAACACGACCTACTCCGCAGTGCGCATCACACACCTGCCGACCAACGTGGTAGTTTCAATGCAGGACGAGAAATCGCAGATCAAGAACCGCGAAAAAGCGATGCGCGTTTTGCGTGCGCGACTGCAGGAACTCGAAGAACAAAAGCAGCACGACGCGGTTGCCAGCGAACGGCGTTCGATGGTTGGTTCCGGCGATCGCTCTGAAAAAATACGCACTTATAACTTCAAAGAAAACCGCGTTACAGATCATCGCATTGGTCTGACAATCCACCAGCTGGACCTGGTCATGGAAGGCGCCCTGGACGAAATCATCCAGGCCCTAATCACCCACGAACAAGCAGAGAAACTGAAAAACGAAACAGCGGCTGTCGCAGCTTAAATACTTTCAAGTTCCAGGTTTCAAGTTTCAAGTTTTTAGTTATAAAGTTCAGGAGAAGAGTGAGTTAGATTAGACTCCGAACTTGAAATCTTGAACTTGAAACTCGAAACTTATGTCCTTGACTACCCACGTTGTCATCATCCGTCACGGCCAATCTCAGGGAAACGCCGAGGGGCGTTTTGGCGGCCACACTGACACGCCGCTTTCGCCGCGCGGACGAAAACAAGCACAGGCTACCGCCAGGGCATTGGCGTCGGAAAAGTTTTCTGCAATCT
Organism: Blastocatellia bacterium; assembly: GCA_963828335.1. GTDB lineage: Bacteria > Acidobacteriota > Blastocatellia > Pyrinomonadales > Pyrinomonadaceae > PSRF01. The sequence continues at coordinate 1,096,608 of CAWHEH010000001.1, read as the reverse complement.
ATTCGAGCGACTTGCCACGCGCGATCGAAACCGCCAGCCCGCTGGCAAAGCTTGTTGGAGTTCCGCTCGAAACTACCGACGCACTGCGCGAACGCAGCGTCGGCGTGATGGAAGGCCTCACGTTCGAAGAAGCCGCTGAGGAACACCCGGAACAATACCAGGCGCTGCTCCGCCGGGATTTTGAACATGTCCTGGCGGGCGGGGAGAGTTATCGTCAAACGCTCGACCGCGCCTCACGACAACTTGATGACGCTATTGAGCAACACAAGGGTGGGCGCATCGCGCTTTTTGCTCATACTGGAACTATCTGCATTCTGATACTTCACTTGATGGGCGCACTCGATGCGCCCGAACTCAAACCCGTTTGGATCGCCACCGCAAACTGTGGCATCGCCCGATTCGATCTACGCGACGATGGCTTTGTGCGTGTGCTGACTATCAATGACACGCGGCACCTCGCTGGGATTTGAATGGCGCCGCGGATTTACGCGGCCTTCTGCGGCGCTGCAGTCAGTCGCGCGCGCTCGCCATCTGTCCAGTCGCAAAGTGTCTTTACATCTTCCGCGGAAAGCTTGGAGCCAGGATGCAACGGCGTATAACTACTGAGCGGCATCCCACCTGATCTCACTTCCCGGCACATTTTCCGCAGCAGCCCGTCAATCTCTCGCGGTTCGTATTTGCCCCACTCCGAGAGGTTCATGTTCTCACGTCCTTCGTTGACGTGATCGATCACAAACCAAGACACCGGCGCGACGTTTGAGTACCAGGGCCAGCGGGTCCTATTTGAATGACAATCATTGCAGGAACGATCGAAGATCGCGGTAACTGGTGGCGTCACCTGGAGCCGAGATTCAATTGACTGAGTCGCATCGCTGGCCGGGTTGGTCTTCGCAGGTCCAAAAAACTGTGCGACGACTAAACCAACGACGCCGATTATCAACAACCATCTCAGTGCTCTGAATAGCTTCTTCACCTAATTGCTCTTGTGGCTGGGTTAGGTTGACTGACGAGACTAATGCGCAAGAATCAGAGAAGCGCAGGCGCAGCGCTCTCGTTGACCGGGGCCGCCTCAGGATTGTCGTCCAGGGATTGCTGGCGATGCACGGTGCCGTCTGATTCGAAGATATAGGCCGAGGGGGCTTCACGCTTGATGATGTCCTGCAAACGCATCAGTCCGTACAGAAGCGCTTCCGGCCGCGGTGGACAACCGGGAATGTAGACGTCGACCGGAATGCAGCGATCGACGCCTTGCATGGTCGAGTAAGAATCGAAAGGTCCGCCGGTTGAGGCGCACGCTCCCATGGCGATTGCCCATTTCGGCTCCGGCATCTGCTCATAAACTCTACGCACCACGGGACCCATCTTCAGGGTCACCGTCCCCGCGATAATTATCAGATCGCTCTGGCGTGGACTGGGACGGAAGACGCCGGCGCCGAAACGATCAATATCAAAACGTCCCGCCCCGGTTGCGATCATCTCGATGGCGCAGCAAGCGAGACCGAAGGTCATCGGCCACAAAGCAGAGGCGCGCGCCCAATTTACGACTGGCGCGCCGATATCCATGGCCTTGGCGCCGACAGTGCGCCGGACCGCGTTCATCAGCGAATCAAAGCTGGTGAGTAAAAAACCTTCTTCGTGTTCAGCCATGGATTAGTCCAATGTCGAAGGTCCAAAGTCCAAAGTCAACCGAAAGTTCCAAAGTCATCTCTTTAGTTAAGATTCGAGTCCCAACTTGCCGACTTTGGACTTTGGACTTTGACTTGACAAGCTTAAGCCCATTCCAACGCACCCTTCCGCCACGCGTAGTAGTAGCCGACGACCAGAATCGCGATAAAGACAAACATCTCGACGAGTGCGAATTTCGTGAACGAGAAGTTGTCGCCCATGAAAATGATCGCCCAGGGCAGAAGGAAGATCGTCTCCACATCGAAGATCAGAAACAACATGGCCACGATGTAGTAACGTACAGTGAAGCGCGAATGGGCGTCGGTAGTCGGATCGATGCCACACTCATACGGCCGCATCTTTCCTTTGCCATAGACCGACGGGCGCAGAAACCGTCCCAGAACAATCGGCAGGATAGGAAAACCGATGGCCACGACGAAGAAAATCATCACCGGCAAATACGCCGTGACCGGTGCACCGATATTCTGCGCAGCCTCTGTGGTTACCTGGAGCAGCATTTGCTTTATCGAAACTCTATCGAGTCTTTTCGGGGAGTGCTCTAACGAAGCTACGTTTGTAAAATTAGCGTTACGGAAAAATATTAAGCGTCGTGGTGATCAATGTCAACGACGACTTGCGCCCAGCCTTTTCGATTTTTGGAGTGCGCCGACCTGTCGGCGCTTTGGTCGGCTGCGACCTGTCGCAGCCTGCGTACGCTGAATTCATGGTAGACGGAATGCGGTGAGCAGGTCACCGCACTCCAAAAGTTTCTAGCGCCCACGCCTTAATGCAGGTTGCCGCCGGGCGCGCCGGCGAGGAGAGCGATGGCGTGTTTGAGAACGGGCGCGATGACCGCAAAGCTTTCGCTCACGGCTTTGGGTGAGCCAGGGAGATTCACGATCAAAGTGTTGGAGCGGATGCCGCAGACGCCGCGCGAGATCATGGCCATGGGAGTTTCTTTGAGTGTCTCCATGCGCATGGCTTCGGCGAGGCCGGGCGCTTCGCGTTCGATCACTTTTAGGGTGGCCTCTGGGGTGTTGTCGCGGGGCGCGAAGCCGGTGCCGCCGGTAGTGATAATGAGATTGACGTCGGGCTGGTCGGCATACTTGCGCAGCGCTTCCGCAAGGGGGTCGAGATCGTCGTTGAGGATTTGCGTCGCCACGATCTCGGCGCCTAGATCGCTGAGCAGTTGAACGAGCACCTCGCCGGAAGTGTCTTTGCGCTCGCCGCGGGCACAGGCGTCGCTGACTGTGAGGACGGTTGCTTTGATGACGAGCTCGCGGATCTCAATTGGCATTGTGATCTCTTTGCGGATCCACCAAGAGCCCTCCCTAACGGTCGGACTACTGCCCCGGAGACCCGCCTGCCTCCTGCCTACTGCTACTGCCTACTGGCACTCGCGTGATCCCGCAGCCAGCAGCGATTCATGACTACGAGTAAACCGGCTTCGTGAGCCCTTTGCGCGGCGGCGTTGTCAATCACGCCGTCCTGCATCCAGACCGCTTTGACCCCCAGCGCTATCGCTTCGTCAACCGCTCGGCCTGCTTCACTCGAGCGCCGAAAGATATCAACCAGATCGATCTTTCCCGGAACGTCAGCCAGCGACGAATAAGCTCTCTCGCCAAACACCTCGGTCTCGTTTGGGTTTACCGCGATGACTTTGTAACCGCAGCGACGCATATATGAGGCGACGCCATAAGACGGCCGATGCGGATCGGAGGAGAGTCCGACGACGGCGATGGTCTTACAGTCGTCCAGGATTTTTTTGATTGTTTCGCCGCTGTTGATTTCCAAGGTATCACCCAAGAGATTTCAGATCTCAGATTTGAGATCTCAGATCACCGGACTGCTGCGCCAACGGCATGCATTTCCTGCAACGACCGAACCTTGATTGCGCCGTCAGTTGCCCGCGCACCAATCGCCTCTACGATCGCCTGCGCGCCGGTCATCGTCGTCACACAGGGAACGTTATATTGCAAAGCTGCACGCCGAATTGCCTGCTCGTCAAAGTGTGAGGCGCGACCCAACGGCGTATTAATCACCAGCGCGATTTCACCGCGCTTGATCAAGTCCACAATGTTTGGCCGTCCTTCATTAACCTTAAATACGCTCTCTACTTTCAAACCAACTTCTCGCAGACGTTCGGCCGTTCCCAGCGTCGCCACAATCTCAAAACCGAGTCGCGCCAGCCTGCGAGCCAGAACCACAGACTGACCTTTGTCCCCTTCGTTCACGCTAATGAACGCCCGACCAGCTTGTGGCAATGACAAGCCTGCAGCGGTCATCGCCTTGCCATAAGCCTCACCAAACGTTTCGCCGACGCCCATCACTTCACCGGTTGAGTGCATCTCCGGACTTAAGATTGGATCAACGCCGGGAAACTTCGCAAACGGAAACACCGGCGACTTAATGAAGAAGCGACTCACTGTCAGATTCTCAGGCAAAGCAAAATCGGCGAGCGCCTGTCCGGCCATCACCAACGCGGCTATGCGCGCGATCGGAACACCGGTAGCTTTCGAAACAAACGGCACCGTCCGCGACGCGCGCGGATTTACTTCCAGCACATAAACGCGGTGGTCCTTGATCGCAAACTGAATATTCATCAGACCACGGACAGACAGCGCCGTCGCCAGCAGACGCGTGTAATGACGCATCGTCTCGATGTGTTCCGGGTCGATTCTGACCGGCGGCAGCACACACGAGGAATCGCCCGAATGTATACCGGCTTCTTCGATGTGCTCCTGAATCGCCGCGATGACACAAGTGTTCTCATCGGCCAACGCGTCCACATCAAACTCCGCTGCGCGTTCCAGAAACTTATCGATCAAAACCGGACGATCAGGAGTGAAGCCAACTGCATTGCGCACGTAATCATCCAGGCTCTCTTCGTCATAAACAATGGCCATCGCGCGGCCGCCCAGCACGTAACTGGGCCGCACGAGCACGGGATAACCTATCTGCTCGGCGACTTTCTTGGCCTCGTCGCCCGTAGCAGCCATGCCATTTTCAGGCTGGGGTATGCCGAGCTCTCGCAGTAAAGCCCCAAAACGTTTACGGTCTTCAGCCAGATCGATCGCATCAGCCGAGGTACCGATGATGGGCACGCCCGCCTGGTGTAGACGCATCGCCAGGTTCAATGGTGTCTGTCCGCCAAACTGGACGATCACGCCTTCGGGCTTCTCTATATCTACAATGTTCATCACATCTTCGAAGGTCAATGGTTCGAAGTAGAGGCGATCGGAAGTATCATAGTCGGTTGAGACTGTTTCCGGATTGCAGTTGACCATGATTGTTTCGAACCCGGCGTCGCGCAACGCAAACGAAGCGTGGCAACAGCAATAGTCAAACTCAATTCCCTGCCCAATACGGTTTGGGCCTGATCCCAGGATCATTATCTTGCGGCGATCGGTGGGCGCTGCTTCACTTTCAGTTTCGTAAGTCGAATAAAGATACGGTGTGAACGACTCAAACTCGGCGCCGCAGGTGTCAACGCGTTTATAGACGGGAACGACGTTCATTTTCTTCCGGTACTCACGCACTTCGTCTTCCGATTTGTCTGTTAAATATGCGAGACGGCGGTCCGAGAGCGCGACTTCTTTGAAAGATCGCAAAAGCTCCGGCGAAATATCTTCGAGTTTGAGACCTTCGATCCCTTTCTGGATTTCCATCACCTCCTGAAGTTGTTCGAGAAACCATGGATCGACGCGAGAGAGACGATAGATCTCTGAGATAGGCCAGTCGTGCTGAAGCGCATAGGTAATGTAAGAGAAACGCTGGGAATTTGGGCGGGCCAGTTTCCGTTGCACTTCATCATCGGAAACGTCCTCGAGCCGTAAAGGCTTAACTGCTTCCAAAGATCGAAGGCCTTTGAAGAGGGCCTCTTTGAATGTGCGCCCGATCGCCATCACTTCGCCAACAGACTTCATCTGCGTGCCGAGAACGTCTTCAGCTTCCTTAAATTTTTCGAAGTCCCATTTGGGAATTTTGGCGACTACGTAGTCAATAGTCGGTTCAAAGGATGCCGGCGTTTTCTGCGTAATGTCGTTGGGAATCTCGTCGAGCGTGTATCCAACCGCGAGCTTCGCCGCAATCTTGGCGATGGGGAAACCTGTGGCCTTGGAAGCAAGGGCTGACGAGCGAGATACGCGCGGATTCATTTCGATAATGCGAATGTCGCCATTCTCCGGATTCACTGCGAACTGAATATTCGAGCCGCCGGTTTCAACGCCAACTTTGCGAATGATCACGATGGCCATGTCGCGCATTCGTTGATACTCGCGATCGGTTAACGTTTGCGCCGGGGCCACCGTGATCGAGTCGCCGGTGTGTACGCCCATCGGATCGAAGTTTTCAATCGAGCAGATGATTACGACGTTGTCGGCAAGGTCGCGCATCACCTCGAGCTCGAATTCTTTCCAACCCAAAATGGATTCCTCGACCAGCACCTCGTGCATCGGTGAAGCTGCAAGCCCTGCGCGCACAATTTCTTCAAATTCTTCCGGGTTGTAAGCGGTGCCGCCGCCCGTGCCGCCAAGCGTGAATGACGGACGAATGATCGCGGGATAACCGGTGCGCGCGACAATCTCCTGCGCTTCCGTCCAGGACTTGGCGAAACCGCCCGCGGGCATTTGCATGCCGGCTTCGTCCATTGCCTTCTTGAACAGCAGGCGGTCTTCGGCGACGCGAATTGCCTCGCGCTTGGCGCCAATCATTTCTACACCACACTCTTCGAGAACGCCTGAATCGTCGAGGGCAATCGCCAGGTTCAGTGCCGTTTGACCGCCCACGGTGGGCAGCAACGCATCTGGCCGCTCTTTGCGAATGATGGCGCTGACGGATTCAACGGTAAGAGGCTCAATGTAAGTAACGTCGGCCGTTTCCGGGTCCGTCATGATCGTTGCCGGATTGGAATTGACCAGTACGACCTTGTAACCCTCCTGCCGCAATGCTTTGCATGCTTGCGTGCCGGAATAGTCAAACTCGCACGCCTGTCCAATAACAATTGGGCCGGATCCGATGATTAAGATTTTGTGGATATCTGTGCGTTTGGGCATTCAGACAACATCTGCTGACAATCGATCGAAGTGGAGTCGTAGCATTATACATTGCAGACACAAACACTAAAAACTGCCTGGAAATATAAATCGACTTTGTATCGTTTGACGTGGATTGCTAAACGGTTTTTGGCAGATATATCCGGATGTGAAGCTGCGCTGTCTAGGTGGTTGCTGCATCAAAGCGGCGCTGCTCTAGGTGCTTGCGATAGTCTTCTCCTTCAATCTTCACCTTCTTGCACATCTCGTACAGACGACTCCGCAGCGGGGTGCCAATGCGTTCCTCGAGTGTCGTCAGTTCCTGGATGCGATCAGCTGCAAAGGTCCGTCGACGCTTGGGGTCTCCGGAGTCGGAGTTCTCCTCGGCGGAGGCTCGCGGTTCATCCAAATAGTTCGTGGTGAAGATCGTCAGTTTCTTGTGGTTGTAACGGGTATTGATTATCTGATAAAGCGTATCGCGCACCCAATTGGTCGGAACCGTAGCCCCCAACTCATCGAGCACAAGTACCTCGGCTTGATAGACGGGAGCAAGAACACGCATTTCCGATGTTTGGGAAACCGGGTTGTAGGAATCCTGTATGGCCTTGAGTAACGAGCCTGACTCGTAGAACAAACAAGTAATGCCCTTTTTCTCAATCAAGTCCCGCAGCACGGCGATGGCCAGATGAGTTTTGCCAACCCCAACACCACCCATGAATAGAAGCCCCGTTTCGACCGCCGGGTATTCATCCACCAACCGGCTGGCAAAGCTATGGGCAAAGTATTGGGAATCATTCTTCGGATAGTAGTTATGAAAAGAGCATTGGCGAAAGCGGGGCGGAATTCGCGCGGCATCGAGGGCCCTGGCGGGCCTATTCGATCGCCGGCAGTCGCAGATGGCCGCGCCCTTCCCGGAATCGAGTCGCGTGCCGGTGCCAAAACAGAATTGGCAAACAACGTCTCGCGGTCTTGTGGCTTGATCGGCCTTTGGCTGCGAATCGTCGACGTCGTGCGCGCTATTCGCGAACGGTATTACGTTGTTGCCTGTTTTATCGGATGACATCAGGAACGAGTGTTAGTTGGAACAAATTTAATGCTTTGCACGATCGTTGGGATTATAGCACTGTAAGAAGTGCGCACAACGAATACCAGGAATGCTTGCGTTAATTCGAAATTAGCCGAGGATTGCTGTTGAAATCAGCGTTCAGTCTCAAAAGTCGACCGCTCCGGGCAGTTCTGAGCGGCAGGTAACCTGGCTGTCTGATGCTTGAAGTGCATTTTCAAATCTGGCACTGGTGGACTATTGTTAGATGACGGAGGAGTTATCGGACCCGAGATGCGTCTATTGGATTCACTGCTAACCAAGCTCGGACTTAACAAGGTAAAGGCGGAGCGCCATCCGATTCGCGTCTTTCTGTTGGACGACGACAGGAGACGGCATCGTTGGTTTTCGGCGCGTTTTAAAGGCGATTTTGTCGACGTGGCGGATAACGTTGAGCAGGCCAAAGAGCTCCTGGCGGTAACTTCATACGATGCCATCTTCCTGGATCACGATCTTCATCCGGAGCATTACAACAGCGAGAGTCGTGACGACACGCGCACCGGATACGCCGTCGCTCTCTGGCTCGCTGCCAATCCGGATCTTCAGTCCGCCTCAACGATTCTCGTGCATACCCGAAACGCTGACGGGGCAATGCGAATGGTAGAGGAGTTACGGAGTGCAGGACGTTCTGCTGAGTACGTTCCTTTCCCTTTGCTCGAAGAACGAATAAAGCGCTATTGGCGACACTGAGACAAGGGCGAAAAGCGGAACAGGGTAATAGGGAAACAGGGAATCTCGGTTTCCCGTTTTCCCCTCTTACCCCGTTCCCCTTTTCGCTTTTTTTGGTGGCCAGGGACGGATTTGAACCGCCGACGCCGGCCTTTTCAGGGCCGCTTACCGAATTGCCAAAGTGGTTTGAAATCAACGGATGTCACTGAGGGTGAAGGGCTCATGCCGTAGGCGCTTGGGATGGCTTAGGATGACTTGGGCTGTTTTCGGCTCCTCGATGCTCGCGTATTGTTCGCGCTCTTCGGTCGGCCATTTTCGGGCAACGCTCATCCGGAACTGTGATTTGATTTCAGTCCTTCCACTAGTGACTATGTCAACGATCGGTGTTATCGGCGACCCCAAGTTACTGAAAACGGAATGCTAGGCGCATTGGATTTGAACCCCAGACCACTACCGTGTCAAAGCAGCGGCTAGTAACTTTACAGCCTAACAATACAAGGCATTTTACCTTCGATACCGTCCTCCCCGACCAATTCGGTGCTGGTAGGGCCATAACAGATCCGCTGCTCGAGTAAGCACAGTAATACTTCGGATAGTGTTGTTGAAAATTTTAGCGACAACGACCTGCTGCTTAATCATCTCGAGCGCGTTGTCACGAGTACAAAGGAAAGACTTTCTGGCTCCCGCAGGTTTCGATTCTGCCCACACTTGATGACGCGGAATTACGCCAAGATGAAACCCGTAGGCAGAAGCACGCGTCGAAGGATGATCGCGATCTGTCGCCCGGGGGTTGCAATTTCGATAACGCAAAGAATTATGCATGTTGTGAGGGTCCAAATAGTATTCTGCAGGCTTTTCGGCCTAGTGCTGCACTGTCGCCCTGACATTGTAACTGCTTGAATAGAAGGAACGTTCCGCAACGATCAACGACAGCACTGCGCCGATGAATAGGATTGTTTCTTGCTGGCGTGGCGACTTTGCATCGGCTGCGCAGATGCCTCAGTCTTATTGGGCCAACCGTTAGCATTACCACCGAAAACAAACGGAAATCGCGCCGCTTGGAGAATCTTGCGTTGGCACATCCGTTGCCATTAGCTCAGTTCGCAACGAGGGCTCGGCGCTAGTATCGAGAGGCTGAGATACCCTTAATAAAAAAACAAAAACTAATGCGGCGGCCAAGATGGCGGCCCAACTAAGAAGGAGATTCGAATTATATGAAACGCATCATTGGATCCATTGCAGCGGTTGTGCTCGCGCTGACCCTTGGCGTGTCTGCATACGCTAAGCCAACAGCAAAACAAGCTTCGGCTCCGAAGACTACGGCTTCAGCGCCGAAGGCTTCTACGACCAAACGTAAACACAAAAGAAGTAAGCGTAGTAAGCACACCAAGCGTACTGCGCACTATAAGATGAAAGGTTCAAAGCAAGATCGAGCACAGGCGAAGAGCCAGGAAAAAGTGAAGAAGGGCTAAGCGCCGCAGCGATAAGCTCTAGCCGAACCAAGCAGCGCGGGTCGAGTGCCAGGAAACCCGCGGTTGGCGAAGAGGCGCTATGTCTACAAAGCAAGCGCCTCTCTTCTGCGATCTGTTGAAATGAACAGTAGGACAGCAACCCATGCCAAATGCAGCTTACAATCCTCTCAACAATCGAGGACCAACAGTTTTTTACTACGCACTCTCGCTCTGCGTTGTGATTGCTATCATGATTGCTTTCTCGTCCTTGCGCTCGAAGCCCGTTGAAGAGACCATCACAGTCGATTCAAACATGGCCAAGCCACTACAAATCGTGCCAGTCCCAACTAGCAACGAGCTGCCAGTCGCCGATAGAGATATTGAAGCAGCGGGCGACCGTGTAGCCGCAGCGGTGATTTATTTAAAGCGACGACAAAATGAACCGGCACTTAGCGCTTTGGAGCAGGCTAAGGCAGCGACTGATCGGGCATTCATCAGAAACCCAGAGGAAAGCAAGGTAAGAGACCAATTGTTGGCGACCAATCGGGAGCTTGAAACAGTAAAGGAGTTAATTCGAAAAGGTAAAGTAGGAAATGCAACCAGAGAACTCAAGCACGTAAACCAGCAACTCGAATCTGTGAGTTATTGATCAATCTCCATCCAACTTTATTCCATACCTCTCAGCCATGCGATAGAGGGTACGTCTATCGATTCCCATAATTTCTGCGGCACGCGAGCGGTTGCCCCCCAGACTATCGAGGACGTAGACCAGATAACGTCGCTCAAGTTCAGCGAGCGAGGGCAGATCAGCATAGAGCGCCTTAAGTGATGACTGGGCTGCCCCTCTTACTCCCGGCGCTTGTAACTTTGCCGGCAAGTCATCCGGAGTTATTTCAATCCCTCGCGCGCGAAGTACCGCGTGTTCGACCGCCGACTCCAATTCCCGAACATTGCCGGGCCAGTCATAAGCAACAAGCGTCCTGACCGTACCTTCAGTGAACCGGAAGGGACCGCGTTCAACTCTTTCCGACGCTAAGCGCAGAAACCGATTGGCAAGTAAAGGAATATCCGTGCGCCGCTCTCGTAGTGGCGGTACTCGGAGCGTAACTACACTTAGGCGATAAAAAAGATCTTCACGGAAACTTCCGTCCTTAACTTCCTTTTCCAGATTCCGGTTTGTTGCTGCCACAATGCGCGTATCAATCCGAACCGATTTAGAAGCCCCCACGCGACGAATCTCACCCTCCTGGAGCGCGCGCAAAAGTTTGACCTGCATTGCTGGACTTGTTTCACCAATCTCATCGAGGAACAGAGTGCCCCCATTAGCCTCTTCCCATAAGCCTTTACGATCACCCGCTGCTCCGGTAAAAGCTCCGCGAACGTGGCCAAAGAGTTCTGCTTCGAGCAGTGTTTCCGTAAGTGCGCCGCAGTTTACCGGCACAAACGGACCGAGCGAACGCGAACTATGTTGGTGAATAGCACGCGCTACAAGCTCTTTGCCGGTTCCCGATTCGCCGACCACCAACACTGTAGCTTTGGTAGGCGCAACACGAGCTATCTCTTTGTAGAGATCGATCATCGCGGCCGACCTTCCAATCAGCCCCATGTCTTCGTAAGTTAATGAAGTTGAGCCAGTGGCGATTTGCTCTTCGGCGGATGTTTCTCTTGTTCGGTTCAATGCCTGCTGAGCGACAGCAATCACCTCTTCGACCTTGAAAGGCTTCGAGATGAAATCCCAGGCTCCCTCGCGCGATGCCGTTACCGCGGTGTCAAGACTGCCAAACGCAGTTACGAGAATAACTGGGCACCGGCTATGGAGTTCCTTCAATAGGTCAAGGCCCGACTTTTCAGCCTCGAGGTTGACGTCGCTGACCACTAAATCGAACTTCTCATCACGGGCTTTTTGCAGAGCGGTATCCGGATCCAAAGCTGTCTCTACAACCCAGCCCTGTCCCGTAAATATCTCGCGGAGCAACTCGCAAGACGCGCGATCATCATCGACCACCAAAACTTGTTTCACTACGCGACTACTCCATTTTCACTAACTGCGTCCAATACAGGTTCTTCCTCACGACTCGCCGGTCCACCTTTCCAAGCAGGAAAGGTTAGGCGGAACCGCGTGCCCTCGCCAGGATTACTTTGCACCTCCACATGTCCGCCATGTTCACGCACGATCTGACTAACGATCACGAGTCCCAATCCAGTGCCCTGCCCTGGCGCTTTTGTTGTGTAGAGAGGATCGAAAATATGGGCCAGGATTTCCGGTACCATGCCTGAGCCATCATCCGCGAAGTCGACTACGACCTTTTCTGGCATACCAGTTTGATCGAGCTCTCCATGAGTCGACACAGTCAACTCACCACCATTAGGCATAGCGTCGAGCGAGTTGTTTATGAGATTGAGGAATAGCTGCTGCAACCGGTCTGAAGACCCACCGATCAGAGGTAGGTTTGGATCAAACTTTTCAACTAACTTCACCCTACGCTTATCGAAGGCCGGAGACGTGGCATCGAAGAGATGTTGCAAAACCTCGTTTAGATCAACTGGTAGCAGCTGCGTCTCAAAGCGCGTGCGATCGAGCATGCCGCGAACGATGCGTTCGATTCTTTCAATCTGCTCACCGATGATCTTAATACGAAGCTCGCAATCGCGCGGGCTTCGTCCCAGATCCAATCCGAGCAGTTGCACGTGACCGCTAATTAAATTGAGCGGCGTTCCAACCTCGTGAGCAAACTGTGCCGCTGTTTGACCTGCAGCCGCCAAACGGCCAAGTTCATTCATCCGCCGCGTAGTGTGCCAAAGTTCGAGGTTGGTGTCTTTGAGCTGGCGGTTGCGTTCCTCAAGTTCCGTAGTCGCTTCATGAACACGCTGTTCAAGAATTGCCTGTTGCGCCTCGCGCTCCTTTGTCATCTCTCGGACCTGTCCAATCATGCCGTTGAATTCGTTCGACAGTAATCCGATTTCGTCGGCGCCGCTCGGGGAAACATATGCGTCCAAGTCGCCCGCTTTTGCCTTTGACATCGCTCCTAACAAATGACCAATGGGTTTGTAAACAAGCTGGCGAAACAGAAGATAGTTCCCAAGAGTAATTAGCAGGATTGCTACAAGCGACATCCAGAGAGTTTTTCGGGCGTAACGAAGGGCCACTGACCAAATGCTGTCAAAACGCTCGGCCACTTCTACCGCGCCGCTAAGTCGACCTTCCGTAGTAATCGGTACAAATATTCGGTAAAGCGATTTGTCTGTGCCGTATGGACGCGTGCTTACCACTTTCGAGGCCAGACCACTACGCAACGCTTCTGTTGTGTCATCCGACATTTCTTCGATTGGAGCACTGCCCGTCGCGGCGACTCGCTCTACAAACTCACCCCCCGACCGGTCCCATATTCGCACGCTAACAAGATTAGGACGCGCACCCATAACGAGATTTGCGGCACGCGCGAGCGTTGGTAGATCGCGAGGTGCAGGCATTGCGCTGACCTGGGCCGCGAGATTGACGGCTTGGAGTTGAGCAAGCACTTTGTCATCTTCACGTTCCAGGTTGGCGATGCCCGCACTGGTGATCAGCAGCGCAGCCATCAGCATACCGATGGTCACTGCTGAGGCGACGAGGGTCGCCTTGGTGTGAAGCTTCAGAGGTCGCATTATTTAGAGTGAATTATGCTCGTTTGAAGTCTTTCCCGCTACCTTCAGTTTGTCGCTGCGCGATTACCTTCACTAGATGGAACAAGAACGCTGTGACAATCACCACTACCAGCAGAAATAGCTCAACTCTTTTGACTCGACCGATGATCAGAGAAGAACTGCTACTAAACAAGAAACCCAATGTGGCAAGAGCGGTGGTGAATCCAACACACCCCAAGATGTCCATTAGAGCGAATCTTGTGAAGGATAGTTTCCTCAGCCCCGAGAACGTCATCGTAGCGATGCGAGTTCCATAGATCACGTGCGAAGCCGGGATCTGCCAGACGCCCAACCGGCGATCCAGATTCTCCGTTGCATTTGCGGTGCGCTTATAGATCCGACTAGAGCGGATCCACTCGGAATGCGTGCGTGCAATCCAGAACCAGAAGCAGTCGCCCATGAACGCACCCGCACTAGCGACTGCGATCGATTGAGCAAAGCTAAAGTAACCGAGGTGAGCAACAACTCCGGTCAAGACTGGTACAACGTCTGCTTCAACCAGCGCAAAAAGGAAAACAGCCAAGAGACCATATTTCATCAGGAAGAGTTCCATTGGTCCAATAATGTTTCCTCCACCGAATCCGCGGCGCGGTCACAATCATTGGTTCTTTAAGGGCAACGGTCGTGCCAGGTCGGTCAAACCTCTATTGCTCAGCCAGGGAAAGTTTCGGTAGGGGCCGGAACTGTGGCAATTCTGCATTTTTAGCAAACCGGTCACACCGCAGTGACACGTCGATAACCATCCTCAGAACCAATAGGCCAATCAATAACGTCGCTTTGCGATGCCCATCTGTCACTACGACATTGGTATGCCCGTTGCCAACGATAACGGGGGCAGAGAGTGGATCTTGTTCTCTTTATCCAAGGATTAAGGAGAAAAAATGTTCAAAGCAAAAAAGATTTTGTTAGTTGTATTTGCGAGCGTGATCACCAGTGGCTCTGCGGCGATTACGTTCGGCGCACCAACCAGCTTGAATCATCGCGACGAACCATCCAGTACGGCACAGAGTTCAACGGTGAAGCACACTCGTTCAAGACGACATCGCCATCATCGAAGATCATCGGGAAAACGATCAAAACGTTTGCCTAATGCGAAGTCACTTCAAAAAGAGAGTTGGTAATTGAGTTTTGAAAGGCGCAAAGACGTTTCGCCAGGGCATGGCACTATCATTTTCAGATTGCGGGTGCCGCACTGTCTTTAATTACGAGCAAGGGGTTATCCCCGTTGCCAACTGACTCATCATTTATAAAGTCATGCAGTTATCAAGACATTTCCATGGTCCCCCGGCAAAAAACGCATTCGTTAAGCAGAAGTTCGAAGTACAACCTGGACGCGACGAACTAGAAGCATGGGTAACGCGGTATGGCACAAATTCCAGTTCGTACGTTCTACTTGAAGGACCAAAGCGTTATTTCACCTCGCCTCGTGTGGACGGCTTTATCGCTTATCAAGTCAGCGCAGGAGTGGCGGTTATCGGCGGCGATCCAGTATGTGCACCAGAAGAAGCGCATGTTTTGCTGGAAGATTTTCTGGATGCTATGAAGAAGCGACCTGTATGTGCCTATCAGGTAACACCGGAGACACTCAAAGCATTTCGCCGCGCTAAATTTAAAGACGTCCAGATTGGTAATGAAGCGATCTTTGATTTGAAAAGATTCACGCTCGAGGGTGGACAGATGGAACTGGTCAGGGCGGCGACCAACAAAGCGCGACGTGAAGGCGTTGTCATTTTTGAGCATCACCCGTTTGCCCTGGGCGCGAAAAAGATCAACGACGAGTTGCGCGCTGTGTCAGCAGAATGGTTACGGGCAAAAGGCAATCACGAAATGGGATTCTTGCTCGGCTCACCAGGGTTCGAATTTCATTCTGCCAAACGCTATTTCGTCGCGCGCTCGGATAGAGGCAAAGGAAGAATAGAGGCGTTTGTCGTTTGCGAACCTATCTACGGACGCAATGGTTACTACCTCGATTGCACGCGCAGACGTCTGGATGCCATACGTGGAACCATGGAACTATTGACGACGGAGATTTTTCGTCTGCTCCGAAACGAAGGATACGAGCTAGGTTCGATGGGACTTGCACCCCTCGCAAAGCTCGACGATCCCGATCTTCGTCCGTATCCGCGACTGACAAGATTGATGCGATTCGCTTACGAGAGGGTGGAAGGAGCGTACGACTTCAAACAACTATATCGCTATAAAGCCAAGTATCACCCACACGCATGGGAACGACGCTACCTTTGTTTCAATAGACGCCGGCTCTCACCCCGGATGTTGTATGCAACTGTCCAGGTCCGTAATGCGATTTCGTTACGTGACATTCTTAAACGAGAACAGCGCGAAGCATCTGAGGGAATCGAGTTTTTAAATAGAGTGGAATCATGGAAACACACGGCATCTTTTATTATTGGTCTTTGCTCGGCGCTCTTGCTGTCCTAGGCATTGTCATTTTCTGCGGTGTGGAGTCAGGAGCATTGCGCGCTCAAACGCCTGCCAGCAGATCGACTTCGTCTCCGCTCAACGGCGAGCAAGCGAATACTAATCCGCAGGAGCAAATACCAGCGGACCACTACGACCCCGATGACATGAAGACTTACGCGGACGTCATCACTGAGGATCGTCAGGTTTCGGTTCGCGGCCAGCGATTGACTGTTCACTTTTATCGTCCCCAAATGGCGGGTGCAGCGATTCCAGCAATCTATGCCTGCGGTGATGGTGGCTGGCGTGGGCTTGCCCCACGTACGGGAGAGCAGTTAGCTCACCTGGGCTTCGCTGTTGCCGGCATTGATTCAAAAGCCTACCTGCGAGAACTTTCGTCGCCACAAAGTCCGCTAACAATCAAAACGCTCGCCAGTGACTATGCCGAGATCGCTAACGCACTTCGGCAGTATGCTAACGTCGACTCAAACACTCCCGTATACGTATACGGCTGGTCGCTGGGTGCTGGCTTTGCAGTAGCAGTTGGATCCGACGCGGCCACTCGTGCTAACTGGGCCGGCGTCGTTGCCATTGGATTGCCAGCGCAGAATCAACTGGTAAGTGGACTCGGCGCCAATCATGCAAACCTTCGAGAGCCCGGTAATTCACGCTATGGCTTTCGTACAGCAGATGTGATGTCTAACCTATCGCCTGTACCGGTAGTGTTGATTGAAAGCACCAGTGATACGGCCAGTCCGCAGAAGGTCGGGAAGGCGCTGTTCGCCGCCGCGCGCGACCCGAAGCAGTATGTCTTGATCAAAGCGGAGAATCATCGTTTCAGTGGTGCTCGTGACCAGTTTTACTCTGCGCTCGCAAACGCGATGACTTGGATTCGACAGGTTCGCGGAATTAACGCAGGGCACATGTCCGCCGTAATAAACGGAGGCCGGCAATGAGCGAAGTACCGGATACCAAAAGATCCATTGACATTAGACCAGCATCGCGGTGGCTTGTTTTGTGGCTACTCTGTGCCCTGTTGTTTTTGGCAGCGGCATCTGCCACCGCAGGCATGATTTGGTACCGACGCTTCACTCACCACGTAACTGCACAAGAAGTGTCGCACGAGGTCGGGCATGTCACCTTTGACGCTCTGATTCGAGGTGGTGCACCTATCAAGCTGCAAGTCTATCAACAAGCAAATGCTCAAGCGCAGCCGCTCGTGATCTTCACGAGCGGCGATGGTGGCTGGAGTCCGTTCTGTGCGGACATTGCGGCGCACGTTGCGGCAACCGGAAAGACAGTCGTGGGATTCAACGCAAAGGAATATCTAACCACTTTCGCCAGTTCGCAGAAACCAGTCACGCCGGATGAGCTAACGCGCGATTATGCCCAAATAATTGATGCCGCTCTGGCGCGACCCGGAGTTGATTCCAAAGCGCCGGTCACGCTTGCCGGTTGGTCATTAGGGGCCGGATATAGTGTTTTGGTGAGCTCGGACAATAATCTAAAGAATCGCATCCAGCGCGTCGTCGCCATCAGCCTTCCGAACTACAACGAACTCGCGTGGAAACCAAGTGACGCGCTGATCTACATCACGCACGGAACACCACACGAAAAGGTTTTCGAGGCACAGGATTATTTGAGAAAGCTCGCACCATTGAGTTTGGTAATGCTCAACGCGACTGATGACGACACCTCACCGCTAGGCGACGCCCGATCCCTATTTGAAAAGACGGCTGGACCAAGACGCTTCTTTGCCATACGCGCGAAGGGTCATCATTTCGAAGGGGGTGAGAAAGAGTTCTATCGCGATCTTGATGAGAGCTTCGTAGACGTTCAACTATGAATCAAATAGATCAGACTTGAAGGAGACTCGAGATGTATGAAGAAAAGAACCTTCGCATAGTGTAGGATTCATATGCCCTTAAGTGTCAACATGAGGGACATCTCGAGCGGCGCGCATTGGAATGATGACCTTTTCGATAGCCTCTGCCGCACGCACGTGCCCGGCTCCGGCGGACGCCGGATAAGAACAATACCTTTTCGAACCTCGTTTTACTTCCGCCGGTGAAAAAGTCTTCCGACTTCGCGAACCAACGCGCTTAAGAAAGGGCCACCCCAGAGCCCGATTAAAAGGAATGAGCCGAAGAGGATGACGGCATCGATACTTTCACGTCCCTCCCGAGCCCAATAGACGTCCCTCAAATTTAACCACAGCGCAAATTCGTCCAGAGTCAAAGCCGCGCCGATCCCGTAAAGCATGGCCGCCCATCTTGACTGCTACTTTGTAAGCGACTCGGCGTGGGCAAGACATGAGTATCCGACCCCGAGTAACAACACGATGCCGTAGACCAAATGGTGAACATGGGTAGCTTCGACGTAGAAGGTAGGAAAAAGGTGACGACCGTGGTGGATGCTGTAAGCCACGGTTCGCGCAATGGCAAAAGTTATGAAAAAGCTCAGCGAAGAGAGGACCCTGGGCCACTCGAAAATCAAGATGAGTGAGCGCTCTGCGAAGCTGCGCGGCAACACATTGCCAGAACTAGCAGCACCGCGCCATAAATGTGGATCCAATTTGAACGAGCGATGCCAAAAGTGAAAATAAGGAAAACCGATGTGCGCGTATTGTGCGCGCGAGAAATTTTTGCAAGCTTTTTGCGTCGCTAAGTTGTTGAAAGGACTGGTGGCCAGGGACGGATTTGAACCGCCGACGCCGGCCTTTTCAGGGCCGCGCTCTACCAACTGAGCTACCTGGCCGTTGGGTAGGAAAGAGCGCGTAGTATAGGGAGTTGAGGAGGGAACGTCAACTTACGTTTGAAATCCTGGTTTGTCAGATTAGTCACAGAATTTCGTTGACTGATTCACGGGGAGGTGTATAATCCGAAGCGTTGAGGATGGGGTTGGCGCCCAAACGTCAGTCCAGTTGAAAGACGACATCCGATTCAAAATTGAAAGTGCCCGCCAGTGCCAGCTCGGCCGCCGATCGCGCCCCCCGCAGTCGCTACCTTCGAGCTGGCACAGCCTTTTTCGGGACCCCTTCTTCCACACAACTTGGGCCTAAAACACCCACCCAATTGATCAATCTATATTCGCCCGCTTCATCAACTCGGAACGCTGCCGGTGTGCGTCCTGAACTACGGAGTGCTCATCCAGTGTAAGTAACTCACGGTCTCTCATGACTACCTCTCCATCAATGACGACGCTCTGAACGTCAGTAGTCTGAGCCGAGTACACCAGTGCCGAAATAGGGTCGCTTGAACCCGGAGTGGAATGTAGGCCATCGAGCCTTACAACTGTGACGTCGGCGCGTTTGCCGATCTCCAGAGTTCCGATTTCCTTCTCCATTCCCAGAGCCTTAGCACCTTCAATTGTGGCGATGCGCAGGGCCAGCCGGGCGGGAATTACCTCGGGTCCGTGCATAGCCTTTTGCAAAAGCGCCATGGTGCGCATCTCTGTGAACATATCGAGCCGGTTGTTACATGCCGCTCCATCTGCGCCCAGCGAAACTGAAATTCCCAAGTCGAGCATTTTGGTGATCTCGGCAATACCGGAACCGAGTTTGAGATTGGACGACGGACAGTGGGCAACGTTAGTTCGAGTGTTGACGAGTGTCTGAAACTCCGCCGCATCGAGGTGTACGCAATGGGCTAACACCACATGACGACCGCTCAAGCCGAGGGAATCGAGATAATTGACATTGCGCAGACCGGTTTCGCTTTCAACCAACTTACACTCATTTCTATTTTCAGAAGCATGCGTATGGACAATCACATCGTGTTCCTTTGCAAGTTTGCCTACGCGCGAAAGCAATTCGCTGGTGCAACTCAAAGCAAAGCGAGGCGCAAAGCAGTAGCGAATTCGTCCCTGCGCTTTTCCGTGCCAATCCGCAATCAACGCTAACGACTCGTCGATTGAAGCATCCATGTTTTCATGAAGCGCCACAGGAACGTCGTCGCCTTTGTCCATCATGCACTTGCCTACCGTCGCCCGAACACCACTCTCTTCAATAACCCGGAAAACTTCTTCAGTGTGGTTTACGGTTTCCATCGTCAAGGCGCATGTCGTTCCCCCTTTAATCAGCTCGGCCACACCCAGTCGCGCGGACGCTTTTATTGAGGCTACGTCGTGAGCAGCTTCCATGGGCCAGACGCGTTTCTTGAGCCAGTCGAGTAACGGCAAGTCGTCGGCAGCGCCGCGAAATATGGTTTGGCAAAGGTGAATGTGGGTTTGAACAAAACCAGGAAGGACTGCGCAACCGTCGGCATCAATGACAACATCGGCCGTTTGCCCCGATTCTCCGACGCTGGCAATGCGGCCGTCACGGATCGACAAGTCTCCAACTACGATGGCATTGCCTTCATCCATCGTCAGGAGAGTTCCACCTTTAATGAGAATTGATTTCATAGGTAGAAGGGCCGTGGTCGGGTGTCCGCTTGCTGGATCTTTCTCTGCTCTGTTCCACCGCCGCGGCGGATTATCGGTTCAGTCAGCTTAGCTGTAAAGCAAATAAAAAGCGCTTAGCCGCGGGGTACTTTCCTGCGCCCAAACGCTTTAAGTTCCGTCACACTTACCAGCAGCGTGCAGATGGAATCGCTTCAGCTCAAGAGGAGCGAGATGTTCATGGCCACCAGCGCGATCCCCAAAGATCTCGCTTCGAGCAAAGGAGAATCCGTAGAAGCTATAAACATTTCGCTCCTATGGGGCTAAGCGAAATGGCGGTTTTATTTTTTGTCTGACGTAGCAGCCTTTGCGCTCGGCGCAGCGGCCTCGACCTTTTCTTCACGCACCGCCATGCCAAGTTTTACTTTCACTTCCCTTTCAATGCGCTTGAGAATCTCCGGCTTTTCCTTCAGCGTCGCCTTGGAATTCTCACGTCCCTGTCCCAGACGATCGCCTTTATAGGAAAACCACGCACCACTCTTGTCGACGACGTTTTGCGCGACGGCCAGGTCCAGCACATCGCCTTCACGCGAGATGCCCTCGCCGTACATGATGTCAAACTCGCATTCACGGAAGGGTGGCGCCACTTTATTTTTCGCAACCTTGACCTTCGTGCGATTGCCTACTACGCGGTCTCCGTCCTTGATGGCTCCAATGCGTCGGATGTCGAGCCGCATGGAGGAGTAAAACTTTAGGGCGCGACCGCCCGTCGTAGTTTCGGGACTGCCAAACATCACGCCGATTTTCTCGCGAATCTGGTTGATAAAGATGAAACAGGTATTTGACTGCGAGACTATCGCCGTGAGTTTACGCAGCGCCTGCGACATCAAACGAGCCTGAAGGCCGGGCAACGAATCGCCCATTTCGCCGTCGAGCTCAGCACGCGGAACCAGGGCAGCAACGGAGTCGACTACGATCACATCGATTCCGTTTGAACGAACCAGCGCTTCCGCAATTTCCAGGGCTTGCTCGCCGGAATCGGGCTGAGAAATCAGCATCTGGTCAACGTCGACGCCAAGTTTGCCTGCGTAATCGGAATCCATTGCGTGTTCGGCATCGATGTAAGCAGCCACGCCACCAGCTTTCTGCGCCTCCGCCACGATATGCAGGGCAAGAGTCGTTTTGCCGGAACTCTCCGGACCATAAATTTCGATAATGCGGCCGCGCGGAACACCGCCGATGCCAACGGCCACGTCCAGACTTAGAGAAGTAGTAGAAATGGCGGGTATATCTGAGACCTCACGCTCGCCCATGCGCATGATTGATCCCTTGCCAAATCTTTTTTCAATACCTGCCAGAGCCGCTTCGACTGCCTTACCGCGGTCCACGCTTATTCGATCGTCAGATGCCATAACATACATCGCTTTCTTCTGCTCCTTTTCTCACGAGTCCGCGGCCAGGGTTGCTCCTTACCGCCTGTTTGCGCGGAGCATACCACATTAAACGCGAGAATGGAACAGTGTTTCATGCTTGCAACAAGAATATTTCGTGGAGGGTTAGGGGTCAATTTCTGTCAGACCGTCTCGGCAGCCCTCTCTGCGCCCGGCGGCAGTAAAATCATTAAGCTTGTCTATCTTCGGTCCGCAAAAGTTCCTGAATCGTCAAGCCCGTCCGTGTCTCTACCTGCTGACAAAGCGAGGGCACTCCGGCTGCGCTCTCGTCCTTTGAGATGCGTTCAACGCGCCACATCGGAAAAAACAGATCTCCAAAGCCGATGAAGGGTTCGTTGTGCACCAACGCGCTAACCCAGTCATCAAATGCATTTAGGTCGAGGCCGCGCAAGAATACTCCAGCCTGATTCAGCTCGTCGAGCACGCCCCAACATTTTTCGCGCGGCGTATGCAGCACGATTACGACTGCTGCGCCCCGTCCAATTCCTGGGCCCGAATCAATAGTCTCCTTCATGCAGTTTCCGCTCCCGCAGGAATCAAACCCCGCACGAATAGCCCAATCTCCTCAACCAGCTTTTCGGAGCCGGACAGCTTTTCAATCTGAGCGACAATAGCAGAACCGACTACCGCCGCATCTGCGTAAGTGCAAGTTTGCTTTACCTGATCGGCGCTGGAGATGCCAAAGCCTATCGCCACCGGCAAACTGGAAAACTTGCGCACACGCGCGACGAGCAATTCTGCCTCACGGCTCAAATTATCGCGAGTCCCAGTGACACCAGCACGTGATACCGCATATACAAAGCCACTTGCATGGGCGGTTATCATGCGCAAGCGTTCGTCAGTCGAAGTCGGCGCCACCAAAAAAATCATATCGATATTGTTCGCCTTCAACGTGGCAGCGAACTCTTTCGACTCTTCAGGCGTCAGGTCTGTCACCAGGATGCCATCGATACCCGCGTCTCGAGCAGCACCCGCGAGTTTGTCAATACCAAATTGCATTAGTGGATTGAAGTAACTGAAAAGGACAAGGGGAGTCTCAAACTTAGCGCGGACTTTTGCGACGCTCGCAAAAATCTCCGGCAATCCGAAGCCATGTTTGAGTGCCCGCTCGGAGGCTCTTTGAATTACCGGACCATCCGCCATTGGATCGCTGAAGGGAACTCCAAGCTCGATCAAAGTCGCGCCGGAGTTTGCCAACTCCAGCAGCAAGTGGGCAGTTGTATCGAGATTTGGATCGCCGGCAGTGATGAACGGAATAAAGCCAGGCTTCCCTTCCTTTTTTAGTTTATTGAAGGCTGCTTCGATTCGACTCAACTCATACTCCAAACTCAGTGGTTCTCTTAAAATGTGCTAGCGCCATTTCTTCAGCTGCGGCCAAATTTGCGCCAGCGATCCAAACTTCGCTCCTTTGCAAATGAAAACCGGAATATTGCGCTCGAGCGCGTACGGGCTATCGGACGAGCCCACGTACTCAACTTGCTCGAACTTCTGCTCCAGCACCTCTTTCCGATCATCCAGGACGATTAGACAGTTACCCGAATACCCACGCGGCCCCCACAAAAAATAGGTCTGATGACCGCTGAGCGCCGGCGGCAAGCCGTAACGCCGGCCAAAGAAATCAATTGCGCCTGCTTGCCCGTAATCCTGCGCGAAGATGCCGCAGTCCGGTCGTTCCTCAGGCTTGATTCTAGACCAGGCCTGTGCCGTCATTGCGGTCATCTCTTCCCAACCAAATTGATCTGCGTAATGCTGTGGCAGGGCTGCGCTCATGTGACTATGCTCGGTGCGCGGCACCTTAAACGGCAAGGTGTCCAGGTAAGCAATAAAACGAACGATTGGGAGTACAGGGACAACGATAGGTGCAAACCATGCGCCTCCCGCGAGCAACAATACCAGGATGGCCGGTTTTAACCAGCCCTGCCGGACTCGCTCGATTCCGTTTTCTAGAATGATCGCGCCGGCGGCAAATAGCATTGGGTAGATGGGCGCGAGGTAATAGTTCTTTCCCTTGAGTACCACAAACGCCGTGAAGGAAATTAAGTAACACCACCCAAGGAACCGGTAGTTCTTTAGCCGCGGAGACAACAGCAGGGCAAACAGTCCGGCGATCCAGATCGGAGCTGTCAGCGGATGGAGCAAGAGAATCTGCTGCGCAAAATATTCGATGGGCGAAAGTTGAACATCTTTCCCGGTGGTTTTGATGTTGTGCATCAATTCCAGAAAAGGCCAGTGATGCTGCACGTTCCAAATCAGGTTCGGGAGGAAGACCAGGAACGCCGCCAGCCCACCGATCCAAAACCATTTACTCAGGAGTGCGCTGCGTTGTTTGCTTATTAGCAGACCAACAGCCATCCCGAAACCAAAAATCGCTATCGAATACTTTTCTTGCAAGCCGAGTCCAGCGACCACGCCAAAACAAAGCCAATAACGCGCGTCGCGTTTGAGGGCGAGAAGCGCGAAGTATACGCAAGCCATCCAGAGCAAGGGCTCGAGGGAGTTAGTGGTCAAAAGGCTTCCGCCAGAGAGATAAACCGGGGCGATAAGCACTGCCACGGCGCTAAGGACCAGCGCAAAGCGCCGGCCACCAAACTCACGCGCGATCAATGCTGTCAGAACGACTACCGCAGAAGTCGCCAGCGCAGGTAGAAACCGTATGCTACGAAGTGAGTCTCCGAGAACCGCGCGACTAATTCTAACGAGGAAAGGAAGGAGCGGGGGCTGGTCTACGTAACCCCAGGCCAGATGATCGCCGCAAGCCAGATAGTCAAACTCGTCGCGGAAATAACCGTAGCGGTTGTTGAAGACGCAATGCAGCACTAGCTTCGCGAAGGCTACGCCCACCACAATCAGCATGCCTTCAGTGAAAAAAGAGCGAACGCCAGGACTTCCAACAGGCGCTGCTACTCGGTTATTCGTCTTCATGAAGTTCTGGAATCAGACTTCAGATTCTCCTGGACTGTATTCACATCCTTATCGCCGCGTCCCGACAGATTCACAATCACGATTTGGTCGCTGTTCAAATCCGCAGCAACTTTCACGGCGTGGGCAACGGCGTGGGCAGACTCAAGCGCCGGGATAATTCCCTCGAGCTTTGAGAGAAGATGAAAAGCAGCTAATGCTTCATTGTCCGACACCGACGTGTATTCAACTCGACCTGAGTCGTGTAGTGAGGCATGTTCCGGGCCGATGGAGGCATAGTCCAGTCCTGCCGATATCGAATGTGTGTTAGCAATTTGCCCGTTTTCATCCTGCAAGACGTAGCTCATCGTGCCTTGCAACACACCGGGACGACCTCCGCCCGTTTGATTAAACCGCGCAGCGTGTTGACCCAACTCGCCGCCGCGACCACCAGCTTCAACGCCAATCATTCGGACAGACAGGTCAGCCAGAAACGGATGGAACATTCCAATTGAATTTGAGCCACCGCCCACGCAGGCCACCAAAACGTCGGGTAAGCGTGACTCTGTTTTCAGAATCTGCTCGCGCGTTTCCCGTCCGATGACCGTTTGGAAATCCCGCACCATCACCGGATAAGGATGCGGGCCGAGTGCACTGCCGAGCAGGTAATAGGTATCTGCAACATTGGTAACCCAGTCGCGCAGCGCTTCGTTAATCGCATCCTTTAGCGTCCGTGAGCCGGCGTTCACTTCGCGGACTTCCGCGCCAAGCAAATTCATCCGGAAGACATTCAGGGCCTGGCGTCGCATGTCTTCGGCGCCCATGTAAACAACGCAGTCCAAGCCAAAGAGCGCGCAAACTGTCGCGGTAGCCACGCCGTGCTGACCGGCTCCCGTTTCTGCAATCACGCGTCGCTTGCCCATGCGTCGAGCCAGTAGAACCTGCCCCAGCGTGTTGTTAATTTTGTGAGCGCCGGTATGCAACAAGTCTTCGCGCTTCAGATAAATTCTGGCGCCACCGGCGTGCTCGGTTAGACGCGCAGCATGAAACAGCGGGGTAGGCCGGCCGGCGTAATCGCGCAACAGAGTTGCGAGTTCAGATTGAAACGAGGAATCGTCGCGGGCGGTTAGGTAGGCAGAGGTCAACTCTTCGAGCGGAGCCATCAAGGTCTCGGGAACGAAACGACCGCCGTAAGCTCCCCAGTGGCCAGTCTCATCAGGTTGTAATTTCAGGTCGGTCATTTTTGTTAGGGGGTGCGGTTCCATATGAAGTGCGGTGACCTGTCACCGCTTTGGTCTGCGGCGGCTTGTCGCCGCACTTTTCGACCAGACTCCACCCGGACAGTGGTCGCGACAGGTCGCGACCGAATAAAGCGGTGACAGGTCACCGCACTCCAAAGGTCGTCACGTGGCCGCACGGACCGCTGCAACGAACGCGCGCACGCGGGTTTGGTCCTTCCGCCCGGGACCGCTTTCGAGCCGGCTGCAGGCATCAACCGCAAATGGATGCACCTGATTGATCGCGTCGGCTACATTCTCCGGAGACAACCCGCCAGCGAGAAATAGTTTTGAAACCAGCTCGCGCGTTTCGCGCGCGACCGCCCAGTTGCTAAGCTTGCCGGTGCCACCAAATGCCTCTTTGTCAGCCGCGTCAAGCATGATTGCCTGAACGTCGTAATCCAAAACGGTCCGCGGCGTGAACCTGTCGCTCGCTGAAAACACCTTGATCAAATGATGACCCCGCAGTGCTTTACAGTATTCCGGCGTCTCATGCCCGTGCAACTGCAGCGCTGAAACTCCCGCGATCTGCGCAATTTCCTCAAGCTCGTCGAGGGCTTCGTTTACAAAGACTCCAACATTCAGGAGGTTCGGATAATCGACCCGCAAACGATTGATAATCCTTCGTGCAGCTTCTGGAGTGATATAGCGCGGACTGCGCGCGTAAAAGTTGAATCCCAACGCATCGGCGCCAGCATCTGCCGCGGCCAGGGCATCGTCGAGATTTGTAATACCGCAAACTTTTACTAAGACCATTGGCCTGAGTTCTCTCCCATGAACATCCGCAGTTGCCGAGCCGGATCCGGCGCGCGCATTAAAGTCTCGCCAATCAAGAAACCACTGTATCCAGCAGCTTTTAGTTTAGGAAGTTCATCGGGAGTGAGCCCGCTTTCGCTAACCAGAACCGCGCCTGCCGGAGCAAAACGAGCGAGCTGCAGAGACGTGTCTGTGGAAACATCAAACGTTCGCAGGTCGCGATTGTTAACTCCAATTAGCGTGGCTCCATGCGCGACTGCTCTCTCCATTTCTTCCCTGGTGTGCACTTCGACGAGTGCGTCCATGCCCAATTCTTTTTCCGTTAGTCGTAAGAGTCGCGCGAGCGTCTCGTCGTCGAGTGCGGCCACAATTAGAAGTAACGCGTCGGCTTCTGCCGCGGCTGACTCATGCACTTGCCACTCGTCAAGAACAAAGTCTTTACGCAGAAGCGGAATCGCTGACTGGGCGCGCACCGCGAGCAAATCAGCAAGCGAACCGGCAAAATAATTCTCCTCAGTCAACACGGAAATCGCTGCAGCGCCGGCTGATTCATAACTACGCGCGAGTGTCGCCGCATCAGCATTCTCGCGAATTGTGCCCTTCGACGGCGATCGCCGCTTGAACTCCGCAATGATGTTTATTGAATTGCGGGGCAGTGCATTTCGAAGCGCATGGGCTCTGGCGTTGGCGCGAGCACGAAGAGCCTTCTCCCGCAGTTCCTCCAGAGGCAATGCGCGCTTACTCGTTTCCAGTCTCGAGCGCTTGCTCGCCATGATCTCAGAAAGAATGTCCATCAATGGATCGGATACAAACAAGTATGGAATTTCCGATAAACCGGTCAAGCGATCTGCTGGGACCGCGGGCGTCCCGCCCGCAGTGAGCGCGAAATATGCCCAACGTTTTGCGCGCCTAACGGCGCGTTTGCGGGCGGGACGCCCGCGGTGCCAGCAAATCCTTGACCTTTAGTTCGTCGCCTTGATCAGCAGTTCCAGTTTCATTCCCGCCGCGCCGCTGTTAATGCTTTCTTCGGCGAGTCTGGCGGCATCGATCAACGTCGCGGATTTTCCACCAACGAACAGCGCCGCTGCGGCGTTTATTACGATCAGTGCGCGCGCCTCGTCGTGGCGCTCCAATGACAGCACCTCTCGAATAATCTGTGCGTTCGCTTCCGCGTCTCCTCCGCGCAGGTGATCAAGTGAACTCTCAGGCAGTCCAAAATCCTGCGGCCTGATTTCAAAAGTCTTAACTGCTCCCTGGCGTGCCTCTGCGACGTGTGTTTTGCCGGCGAGGGTAATCTCATCGAGACCGTCCTCACCATGCACTACCCAGGCGCGCTCGGTTCCCAGCGCTGCTGCGACATTCGCTAACAACTCCACCAGATCCCTGCGCCATACCCCGATGATTTGTCTTGGCGCTCCAGCTGGATTGCTCAAGGGTCCCAGCAGGTTAAAGGTCGTGTGAACTCCCAACTCGCGGCGAATGCCGGCGACGCGCGCGGTCGCGCCATGATAGAGCGGCGCAAACATGAAACAGATTCCAATTTCGTTCAGGCAGTTTTCGCTTACCTTAGTCAGCGCTGATACGTTCACACCGAGTGCCGTCAGCACATCCGCGCTTCCCGATTTACTGCTGGCGGCTCGATTGCCATGTTTCGCAACCGCGAGCCCCGCTCCAGCGATAACAAACGCTGCTGCGGTTGAGACATTGAAAGTCTTGGCGCGGCTCGAGCCGGTACCCGCCGTGTCGATGAACGCAGTGTGACAGGAAGTGACCTTGACGGCGCGCTCTCGTAATGCGTCTGCCATTCCGGCCAACTCTTCTACGGTTTCACCCTTGGCATGGAGTGCGACCAGCGCTGCCGCTATCTGCGCGTCCGTTGCCTCATCCTGAAGCATAGCCGCGACGAGTTCGGTGGCTTCAACGCGAGTGAGATTCTCGCGGCTCAATAATCGCGACAGATGGCGGCGCAGAATTGGGTTGACCATGCTTTTGGAGTGCGGTGACCTGTCACCGCTTTGGCCCAGGGCGGCTTGACGCCCTGCTCTTAGATCCTTCCAAAACTGTCGTGGTCGCGACAGGTCGCGACCGAGCAAAGCGGTGACAGGTCACCGCACTCCAAAAAGTCATCGCTTCTTTTCGGCTTCGTGTAAGAGTTGTGCCAGCTCGTCTCGCTTATTCTTCGCGGCCCAGGCTGAAGCAGTCATGCCTTGTTCATCCTTCAGGGAGGCGTCAGCGCCCTTTTCAATCAGCACGCGTGCCGCTTCTTCCTGACCATAAACACCGGCCCACATCAGCGGCGTTCCCCCGGCTTTGTTCTTTTCATTGGGGTTCGCACCAGCCTCCAGAAGAATTTGCAGGAGCTTGACATTGCCGCGTTGCGCAGCGCCATGCAACGGCGTATCGCCATCGGCATCGCTGAGGTTAGGATTAGCGCCACGTTCCAGCAGACTCTTTACGTTGCGCTCGTTCTCGCTCCAGACGTACCAGGTTAACGCAGTCATCCCGCTAAAGCCCTGGGCATTCACTTCCAGGTTAGGTTGGGCCAGCAGTAACTCGGCGACTGCCTCATTCTTTTTTTCCAGCGCGCGCAACAGTGCAGTGTAGCCGCCCATGTCTTTCGCGTTCACGTCGGCGCCGCCACGCAGAAGCACCTTCACGAGGTCCGCTTCGTCGTGTGTAGCTGCCCAGATAAGCACAGTGCCGCCGCTTTCTTCGTCTTTTACATTTGGATCGATGCCTGCGGCGAGAAAGCCATCCACCGCGCTTATATCGTTTGCCGCAACAGCCCTCTGAAACGACTTCGCATCAAACTGATATCCGCGCAACAACAAAAACCGCTTCGCTGCATCAGGAGTAGGCTTTTCAGCACGTGGACCGGCGCAACTCGGAAAGGTAAACAAAACTAACGCGAGCACAACGCCGCCAACTATCGTGCTGAGTAAACTTTTCATTTCTTGCAGGGCACCACGATGGCGCGATTGATACGCACCGGCTTATTTGGCTTCTCACCCTCGGCCGGCGCTTTATTGATCTCATCCGCAACCTCCATGCCTTTGGTCACTCTGCCAAACGCCGCAAACGTTCCGTCCAGGTGATGCCCATCACCAACCAGGATGAAAAAATTGGTCGTGGCGCTGTTTGCTTCCTGGGTTCTCGCCATAGAGACGATGCCACGGACATGTTTGATTAGGCCCGGTTCATCGGGAAGTTTACGCGACATCCTCCTGGCCAGATCGTAGTTCCACTTTTCACTGGTGGCGAGATTGCCGCCTTGAATGACAAAGTCTTTGACCGTGCGGCTAAACGTCGTGGTGTCGAGCGCGCCGGTTGCAGCAAGGTTTAGAAATCCCCGCACACTTTCCGGCGCCACTTC
This sequence comes from Blastocatellia bacterium, assembly GCA_963828335.1. Classification (GTDB taxonomy): domain Bacteria; phylum Acidobacteriota; class Blastocatellia; order Pyrinomonadales; family Pyrinomonadaceae; genus PSRF01. The sequence continues at coordinate 1,066,451 of CAWHEH010000001.1, read as the reverse complement.
CGGAATCATCTCTATCTCAATCACCCCCAACTCGGTTTCGAGACTGACGCAACTCGCCGCCATCTTTTCAACACTCGCGCCGTCAAAAGGCTCAGGTTTTGGGGTGGACGCTTCAGCGGGTCGAGAGTTGGCTTTTTTCGCAGCACCCGTCTGCGATCCTGACTGAGCTATGGCGACTAAAGCCATGCCACTGATCAAGACCAATGCACAGCTCAGGTAATGGAGTGAAAACTTCATCTGTTTTGCGGCTTGCCGCGTTTCTGAAATGCCATTGGACTTTGGACTCGACGACAGTACAAAAATTGCTTGATGACGTCTATCCGAGTCTGCTGCCCAATAGCCACTGTCCGCCATCGACCACGAGGGTCGCGCCGTTGATGAAACTCGCCGCATCTGAACAAAGAAACAGCGCCGCCTTTTCGATGTCGCTGATTCGCCCAAAGCGTCCGAGGGGAATGTTCTTCCTCAGTTTCTCTTTAACTGGTTCCGGGACCAAACGCTTCATCCCTTCCGTGTCTTCAATCGGCCCGGGCGCAATGCCGTTCACACGAATGCCGTAGCGGCCCCACTCGACTGCCAGGTTGCGCGTGAGCGCGTCGACCCCGGCCTTAGCAGCGGATACATGAAGCTGCATTGCTGTACCGCCGTAATGAAGCGTCGCGCTGATGTTGAGAATTTGGCCATGGTGTTCTTTGAGTTGGGCGAAGGCTGCGCGGCAAACGTTAAAGGTGCCCTTGAGATCGATGTCGACCACGGTTCCGAATCCGTTTGGGGATAACGTTTCGGCGGGCACCAGAAAATTGCCCGCTGCACCATTGACGACAATATCGATCTTGCCGAAGCGTTCGACTGCTGCCGCAACCGCTTTCTCAACGTCTTCCGGATTGCGCACGTCAGCAGCAATCGCAAACGCCTCGCCTAAACCCTCCCTAACGGTCGGGCTACCGCCCCGGGCGCGCGCATTGTTGATGGCCTTGGCGGCAGGTTCAAGGTGCTCGATGCTACGGCTGACCAGCGCAACGTTCGCGCCCGCTTCCGCCAGCGCCCGCGCCACGCCGCCAGTTATGCCGGTGCCACCACCCGTTACGAACGCGACTCGCCCGCTAAGAATTCCATCGCTGAAGATTTTGTCTGTCATAACTACTCTATGAGTCTCTACCCTCTTCGACGCGTAGCGTCGAAAATCACTCCCTATGCTATCAACTACCCGCAATAAACGGCCGCGACTGCACGATATAAATCTGGCCTTTCATGTAGGCCCACTCAATGTCCTGCTCGCGACTGCCGAACACACGCTTGATCGCCGTCGCAGCTGAAACCAAGCGCCGGATCACATCGTCAGTTAACACCACTCGTTCACCGGTGATAGCAATCTCCTTGACCCCGCCCTTCTCATCAAACGTCAACAGGCTGTCTTCGTCTGAACGCGTCAGCACCTGCACGGCATTCGCCCGCTCACGAAAAATAATCTGCTCCGCAACTTTCTTGCCCTCGACAACTTTGATGCCCAGACCGCGCTTGGCAGTGATGTAGACCGCTCCCTTGTTGTCTCGGTCGAATGGATCGGTGGTAATCATTACGCCTGAGCTTTCGGAGTTGATGCCTTCCTGAATCAGTACTGCCATAAAGATCTTCGAGTGGTCGATGACAGAGCGCTCGCGCGCTTCGTAAGCTTCAAAATTCCACAGCGACGCCCAGACAGTTTTGATCGCCTCGATGAGTTCCTGGTCTCCGCGAACGTTCGGAACGGTGGTGTAGAGGCCGGCGCCGCTAAAGTTTGGCAAGTCTTCGGAGTTGGAAGAACTCCGCACGAACAAACCCTTCCCGGCAAACTCCAGCTTCACCCGGCGCAGAATCTGAGCCCGCAGTCTGTCATCAAATTGCCCCTGCTTGATGCTCTCGCGCAGGTTCACCAGCTTCAAGCGACGATAGGCCGGATCGTGAACAAACTTCTGATCGTTAAGTAGCGTGTAGATTTCGTCGTCGAGCTTGTTCGCCTTCAGAAATTCGTCGTAGTAGTAGAACGGTATGGTGAATCCATTTGGAACTATTATCCCCGGCAAACGCGCATTCATTACTTCGCCCAGGTTGGCCGACTTGCCGCCAAAAGCAATCGCTGAAGTGGCGCGTTGCTGCCGCAGGCCGAGTAAGCGCGTCTCCGCGAGATTGAAGCGCGGCTTCATCACATCAAGGCGCTCAGACAGACGGCGTTGATACTCCTTCAGTTGATCCTGATCGGCCCGTTTGATCGTGTAGCCGTCGCGCTTGGCGTCAAACTCCACCCACCAACCGTCGTATTGTTTCAGCAGCGTTAACGCATTTTTTACGTAGGCGTTAGGAATGCCCCAGCCTTTTGCTAACAGGTTGATGTGCGAAAGAGGGGTAGAAGGATGCGACGTAATCACCCCAGCCACGGGCGGAAGTTGGATCGGTACTTCATCGAGGACGAGTATTTCGTTGAAGCCAATCTCAACATGGTCGTCGAGCTTGGGAATGACATGAATCCGGCCCAGACCTTTGGCAACGTTCAGTGCCTGGTATTCCTGTTCTTTGGCGATGTCGCTTTGCGAAACTCGATCGAGGCCCGCCACCGTGCGTGACTCATCGTCCTGACGAATTGAATTGGGCTTATACGCGACCGCTTTGAAAAATGTCGATTTAATCAGTTCTGCGGTGAGCTTTATTTGATCCGCAGGAATCAGATCGCCTTCCCAGAATTCAAATGTCCAGTGCTGCAACGGCGTTTGATATGCGATGGTCCCGCAGATAAAGCGGCGATTGGGCTTTAGGTAGTTGTTTTCAAAAAACTCGCGGCCGCGTTCCAGCGAGAGATAAGTTCCATTTACAAAATCTTTGTGGAAGGCATAACGCTTTGTGTTGACGTAGTAAATTTTGTTTTGATCTTTGCGGTCGATAACGAAGAGAACGTGCGGAAGTGCGTAGGGCGTATTTGGATCATAGGTGACGGCTAAGGCGTCAAACTCAGCCTGCGTTTTGACAGCGGGAAGCGAACGCGGGGAGACGGTTTGCGCGCTGACATTGATCAGGGCGCCAACGGCGACAAGGATCAAAAACAGTCTTACGCTTATTAGTAGATTCCTGGAATGCATCGTTACTGCTCAAGTGGTTCAGAGTTCAACCTTTAGGTTGCTTTTGCGGTGAACGGACAAGCTAAGGCCAGGACTCTGAACTATTGGCCTCTGCGCCAAATCAAACTGCCGACAACTTCACCAGTACGCACCAGCAAGTCTAACAAATCATCGATGTGACGACGCTGAGTTAGAAAGCTATTGATATTTACACGCAGGGCCCGCCGTCCGTTTAGTACCGTAGTAGTGATCCAGGCTTCGCCTCCTCGCTCGATCCTCTGTTGTAACTCCTGCTGCAGACGATCCTGTCCCCTGCCGTCCAGGTTGGCAAAACCAGCCGGCGAAAATCTGAAACAGCAGACCGCGGTCTCGACCGGAGACACGCGTTCGAAGTCTTTCAGATCATCTATGCGAGTTGCCAGATACTCAGTAAGTCCGATTTGATGTTCAATTACCGCCGCATAACCCGCCCGGCCCATGAACTTTAGCGCCATCCAAAGTTTCAACGAACTGAAACGGCGCGTGCCCATTTGTCCATATCGAAAGAAATCAAACTCAACATCCGCGCCGCCGCGATCTTCATTAAGATACTCGGGCGTAATATCAAACGCATCTCGCAACACCCGACCGCCATCGCGTACCAACACCGCGCCACACGCAAATGGCACAAACATCCATTTGTGCGGATCAAACGTGATTGAATCAGCCAACTCAATCCCTCGCAGCTTGTCGCGATGCTTTTCTGAAAACGCCAGCGCGCCGCCATAAGCCGCGTCCACGTGGTACCAGCAATTGTTCTCCTTCGCTATCGCGGCCAACTCAGGCAGTGGATCGATTACCCCGGTTGAGGTCGCCCCGGCGATGCCTATGACACAACAGGGTACACAACCAGCTTGGCGATCTTTCTCAAGTTGTTGCTGCAATGCCTCGGAACGGATATGAAAGTTCTCGTCGGTGACAATCTTGCGCAGGCTGTTGCGACCAAGGCCCAGGATGTCAACGCTTCGTTCGATAGAGAAATGACATTGTTCCGAAGCGTAAATCGTCAGGTCGCCGGGAGCTGAGCGCAAGCCATCACGCACTGTAGTTTCATGCGCGCGGTCGCGAGCGCACTTGAGGGCGATCAAATTTGCCTCCGTACCGCCACTCGCCAACACGCCAAAACTTTGAGGAGCGTAACCCACCAATTCACACAGCCAACGGAGTACACGCGCCTCGATAATTGCTGAGGTTGGGCCATTGCGCCAGGCGCCGGCATTCTGGTTAAGCGATGAAGACAAGGCATCCGCCCAGACGCCGATCGGCAGCGGCGTTGGATTAAACTGGCCGTAGTAACGCGGGCTCGGAACCTGCATCGCATGTGCAAGCACGTCTCGGGTAAACCTCGCCAGGATTTCTTCGGTTGTTATCCCGTGCTCCGGAAAGGGTTCGTCGAATATTTTTTCCAGCTCCTTTGGCGTAGCTGGTGAGGTAACCCTTCTGGTGTCGAGCGTACCAGCGTATTCCGTGATGATGGCGGTGACCGCTCGTCCCAGCCGCTCATGTTGGTTCGCTAATTGATCAGCTAATTGTCCAGCCAGGTCGTCAATCATATAAACTCACGCAGCGTTAAGAATGGGTCCTCGGATGTCTTTCTGATGCAGCTGCGGCAAGCGGTTCAGAGTTCAGCCTTTAGGCTGCGAGTTTTTCTTGGCAATCGAAAGGCGCAAACTAAAGTTTGAACTCTCAACTGCATCAGTGCCCCGGATGTCGTTAGCATCGCATGTAGTGACGCAAACCGACAAAGCAGAAATGAACACAACAGCGCAAACGAACAAGTTTAGAGAAACCCTGACAGCCGAAGCCTTAAACTATGATGTCACTCTGACCTTGGAAGCAATCAGGGGACTCTCGCGTTACTACGATCTGCTTAGCCTCTGGAACTCACGCGTCCATCTGGTAGCGCCTTGTTCGGCAGAGGAGTTTGCCACCCGTCACGTTCTCGAGTCGCTCGTCCTGCTGAAGCACTTGCCATTGGCGGCCAACATCGCCGAAGTCGGCGCCGGGGGTGGCTTGCCAATCGTTCCCTGCCTGATTGTTAGATCCGACCTGCGCGCAGTTCTGATCGAGTCTTCGCAAAAGAAAGCAGTGTTCTTGCGCGAGGCATTGACGCATACGGGCGTTTCCTCGAGAGCTAGCGTCATTAACGACCGGTTTGAAAATGTAGCCACGCCTTCAATTGATTTCGTAACCTGTCGTGCTCTTGAGCGTTTCGAGGAGCTGCTGCCGAACCTATTTGCGTGGGCACCATTGAACACTACGCTGCTTCTCTTTGGCGCTAAGCGACTCGAAACAAGAATTGAAGCCCTCGGGTTCACGAGCACTGCTCAACTCATGCCGCGATCGAAAGGACGGTTTCTATTCATCGTCAGGAAGCCGTGAAGAAACCAAACGATTCGTTCGAGTTGGAGTCAACATTTTTGGAGTGCGGTGATATCTGAAGAATTATCGCAGGCGTGGTACACGTACTTCCGCTTGCGGCGTCCCCTCGCCTGGATAGACGGCAACAGTAGTTTCGTAGCTCTTGTTCCCCCAGACCACCACCGCAGCATAGCGAATCGGCCGGCCTCGATTGTTGTACTTTCCGAACTTACTAATCCGTGCGAATAACCTACTGGCAACGCTGGCCCTGATACTCCGTTCGCCAAAGCTCACCAGACCGGCCTGGTTAGTCGTTTGGGCTTCCTCATGCCCGCCGGTTTCCAGCAAGTAATTTTGCCAGTGTTCGGTGACGTTGATTTCACGCACCGGCGCGCCGGCGTCATCCACCACGCGAAGGTTCCACTGCGGCACGGTCGTGGTTTCGAAGGGGTATAAAAATATGATCAGGACAACGGCCAGCGCCAGGACAACGACCATGCGCACGCGATATCCGGAAAGCCACTGATCAAAAACCCACTGGATGAATCGCATAGATTTGATCGGTCCGGAAAGACTGGGGAAGGTCTAGGGATCCATAACAAGCGACTTATCGGCGCTGGACGCCTCGGCACCCTTCTTATCTGCGGCATAAACAGCACCGGTTTCGTCCATGTAGAACGATCGCCGACCCGTGCGTCCGTAGGATCGCGGAACCGCCACAATCTCAAGTGAGGCAGGAGATTCCGTAGACCGCTTTTCGCATCTGATTCGAAAAAGAAAGCCGTAGCGGCCGCCATCAATCAGCACCTGACCGATTAGACCTTCCTTTCGCAGATCATCGTAAGTTCCGTAATCTCCGTTACCGGCAGTTGCCTGGTAGGTGGCTTCGCTGCCGTAGAGTGTGTGCAACGACCTGAGCACCCCTGCTTCGTTATGTCTAATGATCCAGCGCCGTTGTCGCGCCATACGTCTCGCGACGCCAGTTGGGCGAGTTCGGACCTGGACTGTCTTTGCCGTTTGCGCCTGAAGAATGTCGCCGAAGCAGATGGGTAGGGTGATGAAAAGAAGAACTCGCATCGTTGTTGCGAGGCCGTGCCGATAAATCAAGGGGCTGGCTCCTTACGGCACAATGTCGAGTCCAATCAATTGCTGGCCGGAAATAACGAACTCCGCCGGCGGCAACTCCATTTCATAAACTGCAGACAAAACCGTCGGCGTGTAACCGCCCGAGTTTCTGTCGCTGTTCAGAGTAGCGACTACCGATGGCGGCAAATTGGGTAGTTCACTGGTGCCAATGACGGCGCCGGGTGTGATGCGGAAAAGCTTCACATAGAGTCGATCACTCTTCTTCACTTTGTTGATTGCCTGCACCAGTTGTCCCAAATCCTGCGGAACGAAAGCTCTCGAGGCTGAACCTTCCTGGAGTGCTCCGCCATCGCCGACAAACACCAGCAGTTGCCCCGGAATAGCGTCGTCCGGAATCTTCACTGGTATACGCTGGACAAACTGTTTGCCTGACTCAGTGCGCACGTAGGCTTGAATCTCGATGGTCTCACCACGGTGGGCTTCAGTCTGGCTAAGCGCGATTCTTTCGAGGGTGCCGGCATATTTGGTGTCGGACGACGAAATGTCCAGGGTACACGCCTTCAATCTGCACGTCGTCAAAGCCACTGCCAAGCAAGGAACTAATCGGACCCGCAACAGAACCAGCCGCGAGGACTGGCGAGTTGCCGGCTGAGAAGCGCCGGTCAACCGAGATCGGATCCTGGCCCTTTACGTTGATGGCGCCCTTGATGGTGATGGTGGAATCGCCAAGAGAACGCTCGCTGGAGGTGATGGTGTTGAAGACCGTGATGTTGAGAAGCAGTGGCGTCAGGAATGAATCGTTAGCTATCTCGTATGCATAAGTCTCGGTGCGATCGCGGCTGGTGTGTAAGTTAATCTTAACCGGAATCATTTTCGGCGCCTGACCCAACTGGCCAAAGACTCCGGAGGCGCGGTCCTGAGAAATCGAACCCATCATCTCCCCGGGCACCGACAGCTTGAAGGAATTATTCAAGTTCGAAATTACCGTGACCACCGCCGTTTCGCTCATCGGCATATCTGACGCGCCTAAACCCAGAAAGGGGTGGCCAAAGGCGTAAATCCGATCGGCATCACGGAATGTTACTGTGCCGGCGGCTGCGATGGAGTAGTCGCCGCGAACTAGCTGAACACTGACTGAGGTTCCCGGTGTCAATGTTTTCTCGGTTGCTTTTGCCAGTGGCGTCATCCCGGCTGACCCGCCCACGCCAGAAACCGGAAGTAGTCCATTGGCCATCAGCTGTGGCGCAAACATCGCGAGTGATTCCTGACTGATACCACCGAAGACTACCGGCGTCGCAATCGGAGTAATTTGTTGGCCCATGAGCGGCATGAGACGCGAGCCTTCCGATAGCGGCGCGATCAGTGAAGTCGGGCCGATCGACTGCTTTGGCAAACTCGGCTTCCAGTCAGTGGAAGCGAGCTGAGCAAACGAGATCGCGCGCGGCTCCTTCGGATGCTGGGTTTCGCCCGCTGAGCCCTTCTCGAAGAGATCGATCATTTGCTGAATCGGCGTGATACCCGCGATTGGTTCTTTCGAAAAAGGAAAACTGAAGGCGATCGCGCCCACTAACTTGTTGTCGATGTATACAGGCGAACCAGACATGCCGGCGAACACTCCGGTCTTCTCCACATTGGCGCCGGTGAGTCTGGCGATGATTGCAGACTGACGGGGGGCGGGAAAACCAGGTAACACTCCAAGTATTTCGACCCCAAACTCCTCCGGCACCGTTCCCGAAAAGACCGTTCGCGAAGTCCCCTTCATGCCAGGACGAAGGTCTTCAAGTGCAAAGAGCCGCGGATCCCGCGAAGTTTCAACAGCCGCCTTTTGCGCAGCAGCCACACCGCCGAGAAATGTGACTACAACTGCTATGAGGAGGACTTTGGAAAGAGTTTTCATTAAATAACCTCTTGCTCTGTTGCTCAAAATATCCGGCCGTTGGGGTGGGAAACCCTGCGCGACTATAGCTTCCGTCCGCAGACCGGTCAAGGTCTTGTCTTAGACGCACGAAACACCCAAAACGTTCCTTGAGCAAATAGCAAACGACAAACAGTGAACAGCAGGAATGCCTGGTGAACCTTAAGCTTGGTTTCGCGGGGCCTTGGGTAAAAAGCTAGGTCCCAGGGTAGCCGAAGCGACAACCGTGGGCTAAAGGCCGCAGCCCCGTTGGGGCATTAACGAAAAGGTACTAAGATTCCTCTGATGCCCGAAGCGATTGCAGGCTTTATTCTGGCCGGTGGCGAGTCCCGGCGCATGGGAACCGAAAAGGCACGCTTAGTTCTCGATGGCCAGAGCTTTGTCGAGCGGATCGCCCGCGAACTTTCAAGTGTCACTTCATCAGTAAAAGTTGTCGGCGACAAGGTTTCTCCGGCAGAACTCAACCTGCACCTTAACCTTCCAATCGACATACAAGCAGCGCCTGATATCTATCCGCAGTGGGGAGCGCTGGGCGGCGTCCACGCTGCGCTGTCAGCCTGTTCGGAGAGTTGGGCGCTGGTGGTCGCCTGCGACTTCCCCCTCGTCACAGAGGAACTCTTTGGCCGGCTTGCCAGTGTACGCGAGGACTTCGAGGCCGTTGCACCCATCCAGCATGACGGAATCCCTCAGCCTCTTTGTTCGCTTTATCGGGTTGAACCCTGCCTGCGTCTGGCCGAGCAAATGATCGAATCTGGCGAGCGAAAACCTATCACTCTGTTACAATCTGTGCGCACGCGCTGGCTCTCGTTCAATGAACTCAAACATCTCAAGGGCGCGGAATCTTTGTTTGAGAACATCAACACACCCGAAGATTATGCTCGCGTTAAGAAGAAAGGACTTAGCATCGATGATGTAGCGACGGGTTAAGGGAGAGACCGGCCGAGGCTGTCTATCGCCAGTTCGCCCTCCAGCCCATCCTTCATCCCAGTCTCATGGCCACCCGACCACGTTTCGGCAAAAAGATTTCGCGGTTACTGCTGCCGATCCTGCTGTTGCTGGTAGTAGCGCTGGTCCTTGCCCTGGCCAGTATCGTCTACGGGATCATAATTCCACCTCGACGCTCATATCTCGTCACGCCGCAAACTTTTTCCACCATAAGCGGAACCGGCCGAGGCCTGAAAGTTACTGAAGAAACCTGGCGAAACCGCGACGGCACATCGGCACGAGGTTGGCTACTCCGAGGGACTGAAGGAGCGCCTGCCGTTGTTTTTTTACACCGCTATGGCGGCGATCGCTCCCTGCTTCTAAACCTGGGGATGAAAATAAGCGAAGCCACCAACTGCACCATACTCTGGCCCGACCTGCGAGGCCACGGACTGAATCCTCCGGTCCAGTGGACTTCGTTCGGCACTCGCGAGAGTGATGATCTGCTGGCGGCGCTCGACTTCCTTCGTTCATTGAAGGGTGATAGTCAAAACAAACTCATTGGGGAACGCGTGGGCCTCTATGGAGTCGAGCTGGGAGCTTATGCGGCGTTGCGCGCAGCCGTCAGCGATACCAGCATTCAAGTTCTGGCGCTCGACTCGGTGCCGCGCAATCAGGATGAGATGATAGAAAGCGCGGTCCGCAACGACATCCGCGTGAACACCAGCGCCCTGGTGAGTCCCGCCCGTTTGGCAACCCGAATTTTTTTCCTGAGGAAATACGACAACAAGAGCTCTTGTGGGATGGCCGCCGCTCTGAGTGAACGCCGGGTTCTCTTGCTCGCCGGCGAAGACGATGGTTACTTGCGCGAGTCGACGAAATCCCTGATTCCCTGTTTTCCAAATCCGGCGAATCTGGAAACAAGAATCGATTTGCCACTAAGCGGCTTTACCCTGCCTTCAGCTACCGGCGAACAAGGTGAGGGATATGATCGTCCGGTGATAGATTTCTTCGTGAAGAACCTGCGCTGATCGGCAAGCCAGCACACCCAGTTTGCATCCACTAACGAACGCGAAATAACACGAAAGTTTTGTAGCGCGCTTGGTGTGATTTCGTGGATCAGCGCGTGCAAACCGCAACGAGCGCATAGCGACCATTGCTTCCGATCACTTCTGCCGACGGCATTTCGCTGAACTGGTTAACCTCGCGTACGGGCACAAAGGTCAAAAGTGCTTCGTTACGTCTACGGCATTCTTGAAACATCTGATTGGGTCCGGCGTAAAAGATTGGCTCGCCGTCGGCGCCATAGACAACGCGGCCGGCTGCATAAAACTCGGGTGTGCGGTCGCTGCGCTGCATGCCATAGATGGCTGTCTGCGCATAGCCCCGCGCAGAAGCTAGCTGCAAAAGCCGCCTTGATGACTGTCGATCCGCAAAAGTAGGCGCCAGCAGGTACATCACTGCTATCAAAGCTACAACCGTCATAGCAGCTATGAACCCGACTGACACCGTCAGCTTTCGAGTAAAGAGAAATGGCAAGCATCCGGCGGCAAATAATGGTGCCGCTAAAATGAGAGCGGTTATTAACGAAAAACTACCAGCGCGGGAGGAATAGACAAGCGTACCAGCTGCGAAAAGCAGACAGAAGGCCGCTGTTATTCTTAGCGGCCAGCGTCCAAAATCCGGGCGAAGCCCTATCAACTGACCGCCAACAATCAACGCTGCTGCAGGCAATATCGGTAGGATGTAGCCAGGCAGTTTCGAGCCCGAGAAGCTGAAGAAGACCAAAGGGAAAATAAACCATGCGAGGGCAAACGTCATCAGACGGCTCGAACTCTGATTAGCCCGATCGCCGGCATCAATGTGCCAGAGCCACAACTTAGATTGCAGTAGTCCCTTGATTAAGAAAGCAGTCCACGGCAGCGCAAGCAAGGGCACAATGAGAACGTAAAAATAGACCGGCTGCGAGTGATGATATTTATCTGAAATGTAGCGGGCGAAGTGGTGTTGAATAAAAAATTGATCGATGAAGAGCCAACCGTGTCGCCAGATTACCGGGACGTACCAAATCCCAGCCACTATCAGTGCCAGCGGCAAACCCCAAAGCACGCTAATGAATATTTTCCGCCCGGGTAGCTCTCGCCGGAGTATATGGTAGATGCCGATAACGCCAGCTGGTATTACTATTCCGACCAAACCTTTCGCGAGCAGCGACAGACCAAGAAAAATATAGAAGCCTGCCAGAAACCACCCGCTAAGGTTCTCGTCAGCCTCGGAATATACCTGTAAGTCGTAAAGAATATAGAAAGCCAGTGCCCAGGTGAGCGTCATTGTCAGGACAATGTCGAAGCTGACGGCGTGCGAGAAAACTACGATTCCGATCGTGGTTGCGGTTGCGACTGTGCTCCAAAAAGCGTAACCCTGAAATTCGTTCTTTCCATCTTTCACGACTTCAAGCCGACGGCCCACGAAGAGAACAGCAGCGACGGTTAGTACACCCGAGATGGCTGCGGGTAGACGCGCTGACCATTCCGACACGCCAAATAGTTTGAAACTGGCAATCACCATCCAGTAAACCAGAGCCGGCTTCTCAAACCAGGTGTGTCCGCCGAGCGTGGGAGTGATCAGATCGCCGCGCAAAAACATCTCGCGCGCGACCTCCGCGTAACGTGGTTCATCCGGCCCAACGAAAGGAAGATGACCGAGGCCATAAAAATAGAAAGCGGCTATCGCGAAAAGAAGCGGAACTGTGGCGCGCTTGGCAAGGGTTGAAGGATGCAAGTATATTCGCTCCGCTTTATAAGCAGTGGCCAGTGATCAGTGTTCAGTGGCCAGTTTTAGAAAGTTCTGGGCGAAAGCGTCAGGGCTCGACACGACGCGTGGTTTGATTTACTGACCACTGGCCACCGACCACTGATCACTGATCACTGCCCACTGCAAATCATAACAGGAAAAATAAAACCTTGACGCTCCGTACCGCAGTGATCGGCGTGGGCCATCTGGGCCGACAGCACGCGCGAATCCATTTTGATCTTGCCGCGGAAGGCCTGACGGAGTTCGTTACCGTTTGCGACCTGGACGAGAAAACTGCGCAAACAATTGCCTTAGAGAGAAAAGTCGAGTGGACGACAGATTGGCGGAAATTGATCGGCCGCGTTGATGCTGTCAGTCTCTCAGTTCCAACCGAGTCGCATTGCGAAATTGCTCTTGAACTGCTTGATGCAGGCGTTCACGTGCTGGTGGAGAAACCGATCGCGCGGACGCTTCCTGAGGCCGACGAAATGATCGCGGCAGCCGCAAAGAGCGGGGCGCTATTGCAGGTGGGACACCTCGAGCGCTTCAATCCCGCGCTGGTCGCGCTGCGCCCACACGTTCGCAATCCAGTCTATTTTGAGATCCATCGCGTCGGCGAGTTTACCGCGCGTTCGCTGGACATAGATGTCGTGCTGGATCTAATGATCCACGATCTCGACATCGTGCAGTGGCTGGTCGGCGAAGATGTAGAAGTAACCGAACTCCATGCGGTTGGCATTCCGATACTGACTAACAAAGTCGACGCCGCGAACGCGCGGGTTGAGTTTTCTTCAGGGGCTGTAGCAAACATTACGGCCTCGCGCGTAGGCACGGAAAAAATTCGCAAGATGCGCTTTTTCCAGCCACATGATTACATTGCCATCGACTACGCAACTAAGCACGCCTCGATTAGCAATCTGGCGCCACCGACCGCGGAAGGAGCGTGGCCGGGAGTTCACACCAGGAATCTCGATATCGTCGACGTAGAGCCGCTGCGCGCTGAGATTCTTGCTTTCGTAACAGCAGTCCATGACCATCAACCGCCGGCGGTGTCGGGTCTGGAAGGTAGGAACGCTCTCGCACTGGCACTGCGAGCGCTTGAAAGGATCGAGCAGCATGCCGGAAAAGTGATAGTTGGATCAGCGGGGGCAAGCCCGCCTTCCCGACCCTGAGACTTCAATCCGGCTCGTTAGATGTTGCTGGAGAGCCTTTCAATCTCATCCTTATGTTCAATCGGAATTAGCTCGAGGTCGGGAAGGCGGGCTTGCCCCGCTCTTATTTTTTTGCTTCACATGACAACATCGAACCCTGCCATCACTTCCTTTCTTACCGAGCGCATCAACGCCGGCGACTTCCCTTCTGCCGTTTACCTCGTAGCTGAAAAAGGTCAACCCGTTATTGCTGACGCCCTGGGCGATGCAGTAGTCGAACCGCAAGGCTTCCCCGCGACGTTCGACACCATTTACGATCTCGCTTCACTAACGAAGCCTCTGGTAACCAGCTTACTCTGCGCGCGTCGCGTAGAAGCCGGCGAACTCACGCTTGACAGTTCAGTTTCAAATTACCTTCCGGAGTTTGAGCGAACCGACAAACAGGCAATCACAATTCGCCAACTGCTGACGCACACTTCAGGTCTGCCGGCCTGGCGACCGCTTTACATTCTTGCCGAGGGTGAACGGGACCGGACTGTTTCGGTGATCGCTGCTTTGGAGTTGGAGTATCGACCGGGAACGCGCGTGATTTATAGCGACCTGGGATTTATCGTGCTCGGCCGCCTGCTGGAACGCTTAACTGGGAAAGTCCTGGTCGAATTGGCGCAAACGGAAATCCTTTCTGCTCTGGAATTGAAGCGTACGTTCTTCAATCCTGAGGCCGCCATGCAGACCGGAATCGCCGCCTGCGAAACCGGCAATGCCTACGAACGAGAAACATGCGTCAACACCGCGGCCGGCGATTACGAGAACTGGCGTAAGGAACTGATTTGGGGCACGGTGCACGACGGCAATGCTTATTTCCTTGGCGGAGCCGCGGGTCATGCCGGACTTTTCTCAAACGCGCCGGAGACTCTTGTGCTTGCCAGTCAATTTCTCGCCAGTCAAACTCGTCTGCTCAGACCCGAGACCTGCAAGTTGTTTAGTAGGAACATGACCGATGGCTTGGAGGAAGCAAGGTCTTTTGGTTGGCAGCTGGCGGAAACAAAAGACTCAGCCGCGGGTCTCGATCTTCCACGCGAAAGTTTTGGACACTCGGGCTTCACTGGGACGAGCTGCTGGATCGATCCTGAACATGAACGAGTCTTCATTCTGCTTACAAATCGCACGCACGCTCACGCGCTCCCATTCACAAACATCAACAGCGTTCGCCGCCGCTTCCATAGTTTGGCCGTAGCTGCACTCGATGAAGTGTCGGCACCTCCGAGGTTATAGTGCGCGCTCTCGAGTAGCGCTGTTATTTTGTACGGGTAGTCTTTGGCAGGATGGTAAACGCGTTAAGTCCTACAAAGACGCGATCGCCCCTCTGGAGTCTGATCTCAACGGTCTCCGGTTTCGGCCTGGTGACAATGATTGGTTTCGCGTTCTGGCGTTCCGGCGTTTCGGTAGTCAGGTAGTAAGGAGTGTCACCGGATTCACAGGCTCCGCCGGCCGGGTCGAGCCGGATGCGCAATCGCTCGTAAGCTCCCACAAAACTCGTCTGTTCCACGATGCCGCCGGACAAACACGCGCGTCCTGGCGGGAAAGGCGTCTTGCTCAACGAAACATCTTCGGGCCGAAAAACTATCTTGACCGTTTGGCCCTCTTTGAACTTCTCATCAATCTGCGCCGGAATTAGCGCCGAGCCCATCTCGATCCGATCTTTCCGTACGACTCCATCAAGAATGTTGGCGGCCCCAAGAAAAGTTGCCACATACTCAGTGGCCGGATGGTTGTAGACTTCAGCAGGAGTTCCAATCTGTTCAATATTCCCCACGTTGATGACGGCGATGCGATCGCCGAGTTCGAGCGCCTCTTCTTGATCGTGTGTTATGAAAATCGCGGGGACGTTTACTTTTTTGAGTAACGCACGAATCTCGCGTCGTAAGTGACTTCGTGTTTGTGCGTCAAGGGCGCCAAAAGGCTCATCGAAAAGCAGCACTTCAGGCTTGTAGGCGAGCGTGCGGGCGATCGCAACCCGCTGTTGTTGCCCGCCAGAAAGTTGGGATGGATATTTCTTGCGGTGTTCCTCGAGTTGCACCAACTGGAGTAGTTCGTTAACTGTCTTCTTAACTTCCTTACGCGGCCGGTGGCGGATGCGCAGACCGTAGCCGATATTTTTCTCCACCGTCATCTTCGGAAAAAGCGCGTACGACTGAAAGATGACTCCGACGCCGCGTTCGCGGGCGGGAAGTTCCGTGACGTCCTTGTTGTGCAGAATTATTTTCCCGGTATAGGGTTGTTCCAGGCCGGCGATGATGCGCAGAATCGTTGTTTTGCCGCTGCCCGACGCCCCAAGAAGAACTAGCGCTTCGCCTTCCGCCACATGGAAGGTGATGTTTTGCAGCACACTGGTCTTGCCGAAAAGTTTGCTCACGCCCACGACGCTGGCAGCGTAAGTCGTAGTGCTCCCGCTGGAAATCGGATTCACCTTGTTGTCCATAACCCTGACTACCTGTGCCATCCACAGTACCTCAATCGACCATTCCAATGGTCAGATCTTAATCGACATCAAGCCAGTCCCTCGCAAAAAACAGCACGCTGAAGACCAGGAATGAAAAAAGTGCCAGCACAATGGCGATCGCGTTCGCCGCTTCAATCTGTCCCTCGTTGAATTTGGCAAAAATGTAGAGCGGCGCAGTCTGTGTTCTTCCCGCAAGGTTACCTGACACCATAATCGTTGACCCAAACTCACCGACCGCACGCGCAAACGTCAACAGCGCACCGGAAACGATCGCCCCACGCAAAGAAGGCAGGGTGACGTGCCAGAACGTTTGCCAACGCGTGGCTCCGATAGTTGCCGATGCCTCTTCCAGGGAACGACTCATTGTGTCAAACACCGGCTTAATCACGCCAAATGCCAGCGGGAAGGTGACGAAGATGTTCGCCAGCACAATAGCACCTGCTGTGAACATGACATCGATTCCATGCGGACGCAGCAGGCGGCCCAGCATTCCAAAAGGACCCCACAGCATCAGCAATGCGACGCCGGCGACAGCCGTCGGGATGGCGGTGGGCAGGGAGATTGTCACGATGAGCGCGTTACGTCCCCAGAAGGCGTAACGCGAGAGCACGTAGGCAGCGAATAGACCGAAGAGAACATTGAATACGGTGGCCCAAAAACTTGTAACCATCGAGAGCTTCAGCGCGAAAACTGCTTCCGGCGCCATCAGGGCCGCCCAGAAACTTGACAGACCTTTATTGGTGCCAAAAATAAAAATCGAAAGCAGAGGCAGAAAGACCAGCGGCATCATCATGAAAACCAGCATGCCGATGCTGAGTGGTCGCGCAACATCAAAGCCGCGCACGTGCCGCATAGTCGGTATTAGTGAACTCATCTTGGTTCTGTGAAAAGTGAAAGGTGAAAGTGAAAAGTAAGCAGGTAAGATCAACCCTTCAGGTTACTCTTCCTTTTTACTTCTTACCTTTCACTTTTCACTCTTCACTTTTCACTTCCTACTCTGCACATTGTTCTTGAATATCTGCTCAATGACTTCCGGGTAGGCCTTGTCCCAGCCGCCGAAGTAATCGATCGTAAATGGCATCTGGATGTGGCCTAACTCCTTGTTCGCTTCGTTAAGGGCGTTGTTAGTAACTGAGTAGAAATGGTATTTGACGAAAGCCGCCTGTGCTTCATCAGACCAGAGATATTGCACAAAAGCATCCACCACCGCGCGTTTTTCGGGAGACACGTTTCGATCGATGACAACGACCGGATGTTCGCTGAAGATCGTGGCTTGAGGAACAATAATCTCCATTGGCTTGCCGCTCTCCTTCATCAACAGACCATCAAGCTCGTAGGTTATCAGCGCGTCTCCATTGCCAAGTTCGAAAGTTGTCCTTGCCTCGCGTGCGGATGCAGGCGTGACGAAAACATTTTTCCAGATTGCCTGCAAGGTCTGGAGTGCACGAGCCTGGTCCGGCTCGCCATTCTGTTTCTCTGACTTGATCAACTCCGATCCGTAAATCGCCAGAATCGACCATTGCGCGCCGCCTGAACTAACCGGATCGGGGTGAATCAACTTAATCCCCGGTTTGCCAAGATCGGGAAAGTCGTGGATTCCTTTCGGGTTTGCACCTTTGACCAGAATTACAAACGGCGTTTTGTTGATGATTCCTTTGTACGGCAGCGCATGCCAGTCAGAAGTAACGAAGTTTCCACTTTTGAGTCTTTGGGCATCGCGGTCAATGGAAAGAATGGCAATCTCGGCAGGTACGCCCTGCAGAATTTGATTGGTGATAGTTTCCGAACCCGCAAAAGAGGAGGTGAAATGAACATCCTGACCGTGCTCTTGTTTCCACTTAGCCACAAAGCCAGGATAGATCGCCTTCTCCAATGACTCCTTCATTATCGAGAAACCGTAGAGCGTGATATTGATGCCGCCTGTCTCTGACATAGGCTTGGGCAGACAACCACTCGCGAACAGTATGAACGCGAGCAATGAAGCATAAGCACCAAGCGACCTGTTGAGTGTGCGTTTCCTCAAGAACCTGGTCTTTCTTATCGCGTTCCGACTCGATTTCAGCCGAGGGCGATATTCCGGTTGCGGGGGTTAGTGGTCTATACCATACCTTGGACTATTCTGGAAAGATTTAGCAGTCTCCGGCTATCATGGCCGCTAAATGTCCTCTTTCAATGACAATTAGTTCGCGGGGTTTGATAGCGTGAAACAAGTATTGCCTGGGGTGTGCCTCCTTCTTATCTCGGTCTCTCTTCTTGGCATCAGTTGTCGGGAAGCGCCAGGAACGAGCCAGAATCAGTCTTCAGACCTGACAATAGCTGCAGCAGCAAACCTTACCGATGCTTTCGCCGAAGTCGGCGCCAGATTTACCAGTAAAACCGGCATTAAAGTGGTCTTCAGTTTCGGCGCCACCGCCGACTTAGCCAGGCAGATTGAGAATGGCGCGCCGTTTGACGTTTTCGCAGCCGCCGACTCCGAACACGTCGAACAACTCGAAGTCAAAGGATTACTTACGCCGGGAAGCCGTGTGATTTACGCCAGTGGCCGGCTGGTCATGTGGCTGCCGCCGAACAGTACCCTAAAGGCAGATCGGATTCAGGACATTACTGCGAAATCGTTTGAGCGGATCGCCATCGCCAAACCTGATGTTGCGCCTTATGGCCGTGCGACGGTTGAGAGTCTCCAGGCCCTGGGAATTTGGAATGAGATCGAAAGCAGAGTCATCTACGGGCAGAACGTATCGCAGACTAAACAGTATGTGGCGACTGGCAACGCCGAAGTCGCTTTCATTCCGCTGGCGCTGGTGAAGACGGGCGAAGGCAAGTACATCGAAGTCAGTGATGAGTTGCACCGGCCACTCGATCAAGCTTTGGGCATCGTCAAGGATTCGCCAAAACAAGCTGCGGCGCGAAAGTTTGTAGAGTTCCTTTTGAGTCCGGAAGGACAAGAACTAATGATCCAAAAAGGCTACCTGGTACCGCCACCAATTAGATAGAATCAGGCGAGTTTAGGCGAAACCTACTAAGCGTGATATCTTCCCTCCTGTTTCAAACCTGATAGCGGCTTCTGGCTATGTACGCCAACGCACATAACTGGTATGCTGCTCCCGAACAAATCGTCCCCTGAGTTAACGAGGAACGACTTATCCCCGTTCTTTCACCCCTACTTTTGTCAAACAGATCGCTCCAGGGTTATTTGATTTGAAACTTTTGCAGTAATTACTAAGGGAAGAAGTCTATGAAAATCCTACTCTATAACCCTGACAACGGTGTGACGCGAAACTTTATGCCCCACCTCTGGATGTTTCTGCTCCAGGAGCTGACTCCACCGGGACATGAAGTGATTTTGATCGACGGCAACGCGAAGGCGATGACGGACGACGAGATCGTAAGGTATGTGCTTGAAAATAAGATCGAACTTGTCGGCATCGGGGCGATGACTCGAATGGTGGCGAAGGCCTATCGCGTCGCCAGCGCGATTCGAGCCGCCGGGGTCAAGGTGGTGATGGGTGGACCGCACGTCACGGAGTGTCCTGACGAAGCGATTGGTAAAGACGGCGGACCGCGCTATGCGGACGCGGTGGCTTTGGGTGAGGCTGATCAGACCTGGCCCTTAATCGTCGCAGACGCCGCACGCGGCGAACTTAAGGAAGTCTATGAACCGGAGCGGGATGAGAAAGGTGTGGATCGCAAACCGAGCCTGCAACCCTATCCGTCGATACCATGGGAGAAACTCGATCTGGACCAGTTCAGCCTGGTGCCGAAGATGTTTCGTCCATTCATGTCGAAGCTGGGCGCCGGCTGGGGAACGTTTCATGTTGTGCCGATGGAGACCGGACGCGGTTGTCCGTATGGCTGCGAGTTTTGTACCGTCACTGGATTCTTCGGCGACTCAATCCGTTTCCGCACCAACGAGAGCGTAGTAGATGAACTCTTACGACTCAAAGAGCGCGCGCGCAAACAGCGCGGCCAGATCGCGGTTTTCTTCATTGACGACAATCTGGCAATCAACATCAAGCGCACGAAGTCGCTACTGCGCGACATCATCGCCGCCGATGCGCAGTTGCCGTGGGTTGCGCAAATCAGCGCTAACCTGCTGAAGGATGAAGAGCTCGTCGATCTGATCGCCGCATCTGGCGGCCAGTGGGTCTTCATCGGCATGGAATCAATCGATCCGGCCAACATGGCCGACGTAAATAAAAACTTCAGCAAGCCGGGCGAATACGGAGCGGTGTTGCAACGTCTGGCGCAGCGCCACGTCTACGCGATCACGTCTTTTATTTTTGGTATGGACAACGACACCGTCGGCGTCTCTGATCGAACGGTAAAGGAAATCAACTCGTGGCCTCCGGGCCTACCGGTTTTTGGCCAGCTCACTCCTTTTCCCGCGACACCGCTCTACGACCGCCTCGCGAAAGCCGGACGGCTTGCTCGTCCAAAACATTGGATGGACTTTGCGCCGTTCTGGATGGCGCATACGCCGCTTAAGATGACGATCCCGGAGGCGCGCCAGGAAACCGACCACGCCTGGCGAATGTCATATAGTCCGGAACGAAACGCGGAGGCACTCGAGGCAATCAGCGAAGCCGCGTTCCGTTACCGCCTCAGCCATCTGGTTTCGCGTCTGTTCTTCCGCGGAATTTATTTTCCGCAGATGAATAAGCGAGCCTGGCTGAAGCTGATCTTTCAGAACCGGCGCCCGATCATCAGCCTGACACGAGAGGCAATTGGGATGTGGCGCTCTCACCGAAAAAATAAGACCCAGGTGAGCGATGAACCGGCAACAGTGATGAACCACCAGAAGGCCGCGTGAACTGAGGCTCTCGAAACTAAGGGCCGATGCTGGTCCTCTTGCCAGTCGAAGCAACCCTGCGGCAAACTTCCTCGTGACCCTGAACCCTCAGCCTGCCGGCCTGCGCGCCAGGCTAACTGACTACCTCAGTCTCGAACGAAACGTATCAATTGCATCAGCTGCTGTTTTCCTGCTCGGACTCGGCGAGGAACTCTGGAAGAAATTCCTGCCAAAATATCTCGAAGCGCTAGGCGCCAGTACTCCCATCATCGGGCTCTTCGGAACCGCAGAAGATTTCTTCGACGCTATCTATCAATATCCCGGCGGCTGGATCGCTGATCGATTGGGTCGTCAGCGTGCCTTCCTGATTTTCGTTACGCTCGCTTCAGCCGGGTACGCTGTCTACTATTTCGCTTCCTCATGGCCACTTGTTTTTGTCGGGCTTGCTTTTGCTATGGCCTGGCAGAGCATGGCCTCGCCCGCGATATTTGCAATCATCGGCGATTCCCTGCCACAAGATCGCCGTGCCATGGGATTTACCTTACAGTCCATTCTTAAACGCGTGCCAATAGTGATCGCGCCTGTGATCGGCGGAGCGATGATTGCCTCGCTGGGAATCGTTAGAGGCGTGCACGCCGGCCTCTTGATAACGCTTGGGTTGGCCGCAGTCACGCTGCTGCTGGTGCTTAAAGTAAATATCGCAATCAAAGCGTCGCCGGCTACAAACATTGCCGGCGTGTGGCGTTCATTTCAAAAAGGTTTGAAGCGTCTGCTTATTTCGGATGTCATCATCCGGATGTGTGAAGGTATGACCGGAGTTCTGACAATTCTTTACGTCACCAACGTCCAGGGCTTCAGCACCGCTCGCTACGGAACATTGATCGCGATTCAGATGATCGTTTCGATTCTGGTCTACATTCCGGCCGGCAAGATCGCGGACCGGATCGGCCGCAAGCCGTTTGTGATTGTCACCTTCTTTAGTTTTGCTCTCTTTCCAGTAGCGGTTATGTTTGCGATGAACTTCGGCTTTCTCATTCTTGCATTTGTAATAGGCGGGCTGAGGGAGATTGGCGAACCTTCGCGTAAGGCTATGATCGTTGACTCGGCTCGCGAGGATTTACGAGCGCGATCGGTGGGACTCTACTATCTCATTCGCAGCCTTTCGATCACGCCGGCGGCGGCGATCGGCGGCCTGCTTTGGAAAATCTCGCCACAGGTGCCTTTCGTTACCGCCGGAGTCATTGGCCTCGTCGGTACGATTGTCTTCACCTTGACGGTAGAAGAAAGGTACGCGAGTTAAACGGTCGAGCGATTTGCTGGGACCGCGGGCGTCCCGCCCGCGTTGAGTGTGAAGCGCGAACAATGTATCGGAGCAATTTACGACAGACTGCGCGCCGTTGGCGCGTTTGCGGGCGGACGCCCGCGGTCCCAGCGAATCACTTGAGCGTTCTGTTTAGCTTGAGATGTAGTACTATGAGCGCGCGGTCGAGCCCCCAAGACTAAGCCGCTAAAGGGTTACGGGTAATGCCTAACTTCCTCGCACGAAGCACGGTCGCCTGCCTGCTGGCGTTCCAACTCGTGAGTTCTACTGTCGCTTTTCCCCAACAAGAGACTCGTCAAAGGCGAACTCAGATCCCGGCTGCGCCGGAAAAGATTGCTCCTCAAACAGCGTCCACCGCCTGGCCGTCACCTGCGCCCGAAGTTGTAACTCTGGATCACCCAACCGCTGCACCGTCTTCTCAACCAGAACCGACCATTCGCGTCGCCCTCGCTACCGATGTACGCTCAGCAATAGTTTCCACCAGTGGGCACTTACTCAACGCCAGCGATGATGGGCCAGCAGCTGTGGCTCTCGATGTAACCCGCGTGCGACTTGAACCGCGTTTGCTTTCGCCGCCACCGCTTAACAATAACCCCGACGTCTTTCGCATTCAGATAGCAGGGTTGTCTGCGCGTGATGAAGCCGAACAAAAGTCCAAAGAAGTTCAGGAAGCGAGCGGCGAGGAGTCGCAAATCGTTTACGACGCCGAGTCAAAAACGTGGGGGCTGGTGATTGGCGCCAACCGTCCACAGCTGGAAGCAGAGGAGCTGCGCGCCCGTCTTGAAAGCGCCGGTCTGGACGCGACAGTAGGACCTGCGGGCGGCGGGACTCCTTCCGGAAATACGCCACGGCCTATTCAGGCAAGCGCAACCACTCAACTGCCGACCATCGCGAGAGGTGATGCCTCCCGGCAAACCTCTGGACCCACTGCCGGAAGCGTGCGGCCCGCGGCACGATTCAGTTTGCCTACTCGCGAAGTGGTGGCATCGGCTGCCGGCGCCGGACGTCTTTTCAGTTCAAGCGCCCCGGTTACCTTCGCTTCCGACAGTGAGACAACACCGGTGCGGTTTAACGATCGACCCTATCGCGGTCGCATCGAAGTTTTCACAAATACGCGCGGCGCGCTAACTGTTGTCAACGTGTTGGGACTTGAGGACTACGTGAAGGGCGTCGTGCCGAATGAACTTTCAGCCGGGGGCTATCCGTTGCTGGAAGCGCACAAGGCCCAGGCCATTGCCGCACGCACCTATGCCTTGCGCAACCGTGGTCAGTTCATGTCGCAGGGTTACGATCTGCTGCCGACTACACGTTCGCAGGTCTATCGCGGGCTTGTTTCTGAAAACTCTCTGTCATCGCGAGCGGTTGATGAGACGCGCGGCATCGTAGCGACTTACAACGGTGAACCCATCAACGCTCTCTACACCTCCACCTGCGGCGGTCGCACTGAAGACGCCGGAAACATCTTCAACGACGCGGTTCCATACTTGAGAGGCCGCGAGTGTGCCGCCGAGGGCCGGGCCGCGCTTGCAAGCTTCCTAATCAAAACAACTCGCGATCCAGCGGACTTTAAGGAGGAGAACCTGCCCCTGGCACGCGACGTCGCCATGCTAACCCTGCAGGGCTTTACGTCGTTGCGGAAAGTTTCTGACTCCTGGCTGAAGGATGACGCGGAGCTCGACGAAGTCCGTAGTTGGTTAACTTCGGTTGCCAGGCTCGCACACCAGGTTGCACCCACTCTTACGGAAGAGGTTATTCGCCCCCCGGCATTTGCCACCGCGCTCAGCACGGCGGTGTTCGGTGAAAGTCGCGGCGCCACGCTGCTTAACAATGCCGATATTGAATACTTTTTAGCTGTACGCGACGCCAATGATATACCGCCCGCCAATCGCGCCGATGTCGCCATGTTGATCCGCGACGGTTATCTTTCCATTCTTCCTGATGCAACACTGCGCCCTCGCGAACCACTCTCGCGTGCCCGCGCGCTGCACTCGATCGCGCGCATTTTGGAAGCGCGAAATCTGCTTCAACTTCAAAAGGGCACGGCCCGACCGACCGCAGATGATTTATTGGTTCTCCGGAGCACAAAAGGCAAAGACCTACCGGTGAAGGTTGAGTCAGGCGTGTTTCTTTTTCGTCAGATTGGGGAAATTACGTATCCCGTTCGCTCAGTTGCCATGGTCGGTGGGGAACCGGTTGTTTTTCATGTAAGCGCAGCTGGTGAAGTTGATTACCTTGAAGTACGGCCGTCACCAAATGGAGCCGCAGCGGATCGCTTCTCTCCGTTTACCAACTGGACCGTCGATTTATCCCCGGGCCAGGCGCAGGCGCGTTTGGGTCGTTACGCCGCCGGTATCGGATCGCTGGTCGACTTGCGCGTGATAGCGCGCGGACGATCGAAAAGAGCGATCGACCTGGAGGTGGTCGGCACAAATGGAACTCGTCAGGTGCTCGGCGGCCGTATTCGTTCAGCGCTCGGCTTGCGTGAACAACTGTTTGTCATCGAACACAAGTATGACGACAGCGGGCGCATCACTGGATTCACTTTTCTCGGTCGCGGCTGGGGACACGGCGTCGGCATGTGCCAGGTCGGCGCTTACGGTCTCGCGAAACAAGGCTTCACCTACGACCAAATTCTCAAGGCTTATTACACTGGAATTGAATTGACAAGGATCTACTGAAGTCTGATAACCTCGACGATTGACAAAGTAGAATAGAGTTTATCTAACCTCACACCTCGCCAAGCAGAAAAGATGCACGGCAAGGTGTTGATTGGAGCCCCTCATGGCCCACGTCGCATTCATCAGTTACTCAAAGGATGATAAAGGCACCGTCGAGGCTATCTGCAAAACACTGGAGGAGAATGGACTTGATTGCTGGTATGCGCCGCGAAATGTTCCGGTTGGTGCAGATTGGGACGCCTCAATCATGGAAGCGCTCGCCGCCAGCCGGGTAATGATTCTGGTCTGGTCATCACACTCTGACCAATCGAAACAAGTCAAACGGGAAGTTGCGCTGGCGCTCGATGAGATAGGGGTGACAGTAATTCCATTTCGCATTGAGTCCATAGAACCTTCGAAACTGCTGTATTACCTCAGCGGCATTCAATGGTTCGACGCTTCGATTCCGCCATTGGAAGCGAACCTCAGCCGGCTGGTTGAACAGGTTAAGATCGCCATTCCTATAGTCGGTCAATTATTGGTATCCGAGGAAGAAAAACTCAAACGAGCCCAGATGCCCGAGAAAGAGCCCGAGGCACACCTCGCACTGGGGCCCGCAGCGGAAAGTGCAGAGGGGCAGCTTCGGCAGGAAGAACAAAAAAACCCCGAAAAAGAAACCCATCTGCTTAGTGAAGTAGAAGCGCTCCAGGCAGCTGAAGCGGAGGCGCTGGAGGAAGCCGAGGCCGCAGCTTACCGGCAAACACGACTGCGCGCTGAAGTAGAAAACCTCCGGCGAGCCGACGCTATAGTTTTGCCGCCAGTCGAAGCCGAAGCCTTGCGCCGGGCGGCGGAATTAGAAGCTGTGGAGTATGCTGAAAGAAAAGCACGGCTTGTGGCCAAAGTAGAATTCCTTCATCAGGCTGTAGAAAATACCATCCAGCGCGCCGAAAAAGAGTCGGAAGAAAACGAAATAAAAAAAGAAACGCTTGCCGCCGACGCGAAAAATAATAAGTGAAAAAGCAGCGAAGACCCGCCCTGTTGACCCTTTAAGTTTCGCTAATCAACGAAGAAGGAGACTTTATTGTGTCCTGGCAACAACCCCCAAACAACGATCCGTTTGTGCCGCCACCCCCGCCGCCGCTGGTATCGGGAAATCCAATGTATTCCCAGGAAGTGCTGGCGGCGAAAGCAGCCTCTGCAGCAAGTGATGCCAAGAACGCCCTGATTTTGAGTATCGTCGGGTTGTGTTGCTTTGGTTTCATCTTCGGCATCCTCGCTTACCGCAAAGCGAACGAAGCGCTCGAAACTATTGCCATCTATGACGTGGCCCAGGATAAACGTGGCTTGGCGACGGCGGCCAAGGTTTTGGGAATTATTGACATCATCTTCTGGGTAATGGCCCTCATCGCGAGAATCGTCTTGCGCTAACCCGGCTTTCGCTTCGTCAGATTTTTTGCATGCGCGGCGTCTGGGTGTATCCGGGCGCCGCGTATTAATTACGCGTTTACCGTGATAGATTTCGCTGGAAGCCGCTTTGGAATTTCGAGAAGTTTTTATGGCGAAAACAATTGAACCGCTCCTGACCGTCGCTGCCCTGGAGGCGTTTTCTGAACATGATGGAAACCGCTATGAGTTGATCGAAGGAGAACTCTACCTGTCTCGATCTCCCGGCATTCCGCATCAACTCCTACTTCAGAATCTTCAAATTAGCCTTAGCGAATATCTCAAAAAGTTTCCTGTCGGAATTCTCGTGCCTGGAGCCGGCGCGATATTTAGCGACTACGACGCTGTCATCCCAGACCTGGCCTTCGTTCGTCATGAACGTTGGGATAAGGTGTTGACCGGCGATACCTTCACTGGTGCGATCGACATCGTGGTTGAAATATTGGCGCCTGGAACTCAGAATCGTAAGCGCGATCTGTCTGCCAAGCGAAAGCTTTACGCCAACCACGCCATCGCAGAATCTTGGATCGTCGATTCAGAAAATCAATCGGTATTAATCTTTCGTCTCCGCGAGCAAAGTCTTGAAGAAGCTGCCACACTAACAGGCGACGAGGAACTTTCCTCGCCCATGCTTCCTGGCTTCCGGTTGAAGGTCAGGGACATTTTCAAACTATAACTCCCCCGACTTCACAGGATGCGTTTCTCCCGCAACCAGCTCATCGGCGCCTTGCTGCTCCTCGCAACGCTCTGGATTGTAATTCTCTACCGCATGCTATTCTCTCGCGGGTGAGCGCAGACAAATCACAATCAAGCGAGTTAAAGGCTCCCGGCGTCATTGCAATAGTTGGCCCGACTGCTTCCGGGAAAAGCACCCTGGGAATCGAAGTCGCCTTGCGTTTGAATGGAGAGGTCATCAATTGCGACTCAGTTCAGGTCTACCAGGGAATCCAGATCGCCACCGCCAAAGTCCCGCTGGCTGAACGCCGCGGCGTTCCTCATCACCTAATCGACTTCGTCTCCCCGAATATCAACTACACTGCCGGTGACTGGGCCCGTGAAGCAGCCACAGTAATTGATGACATTCATCAACGGGGCCGAGTGCCGATACTCGTTGGCGGCACCGGACTTTATTTGCGCGCCTTTCGCAATCCATTCTTCGCCAGTCCCCAGACCGATGAGAATCTCCGTCGGAGATTAAACGAACTGCGTGAGCGTCGGGGAGCGGAACACCTCCATGCGGTTTTGAGCCGGCTAGATCCTCAGAGCGCGCTGGGGCTATATCCGCGCGATTGGCCGCGAGTGCAAAGGGCGATTGAAGTCCGGCTGCAGACTGGGGAATTGATGTCGGGAAAGAAGGCCAAACGCCCGGAGCCACACGAAAGCGCGCGATTGTTGCGCCTGTTGGTTTTGAATCCCGACCGCGCCGCTCTTTACGAACGGATTAACGAGCGCACCGAAAAGCATTTCGACAACGGCTTGGTGGAAGAGGTTAAGGCCCTTCTCGCTGACGGTGTACCCGCCGCTTCGAATGCGCTGGGCGCCCACGGCTACCGGCGCGTGGTTGAATACCTTGAAGGCAAGCGTGACTTGGAAAGTGCGATTGAGCAGACAAAACTCGACGTGCGCCATTATGCGAAGCGTCAATTGACCTGGTTCCGTCGCGAACCGGGGGCCCAGTGGTTTGCCGGTTTTGGCGAAGACAAAGAAGTGCTGATGGCCGTTCTGGAAGCTCTGCAGGATTAGCCGTGTTGTACGTTGAGTTGCAGAAACAGGGGCCGGCAGTGATGAAAATGTGACAAGCCTGTCTAGTAATTTTCTTGTCACGGTCCAATCGCTGCGGTACTCTGACGGGGTCCCCCCTTCATCCTTCTAGGTGCCATCATGTCTGACGGGAAACCTGCGCCGCAGAACATCCAGGATGCGTTTCTAAACACCGTACGTCGCGAAAAAGCTACAGTTGTTATTTATCTCCTGAACGGTGCGAAGTTGACAGGACGCATCCGTAGTTTTGATAAGTTCTCGATTCTGCTTGAGGCCGGATCGCATGAACAACTGGTCTTCAAACACGCCATCTCAACCATCTCCCTGCCGAGACGAGGAAGCGGAGATCTACGAAACTCCGGCAGCGTTGGCGCGAGCTCAGGAGAATACTCACGACAATCTGGTGCGCAAGCCTTCGATGAGTCTGGCGACTCGCCCGAATCCTAACATTCCTTTAAACTCTTGCCGGCTTAAAGAAGATTGAAGAAACGTTGCTCGGCGTTTTTAGGAAACACTGTGCCAGGAACTTTTATTACCTTCGAGGGAATTGACGGTAGCGGAAAGTCTACGCAGTTGCGGTTGCTGGCGAACTTTCTTCAACATGAGGGTTGCGAGGTAATGTTAACGCGAGAACCCGGCGGGACGCCGGTCGGCAATCGCCTGCGTGCCGCGTTGCTCGATGCCCATGAAGAAGTTGATCCGCTAACGGAGTTACTCGTTTTCGCAGCAGATCGGGCGCAACACGTGCGCCGCGTCCTTCGCCCGGCCCTCGAGTCTGGCCAAATCGTTTTCTCGGATCGCTACGCTGATGCCACTCGGGCTTATCAGGGAGCGGGCCGTGGGTTTTCGCCGGAACTAATTGAAGAAATCATCCAGCTGGCGACTGAAGGACTCAAGCCAGACCTGACTGTGCTCTTCGACCTCCCGATCGAAGATTCGACCGCTCGCACTCGACGCCGCGGAAACGGCACGCAGCAGGGGGATCGTCTCGACGCTGAAAACGACGAGTTTCACACGCGGGTGCGTGAGGCTTATCTGCAACTTGCCGAGTCCGATTCCGATCGCATCAAGATCGTGAACACCAATCAACCGCCCGAGTTGACCCACCAACGCGTGAAGGAGATCATCGTTCCCTTCCTTAAAGGCAGGGGTCACATTACGGGGGCAGTCGCCCAACCGTAAGGAAGGTCCCTATTTATATGCTGGATCAACTTACCGGTAACGAGCGCGTCAAGTCTCTGTTAAGAAGAATGCTCGAGGCCAAACGCGTTCCCGGAGCAATGCTCTTTACCGGCGAAGACGGCATCGGCAAGAAACTATTTGCACTCGAGATTGCCAGGGCCCTTAACTGCCGCACGCCGCAGGGCGTTGAAGGTTGTGGCCAATGCCCGGCATGTAAGCGAATCGCCAAATTCAATTACCCGCAAAGCGCCGACTCGGAGGATTGGAAAGGGATCATCTGGACCGATCATCCCGACGTGGGCATGGTGGTGGCGCCCAAGCGAGTGTTGCAGGTGGACCAGATGCGTTTGATAGAACGTGAGGCAAACTATCGGCCTTACGAAGGTAAGGCTCGCGTGTTTTTGATCGAAGACGCCGACAAACTAAACGAGCAGTCTGAAAACGCGTTGCTGAAAGTTTTGGAAGAGCCACCGCACACCTCTCACATTGTGCTCTTAACGTCACGTCCCGGAATGTTGCTGCCCACCATTCACTCTCGCTGCCAGATGATCCGCTTCTCGCCGGTGTTACCTCAGGAGATAGAGACTCATTTACTGCAAAACAAACTTGCGAGCGCCACCGAAGCGCGCATTCGAGCCCGAGTTGCGAGGGGTAGTCTGGGCCGGGCGATCGACAGCGAATTTGATGAATACCTTGAGAGGCGGAAAGCCATGCTTCGTGTACTGCAAGCATTAGCGGTCAGCAACGATCATATTCAGCTATTGCGATCGGCAGAGGAATTTAACGATGCTCGGCACAAGGACGAGTACGAATCACGCCTGGACATTCTTGAAGCGTTGATTCGCGATGCCTGGATGCTCGCGCTACAAGCACCGGGTGAAAGTGTGGTCAACGAAGACCTGCTGCCGGAGCTCAAAAAGATTAGTCAGCGCCTGGATGGTCGCCGGCCCGCGGATTGGATCTCACAAATCGAGGAGCTGCGCGAACAACTGGTTGTGAACATCAACCGCAAGTCCGCAACCGATGCTTTGTTTCTCACTATGGCCGCCGCTGCCCCACCGCTCGGAAGAAAACGCTTCGTTCCGAAATAACGTCGCATTTGAATGACTATGGTCCATTTTGTTAGAGGGAAGGCTTGCCAAAGAATCCTGCCTTTAATGATGCCTCTATCATTCCTTTCAGAACTTTAAGATCAATATCTGCCAACTTATTTATGTAGAGGCAACCCAGGCCTGTCTTATGCTTGCCCAGCTTCTTAAGAGCAACAGCATATTTCTTAATATCTCCGGTGAGGTACAGCGATAAATTCGCCTTGCGTGGAGAGAAACCGATCCGCAGCCAATCCACTTCCCTGCCGCTGGTGGGGCTTTTCAGTCTTACGTTACCAAAACCGATAATAGAACTGCCCCACATTTTCGGCTCTTCTCCACTTGCTTTCTTCATCATTTCCAAAATCACAAAGCTGTCTTTGCGCTTTTGTTCATCCTTAACTGTGTTGAGAAAGTCCTCAACGCTTGCAGCGGTTAATTTTGTTTTTATTTCAGCCATTTGAAATTAATAATTTCCTTGTCATTGGTTTCCGTCAAGATCTTGTTGGGCTGATCTTCGCGAAAGAAGCCGTCGCAGAAGATGACCTTTCCACATCCACAATCCCGAAACGACAAGTACAGGAATGGAGATAAACCGGACCACTGGGGCATAGTTTGGAAGTTCCTTAAACGGACTATAAACATAACCGACAATCGGAATGCTAAAGATGAGGTGAATCAAGCGAGGAATCCAACGTTTACTCATCATTTAATCCCTTGCCATTGAGAATTTGCCGCGTATATTTTTCAACTCTCGACTGCCGGGTTTTGGATTGTTTGGGTTGAGAAAAATAAAAAATGTAGGCTCTTTGCCGTCCCGGCGTCAATGCCGCAAAAGCCTTTTTCAAAGCCGGGGTTTTATTTAGTTTCTCTTGAAATTCTTCAGGAATTTTGAATTCAGAGGTCTTTTTAAAATTTACTTTCTGACCGCTTTTTTCCACCTCAATGGCTGCATAAACATAGGCTTTCAGGATGGCCTTCAGCTTAACTATTTCCCGAACATTGGTGAATCGGATCTGGCGGGCGGCCTGCACATTCTTCGTTTGTTGGATAAGAATACCCTCGGGATCTTTTAACAAGGCACCTTTGAAAAACAGCAGCGCACAATAATCTTTAAATCCATGCATTAAAACTATGTTTCTTTTCTCAAACGTGTAACAAGGCACACCCCACTTGAATTCTTCGGTCAGCCCACAGTCAAGAATGATCAATCTAAGTTTCTCAAATTCTTCCCGCCACTCTTTGGCTCTACTTAAATATCCATCAACCTTAGGATTCATTCTATTCATTTGTTTATGAATCTCCTTGAGTAACGGGATCACTACAAACTCTTCAATACTCTTTCTTCCAGCGCCGCCAAATCAAAATCTCCATTGAACAGATCGTCAACACTCAGCTTGTCTTGTTCCAGCAGATATTTCACCAACATGTAGTACTTGAAGTATTGATAGCCGCTACCATCTTGCGGATTCTCTTTCCACAACTTCACGCCAGTTTCATAAGCGAGGGTTGAACCACCAGCCACATATTCCGCATAGCCTTCTTTCTTCCACGCGGGCATGGTGAGATTGCGCCAATAACCGTAGCGCTTTCTAATCAGAAGGTGCGTGGTTTCGTGCGCGATTACTCCGCTCAGACTACGCTCGTTATTTGCCGGCGCTCTGCGGAAAACCAGATCCTTCGCCAGGTCGGATTTGTTGATAAAAATATTATTGGTGGGAAGAAGTGGATAGCCCTTACCGAATGAGTTGCCACCGATATACAGACTTAGAAAAGAATACAACCTGAACCCGTCGGTTAGAAAAATTTTAGGCTTAACTTCCTGAGTGTTGATTTCCGAGTTTGCCAACCTGGCTTCAGCTTTATCCAGCACGGTGGGGATATTTTGATCCATCGGCTCGCGTGAATAGACAGTGGCATTTCCGTACGAAATCTCATGAGCAAAGAGGACCTGCGGAAAGATCAACAACAGGAAATAGGCTACTGCCAGCGACACGAACAAGTAGCGCCCGATCCTATAGATCCGGCTGTTAGCTTTGGCGGCCCTATATTGCTGGTAAGCAGCCAGAGTGGAAGCAAGCGCTTTCTTCATTGCTACTCCTTTTAGCGAGGGCAGGATCCCTCGCCTTCTCTTAAAGACGGGGCTCCGCCAGCGGCAAGTCGACCATCAGTGGCGCATGGTCAGAGATGCGCTCTTTGAGCAACTGCGGTGCGAGGCAGGCAGGCGAGCGAAAGGCATAGCAAAAGACCTGTCGGGATAGTCCTGTTTAGCACTATGTCGCTATGTTATCGATACCAGTTCGGGCTCTTCAATTTTGGGAGCTTCGGATTTCTTAGTCGCGATTTCAGCCAGTAGCTTTTCAGTTTCCATTACAAACGCTTCGACAATATCTTCGCCGGCGACCTTGCGCATTGGTACGCCGTCTTTGAAAATCATGCCGACCCCGCGGCCAAAGGTGACGCCAAGTTGGGAATCGTGCGCTTCGCCGGGCCCGTTAACCGCGCAACCCATAATCGAAAGGTGCAGCGGTTCTTCGACATGGGCGAGCCGCCGTTCAATTTCAGTCACGATCTCGACAAAGTTGTCAACATCAAGGCGGCCGCAGGTGGGGCACGCGACCACGGTCACACCGCGCGTGCGCAAGCCCAGTGACTTCACAATCTCCCAGGCGACCCGAACTTCTTCCTGTGGCTCCGCAGCCAGTGAGACGCGAATCGTGTCACCAATACCTTCGTGCAGCAATATGCCCAGTCCGATGGCTGACTTAATCGTACCGCCGAAGGCCGTACCTGCTTCGGTTACCCCGAGATGAAATGGATAGTCGACCTTTTCCGCCAGCAGGCGGTAAGCAGCGACGGTGCGATGCACATCAGAAGCCTTCAAGGAAATGATTGTGTCGGTGAAGCCGAGATCCTCGAGAATCTGAATGTGGCGCATGGCCGACTCAACCATCGCTTCCGGGGTGGCCGTGCCATATTTTTTTAGCAGATCTTTTTCCAGCGAGCCGCCGTTGACACCAATACGAATCGGCACGTTCTGAGCTTGCGCCGCGCGCACAACTTCGACAATGCGTTCGTGCTTGCCAATATTGCCCGGATTGAGTCGCAGCTTGTCGATGCCGGCCTCGAGCGCCAGCAACGCGAGCTTGTAGTGAAAATGGATATCGGCGACCAGCGGTACATCCGGCACTCGCTTACGAATCTCCTTCAAGGCAATCGCCGCGTCATTGTCAGGGACAGCAAGTCGCACGATCTCGCAGCCCGCTCGTACCATTTCTTCAATCTGCGCCACCGTGGCCGGCACGTCCGCGGTGTCAGTCTTGGTCATAGACTGCACTACCACCGGGGCTCCGCCCCCAATCTGGACGTTCTTAACTTTTACCGCTTTCGACTTTCGCATAATGAAAATCAGAGACTCCTACTTAGCCGGCGTCGTCACCTCAGGCTTATTGCCGGAGCCGCTCGAAAAAGATTTCAAGACATCGTTGGTGATTACGAAGACCATGAGTAGCAACACCATTACAAAGCCAACTTGTTGAATTCTGTCGCGCACGCGCAACGAGAGTTTCATACCCACGGTTCCCAATACACCTTCAACCAATAAAATAAAGATTGCTCCGCCATCCAACACCGGAATCGGCAAGAGATTGAAGATCCCAAGATTCAGGCTTAGGAAAGCGAGGGTCGTGAAAAGTCCGCCCCAACCGTATCTCTCAACGGAATTTGACGCAGCCTTATAAATCCCCACCGGACCCGACAAAGTATTGCGGGCCGAACGCTGTCCGGTGAAAAACTGTCCCAACGCTTTGCCGGTCAGCCGCAGAATTTCAATATTACTTTCAAAGGCGTACGTGGTCGCTCCAGCCAACCCCACTCGAATCTGGGGCACGTCTTCGGTTGGACCAAAACCAATCCGTTCCCTTCCGTCGGGAGGTAACTTTCGCCCGGTCGCTGTAAAGGAAGTCTCACGTCCGTTGCGCTTGTAGGTGATGGTGATCGGTTCACCCTTGTGCGCGCTAATATATTGAGTCACCTGTTCAGAACTGTGAACCGGTTGTCCGGCGATCCCTACGATCTGATCTCCCAATTGGAGACCTGCCTCGGACGCCGGCGAGTCAGGTGTTACTTCACGAACAACTATCGGGACATCGCCATAGTCAGGCATGAAATCAAGATAGCCGGCGGTTTCTCCATCTTCGGTGCGAGCCGTTGGCGTAATCTGAAGCGGAACTCGTTGACCATTACGCTCGACAACGACCGGCAAGGGCTGCCCCGGTGATAACAAAGCGTCGCCGCGTATCGTGTCCCACTTTGGATGTTCGATTCCGTTGAAGGCAACAATCCTGTCGCCGCGTTGCAGACCCGCAGCTTCGGAAGTGCCGCCACTCGCCATGGCAATCACAACCGGAGCAGGGGCCATAGGCACTCCATACATCAGTGCCCCCGCGAGTGGAATGGAGAGCGCCGTTATGACGTTCATAACCGGCCCGGCAAGTGCCACCAGAATCCGTTGCCAGCGCGGCCGTAAATCGAATCGTTCATGGTCCGGAATGTCAGGCGCGCTTTCTCCTTCGATTGGCGCGTTGGATTCATCACCGCCGAGTTTGACGTACCCGCCCAGGGGGATAGCCGAAACGCGATAGTCAGTGGGTCCCCACTTCTTACCGAAAAGTCGCGGCCCAAAACCGACGGAAAAGGTCTCGACGCGAATCTTGAACAGTTTCGCTACGATGAAATGGCCAAACTCGTGCAGCACTACTGCCGCACCCAAAATGAAGATGAACGCAAAGATTCCTGTTATCCAACTCATCAATAATCCCTTTTCAAACTCAGTAAATACTTAATTCAGCCGATTTTAGAATCGCAAAGCCGCAACATGGTTGCCGGGATTGAGTTTACGCGGCGGTTTAGGGCGCGTCAAACAGTACTTACAGTGGAGATTAGGTAGATGATTAACCCGTCAAGTGATTTGCTGGGACCGTGGGATATCGCCCGCAGACGGCCAGATACGCGCAATCCTCACCAAGTGAACTGCAATCCTTTTTTTCGCGCTTCGCGCTCATTTGCGGGCGGGACGCCCGCGGTCCCGGAAAATCACTTGATAGATCGTGCGGGCGGATTCTAGGCCAATAGCGACGCCGGTTTGGGAAGCTTTTGGATCTCAGCAGCCGCGGCCAGTCGTGCCAACCTATCGGCGTCGAGAATGGTTGTCAGTTTGGTTGCGGGCTGGGTCTGATGGCCATCCATAACCGCTTCGATGACCAACGGGATGTCGGTCAAACTAATTCTTTCGTCGATAAACGCCTGAACCGCCTCTTCGTTGGCTGCGTTCATTGCCGCAGGCAAGGTGCCGCCCGCACGCAGTGCGCGATAGGCTAGCGAAAGGCAGGGAAAGCGATCGGGATCGGGCGGTTCGAAATGTAAGGCCGATAGAGTCGTCAGATCGAGGGG
Source organism: Blastocatellia bacterium (assembly GCA_963828335.1). GTDB lineage: Bacteria > Acidobacteriota > Blastocatellia > Pyrinomonadales > Pyrinomonadaceae > PSRF01. The sequence continues at coordinate 1,030,898 of CAWHEH010000001.1, read as the reverse complement.
CGGCAGTTCACATCCATGCCGGTCCGGGAAGGTAAGTGCATACTGAATCGCATGGCGCATATCCGTAACACCCATTTGCGCAATCACGGAACCATCCACAAGTTCAATCATCGAATGAACGATCGACTCAGGATGAACAACGATATCAATCTGATCCGCTGTAAATCCAAAGAGCCAGTGGGCCTCAATCACCTCGAGTCCTTTGTTCATCAGGGTCGCTGAGTCAATAGTGATTTTTGCTCCCATGCTCCAGGTTGGATGACGCAACGCTTCCGAAACGGTTGACTCCCGCATTTGCGTTTTGGTCTTTGTCCGAAAGGGTCCGCCAGAGGCGGTGAGAATGATGCGGCGAACCTCGGATTGTTTTTCTCCGCGCAGACACTGATGCAGCGCGTTATGCTCCGAATCAACCGGCAATAACTCCGCACCCGACGCGCGCGCCGCCTGAGTCATCAATTCACCAGCCATCACCAGCGTCTCTTTATTAGCGAGCGCTACACGCTTTCCTGCCTCGAGTGCACGCAGTGTCGGCACAAAACCCACGGCCCCAACCGTGGCTGATACTACGCAATCCGCCCGCGGATGTGTCGCGACCTCGATCAAGCCCGGCTCCCCGACAATGATGCGTGGCAAATCGATGTCCTTTTCAAAGAGCCTGGCCCGCAGATCATGAGCGGCTGCCTCAGAGTCGACGGACACGAGCTCGGGCAAGTGCTTCGCCACCTGCTCCGCGAGAACTTCAACGTTCTGTCCCGCCCCCAAAGCCACCACGCGGAACCGTTCGCCACCCAGCGACTCGATTACCCGCAAAGTGTTACAGCCAATCGACCCCGTCGAGCCGAGTATCGCAACACCTTTTGAATTCCCACTTGCACTCATATCTTTTATTCTTACTAACCCGTAAACCCAGCAAACGTTGCGACTAGCTTGCGATGAACTGTCCTGGCCCGCGCGCTCTCTGTTGGAGAATCGTAAGGGTTAAGCAGGTTAATTAATTCTCCAGCCTCATTGCGATATGAGCCCGCCGTTACGCGCCACGGGTGTCCGCTACGGTAAATCAACTCAACCGTCGCGTTCACTTCTTTTCGTTCACCGATCACTTTGAGATGCAGCTGCGCAGCACCGTCTCCGTTAGTCGTGTTGATGTTGCCGGAGACTAGCCAGCCAAAATCCTTCACTTCGCCAATGTCTCGCTTCAGGACCTCATTATTGCGAAGAAAAGTCCGAGCGGTCTCAGCGGCTTCGCTGTTCCCCATCGTGCGCAACGCGAACCAGGCGATCCCGCCTACGAAAAGAACTGCCAGCAAGCTCAGCACGACAACCACTGACACAATGATCACTACTATCTTTTTATTAGTCATTAGGGTAGACGGGCGCTGAAATAGAAGTGAGCAAAATAGTAGATGAGCGGTGCATTGAAGAGCAAGCTATCCAAACGATCCAGTGCGCCGCCGTGCCCCGGCAATATTTTCGCTGCGTCTTTCGCGCCGGCGCCGCGTTTAAGCGCGCTCTCCGTCAAGTCTCCCAATATTCCGAGGACTGTCATGAGCGCGGCCAGCGGAAGGGCCCATTTCAAAGGCAGTTCTTTGAAGAACCAAAAGTGTGCCGCCGTCGCGAGCGTCAGAGCCGCCAGCAATCCACCCGCTACGCCCTCCCACGTTTTTCCCGGACTGACCTTCGGTGCCAGTTTGTGTTTGCCGATTGCCCGTCCTACGTAATACGCGCCGGTGTCAGCTCCCATTAACACCAGGAAAAAAAACGACAAGAGATGTGCTGATAGTGCCTGATCAAAACCAGTACGCAGCGCAACCAGGTGTCCCCCCAGCAAAACTACATAGAGCACGCCGAGAATAGTCGCTCCAGAGGCAACGATCATTTTGTCAAAAGGCGCGCCGCGAAGCATCGCTGCTATCAGGGTGCTGATTGTTAACACGATCAAAATTAATGCGATGAGCTGCACATCGAGTCGAGGCTGTGTTGTGGTGTCGGGAGTCGCGAAATAAAAAATGGTGAAGAGCGCCGCACCTCCCAGAAACCCGGCGCCAAGATCAGGCTTCATGTCCTTTTTTCTTGCCAAAACGTAAAACTCATAGAGCCCAAAAAACATCGCCGCGGCAGCGATAGCGACGAACAGTGGCTGCAACCAGGGAATCAAGATCGAGGCGATTAGAATCGGCAGGGCGATTGCTGCGGTGATTATTCTGGACATGGAATCTTCGTCAAGGTTTTAAGATGAAGATTTTTCATTTGTCATTTGACATTTACCATTTGTAATTTCGAACGTGTCAGCTTGAATACTCCTTGTCGGAGTTTCTCCAGGTCAGAAAAGGTCTCGGGGTTGAAATGACAAATGATATATGACAAATGGAAAATCTGTTTTTATGAACACTATCAAATTGCGTCAAGTCGCATTAGCAACAAGCTTCAGCCCGCCAAACCGCCGATCGCGTCCTTGATAGTCCACGACTGCTTCCAGCAGATGCAGTCGACGAAAATCCGGCCACAGCGTGTCAGTCACATAAATCTCGCTATACGCTGCCTGCCAGAGCAGGAAGTTTGAAATGCGCAACTCACCGCTGGTGCGAACCAGCAGATCCAGGTCCGGCATCGTCCGCGTGTAAAGCTCGTTGGCGATACGCTCTTCAGTTAATTCATCGGGCGCGCTTCCCTCATCAAGGAGACGACGCACAGCGGCGCGGCAGGCATCAACGATCTCGGCGCGCCCGCCATAGTTGAGCGCTACCGCCAAAGTCATTCCGGTATTTTTTGCCGTACGTTCAGTAGCCTTCTCGATCTCGCTGCGGACATTCTTCGCCAGCGCGCCGGTGCGCCCGATAGTTTCAAAGCGAATGTTTTGCCTGTCGATCTCGTCCAGCTCCAACCTGAGATAACGACGCAACATGCGCATCAAGGCATCTATTTCGTAACGGGGTCGTTTCCAGTTTTCAGTCGAAAAGGCGTATAGCGTCAGCGCGCCTAACCCAAGTCGCGCGCCAGTATCCACCGCCGAGCGAACGGCTTCGACTCCGGCGCGATGTCCGGCAATGCGCGGTTGACCTCGTTGTGCGGCCCAACGCCCGTTGCCGTCCATGATAATCGCCACGTGCCGTGGTAGACGTTCCCAATCGATCGATCCAAGCAAACGCTCTTCACGACTCCCGGCCTCAATTAGTCCTGTGAAATCAGAAAGCATAAGAATGACTAAAAGCGTTCGCTATCTTAACAGTAAAGACTACTGATAGCGCACAGAAAGCAGGGTCAGTCCACAGGCGGGCGCAGTTGCTCCCACGAGGGATCGATCTCCGTCGTTAATAGCGCGCCACACCAACTCGATGTCCAACTCACCCCGGCCGATGGCCATTAGAGTCCCGGCTATGGATCGCACCATGTAGCGAAGAAAACCGTCGGCGCTCACTGTCATTTCAATTAGGTTGCAACGCCCGTGCTCATCCCGATTCGTTAATACCGTTAGGCCGGAGATGGTCCTTGTCTTCGTTTCGGAGTCGGATTGCGCCGAGGAAAAGGCAGTCCAGTCGTGGGAGCCGAGAAAGAGTTTTGCACAATTCGTCATTAGTTTGAGGTCGAAGGGGCGGGCGTCATGATGAGCGTAACGTAGCCAAAATGGCGAAAGAACGGGGCCGTTGATTAAACGGTAACGGTAGGTTTTTTCCAACGCTGAATAGCGCGCGTGGAATTCATCGTCAACAAACTCGGCCTCGAGAACGCGTACGTCCTTTCCCACGTTTCCATTAATAGCCGCACGCAGTTTCTCCGCGCTGATCGGCCTTTGTAGTTGCACACTTGCGACCTGACCCTCTGCATGCACGCCGGCATCGGTGCGACCCGAACCATGTATCACCACTTCACGGCCTTCGATTAAGGACAGGGCTTTAGTGAGTTCGCCCTGCACGGTCCGCAGCCCATTTTGGATCTGCCAACCGTGAAAATCTGTGCCGTCGTATTGAATCGTGAGCTTAAAATTCATGCATGGGATCTAACCGCCAAGGCGCCAGGAGCGCCAGGCAAATAGAAAAGACAAACCCGCAGTCGGATGTCTTCCCTTTGGCGTCCTTGGCGACTTGGCGGTTAGGTTTTCCTGCTTCCAGGTTTGGTTGCAACCTCGCCTCGTTTGCAAAGTTCACAGACAGCCGCATCAACGGACGTTACATCGAGGGTGGCGAGCGCTATTCGCGGCACGCCGACATCAGCTTTTCCTGACGAACGATCAATGATCGAAGCTGCTCCCACTACCTGCGCGCCACCAGCCTGCAGGGCTGCCACCGTTTCCCGGGTTGAACCGCCCGTAGTCACAACATCCTCGACGACCAGGATTCTTTCACCGGGAACAACGGAGAAACCTCGGCGCAGGACCATCGTGCCGTTCTGCCGCTCAGTCCAGATAAACTTTGCACCCAAGGCGCGCGCAACCTCGTGGCCTATGACAATGCCGCCAATCGCGGGAGAGGCGACCGTCTGAATGTTCTCAGCCTGAAAGTGTTCAGCGATGCTCCGACCAAACTGTTCGGCGTCGCGCGGCTGCTGCAAAACCAGCGCGCATTGTAAGTACACCGGACTGTGCAAACCGCTGGTGAGCACAAAGTGTCCTTCGAGCAACGCTCCAGACTCTCTGAATTTCGCGACTACTTCTTCAGCCGTCAACCTCTTAACTCCTCATACTCGCCGGCCTTGTCGTGTTACAATCCAAAATGAATGCCGCCTTTTACAAATTTAGTTTCTGACTCGACGCTGGTCCAGGAAACCATTGATCTGCTGCGCGTTTCCGGGGGTCGGGCTAATGCTTCACAAATCGTTGATGTTGTCTTCAAAGTATCTCATATCGACGAAGAGTTGGCGGGCCTGCTGGTCAGCGATCTGGTAAAGGATGATCGGCGGTTCAAGATCATCGATGGCAACACAATCGAGTTACAGGCGTATGACTCCGAATCGCGACTGCTTAAGGAACTGGATTTTGTCGTCGTTGACATTGAAGCCACGGGCGCAAAGATGCCGCCCAATCGCATCATTGAACTTGGCGCCTATCGTATTCGCGGCGGCCGGATAGTAGACAACTTCGTCACGCTCGTTAATCCAGAGATTTCAATTCCGCGCTTCGTCATGGCACTGACCGGCATCACCAACGAGATGGTAAAGGAAGCGCCGCTCTTTGCCGAGGTGGCTCCGAAGTGGTTGGAATTTGTCGCTGATGCTGTATTAATAGCTCACAACGCACCCTTCGATACAAATTTCATCAATCATGAAATCTCGCGCGTCTATCCCGGCCATCGCATGATCAATCCGCACCTTTGCACCGTAACACTCTCGCGGCGCGCGGTTCCCGGCCTGGCAAATTACCGGCTCGATACAGTCTCAGACCATTTCTCGATTCCCATTATCCATCGCCATCGCGCGGGTAGTGACGCTTTGGCCACCGCTGAAGTTTTCATACGAATCCTGGAACGACTTGAAGAGAATGGCGTTAGGGATCTGGCTGCAGCGCGAATCTTTCGCTCGCCGGAGCTTGAGTTGGCTAACAAGGAAACCGATCCAAGTCCGACGCCCCAGCTCTTGCCGCTAATTCCCGGGTTCTAGACTTGCTTCCTCAGCCGGCTCTGGCTTTCCCTTCAAGAGATTGCGGGCCACAAAGAAAACAATAATCAGAACTGCAAGACCAAGGCCGATCCATGGGTAGTACTTCTGCAGGACCTGTTTCGCCTGCGCGCCGTAGAGAATCGTAAAGTAACCTTCGAGCAGGAAACGAAACAGACGTCCCGCAATAACCGCGACAGTAAAGCGCGTCAAGCTGAAACGGAACACCCCGGCAGAGACTACAAACAATTTGAAGGGAAACGGCGGCGGCATCACCGATGCGACGAGTACTGACAACACGTCGTATCGATCGATCCAGTTCTTCACCTTCTTCTGCTTCGCCGGTGAAAATCTCTTGAGTGCCCGGCTGCCCGCGCGCCGCGAGATGTAATAAAGAATCACACAGCCAATTGCGGAGCCGGCGGTCGCCAGCAGCGCATAAAAAATCATTAGCCGCGGATGAGCGATAGTTAGCAGGATCATTATCGCGTCGGCGCTGCTGGGCAAAGGAACGAAGGCGGAGTCGAGCAGCGCCACCGCGAACAAACCAAACGGGCCCAGCGCGACGAAGAAATCCGAAAGGCGCGTCAGGCTATGCGTGATCTTCGGGAATAATTTCAACTAAAGATACCTTTCCATCGAGAGTGTTTTGAATCCTCCTGTGTCTACTTCGTCTCCTATCGGTCCCAGTGTTGAGAGTTTGTTTATTTCAGTACAGGGACACAGAGAACACCGAGGAAGCACTGAGAGGAATTCCATCGTCACTCGGCGTCTTCACTTTGCTTTTTCGGATCCGCACTCCTGCGATTAGCGATTGCGTAGATCAAAACTATAATTACAACCACAGCGGTCACAAGACTAAGAACTACCTGTCCGTTATCCTTTAGAAAAGAGAGCACGCGCCGGCCGTAATATACTGCCAGAATACCTTCAACGTAATACCGAAGCGAACGCGCCACCATTACCGTCGTTAAGAATTTCCAGCGCGGATACTCGAGAGTCCCGGCGGTAGCAACAAAGATTTTGAAAGGCATTGGCGGCGGCAGTAAGGCAGGAATTGCAATAGCGAGAAATCCGTAGCGCGCGTAGACGCGTTCCACTCGCTCGATGTTTTCCCGCTTAAAACGGCGCCGCAACAGTGCCTGCCCGCCCCGGCGCATGATGGTGTAAAGCGCCAGACACCCGATGACCGAACCAATCGCCGCGAACAACGGAAAGTAAAACGCCGCGCTCGGTTGCTTGAAGCAACGTCCAACCACCAGATAGTCATTGATTTCAGGCAGGGACAACAACGAGGAATCGAGAGCGCCGATCACGATCATAGCCGGCGCGGCAAAGTAGATCGGAAGCGCTATAACATACAGCTCAAGCCAGCGGCCTATGGCGCGTAACCAGTCAAACATGGGAGCCGTAAAAAGTGAAAAGTAAAAAGTGAAAAGCCAAGCCCAGAATTATCGGCATTAATTGTTTCGCCAATCTAACACAAGTCTGAAAGGAACTGGCCACTGTCCCTAGGCAGAGCGAGGCCTTCTTAACTTTTCACTTTCACCTGTCACTTTTCACTGCTTTTATTATTTTGCGGGCGCGAAGAGAGACGGTGTGTCGTAGGTGACACCGACTGTGAAACCCGAATTGTGAGTAAAGTCTGTAAGTCCTTTGATGCCGGCGAAGTCAAACCGTAGTCCAGACGCCCGAATCTGCATTCCCAGACGAGCCTCCGATTGCGACTCGGTGCCCAACGGTCCGCCGTTCGGTCTGGTATTGGCGCGACCGTTCACTTCACCGGCGAAGCTGAATTGTTTGTTCAGGCGAAAGATCCCGGCCAACCCATACGTCACCACATCGTTTTGCGTAAACAGCCGCGTCGGCGCCGTGAGGATGGCAACGCCAAGATTACCGAAGGTGTTGAAGCGACCGTTGCGGCCAAACTTCTTGCCAACCAATATCGACCCGTAAGCATTCGTCTGATTCAAACCGATGCCGGTTGCTTGATTGGAATTGGGCAGTCCAACGCCAACACGAAAACCCAGAGACGGCCCACGTCTGGTTTCGTTGCGCAATTTGAATTTGGTCCAGAGGATGAAATCGCCAGGCCCGTTCGTGGAGTTGGCTCCGGGCGCTAACGACAATGGAATAGCTGACGGTCCGCGCGTGTTGATGCTTAGAAAATTCTGCGCCACGCCCTCGATCTGGAATTCAACGTTTGGCGCAAACCCGATGGTGACGCCGATCACGCCAATACGCGTCTCGTCGCCCGTCAGACCCGACACTGGAAACTTCGAGCCCTGCAGAAAATCCAGACCCGCCTCGATCCGCAAAGTTCCCGGTGGAATGATGTCGACATCTTCTGTGATCAGAGGACGCTGCTGCGCACTCGCTGTTTGAGCGAGCGTGAAAAAGAAGATCAGGCCGAGCATGATCCGAAGTTGTTGGAGGTTTCTATGAGACATCGCTGTTTCGTCTGGCGCTGATTGTAATGTCAGGCTAGACGTAACGCAAACTGTTTAGACGGGTACTGGATCATTTCAGGCAGGCGAAGTATTACCCACCAACTTACGCCACATAAAATCAGAACTGGGAGCGATAGCGACCAGCAAAAGGGTCATCTGTCAACCTTGAAAGTTCTTACATCCTGGATGTTTTGATCAGTTGACTCCTTGGCTGGTCGCTATCGCTCCCAGTTCTGATTTTGTATCGCGCTGCTCTTAGGTTGTTACGACAGGAAACTTCGTTTAGACAAACTGAACCCGTACTTGTCCTTATGTTACTATCAGACATTCCACAAGCATGAGGTTCCCCTGAATGAAGAGACAATTTGCGACTGTTGCTCTCAGCTTTGCTCTGCTCTTACTGCTATCAGACTCGCCTGCAAAAGTTCGCGCTGAACAGAAGACTGAGGATCAGGCGAGCACCAGGGCGTTGGCGGTCGTCGGCCTGCGGGATCGCGTAACTGTGAGGCGCGACGAACGCGGTATTCCCTACATTGAGGCGAAGAATGATGCTGATTTGTATTTTGCCCAGGGATACGTAATCGCGAGTGATCGTCTTTGGCAGATGGATCTGCTGCGGCGAAATGAACGTGGCGAGCTGGCAGAGGTGTTGGGCAATGCGGTTCTCGAACAAGACAAACAACATCGCACGCTCGGATTCGCACGGGAAGTAGAGATTGAACTTGCCAAAGCCTCTCCTGAGTCGCGAGCTGTGCTGGAGGCCTACGCGAATGGAGTGAATGCTTATATATCAACACTTGACCCGAAAAGCCTCCCGCCGGAGTTTCAAATTCTGCAGTACAAACCAAAGCCCTGGACGCCGGCTGATTCATTGCTTGTCGGAAAGGTGTTTGCCGAGGCCCTTTCGAATACCTGGCGGCTCGACATCATGCGCTCCGCTCTCGCGGCCCTACCCGCGGAGAAACGCGCCGGACTCATGCCGGAGATTTCTCCGCTGGACGTTCTGGTTGTCGGCAAGGACTCAAAAGAGAACAAAAAAACGGCGAGCGCGGCCCAACCTGCCAGCGCGATTGACTCTTTGACCAGAGAAACGCTTTTGGCCCTGGCAAAAGATGAGGAAATAGCAGCTCGAGCCCTGGCGCGCGTCGGACTTTACGCCGAAGGACTGGCGGCGAGCAACAATTGGGTCGTGAGCGGTAAACACACTGCCTCAGGCAAGCCGTTGCTCGCCAACGATCCGCATCTCCAGGCCTCCGCTCCTTCAATCTGGTACATGGTTCATCTCAGCGCTCCTGGTCTTCGAGTTGCCGGCGTGACCGCGCCCGGCGGTCCTGGCGTGATCCTCGGACACAACGATCACATCGCCTGGGGCATGACCAATGTTGGGCCGGACGTACAGGATCTCTACGAAGAAAAATTTGATCCCAACAACGCGAAGCGTTACATGACTTCGGCCGGTTGGCGCGACGCGGAAATTCGGCACGAAGAGATCAAGGTGCGTAAAGGGTTCACAGACTCTGCCACCGATACTGTTCCGTTTGACGTTACCGTAACGCAACACGGCCCGATCGTATTTGAAAAAGGCGGCAAACGTTACGCCCTGCGCTGGACCACCCTCGATCCCACACTGAACAGAATTGACTCCGCCTACGCAATCAATCGCGCGCGCAATTGGAAAGAGTTTACGGCGGCGCTCGAGTTGTTCACAGCCCCGACCCAAAACATCGTCTACGCAGATACCGCCGGCCATATTGGCTACCACGCCGCCGGCATCGTGCCGATTAGAAAATCGGGCGACGGCAGTGTTCCGTATGATGGCTCAACTGACGCCGGCGATTGGGTCAAATACATTCCCCTCAAGGACCTGCCCACGCTTTACGATCCACCGTCGGGAATTATCGTCACTGCAAATCAACGCATCGTCGGCACGGACTATCCGTTTTTCCTAACTCATTCATGGGCCCAGCCTTATCGCGCGCGCCGGATCTTTGATTTGCTCAATCAGAGGACGAAACTAACCACCGAGGACTTTCGACGCATTCAGGGCGATGTTTACTCCATCGGGGGTGTTTCCTTCGCTCGCGAAGTCTCAAAAATACTGCGTCCCGGATTGAAACCAGAGGAAACAAAACTCGCTGAACAGCTTGATGCTTTCGATCGCTGGGATGGTCTGATGAGCGCAGACTCACGCGTAGCACCGCTGGTCGTGCAAATGCGCGTGGCCTTCCGTTCGCGGATTCTGAATGCTGCGCTTGGAGACGAACTCATCAAGGTTTTCCAATGGTCTAATTTCGATACGACTCTCGACCGAGTGATAGCGGAACAACCGAAGGATTGGCTGCCAAAGGAGTTTGCGAGTTATTCAGATCTACTCCGTGCTTGTTATGAAGATGCTCGCAAAGCCATGGCGAAGAATGTTGGCGAGGATGAGTCGAAATGGAAGTGGGGTGAGCTGTTTAAGGTAAACTTCCGACACCCGCTGGCCCAGGCTCCCCTAATCGGTTTGCAGTTCACGGTGGCGCCGGTGCCGCAAAACGGAAGTGGGGGGCTGGCCGCGACAGTAAACGTGGGCGCCAATGTCTCAATGAGGTTGATCGCGGACACGAGCAATTGGGATCAGACTCAACATGGCATCACGCTTGGAGAATCGGGCATTCCCTCCAACCCGCATTGGTCCGATCAACTTGCCGACTGGCGCGCCGTCACGCCGCGCGAGCTTCCATTTAGCGAAGCTGCGGTTGCGAAGGCGGCAAAGGAAACATGGGTGCTTGACCCAAAAAAGTAGACTGGGGCAGAGGCGGGGCAAGCCCCCTTCCCGACCTTGAGGCTCTCGAAGTTTGCCACCAATTCAAAATTGAAAGCCTTCCAAGTGTGGCAGCGAAGTTAAGACTATTAATCTCGAGGTCAGGAAGGGGGCTTGCCCCCGCTGTTTGAAATGAGAGACAACACTCAGCCAGACAATAACCAATGGCGAGTGTTCTGCGCCGTCGAACTACCACAGCGCGCTCGCGATCTCGTGCTCGCGCACATCGCGCGTCTTAAAGAAAAAGTTCCACACGCAAAGGCGAGCTGGGCGCATGATGCGAACCTTCATCTGACCTTAAAATTTCTCGGTGAGATACCGGCGACTTCGGTCACCGATTTTTCAAACGCCGTGTCTCTGGCTGTTAGCCAAGTGCAGCCATTCGCAATTAACCTTGAACAAACCGGCGCCTTTCCACCGCACGGACAGCCTCGTGTCCTGTGGATTGGAATCAATGACCCATCTACACATCTTGCGGAGTTGCACGCTCAGCTCGAAGAGGAAGCAGCGGAGGCGGCCTTTGCGAAAGAGACGCGTGCTTTTCATCCACACTTGACCATTGCCAGATTGCGGCAGGCGGATAATGCACGGGAGCTGGCCAATGCTCACAAGCAGATGGAGTTTGAACCCTTAAAAATCGACATCGCTGAGTTATTAGTAATCAGAAGTGAACTGAGGAGCGACGGCTCAAAATATACGATCGTCTCGCGGCATGCGCTTGTTGGAGTTCAGTGACCTGTCGCGGCTCTTTGGAGTGCGCTGACCTCTCACCGCACTCCAAATTACGGCCCTTAGCGTGGCAACTCGCGCGGTTTTGGCGGCGAAGGCGGTTCCTTCTCACCGCTCGTCTGACCGCTCTGAGACAACACTTCTTTTATCGCGCCCACACTCGAAAGCATCGCTGATGTTTCCACCGGCATAAAGATAACTTTGGAGTTGTTAGTGCGCGTCATGTCGCGCAAACTTTCGATGTAACGAGTGGTAATCAGATACTGCGCCGGATTCCCGTGTTCTTGCATTGCTTGCGCCACTAGTGCGATAGCTTCAGCTTCGCCCTGCGCGTTTCGCTGTCGGGCTTGCGCAGCGCCCTCTGCAGCCAGAATGGCCGACTGCTTTTCGCCTTCAGCACGGGTTACGGCCGCCTGCTTCTCACCTTCCGCGCGCGTGATCGCCGCCTGCCGATCACCTTCTGCCTGCAATACCAGCGCGCGGCGATTGCGTTCGGCGGTCATTTGTTTCTCCATCGTGATGCGGACGTCTTCCGGGGGATTGATGTTCTTGACGTCAACGCGCGTCACTTTCACACCCCACTTGTCCGTCGCCTCGTCCAGAATCAAACGCAGCTTCGCGTTGATCTGATCTCGTTGCGACAAGGTGTGATCGAGATCCATGTCTCCCATTACGGCGCGCATGCCCGTGATCGTGAGTTGCACAATTCCGCCCACCAGGTCGTTCATTTCGTAGACAGCTTTGATGGGATCTGTAATTTGCCAGTAGACGACGGAGTCGACGTGTATCGTCACGTTGTCGCGAGTGATAACCGGCTGGGGCGGCAAATCGATGTACTGTTCGCGCAGATCAATAGAGGTGATGCCTGGCCGGGTGTTGGTCCAGTAGACAGCCCGCGGCCGGTCCAGAAACGGCCAGAGCAAATTCAGTCCGCTGCTGGCGACCTTATCAAACCGGCCCAGCCGCTCGACCAGCATCACTGTGGCCTGCGGCACTATTCGAATCGTCTTCGCAGCGATCACCAGCAGTACAATCCCAATGAAACCAAAGAACAAGAAAGCAAGCAGGGTAGTAAGGGGTTCCATAGTCAACTCCTCGGCAAGTGCCGTCGATGTTTAGGTGGATCAAACTGTGGCTGGAACTATATCGGATCGCAACTGGTCCGACAAATTTTGGGTCGCCGGTTCAACGTAATGCAAACAATTCGTTTGGCGATGTGGCGAGGTAGCGGCCAGGCATTGCAGAACCGCGAGCGGTAGCGAGCGGATTCCGGGACTCAACTCTCGCGACCGCTTGGCGGTTCTGCAACGATTAGCCCAGGCGTGGGGGCATCTGCCAGCCTCCCAGCACCTCTTCAATGATCGCAGCCGCGTCCAATACCATCTCTTCGGCAAAAGGTCGGCCGATGATTTGCACAGCGATAGGCAAGCCTTCCAGTGAACGCCCGGCGGGAACCACAACGGCGGGAAGATCGAAAGCGTTACAGGTTTGCGAATAACTAAAAGCGCGAAAGGTACTCATCGTCCTTTCACCTACCGTTACCTTGAGCGTTTTATTCTTGTAAGCGGGCGTGGCTCCCACTGGCGTTACAAGCAACGGCGTGTGTTCCATCCAGCTCAAAAGCTCGGCGCGCAAACGATCTCGTTCCAACCATGCGTTGATGTAATCATCAAGCGTAGGTGCGGGCGTGTCGTCAGCCGTTGTCAGGCGCCAGCGAACAAAATCGCCTCCCTTTTCCTCATTTCCAGCGTACACCTGGCGAAGTTGCACCACCGAAGCTCGCGAAAACAATTTGAGCCAAAGGTAATGCCCCTGCTCAACGCCGGGCGGCCTGGTCTGTTCCACGATCAAGCCCGCGTCAGACAAAGCCCGCGCCGCAGCTTCGACTGCCTGCCGAGTTTCTTCGGTGACGGGTGCGACTCCGTCGTCGGCGTAATACGCGACTCGCGAACCCACAAGCGAGGCTCGGCCCATAGATTCGACCGTTTCTATTCCGGCGAGCACCTTGAACATCAGACGGAGATCACTTACGGACCGCGCCATGGGCCCAATCACCGCCCCAAGCGAATAAGGTCCCGTGCTTGGTGGAAACTGACCCTCGCCAGGTATGCGCCCAACCGTTGGCTTCAAACCGGCAATGCCGCAGAAGTGAGCCGGAATTCGAACTGAGCCCGCGAGGTCGCTACCGATGCCACCGGGAGACAAGCAGGTGGCGATAGCAGCAGCTTCGCCGCCACTTGATCCTCCGGTGGTCAATGAAGGATCGTGCGGATTAATTGTCGGTGCGAAGACTGGATTTTCTGTGGTGTAGTCCATCGCCATCTCGGCAGTATTTGTTTTTCCGAGAATGATCGCGCCGGCGGCTTTGAGTCGTGCGACAGCCGGCGCGTCGCGTTCCGGCACAAACTCTGCGCGCATTGCTGAGCCGCTGGTCGTTCGCAGTCCCGCAGTCTCGATGGTGTCTTTAATCGTCACCGGCACTCCATGCAGCGGACCAAGCGCATCGCCTTGACTGACCGAAGCTTCGGCTTCCTTCGCGCGCTGCAACGCGTCGGGAGCAAGCGTTACGATTGCATTCAAAAAGGGGTTAAGTTTCTCGATGCGGCGCAAGTATGCATTCACGACATCAACGGGTGAGATGGCGTGCGTGCGAATCAGTTCGGCAAGTTTGCCTAATGATTGCGATTCAATGGTTCCGTTGTTCTCCAGGGTCATTTCAACGATCGCAGAATCAAGGCAACAGTCATCGGCGTAATAATCAAAGTACCGAGAGCTCCGGCGAGAATACACCACCAGGCCATCCAACGACCGCTGATTCTTCCGCTCGCAGCTTTAATAACTCTTAGCGCTCTCCATCCCAAAACAAGCGCTACGAAAGATCCTATGCCGCCAATGCCGGTGATCGAGAGAGCAAATGCCAGTCCGAGCATTCGGCTCACTTTCACTTGCTGCTCGAGGTCATCCATGCGCGTTCCTTGGTTACTGTGCAGCTTGCTCTACTTCTCATTCACACCGCCGCTTTAGCGCGGTGCTCGCATTTCCTCAAGTAATGAGAAACCGTTTAAACGGTTTCCTTGTTTGTTCACCTTTGAAATCACCGGGCTAAAGCCACGATGTGAATGAGATTCAAACTGCATCAGTACCTCCGCCTTGCTCGATTTTGCTTTTCAGAAACTTCTCACTATAATTTCCTTGCTACGAAAAATCTCAATCACAACTTGCTTATGTCTGGCCCAGCGGCTTTAGCGCTAAAGTCCGACGGCAAAGGAGCGCGTACGTGGGCGTACAGTTGAGCAGGACTTTCATACTGCGCAAACTTCATCAGTTATCCGGCATCATGCCTCTCGGTATCTTCCTGTTGGAGCATTTCTATACAAACTCGAAGGCGCTAACCGGAGCCGCGGATTTCAACAATGCCGTAAAGGACCTGCAGTCGATCCCCTATATCCTATTCGTCGAGATTGGTGGAATCTTTATACCGCTCATCTATCACGCCGTCTATGGTCTGGTGATCACTATGGAAGCGCGGCCGAATAATCTGAACTATCCCTACCCGCGTAACTGGTTCTATCTGATTCAACGAATAACCGGTGTCATTCTCTTTTTCTTCATCACTTTTCACGTGCTCAACTTCCGGTTTGGACTGGTACCCGGACTGAACACAATTTCCGTGGCCCACAGTCCGGAGATGGCATTCGATATCGTGTCGCGTGAGTTTCACATGGTCTGGATATTCATGATCTACGTGGTTGGTATCACGGCAACAGTGTGGCATCTGGCAAACGGCATCTGGCTATTCCTGGTTGATTGGGGCATCACCATCGGCGAGCGCGCGCAACGGTTGACCGGCTACGCCTGCATCGGCTTTGGTGTTTTCCTGCTGCTGGTCGGTATCAATGCCGCTGTAGCTTTTGTCCGTCCAGGCGGACTGCTGGGAGGAATCCTCTAAGATGGCGAGTAACGGCACCAAGATCGCGATCGTTGGCGGTGGCCTCGCGGGCCTGGCGGCGGCGATGAGAATCGCCGAAGCCGGACATGCGGTGGATCTTTTTTCTGTCGTTCCGGTGAAGCGCTCTCATTCGGTTTGTGCCCAGGGCGGTATCAATGGCGCAGTCAACACCAAGGGCGAAGGCGATTCAACCTGGGAACATTTTGATGACACTGTCTACGGCGGCGACTTTCTCGCGAACCAGCCTCCCGCCAAAGCCATGTGCGAAATGGCGCCATCGATCATTTTCCTTTTCGATCGCATGGGCGTGCCCTTCTCTCGCACCAAGGAAGGCCTGCTTGATTTCCGTCGCTTTGGGGGAACCAAACACCACCGCACGGCATTTGCCGGCGCTTCCACTGGTCAGCAGTTGCTCTACGCGCTGGACGAACAGGTGCGACGTTACGAAGCCGCCGGGAAAGTTCGCAAGTTTGAACACTGGGAAATGATGTCGCTGGTGCTTGATGAGGCGCAGGTCTGTCGCGGCCTGATCGCCATGAACCTGCAGACACTCGAGCTGAAAGCCTTTCCCGCCGATGCCGTGATTATGGCGACTGGTGGACCCGGTTTGATTTACGGCAAGTCGACCAACTCAATGGTTTGCACCGGCAGCGCGGTTGCTGCTTGTTATCAGCAGGGCGCGAAGTATGCAAATGGCGAATTTATTCAAGTCCATCCCACTTCTATTCCCGGTGAAGACAAGCTGCGGCTGATGTCGGAATCTGCGCGCGGCGAAGGCGGCCGCGTTTGGGTGCCGCGCAAGGCCGGTGACAACAGGGCGCCGTCGTCGATACCGGAAAATGAACGCTGGTATTTTCTAGAAGAGAAGTTTCCTGCTTACGGAAATCTGGTCCCGCGCGACATCGCCACCCGCGAGATTTTCCAGGTCTGCATCGAGGGCAAGGGCGTCGGCGGAGACAACCAGGTCTATCTGGATCTGACGCACATTCCCGCCGAGACCCTGGATAGAAAACTTGGCGCTATCCTTGAAATCTACGAAATGTTTGTGGGCGATGATCCGCGACATGTACCGATGCGGATTTTCCCAGGCGTTCACTATTCAATGGGCGGTCTCTGGGTTGACTACGATCAGCGCACCAATATTCCCGGCCTTTTGGCCGCCGGCGAATGCGACTATTCGATACATGGAGCGAACCGGCTCGGCGCTAACTCGCTGGTCAGTTGTGTATATGGCGGCTTTGTCGCCGCACCCGCCGCGATGACTTATGCCAGGAATGTCGAGCGCAACGGCGCCGACGGCTCGCGCATTTACGATCAGGAACTCAAGAAGCAGCAGGAGATCAACGATGCGCTGATCAAGCAGAGCGGGAATGAAAACCAGTATGTCCTCCATCAGGAGATGGGCAAGTGGATGACTGACAACGTTACCGTTGTTCGCTACAACGAGAAACTCAAGGCTACGGACAACAAACTGCTCGAGCTGATGGATCGTTACAAGCGCATCTCGATTAACGATTCGAATCTGTGGGCCACTATGGCGTTGCCGCATGCGCGACATCTGGACAACATGCTGGAACTGGCTCGCGTCATCACACTCGGCGCGCTGAATCGCAACGAGTCGCGCGGTGCGCACTACAAGCCGGAGTTTCCCGATCGTGATGATGAGAATTTTCTGAAAACCACAATCGCTGAGTATTCCGGCGAGGGTCCAGTGATTTCATATGAACCAGTCGACATCTCGCTGATCCCGCCGCGAAAACGCGACTACAGTAAGGCGAAGCAGGAACCGAAACACGATCCGGCTGCTAAGCGCCCGGAGGCACAGGTCTAAAGTTGGCAGAGGAAGAGATTTTCCATTTAACATTTCTCATTTGTCATTGAAAGAGAACTTTAGTTTCCCGAGAGTGGCCTGCGATGAAAAATGACAAATGAGAAATTACAAATGGAAAATCTGGATTAGTAGCAGATAGAGACTAGCAACAATGTCAGCACACGTAGCCACACCAAAAACCAATCGCGTTCCACCCAAGTCTGTCGAGATCCATATCCGCCGCCGGGCGAATCCCGACTCACCGCCATACTGGGAACGTTTTGAACTTCCTTACCGCCCGAATCTCAACATCATTTCCTGTCTGATGGAGATTCAGAAGAATCCTGTGACCAAGGAGGGGACGAAAACTACGCCCCCAGTTTGGCAAATGAACTGCCTCGAACAGGTGTGCGGCATCTGCACCATGGTGATCAACGGCCGTGCGCGCCAGTCGTGCTCAGCGCTTATCGACAATCTGGAACAGCCAATCAAGCTCGAGCCGATGCAGAAGTTTCCCAACATTCGCGACCTGGTTGTCGATCGCTCGCAAATGTTTGATCACCTCAAGCGCGTTAATGCCTGGATTGAGCTTGACGGCACATATGATCTCGGACCAGGACCGCGTATGGATCAGGAAGACGTGCAGGAACGTTACGCTTATTCGCGTTGCATGACCTGTGGTTGTTGCCTGGAAGCATGTCCCCAGTATGACGAAGACCATTACATCGGCCCGCAAGCCATCGCCCAGGTGCGTTTATTCAACATGCATCCCAACGGCGAGGCCACGCGCGATCAACGCCTCGAAGGAATCATGGGCGAAGATGGCATAACCAACTGTGGCAATGCGCAAAACTGCATCAAGGCCTGCCCGATGGGCATTCCTCTCACCCGCGCGATCTACGAAGAGAACCGCGAAACGATCGTGCACGGATTGTTCGGCTGGCTAAAGAAATAATTGCTTCATCCCGATAGAGAGAATCTCACCGGTTATCCGCTGGTGCTCTTTGTTGTGCCTTTGCAGCGCGACTATTAATTCCAATCTGCAGTTTTTTCGGATCGGCTCCAGATTTCCGGAACGCAGATCTCTATGGTTAAAAAAATGTTCTTGCTAAATAGGTCGTTCCACTCAAGTAAACGGTTGACAGACTACTACTGAACACCGTAATCTGCGCCCCACATTCAAAGTTTCAAACCGAAAAGGGCTGGCCGTTATCCCCGGTTACCACTGCTCGGTCGTTCGGAAGTTCTCGTTATCAATCTAAAGTCGGAGTTGATCTCTTTCGGAGTTCAACGTGCGGTCCGCCTGATCCCCGAGGTGTAATCGTTCGCCTCGTGCCCTATTAGTGAAACTCAACCAGTCAAAATCTCAAGGAGCAACGCATGCACAAAGCAGTCAGATGGACATTACTGTTTAGTTTGATAGCAATCTCTTTCGCAGTAGCCTGGGACTTCACCCCGCGTTCCGCCGGTCGGAACAAAGGAAAAGTCGACGTCAAGACTTCCAGCCCTGCGATTAAATTGCATAGCGACCGCCAAGCTGCTTCGCAAGCGAAGACGCTCAATGGACTCCTGGCTGAAGCCAACCTGGGTCCCGTTCCAGAGCCCACCATAGCTCCTGAGCCGGCAGACGGGGATGAAGATGATCCTGATCTGCCACCGGGGATGGCTGGAAAAGTCGACAAGGAAGCGTACCTGCGCGCGCGCGGCGACTACTTTGATATGTTGCGCGGCAGAGACCAGGAAGTGCCGGAGGGCGCCCGCGAAAATGCCATCAGACTTATGGAAAAGCAAGAAGCTCAGTTGAAGACAAAAGCGCGATCCAACAGTAACTCGCCGACAGTCGACACGCTTAACTGGGCTTTCATTGGACCGAACCCAATACCGCTCGGACAAACGCAGGGGACGCGCGTCCCGGTAAGCGGCCGAACGATCTCGATAGCGGTACATCCAACTGATCCGGATACGGTGTATGTTGGCACTGCCCAGGGCGGACTTTACAAGTCGACGAATGGTGGCGCCAACTGGACCAAGCTCTTCGAATTTCAGCTTGAGACGCTCGCCATCGGCGCGATCACTATTGACCCCACCGACTCCAGCATCGTTTATGTTGGAACAGGTGAGAACGGTCAGTCAGCCGACAGCTTCGCCGGTAAAGGCCTTTACATAATACGAAATGCGAATTCGGCAACGCCCAACTTGAACGGACCGTACCGCCTAAACGGCGTTGGCGCCGATGTTTTTAGCGGACGAGCAATCGGTCGCATCCTTGTTGTTCCGTCAGACCACAACACCATCTTCGTGTGTACGGCGAATGGAACGGGAGGCAACCCCAATACGACCACCGTGCTGCAGCCGGCCAGGGGTGTCTACCGTTCGACAAACGCTCAAGCCGCCGTGCCGACCTTCGAACAGCTCGCGGTTACGGGCGTTGTTGGTGCCGATCGCAGCACTATCGACATCGAAATGGATCCCGCCGATCCAAACTTGTTGCTGGCTACGGTTACTGGCGTCACAGGTGATGGTGGCATTTGGCGAACTGCGAATGCGCTCGACTTTGCGCCGACATTCACACGCACTCTCGCCTGGGCAAATGGTCTGCGCGGAGAGCTGACAGCGACCAGAAGCGCAGCGCCGGCCACCACCTTCTATGCGGCGACCGGCGAACAATCGACGGCAGCCCTGGGCGGTCCAGCTTGCAGTGCAACTCAGGCGGGTGTGGTCAGACGTTCAACCGATCTTGGTTTGACCTGGTCGGCCCCAAGCGCAATGCCGAATGCGACCGGCTTCTGCGGCGGACAGTGTTTCTATGACATCGCCATTGCCGTCACGCCCGACAACCAGACCATCCATCTGGGCGGTGCCGCAGGTAATTCCGCTAATGCCTGCGGAGCGAACGTGATGAAGCGCTCGCTCAATGGCGGCACTACCTGGGCCAGCAATAACGTGACGCTTCATGCGGATGAACATGCTCTGGCGATTGCTCCGTCTAACCCGCAGATAGTTTATACGGGCAGCGACGGCGGCATCTGGCGCTCTACCAACAACGGCACCACCTGGCAAACGCTCAACAACGTCGATTTCAGCGCCACGCAGTTTCAAGGTGTCGCGGTGCACCCCTTTGACAGAAACTTCCTGATGGGTGGCACGCAGGACAACGGCACCATCTGTTGGTCGGCAGCTGGAACGGTATCGCATTGTCGCGACGGCGATGGTGGCTACGCGGTCATCGATGACAATGCCCAGGACACCTTCAACGTTTTGATGTATCACACGTTCTTTAACCAGACCAATAATCAGATTGGTTTCGAGCGCGCCAGCAATACGCTGGCAAATGCCGACGGCCAACTTTCCGGCTGGACATTCAGAGGTTGCTCCGGAACAGTCAGCAACAATGGCTTCCGCTGCGCCGACAACGTGTTGTTCTACGCGCCCATGAACCAGGGGCCGGGCAGTCCAGTGAACACACTTTACTTCGGAACGGACCGGCTGTATCGATCGACCAATCGCGGCGACACGATGACATTGGTGAGCCAGGGACCGCTGGTTCCATCAGCCCCCGCCGGCTCGGGAGTTGTAGTCACCTCGATCGGCATTTCGCCGCAAGATGACAACGTCAGGCTGATAGGCATGCGCGACGGTCACGTTTTTGCAACCACCACCGGTTCCGCGGTCTTGACCGACGTCACCGGCGGCAACTTTCCGCCGCCCAACCCGCTGGACCTGACCAGAAACTCCATCGGTGAAACGGTAATCGATCCCAACAACAAGTTTACCGCTTACATAAGCTTCACCAGCTTTTCACCGCCTGCCGGTCAACAGATTTTCAAAACGACAAATCTGAACGATCCGGCTCCAACCTGGACGCCTTCAAGCAACGGCATTCCCCAGGTTCCGGTCAGCTCGATTGCGATCGACCCGCAGGACTCGACCTCGCTGTACGCAGGAACCGATATTGGCGTCTACCACTCAAGTGACGGCGGTTTGAATTGGGCGCCACTTGGTGCTGGACTGCCGCGCGTGGCTGTATTCGACGTGAAGATCTCGAACATACAGCGTTATCTGCGTATCGCGACTCACGGTCGCGGCATTTGGGAAATCGGCATTCCGGGACGGCAACTGCCGGTACTTCGCAATGGCGGCGCAACACTCACCGCCGAGGGTTGTCAGCCAGGCAATGGTGTGATCGATCCGGGGGAAGACGTAACGGTGAGCTTTGGCGTCACCAACATCGGCCCTGGTCCAACTAACAACCTGGTGGTCACAT
The DNA here is from genome assembly GCA_963828335.1 of Blastocatellia bacterium. GTDB lineage: Bacteria > Acidobacteriota > Blastocatellia > Pyrinomonadales > Pyrinomonadaceae > PSRF01. Next base: position 1,009,307 of record CAWHEH010000001.1, on the reverse strand, counting down.
TACTGCCCACCGGAGGGGTGACCTTCCCGAGTGGTCCGGAAACCTATGGCGTGGTCGCTTCGGGCGCTACCGGCTTTGGTAGTTTCCACTTTTCGAATAACGCGAGCTGTGGAGATACGATCACCCTAACCTTCCATCTCCAGGATGGAGATCTGGATCTGGGTAACGTGAGCATTCCGTTCACACTTGGACTGCTCATCAATTCCGCGCCCGCGTTCACCGAAAACTTCGACGGCGTCACTGCTCCCGCACTGCCGGCTGGTTGGACCACCGCTCGGAGTGGAACAGGCGCTACGCCAGTCCTTTGGGTGACGACCACAACCACGGTGGACTCTGCGCCAAACGCGGCGTTTGGTGCAGGTTCGGCTACACCTGGCGAGAGCAGCTTGACCACGCCAGTCATCGCAATTCCAACTGCACCCGTTACCGGGACAAATCCCGGTGTGCGTTTGACGTTCAGAAACAACTACAACACTGAACCGACCTTCGACGGCGGCGTGCTGGAAATCAGCATCAATGGCGGACCCTTCACGGACGTCGTCGCCGCAGGCGGCACATTCATTGAAGGTGGATACAGTGGCAGCATCGTAGTCACCGATAACATTCTGACCGGGCGCCAAGCCTGGACAGGCAACTCATTAGGTTTCATCACCACAACGGTCAACCTGCCGCCTGCATCGTATGGTCAGAATGCGCAGCTCAGATGGCGTATTGCGTACGACACCGGTACCAATCCAACCGGCGGCGGAATGCGCGTAGATACGATTTCGATCTATCCGAGCACGCGCGTCTGTTGCAGTGGCGCTTGTTCGCTTACCTGTCCTGCCAACATCACGGTCTCAAATGATCCGGGTGTCTGCGGCGCAGTTGTCACGTATGCAATGCCCACCGAAACCGGTAACTGCGGCGGCGTGATTACTTCGGATCATCCGTCGGGTGAAACCTTCCCGGTCGGCACCACCACGGTTACGCTAACCGACACCAGGCTCGACGGCAGCACAGCAACGTGCACGTTTACCGTGACGGTAAACGATACGGAGTTTCCGGTGGTCAGTCAGCCGACTAACACTCCGAACATCCTCTGGCCACCCGACCATCGCATGGTAGACGTGACCAACAACTACACCGCGACAGACAACTGTCCCGGTCTCAATTGCGTGCTCACGGTTGCCAGTAACGAACCCATCGACGGCCTCGGGGACGGCGATACTTCGCCTGACTGGCAAGTGGTCGATGCGCATCACGTGTTGTTGCGAGCTGAGCGTTCCGGTAAGGGCACTGGACGTATTTACACCATTACCACTACCTGCACTGACGCTTCCGGCAACGTAGTTACCAAGACCAGCACAGTCTTCGTACCGCCTAATCAGAAGGGCGGCGCTTATACTGTCTTCACTGCGCCAAACAGCTTCGTCAGTCCCAGGGTAACGGGCGTGCCGGCAGCTTTGAGCGCAGCCCAAACAACCAATCCGTTGATCATGGGCATGATCAACTTTGACTTTAGCTCCAGGCCAGCAACGGCCCGGAGTTCCAAGGTTGAGAACAAAGCCGAGAACAAGGGTGAGAATTTAGTTAACTTCATTCTTGGGAACCTTGAATTCAGCGCCTTGAATTATGACTTCCGGTCACTTTCCGGAGTGCGCACGCAGTTCAAGGGTTACGGCAAGCTCAATAACGAAACCGGTTACAAATACCTGCTGACGGTCATCGACGGCCAGGCACCCAAGGGTGGCGGCGTCGACAAGTTCCGCCTCAAGATCTGGAACGACAAGACCGGCGAGGTTGTTTTTGACAATCAGGTGGGAGACGACGATGATGCCGACCCGACAACACCAGTCGGTGATGGCAAGAGCATCAACTTTCCCAGGTAACACACTTCAACCTACTAGCCAAAGAGGCACCGGTTATTCGCCGGTGCCTCTTTGTTTATGGAGTACAAGCTCGAGTTGGTTCTCGTAAACCGATGTGAATTTCCCTCTGTGTCACCTTTGTGTTCTCTGTGTCTCAATAGTGAATCCGCTCGATAAATACTCACCGCGGAGGATCACGAGGATGAACAGAGATTTGAAGAAAGGCCTCGGTGAAAACACCGAGGCCTTTCTTGTAAACAGTAGAATAATTCGGTTTACCTAAATACCTAACACGTCGATCAACTCCTGCACCGCAGCGGCGCTCTTTTGAAGGGCGATGCGTTCGTCAGCCAGCAAGTTGATCTCGATGATTTGCTCCAGGCCTCGCTCGCCAAGCTTGCACGGCACGCCGACGTAGAGTCCGTTGATTCCATATTCACCTTCAAGATAAGCGGCGCAGGGAAGAATCTTCTTCTTGTTTTTCAGGATTGATTCCGTCATCTCCACTGCCGCGGCGGATGGTGCGTAATAGGCCGAGCCCGTTTTGAGCAATGAAACTATCTCGGCGCCGCCGCCTGCGGTCCGTTTCACGATCGCATCGATCTGATCCTTGGGCAGCAATTCTGGAATCGGAATACCGGCGCAGGTTGAGAAACGCGGCAGCGGTACCATGGTGTCGCCGTGGCCTCCCAGTACAAAGGCTGTGACGTTTTCCACGGAAACGTCCAGAGCCTCCGCCAGGAAACAACGCATACGCGCGGAATCGAGTACGCCGGCCATGCCAATCACGCGGTGCTTGGGAAAACCAGAGCGGCGAAATGCCACCTGACACATCGCATCGAGCGGATTCGAAACGATGATCAGAATTGAATCAGGTGAACGGCTCACCACTTCATCGACAACTTTTGAGACGATATCCGCATTGGTCTTTAGCAGATCGTCGCGGCTCATCCCCGGCTTGCGTGGCAGTCCGGCGGTGATGATCACCACATCTGAGTTCTCGGTGCCATCGTAGGTATTCGTTCCTACCAATTTGACGTCATAGCCTTCAATCGGTGCTGCCTGGGCCAGGTCAAGTGCCTTACCTTGCGGCACCCCCTCAACAATGTCGACCAGCACTACGTCGCCAAGTTCCTTTGCGGCCAGCCAGTGGGCGGCGGTCGCGCCTACATTACCCGCGCCGACCACCGTAATCTTATTTCGCGCACCCATATCTTTTGTGATCCTTTCGAAGTCAGGAAGACCGCCGGATGGCGCGGTCTTGCTGCGCAATTTTTAGTTAAGAATGCTAGGATTTGAAAGACCGCGAGTGTAAGCCTCGTTACGAGAGAGTGTCAAGAAACTCAACTGAACCGCACGGGCGAACTAATTTCTACGGAGGGTAAATGAAACCCAGACTCTTGTTTTTGATGGCGCTGCTATTCCTGTGCGGATGCGGTTTGATCTGGAGTCCGACCGCGACCGTTAAGAAGTTTATGGCCGCCGCGCAAAAAGGTGATGTCGACACCATGACGCAGCTTTTTTCCAGCAAGGCAATTCAGAAGCTGGGCGCGGACACGATCAGGTCGAACAATCAGAGATTCGCAGAGACCGCCAGACGGGCAAGCACCGCAAGCGGAACCTACCGCATGGAAAACATCGAGGAAACTTCGACCGCCGACGGTAAGCAAATCTCTTTTTTCTACAAGCCCGAAAAAGGAGTCGACTCGATAAAGCTCGTTTTTGCTTTAAGCAAGGAAGGTGGGGCCTGGAAGATCGATAACATTGGTGGCCCTGATTCAAACGAGGTCAAAACGGATGTTCCAACCACGACAGTGCCCATGCTTCCGCAGGAACCCGGTGCGACTCCGCCACCCTTGGCCTCCGAAAAAGTTGAACCTGAAACGAAAACCTCAGCTGAGAGTAAGACAGTTTCTGGCGGCGTGTTAAATGGAAAGGCAATCAGCTTACCCAAGCCGCCATATCCGCCGATCGCCAAAGCAGCGAAAGCCTCGGGCACTGTCGTCGTGCAAGTGACCGTTGACGAGAACGGCAATGTAATTTCAGCCCAGCCTGTTTCTGGACATCCGTTGTTGCAGGCAGCTGCGGTCGCCGCAGCGCGAGGCGCAAAGTTTTCACCAACCAAATTATCCGGACAGCCAGTTAAGGTGACTGGCATTCTCCAATACAACTTCGTCGCGGAATAAACTGTCGCTGATGCCCGAAACCGACAAGCGCAGAAAGTTGATAGGGCTGCTGCAGCTGGCCTACTCGGCCGAGCAGGCGGCGGCATATGCATATCGCGGTCACTGGCATTCGGTTGTAGACGTCGATGAACGGGCGCGAATCAAACAGATCGAAGACGAAGAGTGGCATCATCGCGAACTGGTCGGAGGGATACTCGAAAAACTGGGCGCGCATCCAAATAGGCAGCGTGAGATTCGCTCGTTGTTACTTGGCCGGGTGCTGGGTTTCCTTTGTCATCTGATGGGGTGGTTTGCACCGATGTACGGCGCCGGCCGGCTGGAGAGCCGCAACATCCGCGAATATGAAACAGCCGCGCGCTACGCACGCGATTGCGGCCATGAAGAATTTGTGGATTGTCTGTTGACAATGGCCGAGGTGGAGTGGGAACACGAATACTACTTCCGCTCGCGTGTGTTGCTTCACTCATTTGGACGCAGACTCACGCTCTGGCCCTTACCGCCGCCGAAAGTCACGATTCGAGAATCGTTCGCGCGCGAGGCCGATCAGGATTTTACGCTTGTGGAGGCGGCTGGCTAGCTCATTGGAATCAAGGGCCGGCGATTTGCTGGGAACGCGGGCGTCCCCGCCCGAAAACGCGCCGCAGGCGCGCAGTTCTTCGAAGGTGACCCACAAACTATTTTCGCGCTTCGCGCTCATTGCGGGCGGGACGCCCGCGGTCCCAGCAAATCGCGCTCGCGTCCTCTGAAGAGCTCAAACTTTGGAACAGCTCGGTACTGGAACTAGCACCCCGTCGCGTGATAGTATCTCGACCCTGGCAGCACGTAATAATTGACCACCCCCGCTAAGTCGAAAACACCAATCGAGCCATGTTGAATAGCCAAACCTTAAATCATCGCCCGCTCGATAGCCGTTGCAATCTGTTCGCCGACTAGCTCTTACTTCCTTAATTTTATATCGCCGTTTTGAAGTGATCTCGACTTTTATTTGTCGAGCCAGAGTCCTGTTCAGAAGGCCGCATTGTCCGTAACGGCCGGTTTTTTTAAAAGGAGAGCACATATGTCGACTAACACTATGGCGCCGCCTAAGCGTCCCGAAATCAAGACTGCGCTTCCCGGTCCGAAGGGTAAGGAAATCATCACCGCTGACGCACAGTTTGTTACACCTTCTTATCCTCGGCCCTCGTTCAAACTTGTCGCCGAACGCGCGCAGGGCGTTTGGGTGGAAGACGTTGATGGCAACACTTTCCTCGATTGCAACGCCGGCGTCGCAGTCTGTTCCACCGGCCATTGTCATCCTGAGGTGGTACAGGCGATCCAGGACCAGGCGGCGCAACTGATTCACATGTGCGGCACGGATTACTACTACCGCCATATGCCGGCCCTCGCGAAGAAACTCGATGAGATCGTGCCGGTGAAGTCGCCTACGCGAACTCACTTTGCAAACAGCGGCACTGAAGCGATCGAGACTGCGTTGAAACTCGCGATGCATGCAACCGGCCGCGAGAAGTTCATCGCCTTCTTCAACAGCTTTCACGGCCGCACTTTGGGTTCGCTTTCGCTGACGTCGTCTAAAGTTGCCCAGCGAACTGGTTTCAAACGCCAGGCGCTGGACGTCGTGCACGTTCCTTTTCCCAACGAGTTTCGTAATCCGTTTCGTGCCGAGGATTGCGGCGATGGCGGCGCGGGACAGGGAGCGCTTAACTGGATCGAGGAAAGACTGTTCAAGACTACAACCCCACCTGACGAAGTTGCGGCGATTGTGGTTGAAGCAGTGCAAGGTGAAGGTGGATACGTGCCTGCACCGGCTGGATTTCTACAAGGCTTGCGCCGGATTTGCGATCAGCACGGCATTCTTCTGATTGTTGACGAAGTGCAATCCGGAATGGGCCGCACCGGAAAAATGTTCGCCTGCGACCATTACGAGGTAGCGCCTGACATCGTAACGCTTGCCAAAGGGATTGGCTCCGGCTTGCCAATCGGCGTCTGCGTCGCGCGTGCCGATTTGATGGACTGGAAGCCCGGCGCTCATGCGTCAACCTTCGGCGGCAATCCTGTTTGCATCGCTGCGGCTTTAAAGACGATTGAATTACTCGAAGGCGGGTTGGTCCAGAACAGCGCGGAGGTGGGCGCGTACCTGAAGGCAGGTCTAAAGCGACTGAAGCAGAAGTATGACTGCATCGGCGACGTGCGCGGCATGGGACTGATGATCGGGGTGGAGTTCGTAGAAGATCGGGTTGGAAACAAGGCGGCTCCGGAGTTGCGAGATCGCGTGGAGATGGCCTGCTTCGAACGCGGATTGATCATTCTGGGCGCGGGCGCAAACACGATTCGCTGGTCGCCGCCGTTGATCCTGTCCAAAGAAAATGTAGATGTCGCGTTGGAGATTTTTGACGCAGCGATCGCGGCGTCCATTTAGTCACGGCTTTGCCGCCTGATGTGCGGAAAGGCTTTGCCTTTCCGCATGTGCTAAAAACTCTTGAGCGCTGCGCCTCTATTCGCATTCGAGGCGCAGCCTGCTTAGCTTGCCAGCTTCGCAGCAATCTCACGCATTCGCGCGCGTAACCGATCCTCATCGACAGACATAACGCGACCATCCCGATAGACTTCCCTTCCCGCTACCACCGTCATCGTTACATCACGACCTGAGGATGCAAAGATCAGCGTTTCGGCAGGACCGTAAGACGGGATCTGATGTGCACCGTCGAGCGAAACAACAGCGAAGTCTGCCTGCAGGCCCTCTTTGAGCTCGCCGGCCTGGCCGGCTAAGCCGAGTGAGTGTGCGCCTCCTAAAGTAGCAGCCCGCAATATGTCATCGGAATTCAGGGCGCAACTGCCGCGAGAGCGAGCCAGAAACAGCGCGAAGCGCGCTTCTTCCAAAAGATCACAAGTATTGTTGCTGGCGACGGAATCACTGCCAAGGCCAACCTGAATTCCCTTTGCGACCATCTTGGCAAAAGGTGCGACGCCATGGCCGAGCTTCGCATTTGATTTCGGACAGTGCGCCACGCGCGTTTCAGTTTGCTTGATGGTTTCAAGGTCTGCTTCGTCCACCCGGATGCAGTGCGCCAGCAGCGGCATGGTTTCCAGCACGCCGGCGTCGTACAGATATTGAATTGGAGAAACTCCGGGCGCGCGCCATTCAATACCGCGGCTTCTCAGTCCCTCGGCAAAAGGACCTCGTCCCTCGCGCAGGAATCGAACCTCCATCTCGGTCTCGGCCGCATGCATCATCAGCGGCAGCTTCTGATCCAGGGCTAACTTCGAAATCATCTGCAACTGCTGACCGCAGACCGTGTACGGCGCGTGCGGGGAAACTCCGGCATTTAACCAGCAATGTTTCACGTTCACGTAGACCGGCAATTTTCGTCGTCAGCTTTTCAAAGTTCTCCTGCGCCAGCCGCGGATCCGGGCCAAACGATTCCTGAAAAACAATGCCGCGCAGTCCCACGTCGCACAGTGCATTCATGCTCTGCAGTGCAGCGTCGCTCGCATCGGCAACACACGTCACCCCGGCCCGTGCCGCTTCACAGGCGCCCCATGAAGCGGAAACTTTTAAGTCATCAGCAGTCATTCGTTCGAGGCGGGCGCTAGTCAGTTTTCTGAGCCAGGCAAAGAAGTCAGCAGCTTCATCTTCGAGGAAGCCACGCATCGCCGTAAGTTCGAGATGGGAATGCGCGTTGACCAGGCCGGGGATGATGACAGACTCGCCAAGCTCGCGGGTTGCTGCTTCAGGATATTGCTCTAGCAGCGTGTTGCGATTGCCGACCGAAACGATCTTCTGACCATCAACGGCTACCGCGCCGTCGACAATCTCGGGTGAAGAGAGTGGCAGAATCCAACGCGCGCAATAGAGAGTCGTCATGATTTCCGGTTGAAAACTTCCTGTTCAGCACTTCACTGGTGACTAGTCGCCGCGCTCGTGGGTCGACGTCATCAGGTCCGAACCGAGCCCCGGAAGTTCAGTGAGCAGTCTGCGATTGCCTTCAATTGATGTCACGACACTAAGGCGAACAACGTGCTCACCATCCGGACTATTGTCGACATCGAAGTCTTCAAGATGGAGGTGTTGTCTTTCGAGCAAATCCAGCAGTCGTTCCAGAAGCTGAGCGGGATCATGGGTCTTCAAAGAATAATGGAACATGCGTTGACGCCGAATGATAAATCGTTCGACTCTACGCAGGACCACAAGCACAATGATGATCAGCGTTGTCGCTAACACAGCAAGACCAAACATTCCCTCGCCGATCGTGATGCCAACAGCAGCGACTATGAAGATGGTGGCGGCGGTGGTCAGTCCCGTGATCGAACCTCGTGCCTGGAGGATTACCCCGGCACCCAAAAAACCTATACCGGCCACCACCTGGGCGACCAACCTTGCCGGATCGGTATAAGCAGCGCCGCCTCCAATGTGCCGCGACACAATCATAAATAACGCTGAGGCCATGCAGATGAGCACGTTAGTACGCAGTCCGGCGGCCTTGCGACTCAGTTCTCGCTCAAAGCCAATCGCTCCGCCGCAGACGATGGCCAGCAGCAGTTTCGCCACAATTACCATATCGAGGGAATTGGTAAACAAATTGATCATCACTACCTCACTCCGAGCTTATCGCGATTTTTCGGGCGAAGGAGACTGCGATGTGATGTCCGGCCCTCGCGTCCTTCGAAGCTTGCGGTAGCGCTCCATAATCGAGCTGACGTAGGCGCGCGTGGAAGGAATTTCGATCCGATTAGTGAATTCGTCTGCAGTCAACTGCCTGGCGCCGTCCGCAACTTTGTTCCACTCCGCAGCTCTACTCGGCCCGGCATTATACGCGGCTATCACGCGCGGCTCCGGATCGGCAGTGTCTCGATACTGTTCGTAGATTTTTTCCAGATACCAGCAGCCGATTTGAATATTTCGCTCCGGGTCACGTAGCAAGTTGGTGGGATTCTGGATCATCTGCCTTTCCAGATCGTGCATGCCGGTTTCCGCAGCCCACTCCCGACCTACCGCGGGCGTGATTTGCATGAGTCCAATCTCGCCGTCTTTGCCGTTTTTCCAGGGACTAAAATAAGTTTCCTCGTAAATAATGCTCCAGACCAGCGCCGGATCAAGCCGGTAGACATTCGCCTGTCTGGCAATCATGCCGTCATAGCGATGGATCCAATATTGGTTGAGATAGTAGGAGGCGAGCAGGAGTGCGACAACTGTGAGGCAACCGATTAGGAGACGTTTCATTGAGAACAATAGGGTAATGCAGAAAATGGGAACGGGCAAAGGATAACGGGTAAAGGAAGGAGCAAAAGCTTTCCAGAACCGCTTACCGTTTCCCCCTTGCTCTTTCCCTTCTTACCCTTCGGTACGCCCTTTACCTTCGGTTAGTTTCTCCGTTTCAGTTGCGACCAGAAGTTCGCAGTCGAACCTGAAGTATCCAAACCTTCGTAACGCGAGCTCAGCGCTAGCTCATCAAGGACGTGGCCCTGCAACCAGATCTCAGCGTCAAGCATGACGCCGGGCGCCAGCCTATCTCCGCGCAACGCACGCTGGTTCACGAGAATTTCAAGATTCATTCTCTCGAGGTCCAGATGTATCCAATACAAGTCGCTACCCGAGAGCGGATTCTTCAATGGCTTAAAGGCAATGACACGCCCGGTCAAGCTCCAATCGTTTTCATGAGCCGCGCGTGATGGCGCGGCCTTGTCCAATGGCATCCATCTGGTTTTGGCAGGGGTGCTGCGCACGCGCGCACGATATGCCAGGCCACATAGACCCACGTGAAGCTCTTCCGCGCCGAATCCTCCGGGCCCCACCTCGGTCAGATTTTGCAGCTCGAACAAGACTTCGCAATCGGCGCCCTCGCGATATCCGTGAACCACTGCCTCGCCCTCTTCATCGTATTCGGTCAAAGCCCAGGGACTAATCTTTTGAATATAACGCGCCCGAAATCCGGGCCGGCAGTCAGCGTAAAAAACATTCCTGCCCGACTGGTATAGGACCGTCCAGACCTCCAGCCCATCACCTAACTTCCAGCAGCGACCGTGCAGCACGGCGCCACGCCGATTAAGCTGGGTGGCTTCACCCTGATCTTCGGCGCGCTCGGCAAGATAGTTAAAGGCTTTCTCGCTGGGCACTTCCAAACCGATTGTTTCAAACGTTGGGTTCATGAATCTAAGGAGCAACTCCCTGATATTAAGTTGTCGGCCTGAGCTTTACTTTTGTACTACCTCGACTTGCCCGCTTGCTTCTTCGGCCTGGCGTCAGACTCGTGTAAATCTTCTTGTATTCCGTCAGGCTGCGCGCGGGTGCGCACTCCGCGAATAATTCTCTCCGGTCCATGCGTGGGCCTGACACCTGAACGGACCATCTCAGCAAAAAGATCTACATCATAGTCTACGTCGCGAGACATCTTCTCGCGAATGGCATGCAACACTTCCAGGAATTTAGGACGCCGGTACATTCTTGATTCTTTCACCTTAGGTCTCAAATTTCAAATCTCAATTTTCGAATATCAGATCTCACGTTTGAGATTTGACCGGGCCGTGCCGACTAGATCAATTCACTTTCTCGGTCGCTTCCGATACCAGGAACTCAGGTGTAACGATCATGGGAACATAAAATCCCGCTGCCGTATTAAACAATCGGATGCGCGCCTGTCTGCGAACATTCGCCAGGTGTCCAAAGTTCCAGGTCACCAGGTAGTCGATCTTATGACAGGAAGCGATCGCCACGTGCAACGCGTCGGCAATGTATTTGCGATGGAATATGCCGCGCGAGATGTAGCCGTCCGCCAGGATTGCAGCTTCTTCGGTAAGCTCTACTTGTTCGAGAGTGGAGATTAGGTTTAAGTAAGCCGAGCGATGCGGTTCGCTCACGCGCTCGAGTTCGCGGTTGACGAGTGGCGAGATGACTGAGCGATAGTCGGGCATCTCGTGTTCCCACCAACGGATAGTCAGATCACGACGAAAGGGCTCGCCATTATCCAGATAGGCGCCAATTACGGACGTTTCAAGGTAGAGGCTTTGTTTCATTGATCCAAATGCTCATTCGGTCTGTTCACGTCAACGTCATCTTTCTTCTGATTCAGTGGTTCCAACCGTAGAAGGCCTCGCTGAAAGTCAAACGAGACCCGGAAGTGTCGAAGATAGTTTGCTCCGAGAATTCCCATCTGCGTAAAACCGGCGGTCTCGTTAACCGGGTCAAGATCCAGAATAGCCGCGCTAATTCGCTCGCGCGTAATTGGGCCCAACATAACCTTGGGCAATAGCAAACTCCTGACATCATCAGCAATACCCGCGGCGCCATAAATTCGCAGGCGGGTCGGCTCCAGATAGTTATCGAGATCCTCTTCCTTCGTCAGGCGTTCTGAAACCACCGAAACGCTTGCACCGGTATCGACGATGAAGTTCAGCGGTCTTTCAATTCCTTCGAGATGAACCTCGCCGCTTAGAAACCCACTAGAGGTCGTGCGCAGCGGAATCTCCAGAACACCGGGAGCCAACGGCTGAACCGCATTTCTTGAAATGCGTATGCCCCAAAGATCTTTGACGAAATTCTCCGATGGCCGCCGTAACATGAAAATCTTTTCGCCGTAGTCGACAGAGGCAATGAACTTTGAGATCACTGATAGACCGAGGTAGCCATCCACCGGGTTCTTTTCGTCAAAGAAGTGGCGAATGTAGACCGGCACACTCTCAACTCTTACATCTCCAAGCTCGAGCGAGTCCAGGAAGCCATAGACGATGTCAAACTTGCCGCCACCACCTACCGCACGTGCCTGGCCTCCACGGGCAACTGGATGCAAACCTAATTTTTTTGCTGTTTCCTCAGAGATAACAGACATTCCCGAGCCAGTGTCGAGAACAAACCGTAAAGTTTCGCGGTTATTGTTTGCGCGCACCTCCAGGATCGGCCGCCCATCAACCGACTCGAACGGCACGGTCGTTTTGTTTTCCCCGGCCAGAACATACAAAGAGCTCTGTTTTCCCAGATAGCGCAGGAAGTCGATCAGGCCGCGGATACGGGCCCGCCGATCGGCATCGGTTTTGGGCGCGATGACCAGGAATTTTTCGTATGCATCTGCCGCTTCCTTGTACCGCTCGTTGCGGGCTGTGGCTTGTCCGAGATTGAAAAGGTAGTCAGGCTCGGTGTCATCAAGACTCACGGCGCGGCGCAATCCCCTGATCGAAGACTCGAGACGGTTCTCATAAAAATCAACCATCCCCAACCCGGCAATGGCCAGCGCCTCGTCATTCTTGAGGCTTAGAGAGGTACGGAATTCTTCAACTGAATTCTGAAAATCGCCGGACGCTAGAATTACAGATCCCAAAAGGGCGTGAGCGCGCGACGAAAGCGGATCGGTCAGTACAACTCTGGCCGCATGGTCGTAGGCATCTTGAAGCATTCTTTGCTTCAGCAAGGCAAAACTCAGCCCAAGACGCGCTTCCTTGTCATGAGCGTCTTTTGCAAGTAATTCCCTAAACTGCTTTTCGGCGTTCTCATAATCTCCGTTTTTAAGCGCTTCGTTGGCACGCTGGCGCGCCTTAGTGTCGCTCACCGCCAGGACAGGTGCTGACATCGCCAGACAAATAAGAATGCCGGCAAAAAGTTTTATTGCCATTGGGGGGAGCCACCGTTTCGCGTTAAGAGCTTGCATGATTTCTATCTCTCCGCGTTACGGATACTTCAGGAGTATCCAAATCAACCTGCTGGGGAGAAAAATTTTACTACTTCAAGACTTCGCCGGTTTTCATTGACCAAAGAACCAGATCAAGCTCGTCAAAGTCAATCTTAATTTCACGTGCAAAGTAACGTAGTCTTTCCTCCGTTTCCAAATAGCGCGTTCGAGTTGCCGGAGGCTTAGACGTTTCGACCACTTTTAGATCGGCAAGGCAACTCATCACATGCTTATCGAGAATGGCGTGCCCGAGTAACCCAATGTTTCGCAGGAAGTGGCTCGACTCTTTATATCCCAGTCCCTTGATGCGTTTTTCTCGCGCCAGCCAATCGCGACGCTCAATTGGATCTTCAAAGCTTTGAAGCTTTTTCCGCAAGGCCAGGCCGCAATGCTCACGTAAGTAGTCTCTCGTGACTACGATATAACCCGGGCGCTCAACCGGAAAACGGTGGGCCCCGTTTGTCTTCAAGGCCAGCGTCATGTCTTCACGCTTACCGTTAATTAGAAACGGTCTGATCGCTTCCACGGAACGGAAGCCCATGCGCGCCGACGCGCCGGCAGTGAAAATACAGAAGACTAGCTCTTCCCAGAGTTGCTCGTCTGAGCCCCTGCGCCACATCTCCTGAAACTGATTGAGCCGCGCGCGAATCTCCTTCTTGCGCGCCTTGTGGGTGGCACGTATGTCTTCGATAACTACCGGCTTACGGTTAGGTCTCACTGGATTGTCAATACCGAGATTCTAGGTTTGCGCTTCTGACGTTGTCAACGAACTGGAGTTTCCATTGTGCGCGCTGAAGCGTGCCAAAGCTAGTGGGCGCACGCGGCATCCCAGGGCAGCAAGATCGCATCAAAAAATACTCTTCCCCGCCACTCTCCCGCACCGTGTTATTATTCTTTGTCGCTCGCGCTAGAGCAACAATGGGCCACGACGTATGAATAGCAATTCCAGTTTCTCAAGTCCTGTTTGTCGCATTTTTGCTGCTGCAATATTTTTGCTTCTGGCATCAATGTCGCTTTCAGCCCAGGTGCCGGCGAAAGAACAAAGCACGGTGCCTTCCGTTACAACTCAGCCACAAACTCAAGTTCAGACAGCTTCTGAGGAAACGATCGCGCCCGTCTATGGCCTCCAGGGCGTGCTGATAGAAACGCTTGACGGGAAGGTAGTCTCAGCGCAGGCAGTCGACCAGGCATTCAATCCTGCGTCGTCGATCAAACTGGCGACGGCGCTGGTTGCACTTCGCAATTTCGGACCGAACCATCGTTTCAGCACCGGCTTTTGGACTGACGGTTCGTTAGACACCGCAACTGGACAGATCACGGGGAACCTGTATGTCACGGGTCGCGATCCATCATTTCATCACGAACATGCGGTGATGATTGCGCGACAGCTGAATAGCCTGGGCATTCGCAGTGTCACCGGCGATTTGATCGTGGCGCCAGGTTTTACAATGAACTTCAGCGCCTCCGCGCGCGCCTCGGGCGAATGGCTTTACGACGCACTCGATGCCACGCGCCGTTCCAGCGAAGCCACGCGTGCGTGGACCTACGAGCGTACAGCTCTCGGCGATCTCGCCAGCCTACAAACAGTTCCCAGCCTAACAGTGATGGGAGAAGTTATTGTTGGCTCAGCGGCACCCGGCGCCACGTTGCTGCTGACCCACAAGTCGAGCAAGCTAACCGACGTGCTCAAGGTGTTGCTCTGCTATTCAAACAACTTCATGGCGGAACGCATTGGCGATAGCCTGGGCGGCCCGGAAGCAGTGATGCGCCAACTGGCTACAACTCTTGCCATCCCTCCTGAAGAAATTCAGTTTGGGTCTTTAAGTGGTCTGGGTGTAAATCGGGTGACACCTCGCGCGATGATGAAGATTCTGCGAGGACTACGCAACGAACTTCAGAAAAACAAATTATCGCCCTCAGACATCATGCCTGTTGCCGGAATTGATCCTGGAACTTTAGAGGATCGGTTTACCGGTCCCGCCTGGAAAGGGAGCGTCATCGCCAAGACAGGCACACTCGGCAGAACCGACGGAGGCGCTAGTTCACTCGTCGGACAAATGAGAACCAGAAACGGTGACACGCTGCTCTTCGTCATCATGAACCAGCATGGAAACGTCCTTCGGTTTCGATCAAATCAAGACTATTTGGTCATGTTAGTGCAGAATAGCCGCGGGGGACCGAAGGCCTTCAACTACAAGCCGCTGGCGTTAACGATGAAACTCGCGGATACCGAGAGCATCTCCGGCTCCATGAATGGAGAGTCGGGATCAACGCTGAAAGCCCATCCAAGTTCACCCTGATAACGCCTGGACTCAGATAATTGCGCCCCGCCGATCTTGACGACCGACGGGGCGCTTCACCGTCCAACTTGCGCGCTCGGCGTGCGGCACCTCGCACGAAGCGGACGATCCTGTTGACGATCTTGGCGGAAGGTCGTTACTCAAAATCCACCCTCCAGCTTCAGACCGAAAGACTCCCCTACTAATCTAAAGTTTGAAGCTCCTCCGCTTTCCAATCAAAGACGAAATCAATTCCCAAGTCCTCTCTGGTTCTAATCGTAGTGAGTCTTCGTGAGGCCAAACGTGAAGAGGAAGAGGGCTTCCGTCGTAGTAACTAAAGGTAACGGGTTGTCCAGTTGGCTTAACGGAGAGTTAGGTAAAACGGGCCATTTTTCGGAGAGTTGGTGTTGGCATGGGTGTTGCCAAAGCAGAGTCGCCTGAGTTGCACCACCACCCCGGCGTTAGAGAGGCAGGAGGAAGAATGATTATCGACACCAAGAACGAGACAACAGGGAAACTCAGCAGGGAAAGCGGCGTGGGCATGACAGAACTCGTGATCGTCGTTGCGATTATTGCTGTCCTATCTACTATAGCCATAATTAATTTCAGAACAGCTCGCGCCTCTCTACGTATCCAAAATTCAGTTCGGCAACTTGCCAGCTATATGGAGAAGGCCCGAATTGATGCCGTCCGTCGTCACGACACTACCTCCGTCAAGTTTACCAGCCCGACAAGCTATACAGTCAACATGGACTTCAATAACACCGGAGCTCCTTTTCCTCGCAGTTTCAACTTCGAGTCCGGTGTTCAAATAGCAAATAACGCAACACTCCCGGAGGTCACCTTCAATTGGCGCGGGCGCACGCTCACCTCGGGCACTTCCTGTGTTACTACTTTTGCGATAAATAATGCCAATGGTTCCGGTCAACCCTTGAACGTTGATGTGTCTGGTTCAGGCGATGTTACCGTGGAAAACCAACAACCAGTTCTTCCCAACGTTCCTTACACCAATGGAATCCTCCCCTCATCCTCGATACGAACCTCGACGGTAGTAGGCGGTACAGACACGCTGGATGGCACTCCTTGTTTGGATGTTTCGGGAGAAGGAGCAGGTGGGGAAGCCGGACCCCCGCAATGCACGATTCATGTTTCATCAACCAGTGTCTCAGTTAAGAAAAATGGCGGTGGAACAGCAAATGTGCTGGTTAGCTTGAGCGTTACCAGCGGCGTGGTTGTGTCAAAACCCTCAAATCTTACTATCACCCCTACATCACAAACTGTCTCCACGGGGTCAAATTTCGCGATCAAATCAAACGACACTCTACGTGGACCTTTTATTGTGACTTTTGCCGCGCAGTGCGGCACCACATTCCCGATAACGGTAAATGTTACCAACTGAAAATCCAGATGAATGGTCAGGTGAATTGTATGAAACCGAAACCGACTACGACCGCCAAAGGCCAGACCGGCTTTACATTGATTGAGACTACCATCGCGCTGGTCTTGATGATGATCGTATCCGCCGGCATCGCCCCTCTCTTCGTCTACGCCATGAGGTATAACTCCACAGCAGCGATTCGCGCGGGTGCTTTGGCAATCGCCCAAATCAAGCTGGAGCAACTGCGCGCTACCCCGTTTAATTCTTGTGTTTCATCAACGGAGACGCTAAGTGTGGGCGACCCGTCTAGCGGTTCCCAAAGCTACACCGTTCAACTCACAGTGGTAAACACCACCAGCACTCTAAAAGATATAACCCTGGTAGTGACGCCAAAGGCCCGAAGCACGACAGGGGGCCAGTACGCCGGGAAATCAGGTTGGATGTATGGGCAAGTAATTATTTATACGAAGCGAACGACAATAACGCCTGGACCAAACCTCGGCTGAAAGAGTTTTCTTTGGTTAGGAATTAGATAGGAGATCACGTCTTCATGAATCACCATCGGAAGAGATCGGGAACGGAAGGCTTCTCATTACTGGAGCTGATCATCGCTATCTCCATTGTCCTGGTAATAATGGGGATCACCAGCAGCTTGCTTGCTGGCTCCTTCAATGTTCGCGCCAGAGAGAATCAACGCTCAGATGCCTTAGCCGATTCTCAACGCGCTCTCAATATTATGACTCGTGAGATCGCTAACTCCGGTTTTGGTCTTAGCGACAATGGAATTGTCGCCGCCGATTCGGGTCTCAGTTCAATTCGCGTACGCGCCAATCTAAATGCTTTTGAAGGTCAAGCGAGCAGCCCGCTTGTAAATGATCGCAATGAGGATGTGAAATATTCGCTATGGACCACGAACGAAGCGAGTTATATCGTGCGCCTCGATATCGGCACGCAGAATCAGACAACCGTGCTGGCCAACCGCATCGATAAGCTAAGGATCCGTTATTACCCGTCAAAAATAAGCTACACAATGTCGCCGGCTGTTGGAGGTGTACCCAGCTGCGATATTTCAACTGCTTCCGCTGAAGTCGCGCAGAAAATCGACGCCAAATATATCGTCATAAGTCTGTGCGTGGAACTGGATCCACGAGGCGTGCCAGGCTCCCCGGGCTTCCAACCACGCACGCGCGTCCAGCTTGTTACAGACGTTAATTTGCGCAATGCCAATTTAAACAATTACTGAGACGGATTTCGGATAGGAGAACCCTTGTTAATACAGAAGCATTCAGAATCTAAAGACGATGTCCGCGGAGAGCGCGGAGCCGCGCTCGTAACGGTACTTTTTATCTCCTTATTGGTTCTCACGTTGGCAAGCGCTCTAATTTTGACGACAGGAATGTCCGCAACGAATGCCATCAGTGCGACCGATGAAGTTCAAGCTTATTACGCGGCAGAAGCCGGGATGCAGTCAGCACTCAATGTTCTCAGAGGAAATGTTGCGCCTACAATAAACTTCAAGAACGCCGTGGCGGATCCGAAGCTTTCTCAGTGGCTTATCAAGAATTTTCCGACGTCAACCACTCCAGATCGCATAACTTTAAGTCCAAGCTATACATACTCTACGGGCATGGCTTATGCGGTCACAGAGATAAAAGATCCCGAGAACTCAACCAAGGTAGTTTACTCCACGGCGGGATCTTTCACCGGCACTGTGTCAACCTCACCGACTTCTATATCCCTAGGTGGCGGCGTGTCGCTCACCTTCACACCGCAATCCTCAACAGACATCACAGCATCTGGGGTGAGTCCGGCTTTTGGCGCCTTTAGCTTTTCGGGAGTGAAGAGCAACACCAGCCTTACTATTCCTTCAGGTACCACCTTTACGTTGCAAATAACGGAGACTGCGCCCTTGGCCGCAGGTAGCACATCTCCAATTTCCGTTTCAATAAAGGGTACACTAGCTGGAAGCATCATTTCAGGCACATCCAACATCACTCTAACCTTTAACAACCCATCGGTCGAAATTCCAAACGTTGGTACCTTGTTTACGGTGCCCACTTCAATAACGATTCCTCAGAGTGGCAGTTTCGCCATAACAACCATCGTCACTACGCCGGAACCACGTAGGTTAATAGTAAAGGTTCAAGGCTACGGGCCACACGGCGCGGTGAAGAACATTCAAGCAATGGTGACCAGCTTTACCATGAACTATGATCCACCCGCGACCTTTGTGGTCCGCGGTCACGACGACTCAGCGACTGCTGCTAACATCTCCATTGGTAGCAGCGCGCATTACATTTATAGCGGCAAAGATAATGCTGGCGGCCAACCTTTACCCGCTTTTCTCGTTACGAATAACCCTGACTACACGACGCTTACAAGTCTTAACGGTAACAACTCTCTTCCCCTTGATGGTGATACCACGGGGCTTATCCCGGTTCTCAAACCATTGGCGTTGCCAAGCGATTTGCCGCAACTTCCCCCTTGGCTCCAAACCACCTCTGATCCGGTATCCGGGGCACGTGCTTTCGTTCAACAACTGAGAGAAGCGTCTCAGCAACAGTTTTACAACTGCAGCACCAGTCAGGATGTCTCCTGCGATCGTTACTTCAACACACGGAATGGCGAGTCAGGTCCCACAAGCTTCGGGGCGGGGCTTGGGGATCCGCCGAATGGGCTTTTTACGTTCGTCGATGGTGACGCGACACTCCCTAACGAAGGCGGAAAAGGATTGCTCGTGGTGACAGGCACGCTCAACATGAGTGGCAGCAAGACGTTCGATGGATTGGTGCTCGTGCTTGGAGACGGTGTGATAAACCGAAGCGGTGGTGGCGCTGATACGAACTTTGGCGCATTTGTCGTCGCAAGGTACCTCAGTTCCGGCGGTTTCTTAAATCCTACCTTTGTCTCGTCGGGAAGCGGAACGTCAGGATTGCAATTGGATCGAAGCAAGGTAAAGAGCGCTCTTCGCTTGGGTGGCGTATATACGTTAGCGGTAAGTGAATACTAAAAGAGTGGGGAGAAACGAGGATGTTAGGGAAGAAATTTTTGGACAAGTTTAAAATCCGTCAATCGGATGAATCGCTTGGCGACGACAGTCATTACCAGTCTGGCCTCGAGCTGGTTCGTCAAAGCAGACACCAGGAAGCGGTGGCAGAGTTCAAAAAAGCATTGCAGACGGAAAATGATTTGGCCGCGGAAACGTATTTTGCGTTGGGTTCAGTGTACGAGCATATGGACCGCATCGAAAACGCCATTGAAGCTTATTCTAACGCAGTGAAGGTTGACCCCAACTTCGCTGAGGCTTATTCCAAACTGGGCCTTGCATACGACCGTTCAGCCCAGTTTCTCAAAGCCGTTCGCATGCACCTGATGGCGATTCGCCTGCGACCTAACGACGTAGAGTTGCGCAAAAATCTTGGCCTGGCCTACTTCAACGTGGGTAGTTATCCAGAGGCCATAAAGGCTTACACTCAGGCAATGCAGATTAATCCTGAGGACGCGACAATTCACTATTCTCTCGGATTAGTCTACCTCGATCTAGGAGATGAAGAATTGGCGCTAGAGAAGCAAAAGCTGATCAAGGAACTAGGTGAAGGCCGACTGGCTTCCCAGTTAATGGACGAGATTGATAGACAATTTCTGCGTGGATCAAAACACCAACAAACACATCGATTTGCCTAACTTGAAGAGCAAGCAACACGAGTTCTCAGAGTCTAGAACTATTGAAAGCCTATTCAAGTATTGATAACGCCGGATTGAAACAGCTCTAAAGTCTTCACTCCCAATTTGTGCATGACGTCCCAAATGATGCGGTGCCGGCAGCTACTACGCCAGTGCATCGCCCTCGTTTCTCAAGTCCTCTGATAATGCTCGCGCGTTTCTAGTCCCAGCGGAGACACTCGCAAAGTCATGTGCGCGGCTCGCCCCTGCACCAAGCGAGGCGTCATACTCAAGTCATTAGGCGGGGAACAGCGACGGGCGTGGCCGAGAGGTAGCGATCAAGGAATCGAGCTGCGCAGGTTCTAACGCAGCAGCCGGGGCAACAGCCCGGAAATCATCTCGGATCCGGCTCTTCCTGGAAACTAGCGACGCAGGGGCGTGAATGACTGATCCCATTCACGCCTTTTGGTTTTTTCCGGGGGCAGGTTTGCAAAGTCCGAGTTGTAATACCACTCGCCGCCTGAAGATCATCGCTACGCAGGCCATTCTGACCAAGAAGCACATCATGTCCGTTCTGGGCAATGGTTACTGCTCACCGCTCACTATCCTGTTGTACAATCCAAATCGTTGCCGCTCGTTCGCGAAACCACATGCCTGACATTCTCCTCGTCGAAGACAAAGACAGCCTGCGCCGCGTTTTGCGTCTCACTCTTGAGAACGCAGGCTACAGCGTAACCGAGGCGGCTGACGCGCGCGCTGCCCTCAATCAAATTGCCGGCGGTCCGCACAAGTTGGTTCTCACTGATCTGCGAATGCCTCATGGATCCGGCCTTGATGTCTTGCGCGCCGCGCGTGCGGCCGATGGCAATATTCCCGTCATCGTCATGACTGCATTCGGATCGATTGACGAAGCGGTTCAGGCGATGAAAGACGGCGCCCATGATTTTCTTCAGAAGCCGGTAGACTCAAACCATCTCCTTATCATCGTCCAACGGGCGCTGGAACAGGAACGACTACGAACCGAAAACATTCTCCTGCGTGAAGAGTGGTCGCGACGCTATGGCTTCCCGCGCATCATCGGTGAATCGGATGCCATCAAGCGTGCCGTTGCTGAAACTCAGCGGGTCGCGCAAACCGAAGCGACCGTTTTGTTACTGGGTGAATCCGGAACTGGCAAGGAACTCTTTGCGCGTGCAGTCCATCATCTTTCCAGCAGGCGCGACCGGCCTTTCGTCGCGATCAATTGCGCGGCAATTCCTGAGACGCTCATCGAGAACGAGTTATTCGGACACGAGCGTGGGGCATTCACTGGTGCCGGCGACCGGCGGCTGGGAAAATTCGAACTTGCTTCAAGCGGGACGGTTTTTCTCGATGAGATCGGTGAACTACCACTCGCCGTGCAGGGGAAATTGTTGCGGGTAATCGAGGAAAAGGTGGTCGACCGCATTGGCGGGCGCGCCCCTGTGCCAGTTGACGTTCGGGTGGTAGCCGCGACGAATCGTGATTTGAAGACTGACGTAGAGAAGGGTGCCTTTAGACGCGACCTCTTTTTCCGTTTGGCAGTGTTTCCGCTTGAGGTCCCACCGCTTCGGGACCGCGAAAGTGACATTGTTTTGCTGGCCAAACATTTCGCCGCCGACCTCGGTAAAGAGCTTCGTGGCCGTGAAGCTGCTTTGAGTGATGATGCCCTGGCAGCATTGCGTGCACATAATTGGCCGGGCAATGTTCGCGAGTTGGAAAACGCAATCGAACGCGCCTGTATCTTGTCCGATACAATGTTGATTGAAGCAAAAGATCTTGGTCTTCATCCGAGTCCTATGGACAATACTGAAGCGTTGTCGTTATTTGACCTGACGGGCAGTCTCTCCGAAGTTGGGCAGCGCGCATTACGCTTAGTTGAACGTCAAAAGGTTCTTCAGGCGCTCGCTGCGAGCAACGGCAATAAGATGCAGGCAGCCGAGGATTTGGGCGTTAGCTACAAGACGCTCCTCACTAAAATTAAGGACTACGATCTCGGATAACGATGAGTGACCTCCCGAAAGATCCTCTTCCCAATGACGAGCCTGTCAATGAGGAACTCACCAATAATGAATCCGACGTTCACGACGAGGCGAGTTCCATTGCTGGTGAGACGATGGAGCAGGTTGGAGCCGCTGGTGGTGAATCCCCGCCCGTAGATCTTAATGCGAAGGTTGAAAGGAGCACGGGCCGATCGGCTTTCATGGTTGGCGCCGGCATCCTCATAAGCCGCATTGTAGGATTGGCCCGCCAGAGAGTTTTCGCTCATTACTTCGGCACATCCGCCGCCGGCGATGCATTCAGTGCCGCATTCCGCATTCCTAATTTCCTGCAGAACATTTTCGGTGAGGGCGCTCTGTCAGCGTCGTTCATTCCAGTTTATGCAAAGCTTCTGGCACACGACGATGAAAAAGAAGCAAACCACGTCGCCAATGCGGTACTCGGACTGCTCGCTCTCGCAGTCTCCGTAATAGTGCTCACCGGCGTTCTCACTACGCCCTATCTGATTTCTGCTATCGCGCCGGGATTTCATGGCGAAACGCGCGAATTGACTATTCGCCTGGTCCGAATTCTCTTTCCTGGAGCAGGTCTTCTGGTTCTTTCAGCCTGGTGTCTGGGAGTCCTTAATAGTCACCATCGCTTCTTCATTTCCTACACAGCGCCGGTCGCCTGGAATCTTGCGATGATCGCGTCACTAATTATCTTTGGCCGGCGCGTGGGTCAATTTCCGCTGGCGGAATATGTCGCATGGGGTTCGGTTATCGGTAGCGCGCTCCAGTTTGGCGTGCAGTGGCCGACGGTAATGAAACTGGTGCGACGTATAAGGCCAGTACTCGATGTCGCGAGTGAGCAGGTGAGGACGGTAGTCAGAAACTTCTTCCCAGTTTTTATGAGTCGCGGTGTAGTGCAGATAAGCGCCTTTGTTGATGCTGTGCTTGCTAGTTTTTTGCCAGTGGGCTCGGTGGTTGCTCTTACCTATGCGCAGAGTCTATACACTCTGCCGGTCAGCTTGTTTGGCATGTCGGTATCGGCTGCCGAATTGCCGGCGATGTCCAGAGCTATCGGCAGCACCGAAGAAGTTGCCCAGATCCTGCGCGGCCGGCTGGATGAAGGTCTGCGGCGCATAGCTTTTTTTATCGTACCTTCATCGATGGCGTTTCTTGCGCTCGGTGACGTAATTGCCGCAGTGCTGTACCAGACCGGACAGTTTAAGCATGACGCCGCAATTTTCGTGTGGGGCATTCTTGCCGGGTCAACCGTAGGATTGCTTGCGTCTACTCTCGGCCGGTTGTATTCATCCACTTATTACGCTTTGCATGACACTCGGACGCCGCTGCAGTATGCAATCGTGCGCGTCACTCTTACGACCATACTCGGTTACCTTTTCGCATTGCCACTGCCCCGTTTGCTCGAAATAGATCCAAAGTGGGGCGTTGCGGGACTGACAGCTTCTGCTGGAATTGCCGGATGGATCGAGTTTGCCCTGCTGCGTCGCTCCCTAAACCGTCGCATCGGTCGCACCGGGTTGTCGGCCCCGTACGTGATCAAACTTTGGATAGCGGCTCTTTTAGCTGCTGACATTGGTTGGACCTTCAAATTATTGTTGGGAGACATACACCCCATCCCGCTGGCAGCACTTGTGCTCGGCGGCTATGGAGTCGCGTATTTTGCCGTGGCTTACTTCCTAGAGCTTTCAGAATCCCGCGCAGTCTTTCAGAAAATCTTCCGGCTATTAAAACCAGGTAAATAGCCTCAGCTCCTACTAGCTCGGTCAATAACCAGAGCTCCACTGGCAACCTCGGCTTTTTTAATGAAATAATTTTCTGGAGAACTCGAGGGATTGATTATTTAGTAAGTTATCCTGGAAAAACGGACGGTTTGGTGCAGCGGCAAGGCGGGGGTGGCCCCGGGGCCGCCCTTTTTTTTGGAGCGCGCCTCACTTTATTCCTGGAACGTAACTGCTCCCTTCCCTACCTTATCTCATTGACCAGTTAAGAGCCCCTCCTTATCATCGAAAACGTGCAGCCAGTTATTTCAGCCCAGCAGATGCGGGAAATTGACCGCATTACAACCTCCGACTATCAGATCCCTTCTCTCTCGTTGATGCAGGCGGCTGCCCAAGCCTGTTTCCAACCAATCGCAAGTCATTTCGCGGGAAAGCTTTCAGGTAAGAGAGCGCAAGTACTTTGTGGGAGAGGAAGCAACGGTGGCGACGGCGCGGCGCTGGCAATGGAACTCTCTCGTGCTGGGGTAAAAGTGGACGTCATCCTGTTTGGGCGCATCCAGGAGGCGAAGGGCGACGCTCAAGCTAATCTTGAAGTTGTTGCTCGCAGCGCTAGCGAAGAAGCCAGTCCGTCTGATCGTTGCCCGGGCCTAACTTATGTAGAGTGTGAAGGTGTGGAGGCCTGGGAAAACCTTGCGAAATTTGCCCCAGCGTACGACTTTATTGTGGATGCCCTTTTTGGGACTGGACTCACCCGCCCTCTGGAGGGAATCTTCCTTAATGTCGTGCAGCACCTGAAAACGCTACGACACGCAAGGGCAAAATCAGCGACAGAATTGCCTCTGATCGTTTCGGTTGACTTGCCTTCAGGTCTCAACGCAGATTCAGCGAACCTGATCGGCGAAGCGGTATCGGCTGACTTAACAATTACCTTTACAGCTCCCAAAATCGCCAACGTCGTGCCGCCCGCGTCCACTCTGAACGGCAAACTCCTGGTCGCGAATATTGGCTCACCTACGACACTGATCGATGCAACGAAGCCACAACTCTTCGTAAGCGAAGAGAACGACGCACGCGAGTGGCTCATCAGTACTCGCTATACGTCCGACTCGTTCAAGAATACACACGGACACGCGCTCGTGATTGCAGGCTCGCGGGGGTATACAGGCGCGGCTGTTCTTTGTGGCAATGCAGCGATGCGTTCGGGCGCGGGCTTGGTCACTATCGCCACTCCAGCTTCGGCGTTGGCCTCAATTGCGGCGAGCGTGATGCCTGAAGTTATGACGACCGCGCTCGCTGAAACTGATCGCGGCGCCATTCGTGAAGAAGCTGTCGATCATGTGATGCAGTTGGCGAATAAGGCGACTGTAATAGCGATTGGACCTGGCTTGTCAGCCGACGACGAGCGCACCCGTCGCTTCGTTTTTTCACTGGTAAAGAAACGACAGATTCCAATGGTGATCGATGCTGATGCGCTTAATTGCCTGGCGGCCTACTCCGACAGCGGCTGGCCGACCGAACTTAAGGGATCAGAGAAGGCGCAGCTAATCCTGACACCACACGCTGGTGAGATGTTGCGCTTGCTTGGCACAAACGAGAAGTCTGCACTCGATGATCGCGTTGCGGTCGTTCGAGAATTTGCTACGAAACACCAATTAATTCTCGTACTTAAAGGCACTCGCTCATTGATTGCAGCACCCGATGGACGGGTCTTCATTAATCCAACTGGTAACGCGGGACTGGGAACTGCTGGAGCGGGTGATACATTGACTGGCCTTATTGCCGGATTCATCGCTCAGGACCTCGCTACTTTGAAAGACAATTCCGATCCGCTCGCCTCCACAATTGCTGCGCTTTACATCGGTGGTCTGGCAGGCGATTTCGCGGCGGGCAAACTCGGCATGCGGACAATGGTCGCTTCCGATATTCGCGATCACGTTAGCGACGCGGTTCGGTCGCTCGATCCAAAAGGTGAATACCCTTAGAAACAAACCCTCCTTCTTCAATCATGACAACGATCAGCCCAATCTCAGCCGGTGAATATCACACGTCCGACGCTGCTGAAACTTTTGCCCTCGGTAAGCAGATTGGCGCGCAACTCAGCGGCGGTGAGGTCCTCTTAATTAATGGACCGCTAGGTGCCGGCAAAACTGTTTTCGTAAAGGGAATCGCCGCCGCTTTCGATATCGACCCTGAGGAAGTAACCAGCCCATCATTTACGTTGGTTAATCCTTACGCGGGTCGCCTGCCACTCTTTCACATCGATCTTTATCGCCTGGATGAAGGGGCTGCTGCCGCGCATGCGGTTGATCTTGAAGAATTGCTGACTGATGAACGCGCCGTAATAGTTGTCGAATGGGCCGAACGGCTCAAAAACTATCCGTTAACGACCGATGTCTGGCGAATCGACATATCAGGAGACGGTGAAGCAACACGCAGGATTTTGATTACTTAACAAAGTTTCGCTTTTCAAACGGTTCTAAAAACCGCGAACGTCTTGACTCCAATCCTCCGAGAGAATATAAGGGCATAGCGACTTATTTGCGCGTGCTTCACTCCGGGAGAGAACAGAGCTTGTCTACGCACCCAGAAACAATCGATGGTCTTGCAACCGACGAAGTAGCCGATCCGGGTCATCGATTTTCATTGCAGTCCTTAGTCAGCACGCTTGAATCACTGGACAGCGCGCCCAGACTCGCGCAGATCTATGAGTGGCTTGAAAGGGCGGAGATTTCGCCCGACGACTTGGAACCATATATCGGTTTTAAGGAAGGTAACTACTGGCGTCATCGAGTTTGTCGCAACGACTTTGTGGAAATGCTGGTGTTGTGCTGGCGTCCCGGCCAACGCACTCCCATTCACGACCACAATGGTTCGCACGGCGGCGTTAAGGTTTGTCAGGGCCTCTTATGGGAAACAACTTTTAGCTACCATCCGGTTGCCGGTCTGGAATACAAAAGCGCACGCGAACATGGGGCCGGAGCAGTTACTGGCTCAGATGTTCCCGACATTCATCAGCTCGGCAATCCCGATGTGAGTGAGCGCGACCTCGTCACGCTTCACGTCTATGCCCCGCCGCTAGGTGTTCTTCATACTTACAAGCCCGGCAGCGCTACAATCGATCTTTACGTCCCTGACGACACAGATCCGCTGATCTAGCGCACTTCTCTATTTCTTCTTAATAAACGTTTCTATTTCCAATTCCCGTCCGTCAGTTGTAACCGTTAGCGTCCCGCTGCTTCCCGGTCGTCAACACCTGCGACCCACTTAGGTTCCACCGTTCCACCACTTCGCTATTCGGGTGACCAAAGATCGAAGTTTGGCCAACAGAGATGATTGCAAAACGCGGCCGGGCAGCTGCGATGAAACCTGCCGTTGATGAAGTCTTGCTGCCATGATGCGCGACTTTGACGACATCAGCATGCAAGTCGTCTGCCGCTCGCAACATCCCGTTCTCGCCCGCCATTTCGATGTCGCCGGTTAGTAGCAAAGCACGCTCACCAATCTGCAGGCGCAGGACAATTGAATCGTTGTTGCGCGAAGGTAAGTTGGAATTCTGCTCAGGCGCCGGCCACAAGACTTTCGCCGTTGCCGCCCCAACCTTCAGCACATCTCCAGCACCGATGAGCCGCAGCGGGATGCCCCTGTCTGCCAGAGTTTTCGCAAGCTTCGCGAATTCTTGATCATTGCCGGGAATTCGCGCGACCAATGCGGCGCGCACTGTGAAGTTACGAGCCACATCGTTCAAGCCGTCGATATGGTCCGCATCGGCATGCGTAGCCAGGATGTAGTCGACACGATCCAGACCTCGCCACCAGAGATATTCCGAAACTACCGACTCGCCAATGCTCCTCGTTTCGCGTTCGAATGATCCTTCGCTGGAAGGATCCGGTTGGTTGAGCTTGTGTTCGTTTTCAAACGGACCGGGAAAGCCGCCTCCATCGATCAGCATCGTAGTGTTATCCGGAAAAGTAATTAATGCGGAATCACCCTGTCCCACGTCGAGAAAGTCTACGCGGAGCGTTCCGGATGCACGACCGGCGCTGAAAGGATGAGTGACAAGTAAGGCGATGGCCATCAGTTGGGCCACTAATGCAATCGGCCCGGCCCGAGACTGCGGCGCTTCGCTCTTCGTTAACCGTGGGAGATTAAGTGGTTTCCAGCGTAACAACGAAACCACCAGCAGCGAGAGCGGCAGGTAATATAAGCCGTAGACGGCGCGGGCCCAACCTGTGTATTCCGGCAAACGAATTGAAGCTGCACCCACTTTCGCAAATGGATCGACGCTATGCACCATTACCCAGTTCAACGAATTCGTGAGGGTGATCAGTGGTGTTGCAACGGTCAAACTCAACTGCGCCAGAACCAGCGCAGCAGCTGCAATAACGGCGACGGCTGCCATCATTAGGCTCACTCCGATGTTAAGGAGGAATGAAGCGAATGAGAGTCGATGGAAATAAATCACCAGAAATGGAAGCATGGACATCTGCACAACCGTCGAGACCAGGATTGCGCTAAACGCATATTGCAGAGGGCGCTGCAAATGTAAGCGCTCAAGTTTTGCTGCCAGCGGTGCTTTGAAAAGTCGATAGTCATAGTTTGCGCGTTCGAGTTCGCGAGCAGCTTTTCGTTCACTCCAAAACAGACTCTCAGAAAAGCTGAGCAACCAGGGCGCGCACGACGGCGGGTAAGGAGTATTCCTGGTTGGACGCCATGAGCCGATGGCGGACAATTTTTCCAATAACGGCCAGGCGAGGATCACAATCGCCAATACCGAAACAAAAGTTAGTTGAAACGACGGATCGAAGAGATCATTGGGACGCGACGCAAGCAAGACGATTGCGGTACCCCCTAGAGCATTCAACGATGTGGCTCGGCGCGAAACAAGCGGGGCGAAGAGAACGATTGTGAACATCAGCGCTGCTCGAACTACCGACGACTCAGCACCAACTGCGAGCGAGTAAGCCCACAAGACTGCTGCTGATAAGATGAATTGCAGTACAGCGTTTTTGGTAAAGCGTCTCGCGATTAGAAACACGAGACCGCCGAGAAATGTGATGTGTAAGCCGCTGATGACCAGTACGTGGAAAGTCCCGCCTTCACGAAATCGTTCTGACGTCGAGCGAGAAAGGTTATAGCGGTTGCCGAGCAGCGCCGCGTCAAGAACGCCGGCCGTATCTCTTGAAAATCTCGAATCGATTTCCGTTTGCAGTTTGCGCCGCCATCCGTAGAGCCAGCGCAGCGGCAGGAATACTCGGACATTTTCCAGACGTTCGACAAGTAACGGACTCTTTACAAACCCGGTAGCATCGTAGCCTTTTCGATCCAAATACTCTGTGAACGAAGAGACTCCTGGGTTGCGAAAGCTGTCCGCCCTTTCAAGCGTGCTCATTACCCTGATGCGCGCGCCGTAATGCAGGTCGAGCTGATCAAATTCTTGTTTGCTTGTGTTGGTCGAAACGGAGGCAAGCAGCCTGACTACTCCGGCAGCGTCTCGCTCTATTGCGCCAGGCAGCGTCACCTTGCCTGGGACATCGGGTTCAATTGATCGCGATCGAATTCCTTGCAGTCGCAGCTGCAGGTACAGGCGATCGGAAGCAAGTTCCGGATCGCGTTCCAATACACCGGTCAGTTCAACGGGCTCCCCAATCGCGACCGTCCCTTTATCAAGCAAGTTTCGAAGTTGGTTGACCGGCACTTCATTGTTCTCGATCGACTCCAATGTCGCGCCAGTCATAAACGCAGTAAATATTACCAACATCGTGGCGCTGCCGCGTCTCGCACTTGAATTTTTTTCTCTGACGTTCGCCAGGATTGCGATTGCAGCAGACGAAGTAACCAGGGCCGTGCTGGAAATCAGCAGTAGTACTGAAACCGCGAAATGTGATTCAGCCAAAATGCCTGACGCAAATGCGGCAGCGAGTTGGGCCAGGGGATACAAAGCAAAAGCCCCCGGTCGCGAATGGATCACTGACTCTTGTGCAAAAGTGTGTCCGGCCATCAATCCTAGACAGTGGAAGGTAACGACGCGTTGACTGCGTCTATGCCGAAGCGGTGCTTAGCGGAGGGTAATGACAAATCAGGGTGAAGCTTGCGCACGATATGCCGGTTAACGCGCGCTGTCAATACTTGTAAGGAGGACTCGGTCAAGTGATTGTCTGGGACCGCGGGCGTCCCGCCCGCAAACGCGCCGCAGGCGCGCAGGCTTTCAGAAGTAGCTCGAATTCTATTCGCGCTTCGCGCTCATTTGCGGGCGGTGCGCCCACGGTCCCAGACAATCACTTGACCGATTTCTGTCTGCAGATTGCTAACAGGAGTTCATTCGAGGTTCGTCCCCGCTATCACCAGTCGAGCCACTATCTCAACATGATGCGTCTGCGGGAACATGTCAAAAGCGGCAACAGACTCCAGCACATAGCCGTCCGCGGTGAGTTTCTTGAGATCGCGAGCGAGGGTCGCCGGATCACATGATACGTAGGCCATACTGCGCGGGCGTAGTGCGAGTATTCCCGCGATGACAGCATTTTCACAACCCACGCGAGGAGGATCGAGCAGCAGAAAGTCGAGCACTTCAAATGAGAGCGAATGTTTCACCCAGTCTGCCACACCCAGATTTGCAATCTCGACGTTTTCCAGTTTTGCGCGCTCGACATTGCGTCGCGCAAATTCCACGGCCCGCGAGTGCGCCTCGACACCGGTTACCCGCGCAAACCGGCGTGCCAACGGCAGCGTGAATAACCCGGCGCCGCAATAAAGATCAATTGCCAGTTGGCCCCTCGCATCACCGAGCGCTGCTTCAATCAAAGGCTCGAGCAATTCATGATTGACCTGAAAAAATGTGTCAGCGCTGAAGGAATAAGCTTCACCGCCGATGCGCCGGCTTACTGTCCGTGGATTGAAACCGGCAATCGACGGCGCAACAGAAACACCTTCATCACCTACCACTGCATCAACGTGTCGCAACTGCCGAACGTCCCTCGAGGCGACTTCTTTGCGGACCTGCTCAAGTGTTTCTTCTAACTGCGGAACAAGCACCGCGCAGTACTCCACGTCGCAAACGCGGTTTGAGCCCCGTTCAAAATAGCCCAGAAGTTTCTCTTTAGCCTCAACTTGCCAGCTGGCACGGGCCCGGTAACGCCACTGATCAGTCGACGGCGTTATGTGAATCTCCGCCGGGGCTTCAAGGTTCGCGATACGATGCAGACAGTCACGGATTATTTCAACCTTCGCCTGCAACTGTGCTTCATAAGTCAACTGTTGGAAGTCGCAGCCGCCACAGCGTCCAAAGTATGGACAAGGCGGCTCAACACGGACGGCAGACGGTTTTAGAATTTCGACAATCGAAGCGAAACCCACCTTTCCCTGGACCCGATCAATCCTAATGCGCAAGGTATCCCCGGGAGCGGCAAGCGATACAAAAAGCGTCAGACCATCTGCGTGCGCCAGACCCACGCCGCCTGGCAACAACCGCTCAATCTCCACTTCGAACGTCTTTTCTGCTTCGTTAGTCATTATTGTGCGGATCGGTTTTGTCCCTGATAAGAGTGTAGTTCACAGATAGGCAGCAGCCGGAGATGCCAGGCATACGACTGTTTTGGCTTTTCAGGTCCGTGCGCATCCGCGTCAAGCTCGGCGACTTTACGCGGCGCGCCATGGCTGCGGCGGAGGCGCATAAGCTGGAGCAACTCCTTCGAGTTCAAACTTAAGTCCGCCGACCACGCCGGCCGCAAGGTTGTAAACCAGCGCTCCGATTGCGCCGCCGATAAACGCAAGAATGCCGTAGAAAATCGGGACCGCGATCATTATTACCAATCCGATAACGATCGCGCCCACTCCGCCCATGGCCTGGCTGTCTCCCTGCGGAGCCAGGCTCGAGATGGCCGCGCCGAAGATCATAAAGATGAGTCCGTAGATAACTCCGATCAGCAATCCGATTACGAAACCTAGAAATCCCTGAATCTTGGCGACGGAAAAAACATTGAAGCGTCTGATGGTCATTTCAGCCATGGGCGAAATCTCCTTTAGGGGGTGATCAGAGATAAAACAAACTGAGACGGGGAATACCAAACTGCTCGCGGAGTCGCTTCAGCAGCAGGTTTGCAAACGTCTGTTGATAAGCCGCCGGCTCCATATGTTTGTGGTAGGGCCGTAACTGTTCTTTCACTTCGGCCTCGATTGTAGCGATTTGTTCGGGACCTGCAACGGCGCGCAGAGCATCGCTGATCATTCGCTCCAGGCCGGAAAGCGACTGCTCCAATTTTTGCGCGTTCGGCGAAGCGCTCGTGGCGAAGTCTTCCTCAACTTCCGCAAGCAAAGCTGCAGCTCGCTCCAGTGTATCGGTGAAGTCGTCAGCTTTGGCCTTCTTTCGCGCCAGGCATATTGCCAACAAACTCGTTCGACCGCGTTGCAGATGTTCGAGTATCGCGGTTCTGGAAAAAGGTAATGTGCCTGTGCCGCTTTGCCCGCCGCTATCTGCTGGTTCACCTGGATCGTCGCCTGCACCGACGCGTGCCTCGCGCCATTCCGCAAATTGCGCTTCAACTTCTTCCTGACAGTAAAGCAGGCTCTTAATCGTTCGCTTTCGGGGCTTGGATTCCCATGAGTCAAAAGCCTTTTCAATGCCGCGCAAGGCCACGTGCAGGGGCACACTCATCTCTTTCCAACTCTCAATTAACGCCCAGTCCATCGGACTAAGCAGCAGATGTTTGGCCCGACGACGAATAAACGCGTCTTCGATTTCAGTAAAATAGTTGAAATGATTCAAGGGGAACGCCAAGGTCTAAAGTCCAGGTTTTAAGTCAAATCGGAGTGGCTCAGGTGGATTTAATCTGTGTAACAAAAGCTGTAGAAGAAGGGACTCAAGATCAAGTCTGCGACTTTGGACTTTGGACTTAGGACTTAGGACTTGAGCTCGTCGTCCGTTCATGAATCATTCTTAGACCCTCAAGCGTCAGCGTTTCGTCAACCAGCTCGATAAATTCAGAGCCAGTGGCAATCAGCGGCGCTAAACCGCCCGTGGCTACCACCCGAGGCGCCCGCGCTCCAGCCAGCTCGTCAATCATCTTTCGCAACACGCCGTCTACCAATCCCACGTAACCATAATAAAGCCCGGACTGCATCGCTGTAATGGTTGATGAGCCAATGACTGTTTGCGGCCGCCGGATGTCTACGCGCGGCAGCTTTGCGGTACGTTCAAACAGAGCGTCCGTTGAAATCATGATACCGGGAGTAATTACGCCGCCGACGTATTCGCCCTTTTCATTGATCGCATTGAAGGTGGTGGCAGTTCCGAAGTCAACGACGATGCAGGGCGCTCCATATTTCTCAACCGCGGCAACGGCATCGACAATTCTGTCAGCCCCGACATCGGAAGCCGGTTCATACAATATCTTCAGTCCCGCATCAGTTTTGTGGTCTATGAAGAGTGGCGTTAGATGAAAATACGTCTCCGCCATGGTTTTTAAAGTGTAGTTTAAAGGTGGCACCACGGAAGCGATCGCAATGGCGGTGATAGCTTTAAAATCAATACCGGCCAACTCGAACAAATTCCGTGCGTGAACTCCGTACTCGTCCACAGTTCGCGAGCGCGCTGTCGTCAGCCGCCAGTGGGCAACGAGTTCGGCGCCATTGAAAACACCGAGCGATGTATTTGTATTCCCGGCATCAATCACAAGCAGCATAAACGGGTTCCTCTGGCCCTGCGGCCGTCACACCATCCCCGGCTCGTAAGATTTGTTCTATAAGACCAGCGGCAACCACCGCACCATTTTCCATTCGTAATAGTCTGCCCGTTTCACGCGCTTTGCTCGTATGTTCAGGCTTTGACAGCAGAATGTCGAGTTCTTTCGCTACGCGTGCCGCGTAGTACTTTTCGCGCGGCAAAGTTCGGCTGCAGCCAAGGCGTTCAGCGTGCGCGGCATTATCGGGCTGGTCAAATGCAAACGGCACAATCAACGTTGGAATTCCAGCACGCAAACCGTTGGAAGTGGTTCCTACTCCTCCGTGATGCACCATGGCGCAGGCACGCGGCAGGAGGGACTCGAAGGGCGCGTAGTTCACAGCGATAATTTCGGGTGGCAAGGCCTGGTTGAGCTGGTTCCGTTCATCGCCGATCAATAACACCGCGCGCCGTCCCAATAGTTTTGCCGCGGCTATGCTTTCACGGTAGAAGTCACGCGCCACCCAGACCGCCGAGGAACCAAGTGTGAAGACAATCGGAGGCGGGCCTTCGTCGAGAAACTTGATTAACTCGGGAGGCATGGCCTGCTCATTCCGGCCATCGTAAAAGGC
Source organism: Blastocatellia bacterium (assembly GCA_963828335.1). Taxonomy (GTDB): domain Bacteria; phylum Acidobacteriota; class Blastocatellia; order Pyrinomonadales; family Pyrinomonadaceae; genus PSRF01. Next base: position 975,265 of record CAWHEH010000001.1, on the reverse strand, counting down.
GAAGCCGGTCACCCGTGCCTGAGGCGGCCAATCCGGTTGAGGCTGCGCAAACAATGCGGAAAACAACGCCAGTATAAGCGTCGGCGAATGCTGACCTTCAAAAACCGGACTGCCACGATCCGGCAAACCAAGCTCTGCGCGAAACACCTGGTAGCCTTTGTTCTTGTAATATTTTTTGACCTGCTTGAAAAACACGGCAACGAAACGAGGGCCGAACAACTGCACGTGACGCATCCAGGGCCAGAAAGGTGGCACTGGCACATCATAGGCCGACATAAAGGAGACTGGAGCGAGTACGCTCGAGACCCAGGGCAGACCTGTCTTCTGAGCAACCAGCGGGCCCGCAAAAGAAATCGGATGCGTTAATAACAGGTCCGCGCCTGCGACTGCTCTTAACAAGTCCTGGTAGCCATCGCGCAAATGAGGAAATAGCATTTTGTTGAGAAGGAAGCTGCTGCCCGACTTTGGGTTCATGACTCTTTCCATCATCGACGGATCCTGTTCCTGCGGCGGCGGAATGTGTGGTCGTACCGGAACAAAGTCAAACCCTCCCGCTAACAACTTCTCCCGATAGAGTTCGCTGGTCGCGATCACTGGATGGTGCCCACGCGAACTCAACTCCGCCGCGATCGCCAGGTAGGGATGGATATCGCCGTACGAGCCGAAGGTTGTCAGGACAATGCGTTTGCGCGCAATCATAAGAGTTCCGGGGTTGGCCGTACGCTGGTCACGTCGCCGGCATGAATAATTCTGAGTCCGGTAGGCGTTTCTACACGCAACGCACCATCGCGTTCAAGTCCGCGTGTTGTTCCCACCAGACTTTCGTTGCTCTCTACCACTCGAATCAATTTACCTTCGGCATAAGACGAACGCGCACACCACTCGCGAATGATCGTTTCCTGACCATCGGCTTCATTTAAGAGCGCGTGGTGTCTTGCTAAGTTACCAACCAAAGCGCGTAGGAGAGCATCCAGGTCGTGACTGCAACCGGTGACCGTTTCTACAGATGTTGCCACCAGCTCGAGTTCTTCGGGAAACGATTGTTTCGTCAGGTTTATACCGATCCCCACGACAACCGCACGCCCGAGAGTGGTTTCAACAGTTTCCGACAGGATGCCGCAAAGTTTCCTGTCGTTCACAAGAATATCGTTGGGCCACTTTATGTCCGTCTCGAGAGAACAAGCTTCCTGCAAAGCGTCGTTCACCGCAACTGCGGCCATTAGGGTAAGCAACGCCCAGGCGTTCTGTTCAGACTTCGGACGAAGAACAATGCTGAAATAAAGGCCTGAATCTTTGGGCGAAATCCACTGGCGCTGGAGCCGGCCGCGACCCGCCGTCTGTTCGCGGGCCACCACGCAAAGACCTTCCGCTGCGCCGCCTACGGCACGCCTCGCTGCCTCGACGTTTGTCGAAGGCAGCGATTCAAAGCGAAGGATTTCTGGAACAAATGATTGCATCTTGTCGATTGAGTTTCACCCCCTCTACGCAGCCGGAGAGGGGGAAGGGGGAGAGGAAGGCAGCGTCGGTTCCCCACCCCTAACCCCTGCCCGCCTGCGGGGAGGGGCAAAATTAAATCCCTGACCGCTCCGCCAACTGGAGCGCTTCTCGAGTCAGCTGCCGCACCAGCGCGTCAAAGTTGCGAAAGCGCTCATCCTGTGTTTGGCCGCGCCTGTAGCGAAAGTAAATTTGCTGAATTACCACCGCCACTTTGAACCGGGCAAAGGTTTCGTAGAAGACTATGCGTGAGAGATCGCGGCCGGTGCCGGCTTCATACCGCTCGATGATCTGTTCCCGTGTCATCCAGCCGGGGCCATTTGTAACCGCACGCAGTGAACTGTTCATGTCGGCCTCGCCTTCAGTTCCCTTCATTGTCCAGTAACTAAGAAACAGTCCGACATCTACCAGCGGATCCCCAACAGTGCACATTTCCCAATCAAGCACCGCCACAACGCGAGTAGGGTCACCAGCGTCGAGCATGATGTTGTCGAGCTTGAAATCGTTGTGAACAATTGTGGCATCGACATTATTCTCCGCGGGGACTCGATCCATTAACCAGTCGATAACTCGATCCATCTCCGGCAGTTCACCAGTTTTCGATCGTTGCCAGCGATCGGCCCAGCCACGCACCTGGCGAGTGACGAAGCCCGCCGGCTTCCCTATTTGGATAATCCCGCTTGACTGAATATCAACTGCGTGGAGCATGACCAGTGTATCGACCACGTTTTCACTCAGCCGTTGGCGCAGAGCGAGGTTTTCACCAATCTCTTTCGGCACCTTGAATCTCACGATCAAGCCGCGACGTCTCTCCATCAGATAAAAGGGCACGCCGATAATTGAAATGTCTTCGCAAAGGATCACTGGCCTGGGAGCGAGTGGATAGTGCGGATTGATGACGGAAAGCAACTTGTATTCGCGCGGCATGTCGTGTGCTGTCGGCGCTACCGGCCCCATCGGCGGACGCCGCAGAACAAACTCGCGATTACCGTAGCGAACTAAGTAAGTGAGATTCGAATGGCCACCCGGGAACTGGTTAACTTCGATCGCGGCAGTTGGCTCAAGCTCCAAGGTGTGCGCGCAGATAACTATCCAGGCGGACGAGATCCAATTCTTCACCAGCTCTGATCGAGCTATTATCTTCATTTGCAGCCATTAAGTTGGTTATTCAATTCAAGCTCTTCCCTGGGACCGCGGGCGTCCCGCCCGCTTCTTTCATAATACGAATTGTTCATTAGACCTTTCTGTTCGCGCTACGCGCTCATTTACGGGCGGGACGCCCGCGGTCCCAGCAAATAACTTGAGCTTCTCAAACCGTTTCAAGAATTTCGTTCGAATGTCTTGAGTATCCGTTGCGCTACTACCTGCCGGTGAACTTCATCAGGTCCATCGTAAATTCTCGCGGCCCGCGCGTCGCGGTAGAACATCTCGAGCGGTGTATCTTTGGAATATCCCAACGCGCCGTGCACTTGAATAGCGCGATCGATCACATCATGAAGCACGCGTGCTCCGAAAAACTTGATTAGCGAAATTTCGACACGCGCGTCGTCGCCGCGATCCAGTTTCCAGGCAGCGTTCAGCGTCATTAGACGCGCGGCGTTGATCTCCGCCGCCGAGTCAGCAATCCAATTTTGTACGGTCTGCTTCTTTGCCAGTGACTCGCCGAAAGATTGTCGTTTGAGCGCATATGAGCACATCATTTCAAAACTACGCTGAGCGGCGCCGATCCAGCGCATGCAATGTTGAATTCTGCCCGGACCGAGTCGAGCCTGCGCCAACTTAAATCCGGCGCCCAACTCACCAAGCAGGTTTCCCGCGGGCACGCGACAGTTTTCGAAGCGAATCTCACAATGACCGCCGACGCCGCCGGAGCCCATTACCGGCACAGCACGCACGATGTTGAAGCCTGCAGTATCGGTCGGTACAAGAATCATGCTGGCGCGCGCGTGAGAGGCCGCGTTCGTATCGGTAACCGCCATAACGATTGCGAATGCTGACCCGATCGCTCCGCTTATGAACCACTTGTGCCCGTTGATGACCCATTCTTCACCATCGCGCACCGCAGTAGATTGCAGTCCAGTCGGATCAGAACCGGCAACTTCCGGTTCGGTCATCGCAAAACAGGAACGCACGTTGCCGGCGGCCAGGGGACGCAGATATTTTTCTTTCTGTTCTTCGGTGGCCGCGATCAGCAGCAACTCCGCGTTGCCGGCGTCAGGGGCAGCATTGCCGAAAAGACGTGGAGCACAAACCGATCTGCCGACAATTTCATTCATCAACGCCTGGCCGATGTACCCTATTCCCATCCCGCCCCACTCGTTTGGTAGATTGGGCGCCCAAAGTCCCAGCCCCTTCACCCGTCCCTGCAATTCGGCTTCCAGATCGGCCGGCAGGCCTTCGTCTTCAACCAGCTTGTCTTCGTTCGGGTAAACAAACTCTTCCATAAAGGCGGTGGTGCTTCTACGCACGGCCTCGAGTTCGGGTGGGATGCTGAAATCAATCATGGCTTAACCTTCGGAGTGGAATCATGACAGGAAAGGCAATTAAGAAAGCAGCGGGATTGTAACCGCAAGCCAACGCGTTAACCAGACTGTTGCCGGACCGAAGCGGAAGCGGTTTCAATAGGATCTGGATCACGGTCCTTCCGCTTCAGGTTCTGACAAACTGGCGCTCTGCGTTAACATGCCCGCTGCAAACGTAAGTCACGACCCTTAACGACGAGGAGGATTCGCGATGAAACGGTTCGGTCTTCTGCTTTCAATTGCTTTACTCACCGGGGTTGCAATCAATTTGGTTAACGGCCAAAGTCGCACCGCTGGTTTTCCCTCAGGCACAATCATTGATCTTTCCTACTCATTCGATTCCTCCGCCGTTTATTGGCCCACGGCCGAAACCTTTCAACTCGAAAAAGATTTCGAGGGTACTACCGAACAAGGCTACTACTATTCCGCTTATCGATATTCGGCGGCCGAACACGGTGGTACGCACATCGACGCTCCAGTCCATTTTGCGAAAGGGCGCAACTCAGCAGATCAAATTCCGCTCGAACAACTTATGGGAGCAGGGATCGTAGTAGATGTAACGAAGCAGTGCGAGAAAAATCCCGATTATCTCATCAGCGAAAGGGACTTTAAGAACTGGGAACAACGGTATGGGATGATCCCGGCGGGGACTATCGTGTTGCTGCGTACGGGATTCGGGAAATTCTATCCTGATCGAAAAAGATATCTGGGCACCGACGAGCGTGGCGCCGCTGCGGTAGCAAAGCTTCACTTTCCCGGCCTGCATCCTGATGCGGCGCGCTGGTTGACGCAGAACAGAAAGATTAAAGCCATCGGCCTCGACACCGCCAGCATTGATTATGGACAATCAAAGCTTTTTGAAAGCCATCGCACTCTATTTGCCAAAGACATTCCGGCCTTCGAAAACGTCGCTAACCTGGAACGGCTGCCCAGCAAAGGCTTCTCGGTGATAGCACTGCCGATGAAGATTAAAGGCGGCAGCGGTGGGCCACTGCGGATTATTGCCGTGATCGCGGATCGAAAATAGTTGAATGTATTTCCCCGGCAACATCGATTGGTTTCCCATCAAGTTGTCCTTCGCGGTCGCGAGCGCCGCGACGTTGATAGCGCTGGTGGCCGGCTCAGCGCTGGCGTGGCTGCTGGCGCGCAAGCGCTTCCCGGGACGCCACCTGATTGACTCTTTGATCACGTTGCCGCTCGTGTTGCCGCCGACGGTGCTAGGTTACTACCTGCTGGTTTTGCTCGGTACCCGTTCTTCGTTCGGCGGCTTTTTGTATCACCGTTTGGGTATTCGGCTCACGTTCACCGTCGGAGCGGCGATCATTGCCGCTACGATTCACGCGCTACCGCTCGTCACCAAAAGTCTTCGCGCTGCATTTGAAGGTGTCGATACGGAACTTGAGGCGGCAGCCCGCACTCTTGGGCTTGGTGGGCGAATGATCTTTTTTCGCGTTACCTTACCGCTCGCTTCGCGTGGTGTGCTCGCGGCAACAGCGCTGGCCTTCGCACGCGCACTCGGAGACTTCGGCGTCACGATCATGATTGCCGGTAACATTCCCGGACGCACCCAAACTGCTTCAGTTGCGATCTACGATGCGGTTCAAGCAGGACGAGACAACGAAGCACTCACCCTGGCCGTAATCGTTTCGCTGATTGCCGTCGTGATGCTTTACTTCATTAACCGCTTTGGCAGGTTGCGGTGGTAGAAGTTCAAGTGATGAGTAATGAGTGATGAGCTTTGAATCACGAACTAGTAGTTCAGAGTTCAAGCTTTAGCTTGCGCCAGCCCGGGAACAAAAAGCACAAACTAAAGTTTGAACTCTGAACTACTTGTACTATGCCAGGAACCCTTTGAACTTGGTTGGCGTCGAAGCGTAGCCGGGAAATACGCTTTGCAGGTTCGACGTTCCTAAATGCCTGCTAGCGATCTCTCCGAAGACGTCGCGGAAATCCGTAGTCAGCGCCAAATCGCGGCCCTCGTATAACTGATCACTCTTCAGCCCGGGCCACTGACCATACACCTTGCCACCGCGAGTGCCGTTGCCGAGCACAAACATGGCGTTAGCATGTCCATGATCGGTACCGCGACTTCCGTTCTCCCGGGCGGTGCGGCCAAACTCAGACATTGTCAAGATCACAACATCGTCCATTCGCTGGCCCAGATCGATGTAGAGGGCTGCGATGCCATTACTGAACTGTTGCAGCAGGTTGCCAAGTTGCCCGCGGCCGTTTCCTTCATTGAAGTGGGTGTCCCAATTCAGACCGGGCGTGTCAGTGAAGGCTACTTCCAAACCGACGCCCGCTTTTATCAACTGGGCAATCTGTAACAAGGAATTACTAAACGGCGTGCGCGGATATTGCGCGCCATTCTCCGGCTTGTACTGCGCCGGATTAACTTTCTTCAGGTAGTTAACCGCCTCAAAAGTTTCTTTACCGGTTCCGCCGAGGACATCATTCACTGTCTGATCATAGATCGCTTCAAAGCCACCCTGAACACTCGCCGAACTCTTTCCGGCGCGAATCGTAAAATCCGCCAGGTTAGATATCGCCAACGTGGGTGCTTTCCCCTGCATTGCTCGCGGCGTCAGTTGCGTCATAGACACGGCGCGAAAAAGACTGCGTTCCGGATCAGGCTTGCTTTGCAAATAGCGATTGAGCCAGCCGTCGGCCGTTCCCTTTAAGCCCGGTGTTGCCGATTCCATGTAATCCTGCGCGTCAAAGTGGGAACGAGTATTGTCGGGCGAGCCTGCCGCGTGAACTATCGCCAAGCGCTTCGAATCCCACAGCGGCTTAAGCGGCGCGAGCGAAGGATGAAACCCAAAAAACCCGTCGAGATTAACCACCGCTTCAGCATTCCCCGCTTGAGGTTTTGCGACGGCAATCGCTGGACGTAAATCGTAATAAGCGCTTTCGCCGTGAGGCACCACCATGTTTAAGCCGTCCACTGCTCCACGCTGGAAAATGGCGATCAGCGTTTTACGGCGGCCACTAGTCAGGCGCTCACGGGTTTGACCGAGTACCACCCGCTGCAGAAATGACGGCGCCGTATTCATCAAACCAAAACTGGCCAGCGCAACGCCTCCGGACTTGATAAAAAATCTTCGATTCATCTTATTAAAACCCCAATCTCCGAGTTTCTAGTTCTTACTGACGTTGAAACTCCGGTGAACCTAGTATCAATCCCACGATCTTCGTCATCGGATCAGTAATGTTGGCATCCGCACGGGCCAGCTGTTGCCGCTGCCCACGCTGCCTGAACAGAGGCTCCCTATCCATCGAACCAACAGATTCCTTCGATTCAGTCGATTCACTCGCCATGCTGCTATTCGATGGTGTCGTCTTCGCGCTCATCGCGGGAACAAGCAGCGTCGTCTGTTCATCTAGTTGTTTCATGAGCGCTGCTCTGGTTTTCGCAGTGATGTCTCCCGCCACGATCAAATCCAGAAACCGATCCATGATTTGATCTTTGTTCAGCGATTGGCCATCCCCATTTGAAACAAACTGTTTGAGATCGACGCGAGTTCCGGGAATGCGATTGCTCGCGAGCATCAGTCCAAAATTGAAACGCTCCAGAAGGCCACCCGTATTCACCCAGCTCTCGGCCAGATCGGAATAACCATTGGGCGTCTGAAATCCGTAGAGCGGTTCGCCCATGCGGGCGATCCATTGATGCAATTGTGGGCCACCGGTTGTTTCGCCGCCCAACGTCCTGATCGCACTGATGGTTAACTCGAAAGGCCGTTTTATCTTGGCCCGATAGGCAACAGCCGAATTGAACTCCGGCGAAAAAAAGATCGTGCGCAGCATCTCACGGGTGTCGCCATCGGTCTTCGTGAAAGTAGCGGCAACGCGATCGACGAGACCGGGCGGCGGGTTATCCGAAACGAAATGGCGCACCAGCTTGTTAGCAACAAACTTCGCCGTGGCTGGACTGTGCGCCAGCATATCAAGCACCGTGAGCCCATCGTTGATTCCGCCCCCCGCAGGAATCTTGTGGCCCAGGACTATTTTTTCTCCATCATCGTGGGTGCGCGGATTGAAGAAAAACTTTCCCGCGTTTTCACGCAACATCTCGGCACGCGGTCCGTTCAGCATTGCCTGTGCAGCAGCGCCGCCACCGCGCGGGGCAAAAATTGTCCAGCCCGTAAAGCAGCGCGCGACTTCCTGAACATCTTTCTGCGTGTAGCCGCCATCAACGCCCAGGGTGTGCAATTCCATCAGTTCGCGCGCGTAGTTCTCATTGATACCGCGTCGTTGCCGTTGCGCGTTGGCTGGCGGTTGCGGCGCGCCAGCTTCGCGATCGCGATTGCGCCCAATCAATCCGCCGAAGAGTCCGCCACGTTGCTGATTCCGCATTCGCTGGCCGGCTCCAACCGCCGGCGCATTGGGACTAACGCTTTGGAAGTTGTCGAGATAGAAAAGCATCGCCGGACTTTGCGCCGTGGCCACTAACAGATCTGAAAACTTGCCCATCGTGTTGGGACGGATCGTGTCGCGATCATAAGCGGTGAGGAGCCAGCGATCAGCACCTTTGCCGGCAAACACGTTGAAGTGGTTAGTCCAGAAATCAACCATCACTTCCTGCAGCTGTCGCTCGCTATATACCGCGCGCAGAATACGGGACGCTTGCAGCTCCGCCGAGATGCGCTGCGGTAGTTGCAGTCCATGCTCCTGATAATACTCGCGCAGTGCCTGACGATATTTTTGATTGTCGCGCGGATTCGGATTTTCGTTTGACGCGTCGGGATCCTTTTTCACTTCGCCTGCGTTGGCCTGCATTTCCATGGTCTTGCCTGCCTGCGGCTGGGTTGGCATTGGTTCAGCGCCAGCCTTAACACGGTTCTCCCTAGCCGCTGCAAGCTCTGCCGGCAATTCACCACGGCGCTCCATCTGCCTGAGCAATTGGCCGGGCTGCGGAAACTTCTCATAGAGCTGGGCCGTGGTCATATTGAGTGTCAACAAATCCTTAGTTTTCGCGTCGGCAACTGCGTCATTAATCTTCTGCGGGTTTAGTTGCTGGTTGATGTAGTTGTCCAGACCGATTGCCTTGACACGGGCGACGTCTCCAGGCCTGACGCCATAGCCGAGGCGGTTGAGCACGTGGAGGATCCGCTGTTCGTCGTTAAGGGCTTTAGTCAGCGGGGCCCTTTGCTGAGCAGTCACGGCGGGTATGAATGTGCTGAGGAGCAGCGCTGAGGTTGTGACACATACTATTACGCGCATTGCGATTTCTTTGCGACGAGCAAACACCCCATAATTTGTACTTCTCATAATAAACATCCCAGTTTTGTAGAATTAGACCTTAGCCAGACAGAACTTCATTCCGGCAATGTTTAGACGCACGCCCGGCCGATAAGGTTGAAGAAATGGAACACCACACTCAAGTGATTTGCTGGGACTGCGGGCGTCTCGCCCGCAAATGAGCGCGAAGCGTGAAATTTGGAAGGGCAGAATTCCGGGAGAGCTGAGCCCGCGTGGCGTCGTGAGGCCCTGTGAACCCTATCTCACCGGATGCGGAAAGCTCGCGGTAGATTTATTCCCCTGTTTGTCTACCGCGCGCACTGCGAAGAAATAGTTATCTTTCGACATGCCCTTCACGGTGAAGCTGGTTACGTTTCCGACCGCTCGAGCATTAGTCCAGACAGGCGATGTGGTGTCGCGCCAAACTATTTCGTAACCGGCAAGATCAGGTTCTTTGTTCGCATCCCACTTTAGATCAGTGTCGTTGGTAAGCCGCGTCGTAAGCAGGCCGACGTTTTTCGGTCGCGCCGGCGCCAGCGCAAGCGCAGCTAACGAAGCAGCATTTACGCGGGCAACGTCGGCGATATAGTTGAAGTCGTCAAACTGCGGCAGGTCGCCATATTGCACCTCGTTTTCGATGCGAACGTTCTGGTGCTGATGACGATAGTCTTCATTCGGCTCAGTAAACCGGACAGCTGCAAAACCGCGTTCCAGAAACGGAATATGATCGCCGCCACGAAGATAACGATCGCGGCGGTAAACCATCATAACCCGCATGGCCGGCACGTAACGCTCTCCTGTTTCCTTGATAAAGCGAGCTAACTGCCGCGGAGCCGAATCGTTTTCGCCTCCCACGCCTCGCCGCACGGTTGCTTCTTCCGGCTTCTCGCTTGACGGCACCCCTTCCGAAAAGACGCGGATGGTACGAGCATCGCGAACTCCGTTGCCGCCCAGCGAACTTCCGATTATGTCGTTAGTAAACATCGCTTCGACATCCATGCCTTTTTGCTTTGCCTGTTCGGCTGCGTAGGTTGAACCGAGCAGGCCCTGCTCTTCTCCAGCCACGGCCATGAAAACAATCGTTGCGTCGAATTTGTATTTCGCCATCACGCGCGCCATTTCCAGAACTGCGGCGGTACCTGAAGCGTCGTCGTTTGCTCCCGGTGCATCGCAAGTAGCGTCCGTGGGACTGGTGCACATCGAGTCGTAATGGCCACTGACAATGTAAGTGCGTCCGGAAGATTCAGGTTGGGTTCCTTTAAGCGTGGCGACCACGTTGGTGACCATTGTCGGCTGCGGAACGCGCGCGGCTTTGGGTTGTTCGAAGGTTTGTTTCTCAACGCTCATGCGACCGCCGGATTGTTCTGCAGCTTTAGAGAATTCGCTGAACAGCCAATCGCGCGCCGCACCAATGCCCCGGTTCGGATCGGATTGCGTCGAAAGCGTGTTGCGCGTGCCGAAGGAGACGAGCTTGCGAATAGTTCTCTCAATATTGCGCGCGTCAATCCCCTGGACGATTCGCGCGATCTGCTGTTGCCTGACAGAGGTTAATGACTGCGTGCGAGGCGGCGTTCCTCGAGCGCCGCGTGTTTGCGCAGTGGCTGAAAAGACTAAAAACAGCAATGCGAATGAGAGTACGCCGATGAACGCGCGTTCATCGTGCGTGGGTTTAGAGTCATCGACTTCAGTTTAACCTCGCGGTTAAGATCTTAGGGTCACTAACGCGCGGTGGGATCCGAACCTTCTCGATAAGCCGGACTGAAGGTTCGTGTGGTGTGTTCAGTCACGCTGGGCATTGGTTCAAGACGCGGCTGAAACTGTTGCCGCGGCGGTAACATTTGCGCGGGTGTTTGCACCGGAGCGCGAATTTGTGTTGGCGGCTGATAGACTTCTCGATTCATCGCCAGGACCTTTAACCAGAAGCGGATCATCAGCGCCGTACAACCAAACAAAGTGGCCAAACTGAATATCACCATCCAGGCTATAGCGGCCGGATGAAGCTGTCGCTTCCGCCAATTCAGCTGCCCCGCTGAATATGAGCCCAAGTCCGATAGTGACCGTTAATCCAAGAACGATCGCCGGTAGACTCAGCCTGGTCGGTTTGAAGGGGACAGCGGGATAGCTTTCAGGGACTATTGCGAGATTGGCTCCGCAACGGTTGCAATACTTGAGTTCGACGGAAATTTCGTTGCCGCAGGTTGGACAGTACATAAGGTCTCCGGTACACGCTTCCCAAAATCCTAAAAAGAGTCAGCCAATGTTACCACCTGCCCACCTGGTAAGACAGACGTTTCAGTCTGACCAGCAGGCCGGCCGGCAGTAAACTTGTCCTACGAAAAGGCTGATCGGTTTGTTTCCCGCGTTACTGAATCCGGTAGGCTCGGTTCTTCCAGACAACGATGACGACACCATCTAATTGTGCGGCGATGGTGCGAATGGCGGGTTCATCGGCGACCAGAGCACGAAACTGATCCGAACCCCGCGCTACTCGAACCGTCGCTTGCGAATATTCGTAGGCGGTGTCAACCCAGGCGTCACCCGATCTTGTGAAGTGTCTTCCCATTACTGAACGAGTTTCAACATCGGCGTTTTTCTTATTCTTATCGGCGCTGAGTCCACGTCCGGTCCCGACTCCGGCACTACGTTGACTCATAGGTTGCGCAGTATTACCGCGGGAACGATTGGGACCGTGCACCTCATCCGTTTGCACACGGACCTCTTCGTTCTGATCACGTGACTGATCTTCACGCCTTTCAGACCGTTCTTTTGCAAGCTCGGCGGATTTCTCAGGGTTGATGACGGGTGGTGGTGGAGGCGCTTCCGCTGCTTTTGGTTCCGGTGCATAAGGTCGCGAACCCGCGGCGGAGGAAACATCTGCTGGTTGGCCGCTGTCCTTCGAGGACTCGACTTTTGCGACATTAGCGTCGGGCTTTTGCAGTCCTTGCGCTGCTCGAAGCTTCTCGTCTTCCAGGGTGGTTTTTTCTTTAGGCGCTTCGGTAGTCCGGCCTGTTTGTCCATTCTGAACTGTCGGTTGTGGCTGAACTGCAGAGCCTTGCCCTGAATCCGTCTTGTTTTGAGCTACGGCTGGTGCTTCAACCGGACGATCATTCTGCGCAACCAATTGAGATCCTTCGCGCTGCCTTAGCGCTACGAAGCCAATTCCAATAACTGCAGTTAATACAAGGGCCGGGATCGCGTACCCTAGAACTCCTGGCGACAAGAATTCACTTAGTCTTTGCCAAAAGCCTGCCCCTCGCGTTTGTTCTGGAGCTTCAAGGCGATTGGCTATGCCCGCGGCTTGAGTTAAGCCCACCACGATGCTGCGACATGCGGCACACTCGGCTAGATGCTCTGTGTATCGAGCTCGAGCCGGCGCTGGTGCCAACCCTTCCGCGTAGGAGTTGAGCTCATCCGCGTCGAGGTGATCGGAGGAGATACTCTCTGCGTCTCCGCCGTCCGACCCACTCTGCCCGGCCGCACTACTGCGCTGGCGCGCAAGAGCTCGTAACAGGAGATCGACCTCGTTGTTGTTTGCTTGTTTCATCTGACCAATTTCTGCACCCTCTCAAGAACGCTTCCAGGCATGTCTGCTTGCGCCGGAAGAATCACTGATTGGACATTAATGTTACTTTCATCCTGCAACTTCGTTTTCTTTCTTCATCAAGACCGGTTCAGTCACCAGCAGGGGTTCGATATCTGTTTCCAGGTTTAGCGCCACTTCAGAAAATGCCCGTGCTGTTTCAGGCTGAGTCCAGCCCTCTTGCTCGATTAGAAGCCTCTCTACTTGCTGCCGCAACTCGCCGTGAATCCTGGTTAACCGTCGACTTGCAGTCGCTTCGTGTACGCCAAGCACAGCGCCAGCCTCCCGCAGACGTAGACCGTCAAAGTAGTAAAGTTTCACCAGTAACCGATCCTCTGCAGACATTTGTTTGACGGATTCTGCCAGTGCCTTTTGCATCTGTGCGCCGGCAAGCTTGGCTGAAATCTGCAGTTCCGGATTTGCAGACGTCCCGTGTCCAGACCAGGTCGTTTCATCTTCACCCTGCTGAATGATGCGATCAAAATCCGCGTCCTCTTCCGTTTGTACCAACCTGGATTGTTTGCGATGTTGATCGATAGCGAGTTGCGCCACAACGGCGCGAAGCCATCCGGCCAGAGAACCGCGACCGGAATAATAAGCAAGTTTGCCAGCCGGTCTTCCATCCTCTCGGACACGCAGGCCATGAAGTTCAGCCCAAATGGATTGCGCCAGATCTTCGGCGCCTTCTTCATTTGAACTTGCTGAACGAGCGGCCGAACGAACAGTTGCAGAGAAACGCTCAACCAAATCAGTCCAGGCCTTTTGGTTCCCCTGTTCACAAGCTACGATCAGGCAGAGATCGTCAGCCTGGAGCTTGTCTATGAAGTCCTGAATGACCTCCCCCGCAGCCTGCGGATCGTCTCGTAAAATGTATTTGTCGACGGCAGCCGTGACCCGGGGTACGAGCGTTTCAGCCTTCAGGCCGTGATTGTCCGTGGCGCGCTCAAGTAAGCGCGCGGCCCCTTCCACGAACAGCTTTCCGATTTGATCTATTCTTTGACTCACGGGGGAATCCGTTAAACCGTTAGCGTTCTTTATGCTATCACGTCGAGCTCGACGCGTGTCGGCCCGTGGAAGCTTGGATGTGCCGCGGCAGTTCCAGTTGCCGCGGGCCTCTGAACCTTTATCAGAACTTTGACACCACTTGGTCGGTGGGCTAGATTCGGCTTTCCAGATAGTGAGCAAGGTCTCCCGGGCTCATGGCCACTATTCGCGGGGGAGAAGCGGCGGCAAGTGGGGTGGCCAGCCAACAGGAAATCGGTTTGAATGCTAAGAATCACGGAAATATTTCGCTCGATTCAAGGTGAATCGACGCATGCCGGGCGTCCGTGTGCCTTTGTGCGTTTGACTGGTTGTCCGATGCGCTGCGTCTGGTGCGACAGCGAATATACGTTTACGGGAGGCGACCATTTTACAATTGAGGATGTGATCAAACAGCTGCGCACGTTTGATTGTAAGCTCGTCGAAGTAACTGGAGGCGAACCGCTGGCTCAGCGCGAAGCGTTCACCTTGGTCGAACGGTTGTGTGACGAAGGGTTTGAAGTGCTCGTCGAAACGGGCGGTTTCGTCTCAACCAAAGAGCTTGATCAAAGGGCCCGGATTATCCTTGACGTCAAATGCCCTGCGTCTGGTGAAGCAGAGCGAAATCACTGGCCCAATTTAGAACGCTTGCGAGCCGATAAGGACGAAGTGAAATTTGTAATCATGGACCTGGACGATTGGAAGTACACCCTGCAGATTATCGAACGATATGACTTAGAGCGTCGCGCGAGGGCAGTTCTTGTTTCACCGGCCTGGGGCGCACTGGATCTAAAAGACGTGGCGGAGTGGATTTCATCCAGCGGACTAGACGTTCGCATGCAGCTGCAACTTCACAAGTATATCTGGGGGCCGGAGGCGCACGGAGTTTGATGGGTGGACACGACGAATCAGCTTACGAGCCTAACGCCGCGCACCGACCCGGGGATCCTCGGTTGCGCCTCGCAGTTTGTTTAGTGTCGGGCGGTATGGATTCCTGTGTTGCTGCCGCAGTTGCCAATGAAGAAGCAGACGAATTGGCTTTCCTACACGTATCCTATGGGCAGCGGACGGAGCAGCGCGAGCGCCGCGCCTTCGAGGAACTTGCCGATCATTACAAGGTCAAAAAGCGTCTGGTTGTATCCCTCGAACATCTCGCGCAAATCGGCGGTTCGTCACTAACGGACAAAGACATTGAGGTCAGCTCAGCTGCTCTCGCTGGCCAGGGCATACCAACCAGCTATGTGCCATTTCGCAATGCTCATTTGCTGTCTATTGCCACCAGTTGGTCCGAAGTGATCGGGGCACAAACCATTTATATCGGCGCTGTCGCCGAAGACTCTTCCGGCTATCCAGACTGCCGGCCTGAGTTTTACGAGGCATTCCAGCAAGTGATAATTAGCGGCACAAAGCCCGAAACTCACATAGAAATCCGGACTCCGGTAATAGCTTTGAAGAAGTCGGAAATAGTAAAACTGGGGCAGAGACTTAAGTCACCTTTTGAACTTACCTGGTCCTGCTATCGGAATTCTGACAAGGCTTGTGGCGACTGTGACTCATGCGCCTTAAGACTGAGGGCCTTCAGCACTGCCGGTGTCGCAGATCCGATTCCATATCTGCTTGACAGCAAGCGGTTTGCTTATTAACGTTAGGTCGATCTCGACAGTAAGTTACAACCAGCAACGGGCGTGGAGCATCCTATGGGCTCTCCCGTATTACCAAGTCACCATTGCAGTGGATTATCCCCTGGAGGAATCTTAGATGTTTCGTAGATATTTCATGCCGCTTCTGGCGACCGCAGCACTAATAGCATCAATGAGCTTGGTTGCCTCCGCACAAACCGGTCAACTTCGTGGTCACGTTACTTTGAAACAGGCTGACGGTACGGTGGTCCCTGCCGCTGATGCTGTAGTCGACGTTTTCCGGGTGGATATGTCCGGCAAGTCTAACGCAAAGGCCAATAAGAGAGGCGAATTTGTATTTGCTGGTTTGTTCTATGCTGGTGATTACATTATTGCCGTTAGTCTTCCCGGCGCGCAGCCGTCTTATCAGCCCGGTGTAAAGGTTGGAAGGGATATTGATTATGCGATCGAGTTAACAGCGCCCGGGGACGGCCGGCAACTAACACTCGCCGAAATAAGAACGCTGATGGGCAACAAAGGTCCTGCTACCGGTGGCGCCAAAGAGAGCGGGGAAGACAGAGCTAAGCGCGAAGAGCTCCTGAAAAAGAATGCGGAAATCGCAGCGAGCAACGAAAAGGCCAAATCGTCAAATGAAATAATCGGCCGCGCGTTCAAAGCTGGCAACGATGCTCTAAAGGCAAAAAACTATGACGAAGCGATCGCTCGTTTTGATGAGGGACTACAAGCCGATCCGGAACATCCGGGCGCGCCGGCCTTGTTGACGAACAAAACTATGGCCCTGAATAGCCGTGCGGTGGATCGATATAATGCTGCTTTGAAGTCGGCTGATGATGCCGCAAAGAGTTCGGGAATGGAGGCCGCAAAGAAAGATTGGACTGCAGCTAAGGAATCAGGTGCCAAGGCCGTTGCCATGCTAAAGGCAACACCGGCTTCTACCGACCCGGCAGAAGCAAACAGTACCAAGGTGAATCTGTACTTTGCACTTTTGGCCAGGGCCGATGCTACACGGCTATTTGTCACTAAGGTCGACCAAAGCCAGGCCGATCTCGGCGTCACGGCCTACCAGGAATACATAGCCGTGGAGACCGATCCGGTTAAGAAGGCGAAAGCCCAAAAAGATATGGCCCAAATGCTGTTCGATGCCAATGCCTTTGATAAAGCCCTCGCGGAATACCGGAAGATCCTTGAGACTAATCCCGACGACCTTGACGCATTGCTGCGTTCCGGGCAAGCACTTTTTAATATCGGTGCCATCAACACGGACAAGGCGAAATATCAGGAGGCGGCAAACTATTTGGCACAATTTGTCGCTAAAGCACCCGATACCGACCCATTGAAGGCTGATGCGAAGGCCATCCTCGATACCTTGAAAGACCAGGAAAACGTTAAGCCCGAGAAGGCTGCGACCCCGACGCGCCGGCGACGACCATAAGATGTTGCAACCAGGAATTGAAGGCCGCATCGGGAGGAACCCGATGCGGCCTTTAAGTTTTACCCGGTTGCCTTTGAGGGCGACCGGGAAGCCTGACAATTCGCTTTAACCCGCACGTGGAAGCGCCCACATTTCGCTGCCATAAGTCGTTTCATCTCTCTAATTCCTAAGAAATTGGACCTTGACAGTGCAGACGATCAACTTGTACTATTTCTGCCCAACGGTGTTAGTCACCGTTCCGCTGTGTCCTAACTTCCAGTCTGCATATCTTTTCTCGCGAATCGCAGGCCCATCTTGTGGATCTTCTCTTAGATATCTCAGCACCGGGGTACAAATGTCGGCCAAATTAGGCGAAATTCTCGTTCGGGAGAATCTCATCAGCCCGCAACATCTCCGCGAAGCGCTTGACTATCAGCGTGAGCACGGCGGCCGGCTGGGGTTCAACCTTGTCAAATTGGGGCTGGTCTCCGATGACATGATAACCGCCGTCCTCTCGCGGCAATATGGCATTCCTTCCGTCAACCTGGAGCTCTTCCAGATTGATGCTCAGGTTCTCCACCTCATCCCTCAGGAAGTGGCGCAAAAATATTCGGTTCTTCCTCTCTCTCGAGTTGGCGCCAGCCTCACATTAGCAATGGTAGATCCGACCAACGTCTTTGCGATGGACGACGTTAAGTTCATGACCGGGCTTAACGTCGAACCTGTGGTAGTAGCCGAGGCGAGTATTCAACAGGCAATCTCCAAGTATTACGGTACTTCCAAAGAGATTGAGTTGTCTGCGATGGGTGCGGATGAATTGGCCTTCGACGGAGCAGTTGCCAAAAACGCCAACGGCGGAATCACTCACGCCGACCTGGTGTCCTTGGACACGATCGACTTTGACGTTGACCGCACCGAAGACGTCGAAGTGCTGGAAGACAACGAAGAGATTGATCTCACCACCCTCTCACGCATAAGCGAGGACGCACCAGTCGTCAGGCTGGTAAACGTGCTACTGGTCGATGCGCTTCGCCGTGGAGCCTCAGACATTCACGTCGAACCATACGAAAAAGAACTTCGCATTCGCTTTCGTATTGACGGTGTTTTGTACGACGTAATGCGGCCACCGCTTAAAATGCGTGACGCCCTCATCTCACGCGTTAAAATCATGTCCAAGCTGGACATCTCCGAAAAGCGGTTGCCCCAAGACGGCCGAATCAAGGTCAAGGTTAAGGTTGACGCGCGGTCGCGCGAGTTGGATTTTCGAGTTTCCACATTGCCGACCCTGTTCGGCGAAAAGGTTGTGCTTCGTCTGCTGGATAAAGAGAACCTCATGCTCGACATGACGAAGCTTGGATTCGAACCAGAATCACTGGTCAAGTTTCAGCGAAACATTTCAAGGCCTTACGGCATGGTTCTGGTTACTGGCCCGACAGGAAGCGGAAAAACAAACACTCTCTATTCCGCACTTCAGTCTCTTAATACAGTTCAAACCAATATCATGACGGCTGAGGACCCGGTTGAGTTCAACCTCATGGGAATCAATCAGGTCCAAATGAAAGAACAAATTGGGTTGAACTTTGCTGCGGCCCTGCGCGCTTTCCTCCGTCAGGACCCTAACATTATTCTGGTCGGCGAAATTCGGGACTTCGAAACCGCCGAGATTGCCATCAAGGCAGCCTTAACCGGCCACCTCGTGCTCTCCACCCTCCACACTAACGATGCTCCCTCAACGATTTCCCGCCTAATGAATATGGGCATCGAACCGTTTCTCGTGGCTACAAGCGTGAATTTGATTCAAGCCCAGCGACTGATCCGCCGCATCTGTAAAGACTGCAAGCGCGAGACCCCCATGCCTCCGGAAGCGCTAATGGAAGTCGGCTTTAGTGCCGAAGATGCCAGAGCGTTGAAAACCTACAAAGGAAAGGGCTGTTCCAATTGTAACAACACTGGTTACAAAGGACGCGTTGGCCTTTACGAAGTGATGGAAGTCAACGATGACATCCGCGAACTCATCCTGATCGGCGCTTCGTCGCTCGAGTTGAGAAAGAAAGCGATCGAAGACGGCATGATCACACTACGCGAATCCGGATTGCACAAGATTCGCGCCGGAATAACCACTCTCGAGGAAGTAGTCCGCGAAACGGTGGCCTAACGGAAAGAGGAATTCTATGTTGCGCACAATCACTCTATCGTTATTAATGTTGGTTTCACTCGTAGTCATGCTGCCCTTCGCGAGCTCCACGGCACATGGCCTTCGGCCGGGTTCCGCATCTCAACAACACCGCTATCGCCGCCATTCGCGCGCCTGGTGGCGACGTCACCGCGCTCGCCTGCGTATGCGCCGCGCAGCTGTTTTGGCTCACCGCAGCTCTTCTCTTAACTCCGGTCTCGTAAATTCAACTGTGCCCGAGGCAGCGCTGTCGCTTCCCAAGCTACCGGCCGGCTGGAACAATGCCACGCTTGTAAAGGGTGGTGAACTCAAGTTTCGAACTGAAGGCAGTGCGACCATACCGGGTCAAGGAACTCTTGCAGTTGTCGCCCGAAGTCGTCCGATGCCTGCGTTCCTCACTCAAAGAGAACAACGCACCATGCTTTCCGGCGTCTCCTTTTCAGATTTGAGAAGAATCGCCATCGACAAAATGATCAATGCGGGTGGTTGGGTAATAAACGATTACGAACGTCAGGTTAACGGCGCGCGCGTATTCGTCGTGATCGCCCAAACTCCCAGTGACGGTCGCTCGCCTGAAAAGGCCTGGAACTTCTACTTTGCGGAGGTCGACGGCAAGATCTACAGCTTGACCCTGAACACGCCGTTAGAGTTTTCAAACAAACTGACCGTTGAAGGCGAGAAATTCGTCTCGTCACTTACGGTGAACCCCAACACGATCGCTCAGCCGGCAAACAAATAGGCATTCACAGTCCTCAACGTTCGAACTTGGTTACTTTCCTCGTCAGGAGCGTTTCTCGATGTCGTTAACTGATACCGCCGCCCCACTATCCCTCTCTGAGCTGCTACGGAAGCTCTCCGAACTTGGCGGCTCCGATTTGCACATAACTACTGGCTCAGCACCACAAGTGCGTGTCGATGGACATCTGCGGCCACTCGAAGGCTATCGCTTGATGACTGCCGCCGACACCAAACAGCTGGCTTACTCTGTCCTCACTGACGCTCAGAAGCACAGGTTCGAAGAGAATCTCGAGCTGGATTTTTCTTTTGGCGTGAAGGGTCTTTCACGTTTTCGCGCAAACTTGTTCAACCAACGGGGCGCCGTGGGCTGTGTATTCCGCGCTATCCCTTACGAGATCAAAGCATTCGAAGATCTTGGCCTCCCGGATGTTGTGAAGACACTTTGCGAGAAACCTCGCGGCCTGATTCTTGTAACCGGGCCAACCGGGTCCGGTAAATCAACCACGCTCGCCGCAATGGTCGATAAGATTAATCGCGATAGACATGAGCATATCCTGACGATCGAAGACCCGATTGAGTTTTTGCACAATCACAAGAGCTGCCTGGTAAACCAAAGAGAGGTCAATGCTGACACTCACGGATTTGCGGCAGCCTTACGAACAGCCCTTCGCCAGGATCCTGACGTAGTGCTGGTTGGCGAAATGCGCGATCTGGAGACTATTGAATCGGCTTTGCGCATCGCGGAGACGGGCCACCTCACCCTCGCTACCTTGCATACCAATTCCGCGGCGTCGACGATAAACCGTATCATTGACGTATTTCCTTCCGATCAACAGGCACAAATCCGCGCTCAGCTTTCGCTGGTGCTGGAGGGAATTATGTGCCAGGCACTACTACCGCGTGCCGAGAAAACCGGACGCGCTATGGCGCTTGAAATCATGATACCCAACGGCGCTATCAGAAATCTGATTCGCGAGGACAAGGTCCACCAGATCTATTCAATGATGCAGACTGGCCAGGACAAGTATGGAATGCAGACTTTCAATCAGGCATTGGCCACGCTCTATCACAAACGCCAGATCACATTGGACACGGCGATGCAGCGGTCGTCGAACACCGATGAACTGAAGGAACTGATCGATCGAGGATCCGGCCTCAACACCAACAATGGCAACAAACCACACCCGAGTCCCTATGCCCAGGGCCGGCCAATCGGAACCAGACCTTCGGTCAACAAATAGTCAGACTCTGGAGCTAAATAGCTATGCCTACTTATGTATTTAAGGGCCGCAACCGGTTAAACGAAATTGTCGTCGGGGAGCGTGTTGCCGACAATCGCGATGCCTTGCGACAGATTCTTCGTCGCGAACAAGTCACTCTTACGTCAGTGAAGGAAAAAGGTCGCGAGATAGGAATCCCGAAGATTGGCGGCCGCAAAAAAGTTAAAGCGAAGGATCTTTCGATCTTCACGCGCCAGTTTTCGGTGATGATCGACGCCGGATTGCCTTTGGTCCAGTGTTTGGAGATCCTCGCCCAACAACAGGAGAACAAATATTTTCAACAGATTTTGCTCCAGGTTCGTCAGGACGTTGAAGAAGGCTCAACCTTATCCGCGGCCATGGCTCGTCATCCACGGGTCTTTGATCAACTTTACTCGAACATGGTGGAAGCTGGCGAAACGGGTGGTATTCTTGATTTGATCCTGCAACGTCTATCAACCTTCATCGAAAAAATCGTTAAGTTGAAACGAGATGTGATTTCCGCGTTGATCTATCCATCGGCCGTGATCGTTCTAGCCATCGCTGCAGTTGCGGTAATCATGGTCGTCGTAATTCCTCAGTTTCAAAATATCTTCCTTGGTTTGCTCGGCCCTGGCGAACAGCTTCCCCTACCTACGCGAATCGTCGTCGGCATAAGTAATTTCCTTGCCGGCTGGGGCGGTTTGGCGGTGCTGGTTGCGGTAATTGGGACGGCGGTGGGCATCCGCTTCTATTACAAGACGCCAAGTGGTCGGAAAGTCATCGACCGAATTCTCTTAAAGCTTCCGGTATTCGGCAAGATTCTTCAGAAGATTGCGGTAGCGCGATTCTCACGGACACTCTCAACCTTGCTCTCCTCTGGCGTGCCGATTCTTCAATCGCTCGACATCACGGCGCGCACCGCCGGCAACATCGTTATTGAAGAAGCTATTATTAGCGTGCGCACGGGGGTGGAGCGGGGCGAAAGCTTTGTAGATCCGCTTAAGGCCACTGAGGTTTTCCCAAACATGGTGGCACAGATGGTCGGAATCGGTGAGCAAACCGGCGCCCTCGACTCGATGCTCGGTAAAATCGCCGACTTCTATGAACAGGAAGTGGACGCGGCAATTGCGAACTTGCTCACTCTAATGGAGCCGATTCTGATCGGATTCCTGGGTGTCACGATCGGTTCGATCGTCGTTGCTATGTATCTACCGCTGTTCACTCTCATCGGAAAACTTTCCAACGCCGGACACTAAGTCCTGCGAGCGTAGCAAGATTCGAGTCCCACAAGAGGCCCGCTTAATGCGGGCCTCTTTTTTTGTGCGACTGAGGTTCATTAATATCTGTTCCTTGCGGTTCTATCTGAGCCGGCGACAGAAATTCATAAAGAGTTAGGATGAAGCACACAATAATTTGTTCAGAGGAACCGAGTCGCTCTACTATTTCTTATCCAAGTCAGCAGAGTTAGAGATATTCGGCACGTGAGTTCTCAGTAAGCAGGGATTCTGACCAACGAGACAGTATTGAACATATGCCTGAGTATCCCGATATCGTCGTCTATATCGAAGCGCTAGAAAAACGTATCTACGGTCGAACACTTCTGCGCGTTGATATCGCCTCACCTTTCCTTCTTCGCACTGCAGCGCCCCCAATCTCAAGTGTCGAGGGCAAGAAGGTCACCGAGGTGCGAAGGCTTGGCAAACGAATCTGCATGGGACTTGAAGATGACCTCTGGCTTGTCCTTCATCTTATGATCGCGGGCAGACTTCACTGGAAAAAGAGAACTAGCGCGGTTCCAGCCAAACGTTCGAAGCGTGACCTCGCGGCGTTCGCTTTTGAAAACGGTAGACTCACTCTAACGGAGGCCGGCAGTCAAAGGCGCGCTTCCCTTCATGTTGTTACCGGCGAAGCAGGCCTACGCGATCTGGACCCCGGCGGCCTTGAAATTTTTGATTTAAGCGATTCAAAGGCTTTTGCCATTGCGCTCCAATCCGGTAACCACACGTTAAAGAGGGCGCTCACCAATCCTCATCTATTCAGCGGTATCGGCAATGCTTACTCGGACGAAATTCTTTTCGCCGCTAAGCTTTCTCCAGTTAAGCTCACGCAAAGATTGACGTCAGATGAGCTTGAACGCCTTTACAATGCAACGCGCACAACGCTGACCGAGTGGGTAGAACGACTAAGAAGGGAAACTGGCGCGGGTTTTCCGGAGGGCGTCACAGCTTTTCGAGAAGGTATGGCAGTTCACGGACGCTTCAGAGAACCATGCGTACGATGCGGCGCGAGGATCCAACGCATTCGTTACGCCTCAAACGAAACAAACTACTGCCCCACTTGCCAGACAGGCGGCAAACTACTCGCCGATCGTGCCCTCTCGCGTATCCTGCGAGACGATTGGCCAAAGACTGCGGAAGAGCTCGGCTAAGGACTTAATGCTCACAACTCTCGCCATCTCCAACTATCGTTCACTGCGCAATCTGATTGTTCCTCTGCAGCAGCTCAACCTTGTCACCGGACCTAACGGCAGCGGCAAGTCCAGTGTTTACCGGGCGCTGCGGTTGTTAGCTGAGACGGCCCAGGGAGGAGTAATACCGTCTCTCGCCCGCGAAGGTGGTTTGCAATCAACTCTTTGGGCGGGTCCGGAGAAGCTCGGTGCGGCCGTCAAACGGGGTGAACACAAAATCCAGGGCACTGTCCGAAAGGAACGCGTGAACTTGAGACTGGGGTTCGCCGGAGATGATTTTGGCTACGCTATTGACCTCGGGCTTCCTTCCCCGAGTAAATCAGCTTTCGGTCTGGATCCGGAAATAAAGACTGAATGCGTTTGGGCCGGCCCGATTCTCCGGCCGGCGACTTTGCTGGTTGAGCGCCGCGCCTGGGTTGTCCGCACCAGGAACGGCGAAGGCGAATGGGATACCCTTTCATATCAGCTCGCGACTTTCGACAGCATGATGTCGCAGTTCGCTGATCCGAAAAACGCACCTGAGATGTTGATGCTAAGGGAACAAATCCGTTCCTGGCGGTTTTATGATCACTTCCGCACGGATGTTGACGCGCCCGCCCGACTTCCCCAAGTCGGGACGCATACTCCTGTACTCAGTAATGACGGATCCGACCTGGCAGCCGCGTTGCAAACGATTCTGGAAATCGGCAGTCCCGTAGTGCTGGACGAGGCGGTTGCGGATGCTTTTCCGGGTTCGAGTATTTCGGTCCTGAACCTGGAGGGACGCTTTGAAATTGCCATGCATCAACATGGACTCCTCCGGCCGCTAAAGGCTGCCGAACTCTCAGATGGAACGCTTCGCTACCTGCTTTGGATTGCAGCCTTACTGACCCCACGGCCACCCGGATTACTAGTCCTGAACGAACCGGAAACGAGTTTGCATCCCGATCTGCTACCCGCCCTGGGACGTTTAATAGCCAGCGCTGCGGCACATTCGCAGGTATTGGTCGTGACGCACGCGCCAAAGTTAATTAACGTCTTGGAGGAAAACTCCGGCTGCAACTCGGTAAGGCTGGAAAAGGAATTCGGGGAAACAAAGATTGTCGGTGCCGGAAAATTCGATCAACCGTTGTGGCGCTGGGCCTCCCGATGAACGCCCACCCTATTTCCAGAGAATAGAGGATCGACCATGTCAACATCTGCTTGGTTACCGCTTCGCGTTGAGGAAGCACGCGAAAAAGATGTACCCCTAATTCTTCAGTTCATTCGCGAGCTGGCTGAATACGAAAAGGAGCTTGTCAGAGTGACGGCGACTGAAGAAATCCTGCGCACAACGCTTTTTGGACCGGCACCCTACGCTCAATCAGCCATCGGGTATGTTGGTGAAGAACCCGCAGCATTCGCGATTTACTTTTTCAGTTATTCATCCTTTACCGGATTACCCAGTCTCTATCTCGAAGATATTTTCGTCCGTCCTGCCTTTCGCGGCTTCGGCGTCGGTAAAAAGTTACTCGCCTTCCTCGCGCGACGAGCCCAGGAGCATGGTTGTGGCCGCATGGAGTGGTCGGTGCTCAATTGGAACAAGCCGGCAATCGGATTTTATGAAAAGCTCGGCGCCGCGCCTGTGCGCGACTGGACCGTCTTTCATCTGGCGCAAGAGGACATGGAGGACCTGGCCAGGTTTTCTTGAATATTGACCGTTAAGGTTTTTGGATCTGATAAGGACAGTGGCGACAGCCGCTCTCGCAGCAATAGCCACGCTTTCGCAAGAAGGCAGCCGTGAAAACAAACAGGCCATTGTCGAGATAATAGTCGCGACCTTCAAGCAGCTCCGCATCTTCCTTCGCTGATGCAGCATCAACTTGATCAACGTCTGCTGTATCTCCGATTCTCTCGGCTTGAGTCATTAAATCCTTCCAAGAATGCACGCTGTCGTCGTACCAGTTGTGGGGGTCATTGAGCAGAGCTTCGATTACAATTCACAATTTAAAGTCCTGACAGAAAATAGACCCTATCACCCAAGACTCCTTCTCTAGTAGTAGGCAAACTTTGCCGCGGCGCAAGCGCTCTGTGATAGGCTGGCGCCAGAAATGGGCCTCGAAGAAGCCACAGAAGATAGATATTCGCTGGGTCAAAAGCTTTGGTGGCTGATCCTTGCGCGCCTCGCCGCCGCAGTGACTTTATTTATTGCGCGTGGGTTTTGGGCTCATGGAGGGAATCCGCAAGCCTGGATGGCGACCCTTTCGCCGCTTCTTCTCGTTGCAAGTCTCACACTGCTCTACGCCCTGGCTCGAACTTTCTCCAAAGCGCTTCTCCTGCAGGCGCGTATTCAATTCGGCATAGATATCATCCTTGTAACCTGGCTCGTCTGGACCACGGACGTCATCCATTCACCATACATTGCAATCTATATAGTCGTTATTGCCGCCTCAAGTTTATTCCTTGGTTCGCGGGATGCCGTAATTATTTCGCTCGCGTGTGCCGTCGCTTTCACGGCGGGCGCGGTCGCTGTTTTGAATGGCGTTGGTCGGGTCCAATCGCCTGAGTTACTAGACTCTACGCGAGTGCAGGCATTTCAAACTGTCGGCCTCTTCGATATCGCGTTTCTGGTCGTAGGATTGCTTTCAGCTCGACTGGCTGCGGGTCAATCAAGATCTGAAGTCCGGCTCAAGGCCGCCGCTCAGTCCCTGGCAACTTTGCGCGCGCTTCATGAGCGGATCGTGGAATCCATTCGTTCGGGGGTTGTGACCACCGACTTACAACGACGTATCTACACCTTCAATGCGGCCGCAGCGGAAATCACGGGCTACCACG
Source organism: Blastocatellia bacterium (assembly GCA_963828335.1). Taxonomy (GTDB): domain Bacteria; phylum Acidobacteriota; class Blastocatellia; order Pyrinomonadales; family Pyrinomonadaceae; genus PSRF01. The sequence goes on along the minus strand of CAWHEH010000001.1, from coordinate 948,945 downwards.
AAGCTGATGTTCGCGGCCAGGATGCGTCGATATTTTTTGGCGATCTCAAACAGATCATTGCCGAATCAATGGCTGCTGTTGGATCGACCGAGACGAACCCACGCTTTGAAGCCGACTGCCTAACGGCGGACGGGCTACGGCTGCGACTTGGATTCACTGTCTCGCCCCTCTTTTCTGAGCTTGGCGATACTACCGGCACCGTGATCACGTTTCAGGATCTCACGCGCATCCGGGCTCTGGAGGAAACCTCGCGACGCCAGGACCGACTGGCCGCCATCGGTCGCATGGCTGCCTCGATCGCTCACGAAATTCGCAATCCGCTGGCAGCGATGCGTGGCTCTATTCAGATGCTGCGGGCCGACATGGAAGGCGATTCATCCCAAACAGAACTGATGGAGATTATCCTCCGCGAGTCGGATCGGTTGAACCGGATTATTAGCGATTTTCTGAATTACGCGCGCCCGCGGTCAATTATCCAAACGAAGGTGGACGTTGGTGAGTTATTGCGAAGGACATTCACCCTGCTGCGGAACAGTGCTGAAATCGAGGCGGGTCAAATCATCAGGGAAGACGTTCCCGACGGGCGCGTGCTGGTCGACGCCGATGCTGAGCAACTCCAGCAGGTCTTCTGGAATCTTGCTCGCAATGCCTTGCAGTCAATGCCGGCTGGGGGAGAACTGAAGGCCACGGTATATCCGCAAAAGGACAACCGTTTAAGAATTGCCTTTGCCGATACTGGTCGGGGAATGTCCCCTCAACAAGTGGAACACCTGTTCGAGCCGTTTTCTTCAACTACTGGGGGTACGGGCTTGGGGCTTTCGATTGTCTATCAAATCATTCGCGATCATGGTGGTACAATTAACGTGCGGAGCCGTGAGGGACAAGGAACAACGATTACAATTGAATTACCTGTATTGGATCCGGAAAAGGAAACGAGATTGACGAGTCGGAAGAGCCTTGATCCAGTTCAAACGGGTCGATCAGATAGTGTAAAGTCTGCAGAATTCTGAATCGAGTCTCAGCTTTAATTTATGGCCAACCTTTTAATTGTTGATGACGAATTGGGCATGCGCCAGTTCTTGACGCACCTATTCGAACGTGAGGGACACACTGTGCGTTCGGCCGGAAATGGTCGTGAAGCAATGGAACTACTGCGGGAGGCGCCAGCGGATCTAATAGTTTCTGACGTGCGTATGCCCGACATGGACGGTATCGAACTGCTGCGGGCGGCACGTGAGCTGTTTCCGGAGATCGAAGTTGTAATGATGACCGCCTTTGCGAATGTTGATAGCGCTCGCGAAGCGTTTTTGTTGGGCGCATATGATTTCGTTCAGAAACCTTTCGACAATGACTTGCTGAAGGAAACCGTGGCTCGTGCCCTGGAAAAGATTTCCTTGATCAAGGAAAAAGAAGCACTGCTCGAGGAAAACAAAGCCTTAATCCAGGGCCAACGAACCCGCGGCAAACTCAATAACATCATCGGCAAATCCGACAAGATGCAGGCGCTCTACCAGATGATTGAAACGGTCGCGCAAGTGCAGTCTACCGTCCTCGTAACGGGCGACTCGGGAACCGGAAAGGAGTTGGTCGCGCGTGCTATTCATGATCTCGGACCGAGAGCTGAAAAACCGTTCGTTTCGATCAACTGTGGCGCGTTCACGGAAACACTGCTCGAATCCGAGCTCTTTGGTTACGTCAAAGGCTCATTCACTGGAGCAAATACTAATCGCAAGGGACTCTTCGAAGCCGCAAACACAGGAACAGTTTTCCTCGACGAGATTGGGGAAATGTCTTCCGCGATGCAGGTAAAACTTCTGCGAGTGTTACAGGAGAGGAAGCTGCGACCTGTGGGCGCGACTGAAGAGACCATGGTCGATACGCGTGTCATAGCCGCCACCAATCGCGACCTCAGCACAATGGTTAAGGAGGGAACTTTTCGCGAGGATCTTTTTTATCGAATCTCTGTTATCCCCATCGAGCTACCCCCCCTACGCGAAAGAGCTGAAGATATCCCTGAATTAGCCAAACACTTCGTTGAAAAGTTTGGCGCTGGCGTGGGTCGAAGTCTGACTATCAGCGATGCAGCCCTGCGGCTTTTGGAACAGTATCTATGGCCAGGAAATGTTCGTGAACTTGAGCACGCGATTGAGCGTGCTGTTGCGCTGGAAACCACAGACTCGATTCAGCCTGAGCGCTTGCCCGAGAAGATCACCAACTACAATCCTTATCGCATTGCTGAAATCTTTGAGTTCCCCGAAGCAGGTCTCAACCTTACAGCTCATCTTGATCAACTTGAAAAGACCTACGTCCTCGAGGCTCTTCGCCGGACGGCGGGGAACCAGACCAGCGCGTCTGAACTCCTGGCGCTCTCTGTGCGCTCACTGCGACACCTACTCGACAAACACGGCATCCGTAGTCTCACAGCCCAGATGCGCGATGAACGTCGGGCTGGGGAGTCTGCACCTAGACGCCGCTCAACTGATCCACCGCTTCGCCGACGCGAGGATGACGAGTCTGAAATGGCCGCCGGGGCCGGCGAAAGCTGAGTCCCCTTTTCTCGCTCCAACTTTGACGGAATCCGTCAGCGCCGCTATGCCGTAATTTGTCACCAGGTCTAAAGCCCACTTAGGTGCCAGGTCCAGTTCAGCTAAAACCCCACCATTTACTGCCCTTTCCTCGAACCTGCCAATGGCACAGGCCTTGTAACCAGCCAGCCTGACACTTCGCGCTCTGCGCGGTTGCATCGTAACGACGAAACCGTTGGCGCGAGAAACATCTAAACACTTTCTCTCTAAGGAGCACGAATAAAGAAATGAATACGAATAAACGCCAAGAGGGCTTCTCACTGATAGAACTCCTCATCGTCGTTGCGATTATCGGTATTATCGCCGCCATCGCAATTCCCAACCTTCTCGCTTCGAGGCGCGCTGCTAACGAAGGTTCGGCCCAGTCCACCCTTCGCACTATCCACAGTTCTGAAGCTGTCTATCAGTCAACGATTGGCGACGGACAATACGGTAAAATTAGCCTGACAGGCGCTTTAGTGCAGGATGAGGCTTCCCTCTCCGGCCAGAACTTGGTTGATAGCCAGCTGGCGACCGGAACCAAGAGCGGTTATGACTTTGAAGCAACTCCGGCAGCTGGTCCCCCGGCGCAGTTTCACGCGACTGCATCCATGCATGACTCAGCGGCGTTTACCCGCACCGGCAACCGCTGCTTCGGTATCACCGAAGATGGCATCTTGCGCGGTAAAGTTACTGACACCAAACCGGCGAACAGAGCTGCTGTCATAGCGTATAACCCGGTAGGTAACTAAACCCAAAAGTCGTTTTTGAATCGACTGGCGACGGGGGCCGGAGGTAAGCTCCGGCCCCCGTTGCAATTAATATAGTTGTTTTCTGACTAGTGCGACTCTGACGGAAAAACGTTAGCAATTTCAACCTGAACCTGAATCAACGAGATAATAAACCCGCCCCTGTCATAGGAGTAACTATCATGAAAGTCGCAAGACAGCAGGGCTTCTCTCTCATTGAGTTACTAATTGTTGTTGCCATCATAGGCATCATCGCGGCCATTGGCATCCCTAACCTCATGGCTTCCCGTCGCGCGGCGAACGAAGGTTCGGCGGAGTCATCCCTCCGCACCATCTATAGTTGTCAATTGACCTATAAGGCCACGGCCGGTGATGGTCAGTATGGTGACCTCGCTGCCCTAATGGCTAATGACCTCATTGGGGCTGAACTTGGCGGCGGCTCCAAGAGCGGTTACACATTCACGGCAACTCCTGATAACACCCTTACCATACCCAACTTTTTCATCACTGCAGTTCCAAGGGACACCGCCGCTTATACTCGCACCGGCAATCGCAGTTTTACGATCGCCGAGGATGGCGTACTGCGGGCCAGAGTTTCAGACGTCGGCCCGGCGAACCACGCTGCCGCTATCAATTCTGGAACTTGGGCGCCAGTCGGCAACTAAGCACCAAGATAGTTGGAATCAGTCTTGCGGAGGATGGAGTAAACTCCGCCTCCGTAATTTTTTGTAGAAAAGTTGAACGCATGAGTTCAGAAGCATCACACTTTACGGCGATGAAGTCTTCAATCACCGCGTTGTCGTCAACCAGGAAGTGCCTCGCTTCGGCAGTCCTCGTTTCGGTCATATTCATCGCGCCGGCGTTGTTCTTCGGCATACCTTCGAACAAAGACCTCTTAAACCATTTTCGTTTTGCCTTGCCATTTTTCGATTCGCTAAGCAGCGGCCAGCTGTACCCAGGCTGGCTTGCGGAATCAAATTCCGGATACGGCGATCCAAGTTTTCGATTCTATCCGCCCGCACTTTATTACCTGCTCTCGTTAGGCAAAGCCCTCACGGGCAACTGGTATGTGGGGACTTTACTTACGCTAGCGCTACTGTCCACATTAAGTGGATTGGGTATGTACTTCTGGACGCGCTCGATTCTTTCAGAGACCTGCGCTATGTGGGCCGCCATCCTTTATGCCCTGGCGCCTTATCACGTCAATCAACTCTACCAGGCATTCCTGCTTGCCGAATTCGCGGGAGCGGCCGTGCTGCCTTTCGCGTTCGGGTTTGTCGAACGAGTGAACCGACGCGGGCGGCTTCAAGATGTGGCGGGCCTCGCGGCCACTTATGCGCTTCTGATTCTCACGCACCTCCCGCTGGCGGTAATGGGTTCGTTGGCATTGGCAATCTATGGTGTCGCCAGCCTCAGTCGACAGAATTTGCGGAGGTGTTTGCCGTTGTTATGTCTGGCGGCTTTGCTCGGTTTGGCGGCCAGCTCAATCTATTGGGTCAGAATGGTAGTGGAACTTAAATGGATAGGTGTTAACAACGTAAACCCGGACAGGTCGGTGGAGTATAGTCACAACTTTGTCTTCTCCACTCTCTCACCCGAGAATCCAAGCGTCTGGTGGGTTAACATCTTGACCGTCATAACGTTCCTATTGTTTGTTCCGGCAGTTGTGTTGTTTTTCCGCCGCCCACGTCGCCAGATTGTTTTTGCCAAATTAATTCCGGCCGCGATCCTGTCCGTTGTGACTTTCTTCATGACGCTGCCCTTGAGCCGTCCACTATGGAGAATCCTTCCGGCATTGCAAGAAACTCAATTTCCCTGGCGCTGGCTGGCCATTTTCTCGATGACCGGGTCTTTGTTGACCGCTGCGAGCATACCACTGTGGCTCGAGAACAAAATGCATTGGCGGCGTCCAATTCGCTTGATTGTGTTGGGAGGCATGCTGGTCTCGATCGCCTTCACTCTGGCCCACACAGTACGTGAAGCCGAATACAGAAAGCCGCTACAGTTCCAAGCCGATCTACAAGCAGTGCGCGGAACACCGAGCGTGAAATATTGGCTTCCGGTTTGGGCGAGTGCGCAACCGAAAGAAATGAAGGCCGAGGTTGAAGCCGGTGATCGTCAAGTGGTAATAAATAATTGGGGAGCCGAACACCGTAGCTTTGAAGTATTACCCGGCAACGCAAGCGAACTGCGATTGCGAACCTTTTACTATCCTCTCTGGGTGGCGAGCAACGCGGGCCAGGTGCTTCCTACTCGTCCCGATAGCGACGGAGCGCTTTTAATCTCGCTGCCTCATAGTCAGACTCCTACCGCGATTAATCTGGATTTTCGTGAGCCGCTACGCACACGCGTGGCAATCGCCGTGAGCGTTTTCGGTTGGTTGTTCATTAGCCTGATGGCATTCGCTCACATGGCGCGACGTAATAATGTGATGGGCTAAAAGTGCTTTCGGAAACTTGATTGTTACGCTAGAGTATTCGCTCGTTACAGACTCTGTTATTCAAACATCACACTTCGTGGAAACAATTGAAGCTGCAAAGAATGGGCGAGGTCCGATCACCGAGGCGCTTGTGGGTGCATTGCATCGGGTTGCGACTATCGCCAGCAATACCTTTCGAGAAGCGGTGCGCGATCGCGTGCTTTACAACCTGGTCCTGTTTGTTCTCATTCTCACTGGCGCCGCAGTTTTCATCGGCGAACTCTCCGGTGGACAAGAACGCAAGATCATTGTGGATCTTGGGCTGAGCGCAATGCTCCTCTTCGGAGTCTTCATCGCTATCTTCGTTGGCGTGGGATTAGTCTACAAAGAAATCGAACGTCGCACTGTCTACTCAATCTTCTCGAAACCTGTTGGCCGCGGTGAGTTTCTCCTGGGGAAATACTTTGGTCTTTGCTTGACCCTGCTGGTCAATGTCGGAGTTATGGGCGCTGGTGTTTCCCTAGCGCTTATTTACGTTAAGCGTGGCTGGGACCCGCTAGCACTAAGTATTTGGCCGGCCATCCTGCTGATCTACGTTGAGTTAATGATCCTAACCAGCGTCGCACTTCTCTTCTCCTCTTTTTCTTCGCCGGCGTTGTCGGCCCTCTTAACGTTCTTCGTTTTCATCATTGGCCATTTCAGTTCAGATCTCAAGAGTCTCGCCAACTCTATGGGGGGCAACGCTGCCAAATGGGTTTTTGCCTCTCTCTACTACTTGCTGCCCAATCTGTCTAATCTCAGTTTCATCACTCCGGCGGCTCATGGTCAATTGCCCAGCACCGGGCACGCCGCCGGCGCGATTCTCTACTCTCTGGTTTACATCTCCGTAATTCTCGCCGCCGCTACCCTTATTTTTCGCCGGCGCAATTTCAAATGAACCACAAAGCTTCCATGCGCGACGGCTTGTTGCTGTTAACTGTGCTCATTGGGCTCGCGAGTGTCGTAGGGCTGTCACGTTGGCTTGACTCTCATCGGCCGCCGACCGAATCGCAGATTGACGAAGAACAACTCTATCTCAACGGCGCCATGGCAAAGCGGATAAGTCTTGGCTTCAATGGTTTGGCCGCAGACTGGTACTGGATGCGGTCGCTGCAATATGTAGGACGGAAGATCATTAACGTTCCTGATAATGTTCCTATAGATAATCTGGCCCAACTCAATTTGAAACTGCTGGCGCCGCTAATCGACACATCTACGACCCTTGATCCTGAGTTTATCGAACCTTACCAGTATGCAGCAGTAGTCCTGCCCGCGGTGGATTTGCCAGAGGCGATCCGTCTAACTAAAAAAGGCATCGCCGCAAACCCAAACGCTTGGCGACTCTATCAACACCTGGCCTACATCTATTGGCAACAACGAGATTTCCAGGCAGCAGGTGAAGCCTATGATCAAGGCTCAAAATTACCCGACGCGCCGCACTGGATGGAGGCGATGAAAGCAAAAATGGCTAACGAAGGAGGAAGTCGTGAACTTGCCCGTGAGATCTATGGCCGCATGTATGAACAAGCCGAGAACGCCAAAGTAAAAGAGATGGCACGAAAGCGATTGCTCCAACTTGACTCGTTCGACCAAATGGATAGGTTGCGCAAAGCTCTTGCTGCCTTTAAAGCCAGAGGGGGTCGCTGCCCGGCATCCTGGAAAGAAGTTGAACCCTTGCTGCGGGCCTTGCGCGTTGCAGTGAACTCGACCGGCGCGCCGCTTGATCCCACCGGAACCGCTTATGTCCTGACCAGCGATGGATGCGATCTCGAGGTCGACCCGAAATCGGAAGTGCCCTATAGATAATTGGACCGTTACCAGGTACCTCAGAAGAACGCATATCAACTATGACGCGTGTTGTCGAAATAGATAACTTAACCAAAGACTACGAAGTCGGATTCGTGCGCAAACGAAGAGTGCGCGCTCTTGACTCGCTATCGCTAGCAGTTAACCAGGGCGAGATATTCGGATTTCTGGGCGCCAACGGCGCAGGCAAAACCACCACTCTCAAGCTGTTAATGCGACTGATTTTCCCAACGGCAGGAAAAGCGCGAATTCTGGATCACGATATCGCCGACGTTTCGATGCATGGTCGCATTGGCTACCTTCCGGAGAACCCTTATTTCTACGACTACCTGACAGCGCTTGAGTTCCTTAATTTCTGCGGGCAGATCTTTGGCCTTTCAAAGACGGCCCGAAACAACAGATCGAAGGCGTTGTTAACTTCCGTCAGACTGGACGAGAAGAAGTGGAACACGCAGCTAAGAAAGTTTTCCAAGGGAATGTTGCAGCGGGTTGGTTTGGCTCAGGCGCTTATTAATGATCCGGAAGTAGTTTTTCTCGACGAACCAATGAGTGGGCTGGATCCAATCGGACGGCGCGAGGTTCGCGATCTAATCGCGGCGTTGCGTCAACAAGGCAAGACGGTTTTCATGTGCTCACACATCCTGTCGGACATCGAAGTGCTTTGTGATCGCGTAGCAATTCTGAGGGGCGGACGCCTAGCCCAGGTCGGATATCTAGACGATTTGCGTCAACAAGCAGCCGGTCGTAACCAGGTTGAAGTGGTGCTAAGCGGAATTGATGAATTCACTCTTAAGCCTCACTTGCCAGCTGGCCATGACTTTTTGCTGACATCTACTCCGGCGGGATTGCGGGTTGAAATCAAGAACGAGCGGGATGTTGACTCAGTAATAACTGCTTTGCGAGAAGCGGGTGGAAAACTTGTGTCAGTACAACCTCTCAAGCAATCTCTGGAAGAGTTGTTTCTGGAATCTGGAGGAACTGAAACCTCCGACTAGTTCTACTTGAACTTGAATGCCGTGACTTCCATTTGAATATTGGCGCGGTCGTCTTTGTCAGTCATTCCCTCAAGCATCACTCGCACTGCCATGCTCCGGTTGTTTTCCAGTTCAGGTTGTCTCGTGGGAATTACCACCACCGCGCGCTGATTTACCGGCTTTCCCTGATGGTCAACCACAACTCCCTTGATCTCGAGTCCACTTAGCGTGCGACCGCTGAAGTTGTGAACGATCGTTTGGAGATTCATGACGATGTCGCCAAGGGCTCGTTTCGACTCGTAAGCCTCTGGCCTGTCCACCACTATTTTCGAAGCATACTGCTCAAACTCCGGCGAGCCAGCTCTAATGGCCCCTTCCAAGGTAGGCTCAACAGTGCCCCCGCCGCTGGCACGCATGAGCAAATAAAAAAGCGCCGCAATCCCGATCGCTGCCACAACAGCAACCACGATTATTACGGTGCGTCTGGAATCGTCTGAATCGGGAAGTTGTCGCTCTGGAGTCATGGATTGTCGAATTGGATTCTAGTGCGCCGGAAACTGTTTTTGCAATGTCTCGGTGTCACCAAACACCACCGACTCCGAAGGCCGATTAGACACCGCACGCTAAAAAAAGTTTCCTGAGGCTTTGAACCCTGTAAATTGAAGTCAGGCGTGGCTGCTTAGCAGGCTATTAACGAGATCCTCGAGTTCAGGATAATGAACCGGCTTGGTGACGTACGCATTGCATCCAGCATCGAGCGCGAGATTGTGAAAGTCGGCTGTGTCGTGAGCGGAGACCGCGACTATAGGCACATCGCGGAGCTCAGGCAGCTTGCGAATTTGACGAGTTGCGGCCAGTCCGTCAACGAACGGCAGGCTTAGGTCCATGAGGATAATTTCCGGCTTCACCACAGCGGCCACCTCCACCGCTTCCCTCCCGTTGAGCGCTTCAACGACGCGAAAGCCGCTCATCTCCAGCAGGCTTCTCATCATCTGGCGATTGTCCTCGGTGTCTTCGACCAGCAAAACCGTCACGACCTCACCTTCGGTGTTCATGGGGTAAGTCCCTTTGTTCGCAGCTGATTCGGTAGTCAAATTCAATTCGCTCTGACCTTCCTTAAGGCGAAATCCGCTGTATCACTAGAATACGCCCGCGTTTTTTGCTAAGATCGCGCACCGAAAGACGACATGTCGGATCCCCCTGTCGGGTTTAATCAGTACACTTCACTGGCGCTTTTCCGACGAGCCTGACGAAGTTAAGTAAATTCCCCCCAAGCCAGATGAAGCCACTTTTGTCAGAATCCGAAGATAACGACGCCTTGCGGGCACTTGGCCGTGCTTCTGTTCAGATCGTCCACGATCTCAAAAACCAATTGAACGGTCTCAAACTCTATGCCACGTTTCTGCGAAAGCGAATGGAGAAAGGCGAGCGGCCCGCAGATGAGTTAGAAACGATTAACAAACTGATCGCCGGTTTAGACCGTACGGCGAGAGATGTCTCGATGATTGTTGAGTATGGGAGGCCTCTCGAGCTCAAGAAACAAGCGGGAATTGATCTAGAAAGATTATCTCGCGAAGTGGCTGCAAAATTGAACGCCGAAAACCTAAGTAATCGCCCGCCGGTCACGGGCGGCTTGTCGGGCTCAGTTGTCGTCGACTCCGAGACTGGTCCGCTGGTGGGTGAATTTGATCGGGCACTATTGGCTGAGGCGCTCAGATGGATATCGCTCAGCGCCATAAAGATGTTAACCAACAAATCCGGCTCGCTTGCGATTCGTTTGAAACTCGACGCTCTTGAATCCAGGCGAGATGGGGTGATTGAGTGGAGCGTGTATGATTCTTCGGATCACGATCCGTTTCACTCCTTTGCGGGCAGCAATGAAATACGACTATCGCTTGCCGCCAGAATAATCGAAGCGCATGGCGGTTCAGCGACACGCCAAGACGACGTTTTAAGCGTCCGTCTACCGCTGGCTCCATAGATGGAAGCACAGCGAAAGGCATCACAGTAAACCAACAGAAGGTTTCGAGGAGGAAGACGAGTGGAAAACAAGGATGTGCGCATTCTGGTTGTTGATGACGAGGAAACGATGGCCGATTCCTTAAAACAGCACCTTGTCGAGGAAGGTTTTTTAGTAGACACCGCAGACACCGGCACCGAGGCGATTGAGCGGTTTGATCAAGGCGGTCATCAGGTTGCCATCTGCGATTTGCAACTACCCGACATGGATGGCCTGGACGTCGTTCGTCATATCAAGGATGCCCGGCCACTGACGGAGGTGATTGTTCTCACCGGCCACGGCTCTGGTCCACGTGCTTTTGAAGCGAGCAAGGCGGGCGCGTTTGACTTTGTGGAGAAGGACAATTTCGAACTCGATACACTTCTGCGCCGCATCAAGAACGCACTGAAGCAGCGTGAGTTGCTCACTGAGAACGCCAACATGCGCCGGCAGCTTTCCACGCGTTCCGAATACTTCAACATCATCGGCTCGTCAAAGTCGATGCAAACTATCTATGAAACTATCGAGTCGGTAGCGAAGTCGGATGCTAACGTATTGATCGTAGGCGAGTCAGGAACCGGCAAGGAACTCATTGCCAACGCCATTCACTACAATTCTTTGCGGGCGCGAAAACCTTTCATTAAGGTTAACTGCGCCGCGCTGCCAAAGGAGTTGATCGAGTCCGAACTTTTCGGCCACACAAAAGGCGCCTTCACCGGCGCGCATGCCGACAAGGAGGGACTGGTACAACACGCAGCCGGCGGCTCGCTGATGCTGGATGAAATCGCGGAAATGCCGGTCGAACTGCAACCGAAACTTCTGCGCGTGTTACAGGAACGCAGTTACCGCAAGATTGGTTCAGAGAAGACCTACGCAGTAGACTTCCGGCTTATCTCGTCAACCAATCGTCCACCAGCCGACGCCATCCGCGACGGCCTCTTACGTGACGATCTCTTCTATCGGATTTCCACGATTACTATTCACGTGCCGCCGCTGCGCGAACGAAGTGAGGATATTCAACTTTTGACCGAGCACTTCCTGCACATGTATGCGCAGAAATACGGGCGACCGATTGACGGCGTCTCCCAGGCCGCCTATCAGCGCCTCTTTGGACACGCCTGGCCGGGAAACGTTCGGGAGTTGCAAAACGTTATCGAACGCGCGGTCTTGCTGGCGAAGGGTAATCGAATCGAGCCGGTGGATCTTCCGTTCGACAACGGCTCGCTTCCGGAAGGATCGCCGGCAGGAACCGGTTGGGATGTACCGGCAAACATGTCACTGGAAGACATCGAACGCCTGGTGATCGAGAAGACATTGCAACGTACCGGAGGTAACAAGCAAGCGGCTGCTAATCTGCTTGGCATCTACCGCCCGCGACTCTATAGCAAGATCAGGAAGTACAATATCGATGTCTCGGCTTTGGTATCCGCCTAATTTGATTCAGGAGTTTTGGAAAGCTGAACTGAGACAGGGGATCTCAGATCGGGATTTTAGATTTGAGATCTCAAATTTCAGATCTGAGATCTTAGTCAACCTGGTACGTCGCCACACTCGTCGGCGTCTCGAAGCATCTAACCTTATAAATCTGCACTCGCTCGTCGCCCACCTTTGCCGCTACACGCTCCAGCACATACTTCGCCAGGTTCTCGGCGGAAGGTTGTAGTTCAATAAACGGCTCGAGTTCGTTGATGTTGCGATGGTCGAGATACAGCACCACCTCGTCCGCTGCCGCTTTCAACTCCACAAAATCCACTAGCAATCCGATGTTGTCCAGTTCCCTGCCACGCGCATAGATCTCGACGCGATAGTTGTGACCGTGCAGGTTTTCACACTTCCCCTTATAGCCGCGCAGCTGATGCGCGCTGGAAAAATTGCGCTCGATCATTACTTCGAATTGTCCCGGCATCGGCTCTTCTATTCTCCCCCGGCGTTTCGCTCGCGTTCCATCTCTTCCATCTTTTTGCGCAGGCTGAGCGGGCGCATGTCAGTCCAGACCTCTTTGATGTATGCAAGACACTCAGCCTTCGTGCCACTCTTGCCTGCATCATTCCAGCCCAGCGCATTTTCTCGGTCTGCCGGCCAGATCGAATATTGTTCTTCGTGATTAACGACTACTTTGTAGATCGTCGTGTCTTCTCTATCTTCCCAACTCATATTATCCTCCCAGAACCGCGCACTCGTTTATCCCGCTACTGCTTCGCGGGCTTCGAACACCTGCGTCAAATCTCCAATGTCAGAAGTGACGCGGCATTGCGGCAAACTTTTCAAAAACAGCCGGCCGTAGCTCTTCGTCTTCAGACGCGGGTCGAGCACAGCCAGAACGCCGCGGTCGGTTGTACTACGAATCAGTCGTCCCAGTCCCTGCTTCAAACTAATAATCGCCTGCGGCACGCTGTATTCGAAAAAACTAGAGCCGCCTTCGTCTTCGATATAGCGCTGGCGCGCGGCAACAATCGGATCCGTCGGTACCGCGAATGGTAGTTTGTCGATGATCACGCACGACAACTGTTCGCCGCGCACGTCAACACCCTGCCAAAAACTCGAGGTGGCAAACAACACCGCATTCGGCGTCTGCCGGAAACGCTCCAGCAACCGGCCTTTGGAAGCACTGCCTTGCAGGAAACAGGGATACTCGATCTCAGGCATTGCCAGATCATAAAGCGACTGCATCCCAGCCAAACTGGTGGACAACACAAACGCGCGGCCTTCCGTTGCGTTCACGATCTTCACAACTTCGGCAGCGGCCGCTTCAGACCATTCACGCGAGCGCGGGTCGGGCATCGTCGGCGGCAGATACAGCAGTGCCTGGGCCTGATAGTCAAAAGTTGATTCAGCAATCAAATCGTCCGCGGAATTCAGACCCAGCCGCTCGCGAATAAAAGAAAAGTTCCCGGCGCTGGAAAGCGTCGCGGACGTCAGCACCACCGTATCGACCTTCTCAAACAGTTTATCTTCAAGCAGTCCGGACACATCGATCGGCGAAGCGCGCAGGAAGAAGCCACGGCCGCGGCGCTCGAGCCAGTAGACAAACTTCTTGTCCTGGCCGGTGACGATGAACTGCAGATCGAATCTCATTTGGCGAATTCGTCTAACTATGTTTTCAATTTCAGGCGGCTTTTCTTTGAGCGCGTCGAGTGTTGTTTCCAACCGGCCGAGCGCGCCATCGAGTGCGATGTAAAGATCGCCGAGTGGAGTCGGTTCCAATTCGCCGTCTCTGTTACGTACGGTGAAACTGCCGGGAATGATCGGGAAACGGCCTTCTTCGCCGCGTCCATCGCGGAAACCCATCCAGAAGTCGTCAGCGAAACGCATAACGCGCGACGAGGTCTTGGTGATCTCGCGGTCGGCTTCGGCGTCCTCGTATGGGACCGCGCCGACGTCGCGAATCAGATCGTCGATCTGATAGTTCGAGATTTGGGTGCCGAAATACTCCGAGGCGACATCTTCGATCAGATGCGCCTCATCGAGAATGACCGCTGAATAATCAGGCAGGACACTTCCGTACATGCTGTTGCGCAAGGCGAGATCGGCAAAAAACAGATGATGATTGACAACTACGATGTCGGCATCGAGGGCGCGCTGGCGCATGCGGGTGATGAAGCAAGCGTCGAAGTCAAGACATTGCTGGCCCAGACAAGTTTCCGAGCGCGCATCGATGTGACGCCAGAACGAAAGCGACTCCGGCAGGTTTGATAGTTCCGCGCGATCGCCGGTTTCCGAACTCTTTGCCCAATGACCAACTTCGTCGAAGTAATCGACCTCATCAAGCCCTTCGAGCACCGGCGAGCTTTCCGCGCGTCCCAGCCTGCTGAGGCAGACGTAGTTATTTCTTCCTTTCATGTAGGCGGCTTTGAAGGCCTTGCGGCAACACGCTCTGCAGGAAAGGAATGTCCTTCTCCATCAACTGTTCCTGGAGATTCTTTCGTGCCGGTGGAGATGATCACGCGCCCGCGTCCACCGAGTGCTGCGGCAACCGCGGGCACGAGATAAGCGAGCGTCTTGCCCGTACCGGTGCCTGCTTCAACGATCAGGTGCTTACGATCTTCAAACGCGCGCATCACCGCCCGCGCCATTTCAATCTGGCCAGGCCGATGTTCGTATTCAGGATGCGCCTTCGCGATTAAGCCGTCAGGGCCAAAGATTTCTTCCATATCTCCGCCGCGATAGCACTCACTTGAGCAATCTGTTGCGCGGGATATTCAACTGATTTCGTTCGTTCGTGAAGATTTGAGCCTGCGCTAGGCGCCCACCGCTTCGGGCATTTCTTCAACCTTTTTGCATAGAGTGGAAATCGTCCACTCAGTTCAGTCACACCTTGCCGCACTTTGTCGCGCACTTCTTCCGACGCCGGCGCGTGAATCACTTCCGCGATCAGGCGCCCGATCTCGCGCATCTCGGTTTCTTTCATGCCGCGCGTGGTCACGGCAGGCGTACCGATGCGCAATCCGGACGCGACGAAAGGCTTGTTTTGATCAAATGGAATGGTGTTTTTGTTGACGGTTATGTTTGCCGCTTCGAGGGCCTTCTCCGCGTCTTTGCCGGTGGTTCCTTTGCCATCCATCCAGACATCAACCAGCATCAGGTGATTGTCCGTGCCGCCGGAAACCAGACGCAGTCCCTGCTCCTGCAACTCACTCGCAAGCGCTTTCGCATTCGTGAGAACCTGCCGTTGATACTCCTTGAAATCGTCTCGCAGTGCTTCTCCAAACGCCACCGCCTTCGCGGCGATGATGTGTACGAGAGGACCGCCCTGTACGCCGGGAAACACCTTTCGATCAATCTCTTTCGCGTGCTCTTCCTTGCACAAGATTAGCCCACCGCGTGGCCCGCGCAGAGTTTTGTGGGTTGTAGTCGTAACGTAGTCAGCGTGCGGCACGGGCGAAGGATGAAGGCCCGCGGCAACCGGGCCGGCGATGTGCGCGATGTCGGCAAACATCCGTGCGCCCACGGCTTTCGCAATTTCGCCGATGCGTTGGAAGTCGATGATGCGCGGATAGGCAGACGCGCCGCAAACAATTAGTTTTGGCTTGTGCTCTTCGGCCAGGCGTTGCAGTTCATCGTAATCAATCTGCTCGGTTTCGCGTGCGACGCCGTAGTCAGCAACTTTGTAACTGATGCCGGAGAAGTTCATCGGATGGCCGTGGGTGAGATGACCGCCGTGCGAGAGGTTCATGCCAAGAATCTGATCGCCATACTGAATCGCAGCGAGATAGACAGCCATGTTTGCCTGCGCGCCGCTGTGCGGCTGGACGTTGGCATGTTCGGCTCCGAATATTTGTTTGGCGCGATCGATTGCCGCCTGTTCTACCACATCGCTCCACTCGCAGCCGCCGTAATAGCGTTTCCCGGGATAGCCCTCGGCATACTTATTTGTAAAAACTGAGCCGGCAGCTTCCAGCACAGCTTCACTTACGAAGTTCTCGCTCGCAATCAACTCCAGGCCGTTCGCCTGACGTGCTACTTCGCGATCAATCGCCTCCGAAATCACGGTATCAACTTCGGCGAGCGGCGCGTTTCTCAAGTCTCTCATTCGCTTTTACCTTTCAATTGGCGTAACTCTCAAGCAGTTCAGAGTTCAAGCTTTAGCTTGGGGCTTATCAAAACACAACCTAAAGGTTGAACTCTGAACTTCTTGAACCCTTCGCAGGCAGCTTATCGTTCTGGGACTTCAATCTTCGCGATCCGGTCCGCATGGCGGCCGCCCTCAAATTCTGCTGTAAACCAGGCGCGCACAATCGCAGGAATTTCACCTGCCGGCGTAGTGCGCGCGCCGATCGCCATGACGTTCGCGTCGTTATGTTGACGTGCCAGCCGAGCCGTCTCTTCCGACCAGGCCACTGCCGCGCGTACACCGGGCACCTTGTTCGCCGTAATGGCCATGCCCGTTCCGGAGCCACAAACAAGTACCCCCTGATCAGCCCGACCCTGCGCCACCTCATCAGCGACCTTGCGTGCGTAGTCAGGATAATCAACTGACTCTTCCGAGACAGTTCCCAGGTCGTCAACCTCCAGCCCCAATTCGAGCAGCAGTGGTTTCAGACGTTCCTTTTCAGCATAACCCGCGTGATCGCTGGCGAGCGCGATTCTCATTATTGAGTCTCCGTGAATCAGAAATATGGCAGGCGTCGATGGTACATCACGCTTCCAGTGGTCGCAACGAAGTACGACATTTGGAGTGCGGTGACCTGTCACCGCTTTGTTCCGCAGCGGCCCGACGCCGCGTTCTTCCTGCAATCCCAATTCACACACGGCTGCGACAGGTCGCAGCCCAGACAAAAGCGCTGACAGGTCAGCGCACTCCAAAAGTTGCGTCCTACATTGCGTTAAGCTTTTTGCTAAGCGAGAATGAACCCTTGTAGCAATTCCGAGGAAAGTTAAACTAAACCCTGATGCGCTGGTCACAATACTTCATCCCGACACTTCGCGAGGATCCCGCAGACGCGGAAGTCGTTTCGCACAAGCTCCTGCTGCGCGCTGGTTTGATTCGTCAGCTGGGCGCTGGAATCTATTCTTACCTGCCGATGGCGCAACGTGTGGCGCTAAAGGTGATGGCCATCCTGCGCGAGGAAATGAATCGCATTGGCGGCCAGGAGTTTTTTTTGCCGGCGCTGCATCCGGCGGAGATTTGGAAGGAATCGGGCCGTTGGGACGCGATTGGCGACGAGATGTTTCGCCTCAAGGATCGCAAAGAGGGCGACATGTGTCTCGGCATGACGCACGAGGAAGTGTTCACCACGATTGCGCGAAACGAAGTGCGCTCTTACAAACAACTGCCGCAGGTTTGGTATCAGATTCAAGTTAAATTTCGCGATGAGGCACGTCCGAAGTCGGGACTAATGCGTCTGCGCACCTTCACCATGAAAGACGCCTATTCGTTTGACGTCGACAAGGCCGGCCTGGACAAGTCTTTTATCGATCAGCGTGAAGCCTACAAAAGGATCTTTAGTCGTTGCGGCCTACAGTATTCAATTGTAGAAGCATCGTCGGGTTCGATGGGTGGTTCGGAGTCAAATGAATTCGTCGCAAAGACAGACGCCGGCGAGGACTTGATCGCGAGCTGCACAAATTGCGACTACGCAGCAAATCTCGAGAAGGCGACTTCCAGACTGGCGCCGATCAAAGATTCAGTAGGACCGGAAGCGCCGGAAGAGTTTCCTACACCAGGCGTGCGCACGATTGAAGACCTGGAAAAGTTTCCCGGCGGCGCAAAAGCCGACACGCAAATCAAATCGCTGGTTTATGTCGTGACTA
Organism: Blastocatellia bacterium; assembly: GCA_963828335.1. Classification (GTDB taxonomy): domain Bacteria; phylum Acidobacteriota; class Blastocatellia; order Pyrinomonadales; family Pyrinomonadaceae; genus PSRF01. The sequence goes on along the minus strand of CAWHEH010000001.1, from coordinate 931,144 downwards.
TTAATAACGAACCCCAACCCGTGTTGGCTCTTGTTCGAGGCGACCATCAGGTTCACGAGACAAAACTGGCAGATACGCTAGCGGCAACGGCACTGCGCACGGCCCACCCGGAAGAGATTCGCGAACTACTCGGTGCCGGCGCCGGAAGTCTCGGAGGCGTGGGCGCACGAGCTCGGGCTAAAGAAGCTTACTTCGACTTGCGCATTGTGGCTGACCTCGCTCTTAAAGCGCGCCGCAACCTGACAACCGGCGCGAACAAAGACGATCACCACTTACGTGGCGTCGAAATTGAACGAGACATCAAGCCGGATCAGTGGGCCGACCTGCGCGGCGTTGTTGCCGGTGAGGGTTGTCCTCGTTGTGAGGAAGGCACGCTGGAAGTTTTCAAAGCGATGGAAATCGGTCACATCTTCAAGCTCGGGACGAAATACTCAGAGTCGATGGGCGCGACGGTGTTGACAGTCGAAGGAAAGCCGGTGCCAATCGTGATGGGCAGCTACGGCATCGGAGTGGAGCGCATCATTACTGCTGCCATCGAACAACATCACGATGCCGATGGCATCATCTGGCCGAATACTATTGCCCCGTTTGATGTGGTCGTAACGATAACTAACACCAAGGACGAGCGGCTGCGCGAAACAGCTGAGAAACTTTACCAGGACTTGCAACGGGCCGGGCTCGAGACCTTGCTTGACGATCGCGATGAGCGCGCCGGGGTGAAGTTTAAGGACGCCGATCTGATCGGACTTCCCTATCGCATCACCCTTGGCAAGAAAGTGGCCGACGGCATAGTCGAACTCTTCGAAAGACAGACGAAAACAACTGAAGACGTCAAACTTAGTGACATCGTTTCGCGCGTTCAGCGGCTCGCTCTCGCGGGTCACTAAACATGTTCGCGAGTTCACGCTCTCATAAAAACCATGGACGACGGCAGTGCTCAGGCGATCATCTTAGTGATCGTTCTACTTTTGATTCTGGCGGCGGTTTTCGTCCCGGTGGGCGGTTTTTACGCTTACGCTTTCTATCAAAAGAGTAAACGGAATCGCATCCGGGAGACGGTGCTCAGAGAACAACAGCAATTGGTCGCAGGCCATCGCTGGTTTCCGGTGCGCTACGCTTCCGAGATTAGATTCAAAGCTCCCTTCAAGATTTTCCCCTGGGAAGGCGCCGGGATTATCGTGATTGCACCAGGAAGTGTGATGTTCCTGGGTCAAACAAACACCGGTACGCCGGTGAGACTGCAATTCGCGCCAGGTAATTCCAGGCTTACCTGGCTCGGCAAAGCTCCCTGGCCTAATGGTGCAGTCTCCTGGTTCTACTTTGAAACTCCTGCAGTGAAACACTACTTTAGTTCGGAAACCGGTGTCCTCGTTTTTGGTTCTCACAAGTCCACGAAAGCAATTTACGATGAGGCTGCGCAAAACTTTCTGGCACACTCCGCATCCTGAGATTGAACTGGTAGGATATGGCAGGCCATGAAAGGAATCAGAAACTCACCGCGAATTATTTGTCCTGGCGCTTCAATCCTCAGCGCGGTTTTCTTCCTGTTCTTACCCCTCATCAACACTCAATCACAGGATCTGCTGCCCGATCTGGTTCGTCGTATCAAGCCGTCTGCAGTCGCCATCGAAACGTTTGATTCACGCGGCGAGAAACTCTCGCGGGGCAGCGGCTTCTTCATCGCGGCCGATCGCGTCGTAACCAATCGTCACGTCATCGATAATGCCTTCCGCGCCGAAGTCCATTCTTACAACGGTAGTGTATATCCGGTAAAGGGTGTAATCGCTGTCGATGCCGAAGGCGACCTGGCACTCTTGCGAGTTGAGGCGCCGGCCAATCAGGTTAGGCCGCTCCTCCTGGATAAGACCTCACCGCAGGAAGGCGAGAGCGTAGTTGTTATCGGCAATCCTTTCGGACTTGAAGGCAGCGTTACTAACGGCATCGTCTCAGCGGTGCGCGACATCCCAACTTTTGGACGAATCATTCAGATTACGGCGCCAATTTCGCCCGGATCGAGCGGCAGTCCCGTGGTTAACATGCAGGGACAGGTAATCGGCGTGGCGACGTTACAAATAACTGGAGGGCAAAGCGTCAACTTCGCTATACCTTCGGAGAGAATTTCACAACTCCAAAGCGGAACGCTGTTGTCGTTGTCTGAACTGGTTGCAACCACCGGCAGAAATAAACGCGCCAAAGCTGTGCAGTCGTTTCGCGATGGCCTGAGTTTTCTTTCGAAGGACGATTGTGAAAACGCCTTGCCGTACTTTGAAAAGGCAGTCGAATCAGACAGCAACTACGCTGAGGCCTGGGCGCAGTCTGGTTTTTGTAAAGAGAAACTCGGGCGACATGCCGAGGCGATCGAGGCTTCGAAGAAAGCAGTCAACCTCAGGCCCTCAGCCGAATCCTATTTCAACATCGGCTTGGCTAACTACTACCTGAAACAATACCGCGATGCCGCGGAAGGCTATCGCCAGTCCATCAAGCTTGATCCATATAACGCGGCCGACGCCTATTACGCACTTGGGTTGGTTTATCGTGATTGGGGACGACCTGATGATGAAATCCAGGCTTACAAACAGGCGATCCGCCTGCGTCAGGATTACGTCAGCGCTTACGAGCGACTGGGCTCGAGGTATTTGAAGTCGAAAAAATATTCGGAAGCTATCGACGTCTTCAAACAAATCTCGGTCCTGAAACCTGGCGATGCAAATGCGCCGAACAGCATGGGCGAAGCGTATCTGGAGATGGGGAAATTGCCCGAGGCAGTTGAATCATTCAGGCAAGCGATTCGTCTGAAGCCAGACTTTGGCAGGGCCTACTACAACCTGGGCAAGTCGCAACTCGCGCTGGGAAATCGTGACGGCGCGTTGGAGCAGTACAACATTCTGCAGAACCTCGATCAGGATTGGGCCGAGCGGCTGAACAACCTGATCAATCCGTGACAGCGGTACTCTCTGTGCCTTCTCTAGATTAAGTACTACTCTGACTTCTCCAGGTCCGTTAAGCGACAAACGAATCCCCACCCGCCGCCGAGTTCGCTCACCGCCAGCAACAATTCATTGCTTCCCTTCTTCAACGGCAGATAGATCGCGTCATTCTCAGGGTTAACTATGCCAAGGAATCCAGGGTCGCGAAAATTCTGCGCGCTGCGACCGCGGTAGAGAATCTTGCCATTCAGAAACACGCTAACCTCGTCGCTGTATCCGAGGTAAAGTCTTTTCAATTGTTCGCGGTCGGAGTCGATGGTCGTACGCGCGTACACGACCTTGGTTCCGGGTTGAGGTTCCAGACGCTTGGAAAAGTCGTTCGCAAACGTGACTCGCAGATGGGGCGCCTCGCGGTAACGATAGATAACCACAAATCCAGGCGGCTCGGCCTCCACATCTTGCCAATGGATGCTTGCGCTTTCCGATGATGAAAGCGGTAACTCGAGATTGCGTGCGAGCGCGTCATACGACGGAGACAGGCTCCACTTGGTTAGAGTGCCGGCCGGCATCGAGGGCAGGCGACGCTCCCAGGCTGCATCGGGTGTTGTTTGTATTTCGAAATTCGAGAAATAAGTTGCGCCGATCAGAACGTGCAGGGCTACCTGGCCCTTCTGGATTCCGCTTTTCAGATCGTTCATCACCAGCGCAGGCTTATCCATATCCTTCACGAAAAGCTTTGCCTGCGCACCAGTAATCTCCAGGCGTAGGTGGAACCAAACGTCCTTAGGTATATCGACTGCTCCGGTGAAGCCTGGCCCATTATAGATTTGCCAGTTGGCGCCGGTGTTGAGTACGGGCGTGTACTGCATAGCGTCAGGATATCCCGACTTGTGCTGCCGCAGATAAACCCATTCGCCGTTGGCGCCGTCCTTGTCGAGCCGAAACTGCATGCCGAAAAAACCGCGGCTTGCGGGCGTTGCCACATCAACGTCGATAATGCCGTCGCGCATCTCAAAATCTTTCAGAATCGCTGCGCCACCATCGAGGAGGAGGCACTTTCGGCCTTGATATTCAGTAGACTTGGCTTGCCCTTGCAGATTCCAACGCGGCGAGTCAGGCGGAATGGCGAGCTTCTGCGGTGTCTGCACCGTTTGTGATTCGGCCGCGCAGGCAAACAGAACAACAAGAGAACAGATGGCGAGATGGCGAGGGGAAATTTTTGTCCACATAGGTTCGCGGTGACTCCGGAGTTGCTGACTAACACGGGCACCCTACGCAAACTCGGATGTATTTCATTAGCAATTGTGACGAGCGGGCTAAATGGTGTGATGGATGGGAGTCCTCTGGGACAGCACCCGACACTTATGGATGGTATTGAAAGTATCAGCGCCACGTCGCGAAAAACACCCACGATAGTGCAACGCAGTTAATCACAATCGTTGCCCAAAAGAGATTTCGGAACGACTCCTTCCTCGACTTATGACGAAACAATTTCTGAGCAAGGAATGCTCCGGGCCAACCACCGATTAAGCTGAACACATGCAACGTGTTTTCCTTGGTTCTCCACCGACCTCTCTCTGCGGCCGACTTATCGCGCTTGTAAAGCAAAAACGAGACAGCACTGGCAACCAAATAGAGCCCGAGGATAAATAGCGGCAATTGCCCCAAGAAGACCGCCACGGCTACGAACACTAGAAATAGACCAGGTAATGCAAATGCGACCGCTCCATGTTCGGCGGGAATTGTGAGGCTGTCGTTCATGAATACGACATTTTCAGCTCTTGTTCGCTCCCTCTGGTTCGAGACCAACTCGTAGCTGACAAACTCGTTGCCCAAGGGGCGTCGACGCCGGTTTGAAAAGGACTTTACATGAACGAACACCTTCTCGCCTCCGCCGTTTGGAGTAATAAAACCAAAACCGCGATCATCCTTCCATTCCGTTATTTTGCCTCGATGACGCATTAGTTATTTCGGGATCGGGCTGGGTTGTGCGTGAGCGGCTCCCCGACGCAACTTCACAAAGAAGCCCGCTCATGGTGGGTCCGCTGCTTGTTCGGTGGCGCTGTTCCCTCGCAACACAACATCTGGCTCATGCTGATTACGTCACGGCGGCCTAGCGCGGGCTAATTGTAGTGTTCTGGTCTTGCATTACCCGCCATCGGTTGTCTCGCCTTACAACTACGAACGTTCGAATATGTCGCTCGTTCTGGTGATTGATACCATCCGGTGTTGTAAATGTACTCATCGTGCTCGTAACCGTTACGACCGCAACGTCCGGATTGGCGAATCTTACTTCCATGTCTCCAATGGCTTCTGTGACGCCCTTCAGGAAGGTCGAGTGTACGTCCCGAACCTCCTTGAGGACGTTGTCGCGCCCCCGCGTCCACCCACCGTACGGATTAATGTGAGTCCAATCCTCAGTCGCGAAGTCAGCTGCGCGCGTGAAGCCCTCATTGAAGGCCGAATAAAACGACTCGACGGGCTTGCGAACCGCCGCCACATCACGTTGGCTGAGAGTAAAACCTACGGTAAATAAGGAAAGGATAATCAAACCTAAGACTAGAAGTTTCAGAGTTAGAAGTTTCATTATTAGGTACTCCCTCCTGTGTAGCGTAGAGGACAAATTGACGGATACTCGGAGCAAACCGCCGAACGCTGGCCTTAAGCTGCGGCACGCGATCAGCATCCGCTATGAAGAAACAAAGTTGAGCAGCAGGCTACCGTGCCGTCAGCTGTAAGGCTTTGTTGGATTGCGGTCTCATCTACCCAACTCCAAAGCAATGAGACGATCCATCCTGGAACTTCACCCGACGCGTGATAACGACCAGGTTCACTCGCGCCGCGCGACGACGCTCGAAGGAACGGAACAGAGTGGATGCGCGGAGTCCGGTGCAACCGCTAGTTGGGTGGCGTCGCACCGCGCCTGCGGTTACGACTCGTCCGACGCTGCCGTGGGCGGCCACGCCCCGATCCGCTGCCGCAACGCAACGATTTTGCCAAGGTGATATGCGTTATGTACCGCCACACTGTTCAGCTCGTCGGCCAGTGTCACGCCCGGCTCCACCTCAAACGTCAACCGCTCAGGCGCCTGCCCTAACGCTGCCGCAGCGCGAGCGCCGTCCAGGAACACTCGCACCAAGTCGTGCCATTGGTGCTCGTGCTCCGGCGCCGCGCTCGGGTACACGTCGCCGGCCGGGTCGCCCGGCTCGATGATACTCTGCTGGCACGCCACAACGTGCCACAGCTCCTCATAGATCGAGTGCGACGCACCCTCCGGGCATAGCGTGACTTGCTCGAGCGTTAGCCCGGACAGCAGGTGGGCCCGCGCGGGGAACTCGCCGACCAGAAACAGATGTTCCAGGATATGCATCGCATCGCTCCTTATTGAGCCGCCCAACGCTGGCCTTCAGCTGCGGCGCGCGATCAGCATTCAAGCTGAAGGAAAAAGATTACTTGAGAAGCATGCTATCGCGCCGTCAGCTGCAAGGCTTTGTTATGCCCGTTCAGGAAAACGCGCTCGTAAGCGACGCGCTCCGAAGTCCCCGCGAGTGCAGTACGCGCAAGGGCAAAAGGGTGGTTGACCTTTGGCGCCGGGAAAATAACGCCACCCCAAGATTTGAGGCAACAGCTTTGTTCGATGAATCTCCATCGCTTCGATACGCCGAGGAACCACCACTTCCCAACCCTCACGATTCTCAGCAGCCATGAATACGGCGACGGCTTCGGCAGCAGTCATGGGTTGGTGCGCGTGATTGTAATGACCCACCCAAACCAATTCGTCGTCAGGAATCCGAAAGTAAACGGCCGCGAGGGTCCGACCACCCCGGCGTTTCAATTCACGCAGCCACTGATGTGAAAGATAAAAGTCGCGTGTCACCGGAACCGCAAACGTCCCCGCCGGGCACCCATCTGGTGATTCACGACGTGAACGAACAATACCCCGTCGTCGAATTTGGGCGACGGAGGATTCGGGCGCGAAGTGAACAAACATTGCCATTGATTACATCAAGAAGGGCATAATTATATATTATCCAGCTAAGGCCTGATAAATCCGTCGTAGCGTTATTATCCGTCTCTTGCGTGATAATACCGTCAAAGTGACATTGTCCCGCACCTGTTTACGGTCTCAACAACTTGGATCCTTGCGGTGGCGCTTGATCACACCTCCGAAGGATGCTCGGTTGGGAAACGTGCTGACTTTTCACTCTTCACTTTTCACACTTCACTGTTATTCGGCCACTTCCGATTGATCAAACTCGCAACAAACCCTGCGCCGAAGCCGTTGTCGATATTCACCACCGTCACATTCGACGCACACGAGTTAAGCATTCCCAGCAGCGCCGCGACGCCACCAAAGGACGCTCCATAGCCGATGCTCGTCGGCACCGCAATCACCGGCACCTTCACCAGACCGCCTACCACTGAAGGAAGCGCACCTTCCATCCCAGCGGCGACAATCGCCACTCGCGCACTCTGCAACAGCGAGCGTTCAGCGAGCACGCGGTGAATACCCGCGACACCGACATCCCAAACTCGCTTCACGCGATTGCCCATAGCTTCGGCAGTCAACGCGGCTTCTTCGGCAACCGGTATGTCGCTCGTCCCCGCAGTTACAACCACGATTTCGCCAACGCCGAGCTCAGTGTTATCTCGCTGAATCCTTATTAGTCGCGCCGTCTCGTGCCACTCAGCTTCAGTGACTACGTTTCTCACTTCGCCATAAGTACCGGCATCGGTATGGGTAACCAGAACATTTGGCGAGCGTTGAATGAGTCGCTCCACGATCCCGACTACCTGTTCTCGCGTCTTCCCGGCTCCGAAAACTACCTCCGGAAATCCCTGTCGAGAGGATCTTGAATGATCCACGCGGGCGTATCCGATGTCTTCGTAATGAAGTTCGCTAATGCGGCGTGCGGCTTCCGTGGTTTCGAGCTCATCTCGCTTGTAGGCCGCCAGGAGTTGTTCCAGTGCACTTAGATCCATGTCCGTTACTGTAACGAAATTGCAAGTTTCGCGTAAACCCGAATAGCAGCCAGCAGACAGCAAACGGTAAACAGCCGATAGCAAGCCGTGGTGTGGTTATGCCCTACTCACCGCCTGCTCCTTGCTGTCTGCTGTTTGCTGTTTACCGTATGCTGCTTGTAAGATTCAAACACGGCAAACTATGGAATTTACTGTGGCAATCACGGGCGCTTCCGGCTCAATTTACGCGCAACGCACGCTCATGCACATGTCTGCAAGCGGGGTAGTTGAGCGCATAAATCTGATTATGTCTGAGGCGGCCACGACCGTTGCAAAAGTCGAGCTTGGAGTTGATCTAACGGCCGCGGACCCCGCCAAAATTAATCGTTGGCTAGGACTGCCGGGAGACTCGCGGCTGATTCACTTGCACCGTCTCGACAATGTGGCCGCCAGGCCGGCTTCGGGTTCTCACCCTCAGGAAGGAATGGTGATTGTCCCTTGCTCGATGGGCACTCTGGGAGCGATCGCGTCAGGCGCGGGAACTAACTTAATCCATCGCGCGGCCGACGTGACTTTAAAGGAAAGCCGCCGGCTCGTGCTCGTACCTCGCGAAACGCCGTACAACGCCATTCACCTGGAGAACATGTTGCGGTTGTCCCACGCCGGTGCACACATTATTCCCGCAAGCCCAGGCTTCTATCATCGGCCGCAAACCATCGAAGCTCTCGTCGACCATCTGGTTTTTCGAATCCTTGATCATCTGGGCGTCCCGCATTCCAGTTCGACCCGCTGGCGAGGTTTACGGGAACAACCTGGCGAACTGATGAGCACCAGAGAAGACTGAACTCCAATGCCAGCCCTCCTCCACAACGTTCGCACAACGCTCGAGATGATAAAGATTGAGCACACGCTCTTCGCGTTGCCATTTGCATTTCTGGGCGCCGTACTGGCGGCCAACGGATTGCCGTCGGCCCGCCAAATTGTTTGGATAACCGCGGCTATGGTCGGCGCGCGCTCGACGGCCATGGCTTTCAATCGAATTGCGGATCGAGAATACGATGCTCGCAATCCTCGAACGTCGAATCGCGCCCTGCCGGCAGGCCTTTTATCGGTCGGCTTTGTTTGGGCGTTTACGCTTGTTTCGGCCTCTCTTTTTTTGATCGCGGCGGCAATGCTTAATCGCCTCACGCTTTGGCTGGCGCCTGTTGCACTAGCCAGCTTAGTGCTCTATTCGTTTTCCAAACGCTGGACCCTCCTGTCTCATTTGCTGCTGGGCTGGTGCCTGTCGATTGCGCCTACCGGCGCCTGGATCGCTGTACGTGGCGCCTTGGATAGTCCGGTGCCACTTTTGCTGTCGCTGGTCGTAATGCTATGGACTGCGGGTTTTGATGTGCTCTACGCCTGTCAGGATTACGAATTCGACGTGCAGGCAGGACTTCATTCAATTCCCAAACAGTTTGGAATTGCGCGGGCCTTGTTAATAGCGCGCGGGCTTCATATCGGCGCGTTTGCCGCGCTGGTTGCTTTATACTGGATCACGCATCTGGGCATTTTCGCGTTTATCGGTGTGGTAGCAACTGCCGCATTGCTTTTTTACCAGCACCGGCTCGTAAGGTCCGACGATTTGAGTAAACTTAATGCCGCATTCTTTACAACTAACGCTTTTGTCAGCTTGATTCTGTTTGTTACGTTTGGAGGGGCGGCTCTACTAAGGACACTTTCATGAATTTTTCACACGACCGAATATTGACTGCCGTTGCCGAAAAGGTTGAGAGTGGAGAGCGACTGTCCTTTGCAGATGGTCTGGCTTTGTTTGCAACTGACGACTTACCCGCGCTGGGAAAGTTGGCTGATAGCGTTCGCCGCCGGAAGCACGGTCGCACCACCTTCTTCAATGTAAACCGCCACCTTAATCCTACTAACGTCTGTTATGTTGATTGCAAGTTTTGCGGTTTCTATCGCACGCCGCGGCAGCCCGACGCTTACACGCATAACATCGAAGACAGCTTGCGGGTTGCGGGTGAAGCGGTGAAGGAAGGCGCCACTGAACTTCACATTACCGGCGGACTGAACACCAAGCTTCCTTTCAGCTATTTCACCGATCTGTTGTCGGGGCTGAAACAGAACTACCCTCAGCTTCATCTCAAAGCGTTTACGATGGTCGAGCTTGACCATTTCGCACACTTCTACAAGATGAGTGACGAGGACGTAATCAGCCAGTTGATCGAGGCGGGGCTGGACTCCTGTCCGGGTGGTGGCGCTGAGATTTTCCGAGAGCCGACTCGCTCAATGATCTGCGCTCATAAATGCGACGGTAGTCGTTGGCTTGAGTTGTCGGGAAAAGTTCATGCGGCCGGACTCAAGACGAACGCCACTATGCTGTACGGGCACATTGAATCGGTGGAGGATCGCGTTGATCATTTGCTGAGTTTGCGCGACCAGCAAGATCAGTCTCACGGTTTTCAGTGTCTAATTCCGCTGGCTTTTTATCCTGAGAATACTCAACTAGCCCATTTACCGGGCCCGTCGGGAGTAGACTCTCTGAAAACCATGGCAGTATCGCGGCTGTTGCTCGATAATTTCGATCACTTGAAGGCTTACTGGGTGATGTTGGGAAAACGCCTCGCGCAAGTCGCCTTGCACTATGGCGCCAACGACATTGACGGGACAATTACTGACGGTGGGGAACTCTCCGAAAGTTATTCGATTGAATCAAACAACGAAGTCAAAATGTCTCGAAGCGAAATGGTTAACCTAATCGAGGACGCCGGTTTTGAAGCCGTCGAGCGAGATACAATCTACAACCCAATCGACCGCCGGAATGTAAGCCTGGTTTAGTCTACGCGAGATTATCTTAGACTCAATTAAATCTGCTTTATGTCAACATTAACTGAAACACGCACCATCACTGTTGCTCATTCACCGGATTCGGACGACGCCTTTATGTTCTACGGGCTCGCTACACACAAGCTCGATACCGGGAGTTTAAGCTTCACGCACGTGCTCAAAGATATTCAAACCCTCAACGAGGAAGCATTTCGCGGGACGTATGACGTCACGGCGGTCAGCTTTCATGCTTATGCCTACATCGCAGACAAATACCTCCTGCTCCCTCATGGCGCCTCGATCGGAGACAACTACGGCCCAATATTGGTGTCGCGCGAGCCTGCCAAAGCCGCTGAGATATCCCAACTCAAGATCGCCGTTCCGGGAACGTTAACCAGCGCGTTCCTCGCACTGCGAATTTTCAACGCTGACTTCAAGTATGAAGTCGTTCCTTTTGACAAGATAATTGATGCGGTAAAGTCGGGGCAGTGCGACGCCGGACTACTAATTCATGAAGGACAGTTGTTCTACGAGTCGATCGGGCTCCACAAGGTTCTCGACCTCGGAGAATGGTGGCACGAATGGACCGGATTGCCGCTGCCGATGGGTGGAAACGTGATACGCCGGGAATTGGGTCCTGAGATCATTCGGCAGGTTTCGCATTGCCTCAGTGAAAGCATTCGCTATTCACTGGCCAATCGCGAGGATGCGCTGGCTTACGCAATGCAGTTTGCCCGTGACATGGATACTGACCTCGCTGATCGGTTTGTGGGGATGTGGGTTAACGACCTGACTCTGGATTACACAGATCGTGGTCGCGAAGCTGTGCAACGGTTGCTTATGGAAGGGTTCGAACGCGGCATTATTCCGAACCGTCCCAATGTCGAATTCGCTGCCTGAAGAAAGACGGTTTTGCACATCAGGATTTGAACTGATGTTATTATTGGCGAATCGTGGTTGGTGGATTTGTTGCAGTGCTTCGCTGGGGTGCGCGCGGCGGCGTAAAATGCCACTCCGCCCAGAAGGAGCAGCCGCCGCCACGCACATCATCGGTTACAAGCTTCTGATCAGGCTCCTCCCAAAGCTTGACCTACGCCTTTCTCGTGCTGCAACGCGGCCGCTCAGCGTTGCCATCGCGCTTTCGCGCTTTGAGGTCCACGAGATCTAACGGACGTCGCCGGTTACCGACGTGAGGACTTGAATGATCCTTTTTAGCCCAACGATGCGCTCAATGGAAGGCTTATCGATACCCATCGTACTGAGAGCATCAGGCATCCATTTCGCACCAAAGATCTGACGTAATTGTTTCTGCGCGGAAGACCTTACATCAGGTGCAGGGAATTTTGCAACCATAAAATCGCCGTTCGCGACAGTTTGCTGACACCGTCTTCCGAGCCTGGCTCAGGGTTGGCAACATCCGGTTCTTTTTGGGCATCTGACGGCCGGTCAATATTCGAAATATGCTCGGGGATTCAGGACTACCGCTGAAGGATTTAAAATATGAGTACTAAGCGCTGGATGAAAGAACCCATCTTTTTGGCTGCCATTCTCGTTCTTTCTTCACTATCGGGGCCTGTTGTTTGGGTTCAGGCGCAAACCTCCGGGACTAATGGCGGGGCAATTTCTCCAGCCGAAGTCGAGCGAATTATCAAAACCTTCACCACCAAGGAAACTCAATTTCGCCTCGCGCTAAACCAGTATTCCTTCAAACGCGACGCAATTCTCCAGAGTCTTGGGATGGGTGGGCAGGTCACCGGCGAGTATCATCGAGTGTCGCTGTTCACTTTTGACGATGCCGGCGCCCGGTATGAAAAGATTAGCTATTTTCCGATGCCTTCATTCGCAGGCCAGGTTTCGCAGGAAGATTTGGAAGACCTGGGCGGAATTCAACCCTTCGCCCTTGAACCCTCGAAGATATCGCAGTACGACTTCAAATATGTCGGCAAGGATAAGATTGACGAACTAAACCTCTATGTTTTTGATGTAACACCGAAAGTAATCCCGGATCCCAAAAAGAGCAAGGAGCGATTCTTTACAGGTCGGATATGGGTCGATGATCAGGATCTGCAAATCGTCAAGACCAGGGGTAAGGGAGTGCCGGAAACGAAGACGAATAAATTTCCTGTCGTCGAGACCTATCGTGAACAGATCGATGGACGCAATTGGTTTCCCACTTACTCGTATGCGGATGAGGAACTGATTTTCGACAATGGAAACACATTGCACGTTCGGATGAAAGTTCGCTACTCAGATTTTGCACCTGCACGCGCGAAGGTAAAAATCATTGAGGTAGATGATCCTAACGCTCCGAAGCAGGAAACAAAACCGCCTGAGACAGTGCCACGCAAACCCTAACGAGTTTGCTATCGTGGTTGGCTGATCGCGCCAGCGTTTAGTTCCCGGCCGACTATCGCGTGTACCCGGTGTACCAGTTTCGTAACGGCTTGATCGGTTGTGCAACCGGCAGTAGGAATCGGTGGGAGCATAACCATCTCGATAGTCCCGACTCTCGCTTCGCCCGTTCCCTTTCCCATTAGAAAGTCGCTGTTCTTGATCGCTACTGGCACGATAGACACCCCTGCCTGGGCCGCCATGTAAAAGGCCCCTTTCTTGAATGGAAGAAACTCGCCTGGCCTGGCGCGTGTCCCTTCGGCAAATACGCCAAAAGATCTGCCCGACCGAATTCGCGCCGTGGCTGCCTCGACCGTAGCGCGCGCCCGCTCGCTATTGGAGCGATCGATTGCCATCACGTTTACGAAGCCCATCCCGACTCCCAGGATCGGAACGTTCAGTAACTCCTTCTTTGCGAGCAGTCCCAGTCTGCGACCCGTGTAAACGAAAAGCGTCGCCGTATCCAGATAAGATCTGTGATTGGAAATGAACACATAGACCTGGGCGGGATCAAGGAATTCGCGACCTCTTACCTGGACTTTCACGCCACTCAGGCGCAACCAGTTGCGTGCGCCAAAAAGCGCCCAAGGGTAGACGAGCTCGTGGTTACGTGTCAGCCAGGCGAACAGCAATACGGGAGGGCCAAGGATCAGTAACAGCGCTCCAGCAACAAAAAGAGACCACCAGTAATGTAAGCGTCGAAGAATCCGCATAGGAAGCGTCAAACGGCAGCGAGAGATAATCGCACAATTCCCCAGTATGGGCGACAACTACAGCCAGCCTTGCCACATCCAACTCTTCGTCGCTTCGGCGCGAGTTGTTGCCTTGCCAGATTCGCTCAGGAGCGTTATCTTCCGTAGTAGATTCTCTCCTCGGCCTGTCGTCAGGCTTCTAAGCATATAGACTTGTATCTCCGCATCCAGCATGCGCGCGAAAGCCGTGTGAATGATGCCAAGGAGCTTTGCCATGAAGAGAATTTCACTTTGCCTCGCGCTCCTGTCATTAATTGCGCTTTCTGCTCTCGCGCTTAGCGCCCAAACACGGGAACGCCGAGTTTTTCAAAATCCCCCGTTACCTAATTCCAGTGCGCCCACGCCTGATGCTGCAAGGCCGTCCCGCGCACCCGTCCTGGGCGGTGCAACCCGACCGGCCGGCACACAGTCGGATAAACAACCCGCAGATGTGACCAGCAAAGGCCCGGAGGAGATCGACGAGGGAGACGTCGTTCGGGTCAACACCACGCTGGTTACGTTGCCGGTTAGCGTCACCGATCGCGATGGCCGTTACATTCCAAACCTGCGGAAAGAAGATTTCCGCCTCTGGGAGGAAGGGGTCGAACAAAACGTCGCCTTCTTCTCATCGGTAGATAAACCCTTTTCAGTCGTTCTAATGATCGACACGAGCGGCTCTACTCGTTTCAGGCTGGAAGAGATTCAGGATGCCGCGATCGCCTTCGTTAATCAGTTACGCCAGGATGATCGCGTTATGGTTGTTTCGTTTGACGACCAAATAAAAGTACTCAGTGAGTTCACCAGCGACCGCTCGCGCTTACGTAATGCCATTCGGCGCACGGAGCCCGGCGATGGTACGAAACTCTACGACGCGGTCGATCTCGTTATGAATCAACGGTTGAATAGCGAAAGTGGTCGTAAGGCAATCGTTCTGTTTACCGACGGTGTCGATACAACGAGCAGACATGCTTCCTTTGCCAGCAACGTTCGCGACGCTGAGGAGCTGGACGCGTTGATCTATCCAGTGCAATACAACACCTACGTGGACCAGATGGGCGGCGGCTCTGGCTGGCCAGGTGGCGGTGGTCGTTGGCCGAATTCAAATGCAGACATTCTCGGGCAGATTCTCGGCGGTGTTTTTGGCAGAGGTGGCGGTCGCTCCGCAGGCGGCGGTGGCGGAGGCCGGCGCGGCGGCGGCGGAGTTGGATCAAGCAGGCACGATTACGAAACGGCTACTCGTTACCTTCACGAACTGGCTGAGCGAACCGGCGCCAGGAATTATGAAGCCGATTCAACGCAAAATCTTTCGTCAGCCTTTGCGCAGATCGCCGAGGAGTTACGCCGGCAATATACTCTGGGCTATTACCCAAAGAGTCCGGCGCAGGCCGGCCAGCGACGACAGATTAAAGTTCGTGTGAATCAGCCAAACCTGGCCGTCCGCACTCGTGATAGTTATGTCTTCAATCCAACTGGTCCTGCGACCGACACAGCTCGGTCTGCCCCTGTGCTGCAGAAGAAGCTGGTGGAGATGAACCAATCGGGCAACGACGTTTGGTTGCAAAAGGATTAAGGTCGACGTTCAAACGCTCGCCGACGGAACATCTTCAACCATCAGGGGAGTCGCGGGCCATAACAGTCTGAGGAGTGCTCCCAGAATCCAGGAGCCAATGCCGACCAGCACAGTTAAGACAAGCCAAAATTTCCAGTAGCTGCTAAAGGTTTGTTCCCAACCCGCTTGAATGTTGTGCGAGAGGTTTACATTCATAGGCGCCGGGGTAAATAGTCGTGACGCCAGTTGGACGATCAAATACCAGAGGAAGGTATAGACCCAGGATCTCGAGTCCATCTTGATCTTCCGTAAGGCCACCATCCCAACAGTAGCCCCACCAACATGGGCCAGGGTGGATGACATTACTCCTAATAGTTCTGTGTAGCTGAATCTGCCGGTGAGAAGCATGCCCCAGGTCGGCACCACATAAGCGAACCAAACCAACAGGCCGGGGACCATCCAGATTACTGCGACCCGGACTAGTGATGCCTGTTCCAAAAAGAGTCCTAAAGCGAGTAACAAGTTTCCAATGTTACACATCCAAAGCATGTGTCCCAGTTGGTTGATCTGCCAGTAGTGAATTGCCTGCGCCAGGAAAAAAGCCAGGGGGAAAAATCCCAGCAGACGAAACTGCGATTGCGTTAGTTTGTGAGTTTCCAAATCTCTGTTCCAGCGACGCCCGATGTTTTTTCTTTTACAAACTCGCCGCGTCCTTACTTTTCGTTTTAGAATAACACTTCTATTACGGGTGGAGAGATTCAAACCACGGTCAAGTAAAGGTTCCCAACGCAAAATGCCTTCCGTCGACGAGTTGCTGCGTAGATCCATTCCTGAACTGCGAGAGTTGTTTCTTGAACGCAGCCGGCCTGTACCTAAAGGACTGCTTGAGGCGCTGGAGGTTGATACGCGCGCCGGGGCACAGCAACTCGCCAGGCGAATCCGCGGACGTTACCGAAGCAATCGTTCAGAAGGCCAACGCCTTCACACCTTACTGCGCTTCGAGATTGATTTGTGGGCACAGGGATTTTCTTTTGTGGCCGGCGTAGATGAAGCGGGAATGGCTCCGCTTGCTGGGCCGGTGGTGGCTGGAGCCGTGATTCTACCGCGGAATTACAAGCTGCGCGGACTCAATGATTCGAAAAAAATCCTCGACCATGAGATGCGAGAAGAACTTGCCATACAGATCAAACAAGACTCCGTATGCTGGTCGTTCGGCTTTGCTGAAGTTGAAGAGATCGACAAGATAAACATTTATCACGCGGGCCTGCTGGCAATGCAGCGAGCTGTGAATGGACTCACTTGCGTTCCTGACTTCGTTCTCGTGGACGCTAGAAGAATCCCTCAATGCCCGGCACCTCAGCGCGGCATCATTCGTGGCGATGCCCTATCCGCAAGCATCGCGGCCGCTTCGATCATCGCAAAGACTACCCGCGACGCTCACATGCTCGAAATGGACACTCTTTACCAGGGCTACGGCTTTGCCTCACATAAAGGTTATCCAACGCCTGAACACTGTCGCGCGCTTAAAGAGCTCGGTGCGGTGCCGATTCACCGGCGCAGTTTCGGCAGAGTGCGGGAAGTTCTGGGTTTGGATCCGGTACAAACTGAACTGTTTGCGGATCAACCCAGTGAGGTCGCGACTGAAGCAGCCGCCGCCACTGCTCAATAAAACTCAACCCTTTCGCCACACTTAAAGAATCACATCAAGCTTTCATTACCTCGATGGCTTCCTTAACCGAATACAAGAAGAAACGCCGCTTCAATAAAACACCCGAGCCAGGGCCGCAGAAGAAACGTACGAAGACTGGCCGTATTTTTGTTATTCAGAAACACCGCGCCACAGCTCTTCACTACGATTTCCGCCTCGAGGCCGATGGCGTCCTGAAGTCGTGGGCAGTTCCTAAAGGACCCTCGCTCGATCCAAAGGTCAGGCGATTGGCCATGCAGGTCGAGGATCACCCAGTGGACTACGCCGACTTTGAAGGTGTCATTCCGGAAGGCGAATACGGTGGTGGAACGGTGATGGTTTGGGACTACGGGACCTATGAGCCCGAGGAGACGGACGATGTGAGCGAGGCGATACGCAAGGGAGAGTTAAAGTTTTCCCTTAACGGCAAGAAACTTAAAGGCTCCTGGGTGTTGGTCAAAACAAGAGACCGCCAATGGCTTCTGATAAAGCATCGCGATTACTACACCACCGAAGAGGATGTCACCGAAATCGCTCCAGCTTCAATTCTCACGCGCCGAACTCTTGCGGAAATTGCAGAGGATGAGGGCGGCAATATTAAGAAGGCTGCCACCGGCGATCCGAAGAAGATCCCACGCCGTACCGGAGTCAAGCGTCGTAAACAGGGCAGTAAGAAGAAGGTCTGGCACAGCAAGGTCAAGTAAAAAGTTTCAATTGCGAGTTGCAAGTTTCAAGTTCAAGCAGCCTTCTTAACTTGAAACTCGAAACTTGAAAATTCACCCGTCAAGTAACCCTGCATAAGACAAGCACCCCTCCACGATTCGTGCCGCCGGAGTGTAACGATGTGCCTCAGTCTTCTTGCCATCCATAATATGCATCACCGCAATGCCCTTCGACTTTAGGTAATCCGCTATCAGGCTACGGTGACAGCGCCACCATAACGCCTCAGCGCACATTATCGCGGTGTGATGTGTGCTCGCGACTTGAAGCAGTTCCTTAACTCCCTGTTTGAATTCTTCGCTCTCGATGTGATCGGCATACGCACGGAAGGAAGGGTTTTTCCAGGCAGTGTTCTTCGAATCAGGATTGGGCCGCCGCCGGCCGCCCAGCTTGGGGTTGTGCGCATAATGAATTCCGATAGCTTCGAGACTGCCGGCGAGTTGCGGCTTATTGAAGTGAGGATATCTGCGAGAGCCTGGGAAGCTTCTCACGTCGACTAAAGCGCTGATCCCGTGTGCAAGGAGAATCTCATTGAACTCATCAGCAGACCGAGTTGAGTGACCAATTGTCCAAATGCTCTCGGCTTGATTCGCGAATTCAGATTCCATCAGACGTCTCTTGCAGGTATACAGTTAGCCTCTGAGATTCTTCTGCACCAGAAGTAAGAGCGGGGGTAAACCCGCCTTCCCGACCCTGAGACTTACTGGGTGGCTTGATTTCACAAAATATGGAGAGACTTCCTGTGTTGAGATCAAACTTCAACTACAATCAGCTCTCGGTCATGAAGGCGGCCTGCCCCGCTCTTATCCACTGGCAAAACTGTTGTGCAAAGTCAACTTTCGCGCGCGACATTTGTCCAACGCGATCCACGCTCGCCTTAACGTTCACTCTTAACTGTCTGCTCGCCGACCTTTCACGTTTTACGTCAATGTAATTTCATCAACTCAGACCGAGATGACAACCATAAGGCATTACCTTAAAGGTAAGCTTCAAGTTTGAAACGCCCGCGCTTCGCGAGCAGCGGCTTCCAAAGATCTCCGAGCTTTCTCAACCGCGCCGGCACGTTGTCTACCGTGAAGTCGTCGATGCTTATGCCGCGCTCAACCTCAGACCATTTCACCGGGGTTGACACGGTGGCCTTCGGGCGCGGCCGCACCGAGTAGATTGAGGCAAGCGTTCGACCCCAGGCGTTCTGGTTGTAATCCACCAGCACTGTCCCTCTGGGCCTCTTTGAAACTACGTAGACCGCCGTGATTAGCTTTGGCGCTTGAGCGGCCAGAGCATGGGAAAACTCCTTAGCGAAACTCCAAACCTGTTTCTGCGTTGGTCCTCTTTCGATTGGAACGTAGACATGAATACCCTTTGAACCTGTGGTCTTCGCGTAAGAAGGCATCTTCAGGGAGTCGAGCCCCTGCTTCAGCAATAGCGCCGTTTCAATCACCTTTTCAAAGGAAGCATTTGGAACCGGGTCAAGATCGAAGTGCAAATAATCGGGCCGGTCTACATCGTCACAGCGCGCGTACCATTGGTTAAGATCGATGCAGCCAAGGTTCACCACCCACAGCAGCGAGGCGAGATCCTGAATCATCGGGAAGTCGATCACGTTCCCTGAAGAGTGTTGGATATGGCAAAGCTCTATCCACTCGGGACGCGGTGAGGGTGCTCGCTTCATAAAGAAAAAATCTCCCGCGGCACCGTTGGGATAGCGCTTCATGACCATGGCACGGTCGGTGAGATGAGGGAGCAGATATGGGGCTACGTCCGCGTAATACTGAATCAGGTCACGCTTCGTTATCCCCAGCTTTGGCCAGAATGGCTTCGCCAGGTTAGTCAGCTTCACCGTTCTGCCTTCAAGCTTTACTTCAACGTTGATTTCATCTTTCGGCAGAACAAGCCGCTTCGCCGTTGCACTTCGAGCGCGCCGGGGCGGCCCCGAACGCTCTACTCGAGCCGGATGGTAATCTCGGGTGGCTGGTTTATCGGGCATAAGTTTGGGATCTCTGTGACTACATTAAGGAGTCACATGAAGTTCCGGAGCTAAGGTTACACATTAGGGGAGGTTGATCAGGAACGCTGATCACGGGAAAACCTTACCGACTGCTTTTGCTACTGCGCGTCCTTTCCTTGATCGTGCGAGATCTCATCGGCTTCTTCTTCAATCGCCTGCAGGGCTTTCATCAGCATCTGGCGATGCGCCGGACGAACCGCCTTACTCAGCTGGTCTTCAACTCGCGAGCGCGATAGTTTCAACGATTCCAAACGTTGCAGGCGTGCCCTCTCTGGTAGCGGTATGCGAGGAGTGCGTTCGGTCGACGCGCGTTGGCTCGCTTCTTCCATCTGTTCTTCGTAAGACTTGCCCCAGCCAATCGCCATCGCCTTCACCCGTAATGCAAACTGCTAGTTTGCGTCTAAGTCACCACGCGTTGCTAAACCACTGTCCCATCCTTCACTAAAGCATTCTTGGGTACAATGATAATGCCGTCGCGAATATAATAGGAACCGTCATCACCGTCAGCATTGATGAGTTTTGCTTCGTTGAGCAGCCGAACGTTACTGCCGATGCGAGCATTCTTGTCAACGATGGCTCGATTAATTACAGTTCCCTCCCCTATCCCGACGCGAGGCTTATTCGCGACCAGATCCTCACGCATTTCTTCAATCGTCTGGTAATAGTCGGCTCCCATGAGAAAAGAAGAGTCAATCCGCACGCCTCTCGAAATTCTGCTTCTCAACCCCACCACTGAATTTGTGATTGTTGCGCCGAGAACGATGCAGCCATCACTCAGGATCGACTCAACAATCTGTGACTCTTCAACCTTCGAAGGAGGCAGGTAACGTGCCCTGGTAAAGACTGGCGCTTGCGCATCAAACAAATTGAATTTGGGAATCTTCGAAGTCAGATCCAGGTTGGCCCGGTAGAAAGCTGAGATTGTTCCGATGTCTTCCCAATAACCGTCGAACAGATAACCTTCCACGTGCCCGCCCTTTATCGCGCTGGGAATTATTTCTTTGCCGAAGTCGACAGCATTGGGATCCTCGGCGAGCAGTTGTTCCAACCGGTCATACTTGAAGACGTAAATACCCATTGACGCCAGGAACGGGCGGGCTAAAGATTCTGCTTCGCCAAGACCCAACTTGCTTGTATCAACCCGCATCGACTGCAGTTCATCGCCTTTGGGTTTCTCCTTGAACTCAATGATGCGACCACTCTCGTCCGTCTTCAGCAAACCAAAATCAGAAGCCGCCGCCTCATCGCAGGGCGTAACCGAGACAGTCACGTCAGCATCGCTGTCATAATGCCGATCGAGAAACATGCGATAGTCCATGCGATAAAGGTGATCGCCGGAAAGTATCAGCAGCGTGTCGATGCCCCAATCGCGAATGTGCGGGAGAATCTGGCGCACAGCATCGGCAGTGCCCTGAAACCAGTGTGGACTTTCGGGCGTCTGTTCCGCAGCCATTACTTCAACGAAGCCGTTTGAGAACTGCGAAAAGCGGTAGGTTTGGGCCAGGTGACGGTTCAGCGAAGCCGAGTTGTATTGCGTTAACACAAACATCTTGAAGACGTCGGAGTTGATGCAGTTCGAGATCGCAATATCGACAAGCCGGTATTTTCCGCCAAGTGGCACGGCGGGTTTCGAACGCTGCTGTGTAAGCGGAAACAGACGTGTCCCCGCACCACCACCCAGGATCACTGCAAGTACACTATGCTTGGCAGGCATTTGGTTACGTTGAACTTTGGATTCGGAAAGCTCAGTTGAGGATAGACGGAAACTCCAGAGGTTTCAAGAGTTCATAGAATTAGTAAAACTGTTGCCTGGTGGGACAGGCAAATTCAATTGATGTGGCTCCGGAGCGCCCAGCAATTTAAGACGTTTTAGTTCGCAGATTTCCAAATCGGTCAAGCTTGATAACGAAGCGATACAGTGATATACGGAGCCGTCTTCCGTAGCCCCAGCCAGACGCTGGAGGAAAACTTGCTCATATTCCAGGCGCTCGCCCAACCTCCCGATCAGCAAACAGTCACCTCAAACGGTCCGCTGGCCATCACACTTGTACTTGGGGTTATTCTCGCCGGACCAATTTCAGCGAGCCTCATCTGGCTTTATCGTCGGGCCGTGAAAAAGTCGATGCGCGTTCGCCGGACGCCTTTAACGACAACCGAGCAGCTATCCGTAAGACCGGTTGGACCTCATGAGAAGGCACCTCCATTTCCTACAGTTGAGCACGCTTCATCACTGCCCGTCACAACAGCGGCACATGAACTTTACCGTCAGCTATTCGGCGGCCCCTGGCGTGTTGCCGTGATTTATGTGATCGCGGGTTGTTGCTTCGCCGTTATTATGGCCGGCGCTTCTCTGGCCGGTGAAGACTTCACACCCTTCCGCATACTCGTGCTGTTCTGGATCGACGCCTGGCCGGTCGTTCTGACGATTAATTTGATAGCCATTGCAAGCCGGCGTCACAAATTCATAACTGTGCTTCTCTACTTTCTTGGGTTCGCAGTAATTGAAGCCCTGCTCATCATCACCGGGGCGGCTCCGGTCGGGCCCGCGCTGACGTTATGGGTGCTGTTCAATCTTCCCTCCACAGTTCTCTTATTGGTCTTTCTTAATCGGAGAGTCAGAGCTGTTGGGCCACTCGTTTTGATTTTTTTGATAACTGCACTCGCGGGACCGCAAGTCGTAATCTCCATAGTCAGCAACGATCAGTTGCTTCGTCTGCTTGCAGCGCTCGCACAACCCCTCGGACTTGGTCACATATCTATACTCGCGGCAATTGTTCTCTTCGGATTTGCTGTGGCGGGACCGATCGGATGGCTGACCCTCAGTTGGATCAGAAGCCGCTACGAACGCAAGAAGATTAGCGACGAATCCATAACGCTCGACGCTATCTGGTTATTGTTTGGCTTGGCGCAGGCCCTTGTGTTGTCGGCAAGAGGCATTGTATGGCTCCTCTCGGGCATCATTGCGTTCGCCGTTTACAAGCTGGTTACCACGTTTGGACTGATGCTAATTAAACAAAGCGGCGCCCGGGCGAACGTGAAACTTCTGCTGCTGCGAAGGTTTTCGCTGGGAAAGAAAAGTCGACATCTATTTGATGCGCTCGCCAAGCATTGGCGACACGCCGGAAGCATTCAACTTATAGCTGGGGTCGATCTCGCTCAGGACATCCTGGAGCCGCACGAGTTCTTGGACTTCCTCACTCGAAAGCTCGCGCGCAGGTTTATTGATACGCCTGAAGTTCTCAAGACAAGGCTTTCCCAAATGGACTACGAGCCAGATCAAGATGGACGATTTCGAGTAAACGAGTTCTTCTGCCGCGATGACACATGGAAAGATGTACTTTCCCTCCTGGTAACGGAAAGCAAGGTGATACTCATGGATTTACGTGGCTTCACCAATCAAGACAAAGGCTGTTTACATGAAATTGGGGAGTTAATAAATCTCGTCCCGCTGGCCAACGTTCAATTCATCGTCGATGAAAAGACCGAACCTGCCTTACTTGAGTATATGCGGGCTTCATGGAATTCGATGAGCGCGACTTCGCCAAACCGTCAGCAGGTGGCACAGCTTCGTCTGTTCCGATTTACCGGATCGGGTGTGGGTGGGCTACGAGAACTGCTGCGCTCGTTGTGTGTCGCGGCAAAGGCAGCCTGAGATTATTTAAGGTTTGAGCCGGATGGATTGATTAGCCTGCGGAGGGATCAATAGGTGGCGCGCGCGCCGCTGCTGCTCTGTTGACCCGCGGCTTCCTGCGCGATCTTGACGCCAACGCTAGCGCCAATGCGTGTAGCGCCCGCTTCCACCATGGCGCGTGCGTCTTCGAGACCTTTGACGCCGCCCGATGCCTTGACACCAAGCTCCGAGCCGACCGTGCGGCGCATGAGGGCAATGTCAGAAACCGTCGCGCCACCTTTTGAAAAACCAGTCGACGTTTTGACGAAGTCGGCGCCGGCGTTTTTGGCAGCCACGCAAGCACGCACCTTTTCATCGTCACTCAGAAGGGCCGTTTCAATAATTACTTTGCAGGTCACGTTATATTCATGAGCGACTTCGACAACCGAACGAATGTCATGCTCGACCAGGCAATCGTCGCCGCTCTTCAGTGCGCCAACATTGATCACCATGTCTACTTCGCGTGCGCCATCAAGTATCGCGCGGCGCGCTTCGTAAGCTTTCACATCCGATAAAGTCGCTCCCAATGGGAATCCAATCACGGTGCAAACAGGAATACCCGTGCCCTGAAGATTGCACGCCGAGGCGCGCACCCAGGTCGGATTTACGCAAACAGATGCGAACCCATATCTGGCGGCCTCTTCACATAACTTCTTGATGTCTTCGTCGGTAGCTTCGGGCTTCAGTAGCGTGTGATCGATCAGGCTGGCCCAATCTTTAGCCGACGATGTTTCGCCTAATACGAGACCGATGCGTGCGGCCCCGGCGTCGACGATGCGATGCATGCGCTCTGGGCAGCGGTTAAAGCACTCCGAGGTGCAGCCGCACATAGCCGCTTGATCACCGCCGTCACCATTGAGTCGTGCGACTATGGCATCGGTAATTTGGTCGATAAGGAGCTCAAGGTCACGATTGCGCGAGCCGTTTGAACCGTTGGTTGAGTTAGGCATTGAACTCGTTCCTGAGGGTGACTAAATGCTCAAGCCACTTGCATGACGTATTCTAGCACGGCGGCTTTCGGTGGAGGTATTAGGGGAGTTTCGGCGAATGAGGTCAGTACCACCACACGGTAGTGGGTGAGGTGTTCGGATTGCCGACTCTCGATTGCCGATAGCCAATTGGCGTTTTCGCCTGACGCAATCGGCAGTCGGTAATCAAGAGTACTGTTTCTCGACGGCCTCGATCTTGGCCACCCTTTTCCGATGCCGCTCTTCAGTCAGTTCTGTTGCCAACCAGGCTTGCACAATCTCGCGCATCTCCGCGCTCGTAATCGTTTTGCTTCCCAGACTGAGAACGTTGGCGCCGTTGTGCTCGCGTGAATTGCGGGCGACTTCAACTGAATAACAAGCAGCAGCGCGCACGCCGGGCACTTTGTTCGCCGTCATCGCGCTGCCAACCCCTGCGCCATCGATTACTATTCCCAGCTCGGATGAACCTTCCGCCACGCTGCGGGCCACCGCGTAGGCCAGATCAGGATAATCAACCGGATCCTCCGAGTTCGTTCCGAAGTCATGGACCTGATGACCTAATCCGGTCAGGAAAGCCTTTAGCTCCTCTTTCATCCGAAAGCCACCATGGTCGGCACCCACAGCAATCAGGCGTGATGTTTTTGAACCGCGTCTTGGCACGCGCCGCACTAACTCGATCTTTTTCGCGTTTACGAGGTCCGCTGCCAGCGGCGTCAGACGGGTTCCTTCAGCAATGCGCAGTGTGGCGCCGTCCGCGAGATTGCGGACGTCGTCTTCGGTGATAATCGTCTTTGACGACTCGTCGCGGATGGCGGAGGTCTCAGTCGTTGTTCGTGGGATATTGGGAACGGTCTCGATAAAACGACTCGAGGTTGCCGCAGCATCAGGTCGAATCGGCGCGTCAGCCGGGATCGACTTGTCGAGCACGTCTCGAACCAGTGCTCTTATGCGGTCACGTGTGGAATTATCAGACATAGGGGAATCAGTGGGCAGTGATCAGTGGGCAGTGGGCACAGGGCAGTGAGCAGGATTTTCGGAAACCTTTTGTAATGCAAGAGCGTCTTTCCTGCCTCCTGCTCGTGCCTCCTGCTCGTGCCTCCCCCATTTTCACGCCAGCGACTCATCGCGCAAGTCCAGCAAACGTCCGGCAGATGCCACCACTTTGCCGTTGCGTACTTTCATATCGACTCGGCCTACGAAAATACCACTCCTGCCAACCTGAAAAATTATAGTTCCACCACCTGATGGCGTCTTCGTAATCACCGGCTCCTTCATGAAGGTATGCGTATGTCCGCTGGCAATGAAGTCGATGCCATCCACTTGCGCCGCAACTTGACTGTCGCCAACGGCGCCTTCCCTGGGGTTGGCATAATATCCCAGATGTGACATGCCAACCACCACGGTGCAACGTTCGCGCTCGCGAAGGATGTTAACCACGTCCCGCGAAGCTTTCACCGGATCATTGTATTTCACACCCTTGAAGTTTTCGGGTGTAATCAAATTGTCGGGGCTTATACCCATGCCAAACAAGCCGACGCGCACGCCACCAATCACACGCACAACGTAAGGCTTGACGAGGCTCTCGAGCGGCGTTCCGCGCACATCATAGTTGCAGGAAACAAATTCGAAATTGGCAAACTTCATTGCCGCAGCCAGAGCCTCCACACCATTGTCAAAATCATGATTGCCCAGAGTAACTACGTCGTAACCGATGAGCGACATCGACTTATATTCCACTTCGCCTTTATAAAAATTGAAGTAAGGCGTTCCCTGAAAAACATCGCCGGCATCGATCATTAAGGTGTTGGGGTTTTCCTTGCGTATCCGCTTCACCAACGTGGCACGCCGCGCGACACCACCCATATCCGGATACTGTCCGTCGTTTGCCGGCAAGGGGTCGATCTGTGAATGGGTGTCGTTGGTATGTAGAAATGTAATCAACCTTTCACCGGCCGCTACTTCCAGGAGTGGCGCGCTGACCACCGGTAACGATGGCGTGGCGAATAGATTCAGAGCCGAACGCGGAGACATGACAAGCGCGCCACCAGCCATTGAAGCCTTGAGAAAACCACGCCGGGTAATCATTTCGGTTCCTCCGCCCCTCCGGATGCCGCCTTGTCGAAAACGAAGCGACCATCGAGGATCGACTTGATATCCCGTCCGGCGGCAGTTTCAGCTTTTATGTACTCGGTGATTGCATCGCGAATAGTGAGACCCAACGGTCGCGTGTTGGTAGCCTTCTTCAGCACGGTAGCATAGTCACTCCCGGTCACATTCAGTAGGTAGTCAATGCTAATCACGGTATACACTGCCGCGGGATCGATTTCTTTCTCCACACCGTCAACCACAAACTTCGCGCTTTCCAATTCCAGTTGTTTATCGCTATTCACTCGATATTGAATACGCATCCCCGATTGCGCATCACGGTGTGACGTCACCACGCGTAAAAGATCCAAGACCTGCGCTCCCGTTAGATCGAAAGCTACCAGGGCGTTTTCGAAGGGCAAAAGTTCAAAGACATCGCGATACGTAACCTTCCCTTCAGCAATGACCGACTTGCGCAATCCGCCGTTGTTGGTCACTGCGAGCAGAATTGGTTTACCCAGTTTTGCGCTTGATTCGGCGCGTATTCCGTCAGTGACGAAATTGCCAAGTGAGCCCGCGCCCAGGCCGCCCTTTTTCAAGTCGCCTATTAGTTTCCCGATGGGCTGATCCAGGGCACGCACCTTCGGACTATAGGCATTGAGCATCTGGTCGACCGCTGCATCGTCCTTCAGTTTTGCGTCGATGGCGGTCTGACTGACGACGGCGGGAGCGGCAGTTGGAGTAACGGGAGCTGGGGCAGCCGCCTGTCCGAGCACGACCTGTGTACCGCCGGCGAGTACGGTGAGTAACAGCGCGCTGCTGAGAAGCGCCGCTTTAAGTCCTGACACTACTTTGGATTCCTCTTGAGAAGCGAAAAATATAACAGTCCAAATTTCTGGACAAGATTGACCTGCACGGAGAGCTTCAATAGTATGTCGCACCATAAGGCAGATTCGCAACAGCGTTGCCATACGACGGTCTCAATCATATTCACCCACTCGAGGAGACGATTAACTTGGCTACATCTTCCGCACAGATCCCGTCGGAGTTCAGTAATCCAAACCTCGAGGTGCTTCTTTCCGAGGAACAACTGCAAACGCGCATCAAGGAGCTCGGCGCTGAGATCACACGCGAATATGCGGGACTCAACCCGCTGCTGATAGGAGTGCTGAAAGGCGCATGCTTCTTTCTTAGCGATCTGCTGCGGGCGATAGACACCCGACTGGGTATCGAGTTCATGGCAATTTCCAGCTATGGCTCTTCGACGCGCACCTCCGGCGAAGTGCGTATCATGAAGGATCTGGACGTACCGATCGAGGGTCGTCACATACTGGTGGTGGAAGACATCGTGGATACGGGTTTGACTCTTTCTTACCTGCTTCAAAACCTGGAGTCACGCGGCGCCGCCAGCGTAAAACTGGCAGCGCTGCTCGATAAGTTTGAGCGCCGCGAGAAAGACGTGAAGATTGACTACCTGGGCTTCAAAATTCCGGATGCCTTCGTCGTCGGGTATGGTCTCGACTTACGCCGAACGCTATCGCAACCTGCCGTTCATCGCTGTACTAAAGAATCCTGAACTGGGTTAGCGTCAAGCGATTTGCTGGGACCGCGGGCGTCCCGCCCGCAAACGCGCCGAAGGCGCGCAGTTCTTTGGAAGTGCCCTAATTCGTTTTCGCGCTGCGCGCTCATTTGCGGGCGGGACGCCCGCGGTCCCAGCAAATCGCTTGAGTGATTGATTGGATAAGGAGTTGCTAATGAAGAGACATTTATCAGTGGTAGCCATCATGGTCATCTGCTTTTGCGCCGCAGGCGTGAGCGCGCAGGATTTTTCGAAAGTCGAAATCAAAGCCACCAAGGTTGCCGGCAATGTTTACATGCTGGAAGGGTCCGGCGGGAACATCGGCGTCTCGGTTGGACCTGATGGCATTTTGATTGTCGACGATCAGTTCGCGCCGCTGGCAGATAAGATCAAGGCCGCTTTGAAAACACTGGGTGAAGGTAAACTAAAATTTGTCTTGAACACTCACTACCACCTCGATCATACCGGTGGCAACATCGCCTTCGGTCCTGACGCCCCTATCATTGCTCAAACAAATGTGCGCAAGCGGCTTTCGGAAGAACAGACGTTGAAAGTCTTAAAACGCACCATACCGGCCTCGCCGAAAGAAGCCTTGCCGGTGATCACGTTTGACAACGCGGTCTCCGTCTTTTTTAACGGCGAAGAGATCAAGGTCATACATTTCCCTCACGGCCACACAGACGGCGACAGCATCGTCTTCTTTACCGGCGCTAACGTGGTTCACATGGGCGACGACTTCTTCAACGGCATGTTTCCGTTTGTCGATCTTGAAGCAGGCGGAGACGTGGAAGGGATGGCGAAGAATGTTGGCGACATCATCAGCAAACTGCCGGCGGGCGTGAAAATCATTCCCGGTCATGGAGCGCTTTCAGACGCTGAGGGCTTGAAGTCGTTTCATAACATGTTGGTTCAAACTACCGACATCGTGCGAAAGCGCATGGCCGCCGGCAAGACCCTGGATCAGATTAAAGCTGAGGGACTACCGGAAGAATGGAAGACCTGGGGCTCCGGCTTCATCAAGACCGACGTCTGGCTGACTCTCGTTTACACCAGCCTCTCCGCCAAGCACTGAGTCAGCCGCGGATTAGCGCGGACAGCACGAATCTGAAAAGACCGGGTTGTTAACTGTGTTTGACTGCTCGGTTTTTATGTCTGATCTGCGTTCATCCGCGTGAATACGCGGCTAAACCTTAACTTGCGCTAGAAAACTCTCTCCCGCGGTCAACTTCAAACCAAAATTCTCCGCGACAGTTTGGCCAATGTCCGCAAGCGAGTTGCGCGTGCCGAGATTCACTCCCTGGCGCGCGCTCTTTCCATAAACAAGCAGCGGCGCATACTCGCGCGTGTGATCGGTGCCGGGGAACGTCGGGTCGTTGCCGTGGTCGGCGGTTATGATCATCAGGTCCCCTTCGCCCATCGCCGCTTCCATTTGCGGTAGGCTGGCGTCGAAATGTTCGAGGGCGCGGGCGTAACCCTCGGTGTCGCGACGGTGGCCATAGAGCATGTCGAAATCCACCAGGTTGGAAAAGATCAAACCGCGCGTGTCCTCGGCCAGGGCCCGAATCGTTTGATCGATGGACTGCTGATTGTTCTTTGCCGTCAAATCTTCTGTCACACCCATCGAGTCGTAGATCGAGGCAATCTTACCAATGCAGACTACATCCAGATCTTCATCTTTTAACGCCGGCAAAAGATTCACGCGCGGCGGCGGCACGGCATAGTCGTGACGGTTCTCAGTGCGATAAAAATTGCCGCTTCCACCAAGGAACGGTCGGGCGATGACTCGTCCTACTTTATGCTCGCCATCGAGGATCCGCCGCGCCGTTTCGCAAATCTCGTAAAGCCTGTCGAGTGGAATGACTTCTTCGTGGGCGGCAATTTGAAACACTGAATCCGCTGAGGTGTAGACGATCGGTTTGCCGGTGGCGACGTGTTCTGCGCCCAGGTCCTTGATGATCTCCGTACCGGAGGCGGCAAAGTTGCCGAGAATTCCCGGAACATGCGTTTCAGCAACGAAGCGATCGAGGACGACGGGCGGAAATCCGTTTGGATAGGTCGGGAAAGCCTGCTCAAGAATAATGCCCGCCATCTCCCAGTGGCCGGTGGTCGTGTCTTTCCCGTTCGACCGCAGGGCACACTTGCCAAATGATGCTCGCGGCTGAGAAGCGGATGGCACGCCAGGCAGTGGTCGCACGTTTCCCAGACCCCAACTCTGCAAGTTTGGCAGAGCAACTGACCGTGATTCGCAAATGTGCCCCAGCGTATCAGAACCCGCATCCCCCCACTCCGGCGCATCGGGCATTGCGCCTATGCCGGCGCCGTCGAGCACGATTATCAGAACCCGATTGAACGTGACGTTTTTACTCATCGAAGTTCATTTGAAGCATTTGACATTTGTCATTTGAAATTTTTCATTTGTCATTTGCCGCCCGACGTGTCGACTTAAGGGTTGCGGCAAATATCCTACACAATTCTGTATTCTCTTGAACGATGTCTCTTAACAATTCTTTTCTTATTAATTGACTTCGTTCAATAATCCTCAGCCATATCGACGTTTCGTTCAGTTCCTTAAGAACTATTCGCAACTTATGAACAAAATCAGCTTGGCTTTCCGCACCCCTCGCCTCACCGTAATTGGGTGCCGGTGAGGTTCCGGACCTCAATATCTGACCTGCAATGTGCCTGCCTGCGGAAGTTCTTGGTAAATTAGAAGAGAGCTTAACAATGCGCACTGCAAAATCAATTAGTCGCTCTTCAAGCTCATCTGCTCGCGAGGGAGGAACCCTTGAATCCTCGTCATTCACCATGGGCTATTTTCATAGCAGGCGAGGTGCAAATGGCAAATGATAAATTTCAAATGACAAATGTCAAATATGCTTAATTTCTTGCATCGCCCGCCTCAGCCTTTCGGAGCAACGTAGCCTTCTCTTGCTCGAACTAGCGCTTTCTCAGGTGCGCCCTGCACCTCGACTCTAATCGTGCGAAACTTGCCGTCGCGCGTTTTGTCCGTTGGATAGTAACCCAAACTATATTGCGTACCGATCTCGGTTGCCACCAGTTTAAAAGCCGCTCGTGCGTCCTGCAGACTCGCAGCCAGAAAATTCCGTCCGCCGCTGGCTTTCGCGATCTCATTCATCTCGCGGCGCGCCAGATTGTATATGTCGCGGCTAATCTGCATCTTTTCAAACGGACCCATCTGGCAGAAATCGGTGAAGTCGTCCGGCCGCGCCCGTGGAAAGTAGGCCTTTCGATAACGCTCAAGCTGTTTCGCGGAAAGAGTCAGCCGCCCATCGTCCTGGCAATCTTTGAGCAAACGATCCTCTACGAAGTCTTCCGTGTTGACCTGGATGAAGTAACTGGCTACACCCGCACGACTGAGCTTCGACCGGGCCGTTTGAAAATCCGTTTCGCTGGTTGAGTCGACACCATCGGTCAGCGCGACTATCGCCCGCCTTCCGCTCATCTCTTCGCGCGGTGGTTCATGAAATACTTCATCGGCAATTCGCACCAGCCCGTCGTAAAAAGGAGTGCCGTTGCTCGAGCCCAGGTTTTCGATCGCCGCACGCAACTGCTTCCGATCGCCGGTCAGTTGAGAGAGCACTTCTACTTTTGCGGCGACCGACTGACCCTGGCGAGCCGTATTGAACGCAACGATCGCCACGCGGTCGCCTGGACGCAACGCATCGATGAAGGCATTGGCCGCATCGCGTATCAGACCAACATCCACACGCGTCGAGCCCGACGTATCCAGCAGCAGTGCAATCTCAAACGGCGCTTCGGTAGTGGCGAAGTTTGTGATCTTTTGCTGTTGGCCGTTTTCGAACAGCAGAAAATTTTCGGCGCGCAAACCGGTTAACGGCCGGCCGCTTTTGTTTGTTACGACGGCAGGCACCGAGACCAACTGCGTTTCGACTCGCACCACGTCACCCTCGTCAACTTCGTCACCCGTTGGCCTGGCTGCGACTGCCGGAGGCGGGGTTGCTTGCGGCGCGGCTTGTGGGTTCACGCGTCGTGGCCGCTGCTGATTTTGTTGTGCGGCAATGGGAAACTGAGCGGACACTAAACCGAGCCCGCAAGTTAACCCCAAAACCAGCGCCGCAAATCTGGGAAAGGATGACATCGATTGGACCGTCACAAGATTACATTACAAATTGTTTGGGGAGACCGTAAGCAGGTGTTGCTGGAAAACTATAACTGGGAAGCGTCGCCACTGCAAAATCAACCGGTGGACTCAATTTTTGAACTGCAACAAATACAACCCGGAGGGTTGGAAGAAAGTAGCCGGTGGTCGCAGCGAAGCGAAGACCACCGGGAGGCAGGCAGGAATGACCGCACCTCGACGGGGTGCCAGATGGGAGGGCGCGGCTTCTTTGATTCTCGCACCACTTAGTGGTGCAACCCTTTTTCTATTTGTTCCGGTGGTTTTCGCTTCGCTTCAACCACCGGCTACTGTCTGCGAGCCCTCCGGGCTGATGCCCACCAGCAACTATTCGATCACTGCACTTCAAACTTGAATTAGCGAACCTATCAATTACTTTCATTACACCAAACCAGTGCTCACCTTGACAGCCCCGTCCCCTTCTCTTAGCATGACCACTCGTCAGACTCGAATGAAGTCGATGATGGCGCACTGATCTTTGGATGCAGTTTTTCGGGCACGTATGTCAATGGTAGACGGCCTCCCTTACAAGGAGGAGGTTGGGGGTTCGAGTCCCTCCGCGCCCACCAATCAGATGTTAGATTCTGGATGCTGGATCTTGGTATGAACGTATCTAGCATCTGGTGTGTCGGTTCTTAATGCGGAGTCGTAGTTCAGTTGGTTAGAACGCCGGCCTGTCACGTCGGAGGTCGCGGGTTCGAGTCCCGTCGGCTCCGCCAACTTTGAAGCGGTTGCACTTCAGCTAAGATGAAGAGCAACCGCTTTTCAATTTTGACGGACTAAACTTGAACTGTCGGACAGAACCGATGATTCCTGTAGCTGAAGCAATTAAAATTGTTAGACGCGAAACGCGCAAGCTCCCTATTGAGTCAATCTCACTCGAACATGCGCGCGGTCGTTTCCTGGCCGAGGACGTAGTTGCCGATTCAGATCTCCCGCCCTTCGATCGCTCACAGATGGATGGTTACGCGGTGCGAGCCGGCGACGTTGAGAACCTGCCTGCAAAACTCAAAGTCGTTGGTGAGTCGTCCGCCGGTCGCGGCTGGCATAATGAATTGAAGCCAGGCGAGGCCGTCAGGATTATGACCGGAGCGCCAGTGCCCTCGGGAGCTGACAGCGTGCAACAGGTCGAACTGACGCGCGAGCTCGGCTCGAGTGAAGTTGAAATTTTGGAATCTCTAACCACCGGCAGGTCGATCGTCCGGCGCGGCAACGAAATTAAGGCAGGCCAGAAAGTTCTTCGCGAAGGTGAGCTGATAGGAGCCGCCGCAATGGCTGTGCTCGCGTCTTTTGGTTACGCTGAAATCGCCGTGGGCCGCCAACCCAGAGTTGCCGTACTGGCAACAGGCAGCGAACTCGTTGCTGTGCATGAACAGCCCCGACAGGATCAGATTCGCGATTCGAACAATTTTACGATCACTGCCTATGCAGAACTTGCAGGCGCCCTGGTGGAACGACTGCCGCTGGCGGGCGACGATACCGGGCTACTAAAAAGGCAAATCGCCGAGGCCGCAGACCGCAGTGATATCGTAATCACTTCTGGCGGCGTTTCCGTGGGCCGTTACGATTTTACCAAGCCCGCCTTACGAGAACTCGGGGCTGAGTTTTTCTTTGAACGCGTGGCTCTACGACCCGGCAAGCCTACAGTTTTCGCACAACTGCCCAATGGCACTCTCTTTTTCGGACTTCCGGGGAATCCGGTTTCCGTTTCCGTGACCTTCAATCTCTTCGCGCGCACAGCGATGCTAACCATGCAGGGTGCGAAAGATCCGGTTTTGCCGCATGGCTGGGCAGTGCTGGCTCGCGACGTCAAGGGTGCTCACGAGCGCGAGAGTTATTTGCCGGCGGAGCTAAGCGTCAGCGAGGAAGGAATCCTGGCGGCGACGCCATTGAAGTGGGGAGGCTCGTCGGATTTTGTTGGTTTTGTTAGGGCACGCTTGTTGATAATCGTCCCTCCAGACACGGGTTTAGTCGAAACTGGTGCGAGAGTTAGAATTGTGCGTCTGCCAGATTAATTGAGGATTGAATGAGCAAGACCGAAAGAAAACTTTGGAGCTCGAGCGCCCACGAACGCAAAGTGGAGAAGCTTTATTCCGGCGGAGTAGAAAATTATGCGGACTGGCACAACGGCTATCTGAATTTCGGACTCTGGGAAAACGGCATTGCTGATTACATTAAGGCCGCGGAAAACCTAGTGCATCGAATGGGTAGCATCCTCGGTCTTAATGAAACCAGCAAACTGCTCGATGTCGCGCCGGGCATGGGCACGCAGGACATTTACCTGCTCAACAAC
The DNA here is from genome assembly GCA_963828335.1 of Blastocatellia bacterium. Classification (GTDB taxonomy): domain Bacteria; phylum Acidobacteriota; class Blastocatellia; order Pyrinomonadales; family Pyrinomonadaceae; genus PSRF01. The sequence continues at coordinate 896,589 of CAWHEH010000001.1, read as the reverse complement.
TTTGCGCCTCAATCGATCGACGGTCTCGACGTCACCTGGAAACACATTGAACACGGCCGGCGACGTTCACGCGAAGCCGGCGCGGAAGATCGCGTCCGTTTTCATCACGGCACCGCCATCGAACTGCCCTTCCCTGACGGAAGCTTTACGCACGTGTTGAGCATTGAAGGTCCCGAGCACTTCGATACGCGCGAAAAGTTCCTGCATGAGGCACGTCGCGTGTTGCAGCCTGGGGGCGTTATCGCCATGGCAGACTTCATCGTCAAGAATCCACCGCGCAATCCTATTGAAAAACTAGTGGCCGAAGCAGCGCGGAAGTTGTGGCAGGTTCCGCGCGCGAATGTTTATTCAGGCGAGGTCTACCAACAAAAGATGCAAGCTGCGGGTTTTGAAAAAGTTGAGATGGAAGAGATTGGCGCGTCAGTTATTCCCGGCTACTACTTTGAGCAAATGCGGCCGGAGACCATTCGCGCGATTAGCAAGATTCGTGGTTTCGCACTAGGCAGGCTCGGTCTGCTGCTCGACATCGCCGTCTACCGGGGATTCACCATGGGCTTGCTGGAGTACGTGTTGGTCCGTGGCGTGCGCAGCTAGTGCAGCTTGAGAATGTCTCTCGTCTTTCGCCTTTGCGGTTTCGATACCGATCAACTTCAACCCTGCTTCCAGCCGGCGAAAAAACTTAAGTCTGTTTAAGAGTGGATTGAGCCAACCGTTGGTAATGCAATAATTCATGTCAAACGGTTGCATGTGGTGTCGCTGATGATGCTGAGGCTCCAACACCAGCCGTTTGCGTTGCAGCCAGCGTGCGAGAGCTGAAGGATTGTCCTGATGGGCCCACTTGTGAAATTGGTTAGTGGCCACCGTTGCCACTGTCATCAACGCAAAGGACACGGCGGAAAAAGCAAGGAAGCCGGAATCGGGATTCAACCACATCAAGTATAGAAAAAGTGACAGTGAGGGAACTGCCAGGATGCAAACATTGCCGGTAGTCTCCACTAAGCCGTGAGTGCAGATGTCGCGCGGGTAGATATGATGGAGTCGAAATGGTTTTACCAGGCTGGGTCCAATAATCGGCATGTCTTCGGAGCCGTACGTATCCGCAGCCCAATGCACCACACCTGAAATAAAGTCGCCACCGACTATGCCGAGCGGAACCGCGAGCGCGAATAGCCAAAGCAGTTCGAGTTCGTAGAGTCGTGAACCCGCCCAGTGAAGATTCAGGAGAAACACTACCGGGAAGATTAATAGGGTTGAGTGTTCCAGGAAGGAATGCAGTGGCCCGGAGTGTTCTTCAATGCCGCTGTAACCCGACGAGGGATTTGTCCTGTCGTTTTTGTTTCCTAAGGTGGCTGACATGGTTGAATCGGGGGCTTCAATCTCAGCTTTTAAGTTACAGAGCCTAAAACTCTCAATTCCAGGGAGCTGATGATTGCACCCGGCTGTACAATTTTACGATTACGGCCCTGTGATCGGATTTTGGGGAGAAGATTATAGTAAGATTATTCCGCGAAGCCAAAAAAAAACAAGGGCGCCCCGTTTGTTTTTAGCAAACTGGTTCTAATACGCAAATCTCCTGCAAATGGATCAACTTTCTCACATCGATGGCGAAGGTCGAGTCAGAATGGTCGACACCAGTGACAAGGCCGCAACTACTCGTCACGCCGTCGCCTCCGCGCGGGTTTTGATGTCATCGGAAACGGTCACGGCAGTCAAGCAGCACCGAACGCCCAAGGGCGATCCACTGGAAGCGGCGCGGCTTGCAGGAATTATGGCGGCCAAGCGAACAGCAGAACTGATACCTCTTTGTCATCCGCTACCGCTAACCCACGTCGACGTGCAGGCAAAGATGGAAGACTATGGCGTTCGTCTCGAAGCCAGCGTTTCAACTAATGCTCAGACAGGTGTTGAAATGGAAGCCTTGACCGCAGTGTCAGTAGCGGCGCTTACGATTTACGATATGTGCAAAGCCCTCGACAAGGGCATAACGATCTCGGACGTGCGACTGGAACGAAAAACTGGCGGAAAGTCAGGAGACTATTGCAGGAAAGAGTAGTTTCAGGATTGGTTCTGGCCAGAAGTGTTGGCGGGTAGCCGATAAAACCGGGAACCTCATTTATTCTCCCAGCGTTTAGAAATTACTATGAAGTACGGAATTCGGAGCGATGCTCGTCCACAAGCAACCCTGCTACTTACCGCGGCGGTGATTTCGATCGTGCTTTGGTTCATTCCGTTCGCCGAAATCGTTACCTATCCGTTTCGTATTTTTGTAACTTTCATTCATGAAGGGGGCCACGCTATTGCCGCGCTGTTGACCGGCAACTCGGTCGAGAGTCTCAGCATAGCCACCAATGCCAGCGGAGAAACCTACACCTCCGGGGGCGGTAGATTTTCGCAAATGTTCGTGGCGAGCGCGGGCTACCTGGGTTCGATGGCGTTCGGCGCCTTCCTGCTCGTATTAATTCGCAAGGCTATAGCCGCTCGCATCGTCCTGATCGGGTCAGCAACGTTGATCTTTGCGCTCACGCTCATCTATGGACTTATCAAACCCGCCATGTCAGGCGTGGTTTCGTCGGCGCTTCCTTTTACTATTCTGGCCGGGACATTACTCAGCGTGGGTTTGATCGCAGTAGCGAAGTACGCAACTGCGCGCGTTGCGACCTTCTTTGTTAGCTTCCTAGCGGTCCAATGTGTATTGAATGCTCTGCTCGATTTGAAGACGGTCTTTTACTTATCGTCGCCGTTTGGCCCGAATGTGCCGACCGATGCGGTGAACATGGCAAACGCTACTCAAATTCCTGCCCTGTTCTGGTCGATCGCCTGGATTGCGATCGCCGTTGGAATTCTGGCGGTAACCATGCGGCTGTATGTCTCGAGCCGAAAGAAACAATTCCAGCTTGATCTCGATCGGCCCTTTGAACAGATACCGGCCGTCTTCCCAAACACAATCCACACAAGCCAAAACGTGCGGTAGCTCAAAAAGTCGAATTGATACCCACCTTTAAGAATAATTGTCGGAGATGAATAACGCTGAAAGCGTTCGCCAATTCCAGCTTAGGGTTGCGCTTTGGCAACCCTGGGAAAACGGATCTCCCATTTCTCGTAAGGCAGCTCTGAAGGAGTTGCGCCCGCGTTTTGTTAACCGCAAAACTCCGCAACCCTTCAGGGTTGCGGACAATCTCCCCAGTTATGTTTGAACCCAGGGTTTCAAACCAAACCCTGGGCTGACATTAGCCCACGCCTTCAGCGTTGGTCGATTCCTAAATGCGGACTAAGGGGATCACTCCTTCCTGTACAAACCCGTTTTGAATTCCGTGTTCTTACTCTACGACCGCTGGTAGTAATTTCCGTCAGGGAATACCTTCGCTCCTTGCACTAATCCTGCTCCTCCTAAGCATCAACGTGGAAAAAGGAAAAACTACTATGCGAACCCCAGGATTCGAAACTCGGCGACTGCCCCACCGCACCGTTAAGTTGCACTTGCCTGCGCTGCTGCTTGCTCTAATAGCGTTTGTCGCTGCGCCCTCCCTTGCGCAATCTCCTAACACCGCCTCGATGATCGTCAATGTAGTCGATCAAACCGGCGCCGTCGTTCCGGACGCGAAAGTTTCGGTGGTGAACGCCGCGACCGGCGCCTTGCGCGAGGCGGTCTCGGGCAGCGACGGTAGCGCCACCATTTCGGCGCTGCCGCTGACGGGAACCTATACCGTCACCGTGTCCAGGGAAGGATTCGGCAAAGAAGAACTCAAAGACATCGCGCTCCGCTCCGGCGAAACAGCGACGCTAAAAGTAAAGTTGCTCGTCGGTTCTGAGAAGGCGGAAGTCACTGTTTTCGGCACGTCCGACGGCGTGCGCGCAAACCCGCTGATCGGTCTTCCGCTTACCGGCCCACGAATCGACGAGACTCCGATCCTTGGCCGCAAGTCGACAACCTTGCCGCTCCTGAACTCGGCGTTTCGTACCGGGAAAGGTTTAGGAGATCTGTTCGTCAACGCCACTTACTTCGTCACCGGTGTTGGCTCACGTCGCGCAACCACCTTCACTCTCGACGGCGCCAACAACGACGAAGGTTGGGGTCGGCAAACGGCGATAGCCACGGTGCCGCTGGGTGCCATCCAGGAAATCAACGTACTCTCAAACGCTTTCTCTTCCGAGTTCGGCTGGACTTCTGGTCCCGCATTGAATATCACCACGAAGTCGGGCACAAACGAATTTCACGGCGAAGGATTGTTTCTGCTCCGTCCGGGTGGTGGCTGGCAGGCGAAGACGTTTTCGAAAAAGAACTTCTGTCCCACATCCACGCCGAGTTGCGCGGTCCCCGGCACGCTCACCGCCATCAGTCCAGTGGACATTCCGGACCAACTGAACCAATACTCCGGCTCCATCGGCGGCCCGATTGTTAATGACAAGACTTTCTTCTTTGCCACCGCCGATTACACGCAGCAAAATCGCACGACGTTTCTTTCCTCGACACTGCCTGCTTTCCTGTTGCCGGCGGATGGACACCTCGACTACACGGGTCACTACCGCCAGTTCCTCTTCGACGGCCGGCTCGATCATAAGCTTACTTCGAATCAGACCTTGATGTTCCGTTTCAACGTCGATCGCTTCTCCGACGACAATCCGCAGGACGCGGTGAGCGGCACGAACGCACCGAGCGTCGCGCGCCGTTACTCGCGCCGGTCATGGACGGCCCAGGCGAACCACACTTTTGTCATCACTCCAACGCTGCTCAATGAGGCCCGCTTTGCTTACCTGCACGGCGATCCGATTACGCTTTGGGAGGCGCAGAACCTCTCAACCACCTACACGCGCGGCGGCGCGGTGCCCTTCACGATTGGCCAATCGCGAGCTTCCGACATCTACAGTCACCAGGTGCAGTTTTCGGATACGCTGTCGTGGTCGCGTGGCGGACACTACCTGCGTTTCGGCGGTAGTGTGCTGCATCACACCTCAGGCGGCACGGGCAGCGAACCCGGCACTGCCATCCTCGGCACGTTCACCTTCAAGAACACGACCACAGCGCCCTTCGGCCAGTTAACGCTAAACGACGTGCAGAACTACACCCAGCCGATCAATTACGGGATCAGCAGTTACAACCTGCCGCAGTGGCTCTTGAGTGGGTTCGTCCAGGACGATTGGAAGGTGACCCCGGATTTCACATTGAATCTGGGGATTCGCTACGACAGGCAAACGTTGACAGACGACAAGAATAACTTTGCGCCGCGCATCGGCTTCGGCTGGCATCCGAAGGGCGACTCACGTATTTCGTTTCGCGCCGGCTACGGCGTGTATTACCCGCAGATTCGCTCTAACGCAGTCGCCGGCTTCCTGGTAAATGGGCTGGACGGCTTGACGACATATACGGCGACTCCCGGGCAAACGGGATTTCCAACCTGCCTGACGGGACCATGCCTGCCCGTAAACGTTGATCCGAAGACACTGCCCGCTACGCAATTGCCCGCGCGCGACATCACCATCAGGGCTGGCCGGCGAGACTTCTATGTGGCGCAGTTTGCGAAGTATGGGCTGAACTTCAACCTGCTGCCGAACTATCCCGACAAATTAGTGAATCCCCGCAGTCAGGTGTTTTCCTTCGGCGCGGAGCGCGAGATAACCAGGGGATTGTTCTTCGGAGGCGACTATGTGCATCAGCACGTAAGCGATCTCGATCGCACGATTGATTTGAACGCGCCAGCGCCTTTTGATCGGACAGCACCTGGACAGTTTCGCTGCCCGGCAGGCGTCAACCCGCCCTGCACAGCGGCCCAGGCCGTGACCGCAGCCAATGCCACGCGGCCCATCCTGCCGGTCAATGGTGGCGTGCGTCAGGTCAGTGTAATCATGAACCTCGGCGTCGCTGACTACGACGGATTGCAGATGAATTTCAGATACCGCGGCAACCGGCGGATGTTTGCCGAGGTCAGCTACACCCTGTCAAAGGCCACTAATACCTTCGAGCCGGACGGCAACGGCATCGGGCCAAACCAGGGTGTTATCTCGCGGCTCGGCGAGGAGGAGCGCGGCCTGAGCGTTGCCGATCAACGTCATCGTGCGGTAATCACATTCACCTACCGGTTCCCGCTCAACTTCACGGCCGGCACGCTGTCACAGTTCGCGTCGGCCCGCCCGTTCAACGCGACCACCGGCGTCGATAACAATGGAGACGGCGCGAACAACGACCGGCCGGTCATCGACGGCCACGTCGTCCGCAAGTCGGCGTTTCGCGGCACCCCAACATCCGATGTGGCCATCTTCGTCGAGAATCGAATCAAGCTGACAGAACGCATGAGGCTTCTGCTCCGGTTGGAGGGCTTCAACATCTTCAATCATGGAAACTTCCTTGGCCGCGGTGTTACGACCTATGGCGATCTCGCAACACCGGCTACCAGTTTCGGTCAGTTCACGCCCGCGAACGCGATCGGCGCAGACGGACACGCCATCCCCGCATTTGCGAACATCGACCCGCCCCGGATGTTCCAACTACAAGCGCGGTTTATCTTCTAGATAAAAAAGGGGGAAAGCGTAAGGGGGAGAAGGGTAATTCGGAAGTGGTGAATAAGTTTCCCGCTTCCCTTTGCCCTGTCCCTCTTACCCTTTCCCCTTTTGCTCTCTTCTTATTCCGTCAGCGTATAGTCATCGAAGTAGCTGACGCTATCCGTCTTCGACCAAACTCCAACCCTCCCTGATACCGGGGCGGCGAGCGTGTAATCCAGCAGGTGTTTGCCGTCCAGCGCAGCCTGCAAATTCGTGCCGTGAACTGATATCTGAAGGGTGTGCCAGGTGTTCATCTGCAACGGCACATTTTCTGAACCTCTCTTAACGAAACTTCGCTTGCCTTTGTTGAAAGTCCAGAGCACCACGTTATCTTCTTTTCCGTTGAACCGAACGGTCAGGTAGTCGCCATTTGGCTGCAGGTTAAAAAGAATGCCCGCACATTGATCTAACTGTCCGGCCACCAGCTTGAAGCGAATACTGATCTCGCCATCGTGAAAGTCGCCGATGTCTTTGGCGACCGCGTAAGGAAAATAGGCAAACGCTTTCACGTTATCGATAAATTCTTCGTGGCGGGATCCATAAATGGCCCGCGCATTTTGCGCCAGCCCGTTTGCGGGTTGACCGCGCAACCATGCTCTGCCGTCAACGCCCAAAACTTTCTTGCCGCCTTCTTCAACAATCGACCAATTACCCACTACGGACAAGAACTTGCCAGACTCACGGCCAGTTCTCTCCTTAGACAAATCAACTCGAATCGTTCTTCCAGTTCGTTGTGCTCCAACCGGCATCACCAAGAGGGTCGTCAACAGGACGGTCATTGTAGTTAACAGTGCGATACGGAATTTCATAGCTTCGGTCCCCTTTTCCGCGCAAATAACATTCAATCTCCATGGTTGCATGAGCACAACGAAGCTGAGTTTGAAGAGAAGGATTCAACGTCGCCCACTCAAAATCAGAACTGGGAGCGATAGCGACCAGCCAAAGAATCACTTTGAACTGCTACGCTTAGCATTCTGTTTCTTCGTCAGTTGCGCTTTTGGCTGGTCGCTATCGCTCCCAGTTCTGATTTTGTCCGACCATTGTTGAATGTTCAACTGCTCAGCCAGGTCTTGATCCGCAAATCCATCAAATTCAAATGGAGCACCCGTATTGATGAGTTAAGTACGTTGTCGCCCTCTTCTGCGAATCAGCCACCAGGTAAGAATCGTCAACAATGGCCAGACGCCGTAAAAAAGCGAAGCAGCCCAATTCGGGCGTGCCGCGAGCGGGTAACCCGAAAACTCGGCTCCCTCACTTGCTGCCGGTGGACTAACTCCTCCTAGCTTGTAAATCTGTTCCAACACCACCTGTTCGATCGTCGAGCGATCCATAATTTCTTGCCCGCGCATCTCGTACCAGATTTCCCCATAGTGATCCTCGCTACCTTCAAACAAACCAGTTTGACTACCCGCTGTGTACTTGACCTCAAGGTGCGCAAGATTTCTACGTAACTTAGTCAGCACGTTCTGTTCGAAATCTGTAAGCCGTGGATCCTCGGGCGCCAGGATCACGGTAATGCGCAGCGGATCGCGAATCTGACTCAGCGCCGTCTCGTCAGCGGGAGGAAAAGAGTTGCGCCTGTTTTCGGTCAGGTCCCAACTAGTCCGTAAACCAACCGCGCCGAACATCACTACGACCAGGATTGCCGCCAGTGCCAGTGTTGACAGAAGACGATTACGTAGGGTTCTTCCAATATCTAACCAAATAGCGGCCAGCGCGAAGGTGGAGAAAACAATCACCAGCATCACTACTGTGGTACTCAGCCGCAGCAGGCCTTGTTCAAAAGAACGCAGGGCCGCAGTTGGCGTGTAGTTTGCCAACTGCTGTAGCAATCCACCGCGACCTGCGGCAATGAAGTCGAGCGCCCAGGTGCCTACCGTGATGCCGAGCGTGACAATGGCTGCACTCGCAGCACTCTCAGTTAGGGCCGCAGCAGCGACCGCAATTCCAATACTCAACATCGCCCGCAGGAGATGACCCAGCAGAAGATTCAGGGTCTCAGGACCATGCAGATGTCCACCGTAAGATTTCCACAAAGCAAGGGCGATGACGGCTGGTAAACATGACACCATCCAGCCCGCCAACAAGACCAGACCTTTGGCGGCGAGTTTTGTACCGATACTTCCCGGTAGCTGAAGCAACAGCTTGAGAGCGCCACTCTGTTTCTCGGCCGAGATCAGACGGATTGCTACGAACGGAAGAAAGAATGTGGCAGCCAGATCGTAGGCCCCGAGAGTTGGAACCAGAATGCCATCCAGCGGCGTCAGCGCCTGCGGTAACGCCGCCGGCCCGGCGCCGCTGCCGCTAGCCTCGGCATACAACTTCACGGCGCTAATAAAAGCCTGTCCCACCAGCAGACCAATCATCAGGAGCAGCAGCCAATAAGCGCGTGAAGCCAATAACTCGCGCCACTCTTTCGCGATCAGTTCGCGGAACTTAAGTGAGCGCAAGAAAGATTTCCTCCACGCCCGCCTCCGGCAGCCTGGTTCTAATTTGCAGTTCGCTGAGGCTTCCCTCGCCGACAACGCGTCCGGCACTCAACAGAACCAGACGATCACAAACGCGTCCGGCGTCAATAAGCTGATGAATTGAAAGCATCAAAGTTCTGCCGGCGGAAGCATGGGCTTTGAGTAACGTCATCACGTCTCGCGTTTGCCGCAGGTCCAGACCGTCGAAAGGCTCATCAAGCATCAGTAAAGGTTGCGGCGTGAGTAAACCCAGAGCGAGCAGTACGCGCTTGCGTTCGCCTTTTGAGAGCGAACCGATACGCGCTTTCATCAGTTCATTAAGCCGGAGCGGCTCCGCGAGCGCCGACGCATCCTCTTCGGAGCGCTCGTAGAGCTTGCGAAAGAAATCCAGCACCCAGCGGACGGTTTGTTCAGCCCAGGGGAAGATGGCATCTGGCAAATAAAAAAGCGCTTCTCTGCGCCTGGAGGGAATCAGTTCTTTGTAGTTTGACTTGATGACGCCGGAGTTGGCAGGCATCAGTCCGGCGAGACACTCAAATAAGGTTGTTTTGCCGGAACCGTTTGGCCCAATCAAGCCTAACACTTCGCCGGGCTGCACTGAAAAGCTAACGTCATCCAGCACGCGCCGGCTGCTGAAATACTTCGTAACCCCTTCGACCGTTAGCAAAGCACTCATTGGGGCAACAGATTCTCGCATGCACGCTCACGCGTCAAGCAGACAACTCTTTGCAGTGCGGTGACCTGTCAGCTTTAGTCGGTCGCGACTGGAGTGAGCTTGCACTCTACCGTCGGGTATTAACTACTACCAGCCGTCGTAATGTTAAGGGATCACTCAAGTGAACTGCTGGGACCGCGGGCCTCCCGCCCGCGGTCCCAGCAGTTCGCCTGAGTGGTTTCGATACCTAAGGCAACGCTGGCTTAGCTGAGGGCGGAGACTGCGTGTTCGATCAGGTAATGAACTCTGGTGAGGAGATAGGGATTTGTGGCTGCGATAACGAAGCCAACCAGGATCATGGTTGCCGGGCCCCAGACAAATAGACTTGTTAGGACGTTATGCCGAGAAACCTTACGTTCGGTGGTAGCGAGCGCAATGAGTCGGCGGACGCGCGATTTAATGCCTTTTGTTTCTTCGTCGCCGAGCAGGAAAACGCCGGCAGGCATTGTGGGTCGCCCGCCCAGGGGAATGATTCTCGCAATCTTGACCAGCGCAGACGCCAGGTCGAGTGCTACTCCGTTACCTTGCCTGGCAGCGTTCTCATCAGCTGCCTCTTCTGACGCTTCCGACCAGGACCTGTCGAGCAAACGTCCGCAGGGAATAATCAGCAGCGCATCGCGACAGGCTTGCAGCAAGCCGCGCTTAAGGTTATCGCGTGCTGTCAAGTGACCGTTCTCATGTGCAACTGCAGCTGTTATTTCTTCAGGCGTAAGCACCTCGAGAACCTGGCTCGCAATAAAAAGTCGCGGACGCAGAAAACCTACGATTCCAATCAGCGGGAAGGCGTGCTTGATCTCATACGACCTAATGTAGATGCCGGGAATCTGAATCGGCTTCCCCTGTCGTAACCAATCGGAGGTAAGGTTTGCCGTAGCTCGATGCGTGCCAATGCCGCGATAGACAGAAACAGCAATGCCGGTCGCCGAAAAGATCGCCAGTAGAGCAAGTTTGAAGCTAACGGTTTCCGCCGCATGTCGTGGCTCATAGGCAAGATACGATGGAACCAGCAGCAGTGAAACAGTCAGAAAAGCCAAAACCGGCGGAAGAATACGTAGTGAGAAAAGCAGTCGCGCGCGCGCCGCAGCGGTCCAGCTATCAGTCGCTCGACCAGCTAATCGCCAGAGACCGGCAATGACTAACGTTGCTACGCTATTAAAGGTGAGCAACGCGGCGAGTAACAATGAGAGGCCAAGGAGTTCGAACATTATTTACCCTTGTTTCAACTCTCTACGCTTTTCCTTAATCAGACGATCGAGTTCGTCAAGCAACTCGCGATCTCTCTCGCTGACTGTATCAACGATACAGGCCAACACTGGCCGCACTTCGTCAGCGCCGTGACCGAGCAGACCTTCGATGACGTCTTCCCTAATCCCCTGTTCAAGCTCATCAGGCGAAACGGCGGCCAGGTAGAAAAACGCACGGCCATCCTTACGTCGATTGAGCAGTTTTTTCTTAAACAAACGATCGAGCGTGGTCATCAGCGTCGTATAGGCGATTTTCTCATCGAATGCGAGATAGATATCGCGCACGCTCGCTTCGTCCCGCCGCCAAACCTCTTTGAGAACGTTCTGCTCAAGTTTGCCCAGCGCCTCGGAAACCACCTCCCGAGGTCGCTTAAAGCCTCGCAAAAGAAATCTTGATGTCTTCATAGCAGCGCATTGTTGTGCATCGTCACTGTTGCTGTCAATGATTAACCCCTCCAGGGTAGAAGGTCAGTTTGAAAGCTTCGTAGAAGACCGGCTTATGCTACGTTTCGCATACGCAAATGCTACGTTTCGCATACGCAAAGAATCAGGGTATCATTCAAGGTTTACGAGCGGCCTCAAACTTCTATCTATCTGGCCGTGGGAATATTTAACACATGCCTGAAGAAGCAATCGAAGTTCGCGGAGCCAGGGTAAATAACCTGAAGAATATCTCCTTCTCAATCCCGATTAACCAGTTGACCGTGGTTACCGGAGTTAGTGGTTCCGGGAAGTCTTCACTCGCCTTCGACACCATCTACGCTGAGGGGCAACGCCGTTATGTGGAATCGCTATCGGCATACGCGCGTCAATTTCTCGAGCGCATGGACAAGCCGGATGTGGATGAGGTGCGCGGGATTGCTCCTGCCATCGCGATTCGCCAAAAGAACTCGACAAGAAATCCTCGTTCAACTGTCGGCACGCAAACGGAAGTGTTCGACTACCTGCGCCTGCTCTACGCTCGTGTGGGAATAACTTACTGCCGCGTCTGCGGACGCGAGGTCTACAAAGACTCTCCGGAGTCGGTAGCAGATGAAATTCTGCAGACCCTCCCTGAAGGTAAGCGGTTCTACGTTTTGTTTCCGGCACAAGCTGGACTCGCCGAGACCCAGCGAAACGGCGACACGGAGGCTCGGAAGAAGTCCTCGCGTCGCCGAGTCTCAGCGTCGTCGCGTCCCTCTACTACTCCGCGTCAGTCCATCACGGCCCATGTGATGAGCCTGATGCAACGCGGTTTCACTCGTTTGTACTACGCCGGGCAAACCATCGAGCTTCATTCCCCTGACGATTACAAGCTCGACAATTTCAACGACGTGTTCGTCATGGTCGATCGTCTTGTCGCTGAACCCGAGATCCGGCAACGGCTGGTGGATTCGCTGGAAATTTGCTTTCAGGAAGGGCACGGTACGGCAAACATTGAAAGTGCCGAAGCCGAGCCGACGCGTCTCAAGTTCTCCGATCGGTTTGAGTGCAAGTATGACGGAACGGTTTACGCCCAACCCGAGCCACGACTGTTCAGCTTTAACAATCCTTACGGCGCTTGTCCCACCTGTCAGGGATTTGGAAACACTATCGGACTCGATCTTGATCTGGTAATTCCCAACCCCGGACTAAGTTTAAAAGACGGTGCGATTGAGCCCTGGACCAAGCCTCAGCACGAATGGGCGTTGGACGAGCTGAAACAATTTTGCAAGTCGGAAAGAATCTCTATGACCGTGCCCTTTGCGCAACTCTCGCGCATCGAACAGCGCGCGATTGTTGAAGGCAAAAAAGACTGGGGCGGCGTGCGTGGGTTCTTCGACTGGCTCGAAACAAAAAAATACAAGTTGCATGTGCGGGTGTTTCTTTCAAAGTATCGCGGCTACACGCTGTGTCCGGATTGCGGCGGCGGCCGTTTAAGGCAAGAGGCCCGCGACGTTAAGGTTGGCGGCTCGCCCTTGCCCGATGTTTGCGCGCTATCGATCAAGGACGCGGCAGTCTTCTTCGAGTCCCTGCAACTGTCCACTGAACAAGGCGCGATCGCGGAGCGGATTCTGTTTGAGATCCGACGCCGTTTGCGCTTCCTGGTGGAGGTTGGCCTGGATTATCTGACTCTCGATCGTCTGGCATCCACGCTCTCGGGAGGTGAAGCCCAGCGAATTCAGTTGGCAACGAATTTAGGTTCTTCATTGGTTGGTGCGCTCTACGTGCTTGATGAGCCCTCGATCGGTTTGCATCCGCGCGACAACGACCGCCTCATTGCCCTGCTGCATAACCTGCGCGACATCGGAAACACGGTGCTGGTGGTTGAACACGATGAGGACATGATCCGTTCCGCGGATCACATTCTCGATATCGGACCTTCGGCGGGCGAACTTGGTGGTCGCGTGATCTACGAAGGTGACTTCAAGGGATTGATGCTTGATGAGAGTTCACTGACCGCGCGTTACCTGCGGGGTGAAGCCGAAATCAAGGAGCCGAAGCAACGTCGGGTGGCCCAGACCAGACGCCTGGGGCTGCGTGGCGCCTCAGAGCACAACTTGAAATCAATCGACGTCGAGTTTCCGCTGGACATGCTGGTGTGCGTAACCGGCGTTAGTGGTTCCGGCAAATCGACACTGATTCACAACTGCATCTATGCCGGCCTGAAAAAGCAAAGAGGAGACTGGCAGGGACATGTCGGCGCCTTCGCGAAGTTGGAAGGCAGCGACCTCATCGACGATGTAATTCTGGTCGACCAGTCGCCTATTGGGCGCACGCCGCGTTCAAATCCGGTTACCTACATAAAAGTTTACGACGGCATCCGCGAAGTGTTTTCCGCGACTCGCGAAGCGCAGGCACACGGCTTTGATCCGTCTCACTTTTCTTTCAATCTGCCTGGCGGGCGCTGCGACGTCTGTCAGGGTGATGGCACCGTGACCGTGGAAATGCAGTTTCTCGCCGACGTCGAACTCGTCTGCGAGGAGTGTAAGGGAACGCGTTTCAAGCAACAGATTCTCGATGTGCGTTATCGCGGCAAGAACGTGCACGAAGTTTTGAACATGACCGTGCGCGAGGCGATAACTTTCTTTCGCGAAGTACCAAAGATTACCAACCGGCTGAAAGTGCTGGACGAAGTTGGACTGGGTTACTTGCGACTGGGGCAGTCAGCCACAACTCTCTCAGGCGGTGAGGCGCAAAGAATCAAACTGGCGGCGCAACTGTCGAAACGAACCGGCGCCAAGACGCTCTTCATCTTCGATGAGCCCACCACCGGTTTGCACTTCGACGATATCAACAAACTGCTGGCGGCGTTTCGGGCGTTGATTGCGGCCGGCGGCTCGCTGCTCGTGATCGAACATAACCTCGACGTGATCAAGACCGCGGACTACATCATCGATTTGGGACCCGAAGGAGGCGACGCCGGTGGATACGTCGTGGCAACCGGGACACCGGAACAGATCATGAAAGTAAAGAGTTCTCACACCGGCCGCTACCTGAAGTCGCATCTCGCAAAATCAAACGGATCGTCAAATGGCAGCGCCAAGCTGGCGCCGACACTGAAAAATGGCGGGAACAACACCCGACTGGGATAGATGGTTGCTCAGCTTTCCTAACAAGCTCATTGCCTGAGTCGACTAATGCTTGCGTTGTCACAATCCCATCGCAGATAATTCTTACATGACGGAAAAGGAAATTGTGATTAAGGCTGTCACTGAGTTGCCGGATAACTGTTCTATTGACGAGATCGCCGATCGTATTGAGTTTCTAGCAGCGGTTCGGAAAGGTCTCGATCAACTAGATCGCGGCGAAGGAATTCCTCACGAAGAGATCAAGAGACAGTTGGCCTCATGGCTTACAAGCTGATTTGGTCTCCGGCATCTCGCGATGACCTGCGCGATATCGTGTCTTTCATTTCACGCGACAGCGCACGGCGCGCGGAAGCTTTTGGCTTTCGGTTGATCGCCGAGACAGACAAACTGCAAGCCTTTCCAGAGATTGGCCGAGTTGTTCCAGAGTACTACACTGAAACAATACGCGAAATCGTTGTTCGATCTTACCGAATTGTGTACCGCCTCAATCACGAACGGGAGCTAGTGGAGATCGTGCGACTATGGCATGCAGCGAGAGGCACTCCCCAACTCTGAGATCACTCTATCGTGGTTCTGGCTCCCAGCGATGTCTCACCGCCACGCCTGTCTGGCAAACGGCGACTGTCTTACGCTGCGATCATCTATCTCGGTTTTCTCTTGCTGCTCGCGGCAGTAGAGATCGGCACGCGGCTGACGCTGCCACACATCTCCAGCCTCAGCCTGTTCGTCGTCACGACGCAGCAAAAGGCCCAGGTCGCCGATGAGAAGCACTCCGGAATTTTCGAAGGCGATCCGCTGCTGCTCTGGCGACTGAAGCCAAGTCTCGATCACGCCGTCTGGGACTTCACCGTTCTCTCGACAAACTCCCAACATCTTCGTTCCGAGCACGTCGGCGAGAACGTTGGAGCCAAGCAGCCGGGAACAACTCGCATTGTTTGCCTTGGCGATTCGGTTACGTTTGGTTTCCGCGTGCCGGTAGTCTGGCCGGATAGGCCGACCGAATATGATCCGGCGTGGCTTCCCTTCCCGATGCTCCTGGAGAAAGAGTTGCGTGCGGCCAATCCCGATCGAAAGATTGAAGTAGTGACGATGGCCGTACCCGGCTACACCAGTCATCAGGGTCTTGCCTGGTTGCGACGCGACATCGACGACTTGCAGCCCGATCTTGTGATTGCCAGTTTTGGTTGGAACGATGCCAGCCTCAGCGACGTGCCCGACCGCGAGGCCATCAGCACAAACTGGTATGCGGTTGCGGTGCGCTGGTTGATTGATCACAGCCAGGCGTTTGCTCACGCGACTCACTGGCTCCGAGCGAAAGAGGCAAAGGCGCGACAACAGAAACAAACAGGACAACCTATCGTGCGTCCTGCTGCGCGAGTGTCGCAGCAGGAGTATCTCAACAACATGATCGCGATTCAGGCTATGGCCCGCCTGCGCGGCGCCTCAGTGATAGTGATTGCGGCGCCTTATCGTGATAATGATCCGAATGCCCCCGAGGCTGATCTGATGTTGCAATACCGCGTCGCCTTGGGAACGGCAATGCGACAACGTGGAGTTCCCTTTGTTGAACTTCGAGAGTTGACGCCCGAAGCATATCCGTCCAACGAGGGCTGGTTCGGTGAGCGCATCCACCCGAACCACATGGGCCACAGGCTGATCGCTTCGGAGTTGTTGAAGGTCATGAGTGCGACTCACCCGCTCAAAGACTTAAAAATCCCGGAGCTCGTTCCCTGAGGTCGGTAGTGATCTGATTTCAGATGATTTCAAATGGTATATTGTGCGCGGAGGAATCTAAATGAGTCTCAAGAAACAAGTGATCTCTGATCTGACCGCGTCGATGAAGGCGCAGGACGCGCCGCGCACCTCAACACTCAGAATGGTGAAGGCGGCGGTCATGAATCGCGAGATCGAAAAAGGCGGTGAGATGGACGACGAGGAAATGATGAAGCTGCTGCGTTCTCTCGTCAAACAACGTCGCGACTCAGTTGAGCAGTACGAAAAAGGCGGGCGACAGGATCTCGTCAACAAGGAAAAGAGCGAGATCGAGGTTATCGAAGCTTATTTGCCGCAAGCCGCTTCACGCGAAGCGATCGAACAGGCGATCGAGGCCGCGCTGGTGGAAACCGGCGCGACCTCAATGAAAGATATGGGAAAGGTAATGAAAGCCGCCCAGGCTGCACTCGCAGACAAGAACGCCGACGGCCGTCTGGTGAGCGAGTTAGTGAAAGCAAAACTCGCGGGCTAAGACAGTCAGGCGCCTGTTCAGGTGCATAAGAGCGGGGGCGAGCCCGCCTTCCCAACCCTGAGCTTCCTTGACTACTCAATTTCGAGCACGTTGAAAGCCTTTCGTGCTTTAGTCAAACCTCAGCTCGAATCAGCTCAAGGTCAGGAAGGCGGGTTTACCCCCGCTCCAGTCAAAACTGACTTTCTGCAAAGCTCCAGCCCGTGAACTATTTGTAAGTGATCGCAATCTCCGGCTTGTTGCCTACCGGAGTTAGATCGCTATTGAACACCTCGACACCGTCCGACCTTCTCACAATGATCTTTGTCACATGTTTGCCGCTCTGCTTGTGCCTGTACTTACCCATGTTGTCGTTCGTACCCAGGCAATCAGTGTTGTGATTCTTGCCGCATTGGATCTCCAAAGAGCCGCCCTTAATGATGATGTCGTCATCGGCGGGTGCCAGGACCACAGGCCGATTTGCAAACGCGAAGACGCCAAGGGCCAGCACGCCAACAGCTGCGACTGCGATTATCAGTAAACGTAAGTGACGCATTGTTTTTCTCCTTCTGGGGATTAAGGATTGTCTAGGAAAACATGCAAGAAATCTGTTTTCCCTCGTCTCTCGCGAGCCAAGTCCTACTGGGAAGCGATCAATTGTTCGAGTTGTTTGCGAAGTCGTTGAATATCAGGCCGGCCGAGGTAAGACTTGTAGTCTTCGCTACCCCAGCGTTGTTCGAGTTTCTCAAACGTGTCTTTGGCCCGCCTCGCATATTCGCGGGCGTTGGTTTTGTCGTCTAAGTTTTCGCTGGCTTGCGCAGCAATCAACCAGGCCTGCCACTCCGATTCAATCTGGCCCAACCGTGCGAACACTTCCTGCGCCTGTAGCGCGTTGGTCACTGCCGACCTGGAATCGCCCGCAAGCAACAGTGCGGCGGCGAAGGCCGATTGCGCAGCGGCCAGCTGCGCCGGATCGTTAAGTTGTTTGGCCAGATCCAGGGCTGCACTCGTCGTTTGTTTTCCGGCCGCCTTCGCTCCGCCGTACGACTCTGCCAAGCCGATCACGACCTTGGCACTCGCGACGGCCCCTCTAAATTCCGTTCCCGCTAATTCAACAACCTGCTCAGCTGTGGCCTTGGCGTTCGCATGGTTGTCCTGCATCAAAGCAATTTCTGCAAGCGCGAGTTGGGTTTCAACCGAAAGTCGCTTCAACTCGTTGCCAGGTTTATTCGCAATTACCGTAGCCTGATCCAGCAGGGCTTTGGCCTCATCAAACTTGCCAAGTCTACCGAGTACTTCACCACGACTCGCCAGGTTGTAACCCATGCTGCGGGGTATTCCCTGTGAGCTATAGATCGAGTAGGCCTGATTCAAATGATCGAGGGCCTCCGGAAACTTTTCTTCGCGAATCAGCGCCGAGCCGCGTTCCGCGTGCGCCCGCGCAATCAGCGACTGGTCGTTGGATTCCTGTGCCAGGCGCAGCAGTTCTTCATGCCCCTTATCTGCCGCGGCATAATCGCCCTTTTGCAGGTTTGCACGACCGAGCAGTGCCAGACAGGAAATTGTTTCCGATCGATAGCCGCCCTGTTGATAAAATGCCAAAGCTGGCTCGAGATATTGCACCGCTTCGTCAGGCTTATCCTGCTGTTGGCGCAGGCTGGCCATCGCCACCCGCGCTCGCGCCTCATTCCGCCGAGCTTTAGATCGCACTGCCGCCGCCAGCGCCTGCGCGAGATAGTTTTCCGCCTCGGCTTGTTTGCCGCGAACTAAAAACGAGTTGCCCAGGTCAATCAACCCACGCGTGCTGAGATTCTCCATGCCACTCCTCTGCGCCAGCTCGACGGCTTGCTGGGCATAATCAGTTGAGCGTGCGATTTCACCTTCATCAAACGCGACACTGCACAACTGCAACAGCGTCTTGATGGTCTGCGACTTGTTGTCATTCGCCTTAGCAAGGTTCAACGCCTGCTCCAACTCCGTTTTGGCCTGGGGTAGGTTGTTACGTTTGTTGAAGAGGAAGCCGCGTTGGAAAGCTACTTCGGCGCGTCCTTCCAAATTCCCGAGCGCCTGGTAGATCGATTCCGCCTGTTTGAAAGACTCAAGCGCTGGATCGAGTTCACCTTTTTGTCCGTAGACAATTCCCAGGTGGAGATAGGCCGTCGCGTACTGCGAATTACGATTACTGGCTTCTTTGTAACTCTCAATGGCGGCCTTCACATCGTTGTTGTTCTCGTAGGCACGTCCGAGGTCCACCAGCACATAAGCCTTGTCAGCATCTGGGACTTCATTGACAATTTCCTTGTACAGTTCAACTGCCTTAGCGGAATCCTGTCGAGCGGTTGCCGTAATCGCATCCAGGTAAAGAGCGTCGACTTTTGGCAACGTCGCACGATCAGCAGCGTTCACACGCAGCAGTTCATCCTTCGCCTGATCAACGTAATCCAACTCCACCAGCGCCTCAGCCAAACGCGCGTGGGCCAACATGTAGTTGTCATCCGCCGAGATGGCCCGTTGCAGCGCCTGACTGGCCTGATAAAAAGCGCCATCTCTAAGCGCGGTGGTGCCAACCAGGTACCAACGCTGCGCTTCCGCCGCCGGCGTATATGGCTTCGGACGCAGCAGCACGAAGAGTACACCCGACACAACAACCAAAATGCCGACCGCAATCAGAATATGGGCGATGGGGATTCTTGGTCGCTGCAGAATTTGAGACAGGTTACTAAGCGTTCTTCCGGTCGGACTTCCCAGCGAGCCCGTGCTGCGGCGGATTAGTGTCTGCCCTGACCGGTTCTGTTCCAGCTGAGCCTTGACGGAGTTGAGATCACTGATCAGCTCCTTCGCCGTCTGGTAGCGCTTGGCTGGTTTCTTTGACAGCGCTTTCAAAGCAATAAAGTCGAGTTCTCGCGGCACCAGGCTGTTGAGCTTGGAGGGCGGCTTTGGTTCGACGTGGAGAACGTTAGCCGCGATCTCAATAAAACTATTTCCGGCAAACGGCGTGCGACCGGTAATGGTTTCGTAGAGCAGCGTGCCGAGGGCGAAGAGATCGCTGCGCCCGTCAACTGCGTCGCCCATAGCTTGTTCCGGTGAGAGGTAAGCCGGCGTCCCCAGCACAACGCCGCTGCGAGTTTCGGTAGAAAGCAGCGTGCGCGCTTCAGGTGCTGCACTGGCCACCACGTCTTTGTTGATTTGCTTGGCGAGTCCGAAGTCAAGCACCTTCAGCTGCCCCTTGTCATCAATCATGATGTTTGAAGGCTTGATGTCGCGATGGATAACTCCGCGCGCATGTGCCTCGACCAGGGCCGCCGCAACGTCACTGACGATCGCTACCGCGCGCGAAAGATTGAGTTCGCCCCGCTGCATTAGCTCGCTAAGCGGTCGGCCCTTGGCGAGTTCCATCACCAGAAAGGGCCGGCCTTCGGCAGTCTCGCCATAGTCAAAGAGCGTCGCAATGAATGGGTGGTTCAACTCGGAAACGGCGCGCGCCTCGCGGAGAAAGCGGGCCCGATAGTCATGAGAATCAGAACCGACGGAGGGAAACTTAATGGCTACACGGCGCCCCAGATGAGTATCTTCAGCCAGGTAGACGGTTCCCATACCACCCTCGCCGAGTGGTTCCAGGATCCTGTAATGTGAAACTGTCTGCCCGATCATGGCGGATGGCTGCAACCAACAGTTGCGCGGTCGCCTCTTGCAAAATGGCGGGAACCTCTAACCAGGAAGCCTAAGGACGCAGAACGATTGCAGTACGCGCGAATACTACTTTAGTGCAAGAGCCTTTTCAATGATTTACTGAGACGGGGTAGAGGGACGAGTTGTATTTGGGGCAGTAGCCCGACAGTAATGGAGGGCTCCGACGTCCGCAGCACTCGATCCATGATTGAGCATCAACGCAGCGGAGCCCTCCATCACTGTCGGGCTACTGCCCCATTCACGGACCGCGGGTTGTGACAAACAACTCAACCAGCCTGCGAAGCAGGCGGAGAGAGTGATAGCCCCAGGCGAAGGCGAGGCTGAGCCTGGGGTAACGTTCCACTAATTTCATTGAGCCTGCGAAGCTGGCGACAGAGAGTAATAGGTGTATTCTGGTCGAAGTTACGGAGTATTTCTAATCTTTCGCCCACTTCGTGGGCTCGACATCTGTTGGGTTCGATTCCCCAGGCTCGGCTTCGCCATCGCCTGGGGCTACTAGTCTCTCCGCCAGCTTTGTTGGCTCGGTGAATCATAATCATGAAACGAACGGCCACGCGCACCTGGGCACTCTTCTTCGCGCGTGAAGTACTCGCGCTAATCTTCTTCATGGCCGGCGTGTATAAAGTTTTTCAGTTGGGCCCGCTTAATCACGCACGCAAATACTTTCTTCCTTTCGCCGACACATTTCTTCCGGTCTGGTCGCTCTGGGCCACCGGCTTCACCATCCCCTTCGTCGAACTGATCGCCGGCGCACTTTTGATTATCGGTCTACGCATACGCGAAGCCATGATCGCGCTCGGCTTCGTACTTATAGTCGTAACCTTCGGCCATCTTCTGCACGAACCACTCTACGCATTTCACGAACACGTGATTCCCCGCCTGGCACTGCTGCTTTTCGTGCTCATGTTTCCAGCCGAAGACGATCGCCTCTCGCTCGACTACCTCATCTCCCTGCGACGCTGACACCCAGCATCCATTTCCCACTCAAGCGCTTTTCTGGGACCGCGGGCGCACCGCCCGCAAATGAGCGCGAAGCGCGAAAAGGAATTTGGGAGCAGCAATTCACTTCTCAGCGATTCACTTCTCTCGGCCGATCAATCGTCTTATTACCTCCGGAATGTCTTGCGTCTTTAACACGCACGTAGTCACGCCGGCTTCCTCCGCAACCGCGCGCGTCTGACGACTCAACCTGGCTCCTCCAATCAACAAGATCGGCATGCGTTTGCGATGCGCGAGCTTGCGCGCGAGCCGCGCAATCTCCAGTCCATCCTTTTTTCGCCATGCGTAATCAATCAGCAATACGTCATACGGAATGTCGCTATCGAGAAACAGCAGCGCGCCTTCACGATCCGCACAAGTCACCAGCAAGCAGACCGCTTCGTCCAGCGCCTGCCGCAATGCTGCTATAAATTTCAAATCATTACCGAGATACAAAAGCCGGAACTTCGGTTCCGTCGATATTAGACGAGCAGCCAACATAGATCCGATACCTCCTTCAGGAAAGAGGGTGATCAAGTCAGCGGCTTCACTAACGACGACGAACTACAGCGGGTGATTAAGTTCTCGGTTCAGATGACGACGGACTGCGGTGGGTGATAATCAGCCCGCGGAGCGAACGACGGCATAAAGTAAAGGGTGTGAATAAGAGCGACCCGAAGTGATCTCCCCTCTTCCCCTGCCCCCTTGTTCTTTCCCCGTGCCAAACTTCTTGCATCGACTCATGACTAACTAAAAGGGTTCTGGTATGCTCTGCGGCGATTTAACTCGACGAATACAAGGGCCAATGCGTAGCTCAACCTTCCGAGTAAGCGAGTGATGAGCAGCGCGGTTGAGCATGGAAGGTTCCAACTCACGGCGAATCGTAAAGGCAGCGCCACTATATGGATAGTTGTCCATATAGTCAACAGTGTTCCTTGTGGCGAAGAGCCATCAGGAGGGAACTCCTGATGGGCAGCGTTCGTCCGCGGCCAAAGCGCCTCGCTGAAAAGCTCTTACAGATAAGAATGTCTTTGGGATTATCGCAACCCGAGCTAGTTAGGCGGCTCGGAGTTGGTGATCAACTCGACTACACAACGATCTCAAAGTACGAGTTAGATAAGAACGAACCGCCGCTTTCAATTCTATTGAGTTACGCCCGCATCGCCGGCATCCATGTGGAAGACCTCATCGACGACGAACTCGACCTGCCGCCGAAGCTTCCCGGCAAAGTCAGATACCAGGGCCTGAAACGTTCCTCCAAGTCCCATCGCACTCGCTAACGCCGAGCCGTTCAACTCGAGAAATAGCTGGTCGCCGAAGAGGCCGCGAGCGCGGTGCAAGTAAATATTGCAATTATGCGAACGTTCGTTCGCGTCCGACAGATGCTAACTTCTCATGCGGACCTCAGGGGGAAGTTGGCAGAAAATGGAGTGGACTATGGCCGCCGGTTCAAAGTTGTCTTCGGGGCTATTCGGCAACTCATGATGCCCGCCGAACAACAGCGAAAGCAGATCGGGTCACTAAAGCAAAGAAGAAATAAGAGACGCGACCCGACGATTTGTTTAGGGGGGTGGTTCCCGGGGCGGCGCTGGGCCTTCGGCATCTGAGATTGAAGATTTCAGATCTCAAAAAAAAGCAAAGGTCGCCTACCCCAGGGCTGGAATTGGCGAACGCTTTCAGCGTTATGAGTCTTCACTTTTCAGTTTTCACATTGGAATCTGCTCTGCCTTAGGCCTTTAATGAAGTAATCGTAACTGAACAGAGCACACACGCTATGCACGAACTGTCTTTCGAGAAAGTTGATGTCCTCAAACTGGCCCGCGCCTATGTAGCCCTGGCTTTGGCCCAGGACGAGGCGAAGCGCTACGGCAGCCAGCACTCCGTGCAAACAGCGTTGCTCCCGCTAGTCAGCTGCCTTGAGGTAACAGCCACGTTGCTGGAAGAGGTATTGCACACCGCCCTGCCCGAAGTAGATCCTGCCGATCCGGAAGCGATCACGAGTGCGAACATGGTGATGTGAAGGCGGTGGGCTGTGGCCAGTGGGCAGTAGGCAGTGAATGGCAGACAACGCCACAGAGTTCTGAAGTCCGTCCACTGACTACTGCCCACGGCCCACTGCAACCTGGGCGCAGAGGGTCGAGTGATTTGCTGGGACCGCGGGCGTCCCGCCCGCAACGCCGCAAGGCGCACAGTCATTCAAAAGTAGCCCAATCATTTTCGCGCTTCGCGCTCATTTGCGGGCGGGACGCCCGCGGTCCCAGCAAATCACTTGAATGTTGCTTACTACTTGCGCGCGGCGGAGCGAAAGATATAAATGGAGTAAGGTAATTCAGTCATGCGGCAAAAGCTTATTCAAACTTTAGGTCTCGCGTGCACGGCGTTGTACGCCCTGGCAATTGTCTGGCTGTATGCCACGGAGCCCCGCAGCTTCAAGGAGGTGGCAACTGGAGCTCAGGTGGCGGCCGGAACATATCAGGTCGATCAGAAGAAGTTTGATGCCGCGCTCGACCTTTTTCGGCGCGAGCAATTTCGCGCGGCCCGCGACGAGTGGAAGAGCGCTGACCCGGCCCAGAGTGATCCGACTACGCAGTTTTATATCGCCTACTCGTTTTATCGCGAAGGATGGGGGCGGGTTTACTACGATCAGGATCTTTTCAGGCAGGGACTTGTTGCGATCAATCGGGCGATTGCACTGTCGCCGGAACCGCTCAATGTTTCGGATCAGAATCTGCAGTTGCACACCGCCGCGGAGTTGAAGGCGGAGTTGGAACAAGGAATGGAGCGTACCTGGGGAGATATTAATCCGCTGAAGGTAATGCGACAGAGGAAATGAAAACAAGTGAAGAGTGAAACGTGAAAAGTGAAGAGTAATGACTGATGAGTGATGAGTTAGAAAAGGCAGGCGATGACCTGGCGATTGTCACTGGCCGAGAGGTGGAGGTCGATAACAGGTCGCGGAATCTAGCGCTGGTGAGTTATTGGGCGCTGCCGTCTATCTTTCTGACGGTGGCGCTACTCGGTGGACTACGTGTCGGCGCCGACGATCGTGCGTTTATCTTTTTCCCGCCGCCTTTGATCACGCTGGTACTCGCCGTCCTTTTAATGCTGCTCTTTGTGCGTGGTGGGTTAATTGAATTGCGGACGTGGGTCGCGGCAAGCCATTCGCCGCTTCAGAACATAAGCCACATCTGGGTATTGCTCACGCTCTTCTTCGCATCCGCGCAGGCGTTCAATTCGGTGTTGCCGGAGCGTGGATTGTTACACTGGCTCTTCTCATTCTTTTTTCTATGGACGCTCTGGAACAATCAGTTTTCGTCGTTTGATGCGCGGCGTCTCTTGCGCAGCCTCGTAGTGCTCTTTGGAACCGCCTTCGTGCTGAAGCACCTTGCTGTTGGCAGGTCTTTATTCTTCCGGCGGTGGTTGGCTCCAGCGCGTGACCGGAGCTCTGGTGCAGGGAGTCTCGCTCGGCACCCTCGAGGCGCCGATGTTTGCCCCCGCCACGGGCTACATTTCGTTCTTCACGCTGGGGCTGTACATCGCGGGGCTGCTTCTCTTAACGAGCAAACAGCAAACGGCAAACAGCGAACAGACGGCAGGGAATTCAGAACGCTGAATCTCTGCCGGCTGTTTGCTGTCTACTGTTTACTGTTTACTGTTTGCTGTATTACGGTCGGAGAATGCCGCCGAGCACGTTGCCCCAACCACCGTTAACGTTTCCGTTGCGCTGGTTTCCGTTCCGCGAATACTGCTGAAAGCCCTGGTTGTAACCCTGCACAAATCCCTGACGATAAGCCTGCGATGAGGCGTCCTTGTAGAAGTGTGATCTCTGTGGGTTGTATTGCTGACCGCGCTGACCATCGCTCGCGCCAGTGTTCAAGCCCTGCTGGTAACCGCGATTGAGTTCATTCTGATCGTAGCCGTTGTTGCCATAACCACCTTGCCGAACCACCGTTGCCATAACCACCGTTGCCATAACCGCGATTACCGTACTGATCGTTGTTACCGTATCGGCCATTATTGCGGTGGCGATCGCGATCGCGGCGCCAATCACCCTGGTTGTTACCCTGTCGATCGTCACGATGCCGCCGGCGCGACTGCCTTCGATCATTACGATCAATGTCGCCATCGCGGTCTACGTCGCGCTGAGCGCGTTGGTAGTTGTCATCGTCCCTGCGATCCTGGGCCTGAGCGGACACTCCCGATATTCCTAAAACAAATGCGAGTGACAAAAGAGCCCCGCCAATCCCTTTTCCAAAATTTTTCATGTTTGTTGTTCTCCCCCTGGTGAAATGATGGCAACTCTGTGGCCGTCGCTCGAAAGGTGTGATTTGCAGGGATTAATCGGAACTGCATTCGGACACGAGCTTATATAGTGCATGGAGGCACGCAGATGAGTACGAATGTGGAAGCTAAACGGTCAAGTGATTTGCTGGGACCGCGAGCGTCCCGCCCGCAAATGAACGCGAAGCGCGAAAAATGAATAGGCTACTTCTGAAAGACTGCGCGCCTCACGGCGCGTTTGCGGGCGGGGCGCCCGCGGTCCCAGCAAATCACTTGACCGCCCTTCCCCATCCGCGTTCGTCCGCTGTCTGCGGTTTACTGTTTGCTGAGTTTTCCCCCGCTTTCTGCCTGTTTGCTTCTCCCCTGCCCTTTCCGTATAATTCTCAGCTTGCTCGAAGCGCGGAGTTATCGTCCGGTGGGTTCGCGCCCACTTTTTCTTTTGGGCGAGTGATTTTTGGAGGGGCGGTGGATGGCGTCGAGTTCGGTGGCAGATCGCGTACAGGCAATCGCTGAACGAGTCGCTATTGACCACGGACTGGAGCTGGTACACGCCGAAGTTGCCGGGCCCGAGAATAAACCCATTGTCCGCATCTTTATTGACAAGCCAAACGGAGTAACTCATCAGGATTGTTCCGAAGTGAGCCTACACGTTGGCACTGTTCTCGATGTCGAGGATTTTATACACGCCTCCTACACGCTGGAGGTTTCTTCGCCGGGTATCGAGAGAGGGCTTTATAAGCTGCAGGACTACGATCGTTTCGCCGGCAGTCTGGCCAAAATAAGGACGCGCAAGCCGCTCAATGGGCAGCGCAATTTTCGCGGCCGCCTGCTGGGGATAGATGGTGAGGACGTGCTTTTTGAAGACCGCACCAGCGGACGAGTGACAATACCGTTCGAGATTATTGCGAAGGCGAATCTCGAAATGGATGTGGACGCAGAGTTCAAGCGGGGACAGCTCGCCGGGTAAGCGAGTTTCTTCCGCGTACGAAAGCAGACGTAGCCGTAAAAGCTTGATTTGAAATCTGAGATCTCAGATCTCAAATGTAAGATTTGAAATACAACTGAATAACAACTGAATAGGCTCAGCGACGCGCACAGGTAGCGTCGAGCCAACCGGAGACAAGAAGTTTCATGAGTTCATCAATCGCACAAAACATCGAGGCGCTCTGCCAGGAGCAAGGCATTGAGCGGGATCTCGTTATCGAAGCCATGAAGGAAGCGGTGCGCGCCGCTGCCAAAAAACAGTTTCGCTCCGGTGAAGACATTCAAGTCGATTGGAACCCCGAAACAGGCATTGAGCTTTCCGCCACGAAAGTGGTGGTCGATGAAGTAGCCAACGCGGCTACGGAACTGTCGATTGAAGAAGCTCGCGAGCTGGCCGGTGAAGAAGTTGAACTGGGCGACGCCCTCCTTCTGCCTCTGCCCATGGAAGAACTCGGTCGCATCGCCGCGCAGACCGCGAAGCAGATCCTGTTTCAAAAAGTCCGCGATGCGGTTCGCAGCAACGTCTACGAGCAATACATCGACAAGATTGGCGACCTGGTCAATGGTTATGTAAAGCGCTTCGAGCGCGGGAACATTATCGTCGACCTCGGCAACCTCGAAGCCATCCTGCCACGTTCGCAGCAGTCGCGCGGCGAACAGTGGAATCAGGGCGAACGAATTCGGGTAGTCATTCATAACGTTTCCAAAGAATCGAAAGGACCGCAGGTTGAAGTGTCGCGGACTTCTCCAGAGTTGTTATTGCGCTTGTTTGAGATGGAAGTGCCGGAAATTTACGACGGCACGGTGGTCATAAAGTCGGCTGTGCGAGAGCCCGGCGAGCGCGCCAAGATTGCCGTCACTTCAAATGAGCGTGACGTCGATCCGGTCGGCGCCTGCGTCGGCATGAAAGGTTCGCGCGTGCAGGCGATCATTCGCGAGCTCCGCGGCGAAAAGATCGACATCATCGAGTGGTCAGACGAGCCTTCGGTGTTTGCCGCTAACGCCCTTTCCCCGGCCAAAGTCAACAAGGTCCGCATCACTGATATCGATAACCGGCAGATGGAAGTTATCGTTAACGAGGACCAACTCTCGCTCGCCATCGGCAAGCGCGGTCAAAATGTGCGGCTTGCGACCAAGCTGGTCGGTTGGAACATCGACATTCGCAGCGAAGAAGAGATCAAGCGCGAAGTCACCGAACAAATGGGAGCCCTGATCGCTTCGGGCGCATCGGTGCCGCTGTCTGTCATCGAGGGTTTGACCCCACAGCAGACTGACACGCTGGCGGAACACGGAATTAACGACATCGACGCGCTGACGCAAACTTCGATTGACGATCTGGTCGAGTTTCTTGACCTGAGTCTGGACGAGGCCGAAAAGATTCTGAACGCCGCCAAAGAAGTCGTTGCCATGCGCGAAAGAACGCTGCAGGGCGAAACAGAGGGCGACGCTGAGGCCGCTGAAGTAGCGGGTGAAACCGAATCTCCGGGCGAGTCTGAGACCGAAGAAGGTCAGACGCTGGCCGCAGCGACTGAAGAGACTGACGATAATGCTGAGGATCCGACCAACGCCGGTTATGACGAAGCAGTAGAGAACGGAGTGCCGTTCAGCGCTGAAGCGGAAATAATGGCCCAGGACTCAGCCGATCCAGTCGCGCTGACTGAGGTTGAACCAGCCTCGGAAGACGAACTTGCTCTTCAGGAACCAGGCCGCGACTTGCGTCCCGATACGATCGTCCCGGCGCCTGATATCACAGCCGCTGAAGTTGAAGCCTTTGAGAACCTTGAAAGTCTTGAAGACTTTATCGCCGAGGAAGAAGCGAACGGCGAAACTGAAGACGTACAAACATCTGCTCCCGCAAGTATAGAAGACGCCGCATCGAGCGAGAGCACAGACGAAGAGAAGCAGGATGCTTCCCCAGATGCGGAAAATTAGATTCAGCCCAGTTGCCGGAGGACCCGGCGGTTTGTGTTGTTCGCTCCCTTGCCACTCGTACGCGTTGCGCTTCTGAAGCCGGCTTCAAGTGGTTAAGAAGCGAGTTTTCTTGAAACCACTTGAAGAAGCCAGACGCGCGAGTTGTGAGCGTCTGAAAAGGAGTGCATGACCGTTTCCTCTAAGATCCGCATATACGATCTCGCCAAAGAGCTGAAGCTCGACACCAAGCGTCTCATTGAAGAGGTGCGTCGCGAAGGCGTCGACGTTAGCGTCCCGTCAAATTCGGTTTCGAAAGAGTTGGCGGAGAAGATTCGCAACAAGTACTTCCCCAAGAAAGAGACTGCGGTCAAGCGCGGCGTGCGCGTAGTCAAACGTGCTGAGCGCCATGTGGAAGAAGCGCCGGCGGAGGAAGCTCAACCGGTTGCCGCGGAAGCGGCGCCCGCTGCTGAAGTGGTAACGGAAGCACCGCAGCTCGAAGTTGAGACGCCCGCTACTCCCGCTCCCGATGCAGCCAAGCCGGCCACTACAGCGAAGCTGCTGCGGAAACTGACTCCAGCCGCGCGTGCCGAACAACCCAGCGGCGTAGCGCAAGCAACGCCGGCAGTCGAGCCGGTTGAAATTGAAGATACGAACGGCGACGTGGCTCCCGCGGCGGCGGAAGCGGAGGCAGCGCCACCATCACCCAAAGAGGAAGCGCCGGCGCCTCCCTCGCGACAGGTTCGCGTGTTGCGCCCGACTGCGGCTGCCCTCAATGCCGGTGTTCGCCCTGGTGAACGTGCGCCTTCGCCTGTTATCGCGCCTCCAGTGACGCCACGAGACCGTGCCGAACGTGCCGGCACGCGCGTCCGTGAACGTACGCCGCTCGCCAAGACTGAACGCCTGGGCACGCCTGGAGAAACAGCGACTCCCCAAACGACTTACATTCCGCCTCCAGACGCTGGCCGGCGTCGCTCGCGCCGCACACCCACGCGTGGCGGCCGGAAGATTGACGGCAAGGCCGGCCGCTTCGATAAAGGTGACTTCATTCCTCCGCCCAAGGCGCTTTCTCTCGAAGATCGCATCGCGGGCAGAATGGAATCGCCCGCGGTTCCCGGCGAGATAAAGGCGGTACGCATTGTCGAAGGCTCGACGGTCAAGGAATTCGCAGAGAAACTCGGAATCAAACCCAAAGACATCGTGAGCCTGCTGCTGCAGCGCGGTGTGTTTGCAACTATCAATCAACCGCTAAACGACGACGTGGCTATCGAATTGGGCAAACGCTTCGGTTATGACGTCACCTTCGTTCCTTTTGAAGAGATGGTTGCCGAAGAGGAATTTGAGGATCTAATCGCGACGGATGCCGACGATGTGGAACTGCCACGCGCTCCGGTTGTGACCGTGATGGGCCACGTCGATCACGGCAAGACTTCCCTGCTCGACGGCATCCGCGCAACCGATGTTGCCGCGGGTGAAGCTGGGGGCATAACTCAGCACATCGGCGCCTATAGCGTGCAAGTTCCCAGCCCTGATCAGTCCGGTGAAACGCGACGCGTAGTCTTTCTCGACACCCCTGGTCACGAGGCTTTTACCTTGATGCGTGCACGCGGTGCCAAAGCTACTGACGTAGTCGTGCTGGTAGTAGCTGCGGACGACGGGGTGATGCCGCAAACCATCGAAGCAATTGAACACTCGCGCGCTGCCGGTGTTCCCATTGTTGTCGCCATCAACAAAATCGACAAGCCGGATGCGAATCCGGATCGCGTCAGACAGGAGCTGGCCACCCAGGGACTCAATCCGGTTGAGTGGGGCGGCGAGACGGAGATGGTCCAGGTTTCCGCCAAGAAACGGCAGAACCTCGACACACTCCTGGAAACAATACTGCTGACTTCAGACATTCTGAATCTGCGCGCCAGTCCTACCCGTCTCGCTTCAGGCGTGGTGTTGGAAGCCAAGCTGGATCGAGGCCGCGGCGCAGTCGCCACTGTTCTGGTGCAACAAGGCACCCTGCACATTCACGAGCCTTTTATCGTCGGCCAGATTTTTGGCAAGGTGCGGGCGATGTTCAACGACAAGGGTGAGGCAATTACCGAGGCCGGACCGGCAACTCCGGTCGAAGTGCTCGGACTGCAGGGCGTGCCCCAGGCAGGCGATGGCTTCCAGGTAGTAGCCGACATTGCGCGCGCGCAGCAAATCTCCGGACACCGGCAGATGCTTAGCCGGCAGGCCACGCTGCTACAGACTACTAAGCGTGGTATCGAAGCCCTCGGCGAAAGCGAAGTCAAGGAACTGCTGGTGGTTATCAAAGCCGACGTGCAGGGTTCAGTTGAAGTTCTCAAGTCTACTTTGCAAAAACTTTCAACCGAACGTGTGAAGGTTAAGGTCATTCGTTCGGGCGTCGGTACGATCACTGAATCCGACGTACTGTTGGCTTCGGCTACCCAAGCCGGTTCAGCAGCCTCGGCCGTAGTCGTTATTGGCTTCAATGTAAGGCCGGGATCGCGCGCCGCCGATCTTGCGAAACAGGAAAGCGTCGATATCCGGCTCCACTCGATCATTTACAAGGTTGAGGAAGAAATTCGCGCGGCCATGATCGGCATGCTCGAGGCAATTGAAAAAGAGCGGATCATCGGCAAGGCCGATGTGCGCGAAGTGTTTCGCGTTCCGAAGGCCGGAGTCGTCGGCGGATCGATGGTGGTGGACGGCAACATTCGGCGCAGCGCGCGAGCCCGTCTGATTCGCGACGGCGTGGTGAGCTGGGAAGGCAACATCGCTTCTTTGCGTCGATTTAAAGACGACGTTTCGGAAGTGCGCGAAGGGTTTGAGTGTGGCATCGGCCTGGAAAACTTTAACGACCTTAAGGTCGGCGACCAGATCGAGGCGTATATCGTAGAGAAGGTCGCAGCCACGGAACTCTAGAATGCAAAAGGCGCTAAGCAGAAGGCAGAATGCATTTGCTGCCTTCTGCCTACTGCCCACTGTTTTTAGCCATGCGTCGCCCAGAGAGAGTTGCAGACATTATTCGGGAGGAGATTTCCCAGATTGTCGGGTATGAACTCGAAGACCCGCGGCTGACGATGGTGACTGTAACTGATGTTCGCCTTTCGGAAAATCGCAGGGATGCTCAGGTTTTTGTTACGGTTGCGGGAAATGAAGAAGAACACCGGCTCGCGCTTACGGCTCTCCGCCACGCCGCTCCCTATGTTCGCAAGCAACTCAGTCTTTCGCTCAACCTGCCGCGCACACCAGAGATTCATTTTGTGAGAGACACAGTCGAAGAACACGGCGAGCGCGTTGACCAGCTACTCCAGGAGCTCGCGCTGGATAAGAAAAGTGAAGAAGGGACGAATAATGAATGATGAATTATGAATGCTGAACAATGAATAGAGCCATGCTCTTCGTCCATCTTGTTTTGTTCCGCGTTCATCATTCCGCGTTCATCATTTTGTTTGACAATGCTTAGTCAAGTAGTTGAGTTAATTGAAAACAAGGGGAACTTTGCCATTACCTCGCACCTTCGCCCTGATGGTGACAGTCTTGGCTCCTCGCTTGGTCTTTACTGGCTGCTGCGCGCTCTTAATAAAGATGTAGAAGTCATCATGCGCGACCCGGTGCCGCACACCTATCAAAAGTTGCCAGGCGCAAGCGACGTCAGAGTCACGCCCGCAGCGGATCAGTCCTATGACGGCGTTTTCGTTATCGAATGCTCTGATATCGCCCGTCCGGGGCTGTTGAGTCTGGAGCAACAATTCGTCGTCAACATCGATCACCATGCCACCACTGCTCTCTTCGGCAAGATTAACTGGATCGATTCCACAGCATCCGCATGCGGCGAGATGATTTACAACCTGGCCAAAGCCCTGGGCGTGCGGGTGACCAAGGAGATCGCTGAGTGTTGCTACACCGCGCTGATCACCGACACCGGCTCGTTTCATTATTCCAATACCACCGAGCGGACATTCAAAGTCGCTTCCGAACTTTTACGCACCGGAGTTAAGCCTGCCAAAACGGCTGAAGCCGTCTTCGCGAGTTATCCCTGGAGCAGAATTCAGTTGATGGGCGCAGTGCTTTCCACGGCCCGGCGCGATTCGACCGGCCGCGTCGCGTTGTTGCGTCATAGTCTGGAGATGCAACACAGCGCGGATGCGTCGGACGAAGATGCGGATGGGTTTGTTAATTATCCGCTGACGGTTGGCGAGGTTGAGGCGGTGGCGATGCTCAAGGAATGCGAGTTGGGTGTTTATCGGACCAGCCTACGTTCCAAAGGCGAAGTCAACGTCGCGAAAGTCGCGGAAAAGTTTGGCGGTGGCGGGCACCGCAACGCTGCCGGCTGCACACTGCGCGGTACCTGGGAAGAGGCCGAGGAAAAAATCATTGGTCTGTTGCAGGATGCGGTGCAGCGCGCGAACGGGTCGAGCGACGTGACCGATGATGCGCTTCGTCGCGATGAGGAATAGGTTGGAGGCAAAAGTAAAGAATTTGACATTTCTCATTTGTCATTGCAGGCGGAAGAAGCTTCGTTTCACTTATCCCTATCTAACCAACGGGGACCGTGGCGCGGAATTCAGCAATGACGACAGCAGTGACAAATGTCAAATTCTTTCATACTCTTCGCACCATAGTCCTTAGTCCTGAGCGCTGCCTCCTGAGTCCTGAATTCTTCTCCATGTCTTCCCTCGAAAAAAAATACAAGTGGCGCCGCGAAGATTACCAGGAAAAGACGCGCGGCCTGCTGATGGTTCACACCGGCAACGGTAAGGGTAAAACGACCTGCGCCCTGGGACTAATGATGCGCGCCGCGGGTCGTGGTCTGAAGTGTTGCATGATTCAGTTTATGAAGTCGCGCAACGATCGCTACGGTGAACACGAGTCGGCAGAGAAACTCGGCATTGAGGTCCACACGATGGGCGATGGGTTTACCTGGGACACCAAGAACCCGGAGCAGGATCGGGCCACGGCCCGTCAGACCTGGAACCTCTGCGTGGAGAAACTTCGCAGCGGCGCCTATGACATGCTGGTCTTTGACGAGCTGGTTTACGTCTTGAGTTATGAACTGCTGCCGGTGGCTGAAGTACTCGAGGAGATTCAAAGCGTACGCGCTGCTCAACCTGCTTTGCATATCGTCGTCACCGGCCGCAATGCCCCAGCTGCATTAATCGAAGCCGCCGACCTCGTGACCGAGATGACCGAGATCAAACATCCTTTTACCGCCGGTATTCGCGCTCAACAAGGAATCGAGTTCTGAAAACGCGAAGCCAAACTTCGGTAACCACCCCGATCGTTGCCTTCATCCTTTTGGCCACCTGTGCTAACCTCTGCCTCATCCCGATAAACCCGAGAGCAGAGATCAGGTAAACCTGTTTCCCTATGCCCTGGTTCAGCAAAAAGAGTAAACAAATAGAAGCGGTGCCGCCGGAGGAACGCGTCGTAAAGACTGAGAATGTCTTCGTAAAGTGTGACGGTTGCGAGGCGCATCTTTACAAACGCGAACTCGAGGAATCGCTCCAGGTTTGCGCTCACTGTGGTTATCACTTTCGCATCGGCGCCCGCGAACGCCTGGCGTTGCTCTTTGACGACGGCAAGTTTGAAGAACTGGATGCTGAAGTGATCTCCGTTGATCCGCTGGAGTTTGTTGACACCAAACCTTATCCGCAACGACTGACGCAGGCAAAATCTCTTTCCGGACTACCGGAAGCGATAATCAACGGCCGCGGAAAAGTAGGGGATCACCTGGTGTTGGCCGGTGCCATGGACATGTCCTTTATCGGTGGCTCGATGGGCTCGGCGGTCGGCGAGAAAGTTACGCGTCTCATCGAGCGAGCGTTGAGAGAACACGGAGCCGTCATCGTCTTTGCCACTTCCGGCGGCGCCCGCATGCAGGAAGGTGCGCTCTCGCTGATGCAGATGGCAAAAATTTCAGCCGCTCTGGCTGAACTCGATGAAGCACGGCTACCCTTCATCTCGATCTTGACCGATCCAACGACAGGCGGCGTTACCGCCAGCTTT
Source organism: Blastocatellia bacterium (assembly GCA_963828335.1). Lineage (GTDB taxonomy): Bacteria > Acidobacteriota > Blastocatellia > Pyrinomonadales > Pyrinomonadaceae > PSRF01. The sequence goes on along the minus strand of CAWHEH010000001.1, from coordinate 862,009 downwards.
GCAATGTTGGGGGACGTCATCATCGCCGAACCGAAAGCGCTCATCGGTTTTGCCGGACCACGCGTGATCGAACAGACCATACGGCAAAAGCTGCCAAAGGATTTTCAAAAGTCCGAGTTTCTGCTTGAACACGGTATGATTGACGCCATCGTAGATCGCCGCGAGTTACGCGACTACGTTATCAAACTGCTCAACTTCATGCTGAATCCGGAAATCTCCAGTAGCTCAGAGATGGAACGCCTGCGCACCCGTGCAAGCTCTGGAAGATAGCAGTTATCCTTCTAGCTCAAGCACTAAACGATTTTCCATTTGTCATTTGACACTTCAACTTGGAAGTGCAACAGATCGTTGTTTGAAAAATACTTCGTTAGGGGTCCGGTAACCAAGCGTCTTGCGAGGCCGGTTATTTAGTAAGTCTTCCACTTGTTGCAGGTCTTGGTCTGTAATGCCGGCGAATTCGAACTTCTTGGGAAAGTATTGGCGCACCAGACCGTTGGTGTTTTCGTTCAGGCCGCGTTCCCAACTGGCATAAGGATGTGCGAAGTAAATGCGTGCTTGCAGCCCGCCGGCAATCAGCTCGTGCTCACAGAACTCTTTACCATTGTCTACCGTTATGGTGTGCACCCGAGCGGCGAGCGGCGCTAACAACGCGATCGTCTGGTCCTTCATTTCTGCAGCTGCTTTGTGGCCAGCTTGCGCAGGCGCGTCAGCTTTGATTTACGCTCGACCACGCTCAGATGCCGCCTCGATGACCGGCGCCAATGATGGTGTCGGCTTCCCAGTCACCGTAGCGGCGCTTGCTAGCCACGATCTGTGGACGCTTATCTATGCTGGTTCTGTTGGGGATCTGACCCCGGCGGAGGTACCCGCTATAACGCTTGCGCTGCTTCTTTTGCGCTCCGTAGATGGCGATGGAGCGTGCCGCCGCAGCGCTTGTCGGCATAGCTTTAGAGATAGATACGTTCTGGACTGACGCTCTGCTGGCGCTCGAGTTTAGCCGACCAGTGATCTGTTCGGGACTCCACTGCTGGCCCAAGAGCCGCTCTACCTGTTGCCAGGTCTGAGCCGGAATGCGCGGACCGTGACTGTGACGTTGCCGGCGGCGTGTTAGTAGTTGCGCCTGGTTAGGATAATAGCCGTGAATGCCGCAGTTCCGACGCAGTTCACGCATGATCGTGCTCTTATGGCAACCAACGAGTGCGGCAATCTGACTTTGATTATGTCCGGCTTTCATCAACCCGTATATCTGATATCTTTGTTCGCGGGTAAGCTGCGTATAGTTCATGATGTGCTTCTTTGACTTGGTCGTTGGAAAAGCACGCCTACGCTACCGCAGCTTGCCTTTTATCGACCAGTTTTCAAAGTTGCACTCTAACTATCTGTCATCTGCATCGCGTTAATTATGAGTCTTCCGTTTAGCGATCGTCGGAATGGACTGCTTAACCAACACGAATGAATTGAGCAAGCCCTGTTCGAGCATGACAATGACAAATGGAAAATATTGTATGTCTGATTGCCGTTTAGTTCCCCAAATGTTAATGCTATGTGCTGATGAACTTCGACCAGGCGAATCAGTATCTGCTTAGTCTCGGCCATGAGACGCTGGCCATCAAGCTCGGACTTAGAAATATCGAGTTGCTACTGGAAAGTCTCGGCAATCCGCAAAAATCATACAAGTCAGTTCAGATAGCCGGCACCAATGGGAAAGGCTCGACGGCGGCAATGCTCGATTCCATTTGCCGTGCCGCCGGTATTTCCGTTGGTCTCTACACATCGCCTCACCTGGTTTCAATCACGGAGCGAATAAAGCTTGGCGGCAATGAAATCAGCGAGGAGGCTTTCGCCAGGTTTGCGAGCGAGGTCAGACTGGCAGCGCAGCAATTGGTGGCAAGTGAAAAACTGGCGGCCGTGCCGACGTTCTTTGAACAAGTAACCGCGATCGCGCTACTTGCTTTCAGGGAGGCGGGTTTGAAGCTGGCGATTCTGGAGACTGGACTCGGTGGACGCCTCGATGCGACCACCGCAGTTGGCGCGGGAACAGTCGCCATTACTCCGATCTCGCTTGATCATCAGGAATACCTGGGAGAGACGCTTGTTGAGGTTGCGGCCGAGAAGGCTGCCATCATTCGCCCTAATAGTGTTGTAGTAGTTGCACCTCAGGCGGACGCTGTGCGCCGCGTCATACTCGAGCGCTGCCGGGAGTGCGATGTAATTCCACGGTGGGCAACGGAGGCTATCTCCGATCCCGGACCGCACTGCACTCGCACCTTCCGCACTGAAAAAGACAGCTACGAGAAGGTTCGACTGTCGCTGCGAGGCGCTCACCAATTGACAAACGCTGCGACCGCCATTGCCCTCGCGGAAGCTCTAAGATCCGAAGAATTCGCAATCGGCCACGACGCCATCATTGAAGGTTTGTGTACCGCCAGGCATCCTGGCCGGCTAGAAGCATTTGAAACCTCCACCGACGATGCCGGAAAAGCTTTGGTTCTACTTGATGGTGCCCACAATCCTGCCGGTGCTGAGGCCTTGCGCGTTTATCTGGAACACACTCGACATTTGAAGAACACCTCCATCTCAATAGTCTTCGGAGCGATGGCTAATAAGCGACTTGACGAAATGGCTGCAAGCCTCTTTCCGATCGCGAGCCATCTGATCCTGACTCAACCGCGCAATTTGCGCTCTGCAAGAGTTGAAGATTTGCGGAAGTTGGCAGAGCAATACGCGCCCAGGACTGCCAGCGAGTTAATTTGCGATAGCGATGCCGCCATCGAACGCGCAATTTCCTTGAGCGTCCCAAACAACGTCGTCTGCGTTACTGGATCACTCTATCTGATCGGCGAGGTGAGAGCATGGCTTGCGGAAAGGTATGAGCGCACCGGTAAGTTTAGCTGAGCATATGTTTCTTATAAGTTCGATCGATTTGAAGTGAGATAACTATGGATACTTCTGACAGACTCCCCGGCGAATTGCCAAGGGTATTAGAGAGTCAAACCATTTTCCGTGGACGCGTCTTCGAAGTCACGGTCGATAAGATAAGCGAGGGTGATAAAACGTACGCCCGCGAGGTGGTACATCATCCCGGTAGTGCGGTAATCATTCCCGTATTTGACGATGGCACCATTGCGTTGGTCCGACAGTATCGGCATCCGGCGGTTCGTTACCTGCTTGAGGCTCCGGCTGGAACTCTAAGCCGCGGCGAGGTCCCCGAAGACGGCGCGAAACGTGAACTGGAGGAAGAGCTCGGGGTAGTGTGCGGTCGTCTGGAAAAACTATCTGAATTCTTTGTCTCCCCGGGGTTTTGCGAAGAAAAAATGTGGGTTTACCTGGCAACTGAACTCAGCAGAGACCACGCAGCAACTTGACGACGATGAAATCCTGACAGTGGTCCGAATTCCCTTCTCGCAGGCCCTTAGCATGATTACCACCGGCGAAATAGAGGACGCTAAAACCATCATCGGGGTGATGCTGGCGGCGCCGCGAGTCGGTCCTTCCATGTTGGAGGCTGCCTATCCGGCAGTTTGAGCCGGACCTTTCCTGATTGACCACTTGAAAACAACTTCATACACTCACTACCACAGTGTCAACTAACGAACCCGTTTCGCCAGACAGACCCCTGATTGATGCGTGCGCGCATACTTCAGATCCGGAACCTACCCAACCTGTACCAGCAGAAATAAATCCGGACGATCCGCCCTGGGGAGTGGGTTGGGCTGTACTAATTTTTGTCGCCAGCCTGATGATACTGGTGTTCATGCAAATAGCTGTGGCCGTGCCTTACGTGGTTTACAAAACGATGTCAGGAGGCTCGACAGCGGGCCTGGACGCCGATCCAACCCTCATCTTCTATTCAATTCTTGGCGTAGTGCCGGCACATATTCTGACGTTCCTAATAATTTGGTTTCTGGTTACCAACCGCGGCCGGCGTCCTTTCTGGCAAACACTGGGCTGGAGTTTCCCTGAAAGTTTTGGGCTCTGGAAAACTATCGCTCTCGCGGTCCTGCTGCTTGGCGCGGGCGTGTTGTTCACGCAGTTTCTGGGCGGCAAGGAAACGGCCCTGGATCAGATCATCAACAGCTCTGTCAAAGCCCGCTTTGCGACTGCCTTTCTGGCGTTCGCCACTGCGCCTTTGGTTGAAGAACTAATCTTTCGCGGTGTGCTTTATCCGGCGCTGCAACGCGCCATCGGGATGATTGGAGCGGTCGCGATAGTAACGGTATTGTTCGCCGGCGTCCACGTGTTTCAGTATTACGAAAATTTTGCTGTCGTTGCGGTAATCACTCTGTTAAGCCTCACTCTGACTCTACTTCGCGCATACACCAGGCGCCTCTTGCCTTCGTTCGTGCTACATCTCGTTTTTAACGGCATCCAGGCTGCTGTCCTTATTCTGCAACCCTTCCTGGGTAGATTTTCCAGCGACCCTAAGCCTGTGGTCGGATTTTTTATCCGTCACCTTTCAAGACTTTTCATATAGCCATGGACTGCGAGGTCGTTGTAGTTGGCGGCGGCATTGGCGGGCTGACCGTAGCCGCCTTGCTGGCGCAAAGAGGTGCGGACGTCTGTCTCCTGGAACGCGAGCCAAACGTGGGTGGCTGCGCCGCCAACTTTGAAAAATTTGGCTACAGTTTCGAGCAGGGTTACGGGCTTTTTGCCGGCTGGGAACCTGACGGCATCAATCATCGTGTGTTCTCCGAATTGCCAGTCGATCCTCCCGAAGTTCGACAATTGGAGCCGAGCTATGTTGTCCGTCTTCCTGACCATTCCGAGATTGCGCTAACCGGCGATAAGGAACAGTTTGAACAAAGTCTGCGACGGACTTTTCCGGAGTGCGCCGAGCAAGCCGTTGGCTTCTATCACAAACTTGCGCCGCTCGGCGCAGCGTTGCGAGACGCGCTCAAAAGGGAGCCGGCGCTTTTGTCGGTCTCAAAATCGCGGCGCGCATATAGTCTCCTGCCGGCGGGCCGAATCGCCGCCGAAATACTCCGCTCAGGCAAGCAATCGACTCTCGATCATCTCGACGCCGTCTCGAACCGATTTCGGAATTTCGTAGACGTGCAATTGCAAATGCTGGCTCAGGCGCCAGGCAAAGAAGTTCCTTATCTTCATGCCGCCCTCGCCCTCACTGCACCTCGAGAAAACATGTTCGCCATGCGCGGCGGCGCAGCGGGGCTGGCTGAGAAACTGGCCGAGTCGATAAAACTCAGTGGCGGAAGAATTCGTTTGGACACACCGGTACTCAGGTTGTCGTACGATTCGACCGGGGCGGCAATCGGAGTCGACTTGCTGAGCGGTGAGACTGTGACTGCTTCGAAAGCTGTGATCAGCAATCTGACAATCTGGGACACATACGGAAAGCTCATCGGTCTCAACCGCACGCCGGCAGAAGTACGAAGGCAGTTGAACAGGCTCCGCGGGTGGGGCGCATATTTTCTCTACCTGGGGCTGGACGAAACCGCAGAAGACGCCTTAGCTGTAGACCACGTTCTCGCGTCTAGCGATTGGCAGGACGAGAAGCAATATGATCCCGAGACAAATCAACTGATGCTTGCCGCTGCGCCGTCGTGGGACCCAAGAGCTCCGGCAGGAAAGAGAGCAGTGACCGTTCACGCTTTCACAGAGGTTGATGAGTGGTTCACTTTTCACAAGGATGAAACTGAGCTGGAGAATAAGGACCAGCAGATGTTGGAACGGTGTTGGCAGCGACTGCACGTGGCCATGCCGGAATTGGGCAGTCGCATCGAGGTAATCGACACCGCCACACCGCGAAACTTTTATGAACTGACTCGTCGCAAACTTGGCATGGTTGGCGGCGTGATTCCCACTGCGGAAGACTTTTGGTTCGAGCAGCCTGGCTACGAAACCACCGTACCCAACCTCTGGGTCGTAAGCGACACCACCAGCATCGGTGGTATTGAGGGCCTAACCCGCTCCGCTCTCGTCCTGGCAAACAAGCTCACCGGTCAATAACCCCCAAATATCCCAAGAAATCGCTGGACAGAATCGCATTGTCTAGTGTATACGTGCAATAGACAATATGTATATCACCATTGATGAGCGAGACAAGCGTCCTCTTTATCAGCAGGTTGTGGATGAAATCAAGGCCCTCATTGCCGGCGGAGAATTGCCTGAAGGCTCTTCTCTTCCCCCTGTTCGCCAGGTGGCGTCTGACCTGGGCGTTAACCTCAATACCATCGCCTACGCTTATCGCCAGCTGCAGAAGCAGGGGCTCGTGAGGGTCAGGCACGGCGCTGGGGCTGTGGTGACGTCACGGCTGCTACGCGAACCCACAGAGGAGCAGCTGCGCAGCCAATTGGGGACGGCGCTTACACATCTGGCGCTCGCCGGTTTGAAACTGTCGGAAATAAGGATGCTTGTAGAAACTGAACTTGGCAGGCTCTTCAAAGAAGGTGATCAGTCCTGAGGCCTTCTCAGTCTACGCTCTATTGTTGTCTTGGCCCGGGTTCACGGCCCGAGCGTGTAGGTCTTCCGGCGCCCGCGCCTGGAGAAACGGAAGGCCCGCTTCGGCGAGTAGCGGGTGAATTGTAGACGGTGTTTGAACTGCCTCGGTCGGGTATTGTCCTTACAGGTGACACGTAAACCGAACCACCAAAGCCTCGATCCCAACCCCAGGACCCCAAGCCACCGGCGAAAATCGACCGCGAATAACCCCCACCGTATGGTGAACCATGCCGGCGGTAGTAGGGAATAAACGTGTAGCAACTCGATCCTGAGCTATATAGCCAGAAACCCAAACGACGTTGGCGGAAGAAGCTATGGGAAAACCAGTCGTCATCGAAGCTGCGCGCCAGAGCGTTGAGCGTCCTGTAGTTGATCCGGTTGTTCTCTTTTGCCAGTGCCTGAGCCCGGGCTTTGCTCCAACCATCGAGCGCATCTAATTGTTTCTTATCGGCGTCTTTCAACTTAGCCACCGAAAACGAATTACTGCTGAACACAACCTTGTTGCCACCGTTGACTTTCGTGTGCGAGCCTTCCAACATCACGCGGCCCTTCCTCACAATGAGTTCGGTGTTATCTCCGGGCACGACGCTTACTCGATAAAGCCCACGTCGAACAATGGACATGCGTGTATGAGGCGTCGTAATTCCAATAAACAACTCCTCGTCGTCCGCGCCGGTAACTTCAACGATGGCTGTTCCCATAATTAAACGAAGCTCCAGGTTTTCGAGCGAGTTGTCAGCCAATTCAAACTCGGAATTCTCGCCAACACGCAGGTAGGAGCCGGGGTTTAGCAACATTTCCACGCGACCATCGAACCCTGTCTTAACCAAATCTCCGGCTTCCAGATCCTCTTTGATCGTGAGCTGCTGCCATTCGCCATTACCATGCGGCAGCATCGAAGCGCCACCCGTTACAGCATTGACCCCGCCGGCTTTGGCAGAAATAACAAACTTCTCCCGGTTCTGAGTAAAGGCGCTTAGAGGAAAGGCGAGAACCAATGCGGTAACAAAGAACACTGGCGCAAGAGTAGGTCGTGCTTTTCTCATGGAGTTATCCTTTTGATTCGACCCGGTTAAGACTGATGGTGCCCTGGGGAGGCCTAATTATAGTCCTATCGATGGCTTTTACAAGCCTTTCCCCTCTCTGCTGATTTCAGGAAACGCCAGGCGATCAATTTGGCAGGTTCTTCGAGTAATAGCCCTGTTTAGTGCGAGCGGTAACATCTTGTCGATCGTGGATTTGCACCGTTACGGAACGCCATTTTCCATCCCGCGAGCTATTAGTAGGGCGATACCCGATACTGTAAATCCGGCCCAGATCGCCGATCACTTGCTGGTAGACATCATCCAAATCTTTCAACTGGTTGGCTTTATAAAAACGGCTGCCAGAGGTGGTAGCCAGTTGCCCCAACTGTTCTCGGGCGATAGCAAACGCGCTATGCGGTGTGCGCGTGCGCTGGAAGACCTCCGTTTCAGTATCGAGGTAGATGGGAAAAACGATGACCTCTGAATCGCGAACCATCCTTAACAATTGCTCGAAACTGGTCTGCGAACCATCGCCAAAAACATCGGGCAGAGCATTGTCTACGCCATCAGTCATGACCACTATGGCGCTACGCCGGAGTGAGTTTCCTGAAGCATTGAGAATGGCAAGAACATAACGCAGCGAGTCCCAAAACTTTGTACCGCCTTGAGGTTTTTCAATATCGTCGATCTGCTCTCTGAGAAGTCGACGATCCTGCGTCAGCGGACAGACAACCTGTATAACGTCAGTGAAAGTAACGATTGACACACGGTCGATGGGACGAGTCGCGTCAACGAATCGCCTCGCTGACTTTTTGATGAGCTTGAGCTTATCGTTGGTTGAGCCTGACAAGTCGAGCAGCAGGACCAGATCGAAAGGTGTGTTGGCAGCTGCGAAAAATGCAATGTCCTGGGGCGTTCCGTCCTCTAACACCAGAAAATCCTTCTGCTGTAATTCCACCGAAGGATTCTGAGAGTTCAAACTAACTACGCTGACTTTTAGATCAACCAGATCAGAATCGACGCGAATCGTTTCAACTTGATCTGGTGATTGGCACAAACCAGCCACGGGGATGAATAGTGAGAATATTAGTCCGAGGAGCCTGGTTCGCTGTAAAACCATATGAACTGCGGAAGGCCGCTCAATTTGCATAGTATCCACGTTTGCCACGTGCGATCGCTGAAGGACGGGAAACGACGCTCACTCGTATTGCTCTCCACTTCCCGTCACGAGTCTTGTCTGCAGGACGGTAAGCAAGACTGTAAACCGTTCCCAGGTCGGCAACCACACGTTCATACGCGCCGGCTAAGTCTTCGAGGCGTTTAACTTCATAAAAGACTCCGCCGCCAGTATCAGCCAACTCCTTCATGCGATCGTAACCCATATCAAAGGCTTCGGGCTGCGTGTCTTTCTCATTCAAGGCCTCATAAAACGTGTCAAGCCAAAGGGCATAAATCACACCGTCAAACTCGCCGACGCGACTAAGCAAATCGGCGTAAGGAAGTATAGAACCATCACCCTGAACGCCGGGAACGCTGCCATCGAGCCCATCGCTCATCAAAATAATCGCGGTGCGACGCCGGTTCTTTGCCTCTTTTTGCGACTGGTTAGCAGCAAAGTCAATCGCGTCGTAGAGTTTTGTGTCGCCGGCCGCAGTATCCATGGTGCCTATCCGTTCGTGTAGGCTTCGCCGATCAAGCGTCAGGGGAGAGACAAGTGTTGCCTGCCCGGCAAATGTGATCACGCCAATACGATCAGAGGGACGGGCCGCGTCTACAAAGCGCAACGCCGCCGCGCGAATCAGTTTAAGAACGTCGCGAGTTGAGCCGGACAGGTCGATTACCAGTAAGAGATCGAAGGGAGCTGACGAAGAATCAAACTGAAGAATTTGCTGTGGTACGCCGTTTTCAAAAAGCCGGAAGTCAGATTCTGTCAGGCCAACCACGCCGCGATTGGTTTCCCTGTCGATAACGCTGAGGTTGAGCGTTGCCAACTGAGAATCAACACGGACAACATCGCCTTCGTCTACGTCCTGAGTGTCCAAAGAAGGCGCGGGAGTTCCGGCTGCTTTTGTAGGAATTTCCGACAGCGTGGGTTCGAGTGATTTTCTAATTGCAGGTTCGGATCCGAGCTCGCGCGCCTTGCTCACGACTGAGAATGTGATGTTGCCCGATTCGGAATTCAGCCTGAGTGTTCGTGCGCCGTCGCCGAGCCGCGTCTGAAGCAGGTGACCGTTTTCACTCAGTGCTTGTGATTGCTCAGACTTGATTGAGCCTTTAGTGGTGCGCGCGATGATGTTCGCACTGGCCGACTCTGGAAGCTCAACATTGAGGTCGCCCGCAAGCGACTTGACTGTCACCGACGACGAAACTCCTCTTAAGAAGATTCCCCCATTGCCGGTTTCGATTTCCACTCGCGCACTTTCCGGAAACTTCACACTGAGGTCGATGGGAGATACTTGAGCCCCCGGCCTTCGCTTCACGCGAATAGTAAAGCCCGCCTTTCCATTCTCAATAACCACCGACGAAAGCCTTGATCGGCCCGTCTCTCCACTCGCAGTCACGTAGATATATTTTTGATTCCAGCTTTCTGCCATGACCTTGCCCAGGTCATTTTCGATCCGCAATTGGCCCCCAGTCGGAAACTCCATTTGCAACCCCTGGGAGGAGTCAATTTCGGGTGTTTGAGCGTAGACAGCCGCAGCCAGAAGCGGAAGGAATAGCGCAGTGATTAGACCTTTGAGCGGGTGAAAGAACATGATGAAAAAAGAAAAATTTTGGATCTGAAAATTCCGAGGAGAGCGCAGGGGAAACTAGCCAATCCTACCCTAGAAATCTGCCTCGTGGTAGCGCAGGATTATCTTTCTATCATATCAAGCAGCGAGTCGTCGTCCTTCGCGGGAGTTTGGTCCGGCACATGCTTCGCGCCGCCAAGGTCCCCGAGTCGTAACAACAGGTTCCCAGCATTCGTGGCATAGGGTATAGCGCTTTCCTGCGTAAGAACTCCGCTCCGAATCATCTTTTCGATGACACCGTCGAATGTCTGCATTCCGTCCTGATTACCCTGCTCCATCGCGTCGATAAGAGACTTGCCTTCCGCCTCGCCTTTCTCAATGTACTCACGTGTCCGCATGGTTGACTTGAGTATTTCGATAGCTGCAACTCGGCCTTTCCCGTCAGGTCGGGGAATAAGGCGCTGCGAAATGATGTAGCGGAACGACTGCGCAATTCGGGTGCGGATCACTCGTTCTTCGTTCTCGGGAAATACCCCAATAATTCGGTCAATCGTCTTGGCAGCGTCGATTGTGTGCAGTGTGGACAAAACCAAGTGGCCGGTTTCGGCGGCCTCGAGGGCCACTTCGACCGTCTCCTTGTCACGCATTTCACCGACCAGAATAACTTTAGGGGCCTGGCGTAGCGCCGCACGCAAAGCAATGGCGAAACTCGGCGTGTCTGAATGAAGTTCACGCTGGTGAATGGTGGACATCTTATGACTGTGAAGAAACTCGATTGGATCCTCGATGGTCACTATATGAAACGCCTGGGTCTCATTGATCAGATCAATCACGGCAGCAAGAGTTGAACTTTTGCCACTCCCGGTCGGCCCGGTGACCAGCACGATTCCATTCTTGATATTGACGATCTCTTTCAACTGTGGGGGCAAATTAAAGTCGTTGAAGTTAGGCGGATTGGTGGGTATCACGCGCATGACAATGGCATAACTGCCACGCTGCTTGAAGATGTTTACACGGAACCGCGCCTCGCCGGGGACACTAAACGAAAGGTCCGCCGAGCCGCTTTTGTCGAGGCTCTCGTTTGCGCTGACATGATTGCCAATGATCACCTTCGCCATACCGGCCGTATGCGCCGGCGTAAGCTTTTCGAGACCAGGAAAACGCACCGGTTGCAGTTTGCCCGCCAGTTCCACTTGCGGCGGACGGCCGGGCGAAAAAAGTAAATCGCTGACTTTATCCGAGGCTTTCAACATTTGCCGCAGTACGGCCATGAAGTTTAGCGGGGGAGGCGTGTTGGTTTGAGCGTCTGAGGTGATTGGGTTACTCATTTTTATTTGGAACTTTTCCCGGCTCACTACGTCCAACGAACCGTAGCGGCCCGTATATAAAATTGTTTTACCGAACGAACGCGGGGTGCGTCGCGTACATCAAAGCATCGATCGTGTGCCGCCCTTGTAGGCGGCCCTTCAAGATTCGCGAAGGAGGCGCTAAGAATATGGCAACCTACAGAGACCCTGTTAGCTGCTTTGCACCGCTTGAAGTGCTCGAGCGCCTGCTGGAAATTCGCGCTGAAGCGGGCTTTCCTCCCGCCGTTTATCTCCTTTCGCCGGATGACCTGGCAGACTATCTCGACGCCTATGGCTTCGACGTTTACGCGTTTTCTGAGGCTGAAACCAGGTTTCACTTCGGAGACTATCGAGCGCCCATGGTGCCGGGAGGCGATCAAGCCCACTGTTCGCTAACTGCTCATTAGTGGCAGTGGGCAGTGGGAAGTTTAAATCTTGTTGGAGCATCGCTCTCAACCACCATCCAGTGCTTTCTGCACACTGCACACTGCCTGCTGCGCCTACAACGCCTTGATCACAAAGAACGTGACGTCATCAGTCGCACCGCGTCCGTCGGTCCAGGCAAGTACTTCGCTGTGTACCGCCGCGATGAGCTCACGCGCGCCCAGCTTGCGATTAGCTTTAACGGCTTGCGCCAGGCGCTCTCGTCCAAATTCTTCACCATGCGGGTCGTTTGCCTCAGTGACGCCGTCTGTATAAAGCATAATCACATCGCCAGGTTCAGTTGTCAGGTAATACTCATGATAACGAGTGTCCCTGAACATCCCCAGCGGTATGCTGCCTCGATCGATGAAGGTAAAGTCGCCATTCTGTTTCAGTAGAATCGGCGGATTGTGGCCCGCATTGGTGTAGGTCAGAGTTTTATTGGTGACGTCGAGAATCCCATAAAAAGCGGTTACAAACTGATTGCGTTCGATCGACTCCCAAAGCAGATAGTTTACCTTCGCCATTGAAATATGGGGCGAGTAACCGATGTGTGTTGCAGCTCGCAGGCTGGCGCGCAAAAATGCCATTAGCAAAGCCGCCGGTACGCCTTTGCCGGACACATCCGCTATCACCAACCCGATTTGATCGTCGTAGATTTGTACCCAGTCGTAGTAATCGCCGGAGACTTCTTCGGTAGGAAAGTTATAAGCACTGATATCGTACCCTTCCAGTTGTGGGTCTCTGGCGGGTAGCAATTCCAACTGAACCTGGCGGGCCACTTCAAGCTGCCCTTCCAGCCGTTTCTTTTCAATTAACTGCTCATGAAGCATGACCTTCTCGATAATGATGGCCACTTGCGATGCCAGCAAAGCCAGAACTTGAAGGTCATCTTCAGAGTAAGCATTCAGTTCATCGCTTTCGAGATCAAAGACACCAATTACCTCGGTGTTAGAGATTATTGGCGCTACCATCTCGGAACGTGTCTCGCGGCGGGCGTTAATGTAGTTGGGATTCTTGCGTACGTCGGGAGATGTAATTGGTTCCGCGGTGAGCGCCACCTGCCCGATAAGTCCTTCGCCGAGTTTTAAGTGGAGGTTCGTCAGTTCGTCTATGTCATACCCTCTGACTGCTTCCGCCTGAAATACGCAAGGCTCTTCGCCTTCGGCAACTGCGTTCTTATCCACACATTTCACTACGAAAATCCCGGCCGCATCATAGGGAATCAAAGAATCGAGGGTGTCCATAACCAGGTTGAGGACTTCCTGCAGGTCGAGGGAGCGGCTGATCTTCTTGGTGATGTCGAGTAACATCCGCAGCTTGTCTGTGGTAGTCAGACCCGCCAAAGGTAGCTCTCTTGTCTGTTCACTCACTATTTTGAACTCCGCTTGAACTCGGATGACCTCGTCAGTCCCCTGGAATGGGCCAGAAAGCAAAGACGAATTATATGCGTTCAATGCCAAAGTAGGACAGGCTGCAATGCCTCACTGTTTTGTCGCCCTAAGAGGTCGCATGCCCGCTGCGGTATGTTTTCCACAAACGCGTGACTTTCAGCCTGTATTCGACGAGTTCGCGGCTAACCTGGAAATGTTTGGCGATCTGCTGCGAAGTTTGGCCCTCGAGCAAAAATCTCCGCAACGCGGAAAAAGGCACAAGGGCTGCGGCCCCGGTTCCATAAGCGGCTTCCTCATCCATCTTTCTATACTCTCGCGATACCGTCCGGCCACTCGCGGTTTCGGCGACTACTTTTAGACGGCTTGGCCGATGGCCCAGGAAAACGTGGGACACTTCCTCCATCAGAGTCGCGTTCGTTCTCATACGACCATGATTGGGATTGAGTATGACAATCCTGCGCCCGTCAGGCAGTGGAATCGAACAAGCGCCTCCCGACCATTTTTCTGAACCTTCGCCGAGCAGATGTTCTCGCACGTCAGGATTCAGCCCCTTGATTTGATCAAAGCTGACAACCAGCAGGTTAGCAAACCTTGCAAGTCGGAACGGATCCAGCGGCACATCGCTTCGGACGTCCGCGAAGTCGCGAAAGCCCAAAGCATATAACTCAAATTGCCGCCACTTCTCGCCGGGCGGTAACTCCAAATCCGTCATGTGTGGATTATAGCTTGCGGTGAGGGCGAGACTTAGCGACGTTTACGAGCCGGTGGGCTCGGTTCGTTTCGACTAAACTGAGAATAGGCAACGCGAAACAGTTGCGACAGCGCGTCGGCAGTTTCGGGAGACAGATTTCGGTCGGCGCGCAGATGGGCCTCTACTATCTCCGGAGTTGATTCGTGGGGATAATAAACCACGGCCTTGGCATCGTTCACGTCCTCACGCCCGCGAGTAAGGATACGTTCGAGCGGCACGTCCAGCCAGGTAGTGAGCCGGGCAATGTTATCGGCGTCTGGCTTTCCAGTTCCGTTTTCAATGCGAGAGAGAGTTGAGGCAGAGACGTTGGTTTGATCGGCTACGTCGCGCAGACTCAGGCCCAGCTCCTCGCGACGACGTCGAATGGCGCGCCCCAGTTCTTCAGTGTTGATTAACGATTTTGCGGTCCGCGGCATGAGATACCATCCTCTTTTTCGCTTCGGACAATATCACAAGTGGGTTTTAGACGCAAGACTCTGTTTTACGGCTGAAACAAAAGTAGACAGCTATTCCTGGCCACCGGCATTTGAAAACGGCACGAACTCCTGCAAATTAACGCCACTTGAATACGCTCAAGATGTTTGAAAAATCATCCGTCCACACCTGACGGTCCGAACTGCCGGTTAAGACATGCGCGAATGGTTCATTCAAGAATCGCGCAGTCTCGTTTGGACTGCGCCCCAACACAACCCAATGCGAGGGATCTCCACCATTGGCCTGGTTGGGTCTCTTGTCCTGCAAAGAAATGCACGTAAGGTTTCGGCTACGAGCTAGATCCGCCACCACCGCGCTAAGATCGAGGTTTCTATTGGAGATATGAAATACCAGGAGGCCTCCACTCGCCAGTTTAGTCAGATACAGATCAAGAGCCTCCTGTGTCACCAGGTGAACGGGTATCGCATCACTACTAAAGGCGTCGATTACAATCAATCCATAGCCGGCATCAGGAGCTGTTCTCAATTTCAAACGGGCGTCGCCGAGCACTATGTCAATTGGAGCTTTCGCGCACTGGCCTATGTAGCTGAAGTATTGGTTATCGCGCGCAATCGAGACCACTGCCGGATTAATTTCATAGAAGGTCCACTTCTCATTCGCTTGAGCATATGCGGCAGCAGCACCAGCGCCAAGTCCAATAATGGCCACGTTCGGATTCGCCGGCTGATTTTCAAAGTGGGCAAAGATGCGGCCGAGTGGTCCACCTCTATGATAATAGGAGAGCGGTTCACAGCGGCGATCAGGAGCCGTGCTCTGCCGGCCATGGACAGTACTGCCGTGAACAAAGGAATGGATGCCGTCTCTGCGCGTGACGCGCAATACACCAAAGAAGTTACGCTCAGCATGTATCGTCTTCGTATTCGCTCCTGTAACAAAGCCAGATCCGACCATGACTGCGCCTAAGGCAAGCGCAAACCGCAGAGGCCTTCGACGAAAGGGATACGCCAGGAATAGAGGTACGGCGAGCACGAACAGAAAACCAACCAATTTCCCCGGCGCGAACTTATCCACGACAAACCCGAGCACGAAGGTAAGCAGGAAGATTGTTACCGCCATCGTGAAGTCTAATGCCAGCGCGCGCTGTTTGCTTGTGTTGAGCTCTTTGGATGGGAGCAACAGGCAAGCAAGTAGCATCATCAGTGGATATTCGATAACCGAATGAAAAATCAGTGGAGCAATCAGGGCATTGAATATTCCACCCAATACGCCACCGAGAGAAAACCAGACATAGAACTCCGGCAGGTATTTGGTTGCCGGCCGGTCAGCCGCCAACTGACCGTGACACATCAGTGCGGCGAGAAAGAAATAAAGCAGGTGGAAAAGGATCAAGAGCCTGGCTCCATCTGAACTTTCTGTGAGATGGATTAGAAGCAGAACTAACGTAGCACCAGGGAGAATAAGCACTGGCAGGCGCGCAGGGATCACCTGTCGGCGCGCAAAGGCAAAGATCAGCGTAAGGAGGTAAAGGGCCAGCGGAATAATCCAGAGAAGCGGAGCGGAGGCAATGTCGGTTGTGATGTAGCTGGTAACGCCTAACATCAGACTTGATGGTACGAAGGCCAGCAATAGCCAGCGCAGACGACGCGTAAGGGACAACTTCTCAGAGCCGTTCTGAAGCTCAACGCCTGGTGCGGCTGGCGATTCCACCTCCATTGTCAGGCTTGACTCTGTTACACGATCATGGGCTCGCGTGCGCCAAAGCAATAACACGCAGGATAAAACCAAAAACAAAAGAACCAGATAAACGACCGTCCAGATTCGACTCTGCGCGCGTAGCGTGAAAAAGGTTTCAAACAACGCCGGATAGGCGAGCAACGCAAGCAGACTACCGGCGTTTGAAGCAGCGTATAGAAAATAAGGATCTCGCGCCGACTTAAGCTGTGTATGAGAAAACCATTTCTGCAATAGAGGGCTGTTGCTGGAGATGATGAAGAACGATGGTCCCACTGTGGCGGCGAGGCAACCCAGCAACCAAAGTGATGGGTTACCCGTTGAGGGTACGGAATCGACCCAGGATCGGCTGAGGCCCAGGGGTAAGGTGACCAAAGCGAGTGCAAGCAATCCAAGCTGTACTATCAACTGCCGCGGCAAAGGCCAACGAGAAACAATGAGTGCGTATACATATCCAGCGAGCAAGGCTGCTTGAAAAAACACAATGCAGGTGTTCCACACAGCCGGGGTTCCACCCAGCACCGGTAACAGCATTCTCGCCATCATCGGCTCCACGGTGAAAAGCAAGGCGGCGCTCACGAAAATGGTGACTGCAAAAAGAAGTGTAAGGATGCTAATTTTCGATTTCATGCTAGGCAAATGCTCCCCTCAGTGAAGGTCATCTGGAGTTCCTGGATATTTTTAGGAGTGTTCCTGGTATTGGGTAGGGCCGCTGCCAGGTGGGCTATGCCATAATACCAACGGCAACCAACCGATGGGGATTTTTTTGGACGGCGCCTGGAATGTTGACCAACTCGGTGATTTCCTGACTTCAAACGGCTGTTACTACTCACACCTACCAAGTAATTCTGCGTTAGCAATCTCAGTAATGGCCTACGGAGAATGATAATTATCGATCCCTCGAAGCTGTATAGCCGTTCGACTAAACTGAACTGGCAATTTGCGAGAGCATCTGCACTGCAATCCGAGTCCTCTGTGTAAATTGAGCGCAAGCAGTTATTGGAGTCGACTTCTACCGAGGCCCAGACTGGGAAGAATCGCAGTTGGACACCCGTTTTTCACGAGGAGGCGGCTAAGAAGAGCGGTTGCTGAAGAGGTAAGCCACAGTTCGCCAATTCAGTTTGCAGGAATCAGAGAAGCACAAAAGGAGGCTTATATAGAGATTACGAGTAACGGAACGAGTGTTATCAACGTCATTACGGAGGCTTACGACCAAGCAAACGGATACCTCAATGATTGGGGACGATATACTGGCGGGCGCGATCAGCAGATGGAAATGTGGAACAAGTATCTCAGGCGTTAGGAAACATTGGGCCAGCCGCAAAAGATGCGATACCTGATGTTATTTCGCTTCTCGATCATCAGAATTCTTACGTCCGAATTTATGCTTCAGTGGCATTAATCCGAATCCAGCCGAAAAACCAGGAAGCGCTCCACGCGATAGGTAGTCTTCTGAAAGATCAAAACAGGGCATTCCTGTCCTCTCGGTTTCAAGGGCGACATTAGCCGGGTGTAAGAAGGACAGACACGAATGTCTGTCCTACTATTCAAGGTTGTATCTGATGCTTGGTTGCCGACATTGCCAAATCACGGGCTTGCGGCAAAACAGCCACGGCCCTGGCAACTTGCTGGTCGTCGGTCGTAATGGGAACGCGGTCGGCTGCTACTCGACCGTAGGCGGCAGTGACAATATCGAAGCGCAACTGAAGTTCAACGAACGAGCGGTTATGATCAACCAGCGGCGCCAGACTCTTGAAGGTTGGATCGCCGGCGACAAAGTCCCTAAAAGCTTTGAATACGCCGTCAGAAACAGCGAAATCTGAGGGCCGCAATTCATGGCCATACTCGATGTGTCCTGCCACGCGGTAGCCGGGAAAGCCCGCGATGCGCTCGTTTACCAACTCGCGCGTGAAAGCAAACAGAGGACTTAACAAGCGTCGCTGGGCCACACTAAACGTCCTCGGTTTCACACTCTCATCCGGAGCAATTCCGCCGCCGCCATAAACTACCCTGCCGGTATCCGTTTTCTTCTCGGGTCCCACCGGTCTGGAATCATCCTGTTTTTCGTCGAGGCGTTTTGAGCCGCCGTGTGTGTAGTAGTCGTAAAGACCACCATCCGAGTAGTCGCGTTGAATCAGACGGCCGGAGGGCGTGTAATACTTTGCGGAAGTTAAGGTCAATCCGGTTCCATAGTAGAGCGGGATAATGCTTTGCACCAGACCTTTTCCAAAACTGGTTTGACCAACAATCAACGCGCGGTCGTGGTCCTGCATAGCGCCGGCCACGATCTCGGAAGCTGAGGCCGTATTTTCATTAACCAGGATAACGAGTGGCGTCAGATCGGGAGACCTGTTGGACGACTCGTAACTATTATCGCGCAGCCCGTTTCTACCCTTCTGCGTAAGAATCAATTGACCGAAAGGCAGGAAAACTTCAGCGACATGAATCGCCTGATCCAAAAAGCCGCCGGGATTGTTTCGTAGATCTAAAACGAGTGAGTTAGCGCCTCTGGCATGCAAAGCCTGCAGAGCATCCTGGAGTTCTTCCGTCGTCGAATAATTGAATCCCCGCGTCATGTCGATATATCCGACACCGGGCCTGAGCATGTAAGCATCCGGGATTGAAGGCTGCGGTACTGCGTCGCGGGTTATGTCGACGATCTGAACACGCTTGTCAGACGCTCGCTCGACGGTAATTTTTACGGTGGAACCTTTCGGTCCACGAATCTTGTCGCGCACTTCCAACGACGTCTTGCCTGTCATTGCTACGCCGTCAACTGCAACTATTCGATCTCCAAAGCGCAATCCGGCGCGCGCTGCCGGCGAGCTTTCAAAGGTCGCGGTGATGAAAGTATCGGGATGTTCTCCTAATAAGTAATTCTGAATTGAGGCGCCAATGCCAAAGTACTCTGAACGCTGGTCGGTTTTCAGTTCTTCATACTCTTCTCGATCGTAAAAATTTGAATGCGGATCGAGCGACCGCAGCATGCCAATGATTGACGATTTATATGCTGCTTTGTAGTCCAGCTTTTTCCCTTCCACATAGTTTTCCTCGATCACCCTGAGGGCTTCATCGAAGTCTTTCTCGATAAGAGGAATTTCACTTGAAATACGTACGCCGCGACGACTCGGCTGGGTTGAGCCCGCGGAAGGTCGCCCGGTTGACGTACTGCCGGCGGCTGGCTGGGGTCTTTGCTGGGCAAAAACAAAGGGTTGAATACCAAGGGTGAGTGAGCAGAGCGCAACCAACGCGAGCGAGATTATCTTTTTCACTGCGAGACCTCTGGAGCCATGGGATTAGGAATTGATCGCACGACCGGCGCGGAACGCGAACCTCGGACGGCGGCCACCCGACAGAGCAAATACTAGCCAAAGCCATACAACTGAGCAAGGTGAACTACGCTGTGTCGACCAACCTGAGCTAGAAGGCGCGAAGTACGCTCGCTTGACGGTTATTCAACGGCATCCGTAGAATGAACTTCACAGAGATCAAGAACGTATTAAGCCTTGAGTTGCAGACAATTCTTGGTCGAAGGAGTTTTTCAAAAATGAGCAAAGCATATCAAAACAGTCCTTATCAAAAGGAAGAAGCGAACCCGACTGAAACCGTTGACGACTTGATGCTTAGAGACGACGAAGCTGAAGGTGATTCTGAAGACAGGAGCCGCGCGGCGTCGTCGGTCAGGGACATCGCATCGCGAATTCCGGAATCGCTGAGCGCCATCGGACGCGACATTAGTCGCACCATTGAACGGGCGATATCAGCGAAGGATGATTACGTTGTAGCCGTAAAAGTTTCGCCTGCTGCCCAGGAGAAAGTTGACCAGCTGGTTGCGGCCGGAATTTTTCGTAATCGTGCCGAGGCTGCGGGTTTTTTGGTTGACGAAGGAATTAAGACGCAGGCGGCGCTTTTCGAGCGCGTGCAGCAGAAGCTCGCCGAAATTGAACGCTTGCGCGCAGAGTTGCGCGGCATGGTCAACGAACGACCAGCCTAAGCTGCGAACAGAGGCCCCTTGTTATCCCACAGCTGAGCGCGCCCGGTTGGTCCAGGGAGAGGCACGCTCAGCAAGAAGCTCTCATGAATCGAGATCAAAGTGGCCGAAAGACCAAAACTTTCACCAACCCCCATCCAACAATTTAATCTTCCCAACGGGCTTCGCGTAGTTTTGTGCGAAGACCACGCCGTACCGGTTGTGTCCGTCGCGCTTTATTACGATGTCGGCTCTCGTAATGAGAAGGTAGGACGCACCGGCTTTGCCCACCTGTTCGAGCACATGATGTTTCAGGGATCCGAAAATGTTCCCAAGGCCGCTCATTTCCAGTACATCTTCAATGCCGGCGGCTCGATGAACGGCACCACTTCGACAGAGCGCACGAATTACTACGAAACGCTGCCGGCGAGTCACCTTCCGCTGGCGCTCTGGCTCGAAAGCGATCGCATGCGTTCGCTGAAGGTCACGCAGGAGAATCTGGACAATCAGCGGAATGCCGTACAGGAAGAAAAGCGACTGCGCTACGACAATCAACCTTATGTGAACGCCTTCCTGCGCATCAACGAACTGATTTTCAAGAACCCGGCGAATGCGCACTCCACCATTGGTTCGATGGAGGATCTCGACGCCGCTACGATTGAAGACGTGCAGGAGTTTTTCCGTATCTACTACGCTCCTAATAATGCGGTGCTGGCGATTGTCGGAGATTTCGATGGAAACGAAGCAATGGACCTGGCGCGAAAATATTTTGAAGGGATTCCCAGCCAGCCAACGCCGCCTACGGTGGACGTAAGCGAACCGGAAGACGTGGCCCAAAGCCAGGAAGTCTTTGACGACAAGCTTGCTCCCGCGCCCGCGTTTGTGCTCGGCTGGAAAATTCCCCCGCGCCGCACGCCCGACTTTTATGCCCTCTTACTCGCAGCCGATCTTATTTTCGAAGGCGATAGTTCTCGCCTCTACCAAAAGCTGGTGAAAGGTGACGAATCGGTAGTCTCGATTCAGGGCGGCATTGACGAGAGACGCGGTCCTTCTGCCCTGTACATTTTTGCTTTACCAAAGCCAGGACAAGAAGTTGCTACTATTCGGAATCAAATCTTCGATGAGATTCGTTCGCTGAGAACCTCCGGACCATCAGCTGCGGAGATGGAGAAACTCCGCAACGGACTTTGTAATGATGTGGTACGGGGCCGACAGTCCACTATGTACCGGGCGCAACGGCTCGCCGAGTATGCCCTCTATGACGGTGACCCGACGCTCTTTGATACTGAGCTCGACCAATATCTCGCGATTACTCCCGAGCAAATCAGGAGTGCGGTCGAGCGCTATCTGGACGTAGACAACCGAGTTGTTCTTGACATCGTTCCGGCCGCGCTAGCGGAGGAGACATATGCGGATGAAGTGATCGCAACCAGCGCATCTCCGGCATCGCCTCAACCGCCAGGAGAACCCAGGCAACCGACAGCACCGCCGGCGCAGGTTCCGCCTCCCAACCAACCGCCAGCAGACGCCGGCACGCTGGTAGGCGCTTCAGTTGGCCATCAGTTGGAACAACCACAACAACCTGCAGATCCTCCCACGCAAACTGAACGAGGCTCTGGACCTTTGCATACCTAAACGATGAGCGCACAACCCGATTTTCTTAAACAGCAGCCCGCGCCGCTTCCGGCACGTCCACTCAAGCTACCAACCGCCTACGAAACGATTCTGCCAAACGGGTTATCCGTGATCGTGGTTGAAGATTCGCGACTGCCACTCATTAGTTATCGTTTGGCGTTTCGCACCGGTGACGCGCACGACCCACCGCAACTGCCGGGTCTGATGGATATGTTGACAGGTCTGTTGACTGAAGGCACTGAGTCGCGAACCAGTCGTGAAATTGCCGACGAGGTCGCACGGCTCGGCGCTACGTTGCAGGCCGGAGCAAATTCCGACTATACGACCGTGGGGGCCTCTTCGCTCACAATCTTCGGCAATCAGGTGCTTGAGCTTCTGGCCGACGTAGCGCTGCGGCCGGTGTTTCCGCAAGGTGAAGTCGAGCTCGCGAAACAAAATACCAAGGAGAGTCTCAAACAGCAGCGGGCGCAGCCTTCCTTTTTGGCCGGCGAAACGGTTGCACGGATTATGTTTGGCGACCATCCGTATCACGTTACGGCGCCCACTCCTGAATCTGTCGAGGCTACAACCCGCGAACGGCTCGTCGAATTCCACCGCGCCACTTTTGTTCCAAACAACGCGGTGCTTTTTGTTGCCGGCGACGTGCAGCAGAGTTCAGTACTGCAACAAGTTGAAAATCTGTTCAGCGCCTGGCAGCCCGGTAACGTGGCGGGTGATGACTTTCCCGCCGCGCCTGTAAGAACTTTGCGGGCCGCATACATCGTTGATAGACCAGGCTCCGCACAGGCCAACATCGTAATTGCAAACGCCGGTATAACGCGCACCAGCGACGACTACTTTCCGATGCTGCTGATGCACACGGTGCTGGGCGCGAATGCTTCCTCGCGACTCTTTATGAATTTACGTGAGGAGAAGGGCTATACCTACGGCGCTTATTCAAGTCTTGACGCGCGCCGGACTGCGGGGACCTTTCGCTCTACTGCCGAGGTCAGAACGCCGGTTACCGGCGACTCACTCAGAGAGTTTTTCTATGAGTTAAATCGCATCCGGAATGAGCCGGTCTCCGAAAAAGAGATTGGCGACGCCAAGTCGTATCTCACCGGAGTGTTTCCACTAAGATTGGAAACGCAGGAGGGACTTGTCGATCAACTTCTCCAGATCAAAATGTTTGGTTTACCTCAGGACTATCTTGAGACTTACCGTAATGAGATCCAGGCAGTAACGGTTGAACAGGTCCAGGAGGTCGCGAAGAAATACGTCAAGCCCGATGAGGCAGCGATAATAATCGTTGGCGATGGCGCGCAACTGCTCGAGCAGGTAAGGCCCTATGCCGAAGACATTCAGTTTTATAACACCGCAGGAAAGAAGAAGGCGCCTCCCAAGCCTGCATCGTACTCGCCGGAAGCTGCAGCGGCCCTGGCCGGAAACTGGTCCCTAATGATTGAAACGCCTCTTGGCCAGAGCATTCCAGCCACCTTAATCCTGTCGAACATCGGCAAGGGTTTCTCCGGAAAGGTTACCTCGGAGATGGGAAACGGTGAACTGCTGTCGGTGACCTTTGACGGCGAGTCGTTTGCAGGGACTATCTCATTCGACCTTGCGGGAGAAACTATGGACGCCCAGATCGCAGGGGACCTCCGCGCACACGAGATGGAAGGCAACATTAGTCTGGAAAACGCGCCGGCGCTACCATTCACTGGCACTAAAGCTTAGAAGCTAGCCGCGCACTAAAACCCGCGGCTAGTTTAATGTCCCACTCAAAGCTCGTAGCGGAGCACCATCCCACCGCCACCAACAGCCCATCCGATCTTCTTAACCAGATATAGACTGTATAGATTCTGTTTAGTACCTGATGCCTGTTCGATCCAGGTTAAGCCTCCGTCATCGCTACGGAGAATGGTGCCGCTGCGACCAACTGCCCAACAACGGTCTTCGTTAACATACTGAACATTCAGTAGTGTGGACCGGGCGCTTACGACAACTGGTGTCCAGGTAGCTCCACTGTCTGTGGTTCGCAGGATGGTGCCGCGTTCACCGACTGCCAAACCTTTCTTGTCATTGCGAAAGTCTATGTGAAAGATAGTCGCAGTAGTTCCCGTATCTTGTTTTGTCCACGAGGCTCCGCCATCCACAGTATTTAGAATCGTGCCATTGGCTCCTGCGATCCAGCCCCGTTTATCGTTGGCGAAATCTATGTGAATCAGCTCCAGGCGGCTCGGCGCGCGCTGCCGCTGCCAGGTCTCGCCGGCATCGTCTGTGTAGAGCAGAATGCTGTCAATGACGCGCTCGCGCTTGCTGACGGAACCCACCACCCAGCCCTTCTTCTTGCTGGAGAAACGAACGCTGTAGAGTTCTATATCCGCCCCGTCAAACTCGCTGGGCAGGAAGCGGCGAACCTCAATCCAACGCACGCCATTGTCACGCGTAGCAAAGATGGCGTTGCCGGCGATTAGAAATCCTGCTTCCTTGTCGCGAAAGTAGATGTCATTGATCGCGGCGGTTGTTTGCACAGTCTGCCTAAGCCAATTTTGCCCGCCATCTTCGGTACGGATCAGAAATCCATTGTCTCCGCCAACCCAGCCTCGTTTGTCGTCGAGAAAGTAAACCGCATTCAGATCCTGATCTGCTGGAGCGATACGCGTCGCCACCCATCCCTGCTGGCTCTTGATCGAGGTTGTGGTTGCAAACAGAAAAACCGCCGCGACGATCAACCTGTTCCTGTTCATGCATGATCTCATTCGACTGATACTCCTTGCATCATCCCGTCTCGAGAAGATTCCGCTACGCACACGCGCGCGCACTCAAAGTGCTTTCACAAATATCTACTTCAAATTGAGTCTGTTTTGAACTTGTACCCCAAGAGCCCATCTCAAGACAAGACTTCGGGAGGAGAGGTTAAGTGATTGCTGGACCGCGGGCGTCCGCCGAAACGCGCCGCAGGCGCCAGTCCGCGCTTCGCGCTCATTTCGGCGGACGCCCGCGGTCCCAGCCAAACACTTGAGATTATTCTGCGGCGTTCACGCGATAAACTCTCCCGTCAAGAATCACGGTTACCCGTTCGCCCAGCGCGAAGAACGTCGCGAGTTGTGGCTTCTGCTTCAACAGCGCGTAGTATTCATCGCTGCCAAACTTGACTACTGTCTCCGGTAAACCGGCGCCGGCTTTGAAATCCGCATCAGTCCAAACACCTTCGCGGAGGTAAAACGTTTTGCCGCCAACAGTCTTGATCGCGGAAGAAATGCTTTCCCCCTCGACCCTCATCACTTCCTGTTGTTCGCGTGCGCGTTTGCTCTGCTGCACGGCAGCGACCCCGGTAATCGCTCTCGCGTCGGCTGCTTTAGCGGGCGCAGGCGGTGGAGCATTCGTCGAACGCCCGGCACCAAAGCCCCGGTTATTCAGCGGCAAGCTCGTTACATCACGCGCGGTGGCGTTTGGCTCCAGGGCCAGGTAGGAAGTGTATGGCGTCACGATACCGTAGCGCGTTCCCAGATCGACAATCTCGTCGCGTAACTCCTGCTGTTCGCCGTTGCTGCGAACCTGTTCCATCAACCAACCGACGCGGCGCGTGGCCCATAAGCGCGGCAGGAAGTCGTTTGCATCTTCGCGCATCGGGAAACGAAGATTGTTGTAAAAAAAGTTCTTGTTGGCATCGTTGGCGCGACCGCTCAGCTGCAACCTGACAAAATCCAGGTCGATTGGGTTGCGATAACGGCCAATCAAAATGAGTTGGGAACCGCGGAATATATCCGGAAGCGTTCTGGGATAAACGAGGTCTGTTTGCACTCCCGCCATGTCGAGTTTCAAATCAGTAAGGACCGGGTAGTTAACCTTCGCAAAGAAGTTGGAGACCTTAACCTCCAGGTCTTCCTTCGGTTCAACATAATCGGCCACGCCACCATTCTCAGCGGCCAGTTTGTCCAGCAGAGCGGTGTTGACGTCGTAACCCACACCAAAAGTGAACAGGCGCATGCCCGGCACCCTGGCCGCACGCGCGTTGTCGACAATAAGTGTCGGGTTTGTCACCCCGACCGTCGGCAGGCCATCAGTCATGAAGATAAGAATCTTGGGACGATTGCTTGATTCAAATTGCTTCATGGCGGCCAGCAACGCCTCATTAATGTTTGTGCCACCCGCCGGTCGCAGCGATTGGGCAAAGTCTTCACCCCGCTTACGGCCCTGATCGTCAGCAGTGATCATTCGGGCTTCCATCAAACGCTCTTCACCGGCAAATGAGACCACATTGAAGCGATCCTGCGGGCGGAGGATTCTAATTCCATAAAGCAGCGCGGCCCGCGCCTTTTCCATCTTTCCCGCCTCGGACATGGATCCCGAGGTGTCTAAAACAAAGACTATGTCCTTCGCCGTGTACTCCTGTTCCGACCATTCGTCTTTGGGCGAAATCATCAGAAGATAGTAGCCATCTTTTCCAGGTTCGCGATGGGTCAGGAGCGTCACACCAAAGTCTTCGCGGGATGCCCCGTAGAATAGTTGAAAGTCCTGTGGCTCGCCGCCACTTTCAAAAGTAATGACCGAGCGTCGATCGCCGCTTCGTTTCACTTCAACTGCATGCGTCGGTGAATAAATATTGCGCAGCGGTTCCTTACCATCCAGTTCTATTCGTCCGGAAACGGTCCCGATCTGACTTACTTGCCTGCCAATACCCAACGGATACCGATAGGCAACCGTGCCTGACTCGGCACGTAGTACTTGCGAATAGCTCAGCTCGAGTTTCTTATCGGAATGTGGCGGAATCGGGAAGATGCTCGCCTGAAAAAGATCTTTCCCCGCATATTCCAACAAACCCGGATCGCGTTGGCGCCGGACTATTTCGTCGTAGATACGCCGGGCTTCTTCGCGCGATCGCACTTCGCCTACCAGGCGGCGGTCGCCATCCCAAATAGCAAACTCGGTAATCGATGCCTGTTCTGGAATCGGAAAGAGGTAGGTTCCCTCCAGCGTCGCGTCGGTGTCGTTGCGAAAAATTTGTTCGACATGGGTCGTTGCCACCTGGGATGAGATCTTCGTATCGATTTTGATGGACTTAATCGGCAGGCTGCGAGGCAAGGTTATGGGACGCGGCGGACGGGGGCAGCGCTCACAAGGCCCCGGCACAATCACGCCTTGCGCAGCGGCGCTGGCAACAATTGAGAACAGAACCGAAATGGAAAGAAGCAGTAACCGTAGTTTCAGGACTTTCATATTCTCCTCGCTGAAAATGCGCAAAGTTTACCCACCTGGTCGCTGATAGAACGTGGTGGATGGGGCCTTCTTGCGGCAGCTCAACGCAGTTCCCGTAGTCGCTCGTTCCGAATTGCCACGATTGTGACGTAAACGATGATGCAAAAGCCCCCCGCAGCCAAAGCGAAGGGTGCACCGAAGCGATGCGAAACTGCACCGGCAAGTAGATTTCCGAGGGGCATCGCGCCAATGAAAGAGAGGATGAACATGCTCATAACTCGCCCGCGCATTTCGTCAGTTACCAGTTGCTGAAGCAAAGTGTTTGTCACTGCCACCGAGGTTACGACGGTGAACCCAACTCCAAATAAAAAGATCAGCGACCACACCAAGTGCGTTGCCTGCGCAAAAGCAATAAGGAAAACCCCGAAACCAAACGCGCCGCCGAGCACTGACCAACCCTTGCGTTTGAAGTCACCCAGGTAGGCCAGAAACAGGGCGCCGAAGAACGCGCCCGCACCCGCAACTCCCATCATCCAGGCAAGGCCCGTGGCCCCCAGGTGAAAAATGTCGCGGGCGAACACTGGGATCATCGTGATGTAGGGCGCGCCGAAGAGACTATTGATGGCGGAAATTGAAAGTAAGGAAGAGACCCGTGGCCGGCGTCTAACATAACGGAACCCATCGAGCAGGTCCTGCCAGAGCGCACTACGATCTCTAACTGAATGTACAAACTTGGGCGCTTCGTCGAAGTGCACCATGCGCAAAGCAATGACCACGGCGACAAACGACAAGCCGTTTAAATAGAAACAGCCAGCCAGTGTGAAGAACTTGAAGCCGAGGCCGGCGAACAATGGACCGATAACTCGCGAAAGTTGGAACTGAGACGAGTTCAGCGCAACAGCATTGGCCAGATCCTCGCGTCCTACCAGATCAAATGTCATCGCCTGGTACGACGGACCTGCTATCGCCATGCAGCAGCCGGTGACGAACGAAAAGCCCAGAATCATCCACTTGTTAATGTGGTTGGTGTAAACGAGCGTCGCCAGAGCGGCGGCTGCAAGTCCAGCCACGACCTGCGTATAAAGCAGCAGACGACGACGATCGACAAGGTCCGCAAAAACGCCGCCAGCAAGTGTCAGAAAAAAGCCCGGCGCGGTTGCCATAAAACCGTCAATGCCGAGCCAGAGAGCGGAGTTGGTAATCTGCAGCATCAGCCAGCCCTGCGCGACTGCCTGCATCCACGTGCCTATATTTGAAAGGAACGCGCCGACAAAGAAGACGCGGTAGTTACGGTGCGAGAGCGAGCGAAACATCGCTTGCCGGCGCCGGGTGACTTGCTCGGCAGGTTCTAGTTTCTCAACTTCGATTGCCATGACTGAATTGTTCTTAACATCCAAAGACGCAAACGCCAAGTGTCACGGCTGCAAATGTCATGTGAACGATGGAGTTTGACTGGAACTGCGTACGATTAGTAACGACGTCCTGCACACTTTGCTGGAGCAGCTAACGGCATGTTTTAATCGCAGTCTACAAAGCGAGAATTCATTCGAGGAGGTGCGTATGAAACTCAGGTCGATTGCAATTACCTGTTCGACCGTTCTGTGTATGATTTTTTGCGCTGCGAGTTTAGTGAGAGCGCAGGAAAAGGAAAAACCGATGCCTACGCCATCACCGGCGTCAAAACCACTGACAGCTACTCCGCCGGCGATACCAGCCGCGAATCCTGCTGACGTTGCCTCAGTCGACTCAATTATCGGTGCGGTTTATGACGTAATTTCGGGTCCCGCCGGCAAGAAGCGCGATTGGGATCGCATGCGTTCATTGTTTCTTCCCGGAGCGCGCTTGATTCCGACGGGCCCGCGGCAGGCAGGCGGCTACGGATCACGCGTCTTGACGGTTGATGAATATATCGAGCGCGGTAGTGGCTTTCTCGAGAAAGAAGGCTTCTTCGAGAAAGAAGTCGCGCGCGTGAGCGAACAGTTTGGCCAGATTGTCCACGCCTTTAGCACTTATGAATCAAGACACACTGCGGAAGACGCTAAGGCATTTCAACGCGGCATCAACAGCATGCAATTGATGAACGACGGTAAGCGCTGGTGGATCGTGACGATCTTTTGGCAAGGCGAGGATGAGAAGACACCGCTGCCTGAGAAATATCTAAAACAGTAGTTCAAGTGATTTGCTGGGACCGCGGGCGTCCCGCCCGCAATGGGCGCGAAAACCAAAACAATTGAGATTTCTAAAAGACCTGCGCACCTTCGGCGCGTTGCGGGCGGGACGCCCGCGGTCCCAGCAAATCACTTGCTCGGTTCCGCATTCTTTCCCCGTCGCCACGCGGAAAGCGAGCCACCTTTTCCACCGCGGCGCACGGCAACCACCTCGGCCATGATTGCCAGTGCAACCTCCTCCGGCGTAACAGCGCCGATGTCGAGCCCGACCGGAGCATGAACTCTTTCCAGTTTTGCTGCCTCGAATCCATCGTCGCTGAGGCGACGCAGCACAATGTTGGTGCGGCGCTTGCTGCCAATTAGTCCGATGTAGTCGACGTCAATTGGGATCACGGCACGTAGGCACTGCTCATCTTCGCTATGCCCGCGCGTGACGATTGCAACGCTGACTCCATGCCCATTGCCTACCGCGGTTATCATCCCTCGCGACCAATCCTCTGCTGCGACTAATTCGATGTTTTTCTCTGGAAAATTCTGTTGGCTCACAAACTCCTCTCGATCATCGATCAGGGTCGTTCGATAGCCCATCAGGCTGGCAAGCCTCGCAAGCGACGCTCCGACGTGGCCTGCTCCGCAAATCACCAGACGTGGTTCCGCCTGGATGCGCTCGAATAGAACCTTCGCGTCGCTCCAATCGCTCAACGCCGGCGCGAATTCCCTAACCTGAGACAAGAGCATGTCCGTCCTTGAATCCAGAAACGCTGCCGCTCGCTCTATGACCGCGCGATCAAGCGCCTCATTACCTAAACTGCCTACCATTCGGCCGCTCGTGTTTCGATCAGAAACGAGCAGCTTCGTTCCCACATGTGTCGCATCATTTGCGGCTTCAATCAGCGTGGCCAATGCAGCAACGGAGCCCTGCTCGAGTATTCGCAGTAGAGTTGCAGTAACCGAATCAGACTGCTGTTTGCGCTCGTGAGATTCGCCTGGAGACATTTGATTCAATGGAGCGGAGGATAACGAACGCAAACGAGTCTACTTGGTAGGAAAAGTCCTGGTTAGCCCGATAGCTGACGCTGCTCGACGAAGGAGCCACCAGGGGCCAACCAGTAAATATACGGGATTTCTGAAGAAGGCCGGTTGATTACCCTCAAAGGCGTGGCCGATGAATTGAAGAATCCAGCCAACTACAAACAACCCGAGAGCCCAACGCCAGCTAAATAGAAACAGCGGCAGTGAAATGACAATCAGTGGTATGCCGATGCTGTGCGTCAACTTGTTGAGCGGGTGCTGATGCTTCGCTTTGTAGCTTTCGATGAACGACTCAGACATTTTCTTTTGCCCAGACATCTATGAAGATGTCCATTGTGCCGCCGCAGACCATTCCTTCCTCGCTAGCTTCCTCGGCCGTCAGAGAAAAGTGATGTAGCGCAGAGTCCCCTGATCGCATCGCCTCCCGCGCTTCGGCCCAAACTTCGGCCTCGATGCAACCGCCGCCAACAGTGCCCGCAACTTCTCCACTTTGAAAGAACAACATCTTCGCGCCACGTCGCTGTGGCGTGGAACCGCGCGTATGCGCGACCGTAGCAACTACTACTCGCTCGCCGCGATCATGCGCGTCGCTAATGGCGCGATAAAGATTCTCTGCTGAGACTGTGCCCATGAGTTTCAGGCGGGACGGGGAATTCCTCCCTGTCGTGTTTCACTCAGGTTTCGGCCGCTGTGTCTTGGTTGTCCCTGAGGGGTCCTGCTGTGCCTGCTGTAGCTCGATTCTCTGCCGCAAGCTATCAACTTCCGCATCAGCGGCAGCCACGGATGTTTCCAAACGCGCACGACTGGTTTCCAATATTTTCGTCTGGGCCAACAGGCGCGACTTTTCGTTTTCTAATTGGCGGCGGCGCGCTTCGCGGGCTTCTTCCGGATGTGTCGTTCCATAACCTGCAGCGCGCTCAATGTTCTCTGGCCGCATTAGATACTCGATCTGTTCCAGCTTGGACTGCGCATCCGCCAACTTGCTTTCAGTATCCAGTTGTTGCGCGCGCAAACTTTCAGCACGCTGTTCGGCGCGAGTGAGCCGCTCCATATCAATAAGCGTGCGATCGTTCTGCTGCATTTGCGTCAGCTTATCGTTTAGCCTGTCCACCTGATGTGAGAGCTGATTGATTGTTTGCTGCATGTCCCCATCGCCGGAAGGCTTTGAGCTGTTCTTCTTCGCCGACCCGGCTTCGCTACTTTGCTCAGTTTCATTCGTAGGCTGGTCCGCAGTGCTGATGATTCTTTCCCCATCGGGACCAATACTTTCCAGCTCCGATCCCGGCGCCGCTATCGCAGGATTTGTAACGACCGGCCTCACGACGGGCGGTCTTCTTGCCCGACGCGAGCGTCGCCGGCGGCGACTTTGGGCGCTGCCGTCAATCATGCAGAGGCCAACAATGACGATAAGGCCGAGCAAAAATGCCGTTTTACGAAGAAATCGATTATGCATAAACAAGCTCCGCTGCAATCTTTCTCAAGTACCAATGACTGTATCTTGCCCCAAGATACGCCTCCTAAAGAGATGCGTTCAAGCGTCCGTAAGCTGCTTCGAGCTTACACGGCGGCTGACACCTCCGGTTCCTCAAACAAAGTCTGTTCTATTGAAGGTTGGCGATTGTTTGGTCAAGTTGCGCGGTGCGCTGTGCAATATCCGCGATGCGTGCGCGCACTTCCTCGACCTTCTCGGCGGGCGCGCGTTCCGTGAATTGCGGATTGGCAAGTTGTGCTTCCAGCTTCGTTGCTTCAGCCGCAAGTTTTTCTTTTTCTTTGGTCAGGCGTTGTTGCTCTTGATCAAAATCGATCAGGCCCGCCAATGGAACAGCTACTTCCGCACCGCCCGCTAGTATCGCCCGG
Organism: Blastocatellia bacterium; assembly: GCA_963828335.1. Taxonomy (GTDB): domain Bacteria; phylum Acidobacteriota; class Blastocatellia; order Pyrinomonadales; family Pyrinomonadaceae; genus PSRF01. The sequence continues at coordinate 829,873 of CAWHEH010000001.1, read as the reverse complement.
GCCGAAGCGCGCGGCGCTTCGAGTTGACTACTGATCGACACCTCGGAAGCCCGTAGCAGTCGAGTAATTTGATTTGTATTGGCGGAATAAACAGCGCGGAGCTTTTCATCGGGCACGCCGATCAAAATCGGAATGGGCTCGCTCGGTTTTATTTGCATCTCAGAACGAATATTACGCACGCGCGTAATCAAGTCGATCAGTGCCTGCATTTCCCACTCTGCGGCGTCGTTGATTGTACCAACCTTCGGTTCGGGATACGCAGTCAACATGATCGTCGGCGGGGCTTCCTGATAAGCGGGATGCAACAATTGTCTTCCCGCGCCAGGAAGCTGTTGCCACAATTCTTCAGTGATGTAAGGCATAAACGGATGCAACAAACGCAGGGCCTGCTCGAGCACCGTCAACAATCGCGCACGGGCAGCGGCTCGTTGCGGGCTCGCTGCTTCGGAGGTCACCTCTGCTTTTGTTAGCTCGATGTACCAGTCACAAAAATCGTCCCAGAAAAAATGGTAAAGCGTTTGCACCGCTTCGTGGAACTCATAACCACCGAGCGCTTTGCGCACGTCCCGAGCCGTCTTGTTCAGACGCGAAATTATCCAGCGGTCGTGCAACGCAAACCTCGTCGAGGCATTCAAGGTTTCCGGATCAATGGTCGCCCCCTCGGAGTTCATCAATGCGAAGCGCGCCGCATTCCAAATCTTATTCGCAAAGTTCCGGTACGACTCGACCTGCTTGTCGCTCCAGCGGATGTCGGTGCTGCCGACAGAAGCAAGTTTTAAACGCGTCGCGTCTACGCCATACTTGTCAAAAACTTCGAGCGGATCGATGCCGTTCATCTTGGTCTTCGACATACGTTGGCCATGAGCGTCGAGTATTGTTCCGGTAATGAAAACATCAGCGAACGGCTCCCGACCGATGAATTTCAGTCCCATCATCACCATTCGCGAAACCCAAAGGAAGATGATGTCCCGGCCGGTCATCAAAACCGAGGTCGGATAAAACGTGTCGAGGTCGCTTGACTGTTCCGGCCAACCCATCGCTGAAAATGGCCACAGCTGAGAGGAGAACCAGGTGTCCAGCACATCCGGATCCTGAGTCAGTTGGTCCGTTCCCGCTTTCGCCCGCGCCTCTGCTTCCGAGCGTGCGACAATTACTTCGCCTTCAGCCGTATACCAGGCGGGGATCTGATGGCCCCACCACAACTGACGCGAAATGGTCCAGTCACGCAGATTTTCAAGCCAGTTTGAGTAAACTTTTTCGTAGGGAACTTCCGGCACAAACTGCGGCTTCTTGCCGGTAGCTAATAAATTCAGCGCCTCCTTCCGCAATTCGTCCATCCGCAGAAACCACTGCGTGGAGATCAGCGGTTCGATGACCGTCTTGCAACGTTCACACTTGGAAATTGAGAACTCGTAGTCGACTACCTTCTCGAGCAAACCCAACTCTTCAAATTTTTCCACGACTTTCGCGCGGGCCTTGTGACGATCCAAACCAGCAAACTCGGCGCCGGCAGCGTCAGTCATTTTCGCGTGCGGGTCGATAACCACGATTTGCTCGAGGTTGTGACGCACGCCCATCTCGTAGTCGTTCGGATCATGCGCGGGCGTGACCTTCACAGCGCCCGTGCCGAACTCCGGATCCACAAACTCGTCGGCGACGATGGGAATCTCGCGATTGGTCAACGGCAGAGACACGCTGGTGCCGATCAGGCTCCGGAAGCGCTCGTCCTTTGGATTCACCGCGACAGCAGTATCGCCAAGCATTGTTTCCGGCCGAGTTGTGGCGACAGTGACTCCTCCATCGCCATTCTTTGACGGATATCGCAAATAGTAGAGCTTGCCTGCATGTGGAATCTTTTCAACTTCCAAGTCAGAGAGCACGGTTTGATCGTTAGGACACCAATTGACGATCCGGTTGCCGCGATAAATCATGCCGTCTTCGTAAAGGCGAACGAAAACTTCGCGCACCGCGCGCGACAAGTCTTCGTCCATCGTAAACTTTTCGCGTGACCAGTCGACCGAGACGCCTTCGCGACGCATCTGCCTGGTGATCTGTCCGCCGGATTCCTTTTTCCATTTCCAGACGCGCTCAATAAATTTGTCGCGACCCAGATCGTGTCGATTGACTCCTTCTTTTTTAAGTTCGCGAGTAACCATCAACTGCGTCGAGATGCCTGCGTGATCCATTCCTGGCAACCACATCGTACGGTAGCCACACATGCGTTTGTAGCGCGTGATCACATCCATCATGGTGTGCTGAAGCGCGTGACCCATGTGCAGCGAGCCGGTGACGTTTGGCGGCGGAATTACTATAGAAAAGGCCGGTGCATCTGGGTCGCGGTTAATCTCCGGAGCGAAAAAACCCTGGCTCTCCCAACGCTGATAGTGGTTTTGTTCGGCTTGTGCAGGGTCGTATTGTTTAGGGATTTCCATTGTGTCGTTAACGTCAAAGGTCAGCGATCAGTATTGCGTTATCACCATCGAATGACAGGCATTGTAAAGTAACAGCCGCACGTTTCATATTGGAGGAGCTAATTGTCCGCATGACCGTGTCGCACAAACGAAAAAGCAGGCGACCTCTCGGTGACGCCTGCTCTCCAAGGTTTTATTACCGGCTATGAATTTTTCTCTTCGAGCTGTCGCTTAATTAGTAATTCCGCAAGCTGCGGCACGACCTCCCAGGCGATTTCCTGTATTACCTTTTCGGAAAGGTGCTCGACCGCTCGACGCGCAATCGCGTCGATCATCTCTGGCGACAACTCCTGCGCTGAGACTGGGGTAGCCTGCACCAATGGCTGCGCCGAGACTGGAGTAGCCTGCACCAATGGCTGCTCTGAGTATTGCGGCGGCGCGAGCGGCGCGGTTTCAACCTGTGAGACGATAGGCTCAACTTCATCGTCAACCACTCGCTCATAAGTTACCGGCGCCGTCAATGTGTCTGTGGTTGGCGCAGGTTCTGAAGAGACTGTTGCCGGCGTTCCGTAAGCGCTGGCATAACTCGGCTGTATTTTTGGTAGTGACCGAAAGCTTTCGCGATTTCCGAAATCCGCCGAAAAAGCGGGTTCGGCGGGTGACGGCTCCGGACTCTCGTCGAGGTCGATATCTAACACAAATTCGTCATCCAACACAGAACGTCCTGTTCTGTAGTCACCCAGGTCGAGAAGCACTTCACCAGCGCCTTCATAATCCTGAGAACTCGGTTCGGTTTCCGCTGCAGGTTGGTTCGCCTCTGTTCGCAGCGGCGAGGCGGTCGCTGCTTCTACCACGTGCCTGAGTTCAGGCGGCAAGGGCTGCGTGTCGGCAGTGGTGATTTCCAGTTCGGCAGTGGTGAGTTTTTCGACTGGCGGTTCCTCGGCGTGCGGCAATTCAGCAGTCGGTATCTGCTCCTCCGGTGGGCGGTTGCTCGAGAGCAATCCGACCTTTTCTATCAAGCGGCGAATTGATTGAAAGGGCTTAGTCAAAGTGTCGTTCGCGCCAACTCTGCGCGCCTCCTCTTCGTCGAATGGCTCGAAGGAGCCCACCAGAAGCATAACAGGAATATGCTTGAACTTGTCGTGTTGTTTAATGTACTCGCAAACCTCGTAACCGTTCATCTCGGGCATGAAGACATCCGCGAGAACTACATCGGGTGAGAACTCTGTCAGTGCCTCGATCGCTTCACGTCCGTTGCTTACGCACAGCACGTTGACGCCTTCGTCAGCAAAAGTAAGATCGACAACTTTCTGAATCGTGATTGAATCGTCGGCGAGTAGGAGTTTTCGTCCAGCTAACAAAGCTTGGGTACCTTAGCTGAATTGGGCGCCACCGGCGGGCTTGGAATTAACAGTCGGCGCGGTCGGGGTTTGCTGCTGTCTAATAACGAGGGCCTTCCAAAGCAAAGCCACTCTTTGAAACTACCATCGGCGCGATGGCGCGTCAAGAGTTTAATCAAAACCGCGTGGATTTAGGCGGCTGGTAGTGAATTGCCGAAGTCCAGGCCTGACCTTAGTTAGCAGTGATTTTATCAATCTCCCTGTCAATAAGAGGGAGAAGACGCTGGCGGATTCTGGAGACCTGAATATCAGCTTGCCTTACGTCTTCTTCGAGACGGGCGCGGTTTTGGGTAATTAAAGTCATTAGGCTCTCAAGGCCTCTCTTTTCTATCTCCAGGGAACGACGTCGAACCTCCCTCATTTCTGCGGTGCGCGTCGTTCCGACCCCGCTCAAAGATCGCTCAACATTTTCGGGACGAACTTCTTCATCCATCTGCGCCAGACGACTTTTGTAAGTGGTCTCCTTTTCGATCGACTCCATAAGCTGTTTTCGCAAAATCCCGGCGCGTTCTTCAGCGCGGGCCAACAGCTCAAGCGTGGGCGCAATGCGATTCTGTTTGTCGTTTGAAACCGTCGGCTTCGAATCGAGCGCGGGAAGTCTCTCACTAATCTCGTGCAACCGCAGGTTCAATGTCTGCAGAGACTTTCGCAGTAGATCAATTTCATTTACTACTGCTTCGATGGTGTTGGCATTCGCGGGTTGGCCGGCTGCTGGTTCCTCGCTTTGACGAGTCGCACCTGGCTGACGACGCTCGACGGTTTGAGCAAATGATTGCACGCTGAACAGTGACAAGGCACAAATCACCAGCGGGAGAAATATTGCGCAGCGAAGCATGTGCGGACTCCTTTGGTTGGAAAGCTCCTTAATGGTCGTGATCACGCTCGAGGGTTAGCGAGGTTCGTTTTTATTGCAGATTGCGAGGTGATTTATTTCCGATTGCGCACCGTGAATTCACCTCGGGGAACGCAATTTTAATTCTCGCTAATTACGCGATTCGCTGAGGAGTATATCGTCGGGCGTATCGGCCTTGCGGTCGGGGCCAGAGGAGCGCAATGTGAAATGATCGCGTTCACCGAGATACTTGTAAGGTTGGTTCCACGGATCGACGCGAATTACTCGCCCCAGATAGCGAGGGCTCAGGAAGTCGATCGCCACGGATTGCTTGTCGGAAACGACATAGAAGCCACGGTCTCGGCGAAACTTTTCCAAGGCTACAGCTATCAATTCCAACTCTGAATGCGCCAGGTTCTGCTTCTGTTGGTTTACCGCGGCCAGCAATGGTTCGAGTTTAACCCAATCGTGATTTCCGGTCCGCAACTCGGTCACGTGCCAACCGCTCTCATCGCTCGTTAGTTTCGTGTCGAATCGCAGCCAGGCAACGACGGTCGCCGAAGGCTGGGACGCCATGGGGATCGGCATCGGGTTCACTTCCTGAATTCGAATCGCATCTGAAGGAATCTCAACTCCTAACAAATGACCAAGCAAGCAACGCGCGCGCTTCACGCTCGGATCAACCGCCTCTTTGCCTCTGACACGCGGATCGAGTGCATTACAATCACCCCTGACTGCCTGCGTTCCCAGAGCATTGGCGATGAGATCGATGCTCTCCCAGCGATCCTGCCCGGTCCTAATCTCGGCAACGCGCCACCTTCCGTCATTGTCCGCTTCAAACTTTAAGACCGTCTTTATCTCGGCTGATACCTCCGCCGCAGACGAACTACTCGCAGAAACAGACTTCACACGCACTTCACTGCTCTTGAGCTCAAACCCGGCGATGCGACTTATCACTTTGCGGGCCTGGCTCGGAGACAAATCAGCGCGAGCATCAACGCCCGCTAAAACCATCACGCACAACGCGAGCGCTGGGAAGAGAAAAGAGATGTTGGTTTTTCCGGGATTCATACGCGATGTAAAACTAACTTCAGTTTTTGCCAACCAGCATCTGCAACATTGTATGTAGTTGCGCCGTGGTGAATGGCTTGGGCATAAAAACTACTGCCCCGGCTGAGAAACTGTCTGACGAGAGTTTTGGATCCTGTTCGGCGGTCATCATCATCACCGGGACGTTCATTAATCGTTTTTCGGTCTTCATGTATCGCACCAGTTCCGGTCCGGAAATGTGCGGCATAACGACATCGAAGATTGCGGCAATGAAGTTTGCCGAGCCCTGCAGAATCTTGTAAGCCTCTCTGCCGTCGCGAGCGGTGGTAACGCCGTAGTTTTCTTTTTCAAGAATGGCTGAAACTAAACGCAGAATTGCCGGATCGTCGTCAGCGACCAGGACCTGACGTTTTTCGTTATCCGGAGACATCGGTTTCGTTCTTTAATTTCTTTAGACTTCCATTGCACAGCCGCTTTCGCCGGCGCGACTCGATAACTCAGCGGCGAGCTTAATCGCCGCTGACATGCTTGAATGCTCGGCGAGTCCCTTGCCCGCGATGTCGAATGCCGTACCATGGTCGACAGACGTCCGGATGAACGGCAAACCCAGAGTAACATTGACCGCTTCGCCAAACGAAAGACACTTCACCGGAATCATTGCCTGATCATGATAACAAGCGATTACCGCGTCAAACTCTCCGCGCGAAGCCCGCAGGAATACGGTGTCTGCTGAGTACGGGCCGGCAACGTTAATGTCTTCTATATCGCGACATGCTTCGATGGCCGGGGCGATTTCTGAAGTCTCTTCCATCCCAAATAGTCCACCTTCAGCTCCGTGCGGATTTAGAGCCGCCATCGCCAGCCGTGGCCGCTCAATACCCCAGCGTTTCAGCTCTCGATTCGTCAGGTTAATCGTCCTGATGATGCGATCTCGCTCTACCAGTCTGATCGCCTCTGCCAGCGGGACGTGGGTCGAGATCAACACTATGCGGAGATTGGCAGCAACGAAAGCCATCGCGTATTCTTCGGTGCCGGTAAGGTGGGCCAGGAACTCCGTGTGGCCGGGGAAACTGTAACCACCCAGGAAAAGTGATCGCTTGTTGATGGGAGCCGTGGCGATCGCGTCTACACTTCCTGCCGCGCAGAGTTCCACCGCAGCTTCGATGTAGCCACCGGCCGCTTTTCCCGCCGCGCCTGATTCAACGCCTGATTCGATAACACCGTTAATGTTATCAAGGTGAAAGATCAACGGTTCTGAGAGTTGCTCGGGGATTGGTTCGCCTGAGCGAATGATGTCATAGCCCGACTGCAGATCAAGAGTGCGTGCAGTGTGCGCCAGCAACTGGGCGTCGCCGATGATTATGGGGATGCAGATGCGTTGAATTTCTTCTTCGGCTACTGCCTTGAGAACTACTTCCGGACCGATCCCCGCCGGATCGCCCATGGTGATGGCGATTCGCGGCAAGGATCGGCGCTGACGGAGACCTGAATGAGATGAGTTTTCATCAAACTGCCTCATTGGTTGAGACCAGGCCGACAACTACTGGGATATGAAGGGAGTCAGGAAACCGAGTAGGCGCCGAGGTGCCTTATTCCGTAGCTTCGGCAACGCGATCTTCGGCCTTAAACATGTACTTGACGTTTCTCTTGAGAAGCAGGAGGTTGGGCGCTGACTTCCGGTTTACTTTCAGGGCGCCGCGATCGTACCACTCGATCGTTCCCTCAATCTCCTCGCCATCAAGCAAAACAATTACCATGGGCGTGTGTGCATCAATCTGTTTCTTGTAATAAAAAAGTTCTGCGTTAGTTTCCATCGGTGGGGGCGTTCGCTTGCGCACCTGTACAGAGCTTTGCTGAGCACGCACATTTTCTCTACCGGGATCCCTGCCACCATCTCTGTCACCGCCGCCGGGTCCACGATGGGAACCATTATTGGAGCGCTCTCTCTCCCTGGGTTGAGGCACTATGCGTTCTTTACCCTTCACCTCGGCGAGCGTGGTCCTGATCAGTTTACGGTTACTCACTTGTCACTACCTCCAATGTATTAAGACGGATTCAAAATCATTTCGCGATCAAGTCGCGCGACACACATTTGGCGGGGACGTGATAGCGCGGATCACAGTAACTCGCAGGCTGCGGCCATTCGATTGGGACGAAAATTGAACCGTATTGGAAAACCCTGCAAGGAATGACGCTCATGCTACACAAGCGGCAGTCAAAAAGCAAAGGCGAAACTGTTTTGTCTGGAGGCGCAGATTCCTTAAAAAGTGAAAGGAAGGCCCAACAAGCTGGCCTTCCTTCCTCATGCCTGGGTTTTGGTCGCTTAGTCTGCCTTCTTGCGAATGAAGGTAGGCACGTCCAGGTCGTCCGGCCTTGCCTGCATCATCGGCCGCGACAAGTCGTCGGATGGACGCTGCACAAAGCGCGGCGCGCTTACTGGCAGACTTGAAACCGACGCTGCTGAAGCGACTGCCACGGCTTCCTGTCCAAACCCGGTCGCGATGACGGTGATCTTCATTTCATCCCTCAAGTTCTCATCGATTACTGCGCCGAAGATTATGTTGGCATCTTCATCGGCTGCCTCGCGAATGATGGTTGACGCCACGTTCACTTCATAGAGCGTCAGGTCCGGCCCGCCTGTGATGTTGATGAGAACACCCTTCGCGCCCTGGATCGTAGCTTCCTCAAGCAAGGGCGAAGAGATTGCCTGTTGGGTGGCTTCAATCGCACGATTCTCGCCTCGCGCGCGACCGGCGCCCATTAGAGCCATGCCCATGCCCTGCATGATTGATTTGACGTCGGCAAAGTCCAGATTGATCAGGCCGGGAACAGTGATTAGATCACTAATGCCCTGGACGGCCTGACGAAGGACATCATCGGCTACGCCAAAGGAGTCAGCCAGAGATGAATCTTTTTGGACGGTGTGCAGCAAGCGCTCGTTTGGAATCGTGATTACTGTATCTACGCACTCACGCAGTTCGCGCAAGCCCTGTTCAGCCTGCTGCATGCGCCGACGTCCTTCGAAATGAAACGGCTTAGTCACCACCGCAACAGTCAGAGCGTCCAATTCGGTCGCCAGCGATGCGATGATGGGCGCTCCGCCGGTGCCCGTGCCGCCGCCAAGGCCAGTCGTAACAAAAACCATGTCCGCGCCTTCAAGGACCTCGATGATCTTGTCAGTGTCTTCAAGGGCGGCTTCACGTCCGACGTTAGGATTTGCTCCCGCACCTAAGCCCTTCGTCAGCCTGCTACCGAGTTGTATCTTGATTGGCGCTTTTGATCGCTTCAACGCCTGAAGGTCGGTATTGGCAACGAGGAATTCGATGCCCTCGATACCAGCCTCGATCATGCGATTGACGGCGTTGCCGCCGCCACCGCCGATGCCGATCACTTTTATCCGCGCACCTAGCGGGTGCGGATCGTCATCAATGAAAATATTAATGCCTCTATCGAGACGCGCGTCCTCTGCCATAGTTATTTCCTCTCTTCCGAAGCGAGAAGGCTTCCAGGGCCCTTTTCTTCTATGTTGGGTTGCTCGCGCCATCGGCATCGATATGTTGCGGACTATATCTTGTGCGACCGGGGCGAAAGCATACAACAACTTGTCAAAAAATACTACTGAAACGATTACGAAATCTTGAAACGAAATGAGTGAGTCGGCCTGTCGACCCGCGCCGGCTCATCGCGATCTTTAGCTCGCTCGCCTGAGCTCGACTTGCAACCAGGGCCAAACCGGCCGCTGCGGTCCAGGCCGGACTTTGCACATCCTCAATCAACCCACCAAACCGATCCCGCTCGGGATAACCGATGCGAACGGGCGCATCGAAAACCTGCTCAGCTATTTCGGTCATGCCGCTTAACAACGCTCCGCCGCCGGTCAGTACAACGCCGCTCGAGAGTTGTCTTTCCCAACCCGCGTCCTTGATCTCATCCGCGACGTGCATCAACACTTCTTCCGCGCGTGGCTGCAGAATGTCGCAAAGGATCTGTCGCGAGAGTTGACGCGGCGCTCGACCACCGACAGATGGAACATCGACTAACTCGCCGCGTTCCATTTCGCTCAGCGAGGTGCTGGACGCGCAGCCAACCGAGCGCTTGATCTTTTCGGCGTCCGGAATCGGCGTTCGCAAACCGAAGGCAATATCGTTGGTGAAATGGGAGCCGCCGAGTGGAAATACCGCCGTATGCTGAACCGCGCCCCGCTGGTAAATGACCAAACCCGTCGTTTCTGCGCCCACATCCACAAGGGCCGCGCCGAATTCCTTATCGTCCTCGGTTAGCGAAGCTTCGGCCGCCGCAAGTTGCTCCAGCACCATGTCCGCTACGATTAATCCGGCCCGATTTACGGCATTTATCGCATTTTGGCGAGCGGTGACCGGACTGGTGACAATGTGAACCTTGACGGCAAGCCGGGCTCCGATCATGCCTACCGGGTCGTTAATTCCATCCTGGTCGTCAACGATAAACTCCTGGGGTAAGCGGTCGACTATTTCCCGCCCAGCCGGAAGTTGAATCGCGCAGGCAGAGTCGATAGCTCGGCGCACATCCTCGGTAGTGATTTCTCTATCGCGACCTGACACGGCCACGATCGCCTGACCGTTAAAGCCCAGAATATGAGAACCCGCCAGATTGATCGTCACTTCTTCAGCCTCAATCCCACTCATTCGTTCAGCTTCTTCAACGGCCTTCTTAATTGCATCGACTGCCGCATCAGGATTTACGATTACTCCCTTTCGCAATCCCCGTGCTTCACATTCACCGATGCCGACTATGCTCAACAATCCACTTTCGCCCGGTGCACAAGCAATACACGTCACCCTGCTGGTCCCGATGTCGAGACCGATTGTGTGCTGCGTACGCTTGGCCATTTAGAAGCGCTCCTTCATCGAAACGATTGCGATCATTATCTGTGGTCCGGCTTCTTCGCCCTGTCTGGTTTCTTTTCGGTAGCCGACGCCCTTGCGGTGCGATCCCTAGCGCTCTTGTTATCGATATTTTTGATAGCCAGGGCATTGGCACTCGCGCGCGATACAGCAACGGCCGTCTGGCGATCAGGCGTAATTTCGCTCGCCGTTCCAACGGTTGGATTTGATGTCGCTTCCGACGCATGGGCGCCGGATGTCAGGCCAACAATTGCCCGCTTATTACCCTGGCTCAAATCGATATAACTAATCAGCGAGCCCCGCGGCGACTGCTTTTGCGCGTCAAGCACTTCTAGTCCATCCTTCAACCGCTTGCCATGATCCTGAGAACCCAGCCGAATCTCTATGTGCGAATCGTCGCCAGCCAACTGCGCTCGAATGTCCCGAATGTCGATTAGATTCACTTCACTAACACGTTCAGACAGGCCTGCGGCGTCCCAGGCTCGCTGCAACTCCAAAAATTTTTCGATGCGCTCGCGGTTTTCCGTACGCGCTGCTTCCGAGTCTTCCTCATTCAGGCCACGAAGGAAAAAGGGTGGTATCTGATCCGTTGGCAACATCTCGCCCAGCATTACTGCATCCTCGTCCACCCAGCGAAAGCGTCCTGACGCCGTGCGCACCACCGCGCGCGGAACGCGCTCAGTGATGCGAACGCGGATTCCATCAGGCAATACGCGCGACACAATCGCAGTTCTTATCCACGGCAGCTTCTCCAGACGCGCATTCATTCCCTTCAGATCAGCCTTCCAAACGCCGGTCTTTTCAACCTCTTTACGAACCAACGCCTGAACTTCATCCACGGAGACTCTTGAAGTGCCCTGCACTTCGACTTTTCGGACCTGGAAGAAACTGGCCGACGCCGCGGCCCGATAGCCAGCGAAAATGACGACGCCCACGACTATAGCCAAAACCATCTTCAGGACTGCCGGGACATAACCCAGTAGCGTGCGCACGCGTCCAATCAAGGCTTCGCCGGTACTTTCACGTCGCGCCGGTCGTTGCGTCGCAGCACTCGAGCGGCGGTGGTTCCCCAGGCCGCTGCGGTTTCCGACCTTTTGTCCTAAGGCTTGTTCTCTCACTTCGATTCCTTTCGATCTGGCTCAGCCGGTACATCGTCGACCGCTGGCTTGTTCCTGGGCGTGCTCGCCCGCCAAAGCTCGACCTCATACTCAAGCTCAATGCCGTGCTCGTGCTTAACGCGCTCGCGAATCTCCTCGGCCAGGGCCAGTGCATCTTCAGCTCGCGCGCCCTCACCCTCAGTTACAATGAAATTGGCATGGACCGGAGAAATAACCGCGCTGCCTCGTCGCGAACCTTTCATTCCCAGTTCATCAATTATCTTGCCGGTGCCTACCGCACTTGTCGGTGGGTTCTTAAAAAAGCAGCCGGCCGAACGCGATCCGTGTGGTTGCGTCGCCATCCGTCGCGATTTGGCATCTTCCATGCGCGTGCGAATTTTCTCCGGCTCGTCCGGTGTCAGCCGCAAAGTTGCGCCAAGCAATAGCTCGCCTTCCCTAAATGAGGTGTGACGATAGTTCCATTGAACGCTGTTGCCGGGAACGTCGACCACCAATCCATCGCGGGCCACGCGCACCGTCTCGGTGACTGTGCCGATCTCGTGACCATAAGCGCCCGCATTCATCCACAGCGCACCGCCGACTGTGCCTGGAATTCCGCCGAGCCCTTCGATTCCCGACAGGCCTCGTCGCGCAACGTCGATACAAAGCCGCGGCAGCGAATACCCAGCCGGAACGGAGACTCGCTCGCCGTCAAACTCAAGCTCCCCCTTCAGATCCTTCAGACTCAAAACAACATAATGATGGTCACTGTCGTCGGCCAGGATGTTGCTTCCTGAGCCCAGTGCTCGCCAGCCAATTCCGGCCTGGTCCATTTCATGCACAACTGCCGCTGCCCGCGCTTCCGTATCTGGCGATAGAACCCAATCAATCGCGCCACCTACGCGCAAACTCGTTAACTCGGCAAAGCGACGGCCGCGTTCGGCCCGCACGCTAAGTCGCGTTACGATTTCCTCGAGGGCAACATCGCGTGCCTTAAAATCTTCTTGAGCAGTTTCGTCCATAAATACCAGGCGCGAAGAACAGTTCGCGCAATCGAAAACTAGACGCCCTTGGCTTCGCTTTTTTCACGAAGTAGTGTCAACAACTGATCACTCACCCGGCTGACCGTCCCGGCTCCCAAAGTTAAAACCAAGTCTCCCGGTTGCACATGATCTCGCAAGGCCTCTGGCGCGTTTTCCAACGCTCCAACATAGCGTGCGTCCTTGTGGCCATACCGCTGGATCGCAGTAGTCAAAACCTCCGCCGTTGTTCCTTCAATCGGATCCTCACTCGCTGCATAGATGTCGGTAACGAAAAGCGTGTCGGCATTGTTGAACGAGCGCGCAAACTCTTCCATCAAATCGTGTGTGCGACTGTAACGATGCGGTTGAAACAACACGACGATGCGTCGCCCACCCGAACCGATTTTGGCTGCTGCCAGGGTCGCCTTAACTTCCGTCGGATGGTGGCCGTAATCGTCGACAACCATCACGCCACCAGCCTCTCCTTTAAATTGAAATCGCCTGCCGGCTCCGGTGAAGCTGGCCAAAGCCTCTGCTATCTGTGTAAACGGCACGTCTAACTCAAACCCAACCGCAATCGCAGCGAGCGCGTTATAGACGTTGTGCAGACCCGGCACACACAATGAAATGTCCCCAACGACATCCGCACCGTGCCACACGGTGAAAATTGATCCGAAATTCTGATCGTAACGAATCGCATGGGCTGAGATGTCCGCCTGCGCGCTAAGACCATAAGTAATACGGCGTCGTTCCACAGCCGGAATGATGGCCTGCACGTTAGGGTCGTCGAGACAAAGAACCGACGCGCCATAAAACGGGACCTTGTTTACAAAATTAGTGAAGCAGGCGCGCACATCGTCCATGTCGTGGTAATAATCCATGTGCTCGCGATCGATGTTTGTAACGACCGCAATCGTTGGCGTCAGCATCAGAAACGATCGATCACTTTCATCGGCTTCAACGACCATCAGATCACTGGTACCGAGATGCGCATTTGATCCGAAAGCCCCGACAACGCCGCCAACGACGATGGTTGGATCCATTCCGGCGTGGCCAAGCACGGTTGCGACCATTGATGTAGTGGTCGTCTTGCCATGGGAGCCGGCTACCGCCACCGTGTGGGGTTTTAGTCGCATCAATTCGGCGAGCATTTCCGCGCGCGGAATCACTGGAATCGAATGACGATGAGCTTCAACAACTTCAGGATTGTCGTCACGCACCGCGGTGGAACAAACTACCACGTGAGCGTCGCCAACGTTTTCGGCGGCATGACCTTCCGTAAACTCAACGCCCATCTGTTGCAGGCGATCCGTGACGTTGGATTTCTTCTGGTCGGAGCCGGACACACGGAATCCCAGATTGACCAGCACCTCGGCGATACCAGACATGCCGATGCCGCCAATGCCGACAAAATGGACGTGTTGAATTCGTCGAAACATAAGGATCAGAATTCAGGACTCAGGACTCAGAATCTTTCTTCCCTTTCCACACTCCTCACTGCCCACCGCCCACTAGTTTCTCCACCATCCCCACCACGGCCGCCGCCGCGTCGCCGCGTGCCAGCTTGCGTGCGGCTTGTTCCATGCTTGTGATCTTCTCCGGCTCGTGGACAAGTGTTGTTATCACTTCTGCCAGCCGCTCGGCTGACAGATCCTGCTGCAAAATCATCTTTCCTGCTCCCGCGGCTTCCAGCGCTTCGGCGTTCTTTCGCTGGTGATCGTCGGCCGCCACAGGAAAAGGAATCATTACCGATGCCTTGCCGGCCGCGATTAGTTCCGCTGTCGTAGTTGCGCCGGCCCGACAAATAACCAGATCGACATCGGCAAAAGCTTCCACCATGTTGTCAATGTACTTCCGGACGGTGGCGCGTTCGCGCCATCCAGACTCAGCGTATCTTGAACTCACCTTGGCGAAATCCGCTTCGCCGGTTTGATGCATCAGCTGCAACTCATTCTTCACCGCTTCCAAAAATGGCAGCGCCGCGATCATCGCTTCGTTGATTGCGTGAGCGCCCTGCGAACCGCCGAACACAAGAATTGAAAACCGTCCCGGCTGACGCTCTTTCGCTGGTATCTCAAAGAACTCCCTGCGGACCGGATTCCCTGTTACCCTTGCCTTGCCACGGAAAAAAGACAACGCCTCATCGAAGGACACCGCCGCCTGATCTACAAAACGCGCCAGCACGCGATTGGTCCAACCGGGTAACGCATTCGACTCCATCACCAGCGTTGGCACCTTCAGCAACGCCGCAGTCAGGACCACTGGACCCGAGACGTAACCACCTGCACCAATTACCACGTCAGGCTGGAACGCCTTAATCAAGCTTCGGGCGGACCAAAAACTCTTCGGCAGGACCAGAAGGCCACGCGCCTGCGCGACTGGCCCAACATTCTTAAGTCCGGCACTGTCAATGAGCGATAGTTCAAAACCCGCTTGGGGAACAAGTCTGTTTTCGAGGCCATGAGCCGTGCCAACAAACCTGATTTTCGATTCGGGCGAGCGCCGCAAGATTTCTTTCGCGACCGCAATTCCCGGATAAATGTGCCCGCCAGTCCCACCGGCGGCGATCAATACGCGCATCCTTCTCACTCAGCGCGCGAAGAACTCCTCGCATGTTGCGAGATGTTCAGCAAAATTCCGACAGCGGCGAGCGTGGGAACCAGTGACGACCCGCCGTAGGAAATGAACGGCAAAGGAATGCCTTTCGTCGGTACCATCGAGAGCACCACGCTCATATTGAATAAGGCTTGCGCAACGATTCCTGTCACAATGCCGATCGCTAACAATCTGCCAAACCGATCCGGCGCCATAAATGAAATACGAATCCCGCGCCATAGAAACAACGCAAATGCCGCCAGCACCGCAAGTGTGCCGAGCAAGCCCAGCTCTTCCCCGATCACGGCAAAAATAAAATCGGAGTGAGCAAACGGCAGAAACATCATCTTCTGTTTTCCCTGAGCGAACCCAAGTCCGTTGGTCCCGCCAGACCCAACAGCAATTAAGGACTGCACCACTTGAAAGCCGCTTTTTTGCGGATCGGCCCAGGGGTCCCAGAACGACACCAAACGGGCCATCCGCCACGGGACGAAAATCAACAAGCCGGCCGCAACCAGAAACGCCGGCGCCGCCGCCATGGCAAGATGCGAAAGTCGCGCACCAGCGGTGTAGATAACTATGACAAACGTAACTGCCAGCATCATCGAGGTGCCGAAGTCAGGTTCCACCACGATAAGTCCGGCAAGCACTGCCGTCACCGCGCCACAGGGAATGAACGTCCGCCAAAAGTCTCCTTCTTCACCAGCCCGTCTCTCGAGGAAGTACGCAAGAAAGATCGCCAACGCCAGTTTTGAAATCTCTGAAGGCTGCACCGAAAAGCCCTGGAACTTGATCCAACGTCGCGCACCGTTTATTGCCGGGAACGCAAAGACCGCCAGCAGCATCAAAACGGTGAGTGTCAGTAGTCCGTAAACAACTCGACGATCCCGCAAGCGGTGATAATCAACCTGCATGGCAATGAGCATTGCCGCCAAGCCAATCGACGTCCAGATCGCTTGCTTGATGACGTAATAGAAACTGCCGTGATGTTCGCTTTGCGCTAATACAGCCGAAGCGCTGTAAACCATAACCACGCCAAACAGCGCCAACCCGATGGTTGCCGCAAAAAGCCAGGTGTCTGGGTATAACTTCCTCGCCATCTTCAAACCTTGTCCAAAGTCCTATGTCCCAAGTCCAAAGTCCGCTTACCATTGGTAGTGGTTATTTAACGCTTCTTCCGTCACTTGGATCCAAGGTTACTAAGACGGACTTTCGACTTTGAACTTTAGACTTTGGACCTCTTCCTTAAAGACGCTGCCGCGATGCTCAAAACTCCTGAACATATCGAAACTCGCGCAGGCAGGCGCCAGCAAAACAATATCGCCCGCTTGCGCTGCCTGGAACGAAAGTGCGACTGCCTCCCCCAAATCTTTCGCTCGCCCACTCGGCGCCAATTCTCCCAATTCGCGTTCAATCGTTTCCGCGTCTTCGCCTAACAGAACCAACTTTCGAACTCGCTCGCGCACCAGCGTTGCTAAGGGAGTGTATGGTGCTTTCTTTCCGCGGCCGCCCAAAATCAAAACCATCTTTCCCGGTTCGTCAGCAAACGCTTCAAGCGCTTTGACAGTCGCGTCGACACTGGTAGCTTTCGAATCGTTGTAGAACTTTATGCCCTCAACTTCTGCGACAAACTCCAGGCGATGCTCGACCGGCGCAAAATTCCTAATCGTCTCGCGCATCAACTCGGGAGCGGCGCCGCAAGCAAGCCCGGCTGCAACTGCTGCCAAAACATTCTCGACATTGTGCAGGCCGCGAAGTTTCATCTCATCCGACTTTAACAACACTCGCTCACCACCGGGTGCACGGGAGACAATTTCGCGGCCTCGCAGAAAAAGGCCTTCTTCCAGTTCTTGCCGGACGCTGAAAAGGGTCACATGCGCCCGCAATCCTTTCGCCCAGCTGGAAATGATTTCGTCGTCAGCGTTAAGAATCGCGACATCACCGGATGTCTGATTCATGAAAATGCGATGTTTGGCCGCCGCATAGTCAGTAAAGGATTCGTAACGGTCCATATGATTCGGCGTAACGTTCAGGGCCACCGCAACTGTCGGATGAAATTCCTTGATTGTTTCCAACTGAAAACTCGACATCTCAACTACCGTCCAACCGTCATCGCGCGAACTTTCAACCAGCGAAATGAGTGGCGTTCCGATGTTTCCCCCAACCAGTGTCTGCAAGCCCGCGTCCTTAAGTAGCCGGCCAATCAACGAAGTGGTCGTTGTCTTACCATTCGAACCAGTGATTGCAACCATCCGCCCTTTCAAATACCGCGAAGCCAATTCCACTTCGCCGAGCACTTCCGCTCCCGCGCGTTCCGCGTAACGAAGCGGAATCGCCTTGGTTGGAACTCCAGGACTGATGACAACCAGGTCGAGCTGATCGAGCAGCCAGCCGGGCAGTTCGCCGCCGAGGCAACCCACTCCTTCGTTCTTTAACGACAGCGCATCGGCGTTCCATTTCTCAACCGGCTGCGCGTCGTTGAGCGCTACGGTCGCGCCTCGTGCTATCAAAAATCTCGCGCTCGCAATACCGCTGCGCCCCGCCCCCATCACTAGTATCTTCTTGCCCGCGACGTTCATGCGGCGGCCAGTGGGCAGTGGGCAGTGGCCAGTGGCCAGTGGCCAGTGAAAGGCACACAACTTGAAACTCGCCACCCAAAAAACTGAACAACTTTCATTAAACACTCCCTACGGCACACTGCCCACTGCTCACTGCCCACTGATCTTCAGGCTGGCCACTGACCACTGGCCACTCTTTCCCTACCTAAGCTTCAACGTCGACAGACTCAAAAGCGCAAACAGTATCGCCAGAATCAGGAACCGGAAAACTATCTTCGATTCCTTCCAGTCCTGCATTTCAAAGTGGTGGTGCAATGGCGTCATCTTAAATAACCGCCGCCCGGTGCCGGTGGTGCGCTTTGTCATTTTGAAGACGCCGACCTGCAGCGTCACTGACAATGCTTCGATCACAAACACGCCGCCCACCATCAGCAGCATGAATTCCTGTTTAGTCAGCACGGCCACGGTCCCAAGGGCGCCGCCTATGGCCAGGCTGCCAACGTCGCCCATAAAAACTTCCGCCGGGGGCGCGTTGTACCAAAGGAACCCAAGACTGGCCCCGGCCATAGCACCGCAGAACACAGTCAACTCGGCTGCTTCGGGTCGATGCGTTAACTCCAGGTACCTCGCCCAGCGCGCGTCGCTACTTAGATACGTCAGTGCTGTCAAAGCGGTCATGGCGATGAAGGTCACGCTTATCGCCAGGCCGTCCAGACCGTCTGTCAAATTCACCCCGTTTGAGAAACCCAGCAACACAATCACGATGAAGATCAGGTAAAGAAACGGTCCGATGAAACTGATCCCGGTGGGGTTCGCGGTGGCTTTGATAAACGGGATGCTGACGTTCCAGGAGTAGTCGCTGGCGAAATATTTGGTCAGGATATATAGCACCGTCCAAACGCCAATTGCGATTACCAGCTGCCCCAGCAACTTTTGCTTGCCGGTAAGGCCGAGACTTTTCTGCCTCGCCATCTTGTAGTAGTCGTCGGCAAATCCAATTGCGCCGAAGAGCAAGGTGGCGATCACAACCGTCCAAACGTAAACACTCGACGGCTTGGCCCAAAGCACAGTTGAAATCACCACCGAGCCGATTATCAGCACTCCGCCCATCGTGGGAGTGCCGTGCTTGGCCTTGTGGCCCTGTGGCCCTTCGTCTCGAATTTGCTGCCCTACGTTCCAGGTCTTCAAGGCGCGAATCAACCTGCCACCAAACACGAGCGACAGCAGCAGCGCGGTTATCGACGCGTATGCAGTTCGAAAGGTGACGTACTGAAAAACGTTGAGCGCCTTGATTAGAAACCAATCTTTCTCCTTAAAGTGGTTATAGAGCAGCTCGTATAGGACGTAATAAATCATTCGCTGTTGTTTTCGATCCGGTGTAACACGACTCTAGTTTGCCAAACGCTGCCGCTCACTAATTCAACCCGCAAACAAAAAGTTTGCGTTACGACTGCTATTCGTCTGTCCCGGCCAGCGGGAAACGTTCGCGCATTGCGGCAACTATCCTGTCGGTGGCCACGCCCCGGGAGCCTTTTACTAAAATCAGATCGCCTTCCCGGACTTCCGAAACCAGCGCGCGAGCCGCATCATCAGAAGTCTCGAAGAAGCGTGCCTCAGTTATCCCTGCTTCCCGAGCACCGGCAACGATCGCCGATCCCAAACCTCGGACGCCCCAAACGACGTTGACACCAGCCCGGCCAATTTCCTGTCCAGCTTCGCGGTGAAGCGCGGCCTCGGCCGGCCCCAGTTCCAACATTTCACCGGCAATTACGATTCGCCGCCGGGCGTCCATGCCGCCCTCGGTAATCGTTCTCACCATGTTTATGAGTGAACGCGGATTCGAGTTATACGAATCATCCACCACTGTAAAGCCTGCCGCGAAATCAAGCACCTCGCCACGCATATGAGGTGGTGTAGCTGTCTTCAAAGCCGTGGCAATCTGCCCCGGCTCGAGTTCAAAACAGGTTGCCACCGCCGCCGCCGCGAGGGCATTCATCAGGTTGTGACGCCCGCTCATCGGCAGGGTCGCAGGTGCTTCACCCAACGGAGTTTGCAAACGAAACTTGATCGAGCCCAGCTGACTGGTATCGATCTCACTGGCTGTAACATCTGCCGGATTATCGACTCCAAAGGTAACCGTGCGTCCCTTGTGCATTTCGCGCATCCGTATGACCCATTCATCGTCCGCATTGAGTACGGCAACGCCGCCCGGCTTAAGACCCTGGACCAATTCAGCTTTGGCTGCGGCGATGTTTTCTATGCTTCCCAGATACTCCAGATGCACCGGCGCTATCATCAACTCCACCGCAATGTCTGGTGGCGTGATTTTGCAGAGCCGTTCGATTTCGTGTGTCGGCGACGACATCCCCATCTCAAGTACCGCCACCTCAAATTGCTCCGGTGATCTGCCTTCGCTTACCAGACGCAGGACCGACAGCGGCAGTCCCAGGCCGTTGTTGTAGTTGCGCTCGCTCTTTAACACGCTCCGGCCATTCGTGCTCAACAGATGCGCAGTCAATTCCTTGGCGGTAGTTTTCCCGGCGCTGCCGGTGATGCCAATTACAGGTTTGCCCCACGCTTCATAAACGCGATGCGCCAGCGTCTGTAACGCTGCGATAGCATCGTCAACCAGTAGCAGGGGGCCTTTCAACATCTGGAGACTCTGATCCGCGGCTACACGATCAGTACGAGCAACTGCTGCAACTGCACCTCGCTCAAACGCGCTCTCAATAAATTGATGCCCGTCGTGGAAAGCCCCGTTGAAGCCGGCTCGAACGTAGTCTTCCTGGGATAAAGCAAAGAAGAGCTCGCCTGGTCTAACCGATCTGGAATCGATTGAGAAATCTATTATTTCATTGTCAAAGAACTCTGCACCTGCGTCAGCAACGCCGGCGCTCATCAAAAGAGATGCCTCGCGAACATTCACGTGATTCCGACCTCTAGCTCGTCAGTCTGCTTACCGGCCTCAAAATCGCCCGCAGCGTAGTCGTTGAGCTGAATTAACGGAACTACGGCTTCCGGAAATAACTCTTCGACGACATTGATGTCAGCGTGAACTTTGAGGGTCACGCGACTCTCGCGCAGACGTTTTCTACATGCCGTTACTCGATTTCTTATGCCACTACCCGTTAGCCCGTTACTAAGCATTCGATGGGGGATCATTTGCCTGGCTCCGTTAATTGGTGCTGTTGTGATTAGCTATGCCAACTTAGTAGTTGGCGTTAATTTCAATTTACTCTCCCAAAATCTACATAAACGGTTTGTCCCGGGCGCAACTCAGAACCCGCCTCCGGGTTTTGCCCTACCACGCGACCACCTTCGCCTCGCGCTTCAACCTGCATCCCCAGCCTCGCACAAACACGCGCGACATCACGCACGCTCCGGCCGCGTAAGTCCGGCATCAGGATGGCGTTCTCCATGGCCACTGCATAAACAATCTCGCCCCCTCTATTGTCGCGTGGGGCTACCGTGGGCATAGTTGCTTCCCTGATCTGTTCCTGTTGTATCTCACTCTCGCGACGCTTCTCTTCCCGGCGCAGCTGTGCAACCTGCGTCGGTGTCTCCGCCGCCTGCGCCACTAGTTGCGGTTCGTTGAAATCGGTGTCGGGTATCACACCCATCTCCGGCAGGATCTGTTCGGCAATCTGCCGAAACACCGGCGCAGCTACGTCGCCGCCGTGATAGGAACCACCGGGTTCGTCGATAACCACAATGATTACCACCGCCGGATTGTTGACCGGCGCGAATCCGACAAAGGACGCCACAAACTTCGTCGCCGAGTATGTTCTTGTCCTGGGGTCAATTTTTTGGGCTGTGCCGGTTTTGCCTGCGGCTGTATACCCATCCAACTGCGCCTTCTTAGCGGTGCCGTTTAAGGTGACGCCCTCGAGCATGCCTCTCAACGCACTGGCAGTCTCCTTCTTGATGACGCGATGCTGTTCGGGATTTGGACGATAAGTTGTAACTCCGTTTCCATTTCGAATCTCGCGAATTAGATGCGGGGCAATTCGCACACCGTCATTTGCCAACGCTCCGAAAGCTGCAACCATCTGCAAGGGTGTAACGCCGATTTCCTGGCCAATAGCTACTGAACCAATTGACGACGGCTGCCAACGATGGAGTGGCCGAACCAGACCGACGGTCTCGCCGGGCAATTCGATGCCGGTGCGCGAGCCAAAACCAAAGCGCGTGATGAAGTCGTACATCGTGGGGTCGCCAACGCGGAGGCCTAGTTTGATCGCCGCGACGTTGCTCGACTTGGCGAGCGCGTCGGCGATAGTAAGGTTGCCAAACGCGTGGTGATCGTGAATCAATCGCTTGGCCACGGTGATCGAGCCCATCTGGCAGTCAATGTGATCCTCGGGTCTCGCCAGTCCTTTTTCAATGGCCGCCGAGAACGCGACAATCTTGAAGGTCGAGCCCGGCTCGTAAATATTCTGGAGTGCCCAGTTTGCGCGCGCGGCCGGCGGGGCCGCCCCGACGTCATTGGGGTCAAACGTGGGCGCGTTGGCGAGCGCGAGAATGTCGCCGGTATGGGGGTCAAGCACAATGGCCGTTCCCGCCTTCGCATGAGAGTTTGTGATTGCAGCTGTTAAAGCCGCTTCCGCCTGATACTGAATGGACTGATCGATTGTTAGAATGACGGTCTGCCCGGGCCGACCCAAAACTTCAGTGCTCTCATAGGCCCTGCCAAGCGAATCTTTTTCGACAAAGATTTTCCCAGGTTCGCCGACGATTTTTTCGTTGTAAACCTGTTCGATTCCAGCCAGGCCGTTGCCGTCAAGCCCGACGAAGCCGAGCACGTTCGCAGCCAGAGATCCGTTTGGATAAAAGCGCTTCGGCTCTTTCCGGGTGTGAACTCCGGTGAGCTCCATTTTTTCGAGTAAGGCCGCCTTTTCGGGATCGATGCGCCGAGCAATCCAGATGAAACGACGGCCAGTGTTCTTTGCTTCGTTAATCTGATCGGAGACCGCCTTTTTGTTCAAACCCAACACCGACGATAGCCCCTGGGCCGTTGTCTCGATCGCGGCGTTGACTTGAGCGTCAGTGTCTTCTTTATGTTGCTTGAATTCATCCGGCGCGATGGAGACGGAGGTGGTGTCAATCGTACGAGCGAGTTCTCGTTCTTCTCGATCGAGCACGGGCCCGCGGGCCGGGTTGGTCTCAATGGCGTCTTGCTGTTGCTGGCGAGCGCGCGCAACCAGTTTGTCATGCCGCGTCACTTGCAAATGAACCAGTCGGGCGCTGATTCCCAGCATCCAAAAAGCGACAAAAGCCGCAACGAAGAGCGTGCGGCGAATCGAAACGTCTGGTTGTGACTTCGTCTGACGGGAAAGACGCGCCATCAAGGATGTGTCCCTTCTCTGAGATCTCAAATCTCAATTTCAGATCTCAAACCTGGAATCTGAGACTGCTTGTTGCCAGCGCGCCCGGGTTAACGCTGCAGCGAAGCGGAAGGAGTAAGCAGTGCCGGTGCGAGCGGCAATTGGCTCCGCCTGTCGGCCTTCTGGGTTGCGACCTGGCTGGCCAAAAGCGGTTTGAGACCGAGTTCCCGCGCCTGTACCGCCAGACGGGCCGGAGCAAAGGCTTGTTCCTTCTTCAACATTAAGTGCTGCTTTTCTTCGAGCAGCCGCGCGCGCTCACGACGAAGCTCTTCGCTCTTATAGCCATAATCAACGGCTGCGAAATGCTGTTGCGCCGCGAACACGAAGCCGCTGGCCAGAACCAGACCACAGATCAGCAGGAGAGCGAGACGAGAGAGGGCGCGCACGTCGCGATCACGATGAACCTGGGAATTAAGATGCGTCGAAGGAACTCTTCTCATGGGAACTCCGGATCAAGTAGGTTCTCAATCTGAGATCTGTGATCTCATTATTAAAGCTTGCGACATGCACGCAGCTTGGCGCTCCGCGATCGGGGATTCACATCGATTTCAATGTCATCGGCAACTATTGGACGCTTAGTCAAAATTTCAACGACGTGGCGGGCGCCACAAGTACAAAGATCGGGCCGGCCGCGGAAATCACATTGGCAGTAGCCGGCAAGTCGCCGCAGTTCCTGTTTCATAATCCGGTCTTCAAGGGAATGAAAGCTGATGACGACGAAGCGTCCGTCGGACTGTAAAAGATCTATTGCGGTGTTAACGAATCGACCCAGGTCTTCAAGCTCTCGGTTAACTGCTATACGTAAAGCCTGAAATGTTCTCGTTGCCGGATGGATGTGCCAGTTCTTTCTTCTTCCGGCAGCTCGGGCCACCAGATCGGCCAGTTCTTTTGTAGTCGTGATAGGTTTCCCCTGTTCGCGACTTTCAACTATCCATTTGGCGATGCGGCGTGAGTTTCGCTCTTCGCCATATTCAAAGATGATTGCTGCTAATTCCTCTTCCGGCAATCGCAACAGCAGGTCAGCCGCGCTCTCCTCGTCTCCTTCTGGATTCATGCGCATGTCGAGAGGCGCATCAAAGCGAAAACTGAAGCCTCTGGTTGGCGAATCAAACTGAAGTGACGAAACTCCCAGATCAGCCAGGATGCCTGCTGGTTGACCTTCTTCGAGGTCACCTAATATCCGTCCCAGCTCGCGAAAGTCCGAATGAAGGGCCTGAAAGCGTTCACCAAAATGCGCCAGTCGCTCACGGGCATAGCTGAGCGCGGCCGCGTCGCGATCGATTCCGATGACTCGCGTCTCAGGAGAAGTTTCAAGTATCGCTTCGCTGTGACCGCCAAGGCCCACCGTGCAATCGACAAAAAGACCTCCTCGCTCGGGAGCGAGGAACTGCATCGTTTCTTGTAGCAGCACGGGGCGATGGGGCGCGCTTCTGCCCCCCAAAAGCGCAGCCATCACCACCGCCCCGTGATCTCGTTCAAAGAACTGTCAATCAGTGAAAAGTGAGGAGTGAAACGTGAAAAGTGAAATGCTCGTTTTGTCTTATTGCTTTTCACTCTTCACTTTTACTCTTCACTGCCTTCTAGATGCCCAGCTTCGAAATCGCGGCTTCGTCGTCTTCCGTGTAAGCCTCCGAAAGCTTTTGGGCCTTGAAAACGTCGATCTCCCAAACTTCCAGGTAAGTCAGATATCCGAGGACAACAACATCTCCCATGACGCCCGCGCTCTTGCGCAAGTAAGGGATGAATCAGGATGCGTCCCTGCCCATCAATCGTCGACTGCTGGCCAAAATAGTTCGTTCTGTCAAGGAACTTGCGCCGCGCCGGATCCATACTCGGCAATAACGAAAGCCGCTGCTCTATCGATTCCCACTCCGGCAGCGGGTAAATGCGTACGTTGTCACCGCTGAGACTTGTTATGTAGAATTCGCCGCCGTGCTTTTCTTCGATAAGGCGGCGAAACGGCGTCGGCACCTTTAGCCGGCCCTTCGCATCTATCCGGGCGGTGTAGTTTCCTCGCAGCATAATGTCGACCGGTTGAAAATTGGCGGGTGGCCTCTCCTGGAAAAGTTACCAAATGATCGTTAGCTACGAGGTTGGACCCACTTCCGACCACTTTCGACCACCCAGAAGCGGATACTACGCTCCCTCAAATTGGCTGTCAATAGAAAACTCTGTATTTTTCTGGGGTTTTTAGAGTCTTGATTGCTTCGGTCTAATGTTAATGTTCGCCTGTTGTCCGCCCCTGCTCAGTCTCGAGTATGCCTCAGATCGGAACTGAAGCTCGGTCTTGAAACGTTCTCGAATAGGCAGCCGGAACCTCGTGTTGTATATTGACCCGCCATGTCTCTGCTCCGACGCTTTCGTTTTCTAAGAACTAATGAATCCTGATCACGTGGGATTTGCGGGCCTTCTATTGTTTGGTTTGCTAGCCGCCGGCGCGAATCTGCTGGGCGGATTTGTGCTCATCAGATCCGGGGCACACCGTTTTGGAGAACGTTTCCTCAAATACCTGGTCGCGCTTGGCGCCGGCTTCATGTTGGCCGCCATATTTATCGAGATCGTCCCCGAAAGCTTTAGTATTTGGACTGAAGGACTTGAAGGTAGGGCCGCGGCCCAGGCGGTCGTTGGCGCGATGACGCTGCTCCTTGGCGGTTATTTACTCATTCAACTCTTCGAACACACCCTGGCCCCCCACTTTCATTTTGGCGCTGAAACACATCCTGAGTCTTTCATGAAACCTTCGGCGGCTTACACGGCAGTCGGTGGTTTGTGGATTCACACCTTCTTCGATGGTGTTTCCATAGCCGCGGCATTTCTGGTGAACTTCCGAGTTGGTTTACTCGTGTTCGTCGCCATACTGCTGCACAAAATGCCTGAGGGGTTCACGGTCGCTTCGATAATGCTTGCTTCGGGACGTTCAACCCGCAAGGCACTTTGGGCGACAGCCGCAATCGGAGCCGCAACGCTCGCTGGCGTGATCGCGGTCGCGTTATTGAATAACCGGATCAAAAGTGCGGTTGGTTATGCTCTGCCATTCTCGGCGGGCGTTACCCTCTATGTCGCCGCCAGTGATCTAATACCCGAGGTCAATCACAAAGAAGAAAGAAACCCCATGGTCTCGATTGTCGTTTTTGTAGGGGTAGCACTTTTCTACCTTTTGCATAGACTGTTTGAGGGGTAAGCGGTCACGGGGGATACCGAAGGTTTTAGTTGACTAAAGAACTTTCCACACTCGATTCGATAACACGCCGCGGCGCGATAACCAGCGTCTTGCGTGTCCTGCTGTATTTAACCTTCGGAAGCGCTGTTCTCCTTTCGGCAACCCACCTTACGTATGCACAGACTGGCCAACCACCCATTCCGCTTCCTTCTCCGTTCACGCCGATTGTTGATAACGCCAACGTGATCGACGCCGACACCGAGAACAAGCTGGGATCGATCTACTTGAATCTCAAGCAGCGCGCGGATATTGAGTTCGCGGTGGTAACGGTTGACACAACTGGCGGCCAGGACATTTTTGAATACTCGTTGGCCCTCTATCGAGGCTGGGGTATTGGCTCAAAAACCAACGATGGCTTTCTATTGTTCATTGCGGTCAAGGATCGAAAGTACTACACGCAGGTTGGTTACCACCTCGAGGGCGATCTTAACGATGGCCTCGTAGGGGAAATTCAGCGCCAGTATTTGGTACCGGAGTTCAAGCGGGATAACTACAGTAAGGGCATCTACGATACGGTGCAGGCCTACGTTGCAACCCTCGCCGAGAAGCGCGGCTTCACAATTGAAGGCATTGATCAGAGCTATGCCTATCGCGAGTCGAAAGGCCGACCAGCTGTCGCCGGAGGACTCAACCTGCTGCACGCTGCTGATAATTCTTGGCGTCATCATTTTTCTGCTCGCAGTGTCGCGGGGCGGCGGCGGTCGCAGCGGACGCGGCGGCGGTGGCTGGTGGACTGCCTTTCTGCTGAGTTCACTTTTGAACAGCGGCGGTCGCAGTAGCGGATGGGGTGGATCCAGCAGCGGTTGGGGCGGCGGCGGCTTTGGCGGCGGTGGTGGAGGCTTCGGCGGTGGCTTTGGCGGGGGAAGTGCCGGCGGCGGCGGCGCCGGCGGTGGCTGGTAAGTGGATAGGATTCCTGCCCGTCTTATTTAAGAAACAGGTTTTCTGTTAGTATCGGAACACGCAAACAAATACGATGGCTAAGACAGTTGTCCACGACGCATTAAACGGTCTCCTGCGCGATCTGCAGGCCACCCATGGCGATAATCTCGTCTCGGTTGTGCTCTACGGCTCCGCGGCGGCGGGCGATCACATTGAATTGCGTTCCGACTACAATCTACTAATAACTCTGCAGCGCATTACTCCTGAGGATTTGCGCCTGGCGCAGGCGCCGACGCGCGAGTGGCAGCGCCTGGGACATCCCTTGCCCGTTTATTTCACCGCCGAGGAACTATCCGATGCGGCAGACGTATTTCCGATCGAGTTTCACCAGATGGCAAATGCGCGCATCGTGCTTTTCGGATGAGATCCTTTTGAAGTGGTGGAACTGTCTGATGAAAACCTGCGGCATCAGACGGAATATGAACTGCGTAGCAAGTTGATCCAACTTCGCCGGATGTATATTCCTGCTTCTGTTTCGATTGAGAAGTTATGCGACCTGATGAGCGACAGTCTGGCGAGTTTTGCAGCGCTGTTTCGCGCGGTGCTCATGCTGCATGGCGAAGACGCGCCGGTCGCGAAACCTGAATGCGTTCGAGCGACGGCGCGGCGCTTCGGGCTCGACCTCCAGCCGTTTGAAAAGATTTTTGCGTTTCGTTCCAGTGATTATCTGCCCCCTTCTGAAAAGGAAGCCAACGACATCTTCGGTGCTTACATGACGCAGCTCGACCGCGTTATTCAGGTGGTCGATGATTTTGAGCAGCCGAAGTACCAGGAGAAATGAAATGACTCGACGACGACTATCGTTACTAGCTTTGATTGTTTTTGTAACCGCGACCGCCAGCGGCTGCGGCTATAACACGTTGACAACCAAGCATGAAAACGTAAAAGGCAAGTGGGCAAACGTGGAAACTAACCTGCAACGCCGCTCTGACTTACTTAACAACCTGATCGAAACTGCCAAGCTGGCGGGCGTGCAGGAACAGGAAGTCTTCGGAAAGATTGCCGAGGCGCGTTCGAAACTTCTGAATGCGACGCAACAAGCGCCACAGGGCGAAGGTGGCGACAAGACCCCCGAACAAAAGCAGGCCGTGATTGATGCCGCAAACAGTTTTGGCGGCACAGTAGGGCGGCTGCTGGTGCTTGCAGGAAGCGTATCCGCAACTACGCTCAAATGAAAACTTTTTGAAAGCGCAGGATGAAGTGGTGGGAACTGAAAACCGCATTGCTATAGCGCGCAAGGACTACAACGATGCGACGCAGGACTACAACACGACACGCGCCACCTTCCCGACAGTAATCTCCGCAAAGTTGTTTGGGTTCAAGGAAGAGCCCTACTTCAAAGCGGAAGAAGGCGCTACTCAGGTGCCGAAGATTGATTCAAATAGTCTGCGCCAGAGTCCTGCGGCAACACCGGCCAAGTAGATCAAGACGCCTACGAAACGCGAAGGCCGCCCTTAAGGCGGCCTTTTTGTTTGTTCAATGAGCGAAGGTTCTTCAGAACCCTCGCGAGCTGCACATCGCGCAATGGTCGCAGGGTTTGCCGCCTGGTTCCACGCTGCAGGTCTTCTCTTTCTCGAAATAGTCTACCAGTTCAGACACGACAGCTTCCTCTATACCAAACTTTTCCAGACTCGGATGCGATAGTGAAGCATTGACGCCGGCAAGCCAGGGCGAGTGAGTTGAAGGCACCGGACGAGCACTGTTTGACACGGTCGACGCGGTGGTAGATGAACTAAAGCTGCTCGGCGTTTCCGTTGCGTCTGAACTTACCCTGGCTTCCAGTTGCGCAATCTTTCTTTGGAGTTCGCTCAGGCCGGCACGCACGGCGGCGAGTTCCGAAGTTAGTTCCGGCTTGGGTTGAGGGCTGCGCGTCACTTGGCTGCGAGTGGCTCTGGCTGGGTTTTCACCCGCAACACGACGAGCAATTCTCTCCGCAATCTCCCGCGCGTGATCTATTTCCGTGCTCATCTTTTGTAGGACGGGCAATCCGCCCGTGTCCTTTCCTTATTGTGTCGTCTTTCAGCAAGTCAACATAATCGACGACGCCGACAATAGCTGAATCAATTGCCGCTCCCGGTTTTCCGGTTGAGGCAGTTGACGCTCCCCAACCCTCCTGCACAATCAAAACCGTATCACCAACGCCCGCATCAACTGCGTTTAGCGCCAGCACCGTCATGGCCGTTTCATCGCCTTCGGGAGTTACCTGTTGACAGAGCATGATGCTGGCATTGTCATAACGCTGGTTCTTGGTGCTGGCCACGATGTTTCCGAGAACGCGCGCGAGAATCATCTGCTTAACCCTGGGTTACATGGAGATCCGAATCGACGATACCGATGATGGTGCAGTCAGTGGGTGTGTCTTCTCTTTTGAAGGG
This sequence comes from Blastocatellia bacterium, assembly GCA_963828335.1. GTDB lineage: Bacteria > Acidobacteriota > Blastocatellia > Pyrinomonadales > Pyrinomonadaceae > PSRF01. Next base: position 800,107 of record CAWHEH010000001.1, on the reverse strand, counting down.
AAAGCTCGCCTCTTTCCCGCGGCACCAGAAAACCAATTCACCAACCCCAGCGCCAACAGAGTCTACGGCAATCATCGGACTTGCCCTTTGGCTCGAGATCCTTGTTCAGGGTTTGCACAACCAGGAGCGTCCGGCCCTCGAGCGAGTCGTTCTTGACGGTTGCTACCACCGTTCCGATAACGCGTGCCAGTTGCATTGGTGCTACGCGCGACTCTCGGCGCCGCCATTCCCACCCATATGTCGCTCGACGATGTTGATAAGAATCGTCAAACTCTGCTCGGTTTGCGCTTGCGCCTTCGCCAGCCTATTGACCGTTTCCTCAGTTCTTATTTGCGTACGTGTCAGATGTCCGACGATCTCAATCATGCTGAGCAAGCCGTCGCCTAAACGTCTCGCATCGGCAGCCTGAATTTCCCGCAGAATTTCGATGTCTGCCGCAAACTTAGCTTGCTGCTCGACGATAAATTCCATCTTTTTGTTCATCTCTTCGTTGCTCATAGATTTCCTTCCATTTAAAGCGGAGGGTTTCTCTTTAAGCGGATGAATCGTCAGGTGGCCTTACTCGCTTTTCGTGATATCCACGTTATCAATCACGCCGACGATCGCGGCATCGACAGGCACGTCTTTCATTCCCTGAGCCAGGCGCGCGCTCGAACCCGCTACGACCAAGACTCTTTCATGGTAGCCGGCGCCGACGGTATCCACGGCAACGACATAGCCGGTGGTGTCCGTGCCATCAACATTGACCGGCCGAACGATCAGCAGCTTTTTCCCAAGGAGTCGTTCGTCCTTTTGCGAGGAAACGACGGTTCCCAGAATGCGCGCGATGATCATGCTAGCTGCGGTTACCGATGGGAAGGGCATCGTCCACGCTGCCGTGCGGACGCGGTATGACGTGAACACTAACCAGCTCGCCGACACGACGTGCGGCGGCGGCACCGGCATCGGTTGCAGCCTTAACAGCAGCCACGTCTCCGCGCACGATCGCCGTCACGAACCCGGCGCCAATCTTTTCGTAGCCAATCAAAGTAACGTTTGCGGCTTTGACCATCGCATCGGCCGCTTCAATCATTGCGACCAGACCCTTGGTTTCAACCATACCGAGTGCTTCTTGCATTCAGGTGCTCCTCATTTTGTTGAATGGTAAATCGTGAATGGTAAATAGTAGACGACTTTCCCACCATTTACCATGCACCATTCACCAGACATTACCCTGGCGACCTTGAGCGAGAGCCTGGGCTAACAGTTCGACTAACTCTTCCCTGGTGAGCGAAATTTTTCCGGATCCATTCGTTGAAGATGGACCGGTGTAACTTGTTAGCGCCGGGCGATCACCGGTCGGACAAGATAATTGCGTCTCGTGCAGGTAGCCACAAGCCTGGCAGCGTGCTCCCTCACCCAGGTAACCGGCGGCCTCGCGCACGTTGATTAACTTTTCAATCGCATCAGCGGGCAGGTTCTTTGAGCCGCCCAAAATCCGCGCCAGGATGGCGATGCGAGCTGTATGTTCCAGCGTTTCCAGGCGATCGAACGCTTGCCATAAGTCAGAGCCATAAGCGACTGCGCCGTGATTTGCCATCAACAACGCATTGTGATGTTTCACCAGTGGCCGCATCGCTTCGGTCAACTCGTTGGTGGAGGGAGTGCCGTACGCCGCCAGCGGTACGCAGCCCAGCGTTAGGATAACTTCGGAAAGAATCGGCTGATCGATGGCCAGGCCCGCAACCGCGAAGGCGGTGCCGTGCGGCGGATGCGCGTGACAAACTGCCATAACGTCAGGGCGTTCGTCGTAAATCAGGAGATGCATCGCCAACTCGCTTGAAGGCTTTCGATCTCCCAGCGCCCTCCCGGTTGCATCGGTCACGGCAAGTGAGTCTTCGGTCATGCGGCCCTTGCACATCATCGTGGGCGTAGCAACGATCCGGCCGTCATCAAGGCGCACACTAACATTGCCGTCTGAAGAGACAACGTAGCTGCGCTCATACAACAAGCGGCCAATATTTACTATTTCACGTCTTGCGGTTTGCTCGTCCATGAGACTCGAGAGCCAGCGCTACCATTCGTGCTCATTGACTTCGCTGAGCTCTTCGACTTTGGGCTTGCGCCGGTGATTGGTTACTGCGCTCATCTGCGGTCGGGCCAGATAGTATGAAAGCGATTCGAGAGATGTTGTTAAGTCCACCGTCTTGACTTTTACATCGAGACGCGCGCTCAAAGATGCTGGTGCGAAGTTTAAGACCGCCTTAATTCCAGCCGACATAATTTGATTAAGCACTTTTTGCGCAACGCGCGCCGGCACTGCGATAACCATGACGTCGATTGCTTCCTGACTGACCAGTTGAGGCATCTTCTTCACATCGTGAATCAAAACCTTGTCCTCACCAACGCGACGGCCAATCTTCTTTTCATCGTTATCGAAAAGCGCAACGACGCTGAAGTTTGATCTACCAAAACCTTTGTAGTGGGCCAACGCCGTGCCTACCCTACCGGCCCCTACAATTCCCACCCTGTGCGGCTTATCCAGACCCAGGATCTTCGTGATGTGCACACGCAAATCTTCGACGTGGTAACCCAACCCGCGCACTCCAAACTCGCCAAAGTAGCCCAGGTCTTTCCTAATCTGCGCGGAGTTGAGATTAAACTGCTCGGCCAGGGCTTGCGACGAGATGCTCTTGATGCCGGCGGCTGAGAGCGTATTCAGACAGCGGAGATAAACGCTCAATCGATTGGTAGTTAGTTCTGAGATCTTTTCTGACTTCATTTTGAGGGAACCTGATCGTTGACCAGTATAGACCCAATGCGGATAAGTTTCGAGTTTTGAGTTCCAGGTTTCAAGTTAGGGGAAAACAGCCCGCCGTTCGAGGACGACATCGTCGACTGGTCAAGGCGTTCGAACTTGGAACTCGAAACTCGAAACTTGGAACTCGAAACTGAATCAACTACAATCGCGCCGTTTCAACCCCTGAGCCCTTCAGAACCTTCGCCAATGATTGCACACTTGTCCGGTACTCTTCTTTCCAAGGAACCCAACTCGGTGATTGTGGAGGTTGGCGGCGTTGGCTATGAAGTGACCATTCCTATTTCAACGTTTTATGATCTTGAGGACCCTGGATCGAACGTGAAGTTGCGCATTTACACGCACGTGCGTGAAGATGCGTTGCAGCTTTACGGTTTCAAGACTTTACGAGAGCGCGAACTTTTTATGCGTTTGATTTCAGTCAGCGGCATTGGACCGAAGCTGGGAGTAACGTTGCTCTCCGGAATGAGCGCCGACGAAATGATTGCCTCCATCCGGACGAACAATCTCGCGCGACTGACGCTGATTCCGGGGGTTGGTCGGAAAACTGCTGAACGCCTGGTAATGGAGCTCCGTGATAAAGTCGCGTCGCTATCATCTGCGGAGCTTGAAGAGGAATTGGGCGGGGCCGCGGCTGCGGCCAGCGGTTCGCTTGCAACTGAAGACTCGATGCGTTCAGATGTGCTCTCAGCCCTTTTGAACCTGGGTTATCAGCGAGGCTCAGCCGAAAAAGCAGTGACCTCCGCGCTCGATGAAGGCGGCGATATTTCCGTTGAATCGATTCTGCGGCGCAGTTTGCGCAAGTTAGCGAAGGTTTGAGGCAGGCAAACTGTTTAGGTTGCGATGGGTTCGCATCGGGAGTTTGGAACACAAACTGAAAGTTTGCGTTACAAAAAATATGTCCACCGAAGGATTAGCACGCGATACGTCACTGAGCACGGATGAACAGCAGTTTGAATTAACTGTTCGACCCACCAAGCTCGCGGACTATATCGGCCAACGGCAGGTGAAAGAGAACCTTCGTGTCTATATGAAGGCTGCCGTAAATCGAAAGGAAGCTCTCGACCACGTTCTTCTAACCGGACCGCCCGGTCTCGGCAAAACCACGCTTGCAAATATTATCGCGCATGAGATGGGAGCGGTGTTGCATTCGACTGCCGGGCCATCGATCGAAATTCCAGGAGATCTGGTCGGACAATTAACTAACCTGCAAAAGGGCGATGTACTTTTCATTGACGAGATACATCGACTCAATCCAGCCATCGAGGAAAAACTCTATCCGGCGATGGAGGACTACGAGTTTGATCTGATGATCGGCCAGGGCGTTGTCGCTCGAACTCAAAAGATACGGCTCGAAAGGTTCACTCTGATCGGGGCAACAACGCGCCCGGGTCTGCTCACCGCGCCCTTGCGCGATCGGTTTGGCATTGCCTTTCATCTCGACTTTTATCCGCCCGAAGATTTGGAAGTGATTTGCAAACGCTCCGCCCAAATCCTCGAAGTGGAGATAGACGATGAGGGCGCGCGCGAAATTGCTCAACGCTCGCGCGGCACACCGCGTATTGTCAATCGTTTATTGCGACGTGTTCGAGATTATGCTCAGGTCGATTACGACGGACGCATAACGCGTGAGGTTGCGCAGGATGCGCTAAACCGCATGGAGGTCGACAAATTCGGACTTGACGAAAGGGATCGCAAGTTCATGTTGACGATCATCGAAAAATTCGATGGCGGTCCGGTCGGCATCGGCACGATCTCAGCGTCCATCCACGAAGAAAAAGATTCCATTGAAGAAATCATTGAGCCTTATCTAATTCAAATCGGTTTCCTCGATCGCACTCGCCGCGGGCGGATGGCCACCCGACGCGCCTATGAACATTACGGTATTAGTCCTGCCAGTTCCCTCAAGCCCGGCCTGTTCGATTCTCAGTGAAGAATTTGCTACGTTGTTGTCCAGCTTGCAGTTTGATTTAGATTTCTGAACTACCAATGCGGAGACTTTTGTCATTCTCGCGTCAGACATTCGGCGTGCGCAACGCTGGTCCATGGCGTTCAATTATCAGCCACTCGCTGCATCAATTTCACGAAAATGACTTGTTTACCTCCGCCGCGGCGATGAGTTATTTCGGCCTCATGGCTCTCTTCCCGGCGTTACTTCTGATGCTGGCGCTGAGCAACCGGATTACCGCGGCAACTGAGCTCCTCAGTCATGCGGTTGACGTCTATCCCGGATCCGCCAGGTTCCTGCGCGAAACAATTCGCTCAATGTCTTCGGTTGGTACCGGAGTCATCATCACCTGTTTGATCGTTACTCTCTGGGCCGGTTCGTGGGTTTTCGCCGTCATCGAGCGAGCGCTAAACAGAATTTGGGAAACTACTGCCCGCGCGTTTTGGCACGGACGCGCCCTGACGATTGGCATGATCGGGATCGTCGGTATGCTGCTGGCCATTTCTGTCTTGCTGACTTCAGTCGTACTTCGCCTCCGAGAGATGGCGGGCAGACTTTCTCCGCGCCAGGTCGCGCAATATACGCTGCTGACTTCGGCAGGCAGTGTTTTCTGGCAGGGTGTTTTCGCGAGTCGCCAGTTTCCTCATAACCGTAACTCTTTTTGTCGTCGTCTATCGTTTCATGCCTAAAGCTGAAGTGACTTTGCGCGACACCTTGCCCGGCGCCATTATCGGCGGTCTTCTTTGGGAGACTGCCGAAGTATGTATTTGCATGGTCGCTGAACTATTTTCACTACGACCAGATCTACGGATCAGTTGGAGCGGTGGTGGCGGTGTTAACGTGGAGTTATGTTTCGAGTTTGATTCTCTTATTTGGCGCCCAGCTTACAGCTGTGTTTCATCGCGAGCATCCTCATTATCCGAGTCCGATTGCGGTACCAATCCCTCAATAAATGCTTCTCTCCGAGTTCGATTATGAGCTTCCCGAGGAACTGATCGCGCAACAACCGCTCGAGCAGCGAGACGCGTCGCGGATGTTAATTCTCGATCGCGCAACGCAAACTCAGGAGGATTCCAAATTCGAACTTTTTCCGGCATACATAAGAGGGGGAGATGTGGTGGTTGTTAACAACACGCGAGTATTTCCGGCACGACTGATCGGTCAGCGCGAACCATACGGTGGCCGGGTCGAAGTGTTGCTGGTTCGCGAAGTCAAACGGGCAGTCTGGGAAGCTTTAGTGAGACCGGCGCAGAGATTAAAAGTTGGCGCGCGGCTCCGCTTCGGCAATTCAAGCTTGCGCGCTGAAGTGCTCGAATGCTTTGAAAAAGGGCTTCGCTTGCTAAGATTTGAGGCTGAAAGCTCGGGACATAAGTCGCTGGAGACTTTGATATTTGAGCAGGGCCAAACACCGCTACCACACTACATTCGGCGCCAGGGAGGTGAGCCAGTCGACGATAGCGAACGCTATCAAACCGTGTTCGCGCGTGAAAGGGGCGCTATCGCAGCGCCCACTGCCGGACTGCATTTCACGCCCGAAGTCGTCGGGGCCATTCAGGCGCGTGGGGCTCGGGTAATTGAAATCACGCTGCACGTGGGCTATGGAACATTTGAACCCGTGCGGGTCGAGCACATCGAGGAACACCGAGTTGCTCCTGAGTCTTTCCAAATTTGCGATGAGGCTGCCGCGATAATTAACGAGACTCGGAGCCAGGGGGGTCGAGTCATCGCGGTGGGTACCACCACTACGCGCGCGCTTGAATCATCTGTGAACGAACAGGGATTAGTTTCCTCGGGAACTGGAAAAAGTGAGCTCACCATTACGCCCGGGTACAGGTTTCGCGTCACCGACGCGTTATTGACCAACTTTCATCTGCCGCGTTCATCGCTGCTGCTTCTAGTTTCGGCTTTCGCCGGTCGAAATTTCACGCTTGCAGCATACCGCCATGCGGTGGCGGCGCGTTTCAGGTTTTACAGCTATGGCGATTGCATGTTTGTGATCTAGTGATTAGCAAAACGATGATGGTAGACTATGCGCCGGACCCAATCGGATAATCGGTTCGATTCCCAATGGCTGTACTAAAGAAAATTCGTTCACGCTGGTGGTCGCCTTCGGCTGAAGACTTTCCGCTCGAGACTGACCAGGCCGTACCTGCGACACTCGGTCAGCGTTACGATATTCGGCCGCTTACAATCTCAAACCTCGACGAATGTTGGCGACTCGATCAGCGATGCTTTGTCGATGGCGAGGCATATAGCCGTGAAACTTTTGAATATCTGCTAACTGCTCCCGAAGCTGTCTCTTACCGCGCAACCACTTCCGGTGGGTCGATGGTCGGGTTCGTAGTTGGGCTGGTTGAACCCGATCATACCGGACACATTACCACCGTAGGAGTGGCGCCAGACCACCGCCGGCGGCGACTGGCAGTGCGCCTTATGGCAGAAGTTGAAAGAGGCTTTAGACAGCGCGACGTGCGGATTGTCAGGCTGGAGGTGCGTTCGCTCAATATAGCCGCACAGAAGCTTTATGAAAGCCTTGGATATGCGGTAACGCAGCGCTTGCCAAAATACTACTCTAATGGCGGAGACGGATTACTGATGCTTAAATCGCTGGATTAGTCCGGAGGTTTGAAGTCTTAAAACTGAGATCTGAGTGATGAGAATCTAAGATTTGAGACTTTAAATACCGCTGACTCAGCCCTTCCTCAGTTCTGTCAGGACCTGCTTCGCAACAGCTTTCAACGTATCAAAGACTCCTGCCCCGCTGGCCGCGACTGCCTCAACTACGGGTTCCTCTTTGCGCCGCAGCTCCGCAGCAAGCTCATCTGCGGGAATGATGTTGGGGAGATCGCGCTTGTTCAGTTGCAGAACGTAGGGAAGCTTCATCAAGTCGTAGCCTTGTGTTTGCAAGTTCTCTTCCAGATTGTATAGAGACTCGACGTTCGCATCCATTCGTTCCTCTTGCGAATCTGCGACGAACACGACTCCATCGACGCCCTTCAAAATGAGTTTGCGTGAGGCGTCATAGAAAACCTGGCCCGGAACAGTGTACAGATGAAACCGAGTCTTAAAGCCACGCACAGTTCCCAATTCCAATGGCATGAAGTCGAAGAATAAGGTCCGATCGGTTTCCGTTGCCAGGCTGATCAGTTTCCCCCTTGACTGCGGCGCAGTGGATTCGAAAATGTGCTGGAGGTTCGTAGTCTTACCGCACAGACCGGGGCCGTAATACACAATCTTGCAGTTGATTTCTCGGGATGCGTAGTTGATGAAGGTCATATGGTACTTACTCTTCCGGGACTCTTATTGGAACAGACTATCGATGTCTTCATCCGTAATTTCTGCGAAAGCTGTATCCTCATCTGTGAATTCGGCTCTACTAATCTCATCAACCATCGCTGACAATTGATGTGACACTTGTTTACTTCTCAGTTTCACTAGGCCCAGGCTGGATCGTTCATCGAAAACAACGATCAGCAGGAGTCGGCCGATGACTGAGATATGTATGCTCTCCCGCTCGCCTTCGTGAGAAAGCGTTGGAAATTCTTTTTCACCGATTAACTGAGCCATCCCCCCGGTCGCGGCGACATTCCCTGCCGCCAACGATGCGAGACTGGTGGTGTCAAGATTACCCAGCTCGCCCTGAGAGGCTATTTCTTGACCGTCCTTGTCCACCAAAAAGACAACTTTGGCGGCCGAGTCCATGCGGAGTCGAGCTAGTACGGCCTTAATCTGATGATACTGCTGCTCTCTGAGCAGTAGAGGCGTGTCTGCCATTAGTACAGCTTTCTTGTTGAAGTTTCGGGAGGCAAGGACAATGGCGGGTTTTGATTTGAGAAACCGAAGTCAGCGGTCAACACGCTGCAGGTAAAGCATTTTTCGGTTCCTTTTCTCGCCGGCGCGGTGGGATCCAGTGCTCCCTCAGGCCGCAAGGCACTGTAACACAGCCAACAAGGTGCTTCAAGTGTTTTCGTTTGTTTACCATCACAGGCCTCCGAGGTCCCAAGATTGTGATCGTTTAACCTCTATCTTCGCTCTTTCGTTGATTTAGAAGCAGAGGCTATGTTACTCTGCCACCGCAACTTCCGGAGCGCGTGGTCCACATTGGCCTTTCAATCATAACCTTCGAAATGAGCGCAGCTACTAAAAGTCTGAGACGTTCAACCTCACGCACGGTCGCCCGTCGTTCTTCTCCGAAGTCTACGGTGAAAGGGCGTACGCCTGCTTCAAAGACTGCACGTCCCAAGGCTAGTCGGGCCGTTGCGAAGAAGGTGGCGGCTCGAAAAACGCAGAAGGTCAAAGTTGCATCGAAGGCGCGCGTTGCTTCTAAGAATAAGATCGCGAGGAAGACTGCGGTCAAAAAGAAAGTCATTCTCAAAAGCCGTGTAGCCAAGAAGGCGGTCAAGAAGACAATAAGCCGCAAAGCGGTCCCCATGAAGCCGACTTTAGCGAAGCACAGGAAATCTGTTGCGCCAAGCGTCAAAAAGACCCAGAAACTTGCTGCAGTGCGCGCACAAAGACCCGCGATAGTAGTTCAAGCACCACCGCGACAACCTACGGTCGATGAAGCTGCAGCCCTAAAAGCTTTCGAACGTGCGCACAAAGAATTTACCCGAGGTCGCTTTGGTGAAGCGCGTAATCAATTTCGTGCCCTTCTGGATAAATATTTCCAAGGTTTCCGAAGTAGCTGCTCGCTCGCGAACCTATCTCGCGGTTGCTGACGCCCGACTCCGCACGGAAAGCATACTGCCGCGGGATGCTGACTCGCTTTACGATCGTGGTGTCATCGAGTTGAACCGCGGAGAATTTGTAGCAGCACAGGAAATGTTTGAACGCGCGCTGAAGCGTGAACCCGAAGCCGCACACATTCATTACGGCCTGGCGGCCACACGGGCTCGCCTCGGCTCACTTGATCTGGCGCTGCAATCGCTTCAACGAGCGTTAGATCTTCAGCCAACTCTTCGCGTTCGTGCGCAACACGATCACGATCTGACTTCACTGCGTAATGATCCAGACTTTGACCGACTGGTTTTTGAGCACCACGTTTAGTTTTTTTCCTCAAGAAGTTCCACTCGTTATCCACTTTCAATCTACAGTTTCAAAGCCCCGGCCTTTTAGGTATGATTTCTGCGGTAGAGCGTCCGGCGCACACAGTCGACGGTGATGTCTATGGAGAATGAAGTTGCCTTATTTATCTGACGAAAATCGCGGACTCAATCTGGTCGCACTGGGCGGCGGCACTGGTCTGTCGACGCTGCTTGCCGGATTAAAGCGTTTGGTGGGCGATCATTCCTCCAGTGATCTTTGGATTTCTAATCTGTCCGCAGTCGTCACGGTCTCTGATGACGGCGGCAGCTCAGGGCGCCTGAGAGATGAGTTGCAAATGCTTCCACCCGGTGACATTCGCAACTGTATGATCGCTCTCTCTGAAGATTCGAATCTACTGTCACGCCTGTTTCGCTATCGGTTTCGCGGACAGGGCGAACTCGGAGGTCATAGCTTCGGCAATCTTTTCCTGGCGGCCCTCACCGAAGTGACAGGCGACTTCACCGAAGCGGTCAGATTGTCCTCGGAGGTCTTGGCGAGCAAAGGCCACATCTATCCAGCCACTATAAGTGATGTCCGCCTGGCAGCCGAGCTTGAAGACGGTAGCATCGTGCGCGGCGAAACTCAGATCTCGGCATCACGCGCGCCTATTCGCCGGTTGCGTCTTGAGCCTGAACAGTGTTTGCCCCTCCCGGAAACATTGAAAGCGATTAGGGCAGCGGATGTAATTACTGTTGGTCCTGGTTCGCTTTACACCAGTATTCTACCCAACCTGCTAGTCTCGAGAGTCGCAGCTGCTATCGGCGAAAGCCGGGCTACAAAGATATTTATCTGCAACTTAATGACTCAGCCCGGCGAGACAGACAACTACACCGCACGCCAGCACCTGGAAACTACCAAGAGCTACGCGCCCGAGATCCATTTCGATTTTGTAATCGTCAACGACCGCCGCATCACCGAGGAACAAGCGCTGCGTTATGCCCAGGAAGGTGCCTATCAAATAGGAATTGATGACGACGCAATCGATGCGGTGCTGGACGAAGCTACGCAAGTCATTCGCACCAATCTCCTGGAAGATGGCGAAAAGGTCCGACACGACTCCAACCTTTTGGCGCGTGTTGTTCTCGCATGCAAACAACAAGTTTGCTTACGGCCCACTGTTCCGGCATAACTCATGGAGCCAATCGAGAAAGGCCAGCCGTTGCCGCCCCGCCAACCCGATCCGTCGCTTGTAGTACTCATTCTCGCCGCCGGCCTGGGAACCAGAATGAGATCGGCGCGCGCCAAGGTGCTCCATGAACTCGGCGGCCTGCCTTTAATTACTTACGTTTGTCGCACTGCCCAATCGCTGCGCCCGGAAAAGATCTACGTAGTGGTGGGCCATCAGGCGAATGAGGTCGAAAGGGCGGTCAAGACTGAAGTAGGCGATAGCTCAGCCTTCGTCACGCAAAGAGAGCAACGCGGAACCGGCGATGCTGTCATGGCCGCGCACTCGCAGCTCGAAAACAGCGACTCGCTGGTGCTCATCCTTTCCGGGGATGTGCCTCTGATTCGTCAAGCGACGCTGGAAGACTTCATCAGTCAACACCGGACTTGCAAAGCAGCTTGTTCAATCCTGAGCGTACGACTTGAAAACCCTACGGGCTATGGCCGCATCGTTCGTGACGAAAGCGACTGTTTTCTACGCATAGTAGAACAAAAAGACGCCGGTCCTGAGGAACAAACGGTGAAGGAGATCAACTCTGGCATCTATTGTTTCGACGCGCGCAAACTTTTCGCCGCACTGAAGCGCGTAGAGCCGTCGAACCAACAAGGCGAATACTATTTGACGGACGTTCCGCAAATACTTTTAGCCCAGGGCGAGAAAGTCAACGTTCATCTGCATAGCAATGCTCGGGAAGTTTCGGGGATAAACACCCGCGCCGAACTGGCGGAGTTCGAAAACCTAATGCGTCGAAATACCATCCGCAAATTAATGGTTGACGACGGCGTAACCTTTCTCGATCCATCCCATGCCTACGTGAGTGCCGAGGCTGAGGTGGGCCGCGACTGCATCATCTATCCCGGCGTTTCCATCGAAGGCAAATCCATAATTGGAGAAGGCTGTGAGATCAGATCGGGAACGCGCATTGCTAATTCCCGGTTGGGAAACAATGTCGTCGTGAAAGATCATTGTGTGGTGATCGACTCCGAAATCCAGTCGAACTGTGCAGTCGGCCCATTTGCTCATTTGCGCATGAACACGATTCTTGAAGAGGGGTCGGTAGTTGGTAATTTCGTTGAAGCTAAGAAATCGCGGTTGGGCCGGCGATCAAAGTCGATGCATCTCACTTATCTGGGTGACGCGACTATCGGCGAAGATACAAATATTGGCGCCGGCACAGTCACCTGCAACTTCGACGGCAAGGACAAACATCCTACGGTCATCGAAGACGATGTGCGAATCGGTTCGGATACAATGTTGGTGGCGCCGGTTAGAGTCGGCAAAGGTTCAGTGACTGCTGCTGGTTCGGTAGTTACCGAAGATGTGCCACCCAACACGCTTGTTGCCGGAGTTCCGGCAGTCATTAAGAAACAGTTAAAGCCGGTGAAGAGTGAATAGTGATAAGTAAGCGCAACGTATCAATCTGCCGCCCGCGAATACTTTTCACTTTTGACTTTTCACTTTCACGTTTCACTGAAGGAAAACTATGTGCGGAATTGTTGGCTATGTAGGAAACAAGCAGGTTGTGCCGCTAATCATTGACGGCTTACGGAAGCTCGAGTATCGCGGGTACGACTCTGCCGGCATCGCTGTGGTCAACGAAGGCCATCTGCTCGAAATCCGCCGCGCAGAGGGCAAGCTTCGCAACCTCGAAGAGGTCATCAGGCTTAGCCCGCTCGACGGAACTTATGGAATTGGACATACGCGCTGGGCCACTCATGGCCGGCCCACTGAAGAAAACGCCCATCCTCACCGCGATTGCACCGGCCGCATCGTCGTAGTTCACAACGGCATCATCGAGAATTACCTGCAACTCAAGGAACAGTTGCGCAAAACCGACCACCAGTTTGTTACCGAAACCGACACCGAGATCATCGCCCATTTAATCGAAGAGTATCTCAAATCCGATCACAATTTTGAGCAGGCAGTCAGGCGCGCAATGTTGGATCTAAAAGGCATCTTCGCTCTGTCAATCATTAACGCTGATGAACCTGATATAATCATTGCCGTCAGGCAGGGACCTCCAGTAGTCATAGGCCTGGGCGATCGGGAGTTTTTTGTTGCCTCGGATATTCCACCGATTCTGCAGCACACGCGGGATGTGTTTTTTCTCGGCGACGGCGAGATGGCAATCATCAATAAAGACGCCGTTCGGGTAACAGATTTCGAGGCAAACTCAGTGCAACCAGCCATCCAGCGCATCACCTGGGATCCGATCATGGCGGAGAAGGGTGGCTTCAAGCATTTCATGCTCAAGGAAATTTACGAGCAGCCGCGTTCCGTCCGCGACACGATGCAAGGCCGCATTTCCCTGGACACCGGCCGGGTATTTCTCGACGAGATGAAGAACATCACCGAGGCCGACTTCAAGCATTTCACTTCGATCAAGATTGCGGCCTGCGGCACGTCCTGGCATGCCGGACTCGCAGGCAAGTACATGATCGAGCAGCTCGCCCGAATTCAAGTGGACGTCGACTACGCTTCGGAGTTTCGTTATCGCGATCCGGTGATGGATGAGAACACGCTCCTGTTGGTGATTACCCAATCAGGCGAGACGGCAGACACTATCGCCGCTCTGAGAGAAGCCAAAGAGATCGGTTCCAAAGTGCTCGCGATCTGTAACGTCAACGGCTCGATGATTACGCGCGAGGCTGATGGAACGATACTGACGCACGCGGGACCTGAGATTGGAGTTGCTTCCACCAAGGCCTTCACTTCGCAGATGGTCGCACTCTATTTGCTCGGTCTCTATCTCGGTAACCTGCGGGGAACGCTATCGCCGGCAGAAGCGCAACATCATGCGCAGCAACTCGCTGAGTTGCCGGTCAAACTCGAACACCTGCTCAGCGATTCTGATGATATTGAAGAGTTGTCTAAAGAGTTCTTTAGATCAACAGACTTTCTATACCTCGGCCGCGGCATAAACTTTCCAGTGGCCCTCGAAGGCGCTTTGAAACTCAAGGAGATTTCTTACATACACGCCGAAGGCTACCCGGCAGGCGAGATGAAGCACGGGCCGAATGCTCTAATCGACGAGCGTTTACCGGTGCTGTTTATTAATACCCGTGAGGATGGAAATCGCTCGTCTGAGTTGCGTTATGAGAAGACGCATTCAAACATAGTGGAAGTGAAGGCCCGTGAAGGTATCGTGATATCAGTTTTGACTGAAGGAGATACGATGTCAGCGACCATGTCTGACTACGTCATCAACATCCCGCCATCGAGCGACTTGTTGTCGCCAATCCTTTCAATCATTCCGTTGCAACTTCTGGCCTACCACATCGCAGTACGTCGTGGGTGCGATGTCGATCAGCCGAGGAACCTAGCCAAGTCGGTAACAGTGGAATAGCCTGGCCCTTACTTGCTAACTAACGTTTTCGACCGGCAAGTAAGAATCGCGCCCGCTGATCTCCTGCGGCTGCAGCGGCGGTTAATGCCTCTCCAAACTTCCGCCGCATCTTCGCATACTCTTCCGGGGAGATTCGTTGAACGTCCGCGCCTCCGACCACTCGCTGGCCGGCTAACGCTTCGCTCATGCTTAGCATCCAGGGAGGCGTATCACCTTTGAAATACGGGAAAAACCAGGAGCGCAAGACACCGAATTTATCCGCTATCAAGAGCCTGGCGCTGTCCGGAGTAAACGCGATGTCCTTAATTTCATCATCGCCCCACAAACGCTCAGACAGGGGTAGACCGGAAGCGATATCCCACACTCGAGCCAATGTCTTCTTTTCTGCGGCGAAGGTGGCGGCGGCCAGCCTTCCGTCCGGGCTGATAATCACTTGAGACAGGTCAGCCTGAGAATCGAGTATCGGTATTAGCTGTAACTTTGTCGCCTGGTTTGTTAGCCGCGTGCCGGTTGGAGACTGCTCGATTGTTATCCGGATGCCCGAATCGAGAATTGCAACGACTTCATTTTCGCGAGTGACCTCAACCTTTTGCGCTTGCCTCAAGAGCGCCAGCGCCAGAGCAGCGGTGCCATTGTCTGCAAAGCGAAGCCTTGTTTGTTGGTTCTGCTCAGAGTGAACTTTCGACAGAATGAACTCTGAGTAATTTGCATCCGCGTCAAATCCCGGCGGGAGCGTGATGTAATACTCGCCAAAGCGAGTGAAGCCGATGAAGTAGCCATCTTTGAGCTGTGTAGAACTTTCCTCAGATAGCGGCTCACCGGTCGTCGCAGACCAAAACTTGATTTTCGGCTCAGACGAAACCCAGACCGCCGTGACCAGGGAATTTCCGTCACGGCTGAACTCAACTTCATTAAGAGGAACGGTGATCGGGCGAAAGCCCGGCAAGTTCGCGGCGTCGTTTAATTGGCGTACCGCAACGCCAACCTGATAGTAGTCACGACTTTTCGGCATAACGAAAAAGCGGGAGCCGTCAGGGCTAAACTTAACTTGATCCGGCGTAGAGGGCGCCGGCACATCCGCCGGCCATTTCTTAACTCCGGTAGCGGCATCCCAAAGTTGCATCACGTGAGGCCCATGCTCGTTCATTGCGCCGTGGTGGTAGCCAATCGTCAGGAGCGAAAGACGATCGGGAGTGAGAACCGCACTCTCGAACGCCATATCCTGCGTTTTCGGCAAATCGGGCGCGACTGTGCTAAATGTACCGTCACGCAACAAATCCCACGAAAGAAGTGTTCCGTCCTGATGAAGAACGTTGACGGTTTTGTCGCCGGGAGAGACGTCAAAGCCAAGAGGGCTGTACTTTACGATGAAAGGCTGGCTGGCCAGGTGATAGTTCTCCGCGCTCCAGACGTTTATCACTCGATTGTTGTCCTCTCCGAGCGAAATGCTAATCACGTTCTGGTCGTCTTCGGTAAAGAGCGCAAGTTCCAACCCAAGCTTCACACCGTTTGAAGCCTCAGGGATGCTGATCGTAGATTTCCAATCCGGTTCCGCTCCGCTGATGTCCCAAACCGAAATGAAATTGTACTTACTATTCGTGATCAATAGCCTCTGTCCGTCGCGGCTGATGCTCCATGGGCCTGCCTCAATGCCAAACTCGCTGTACTCTCCAGAATCAGGCTTGCTCAAAAGCCTTGGCGTGCTGGCACGACCAGTTACGACATTCCAAACACGAAGCAAAGTTTGTGGTCCCTTATACTTACTATCTTTGTTATCACCATTAAATTCTGAAAGGAGCACGATCTTTTGCGCGTCCGGAGTAAAGGCTGCTTCTTTGGCAACTTCATCTTCGTGAGGGTCTTTATCCACCAGCGGAAGTTCTGCGATCAGTTTCCCGGTCAGATTTTCTCTTACCTCTAACACTTCCGCCGAGATCGGTTGGGCTCCCGCTGAAGTCTTTATGACTTCTTTGTCTCGAACATTAAGAAACCAGTTACGAGCGGGATTCTGACTCCAGATCGAGCTGGTTTTATTATCCCAGGCCCAACGAGACTTCTTTATCGGAGTTTCGTAGATTCGTTCCTTTCCCGACGCAATGTTCCAGACGGAATAACCTATCGCTCTCGACATCGTGATGAGGATGTCCTGATCGTCTGGGCTGAACGACATGGTATGCAGCCCCTCCACACGACCTTCGACCCTGATATCTCGCACCGCTCGACCCGTGCGTGCCTCCCACACGAGCAGGTGCAACTCTAGATTCTCTCCCGCTTGCGCCGGCTCACGAACGAGCAAGGCGATTCGACTCCCCTCCGAACTGAACACGGCCTTATAGAAGTTCGTCAAATCCAATTCATACTTGAAGCCTGGGTCTGGGAAGGGATGAGGCAATGACTCTCCGGTATATCCGTCCCAAACAGCAAACTTGCCCGATGCAGAAAAAGTGACAATCGTTTCACCGGCGGGACTGAAGCTGGCCGACAGGAGTCCGGTAGGAGAGTTGATTACAGAGAGCGGTGTTCTCGCTGCGAGATCAAGGGCCCGCACCATGTAGGAAGACTTGTTTTCGTCCTCAGTCGGCGCTTCCTTGACGGCAGTATTGGCCCAGGCAAGTGCGCGCAAAGGGTTGGTGTTGGATTCGGCCTGCGCCTGAGCATAATAGCTGCGGGCCAGATTTTTGTGAGCACTTAACTCCTGAGTAGCTGCCCGCTGACTTGCCTCGTCGGCCTTTGCAGTTTGCTCGTCTGCTCGTTTGGACGCAGCAGCCGCAAGCCTGGTCTTTTCAGCTGCCAGTTTCGTCTTTTCATCGGCTAGCCTGGTTTTCTCTCCTGCCAACTTTTCAGCGTCGGTCGCTTTTAGCGTCGCAGCTTCGGCGAGAAGCGTTTGCTGTTTCGCGTTATCTTCCTGCTGCTTCGCCCTTAGTTCCGAGTCGCGCGCGCGAGTTTCCGCCTGCGCGGCCTCTGAGGTTCTTAGGGCAGCTTCCTTTCCCTTCTTCGTCGCCACATAGCCAGCCACGATGCTCGCACCGATCAGAATGATGAGCACGACACCAATAGCCGCGGTCGTTTTTCTCAACCGTTCATCCTTGCGCGAAAAAGTAAACGTCTTTTCGATACGGCTGATCACATCGGGCGAAGGGTCACCTGTCTTTAGGGCGGAAACTTTTTCACAGGACAGCGGCAGCCCTTCAATGTCGGCTGCCCATAAAGCCTCGTCGACAGTGATCGGGGTTCCACTCGCTACTATTCTCTCGAGACTACCATTCCTGACGGTGAAGTTATTTCTGAGCAGTATGCCGTCGAAGGCAACGGGAATGATTTTCCGACCGCGCCGTTTCAATTCTGCTACTTCCTGCGCTACATGGACGCTCTTCGCGGCACTTGGCGAGCCAACCAAAACCAGCACGGCGCTTCGTTTCAAGGCCCGCTTCAAAGAGTTAGGCATTTCTTTGCCTGGCTCCGTACCCCAAAGGTCAAAGCGGCAGGAAAATTTTCGTCCGGCCAGCTCATCAGCGAGGCCCGCTGCATAAGTCGCGCCATCGGCCCGTGAATAAGAAATGAAGATATCGTCACCGAAAAGAAATTTCGTGGGCCATGCCACGGCCTGCTTCAACGTTTCCCCAATTGTTTTCCTGGACATGTTGTAACGATCCTTTTCAGGCGGAGTTAATCCGACGGAGCCCGGTTAAAGCGCGTTCGCCAAGCGATGCAACCGCCAAGCCCGATCGGAAAACTCACCGAATGAAATTGAATCGAATCCGTGCTGAGCGAAGGGCGTAGCAGACCAGGACAACGGCGCGATCTGCCACGTAAACTAAATCCAGGGAAGGTACATGTCAAACAATTGCAAGAGGAAAAGAAACTGTCTGAGTCCAGAGAAATCCAAAGGTCGCAGAGAGAATTGAGGTTATTAAGACAGACTTAGAGACGCTAGGAAATTCATGATGAGGTTACCCGTCGCAAGTTCAACTTTGCCCAAGTCTTAACTTGTTCGAACTCGTTTGATGGCGACAATCACTAACAGCACTATTCCCAGAATCTCTCCCAGTGCTGCCGCTATTCCAATAACCCAGCCAAAACTCCACGACCGTTTCCCTGCCACAGCCTGATTGAGCATTGGTCCGCTTCCTGATCCTGACGAGTTCTGCTGGTAGGCCTGCGTTTCCGCTGTTTGAAGGTAAGACTCCAAACGCTCGCGTCTGGTTGTGGCTATCTTGAGTTGAGCACGGACTCCGTCTCTTTCGATAGTGAGTTGGCGGCGACGTGACTCACGCAGCTCTTCAGGTTTGGTCGAGCCAATGCCCGCGAGAGCGCGTTCGATGTTTTCCGGTTTCAGATCTTCGTCAAGTTGATTCTGTCTCTGTTTTAGCTGCGTTTCCTCAGCATTCGCTTCAAGCAATTGCGAACGCAGAGTCTCTAACGATTCCGGCACGTTCGAAGCATCTTGCGCGGAAGCGCGCAAGGTAAACCCAGCCACTAATGCTATGAACAAAACCAAACCTAATGCGCGTTTCATTTCGTGGCCCGCCTCCTGCGAGCTCTTCTCCAGCTCCAAAAACACCCGCCAGAGTTTAGATCTAACGATCTGCTTGCACCGGACGTTCGACATGCGTCTCTAATCGCGACCTCACTAACAGGTTACTCACAAACTCGGCGATCAGGATGCGCCCTTCGCCTCGCAGAAATTCATAGGTCGTTATTACAACGTCGTTTTCGCTACGCTCGGAAACGCTTGCGGGTTTACCCAAGAGTCGCACAACCTCGTCGGTTCGCAGTCCCTCCTTGAGATAAGTAGTCCGCGGCCCAACCTGAACTACCCCGGGCTTAAAATCTTCCACAGGATAACTGTAAGAAGTGTGCGGGTAGAACGCATCTGGTTCCGTCGCGGGAGCTTTCACTTTCAAAACGGCTTCCTCATGCTCCGCGAACCGAATTCGATCCTGCCTGGTTTGTGCTGAGACGCAAACCATAGCAGCCATAATGACAATCATAACGCCTAATACTTTTTTCATAAACAGACTCTGACCCTTGCCTAACCGGATTCTCATGCGAGACTGCTATTAATAAGTAGTCTCCACCTGTTAACGCGCAGAAAGGGGCCAAAAAGGGTCATTTTCCGCTCAAGTGATTGTCTGGAACCGCGGGCGTTCCGCCCCCAAATGAGCGCGCAGCGCGAAAATCGATGGATATAGGGCGCCAAAACTTGCGCGCCTGTTGGCGCGTTTGCGGGCGGGACGCCCGCGGTCCCAGACAATCACTTGAGCAGGCGCGATACTTAACTTCTCCGGCTGGTTTCTTTCTCGGTCTCCAGCAACTTCTTCTTCCGCTCCAGGCCCCAGCGATAGCCACCCAAACTCTTGTCTTCACGAATAACCCGGTGACACGGGATCACAAGCGCCACCGGATTTGTTGCGCAGGCGCGAGCCACCGCGCGTACAGCCTTTCGTTGTCCAATCGCTTCTGCTACGTCGCTGTAGGAATACGTTTCGCCGTAAGGTATCGAGCGCAACTGCTCCCACACTTGCCGCTGAAAAGCCGTAGCCCGAATGTCGAGCGGCAGGTCGATGTGTGGACTCTTGTTTTCCAGGTGCTCAACTATCGCATCAAGCGACGAACGAAGCGCCTTCCCGTCATGACGAATCTCAGCCTCCGGAAACTCGCGCAATAGATCAGCTTTGAGTGAACCATCCGAGTCGCCAAGCATCACCGAGCAGACGCCCTTGTTTGTGGCTGCAACCAAAAGACGACCGAGAGGCGTTTCAACTGTTGCGTAGTTAATCACGGCCCCACGTCCACCCTTGCCATAAGTCGCGGGGGTCATTCCGAGTTGAACAGCTGCGTTTTCGTACAAACGGCTGCTTGAACCGAAGCCTGCATCGTAGATTGCGCTGGTAATCGCCTCGCCCTTGCGAACACCCTGTTTGAATCGATTGACCCGGGTGGTCTCGGCGTAGTCCTTCGGCGTGATCCCCATAACGCTCTTGAAAGTTCGCTGCAGATGAAAGGAACTGACGCCTAGCTGCTCGCTCAAGGCTGAAAGCGTGATCGATTCGCCGTTGTTTTCATCAATCAGGCGGCAAACCTCTTGCGCCATTTGAATTTGTGGGTCCTGGGTCCGCACCTCTCGAGGATGGCAACGAAGACAGGCACGAAATCCCGCCTGCTCGGCCTGTTCCGGCATTCGGAAAAAGGAAACGCGCTCGCGACGTGGGCGCCGCGAAGGACAAGATGGGCGGCAGTAAATACCGGTCGAGCTAACAGCGAAAACAAACTGCGCGTCGAAGCGTGCATCTTTCGCCAACACTGCTTGCCACTGCGCTTCGTGATCGTCCGGCAGCAATTTCATCTGTTCGTTCATTAATGCGCTCATAATATCACCTCATCAAGTTTGCTTCATTTTCGAGCAATCAGCAATCAGCCTTCAGCATTCAGTACTCAGTAAACTCGTGAGGATATTAGCCAGTTCGTCGGGTGGGTTCTATCCGGTTCTTGCGGTCAAACTTGCAAGGAATTCGGCAATCAGCATTCAGCCTTCAGCAATCAGCCAACCTTTCGTTTGTAGCTACGACCAAGGAGAATCACTGGATCTTACAGTTCAGAAAGGATGGCTCAACATGCGCGATTTTAGAGAAATCAAGGTCTGGGAGAAGGCTCATCTACTCACTTTAGAGATATATAAGGCGACTGCATCCTTCCCAACAGAAGAGAGGTATGGACTGACGAGTCAACTGAGACGCTCATCAGCGTCTATCGCAGCTAACATTGCCGAAGGCTTTGGAAGAGGCGAGAAACGCAGAGCTGGCGCGTTTCCTTCAGATCGGAATGGGATCTGCGAGCGAGGTCGAGTATCATATCCTCTTAGCCAAGGATCTGAATCTCCTATCAAAAAAGATTTACGATGATCTCAATGGACGCGTTGTCGAAGTCAAGCGAATGCTTGCCTCTCTCTTGATGAAGGTCCGACGTGATCGATAACCCGCTTGCTGGTTTGGGCTGAGTGCTGACTGCTGATTGCTGATTGCTAATGACCAACTTTCTCAATTTCCTTAACGAACAACAACAAGAAGCTGTCCGCACAACGGAAGGCCCGCTACTCATCCTGGCCGGCGCCGGTTCCGGCAAAACGCGCGTAATCGCTCATCGTATCGCTTACCTGATCGCTGAAAAAGGCGTCGCGCCGTGGAATATTCTCGCCGTCACATTTACCAATAAGGCCGCTCAGGAGATGCGCCAGCGCGTCCAGCGTCTGTTGCGCGATGAGGAACTCTCGAGCTGGCCGCTCGTCTCCACCTTTCATAGTCTCTGCGTACGCATCCTTCGGCAGGACATCGAAAAGCTTGACGACAAATACACGCGCACCTTCACCATCTACGATCAAGACGATTCGCTGCGACTAATCAAAAACTGCATCAAGGATCTTGGCTACGACGAAAAGCAGCTCGGCTTGCGCGCAACTCAGTCCACCATCAGCTCGGCAAAGAACCGCGGCGAGGACGTCGCCGCTTTTTCAGCGCGTGCCGATTACGTCGATGAGCGCCGCGCGTCGATAGCTCGCGTGTACGAGACTTACGAGGAGCGTCTGCATGCGAACAACGCGCTTGACTTCGACGATCTGATGATTAAGACCGTGCGCCTGCTGCGTGAAGTACCGGAAGTGCGCGAAAAGTACAACAACAAGTTTCGCTACATCCTGGTTGACGAGTATCAGGATACGAACTCGCTGCAGTTCTCGCTGATTAGTTTGTTGACTGAGAAACAGCAAAACATCGCGGTGGTCGGCGACGAGGACCAGTCGATCTACAAGTGGCGCGGGGCTGACATAACTAACATTCTCAACTTTGAAAACCACTTTGCCAACACCAAAACAATCCGCCTCGAGCAGAATTATCGTTCGACGCAAACAATTCTTGACGTCGCCGGCGCGGTGGTGAAACACAACATCGAGCGCAAGGGAAAGAACCTCTGGACTTCGAACCCGCACGGAGATCGCGTGCGCTATTTCCAGGCGTTCGACGCCGAATCAGAAGCCCGTTTTGTTGCTTCAAAGATACTGGAACACAGGCAGGAAGAGTACGACCTGCGTAGCGCAGTACTGTATCGCACCAATTCCCAATCGCGTGTGTTTGAAGAAGCGATGCGTCGCGCCGGGTTGCAGTACAACATCGTCGGTGGCTTCTCGTTTTACGAACGCATGGAAGTGCGGGACATCATTGCTTATCTCAAGCTGGCCCTGAATCCAACTGACTCGATCGCGCTGCAACGGGTTATCAATAGTCCGCCGCGCGGCATCGGCAAACAAACAGTCGACGAAGTTTCGCGTCGCGCGAACGACTATGGCCTCTCGCTGTGGGAAACGATCGCGCTGGTGATCGAGAAGCCTGACGGGCTGAGTCTGCGTTCAATCTCAGCACTGAAGAGTTTCCGCAAGCTTATCCTTCGCCTCGGCAAGATGGCTGGAATCGACGTTAATACTCCGGGCACAGAGTCTCAAGAAGCACAGACTTCAGAACTAGAATCTCAAGTCCCAGAGCCTCAGGGTCAGGAAGGGCGGCTTGCCCCCGCTCTTTCTTCACCTTCCGACATCGTCAAAGCCGCCATCTTCGAAACCGGATACGAGAACGCACTAAAAGGCGAAAAGACTGACGAAGCCGAAGCACGTTTGGAAAATCTGCAGGAACTAGTAAACGCTGCGGTCGACTATGACGAACAAGGCATCGACGGTTTGCGCGAGTTTATCGATCACTCCGCACTTGTTTCCGACACCGATCAATACAAAGGCGACGCACCCGTCACCTTGATGACCGCTCACTCTGCCAAGGGTCTCGAGTTTCCACTCGTGTTTATCGCGGGTCTCGAAGACGGGCTGTTTCCTCATTCGCGTTCAGCCACCGATCCGGCCCAGTTGGAAGAAGAACGCCGGCTCTGCTACGTGGCGATGACCCGCGCAGAAAGATTCTTGTACGTGACGCACGCGATGAAGCGTCGCGTTTACGGCGAAGAGCTGGCGTCTGAGCCTTCGCAGTTTTTAAACGAAATGCCTTTGGAGCTGATGGAAGATCTTTCGCGCGGAAACTCCTGGCTCTCATTCGCGCGCGGCTCAACCCAGATCGATTACGAACACGGCGAATATCGACGCGGCCAGGCGGCTGGTGCAGACGACGCTCAGAGCGGATATCGCAAAGAGAAAGGCAAATACGCAGGCAAAACTTACGACAGCGTCGACTCGATCGCCGAATTCTTCAAGCAGCGCGCCACGCAACTCGGCAACACCAGCGGCAGCTTTCAGTCAACTCGGGAAAAAGCAGAACAAGAGAAGGCTAGCCGAAAATCGTCTTTCCAAAGTCCAAAGTCCCAAGACCTAAGTCCCAAACTCGAAACTCGAAACTCGAAACTCGAAACTCCGCCTTCGGCGGGAGATTTCGTCCCCGGCTCTTACGTGCGCCATGCCAAGTATGGCCGCGGTCTCGTCCTGCGCCGCGAAGGTGTGGGTGATTCTCTGAAACTAACCGTCACCTTTCCAGGCTACGGCCAAAAGAAGCTCATCGAAAAGTACGCCGGTCTCGAGCGAGCCTGATCACACCAGTTAAGCTATTTGCTGGGACCGCGGGCGTCCCGCCCGCAATGAGCGCGAAGCGCGAAATGGGTCCCTGGCACTCTTTCCTATCCCATAACGTCAGTGCGTGAATCATATGGGTTCACTTATGCGCGAGATTTAACTCCAACAACACCCTTCTTTGAACTCTCGTTTGCTGGAACACCGTTTGCCAATGCATACAACGGGTAAGTCTCAAGGGAGCAACAAGGTTCAAAGGGGTAAATAAATGAAAGTTAATTACAGGGGCCTCGCAACGTCGGCAGCGTTAGCTTTCGCAGTGCTAATCGGCGCCAGCGACATCACAAGTGCACAGGGCCGCCATGGCCGCGGACGCGACCGCAGCGAAGAAGCTCAGCAACAGTCAAATCAAAATGATCAGAGCCAAAATCAGGGACAAGGTGATCAGCGCCGGGCTGAGCAGGAACAGCGTCGCGCTGCCCAACAGCAGCAGCGTGAGCAGGCACAGCAAGCGCAACAGCAGCAACGCGCCGCTGAGCAACAGCAGCGTGCCGAAGCGCAGCGGCAACGCGAGGCGCAACGCGCGACAGAGCAAAATCAACAGCGCGCCCAGCAGCAGGAGCGTTGGCAGCAGAATCGCCAGCGCGTCGATCAGAATCAGGAAGAACAGCGAAGGCGCTGGGAGCAAAATCAGCAGCGCGTTCAGCAGAATCAGGACCAGCAACGCGCCGAGCAACAGCAGCGTTGGGAACAGAACCGTCAGCGTGATCGAGGTGATGACGCAAGGCGCCGCATTGAAGAACAGCAGCGTGCGGAGCAGCAGCGCCAGTTAGAACTACAACGCCGCCAGCAGACTCAGCAGAACTCCGACTGGCAGCGACGCCAACAGCAAGACAGTACACGTCGGGACTCGGATCGCTGGCGCGATGGTTCAAGTCGCACCGGCACTCAAAACCGCGACTGGCGCACCAACCAGACGAACAATCAGCAGCGCGACTGGCGCGCATATCAGGAACGGCGTGCTAATAAGTATCGCCAGGAATGGTCGCGCCGCCAGAGTTACGCTATTCAGCGACAGCGTTTACTCGAACAGCAGCGACGCATCGCGCAGTTGCGCTATCAGCAGCGATATCTCGAGCGCCTGCGTCAGGATCAACTGAGACTGCAAAGCTGGCGCTACAGCGATTACGGACCGTACAACTATCGCTATTCGCGTGGCGGCAGTTATTACGAGACCAATCAGTATGGCGCCCAGATGTTGCGCGCGGCGATTAACAACGGCTACGAAGAAGGCTTCCGCGCCGGCCAGGCCGATCGCGAGGATGGTTGGGGCTTTAGTCCACAGGACGCCATTGGCTACGAGGATGCGAGCTACGGCTACGACGGTTACTACGTAGACCAGAGCGAGTATCAGTACTACTTCCGCCAGGGCTTTGACCGCGGTTATGAGGACGGCTACTACAGCCGCTATCAGTACGGCCGTTATTCAAATGGCACCGCGAGCATCCTCGGCACGATCCTGGAGACGATCCTGAACCTCCAGCAGATCAACTAACCAACCGCTCGCGATTGTGAGCAACAACCAGCGTCCAGTTTCGACCCGTCGAGACTGGACGCTTTTTCTCACCTCATCAGTCATCACTTCGTGAAAGCCCGGTTGGTAGTACTAGTTTGATTTTGAGTTACGTATTACCACTCCACGCGCACCAAAAAAATACGGAATCGGGAGCGTTAGCAACCGGAGCGATCCTGGGCAAAGACATAAGCCGTATTTGCAACTCGATTCGTAATTCAACTATCAGCCAGTCGCTACCGCTCCTGGTTCCGTATTTGTGAATTTTCTGATTCAGGAATTCTGCTCGGCTCGTCCAAAACTTAACCAGCACAGAGTAAGTGAGCCGTTTGACTTTTAGCTAGGTCTGGGATAGAAGTGCGCACACTAAATAAGACCGCTTTGTTTGTTCAACTAAACTTCCCAACCCCAATTCAAAAGGAGTCTCCCAAAATGAAACGAGTTCTAGCAGTATCACTGCTGATAATTGCCGCTGCGACTATTGCCTTTGGTCAGTGTAGCGACGCCGACAAAAAGAAGCTGGAAGATTTTGATCGCGCCTGGGGCGAGGCCAGCGTTCGTGGTGACCGGGCTTTTCTGCAAAACGTCTATGCCGACAACTTTGTGGGCTTAGGCGCTACGGGCGCCATAGACAAAGCTCAGAGCATTGACGGCGCCGTCAAGCAGGCTGAGCGCGATAAGGCCAACCCCAATGCCGCCAAAGTCACTCATGATTACTATATGATTACCTGCACGCCAAACTCGGCAACGATCACGCATCGCAACGTAATCACCGAAAAGGCAGGCGGCAAAGAAGAAACTTTCTACTCGCGCAGCGTTCACGTCCTGGAGCGGCGCGGTGATAGCTGGCAGGTCGTAAGCAACGCCGGCCATCCGCTTGATGACGCGGGCGCTCTGCTCTACATGGAGCGCGAGTGGAACGATGCCAGCAAGCGCGGCGACGTCGCCTGGTTCGAACACAATTATGCTAACGACGCCACGGACATAAGCAGTCGTACCGGCGCAATTCATAGTAAAGCGGAAGAGATTGCTTCGATGAAGGGCGACAAGACAGTGCTTGACTCGCTCGAGCTTTCAGACCTGAACGTGCGCGTGGAGGGAAACTCGGCGATCGTCACGGGCATAAACCGCGTGCGAGGCAAAGACGCCGAAGGAAAACCGTTTGACCGTCAGACTCGCTTCACTGACACCTACATCAAACGCGACGGACGTTGGCAGGTGTGGGCTACTCAGGGAACCGTGGTTCAGTAACAACCCAAAACCGAAACACCGAACTATCGCACACTGATAACAACGAAAGGGCCACTCATTTTTTGAGTGGCTCTTTCTTTGAATTAAGGGTCGTTATAGTTTTGGACGGCAGCGGCTGGGTCTCTCGTTGAAAGGCATTCTGGTCACCGCTCGATGAGGTCAGCACCACCTGCTGTAAGCGGGTGGGTCCTG
The DNA here is from genome assembly GCA_963828335.1 of Blastocatellia bacterium. Taxonomy (GTDB): domain Bacteria; phylum Acidobacteriota; class Blastocatellia; order Pyrinomonadales; family Pyrinomonadaceae; genus PSRF01. Next base: position 773,197 of record CAWHEH010000001.1, on the reverse strand, counting down.
AGCCAACATCCAAGTCGCGGGCCCAGGAGGTCAGTACCACCTGCGGTAGCGGGTGGGGTTCACTCGCATTTGATATCCGCGGTGACGAGCTTCGCATCTACCACCCACCCGCTACCGCGAGGCGGTACTGACTTCATGCCACAAAAACTCGCCACACCTGGACGCGGTTGCGGACATGATTCAAAAAAAATCAACACTCGCCTGCCATCGATGTTGAGTGGGACTATTTCGTCCGCGTCATCGAGGCGGCGCTTCGCTGCTTGCGGCTACCTCTGACGATTGAGGATGAGGAGCATCCGCGCAACCCTAATCAGTCAAGTTGGAGAGAGTGCCCTTCAGGCTGACCGCAAATATGAGTACGCCTTGCAGCGGAGGAAACGGCGGAGTTCTTTCATAAGCTGAGGGCCCCGAGGAGTTTACCTGCCTTGTTGTGACTCGTGGTCCATTGCGGCATTCCGGTTGCAACGACAGCGGACAGCCCCCTCAAAAGTCTCACCATCGTGCCCCCTTCTCAACAAAGACTCTTCCCTAAATCCGCGATTTCGACCGACTACTTCACACATTAAGCCTAATCGGAGGGTGATTATGAAAAAGCTTGCTGTCCCCAAACCGGATGTGTCTTCCTGGATCTCAAATCTGCTGCTCGTGACCGCCGTCGTAGCGGCCTCTGCGCCACTGCTTCTGGGTGATGGGCTCGTCTTGCTTGCCTCCAACGTTGTCGGTGAAGGTTCGATCCTGCTGCAAGAGTTAAGTATATCTCTGCAAAGATTGCTAAGTTGAAATCAGGGTCAGTAATGAAAGGACTGAGGGCGGACCCACAAAGGTCCGCCCTTCAGTTTTCTAACGTCGACATTTCCGGCGTGGAGGGAATTCGCATTGAGGAAAGTCACTGGAAAGTCTGTCTATCCTTTCATCAACTCGTTCGCGATTGCGTTTGCGCCGAAGACTTTCCGCAGCACTTCCATCATCCCCCGGGCGTCCACAGAAATCGAGCGATTGACTGACTCGTCAAACTCAAAGTTTCCCACCAGTGACTGAATGTTGCCGTCAAAGATCAGCCCGACCAATTCGCGGTTCTTGTTAATCGCGGGCGAACCGCTGTTACCACCAACGATGTCGTTGGTGGAGACGAAATTGAACGGCGTCCTTAGATTTAGTACTGCCCGCTTAGCCGTCCAACGCGATGGCAGGTTGTAGGGGAATGCGTGATGATATTGATTTGAACGCGCGAAAAGGCCACCCAGGGTGGTGAACGGCGTAACAAACTTGCCATTCTCGCGATAGCCCTTCACCGCACCGTAGGACAGCCGCAGCGTGAAGGTGGCGTCGGGATAAAGCTTGGTTCCCTGATCTTCGAAAAGCGCGTGGGCAATCTTCGCGTAGTTTGCGCGTTCGACCGCCACCACTTCCTCCTCATAACGCTTGCGCACTGCACGCGCTTCCTGGTCGACGTCCTTCGCGAGTTCGATCATCGGATCGTCACCGCTGTTAGTCATCCTCACTCCAGCGGCCACCACCTGCTTGCGATACTCGACGTCTTTGAGTTTCGTTCCACGGATTAACTCGGCCGCGCGCGCTTCGGGAGTTTTACCTTTGAGCACCTTCTTCATGAGCGAACTATTCGCGCCATATTCACTCTGCATAAACGCCAGTGAATTCGCGAGCTTCAACTCTTCAAAGTCGTCATAGATTGGCGCCGTTGAGTAGAGATTCCCCAGCAGTGCGGCCCGGCGCGCGTTCGTAAATTCCGGCAAGCGCTTGGTGTCCGGCTTTTCATTTTCGTCAGCCAGACGCACCAGCGTGCGCGCATAACCGAATAGAGCCGTATTAAAGCCAGCCGGCAGGACAGGACTCGTAACTGTGGGTTCCAGGAAACGACGATCGCGCTCATATGTTGCCAGGTCCCGGCGTCCTTTCGCGATCGCATCCCAGGCGTCGCCATATTCCTTTTTCCTGCGCGCATCGCCATTGACCGAATTTTGCAACGCTTGTTCAGCGATGCGCTTCCGGGCCATCAGCTTCGGATCCTTAAGTCCGGCAATTTGTCCTTTGTAAACCTTTAGGGAATTCTCAACCGAGTTCAACTCGTTTTGGCCACGACGCGTCTGCTCTTCGCCCTGGGCCATGTAGGCTTTCAGCATGCCGCGGCGCGATTCCAACATCCGAATCAATAACGGAATGCTGACGTCGCGCAGCGATTCCAGATGGGCAACTGTGTTTAGTCTCTGCGTAGAACCCGGATGACCAGTGACAAAAACCAGCTCGCCGTTTTTCACGCCAGTCTTTGACCATTTGAAATAGTTTTCTACTTTCACGGGCTGATCGTTTTCGTAAACCCTTACCAGGGCCATGTCGATGTTGAAGCGCGGAAAGTTGAAGTTGTCAGGGTCGCCGCCAAAGAAGGCAGCCTGAAACTCAGGCACGAAGACGAGGCGAATGTCTGTGTATCTTTTGTAGCGATAGAGATTGTACTGGCCGCCCTGATAGAGCGTCACGACTTCGCTACGCAGGCCCGTTTGCTGCAATGATTGGGATTCGAGGGCCGTCATTTGCGCACGTCGCGCTGCATTGGCTTCGGTCGCAGACATATCACTTTTCACGGTGCTGTTCACCACAGCGGTGACGTCCTCAATACTGACGAGCTGATCCAATGAAAGGCCCTCGGCCTTCATCTCCTCCGACTGGTTGCGAGCGACAAAGCCTTCCTTCGCATAATCCTTGGTTGCGGTGCTTAGTTCGCCGACAGCATCTTCGACAATGTGATAATTTGTGAGCACCAGGCCGTTAGGTGAGACAAATGAGCCCGAGCCGTTGGGGAAGCGTACTGAGGCGAGCTGGACTTTTTTTAGCCAGTCGTCAGTGACCTCGAATCCATATTTTTGTTTGATGGTTTCCCTGGGCACGTTATTAAACGGCCACATGCCTTCGTCAAAGGCGGAGACGGGAATAGATTGGAAGGACAGCAGCGCCACAATGAGCGCACACAGAAGCATGCCTCGATTCAGAGATGTACTCGGTTTCATCAATAACCTCGCGAAGATTTTTCCGGGAGAACTATTTAGTGCGTAAGACCTGCCTGGGATGCGTGAATTAGAAGCGGCGGGGTCAACGAATGTCAAGCTGGAGTAAAGTTTTTCTCTGTGCGGAGGACAGTAACCGGATGATGACGAACTCCAAACCGCGCCGACCAACTAAGGCGAGGCTTTCTGCCTTCGCCGCTCAGCTGCTGGAGCAATGGCGACGACTCGCGCTGCCTACTTCAGAAGCGAACATCATAGTCGCAGTATCCGGCGGCGCCGACTCAACCGCTCTCCTGCTGGCTCTGAACGAGTTGATCAAAACGGACAAGCTCCAACTGAACCTGACTGTTGGTCATCTCGACCACGGGCTGAGGCCTGAGAGTCGTAAGGATGCGCTGTGGGTCAAGGAGCTCGCCCAAGGACTCGGCTGCGACGTAGTGGTCGCTCGCGCCAATCTCAAATCAGCTCCAGGTGCGAAGAAGAAGAGTGAGAACCTGGAGCAGGCCGCACGGAAAGCGCGTTACGAGTTTTTGTTTAAGACAGCTGTGAAAAAACACGCCCGCTATGTGTTGACTGCACACACGCTGGACGACCAAGCGGAAACAATTTTAATGCGACTCATCCGCGGCAGCGCCGCGGAAGGATTGAGTGGCACGCCGGCAATCAGGAGACTCAAGAGCGACGCAGACGTGCTGCTTGTTCGTCCGTTGATTGCCTGGGCACACCGCGGCGACACCGAAGAATACTGCCGGCGGCGCCAGATCGATTTTCGCCTGGACGAGATGAACGAAGATGAAGGCTTCTCCCGCGTCAGAGTTCGCAAACAACTTTTGCCGCTGATGAAGTCGTTTAATAATCGCGTGGTGGAAGCGCTGAGCCGCACTGCAAGTCTCCTTAATGAAGATGCCGCGGCGCTTGCAGACGAGGCCGACCGGCTGCTGGAGCTGGCTCTGGTGGACCCGAAGAATAGTGAAACCAAGGTGCCATCGCTCAGCGTAAGTGTTCTATTGCAGAGCCCGGCGGCGGTGCGACGCCGCGCATTACGCGAATGGATTTTGCGTTCGCGCGGGGATCTCAAGCGGCTTGAAATGGTTCACCTGATTGCAGTTGAAAAGTTGCTGGAGGGGGATCGCGGCGGCCGAATCGCAGAATTACCTGACGGCTTAAAGGTCACACGCAAGCGAGGAATGCTGGAGTTGTCGGGCAAAAAGGGGTTGAAAATGCGCCCGGTGACCACTAGAATTCGCTGGGGTTGATACCGCCAGGCAGAAGCCGGCGGTTTTCGCTTTTTACCAGGCGTTGAGTGCCGGGAACTCCCGGGCCGAAGATGTTTCTAATGGGGTGTTTCAGCGCAACCAGCTAAATGCTGGCAGGCATCAAACGACTCCCGCTTCGCAACTGGCTCGCCCACCGGCGACCCTTTTGGCGAAGCGACAAAGGAAGTCCTGATGGGTTATGATCGCAGTCGGAGGCTTTAATGACATTGAGTTCTACAGCTAGACAAATTATTTTTTGGTTATTGATCGTCGCCGGAGCCGTGTTGCTTTACAAGATGGTCAATCCCTCTGGCAAGAGTGCGACCGCTCTCGATTTGCAAGCGCTCTACCAGAAGATCGATGCCGGCGATATCAAGGTGTTAACGGTCAAGCAGAACGAGACCACTGCAATTGACACCCGCAATCTCGAATATAAAGTTCAACTCACAAACGAGCAGATAAAAAACGAGTTGTTCAAGAAGGCCAATGAGAAAAACGCTGAAGGCAAAACCAAGGTAGAAAAGTTTGAAGACGACTCGGGAAGCAGCAGCTATATCTGGCCAATGCTAATAACCTGGGCGCCGCTCCTGTTTATTATCGGCATCTGGGTCTTTATGTTGCGACAGATGCAGTCCGGTGGAAACAAAGCGCTCTCGTTTGGTAAATCGCGCGCCAAGCTTCTGAACAATCAACAAAAGCGCGTGACGTTTAAAGACGTCGCCGGCGTTGAAGAAGCAAAGGAAGAGCTGCAGGAGATAATTGAATTTCTTAAAGAGCCGCAAAAGTTTCAAAAACTCGGCGGACGAATTCCCAAGGGCGTCCTGATGATGGGCCCGCCGGGAACGGGCAAGACATTACTGGCGCGCGCCATCGCCGGCGAAGCGAATGTTCCTTTCTTCTCTATTTCGGGTTCCGACTTCGTCGAAATGTTCGTAGGCGTCGGCGCTTCGCGCGTTCGTGACCTGTTCGAACAGGGTAAGAAGAATGCTCCGTGCATCATCTTCATAGATGAAATCGACGCGGTGGGTCGTCATCGCGGCGCCGGCCTCGGCGGCGGACACGACGAGCGCGAACAGACATTGAATCAGTTGCTGGTCGAGATGGACGGCTTTGAATCAAACGACGGCGTCATCCTGATCGCTTCGACTAACCGTCCGGACGTACTTGATCCTGCGTTGCTCAGACCAGGACGTTTTGATCGACGCGTCGTTGTATCGCGACCTGATGTGCGTGGTCGTGAAGGCATTCTTAAAGTTCACACGCGCAAGATTCCGCTGGGCGAAGACGTTGACATCAGCGTGATTGCTCGCGGCACACCAGGTTTCACTGGCGCCGATCTCGCCAACCTTGTTAACGAAGCGGCCCTTAACGCCGCGCGCTACAACAAGAAACTGGTCGCGATGGCCGACTTTGAACTGGCTAAGGACAAGGTGTTGATGGGCGCAGAGCGCAAGAGCATGGTGATCTCAAACGAAGAGAAGCGCGTCACCGCCTATCACGAAGCCGGTCACACGTTAGTCGGCTTGAAAGTTCCTAACGCTGATCCGGTTCACAAGGTCACGATCATTCCGCGCGGTATGGCGCTCGGCGTTACCCAACAACTGCCCGAAGGCGATCGTCATAACTACAGCGAAGAATATCTGCTGGGTCAGATTGCTATTCTGATGGGCGGGCGAATTGCTGAAGATGCATTCCTTGGCAGCATCACTACCGGAGCCTCAAACGACATCGAACGCGCTACCGAACTCGCACGTGCGATGGTTTGTGAGTATGGCATGTCGGAGATGGGGCCTTTGACCTTCGGTAAGAAGGAAGAGCAGATATTCCTGGGACGCGAGATTGCACAGCATCGCGACTTCTCCGAAGAAACCGCCATCAAGATCGATCAGCAAGTGAAGAAGATTGTCACCGCTCAGTATGAACGTGCCAAGAGCATTATCGAGGAAAACCGCGACACGATGGTGCGGTTAGCTGAGTGCCTGCTCGAGCGTGAATCGCTGGACGGCGTCGAGATTAGGCGCATTGTCGCGGGCTTGACGCTGGATGAAGCACCGCCAGTGGCTGATCCCGGCGGCGACGATCGACCGCAACTGAAAGAACCAAAACCAATGAAACCGCTGCTGCCACCAATCACCGGAGGCAATCCGGCGCCGGCCTAAGAACTGGGGAAAAAGTTAAAAGGTACAGAGGGGAATGGGTGAAGAACCTGTTCCCCTTGTTTTATCCCCGATCTCCTATCCGCAGATTACGCAGATTGCACAGATTCCAAGAGCCGCCAAACATGTTGATTCTAAAATGGGCGTAATCTGTGTAATCTGCGGATAAGATCTGCCAGTTCCTTTTCGGGTATCATCGCGACATGCGCGAATGGCACATTGCAGGCGGACGCCGCTTACTTATTGGTGAACGCACTCTCATAATGGGCATCCTCAACGTAACGCCCGATAGCTTTAGCGATGGTGGCGAGTTTTTCCCACTCGATAACGCGATTGCTCATGCGGAACAGATGATCGCTGAAGGCGCTGACATAGTTGATGTGGGCGGTGAATCAACTCGACCGGGCGGCGCTGCCATCGTGTCAGCTGCAGAAGAATTAGATCGGGTTCTGCCCGTTATTGAACAATTAGCGAAGCGCTTCGATGTTCCCATTTCCGTCGATACGACGAAAGCCGTGGTCGCGCACGCTGCACTCGAGGCTGGTGCCGCGATAGTCAACGACATTTCCGCGTTGCGCTTTGAGCCTGAGATTGCTGATGAGGTGGCGAAGTCTGGTGCGGGATTAGTGCTGATGCATTCGCGCGGCACAGCCGGCTCGCTTCATGGACTGGATCCAGTTACCGACATTATTCAAGAAGTAACAAGCAGTTTACGTAGCAGTATAGAGATAGCTGAACAGCGCGGCGTGAAGCGCGAGTCAATCGTCATTGATCCCGGCATCGGCTTCGGCAAGAGCCAGGAGCAGAATATCGAACTAATCGCCAAGCTCGATCAGCTCATCGCTGCCTTCCCCGACTTCCCTCTCCTAATCGGCACCTCGCGAAAGTCTTTCCTCGGCCGCCTCCTCGCAGACGAGAACGGCAACCCCGCTCCTTCAGAAGGACGCCTCCACGCCACCATGGCTTCAACGGTCATCGCAATTGTAAAAGGTGCTCACATTGTCCGAGTACATGATGTTAAAGCAGCGATGGAAGCGGTTCGAGTGGCAGATGCTATCACCGTCGCAGCGGCTCGCCCGTGAGGAAGCGGATTCTGGGGCCATTGCCCAGACCACGAAAACGATTTTATTTACTTTGTTCGTAGGACTCCGGACTTTGAAACCTGAGTGATGTGTAAGTTTAACCCGGTCGCTACCGCTCCGGTTCTGTATTTGTCGACCCACGGCGAGATCGTTGTTAATCCGCGCGAACTAACACTTTGCGTTACCGGAAACAGAAATAGCATAACCGCGAAATTGGGGCCGAGCGTTTCGGTTGCTATAATCGTGGCATGCCAAAAGAAGATGCACCAAAGAAAAAAGCAGGGACCGGCAAAACCAAGGACACTGCCTCGAAAGCCAGCACCAAGGATGATGACGAGGACGACGACGCTGCTGCTGAGCCGATTGAACTCGAAGCGGTGAAGTCGAAAAAAGGCGAACCGGACGACAACCTGAAGCGACGCGCTGAGTGGTTTCAGAAGCGGACTGGTGGATAGAAGATCCGCTTCGTTCAAAGATCCTTGCGTGCCCTATTTCATTCTCAGTCGCCAGATGCTGCGCCCGTAGGTAGCTGCGTTCAGCGTGCCGTCTTTCTCGTGATAGACAAGATCCACCACCATTGCGTTAGGCAGATTCTTGGTCAGGTTCATCCACAAACGCGTCCTGGTATCAAGCACGAAAACTCCCGCATCGTTGGCGACATAGACCTTGTCAGTCTCGTCGTTCCTGATGACGACCGCGTGATGTGGCACGTCAGGAAGTTGTCCGAAGTCCACGTCCTCCCAGGTGAGCCCGCCGTTCTCCGTGCGAAAAAGATGCGAGTGACCGAAATTTGCGACGGTCGCATAGACCAGGTCCGCGTCATCCGGATGACTCTCAAGACGGGTGATCGTGTGACCGGGCAAAGTTGAACTTGAAAGGTTCGGACTCCAGGTCTCGCCTCCGTCGCGGCTGCGGAAGAACCCGCCATTTTCCGTGGCCACATAAATTCGTTTCGAGTTGCGCGGCGCGACCTCTATTGCAGAGATTGGACTACCATCGAGTGAAGGCGAAACCACATTCCAGCTTTCGCCGTCGTTCGTAGTCCGCCAGACTCTATATGAACCAGTGAAGACTGTATTCGAGTCCGAAGGGTCCAGAGTAATGAAGCACATCCAGACCGAACTCTGCTCGTCCGCCGAGGCTCTTGGTGAGACATTTTTATGAACCTTTCCGTGGAAGCGCCGGATGTCGAGATTGTAGACTGAGCAGTACACATGGTTTGGATCATTGGGATCAAAAACGATCCACCCGCCATCGCCTTCATAGATTTGGAAAAAGCTGGTGGGCGCTCCGGTCTTGGTAATGATCGTACCGTTGTCCTGAGCACCGCCGCCGAAAACCTCTCCGTTGCTCGGCGCCACGTCGAGATCATAGAACATCGTGATCGCCAGGTCGTTGCTGCAATTCTTCCAGGTTGAACCGCCGTCCTCGCTACGGTCCACACCGCCATCATTGCCATCGTAAACGAGGCCAGGGACTGCCGCCGGCATCAAGAGCGCGTGATGATCCGAGTGAGCGTACTTAGGATGACCACGTTCACGTTCCCACTGAGTTATTCTGCGCCAACTGTCGCCGGCATCCTCAGTGCGATGCAAATCGACGCCGCCGCAGATCACAAAATTATGATTGGTAGGGTGGACGACGATCGTGTTGCCGTATGACATTTGTCCTTCTTTATCGAAGTGGCTACCACTGATGTCCTTCCAGGTCTCACCGCCGTTCGTACTGCGAAAGACGCCCAGCATCAGGTCGCTGCTCTCGCTGCTATCATCCGCAGCAATAGCGTAGATTACCTGCGGCTTTGATCTACTAATAGCCAGACTCGCGCGACCGAAAAGCGCGGGCGGCGGGAGTCCTTTGCTCAGGTGTTTCCAGTGCTTGCCACCGTCAGTTGTCCGCCAGATGCCGCTGCGCGACCCCTGTTCGGTGACGGTGGCGAAGATGGTGCCTCTCGTCGTGGGATGGAAGACAATCGAGTGGCACCAATAATTCTGATCTGAAACCAACGTCTCCCGCTCCCAGCTCACGCCGCTGTCAAACGAAGAGTAGAGGCCACCGAGGCTCTTGCCGCTATAACTCACTTCGCCAAACCCAACGCCGCCAATCAACAAATGTTTCGAGTTAAAAGGATCGATGGCGATGACGCCGATGCCGCGTGGAACGCCATTTCGGTCTGGCGTCGCCAGCAGTTGCCAGGTGCGGCCCGCGTCTTTGCTGTTATAAAGTCCAACGCCCGGATACGAGTCGAGTGACAAGTTAGCTTCACCGGTGCCGCAATAAATAGTGTCTGGATTTCGCGAATCGATGGCTAAGGAACCGATGTTCAAAATGTCCTGATCATCCCAACACGAAGTCCAGTTCTCGCCGCCATCTCTGCTCTGCCAAATGCCGCCTCCGGCGGCGCCGGCCCAGAGACGTTCGGGATGTTTTGGATGACAGGCCAGCGAAGTTATCCGGCCGCCGATGTTTGTCGGCCCTACACACTCCCATTGCGAGGTTACGTTGCGTGGTACCGCCAATGATTTTTCAACCCGGTGACGCTCCTGCAAGAGTCTATTCACAGGGGCTTCTCTGACCGGCCACGAGGCGCGCGCCTGAAACCAACGACTGCGAGCCTTGTGGCTGGTCAGCCGAACCGAATGGACCTTCCCCCTGGTTCGCGGAACCGAAGCCAGGACAACTTCGGCGTCTTCCGCAGACTCGGCTGAGCTCTTACGCAAGCGTTTTGACTGCGAACGTCCGGCTTTCAAGTTAGCCGGTTTTTTGCTTTTGTCCTTGGCCATTCGAGAATCTCCTCTGGAGTGCTGGGTGACCGGAGTGTTGAGAATCTTCGTGAGTCGGAAGTCAGATGTTTAGGGACTCGCAAGGACGGGACAATATTCCAAATAACGATGGGCGTCAATACTGGTCAAGTGATTGTCTGGGACCGCGGGCGTCCCGCCCGCAAATGAGCGCGAAGCGCGAAAGGGGAACGGAAGTCGACTCTAAAAAACTGCCCGCCTGCGGCGCGTTGCGGGCGGGACGCGCGCGGTCCCGCACAATCACTTGACGCTCGACACACACAAGCTTGCTTAAGCTTTGCGGGTGCGAGAGAATTCAAAACGATTTTTCAGTTCACTTGCCGGTCTCAGGATTGAGAGCTTTCGATGCCAAAAGTCATTAGGTTATCAGCGGTTTGTATTCATGCTGTTTTTTGTTTGCGGCTTTGCCGAATGCTATAAACCGGTAACCAAAAACCAACTTCCCAAGCACATCAAGACCATAGCGGTACCGGCATTTCAAAACAACGCACTGCGCTACAAGGTCGAATCACGTTTCACGGAAGCCGTAGTTAACGAGTTGATTCATCGCGGGCGGGGACTGCGAGTGCAAGGCAGCCGCGAAGGCGCCGACGCCGTCATCGAAGGGGTCATCAAGAGTTTCAGCTACGGCGGCGTCCTGCTTGATGACCGAGGCCGGGCCAGAATTTTTGAAGTGACCATCGAAGCCGCCGTCACTGTGCGCGACCAAACCGAGAACCGCGTCCTTTACGACAATCAGAATTTCGTTTTTCGCGGCGAGTATGAATTTGCCAACGACCCGCGCAACTTCTTCAACGAAGAAGATCCGGCCGTGCAACGCATGGCGCGAAACTTTGCGGAGAGCATTGTTTCCCTTTTGACAAACGCCGTTCAGATTCAGAAATGAGCACGCTCACACGCCTTGAACTCGATCGCTCTCTCGCCGCCGGCCGCGTTCAACCTCTCTACCTGCTTGTCGGTTGCGAAGGCTACCTGCGCGACGCCGCGGCGCTGAACATCACCGCCGCCACGCTCAGCGGCACGCTGCTGCGTGAGTTTAACGAAGCTTCCTTCAGCCTCCTGACTGACTCAGCGATGGCGGCTATCGCCGCGGCGGAACAACTGCCGATGATGTCTGAACGGCGCGTGGTAAGAATCAAGGACTTTGCTAAACTGCGTGAAAGTGATGAACAAGTCATCATTCGATATTTGGAACGTCCGGCAGACTCAACTGTCATGATCTTCGTCGCCGACGATCTCGATAAGCGCAAGACACTGACAAAAACTTTGCTCGCGAATTGTGCGGTTGTCGAGTTTCCGGCAGTAAAGGACGCTGAAGCAAAAACCTGGGCGCGCACTCGTTTGAAAGAATTAAAAACTACTGCTGACGATCGAGTGCTCACGGACATCATCAGGCTGGTAGGCACTAACCTGCAAACTTTGGCATCGGAGTTAGACAAGCTCGCGGCCGCGGCTGTTGAGACACGGCAAATCACCGCCGAGCTGGTCGACGAGTTAATCGATCGCTCGCGAGAGCTTTCAAATTTCGATCTGGGTGATCAGCTAATAGCCGGTGATCGTCGCCGGGCTCTGGAGACATTGCATCGATTGCTGGAAGACGATGTTGCTCCAGTAATGCTGGTCGGGTTGATTGCCAGTAATTATCACCGGCTCGCACTGGCGAAGGAACTCCTCAAGCGCGGCGCTCGTGACGAAGTTAATCGACTCGTCTACGGTCCGCCGGCCAAACGCGACGCTTTCATGAATACGCTGCAGCGGAGCGACGCGGGCAAGATAGCTCGCGGCATACAACTGATCGCCGCCACCGATCTGGCGCTGAAGACTTCGCTCGGCGGGAGCGGCGCAAAAGGCGCGCGCCTGCAACTGGAAGTGCTCGTCTGCGAATTAGCGAGCTAACCAGGGGCCTATTCCCATGACCTTCTAAGAAACAGAGACGACAAACAGGATTAGCCAGAACAAAATGACAGAACTCACTGGAAGTCGCTTATACCACTAATCCAGTAGCGCAATAGCGTCCTCAATAACCCAACCTTAAGCAAGCGGCCCAGGAGTGGAATCAGACTCAGACGGCAACTCAACGCCATAAGCCAGAACTATTAACCAACGTCCGTCGCGTCGCACAAAGACATCAGTAAAGGCAACAGCACTTTCCTCGGCTTCTCCTTCGGGCGGTCGAGCTTCAGCGACTTGCACGCCGGTTAGCACTGCCGTCTCGCCATAGACGTTCACTTTTAGTTCCTCGCCACGCAAGGAAATAATTTCAACGGGAAAGGACGTAATGCTTTCCAGGAAGGCAGCCTTATCGGCTTCGACGCCGAAATGCGTTCGATAAACAAACTCGTCCGCCAGCATTGGTTCGAGCGCGGCCGTGTCTTTGCCCTTAATGGCAGACATGATGTCGCGCTCGATTTGCAGGATTTCTGACGGGGCATCTGCGGCGGCGTTGGCTTGAATAGTCATCACGATTTCTCATTAACACCGCGGCTTCAGCCCGTGGATGAAGGATCTACGAAACAGGAAACCGAACGGCAATAACATAGACTAATATGTGTGAGCACGACGAAAGTCCCGAAGCGAGCTTCACCAGATAAAGACTCAGTGTTGACCCACGCAAGATCAGAGCTTGGAGCGCAGCGACCAGCCAAAGATTCGCTTCAAAGCCTCGTTTGAAACCGTTAGCGCTGCAGTTCTCCGTCAGTTGCGCTTTGGCTGGTCGCTATCGCTGTCAGTTATTTTGTCCGACCATCATCGAGTGCTCAATTGCTCAGTTAAGTATTAATTCCGCGACTGGGCCGGCATTTCAATTCAACTATTCACGTTGATGAGTCAAGTATGTTGTTACCCTTCTATTGCCCCGCTCCAGATGACGCGGCGCTGGCGGCCTTCGCGCGCTCTTCCATCTCCTCCATGGACACATCTTCCTTGTGTGTCGCTACATGCCAGACATGACCGAAAGGATCGATGACTGAGCCGCTGCGATCGCCGTAGAATTTGTCGGTCAAAACCTCCTTCACCGTAGCACCTGACTGCACAGCCTGATTGAAAACCGTATCGACGTCTTCCACGTAGATCATCAGACTCACCGGCGAACCGCCCAGCGACTTCGGATCGTTATATCCCATGGCAGGATACGCATCAGCAAGCATGATCGGCGAATCGCCGATCTTCATCTCCGCATGTCCGACCTTTCCGTCCGGCGTTGGAAATCGAAATAGCTCTTTCGCGCCAAAGGCTTTCTTGTAAAACTCGATCGCTTCCCCCGCACCTTCGATGATCAAATAAGGAGTTACCGAATGATAACCCTCTGGAATTGGTTTGACTGCCATTTGTCTACCTCCTTCAACTTCTGAGATCAACCGACTCTTATTCCTCTGTTGCGGCCGATGGTGCCCTGGTTGTTTTATCGGGTCGTTACCAGCGGCAGTTGGACGAAGCTCTGTAGTTTCGAATCGCCTGGCTTGTGATAAATCCTTTGCTCAGCCTTCCGGTAATCACCTGGCTTCGCCCAGAAAATGTTAGGTACAAATGTTTGCGGGTTTCGATCATAGAGCGGGAACCAGCTCGATTGCACCTGCACCATGATCCGGTGGCCGGGCAGGAAGACATGATTTGCGGTCGGCAGAGCAAAGCGATAGAGCAGCGGAACATTGGCGGTGATTGGTTTGGCTTCCGACAGGCTCTCGCGGTAACGGCCGCGCAGGATGTCAGCGGAAATCATCAACTGATAACCGCCCATGTTTGGCTGGCCCGCCACCTCATCTGGATAAAGGTCGATCACCTTTACCACCCAATCAGAATCAGTACCGCTCGTGGAGGCGATCAAATTGACGATTGGTTCACCACTAATCTTGACCGGCGCATTCAAAATGTCAGAAGTAAAAACGGCAACGTCCGGTCGGCCTGAGGCTTCGCGCTGATCGTCAACCAGCCAACGCGACCAACTGGTTCCATCAATAGGTCGCGCGCGATAAGGCACAGGCTTGGCAGGGTCGGAAACGTACTCGTCGTAAACGGCTTCACCAGGTTTCGCTTCGTCGAAGCTCGCCTTCGAACCAGCACGAAGGTAAAAAGGCGTGGGGTGGATTACGCAACCACTCGTGCAGCCCGCCGGCCAGGCGGAAAGTCGCTGCCACTTGTTTGTTCCCGTTTCAAACGCCATTACCGAAGCGATGTCAGCTTTAGGAGCGTCTTTAAGATAGTGATCGAGAAACGGCCGCAGGATTTCCTGTCGAAAAGTCAGGGCCGTATCGCTGTTGAACTTGATAGCGCCCAGCGCGCTGCCTTCGCGAATTTCCTGACCGTGGTGCCAGGGACCAAGCACCAGAAAAACTTTGTCGTTGTTGACGTCCTTCGGCTTGATAGCTTTGTAGACCGCGATGTCGCCGTAAATGTCTTCCTGATCCCAAAGACTGTGCACCAGCATAACCGGAACCTTTAGCGGTTGCGCCGCGAGAATCCTGTCCACCGCCTGATCCTGCCACCAGGCGTCGTAGCTCGGGTGTTCGAGAAGCTTGCGCCAGAAACCTATTTGTTCGAGTCCACGACGGCGACCAAGTTCGCCGGCTGAACCCGCTTCCATAAACATGTCGTAGTCGTCGAAATGGCTCGTCCACCACTTCACATCATTCGCACGCGTCGCCTCCTGATCATAGATGTAACTCATTCCCTGTTGGCGAAAGGCGCCATTGTGAAACCAGTCGTCACCCCGCCAGCCATCTACCATTGGATTCATCGGCACCGAAACTTTAAGCGCCGGATGTGGATTGACGAGCGCCATCAAAGGCAGAAAGCCGTCGTAGGAAATTCCCAGAATGCCGACTTTGCCGTTGCTTTCCGGAACGTTCTTGATTAACCAATCAATAGAATCGTAAGTGTCCGTTGCGTGATCCACCAGTGTCGGGTTCTGTGGGCCATGCAGCGGACGGTTCATCACGTAATCGCCTTCGGAACCATACTTACCGCGAATGTCCTGAACCACGCGAATGTAACCGCCCTCGACGATCACGTCGGTGGCGTTGTCGTAACCGTAAAGACTGGCGCCCAGGTGCGAGCTGTTAATGTGCGTGGTGAGTTCTGTAGCATTGTAAGGAGTTCGCGTCAGCAGTATCGGCGCGGCTTTCGCTCCTTTGGGAACCAAAATAACAGTGTGGAGTTTGACGCCGTCGCGCATCGGGATCATCACCTCGCGGCGCACGTAGTCAAACCCGTAATTCGTAGGTTCAATCTGCTCCGGCCTTTCGCTGGGTAACGCAGGCGTCTGGGCTGTTGCTAGTTTGCCAGGTAAAACCAGAAGTACGAGGGTCAGCGAGATCAAAGTTAACGTACGAAGACTTCTAATCATTTGAAGTATTGCCTCCAGGAAATCTGTAGATCGACCGCGCAGGTTAAAGTATAAGCGGCACACTTTACTACCAGCGAATTCATTTCTCAATTCTATAATCGAGTTTTGATTCACTAGAGAAACACGAACTTAGATCGTTCAGTTTGGACGAACCAGTAGAGTTCCTCAATCTACGATAGACAAATACAGAACCGGGAGCGGTAGCGACCGGGCGACACTTAGGATGGCGCAAGCCTTTGCAACTTGTGAAAAGCGAACCATACGCCCGGTCGCTACCGCTCCCGGTTCTGTATTTGTCGAGCCCTCGTCGAGTCTTACTGCTTTACCGATACCATTCAAACAGATCGTATCATTATCAACGATTCAGCTGCGGACAAGGCGTTCGAGGGCAGTGCGAATTGCAGTTGGCATCGGCACAGGTTTTTGTGACTCGCGATCAACGAAGACATGTACGAAGTAACCCGCGGCTGATGCGAAGCTTTCGCCTTGTTTGAATATTGCCAGTTCGTAGCGCACGCTCGAATTGCCAAGCTTGCCGACTCGCAAACCAATCTCAATCACCCCGGGAAAAGCAAACGGGCGCAAATACTGACACTGCGACTCGGCGGCGAATGCCACAACAGCGCCGGCTGTGATATCCAGTCCACCTTCTGCGATTAGGTATTCATTGATGACAGTATCAAAGAATGCGTAGTAGAGCGCGTTGTTGACGTGGCCGTAGATGTCGTTGTCCATCCACCGTGTCGGCAGGGATGTGTAGTGTAGGTACTCTGCTCGGGAGATTTGTGGCTTCTGAGACATGTTTTGGATTAGGGAAGGAGCGGGGGCAAGCCCGCCTTGCTGACCTGAGAGCTTACTCAACAGCTCGATAACTTTTGCCTTGAAAGCCCTTCAATCAAGAAACTACGACTCAACTTTTAGATTAGCTCGAGGTCAGGAAGGCGGGCCTGCCCCCGCTTCTTAGCTTCCGAAGTCGACGATCTGCCTTACCGCCAGTCCCTGTGCTAAGCGATCAAAGCCAAGGTTGATTTCATCAAGCCGCAAGGTGTGCGTATGCAACTTGTCTACCGGCAGCAGACCCGCTTGATACATCCCAATGAAACGTGGGATGTCGCGGCGCGGAATGCATGATCCCATGTACGATCCTTTGATTGTTCGTTCTTCAGCTGTAATGCTGATCGCCGGAATCGAGAACATCTTGTTCGGAGCCGGCAAGCCGACGGTGATCGTAGTACCGCCGCATTTGGTGGCTCCATAGGCCTGGATCAGAACCTGTTCGCTACCTACGCTCTCAAACGCGTAGTCTGCGCCACCCGCTGTCAATTCCCTGATCGCAGCAACGGGACTGTCTCTCTCCACCTTGATCAAATTCGTCGCACCTAGCTCGCTTGCAAGCGTCAATTTGTCGTCAAATCTATCGACGGCGATGATCGTGCTTGCGCCGGCGACGCGCGCGCCCATGATGGCGCTCAAACCTACGCCACCCAGACCAAACACCGCGACCGAGCTGCCCGGCGTAACGCGGGCTGTATTGACCACTGCGCCGACACCTGTAACCACAGCACAACCGAACAATGCAGCGGTAGCAAGCGGGACAGAAGCGTCAATTTTTACCAGCGACTCTTGCGCGGCGACGGTAAATTGTGAAAACGCGGAAACACCAAGGTGGTGGTTGACGGCCGCTTTGGAATCGGCAAAATGGCGTGCGCCCGAAAGCAAGGTGCCCGCGATGTTTGCCGCATTGCCGGGCGCGCAGAGTGCGCCCCTCGCCGAAATGCAAAAGTTGCAGCGTCCACAGCAAGCCACCCAACTAAAGACTACGTGGTCACCCGGGCCAAACTCGCTAACCTCCGCGCCAACCTCGCGCACGGTGCCACTCGCTTCGTGGCCCATCACCATCGGCATCGTTCGCGGCCGCGAGCCGTCTACCACAGAAAGATCCGAGTGACACAAACCAGCGCCGGCAATTTCCACCAGCACTTCACCCGCTCCCGGCCCAGTCAGCGTGATTTCGTCAATGCGAAACGGCCGGCTTTCCGAGTAGGGGGACGGCGCGCCCATTTCATATAAGACCGCGGCTTTGGTTTTCATGCTAGATGTACAAGTCTTCAGCGCTATGCCATTCATGCGCTACATTCTTCATCAGCAGAGCATGATCGAATTCGATGCTGCCCGGAGGAAACTTAGTCTCGTCGGAGAAGTAGCTTGACTCGACCTTGCGCACCTCAAGCGGCTCCACCTGCCATTGTTCCGTTTTCAAATTCAATCCATCCAGTCGGCTCGGATCGTGCGTGACGGAATAGCCAATTGAGCCTGCCTCAAAAAATGCGGAGGCCTCCGCTAGTGACGAAAAAATTGAGGTTCGCGGCAGCGCTTTTGCCGGCGTGCCCTCAATATGTACCGCCACAGTTGAATCCGTCGACTCAAGCGAGATGCTGATCTCACTCTCCGATTCCGCGACGTTGAATGATGACTGATGATGTTCGCCGGGAAAAATGCGACCGCCGAAGAAATGGTTGAGTTGCGAGTTTGTGTCACGCCGCGAAATAAAAACTCCTTCTCGCGTGACGCCGGCTTCGTCCCACAACACCGCTACGCGATGAGCGGCGTTCTCGCTATTCAATCCCATATTCTCGGGAACAAACCTCGGACGGATATGTTCAAGCCGTATCAGACAGATGCCCGCCACTGCATAGCCACGTTGCAGCTTGGGCCTGAAGCGCGCCGGTAATTGCTGTTGCATTACCTTCGGATCAACGCGGAAGTTTGCCAGAATTCGTCTGCGGATTACACCTTGAATAACAGGCAGTTTCATGGCACATCGAATAGCTTCGCATCCAGCTTACTCGGAGATCAATGCCGCTACAGTCGCCGCCGGTTCGAGTGCATTTGCTGAAGGGCTTCTGCGAGCAGAAGCAAGATTAACTGGAGGAGCGTTCAAGTCCCAAACAATTCCAAACCAGGATAGCGCCTTGAGACTGTAGTGAGACATGTCTACTTCCCACCAGTAGAAACCCTGCCGCTCGGATGAAGCGTAGTGGTGATGATTGTTATGCCAGCCTTCACCCAGAGTAATCAGCGCTACGAACCAGTTATTGCGGCTGTTGTCCTCAGTTGCGAAACGGCGCTTGCCGAAAATGTGTGCCAGCGAGTTTACGGTAAAGGTGCCGTGATACAGCACCACCGTGCTGATGAAGAAAGCCCAAACCAACATTTGAAATCCGGACGTCCCAAGACCCGGTGCATATCTCTGCAGCACATAGCCCAGCATGAACGCCGACGCTGCCAAAAGAATCGGAGGCAGCGAATAGTAGCGATCCAGAAAACGCAATTCAGGATACTTGCTCAGGTTGGCGATCAGCTTCCAGTGCGTCTCCTGGCTATCCTCTGAAAGGAACCAGCCAAAGTGTGCGCGCCAGAACCTGCGTGTCAGCGGCGAATGGAAATCCTGGTTGGTATCGGCCACGAGGTGATGATGACGGTGATGCGCTGACCACCAAAGCGGACCTTTCTGATATGACGCTGTTCCGGTAAACGCGATTAGAAACTGAAAAACTCTGCTGGTGCGGTAGGTTCGATGGGCCAGCAAACGATGAAAGCCGGCAGTAATCGCAAACATGCGCACCACGTAGAGAGCCAGGCAAGTACCAACCGCAACCCAGCTCACGCCGGCCCAGATGACCAGCAAACATGCCAGATGCATGAAGAGGAACTGCGCGCAGATTGAATAGTCGAGCTTGTCGTGATCGAAACGGCGATTAGAGATTGTTGATTCTGACAATTGAGGACCTGCTCTCAATAAGATTGCTTGTTAAGTATGAAGCCTGCGTCGAACTGCAACTCCGGTCATAGAATTTACGACTCCAGCCGGGCGGCCATCGTGATCTCCGCCTTAAGAAGTTTGGAAACTGGACAGCCTGCCTTCGCGTTGTTTGCCGCCGTCTCAAAGGCTGCGTTGTCGGCGCCGGGCACCTTCGCGGTTACGTCGAGATGGACTTTGGTAATCGCAAAGCCGCTGTCAGTTTTCTCTAGACTAACCGACGCCGTTGTGCGGATGCTCTGGGCCGTCAGCCCAGCCTGACCAAGTTGACCTGAAAGCGCCATCGAGAAACAGCCGGCATGCGCGGCGGCAATTAACTCTTCCGGATTTGTGCCGATGCCATCCTCAAAGCGTGTGCTGAATGAGTATTGCGCGTCTGCGAGGACGCCGCTGTCCGTTGAGATTGTTCCCTTCCCATCTTTGAGGCCGCCATTCCAGACAGCTGAAGCATTGCGTTTCATTTACCCTCCTGTGATTTCCCGAACGATTTCCTTCACCATAGTACCGAATTGCTCATTTTTCCTGTGTAATCTCTATGTAATCTCTTGGCTGTCCGGCGGTATTTTCGCAAAAATGCTGAGTTTAAGGGGCCTTCACCGAGTCCGCAATTGCATGAGCCTTTAGATACCAATGCAGTAATGCAGAACCGCGAGCGGTTGCGAGCGGATGCCAGCGCACTATCTTGAGTTCGCCCTCAGGACTCTGTCGCAAACAATCGGACTTCGCCCAGCTCTTCAGCCGGCTTGATTAGTCCCTCAAACTTCAAGCCGATCTTTTCAAGCAACCTGATTGAAGCCTCGTTGTCGAGGGATGTAATCGCCAGGATCCGCTGCAGTCCAAGCACTTCCCTGCCGTACCGCATCACTCCCGAGGCTGCTTCAAAGGCATAACCTTGAGACCAGTAGTCCGGTAGAAACGCGAAGCCAACATCGGCGTCCGGCAACGTATCTCGTTTCAGTAGTCCGCACATTCCGATTGGAACTCCGGTCTCTTTTAGTTCGACTAAATACAATCCAAAGCCAAACCGCTCGTAGCTCGCGACCGGGCCAGTTTGAATGTAACGAACTGCATCTTCGGTGGTTCTAACTCCCTTGTCTCCGATGTAGCGCAGAAACGAAGGCTGGTTCAGGAGTTCGAGAATGAACTCTGCATCATCATCAGGCGAAAGCCGGCGCAGTACCAGACGTTCAGTTTCGAGAATCTTCATAGGGGCTTAAAGGACACTAGCTCTATAAGTAGCGCTCTTTTATGATGTTCATATGACGCAACTCATGACCGGCAATGTGGTAAACAGCGGCGCGAACGCTCATGACATTTCCGCTGGCTATTCCGACTCTCATTAATGCCTCACTATCGAAACTGTCAAACAATGAGATGGTCGCGCTTCTGACCGTGGCGAACTCCTGCAGCAAGTCTTCAATGCTCCGGTCATTCGCGCCCGACTCGAGAGCATAGACATCCTGTTCAAAACCTGGCAACTCAGTCTTGTCATTGCGCGCAAAGCGCAAAGCTCGATAGCTATAAATCCGCTCGTCGTCGATGAGGTGGGCAACTATTTCCTTTATCGTCCATTTACCTTCGGCATAACGGTAACTGAGTTTCTCCTCACTAAGAGAGCGTAAGAAATTGCTGGTAGTTGTCAGGTTGTCCTGCAGGTGTTTCAAGATCAGGCCATCATCAGGCAACAACCCGATGTAGCTGATTGTGTATGGCGCGAATTCGCCGGCTTCGGGCTTGGCAATAGTCTTCATAAGTTATGCGCGCCGGAAATTTCGACACATCCTCGCCGTCATATATATCAGCAGTGCCGGAAGCCAGACCCAGATGACTTCACTGAATAACACTTCCAACCCACGTTCACTGAAGAATTGCATTCCAATCGGTGAGACCTCAATCGGCCGGAACGGAAAAAAATACCGTTCGTCGCTGAACGGCGCCAACAGCGCCACACCGCGGCCGCCGTTCGTTAACGCATCAAGCAAAGGGTGCGACAAGGTAACAAGTATGAAGTAGACAACTAATTGAAGTTTGCCAAGTCCGTTTGGTCGTGTGCCAAACGCGAACACCCCGACGGCCAACCCGATCAGCAATGCAAAAGTGATTGAATGAGTAAGCCCACGATGCCCCCACATGCTGCCGTACCTGACACCGAAGGCGAACCCGATCGCGTCTGCATCAGGCAACATAGCGCAGGTCGCCGTCAAAACCCAGAAGCGCAAGGGCATCGCCAGCGGCTCAGCGGTGTAGGCCGTGCCCAGAGCCGAAGCAAAAATCGCGTGAGAAAAAATAGAAGGCATGCGTTTGGGTGATTTGCACAAATAGTGGTGGGTCGATAAATACAGAACCGGGGAGCGGTAGCGACCGGGTTCAACACCGGCTGAGCCTGGTATTCCCACATTGTCGTCGTTAAGTGTTTTACGTTGAACCTGGTCGCTACCGCTCCCGGTTCTGTATTTGTCGACCCACTGAGAGACGTTCTCGCGTTTAACTGTCCGCACCTTCTTTTCGCGCAACGGCTTCACACCAGGCGGCAACAAAGAGTGCGCCAGGAAATTTCGCGAACCTTTGCCACGCCTCGCGCATGGCCTGAATATCCGCGGCGGTTGCCCATCCTCGACTGGTAAAGGCATCACTCCAGGTTTCCTCCAGGAGTCCGATAAATACTTGCGCCGCGCTCTGCAGCACATTCGGATTAGACAAAGTTTCGTAAGTAGCTGACATGTTAAGGTCGCTGAACCCTGCCTCCAGCAAGAGCGCTCCTATCATCCGGCCACTCTCACCGTTGTGCCCATACTCGGCGCGTAGTCGCCGGTATAATTCGTCATACTTCGCCATCGCTGGTTCGTTCGGGTAAACAATGTCGCCACCGTGATCGAATTCCTTCACACCGATGACGCCGCCGGGTTTCAGAACGCGATAAGCTTCACGAAGTCCTCGAGTAGGTTCGCGTAGATTACCGATCAGGGCAGACATAAAAACCGCGTCGAAGGAAGAATCCTCGAACGGAAGCTCATAAATATTGGCGGCTTCGAAACGGACATTGGCGATATTTCTTTGCGCCGCAGTTTTTGTAGCCAGGTCCATTTGCGACAGCTCGATGTCAGTGCCGACCGCCGAGCCGGGGGAGACGACTTCAGCGAAGCCAAGCGTGACAGTGCCTGGGCCACAACCGCAGTCGAGCAGTTTTATACCAGGCTTCAGGTGAGGAAGAAAAAACGCAGCATGCGTTTGCGCGCTCCGTGCTCCCATTAAAGCGACTGCCGCCGGACCGTAGCCCATCGTATATTCTTCGCGGTTGTTCATCATGATGTAGTGATGTGCTCCGTTGATGCAGTAGCCCGAAAGTAATGGGGGTCCGGCGTTCGCGACACTCGATCCGTGATTGAGTGTGACCTCAGCGGAGCCCTCCATCACTGTCGGGCTAGTGCCCCATTTTTCCAGTTACGAATACTTCGCCGCCAGCTTCTTTACAGTCGTTCGGTTTCGCAAGGTCGCCGGCAGGCCGAGTGTCTTCTCCAGGCGCGCCCCGGAGAATTCAGAATCTCTAAAGCTTGTGCGACACAACCAGTAAATTTCACGTCCATGCAGATGGAAATCATCCATCTTCAGCGGGAGCGCAAACAGTTTCTGCTGCGCTGCCTCGCTTGGGCTCGCCGGCATGAAGCCGATGTACAGCGTGTTACCGGCGGCGCTGAGCTCCTTCTCACTGAAAGGTTTGTAATGGGCGATCTCAGCGAGCTCAAACGTCGATCGAATGAAGGTCGCTACCGGATAACCGAGCGTTAACTCCAAAGAGGCTTCTATTTTTCTTTCCAGCGCCTTCGAACTTCGGGAGGGTGAATCGAATATGACATTGCCGCTGGCGATAAACGTTTCAACGTTAGTAAATCCCAGGGCTTCAAAGAGACCTCGAAGATAGTCCATCTTTACCGTGTGGCCACCGACGTTGATGGCCCTCAGGAATGCAACGTATTTGGGCATTGTTTTATTCAGCGTTAATGGGCTGTCTGAGGGCGTGTTTTCAGGTACTAACGCGATTCGAATCTAACTTCACACGATTAGTAACGAAATCAGAACCGGGAGCGGTAGCGACCGGCTAGGGACTCAACAGTAAAATGCAGGCAATCAGAAGACAATCTCTAAAAGAACTTCAGTATTCGGCCGGTCGCTACGCTCCCGGTTCTGATTTTGTTTTGGCTTCGCTCGCCTATCCATAGTTACTGGCTCCAGTTCAATATTGAACTGCATCAGTACCTGTTTTCAGTTCGTCTTGAAGGCAGGTGATGAAACATAAGCGTCGTATGCTGCGCGCGCCAAGTCAGCAATCAGCTTCTCCTGCGCCCCAGTAGATATTTTGGCGTCGCTGATTAGCACAGCCATGGCCAGGTGACCTTTTCCTTCCGGCAGCGTGATGAGCCCCACGTCATTAGTGTTCTTGTCGCCAGTGCCTGTCTTCTCGGCCACCTGCGTACCGGGGGGAAGGTTGGCGCGCAACCGTCGCTCGCCGCCCGTCCTTGCTCGTTCCATAAACCCGAATAGCAACGCGAACTGCGGCGCTTGTAATAGCTCGCCTTTCTGAAGTTTGGCAAGCAACTGCGCCAGATCAGCTGCCGAGGCCCTGTTCGGTTTGTCTCGATGGGCAGCAAATTCTCGCGACGAGTACTTGATGTCTATATTCGAGAAGCCGATGGATCGCATCCTTGCGCTGACTCCCGCCGGTCCGCCGATCAGTTGCAACAGTTTATCGCTTGACGTGTTGTCGCTGCGCACAATTGAAAACTCCAGCAACTCTGCAACCGTTTTGTCGACGGGCCGGCGCCAAAGATCCGTATTGAACTGCGAACCCGGAGCAACGTCCTCAGGCGTAACTCGAAGCTTCTTCTCGAGTGAAAAGTTTTTCTTTTCAACTTCCTGCAGAACCGTGACCGCGAGCGGTAACTTATAGACGCTGTATAGCGGCAACTCCTTGCTGGCTTCAAACTCCGTTGTTCGACCCGACTCAATGTGAACTACCGCCACGCCGATGTCACCACCGGCATTCTCACATAGCGTCTTGAAGCGCGCGGCCAGGGCCGCGTCGGCAGTGGCTGCGCTTTCTGGTGAGGGCGCGTTTGTTGCTAATAGACTCGGCGCCGAAAGCGTTGTTGGTCTAGCGCCACTGCAAGCTGAAAGGCCTATTCCAGCTATTACCAATGCAAGAACGCCAATAGTATCTGCTAATTTCAGAATCGTTGTTGCTCCTTACGATGTTCTGGCTCCGGAGGAGCCAAATGTTTATAGACTTTGCTGATAACCACTTCTTGCGCTCCAGAGGAGCGCAATATACTTCGTATGATCAGTGAGTCGAACCGTACGTCTCGCTCCGCTGGAGCGAAAAAACCTTATTAGAAAAGAGGTCTATAAACATTCGGTCCCTCCGGGACTAAACATTATGCATGAGCATTCATGGTTTGAGGTCAAGTCCATTCCTCTTGGCTGCGCCTTCGCCCAGGGCTTCCCTGGCCTCCGCAAATGTTAACAGTTGTTGAGCCGCCGCCTCCTCTTCCCAACGAAGAGTCCGTCCCTCAGTCGATTCAGTCGCGCCTGTCTCGCGAACCAGGAAAAACTTAACAGCAGCTTCTTTGCCGCCTTTAAGGAAATCTCGCGTCGACAAGGGTGCCACGATCTCTCCGACGATGCCTGCTTCTTCTTCAAGCTCTCGCAAAGCCGCTATCTCCGGAGTTTCTCCGGGATCGATATGCCCTTTAGGTAAAACCCAATTGAGTTCATCTGAAGAGGATACTACGAGGTAGAGAACTTGATCGTTGCGCTGGCGAAAGACGACTGCGCCTGCATGCGTTAATGGTCTCATCGTCACGAAGCGGCAACCTCGGTGGAGCGAAAGCGGTTTGCCGTTCTGACGCGCGCCTTCATTGCTTCAGTCTCTCGATCCCGCGGCGGAGCGTTGGTCACCAGAGAGTCAAGGAGTTCGTGCGCCGCCTGCGCCACCTGTTCGACTGCGGCGTTGAAAGCACCCTCGTTGGCCTTCGAAGGCTTGGTGAAACCACTAAGCTTGCGTACGAACTGTAGCGAAGACGCGCGGATTTCTTCCTCTGTCGCCGGCGGTTTGAAATTGTGCAGAGTCTTAATATTTCGACACATAGTATTTTTGCGAACCTCCAGTCGTATTCAAGATAACTATAACGCGACCCTTTATCGGCGACCAACCGAAGCCAATCTAGCGAAGATTTCCTACCCAACGGACGCCCGCACATTGCCCGACATTGATTCGCCGGGCTCAAACGAACTATTACGCCTGAAAAAACCCGCGTTTGACTTCTGGCCATCCCGGCTGCTATTTTATGCATCCATGCAAGAGTTATGCATCATATGCGCATAACTCACGGAGAGCTTTATGCAGAAGAGTTTTAGACAAAAGAAGCTTCTAAGCTTAATCAAAGCAAAGCCTTTCGCAACTCAGGCCGAGTTGCGCGACTCCATGGAGCGCGCCGGAGTTCCGGCCACGCAATCGAGCTTGTCGCGAGATATGGAAGAGTTGGGCATTGTGAAGCATCGCGGTCATTACACGATACCAAAAGCAAACGGCGCTGCGGCGCGCGGACTGCTGAGTCTCGACTTCTCCGGCGACAACCTTGTGGTCGCCCGAACTGAACCCGGCCATGCTTCATCGGTGGCTGTGGAGATCGATAGCGCCGCGCTTGAGGAAATAGTCGGCACAATCGCCGGAGAAGACACCATCTTCGTAGCTGTTCGCGATCAGAAAGCCCAGCGCACGGCGATGAAAAGAATTTGGGAACTGTTTGGATAGCATCCGAAACGAACTAATGGAAAACAAACACAAGATCAACAAGATCGTTCTAGCTTACTCAGGTGGGCTCGACACATCGGTCATGCTTCGTTGGCTGAAGGAACAGTATGCCTGCGAAGTGATCTGCTACTGCGCAGACGTAGGTCAGGGTGAAGAGCTGACCGGACTGGAGGAAAAGGCCCTGGCCACCGGCGGCTCAAAACTCTACGTGGAAGATCTGCGCGAAGAGTTTGTCCGAGAATATGTTTGGACAGCCGTTAAGGCCAACGCAATTTATGAAGGCGTTTACTTGCTCGGCACTTCCCTCGCCCGTCCGGTGATTGCCAAGCGACAGATTGAAATTGCGCGTCGCGAAGGCGCCGACGCCGTCGCGCACGGTTCTACCGGCAAGGGAAACGACCAGGTGCGATTTGAGCTTACCTACTACGCCTTGCAGCCGGACATCAAAGTAATTGCGCCATGGCGCGAGTGGGAATTCAACGGGCGCAGTGATCTGATCGCTTACGCGAAAAATCATGGAATTCCGATCACGGCCACGACGGCGAAACCATATTCCACCGATCGCAACCTAATGCATGTGTCTTATGAGGGCGGAATTCTGGAAGACCCGTGGGCTGAACCGCCGGAGGATATTTTCCAACTTACGCGCTCTCCTGAAAATGCCAAGGGGCAAGCGGAGTACCTCGAGGTGTCGTTTGAAAAAGGCGAGCCGGTGGCCATCAACGGGAAGAAGCTCGGCGCCGTCGCCTTGTTGGAAGCTCTGAACAAGTTGGCCGGCGAGCATGGCATCGGCCGCGTTGATCTGGTTGAGAACCGTTTCGTCGGCATGAAGTCGCGGGGAGTTTATGAAACACCCGGCGTGACGATGCTGCAGGTTGCACATCGGGCGCTGGAATCAATAACCCTCGATCGCGAGGTAATGCACTTGCGCGATTCGCTGAGCGTGAAGTTTGCCGAGAGCATCTACTACGGTTTTTGGTTTTCTCCTGAGTTTGAATTGATGCGGAAGATGGTGAATGAGACCCAAACCAACGTTACGGGGGACGTAAGACTGAAACTATTTCGCGGCAATGCAATTGTGGTCGGACGGCGCTCGCCTAATTCGCTCTACGACGAAAAGGTGGCGACGTTTGAAGCCGATACCGTTTACAACCAGAGAGATGCTGAGGGTTTCATTAAGCTCAACGCGCTCCGTTTGCGATTGAGAGGCGGAAGATAGGTCATTCGAGGGACAAGGACATGAAAACACAGAATCAGATTATCGATGCTGACAAAGTCGGCTCGGCCACTTCGCCGCTTAATCTCGGGCGGACTAACCCTATTGTGCTCTCATCTGAAAGCCCACGCGCGGGCGATGTGGTGGTCGTGCGGGCGCTCACTGACAGCGCCACCTACAACATGCTGGAACTACCTACCGGCCGTCTCGCAAAGATCAATCCGGGCGATGTGTTAATAGGCGTGCTCGGCAGGCGACGCGCGTTGAAAGGTTTTGTAGGCGACGTGCCGGGAACAGTTAGTGCCGGCGATCATTTGCACCTGCTAAACATGGGCGGGGTTATTGGAAAATGCACCGGGCATCACTCCAGTCTGAGCGACGCGATTCAGGTTGAAGTCATTGGCCTCGCCTGCGACGAAGCAGGACGACTGATGAACATTGCCGACGCAGCTTTGACGCCGCGAACCACGCTTGGCGACACCGCGCCTTTAGTAATCATCGCCGGCACCTGCATGAACAGTGGCAAGACTTACGCTGCGACCGAGCTAATCAAACAAGCAACACGCGCCGGGATGCGAGTGGCCGCCGCCAAACTCTCCGGCATTGCCTGCTTACGCGACACGCTTAACATGGCCGACCATGGCGCCATCGCCATCGCTAGTTTCCTCGATTGCGGTTTACCGTCAACGGTTGGGGCCACGAATCTTTCATCAGTTGCCAAAACAATCATCGCTCGTTTGAATGAAAGTTCGCCTGACCTGATTGTCATTGAACTAGGCGACGGATTGCTGGGCGGTTACTCGGTCGAAACGGTTTTTGATGACCTGGAATTGCGTGAGGCGACTGCCGGCCTGGTCTTCTGCGCCTCAGATTATGTGGGCGCCTGGGGAGGGATTGAACTTTTGCGCCGGCGCGGAATTGAGATCGACGTGATTGCCGGTTCAGTTACCGACTCGCAAATGGGCGAAGACTTTATCGAGAAGGAGTTCGGCGTGCCTGCCGCGAATGCAAGGCGGAATGGGGAAAGGTTGTTTGAACTGCTCGCTCCGAAAGTTTCGAGTTCGGACTTGAAGATTTCGCAGGACGAGAATTCTGAGCAAAACGCAATCGAGGTGGAGGGCCTTCTAGTCTAGTGAACTCGAAACCCGAAACTCGAAACTCGAAACTTCGCGTAGCGATTTACGGCGGTTCAGGCTACGGCGGATCAGAATTGCTCCGTATTCTGTTGTTCCATCCTGACATTGAAATCGTTTTTGTTACTGCGAATGAGCAGGCCGGCAAAGCAGTCAGCGAAGTTCATCGAAACCTGTACGGATTGTCTGATCTTCACTTCACTACAGCTCCTGAAAACGCTGGGGCATTGGAAGATTTGGATTGTGTCTTCCTGGCGCTGCCGCATGGCCAGGCGATGGATGTTGTGCCAGGTCTGCCTGAGAGAGTGAAGGCGATCGACTTGTCGGGAGACTTTCGCCTGCGTGACCAGGAAATTTTCGAGCAACACTACGGTCGCGCACACACAGCTATGCCGTGGCAAAGCGAATTCGTCTATGGCTTGACCGAAACAAATCGCGAGCGGATCAAGCGTGCGCGACTGATCGCTAATCCCGGCTGCTTCGCAACCGCCACGCTGCTCGGGCTCGCCCCGCTGGTTGCGAATGGATTGATTAGCGGACGAGTGATCGTTGATGCCAAAACCGGTTCGTCTGGTTCTGGCGCGAAAGCTGCCGCGAATACGCATCATCCCCAGCGGATGAACTCGTTCTATGCTTACAAGCCATTCACACATCAACATCTGCCGGAGATTGAACAGGAACTCGGAAACGTCGGCGAGTGGCATAGTGAATTGATATTCATGACGCATTCGCTGCCGGTCTCGCGAGGCATCTTCTCCTCGATCTACGTTGAGACGAAAGAGAGTCTGACTGAGGCAAAACTGCATTCGATCTTCCAGGACTTTTATCGTGATTCATTTTTTGTACGACTGGTGAAGGGCTCGCCTGATATCAACTGGGTGAAGACCACGAATTTTTGCGACCTGGGATTTGCAAGCCGCGAACGACACATAGTCGTTTTTTCCGCGCTCGATAATCTGGTAAAGGGCGCGGCCGGCCAGGCGGTCCAGAATATGAATCTGATGTTTGGTCTGGATGAGAAGGCCGGATTGATGCTGGTGGGAACGAATCCATGAGCGACAAAGAAGTCCAACCGGCGCCAGTTAAAGCTACTGCCACGCTTGCCGATCTGGAAAAAATCGACATTCGCGTCGGCACCATACTGGCGGTCGAAGACATGAGCGGCTCAGATAAGCTGGTGCGTTTGATAGTTGACTTCGGCGATCACCAGCGAAAAATCCTGGTTGGCATGAAACAGGAGCGCGCCGACCCCGGATCAATACGAGGGCAACAAGCGCTCTTCGTTGTGAATCTTGAGCCAAGGAAAATAATGGGCGAAACGTCGGAAGGAATGTTGTTCGACATTGGTTACGCCGACGGCGTACAGCCCGTACTCGCGGTGCCGGAAAGTATTGTCCCAAATGGAACGAGAGCCGGATGAAACCCCAGACCAACAAAAAACAAACCACCTTTGCTGAAGTTGCGGCGCTTGAAGAACGGTATCAACTGGCAACTTACAAGAAGATGCCGATCGTCGCCGAACGTGGCGAAGGTGTTTGGATTTACACGAGCGAGGGCGAGAAGTATCTGGATCTCTACGGCGGGCATGCGGTGGCCGGTACGGGCCATTCGCATCCCCACGTAGTTGCTGCCATCCGGGCACAAGCCGAGAAGCTCATGTTCTACTCCAATCTGGTTTACTCGGCCGCCCGCGCTGAGGCTGCGGCGAAATTGGTTTCAGTTGCTCCGGCCGAACTCACCAAAGCCTTCTTCTGTAATTCCGGAACGGAAGCGAATGAAAACGCGATGCGCATGGCCCGCATGGCAACCGGAAGGCAGAACGTCATTACCTTTTCCGGCGGATTTCACGGGCGCACTGCTGACTCCATCAGCGCCACCTTCCTGGGAAAATATCGCGAGCTCGGCAAGCCAAATGTGCCCGGCCACATCGAAGCAGAGTTTGGCGACATCGAATCCGTGCGCGCCCTTGCGGATGAAAACGTCGCGGCCATCATGCTCGAACCAATTCAGTCCATGGCCGGTGTTCGCATGGCCGCTCCTGACTATTATCAGGCACTCCGCGAACTCTGCGACGAGCGCGGCATCGTTTTGATCTATGACGAAGTGCAGACGGGGGTGGGTCGTACGGGCGATTGGTTCTTCGCCGGCAGCGAAGCGGGCTCCAGGGTTGTGCCGGACATAATTACTCTGGCAAAAGCTCTCGGCAGCGGTATTCCGGTCGGCGCCTGCCTGGTTACTGAAAAAATTAGCGCGCACATCAAGGAAAACGATCTGGGAACTACGTTTGGCGGCGGCATGATCGCAATGGCAGCGGTGACCGCAACTCTTGAAGTAATCGAAAACGACCGCCTGCTTCAGAACGTGAAAACTGCCGAAGCGTATTTGCGTCAGAGACTGGTAGAAGTTCCTCAGGTTGCAGCCGTGCGTGGACGCGGGTTCCTGTTGGGCATCGAGTTTCGCACGCCGGCGGCGCCGGTTCACAAAGCTCTGCTCGATCGCAAGATCATTACCGGCACGTCAAGCGATCCACATGTTCTCAGACTATTGCCGCCGTTGTGCCTGAGTAACGATCAAGTCGATCTTTTCGTCGGAGCGCTACTGGCGATAACTGCTGAACGTTGAAGGTGATTGGCGGCTTTCCTGCGGCTGTGCCGTTTGGTGGCCACCGGAATGGCGAAGCCGTAAGTGAAAATGTAAGGCATTAGGGGCAAAGCCGCAGGAGGCAGGAGTGGATTACAGTTGGTTTGATTTGATCGGTAATGTTGGCGTGTTGTTGATGGTGGTCGCTTACCTGCTTTTGCAGCTCGAGAAACTCTCTAGTTCAGCGATCAGTTATTTGTTGTTGAATGCTCTGGGCGCCATCCTGGTCATGATTTCGCTGGCGTTCCGGTTCAACCTTTCGGCGTTCTTAATGGAGGCGTTTTGGTTGCTGATCACTTTGTATGGACTGACCAAGCCACTGTTAGCCAGGCGCGAGGTTTAGATTCAAGCAGTTCAGAGTTCGAGCTTTAGCTTGTCGCTTGCGAATCAACAACCTAAAGGTTGAACTCTGAACTTCTGGAGCGGCATTCCTGCTATGAGAGATTTCTTGACAACGGCAGACTACTCTCGTGATGAGTTGAACGCACTGATCGAATCGGCGTTGCAGTTCAAGCACGGGAAAGATCAAGCACGACCGCTCGCGCGAAAATCTGTAGCGCTGGTGTTCTTCAACCCCAGCCTGCGAACGCGCGCGTCGATGCAGATTGGTATTTATGACCTCGGTGGAAATCCGGTTGTGCTCGAACCCGGCAGCACGAGTTGGACTTTGGAACATCGAGACGGCGTCGTGATGGATGGTGATAAGACTGAGCACGTCGCGGAGTTTGTTCGGGTGCTCGCTCGTTACTGTTCAGCAATCGGCGTGCGTACTTTTGCGGCGCTCAAGAACTGGCAAGAAGAACGGAGTGATCCGGTGCTCGCGGCCTTTGCAAAGTATTCCGAGGTGCCCGTCATCAATCTGGAATCAGCGATGCATCATCCGTGTCAGGCGCTGGCGGACATGATGATGATCCGCGAAAAATTTGGCGCTGATCGAAAACGGGTCGTACTGGCGTGGGCATGGCACCCGAAGCCTTTGCCGATGGCGGTGCCGAATAGTTTTGCGTTGGCTGCCGCGCAAATGGGACACGACTTGGTAATTGCACAGCCCGAAGGCTACGAACTTGATGCCGATCTGATGGCCGGCATCAGGAGGCAGTCGGCCGAAGCTGGCGGTAAGATTGAAGTCACGAACAATCTCGAAGCCGCGTTTGCTGGCGCGGATGTGATCTACGCGAAGAGCTGGGGATCGAAACAGTTTTACGGCAAGCCGGAACGTGAGATTGAGGAGCGTGCTCGATATCGAGCGCAGTGGATTGTAGACGAGCAAAAGATGGCGCGCACAAATAGCGCGATCTTCATGCACTGCCTGCCGGTGAGACGCAACGTGATCGTGACCGATGGCGTCATTGATTCACCCGCTTCAGTGGTAATCGACGAAGCTGAGAACAGGCTACACGTGCAGAAGGCGATCATGAAGAAGGTGATGAGTACTGATGAGAGTGATGAGTGATGAGTACTGACCTGGTAACACGTTAGAGGACTCAGCGCAGCACTCAGTACTCAGCACTCAGCACTCAGATGTGTAAAAACGTATGACTAATACCAACCAAGTCGGCGATCAGTTACGTCTCGATCTTCTCCGCGAGGCGCTGCCATACATTCAGCGTTTCCAGGGACAGACTTTTGTGGTCAAGCTATCCGGAAAGGCTACGGAAAACCACGAGAACCTGAGCTCACTGGCGGAAGAGTTGGCCCTGCTGCATCAGGTTGGCATACGAATTTGCGTCATCCACGGAGGTGGCAAACAGCTGAGCGAACTAGCTAAGCGGATGGGGATCGAGCAAACGATCATCGAAGGGCGGCGCGTCACTGACGATGCAACCCTGGAGATGGCCAAGATGGTGTTCGCGGGCAAGATCAACACGGACATTCTTTCAGCTTTGCGCAATCGTGGCATTGAAGCCGTCGGCCTATCAGGTGTTGACGGAAATATTGTTCATGCGGAGCGCCGGCCACCAAAGGAGATTTTAAACCGTGAGACTGGCGAACGTTCGCAAGTCGACTTTGGTCTGGTTGGTGACGTGGTAGAGATCAATGCACGCCTGCTGACGGTATTGCTCGATCAGGGTTACCTGCCGGTGATCTCTTCGCTGGGCGCCGATGCGGAAGGCACAGTCTTCAACATAAACGCCGACACGATAGCCGCGGAAATTGCTGCACAGTTGAAAGCCGAAAAGTTGATCCTGCTCTCTGATGTCGATGGGCTTTATCTGCGCGCCGGTGAGCCCGACACCAAACTATCAAGGCTGACGGCGGATGAAGCGGAAGCGATGATTAACGACGGCACAGCCACCGGCGGGATGATCCCCAAGCTGCAGAGCATTGTTCAACTACTAAGGAGCGGCGTTCACAGCGCCCACATCCTCAGCGGCACGACGCGCAACGCCTTGCTCAGCGAAGTCTTTACTGACAGCGGCACCGGCACGATGATAGTCGCCTAACTAGTCACTCCTGGCGTGCTAAACGGTTTCCCACGGCCAAACAATTGACAGCGATTTCGCTCGAAATTAAGATTGCTCGCTATTGCTCTACCCCCACTCCAAGGTAACAAAACAATATGCCTCATGCAGAAACGAACAGGAAGCCGGCCCGAACCATTTTTAAGATCGCCATTGCCGCTGCCCTGCTGCTTTTGATCTCAGTGCTGCCTTCAACTCCGTCGCAAGCCAGCGACCCCGAATATGTCGGCAGCCTTGATGGTCAACTGGTACCGAATACCGACGGCCTCGATCAAATTATCCTTCGCCCGTTGCGGGATCTGTCCAAAGTTAAGTTTGCGACTTCGCTTGAATCAGGAGCCAATATCACCGCCGGCCGTCTCTACGATCCGCTTCGCGACAAGTCTGCGATATTGACACTGCTTGTCGAAGCCGAGGACGAAGCGCCGGTTCTATATGCCGATATCGACCTTGACGGGACGATGGCTGACAGCGAAAAGTTTTCACTCGAACACGACGAGGAAGGCAACCCCTACATCTTCCAGACCACCATCGAGCTTCCCTTCAAGAATGCCTTGTTCAAGACTTATCCGATATTTGTTCAATACTACAAAGACGTGCAGTGGGACGAAATGAAGGAAGACGAAAGACTGTTGTTACAGTCGAAAGAAGCTTTTGCCAAAGGCAAGGTGGATCTCAAGGGCAAACCCACGATGGTTGAGTATGGCTTTAACGCGCAATCAAAGAAGATTACGTTGAGCAATGGCTGGTTGGGTGTAGACAGTGATGGAGACAACACAATTGACCTCGATCACTTCTCTCCGGAAGCAGCCGAGGCACGCGAGGAGACTGTGGTGTTTCGCATCGGTAACCAATACTTTTCCACCAAAAAGGTAGACCTTGAAAAGAACCAGATCATAATGCGAGAGCATCAGGCGGCAGACTATAAGCGTGTCGAACTCGTGATGGGAACGGAATTACCTGACTTCACCTTTTCCGACTTTGACGGCAAGAAACGAAGACTTTCGGAGTTTCGCGGCAAGTATGTGCTGGTGGATTTTTGGGCCATGTGGTGCGGACCTTGTCGGCGTGAATTGGCTTATCAAAGAGTGGCCTATTCGCGTTTCCAGGCGCGTGGTTTCGAGATTCTGGGTATGAACAACGATCCCGATTATTCCCAAATTAAACCGTTCCTCAGGAAAAATGGCATGGGCTGGCCACAGGCCACTAACGATAGTATCGAGCAACTGCAGGTGCGTTACCGCATCCATTCCTTTCCCACCACGCTACTAATTGATCCGGACGCCAGGATCATTTCGCTAGGGCAAACAAAAAAGAAGCAACCCGGGCTGCGCGGTCAGGATCTGCTGAAGTCGCTCGATCGGTTGCTGCCACCTTAAGAATTACCAACCTCCTGGTCACTTCACAGCCGGCGGTGGCGGGGCGGTAAACTGAGCCAGGTCGCTCAAGCCGAGACTCTGTTCAATCTCAGCCATCTGTTTCAAGGCATTCTCGAAACCGTCTTCACCAAATTGTTCGTGCTCGATCTCTTCAAATTTTTCATTCATCTCATCCATGGCGTCGGCGGTAAGAGTTTCCTTCCACGCCGGGAACACGATGGTGTCCTCGATCACGGCATGGTGCTCATACATACGCACGAAGTCTTCCAACGCCGCGGCAAACGTTTTGATGTCAGCAGCAGCAAGCCTGGGTCCGGCGGTGGCCGCGATAATGAAGTCCGTTATTTCACGCCCGCGTTGATGTTGCGCCACAAGCACGTCTGCGTAGCCACCAGCGACGCCACCGGCTTTCTTAACCGCCGGAAAAATGTAGACTTCCTCGAGTTTCTTTTCGTGATATTCCTCGCCGAAAGCGCGAAACAGTTTGGCGGTCTTCTGAAGCGGCTCGGTCGGCACGTTGGCGGCGTTGCGCAACTTCATCGCACTTTCCTGGTAGACGAGCAACGCCCGACGGAGCACGCCATGTTCGCGCATTAGATCTTCAGTCGCGGTCACCTCCACTTCCTCATCCGCCGTGTCTTTCCTGGTTTCGTTCGCTACAGTGGGTGCAGTCTGCTTGCATCCTATCAAGACGGCCCCGGCGCCAAGACTCGAGAGTCCCGCCAACCACTTTCTCCTGTTCATCTCCATCCCCCTCTGCTGCCTGTAATTTACGTTCAGGATATCACGGTCCTTCGTTAACAACCTTTGCTCTCGGTCTTCTCTTGGACGTAGACTAAGCATTCCGTTTACAACTTTTCTGCGGCAGCTTTGCCGTCCTCAGGGGACGAGTGTGGACAACCCAGCAATCGCGCGAAGGTTTTATCGACTGGCTGCACTAATGGACATTCGCGGCGACGATCCCTTTCGGCTCCGTTCCTATCGCAACGCTGCTGAGGCAATTGAAACCTGGCCGACGCCGATGCAGAAGATCGCTGCCGAAAACGGTATCGCGGGCTTGCAGTCGATTCCGGGTGTCGGAAAAGCGATTGCCGGAAAAATTCTGGAGCTACTCGACCGCGGTACTTTCGACGCCTGGGAGCGGATCATCAAGGAGACGCCCGAAGGGGTCCTCGACCTGTTGGATATTCCGGGCATTGGCCCAAAGACTGCGGCGATGCTGCATCAGAAATACAAAGTGTCATCAACTGAGTCACTTCAGGAGTTTGTTCAGAACGGCGGACTTGAACTTGTCGACGGTATTGGACCGAAAACCGCTGAGCGAATTAAGGAGAGTTTGAGCAAGCGCTAGCAGTTCAGAGTTCAAACTTATGAAGTTCTGAATAAGTGGAAGCGGAATGTACCGCGAAGCGGTTATGTAACTCGAGCAACAATTTAATCATTCGAGGAACCTATGACAAAAAAAATTAAGCGTCGTGAGTTTATTCGCAGCAGTGCAGCTGCCGGGCTTACGCTGGCCGGTACAAAAGCTTCTGTGCTTCAGTTCCCTAACCTCATTGTTCTGGGCGTGAAGCCGATCGTCGTTTCGTCAGCCAACGGAAATAAGTTCAAACACGATGGAAACGTTACGGCAGTGCAAAAAGCCTTTACGATGATCGCGCAGGGCGCCGACGTGCTTGATGCGGTCATTGCCGGGGTAAACATTGTGGAACTCGACCCGCTGGACGATAGCGTTGGCTACGGCGGCTTGCCGAACGCGGAAGGCGTCGTTCAGCTGGACTCGTCCTGCATGCACGGGCCAAAGAAACGTGCCGGCGCTGTAGGAGCACTCGAGGGCGTGCGCACTCCGTCGCTGGTGGCCAAAGCGGTATTAGAAAATACCGATCACCATCTGCTGGTCGGCAAGGGCGCGCAGGACTTTGCCCGCAATATGGGTTTCAAGGTCGAAGACGATCTGAACACGGAGCATTCGCGAGAGCTCTGGCTCGAGTGGAAGCGCAGGACTGATCCCTCGCATTACCTCGATCCGAAAGCGCGCGCGGAGGTTTGGCGTCGTGAAGGACTGAAGATGGTGGAAGAAGGTCTGGTTGATCGCGAACATTATTACGGCACGATCAACTGCGACGGTATCAATGCCAAAGGCGAGATTTGCGGAGTGACCACCACCAGCGGGCTGTCCTGGAAAATCCCCGGACGGCTTGGTGATTCGCCGATTCTGGGCGCTGGCCTTTATGTTGACGGCGCTGTCGGTGCTGCCGGCTCCACCGGACGCGGCGAGGCGAATCTTTACAACCTCTGTTCGTTCCTGATTGTCGAAGAGATGCGTCACGGAAAACATCCGAAAGACGCCGGTATGGAAGCGTTGCGTCGCATCAAGGCGAATACCGTCGAGAAGCGTTTGCTGAACAGTAAAGGCAATCCAAACTTCGGTATCAACTTTTACATCATCAACGCCAAAGGTGAGTACGCCGGAGTCACCATGTATCCGGGGCCGCAATTTGCGATCTGCAACGAGGCTGGACCGCAGACATTGCCATGTGATGCGCTGTTACAAGGCAAGTCGACTGACTAAACAAAACTGCACATAGCGGATTCAAAGAGTTCAGATGTCCTCACGTTTGCAAACCTTTCCCGGCCTGCGAAAGCGAGGCAGCTATTCCCTGCCGGCTTTGCTCGCTATGATTCTCGTGCTGCAAGTGTGCTTATTCGGCTGCGGTAAAGATGTCTTCAAAACCTTCGATGAACTAGCTCAAATCCGAAACGACTTGCTCCGGGAATTTCACGAACAGAACATAGCTGTAATGCTCCAGAACTCTAACAATCTCGCAGTTACCTTTATTAATTCACCGCTTAACGGATTGCCCGATCAACGGCTGAGACGCGCTCAGGAGACCGCAGTCTTTATCAGGCGTCACTATGCCGGCATCGATCGGCTTGAAAGTATTCTGGTCAGATTCTTCAAGCAAGAGAAGCGCATGTTGGTGGTCGATTATATCGAGGAAATCGATAGCTTTGTGTTCGGCAAGGACGCGGTCCTGATTGGAGCGCCGCCCGAAATG
This sequence comes from Blastocatellia bacterium, assembly GCA_963828335.1. Taxonomy (GTDB): domain Bacteria; phylum Acidobacteriota; class Blastocatellia; order Pyrinomonadales; family Pyrinomonadaceae; genus PSRF01. The sequence continues at coordinate 735,024 of CAWHEH010000001.1, read as the reverse complement.
AGGCCTGACGCGTTCAAGGACGAATACGATGTGAGCGTCGCTTACAATGCAGCTCGCAATGAGAGTGAGGTCCAGATCATGCGGTTGGACCTTGAAGGCGACACCGAGAAGGGGTTGATTCTGTCACCCCATTTCAAAGTGCGCGGAGATGCGAGCATTGCCGGACACACGATTGGAATTCCGTCCGCGGTAATTTTCAATTTTGCATCGTTCGCTCCGGAAAAAGTCTTCAAAGACGATCCTGCATTAAAGATCGTCGCAGATGGTGTTATCGTCTTCAATGACAGAGCACACAACATGAGTACAACGACGGCTGGCGGAAACGAGTTTCTGGCGCAGGCAATTCCTCTGGATCAATTCCTTAAAGTGACAGCCGCAAACACCGTGGTACTTACCTTGGGAAATAAAGAGTTTTTGCTGAGCGACAGTCAAATGCATGCGCTCCATGACATGGCTGTATACGCAAACTCGGGACGAAAACGCTGATCAAAGTGCAAGACCAACCACGCGATGAAACGGCTTCATCTGATAATCGGAATCACGGTCGTAGTTATATTTATCCTCACCGGTCAGTACATGGAATACGTCCACAATCGGAACTTGCCTGATGGACCACGCATGCTCTATCGCAGCCGTCACATCTACCTTTTGCTTTCGGGACTTCTCAACCTGATCCTTGGAATCTACTTCGTCCCGCAATCACACGGGTGGCGAAGAACAATCCAAATCGTGGGAACGATACTAATCGTTTTGTCGCCAGGATTATTGTTGGCAGGATTTTTCTCCGAGCCTCACAGGAGCCCGGACCAAACGATTGTGGCGGCACTCGGTATATTCAGCATCGCGCTGGGCACCTCCATGCACGCGCTGGCTCAACTAAGGCGATAGCACGGCTGTCAGGGAAATCGGATACTGTTTAGCGAGCGCCGCTGGTGGTCAGTGCTCTTGTTTCCGCCTGGCGCTTGACGATTACGAGCGTGATATCGTCCGCGGCTTGAGTGCCCTGGGAGAATTTAGTTAAAGCCGATTCAATGCGATCGCGAATTCCCGCAGCTGAAGAATCAACGTTGCGCGACACCACTTCATAGAGTCTGGTGGGCCCAAACTCCTCGCCGCTCGGACTCGCCGCTTCCGTCACGCCATCGGAATAGATCACGAGCACATCGCCACGCTGTAACGTCGTTCTACCTTCGCGGTATTCGGCGTTGGCCTTAATACCCAACGGCAGACCGCCTGAAGCCAATTGTTCGACAGTTCCTGCAGCATGAACAATCAAGGGCGGATTGTGGCCGGCGTTTAAGAAAGAAAGGGCGCCCGATTCGGGATCAAGCTCCGCATAGAAAAGCGTGACGAAGCGATTAGACGGTATGTTGTCCGCCAGGTAGCGATTTACAGCTGAAATGGTTTCGACCAGCGAATCGTGCGATCCCGTCTGCGCATGGATTGACGCATGGAGCGACGACATCAGCAGCGCGGCCGCGGTTCCCTTGCCCGAAACATCGCCCAGAGCAATAACCAGGCGGCCATCCTCACGCTGAATAAAATCGTAGTAATCTCCGCCGATCTCGTAGCAGGGGAAGCTGATGCCCTGGAATTCATACCCTGGCACCACCGGAGGCGCTGTCGGTTGAAAGCGCTGCTGAATCTCCATTGCCAGCTGCAGCTCGCGCTCCAGGCGTTCCTGTTGAAAGCGCGCCTCGACCAGTCGTGCATTCTCGACGCGAATAGCCGCGACCGAAGCCAAGGTCGTCAACACCTTGAGATGATCTTCAGTAAACCTTCCCTCTGCGATCGGTGAATCAGCATAGATGATCCCGAAAACTTTTTCCGAAACTCCCAGGGGAACGGCAAGTACAGATCTGACTCCCTGCAGCACGACGGTGCCGCTGGCAAAGCGCGGATCGTGTTGCGCATCAGAAGTCAGTACTGACTTACCTTTGATGACGACTTCGTCCATCACGTTTCGGCTGACGCGAATCTCTCCGATCGCACCAACGCGATCGCGCAAACGCGCCACGGCCACTTTCATTTCTGCACTGTGCTCATCACTCATCATGAGCAAGCAACGATCGGCAGGCACGGCCTCGAACACCAGCGAGACGATCTGTTCCAGGGTTTGTTCGAGCGTGGAAGAACTGAGCAGCGTGACCCCCACCTTGCTAATCAAGGCAAGTAGATCACCTTCGCGAGCCACGCGCGCGACTTCGCTGATGTCCGGCTTGCTGCGTGCGCCTTCAATGGCTTCGAGTAAACCGGAAGTGGTCCGGTCGCCGGAAGCGAGCGCGATCGTTGCTTCCGGCAGCGAGGTAGAGGAATTATCCGTAATCATCGTGGCACCCATGCTCGAGTGATAGGTGCCATCGTCAAAAACAATTTCCGTTTCACCGATCTGGATGCGACCGCCCGCGGTTAAGGGCACGGTACCGTCAACGGCGCCGCCGTTATAAAGCGTGCCGTTCGCGGAACCCAGATCCTGAAGGAAATATTCTTCACCCTCGCGGCGCACTTCAGCATGGACTCGCGAGGCGAACGGATCGGGAATACACAAATCGTTGCGCGCAGATCTGCCGAGGGTGATTCGCAGGCGTCCCAGGGGAAATCGGTCGGGGGCACGATCGGGATATTTCACTATTAGCTCAGGCATCTTGGTATTATTGCGTTATCTGTCTTCTTGGATTTGAGATCTCAAATCTGAGATCTCAGAATAGCGGTTCAAATTTGAGACCTCAAACTCCACGCCCGGAAACAATTATTGCCGGTCCCTGACGCACCACTACTGTGCCGGCGATCAAATCGTGTAAACCTCGCCCACGCGTAGTAAAGGCAATAATCAGAAACCCCAAACCCAGCGTAACAAATGAAAGCGGATAGCCGACGAAATGTCTTAGCAGGGCCCGTCCGATTCCGATCTCCGAGCCATCCTGCTGCAATATGCGCAGACCGGCAGCCCACTTGCCAATCGTAAACCCCGTCAGACCGGGAAGGACTCCGAGATTTAAACCGGCCACAGCGACCGCCACGACGATGCCTGCGGTTTCGCTTGAATTGCCCCAGGAGCGCGCTCCGCCACCAAGCATGCGGCTGACCAGAGTACTAAAAGCCAGAATTGCTACGAGCGTGATGTAGTCGATCAGGATCGCGCCACAGCGCAAAGAAAATGGCGCGCGAAATCTGGCAAAACCCTGAGTTGTTGCGGACGGCTTAACCCTTGCTCGAGGCGGTGCTGTTTCCACTCTTGCGGTCATTAATGTCTTTAATGTCCTTCGAAGGCGGACTTATGTCCTGGACTCTGGTTTTTGCTAATTGGAACTCTGAACTTTGTGCTGCAGCTGATGCAAACGGAAAAAGCAAAGTACAAAGTACAAAAATCAGAGACCAAATAAAAAGGGCCAAAGATCTATCCCAGCAAAAAATGCAGCGTGGTTTCGCCAAGGCGGATTTTGTCACCGCTGTCCAGCACTCGTGGTTGGCGCGGCGCGAGCCTGACGGAATCGTTAATCACAGTGCCGTTGACTGACCCCAGGTCTTCGACGAGAAATGTTTCCCCTTCGCGCCAGATCCGGGCGTGGCGGCGCGACACTTTGGTTTCAGGATCGAATCGCGAAAGATCGATCTCGGGAAAGACGTTTGAGTGCGGATCAGTGCGGCCGAGCAGGTTGTTGTCTTTCTGTAGCACGAAAGACGCGTCCAGCTCAGTTGTTCCAGCGACGACCAATTTGGCGGTCGGCCGGGCCGCTCGTAACGTCGCGCTTGATCCCAATCCAGCCATGGGCTGACGGGCACCGCAGTGTGCGCAGAAAACGTCGTCAGCTGCGATTCGCCCACCACAAAAGCCGCAATAGACCGTTTGCACTTGAACGGTCTCGCCGCCGATCTGGGTCGCAGCGGCGCCAAAGGTCAGTTGTCCGGCATTCATTTTTTCCAGATGAATGGCAAGGGCGTCACGCATCGCACCGGCAGAATGAAACCGATCTTCGGGTTTGTATTCGACCGAGCGCATTAGAATCTGTTCCATCTCGCTGGATACCTGCGGCGCTATCTGACGCGGGCGCGGATTCTTCTGAAAATCAAAAATCAAAAGCGGATTGTCCTGCGGGTCAGAACCGGTTAACAGATGAAACAAAGTGGCGCCCAAACTGTAGACGTCAGAACGCGGTTCAACGCGGCCGCCAAAAAGTTCCGGCGGCGCGTAACCCATCGTGCCCACCGCGGTCACGCCCTTCTCTTCCCGCTTAACCCAGCGCGCAATGCCAAAGTCGATCAGCATCACCCGGCCGCTGTTGCCATCGATCATCAGGTTGGCCGGTTTTAGATCGCGATAAATGATGGGCTTGGGCCGGCTGTGAAGATACTCAAGCACGTCTGCAGTTTGCATCCCCCAATCGGCGACCGTCTTTTCATCGATTCTTCCACCTGGCGCCGTGCGCAGCCGTGAAGCCAAATCGCCGCCGGAAATATATTTCATCACCAGATAGAAACGACCGAGCGGCTCATCGTAGAAATAATCGTAGATAGTGGGAATCGACGGATGCTCCAGCGAAGTCAACAGCAGAGATTCGCGCTTGAAATCTCCAATCGCTTTCTCGTGCTGGGCCGGATCGAGATGGGCCTCAACCATTTCCTTTACTGCGCGGGGTGCGTCGCCGAGATTGCGATCCTTGGCCAGGTAGACCGCGCCCATGCCGCCGCCACCGATGCGCCGCACGATCTCGTAGCGGGAATTCAGCACGCTGCCGGGATCGAGCTGCTTGACGGTTGGCTGATGACCGCCGGTATTGCCCTTCTTGACTGTGTGTTTGATGAGCGGCGCCTCGCCGGGCACTTCGCCCGTGGTCTTGCCGCCCAGAGAAACCGAGGACTCAAAATCGGCGCCGCTATTTTCTACGCTTACGTCAGCGCCGGCGGGAATTTCGGTCGGGTTCGCGGCTTCAGGCGCTTTAGCTGCCGCTGCACCGCTTTCAACCTCATCTTCATAGGCGAGTGTTGTCTCTTCAGATTCCTGCGGCGATTTAATTGCAGCCGGATTTTTCGTTCCGCAATTACTGCAGAACGCTTCGCCTGGCACCGTGGTCGTACCGCATTTAAGACACTCAGCCATTTACTCTAAACCCGTTCGAGTCGTCAGAACCGTGCCATCTACTTCACAACATGGAAGCGCAGAAATGTCTTTCCTACGATAATCTCGTCGCCGTCGCGCAACGGCTGACGAGTTCCCTTCGGCAGCCTTTTGCCACGATTAACAAATGTGCCATTAGTCGAGCCCAGATCTTCCAGCAGATACACCCCATCATTGAACGTAATCCGAGCGTGCCGGCGCGAGACCTTCGCCTCCGGATCGTCAGAGTCGAGATCCACGTCGGGGAAGACTCCCCCGTCCGCATCCCACCGTCCGATATAAGACTCGGCGGAACTCAGCAAAAACTGTTTGCCAACCGACTTGCCTCTTTCGATCACCAGGCGGGCATGAGCTTTTTCGGCCGAGCTCGCCGCGGATCCAAGATTCAACGCGGCCCCTGCCGTGCCGGCCGCCATTTCCGGTTGCGGGACCTCGGCTGGTGAGTGAGAGCCGTTCTGTCCCTCCGGCCTAAGCAGGTTAACGCCGGAAGGATTGGGTCCGGAATTTGGGCGCAAGGGAGCGCCGCATTCATCACAATACTGTCCTCCATCGAGGTTCGAAGCTTTGCATCTTTCACACGTAATCATGGTTTTATCGGAAGTTTGCGACCCGCACCCAATCCGCGACGAATGCTCAAGTTGTACGAAATGACTGAGCTCAGGAACGGCGGATCATTCTAGCGCGAAAGTATTATAGTAGCCAACGTCGTCAATTAAGGCTCTGGAACAAAGTCCAGGCTGCAACGTCCAAAGTCACATGCCTCTGTGCCGGACAGACGTTGGACCTTGGACATAGGACTTTGGACAATAGACAAGGCCAGCCTGTTTCCCCTGTTTTCTCCCCTTTAATTGAAACTGTTTACGCTTTTTTGACGTAAGAGTTACTCGAATCAGCTTGGTTTCAAAACCGCGCGTTTTGGTGCAAAATCAATATTTTGGCAGAGCTTAAAGAAATTTAACCCCCGGATTAAGGAAACGTTATGGCTTTAACGAAGAAGAAGAAGATCATTATCGCGGTGGCCGCCGTCGCAGTTCTGGCTCTAGTAATAATTATCAGCGTATTCGCAAGCCGCAAAGACGAAGCTGAAGTCACCACCGTCAAGTTGGAGGTCAAGCCTGAACTACGGCAAACGGTAACCGCTTCCGGCGAAGTCAGACCGATTCGTTACATAAAACTCACCAGTGAAGTGCCCGGGCGCATTGAGGAAATCTACGTTAACCCCGGTGACCAGGTGACCCTGGGAAAACCGCTCGTGCGGGTCGATCCAACGCAACTGCAGTCGAGTCAGGAAGCGCAATGGGCCGCCGCGCAACAGGCTATCAATGACGTGCAGAACGCGCGCAACGCGGTTGCTAATGCGCAACAGGGGCTGGTGGTGGCCGAATCGTCAGTAGCCTCAGCAAGACAGCAGTTGGTTTCCCTGCAGACGCAGGTGGATCGCGCGCAGGTTGATTTGAACACCGCGCAACGAGAGCTGAAACGCTACAGCGATCTGATCGAGGCCGGAGTTGCTTCCCGCTCCGATTACGACGCCGCGCGCGATAAATTTGATCAGGCAAAAATTGCTTTGCAAACAGCCAAGGCGAACCTCGAATCACAACGAGTTGCTGTTAAAGAGTCGATGGAAAGAGCCAACCAGCAAAAGATTTCGGTGCAGGAGGCGAAGACCGGAATCAAGTCGTCCGAGATGCGCGCCAGCCAGCAACAGGCTTTGTTGCGTGGGCAGTCAAGTCAGCGTTCAAAGGCCACGCAACTTTCACCGCTCAACGGCGTCGTTGCTGACATCCCGACTCGGGTCGGCGAATACGCGGTCTCGCAATTATCAACGACACCGCTGATGACCATCGCAGACATGTCCACGATCAATGTCGAAGTCAACGTAGATGAAACGGAGATTTCAAACGTTGAAGTGGGCCAACAAGCCAAAGTCAAAGTCGACGCGCTCGGCGACAAGGAGATTGTCGCAGTCGTAACCCAAAAGAATCCGCTCGCAGTTTCCAAGTCAGACACGCAGGGCGGACTCTCGAATCGCGTGAACGTGCAGGAAGCCAAGGAGTTCAAAGTCACTGTTGAACTGCGCGACATGCCCGACGAGATCCGCAACGGTCTACGACCCGGCATGAGCGCAACTGCGACCATCACCACCAAAACCAAGAACAATGTGATCGCTGTGCCACTGGAAGCAATTGTCGAGAAGGCGCCGCCGGCTCCCTCGCCCGGCGCGAGCGTCGCGGGAAGTGTTCCGACACCGTCAAACGGCGAGAAGCCAAAGAGTCTTAAGGGCGTGTACGTACTCACCGGTAACAAGGTGAAATTTGTTGAAATCACTACCGGGATCACCGGCGAAGCCGACATTGAGGCAACCAGCGGTGTTAAGACCGGCGATGAAATCGTGAGAGGACCAAGCCGGGTCTTGAAGACGCTCAAAGACGGCATGACTGTAAAACGCACGGAACGTAAGGCGGGTGCCAGCGGCAACGCCAACGAGGGCAGCTAATGAGCAACGCGACACTCGTATCAACCCCAGAGCCCGCCGTTTTGCCGGCGCAGCCGCGACCTCCGCAGCCCCATGACTCCAACTCGCTCATCTCGATGCGAGATATCTGGAAGACGTATCAGATGGGCTCGGAGCAAGTACACGCGCTTCACGGAATTTCTTTTGACATTCCCAAGGGCGAGTACATTGCCATCATTGGACCATCCGGCTCGGGTAAGTCGACGCTCATGAATCTTATCGGCTGTCTCGACACGCCAAGCAGGGGCGAGTACTGGCTCAATGACAAGAACGTTTCCGAGATGGACGACGATGAGCTGGCACGCATACGTAATCAGGAAGTCGGGTTCGTTTTTCAAACCTTCAACTTATTGGCTCGCGCCACTGCGCTTCATAACGTTGAACTGCCCCTGATCTACGGTGGCATAGGATCCGCAAAGCGCCACGAGATGGCCACGCAGGCGCTCACAGCCGTTGATCTCGCGGATCGCATCACACACCGTCCTAATGAACTATCCGGAGGCCAACGTCAGCGCGTCGCCATCGCTCGCGCTTTAGTTAATCATCCGTCAATTCTTCTGGCAGACGAACCGACCGGAGCACTCGACACGCACACCAGCATGGAGATCATGGATCTCTTCGAGCGCTTGCACGGTGAGGGCAACACGATCATTGTCGTTACCCATGAACACGACATCGCCGCTCGTGCTCATCGCGTGGTTTCAATTCGTGACGGTCTGATCGAAAAGGACGAGAAGATCAGGTGATGCCGGCCGCCGATTATTAACGTTGCAGGGCGGGTCTGTGTGCCCGCCCATTTTTGTTTCACGCCACACGCTACAATGCGAACGTTGACCCGTCTCCAAACCGAACCTGGCGAAGTTGCCTCATCCATCAGGAAACGCTCGGCTTCGTTCCTTCGTCTGACGGCGCTATGGGATGCGTTTCTGGTCGCGCTGGGGAGCTTGAGGCAGAATAAGCTGCGTACCTCGCTCACGTTGGTGGGCATCGTGGTAGGTGTTGCAGCCGTGATCGCGGTGGTCACGATCATCCAGGGTTTGGACAACAAAGTCGCAACTACATTCTCTTCGCAAGGGTCTACCGTATTCACAATTTCAAAGCGACCTCAAATTATCAAGTCGCGTGAAGAGTTTGTAAAATTCAATAAGCGCAAGGACGTTACGAATGAAGACGCCGAAGCCATTGGGCGTCTCTGCGGCGCGTGTTGGCGCGTGGGAGTGGCGGCCAACGTTCGCGAGACAGTCAAACACGCAGATCAGAAGTTCGAGAATGTAAACGTTCGCGGAGTAACGCCAACTACGATGTTTGATATTGATGGCCGCGCGATCGACGTGGGCCGTATCTGGACTGATGCGGAAGGAGTCTCAGGTCGCGAAATCTGCGTGGTCGGCCCGGACGTGCTGACCAATCTTTTTGGCGGGGCCTCCGCCGATCGCGTGATTGGCGAGGAGGTTAGAATCGCTGGTCGCCCGTTTCAGATCATCGGCGTGCTTGAGCCGTTGGGCTCGATTTTCGGCGCCTCGCGAGATAGCGTCGCTTACATTCCCTATTCGACCTATCAAAAAATTTATGGCGCGCGCGATTCGATCGTTGTCTTCATCCAGGTGCCGGCAGCAGAGCAACTGGAAATAGCTGAAGATCAGGTGCGCACCGTGATGCGCAACCGGCGCGGGGGACTTTTTAACCAGGAAGACGATGAAGGGTTCGCCCTGGAAACACAGGATGTCTTCCTCGATCTTTATGGCAAGGCGACCGCAAATATTTATCTTGTGACCATTGGTGTCGCTGCGATCTCCCTGGTGGTGGGCGGCATTGTAGTGATGAATATCATGCTGGTTTCAGTAACGGAGCGGACAAAAGAGATTGGCATACGCAAAGCCATCGGCGCGCGCCGCAAAGACATTCTGACGCAGTTTTTAATCGAAGCAGTTATGGTAACGGCCCTGGGCGGAGCGATTGGAGTGTTGACGGGCTTTGGCCTCGCCTATCTGATCGCCGCGTTGATAGGCTTTCCGCTTTTGATCAGCGTTGCTTCGGCTGTGCTGGGGGTAGGAGTCTCGTCGGTCGTGGGAATCATCAGCGGCCTCTGGCCCGCCTGGCGTGCCGCGCGACTCGATCCGATTGAAGCCTTAAGATCCGAGTAGACAGAATACAGGAGACAGAAGTCAGTAGAAACACTCGGCGCCGCTCATTCTGTATTCTGTCTCCTGTCTACTGATTTATATGCGCCTTGACGACATCAAAGAATCCGCCCTGATGGCCTTCGACACGCTGCGCGCAAATAAACTGCGCTCGGCGCTGACCATACTCGGCGTCAGTGTCGGTGTGATCACCGTAATCTTTATGGTCTCGATCATTCAGGGACTCAACAAAGCCTTTGCGGATCAGGTTGAGTCGCTGGGTTCAAATACGATTTTCCTTTCAAAGTTTGACCCGAGTTTTGGTCGTCCGCCTGGACCAGAAGAGATCCATCGCAAAGATCTCACTATGGACGATGCGGAAGCGTTGCGGCGCGAGGCGCCTTCGGTTGCCGGTGTTTCGCCGATACATCGCATGATTGCCGTGACCGCGCGGTATCAGGACAAACAATCAGATACGCCGATCCTGCTCGGGGTCACGCCTTACTACGAATTCGTGCAAACACAATACGTCGCGCGCGGCCGTTTCATAAAAGATTTCGACATGGACAATCGCGATAACGTCTGCATCATTGGCGTTGACGTGGTGCACGCGCTTTTCCCGTACGAAGATCCAATTGACAAAGACGTCAGGCTCAACGGCAACCCCTATAAAGTCATCGGTGTGATGGAACCGCTGGGAAGTTTCTTTGGGCAGTCACGCGACAATTCGATTTTTATTCCAATCACCACTTTCGATAAGTACTATCCTGATCGGCCCTTTCCGGAAGTTGTCTTCTTCATCATCATTCGTCCGCAGTCACGCGCTTACGTCAAATCGGCGGTCGACGAAATAACCGACATCCTGCGCCGCCGGCGTCGTGTACCGCTGGACGCGCGAAATGATTTTGGCATCTCATCACAGGACTCGCTGCTGGATATCTACAATCAACTCACCGGCGCCACGGCGCTGGTGCTCACAGCCATCTCTTTCGTCGCCTTGATGATTGGCGGCATCGGCGTTATGAACATCATGCTTGTATCGGTGACTGAACGTACGAAAGAGATCGGCGTGCGCAAAGCTGTGGGCGCCACGCGCTTGAATATTCTCTCGCAGTTTTTGATCGAGGCGGTGGTGTTGACTGCAATTGGCGGACTTGCCGGACTTGCCGTCGGCGAATTGCTTGCTTTCCTGATCAACCGGTATTCGCCGCTGCCTGCCCACGTGCCAATCTGGGCCATCGCAGTCGGCATTGGCATTTCCGCCGGCGTCGGCATCGTCTTTGGCTTGTGGCCGGCCTGGAAAGCAGCGCGACTCGATCCCATTGAAGCGCTACGGTGGGAATAAGCGGAACAGTGTTCGAGTCGTGGCTGACGGACGCTCCTTACCGCTTCCAAAGTCGAGCTGTCCAAATTTTCAGATCCGTGACTATCCGCGTTAATCCGCGGACAAACCCCAACTGCTTCCCGTGATGCAACCAAAATGGGCTGGAAGCCGTAATATCTGAGCCGTGAAATTCATCGAAACTCTCAAACTTGCTTTGGCCGCAATCTGGTCACACAAGCTGCGCTCGGCACTGACGCTGTTGGGCATGGTCATTGGCGTAATGGCCTTTGTTGTCGTGGTGTCGCTGATTCAGGGGTTTAATGTTTACGTTGATGAGAAGATCGCCGGCATCGGCGCAAAGTCGTTCAGCGTTCAGCGCTTCAATCCGTTTGAGGATTTTAAGGATACGGACACCATCGCCGCGGCCCAAAGGCGAAACAAAGATCTGACGATGGAGGACTATGATTACCTGCTGCTGCGCTCAACTCTGATTGACAAGCTTGGTGCCAAAGCCCGGGCCACACCATCAGAGGTAAAGCGTGACAGCAATCTGCTTGAAGATGTGTTCGTAACGGGCGCCACGGCAAACACAGCAGACATCGAGAACCGCGATGTCGCCAGTGGTCGTTTTTTTAGCAACAGTGAGAATGATGCAGCGGCGCGCGTTGCCTATATTGGCGCCGATGTAGCTACGAAGCTTTTTCCCGCCGGCAATACCATCGGAGGCGAGATCACGATTAGAGGATTGCCCTACCGCGTGGTCGGAGTGGAGGCCCCGAAAGGCACTGTCTTTGGTATTCCGCAAGACACTTTCATTGTGCTGCCGCTGAAAACTTATGCGAACAACTTTGGCGGATTGGTTCGACAGCGATCGCTTTACTTCCTGGCAACCTCGAAGACAGACAAGCAGTTTGCCGACGCGGTTGAAGAAGCCCGCTTTCTGATGCGTTCGCGACGTAAACTGGCGGCAGGCGAGAAAGATAATTTCGGCATTGTTACGCCGGACGCCATCACCGGCTTGCGCGATCGAATCTTTGGCTCGATCTTTCTCGTCGCAATGTTGGTTCCTGGCATCGCACTGATTGTCGGCGCCATCGTGATTATGAACATCATGCTGGTTTCAGTGACCGAACGCACCAAAGAGATTGGCATTCGGAAATCACTCGGAGCGCGCAAAGCGGACATCCTGAAACAGTTTCTGGTCGAAGCCGTCACACTGGCGACAATCGGCGGCGCGGTGGGAATTGTCATGGCCTGGATCATCGGACGAGTTGTCACCGCCTATATCTTCCCGACGTATTTGTCGTTGTTCGCTATCCTCGGAGCGCTGGCGGCCTCGGGTGCCGCCGGGACTCTTTCGGGACTTTTTCCCGCGTGGAAGGCAGCTCGGCTGGATCCAATTGAAGCTTTGCGGGTGGAGACGTGAGACGAACGGCCGGTTGGTGTCAGGAGTAAAGAGTCCCAACGGCTAGAGAGTACTTGGCTCCGGAGGAGCCGAATGTTTATAGATACTGACGTCACCAAAAGACAAAGAGCTCCAGCGGCGCGAAATGGGGATGTGCGTTGGCGACATTGCGCTCCTCCGGAGCTGAGAAAACACCCTAACGCTTGTTAACTATAAAGATTTCGTCCCTCCGGGACTGACGGACGGCGAACATTCATGAAAATCCTGCGCAATGACATCTATGAAAATCTGCGGATGGCGCTTTCAACGCTGATCGCCAATAAGCTGCGTTCTTTTCTGACAGTTTTTGGTGTTGTCATCGGCATCATCACGGTGATGTTGATTGCTTCTATTATCAGCGGCATCGATGTTTCCGTTAAGAAGGAAGTGGAATCATTCGGCACGCGCTCAATGTATATAAGCAAGTACAACCCGGGAATTCACATCGGACGTCTTTCACGCGAAGAGCGCATGCGCAAGGAATTGACCTATGACGACTCGGTCGCTTTGTCTGGATTGCCAACCGTAGAGCTCTCAGTTCCCTTTTTGGATATCACCAATAATTTCTTTGGCCAGAAGCTGCTGGTCTCCGGCGGCGGAAAAACTACTGCCGGAATCGCATTGCAAGGCACTCTCCCGGAGTTTGAGAAAGCAGGCACCCAGGTAATCTCGGAAGGACGTTTTTTCTCGGAGTTTGAAAGCGACAACCGCGAGAACGTCTGCGTTATCGGCTCGAAGGTGGCTGACGATTTCTTTCCCTATAGCTCGGCAGTTGGCCAGGAGATAAAAATTGGCGCCGATCAGTTTCGCATTGTCGGCGTGCTGCAAAAACGCGAGCAGTTTCTTATCGGCGGCGGCAGCGACGATCAAAACAACGTAATTTATCTCCCTTTCTCGGTTGCCAAAAAACTCAAACCAAACGCTGACGATGTCTACGTGCTCGCGGTAGGCAAGCCCGGGATGATGGACGAAGCAAAAGACCAGGTGCGCGATCTCCTGCGAGTAAGGCGTCAGGTGCCTTTCGCAGCGCCAGACAATTTCGGCATGGAAACTTCGGAAAGCATTCTCGATAACTTCCGTTCGATTACTTCAGGGCTGGCGATCGCGATGGTAGTCATCTCGTCGGTAGGCCTAATGGTCGGTGGCATAGGCGTAATGAACATCATGTTGGTCTCCGTTACCGAGCGAACGCGTGAGATTGGTGTGCGCAAAGCCATCGGCGCCCGACGCAGGGACATCATGTGGCAGTTTCTTATTGAGGCCGCGACGTTAACTGGCCTTGGGGGTCTGGTGGGGCTTTCAATCGGTTGGCTGCTAACACTATTGTTGCGCCTGCTGCTGCCTTCTTATGTGCCGCTGTGGGCGCCGGTGGGCGGCTTCATAGCGAGCGTGGGTATTGGTTTGATATTCGGGCTCTGGCCGGCGTGGAAAGCCGCGCGCCTCGATCCAATTGAATCACTGCAGGTATGAGTAGTTCTGCAGAACCGCGAGCGGTAGCGAGCGGATGCTAAGAACGTCTTTCGCAGGCCACTCCTGCCGAAGTTCTACCTGGCATCCGAGTCGCTACCGCTCCCGGTTCTGTATTAGTCGACCCGCGAATCAAGCCATGAAGCTCGAGAACAACGTCGCGAAGATCATTCCCACAATCAGCGCCAGCACCCACAACGTAATCGCGACACCCCAGGCTGTACTGGAACTAACCTTCTGTCCGGCATTAGCCAATCCCTTAGCTCTTAACCACAGGCCGTAAAAGGATAGAACACCGATCGTGCTTCCTAACACGAAGAGCGCGGGGTGTTCTGCAGGAGTAAATAGTATTCCGAGGTTGTCCTGCAGGAGCGATTCGGCGTTCAGCACCGGATGAATGTCTTCCGGCGCTTTAATGTAAAGAATGATCAAACTCACCAGTTTGGTGATCAGAATGATCGGCAAGTATCCCCAGATGACCGCTGCAAACGCCTGCCAGAAATTAATGCGTCCGCCAAAGGCCAGCACACCAAGAAGAGAAAGCGCGGCCACCAGCGAAATAAAAACAAACAGACCGATGAAACCTTTCGCGGCCGTCTGCACCCGTTGGACCGGCTGTTTTGCCGCCTGAAGATTGTCCTCCCTCATTTTTTCCAAACTCTCAGGCGAAGGCTTTATTGGACTGTTTTCCAGGCTATCCATGGTGTGTTGGACGATCCGCTCTGGAGTCAGCCGCTGAACGAAGGCAGCAGTGTAGACAGCGTTCGCGATCCCAATCACCAGGAACGCCGCGAGCCAGGTCGGATGTATCCGCAAATTTCGGAAGACGCTGCTGGGTGCGTAGAAAATTGCCAGCAGCTTTTGTGGCCCGGACATCGCGGGCTCACCGGTTCCGGCAGCTTGCGGAAGCGGAATCAAGCTGAAGGCAAACAGCAGTATGCCGAAGAAAGCAAAGGCGCCGCCGGTACCGAGACCACCAGGGAGAATCTTGGCAACCCCGGCCACTAAAATAACGAGCCCGAGCCCGAACAAAACAATCGCCGGGATGCGAAGCTTGGTCGGCCGCGGGGCTCTTACTTCAGGTTCGGGTAATGGTGGCGCGGGTGGGGGTTGAAATCCCTGATTCGGATCGCTCATTGAAGTTTCCTCCTAAGAATGAAGGACGGGGAGACAGTTCCGTCCGAACAAGAAAAGATTCAGCAAACATACGCAGGCCGGCAGACCTTTGTTTCAGTCTCAGACTAATCGCAGCCTTGAAATAGTCACATGAAATCGAAGATTCCACAGATTACACAGAATTCATTTGCTCGACAGCTACGACAAGTAATTTCTTCTCAATGGCCTGTTAGCTAACCGTTCTTGATCTGCGGAATCTGTGTAATCTGCGGATGCCTTTCTGACGATCCACCAAAACCAACTCTATTGACATTCCGCGTTACTTTTCTTCGGCGAGGCTTGTTCCCAACCGGGCACGCGGATGCAGGCCACCTCGTGACCCGGTGAAACTTCGCGCAGCTCCGGGTCGATCCGGGCACACTCGTCAATTGCTATCGGGCAGCGTGTGCGAAAACGGCACCCTGACGGCGGATTAATTGGCGTGGGCACGTCGCCCTGCAAAACTATTCGGTCGCGTTTATGTTTGGGATCCGGAATCGGGATCGCTGACAGCAGCGCTTTGGTATAGGGATGTAACGCACTCGCGTAAAGCTCGGCCGCCGTCGCCACCTCCACAATCCGTCCCAGGTACATCACCGCAACGCGCGTTGAGATGTGCTCGACAACCGCGAGTCCATGAGAAATGAAGAGGTAAGCCAGTCCAAATTCTTTTTGTAGATCCTGAAGCAGATTTACGACTTGCGCCTGCACGGAAACATCCAGGGCCGAAACTGGTTCGTCAGCGACGATCAGTTTCGGATTGAGTGCCAGCGTGCGGGCGACGCCGATGCGTTGCCGCTGCCCGCCTGAGAACTCATGGCTGTAACGGTCACGATAGTCCGGATCGAGCCCCACCTTCCTGAGCAACTCGGCAACCCGATTGCGTCGCTCCTGTCGGTTGCCGATCTGATGAATGACCAACGGCTCACCGACAATGTCGCCTACCTTCATGCGGGGATTGAGCGAAGCAAAGGGATCCTGAAAAACTATCTGCATCTCGCGGCGAATCTCTCGCATCTCCGTCTTGCCTAACGAAAGCACATCGCGGCCCTCAAACTTTACTTCTCCCGCCGTCGGCTCGATCAGACGCAGCAGACAACGACCTACCGTGGACTTGCCACAACCCGATTCGCCAACCAACCCGAGCGTTTCCCCCCGGAAGATTTCGAAGGAAACACCGTCAACCGCACGCACGACGTCGTCGCTGTTCTCAACAGCAAAATGCTTTACGAGACCGCGTACTTCGACAAGCTGCTGATGATTCGTGCTCATTTAAGAACAAACCGCCAAGGCGCCGAGGACGCCAAGTAAATTGAGGTACGGAGGCGATTGCTTAGTTGATTCGTCATTATTTGTTGTGTCGTCTTGATCTTGGCGAACTTGGCGTCTTGGCGGTTAACCGTCTGATGTTGATCGTCTGTCGATCTCATGATCCGCAGCCACCGCGGCGGCCAAATCAAACAGCACGCAACGCACCTTCACTCCGCCTTCGAGATCGTAAAGCGGAATCTCTTCTTCGGTACAACGCGGCATTCGATGCGGACAACGCGGCGCGAAGTGACAACCCGGTGGCAGATCAGTCGGGCTGGGCACCGTCCCTTCGATCGTTTCCAGACGTTCCTGCTTAGCGACTGTCGCGCTGCTTAGCTTGGGAACGGATCGCAACAGACCTTCGGTATAGGGATGCTTCGGCCGCGCAAACAATTCTTCAACCGGAGACTCCTCGACAATTCTTCCGGTATACATCACTGCGACCCGATCAGCGACTTCCGCCACTACGCCAAGGTCGTGAGTTATTAGCAGCACCGCAAGTTCGCGATTTTTCCGCAACTCATCCAACAACTCCAGGATTTGCGCTTGAATGGTAACGTCCAGCGCCGTTGTCGGTTCATCGGCAATCAGAAGTTTGGGATCGCAGGCAAGGGCCATCGCGATCATTACGCGCTGGCGCATCCCGCCAGATAATTGATGCGGGTAGTCATCCACCCGTCGCGCCGGATCGGGAATAGCGACCTCCCGCATCGCCTCTACAGCAGCGGCACGAGCAGCTTTGCGCGAAAGCTTGCGATGCAGCCTCAGCGCCTCGGCAATTTGTTCACCGACCGTGAAGACCGGGTTGAGAGAGGTCATTGGATCCTGGAAGATCATGGCAATGTCGTCGCCGCGAATCTGGCGCATCTCGGCTTCTGACAACTGCAGCAGATTCCGGTCGTCGAAAACGATCTCCCCGCCCACAATTTTCCCCGGCGGCGCAATCAGCCGCATGATCGAAAGCGCCGTGATCGACTTGCCACAACCTGATTCCCCCACCAGCCCCAGCAACTCGCCCGAGTCAAGATAGAAACTCACGCCATTAACCGCGCGCACCAGCCCGGCGCGCGTGGGAAAGTGCGTTTGGAGATTTTCGACTTCGAGTAGGTGCGACATAGAGAAATTTTTTGTAACGCAAACTGTTTAGTTTGCGCACGATCCAACGCTGTTCCGGCAACTTCGCAAACTAACAGTTTGCGTTACACCTTTGATTTACCAACGATTTCCGTAGAGCCGTTGCAGCTGCAACCCCCAGTTAAGGAACGCTTGTGTTTCATGGGGCGCCGGCCGTCGATTTTGCCGGAAAATAAAAAGCTGGTTCCCACCACCGTCGGTGCTCGCACCTTCATTCATTTCATAGAAGCCAAGCAGCGCGTCAGTAAAGATTGAACGCACCGCTTGTTCATCAGGACCGCGCAGCAAGTACTTACTGGAAAAATCCGGACGATTGCCGAAGTCAATGTCCTGATAGCCAAACGCTGAAATGATTTTATGAAAGGTGTGCTCGGGTCGTAGGGAAAAAGACGGCAGATTTAGATTGCGCGGCTCAAAGTAAACAACCGACTGATTGAAAGTAGTTTGGTTTTTTCCGTGGCCAACGACGTAGTAGTATTCGAAAACAGCGGCCTTCACGCCCTCGATTTCGCCGTACATTGCGTTCTTAATTTGCTTGCTGTGACCTTGACCAAAGAGCGCAAACTTATCCAGATTGGGGATCCAGTTCATGCCGGCAGCTTCACTAAACTGCCAGCCGAGCAAACTTGCGACGTTCACCATCTGGCGGGTCCGTTCCTGCTCGCGCTTGCGCGCAACAATGGTGGCGACGATGAGTCCACCCATCAGCGAGACAAAGAAGCCGATGAAAATGACGGTGATTAATACTCCCGTGACTTGTTTGTCCACCGTCGGCGTTGCCTCCTTCTCGATTTCACCGGCCACAATTGACGCTATTGATTCGCCAACCGGCACGGGTGCGCTCAAGCGTCACCTTCTGCTTGATCGTATCAACCACATTGCCCTCAAGCGCGAGCAAAACCGTAGCCCGAGCGCCGCGGATGCTTGCGAGTTCCGCCTTGAAGTCCTTTAACCAAGCCGGATTCACGTCCTGGGAGCACACGATCACGTCAGCTTCCAGCTCTCGCTCCAGGCGTGGTATGCGACGAAGAAACTTTGGCGTCAGGAACTTGAGCGCCATAACTCGATTCTTGAGCGGATCGTAGTCTTCTTTATTCAGGCGCCGGAGATACCATTCGTAAAACTGTCTTACTGTTTCCTGCGGCTCGGTACTTGCGACCGGACGAATCGGGTTTACATTTTGTCCCGAAGCGAAAGAGCCACGGTGCAGTAGGCCGACAGTTATGGAGCGCTCCGCATTGACGACCGCGACGACGAAAATGAGGATCAGTGCCTGGCAGAGCAGTCTCATTCAGGGTCCTCCCGGGGGACTCACACAGTCGAAGTCTCTTTGTACTCCCCCCAAACCTTACGCAAGCGGTTGCTGATTTCGCCAACTGTGGCTTGCACTTCAACGCACTCGAGGATTCGCGGCACCAGGTTTTCTGTGCCGGTTGCTGTTTCTTCCAGTTTCGCGAGCGCCGAGTTCGCGGCCTCAGAATCTCTGCGGCTTCGTACCGCTCGCAGTCGTTCGATCTGTTGCTGCTCAATGGCCGGATCGATCCGCAGGGTTGGAAAAGGAGTTTCCTCTTTGCTTTGGAAACGATTGACGCCGACAACTACCGATTCTTCACTCTCAATCGCCTTCTGATAGCGGTAAGCCGACTCCTGAATTTCCTTCTGCACGTAACCGGTCTCAATCGCGCGCAACATTCCACCCAACGCGTCGATTCTCTCGAGATAGTTGCTGGCGCGATCCTCAATTTCATCCGTCAAGTGCTCGATTGCGTAAGCGCCACCCAGCGGATCGGCGATGTCCGCCACACCTGATTCGTGAGCTATCACTTGTTGTGTGCGCAGAGCCAGCCGCGCGGCGTCTTCTGTCGGCAGGGCCAGGGCTTCGTCCATCGCATTCGTATGCAGCGATTGAGTTCCGCCCAAAACGGCGGCGAGCGCTTGAATTGTAGTGCGCACAATATTCACTTCCGGCTGCTGCGCGGTCAGTGACGATCCGGCGGTCTGCGTATGAAACCGCAGCATCGCCGAGCGCGGATCGCGGGCCTTGAATCTCTCGCGCATAATTCGCGACCAAAGCCGGCGCGCCGCCCGATACTTGGCGATCTCTTCGAGCAGGTTGTTATGGGCGTTGAAGAAAAACGAAATGCGAGGCGCAAAGTCATCAACGTCCAGACCGGCCTTGAGTGCTGCCTCCACATAAGTGATGCCGTCGGCGAGTGTGAAGGCGACTTCCTGCACTGCAGTCGAACCGGCTTCGCGGATGTGGTAACCGCTGATTGAGATGGTGTTCCAGTTGGGCACTTCGCGGGCGCAGTATGCGAAGACGTCGGTAACCAGACGCAGCGACGGCCGCGGCGGATAGATGTAGGTGCCGCGCGCGATGTACTCCTTCAAAATGTCGTTTTGCAGCGTACCTTTAACTTTGTCAAAGGAAACGTTTTGCTTGCGCGCTACTGCCAGGTATAGACAAAGCAGCGTGGAAGCGGTCGCGTTGATGGTCATCGAAGTCGAAACGCTATCGAGCGGAATGCCGTCAAACAGGCGCAGCATGTCGTCCAACGAGTCGATTGCTACACCGACTTTGCCGACCTCACCACTGGCGAGTGGATCGTCAGAATCAAGACCGATCTGAGTAGGCAGATCAAAGGCAACGGATAGCCCGGTGGTGCCCTGCGCGAGCAGATACTTGTAGCGCGCGTTGGACTCCTCGGCCGTGGCGTAGCCGGCATACTGCCGCATCGTCCAGAGCCGGCCGCGATACATGTTTGAGTAAATACCGCGCGTATAGGGAAAGTCGCCGGGCGAGTTCAGGTCCTTGTCGTAGTCGATGGGCTCGGTATTCGATGGATTGAAGTCGGCCGGTAGATCAATTCCCGAAGAGGTTTCGAAACGCTTGCGGCGCTCGGTATGTGACTTAGTTGGCATGATACGACGGACTGAAAGTCTAACTCGCAGGAGCGGGGCAAGCCCCCTTCCTTACTGTATTTAGCGCTGGATGCTCGATTAGATTACTCTACGTTTGCAAGTATCGCACAAACCAGGAAATCTTAAGGTCGGGAAGGGGGCTTGCCCCCGCTTCGACGACGCAAAATATCACGCATGAATAAGGCCCGCAATCGGTGCTTTCGCAGATGACCACAGTCACAGTTAACAAGCGCGGCGCAGATCGCATTCGCGGCGGACATCTTTGGATCTACCGCAGCGATGTCGTTCAGGTCGACGTGGGTGCGGGCGGGTCGGTTGTGTTCGTGCGCGACCACAAGGGGAACTTCGTTGGCCAGGCGTTTTTCAGCGACAGTTCTCAAATCGCTTTGCGTTTCCTCAGCCTGACTGAAGCCCCAATCGATCGCGAATGGTGGCGCAGCCGAATTCTCGCCGCCGCCAGCAGACGCGCTCATATTCCTGCAAACACCAATGCATATCGACTGGTGTATACCGAGGGCGATCTGCTGTCCTCGATAATCGTCGATCGCTACGACGACGTGCTGGTGTTGCAAACTCTTTCGCAAGGCTCCGATGCCATCAAGCAACTGCTCGTTGAATTACTGGTCGAACAATTCAACCCACGCGCAATTATCGAACGCAACGACGTGCGCGTTCGGCAGCACGAAGGACTGGAGCTGATCGCGGGTACGCTTTACGGCGACGCACCGGCGGAGTTTGAAATTATCCAGGAGGGTATCAGGTTTCTGGTCGCCCCTCTTTCCGGTCAAAAGACCGGCTCTTTCCTTGATCAACGCGAGAATCGCATCGCGGCTCGCGCCGTGGCACATGGTCGCGCTCTCGATTGCTTTACTTTCGCGGGAGCGTTTGCGCTCAACCTCGCGGGCGTTTGCGATAGTGTCGTCGGCATCGACATCTCGGCCGAGGCGATCGAGTCAGCGCACAAAAATGCCGGGCTCAACAACGTTGCGAAGGTGGAATTCCGCGAAGCAAATGTCTTCGATGCGTTACGCGAAATGGAAACCGCCGGCGAACGCTTTGACACCATCGTCCTGGATCCGCCCGCGTTCGCGAAGAACCGCGCCAGTGTTAACGCGGCCGCGCGCGGTTACAAAGAAATAAATCTGCGCGCTATCAAACTGCTGAACCCGGGCGGTATTCTGGTGAGTTGTACCTGCTCATATCATATGCCTGAGGACTTGTTCCTGGGAATAATCGCTGATGCCGGCAAAGACGCACACCGGCAACTTCAACTCGTCGAAAAGCGAACGCAGTCGAGCGATCACCCGATACTTCTGGGAGTGCCGGAAACTTACTATTTGAAATGTGTGATTGCGAGGGTGCTTGACTGATTATTTCCGAGACGGAAGCGTGAAGACGTTAGTGTGTCGGACTTCAGCTTCGCAATTCCTGGGTGCGCGCGCTGTCGGCGAGCCGCTTCGCGTCAGGAAGCGCTTCGAGGGCGCGCAATACCTGTGGGTCACTATCGAGCAGGACGCGAGCGCCGGCGTCGTTGGAGTATGCGGCAGTCACGATCTCTTCCCGCAGGCGCAACTTCACGAACTCGAGCTCTTCATCAAGTTGAGCGGGGCTTAGTTGAGAGGCGGTGTCGGTCCGCACAAAACTACGAAACGCATCCAGCACGCGGTCATTGATTGGATAGTCAGTAGCTTTCGCATTTCTGCCGTACTGAACCCGCTCCACTTTATAGGATTCAAGTCCCCCAACTCTTCCGGCGGCAAGCTGGCGGGTAAACTGAAACGCCGCCTCAGCGATGCGGTTTTTCAGTGGCGAGAAGATAACGGGTTTGACGTCGATGTCCGGCGTAATTCCGCCACCGCCGTAAAAAACTCGGCCGCCAGCCGTTTTTACGGCCGGACCGTTTTGCGCATGCGGTGTCGGGGCTGGCTGCGTTGGGGTCGCTTCGGCTTTCCGCGATGTTGGAGAGCCGGCGGCTGAAGGCGCGCCCTGGGTCAGAGTGTCCTCGTCGTGCCGCGTGTAGTAGTCGTAGAGTGAGCCGCTGGAATAATCGCGCTGCAGCGAACGACCGGAAGGCGTGTAGTAGCGCGCGGTCGTAAGGGTTAAGCCGGTACTAAACGGCAGCAGGAATACGTGCTGGACCAGGCCCTTGCCGAAACTCGTTTCACCGACAATCAATCCCCGATCGTGATCCTGAATTGCGCCCGCAACTATTTCTGATGCCGAGGCCGTACCGCGATTGATCAAAATAACCAGCGGTACGTCTTCCGGATCGGCTCCGGTCGACTTGTAAACTATCGGGTCGCTATATTCAGTGCGACCTTTTACGGAAACCACTACCAGGCCGCGCGGCAGGAATTCACTGGCTACATCTATTGCCTGATTGAGCAACCCGCCAGGATTGCCGCGCATATCGAGAATGACCTGGCGCATCCCCTGGTCTTTCAGTTTGTCCAACGCCTCGCGCAGCTCTTCGTCGCTCGTGCTTTGAAATCCGCCCGTCAAACCGATGTAGCCGGTGCCCGGGCGCAACATGTAAGCATTACGTATCGAGGGCAAAGGAACCAGATCGCGAATAACGGTGAACGTTAGCGGCGCTTCCGATCCGGCGCGCTCAACTTTGAGAGTTACCGGCTCGCCTTTGCCACCGCGAACTTTTTTCGAAACCTGCTCGCTTGACCACTCGCGGGCGTCCTCGCCATCCACTTCCAAAATGCGATCGCCATAACGAAGACCAAGCCGGCCGGCCGGCGTGTCTTCAACCGCCGACTGGATGTAAACGCCGTCGCGATGCTGGACGATGGTTACTCCAATACCGAAAAACTTCGAGTCCTGATCTTCTCTAAGCTTTTTGAATTCGTTGTAAGGGAAATACATTGAGTGGGGATCAAGCGTGGAAAGCATTCCCTGAATCGCGGCCTGAGTCGCCTTTTCATAATCAATGTCGCCGGCATATTCCACTGAGATAGCGGAGATGGCTTCGTTGTAGTCCTTCTCAATGTCGTCTGCCGCAGCGTAAGAAACAGCTCCATTGGTCGGCACACTGTGGCGGAATCGCCGCGATCGGCCGATCGTGCCGCCAACCACGGCGGCGGTCAGAACAAGTGCACTGGCGATGAGCAGAAATCGTCTGGACATACTTAATTTCGAAAAACTTCGAACTTCTTACCGGGGCGCCTTACCAGAAAGGGGCAGGCTCGCCCTCGCCACCGGGCAATATTAACACAGGCGGCTTTTTTCCTCAGAAAGGCCCAGCCCCATTGCTGTGGTATATTCGCGGCAATAGGATGACGCTTTCACTGTCAATCGTTGTTCCTGCATATAACGAAGGTGCGCGCCTCGGTAAATCGCTGCGCGCGATAGTTGCCTATCTAAACGAATATGCCCCGCAGTCGGAATTAATCGTAGTGGACGACGGCTCGACCGATGAAACTGCTAACACCGCTCGCACAGAATTAGCAGACTCGCAAAACGTCCACACCTCAGTAATAAGTTACAAATCCAATCTGGGCAAAGGACGCGCGGTCAGACTGGGTCTGCTCGCTTCACGCACTGAAATCGCCTTGTTCACCGATGCCGACCTCTCGACCCCGATCACGGAAACTCCCAAACTCGTCGATCCAATCCTGCGCGGTGAATGCGACCTTGCGTTCGGCTCGCGAGCGCTTGACCGAAGTTTGATCGGAGTTCACCAACCGTGGCGCCGCGAACAAGGAGGCCGCGTCTTTAATCTGGCCGTGCGCCTCGCAACCGGCCTGCCCTTCTGGGACACACAATGTGGCTTCAAGGCTTTTCGCATGAGCGTCTGCCGCCCGCTGGTTGAGGGAGCCACAATTGATCGCTTCGGTTTTGACGTTGAATTACTCTACCTCGCGCACCACGCGGGTTTGAGGCTTAAAGAAATTCCGGTGCGCTGGAACCATGCTGAAGGAAGCAAGGTCAACGTTGCCAGCGACAGCCTGAAAATGCTCAGCGAGGTCGGCCGCATTCGGCAACAAGCGCGCCGCGGTGTTTACGAGCGGGCTATCAAGGCAGTGCACGACACTCAGACTTAACCAAAAGGTCTTTGGGCTTGGGTCTTGGGTCTTTGAATTTTGAACTTTGAGCTTTGTACTTCGTACTTTGTACTTTGTGGAAGGACCAGGAACCGAGTGCAAACCACCAAGCTCAAAGATCAAAGTACAAAGTTCAAAGACCTAAAACCCAAGAACAAAAAAACTATGCCAGCCCGTCTAAACGTAAACATCGATCACGTCGCCACCGTCCGTCAGGCGCGCCGCGCACCCGAGCCCAGCGTCGTTGCCGCGGCAATGCTTTGTGAACAGGCCGGAGCTGACGGCATTACTGTTCACTTGCGCGGCGATCGCCGTCACATTCAGGATGCCGATCTACCGGCCTTGCGGGCGAGCGTTACCACTTATCTGAATCTGGAAATGGCGGCAAACGAAGAGATGCTAAAGATCGCGCTGGACGTTAAGCCTGATGCGGTTTCTCTCGTGCCGGAGAATGCGAATGAAATAACTACGGAGGGTGGTCTCGATGTAACAGCGAACATCGCTATCGTGCGAGCCACCGTCAGCCGTCTGCGGCAGGCAGGAATTCTGGCAAGTCTTTTTATCGATCCGGATCCAAAACAGATAGAAGCAGCACATGAAGTGAACGCACAGCAAATCGAGTTGTGCACCGCACCTTATGCTGACGCCACCCTGGGCAGCAGCGGCTTTCATGGCGAGGGCGCTTTGCGTGTGGCCCAGGAATTAAGAAGGCTGCGTGAAGGAGCCGCGCTTGGCACACAGTACGGGTTGTTAATCGCCGCCGGTCATGGATTAACTTATCGTAATGTGGGCGCGGTCGCGGCGTTACCGGAAGTTGCCGAATTCAATATTGGGCACAACATTATTGCGCGCTCAATTTTTATTGGGTTGGAACGTGCGGTGTCGGAAATGCGCGAGGCGATCAGGGCAGGAAGTAATTGCTGAAGCTGGCGGCTGTGGTTCAGAGTTCAAGCTTTAGCTTGCTCCTAAAATACACAAACGAAAGGTTGAACTCTGAACTGCTTGGGTTAGTTTTTCGAGGCACCGCCGGCGAGTTGCAACCGCACAACTGAACGCTCCAGTTTCGCACGCGCTTGTTCGAAGTCTTCTTCAGTTCCGCTCCAGGCGGTTAATTGTTTCTCGACATGCTCACGCGCCAGACGCGCTCGCGCAGCATCGATCTCTTCGGGCCGTTCTGCAACCTCAGCCAAAACCGAAACAACGTCGTCCTTAACTTCGATGAAGCCACCGGATACATGCAGTTGCAGAGTTCTGCCGCCGGTGGTGTAGGAAAGCACGCCGGTCTGCAACTGAGAGATGAGGGGCGTATGCCCGGGCAATATGCCAAGTTCGCCACCCAAACCGGGGGCAACCACCGTTTCAACCGACTCAGAGAGCACGCGGCGCTCGGGTGTTACTACTTCAAGTTGGAGTGTGGCCATTGGAAAATGATGAACCATGAATGATGAACGATTAACGAACCGGAACGATGAATGCTGAGCTTTAAAATTTCTTTGCTCATCATTCAGCGTTCATCATTCATCGTTCGTCGCTGTTACTGTGCGATCGTCGTTCCCTTTTGCACAGCCTCTTCAATTGTGCCGACCATGAAGAAAGCCTGCTCCGGCAGATCGTCATGCTTGCCGTCAACAATCTCACGGAAGCCTTTAATTGTGTCTTCCAGTTTCACGTATTTCCCTTCCACGCCAGTGAACTGAGCCGCCACGAAGAACGGTTGCGAGAAGAACCTCTGAACTTTGCGCGCGCGGGAAACGATCAATTTGTCTTCATCAGACAACTCGTCGAGACCGAGAATCGCGATAATGTCCTGCAAATCTTTATAACGCTGCAACACGCGCTTCACGTCCTGAGCTGTGTTGTAGTGTTCTTCACCGATGATGCGCGGATCGAGAATGCGCGAAGAAGACGTCAGCGGATCGACTGCCGGATAAATTCCCAGTTCGACGATCTGTCGCGAAAGCGCCGTCACTGCGTCGAGGTGGGCAAACGTAGTTGCCGGAGCAGGATCCGTGTAGTCGTCAGCCGGCACATAAACCGCCTGGATCGAAGTAATCGATCCCGTCTTAGTGGAGGTGATGCGTTCCTGCATCTCGCCCATTTCCGAAGCGAGGTTAGGCTGATAACCCACTGCGGAAGGCATGCGTCCAAGCAGCGCCGATACTTCAGAGCCTGCCTGGGTAAAGCGGAAAATGTTATCGATGAACAGCAGCACATCGAGACCCTTGTCGCGGAAATACTCCGCCACCGTCAGCCCTGACAGCGCCACGCGCAAACGCGCCCCTGGCGGTTCGGTCATCTGTCCGTAGATGAGCGCCACTTTCGATTGTCCCAGCGCTTCCATGTCCACCTTCGTCATATCAAACTCGCCGGTGTCGTGGAAGTGCTTGTTAAACTTGTCGCCAAACTGTATGACCTGAGACTCAACCATCTCTCGCAGCAAGTCGTTGCCTTCGCGCGTTCGTTCGCCAACGCCGGCGAAAACCGAAAAGCCTGAACGAGCTTTCGCGATGTTGTTGATCAACTCCATCACGATAACTGTCTTACCCACGCCAGCCCCACCAAAGAGCCCAATCTTGCCGCCGCGCACAAACGGCTGAATCAAGTCGATAACCTTGATGCCGGTTTCAAACATCTGCAGTTCAGTCGACTGTTCTTCAAAGGTCGGCGCATGACGGTGAATCGGATACCGCTCGGTATGCTTTACATCGCCGAGATTGTCAACCGGTTGGCCAATAACGTTAAGCACGCGCCCGAGGGTTCCTTCGCCGACCGGCATCGTGATCGGTCCGCCAGTGTCGATGGCCTTCATGCCGCGCACCATGCCGTCCGTCGGCAACATCGAAACGGTTCGCACGCGGCCCTCGCCGAGATGCTGTTGAACTTCCGCTATCAAATCGATTGGGGTCGGGACATCAAAGCCCTCGGAGACGATGCGAAGCGCCTGATAGATAGGCGGCAGTTGCTTTGCCGGAAACTCGACGTCTACTACCGGACCGATAATCTGCACCACGCGACCGGTTGCGCCGGCGATGGGCACTCTTTGCGCTGGACGTAGCCATACTTTCTTTCTGCTCCTCTTTGCTGCCTATGAAGGCGAAAAAACCGGAAGGATTAAAAGCCAGTCAAGATAACACAAGGGCGAAAGTTGCGCCAAGTGAGCGTGTTAGCGGTGTGATGGCCCGAACTGCGCAAGTGATTTGCTGGGACCGCGGGCGTCCCGCCCGCAATGAGCGCGAAGCGCGAACATATTCCGGAACTACTGCCAAAAACCTGCGCGCCTACGGCGCGTCGCGGGCAGGACGCCCGCGGTCCCAGCAAATCACTTGACGGTTGTACGAAATCGTCAGTATTGCTAGCATGAGCCGGTAAGTCGAAAGTCATCCAACCTAACTCATCGTTTGTGTTGATAACCCTATTTTTTTTGGAGCAGCCCGCGAGCTAAAATGAGCATCTGAATCTACGCTCGATTGGTACAGAGTCGAATAAACGTTATCTGCGCGCTACCTTTTGTCCTCCCGAATGGGCATTCAGTTTTCGCCAGTAGTTTCCCAACGTTACAGGAGAATTAGAAGTGAAGAATTATCGTTTCCCCTACCGTGCCTTACGAACTAGTGGATTTTTCAGAAGGGTAACCGGCATAAGAGCGGCGCTGATCCTGGCCTTTGTTGTCTCGCTAGCGAGTCTGCCTTTTTATGTGTTGGCGCAGACCGACTCTGCACCTGTGAAAACAAGAGTATCGGCCAGCTATCGGCCAGCCCCGGAAGGCGGCGCATTCGTAATTGCACGAGGCGCGGATGGCAAGACCGAATGCCGGCAAGCTACTGCGGACGAGGCTCGTGGTATCGCTGCATCGGGTAGGCAGGAACTTCATCAAATCAACCACCTCAAGACTAACGCCACTAACGCCCCAGAAACGAACGCGCCTGAATCCGCGACCGGATTAACGATTATTCTGCGCGCCACCGCCCAGCTCGACGCAAACCCCACAGCCAAGCAGGCTTTCATCGCTGCGGCCGCGCAATGGGAAGCGCTTATCAAAGACCCGATCACTATCAACATCGACGTCGACTTCGGAACCACCTTCTTCGGTACGGCTTTTCCCGATTCTAATATCCTGGGACAAACCGAGACGCAGCTTCTTTTTAGCCCCGGAAATTATCCTGACTTACGCCAGCGACTGGTCAATCATGCTACTGGCTCCGAGGGCACACTCTATGCCGCGCTGCCAACCGGGAGCGTCCCCACTGACATCGGCAGCGTAGACACGGTCCTGTTGGCGACTCCGCTTATGCGAGCCCTGGGTTTACTTCAACCGATTGCGGACGATGCTGAGCAGGGTGGCCAACTTGGTCCGCCTCCACGAATTGGATTTAACTCCGCCTTCGGTTTCGACTTCAATCCCAACGATGGCATTACCCCAACCCTGACTGACTTCGACGCCGTCGCGGTCCACGAAATGGGCCACGCGCTCGGATTCGACTCACTTGTCGGCGATCGCGAGCAAGCGCCGACAAACCCACTGGCGGTTGGTGTCTGGGATATTTTCCGCTTCCGGCCCGGCACCGCGACTCTCAATACCTTCAGCACGGCACAGCGAATCCTTTCGTCGGGCGGCACGCAGGTACATTTTGGCGGTGGGCCAGAGTTGGGACTCTCTACCGGCAAGCCGTCAGTGCCCGTCGGCGGCGACGGATTTCAAGCCAGCCATTGGAAAGCAGATGAACAGAGTGGCATTTTTATTGGCGTTATGGATCCTTCAATCGCCCGGGGGCAGCGTTATACGATGACGACGAACGATCAAAACGCGATCGATGCTTTCGGCTTTACGATCGTCGCGACGCCGCCACCAGCCAACGATAATTTCGTGAATGCGCAACTCATTAGCGGTAGCTCAGGAACGGTTAACGGCAGCAATAGCTTCGCAACCAAAGAAGCGGGAGAACCAACGAATCCGGAGGGCACTGGCGGTGGCAGATCTGTCTGGTATAACTGGACCGCACCCGGGACAGGCCAGGCAACATTCGATACCAACGGAAGCAGCTTCGATACGATTCTGGCCTCATACACCGGCACTGCCGTCAACGCCTTGGCTCTGCTCAAGGCCAACGATGACATTTCGCTGCCCACCGATCCGGAACCTCGCAACCTTCAAAGCTTGATAACTTTTCCAGTCACGGCAGGCACCATTTACCGTATCCAGGTTGATGGATTCGACGGCGATCAGGGCAGCATCGTCCTTCACTTTACGGGGCCAGCAGGCACGCCAACCCCAACGCCAACGCCGACGCCAACGCCATTGCCCAACACAGTCCAGTTCAGCTCGGGCATAGCCAGCGCCAACGAAACTGCCGGCGCAACAACGAAGCTTGATTTGCTCGTGACGCGCACGGGAACTACAACCTCAGCAGCGACTGTTAACTATTCAACGAGCAACGGCACTGCGAGTGACCGATCAGACTATGAGGCCGCGCTGGGCACACTCCAGTTTGCCGGTGGTGAGACATCGAAGACTATTACTGTCTTCATCGTTGACGATGCCTTTGGCGAAACGCCTGAGACCTTCAATGTGACTTTGAGTAATCCGGTAGGCTGCACACTCGGGGCACCGGCGGCTGTCACCGTCACCATCAACAGCAATGAATCAGTGAATGGGGCTAATCCGGTCAAGGACGCCAGCTTCAACAACGACTTCTTCGTGCGCCAGCACTACCTCGATTTCCTTAACCGCGAACCGGATATCGGCGGGCTAAATTTCTGGAAGGGCCAACTCAACGAATGTGAGAACGTGCCCTTGCCAGGCGGCTTCACTGACGCGCAACAGTGTCGTGAGATCCGTCGCATCAATGTCTCGGCAGCCTTCTTTCTGTCGATTGAATTTCAGGAGACTGGCTACCTGGTTGAGCGTCTCTACAAAGTGGCTTACGGGGATTTTGTGGGGACCTCTACTCTCGGCGGCAATCACACACTCTTCGTTCCAATCGTGCGACTTAACGAATTCCTGGCAGATACTCAGGCCATGGGAAAAGGCGTGGTCATCGGCGCGCCGGGAGCGGATCAGTTATTGGAGAGCAACAAGCAGGCGGTGATAGCAGATTTCGTTCAGCGCTCTCGATTCACTACGCAATATCCCGTTGGGATGACACCGACGGCATTTGTTGACGCGCTCAATGCAAATGCCTCAAACGCCGGAACCCAGGTGTTATCTCCAGCAGAGCGCCACCAACTAATTAATGAGCTGGACTCTACACAACAAGTCCCGAGCGCAAGTGTTGCGAGCGGTAGCGGAAGACTCCGATCTATTCGCCGCCGAGAAAAACCGCGCGTTTGTGTTGTCACAGTTCATCGGCTATCTGCGGCGGAATCCCAACGATCCACCTGAAGCTGGTCTGGACTACACCGGTTACGACTTCTGGCTCGGCAAGCTGAATCAATTCAATGGGAACTTTGTGAATGCTGAGATGGTCAAAGCTTTCCTCGTCTCCGGTGAGTACCAGGGACGCTTTGGACCGTGATTTGGAATCTCAAATCTGAGATCTGAGATTTGAAATCTCAGATTATTGGGGCGGACTAACCGGGCGGTGGCGTAGCGCGAAACCGATCTTCGCCGGAAGAATCGCACGTCATCTCAATTACGCGATAACGCTTGCGTAGTTTGGCCAGTTCCTTTGCCTGACGCTCCAGCTGCTCCTGGTAATCATCCGGTGGATTACCCCAGCAGCCGACCAGTTGGTAAAAGCGAATTTCCGTTCCTTTGGCGTCAACCAATTTGCCCTTGCGGCAGCGTGCTCCGAGCGCCTTTAGTTTTTGCGAGACTGTTACCGTTACGACCTTGCCACCAGGTTTCACCGTATGAGAAGAGACGACGTCAGTCGCCTGGACTCCGGCCGGCATACAACCGTCGATGTTACGGGTACACGCCGGCGAGGCGGACGATAGCGGCGACAACGCCACCAGCATGGCCACACTCGAAAGAAAACGGATTGCCATTGGTCTTCCCCTTTGGTGAAAGCGACTTCACAGTCAGTTTACTGGTTGTCCACTCCAACGCAAGTGATCGATTCGCAATCTGAAATCTGAGATCTCGAATCTGAGATTTGAGATCTCAAGAAAAACGGCCCCATCGCCTAAAACGATGGGGCCGATCTTTTGCACTTGCGCGCGCCTTACAGCTTCTCTTCCGGATCTATCCGAATCTTCATCCGCTGCAGCACCTGCACATCCTCGTCAGTTAGTTCGAGATTTGTCTCTCCGTTTCCTTCACCTTCGCCTGCATGTGGCCGTAAGCCAATTTCCAGTCTGAGCGTCAATTCCATCTCGTAACCGGCATCGCGCAGCCGTTCAATGGCCTCGGCAACCCGTGGCGAATTCTCAACCGACTCGTTGATTGCGGTGCCAATGTCGCGAACAATTTCTTTTGCTTCGTCGTCTATTTCCAAACCAGCGCCTCGGTTCCCAATTTCACAACCCATGCTACGCGAGCGTCCCGCGGAGGGTCAACCATCGAATTTATCTACGAAAATGATTAAGTAGTGAGAGGAGGTGGTTTTTGAATGCTACCCGGTCGGCACCGTCCCGCTCCCGATTCTTTGTGGCGTTGCTCTGCTTTGTCATCTACATTGTATGAAAATCTCGCTCTACGAAACCTACCCGGTTACTATCAGTGAAATCCGCTTGAAATCGCGTTCGTCGTCAATTACTCTAAGACCTTCCGTTAACCATTGTTCGCCCTCGAGGAAACTATTCGAAGGCAGGAGTTTGCTAAACTCTCCGCCCCCGCAAACATTCTTATGTACCAGACAATCGGGATACTAACTGGGGGCGGTGATGCCCCCGGCTTGAACGCTGTAATTCGAGCGGCCGTGACCACGGCGACCGGACAATATGGACTTAAGGTGATCGGAATAGAAGACGGCTTCGAAGGCCTGTTGGACGAGACTCACACCCGCCCCCTGGCCGCTTCCGACGTTCGCGGGCTATTGCCTCGCGGCGGCACAATCCTGGGCACGCGGAATCGCGGCAGATTTGTCGAGCATCACGCGGAAGGTGTGACGACGAAACCGCAGGCAGTCTATGACGAAGCAGTTTCGAATCTGAACCGCCTGGGAATCGATGCGCTGGTGGTGCTGGGTGGCGAAGGGACGCTGGCGATCGCCGCCGACTTCGACAAGCTAGGCGTTCCGGTGGTGGGTGTTCCCAAAACTATCGACAACGATCTCGCCTGTACGGAGTTAACGTTTGGCTTCATCACGGCGATGGATTTCGCGACTGATGCGCTCGACCGTCTGCACACTACCGCTGAGTCGCATGAGCGCGTCATGATACTGGAAGTGATGGGTCGAAATACCGGATGGATTGCGTTGCATTCCGGCATCGCCGGCGGAGCGGACGTAATTCTTATTCCGGAAATTCCCTTCACCATGCAGTCCGTAGCTGACAGAATACGCGCGCGCGATGCGGCCGGCTACAATTTCAGCATTGTCGTTGCCGCCGAAGGCGCGATTGAAACTGGTCACGAACTGATTTACCAGGACAAAGGCGACCCGCACCATGCCCCTCGGCTTGGCGGCATCGGTCCTTATTGTCGCTATCAGCTTGAGCAACTTACTGGCAAGGAAACTCGTTGCGTCGTGCTCGGCCACCTGCAAAGAGGTGGCCGCCCGAATGCTTTTGATCGTATGCTGGCAACGAACTTACGGATCGTGCGCCGTACGCGCCCTGGTTGAGGGGAAACGTGGAATGATGGTGGCGCTGCAGGCGGGCGACGTCATCACCGTGCCCATCTCCGAGGCAATCGCTAATATCAAGACCGTTCCGGCAAACGGCCAGCTGGTGCGCACCGCTCGCGACACGGGGATTTCCTTTGGCGCGTCCGATGAAGCCCAGTATCATCGTCAGCCATAAACGCAGGCCGCTCGGAAATGAAAGTGAGCAAGTAATTGTCAGCAGACATAAAAGAAAAACTTCAGTTGCAACTTGATCAGCTGGAATCAGAGTTGCGCGTACACCTGCCTAAGGAGATCAAGCGCGCGCTTGAGTTTGGCGACCTGCGTGAAAACTCCGAATATCGGGCGGCGCTCGACCGGCAAAATGTCGTCAAAGCTCGCATCGTCGAATTGCGTCAAAGAATTAGCGAAATATCTTCCATCGATCTAACAAAAATCTCGCGCGATAAAGCAGGCTACGGCTCAACGCTGGTCTTGTACGACTCTGAGAAGGATGAAGAAGTCACCTATCGTCTGGTCACTTCGGAAGAGAGCGATCCGCAGGAAGGTTTGATCTCAACTACCTCGCCCGTCGGGAAAAGTTTGATGGGCAAGGAAGAAGGCGACGAAGTGGTGGTGCGCACTCCTGCCGGCGCGCGCAACTTCGAGATAAGACAATTGATTACCATTCACGATCAGATGGAGCGACAAGGCTGACCTGCTCCCATGTCTGATTTCACGGTACCTCAAACTTGAAGCTCAGGTCTGTCAACAATCCGTCAGTTGCCTACAAACAGCTGTAAAGCTCACAAAACTTTTCGGCATAATATGCGCTAAAGGAGAATTCCAACCAGAAGATGTTTGTTGGTGCTATCGGCCGCGGGGCGCAAAGAATCATCGACGCGATGGTACGCTGGCTCGCCTACGGCCATATCAACCCCAACATCCTGACCGTCATTGGCGTCGCCATCAACGTCGGGTCGGGTTTGCTTTTCGGCTACGGATACTTTTTCTGGGCCGGCATCGTCCTCATCGTTGCCAATCTTTTTGACATGCTGGACGGGCAAGTCGCCAGACTTTCCGGACGAGTCACGCGTTTTGGCGGCTTTTTGGATTCCTCGCTGGACCGGCTCTCCGACATGGTAGTTTTTGTCGGATTAATGGTCTTTTACGCCCGCGACACGCAGTTTCATTCCACCCTTAACGTTTTTCTCGCCGGCGCAGGACTAATGGGTTCAGTTATGGTAAGCTACGCGAGCGCCCGGGCCGAGAGTCTGATTGAGAAGTGTGATGTAGGCTTTCTAAAACGGCCCGAACGCGTGGTTCTTTTTATTATTGGCGCCTTAAGCACTCATCCGGGTTCGACAAACTTCTTCGCTAATCGAATGCCGGCAGTTCTGTGGGTACTTGCGGTAGGTTCTTACTGGACCTTCGCGCACCGCATGTATCACACCTGGTATGAGCTGACTAAGCTGAAGTCGGAAGCAAAAAAAGAAGGAACAACCCCCGCTATCGCCGCATCTAATCCCGGGCCCGAACGCCGTACTGAACAGCCCGTGAGCGTCGGACATTGACAGACATAAACACCGACGACATGCGATTGAAGACTGTTTTTAGTATCTGAGGTTTAATAACGTGACGATATGCCCGTGCTGTGGTTTTAAGTCTGCCAACGCTGCGAGTGGCGTTTATAGTGAGCCTTGCGCTGCTTGCGGCGCGCACTCCGTCGGCGAACCATTGCCCCGACCGGAACACGAATTACCTTCTTACGGACGCTCGCTGCTGCTTGCTGTAACCGGCGCGTTTGCGGTCCTTGTATTTCTCAGCCAGACCATTCTTGCTTTAGTACAGGACTCGTCCCGAGCTGCAACCTCTCCGTTAGCTCTCTCGTCAATGATTCCCTTCGATTTCTGGTCATGGCTCGCTGCGGCTGAAACTGCCTCCTGGCGTTTGAAGTGGGCGGTAATCCCATTGGCCATCCTGGTGGTTTTTGGAAGTCGCAGAATTTATCGCTCGATCAAACAGGCGCCGGCCAGTTTTTGCGGCCTGCGGCTATGCGCGTAAAGGCTACTTCGCTTCAGCATTAGTTCCGCTCCTGGTTTTCATACTAATTGGCATTACCGTGCCGGCGCGTTTGCGCCACCGGCAATGGGCCATCGAAGCAAAAGATTACCCATCCATCCGCCGGATAGATCGCGCCTTTGACGAATATCGACTGCTGGTCGGCTCTCTTCCCGGCGAGCCGAAGGATCTTCTCAAACGACTGCCGGATGAAGATGGCTCGATCGCCGAAGCCCTGCGGAATCTTGACATGTCAAACTACAAACCCAGCGCCGATCTCGCCGCAGTGCCAAACACGCAACCGCGACAATTGAGAGGCGCCGTCATTCGAAATGCTTCCCTGAGCACGGCAGATGATTCGCTCGGTGAACGGCTGTCGTTCACAAACTACGAACTTCCCTTGCCGGGCCCGGATAAACTGATGGGCACCGAAGATGATTTGGTTGTGCGGGACGGCGTGATCTATAAAGCATCGGAAGCTCCGCGACACGGAACTGCGGGCACCACTAGCGGCAAGCGAACTCGATAGCCTTACTAACTAAAAGGTTGGTTTCTGCATATAACGACGCCCTGTATACTCTGCAGGGCGTTGTTGTTTGCGGAAGTAGAGAGTAATGAGTGATGAGTAATGAGTGATTGTGATGAGTTATGGGCAAAGGCAATTAGCGAAGGACGACTAATGACCGCAGGCACTCATTACTCATCACTCATCACTCATCACTGTTGAAGAAACATGTTCAGCAAGATTCTGATTGCTAACCGCGGTGAGATAGCCGTGCGAATAATTCGCGCCTGCCGCGACCTTGGCATTTCTCCAGTTGCGGTTTATTCAGAGGCGGACGCGGCTTCCGTGCACGTCGGACTTTGCGATGAAGCAGTTTGCATTGGCCCGGCGCCTTCACTCAAAAGTTATCTGTCAATTCCGGCCATCCTCGCGGCGGCTCAGTCAACAAACTCAGAAGCGATCCATCCCGGCTACGGCTTCCTCGCTGAGAACGCAGCTTTTGCGCGCGCGGTAACCGAAGCGGGCCTCAAGTTTATCGGCCCAGGCGCGGAAGCGATGGAAATCATGGGTTCAAAGACGAGCGCGCGACGTGCGGCAGTCGAGGCTCAGGTTCCTATTGTGCCCGGTACTGTTGAACCTTTGAATTCCCTTGCAGAGGCTAAAACTCTTGCGGAACAGTTTGGCTATCCCGTTATGCTCAAGGCTTCTGCCGGCGGCGGCGGCAAAGGCATGCGACACGTGGGTTCGTTAGCGGAGCTGCAGTCAGGTTTCGACAGTGCCCAATCCGAAGCGGCATCGGCCTTTGGCGATTCCGCAGTCTATCTGGAAAAGGTAATCGCGCGTCCACGACACATCGAGATACAGGTCTTCGCTGACAGCCAGGGCAACGTTGTGCATCTGGGCGAACGTGAGTGTTCGATTCAGCGGCGTCACCAAAAAGTGATTGAAGAGTGTCCCTCGCCAATCAACGATGAACGGCTACGTGAATCGATGGGCGCCGCCGCTGTGAAGCTCGCGCGCGCAGTCAACTATCTAGGGGCGGGAACAGTCGAGTTCCTCGTCGCAGACGAAACGCGTGAGTTTTATTTTCTGGAGATGAACACTCGACTCCAGGTTGAGCACCCGGTAACCGAACTCGTCACCGGGATCGATCTGGTCCGCGAGCAAATAACAGTCGCCGCCGGCGCACCCCTTAGTTTTAATCAGGAAGAAGTTCGCTGGTCTGGTCATGCCGTCGAGTGTCGGGTCTACGCCGAAGATCCGGAGAACAACTTCTTTCCCTCTCCGGGAAGGATTAGTTATTTGCAAGTGCCGTTCGGACCCGGCATACGCAACGACAGCGGCGTAGAGCTGAACTCCGAAGTTTCGATTTACTACGATCCTCTGATTTCGAAACTCGCGGCCTGGGGACGAAGTCGAGATGAAGCGATTGATCGACTCCGCCGAGCACTTGACGAGTATCAAGTAGGCGGGATCAAAACAACACTTCCCTTCTTTCGCGAGATTGTTCGCGACGAAGAATTCAAATCCGCCAAACTCGATACAGGATTTATCGATCGCTTCAATCAGCGTCGCGAAAGGACGCGAGCACCTCGAGGGGGAGAGGATCAGCAATGCGTTGATATGGCAATTATCGCCGGCGCTCTACACTACGTCAGATTGCGGAAAGAAGCGTCAGCGGGACCACCGGCTCCAGGGGATGCTGCGAATCGTTGGAAGATGCATGGGCGCAGGTCACTCCTCGCCAATCACCAGCTGAGTGCTAAGGGTAGGAAGGGTTAGCGGGCGAGCTTCAATCAGTCATGAAACTTAAGGCCAACCTATCCGGAAATGAACACGAGATCTCGCTTTGTCTAGCGGAGGGTGCCGTCGACGTAGCTGTAGACGATCGGCATTACGACTTGCAGTTTCGCGAACTGGCATCGGGCGAGTATCTGTTCATCAACGGATCGAAAATCTACAAATGCCGTGTTTCCGGACAGGCTGGTTCCGTCGCGGGCGGTCAGCCATTTGCGGTTGTGCTCCGCGGGCGGACTTACGAGGTCGCGGTGATTGATCCCAAACGACTGCGCAGCGGCGAAAGCGCCGGCGCCCATCATGCGGGTGCTGCGGAGATTGTTTCGCCGATGCCCGGAAAAATCGTGAGAGTGCTCGTCCAAGCCGGCGACCAAGTCGAGGCCGGCGCCGGAATTATCGTTGTCGAAGCAATGAAGATGCAGAACGAAATGAAAGCGCCGAAAGCCGGCACAGTTGTTTCGATCAATGCCGACGAAGGCGCGACGGTGAACGCCGGAGATGTACTTGCGGTGATCGAGTAGCAGGACCATGTGAAAACTTTATTTCTCAGCGCCAAAAGGCGCGAAATGGAGAATCAAGCGATTTGCTGGGACCGCGGGCGCCCCGCCCGCAACGCGCCGCAGGCGCGCAAGTTTTTGACGCTGATGTCACAATCGATTTTCGCGCTTCGCGCTCACTTGCGGGCGGGACGCCCGCGGTCCCAGCAAATCACTTGATCCTCGATTTCGCGCCGTTGGTGCTGAGTTCCAATATCTCCAATGTCAACTGAGTCCAATCGCACCTCCGACCTCCGCATCCTCCTCTGGGACATCGATGGGACATTAATCCACTCCCTGCGACGCGGGGCCTTCAAAGATTACACAATCCCAATGCTTGAAGAGGTATTTGGCACTGCCGGGCGTTTACCGGAGATGATCGTTTCCGGAATGACTGATTTGCAGATCGTGGGAGAGGCTCTTAAGCATGAAGGGTTCACGCATGAGGACATCTTTGAGCGCGTGGATCACCTGCGCGAAAGTTATATGACAGCCATGCGACAAGCCACCAGCAACGGCGAGCAGTTTTTTGAAGTCTTGCCCGGCGTGCGGGAGACGCTGCGAGCTGTTCATGAACATCCTCGCTATCGTTCGGCGCTGTTGACCGGAAATATCGAGCAAGCGGCTTACTTGAAGATGGAGCTGGTTGGTCTTGCGGAATTCTTTGACTTGCCTGGCGCCTTTGGTGACGAGTCGCATAATCGCCGCGATTTGCCCTCGCTCGCTTACGAACGGATCTGCAACCACCTGCAACTCGATCTCGCGCGCGAACAGTTCATCATCATCGGCGACACGCCCAACGACATCGATTGCGCCAAACACTTCGGCGCCCGCTCACTCGCCATCGGCACCGGACGACTCTACAGCGAGGATGATCTGACCGCGTGCGACCCCGATGCGCTACTGCCCGATTTATCAGACCTGGAACTGGTAATGCGAACGCTTGCTGGCCTATAAGCTATCAATACTCGCTTTTAGGGAATTGTGGGTAAACGGTGGCCCCGCGAAAAATTTGATTGACTCTGCCGGAGTTACGTTTCAAACTCCCGTCAGGTTGGATCCTTCTCATCGGAACTTCGCAGTATGTATGAGAAGTTCAAAGAGCTGGACGGCACACACCCCTGGCGAGAAGTTAGTCCTGATGGTTTTATTGACTATCGTGCTCGCTACCGGCAGAAGGGCCGTGTCCTTTATTTCAATTTCCCGCTGGCGCGAGAGATGGAACTGATCCCCGCCGACCATCCGCGTATCCTTAATAAAGACCTCGAACAAGCCATACTCGAAACTTTCTCGCTTCAGATCATCAATGAATTTGATCTGAAGCTTGGAAAGAAGTACGCCACCGAAACGGTGAAAGCCGGGTGCTACATGGCTACTCGTTATCTGCAAACCCAGCACCGCAACAAGCAAGGTAAGACTTCGGGAGATGGTAGAAGCATTTGGAATGGTTACTTGCAAACCAGCAACCTCATCTTTGACGTCTCAAGCCGAGGAACCGGGGCCACGATCTTGAGTCCGGGCGCACAAAAGTCAGACGGAGCAGTCCAGACCGGCGATGAAAGCTACGGTTACTCATCGGGTTTGGCGGACTTAGACGAGATGCTGGGCGGTGCCGTGATGTCAGAGATCTTCTACCGCCAGGGTATTCCTACCGAACGTTGTCTGGCTGTAATTGGCTTTTCAGATCGGAGTGCGATTGGAATCAGAAGCGCGCCTAATCTAATTCGACCAGCGCACATTTTCCGGTATCTCAAACAAGGTCGGCACACAGAACTCAAGGCGTCGGTAGACTATTTCATCCAGCGGGAAGTTGAAAACGGTTTCTGGCAGATTAGTGATGAGAACGCAAGATACGATCAGGCCCTCGACTACCTTGCGCGCGCCTACGGAAAGATGGCCGCCTTGCTCGAGGAGGAATACATCTTCAACTGGTTGGCGTGGGATGGAGACAACATGCTGGCGAGCGGCGCCATCCTCGACTATGGATCGGTCCGGCAGTTTGCCGCCAAGCACGATAAATATCGCTTCAAGGATGTTGACCGTTACTCGGCTTCCCTCACTGAGCAACGAAGCTGGGCACGCCTTATTGTGCAAACGTTCGCACAGGCAATGGCTTTCATTTGTTCCGGTGAGAAGCAGAACCTGCGCGCGTTCAAAGATTCTGGTTGTCTGAAAGCGTTTGATACTGCCTTCGAGAACGAAAGTAATAACCGTATCCTGTGGAGAATAGGTTTCACTTCCGAACAAATCGACCAGCTGATGCAAACCGCCGGGAAAGAGATCAAAGAGTTTCACAGAGCTCTGACCTACTTCGAAGATCTCAAAGTGTCCAGGGGTATTGAAAAACTCCCGGACGGCTTTACCCACAAACCCGTGTTTCTCATCCGCAACCTGTTACGACAATTACCTGCCTACTATGTGGCCCAGACGCTGAACCGCGTGGATGATGAAAGTGCTTACATGCCGGACGATTTGTTCTTGCGCGTTATGGCCGCTTCTTACGTAGGAAAGAGAGACTTGCAATTGACCCCTTCACGCCGCGCCCACGTGAAGAACTTTCAGCAGTGTTACCTGCGACTGATTGCCGCGTTGGGCGAGCCGATTGATGAGTCCTTGAAAGCACTGCAGGAGCGATCGGCAATCATCAACCACCGGCATCGCTTAACGGGAGACGCGCTGGTGTACATAATTGAAGAGGTGATTGCCATCACCGGCAAGATTAATGTTAACGGATTGCAAGAGGCGCTCGATGCCTTTATCGATTCGCAGGTCCTGGTTCCGGGGAGATGGCAACCAGTCGCGCCCGAACAACTCAAGCCGAAGAACCTCAAAACCCGCCTGCTGATTACGATTCAGGAGAATCTCGAGGAATACAAGGAATCCATCTGAATCAAAATTCGGCCGCTGGCTGCGTCAGGTCAGGTATTCGGTGTGAAGGACTCGCCCGCTACGACAGGCGGTAATTATTGACGACTGCTCCTACTGCCCAACCTCGTACTCCGGTTTCGCCACTCCCATCAACCATTTGTCAAACCAGCCGACGATGTGTTGCAGGCGTTCAATGCGATGCCAGGGTTGACCGGAGCGTGACAGCTCGTGCGACTCATTAGGGAAACGCACCATCACAGTCGGAATCTTCCGGTACTTCAAAGCGCGAAACATTTGTTCGCCACCGGAACCTGTGGGCGTACGCCAATCCGCTTCGCCAAGAATCAACATCAACGGCGTCGTTACCTTATCGACATAAGTAATCGGCGAGCGTCGCTGGAAATCGGTGTCTTCCCAGGGCGAACCTTTGAACCAGTAGGGCTGAAATTGGGTGAAGTCGGCAGAGTACCACCAGCTTGACCAGTCGGAAATATCCCGTTGCGAGACAGCGGCTGCAAAACGCGTCGTATGCCCGATGGCCCAGTTAGTGAGCACACCACCGCCACTGCCGCCGGTGATACCAAGTCGCTTCTCGTCGATGTAGCCGCGCTTGATTAGCTCGTCCACTCCGGCCATCAAATCCTTGTGGTCATCGCCGGGGTAGTTGTATTGAATAATGTTCCCAAAGTCCTGACCATAGCTGGTGCTGCCACGCGGATTCGGATAGAGCACCACGTAACCCTTCGCTGCCATCCACTGAAACTCGTGATCGAAGATGAAGCCGTAAGCGGCGTGCGGGCCGCCGTGAATGTTCAGGATGAGTGGGTATTTTTTGGTTGCCTCGAAGTTGGGCGGCTTCTGCACCCACGCCTGAATGCGTTTGCCGTCAAACGATTGGTACCAGATCTCTTCCGGCTCGGTAAGGTTTACTTGCGAGAACAGTTCATCGTTGAGATGTGTTAGTTGCTTCGAGTTAGATCCGGGACGCTCGAGCAGGTAGAGATCACCAATCCGTGTTGGCGTGGAAATGTTGTAGACGAGCTTAGAGCCATCGGGCGTAGTGCGAAAACTCGTTACGGCCTGATCACCCTGCGTGAGCGTCGTAAACTTTCCGTCTGACGCCGCAAACGTCGCCAGGTTTGCACGTCCTTCCTTCGCATAGACTTCAATGATGCCGCGCCCATCCGCAGTCCAGATGGGGGCGTTGCCACTGCCGCCGCGAGGCGCGCTGCTGTCTCCAGTCAGGCCTGCAGCAACATCGAAGTCGAAAGTCTCGGTGAGGTTTCGGGGCTTGGCATCAGGCACGATGTCCATCACCCAGAGGTCGGGTTGACGGTAAGACTTCACCGGACGGCCGATGGAAGCAATGAAGGCAAACTGTTTTCCATTGGGGCTGACAGCGAAGCCGCCGGCGTCCATGTCGAAAGTTGTGAGCCTGATTGGTTCGCCACCGGAAGCTGCGACCGAGTAGATGGTAGTTGTCGGCAGCTCGTAGTAAGACTCGTCGGTGCGATCAGAAGTGAAGTAGATAGTCGAACTGTCCCTGGCCCAGGTGACATTGTCTTCAGCAAACCGTCCGGAAGTG
Source organism: Blastocatellia bacterium (assembly GCA_963828335.1). Classification (GTDB taxonomy): domain Bacteria; phylum Acidobacteriota; class Blastocatellia; order Pyrinomonadales; family Pyrinomonadaceae; genus PSRF01. The sequence continues at coordinate 692,410 of CAWHEH010000001.1, read as the reverse complement.
AGTTGTCTGGGAATAACTTTCTCGTCAGCATTGCGAGGCGCAGCGACCACCCAAACGTGACCCGGTCGTGCGTAATCCAGGTAACCCGGACCATTCGCGCGATACACGGCGCGGGTGATTACACGCACATCGCTCTCGCGCTTCTCTTCGGATTTTTTTACTTCCGCCGGACTGGCCACTGGCGAGGCGTCCGGTTGCGCGGTTGCTGGAGCCGGACTTGGCAGGCCTTCCTTCTGCATCTCCTTCTGTTTCGCCAAATCTTCCGGGTTGGCGTTATTAACAAACGCGATCATCCTGCCGTCCGGCGACCATTGCGGCTGGCCCGCTCCCTTCGCGAGCGACGTAAACTGAAACGAGTCGCCGCCCGCCATGGCCAACATGAAAAGTTGCGGCACATCGGGCCGGCCGTCTTTCTCAGTGATGCGAACAAAGACGAGATACTTGCCATCCGGCGACCAGCGTGGCGCCGAGTCGCGCGTGCCACTGGTCAGCTGGTGGGTCTCTCCGTTGGCCGGCGAGACGGTCCAGATGGAAGTGTTGTAGCCGTCCTTCTTATCGTTGACCGTTACGCGAACAAAGGCCACGCGCGCGCCGTCTGGCGAAATCTGCGGATCGCCGATCCAGTTAAAGGCGAACAGATCTTTTTCAGTGATGTTTCGCTTCTGCGCGGCGGCTGGACTGACAACGATGACGAAAGTGATAAGCAGGGCAGACAGGATTGATCGCATCGGTTTCCCTTTTCGAAATGGAATATTTCACGGAGAGCGTCGGCATTCTAACTCAGGGTTCGTTGGGAAAAACAGCATTAGCGGAACAGGATCGAAAGCTCAAATCAGGCAGCTGGGGCAAGCCCCCGCTTGCTTTTAATTACCTTACTGATTACGCCTCTAGATCCGATGGAACCCTTTGAGAATATCGCGCGTTGCGAGGCGCAGGATTACCGGGCGGCCATGAGGACAGGTTGTGGGCGACGAGGTCTTCAGGAGTCGATCAATTAGCCAGCGCATCTTCTCGGGAGTGAGCGACATATTCACCTTGATCGCGGCGTGACAGGCGAGCGAGGCGGCGATGTCGTCACGCAACGTTTCGCGGGCGCTACCCTTTTTCTCTGCGTCAACTGTGTCGAGAAGTTCGGCGAGCATGTTGCGCGCTTCACCCGCGGGCAGATCGGCAGGGGTAGCTTTTATCGCAACCGTCCGGCCCGATAAGCGCATTAGCTCAAAGCCATAGCTTTCTAATTCTTCAGCGAGCACGTCAAAAACTGCCGCCTGCGCCGGAGTTAGATCGAAAGTTTCCGGGATCAGGAGATGCTGCGACTCGGCCGACCGCGTCGACTCCAGCGCGCGATACTTATCAAACAGAATGCGCTCGTGGGCGACGTGCTGATCGATTAACAAAAGGCCATCGTTGTCTACGGCGATGATGAAGCTTTCATCGAGTTGACCGAGCGGACGAATGTCGTTTGTTAGTGATTCGACTGAGACTTCACGGGTGAATTTTTCCGCGGAGTTCAACGGTGGTAAGGCTACTGGCGCGGCTGATGACCGGGATCTCTGCTGCGGCCTCCGCGGCAGGCCCTGTTTCGAGGCGCGAATCGGCAGAGACTTCCTGCGACGCTATTGACTCTCGCATGATGGCCTCGAGATCACGCGCGGTCTCCGACTTCATTACAGTCGGATCTCCAATATCCGCAAATTCTTCCTCTTCCTGAATCGGTAGTGACGAAAAATCGATGCGGGCCTGACTCGCCGGCTGAGAAACGCCTGGTTCAAGGTTGCTCGAAGGGGTCAAAATGCCGGAAGACAAACTGCTTGGGGAACTGCCAGCCGACTCGCTCGCCGTAGCTGACATCGCGTTGACGAAATCTCGCGATCCTGATTGTGGTGACGGGTCTGCAGACTGATCGACCGGCTGACCTAGTCGGCTGTTCTTTCAGCTCTGCACGCACATAGCCGGCGCTTGCTAACGCCCCGCGCACCGCTTCCCGCACCGCATCAGCCACCGCTGCCGCACGACGAAACCGCACTTCTGTTTTCGCTGGATGCACATTGACGTCAACTTCTTCGAGCGGTATCTCGATGAACAAAAGAGCGGCCGGATAAACTCCGTGTGGCAAAACGGCGCGATACCCTTCCGAAAGCGCGCGCGCAATCAGGCGATCGCGAACAAAACGACCATTCACGAATAAGTATTGAGAATCACGCGAAGTGCGCCGGTCGCGTGGCGCGGAGACAAAACCGCTCACCCGCGCAATTTGTGCCGGACCACCGCCGACCGCAAGCAGGTTATCGAGAAACTCCGGGCCAAAAACCTGATACGCCCTTTCCCGCAGATCGTTTGCCGGCGAGACGCGCAATACCTCGCGGCCATTATTCGTCAAGCGTGAAAGCAATTTCAGGATGCGCCAGCGCGTAGTGAGTCACGAGATTGGTCAGATGGAAACTTTCGGTAGCCTCCGACCTGAGAAATTTGCGACGTGCGGGAACATTGAAGAAAAGGTCACGGACAGCGATGGTAGTGCCGCGTGGATGTGCTGCATCTTTGACGTCGCGCATCTTGCCGCCTTCGATTGAGACGCGCGTCGCAGCTACGGCGTCTTCAGTTTTGGTAGTGAGTTCAACTCGAGCTACGGAGGCAATTGAGGCGAGCGCCTCGCCGCGAAAGCCAAGCGTGGCGATGTTGTTCAGATCTTCCGACCGCGCAATCTTGGAAGTCGCATGGCGTTCGAACGCCAGCACCGCATCGTCGCGAACCATTCCGTCGCCGTCGTCGGAAACCTTCAACAGGCGCCGGCCACCGGATTCTACGTCGATCACGATGCGTTTCGCGCCCGCGTCGATAGCGTTCTCAACCAGCTCTTTAGCGACTGACGCGGGACGTTCGACAACTTCGCCGGCAGCGATTTGGTTGGCAACTTGATCTGGGAGGACACGAATTTTGGACATTGCATTTTGGTCTTAGGTCTTGGGTCTTTGGTCTTTGAACTTTGTTCTTTGTGCTTTGTATTTCTTGTTATATCTGCATGAGCCGGGACACAAGGTAGAGAACAAAGCTTAAAGGCACAAAGTTCAAAGAACAAAGTACAAAAGGCGAAGTCCAAAGTCCAAAGACCCAAGACCATTCTTATAAATAGACTATCTGATGCTCGTTAGATCCAATATTGATCGCGTTGTAGATCCACTCGACAACGTAACGACCGTGGCGCGCCAGCAGTGAGGTGATGTTAATGTGTCGTTCCTGCAGTTCCTTGTGCGGGAAAAGCTGATCAAACGCACGCTCCAACTGCCTTTGGGTAGCTTCATCACGAGCCATCTGCGCGCGATGAAAACGTGTGCGCAAACCTTCAAGCTGGTAGTTGATTTTGCGGCGTCCGGTTTCGAGTGCGTCGGCCAGCGTCGGGTCAACGCTTCGCAGTCGTTCACGCAGGTCATCAAGCTCACTGTTGAAGGTTGCTTCAGTCCTGGTAAACGAGTTAGCGGTATCCGCGCCCAGGTGTTCCTCAACCACACGCTTCAAAACACTATCTGGCCCAGCAAACAAATCAGTGAGTCCCAGCCCGTATCTCTCGAGCACACGGCCTGTGTGTCGTTCAATCATGGTCAGGCTCGAGCGCGGCAGGATCGGAGTAATGGGTCGTTCCAGGAGACGGTAAACTTCGCCCGTTTGCGCAAAGTAAGCAATCTCGGCAGCGCCACCGTAATAAGCGATCGTTGGCAGGAGGTAATCCTGAATCACGGCGCGCAACGTGACATTCGGGCTGAATTTTTCGGGGTGTGCCAGCGCCAGGTTCGCGAGTTCCTCAACGGTATAGGATTCATCGGTTTGCTTGGTGGTGTACTTTTCACCGCCGGCGCGGGTCAGCGCCTGTCGCGCTCCGCTGTCGTCATGCAGAAAAAGCGGAAAAGAATTTTCTGAGGCTGTAACCTGGGCGTGGTATCCCACTTCCACAAGTCTCTGACTGCGCGTTTCGATCGCCGTGGCAATGTCATGTGCGCGCAACGCTGCTTTCGCATAGAGTGGGGCCGCCATCGCCTTCAGTCTCGGATCCAGCGGATCGAGCAGCACCAGTCCATGACTGCCCAACAACGAAATCATCATCCGCGCAAACGCTTCACCATAAGAGCGACCCGGGCGCCACGCCTCGCGCACCACCGCTTCAAGATCCGGCGTGAACTCCGAAATGGGAAGGAGCTCGAGTAGTTGGGTGAGAATGGTGTCGATCGAATTGTCGATCATCACCCGGCCTACCGGCTGACCCTCCGGGTGCAAATCTGCAGACGCCTGCACTTCAGCCAGCTTGCAATCGCGACCAATAAACTCAGCCCTGGCTACTTCAGGGAAATCGTGATCTTCAGTCGCAATCCAAAAGACCGGAACTGCCTTCGTCTGGCGCTGCGTCAAGCAGCCGGCGAGTTTCACCGCGGAAAGTGCTTTATAGATCGTGTAGAGCGGACCGGTAAACAAACCGGCCTGCTGACCGGAGACTACGGCCAGGCAGTCGGGCTCGCGCAGCAACTGAATGTTCTTGAGTGTCTCGGCGCCCGCGCCCCATGCAGAATTCATGTCCTGTAGGGCATCGCAGAGTGCGCTGCGATCCGTCAGATGCGCCGCCAGAACTTCCGGCGCGCGCGTCGCGAGTTCGTGATGAAAGCGAACGGCTGAGGGGTAGAACTCGCGCAAGGCTACCGGATCACGGAGATATTCAAGAAAGAGACGCGATTGGTGGGGGATGCGATCGAAGGAAAGCGTTTCGACGCGCAAACCCGATTCTTCAGGCGTGCTGTAACAAGCAGGTTCGGCGATGCTCAATTTGTTATTACTCCCTGAGGAAGCATTTTACGCAGGATGCGTGGCTTGTCCAGCGAGGCATGCAGCACCCGCGACTAACCGCCAAGACGCCGAGGACGCCAGGATAGAGCAGACAACTAACGAGTGCTACTTTTGTGTCACTGTCGCTAACTAAACTATGAATCTTTTGGCGACCTTTGCGCCTTGGCGGTTAATTCCTCCGCTTCGTCCAAACATCTGCGAATCTCTTCGCGCGCTTCGTTGTCTGGGGCCCGCAGAGGCGCGCGAACTGTTCCGCCGACGTAACCCTTCATTTCCAGGGCAGCCTTGAGGCCGCCGATCCCGAAGCGTGTCGTAACGGCTTGAGCGAGCGGCGTGAGCTTGGTTTGCAGACTCGACGCACGTTCATTTTCTCCAGAAGTGACTGCGCGAAATATCTCAAGGCAGACAGCAGGAGCGACGCAACCTACTGCCAGGATTCCGCCACATGCTCCAGCACTTAGTGCCTGGCTAAGCACCGTGCCGTTTCCAGTGAGCACGGCAAAGTCTTTGCGCACGAGTTTGATCGTTTCGCGCAGTCCATCCAGGTCGGCCGAACTGTCTTTGATGCCGATTATATTTTCGTGTTCACTCAAGCGCGCCGCGGTTTCGGGTTCAATCTTGATTCCGGTGAGTGCCGGCATGCTGTAAAGAATCATCGGCACTGGAGACGCATCGGCAATGCGCTGGTAATGGGTGATCAGGGCCTGCTGCGTGATGCTCGGCCGGTAGAAGTGCGGGGTAATGACCAGGAACGCATCAACTGAGACTGCTTCGCTAACGCGTTTTATTTCGTTGATGGTCCCACGCGTGCTCTGCTGGCCGGCGCCGGCGATGAAGGTCAAACCCTCCGGACGTCCTTCAACCTCGGCTCGAGCCGACTCAATGACCTCAAGATACTCTCGCTCATCCAGATTCACTCGTTCGCCGGTAGAACCGAGCAACACGTAACCGCTGATCCCGGTTGTGTTCCACTTTGCGATGTTTGCGCGTAAGCCGGCGAGATCAACATTGCCGTCAGCATCGAACGGCGTAGTAATCGGCAGCAGGACGCCGCGCAAATCTTGAAAAGACAGCGCGGCGTAAGGGATGTTTGCTTGCTGATTAAACGATTGTTTCAAGACGCGGCATTATAGCCAGCGTGTGGCGGGCATGCAATTTTCCATTAACGGCGGCACCGACAAGCCCGCATCTCAAACATTAACTAGGGAACACTGTCCCAGACTTTCTGCATACCACCTTTATTGAACAGGGCGGAACACTGTGACACGGTCAAACCACCCAGTTGCACATGCGGCTTATCAATGAACTTCTTCCAGTCGCCGCCCCATTCCAAACCTTGCTTAACGGCCTCGGCTCCGATGCGAACGAAACCAGCATTGTCCTTCCATTGAGGCTTTCCGTTAACAAAGGGACAGAGATCCACGGCCAGGCCATAGTTGTGATTTGACTCTCCACCCTTTGCCTTGGTGACTATCTGCCCCGGTTTCGTCCTGCCCTGTGCAAAAAGAGCATCTTGCTCCGCGAAAGTCCGCAAACCCTGAACGACTTCCACCACCATTCCCTGGGCGGCCAGCGCGTTGATGAGCGCGGTAACGCCGGCAGCTAATCTGGGATGAACCTTAGCTAAACGGGCTTGTGATGCGTTAGTCATAGTTCTAATTCCTCCTTTAAATGTTTTTGGGAGCCGTCTGCTGTGCATCGAGTAAGCGAGCGCGTACTCCAGCAACGAAAACACTCACTTCAACGAGTCTGTTGTGGTCAAGCCAGGACGGTTAACGCGATCAGTCTGGCGGCTCGATGTATTCAAAGCCTTCCTTCACGATGACCTTCTGTTTGTCTTCATTCCTGATAACCACGTCGACCTTGCCCTTCGCATGCGGAGGCGTCTTGACGCTGATCGAGGTCGGGCTTTCAGAGGTGACGTCGGCTTCGACACCGCCGAAAGTGACGACTACGTTATTGGAGAAATTTTGCCCCGTGATGGTGACAGTGTCATCACCTTTAACGGATCCCTGTTTCAACGACAGCTCGGTGATCTTCGGAGCCGGGCCCGCGTGATCTTTTCCCTGCTCGGGCGGTTCCAGGACGGTGATGGCTACTTTCCGTAGTTTAATGACTGCCGGTTCGGTGAACATACCGATCAATGCAGACAGGGCTGCAAATCCGAAGGGACTCGTATCGTTTACCGAAGACGTTGGCGAAAAGAAGCCCCCGCGAATCACAAAGTAAAAGATCGCCGACAATCCCGCACCCAGAAACGGCAGCATGAAATACATCGCACTCCAGCTCCAGACAGCTTCCCGCTGACCGGTGTACCACGAGAGCGAGCGCAGGCCGTGGACCAGGGCACCGAGAGCGCCTGCCAGCAGCACGATCATAAGCAAACGATCTTCGTCATAGATGCAACGGCAGTAGCCCATGTATTTCAGGGCACCTAAACCTTCCCTTGGTCGACCTTTCTCGTCAAGGCAAAATCCTTCCTTGATGCTGGCAGCCTGCTCGCAATCGGGCTCTGTCACAGCCGGAGATGGTGAAGGTGTTGTCCCGGCCGTGACCGTTGCCGGCGTGGTCGTCGGTGTGGCTGTCGGCGTCGCGGTTGCCGTCGTTGGTGTTGGTGTTGGCGTGGCGGTGCTACCGGGATTACCCGCGGCTCCAGGTTGCCTGGGCGTCGGCGTGGCAGTAGCTGTTGCTGCGGGAGAAGGCGTTGCCGTAACGCTGGCCTCGCTCAAAAGCCGCTCTCGCACTTCCTTCGATCGGACTGGGGGCCATAAAGAAACCAGGGAGTAAATCACGAAGGCCATGAAGAGCAATGTGTATCCAACGACCAGAGCAATTCCCAGGGGACCCATGTAACCTTCGCCGGGGCCCTTCGTTCCATTCGAATTATTGTTTGTCGCCATGCATTCCTCCCGTTATGAGGAAGTTGAGAATCAACCGGACACGTCGATGCACCTTGAGGCAAGATCGCCCTGGAAGGTCAGTCTGCAAGCTCTTCAAGTTTCAGAGAGATCAATGCTGGAGCAATCTTCTGAGAATCAGAAACTTATCGGCATCAAAGGTAAAGCCAAAGTTTCCGCGGACATGTTGCTCTTTTTGCAGTTCGGTTGCATTAGCATAAGTGAGCGAAAGAGGTATGCTCATACCCTCCCCAATTGGGAGATCCAATTTGAACTGGGCAATACCGATGTCAGGGGTCCTGTTGGCCATTCCCTGATTCTCACGCAACCTTTCGTAACGACCAGTCAAGGAGAAGGTCATCTGGCTCTGGTCGAGGGCGTCCCTAATGAAGGGACTCTTGCGTTTACCCTCTAAAGAAAACGCCGCGGCAAAGTCCCGAATTCGTTCTTGATGCAGCAGTGGATTCGGATTGTTATAGAACGACAGGCCTGCGTTCGCAACCACCTTTACCGGTGATTGGCCAATGTAATTCTGAAAGAGAAACTTGACGTCTGAATAACTCGATCCCGTGGCAGCCCGGTTATTGGTGAAGGCCAGGGTTCCCATCCATTTCTTGTCCATGTCGTCAAAGATCTTTTGCACCAGTTCGCTTGCCCGCACTCTTTCCGCCTGAGCCTCAAACATCGCAGGAATAAATTCATTCAGTAGCCTGCTTCGAGTAGCGGCATCTATTTTGATCGCGCCACTATTGTCCTCTTTTGTCTCCTGGAACACGCGGTTGTCCAAAGCGCAAAGGATCTTATTCTTAATTTCAGTCTGTTTTTGAGCCGGGGTTTTGGTCGAACTTGCGATTTCTTCGACTTCGTCGATCAGACCTTTAACACCCGGCTTTCCATCCAAAATTTCATCAACCTGCTGGCGAACACCTGGTTGTTTTAAAATGGCTTTGATGTTCCCACCGATCAGTGCGAGATCTTTTTGGATGGTAGGCTTGATGTCTGTCTTCCATCTATCCTGAAAAGCCTGAGAGCGAGGACTTCGATCCGGCGACAACCTGACTTTGACTGAATAGTTGGAAAGCGCCTGCCTGCGAGCGTTGGATAACGGCGAATCCTGGTTACTGATATTGAATGTAGCTGAGAGCGCGACCCGTCTGAATTTTCCATACTTCGCATAAGCAGCGGCGGTGTCATTTTCGGTAGGCACGAAAAAGGCGTATGGAGTCGTGCTCAGAGAAAGCGTTGTGCCGCTCACCGCTTGTTGAATGGCGCCGTGTTCTACCGCAAACCCTAAGATATCGGCCCAGCCCGGCTTTTCAACCGCACTCGTGGATCCTTTTGAAGTTGATGGCGAACCGATCTGTTTGTCTGTGCGCGCAGTTTCACCGATGTACTGATAAGCAGTGAGCTGCCGAATATTTACCTCATTCGAATTTGAAAACGCATCGGCTACGGTTTCGAGAACCAGGATATCGAATTGACTTGTTACTGCGGTAGCGGCATCAGCACCGGGTGCGCTTGCTTGCCTGGCAATCCGATCCACGTCGCATTCAATTATCTTCGGAACGCCCGGATAACAAGTGCTCGCACCAACCGGTATTGGAACTGAGCAATCATTTGCTTGGGCTTTGGCCGGAGTGATCGGATTGGTGATTGTGGCCAGGTTTGCACTGGAACTAACTGCCGGAATGGGACCGGAGTTTGAATCGGATGCCGGGGTTCTTAGGCTTAAGTTGTCTTCCCCGACCTCGGTTGACACCGACCGAGTGGCCACTGCTCGCTCCACGGCTGTGACTTCATTAGCAGGGAAATCCGTAGAGTTAGACGCTCGCATCGATTCGTTCAACTCTTGCAGGCCGCTCTCAAAACTCCGAATTGAATTTTCAATAGCTTCGTTCTCGTCACGGGTCAATGATGACTTTACACGCGCCTGATAGTCTCGGAGTCCCGCAATCGCCTTCGTCAAGAGGGCCTGAAGCTGAAGCCGACGCTCTCGCAGGAATTTTCGATTAAGGCTCCTGGCTTCCGGAGACGTCGTCGGATCTTTATCAACCCCCTCTAATAATCGGATCTGTGCTTTAACTTGTGCGATAGGATCAGTCTGCTGAGCCCCAACAGGACAAACACATTGAAGAATAATTCCACTGATTAGAAGAAAACTCAGCAATTGTCGTTTCATTTCAGTTCTCCAATTCTAGACAAACAGCTCTTTAGGATAGTCACCGTCAAATCCGGACGGCGTGAGCCAGTAAGGTAGCTCCTTGAAAAACCTGATTCGCCAAGTCTTAGCCCCGCTAAGTAGTGCTGAAGCGCAGCGCCACTCTCTTTATATCATCACTTTTTTTGACGCTGGGGCCGTCGAATGGCCCAGTTGCAATGCCGTTAAGTTCGGCATTCAATTCCGAGTCGAATCTTGGTTCCGGGTTGCCCGGATTTGGATCGACGAAGCTACATTGAAACATCAAGACGTGAATTGCATCCGTCACGGGAAAGCTGAATGTAGGAGTGCCCACAGGTGAATCTGGATCAGGATCTTTGGGTACATCATCCAAGGAAACCGCCACGAATTCCTCCCCGACATTGATCGGAGTGAACGTAACGACCACAGTTTCACCTTTTGAGACAACGTATCGACTTTTTCCTTTGCCTTTGCGTTTCATGTCGCCTCCAAAATGTCGAGAGTAGATTTCGCCGCGCGCTTCCGAAACTGCGGCTTAATGTGTCGCAAAAAATTCATTGCTTGCCAGACTAAACTCCCGAAAACATCAGCTAGGGATGCCCGGCGGTCTTCCGCAAACTTGAGAGAACGTTAGGGACCCCGCGATAGGAAACCCTCTGCGTGGTATGAGCGTCGCACCGACAACTGAGGCGACGGAGTTTGAGATACGCGTTGTGTTAAGAATCGAGGATCATGAGAACGCGCGAACGATATTCCAAGCTCCTGGCCTTGTCAAGATCTTTTGCAAGGTTCTTTGCACACTTTTGGCATGGTGAGATACGCCCCCCTATCCAGTCCAGTTAAATTGAGAATTTGCCATCCCTGGCTCGCGTTAATCATGCCTAACTTCTTGCATCTACCTCTAATGTCTGGAATGGCAAAAACATTTCAACCGGCGTCTTTTTTATCCAGCGAAACAATCCTTGCCCGGAATTTGGGCGAGTCTGTCTGAGGTGTTTGCGAAAATCCTAAAGATTGCCGACACTACTAAACGAATCATTGCAATCGAGACAACCAAGAATCATCGACAGTGAATCTAGGAGCCACTGATGAGTAAGTATCGTTTCGTTCAACTCGACGTGTTTACCGCCGAGCCCTTTGCCGGGAACCCGCTGGCAGTGTTTCCAGAGGCCGAGGGACTCAGTGACGACGAGATGATGAAGATCGCGCGCGAGATGAATCTCTCCGAGACGGTTTTTGTGCTCGAGCCGGATAGCAAACAGCAGACAGCAAACAGTAAACAGCCGGCGGTAGGCGAGACAGTGACGGATGTTGAGGAGTCTGCTCCGGCGGTGCTGCGCCGCCTGCGTATCTTCACGCCAGTCCGCGAGATTCCTTTCGCTGGTCATCCGATCGTCGGCACTTGGAACGCGTTAGCGCGAGAGGGCATCGTTCCTGTTCCTGATGGCGGTGATGGGTGGACCCGTATCCATCACGAAATCGGTATTGGTGTATTGCCGGTGGATATCGAGTTTAAAGACGGCGCGCCCGTCCAGGTTGTAATGACGCAGGGAAAGTTTGAGATAAAAGGTGACGTTGACGATGCTAACGATCAGGCAGAGCTGGCGAGGGCCCTTGGTCTACGGATAGAAGACCTTGATGAGACTCTGCCTATTCAAATCATCTCGACTGGCCTCCCGTTCCTTGCTTTGCCCATTCGATCTTTGGCCGACCTGGGCCGCTGCAAAGTCAATCAGGGGTTGCTCGCCGAAATTTATCAGCGTTTGGGCGCCACGGGTTGCGAAGCGTTCACTCGTGAGACGATTGAAATCGGCGAAGCGCGGGCACACGCGCGCATGTTTGCGCCGGGTGACAATATTGCGGAAGACCCGGCAACCGGCAGCGCCGGCGGCGCATTGGGAGCCTACCTGGTCTATCACGGCGCGGCTAATGTCGAACCGAGCGATGGGAAGTTTCGCTTTGTGATTGAGCAGGGCGATTTCATGCACCGTCCCAGTCGGATCAACCTGGACGTGAAAGGCAAACCCGGCTCGATCGAGGAAGTACGTGTGGGCGGGGCCTCAGTTGCGGTTGCGCACGGGGAAGTCACGTTCTAATGAGTTTCAAGTTTCAAGGTCCAAAGTTCAAGTTCGGCAAGGTTAGTCTGATTTCAGGTTCGCAACTCTGAACTTGAAACTTGAAACCTGAAACTTGAAACTCTTTCCATATGACTGAATCATTCGACCTATTAATCATCGGTGCCGGGCCCGCGGGGCTCTCCGCTGCTCACGCCGCGGCTCAGCAAGGTTTGAGCTACCTCGTACTCGAGAAAGGAACCATCGCCGACACGATTCGCAAGTATCCCGTTGGCCGTACGCTCTTCTCCACACCTAATGAGCTCGAGATGTTTGAGGGCGCTTTGAAACCTTGCCGCGAAAAACCAACCCGCGAAGAGCTTCTGTCTCACTACATCCACTTTGTTCTCGAGCACGATCTGAACATAAACACTGAGGAAGAAGTGTTGGATATTGAGAATCTCGAGAGCAAGGGATTCCTGGTTCATACCAACAAGAACCAATATAGCGCCGCGCGAATCTTGTTCGCGATTGGCGCCATGGCCCATCCTCGGCGTCTGAACATTCCCGGCGAAGATTTGCCGAAGGTTCATCACCTCTTTGTCGAACCTTACGCCTACATTCGTAAGGATGCGATGGTTGTCGGTGGCGGCAACAGCGCGGCGGAAGCGGCACTTTTTCTATCCGAGGAAGGGGCACGGACCACGCTCGTAATCTGGCGCGAAGACTGGGAAAACACCGATCCCAAAGCGGGCGCGATGAAACACTGGGTGCGCAAGCCATTGGATCAGGAAGTTGCGGCCGGACGTTTGCGAGTCGTGTTGTATGGGCAGGTTCTTTTAATCACTGAAAGAGATGTAACCCTGACCACCGAAGACGGCGAGACGTTGACGTTTCCTAACGACGTACTCTTTGTCTTGATCGGCAGCGATGCAGATCTGACACTCTTGAAAAAGCTCGGTGTGAAGACCGAGCAGGGAAAATTAACGGAAATTCCGGTCTACGATCCGGAAACTTTTGAGACTAACGTGCGCGGAGTTTACGTGGTTGGCCACTTTACGCATGCTCGTCACATTAAGGCCGCGATCGATGTGCCGCGGCGAATCGTGCCGCAGATCGCGGCTGGCTTGCGCGAACTGCCAATTGCGAAATAGCAAAATGCAGGACTCGGGACTGCATTTTTTGACCGTTTCATCACCATCAATGGCCGCTTGGTCACAAAACCCTTATCTCCCCGGACGCCTGCTGTTATGAAGGGCAACTCTTAAGTTCTCATCCCAGGTTAAGGCGGTAGCTCGACACCGTAATGGCGTTCCCACTTTTTCACTCAGGAGTATGAAAATGACTACACGTTCTGCATTTGATCGCGCGTTCGTTCCGCAACTCGGCTTTCGTTCAAATCATTCAGGCCGTTCGCTCGTTAGCCGCGGGCGAGGTGCGGCCATCAGTCTCCTGGGGACTCTGGTATTTCTGGTTCTCTTCTCTGCGTCTGCTTTCGCGCAGTATGGCGGACCGGAGAAACTGACAATCAAGTCCAGCGTATTGGGAGAAGACAGGGTGATACTCGTGCGCACGCCGCCGGGTTATGCGACAAACAACCGTGCCTATCCGGTGCTGTATATGACCGACGGCGATGCTCACATTGGACATACCGGTAGCACCATCGAGTTCCTCGCTCGCAATGGCAGGATGTCTGAACTGATCGTCGTGGGTATTACCAACACCGACCGCACGCGCGATCTAACTCCGGCCAAAGGGACCGGCCCCAATGCTGCGCAATTCCCAACCGCAGGTGGCGCCGACAATTTCCTGAAGTTCATAGAAACCGAAGTGATTCCCAAAATCGAGAAGAGCTATCGCGTGCAGCCCTACCGCATTTTGGCAGGTCACTCTTTCGGCGGTCTCTTCGCGGTTCATGCGCTGATTACTCGCCCGGAACTGTTCAACTCTTACATAGCGGTCAGCCCCTCTTTGCAGTGGGCCGATGAAGCGACTCTTAAGCGCGCGGAGGAATTCTTCAAGACGCGCAAGGAGTTGAATGCGACTTTGTTCACTTCCCTTGGCAACGAACCAGGCGACATTGGTAAAGACTTTGTATTGTTCAAGGAACTACTTGCCGGGACCAAGATCAAAGGATTCGAATGGGAAGCAGAGCAGATGAAAGACGAGGATCACGGCTCGGTGGTGCTGCGCAGTCACTACGTCGGCCTGCGGAAGGTTTACGATGGGTGGCAGATGCCGCGAGATCCGGAAACAGGCGCAGTGGCCGGCGGACTCAAAGCCGCTGATGCGCATTACAAGTGGCTCTCGGAGAAATTCCATTACTCGATTCCGACGCCCGAAGCTCTGATCAATCAGATCGGTTACCAGTTTCTGTTAGCCGCAACCCCTAATCCGGAAGAAGCGATTGCCACGTTTAAGAGCAACGTCGAACGTTATCCAGACTCGGCAAACGTCTATGACAGTCTGGCTGAAGCCTACGAAAAAACCGGACATCTTGATTGGGCAGCGCCGCTGTACGAAAAAGCCCAGGCGCTCGGCAAACAGAACAACGATCCCAACGCCGCGATCTTTGCCGCGAACTTCACCCGAGCCAGCGACAAACTGAAACAAGAGGCGGCAGCAAAACAAGGTGGCGCGGCAAAGGATGCTGAAGCCGCCAAGAAGAACCAATAACCTTATCGACAGGGCAAGTCGCAAAGGCCGCGCTCTCGGAGCGCGGCCTTTCTCTTAGGGGCCCCGATTTAACAAAGCAAGCTCTTAATCTATGTATCCAGCTTCGCTGGCTGGTTGAGTGATTTCTTCGAACCCACCATTGTCTGTGCAGCTAAAACTCGTCTGGCTGAAAAGGCTTACCGGTAGTCTTCTCTGCGCTGCCACCAACACTCCTTTCTCGCAACCCTTTGGGCTCCTTACCCATTCGGTTGTCTGATCGTTACAATTACCGGCGTGACGAGCGAACAGTCGGTTTTGATACTAGGCGCCGGGGCCGCAGGCTTGGCTGCTGCCCGCGAACTCGCGGTGGCTGGCGCTGAGGTAATCCTCATCGAAGCCCGCGACCGCATAGGCGGAAGAGTTCATACTCACCACAACTCCAGCGTAATCCCGGTCGAGCTTGGCGCCGAGTTTGTCCATGGCCAACATCCGCAGCTGTTGCAAATAATTGAAACCTCCGGCCAGCCCTTATGCGACGTAACTCACCGTCATTGGTATCTCGAAAACGGTGCGGTCAGCAATTCTCACGACTTCTGGAACAAGCTCACCGCGCTTATGGATCTAATGGACCCTAATGAGCCCGATCGCTCGTTACAGGATTTTCTCGATTCACTACCGAATGACGACGCAACCGCGAGAGCGAAAGCGGTGGCCACGAGATATGTCGAGGGATTTCACGCCGCTAGTGTAAATCGAATTGGCGTTCACGGATTGATAAAGGCAAATGAAGCCGAAGATCAAATTGACGGTGATAATTCGTTTCGCGTCCTGGGCGGCTACGACATTGTGACTGAAACGTTGCGCGCCGAGGCCGAAGCGCATGGCGCGATTCTTCATCTGAATACGATCGTTAAGGAGATTCGCTGGCATAAGAACCAGGTAGAAGTAATCTGTATCGCCGACAAACGACTGCAGAAATTCTGGGGCTCGCGGGTTGTGATTACACTTCCGCTCGGCGTGTTGCAGGCAAAGCATCATCAACGTGGCGCAGTCCGTTTCGTTCCTGATTTGCCGCGGCAAACACAGGCGGCGATCGAGGGCATGGAGATGGGCCACGCAACCAGAATTGCTCTGCAGTTTCGTGAACGCTTCTGGGAAAAGCTTGAATTGGCCGGAGCGGAATGCCGAGAGAAGCTATCGCAACTCGGTTTTGTCCACTATCCCGAAGCGCCTTTTGCGACCTGGTGGACGCTGTTACCGGTGCGAGCGGCGGTTATGGTTGGCTGGGCTGGTGGCCCAGCGGCTGAGAAGTTCGTGGGGCGTGGTAAAGAATATGCGGTCGAGCAGGCCTTAAGTTCCCTCAAACATATCCTCGGCGTCTCGGAAGCAAGCTTGCGCAATCTTTTGTTGGCGGCCCACACACACGACTGGGGCTCGGATCCCTTTTCACGCGGCGCCTACGCTTACCTGCCGGTCAATGGTCTTGATGCTCAGCGCACGTTAGCGCGTCCGCTCAACGATACAATTTACTTCGCGGGTGAGGCCATCAGCGCTGGACATATTGGTACTGTGCACGGGGCGATTGCGAGCGGACACCTCGCCGCTTCCGCGATGCTTCGGGTGTGGAAGGCCTAAGTTAAAAGAAAAACCATTTTGACATTTCTCATTTGAGATTTGTCATTGATCATTTAAGCGGCCCAAAGTCGGGCGGGTATTGAAAGAATCTTCGCTTCGTTACGCAAAATCAGAACTGGGAGCGATAGCGACCAGCCAGGGAGTCATCTGTCAAAACCTTCCAATTTAAGAATGGTTATGCTGCACATTTTAGGAGTTGAGCCTTCGGCTGGTCGCTATCGCTCCCAGTTCTGATTTTCTGTGGAGACTGTTGAGTGATTGGCGAAGATACCTGCGCCCAATTCTGACTGACCCTGTTGTTCTCATTTCGCCATTTGCGATTTACGTTTTACTATTCGTTCCATGCAAAACAGAAAATTTGGACGCACCGGCTGGCAGGTCAGCGAGATCGGCTACGGCATGTGGGGCATGGGAGGCTGGTCCGGCTCAGACGATCAAGAGTCACTTCAGTCTTTGCAGGCAGCAGTGAATCTTGGCTGTAACTTTTTCGATACTGCGCACGCCTACGGCGAGGGGCACAGTGAAGAACTGTTGGGCCAAACCGTGCGCGCCAATCAGGATAAACGGCTATATACTGCCACGAAGATCCCACCGAAAAACAAGCAGTGGCCGGCGCAACCGGAATCTACTCTCCAGGATAGTTACCCGCCGGATCATGTTGAGGAATATGTGCATCGAAGTCTGGAATATGCGCGCCTCGAGAGTTTCGATCTCGTGCAGTTTCACACCTGGGACGACAACTGGCTTCGAGACGATCGCTGGCTCTACAAGCTTGACGATCTGCGCAGTCAAGGACTCATCAAGGCCATCGGCATTAGTCTGAACCGTTGGGAGCCCTGGAATGGCTTGCGCGCAGTCAGGACCGGCGAGATTGATTCCGTACAAGTTGTCTACAACATCTTCGATCAGAACCCGGAGGACGAATTGTTTCCTGCGTGTGAGGAGACAAACACTGCTGTAATTGCGCGCGTGCCATTCGACGAAGGAACGCTCACCGGGACGCTCACGAAAGAAAGCACCTGGCCCGAAGGCGATTGGCGCAACATTTACTTCGTTGCCGATAACCTGATTCCAAGCGTGGAGCGCGCCGACGCTTTAAAGGAACTGCTGCGCAAGTGGAATCAGGAACATGCCGGCGAAAGAGAGATCACGCTACCCGAACTTGCCTTGCGATTCATTCTTTCAAATGCGACTGTCACCACCATCATTCCCGGCATGCGCAAGCTTTCTCACGTTGAATCCAACATCGCCGCAAGTGATGCCGGGCCGCTGCCTCGAGAGCTTTACGAACAACTAAAGCAACATCGCTGGGTGCGTAAGCTCGACGTGAATCGGTCAAGCTAAGGCTGGAGCGTTGTGTTCACCCGCCTAATAATTCCAAGCGTTGGAGACCTGTGACACGCTTATGGGGTCCCAGGCACTCGGGGATCAATATCCTTAGAGGTATTCTGCAGGCGCTCCCTCTCAAACCGAGTCTGCCCGTCTCCTCTCACCCTCCAGAGAGTCCCAGAACATTCACCACCAATGAGACAAAAAGAAAAGCCAGCAGACCGGCAAGGGCGCTGACACCGACCGTAACCAGGAATTCCATTCCTCCGGCGACTTGCTTTGGCGCGATCATAGGGAGAGCCTCCATAATCATTAGCTGTTTGACTAAACTCGAAACCTGCGGTGCTATCAGATCTCTTTCCTTTGCCGGGTCTGGCCGCTTGGACTACAATTACGGCCGACTCGTCAACAAATCCTGTGAGGTGTTTCCCAAGCGTGGCGGGAGCTTAGAACAAAGCGCTCGGCGAGTCCTCGGGAAGCCCTCAATACTTTCTCAATGATGGTTCTCAAAGCCGCTTATGTCCGAGCAAACCAGCGATTTCTATGAGTTTGGCCGGTTCCGCGTGAAGTCGGACGAACGCGTGCTGCTGCGCGGCGAGGACCTCGTTCCGCTGACGCCGAAAGCGTTTGACATACTCCTGACGCTGCTGGAAAACGACGGACGGATCGTCAACAAAGACGATCTGATGAAGAAAGTCTGGCCTAATACCTTCGTAGAAGAAGGTAACCTCACCCAAAACGTTTCGCTGTTGAGAAAAGCGCTGGGCGAAAGCGCCAACGGTCCGCAGTTTATTGAGACGGTGCCGCGCCGTGGCTATCGCTTCGTGGCGCCTGTGAATCGCGTCGCTGAAAATGGCCAGGACCACGTCATTAAAAACGCAGCCAAGCTGCCAACGCAGTTGCCGACGAATGCGCAAGAGACTCAACCGAGCAACAAGGCCCGTTCGATCGATTCTGCACGTTGGACTTCACTCTCAAGGCGTCTTCCGGCTGTAGCTTTGACGCTCGCGATAGTGTTGGCAGCAGTCGCCGGCGTTGCCTACCTGAGTGCACGCAACAAGGCCGGCGCGAGCCCCAACGCCATTCAATCAATCGCTGTCCTGCCGTTTGTCGACGATAGCGTCGATGGCGATGCTGAGTTTCTTGACGATGAGATTGCCGCGAGCCTGGTCAACAGCCTGACCAAACTGCCAAAGCTGCGCGTGGTGCCCCGCAGCGTGATGGTCACCTACAAGGGTCGAAACGTCGATCCGCGCCAGGTGGGGCAGGAATTGAATGTGCGCGCCGTTGTCACCGGTCGCGTGCATCGTCGCGGCGATACCATAAGTATTCAGGCAGATCTAATCGACCTGGACAGCGTTTCTCAGATCTGGGGCCAGCACTATGAGCGTCGGCTCTCGGACATTCTGCTGGTGCAGGAAGAAATCTCGCGCGACATTTTTGAAAACCTGCGGTTAAAGTTAAACGTCGAAGAGCAGAAACAGTTAGAGGCTTACCGACTTTACCTGAAGGGTCGCAACGCCTGGAACAAGCGCACCCGTGAGGGAATGCAACAAGGCATCGACTTTTTTCAACAGGCGATCAATGCCGATCCCAACTATGCGGCGGCTTATGCTGGTCTGGCGGACTGCTACAACATGCAGGTGATTTACGGCGTAGATTCGCCGCGCGACGGTTTCCCGAAAGCTAAAGCGGCGGCGGTCAAAGCCCTCGAGATGGACGAAACCCTGGCCGAGGCCCATACGTCGCTCGCGTTCATCAAGTTTCGCTGGGACCGTGACCGCGTCGAAGCCGAACGTGAGTTTCTGTTGGCGATAAAACACAAGGCCACTTACGCCCCGGCCCATCAGTGGTACAGCTCCTACCTGGTCGCCCTTGAACGTTTCGACGAAGCCATTGAGGAAGCTAAACGCACCGCGGAACTTGAACCTTTGTCGTTCACCGGAAGCTCACACCTCGGATGGATTCTCTACCTGGCCGGACGAAACGACGAAGCGATTGCGCAGTGCACAAAGATTCTCAACCTCGATCCCAACTCATTTCCAGCGCGCCGGTATCTGGGCCTCGCCTACGAACAAAAGGGAATGTACGCGCAGGCGATCGACGAATTTCAAAAGGGCGTAAAGATCTCTGGCAGCCCGCTCATGCTGGCGCTGCTGGGTCACGCTTATGCGGTCTCGGGAAAAACAAAGGAAGCGCGACAGGTGTTAAGTGATTTGCATGATCTAAGTGAATCGCGCGAGGCCGAGTCGCGGCGTTACGTTTCGCCTTACACGGTGGCGGCCATTCATGCCGGACTCGGCGACAAGGACCAGGCGTTCAAGTGGCTTGAGCAGGCGAACGAAGAACGCGACGTTTGGTTGATGAACCTGAAGGTCGATCCGGTGTTTGCGAAACTACGTTCGGACAAGCGCTTTCAGGATTTGCTGACGCGAGCTGGGCTCCGACCTTAGCAGAGCCTTTTTGGAGTGCGGTGACCTGTCACCGCTTTGGTCTGCGGCGACCTGTCGCCGCTTCTCAACCAGATATACTTAGTTGGGCAGCGTGAACTGCGCCCGGGACCATAACGGGGTGCCCCAGATCGATGCGCGACGCTGTAGTTGGACTCGAGCGAAAAGTAAGATGACATGGATGCCGGCAAACTTTATTTCATTCTGATCGCGTCGGTGCTGCTCTGCTGTGTCGCGGCCTGGATCATTGCCCGTCGATATAGACGCCGGATGCAGCAATTGATGAGCACGCCGCACACCGGAGAGTCCCAACCGCCCGTCGCAGAGGCGGCACCCGACAGTCCGCCGCCGCTGGCTGTTTCCCTTGCCGACAACCGCAGTGCGGGGAGGCGGTTGACCCTGTTGCTGATAGCTTTGTCTTGCCTTATCTCGCTGACCAGCTCTTGCATCTGGTGGGCGCTTATATATCCCGGGGAGCCGCTGACGCCGAGGGGTGTAGCGGTCGTGGCGCTCCTGTACCTGTGGCCCGTAGTCCCCGGACTGGCGCTCTTCTGGCGCTGGTCGCGCAAGCGCTTGTTCGCCGCGATGCTGCTGTCGGTTGCCGCGATTCTCGGTGTTCTTCTGTGGAAGTTCGATTTGTTGCTGGCGCTCAAGTTCGTGGCGTGGGAGATCGCGCCGTCACTGGTGCTGGTGTTTCTGATCTTCCTGGGCAGCGCGACCCGCGCGATAGCTCCGTGGCTGCTCATGCCAGCCGCGCTGTTGGTGTCGGCCGTGCTTGCGGGTCTCGAAGCGCTGACGTACATGGTCCAGCGCAAGTCGCCTTTGCTGAAGTCTTTGATCGCGCCGCTGGAATGGTTGCCGCGGTGGAGTGGGGTCTTTTTAGTGTTCGCGCTGTTCATGTTGCTGGCCGCGATCATTGCGTGGTGGCCGATGCGGATGTTGGGGCGTGCGCTCGGGCACGTGTACTCACGCAAGTGGCTCTCCGATTTGCTGGTGGTGTTCACCGGTGTTTGGGCTTTCGCGCTGACCGACCGCGCACTGCCACTCTCCACTGAGGCAGGCGCGAAAGCCTTCGCAATGTACCTGCCGCTGCTATGGATTCCCGCAGTCATGTTGCTTGCTGGTCGCCGGCGGCGAACCGGGCGAGCGCCTACGCTCCTCGTCTTGCGAGTTTTCCAGCAGGACGAGCAGGCGCGGTCCCTGTTCGACCACATCGTTGAACGCTGGCGTCTGAGCGGGAACACGGTGATGATCGCCGGAACCGATCTCGCCGATCGAACAATGGACGCCGCCGACATCTTCCAGTTTCTCGACCGGCGATTGGCCGAGCGCTTTGTCGTCAGTCCGGCGGATGTCGCAAGGCGCATTGATGCTTTCGACATGACAGCAGACCTCGATGGTCGTTATCGAGTCAACGAGTGCTATTGCCACGACACGACGTGGCAGGACGCGCTGCAGGCGCTCGTGCGTTACAGCGACGTGGTGTTGATGGATCTGCGCGGCTTCCAGGCCCACAACGCTGGCTGTTGTTACGAGCTCGCCACGCTCGCGCGAGCCCCACGCGAGCTTCGTGTCGTGGCATTGATTGACGGTCGGACCGATCTCGCCGCGGCACAAGCGGCGATCGCCTCCGGGCGGCAAGAGCCTTTCACATGGATCGATGCCTCGCATTTCAAACCGCGCAGGCGTCATGAAGTCCTGGCGAGTCTGTTCGCCTGAAGGAAGCGGGGTTACGCGTTTGTGGCGCTGCTGCAAATGGCGTCGCGCTGCCCAACAACCGCATCAACCGGACAGTCTCAAGCGGCTTGCGGTTCCCTCGGCCGCGTAGTTCCCTCGACTGCCAGTTATGCGGAGGGTTCAACTTACTCTTACAATCTGTTTTCCCAGGTTGTCGCCGCTAAACAAGCCGATGAACGCCTTCGGCGTATTCTCAAATCCTTCGGCCACAGTTTCTGCGTACTTCAGTTTTCCGGTAACCAGCCACTGGGCCAGGTTCATAACACCTTCAGCAAAGCGCGCGCCGTAATCCCTGATGATAAACCCCTGCATCATCGCGCTATTCACCAGCAGATAACGCTGCGGTCTCGGGCCGACGTCAGGCTTGTCGAGGTTGTAGAGTGAGATCTGACCGCAGATAACTATGCGTGCGCCGTGGTTCAGCAAAGGCCACACGGCGTCAGAAACTTCGCCGCCGACATTGTCGAAATATACATCGATGCCTTTGGGACAAGCCTCTTTCAACGCCCTGGCCCATCTCAGGGCTTTTGTAATTGACAGCCGCGTCTATTCCCAGTTCAGCCGTCAGATACTGGTTCTTCTCATCGCTGCCCGCAATTCCAACCGCGCGGCAGCCTTTGATTTTCGCAATCTGGCAGACCGTCATTCCCACCGCGCCGGCTGCGCCAGAAACGACCACTGTCTCTCCTTCTTTCGGCTTACCGATGTCGAGCAATCCGAAGTAAGCCGTGAGCCCTGGCATACCCAGGACGCCAAGTGCAGTAGTAATCGACGCCAGCTGCGGATCAACTTTTCTCAGCTCCGGCACACTGGCCGCATTGTAAAGGCGCCAGCCGAGCATGCCGGTAACAATGTCTCCCTGCGCGAACTCAGGCGCACGGGACTCAACAACTTCGCCAACTACTCCGCTGACAATCACTTGCCCAACTTCAAACGGTGCAACGTACGACCGGCCTTCGCGCATACGTCCCCGCAGATATGGGTCGACTGAAATGTAGAGCGTACGCACTAACACCTCGCCATCGTTCAGCTGCGGCATATCTTCGTCCACGATATTGAAGTTGTCCGGAGTAGGCATACCAGCCGGGCGGCTGGCTAAGCGGATTTCTTTGTTTAGCATGCCGGGATGATACTACTTCCAAGGGAGTGATGAGTACTGAGTGATGAGTACTTATGAATCGATTGGAGGATCGCACTCACACGATCCAGTCCGCGAAGCGGACTGACCTCACCACGCCGAGGTGCGTCAAACGTTGGGAGGAGAGATAATAGAACTGCACGGCTTCTGAATAACGGAATGAGACCAAAGGGAGCAATACCATGAGCTGGAACCAACCCTCGAGTAATCAATCGTCATATAGCTCGCCACAGTTGGTGGATGTGCGTGACGAGCGCGTCAGCGCCTTTCTTAGCAAGGTCTATGGCTGGATGTTTCTGGGCCTGCTCATCACGGCGGTGACCGCCTTTGCAGTTGCTTCATCGCCACTGCTAATCGAAACGCTAATCCTCAACCGGCTGCTGTTTTGGGGTTTGTTGTTCGCTCAGTTGGGTCTCGTCTTCTACCTGTCGGCACGCGTTGATAAGTTGGCGCCGGCGACCGCCGCCGGCCTCTTCGCCATATATTCCGGGCTGGTAGGGATAACATCTTCGGTGATCTTGCTGATCTACACCGGCTCGTCCATCACTTCGACTTTCATCATTACCGCAGGCATGTTCGGCGCCACCGCGTTTTTCGGAACGGTAACCAGGAGAAGTCTTGCCGGCGTCGGACAATTCTTCTTCATGGGGTTGATCGGGCTCATCATCGCATCGGTCGTTGGCATCTTCTGGCATAGTGAGCTGCTGCAATTTGTAATTTCGGTGGTCGGCGTTTTGGTATTTACCGGCCTTACAGCCTGGGACGCGCAACGCCTGAAGCAGATGGCGGTCGCACTGCCGGACGGTCGGGCGGGAACATACGCGGTAGTCGGGGCGCTATCGCTCTATCTCGATTTCATCAACCTGTTTTTCTTTTTGTTGAGGTTCACCGGAAACCGGCGGAACTAAAGATGGGGAAGAGCGGAACGGGTAAGGGGGAAATTCATAAGATTCGCGCATTTATCACGCCGTCGTCCTGCTTCACGGGATCAACAACAACTTCCCGGTGGTCTTCCGGCCTTCAAGGTCATGATGTGCCTGTCGCACATCTTCCAGCGGATACTTCTTATATATGCGCAGTTTCAAGTCGCCTCGAACTATCATCTGCAACACCTCGTTTGAGCGCTGCTCGAGTTCTTCGCGGTGCGCCGCGTAGTCTTGCAGGGTGGGACGTGTGACGAAGAGCGATCCGTGTTTGGTCAGTTCAAGAAGATCGAAAGGCGGCACTGCTCCACTCGCACCGCCGAAGAGAACCAGATAACCGCGCGGACGCAAAACATTCAGGTCGCGCGCGAAAGTGTCTTTGCCCACGCCGTCGTAAACAACGTGCACGCCCTGATCGCTGGTCAGCCGTTTCGTTTCTGTCTCAAAATCCTGTTCGGTATAGATGATTACTTCATCAGCGCCCGCGTCGCGCGCGAGTTGCGCTTTTTCTTCAGAACCTGCCGTAGCGATTACGCGAGCGCCTAGTCGCTTTGCCATTTGGACTAACAACAAGCCAACACCACCAGCCGCAGCATGAATCAAAGCCGTCTCGCCGTTCTTTATCGGATAGGTGCTGTGACTGAGATAGTGAGCCGTCATGCCCTGAAGCATCGCGGCCGCCGCCTGCTCGAAGTCGAGTTCAGCGGGAATCTTGACGAGACGATCTGCGGGCACCGCGGCATACTCCGCATAACTTCCGAGTAAACCGGTATAAGCGACGCGATCGCCAAGCCGGAGGGTGGTCACATCCGGGCCAACTGCGACGACAATACCTGCAGCTTCTTGTCCGTTGAGAAACGGGAGCGGCGCTGGATAGCGGCCCTCGCGAAAATAAACGTCGATGAAGTTAACTCCCGCCGCCTTAATCTGAACCAACGCCTCGTTTGATTTCGGATCCGGAACGGGAACCTCTACGAGCGTGAGTACTTCCGGTGTGCCAACTCGAGCAACCTGAATGGCTTTCATGGCGAAGAGCATACATCACAACCGGCGTGGAATAGTAAATTGATACAAACGTACTGATGCAGTTTGAGGCAAGCAGTTCAGAGTTCAGCCTTTAGGCTGCGAGTTTCGTTGGGCAATCGAAAGCGCAAACTAAAGTTTGAACTCTCAACTGCATGAGTGCAAAAACAAAAATGCCGCGACTCTTGCCGCGGCATTTTTGCTTAAGTGAATGTCCACAGACTTCCGTATTCAGTCCTATTCACTAGTTAATTGATACCAAAGATCTGACCGAGGATAGCGGCAGCGGTGCTGCTTCGCCGGTAACTCCGGTTCCGCGCCGTCTGACGATACCCGGCGTCATACCCACGTATGAACCCTTCGCGAAAAGCCTGGCTCGAAGCCCGCTGGTAATAGCGTGAGCGCTCCGGACTGTAGCTCTTGTTGCGTTGTCCATCATCGGCACCCGTATTCAGACCCTGCTGGTAACCGCTGTTAAGTTCCTGTTGCTCGTAGTTACCATTCCGATAACCACCGTAGGTTCCGTAACCATAGGTCCCTTCGTTGCGATACCCGCCGTAATTTCCATAGTTTCCAGCGTATTGCCGGTAGCCCTGATCGTAGCCCCTCACGAAGCCATCGCGAAAAGCCTGATTCGGAGCGTCTCGGTAATAACGTGAACGTTGCGGGCTGTAGGTCTGGCGACGTTGCGCATCGCTAGCTCCCGTGTTCACGCCATATTGAAAACCTTGCTGAACCGCTTGGTTGTTGTAGCCACCGTAGCTGCGGTTGGTCCATTGTGCATCGACCGTCGTGCTGGCGGCAGCGATTATTCCGAAAACAAAAGCCAGCGCTATGAAAGCGCCACCAAATCTCTTCTTCATTTTCCCCCTCCTGTTCTGAGTTGGGAAAGTGCAACCATTATGCCGCTGTTTTTGCCTTGAAATTATCTGCATTTCCCCCGGGGGAAGTACCCATTTCATGCAAACAGGGTGTTCGGGATTCGACACAACCGGTTCAGTCTAAATGATGTCTCCTTGTTTTGTTCCGCGTCGACGCGCCTGAATGAAATGTTTCCGTCGCAACTCGCATATACCTATGAAAGCTCAATCCTCCTCGCTCTCACCCCGCGACCCTCCCAGGGTGGATCTTCAGAAATGAGATTCACCCCGCGGAGACTGCGACGATCGACGTCGCCGATCGGTTGGATACCTAGGAATGCAACGCCAATTTCCTGATCACACCTCCCTCGGCATCAGCCAAAGGATGAACGACAATGAAGGCACTCGCATCAACTCCGTGCGCCGCAGTTTTGATTCTGCCAATCTCCAGACGAGTTACGACGCAAAACAGAATGTCCTGCTCCTCGTCAGTCATTCCGCCGCGCCCTTTATAAACCGTGACCCCTCGCTCCAGCTCACGAAGAATCAACTGCCGGATTTCCTCGCTGCGTTCAGACATGATGATGACGGCGGTGTATTCCTCGACGCCGTGGATTAGGAAGTCGATCGTTTTCGAAGCAGCAAAGTAGGTCAACATCGAATAGAGCGCCGACTCGATCCCCAGAAAAAAGGCAGCGGCGGAGAAGATGAAAATGTTCAGAAGAAGTATCACATCGCCGACCTTCAGGAGGTGACTACTCTTACTGATGAGGAGGGCCGCGATTTCAGTTCCATCCAGCACGGCGCCACCGCGAATCGCCAGTCCAATTCCGGCGCCAATGAAGAACCCACCAAATACCGCGGTCAGGAGTTTGTCAGGCGTCACGTCAGGATATTTGACGAAAGCGAGGACGAGCGCCAACCCGGCGATCGCCAGCGTGCTCCTGAGTGCGAAGGCCCTGCCGATTTGCCGGTAACCAAGCGCAATGAACGGAAGATTGATGACCAGGATGAGAATCGAAAGAGGCCAGCCGAGCACATTGGCGACCAGCATCGACACTCCCGTGACGCCGCCGTCAATGAAGTGACTGGATAAGAGGAAACCCTTCAACCCCAGACCAGCTGAGAATATGCCCAACACTATGAGAACAAAGTCGAGCATTGCGTGAATAAGTTTTTTCATGGTGCTTTCTCCGATGAAAATCAAACTTGCTCTGGCTCCGGAGGAGCCAAAGGTTTATAGACTTCGCCGCTAACCATTGTTTGGCGCTCCAGCGGAGCGCGATGTCCTGGTAGATGAACATGTCGGATCATACATTTGCTCCGCTGCGGCGAAGAACCTCATAGGCAGGAGGAATCTATAAACATTCGGTCCCTCCGGGACTGAGTGATTTGGCTAGAAACTTCCTGGAAAAACAAGAACTTACTAAACGTGGGTCAGAGTTCACAAAGGACGCGCAAAGATTTTCAAATGTGCGGAAGGGTGAGGACCTTCCGCAAAACATCAGTCAGCCGGGTCTCTTCACCAATTACTCGTCACTGTTTCCCCTGTTCTTCCGCGAGTTTCTTTCCAGGTAAAACAGACCAGCAATTGCAAACGCGACGATCACTAAGATAACTATAGCTTCTGAACTCATTATGATTCTCCTCGCTCTACACCAGCATGGTTAGAGCCTCGCTTCTCTGTAGAAACAGAGACGTCATTAGACTGAGAACGCACACTCACTCGGCGCGCACCCAAATTACTTACTTGCGTTTGGAGTTAAGCAGATGCGGGCGGCGCTCGGCCACCTGGTCTAAACGAGCGGAAAGAGCGATATAAGAACGACCGGTCAGTGGTTACCGTTCGCCGGCTTAATAATGCGAGGGACGCGCTTACTCTTGCAGGCGCCAGTCCATAGTAAATCAGAGGATGTTTGCCGCGGCTCTGTTTGGAAAGGTCAGAGTTGACGCGCTTTCCGGGAGAAGATGTGAGCGCGTGATTGCGCCGAACTGTCTCTGCCGTGTGAATGAAAGTCGGGCGCGGCGTCTCTTCCGTTTTTCGCGCTTGAATCTTCTCATGCTGTGAAGCGACTGAGGAAAAGAGCAGGCCAAACAGCAGCAGATTGATTACTAAGCTGTGGGAATGCTCACTGGTCATGATCTTTGCGCTCTTCATTGGAAGGTCAACATAGTATCAGTCGTCACCTAAGAATAATAATGTGAGCATTCGCGGCTCATTCCCGCTGGCATCCACGCAGAGCGGTACGGTTAACGCGAGGCTTGAAATTAGAGTTCCGGCACCGGCCGTGGCGTCCAGGGGTCAGCAGTGTTTACCCCTTTCGCGTGCTTGACCGCCTGCCCTTGTCCCTATTACCCTCTTGTCCCTATTTCCCCGTTTCCCAGTCCCCCTTTTCTATTAGGATCGAGATGCTTGAGTTTCTCAGAGGGATCCAGACGTTGCAAACAGGAATCGATCGGAGGCTTTTGGCTAAACAAATGAAACGAACCATCAACTTATTGGCGCTCGCCGCAACCCTTGCCTTATTCGCTGCACCGGCGTTGGCCCAAACCAAAGAATGCAATGACGAGTTTAAGACGGCCACCTACAAAAAGTGGTACGACAATCGGAAAGATCATCAGGACCTCGCATTTCAGGCGGCAGAAGAGTACATCAAGGTTTGCCCCGACGATGCCGGTCCTTATGCCGGGGCAATCAAGAAATTCTACGACGCTTACAAAGCTGCTAATAACGCCAACGAAACCAAGAAGCAGTTTGACGATGCTGTCGTCAAAAAGAATTACCCCGAGCAAATGCGGCTCGGAAAGTTAATCATTGCCGCAGAGCCGGACAATTCGGCAGCCTACATCATTATGGGCGTTGCGGGCTTGAGTGATCCGAACCTGCTCAACGACTCCAATCAATACGCGAAAAAAGCGATCGAGTTGATCGAAGCCGGTAAGCCGTTCGCGCCCTTTACAACGAAGGACCAGGCGCTCGCTTACTTGAACAACGCGGTAGCAAAGTCGATGTTAAAGAGCGCGCCTGCAGACGCCATCCCATACTTTTTGAAAGCTGCCAGGTATGAGAGTGATCTGAAAAAGTCTCCACAGCTTTATGCAGACCTTGCCGGCGCCTATGGCGAAGGACCTATCGCGAAGCAGTCTGAAGAGTACAAACAGAAATATACAACTGAGTCTCCGGAGAGCAAGCTGGCAGTCGATAATTTGAATCAACTTATCGACCGGCAGATCGACGCGCTTGCACGCGCTGCTTCTCTCAGTACGAACCCGGCGAACAAAAAGGCGCTCATGGATCTGCTGACGGGACTCTACACGGACCGAAACAAGTCAGCTACCGGGCTTGACCAATTACTGGCGGGCATTCTTGCGAAGCCGGTTCCGGATTACCCGACGCCGTTGACATTGCCAATTCCGGCCGCAACGCCGGAAGCTACGCCGGGAGCGGCGCCGGCAACGACCCCGGCGACGACGGCTCCAACGAACCCCGGCAGCGAAGCCGACTCCGACGCCGGCAGCAAAGCCCCCAGCGAAGCCTTCGCCGTCACCAAGTCCGACTCCGGCAACGCATAAAGCTTAGGCTGCAAAAATAGTTCGAAAGCCTCTGTGCGTCCTCCTTAACCTCTGTGACTCAGTGGTGAATTTCTGCCGCCGAAATTCACCACTGAGTCACAGCGCAAACAAGAGTCGCTGAACACTAACCTCATTACCTCGTCATCCCGCCTTCCCCCGGAGTTCCTTTTCATATTAGGATCGCGCGCAGTCTTAAACCTCTCAAGGAGTTTCCATGAACTACACCCCTAAACGCATCACTGCGTCCCTAATCCTGCTCGCGCTTTGTTTCTGTTCCGCGGGCTTGCGCCTCTCTCGTGCGAATCAGAGCGACGAAATCGTCGTCCCCGAAGGAGCAGCACTTAACGTCGTAACCGCTCAGGAGATCAACAGCAAAGACGCCAAGCCAAACGACCCGGTCAGTTTCACTGTGGCTGAAGACCTTACGATTAACGGCCAGGTGATCGTGCGCAAAGGCACAGCGGCAGTGGGCAGTGTCATCAATGCCGAGAAGGGCGGCTACCTCGGTAAGTCCGGCAAACTGGGAGTTCAGGTCGAGTCTACCCAGACCGTCGACGGCCAGCCGTTGAAGTTGCGCGCAGCCAAAGGCAAGGAAGGTAATGACAAAACTAACAGCGTCATAGCACTCTCGATGATTAGCGGGTTCTTCCTGTTGAAAAAAGGCGGCGAGGCCAAAATTTCCGCGGCAACGCCGGTTACCGTTTACGTCGCTGAAGAGAAACACTTTCGGGTTGACGGCGGCAGCCTCGTCGCCGTCGCACCGGCGACACCAATGGCGGCCGACACGACCGAAGCCACTGTTTACATCTATCGTCCGAGCAAGATGGCAGGCAAAGCATTGGAGCCGTCGGTGTTCGTTGATGACACCGAGTTAGCGCGGATGGATAACGGCCGCTACTTCGCACTCAAGCTCAAGCCCGGCAAACACATCGTGCACATGACGGACGACAAGAAGGGCTACGCGATAGACATGGGACCGGGGCAAACTTATTACTTCCGAATCGGGATCGAGATGGGCATGTGGAAAGGCCACGGCAAGATCACGCTCGACGACGCGGACCGCGCGATCAAAGAGATTAAGAAAATAAAATTCATCGGCCAGGACAAGATCAAAGCGGCGGATGTGGTCGTTGATATTCCAGTCCCCTGATTGCGGATTGGTGATTGCGGATTGCGGATTGCTGCTCAGCATGCGCCAATCAGCAATCAGAAATCCACAATCGTAAATCGGAGAATCCGCATTCCGCAATCACCAATCCGTAATCGTAAAGGAGACGACTCAAATGGCACTAACAAACAGTCTCGCAGGCAGAAATCTGGGAATGATCTTACTCGGCCTCTGGCTGATTCTCACCGGGCTCTTGCCGCTGCTTAGCATCAGAGTCTCTGCCACGGTCACCACCGGCCTGGCCGTGCTCGCCATAGCCGCGGGTCTACTGATCCTGCTCAAACGCTAAGGTCGGTCAACTGCCTTGCTTTGTGCAACCCACAATCGCTTTTTACATTTCGTCTTGAGCGGCGCGATCGCGGCGGGCGACGTGTGTTTGATAGGCGGCTTCCTCGACAGCGTGCGCAACCGCCTCGCCAACGCGTTTGTCGAAGACTGACGGGATGATGTATTCCGGATGGAGCTCGTTGTCGCTGATGATCGAGGCGATGGCGTGGGCAGCGGCGAGTTTCATCTCCTCATTGATTGTACGAGCGCGGCAGGCGAGGGCGCCGCGAAAGATGCCTGGAAAGCAAAGCACGTTATTAATCTGGTTTGGATAGTCGCTGCGCCCGGTGGCCATCACGGCGACGTAAGGCGCGGCATCCTCGGGCATGATCTCCGGCGTCGGGTTGGCCATCGCAAAGACGATAGGCTTCTCAGCCATCTGTTTCACATCTTCAACACTTAGAACCCCGGGCACCGAGAGACCAAAGAAAACATCGGCACCTTTGATAATGTCGTGAAGAGTTCCCTGCTCTTCATTCGGATTGGTGTGCTCCGCGTACCACTCCTTGATCGGGTTCATATGTTCCCACCGGCCACGATAGAGCGCGCCATGCTGGTCGCAGCCAATAATGTTAGTCACGCCAGCGTGCATGACTATTTTCGAGCAGGCGACACCAGCCGCGCCCACGCCGTTAACGACCACTTTGATGTCGCTCATCTGCTTGCCGACAATCTTCAGCGCATTTATTAAAGCCGCCAGCACCACCACCGCGGTGCCGTGCTGGTCGTCATGAAACACCGGAATGTCGAGCTCTTCCTTGAGCCGGTCTTCGATCTCGAAACAACGCGGCGCGGAAATGTCTTCCAGGTTAATGCCACCAAACGCGGTAGCAGATTGCCTTAACGGTGCGCACGATTTCGTCCGGGTCTTTGGTGTTGAGGCAAATCGGAAAGGCGTTCACGCCGCCAAATTCCTTGAAGAGCATCGCCTTGCCTTCCATCACGGGCATGGCCGCGGCGGGCCCGATGTCACCGAGGCCAAGCACGGCGGTGCCGTCGGTAACGATGGCGACCGTGTTTTTCTTTATCGTTAAGGTGAAAACTTTTTCCGGGTCTTCGTGAATCGCTGAACAGACGCGCGCGACGCCGGGCGTGTAAGCCATAGAAAGATCAGCGCGGGTTTTCAGAGGCATCTTCGAAACAACTTCGATCTTCCCACCCAGGTGCATCAGGAAGGTGCGATCGGAAACGTGTTCCACCTCGATGCCGTCAATCGCTTCAACTGCCTTGACGATCGCGTCTTCATGTTCACTCGAAACGGTGTTGACGGTGATGTCTCTGATAATGTGATCCGGTCCCGCACTCACAATATCAATAGCCCCGATGTCGCCGCCCGCCCGTCCGATCGCCGTGGCCACCTCGCCGAGTGTTCCGGCGCGGGTGGAAAGCCTGACCCGCAGTGGTCAGGCTATAACTGTCGCTGGGTGAACGTTCCATAAGAACAGTCGGCCGGTGAAAGGTAATCAGTGAAAAGTCCGGACTATGAATCGTAAATCGTGAACGGTTGATTAGACAAACGGGAAAGGCAATTCGCCCTCAATCAACATCGGCACACAAAATCAGAACTGGGAGCGATAGCGACCAGCCGATCACTCAGCTGACAAGTCTCTAAATGGAGCGCCTTTCTGGTGCACATTTTCATGAGTTGACTTCTTAGCTGGTCGCTGTCGCTCCCAGTTCTGATTTTGTGTGGCGGTGAAAAGTGATGAGTGATGAGTAATGAGTATGGGTGATGATCGCGAGGCTTTCGCATCACTCATTACTTATCCCTTTCTAGGCTGAGCCTAAAAGTTTTCTAATTTCATTCAGAAGTTTCGCGTCGAGGCCGTTCTTTTCCGCAAGTTGCAACGAATGCAGGCCGAGGAGTTTGTAGACTGCAAGTGCTTCGGCCAGTTCTTTTCCAGATAGGGCCTCGAGGTGACGGCGAACGGTGGCAATGTCGCCGCGCGCGAACGTTCCGGTGAGCGCCTGCTGTGGAGTTGCAGACTTCAGATTGTTCACCGTGCTTTCGAGCAGCGGCATGAAAACCTTTTGCGCCGTGGCTTTGCTGAGCCCACAGGCCGAGAGCATTTCCACCGCGAGATCGACGAGTGCGGTCAGATGTGGCGAGGTCATCACGGCGGCGGCGTGATAAAGTGCCTTGCTCTCGGGCTTGATTGTAAAACTGTGGCCACCCAGGTCGCGGACGATCGCCTCCGCCAACCGCTTCGCTTTCCCTGCTCCTTCAATACAAAAGAAGGCGCCGTGTAATGCCGCCGCTCCAGAGACGTGGTTCACTGACGGAAATGAGCGGATGTATTGAGCCCGTCTGAAACCCTTTTTCTGCCAGAGGGGCCAGCGCTGCGGAAGAAAGTGCGCCGCTGGTATGCAAAACCGTGCTTCGCTTCCGGCCATTCCATAGACTGCTCAAGCGCTGGGCTGTCTCCTGGATGGCGTCGTCGGGAGTAGTAATCAAAACCAGATCCGTCTCTGGCAGTTCCCCTAACTGGTTCGCGCCGAAAACAAGAGACTTCGGCTTCGATTTACCGGGCCGTTGGGCAAACGTCTTCTTAAGAAGCGCGGCTGCCTTTTCGGCTTTCGGCCTGCTTCGCGCGACCAGGGCAACGACCGGGTAGCCCGATGATTGGAGCGCGATCGCGAAGGCCTGGCCGAGCCGGCCCGCGCCGAGGACGGCAACAGAAGGCTTGGGTTTGTGGGTATCTGACTTGATCATGCGCAGGGTCACTTTGCTGGAATCGACGACCGATGCTGCCCCGAAATCGTTGGCATTCGGGGCGAATATCCGCGCGCGACAGTGGCAAAGTGCGGACGCAAGCTAACAGTTTGCGTGATATGCGCTACATTTGCGCGACTTTCTTAGGCTTTACGAGAGCAGTGCATTATAATGGCCGCGATCCCTCAATCGCCAAAGCTCGGATTTTTTTGCCCAAGCGAGATGGAGTGTCTACCTTTCAGTAATCACTACCGACGCGCAACCAAGCGGCTAATTGCTGGCATCATAGACTGCGCCTTTGAAATAGCGAAAAAAGCTTATGCCGGAACCTGCGCTTCCGCACTTGTTTTGCAGTAGTCGCGCAGAAATCCTCAATCCGAATTCTTGGAAAGATTTTTCCCCAGAAAGCTTTTCCGCCGAGCCTGTTTGAAAGTCTGGAGGTTTTCAAGATGAATAGCTTCTCCCGCCTCGTGACCGCCGTGATGCTGATGTCTTCCTTACTGGCGGGTTCCGTGGCCAGCTTTGCCCAAACGAACGACAAAGCAAAGACGGAGCAACCGCAGTCGACTACCCAAAGCACCGAGACCGCCAAAGCTGATGTGAGTAAGGATGCCAGCAAGAAGGTGCCGACCACCACGCCGGGATCCAACAAGCCGCTTTCGGTGAATGAAGATCCGGCGATGATCGGAAAGCGCAACATCAATAAGGGCATCATTGCCAAGATGAGCGGCTCGACCGAAAAGGAAGTGAAGCTCGGCGAGAGTTGGCGGCGGAAGTGGATCGGCAGGCGAAATTCGTCGACGATCCGGTCATCACGGAATACGTAAACCGCGTCGGACAGAATATTGTTCTGCACTCTGACACAAAGATTCCCTTCACCATCAAAGTAATAGACTCCGACGAGGTAAATGCGTTTGCGCTGCCCGGCGGGTTTTTCTACGTGAACAAAGGCCTGCTGCTGGTTGCGGACAACGAAGCGGAAGTCGCCGGTGTGATGGCGCACGAAATTGGCCACGTTGCCGCCCGTCACGCTGTTGGAAAATCAGACCAAGGCTTCTTTGATGGAGTATCTGGCGATGGGCACGTCGATCTTCCTCGGCGGCATTCCGGGAATGATTTTTCAGAACACCGCCGGACTGGGCATGCTGGGGATCTTCATGAAGTTCAGCCGCAGCGCAGAAGAAGAAGCCGACAAGCTTGGCGTTCAGTATATGTATGCCGCCGGCTACGACCCGAGCGCGATGGCCACGATGTTTGAGAAGCTCGAGTCAAAAAACAAGAAAAAACCGGGACTCATTTCGCGAGCTTTCGCTTCCCATCCGGCACCACCAGACCGGCGCGCCTCCGCCCTTGCCCTGGCAGCGAGATTTCCCGAACATGATGAATATGTAATCAGCACTTCGGAGTTTCAGAAGGTGAAGGCCCGCCTATTGCGACTCTCCAACGCTCGTGCTTCAGCGGCGGGCGCGTTACCTGGCGCTCAAGACGGACCGCCGGGACGACCGACGCTTAAGAAACGTCAACCAACACCGGACGATTCAACTACGACCCCGGACGGAGGAATCGAGTCTAAGCCCGCTGAGAAGACCGCACCTCCCGTATTGAAAAAGAACGACGGCACCAAGCCGCCTCAACCGTAGCTTCTTAATCAACTTGATAAAAACACCTGAAGGCTCCCTGGCAGCGATGCCCGGGAGCTTTTGCTTTGTTTGAACTTTCGGCAAGTCAGAGATTTGCCGCGCACCGGAACGGCAGAGCTTTGCAACCCTGAAATCTGATCGCTTGCATCAATCGAATTATCTCGAAGGAAAGCGGCGTCACTTGACGCTAAGTCTCCAACTTGACAATCTTTAGGGGGGTTGGTTATTCTAACCGTTCGCTTATTACTAGCTAAAAACAGAGATAGTTAACCATGTCTACATACTTTCCCAGCGGCAAGGACCTGGCTGGAAAACGCAAATGGCTCTTAGTGGATGCAGCCGGCCAAACCGTCGGCCATCTGGCGTCTGAAGTTGCCTCAATCCTTACCGGGAAACGTAATCCGGCGTGGACTCCGTTCATGGATATGGGCGATCACGTGATTGTGATCAATGCCCGGCAAGGCGGTCCTCAAGGGGGCCAAGGCGGAACAGAAAATGTATCGCCACCACACTCGCTATCCCGGCGGCCTGCGTGAGGTCTCGGCAGCAGATATGTTTGCCAAGCGTCCGGACCGAGTAATTACCCTGGCGGTTCAGGGTATGCTGCCGAAGAACAAGCTGGGCAAGGCGATGGCTAAGAAGTTGAAGGTTTATGCCGATGCCGAACATCCGCACACCGCCCAACGCCCGCAAGCCCACACCATCACACCCAGAGGATCAAAACAAACCAATCAAGCTTAGCAAGGTTCATAGGAACCCAGAGTTAATAAAGAGGACGAGATAACTGTGGCTGAAATTCAATATTACGGAACGGGAAGAAGAAAGACCTCGACGGCAAGAGTTTACTTGCGAGCTGGTGGCGGCGAGTTCCTAATCAACCGGAAAGCATTCGACACATATTTTCCTAACGAAACGTTGCGCATGATTATCCGGCAACCGCTGCAGTTGACCGAGACCGTTTCCAAGTTTGATGTTCTGATTAATGTTCGCGGAGGCGGACCGGCGGGACAGGCTGGCGCTATTCGTCACGGCATTACCCGCGCGTTGCTCGAATATAACGCAGACCTGCGCCCAGCCCTGAAACAGGCGGGTCTGATTACGCGAGATCCTCGAATCAAAGAACGCAAGAAGTATGGGCAAAAGGGTGCTCGCAAGCGCTTCCAGTTTTCGAAACGGTAATCGGAATTCGAATTTCGAATTTCGAATTGATATAGTGCTGATAAGCAGGCTGATGTTAGCCGGGCCTGCATTGTTGAGAAGTAGAAGTTCGAAATCCGCATTCCGAATTCCGAAATTCTAAAGTCCATTGCCATAGCTCGGATTGGTTGCTCTTCCCGGGAAGGGCCCACAGTTATGGTGAGTACATTAAACCAGTTCACTGCAAAGGAGAATAAAGTTTGGTTTCGGTTACGATGAAAGAACTTGCTGGAGGCCGGCGTGCATTTCGGCCACCAGGTTAGGCGCTGGAATCCGAAGATGAAGGAATACATCTTTGGCGAGCGCAACGGCATTTACATTATTGATCTGCAAAAGACCCAGCGAATGTTTCGCGACGCGATCGCGTTTGTCGACCAACGCCATCGCTGAAGACAAGGGCAAGACCGTGCTGTTTGTCGGCACCAAGAGACAGGCCCAGGATGCGGTCCGCGAGGAAGCCGAGCGTGCTGGTCAATATTACGTCAATCAACGCTGGCTCGGCGGCCTGCTGACCAACTTCCAAACCGTACAGAAGTCCATCAAGCGTCTCAAAGAGCTGGAGACGATGCAGACTGACGGCCGTTACGAAAAACTGACGAAGAAGGAACGCATCAAGCTGGATCGCGAGCGCGAAGGTCTAAATAAGAACCTTTCCGGCATCAAGTCGATGAATCGCCTGCCCGACATTGTGTTTATTATTGACGTCAGGAAAGAAGAAATCGCGGTCGCTGAAGCTAACCGGCTGGGAATCCCCATCGTCGCCGTTGTTGACACGAATTGTTCACCGGAGGGAATCGATTACGTCATTCCGGGTAACGACGATGCGTTGCGCGCGGTGCGCCTTTTTGCTTCACGAATTGCCGATTCAATTCTGGAAGGACAACAAATCGCCACCGAGGGCGGCGTGGTTGCGCAGGCAGAAGCAGACGCAGCGGAAGGCGAAGCAGCTACGGCTGAGGCCGCTACTACTGAAGCAGCCGGTGAGGCGACCGGAGAGGCTCCATCAGTAAACGCACCTGCAGCCACGCCTCAAGCAACGGTCACGGTGCCGGCCACTGAGACGCCGGAAGCAAATGGCAGTCAGCTCAACGCCAGTGCCCCGGCCGCCGAAGCAGCGAAAACAGAAGAACCTTTGGACGAAAGTGCTGAATCGGTTGTGGCGGCGAAATAACCCCAGGCATAAGATTTTTTATTACCGGCGAGCGCAGCCTTCAAAGCGGGACTTCCGCCGGGCTGCGCTTTTCAATAACTAAGGCCAGTCAGGACCGCCTGCGGTAGCTCGCGGACCTGACGAGTCCCTAACCTATCGCTTACCGCAAGTGATACTGACAGATTCAATCGGAGAGTTTCATAATCATGGCAGAAGTAACAGCAACAGCAGTAAAACAGCTTCGAGAAAAAACAGGCGCGGGCATGATGGAATGCAAGAACGCGCTGGTGGAAGCTGGCGGCAATGAAGAGACGGCGGTAGACATTCTGCGCAAGCGCGGCCTGGCTTCAGCCAAGAAGCGCGAGGGTCGCATTGCAGCTGAGGGAATCGTCGGCTCTTACATCCACATGGGTGGCAAGGTCGGTGTACTGGTCGAAGTAAACTGCGAAACCGATTTCGTGGCTCGCGGCGAAGAATTTCAGCAACTGGTGAAAGACATCGCCATGCACGTGGCGGCGGCGGAGCCGAGATTCGTTTCGCGTGACCAGGTTGCGGCGGCTGATCTCGACAAGGAAAGGGAGATTGCCCGCGCCCAGGCCAGGAACGATCCGAAAAATGCGAACAAGCCCGACCAGGTAATCGACAAGATTGTCGAAGGACGTCTCAACAAGTTTTATGAAGAGAACGTTTTGCTCGACCAGCCTTTTGTTAAGGACCCGGCCAAGACCGTAGCTGAACTGGTCGATCGACAAAGTGGCAAAAACCGGAGAGAAGATTACCATTCGCCGGTTCACTCGCTACAAAATGGGCGAGGGCCTGGAAAAGCGCGACGAAGACTTTGGCAATGAAGTAGCTTCGCTCATTAGCTAGCGCAGGCTTCCCGAAACACTAATGACCGCCGACAAATCCGATTCTGACAAACCCACCCTGGCTTACCGCCGGATCCTCCTGAAGATTTCCGGCGAGGCCCTGATGGGTGAACAAAATTACGGCATCGACGTCGATGTCGCGCGCATGGTCGGTGAAGAACTGAAGGCGGTTCACGAGTTGGGCGGGCAAGTCGCGGTGGTTGTTGGAGGCGGAAATATATTTCGTGGTGTCTCCAAGAGCGCCGGCAACATGGATCGCTCCTCAGCCGACTACATCGGCATGCTGGCCACGGTAATGAATGCCGTCGTGCTGCAGGACGCGCTGGAAAAACTCCAGGTGCAGACGCGGGTGATGTCTGCAATCGACATCCCACAACTTGCTGAGCCTTTCATTCGCCGCCGGGCGGTTCGCCATCTCGAGAAGAACCGCATCGTCATCTTTGCAGCCGGCACAGGTAATCCGTATTTCACCACCGACTCCGCGGCCGCGCTACGCGCTCTCGAGATTAAGGCTGACATAATTCTTAAAGCCACCAAAGTCGACGGTGTCTATACGGCAGATCCGATGAAGGATTCCGCCGCAGTTCGTTACGATTCCATAACCTACCAACAGGTGCTGGAACGCCAGTTGAAGGTAATGGACGCTTCGGCGATATCGTTGTGTATGGACAATAATTTGCCGATAGTCGTTTTCAATATGCGACAGGCCGGCAACATCATGCGTGTCGTAAAGGGCGAGGCCGGGGTTGGCTCGAAGGTTTGGTTGGGAAAATAAAGTTTCAAGTTCCAGGTTTCAAGTTTCAAGTTCGAGCATTCAGAACTTACCTGGACCGCCGGTAGAAGTATCACCCTCGGCAATAAAGCGGCGATAAGACTTGAAACCGGGAACTTGAAACTAGAAACTTATTCGGGAGTTGATATGAGTGAGCAGGACGTAATCAAAGGAACGCGGCCGCGCATGGACACGGTCATTGATGACTTCCAACGGAAACTGGCTACGGTGCGCACTGGACGTGCCGCGGTGAGCCTGCTTGATTCGGTTATGGTCGACTACTACGGCACCATGACGCCCCTGAATCAAATGGCTTCCGTCCACGCTCCGGAGCCGGCTATGTTGACCGTGCAGCCGTGGGATCAAACTCAAGTTCCGACTATCGAAAAAGCGATACGCGCCGCCGACCTCGGTCTTAATCCGTCTAACGATGGGAAGCTGGTCAGGATTCCGATTCCCCCACTCACCGAAGAACGTCGCAAACAACTCGCCAAGCAGGTCCACGATATCGCCGAAGACCATCGCACCGCTGTGCGCAACATTCGCCGCGACTCAAATGAACGCCTGAAGAAGATGTTGAAGGACAAACAGATTTCCGAAGACAATGAGCGCGACGGCCTCGAAGAAGTGCAGAAACTCACCAACACCTACATCGGTAAAATCGACGATCTCAGCAAGTCGAAAGAGCACGAAATCATGAGTGTGTAAGGCACGCGTTTTTTGTTCCAGTAGCTTCGCGGGCCCTAGCGGCCAGAACAGACCTTTGGCCCTCCGGTTCCCGGATTGACTCCTCTACCCGAGTCTCCTATCATGCGCCCACCTCGCAATAATGCGTTCTTAAAATAGAGTTTACCCTAAAATCAAAACCTTGGAACTCAGAATTCGAAACTTTTAAACAGCAGGTTTTCGGCCTGCAAATCAACTCGCGTCTATCTCGTTCCTGCCTACGTGGTCAATCGTTCAAAGGGGTCTTCAGGGGCTGACTGACCAACTAGCGAGACCAGAAAATGCCCGACTGCTTTCTCAGCTATTCAACGAAGGACCGATGGCTAGCCAGTCGCATAGAATCGGAGCTTAGGGCCCAGGACCTAACTGTGTTCATGGATCAGGTTTCCATTCAGCCCGGCGAAGATTGGCGCGGCGCTTTGTTGGCAAACATAAATGCCAGTTCATGCCTTCTCCTGCTGGCTAGTAAGGCTGTGCTTGGTTCAGATTGGGTCAATCAGGAGATAGGGATAGCTTTTCATGCGAAAAAGAAGCTGATTCCAGTGTTGGTGGGTATCGATCCGTCCGAGCTTCCGGGTTTTACTATTGATTTACAGGCACTCGTCCTCAGGGGCAACTCAGATATTGAGATCCGAGACGTGAGCTCTGCCGCTGCAGAGATTGTCCGGAAGGAAAAAGCGAAGGGGCCTCCGGAAGTTAGACAAGCAATCAAGCAAATAGAAGCCCATGCTTATGAATCCGCGGTTGATATCCTCACTCAAGCGGTCAGGCTCGCGCCGCTTGCGGGAGAAACAAACTACTACCTGGCACTCGCCTCACTAAAAGGCAAACGTCCGAGATCATTGTTTCTCTCTGAAGCCGACGCAGTTTCCCGGTATCTCGAGAAAGCCTGCTCTTCGCCTATGCCCCAAGCCCACTACTTTTATCTTTGGGCGGTGGTGAAATTCGATTTCTACCTGGCCAACGGGCTCCAGTCCGGTAGACCTGATGTTGAAGAGTGTCTCGAAGCTGCCCAGGATTATCCATTTGATCAGAACGCCTTCGAACAAATGATCGAGCACGCCGAGGCGGATGAAAGTCTAAGGAGTTTGGGTGTGATTTGAAGACGTGACTTTTGTTGATCTTGCGGCGACACCCTCTTAGGTCAGTCGAAAGGAAACTGGTCCTTATGAACGAAAAAACCAAACGCAAGAATATACGAAGCTACTTTTCAAGGTCCCACCCCGGCATTGCGGTGAGCTTTGTCCTGATTGGACTGATAATCGTGGGCCTCTCTGTGGCTGCCGGAAGGGGTGCAGAACCGGGGATCGCGCTTGGTGCTCTCCTACTCCTCCTCGGCCTATTGTGGTTTTTTGTTGCTGTCTCGCGGCAGATCAAGCGCCCCAGTGACGACCAGATGGATATGTGGTTGGCACAAGACCTGAAGCAGATAGCTGAGAGGTCTATTAATAAGCTTGGTTTGGTAGGAATCAGATTAATGAAAGAAGGCGAGCCGGTCATGTTTACCGGTCCAATCCTCTGGACCACGATCGGTATACCAAACCAGGATCTACTTTGGAAGAAAGGCAAAGACGATGTAGTCCGGTTTGCCGTCTACCGCGTAACGGTTATTCAACTCGCCGAACACCTGCTAGGGGTCTATACCTGTGATTTCAATTTCCTTAAAAATGTGCCGTTAAACGAAAGCACCGATGAATATCACTATAACGATATAGCCTCGGTCGGTACACGTGAAATATCAACCTCTTATAAGTTGCCGAGCGGAAAGAGTCTGGTTCACGCTCAGGCTTTCCTTTTGTCAATAGTCAGTGGAGACAAAGTAGAAGTGACCATCGGAGCGGAGAAGTTACAGGAGTTGACAGGCGGCACCATACCCACGACGGACGCGGAATCAGCCATCCAGGTGATCAGGTCAATGCTACGTGAAAAGAAGAGGTAAATGGCGCTCGCTGGAATCGTCTTTACCGT
Organism: Blastocatellia bacterium; assembly: GCA_963828335.1. Taxonomy (GTDB): domain Bacteria; phylum Acidobacteriota; class Blastocatellia; order Pyrinomonadales; family Pyrinomonadaceae; genus PSRF01. Next base: position 650,597 of record CAWHEH010000001.1, on the reverse strand, counting down.
GATCAGTTCGGCAAGGCGAACACATCGTCGCCAACCGGGTTATTGAGTTTTGCGTCTTTCACTTTGTATTCCGCAAAGAAAGCGCCTTGAGGCATCTCGAGCCGTTGGGTGAACTCTAACGGAACCAGCACGCCGTCAATCTCTTTGAACTTTTTGTTCTCCGTGCCGAAAGTGTAACCGTTGTACGGAATCAAGAACGTCATAACGCGACCTGTCACCGTGTCGATATAAAAATCGGTGGTATTCCCCTCTGAATCCACAATGCGAAAACCGCGCTGCTTCTTCTTATCAGGGAGCGCGGAAACCGTGTAGCCGGGCTGATCGAATTTTGCCAGCAAGGACAAACCAAATTTAGACGCGGGCGGCAGATCAACGCCCGGAAGCGAACTGTAAGATCGCTGGCCGTCATAAATCTGCTTGAAACTAACCGCCGGACGCGCATCAATATCCAAACGCACTTTGTCGCCTGCGACTACCCAAATAAATCCACCAGGGATTGATTGCGTAGAGTTTGGCGCATAGAGATCAACTGAACCTCTCAGCACCATGCTCTTCATCGTCTTATAGGTCTCGCCTCCTTGTGCGGCCAGAGCCGCGCGGGCCAGATCCATTGGGGAAGTCGTCGCGGTTATTGCGACTGCCGGCGTTGGATCTTTAACGCCAGCCGGCGAAACGGCTTTCGCGGTGTTGTCCGCAGCCTTCGTTGCCGTTTCCGTCTGGGCAAAAACGGACGCCGAAATACAAAACACCAACGCCAAAAATGTTAACGACTGGAGAAAAATCTTCTTCATAAGGTTAATCCTTTTCGCAACTCGATCATGTTTACTGACAATAAACCGTTGTCTAGCGCCCGCTTGAGAGCCGCAACCTGACAGTTGATTTCTAGAAGTTAAAGCGTACCTGCGCTGTAACTTTGCGGTTGCCGGCGCCGCTACCGCCACCTATTCCGCCGCCACCGCCGCCCGGGCCACCAAACCCTCCGAAGCCACCATTGAGCGAGAGACTTTGACCAAAGAACGGGGACGACAAGTTACCATTCGGTGCTGACAAGTTGACGTGGTTCAAGATGTTTTGAAAGTTCAATGAAAACTGCATGCTGTAGCGCTTCGCTTCGGCGCCTCCGCCTGAGGGAGGACCACCAAGAGCCGCCAGGCCGCCACCGCCGCCTCGTGGACCACCACCCCCACCTATTCCGCCGCCGCCGACCGCCACCGGCGCCAGGAATTCGTGGCACGCCACCTCCCACGCCTCCGCGGCCGCCGGCGCCGCCACGGCCTGCTTGAGCAGTCTGGCCTTCCTGGTTCCTCTGGTTCGCGGCGGACGATGAATGGATTGCGCCGAAGTTCCACGTCTTACTAATGCGCATGTTTATGGAAACGAAGCCGGGCCCCTGGCCGAAATTGCGCGGAATCAAAGCCTCGCCGGGAGCGGGTCGTAAGTTAAAGTTTCCAAACGGCGTGCAGACAATGTTTGCGGCGGGGTTGTTGCAATCGACGCCTACCGGAGCAAAAGAAGGACGCTCGGTAAACAGCCGATCGCCATTCGTGTCCTGGCCCGTAGTGATGTTGAAGGGCGCGCCGGAAGAGACAATGATGAACGGATTCAAGCTCACCTGCTGCCAGGGCAGGTTGATCGTGCCCGCGAAAGTGAAACGATGCCGCACGTCAAACGCCGCCCGGCCAAACTCTCCGGTTAGATCATAGGAATTAGCCGGGAAGAGAGCGCCGCCTTGTCCGTCAGTGTCGTTAGTAGTTTTGCTGAGCGAGTAACTCGAGAAGAAGGTCAGGGCCCGGCTGAACCTGTTGTTGAAACCAATGAACAACTGATTCTGGTTGAACTTGCCGCTCGATTCGTACTGATAGATCTCGCCTACGTTGCCGAACGGTCGCACGCCGTTAGTTCCGGGAATCGGCGCATTGATGTCGCGCGCGCGAATCACGTGTTGAATGCGCACGAGGAATAGGCCGGCGAACAGTGTGAACCGCTTTGGCAGCTGACGCTCCAACTGAGTGCCGGTGAGATAAACAACCGGGGCCTGCAGGTCGTCGGCCACTCGCCAGGTAATCTGGCGGCCGAGGTTGTTCAAACTGTTAAGCGCCGGTGCCTGAGTAAAATCGAAAGTATCCAGAGGTGATCCAGGCGCGCCGGGAGGTGGAGTTATTGGAGCAACATACTGCCCGCTCGCGTTATAGAGCGGTAGCTCGCTCACCACGAACTGCTGTTGGTTTACGCCATTGAAGCGATGGGCCTGAAGACTATTTCCTTCAGCGAAGCGATTGTAGAAAACACCGCTGCCGCCACGAATTACCATTTTGGGAGGCTTGGCGCTGTTTGCCGCCCCTGGCGACCATGCGAAGAACAGGCGTGGAGCAAAGTTTAGTACGCTGCCGATGTTCGTTTGGCCCTCGTAACGCAAACCGTAACTCAACGTGAAGTTCGGCCGCACTCGCCAATCGTCCTGGGCGTAGACGCCATAATCGGTTTGCGAAACGCTGGCTTCGGGCTCTCCGGAAGCAATGCTGAACTGCGATGGACCGCCACCGAGGGCTCGAGCTTCCACTGGCGTCAGGCCGAGTCGCTGGGCCAGCAAGGTGCGCCGGTAGCGCTCCAAACTGTCGACAAAGATCGGCTGGTTGGTGATCGGTTGATTTAGAGCGTCAAGGGTTGGCACCAGCGCACCGGTAAACGTAAAGGTGCCGCCAAAATTGTTGGGGTTGATGTCACTGATGCTTACGCCGCGCACGCGAGCACCAAACTTGAATGAATGCGTCCCTTTAGACCACGCCAGAAAATCCTGCAGTTCCCAATTGTTCCTGTTATTCGTCACGTGACCGATCTGCGAGCCCCCGCTGATAAACGAACTGCTCACGTTCAGCGCCGGCTGCGAATTGTCCGCCAGGCTCTCGGCACGCTGGTGCGTAAACTGAAACTTCACTTCATTAATCATTGACGCATTCAAAACTGCCGTTTCCGTTAGCTGTATGTTTTGCTGCGTCGAGGACGAATCAAAGGCCCGTTCCGGTAAGGAGAAGCCGCTGACGCCACCGTTGGCTGTGCTGTTGTGCGTGTAACTATAACGCGCGATTAGCGTGTTGTTGGGATTGATCTGGTAGTCGAGCCGCGGGCTGAAAGTGATATTTCGCCTCGGCACTACTACACCAAACCCGAGATCAAACGGGTTGAGATTTTCATCCAGAATCGTGGCCTTAACAAGCTCATTATCATCGATCTCGCGTCGCTCAAAATCTATGAAGTAAGAAGCTTTCTTCTTAACCAGTGGGCCGCCGAGATTGCCGCCATACTGCCTGAGTTGATACGGCGAACGTTTACGTGAACTCGTGGCAAAAGGATTGCGGGAGTTAAAACTTTCGTCCTGGAAATTGAAGAACGCACTGCCACGGATCTTGTCTGTGCCCGGGCGGGTCAGGATGTCGATTCGCCCGGAAGGCTGATCGTTTTCCGCGGCGAAGGGATTCTGGTTGATACGAATCTCGCGGATTGACTCTTTCGGAGGCAAGCGCCCGCCGGAAAAACCGTCAACAAAGATCTGTCCGCCATTTGGCCCCATCGAGGGACCGGCCAGCGCCTGCAGTGCAGCTGCGAGTTCATCCGGATCATCCGGTAGGGCATCAAGGTCTTTCCCGGTGATCAGCGTTTGATTGGCGTTGGCGGTTGATTCAGTACTGAGTGGAGTCTCAGCTGCAATAGTCACCTTTTGCTCTTCAATCGTGACCTTGAGCGTGAGGTCCACTGACTGGCGGCCAGAGGCCAAATCAACTTCGGTTTCATCGGCGTCTGCAAAGCCTTTCGCGGTAGCGCGCAAGGAATATTTGCCCGGAGCGAGTCCGCTGAAGACATATGCGCCTTCACCGTTGGTGGTAGCCGTCTTGGCGACGCCATTCGCGTCCGTGAGCGTGACTGTAGCCCCGACAATCGTCGCGCCCAGCTCGTCTTTGATCACGCCGCGTAGGCTTCCTCGCGTTTGCTGCGCGAGCCCGACCACGGCGAATAAAAGCACGATCAGGACTGAGCCCAGAACCTGTCGGAGGAAATTTCTCGAGACATTCATAACCAGGATCCTAACGATTCGAAGAATATGAATCTTTCTTTGCTCGCGTGCCGCTCTGCCCTTGCGAAGGTGATGCTTACGGCAACCCAATTCCAAATTGAATACCAGTACCAAGGCCGGCCGCCGGATTTGGTGTCGCCGGGCCGCCTGCCTGCTGCTGTCTGGCGGCCAACATATTCAGCAGCGTGTCAGCGCCGGTAATAAGACTGATAGCAGTCAGCCGCGTCGGATCAGCACCTTTGGTGCTCGAAACAATAATCGTGTCTCCTACCTTTACGTCGGCAATAGCGATCGTGGGTAGACGTTCGAGCATTTCCTGCATATTCGAGCCGCCGCCACCACCTGGTCCCCCGGCTCGTCCACCACCTTGACCCGGGCCCGGTCCTGCAGGAGTTTGTCCGCCGCCAGGACCCCCGCCCGCACCCGGCCGCCCCATCATCATCATCCCGCCCATCTCACTGGCCGCAGGGAACTTTCGCAAGACAGCATCCTGCTTAACAACAATCGTCAGCGGTTGCTTGGTCTGCAGATCGTTAATCTTCACTTCACCGGTTCCGGCGTCGATGGCAGTGATCACACCCCCTACAGTCTTGAAAGAACCAGTCACAACTTTTTCAGCAGCGAAAGTGGTGCCCGCCGGATTGCGTTCACCCAAAGCCCGAAGCTGATCGCCGACCTTAAGGTCATCAAATTTTGCCACGTTCGCATCGGCAAACTTGATCGAGTCTGGCGCATAACGTCGCAATTCAACTTTATCGGAGATGGGAATGATTAAAGCTTGTGGCCCAGCCATGGTGCGACTGGTGATAGTGATCTCTTTCGTCTCCGGCTTGAGTGCGGTGATAATCCCGAGCACGCCGCGCCTCTTCCACTCCGCCCGTTCTGCTTCCTGCTTTTTAGCAATGTCGGCTTTGGTCATCACGACCAGAGTCCGCGCCGGCACAAGCTTCTGGTCATCCGAAACTTTACCCAGGGCTAACACTCGATCGCCTTCGGCCACGTCTGCAAAAGTGATTTTAGTGGCGTTAGTAAGAGTTGTTTCGCCCGGAGCCACACGCATATAGGAGGTGGCATCGCTAAGGGCGACAGTTACCAGCGAACCGGCGTCAGTTTTGATGATTAACTGTTTGGCGGCGGCGTCCTTGATCTTCACTTCCCCTAACGCCCGGTTAGGGCTGATCGAGGGATCGCCAGTCTGAGATGCTGCGGTCGAGGTGGCAGCCGGAGCTGTTTGTGCCTGCGCACCTGACCCGGCAAGGGGTGCGACCAGTACCAGCGCTAATGCGAGAAACGGCGCTTTCATTATTCCTCCTCTTGCTTATGAAAAACCTGCGGAAATAATAGAATTTCGGAGCCTTGCGGCAGGCGCCCGGGATGATCCTAGTCTTTTACGCACGTAATGCGCTGAATGTTCTAGTTAAGTTGCTTGCTATCAAACTGATAAGAGATGCACGTAACCGCAAGTATCACGCCTGCTGCACCAAAAAGTTGCACAAAGATTCGGAGAACCTGAGTTAACAAACAACAGGGCTTTTGATGCGCGAGCGATGGAATTCGTCTGAATTTTTGAGTTTTGGGCGAGAAATTTCTTCAAACTTCCTCAGGTCGTTTCCAGCCAACGCGATATCGAGCCGTCAGCGCGAGGCCAAGGCTAATCACCCAGATGACCGCTACCACAAACGGCCAAACGTAAGGCAGTGAGGACAAGGTAATCCAGAAGGTTGTGCCTAACAGGAGCGCCACTGCTTCTGAGTTTCTATTACTCCTGACCAAAATCCGTTGTATCCAACGACCGGTGGCCGCGTAGATCATCACTCGCCCAAATAGCCCGGCAATGAGGACTAACAATAAAGCCATTAGACCTACAACGGCACTGATGGGCGTGGGCAGGTATCGCAGGGAAAGGATCGCCCCGGGTCCAATCGCCACCGCACCCAGGAAACCGATAAGGGCGACGCGCAAGCTCGTCAATTGCAGGCGCGTTATCCCTCGACTTATCGTTCCCGGCATCGCTGCAGTGAGGGCGAGTGAAACGATGAACCAGAACAAAATCGCCAGTATTCGAAATCCGATCGATCGCGCCGACCAATGTGGCGACAGGAGATCTTTCGGATTGCGGATCATGGTCCGCAGTTCCTGTTCGTAACCTCCATACATAATTGTCTGACCGCCGGGATTGCGCAGCGGCAGTTTATCCATCGGTCGGTAAGTCCCACCTATCACCATCACGTCGCCGTTGATACGCGCTCCTTCGAGCTGAATCACTGAACCGCCTACTGCAGCCACATCGCCATCCACTGTTCCCTGCACAATCACGTCGCCACCTAATGCGAAAGCGCCGTTCTTTGCCGTGCCATTGACTCTCAATGATTGGCCGATGGAATACACGATGGTGTCGCTTACACCTTCAACTACGTAGGGCTTGTCACCTGGTATGGGTTCGTAAGGGGTTTGGGCCTGGGCCGCAGCAAGCATGCTGACCGCGCAGATTAACAACGCGACGACTCTGAGGATTCTGGATAGCAAGAGCAGATCGCACGCTTGCCAACAGACGGTTTTACTCACAATTGATACGGTGGACATGTGCATGCGCGCCCGCGCGATTTATTCGATAAGGCGCGTTCGGTGATAGCGTGTTATTAGGCGGGAAAGAACGGCAATGGCAAGCACCACGAGCAGCAGACCGGCGAAACCCGAAAGACGCGAATCCGAGATAAGACCACGACTGACGACCCGGGAAATCAGAGCAAACCCGGCTGCGGCATTGAAGATAGCCTCTACGAAGAAACCCAGCGTACCAAACACTTTGCCGGCGAACGACCTAACACTCAGGACCACCGCTTTGCTGGATGCGAACCCGAGTAAGGCGAAAGCTGCCAGGCCGAGAATGATACAAAAGCGCAGGGCCCTCGCATGTTCCGACGAGTCGCGCATTCCTCGCATGTCGCTCTTTGCGTTAACCGCTACCACCCTGGCGAAGTTTGCCGGAACCTCGAGATCGAAAGGGCTGGCCAACGCTGAGTCCAGCTCACACATGAAGAGACGTTGAGCTCGCAATTCCGAAGCGCAATGCGCGCACTCTTTGAGATGTTCTTCCAGTGCTGAAGTTAAGGCAGGTTCAAGATCACCCTCGATGTAAGCGGCGATATTTTCCGTTTCGCAAATGTAGTCGCTGGTGGACACTATAATTGAAACCTAGACTCCGGTAATTCCTTTAGTCAGAAACTGCTGTCGCATCATTTCGCGAGCGCGAAACAATCGATTCTTAACCGTCCCCAAAGGCAAGCCGGTGACATCGACAATTTCCTCGTAGGTCAGATCCTGGGAATGACGTAGGACTACCAATTCGCGATAAGCCGTCGGCAGGGAACGCACCACGCCTTCAATTTCTATGCGCCGCTCTTCGCGCTCGCTTTGCTGTTCCGGAGTGAGTCCCGCGCTTTCGAGTGGCAGATCGTAGTTGTCGGCTTCAGTGCCGTTGCTAAGCGCTCGCTCGCGACCTGAATTCCTGCGCAAGTGATCGATGGCTGCGTTATGAGCAATCTTGTAAATCCAGGTAGAGAATTTAAACTCCGGCCGGTACCGCGAAAGCGACCCGTAGATTTTGATGAAAATCTCTTGAGTAAGATCCAGTGCCGACTCGTAATCACCGACCATCCGGTAGACATACCCGGAAATAGGTCGCTGATATCGCCGCACCAGTTCCTCAAAGCCTCCTTCAAGGCCCTGGGCAGCGCTGACAACGAGGTCGCGATCAGCCACTGAACTCAAACTCAAACTATCGCGAATTGCAGAAGTGCTCATATTGCCAGGATATTACGTTTCAGAAATCGAAGATGTTTCAAAGGGCTGGGAGAGCATTAATTATTGCCACGATAACGTCGCGAGACCCGCCGGGGCTGCAATAGCATCAAAACTCAGTTCCCGGGTAGCCAATTGCAAGCCCAGGTCGGCAGCGTCCAGGGATCGCAGATTGGCGCCCAGGGTTTCCGTTACAATTTCGCCAGCGCGATCCTTGCTCATCAGTTTCCCAACGATGAGCATTCGCGCCAGTTGTACAACCTGCTCCGATTCGCCGCTGCGCCGGTCGCGATAGAACAGCAGCAAACGAAACAGCTCGTCTTCACACTCGTGCGGGTCGCAGGCAACGGTCCTGACTATCAGCGGCTGCTTGCCGCGAAATACCACCGCCGTGAAACCTCTTTCAGATGAACTAAACAACAACGCGTCGCCGCGAGAACCATTTTGAGTCAGCCACTGTCCCTCACCAAGGTGACGCGGAACGATCAAGCCGGCACGCCAACCGAGCGACTGTAGAACGCTCTCGTATTCCCTGAGTACAGCAGTCGGAGTAGCAACCACCAGATAACGATCTTTTCCCTGTGCATCGGCCGGCAATCGTTCTCGCGAAATTGAAAGCTCGTCAAGCGGGGTGCCAAATCCGCGTTCCATTTTCCACTTCAGGACTTCCTCAAGTTCAGCGCGTGAAGCCGGTGACGACTCCATAGTAAGAATTAAGGTGCGGCTGGTGGCATCCGGCAACGCCACGGACCAGCGTTTTTGTTGCAATAGCCCGGCGCTGGTCGCCAGCTCTCGCAAAGCCACGGTTAATTCCCCCGGGTCGGAAATGTTGGGCTCTTCAAAGCTGGGTCGAACCAGCGATTCCGGTAACGCGACTGTAGCGGCCCGGCGCAAACTGAAGGAACCGCCGCGACCACGCTCGAGTTGAACCATGGTGGCGACTCCATTTTCAAACCCCAGGGCCGTTGCGGGGTATCGAGGGTTTACGAGTTTTGCTAGTGGATTAGCCATTGGGAAAATCTTTGGTCTTCACCATTCGCTGTAGGGCGTACCCTCGGAAGACGTATCAGTCGAGGCACTGTGGACATTAGTTATGCCTGATTCACCACTTGTCGAATTCGGATCTTCACCAGTTTCTGTCGTCCAGTCTGCTTGTCCAGTAATCGGATCTTTAGGAACTTCACGCAGGTAGCCTCCGGAAACAAGATCGTCGAGCGAGGCTGGTAACTTCTGCTTATCGGCCGCGTACTGATCCAGCAGGATACGCATCTTGTAGAGATCTTCACGCAGGACAGCTTCGCGGGTAGACAAAATGGTTTTTTGATATTGCGGCAGCACGACAGCTGCCAGGATGATGATGATCGTGATCACAATCATCAACTCGAGCAGCGTAAAACCAGTGGGCAGTGGGCAGTGGCTAGTGGGCAGCAAAAATCTGCGGCGCCTGCTTCGATGCACTGCACCCTGGCCACTCCCCACTGCACCCTGATTTTTACCAGTCACTATATTTTTCACCATTCAAGGCTTTGTCTTTCGACTTTGAGCGCACGTCAAAAACATTCTCGCCACCCCAGGAGTCGCTATCTGCCGGGTCGTAGCATGAGCGCAATTCCCATTCGGAAGTGCCAGTCATTGGATCAATAGGAATACCCCGCAAGTAGACCTTCTTCTTTGTCGAGAGCTGATTACCCAGAACAGTATTCGTATTATTTGGATCGGTGCCGGTGCCTTGCAATCCTTGCCCGCCAAGCCCTCCCGGAGAACCGCGCGGAATTACGTTTACGCCTTCTGTCAGCGTCTCAAGAGTCGGTGGATACCGGTCGGGGTTGTCCACGCCGAATATGGTGCAATCAGAAATCACCACTTTGCTGCGCGGATCAATTACTACTGGTTGTTGACCGCCGCCTTGTCCCTGCAAACCACTCGCCGCGCAGTTAATGCCAACGGTATCCCGATGGAACTCATCGATGGCCATTCGTATATGTCGCAACTCATCACGCAGTTGAGCTTCCTTCTGCCGCTTCACGGAGAGCTTCATCAGCGGCACCACGGCCAATGTCAAAATAGACAGGACCGTGACGGTGATCACCAACTCAATCAGAGTAAAGCCACTTCGGCGCTTGCCAGAGCTGCCAAGTCGCGCCGAGACTAATCGCGACAGAATGACGCGGCGACCGGGAAGCTCAACCGCAATCACCGTATCGCCGCGTTCTGTTTCAGGCAAAGGTCGCTCTTGCAGGTAAATCATCTTCTTACTGCTTCACCGTCGCGCGTACCGGCATAACCTCGACGCCCAAATCTCGCGCGTCGATGGCTATCAGATGGGACGAGTCTTTGTCGAACAGGAGTCCGGCGTCCCCAACTCCGACACCTTCAACGTCGATGTAAATCAAAGTTCCCGGCGCCATTGTGCTACTCAGATTGGAAATCGAGATCAGGCAAACACCGGAAGGATCGGTTGATTGATTAATCATTGCGCTGCTTCCCTCAAGCCCGATCGCTTTCACTTTCACAACCTTCGGATCGAATCTCAAAGCAACGATCGCCATCGCCAGCGGGACATTTGACTTCACGTCAAGCGCAAATCGGCGAGTGTCACCAACCTTCATCGACTGATCGGCTGGACCGAAAGTCAGTTGCGCGTTTCTCCCTTTGGCGGCGACTGGATTGATGGCCGCATCGATCGGCTTAGCCGCCATACTCGTTAAACTAGCACGAGCGTCGGTAGTGAGATTCGTATTCACTGCCGCAACTTCTGTCGCGGCGGTACTGCTCACCAGCGACTTGGGTGCGGGCACGAAGGCAGGCATTTCTTCAGCCGGGCTTGGCGTCTTCGCTGCCGGTTGACCAGCAGCAGCCGGCTCAGAAGCGCTGGAATTCTTTGCGGCATTCAAAGCCACCGCATTATTGGCGGCGGGCACTACAGGAGTTTGCGCAGCCGTGCCGGTCGAGACGCCAGTGGAAGGATTACTGGCGAAAACCCCCGGCAGTGAATTAGACGCCGGAGCCGGAGCCGCCTTGGCGGTCGAATTCTTTTGCTGGAGGCGTAATTCTGCCAACTGATCTTCGCGATCCGCCTCTCGCAGCATCGCTTCAAGTGAACCGGTCGTCGGCGATTGAAGAGTGCCACTCGGACGCATCTCTAAATCGCGCGGGGTAACTGCCGGAGCCCTCAACACGCGCGGCGTGACGGCAATCACGATATCGACTCGGCGGCTCTCATTGGTGGGAGCGGAAAACAGACGACCGAGAATTGGCAGCCCGCTGAGTACCGGCACCCCTTTTCGTCCCTGCGAAGAAGTGTCCTGCGACACGCTAGCAAGCATCATGGTGCGGTTATTCTGAACCCGCGCAGTTCCGGTAATCGTTCGTTCAGTAAACGTCGGTGTTGCACTTTGGGCGCCCAGAACGTCCTTCGACTCGATGCTCATCTTCACCTGCACGTCCTGATTGGGAAAAACCTGCGGAGTAAACTTTAGCGTCAGGCCGGTCGGTTCATAGTTGATAACGGGAAAGCCGCCGGTGGGAAAATTGAAACCATTGTTGTTGGTGCTGTTGTTGGTTCCAGTTTGAATTCCAAACGGGTACGCCTGAGCAGTTTGTACTGGAACGCGCTGTCCGATGCGGGCAGTTGACTCTTCGCCGTTGAATGCATGCACCTGCGTCGACGCGACAAGTTTTCCACGATTCTTAGTCTGAAGCAGCGCGAAGGCAGAAGACGGGATCATCAGGGCCGAGCCGAAAGTGACAGGCAAGCCGACAGTGCCAACCCCACCCTGCAGGATCGAAAATCCCTTCTGTATACCGCCTATATTCAGAAGCGTGGAATCCGTTCCCCATTGATTACCAATCTGCATCAGATCCGACTTGGAAACTTCATAGATGTTGACGTCCATTACAACTTCAGCGCGATCCTTGTCGATGCTCTGGATCAGTTCGCCGATCAGACGCACATTTTCAGCGGTATCGCGAATCGTCAGGCTGTTTGTGTCTTTGTCGGCAACCACTATAGTCTGCGGCCGACCCACCGACGGTGGTATCGCCTGTCCTACAAGTTGCTTGGCTTTTTCCGGGTCGCTATTTGCCAGGAAGAACGTGCGTAGAACCAGTTGCTGATATTGCGGGCGACGCGTTTGATCCGCAACCAGGATTGTTCGACGGCTCAGCTTTTGAAAAAACAAACTCTCTTGGAGAAAGATGTAGTCAAGAGCTTGCGCAGTAGTTACCTGCCTCAGGTTGATGTCGATAGAACGCGGTTGGACGAACGACTGACGATCGAAAATAACATTAAGGTTAAGCTGCTCCGCGAGGCTGCGAATGAAAGCCTTCAAGTCCCCGCTATAACTAATGACGCGCATCTCGGTTTGCGGCGACTCCATTGCAGCCTCCTGCGCGCTCGAGGGACCAACCGATCCCGGATCGGCACTTTTCGATTCGTTATCGGTAGGAGGGGTCGTTCCGTCTTTCACGCCCTGGAGACGTAAAACGCGCTCCATTTCAGAGACTGCCAACTCGTTAACCGGGTCGTAGCCATAGGCCTGACGAAAAGCATTATAGGCTCCGACGAAATCCCGCTGTTCCGCGAGCGCGCGACCCTGCTGCATATACGACTGCGACGCGTTGAAGCTCGCCCGTCGAAAATGGAGCTGGTACTCCATATTTGATGGATCGGAAGCAACTGCCAGGGTAAACTCCTGGGCGGCTTTCTCCCATTGCTGGGCCGCTTCGTAGCGCATGCCATCTTTGAAATGCTTGTCACCTTTCTTGGCAAAAGCAGTTGCCGGCAAAATCAGCAGGCAGGCGGTAAGCAATAGGGAAACGACGGTACGGGTCTTAATATTTATTCTCATGTCAGTCTCTCGGTGGAGGTCGGTCTGGAGTAGGTGTAATAATGCCGCGCAAGAAGCTAAGATGCAACTATTTCAGCTTCATTTGCTTACACGCAATTCAAAAAGAATCGTTCCTTAAAACGGCAGCAATCCTGGCAGCCTAGCCGCCGGCGCTGACTTCTTCGACGAAGGTCACCCGATTAATCTCATGCAGCGTGGAGACTCCAGCGAAGACTTTCTTCAGCGCCGATTCACGCAAACTGGTCAGCCCTTCAGCTTCGGCTGCTCTGCGAACCTCCGAGCCTGGCCGGCGCTCGACGATCATTTCGCGAATATTGTCGGAAAGGTCGAGCAATTCGTGAATGGCGGTGCGGCCCCGATAGCCGGTATGGTTGCACGCATCGCAACCTACATTCAAGAAAAAAGGCGTCTCGCGGTGCTCCTCCGGTCTTAGTCCGGATTCCGTTAGCTCCTGATCTTTGGCCCGATATTGGCGCTTACAGTAAGGACAAAGCATGCGAATCAGCCGCTGGGCTAAGACGCAGTTTAAACACGAAACAAAATTGTATGGTTCGACGCCCATGTTCAGGAAGCGCCCGATGACGTCGATGACGTTATTTGCGTGTACTGTAGTGAAAACCAGGTGCCCGGTCAAGGCCGACTGAATGGCAATCTGCGCCGTCTCAGTGTCGCGGATTTCTCCGATCATTATCTTGTCGGGGTCGTGACGAAGAATCGAACGCAGCCCGCGGTCGAAGGTCAGCCCCTTCTTTTCGTTGACAGGGATCTGAGTGATTCCGTGCAACTGATACTCCACCGGATCCTCGATGGTCACTATTTTGTCTTCTTCGTTTCTGATTTCATTCAGCGCAGCGTAGAGGGTGGTGGTCTTACCGGAACCGGTTGGACCCGTTACCAGGACCATCCCGTAAGGCTCCGCAATGTAGTGACGAAACTTTCTCAGGTCCTCTTCAGCGAAGCCCACTACGTCAAGATTCAGATTCTTGAACTCTTCGTTGATCTGCTCTTTGTCGAGAATACGAATGACTGCATCTTCACCGTGAATCGTAGGCATAATCGAAACACGGAAATCAACGTTGCGGCCTTTGTAACGAACCCGAAAGCGGCCGTCCTGCGGCACGCGACGCTCGGCAATGTCCAACTCCGACATGACCTTGATGCGCGAGATCAGGGTTTGATGGAAAGCAAGATCAATCGGATCCACTTTGGCATAGAGGGCGCCGTCAATTCGATACTTAACCTGCACTTCGGTGTCGCGAGTTTCGATATGAATATCAGAAGCGCGCGACTCCATTGCGTTGTAGATGATGGAATCGACGAGCTTGATGATTGGAGACATCTCGGAATCGGTGGCCAGTCGATCGAGATCGAGAACCTCTTCACCACTTTCCGTTTCCCTAACCAGCGAAATGCGGAAGCCTGATGCTGCTTCCTGCAAGACGCGCTGCGTGGCATCTCCGCGCCGCAGGACTACTTCAATCGCTCCGGCGGTCGCCACGTAGGGCACAATCCGCGACTTCAGTGCATTAGCGAGCTCATCCAGCCGTTCCAGATCCGTTGGATCTGCCATGGCGATGTGCAGTCCCTTTTCATCGCGCTTTAGCGGTAGAAACTGGTGGCGCACCATCAGGTCGACCGGGATCTCATTAAAGATTGTGTAATCAATCGGAGACTCCTGATCGGTAGGGAGTAGTTCTACGAACGTCAGACGATAACGTCGGGCGAGTTCCTTCGCCGTGCGCACCTCCGGTGGCTCATGATTTTCACCAACAGGCGGCTGTCGATCGTCTATTGCTAATGGTTGCACGGGTCGGGTCGCTCCAGGATTTTGTGGTAACTCTTTCATTCCGGTATTGCTGGTGTTGCCGATGATCAACCAGCGTGTTCAGACTTCTCACTTTCAAAAACTAATGACGGCCGGTGACTCCCGCGCCACCTGAAATTGATTGAATGATTGGAAGGTAGATGGCCAGGAGAATGGTTACTACGATTCCACCCATTACCACCAGAATCGCAGGCTCCAGCGTAGTCGTCAACTGCTCCAGCCGGACCTCTGATTCCGCGTCATAAAAGACTGCCACCTCATCAAGCATTTCCCTCAAACTGCCAGAACGCTCGCCAATTCCTATCATGTCGATCGCGAGCATCGGCACCCAATTAGCGACCTCAAGACTTTCGGTAAAGGTACGGCCCTCACGAATCATCGGCATGATTGATGAGCTGCGTCGGCGCAACTCGCGATTGGTAATCGACTCCGCCGCTATCTCCCATGATTCAACTAAGGTGATGCCACCCGCTAACAACGTCGCCAGTGATCGCGTGGCCTGTGCGATTGAAAGCTGGACCACAAGATTGCCGGCCAGTGGAATCTTCAACAAAGTCGCATCCACGCGCAGGCGGCCGGCTTCAGTGCGTGACCAGAGAAACAGAACGACAGCGCCGCCAATGAAGAGCGGCCCGAACCATAAAACATTAGCCGAAAGCCATTTCGAAAGTCCCAATACGATTTGTGTAACGGTCGGCAGTTCAGTGCCAAATCCGGCAAACAGATCCGACATCCTGGGAACTACATACACAGTTAGAAAAGTGACCATACAGCCGGACGCGAACAATAAGAAGAGTGGATAAGCGAGCGCGCCGCGAATTTTGCGCCGCAAGCCTACGTTGCGTCGCATATAGCTGACGTAACGAAGCAACACCTCATCCAGGGCCCCGGAACGTTCGCCGGCGAGAATCGAAGCGGTGTAGATTCGCGGGAATATACTTCCCTGCGAGGCAAACGCCTGCGAAAGTGCTGCGCCACCGCGAATCTGATCCTCAACGTCTCCAAGCACAGCTCGCAAACGTGCCGACGCGGCTCGCTTACGCAACATCGAAATGGCTTGCAGAATTGGAATGCCGGCGCGCACCAGCGCCGCTAGTTGCTGGTTGAAAAGCAGGAAGTCGTTAGCTTTTACCTTAGGCTGACCACCACGTCCGCCAAATCGGGTTAGGGCCGTGACTCCGGTCGTCTTTGGCGGCGTCACATTGAATACACGGAAGCCTTCACGCTCCAGGCGCGCGCGCGCTTCGTTGACGCCCGGCGCTTCCACCGTACGCGTTACAACCTCGCCCGCTGGCGTACCCAATCGGCAAATAAACTCGGCCATTACAAGATTATTCCTGCCTTCAATAGTAGCGCGAAAGTATAGCATGCAGCCCAGTGACAGCCTTTGCTAAGGCGACAGGTCTGTCAGTACACGATGACACGCCGGAAAAGTTCCCATTGAGGCAGTAGGCAGTGTACCTGGAAATCCGGCCGGGGGTTGCCTGCTTTCTGCCTTCCGCCCTTTCAGCTTTACCACTCCTGCGATCCGTCCTACAATGAAATTGCAGCTATTCAGAGACTGGATTGGAAGTAGCGCGCGGTAGTTTCCCCACGTCGACGATCCCCAGCTAGAATTACGAAAAATTCAGGCCTTCGGACATCACTGCTTCTGGATCCGGCATCTTTGTTTTCAGTCCTATCTCCGGTCTGAAACATCAAGCGGCTCTCGGTCAGTAACTTTTGCGAGGAACGCGAGGCTCACATGTACCTAGCTTCTGGACGCGCTTTCACTATCGCCATCATCTCCTGTCTGGTCACACTGTTTTTCATTTGCAATTCACCCGTCGGTCAAACGCAGGACAAGAGCACGCAAAAATCTGCTCCAGCAACACCGTCGACAGAACACATTATCGAACCAGTCCCACAGGCAACTCCTCCGAAAACCGAGGCCTCGCCTTTGAGTTCGCAGAAACCTCCTGGCGATTTCGGCCAGGGTCCGGTTATCACGAATACTGACCTGATTACCGTTACCGTTACGGTAACTGACACTTATGGTCGCTATGTCTCAGGTTTGGGCAAGGGCGCGTTTACGGTACTCGACGAGAAAAAACCTCAGGAGATAACTTATTTTAGTGACGACGACTCACCTGTTTCAGTGGGCGTGATCTTCGACGTCTCCGGATCGATGGGCGGTGACAAGATCAAACGGGCGCGCGACGCTCTGTCGAAATTTATTCAAACCAGTCACAACATGGATGAGTATTTCCTGATCGCCTTCAATTCCAGGGCGCAGTTGCTGCTAGACAAAACCCGCGACGGGAATCAGGTCCTCGACAAGCTCACGTTCGTACAAACCAGAAACAATACTGCGTTATACGATGCCTGCTATTTGGGCGTAGAAAAAGTCCAGCGCGGCGCTCACCCCAAACGCGCGTTGTTGTTGATTAGTGATGGGCAGGACAATAACTCTCGCTATACCTTTGGTGAGCTGCGCCGGCTGCTGAAGGAATCGGATGTGACACTCTATGGCATTGGCATTCTGAGCGGCAGCGACGCCGGTAGCTCGATGGGCATGGAGGGTCAGGGCATCCTGGATGAACTCGCAAGCGTGTCGGGCGGCAAGGCATTTTTCCCACGAAGCAACGCTGAAATGGACGACATCTTCGAGCAGATTGCGCTGGAGCTGCGCCACCAGTACTCGATCGGTTATAAGCCGGTGAATTTCACCAACGACGGTCGCTGGCACAAGATCAAGGTGAAGGTAACCC
This sequence comes from Blastocatellia bacterium, assembly GCA_963828335.1. Classification (GTDB taxonomy): domain Bacteria; phylum Acidobacteriota; class Blastocatellia; order Pyrinomonadales; family Pyrinomonadaceae; genus PSRF01. The sequence goes on along the minus strand of CAWHEH010000001.1, from coordinate 633,302 downwards.
CGCCCCGCGGATTGCCGCGCCTGTTCGTTCGCTCCAAGGAAGGCTACTACGCCGTGCCCAGCTCGCGCTGATTGGCCGGTTTAGAATTGCTCAGCTGCGGAGATCGGATTGGCTCGGTGCGCTCTCGATCCCAGCTTCGCTCTCCGGCAACGCATTAACTCCCCTGAACATCTTTCATAGCGTCGCCACTTTGCGGCAGGGTTGCTCGCAAGCGAACGCGTCACGGGTTAAACTTAACAGTGCGGATCGCGGTGAGTATTGATTATCGAATATCAATGGGGGTTTGGATGGGAATTTGGATTAGCGGCTTGAAGAGACGAAGAATCGCGCTGACGCTGGCCCTGAGTTTCGCCATGTTTTCTCTAGTTTGTTCCGATTTGGTTGGGACGGCCAGAACCCAGAATCGACCGCGCAGCGTGAGCACGGTTCCCGGACCGACGCCGACTCCCACACCAGTCCCGCGGGCAACTGAGCCGGTCAACCGGCCGCCGACCCCAACATCAGGAGCTACGCCGTCACCAACGCCCAGATCCACGCCTCCGCCGAAGGCTGAGCCAACTCCAATTGATCGCATAACGCCCCAGTTGGGCGAGCCTCCGCCGCCCCCGGTGCTGAAGCCCAAACCAACGCCGACCCCTCCGGAAGAATTTGCCGAGGACGAAATAGTAAAAGTAAACACCGAGTTGGTGACTTTGAACGTGCGTGTCATTGATAGGAACAATCGCCCCATCGATAACGTGCGACAAAACGATTTTCACGTTTTCGAGGACGGCGAACCGCAGCCGATCGAATCGTTCTCACGTGAAGAAGTGCCGATTAGTTATGGGCTGGCGGTTGATACTTCCGGATCGCTGCGCTCGCAGTTGCAGGCCGTAATTGACGCCGGCAAAACTATCGTCAACAGCAATAAGCCGGGCGACGAGACCTTTTTGGTGCGATTTATCAGCAGCGATAACATAGAAACTGTTCAGGACTTCACTGCCAGCAAAGACCTGCTTATGGACGGGCTCGACGACCTTTACATTCAGGGAGGCCAGACCGCGATAATCGACGCTGTTTACCTTACTGCTGAGCACGTCGCTGAATATAAAAAGGGAAATGACAGCGATCGCCGGCGGCGTGCCTTGATCGTAATCACAGACGGCGAAGACCGCTCTAGCTTTTATTCTCAGGAAAAACTTTTCGCACGTCTGCGCGAAGAGGACGTGCAGATTTACGTGATTGGCTTTGTCAGGGAACTTGATAAGGAAGGCGGCCTCATTCGTAAGAGTCCCCGCGAAAAGGCCGTAAATCTAATTAACAAGTTAGCGACGGAAACCGGCGGGCGGGCATTCCTTCCGGAGTCGCTGTCCGAGTTACCGAAAATCGCTGACGACATTGTGCGCGACCTGCGCACGCAGTATGTAGTCTCTTATAATCCTACCAACAAAGCGCGTGACGGTTCTTTTCGTTCGATCAAGGTGGTGGTTGATGACGGCGCCCGCGACAAACATATCGCGTTGACTCGTAACGGACGCATAGCTCCGAAGGGCGAACTTCCGGCAGTGAAGGTTCCGGCCACACGCACTAAACCAGCAGTCGGAACGAATAAGACGCCATAGGTTATCCGCAGATTGCGCAGATTACACGGATTACATACAACAAGCGTAGTAACCAGCTGTATCAGGACCTTAAAGGCGGAGAAGGGTTTTGTTCCCTTCCGTTTTTGTATCTGTGTAATGCGTAATCTGGGGATAAGGTTTCCTAGCCGCTTTTCCCGGGCGAGCGCAGGTCTTTGACCAGCTCAACTAGCTGGCTGATCTGCGCCTCACGGCCCTGGCTCTTGCGCATTAATTCTTCCAGCATCAGCTCACTCTTTAGGTTCACTTTAAAATCCTGTTCAGCCGCAAGGCGGTCTTTCTCGGCCGCCCTATTCTGCGACATCATGATGATCGGCGCTTGCAAGGCCGCTGTCATGGAGAGCATGAGATTAAGCAGAATATACGGGTAGGGATCATACTGCGCGCCGTTTTCGCCATGCCCGTAGTGGATCAGCACGAACGTATTGAGTGCCATCCAGCCTGCCAGGAAACTTACGTAGATAATGATGAAGGTCCACGAGCCGCCGAAGGAAGCAACCCGATCCGCAACGCGCTGCCCAAACGTGGCGCGCTCTTCCATCTCAACGTTTATGTTTCGGGTGGCGCGTTGCGAAACAAGCATGTTGGTTTGCCGCATACGAGCGCCAATTTCGCAAATCACGTCAATGGCCACATCCGGGTGCTTCATTAGAAACGCCTGAAAGTCGTCACTGCTTAAACGGTGCAGAGTGGTTTCCCCGATGGCAGTTGCATTGGTCGAGCGTGGGCCGCGATCCAGCACCGCCAGTTCTCCAAAGAACTCGCCGGGGCCCAGCTCCTTCAGGGTCACCGGTTCCACATCCTCATCCAGCACCCAAATGCGCACTGAGCCTTCCTCGACAACATATAAGGCGTCGCCCTTGTCCTGCTCGTTGAATATTATTTCGTCGGGGTCGAACTTTACCTGGTCGACTTCCTGCGCCAACTGTTCGAGTTCCTCAGGCGTTAAGCGACGGAAAAGTGGGATGTGCGACAAACTATCGGCTTCATCGCTCGGGATTATGTCAACTGACATGGCACCAATCTCCTATGCTGCTATGAATGCTTCAGGCTTGGAATCTTGTCTTAAGTTAACCGGCTCAATTCTTCTTCGCTGAGGCCGAAGGGATCGGTTGGTGGTTCGCCCTTGCTCATACGTTCAACCACCGTAACCAATTCGAGCAACTCGTCACCCAGTAAATGATCTTTGGAATTGATCTCAATACATGACGGAGAATCAAATGGGGTCAGGAAAAGATACCGCGGTATTTTAGTTTCGCTGAGTGGCTCGGCCGGCCCCAGGATCAGCAAATTGTTTTTCCAGCGCGCATAACGGTGGGCCGAACCAAGTTGCCGCTCCCAATGCAACTCGCCTTTTTCGGTGACGGAGATCAATTGTTGCAGCAGCTTGGACAGCCGATCGTTGGTTCCTTGATCGCGGGGCATTACGGTCTCCTCGTAAGATCTGTTGTTATACAAAAACTTCCGCTTTGAAGTCGCTGAGGTTATCACCTCTGGAAATAAATGGGAATAAGCGCCTTTCACCCCCTCCCCGCTTGCGGGGAGGGGTAAAAAGCATTCTCCATTTTTTGAAAGTCGATCTTGTCTACCGAGTCGCTTGGCTTATGGTTGTCCGCTTCCAAGTAGTTTGACGCGCGACAGACAAAAACCTAGCATACTCGTGCAGTGCTTTCGGTTTCATACCTTCTTCTCGTTATTCTGCTGGTCCTGACGAACGGCTTTTTTGTTGCCGCCGAATTCGCACTGGTCGGCGTGCGCCGCTCGCGAGTGGCCTCGCTCGCTCAGGATGGCAATCCCCGCGCTAAGCTTCTGCTCGAGTTAATCGATAGCCTCAACGCTTATATTTCAGCCACACAGCTTGGCATTACGATGGCTTCTCTGGCGCTCGGCTGGATTGGCGAACCGGTCTTTGCACACCTGCTCGAAGCTCCGCTGAAGGGCCGCGTATCTGACGCCGTGCTCGATACGATCGCTTTCGCCCTGGCTTTCACGTTGATCACTTTTCTGCATATCGTGCTGGGCGAGCTCGCTCCCAAAACGCTCGCGCTGGAACGCACAGAAAAAATAGCGCTTTTGGTAGCCCGTCCGCTTCATATCTTCTACCGGTTTTTCCGTTGGCCGATACGCCTGCTCGACTGGGCAGGCACGCGCACCGTTAGATTATTCGGACTACATCCTGCGGGCGAGCACAGTTCGATTTACAGTGAAGAAGAAATCCGTCAGGTCATCAACGCCTCACGCGAAGGCGGACATCTGGGGGCCGATCAGCAAAAACTGATCAACCGCGTGTTTGATTTCAGAGAGACTGAAGTGCGTGAAGCGATGATCCCCAGGACAGCAGTTTCAGCGCTGCCTCTATCCGCAACTTTAGAGGAGACGAAAAATATCTTTCGCACTACCGGATACTCGCGCCTGCCTGTCTACCGCGAACGTCTCGACGAGGTGGTGGGCATAGTTATTCGTCGAGACATCGAACCATTCTTCGAGGATCCTGATCTGACGTTTGACTTGGAAACATTAATGCACGCTCCGGTGTTCATTCCTGACTCCGCCCGGTTAGGTTCAGTGTTGAAGCGGATGCAGGCAACCAGGACTCACCTGGCGTGCGTAGTCGACGAACATGGCGGTCTCGAAGGAATTATTACGCTTGAAGATTTACTGGAGGAGATTGTTGGAGAAATCGATGATGAGTTTGACGAAGAAGTAAGGGAACAGATCATAAAGGAAGGCGATTCCTATCTACTGAGCGGCAGGCTGGTTGTGCGCGACGCGAATCGCGTGCTGCGACTGCAACTGCCGGAGCATGAGGGTTTCAATACGCTCGCCGGCTTTCTGATGGCCCAGGCCGGCCGGCTTCTGGACGAAGGAGACGTCATCAACTACAACAGCTTCAAATTCATAGTCGAACGTCTGGAAGGCCGGCGCATTCGTAGAGTACGCCTAATTCCATACACCACGGATGCGCCCAATTCGTCCGGTCGGGATGAGAACAACGAAGTCGCCGGCGCAGTCCTCTGTTTGCTCGCTGGTTCAGTCTGGCTAGCCTGAACACAACTCTCGAATCACGAGTCTGCCTGCCGGCGGTGATGTTGATGCTGGTGGATTGTTCTGACCTGCTACAAAGTCGCAAACAATGCTATTGCTGCAACCGTCATGACGGCAGCTGTCGTCCAACCAAGCCACTTAAGCAACGGCGGGTTGACGCGGTCGCCCATGACGCTTTGACTGCTTGTCAGGAGCACCACCAGGACGATCAATGGCGGGGCCAGCACGCCATTCAAAACGGCAGACCAAAACAGCATCTTCACCGCATTGAAGCCGGCGTAATTCGATGCCAGGCCCAGGATCATCGCTAAGGCCACGATGGCGTAGAATTTCTTGGCAAGATGCGGCCTGTCCTCAAGGGTTCCTCGCCAGTTGCCAGCCTCCGCAACCGCATAGGCCGCCGCGCCGGCCAGCACCGGCACGCCCAGCATTCCAGTTCCAATCAAACCCAAAGTGAACAGCCAGTAAGCGCCGTTTCCAGCCAATGGTCTCAGAGCTTCCGCAGCCTGCTGCGCTGTATCGATCGTAGTCTTTCCGTGAGCGTGCAAGGTAGCTGCCGTTGTCAAAATAATGAAGTACATTACGAGGTTCGAAAAAAACATTCCGGTAATCACATCGGTCCGCGACTGGCGCAACTCCTCGTCCGTTGCACCTTCACGCTCTTCAACTGTCTGGCGCCCTATCTTGCGTTCCTCTTCCACCTCCTGGGCCGCCTGCCAAAAAAACAGATAGGGTGAAATCGTCGTGCCCAGGATGCCGACAAACACTGCGATATAGGCGCTCGACCATTCCACGTGGGGAACAAAGGTCGAACGCAAAACCACCCGCCAGTCAGGATTGGCGAGAAACGCCGCGATGACATAAGCAAATAGAACAAGTGTTAGCCACTTAAAAGCTTTCGCGATGAAGCTGTACGACGTCCAGAAAAGCAGCGAAATGATCAGGGTTGCATAAATAGGAGTCCACACTAGTGAACTCACACCGGTAACCATTGCGGTGGCGTCCGCCATGCCGCCAAGATCGGCGCCGATGTTGACGACGTTCGCCACAATTAACAATGAGCAGGCGCCCCACAAAACCCACCTCGGGTATCTCCTTCGAATTACTCCCGCAAGGCCGAGTCCCGTTACCATTCCCAGCCGCGCACACATGAGCTGCACTGAGACCATCAACGGAAAGGAGAACAGAGCAGTCCATAAAGGTGCGTAGCCAAACGAAGCTCCGGTTACCGAGTATGTCGAGATCCCTGAAGGATCATCATCAGCCGCACCGGTGATTAGACCCGGACCCAATTCAGAAAAGAAATGGCGTACCCTTCGGCGATGTACCTTCCCTGGCTGAGCAGGCGACAAGCTTGTTTCACTCTTACCCATGACTCCCTCCGGCAGAGCTACGCATCCGCCAGGTGCCGATGCTTCTTGTGTTTTATCTCGTGCCGAGCTTCAGCTTCTTCCACCGAGTGGCTTTGGGTAAGGCTTAGATCCTTTTTCGCCATGGCAACCAGCCGCTGATAGTGGGTGTGAAGAATCTTGATTTCTTCCTCGGTGAGATCCTCCACGTCGACCAAACGGTTGCTGGCGCCTTCCAGCGCCGCCACAATTTCATTCAATTTAAGGTGAATGGCCAACGCATCCTTGTTTTGACTCCGCTGAATCAGGAAAACCATCAGGAAAGTAACGATGGTTGTTCCGGTATTGATTACTAACTGCCAGGTGTCAGAAAACTTGAACAATGGTCCGGTAACCAGCCAGACAATAATCACCAACAAAGCGAGAATAAAGGCTGTCGATGTTCCCGTCGCTTCCGTAGCCGTACGGGAGAAGCGCTCCAGCAGATAACTGAGTCCGCTTCCTTTCTTTCGCGCCATAGTCACACCTCCTCACTCTAGCGGTCGATTGAGATTCCCAGTTGAATTCCAGCTCGCGGACTGGCGGCATACTTACCACCAACGACTCCAAAGTCCAACGAGAGGTTATTCCTTAATTGGTAGTTTCCGCCAAACAGCGTCTGTAATTGTCCTTTGCCAAGACCCTGATTTCCTGCCAGCGCGCCAGTCAGTTCGATCCCCAGTTGAAGTTTTGTATCGATTTGCTTGACTATCGACGCACCACCAGTGAACACTGTGCCTCGCGTTTTGATTCCAACTACTCCAGTCGTTTCGTTTCCGGAAAACAAAATGCCGCCATTCACACGCAACCTGGTCTCTTTCGTAAGAGATTTCTGCAGAATCGCGTTCATGTAAAAGTCTGCCAGGCCGGAGCCAAGTTGTCGCTTGGTATCCCCGGTTGGTAGTTCAAGATTGAACGCTATGGCTAGCGCCGGCGCTCGCGAATTCTCCCGTTCTTTCAGAAAGTTGTATTTGAGGGAGAGGTTGGTGTCGCCCAGCCCTGATACGGTCCGCGGATTGGTGCTGGGCGAGTTGAAGATCGTTAGCAGCGGGGATTCAATGCCAATCTCAAGCCGGTTGAAGAGTCCGTAGTCCAATTCAAAGTCTGCAGTATTCTGCCTGACGCTGGGGAAAACTGCGCGCTGCAGCCAATCGAATTCGTTACTGAATTCAAAATGGAAGTGGCCTTTTGGCGTGGTGTCTGCATCGTCAGTGACGAAGGGCTGTTGGGCCGATGCAGTTGAAACGACTACGAGGAACGAGCACGCGAGCATCAACTTTCGGAAGACTGGCATGGGGGCAGCTCGACCTCAAGGCGTTTCAGCTGAATTCACTCGTTTACTTACCAGAAATACCAGTACGCTTATAACTATGGATATGCCGATTAGCGCTTGCGCTCTTCGGTCAAGTTCCAGGCAAAGCTTGCAAGGATGCGCTCAAGTGAGAACGATCCGCCAATGAATGCAGGAGCGGACCTGCGAGGGAAAACTCCACGACGCTAACTGAACCAACCGGACAACCCAGACGATAACGAAAGCGGCCGACATCAATTCCCAGCAGGCTGCAAAGAATTATTCTTATGGTCGCTTTGTGAGAAACGATCAGGACATTGCCATCAGCAAACTGACACTTGATTTCGTCAATCACCCGCAAGCTGCGCGTGGCTACTGTGATGGCCAGCTCGCCGCCGGTCGGCGGATGCCAGGCTGGATCGGCAAGCCAACTAACATAGTCGTCGTGATACTCGCGGTCTACGTATTCTCTGGTCTGGGCTTCCCATTTGCCATAAGCGATCTCATTCAGGTCAGGCCGCACCTGATTGCTGATCCCCAGCGCATCGCAAAGGGGCCGCGCCGTTTCGACAGCTCGTCGCAGAGCGCTTGAATAAACGGCAAGCCAGGGTTTCGCACTATAAGCCGCTGCAAAGGCGTGGGCCATCTGCAAACCCTCAGGAGTCAATTCCGGGTCCAGACCTGATCCACAAAAGACATCATCGCGACTGAGAGCAGTTTGGCCATGACGGAGAAGATGGAGAGTCAGGCTCATTTTGAGAGGCTATCGGAGTATCAACACTTCGAGCCGGCTGTTACTTCGGTCGAACTGAACCGCTAATCTTCTTCTTCGTGGTTTCGCCGGTTTGTAGTACGGGTAAACCCAGATCGACATCGCCATGCGGTTGTGGAATCACGTGAGTAGCAACAACCTTGCCGACCTTTCTGCCGGCGGCAGCTCCAGCATCAACGGCAGCGCGAACGGCCGCGACTTCACCTCTCACGATCGCGGTGACTAATCCAGCGTCAATCTTTTCCCAGCCGACGAGGCGAACGTTCGCAGCTTTGACCATCGCGTCAGCCGCTTCGATCATCGCCACCAGACCCATGCATTCAACCATGCCGAGTGCTTCTGCCATAGACGCTCCTTACGGGTGGACTGATTGACGGATTGATAAAAGTTAAGCCCTGAACTGGGATTTGTCCAGAACCGGAATTCAGTCAGGAAGTGAGGAGGTAGCCCGAGAGGGACCCACGTGCGGAACCGGGAGCGGTAACGAGCGGATGCTACTCGCGTGCTTCGAAATCATAATCTGGCAATCGCAGCTTGCCGCGAGAGCGCTAGCATCCGCTCGCGTAAACGCATTAGGGTTGGCTACTGCGACAAGACATCCTGGCGAAACCGTGGCCAGGCATCGTAGAGATAAAGTGCGAACGGGATCCACCAGATAAGATCATTCGTGAGCGACAGGACAATAGTCGACGGTGGCCAGCTACCACTCCAGATCAGCTGCAATAGTCCGATTGGTCCGAGCACTTTTCCCGTCAAGCCGACAGCCGCCAATAACCAACCCCGCTCGGGAACACGTGCCACTTCGAAATAAATGATCCCGTAAAGGCCAACGACCATGCCCAGGCAGGCGAAAATCTGCGGATGGTTCTGGAGTGGCAATCCTGAATAACGAAACAGCCACTGCGGATCCCAAACTGAATAGAGACCCCAGACGATGTTGTAAATACCGGCTGCACAAAAGATGAAACGGTGAAACGCTCGTCGTGGTAAGGATTTCACGGAGTTCATTGACAATCTGTCTCCGAAAGTCTTTCAACATACAAGTAATCCAGCAACTCCCACAACCTCAGGGTCGGGAAGGCGGGCTTGCCCCCGCTCTTTGAATTTGCTTCCTTATCCTCATGGGCCGCAAATGGTCGAACCTGAATCTCCCTGGCGGCCCTGCACTTTGTCACTGGGAACTTTCTCGATCGGCTACCAATCTTTGATCAGGGTGACTGCTGTCAGTCATTCATCGACGTTCTCTCCGACTTGCTTGAGGAATGGCCCTGTAAATTGATCGCACTACGTCTTGATGCCTGACCATTTGCATTTGATAGTTAATCCACAGGATGGACGCGTTACTGAATTCACCGGAAAGTTGAAGGGTCTCGCGGCCAGAGCTATTACCAAGACTGCACTTGGGATCGAATTCAAACAACACTCTGACGGTTCGCATAATGTTTGGCAAGACAGTTTCAAAGCCGTACCGCTTTGGAGCTCATGGATGATCTGGCAGAAGATTAACTACATTCACGCCAATCCAGTGAAGGCTAAGCTGGTTTCTTCCGCAAAGGATTACCGTTGGTCAAGTTTCAAAGCGTTCTATTCGAAAGATCAAGAGCCTTTGAGAGTAGATCAGGCCTGGTGGTGGCCGGATGATTCAGAGAAGTTATCCAGGGCAATGAAGGAGTTGGGATGGAGAAGTTATGACAAAAGAAATGAATAAGGAGCGGGGGCAAGCCCGCCTTCCTCACCCTGAGGTTATGCAAGTTCTCGAATTCCTTAGGAATTGAGAGCCTTTCTAACAAAGCGCTTCCCCTAAGTGCTTGCTTCAACACTCCTTTGATCCAGTCGGGTTTTTCCTTAGTGTGGCTAATAGCTCTAGTTCCTGAGTGAATGAATTGGCGCCGGAATGCGGCCGCCGCGCCGTATGAAGCCGGCCGAAGAAAACGCGTTCACGGCCATGATCGGGGCGCTGCCAAGCAGACCGCCAAACTCAACCAGTTCGCCAACTTCGCGCCCGGGAACCGGAATAATTCTCACTGCAGTTGTCTTATTATTCATCACTCCGATCGCCATTTCGTCGGCAATGATCGCGGAGATCGTCTCAGCCGAAGTTGAGCCCGGCACGGCGACCATGTCGATGCCTACTGAACAAACACTGGTCCACGCTTCGAGTTTGTCGAGCGAGAGCGCGCCGAGTTGCGCCGCTTCGATCATTCCCGCGTCTTCAGAAACCGGAATGAATGCGCCGCTCATACCGCCGACTGATCCGCTCGCCATGGCTCCGCCCTTCTTCACCGCATCGGTGAGTAAGGCAAGCGCCGCCGTTGTGCCATGAGTTCCCGCTCTCTCAAAGCCCATCGCCTCGATGATGTTGGCAACGGAATCTCCAGGAACGGGAGTCGGGGCAAGTGACAAGTCAATAATGCCGAAAGGAATTCCCAAACGGCGTGCGGCTTCCCTGCCCACCAGTTCACCGGCGCGCGAAAGTTTGAATGAAAGCTTTTTGATGATTTCCGCTAACTCCTGCAGCGGAAGATCGGGCGCGGCATGTCTGACGGCGTAGTGAACAACTCCTGGTCCGGAGACGCCGACATTGATTACCGCCTCGGGCTCACCAACGCCATGAAAAGCTCCGGCCATGAAGGGATTGTCTTCGACTGAATTTGCGAAGCAGACAAACTTGGCGCAAGCGATGCCGCCTTCATTACTGGTGCGTTCGGCGGCCTCCTTGATGATGATTCCCACCTGCCGGACTGCATCCATGTTTATGCCGGCCCGGGTGGTCGCGACATTGACAGATGAGCACAACCTCTTCGTTACGGAGAGTGCTTCGGGAATGGAAGTTAAAAACTCCCGTTCGGAATCAGTGGCGCCCTTGTGTACCAGCGCAGAATAACCGCCGATAAAATCCACGCCGACTGCGGCGGCGACCTCATCAATCGCGTGCGCCAGTTCCACCGGATCGCCGCCGGCGCCTTCGGTAATCATCGAGACCGGAGTAATAGCGATTCTCTTGTTGGCAATGCGTATCCCAAACTCGTCGCCTATGGTATCGACAGTTTTTACCAAGCCGTCAGCGAACCGGTGGATCTTTTCGACGGCGCGTTCAGCGGTGCGTGTAATTGTTTCCGCCGCGCAGTCGCGCAGACTAAGGCCCAGCGTTACTGTGCGAACGTCAAGGTGTTCCATTTCCGTCATGGCGACGGTTTGGAGGATTTCTGCTTGCGAGTACTCCATTTGATATTTCAGGTCGATCTGAGATCTCAGATTGACTAAGCAATCAACTTGTTCAGCAACACAATGACGAGAAAAAGCACAAAGACGATGATGGCAACCAACACAAAGCGCAAGCCGGGATCGCTTCCGGCCTCATCCAAAACTACACTCGAGACCTCGCGCACCTTTTGCACCCGATGAATTACGTCGTCTTCAACGTCACGGGCGATCGTGGTGGCCCGCTGGATTCTTGCTCCCACTGCGCCACGCATACCGGGACTGACCGGAGCCTGCGGCGTTCTTTCAGGTCTCTCAATCACCATCGTGTCGGACATCGATCGCGATTCATCCGGAAGTTTAGGTAGGTCTTCAGGCCTCTCAATCACCATCGTGTCGGACATTGTTCGCGATTCATCCGGAACTTTAGGAATATCTTCAGGCCTTTGAATCGCGATTGTGTCCGACATCAATATCTGTGACGACGAATCGCCTTTAGGGTTTTCCAGGGGCGCGGTAGTTTTGGAAGTCGTTTCCGGCTCGGCAGCGTTATTCTTTTGTCGCGGCGGCTGGGGGTTACCGCACTGCGGGCAGAAAAGCGCTACCTCGCGAATTGAGGCGCCGCAGGTGGGACAGCGTCGAGCAATTTCTGGTTCAGTCATGCGAGTAAATAGTAAATGGTAAATAGTGAATAGTCATTAAACTCTTTTGGTTGCGGTGCTGCGCTGAAAACAATCCCCGGGTTCCAACTAGTTCCTCCTCAATTTACTATTCACCATTTACCGTTCACTAGATTCTGTGCATCGCGTTGAAAAGATCTTCTCTCTGCGCATAGATCCGGACGCCAAGTTTTTCACCTTCGCTACGCAGACGCTCCTTTAGTTCTGAGGCACTCTCCTGCGCGCGGGCGCTGTTGGCGATGATAACCATAGCAAACTTCCCCTGCACCACGGTCTGATTGATGTCGACAATACTGCAACCGGACTGCGCCAGTATTTCAGCAACTCCAGCAACAATACCGGGATGGTCTACGCCAAATACCGAAATGATCATTCGCTCGGCAGAACCTTCATTAGACTGCGACGCGGCGCCGCCACTTGAAGGCAAAGATTGTAGAGAGGAGTAAGACGATCCGTTAGCGCGCAGAAACGGTTCGACTTCGCGGTAAACTTCGGTTACCAATTGTTCGACGGTTTGCTCGTCAGCAGTGGAGCCCAAACGGCTGTAGACGGCTTGGGTGAGCCGGTAGATCAGATCTTCATTCGCCATATAGTAAAAGTGGTGAGTACTGAGTGATGAGTAGTGAGTAACTGCCACAGGCTCGTCGTTCTTCACTCAGGACTCATCACTCAGTACTCATCACTGGTTTTTCATCGTCTGCCGTTATCGCGGGCCAGCTTTACCGCCGCCTCGCGCATTTCTTCGGAGGCCGTATCTGTAATATCGACGCGATCAACAATTCCGACGACTGCGGCTTCGATCGCCATTTCCTGATTCCCCATCGCCGTGCGCGCCGCTTTTCCGAAAGCACAAATCACCATCTCGCCAGTGCCGGCGCCCAGTCGGTCGGCTACTATAACGATGTTGCGGGTGGGATCTTTTTCCAGATCGTAGGGATGCACTACCAGAAAGCGAATGCCTTCAAGGTCGGGAGTCTTCTTGGTAGACCAAACCGTGCCGACGACTTTTCCTAGAAACATAAGTTTCAAGTTTCAGTTTCAAGTTCGAAGTTAAAGGTCGGGGAGCCTGAAACTTGAAACTTGAAACTTGGACCTAGCCTTTCGCGAAGATCTCCGCCGGTTCGCCGATGTCGCGGGCTGCTGGAGTGATAATTGTCTTCGCGTTAATATAAATCTTCTCGCCTTTTTGAATAGCGCGTCTGACGTCGTCTTCACTCACAAAGTCGACCGTCTTACTGCCGTTTGCAGAATGAGTGCTGCTCCCAGAGCTGGGCTGAGGCGCACGCGAAGCATCGGCGCCGGAGCGTCCGCCATTCCCCGACGGCCTTGACTCTGGCTGGCGCCTCTCGCCTGGTCCTGAATACATGCTGCCGGCTTCAACTTCGATCTCGCTTGCGGCGGCGGCCGGTTGTGGTTGTGTCTGCCTGGCTTCGCTTTGCGGCTCTGATTGGCGCCCCGCCAGAAACCTGTCAACTATCGCAGCAATGTCTTCACGGTTGATCTTGCCCGCATTTACTCCAGCCGAAGGCTGTGGTTGTGCTGGCGGCGCAGTTGCAGCATAAGCCGGCGCCGGCGCGGGAGTAGTAGTCTTTGAGGCCGAAGCTGCCGGCCGCTTACTTTTCACTGGTCTCACTTCAAAAGCTACTCGCTTGATATCAAGCAGATGCAGTGGCGAAACATTGTCTGAAGTCACGTTGCCGCCCCAGGATCCGCAGCCCAGGGTCATCGATGGCGGCAGCACTGTCGAGAAACCAATAGCGCCGTGAGTTGTAGGAGTATTAACGGTGATACGTGAGGCCGGCATCTCGCCGCCAAAACGCACTGCCGCCTCGCGAGAACGAGTATGCACCCCTGCAGTATGGCCCATACCACCGTATCGCAGGATTTCATGGCAGCGCTCGGCGCCGCGCGTTAAGCCGTCGACGACGTAGAACGCGAGAATGGGCGAAAGCTTTTCCATCGACAGCGGAAATTCACGTCCCACACCCGCGACGTCGACCATCAGACAGCGCGTGCCGGAAGGAACGTTCAGCCCCGCCAGCTTCGCAATGACTTCAACAGACTTTCCGACGATCCCCGGGTTTAGAGAGCGTTGCGGAGTCGCCACCACCTTGGCAAGTTGATCGGCTTCAGCGGCCGAAAGAAAATGTCCGCCCTGCGCCTTAAACTGTTCCCTTACGGCTTTCTCAATAGGAGCGTCACAAACTACTGCTTGCTCCGAAGCGCAGATGGTTCCGTTGTCGAAAGTTTTTCCAGTCAAAATATCCTGCACTGCTTTGGGAACATCGGCAGTTCTCTCAATAAAGACGGGAACGTTTCCGGGACCAACACCAAACGCAGGTTTTCCCGATGAATATGCTGCGCGTACCAGCCCAATGCCGCCAGTGGCCAGGATAACGGCGGTTTGCTTGTGCTTCATCAGTGCTTCCGTGCCTTCGATGGTAGCCATCGTCATGCAGCCAACGGCGTCGGCGGGTAAGCCTTCTTTGATGCCGGCTTCGCGCATCACTCGCACCGTTTCATTTATACAACGTGCAGCGGACGGATGAGGTGAAAGCACAATTGCGTTTCTGGATTTGATAGCGATCAAAACTTTGAAGATCGCCGTGGAAGTCGGATTCGTAGAAGGTACGATGCCGGCAACAACGCCGCGCGGGCTGGCAATCTCTACAACGTCTTTCGATTCTGAAACGACGCCGACGGTGCGCAAACCACGGAAGTAGTTCCAGACATCTTCTGCAGCAAAACGGTTCTTCTCTCGTTTGTCATCCGGGATTCCGAAACCGGTTTCCTCCACCGCCATTGCGCCAAGGCGGGCGGCTTCGCGAAGAGCAGCTTTGGACATGGCCTCGCAGATTCGATCGATCTTTGCCTGGTCAAATTTAACGATCTCGGCCTGCGCCTTGAAAGCGGCTTCTACCAGGTCCCGCGCCTGCTGTACTGATATCAGGTCCTTATCTGCGGACATGACGAACCCCCTCAACCATTGCCGATTTCCGATTGCCGATTTCCGATTGTAATAAGCTCTTTTCAATCGGCAATTGGCAATTGGCAATCGGAAATCACCTGGCCTTTTCCTTGCTTCCCTCTCGCGCGCCCTGCAGCGATCTGCCCTGGTCGCCTTCTCCGAGCTGGCCGCGAGCACCACCACCAAGAGCACGTTCGTCCGGACTTAAGCCGGTTCGTCCGTCGACTGGTAAGACGCGCTCAACTTCAGCGTGGGGACGTGGAATCACGTGCACACTAATCAGTTCGCCGACTCGTCGCGCCGCCGCTGCGCCGGCGTCGGTGGCTGCCTTCACCGCGCCAACGTCACCGCGAACAAATATCGTCACGTAACCAGCGCCGATATATTCTTTTCCTAACAGAGTAACGTTCGCAGCTTTGACCATTGCGTCGGCGGCTTCCACGGCTCCGACGAAGCCTTTGGTCTCCACCATTCCGAGTGCTTCTAAGGGCATCTCATGTAACCTCACTTTTTATTGTTGTAGAAATTAAAGTCGACGTTAATTGCTGGCGCAAACCTATCACCGCGAGCGCGAAGAATCAAGAGAGTACGCGGTTGGACCTAACCTATAAAGTTGATTAGGCATTTTTTCAAGAGAACAGCAGAAAAGGACACGCCGTCCAATGAAGCTGGCAATGCCCTTTCTACGCTCTGGCACCTTGTCTTCAAATTCAGTCGTGTGACGCGGCTGATATCCAACAGCTGGATTAATGGCCGATGCTCCGATACCATCGCAAAACAGCTTGATGCCAGAGTTTTTATTGGCGACGAGGCTCGAAATTCACAAAGTACTGAACGGTTGTTCGTATTAACTTTGGAATCCTACGGCGTCGGGCTTGGCTTCGCAGTCGGCGCTGGCGGCTGCATGATCGGTACAACCGACGCCGCGGCAACCCGCCACTGACCTTTCTGCTTAGCAAAAACACGCATATAAGTGTACGCCCCGCTTATGTCTGCGCCATTGGCAAACTTACCCTTCACCATTGCCTTGCCAGTCAGTACGGCTACGTCACCGTCCACCCGCACCATCACGTTGTCCGTTTGGATCGATTCCAGGTTGGGGCCATCCGCAGCTGCGCCCTTCTCTTGAACGCGCCCGCCAGGGTTCACGAAAACATAGTGGTCTGACGCCACTCGTTCAAACACCGCCTTATCCTTGCTGACGGCGGCGTCCATCAGCTCGCGATCCAGCTTGATCAGCGCCTGCTCCACTGCGCCGCTCTGCTGACCAGCGGCAGGAACTGGTTTTGTTTGCTCTGTTTGGCCAAAGACGAATAAGGGAACTGCAGCTGTGAACACTGCGAGCAAGAAAAACCTTCGCATAGGTCACCTCCTTCGTAGATGAATTGTCTAACTGATTTCAGTGTGGGGGATTATTAGGCGGCCCATTACTATACCAATCACAGAAGCGAGTCAATCGTTCCGGTCCTTATGGTAGGTGATTAGGGTAAACCGCAAAAGTTTGACAGTGTTTAGCAACGCGAGATATATTCGCCGAAATAACAAGGTGTTTTAATCATGCGGGCTTAACCGCCTCCGATTCCAGCAAACGAGGTTACGTTTACTTTTAACTGGTGTCCCACGAGGCTCACATCCACCGAAGCATTAAGCAGAAGGCTGAAGCGGACTGGTGATGGAAGCTAATATCGGTGAACAGTTGCGACTGGCTCGCGAAAGCCGCGGCATTCCGCTACGCGAAATATCCGACCAAACGCGAATCTCAATGCACTACCTCGAAGCCATAGAATCAAATGATTACAAACGATTACCAGGCGGGATTTTCAATCGCAGCTTCGTAAAAGCTTATGCCCGCTACGTCGGCTACGATGAGAAAGAGGCGATTGAAGGCTACACGCGCTATATGCGTGATTCAGGAGACTCGGGGGAAGAAGTTTCTACTACGCCTCATCAATCAAAGGTTTATACCGATGTACCCGCCACACGGTCTCCTGTTTTGACAGTCGTGCTGGCGATTGTGATTCTGGCAATTGTAACTGCACTGGCACTGGGCCTTGTCTACTGGGTGCAGCGACGCTCCGCAAATTTGCACGCGTCGCCCAACGCGAGTTTCCTAAGCGCTCGTGCCTATCCTTTGTGTATAGCCGCTGATTTGGATATTCGGAAAACTGATTACGAACTGTTCCTGCAATAAGTGTGGGCCGGCGGAGTTTGTGCCTGAGGGCACAGTACCCAAGCGTGTGTGCGCTTGTCAGGAGTCTCGTCAAGAGCTGGTCCGCGTTAGAAACTACTCAAAACTGCCCGCTTCTCGTAGCGGGCAGTTTTGTTTTTATCAATAAGGTTCTGTTACGTTGTTCCCAAACTTCGTGTCTGTCTGGCAACTACGATTGAGTTTTTCTTTTCATAACGCATCCTTAAGGAGTCAATTACCAAAATGATCTCAGCTGAAATACCCGAGGGTCTAACCTTCGATGACGTCCTATTGATCCCGGCTCGCTCTGATGTTCTGCCAAATGAAACCGACACCTCGACGCAGTTCACTCGGAATATCCGACTCCATATTCCCCTCTGCTCCTCAGCGATGGACACCGTTACTGAAGCGGCTCTGGCAATTGCGCTGGCGCAACAGGGTGGCATCGGCGTTATCCATAAAAACCTGAGTGTCGAGCGGCAGGCGGAAGAAGTGGACAAGGTCAAGCGTTCAGAGTCAGGAATGATTGTCGACCCGATCACGATTCTTCCCACCAAGCCGGTGCGCGAAGCGCTGCAGATAATGGAGCGGTTCCACATCAGCGGGGTGCCGGTAGTGGACGAGGATGGTCACCTCGTCGGCATTATTACCAATCGCGACCTGCGGTTTGAGACACGTTTTGAGATCCCGGTGTCAGAGGTTATGACCAAACAGCCGCTGGTTACCGTTCCGGTTGGCACTACGCTCGAGCAGGCCAAGGCCGTGCTGCAAAAGCATCGCATTGAAAAACTTCTCGTCGTCGATGACGACAAGCGTATCAAGGGTCTGATCACCGTTAAGGATATTCAAAAGGCGATCAAGTATCCGACTGCTGCGAAGGACGATTTGGGGCGTTTACGCGTTGCAGCGGCGATTGGTGCTACCGGCGACTTTCGCGAACGCGCCGACGAATTGGTTAAGGCACGCGTCGATTGTTTAGTCATCGACACGGCCCACGGACACTCGTTGCGCGTGATCGAAGCGGTGCGAGAAATCAAACAGCGACATCCCGACACTGATCTGATCGCCGGCAACGTTGGCACGACTGAAGGCTCGCGGGAGTTGATTGACGCCGGCGTTGATGCCATTAAAGTCGGTATCGGGCCCGGCTCTATTTGTACGACGCGCGTGGTCACCGGCGCCGGGGTGCCGCAAATAACTGCAATTCAGTCGTGCGTTAAAGCCGCGCGCGCCGGCAATGTACCGCTTATCTCCGATGGCGGCGTGAAATTTTCCGGCGATGTAGCGAAAGCGATTGCGGCCGGCGCCGATGTGGTGATGATCGGATCGCTTTTCGCTGGCACTGAAGAGGCCCCCGGAGAGGTGATTTTGTTTCAGGGTCGTTCGTTCAAGACTTACCGCGGCATGGGTTCGCTTGGAGCTATGCGCGAGGGTTCACGGGATCGTTATGCTCAGGAGATGGCGGAAAGCGAATCGAAACTCGTGCCTGAAGGAATCGAAGGACGCGTGGCTTACAAAGGCACGATCGCAGAGATGACGACGCAACTGGTCGGCGGCCTCCGCTCGGGCATGGGCTACACGGGTTGCCGCTCGATCAAAGAGTTTCAGGAGAAGAGCAAATTCATTCGCATCACCTCGGCTGGACTGCGCGAGTCACACGTACACGATGTAATCATCACCAAGGAAGCTCCAAACTACCGTTTGGAATAGGAACTAACTAGCTGCGGCTAATATTTGAACAGCAGGTTAACGACTCCTTAAACGTTGTCTGAAGATCATTGACCGACCACCTTGCTTGTAATATTCTTGCGCCACTACCCGAAGCGATGCGGCATGTGAAGCCCGGTTCGTGACCCGCGTTCTTAAGTTAATTCTCCGACAAACGTAAATAAGGATAACAAGCATGAAGAGTAGTCTCTCGCTCTCGCCCTACCTGTACCGCGTCCCGAAACTAGCGTTTGTGAGTTTGCTTGCGATTGCAACGGTCTCGGCAATACTGACTCTGGCAGTGTCTGCAGCAAAATCGGGTAACGCTTTCAACGTTCCCGCAAACGGTACGGCACTCAGCCAGGCCCAAGCTGGTCTTGAACCGGCTCCAGTCAATGAGCAAGTTCATCCCTTATCGCTGGCAACTGACGATCTGAATCGAGACGGCTTTCCCGACCTTGTGGTCGGTTATGCGAGAGATAGCGGCGGTTCGATCGTTATTCATTACAGCAATCCCGAGGCGTTTGGTCCAAGCAGGCCTGAAACTCTGGATGGCATCGCCCGAGGTCATTACCCCGAGCCATTTCTTCCTGACACTGAGACCCACAAACTGCTCGAAGCACCGGACTTTTTGGCGATAGGCGACTTCGATCGCAGTGGCTCGGTCGAAATTCTATTTGGCGCCCGCAACAGTAGCTCGATGTTTCTGGTTCGCACCGATAGCGTAGGCAGCTTGCAAGCGCCAGAGTTGATTAGTTTGCCGGGACAAGTCACTGCTTTCTCAACCGGCATCGTCAATCAGGTCGACACAAGGCCTGGGGTGGTACTGGGGCTCAGCGGAGCCGGAGGAACAGAGCTTCTTGTTTTTAACGGTACTCAGGGCATTCTCAGCGAACCTCTACAACAGCCATTGCCTGCCGTTGCGACCGAAATCGTGCTCGGAAGGTTTGATGAGGACACTTCACCGGATCTGGCGGTTGTCACTGGTGGTCAACTTTTTACTCTACATGGAATAGATGCGCGCGCTTCCCTCTCACTTGAAATGCCTACCCGCTCAGGAGCATTGATTCCCATCCAATTACCATTCGCGGTGCGCGCGGTCGCGGCCGGGGATTTCATCTGGGATCGGGCCGGGCAGATGGAACTGGCGGTGGCGTCGGATGCCGGCAATGTGAGCATTTTGTCGCGCGGCACGCTGAACACTAAGCCCTTAAACGATGAAGAGATCAGCGGACTGCGCCAACGACTCGCCGAAGCGCAAGATGGCCAGGGATCATTAGTTGACGCGACCGGACAAGAGATGGCCGATCAGTTGGATTGGCAGGTCGCCGAAACTACCGCAATTAATATTTCTAATATCGATGAGGCTCGCCAGGCCGTTTTGGTTAATGCACTTCTGTCAGGGCACAACTCAAGCGATCTGTTGGTGGTCAATCCCGGCGAACGTCAATTGCAGATCGCCGCGAAAAAGGACTCGGAGCTAAGCGCAACCAACGAAGGAGTGGGATCGACGGCACAAGAAACTAAGTCGATCGAAGTCGAGGGCAGTCCGGTAGCGGTCTTATCAATGAGGCTCGGTGTTCTTGCTCGTCCCGGTTTGGTCATATTGCGCCAGGGTTCTACCGAGCCCATCATGATTCCTTCTGCGCCGACTGCTATTTTCACGGTTAGCAAAACAACAGACACAAATGATGGTACGTGTAACGCTGATTGCAGCTTACGTGAAGCTGTAGTGGCAGCCAATGCCACGCCAGGTTCAACCATTCTGTTTGCCGCCGCGCTAAACGGATTGCCAATTCAGCTGACGCGTACGGGTGACGACAATACTGCCGCGAATGGCGACCTCGATATAAATGCTGACGTCACCATTACGGGTAATGGCGCTGCAAACACGATTATTCAGGGCTCCAGCACCGCCACCTTCACCGGTAACATGGGAGACAAGGCATTCGGCATCAATCAGGATGGAACGCATACCACCCTGAATGTCAGTATTTCAGGGTTAACCGTTCGCTTCACCAGGAACGATATAGCAGTCAATGCCGCCTTTACTCAGACAGGCGGCGGTATGGATATTTTTCTTACGGGCACAGGGGCAATGCCGGGCCCAACAACCACACTCACCAATTGCACGATCGACAGTAATGCCAGTCTTCACAGCTACGGTGGCGGCATTAATATTGACAGCGGTACCGTGGCAATGCCGGTGACGACCAATGTGTTCCGAGGCACAGTACAAATCACCGGTTCCACGATCTCAAACAACAAAACTCTAAGCACCTCGCTGGCTGATAATCCGCCCGCTGGCGGCGGCCTTAATCTTTTCGCCGACCAACACAACGTTACCTTTACCACCTGTTCCATCACCGGCAATCAAACCTCACTTGACATCAGGTCCAACGGCGGCGGCCTCAACATGCGTCACAGCAACGGCGGTACCATCACCCTGACCACTACGGCTGTTAACAACAACACTGCGGGTTCGGACGGTGGCGGGATACTTATTGCGGGGGTTGGCGGCCAGACGGTTGTGATGACTGGAGGCAGCCTGACCGGCAACACCGCCACTGGAACCGGCGATAGCGGCGCTGCGGGCGGCATCTTCAACGCCAACAATGTGGGCAGCACTTCGCTTTCCGGCGTGACCATCAGCAACAACATTGCCACCGCCGGCACGAACGGCATGGGCGGCGGAGTTGTTGACGGGGCAAACACGCCTCTGTCTATAAACAACTGTACGATTAGCGGAAACTCGTCTGACAACGGCGGCGGTGTGGCCACCACCAACGTGGGTGGTACGCAGACAACGACGATTACCAATGGCACGACCATCAGCGGCAACACCGCAACCAATTCGGGCGGCGGTGTGTTTGTAACCAGCGGCACTGCATCGCTAAACGGCATTACCATTGACAGCAACACGGCAGCCAGCGGCGACGGCATCGCGGTGGTGGCCACTGGCATAGCCAATTGTGCGGGCACCATCAACGTAAACGGAGGAGACAGCATCAGTCTCACCGGTGGCTCGTTTACTTCAACCAGCGGCACGTTAAATCTGACCGGCAATTTCACACGCGATTTAGCCAACACTTTTACCCATAACAATGGCACTGTGAACTTCAATGGCGCGGGCGCTCAGCTAATAAACGGCACCGCCACCAGCACGACGTTCAATAGCTTCATTGTCAACAAGGGTAATACCTTGAGCACGGGCGGCAGTGTGACCAGCCTGGTGACGAATGGTTTGACAATGACCGCCGGAACTTTCAGCGCACCGGCTCTGTTGGATATTAATGGGAACGCCACGCTGAATGGCGGCAACTTGAGCTCGGGGGCGAATATCACGGAAGCTCTCAATTGGACCAACAACGGCGGTACCTTTACACCCAATACCGGCACGGTCACGTTCGATGGCGCAGTGGCGCAAAGCATCAATGGCACCGCCGCCAGCCAAACGTTCAATAACTTTACTGTCAACAAGGGCGGCGGCTCGACGCTGAGCACGGGCGGCAGTACTGTCAGCCTGATTATGAATAATCTGACCATGACGCTGGGCAACTTCACCGCCCCAGCGACTTTGGACATCAACGGCAACACGCTTCTGACGGCCGGCACCTTAACTGCCGGAGCAAACATTACGGCAGCGGGCAATTGGACAAACAACGGAGGCACGTTTACACCGGGTTCCGGCACCGTGACCTTCGATACCGGTACCGCGAGCAGTTTAAACGGGACTGCAGCAACTCAGACATTCAACAATTTCGTCGTTAACAAGAGCGGTGGGTCGCTTACCGGCGCCAGCAGCACCACGACGCTTACCCTCAATGGCAGCATGACGCTGACCGCAGGCACTTTTGCGGCAGGCACCATCACGAACATAGGTCTACCGGGTAATTGGACCAACAATGGAGGCGCGTTCACACCCGGATCGAGTATCGTGACTTTCAACAGCAACGCAGCGCCACAGAGTATTAATGGCACGGCGGTCACTCAAACTTTCTTCACCGTTAGCGTGAACAAACCCGGCCAGACTCTAAGTACAGGCGGCAGCACCACGGCCCTCGATCTTGACGGCAGCCTGGTATTGACAGCAGGTTCATTTACCGCTCCCGCAACTATGAATATTGGGGCCAGCTTCACCCAGGACACGGGCTTTACCTTTACGCCACCTACTACGATGACTTTCGATAGCGGCACAGCGGGAAACATCAACGGCACGTTAGCCACCAAGACGTTCAACAACATCGTCATTAATAAGACAAACAGTTTGACCGGCTCAGGCGGCACCACAGCCATCGATATCAATGGCAGCCTGACGCTCACGGCCGGTACCCTGGTTGCCGGCACAGCCACAACCATCACCGTCGCCAACAATTGGGCCAACACAGGAACATTTACGGGCGGCACTGGTACGGTGATTTTCGACGGTAACAACAACACCCAGACGGTGACCGGAAGCACCTCGTTCAATAACCTGACCATTAATCACACGGGAACCGGAAACGTTACGGCAGCCGGAAGCACTCTTACTGTAAGCGGGCTCCTGCGTGTGCAAGGGGGTTCGTTCATCAGCAGCAGCACTTTCAACAATGTGCAAATTGATAGCGGCCAAACATTGCAAGGCACCCTCGGCACGACGATGAACGTCTCCGGAAATTGGACAAACAACGGAGGAACGTTTACAGCCAATGGCAACACGGTGAACTTCAATGGTGGTGCTGCTCAGAGCATCAACGGCACGGCAAACACTCAGACTTTCGACAACCTCACAGTGAATAAGACGGTGGGCATAGCTGTGACTGTGGGCGGTAGCACGACTACGCTGGATATCAACGGTAATGTGATTCTGACCCAGGGCATTTTTTCGGCGGGTACAGCAACCGCGATCACCGTTGCCGGCAACTGGACCAACAACGGCGGAGTGTTTACGCCCGGAACAGGAACGGTCACGTTTGACGGCGGCGCCGGTCAAACGATCGGTGGCACGACCGCGACGAGCTTTAATAATCTGACCAACGGCAACGCAAGCTGGCTTGGCGATGGCCAACGACAACACGCTCAACGGCGTTACTCGCTCTAACGAGCAGCGACATTACCGTGGCGGCGACGAGGATTCTGACGCAGCCGAGTCACGATTGCTTCAACCGGCACGTCGACGTGAATCGGAGCGGTGAAGCGAACTGGCGGCCCGTTTGCATCGGCGGCGACGCTGACCTTCGGCAATCCCAATAACCAGATCACTTTCGGGCGCCGCCGGCACGAACCTCACGGACCTGACCTGACCCTTGCAAAACCGCACCGCCCAACCCGAACGGCTATCCCAGCGCGGTACAGCGGACCTACACAATCGCCAAAACTGGGGCGCTGGTTTCACCGCCACCTTGCGTTTGCACTATCTCGATGCCGAACTGAACGGGAACTCGAACCGACTCCTGAATCTGCGCTTTGAACGAGCCAGTGACAGCCACTGGGCAGCCGCTCTTCCGAGCGTTGTAGATCACGTAAGCAACCGTGTGGAGTGCAACGCGGTCTCAGACACGATGTTGCCTGTGCGATGGACCTTCAGCTCGCTGGCGCCTACGGCCTCCAACGGGGTTATCACTGGCCGCATAGTTGACGATAAGGGCGCGCCCGTGGAAGGCGCGGTAGTGAGACTGCAGGGAACACAAAACCGCAAGTTCATTACTGACGCGAATGGCTACTATCGCTTCGACAATGTAGAAACCAACGGCTTCTACACGGTCACGCCTGCGCGCGCCAACTACAGCTTCAGTCCGGCTGAGCGTTCCTTCAGTCTGGTCGGACAGTCTACCGAAGCAACCTTCGGCGCGACAGCGGCGAGTAGCGGATTAGTCAATCCCTTAGACACGCCCGAGTACTTCGTGCGTCAGCACTACCTTGATTTCCTGAATCGCGAACCGGATGAAGCCGGCTTCAACTTCTGGAGCGATCAGATAATCGGATGTGGCACTGACCAGGCCTGCGTCGAGCGGAAACGCGTGAACGTTTCGGCGGCGTACTTCCTCTCGATCGAGTTCCAGCGGACCGGCGGGCTGGTGGACGGACTCTATCGGGCTGCTTACGGAGCTCGTCCAGACTTCGCGCACTTCCTGCCTGACACACGGACGGTAGGGAACGGGGTGCGGGTGGGCAGCGACGGCTGGGAGGCGGTGCTGGCCGCGAACACGGAAGCGTTTGTTAACAGCTTCGTCAACCGGACGGAGTTCCACGCAGCGTACGACAGCCTGTCGAATGCAGATTATGTCGACACGCTAATTTCGCACACCGGAGTGAGCTTCACCTCGGCTGAACGCGATACATTGGTAAATGGACTGGCTGCGGGCTCAATGACGCGGGCTCAGGCGCTCAGGAGTATTGCGGAGGACGGACGTTTCGTGAGCGCGAAGTTCAACGAAACGTTTGTGATGATGGAATACTTCGGCTACCTGCGACGTGACGCTGACGCCAACGGCTTCGCGTTCTGGCTGAACAAGCTGAACCAGTTCAACGGCAACTTTGAACAGGCGGAAATGGTTAAGGCGTTCATCGTCTCTGGTGAATACCGCGACCGCTTCCCGCGGTAGTGTAATGCGCTAGTAATTTTGGAGTGCGCTGACCTTACAACCACCCCAGCCGGGCTGCCCGGCTGGGGACCCCAGTGTCAGCGCTTTGGTCAGGTGCGACCTGTCGCACCTTTGGTCACGTTGCTACTAACGCAGCCTTGCGGCGTCAAGCCGCCGCGGACCAAAGCGGCGACAGGTCGCCGCACTCCAAAAGAGTGGCCGCGGACTCACGGCGACTCACTTCTTTTGGTCTATAGGCAACGCAAGGCCGTCTTGTCTATGTCCTGCAGATCCGAAGTTCGCGCCGGCTTGAAATAATAACGGCCGGACGAATTCCAGGTTTTCTGGTCAAAACTCCGTCGCGCACCGCAGCTAATACAGACACGATACGTCTCGCCATGTCTTGAAAAAGGACGGCTCATTTCGGCATGTTGGCAACCAAACAATTCCCCAAACCAACTCCCCACCGCGGAAGCAACGCTCGCAAGTCGTTCCCGTCCACCGTGCGAATAAGTCTCGAGGGTTCCTAATACTGCTGACATACTGTTCTCCTTGCTGCACTCATCTGCTGTTGTTCAATTGAGTTCAGCAAACCAAGTGCCCTCCGTGCTCCAAGGCGGTGCCAAAAAGTGGCATAAGTTGGAGTTGGTAGCGCGGAGAGGCTGCGCGTTGTGGGTCGACAAATCAGAACCGAGAGCGGTAGCGACTTGGACTCAACGTAAAACTGCGAGCCGCGTAACAAATGTAGCCTGACCAAGCCCAGCTGAACCTTGGCCCGGTCGCTACCGCTCCCGGTTCTGATTTGTAGACCACTGGAAGGCTATTTCTTTTGCCATTGGCAGATCACTGCCAACGAGAAGGTTTGTGAGTGAAAACTTGTGAGCATCTTCTCCAGACGGATGATGGCGGGTGAGTAAATTCGTTTCAGCCATAAAGGC
Organism: Blastocatellia bacterium; assembly: GCA_963828335.1. Taxonomy (GTDB): domain Bacteria; phylum Acidobacteriota; class Blastocatellia; order Pyrinomonadales; family Pyrinomonadaceae; genus PSRF01. The sequence continues at coordinate 606,942 of CAWHEH010000001.1, read as the reverse complement.
ACGCGGAAGATCATCGAGTTAAGGACCAGCAGATAAGCGACGCTGCCGACGTATTTCTCAGTTTTGAATTCAAACAGATCAGCACACTCGCGCTTCAATGCTTCGATGTCGAGCGATTCTTCGTTGTCGGCGAAAAGTGAATCGTGGCGGTACCAAAAAGTTCTGACGCGGTTGAAGGCAGACTCCTGGTGCGGTTCGGTAAAGCAAAAGGTTCCGCCCTTCTTTAATAGGCGGTGAATCTCACGTAGCGCTTCCCGGAGGTGTGGATGAAGATGGTGCAATCCCATGACAACAACAATGCAGTCGAAGGATTCATCAGGCAATCCGGACTCGGTAATCGAAGCACAAAAAGCTTCGCAGGTGGGCCAGCGCTCTTTAAAACTCGCAATCGCGTCATCAGAAATATCCAAACCAGTTACTAATGCTTTCTTTTGGCTGAGCAGATATTCCGTGGCGTGACCACTGCCGCTCAACGCCTCGAGCACCTGCCTGCCCTCGAGATCCAACCCAGCGAGCAACGGTTCGTACAAAACCTTCTCGCGATAAGTCAGACCATCAGGATCACCGTATTGGGCTTCGTATTCCACGCCAATGCGGTTGTAGTGCTCTCTCTGATCGGCTTCAGCTTGCATGACAAAAAACCTGTTCGGAGGACTCTGGCGCCTATTTGGCCGCCGAACCCTTCTGCTCTCCGGCAATCGGCGTCGCTAGCAACAGAGCAACTGAAAGACTCAGCAATGGGCCGATGATATTGAAAGTAGCGCGCCCCACAGTACCTCCGGCATCACTATACGCTCCCAAGATGATTGCCAGTATCGCAGTGACGATCGCCGCCGTGCGCCAGGGCTTCGGAAAAAACTTTAAGCGCCAAACACCCAGCGGTATCAGCCAACCAAACATATACCAAAAACTTCGTTCCGTAAGACAGCGCCACAGCGCCACAAAGAAGTTAGCAGACGATTTCGCCTGTCCTGCAATACTCCAGGGCCATCTCCATTGCCCTACCACTGCAGTGTGAACGGCCATCACCGTACCCAGGCCAATAACCCACAACGCAACCATCCATTGCCAACCTGATCCTTGAATACCCGTCTGACGTCGGTCCATTAGCCACCAGGTAAACACGAACAGACAAGAAAACGGGACGAACGTTTCTTTAGCCAACGCGCCGAGCAATCCCCAAAGTGGCAGCAGGTACCATCTGCCGCTAAGCAGGCTCCACGTCAGAGCCGTGAGGAAGCAAGCTTCGCCGCTATCGATTAATCCGGCGAGCTGCAGATTGGCGACGCTGAAACTAAGTAGATAAAGAGCAGCGCCAAGTAGAGCTGTACCTGGATCGCCGATCAACCGATTGCCTATGGCTGCTATCAGACACGCCGTCGTCGCGCAAAAAAGTGCGTTGGCCATCAGCAGACCGAAAAAGCCGGCGTGCCATCCCGGTACGTAAGTTTTCGCAAACCAATAGAAAGGTCGGGCAACGTAAGGCACCAATAGGCGACAGCGAAATATCTCATTAAATACGGGAGCGTCGTCGCCGCTCGTTAGCGCCAGATACTTTAGCGTGTCGCTCATGCCTTCGGTGTTTGCCGGGTTGTAACGTTGAAGCGTCGGATAACCAAGACCAAAGCAGATTGCGAAGAACAACGGCCAGAGAAGCAGGAAGTTTCTGATGCCCAGAGCTCGGGGGTGTGAATTTGCGGCCATTGATGGAACAGAGCTTAACAGCAATCAGTAAACAGCAAACAGCAAACAGCTGGACAATAACCATTGAACTGCCCAGAGCCACTGATTCGTGCGTATGGTTGCATAACCTTCGGATCTGCTGTCTGCCGTTTGCTGTATGCTGTCTACTGTCTACTGTTTACTGTTTGCTGTCATCAACCACGAAGCGCGCAGCGCCTTCTGCTGCGACGTTGCGTCTTTTCTCTCGTCGATTCGATACTCAAGACGTTCGGGAGCGCCGAGCAAAAGGGTGGCTTGAATTGTTTTTCGATCCCGTTTAACTGTAATGGGAACGCGATCGCCTGTCTTGTAACGTGCGAGTGACACCAGAAAGTTTTCGCGCGAAATATTTTTCTTGCCCAGCGAAATGATCTCGTCGCCTTCTTGCAAACCTGCCTCTTCGGCAGGTGAGTTGGGATAAACTACACCAATAGTGAGACTTCCTTTGTCCTGCCAGTCAATTCCGATTCCCGCATTGAATGGCTGGCGGGCCTGTTCCCGAACCAGCGAAAGCCCAACGAATCCAAGCGCCTCGTCATAAGGCAACCTTGTCACGTCGCGCACGTAGAGCCTGAAAAATTCGTGCAGGTCGAGCCCGCTGACTTCAGATGCGACGCGCTCGAAGTCTTCACTTGTATAACCGCGACCGCGCAGGTAGTAGCTCGCATTTGGACTCTTGAGATAAAACTCTTCATACATTCGGCGCATGACATCATCAAGCGAGACTTTGCCGTTAGTCTTGCCGCGTATCATCAAGTCGAGCACTAAGCCGATTAACTCACCTTTCGGATAATAACTGATCGATGAGTTGTCCAGATTCGTTTGCTGCGCGTGCGGTGCATCATCAAGGAAGGGCGCGGAGAGCGAGGAGTCTTCGGCGCTCATCAAATGGCTGCCGGGGGCGTTTTCGATGCCGGTAATGGTTTGGCTCTCGCGTCTGAGTAATGCCGTGTCGTCCCATAGTCCGGCCCGCCGCCTCATCAGGTGTCCGTAGTAGTTCGTTATTCCCTCCGCGACCCACAATCCGCGAGTGGTCAGTGGTCGCGTGAAATCCCAGGGTCCAAGTTCCAGCGGGCGGAGTCGTTTGACATTCCAGACATGGAAGAACTCGTGAGCCACGGTGTCGAGCGTGCTTCCATAAACGCCTTCCTCGCCGAGAGCGCCCGGCTCGATAATCTGCGTTGAAGTGAGGTGCTCCATGCCATCGCCCGAATGGTCGTCCGCAGCAAAGTGGATCAGGAAGGTATAGGAATCAAACTCCGGCGGGCCCCACATCGCGGTCTCCGCACGCACGATCTTTTCAATATCACGAACCAGGTTCTCGCGCTTTCCTCCTTCATCGCCGAAAGAATGAATCACCACGTGATAGCGTTTGCCATCAACCTGAAACTCGTTATCGGTCCAGTCTGGCGCGATTTCAGTCGGCGTATCGATCATCAGGTCGTAATTGGGAAACTGCCATTCATGCTGATCGCTCTTATCCATGCGGCCATTGACGATGCGCCAACCCGTCGGCGGATCGATCCGGAGCTTCACCGGATCAGGTTTGTGGTTGACGACGTACATAAAAATCGAGCCGCCATTGAAATTTGCGTGACGAGAATCCAATTGTGAAAAGGTGCCAGAAAGATCGTTTCCAAAGACTTTGTAACTGACCGTCAGGCGCTTTCCGCCCTGCACAGCAACCCGCCACGTTTGATCGTCGAGGCGCGTGAACGGCGATGCTGAAACAATGCAGTCAAGAGCAGAACCAGTTTCTCCGTGGCGCTTGCAATCGTAATGCGTGGCCTTAAACTCCTGCACATTCTTGGCGAAATCGAAAACCGCATAGCGCCCCGGTGACCACTTCGGCATCTGGAAGTCCAGCGACTTCGCGCTTGCGTCATTATTGAGGTCGACTTCGATCGTCACTTCAAACAAGTGAGACACTGGGCGCGACATTTTCAATTGATATGTTACCGAATGGAGCGGCGGCTCCTGCCGCGCGGCAGCGATGGCGCTGAAACAGGCCAGCAGCAACCAAAGCAGCGCGAGACGGCGCAAAAGGGTCATGCGAGAAATGCGACTCATAAGATTTGGCGGGCGAAGACAATTGTTATCGGACCGGATGACGGGGAGCACGGCGGATTATGTTGGTTTTCCAGAAACACTGTCAAAGAGTACTGGTTCTGCAGAGGCACAACTTTTTGGAGTGCGGTGACCTGTCACCGCTTTGGTCTTAGGCGACCTGTCGCCTAATCTCAGAGTAAATTCAGACGAACCGTGGTCGCGACTGGTCGCGACCGACCAAAGCGCTGACAGGTCAGCGCACTCCCCAGAGTTGCATGGTTCTTCATGTTGGTTTATTAACTCCACATGCCCCCAACCGAACGTCTTTATTATCACGACTCTCATCTGATCGAGTTTGAAGCACTCGTCACCGACAAGACTGATCGCGTTAGTGGCTGGACCGCTGTGACCCTCGACCGCACCGCGTTTTATCCAACCGGCGGCGGACAGCCGAGCGACACCGGAACGATCAACGGCGAACAGGTCCTCGAATGTATAGACGATGAGGAGAACGGCGTACTGCATGTAATACAGGGGCGCGCGCCGGAGGTTGGGGCCAGTGTTAAGGGAAGAATAGATTGGCCCCGCCGCCTCGATCATATTCAACAACACACCGGCCAACACGTTCTTTCACAGGCTTTCGTAACACTCTTCAACGCACCCACGCGCGGCTTTCGGGTGTTGCACGACGTCTGTGAGATCGACGTCGAACTAACAAACCCCACTAATGAACTGATCGAACGCGCGGTGGAGTTAGCCAACAATGTCGTCTGGGAAGATCGCGAAATAACCATCAAGAGCGCAACTGCGGAGGAAGCCGCCCAACTGCCGTTGCGGAAGGAGCCTTCCCGCGGTGGTGAATTGCGACTGATTGAAATTGAGGGTTTTGATCTGACTCCCTGCGGCGGCACGCATGCCTATCGCACTGGCGAGGTCGGAATGATTGCCGTGCGAACCTGGGAACGGGCCAAAGGATTAACGCGGATTGAATTTGTCGCGGGGACGCGCGCGCTCGCCGACTACCGTCGTGCAAACAAGACCTCGCGCGCGGTCGCGGCTCTCTTCAGCGCCAGTCGCGACGATGCCGCAAAGCTGGCGTCGCGAATGGTTGAAGAGAATAAAGATCTGCACCGGCGCATTCGTAGTCTCGAAGAGATTGCGGCACGTGTTGAAGCCCACGACCTCCTGGCAGCCACTTCGCTAAACGACGCAGGCGTCAAAGTTGTTACCCACGTGTTTGAAAATCGCGATGGTGAGTCGTTAAAACACGTCGCCCAGGCGTTGATTGCTAACGCGAAAACAATCGCTTTGCTGGGATCACGCGAAAGAGATGCCGCCCGTCTCGTGTTCGCAAGATCCGCCGACACGTCCGCTGACATGAATGTTATGATGCGCGCCGCCTGCGAGCTGCTCGACGGTCGTGGCGGCGGCAAACCTGACATGGCCCAGGGTGGCGGAAAGAATGTCGAGCGCCTGGCCGAGGCGATTGAGAGCGCGCTCTCTTTACTGTGAGGTGGTCATGGCCAAAAGCAAACGATAAAAAATTACACAGAGATTTGGCGTGGTAATTTCGCAAAGCCAAGGCTTCCTCAAAAAAGTCAAAATGCAGTTTTTGACAATGGGAAGTTTCATTGATTCCCCAACGGGCATCATCGAGAACTTATCGTAGTCGTCAGCGGGAATTCCGATTTTTAAGGCTAAGGCCAAAAGCAAAGGAGACTCTATGCCTGTCTACATGGTTGAACGTGATCTTCCCGGTATTAAGATGGAACAACTAGCAGCTGCGCAGAAGGCAGCAATCGAAACCAGCGACAAATTTACTGCCGACGGTAAGCCGGTGCGTTACATCCGCACGACCTTCGTCCCCGGCGAGGCACACTGTATGTGTTTGTTCGAAGCTGCTAATCCGGAACTGGTGAAAGAGGTAAACGATGCAGCACAGATACCCTACACCAGAGTCATCGAGGCGCTTGACCTGACCCCGCAATAACCGCCGGGTCCCAAACTTGAAACTCGAAACTCGAAACTGTATTCTTCACGGCGTGGGGCAGTAGCTCAGTTGGCAGAGCGCCGCGTTCGCAATGCGGAGGCCAGGAGTTCGACCCTCCTCTGCTCCACCAATAACTCACGTTATCAAATATTTAGGACGCTACCCCTCATTGCTCTATTTTCCCGATGCCAAAATGTGAAAACTTTTTTCTTTCCGCAGGAAGCGTTTGAGCTGGCAGCTTGCGATACCAGGTCTCCGCGTTCGTGATGCGGAGGCCAGTTCCCCATTACTCAGTTTGAGATGACAATTTGGCATCTCAAACGTCCTTTGGTCTTGTCTCGATATTATGTTCGGAATTGCAGCAACGCTGGTCGCCCTTCTATCCCTCGCTCCTTGTCTTCAATAGTAACACTCGTTACAATCATTCTAACCGTTACTGGCGATGGCTAAAACGATTAACAGCCGAGGACAGGATTGGATTCTGCTTATCCATCTGCTGCCGCCTAAGCCTACCAACCTGCGCGTGCGCATTTGGCGCAAGTTGCAGAAGGTCGGCGCGGTGGCAATCAAAAATTCTGTCTACGTCTTACCGGCAACAGAGGAAACGCATGAACATTTTCAGTGGTTAAAGCAGGAGATTGAATCGGCTGGCGGCGAGGCATCGGTTTTCCGAGCGGATTCTGTCGAAGGCACGACCGACGACGAGATCATTGCTGCCTTTCGCAAGGCGCGCGATGAAGAGTTCGCAGCCGTCTCGGCGCAATTCGATGGCTTGACTGGGGCAATTCGGGAACAGTCCCGTGGTAAGCACCTATCTGCCGGCCGTCTGTCGGCTCATGAAGCTGAACTCAATAAGTTGCACGTCGAGCTTGAGCGCATCGCCGCTAATGACTTCTTTAATGCCTCTCTGCGAGCCTCTGCTTTTAGCGCCTATGAAAGGTGCCAGAAAGTTCTCCGAGCGGCTCAAGGTCCGACAGAGAAGGCGGCGCTGTCACAGAAGAAATGTGGAACCCTCGACGTTTCAAACTACCAGGGTCAGCGATGGGTCACGCGTCGGAATCTGCACATCGACCGGCTGGCATCTGCCTGGCTAATCAGACAGTTCATCGACAAGAGCCCTCGCTTCTACTTCGTTGCTGACGGAGAAACTGTCGAGGGCGCAATTCCCTTCGACATGTTTGGAGCCGAGTTCACCCACCATGGAGAAGACTGCACCTTCGAGACGATGTTGAAGCAATTCGGTCTAGCCGAAAGCAAAGGCCTGCGCGAGATGGCTGAGATCGTCCACGACATCGATTTGAAAGACGACAAGTTTCATCGGCTGGAGGCGGTAGGGCTAAATGCAATCATCGACGGGTTAAGCAAAGTGTTGAGAGACGATCGCAAGCTAATGCAACAGACCGGCGTTGTTTTCGATGGGCTCTATGCATTGCTAAGCAAGGAATCTGAGAAAAAGAACTCGGATAAGACACGAAACCGAAAGCGCTCTCGAACGAAATGATTGAAAGTTTCGTGGGGCGGTTAGAGACAAGTCAATGGAGCAGGAAGCGAAACGGAAACAGCAGATCACAGGCGAAGGCGATCAGTTGCCATCCTGGCGCGAAGTGTTCCTCTACTTTCTCATGCTTGGCTTCGTAAACATTGGTGGTCCTGTGGCTCAGATCACGATGATGTATAACCACATGGTGGAGCGGCGCCATTGGCTCTCGGAGGATCGGTTCGTAAAGATCATGGCTTTCTGCCACATGCTGCCCGGTCCGGAAGCGCTGCAACTTGCGATCTATGTTGGGTATTTGAAACGGAAACTTGTCGGCGGAATACTCGCCGGCCTCACCTTCATTCTGCCAGGGGCCGTCGTGATAGTATTTCTCAGTTGGCTCTATGTGACTTACGGCAGCCTACCGCAAGTTAACAACGTCCTCTACGTTTTGAAACCCGCAGTGTTGGGCATTATCGGCGCAGGCATCCTTAAACTCGGTCGGGCGTCGATCCGAAATGTCCTCCTCGCCGCATTGTTAATCGGCGCATTTGTAGGAATGCGGTTCGCGGGTATCAACTTCCTTTTTATCCTGCTCACAGCTGGTCTGCTCAATCTATTGATTGTCCAAGGTTGGCCTGCGATCTGGCCTAGGCGAGCAACACTGCCGACAATGATCGGCAGCCTCATCGTGCTGCCGTTTGTTGACTCACGCTGGTTTCAAATGGCGTGGTTGTTCTTCAAGACTGGCTTGTTCAGCTTTGGCGGCGCGTATGCATCGATCGTGTTCCTGGAACGTGGCGCAGTTCAGCAGCATCACTGGCTAACCAGCAGCCAGTTGCTTGATGGGGTGGCTCTGAGCGTTGCGACTCCGGGGCCGTTTATGCTGTTCACGACTTTTGCTGGCTTTCTTGCAGGTGGAATAACAGGCGCAATGATTGCGACTTTCTTCGTCTTTTTGCCTTCCTTTGTATTCGTCCTGGCTGGCGCTCCTTATATCGAAAAGGTCCGGCACAATCGTTGGATACAAGCCTTTCTTGCGGGCGCTAGTGCCGCTGTCGTGGGCGTGATTGTTGTTGTAACGCTCGACCTCATTCCTTCGGCGCTCATTGATCTACCGACCATCGCCATAGCACTGGCGGCTTTTCTGGTGATCGTCCTAATGAAAGTTGATGTAGCAAAGGTGGCGCTCGGGGCAATGGCAGGTGGGATATTCCACGCCGCGGCGCGAGCATTTCTTTAGAGATTCGAAGGAGGCGGGAATGGGTCAGACTAATCGCAAACGTGTCTTACTGATCAGTAACTCCACGCTTTACGGCAGCGGTTATCTTGATCATGCTGAAACGGAAATCCGAGACTTCTTAGGCAGCATCAGCGAAGTTCTCTTCATTCCCTACGCTCTCTATGACCGCGACTCTTACGCTGCGACAACACGCGAACGCTTCGAGAAAATGGGCTACGGGTTGGTATCGATTCACACGACTCATAATACGCAACAAGCCGTGAATGATGCGAAGGCGATCTTCATCGGCGGTGGTAATACATTTCGACTTTTGAAGGCGCTTTACGACGCAAACGTTGTGCAATTGATCCGACAGCGGGTCGCGGAAGGGGTGCATTACATCGGATCGAGCGCTGGTTCTAATGTGGCGGGTCCAACTATCAAGACCACCAAAGACATGCCGATTGTTCAGCCACCTTCTTTCGACGCCCTCGGGTTGGTGCCCTTTCAAATCAGTCCACACTTCCTCGATCCCGATCCGAGTTCGACGCACATGGGTGAAACGCAGGAGGAGCGAATTCTGCAATTTTTGGAGGAAAACGACACTCCCGTTGCTGGTCTTCGCGAAGGCGCAATGGTTAGAGCAGAAAACGGTTCCCATGTCCTGAAGGGCTCATCGGGCGCGCGGATATTCCGCAAAGGTCATGAGCCGGTTGAAACCAAGCCGGGAGCCAAACTGGATCATCTATTCGGACAGAAGGTCGGACTTCATGAAACCTGATGGAACATTATTGCTCACGGGTCGTGACGTTGCGGCACTGCTGACGATCGAGGAATGCATGGCGGCAGTCGAGAATGCTTTCAAACTGCATGGCGAAGGCAAGACCGAACCTCCCGGAATCCTGGGAGTACACGCTCGAGACGGCGGTTTTCACATCAAGGCCGGGTTGCTCGATCTAAGTCGCTCGTATTTTGCGGCCAAGGTCAATGCAAACTTTCCGGAAAACGCGAAAGCGTTTGGCCTGCCCACGATTCAGGGAGTCGTGGTCCTTTGTGATGCCAAAAATGGTTATCCACTAGCTCTAATGGATTCAATCGAGATCACGGTTCAACGCACCGGAGCCGCGACCGGTGTCGCCGCCAAATACTTGGCTCGGCCTGACTCGAAAACCGTGACTATCTGCGGCTGTGGCAATCAGGGACGTATATCGCTCCGAACTCTTACAAAAGTCCTTCCTATCAAAAAGGCTTGGGTTTGGGATCGCGATCGGGCACAGGCTCAAAAGTTCACCAGTGACCTTGCAGAGGAGTTGCGAGTTGACATTGAAGTCGTGCCAGATCTTCAAACAGCCGTAAGGCAAAGCGACGTATGTATTACTTGCACGCCATCGAAGCATCCCTTCCTGAAAAAAGACTTTGTTGCACCAGGCACATTCATCGCGGCAGTTGGCTCGGATAATCCAGAGAAGCAGGAACTCGAACCAGTTCTGCTGAGTGGGAACAAGCTCGTGGCTGATGTGCTTGAACAATGCGCAATGATTGGAGAACTTCATCACGCGTTGGATGAAGGCTTGATGACGCGCGGCAGTGCCTACGGTGAACTAGGTGAAGTGGTGGCTGGAGTCAAACCCGGCCGAACCTCTCCCGACGAGATCATAATATTCGATTCAACCGGAATGGCATTGCAAGACGTCGTGACGGCTGCCGAAGTTTACGAGAAGGCTGTGAGCGCTCGAGTGGGTACGCTGATAGATTTCGCTCATTAGTCCCCGTGAGGAACAGTCGATGAAATGGGTCACACGCGAAAGGATTCGAGTTAACCGCACTGCAACCTGTTGGCTCATCCGCCGCTTTCTGGATTCTGAAGCTGAGATTTCCTTCGTGCGGGCAGAAGAAGTGGCTAGAGTGCAGGACGCGCAAGTGGCGATCGGCTTTGACGCGCCCGGCGCTACGTATCCACACAAAAATGATCGCGGACTCTGTTCATTTGCGGCTCTTGTTCACGAGCGGCTTGTGGAAAATCCGGTGCTGGTAGAAATGGCGCGCATCGTTCAGGCTGCGGACTTCAAGGACCAATTGAATGACCACCCGGCAGCGGTGGGTTTGGAATTGATTAGCCGTGGTTTTCCGATCGTAACAAAGAACGACCATGAGACTGCGGAACGCGCTGCATTTCTATATGACGCGCTTTATGCGAGCATCGCCGAAGACCACACCTCTTCAAAAGGTTCATAAATGTCTGGCAGGTAAGAAACGAGAAATTAATAGGAGCAATACAGAAAGGCAGGAATGGTAATGAAAAAGCAGGGAAGATTTCCAGAGCTGCATTTAGGCCATCTCTTCGTAACTCGGGGAGTGAGGCAAGTGATTCTTATTACGATGTCGCTTGTGCTGGCGACAGTATTCGTGCTGGTGGCGTGCTCGGCGCCACAGGCTCCGACTGGTCAATCAAACACCGCGCAACAACCGGCGACGGACTGGAAGGCAGTTGAGCAAGCGCTTGGAAAAGCCGGATCAATGCAGCCTGGCGACGTCTATAAAGTCAGTCTGCCTCGCAGCGATTTAAAGGTCATCGTGGGCGGGTTAGAACTCAAACCTGCACTCGCGCTCGGTTCATGGATCGCGTTCAAGAAGACCGGCGATATGACAATGGTGATGGGCGATCTCGTTCTAACTGAAGACGAGGTGACGCCGGTCTTGACCAAACTTCAGCAAGGCGGAGTCGAACAGACCGCACTGCATAATCATGTGCTTCATGAATCACCGCGCGTGATGTACATGCATATTCACGCGATGGGTGATGCAGTGAAGATCGCCCAAGCGATTCATGACGCGCTCGCGTTGAGCAAGACCCCTTTTGCGGCTGCTTCACCCAGCACCGGTCCTACTCCCGAGTTGGGAATTGATACCAAGCAGCTAGATCAGGCTCTGGCCCAAAGCGGCAAATTGAACGGCGTCGTTTACCAATTCAGCGTTCCACGCGCCGAAAAGATCATGGACAACGGTATGGAAGTTCCAGCTTCAATGGGCTTGGCAACCGCAATCAACTTCCAGCCGACCGGATCAGGTAAAGCAGCGATTACAGGTGACTTCGTGCTGATCGCAAGTGAAGTCAATCCGGTGATTAAGGCGTTACGAGATAACGGCATCGAGGTGACGGCGCTGCACAGTCACATGCTCACTGAAAGCCCGCGCCTCTTCTTCATGCATTTTTGGGCCAACGATGATGCTCTGAAACTAGCGCACGGACTTCGTGCTGCACTCGACAAGATGAACATCGTTAAAGCTCATGGGAGCTAGTTTCTGCTAACGGAGGAGTAGGCGATGCAGTTTTGGTTATCTGACCAGACCCGACTAATAGCGTTGGTCGCTCTCTGTGCTCTCCTATGGTCGCTTGAATCTATCGTACCGCTCTATCGATATCAGAACAGTCGAGTGCGACATGCGTTACCGAATGTCGCACTCACGCTGATATTGGTTCTGACAAATCTGGCGCTGTCGTTTTCATCGGCTTACCTGGCTGGGTTCACTGTTCGTCATGGCGTTGGCGTATTTTTCGTTGCTGACCTCTCGCCATGGACTCAGGCAGTCTTTGGGGTCGTGGCATTGGACCTCTTCGCTTACTTTGCGCATGTCCTGCTGCACAAGTCCTGGCTAGGCTGGCAGTTCCATCGCGTGCATCATTCAGAAAGTGCGGTGGACGTTACCACTAGTTTTCGCCAGCATCCGGGCGAAAGCGTTTGGAGAATCCTTTGGCAGCTAGCCGCAGTACTTGTTTTCGGTATCCCGCTCTGGGTCGTCATCGTCTACCTGATTCTTTCCGGCTTGAACGCGCAACTGGAACACGCCAATATCAGAATGAACGGCAATCTCGACAGATTCTTACGGCTGGTGGTCGTCACGCCTTACATGCACAAGGTGCATCACTCGCGGGAACAGAGGCTGACCGACTCGAACTATGCAAACATCTTTTCCTTTTGGGACAGACTCTTCGGCACCTACACCGCAGAAATAGACTTTCGGAAACTCCGTTATGGACTCGATGGCTTTGATGTTAAGGAAAGGCAAACGCTGCGAGGACTTTTGAAGATGCCGTTCGTGAGCTATACACGCACCTGATGCTTGTTTGATTAGGTGGTTTATTATGAAGTTTCCTGCAATTATTGGTGGGGTTGTCCTATCGATTCTTCTGACGGTCTTTGCCATAACTTGCACGGGAAAGGATCCTCAGACAAATCTCGCGGCCACACCTCAAGGTGTTTCGCCAATGCCCTCAGCAAGTCTTCCGTCGTCCGCAATATCACGTAGTCTTCCGCTGCGCACTCTGCGTGACGTTCCTTTGAGCGGCGGCGCGACGCGCTTCGATTATCAAAGTTTCGATCCAGACAATGGGCGACTCTACATTGCCCATCTCGGCGATGGCGTTCTTTCGGTCTTTGACGCAAATAAAGAAACGGTGATCGGTGATGTTAACAATTTATCGCGCGTCCACGGCGTGATTGCGGTTCCGGAGCTTCACCGTATCTATGCTTCAGCTACAGGCTCGAACGAATTGGCAGTTATTGACGACAAAACTTTGCAGTTCATAGCGCGTGTTCCTGCTGGAGATTATCCTGATGGCATCGCTTATGCCACGAAGGCGAAGAAGCTGTATGTGTCAGACTTGCACGGCAAGACAGAGACAGTGATTGACGCAAACACTAATCAACGGCTGACCACAATTGCGCTCGGTGGCGGCGCCGGCAATACGCAATATGATTCAGAATCGGAACACATCTTTGTCACGGTGCATGGCCGAAACGAGCTCGCGGAAATTGATCCAACCAAAGACCAGCTAATCGCGCGCTATCCGATATCAGGGTGCAACGAACCACACGGCCTATTGATCGACAGCGAACACCGGCTGGTATTTGTTGCCTGCGAGCAGAATGCGAAGCTGGCAGTCTTTGATCTTGAAGCGAAGAAGATCACGACTATTCAGGATGTTGGCGGTGATCCCGACGTGCTCGCCTTTGATAAGGAATTTGGTCGGCTTTACGTTTCTGCTGAGAGTGGCCTCATTACGATTTTCGACGAGCGTGGCCGCAACCTGGAAAAGGTTGGCGAAGGATTCTTCGCGTCTAATGCGCACAGCGTTGCCGTAGACAGTCGCACGCATCGCGTCTATTTCCCATTGCAAAATGTTGGCGGAAAACCAATCCTTAGAATTGCAGTGCCCTCTGATAAGCAGCTATGACGAACGGATGGAGGCGTTTCGATAACGGATTCGAACGCTTCAGGGCGCGTCTGATCACTGCGCTCAGCATTAGCCTTTTCGTCGTCGTCACTCAAGCACAGCAACTCCCAACGAAAGATAACACCCAGCAATCGGCGGTCACTCAATCGCAGAGTACCAGCTCGCGACGAATTCAGGCTGTTCGTGTCTCTGATGCTATCAAGATCGATGGTCTTCTTGATGAAGCTCCCTGGTCACTGGCCCAACCGGCGACCGATTTTCTCCAACAGGAGCCTACTGAAGGCGCTCCAGCTTCCGAACGCACAGAAGTGAGAGTGCTTTTCGATGATCGGAATATTTATTTTGGTATCCGCGCTTTCGACGATCCCACGCAGATCAACGCCCGCGAGCTTGTACGAGACGCAGGTTTTTCAAACGACGACAAGATCGAGATTCTCCTGGACACCTATAACGATAAGCGAAATGCCTTTCGGTTCGCCGTGAACCCACTCGGCACACAGCAGGACGCCCTGATTACAGATGAAGGTCGTGACGTAAATCTTTCGTGGGATGCCTCATGGGTGTCTTCCGGTAAGATCGATCAGAAAGGATGGACTGTCGAGATTGCCATCCCGCTGACAACGTTGCGTTTCAAAGAAGGTGACGACACGTGGGGCTTTAACTCTGCTCGGATCATCAGACGGAAGAACGAAGAAGACTTGTGGACCAGTTGGCAACGTTCTTTCGGGCTTGAACGAGTGTCACAAGCTGGTGAACTTGTAGGGGTCGGAGAAATAAAACGCCGCCGGCTCTATGAGGTTAAGCCGTACGTCACAGGTGGATGGCGTGAGGGAGTGCCGCAAGTTGGCGCGCCCGGTTTTGATGCTGGGCTCCAGGGGAAAATAGGACTTGAGGTTGCCAAGGTTGGCATCACGCCTTCGGTTACGGCCGAGTTCACGGCGAACCCCGACTTCGGTCAAGCCGAAGTCGACAATGAGGTAGTTAACCTCTCTCGCTTTTCAGTTTTCTTTCCAGAGAAACGTGATTTCTTTCTGGAGAACTCCGGCATTTTTCTTTTTGGAAGAGCCGAGGCTAACCAACTGTTTTTTACTCGTCGAATTGGACTCACGGAACGCGGAGCGCCAGTGCCAATCGACTATGGGGCAAAGGTTACCGGTAAGGTCGGGCGCTACAATATCGGTTTTCTTCAGGTCCAAACTCGGAAACTGGGCGACGCCAGTACTCCTTTTCATGTGCCGCTAGCCCAGTTCACAGTTGCTCGTGTTAAGCGCGACATCTTTGAGCGCTCATCGATTGGCGCGATGTTCGTCAATCGCCAGGGCGCAATCTCAGCTAGCGGAACTCGTTACAATCGAGCGGCAGGAGTCGATGCCGAGTTTAACGTAACTGATCATTATCAAATCAGAGCCTTCCTGATGGGCACGGCAACCCCGGGAGTACGGTCCAGCTTTCATTCCGGTCGCATCGACTCAAGCTTCGAAAACGACCTATTTCGTTTCATCACGGTTTACGAAGACATTGGCAGCAATTTCAATCCCGAAGTTGGCTTCGTTGAGCGCAACGGCATCCGGCAATACTTCGGGCAAGTGGCTTACAAACCTCGCCCGAAGTTCATACCTCACGTTCGGCAGATGGAGTTTGAGACTCAGATCGAATACTACGAAGATCGCTCCGGGCATTTGTCAACAAGACAGACGGAACTGTCCTGGTTCACGGAATTCAAGAATTCATCGAGCTTCTTTTATCGCCCAATCGAAGTTGTCACTGATGTTCTGAAGGAGCCCTTCGAGATCAGACCGGGCATAGTGATTCCTGCTGGCAGTTACCATTTTAACCGGCCACGCATTGAAATTGCCTCTGATAGCAGCAAGAGAATTGTACTAACAGGATTTTATAAGTGGGGCGATTTCTATTCCGGTAAACGAGATGAGGTTTCAGGAGGAATAACCTTCAGGCCTAACGCGCATTTACTATTCGATTTCTCCGACAACTTCAATAAGGTGAAATTGGCGCAGGGTAATTTCACGACCAATCTCTTGATCGGCAGAGTTAATTACAACTTTTCAAGAAAGCTACTAACCTCGGCCCTGATGCAATTGAATACCGCGGCGCGCATATCCGCCTTCAATGTGAGACTCCGTTACATCTATCGCCCGAACAGTGACTTCTTTATCATTTATAACCAAACCAGTGGTGCAAGTCTGGAGAGACCTTCATACAGTCTTCAATTCAAGCTGACTCGTGATTTTACGTTTTGATTAGGACGAGAACTAAAGCAGGTCGTACTCGATCTAACCCGTCGCTCAACAGCTCAAGGATCTAATGGCCACATCCGAAAAACGAACGCCTTAAACAGATTAACAACTCCGTACTACCTTGACTCTAAAAGGTTCAATAATCGTTTTCATGATTCATCAGTTTCCTGGGCAGGCTCTCCCTAAGTCTTGATCGTTTCTTTGACGTAAATTCGTCACGCTATCAGGTGATGGCTTGCTTCAATCTGGGCCTGCAACACCTTACGGATCAGCCGACACGCCTGCTTCACCTCGGGCATCGACAGGGAGCAAAAGATCTGTTTGCCCTCGCGACGCGTGGACAAGACCCCCACCGATTTCAGCACGGCCATGTGTTGCGAAATGCTTGTCTTCGAAATGCCTAGCGCTTCTTGCAACTCGGAAACTCCTCGTTCACCCTCGCCCAGAAGATCAAGAATCTGCAGGCGTCCGGGATGAGCAAACGCCTTGCATATGCGCGCCTGCCGCTCGAAGATTTCTGTGTCCCTCTTTATTGCTGCTTTGTTGGCTGCCATATCTTTGATTGTGGAAACAAAGGCCATCGCTCCAAAACTTAGCCCCTCGACCTTGCTCGGCTCAGCAACACACCCTCGTGCATCGCAAACCCCGGGCCGCCTCGTTAGCAGTAACTCCTTCGTAAACGTGGAACTACGCCGATCGTGTGCAGGTGATTAGCAAAGCGCCCAGTTCTATGCCTTTGTTTTTTTGAGCAGCCGGCGATCTTGCTGGGCAAAACCTTCACCGCGACTAACATTAGTGGGCAAAACTTCGCAAGATTGTGCCAACAGTTGCGTAATTTCGCAACTGTTGGACTCTGCGATGCTGAAATTGCGGAGCTTAATCCTTCCGATCTCGCTGGAATGACTCTTGCCAATTAGCTTTGACTGGAAAAGGAGAGTTCTCATGACAGTCGAACGATATTTACGATTAATTGCCGGTTGTTTCGTGCTCGCCACCCTTCTGCTCGGCTACTTTCACAGTGCCTACTGGTTTTTGTTTACCGGCTTCGTAGCGATCAACTTGATGCAGTCTGCGTTTACGAACTGGTGCCCGATGATGAGCTTCCTTCGTTGGCTCGGAGCAAAGAATGACGCGGCGCCGGTTCCAGGCAGCTCGGAAGCGTGACGTTACATGCGGTTGCATTGTTGGACGAAAAGAATAGTCGTACTGAGCCTTGGTCTGGGGCTGGTGAATCTTGGCCTGAACGTCTCGGTGCCGGCTCAGTCACAAGCCGATAGGGTCGCGGCGCCGATGGTCGTAAGCGGATCTACTGAACCACTGACGCTCTCCCAAGCCGTCGAGATTGCGCTCTCAAGAAACCCTCTTACCCGAGCTACGGCGGCGGGTCGAGAACTTGCCGATGCGCAACTATCCGCCGCCAAGGCTATGCGGAAGCCGATGTTACAGGCATCAGAATCGGTGGCCACCAGCAACAATCCGGTCTTCGTATTTGGCTCGCTCCTGGAACAAGGAAGGTTTGGACCAGAGAATTTTCTGATCAGTTCACTCAACAACCCTGCGGCTCTTACTAACTTCCGTGCCGGATTGTCAGTTCGCGTACCAATTTTCGATCAGAGACAGAGTAAAGCCCGAATTGATCTGGCCAGGCTTGGGCAACAACAAGCCGACCAACAAACGGAACTGGTGGCGCAACAGATTCGGTTGGACGTGCTCAAGTCTTATTACGGGGTGTTGCTGGCTCAGTCGAAAGTAGTCGTGGCTGCTGAGGCCATTCAAATTGGCACGGCCGATCTCAAAAGGATAAAGGACCAATTCGAAACGGGATTCGTCGTGCGCTCTGATCTGCTCGCAGCCGAAGTTCAGGTGTCGGAATTCCGGCAGCAGAAGATTCAAGCTACAGGTGAGCTCGCTATCGCTCAGGCGGCGTTAAATACCGCGCTTGGACTGCCGGTTAACTCGCCTCATACGATCACGGACGAACTAAGTGAACGACTCTTCAGTATTGAAACCCCGGATGAACTCAATCGCCAGGCGTTGCAAAATCGCCCCGAGTACGCACGCGCCATGCTGGCCGTGCGGATGAATGCGCGCCAGATCCGTGGAGCGCGTGACGAGGCGCTCCCGCGCGTCGACGCATTCTCTAGTGTTGGGATAAGCGGCCGTAATCCAGTAACTGGCAGTTCGGACTACGCCATCGGTGCTTCGGTTAGTGTCAATGTATTTGATCCGGGACGCAAAGCTCGAATAAACCAGGCTCGCGCGGCCGAGGCCATCGCCCACGCCGACCAGGAGCAGCTGGCCAATCAGATCAGTTTTGAGGTCGTGCGTGCTTATCAGCAATTCGTCTCTGCCCGAGAGCGCCTGCAAGTAGTTGCTCAAACTACCGCGCAGGCGAGTGAAGTTCTACGCATCGTGCGAGATCGTTATCATGAAGGACTCACAACTATTACGGAAGTACTGCGGGCTGAGTTGGCCCTGGTGCGGGCGCGCACCGATGTCGTGACGGCTCGCCACGACCATTACGTTGCCTATGCAAATGTCTTGTTGGCCACGGGAAGACTGAAAGATGTTCGGCCATTCGTCTTGTGACAGTTGTCGGCGGGTTAAGGTGATATTCCGCGCTCGCAAAACCGAAGAGGCATCGATGAAATACTTGCTTACTTTCACTCTAATTCTCGCTCTTGCCGGCGCCATCTCATGCGCCAGAAATCATGAACAGGTAACAGCGACAGCCCCGATGATTCAGGGGATAAAGATTGAGACTATCGGTCAGCAGTCCGTCGATGAGAGTTACGAGGCAGTCGGCACAGTTCGCGCAAAAATCAGCAGCATCGTTTCATCGAAAGTAATGGGAAGCATTGTGGCAATGAAGGTTCGCGAAGGCGACACGGTGCGTGCCGGCCAGGTTCTCGTGGAAATCGACAGCCGCGAAGCGAGGATTCAGACGCAGAAGTCGGGTGCCGGTCTGGTTGAGATGCATGGGGCCCTGGATGAAGTAAACCGGAGCATCAAAGCTGCGGAGTCCGGCCAAACTGCCGCCGAAGCCAATCGCCGACTGGCCGCCTCTACCTTCCGTCGGTACCAACAGTTGCTCGAGAGGCAATCAATCAGTCCGCAGGAATTTGACGAAGTGCGAGCCAGGCATGAGATGGCCGATGCTGAAGCTGAAACTGCCGGGCGGATGCGGCAATCATTGGAGGCGAAAAGGCGACAAGTGCTGGCCCGTATTGATCAGGCGAAGGCGGATGTCGCCGGCTCTCAGGTTTATTCAAGCTTCGCTCGGATTGCCGCCCCCATAACCGGAGTTGTCGTTTCCAGGCAAGCGGATGTCGGTTACATGGCCGCGCCGGGCACGCCTTTGCTCACAATCGAAAGCGGCAATGATTACCGGCTCGAAGCCGCCGTACAAGAATCCCAAATCAACAAGATTCATCTGCGGGATCTTGCGCAAGTGCAGATAGATGCCCTGGGTCAGCAGGAACTTGCGGGCACCGTAGTCGAGATCGTTCCAGCTGCTGATCCGGCGAGCAGAACCTACCTCGTCAAGATCAGCATCGCTCTGCCCGGCGGCAATCAGCAAATCATTCGCTCCGGACTTTACGGTAAAGCCCGCTTTATTACCGGCCAGAGACAGGCCATCACGATCCCGCAGAAAGCTGTCGTCGAGAGCGGTCAACTCACCAGTGTCTTCGTGGTTGACCAGTCGGGCATCGCGCGCATGAGATTACTCAGGACTGGGAAGACTTACGCCGACCGAATCGAAGTGCTCTCGGGGTTGAAAGAGGGCGAACAGATCGTGGTTGATGGCCTGGCAGCAGTGAATGATGGCAGCCGGGTGCGAGAGGCTGCCCCGGGTTTGTCACCCACCGCGACGAAATAGCCGAGGTGCAAGACGGATGAGAGATGGACTTGGTCCCGCCGGAAAACTAGCGCAGGCCTTCATCAACTCCAAACTGACGCCGCTCGTCATTGTTGCTTCCATCCTGTTGGGTGTCGGCGCAGTCTTCATGCTCCCTCGCGAAGAAGAACCGCAGATCGTCGTCCCGATGATTGACGTCTTCGTGCAGATGCCCGGTGCCTCTGCCAAAGAGGTTGAAGAGCGGGTGACGAAACCAATGGAGAAATTGCTCTGGGAAGTTCCCGGCGTCGAGTACATCTATTCGACCTCGGCACCCGGTTATTCGATGGCGGTCGTCCGCTTTTACGTCGGCCAGAATGAAGAGGCGAGCATAGTCCGGCTCAACCAGAAGATGTCCGCCAACTTTGATCTGATTCCAGCAGGCGCCAGCCCGCCGCTCATCAAGCCCCGCTCAATAGATGACGTGCCTGTCCTGGCGCTCACTCTTACAAGTGACCGCTATGATCATTTCACGCTCAGACGGATCGCAGCACAGGTTCACGATCAAATCAAAGAAGTTAGAGATGTTTCGGAAGTCAAAATTATCGGCGGGCAGCGCCGTCAGATTCACGTGCAGCTCGATGACGCGCGAATGGCCGCCCACAACATTGCTTCGGCGAGCATTGTTGCTATCCTCGAGCAGGAGAATAAACAGTTGCAGTCGGGCAGCTTCTCATCGGGAAACCGCGAGTTTCTCGTCGAGACCGGAGGTTTCCTGAATTCCGCCGACGAAGTCGGCAACGTGGTCGTTGGTGTTTCAAATAGCCGCCCTGTGTACCTGCGGGACGTGGCGCGAATTGAAGACGGCCCGGAGGAGCCGGCCGATTATGTTCTTTACGGAACAGGCCCGGCAGACGAAGGAAATAAAACCACCAGTGCTCCCTCAACGGCAACGCAGATTGTATTGCCCGCCGTCACCATCTCCGTCGCTAAGCGCAAAGGCACTAATGCCATTGCCATAGCTGATCAGGTAATTGAGAAGGTCAAGCTGCTGCATGGCACGCTGATTCCAGGCGATGTCAGTGTTGTAGTCACGCGGAATTACGGCGAGACGGCGAGTGAGAAGTCGAATGAACTTCTCCTCCACATGATGATCGCGATTTTTTCTGTCTCGTTGCTTATCTGGCTTGCCCTTGGCTTGCGCGAAGCAGGCATTGTCGCGACTGCTATTCCCGTAACGCTCGCACTCACCCTCGCGGTCTTCTATTTCTATGGCTATACGCTCAACCGGATCACGCTCTTCGCTCTGATCTTCTCGATCGGCATTTTGGTGGATGACGCCATCGTTGTGGTAGAGAACATGACCCGCCACTATCGCCTGCTTGAGAATCGGGATCGACCGGTCGTGGATATTGCCCTTGAGGCTGTGAACGAAGTAGGCAATCCGACGATCCTGGCGACCTTCGCCGTGATCGCGGCGATTTTGCCGATGGCCTTTGTGAGCGGGTTGATGGGGCCCTACATGAGGCCAATTCCCATCGGCGCGTCAGCCGCGATGCTCTTTTCACTGCTGGTGGCGTTCGTGGTGACACCGTGGGCCAGTCTGCGGCTTCTGAAGCGGAAGACCAGTTATGACGATTCACACGATCGAGAAGGCTGGACGACGCGCGGTTATCGCCGGGTGATGGGTGCGCTGATTCACGATCGACGTTGGCGCTATAGCTTTCTTTTGGGCGTCGCTCTGTTGCTTGTGGGCGCGCTCTCGCTCGTGGCGCTGAAGCTGGTGCGCGTGAAGATGCTCCCGTTTGATAACAAGAGCGAGTTTCAGATCATCATCGATATGCCCGAAGGCACGACGCTCGAAGGTACAGCGGCGGTGACGCGTGAGATCGGAGATTACATTCGCACCGTGCGGGAAGTGACGGACTATCAGATGTACGTCGGCACCGCTTCGCCCTACAACTTCAATGGTCTGGTGCGCCACTACTTTCTGCGCCGTGGGCCAAACGTGGCTGACATTCAGGTCAACCTGGTGCCGAAGGGCCAGCGATCCGCGCAGAGTCATGACATCGCCAAGCGTGTGCGGCCTGCTATTCAACAAATCGCCGCGAAGTACCGGGCTCGCGTCAAAGTCTCTGAGACGCCACCCGGTCCGCCCGTTCTGCAAACGCTGGTGGCAGAGGTCTATGGCCCGAATTACCAGCGCCAGATTGAAGTTGCGCGGCAGATTGAAGATATCTTCGACAAGACTGAAGGCGTCGTCGACGTTGACTCGTATATCGAAGATCCGCAAGTGAAATATCATTTCGCGGTGGACAAAGAGAAAGCGGCCCTGAACGGCGTTTCGGCCGAGCAGGTGGCGGCCACTCTACGCATCGCGATTGAAGGAATGAACGTCGGCCTGACGCACCAGCCGCAGGAAAAAGAAGATGTGCCGATTGTTCTGCGGCTGCCGAGAGCCGAGCGTTCGAGTGTTGATGACCTGAAGCAGATCAAGGTTATAGGACAGCAGGGTAACCTGGTGTCTTTAGGTGAACTGGTGCGCGTTGAAGAGCAGACCGCGGACCAGAGCATCTTTCACAAAAATCTAATGCCGGTCGTCTACGTCACTGCGGATGTCGCAGGAAAAGTGGAAAGCCCCGTGTATGCCATCCTGCACCTGAACGAAGCGATAGATCATTTGAAGCTGCCTGAAGGCTACGGACTCGAACGTTACGTTGCCAGCCAGCCTTTCAGCGCCGATAAACTCGCGATGAAGTGGGATGGCGAGTGGCACATCACTTACGAAGTTTTTCGGGATCTGGGATTAGCGTTCGCGGCGGTGCTCGTGCTGATCTACATCCTCGTCGTCGGATGGTTCCAATCTTTCAAAACGCCACTGACCATCATGGCAGCGATTCCATTTTCGCTCATCGGCATACTGCCCGCACATGCTCTGATGGGTGCTTTTTTCACCGCCACCTCAATGATTGGCTTTATCGCCGGCGCGGGTATCGTCGTGCGCAATTCGATCATCCTCGTCGATTTCGTCGAGTTGAGATTGAATCAGGGAATGACGCTTGCAGACGCCGTAGTGGATGCCGGAGCGGTTCGGTTTCGGCCGATGATGCTAACGGCGGCGGCAGTCATTGTCGGCTCGGGGGTGATTCTATTTGATCCGATTTTTCAAGGGCTGGCCATTTCGCTGATGGCCGGAGAGGTTGCTTCGCTGTTGCTCTCGCGCATGACCGTGCCTGTTCTCTTTTACATGAGTGAACGGAAGAAACCTGAGCGGCCTCCGGTCGAGGCGCTAATCCCTCCACCCGAGCCACTAGAGGAAACTGAAGTTCTGGCTGTTGAATCGCTGTCTCCACCTGTCGAGAGAGTACCAGTGGCCGAATCTGCGGTGGATGGCGAACCAGTCACCGGGGATCAGCAGCGCACTAAAAGCGAGCGCGATCCGACACCCTGAAACATCAACGCCCGCCAACCACATTGAGGATGACGAATCGCCTATTTTGTAAATTGTCTAGCCCCGCGTGACCCGGATATCGGGACTGGCGTTCGTTAAGGCCCGCTGTCTTTTGCCTGGTGGTAAGGTGCCCCTCTTGAGATGCCAATTTGGCATCTCAAAACGAAGGTAGCGATGAATTTCCAAGTGGCCAATACGTGGACAAAAATAACTGCACACTACATGTACGCGACGGTAACGCAGAGGAAAGAACTGGAAAACCCTTAAAGTCTCTTGGTGGCTGCAACTTGAGAAAAAGGCAATTACTTACGTTTTTGCCGAGAGTCCGATTCGCAATGCGGAGGCCAGGAGTTCCTCTGCTCCACCAGATAACTCACGTTACTGCTCACCAGCACCTCAACCTTCATCGTATCCAGCTTCGTAGGAGGCACTTAAACCTACAAAACTGGGGTTGTTAGTCCATTATGAGTTGAACTGAATTCAGCGCGAATCGATTGCCGCGTTCAGTTTGGTGCGGTAGACTTCGGGCATTTTCTGACATGGATCTACTCGAGCGCGCAGAGTTTTTTGAGGAATTGCAGGACACGCTCGCCGAAGTAATGTACGGACGCGGCCGTATCGCGCTCGTCACCGGTGAAGCGGGGATTGGTAAGACTTCGCTTGTTGAGCAATTCGCAGAAAGACAAAATAACGGGTGTCGCGTTTTATGGGGTGGATGCGACGCTTTGTTTACGCCACGGCCACTCGGTCCGCTGTACGACATCGCCCAGCAGCTTCGTGGCAACCTCATTACCTTACTCGAAGACGAAGCTCCTCGTGCCACTATCTTTTCCGCCACCTTTGATGAGCTACAAAATCACGCCGGTACCATCCTGGTCATCGAAGATGTTCACTGGGCCGACGAAGCTACGCTGGATCTGCTGAAGTTTCTCGGCCGTCGCATCAACAAACTCAACACGTTGCTGGTCATTACTTATCGCGATGACGAGGTGCGAGCCGACCATCCACTGAGGCTGGTGCTCGGCGATCTACCGCGTCCGTTCGTGCGACGTCTTCGTCTCCCAGCGCTTTCTGAAAACGCAGTTGATGAACTCGCCGCTCGCGCGGGCAAACGGCTAGATGATCTTTACGCAGTTACCGGTGGCAATCCCTTCTTCGTGACCGAAGCGCTGGCCAGCCAGGATCAAGGCGTCCCTGAGAGTGTCAGCGATGCGGTGCTCTCACGGCTCGCACGTTTGACGCCGGCTGCTCGGGCCGTTGTGGAATTGATTTCGGTCGTGCCGGCAAAAGCCGAATTGTGGTTGCTTAACGAAAGCATTAAGCCTGGTACCGCAGTGCTCGAAGAATGTGTTGACGCAGGAATCCTGCTGGTGGATAACGCATCGATAGGTTTCCGCCACGAGCTCGCGCGACGAGCGGTGGAAGACTCAGTTCCCGCCCCACGTGCTCAGAGTATGCATGCGAAAGTGTTGAAAGCGTTGTTGAGCCACGGTGCCGAAAGCCAACTCGCGCGCATCGTTCATCACGCGGCCAAGTCGGGTGATGCTTCCGCGGTGCTCGAATATGCTCCGATTGCGGCTCAACAAGCGGCTGCGCTCCACGCTCATCGCGAGTCCGCTTTGCACTACCAGTCGACTCTGAAATATGCCGGCGTCCTGGCGCCCGAACAACGAGCCGATTTACTCGAACGTCGCTCGTACGAGTGTTATGTGACCGGACAAATCAGCGATGCCTGCGAAGCGCGCCAGCAAGCACTCGAAATCTGGCAGCAAGTGGGTAACAAGATTCGGCAGGGCGATAACCTCAGATGGATGTCACGGTTCGCGTGGTATCTGGGTCGAAACGAACAGGCAGAGGCTTGCGCCCGTGAAGCAATAACGCTTTTGGAAGCACTTCCGGTAAGCCAGGAGTTGGCGTGGGCCTACAGTAATCGTTCGCAACTGCACATGTTGGCGGGCCAAACGGAAGACGCGGTTTTTTGGGGCTCGCGTGCTATTGAGTTGGCGCAGAAGTTTGACGCAACCGAAATTCTTGTCCACGCCTTGAATAATGTCGGCATGGCGCAGGTACTTGCAGATGACGAACAAGGTCGCGGGAAGCTCGAAGAAAGTCTGCGACTGTCCCTGGCTCACAATCTTCAGGAGCACGCATCACGCGCTTTCACGAACGTTTCAGCTGTCGCAGTAACGAATCGCAATTATCAGCTGGCGCTGTCTTACCTCAACGAGGGTATTGCCTACGCGACAGAACACGACCTTGAGTCGTGCAAAAGGTATATGACCACAGCGCTGGCTCATGTGCATTTTGAGACCGGCCATTGGACGATGGCGACAGATTATGCAGCATCCGTGCTTGAGCATTCGCTTGGGTACAACGTAGCGCGGATTCCTGCTCTGCTCGTGCTGGGCCATATCCGAGTTCGTCGTGGCGATCCTGATGCTTCGCGCGCTCTTACGGAAGCGCATGAGTTGGCGATGCAGACAAAGGAGATTGAGCGCATCGCGCCCATTGCGCTGGCCCGCGCCGAGATGGCCTGGTTCGCAGGCAAGCGGGAGCAGGCGGTTGCTGAGGTTCAATCGATCTTACAAATGGCGGAGTCTCTAAAGGATCTGTGGCTGCGTGGACAAATGGCCTTCTGGTTGTGGCGCGCCGGAGTTACCCAGGCGATTGAGCAGAAGATTGCCGAACCTTACGCACTTCAGATAGGCGGCGACTGGAAAGCTGCCGCCGGTTGTTGGAAGGAGATCGGCTGTCCATACGAGGAAGGTGTTGCTCTTTCCGACGGAGACGAAGCAGCACAACGCGAAGCCCTGGCCATATTTGAAAAACTCGGCGCGAATCCAGCGGCGGAAAGACTAAGGCAAAGACTACGCGCAACCGGCGTGCGCGGTATTCCTCGTGGTCCGAGATCCACCACGAAAGACAATCCCGCAGGACTCACGGCCCGGCAGATGGAAGTGTTGTCTTCAATGAGCGAAGGATGCACTAATGCCGAGATTGCCGAGCGTCTTTTCATCTCCTACAAGACCGTCGACCACCACGTTTCCGCTATCCTCGCCAAACTCGACGCGCGTACCCGCGCTGAAGCAATTTCAATAGCTCTCCAGTCCAATCTCATTAAACCAAAATAGGGAACTCCCCTCTGCAAAATAGGGAACACCGCCGATGCGCGGCTGGCTCTCGTTTCACTACTCTGCCCGCGGCTTGAACGTTTAGTAGAGAAGACGGGAGGAGTCGGCATGCCGCGATATCTGGTTGAACGAACTTTTCCGGATGGTTTGAAGCTGTCGGCTGATGATGGGGGCGCCGAGATTTGTCGCGTCGTCCTAAACAACAGTGAAGACAGTGTGACCTGGCTTCACTCATACGTCAGCAACGATCGCCAGAGGACCTTCTGCATCTACGACGCGCCTTCACCTGAAGCGATCAGGCGGACGGCGACGCGAAACAACCTGCCCGTTGACCGTATCACGAAGGTCAACGTTCTCGATCCTTATTTCCTTCACTAATTGAACCACTCGAAAGGAGTAATCTCATGAAAACCCGAAGACTAATTGTTCTACTTGTTATCGCAGCCCTGGTGAGTCTTGGCGCCACTTCAACTCAGCTCGCTGCGCGCAACTACCTCGCGACCATTCCGCAGGCGACCACCATACCGATGTTGGTCGGCACAACGCAGCCAATCAAGTTCGCCCTCGGAAACCAGACCAATCCGCGGGTCGCGTGCAACCTCGCAACCTACACCGACGACGATTTTCAGGGTATTTCAACGGTCAGGTATTTCGACTTTGCCACCAATACGGAGCACGTCCTACCGGGCAACGGCCTCGATCGTCTGGCTGATTCTGACGGACGGCGCATCGCTTTCACTCAGGTCGAACCAGACGGAGACCATCTAGTTCTCTACGACATTGCTTCCCAAACAACGACGCCAATTCCCGGCGCCAGAGACTTTGAACCTTCGCTTGGTGGTAATTTGATTGCCTTTGTGCACGGTAGCTCTTTTTCAACAAGTGGCTATGAGATCCGTGTGTATGACCAGAACACCGGAATCGTAACGCAACTCACCAACGATCTGTTGTTCGACCGTGATCCGGCTGTGAGCCCCGATGGCAGGGTCGTAGTGTGGCGGAGTTGCCAGCCAAACGAAACAGGCTGCGACATCTACTCCGCTACTCAAACTGGTCCAGGCGCATTCACGACCCGACTGCTTACCGGTGCAGGGGAAGACACGTCCCCGGGTACCAATGGTCAACTCGTTGTGTACGTGTCGAACAAGAGCGGTGAGAACGACATATACCTGCAACGCGTCGATGGCTCAAACGAAATGCATCTCGCGCTGCCCGGAGATCAACGCGACCTGCGCATATCCGGCAACTTGCTTGTCTTCGAGTCGGGGACACCCACGTCGTACGACACCTTTCTTTATGACTTGAGCACGGCGCGACTTTATCAAGTCACGAATAGTCCGGGTGTCGACGAAACCTTGAGCGGTGTCGTCGCCGGTTGCAACGGTATCAATCGGATCGTTTATGCCATCCCGGGCCCCTGGGGTGACTTCGATGTTTGGGGAGTTACGTTTCAGCTCAATGACTCTGTCACCGATCAACTGGACGATCTGATTGCTCTGGTCCGGAGTTTCAATCTCCCCGACGGCACGGAAAACAGTCTCATTACCAAATTGCAGGATGCGCTCACCGCGGTTAACGCTTCAGATACAGCGACCGCCTGCGATTCACTCACAGCCTTCATCAATGCCAGCCAGGCGCAGTCAGGCAAGAGGTTAACCGCCGATCAGGTCAAGCAACTGGTTGACACCGCGGCCCAGATCAAAAGCGACCTGGGCTGTCAATAACACTCGAAAGGAGAAACACTCATGAAAAAAGCACTGAACATAATTGCGATAATCGTTTTGTCCGCACTCGCAACTGCAGGCACAGAACTCAAGACTGACGAGCAAAATGCTCTACCACAACGGTCCTGTTCAAACGGGAACTCGAAACCTTTACACGATCTATTACGGCTGCTGGGACGACAACTGCGGTTTTGCGGGCGACACCAGGACCATGCAAGTCCTCGCCGATTTCATTACGAGCATCGGCGGCACCCCGTACGCACGGATCAATTCAACTTACACAGATGCCTCCGGCCAGCCGGCTGCCAGCTGGTTCATCTATGGCGGACAAGTTGTTGATTCGTCCTACTCGCACGGCACTGACCTGACGCAGTCAGATATCGTGGACCTGATTTCCAAGCAGGTAAACAGTTTTCAGTTGCCGCAAGATCCGAACGGAATCTATGTCATCTTAGCTTCGGCGGACATAGCTTCAACTACAACTGGTTTCTGCACACCGTCAGCTCCACCCCATCACGGACAAGGTCTCGTGAATGGAGCGCCCGTGAAATACATATTTCTCGGCAACCCGAATCGTTGTCCCAGCGTGGCTGGACCGCAGTTCTCTCGCACTGGACCAACGCCGAACGACAGTTATGCAGGCGACGTACTAGCCTCAAACCTCGCACATGCGCTTAATGGCATTCTGACCAATCCGCTCGGCAACGGCTGGTACGATCGCTACGGATTGGAAAACGCCGATAAGTGTCAAGACGCTTTGGGCAACCCTGCTTTCGGCCAAACCTACCTGACAGCTAACGGCGCGCGTGCGAACGTAAGATTTGGGTCCCGAGACTTTCTGATTCAGCAGAATTGGGTGAACGATCGGAAGGGGCGCTGTGCTATGTCTCCGTAATCACGGTTCGCGCCGTAGTACTTCAGTTGTGACTCCCCTCGCCTTCGGGCTGCCGGCAGCGACAAGTATGCGCCTCCCGCAGCCCGCAATCATATGGAAGGTCCAAGCGAGAGCATTTTCATCCGCGTGAGAGAAGGCACAACGCTTGCAACCTTGTGTTTAGAGCGCCCCGACTAGTACGCCGGTGCAATAAGCACCCCCATTAATCGTCGAACAGCTTCGATTTTCTCTTACCATCAATGATGAAGCGCACTTCCGCGCTGATACATCCGAGAGTTTACTAATCCGACGGCCGCCACCGATCTTCCGAATTTCTGAGCAAGTTCACGAAAGACTTAGCAAGCTGAGAAAAGACCCTCTTTTCTTGCGGTACGTACGCTGGTGGTTCACGAAAAGCCATAAGAGCGCCGACGTTCCGAGTGGTCAGATGCGACGGAAGAATTTCACCGCAACTTCGGCCTCGACTCAAAGTGTCACGCGCTCTTTGACGCCAGCAGAATTGCGCGTAACCTGAGTTTATATACGCAAGGGTGACTCCCGCGTCGACTTGAGCGGACTTCTTTCTTCGGAGCCACGTCCGCTTATTCAGACTGGCAGCTGGGGTGGCCGCAGCCTGGGGGGTTTAATATGAAGGTCTTTGTCGCAGGGGCGACCGGCGCGATCGGACTTCCGCTGGTCCAAACCCTGATAGCCCGTAAACATCAAGTCACAGGTCTAACCCGCTCAGCGGAGAAGCGGCTCACGCTAGAGCAAGTGGGCGCCGCGGCTGCCGTCGCTGACGCGCTTGACGCGGCGGGCCTGGAACAGGCAGTGCGGACGGCGGCGCCCGACTGCGTTTTTCACCTACTGACGGCGATCCCGAAGAACACCGTGCTTCGCGCCTCGCTCATGAAACAGACGAACGTGCTTCGCACCACCGGCACCGCGAATCTCCTTAAGGCGTCCGTCGCCGCCGGTGTTAAGCGGATCGTTGCAGAATCTATGGTCTTCGCTTACGGCTTCGGCGATCACGGCGCGGCAGCGAAGACGGAAGAGGATGTCCTACGGCAACGCGAGCCTGAGAGTTCGCTCCAGGAGACTGTTGATGCCATGCGCTCGCTTGAAGTTCAACTGCTCACCGCTAATAAGCAGAGGTTAATCGAATCAATAGTGCTTCGTTACGGCTTTTTCTATGGCGCGGGCCCGTCCGAGTACATCGTGAAGATGCTCAGAAGGCGGATGCTTCCGAAGGCGAATGGGGCGCGCGGCATGGCCCCGTGGATTCACATCGACGACGCTGTAAGCGCCAGCGTTGAGGCAATGGAGCGCGGGCACGCCGGCGAGATTTACAACATCGTGGACGACGAGCCTGTGGGGATGAACGAGTGGTTGACCTATGCCGCGCTCTCTCTCCAAGCTAAACCTCCGTTCTCGATTCCGCTCTGGCTGCTTCGTTTGATAAGCCCGTATCTCGCGACCGTCTTCGACACACGCCTGGCGGTCAGCAACCGGAAAGCAAAAATTGAGCTGGATTGGCGGCCGCAATATCCCACCTACCGCGAAGGATTACGAGAGGTCGCAGCTCATGTGTAAGCGGCCAGTTTTATTGGTGGGCTTCCTGTTCGAATTCCGACACGCAATTACAAGCGGGTTGAGACAAAAGTAGTCGGAGAAACTGCGATGCTTGGTGTAATTCCAGGGAGCCTCGAGACTATATCAGACTAGCGCTTTTGAAAACGGCAACGTTTGAAGTTAAGAATTATGTTTCAGCTCTACTTTTTGGGGAGCAGACAATACATTAGGTAGCCGGTTACTGCAATTTGGGATGGAATATCAGTCATGCGTAGTCTACCGATCATAAAAGGGCAAACACCGCTCGTCGCGTATCATGCCCGGTCATCTCCCGAAGCAGCGCACGCGAGCAGAGAGGGACTCAGGGAGAGGGTGACACCCTCCACTTCTCCGCGCCACCGCACCTCGATGGGCTGACCAGACTTTCTGCTCCCCAATTGAATCAAACTTTGCTACCTAAAGTGCAGACCAAGAGGCTACTCAAAGCGAGAAAAAAGCGTCTTGTCTGAGCTTGCTGAGTCTTTCGTGGGCTTGCTGAGAAGTTCGGGAAGAGCTAGAGCGTTATTCAGCTTAGCGAACCCTTCGGTATTGACGCTAGAACGTATTCCGTCTTCAACATTGACATTAGTACAAGTGACTCAAAGCCTGCCTCAGCTTTTATGCACTCGCGCATTACACCTTCAACCACAAAGCCTTCTGACTCATACACGTGCCTTGCGCGAAGGTTATGTTCCTTCACGTCGAGCCACAAACGATGTCCCCCTAGTTTTTCAAAGGCCAGCTTTTTGACCAACCGCAAAGCCTCTCTCCCATAGCCTTTGTTCTTCTCGGTAACGACGATTCGCCGAAACTCAATACTTTTATTGGCATCTGCCAATCCAGCCAAGATGATGTACCCAATGGACCTGTTGGTGGCAATTCTCTCAATAATTAAATGAGCGAAGTCTTTGGATGCTAGCGCGGCAAGATGCTCGTTGCGTGTCCACACGCTGACAAAGGAACTGTTCTCCGCGCTTTGCTCCGCGCTCAGAACAAAATCGAGGTCGTCTTGAGTAGTACGCCGCAGTTGAATGTCCATCGTTAGATCATTCTTCGAGAAGCTGCCGAACGCATACTTAGCTAAACTAAATCGAAGGCTCTTTTTTGCAAAGTTTGATGGACCCGTGTGTGGCACGGTGGGAGATCCTCACGAGTTAGAATGGGGAGGCCGTCGAGATCCAGCTCGATGTTGAGACTGGTACGCCATTCGTCGAATTGCTTTCGGGCGTCGACACCATCGCCGGCAAGAGATGAAAGGTACAAAACATCGCTCTTCTTGAGGGCGTGTCGCGCGGACGGCTTCACTTTGCCACCATCGGAGCGGGCACACATAATCGCGAGATCGGGTGTGACATAATCAAGAAAACTATTTCCCTCGATCAGCACTCCTTCACTCTTAACACGTGCGAGCGCTTCGTAGATTCCACTCTCCACTTGACCATCGTTTACTAGTACCCAATGCACGTTTGATGCGCCTGCATCCCAGAAGTGTCCCGTATCTTTTCCAACCTGATAGTTGGCCTTGCGCCCTGAACGAATCACCGGCTGGTCGCGCAGTAGATCGCTTA
Source organism: Blastocatellia bacterium (assembly GCA_963828335.1). GTDB lineage: Bacteria > Acidobacteriota > Blastocatellia > Pyrinomonadales > Pyrinomonadaceae > PSRF01. The sequence goes on along the minus strand of CAWHEH010000001.1, from coordinate 574,794 downwards.
CGCAACACCCCGCCGGATCTCGCCCACAGGAACGATAGTGCCCGCGAGTCAACTTGATCGCTTCCCACCCCGGCACACGTCGAAGCAATTCACACATGAGAGTCGTCTTGCCCACGTTGGATGAAAAGCCGCTAACGGCGACAACGATTCGTGGTTGATTTCTCATTCGAAAATTCGTCCAGGCAAAGTTCTCGTTCCCGCCGTATCAGGGTTTCCAATTCTTGTCTTTGGATTCTTCCCTGGCAGCGAGTACCCTCTCCAGGAGTTCGTGCGCGTTTTTCTTAGCCTCCTTTGAACTCTGGCCCATCGCATCAGCCGCTATCTCAAAAGTTTTGCTGGTAATGTTCTCGGGCTTACCCATATCGTTGTTAGGCATTCCACATCCGCAGTTGTAACACATAGCCACGTTTCTCCTTTTTCTAACTCGTAGCGCGGTTCCTGAGAATCTAATCAAGATCTCTTTTCCTAAAGTCGTTTTCAGTTGCGGCCGTCGGGCCTGGATTTGTCGCTAGCATCTTGTTTGCGATCCCACTCGTCGATGGCTCTTTGACGTTCAGCTTGCCTGCGTTTTTCACGCTCATATGCTTCGCGTGGGTCGCGGCCGGTCACCGCCTTGTACCAGGCGGGGTGATGTGTCCAGGCCCACTTTTCGGTTACGGTTCCGTCAATCATCGAGCGAAAGGTTCCCGTTTGGTGAGCAGTTCCCTCGTAGATGTGAATGATGAACCCGGCGAGCATCACCAATGCAGCAAGGTCATGAAGTACATAACTAAGCGCCACGACCCAACGCGCTACAACGTGGTCGAACCAAAGTAGCAGGCCCGTAATCAAAAAGAGCACACCGCTGATAGCAATGGCCCAAAAGTAAAGCTTCTGCCCACCATTAAAGAACCCAACATCCTCTGTATCTAACCTGTTCTCGTGCGTCGCGTACTCCTTAAGCCTGCGGAGCCAACGGCTATCCGCTGCTGTCCATGCCATGGGTGCAAACCAGTTGATAAACTGGAAGAGAAAGAAAGCTTCGAAACCGACACCGAACCAGGGATGCAACGCGCGTGTTCTTGCGCCGCCGCCAAAGAGCGGAGCAAGCCAGCGAAACAACCAGGGCGAGTAAATGGCAAATCCTGAAAATAGAGCGAGGATAAAAAAGATCGCAACCGACCAATGCAGAAAGCGCGTGTAAACGGGATGACGAAGTAATTCCCCACGATGCACCCTGGTCTTCCCCAGTCGCGCAAACTCACCACGCGCGTCTCGGTCGAACTCTTCAGCAGAGGTGCTCATGGCTGCTCCTTTCGCGCGGTGTCGATTTCATCCCGGGGCCCTGTCTCGACAAACGGTGCCTCTTCAGGTTCGGGAACTCTCGGACCATAGAAAATGCGGTGGAAAAAGACCGCGCCAATACCGAGTAAACCAAGTGCCAGTCCGGTGGGTTTCGCCAACCATTTCCAATACGTGTAGCTGGGCGGGATCACCGGATTTGCAGGGAGGCCGTAGCGTTCAGGCGTCTTTAAATCGTGAAGAACGTAGATAACGTGTGTTCCTTTAATTGAAGCAGGATCGTAGACTCCGGCATCGGCAAAGCCCGACTGCTCGCGTAACTGCTTCGCACGCAACCCGGCGATTTGGACCATGTCGCTCTTGGTACCAAAGTGCAAACAGCCGGTGGGACAAGCCTTGATGCAGGCCGGTTCGAGTCCCTGACCGACACGATCAGAACACAGCGTGCACTTGTAAACCTTCTTGGTCTTCTGATTGAACTTGGGAATATCGAACGGGCAGCCTGAGATGCAATAACCACAACCGATGCAGTTCTCCTGCTGAAAATCGACGATGCCGTTTTCGTATTTGATGATGGCGCCATCCGCGGGACAGGCGCGCAGGCAACCCGGATCTTCGCAGTGCATGCACTGATCTTTGCGCATCAGCCACATCAGGTTGCCGTCGCGCTCGTCCTCGTCGAACTTGATCAGGTTCCAGTAATTCCACTCGGTCGACGGCATCGTCTGATAGGTGTCGTCGAACGTGGTTTCGCCGAAACGGATGATCGTTCCATTCGACACAGGCGACCTCACAGGCTTTGCAACCGATGCAAGTGGTCACGTCGATGTACTTGCAGACCTCGTCTTCGCGCTGAGTGCCCTGTCCGGGAACGGTGCCCGGATGGGCTGAGATTTCCTGAATCTGAAATGTTCGTGGATTGCTCATCTCGGCCTCCTTTCTATGCCTTCTCGATCTTCACTAGAAAGCCTTTGAACTCCGGTGTGTAAGCGTTCGGATCGATTGCCGCCGGCGATAAGTTGATTTGCGGTCATCAGCGAAGTCTTACCCGCGTCCTCGGCAATGCCGCGATAGCCCCAGTGAATCGGCATGCCGATCTGATAGGTCTTCTTGCCGTCGATCATCATCGGCTTGATTCGTTTGGTGACCATCGCCTTCGCGATGTACTGGCCGCGCGCGCTGGTCACCTTTACCTTCTCGCCACCGGTGATTCCCATCTCATCGGCGAGCTGTGCCGGGACTTCGACGAACGGCTCGGGTACGAGCTGCACGTTCATCGGATTGTTCTTGGTCCAGTAGTGATAGTGCTCAGTCAGACGATAGGTCGTGCAGACAACGTTGAAGCCGTCGGCCGGGGTGCCGAGTTTGTCCATGTCCGACTTGAATTTCTTCGCGACCGGATTGTTCGATTGCTGCGGATGCAGCGGATTGGCGCATCGGGCTCTCGACCGGCTCGTAATGTTCCGGGAACGGTCCATCTGCGAAGGCGGCGAGCGGCGCAAAGATGCGACCGACGCCTTCGGGGTTCATGATGAACGGGCCCATGTGATCCGAAGGTTTCGAATCGACTTTGAAATCCGGCACATCATTGCCGACCCATTTCTGTTGAGCTTCGTTCCACCAAACCTGCCGCCGTTCCGAGTCCCAGGGTTTGCCCGAAGGATCGCACGACGCGCGGTTGTACATCACACGGCGATTCGCCGGCCACGACCAACGCCCAGTTCGGATAAATGCCAAGGCCGGACGGATCGTCTGTTCCGCGTCGCTGCATCTGTGCGCCGGCCTCAGTCCATGAACCTGAGTAGAGCCAATTACCGCACGCCGTCGTCCCGTCATCACGCAGCCAGGCAAAACCGGGCACTTGCTGACCGGCTTTGATAGTCTGACCCGGAAATAGTTTTTCATCCGTCAGATCAGCGAGCGCCTTTCCGTTTATTTCTTTTGCGACTTCCGCCAGCGATGGATTCTGTGGCGTTGTATAGGCCCAACTAAGATTTAGAATTGGATCAGGAAACTTGCCGCCTTCCTTCTGATAAAGTTCGCGCACTTTCAAAAAGATGCGCGCCAGAATTTCCTGATCGACTTTCGCGTTTCCCGGCGGCGGTACCGCCACGTACTTCCATTGCAGCCAGCGAGCAGAGTTGACGAACGTGCCATCCTTTTCCGCGAACCCCGCGCCCGGCAGACGATAGACGGTCGTATTTATCTGCTTCATCTCATCTTTCGTAATACCTGGGGATTGCCAGAACTCTGCCGTCTCCTCCGAATAGAGATCACAGACGACCAGCAAGTCCGCTTTCTTCAGGGCTTCAATGTTTTTGCGCGAATTAGGGCCGATCGGCACGCCGTTCATGCCAAAGGCAAAGAGCCCCTTGACCTTACCCGCATACATCTCGTCCCACATTTCGGTCCATGAAAACTTGCGATCAATCTTGGCAGATATTGATAGTTGAAGTCGTTCTCTTTCGTGGCGGAGTCGCCGTACAGAGCTTTCAAGAACGACACCATGAACTTCGGCGTGTTCGACCAGTAGTTGAACGAATCCCATTCGGTCGGCTTCGATGGCGTCGGGGTCGTCCGTTTCAGGAAAGTCGCAAGATCGATATCGGTCGGTTCCGGGATCTTTAGATAGCCGGGGAAGATGTCGAAAACGCCGCCCATGTCAGTTGCGCCCTGAATGTTTGAGTGACCGCGCAAGGCGTTTACTCCGCCGCCGGCGCGTCCGACGTTGCCGAGTAGCAATTGCAGGATTGCTGCCGTACGAATGATCTGCGTGCCGAACGTGTGCTGCGTCCAACCGACTGCATAGATGATCGTGCCGGCCTTCTTCATGTCGCCATCTTTGCGAATAGACGTGAACAGATCGGCGGCTTTGAGAAACTGGTCTTTGGGAATGCCAGTGATGCGCTCGACCATCTCCGGCGTGTAGCGAGAGTACTGCTGCTTAAGAAGTTGAAAGACACAGCGCGGATGCTGCAACGAGAGATCGTAGGCAACGTTCGGCGGCAGCATCGGTGGTGGTTTTTCTCCGCCCTGGCCTGACGCACCTGGTCCGCCTGCGGCCTGATGACCCCCACCATCTCCGCTCTTTTCCGAATTTTTTCCCACACCCCCGGTTGATGAAGTGGGCGATTGAGACTTGGCTGAACCCGACTGAGAAGTTGGTTCCGCAGCCGCCGCAGCGAGCGCGGCAGCCGCTTCGATCTTTCCGCCTGCTTCATAGTTCCAGGTCGTTTTGTCGTATGTTGTTGCGCCCTGATCGAAACCTGAGAACAAACCGTCTTCAGGCAGCTTGAATCCATCCTTAACGATGAACGCCGCATTGGTGTAGTTGACGAGATAGTCTTTGGCGATGCGATTGTTTTGAATCGCGTAATTAATCACGCCGCCGAGAAAAGCGATATCGGCGCCGGCGCGAATCTGCAGAAATAGATCGGCTTGTGACGCCGTGCGGGTGAAGCGCGGATCGACCACGATCATTTTCGCGTTGCGATGTAGCTTTGCTTCAACCGGCCACTTGAAACCGCACGGGTGGTTCTCGGCCGGGTTGCCACCCATGATCAACATCATGTCGGTGTTCTTGATGTCGATCCAGCCGTTGGTCATCGCGCCGCGTCCGAAGGTGGGCCCCAAACTGGAGACCGTTGGACCGTGTCAAACCCGGGCCTGCGTTTCGAAGTAGCAGACCCCCAGGCTGCGCATAGTCTTGACCGCGAGAAAATTCAGCTCATTGGTATCAGTGCAGCCGCCGATCCAGCCGATCGTCTCCAGCGATTAACGGTGTAGCCGTCCTTGTCCTTCTCGACGAAAGTCTCGTCCCGCGTCTTCTTGATCCAGCGCGCGATCTCGTTGACCGCATCCTCCCAGGAGATGTCATCCCAGTGATCCGAACCCGGACGCCGCACCTGCGGCTTCAGCGAGACGGCGATCATTAACGATGTCCTGTTCCAGCGAAGCGCCTTTCGGACAGAGCGTGCCGCGATTGATCGGATGATCGGGATCGCCTTCGACGTGGACCACCTGCGGAGTCGCGTTCTTGGCTTTGTCGCCGAGCGTGTGAATGATCACGCCACAACTCACTGAACAATAAGGACAGGTGCTGCGCGTTTCCGTCGTGCGCGCGATCTTCAGGCCCTGCGTCTGCGCGTACACGGGCGCGAGGCTGAAGCCGAAGACCGACACGCCCGCGCCGCCAATTAAAGTAGTCTTAATGAAGGTTCGTCTTGAGACTTCCATTGGGAAACGCTCCTTTGCCGGTCAAAGTGTCCAAGGGGGGTTGAAACGGGGGATGTCCAACGAACTTCTCTATACGCCAACCAAATTCAGCTCAATCTTTTTATAACCATGCTCGCGCGCCCAAAGGTCCAACGGTGCAGCATCGATCTCGTCGACGATAGGCGCCGCAAAACCAACCCGAGTGAGATCGACTGCCTTGATGTAATGCTTACAGGTGTCGCAAGCCTCGATTCTTACATGATCGAATGTCGCTGAATGAAAGTATCCAAGTTTGGTGGGCCGTTCTTCGCCACAGTTTGCACAAACGACGCGACGAAATTCCCATGAGGAAAGGCAGGTCCCACAGATCAGATCACGATTGCCGCTCTCGGCGGTAGTCTCTTTGTTTTGCAGAAAACTGACCTGGGGATTACCACCGCAGAATGGACAGTAACGCTCGCCAGGTGAAATTTCTCGCCCTGTTGGCCTGGCACCGGACTCCACCAGCCATCTCAGGTAGGGCTGCAAAAATGCTTTCTCAAAGAATTGGACATCGGATCCGCTTCGCCAGTAACTTATCAACCTCTCAGTCAGAACATCATCATTTGCCTCTGATAAACCACGAGCCTCGGCAGCAAGCGAGGCTGGCCCATATGTCTCAACGACTTTCAGGAAGCAGGGGAAGGCATTCTTGAGCATGACCAAATCGCTTTCGAGGTCGCCTGTCGGAAGCCAATCCCTGCAGCTGCGCAGATAGTCATAGATATCTTTCTGCGCGCGAAGCAACTGCGCATAAAAGGTAAGTAGTTCCTTAGATCCGTTCGCTTGCGAGGCCAACTGATCGGCTCTCTCGATTTGTTTATCCCACCAGTCACTCATCACAAAGTTCCCAACTAATCCGCGAACTGTTCCCTGTCGGGTTCTCTATAATATGGATTCAGACCTGCTTGATGATTTGTAAGATCAATGATTTGTTGAATCTCGGGGACTACGCGTTTGACGATCGTTTCAATGCCTTGCTTGAGAGTGAAGTCGGCTGCGCTGCATCCCTGACATCCGCCATGTAGTCTTACGTAAACGTCACCATCCTTAACCTCAATGACCTGTACTGACCCACCGTGTTGGGCTACGCCAGGATTGATTTGGGTGTCGAGCAGGTACTGGACTTTTTCCTTCGTATTCCTTCCGATTAGCATCATTTGATCCTGAACATCTTCAGTCGTCAACGCCTGCCCGGAAATCAAATACGAAGTGAGAATTGATTCGATCTCTCGGCCAAGATCATTCCACTCACGCTCTAAGGTCCGAGTTACGACTAACAGATGGCCGATTAACTGAAGTTTCTCGACGCCGGTCGTGTTCAATAATTTCTCAGCCAACGGCAGTCCCTGTGCGTCGAGCTTATCGTTGACAGTGCGGGTGCCGATATATAGCGTTCGATCTGAAGTAAACCGGCACAGTCGTGGATTGCGCCGATCTTCCTCCATCGTGATTTGAATCTTCTCGCTCATTGGCGTGCATCCGCTTGCCGTTGAGATCCGCTGTTGTTCATCGTTGTAAGGGTCGACTCTCAGTACTAGATCGCGGCTTCAACTTCACTGTCCAGCTATGCCATTTCCTGATTGCTGCTCGACTCCTACTCCATGTTTGAAAACCATCTCACCGCCCAAATAGCCTGAGATTGAGATCAGAATGACGCCGAATACGGACAGCGCTACTGGAATGGTATAACTGCCACTGACAAACGCTGAGCCACCTCGAGTGCGCAGATAAAAGCTCGCCGCGAAAACCAGCAGCGCGATTACGTTGAGGCGCGCGTGCCAATTAGCGATCTTTACCACCCTGGGATTCTTGAGCGATAACCAGTCAACGAAGCCCGGCACAGCCGCAGCAACGGCTCCGATGATGCCGGCTAGTAGAGTGTAAAAAGCAATGTAGTCTCTCCACACCGGATTGCTGCGCCAGAGAAAGATTAAGTCAGCGACGAGTGAAAACACCCATAGCGCAATCGGAAACGGAATGATCATCGGATGCACAGGATGTCCACCGATGCTTGCAGGACTTGCCATATCTTTTTCCCCCTCTCATGCGACTACCGACGCAGCCGCGTCAATGCCATCCAACTGACCATTGATTCTCTCGTCACTCATCCGATGGAAGTGACTTAAGGTATTCAACTAAATCGTGCTTTTCCTGTGCTGTCAGCCCGAGGCTAAAGCGTGTGTTGTAGTGATTGACAACGTCCAGCAACGTCGCAAACCGGCCATCGTGATAGAAGCGGCCCTTGTTGGTCGGCCTCATGAATAAGCCATTCTCTCTTACAAATAACGCGGCGAGATAGCTTCCATTCTTATTTCCAAAGAGAGTGGCCTGCGAATTCTCTTCAGCATTTGAGGAGTTCTTTCTTTCAACTTCAACGGACATGAATAATCTCCTTCATTTCGAGACTGGAGCGCTAATGCAACGAGCAGGAAAACAATAGGCAAATTCGCCGGCGAGGCTCGTCGACGCTTACATAAACTTATTAGGAAACTGATTCACGAGTCCCTTAGTGAGCATGTCAGCCATGTGCAGAATCTGGTCATGTACTTTGTCATAGGCGGCGATGTCTGCGGCCCAATTACTCTGAAGTCGTGCGACAGCTTCCTCAGTCGTCAGGTTCAAGTGGTCGCGCATCATCTTCTGCATTTCGCTGCGCGGCCAGTTCTTCGGATTCGCATCACTTAAGAAAGCTGCGATTTGGTCAGCGTTCGCGAACCAGCGCTTAGTCGCGTCATCTTGTTTAGGTTTATCTCCCGCCTTGGCGGCGGTGACGATCTCCGCTGCGGTTGTAATGTGTTCCTTCAGCAGAGTGGTTAACTTGTTGCCAGCGGCGTCGCCGTAATACGGCTTAATCGCGTTGCCAATATCAACCTGGTTTTGAAGTAAGCGATCAGTGGCAGCAGCTTTATCCGGTAGGTCAGCCGCAGCGCTAATGATGAAGAGGCGGGTCCAGATGATGTGATCTTCCCAGAGCTTCCGCATTGCATCGTGGAGAGCTGATTCCTTCGCCGACTCAGGTTCGTTTTTCAGAGACAAAGCTGACGCGGCATCTGGAACCATCACAAGGATGAAGGAAATCAAAAGAGCTACAAGAACCGATCTGGTGAATTGACGACTCATCTCTACCTCTTTCTTTAATTTCGAAATTGAGAAGTTGTTTCGAGGTTCATATGTCCGCATTAACCGCCAACTAAAGCTCGGGCTCGTTCCTAAAGCAGAAGTCGACGCAAGGGGCTAGATTGAGGGAGCTATTTGTAGGGGGAATCAATATTAGGGTGAGCCCTAATAATGAAAAGGTACGGTGTCAGATTCTTGGGGAAACGATTCTGAAATTGTGTTTTTCTGAAGCCTGTTAGATTTTGATGAGGCGCCAGATTTCGCTGCTATAATCACTCGCGTTCCACCGCAAACACCCCTGACCGACATTAATTAACATAAGGACACTGAGAAGATGACTACACCTGCCGGTTTTAAGGGACTTCTTTTTCCATGTGAATGTGTTTCGTCGAGGCCCGGCGGCTACAGCGATCCCTGGGCCGAGATTACCAGGAACAGGTTGTTGCCTAACGGGACCAAAGAGGAGATTCTGAATGTCCTGGCGCAGGAACCCAAAACGGTCACTCAAATCGCAGAGGCACTTAGTCTTTCGGCGCCGACGGTTCACAGTCACGTCAGCGAAATGCTGGGCAGTGAACTTTTACGTGAGGCTGTCGAGTGGGAGAAAACGCATCCGGCAGAGCGTTACTATGAACCGAACTTTCCTGTTTTTAAGGCTGAAGAGTGCGCGGAGTTCAGGACGGTTTGCGAAGAGATGAGTAAAGAATTAGTCACGCTGTTTGAAAAGCGGCGCCCCAAGATGGAGCGAGCCTTTCGCAAATCTGGCCTCGCAGGACAAGGATGGGAGTTATCGGACGTCACTCAGTGCTTGTTCGCAAATATGTATCGCGGAGCGCGCTTTCAGTTGGAACAAAAGGGACTGCTCTCAGCTCGTAAGAAACATGAAAACGGCGCAAATTGGGTTTTCTGGGCTGAAGAACTTTGAAGGAAAAAAATCACAAGTCGCACGGATTGAGCGCCAGTGAATGCCGGCGCAGGAGGCGGTTCGGGCAAACCTCTGTCCCGCTCAGTAACACTAGCGCCCAAACTTGTGCACTACATCTTCGAGAACTATGACTTTGTTCGAGTCGCCGCCGGGCCCACCTTCTTTGCGGTGTCGCCTGCTGAAATCGGAACTGCTACAAACGCGGTGATTTTTCCGGTGGCAGGATTTACTGCCCTGCCGGTGATTTCGCCATCGTCATTTATATCCTGGGCGTTAACGATGACGCCGGTAAAGTCAGGGATGAGATCCTTGAGATACCTGATGGTCCCGTTCTGCCACAAAAATCCGAGGCAAGCTCCCGCCAAAGTGCAGGAAGAGCCGACCACCTGGCCCTGCTCATTGATACCAGTGGCCTGGCTCAGAACGTGATTTACTCCGGGAAGCGGGTCGATTTGTTTCATACCACCGCTTCGCGTCCAAATAAAAGCGCGGAGGAAATCTCCGTTAAGATCGCTCTCATCGGTGGCTCCAAACCCGACGATGTCGCCTTGCTGATTGATTGCCATTGGCGTGATCCAGAGTTCGGCGCCGAGGTTGCCGATGTTAGTGATCGTGCCATTGTCCCAAAGTAGAGCATGCTTAGCTGTACGCCTGCCGACCGCTTGATCGCAGATACCAGATATTCCAACGATTTGTCCCCGATTATTGATCGCCGTAGCGGCACCGCTTGAGTCGCCCGGAAAGAGAGGAAGTTCCTGCGGCTGATCTGCGTCCGGACTCCACGTAACCGGACGGAACTGCAGGACCTGAGGTGGCACGCAATTCAATGTATCGTGCACCCCATTTTCGGCCCAGCCGACTACCAGACCGGTGTTATTGGCCCCTGTGGCAAAACTGTTGAAGCCTCCAAACAGCGGCTGAAGCGGCTTCATCACATCGTTCTGCCAAACAAAACCGAGGCATGTGAAACCAGTCTGACCTCCGAGGAAACCAGCACAGCTCCATCTCTCACCGTTAGGCTCCGGGGTGTTGGTCTGGGAAATTCCGGCGATGATTCCTTTATTGTTTTTCACCGGCCAGGCGACATTGCTGTTCCGTTCAGGTCCCCCCAGGGTGCCGAGATCATGTATCACACCATCTCGCCATAACGCGGCATGACGTTTTGGAGTCTCGAACAACGAAAACCCTGCTACCCAACTACGGTTGTTGATGCTATTGCCTCTACTGTTGCCACCGAGGCCGTCCAGAAAGGTTAACTGATACTGCTGGGCAACTGCCGTCTGCGCCAGAGCAGCGACCGCCAGGAATAAACACACAGGACGTGCTTTTCCGGTTAGACTTCTAAAAGAATTTCGAATCGTTTGTACCGTTCTCATCTGTTGTCTCCCTGTGCAATGAAGTTAGTAGCGATGCCTGGCCGGACAGAGTTCTCATAAACTTCTCGGTATCGGAGGCGTCCGCTAACGGCATCCAGTTTGTAGATGACGAAGCCTACGCCCTGCCTGTTTTGAATGTCTTTAGGGATGGATTAAAAAAATATTAGCGGGTTCTGAGGCAGAGACTAAAACCGAGGCCAGACCACTGCTGCGAGTATCCAGGTTGCAGATTTCCCGCAGCGCTCAAAACCTAATAAGAATTTTCTAATTCTGAGCTAAAGACATTCCAACGCTGAGTGCATATCTTGGGAGGGATTTGGACTCTTTTTACTCTGGTTAAAAAGCATCCGACCGAACCTTTTCGCTACGTACGGTGAGTTGCACAGCACAGCGGCTTGGGGAAACATCATGAAATCAAAAACAAAGACGATTTCGGCAAGCTTGATTGTTTTCTGTTTGTTCAGTTTCACCTCGCGTGTTCAGGGAGAATCAATTCGAATAACCAAAAAAGTGATCAGGCTGGGAATAAAGACTAATTCGAGTAGAAGATCCCTTGTCTCTGTCGCTAAGGAAAAACAAACAGTCGCCGAACTCGACACGCAATACCAACGAGCGGTGAAGATGAACGACGCAGCTACGATGGAGCGCATTCTCGCAGACGATTTTGTACTGGTGACGGGTCGGGGCAAGATCTACACCAAAAACGATTTACTGAAAGACGCCCGGGAAGGCAAGACAATTTACGAGCGTCAGGATGAGATCGAACAGACCGTTCGGGTTTGGGGCGACACCGCGGTGGTAACCGCTCTGCTGTGGCTGAAAGGTGCTAGTGATGGCAAGCAATTTGAATATAAGCTTTGGTTCAGCGACACGTACGTGCGAACTTCGAGAGGCTGGCAATACGTGTTCGGGCAGTCGTCGATCCCTTTGCCGCAACAAAATCAATAACTAAAGCTGCGAAGATGGATTCTAGCGTCTAGCAAATCGCCAGCAAGGATGAAGGCCAGGACCCGCGAAGCTGCCGCAAGAGTTGCAGCGCGAGTCACTGAGCCGCTCGTTTGCATCAAGCTTGTGACTGGAGAAATTGCTTTTGACTCGGACCCCCTTGTCTACATGAACTCGAATCAAGCGCGGTCCAACGGGGGTTTTTAGAATTTGACCGCAAGAAACGGATATAACAGCGTTTGAGTGGGGCTTTATCATGCTCTCAGCCGAACTGCCTTAATTCACAAAGGAGAGCAATCAATGACCTTTAAAGTATTCCCAATCCCACACTCAGTCGCAATTCGTATCCTACAACGCAAATCTTCTTCAGCGCGGCGGTTTGGTTCTCGGTTATGCGGCGGCGGACTCTCAGCAAATCAATCTTGGGGTGCGACGCTTAGCTCAAGCCCTATCTTAAACAGCGAATAGAAATGACACATCCAGTGTCTGCCCTTTGATCCCGGTTCGTCTAAGTAAGAGACTCATTGGAAGACTTCAAGCGCCAGCACTTGGTTCTGAGTGATGCTCATGCATGACTGTCCACTGGCCGTGAATCTTGCGGCAGCAAATCGTTAGACGTACCACCAACTCAACTTTGTCTGGGCTCGCCTCGGTTCCGCTACAGCGGATAAGGCCATGACCGAACGCCACGTCATCGCCGGCAGTGATATTAAGCTCGCTAATTTCGAAGACTCCCGAGTCTCCAAACCATGGCAAGAAGTGCTCCCAGGACCTCCTGTACTCGTGGATTCCTCGCAGTTGCACCGGGGGTGGCACATCGAACAACAAGATGTCGAATGCGTGGTGAGCAAGGATTCCATCAATATCTCTGTCACGAACAGATTTAGCCCACGTCTCTATGAGTTCGCGGATCTGAGTTTCATCTGTCGTCTTGTTATTGCTCAGGTTCACGTCAACCTCCTGCGACGAAGAATTTTGCGCATGCCTTCCCTGCAGCGAATGATCGCTAACAGAGAGGGACAGTTGTACTGGGGAACGAAAAAACTTTAGATGCCATCGCAAGGGTTGGACGTTTTCGGACATGACAGTCACCGGTGTCACAGCGATCAAACAAACTTTTCGGCCTTTTAGGCGGCAAAAGAAGCAGCGCGTCCCGACGCTGCGATTGAAGCAAACCGCACCTCGAGGCATCGGAGGACCCTTGGGTGCGCATCTAGAAGGCAGCTTCGAAAAGTTTCTGGCAAAGCTGGACGACAGTATGTGCTGTCGCCTTGAATGTCTTTAACAGAGGCTTAGAAAAAAATTATTTTGTTTTTAATGATTATTGGATCCTGGATATGAACACAGCGCAATCTTCATTCGAATTCGGACCCTTTCGGTTGGACCTCTCCGAGCGACTCCTCATGCGCAATGATAAGGCTGTGCAACTCTCACCGAAGGTTTTCGAAACGCTCGCATTCTTGGTCGAGAACCGTGGTCACATTCTGGAAAAAGATGAGCTGATTAAGCAGCTCTGGCCTGATACCTTCGTTGAGGAGAGCAGTCTCGCGCAAAATATTTTTCAGTTACGTCGGGCTCTCAAGGAAGGTGGATCCAGCCGAAAATACATTGAAACGGTTCCGAAGCGAGGATATCGATTTTCGGCAGACGTGAGAGAAATAGTGCCTGGCAATAACGGGGCCTTATCGTCATATTCAATGAACGGATATTTCTCCGCTGAGGACGACACTGGCCTCGCGGTTAAATCACTGGCGGTGCTGCCCTTCAAGTCATTAGGGGAGAACGGAAAAGCGGAAGAATATTTGGGTCTGGGGATGGCTGATGCCACGATCATAAAACTTACCGGACTTCGCCAACTCCTGGTAGTGCCGACAAGCACAGTCCTTAAGTACGTCGGTTGCAGGAACGGGGTGGAATCGGTCAATCGAAAACTCGGCGTAGACGCGATTTTGGAAGGCACAATCCAACGCGCAAATGAACGCGTGCGCGTTACTGTGCAACTGATCTCTCTGAACGAAGGCAAAATGCTGTGGTCAGCTAAATTCGATGAGCAGTTCGTCGACATTTTCGCCTTGCAGGATTCCATTTCAGAACAAGTGGTTGGGGCATTGGCTTTGCGACTTAACGGCGCCGAGCGCAAACACTTGAGAAAACGCTACACGGAAAACACAGAAGCCTACCAGGAGTATTTGCTGGGACTGTTCTTTTGGAATAAGAAATCGAAGGAAGGGTTGAGCAAAGCTGTTGAGTGCTTTCAGCGGGCAATCGAAAAAGATGCTGGCTACGCATTAGCGCATGCAGGACTCGCTGACTCTTACTTTTGGATGGCATACAGTGAATTTGACTCTCTAAACCGTGAGGAGTATTTCGAAAAAAGTAGATCAAATGCACTCAGATCGCTGGAATTGGATCCGTTCGTTGCTGAGGCGCACGCCGCGCTGGCCACTGTCAAGGTTAAGCACGATAGAGATACCGTTGGGGCTGAAAACTCGTTCCAGCGAGCGCTGGCTGCTAATCCTAACTGTGCGATGGCATATTCCAGGTACACTTATTTTTTAGCGGCAATGGGGCGCTTGGGGGAATCCCTGCAAAAGATAAGACGCGCACAGGAATTGGATCCGCTCTCGCCGGATGCAAATGCCAGTCTCGCTTATATCCTCTATTTTGCTCGCGATTATGATGAAGCAATCCGATACTCACATCGAGCCTTGATGCTGCAGCCAGACTTTCTCGATGCGCTTCTATTGCTGGGACTCAGCTATGAGCAAAAGGGAATGATTGATGAGTCGATTATCCAGTTCACCAGGGCCAAAGAGGCGAACGCCGACAGTACCGAGCCGTTGGAACTGCTTGGGCATGCCTTTGCGATTGCCGGATTGGGAGATGAGGCCCGCAGGGTTTTGTCCGAGCTTCAGTCATCTGAGAAGCAGAATAGTATTCATCCCTACAACGTTGCGCTGATTCATGCAGCCTTGGGCCAGAGCAAACAGGCCTTTGAGTGGCTGGCAAAACCTTATCTTAATTGGACCGAGCGAGAGAGAATGCTTAGGTTTGACCCCAGGATGGATCGGCTAAGAGAAGACTCGAGGTTCCCACCTGTTTTTCAGGCTTCGGTATCCACGAGCACACCTTAACTTTTCAGCTATCGACGATCTTCAATGACAGCAGGCTAATCTGAATTACTGACTACTTCGAGAACCGGCGGACGATAAAGGCAATCGGTAACCCGATGCAGAATACTATTATCAACATGCCGATAATTCGTGACGACAGAGGAACGGGCCTCTTGGTTACTGCCGACAGCGGCAATACCACGAAGTTCATGAAGAGCCAGACGAAAACTCCGTAGATCACACCGGCGATAATTGTTTGGTTAATCAGGAAACTCAAGCGCCGGCTGGCAAGATAATAGACCGCCGCCCAAGTGGTGGCGATAATGAAGTGCAGGACCACACCCAGTACCGCCGTCTTAACCCCACCGGTAAACGAATCCGGACCATATAATCCGCTGGCAACTGATTGGAAGATGCGAACCGGCGTAGCACCGGTTCGCAACCAGGCCACTACACAAGCTCCGGTGAGATCGAGAGTGCCGGCAATTAGTCCAGCCCAGAAAATGACTCGAGCACCCGTTAGCCTGTGCACTGAAGGCTGAATAGCGGTTGTGTCCATAAAAGTTTCCTTTCAACAAGTCGCGCTGGAAAGCGCGAGGATCCCATTCAATCATCGAAACATCAATAGCTGCGTGGCCAAAGAACAGGGCCAGATGTAAGAGTCGTGTGTTGTGCCATTCATCATAAGTCAGTTTAGGTCCTCGCTTTCGATCGTCTTCACGAGCAGCGGAATCGCCTTTTCCAGATCTCGACGATAAACTCTGGCGAACAGCCGGCCCAAGAAACCCGACCCGAATCCGCTAGCCTCCAGCACGAATGTCACTCTGGTCTGATGGCTGTTCAGCGATTCAAAACAGTGATCGTAATGAACGGTGAGCCAAAGGAACGGTCCCACCCATTTCCAATTGTGACCAGGGTTAAATTCCGTCATGCGAAACGTGGCTTTCATGCCATTCGCGAGATAAATAACTCCTGACGACTGCGGACCCGCTTCGCCTGGCGGCTGCACCTCGATGCGCTTGATGTGGTGCGCCCACCTTGGCCACTGGTCGAGGCGAGCAAGGTTCTGCCAGGCTCTTTCCAGTGAAACGTTAACGGTAAACTCGCGCTCGATCAGAGTGACCATGATCACTCCTCCTGTTACCTCTTCACCATAAGGAACGTCGAAAGAACCTACCATCCAATTACATGGTTGAGGCTGTTTCGATGTTGACGTCGACCTACAAAGTTGCAAGGCAAGCCGCTTCATCTGGAACAGCTCCGCCAGTTATCCATCCAAACTCACTCACTTGGGCCTTCGGCGTCCGAAAACGTCCAGATTGATTACCGCGTTCATGTATCTTGACGGCATTCTATGAATCCCGATCCTCCTATTTGCTCTGAGGAGTGGTCGTAGTGTGGGCGGCAGTCAATGAACAAAACGTAGAGTGTTTTCCGAACGGGCCTCTGCCGCGCAAACCGATTATGATTGGGATAAATTTGAAAAGACTCAGACGCGGCGAATGAATATGAAAATAGCAACCACGAGAGCGGTTATCCTGTTAATTTTTTTGGTTGGCTTTGTCACTCAGGCAAGGGCACAGGAAACTAAAATAAGATGGTTTGGGCATGCCGCTTTTTCTATCACCACCCCTAACGGCAAAGTTATCTTGATTGATCCGTGGCTTAGAAACCCTTCTAACCCGGAAGCCAAAGATGGCAAAGACCCTTTGGTCGCAGTTCCCAAAGTTGATTACATACTTCTCACACATGGACACCGTGACCACGTTGGCGACGCGGTGGAGATTGCCAGGAAAACTGGCGCTCTTCTAATTGCTAATCCCGAACTAGCTGGCAACTTAGTGAAGCTCGCCGACTTTCCCGCCAAGCAGTTTGACAGTGACTACATCATGCAAATGGGCAACGAGATTCAAATCGCTGACGGCGAATTGATGATTGCAATGACTCCCGCAATTCATTCGAGCAGCGTTTTCAATGCGAAGGCCGGCCCCAACGAGCCCGAGCGGGCCTACGGCGGGAGCCCAGCGGGGTTTGTCATAGCGGTAAGGAATGGCCCATCCATCTATCATTCTGGCGACACAGCCTACTTCAGGGACATGGAAC
Organism: Blastocatellia bacterium; assembly: GCA_963828335.1. Lineage (GTDB taxonomy): Bacteria > Acidobacteriota > Blastocatellia > Pyrinomonadales > Pyrinomonadaceae > PSRF01. The sequence continues at coordinate 557,677 of CAWHEH010000001.1, read as the reverse complement.
TAATCGGCGAGAATTACTCAATAGATGTTGCCCTGATCAATATCAGCCAGATGGGACCGAAAATGGCAGCGCGAGCTGCACAATCGGTGCGAGCAAAGCTGGCCATTCCTGATCACTTTGGGACTGTCCAAACAGCTGACGCCTTCATCGCCGAACTCAAGAAACTGAAGGTCGCTTTTTACGAAATGAAGCCTGGCGAAACGATCTCGTTTCGCGGAAAGCAATTGGTTCGAGCGAAATAAACCTTCCCGGAGGATTTATGAGTACGGCAATAGACATGGATGGGTCGGACAAAACTATTTTGGAGCGACTGAATCAGGAGTACGTCGACGCTTTCATGAAACGCCGATGTTGAATGGTATCGAAAACATCTGGCGGAGGATTTTGTAGTAATTGAATCCGACGGTTCAGTTCTAAATAAGACAGAGTTTCTGACGAATGCCGCCAAGGGACCTGATGTGGTTGACTACAAACTGCAAGATGTCGACGTGCGCATTTACGGAAACGCGGCCCTGGTACAGGCAACGGGAGTTTGGACCGGACAAGATGGGTCGCGAGGCATGAGTCGGTACACAGATGTTTACGTGCAAAGTGTAGCGGGATGGAAAACGGTCTCAGCTCAAATCACGCGGGCATCTCAGACGTGATCTCTCATTAAACGTTTTTTACGAACGTCCTGGATGCACTGGCCACGAATGTGAGTTTCGCTGGCGTCCTGAAACGAACTTATTTGACTTTCTTCCAGACGAGGTCGTTGTTTTCGCGACGATCCAGCATCTTCACGACGTTGCCCTGCGCATCTCTCTCGAAAACCTTTTCTCCGCGCCAAACACCCTTGCGATAAAGAATATCCACGCAAAGCGGCAGCAACTCATCCCTGGCTCGTCCCGTCCGTTGCCCAAAAAGTTTGTCGCCCTCGCGGGTGATGGTGTAAGTCACCTCGGGCGAGAGTTGGTATTGGCCGACGTATGCATCCAGCTTTTGAGAATTGATCGGCATTGGTTTGCGCTCGTTCGGAATTGCCATAGTCTGAGTGGCTACGATTCGCCATTGACCGTCTTTTTGCTTCGCCCATGTGTCTGTTGAATGAAAATAGGTAACGATTTTCTGACCGTATAACTCCAGATCTTCACGGTCGCGGTGAGAAAGGGCTATTACATTATCTTGAACTAATACTTTCGGTTCTCCCATCTTAATCGAACCGATATAGCCTTTCGGAAGCGGCGTGAGTTCTTTGAGTAAGTCGTCCTTCGTTTTTACATTTCCCTCTTCGTCCGTATATATACTGCCCTCCGCCAGATATTTCTCCCAGACCTCCTTTTTCCCCGGAGCGATGGCATCGAGCAATTCCTGGGTGGCCTGTTTTAATTGCTCCACCACATCACTATTTGAACTCTCACGCGCTGCAATGCTGCCACTTGCCCGTGGTGGAGAGGCGTTGATGCACTCCGTGTTCAGTGTCATCAAACTAAGAACCATGATGAACGTGACCAGGTAAATAGAGCGTTTCGCAATTAGAGCAACTTGGCACATCTGAATTTCCTTTCGTTTCTTTCGAGTGACTTGATTCCAGGTTGGATGGCCAGGTGCCGCCTACTTTTTGTTGTTTTCTTCATTTTCAAGTCGGAATGTTGTTAAGAGTTCTCGAGGTAAGCCCGCTGGATCCAACTTTGAACTTCGCTGTCTACCTCCTCGGGTTTGGTAAGGGCAATCTGTACCCGCATCGTATGGTGAATCCGTGAAGTCTCCAATCTGCCGCCGACCTCACAATTCTCAAGACGAAGACCCAAATCCACGTGCGTCTTTCTTGGTTGCACGCGTGCGAAAGTCCTTCGGGACGTAACCAGCGAAACATACGTCTTTCGCGCCTGGATGACTAACTCGCCATAACACTGTGCGGCGATAATGATCGCATCATAAATCGGCCGTAGGTGAGCGCGATCGGCGTACTGCTCCTCGATGAGTTCGTCTGCTGTTGCCAGGACAAAGTCAGGATAGCCGAAACGTTCCATGACCAGTAGCGATTGCGCGTAGCCGGTTATGCCCTGAACGGAAAGCCAGTTACGAAGCTGGCGCTCATCTGTGACCGGCGCCTCACGAATTCGCTGGTTCCAGGTATCCAGGCCCTCACTGGTTTGATTTTTGAGAAGCCCAATCCAACTGTCTCTATTTTGGCGCCAGTCAAGAATCGTAGGCATAAGTTCCGACTCAACCAGGAAGAGGTCAATGTTCGGACGCGCCGCGTTAGTTAGCCAATCAAAACATACTGGCAGACTTCCGCTAGCTCAATGAGATTTGTGGAGAACCCTTGAATCGGAGTTCCACTTGCGATCGAATTATTGGGGAAACTGTTGCGGATGAACCTAACGCTAGGCGTAGTGTTTTACTAGCCGATTTCGGACGCGACGAGCCTCGACTCATAAGAGGTTGTATTGTAATTAGCTGACTGGCCATTCAGGTCCGAAAATGGCTACCGCAGTGTTAAGAATTGACGTATGTTCACGAACGATGGCTTATAACTTATCACTTGATGCTCGAGCGCTTGATCGCGCTCGGGTCAGCCGGGATCCTCGTTTCGACGGAAAGTTCTTCATCGCAGTGAAGACGACAGGGATCTACTGTCGCCCGATTTGCCCTTCTCGAACTTCAAAGAGTTGGAACGTGCGCTACTACGCCACCGCGGCCGCCGCAGCGGAAGCTGGATTTCGACCTTGCCTGCGATGCCGGCCAGAAGCCGCTCCCGGAACACCTGCCTGGTTGGGGACCTCGGCTGTCGTTCGCCGAGCCCTGCGTCTAATCGACGAAGGTATTCTCGATACTGCTTCCGTCGATGAGTTGGCAAATAAGTTGGGAGTGGGCTCACGTCATCTGCGTCGCTTATTTGTGCAGCACGTAGGAACATCGCCGAACTCCCTCGCGCAGACCCGGCGCCTTCAGTTTGCCAAGCGTCTCCTGGACGAAAGTAATTTACCGATCACCGAGATTGCTCTCGCAGCAGGTTTCGGAAGTCTTCGCCGGTTCAATGCCGCCATTTTGCAGACCTATGGGCGCGCACCTCGGGAACTTCGCAAAAAATTGCGTTCTGACATTGCTTTGAGGGCGGGCGGTGAAGTGATTCTTAGACTCGCTTTCCGTCCTCCTTATGATTGGAGTCAAGTTCGGGAGTTTTTGGCGGCGCATGCTATTCCCGGTGTGGAGCGCGTGGATGAACACGGATATTCTCGAACCCTCGGTGGAGACAAGGGCCACTCGATCATTTGCGTCCGGCCGCTCGAGGGCGAGCATGCGCTTGAGCTTCGCATACGAAGCGCAGCGCCCGCAGCACTTTTCCAGATTTCCTCGGCGGCCCGACGTGCCTTTGACGCTAACGCCGATCCGGCACGCATCGCATTAGCATTCCGATCCGATTCAGTGCTTGGTCCGTTGGTAACGAAGCGTCCGGGGCTGCGTATTCCGGGCGCATGGGATCCCTTCGAATGCGCGGTGTGTGCTGTGCTTGGACAGAACGTTAGTTTGACCTCCAGTCGCGCACTTGCGGCCCGTCTCGTTGAAAAGGTGGGTCAGCGTATCAAGGATCCTGTAGCGGATCTCACGCACTTATTCCCAACGCCCACAGCACTTGCGAGGGCCGATCTCAATGCACTGGGTTTCTCCAAGACTCGTGTCACCGCCCTCCAGGAACTTTCCTCGGCGGTGATTCAGGGAAAGCTCGACTTCAGTTCTACTGAGAGCGTTCGTTCGGCCTTGTCGAAAATAGATGGCATCGGCGCTTCGACTGCCGAATATGTCGTGCTCCGTGCGCTTGGAGAGCCTGACGCGTTTCCTTCTACCGACTCAGTGTTGCGACACGTCACCGGTGAGCCCGATCACCCGCTTTCAGCCCTCGAACTCGAAGCTCGAGCCGAAGCCTGGCGCCCCTGGAGGGCTTATGCCGCTATGCACCTTTGGGGACAGTAACCAACCCAATCGTCGCAAAAGTGATCGCGAATATGAGTTGTCTAACTCCGGAGTTCCTGTCAAGGATCATCTCCTGCTACGAACATTTCAGGAACGCGTATTTCGTTTCAGCTGAGCCAACTCAAGGTTGTTGAGAATCACTCCAATCCGTCAGGGACAAAAGTGTTTTCCCTGACCGTCCGAAGCGATTGCGAACTTCTCCGCTAACAACCGCGAAAATTCGCAACTCACATCCATTCAAGGCTTATATTCAGTCATTTTCCCTAAGGCATATCCTTTGCACGAGGTAATGTGCGTATTGGTGCGCCGTAAGACCATAGAACGCTCATAACGAATTGGGAGGACAGAATGATTAGTTCAGAAATGACAGTTCGCGAGGTTGCGATTCAATTGCCGCAATCAACCAGACTCTTTGAGAAACTCAAGATTGATTACTGCTGCGGCGGTAACCGTCCGCTGACAGACGCCTGCGCTTCAATCGGTATGGCAGTAGGCGAGGTGTTGGGGATGCTTGAGTCAGTTAGCCAAGCCGAACCACAGAGCGACCGCGCGGTAGATTTTCAGAATCTGCCCCTGTCTGAGCTGATCACCCACATACTTGATACTCACCATGTCTTCACCAAGCTGGAAATGACCCGGCTTGAGTCATTGTCAAAGAAAGTAATTTCCGCGCACGGCGAGAATCATCCTGAGCTACATAAAGTAAGTGCGCTGTTTGATACTCTGTGCGCCGATCTCAAGCCGCACATGTTCAAAGAAGAACAGATACTCTTTCCGTACATTGTCGCTCTGGCGCAAGCCGATGCTCAGAACCAGCCTGCGCCATTCGGCCCGTTCGGTACCGTCAATAATCCAATTCGCATGATGATGATGGAACACGACACGGCGGGTGAGATCTTGCGCGAACTTCGAAGCACAACCTCGGATTACAGCACTCCAGCCGACGGATGTATCAGTTATCGTACTTTCTATGGGGCGTTGGAAGCATTCGAGAAGGATCTGCACCAGCATATTCATCTGGAGAACAACATTCTCTTTCCCCGGGCCATCGAGTTGGAATCTCGGGTAGTTGCCTGATAATTAACCGTTTCCAATAAAAGCAATGAACAAGGTAGATACCATCACTTCCGAAGCATTTCTTCAGGATGTAGTGACGCGCTATCCAGCGACCCGCGCTGTCTTTGATCGCTATGGTCTGCACGGCTGTGGCGGGCCGCTGGGACCGCGCGAGCAGATTGGCTGGTTCGCCAGGCTACATGGAGTGCCAGTTGATGTGCTGCTTCGCGAGTTGAATGAGGCGACGTCACAAACTCTGGTTGGCCCCGCAGATTTTGCGCCGTCGATCGCAGACACTATTTATCGTCCGTTCTTTTTAGCTGGAATCGCCACGGTGCTAACACTCGGCTGCGTCTGGGGAGCGATCAATCTACTGACGATTGGACTGAAACAAAGTTTCAGCAGCGTCAGTTATTCCTGGGTACTCGCCCATGGTCACGCGATGGTCTTTGGCTTTGTCGGCTTCTTTATCATGGGTTTTGCTTATCAGGCTTTCCCAAGATTCAAGCATACCGTCCTGTGGCGACCCGGATTGGCTTTCTCTGCGTTACCGCTGATGGTTGCCGGAATTCTGTTACAAACGGTGGCGCACCTGTCGTCTCCTCCATCTCTCTTGCTGGAGCTTCTCGCGGCGACAATCCAGTTGGCCTCGGTAATTGTCTTCGGGATAGCCATCATCATGACGGCAAGGTTGGCGAAGAAACCCGAGGGCTATGATCGGTTTGTTTATGCGGCACTTGGCTGGTTCGCGCTGGCAGCAGTCGCCAATCCGGTGATCTTCAAGTTATTTGAGCTGGCCGGCAGCCGTCAGGAACTGCTTTTCAACCTTGCCACTTTTAATATCCCTTACCGTGATGTGCAGTTGCTGGGCATCGCGGTAGTGATGATTCTCGGCGTTTCTTTGAGACTGCTGCCTCACGCCTACGGACTGCGTGAGCCATCTCTTCGTTGGCAGGCATTTCTTTTTTGGGGACTCAATGGGTCCATCCTCGCGGGTATTGTGCTGTTCGTAACGGGCATGGCCAGTGGCAATCATTGGTTGTTGATGATTCACTGGCTAACCACAATCGTTCTCCTCGTAATAGCAGTTGTAACCCCATTTCAGTATCGGCTCTTCGGCGCGGTGCCCGAGAACGAAAGAGATCGCGGCTTGAAGTTTATTCGTGCCGCTTACGTCTGGTTCATAGTGGCGACGGCGATGCTCGTATTCACCCCTATTTACAATTTCGGAATCTACATGCCGCTGACCGGCTCGCATGTACCGTTCTCGCATGCGTTCTTTGGAGCATATCGCCATGCATTAACCGTCGGCTTCATCATGATGATGATTGTCGGTGTATCGAGTAAGGTCGTGCCCACATTGTCAGGTGTGGATGTTCGGCGAGCGCGTTCGCTTTGGCCTACGTTCCTCTTGCTGAACCTTGGCAATTTGACCCGCGTTTCTTTCCAGATTGCTACCGACTTCTCGCCTGCGGCCTATCGAATCATGGGCATTTCAGGTTTTATCGAAGTCATTGGGCTGACACTGTGGGGATACGAACTCTTTGCAAATATGCGAGCGGGGAAGAAACTGGAAAGAGAATCTGGTTGGGTTAAGGCTCTCGAACAGTTTGAGATCACTCCCAGTACCCGAGTGAGTGACGTGTTGACTCGCTATCCGCAGTCGCTCGAAATTTTTGTGCGGCGAGGGTTCACCCCGCTACGAAACGCCGTCTTGCGCAAGACCATGGCTCGCGTTATCACGATTGAACAAGCTTGCAGACGCGAGGGCGTTGACCTCACTGATTTACTCAATGAGCTTGAGCAGATGGCAGGCGATGAAAAGGTCAATTCAGCGCAATTCGTTTCAATCACACGAATAGATCAAGCCCAGTTAATCTAGAGGATCGCAATGCTTCCAGAAGCAAGCCGGCGGTTAGCGGACGATCACTCCGCTCTCGATGAAGTACTGAGCGGACTTCGGAAGGCTCTGGACACCGGCGATGTCGGGGCCAGCCATGCCAGTCTGGATCTGTTCTGGGCGCGGCTGGCTATTCATATACGTGCCGAACATCTCCATCTTTTTCCGGCGATCATAAATGGACTGAGCAAGATTCCAGATGATCAGGCTGTTGCGCCCACTCGGAATGAGGGACAACAAGCTATCGAGCGATTGCGCGGGGATCATGATTTCTTCATGCACGAGCTGGCGCGGGCAATCGGCATACTGCGCGATCTCGTAAACAATTTGGATTCCCGGACCGTCGACGAAGGGATGCGGGCAGTCCGCGAAGCCGTCCTCGAGGTTCAAAACCGACTCACAATTCATAATGAATTAGAAGAGAGCCAGGTCTATCGTTGGGCGGAAACTATTCTGACTGAGCGGGAACGAGCCGAGTTGGCGACGCGAATAAGCGCTGAGCTTGCCAATCTACCGCCAAGATTCTCCCAAACGCCCCGGTCAATTCGTTAGGCGAACCAGTACGCGTTACTTCATTTATCTCGCAAAGGCTGGCTGGATCGCCGCGTTCGTCGGCCTGATTTCAACATTAGCGTTCTCTAAGTCCGCGTTAGCGGCCGACTGAAAATAGCCCAGCGATTCATCGCTGGGATTAGCAGCAACCCGAGATAAAGTCCGTGAAGCGGACGGCCTGTAGAGTTATCCTCGGCGTCGCTTCACTGACTCCCAACCTTGTTATCCGTGATGACTAAACGGAACTCAGTGGCAGGCTGCGATACCGCTTCCCGGTCAGTCTGGCCAGTGCGTTGACTACTGCCGGTGAGATTACCGGCACAGGAGGCTCGCCGCAGCCGCTCGGCGCTTCGCTGCTGGGGACAAGATGCACGTCAATCGCGACCGGTGTATCGACAATGTAAGGCGGAGTGTAACCGTCGAAGTTTCGCTGTTCCACTTGACCATCTTTGATAGTAATCGCGCCCTGTGCCATCAGTTGGGTGATACCGAAACCGATCCCACCCTGGAACTGGTTTTCGATGGTCAGGGGGTTAACCGCGAGCCCACAATCAACCGCCACGGTCGCGCGATGGATTTTCGGCCGCTTGTTTTCGATCGAGACGTCAACGGCGCAGGCGACGGCAGTCCCAAAACATTCGTGACAGGAGATACCTGCAGCATGTCCCCGCGGTAAGTTTTTTCGCCAGGTGCTTTGTTGGTCCAGCAGCTCGAGCGCGGCTCGCAGTTTCTCTGCTTCAGGTTTCAAGAGCTTGCGACGATAAGCAATCGGATCCATTTTGGCGCGCGTGGCTAACTCATCAATCAGCGTCTCCATCACAAACGCAGTGTGAGTATTGCCTACCGAGCGCCACCATAGGACCGGCACGTTAACCGTTGGATTGTGTGCTGAGAGGTGGAAGTTAGGAATGCTGTAGTTGGTGTCCGATGCGCCTTCGACAGTGGTTTGGTCGACACCGTTCCTAATCATCATCGCCGCAAAAGGAGTTCCGGCTACGAGCGATTGCCCTACGATCACGTGGCGCCATGCCGCCGGCATTCCATCAGCGCCAATACCAATCTCGACGCGATGGGCGTGCATTGGACGGTAGTAGCCTCCGCGCACATCATCCTCGCGAGTCCATATCAACTTTACCGGAGTGCCGCGCAAACGTTTGGCAATCACGGCTGCTTCGCGCGGCACGTGTGAATCGATTACTGCCCGACGACCGAAACCACCGCCGGCAAATTCAGTATGGAAGGTGACCTGCTCCGGTTTCAGCCCCAGGACTTCCGCAATCGCCATCTGATCCATCGTCTGAAACTGTGAAGGAACCCAGGCCTCTGCCTTCTGACCCTCAAAGTGGACCGTAGCATTCAAGGGCTCCATTGGCGTATGAGCGAGGTACGGAAATTCGTACTCGGCCACAATCCGCCGCGTGTGAGGGACTCGATCCATTGCTTTGTCGTTACCGAGCGCGACCGCGACGTTTCCCGGCGTGCGAGCGAGTTCCTTGAACCTGGTCCACAACTGCGAAGTGTCCGCCAGTTCCAGGCCGGCTAGATCCCAATCGATCTTCAAACGGTCGCGCGCTTGTTTTGCCGACCAGAATTTGTCAGCCACAACGGCGACACCACTTCCTTTCGCTAGTGGAATTTCGAAGATGTCTTTTACTCCGGAGATGCTGCGAGCGTCTTTGTCGTCCAGAGATTTCACGCGGGCACCGAATACAGGCGGATGAGCGACAACTGCGATCTTCATGCCCGGAAGGTCAAGATCCAGGCCAAACTTCTGCGAGCCGTTACACTTTGCAGTGCTATCCAGTCTCGGCACTTCTTTACCGATCAGACGAAATTCAGATGGATTCTTGAGCTGAACGGTTCCTGGCACTCGCTGACGGGATGCCTCACTTGCCAGTTCGTCATAGCGCAACGATTTTCCGTTGGGCCCATACACCACACTACTTTCCGTGCGGCACTGATCAGCCGAAACCTTCCAGCGCTCTGCGGCCACGGCTACCAGCATCGCACGCGTCTTCGCTCCCAATTCACGGTACTGCTGAAAGGAATGCGCGATTGAACCGGAACCGCCCACCATTTGGATGCCGAAGAGCGGATCCTTGTAGACATCCGCTGCGGGCGCCAGCTCCGCCTCAACCTTTGACCAGTCGGCGTCCATCTCATCGGCCAGGATCATCGGCAGAGAAGTTTGCACGCCCTGACCAAACTCGAGGCGGTTTACTGCGATTAGTATCTTGCCGTCAGGCCTGATATGAACGAAGGCATTCGGCGGATAAACTTTCGGCGGGGTTGCGGGTGTTCCTTCCTGCGCAAATGCCGGAAAATCCAGATACAAAGAAACCAACAAGCCTCCGGCCGCAACGCTCGATACACGCAGAAAGCTGCGCCGGTTCAGATGCAGATCATTTTCACGCACTAGTGCTGCTCGCATCGCTAAACCTCCTCAAGGTCTCCCTGGCGCGATCCTTTTAACCGATTTTGTCCGCCGCGCTCTTGATGGCCTCACGAATTCGTACGTAGGTAGCGCAACGACAAAGATTCCCACCCATAGATTCTTCAATGTTCGTGTCTGTCGGTTTCGGCGTATCTTTTAGCAGCGCGACGGCGCTCATAATTTGTCCGCTTTGACAGTAACCGCATTGAACTACGTCTTTCTCAACCCAGGCATTCTGTACCGCGCGTCCGACAGGATCTTCACCGATACCTTCAATAGTAGTTATCTTCCGATCGCCAACAAGCGAAACCGGAACGATGCATGAACGCGTAGCCATGCCGGAAAGGTGTACGGTGCATGCTCCGCAGGCACTGATACCGCAACCATATTTTGTGCCGGTCATTTTCAGTTCTTCGCGTAAGACCCAAAGCAGCGGAGTCGAGGGATCAACATTCACCTGTTTGGATTGGCCGTTTACATTGAGTTTATAGGTTGCCATGACTTGTCTCCTATTTTCCGCGCGGGCAGGGAGTGCCGGCGTCAACCCAGGTACGAGTTGCAGCGACAAACTGCGCATGCGTTAGCGGTGGCAAAGTTCTCATCGTTCCGTCTGGCCGACGCCCCGGATTCCAGGCCCAAAGAACCAGTGCCGCTTGCTCGTGATGCTTCAACAGGTCGCTCCCGCTCATATTTTCATTGCGCGATCGATCAGTGACAGCTCGACATACCGCCGCACTCGACAGGGGACGGTCGTTTGTATCCTGCCATCGCATCGACAACGGCGCTAAGTGCCATCCCGGCCCACCAGGTACGCCTGTACTATCGGCGTTGACTTCCTGATGACAACTCTCACAGTTCAACGCGGCTACACCTATGTTCCCGGGGCCGCGGATGACATTCGCGAAATGGCGATGGCGGTCATCGCCTTGCTGCGGATAGTTTGTAGCTGTGTGACAGTTGATGCAGCGCGGTGAAGTTAGAACGGAATAGACTCGCTCCCAGGCGGCCAAGCCATCGGCGAGTTTAGGAGCAGTGGGAGAAGATTTCTTTCCAGGCTCGACATCGGCTCGATTTGATAATGCTAGACAAGTGACGAACGCTACCAGCGTCAACAGGAAAACTGGAAGCAGCAAACGATGGTTCGCTAACATAGTTGCCTCCCCTCAACGATCGTTTAAGGTCGCTGGGTTGCCAGTTTCAATCACATTTACGGGGGTTAGGCTGTCAATATTATCACGCTCTTTCCTGGGAGCAACAGTCAGTTTTCGACAAAACGTGAAATATTACCAGGTAGATTTAAGTTGCAAGTGCAACCGATATTTAAGCTCAACAATGATCGTGGCCTGATCCGATCAATTAGGAGCGCGCCCAATGCAGAACCGCAAGTGGTAGCGAAGGGATGCTACGATCAACAACTGGAGGCTTGTGATATACGCGGATTCGCCCAGCTACCTCATAAGCAACTGGACCAGGCGGTGCTATTTGGGAGATTGACACGAGTCTTTCCCCGGCTGCCACACTTTTTCTATTGTCGAGCTCCGGGTTTCGAGGTTTGCGGATGGTGAGTCTCAAGTTTCAAGCGCGCGAGAAGGCGCAAACTGAACCTACGAACTCAACCGCCAAATGCACTCGAAATCGCGAGCTCGAAACTTTTTGGTTTGCTCGCTTGCGACGCGGCTCTCGAAAGTTCGCGCTATGACACTTTAGCAGTCGCTCTTGCTTCTTCAATCTCCTTGATTTTGGCACGCATCCAAAGCTTCAGGGTTGACTCCAGGTGTGCCTGATTATCCCGCGCCTCAAGGTCCTCAATCGTTTCGCCGGCTTCATTCAAAGGAATGTAGTGGCATGGGACCTGCTCATCCCGCTTCTCGCGATCCACAAAATCTATCAGGTGGCATTCGTCACAGGGATGGGTGTGGGTGGGATCTGCATAGTTAATGCAGGTCAGGGAGTCCTGAAAGGCCGACCTAGGTAACCACGGCGTCCGAACCGAGCGTCCATAACCGCCTTGCTCGATGAAAGCCAATTCTTCTTTAAGCAGTTCCAGAATGTCTCGATCATCTTTAGCCACGTTGTCCGGCCTTTCATTTCTCCCTGGCTCCGCACTCTGAGCAGCAAGCCGCTGCTCCATTCGCTCGAGCTTTGGGTTCCCAATTGTTGTTGCAGCAACAAGCATGCCGAGTTGGGATGTGAACTCCAGTCGAGTATTCACCTTGCGCGCTAAAACGGTGTGTGGAAACTTCCGCAGCCTCATGGGCGAAAGCTCGCAAACGAGAGAGGTATCAATGGAAACTGCTCAGTAATTCGCCGGAGTGCTGCTGGCATATTGCTTGCCCTGCGACCTGCGGAACGGATCTTTGAATCGTCAATCGGAAACTCGAGGGAACGTAAGTGCGTCAGAGCACAGACAGGAACTGGGAGCATGACCGACGATGGTTCGATCTTGTTAATAATTCCCTGATTTACACGGGATAAGTACCATTCCATGAATGGTTCCCACTAACTGGGTCAAGCGGAAGGAGCGCCGATGCGCGGCGCGATAAAACAGATCGAAGTTGAGTATCGCTCGGTTGAGAATGGACAAGCTCTTACGTTGCCATGTCCTTCTCCTTTGCACGCGATTCCTGGTTTTGAACGAGTAAGCAAGCGCAGGGTAATTGACAAGGGGGCGGTGCTTTTCACTGAAGGTCATTCCGCTCATGATGTTTACGTCGTTTGTACAGGTCGTCTCAAAATCTCAATGACTTCGGCTGAAGGCAGAAAACTCATTGTGCGAATCGCCCGGCCGGGTGACCTGTTGGGAATCCAGGCGGCCCTGACCGGACAATCATACGAGGCCACCGCCGAGGCTCTGACACCCTGCCGGATAGACTTCATCTCGAGCAAAGATCTTTTAGCGCTGCTTGAACGGCAAAAGTCATTCGGCCTTAGCGTAGCTGTTGCTATCAGCAAGGACCTTACTGATTTTCTTGAGCATGCCCGCGGGCTCCTGATGTCAATCTCCGCAGCTGAAAAGCTCGCGCACTTGTTACTAAGTTTGGCCGAGCAATTCGGCAGACGAACGACGAACGGAATTACCTTCCAAACGCTGCTTACGCATGAAGAGATTGCTCAAATGATAGGAGCCTCGCGGGAAACTGTCACTCGATCGCTGAATATGTTCACGCGAAAACGTTTCATTCGTCCAGAAGAAGGTGAAGTTGTCATACTTAATCATGTGGCTTTAGCAGCGTTGGCCAGTCAGGGCTCTTAGATCTTTTTCTAATTTTGTGTGACGTGCGTCACAGCCATGAAGTCGCGGTTCCCCTAGTATGAACTTTCAATAGAGCAGCAAATATTCGAGGTGCAGAGTGACGATTCTGAGATGGGATAGTGGGCTGGAAATTGATACTCAGGATGTGAGTAAATGACTTTGACAATCAAACGGCTCGCCATCATAATCGCCCACCAAAACCAGGTTACGGAGCTGCAACCTCAAGGCTTATCAGCCTGGTACACAAGAGCATCCGCCCACGCTCTTCAGACAATATTTATCAAAGGGAAGTTACAGAAGCTCTTCAGGCCCGTAAGGAGGCTGCAAAGTGTTGACTAAAACGACCAAAACGCTATTCATCTGCGGGTCGGTGTTAGGCCTGGTTTTGTGGTTCACTTCGGCTAAACGTTCCGAAGCCATTGGTCTAAACCCAACGAGCGCCATCCCGGCGACGCCGACGCTACAGGATTCTGGTTACGTCGGCAGCGATACCTGCCAAAATTGCCACGAAGATCAGTTCAAAGCGTTCTCCCATACTTCGCATGCTCAGCTTGCCAAAGTAAAGAGCTGGAACTCAAAGGTGACCGGATGTGAGTCCTGTCACGGCCCTGGCAAGGCCCATGCTGAAGAGGGCGACCCCGCCAAGATCATCTCTTTTAAGAACAAATCGCCGAAAGAAACTGCTGAGACCTGCCTGACCTGCCACGCCGGCAAGGAAGAACACAACAACTTCCGTCGTGGCGAGCACTGGCGCAACGACGTCGGCTGCACTGACTGCCACGCACCACATTTAACTGCAAGCGATAAAAATGTGCCGGGGTCAATTACTCGAGTTACGGCAGTAAACGCCGAAAAGCCGGGCTTCTCAACAATCAAAATGTTGAAAGTGAGCGACCCCCAGCTTTGTCTGGGTTGCCACAGCGAAGTGAAAGCGGCGTTCTCAATGCCCTTCCATCACAAAGTTACGGAAGGTGCGATGCGTTGTAGTGATTGTCATAACCCGCATGGCGGCTTCGAACTTAAACAAACACGCTTGGCCACCGGCGGAGATGCTACTTGCATTAAATGTCACGCGGACAAACAGGGTCCATTCACTTATGAACACGCCCCGGTGAAAACCGAAGGTTGTGTGGCATGTCATACGCCGCATGGCTCAGCCAATCCGAGGCTCTTGAGATTCAGCGCGGTCAACCAACTCTGCCTGACGTGTCACAGTGTGGCGCATGACGTCGGGGCCGTTGAGCCGGCTGGACCACAGCACAATCAAAACGCGCAATACGCCAACTGCACGGCGTGTCACGTCAAGGTTCACGGGTCGCATTCGAGCCCAGTTTTCTTCCGGTAACAGCGGGGGAAAACAGGGCCGGGTGGCTTACCTATGAAGGAGTCGGGCGATGAAGAACAACGCTACAAACATCCTGTGCCGGCTAACGCAACTCGCGCTCGGTTTATCGCTCCTGATGGGAGTCGCAAGCGCACAGCAGCCGTCACCATCACCTCTATCAAGCTCGCCTAAGAAAGCCGAGGCCAAGCCGCCGGCTGCTCCAGTCGAAGTCGGCGAGGATACTGGTGACTACACCATCATTTCCAGCATTGAAGTTGGCTATCGCGGTTTGAGAGTCGACGGAGATCTCAACAAGTATCGGAGCGATCTGAACTACAAGGCTGGGCCGCGGCTTTTTGACTCCAGCTTTCTGGTGCGAGCCAAAGAGGGCAAGGGCACGGTCTTCGACACTTTGCTGGTGACTTCTACCGGGTGGGGTGCGGATCCGTACAGCAACGTGAGAATAAACATTGAAAAGCCGGAGCTGTATCGCTTTGATGCCACCTACCGGCGTTTCAAGTACTTCCGGTTCCTTAATAACTTTGTGAACCCGAACTGGGTATTCTCGCCGGCCAATTTCAGCGTTGCTCCC
This sequence comes from Blastocatellia bacterium, assembly GCA_963828335.1. Taxonomy (GTDB): domain Bacteria; phylum Acidobacteriota; class Blastocatellia; order Pyrinomonadales; family Pyrinomonadaceae; genus PSRF01. Next base: position 542,609 of record CAWHEH010000001.1, on the reverse strand, counting down.
AATCCCGTGACCGGCCTGCATGGTTACAACACAAATACCGAGATGGGAGATTTCGATCTCACCATACTGCCTAAGAACAGAACGATCAGGTTCAGTCTCGGCATTTCGCCCGAGAGATATGGCGGCCCGGCGAACACCGATTATCACCTGGGCGGGAACGAGTTTAGTCTGAGACAGCAACTGAGTTCGCGGGCTACGGACTACCGCGTCGGCGCCGACGGCCAGGTGGGAGCCATTGATTTTTCTTTCCTACAGGGATTCCGCCGTTTCACCGACGATAGTGTTATCAATCTTGGCGTCACGCCGGGAATAAACCTGAACCCAACGGTCGCCAGTCTGACCAGTTTTAATCGCAACGAACCGGTGCGCGGCAACGTCAACTACACGCGGTTCAGCGCGCACACCCTGGTGGCAAAGAGACTCGACATTACTGGACGCATCGTCTACAGCAAAGCCACCTCGAGATTTAACTTTATCGAGAGCTTCACCGGTAGAAACTTCAACCCGAGAGTCACCGGATGGCCTCCTACTCCGCCTGCCGCGACTCCCAACATTCTGAATCTTGGTAAATACGACATCGTCGGAAGTACCCGGCGACCCGACACACTAGGCGATATTGGAGTCACGCTGCTGGCTACGGACAAGCTACGAATCTCGGATACGTTCCGCGTTGAAGACTTCACTATCGACGGCACCGCCGTGTTTAGCGATTTCTTCTCAATTACGAGAGGCGCTGGCGCAACTCTGAGGACCGACACGTTTGCTTCCAACAATTTGGACGGCAATCGGATCACCAAGTATCGCAAGTATCAGAACACGCTCGAGGCTGACTACCAGGTCAACAACAGCTTTGGGTTCCACCTCGGCTACCGCTATGGAAACCGCCGCATCGAAGAAAGCTTTGAGGGCTTCAATCTCGGTTCAAACGGATCACTCACTCCGCCGCCTGTGCGCACCTCAGAAAGCGAGGAAGAGGAAAACCACACTCATTCGTTCTTCGGTGGATTCAAAGCGCGCCCCACAAAGAATTGGAGCATCTACTTCGACGCTGAACACGGTACCGCAGACAACGTTTTCACCCGTATCGGGAATTACGACTACACAAATTTCCGAGTCAAGAGCCGGTATTCGCCGAACAAGAATCTGAACTTCAGCGTCGCGGTTATCACCAGAAACAACGCCAATCCCTCGGAGATAGCTGGTGTTTCATTGCAGGATTTTGGCGTGGACACCAAGTCGCGACTGTTCACTTCAGCCGTCGACTGGACCCCGAATCCCAAAGTCTCTTTCAGTGCAGGCTACAACTACAACTGGGCAAACAGCGACGCAATCGTTGATTACTTTTTCAACAGCGTCCGGCATCCGCTGGGTCATAGCCTCTACTTCCTGAGGAATAATTTCTTCTATGTAGATACGAACGTCCGGCTCGCGCCGCGCGTTACCCTCTTCGCGGCCTACCGGGTGAATCAGGACGGTGGCCAGGGCGACCGCCTTGCGGATCCGACCGGAACGCCCGGCACTTTGATCAACTCTTATCCGATGAACTTTCAATCGCCCGAAACACGGCTGGCGATAAAGATCAACCGGCGGTTGGATTGGAATCTCGGCTATCAGTATTACAACTACAACGAAAGCGCGTTGGTCGGGCCTCGGCCGCAGAATTACCACGCGCATCTCCCGTACACTTCGTTGCGTCTATACATTGGTCGTAAGGAGTAGTAGTCGATTTCTTTCTTAAAGTTGTAAGGTCGCCAATCTCCGGCTAGGGTCAAGGCCATAGCTGGAGATTGGTGTATAGTTTCGCGGCCGGAATAGCACGCATGAGGCCGAGTTCTCAAGCTCCACACAACGACCTCTAGATGGAGGAAAACGATTGTTGGGAAAAACTTCCGGGGATAAATCAACTAAGCCGATACACCCAGCGGAACCGAGCAGACGAAGATTTCTTGATTATCTGCTGGGGACGAGTGCGTTCGCGACGATGGGTGCAATCCTGTATCCAATTTTCAAGTTCATGCAGCCACCTCGCATCATTGAGTCAGCAGAAAACTCTGTTGTAGCGGCGAAACTCAGTGAGATTCCGGTCAACTCCGGCAAGATCTTCAAGTTCGGCAACAAGCCCGGCATTCTCATTCATACCGACACTGGCGAATTCAAAGCGCTCTCAGCGGTGTGCACACACCTCGAGTGCATCGTTCAGTATCGCCCCGAAACTAAACAGATTTGGTGCGCCTGTCACAATGGGCAATACAACCTGAGTGGAAAGAACGTTGGCGGGCCGCCACCGCGTCCCCTGGAGGAGTACAAAGTCAACCTGCGTGGCGATGATGTCGTTGTCACCCGAACATAGGTAGCCGTGAGGATACAATCCGTAATCGCCTGGTTTGATGAGCGCCTGTCTATCAGCACGCTTGCGGCCATAGCCCGGAAAAAGGAAGTCCCGCAACACCGGCATTCGATCTGGTACTACTTCGGCGGCATGACCTTGTTTCTCTTCGCCGTCCAGGTGGTGACCGGGATTCTGCTGCTGCTCTATTACCGTCCCAGTTCGGAAGGTGCCTTCGAGAGCGTTCAATTCATAATCACCGAAGTAAAGTTTGGCTGGCTGATTCGATCGATTCACAGCTGGTCCGCCAATCTGATGATTGCGACGCTGTTCATTCACATGTTCAGTGTCTTTTTTCTACGCGGTTATTACCCGCCACGCGAAATCACCTGGGTGAGCGGTGTGGTTCTGCTCTTCATTGTCATTTGTTTCGGGTTCAGCGGGTATCTCCTACCCTGGAACAAGCTGGCTTTCTTCGCGACCAAGGTCGGTACGGAGATCGCCGGAGTAGTTCCCGTGGTTGGCCGGCCCATCCTCAGATTCCTGCGCGGCGGTGATGACGTGACGGGCGCGACGTTGACCCGTTTTTTTGGGTTTCACGTTGCCGTCCTGCCAGCGACGGCGACTGTCTTTATCGGCATTCACGTTCTCCTGGTACAGATGCATGGCATGAGCGTGCCGCCCAGGTTATCCGGCCAGCCAGTGAAGAAGATGAAGTTCGTGCCTAATTTTCTGCTGCGCGATCTTATCGGTTGGATATTGGCGATCGGTGTGCTGGCCGCCCTGGCCGCGTTGTTTCCCTGGGAACTGGGCGAGAAAGCAGATGCGTTTGCGTCCGCGCCTGAAGGTATTAAGCCTGAATGGTACTTCCTGTTCATGTTCCAGACTCTGAAGCTGATCCCCGCGAAGATCCTGGGCTTCGACGGCGAAGTGATCGGCATTATGGCCTTCAATGTTGTGGCGCTGCTCCTCTTCATCGTGCCTTTCGTGGATCGCTCAGACAATCGCCGGAGGAGATTAATCTTCAATGTCCTGGGCGTGCTGGCGCTGCTTTACATCGTCGTATTGACAATTGTCGGATATGTGACCTGACGCCGCTATGAAAGCTGTTCTACCAAAAGACAAGAAGGTTCGACCCGCGCCCGCAAGGGACCGAGCGTTGAGAAGGAAGGTTGCTTCTGCGCTCTTCGTCCGTAGGGTCGCGTGTGTTCTTCCAGTCCTGACTATCCTGCTGTTGTTCGCTTCGGCTTCAGCACAAAAGAAGAGTTCGTGCATTGAGTGTCACGCGAAGCTGGATGATCCGAGACTGAGCGCGCCAGCCAAACTTTTCGACAACGATGTTCATCGAGGCCGAGGCTTGTCGTGCAATGATTGTCATGGCGGGGACCCCAACGCCGACACTAAGGAGAGCGCGAAAGACCTCAGCAAGGGCTACCTCGGGAAGCCCAAAACGCTCGACATCCCGGCCTATTGCGGCAAATGTCACAGCGATGCGAATTTGATGAAGAAGTTTAACCCTTCCCTGCGCGTCGATCAGGAACGCGAATACTACACAAGCGTACACGGCAAGCTACTCAAAACCGGAGAGACGCGCGTTGCCACCTGTATCAGTTGCCACAGCGTGCATGGCATAAGAGCGATCAACGATCCCCTGTCTTCCGTCTATCCTTCAAACGTCGCCGAGACCTGCTCCAAATGTCACGCCAGTGCCGATTACATGCGTGGGTTTGGAATTCCCAGCGATCAGTACGCGAAGTACAAAACGAGTGTCCACGCTCAGGCTCTGTATGACAAACAGGATCTGTCCGCGCCGACCTGCAATGATTGTCATGGCAATCATGGTGCAACACCGCCGGGGATCGCTTCGGTGGCAAATGTCTGCGGCCAATGCCATGCGCGCCAGGCGGAGTTGTTTCAGACCAGCCCCCACAAAGCGGCCTTCGATCAAAAGGAACTGGCTGAATGCATCACCTGTCATAGCAATCATGCGATTAATAAGCCAAGCGACCAGTTGATCGGCACAACCGATGGGGCTCTGTGCATCAATTGTCACACCGACGGCGATAAAGGTTTTGTTGCCGCCGGTCAAATGCGTTCGCGAATTGACGAATTAATAGCTAGTCTCGGCAGGTCTACTGAAATTCTGAATCGAGCTGAGCGAGCTGGAATGGAAGTCAGTAAACCAAAGTTTGAGTTGAAAGGCGCTATTGATGCGTTGACGCATGCACGCGTGCTGATTCATTCTTCATCGACCGCCGAAGTTGATAAAGTCATCGGGCCGGGCCTGGAAGTATCGGCAAAAGGTTATGAAGCGGGAACGGCCGCGCTGGCAGAGCGAAAATTCAGACGTCAGGGGCTGGCTGTCTCCCTGATCTTCATCCTGTTTTTGGCGGGACTGGTTTACTTAAAACTCAGGCAGATAGAGGCCCGTCAGGCGGCGGAGCAGTAGCAGGATGGGCGGCGTCGCTCAGCGGCGCTGATAGGAGTGGGGCCAATAGTGATTCGCAAGCGGAAACTATCCCTCTTTAAGGTCGTGCTCTTAACGGCGTCAATAACGTTGTGCCTCGCTGCAGGCACGACTACGGCCAACAGTGCTGCCTTCCAGAGACGAGCGCCGCGTGTTCAGAAGAAAGTCGCCGCGCCAAAGACGCCGCGCATCGACTACACCAGGTTTTCTCATCGAACCCACGTGGCGGCGCAAAAACTTCAATGTAATTCCTGTCACAAAGTTCCTTCAAAGAACTGGAAAGAAGTACGTAAGGGCGATGAGGCGTTTCCCGATGTCAGCGATTTTCCCGAACATGCTTCGTGTTTGAGTTGCCATCGCCAACAATTCTTTGCGCGGGAAAGACCGGCGCCAGCCATTTGCGCTAATTGTCACGTCAAGAACAGTCCCAGAGATACCAGTCGATATCTCTTCCCGAGCCTCGGCGACGTCAACGATCCGACGAAAAAGGCATTCCCGTTCGTTTCGGAGTTTGGCGTGGGATTCCCACACGATAAGCATATCGATGTAGTCGGATTCAACTCGCCGGGTTTGAGAGAAGACCGCGGCTGGTTAGTGACGGTGTCACTTCAGGAAAAGAAAGATGACGGGCCGCCGAAGAGCTGCCAGGTGTGTCACGCGACCTATAAGCCGCAGGGCGACGCGAGCGAAGAATATGTAACGAAAGCGCCGAAGAACCTGGGTGACGCGTTTTGGTTGAAGAAAGGCACGTTCAAAACGATCCCAAACAGTCACACCATCTGCTTCACTTGTCATAACTCAGATTCTGGAATCGCACCGGAGCCGAAGGACTGTAACGTTTGTCATAAACTGCTGTCGCCAGACCCGGGCTTGAAATTCGATTTCGATGCGAAGCTCGCCAGCGACATGGGAATTACGGACGTGACGATGCTGGCAAGATGGAGCCGGCGGGGCTCAGCCGGCGCTTTCCGACATGAAGGCGGAGAGCATCCGGCTTTGAACTGCATGGGTTGTCACAACGTCACGACGTTCAATACCGTCGATCTGAAAACGCTAAAGGTGCCGGTGCGATCGTGTGGTGGCGCGGAGGGATGTCATATCACCGCTACAGCCGACGATGGTGGCGCTTTGAATTTCGAAATCGATCAGAAGAAAAAGGACGCTGCCTTCGTCTGCACCAAGTGTCACGTCGTTTTTGGCAAAGCAGCAATACCTGAGGGTCACCTGACGGCGATCCCAACGCCGGCGACCAAAAAACCAGGTTGATGATGGGAACTTTCAGCAAGATGTTCAGGATTCCTGGCAAAGCCACAAGGGCCGCGCAAAGTCGAAGGCTGTCTGCGTCACGCGTAACTGCGGTGGTTGTTTTAGCGTTGGCGATTGCTACCTTCACTGTCTTGAACTCCCACGCCACGAAATCAATGTCTACCTTCGTGACTGAATCTTCGCCCGGCCAGGAACAAATGCAATTTCCCGAAGGCCTGGACTATTCAAAGTTTCAGCACAACACTAGAAATCATTCCCGGCTCCCGTGCCTGTTGTGCCACCGTCGGGAAACGAATGCACCGATTCCCAGGCGCCCAGGCGGATCGGGCCACTTGCCTTGCGCGGGATGTCATGCACAGCAGTTCACAAATTCAGATAGTCCCATTTGCACCATCTGTCACACCGACGTGAAATCAGGGGCTCTGAAGTCGTTCCCACGATTACGGAGTTTCCGCATGAAGTTTGATCATTCGCGTCACCTGAGCATGGGTGGTGTTAATTGCGCGACCTGTCACCGGCCGGCGCGTGCCGGTGTTGCTCTGTCAATACCCGCAGGATTCAATGCACACACAACCTGCTTTCGTTGTCATACTCCGCGCGCCCAGTCCGGCGGCCGCGACATCTCTTCCTGCGGGACGTGCCATCAGTTGGGAGGCTATTCCCGAACACCCGAATCTGCCCCGGCCTTCCGGGTCAGTTTCAATCACTCGAAGCATCAAAAAGTTGCCTGCAACGAATGTCATCAGGTTCGAGCCGGGATGCCGCAGCGCCGACAGGTAAGCGCGCCTGAGCCACTGAACCACCACGCGACTGGTCGCGGACAAAGTTGCGGCACCTGCCATGACGGCAAACGTGCGTTTGGAGGCGATGATTTCTCAACTTGCAAACGGTGCCACACGGGGGCCGCCTGGCATTTTTAACGATCTGCGGCAGATCCATTTGGCGAGAAAGGAACTAACTATGAAAGTAATATCATTTTTTGCTGGCTTCATCGTGGCGATCTTTTTGGTTTCAGGCATGCCGACCATCCCGACTACTGTGTCGGCACAGGATGGAAAGAAGCCGCCTGAAACAATCATCCTGGGGAAGGAATCGAAGCTGGGTCAAATTACCTTCAGCCACGTCAATCACGTAACAAAGAATCGCAGCGTTGACGGCACGAAACCAATCGCCTGTGTTCAATGTCACCATACGGCGCAACCGCTGGCGGAAGCCCTCAAGCTCAAGGACCCACCACACAAAACCGTGTGGCCGGCCGACAGAACAACTACACTTACCGCGGAGCTGTTAGAGAAAGATCCAACCGCTCCGCCAGTGAATGACTGTCGCGATTGTCACGCTCGGGCGGAAACTAAACCTACGCTGGTTCCGGAGATCCCAACCATCAAGGGCGAAACTGATCCGATCGTATTGACCAATCAGCAGGCCTTCCATCGAAACTGCGGCAGCTGTCACGACGCCGTTTTGAAGGCGAGGCCGGACGCCACTGCGCCGGGATCGAAGAAGTGCGTGGTCTGCCACAAAAAGACGGCTGCAGCTTGAGATCCGGCGGATTTCCGCTGTAGCTGAGCGGGTCGCGCGCTTGATGCGCGTTTTGGCTCCGTAGCGAGATTTTTCCATTTGCTGTGGGTAAAAGACCGCAGACCGTTGTATCGTGTCTGCAAATTTACCATGATCTTCCGCGGCACAGTCGTTGCGCTTCGCAAGTCCGGTTGGAATTGAGTTCAGAGGGAAGGGTGTAAGGAATTATGAAGACAAGGACTAATGGCCTGATAAATGTGGTAGCGGCTTTTGCCGGTGTAATGCTGGCTGCGACTTTCGTGGTGGTTTCAGTACGCGCCGGAGCTGTTGCCCAGGACTTTGACGCCGCGGGTACGTACAAAACCAAGTGCGTTGCCTGCCACGGTACGAAAGCCGAAAAGAAATTCGACGCGACACTAGCCGACGATGTTCTCGTGCAGGCAGTGCTCAAAGGGAAGAAACCTGAAAAGCCGCCCAATATGCCCGCGTTTGAGGACAAAGGCATTACCGCTGATCAGGCAAAGGCGCTGGTCGACTACATGAAGTCAGTCAAGTAAGTCGATGACACCGGCGCGAACGGACGGCAGTCCCGGTGTGGATGTCCGGCAGCTCGTGCCGCGAATCACGCGTAAGACTAATCTCGCCTGAGGAGCTCAGTTTGGATACCTCGATGCCAGTAGGACCGCTTGCGCGGACGGCATCGAGTGTATTTTTTTATGGACGTCACTTAAAGGAAACGAATCCGTGAGACGCACTCTTGCCGTCGCCGTTATCCTGGCGGGCGTACTGACCAGTTTGTTACTTGGCCTTATCGTCTTCAAGCCGGTCGCAGCCCAAAATAATCAAAACTCTCCCGCGCCCTCCCTTCGGCCCAATCAAGGTGGAACTATTGGCGGCCCCAATGCCAACGTTCCTGCCGCAGCTCCAAATCTTGAATGTCAGGGGTGCCACGCGCCAGGCAAGTCACTTCCCTACCTGGCAGGTTCACTGTTCCATACAGCGCCGCATGCTGATTACGATCGCGGTTTTCATGCCCAGGCGATTCATAACGGAACCAAGGCGGCAACCTGTCTTGATTGCCATACAAAGAATGGCGACATGACGACGATCCTGGCTGCCAGCGATCCAGGTTCGACGATCAACCGCGCCACGATCGCCGAAACCTGCGGTAAGTGTCATGGCGACAAATCGGTGATGCAGGGAAGCGGCATTAGCGACCGGCCGGTCCTGTCTTATCGAGAGAGCGTTCATGCGAAGGCCATGGCGCGCGGCAACACAAGCGCCGCTGTTTGCACTGACTGTCACAACAGCCACGATATTGAACCGGCCTCGAATGCTCAATCATCCATTGCCAAGGTCAACATTCCGGCGACCTGCGGAAAATGCCATCGTACTGAAGCTAGCGAGTTCGTTCAGAGCGTTCACGGTCAGGCGGTGGCGCGTGGAGTATCGCGCGCGCCTGTCTGCACCGACTGTCACGGTATACACAACATCAAAATGCCGCATGATCAGAACACGGCGACGGCTATGACTGCGTTAGCCACTGATACCTGCGCAAAATGTCATGAGGGTGTGACCCTGACACAGGAATTTGGAGTAGCGAGCGGACGCGTCAGTAGCTACGAGGACAGCTACCACGGTTTGGCTTCGCAAATGGGATCAAGGGTCGTCGCCAATTGTTCCAGTTGCCACGGTGTCCATAACATCCTGCCGTCATCGGATCCACGTTCGATGATCAATGCAGGTAACTTGCAGCAAACATGTGGCCAGTGTCACGTCGGCGCGGGCGCTAACTTCACCAACGGCAAAATCCACCTCACCTCCGATCTTGCTTCTGAAGTCGCCAGTCGCGACAAGGGAATCCTGGGGACTCGGATCGTGCGCTTGATCTATCTACCCTTAATCTTCCTCGTGATCGGCGGTATGGTGATTCATAACGGGCTCGCCTGGCGCAAGAAGGTAATCGCCAGGCGGAACGAGCCGCGAAGCATTGTTCGCCTGAGTCCAAATCAGAGAGCCCAACACTGGTTATTGCTGACCAGCTTTATCGCGCTGGTCTTGAGCGGCTTCGCTTTGCAATACCCGGATTCGTGGCTGGCCTGGTCCCTGGGCAGCGAATTTCTGCGCCGGATAATTCACCGGACAGCAGCCGTGGTGATGATCCTGGTAGGAATCTATCACCTGCTTTACCTGGCCTTAACGAGTGAAGGCAGACTTTGGGTCAAGGACATGTTTCCCCGTTTCCAGGACGTTAAGGACCTGTTCGGCAACTTTGCTTACTATCTCGGAGTTAAAAAAGAGAAACCCAGGTTCGCGCGTTTCGGTTACGCAGAAAAAGCCGAATACTGGGCCGTCGTCTGGGGCACTATTATCATGGGCCTGACCGGTCTGATAATCTGGTTCAAACTCGGCGTTTTTGGTTTTTTGCCTCGTTGGTGGCTGGAAATTGCGCTTTCAATACATTTCTACGAGGCCGTGCTGGCTACGCTGGCAATAATCGTCTGGCATTTCTATCATGTACTTTTCGATCCTGATGTTTATCCCGTTAACTTTGCCTTAATCGATGGCCGTGTCTCGGAAGAATGGTATAAGGAAGAGCATGAGTTGGCTTATGAACAAATGAACGAGCAGGCGGCCAGAGACGAAACGTCACCCGAGGATTAAGGGCGGGATTGAACAGGTTCCAGTAACGCCATTGCCCTGCGCAATGGTTTACTGGAAAGGGCGGGCAAACAGGACCGAAGCACAGCTTAATGTGGGCTTGTTACGAGGCCAGATGAGACTAGCATGGACGAGATAGAACCAACCGTTTCCAAACCTCCAAGCATTTTCCGCAACTACATCAGCTTCATCGGGGCCGCGATCGTCCTTGCCAGCCTCGTAAGCGTAGTCCTGCTGTTTCTTATAGAGATCACGTCCAAAGGTGAGAATCCTTACCTGGGAATTCTGACCTACATCATCTTTCCCTCGGTCCTGATGTTCGGTTTGGTAGTCATCGGGATAGGCGGCGCTCTTGAGCGGCGACGCCGGCGGCGCGCTTCGCCGGAAGACATAGCGGCGTATCCCAGTCTTGATCTAAACAACCCGCGTGCTCGACGTGCTTTCTTCACATTTCTTGGTGTTGTTGTCGTCTTCCTCGCAGCCAGCGCTTTCGGTAGCTACCGCGCTTTCGAATATACCGAGTCGGTCGGTTTTTGTGGTCAGACCTGTCACGTAATGAAACCTGAGCGCACCGCTTACCTTGCAGGCGCGCACGCGCGCGTGGGTTGTGTTGGTTGCCACGTCGGTCCCGGCGCCGGCTGGTATGTGCGCTCCAAGCTGTCAGGCGCCTATCAGCTTTACTCAGTTACTTTCAATAAATATTCAAGACCGATCAACTCACCGGTGCACAACTTACGTCCAGCACAGGAAACCTGTGAACAGTGTCACTGGCCAGAGAAATTTTTTGGCGCCCAGCTGAAGGTCTTCAATCGCTACGCCTATGACGAACAGAACACCCTGCGTCAGCGGCGGATGTTGATAAATGTCGGCGGCGGCAGCTCGACCACCGGCCTCGTTACCGGCATTCACTGGCATATGAACATCGCCAATGAAATAACCTACATCTCAACCGATGACCATCGCCAGATTATTCCCTGGGTGCGAATCAAGGATAGGCTAGGTAACGTAACCGAATTCTACGATCGTAATCGTCCACTGTCGCCCGACAAGATTGCTGCGGCTGAAAAACGCCGCATGGATTGTGTCGACTGTCATAATCGTCCCGCGCACGTTTATCTTCCGCCGGATACCGCTGTGGATCAGGCTTTCGTAGCCGGCAGGTTGGATCCGTCACTGCCCTATCTCAAGCGGAAAGCAGTTGAGGTCCTCAGCGGTCAATACGAAACAACGCCGGACGCAACCAAGGCGATTGCCGCGAGTCTGACCGACTTCTATCGCACCAGCTACCCGGAGGTCTATTCTCAAAAACAGGAATCGATCAAGAGCGCGGTCTCAGAGGTTCAACGCATATTTGAAACTTATTTTTTCCCGGAGATGAAGACTGACTGGCAGACGCACCCCAACAATATTGGTCATCTCAACTTCGCAGGCTGTTTCCGCTGCCATGATGGGGAGCACGTCAGCAACACCGGCAAAGTGATCACCCAGAACTGCAATGTTTGTCACACCATGATTTACGATTCACTGAATCCGGCAGCCTCGGTAAAAACCGGCCCATTTCAGCATCCGGTTGACTTGGGCGGACTCGCCGATAAACACAAGTGCGAATTCTGTCACCAGGCAAACAAGCCGTTTCAGCATCCCGTTAACCTGGGCGATATTTCAATGTTTCAGTGCGTTGAGTGTCATCCGAAGGACGAAAAGAAGGTCGCAGCCAGGTAAAAAAGTGCGCGCGCTCGGCAAGAATCCCCCCACCGTGCGGAATAACCCGCACTGAGGTTGGCCAAACGAGTGAACCTTGCCCTTTTATGACCACTTTTGCGGTCGGCACAAAGTTTGCCAACTGTTGACTCAAGCACGAAAACCCGGCGAGTAGTTTTGTAGGTCAACCTCCAGTCACAAGGCAGTCTGGAATCCCCATGGGCGAACACAACGTCGAACCTGTTGACGAGAAGACGTCGCAGGCCTTTATGAGGGCGCTGCTTGAGGATCTGCGTGCGCTGGAATACATGATCCATAGTGGTCTCCTCGAAAGCGGGGTCAAACGCATCGGCGCGGAACAGGAAATGTTCCTGATCGATAGTAACTTTCGACCCGCCCCGACCTCACTGGAAATCCTCAGTCAGGTCCAGGACACACGACTAACAACAGAGATCGCGAGATTCAACCTCGAGGCTAACCTGACTCCTCTTTTCCTTTCCGGTAAGTGCCTTAGCCAGATGGAGCGAGAGTTAAAGGAACTGCTGTCTGCGGTGGGTGAGGCTGCCGCAAAATCTGGTGGCAGCGTTCTCCTTTCCGGTATTTTGCCAACGCTTAGAAAATCAGACTTGACGCTTGAGAATCTGTCGCCGATTCCACGTTACCACCGGCTCAATGAGGGCGTCATCGGTATGCGCGGCGGCCCTTTTTCAATTCACATTAAGGGACTGGACGAACTGCAGATTACGCACGACAACATCATGATGGAATCGTGCAATACAAGTTTCCAGATACATTTTCAGACCAGTCCCGCGGAATTCGCGTCACACTACAATCTCGCTCAAGCAATCACCGCTCCGGTGCTTGCGGCCGCAGTTAATTCCCCGCTGTTGTTTGGGCACCGCCTGTGGCAGGAAACGAGGGTGGCGCTTTTTCAACATTCGATCGACGCACGCTCGCCGAATCAACTGGCCCGCAGCCATCCTACCCGCGTTAGCTTTGGCGATAACTGGATTGAGAACTCTGTGGTGGAACTATTCCACGACCAGATCGCTCGCTTCCGCCCGATCATGGTGTCAAAACCGGACGAGAATCCTTTCCAGGTTCTGGCGCGCGGCGAAATTCCGGCGCTCACCGCTTTGAGAATGCACAACAGCACGGTCTGGCGTTGGAACCGTGCCTGTTATGGCGTTATCGATGGAGTTGGACACCTGCGAATTGAAAACCGAGCGCTGCCTTCAGGACCGACGGTACAGGACGAGATTGCAAATGCCGCCTTCTTTGTCGGACTGATGGTCGCGACTCCGGGAACCTATGGCGACATCACCCGGCGGTTAAGTTTCGACGCGGCCAAGGAAAACTTTTTCACCGCCGCCCGCTACGGGCTAAATGCACACTTTACGTGGCTTGACGGCGAGAGTCGCAACGCTGCTTCCCTGATCCTCAATGAACTGTTGCCGCTGGCTCGCGCCGGTCTGAAACACTCTAAGGTCGACTCGTCCGACATTGACAAGTATCTTGGGTTGTTGGAAGAGCGCGTTCGCAGCGGCCGAACCGGTTCGCAGTGGATGCTGAAGTCAATGGCGGCGCTCGATGATATGCACGAATCGACAGATGTACGCACGCGAGTGTTGACCTCAACAATTCTTGCTCGTCAGAAGGAGGGCAAACCTGTGCACGATTGGGAATTGGCCGAAGCCGGCGAATTGGACGACTGGTGTCAGAGCTATCAAACGGTCGGACAGTTTATGTCCACCGATCTGTTCACTTTGCGACCAAACGACCTGGTAGATCTCGCGGCCAGCGTTATGGACTGGCGCCACATACGACACGTGCCCGTCGAAGACGAAGTAGGTCGTCTTGTTGGTCTGGTTACTCACCGCGGACTATTACGCCTCATGAGCAGTCGATCCGTCTCGAGCGCAAAAAAACCTTTGACGGTCAGCGAAATAATGAAGACGAACCCGACCAGCGTTACCTCCACCACGCCCACACTCGAGGCGATGGAGATCATGCGGCTAGGAAAGATCGGCTGCCTACCGGTGGTCGATGACGGTCAGTTGGTCGGAATTGTTACATCCTATGATTTCTTAACTGCCACCGCACGCCTGTTCAAAAAGCACCTGAAGAACGCTGCCCGGCCGTCAGAAACCAAAACGGCTACGCGAACGGCGGCAGGATGACGGCTTGGTAGACATTGATTCCTTACGTGCGGCGCCGGTGTTAGCGTAAAGGTTGGGAGAGCGTAGCGGAACACCAGGTTAACGGTTAAAGACGATGCCTGCGCGCGAAGTGGGCGACAACGTTAACGGAATGTGGTGTTGTCGACTGCTCCGCGGGCTTGGTTCATTTCCTTTCACGGCTATCGCCTGCTCGCAGGCTAGGTTGTATAGTTACTGCGTTATCAAAAAGCGAGAACGATACCTCTGCTAAATCAAAAACAAAAAATACTCGTCGTTGACGATGAAAAGATGATTCGGTGGTCGCTCGGCGAAGCACTGCGCGGTTGGGGCTTCGAGCCAATCGAGGCTGCTACTGCCGGCGCTGCGCTTACTGCCTTCGAGGCAGACCCGCCCGCAGCCGTGTTACTCGACATTAATCTGCCGGATGGCTCGGGCTTGGAAGTACTGCGCAAGATTCGACACCGGCAGCAGGATGCCGTCGTAATCATGATTACTGCCAACGTGCTTGGTGGACGAAACCATCGCCGCACTGCGGGGTGGCGCCTACGATTTCATCGGCAAGCCAATCAACCTGGAAGAATTGCAGGTTGCAATTCGTAACGGAATTGAAGCAGGCCGGCTACGTAAAGAGGTTAACCTGTTTCGCCGCGAGCGCGCGCAGCAGTTTACTTTTGAACAGATCATCGGTCAGTCGCCGGCGATGCGCGAGATGTTGGCGATCGCCCGAAAAGTTGCGGAAAGCGAAGTATCATCGGTCCTCCTGCAGGGCGAATCGGGAACCGGCAAGGACCTGGTTGCCAAGGCGATACACTACCAGTCGAATCGTTCGGACGGACCGTTCGTCGCGATCAACTGCGCCGCGTTGCCGGGCACTCTGATCGAAAGTGAACTTTTCGGTTACGAGAAGGGCGCCTTTACCGATGCAAAAGCCCGCAAGGAGGGATTGTTTCAACAGGCTGAAGGCGGAACACTTTTCCTTGATGAGATTGGTGAACTCGAACTCAGTCTGCAGGCTAAACTTCTGCGAGTCCTCGAAGAGGGCGCGTTTCGCCGCGTAGGAGGACTGCGGGACATTCCCTTCGATGCCCGGGTAATCGCTGCGTCAAACCGTGATTTGAAAAACGAAAGCGAAGCGGGCCGGTTCCGTTTGGATCTTTATTACCGGTTGTCTGTCATTCAAATCGACATTCCTTCGTTGCGCCAGCGCGGTGATGATGTCCTGTTGCTCACCGATCACTATATCGAATCGTTTGGCAAACGACTGCGCAAGCAGGTTCACTCACTGGCGCCCGATGTGGCCGCAGCATTCCGACGTTACGAGTGGCCCGGAAACGTTCGCGAGCTGCGCAACGTGATCGAACGGGCCTTGATACTGGAAGACGGTGACGTGATCACGATGAAATACGTTCCGCGAGCGGTGATTGAGGGAATTAGAGATTCAATTGATGTCGGTGGCCCAATTGCCGGAGCACCAGCCGGTTTTCGTTTGCCGGCCGATGGCATATCGCTGGACGATGTAGAAATGGGGCTGGTAAAACAGGCCATTGAACGGAGCGGCGGAAATCAGACAAAGGCCGCTGAGCTGCTTGCGATCTCGCGCGATCAGCTTCGTTACCGCCTGAAAAAGCTGGAGGAACAGGCACACTCCGGCCTTACCGGATCCACAGACTGATGGAGAACGTTGTAAACGCTGAATCTCTTGAGCGATCCCTCAAAGAGCTCGCCGACATTAAGTTTGCGCTTGACCAATCGACGATTGTTGCAATTACCAGATCAGCGCGGCATCATCAATTATGTTAACGATGAATTCTGTCGCATCTCGAAATTCTCTCGCGGTGAGCTGCTGGGACAAGATCATCGCATCATCAATTCCGGATTTCACCCTAAAGACTTCATCCGCGATCTTTGGACCACGATTGCCAGCGGAAAAGTTTGGAAAGGCGAACTCAAAAACCGCGCCAGCGACGGGACCACCTACTGGGTGGACACAACCATCGTTCCCTTTCTGAATTTCGAGGGCAAGCCTTACCAGTACGTAGCGATTCGCCACGACATTACCCAACTCAAACTCGCTGAAGATCAAATTAGACATCAGGCAGCCGAGCTGCAACGCGCTGCACAGCTCTCGCTCATAGGCGAACTGGCCGCCGGCCTCGCCCATGAGATAAAGAATCCCCTCGCGGGTATACAGGGTGGGGTCGATATTCTCATTCGTCGCCGCGATAAGAACGATCCCGAGCGTGAAGCCCTGGAAGGTATGCGCCAGGAAGTACAGCGAATCGACAACACGGTGAGGGCACTACTCGATCGCGCGCGCCCACGCCTGGTCTCGGTGCGAGCGAGCTCACTAACAGACATTGTGCAGCGCGCCGTCAATCTGGCGCGCGCGCAGTTGGCTAATTCAGCCTCCGGGGACCGAAATGTCCACCTCGAATTCGATCCTCCCGAAGACCTCATAACCATCCCTATCGACCCGGAACAAATTGAAGATGCAGTGCTAAATCTGATCATCAACGCAATCGAAGCCGCTGACGTAGGTGGTGTGGTCAAAATTCGCGTCGCTCGATCTGACGACGAACGCTCCGAGGCGGAATCCTCGACCGGGGAGTTGGGTTGGGGCGTCGGCGAATTTGGTGAGGAAGCGATCATCGAAGTCTCTGACAATGGACGCGGCATCAGCGAGGAAGATCTCAAACGCGTTTTCAATCCGTTCTTCACTACCAGACCCGGAGGCACTGGCCTTGGTCTCCCAGCGGTGCGCCGTATAGCTCGCGCGCACGGAGGTCGTGTGGAGGTAGCCTCGTCTCTCGGAAAAGGATCAACCTTTAGGATTTATCTTCCCGGGGATCAGTGATCTGTTTTCTGCTTCAACTTGATCCGAGCTTGCAGGCTACGTCCGATTGGGTTTTTCTCCTCAGCACTCTAGTTAATAGTCCTCACCAACCGACCCTATTCACCCCTTTCCCTGCGCTTTTGCAACGGCACAAACATTGCCCAAGCGGTAAATGGGAGATTGCCATGACAAGAATGTTGGATGAGACAGAAGCGCGAAAACTAATCGCGGCAGGCAAGATTGGGCGGCTTGGGTGCATTGATAATGGCGAGCCATACGTGGTGCCAATCAACTACCTGTTTGAGGACATGGCAATCTACAGTCATTCGATGCCTGGCCGAAAGATCGAGGCACTGCGGACGCATCCGCGCGCCTGCCTTCAGGTCGACGAAATTCAAGACGATTTCAATTGGCGCAGCGTAATTGCCTTCGGCAATTTCGAAGAAATTCGGGTTCCAAGTGACCGCAGATCCATTCTTGGCAAACTGCTCGGTCGCTTTCCGCTGCTGACTCCGGTGGAATCAGCAATTGCCCAGGATGCCGGCGCGCCGGACAGTATCGTCTTTCGCCTGGTTATCGATCGCATCACCGGAGTGGAGGAACAATGACCAGAGAAAATATCGAGCGAGAGGCGTGGAGTCGTTATCTCAACGAATTTAACCAGCGCAATAAGTCGCGACCGACCTGGCTTCAGGTGTTCGGCGAGGCTGGAGCGCAATCGGAGGAACAGGGCCTTCCGCTGCTGGGAATCTGCCTCGAGGAAAAGGGCGCTGATGCACCACGCGTCCAGATCATGCTGGGCGGACACGATGCGACTGAGTCACGGCACCTCACACATATGGTTACCGGCGTCGAATCGCTCAGACCGCAAGTTGGGGTCGATGGACGCGATGAAGCAATTGAGTTTGTTGATAAGGATGGAGAAGCAAGTTTGCTGATCTTCAAACATCGAGCCAGAGCGGCGGCGCATGCGTAGTTAGTCCTGGTTGCGAAGCAGCAGTTCCTTTACGGTTCCTTACAATGGAACACGAACATACGGTTGAGGCGATCCAGGAGAGACTTGCCGCCGGGCCGCGCCAGAACTACTTGCGCGATTGGATCTACGGCGGTATTGATGGGGCTGTAACCACTTTCGCTGTTGTCAGCGGCGTGGTGGGCGCGCGCCTCTCGCCCTGGGTAATTCTCGTGATGGGGTTTGCGAACCTCTTCGCGGACGGGTTCTCGATGGCTGCCAGTAATTTCCTGGGCACCAGGGCTGAACACGACGATCTAAAACGCCTGGAAGCAATTGAGCATCGCCACGTCGATCTGGATCCGGAAGGTGAGCGCGAAGAGGTGAGGCAAATCTTTCGGGGCAAAGGCTTTTCCGGAGAAGACCTGGCACGTTTGGTCGACTTGATTACCTCCGATCGGTCGCGCTGGGTAAGAACAATGTTGACGGAAGAGTACGGATTGCCTCAACAGGTTCGCTCACCCTGGTTGGCTGCAATCATGACGTTCAGCGCCTTCCTGGTTTGTGGACTGGTTCCCCTGCTTCCTTATCTGCTCGGTGGCGCTGATCCGCTCGCTTCCTCGATAGTGATGACCGGGATTGTTTTCTTCGGGATAGGATCGCTAAAGAGTCGTTGGTCCATGTCACCCTGGTGGCGCTCAGGGCTGTCAACCCTGGCGGTCGGGGTGATAGCTGCTGGTCTAGCCTATGCCGTGGGCATGTTGCTCAATCAAATGCTTAATCACGTAGCGCCTTAGTAAGTGCGAAGCAGGATTGCTTAGTCATCGAACAGAACCGGACCGTCTTAGCCTGCGCGCTTTTCCTCATAACTGCGAAACTTTCCCATAACCTAACTCACCGTAATCGCTGGATTACGCACAAATTGCTCAACAACAGCTCGGCACCTTCATTGCATTGTCATTTGTGGCTCCTGCGTCTTCCCAATGCCTGAGAAAGAATTCGACTCTTTGAAGCCGTTTGATGACCGCCGCACCTAATGGAGGAAGTGACTAAGATGAGTACTCAAGTAAACATTCCTGGCAGTTCTGTCGAGGCAAAGAATGGGGCTGTGTGGTACCGGCTACATTCCGAACGAGAGGACATTTGCGAAGCCTTGCTTAAAGAGGTCGTCCCTGAAAACGAGGCTGGACTTCGGGCTGCCAACTGGCACCAGGAGCTGCTGCAAGCCCGTTTACGCAAGGTCGATGAGGCGCTTGACCAACTGATGGCTGGCAAGTACGGCGAGTGCCGCAAATGTGGAAAGTGGATTGAAGACACAAAACTCGATTTTGATCCCGCCATCGCGTTTTGCCTGGACTGCTGGCAACGGATGCAGACCGTTCATTAGTCTTCAATTGCCGCTGTTGATTAAAAGGCGAGCCGAGCGCCGGCCGCGATAGAGGATCTGTTCCATGGCAAAAATGAAAGCAAACGTCTTTCGCGGCAAGAATGATATCCGTGTAGAAGAGGTGCAGCGGCCCAGCGCCGGCATCGGCGAAGCTGTGATTCGCGTCACGCTGACGACAATTTGCGGAACGGATCTGCATATACTGCGCGGCGAATATCCAGTAAAGCCAGGACTGATCATCGGCCATGAGCCGGTGGGAGTAATTGAAGAAGTTGGAGCGGGTGTAACTGGATACGAACCGGGCGATCGAGTGTTGGTGGGTGCGATCACTCCCTGCGGTCAATGTCGCGCGTGCCTTTCCGGACAACTTTCACAGTGTGGCCACGGCGCGGGTTATGAAGCACTCGGCGGCTGGCGCTTCGGGAACACAATCAATGGCGCCCAGGCTCAGTTTTTGCTCGTGCCGAATGCACAAGCGAACCTGGCGAAGATTCCAGACGAGCTGACAGACGAACAGGTAGTACTGCTGGCCGATATCGCTTCAACCGGTATTAGCGGTGCAGAGTCCGGCAACATTCGCATTGGCGATTCAGTAGTCGTGTTTGCGCAGGGACCGATCGGTTTGTGTGCCACGGCGGGCGCAAAGTTGATGGGGGCCACTCTCATCATCGGCGTTGACGGAGACGATAACCGGCTGGCGATGGCCAAACGCATGGGCGCTGATGTAGTACTCGATTACCGGGCCGTGGATGTCATCGCGGAAGTGCAGCGACTAACAGGCGGCGGCGCGGACGTGGCCATCGAGGCGCTCGGCACGCAACAGACCTTCGAGAGCGCTCTGCGCAGCCTGCGACCGGGTGGCACACTATCAAGTCTCGGTGTCTACTCAGGCAAGCTACAAATTCCTTACGAGGCGTTCGCTGCTGGCATTGGTGACTATCGCCTGGTGACAACCCTCTGTCCCGGCGGTAAAGAACGCATGCGAAGATTGATGGAAGTGGTCAAGCGCGGTCGCATCGATCTAACTCCGCTGCTGACGCATACCTTTCCACTGGAAAAAATCGCCGAGGCTTATGAGTTGTTTGGAGAACGCGCCGACGGTGTGTTGAAGGTCGCGATCAAGCCTTAGAGCTAACCAGAAAAATCACGCCAACCGAAGTGATAGGCGAACTGCAGAACCGCGAGCGCTAGCGAGCGGAGCTGGAAGTGTCCTTCGTCGGCTGATCTCGGATTGATTGTGTGTAGCATCCGCTCGCTGCGACTCGCGGTTCCCCATTACTCTTACCCCGCTTCGCTGGCCGATGACTTATCCTCAGTTAACCCATTCGTTTACAGAGCAAGCATTCCAGATCAGGGAGTGAGGAATATTCCCAACATTTCGCGGAGTAGTTCCCAATGATCTCTCCACCGCGAACAAAAATGCATGTTTTGCTCCCGGCACGGTCGTTGCACAAAGCGCAACCGGAGGCAGGTTTTCTCCCTGGTAACCATTATGACAATCAAACGCATTCTGTGCCCCACCGATCTTACCGCCGGCTCGGATCAAGCGTTGCGCTACGCGCTTGCCCTGGCACGTGCTTACGAAGCAAAGCTGGTCGCGTATCACTGCGAACCAACAAACACAGCCGCTGAGCCCAAGCAGAGTGAAATCAAGGAATCGTTTGAAAAGTCGCTTTTTCAATACCTGGGACCCGCAGAACTGGCGCTGATTAACTGGGAGCGCGTGATTGAGCAAGGCAACGATCCGGGGGCGGCAATCTCCAGGTTCGCTGCCGACCACAGTGTTGATTTGATTGTGATGCGCTCGCGACGCCGACCTCATCGCGCAGCGCTGCTTGGTTCCACCGCTGAGTCCGTGTGCCGGAGTGCGCCCTGTCCAGTGCTCGTCATGCATAGTGACGAACGCGATTGGGTAAATGATTCGAGTCACGAGATAAAACTGAAGCGCGTGCTCGTCGCCTACGACTTTTCTGATCACGCAGAGATTGCGCTCAACTACGGTTTGTCGTTCGCGCAGGAGTATCAGGCCGAGCTGCATCTGCTTCACGTGTTGCCACCGCTGAGCATTGGAGAACCGGAAATAGCCTGGTACCCGCCCGGCAAGGACGGCGCATATCACAAGGCAGCTCGACGCTTGCAACATGCGGTACCCGCTGAAGCGCATCTTTGGTGTCAGGTTACACACGCTGTCAGTGAGGGCCAACCCTATCGGGAGATTCTGAACTACGCGGAAAAAAATGAGGTCGACCTGATCTGCCTGGGGGCGCACGGTGCCGGTTTCGGAATGAAAGCATTGTTTGGATCAAACGTCGATCGGGTACTGCGGCAGGCGCCTTGCCCGGTGCTGGTCACACGGCCGCTCAAACCTGCAGAAGCGTTTCTTCAGAAAACTGAAATAGCAGCGGCCAGGCTTACCGCCTGAAACCAGACTGACGGGGAATGAGCTCACAATTAACTTGGAGGTTAAGAAATGAGAATACTGTTAGCAGTCGATGGTTCGCCGTTCAGCGAAGCCGCGGTTAGTGAAGTCGCCTTACGTCCCTGGCCGGCGGCGAGCGAGGTAAAGGTCGTGACGGCGTTTCAGGTGCCGATGATTCCAACGCCGGAAGTCTGGGCGATCTCAAGCGAATACTTACCCGCATTGGAGCAGATAGCGCGCGAACAATCAAAATCGATCGTGGACGCAGCTGTAGCCGCACTGGCTGGCGGGTTAGATAAGTCGCTCACGGTGAGCGGCGAAGTTCTCCAGGGCCTGCCACGCGAGGCGATTCTTGAGGAAGCTGAAAAATGGAATGCCGATCTGATTGTGATGGGATCGCATGGCTATGGAGCCTGGAGAGGTTTCCTTCTGGGTTCGGTGTCGCGCGCAGTTGTGACCCAGGCGAAGTGTTCCGTTGAAGTCGTTCACCGTCGTCAGGGGCAGGAAGACGTAAAGGCGGCGTGACGGATGAATCCTGGGTTAGACAGAAGTCGGCTCAAATAGTAATCAACTATCGCCCGGTCGCTTACCGCTCCAGGTTCCGTATTTTTGTAGCATCAATTCAAGACTCATAGTTGAATCTTCCACGCTGTAATTAAAGAAGGCGCGACGACAAGAATTGATGAAACGCGTGCTCTACCGTTGAGCTATGGCCCCGCGAGATTGGTGGAGCCACCGGGACTCGAACCCGGATCCTCGTGCGTAACAGGCATGTAGTTTCATCGGCATTCGTCGCTGTCTCACAAGCCAAGGGGTGACAAGATTGGAAAGACCATTGAGCACGGTCTTTCAACCGCTGGAGTCATCACACTCCACTTCGCTCGCTTGGTGATGTAGTCCTCCCGGCATTCACCCCAAAAATTGAATGGCGACAAAAATCGGCGAGAGGAACCCACGAGAGATAATAACGTGGGACGGGATTCGAACCCTTCAGCTTTCGCCTTTCCATGTACTCTCTACCAGCATTCGCCAAGCAAATTCGGATTTCGAAATGCGAATCGCGAATTTGAAGAACTCCGCAATCCGCAATTTTCACAACGCCACCGACTCGATCACTCCGACCCAGTGGTTAGCGTTTAGTTCACCACGCGCGAATTCCGCAATCACGTCCCAGACCTGATCAGAGAACCCGCCGATGTTAAGGATGTCGGCGCGTTCCTTTGCCTGCACTGTCCCGTAAGGCTGAACGTCAATACAAACCATTCGCGCCTCAGGATTGCGCCGGCGAAAGTTCGCCCACTCCTTCATCGTTTGCGTCGCGCTGCCGCCGAAGCGGCCGTAATGGGGCGCATCAATCCACGACTCGTTATCCGAAACGTAGATGACCAGGTCACCCTTCGCCCGACGCTGATTCAGAAATTCCAGCGGCGCGCTGCAGTTAGTTCCACCAGCCGGCAGTTTTGCCAGCTTCTCGGCGTTGGTCACCACACTGTCCCGCGGGTTGAGGCGAACCTCAACTACCTTCGACTCAAACGGAGTAACTTCGGCACGAGGGTTCTTCCTCAGCACGGTGGCCGCAATCAGCGCCGCCACGTCGAGGCAGCGAAC
Organism: Blastocatellia bacterium; assembly: GCA_963828335.1. Lineage (GTDB taxonomy): Bacteria > Acidobacteriota > Blastocatellia > Pyrinomonadales > Pyrinomonadaceae > PSRF01. The sequence continues at coordinate 519,288 of CAWHEH010000001.1, read as the reverse complement.
TGCTGTAGTCGCGCCGTGACGGTAGCCTGTTACCGCCGACTGCATGGAGCCCGAAATGTCTGGAAAAACGTAAACCTTGCCCGGAAACTCAGGAACGTTGGCCGTTGCGATCTCCATCGCTTCCTGCAGCGCATTGCAAACGATCTGCGGAATTTCAGCGTTGGCCGCTGCCATCGTGTAAGCCACCATCAACTGGTACGGAAACACGCGGGCTCTGACAATTGCCTTGGCATCGCGCAGGCGATCTGCGATCAGTTCAGAGAGGCCAGGCTGACTAAACACACCATGACGCGCAAACGTATTTAGGTTCATACGCGTCATCTGCCACGGCGCGCGTCGCGCGATCGCGGTCCATTCAGCTGTGCCCAACTCGAGTGCCGTTAGCATCTGAAACGGAACATCAGGAATGTCACGCTCCTGGCCGGACTCGCCCTTCTTGCCGTTCTTAAAGGCTTCGAAGTTGCGCACCACTTCCGGCAGAGCATCCGCCGCATACTCGCGACCGATGAAGTAACCGAATAGCGCGGCACGCTCGTCATTCTTTGGCTTGGGGTGCACCATCTTCACGATGTCCGTCAGTGAAGGGTCCTGACCGACGTTTGCCTTAAACAGCGCTTCGGGATCGCGAGCGTCGAGCCACTCACGCACCAGACGCTTTGGAGCCGAGCCCAGCGACTTGCGACCCACCACGCCCGAGCGCATGATCTGCACGAAGTTGCGCAGCATTTTCGCGTTGTCGATCACGCGCGGGAAGATAGCGTTTAGCAGCCGAAGATCCTTCACCGAGAGCACAGCGCAAAGCAGCGCCGGCATATCCTTCATGTAACCGCGCTCGCGGCAAAACAATGCAGTCTTGGCGATGAACTCAGCGTCAACTTCCGCACAGAGTTCGAGAACCTTGGCCAGTTGCTCGTCTGCGCCTGCGTAGAAGGTTGTGTTCAGACATCCGGTTGCGGCGTACTGGGCCAACTGGTGCTTTGGCGGCAGAGCGTAAGCTGGCGCGCGCTCTTCATTGAGCGCATCAGTTGCCGGCATTAGCTTGCCGATGAGCGACTTGAATAGAGTCTTGTTTGCCATCGTTCGTTACCTCCGTTCACTGCGTTTCAACTCAACAAACGACTCCGCGGCTACCTGGAATTCATCTTCATAAACTACGTAGCCCGGAGTTCTGGTTTTGATCATCTGGATCGGCACACCATTGGCCTCGAGAATTCAGACCATCTGCCAGATTCTCTGAACATGTTCCCTTGCCGAGGACCGAAACCAACATATCGCCTTAGGTTGACGCCATCGTTTCGCCGACCTGCTAAAGCGGGTCGGACACTCGAGATGTTCATCGAACCAGCGGAGCACTTCCAACAGTCATGCTTCTTCGTAGAGCGAGAGCCGGCCGGTTTCCTGAAGTTCATAAGCAGCCTGGAAAACACCGAGCCGACACTGCGAATCTTCGTCAAAGCAAGATGAGACAAATCGTAAAAACATAAGACCTCCTGTTACCTTTTTGGACAATCAAAGTACCTGTTTGTGAAATGTCGTGTTGAATTGTGATTGGCTGCGGGAGAAGGAGTCGAACCTTCATCTTCGGAGTCAAAGTCCGACGTGCTGCCAGTTGCACTATCCCGCAATCAGAGCAGTCCAGAGTCTCAAGTCCAATGTCCAAAGTCTGCCTGGCTGAAGGTGACTTTGGACTTTTGACCTTGGACTTGCGACTTGTCGTGTTGGTCGCGGCGGAAGGAATCGAACCTACGTCGCTCGATTATCGATCGAGTGCTCTGCCATTGAGCTACGCCGCGATAATTGGCTGACCCGACGGGGCTCAAACCCGCACCTCACGGCTTAAAAGGCCGCCGCTCTGTCACTCGAGCTCCGGATCAATTGATTGGCTGTGGCGGAAGGATTCGAACCTTCGCATGGCCGGAGTAACAATCCGGTGCCTTACCTGCTTGGCTACGCCACAAAAAATTGGTTGCGGGAGCAGGAGTTGAACCTGCCGGTTTTGGCTTATGAGACCAGCGAGCCGCCGTTGCTCTATTCCCGCGTCAAGGTTGGAGGCGATGAAGGGAGTCGAACCCTTATCGACCGGTTTACAAGACCGACGCTCTGGTATCCAGTTGAGCTACATCGCCATTGATCAGTTTCGAGTTTCAGACTTCCAGAGTTTCAGAGATTTCCTTCTGACTCCTGAATTCTGAGTCCTGAATTCTGTTTTTCTGGTGGAGCTAAGAGGAGTCGAACCTCTACGTCCTGCTTGCAAGGCAGGCATCATGCCGTTAGATCATAGCCCCGACGAAAGCAGTATCGATTTTCAAGTTTCAACTTTCAGGTTCAAGAGAATCCACCTGCGAGTCTTAGGTCAACCCTCGAAACTTGAAACTTGAAACTCGAAACCTGAAACTTATTAGATTTGGTCGCGGAGGCGGGATTCGAACCCGCACCCTCTCGTTTATGAGACGAACGCTCTTTCCAGCTTGAGCTACTCCGCAATGAGATGGTGAGCCTGGCAGGACTCGAACCTGCGACGATTCTGTTTAGAAGACAGATGCTCTGATTCCGCTGAGCTACAGGCCCGGAACTAGTCCAAAGTCTCGAGTCTAAAGTCCAAAGTCCGCTCAACCAGCACAACCTCTGACTTTGGACTTTGAACGAGTTTTTGGACGGGGCGTGAGGCCGACGCGCCTCTGCGAACTCCACGCTCCCGCGCAGTCACCGTTCTGCCGGGATGAGTCACGCCCCGAAAAATCATTAAGCTGGAGCAGCAAGCAGGCGGCAGAAAAAACGGGATGCCTGCTTCCTGCTCCTGCCTACTGCCTACTGTTCTTTGGTGCCCAAGGAAGGACTTAAACCTTCAACCTCTGGTTTGTAGGACCAGCGCTCCGTCAGTTGAGCTACTCGGGCGAAAGCAAGTCCAAGAGTCCAAGCTCCAACGTCGGTTGGCTCTGTCGTACTGACTTTGGACGTTGGACGTTGGACTCTGGACATGAGTTTTTGGTGGTCGGAGTTGGAATCGAACCAACCTCTCGGGTTTTTCAAACCCACGCTAATCCGTCTCAGCTATCCGACCGGCAGATGGCCTTTGGTCGTTTGGCCTTTGGTCTTTGCAGGGTCCTGTTCTTGTGCGATACACGAGAAACTCCAAACGACACCCCAAAGACCTAAGACCCAAGACCGAGACCTTCTGTTCAAGTCGTACCTTTTCCATAACGTCCCGATCATCGTGCACGTCCATGAAGAGGTACTTGCGCCACTCAGCTCGCGCCTCGGCGTAGTGGCAAAGCACGACGCGTTCGAGTTTCACGCGCAAGGCCGACTGTGAAGTCAAAAGCGGCATGCGTGCTTCCTCCGGTGTGCGATTGGCTCTTGCGGTTATTACAGGGAATGCAAGCCGTCACAATGTTCACTGGCGAATTATCACCACCACGCGAACGCGGCAGGATGTGATCGAGCGTTAGCTCAGCCACACCTTTCTTTTCCGCGCAGTACTGGCAGCGAAACTTGTCGCGCATGTAAATTCGCAAGCGCTTCATGCCCGACTGCTCGCGCCGGCGGCGAACATTGATGTAAGCTGCGCCGGCGAATAACCGACGGCACGGGAAATTCATCATGTGCCGAACGCAGCACGCGATCGCCGTCCCACTCCTCGACGAAGACGGTGTTTTTGAAAGTCATGATGATCGCTCGCGCGACAGCTGACGGTGCCGAGCGGTTCGTAAGTTTGATTGAGTAGTAAAACTCTGCCGTTGAGTGCCATTACCCGGCACCTCCTTTCTGAATGAATGACGAGTGATGAATGATGAACTATGAACGAAGGACAAAACTTCATGGTTCAGCGTTCTGAGTTCAGTGTTGGGCTAACGGAGTTCAAGGGCGGAGGTGAGGAATTGACTCACGAGGTGCGAATCACCGCCCTTGAAGGTTAAGTAACGCAAACCGTTAGTTTGCGATCGGTGCGACTTCTTCAACGAACCGTCACAAACTAACAGTTTACGTTACCTGGAAATTGGAGCGCGCGGTGAGACTCGAACTCACGATACCGGAGTTGCAATCCAGCGCCTTAGCCGCTTGGCGACGCGCGCGAGCGTGTCCGACATGCTTTAGCTTGTCGATGACGTTGTTAAGAGACTTCGTTGCCGAGGCCACGACAAGCTGAAGTTTGTCGGACATAGTTTTGGAACGGAAGGAGAGATTCGAACTCTCGAAGCGAGTTTGGAAGACTCGCATGTTTCCAGCTACATCACTTCCGCGAGTCATTGCCGCCCATCGGCAATTGGAAATCGCCAATCGGCAATGTGGAACTCCCGGCAGGATTCGAACCCGCAACCTCGACGTTCGAAGCGTCGCGCTCTTCCAGTTGAGCTACAGGAGCAAGGGAATTTCGGATTGTAGATTTCGGATTGCTGATTGGGGATTGCGGACTCCAAGCGCTCGTTTGAAAACCTGGGGCTTGTAGTCAACCTGCCGCGGACCCAGCGAAATCCGCAATCAGAATTCCGCAATCCGCATTCGGCTTTGGAGCATCGTACCGGATTCGAACCGGTGTCTCAGCGCTGGCAACGCCGTGTCTTGAACCCACTGGACCAACGATGCACAGGGAATTTCGGATTGGTCGGGGAGGACAGAATTGAACTGTCGCCACGAGTTCCCAGGACTCGGATGCTCGCGTTACACCACACCCCGTTCGAAAGTTTCAAGTCTCAAAGTTCCAAGTCTCAAGTTCAAGAGGACAAACTTGAAACCTGGAACTTGAAACCTGGGACTCAAAGACTAGCCTTTAACGCAGACCACTTGCTTGATCTCGGCAACGATCTTCACCAGATCGCTCTGGTTCCGCATCACTGCCTTGATGTCCTTGTAAGCGCCAGGAATTTCGTCCAGCACGCCTACATCTTTGCGACATTCAACGCCGTGTGTCTGCCGCGCCAAATCGTCTTTCGTAAACGCCCGTTTGGCTGCGCCGCGCGACATCTTGCGCCCGGCACCGTGAGAGCAGGAGTTGAAACTCTCCGCCAGCCCACGTCCCTTCACGATGAACGACTTTGCGCCCATCGAACCGGGGATGATGCCGTACACATCCTTGTCGGCGTTGATTGCGCCCTTGCGCGTGACGAAAACTTTTTCGCCGTAGTGCTCTTCGAGCGCGACGTAGTTGTGATGACAGTTGACCTTAAGCTCAGGCCTGAACGGCTGACGATGATTGAACATCTTGTTGAAGACCTTCAACAGACGCGTCATCATGATCTCGCGGTTCTTCATCGCGTATGCTTGCGCCCACTTCAGGTCTTTCCAGTACGCCGCAAATTCCGGCGTGCCCTGAATGAAGTAAGCAAGGTCGGGAGCAGGTAATTCCGATAGCCTCCACAAGCTCTTGGCTGTCGAAATGTGACGCTCAGCCAGTTCCTTGCCGATGTTGCGCGAGCCCGAGTGCAGCATCAACCAGACGAAGTTTTCAGTGTCCAGACAAACTTCGATGAAATGGTTACCGCCGCCGAGCGTGCCCAGTTGCGTCATCGCTTTCGTCTTGCGATCGTGAACGCCCTGGTGCAGTTCGCCAAAGTCTTTCCAGCCGTCCCAGTACGAGGCTTCGTCTACCGACTCCTTATACGCATTGAAACCGACCGGAATTTCTTCTTCGATCTTCAGACGGAGATCTTTCAACTTGCCGTCAAGAATGCCGCTTCTGGAATGGCGTCTTCACGGCCATCATGCCACACCCGATGTCAACGCCGACCGTGGCCGGAATCACTGCTTCCTTCGTGGCCACGACTGAGCCGACCATGCTGCCTTTGCCCAGATGTGCGTCAGGCATCAAGCGCGACGTGCTTGAACAAACATGGCAAGCGCGAAACGTTTCGCAGCATAGCCTGTTCGTCAATGCTGAACTCGTGGTTGGCCCACGACAGAACATCCGCGTGAGCGCCACCGATTGGTAGTTTTTTGTAAGGCATGCTGGATTCTCCTTTCTAAAGAGTAAATGAAAATGGATTGTTGCTTAAACTCGCAGAGAACAGTAGCAATTCGCCGCCTCCTGCCTCATGCCTACTGCTTGGTGCGCCAGGTGAGACTCGAACTCACAATTCCCTGCTTAAGAGGCAGGTGCCTTTGTCCAATTTAGCTACTGGCGCAAATCATTTCCGATTGCCAACTGCCGATCTCCAATTAGTTCGGTTGTTGGCGGGGCTGACGAGACTTGAACTCGCGATCTCTGCATCGACAGTGCAGCGCTTTGATCCAACTAAGCTACAGCCCCGGTATCAGGCTTCTGCGACGGCCACCAATTCGGCAATTGGCAATCGGAAATCAACAATGCTTTGGGTGGGTCGAAGGGATTTGAACCCTCAATTGCCGCAGTCACAGTGCGGTGCTCTGCCAGATTGAGCTACGACCCACAGAAAAATTTCCGGCTTGCTATCGTTTTCAAATCCGAAATCCGAATTCCGCAATCCGAACTTTGCTGGTGCGCGTGGAGAGATTCGAACTCATCATCGAGCTGATCTTAAGTCAGCCGCCTCTGCCAGTTGGGCTACACGCGCAATGGTTCTCATCTGGTACTCGCGGAGGGATTCGAACCCACACTGCACAGTTTTTGAAACTGTTGTCTCCTGCCGTTTGGACTACGCGAGCAATACTGCAATGAGGGCGACCAGGAATCGAGCGTGACGGTCACATTGGACAGATGTAGTCACATTCAGCATTCGCCCGAGATTGGCAGGGCGTGTGGGATTCGAACCCACGCATCTCTTGATTGAAAATCAAGCGGCTTGAGCCTGGCTTGCCTAACGCCCCGGAGGATTTCGAATTGCGGATTTCGGATTGCGGATTTCCAGGAATGCGGAACTCCGAAAGATTGTTAAGCGGCTATCGTTTTCAAATCCGAATTCCGCAATCCGAAATCTGACTTGGTACCGGCGGAGGGATTCGAACCCACACTGTCTAGTTTCTAAAACTAGCGCCTCCTGCCCGTTGGGCTACGCCGGCAAAAATAACGATGAACAATGAACGCGGAATGATGAATTCATCGTTCATCATTCCTACTTCATCCTTATCGCTTGGTGGACCTGGCACGATTTGAACGTGCGACCTCGACCTTCGCAGAGTCGCGCTCTATTTCCGCTGAGCTACAGGTCCTTCGATTGCGGATTTGTGACTGCGGATTGCGGATTGGCGGAGGCGGCAGGACTTGAACCTGCACGCGCATTGCACGACGGTTTAGCAAACCGTTGCCATACCATTAGGCGACGCCTCCTCGGATTGCAGATTGCAGATTGCGGAGTGCGGAGTGCGGAGTGCGGATCAGCAGACGAAACACTAATCCCAGTCAATCCGCATTCTGAAATCCGCGATCAGCAATCAATTGGCGGAAGGCTAGGGAGTCGAACCCTACACGGTCTAAGCCGCCACAGTTTTCAGGACTGTTTGACTCACTCTACTGTCGGGCCTTCCTTAAAGTCTTGGCAGGGACGCTCTCTAGATTTCGGATGTCGGATTTCGGATTTCGGATTTGCCAATCCGCATTCCGCATTCTGAAATCTGCAATCGGTTGGTGCACGCGGTAGGACTCGCACCTACGAAGTCACTGGACGCCCGGTTTACAGTCGGGTGCTTTTGCTGCTCAGCCACACGTGCGGATTTTGAGCCTTGAGCTTTGTACTTGGAACTTTGCATCTATGGCCCACCGAGCGGTCAAAGCACAAAGTTCAAAGTACAAAGATCAAAACGGGTACTGGCGCTATCACTGCAAGATCGCGATTCCACGATTTTTATGCTACAAAAAACAGATGAAGGCAGAGAGAAACGTACCGCGAACACACTTCGAGGCACACTTCTCCTGAGGATGGCGACGCCCGACACTCTCGCAAAGCAACGGCGTCGTCATCCGGAAGGCTCCCTGCCTTCATCCAAAGACTCCACGCGAATGTTCGCTGGAGTTTTTTCACAAATAGGTACTTCGATTGTCAAAAAACAAAAAGAGCGGGCTTTAAGCCTCCCAGGGAAGCTGCCCGCTCCTTACAATTCTCGCGATTTTTCTTTGAGATTTGGGAGCGGGAGTCCGCTCCCGCGAATTAATGCCTGATGTAACGGCTATCTATGGACGCTTGTCCGAGTCTACCGACAAATAAATTGACGGGTGAACCCGGTTTGGCGTTCAGACACACGCCACGCATGGCGGCCGTGGGCTGCCGTTTAATCGCGTGTTCTTTATGTGTCCAGTTCGTTAGCATTGAAATCTTCCTTCACCGTGCGCAATTCACATGATCGCGCGCGACACTCTTTTTAAAGTAGGACCAGCAATCCTGTCAAGGACTTTCTGAAAAATTATTTTCGAGTTGTCCTCACTCGCTTTGATAACTCCAACTACCATTGGAGTTGCCCCCCAAGTTTGTAATTCAAAATAAAGCCATCAACACAGATTGCTGCTTCGCTCATTTCAAATGTGGAGCGGATTGTGAACTATAGGTGGTCACAAAAGCGAAAAGGCGCAACAGTTTTTGGACTGTCGCGCCTAATCTAATGTGGTCACTGTCCTCACCCCAGCAACCACGTGGATGGAAGGATTCACCAACCATCTAGTTGGAGCCACTATAACGCGCAATGCGCCGCTTGGCAAATTCTGAGAAACGAGGGGGCCGCCGCCTTACAAAAAACAGCTTATTTAAGAACCAGACAGCGCCAGGAGCTCCAATGCGTGACCGTCAGGATCGTCAAAGTAAACTGAGACCGAGTTCATCCACTCGTGATAAACCGGTTCAGAAACTGAAACCCCCTTCTTCCGCAACATCTCTGTGGCCTCCCCGATGTCAGGCTCGTTGACGCTAAAGGCGAAATGCTGCGTGGGCCATTCACCTTTATCTTCCTGCAGCACAACCATTCCCGCATCACCGCCCGCATAAAGGAAAAGCCAGTTTCGACGCTCATCGCGTAGCCCCTCTTTCAACCCCAGTACCTCCTTGTAAAAAGCTTCCGCGCGCGCCAGATCTTTCACTCGGATGGCTACTTCATAGAGCCCTTTGATGGGTAACATATCTAAGTTGCTCCTCGAAATTGGCTTGTTAGTTTCAAGAGTTTACGGCCTCGCCACCGGGTTCACAAGATATTCACCGCAACCTTTGTCCTGGCCAGGGCATCCGAGAATTGCCGCTTGCCTCTCCCGCTTGCAAAAGCAATCGACTCTTGTAAACTCATTATAGAAATATTGCTTTGGAGAAACCCTATGAAAACCAGTCTACGCAGTTTTGGCTTGTTTGCCCTTGTCTTTGCCCTGTCTATTCCGGCCCTGGCTGACACAATTCGTCTAAAAGATGGCAACGTTATTCGTGGTCAGGTGATAGGGTTCCGGGACCAGCAGTTTACCGTCCTGGTAGGCTCCGGCACTCAGGGCCGTCGCAGCCGAACGCTGGTTTACGTCGAAGATGTGGAGTCGATCGAGTTTGACTCGGCAACCACGGCTGCTGCGTCAACCCTGGCAAATGAGGACACGGAAACCACTAATAACTCGACGCCAACCTATCAACCGCCCCGCTCAAATTCTCCGGCTGTGGATACCAGTAGAGTTCCTCCGCGCACAACTCCGCAATCTGCCCCCAGCACTTCGCCGACGTTTTTCACCATTAAGGTGGGTGTTAACGCAAAGCAATGTTCGGTGCCGGCGGCCCGCGGAGAGGTATGTTCGCCGAATGGTTGGACCAACACCGGGCTGGTCGTACGACAAGGCCAACGGCTCAGAATCAGTAGCACTGGCCGCGTGTCTTTGGGTGGCGGTCGCTTCTCGACCCCTGCGGGTATGGCCGGTTCCCCGGACAGCGAGAAACTAATGCGTACGGAGGCGACGGGCGCTTTAATTGCCGTCATCGGCGACGATAATGATGATTTTCTTTTGATCGGGACGCGGCGAGATTTTGTAGCCCAACGGGATGGGGTTTTATTCCTCGGACTGAACGAGGGGAATCTTAACGACAATACCGGAACGTATGATGTGGTCATAGAGGCTGAGGCTGGCGGCAGCGGGCCCCGCTAGCCCCCTTGAGCAAACTTCGCCTTGTTTTTAAGCATCACACCGAAGAAGCCAAAACAAAGGTTGAAACGCGGATTGGAAGTCGACTCTCCTCCGTTTTTACGTCTTCTAACCAACAGGTGACATAATGAGATTTTCTAAGCTGGCACGCCCGTTTTTTGCTTTAGTTATCCTCTTCTCCTTACTTGCCAGTCTCGGCTTTAGCGGCGCGCTCGGACAATCACGCCGCCAGCCTCCGACATCGACGGAGAAAAAGAACAAGCGTCCTGCCGAAACTGGACAGCCCGGTGAAAAGCCCGAGGAACCGCTGCCGCCCGATCTTACCGGCAAACCTCAAGAAGCTGAGAAGGTAACGGTTAGCACTCAAATCGTGAACGTCGACACTGTCGTTTACCACAAAAAGAGTGGCCAGATCGTCACCGGATTGAAGAAAGAGAATTTCTCTATTGCGGTTGATGGCGCTCCGGAAACAATCACCAATTTTTCAACTCCGGAAGCGCCGATCACGGTTGCGATGGTGGTTGAATACAGCAAGTGGTCGGAGATGTTTGGGCGCGCCTCAGGTGGAGGGTGGGACCCGGGCACATACGAAGTCATTAGACCGGTCGCGATGTTCCTGCAGCAGTTTGTCAAACCGCCTGACGACTATGTTTCAGTAGTTGCCTTTGATCTTCGTCCGACCACGCTCACAGATTTTACAAACGACCCCACGCGCATTAGCCAGGTTATCAACTTGCTGTTGCGTAATTATCCAGCCTTTCGTGAGACCAATCTTTTTGATGCGCTGAAGTTTACGTTAATAGGCGGGCGCGGCGACTCGGTTGTGCTTGAGGAATCCAAGAGCGAAAAATCCGACTTCGGCGGGTTGGTAAGCGTGCAAGGCCGCCGCCGCGCGATAATACTGGTCGCTTCAGGTATCGATACATTCAGCAAGATCAACTATGGCGACGCTCGCAAAATTGCGCAGAATGCGGGCATTCCGATCTACATAATCGGGACTGCTGAACTTTTTTATAAGAAGTATGAGGCGTACCTTCCAGCAACAGACAGCATCACCGGGATGCCCGGACGAATGACCTTTCTTCAGGCAAAGAACACCTTGGGAACCTTTGCCAAAGAGACGGGCGGCGCTTATTACCCGGTCACGTTTCCCGGCGAACTGCCTCAGGTTTTAGGCAGCATAAACGCGCTCCTCCGCAGCCAGTACAGCCTGGCGTTTAACCCCGGTGACGTGCACGACGGCAAGCAACATAAGATAAAGGTAAGCGTCGACGTGAATGGCGACGGCGTTGTCGATGACAAAGAGTACGTCATCCAGGCGCGACAGTTTTACAATGCGCCGAAGCCGGACGGAACGAAATAACAGAATTCAGATTCGAATTCAGGAGTCAGAAAGTCAAAGCAGCCGTAATTTCTAGGCCTTTCTGATTCAAAACACTAGCTAGTATCTTCTGTCTTCTGAATTCTGAGTCCTGAGTCCTGAGTCCTGAATTCCCTTGAGTGTGATTGAAACAGACGTCGTCGTCATCGGCGGCGGAGCGGCAGGCCTCTTCTGTGCTATTGAAGCCGGCAAACGCGGACGCAATGTCGTCGTACTGGAGCATGCGGACCGCATCGGCAAGAAGATTGCCATCTCCGGTGGCGGCCGGTGCAACTTCACCAACCTTCATACCAGCGCTGACAACTTCATTTCCGCCAACCCACACTTCTGCAAGTCCGCCCTCGCGCGCTACACACCAACTGATTTCATTTCGCTGATCGAGAAGCACAGCATCGCGTATCACGAGAAGAAGCTTGGACAACTCTTCTGTGATGGCAGTTCGCGCGAGGTAATTGAAATGCTGTTAACGGAAGCCCGCGAAGCCGGGGTTGAGATCCGCTGCGGCTCGCTGGTGCGTAACGTTAGCCGGTCAGCACCCTCGCCAGTAGAAGGGAGATCGTCTCTGAATTTCACTGTTGAGACCGACAAGGCCATCTTCAATTCCGCCTCACTGGTGGTCGCGACCGGTGGACTGTCGATCGCGCCGCTTGGTGCAACCGACTTCGGCTACCATTTGGCTCGCCAGTTTGAGCTGGCGATTGTCGAGCCCTGGCCGGGGCTGGTTCCGTTCACGCTTTCGCGAGAAACGCTTCAACAACTGGGACCGTTGAGCGGAATCTCACTTGATGCTCTGGTTAGCTGTGATGGCCGGCAGTTTCGGGAAAATATTCTGATTACCCACCGTGGACTGAGCGGTCCCGCTATCCTGCAAATTTCTTCTTACTGGCGCCGCGGACTAAGCATCACTATTAATCTGCTGCCGGAACTTGAAGCACTACAAGTGTTAACCGAACACAAAGACAAGGAGATCACGCTGGCAAACCTCCTAAGTCAGTTTCTGCCGCGACGCTTTGTCCTCGCCTGGTGTGCGCTAAACTTTCCTTCACAACCACTCAAGCGCTACACCCCGCGCGAACTTGTTGAAATCGCCGGGAAACTAAATCGCTGGGAAGTTGTGCCTACCGGAACCGAAGGTTACCGGAAAGCGGAAGTGACAGCCGGAGGCATTTCAACTGCGGAACTTTCCTCGCAAACGATGGCAGTCAAGAAAGTAGCCGGCCTGTATTTCATTGGTGAAGTTGTTGATGTTACTGGGCAGTTGGGCGGCTTCAACTTCCAGTGGGCGTGGGCAAGCGGTTATGCGGCGGGGCAAGTTGTCTAGGCTGTGGGGGAAAGGGGAAGAGCCCTTACCCTTTCCCCGTTACCCGATTACCCTCTTCCCCTGTTCCCCTTAGACTCCGTGAAGTCTCAAGCGAAACTCATCATTGATCGCCGTAAGTTCCGTCTTTCTATTTGAGAAAAGACGACTTGCGCGCAACAACATCGGCAATCCGCCCTCCGACAATTTAAGACCATAAGCAGGACTGGAAAAGATAGCTGCCAACTGTGGGTTCAAGCGTTGGGGCACTCCATAGCGGATTGCTTTTTGCGCCACCGGAGAGAAGCCCGTGGTACGGCGCGGGTTTATGAGTTCGATCGAGTGGTCAAAAATATTAAGACGCGTTGAGAGATCTCGTAACGCAAGATCGCGATGGACAAGCAGATTGCTAATGGCTTCGCACACTGAGGCGCGTTGGTAATTTCCTCGTGCAGCCACTGGACTATCGGCAACTTCACCCGCAGGAAAACTCTTTGGCCGCGCGTCCCACAAATCCGCGTAGCGAACAACAAAACGCAATGTCCCTTCATAGAGCGTGAGCAGATTACCGGTAATCCTAATGCGTTCGACCACAGGAGATTGTAAGGAGTCGCCGGCAAACCGAGTCGCTGTAATCGCCGAGCGCGGCAGCAGGCCCTGGACGCGTTCATCATGACCAAAAAGCAGCAGACCGGCGACTGTCGGAACTACCTCACCGGCATACTCGGTTGCCAGCAACAGATCGCGTTCAAGCACATCGCCCGTCGGATACCCGCTCGCGACTGCCTGCTCGAAAGCGTCACCTTCAAAGTCGCGCAGGAAGCTCCACAGGTGCGCTTCATCAATGTCCGTGGTGAGGGCGCCGATCACAGGCATGTTTTCAAATCCAACCGGTCTGGCTTCGTCCATCAAGGCCGAGAGTTCTTCGCGCGTAGTCTCTCGCTTATCTGCTCCTATTCGCATGTAGAAACGCCCGTCTTTGGTGCGGTATGGTCTGCGCTTCCCTTCTATATCAAGCGCCACAACACGGCGGCCGTTATCAAAAGCTATGCGATCGATGAACGGAACCAGCGAAGGCTCAATGTCTTCCCGGCAGATACGCACCAACTCTTCCTGAACGCTCTCAGGATCATCGACGCCTTCAATGCGCAATTGATCGTTGACTCCAAAAACAATAACTCCGCCGCCGGTATTGGCGAGCGCGACGATTTCCTGCGCAATTTTTTCGGAGTTTGAGAGCTTGACCTTCAGCTCAAGAAAAGTGTCTTCCCCGGCACGGATTAACCGCAGTAGTTCAGTTCTCGATGTTTGCGGAGCCGGAGTGGAGAGGTAGTACTCCTGAAAGGAACGCTCAGTGGAGGGTTCGTGTCGCTGGTTACTGCGAAATCTTCTGCGAGCCATTTGTGTATTGACGGGGCCGCCTGATCTTAAATTCTTAAAGTCGCCCGCCCGGATGTCCCAAACTGGAGACATCACTGGAATAAGTTTAGTCAAAACCCGATCGTCCCAAAACTGTCAACTCGGGGCTGCACCAGCCTCTGGCCTCAATCGTTCCCCGGATCGTTAACAGCTTCGAGTACTTCCAATTCCCGCCGCTGCAGCGCATCACCCTGCGAATCAATCACGAACAGGTAGAAAGTAATCGCAAGCGCTGCCAGAGCGGCGAGTGTAACATATTCAATTAACAAACTCTGCGCCACATACCCGGCCGCCGTCGCCGCTAACGGCGCTAAAGTCAGCCCGAGAATCGTCGGTATCATCAGCAGTCCGGCAACGCCGGAGGAGTTGAGCCGCTTGCCAAATTTCATACGCTTCGGAAAGCGAATCGAAAGAGAGTTTCCGACTACCGAAATCAGGGGAACGAAGATAGAACAGCTAAGCGTGGTGAAAAGGAGAGCACTCAAGGAAATGTCCCCAAACACCAGTTCATTAACCAGCAGCAAGCCACCTGAAAAGACGAGAGCAAGAGCTGACATGGCGATGTTCTTCCCCAGCAGAATATTCTTACGATCAACCGGCGACAGTATCATCGTGCGCATTCCTGCATGATCAAGCGCAAACTGATTACCGAATAGGCCGCCAAGGATCAGGAACACATAGAGAACGCCCACCGTGGCCATCAGTCCCTCACCATATTTCAAGAATTCAGCCGAAAAAGGGCTGCCCTGACCAAAGCGTCGCCGGTTCATGAACCTCACGACCAACACGATCAGCGGGGCCAGCGTCAAAGTTCGTACCTGCGCATTGCGCATCAGATAGCGTAACTCCTTTTCAACGACGGCAGAGAGCTCGGGCGGCAGCAGAGGGATTTCCCAGCCGGTGTAAGATGATCGGGACACCACTTCCGATTTCACCCGCGCGCGAATCTTTCGACCGCCACCGAGGATGGCGCGGCGCGACAACCAAAATGAAATGACAATCAGGATTGCGGTGTAAGCACTGATTGCGAACAATGCAAGGGCATATCCAATCGTGTTGCCGTCGCGCAATCCGTGCGTTAGCGCGTAAGCAATCGCTCCCGGTGGCGTCCAGCGCAGCGCCGTGATTGATTCCGCATGACGAAAAAGCACCGGCGCAATTTGACCAAACAACGCGCCCCCTAAACCTGCTATCACCCCCAACAAAGCGAGCAGAGTCTCTCCCCTGGTTCGCTTTTTGCGAATCAATGAGCCAACCGAAATCGAGATCCATTTTGATAACGCGAGACCAAATAGCGCCGCAACCAGCGAAATCAAAACACCGCCGGCGAGGTGTCCCTGCGCCAGGCCGGCGCCAACACCGATGGCAATAATGGCCGGTAGGGCAAACACGGATTGGAGACTGGCGACCTCGCTGATAAAGTCTAAAGCGAAGAGCTTCCGCAAACTCACCGGATAGAGCAGCAGATTTCCGGGATCAAACTGACGGCTACTACCGATGCTGAGCGGCAAGGTTGACCAAAGCAGGTAACACAACGCCAGGATCGAAAAAAAAATGAATTCGGCAGACGGTAGTGTCGCAGCACCACCACCACCTTGCGCTTGAATTCCTGACATGTCTGTATTAGGCGAAGTGAGCAGATAGGCGCCAACGCCAAGACCGAGGGCAACCAGTAGCGCGAGCGCCAGTGCGGCGAGCATCCCAAAAATATTAGCGATGCGATTGGCAACAGCTTTGGATGAGCGGAGCGAATTTCGGAAGAGCGACCACTTCAGCCAGAGTAGAGTGAGAAGTTGAGACATGGGAATCAGTGGTCAGTGGTCAGTGAACTACCTTCGCTTTCGGCAAGGTGTTCTCTGATTCGTACCGCGGCGCTCTTTCATTCTATACTCAACCGCCGCTGAACACTGAATACCGGTCACTGACAACTGGCCACGGGCCACTAAGCAGGACCACTGACCACTGCTACCGACCGCTAATGCCCATTACCGCCTACGTCAGTCTTGGCTCCAATCTTGGCGACCGCGCGGGAAATCTGCTGCTGGGAATTCGAGGAATACTCGGCGCTGGCCACGAAGTGATTCGACTTTCACAAATCTATGAAACCGACCCGGTCGAAACTTTCTCGCAGCCAAAATTCCTGAACATGGTTGCAGAGCTAAAGGTGGCCCCACGTCTCGAGCCGGGAGAACTCCTGGAGCAGCTTTTGGAAATAGAACAATTGCTGGGACGTACGCGGGACTCGATTAAGGGCCCGCGCACGATTGACCTCGATTTACTTCTCTATGGGGATCAGGTGATCGATAACCCACGTCTTACTCTGCCTCATCCGCAATTTCATCGCCGCCGCTTCGTACTCGTGCCGCTGGCGGAGCTTTGCCCTAACCTCGAGCACCCTGTCATTCATCGGACCATCACCGAGTTGCTTCAGGAAACTACGGACAGGTCCGAAGTGAAGCTGTGGATGCCTTGAGATAGTTTGGGGAACATCGGGCTATGCTGCCGATGGGGTTTGCACAAAAAGTTAGTTTGGCAGTCCGCATAGCGGAAGAATGCTAGGAGCCCAGCATTTCACTGCTGGGATCAAGCAGAAGGATTCGTAGTCCCTGAAACGGGCGGCCGGCGCCAAGGTCTGATGCACTACGCTGTTCAGCCGTCCGCTTCACGGATCGTTTTCCGGTTCAGCGTCTTTTCCCCTTTTTTTGATTTCTAGCTATAATGGCCCCCACTTGCGAACAAGCCTTACATATTTCCAACCCTTTAATTGCGAATGCAAACTGCGGTTTGCGTTCCGGCTGATACCTGGCACTGCACAGTCTCCGGCGAAATTGCCGATCTAGAGCGCCGGCATTGGCCGCGACCGAGCGTGCCATAGAGGTGAAATATGCCCTATCTCAAACCTGAACGTCCTGAAAAGGTAAACGCCCCATCGCTTAAGGCAAGCAAACAGCGCGGCGAGCGATTGGTTTGTCTGACCGCTTACGACTTTCCCACGGCCCGCATTGTTGATGAAGCGGGCATCGATATCATTCTTGTGGGCGATAGCCTCGGTAATGTGGTGTTGGGTTATGGCAACACGGTGCCGGTGACGCTCGATGAGATTCTGATTCATCTGAAAGCGGTGCGGCGCGCGGTCCAGCGAGCCTTGCTCGTCGCCGATATGCCTTATGGTTCGTTTCATACGGGCGCAGACGATGCCGTGCGGAACGCTCTTCGCCTCGTCAAAGAAGGCGGCGCTGAAGCCGTCAAACTTGAAGGCGGACATAAGCGCGTGCAACTGGTAAAGCGCCTCGTCGACGAGGAAATTGCCGTGATGGGACATATTGGTTTGACGCCGCAGTCGATCAATAAGCTGGGCGCCTATCGTGTCCAGGGGAAAACGGCGGTTACTGCGCGCCAGTTGCTTGACGACGCGCGCGCTTTGGAAGACGCTGGTGCCTTCGCCATCGTGCTTGAAGTTGTGCCACGCGAAATCGCCAGCTTGATTACTGAGAGCATCAGCATACCTACGATTGGTATCGGCGCGGGCGCGGGCTGCGACATCCAGGTGCTGGTCTTACATGACATGCTCGGTTTGTCGTTTGGAAAACTGGCGCGCTTCGTGCGACCTTACGCAAACCTACATGAAGTAATTACGGAAGCTGTTACACGCTATGCCGACGATGTGCGCAGCGGGACCTACCCTTCGAATGACGAATCGTATGCCCTGCCGGCTGAGGCAGCGGAAGAGCTGCACCTGGCCACCGGAGAAAGCTCCGACAGCTAGCGGTACTAAAATATGAACTGGAGGAAGTCGGCATGGCTGAGCTTTGTCCGCCGTTTGTTGTGTCAAATGGCGTGACCTGCAACCGCAACTCCCATGTGATTGAGTCAAACTTTGCCGGTTTATTTAAGACCGAAATCTGTGTTTATCAGTGCGAAGATCGAAAAACTTTTGTATTGCGCTGGCAACATAGATTTCTTTGGTTTCGGTCCGAGACTCAGCAGCGACATCTTCGTCATCTCGAATAAGGAAACCACAGAACAACCTTGCTGGTCGCCCGCATAGTGCTGGCAGCAGCTTGAATAATCCATGGAAATCATCAATCGCCGTCAGCGCATGAGTTCAGTCGCGCGCAAGATTCGCCGCGAGCAGGATAGAACGATTGGGTTAGTACCCACGATGGGCGCGTTGCACGAAGGCCACCTTAGTCTCGTGCGTGAGGCGCGTCGAATGTGTGACGTCGTGGTGGTGTCGGTCTTTGTAAACCCGACCCAGTTTGGGCCAAGCGAAGATTACGAAGACTACCCGCGAGACTTAACCAAAGATACTGCTCTTCTGACCGACTATAACGTTGACTATATTTTTGCGCCCGCTGCCGAAGAAATTTATCCCAAAGATTTTTCCACCTACGTAAATGTTGGCGGCCTTTCGAAGTTGCTCGAGGGTGAAAGCCGGCCCGGTCACTTTCGGGGCGTCGCCACCGTGGTCGCGATTCTGCTCAACACAGTTCGGCCCGACTTTGCGTTTTTTGGTCAGAAAGATGCGCAGCAAGCTGTCATTATCAAGCGAATGGTTAGAGACTTGGCTTTCGATACCGAGATAGTCGTTTCACCTACGGTGCGCGAGGATTCCGGGCTCGCGATTTCGTCGCGCAATCTTTACCTCGACGCTGAAGAACAGCAGTCGGCAGCTGTGATACATAGGGCACTGAAGCAGGCAAAAGAGATTTATAAGAAGGGCGAACGACATGCCGCCAAGTTAGCCGAGACTGTGCGCGCGACAATTGAGACGGAGCCTCGCGTACGCGTGGATTACGTGAGCGTAGTCGACGCAGAAACGCTCGAGAAGCTGGACAGACTTGATGAACGTCCCATCATGGTAGCGGTCGCCGCTTACGTGGGCAAGACGCGCCTGATCGATAACACCATGCTGAATAAAGCGAAGAAGGATGCGGCTACAACAAAGGGCTAGTGCTCAAATGCAGTTGAGAGTTCAAACTCTAGTTTGCGCGTTCGGTTGTAAACGAACCCCCCAGCCTAAAGGCTGAACTCTGAACTACTTGCCGCAAGCATCAGTCACTGGTGTTCCCACCCCTGCGGTTTCCTGCCTGCTTTTGCTAAACTCCTTGCGTTGAACTTATGCCGGATCTAAACAAGCAAAAGAGCCACATTCAGTTTACGCTGAACGGTGAGGCGGCGGAGGTGGCGTTTGCGCCGCACAAGACGCTGCTCGAAGTTTTGCGCGAAGATCTGGGTCTGATGGGAACCAAGCACGGTTGTGAACTGGGCGAGTGTGGCACCTGCGCGGTGTTGGTGAACGGACGAGCGATCCTTTCCTGTTTGATGTTGGGCCTGGATGCCGAAGGTCAGGAAGTAAAAACGATCGAAGGGATGGCTGACGGCGCGGAACTTCATCCCTTGCAGAACACCTTTGCCGACCTCGGCGCGGCGCAATGTGGCTACTGCTCACCTGGCTTTCTGCTGGTCGCGGAAGAGTTGCTGAAGAAGAATCCGAACCCGTCGCGCGAAGCAATCAAGGAAGCACTGTCCGGCAATCTCTGCCGCTGCACCGGCTACATTAAGATCTACGAAGCAGTGGAACTGGCCGCCGCGCGCATGCGTGGCGAAGAAATGGAACTGCCGCGCGAGAGTGTCTACGGCTACGAATAGAATTAGACGCAGATTTGCGCGAATCGCAGGTTGAGTTTGTCTCTCAACGTCGAACGTCTCTAAGGTCAGGAAGGTGGGCTTGCCCCCGCTCTTCCCTAACCAAGATCAGCGGGGGTAAACCCGCCTTCCCGACCCTGAGCTTATTTACCTTGAATCTATTCAATCACGTGAGTGATTCACCAAAGATTCCGATCGAATGGCCAACAACGGAAACAACCAAATGCCGCTAAACGTAGTCGGCAAGCCCTTTCGCAAGGTCGATGCGCGCGCGAAGTGCACCGGCCAGACGAAGTTTGCCGACGACATCGTGTTGCCGCGCATGCTGTTTTGCAAACTACTGCGCAGCCACCTGCCGCATGCATTAATCAAGAGCATCGACATTTCGAAGGCCGCGGCTCTACCGGGCGTGTTTGCTATTATCACCGGCAAAGACCTGCCTATTTCCTACGGCATTCTCCCGGTCAGCCAGGATGAGCATGCCCTGTGCATCGACAAGGTTCGCTTCATCGGCGACCCGGTTGCGGCCGTCGCAGCTATCGATGAGGACACGGCGTTTCGATGCGATGAATCTCATCGAAGTGGAATACGAACCGCTGAACACCATTTCCTCGATTGAAGAAGCGATACTGATCGACGAACCGCGCATTCACGAATACGGCGACGAAGGGAACATTCACAAGAAAGTCTCACTGGAATTCGGCAACGTCGATGAAGGCTTTGCCGAAGCGGATCTGATTCGCGAGGACACTTTTTTTTACGAAGGCAACACCCACCTGCCACTGGAGCAACACGCCGCCGTCGGCAATTTCGATCCTGACAACAAGCTGACGCTCTGGAGTTCGACCCAAACGCCGCACTACGTTCATCGCGCGCTCGCAAAAGTTCTGGAGTTACCGGCCAGCCACATTCGCGTTATCGCCACTCCAAACGGCGGCGGCTTTGGCGGCAAGAGCGATCCGTTTAATCACGAAGTCGTCGTCTGCAAACTTTCAATGATGACGGGACGGCCGGTGAAAGTAACGCTCACGCGCGAAGAAGTTTTCTATTGCCATCGTGGCCGACATCCAGTGTTGATGCACGTCAAGACCGGGGTGAAGAAAGATGGCGCCATCACCGGGATGCATTTCCAGTCGTTCCTCGACGGCGGCGCCTATGGCAGCTACGGCGTGGCCAGCACTTTTTACACTGGCGCGCTGCAAACCGTCACCTATGACGTGCCGCGCTACAAGTTTCAGGGCCTGCGCGCTTTTACCAACAAGCCGCCGTGTGGTCCCAAGCGCGGACACGGAACGCCACAGCCGCGTTTTGGTTTGGAAGTTCAACTCGACAAGATCGCCGAGCAATTGAGGCTTGATCCGGCCGCGATGCGCCGTGGGAATTTGGTAAAACCGGATACTGTCACTGCCAACTACCTGCGCATCGGCAGCATGGGACTGGGTCAATGCATCGACAAGATTGTTGCCGGCTCTGACTGGAAAAACAAATTCTCGGGCTGGGACCAAACCAATCGCAAACTGCCATACGGCAAAGGAATCGGCATCGCTTGTAGTTCTTACATCTGTGGCGCGGGCTTGCCGATCTACTGGAACAACATGCCGCAGTCCGGTGTGCAGCTTCGTCTCGATCGACAGGGCGGCGTGTGCGTGATGTGTGGCTCGACCGATATTGGTCAGGGTTCCGATTCGATTCTCGCCTACATCGTCGCGGAAGTGCTTGGTATCGATCCATTCGACATTCGCGTTGTGACGGCGGATACCGATTTGACGCCGGTTGATCTCGGCAGTTATTCGAGTCGTGTGACCTTGATGACCGGCAACGCGGCAATTCAAGCCGCGGAACGCGCGCGTGAACTCCTGGTTATGGCCGTGGCGGAAAAGCTCGGCGTGCCCATTGAGAACTTATCGCTCGCTGAGCGCAGGATCTTCGACGTTGAAAATCCGGAAGTTGGTGTGTCATTCGCTGAAGCAGTCGTGCTGGCAGAATCAAAGTTTGGGACCATCGGCACGGTCGGCTCATATTCCCCGCCTCGTTCGCCCGGAAAGTACAAAGGCTCTGGAGTCGGACCTTCGCCTGCGTATAGCTACTCGGCAGCGATCGCTGAAGTTGATGTAGATCCGGCGACGGGGATTGTGATTGTTGAGCGAGTCTGGATTGCACACGACATCGGCAAGTCGATCAATCCAATGCTGGTGATGGGACAGGTTGAAGGCAGTGTCTATATGGGTCTTGGCGAAGCGCTGATGGAAGAGATGACGTACCGCGCAAACCGGAATGTGGTGCACAAGTTTCCCTCGATGCTGGAATACAAGAGCCCGACAACTATGGAGATGTGCGACGTCAAGACCTACCTGATCGAGGATCCGGATCCCAATGGACCTTACGGCGCAAAGGAAGTGGGCCAGGGGCCACTGTTGCCGGTGCCGCCCGCGGTGGCGAATGCTGTTTACGATGCGGTGGGCGTGCGGATTGATGAAGTGCCAATCACGCCGGAGAAAGTTTTGAAGGCGCTAAAGGAAAAGGCCAAAGGCCGCGACGGCAGATTTGGTCCCGGCGCGGTGCCGTCAGTCGAATGGCCTGAGCCTTTGCGCGTCCTGACGCCGGCAGAAGGTGGCGACGGAAAAGAAATGCCAAGAGTGGCAGTGCATTCATAAGAATTGATATGTTCAAGAGCAGTTTCCTTCTAGTCATCATCCTGGCATTTGCGTGTCTCCCTAAGTCTTCGTCCGCGCAGAGCCGACAAGAAAAACGCGTCGCAATTACATTCGACGACCTTCCCGTCGCGTCAACCGTGCAGACTGACGAGCGTTGGGCCGAGATCACATCTAAACTCCTGACAACCATGACTCGGAATAAGATTCCGGTGGTCGGATTTGTCAATGAGGGTCAACTCTATCGCGATAATAAACTCGATCCGAAACGCGTGGCGTTATTGAGAAAGTGGCTGGACGCTGGACTGGAACTCGGTAACCATACTTTTTCTCATAAGTCCCTACATGCTATTCCCTTGGCAGAATATGAATCTGATGTTTTGCGCGGCGAAGAAGTATTGCGCCAATTGACAAAAGAGGAGCATGCCAAGCTGCGGTATTTTCGCCATCCATTTCTTCACACCGGAAGAAGTTTGGAAGTCAGGCAAGAGTTTGAGTCTTTTCTACATTCGCACGGCTACACCATTGCCCCCGTGACAATTGACAACTCCGAGTGGATATTTGCTCGCGCTTACGACAACGCCCGCGATGCAAACGACCTGGCCGCTACGGCGCGGATTGCAGAAGCTTATGTTCCTTACATGGAATCTAAGTTTGCCCATTTCGAGGATTTGTCTGAAAAATTGTTTGGCAGGCAAATCAAACAAGTCTTGCTGCTACATGCAAATTCGATCAATGCCGATCATTTTGCAGACCTGGTCGCGATGTTGAAAAGGCGAGGGTACAAGTTCATCAGGCTGGAAGAGGCCCTGACCGACAACGCTTATCAATCACCTGACACGACTACCGGGCCCTGGGGAATATCATGGATTGATCGTTGGGCACTTACACGCAAAGTGCCGGACGATTTCTTCAAAGGAGAACCACGAACGCCTCCGTTTGTCTTGCAGCTTGCCAAGGTCGAATCTGAATGAAGTTGTCGACACGAAGGGACAGAATCCGGTCATGATGCGACTACCCAAATTTGACTACCGCGTGCCGCGAGAGATCGCGGAGGCGGTGAGGATCATCGCCGGCTCAGGGCCGGAAGGGCAGTTCGTCGCTGGCGGCACGGATCTCTATCCAAACATGAAGCGTCGCCAGCAAACACCGCGCACTGTAATTTCGGTCATGCGTTTGCCGGAGTTGAATCAGATAACCGGTGACGGCAAGTCGGGCATTCGCATTGGTGCTTCGGTAACGCTCACTGACATCGTTGAGCATCCCTTAATAAATCGCGACTATCCGGTCATCGCTCAGGCGGCGCGCACGATCTCCACGCCAATACTTAGGAACATGGGAACGATCGGCGGCAACCTCCTGCTCGACACGCGTTGCAACTATTACGATCAGAATTACGAGTGGCGCAAAGGCATAAACTTTTGCCTCAAGAAGGACGGCGACGTTTGTTGGGTGGCGCCTGGAAGTTCGAAATGCTGGGCCGTCCAGTCCTCCGATTTAGTTCCGGTGATGGTGGCGATTGGCGCGAAGTTTCGTTTAGCCTCGACGCTTGGTGAACGAATGATCGACGCGACTGGTTTCTACAACGACGATGGTATCGACTATCTGAAGAAGCGGCCGGACGAGTTATTGGTCGACATTCACTTACCACCGCTAAATGGCTGGCGGGCCTCGTATCAGAAACTTCGTCGGCGCGGCGCTTTTGATTTTCCGGTGCTGGGGGTTGCGGCGTTCGTACAGATGGAGAACGGTAACGGTAGCGAACGGGCTGCTCGAATTAAGAATGCAAGATTGGTTCTCGGTGGCATCGGACCGTCTCCGATTGAAGTGAAAGAAGCCGGTGAAGCGTTGATCGGGCAAACATTCGACGACGATCGCATACAGGAGGCGGCTGAAGCTGCTTACGTGAAGGCCCGCCCGCTCGACAATACCGACTTCGTTATGAACTGGCGCAAACAAATGACGCGTCAATACGCGCTCCTCGCTTTGCAGGCGCTAGCTTCTATGGATTGATTTTGTTTTTGGTCTTTGGACTTAGGCGTTTGGTCTTAGTAACCTGCTCCCGTGCAGATGTCATCAAAGACCAAAGACCTAAGACCTAAGACCAATGCGGTTGCAGCCATAGTCCTCGCCGCGGGACGCTCGCGACGTATGGGCGCATTCAAACCTTTGCTTCCCTTCGGCCCAAAAACCATTATTGAAACCTGCATCGATAATCTGCGAGGCGGCGGTGTCGAATCCGTCGTTGTGGTCGTTGGCGCGGGCCCGCGAAGTGTAAAGCTTAAAGCGCACCTGCACGCTGCAAATGTAACCTTTGCGACCAATCCCGATCCGGAGAGCGAGATGAGTGCCTCGATCGCCGCTGGTGTTCGCGCACTCCCGAAAGGGATTCAAGCCGTTATCATCAATCCTGCGGATCATGCGGCGGTGCCACCGGAGGTAGTCGCGAAACTTATCAGCGAATGGAAACTTGGAGCGCAACTGGTGAAGCCAACCTGGAAAGATCGCGGCGGGCATCCGGTGTTGATAGACATTTCCTTTCGCGATGAGTTACTGAGCCTCAACCCAAAGGGTGGTCTAAAAAAGTTCTTTAGTGAACGCCAGGACCAGGTCAAACGTGTCGCGGTAAAATCGAATTATATTGCGCGCGACATGGACACATGGGATGATTACGCCGCTTTGCACCAGGAGGTCTTTGGCTTTCCAGCGCCGGAAACGCCTCGCGAGCGGGACCAGAAAGAAGGAGCGCCAGACGCAAAGTAGGCTGTTTTGTCTTTACATTCAGGCATTGCCAGTCTGACCAACTAAACTGCTGTCCCACTCATCTAACGCATTGCCCACCTTTTAGGTACGGGCAAAGGAGAGTAAATGCACCTGTCAAATCGAACCCCCTTATTGACCCTGTTGTTAGTCGTTCTGCTGGGCTGCTCGTTCGTGTTCGCCCAGAACGCACCAGCGACGGTCAACTTTTCGCTTCGCACCACAGACGGCCAGACAATCACTTCCGACAGTTTGCGCGGAGAACCCGTCGTCCTGGCCTTTGGCGCATCCTGGCTGCCGCTGTCGAAGGCACAGTTGCAGGGCGTGAGAAAACTGGCAGATGAGTATAGCGACCGTGGGCTGGTGGTCTACTGGGTGAGTACCGAGTCGGAAGATCCGAAATCGAAGAACTATGCCAGTGATGACAACCTGCGAGCGTTTGCCCAGAAGTACGGACTTAAAGTTACTGTACTGCGGGACCCTGACGGCGCAACGTCGAAAAAGTTTGGTGTCGATCAGTTACCGTCGTTCGTCATCATTGATAAGCACGGCGTCGCCAGCGAGCCGATTGGCGGGCTGGATCCGAATGGCAATCTGGCCAACCAACTTTCAGAACGACTCGACAAAGTTCTCGATTAAGCTCCTGCCGGATAATCAATCTGAAGGCCGCCATAATCTGGCGGCCTTTTTCTTTACTGTGCAATCTCTGCGTTAGCTCAGAAACCTAAGATTCACAAAAACATTTACCCCCTCTCCGCAAGCGGAGAGGGGGATGGGGAGAGGAGGGCAGCGTTCGGTCCCCACCCCTAACCCCTCCCCGCTCCGAGGAGTGGTTGGCGACCTTGCCCCCTACGCGTAATCTACTAACTTGCTATCGTCGTCCGCCTGAAACTTCTTATGACTTTCAAGTTGATCAACCCTGCTTCACTCGGTACGCCGCGAGGCTATTCCAACGGCGTCTTGACAGACGCTGGTGGCAGATTGCTTTTCGTAGCCGGACAGATCGGTTGGGACGAAAAGCAGTCGATCGTCAGCGACGACTTCGTGGCCCAATTTGATCGCGCCCTCGCGAACGTGGTGGCGGTTGTCATCGCAGCTGGAGGCGAGCCGCACCAGATTGCCCGACTCACCCTCTATGTTACCGATAAGCGGGAATACGTTAATCGACGCGAAGAAATTGGGCACTCGTATCGCGCCCATCTAGGCAAACACTTTCCCGCAATGGCGCTCGTCGAGGTGAAAAGTTTGGTGGACGATGGGGCGAAGGTAGAGATTGAAGCGGTCGCTGTTTTCAGTTCTTAACGCTCCCGCAGCAGGTTTATGCATCGTCAATTCATTATCGCGCTCGGCTGAAGATCTGGCATTAGTCCTGCGGTCAGGAGCTCTGCCGCGCCGGTAAAGATCGTCGAGGAGACCGCTATCAGATAACTCCAGCCATGATTAACCCCAGCAGTTTTCTCTACCAGTTGAGCGGTGAAGGCGTGGCGACGATTACGCTCAATCGTCCCGAGCGTCTCAACGCTTTGACCTTTGAAGTTTATCGCGAACTGACGGAAACCTTCGCCGCCCTAAGAAATGAACCTGAGGTGCGCGCCGTGGTGATCACAGGAGCAGGCCGAGCGTTCTGCTCCGGCGGCGACGTTCACGATATTATCGGTGAGCTGTTCAAACGCGATATGGAAGGCTTGCTTGCCTTTACGCGAATGACGTGTGAACTGGTCGCCAACATTCGCGCACTTCATAAGCCGGTGATTGCCAGTCTTAACGGAACGACAGCCGGCGCTGGTGCGTGCATCGCGCTGGCCTCGGACATTCGCATAGCAGCTGAGGAAGCGAAGATTGCGTTTTTGTTTGTAAAGGTCGGGCTTTCCGGGGCCGACATGGGCGCGGCGTATCTACTGCCGCGTGTTGTGGGACTGGCTAAAGCCACGGAACTGCTCTACACCGGCGATTTCATTTCCGCTCAGGAAGCGGAACGAATAGGTCTGTACAATCGAGTCGTGCCCGGGAGTCAACTGGAAGCCACAACACAGGAATTAGCCGAACGTCTTGCGCGAGGTCCGGGGTTTGCGCTCGCGAAAACCAAAGAGCTGCTGGATCGCGAAGCGCACATGAATCTTGAAGCGGCGTTGGAATGCGAGGCGCAGGCTCAGGCCATCTGCATGCAACATCCGGATTATCGTGAAGCTTATGAGGCGTTCGTTGCGAAACGAACACCAAAATTCAACTAACCTTTTTTTACTTTGAACTTTGTGCTTTGTACTTTGGACCGTGTACTTCGCCAAGACTAGCAGAACTTAAAGCACCAAGAACAAAGTACTAAGTTCGTTTTTCAACTATGGACAAATTTATCGATCAACTTCCTTTCTTCACACCTGAGCATCGCACGCTGGCCGCGGACATGGAATCGTTTGTCCAGTTGGAAATCGAACCGCGCGCGAGTGAGGAGCGAGATTTGGATGCTCAGCTGCGCGAATTCGTCACTATGTTGGCCAAGGCCGGCGCATTGCACTACGCCATTGCCTCGCCTGCCGCAAAACTGGACGTACGCGCGCTTTGTTTGATTCGTGAAGCGCTCTCTTACGCTTCCGCACTGGCTGATCTCGGTTTCGTCATGCAGGGCTTGGGTAGCTTTGCCATCAGCCAGGCGGCGCCGGAACACCTGCGCGATTTTTGGGTTTCGCGCGCCGTCGAAGGAAAAGCA
Source organism: Blastocatellia bacterium (assembly GCA_963828335.1). GTDB lineage: Bacteria > Acidobacteriota > Blastocatellia > Pyrinomonadales > Pyrinomonadaceae > PSRF01. The sequence goes on along the minus strand of CAWHEH010000001.1, from coordinate 491,421 downwards.
ATTGCTGCTTTTGCTTTGACTGAGCCCGAAGCCGGCTCCGACGTTGCCGCGATCAAGACTACCGCCAGGCGTGATGGCGACGCTTACGTAATCAATGGCCGGAAACGTTTTATCTCGAACGCCGGCGTCGCCGATTTCTACACTGTGTTTGCGCGCACCGGAACTGATGCGAACGGTCGCGCTTCTTTGTCGGCGTTTGTGGTCGGCGCCAGGATGCCCGGCTTCAGAGTGATTGAGCGTACTGCGATGATCGCTGCCCATCCGATCGGTGAAATTGAGTTCAACGACTGTCGCGTTCCCGCAGAAGACATGGTTGGCCGCGAGGGCGAAGGGTTCCTGCTGGCGATGCGCACCATGGACGCTTTTCGCGCCAGCGTTGGCGCCGCAGCGTGCGGCATGGCGCGGCGGGCCCTGGATGAAGCGGTGCGCCATGCAAAATCCCGGACACAATTTGGCCGGCCACTGGCTGAGCATCAACTGATTCAGGAGAAGTTGGCAGACATGGTCACCGAACTCGACGCCGCTCGACTTTTGGTTTATCGCGCGGCCCACTTGAAAGATGCGAGTGCTGGACGTGTCAGTCGTGAGGCAAGTGAGGCAAAACTCTACGCTACCGAAGCGGCCTGCCGCATCATTGATCAAGCGGTGCAGATACATGGCGGCTCCGGGCTCGTGCGTGGGAGCGTTGTTGAGCGTTTGTACCGCGACGTTCGCGCGCTGCGGATTTACGAAGGAACTTCTGAAATTCAGAAGCTAATCATCGCAAACCAGTTGTTGAAGGAATAGGAAATAACCGCCAAGACGCAGAGAACGCCAAGAAATTCTACTGAACTATATCAGCACCATTGGCCTGGCGACCTTGGCGTCTTGGCGGTGCAACGTCAAGCCTCATGAAAATCAACATCATCGGTGGCGGGCCGGCAGGAATGTATTTTGCCATCCTGATGAAGAAGGCCGAGGCCTCACACGAGATTACTATTTACGAGCGCAATGGGCCTGACGATACCTTCGGTTGGGGCGTGGTCTTTTCGGGGAAGACTCTGGCTAATCTGCGAGCGGCTGACGAAGAATCGCATGCCGAAATAACGCGCGCGTTTGCAGCCTGGGACAACGTCGATGTCGTTCGTCTACAGGAAAAGATCTCCATCCACGGTAATAGCTTTTCCGGTATTGCTCGTCTGCAAGTGCTTAAAATTCTGCAGCGCCGCTGCGAACAACTCGGTGTTCAGTTACTTTTCCGGACCGAGGTTACCGACCTGAATTTCCTGAAAGCAAACTGTGACCTGCTGGTTGCAGCAGACGGCGTCAACAGCACCACGCGAAAACAATACTCCGACCACTTCCTGCCCACCCTGGATGTCCGGCCTAATCGCTACATTTGGTATGGCACGAATAAATTGTTTCATGGACTGACGTTGACCTTTCGCGAAAACGATGCCGGCGTGTTTGCCGCACACTCGTACAAGTTCAACCGAACCACCAGCACATTCATCATCGAATGCGATCAGGAAACCTGGAACCGAGCGGGCTTCGTCATCTTGAGTGATGACGAGACGCGGGACTATCTGGAAAAAGTGTTTGCATCAGACCTGGAGGGCCAACCCTTGCTCTCAAACAATTCCAAGTGGATTAACTTCCTGCTGGTGAAAAACGAGCACTGGTTTTTTGACAATGTTGTCATGATCGGAGACGCGCTTCACACCGCGCACTTCTCGATCGGGTCAGGCACCAAGTTGGCACTGGAAGACGCCATCGCTCTTTTTGAAAGCTTCGGCAGAAGCAAGGGGGTGGCTGAAGCGCTGATGGATTTTGAGAAGACCCGCAAGCCGGTGATCGAAGAGTATCAGGCAGCGGCTTTTGAAAGCATGCGCTGGTTCGAGAATTCGCGAGACTATATGAATCTCGCGCCCATCGAGCTTGCCCATACCCTGATGACCCGTAGTGGGCGAGTGAGTGATGAACATCTCCGGCTAAGGGATCCGGAGTTCATGGCAAGGTGGGAACGAGAACGCGGGAACTGTTTTCGAAAAGGGACGCTGATCAAATGCGCTGAAGGCTGGAAAGAAATTGAGACGGTTCAAGTGGGCGAACGCGTTTGGACTCACCAGGGACGACTAAAACCGGTCATTGGCGTTCAACGCCGACCACACGTTGGAAGACTAGTGGGCCTTTGCCTGCAAAAAGATGAACGGAGAGTTTGGTGCACACCAGAACAGCACTTTCTTGCCGCTTTCACCCCCTCTCCGCAAGCGGAGAGGGGGAAGGGGGGAGAGGAAGGCAGCGTCCTGTTCCCCACCCCTAACCCCTCCCCGCTTGCGGGGAGGGGCAAAACCAGCGCACGACTGGAAGGGTACAGGCCCGGCCTAGCAACGTTGCGTCGCACCCTTAGGAATCAGTCAACAGAAGCTGAAGTGTTTTTGTGGGAACGCATTCGCGGGCGGAGGCTCCGCGGGGCAAAGTTTCGACGTCAACATTCGCTTGGCGCACACTACATCGTTGATTTCTATTGCGCCGAATCAAAACTGGCGATCGAGTTGGATGGAAGCGTACATGATTCCGCTTATGCAAGATGGTCAGATGGCATTCGTCATCGACAGATACAATATGCGGGTGTTCGAGTACTGAGATTTCGAAACAAGCAAGTCATGGAAGACATCGAAAGCGTCTTGAGAGAAATTGGTTCCTGCTTGGCGACGCCAGCAACTACGGAGATGGTTTCCGGGCACTGGCGAAAATCTGAGGAACTAGCTTGCGGTGATGATCTGATCGCCAACGAGCAAGGTCAGATTAGTTCAATTGCATCTATTGAAACCATCTTCGTGAATGAGACACTTTACGACTTGATAGTGGAGGGCGATAGTTCGTTTGTTACGGCCGTTGGAGTAGTTCAAAACGCATTTATACCAAGCGGCTGAACCCTCCACAACTGCCTACTGCCTTTTCCACTCCGGCGCCAGCAGCCGTCGTCTTCCCTCATCGACCGTCGCTATTCCCGGCTCGTCGAGTTCAAAGCGATCCCAAAGTTTGCAGGTGACGGGTCGATGCGCCTGATCGAGCGCCTCACAATAGTTCGTGTAAGTGCAGCGCCTCACCTCATCCCCGCGCCCGAGTATCACTTTGATAAACCAGTCAGGATCTGCCAGCGCCTGACGAGCTAGTCCCGCGATGTCGGCCTGGCGGTTTCGTAGAATCGCTTCGGCTTGTGCAAAGGTTGTAATACCTCCCGCGGCCACGACTGGAGTCTTGAATCCCGCGTCGTTCACCGCTTGCTTGATCGCTGCAACCAGGGGCACGTTACGACCGAATGGCCCGACAGCGTCTGATAGAACTGTCGGCATACACTCATAGCCGCTCTGCCCGGTGTAAGGATAGACCGCCTGACCAACCTTCGGTTGCTGTGCGTCTTCAAACTTTCCACCTTTCGAAAGAGACAGAAAATCAAAACCGGCGCGAGCAAACTCGACTCCGAAATAGACGGCATCGTCGATGCTATTGCCCCCCTCGATTACTTCATCGGCCAAAAACCGCGTGCCCACAACATAGTCGTTGCCCACCGTCTTTCGCACTGACTGAAAAACTTCGAGGGGCAACCGCAGTCGATTTTCGCGCGTGCCTCCATAACCGTCGTTGCGATCATTCAAGGCACTAAGAAATCCAGCCATCGTGTAAGCGTGGGCGTAATGCAGTTCGACGCCATCAAATCCGGCTTCCCGCGCCCGTCGTGCAGCGGCCGAGAAAATGTCCGGCAACACCTGCGGCAATTCGCGGACGTGTGACAGATGCACATCAGTCACGTGTTCACGATAACCAAAACGGAGTGATTCCAACTCACGCGCGTCCAGCATGTGATCAACCACTCCATCAGGCGCATTATTAAGGAACTCTCGTACTTGCGTCTCCGCAGCGTCCAGCCACGCTGTATCTTCAGTAATCTCGGCGAGCGTCTTTCGATGACGATCATTAACGTGGAGGAAGCGCGCGAAGTATTTTTCCTTTTCGGGGCGACGCTTAACAGACAGAAAGTCGATAATCTGGATAAAGAGTTTCGTCTCTCCTTCGCTCGCCTGCCTCACGACATCCACGAGTTGTTTCAACCCCGGAATGAATCGATCGTGACCAATACGCAGCAAGGGCCCGCTGGGAATATCACGTACGCCCGTCGCCTCTACTACTAAGACTCCTGGCCGTCCCTCGGCAAAACGTCGATACCAATCAAGGTTTTCCTGCGTAACGAAACCATCTTCAGTGGCACGCCAGGGAACCATCGCCGGCACCCAGGTGCGGCTGGTGGCTTGTAATGGACCGATCCTGATCGGTTGGTAAAGAAGAGATTGTGCCGCTTCGCCGGCCGTGGGCCAGTGCGTTGCGGGAATGGAATGACGGATTGGATGGGCAAACTTCCACATAAGTTTGCGTTCACTTTACCATGGAGCCAACAGTTAGCGTTGAAGGCCTGAATTTAATTGCCCCAAACAGCCAAACGGGAAAGATCATCAAGGGTTATGGTAAATTAAACCTGCCTCAAGAATTCTCCTGGAGAGCCGCTTTGACTGATGAGCTTCTGAAATGGCGCAGTGAGTTTCCCATTCTGGACAAGACTGTCTACCTGATCTCCCACAGCCTTGGCGCCATGCCCAGAGAAACCTACGCGCGACTAAACGATTACGCTGAAACCTGGGCGACACGCGGCGTGCGTGCCTGGGCTGAAGGTTGGTGGGACATGCCGGTCACGGTCGGCAACGAGGTGGCGCGGATTATCGGCGCTGAACCCGGCAACGTTGTAATGCATCAAAACGTTTCGATCTGCCAGTCTTTAATACTTTCCTGTTTGGAACCCACCCCTAAAAGAAACAAGATCGTCTATTCAGAGCTGAACTTCCCTTCCGTGATGTATGTCTATGAAGCTCATGCGCGCGAGGGCAAACTAAGAATAGAGACAGTCCCCTCAGACGACGGCATCACGATCTCGCTCGAGCGTTTTCTCGCCGCGATTGACGAAGAAACGTTACTAGTGCCTTTTTCCCATGTGCTCTTCAAAAGTGGATTTTTGCAAAACGCAAAAGCCATCACCGAACGAGCTCATGAAGTTGGCGCAATGGTTGTGCTCGACGCTTACCAGTCCGCCGGCACGGTTCCCTTCAGTGTCAAGGACCTCGAAGTGGACTTCGCCACCGGCGGTTCGGTGAAGTGGCTCTGCGGTGGACCAGGAGCGGGCTATCTCTACGTGCGTCCCGATCTGCAATCGCAACTGCAGCCAAAAACCACTGGCTGGATGGCGCATGAAGCCCCGTTTGCTTTCGACACCACTATGCGTTACGCATCCGGCATCGAGCGGTTCCTCCACGGGTCACCGGCTATTCCGGCGCTATATGCCGCACAGTCGGGATATCGAATTATCAACGAAATCGGTGTGGAGAAAATTCGTACCAAGAGCACAAGGCAAACCGAGCGCTTGATTGAGCTCGCAGAAGAAGCAGGATTTAGTGTGACGAGTCCAAAGAATGCTGCCGACCGCGGTGGGACTATTACCATCGGCCATGAGGACGCGGCGGCGATCACCACGGAGTTGATTAGAAGGGAGTTCATCGTCGACTACCGCCCTGGCGCCGGTGTGCGCATCTCGCCACACTTCTATACGAGCGATGAGGAACTCGAACTGGTGGTCCGCGAAATGAAAGAAATCAGAGATACCCGGGCCTACGCCACACATGAAACTGCGGGTGCGGCGTTCTGAAAAAAATGAGCTTTGTGCTTTGTGCTTCGAACTCGATTTATCTGGTCTTGGGTCTTTGGCCTTAGAACCTTGAACCACGTTTCCGAAATTGACGAAAACCAAGACCTAAGTCCAAAGACCTAAGACCACCAAGCTCAAAGTACAAAGTTCAAACACAATCATCGAACTTCAATGACTAAAGACTACAGCAGCAACGCTCCACTCTCCTACAACAAATACCTGCGCGTGGCCGACTTGATCGGTTTGCAGGAATGCCTGTCTGATCCGCAGCATCATGACGAGCTTCTTTTCATTACCATCCACCAGGCGTACGAACTTTGGTTCAAACAGATTCTTCATGAAATTGATGCGGCCATCGTTTTGATGAATGAAGACCGTCTGGCGGCCGCGGCGCGTGCGCTTCGGCGCGTAGTGGAAATAGAAAAGTTGCTGGTTAACCAGATTCACATTCTGGAAACAATGGCGCCCATCAGCTTTCTGGCGTTCAGGGATCAACTCAATCCTGCCAGCGGCTTTCAATCAATGCAGTTCCGAGAGATCGAGTTTGCTTCCGGTCTGAAACACCAGAGCTTGCTGAACGAATTTCGCGAGGACGACTTCGCACAGTCTCGAGTGCAAAAACGTTTCGACGCGCCTTCATTGGGAGATACGTTTTTTGCGGCTCTGCGGCAGCGGGGTTTTGATGCACCTGCCGGCTCAGATTCTGTGGGCGACGAGGAACGGCGGAGGCGTTACGGAAAACGCACCCAGGCTGTTCTGGAGATTCTCACGCACTTTGAGGAGCGAAACGATGAGTTTCAGCTGGCCGAAGCCTTGCTGGAGCACGACGAGTACTTTGCTCTATGGCGCTCGCATCACATCAAGATGGTTGAGCGCATGGTCGGCACGAAACGCGGCACGGGCGGCTCGGAAGGTGTCGGCTACTTGCAGACCACTCTCGATAAGAAGTTTTTCCCCGAACTCTGGGAAGCGCGCACGCATCTGGATACAAAACACGGCGAGGCTGGTTGTCCCTTTACCGGTGAGGCGGCCAAACCCGCCGCAGCTCCTCCTGCGGAGGACAAGGCCAGGAAGGCTCCACCCAAGCCCGTTACCAAGAGTAAACGAGTGGCGACAAACGAACGCCGGCGTGCGCCCCGGGCAAAAGTGAATCTGCGCGCACGTTGGGAAGGCGATCTCGGTCAGCACGAGGCAGAAGTGACAAGCTTAAGCAAGAGCGGCTGCTTTGTGCTTAGCGGCGGCAAGGTGAAAGCCAAGGAACTTATACGTCTGGAACTTATGCTTCCGAATGCAGAGACCATCCATCTTTGGGCTGAGGTTGTCGAGGAGGCCGACGAGATTGGGTTTGCCCTGCAATTCACCTCGTCGGAGGAAACCTATCAAGCGAGGCTCGAGAAATTCCTTGAAAAGTGTCTGACTGACTAGAACAGATCACTTGTCACTCGGGAAGTTCCCACCAGTTGCCGGCTACTATTGGATCCCATTTCGAAAGTACTTAGCGCCATGAACCCGCAATTTCCCGAGCACTTCAACATGGCCGACTACTTCCTCTACCACAACCTCGAGGAAGGGCGCGAAAACAAAGTCTGCCTTTACTTCGAAGATCAAACCTTCACTTACGGCGAGACTGCGCGGGTGTCGAGTCGCGTCGGCAATGCGCTGCGGGAATTGGGCGTCGAGCTTGAAGATCGCGTCCTCATCGTTTTACCTGACTGTCCTGAATTTGTCTGGACCTGGTTTGGCGCCGCTCGCATTGGGGCGGTGATTACGATGGTTAATCCGTTGCTGCCGGCTGAAGATTACAAATACTATCTTGACTACACCCGCGCGCGTGTCGCTATCGTTCATGCGTCGCTCCTGAAGACCTTCAACGAGGCTGTGACAGGAGCACGGCACTTACGCGCAGTCTTAGTTGTCGGCGACCATGAACATGACGTTGACTTCACTAATGATTCACTGTTCTGGACTTCTTTCGACAGCGCAGTTCTAACGGCCGGCGACGAGTGCACTCCAGCCGACACGCATCGCGACGACATCGCAATCTGGCTGTTCACTTCTGGCTCGACCGGCCATCCCAAGGGGGCTGTGCATCTGCAGCACGACTTGCCGTTCAATACCGAAGTCTTTGCCAAGCAGACCATGGGAGTGAATGAAAATGATCTGACGGTCTCGGTGCCTAAGCTCTTTTTCGGTTATGCAACTGGAACAAATCTCTTGTTCCCGTTTGCCGTCGGTGGCGCTACCGCTCTTTTTTCAGAACGCTCAACCGCGGAGAAACTGTTCGAGGTTATCGAGCGACATCGTCCAACAATACTTACTACCGTTCCGACAATGATCAACTCGATGCTTAACGCGCCTGACGCCGGCAGTCGCGATTTATCGAGTCTGCGTTTTTGCTATTCAGCCGGTGAGGCCTTGCCACCAGAACTCTATGAGCGCTGGAAAAAGAGTTTGGGTGTGGAGATCTGTGACGGCATCGGATCGGCTGAGATGTTTCATATTTACATCACGAACCGGCCCGGCGATGTGAAGCCCGGGAGCCTGGGCCAGATCGTCCCAGGCTATGAAGCCAAGATCGTGGACGCTGCCGGCAATGAAGTTTCGCCGAATGAAATGGGCACATTAAGAATAAAAGGCGATTCGGCTGCGCTTTGCTATTGGAACGCTCACGAAAAATCGAAAGAGACTTTTGCCGGAGACTGGTGCACAACCGGTGATCAATTTCACGTAGACGAAGAAGGCTATTACTGGTACCACGGCCGCACGGACGACATGTTGAAGGTCTCAGGCATCTTCGTGGCGCCGGCTGAAATTGAGAACTGCCTGCTCCAGCATGAGGCCGTCCTCGAATGCGCGGTTATCGGTAATGATGCGGGCGACGGCCTGATCAAACCGAAAGCTTTTGTGGTGCTGCGCGAGGAGTTCCGGTGCGGTAGCCCGACCGTAAGGGAGGGCCCTGTCAATGTTGGCAGTAATCAGGATGAGCTCGTGGAACAGCTAAAAGAATTCGTTAAGTCTCAACTCGCAGCTTACAAGTATCCCCGCTGGATCGAATTCGTTCCTTCGCTGCCAAAAAACGATCGCGGCAAGATCGATCGCAAGCTGCTGAAACAAAGCTGAGCAGAACCTTCTATTGTGACCCCGCGCGCATCACTCATAGCGCTCTGTTGGGACCGCGGGCGTCCCGCCCGCAAATGAGCGCGAAGCGCGAAAATGGATTAGGAGCAACTTGCAGAAGATTGAGCGCCTGCGGCGCGTTTGCGGGCGGGACGCCCGCAGTCCCAGAAAAGCGACTGAGCGGTGCGGTCCCAGTTTCTTGTCTTTAGAACCATTCACCGGTTTGCTGCGTATACTCTTTCCACATTCAACTAAATCAGATTAGGAGCCTACATTTTGATGCATCCATTTTCTCGTAACGATTTCCGACGTCGCGGATATTTGCACGCTTTAGTCTCTATCTCGCTTGCAATAACGCTGCTTTCATCTGCGACCTTCGCCTGGCAACAGACTGCAGGCTCCGCTGTCGTCGCCACTCGAGCAGCAACCACCTTAACTACAACCGAGAAGAAAGCGGCCGCTCGAGTCAAACTCGAAACCATTCGGGAAGTTACTACTGCGTTGAGCTCTCCAGCTTTTGAAGGTCGCGGAACGGGCCAGCCGGGCGCCGACCGAGCGGCGCAGTATCTGGCTGATCGGTTTGCAAAGCTTGGACTCAAACCTGCGGGTGACAATGGCACTTACCTTCAAGCAATCAAATTCAAGTCGGCCCAGGTGTTGGCCGAGTCCTCAGTCAAGATCGCCGATGCGGCACTCAAGCACGGCGAAGACTATGTAATCCTTCCGCCGGTCACCTTCGATCAGGTTGATGTCACGGGCGGACTAGTGTTCGCGGGTTATGGAGTTGTTTCTCCTGAGTTGAAACGTGACGATCTTGCCGGCCTCGATCTAAAAGGCAAAGTAGTAATAATTACGGGTGGACAACCTGACGGGGTTGATGCTGCAGCCTGGAAACGCGCCACTAACCCTCAGGCAAGGGGGATGAACATTTTCGGTCGTGGCGCGGTTGCCATGATAGTTGGTAACGCAGGATCAGCGGCTCAGCCGTATTCGTTGATTGCCAATTATCTGTCACGCCGTCGCGTCAGTCTGGCGTCTCAGGCTGCCTTGCCTTTTAAGATTCCTCCAGTCTTGCTCGTGAGCGACGCAGCGATGGAGAAAGCCTTCGTCGGTTCAGAGATGACTTACGCGCAAACCCTGGCAAAGGCGAAGACGGGCGAAGTGGTTTCCCGCGAACTTGGCAAGACGGCAACCCTCGCCTTACGCATCAAGCGCGATGAGACCACCAGCAGCAACGTAGTCGGCGTGCTGGAGGGCTCGGATGCGAAACTGAAGGAAGAGGCTATCGTATTCTCGGCCCACTACGACGCTTACGGAATCGAGAGCGATGGTCGAATCTTTCCCGGCGCTGCAGACAATGCGCTCGGCGTAGGCATGATTTCGTCAGTAGCTGAGGCACTCGTTAAAGCATTTCCCAAACCGGCAGAGCGTCCGCGTCGCTCAATCATTTTTCTTGCCGTAACCGGTGAAGAATACGGCCTGTTCGGCTCTGAGTATTGGGTTGCACATCCCACTTGGCCACTTGAAAAGGTCGCCGCGGATATCAATTTCGACGGCATAGGCACAGAGATTTATGGTCCGGTGAAACGAGTGGTCGGGTTTGGCGCGGAGCATTCCGATCTGGGCACTACTTTCGAAGACGTTGCCGCGGCTACCGGCAACATAGTGACCCCCGATCCTATGCCGGAAGAAAACGCCTTCGTTCGCTCAGACCATTATCCATTTGTGAAGAAGGGCGTACCGGCGCTGATGCTGCTCGGTGGTCCGGCGGGGGAGGTAACTGCCTGGACTCCCAGAGCGCAAAAATGGATGGAGACTGATTACCACTCGCCCAGCGATACAGTGAAACCTAACTGGGACTGGACCGGTCCGCAAACACTTGCGCAGTTGGGAATGATTATCGGCCTGCGCGTCGCGAGTGCCGATACGATGCCGGCGTGGCGAGCAACATCACCATTTAACAAGCCGCGCAATCCCCCAAAGGCGCAGTCGACGAATTGACTGAAGGTCTAAAGCTTTTGAGTTTCGTTGGCTAACGTAATTTCGATGTGTGCTAGCCGTTGCGGCGTTCGAGATTGTAGTCGCGCAGGCGGCGATAGAGTGTCGAGGGGGAAATACCAAGAATCTCTGCGGTCTTGCCGCGGTGCCAGCCGGTCTGTTCGAGCGCGGAGAGAATTTGTTGCCGCTCCACATCGCGCAGCGAGGTCGGGGAGGAAACGGGTCCAGGAGCGAACGAACCTGGGCCGGCGCTGTAGTCCGAAGCAGCGCCTGGTTGTGAACCGGGACCGACAAAGGCCGCTGGAACTGCGGGCCTAACGACTTCAGGCGGCAATTCGGCGACAGTGATACGTCCGTTGTTGGAAAGTATTACCGCGCGCTCGAGACAGTTTTTCAACTGGCGCACATTTCCCGGCCAACTATAAGCGCGTAAAGCATCGAGCGCCGCCAGTTCAAGTTCGGGTGAAGGCGTCCCACCAACATCAGCTAAGAGATGTCGAGCCAGGGGCTCAATATCCTCCGGTCGCTCACGCAAGGGCGCCAGATCAATTTGAAAACCATTGATGCGATACAGCAGGTCAGAACGGAACGATTCGTTAGCCACAACTGAATCGAGATTGCGATTGGTTGCCGCAACAATACGGACGTTCACTTCAACCTTGCGGACGCCACCAACTCGGAAAAACGTTCTGGTCTCAATCGCCCGCAGGAGCTTTGCTTGCAACTGCGCCGGTAGTTCGGTGACCTCATCGAGAAAGAGCGTGCCGCCGTCGGCCAGTTCGATTAATCCGAGCTTGCGTCCCTTGGCGCCTGAAAACGCACCGGCCTCGTAACCAAAGAGCTCCGATTCGAGCAGCGATTCCTGAAATGCAGCACAGTTAATATCGATGAAAGAGCCCTCGGCACGCGTCGACAATCGATGAATCGCATGAGCGATGAGTTCCTTGCCGGTGCCTGACTCGCCGGTTATCAGAACCGAAGCTTCCGAAGGAGCCACGCGCTCCACCAATCTAATGGCCTCAGTCATCGCGGGAGATACGGAAACTATCTCAGGCAAACCTGACTGCCGTGCCAGTTGTTCGCGCAGGCGCAAATTGTCCACACGCAAGCGGCGTTTTTCGGCTGCCTGTTTCACGCGGACATCCAACTCCGTGATGCTGTAAGGCTTGGTGAGGTAATCGTAGGCGCCGAGCTTCATGGCCTCGACCGCCGTTTCGACGGTTGCCTGTCCCGTGAGCATTATTACTTCCGGCGGGTTAGGACGCTGATGAACGCGACGCAGAACTTCCATTCCGTCGATGCGCGGCATGTTGATATCGCAAAGCAAGACATCGACGTTACTTTCCTCGAGCTTGCGCAGTGCCGCTTCCCCGTCAGGCGCAGCCTGCACACGGTAACCCAAACGTTCCAATTCTTTCTGTAACACCAGCCGCAGGTTGGCTTCATCTTCGGCGATCAGAATTCGGGCTGTTCTTTGTTCGCTCAAGCCTGGGGTTCTCCATCGCTGTTTATTGCCGGAAGCGAAATCGTAAATGTAGTTCCGACACCGGGCGTAGATTGTACGTCGAGGTGGCCTTCGTGCTCGGTTAAGATACCATAACAAACCGCAAGGCCGAGACCGGTACCTTTGCCAATCTCTTTCGTCGTGAAGAATGGTTCAAAAATCTTGGTGATGTTCTGCTGCGGAATGCCAACCCCGGTATCGCTGACTTCCACCAATACGCTATCGCCATTTCTTCGGCTGGCTATTTTCAACACGCCACCATCAGGCATTGCGTCGATGGCATTGGTTGCCAACGCAATGACTGCTTGTTGCAACTGTCCAGCATCGCCGGCAACGAGCGGCAAATCGTCCGCCGTCTCGATTTGAAGCTCTACCAGCTCGCCACGCTGCTGGTGCGACAGCAGTCGCGCGGCTGAAGCGATTACGTCAGCGAGATTCACCAATATGTGTTCGCTGAAGCGGGTGTGACTGAAGTCCAATAGACCATTGGTAATCGTCTTGCAGCGAAAGGCTTCGCTGCGAATTAGTCCGAGGTATTCACGGAGATCCTCGAGAGCATCCGACTCTTTAAACTCGCCACCGCTTACGCGCGATTCGAGGGCTTCCGCACATGCCGAAATAGTGGCCAGGGGATTGTTTATTTCATGTACGACGCCGGCAGCCAGACGTCCGATCGCCGCGAGCTTCTCAGCGCGTGCTACGGCCCGATTTGCTTCCACGCGGGCTGTTATGTCTTCCCCGATTGCGATGACATGAGAAACTTCGCCGCTGCGATCAATCCACATCGGAATTTTGCTGATTAACCAGTGCTTTAGTTCACCATTTGCGAGTGCAGTAGTGTTTTCAAGACGTTGGATTTCACCACTCGCAAACACTCGGGCAAATTCGCTTTCCAGTAGTTCGCGTTTTTGACGCGTGAGGACGCCGAAAACACTTTTGCCCAACGCGGAGCCGCGTGGAATGCCCAGCTCGCCAAGTTCGCGGTTACGGTTCCAGGCGACAATCTCAAAGTTACGATCAACAGCGTAAAGTGAGAGCGGCAGACTATCGATAATGGCCTCGATGAAGCGGCGTTGCGCCTGCACTTCCGCTGTGCGCCGCTCGACTTCTATTGTTAGATTCGCCGAGGCAACGCGTGCTGCCTGGTAAAGACTGGCAATGTGCGCCGCGAGCGCAGCCTGTTGGGCAGCGGCGTCAACCAAACGGCATACTGTGTCGTCACAGTCTTCACGTTTATCGAAAGCAACAATCAGCGCGCCCTTGGGGCGACCGCCGAACCTGAGCGGCGCCGCGTATTCCACCCGGTGAGCAGCGTCACGAAGTAGAAAATCATTTGGTTCACTGATCAATAAAGGCGCAACACTTGAGAATGTGGAAGCAGTCAACCAATTCTTCAGTCGACCTACTTGCAGCAAAGCAACTCCCTCCGCGCTTCCTTCACGATCGAAAACGCAAGCGGCTTCACTATCGTCGCTGAGGCTAATAAAGGCTGCGCACATGGCGGCGCTCGTGCCTTCGTAGGTCGCACCAGCCACACGGTTGACCAGCTGATCAAGCTCAAGCGTTCGCAGGAGCCCACGGCCCAGATCTGCCAGAAACCTCAGTTCCCGGTTGCTGTCAATGAGTCCCAACTCTCTTTGCGCGGCGCGTAAGTGGGCCGCGGAACGGGAAACAATTTCAGCCGCCGAAGACGACTTAGCAATATATTCATTCGCCCCGGCCGCGAAGGCCTGCTGCTTTTGGACGTCGGAGTCGTCATCGGATAGGCCGATTACCGGCAGTTTGCTTGTGGCAGGCTGCGCGCGCAGCAGCCTGCAAAATGCCAGACCATCAACTTCAGAGAGTGCCAGATCAACGACCACAAGATCGCAGGGCTCTGCTTGCAGTAAGCGCAGCGCCGACGTTGTATCGGCAGCACTTAACGCGCGATAGCCGGCTTTTTCAAACATACTGCGAAGCCGTTCGCCGGCGTTGACGTCGTCGTCAAGAACCAGAACCGTAGCGATTTGTTGAGGGTTGGTAGCAGAAGGCATGCTTGAATCCTGAACTGGAGGGCCGGTCTGGGTAACCTTGAACCCGGAGTATGGCGTTTTGCGTTCGCTTAACCGAACTCAGAACCTCATATCCATCAGCGATTGAAAGCGATGCCAATAGGAATGTCAAGACTGTTGTGCTTGGCGCGAGAACCTGGCTGGAGCGATGCAAGGAAGAAAGAGCGTGAGATAACTCAGTTGACGGAAGTTAGAACTTCGTCGTGCCCTAGTTTCATTAGCTTGTCGTTTTTTAAGCGATTAGAATCTGAGGAATCCGACTTTGCCATTTTGTTCAGCTTGTGAGCGGACTTGGCCCGGTACATGGCCTGATCAGCGGCGACCAGCAGTTGATCCAATGTCTCACCATCAACGCCGTAGGTCGAGGTGCCGATGCTAATGCCGACCCGCGCCCTGCCGACGCTGCGAACATGAAGCGAGAACTCTGAAACTGCGGTTTCGATGCGTTGTGTTAAGTCTTCAACCTGGTTTCCGTCCAGTTCCTGCACAATAGCAATGAACTCATCGCCGGCATAACGGGCCAGAAAGTCATATTCGCGAAGTTGACCCTGAATTATTCGCGCCATCTCGCGCAGCATCTTGTCGCCAACTTTATGTCCAAAGGTATCGTTGACGAGTTTGAAGTCGTCCAGATCGAGCATCACAACCTGGAAGGGCCGCGCGTTGCGTCTGGCCCGCGCAGCTTCTTCATCAAACCGTAAAGCCATGTAACGCGCGTTAGGGAGGCCGGTGAGCTGATCGGTAAGTGCGTTCGACTCGGCTTCTGCGTGTTGCATTGAGTTCGATAAGGCGTCGGAAGCCAATCGGGTAACCGTCTCGAGGAAACGCATATGGTCGTCCGTGTATTGCTCCAGCTGCGTCGAATAAACCGAAAGCGCGCCCAGGACCATGTCATCCTTAAACAGAGGCAGCGACGCCATCGAGCGGTATTCGCCCTCAATATCAAGACCGGCCAAATCCAGACTGGGGTGGAGTTGATTAACGGGAATGCGATTCGCCAATGCAAATCCGGTGACCCCTTCGCCGGGTGCAACACATTTGGCGGCCAGGGACTGAGCGTTTCGCCCGGCGACGTGAGCGGGTGTGGCGTAGCCCTTCAATTCATCGTAAAGGTAAACCACGCAAGTTTGAAATGGCACCACCTGCCCCACTTTATCAACCAAGACTTCCACTGTGTTTTGTACGCTCAGTGAGGAGCCAAAGGTAC
This sequence comes from Blastocatellia bacterium, assembly GCA_963828335.1. Lineage (GTDB taxonomy): Bacteria > Acidobacteriota > Blastocatellia > Pyrinomonadales > Pyrinomonadaceae > PSRF01. The sequence continues at coordinate 475,810 of CAWHEH010000001.1, read as the reverse complement.
GCGCTATCTCATAAAGCGCATAGACTTCCTGGTGTGCACTCTTGATCTGATCATAAGCCAAATAAGCGCCGCGTTCACGCGACTGCGTCAAGTCTAGTTCGCCCAAACCCAGCGTTTCGTGCGCATCGACAGGCGCCCCTTGTTGCGGTAATCCGGCCGCGGCAATTTGCGATTCAAAGCGGGGAAGGTGTTTGATGAATAAGTTCACCACGCGTGGGTCGAAATGAGTTGCCGATCCACGCAAGAGAAAGTCTACCGCCTCATTGCGCGTCATCCCGCGACGAAAAGGACGGTCTTCTCTAACGGAATCGAAGCAGTCGACCACAGAAATGATCCGCGCCGTAATCGGAATTTGTTCTGCTCTCAGTCCATCAGGATAGCCAAGTCCATCCCATTGCTCATGATGATGACGAACGATTGGTAATACCGGATAAGGAAAGTCAACGCGGCTGAGAATCTGCGCGCCAACGGTGGTATGGACTTTCATTTTTTCAAACTCGGCCGGAGTAAGGCGGCCAGGTTTGTTTATGATGTGCGCAGGCACCGCGAGCTTGCCAATGTCGTGAAGCAAAGCCCCGGCTTTTAGGGCAGCTATTTCAGCTTTTGAAAGTCCAAGGATTTCTCCCAATCCCGCTGCGTAGATCTGTACCCGACGAACGTGGCAATGCGTGGTCTGATCTTTTGCGTCAATCGCGGTGGCCAGTGCCTCGGCAGTCGCGAAATGTAAACGGCTTAGCTCTTCACTTTCGCGAGTCTTGGCTGTAAGACGAGTCCAGGTGATATGAATTACCTGCGCGACGACAATTGTCGCAATGCTCAGAAGAACAAGTGAATACGCTTGATGGATACCCCAGGCAATAAGGAAGGCCACAACGGCAAAGATGAATAACCGATAGTGGCTAAGTAAGAACTTTCTGCCCCTGATGTAAGTCGCCGCGCCGCGCAGGCTCATCCAAGCTCCTAAACCGACCTTTGGCTCTACAAAAAACGAGATAGACCCTCATTCCCAGTCTCCGCGCGATCTACGACTGATCGGTGATCAGTTGTTTGGCCGAAAGCAGAACTGGGGCAATCAGCTTTGCTTCCGGCCACGACCGGGGGCAAGCGAGAGCAAGCACCTGGGCTTGCCTTGCTGGGTGAGAGTCTTGTCAAAATCGAATGGCTGGCACCTCGCCATTCAGTTTTAGAAATTGTGGCGGCTCGGACTCCGTGCGGAGAGCCCGTGAAGCATGAGCTTCTCAGCCGCGCAATTCTCCAGTCTCAATTTCTGTGCCGCGCGCAAACATAGTGATAACCCAAATGCATCAGCTGAGTTGCTGGCAGTTTTGCGATGCTCGCCGGATGTCGTCGCTTAAACAAGTATCGCAATTCATTCTGACAGGTCAGATTGGAAACTCGCGTCAAACTGGCCAAACCTTCGGTTGACAAATGTTGAAGTAAGCGGGCAACCTCGTCTTTCACTCGTTGACAACGATTATTTCAAAAGAGAGCTTGTGCTAAGCGCAGCAGTTGAGCAAAGTGGCAGATCCCATCAGCAAACGCCTGGAGACGACTCGACCCTCAGGCTACATTGAGTTGCTGCGCGGCAATCGAAGTTTTCGCCAGGTATGGCTCGGTCAGGTTGTTAGCCAGATGGGCGATTGGTTTGACACGATTGCCCTCTACACCATCATCCTCAATCTGACTGGCTCTGGTCGCGCGGTCGGACTATTACTGGTGGCTCGTTTTGTTCCGAGTTTTCTTGTCGGTTCGCTTTCAGGAGTAGTGGCGGATCGGTTCAATCGTCGCTCGATCATGATCATTTCCGATCTGTTGCGTGCGGTGGTAGTCCTCGGTTTTCTCTTTGTTCGTCGCGCCGATCAGTTATGGCTTATTTACTTTTTGACCGTATTGCAGCTGGCACTTTCCACGTTTTTTGAGCCGGCCAAGACAGCAATAATTCCCTCAATTGTTTCTGACCGCGAACTGCTAGCGGCCAATGCAATCTCTTCCGTTACGTGGTCTGCCATGCTCACGATAGGTGCAGCTATTGGCGGCGTGATAACGGGATGGTTTGGTACTGACGTCGCCTTCATTCTTGATGCCGTGACGTATTTACTTTCAGCAGCCTTAATAGCCAGCGTTCGCATACCCAGACGACTGCCTCGCAAAAAGAGCAAACTGACGTTTAGCCGGGCTCTGGGCATTACGCAGACTATTGAAGGGGCACGCTACGTAAAGAATCGACCGCGCGTGCTGGCTCTGTTGTTGGTGAAACCGGCATGGGGTCTCGGCGGTGGCATCCTGACCTTGTTAGCGGTCTTCGGGGAGAAGATTTTTCCGGTTGGCAAAAGCGCAGCCACGGGCATCGGTGTTCTTTTTGCGGCGCGCGGAATCGGCACCGCTGTCGGGCCGATTGTAGCCCGCCGCATCTCAGGCGAAGGGAAAAAACGGATGCAGGCTACGATCGGCATAGCATTTCTTATCGGGGGTGCTTTCTATATGGCGTTTGGCTGGGCCACCAGTTTTGTGGTAGCGCTCCTCGTGCTTGGACTGGCCCACACAGGCGGCAGCATTCTCTGGGTGTTCTCAACAGTCTTGCTGCAACGCGGTGTAGAAGACAACTTTCGCGGCCGCGTCTTTGCCGCTGAGTTGGCATTGCTTACACTCACCATGGCTATCTCAAACTATGCCACCGGCGAACTGCTCGATCGTTTCGGGCTCTCGGCTCGCACGGTCGCCATCGGAATCGGTGCGTTTTTCGTACTTCCCGGAATTGCCTGGTTTGTCACGAAGCGGTGGTGGGATAAGGATGAGATCGCTGTCGAGAAGAACATCCGAAAGAGTCCTGGTGATACCCACGGCCCTAAACAGGAGCTAACTCATGGAACCCCCAATTGAACCGACGGCGAACCTTTCGCGTCCCAAAGAGACAACGTTAGCAATACAATTTCTTTATGCCTCGCTGGCGCTTGGATTGATAAGGGCCGTTTTCGGCTTGACCCAACGAACATCCGGAGCCGCGTTGATTCTGGCCGCGCTCATAGTTATCTCGTTTTTTGCTTTGGGCTTCTTCATGGTCTGGAAGATATCAACCAGAAGAAATTGGGTGCGAATCCTTCTGCTGATACTGGTTCTCATAAACCTTCCTTTCGCAGTGCTGGCTAATATCTCTGAACTAAAACAGAGCGTTTTGTCCGGAACACTCAGTATCTTAATTGAGGTGATTCTCTGGGTTGGTACCTATTTACTCTTTACCAAAAACTCTAATCTTTGGTTTCGAGGTCGCAAATGAACGTCAAAGTCGGCGTCATGGGTTCGGCCGGTGATGCACCCGGCGTAAGTAATAAAGAAGCGCTCGCGGAAAAGGCGAACGCTCTGGCTGTCGCGCTCGCAGAGCGACCGACGCTGCTCCTGACAGGCGCAACCACCGGAATTGTCTACGTTGTGGGCAAGGCTGCTCATGAAGCTGGAATTTTTCATGTGGGAATTTCACCGGCGAATGATAGCGGCGAACACGTCGATCGTTACAAATTGCCGCTCGATGCCTGCAACCTGATTGTTTACACAGGCTTTGGATTGAAAGGACGCAATGTGGTTCTGGTGCGCTCGTGCGATATCGTTTTGTTCATCGCCGGAGCAATGGGTTCACTCAATGAGTTCACAATCGCGCATGACGAGGGAAAAGTCATTGGCTGTTTGACGGGGACCGGCGGAGTCGCCGACGAAGTCGAGTACTTGCTCAAGAAATTCTCGAAGACTACTAACGCGCGTGTGTTCCAGGATGAGGATCCGGGGAAACTGCTTGATACCTGTCTCAATGAATTACGAAACCAAAAATCGACAGAGTGACGGCGGTCGGGTGGGGAGTTTTTTTCAATGAGCAGTCAGCCAACAATCGGAGCGCCATACTCTGAAATCGGCTTGACCGCGAAGGCGTTGAGTCATCCTGAGTGGAAGCGAGCTCACCCAATTCAGATTACCCGTAAGTGGTCTGGAGCAGACGCCCCTGCCTCTCGTCACGCCGAAGTACGAATTATTTGGACAAACACTTCGCTGCTGGTGCGCTTCACTTGCCGGCAGGAAGAGCCGCTAGTAGTTAATTCCAATCCGCTACTCAACAAAAAGACTATCAGGTTATGGGACGGCGATGTGTGCGAGATCTTCATCGCTCCTGATCCAAAAACGCCGGAACGCTATTTCGAGTTTGAAGCTTCGCCGACTGGCGAGTGGGTTGATCTCGCGATCATGTTAAAGCCGTCAGGACGACAAACGGATTTCGAGTTTCAATCAGGTATGAGCGCGGCCGCGAGCGTTGAGGGAAGCCAGATCACTATCGTGATGGAAGTTCCCTGGAGCAGCTTCCTTGCGAAACCGCAAAAGGGTGACGTGTGGCGCGTGAATTTATTTCGCTGCATTGGGGTAGGAGACGATCGTTATTTAGCGTGGCAGCCAACCTGTACACCTGAGCCGAATTTTCATGTGCCGGAAGTTTTCGGTTGGCTCGAGTTTCTTTAGCTCAGTTTGGGCTCAGTGCTTTGCTTTCGCGCAGGGTTGCAACATAGGCGAGGTACCTTGCGCGATCGTCATCTGGCATCCGTACGATCTTTAACGCGATCAAGTATCCTGTTTCGTTCTGATCTTCTTCAAGCCGTTCATAGCGAACCGGCGTTGCCTGCATTTCAACTGGCCCACCAGGCAACTGGAGTTTCAAGTTTAGACCGCGGTTCTCGCCGACCAGATGATGTTCACCCAGCGTGATCCGCGGAACTACGAGGGCCAGTCCATTCTTACTCAGATCCAAAGTGTGGCCCTCCATCCAGTTGATTCGTCGCGCTCCGTTCAGGCCTTTTGTAGCAGAAACCAATGAAAGGCTCAGGCTCAGGCGAACACGCTGCCGTTTTGAATGGCGGCGGTCGCCAACATACTGCCTCAGCCGTGACACGATGGTTCTGGTAAATTCCGCCATTGGTGCGCTTCTTGATACCTCCGACTTAGCCAGGGTATCTCTTGCCTGATGGGAGGAGGGGCAAAGCAGCAAGCCGGTCGGGACGTCGCACTTCCATTCTAGATAGCCCGACGCCCCGGCGCAATAGAAAGATGCTGGACTGCCGTAATGCGGGCCCTGCTTCGGCTTAATGCAGAGCCAGTGCAGACCCGAACGGGGTGCGAGAGAGTGTGTCTGGGTTCAGTTTTTTGCGTCAGCTGTTAGTGGTTTGCCACCTGTATCTCCGCTTCTAACTCCAGCTGCATCCAGGAAGAAAGACAGCCGACCCGTACTGCCATAAATGGCGGGTTCGGCGCCAGCGTTCCAGGTCTTCCCCCCGTTTGGAGCGTTAACGTGGAAGCGATAGCCGGTCGACTCCGTACCTTCAAGGTCTTTGGGCAGGAGGCCGAGCGAAATTAAAGTAGCCAAATCAGCAAACAAACCGTCGTGTTGCTGACTATAAAGAAGCTCCGCCAGCGAAACGCGCGTCAACATGGTTTGTACTTCGTCGTGGTGAGTATCGATGCGAGCGTTAAAGAAAAAACGCTTGCCTGATTTCTTAACAAGCGCCTGGCTCTCCTTGTCGCCGATGATCCATGCGCCGTTTATCAGGATCAGCGCAACGGGTTGAAGCTCCTCCGGTTTCTCTCCTTCTTTAACTTTTACGAATACGGTGGCCAGATCGCCGCTAATCTGCTCGCCACCAAGTTCAACTTCAACAGGAATTACGGCCGCCATTTTTTCAAAGTCCGGTCGCAGTTCATCAAACTCCTGCGGCTTCAGCGGATCAATCGCCGGCTTGTAAATTGACAGATCGAATGCTTCACGAAATCTTTTTTCGCGCATCGCTTTGTAAAACTCGCGGACTACATCTGAAGGAGATCTAACAGCTGGTGGCGCGGGTGATTTAGAGACCGTCTGGGCCATTAAAGGCCCGGCACTCAATCCGACAAGGCAAGAGAACAACCCGACGAAGACAACGGTACGTAGAAATCGCGAATGAGAATTTGCAGCTCGCATCAAATCTTATCCTCTGTATTCATAAATACGAGGCGCGCTCCTGACTAAGCAGCGCGCCTCGATTGTTCTGATTGAGAAAGTCAGCTAATCATGATCGACGTTGGCGAAGATCTCGCGCAAACCTTTCAGCGCCGGCTCACCGCGTCAGGTTTACTGGTAAGTAGAACCTCACGCCCCACCAAGTATAGCAAGAGCATAAGGACCAGGAACGGGATCATTGACAGCATGTCGGCATTGTTGCCATGAAACAGCGGATTGTGAGCAGTAGCCCAATCCTCAACGCTCTTGTTGAAGGCTGCCAAGGCCGGTCGCGGTACCCCTTGCAGGATAGCTATTACGATCGCCGCCAACGCGCCTCCGGCAATATACCCGGAAGCCATCAGCACGCCGGGACTCTTGTCTGTCTCAGCGACCAATTCATCTTCGCTAAGTTTCTTGTGCTTTAGTTTCTTGCGCAGGTAACGATCTACTCCCCAACGAATCATGCCGCCGATGAAGATCGGGCTGGACGAAGAAAGCGGCAGATACACGCCCACCGCAAAGGCGAGCGAAGGTATTCCGCTCATCTCCAGCACGATGGCGATCATCACGCCCAACAGCACCAGGCCCCACGGCAACTGGCGGTTGAGAATTCCCTTGATGATGTAAGACATCAGCGTGGCTTTGGGAGCGTCATACTTTATGACTGCCGAGCCGTCGGGTCTCGTCTTGTGGATGCCATTGATGCCAGGGTCGGACAGGTAAACCGCAACTCCCTGGTCATTCACGAGGTAACGCTTGGCCGCACGACCAGACGGGTCGGTCTGGTGCCAGGGCCGGTACATGGCGGTATCCGTGTTGGCCTGTGGGCCTTTCAACCTTTCCGGAGGGCCGGCCTGCGAAGGATCGATTTGCAGATTGGCGGGAAAATTCTCTTCAACTTTGTAAACGACTTTCCCAGAGCTATCGACCAGATATTCGCCGGGATCAAGACCGGCAACAGCGGGAGCGCCAACTTCATTCTTTAGCACTCGATAGTCGCCCGGAGTCAATGGTTTGATCGGATCGGAATAGGCCGGCAATGCACTGGCCTTCGCGGCGTCCAGTGTTACGCTCTGAGTGGACGGTGCAAAACTCACGCGCGGCACATAAACCGTGGCCGAATCGTTAAGGAGGAGAAGAATCGGTCCGAGTATCAGCGCTGACGCAAAGGCGCCGACCAAAATGGCAATTTGCTGATACTTCGGAGTCGAGCCGACAAGGAACCCCGTCTTCAAATCCTGCGAAGTGGTGCCGCCGTTTGAAGAAGCGATGCAAACGATGCCGCCAATCGAAAGCGCGGTGATGTAGTAGTTTGGGCCGGTCCACTTCAGCAGCAGGAAAATCAAACAGGTAAGCAGCAATGTCGCCACCGTCATACCGGAGATCGGATTTGACGATGAACCAATCTCGCCAGTCAGCCTCGATGAAACGGTAACGAACAAGAAACCAAAAGCGACGATTAGAATGGCCCCCATGAACGCCACGTAAATACTTTGCTGTAGTCCCAACTGAGGGAACGCCATGATCATTCCGATTAGCGCAATGATTCCGCCAATCACAAATTTCATTGAGAGATCTTGATCGGTCCGTGGCGCGTTGGCAGCTGCAGACGGGCCGCCTCGAAGATCAGCCAGACCTCCTTTGAGGCCGCTCCAGATTGTTGGCAACGAACGAAAGAGACTGATGATGCCGCCGGCGGCAACAGCGCCGGCGCCGATATAAAGGATGTAAGCACCGCGAATTTGCGATGGGTCCATCTCGCTAATAGGAATTTCTCCGGGAGCCAGTATTGCTGTCGAACCTTCGCCGAAGAATTTTATCGCGGGGATCAAAACCAGATAGGCCAGCACGCCGCCGGCACACATGATCGATGCGATGCGCGGGCCGATGATGTATCCGACACCTAACAGGGCCGGCGAAATTTCCGCCGAGATCGAACCAGCCTTGAAGGGAGAGCCAAAAACTTTTTGAGGCGTATCCTTCCAGCCCTTAAGCCCAGTCATCAGCACCTGATAAACGAACCCAATCCCCAGTCCACCAAATATCGTTTTCGCTCCCGTTTGCGCGCCCTCGTCTGCAGCGCTCGCGTGTTGCGCCGAACCCGCTGCCGCTGCCTTGCGCGATTCTTCAGAAGCGCCGGCCTTCAAAACTTCGGCACATGCTGTCCCTTCCGGATACTTCAGATAACCATGCTGGGCAACTATCAAAGCCCGCCGCAGCGGAATCATCATTAGAATCCCCAGCAGTCCTCCGAGCATGGCCACCAGCATGACTCGCGTGAACTCCAGGTCCATGCCGAGGATCATGATCGCCGGCATTGTTACACCCACGCCAAAAGCGATCGACTCGCCGGCGGAACCTGCTGTCTGCACAATGTTGTTTTCGAGAATGGTCGCATCACGCAAACCAAACTTCGAAAATAGCCGGAAGACCGTGATGGAAATAACCGCCACCGGGATTGACGCGCTAACGGTCAAGCCCACTTTGAGAACGAGATAAAGGGACGATGCCCCGAAAACCATTCCAAGCAGAGTGCCAATGATCAGTGGCAACGCCGTAAGCTCTGGCAATCGAACACCGGCCGGGATGTAGGGCTTAAAGGTCGCCAGGTACGGGTTGTCGGGTACAAAACCGATTCTGTCCGGATACTCGTTCGCAGGAATGCTTTCTGAAGACATTCAGGTTTTCCTCCAAATTTGCTAACGGGGAGTGCGTAGGGGTTAGTTCGCGGTTACTTTACACGGGCCACCTGCGCTTGGGCAAGCTGATTGCCGAACAAAGCCGATCCTCAGAGTTTGAAACCGAACGAACAGCGCGCGTTGCCTAAGCGGTCCAGTTTTATGCTTCAACCTGCCACTGTCTTTCGATTACACTTCTCGCGCCTCAAAAAAACAACCATGCGCACACGCGTACATATCGGCTTCATATTAATCGCACTCACTCTGCCGCTGTTCTCGAGTTCGACAAGCGCTCGGCTCAACTGTCAAACGAACGCTCAAGTATTAGTGCCGGCGCGCATTCCGGCGCCACAGGAAATTCTGGGCTTCATGCCTGGCGACGATCGCAAGCTCGCAAGCTGGAGCCAGGTGATTCATTACTTCGAAGAACTGGATAAGGCGAGCGATCGCGTCAACTTTGAAACGCTCGGCAACTCGACAATGGGCCATCCATTCGTCATGGCCACAATTAGTGCGCCCGAAAACCTCGCGCGGTTGGATGAATACAAGAAAATCCAGGAGTTACTGGCTGATCCACGCAAGCTCGGGCCGCCAGGGGTTCGCGACCGCGAAGCCGCGGAACTAATCAAGCACGGCAAGACGATCGTGCTTATCACCTGCGGCATACATTCCACTGAGGTTGGTTCATATCTCTCGAGCATGCTGATCGCCCACCGTTTGGCTTCCTCGAATGAACCCGAGATTCAAAACACCCTGCGCAACGCGATAGTCCTTTTAGTGCCATCGTTGAATCCGGATGGCGTCGACATCGTCAAAAACTGGTACGACAAAACACTCGGCACCCCTTACGAAGGAACCGATCCGCCCGAGCTCTATCACAAATACACGGGCCACGATAACAATCGCGACTGGTATGCCTTCACGCAAGTCGAGACGCAAATCACTGTCGACAAGATTCACAACGTCTGGCATCCGCAGATTGTCCATGACATTCATCAGCAGGGTGAATACGGCGCCAGGCTCTTCCTGCCACCTTACATGCCGCCTGTCGAACCGAATGTGCCGAAGCAGATCGTCGCCGGCTACACGGAACTTGGCAATTTTATGGCGCGTGAGATGCGCGCCGCTGGATTCACTGGTCTCACTACGAATTCTACTTATGACGCGTGGACACCGGCGCGCGCTTACTCGCATTACCACGGCGGCGTACGAATTCTTTCAGAGACGGCCTCGTGCAAAATCGCCACGCCGATCACTGTTAAGTTTGCTGAGTTGAAGAAGGACGAAGGCTACGATCCGAAAAAGGAATCCGCCACCTACGGACCGCTTTGGCACGGTGGCGAATGGCATCTGCGCGACATTACCAATTACATGACGAGCGCCGCGTTTCTGTTGTTGCGCCATGCTGCCGAGAATCGCAGCGAATGGTTGAGCAGGTTTTATGAGATTGGAAAGGAGGCCGTGCGACCTCGGAGAAAAGGTGAGTTATACGCTTTTGTGATTCCAGAAGCGGCTCACTCAGGAACCTTGCTTGGTGTCCTGGAATTGGGCGGAGTGAAGGTCGACCATCCCGGGCCATTCATCGCCAACAAGCACCGTTATGCCCAAGGTGACGCCGTCGTGCGCCTGGCGCAACCCTACGGAGGTTTTGCCAAGTCCTTGTTGGAAACTCAAACATATCCTAATCTTCGCGACTCTTCGGGCCATCCAATTCAGCCCTATGATGTAACTGCTCATACCTTGTCGTTACTCATGGGTGTGCCAGTCGAACCCGTCTATGCGCCCTTCGTTTTGCCCAGGCAAACTCCTATGCCTGGGGTTGGCGAGAATGGTGGTTGTGGTGACGGCTACCCACCGCTGCGAGCGATCTACAGATCACACGTACCTGCAATCGACGAAGGTTGGACGAGATGGGTCCTCGATCACCCATCGAGCTTAAAATGTTTCTTCTACGGCACCTTGGACGATATGACACTGCGAGCGGGGAATGTGCGCGCCCGGTTCGACACAGTCATCATCCCCGACCAATCGGCGGATTCCATCCTTAAGGGCTACGCCGCGGGTAAAATGCCGCCGGACTACACTGGCGGAATGGGAGCGGCAGGCGTTAAGGCCTTGCGTGAGTTTGTCGAACAGGGTGGCACGCTTGTCTGTTTGAATCGTGCTTCAAGCTTTGCGACTGAACAATTCAAACTTCCGTTGCGCGACGTAGTCGCCAAAGTCTCTGAAAAGGAATTCTTCGTACCCGGTTCGATTCTGCGTATCGAACTGGATACCAGTAGTCCGATTGCGCGAGGCATGCCGAAAGAGTCGATCGCCTGGGTTGAAGATTCGCCGGTGTTTGAAGTAATCCGCGATGACCGCGGCAGTAGCCCGACTATCAGGGAGGGCTCGGCAAGCGAGATGTCAGCGGCAAATGTACGCGTCATCGCGCGCTACCCAGCCGACAAGAGTCCGCTGCTATCAGGTTGGCTGCTGGGCGAGAAGCGAATCAGAGGAAAGGCCGCACTTGTCGAAGTTACGATGGGCAAAGGCCGCATTATTCTCTTCGGCTTTCGCCCGCAATACCGCGGCCAGTCGCTGGCCACTTATCCGCTGTTTTTCAATGCTGTTTTACCAAGTCATTAACCCAGGAACGGCGGGCAAGCCCCTGCTTTTGAACGGTTTCGGATTCTTGAACCTTCCCTGTCTCATTAGCGTATAATGCATTACACGGCGCACGGAGAACGTTGGCAGTAACCGCCGCCGAGGCCTAAATGGTCGCACTTCTTTTCACCGCAATTTTTATCATTGGACTCCTTGCTATTCCTCTTCTTTTCTGGGCTTTGCGTGACAAAGGCTCTGGAGAAAATTTACTGCCTCCGCCGGAACCACCGCGTGGCTTATTTAGTGATAAAGATGGTTTCGAGTCAGCAGTATTGCCGCCGGCAGAGCCGGACCAGCGCGAGAATCAGCGCCACTCGTTAAGCGAACGAGCAAAGGCGGGCGACAAGAGTACACTGGTCGAAGCGCATGGCCTTGGCGATCGCAGTTTTTACGACGAAGTATTAGATCAACTGACTCTTAACGCCGATCGCGGCCCAACGTTGCTCGCTCTCGCTTCTTACGTCACTCGAAACGAATTGCCTGTCAACCGCAAGCTGGCAGAAGCGCTTATCAGTTCCTGGAAGCATTCACCCGACCGCAGTTCTACCGCAACTACGCTGCATCTGACGGCTCTGGCAGACGATGCTGAGCTCTATCAAAGTGCCGTCGAGGCTACGTTAGAGTTTTGGCGCCAGGGATTACTAGCGGATGTTTCAGCGGCAGAGTTAAGAGCGTTGTTTGACGGCGAGTTTTGGGTGCTATCGGCCCGCACCAGAGGCTCCGGCGCCGGCTTCATTTTGAAACGCAAACTTGCAAGCGTTCGTCGCGAATTGGAAACCGCGATGCGCGTTAACTGAAAACCTGTTTCCCCACGTTCGGAAAGGTAGATCTCCAAACCATGGAAAATATTGACTTCGTTGCCCTGCTGCCCGTCTTGCTGATTGGCTTTTTTCTTCTAATAGTAGCGCTCGTTATCTTGCGGCGCATCTTCGTAAACGTTGGTGCACGCGAAATCGCCATCAAAGAACGGCGCTACTTCGGCAAGAGAATGCCGCCAGGACGAGTTGTCGCCACTGAAGGCGAAGTCGGCATTCAGGCAGACGTGCTTAAGCCCGGTTTGCACCTGATCAAATTTCCCTTCGAGAAAATCGTACGCAAGGTGCCGTTGATCGAAATTGGCGCCGATGAATTGGGCGTGGTTGAAGCCGTCGACGGCGAGCCGATGCTGCCGGGAAGAATCTTCGCGCTTGACCGCGCGCAGAATGCCCACAACAACTTTCAGGATCCGATCGCGTTCATCAAGCAGGGCGGCGTAAAGGGCATCCAGTTGCGGACATTGCCGCCTGGCTTGTGGCCTATTCACCCCTATCTGTTTCGCATTTCGGTGGCCAAGACAACGATCATTCCGCAAGGCAAGGTTGGCGTAGTTGTTGCCGCTGACGGTGCGCCACTTGATCCGGGCCGGTTGCTTGCCCGAGCCGTTGACGGTCACATCAGTTTTCAAAACGCCGAGCTATTCGTTTCTGCCGGCGGACAGAGGGGCCCGCAGGTAGACATTCTTACGCCTGGCACTTATCGCGTCCTGACCCAGTCAGGCCCACTCGAAGGCGGCGGCGAGGCCAAGCCCGGGCTGTTCTCGATCAGAGTTTTCGACGCCACGGTGATCAATGAAAACCAAATTGGTTTGGTTGAAGCGTTGGATGGTTCGCCGCTGAACCCGAAGGATTACGTCGCCGAGTCGGTTGCCGGCCACGACAACTTCCAGGATGGACATGAGTTTATTGACGGCAAGGGCCAGCGCGGTCCGCAGAAGGACATTCTGTTGCCCGGCACTTACTACGTCAACCCGCTGCTCTTCAAAGTGATTCCCGAATCCGCCAAGGAGGTAAAGCCGGGTGAAGTGGCCGTGATCGTTTCCAATACCGGCAAGGATCCTTCAGACGACATTCGCCGCCAGATGGCCGCGAAAGTTCGTGTGCGGATGGAACGGGAAGAACGCGAACAGGCTGAGCAATCAGCGGCGGTGCTCGACAAGATTGACGACGGCAGGACGGCTGCAGAGATCAAGGTTGAGTTGATGACCGGCGATCCCGCCGATCGGCGACTCGATGAAGGCGCACACGAAGCCTACGTGGTGCCGGAAGGCTATCGCGGCATCCAGGAAAGTGTGGTTGGCCCAGGCCGTTATTACGTCAACACTCTGGCGATCACGCCAATCATCATTCCGACCACGAACCAAACAGTGGAATGGACTGCCGGCGAGGTCGTAAATACTTTCAATCCGTTTGAAGTGATTTCGAAAGACGGCTTCACGATGCAGTTGGAAGTGCGCGTTGTTTTCCGCGTCAAACCGGAAGACGCTCCTTTCATGGTCGCCAAGATTGGCGGCATCGACCGTCTAATCCAGAACGTAATGCACCCCTTGATCGATTCCATATTTCGTAACCAGGCCTCCGAATCTTCAGCGATGGCCTACTTGCAAAACCGCCATGAAGAACAGGAAAGAGCCGAAGCTCGCGTGCGGGCACACTTGTTGAAATATCACGTCGATGTTGTCAACGTACTCATCTGCCACATTCATCTGCCGGAAGACTTGATGATTACTCAGACCGAAAAAATTCTCGCCGAGCAGCGCCAGAACATGTACAACGCTCAGCGCGAGGCAGAAGAGAAACGTATTCAACTGGAAAGAACCAAATCGCAGGCCGATAACCAGAAGGATTTGATGGGCGCAACCGTCGGCGTCGAGATTGCCGGCAAACGTGCCGAGCAACGCAAGGCTGAAGGTGAAGGTGAAGCCCATTACATTCAACAGACCGGCCGGGCCGAAGCCGAGAAGGTTCGCCTGATGGGTGAGGCCCAGGGCGTAGCCTATCGCGAGCAAGTCAACGCGCTGGGCGCACAGGGCGTAGCGTTGGTTGAAGTGCTGAAAGTGATCGGCGAGAAAGGAGTTCGCATCACGCCGGACATTATGGCTTCCGGTGGATCGGCTGGCGGCGAGGGCGGCGGCGGAATCGGCACGCTGCTCTTGCTTAATCTCTTCCGCAACCAGATGAACTTGCCGGCGGCAAACGGTGAGAAGGCTCCGAGCAAGTAAGCTTCGTTTAGCACTCAAGCTCTTACTGGGACCGCGGGCGCCCTCGCCCGCAATGAGCGCGAAGCGCGAACAGGGTTAGAGGAATTAGGTCAAAAAAATCCCTAGGCGTGCTCGCGGCTAGTGTGCCCGCGATCCCATACGCTTGTTTGAGCGTAATCAGCGAAAAAGATCTCTTGCAAAAACCGGTATCTCACTCATAGGGCTCCTGCCGTAGGAAACGTCGGCACTTCTACTAGAATCATCTGGGTCCTAACCCCAGATGACACTTGCTAAAGATCCCCATCAAAGCGAACTTCGCGCAGCAGGTTGGCATAGCCGTGGTTATCTGCCGCACTTCGACGGAATAGTAATTCCCCAGTTTATTTCTCTTCATCTGGCTGATTCCGTACCCAGGGAAGCCCTCGAGCGATGGAAACTAGAGTTGAACACCAGAAGCTCGATACAAGACAAGATTCTTCTACAGAGACGGATCGAGAGGTATGCTGACCAAGGATACGGCGCGGCTTACTTGAAAGACCCTGGGCTGGCGCAAATGGTGCAAGAAACATTACTAAAGGACGACGGAAGGATGTACCACCTTTCAGCGTGGGTCGTAATGCCGAATCATGTCCACATGCTGGTAACGCGATTCGACAGCCATCGTCTATCGGATATCATGCAGGTCCTCAAATCGATCACGGCTCATAAAGCGAACAAGACTCTCCGGCGAAATGGGCAGTTCTGGATGCTGGAGTATTTTGATCGCTACATAAGAACTGCTGAGCACCACAGGAACACCATTCGGTATATTGAAAACAATCCTGTGAAAGCGCGACTATGCGCAAGACCGGAAGACTATCCGTTCAGCAGCGCTTGGTTTCGAGCTCGGGAACGGCACTAAACCGCAGTCTAATGGGCTCGCCGACACCTCGCCGTCGAGGTGACGAGTGAGTTCGATACGAATGAAGTCCAGAGACTTCGAGTTGAGTCTTGCGGGGAATTGCGGGCGAGGGCGCCCGCGGTCCCAGTAAAAGCTTGAAGGGAGTATTTAATGAGCTATTTAGGCGAAATGGGTTCCACTAACCGAGGTACATCTGCGCGGCCATCTTCGTGAGCTTCCAAACGCGTGACCATTCAATATTGCCATGGCCATTCTCACGGCCGGTAAGCTTGTCGAAAATCAGCTTGCGAAACACTTTCCCCTCGCGGCGCAACATAAACTCTTTCGCGTAAGGCTTCGCCGTTTCAAAGAAGCTGAATTCCGGATCGGTCACGATGCCGATGCCTTCGAGCGTCATCAGCGCGCGCATGATGTAGGTGAAGTTTGCGGGCAGACGGAAGGGATACTCGTAAATCACTTCCGCCAGATCATAAGTCAACTCTTTAAACTTGACCTCGCCGAGTTTGAGATTCAGATAGACTTTGAAAAGTTTTTCGACAACCGGACGCACTGTCTCGGGATCGACGCCGGGCTTGAGGAAGTTAAGATTGATGATGTCCTGTCCCAGGCCATGCACGTCTCGACCGACCACGTGAAAGAAAGCGTCGATCATCTGCGACTGCAGTTTGGGAGTTATGCGTCCGACCATGCCAAAGTCAAAGAAGGCAAGGTGCCCGGAATCCAGCACCAGCAAATTCCCGGGATGCGGATCGGCATGGAAAAAACCGTCTTCTAATAACTGCTTGAGATAGGTACGAACGAGCAGACGGTTCACTTTGACTGCCGATATACGACGGGCGCGCAACTGCTCAACGTCTGTCACCTTCGTGCCGCGAATGAATTCAAGTGTTAACACGCGCCGACTCGTGTGGGACCAGAAAATTTTGGGAACGCGCACTACCTGCCAGGTGCGGAAGTTATAACGGAAACGATCCGCGTTTCGCCCTTCCTTCACGTAATCCATTTCCTCAAAAATTGTGGAGTGAAATTCGTGCAGCATGCCTTCCCAATCGGCATTCTCATTCGCGCGCGGGAAGAAGCGATTGGTGAGTTTTACTATCTTGTAGAGAATCGCAACGTCGAACGAGATGAGCTGCTCAAGATTCGGACGTTGAACCTTAACCGCCACTTCCTCGCCCGAAGCCAGGCGCGCCCGGTACACCTGACCGAGCGAAGCCGATGCAACCGGCTCGCTGTCAATCTCCGCATAACACTCCCGAAGACTGCGTCCCAATTCCGATTCGATGCGGGCGAACGCTTCCGCGGTTGAAAACGCGGGCACCTGATCCTGCAGCGTCGCTAACTCTTTCACATACGCAAGTGGCAGGAGATCGGCTCGAGTTCCGAGCGCCTGACCGATCTTGATGAAGGTCGGTCCTAAGCCAACTAGACTCTTACTCAACCACACCGCTTGCGTTTCCAGGCGCGCCGCTTTGCTGTCTGACCCATCATGACCGCGAAAGACAATCAAACGTAGCAGCCGGATAAGACGGTCGAAAGTAAAGTGCAGAAAGTAGCGGAGGTGCGACCGCAAGCGTGTGCTTAGACCGTCCGCTGTTGTTTCCTGCTGCAGACGTTCGACCATGCGGCGGTTGAAGTCTGCCCGTATGTCGTAAGTGTCGAGGAAAACGTAAAGCGTGAATAAGCCGAGCACTCGCGCCACTCGCGCAAGTCGCAGCCAGCCGCGCAAGCCGCGTCCCTTAAGAATATCGGCTACCAGTTCATCAGTCAGCGGCTGGGCGCCGTGCTTATCAGACGAAGGCGGAAGCTGAGTATTGACGCTGCTAATCGCCTCGCTGTTTCTGGCAGATGCGACTGATGCGGGAACCAATGCTTGTGTAGAACTCATAAATGTCGAACCCGACCAACTTCAAACCAACGAGAGCGTATGGCGCGAGCCGCGTCGCTCAAAATAACTCTCCGCGCGCTTTAAGTCCTGGTGGATCTGCGCTTTCAATTCCTCAAGGGAAGCAAACTTCCGTTCGTCACGCAAGCGGTGGAGAAACCGGACCCTGATCACGTCCCCATAGAGGTCGCCTGCCCAGTTGATTACGAAAGTCTCCACTGAAGGTTCCGTATCGGCCGTGAAAGTCGGCCGCAAGCCTACGTTTGTAACACTGCGGCGCCATTGCCCGTCAATCAGAGCTCCGGTCACATAGACGCCGTTGCGGGGTATGACGCGATTATGAGGGCGCAAGTTGGCCGTGGGGAACCCAAGCCCGGCTCCTCGCTCTGCACCCCGTTCTACGCGCCCTTCGACGCCATAGGGGCGACCCAGCAATCTGCGGGCGAGGTTTACCCTGCCCTCCAGCAGCAGCTTCCTAACCTTGCTGGAGCTTACGCGTTGACTGCGAAACTGCACCTCGGGAACCTCGTCTGCGAAAAACCCGAGTTCCGCGCTAACGCGCCTCAGTAGTTCGATATTACCTTCCCGGTTGTGACCAAAGGCGAAGCCACGCCCGAGGTAGACTTCCTTGGCGTGTAACCGATCCCTTACAACGTCCGTGAGAAAATCTTCAGCTCGAATTTGGGAAAACTCCTCGTCGAAACGAATCACGATCGTCTGCTCGATACCAAGCACGCCAAAGCCTTCAACTTTTTGATCGAGAGTTTGCAGGAGCGGAGGCGCCGATTCAGGGTGCAACACCGCGCGCGGATGTGGATCGAAAGTTATGACTGTCGGCACCGCGCCTGCTTCACGTGCCCTTTCAACCACCGTCCGCATGATTAACTGATGGCCGAGGTGTAAACCGTCGAACACGCCCAGGGTTAAGACGGTCGGTCGTTGGATGTCGGCGTTGTCGGTTCCGTGAAATAAGCGCATAAAAAGTGATGAGTAATGAGTGATGAGTACTGAGTAAATGAGTGACAATCGCGAGCTCAAACGTCGTCATCACTCATTACTCATCACTCGTCACTTACTTCAAGCCCGTCATAAGCCCACTCAACACCCGCCGGCAATCGCGCTGAGTCACGCGCGTGTTTCACATCATGAGCGATATGCGTCAGGTAAGCGCGCCGGGGTTTGATCTTCTCAATGTACTCAAGCGCCTTATCCAGCCAAAGGTGCGTCGGGTGTTCTTTGAATCGCAGGCAGTCAAGCGCAAGCGCGTCCAGACCGCGCAGCTGATCCATAGTTTCCGCTGGAATCTCGCTGAGATCGGTTGCATACGCAAAGTCGTTGAAGCGGTAAGCCATCACGGGCAGGCGCCCGTGGATTACCTGCAGCGGCGTGATCAGAAAGTCTTCGTCCAAACAAAACGCCGCCCCCGGCACCACCGTGTGCGGAATTATCTGCGGTAACCCGCCACCGAAATGGGAAGGCTCGAAGATGTATTTGAAGATGCGTCGAATATCGACCCAGGCACGTTCGTTAGCGTAAAGACCTAGCGCGCCGTAACGAAAATTCAGAGGTCTTATGTCGTCGAGACCGAAGATGTGATCGGCGTGACAATGGGTAACCAAGACTGCGTCGAGCCGCTTCAATCCATAACGCAACGCTTGTTGACGAAAATCGGAAGAAGTGTCAACCAGGACCGAGTGGCCGGCGTGTTCGATGAGAATGGAAACTCTTAAACGTTTGTCGTGAGGATCGTCTGACGTGCAGGTTTCGCAATCGCAACCGATGGAAGGAACGCCGGTCGATGTTCCGGTACCTAAGAACGTAAGCTTCATGATCGAGTCCAATGTCCAACGTCCAAAGTCCAAAAGTCAAATCATGAACGTTTGACTTTGGGCTTGGGCCTTGGCCCTGGACCATTATTCAGCCCCCGGTAATGTCCTGGCTGGAAAAACTACGGGCCTTTGGGGTGGCGTTAGTCAAAGAGACGAATTGCATTCGCAAATCGGCAAGTAGACCTTCGAGTATCTGTTGCTCCTGTGGTAACAGGTTGCCGCGCGTTTTCTTTTCCAGCATTCCCAGTACGTCGATCCAGTGTTTGCCGAGCTCCAAATCAACTTCACGTTTGCGAGTTACAGGATGCTCTATCATTCCCAGCGAAGCTGCGGCATTGGAGGCGATCGACATCAAAAAGCTCGCGAAACTTGCTGGATCATCCGCGTCGGTCAACTCGGCTTCCTCGGCGTCTGACGCTAAGTCGCCGCTCGCTGATGGGGGTTCCTGGCTCGCTGATGCTGGAGTTGGTGCTGGCGTGGCCGCAGCACCACCAACGCTGGCGGCGCTAGCCTCGGCAACCTGCGATTCTGGCGTCGCGCCGGCCGTGGCGCTTGCAGCTTCGGGCTTCACCGGCGCGGGTTCCGGTCTCTCACTTTCGGGCACTTCACGCGGGGTTCCATCCGGATTAAAGAGTCGCCTATCGGTAACTTTGTAGCTGGTCTGTTCCTCGTTCATTTCCCCTGCCTATCTCTGACCAGACTCCTGAAGATCACCTATCTTCAGGAAATTCTTCGCAGCTTTGTTAATGTAAACTGATGTTAGCACCCGCATCTTGTGGCTGCAAACCGGTAGAGTTTCAAGTTTCAGGTTTCAAGTTTCAAGTTGTTCAGCGCTCGCACGCATTCTAAACTCAGCCCAAAGCTAAACGCCGAAACCTGGAACTTGGAACTTGAAACTTGAAATTTGAGACATGCCAGCTAACTTTGACGACCTTATCGAACTAATGCAGAAGCTGCGTTCACCGGACGGGTGTCCGTGGGATCGCGAACAGACTTACGCGACTTTGGCCCCGATGCTCCTTGAAGAAGCATACGAGGCCTTCGAGGCGGTTGAGGCCGCGCGCGACGGTCAGCCAAACCAACTGTGCGATGAACTGGGCGATCTACTTTTCCAAATAGTTTTTTACGCTCAGGTCGCTAAGGAACAGGGCGACTTCTCTATCAATGATGTGACTAATGCGATTCACGAAAAGATGGTTCGTCGACATCCACACGTCTTCGGCGATACTCACGCTGCCGACACAGCAGCTGTGCTCCGCAATTGGGAGGCGATGAAGCAGGACGAGCGACGCGCCGCAGGAAAGAGCGAACGCGAAGAGTCGCTGCTTGACGGCGTATCGTCGAAAGCGCCGGCGCTAATGGAAGCGCATCAGCTTTCGACCAAGGCCGCGCGTGTGGGTTTTGATTGGGAGAAACTTGAAGACATCTTCGACAAGCTCGAGGAAGAGCTAGGCGAACTTCGCGCGGCGATCCAGACTCATGCATCGTCAAATTCGGAAGCCGATCACACTCGAATCAGGGAAGAACTCGGTGATCTTCTGTTTGCGGCCACAAACATCGCGCGCCATCTAAAGGTGGAACCCGAGGCTGCTTTGAAGCTTACTAACCGAAAGTTTCGCCAACGGTTTGCATTCATTGAAAGGAACCTACGCGACCGTAAACAGACGTTTGACGCGACTACGCTCGATGAGCTGGAAGCGCTCTGGCAGGAAGCTAAGAACAGTAGGCAGTAGGCAGTGGGCAGTGGGCAGTGGGCAGTGCAGAACGCAAAAGACAGAACACCGAGCATCTCTGCCTTCTGCCTTCTGCCTTCTGATTTCTGCCTCTGCCTTCTGCCTTTATCAGTCGTTAATCTGCAGCGACCGAAGCACGTTACGAAACGCGGCCTGGTAACTTGCCGACTCGTTTTCCGGCGCCACGGCAAACATGTAGAGGATCTGGCCGTTACGCAGTTGAGTGGTTATTAACGTTACCGATTCCGGCAGGCCAGTAGCCTCGTTGGTGTTCGATAAAGTCGTAGTCAGGCCCGTTCGTCCTGCAACCGTCGTGCGCACCAAATTGCCCCGTTGCCGCAGGTTTGAGCCCTGAGTCAGACTGTTCAGGAACTCCTGAGTAGCTTGTTGCAGACCACGGCTCTGGGTTTGGGCCAAACCAAAGTTGACGCCGTGTGTGTAAACTACCTGATTCTGATACTGCCCATACGCCCCTTCCGGCGAAAACCAAACCGAATTACTCTCGCTGAGTTGTCGCCAGTTGCCGGGCACAGTCACGCGTAGCATTCCGCCCAGCGTGGAGTAGGTTTGATAGCGCGTCGAGGGATACTCAACGCGACCGCGCGGTGCACTGTTGGGATAGTTCCCGCGATTATCGCCGTTCGGATAGCGATTGCCACTTTGTGCAATCTCCTGCATTGACGGTGCGCGGCCCATACCGCGCAGGCGCTCCTGAATTCGCGAGAACTCACGCGAATCGCGATTGGATTCGCTGACTCTTAGGTATTGCGCTTCCTGGTTGATTCGCGCATAGCGATCGTTAGGACTCGGGTGATCGCTCAGGAAGCCGCCACCGCCACCGCCGCTCTGCTGCTCAATTGTCTTGAACATATTGGCCAGATCGCGCGGGTCGTAGCCGGCGCGCGCCATTATCTGAGCGCCCATGATGTCAGCTTCCGTCTCGTATTCGCGGCTGAACTTCAGAAAGTAAACACCCACTCCCTGTCCCGCAATCTGCGCAGCAGCTCCCGGCACGCCACCAATGATCTGGCCGCCAATGCCTAGAATTCCGGCGAGCAAACTGTACTTTTGCGCTTTCGAAGCCTGAGCTGTGCCGTGCCGAAGAAAGACGTGGGCCAATTCGTGGGCCATGACTCCAGCCATTTCACCTTCGCTGTGCGCGGCTTCAATCATGCCGCGGTTCACATACATTGGGCCGCCGGGCAGCGCGAAGGCGTTGATGTCACGCGCGTTTACAATCTTGAAATAATATTGGAACTCCGGGTGCTGAAATTCCGACGGAATCGCATTCACCAGTCGCTGTCCGACTCGCGAGACGTAGCCGGTCGCTTCGTTGTCGTTTAAGATCGGCATCTGCTGTTCTACTTCCGCAGCCGCTTGCCGTCCGACCTTCACATCATCTGTAGGTTTGTATTTGTTGCTGTGATATTTGATTTGCGTCTGCGCGAAGACCGAAACAGGCATCGCAAAAACTGCGAAGACTGTTAGCCATGACACCAGCCGCTGTATTCCACTTGAATTTTTCCTAATCATTTCTTCCTCCCTATCCCACCTCTCCACTATCAATAATACGCTTTTGAATCTAGAGTCCAGCGAGGATTGCAGTTCTAATCTCTGCTACTTCAGTCGTCCTCCCCGGACTTTATCTTTTCATCGCAGTCCGGCCATTTAGGGAAGAGAGCCTTTGGTCTGAATCGCGTTTGATGACCTGACGGAAAGCCGCGTTTGCTGGTCCTCCGCGCCTGAAACGTTGCAATACGAAAACTAAAGCTGAACCAAAACGCAACATTACCTCCGTCGCTGAGGATGATTTCAGTTCGAAGATGCTGCAAATTGGTTATCGGTAAACCCTCCGCAGTCTTCGTTGCAAGGTCAGTGCCAGAAAGACTCAATTCTACGATTTGTTTTTTGGGTCGATATGGCCATTGAACCACTGTGTGAGGTCCTCAAGTGGTGCTATGTGATGTGGCCGGCCTTTCCAAACGCGAACCATAGAAACTATGAGGAAAACAGTAGCAGCGGCGCCGAACATGTTGCCTCCGAACCGGTTGTCGGTGATTGCGCCGACGACTCCTAAAAAGGCTTGCACCACGATAATCACGAGGTGTAACGCAAGGGCCTGGGCTGCGTGAAAACGGACCCTCGGCTCTTTACGGGGCACTAGAAATAACTCAATTAGCGCAACAACGAGCCCGAGGTAAGCCGGGGCGTAAGGTAGAACCGTTGCCCACTTTTCCGGCAAGCTTATGCCGGGCACGGATCGGTGAGTTGGCCTTTGTTCAAATGGCCGATATGGTGCGGGAGGGGGTTGATAAGGTGCAGGCTGCGAATAAGTCGGCGGCACGAAAATCGACGGATATGGAGCGTCGGGGGATACGGTGTCGTAGCGGCGTGTGGGAGCTTCCGAATAGATGTTGCGGCGTGCATCCTCGTTCGCGGAAGAGCCGATTTCGCGCGTTGCGCCCTTCACTTCCTGAGTCTCTGGCCCGCTGTTGTCGCGCCCGGATTCGGCATTCTTCACGAAGTCCGGATCAAGTGGGTTTGTGTCGTATTTGCTCTTCTTCGGCTCCATTCAACAATTCCTACGATGCGTTTGCTCGAATGGTTCAATCTTACTCGCCCGCTATTACATACTCAACCTCTTCCCAACATTGCGCGCGTTCGGAAATACGAAAAGCGCGGGCCACGGGCTCTGGACCGGCCAGGCCGATGATGAAATAGACCGCCTCGGGGTAATACGCCAGTCGGACATCAGTTTCGGATGGCGCGGGCGAGGCGGAGCGGGGGTGGGAATGATAGATGGCCAGGAGTTTTTCACCGCGGTCGCGCATCTGGCGCTGCGCAGCGAATAGATCTTCGGGCGCCGCTTCATAAGAGACGATTTTGTCGGGAGCGAGGTTGCGCAAGGAATAAATGCTTTTTGCGATGCCGTCGTTTGTACCACCAATCAACCCGCAACATTCCGCAGGCGCGGCCGCAAGGGCGTATGCAAAAATCTGATCTCGATGTGAAGTATGGAGAGTGATCATTGGAGGGATCGATTGCTCGGTAGTAGACGCCTTCGGTTCTGACGATCAACCTCTTCCTGGGGCCGCGAGTGTCTCGCCCGCTTTTGTGGAATGCCACCTTGTCCGCGGGCTAAATTCATTGAAGTCTTGAGTGAACCTTTTGCTTGGTGCGGGCGAGACGCCCGCGGTCCCAACAAATCGCAAGCTCACTGCTTGTCAACGATCCTGAGATGTAATTCAGCCAGTTGCTTTTGATCCACTTCTCCAGGAGCGTCGATCATCAGGTCCGTAGCTGAGGCGGTCTTTGGAAACGCCATTACGTCGCGAATATTTTCGGTTGGCACCAGCACCATCAACAGCCGTTCGATTCCCGGTGCGATGCCGCCGTGGGGAGGAGTGCCAAACTCCAACGCATCCAGAAAGAAACCGAAACGCGAACGCGCCTCCTCAGTCGTCATGCCCAATGCTTTGAACACAAGCCGCTGGACGTCGCGCCGGTGAATACGAATTGAACCACTCGCCAGCTCCACTCCATTGATCACCGGATCGTATGCCTTGGTACGAAGTTTACCGAGTAGCGCAGTTTCACCGCCCTCGACGGCGCGCTCCAGCAACTCCAGGTCTTCATCAAGCGGCGAAGTGAAGGGGTGATGCATTGCATAATAACGATCATCATCTTCGTGATACTCAAACATCGGAAACTCAGTAACCCATAACGGCGCGAAAACGTTCGCTGGTATTAACTTCTCTCGCCGGGCCACTTCATTGCGCAGCGCGCCCAAACTCGCCGCCACCGTTTTCGCTTTTCCGGCGACAATCAAAACGGCGTCGCTCTTTCCGGCACCCGCCAGCGACGCCAGTTGTGCAACACCTGGTTCACCCAAAGCCTTCAGCAATGAAGACGTAGTTTCGTCACCAAGTTTGATCCAGGCAAGGCCATTGGCACCGTAACGTTTGGCGAACTCCTGCAGCTCGTCAAGCACCTTACGCGACAGACCTGCGCCACCCTTGACTACTATCCCTTTCACTTCCCCGCCCGCACTGAGCGCCGCTGCGTAGGGCGCAAAATCAGTCCCTTCCAGCGCCGGTGAAAGGTTCTGCAGTTCCATGCCTGCGATGCGCAAGTCAGGCTTGTCCGAACCCCAGCGGCGAAGCGATTCGGCGTAGGTGAAGCGTGGAAACGGCAATGGCAAATCAACACCGATCAGCTTGAAGACGCGTGCAAAAAGTCCTTCCGTGACCGAGTAGATCTGATCGAGCGTCGCAAAACTCATCTCCACGTCGAGCTGCGTAAACTCCGGTTGACGGTCGGCGCGCAAGTCCTCATCGCGGAAACAGCGAGCGATTTGGAAGTACTTATCCAGGCCGGCGATCATGCACAACTGCTTGAACAACTGCGGTGACTGCGGCAAAGCGAAAAACTTTCCTGGCTGCACGCGGGACGGAACGATGTAGTCGCGCGCACCTTCAGGAGTCGACTTGATCAGTATAGGAGTTTCAATTTCGGTGAAACCCTGTTCGTCCATGTAGCGGCGTATCTCGCGAAGCACACGATGTCGCAGCCGTAGGTTCGCCTGAAGTTGGGGCCGGCGGAGATCAAGGTAGCGATACTTTAAACGCAGATCTTCGCTGGCGAGCGCATCCGTGGACGCTGTTTCGAGTTGAAACGGCAGCGTGCGCGCGTCGTTGAGCAGTAATAATTCACGCGCGTGCACTTCAACCTCGCCCGTCTCTAGTTTTGGATTTCGCTGATTTTCATCGCGCAGCGTTACCTCTCCGGTAATAGCGATAACATATTCGCCACGCACTTCTTTTGCCTTCGCGTGCGCATCAGGCGCATCCTCGGCATTCAGCACCACCTGGGTGACGCCGTCGCGATCGCGCAAGTCAAGAAATGTAAGTTCACCGAAGTCGCGGCGCTTCGCCACCCAACCCATAAGGTTCACAAGCTTGCCTACGTCACCCGGTCGCAGAGCGCCGCATGAATGTGTGCGTTGTAAGTTTCCAAGGTTATCCAACATGCTTTGATACTAACCGCCAAGCCGTCAAAAACGCCAAGAGAGACGGAAGGAAAGCCTAACCCTGTTCAGTCCGACTTGGCATTCTTCGCGTCGCGATCAGTCCGTCTTTTGAGTTATTTCGAGCAGATTGCCGCCGGGGTCGCGCACAAAGAAGCGTGACTGACCACGAACCGGACGAGCGTCAGTAATGATCTCAACTCCAGCATTGCGAAAACAAAGGCTGGCGACGTCAATGTCGGCAACCTGATAACAAACGTGGCGATCGCTTTTTTCGTTCTGCACGTCGTTTTCTACCGACAAGTGAAGTTGCAAATCACCGAGCTGGTACCAGGCGCCCATGTTTTGCCTCGTCCCCTCGGGCTTGGGAATCGGCGCGAGGCCCAGCAGGCTTTCATAAAACTGTTTGGCATCCGCCTCCAATTCCGCCGGCACAGTTACATTCACGTGACTCAATCCAACAATTCCGATTGTCATAAGCTTTGAATTTTCAGAGCGGTCAAAGTTTGAAGTTCGGATTCTCGATCACGCCGAAGATATTTCCAAAAGGATCTTTAACGGATGCTACTTTGATATTACCGCCGACGTCCTGAACATCTTCATTCGGCGTCGCCCCATGTTCAATCAAGTGCTTCAATGCCGCCGCTGCGTCCTCGACTCCCCAATAGGCCACCACCCCTTCTGCTTTGTTCGATGGTTCAGCCCCACTGGGTTGTAGCCCGAGTTCGTAGCCGGCAACGTTGAACCCAACATAGAAGGGCTGGTCAAAATAAGGGGCGAACCCGAGAATCGAGCTGTACCAATCCCTACCCTTTTCGATGTCGGCAACGTAGTAGGCAACTGTGCGCAATCCGAGAAACATTTTGATTGCCCTCCGGAAAAGTAACCGCCAAGACACCAAGACCGCCCAGAACAGAACCACCAAACTGCTGACTCGAATTCTGACTACTTCTTTTTCTTGGCGCTCTAGGCGTCTTGGCGATTGAAATTTGTAATAGCTTCCAACTGCTTTTCTTTGTCGGCGACTCCAGGCTTTTCTGCCAGCTGGGCGTTGAACTCCGCTGAACGATTGCGCGGTATACTCAACGACTTCCAATCAGTCGAGCGAAAGTGCTTGGCCAGAAATACAATCTGGCCAATGTGGTTGGCGTAGTGCATCAACTGTCGATTGATAGCCTGAATAACCGTATGCTCTTCGCCGCGAATCAAAACCTTTTTTCCCAGGTCTTCAGCGCGCAAAGGCTCGAGCGCGTTAAAGACGCATTGCCAACCACTGTTCCAGTAATCAAGCACTGCATCCTTTCCGGTTTTTGGATCGATGACAAATTCCATGTCGCGATTGCGGCTGGGCTTTTCACCGTCGGTAGTCAGAAAGTCGGTCCAGCGCGAGAACATGTTGCCGGCCATGTGCTTCATGATGATGGCAACGCTGTTGCCCTCCTGGTCGAGCGTGATGAAAAACTCATCGTCGTTGAGTTGCTCCAGGGCCTTTTCGGCAAGCTTCTTGTAGGCTCGCAGACTCGCGATTGAGTCTTCAAGATAATGTTTGGCCAGAGATTCGTTCATAGTTTTGTTGCCACTCCCTTAGCACGCTAGACGCACAAACAGTCCTCATCTGCAGAACTGCGAGCGGTAGCGAGCAGATGTCAGCGTCTACTTTCAACTTGTCAATGACTAACGCATATTCCAAGGTCGAGAGGTGAGATCCGGTCGCTCCGGCTCCCGGCTCCGCAACCGCTAGAGTGTCGCGTTCAAAGCGGCGCGAATAGCTTGCATCATATCGTCGCGTCTTACAGTGCGTTGTTCGCCTGAGCGTAAGTCTTTAAGGGCGACCTCGCCACGGGCTAGTTCGTCATCACCAAGAACTACGACAAACGGAATGCCACGCGCAGATGCATACTTAAACTGTTTTCCAATCTTGTCGGCCTCCGGGTAAAGGTCAACTCGCAGTCCTTCTCCGCGGAGCCTATGCGCGAGCGCGATCGACTCCCCGAGAGATGATTCGTTCCAAACGCTCACCATCACATCGGCAGGCGCCGAAGCCAGACCTTCAGGAAACATCTTGCGCTCACTCATCACAACAATAATTCGTTCCAGTCCAAGCGAGAATCCGCATGCAGGCACGTCAGAGCCAAGGAACATGCCGACAAGATTGTCGTAGCGCCCGCCGCCACCCAGGCTCCCCGGAAGATCCTTTACGTTGATCTCCATGATCGCGCCGGTGTAATACGACAGTCCGCGCGCTAAGCTTGGATCGATTTCGATTCGCGCACCGACTCCCTCAGCGTCGGCAAATTCCATAATTAACCTAAGCTCATCAACTCCGCGCGCGCCCAGTGCATTGTCGCCGACAAACTCCACCAAACGGCCGAGGATGGCACTATTGAGGGCCTTCCGTTTTTGCCACGGATCTTCTCCGGCTGTAAATTCAGCCGCATGATCCAACGACACCAGGGCGCCAAAGAAATCTAGTAAGCTGGTTGCCGCCGAAGCCTCAATGCTTCGTTCGGCAAACTCTTTTTCAACGCCCGCGCGTCCAATCTTATCCAGTTTGTCGAGCGCTACCAGTGCGGCGTCGTGTTTATCCGGAGCTACTCCAGCGGCTTGCAGCACGCCCGTCAAGGCATGCCGGTGATTGATCCGGATCGCGAAATCGTCGAAGCCAAGCTTCGTTAGTACTTCACTTGCCGCACTGCAAATTTCAGCTTCCACTACCATCGAACGTGAACCCAAAACATCGACGTCGCATTGGTAGAACTCGCGAAATCTGCCACGCGCCGGACGATCAGCGCGCCAGACGGGTTGAATCTGATAGCGCTTGAAAAACTTCGGCAGCTCATGTTGGTATTGAGCCACCACACGCGCCAATGGAACCGTCAAATCGTAACGAAGTGCCAAATCCGCCTGGCCGGTCTTCTCGTGTTCACCCCGCTTGAGTATCTTGAAGATGAGCTGGTTACCTTCTTCGCCATACTTCCCCAGCAGCGTTTCGATATTCTCAACCGCCGGAGTTTCCAGCGGCTCGAAGCCGTAACGCTCATACACCTCCTTAATGACGCCAATGACGTATTCACGCCGTCGCACATCAGCAGGAAGAAAATCGCGCATGCCGCGCGCGGGCTGTGTTTTGGAGGAGGCCACTTAGTTAAGACTACCGCAGGAGTGTAAGATCACGCGGGGCATCATAACCTGAAACCAGCGGCGCCAAAAGTTTGTGGTGGTATCACCTTGGCGTGTGGTGCTGAGCCTACTTGGGCTCACTTTTGTAGAAGGGAACGTAGTTGACATAGTTTCGCCAGAAGTCGTTAAGTCCGAGGACTTCCTCTTCGGTAAGCGGACGCTTCACCCGCGCCGGAACTCCCATGACCAAAGACCGCGGTGGGATAACTGTGCCCGGCGATATTAGCGAACCAGCCGCAACCAGCGACTGCGCGCCGACGCGTGCATCATCAAGTACAATCGAGCCTATACCGATCAGCGCGCCGTGCTCGACATAACAACCGTGCAGCGTGACGCTGTGGCCCACCGTCACTTCGTCTTCGAGGATGGTTGCATGTGAACCGGTGCGGGTGTGAATCACCGAGTTGTCCTGCACGTTGCTGCGATCGCCGATGCGTATATAGAACATGTCGCCACGCACAACGGCGTTACACCAGATTGAGGACTGCTCGCCAAGATGCACGTCACCGATGACCTGCGCGCTCACGTCGACGTATGCGCTTTCGGGGATCTGCGGATGAACACCGCGAAATGGTCTGATCATAGTTTTGCGAAATATTATAGACCCGATTGAGTGGGGGCAAGCCCACCTTCCCGACCCCGAGCTGAGTGAGGTTGAAACTGATTCTTCACTGAAAGGCTTTCGTGGTTGGATGTGAAGAGCCAGTACGTAGTCTCGGGGTTGGGAAGGCGGGCTTGCCCCCGCTGGTAGTTGGGCAAGTCCTCGCCATCTAATCATTGACAGTCGTTAGACCAGCATGAGAGATTTCGAGCAATGTTGAGCCAAAATTCCTGGTTAAGATTTAGACGTGTCACATTCTTGATTGCTGCCGGTTTGCTGGCCACCTCATGCGCGGGCTCGCTCTACAAGGTGAAACCAGTAGTTGAATTGCCTCCGCTGACCGGCGATGTGAAAAGCGCAAGCGCCGGCGGTGTAACGGTTCGCGTCGCTCCGCTATTGAGCGATGAGGAAAGCCAGGAACTCTTTGAAGCAAACCTGCCCCTGGGCGGAATCCTGCCGGTGCGATTGGAGCTGGTATTTGATAGCGGGGTGGCCGTCGAGACTAAGAAGGTGCGTTTTCGTTTGCGAGACGGCGCTGGGCGCGAGTGGAAACAGTTGACGCCAAAAGCGGCCGTGAGCCACATCCTGAAGGCAAACGACGTCTATGCGTACAATCCGAATTCTCGCAAGCAATTTGAAAAGGAGTTTGTGGCCTACGGGATCGATCTAACGTCGCCTTTGTCAAACGACGATCGCCGCCACCAGGGATTTGTTTTCTTTGAAACGCCGAAGAAGGAACCGGTTGAGAGTCCGCGCGGGTTGGTTCTGAGTGTTGAGCGACTACCTCAGCCAGTAGAAATCGAGTTAACGGGCAAATAACGCCCGGGCCTCTTCGTGTGTAAGGGAGCAGTCCCGCCGTCCCTTCACTACGTTCATTCCTCTCTACGGTTCGGGCGGCGGCTCTTCGTTGGTGCCACGTTCCCGGTTGAAGGGTGATTGCGGCAGCCAACTCGGCATCTGCTCGCTATTGGCAATGCGCATCCCCATTATGGCACCCAGCGACGCAAGCGTCTGGGGCCCCTGCCAGTTCCATTCGGGCCGGATGATATCGGTGGACTGGTGGTAATCAGTCTTCTCCCACTCTTTCATTCGTTTGGCCCAGGCAGCCACATCGCCGCCGGGCGCTCCCAGAATCATCAAACCCGGCACCCCTTTTTTCACGAAGAAATAATGGTCAGATCGATAAAAAGATTTTTCCTCCGGCATTGGGTCGGCAATCACCGTTAGTCCCTGAGCCGTGGCCACCGTCCTCAGCAGAACACCCAGAGTCGAGTGCTCTTCTCCATAACCAACCAGAACTTTGACCGGTCCGTATACTTCGGTGCCCATGCCGTCGAAATTCAAGTTGGCAGCCACTTGCTTTATTTTCCAGGTGGGATTTTTGACCCAGTAGTCAGAACCATAGCCACCATACTCTTCGCCGGTGACTGCCAGAAAAATGATCGAACGCCTGGGCCGCGACGGCGCTTGCGAAAACGCTTCAGCAGCGGCGAGCATTTCGCCCACTCCCAAACCATTGTCAGCGGCGCCATGATAAATGCGATTTTCCGCGCCGACTCCAAAAGCATCGTAGTGGGCCGAATACACCAGCGCCTCAGTTTTTAGCTTCGGGTCAGAGCCCTCAAGCAAGCCAACTACGTTGCTGCTGCTGCCTTTCGCTTTCTTCAGACGCACGGTAAGTTTCCCAGATTTTTTCAGACTGAACGGCTTAAAGCCTTCGGTTTCGGCTTTGGCTAGCGCGTCTGTGAAAGTGGTTCCGGAATCCGCAAACAATCTGGTCGCAGCCTCATTGCTTATGGTGATGAAGGGTGGCAAGAACGATGGCAATTCTTCGCTGTCGGCTCGCTCCAGGCGGCGGCGCGTAAGATAGTCGGCCATTTCAGAATATGGATGCTCTTCGGTTCCGGTGTTAACGAAGACTATACCGGCGGCTTCCTGCATGATCAGCGAACGGAGAATACTCACTTGCGCTTTTGCGGCTTTCCAGGATTTCTTGCTGACAATCCTGGGTGGGCCCTCCAGCATGACAACCAGTTTGCCATTTACATTTAAGCCGGCAAGGTCGCTGCGCTTGGGAACAGAAGACGTCAATCCGTAAGCGACAAAAACCATCTCGCCGCTGGCGCTCTTGTCTCCACTGGGAACGGGTGAAAGAAAATAGTCGCTACCTAATTTCAAACTTTCCTCGCCAATCTTGAAACTGGTTTCCGGCAGGTATTGAGTCTCTCGAAACTTGATGGCTTGAAAATAGGAATTGTTATCGCCCAGAGGCTTCAGACCAAATTTGGCAAAGCGGTCCGCGATATAACTTGCTGCCTTATCGCCGCCGGCTTGCATCGTGCCGCGACCCTGCATTTCGTCAGCCGACAATGCGGCCACTACTTCTTTGATGGTTTCCACCTTGATTGCGGCGCCGAGTGCTTGCTCTTCCGGGTCCAGCGTCGGTGTGACGACGGGCGCCGCCAGCTGCTGCGCGAACCCGGTCGAAAGCAGCAGCAGCAGTGAGAGGAGCAGCGCGGAAAGAGGCCGCCAGATTATTTGTTGCTGGGAGTTAGTTTTCATTTCGGATTTTCCGTTGTGCTTGAGTGTTCATCTTTGAATGTAACTTCTCGGTGAAGGGTCCCCAACCGAGATTACCGAGGGGACGAGAGAGAGGATCAGCCAGGCGCCGAAGTAGATCAGTCTAATCCGTAGAGCCGAACCCTCCACTCCCGCGATGAGTGTCACTGATTTCGTCCGCCCAAACAGCGCCAGGTGTAATTATTTTCTCGATGATCAGCTGGCAAATCTTAGTCTGCGCCGGCAAGTGTATTGCTTCATCACCAGCGTTGTAGAGCAGGCAACGCACTTCACCGCGATAGTCCGAGTCAATAACACCCGCAAGAACATCGAGGCCATTCTGCACCGCGAGACCTGAACGAGGCGCGACGCGGCCGTAATAACCTTCGGGAATCGCCACCGCCAGCCCGGTTCGGACCAGAGAGCGTTGTTTTGGTTCGATAACAACTTCTTCAATCGAAAAGATATCCAGCCCAGCCGCCTGTGAACTTCCCCGCGTCGGCAAAGTCGCTGCTGGATCCAGACGCTTAAAACTCAAGCTCAAGTGGCGCAGTTCAGGATTTGCCGAGTCGCCGGGATCGCTAGAATCCAACGACCGAATGGGGTACATAAGGTTCCTCCAGCGAAGCGATTTCTTCAGGCGAGAGCTTGAGCGAGAGCGCAGCGATAGCGTCGTCCAGGTGCTGCAACTTCGAGGCGCCGACGATGGGCGATGTGATAAATGTTTTCTGCAGCAACCAGGCTAAGGCCACCTGCGCACGCGGCACCCCACGCCCGGCCGCAACCTCGGCCACCCTCGCGATAATCCTGCGGTCAGCATCTTCCGTGGCGGCGTAAAGCGTTTTGCCAAATTCGTCAGTCTCCAAACGATTGGTCGTTTCACTCCAGTCGCGCGTCAGACGCCCGCGCGCCAGTGGACTCCAGGGCACGACACCAACCCCCTCTGCTTCACAGAGCGGCATCATCTCGCGTTCTTCTTCCCGGTAGAGAAGGTTGTAGTGATTCTGCATCGAAGCGAATGGTGTCCAGCCGTTTTGTCGCGCCAGATATTGCGCTTTGGAAAACTGCCACGCATACATCGACGAGGCGCCAATATAACGAGCCTTCCCTGCCTTGATCACATCATGCAGGGCTTCGAGTGTTTCCTCTATGGGTGTGTGCTGGTCCCAACGATGAATCTGGTAGAGGTCGACATAGTCCGTGCCGAGCCGTCGCAGGCTGGCATCGATTTCAATCATGATGGATTTGCGTGAGAGCCCGCGCCCGTTGGGTCCTTCGCGCATCGGATAGAACACTTTGGTTGCAAGCACGACTTCTTCACGGCGGGCGAAGTCGCGCAGGGCGCGGCCGACGATCTCTTCGCTGGTGCCGTCGGAATAAGTATTGGCAGTGTCAAAAAAGTTGATGCCTAGTTCGAGCGCCCGCTGAAAAAAGGGGCGGCTCTTCGCTTCATCAAGACTCCAGGGATGCGCACCGCGTTCGGGCACGCCGTAGGTCATACATCCCAGACAAATACGCGAGACTTTAAGGCCGGTTCGACCGAGGTTAACGTAATCCATAGCACCCTGGAGAATTGCAACTCAAAGCTTAGGCAGCGTCACGCCAACCTGACCTTGATACTTCCCGCCTCTGTCTTTGTAGGAGGTTTCACAAACTTCGTCTGACTCGAAGAACACGACCTGCGCCACGCCTTCGTTGGCGTAGATTTTGGCTGGAAGAGGTGTGGTATTCGAAAATTCGAGCGTCACAAAGCCTTCCCATTCAGGCTCGAACGGAGTGACGTTCACCAGAATCCCGCAGCGAGCGTAAGTGCTCTTGCCCAGGCAGATGGTGAGGACGTTTCGTGGAATGCGGAAGTATTCAATGGTGCGCGCGAGCGCAAAGCTGTTCGGCGGAATTACTACGAACTCGCCTTTGACGTTAACAAAGTTCTTCTCATCAAACTCCTTCGGATCAACGATAGTGCTGTTGAGATTGGTGAAGAGTTTGAATTCATCGGCGCAACGAATGTCGTAACCATAACTCGAGGTGCCATAGGAGACGATTCTCCGTCCATCAACTTCTTTGACCTGGCCAGGCTCGAAAGGCTCGATCATCTGATGCTCGGCCGCCATGCGCCGAATCCAGCTGTCTGATTTTATGCTCATGATAGTGAGACGAGAGGATAGCGTGAGGAGTAAGCAAACAGCAAACAGTTAACAGCAAACAGCCGGCAGAGAACTTGCTGTTTGCTGTCTACTGCTTGCTGTCTGCTTGTTTTCTAATCACGATCATGCCATCGCCCACCGTGAGTTTGAACGCAGCTCCGCCGGCGCCGGCTCGAGCCGACAGGGTCCGCGGATCCACACCGCGACTGCTGCGGGCCAGGTCCTCAAATGATGCGTCAATCTTTCCTGCGCGTAACACTTCGGCATCGAAGTCCCCGCTGAAGCCGGTTGGGATTTCCACGGTGATATCGCCCGCGGCCAGGCGAAAAGTAGCACCTACTCCTCGCCAACTTCTCGCCGGCACCTCAAGCTTCACGGTGCCGCTTCCGATCGTGCCATAGACCGTTCCCCCGGTAAGCTTCAGGTTGGTTACGCTTTCGGCAGCGGACAATTGAATATTGCCTTCCACTCCAGTGATACTTATCGGGCCACGCCCGGCATTAATGTCCAGATCCACGATGAAGGGCACACGAATTCGATAATCAATTTTCCAGGGCAATCCCAAAAGCGCTTTGGGAAATTTTTTCGCGACCGAACGCATGAACACCTTGTCGTGCGTCCCCGTGCTCATCACCCGCAGATGATTCGCATCTTCGTCAAGCACGAACGTGTTTACCGCAGCCAGTAGATCCAAATCCGCTTCGTTGTCTGCGCGTAGCTGGATTTCGGCACTGACGTCCACTTCACTGCGCTGCCAACCTTCAATGGTAATCGAACTGTCCGGAGGGCCGATGATCGTCAGGGTGCTGCCGTATGCCAGTCGACGCAATTCATGCCTGGTTGTTGTGCGTACCAGCTGAGGATTGGAACTCAACCCCGGAGCCTTTTTGGCTTGGGCTGCAACGGCGGTCGTAAGGAGAAGGAAGGCAGCAAATAGAGTAAGCAAACGGATGTATGGAAATTTCATTAGTTACCTGCGAGTCGAATCCCGGCTTCCTCTGACGGCGTAAGTCTGAAGCAACGATACTATCAATTAACCGGAGGCCCACAAAACAAGACGGGCGCTCCATCAATCAATCTGGAGCGCCCGCGGAGAATTCTCCTGAAACAAAAGTTTAGCGACGGATAAATGTGATGCTGCCCTGGAAGTTTGTGACGATCACTTTAGAACGACCGTCAATGACATCTCCCTGGAGTTTGCGTCCGTCACCCATAGTCCTGAAGCCATTATTCCAAAACTGACCCAAGGCAATTCTCTTGTTAGGAGCAGCAGCGTCGAGATTGAAAGCTGAGTCAGCGGGGATGCGTATGGTTATATCGCCTTTGGTCGACTGAAAGCGGTAGGTTCCGCCTCGCGCGAATTCGCCGTCGAAGAAAATATTCCCGATGGTGTTTTGCGCATAGACCTTGTTGGCGCTGATGCCGCTGAGTTCGATGTCCCCTTCCAGGGAGACATGTGCTCTCACCAGTTCGCCGCGAATATTGGTGACGGTGATCTGACCACGTTTTGTTTCCAAATCAACGGAGGAATTGATTGGCACCTCAAGTTTGAAATTCACGTTGACGTCGCTGCGGCCGGGATTGTCGGCCATCATGTCGACAATCAATGCGTCGCTGGTCTGGCGCGGTGTCAGGTTGGCCTTGGATTCAAATACGGCGGTCAGTCTGATCTCGTCGCGGTTCCACGATTCGACAGTGATAGTGCCGGAGATATTTTTGAGTTCAACGCGAACTGTTTTTCCTAGCCGGATATCGTTTAGAGAGACGCTGCTGGGCGTTGATGGTGCTGACGCTAAGCGCGCCGCAGATAAGCAACGCTGCAAGCAACACCAGCTTCGCAGAATAACGCACTCGGGGAATTTCAAATCGGCGCGGGCAACATTCGCATTCTAATTGACGTGGGGCTGTGCAACAACCTGGATTCCTTAAGTCTTTAGTTCAGGGGCAGACAACTTCTACTAACCGACCCGAGCGCTTACAGCTCGGCAAACTCTTTAAGCAGCGACAAGCTTTTCGTTAAGCGCGGCATTCAGCATTTCCTCTGAAACTTCGTCATGCGGATTCTGGCTCAAACTATTCAGCGATTCATTTACCGCCTGATCAATAACCTGCCAGGTTGCGATCGAACGTCTCACGCATCTGCGGACTCCAGCGCGCCTTGTTGAATTCTACGCGCTGGTTCCAATAGGAAATCAACTGCTGTTGCTTCGAAACCCGATCGCGCACACCCGGCTGTCAAACTCAAGCTCTCTGTCCGGACGCACTGCCAGGTGTTGCAGGTGACTGCTGCCACTCTGAAAGCGTCGCAAACCAACAACCGTCGAAAGCGAAACCACTCAGCACAATCGCCGCTGCTGACGCTGCCAGCTGCGGAAAGGAAAGTTCCCAGCTGCGGCCTACCCAGTTGGGCCAAAAATTTCGCCGGGCAGGCGCAGGTGCTACTGCTACGTCGCCGCCACCGGCTTCGAGAGTATTGCTAATTCGCTGCCACAGCGCCTTCTCGTTTGGTGGTGCGGCATACTCGCCGCGATGCGCGCGGCAAAAGCCCACAATCGATTGCAGGTCATTGCGCACGTCGACACATTCGAGACATTCTCCCAGGTGCGCGTTGAGCGTTGTCTGATCTTCGTGACTTAACGTGCCGTCAAGGAAATCACTTATTAAGTCCTGACACTTCTCGCAGTTCATTGTCTTAGTAACCTCTAACCTGCCATCAGTTTCCTTAGTCGTAACGACCATAGGCAAACGTGGCATTCGGTTTTCGAGCAATCAAGGGGAGACTGCGTTCAAAAAACTCTGCTTCCCTACTACTTCGTTCCCTTTAAAGTTCCCGATTAAATCCGGCAAGTGCTCTTTGGAGGCTAGTCTTTTGCCTTCTGTTGCCTCAGAAGCCCGCGCAATTTCATGCGGGCCTTGTGCAATTGCGACTTCGAAGTCCCAACTGAGCAGCCAAGCATCCTCGCTATCTCTTCGTGTTCGTGTCCCTCAATATCGTGCAGGGTGAAGACCGTGCGGTAGCCGGGCGGCAGTTGGGCAATGGCCTTATCAAGCGCAATGCGATCCACTACCGGCATTGCATTGGGGTTTTCCGTGCCTTTGACTATCTGTATCGGCGTTTCACCATCGTCCGTCGTCTGCTCCATCTTCACGCCGCGCTTGCGAAAGTGCATCAGGACCTGATTGACGGTCAGCCGGTGAAGCCAAGTCGTAAACGCCGACTCACCGCGAAAACTTCCTATTTTTCGAAAGAGCTGAATGAAGACTTCCTGAGCGAGGTCTTCTGCCTCCGAGACGTTGCTGGTCATTCTCAAACAGAGCGAATAAACCCGGCGATTATGCCGCTGGTAGAGCTGCTCGAAGGCCGCCATGTCGCCTTGGGCCGCTTTTTGCGCCAGAGCGTAATCGGTTTCCTGCGGCGTCTCGATTTCGGCTGCGGTCACGTGTTCGTATTGGGGCAAGCTACGAGATCTTCATCCTGAACGCTTGTTCGCCAACTACCACTCACGAGTCCGCGTTTTCAAGGGAGCGACGACCTTTTCCCTTCAACATTTCCCAGCCAGCCTGTGGCGAGGTAATGTGGTCGCCCTCAACGCGGGTGTGATGCGGCGCTTTAAGCGCGTCGTTGCCTTACCCGACCCAAAAGATATTGAATTTCCTCAGCCGCAGCAACATTTTCCCTAAACTCGCGGTTACGTCCAATAGGTACGATCGAGTGAACGGTAACCCACCGCTTCGGCCACGTGCGCGGAACGGATTTCCTCGGAACTCTCCAAATCAGCAATTGTGCGGCTGACTTTCAGGATACGGTCATAAGCGCGTGCTGACAAGCCAAGGCGGGTCATTGCTCGCTCAAGCATTTGCTCGCTGTCAGAGTCGATGCGGCAATGACGACGAATCATACGGGGTGTCATTTCGGCATTGGAAAAGATTTTTTCGTCCGCCAACCGGGTACGCTGTTTCTCGCGAGCAGAAATAACGCGCTCGCGAATGGTTGCGGAGTCGTCCGTTTCAGGAGGCGCGTCGCCCGTTAGATCGCGAAATTTTACCGCCGGCACATCAATATGGATGTCGATGCGATCCAGCAACGGGCCCGAGATGCGACCAACGTAACGCTGAATCTGCAGAGGCGAGCAGCGACATTCACGAGTTGGGTCATTCCAGAAGCCACAGGGACAAGGATTCATCGCCGCCGCCAGCATGAAGGAAGCAGGAAACGTCAGCGACATCGCGGCGCGACTGATCGTGACCTTCTGGTCTTCAAGCGGCTGTCTCAACACTTCCAGGACACTGCGATCAAACTCGGGCAACTCGTCGAGAAACAAAACTCCATGATGCGCCAGCGACACTTCGCCAGGGCGAGGCACGGCGCCGCCTCCGATTAAGCCCGCATCGCTAATAGTGTGATGAGGAGAACGAAACGGTCGCTCGGTGACCAGTCCGGCGCGGCCAGTCAAGCCCGCCACCGAGTGAATCTTCGTAAGCTCGAGTGCTGCTTCAAATTCCAGCGGTGGCAGAATTGTCGGCAGACGCTTCGCAAGCATTGTCTTGCCCGAACCTGGCGGACCGATGAGCAAGATGTTGTGCGAGCCGGCGCTGGCGACCTCGAGTGCGCGTTTCACCGAGACCTGGCCGCGAACCTCGCGGAAGTCCACGTTGTAAAGAGCTGCACGCGAAAGAATTTCAGCCGGATCAATCGTCAGTGGTTGAGGCGGATCAGGAGAACGCAATGCAGCCACTAAATCTACCGCGCTGCGTAGATCAGCGACTGGATAAACATTTACTCCGGCAACCACAGCCGCTTCCTTCGCATTCTCGTCCGGCAGGATCACATGCTTGATCTGCGCTTCGCGCGCCAGGATGGCAATTGGCAATGCGCCTTTGATGGGACGTACGCGACCATCAAGCGATAACTCGCCGACACATAACAACTGAGTCAGACTGTTCTCCTCAGAGAGGTCGCCGTTTGCTCCCAGAATACCAAGTGCGATCGGCAGATCGAAACTAGCGCCTTCTTTACGCACATCAGCAGGAGCCAGATTGATTGTGATTCTCTGAAACGGAAAGAAGAAGCCGCAGTTGGTAATCGCTGCGCGGATGCGCTCACGCGACTCGCGCACAGCCGCATCCGGCAGACCAACAATCGTTACTGACTGCGGAGACTCCGCCTCGCCGCGAACTGGGGTTAGATCGACCTCAATATCGACCAGATCGGCGTCGATTCCATACACGGCTGCTGAAAGTGTTCGAAAGAGCATGGGAGGTACGTCCTCTGCGAAAACAGCGGTGGTGGAAAAGCATTAAGGTAAGCGGGTAGAGCGGATTGGGGTGAAAACAAATCGAGCGCGCTTGCGACTACATCGAAAGCGCGCTCAATAGAACCTCTCGCTGAGGGTGACAACGAGTTAGACGCGTTGGGATTTCAAATCGGACGAATTATCTACGACGCGACGGAGCGGCAGCAGACGTCGGGGGCAGTTTGATTTCCTGGCCCGCCTGAAGTTCGACTCCCGGTGTAACGCCATTCAGGCGTGCTATTTCATTCGCATCAAGATTTCGAGCGGCCGCAATCTTAGCAATCGTATCGCCTTTGCGCGCTCGGACCTTGGTTAATACCGGAGCAGACACATCTGCGGTGCCGGGTTTGCGCCGGTTGAGCGTTAAGCGAACGCTGCTGTTCGGAACTACCAGTTTGTTAGTGGATTTCAAATCCACCCCACTGTTCATTGCCTGCAATTGGGCGACGCTGGTTCCAGTCCGATTTGCAACAGCCTGAAGATCTTCACCTGGGACAATTGAAATCACGCGGGCCGATTCGCGACGGTCGGCCGGAATTCGCTTCAGCACTGCGAAAAACTGCTTTCCTTTTCCGCCAGGAACGCGAACGTTATAAGCTTCGCCTCTCGGGGTCACGTCTCGCCTGAGTTCCGGATTAAGGCTGCGAATGTAGTCCACACTGCTATCAGTTGAGTCAGCGACTAACTGAAGACTGGTGGAGTTTGCTACCTGAACTACGTCATAAGCCATTGGCGCTTCCGGTCGGATACCCTTGAAACCGTATTTCTCTGGATTCTTCGCGATCAGTATCGTCGCCAGGATGTTGGGCACATAGTTTCGCGTTTCCTGTGCGATGTAGGGATAGATCGCCCAGAAGTTAGCCGTGCCAGCACGCGCAATTCCACGGTCAACGTTACCGGCGCCGGTGTTGTAAGCGGCCATCGCCAATTCCCAGTTGCCGTTGTAACGCGCAGCGAGACTCTTCAGATATTTGGCCGAAGCTCGCGTAGCCTGTTCAAAACTATTTCGCTCATCAATCCAGGCCGTCTGACGCAGACCAAACTGCCTGCCAGTGCCGGGTACAAACTGCCACAAGCCCGAAGCCGCAGCCCACGACATTGCCTTGGGCTTCCAGGCGCTTTCCACCTGGCCCAGCCAGGTAATGTCAATTGGCACACCTTCTTCTTTGAAGATCTGGCGCGCCATCTTCATATAAACACCAGACCGGCGCAGTCCTGACTCCATCGTGCTTCGCCCACGACCCTGGTAGTAGTTGATGTACTGTTGGATCAGCGGATTTGGTGTGAAGACGAAATTAACGTTCTGCTTGGCTTGCTCGAGCGCCAGCACGTCGTCGGCCGAAACATTCTGCTCATCAGCATTCAGAACTAGCTTGCTGAGTTCATCAAGCGGTGACGGCTCAAACTTCTGATCGACAAAACCGATTTGTTGTACTGGCGGCGGAGCCGGTGCGTTCTTACCATCCTGAGCGACGAGCTCGATCACGTTACCCTGTTTCGAGGGTGAATTAAGCGGAACCTCTTCGCGATAGATCCGTTCGACCAATTCCAGGTAATAGGTCTGCAGGTCATGGCTCGAGCGTACATCGAGACCCGATGTTAGGATTTCGTCGACTGCCTGATCGAAATCGTCGCGAGCCTCACTACGCTTGCCCGCTTCGAGGTTCAGCTTGCCCTTACGGAAAGAGTCTTCAGCCTTCTTGATTATCTGCGCCACGCGCGGCGCCGACTTCTCGACCTCGGTTTGAATGTTGCGAGCAGACGAGCCACCAGCTGGAATCTGTCCGAAGACAACGGCAGCTGGCAAAACGAGTACCGCCAATAGCGTTAAGCGCGCTATCAAGGTCGGGTAGCTCGTTCTCATCAATCGTTTGTCCTTTTCCTGACTATTAATGCAAATTTCCTGGGTTTTTAGCGACATCTATGTTCTTTTAGGGCCTTACGCTCTCGATAATCACTGAATTGGATGGTCCAAAGGCCGGTTTAAGCCACCCGGAGGTTATCACACGATTTTCCGCAGGTCAAACAAGTCTCCCTTCCGAATTAAACGGCAAATTGGTGAATTTTTCCACCGGATTATCGTCGCCAAAGACTAAAGATGCACGCTCCATGACCGGGGTTGTGCGCGTTACTTAAACGCAGCAGGAAGGCAGAAGGATCCACTCATTTTGCAGGCCCGAATTAATACAGCCCAGCTTGTGATGGTTTACCTTCTAAGCTGGTCGGGCCGCCGCTGCCTGAGGGATTCGTTGCGGGCGAGGCCCCGAACTCACTGGGGGAACCACCCTTTCCTTGAGGGCTTCTCGAAAGACCTGTCGCATATTCTCAACGAAGACAAAACGGATGTCTTTGAACGGTTCCTTTGGCACCTCGTCCAGATCACGCTTGTTTTGCAGCGGCAAGATAATGGTTGAAACTCTAGCACGTCGCGCAGCCAGTACTTTCTCCTTTACTCCGCCTACCGGCAGCACATTTCCGCGCAACGTGATCTCGCCGGTCATGGCTACGTCTTTCCTAACGGCCCTCGCCGAAAGGGCTGACACCATTGCGGTGGCGAGTGTAATTCCCGCTGACGGTCCGTCCTTGGGAATGGCTCCTTCAGGAATGTGAATATGAAGATCATAGTTACTGAAGTCTTCTTCGTTTATCTCCAGTTCCTTTGCTCGCGACTTGGCGTATGAATATGCAGCCTGCGCCGACTCGCGCATCACTTCTCCGAGCTGACCGGTCAGCACCAGATTCCCTTTACCCTTCATCTTCAAAGCTTCAATAAAAAGCACGTCTCCCCCGACAGCAGTCCAGGCCAGTCCGGTTGCAACGCCTACCTGATCCTTCTTGAGGACTTCCTCAGGAATGATTTTGGGCGCGCCTAAAAACTCATGCAGGTTTTTTAAGTGAAACGCTAACCGAGCCCTTA
Source organism: Blastocatellia bacterium (assembly GCA_963828335.1). Lineage (GTDB taxonomy): Bacteria > Acidobacteriota > Blastocatellia > Pyrinomonadales > Pyrinomonadaceae > PSRF01. The sequence goes on along the minus strand of CAWHEH010000001.1, from coordinate 433,391 downwards.
TGTCCTTCCGCTATTCGCCGCGCGACTTTGCGACAGATGCGCCCGATCTCTCGCTCCAGTTGCCGCAGCCCTGCCTCCTGTGTGTACTGCTGAATCAGCGCAGTCAGAGCGGTCTTGGAAATGTGCAGATCCTTAGCCGTCATGCCGTTTTCTTCCAGCTGTTTTGGCATCAGATGTCGCCGGGCAATTTCGCGTTTTTCCTCTTCGGTGTAACCCGCCAGACGAATGACCTCCATGCGATCGCGCAACGGTGGTTGAATTGTGTCCAGCACATTCGCAGTCGTCATGAAAATAACGTTGGACAAATCAAACGTTACGCCCAGGTAGTTATCGCGAAAGCTGTTGTTTTGTTCGGGGTCGAGGACTTCCAGCAGTGCTGACGAGGGATCGCCGCGAAAGTCGGCGCCGACTTTATCGATTTCGTCGAGCATGATTAGCGGGTTATTGGTGCCCGCTTGTTGTATCGACTGGATAACGCGGCCCGGCATGGCGCCCACATAAGTCCGCCGGTGTCCCCGAATCTCCGCTTCATCGTGAACTCCGCCAAGCGACAACCTCATGAACTTACGATCGAGCGCGCGGGCAATCGAACGTCCGAGGGATGTTTTGCCAACTCCCGGAGGACCGACGAGACAAAGAATTGGTCCTTTGGGTTTTTCCTTCAACTTGCGCACGGCCAGAGCTTCAATGATTCGGTCCTTAACTTTCTCCAATCCGTAATGATCCTCATTCAAGATGCGTTCGGCCTTTTGTAGATCCAGATTATCAACTGACGCCTTCGACCAGGGCAGGTCGGTCATTATTTCCATCCAGTTTCGCAACGTCGCCGTCTCAGCCGCATCCGGATGCATTCGCTCGAGCTTCTTCAATTGTCGCAGCGCCTCGTCTTCGGCGGCTTTCGGCATGTTTGAAGTTTCGATCTTCTCTCTAAACTGCGCTACTTCCTCCGCCAGCTCATTGCCTTCGCCAAGCTCGCTTTGAATTGCCTTCATCTGCTGTCGCAAATAAAACTCGCGTTGCGATCGATCAATATCGGCGCGCGCCTGCGTATTAATCTCCTGCTGGACCGTCAACACTTCAATTTCCTTGTTGAGCAGTTCATTCACGCGACGCAAGCGCGCGGTGGTGTCGGGAATATCGAGCACGGACTGCGCGTCCTCGACCTTGAGTTCGAGATTTGAGGCGGAGAGATCGGCCAATCGTCCGGCGTCGTCCAAGTTCGCGATGATGGCCATCACCTCGGGCGAGATGTTTTTGCCCAGATTGATAGCCTTCTCCATTGAACCGCGAACATTCCGGACCAAGGCCTCAACTTCGAGCGAACGCTCCGGAGGCAGGACCTCATCCATGACGCGCACGTGAGCACGAATGTACTGCCCTGAAGTGTCGACGGATTCAATTTCGGCGCGCGCGAGTCCCTGGACAAGTATTCGAATGCGACCATCCGGCAATTTCAACATGCGCATGATCACGGCTGCCGTGCCCACTTTGTAAAGGTCCTCGGCAGTTGGTTCTTCCTTGTCGAGATCTTTCTGCGAAGCGAGCAGAATCATGCGATTCTCACCCAGTGCTTCGTCCACCGCGCGGATCGATTTTTCGCGCGACACAAACAGCGGCACGATCATGAATGGGTAAATGACGATGTCACGTAGCGGCAGCACCGGCAGATCGCTGGGAATCTGCAAGTCCTGGCTGCTTTCGGCGACTTCGATGCTTTCGGTTATTTCACTGTCTTTTATAATTGCCATAATTACTCTTTACATACTTTCAGTCAGTTCCAGAAGCAATCGGATGTTACCTGACCGACAACTGTTGCTCATTTTTCGTCGGCGGCTTTTACCGGGATCTTAAATTCCACTCCCCTGCGGTCCTCAATCTTTGGAAGACATATAGTCAACATTCCATCGGCCACTTCGGCAGTTGCATCTCGCATGCTTACCGTCCAACGCATGGGCACCAGCCGGCAAAATTTTCCATAGCTACGCTCCGAGCAATGGTGCGAAAGTATCTTGTTGCGAGTTACACGTCGTTTTTTCTCGCCCCAAATTCTCAACTGCGTGTTAGTCGCACCAATCTTGATCTGTTCGGCCGTAAGCCCTGGTAGTTCTACTCGCACCACGATCGCATCAGCGGTTTCACAAAGATCCACCGGCGGCGCCCAGGTTTCCGAGGCCAGCGGATCGTCAGCAACTGTGGCCTCCTGCAAAGCAGCAAATAATCGTCCCACGCGATCGCGCAGGCGATGGAGTTCCAGCCGTTCGAGGCCCGTTGCGCGTGCTGGTTTAATCACTTCGAGAACTTTCCTTACTTCTTGCCGGCCTGATTCGCGCGGGTTCGGACCAGGTGTTTCAACTCAGTCATAAACTCTGAGACGTCTTCAAACTCAAGATACACCGAAGCGAAGCGAACGTAAGCAACTTTGTCGAGCTCCTTCAGGCGCCGCATGATCATCTCACCAATCTTGCTGGTCGGTCTTTCACGTTCCGACGATTCCTGCACATACTTTTCTATCGCATTCACGATGCCATCGAGCTTTGCTGAGGCCACCGGACGTTTTTCGCACGCCCGTAGAATACCGGCCATCACTTTGTTGCGATCAAAAGGTTCGCGACGTCCGTCTTTCTTGACGACCATGTAGGGAATCTCGTCGATGCGTTCGTAAGAGGTGAATCTTCGCTCGCAGCGCAGACATTCGCGGCGGCGGCGAATCGCCTCGCCTTCGCGAGACTCACGCGAATCAACCACCTTGTCTTCGAGATAACCGCAGAATGGACACTTCATCGCATTGACCTCGGGAATTGTTTCGATCAGTGTTCCGCCTACATTTCAATCCTGGGCAGCGGCCGTTTCCAACTCTGTTTGCGCGAAAAGCTCTTCGGGCAAGATAGGTTCGTCTTCAACTGCATGTTCCACCGATTCGGATGACGTTCTGGCGCGCAAGCCCGAAAGGTTGATATCACCGCGGATAATGTAATAAATGCCAAAAATCAGTGCCGGTCCGAAGTCAACAATGTGCAGCACAATGGAGATGGCCGCAGCCGTTTCACGTTGTACTCCCAGAGATATGAGTCCCGCGGCGGTGGCCGCATGAAACGCGCCCGCTGCCCCACCTGGCGTGGGCACGAGCGAACCAACCAGCGACCAACCGAGAACAAACACTGTTTGCGTTATGCCAAATGGCAAACCAAAGGCGCGAAATACGAGCAGCTGTGCAAGAGCAATTGCAATCCAGACCATGGCGGACCAGCCGACAGTTACAGCAAGTTCACGCGCATCCACCAGCACCCGCAAAGCACTGGCAAGTTGTTCGAGGATACTCAGTATCGCGCGCGTAAGCCGAGCGGGAACAAAACGTCGCCCTTCAAGTTTCGTTCTTATCCAGCCAATCGCACCTTGCGACTTTTTTCTAAACTGAGTGAGTCCGAATACGCCTGCGAACGCAACCACCAACAGAACTATGCCAGCGGTGCGGACTCGTCCAAACTCTACGCCCGCGTTCACCGGTGGTCGAAACCATAGAAGGTTTAAGGCAAACAAAAGAACCACGGCGATCATGTCGTAGATTCGTTCGACCATGATCGTGACGAAGGATGCACTGGGACGGATTTTGGGGTCGAGCATCGGCAGCACGACCGGGCGTACCACTTCCCCAGTGCGCCCCAATAGAAACACGGCGCCAAACCCCACGGTTGTCGCGATGTAAAGATTCCGCAGGCTGGCGGGCGAAAGAGGAGCGAGCAACGCACCCCAACGGGCGGCACGAAAGAAATAGGCCAAACTGATTGCCAGCGCTGCCAGGCCCAGCAGGTAAGGATTGGCATGGCTCACTGCCTGCCGCACTTCGTGCCAGTCCAGCTTTCTGCCAAACCACCAGAGAATGGCCAGAGCCAGGAAGCAGAGCGCCCCAAACTCTACATATTTTCGAGTATTAGACTTCAAGAATTATTAAACCGCGCGACTCGTAAGAACCTAAACCACAAGATATTGGGCCGGGCGAAGGCTACTACAGTTCATAACACGGAGCAAGAAGGGCTCGGCCGAGTTCGGCAGGCCGTTCCACAATTCACTTTCCCGATTGTTTTTAGGGAAAACTGGCAAGCTAAAGCTTGAAGTCTAAGCTACACTATCTCCTGAAACTACGCGGATCTGAGGTTCTACGGTTTGATCGGGAACTTTCCCCTTATGCGAATCGTAATTCCGCTCACCAGGGAGAAGTCCCGGCGGCGCGAGTCGTACTCGCATCAACCAGGTAGGCGGAGAGAATAAGTGAGGGTTGCAAGAGCTTTGGCTGCCAACGATGGAGCCGAGTTGGTTCGCAAGTGTCGCGCGGGAGATGGCGCGGCCTGGGAAGACATTGTTCATACCTATTCGCGAAGAATATATAACCTGGCCTACCGTTTTACTTCGCGAGCAGACGCCGCCGAGGATTTAACCCAGGAAGTTTTTATTAGAATCTATAGATCTTTGGAACAATACGACGCTAAGCAGGGCGACCTGCAGAATTGGCTGATGAGGTTGGCGCGTAACCTGATTATCGACGACTACCGAAAGCGTCAGCGCACGCCCCACGATAATCAGGCTGACGACCTCGCCGATCACACTTATCATCTCCATACTGCTTCTCGTTCGGTGCAACAGGAGATGGAGCGTCAGGAACTGGGCGCTCAGGTGCAGGCTGGAATCGACAAACTATCTCCGGATCTCCGAACCTGCGTCATCCTCCGCGACATCGAGGAATTGAGTTATCAGGAAATTGTCGACCTCCTGGAGATACCTGAGGGTACAGTGAAATCGCGAATTAACCGGGGTCGGATCGAGTTAGCGAGGATATTGCGACGGATGAAAGTTTTGGCGGTGAGCGAGACTTAGACTTGAAGCCCTGCTCGCCTGGGAACGATGCAGGACGAAATGAACAAGTTGGGGCAGGAAGAAGAAGATTTGATGCTTTGTAACGATTTTGAAGACCGGCTGACCGATTACCTCGACGGCATACTCGAGCCCAACGTCAACAAGGCGTTTGCTGAACATGCCCTGCGGTGCCCGGTGTGCCATGAAACTTTGGGTGCCGTAAAGAACACTATGCAAGCCTGTCAGGCTGCCAGCGCTCTACCCGCACCGAAAGAGTTGGAAGCACGCATCCTCCTGAGCACCATGCCCGAAACGGCAATGAGCTGCGGAGACTTTGAAGAGTTTCTGACCGATTACCTCGATGGGTTTCTGCCCGCCTCGCTCTATCACCGATGGGAACGCCATGCCGTTCTTTGTGAACGCTGCACAGAACTTCCCGGTGCAGTCGTCAGAGCGATCGGCGCTTGCTACACCTACATTGGCGAGGAAAAGCCATTGCCCGCGGGTCTGCATGAAAGAATCTTGTTGGCTACGTCAGGTTCCCAAATTGCGCATGAGATTCGCGCGCCCTTTGGCGAAAGGTTCGCCTCGTGGCTGCGAATGTGGCTCGATCCAATCATCTCGCCACAACTCGCAACCGTAGCCACTATGCTGCTGATGGCGGTGTTTGTGCTGACTAACACAGTTTCGGCTGACGGTTCAATCAGTGGTGTTTATAGCGCCACTGTGCGCCTGGCAGAACAGAGCCATGCCGCCGGCGCGAATGGCGGAATCGAAAAAATCACCAATGGCTTTAAGGAATTAGTCGGAGGTGAAAGCGAAACTACGCCACCCGCGAAGGAAAAGAACGAGGGCAGCGGTCAACCGAAAGAGCAGCCGAAACCGAGCGTGGCTCCAAACAAGAACCGGCAAAACAGCCGTAATTAATTGTCCGGTCTGAAACTAACAATGCTGTATTGCACTTACCATCCAAAGAATCCGGGAGTCGTTCAGTGTAACCAGTGTGCCCGACGGCTGTGTTCCGCTTGTGACCACCGAATTCGAGGCTTTCCATTTTGCCAGGACTGCATTGTGGCCGGCGTTGAGATGTTGCGTCAGGAGTCGCAAGCAAGCGGTTCACCGGTAACGTATCGCAACAGTTCTCCGTTTGTGGCTACGCTTTTGTCGTTCGTGCCAGGACTTGGCGCTGCATACAATGGTCAAACGGCTAAAGCAATTGTTCACTTTGCGATTTTTGCGAGCTTCTTCCAGATGGCGGTGCTCACACAGGGCGTGCATTTTTTCATACTGGGCGTGCTTGGCACGTGGCTTTTCGCGGCTGTGGACGCATGTCGGACTGCCCAACTGATACGGGCAGGACTCACGCCGGAAACCGAAGAGGACGTGATTGCCAGGCGCTTATACGGAAATCCTTTTGCCTGGGGAATTACGCTGGTCGTTATCGGCACGCTGTTTCTACTGCATACCTTGCTTGATGTGCAGCTGCCAGTTCGTCGGTTGCTTCCGGTGGCGCTCGTGGCGCTCGGCATATATATGCTCTTTGACTACGCTCGCAGGCGGCAACCCAGCAATCGCATTATCCGGTTTGACTCGCGACGACCACCGCCATCTGTAGTCGTAAGTTCGGCCATTGAATCGCCGCATTTCAAGACCGGGGAAACAACCCAATTCGGCCGGAAGGAAATCGAAAGTATTCCTTTCAAACGAAGCTCATAGAGAACAAAACAAGGCTTAACTTATGGCATTCATTCTTAAGGCACTCGGCGGCATCACCGCACTCATCCTGCTGGTAATAACCCTGCTGGGCTCGATAGTCACGCTGGGCGGGTTCCTGCTCGCCGCCATCAAGGTTCTGATTGTTGTCATTTTCCTCGCGGTCGTAATCATGATCGTATTTTCGATTCTCCGCGACCGCTCCCGCCGCCGTCACGAAGTAACAGATATATAACAAAATCGTCTCTCTCGTCGGGTTGCAATGGCCTTTGACCGTGTGATACGGTCGCCCTTCTTTTGCAGCGACGGCCGGTGAATTTCACCTCAAAACGTGGGTGTTATTCACCCGCTGCAATCTTCAAGCAGGCAAAGAAATAACCTCGCAGGACAATAGCTCGCACAAGTCGTCTTTTGGAGACTGTGCTTTCAGTTGTTTCAGCTTCCCTTAATTATGCTGAGCAACCGGAGAGACAATAAATGGCTAGAGATGACCGTTTTTATGCATTCATCATTGCTCATTCCCCTCGTTCAACTTCAATCATCCGTCGTATTTGTGTAGAAAGGAGATCCCTCAGGCTCCTCGCTGTGCTGTTCATCGTCTTGGTTGTTTGTTCCATTTACGGCTTTTACGGCATCGCGCAACAGGGCGCACACCTGCGTATCGAAGTTGAGAATCAACGTTTGCGGGCCGAAAACGAGAAGCAGCGCCGGGAACTGAACGACCTGAACAATCGGGTTGAAGCGGTTGAGGACACATCGCGAAAGCTTGCAGAGAAATCGGGCGTGGTAAATGAACAGCCCGTTCTGCCGGGCACAGGCGGGCCCGCGCTACCCTTAGACGCCCAAAGCCTGGCCGCTCTGGAAGGCAAGATGAGACAACTCGAACGCAATATGAAGGCTTACGAAGGCATCCTGCGCGAGCGGGGCTATACTCCGTCGATCTGGCCTGTAGTCGGAAAACTGGAAAGCGGTTTCGGCGGCCGGCGGAATCCGTTCGGCGGAAGTTCTTACGAGTTTCATTCCGGCCAGGACATCGACGCTCAAACGGGCGATCCCGTGGTGGCTGGCGCCAGCGGCAACGTGAGCTTCGCGGGTTGGCAGAACGGCTATGGACAGTTAGTCGTTATCGATCATGGCGGTGGCCTTACAACCCGTTACGGGCATCTGTCGCACATCGACGTCATCCAGGCGCAAACGGTCGCCAGGGGCCAATTCATTGGCCGCGTGGGCTCAACTGGCCGGTCGACCGGCCCACATTTACACTATGAGATCCGGATTAACGACGAACCAGTCAATCCTTTGCAGTACCTGTTAACCAGTACTGCCAAATAGGGCTTTTTTTCTCTTGACAGCCCAATTTGCTATCGCTTAGTATGCGCCCTCGTTCAGAGTTTGGCCTCGAAATTGGTTCTAAGTTTTCGCTTTACAAGCTTTACAGCAATGTCTTCAGTAGTTGCCCCCCGTGAACATGCATGATGAAAAGCGCTACCAAGCGTTTTTTCACCATGCATTTTTTGATTGTGTTTCCGTGTTGCGCCCCCAAAAAGCGCGTCGGGCCACAAGCTTTAACCCAGGTCGCGCGAAAGCTCTGCAAGCTCTCGCCCCCGTTTTACCGAATCGTTAGGAGGATTCGTTGTTATGTCTAGAATATCCGGTAAGGTCAAGTGGTTTAACAATTCGAAGGGGTACGGTTTTATCGAACAGCCAGGCTCTTCGGACATCTTCGTTCACTACAGCGCCATTCAGGGCGACGGCTTCAAGACTCTCGAAGAGGGTCAGGAAGTTGAGTTTGAGGTAACCCAGGGTCCGAAAGGACCGCAGGCAGAAAATGTGATGAAGGTGTAGGTCTCCCCGGCTTGCAACAGCAACGCCACTGACCGCTTCCGGTCTTTCGGTCCGGTAAGCGCACAAAGAAAAAAAGCAACCCCGCCAGCCATCTGACGGGGTTGCTTTTCTGTTTGGTATCAGTGATCTCCCTAGCCTTTTTCACCTCTGGCTTTAAAACTAACGTGACCACCCTCCACATCAATTGAAAAAGAAACTCGCTGACAACCGAGTCGTTCCTTCAAGCCGTCAGCCTGCGACGCGATAAGTCGATGAAACCGTGGAAAAGAAAAGTCCTCCACCGACTCGCTACACATTTTTTTCGCTTCAACCAAGGCGCCATAAACATTCTTCACCAAGTCAACATCCTTATGCGCATCTTCGCAGACAAATTCCACTCTTTTAAACTCTAACACAGCTTGCTGTTTGGCGGTCGCTCTGGCTGTTGCGCCGGGGTCGCGCCCTTCTTCTCGCCCCTGCATCGTGCGGCGCCAAAGGTCGCGAAAAGCGTTATAACGGGAACACAAAGAGTTATAACGATAGCGTTGGGCGAAGGTGATACTGCGATCATCGCCGATGCGTTTCATGATGGTATCCACGCGCCCTTTGGTATCGTATGGCGGCCGTTTTGAGGCTCCGTTAAAGAACATATCAAACTCGATTTTCAGACGCCGAATGTCTTCTTCAAGGCGGGTCAACTGGTCGTCCACTGTAGGCTCAGAAGGGCCTGAAAGCCGATTATTTCTGGCTCTCATTTGTGCTCGGGCAAAGCTACTGCTGCCGGCTTTTGACTTAGTCACTGTCGAATTCTCCTTACAAGGTGGGAACACCGGGCGGGAGGCGTCAGTCAGAGGACCAACGCAGCTGAAATCGAGTCTAGGGGTTTCAAAAGCTTGGTGTCAACAATTAAGTCGGCCTTTTATCCCGCCAGGTTCTAGCTTGTAGTTTCGAACCTCGGATTTTTCAGGACGACACCTAAAACATGAGGTTTGCTCCCTTTGCTGTGAGCAGCTATCCTACCAACGCAATAAAACCCAAATATCATGCCCAACAACGCTCCCAGGAAAGACTCGACGTTGCGTGCGATCCCTTCAGTCGATCAACTACTTCGAACCGAAGACGTCACATTGCTGCGAAGTTCGATCGGGTTGTCGCGTCTTACGGCTATCGCCCGCGAGGTAACCGAAGAAATGCGCAGGCAGATTCAGTCGGAGGAGTTGCCTGAAACTACAAAAGACGAGCTGCGTAAAGAGGCCGTGGAAAGAATGAGATCTCTTTGCCAGCGCGACAGTCTTTCAGGATTACGTCGGGTCATCAATGCCACTGGGGTCATCCTGCACACTAACCTTGGGCGAGCTCCTTTATCCAAGGCAGCCCGACAGGCCGTTGCGCAAGAAGCTGCGGGTTATTGCACTCTCGAATACGATCCAACCAGGGGTTCGCGCGGCAAGCGCGGCGGTCATGTCGAGGAGCTTTTAACTCAACTCACCGGAGCGGAGGCGGCTCTGGTAGTTAACAATTGTGCGGCCGCGGCGTTGCTGATTTTGACAGTATTGGCGCGCTCGGGTGAAACGATCGTTTCGCGCGGGGAGTTGGTCGAAATTGGCGGCGATTTTCGTGTTCCTGAGGTCATGTCGAATTCCGGCACGAGCATGGTTGAGGTCGGCTCAACGAATCGGACAGGGCTGGAAGACTACAAACGAGCAATCAGCAGCAACACACGCCTGATCATGCGGGTCCATCCTTCAAACTATCGCATCATTGGATTCACTGCCGCGCCCGAACTTTCTCAACTGGCATCTCTTGCACATGAGTTGGGGCTGCCGTTGTACGAAGACGCCGGGTCAGGTGTGCTGAATGACCTCTCAGCCTATGGCTTGAAGGACGAGCCGGTCATCAGTGAATCAATAGTCGCGGGCGCGGATGTAGTCTCTTTTAGTGGAGATAAATTGTTAGGTGCAACTCAAGCGGGTTTGATCGTCGGACGTCGCAAGATCATTGATCGTCTTCGCAGGCACTCACTTTACCGCGCGCTCCGAGTGGACAAATTGTCTCTGGCAGCCCTTGAGGCGACCCTCGATGCTCATCGCCGCGGGGCTTTCGGCGAGATACCGGCTCTGCAAATGTTGGCGCTGCCTCCAGCCGCGATTGAAGATAGGGCACGGCGTTTCATTGAATTACTCGCTGAGGCCGGCGACTCAGCGGGACTAACGGCCACTATGATCGCGGGTGAGTCGGCTGTGGGCGGGGGTTCCGGTCCGAATGTCCACCCTCAGACCACATTAGTTGCTCTGAGTCATGCGAGGCTCAAACCAGATGAAATCGAACACAAGCTGAGAAGCGGTTCACCTCCGGTGATCAGTCGTATTGCCGATAACCTGGTTCTACTAGACCTCCGAACTGTAGACCCTCGCGAGGAACCGGAACTGCTGGCGGCCCTGCGATCCCTAAACAGTCATCTTTCGAGCTGAATCCCGCCAAGCTTTTTCGTAGTCAACCGGGGACCCGGGGTGTATAATTCACCCACTTTTGCAAGCCCCTGCGAAAGTTCCATTCGCCCACCCTACTACGCCGTTTCAAACACCAGTTTTATCTTGGCACGTTCTCCTTACATCAAATCGCTTTTGACCTATGCCGTCATCCCTTCCTTGGCAGGTCTGCTCAGCCTTGGGCTTTGGTCGGCAGGATTGCTGACTTCCCTTCGAAGCGCTTTTGTACTTCTACCCAAAGGACAATCGGCTGCGACTTTGAGAGTTCTTAGCCTCTGGCAGGTTACGGTCATGATCGTTGTCGTTTCTTTCCTCGTGGCGTTCGTCGTCGGCCGCTTGGGAGGACGTCGCGCCTTAGTTTTCGTGGGGCTGGGCTTTGTTGCGCTCGCCGCAATGAGTCTCCTCGCTTCGGCGTTTTACTCGCTTGATATTCTGTTCGCCCCTATAGCTCTCGCAGCTTCGCTCTCAGCCTTCGTCGCCCAAGCCAACAGACTTCGAGAACGCGACATTGAACTAACCGAAAAGCTCAATGCGGCTTCCGCAAAATTTGAGTCGGTTCACTCGGATGAGGCTGAGAGTCGTTTGTCCAGCGGCTTGCAGCTCCTCGACACCGTACTTTCGCCGAGCGAGGCAATAGTCTTTCGTCGGGACCGCGATGGCCGGCTGGTTTTTTCAGCTCGCCTGCGACCGCAAAACAAAGCTCTGGAAACTGGTAGGAATTCCGCCTGGCGTGACGGTATTAGTTTGTGTGACCGGGCTATCAACGCCGGCGACATCATAGTAGAGAAGGTCGAATCGGAGGTTGACGCTGCAAACATCGCACTGCCGCTGCGACACGAGGATCGCACGGTTGGGGCCATGCTTCTTCGCGTCACCAAAGAATTTGATGAGGACGATCGAGCGCTGTTGACCGCGGTAGGCGGTCAAATGGCGCGTAGCCTGCAACTTGAGGAAGCTCACAATACAGAAAGTAAACGAAGCGCATTGGCTTTCTTCTCAGCAACCGAGTCGGGCCAGCGACTAGCGTCACTCTATGTGCTAAACGGGTTCATCCTGGAGCAGAGTGTGGGTGTTGGCGCGCTCCGTGAAATAGGCGACGGTGTGGCGCTTGGCTATTTCGACGGTAGGATTGCTTTCGCAAATCCGACGCTGGTGGCTTTCGCCGGAATCAAGGCGGAGGACACGAGCAAGATGACGTTCTTTGACCTCCTGGGCAGATTCAAAACCGATGTTTTCGACGAACCCGCGCGGGCCGTTCGCAGGGTCTTGCAAACGGGCGAAGCTTACGAATGTGAACTCCACTTTGCCGATCGCAACGCAACTTATGGATTGCGTCTCGCTCTGGTGCTGGCTAATTCGCACCTAAGTACCGAAGCGACCGAGGCCCCGGCTCAGCCCCTCTGCCTGGCGCTCGTAATGAAGGACCTCACCCTGCTCAAGGAATACGATCAATTGAAAAGCGACATGATTTCCTTGATGTCGCACGAACTGCGCACCCCCCTAACAAGTATCAACGGCTTCGCGGAATTGTTGACTGCAGATGACGCATTGCCGGCGCAGGCCAGGGAATTTGTGACAATCATCGCCAACGAGTCGCAGCGACTCTCGCGAATGATCAATACATTTCTGGCGGTAACTCAGCTACAGCGTAAGGACCGGCAGGAGGTATTAAAGATTCCTCTGCGACTGGACGAGGTGGTCAAAGAAGCAATCGCCAGCATGCAAACGATTGCCGGGAACAGGCGCATACGTTTGGTTGAGCAACCATCACAACGGCTTCCGCCCGTGGCTGCCGATAAGAGCATGATCACTCAGGCGGTAAAAAACCTGGTCAGTAATGCCATCAAGTACAGTCCAGAGCGCACGACCGTTACCGTGACAACTTCGCTGGAAGCTGAAGTTGTCAGGCTGTCCGTTGAAGACCGCGGTTACGGGATACCAGCTGAAGCCATGGATCGCGTCTGGGAAAAGTTTTATCGCGTCGTCCGCGAAGGACAGGAAAAGGATGAAGAGTCTACCGGGCTGGGTCTATCGTTCGTTCGCGAAGTGGTGGAACAGCACGGCGGAACGGTAGGTCTCGATTCAGAAGTGGGGCGCGGATCGAAGTTTAGTTTCACGCTGCCAAGGCTTTGAAACAGGGGAAAAGGAAAATCGGTAAAAATAACTTCTTTCCCTTCTCCTTTACCCATACCCCTTTTCCCTTTCCCTAATTAATCTTATTGATCGTTCCGCGGCAGGAAGGTGCTCCACAGATGCACCTTTTTTTGTCGGAGTGGAGTGTTGATTGGTAGTCGATCGTGATTTCTTCACCAGGCTCGATATCGCGCAGAGCGATGAAAAGAATGTGACCGTAAAGAATCTGCATGTAGGCATTGGGCTCGCAGGAATGATTGATGTAGTGCGTACCGTTGCCACCCCGGCTGCCATCCAGACTCCAACGATTATTAATGGCACAGATACGCAGTTTCCGCCGCGTAGCTCTGCGATTGGCCTCGGCCTCTGTTATCCGCTCGCCGGTGTACTCTGCAATTTTTCGTCTCCCCTTGAAGTAAGTAACTGAAAAGCATCCTTTACCTTCGATGGGAGATTTCTTGATCGTCAAGCCTGGAGCTAACTTTAGTCTCATAATTATTGGAGTTTCGTCGTTCGACTGACGCAGGTATGCATTATTCAAATTGAACTCGTGGCGTCAAGCGCACTGACCAAAAGCTGTGCAAGGTCACCGCACTCCAAAAATTTGGCCGCCAACACTTTATTTAGCGTGGCGGCCAAGTAGAAACGTTCTATGGAATCTGGCTACTTGAGCTTAAAGCTGCGGGCGATCAAATCCGTCTGGTTACGAATGCGCGGAAGCTTGTCGCGCAAGCCACTGAAACGCAAGGCGTAGATCGTGCGGTTGTCGGCCTGAAGATAATAAATGCGGCCGATCATTGGTTTAGCCGTCCTGATGAATTCGTAGGAGACGGTAACGCCGCTCAGCCGTCCAGCAAATTTTTCCTCTTTCCCTTCCACGAAGCCGGGAAGAAATCTGAGTTTTTGATCGAGGTCGCGACGAGCAAGATCAGACGGTGTGGTTCCGGCGTCGACCACTTCCTTGCGAATTTGTAGATAACCCTCGAGCCGATCTCCGTTAACGAATTCGGCATGCTCGTGGGCTGCGTCAGGCTCGGTAATCACCTTCCAAACTGGAGAAGGAAGTTCGATAGTATATCCGCCGCCGTCATAGGCCTCTTGAGCAGTTGCAAATACGCCGCCACACAACAGCAGAAACAAAACAAATCCAGCTGAGAGATGTTTCATGTTAATACTCAACTCCTTATGATCTGCTTGCGCTTTGCCGGTCCGATGAGTTTGAGCGTCCTGGAGCGCTTCCGGGTTATTTTACTCGAATTCGATGCTCCCGGTAGACCGTCCCGTTGTCTTGAATCGCGGGTGGTGCCAGCAAACCAGTAACCGCTTAACTCTTAGTTGCATTCGTAATGGCATCTCTTTGAATCGTTATTAGCAGCTCGATGCCTTTCGCCGCCAGCGCCAATAAACTCTCCATTTGCTCGCGCGAAAATGGCTCGCGTTCCGCGGTTCCCTGCAGCTCAATGAAGCGACCGTCACCGGTGCAAACCACATTCATGTCAACTTCAGCAGTGGAATCTTCATCGTACTTCAGGTCAAGTAACGGAGTAGTTCCAACAATGCCGACGCTGATCGCAGCGACTTCGTTTGTAATAATACTGCGCTGAAGCTTGCCGTTCTTGACCAGGCGATTCGCAGCCAAAGCACAGGCGACGTAAGCGCCGGTAATCGCAGCCGTACGCGTGCCGCCGTCCGCCTGCAAGACATCGCAGTCGAGGGTTATCGTGCGTTCCCCAAGCAGCCGCATATCCACCGCAGCGCGGAGGCTCCTGCCAATCAAACGTTGAATTTCATGAGTTCGGCCTGAGGCACCGCCTCGTCTGATTTCTCGCGGCGTCCTCTGTTGAGTGGCGCGCGGCAACATGGAATACTCAGCCGTAATCCATCCTTGTCCACTGTTCCTCAGAAACGATGGCACCCGCTCATCGACCGAGGCCGCACATACCACGCGCGTTTGGCCCATCTCAATAAGAACCGACCCTTCCGCGTAGGGTAAGTAACCGGGAGTTATCTTCACCGGACGCAGCTCATCAAAGGCGCGCCCGTCAGTTCGTTCTAAGCTCATCATGTCCCCAGACTTCGACCGCCTCAAGTACTGCCGGCGCCGTTCCTAAAAATCGTTCAGCAACCTTTGCAAACCGCTCGGCTGCATCGGTCACATAAAAATGATCAAGGTCATCGCATAGCTGGCGTTCACGCGCTTCCCGCTCCGCTTGATTCGCTGAGAGATGGTTCAACTCTAATAGCGTTGCCACTTCGGCCGCGGCTGCCTCACCTGAATCTATAAGGGGAACTTCGGACCCTACGGTCTCACCAATCAGATCGCGAAGAATCGGATAGTGTGTGCAGCCAAGTACTAAAGCGCCGAGTGGTTCCTTTCTCAAGTCACTCAAATACTCTTCAGCAACCGCGCGGGCGACATCGCTTTCGCCCCACCCTTCTTCAGCAAGCGGAACAAACAACGGACAGGCCCGCTCGATTACTACAATGGATGGATCGGCTTTCGCAATCGCCTGGGCATAGGCACCACTCTGCACGGTAGCTTCAGTGGCGATCACGGCAACTTTTTTACCGGCGGCAATTTTGGCAGCTGCCCTCGCGCCCGGACCAATGACGCCAACAACGGTGACGCCAACCGCTCGGCGAATAGCCGGCAGGGCGAGGGCCGACGCGGTGTTACAAGCGACGACTAACAGCTTGATGCCGTGCGCCTCAAGAAATTTAGAGTTCTCAATCGCGTAGCGCTCAACCGTAGAGAGTGACTTCGTACCATAGGGCACGCGGGCAGTGTCGCCAAGATAAACAAAATGCTCGTTTGGCAAGCGCTCGTGCAGCGCGCGGTAGACGGTGAGTCCACCTACGCCGCTGTCAAAGATGCCGATGGGAAGGGAGCGATTGCGGATTGAGGATTGTTGATTGCGGATTTCAGGCTTCAAAATCTATTTGCTGCTCGAAGGTTCCGAGAGTCGGTTTTTCAAATCCGCAATCTGATTACGAAATCCGCAGTCCGAATTCCGCAATCCGAAATCGTAAGAATGGTGGAGGCGCCGAGAATTGAACTCGGATCCAAGAGAAGCCGCCGAAAGACTCTACATGCTTAGTCACTTCTCTTTCCTGATCGTCGAGCGATCAGTTGTTCGCTTTACACCGAGTAAGTGAAATGACAAGACCGCGGTGAAAGCTAGTCCGACTTTATCTCGCGCGAACCCACGGACCGAAGGTTCGCGCCAGCTTATCTGAGTGACATCTCCCTCCGCGCGCATAAGCAACTTGCGGTGAGACGCTAGCGGCTAATTAGGCAGCTAGAGCTAACTCGTTAGAGTTGGCAATTGTTTTTTCCCTACGCTTTTTAACGAGCTGCATAAGGTAGCCCGGCATGGCATCCGTCGGTCGCCCAAACCCCTGTCGAAGCCTGTCGCCCCCGTTTGCATTCCAACCCTATCATAAAGGCTTAGATGTCATATGTGAAACCGGCGACTCAGGTCAATTATGTGATAAGTTTGCCGGCCAGATTTTCAGGAAAGGAGACAAACGGATGAGTTCAACATTTCTGCCGGAGGCTCGAATATTCCCGTGCGCGAATTGTGGGGAAATGATCTACAGCGACTCGGCGACGTGCCGTTTCTGCTCCGCGCCTGTCGACCCCCAAGCAGCCGAGGCAGCAGCCGACAACCAGAAAAAAGTTAATAACGCCGTAAATCTATCGAAGTGGATCCGAAATACGGCCGGTGTACTTTGGATCCTTGTAGCGGTAGGTTTGTTTGCCGGCATCGCACAGCTCGGTGCTTTCGCTTTGGATTTTGGAATCCCAGTCTCATTGATTTACTGGCAAATAACTTTTGGCGGATTGAAAACCGCCGATGCTGACTTCGCAAAGACGAAGCGCGATCGGCTGATTGCGCTGCTGCTTTGGCTGGGAGCATGCATCATCCAGGTTCTCATTATCGTCGCGCAAGTGCTGTCCTAGGCAGCTTGGTTCCGCGAACCTTTAATAATCGCTTTGGACTTTGGTCTTAGGTCTTTGAAAACCATCTCACCTGGTTACAGACAAAAAAACACGACCCGAGACTCTAAAGCGCCGATTGTTTGTTTGCCACTCCCTATATGGGATCAGTTAGCTTAACAGGCAGGTAGATTCGGCACTTTACGTGATTCTCTATTTCCTCACCCAGGAAGTGAAGCCTTGCCTAGAAGATAAAATCCTCTCTCCGAATTGTAGTTGCTCCTTCGAAATTCATTGAGGCTATCCTACTAGGCTATAATCCTTCTCGTAAAATCGACTGGGAATCGACACACTGTGGGAAGCCACGTTGCCCAAAATCGGCATCATAGAGCATTGTTAATATCGAGGACGGAACTCATATGGCTGCAAAATCTCCTGATTCAAGGTTGAAATCATATTCTCCCCGGGCAATCGTTACCGCACCGCCCGAACAACGGCGCCACCTGCTCCGCCGTTTCTGGTTCCCGGCAGTTTTGTTGCTAGCTCTGGCTGCCGGCGGGTTAACTGGCATGATTGCCGCCTATGAACTCAACTATTCCCGCGCCGCTAACGAAGTCGCAGCGT
Organism: Blastocatellia bacterium; assembly: GCA_963828335.1. Lineage (GTDB taxonomy): Bacteria > Acidobacteriota > Blastocatellia > Pyrinomonadales > Pyrinomonadaceae > PSRF01. The sequence goes on along the minus strand of CAWHEH010000001.1, from coordinate 415,820 downwards.
TGGCAACCTATCGGCCGAGCGTAGTCACCCGCGTCTACGCTGACGATGGCGAGACCGTGATTGGCGAGTTTGCTCTCGAGAAACGAATCCCGCTCAAGTACGACGAGATTCCGCCAGTGATGAAAAACGCCATCCTCGCCGTCGAGGACGCGCGCTTCTACGATCACGTCGGCATCGATCCGATCCGCATCATCGGCGCCACCTGGAAAAATCTGACCAGCGACAAAGTTGAAGGCGGTTCGACACTAACTCAGCAACTTGCCAAGAACCTGTTTCTCTCCAAAGAGCAAACCATCAAGCGCAAGATGAACGAGTGGGCCCTGGCACTGCAGATCGAACGTTACTACACCAAGAATCAGATCATGGAGCTTTACGCAAACCATATCTTTCTTGGCGCTAATGCCTATGGTGTGGAAGCCGGCGCGGAAACCTATTTCGGCAAACAAGCGAAGGACCTGACGATTGGCGAAGCGGCCTTGCTCGCCGGCGTTCCCAAGGCTCCCAGCGAATATTCACCGACTGCAAACCCTGTGCGGGCAAAAGAGCGTCGCGATCTGGTCTTGGACTTGATGGCTAAAAATGGCTTCGCGACCCAGGCGGAAGTGGATGCGGCCAAAGCCAAGCCAATCCAACTCGCCGACACTGCTTATTACCAGTCGCAACCCAAGTCGAGCGCGTTTGATTATCCGGTCGAGACCGTAAGACAGGAACTCGAAGACAAATATACGACGCGAGTGGCGCAGGGTGGGCTTGCCGTTTACACCACTATCAACGTTGAGGCGCAGAAGAAGGCTTATGAAGTATTGCGCGCGGGTTTGCGTAATTACGACAAGACGCATGCCGGCTGGCGCTCGAGCTATAAGATGATTCCCACCGCGGCGAACAACGGACAGGGACCGCCGACGGCGCAGGAACTGACCAACTATAAAGATCCGGACTGGTACGGAAACGACTACCACGAAGGACGTTTCTTATCGGGACTGGTGACCAAAGTAGATCACGGGAAAAACGAGGCCACGATCCGTTTTGGCAACTACACGGCAACCGTCGGTGCAGCGGATATGGGCTGGTCCAAGCGTAATCCAAAAGACGAGTTGAAGCCGGGATATCTTTCCGAGTTTGAAATCAAGGAAGTCGATGAGAAAAGCCGACGCCTGAAAGTTGAACTTTCACAAGTGCCGGCAATAGCCGGGGCGATGATGACGCTGAACGCGAAGACAGGCGAAGTCGTGACCATGATCGGCGGTTACGACTTCTATAGCGCCAGCAAGTTCAACAATGCCACGCAGGCTTACCGGCAAACGGGATCCTGCTTCAAGCCGTTCATCTATACCGCGGCGGTCGAGTGGGGCATGACGCCGGACACCACGGTAAGCGGCGCGCCGATCAAGATTGGCAGTTGGGAGCCTCACAACTACGACGGCTCTCTGGGCAACGGCGATCTGCCTATGAAGATGGCCCTGGCAAAATCGATGAATGTGCCTGCGGTCCATTTGCTCCAAACAGTTGGCATTCAAACAGGCTCGCAGATGGTCAGGCGATTCGGGATCAAAGTTCCGATGGCGCCTTATCTACCTTCCGCGCTCGGTGCCACGGAAGTGCCACTTGACCAAATGGTCTCCGCCTACTCCGCTTTTCCGAACAAAGGCGTCCGTGTTGAGCCGCATCTTATTCGACGCGTACTGGATCGCGATGGGGCGGTGCTCGAAGAGTGGGAGAAGACAACTTACAAGGTTGTGAATGAATATGTCGCGCTAACGATGGTCTCAATGATGCGCGGCGTGGTGCAGTTTGGTACGGCCACCGCGGCGAGTTCGCTGGGAGTGCCCCTCGCCGGCAAGACCGGAACGGTCAATGATCACACTGACGTTTGGTTCATCGGTTACACGCCAACTTATGTAACCGGCGTATGGATGGGTTACCCGGGACGAAAGAAGCCTCTCGGCAATGACATGACCGGCGGTCATGGAGCGCTGCCGATGTTCATAACCTTCATGAAGGATTTTCTGAAAGGGAAACCCAAAGAAGATTTCGATAAAGCACCGGGAATGCCTGAGGACATGAAGGAGCTCTTCCGCCAGCGGCAGCGTGAACTCCAGGCCGAACGGGCCCAGTTTAATGAAGACGCCGCAAAGGAAACTGACGAAGATACTAACGCGTCACCGGCAACGAACAGTACCGAGCCTAAGCTGGAACAGATGACTCTGCCGCCGCCGCCAAAGGCTGACGACGGTCCACCCAACGCGCAACCGCGAACGGAACCGGCGACACCACACACTGAGGGTCCGCCACCAGCCACGACGCGTCCGCGCGAAGTGGATCCACAGAAGAAGAAGGGGAAAAAGGGCGGAGACGAACCCTAAGAACTTTGGGGAACAGAGTGAAGGGGAACGGGGAAAGGGTCATAACGCTAGCTTACCCGTTCCCCTTTACCCTATTCCCCTTTTTTCGTTTTTCATCCCTCGTCCTTTCCGATGATCACCCCCAGCGTGTGCGGCAACATCTTTCGCCACCAGGGCCAGTCGTGATCGACGTCGGCGCCCCAAAGATCGAGCTTATGTGGAATGCCTTTGGCTCTTAGAGTGTCGGAGAGATTCTGGCTGCGATCAGGCGCTTCGTAGTTTCCCTGACCGGTGAGAATGTAATATGTCACTCGCCTTTTGTAGGATTGGCAGGTAGTAGTCGTCATTTAGGTTTGGTAAATAATCGGCCGGGTTGTTGAAGTAGACATTGTCGTCGTAGTAGCCCTTCAGATACGAACGCACATCGTAGCTACCGCTCATCGCAATCACACCGCGAAACAAATCCGGATGCTTGAAGTAGGCATTGGCTGCCAGAAACGCTCCCAGGCTCGCTCCCGTCGTTAATGGCCGAGCGTCTGGGCCGGCATCGTTGCGGATCAACGGCAGGACTTCGTCGGTGATGTAGCGATCGAAGCGCGTCAGCAACTCCGCTTTCATGTGTGGCGGCATCTGCTCATTGAGCAGACTATATTTGTTGACGCTATTGATGGAGTAGGCGCGCAGCTTGCCGCTGTCGATAAGCGGCTTGATGGCATCAACCAGGTGAAACCGCTCATACTCGAGATAGTCCGCGGCCGCAGTAGGAAACATCAGGAGTGTCTGACCGGCATGTCCGTACGCCACCAGAGGCATCTCGGCGCTTAAGTTTTGACTGAACCAGGATGTTATTCGACGTTCCATGCAACCTCTTTCGGGCGGATCGATCCGCGAGAGACTCTTCAAAGCTTGGTTTGGGCAGTGCGAGATATTCTCGCAGTTCGCGGGTTGAGCGCAAGTAAACAGGGTGTATTCAATGACCGTGACGCGTATAAGTCAGCTCTCTTGAAAATTATTCTCATTCACCCTTGTGGCGCCGTCCAAAGCCCACACAAAGGAAACTATTTAAAAAACCCATCAGAACCCGGAGTACTTTCCACTAGTAATATTGGGGAGCTCATTACTCCATTAGTACCTTCCTTGACGCTCCCAACCTCATCTGCTATAAAAATTTCTTCGCGCTCGCTCATGGTTTGAGACTATGTTGTGGGCGCTTATTCCGCAGTAGCTCAATGGCAGAGCATCCGGCTGTTAACCGGAGGGTTGTAAGTTCGAGTCTTACCTGCGGAGCCAATATCTCTTAGCACACTTAAGAAAGGGCCACTTGTTGAGAGTGGCCTTTAGTCTTTTGTGACGTGGAATGTGACATAACTATAGGATTCGGATCGGGATATGTCGTCTAATAATGAGCGCATCAATGCGAACCGAGAGCGCCTTGCGGAGCGATGGAAGCGCGGGGGCTTGATCCCAAGAAGTTTCGTAGCTCCACCATTGCACCCCCTCCGCCGGAGGGACTAACCCCACCAGCAAAAAGCGTCAAGCCCGAAGGCCTGCCGCCGAAATACTTGTGGTCCAACTTCAGTTAACCAGTTCTGCGACTACCTTAAACCTATGTTCATTAGCTGGGAACAAATGCTCAAGATTGAATACGGAACCCCGCTGTCCGCGCTGGGGTTCGATATCTCACGCACAGTTGATGGGGGATATTATAAGGTCGGGAGCAACCAATACATTTGGGCGGTGCCGTGTAACGGCATTGAAGTATTTTTTGGATTTGCCTGGGTTGCATCCGACGGCGTGGCGGAATGGGTATTCGGAAGGGAGTCACTCGCTGATGATGATGCTAATGCCTCTCCCCCTGATTGTCTCTTACCGGTGCCTGGAATGTTTAGCTATAGATCCTTGGTTGAATACGGGAAGCGCGTTGATCCTGAACACTTCGATGATGTTGTTTTAGGTCCTTGTCAAGTGAGCTTCAGTGATTTCTGCTACTTTTTCCGAAAGGCCATGCCATCTGAGAGTGATTATCCAATTGGAATTCTAGTAGATCGCAGCGGAATTTTGAAAGTTCGGTATGGCTTTGAACCCGGCTCAGCTTCGCCACCCGGTCTGTAATTTGATTGCAACCGACTTACAACGCACCCGAAATGCAGCCTTCAGTGATCTCAAGAATTCCTCAAGTCTGCCCCGCTAAACTCCCGCTTACAACCCCCAATATTTCTAAACGGCGTCGATGGTCAAGGAGGGTGTCATGTCTTTACTCACTGTCCAAAGCGGCACGGTGATGGTGGTTGATGACGCGGACGACATCCGCGAACTCATCTGCATGCAACTGCGGCGGAAGGGATACGAGGTAGTTGAAGCAACAAACGGCGAGCAAGCGGTGGCACTCGCTACGCAAAGTCATCCCGGCCTGATTCTGATGGATCTGAGCATGCCTGTTATGGACGGCTACGAGGCGACGCGCCGGATAAAATCACTACCCGGATTAGACGGAGTTACCATAGTGGCGATATCGGCATTGTGCGACCCTTCCATCCAACACAAGGCGCTGGAGGCAGGCTGCGTCGAATGCGTAAGTAAGCTGATCGATTTCCCGGCGGTTGATAGCTTGGTGGCGAGGTACTTACCCAGAGTGGGCTCCTAACCACATGCTAACGAGTAGCACTTATCGCGAACCACGCCGCAAATTTAGGCGTAGCTCGTGCGCTCTATGTCGATTGGTGAGAACCTCAATTGTCACGAGTTCCGATCATTGATCGGCAGTGTGCTTATTTCAAATCCAGCGCCATGACATTCTTTCGGTCGCGAAGGTAGAGCGTCGTGCCCGCCAGCGTTGGCACAGTCCAGGCATTACTGGTGAGCAACTCGATTCTGGAAGCGATCTTCAACCCTTCCGGTGTGGGCGTCGCGAGCGCCAGGTGCCCGTCTTCATCAAGCAGAATGAAGCGTCCATCGGCAAGCACGGCAGTAGCCCGCGCTAACTCACGGTTCCGCCACATAACCTGGCCGGTTCTGATATCAATTGCTGTAAAAGGTGCAGGACCGAAGTCACCGCTCGAAGCGTATAAATAGCCGCCAATTCGGATGGCGTTGCCAAAATGGATACGCATCAGTTTACTGGCCCAGATCTGCTCCACGACTGTCTGGTTGCCATTTCTGGTGAGTTTGAGAACGCGACTTCCGCCATCGTATCCAGACGAAAAGAATAAGAGGTTATCGTCGCCCCAGACCGGCAGGCTGACGTTCACACCGTTTTCGTTTGGGTGAGGATTGCTCCAGAGAAGATCACCATTATTCGGGTCAACCCCGATGATCTGGCCATACATAAAGGCCACCAGTTGGTCCTGACCATCGACCTGGATAAGTAACGGAGATGAATAGGAGTTATCCAAATCCTGTTTCTTCCAGGCGACCGTGCCATCCTTTTGATTGAACGCCATAATCGCATGGCCAACTCCACCAACCATCAGAATCACGGTGTTCTTGTAGGCTATGGGATTGCAGGAATAGCCGCGTACGCGCACTGTGCCATTGAACTCCTGCACCAGATCATGTGCCCATACTAGTTTTCCGGTTTGCTTATTGAGGCAGTGAAGCTTGCCCGACGCGCCCACCGTATATACTTGACTGCCAACTACCAGGGGCATCGAGCGGGGTCCTGGTCCCTGCTCTAACTCATACTCGCCGGTAAACGGCGCATCGTAACGGTACTCCCAGACAGTTGTGCCAGTGGCAGCGTCAAGGGCCACCACCACATCCTGCACACCACTGCGATACATTGTGTACAGCTTGCCGCTTTCGACGGCGATGGCTGAATAACCATCGCCCAGCGCACGCATCCAAAGCCGGCGTGGTCCAGTGGCCGGCCACGATGCCGCCAGCCCCCTCACATCTGATTTAAAGTCACGATGCGGTCCGCCCCACTGCGGCCAGTCGGCCTGGCTCGTCCGGTCTGATAACTGCGCCAGGCAAACATCAACTCGCAGGAACGAGATTGCCGCGAGTAGCAGAACAGTTTCGCGCCACTTATATCTAACTTGTTTCATGGCTTACCTTCATCTGCGGGTCCGGTTGTCACTGAGCCTTGCTCGGTTTGGGCCTTTCGAACAGGGCCGGATCAATCTCACTATTGACGGAGATATTCTCGAGAGCCAGCGTCAGGCTTGCCTGACCGTTCCAGGTTGTTTCGGTCTTGAAAGGCAGCCAGACACCGTCAACCGATCTGAAATCCAGGAACGATTCCACGATCTCGCCGAACGCGCCATTAACCCCGCGCCCTTGATACGCGAGACTGTGAATCCGCCCGGTGACCGGATCAATTCCCAAAGTCAGATTGGTACCGTCCATTTCAACCACGAGCTGCTCGACATTCAGGTCGCCGGATTTGGTAATGCCGGAAGCAATGGCTTTGAACTTCGCACTCTTCCGCTGGCGCAAAATGCCGAGTGGAGTTCTCTTGATTACCTGTTTTTCCAGTTCCCGGCGTGCCCCTGTCGTCATGGGATTAGTATTGCGATTCGTACTTACGAATGCTTCAGCGGGCGTCACGACACTCGTTATAGGTCCGAACTGTCTGATAATTTCTCGGCGAATGTTGTTTGGAAAAACAATTGTCAGATTGGTTTTGTTTTCGACCTTTGTCTGGGGCAATGTGGTGATGAGGATTCCTTGTTCGCGATAGCTCTTGAGACCATCAACCTTCTCCTCGCCACCCAAGGCCGCAACTGCTTTAGCGATTAGAGCCTCACCTTTCTTCAAAGCATCGGGAGTAGCGGCGGCTCCGGTGGTTACTGTCGGTTCAGGTTCAATGAATTTTTCTGGCGCGGCATTGAACATCTTCAGGCAATCCGCAGAACCAAAGATGTAGATACGTCCGCGAAAGACGGTGTAAAGATCCGGGTTGCCTCCCACCCCGGGCCCCATGCGCGCACAAGCTCCCTCCAACTGGATTTCGTAACGCTGCGGCTCCTTTTCAAACGCAGTTTTGTTTTCCAAAGTCGCAAACATATATTGGAATTGGCCGCGCGTTGCTGTGATCTTGGCGTTGCCCTGAACTTCTTTCCCCTGCACCAGCATGACGGGGTCGAGTCCTTCGAGCACTGGTACGAGATCCTGCGCTGTCGATTGGGAAAAGGCGGCACTCCCGGCACTCAAACAAATTATGGCGCCGAGAATCACGGCTGGTCCGGCCTTCCAAAGCCTTTCAAAGCAGCGTTTCATCATTTCCTCCGGTTAATACTTATCTTGAAGAACTATGGGGAGATCGCAGGAGCAGAGAGTCTAGGCGAGTTTGTCCCATTCGGGAGTTTGTATGCAGTGAGTTGCGGAGACGATGCGGTGAACGGGGGAAATGGGCGGCTGAAAGCCCTGGAGTGCATCGGACAGGACTGTTCGCACCCGCCGGCACGACTCATCCTGTTCCAAGAACAGTTGACACGGGCCGGAAGGTTCGGTATATAGTCGCCTACCTTAGAACACCAAACAGTAATTATGAGCTTCGAGAGAACACATCTCATCCATGGCGCACACCATCATGCCCATCATCACGGGCATCGGGGACGCGCACTCGAGATTGTGATCCGGAAGTTTGAAGCGACGAGAGAGTAAAGAGGAATCACAACCAAGAGTTTCGCGAACCCGCTGCCGTAGCTAAAAACACGGCAGCGGGTTTTGCTTTTCCGTTAAGGACGCTTTCATTATATGTCAGAACCACTTTCCAAAATTCCAGCCGGAATGCGTTATTACTGCGGGCCTGAAGCACGGTTGAGAAGGGCCATTGAGGGGATTGTCATGTCGATCTTCGACGGCTGGTCCTACGAAGAAATCACTACCCCGACAATTGATTACTACTCTCTTTTTGAGCACGGCATGGGTGCCACCCAAGCCCATCGCGCTTTCAGATTCAGCGACGGCGACGGTCGTTTGCTGACCGTCCGACCTGACGTCACAAGTTTGGTGGCCCGGGCTGCGGCCACTCTTTTCGCTCAGCGTGAACGGCCATTGCGTCTCTGCTATGTGGCCCCGGTTTTTCGCCAACAACCCGAGTCTCATACGGATTGGCGAAGAGAGTCGAGTCAAATCGGTTGCGAACTGATCGGTGCGAACAGTAGTGTCGCTGACATTGAGTTGCTGGCAATTCTCTGCGAAGTGCTTCGAGGTCTCGGTCTGGATCGCGGTTGTTCAATAACTCTTACGGACATCGATGTTTTCAACGGGATAGCAGAAGAACTGAAACTCGATCCGGATTCCCGCGATCAAATGCGCCGGCTCGTCGACACCCGCAACACCTCCGATCTCGAACAGTTTCTCGCGCGCTACTCCGGCAGGAAAGAGTTGCACGGGTTCTCGCGGCTCGCCCAGATTTCCGGGAAGCGCGAGATTCTGAACGAAGCTCGCCGATCAATCACCAATGCCAGATCCCGCGCGGCGTTGGACCGAATCGCTCGCTTGTGGAGTGTGATCGAGTCGCTTCAGCTGTCAGATCATTTTGCGATCGATCTCGGCGACGTATCGCGTATGGACTATTACACTGGCCTCACTTTCAAAATTTATGTAGACGGCAGCGGTTCCCGAATCGGAAGCGGTGGACGTTATGACGGTCTGACAGCGAGTTTCGGCAAAGCCGAACCCGCGGTCGGCTTTGTGCTGGAGCTTGATGTGCTCACCGAGATCCTGCTGGACCGCGCCGAATCAAGTTCCCCTGCCAAATCAAGTGCAAAGCTGATAACAGACACCGATTTGTCTGGTTTACTCCGCGAGGCAATGGCTAAGCGCGCACGGGGTGAGCGGATAATGATCGATTCCAGTGAGGTGGCGCCGTGACAAAATTGACTCTGGCAATTTCTAAAGGCCGGCTGCAAGCTGACGCGCTCGGTCTGCTTCGGCAAGCTGGCTTGAGGTTGTCGAACGACTCGTTATCCACTCGCCGCCTGGCCATCGAAGATGAGTCTGGTTGCTATAGATTGATCTTCGTAAAGCCTGCGGACGTTCCCGTCTACGTGGAGCATGGAGTTGCAGACTGCGGCATCGTCGGTCGTGATGTGCTGCTGGAGTCTGAGCCTGACTTATTACAGCCGCTGGCCCTGGACATCGGAGCTTGCCGGATCGTGGTTGCCGCCAAAACTGAGGCGATTTTTAATCAATTCGGCATGCTACGGGTAGCCACGAAATATCCACACATCGCCGCGAAACATTTTGGGGCGCGCGGTATCGCTGTCGACCTGATCGAATTGTCGGGATCGGTAGAGCTGGCACCGGTTCTTGGGCTCGCAGACTGCATAGTTGACCTGGTGGAAACTGGCCGCACGCTCATGGAGAACGGCCTGAGCATCGTCGAAGTCATTGCCCGATCATCCGCGCGGCTGGTGGTCAATCGCGCGAGTTATCAATTAAAAGCCGAAGCGGTTGGCCAGTTCATTGGATCTCTCGACCAGGCCTCGCAAAGGAGAGCGAACTGTGATTGAAGTAATTCTGAGCGCCGAAAACGAACGTCTACAGAAAAAGCTTCAATCGCTTAGGGAACGTACTGTCGCGCTCGATGCCAGCTTATTGCGAGAAGTCGAATCGATCATCGATAGCGTGCGCTCGCGAGGCGATGAGGCGCTGGTAGATTACGCTGCGCGATTCGATGGTTATGAACAGCGAGTGTCCGAGCTTCGCGTTTCTGCGGAAGTACTTGAACACGCGGCCTCGCAGGTTGACGCGAAGTTTCTGGCGGCTGTCGCCGAAGCGATTCGGAACGTCAGAAGCTTTCATGAACATGAGCGACAACAATCGTGGCAGATGGAAACCGAACGAGGCGTGATATTGGGCCAACGTATTTCGCCAATCGAGTGCGTCGGCCTGTATGTGCCCGGCGGGTCTGCTGCTTATCCCTCGTCCGTGGTGATGAACGTGATACCGGCTCAATTGGCCGGGGTTAATCGCATAGTAGTCGCTACTCCGCCCCGCTCTCTTCAGGAAAACCCGGCGATTGCAGCGACGCTCCTGCAACTTGAAGTTAAGGAGGTTTACGCAGTTGGTGGCGCACAGGCCATCGCTGCTCTGGCTTTTGGCACAGAGACAGTACCGCGCGTAGACAAAATCACGGGCCCGGGAAATCGTTATGTTGCCGCTGCGAAGAAACTCGTCTTTGGGACAGTAGGAATCGACTCGATCGCGGGACCGAGCGAAGTAGTGATCATCGCTGACGATACAGCTCGCGCGGATTTCCTCGCGGCCGACATGCTGGCACAGGCTGAACATGCTGAGGATGCCTCGGCCGTTTTGATTACCCCCAGCGACAAACTTGCGGCAGCGGTTGCCGCCGCAGTCGCCAGTCAAATGGCATCCTTGCCACGGCGAGCCATAATTGAAGAATCACTAAACCGGTACGGCGCCATCATCGTCGTCAGCGATCTCGAAATGGCCTGCACAATAGCAAATGAGTTGGCGCCGGAACACCTGCAAATTATCACGCGTGACGACGAAGCTGTGGCCCAAAGAGTCCGGCATGCGGGCGCCATATTTTTTGGGTCGTACACGCCCGAAGCCCTCGGCGATTATTTCGCCGGCCCAAATCATGTACTGCCCACCGCCGGCGCGGCGCGATTCGCGTCAGCGCTGAGTGTCTACGATTTCGTCAGACGCACGAGTACGCTCCGCTATTCGCGTGAAGCGTTAAAGTGGCTCAGCGGAGAAAATTGCCACCTTAGCGAGGGCCGAAGGTCTGGATGCTCACGCGCGATCGGCTGAAATCAGATTGGAGTAAAGTTGAAGAATTCTTTGGACAGAATCAAGCCTGAAGTTCGCGCGTTGCGAGCTTATGCATTATCGCCGGATCGCGCGCGCGTAAAGATCAATCAGAACGAAAACCCCTGGGACGCCCCGGCGCGCATCAAGGAGGAGACGCTGCAACGCCTCGGTGACCGCGAGTGGTGCCGCTATCCGGATTTTACCCCCGTAAGTTTGTGTGAACAGCTTGCCGGGTTTGCGGGCTGGATGCCGGAAGGAATCACCGCCGGAAACGGGTCCAATGAACTGATCCAGGCGCTATTGATGGTTACCGTTGGATTGGGAAAGCGCGTGCTGATCTCAGAACCAACCTTTGCTCTCTACCGGCAAATTAGCACCGTGCTGGGTGGCAACGTCATTAGCGTTCCGCTCACTCCTCGGTTGAGTTATGACATTGAAGCCTTGCAAGCCGCCGCCAGAGATTCGAAGCCGGATGTAATGATAATTTGCTCGCCAAACAATCCGACGGGTTGCGTCTTGAGCGATCACGATTTGTGCGGCTTGCTTGAAAGTAACGACGGTCTGGTTGTTGTTGACGAGGCCTATCACGAATTTGCCGAACACTCCGTCGTTCCCTTGTTGCGCGAACACAAGAATCTTGTAGTCCTCCGCACGTTCTCGAAAGCGATGTCTATGGCAGCGCTACGGGTAGGTTATCTGCTGGCGGCGCCTGAATTGACGCGCGAGGTCGGCAAGGCCGTGTTGCCCTACAACCTGAACGCGATTTCGCAGACCGCAGCAGAGGTAGCAATCGAACTGTATCAGGAGGAGTTGCACCCGCAAGTGCAGAAGATCATCGAGGAGCGCGAGCGCTTGTACGGCGAGCTGAGCAATGTCAAGGGACTTACACCTGTGCGTTCGCAGGGGAACTTTATGGTGGTGCGGACGAAAGTCGATCCGAAGCGAGTCTTCGCCGAGTTACTGAAGCAGGACATTTTGATCCGCGACGTGAGCACCTATCCGATGTTAAGCGAATATTTTCGCGTCAGCGTGGGAACGCCCGAGGAGAACGATCTGTTAATCCAGGCGTTGCGAAGTATTGTTGATCCCAGGTCTTAGAAGGGTAATAACCATGAACAAAACAAGAAGCGAATCAATCCCGCGTGTCGCGGAGATTCAGCGCAAGACGAAAGAGACTGACGTGCGCGTCAAGCTCAAACTCGATGGCGCTGGTAGCTCGCGCGTCAGTACAGGTTTGCCGTTTCTCGATCATATGCTCGACCTGTTCGCGAAGCACGGACTGTTTGATCTCGAAATTGTTTGCAAAGGTGACTTGGAAATTGACGACCATCACTCGGTCGAAGACATCGCGATCACCTTAGGACAAGCGCTGTCGCAAGCTTTGGCCGACAAATCCGGAATCAGACGCTATGGCGAGGCAGTTGTGCCGATGGACGAAGCGCTGTGCCGCTCAGTGATCGATCTCTCCGGTCGCTTTTACCTGGTCTATGAAGTCTCGACACGGCGCCAGAAGATCGGAAACTTTTCGGTTGAATTGGCCGAACACTTCTGGCGATCGTTGGCTGAGACCGCGAAGTTCAATCTGCACATCGACTGCCTGCGTGGCCGCAACACGCACCACATTCTGGAAGCGACCTTCAAGGCAACAGCGCGCGCCTTGCGGCAGGCAGTCGAGCGTGATCCGCGAATCACTGGCGTATTAAGCACAAAGGGAGTTCTCTGAAAGTCGTGTCGCGAGTTGGCATCATCGACTACGGAGTCGGCAACCTGCGTTCAGTCGAAAAGGCCTTTGCCGCGGTCGGCTGCGACGCAGTTGTAAGCGCCGATGAGGAAATTCTGCAGACGGTAGATCGTTTAGTGCTGCCCGGAGTGGGGGCCTTCGGCGCCTGTATGAGAGCATTGACCGAACGCGGCTTTGATCGTCTGGTGACTGAGCGCGTGGCCCAAGGTACTCCTCTCCTCGGCGTATGCGTTGGCATGCAGATGCTCTTTGAAGAGTCGGAAGAGTTTGGCACGACGCGGGGCCTGGGTCTGTTGCCAGGTCGCGTGATTCGTTTCTCAGATGATCTGGTCGTACCTCAAGTCGGATGGAACCAGATCAGCCAACGACAAGCGCATCCACTGTTGCAAGGAATAGCGAATGGGGCCTTCTTTTATTTCGTCCACTCTTACTATTGCGAGCCGGCCGACAGCAGTTTCGTTCTGGGTGAGACTGATTACGGCGTCGCTTACGCATCCGTCGTAGCTCACGAAAATATTTCGGGGGTGCAATTTCATCCGGAGAAGAGCCAGGCTGCGGGCCTCAGATTGTTGGCAAACTTTGCGCGGGCCGATTGACTATGCTGGCAAAGCGAATCATTCCCTGCCTTGACGTTGACCGGGGCCGCGTGGTCAAGGGTATTCGTTTTGTCTCCCTCATCGATGCGGGCGATCCAATCGAGCAGGCAAAACGTTACGATGCTGAGGGCGCAGACGAACTGACTTTTCTTGACATTACTGCGTCATCCGATAAGCGAGAAATTGTTGCGGCACTCGTACGACGAGTGGCTGATGAAGTCTTCATTCCTTTCACGGTTGGCGGCGGATTGCGATCGTCGGAAGACATTCGCGCAGTGCTTCGCTCGGGGGCGGATAAAGTGTCACTAAACACCGCCGCAATTGAGGAACCCGAGTTGATCAGTAAAGGAGCGGAAGTTTTCGGATCGCAATGCATGGTCGTTTCAATTGATGCACGGCGGCGCAATCACAGCGACACCAGCGAGGGTTGGAGCGTTTTCACTTATGGCGGTCGCAAGCCGACTGGATTAGATGTTATCGAGTGGGCCATCGAGGCTGAACGGCTGGGAGCGGGGGAAATACTCCTGACCAGCATGGACTGCGATGGCACGCGAAATGGCTATGACCTGGAGCTTACGCGGGCGGTCAGCTCGGCTGTGCGCATACCGGTAATTGCTTCGGGGGGCGCAGGAAATCTTAACCATTTTTATGAAGCACTTGTGGTAGGAGGAGCGAGCGCGGTTTTAGCGGCATCGCTCTTTCACTCGGGCGAATACGAGATCGCGGACGTGAAGAATTACCTGCGCGGGCGAGGAGTAGTTGTGAGATGAAGATAGCAATCTCTGAAATAAAGTTTGACGAACGCGGACTGGCACCGGCAATAGTTCAGGACGCGAACACACTCGAAGTGTTAATGCTGGCTTACGTGAACGCGCAAAGTCTGAAACGCACTCTCGAAACAAACGAAACCTGGTTCTGGTCTCGCTCGCGGTCCAGCTTATGGCATAAGGGCGAGACCTCGGGCAACAAACAGCGAGTAGTCGATGTGTCAATGGATTGTGACTATGACGCGATTCGGATCCTGGTTGTGCCCGAAGGCCCCGCCTGTCACACCGGCGCCCAGTCCTGCTTTCATAACGAACTACAGGACGCGCCGGCGAGGAACCAAAAAGCACGGTCGGAATTGGGTGGAACACTTGGCAATCTTTATGAGCTCATCGAATCACGCAAACGCGAGAAACCTGAGGGCTCCTACACCAGCTACTTGTTTGCTCAGGGTCTCGACAAAATCCTGAAAAAAGTGGGCGAAGAAGCGACGGAAACGATCGTTGCGGCCAAGAATGAAGATTCCGATGCCCTGGTTCGAGAAGCTTCTGATCTGCTTTACCACCTTGTTGTGTTGCTGGTGGAGCGTGGGCTGACTTTGGATCAAGTGGGCGGTGAGCTGAACTCAAGAAGGAAGAGAGGCAAATGACGATCGACAGCTCAGAACTTAGTCAACTCCTCAAATTCTCCGTCCGGCTGGCCCGCGAAGCAGGAGCAATTACCGAAGGCTACTTCAAAGGAAATTTGTCACCGGATCGCAAGGCTGACAATTCGTTTGTCACCATTGCCGATCGTGAAACGGAAAGATACTTGCGCAAGTCGATCGAGCAGGTGTTTCCAGATGATGCCATCCTGGGCGAAGAAGAGGTAGAAAAGCAGGGTGCGTCCGGCCGTCGTTGGATTATTGATCCGATCGACGGCACATACTCTTTTGTTCACGGCGTGCCGTTATACGGCGTGATGATCGCACTTGAAGTTGATGCAGAACCTGTCTTAGGTGTGGTCAATCTGCCCGCGCTCAACGAGATTGTTTATGCGGCCATCGGCCTGGGCTGCATCTGGAACCACAAGCCTGCTCGAGTGTCGTCAACTTGTCCTCTCGATCAAGCCCTGCTGGTGGCGACGGATTTCAGCAACCCGGGTGACACACATTTGGCTCAGCGCTGGAAGAGATGCGTCTGAAAGCGCATGCATCGCGCACCTGGGGCGATTGTTATGGTCATGTCCTCGTAGCCACCGGCCGCGCAGATGTGATGCTCGATCCGGTTATGAATATTTGGGATTGCGCGGCGCTACTGCCCATCCTTGAAGAAGCGGGCGGTACCTTTACTGACTGGCGTGGCCGGCGGACGATTTCAGGCGGCAACGCAATTTCCACAAACGGCGTGCTCTTGCCGGAAGTAATGGAAACGATCCGGCAAACTGAGGGCAGCTGATGCTAATCATTCCCGCGATTGACCTTCGAGGCGGTTGTTGTGTGCGCCTGACACAAGGACGCAGAGAGACTGCCAAAGTCTATGACGGCGATCCGGTCGATATCGCGAGGGGTTACGAAGCCGCGGGCGCAAAGATGCTACACATCGTAGATCTTGACGGCGCTTTCTCGGAACCAAACTCGCGCAACCGTGAAACACTTGGGAAGATTGTTCAATCCGTACAAATACCAGTGCAGTTCGGTGGCGGATTGCGTTCTGTTGAGCAGGTCAGGCAGGTGATTGATTTTGGCGTTGTCAGGGTCGTGCTCGGAACTTTGGCAGTGGAATCTAATGAGACATTAAAGACGCTTTTGCACATGTTCGGCGGCAAAAAGATTGCAGTTGGGATTGATGCGAAAGGGGGAACTGTCGTAACGCGCGGCTGGGAAAAGGAAGCGGGGCTGTCTGCTGCAAGCTTTGCTGTTCAACTAGCCTCGGTCGGTGTCGAACGCATCATCTATACGGACGTATCACGCGACGGAATGCTTAACGGCGTCAACGTCGAGGCCACTTGCGAGATCGCTCGCGCCTCCGGTTTAAAGGTTACTGCTTCAGGGGGGATCTCGTCGCTCGAAGATATTCGGCGTGTCAGCCATGCAGACTGTGGCATCGACAGCGCGGTTCTTGGTAAAGCTCTCTACGAGGGATACTTCACGATTCAAGAGGCGTTGGTTGCCGGAGCTCAGTAGCGCCTTTTGTGGACATAAACGATTTTTTGGATGGTTTTGCCGTCATTTCGTAAGGCCGTTTGACCAGTCGTCGCGGCCAGTTCATCACAATCCCGTTGTCCGAGCAGTCGCTATGCATTAAAAGTGTTCTTCGCCCAATCTCCTATCTGTCCTTACTGTGCATTAGCGATGCGGGAGCCTGGGCAAATGTTAAGTGAACATTGCAAAACTCGATTCCAGTCCCGCACCACTGATCCTTCAAAGCCTGGTTCAGGAAATTCAAGGAATACCGCCTGGGACCCCTAAACGACTTTGCAGTTGCTGCCCAGGTTTGCTTTCCCCTGCTTGCGAAGGTCTACTATTAACAGGAAAACATGATGCCTTTATTCAATTGCCCTCATCGTCTATGCGAATAGACTTTCGACGAGGGCCGGCAGTTCAACTGACGCGCCGGCGATCGCTTCTCGCCGCAGGTTGGTGAAGCTCGGCGATTAAGATTTCAGCAAATGACTGACAACGCATTTCGAGACCTCGAGAGCAAAGGTTCAATAAAGATCCGGCCAAGGCGCTGGGTTCGGCTGGCGGCTATCTGGGGAATCTGGACCTTCATCGGTCTTGTCTTTACGCTGCAGAGCTACTTCACTTCCTACCGCTCAGAGCGTCCGATGTTGTTTGTCGACTCGCTCTACCTGCAGATGACCTGGTCGTACCTGTGGGCGCTGGCCACGCCGCTCGTGCTTTGGGCGGCGGCGCGACTGCCAATCGAGCGAAACAATTGGTTGAGGAGTTCGCTGCTTCATGTTCCTATCAGTATTCTTCTCAGCGTTTTCCTTACCGCGCTTGGTCACATTGTGCTTTGGCTCTACTGGAGCTACCCGGTCGGCAAACCTTTCTCATTCGACTATGTAATCCGATTTGTGGTGGCAAACTTCAGCGAGGGCATCGGCATTTACTTGCTCATAGCGCTGACCTTTTATGCCTACAGCTACTACAGCCGTTATCGCGAAGGCCAGTTGAAGACCCTTCAGCTCGAGGCCCAGTTATCACACGCTCAGCTGCAGGCTTTGAAAATGCAGCTTCATCCTCATTTTCTCTTTAACACACTACATTCCATCTCAGCCTTACTAACCAAAGACGTGGAAGCTGCTCGCAAAATGATCACGCGCCTGGGAGATTTTCTGCGGCTCACACTGGAAAACTCCGGCTCGCAGGAGGTAACCCTCAAACAGGAGATGGAGTTTCTTCAGTTGTTACCTCGAGATCGAACGCATCCGTTTTCAAAACCGCCTGGTCACCCGCATGGACCTGGGCGACAAGACCCTCGACGCGAAAGTGCCGAACCTCATTCTGCAACCCATAGTTGAGAATGCCATCCGCTATGGAATCGCCCCTCGTTCCACTCCGGGCTTGCTCGAAATTGAAGCGAAACAACTAAATGGCAAGCTTCGTATTCAAGTTCGGGACAACGGACCCGGGCCTTCCGCGAACATCGGACATCCGAGAACCAGTTCAAGAAGGGTCTGGGACTGGCCAATACCGAAACTCGGCTGGAACAGGTTATATGGAGCGGACCATCTCTTCGACTTAAGCGAACGATCCGGCAGGGCGGGTTGATAGTAACTCTGGAAATACCCTTTCATACAGACGGCACCGCTCCCAGCCAATCGGAAATCGCCGACTTCAGGCAGTTTGGTCGTTTCCGGCCCCTCGGCCAGCAAACAGCAAGCGAAACAGGAACCCTTTGCCAATTACACGTGCGCTGTGTAAGTTGAATCATAGCAACCCGAGCCCGCGACTCTTGTAGCCGAGATCGTGCGCCGAGCGAATGGAAAGATGACTGACTCTCCCTTGATCCGCGTGTTATTGGTCGACGACGAGCCGCTCGCCCGTGAGATGCTGCGCGAAATGCTGCAGGGCGATCCACAGGTTCAGATCGTTGGCGAATCCTGCAACGGGCGCGAAGCGTTGGAAGCAATTCGTAATCAGTCACCCGATCTGATTTTCCTTGATGTGCAAATGCCCGAGGTCGGCGGCTTTGAGGTGCTGGCATCTCTGAGAAAAGAAAAAATCCCCTACGTCATCTTTGTTACCGCTTACGATCAATATGCCGTTCGTGCGTTTGAGGTGCAGGCGCTTGACTACTTACTAAAACCATTCGACCAGGAACGGTTTGATGTTTCATGGCAAAGGGCCAAGGCGCAACTTCTGCGCGACCGAAACGGCGGCATGGATCAACGTATCCTCGCCCTGCTTGAGGAGTTGAAGGCCGGTAAAAGCTATCTGGAACGGCTGGTTATCAAAGCCGCCGGACGTATCTATTTCCTTGAAACAAATGAAATCGATTGGATCGAAGCAGAAGGCAATTACGTCTCAGTGCATAGCGCAAAGAAGACCCACTTGCTGCGCGAAACTATCAGTAGTCTTGAAGCGCAACTCGATCCCAGGAAGTTTGTGCGCATTCATCGCTCGTCGATAGTTCGTCTCGATTTTATTCAGGAGTTACAGCCCTGGTTCCATGGAGAATACCGTGTCATCCTGAAGGACGGCACGCAACTGACGCTGTCCCGCAACCATCGTGACAAGCTCCAGGAAGCTTTGGGCAAACTGCCCTAAGATGGTCTTTGGCCTTTGGTCTTCGATCTTTGAAGCTTAAAGCTCAGAGTCCAAAGGCCAATTCCCAACAAAAATGTCACAACCACCGCTATCCCAACCTCAAGCCCATTAGTCACGGGCGTCTGCCCTTCCGTCACAAAAGCGATCCGGCCGTAAAGCTTCAGGGTTATAACTTGCCCCACTAAATTCGGCCCTTGAAAGCCCGAAACGACGCAGGGAGGTGAGTATGAACTCAACGGCAACTTGGGGAATGGAAGAGCTGGAAACCGTAGCCCCTCCAGTGGAAAACACCGACTCGGTAACATCCCGAAACAGCCTTGCGACCCTGCAGGAGCTGGTTCTGCGGCTTCTCTGCGAGGTGCAATGCATTAACGACGTCAATCCGCTAACCATCGACAGCGGTTTCGACTTTTACGACGAGGTCAGTCGTTTCGAGATTGATCTAATTCGCCGGGCGCTGCTTCAGACGGGCGGCCATCAGGTGCAAGCTGCGAAACTGCTTAACCTGAAGGTGACTACGCTGAATTCCAAAATCAAACATTACCAGATTAACCCGCTCGCACTAGGCAATGTCTATCCGCTCGTTGATCCCAACCATCAGGAACTTCAGCACGCCTGAGTCTTGAATTTCAGATCTCAAATCTGAGATCTCAGATCTCAAATTGAATAATCCAAGTCACCCGGTCCATCAAGGCCGGGTGATTTGCTGTGTGCGGGGAACGAAAAACTGAAGACTGTTGGCGGAAGACGAAAATCTCTCTGACCCACGATCCGAGAACTGCAATTTAGCTGCTCGCCAGAATCCAAATTCCACAAGACGAGTTCCGGAGTTTGTTGCGACTTGGCCCAGACGAGTGACGGACTGGCTTTTTAATCAGCAGTGTCGAAAGGCACGATCGTTGCACTCCCAAGTGGCCTGACTGTCAGGCGGCTTTCCGAGTTCTCGGAGACCCGGGGTTGTTGAATCGCCGCTCAAACTCTCCCCAAAACATCGCGAGTCAGCCGTAGCCTGCAGGCAGCATGAGAAGCTCCCCTTCTTCGTGAGCGTCAGCAAATGAACTCACGATCACACGGCAGTTCTCTTTCAAGGGACACAGGTTAAGAAAGGAATTGATATGAGTAAAATCAAACTAAGACAATCGGCCGCGACTGGCGCACTCGGAATTTTGTCAGTCGTGTTTGCTATTGCCATGATGGCCGGCGCCACGTTTGCCCAGAGCGCGACCGGTCAAATCAACGGGAAGGTAACCGATCCGAACGGCGCGGTTGTGGTCGCTGCGAATGTCACCGTGAAGTCTGTTGACACTGGCCGCGAAACGACCGCCATTTCGGACAACGATGGAACCTATACGATTACCGCGCTTCAGCCTGGGCTCTACGACGTCACCGTGCAGGGCGGTAACTTCAAGGCCAGTATTCAGCGAGTGCAGGTGACGATCGGTTCAAAGGTATCCGTCGACACACAGCTCGCGCTCACAGAAGTCACCGGCGAAACGGTCAGCGTGATCGCCAGCGAAGGCGTGGAGGTCAACACGCAAACGGCTGAAGTTTCCAACATTGTCACGGGAACGCAGATTCGCGAGCTGCCGACCTTGACCAGAAATCCCTACGATCTGATCGGGCTGGCCAATAACGTTGCCAGCGACGATCCAGGACCGGCCGTGCCTGGCGTTGGTGTTTCCGGACGCGGCGCCGGCTTCAACATAAACGGCCTGCGCGCCGCCAGCACAAACATCCTGCTCGACGGCGTTGATAACAACAATGTCTACTATGCGGCGCTGGGCCAGAACATTCCGCTGGATGCGGTCGGCGAATTCCGAGTCGTTACCAGCAATTTTTCGGCGGAGTATGGACGCGCTTCGGGTGGCATCATTAACGTCCTGACGCGCGGCGGTTCCAATGCGTTTCACGGATCAGGCTTCGGGTTTAATCGTATCTCTCGATTGGCCTCGAACGGCTTTAACAATAATGCCAACGGAATTCCACGTGGTGTTTTCACACGCAACCAGTTTGGCTACACCATCGGCGGACCAGCAATCAAGGACAAGTTGTTCTTCTTCAACAGCACTGAATGGACTCGCGTTCGCAGTGCCGGCGATGTCTTGTCGGTAGTTCCGACCGCGGCGCTCATCAATGCTTCCGCAGCTGCCACGCGCAACTACTTTGCCGGATACACGTTGCAAAGCACACCAACCACAACCAGCTTCACCGTCGGCCAACTCGTCGACACCTTCAATCTTCCGGCGGGTAATGCATTCGCAGCGCTCCCGGCTGATCTTCAGGCCTTCCAGCTGGTCCGATTCACCGAACCAACAAATCTCGGTGGCGGAATTCCACAAGACACCTACTCGACCGCTGCTCGCGTCGACTTCAATCTAAGCAGCAAGACCTTGATCTATTTCCGCTATGCCCGCGAGAACAAGAACTTCTTTAACGGTACTTCGGCGTTTAGTCCCTATGCCGGGTTTGATACACCGGCGACTACCCTAAACAACAACTTTCTTGTTTCGCTGACGCATACGTTTTCACCGCGTCTGCTTTCGGAAAGTAAGATCGCGTTTAATCGCCTGAACAATAATCAGCCTTACGGAGAAAATCCGGTGGGACCAGGACTTTTCCTGTTCCCTGGCGCTACCGGAACAATTGGCGGCAACGCCGTCGCGATGCCCGGCTATTGGCCATACAACGCGGCGAATTCTCCCGCCGGCTTTGGCGGACCGCAAAACCTGGGGCAGGTGTATGAAGACATGAGCTACTCGCTTGGCCGACACCAGCTCAAGTTTGGTGGTCAATACATTTACATCCAGAACACCAATACGTTTGGCGCTTATGAGAACGCGGTCGAGAGCCTCGGCGTTCAGGGTAATTACGCGCAGGCGCTGGGCAATTTCGTCACCGGCAACATCAATCAGTTTCAGGCTGCCGTTTTTCCGCAGGGGAAATTCCCCGGGGAAAGTGTGAACCTGCCCGTTGGTCCGCCAGACTTCACTCGTAGTAACCGCTACAACGAGTGGGCGGCCTACGTAAATGATTCGTTCCGCGTGAGACCAAACCTGGTGTTGAATCTCGGTGTGCGCTATGAATACTACGGCGTACAGCACAACAAGAACCCGGAGCTGGATTCCAACTTCTACTTTGGCCCGGGCGCTACGCTCCAGGAACGAATCCGCAACGGCAGTGTCCAGATTGCCGGCGATAGTCCTGTCGGCGGGCTATGGAAAAAAGACAAGAATAACTTCGCACCACGCGTCGGTTTCGCCTGGGATCTCTTTGGTGACGGCAAAACCAGTCTTCGTGGTGGCTATGGTCTGGCTTACGAGCGCAACTTTGGCAACGTCACCTTCAACGTGATTCAGAATCCACCGAATTACGCCGTGATGTCGCTTTTCAACAACGTCGACGTAACCAATTTACAGGTTACGACTGACAACGCTGGACCGCTGGCCGGAACTTCGCCGCCGACAAAGATCCTGCCCGCAACCAGTCTGCGTCACGTGCGCGAAGACATCGTCAATGCGTATGCCCACTTCTATAGTTTCGCGTTCCAACGCGAACTCAGCCGTGGGAACGTCTTGTCAGTTGAGTATTCAGGCTCGCGTGGTGAAAAGCTTTATTCAATCTCGCCTTTGAACATAACGGGAGCGGGAGCTTTCTACCTCGGAGACGCGGATCCAAATTCGCGACTCAACAACCAGTACTCAAACATCAACTCGCGCGGTAATGAAGGCTATTCGCGTTACAACGCCTTGATCGTCGCTCTCGACGGAAACAATTTCCGCAACACCGGCATGCAGTTTACGCTGCATTACACCTTCGCTAAGGCGAATGACAACCTCAGTTCCACGTTCAGTGAAGGCGCCTTCAACAGCAATTTGGGACTGACTAATCCTTATGATCCGAGTTTCGACTATGGACCGGCGGACTATGACGTCAGGCATCGCTTTGTGGGCAGCTTGATCTGGCAGCTACCCTTCGCCAAGAACACGACTGGTGTCACGAAGGCTTTGCTCGACGGTTGGTCGTTAACGGGAATCTTTAACGCCCGCACCGGCACGCCCTTCACCATCTTTGACGGAAGCAACGCCAATTTTGCAGGTCCAAGATTGGTTCCGACCGGACCACTACAAGTCAACGTTACCGACACCGGCAACGCCAACTTCTTCAACTACATTGACCTGACCGGTCAACCAGTGGGAGCGTTTGGTAATGCTGTATGCGGCGGCTGTTCCGACTTTGGTCCGTATCCGGCAAACATGACTCGGCGCAACCAGTTTCGCGGACCCGGCATGTGGAATCTGGACGCTGGTGTGAGTCGAAACGTTAAGCTGAATGAGAGGTATAGTCTTCAGCTTCGTGCGGAACTCTTCAACGCGCTTAACCACGCGAACCTTTACATCGTGCCCGGCACGCAGGATGTCACCGCCGGGTTCGTCGGCGCCACCAAGGGCGTAACGCCAAATGGAAACGTCGAACGGCGCAATGTGCAATTGGCGTTGAAGTTTATCTTCTAACCCGGACTTGTTGTTCCCGACAACAAGCGATACGACCCTGGCAGGATCGAGAGATCGATCCTGCCAGGGCCGTAGAAGCAGTAGGCAGTAGGCAGTAGGCAGTAGGCAGTAGGCAGAAACGATGTGAGCGCTAAGAACGTTCACTTCGTAATGTTCCTTCTGCTTTCTGCCTACTGCCTTCTGCTTTCTGCCTACTGCCTTCTGGAAGCCGCAGCCGATTGGGCGTCTGCTTAAATCTTAAGCTGAATAAATCATGAAGTGAGCGCCAGCATCTCTGTGCGTTGCCGGCATTAGTGTATGAACTCGAGCCCCAAAAGACTCTACCTCAGTTTCGTTTCATTGCTCTTTCTGCTGTTAACGACGACCGCGACCGCGTTTGCTGAGCCTTCAGCTAAAACGATCGATCAGGTCAAACGCGGCGTTGTCAGCATCACCACGTTTGACGAGAAGGGCAAACCACTGCTGCTCGGCGGCGGTTTTTTTGTTCAATCCAACAAGCTCGTTACGAGTATCCATGTCCTTAAAGGCGCAAGCCGAGCCACCATCCGAACCTTTGACGGAAAGAGCTACCTGGTCGAGGGCATCCTGGCGCTCAACGAGGATAACGACCTCGCGCTGCTGCAAACCAGCACGGCGGCGAATGTTACTCCATTGTCGCTGGCGGGAAATGTCAAAGCCGAAGGCGAGCAGGTCACGATGATAAGCGCATTGGATGACACCTCGTGGAAAGTGTCGAGCGGAGTTACCAGCAACCTCTGGTACATTCAGGGTGCCGGCGAATATCTGCGCATAACGGCAGAAGTTCGTCGCGGCAACAGCGGATCTCCGATCGTCAACGACCGGGGTGAAGTTGTCGCCGTCGCTGCGCTTCACATCGAGGGCAACGACGAATTGAGCTTCGCAGTGCCGGGAGAGATTATTAAGTCGTTACTTAACTTCAGCAGTCAGCTAACAGCAGGACTCACACAGTTGGGCGGACATTCTGCCAGCAGGATAAGAAGTTCTCTGACAAAACGCTGAGAAGGGACGGAATGTTTATAGGAAATTAGCCCTTTCCGGCAAGGCTCTTCTTAAGTACAGCCATCAGATCGATCACGTTTCCGTCAGAGCGTTTCTCCGTTTCCACTTCAACCACATTCTTCCGGTTTGCGCTTTTCTTCTTAACCAATTTGAGGAGACGCTCAGTCTGCTCGTCCTCAAGTTTGCGCTCGGACATTTGCTTCTTTGACTTACTGCTGATCAGCTTTTCAAACTTGCGCACCATTGCCGGTGAGACCTTACTCTTCTTTGGCAAGCCGACGTCAGCGGGCGAACGCAGCTCGTCGGGAAAACGCATGGTTTCCGCCCTTAGAATGCCGTGCTCGGCAAATATCGAAACCAGATACTCCTTGCCTCTCATGACAAAGGTGGCCAAGCCGGCCTTGCTGCCCTTCTCCATCGTTTCTGCCAAAAGCTTATAGGCCTTCTCGGAACCTTTATCGGGGGTCAGGAAATAGCCGCGCTCGAAATAAACGGGAGGAATGGAATCAGCAGGAACAAAACGTTTGAGGTCGATGTCGCGAGTCTTCTCAGGCGCCAACCGCTCAAGTTCTTCGTCAGTGACGACCACGAATTTATCTTTCTTGATCTCATAACCCCGTACCATTTGGTCGGCGTCGAGATCGCGCTCCGTTTTCTCAGAAAAATACTTGCGCGTCAACGGTTCACCATCAGCACTCAGCATGCGCAAGGGCGCGCGGTTGCTCTTGTTGGCCGGAAAAAGACTCACCGGCACACTAACAAGTCCGAACGTGAGCGTTCCCGACCAGAAAGGGCGCGCTCCAGACTGCTCGCCATTATCCTCGTCGCTGTTTCTGTTTCCTTTTGTTGCTCGTTTAGGCAGCGCGTTTCTCCTTTCTCAGTGTCCGCAAGCTCTTCTCAAGTACGCTGTCGAGTGCCGAAACTTTGCGCTTCGATTTCACTGCATGCAGGCGCGGAGCTTTGCCCCTGGCCTTCTTCTCGATGAACTCCATTACCCGCTCGCGGTATTCATCCTTGTAATCCTTAGCGTTGAACTCATCCTCTTCCAGTAGCGCCACTAATTGCTTCGCCATGTTGAGTTCCTTCTGCGTGGGCGCCCGACCGGCCGGCTTGGGCAGATCCTTCGCTGAGATTACCTCTTCGGCGTTACGCAGAGTGACCAGCAGCAGGTAGTCGCCTTCCGCGCGCAGGGCGCCCACGTAAGCTTTGTTGCGCATCACCCAGTGAGCGATCCCCTCGCGGTTACGATTCGTAAGAGCGTCGGCAAGGGCGAAGTAACCTTGCACGTCGCCGTCCGGGCCAAGGTAGTAGGGTCGCTCATACCACTGTTGGCTGATGGCCTCGGGCGGGACAAACTCCGCAATTTCAATTTCACGAGAAGGCCTGGGCTCGAGTTCTGCCAACTCCTCATCGGTAACAACTACAAATCTGCCGGGTTCGATTTCGTAGCCCTTCTGAATTTCCTCTTTCGCAACTTCCTCGCCCGAATCGGGATTTACCATATGTTGCTTGACCCGCATCAGATGTTTGTCATCGAGAATATGAAAACGTACTGTGCGGTCAGTAACTCCCGAATACAGTTTGACTGGGATCTTGTTCGAACCCAGTTTCAACTCGCCTTTCCAAATCGCACGCGCAGGCATCTTTTCCACTCTTTCGACTTGCTAAATTGCTCCACTCGCACTGCCCTCAACGCATGTAGGACAGGAGAATTCCATCGTCACGGTTACTTGCACACAGAACGGACAGATTGGGCCATCGCAATCGACGCATCGAACTTCCGTGTGAAATGCATACGTCTGTTTACATGCCGAACACACTTCCGAACCATCATCGAGCCACCAGGGCAATGTTCCCTGAGACTTTTTACGGGGCTTAGCCATGACAAGCAAACCTAAGGCAGTTTCGGTTCCACAAGTCGATTGCGAATTGCTGATTTCGGAATGCGGATTCTGCGATTGCTGATTTGAGTGGCGAAATTGGAAAGAAGTTAGATTGCAGAAATGTCATGCGGAATGCGAAGCGAAATCCGAGAATAAATCCGCATTCCGAAATCAGGAATCCGCAATCGAACTATTCGTATCGTAGCGCTTCTATGGGATCCAGGCCGGCGGCCTTACGCGCCGGGTAATAACCAAAGAAAATCCCCACAGCTGCGGAAAATATCACTGAGCCAATAATCGCCAGGCTGGACACCAGGGTCGGCCATCCCAGGAATTTTGGTATCGACAAAGAGACAGCAACACCAAGCACGATGCCAATGAAGCCTCCCGTCAGACTAAGGACAATAGACTCGATCAAAAACTGGCTGCGCACAGCTGAAGAGCGCGCTCCAATCGCCATCCGAATACCAATCTCGCGCGTCCGTTCGGTTACCGACACCAGCATGATGTTCATAATGCCAATGCCACCGACCAACAACGAAACACTTGCAATACATGCGAGCAAAAGCGTCATGGTGTTGTTCGTCTCGTTGGCCGCTTCGGCAATATCCGTCATGTTGCGGACAGTAAAATCGTTCGGTTCGTTAGTGCCGAGTTTGTGACGTTGGCGCAGTAGCTCGGTAATCTGTTCCTGGGCGGTGTAGGTTGCATCCTGAGAAATGGCCGACGCATAGGCTATTTGCAAACGCGGACTGCCAAGGACTTTTTTCTGCACGGTGGTATAAGGAGCGAAAGCAATATCGTCCTGGTCACGGCCTTGTTGATCCTGACCCTTCCGAATCATGACGCCGGTGACCCGGAAGGGCAGGTTCGCCACTCGCACGGTCTGCCCAACCGGATCCATTCCCGGAAACAAATTGTCGGCGATAGTTTGACCGATGACGATTACACGAGCTGCTGTGCGTACATCTGCGTCGGTAAAGAAACTTCCACTCTGGATCGTCCACTTTCGCACTTCCGGATATTGTTCACTAACTCCCTGGAGGGACGTATTCCAGTTCATGTTGCCGACCACGAGCTGAGTTCGAGAGTTAACCGTTGGCGTTACCATCGACACGCTAGGCACTTCGCGCTTGATTGCGTCAAGGTCTTCGACAGTCAGCGTGTTAGTACCGCTATCGCCCGTACCACTGCGGACGCCGCCGACGTTTTGAGCGCCAGCGCTAACGAACAAAAGATTCGTACCGATACTTTCAATTTGCGCCTGGACTGAAGCCTGTGCGCCCTGCCCGATGCTGACCATAGCAATAACTGCCCCAACACCAATGATGATTCCCAGCATCGTCAGGATAGCGCGCATCTTGTTACGCACCAGGGCACGAAAGGCCACGCGGATGATCATTACCAGGTTCATGTTTGTTTACCTGACTCAACTCTCCACAGATTTCGCAGATTACACAGATTGTAGATTCGAGAAAAACGTCTTCTGATTATTCCTTGCAACCTCCCAGACGCCTCCCTCTCTTCTACGTTCTGTGTAATCAGCGCAATCTGCGGATAACTAGTCTTCATCTTCTTCCTCATCCTCGAGCACAGGCGGCAGATTTCTCAACTCTTCCGCCGCATTCCGCTGGTTCTCAATCTGGTAATCCTTTTTGATCTTGCCATCTTTAAAAACGATGACGCGCTGCGCATACTCAGCGATGTCATGTTCGTGCGTTACCAGGACAAGGGTTATGCCCCGCTCACGATTGAGCTGCTGAAAGATCTCCATCACTTCCACGGACGTACGCGAGTCGAGATTACCGGTCGGCTCGTCCGCCAAAATCAGCGCCGGATTGTTAACCAAAGCCCGCGCCACCGCTACACGTTGCTGCTGTCCGCCTGACAACTGATTCGGATGATTCTGTTCACGTCCCGCCAATCCCACGGCCGCGAGCGCCTCCAAAGCGCGTTGGTCTCGTTGCCCCGTTTCGACACCCGCATAAAGCATCGGCAGCTCTACGTTCTCCAGCGCTGAAGTGCGCGAGAGCAGGTTGAAACCCTGAAAGACGAAGCCGATCTTCTGACAACGAATATCGGCCCTTTGATCTTTCGACATCTCTGAGACGTCTTCGCCGTCAAGGACGTATCGCCCTTTCGTAGGCTGATCAAGACAGCCAAGGATGTTCATGGTCGTCGACTTACCTGAACCCGAAGCGCCCATGATGGCTACAAATTCTCCTTCGCGGATCGTCAGTGAAACACCCCGCAAGGCGTGAACTTCCACGTCGCCCATCGTGTAGGTCTTGTGTATATGATCCAACTCAATAACCGGGCGTGCCTCCGGCTGCTGCGCGAGTGCAGCATTCACCGGTAACACCTGTGGTTCAGTTATGAGTGTGGCTGACATTGAGATCTCCGTGGTTGATTACTCTTACGTAATGCTGTTCAGTTTCGCCTTAGTTACGTCGGCCGCCGCCTGGTGCGCCGGTTCTTGGGGCGCCACCAAATCCTGGTGCGGCGTTAGTGTTGCTCGGGGTTCTCGCCGCTCCGGATACAGTTTGTCCGGTGATAACTAGTTCGCCTTCTTTTAGGTTGCTGCCTTCAATTACCTCAGTCGAAGCGCCATCACTCAATCCGACCTGGATACGACGAGACTGTGGCTTGCCATCCTGGCCCATCACCCAAATTATTCGCGTTTGACCCGGCAACACAGGTGCGCTCGGCGGAGCAAAGTTGCTCTGCTGCTGCTGGCTTGGGCCGGCGGGGGCGTTTCCACCATCCGCCTGCGCTTGTTGCGCACGCTGACGTCTTTGCGCACCTTGACCACCTGTCTGATCGTTTGAGTTTCCGCCGCTTCTGCCAATCCGCTGACCAGAGGCGTCAGTCGGCGTAAAACGAAGTGCTGAGTTCGGGACCTTAAGCACGTTATTTCGCTCATCAATCGTGATCGTTAGATTAGCGGTCATGCCCGGCTTAAGTTTCTGTTCCGGATTGCTGACATCTATAACGACGTTATAGGTAACTACGTTTTGCACGTTCACCGGATTGAGCCGCATCTGTTGAATCTGACCTTCATACTCTTTGCCGGGAAATGCATCGACGGAAAACTTCACTGACTTCGCCTGCTCTACCAAACCTATGTCTGCCTGATCGATGTTAGCGATCACCTGCATCTGCGTCAGGTCTTTGGCGATGGTGAACAGTGTAGGAGCCGAAAGGCTCGCCGCCACGGTTTGTCCAACGTTTACGTCCCGCGACACAACGATGCCGTCGATTGGCGAGGTGATTGTTGTATGGGCCAGATTCACCTCTGCCAGCTGCAACGCTGCCTGGGCCTGTTGCACCTGCGCCTGGGCTTGCTGCACCTGCGCTTGTGATTGCTGCACCTGCGCCTGCGTCTGTTGTAACTGCGCCTTCGATTGCGCGATCCCCGAGCCGGCCGACGACTGTTGACTCAATACAGCCTGTTGCACTTGCGCCTGCGCCTGGTTGTAGCGCGCTTGTGCAGTTTTGTAAGCAGTGTCTGCGAGATCGTAATCTCTCTTTGCAATTACTCCGCTCTGCATTAACGATCCTTGCTGATTCAGAAAGGTCTGAGCATCGTCAAGTTGGGCTTTCAGCACTGCCAGGTTGGCCTGGGCGCTGATAACACCTGACTGATTATTTTGCACCGTAGATTGGGCAGCCTGGGCTTTCGCCTGCGCATCGCTGACACCCGCGCGCGATCCGGCCACGCCGGCTATCGATTGCTGCAAACTGGCGCGGGCCTGTTGCAAATTCGCACGAGCCTGATCGACCTGTGCTTTGGAAACAGACGGATCTAATTGGGCAATCACCTGCCCCTGTTTAACCGGAGAATTAAAATCAACGTTTAGTGCGGAGATGGTTCCTGAAGCCTGGCTGCCTACTTGCACCGTGGTTACCGCCTGCAAGGTACCGGTTGCCGTAACTGTATTGCGCAAACTGCCGCGTTCGACCCTGGCAGTCATGTATTGCGTAGCGTTGGACTGCCCTCCCCAGAAGTAATAGCCGGCTAGCGCAAGCACCGCCAACGCACCACCTCCCAGCATAAGCTGTAGCTTGTGGCTAAGGAGCCTTTTCCAGGTCATGCTTAACCAGCCGGCGGCTTTCGCCGTGCCGACGCCGGTTATAGGCAGATGTTCTTTAATTGTTTGACTCGACATAATTGCTACTCTGTTAGTGGTTAGTTTTCAGTACTGCTCGGCTCACCAATAATCTAGACACAGCAACTGCCATTCCGGTTACAGGATCAGCAAAGAAAAACACAGATTCGAAACAGAGAAATCTCGGTCTGGAAAATAACGTCATGAAAGCCGATGAGAAGGGCTGCCGATGTGGATATGGGGGCCTGTTGCCACCCCGGGAATCGCGCCGCGAAAAGCCAGGAATGGTATCCCCTGCAACTGCAGATAACTGATTAGGGCCCTTCCTTCTGTACTGTCCGGATGCAATGCCACGTCAACAGCGTTACGGTGATCGTAGCCGAGGCGGTTGTGAGTAACCGATTGTCCGACTGCACTCGTGGGAAGTGAATGCCCAAATTTCGAAGAGAAAAAGTTCTGGATTGTATTCAGACTTCCCGGCGACCAGGGCACAGGGCCGTTGTAGCGAAGCATCATCGATGTGGTGCTTAGTGTTGCGTATTGTTTTGCGATCAGCTTCACCGGCGCGGTTCCCTGTTTCTTAGCTAGCTCCTGCTCCGCTTTAATTTGAGCAACTCGGATGTCGGAATCAGCGATCTGCTTTTGAGTCGCTTGCGATTGCGCACGCAACGCGACCAGTTTTTGCTCTTCCGTTTCCAGCTCAGCCCTGGCAACTAAACCTTCAGAGACCAATTGATGCAACTCCTGCAATTTCGCCTCAGCTTTGCCGATCTCCGTTTCCTGAGCTGCGAACAGTTCTTTGCTGCTGGCTTTGTATTGATTGGTGGCCTCAATCAGGTTGGCGGGCACCGATGTGATTTCGTTTGCAGGTCCTGAAGCTAAGACCTGTCCGTTTGCTAAGCCATAGAACAAGCCGATGAATAGCGCCATCGCTAAAACCCATCTCGTCCGCCGAAAATTTCTCGAGATTTGCTTCACGGTTGCTAGACACCGGCAAAGCACGAAAAGTTACAAGGCTATTAATTTCTCAGGCCGCGCCGGGGCAGACTACTGCCGAACCAAATCAGCCACGCTGTAACCGTTGACTCATTTTCGGTGTCTTACGAGTCGGAGGCTAATAACGGCCCTCCACGTTAGAAATTCAAAATAACCAGGAGTAAGGAAGAAAATGACGAAACTAGGAAAGATCAAGACGCTGACCATTGCCTCCCTGTCGGCCGTTGCTTTAGCCGCGCCAATTGCCTTTGCGCAATCAACCACTACAACGCAAGACGCACCGCAAGCCACCGAGCGCCATGGCGGGCATGGCAAAGGCTGGGGCGATAAAGGACGCGAAGGCCGAGGCTGGGGTGGCCAGCGTGGCGGTCGCATGGGTGGCATGATGTTCGGAGCACTTAACCTAACTGACGATCAAAAAGCTAAGATGAAGGAGATCAGTCAGAGCTTCCGCGAAAGCACTAAGTCGCTGCATGAACAACTTCGCGCCAAGCGTCAGGAGTTGCGTCAAGCCAGCGAGGGCAGTACGTTCAACGAAGCGTTGGCTACCCAGAAGCTGCAGGAGTCTGCAGGCCTGCAGGCGAAACTAATGGGCGAACAGTTTAGAATGCGTCAACAGATGCTTTCGGTGCTGACGCCGGAACAGAAAACACAGCTGGAACAGAAGCGTGCCGAGTTCAAGGCCAAGAGAGCCAATCACGGCGAGCGGAAGGTTCAGTAAACATAGTTAGTATGGTCTGATGCTGGGAGCGCAGACACCTTGTCTGCCTCAACGTTGGTAGGATCGCTAAAGGCTGCCTGCGCTCCCAGCTTAAACTTCGACGAGGGGCCGCTTCCTGTCGCACGGTCACGAACAGGACTCAGACTTGGAGTTGGCGCGCTCGGCGCGCGACGGCGATGAGTCTGCCTTCGAAGAGATTATGCGCCGGTACAGCCCTCGGGTTTTTAGATTCGCCGGCAAGTTCTTTAAACAACGGAGCCTGGTGGAAGAGGCAGCACAGGAAGTTTTTTTAAAGGCCTTTACCGAACTCGGAAGTTACGAAGGCCGCGGCTCAATGGAGGGTTGGTTGACCCGTATTACCACCAACACTTGCCTTAACCTGCTCCGCAGTTCCAAGCGCCGTCCGGAATTGACAGTGTCTGATCTAACTGAGGACCAGAGCGAATGGTTGGATAAGAACCTGACCGACGCAGCCACGGAACAACATCATTCAACTGAGCGGAGTTTGGTGGCTGCCGATTTAGCCGGGCGGGTTTTGCAAACCATGCCCGCTGACGACCAATTGGTCTTGACCATGATGGATGGCGAGGATGCTTCAGTTAAGGACGTGGCCGCAATGACCGGTTGGTCGGAATCAAAGGTCAAGACCCAGGCGTTTCGGGCGCGGCGCCGGATGCGTGAAGCAGTTGAAAAATTGTTGGCAGGAAGAAAAGCTCGCCGGCAGGAATTAGGCAGCGCGAGGAGTTGAGATGAGAGACGAACACATCATCAGTCTGATTGAGAACACATCACTGGCAAGGCTAAGTGAAAACGATCTAGCTGTGATTCATGCTCACACCAAAGAGTGTTCAGACTGCTTTAGGGCATTCGAAGCAGCGCAGGTGTCTCTGCTGTTACTGAAAGAGCACGCTACTGTTCAGTTTGAACCGTCACCCTTCTTCCACACACGCGTGCTCGCAACTCTACGTGAACGGCAAGCAGTAAATGATGTCTGGGCCTTCGGTCGTCTTTGGCGGGCTGCCGGCGCACTTGCTTCTTCGATGGTGGCCACCGTCGCTGCTCTTGCGTTTTTGACGTTCGTTATTCCGGACACTCAGGTTGCTACAATTTCTCAGGCGAGTCCCAATGCCAACGGCTATTCAGCGGAAGAAGTAATTCTCGACCAGGCTCAGACTGACGAAGTCTCAGATGGCCAATTATTGACTACCATCTACGACGGCGACGAAGAGACGAGATAGCTGGAAGAAGCTGCGGAGATAAGTATGGACATAACAAACAAAAGGAAATGGCAAGTTCGTCTCGCCGCGATACTCATATTCCTGCTGGGGTTCGCGGCCGGGGCTCTCGCATTGAATGCTTACAAGAGATGGAGCCGGACCGCCGTCGCGCGCCAGGACCGTTTTGAGCGCATGCTGGATTCCCTACAACTCACTGCCGACCAAAAGACGCAGGTCAACCAGATATTGAGCGACACGAGGAGTCAGCTTCAGGCTCTTAGAAAAGAATCAGAGCCGCGCTTTGGCGAGATTCGCCGGCAAGCTGACGAACGTTTACAAAAAGTTTTGACGCCGGATCAATGGAAGCAGTTTGAGCAGGAACGGGACAAGATGCGGAGCCGCGATCGACGCGGAAGAGGAAATACCCCTGGGAACCCCTGAGTCCAACCCACACCTTGGAGAGCCGAGCCCTCCTTCCCAGTCGGGCTACGGCCCCGTCACACTGCTATCGAGATAGTTAACAATGCAGTCGCGAATCAGATCATATTGCTTCTGATAGATGGCATTGCTCTGGCCAAACGGATCCTCGATCTCTCTTCCGCGACCGCGCGGATCAAATTCACCGAGCAGGCGAATGCGGTCCTGAGATACACCATGTTCATACCTCAGCACGTCCGCATGAAGTTGCTCCATCACCAGAAAACAACTTATCGAGTCGAGCGGTAAGTCGCCTATCCAGGTGGCGATCTCATCGGGCGCCGAGGTGTTATTGAGTTCGCAGGTATTCGTTGTTTCTCGAATGGGCGGCGCACCGCGGAAGTCAAAAACCCCGGCAGAATAAACGTCATACGAGAGACGGCGCCGCTTTGCCTCAGCGACAAATATCGCGTGGGCCATCACGCTGCGACATCTGTTAGCGGTGCATATGAACGCAACTGAAACCATTGTCGCCGGATTCGGATTGCCAGCTAATTCTTGTTGGTTTCTGGTGGGACAGGATTAGTCAGATCGAAAAGAACTTTCCATCCGCCCTTGTCCTTTTTCCAAATTCGGAAGTAGTTACCGGATTCGATGACTTTCGCTCCCAACTCATCGCCGGAGATCTGATAACTCCCATAGGTGTAACCGAGGTCATCTGAGGCCGATACGTCGCCGGCAGCCGGCTCCCAGGTCCAGACACTTGAACTGTCAGGCAGAACTCCGGGCGCCAGATCTTTTCCTATCAAAGGAAACTTTCCATCTCGATATATCCGCACCTCCGGCGTTGCATAGTCAGCGAAAGCTGCGCGCGCGCCGCGCTTCGTTGCCGCTTGCGAAAACTCGCGATCGCGCGCGAGCAGCGCAGTGTTACTTGAGGTCAGACTACCCTTCGTAGGTTTTGGCTGTTTTGTAACCCTGCGGTAATTCCCAGGGCGCTTCGGTCTGGGCCGGTTGCGGATTCGAGATTCCGAGGTCGATCGCAAATTTCCATGACCCGTCCGGCTGGCGCTTCCAGACCGTCAGGAAATGACCCCACGCCACCGACTTGGCGTCGTGAATATCGGGTTTGAATTCCCACGGACCAGTGGTATATCCGAGGTCTCCCGCGCGGGCCATGCCTGCAACTGCCGGATACCAGCTGAGCAGCGGCCGCTTGTCGGATGGCGGCAGGGGATGTTCCGCAAACCACTGCTTTCCTTTGACTGCCCGGGGACGAAAAAGAATTCCGTCGTCGGCAATGAAAGTCACAAACGCCGGTCGTGTGCCCTGGTCTTCTGACATTTTGGCGAAGGCGCGCTCAGTGTCGACCATCGCTTCCAAGGCAGACTTATCCTGCATTCGTTTTGCAAACGCGAATGAAACCAGGCCGAGCAACAGCGTCAGGCAAACGACCCTTTTCATATAAGCTGTCCCTTAGTTATCAGTAATTCCGCGTTAAGAATGGCAGCGCCCGCAGCGCCCCTAATCGTGTTGTGACTGAGAGCCACAAAACGATAATCAAGCACCTTGTCTGGCTGAATGCGACCTATCGTTATGCTCATGCCGTTTCCTGCATCGCGATCCAGCCGCGGCTGCGGGCGGTCCGGTTCATCGCGCACAATTATAGGATGTTTGGGCGCCGAATGAAGGCCAAGCTCCTGTGGCAGCGCAGTAAACGAAGCGAAAGCTTCCTTTAATTCTTCCAGTGTGGCCCTCCGCGCCAATTTCACGCGCACCGCCGCGAGATGGCCATCGCTTACGGCGACGCGGTGGCATTGTGCGCTCACCGCCATCTTCGACTCTTCGACTGCTCCACTTTTGAACTCGCCAAGAATTTTCAGCGTCTCCTGTTCAATCTTTTCTTCTTCACCTTCGATGAAGGGCAAAACGTTATCGCTAATGGCGAGCGACGGAACGCCGGGAAAGCCCGCACCTGAAAGTGCTTGCATAGTGGTAGCAACTGCACTCTCCAGTCCGAATTTTCGTTGCAGTGGAGCCAGCGCCAGGGCCAGCATGATTGTCGAGCAATTTGGATTCGTAACTATGTATCCTTGTTGCCTGTTCTGTTTCCGTTGCACATCAATTAAAGCTAGATGCTCGTGATTTATTTCCGGAATCAACAGCGGCACGTCGCGCTCCATCCGAAAAGCTGAAGAATTACTAATTACTGGAAAACCGGCGCGCGCAAACGCGCCTTCACTTTCGCGAGCGATGTCACCGGGTAAACTCGAAAAGATCAATTCGCAGTCGAGCGGCGGCTCCGGTGCAGCGACACTCATCTCTTTCGCAAATGCCGGCATCTCGCCTGACAATCGCCAGGTGCAAGCCTCTCCAAACTTTTTCCCCTGCGAACGATCCGACGCTGCCAACGCCGTGATCTCAAACTGCGGGTGGTTTTCCAGCAATTGGATGAAGCGCTGCCCAACCATGCCGGTAGCGCCAAGTATTCCTACGCGAAATTTTTTAGTCATCGTAAACTCTTCAACGCCACGTTTATTCGTTTCACCCCTTCCGTCAACACTGGCAGGTCGGCACAAAACGAACATCGCAGGAAGCCTTCACCTTCGCTGCCAAACGCATTACCCGGGACTGTTACTACTCCGCCTTCCAGTATCGCCTCTGCAACTTCAATTGATGAGCCATAGCGTCCAATATCAACCATCGTGTAAAAAGCACCCTCCGGCGTGACGCAACGCAAGCCACACTCACTTCGAATCAACCCGACCAGATGATCGCGTCGTTTCTGAAACGTGCTGCGATGCTGCCGGCGTGCTTCGCTCCCTTCCTCACTCCATGCGGCCAGCGCCGCCTTCTGCGAGACCGTGGATGCGCAAGTTGTTACGTAGCCATGTAACAGATGGGCCGCGGCAATCACAGCCTGTTCGCCGAGGATCCAACCCAACCTCCAGCCGGTCATACTCATCGACTTCGAAAGACCCGAAATCACAATCGTGCGCGGATAAAACTCAGAGATTGAAGCGGGGCGCTCTCCGGTGTAGTAAAGATCGCGATAGATTTCGTCGCTGATGATGAAGGCGCCGGATCCACTTTCCGCAACCGCCTTGGCCATGCCGCTCAACTCATCCTCGCGACAACGTGCGACCGGTTGGGTTTGAAGGACTGGTGCAGACAACGACCTTTGTTTTTGAACTGAGTCGGCGTTTGAACTCAGCCAAATCAAAACTAAAATCGCTTGCAGCCGGCAGTTGATAGTACGTCGGGCACCCGCCCTTCATGCTGGTAATTGTCGGATAGGCGACAAAGCCCGGATTGGGAATCAAGACCTCATCGCCCGCTTCAACCAGCGTCATCAATGCCAGGTACATGGCCTCCTGGGAACCGGCAGTAATGATCACCTGGTCGGTTGAGAGATTCAGATGTGGATAATCCTGAACTACAAGTTCACGCAGCTGTGGCAGGCCTGCTTGCAGCGTGTACCCGTTCTGCTCCTCCTGAATCACTCGCAGTGCTTCCCTGCGAATGACATCCGGGGTTGGCAGGTCAGGTTCGCCCAATCCAAAACTAATATCGCCCGGCTTCGCTCGATCCGTAATCTGACGAATCGGGCTCCGTTCGATGCCGCGCAGGAATGCAGGTGGCTGAAACTTATTCAACGAACCCATGATCTTCTATCTGTACCTTAATGCCTTTATCAGTCCGCAAAGCGGACGAATGATAGTAGCCCAGCAGTTTCACTGCCGGGATAAAGAGCGAGAACAAGGTTGTGAGTCATCTCGGGCTGCTGCTAATGCCTCTTTTTGTGCAAAGCAAGTCACCGCAGGTAGTCTTCCAATTGCACCGCGCGTTCTGTCTTCTCGTCGCGATACTTCACGATCACCGGAGCGTAAAGGGAAAGTCCCCAGGCCCGCCCGACTTCACCTCGCACACTACGCGAGCCCGGCACTACAACCGCGCCCGCAGGAATCTCCAGGGGCGCTTCAGGTGTTCGCTGATAAATTTTTTCGCGCACCAGATCGTAAACAGGAGTTGAACCAGTCAGGATAGTTCCCGCAGCCAGCACGGCACGTTCGCGCACAATCGTGCCTTCGTAAATACCGCAGCCGCCGCCCACCAAAACGTCATCTTCGATGACCACCGGGATCGCGCCGATCGGCTCAAGCACGCCTCCGACTTGTGCGGCGGCTGAAAGGTGCACGCGTTTCCCGATTTGCGCGCACGATCCGACCAGAGCGTGGCTGTCTATCATCGTTCCTTCGTCCACGTAGGCGCCGGCGTTAACGAACATAGGCGGCATGCAGACTACACCAGGGGCGATATAAGCGCCGTCGCGAATGCTGGATCCGCCCGGCACGATGCGCACGCGATCGTCCGGAGAAAACTTTCTAACTGGATAAGTGTTTTTGTCGAGGAACTGTAGGGTGCCATCTGCAGGTGACATGTCCACAATCGCACCCATGCGAAATCCCAAAAGGATGCCGCGCTTCACCCAGGCATTTGTTTGCCACACTCCCTCAGCGTTTCGCTCTGCTGCACGAATTTCACCGCAATTAAGCCCGGTTTTGAATTCCGCGAACAACCTGCATTCTTCCGCAGAGTATTCGCCGGCTGCACGCGCTGCCAGTTGCTCGATATCTTCACGCAGTGGCATGCACACTCTCCAGAAGACCCAAGCTCGGTAATCACTTCGCGGAGGCGGGTGCGACTTTGGTCCTGAATCGGCACCAGCGGTAGGCGAAAGTTTTCTTCCAGCAGTCCCATCATTGCCATGGCTGCCTTCACGGGTCCCGGACTTGATTCGATGAAGTTGATTTCCATCAGCGGCAAAATGCGGTAGTGAAGCTTGCGGGCTTCTGACCAATTGCCCTCTAACGCCAGTTCGGTCATGCGCGACATCAGATCGGGAATTTCATTGGACGCTACGGAAACGATTCCATCGCCACCAAGAGAGATCAGCGGCAGCGTCACCGCGTCGTCTCCGGACAGTACGCGAAAGTTCGCCGGTCGCTCGCGCAAGATTTCCATAATCTGGCTCAGGTTTCCCGACGCTTCCTTAACGGCAACAATGTTGTCGCAGTCCTTAGCCAAACGCAGAACTGTTTTTGCGGCAATGTTCGAGGAGGTACGACCAGGTACGTTATAAAGCATGACCGGCATGCCTGGTATGGCTTCGGCGATAGCGCGAAAATGTGCGTACAGTCCTTCCTGCGTCGGCTTGTTGTACCAGGGTGCAACTTGCAGCACGGCATCGGCGCCCAAATCGCGCGCTCGCTCGGAATATTCAATTGCTGCGGCAGTGGCGTTGCTGCCGGTGCCGGCGATCACGCGAGCGCGACCGCGCGCCACCTCGACAGTTATGGCAATGACGCGCTGGTCTTCGGCTTCAGTCATAGTGGCGCTTTCGCCGGTGGTGCCGCAGGGCACCAACAAACGCACGCCGCCGGCAATCTGCCGCTCGACGAGCGCGCGCAGGCGATCCTCATCGATCGCACCATCAGCCTGGAACGGAGTCACCAGGGCCGTCGCACAGCCACGCATCCAGTCAACTTTCATTGTCATCGCAGACCTCCTAAGAACAGTGATGAGTTATGAGTAATGAGTGCTGAGTAAAAGACAAAATCTCGCTTCCACTTTCAACTCATCACTTATTACTCATTACTCATCACTTCTGCCAGGACCTCAGAAAACTCATAAACACCTTTGCGACTGCTAATCCAGCGGGCCGCCAAAAGCGCTCCCGCGGCAAAGCCTTCGCGCGAACGTGCCATATGGGTCAGCATTATCTGATCGGCAGCCGAATCAAAACCAACCTTATGCGTTCCTGGAATATGACCAGCTCGCACTGAGGTGATGGGAATTTCAGTTTTGATGTGTTCAGACATCAGCTCTTTCAACTTTAAGGCTGTGCCCGACGGCGCGTCACGCTTGCGCGAATGGTGCTGCTCTTCAATGAACGCCTGGTACTGATCGAGACTCGCCATCAGCCTGGCAGCCTGCGACACGATCCGGTAAAAGACATTTACGCCGATAGAGAAATTAGCGCCGTAGACTAGCGCCCCTTGGTTTTGTTCAACCAGGCGACGCGCCTCTGTTACCTTCTCGTGCCAGCCCGTAGCTCCCTCAACCAACGGCACACTTGCCAGCGCACAAGCCTCGATGTTTCTCAGCACAGCGGGCGCGACAGAAAAATCTATCGCAACGTCATGCCCCCGGAGTGAAGCCGCAAGTTGGCCGGCACCCAACCCGGCCTCCCGCGAGTTTACCTTCATCCCGATCTGGTCGCCGGCGGCGGACGCCAAATTTTCTACCAGCTTGCCCATTGCGCCGTAACCGATCAAGGCCAGCCTCATTGCGAAACTCCTTCGGCCAGTTCACCCGTCGAGGTATCTTTGGCCAGTAGCGCGCTAGCCATCTGCACGTAGATCTCTATGGCCTGTTCAAGTTCACGCTTTTCAACGGACTCGTGCTCAGTATGAGCATTAAGGATCGACCCGGGACCAAGCAACAATGGCTTCCCCCAATTGAAAAGATAAGGAATGTCAGTTGTAAAGCGAACTACACACTGCTCGATCCCATCAATCGTTTCCAAACGCACGGGTTCATGCTCTGACAAATATTCAACTTCGGCGCGTCCCGCGATCGCGGCTTCAATAAGCCTTCTTACCGGCGCGCCGCTGCTCACCAAACGAATTCGCAGGTCAGCAAAAGCCGAGTCAGGGACCACATTGGCTCGCGTGCCGCCACTAATTACTCCGATGTTACAAGTGGTCGGGCCTAACACGTCATCAACCGGCCATTCGCACTGGCGGATTCTTTCGAGCACGTCGAGCAACTTTTCAATCGCAGACTCCCCTTGTTCCGGATAGGCAGAATGCGCGGCGCGCCCTCGGGTGCGGAGGTTCAATCCAATTGAACCTTTGGTTGCGCTCGCCAACTTGTTGTCCGTTGGCTCACCATTGATCAAATACTCGACTCCGCCGGGTTTTTCCAAATTAGCAATTTGGGCGCCCCGGCTTCCCTGTTCCTCATCGACCGTGAACAGAAGTCCTACTTCCTGAACTCCTGCGGCGCGCAATTTCTCAGCGGCGTTAATTTGAGCAGCGATAATTCCTTTGGCATCGCAGGCGCCGCGGCCATAGATCTTTTCGTCATCTTCACTTGATTGAATAAACGGCGGCACTGTATCCATGTGTGTAGAGAGTACGACACGCGACGGCGCCCCGGTCGTTGCAAACACATTGAAGCGATCCCGAGCGACCTCCTGGAGCTGAACTAGATAACCCAGACTCTCGAGGTGTTCCTGCAAAAAAATTCCCACAGCCCGTTCGTCACCGGTGACGGATGGGATGTCGATGAGGGTGCGAGTTAGCTCGGTAACGTCCATAGGCTTTGCAAAAAAGGTTGAGAGGGTAAAAGCGAAACAGGGGAAACGGTTTTATCCATTCCGCTTTTTGACGCTTACCTGTTCCCCGTTCCTTTATTCCCTTCGATTACACTGACACTTCGGCGCTCAGATCGGTAAGCTCACGTAGCGCGTCTTCACTTTCTGTACCTTCAAAGAATTCTTTATGCAACCGGGCCACCGTTTCGCGCACACGCTCTTCCTCGACAGCGAAAGTCAAATTGATTCGCGAGGCGCCTTGCGAAATCAGCGAAACATTAATATCGCTAATCGTCGAGAAGATGCGCGCGGCGATGCCGGGCGTCGTGCGCAAGCCTTCGCCGACCACGCAGAGAATTGCGCGCTTTTCTTCGACTGACACAGTTCCCAGCTTTTCCAGGTCCGCCACGATTTCACCCAGCGACGTCGTGTCGTCCAGCGAGAGCGAAACGCTGACCTCAGATGTAGTCACCACATCTACCGCTGTCTTGTGTTCGGCGAATACTTCGAAAAGCGCACGCAGGAATCCGTAAGCGCCAAGCATTCGTGTAGAAGTAACCTGGATTGTAGTGACTCCTGTTTTATGCGCGATGGCTTTGACAGTCTCCGAGGATCGCTTCGACTCACCGACTACCAAAGTGCTGCCACCCTCCTGTGCGCGGGAGTTGCAGATGCGCACTGGAATATCGCGTTCAATTGCCGGATGGAGCGTCTTCGGATGCAGCACCTTGGCGCCGAAATAAGCCAGTTCGGCCGCTTCTTCAAACGACAGGTGAGGAACAGTGCGAGCCGTTGCGACCAGTCGTGGATCGGCTGTCAGCACGCCGGGCACGTCAGTCCAGATTTGAATTTCTTTTGCTTCCAGGGCGGCGCCGATAAGGGCGGCCGTGTAGTCGGACCCGCCACGGCCCAAGGTGGTGGTCACTCCGTCCACCGTCGCTCCAATAAAGCCTCCCAGCACGGGTGTGCTGCCAGAGGCAATCAGCGGTTCGAGTTGCGCGCGAGCGCTGCTGACGGTTTCGGTCATCAAAGGCGTGGCGCAACCGTGTTCGTCATCAGTGATAATGCAGCGCCTCGCATCAACGTCGGTACAGACAACCTGGTTCTCGATCAGCACGGCAGCGAGCAACGCCGCCGATAGACGTTCACCATAGGAAACAACCGCGTCTTCAAAGAACTTGCGACGCTTACGAGCTTCAGTTCCACCCACTTCCGCGGCCGTCGTATTCAGGAGTTCTTTAATCTCTGTGGCACTTTGCTCGATCAACTGACGCATCCGCGGCGCTTCGCTGCGCAGCAGTGCATCAACCACGCGCAAATGACGGTCGAAATGCTTGCCTAACGAGTCCCCTCCCGCAGCCGCCTGGCCGGCCAACGCTTGTTGCACACTGGTGATCAGCGCGTCGGTAAAACCCGCCATGGCGGAGACAACCACGACCGGGCGCAGAGGCTGACGGTCGAAAATAATGCCTGCGGCATTCTTAAAAGCAGTGGCGCCTTCGACGGACGTGCCGCCAAATTTCATGATCGTCGGCTTCATGGATACTCGTTTAGTCTAGCACTTGCACGCCTGCTGCAAGGCAAGGTCAGCGAAGACTGGCTTGTTTTATTTGAAGCTGAACGGCCGATGTGGATCGACAAAATAAGAACCGGGAGCAGTAGCGACCGGGTTCTTCTTATTCGAAACTGCCTTCTCATGCCAAACTCACCCAGTCGCTACCGCTCCCGGTTCTGAATTTGTCCACCTCAAACTTTCTGGCGCTTCCATTTGCCTCTGCGAAATAGCAGGGCACTAACGATCGCCAGAGTTGAAAACGCAATCATGATGGCCAGGAAGACACCGCGGGGTCCCAGGCCGAAAACCTTTGACAGCACATAAGCGAGCGGAAGTTCCCACAGCCAGAAAACGAAAAGGTTGATAATCGTCGGCGTCCAGGTATCGCCGGCGCCATTGAACGACTGCGTCAACACCATGCCGTAAGCGTAGAAAAGAAAACCGTAAGCCACGATGCGCAGACAATCGACACCGTACGGCACCACGTTTGGATCGGAAGTAAATAATCCAATTATCTGTCTCGCGAAGAGTACGAAAATCACTCCTACGGAACCGAGAAAGATGAAGTTGTAGAAACCTGCCTTCCACACGGCGCGTTCGGCGCGTTCCGGTTTCCCGGCGCCCAACGCCTGACCCACCATGGTTGCCGCAGCGTTGGACATGCCCCAGGACGGCAGCAAGGCAAAAATTATTACCCGGATGCCGATGATATAACCGGCCACAACGTGCGTTCCGAAACTCGAGATCGTTCGCACCAGACCAATCCAACTTGCCATGCCGATAAATACCTGGAAGGTCCCGGTGGCCGATAGTCGGACCAGACGCGCCATGATTGCCGGCTCGAGACGAAAATGATGACGCTTGATATCAAACCGTCCGCCGGAACGGATCAGACGGCTGAATGCATACAATGCTCCCGTGCCGCGGCCAATACTGGTGGCAACAGCGGCGCCCACAATTCCCATTCTTGGAAATGGGCCCAAACCAAAAATCAAACATGGGCCGAGTAATATGTTGATGGCATTGGCCAGCCACAGTACGCGCATTGCGATCGCCGCATCACCCGCGCCACGGAAGATCGCGTTGATCATGAAAAGCAAAACGACCGAGGCGTTGCAGGCCAGCATCACTGTGGTAAAGCCCGAGCCTTTGGCAATAACCGAAGGGGATGCGCCCATCAATCCCAGAAGCTTTGGGGCAAGAGGCGCGCCGATGAGCGCAATCACGAACGAAATGATTAGCGCCAGCGCGATCGCTTGTACCGCGGCACGCGCTGCACCATCCGGGTTCTTTTCGCCGGTGCGCCTGGCGATGGTGGCCATCGCACCAATACTCAGACCAATCGCCAGCGCGTAGACCAGCGTCATCAAGGATTCTGTGAGGCCGACGGTGGCCATTTCATCCTCACCCAAATAAGAAACCCACTTGATGTCAACGACTGCGAAAATGCTCTCCATACACATCTCGAGCACCATGGGAATGGCGAGCAGGATTATCGCCCTTCCGATGGGACCGCTGGTGTAGTCGCGATGACTGCCGCGCAACGATTCGCGCACGGCGCTCCACCACCCCTCCTGTTCGGCCGGGGTGTCGATCAGCGAAGGTTCGCTGATGGTTGGCAGTCCTTCAGAATCAGGCATTTTCTTTCTATCTGACCAAATGGCTCTAGGCAGGTATATTCAAACCCGGAGGGTTGTTCACAAAGTAGCCGGTGGTTGAAGCGAAGCGAAAACCACCGGAACAAATCAGAAAACAGTTGCACCACGAAGTGGTGCCAGAGGCTCCAAGATATCTCTCTAGCATACCCTCATCTGGCACCCCCGTCGGGCTGCGGTCATTCCTGCCTGCCAACCGGTGGTCTGCGCTTCGCTACGACCACCGGCTACTATCTCGTAGCCCTCCGGGCTACTCAGACGTCCTTGAACACTGATCACTTCTCAGCCACT
Organism: Blastocatellia bacterium; assembly: GCA_963828335.1. Taxonomy (GTDB): domain Bacteria; phylum Acidobacteriota; class Blastocatellia; order Pyrinomonadales; family Pyrinomonadaceae; genus PSRF01. The sequence goes on along the minus strand of CAWHEH010000001.1, from coordinate 371,131 downwards.
CTGCCAAAATCATCCTGCAAACGCACGATATCATCCTCCCCGAGATAGCCGCCGCGCTGCACTTCGATAAAGACCAGCGTCTCACTCCCGGATTCTCTACCCGATGCGCCGCGCCTATCGCGATATCAACCGCTTCACCGGCAGCTACGAGAATGTCGCGATCGTCAAGAGTAACCTTGGCAGTCCCCTGAACTACTACCCAGTGTTCGGCGCGCCGCGCGTGCTTCTGATAACTCAATCTCTTGCCGGGCAACACCTCAATTCGCTTGACCTTAAATCCGTCGGCTTCATCCAGTACAGTAAACGTTCCCCACGGTCGCCGGTCGAAACGTGGCGAATTATCGGATTCTTGTTCAGCCATCCATGTTCTCCCCACACCAGAAGTACAGAGTTCAACCTTTAGGTTGCTGCCCAACACCAGGCACAAACTAAAGTTTGAACTCTAAACTACCGGCAGCTTGCTTAATGTCGCTTGAAGTATTGCACGGCGCGCTCATGCTTCTCAGCCGCCGCTCGCGTATTGAAGGTGCCAAGATTTTTTCGCTTGCCGGTTTTTGGGTCTTTCTTTTTTGAGTAAAGCCGATACTTGCCTGACTTCAATTTTCGAATCATGCTTCCGAAACCTTCCTTGTATGCTGCGCACCGCGAATCAACCAGCCGCTGCCTGCCGCGTTTTTAACTGACTCTTCTTCCCAGGCCGTTGCTTCTTCTTGCGGCGACGGCGCACTTGGGACGCATAGCGTCCGGTGCGCTCAAGGTCGGCTATTGTATAACCGGTATCGAAAATGTCGCCTATGGGAATCATGGTATCGACACTATAGTCGAAAATTTTTCCGTCGGTGCGAACATAAACCGAGCCCCGCTTGCCCTTCAGGTATTGTTCCTCGGTTTGCAACGCATACAAATGGCGACTGGCGCCGAGTGTGCCGCTGGGACGACAGGGAATGAACTCCTGTCCGTTCGGTAGCCGGTAGATGTTGAGTTCAAGGAGAACGCTGCGACCGTAGCGTTGCAATCGTGGGACAAAGCCTTCGGGTAAACCAAAGCGCTGCCTGAGCGTTTCGTGAGGCATTCTGGTTTTGTTTATCCGGCGCGGAAGAGATGCGGCGGGGGTTAGGTTACTCTTGTGATCCAGCGACTGGACCGGCTGATTCGGCAGGGTTGAATCGGTGGGAAGATTTTCAAAAGAGGCGCTGGTCTCAGCCAGATACTCACGGCACGCATTGCGTAGTTGATCCGAACCGTCAAGCAAGCCCTCGCTCATCTGCTTCAGTGTCGCGTGGCCCGCAAAGACAGCTTCAACCTTCTGGCCCTCGGTCATCTCGGCCCAGACCTGGTCGCCGATCGACTTCGACATTTGACGCCAGAGTTTACGCTTTTCTATTCAGCTTTCAAGCGATTTTGCCGATTCGGTGATTTGCCGGAAGTCGACCTACTGCGCCGCCCGCTATGGCTTTCTAAGAAAGCATGCGCAGTGTGTGTAGGGGGTGGAAGGCGTTCAAGACAAGATTAACGGAGAACTCAAACGGCTCTCAGTTCGGGAGGGAGCTTGCCCCCACTCTCAATGAAAGTCGTGCGAGGGCGCGGCGGCAACCGTGAAGGAAAGCGCGCGGACGCTTTTCGCTTTTACAGAAAAGACCTTGTCCTGATTTTGCAGTTTGCCGGTAATTAAAAGAAATGGATGGTCGACTAAAACTAAACGATACTTATCGAATAACTGCGGCGTGATAATAACGTTGGCGACGCCAGTCTCGTCTTCGAGAGTTAGAAACACAAAACCTTTAGCGGTACCGGGACGTTGCCGGACAATCACCCAGCCGGCCACGCTGATCAAACTGCCATCGCGCAAATGTTGCATGTCTATAGCGCGACAAGCGCCAAGTTGATCCAACTGCGCGCGATGATAAGCAACCGGATGACGCCCGATCGTTAGCCCGGTGCCACGAAAATCTGCCTCCATTCTTTCCGGCCGGGTCATGGGAGCTAAAGGGGAATTACCATCCGCCTCATGAAGTTCTTCGTAAAGCTCTCCGGCAGGTCGCGCGACTCGTTCAACCTGCCAAAGCGCGTCACGACGATGAACGGCCTGGTCCAAAGTCCAAAGTCCAACGTCCCAAGTCTGTTCAGCGACCGGGGCTTGGAACATTGGATCCAGCTTTGAATTTTCCTGGTTTTTCGACTTTGGACTTTGGGCTTTGAACTTTGGACTATCCCGGATGAAATTCAACGCCCCTATCGCCGCCAGTTTCCTCATTTCATCCTTACGCAACTCCGGCACACGATTTTGTAAATCATCAATGCTTATGAAGGCACGCTTCATACGTTCGCGCACAATCGCTTTTCCGGATTGCTCACTCAAACTTTTTACATACCGCAGGCCGAGACGCAAAACAAGTTCTTTGTCCCTTTCTCCCTTCCCCTGTTCCCCTGTTCCCTCTTCCTCTTCGATCGTGCATAACCAATCCGATCTGGTTACATCCACCGGTCTGACTGTCAGTCCATGTCGCTGCGCATCCTTGACGAGTGTAAACGGCTGATAGAAGCCCATCGGCTGGTTGTTAAGAATTGCCGCAGTGAAGGCAGCCAGATAATGACACTTCAAATAAGCGCTGGCGTAAGCAATCAGAGCGAAGCTGGCCGCATGTGATTCAGGAAAACCATAAAGTGCAAACGAGGTGATCGCCTGCACAATTTCATCCTGCGCTTTGCTGGTCAGTCCCTTGCCCGCCATGCCGCGGCGCAGTTTTACTTCAATTTCCTTCATGCGCGCTTCCGAGCGCTTGAAACCAAAAGCGCGTCTCAGTTCTTCCGCCTCACCGCCGGAAAAATCTGCGCAGACTATGGCTATCTTCAATAACTGTTCCTGAAACAACGGAACACCGAGCGTGCGTTTCAACACCGGCTCCAGCAGAGGATGCGCATAGCTAACTGCTTCGCGGCCCTGTCGACGTTTCAAATAAGGATGAACCATGTTGCCGACAATCGGGCCCGGCCGGATGATCGCCACCTGCACTACGATGTCATAAAACTTTTCCGGGCGCAGTCTTGGCAGACATGACATCTGCGCGCGACTTTCGACCTGAAACATTCCAATAGTGTCGGCTTTTTGCAAAGCAGAATAGACGGCCGCGTCGTCTTGCGGCAGATGGGCCAAATCAACTTCTTCCTGGTAAGCAGTCGCGAATTAATTGAATCGATTCTTCCAGGACTGCCATCATCCCGAGTCCCAGTAGATCAACTTTAATTAGTCCGAGGTCGGCGCAATCTTCCTTGTCCCACTGCACCACCACGCGGCCGGGCATTGCCGCGGGCTCGAGCGGCACAACGGAGTTGAGTTGTCCCTGGCAAATCACCATGCCGCCGGAATGTTGGCCGAGATGGCGCGGCAGGTCCTGCACCTGCCCGTAGAGTTCAAAGAATTTTTTGATGCGCGGATTTCTTAAATCGAGTCCGGCGTCGCGAAACTGCCGCTCGGTTGAATCTTTTGGATCCTTCCATTCCCAGGTGTGCACCAGCCCGGCAAGCCGGCCCAGTGTTTCATCGTTAAAGTCGAGCGCTTTGCCAACTTCGCGCGCGGCCGAGCGGCCACGATAAGTGATGACGTTTGCGGTCATCGCGGCGCCAAGTTTTCCGTAGCGCTCGTAAACATATTGAATCGCCCGCTCGCGCTGGTCGCCGCTCGGCAGGTCCAGATCAATGTCCGGCCACTCACCCCGTTCCTCGGAAAGAAAACGTTCAAACAACAAATCCATGCCGACCGGATCGACGGCAGTAATACCGAGGCTGTAGCAGACGGCGCTGTTTGCCGCCGAGCCGCGTCCCTGAATGAGAATTCCCTGGGCCTTACAAAACTCAACGATGTCCCAAACGATCAGGAAGTAGCCTTCGAGCTTGAGTTTTTCGATCAGCCGGAGTTCATGATCCAGCTGGCGGCGCGCCCGCTTGTAAGATGGTTTGCCGTGCTCACCGTTATAACGTCTCCGGGCGCCTTCTTCAGTGCGCTGCCGCAGAAACGAAGTCATAGTTTCGCCCTCGGGCACAGGATATTTCGGAAACTCGTAGCCAAGATCCTTCAGCGTAAATTTGAGTCGCGATGAGAGTTCGATCGTGTTGTGAATAGCCTCAGGCAGATCGGCAAAGAGTTGCGACATGGCCTCCGGCGGATTTCAGATAACGCTCGGAGTTTGTCGCCAGCAGGCGGCCGGCTGTTTCCAGTCGCACATGATTGCGAATGCAGGTGAACACGTCTGTCACTTCGCGTTGCGCTCGAGTCGCATGACAAACTCCGTTCGTGGCCAGCAGGGGTAAAGCTAAACGCCGGGCAATATCCAGCACTGCCTGATTGCGCGCCTCTTCTTCACGATTGAAATGACGCTGCAGCTCTGCATAAACATTTCCTTTGCCGAAAACGTCAACTAACCACTCGGCTCTCCTTTGTGCCTCCTGCGTGTTCTCTGTGTCTCTGTGGTCAAACGCTTTGGCTAACGGCCCATCATGACCGCCAGTCAAACAAACTAAGCCTTTCGCATATTCCGCTAGCTCATCAGGCGAGACCGCACACTCCCCTGGCTTCGCATGTTTCGGCACGCGCAATTTCATCAACGTGACGAGCCGGCAAAGATTTTGGTAACCCGTGCGATTACGGACGAGTAGAGGCAATGAGAAAGTTTCTTTTTGGTGAGCGGTGTGTTTTTGTCCAAAGTCCAATGTCCAAAGTCCAAAGTCCGCTGGCTTGTCTAGCTCTTGACCCTGGCCGACAGAGACACGATGGGGGTTAAGCAGACTTTGGACTTTGGACTTTGGACTTTGGACAGTAATTTCCGCCCCGATATGCGCTTTGATCCCAAGCTTCTGCGCCGCCAGATGAAAGCGCGGACTACCATACACGCCGTCACGGTCCAACAAAGCCATGGCCGGCATTTCCAGTCCCTTACAAGCAGCAATTAATTCTTCAGGCACCGACGCGCCTTCGAGAAAACTGAAGGCTGAACGCGAATGTAATTCGATGTATTGCTCAGTCATTCCAAAATGGCCGTAGTTAACCAGCGGGGGCAAGCCCGCCTTCCTTACCTGAGAGACTGCATAGTTGCTTGTTGAATTTCACCTTGAAGGCCGCGTGGTCAGGAAGGCGGGCTTGCCCCCGCTGGTTGGTGAAGATCAACTGTCAATCATAAATGCCCTCGACAAACCAACTCCCACTACCCAATTCACGATAGATACGATAGAGGACCTGTATGGGTGAACTTTCTGACCACTGGCCACTGGCCACTGCCCACTGACTCTTGGATTCGACAGCCACATCCCATTCATCCCGGGCCCAAGTGTCCGCGCGCCACCAATCTCCCGTCGTGCGCCAGGGACCGGCCACACAAACTACTTTTCCATGGACACTTTTGTTTTTATTCCAGGCGCTTATCTCTCGCGGACACCCTCCTTCCGCCTGCACTATTGCCCGCAACGGTGGCCGAAATACTCTGAAGCCCAATCTCGATTGCCGATTGCTGATTGCTGATTGCTGATTGCTGTTTACTGTTTGCTGTTTACCGTTTGTTCTTCTTCGCTTTTTCTCTTTCAACTCAAACCGCTTTACCCGAAAGGCATCCGGGCGATGCGTATCGAGCAACTCCGGCGAACCAATATTCTCCGCTCCCACCAGCTTTGCCAGGCGCGCCAACATCAGTTCCAACTTCTCCGGCTCCGGCGCGAGAGGAATAAACAGTCCCGTCTGCATTACCCGCGGTTTCACCGGCTCACAATTTATCGAGATGCCCATCACTGCGGCAGGCGGCGGATGCATTTCGGTGTCAAGCAACAATAGTTTGAGAAACACTTTGTGATCGCGCATCGGGTAAGGCAGGTTTAATTTGATTTCATGCACAGCCCCGCGTTCCAGTTTCATCTCCACCTGCAACGCATTCGTAGCCAGCGCATAGGCGTTTAGATTCGCGCATATCTGGTTGAGGAGTCGCGCCAGGATGAAGGCCAGCGGTTCCAGGTCGGTGATGGGATATTCAAGCTCGATGGCATTGTTGAACTCAGGAACAGCTTGCCTGAGTTTTAAGTGTCGACTGGTTTGTCCGCTTGCCAGTTCGCGTAACTTTAATCCGTCCTGGCCCATTCGCTCCGAAACTCCCGCCACCGGCAGTTCGGCAAATTCTTTAAAGGTATGCACACCCCAAAGCCGGAGCGTTTCAAGAATTTCTACTGATTGAGGTTCCGCAACTCCTGCCAGCGAATGTTGCAGTGCTCTTAATGGCAGGTTGCCGAGACAAATGAGTTCCTCGCCGGGCGCAGTAAAGGTGACGCCCGGGCAAAACTTCGCAGCGTGTATGGCGGCGTCAGGGTTTGCAGCCAGAGCCACATTAACGTTGCAACCTAATCCGCCAGGTCTTTCCGCTTTCGCTTGTTTGGCAATCTCATTGGCGAGTTCATAGTCAGATCCAAATCGCAACGCACATCCTTCGACATCGATTACCACCGTGTTAGGCGAGGTCTCCTCCACCAGCGGTGAAAAAGTGTAGGCAAACTCCGACATGAAGCGGGTGCCAGACACTTCTGCCGGGAGTTGTTGACCGTGAATGCAGACAAACATCGCACTTTTTCAGGGCTTTATTTAAAAACACCGGTGAGCGAAGATTAGCGAAAATTAGCGAATATTGTCAAGGCGCTCGGACAATGGTTACTTGGGCAAAACTAACCGTTCGCGTTGCGAAAACGCTTCAACTAGCTTTGACCACAACCTCGCCGGCTCGCCTATTTAGATACAGCGGGCGCTGACATTGCACCTGGAACGACAGGCTCTTCAGCAAGGTTGAGTGAGGCAGTGATTTATTCACCGGGCGACGAAGCGCATCAACCGCTGCTGGGGTGGGAATTGAAATTAATAAGGAAGTGGACGAGCGAATATTGCTGTTAGTAAAGACCGGGCTGGCCGGTCCTAGGCTGGACGACCAGAGACATGCCTCTCCTCTTAACTCCAACGCCAGAGTCGCACACGAGCGCACGCAACTCTCCTCTGCAATAACAACCAGCGCGGTCGGCGTGGGTTCCAGAGTCCTGCGGAAGCGATACCACCAGGATGAAATAATTCGTTTCGCTGAACTTGCCGGAACGTCTCCCAGATCAAGCAGCACCAGTCCAAAGCCGCCCCCTTGCAACAATAGATCGGTAGCTTTGAATGCGTGCTCGAGATTGTTGGCGCAACGGACCCAAAGGAGTCGTTCACAATTTATTTCCGCTCGCGTGGCGGACTTAGGATCAAACGAATTGCTCGTATCCACCAAAGCGCAAACTTCATCGTGCCTGGTTGCGTGAGCAAGGGCAGAAAACATAAAGCTGGTTCGACCTGATGAGGCTGATCCGAAAATTTCAGTTATGGCGCCGCGTGGCAGGCCGCCCAGGGTAAAGGAATCGATTTCGGGAATGCCGCTGGAGATTACTTCTGCCGGCAATTTCTCCTGTGGTTTAAAGGCAGAACTAAAGCGCGCGCTAATCTCAGACTCAATTTCAGCTTTTGAAAATGCGGCTCTCATCATTTATGTTGTAACGCAAACGTTAGTTTGCGTTACCAAAGCACATGGCACGAAAAACTTCTCAAGGCTCAGCTAAAGAATTCTTTCCTGACAAACTAACCTTGCCTTTGCTGCGCGAGGCCGCAGCCGATTGCAAAGCGTGTGACCTCTGGAAGCTTGGAACCCAAACCGTCTTCGGCGAAGGTCGCCGCCGCGCAACGGTGCTATTCGTCGGAGAGCAACCGGGCAATGAAGAGGATCTCACTGGAAAACCTTTCGTCGGCCCCGCTGGTCGACTCTTCGATGAAGCCCTCGTCGAAGCTGGAATCGATCGCTCTCAAACTTACGTCACCAATGTTGTCAAACATTTTAAGTGGGAGCCGCATGGCAAACGCCGCATCCACAAAAAACCTAATGCTCAGGAAATCTCCGCCTGTCGTCCCTGGCTTGAGGCTGAGATCGCTGTAGTCAAACCAAAAGTGATTGTGGCCCTTGGCGCCACCGCGGCTCAGGCCCTGCTCGGCCCAAAATTTCGTGTGACCAAACAACGCGGAGAGTTCATTGAATCCACTCTCGCTCCATATGTCATGGCCACCGTTCATCCATCCTCAATTCTCCGTGCTCCCGATGACGAAACTCACCGTCTCGAACATCGTCGCTTCGTCGAAGATCTCAAAAAACTCGCTCGCGTGATTAAGTAACACCTTGACGCCGCATGCTATCTTCGATAATATTCGCTTGATTTTCGCCATGAAGCGAAAATAGCATAGTCACGTATTTTGATGCAAGACTTTCGTGGAGGATTTTGAAATGCCCGTAACTGCACGGCAAAGGCAGGTCTATGAGTTCATCTGCCGTTACCTGGAAACCAATAATCAGCCTCCTACCATTGCAGAAATTGGCGGGCAATTTCAGATGACCTCTTCAGCGAGCGTGCACAGCATCCTGTCGGCGCTCGAGCGCGAAGGGCTCATCAAACGCATTCCCAACGTTAGTCGTGGCATTGAGCTGGTCAAAGTAGAAACGCAGGAGAGTGGTGGTGACGAGCTTGAAATTCCTTTATTAGGACTGGTTGCGGCTGGCCAACCCATCGAAGCCATCCTCGCTCATGAAACTGTCTCTGCCCCCAAAAGCATGATTGGTCGTGGTCGCATGTTTGCACTCCGGGTGCGTGGGGATTCGATGATCGAAGAAAATATTCAGGACAACGACATCATCATCGTGTCGTCGCAACAAACGGCGGAGAATGGCCAGATGGTGGTGGCGCTGATCGATGGAAATTATGCCACGGTGAAGAAATTTTATCGTGAGCCGGACTTCATTCGACTGGAGCCTGCAAATCCACAGTTCAAACCAATCTTTATCAAGACTCCGGAACGCCTGCAAATCCAGGGGGTTGTGCGTGGACTTATTCGCAACTATCAAAGCTCCGGCTAAGATTTCAAATTTGAGATCTTAAATCTGCCATTCAATTTGGAACACGAACAATGGCTACCCGCGAAGTGCCGGCTTTTCAGAACAACATCTCAGATGTAGTGCTCTGCGCGTTTGCCCTGGCCGATTGCGTCGTTCATATCGAATTGCAGTCAGCAAAATACCTACGAGCGGTCCACCGGACAGCTTTGGAGTTGGCGGTGCCAAATCTTTTTGGCACGGAGATTGGCGGCTTCTGGTTAAGGCCGGATCAGGTTGATCAATTGCGAAAACTGCCAGACTGCTATGCGCAAATGTTGAGGCGCCTGTTGAGGCTCTGGCAGCACAAACCCAAGAACTTGGCCTCTAGATCAGAAGAGCATTGCGAATTGAAGCAACTCGAGATCTATTAAGAAACCGATCCATCCGCAGCTTACGCAGATTACACAGATTCAAGGAGAGATGGAGAGGAACAAAATCGTTCAGCCTTTTCATATTTCCCGACAGCTCTTTAGACTTGCTGTTTTATTTGTGTAATCTGCGAATCTGCGGATTCGATGTTTAAGTGACTATCGGTTAAGTCGCGACAACAATGTCACGGCTGCCCCTTCGGCTTTTCCGCAACACTATCAAACCGATTCCTGAGATGATCATGGCGCCGCCAGCAAAAGTGCGCCAATTCAGCTCCTCATGTAAAACCAGCACACCCAAAGTAACTGCAATCACCGGCGTTACCAGCGCCACCAGCATGGTCTTAGTCACGTCCATGTGTTGCACCAGCCAGTAATACAAAAGAAAAGCGGTCACCGAACCAACGATCGCCAGGTAGAACAGCGCGACGACTGCCATTCGTGTCCAGTGAAACTTGAGCGGATTTCCTTCGAGCGGAATTCCAACAACCAATAGTGGTATTAAGCCGAAGAACATTTGTCCCCCTGCGAGAATTGCGGGATCGAGTTTGGCTCCATCCTTCTTAACCAGAACATTAGCTCCAGCCGCGCAGGCGGAGCCAACCACCAGAGCGGCGCACCCTGCCAAAGCTCTTGGACCGGCCACACTCAATTGATTGGAAAACACTACGCCGACGCCAGCGACTCCAAGTACGCTGCCGAAGACCTTCGCCGGGGTCAATCGTTCGCCCGGAAGATAGAGGTGGGCGAATACGAGTCCGAAGGCAGGAATCGTCGCCTGCAGGAGGGCAGCAAGTCCTGAAGAGATGTACTGCTCGCCCCAAAAGAGCAAGCCATAGTTCAAACTAAACGAAAGGACGCCAGTGACGGCCAGAAGGATCCAATCAGCGCGAGTCCGCGGAAGAGTCAGCCGGCGCGCTTTGATGATGGCAAAGAGGATTGCCGAAGCGATTACAAACCTGATGCCGGCAAACGTAAACGGCGGCAGGTCTTCGAGGCCGAGCTTTATGAAGAGCCACGTCGAGCCCCAGATGAGACACAAGAGCAGCCAAACCACACGGGATTTCATTTTTAGGAATGGCTCACTCTGCTAATCGAACGACGAGCGCGGCGATCGGAAGTATTCCGACGCAACGCTCGTGTTCTCAAATCAAATTACTTCAATCAGGCTTTTCGTCAGGCAGCCGCTTCAGGGTTTTCTAATTTGATGAGCGCAAACATAGCACCCTGCGGGTCATTCAAGATCGAGAAGCGGCCGATGTTTGGAATGTCAGCAGGTGGTTTCATTACGCTGCCGCCAAGTTCGGTTGCTTTTTGAGTTTTGGCATCACAATCGTCAACCGCAAAATAAACTACCCAGTTTGGCGGAATATTTCCCATATCAGGAGTTATCTTCAGCATGCCTCCCGCGGCCCGCTCGCCGTTCGAGAACATTGTGTATTCCAACGGCCCAAAATTCTGAGTGTCTTTTCCCCAGCCGAAAACTCCGGAGTAAAAATCTCCGTCTTTGGTGGTATCGGTGGTCATGAGTTCATTCCAGCAAAAGGAATTCGGCGCGTTAACCACGCCGGCGCCCGGAGTGTCCCTGGGCTGCCAGAGCGAAAAGACCGCACCGGTAGGATCCTGAATAACCGCCATGCGGCCGAAGGTCATTACGTCGAATGGCCCGGCCAGCAATGTCGCACCCAACTCCTGTGCTTTTGCAGCGGTTTCATCAGCACTGTCGACCGACACATATGACATCCAATGTGGCGGAATGCCCTGGGCGGTTTTTTCCGGCTCCATCTGGTAGAGTGCTCCAGTGCTTTTGCCGCCTAGATTCAACATCGTGTAGACCATCCCGGGCCCCATCGGCCTGTCATCGGGCGTCCAGCCAAATAATCTGGAATAAAACTTTTTTGCCGCTTCGCCGTCGGTAGTGCTCAATTCAACCCAGCAAAAGGTGCCAGGCGCATACTTTGGAGTTTCCTGCATTCTCGCTTCAGTCATAGCAATCTCCTTAGAACCTAAGCGCGCAGAACCAAGGGAGACCGCGAGCGTCTGCGCGACGTCAAAAAGTAGGATGAACGAAGAGCCTTCATGATAAACGTTTTCTTTGCGGATGCCAAAAACGGAAAACGCCACCTCCGGCAAGCCGAAAGTAGCGCATCCGTTTCCTAATAATCGCCGAAGCTTTTAAAAGGATGGCAGCTTCGCATGTACACACTAGGCTGCCGGTTTGTATCCCGAAGAACAACTGTCGGTCAGCTAATCTTCGGTCAGCACGCGAATCATTTTCACAATCCTCGCATCCTTTCGAATGCGGTGCCGTTAGGTTTTTTTTGTGGTGGCTTTTCCTCCACCTTCGGTTACGATCCGAGAACGTCGGCTCAGCTTGCGCCGAGCCATTCGCCCCCTTCGGCGGGTCCGTCCAAAGGGTGCCACTCGTTTTTATCCGAATGGCTTGAGAAGACCTCTCAGCCTTCCCTAGCAAAGCCTTTCGGCTTCGACTCAGGGCGTCAATAGAATCAACAGACCGTTGCTGATTCCCTCTTCCGTGTGTCACCACATCGGTTGCCGATCCCTTTGTCGGTCTCGAAGGCCGTGACCCTCGTGACAGGGAGGTTTATACGCTTATCGAATTTTTAGATCAACTTTTTGTGTGTTTTATTTTTTGCTGGCGTCGAATAAATTGCGCGAGCGAAATTATTAGTGGTAATTCACCAGCAAAACCGCCGACATCACAACACTTCTTCTTCAAAAATAAAAACATCTACACCAGTAAATTATCTCTGCATCGAGCTTCAGACTGCCTTCAGTGCATTAAACATGTTTTTGAATCCTGGCAATTGCCGCCTGAATCGCCTTTTGTGCTGCAACAATCTGTGCTTCGCCTTCATATTTGTTGCGCGGCCAGAAAAAACCCTTTAAACCATCCTTCTTTCGGCGCGGCACAATATGCACGTGCAGATGCGGAACACTCTGGCTGACGCGATTATTCATCGCCACAAAAGAGCCCTCAGCTTCGAGCGCCAGTTCGACAGCGCGCGTTAATAGCTGCACATTCTTGAAAAATGGGCCTACAAGTACTGTTGGCAGATCACTCAATGTTTCCACGTGACTTTTCGGCACCAGTAAACAATGGCCGGGAAAGAGGGGACGATGATCCAAAAACGCAGTGGAGATATCATCCTCAAAAACTATTGAAGAGTTTGTCTCTTTACTGATTATTCCGCAGAAAAGACATTTCATCTTGGTGCCGGACCGATAGTTTACGTCTTCACAGTGAGTCACTTAAGACGTGTTTTATGCAAAACTGCCGTTATGCAGGCTTGACAGCTTTCTGAAATGCTTTTGCGCTCAGGGTATTCAAAACATCGGCCTTTCTCAGCCAACCTCTTCGCGCCGTTCCCACACCGTATTTCAGATTGTTGAGCGCTCCGGTTGAGTGGGCATCGACTGAAATCACAAACTTGATCTTCCGCTTTCGCGCTTCGCGAATCCATTGCGGCGCCATGTCGAGACGGTAAGGGTCGCCATTGACTTCAATCGCGGCCCGCGATTCGGCAATTACATCCAGGATTTTCTCGACGTCGCACTCGAACGGTGGCCGTCGTTGAATCAAACGCCCCAGTGCGTGACCCCAAATCTTAAATACCGGCTGGCGCATCGCCGTCACTATTCGCTTCGTCATCTTTGCTGCATCCATCTTGTAACGCGAGTGAATGCTGGCAACGATCACGTCAAACTGTTCAAGGATTTTGTCAGGATAGTCCAGACCACCATCAGCGACGATGTCAGACTCAGTACCCTTTAAAATTTTAATCTTCACCTGCTCCTGTACTTCATCGATCTCGGCCCACTGACGTTTGAGGCGGTCCAAAGTGACGCCTCCCGCATAGAAAGCAGTAGGCGAGTGATCAGTGATGGTTACATACTTCATACCCATCGCCTCTGCCGCCCGCACCATTTCCGCAATCGAGTGTTTGCCATCTGAATAAGTAGTGTGGCAATGAACCATCCCGCGAATATCTGCCAGTGTCACCAGATCTTCCGGCAACTTTCCCGCGAGCGCCGAATCAATTTCGCCCTGGTCCTCACGCAACTCAGGCGGGATGTATGCCATTCCCAGTCCCGCATAAATGTCTTCTTCCTTTAGTAGTCCCGCAGATCGAGGTGAGCGCGGGGCTCGCTTCCTCGTGCCTTGATTCGTATTCGATTTTGGACCCTCACCGTTTGCGATCTGCTGAAGCTTATTAATATGTGCCTTCGACCCCGTTTCAGTTAACAACGCCAGGGCAAACTCCGGCGGGCGGGCCGCAACTATCGAAACGCGCGCACCATCAGCCAGGCGCACTGTACACGCTTCCTCCATCTGCTCTATGACCTCAACGATGAGCGGAAACCGTCGAAAGTGTTCAATCAACGCTGCCGGCTGTTTCGTGTTTGCCACCAGGCGAATGGTTCCCACCGTTTCCTTCCAGCGTCGCAGTGACCCGGCAAAACTGATCTCTCGAAGGTCGCGGGCAGTCTGAAGGTAATCGACAACCTGAGTGGCGGTTTGCAATGCACGGTGCAGATGTAATCGATTGTCTTTCTTTCCACGTTGTTGATGATTTGAAATCGTCTCGAGTAGAGTTGCCTCCGTTTTTGCGCCAAAGCCTTTGAGAGTTTTTATCTTGCCGGCTTCGGCGGCTGCTTTCAGCTCAGCTATTGAGGTTATTCCCAGGGCGTCGTGAAGCAACTTGATTTTGCTAACGGAAAGGCCGGGTACGGCAGAAAGCTCAATGATGCCGGATGGGAATTCCTTCTTCAGACCGCGCAAGACAGACGACTCACCCGTGAGATAAAGCTGCTCGATTTGCGACGCCAGCGCATCACCAATTCCTCGCATTGAGGTCAGGCGGTTCCCGAGCACTACCTCGCCAACATCTTCAGAAAGACCGGCAATCACGCGTGCGCCTGTTTGGTAGGCGCGTGCTTTAAATCGGTCTTTGCCGCCCTTTAACTCGAGCAGCGCAGCGATATCCTGAAGCGCCGCCGCGATGGCGAATTTGTCTAAACGGGAAGGTTTAGCCATGGAGCTAAGTTAACACAGCTTACAAGAAGTTTTTCGCGGCGCCAAAGCCGCGCTGCGCTTCGATACGCCCACCTTCAGCGTCCTACTTTAGGAGACGTGCACTGGTCTATAATCTCAACCACAAAATTTTCGCAAATAATCAAAGGGTGCCACGATGTCCATCGCATCAGTCAATCCAGCTACAGGCGAAACCATAAAAACATTTGAGCCGCTCAGTGAAAAGCAAATTGACGAAAAGCTTCAGCTTGCAGCGTCGACCTTTCGATCCTATCGCCACACTCCCCTCGCTGAGCGCGAGTCAATGCTGCAGCGTGCAGCGGAAATTCTCGAAGCTGAGAAGGGCGACTTTGCCCGCTTGATGACGATTGAAATGGGCAAGCCAATCAAAGGCGCAGTCGGTGAAGCCGAAAAGTGCGCGTTAGTTTGTCGTTACTACGCTGAGAATGCCAAACATCACCTGGCGGACCAGCTCGTCGAAACAAATGCAAGCAAAAGCTACGTTTGCTTCCAGCCGCTCGGCCCAGTGTTGGCGGTCATGCCCTGGAATTTTCCGTTTTGGCAAGTCTTTCGTTTCGCAGCGCCCGCGCTGATGGTTGGTAACGTCGGCCTGCTCAAGCACGCGTCAAACGTGCCGCAATGTGCGCTGGCGATTGAGGACATCTTTCTCCGAGCCGGGTTCCCGGAAGGCGCGTTCCAAACCCTGTTGGTTGGTTCCGAAGCCGTACAACGGATACTCGAAGACACGCGCGTCGTGGCCGCAACGCTGACCGGAAGTGAACCGGCGGGACGCAGCGTGGCGAGCGTGGCGGGGAAACAGATCAAAAAGACCGTGCTTGAGCTCGGCGGCAGTGATCCTTTTATCGTCATGCCTTCCGCTGATCTTGACGAGGCAGTGGTTACAGCCGTCAAAGCGCGCACGATAAACAACGGACAATCCTGTATTGCCGCGAAACGTTTCATAGTGGCCACGGAGATTTACGACGCGTTTGAGCGAATGTTTGTTGACGAGATGAAGGGGCTGGAGGTGGGTGATCCGCTAAACGAAAGCACCGACATTGGGCCGCTGGCGACTGAGCAAATACTGAAAGACGTCGACGAGCAAGTGAAAACATCGGTTGCGGCCGGTGCCATAGTACTAACCGGAGGAAAGCGCCTAGACCAGCGTGGAAATTTCTACGAGCCGACAGTGCTCGTTAATGTTCCCCTGGATTCCCCTGGCTCCTGCGAAGAAATATTCGGACCCGTTGCGATGCTTTTTCGGGTCAACAACTTTGATGAAGCAATTCAACTGGCCAATGCAACCAGTTTTGGACTCGGCGCCTCGGCCTGGACCAAAGACGTTAATGAACAGAAGCGCTTTGCCGAAGAACTGGAAGCGGGCTCAGTTTTTCTGAACGGCATGGTAGCTTCCGATCCGCGTCTGCCGTTTGGCGGGATCAAGAATTCGGGTTACGGCCGGGAGTTGAGCGATTTCGGCATACGCGAGTTTGTGAACATCAAGACCGTATGGATTAAGTAGGCGAATGCCACTCTGTGAGAACCATGAAGCACGTATTCACAGCAACCACGATGAGCGCGGATCAGGAACTGGTCAAGGGCCTGCTTGATGAAGCTCGCATTCCCTGCATGATTCGCAATGAGCAGCTCGCGATGGCGCTCGGTGAACTGGCACCTTCAGACTGCTCTCCCGAAGTCTGGATTCTTAATGACGAGGACTATCCCAGGGCCAGAGAGATTGTGGAAGCTCTGCGAAATTCCCAGGAAGAAACGCCTGACGCGTGGACTTGTCCCGGTTGTGGTGAAGCGATTGAAGGCCAATTCACGTCATGTTGGAACTGCGGGAAAGAAAGGCCGATAGCATAACCACCACTCGCAGTGTCATCCAAAACCAACCGACCCAAAGCGGCTTTTGCGCCTGGCGCGCGGCAAAGCTGCAACCACTCAGAGGTTTACTTTTCCCTCCCGGCTTAGGTATAAATACCAACGCGGCAACGTTGCTGCCTCCCCCTTAACCCCCCTAAAGAAACATAACCATCCGGTCCCCGACTGTGTTGAGTGCGTCATTCTGTTCCGGCATCTTGCCTGGCCGATCCTGCGGCCGGATTGTGTTAACAAGCCTCTCTCCAGATTCTTAGAACAAACTCGGGAAGGAACCAATGAGAACACAAACCCTGACACCCCAATCATTGAATACGAAGTTGTTGCTGAAAGTCCTGGTGGCCTTCAAAAAAGGAGACTTCTCGGTTCGGTTACCCGGAGAATGGACGGGCGAGGCCGGAAAAATTGCGGACACCCTCAACGACATTATTGAGCTGAGCGACAAGACCACGAAGGAAGTTGAACGAGTCAGTCGTGTAGTTGGTAAAGAGGGAAAAATAAACCATCGCGCCGCGGTCCCGGCTGCGTCAGGTTCCTGGCTGCGCCTGGTCGATTCCACCAATTTGCTTATTGACGACATGGCCCGTCCTACGAGCGAAATGGCGCGCGTGATTGGAGCTGTGGCGAATGGCGATCTTTCAGAACGAATGGCGCTGCAGGTTGACGAACGTCCGTTGAAGGGCGAGTTCCTGCGCACGGTCAAGATCGTTAACTCAATGGTGGATCAGCTCAGCTCCTTTGCATCTGAAGTAACGCGCGTCGCCAGAGAGGTAGGAACGGAAGGAAAGCTCGGCGGCGAAGCTAAAGTAAAAGGCGTAGCCGGAACCTGGAAGGATTTGACGGACAGCGTCAATTCGATGGCCAGTAACTTGACTAGCCAGGTACGCAATATCGCCGAAGTCACCACCGCTGTAGCCAACGGCGACCTCTCTAAGAAAATCACAGTCGACGTTAAAGGCGAAATCCTCGAACTGAAAAACACCATCAACACCATGGTGGATCAGTTGAATTCGTTTGCCTCGGAAGTTACACGCGTGGCTCGTGAAGTAGGAACCGAAGGAAAACTCGGCGGCCAGGCCGATGTGCGCGGTGTGGCTGGAACCTGGAAAGATCTAACAGACAACGTGAATTCCATGGCCAGTAACCTCACCGGTCAGGTGCGCAACATTGCCGATGTAACCACCGCCGTGGCTAACGGCGACCTCTCCAAAAAAATCACGGTCGACGTGAAAGGCGAGATTCTGGAACTCAAGATCACTATCAACACCATGGTCGATCAGTTGAACTCGTTCGCTTCCGAAGTTACGCGTGTGGCGCGCGAAGTCGGTACCGAAGGAAAACTGGGCGGACAGGCGCAAGTGATCGGCGTGGCCGGTACCTGGAAGGACCTCACTGACAACGTGAATTTCATGGCCGGCAACCTTACCGGTCAGGTGCGCAACATCGCTGAAGTTACCACCGCCGTCGCGAACGGGGATCTTTCCAAGAAGATTACCGTCGACGTCAAAGGGGAAATCCTCGAACTTAAAGACACGATCAATACGATGGTGGACCAGCTCAACGGCTTCGCTTCCGAAGTGACGCGTGTGGCCCGCGAAGTAGGTTCGGAAGGAAAACTCGGCGGTCAGGCAGAGGTGAAAGGTGTCGCCGGAACCTGGAAGGACCTAACCGACAGCGTAAACTTGATGGCCGGCAATCTCACCGGACAAGTGCGCAACATTGCGGATGTGACGACGGCGGTCGCTAACGGCGATCTCTCCAAGAAGATTACTGTCGATGTCAGAGGCGAGATTCTCGAACTCAAGAACACCATTAACACGATGGTGGATCAACTTAACGGCTTCGCTTCCGAAGTTACGCGCGTGGCCCGCGAAGTGGGTACCGAAGGAAAACTCGGCGGCCAGGCGGATGTGCGCGGCGTGGCCGGCACGTGGAAAGACCTTACCGACAGCGTGAACTTCATGGCCGGCAACCTTACCAGCCAGGTGCGCAACATCGCCGAAGTCACTACCGCTGTCGCTAACGGCGATTTGTCAAAGAAGATCACGGTAGACGTAAAGGGCGAAATCCTCGAACTCAAGAACACTATCAACACCATGGTCGATCAGCTCAGTTCCTTCGCCTCGGAAGTCACGCGCGTGGCGCGTGAAGTGGGAACCGAAGGACGTCTCGGAGGTCAGGCGCAGGTTATGGGCGTAGCCGGCACCTGGAAAGACCTGACCGACAACGTGAATTTCATGGCCGGCAACCTTACTGGGCAGGTACGCAATATCGCTGAAGTAACAACAGCCGTTGCTAAAGGCGACCTCTCCAAGAAGATCACGGTCGACGTGAAGGGCGAGATTCTCGAGCTGAAGAACACCATCAACACCATGGTCGACCAGTTGAATTCGTTCGCTTCCGAAGTTACGCGTGTGGCGCGCGAAGTGGGAACCGAAGGAAAACTCGGCGGCCAGGCAGATGTGCGCGGCGTTGCCGGAACCTGGAAAGACCTGACAGACAACGTGAATTCCATGGCCAGCAACCTCACCGGCCAGGTGCGCAACATTGCTGACGTGACCACAGCGGTCGCCAACGGCGATCTTTCCCGGAAGATCACGGTAGACGTAAAGGGCGAGATTCTCGAACTGAAGAACACCATCAATACGATGGTCGATCAGTTGAACTCCTTCGCGTCCGAAGTGACTCGCGTGGCGCGTGAAGTGGGAACAGAGGGAAGCCTCGGGGGACAGGCCGATGTGCGTGGCGTAGCCGGCACCTGGAAAGATTTGACCGACAACGTGAACTCCATGGCCAGCAACCTCACCGATCAGGTGCGCGGCATCGCCCGGGTCGTAACCGCTGTAGCCAATGGCGACCTCCAACGAAAACTCACCGTTGAGGCGAAGGGTGAGATCGCTGAGCTTGCCGACACAATTAACAACATGACCGACACACTGGCGACTTTCGCCGATCAGGTTACTTCGGTCGCGCGCGAGGTGGGTGTCGAAGGAAAACTGGGTGGACAGGCTAACGTTCCCGGCGCTGCCGGCACCTGGCGAGATTTGACAGACAACGTGAACGGGTTGGCGGCAAACCTGACCACACAGGTGCGCGCTATCGCTGAAGTGTCCACGGCGGTGACCAAGGGCGATCTGACGCGATCGATTACGGTTGAAGCGCAGGGTGAAGTGGCGGCGCTCAAAGATAACATCAACGAGATGATCCTAAATCTCAAAGACACCACGCAGAAAAACATGGAGCAGGATTGGCTGAAGACCAATCTCGCTCGTTTCACCAGAATGCTACAGGGCCAGCGCGACATGACTACAGTCGCGCAGATGGTGCTCTCCGAGCTTGCACCACTCGTCGATGCGCAGCAGGGCGTTTTCTACGTAAACGAAAGTCCCAACGGCCAACCGGTAATGAAATTGCTTGGCGGCTACGCTTATAAGAAGCGTAAAAACCTGGCTAACGAATTTCACCCCGGGGAAGGGCTGGTTGGCCAGTGCACAGTTGAACGCGAGCGGATTCTGGTTACGAATGTTCCCAGTAACTACGTGCACGTCACTTCTGGTCTGGGAGAAGCGCCGCCAAACAATATTGTAGTTTTGCCGGTTTTGTTTGAAGGAGAAGCCAAGGCCGTCATCGAACTTTCCACTTTCAAAACCTTCAGCGATACGCACCTCACCTTCCTTGATCAATTAACCGAAAGTATCGGCATCGTGCTGAACACGATTGCCGCCAACACGCGAACAGAAGATCTGTTGCAGCAGTCGCAGTCGCTGGCCGCCGAACTACAGAGCCAGCAGGACGAACTGAAGAAAACGAACGAACAACTCGAGCAGCAGGCTGAATCGTTACGCGAGTCAGAAGAATTGTTGAAGAGCCAACAGGAAGAGTTACAGCAAACGAACGAAGAGTTGCAGGAAAAAGCAGAACTTCTGGCGCGACAAAAAGCGGAAGTGGAAGCCAAGAACCGCGAGGTTGAGGAAGCTCGCTGGGAGATGGAGGAAAAGGCCGAGCAGCTGGCGTTAACTTCGAAATACAAGTCGGAGTTTCTGGCCAACATGTCGCATGAGCTTCGCACGCCTCTGAACAGCATGCTGATCCTTTCGCGGCAGCTGGCTGAGAACAACGAGGACAACCTGACCGCGAAGCAGGTACAGTTTGCCGAGACGATTCACTCCTCTGGTTCGGATCTGCTTTCACTAATCAACGACATCCTCGACCTCTCGAAGATTGAATCAGGCATGATGGGTATTGAGGTCTCGGACGTATCGGTTGCCGAGATGGCGGAGCAGTTGGAACGCAGTTTCCATCAGCTTGCTCAGGACAAGGATCTTGAGTTCGTCATCGAGCGCTCTGAGGAGATGGATCCCACGATTCGCACCGACGATAAGCGCTTGCAGCAGATTCTTATGAACCTGCTTTCAAACGCCTTTAAGTTTACCGAGTCAGGCAAGGTTGTTCTCAGCATCGGGCCCGCTCCGAAACATGAGACGTTTTACCTCGAATCCCTGAACCGCGCCGGTGAAGTGATAGCTTTCTCAGTGAGCGATACCGGCATCGGAATTCCGACTGAGAAACAGCGCATTATTTTCGAAGCCTTCCAGCAGGCAGACGGCACCACAAGTCGCAAATATGGCGGCACCGGTTTGGGACTATCCATTAGTCGCGAGATTGCCCGTCTGCTTGGCGGCGAGATCCGCGTAGTCTCGAAACCCGGCGAAGGCAGCACCTTCACCTTCTATCTGCCTCGCGACTACGTGCCTGCGGGCGCAACTACGACGGAAAGGCAGCAGGGCAAGACACGGCGAACCACAAAGGACGCGGAAGCGGCGTGGACCCCGGTCGAGTCTTTTGATAGCGACGCCCTGACCTTGCTAACAAGCGAGTCTGCCGCAATTCTCGATGATCGCAACGACATTCAAGCCGGCGACCGCACGGTATTAATTGTCGAAGACGACATTAGCTTTGCCGGCATTTTGCTGGACCTGGCGCGCGAAAAAGGGTTCAAGGGTTTAGTGGCGACGAACGGAACCATGGCGCTCGCACTTGCTCAGAAATACAAACCATCCGCAATCACCCTTGATATACGCTTGCCCGATCGCGATGGCTGGACGGTGCTGGATCGCCTGAAGCATGACCCGGCGACCAGTCACATTCCCGTGCACATTATTTCGGTTGAGGAAGAGCGGCAGCGCGCGCTGAAGCAGGGCGCCATTAACCACGTGCAGAAACCGGTAAGCCACGAGGAATTGCACAAGGCGTTCGACGGTATCCGAGACTTTGCCGAACGTCGGGTTCGAAAACTGCTGGTGGTTGAAGACGACGACGTGCAACGTATGAGCGTGGTGGAATTGATCGGGAATGGCGATGTTCATACGACCGCCGTCGCTACCGGAGAAGAGGCGCTGGGGCTCTTGAAGGACGAGAGATTCGATTGCATGGTGCTCGATCTCAGGCTACCGGACATGAGCGGTTTTGATCTAATCGAAAAGCTGCAAACAGATCTGGGCCGTTACGATCTTCCCATCATCGTCTATACCGGTAAGGAACTGACACGAAAAGAGGAGCTTCATCTGAAGAAGGTTGCGGACGCGATTATCGTCAAGGAGGCGAATTCGCCGGAGCGCCTGCTGGCGGAAACCGCTCTGTTCCTTCATCGCGTTGAAGCTAATTTGCCGGAGCCCAAGCGGCGGATGCTGGAGAAATTCCATCGCACCGATCCGGTCCTGGCGGGTCGCAAAGTGCTGGTAGTCGACGACGATGTTCGGAATATCTTTGCACTGACCAGCGCGCTTGAAGCTCATCGCATGGAAGTTGTGCATGCTGAGAACGGTCAGGAGGGCATTGACCTTTTGAAAGCCACGCCCGACATCGAGGCAGTGCTCATGGACATCATGATGCCCGAGATGGATGGCTATGAAGCTATAACCGCAATTCGCCAGATGGAGGAATTCAAACATCTGCCGATTATCGCGCTGACTGCGAAAGCAATGAAGGCAGATAGGGATCACTGTTTGGAAGTCGGGGCGTCAGACTACATCTCGAAGCCATTGGATATAGATCAATTGCTTTCGCTATTGCGCGTCTGGCTCTATCGACCAGATGAAACGACTTGACCTTTGCAGATATTTTTTGGAATGCGCTGACCTGTCAGCGCTTTGGTCAGTGGGGACCTGTCGCCACGCTTCGGCTGCATTGGTTTTAGTTTTGCTCGCGACAGGTCGCGACCGACCAAAGCGGCGACAGGTCGCCACACTCCAAAAGAGGAATGAAACTACGTGAGCACTGCGCCGGCATTAGAAAGTAGTCTTCAGGACGTCGAGATCGATCTGCTGCTCGACGGGCTCTATCGTATCCACGGCTTTGATTTCCGAGATTATTCGCGGGGCTCAATCAAGCGACGGATACTCGAGTTAATGCGAGCGGAGCAACTGACAACGGTCTCTGAATTCCAGAACCGGGTTTTCCACGATGCCGCTTGTCTTGAACGGTTTCTGCTGGGACTTTCGGTGCATGCCACAGCTATGTTCCGCGATCCCAGCTTCTACCTAACGTTTCGTAAACGAGTTGTTCCGCTGCTGCGGACTTATCCCACAGTTCAGATTTGGATTGCAGGTTGTTCTACCGGCGAAGAAGTCTATTCGCTCGCGATCCTGCTGCAGGAGGAAGGCCTTTACCAAAAGTGTCGCATCTATGCCACCGACATTAGCATGGCAATTCTCCGACGAGCCCGTGATGGAATCTTTCCCCTCGCAGCCATGAGAGAGTACACGGCGAATTATCACCAGGCCGGCGGTGTCCATGAATTTTCTGACTACTACACGGCGCAGTACGACAGCGTGATCTTTAGTGGCAGCCTGAAGAGCAACCTGGTCTTCTCTGAACACAACCTGGCGACTGACGGTTCTTTCAATGAGTTTCAGGTGATTCTGTGCCGCAACGTAATGATCTATTTCAACAAAGAGCTGCAGGCGCGGGTGCACAATTTGCTATACGACAGTTTGAGTATGTTTGGCGTCTTTGGTTTGGGTAACAAAGAGTCGTTGAAGTTCACGCCCAGAGCGGAGTACTACGAGCACATCGATGAGAAAGACAAACTTTATCGCAAGGTAGCATGAAGATCGTACTGAGTGCTGAGTGCTGAGCACTGAGTTTCTCGAGAGTGCAGCGCGCGTTTGAGTTTCAACTCAGCACTCAGCACTCATTACTTAGGGTGAATTGATTGATGGCATTCGAAGTCGTAGTGGTAGGCACTTCCAGGGGCGGACTGAAAGCATTGCAGACGCTGCTGTCCGGTCTGCCGGCGGAGTTTTCTTTGCCAATCGTCATTGCACAGCACCGGGCCAAAGATCTGGAGAGTGGCTTATGTGAATATCTCGCCGAAAGCAGCCGGCTGCCCGTTAACGAACCCGACGACAAGGAACCTTTGCTCGCTGGTCGCGTTTATTTGGCGCCTCGCGATTATCACCTGCTGATTGAAAATCGCAGCTTCGCTTTGTCTACGGCTCAATCTGTTCGTTTTGCCCGCCCGTCAATTGATGTGCTCTTCGAATCCGCCGCAGACGCATTTGAGACGCGAACAATCGGCGTGATCTTAACCGGCGCAAACACCGAAGGAGCGCAGGGATTAGCGACGATAAAGTCGCGGGGCGGGTTCACCATCGTCGAAGATCCAGCCTCCGCTGTGGCTCGTGAGCTACCGGAGGCAGCGATTGCGCAAGCGGCGCCGGATCGGATTCTTGCTCTGGATCAAATAGCAGGGTGCCTGGTTACTTTGAGTGAATCACAACAATCGAACCAATTACTGCGGCCAGGGGCCGCCGGGACGGCAATCCATTATGGGCGCTGAAGAACGAATCAATATCCTGATGGTCGACGACAGCCCCACGAACCTGCTGGCGCTTGAAGCAATCCTGCAGGCTCCCGACAGAAACCTCGTCAGTGCGTCTTCCGGCGATGATGCGCTCCGTTATTTGCTCGATAACGAGGTCTCGGTAATTTTGATGGACGTCTACATGCCCGGTCTCGATGGACTGGAAACCGCCGAACTAATTAGAGGTCGCCACCGCTCACGCAATATACCCATTATCTTTCTGACAGCTGACTCCACTGGTGGCCGGCATTTGAGTCGCGGCTATTCGCTCGGCGCCGTTGACTACATAGTCAAGCCGATCGAACCGGACATTTTGCGTTCCAAGGTGAACGTTTTTGTAGAGCTGTTCAAGAAAACTCGCGAGATAAAACGGCAGGCAGAATTACTGGAAGAAAAGAATCTCGAACTTGAACAGGCCAACCTCGAGCGTCTCAAGATGCTTATCGACCTGGGCCAGGAACTCGCCGCCGAGCACGAGCCGGCGCGTGTACTGGAATCGTTTTGTCGTTCGGCAAGAAAGATCATCGGCGCACAGGAGGCAGCTGTTGGCATCATCAATGTCCCGGGAACACCGAGTAGCAATCGTAACGGCGACACGCTGAGTTACTCATTCCGTTGCGCGGCAAACGAGAATCGAGTTTTGAGCGACGAAGTTCCGCAGGTCCTGGAACGCGCCTTGAAATATATAGTCACCAAACGTCGTCCATTGCGGCTAAACGATTCCGACGACATGCTCCGTACCAATGGGAAGACTTCTGATCTAGTACATTGCTTTCTGGGAACGCCTATCCTGTCAGGTGTTGGAGTCATTGGCTGGGTCTGTCTCTTGAACAAGCTGGACGCCGATGAATTCAGCGAAGCTGATGAGCGCCTCGCGGCAACTCTGGCTACACAAGTCGCCGTGGCTTACGAAAATGCAGTGCTTTACAGCGGTGCGCAACGACACGCCAGCGAATTGCAGTTGGAGATTACCGAGCGCAAGCAGGCTGAAGAAGCGCGCGCTCAAATGTTGCTTCGCGAGCAGGCCGCGCGGGCCGATGCGGAACAGGCGAACCGCACCAAGGATGAATTCTTGGCAACCCTGTCTCATGAACTGCGAACACCATTGTCCGCGATCCTTGGCTGGAGTCATTTGGTACGTACGGGAAAACTTGACGAGCCGCAGATGTCACGAGCGTTTGAAACGATCGAGCGAAACGCGCGTTCGCAGTCGCAGTTGATCGATGATCTCCTCGACGTTTCGCGCATCATCACTGGCAAACTGCAAATCGAACCTCGCCCGGTTGATCTCTGCGCGATAATTGAAGATGTGATTGAGGGCGTGCAGCCGGCTGCTGAGGCCAAGAAAATTCAGTTTGAGACAGGACTCGAGGCCGCTGGATCTTTTGTTTCCGGCGATGCCAATCGTTTGCAGCAAGTTTTTTGGAATCTCTTGAGCAACGCCATCAAGTTTACCCCCGAAAGCGGACAAGTTCGAATCAAGGCCGACCAGGTTGACTCGCACGTTCGGGTTTCGGTGAGTGATTCCGGCATAGGCATCGCGCCGGAGTTTTTGCCACACATCTTTGATCGTTTCCGACAAGCTGATGGTTCCACAACCAGAGTGCATGGCGGACTTGGGCTTGGTCTTTCCATTGTGAAGCATCTCGTCCAACTGCACGCCGGACAGGTTACCGTCGAGAGCGGAGGCCAGAATCAGGGCTCAACCTTTATTGTGAGCCTGCCGCTGGTCTCGAAGATGGCGGTAGAGAATATTGAGGATGAGAGCGCCACCGAACAAGGGCACGACGCGCTTCCTTCAAGTTTTTCCAACCTCCTCAAAGGGATGCGCATACTGGTGGTCGACGATGAAGAAGATTCGCGTGATTTAGTCTCCGCCATTCTCAAGCGTTGTGGTGGTAAAGTTAAATCCTGTAAATCCGCAGCCGAAGCACTGAAAACATTTCGCGCCTGGAAGCCAGACATACTAGTCAGCGACATCGGCATGCCAGTCGAGGATGGCTTCAGTCTGATCCAAAAACTGAGAAAGCAAAGGCTGAAATTGGCCCGGGAGATTCCAGCCATCGCGCTTACCGCCTATGCCACCGAGGACGATCGTGCGCGCGTTCTCTCGGCCGGCTTCCAGGTCCACATCGCTAAGCCAATTGAACCGGAGGTCCTGGTGAAATCAATCGCGGGTGCGGCAGGACGAGATCTGTAATTTGGAGTGCGGCGGCTTGACGCCGCTTTGGTCTGCGGCGGCTTGACGCCGCACGAGTCTGCTTGCACTCAAGAATGAAATGGGCGCGACCAGTCGCGCCCGGGCAAAAGCGCTGACAGGTCAGCGCACTCCAAATTCTTGTCACATGAAGAGAAAGCGCGTTGCAGTAAATGATCGAATGCAACAGGGCTACGTATATTTCTTGACAGAGCCCGAGGGTCGAAATTTTGATCCTGCTTTTCGGCCTGAGCTTACGCCGAAAGAACTCCTTCAGCTTGGGGTTTTTGGGGGCAAGTATATGACCGACTGCACACATGAGTTTCCCGCAAGTTGGTTTGCCAATGCTAAACTTTGCGCAGAGCGTCACGATCCCAGTCTGAACTATTTTGGCGTAAACGCCTCTCAACCGCTCTCAGTCTGGCGAAAAAATGGTTGGCTTTACGAGGAAGACCCGCGTGGCTGGTTTCAGTGGTATTGCCGCTACTACCTGGGAAGAAGATGCGTCGACGATGAGCGGCAAATCAAACGCTGGCGCGCCGTCAGCCGTCATGTCGCTCAAATCAGGAAAAATTGTCCTGACGGCGCGCTCGATTGCCGGCCAAAGCAAAGACAGGCGCTACTCCATTGGGCCTACGATTCGCGCCGGCTCTAAGTTTGCGCACGCGTGGCCAAACGGAGCCAGAGCCTGGAGCGAAGCAGTGTCACTACGCGGGCAGCCCGCGTGAGATGACTCGAACTTTATCCGATTAGTAACGAAATCAGAACCGGGAGCGGTAGCGACCGGCCGAGGACTGAACTTTAAAACGACGCGCAATGCAGAGTCTTTGAAGAACTTGAGTATTCGGCCGGTCGCTACCGCTCCCGGTTCTGATTTTGTATTGGCTTGCTTGCCTTGCCCATTGATGCTGACTCCAGTTCAACATGAAAATGCATCGTACTTATTCGTTTGATTGTTAGCGAATAGGTCGCTTCTATGTCATCATTGCCGCAAAGTTTACCTCGGAATCTTCAGGCAGATAGACATCTACATGCGTAGTCCAGCGCCAAAATATTCGCAAGCGCCTGGCCGGAAATTTTTCGTCATTGCGGTGGTGCTTGGCGGAACACTATTGGTCAGCGCCTGCGGCAAAGGCGCGGGTGCAGGTGCGGTTCAAGTCGAGTAATGCAAACAGCTCAGCTGCAATCAGCGATCGAAACAACGACGGCTTGATTGATCTAAACTCGGCTTCAAAGACGCAGTTGATAGAATTGCCTGGAATTGGCGAAGCGCATGCTCAGAAGATCATCGATGGCCGACCATATCGACAGAAAAGTGATCTGGTAAGAAGGAATATTATCTCCGAGAAGACTTACGAACTGATTGCTGACAAGGTTATCGCCAGGCAAAATTGAAAACTGAATCACCGCAATCTTAAGAGAACTTCCGACAACTTATTGAACAGCAACGTAAGCCACCGCATCTTTTCGCATTGAAAGGGTTAGCACATGGAAGACTACGAAAAGCTCGGCGCTTTCTATCTCGGTCGTCCTTACGATCTCAAAGAAAAGAAAGCGAAAGAAGGAATCCTGTTATATGACTCAAAGGATCTGTTGACGCACGCAGTCTGCGTGGGAATGACGGGAAGCGGCAAGACTGGTTTGTGTATTGCGCTGCTCGAAGAGGCGGCGATTGATGGCATTCCCGCCATCATCATTGATCCGAAGGGCGATCTGACCAATTTGCTGCTGACCTTTCCCGATCTGAAGCCAGAAGATTTCGCCCCGTGGGTAAACGAAGAAGACGCTCAGAAGAAAAACCTTTCAACTGCCGATTACGCGGCGCAACAAGCCGAGCTTTGGAAAAAGGGTCTGGCGGATTGGGGACAGGACGGCGCTCGCATCAAGCGACTGCACGACGCTGCTGACTTCCGCATCTACACTCCGGGAAGCAACTCAGGAATTCCAGTTTCTATTTTGAAATCGTTTGCAGCGCCACCGGAAGCAATCAGGGAAGACGGCGAGTTGATGGCAGAACGCGTTAATACCACTGTCACGAGCTTGCTCGGCTTACTCGAAATCGAGGCAGATCCCATCAAAAGTCGCGAGCACATTTTGATCTCAACGATCCTCAACACTTCATGGATCAATGGTCAGGATCTGGACATCGCCGGGTTGATCCAACAGATCGAGTCGCCGCCGATGACGAAAGTTGGCGTTAAGGATATCGAGTCGTTCTTCCCCTTCAAGGACCGCCAGGAGCTGGCAATGTCGCTTAACAATCTGCTTGCCGCTCCCGGATTTAGTAGTTGGATGGAAGGCGAGCCGCTCGATATTCAACAAATACTTCACACAGCCGAAGGAAAGCCGCGGCTGTCAGTTTTCTCAATAGCTCACCTCAATGATGCCCAGCGAATGTTTTTCGTATCGCTGCTTCTCAATCAAACTCTCGGCTGGATGAGAACGCAATCAGGCACGACCAGTCTGCGTGCCATTCTCTACATGGACGAAATTTTCGGATACTTCCCGCCAACCGCCAATCCACCTTCGAAAGTCCCCTTGCTCACGTTGTTAAAGCAGGGACGCGCGTTCGGGTTGGGAGTTCTGCTGGTAACGCAGAACCCGGTAGACCTCGACTACAAGGGTCTATCAAACGCCGGCACATGGTTCATTGGAAGACTTCAGACCGAACGCGACAAGGCACGCATGCTGGAAGGTCTGGAAGGAATTGCGGGCGGTTCCGGGATGAAGTTTGACCGAAATCAAATGGAGCAAACCCTGGCCGGACTGGGGAACCGAATATTTTTGCTAAACAATGTGCACGAAGATGGCGCTGAGATATTTGAGACACGCTGGGACATGTCATACCTGCGCGGACCTTTGACTCGAACGCAAATTAAGACTCTGATGGAGCCCGTTAAAGCAAACGCAACGGCGACTCCTCAGACCGCCGCTGCCATGGCGGCAAGCGCCTCGTCAACGTCAGCCAATGTGTCGCCGGCAATGTCGCCTGCGGAAGACGTAGCCACAAAGCCAGCCGTTGGCGGTCAACGACCGGCATTGCCGCCTGGTGTTTCTCAATACTTTATTCCGGTGCGCGGTAGTGGCTCGGCAGGAACATCGCTCGTCTATCATCCGGCACTCCTCGGAGTCGCGGAGATCGGTTATAGCGATTCGAAGTCGATCGACATGACACAAAGCTTAAGTTTGCTGGCGCCGATGGGCACCGGACCCATTGCGGTGGACTGGGGCCAGGCTTCAGTGGTCGATCTACCGGTCGAAGACCTGGAAGAGTCGCCTGAAGCCGGCGCGCAGTTTGCCGAACTTCCCGGCAACGCGAGTAAAAGTAAGAGCTACGATTCCTGGGAGAAGGATCTGGCAACCTGGATCTACCGGAACCAAAAACTCGAACTGATGGAAAGCCCAAGTCTCGAAATTGCTTCCAACCCCGGCGAATCAGAGCGCGACTTCCGAGTGCGCCTGCAACAACGTGCCCGCGAGCAAAGGGACGAGGCGGCAGAAAAACTGCGCCAGAAGTACGCGCCTAAAATGGCGGCGCTGGCAGAGAAGAAACGACGTGCCGAGCAAACTGTGGAGCGTGAGGCGGAACAGGCAAAGGGGCAGAAGTTGCAAACTGCCATTTCCTTTGGCGCTACACTCCTATCTTCGTTTATGGGCCGCAAGGCGATTAGCTTAACCACACTTGGCAGAGCAACAACCGCGGCGCGTGGCGTTAGTCGCTCCATGAAGGAAGGCGAAGACGTGGACCGCGCGCAGGAAACCGTGGAAGCAGTCAATCAGCAAATTGCAGACCTGGATGCACAGTTCAAATCTGAGACCGACTCGCTTGAGAAATCCAACGACGCGCAAACGGAACAACTCGAGACCATCAGTTTGAAACCAAAGAAGTCAAACATCACAGTCAAGTTGTTGACGCTCGCCTGGGCGCCTTACTGGCACGACGCCGAGGGGCACGCAGTTTCCGGTTGGGAATGATTTTTGGAGTGCGGTGACCTGTCACCGCACAGCTTCGCACAAAAAAGTCTGGGCCACCCGCTGTGAAATTTAGTTGTGTAGTCAGACAAAATCAGAACTGGGAGCGACAGCGACCAGCGGAGGAGTCAACTCATCAAAATGCGAGCCAGGCAGGCGCTCCAACTTCTGTAAAGCTGAGTGATCGGCTAGTCGCTATCGCTCCCAGTTCTGATTTTGTGTAGATATCACATGGAGAAGGTCAGGAGACAACATGGAAGAACTCATTAAACAAGTAGCGGCCAAAGCCGGCATATCCGAAGATCAGGCACGCTCTGCCACGACCACCGTGCTGGATTTCGTCAAAACCAGATTGCCCGAGCCTATTGCCGCGCAAATCGATGGCCTAATCGGCGGCGGAGCAAGTGGAGCTGTCGGAGATATCGCTAACAAAGTTGGCGGGCTGTTCAAATAATTCCAACCGTTAACTACCGCCAGATGACGGTTCCCGGCTTGGTTTGGTCCAAGGCTTTGCTGCTTTGCGTAGTAATTGTTCTTGCTGCGCCGAGTGGTATCGTGCGCCCAACCCCCGTTCTGACTCTGTCCCAGGCAAAAGCAGAAGATCAAAACAACGCGCGCGAAGTTGCCGCGCGTTTTGCACCCATCTTTTACCAGGCACTCGGCGACAAACCACGCAGCGATTACATTACCAACTTCGACTTTGACGGTGATTGGCGCGGCGATAACAATTGGGAGCACACTGACGACAAGACTTTTCCGCTGCGTGCTTACATCTACTACTCAGTCAGCGAAACTCAAACTCATTTCTTTATTCACTATGCTGTTTTCCATCCCCGCGATTACAAGGGCGGCGAGCGCAAAGGTCTGATTCTTAGCGAAATAATTCGCGAAGGAACGAAGCGTGGCCGCGAACACGATCCGACTGGGTTAATGGCTGAAGCCGGCGTGGCACATGAGAACGACATGGAGGGTGTCCTGATTGCGGTTGCGAAAAAAGGCAAGAATCCGGATCGGGTAGTTTTCGTTGAGGCGTTTCATCATGACGACTTCGCCCCCTATGTGGCCGGCGAATCGGCGCCGAAAGGTTTCGGTCTTTTTAGATCCGATGAGCAGCACGTTCTCCTTTATGTTGAGCCGAAAGGTCACGGAATTGATGCCTATTCCGGTGATGAGAAGCAAACAGCGAAAAAAGATTTCCTGATCTACAAGTTTGCCAGTAAGGCCGAGGATCCTGACCAGCAGACTGAGGGTTCGGTGGGCTATGAGCTGTTGCCAATTCAAACTACGCTTTGGCCGCGCGCGAAAATTCGTACCGCAGACAAAGGCACAACCTACGCAACATCTTATGATTACCCTGAACTTTCTCTTAGCGTTGTCCAGGCAAACGGCCGCGTGGCAGTGAAGAAGATTAAACTAGGAAAAATCGGCCAGACCTTTGCCGGGGACTCAGGTGGTTTGAATATGGCTCGGCCTCCATGGGCCTGGTTTGATAAGCGTCGCCGCAGTGATCCTGTTGGTCTCTGGTTCTTCGACCCCGCCCGCATCATCAAGCGCGATTTCCAACTCGATGATTCGTTTTCAACCACTTATTCCCACCTGCCTTTTTGGGCGACAAATTAGTAGACTACAAAACCTCGGGCTTCTCGCATCCGCTCGCTACCGCTCGCGGTTCTGCAATGTCCTTGATCCTAATCCACCACAACTCCAATCGACTCCAGGCCTAAGGTAAGGTGTGGATGATAGAAAGGCTGCCACTTGCTGCGGAGTCTTTCGGTTATGGTGCGATTGAGAGATAATCCCCCGAATCTCGAATATAATTGGGAGAAGCGTAAGCTTGAGAATTCCACTCAAATATGGCTTGCTGATCAGCCTCGGAGTAATCGCGTGGGTCGTTGTCGCCCACCTGCTTGTGCCAGATCCTCGTTCACCGGTCCACACCGTGGGCGCCGGCGTCTTCTTTAACCTGCTTCACATTGCCGGAATTTACCTCGCTATCAACACCGTGCGGAATGAAGCGGGGGGCGATTTGAAGTTTAAGACCGGCGTGAAGACAGGGGTAGCAACGGCTTTCGTCTATGCGATTTCTTCCAGCCTCTTTTTTCTGGTGGCGATCTATGTAGTTGGTCCCAGGTTAATGGCTAGCGAACCAGGTATGGAGTCGTTGCCTCTCTGGCAGGTGGCCCTGGGAGCTTTCGTCGGCTTGTTCCTGGGGTCGTTGGTCTTCGGCTTGATTTATTCGACGGTCATCTCTTTCTTTTTGACTAAACGCAAAGAACCTTAAATTCTCCGCAGACTGCGCCGATTACCCCGATTCAAAACGCCGAATCCACTGGAAGGATACGAACTATAAAACTAAGCCTTGTTGATTTTAGTTTGTGTGACTTCGTCGATCGCACTACTCACGGCACCAGCACAACCTTGCCGATATTCTTTCTCGCTTCCATGTAGCTGTGCGCCTCACCAGCCTGCGCAAACGGAAATGTTTTGTCCACGTGCGGCCGGACCCAGCCTTCGCTGACACCCTCGAGAATTACCTTCATCCACATCGCTACTTTCTCGGGCTCGTGCCACATGTGACCGAGATTTAGTCCGAAGACCCCACGGTTTTTGTTGAGTAGCCCGATGGGATGAAACCGCGGCATCTGCACGGCGGCTTTGATCATTTTCAACTTGCCCTTCAATCCATTTGCTGAGGCGGTGGATACTCCAAACATTCCCAGCCGGCCCGTGTGCCGCAACGCTGCATAACTCTTCTTCCAGTGGCTGCCGCCGATGGGATCGATGACTAAATCAACACCGCGACCGTCAGTTAGTTCTTTCAAGACCGGCAGCCAATCCTGATTGCGATAATCGATAGCGTGATCCAGTCCCCGTTCGCGCAGGAACTCATGCTTTCCGGGACTCGCGGTTCCGTAAGTAGTGGCGCCGATCTTTTGGGCGATATCGATGGCCGCCAGGCCGACTCCGCCACCGGCGTTGTGAATGAGAACGGATTCGCCAGCGTGCAATGAACCCATCACCGCAAGCAACGCGTATGCTGTCAGATAATTGACAGGAATTGCCGCCGCCAGTTCGAAACTAAGCGACTCCGGTTTGACGAAGAGTTGATTTGCGGCGATCGCAACTTTTTCTGCCTGGCCACGGAAGCGCGTCATGGCGACGACGGGTTTCCCTGCCAGTTGCGGATCGACACCCTCACCCACCGCTTCAATAACGCCGGCAACTTCATAACCCATCACGCAGGGCTTCTTCGGTCCATCCGGATAAAGCCCCTGGCGCGCGAGTATGTCAGCGAAGTTCAGCCCGGCAGCTTTGACCTGAACTACAACTTCGTCTTTAGCGGGCGTCGGGTCTGGAGCTTCCTGAACTTTAAGGACTTCAACGCCCCCGTTTGCGGTAGTGACAACCTGTAGCATCCATGCTCCTATTTTGGAGTGCGCTAGCGAATAGCAGCCGCGAGTGTTTGATTACCCATGAAAACCTTAACACGCTTCACCGTCGGAAATTGTCGCGCGGTCGCATCAATCTGCGATTCGATGCGGGGTTCGTCGCACACACCTGAGACCGACAACGTGCCTGATAGTCGGATGCTAGCTGTGTGGTTAACAATCGAAACTGATCTAACTTTGAGATTGCGACCCTTCCAGAAATTCTCGAGGTTGGAACGGCCATCAACGCTGGGATGTTGCGGGGTTTGCAAGAGCTCGCGAATCGCCGCTGTCAGCGGTGCCGCAGTTTTCTCAATCGTGCGCGTGACCGCTATCAGACTATCTCCGCAACCGATCTTCTTTCCAGTCTTACCATCGTCGCCCACGGCCACGAGGTAGATGTTGATCGACTGACGGTTTTCCGCCGAGTCACGGTCGCGTTTGAGAATATCCAGCAGTGTCGAGCCGTCGTCGTATTCGATGTTTGCTATTTTCCAACCCGAACCGCCAAACGAAAACACCCGAAACTTGATCTCGTGTTTCTCGCCTAAATTCTCAAAGGTCACTGGGATTACGACCATGCGCGGGCCACCAACCCCCTCCCCAATCGAGAAATTCTTAATGTCCATATCCTGAGCGTTGAAGAGCGGGTCTCCATCGAGCGCTCCAACCTCGTCCCCGGAAGAGTGAGCATCACGCCAGAGCAGGTCACCCAGCTCTCGCGCAAAATATTTATCCAGCAACGCCCGACTACGCCGCTGAAAAAAGGGGCTTCGTTTCTTGTGCTGTCTATAGAGATCAGCAACTAACGACCGCGGAGATACGCCTTTGATCGGCTTCCACCCTTGTGCGGCGACAGTGAAAAAGGTGGAGGACGCGAGCAACACAGTGACGAACAAAACCAGTTTGTTTGTTTTCATAGCAGGATACTTCGGTTTCCGCTGTTATTACCAAAAGCGAAGGCGCAGAGTTCTGATGCTCTGCGCCTCGATTGCAACATCTCGAGTCCACTCCCGAGACTGCGACTCTCTACCGATTTACGAAGCGCTCTTCGCGGCGGTATCAGTAGTCTTATTCGGTTGCGGCGTGATACGAAGATAAGGCTTGGGCGCTTTCCAGCCCGCCGGAAACTTCGCCTTCGCATCTTCGTCTGACATTGAAGGAACGATGATCACATCGTCGCCATCTTTCCAATTCACCGGCGTGGCTACGCTGTACTTCGCGGTGAGCTGCAAGCGAATCGATGACGCGCAGAATTTCGTCAAAGTTGCGGCCGGTGCTTGCCGGATAGGTAATCATCAGTTTGACCTTCTTGTCCGGACCAATGATAAAGACCGAACGCACCGTGAAGATATCGCTGATCTCCGGATGAATCATGTCGTAAAGTTCGGCAACCTTGTGATCCGGATCGGCGATCACGGGAAAGTTCAAAGCCGATCCTTGAGTCTCTTTTATATCCTCGGCCCATTTGCTGTGCGAATCAGTCTTATCGACACTAAGGCCAATGACTTTGACTCCGCGCCGGTCAAATTCGGGCTTGAGACGAGCGCATTCTCCAAGTTCAGTCGTGCAGACTGGGGTGAAATCCTTGGGATGTGAAAAGAGCACGCCCCAACTATCGCCGAGCCATTCGTGAAAGTTAATCGGCCCATCGGTCGTGTCCGCGTTAAAATCGGGTGCAACATCACCTAAACGTAAAGCCATTTCAATCTCCTTCCGTCGCTGAAAAGTAACCTCCCTTTCGCTACAGGCAAGGGAGGGGGGTTCGGGTTGTGTGTTTGTATGAAGTCCGCAACGCTTTTACATCCAAAGTCGGCGCCAAGTCAAATTATGGCGACGCAAGAATCGGTTTACCTGGGTTAAACCAGTACTCTGGTTTTAACTCATTGGCAATGATGCTATTATCTGACCACCCCTTCTCCCTTTAGAAAGACCGAAGTACCATCCCTCCGCTTCGGACCCAGAAACCATGGCCAGCAAAACATCGATGCCGGAGGTAGAGCCGACTCCTGATCTGCAGGAAAAACTGCACCAGGAGTTGTATCGCGAGATTTTCAAACATTCGCCTGAGCCCATTGCGATTATCAGCCTGCAGGGCGTTTACCTGGAACAGAATGCCGCCCACGCCGAGCTGTTGGGTTATTCAGACGATGAACTGAAGGATCAAACTCCGGCCCTGCACGTTGGAGAAAAAGAGTTTGCCAACATACTCCGCGAGATTGCGGAAAAGGGCGAGTATCGTGGCGAGGTTAAGAGTAAGACCAGGACTGGTGAGCTTAAGTACATTGATCTGTCGGCGTTCGCTATGTTTGGCGAGTCTGGCGAGCCGGTTTGCTACGTCGGAACAAAGCGGGATATCACCCGGCGCAAGCAGGCTGAACAAGCTTTACAACGAAGGGAAGCCGAGCTGGCTGACTTCTTTGAGAATGCCGCAGTTGGCTTGCACTGGGTTGGACGAGACGGCACTGTGCTGCGCGTAAATCATGCTGAGCTGGCGATGCTTGGCTACACGCGTGAGGAATTTGTCGGCCATCACATCGCTGAGTTTCATGTTGACCAGAGCGCGATTGAAGACATACTTGCGCGTTTACAAGCAGGCGAAGTGCTTGAGAATTACGAAGCGCGAATGCGTTGCAAGGATGGGAGCATCAAGTATGTAAGCATCAATTCCAGTGTCTACCGCGAAGCTGGAAAGTTTATTCACACTCGTTGCTTTACCCAGGACATATCTGAAAGGCGGGGCATCGAGGGGCGGCTGGCTTTGCAGTATGCCGTCACCAGAATTCTTTCCGACTCACTCGAGGTCGCCGATGGCGCGCAGAAGATTCTGCGGACCGCTTGCCAGACTCTGGATTGGGAAGTGGGCGCGCTTTGGAAGGTTGATGCCTCCGCCAGTCTCTTACGCTGCGTCGATATTTGTCACGCCAATTCGAACCTCACTCCGGAATTTGACCAGCTATCTCAGAACACTGCGTTCAAGAAAGGCCATGGACTGCCCGGACGCGTTTGGCAGAGTGGCAAGCCCTTCTGGATTGATAACGTTGTCGAAGATCCAAACTTTCCACGCGCTGCGGTTGCCTTACGAGAGGGACTGCGGGGCGCCTTTGGCTTTCCCGTCCTGGTGGGCAACGACGTCTGGGGAGTACTTGAGTTCCTGAGCTCGGAAATCAGAGAACCGGACGCTGAGTTAATGAATTTGGCGGCTGGAATTGGAGGACAGATCGGCCAGTTTACTCAACGAAGGCGTGCCGAACGGGAGCTCGAGGATTTGCTTAAGCGTGAGAGCAGCGCCCGGGCGGAGGCTGAAAAGGCCAATCGCTTGAAAGATGAATTCCTGGCAACCCTCTCCCACGAGCTGCGTACTCCTTTGAATGCCGTGATCGGATGGTCACGAATGTTAAATTCAGGCCGGCTTGATCCCGAAACCTCTCTGCATGCCCAGGAAGTAATTGCACGGAATGCCTCGGCCCAGAAGCAGATCATTGAAGATATCCTCGACGTCTCAAGAGTAATCACCGGTAAGCTTCAACTCCATCTCCGCCCCGTGGATTTGGCGACCGTGGTGCATGCGGCGCTTGATGCAGTGCGGCCGGCAATGGAAGCAAAAGAGATTAGAGTTGAGACGAAGATCGATTCGAACCTGCGGGCAATTTCGGGCGATCCCGATCGTTTGCAGCAAGTCGTTTGGAATATCCTTTCAAACGCGGCGAAGTTTACGCCTACCAGCGGTGAAGTTCACATCTCTGTAAGGCAGAGTGGCACACATGCTCTTATTCAAGTGAAGGATAATGGCCCCGGCATCGACCCCGCCTTCCTCCCATATGTGTTTGAGCGCTTTCGCCAGGCAGACGGCTCAACCACGCGCACCCATGGAGGCCTCGGTCTCGGGCTGGCGATCGTCCGTCACCTCGTCGAACTTCATGGGGGAACGATAGCGGTTGAGAATAGAGCTGAGAGTCAAGGCGCCATCTTCACCATCAGCCTGCCGCTACCAACCGGCTTCCTGCAAGTAGAAATTCTGGACAGAGCGAATGCTGCATTCGGAGCGCGCCAGGCCGAACAACCTAATCTTGAAGGATTGAATATCCTCATCGTCGACGATGAGCCGGACGCCTTAGACGTAATCACGGTAGAGCTGGTGCAATATGGTGCGAACGTGACTGGCGTAAGCAATGCGGAGGACGCTCTCAAGCTTCTCGAGAAGCGGAGGTTCGACTTGTTGGTTAGCGATATAGGATTGCCGAAGATGGACGGTTACGAGTTGATTCGGCGTGTTCGCAAACAGGAAGAAGGTCGAGAGAAACGAATTCCGGCGGTTGCCCTGACCGCTTACGCGCGGGTCCAGGATCGCATGCAGGCGATATTGGCAGGCTTCAGCACTCATGTGGCCAAGCCAATTGAGGCCAACGAGCTAGTTACCGTGGTTGCAAGTTTGGCCGGGCGACTGGGCAAGAGCTGACTTGGCCGAGCAATTGAAACACTCAACCAATAGTCAGACAAATTCAGAAATGGGAGCATTAGCGACCAGCCAGGGAGTCACTTCAAAAGGTTCGACTTGAAACGGCTTAGGCTGCATTCCTTTCTTCAGTTGCGCCTCTGGCTGGTCGCTGCGCTCCCAGTTCTGATTTTGCGTGAGCCACGTTGAATCTTTGCTGGTCAGTATTGCTTTGGCGGACCTTCGTTGTGCTCACATATCGATGAGTGTTTCTCAAGTTTCTCCGCTGCTATAAAGACTTTCCTGATAAACTGGCCGCATGCTGAAGCGTTGCGACTGGGCCAGGTCCGATCTATCAATTGCTTATCATGACCAGGAATGGGGTGTGCCGGTTCACGATGATCGCAAGCTCTTTGAGTTTCTTATTCTCGAAGGCGCTCAGGCGGGTTTGAGTTGGGAGATCATTCTCAACAAACGCGAAGGCTATCGCGCAGCCTTTAGCGGGTTTGATGCGACGAAGGTAGCGCGTTACGACGAGCGCAAGCGCGAGCAGTTGTTGCAGAACGCCGGTATCGTTCGCAATCGCCTGAAAATTGCGGCTGCCATTCAGAATGCAAAGTCTTTCCTGGCTACCTCTAAAGAGTTTGGCAGCTTCGATAGTTACATCTGGCAGTTTGTCGCTGGCGTTCCAAAGCAAAGAAAACGCGGCCAGCATGTACCTACACACTCGGCCGAATCAGATGCAATGAGCAAAGACCTGAGCAGTCGCGGCTTCAAATTTGTCGGCTCGACTATTTGTTACGCCTTCATGCAAGCTGTCGGCCTGGTAAACGACCACAACTATCAGTTGCTTTCGCTACCGGGAACTTCGTTAACCTCCAGGAATAAGGAGCAACCACATGTTCAGGTTTGCCTCGCAGGCAACGACCGTTCTGATTTGCCTCGCCTCGCTCT
This sequence comes from Blastocatellia bacterium, assembly GCA_963828335.1. Classification (GTDB taxonomy): domain Bacteria; phylum Acidobacteriota; class Blastocatellia; order Pyrinomonadales; family Pyrinomonadaceae; genus PSRF01. The sequence continues at coordinate 332,010 of CAWHEH010000001.1, read as the reverse complement.
CTTGCCAAAACTACTCTTCAGGTCTGCAGCAGTCGGTGACGCGTGCCGATGAGACTGTGGCGACCGGAGCGCTACGCACGATCGCGGTGGCCCAACAAACCTACTCAGTTACTAATGAGGGCAACTATGGAACCTTTCCACAGCTGTCAGCGGCCGGCTATCTCGATGAACGGTTCAACGCCGATAAGCCTGCGCTAAAGGACTATGTGCTGACAATGGAGGTCGTTAAGGGATCTGGTGGCCCGTTTTATTCAGTAAATGCCGATCCGGCTGGCGAGGGTCCACAAGGCAGGCATTTTTACATGGACTCCAGATCAAACGCGTTGCATGCCAATGCGACGCAGCCGGCTACGGCAAGTGACCCCGTCGCGCAACCGTAGGTGTTCAACTGAAAAACTAGGGAATGATTTCCTGTCCGGCCGCGTCGCGCCGGAGTTGATCGATGATGGAGCGGATAGCGGGCGCCAGGCTACCGTTCGGCGCTAAGGTAAGATATTTCTCATAAGCGGCAACAGCTTCTTTGAACTTCTGCTGTTTCTCATAAGCCGCGCCCAACAGTTGGTAAATCACCGGCTCGGAATCCGAAAGCTGGTCGATGGCTTTGCGAAACTCGGCGATAGCCTCGTCATACTGTCCTTTGTCTTCTAAAACTCTCGCCAAACCCACGTGCGCTTCCGGTTGTAAACCTCGCGGCGCCTCTCTGATTGACCGGCGAAATGATTTAATCGCCTCGTCTGTGAAGGCGGCCTCACGGTTTATGCGGCCTTCAACTGCGGAAGCCTCAGGGTAAATTGGACGCGCGCGTCGCGCTGCATCAATTTCGGCGAGCGCCGGTTCGTATTGGTTAAGATCAAGCAGCACGCGCGCCAGGCCAACATGTGCAGCCGCATTCGCCGGTCGAAGTTTTAAGGCCGCCCGGTAAAGTTCGGCAGTTTTTTTTCTCCCCTCATCATCCCTCGCCTTTTCGCGCGCATCATCGGCTTGCTGAAATGCGAGTTCGGCCTGCTCGGTGGTTCTGACGAGCTTAACTGCCATGCTGTGCCGGCCCGCGACGAGCGGCGCGGTTGCCTCCTTAAATCCCATCGCGCGAACTCGCAGCGTGTGACGGCCTGTCGATGGCTTCAACTCGATCCGTCCCGTGGCATCAGTGACACCACGACGAATATCGTCGATCCAGACGATGGCGTTGGGTTCAGTGTTCAGGACGAAGGAACTCGAAGATGGCGCTGCTGCTTTGTTAGTTCGACTCTGCGATAAGATCTGGTTCGCGCTGCAGAGCGAATTTACAACCAATACCACGAGGGTAAAAACTTTCAAACGATTTGCTGGGACCGCGGGCGTCCCGCCCGCAATGAGCGCGAAGCGCGAAAGACGTGATTGATAGAGAGGACCATCAGAAGACGTGCGCACCTTCGGTGCGCTGCGGGCGAGACGCCCGCGGTCCCAGCGAATCACCTGAGACTTACCCTCTTTCATTCTTCACTTTCACCATCCGTAACCCGTCGCTTCCGCACTGACGGGTCTTCGGGTGGGGCTCCCGGCGAACCTCCGGCCGCCGGCTGTTTTGTCACGGCGCGAGTGCCAACTTCCGGGCGAAATTTTCCGTTTGCATCATAGAGCCGCTGATACTGCAGCCGGTTTCGCACCACGCCTTGCACGTAGCCGCGCGTCTCTTTAAACGGAACCGCCTCCGCCCATTCATCCATTTCCGCAGGCAATGTCGAACGCCATTGCACTGCTCGAAGTGGACCCGCGTTGTACGCCGCAGCTACATATTCAATGCGGCCAAACTTGTCCATCTGGTCGCGCAGGTAGGCAGTGCCAAGTTGAATATTCAGGCGTGGTTCGTATAGCGACTCTTCAGTGATTGCCCGTTCTACTCCATACTTCTTAGCAGTCAGCGTTCCGGTGGGAACAAGCAACTGCATCAAGCCATAAGCTCTGGCCCCTGATCGCGCCCGCGACATGAACACAGTTTCCTGTCGAATCAAGCCCGCCACCTGATACGGATCGAGACTTTTAGCGCGAGACTCCTGAACGATTATGTCCCAGTAGGAAAGCGGGTAGAACACGTCCCACTGCTCGGGCGTCATCTCTGCGGGTTTCATCTGCGAATAGTCAGGAAAACTTTTCTTGAGCGCGTTCAGCGCACGCACGTTATCTTCTTCGGAACGATAAACTCGAGCGATTGCCAAGTTAACCTTGGGACTGTTCCCGGCCGACGAAGAAGCGACGGCCAATTCTTCCAAAGCCCAATCATTAAGTCCCACGTTATTAAGTTCGTCCGACCTGGCAATCAGCTTATCTTCATTCGCGCCGGCCGTTTCTTCGGCCACCGTGACTGTTTGCAGATTCGCGATTGCCCGAGCCACTACAGAATCGGGAGGAAAAGTCCGCGGCGGTATTGTGCCAACTCCGCTGCGCAGCATCGCGTCCAGCCGCTGCTTCGCCAAATAGCCATACCAGTTGGCATCGTAGCGGCCCTGCATGGCGCTGTAGAGCGCGCGGGCCTCCGCAAGTTTGCCGGCGCGTTCTGAATCGCGCGCTGCCCAGTAGCCGGCGCGACCGCGATTGTCGGTGTTCTTATCGGCGTAGTAAGCCAGATGCTCGGTTAGAAGTTTCGACGACTCGGCAAAGTCTTTGCTTTCATGCGTCATCCAGGCCAAATCAAACTGCGCCTGTGCAACTTCGCCCGAGCCCTGGTATCCGTTCACTGCGGTGCGGAAAAAATAAGAGGCGTCGGCATCGTTGTTCGCATCTTCGGCGATCTGTCCCACGCTGACCAGGGCACGCGGTGTGAATGGACTGCCGGCAAAACCTTTACGCAATTCTTCGACGGTGGCACGCGCCTGCTCCCATTGCTTCGCGCGCGCGTAGCCCTGGGCCACGTAGTAAAGCGCCTCGGCGCGCGTCTCTCCAGCAGAGGCTGGAATAGAGTTCAGGGCGCTCAGTGCGTCAGCCATCTTTCTTAAGCCCGAAGCCGCAATTACGCGACGCAATTGGCTGTTGGGAGTCGACGTTTCCGGGAATCTCGCGAAGGCGTCAGCATAAGCTTGCGAAGCGTCGGAAAACCGCTTTGCTTCGTAGAACTTGTCCGCCCGGGCGATTGCTTCATCAGAGTTTGCCGGCGCCACAGCTGAGCCCAAACGCGTGATCGCGGTCGCGGCATCCGCGCTTTCTGTCGCGGCCGGCGTATAGAAATACAAACGACGATAGGCGGAAAGGGCTCGCGTTGAGTCGGAAGCTTGTTCAGCGGCCCGTGCAATCAATAGCAAAGCAGCCGGATCATTCCTGGCGCTCAAATCCTTTAGCTGGTTTGCGACGGCCGTTACGCTCCCGCTACGCATGAGGATGCTTGCAAGTCGCAAGGTCGTTTCGCGCGTGCGCGTCGAACCCGGATAGTCGCTAAGCAATTCTTCATAAGCGGCGCGCGCTTCGGGCAACTTGCCCGCTTGTTCGAGCGCGCTGCCACGCATCAGAAGCGCGTAATCACCAAGCAAGCTGTGATCGCGGATAACGCCGGCGTCCAGCAACGAAGCGGCGCCGGCAAAATCTTTCGCGTTAAGCCGGATGCGGGCGCGAACTATTCTCGCGAGCGCAGCTGTTTTACTACGCGGATAGTCTGACTCGATTCGTGCCACGACGTCCTCTGACGGCAATACGCCGCCACGGGTCATCGCCCGCAGACTTTCAAGTGCTCTTAACTCAGCTGGGGTTTGCTGTCGCGTCAGACAGCTGGCGGTCATGAAAGCCGGCAGCGAAGCCCCCACAACTATAGCAATCCCGATGACCAGCAGTGTCAGCCGATATTTCCCGAGTTTATTCACAGAGCCCCCTAAAACAGTTTCAAGTCCCAGGCTTTAAGTTTCAAGTTTAACTCCATCGCCCCGATTAGATGCATTCTGGGGGGGATTTGTCTCAACTCGAAACTGAAAACCTGGAACTTGAAACCTGAAAACTTGAAACTAGTGTTTAAGCCGAGACCGTCGCTCCCGGATAGGTGCTACCAAGCTTCGCCTCGTCGCCTTCGGCGAGCGTGCTAACCAATTCGTTGTGGAAGTAATCGTAACGTTGCGCCACTTCAGGCCTGACGCGCTTGTCATACATTTCGCGCGAGCGATCGATGTATTCGCGCAGGCGCTGGTAAAGGTCGTGCTGGGAACGACCGTCGACGACTTTCTGTTCGTTGTAGAGTTTGATTTCCGAAACCAGCAGGCGGGCGAAACGGCGCGCGTCGTTATGGAGTCGGCGTTCCTCATCGCCACTTACTTCAACCGGCAGTTCAACGTCCTGGCCATACCGTCGGCGCGGTGTAGACGCTGGAGCCGGCGCCTCGACCGGTGGCGCGAGTTCAGCCGCTAACTCTCCCGGCGCTTCGACTGCAGCCGGGCTAGCTTCGATCTCGCGCGACATAAGGCTGCGGTTCTGGCTGATACTCGACCTCGGGCGCAGCATACTGCGGTTCCGGAGTCGCTTCAAATTCGGTGACCTCTGCGGCCGGTGCGCTCTCTTCGACGACTGGACTTATTTCGTCATACTCCACCGCTGGTGTGTAGGAAGGCTGCTCCTCGTGCACGACTTCCGCGGGCGCAGCAGCTTCCGCCGGCCCGGCTTCTTGAGCGGCCGGAGCTTCTGCACCAGGCGCGGCGGCCGGCTGCGCTGCCGGAGCGGCACGCGACACCAACAATTCAACGGCCATACCGGCCACACTCACCAGCGTCTCGAGCGCCTCTAAACTGATCGCATCGGAATCGAGGTTGGCAGAGTCGGCATACAAAACCGCAACCGATCGATCGCGCACCACAAGTGGTACCGCAACGATTCTTGACGGCGGTTCATCACCAAGCCGATTGATGATCAAGTGATTTTCAGGATGCGAGCTCGAGCTTCCGCTCCATGAATCTCGCGATCTTGCAGCATGTCCCACAGATGTTTCCGCGGCAACTGGAAACGACATTTGGTGAATGGCGTTGTCCCCAACTGTCCCCTGGAAACCGCGCGCCCGCCAACCAATACTCTGATCGCCTTTGATTACAAAGAAGGCGACTCGCGGAGCAAACGATGCGGCCCGGTTAACCAATGCCTTCAGGATGCCGGCCTGCGAATCCTGCTCGTTGACTTCGGAGATGGCGGCCTTAACGATGGCCATGTCACTCGAAGCTTTCGCACGCGACGATTCCGAAGCTGCCAGATCCATACCTTCTTCACGGGCCGCTCTCAGGTGTTCCAGCACCGAAGCCGAAACGGAGCCGTCCAGTTGCACTTCTTTTTGTCGATCCAGCAAACGGCTGAGCGACTCGTTTAGTTGGCTCTGAAGTGCGGTTATCTCTTGCTTGATACCGCCAATACGTCCTTCGATATAGCTCTCCAGCTCGTGGCGCAAGCTATCTTCCAGTTGTCCGCTTACCACAGTGTTTTCCTCCATTGCAGGATATAATTGAACGCGCGCCCTTGGTGAGACTCATACCTGAGATGCCTAACTGGGATAACGCCTGTTGCTGATATGGTGGGGGGCAACACATCTCTTTAGCGATTATGGACGTGTGGGAATCGGAGAGTCAAGAATTCGTTTTCAGGACTGTGATTGACACTGTTTCGGCCCTAAGTTATAAGTCCCCAGATGGACCTTCGAGCTGCGTGACCGGGTTTATCCTGTAGTACTCCATGCCAACTACTATCCTAATTGCCGACGATCACGACGATAACCGGGAGCTTTTGCTGCTCTTGCTTTCTGGCGCTGGCTACAGCGTTCGGGAAGCCAGAGACGGTCACGAGTGCCTGGCCATCGCCCGCAGCGAGCCTCCGGATTTAATTGTCATGGACCTGTCTATGCCGGTGCTGGACGGCTGGGGAGTTTTGCAGGAACTGAAAGCGGATCAGCGCACCCTGACCATACCCTGCATGGCAGTTACTGCTCACGCGGAACTAAGTCAAAACGAAGCCCTTGCAACAGGCTTTCTCGCTTACGTGTCGAAACCCTTCAGCAGCGATTTGCTCCTAAAAACTATCGCCACCGTTCTTGCCGAGACCAAAGCTGCCAACGCGTAAAACACTCAAGTGCTTGTCTGGGACCGCGGGCGTCCCGCCCGCAATGAGCGTGAAGCGCGAAAGAGAATTGGCGTACGACTTTGGAAAGACTGCGCTCCTTCGGCGCACGGCGGGCGGGGCGCCCGCGGTCCCAGACAAGCACTTGAGTGTCTTTTCTTACTTGGTCGAAATCACCACACGCTGCATCGACGGCGGCAACGCGTGCATCTCGCTGCTGGAAAATCCCGCGTTCGCAAACATTCTTTCCAGTTCCGCAAAGGTGTAGGCATCGCCGCCTTCAGTGCCGCCAAGCATCTGAATGCTGAAAGAAGCTTCCGGCGGCGAGATGCGATCATCGTTTGGAATAAACTCCAGTGTGACTACGCGTCCGCCTTCAGCCAGCGCTGCATGAACCTTCCGCAACAGAGTCTCATTCGTTGGCGGATCGAAGTGGTGAAGGAAGTTTGTTAAAAGGATGAGGTCGTAGTCATTCCCATAATCGACGTCGAAAGCGCTGCCCTCGATCGTTGCATAGCGATCTGCAATACCAGCCGCAGCGGCGTTCTCCTTTGCAACCTCCAGGACATTTGGCCAGTCGAGCGCCACGACATTCGCTTGCGGGTTATTCTTCGCAAACGCGATCCCGTAGAGTCCATGACCCGCAGCAATGTCCAGAATTTTTAGTTTTCGATCGGCTCTGGGGTCAACCAGTTTCACCATCAACTGCGCCGGGAGGGCCATCATCGGCGCCATCGCGCGCGCAAACTTCACCCAAATGGGATTGTCGTGTGAGACCGTACCGCCCTCAGGCAACGTGGTGCCACCTTTGCGCACCGCCTCAGCGAAATTCTTGAACGGCTCGGTAAGCATTGGCGACAACATGAATTCTGTAACGCCGCCAAGATAAGCGGGCGAATGCTTGTCGAGAAACATCGCTGAGTCGGCAGTCAGACTGTATTTGTTTCCCTCTTTGCTGAGAAAGCCGATTATGCAAAGGAAGTCGCAGAGTATGCGCATGCCACGTTCTGAAGTGCCGCACCGCCTGGCGATTTCGGGCGCGGTTGTATTGCCTTCGCCGATTGCCGTGAAAACTTCAAGCTCGATTGCCGCTTTCAGCCCTTCTGTTTGCTGGTAGGCATTAATCGTTTGGAAAAACAGTTGGGGTGTCGGTTGCTTGGCTGGACTAGACATGATTATTGCTCCTCACTGAAGAATTTGCGATTGACTTAAAGTGTTTGATCTTGGGTCTTTGGTCTTAGGTCTTTGAACGCTGGTCATCTCTTGAGTCGATCTACGAAAGGATTGCAGAGACCAAAGACCGAAGGCCAACGACCCTACGGCGTAAAGGCTCGATAGAAATCAACCCCGGCAACATTCGCATGAATCGCGCGACCGTCAATGATGGTATCAAACGTCACTCGGTCAACGCCGGTGTCATCATCGAAACGAAAAACTCCAGGGCTGACTTCCACCAGCGGCTGGTCGCCGCCAATCAGCATTTGGCCCTTGCGAACCACTATCCGTACGCTGCCGTACCAGGGACTATCCGAATGAAAATGACCCGTAAAGGCGTCCCATCCTTTTGGATACTCAAACTTCTTTGACCCGGAATAGCGCTCGTTCGTCCACCAGCTGGAACCATAGAAGGCCTCCGTGACCAACTCTTTTTCGCGTCCGAACCTCAGCGTGAACAACTCAAAATCTGGATGCTTGACGATAAATGCATCTCGGCCCGCCGGCTCCAGCGCGATACGTGATCCTGCGTGCTGCAAAATCAGTTGATTGCCCTCGCTAATCAACACGAGCTTCTTCTCTTCAGCGGATGGCGATTGAAGTGTGAACGAACCGGCGTAGTCTCCGGCATTTTGTACTAACGTCGGTGATGGCAATGGCGGCGGTGCGGGCGGCAACTCCTGACCGCCCGAGGCGGCACTTAGCAACGCCAGCGCATAACGGACCACCGGGATCGGCCGATATCCGCCAGGTAGGCGCGCGGCGTTCACTGACGCGAAGGCGGCAAGCCCATCAGTCGTGTCCACATACATCACCGAGCTAAAGGCGACCATGCCGCCGGTGTGGCGTAAAAGCTTATGACCGTTGGTTTCGCTGACCCAGAGCCCGTAGGCATAGCTCGCGTCCTCACCACGAAACGGCGATTTGATTACCGGGTTGGTAAACAACGCGAAAGATTTTTCCGAAAGTACCCGGCCCTTCGCGCCCGCGCCGTTGTTTAGAAGCATCTGCAAATAGTTTCCCATGTCGCTGGCAGTCGCAGCGATACTGCCCGCAGCCTCCGGCACTTCAATCCACGGCGCCTCGCCGAGTTTGCCTCTGATTGGAAAGGGGCGATCCGACTGTAACGGCGCATAGCCCACCGCGACGCGTTCGCGGATCTCATTTGAGATCACCGGTGAACTTGAATTCATTCCCAACGGATTGAGAACACGCTGGCGCATTGCGTCAGCAAAAGGCTTTTTATCAACCGCTTCAATCAGTAATCCTAGTAAGTCGTAACCGACATTTGAGTAAACCCAATTCGTCCCCGGCTCAAAGCTGACTCCCAAGGTTGTGCCCGCCGCGCGCAACAACAGCGGCACTCCGGAAAGACCCGAAGTGTGACTAAGAAGGTGGTGGGTAGTAAAAGGTGAAAACTTAGATTCGATCTTGAGCCAGGGTAGATAACTCGTCACCGGCCTGGTTAGATCGAGCTTGCCTTCTTCAGCGAGTTGCAACACTGCTATTGCCACAAACGACTTCGATATGGAGCCAATCTCAAAAAGCGTTTGCGGACTGACTTTGATGCCGGCCTTCACGTCGGCAAATCCATATTCTGAAGCCCGCAGCAAACCGTTGCGATTCGCCAACGCGAGCGTCATTCCCGGCGCACCCACTTCCGCCATATGTCGCGCGACGTATTCATCGAGACGCTTGTAAGTCGCCTGATAGCGATCGGGAGTCGTCTGCGCTACCTGAGAAAACGCGATTATCGACTCAGCGTTGAAGCCCCGCAGAGCAGTCAGTCCCACACCCGTCTTGACTGCGCCAACCAGGATTTTTCTTCGCGAGATCATTTGTGACATCGAGGCGCTCCCTGTTAGCTAACAACTCGGTGGAACCAAAGCGCCGCGCTCAGGAGTGAGTGCGGCGCATTGGCTCTTGACTGAAAACTACTAACAACTCGCTTTATCGGCCTTTTGGTTCAAGTATGATTTCCCGAGCCAACCGGTCGCCCATCACTTCGCGAATCTCTGAGCGATCCTTATAGCCTTGCATCTGCTTCTGGTCGTTACCAACCATTTTTTGCGCCAGCGCATCGGCTTTGTCTTCATTGGCCTCCATAGAAGCGAGGTCTTTGTATTCAGTCATCAGCATCAGGTTCCAGTCCGCAGGCGTATGACCCTCGGCGCCGATGACCTTATACGAAAGGATCAGTCCTTCCTTCTTCGCCGCTTCCTGATTGGCCTTCCACGATCCGGCGAGATAGTCCAGGTAAGCTGCATCCATGCCCGGCTTCATGCGGATGAAACTGATATTCCACACTGAACCATTATGATAGGGACGATTAACCTGGGCAAAAACCGAAACCCCGACAATTAATACTAACAATACTAGTGAACCGATCAAGGTACGTTTGACTTTCATTTTGAGCTCCTTACCGTACGGGGGAGTAGACTCGAGACGCCGGTACGTTCGTGCGTTCTCGAGACATAGTTGCGGCAAATAAGCTGCTGCAGAATTTGATAGAACTCTGGACTTGGGCGAGCGGGACTTTATGAGAAACCAGACCAAGTGTCAATCCCAGCGCGTGCGTTCAAACCGGCAGACCTTTCCGCGCGATGGACTCCATTACCTCACAAAAACGATCCAACTCGCCCAGCGTAGTGTAGATATTCGGGGTGATTCGAATACCCTGAAACTCTTCGTGAATGATCGGTGTCGTGAAAATCCGATGCTTATCAAACAAATAACTACCGACAGCGCTGGGATTCAGGCCTTCGATTTGCACATTGGCGATGGCACACGATTGCGCCGGATCAAATGAAGTATTGAAACGAACCTTAGGCACGTCCTTCAGCCGGTTCATCCAATAACGAGACAAGTATCTGAGCCTGGCCTCTTTTCGTTTCCCGCCAATTCCATTGTGGAACAGCAACGCCTCACCGATGGCGAGTTTAGGCGCGGCGGAGTGCGTACCGATCTCTTCAAACTTGCGTATGTCCCCGGCTTGTTTCGACTCGGCGGCCATCAATGGCCAGATCTTCTCGATCTTGTCACGTTTGATGTAGAGCAAACCGGTACCTTTCGGAGCGTAGAGCCATTTGTGCAGGCTGGTGCCGAAGTAGTCGCAACTGAGGTCCTTTTGCTTGAAGTCAAACTGGGCAAACGAGTGCGCGCCGTCAACGATTGTTTCAATTCCCCTGGCGCGCGCCATTTCGCAAACGGCTTTCACCGGTGTGATCTGCCCGGTGATGTTTACCTGATGGGCCATCAGGATTAGCCGCGTGCGGTCAGTGATTGCCCTTTCAAAAGCGGCGGTAATCTCGTTCAGGTCTTTTGGTGGAATAGGAATTTTAACTAACTTCAGCACCAGACCCTCGCGTTTCTCGCGCTGGCGCAAAGTCGTTATCATGCGCCCGTAGTCCTGGGTAGTCGTGAGAATTTCGTCGCCGGACTTGAAGTTCATTCCCATCAGGAGAATTTCCAGCGACTCGGAAGCGTTGCGCGTGATGGCAATTTCCTCGCGATCACAACCAAACACTTCGGCCAGGCCGGTGCGAATCGTTTCCGACTGCGGTTCGAGTATTTGCCACATCGTATAGGCGGTAGCGTCTTCCTGTTGCCAGATATAACGAACGAGCGCTTCGGTAACGATGCGCGGGCTGGGCGAAACGCCGCCGTTGTTCAGGTTGATGATGCCGCGTGTGACGGAAAACGAGTTTTGGATCGTGAACCAGAAGTCTTCGTCCATCGCGGCCTGCTCGGGCGGCAGATGTGCAATGCTCTTAGACGCTGCCTGAATCTCTTTCAGTAACGAGGCAGATGGTTGCTGACGAAAGCGCCGCCAGGCCGAGACCTTTGCCGGCGAGCGAAAGAAAATTGCGACGATCAAAACTGCCGCTTGGTCACGGAACACATTCTTCATTTCTTTCTAGCCTCATCCAGCAGGTAGTAAGCTTGCAAAGACTCAGCGAGCCTGCAGGCGACAGCATAGAGCCTGGGGTGAAGCGCAGCGGAACCCTAAAATCGTCAATCCAAAAGCCGGTTGCGCCTCGTAAACAATCTCGCCGCCGATCACCGTCATCACGCAACGCGTTTTCAGTATTTCCATCTCCGGAATCTTCATGATGTCTGCGGAGAAAACCGTAAAGTCCGCCAGCTTGCCGTTCTGGATCGAGCCTCGCAACGTTTCTTCAAAAGCGGCGTAGGCCGGCCAGATGGTAAACATCTTGAGTGCCTGCTCGCGTGTGACAGCTTCTTCCGGATGCCAGCCCTCGCCGGAAAAACCTTTCATGTCCTTGCGCGCCACGGCCGCGTAAAACTCAATCATCGGCTCGCCGCGCTCAACCGGCGCATCCGAACCGCCGGGAATAATCGATCCTGATTTGATAAAACTTTGCCAGGCGTATGCTCCCGCCAGCCGCGCTATTCCCAGACGCTTGGGCGCGAAGTGTAAATCGCCAATCGCGTGCGATGCCTGCATGGAAGGAATGACGCCAAGCTTTTTAAAACGTGGAATGTCCGCGGGATTTACGATCTGTGAATGCTCAACACGCCAGCGCGGCTCCTTAATTTTCCATTCCGCTTTTGGCACTGCGTTCATCGCCTTCTCGTATTGATCGAGAATGAAGCGGTTACCGCGGTCGCCAATCGCGTGGGTCTCGATTTGAATTCCTTTTCTCAAGGCCTCCTGCAGCAAGGGCTGGAGCTGTTCTTCCTTGATTGTCAAAAAGCCGGACGTGTCTGGTTTGTCAGAGTAAGGTTGAAGCAACGCCGCACTCCGCGAACCGAGTGAGCCGTCGGCGTAGAGTTTTAAGGTTCGCACCGTAAGGTGGTTTGCATAGTCGCCAATCTTTGGTCCATCGTGAAAGAGTTTGTCTGCCTCCGGTCCCGGCGCTGAGAGAGCTTTGTAAATGCGAAGTTTGATTTTGCCTTCGCTGTAAAGTTTGGAATCAATAGCGACCTCAGCATAACTGCCGCCCGGATCCTGCACCTGCGTCCAACCAAGTTCGATGTCGCGCTTCACCCCCAGGATGATGGCGCGTTCAGCCTCAGCCGCGGTGGTCCCCGGAATGTGCCGTTGAATTAGATCCTGCGCCGCATCGAGGAACATGCCGTTTGGTTCGCCGCTTTGTTTGTCTTTGGAAACTTCGCCTCCGAAAGGACTGGGCGTGTTCTTGTCAACGCCTGCAATTTTCAGGGCCGCGCTGTTTGCTACTGCCCCGTGTCCGTCAGCACGATCCAGAAAGACGGGATTGTTTGGCGCAACCTTGTCGAGGTCCCAGCGCGTCGGAAATACCGGCTGGAGTCCAGAAAGTTTCAATCCAGCCGCGACCGGTCACCCACTCGCCTGGTTGTTTTTGATCGACGCGCTCTTTGACCTTTGCCAGAAACGCTTCGAGGCTGGTGATGCCTTCAAGGTTGAGCGTAATCTCCCGAAAACCAACACCGGAAAGATGATGGTGCGCGTCAGTCATTCCCGGCACCATCGTTCTGCCACCGAGATCAATAACGCGCGTATTCTTCCCAACGTAGTTTTGTGCAAGGCGATTTGAGCCGACGAAAATAATGCGATCGCCTTTGACGGCGACCGCTTCTGCAGTTGGTTGGCTGGCGTTGACGGTGTAGATGTTGCCGTTTTTGAAAACCAGATCAGCGGAGGCAACTTTTGCCGGCGCCGGTGAAAACTCAAGAGCGGAAATGATGGCAACGAGAAAGGCAGCGAAGGCTTTCATATTGTTTCTGACTAACAGGCGCGGAAGATGTTTTGCAGAGCGTCCGTTTTATATCACTTGCTCCGAGAAACTGTAAGGGCGAGACTCTCTTTGGACTATAATCACGTCGCGCAAACATGACTTCTACTTTCGAGGAGCCGCTATGAAAACCGAGACACTAAACTTGAACCCAGCCAAGGGCGCCACCACCGCGTACGTCGCTCATCCGGATGGCAAGCCCACGGCTGTTGTCTTACTCATCCAGGAATGGTGGGGCATCAACGACCACATTCGCGATATCGCCGAACGTTATGCGAACGAAGGTTACATCTGTGTGGCGCCTGATCTTTTTCGCGGTAAGCTCGCCAAAGACTCTACGGAAGCTGCCCAACTAATGCAGGCCCTGGCCATTGAAGACGGCCTGGAAATAATTCGTGCAGCACTGGTCGAAACCCGGCGGACCCATAACATACAGAAGTTTGGCATCACCGGCTTTTGCATGGGCGGGACATTTGCCCTGCGTGCGGCCTGCGAGATTAGTGAACTTTCGGCCGCCGCACCCTTTTATGGCGACATCCCGGGAGAGGACGTCCTGAAAAAGTTGCAGGTACCGACGCTCTTCATCGCCGGTAAGCGCGATGCCTGGATTAATGCCGAGAAGGTAAACGGACTAATTGAAGCGGCGCGGAAACATGACCTTGCCAGTGGAAGTTGTCAGCTACGACGCTGATCACGCTTTCTTCAATGACACCCGGCCTCAGGTTTACGATGCCGACGCGGCGAGCGATGCCTGGCGAAGAGTGCTCGCTCTATTCCGCAAACACTTGTCGTTGGCATTGCCGACCGGTGCCTGACTCAAGAGAACTTCTGGGACCGCGGGCGCCCTCGCCCGCAAATGAGTGCGGAGCGCGAAAACCGTTTTATCAGCTCTGGTGAAACTTCGACGGCACGTTTTCACGTCCCCACTTTAAAGTACGGCTCATCCAGATAAGTTCATCAAGAAAATCCTGAGCACGTTTCTCAAACGCTGGGTCGAGGAGTTTTCCTTCCAAGTCAAAAGAGTTCTGTACTTTGGGAAAGTTCAGATCTGAAAACGTTACCGCCAGCCCCAGCTCGCGGACCATAGGCACCATCGCTTCGATCACACGCGTGCCGCCCCAGGGCCCGGCCGAAACGCCCACAAACGCGACCGCCTTGTGTATGTATTCCCGCAGCAGTAGATCGAGGACTGCCTTTAATATACCCGGGTAACCGTGATTGTATTCCGGTGTCACGATCACGAGTCCATCTGCCTTAATGATCGTGTCGCGCCACTCAGGGAACTGGTCTTTAAGGGCCTGGCCGTAATCATTCTGCGGCAACGAAAACTCACCGACATCAAACAACCTCGTTTCAATTTCCGGCCGCTTCTGCATCTCACCAATCAACCATCTGGCCGGGTGTACGCTATTTCGCTCTTTTCGATTAGTGCCCAACAGAACCGGTAGAGATAACTTGTCCACAAGAAATTCTCCTTAGATTCATGAATCTGACAATTACAAGATTAATAAGATGAAAGCCGCCGCAGCTACTCTTCCTAATCCTGTAAATCTTGTCAATCCTGTCCAAGCTTCCTCTTTGGCCTTAGAACGGCGTTGTCTTCAAGGAACTCAGTCAACACGCCTCTGTCGGGCAATGCGGTGCGCGCGCCGAGGTCGCGACACTTCAACGCCGCTACTGCGTTCGCAAACTGCAGGCTGGTTTCAACTCCTTCGCCGCTCAATAATCCGAATAGAAATCCGCCATGAAACGCGTCGCCTGATCCAGTAGTATCACGGCAACCGCCGGGTACTGTGAACGCCGGCGACTCGATAAACTGTCCCTCGCAATAAATGGTCGCGCCCTTTCGCCCCTGAGTCATGCCGACGATTCGACATCCGTAACGAGCTTTCAATTCCACTAACGACGCGCGCTGGTCGGTGATACCCGTTAGTCGATGAGGAAACTCTCGTGAACTTATCAGGACATCGATCAGCGGCAACAGTTCAGGCAGCCCTTCGTAAATATTGTCGACATCCGCGGTCACAATCGTGCCCGCTGCCCGCGCCGCGCGTGCCATCCGCGCACCAGCCGGCGGATCGTGTGCATCAAGATGCAGGATTCGTCCACGCGCAGCTAAAGCGATCGGCGCTTCCTCGGCACGGTAAGACAATCGCTCGTCTCTGTCCCAGATGATTGTGCGCTCGCCGCTGCGCCCATCAACGATGATGAAGGCGACCTGGTTGCGCGCCCCGTTGATGACTTCCGCGAATTCGCTGTTGACACCTTCTGACTTCAAAGACTCGAAACCAAACTGCCCTTCGGCGTCCGAACCAAATCTGCCGGCGTACGCCGTTTTCAAACCCAAACGTTGCAACGCGACCATGGTTGTTGCCGTTTGGCCGCCCGTAGTTTGTTTGTGTTCCAGTAGACGGATTTTGGTGTCGAAGGCCGGATACTCAGGAACGACGATCAAATGATCTACAGCGTTGAGACCGAAGCCGACGGCGTCGAACTGTTTGTCATCACGCAAAAGAAAAGGAAACTGCATAGGGTCAACGAAGTTGAAACCTCATGAGGCGCATGAAGTCATCGAGAACGAAATCTCAGGGTTAAAAAGGCGCGCTTGCCCCCGCTTTTGGTTTTTGATTTTTTGACTTGAGCGGGGGCAAGCCCGCCTTCCCAACCTTGAGACTATTCAGTTGAGCCTGACAGCCAGGTTGCGTCGTAGTCTTCATCACATCAGTGCGCTAGAATGAGACGAACAGTTACGCAATAGCAACTCGAAAGCAGTGACATTAGCCCAAAAGCTCAAGGAAATTCCAGTTTCTGCCGGCGTATATCTCTACAAGGATAGCGCCGGCAAAATAATCTATATCGGCAAGGCCAAGCGCTTGCGCAGCCGCGTGCAATCCTATTTCCGCGAAGCACGTCCTTTTGATCGCAAGACCGATGCGCTGGTCAGGCAGATTGCGGACGTCGAGGTTATTGTTACTGACAACGAAGTCGAAGCGTTAATCCTTGAAGCAACGCTTACCAAAAAACATAAGCCTCGTTACAACGTCAATCTAAAAGACGACAAGTCGTATCCTCACTTGAAATTAACGATCAACGAGCCTTTTCCCAAAGCCGTCATCACGCGACGTATTCAAAAAGACGGCGCGCTTTACTTTGGACCGTTTCTGCCGGCCAGCATGGCGCGGCGGACGATCGACGTCATCAACAGAACTTTTCAGCTGCGCACCTGTGACATTGAAATCAACGGCAAAGCGCCGCGCCCGTGCCTGGAGTATCACATCAAGCGCTGCCTCGGACCGTGCGTCAAGGGACTGTGCACGGCGGAACAATATCAGGAGGCAGTGCGCGATGTGCGCTTACTGTTAGAAGGACGAAACACAGAACTCGCCGACACGCTCGAGGAGCGCATGGATCAGGCATCGGGAGAGTTGCGTTACGAGATGGCGGCCAAGTATCGCGATCTGCGCAAGACTGTAGTCAAACTTTCGGAGCAGCAGAAGATGGCAACCGTTGCCGATCGCGACGTGGACATCTTCGCTTACTACCGCGAGGGACCCCGACTCGCTCTGCAACTTTTCACCATGCGCGAGGGAAATATAGTCGGCCGTCGCGAATTCTTCTGGGAAGATTTGTCTGAAGACGATTTCGATCCGGCTTCGTTTCTGGGCGAAGTGTTGGCGCAATATTACGCCACCGACTACGTGCCCCGCGAGATTCATGTACCGGTAGATTTCGAGGATCGCGAACTGCTGGAGAAAGCGTTGACAGCGCGCAAGGGCCGGCGCGTGCATATTCATCACAGCCAGCGCGGTGAAAAGCGCGACATGATCGACCTGGGTGAGAAGAATGCGAAGCTGGCATTCGAGCAACGCTTCAGGATCCTGCAGCCGGACATGAAACTCGTGCTGGAAGAATTACAGGAGACGCTGGAACTGCGGCGCTTTCCCGCGCGCATCGAGTCGTTTGATATTTCGCACATTCAGGGGGCGGAGAACGTCGCGGGTATGGTGGTCTGCGATAATGGCAAAATGAACCGTTCGGAGTATCGCAAGTTTCGCATCAAGACGGTGGACGGCGCGAATGATGTTGCGTCGATGCGCGAAGCTGTGGTTCGTCGTTATCGACGGTTGCTGGACGAGGGAAAACCCCTGCCGGATTTGATCATGATTGACGGCGGCAAGGCTCAACTTAACTCTGCCGGAGATGCGATGCGTGAACTTGACCTGGAAGCGGTGCCGATGGTCGGTGTAGTAAAGCCTCCCTTTAAGCACAATCAGGTTTCCTACCTGCTGGTGAAAGGCCGTGAACATGAACCCATCTATCTCGATCCGCATTCGCTGATCCTTCGCCTGCTGCAAATGATCCGCGATGAGACGCATCGCTATGCGTTGACCTACCATCGCAAGCGCCGCGAACTACGTGACTTTACTTCTGAACTGTCCGCGATTCCTGGCGTCGGCGAAAAACGCAAGGGGCGTTTGCTGAGACACTTTGGTTCGATTCATCGCATTGCGGCCGCGGCTGTTTCCGAGTTGACGCCATTTGTCGGGAAGAAGACCGCGCAGGAAATTGTGGATCACTTTGAGCGGCAACGCGTTTTGGCGGAAGAAACGAGCGGAGAGGCTCACCCGGTGGGTCAGGTTTCTGCCTGAAGTCGCTCGCCTTTTCTGCGGGGACAAAACAGAGCGCTGCGCGGCCGAAGCGCTCAAGCGAATTGCTGGGACCGTCGGGCGTCCCGCCCGCAATGAGCGCGAAGCGCGAAAATGAATTGGGGAGCTTCCTGAAAGACCGCGCCCCTTCGGCGCGTTTGCGGGCGGGACGCCCGACGGTCCCAGCAAATCGCTTGAAGGGGGTTAGCCCTGTGGTTGTCCTTTGGCGCCGCTGAACTCATATGTGATGTGCAAACGCAGCGCGCCATCCTGCACTTCGGAGCGCACATCTTTCACCTGGGCTTTCACCGAACCATTGCTCGCCTGCACCGGAATTAGTAACTGCAGTTGCTGCGGACGCAGGAATTGGATCGGATTAACTTTGCTGTCTATGGCACTGCGAACAAAGACAGTCACGAAGTTATTGGCAAAGGGATTGACGCCCTCAAGATTGACACCCTCAACATTCAGCTGTCCATATAGCGTTTGATTTGGCTGATCAAACGAAAGCTGAATTGTTGTTTGCGCCCATCCCTTAAACTCCGTGCAATTCCCCAGTAAATTATAGTTGCCACTGAAAACAAGCGGCGCCGAGATTTTGCCTTCCGCAAAGTTCACAGCTGTCTTCACATTGTTTCCTTCCGTGCCAAGAGTCAGGGTGTTTGCGCAGCCACCCTGGAACGCCACCAGGACATTGGTCGTGCTCTGCGCGGGATCAACGATCTCAGCAAGTTTGAACGAAGGTGCTCCCAGATCGCGAAAGATCGTTCCCAACATTTCGTTTAGGAAGCTGTCGCTTAGCGAAACCATCACGGTGGCCGGCGGATCGCCGCCCGCGGTCGGAGCCTGGACGCGCGCGCCTGGGATAGCTTTCGCACTCGGCACGCCAAGGAAATAGATGGCGGCACCCGCGCCGATGACGAGACCGAGAACGAGAAGCAATAGATATTTCATTCGTATTCTCCCTGAGTGGTTACAGCGCCGGCGAGGCAGTCGGCGAAGGTGCAGGCGCGTTCATATTACTCAGCACTATTTTGCCAAGCGCCATCACAGTTCTGGTAAACGAGTCGATTTGTTGCCGCACCTGTTCGGGTGGAACTTTACTAAAGTCAGCGGGCACCTGAAACAAAGAGTCGTCGATCGTTGTGCTGATGTCGCGCATCTCTGCAACAACCCTCGCGCCTTTCACACCCTGTACGTTTCCACTCGCTTCGGACTCCAGTTCTGCCCTGAGCGGCAGGCCGGTTTCTTTGTCGACATAGAAAAAGGCTTCGCTCTTAACTTGCCCGGCGGACGTTGAAGTGTTGGTGGTGGTTGCATAACGATACTTATCCGCAGGGCGGCCGTTCATTGTCTCATCGCCGACTCGTTCGACGCCTTTCAGTCGCTCCAGATAGGAAACGATCTGGCCCGGCGTCATAAGCTTTTGCAATTGGAAGCCGGTCGCTTCCGGAGTCAGTTCCGCAAATTGCTTGCGGGCGGGCGCGATCACAATGTGTTTGTCTCCTTGTTCGAGGTAAATCAAATCGGAACCATCAGGGAGCTTAAAGGATACGCGGCGATCGGCAGCGTTGCGTGCAACTTCTACAGACAGCGTCGGAATGCCGACCGTCTTTTGGCCGCCCTCCGTTTCCGCGCTGAAGACCAGCACGGCCCGATATTTT
The DNA here is from genome assembly GCA_963828335.1 of Blastocatellia bacterium. Lineage (GTDB taxonomy): Bacteria > Acidobacteriota > Blastocatellia > Pyrinomonadales > Pyrinomonadaceae > PSRF01. The sequence goes on along the minus strand of CAWHEH010000001.1, from coordinate 312,702 downwards.
TCCGGCTCACGCGCAGCGCTTGTCGGCGTTGGTGATGCGGTAGGACTGACCAGCGCGATTGGAGAGCTGTTGGCGTTAGTCGTCAGATTGGTATTTGTGGTTGTGTCAGATCGTTGGCAAGCGCTTAGAGCCAGACAAAACAGACTGATCAGCAAAAGAGAAGTTAAGCCAGAAGTTGAAAATCTCGAGCTGAGTCGAGCAGTGCGAACAGTCTTGCGGGCAGCGGTATTCATAAGTTTCTCCGAAGAATTAGAGCGCCAGGGCTCGTTAAATAAAAGGGGGTTGTTTGGAGGGGAGTCGTAGCATAACACGCGCGGAGGAAGTTTGTAACACCAAGGTCAAGTGATTTGCTGGGACCGCGGGCGTCCCGCCCGCAAACGCGCACAGGGGCGCAATTTTTCTGAATAGCTCCCAACAATTTTCGCGCTGCGCGCTCAATTGCGGGCGGGACGCCCGCGGTCCCAGCAAATCACTTGAGCGGGTCGGTATCAAGCATTTGACTTAACACAGTTTTTGGAATAGAAGCGCTATGCTTTTTCAGTCTTCTTCTTGTGAGTGAACCATGAAACATCTTCCCGTCTTGCTTGTCCTCGGATTTGCGCTCTCGCTTTGCAATCTGACCAATAAACTAAAACCGTCAAGCAATTCCGGCGCCTCCGGCAAGGGCGACAGCGATATCCAGGCCGAGCAGGCAAAGCCAACTCAAGCGCAAACTGCAGCTCTTGCGGGCGGCCAAACCGTCAAGTGGGACCGGCAGGGCATGTCGTGGACAGTCCCGCCCAAGTGGACTGAAACAGAAAACGAAGCGAAGTCGTTCACCTGGCGTTCACCTGGCGGTTCGGAGGCGGCCAACTTGATCGTGAGCATTTCCCCGATGGATGACAGCTTCCCCGCGGACATCAGCATCAAGGCTTACTACGATGGCGCCAAGACCCGTGCGAAGAATGGCGAGGTCGATGAAGTAAAGTGGCTGGAGATTGACGGACTGAAGGGCGTAGAGTTTCGCGAAATAGATCCTGAGAAGCCGGACGACTTCAGGCGATTGCAATGGCTGGCCTACCGGAAATACAACGGACAACTACAATTTGTAAACGTGATGGTGTCGAGCAACGGCACTGGCTTCAAGCAGCACCAGGATGAGATGTACGGAGTGCTCTACTCGACGAAGCTGGTCCACTAAAAATTAGGGGAATGGATAAGGCAAGGTCTCCTTACCCTTTACCCATTCCCCTTCTCCCCCTGTTCCCCGTTGTCTTCTTCCCCTAATTCTTCTTGATGTAGTTTCGGTGAATCCACGCACCGTTTTCCTTCTTATCGCGAGTTTCAAAGAAAATGTTCTCACTATCTTCGCGAGTCATCAGGTTCACGCGTGCATTAACGTCCTTATCTGAGCCTTTCGCCTTTTCCGAGTCGGCAAGAAATCCCTGAACACTATCGGCCGACGCGGGTTTGAACTTGCCCGGTTGCAATTCAGCGATGGCTTCGATCGCGTTTGCCTTAAGCAGTTTGGGCCAGAGCTTCTTGAAAAGCACGTTTGAGCCGTAGATGTCCGCACTATTCACCTTGCCGTTGATTGCAAAGACATAACCGATGACGTCGTCGCTGCGGTTGGCGATGCCGGAAAGGGCATTGATATAACTATCCGCGGTTTCCTGCACCTTGTTGTTTTCAACCGCCAGCTGCAGGCTCGACTCCGATACTTCGGAATTAACACGTGCACCAACATTGCGACTCAGTTTGTCCTGGGCCACTGTTACACTTTTCCAGACATCGCCTTGCGAAGTTGAACGCTTTGCCGCAAGTTTAATTTCTCTCGTGGATGCGGCGTCAGCGGAACTGCTGAAGACCGAGGCGCGTTCGTTCCCACGGCCACTCCATCTGCCGTGCTCGACACAAAACGCTGAAATCGGCAACTTGCCTGAACGTGGGGGAACAATCAGGTCAACTCCAATCATGCGATCTTGCTGTCCGCCTTTTACGATGTCGCCGGACTGTACGAAAACATCTTCGTCTGAAAAGTTTTGTATCGAAAGCTCGTTAACGCTGCGTGTCTCGTAAACTACGACCTTCTTCTGCACCAGCGCTTCCTGCAAAGTTAGAAACGACTTCCCCTTAATTACACTTTTTCCGTGGACCAAAAAGATTGAGAGGTTCTTGTGCGTGTAGGGTCCGGAGAGCTTGTAGTAGCCTGCCTCACTTGCCTGTCCGGTTCCCCCGCCTCCACTTGACGCATGCCATTGGGCCCGGGCCGTTATTAGCACTCCCAAAGAAACTATCACTGCAACCATCACTACCCCGAGTGTTATAACAAACGCTTGTTTCTTCATTGTCTTGTCTCCTAAAGAATTGCCAGGGCGGTGCAAAAGTTGGCCAGTCTCCGAGTGTTGATTGACGCATTCCTGCCCCTAACCCAAAGCCAGGTGAAAAATCTTGACGGGGAGCCCGAGTCGCAGGTGGACACCCTTGAACCCCTGTAATCCTGGGGAGACGCCTCTCCTGAGGGAAACGTTAGAAACGTCGAAACCTAACTGTTGTATAGAACGATGGCTAAGAAACTTCTTGCGCTGAGAATCGCCGGAATCGTGTTGGCCCAGCGTGCACAGACCGGCGGAAGATCACGACTAATGAAATGTTTTGCAGGAAAAAATCACATTAGTTGAGACTAATCCGTGGTCAAACAAACTTCTGCCGGATAGGCTGCACGGAAAGTCAAATCCATAGGGTTGTGAAACGATTTGAAGTCTTGACACCATTCAGCAACGGTCGTAGGGTGTTGCCGATTCGCTACGCCTCAAGTCTTCCGATCCGCTCTTGATCGTGTCTGATTGCGGTCCTAAGTTGTTTTTCACTCCACGTTGTTGAAGTAGTGTCTCTTCGAATTTTGGCATTAGAGACACTGCAAACCCGACTCTGGCAGCTGGAGAAAATGATGCCACTCTCCGTCACTAACCGCTTAAGGCGTCCCAAAAGGCGCGGTCTCATCAGCGTTTAATCCAGGAGGATACTTCGATGCCATTCAAATGGACTCTCATGGTTTTCCTTGCAGGTGATAACAATCTGAGTGAGGAATGCATTTACGCATTGAATGAAATGAAGAAGGTCGGCTCGACCGCGCAGGTGGCTGTAATTGTCGAATTAGATACTACGGTCCACGAAAGTACCAGGTTGAAAATCGAGAAAGGTGACAGTCCCGGCCAGCTGGTTCGGGAGTTGAACCAATCGCGTCTCGAGAGCGCAAAAGACATCAAAAATAAAATTAGGCGCTTGGCAGCAAGCAAGTCAGAGGAAGCAGCGGTGGCGAAAAGTGAGCCTGTCTTGGAGCAGGACGAGATGTCCTACAGTGACAGGATTTTTAACTTCGTCGCTTCTTGCGTAGCGGAATGTCCCGCCGAGCACTACATGCTCGTACTGAATGGGCACGGTAGCGGTGTATACGGAGGGTTATTAGCAAAGGAAAATGGCGATGAGATTGAAAGTCTTACCGCCATTAACCTTGGCAAGTTGATCGCGAGGATTAACCTGGCTCTACTCGATAACCAACGTATCGATATTCTCGGTATCGACACTTGCGTGATGGCGATGAGCGAAGTTGCCTATATGATCCACAACCACGCTAAAGTGATGATCGGCGCTGAAGGGTTCGAACCCCTGGCGGGCTGGCCTTATCAAATGGTGCTCACAGCGCTGAACGACAACGAGATTAATGACGACCTTAAAAAACTATCGACCAGGATCGTTCAGGACTACACGACTTTTTACACTGACTATCAGGCGGCAGGCGTTTCAGTTGATCAAGCAGCTTGTGATCTTCCTGAGTCCAGGCTTTTGATGAGAGCGGTGGCGAGCTTTTCGCGAACAGTTCGAGAGCAACTAAACCACGAGGACGGAACCAAGGTCGCCGACATACGGAACGCGCTTATCCTGGCGCACTGGGAAGCCCAGCCTTACCTGGGACAGAGATACGTCGACCTCTATGATTTTTGCAACTTGCTGAAAGGTCTCTGTTCCCGGCACGATTTGAATTCATATTGCTGGATGCGGATACGAGCTGCTTGTCAGAATGTGTTGAATACTATCCGCGGTCCGCAAAATGAAGATGACGCGAAATACGCCGATGAGAAATTCCAATACCAGGACGACGAGGAGCCGGTGAATTTTCAAACGGATCCGAAAGGATTTGTTTGGAAGTCGTGCTACAGCGGACCCATCGTTCAGTATTCTTATGGCGTGGCAATCTACTTCCCCTGGTCTGAGGAACATGCCAAGTTAGACGAGTATGGTGAAATTTTCTTCTGTCAGGACTCGGAATGGATTCATTTTCTATTCGACTACCTGCGAGTCACGAAGCGCGAACCACGCCCAGGGCCGAAAGCGATTCAGAATCAAGCTGACAAGCTGGCCTCCCAGGCTTTCATGCAGCTGGCGGAGATCAAGAGCAGTACCGTTAACAAGAGCAGTACTGTTAACAAAAGCAGCACTGTTAACAAAAGCAGCACGGTTAATAAGAGCAGCGCAGTCAACAAAAGCAGCACTGTAAACAAAAGCAGCACTGTTAATAAGAGCAGCACAGTCAACAAGAGCAGCACTGTTAACAAGAACCTGGATAACCTCGCCGGCAGCATGCGAAATCCACCTACCGACTTCAATAGCTGCATTGACTGGGACGATCCGTTTGCAACACCCCGCGCGATTGTCCAAAAGAATAGGGGGTAATTGAGGTAACCCCGCCGACATGTTGTTGACCAGAAAGTTGATGCGATTGGTGCCAGGTCATTGGGTTATCGCGCTCATTGCATCAGCTATAACGCTCGGATTTTTTCTTCGAATAGGGCCGGTCAACACTCCTGTGGGAGCTGCAGAGGTGGAGAAACCCGCAGGCTCTTCACCAAATCTTCAGGCCGGAGAATCCAGCGAGGAGGAGCTCGCTCCGGCCGAAGGTCGTGCTTATCAACTCAACCTCGAAGGTGGACAATATCTTCGTGTCCTCGTCGATCCCGTACCCTTTAATTTAGGTTTGCGACTCATAGCTCCGGACGGCCAGTTATTGCTCGAACTCGAAAACCGCGAGCGGGAACCTACACCTGTTTCCGCAATCGCCGTCGACTCCGGGACCTATCGTTTGGAAATGCACTCGCTCGAAAAGGAGCCGGTCCGCGGACGCTACAAACTTAAGGTGACGGAGATCAGAGCGTCCACGACAAGAGACGCTCAGACCATCGACGCCGAAAGAGGTTTCGCCGCTGCGGAACAGTTGCTTCGTGAGTGGAAAGCGGAATCGAGTCGCAACGCCATTGAAAAACTAAGAGCATCTTCGTCTCTCTGGAAGACTGTGGGTGAACGCGGCGAAGAGGCCAACGCCTTCAAGCGTATCGGCGACATATATCAGCGCTTCGGGGAGTCCGGGGAGGCGCTGGATTCATACAAACAGGCCTTAGCACTTTGGCGACTAGTCAAGGACGTAAAGCACGAAGCCGACACGCTGAACGAGATCGGATACGTTCATCTCAATCGCGGGGAACACCAGGAGGCGCAAAAACTTTGTTCCGACGCTATTAAGCTAAGTGAGGCAACGGCGAACTCCTATGGCCAGGCACGAGCGCTCAACAACCTTGGCGAAGTGGCCTACGGCCTCGGTAAACTGAGGCAGTCTCTTGATTATTTTCAAAAGGCCCTGAGTATCTGGCGCGACCTCGGAGATCGGCGTGGACAGGCACTCGCGCTTTTGAATTTTGCCTACACCTATTCAGATATCGGGGAGATGCGAGAGGCCCTCGATTACTACAATCAAGCCCTCACGTTCTGGATCAGTGCTCGCGATCAGCGCGGACGATCGATGACTCTCACAGCCATCGGCAGGCTCTACTCTCGTATCGGGGAAAGCCAGCAGGCACTCAATCATTTTGAGCAGGCCATGCAACTCATTGAGCCCATCGGCGCACTTGCCGAGAAAGGCAGGGTCCTCACCGGGCTGGCCGACATCTACAATCAACTAAGCAAAAAACGGGAAGCGATTGAATACTACAACCAGGCGCTGTCATTGTTTCGCGCTTCCGGCGACTACAGTGGAGAGGTGGGAACCATATACGACGCAGCGGGCGTGTTGTATTCGCTGGGCGAATATCAAAAGGCGCTTGACTACTATCAACAGGCGCTCGCGATTTCCCGGGCCGCTAATGATTTGCGGTTGCAGGCTTATGAGACAAGACAAATCGGAAGGGTCTACGCTGCCCTTGGGGATGAGTCGAAAGCTCTCGACCATTACCGCAAGGCCCTGGCTTTCCTGCACAAAGAGAAAGAGTTTCGCGCCGAGGCCGATACGCTTAACCCGATAGCCCGCATCTTTGAAACGCGTGGTGAAACAGACAAAGCGCGTGACCACTATTCGCGCGCCCTGATGCTAAGCAGGCGTGCAGAATACCGCATGGGAGAAGCCGCCACTCTTTATAACCTGGCGAGACTTGAACGCGATCAGGGCAATTTGAACGAGGCGCGCGCTTTCACACAGTCCGCGATCGAAGTAATAGAGTCTCTGCGTACAAAAGTCGCGAGTCAGGAGCTACGTGCTTCCTATTTCGCATCGGTACGTCAACATTACGAGCTTTACATGGATGTACTCATGCAGCTGGATAAGGCCCGTCCGGCTGAGGGATTTGCTGCCGCAGCATTTGCGATCAGCGAAAAAGCGCGGGCCCGTTCGCTGCTTGAATCGCTGCAGGAAGCTCGGGCCGACATCCGCGAGGGTGTTGACGTTGCCTTGCTGGAGCGAGAACGTTTATTACAACAAACGCTCTATGGAAAGACGGCGCGCCACGCGCAGGTTTTGGGTAGCAGCTCCGATGCTGCTGAAGCGGAAGCTCTCTCAAAGGAAATAGACCGGCTTTCGATTGAGTATGAAGAAGTGAGAGCTCAGATTAGGTCGAGCAGCCCCCATTACGCCGCGCTGACGCAGGCACAACCTCTGTCCCTAAACAAAATTCAGCAACAAGTTTTGGATGATGGCTCCCTAATGTTGGAGTACTCGCTTGGCGATGAGCGGAGCTATGTTTGGGCCATTACGCGTTCAGAGACCTTCAGTTACGAGTTGCCAGGACGCGCTGAGATAGAAACGGCCGCGCGAAATGTCTATGCCTCGCTCACGGCAAGTCAACCGCTTGCCGGAGAAGCTCCCGAGCAGACTCAGGCACGCGTTGCGAAAGCGAACGAGCTATTGCCCGCCCAGATCGCGCAGCTCAGCCGCATTATTCTGGGGCCGGTGAGTTCCATACTCGGAACAAAGCGACTGTTAATAGTCCCGGATGGTGCGCTGCAGTACGTGCCTTTTCAGATCCTGACCGCCGCGGGTCCAACAAATTCCGAGACAGCTATGGCCATGGAACCAAGAGCGTTGGTCATGGATCATGAAATTGTAAACGAACCATCCGCTTCCACCCTGGCACTTTTGATCGACGATACTGCGGGCCGGAAACAAGCTGCCAAGACGATCGCGGTATTCGCTGATCCAGTCTTTGAGGCTGACGATCCGCGGATCAATTCGGCCCATCAGAATTCCAGTTCCGCGACCTCTCAATTACAGGACTCTGATTCACAACGTGCTCTCAGGGATGTTGGAGTGGCACAACAGGGAGGCCACATTCCCAGGTTGCAGGCCTCGCGTCTCGAGGCGGAGGCTATCATGTCAGTCACACCCTGGTGGTCAGGATTTGAGGCAACCGGTTTTGAGGCAAGCAGGGCAACGGTGATGAGACCCGATATTGGCAATTATCGCATCCTGCACTTTGCCACTCATGGCCTGCTTAACGATGAGCACCCTGAATTATCTGGTGTGGTGCTCTCGTTGTTTGATGAAAAGGGACAGCAGCAGGAGGGGTTCCTGCGACTTCATGATATTTACAATTTGAAGTTGCCGGTTGATCTGGTGGTACTCAGCGCCTGTAACACCGGTCTTGGAAAGGATGTGAGAGGCGAAGGTTTGATCGGTCTGACGCGAGGCTTCATGTACGCCGGCGCGTCGAGCGTAGTAGCGAGTCTGTGGAAAGTCGATGATGAAGCGACCGCCGAACTGATGCGTTACTTCTACCGGTTCATGTTGAAGGACGGACTATCCCCTGCCGCGGCCCTTAGAAAAGCGCAAGTCACTATGTCGCAGCAGAAGCGTTGGCAGTCGCCGTATTATTGGTCCGGATTTATAATTCAGGGACAGTACATTCAACCCGAGAGCAGCAAAGATTGGCGTATCGGTTCGTCGGCGTTGTGGGCAGGAGTATTCGCTTTGTTGATCGTCACAGCATTTTTCGTCTTAAAACGACGACGAAGATTAATTCTTTAGATACAATGCCCCGCAGGGCGAGGTTCCTGCCTCGCCCCAAAACTCAGGTTGGTTCCCCCGTCCATGAACAAAGACTGGATCCTAACTCAAGAATCTTTTGATGCTTTGCTTAACTGGCTCGATCCCCGACGTGACGAGGCGGGAGTGAAGTACGAAAACATTCGCTTGCGTCTAATTAAGATTTTTACCTGCCGTGGCTGTCTTGAACCGGAAGACCTGGCCGATGAAACGATTAATAGAGTGAGCAAGAAATTGCCCGACATACAAGGCAGCTATGAAGGCGATCCCACTCGTTACTTTTATGGAGTTGCCAACAAGGTGCACATGGAATATGTGAGACGAAAGCCTCCGCCGGTCCCTCCTGTCCCTGAGAACTCGGATGAGATCGAGAAGGAATATGAATGCCTCGAAAAGTGTATGGAGAGGCTAAGGCCTGAACATCGAGGTCTGGTCCAGGACTACTACCACGAGGAGAAACGAACCCGAATTGATCACCGAAAAAAACTGGCCGACCAACTGGGAATTGCGCTAAACGCCTTACGAATAAGGGCCCACCGTATTCGACTGTCCCTTTACGAGTGTGTACAGGATTGTGTTCAGGATGTTGCGAGATGAAATAGGATGGCGCTTACCGACATTCTATACAGAAGTGGTTTCGTGGGGGGCGTGAACCGTTGCAATTAGATTACAAAGAACAAGAGTCTCTGCGCAGGTATCTCTTGGGCAGCATACCGCCTGAAGAAATCGCTGCACTTGAAGAGCGTCTTTTGACCGACACCGTCTTCTATGATGAGTTGTTAATGGTCGAAGATGAGTTAATTGACCAGTATCTGAGTGGAGAACAGTCGGGAGCGGAGCGCGAAAGCTTTGAGGCCCACTTCATCCTGGCACCTGAGCGTCAACAGAAGGTTCGTTTTGCGCGCGCACTGAAAAAGTACCTAAGCCGTATTGATGAACTCGAGTCAGAGGATGTCGTCGTTGCCGAGCCTTCTCCTAGTGGGCCAGTTTCACCAGTTGTTCCCAGTAAGAGTAAGCGATCGTTTCTCCCGTTCCTTCCGGCTAATCCCATACTGGCCTACTCTCTTGCCGCCACATTTGTTGTGGTCATCGGCCTCGTAACATGGATGGCGGTAAACCGGTTGAAGAATCCTGCGTCAGGTGAAACGGGACAGGTGCTAGCCGTCGTCTTAACGCCCGGCCTCAGCCGTAGTCTCGACAGCGGTCAGATTAAGAAGATTTCTATTCCTCCCGAAACGCAGACCCTTGAACTGCAGCTGGAACTTGCGAAAGCTGAATACGCGACCTATCGTGCTGAAGTATTGCGGAGCGACCAGACCATGGTCGCAATGGTAGAAGGTCTCAAACCCGCGACCACAAGCGCAAAGGCATCCATTACCGTTTCCTTGTCGGCCAGTCTATTCAAACGTGAAGATTATTCCGTGAAGTTGGCTGGAAAGCGCGCCGACGGTATTTATGAGGATGTCGCTGGGTATGTATTCCGTGTCTTAAACTAACCCGGGCAAGTCAGAATTTCCACTCGACTATTCATTCAGGATGCACTGTGGGCGCGTCGGCGTGTGGCACGAAGCACTGGCGACAGCGGGCTTCGTACATACCCGTGGCGCCCACCGCGACGCGCTCTTCTGATTCAAAGGTACGTTGCGAATAGTTTGCCGGCTGGCCACACTTCATACAGATGGCGTGAGTCTTAGTAATGTATTCGGCAACAGCCAGGAGTTGCGGCATCGGTTCCCACGGTTTGCCTGTATAGTCCTGATCCAGGCCGGCGATTATCACGCGCACTCCGCGGCCTGCCAACTGTGTGGCAACGTCTACCAAGTCGTTGTCAAAAAACTGACCCTCATCAATTCCAACCACTTCGGTGTCCGCTTCAACTTTTGCGAGCACTTCCTCGGCGCTGCGGATATTGGCGGACTCATGTCGCATCTCGGAATGCGAAACAATGTGGTCCTGGGAAAACCGCGAATCTATTTCCGGCTTAAAGACCTGCACCTTCTGACGTGCAATCTTCGCTCGCCGTAGGCGGCGGATTAGCTCTTCGGATTTTCCGGAAAACATCGAACCGGCAATTACCTCGATCCAGCCAACATTGGGACGCGAATGGTGCGTCGCATCTCCCTCATTAACCTGTGCAATAAGTTCTTCCATGTATATGAGTCCGTGCTCAAACTTACCCGCTTATTTTCAGAAGAACGCCTAAAGGGTGAAACTTAAAGATCAGTGTACATTGCCTTGTTGTAAAAGGGCGCAAAGGCGGCAATCAAAGCGACTTCAAAACTCATCGCACGGGTAACCAGATCGCGCGACAGTATGCCCCAGGCTCCCTGGCGACTGCGCACGTCTTTTGTTCCGGCGACCTCATCAATCACCAACCCCAACTCGCGACGTCCTTCAATTACCTTTTTAGCCAGATCGGCGGGAACACTAATCGAGGGCGTAGCGCCAAACGTCCCATTCCTGCCGTCAGTTGCATAAGCCCAGCCGCGCAGGAACGTGTGCCATTCGCCTTCGATGGAGATTGAATGAAACCCACCTTCGAGCCCGACATAAATGTCGGCCTCCCGCCGCTGCCCACGAAGTTGATCGCGCACGGCCAGCGCCCGTTCGCGCGCCCCTTGCATCAACTCCCAATCATTCAGAGGCATTGCCGGTGCATTCGTTTCCACGGGCCGGGCGAGAACGGTCGCCTCGGCCCAGGACGAATCGATCGTCGCCACCCGCGCGATGCTGGCGCGGACGGCCAAAATTTTCGCCGCGCGATCCGAGCCCAGCGCGATGGTCTTAACTTGAGCCTGAGCTTTAAGAATCAAAGTAATCAGAGTGGAGCGCAATGACCTTCCGATGAAACGCGTGAGAGGCTATAACAGAGCGGCGCTTCGCGTCAAAAGCCAAACTTCAAATGGCTGGCTTGACATTAACAATGACGGGTTGTTGTAATCAAATTCTTCCCCGGGTCAGATCATAAACGCAGGTTCAGAAGATTGGAAAACAACAAATACAAGCTCAGATTATTGATTCTCAACAAAGCGGCTTCCGGAGGTTTCTCGAGTGTCCCTTGCTGAATTAGTTTACGACTGGAACACCATCGATCCTGAATTGACTCTACCGAATCGTCACATAGGTTTTGATGACGAGACACTACGTGATGGTCTGCAGTCGCCCTCGGTCAGCGAACCGCCTGTCGAACAAAAAATCGAACTGCTTCATCTCATGGACGCGTTGGGCATCGATACGGCGGATATCGGTTTGCCCGGTGCAGGCGGCACTCACGCTGCGGGCGTAGAGTTAATGGCTCGCGAGATCGCCGAGAAGAAATTGAAGATTCGGCCTAATTGTGCTGCCCGTACTCATCGAAACGATATTTTGCCAATCGTCGAAATCTCCCAGCGGGTTGGTATTCCGATTGAGGCATGCACTTTCATTGGCTCCTCCGCCATACGTTTTTTTGCTGAGGACTGGACCCTCGACAAACTCCTGAAATTGACGGAAGACGCTGTGTCGTTTGCAGTGGGCGAAGGCGTGCCGGTTATGTACGTCACTGAAGACACCACACGCGCTCATCCGGAAACGATTCGCGCACTCTACACGACCGCCATTCGTTGCGGAGCGAAGGCAGTATGCGTCTGCGATACTGTTGGCCATTCAACCCCGGACGGCGCTCGCTCGGTGGTTCGTTTCGTTAAAGATATTATCGAGGAACAGGGTGGCAACATCCGCCTGGACTGGCACGGCCACCAGGATCGCGGTCTCGGTGTAATCAATTCGATAGCTGCGATCCAGGGCGGCGCCGATCAAGTTCACGGCTCGGCATTGGGTATTGGCGAGCGGGTGGGCAACACGCCTATGGATCAATTATTGGTGAACCTAAAACTCATGGGCTGGATTCAGAACGATTTGACTCGTTTGGGCGAATATTGTGAGGTTGCGTCGCAGGCTTGCCGTTGGGACATCCCATACAACTATCCTGTTTTTGGCCGCGACGCTTTTCGTACGGCAACCGGCGTTCACGCAGCGGCGGTGATCAAGAGTTACCGGAAAGGTGATCGAGAACTTGCTGACCTGGTCTACTCGGGTGTGCCGGCAGGACAGTTTGGCTTGGAGCAGGTAGTAGAAATCGGACCGATGAGTGGCAAGTCAAACGTTATCTACTGGCTTGAGAAGCGCGGAATCGAAGCGAACGATGATCGCGTCAGTAGAATTTACGATCGGGCAAAACAAGCCTCGGCAGTGTTAGCAGACGACGAAATAATGCGGCTGGTTTGAGCTAACATCAAAAAGGTTAAGGGGGAAAGGGTTATAAAGCACGGCGGCTTTACCCTTTCCCCCCTTAGCCTTTAAAGCGGCCGGTTATCAGTTTATCGGGATGGTGATTGTCGCTGAACCGGCCTTTCCGACCGGGAAGCGTTTCTGACGGGCGATTCTCACTGCACTCGCATCTCCACCCGAGGCCTGCGTAACTCGCCCTGATTCATCGTAGGTAACGGTTACGGTAATCTTCTTCGCTCCAGACTTCCCGGTCTCGGATACCGCACTAGTCGGGACTGATGAATTGGCGGCGGTTGTCAGCGCCGCCGCAGCCTTCCCTTCACGTGCCCTCGCTTTTTCCTTCTCCTTCTCCTGTTGTCGCCGAGCTGCGAGGGCGGCCTCTTCGGAGTGATCGCTCGGCTGTGAACTCTCTGTGGGAACGACGAGCTCTGGAGTCGGCGCCTCCGTTACGGCGACGGTATTTGGTTGTATGACAACTGCTGAGGCTTTAGCCCGACCGTACCAACCAGCCGGGACACCGATCGCAGCCACGCTCGCAACCACAGCGAAGGCCACGGCACCTGCGATCGCAAACTTTCGCTTACCCATTGAATCCGTGTTGATGAAAGAAAGGAACGAAGGAACACGCAAACTTTCAAGCTCAGTTGATGGCACCGGCGCTGGGCTCTCCGCCGCTTCCTCGCCATCCTCATGGTAGTCAGGCGGATAAGCATTTGCAGGGACGATTCCTTCATCCAGACGCCGCAGACCTTCAAGAACCACCTGGGTCCACGGCTGGTTAATGGTTCGTTCGGCCGGCTCGGACTCGCCACCAAACTCAAATTTCGCATTGGGAAGAGTCAATGCGTAGTAGACCGCATCGATGCCTCGCAGCACGCCGATCCGCGCATCAATCACCGACCCGGCCTGCAAATAAAAATATCCAGGACCTTGGGGATAGAGGACCTTGAGCTGTCCGGTCTTGCGCTGGTTGCAAAAAAACTCGATTAATTCGGAAAGGGAAAGGTCACTCAGGTGTCCGGTTAATGCCATTGGAGTTAGCTCCTATTTTATGAATCAATACATCGTAAACATTTCGAAGAAGCAAGACGCCAGTTAGAGGGCTGGCGTCTTGCGGGTTGAGAATTATTAGGAGAGGGCGAATTTGTAGTTGATAAGCCCCGAAACTTTAACAGGCTGTCCTGAAAGCTTCGTCGGCGAGAATCTTGCTCGCAGCGCAGCTTGCACGGCAACGTCTCTCAAAAGTGAAGGACCGGAGGTGGCCACTGCCGAGATTACCTTTCCGGTTTCGTCGACCACTACCTCCACGGTAACTACGCCTGCTGTCCTCAGACGTCGGGCAGTCTCCGGATAAACCGGCGACGGCAAACTCAGGGCTATACCGTTCAGTACTCCACCAGAAACTGGTTTTAGGATTGGCCTCGGGGCCGGCGAGGGTGGTTCGGATTCGATATTGACTGGCGTAGTCTCAACACTAGAATCCGTTTTCGCGCCGGTCAATTCTGCCGATCCCAAAACACTCTGCTTGTCAGTCGCAGTCGGCGACGCTTCGGGCAACGAGGGAGAAGTTTTGTTATTTGAATTTGGGCTATTGATCGGGGCTGAGGGTTTGGGCACAACTGCGGCCGTCTTGTTTTCCAGGTTCGCGCTGCCTGCATTGCCGGCAGGCGCCGAAGCCAACGTGTTCGGCTGTACAGCCGGCGACGTTGCCGGTTGTGAAGCCGGCTGAGCCATCTTCATCATATTCTCGTCTAGGTAATACATGATCGAGCGATACGTGACTTCAGTAGGCTCGAAAGACAGCTTGCCACCCTCAATCACCGCTACCGAGGTGGTCATCTTGTTCCAATTGCCCGCAAAATCAAATTCGTATTTGTAGACTTCCTTGCTCAATAAGGATCCATCGGCGTTTAGTAGAGTCATCTCGCTGATGTTTCCCTTATCGTCATACTTGTAAACCTCTTTACCAGTCAGACTCGCCCCGGCAATCGGAAAGTATTGATTCTCGATTTTGGTGCCCTTGAGGTCGTAGGAGACAAGTTCCAAAACAGAGCGTTTGCCTTCCGCAGTTTTTCCTGTGTCATTGGAAAGTTTGACAACCTCAGTGCGAACTCGTCGCACGGGCCCGACCAAGCCGTCCCTGCTGCGATCCGTTTCCACAGCGGCCTTTGGAACGGGCTGAGGAGCAGCTGCTTTCGCAGTAAGGTTAGACTGGGCCTGAGCATTGGTACTAAAGGCCACCAGCGCGAGTGTGCTTAAAAGGAAACTTCCTATCCGTCTTACCATTTGATTTCACTCCTGACTTGAAGCGGTGGGTTCCGAAAACTAGAAAAGGGAGGAGGGTTTGACTGCGGGTAGATGGATCTACCGCAAAACCGACAAATGGAATAATAAACGGTTAAACTCTGTTTGTCTAGAGCCAACATGGGCTCGCGGGACTAAATTATTCATATTTTTGCGTTTTTTCGGCAGGAAGGTCGGGATAAGCCGCAAGCAAAGCGACAATCTGGTCGATAACCCGGATGCTGTTAACCGAGCCGGTCTGGTCGTTGCACATGATCGAAAAGGTGAAAAGTTGCCCCTTGGAAGTGGTGAGGTATCCTGAAAGCGAGTTGTCATAGGTCAGAGAGCCAGTCTTGGCAGACACGCTATCGGTTAGGGTTTTGAGCCGGCCGGCCAGGGTTCCATCACGTCCGGCCGTCGGCAATGACCCCCTGAAAACGGGCCCTACATTTGTTTTAGAAAGAGAAAGCAGAAAATGGGCATTCGTCTCAGGCGTTACCAGGTCAAGCCTTGATAATCCCGACCCGTCGTGTAAAGCCAGGTGAGTGGTTGGAATTCCGGATCGCTCCAGCCACAGCCGGATGACTGCGAGCCCGGATTCATCATCTCCTCTTTCTCTTCCCAGCCCCTGAGGAGAAGGGGACATCTCGCCGCGCTCCCTTCCAAGCGTGCGCAGAATCAACTCGGCAAAAAGATTATTGCTTTCCTTGTTTGTTTTCTTTGCTATCTCACCCAGCGGTTGGCTTTGCATAAACGCCAGCTCAACGGAATGTGATGGGTCAAAACGCTGACTTGGAGGCAGGTGTGAATCACGCGAAAGCGTCTGGCCGTCGACTTGTATGCCGCGCGTCTTAAGGGCCCGTCCAAATAATTTCGCAGCCCACAATGCCGGTTGGTGAACTGAAAGTCGTGCACCGAATCCTTTCGAGCCGGGCACAAACTCTCCCCATACTTCAATGTTGTTATCAGAAAGTCCTCTATGCACGCCGATGGTCGGTGGGGCGCTCCTGTCCCCTGCCGCCGACATATGATTTTGAACCGTCACATAACCCTCGGTATCGCTCGTCCTCACGGTCGATTCGCCAGCCTTGCCGGCCGGAACGAAGTTAATGTCGACCTCATTCCCGTTGATCGAAAGGGCACTCGCTTCGGCGCCGAAGTACCACTGTAGATCCGTCCACTGCCAACCGTCTCCAAGAGGGTCACCACGAAAATAGCTTTCGTCGCCGATAACATTTCCACCTACGCTTCTTACACCTCGCGCATAAAGGTCGTCGGCGAGTTTGGCCAGCGAACCGCGATTCTCATCCTGGCTACTGGCCACGAGATCAGGCGCACCGCGTCCGTAGAGTATGAGGTCACCACTAACACGACCGTTTGCGCCAGGTTGAGCGTTCGCGTAAACAGACGTTCGCCAGCGGTAATCAACTCCAAGCAGATCGAGTGCGACGCCGGTCGTATAGATCTTCATGTTTGAGGCCGGCGTAAAAAGCTTATCGCCGTCTCGCTCGTAAACCTTCGACCCATCAGCCATTGAAACGACGGAAATCCCCCACCGCGCGGTACCGTCGCTCTCCTCGATAACACTCTCTATGCGCTTGGCGAGATCGCTAAACCCGGTTGCGACGGACTTGTTTGAAACCGCCGCCTTCGGCTGTTCTTTGTCTTTTTCTTTGCCTACAACCAGAGGTAGCAGTAACAGGACACTCACAATCGCAAGAACAAGGACTAAACCGACCTTGAAACTAAGCGTGCGCGTTATCTTGAAGCTGCTTTCCATAATGCTTAAATCTGTGGGTCGATTCGAGGGGATTGCCCTGACTTAAAATGAAGCCTTAACTTGCAAATAGCGTCGCTGTCCTGCCTGACGCCAGAATAGCTCTGGTCGCCTCATAAACTTCTTCGACTGTAATGTCCTCGATAACGCTGTTATAGATCACTCGGTGGCGGTCGCCTTGTGGCAGATAACTTTCGGGTGCGCGCTTATCCAGCAGGAGCACCACGGGTGTTCCAACCGCTGATGCAATGTGCATGGGGCCTGTGTCATTTGAAACGAAAGCTGCCAGCCGGGCTTGGGCTGCCGCCAGTTGTGGAATAGTGAGCTGGTCCAGGATCACGACGGAAGGCGGAAACTGCCGTCGAATGTCACTGATAAAATCACGCTCTTCAGGTCCCACGAAAACCAACACGCGAATCTGATCATTTCTAATTAGAAAATCTGCGAGGCTGGCAAACTGTTCCAGCGGCCAACGACGGCTGGGGTGGCCGGCGCCGGGGAAGAGTCCCACCAGCGGCGTGCCCGAGTCAGCCCTGGCCTTGACTAAAATGCGCGCGAGCGTCGCGTCGTCAACCGGCCGAGTTTTTAGAGTTGGCAGACGTTCGCGCGTTCTCGATATCGAGCGGGCGCAGGACATCCAGGTAGCGATCGATCAGATGCCGTTGGCGATGATCGGTTTCGACTGGCGGGCGCGGCTTAAAGTTAGACAAGATAATCCAGCGAGCGTCCCGGGCGCCTTGAATAAAGCCGCTTTGGAGCGCCCGACAAAAACCCGAGCAGATTTGTTTCAGAGAGGCTGTGCAGATCAATGACGAAATCAAACTTCTTCGCCCTCACCTGTTTAACTATTTTGAAAACGCGAAGAACGGAAAGAGGCTTGAAGCCGTCACGCAACGCGACCCGATCCACGACCAGCGTATCATCTGCAAAGTCGGACATAGCGATCACATCAGCGCCCGGCTTCCCTACTGCCACCGTGATCCGCGCCAGCGGAAATCTCTTACGAATCGCCCTGAGCGCCGGCAAACTAAGCACGACATCGCCAAGCTGACCAAAATCAATTACCAGGATGTTGCGAGGATCAAACACTTCCAAATCTTTCAAAAAATGGACGGGCAAGAATGCCTGCCCGAAAACTGCTTCACTACAGGTCTCGTAGATCGCGGCCAGTCATCTCTTCCGGTTTGTCATTACCCAGCAACCCGAGCACAGTGGGAGCCACGTCTTCCAGCGCACCGTCCTCACGTAACTTCAATCCATGAGAGGCTTCATCGATCAAGTGAAAGGGAACTGGATTGAGAGTGTGCGCAGTGTGTGGGCCGCCCGACTCCGGATCAATCATCTGTTCCGCGTTTCCGTGATCTGCGGTGATCAATGTCATACCCTGCGCCTGACGGATAGCCTTGGTAATCCAACCCAGACAAGTATCAACATACTGGCAAGCCTCAATCGTCTTATCAAGCTTGCCAGTGTGGCCGACCATATCAGGATTGGCAAAGTTAATAATGAAAACGTCAGTTTCCCGTTCGGCGACGCCGCGCAGGACATTGTCGGTTACCTTGAAGGCCGACATTTCAGGTTGCAGGTCGTACGTCGCGATCCGCGGCGAAGGTACGAGTAGACGTCGCTCACAGCCATACTCTTTCTCTACGCCCCCGTTAAAAAAATAGGTAACATGCGCATACTTCTCCGTCTCTGCTAAACGATAATTACGCACGCAGATTTTTTCCCACACTTCCGCGAGCACGTTTTTGTGATCGTGCGGAGGAAAGGCAACCGCCAGCGGAAACGAACGGTCATAAACAGTGAAGCAGGCAAAGTGAATCTGCGGCCGGGCCGACACGTCAAACTCGGCGAAGCCGGAAATTGCAACGGCCCTCGTAAGTTGACGCGCACGGTCGGGCCGGAAGTTGAAAAAGATAACGGCGTCGCTATTCTGGATTGTTGCCACCGGTTCGCCACCATCCCCAACGACTACAATAGGTTCAACAAATTCGTCAGTCACTCCCCGCTCATAAGATTCTCGAATGGCTGCCACCGGATCGGTAGCTCGTTCGCCCTTGCCCCTGACCAGCATGTCGTAGGCGCGCTCAGTTCTTTCCCAACGCTTGTCGCGATCCATTGCGTAGTAGCGTCCGATGATTGAAGCAATCTGGCCGCAACCGATCTCCCGGATCTTCATCTGTAAGGCGGCGATATAGTCAGCGGCGGACGACGGTGGAGTATCGCGGCCGTCAAGAAAGCAATGAATGAATACACGCTCCTGTCCCTGTTGTTTTGCCAGGCGCAGCAGTGCGTAGAGATGTTCCTGAGAGGAATGGACCTGGCCATCAGAGACTAATCCCATTAAATGAAGCGCGGTCCCGTGCGTTCTGGCGTGATTGATCGCCGCCAGCAAGACCGGGTTACGGAAAAACTCTCTGGTTGCGATGTCATGATCTACTCGCGACACGTCCATGCGGATGACGCGCCCAGCTCCGAGATTCAAATGCCCAACCTCGGAATTGCCCATCACGCCGGCGGGTAAGCCCACGCGGAGGCCTGACGCCTCAAGTAGTGTTTGGGGGTAGTGTTCGCAGAGTTCGTCGTAAAAAGGCGTCTCAGCCAGAGCAATGGCATTGCCCTCGCTTCGTGCCGAATAACCCCAACCGTCAATAATGATCAGTGCCAGCGGTCCGCGTTTTTGGTTCAATTATTAGCCTCGGAAGTTGTCTAACTCGATGGATCTTTTTTCCAGTAGTCGGGACTCTCCTGCATATTCGGATCGGGTCGTTCCATCCAGCGTTCAGGACGATGCAGTGGGATGAACCCATAACGTTCATACAACGCGTGCGCATCCTTGGTTGCCAGGACCCAGCGGCGAAATCCCTGCAATTGCGCGTGCGTCAGCATCACGTCCATCAGCCACTTGGAGAGACCATGACCACGATGTTCCGGCAGCACGAAAACATCGGCAATCCAGGCGAAGGTCGCGTAGTCTGTCACGACGCGTGCGAAGCCGACCTGATCGCTGCCCTGGTAAACTCCGAAAGAGAGCGAGTTATCAATCGAGCGTTTTACAACATCACGCGCGCGACCGATCGCCCAGTAGGATGTCTTGGAGAGAAAGTCGTGGATTAAGTCGATGTCAAGACGCGAGCGATCGGTACTGATCACATAACCGTCACGCTCCCATGATTCACTCATAGTCGAAATCAATTAAGTAATTATGCAGGTATTTCGCGCCGCAAATAAAACAGCAAATCGGTAGCTGGGGGCGTAATGCCGAGCTGTCGGATCATACCCACTACTTGTCCGCGGTGCAGTGTCGCATGATTGACGACATGTTGCATTTGATCCACCAGCCGCAACGTATTCGCATCGCCGCTGAGAAGCTTGAACGGCAAGTCAGCCGCTAAACTCGGCTCCTCAAGTTGGGAGATTAATTGCGCGCGTCGCTCGATGACCTCATTCCAACGCTCAGTCAGAATTTTTAGATCGGCACACGAGTCAGTCGTCCAAAGGGACCAGGCTTCCTTACCAGCCGGCGACCGCCCACACCATCGTTCCAGCCAAATCCATTCCGCCCCGGCCATATGCAGCAGAGTTGCGAAGATCGAGCCGTGACTAATCCTGACGTCCCGCCGGAGATCTTCGTCGGATAGAGCCGCCGCCGCATTTAGCGTTAAGCGGTTGGCCCACTCGGTATAATCAAACAGATGTCTGATGTCTGACAGATTCATGTTTCACCTTAAAAGCAGCCCGACCTGGATAACGCGCCGCTCCTCGCAAGTCTTCTTCAATGCGCAGAAGTTGGTTGTACTTGGCAATCCGATCCGTCCGGGAAAGCGAGCCGGTCTTAATCTGACCGGCGTTTGTAGCCACCGCCAGATCAGCAATAAAGGGATCTTCAGTCTCACCGGAACGATGAGATATGACCGCGGTGCGCCCATTTGTTTTTGCGAGCTCAATACAATCCAGCGTCTCGGTGAGAGTGCCAATTTGATTTACTTTGATCAGGATTGAGTTTGCCACACCTAGCTCAATTCCCTTGCGCAGGAATGCTGTGTTCGTGACAAATAGATCATCGCCGACAAGTTGGACGCGCAGGCCGAGCTCGTCAGTCAACGTCTTCCAGCCGCTCCAGTCGTTTTCAGCCATGCCGTCTTCGATCGAAATTATTGGATAAGTCTCAGACCATGCTTTCCAAAACTGCACCATTTGATCGCTCGACAATTCACGTTTATCACTCTTCTTAAAGACGTAGGATTTACCGTCGTAAAACTCACTCGCGGCGGGATCAAGAGCCAACAGACAGTCTTTCCCGGCAGCGTACCCGGCCTGAACAATCGCCTCGAGGATCGTCTCGATCGCCTCCTCATTGGAGCGTAAATTCGGGGCGAAGCCACCTTCATCGCCGACGCTGGTAGCGTAGCCCTTTTTCTTAAGTACTGCTTTTAGAGTATGAAAAATCTCCGCGCCGATTCGGAGGCTCTCACTAAAACTCTCAGCCCCAACGGGCACGATCATGAATTCCTGAAAATCGACATTGTTATCGGCGTGTGCGCCTCCGTTAATAATGTTCATCATCGGTACCGGCAGCGTGCGCGCGTTAGGTCCACCGAGATATTTGTACAGAGGAACTTCCAGGTATGCAGCGGCGGCCCGCGCAGTAGCCATGGAGACAGCCAATAACGCGTTGGCGCCAAGCTTCGACTTCGTGGGTGTGCCATCAAGGGCGATCAAGGCGCTGTCAATCTCGGCTTGATCAAGTGCGTCCATGCCATCCATTTCCGGCGCAATCACTTCGTTCACATTTCGCACGGCCTTTAGCACGCCCTTGCCGCCATAACGCTTCTGGTCTTCATCGCGCAATTCCACGGCTTCATGTTCGCCGGTAGATGCTCCGGACGGCACTGCCGCCCGGCCAACCTCGCCACCAACCAAAGTCACTTCTGCTTCGATGGTGGGGTTACCACGTGAATCCAGAATTTCGCGTGCTACTATAGCTTCAATCCAGCTCATCTCATTTCGCTCCAGGTAACAGAAAACTTTGAATAAAAGCGGCGTTATCTAAGAGGCTACGCCCTTGCCCCGAATCACTTGAACTCAACCTGCGGCACGGGCGCCTTCACTCGCGGGCTCAGCGGTTGTGGTCTGCTGATCTACTGCTGGCAATTCCAGACGCACGCTAATAACGCGACGTCGCTCCACGCGATCCACCTCAAACATGAGACCGTTGTAATCTATTTTGTCGGTTGGTTTAAGCATGTGGCCGGCCTCGGTCATCAGGAAGCCGGCGATCGTCGTGTAATTCTCAGACTCGGGCAACGAGAGCTTTAGGCGGCGGTTTAGATCTCGCACTGCCAATCCTCCAGCCAGGAGGTAGTTATTCTTACCGGCAGCGATGATTTGTTCATTCACCTCTTCGTCATGTTCATCGGAAATGTCGCCAACGATTTCCTCCAGCAAATCTTCGAGAGTGATGATGCCTTCAAGTCCCCCATGCTCATCTACCACAAATCCAAAATGCGACTTCGCCTTCTGCATTTGCCGTAACACATCTTCGAGGCGTGCGGTATCAACCAGGTAAAGAGGCGGCTGCAGCGCGTCCTTGAGGCGGAACTTTTCAGGGCCTAAAAGAAAGGGCATCACATCTTTGCTATGTAGAAAACCCACCACGTTATCAAGCGAGTCTTCATAAACTGCCAGACGGGAATAACCATACTGCTGAAAGGCCCTGCTAATCTGGTCCAGCGAAGAATCCTTTGGAATTGCCGCCATCTCGGTTCGCGGAACCATAGCCTCGCGCACCAGAGTGTCAGAAAACTCAAACACACGATGAATTAGTCGTCTCTCTTCCGCGCGCAAATAACCACTATCGCGAGCCACGTCTATCAGCTGACGAAGCTCCGTTTCCGTGTAAACCGCCGCGTGATCAAGAGAGGACTTGAGACCAATAAGACGGCCGAGAAAAGCGCCCACTGAGTTGAAGATCCAGAGCGGGGCGCCGAATACTTTTGCAAACAACTCCAGCGGCCGCGAACAGAAAAGCGCAATTCTCTCGGCGCGCTCAAGAGCTACCATCTTCGGCATTAATTCACCGAAAACAATATGCATGAATGTGATTACCGAAAAGGCGATAATAATCGCCATCAGATGGGCTACATATCCAGCGCGTCCTTCGGATGCAATGGCCGAAGCGATTGGCTCGAGCAGTCGAGCGACGGTCGGTTCGCCGATCCATCCCAGGGCGAGCGAAGCGAGCGTAATTCCAAATTGCACCGCGGAAATGAAGATCGTCGGATTATCGAGCAGTCGAAGTGCGGCCTTGGCATTTTTGCTGCCGGCGGCTGCACGCGCTTCCAACCGTGCACGTCGAACAGACACCAGGGCGAATTCAGACGCGACAAAAAACCCGTTGGTGGCAACGAGCAATGCGATCGCAACTAGTTTTAGTAGTGCAATCATACTGGCAGCGCGGCCGCTAAAGCCCTCTGCGGGAAACTTTGGGTGAGATTACTGCCGGATTCGTCCATGTTAAAGGCGGATATGATTCAGGTCGGAGATTATAGCACGCGCTTCATGGCGCAAAATAGTGACGCCTGGGCATCAGACCCAGCCGCGGACGTAGCAAAGTACGCCTCCGCGCACTGACGAGGGTTTACCAGGATTCTGATTTTCGTAAAGAGTAGAAACGAATACGCGCCGGCGGCAGTGAAACTTCCGCTATCCCTGAGAAGATCAGTGGCCCACAGCGGCCCCGGCAGCGCGGGCGCGAGCCGGCCGGCGATCATGCTTCATGCAGGCTCGAGCTAGCGCTTCTTCAACGCGCGGTTCGATGTTGCACTCCGGCTGGCGACAGACGGCGGCCAATTCCGAAATCACCAGGTAGCGAGCTCGCTCGAGCATACGTTGTTCACGGAATGAGAGGGGCTTGAGATTGCCGAGATACGTCAGATGCTTGAGCACTTCAGCGGCCTCAAAAACATCGCCAGTCCGCATCTTTTCGGAAAAGTCTTTGAAGCGGTCCTTCCAATCGTTAGCTGGGAAGGAAAAATCATCAGCTAACACCTTGAAAAGCATCTCGCACTCGCCTGAGGAGATTGGCGACCGCAAACCGACTTCCATAGCATTTGAGACGGGAACCAGCACCAGTGAGTTATTAGCAGCGAGCCGAAGCGTATAAAAAGGGAGCAAAGTAGCACCTATTTGCTTCTGTTCAATCTGCTCGATGGTTCCGATACCGTGATTAGGATAAACAACCTTCTGGCCGACTTTGAAGCCCACTGCAGCACCTCCATTGGGTTTGAAAATCAGACTGCGCCGCACGCGCGGGTCTGGGGGAAATCCGAGCGACGCAGTAAAGCGCCGGGGCCCTAACTTGGTAAGTGTTTTGAGTCTAGCAACTCATCTTGCAACGCGTCAAGCGATTCAGATCCAAGTGAAAAGCGGATCAAACACGCTGAGTTTTTGACCTTGACTTTTCGACTTTAATGCTTGCGTTGCCACTAGGTGCGACGTCGCACGTGGCCGGTTCACTCTCGCTTTTACTAATTCTTGACTGATGTAGGCTTGAACGACAATTGATAGTCAATGACATTTTGACAAGGCTTAAATTCTACTTCGTTCTTATCGGCTTCAGCGGCGCGTCGTATTTTTAGGCGAGTGTCGCTTTCCTCAACAGCGCGCAGCGTCGCCTCAGACTGCGGATCACTTTCATCCGCCGATCGCGCAAGAGCCCAGTAGCGGCCCGGCGGCAGGTTGTTGACGGAAAACCTACCGTCGGCCTGTACCGCCGTTCTAAAGAATCGCAGAACATCCTCGCCGTTCTCTTTCTCAACCGGAACCAGGTACAGAGAGAGTCGGGCCGGCAAGCTTTCGCCCTCTGGCTGCTTCACTCTTCCGCGAATTGAGGCGGCGCCTGCAGCAAGCGTAATGGTCACTCCGGCAATTCGCTCACCAAACTTTAGAGTGATTCCGTTGCGCGCCACGTCCGCCTGCCGGTTGACCGGTCCGGTTCTGGCAAGTGGAGCGCCCGGGGCTTCACGAATCATCGAACGCACATACCAATACTTCGCAAAAAATCTTGCGTTCAACTTAAACTGGCCGCTCGCCAGGTTATTTAGCGCAAAATCCCCGGATTTGTCAGGCACGCTCTGTGCAAAAAAGTTGGGAAATGCGAGTTGATCTTTCGCCGTATTTTTCTCACTACGACGAGCAACCAGCACGGTCTCCGAAAGCAGCGGTTGACGTTTGTTCTTACAATCAGCTGCGGTAGTTGTCTCCAACACCAGCCGGCCTTTAATCGAAGCAAGTTCTCTGACAACAAGCTCAATGCCGGAAATGTCCCCGCCTTTCACAATCACGTGTCGCGGCTCTGACGCAATAATTTCGCGCGCGCTTGTAACCGATTGGGCGATGAGCTCGTACTCTCCATCCGCCACTCCATAAAAAGCGAACCCTTTACGATTGAACACCTGAACGGAAAAGCCGCTGGCCAGGGGAACTCCATTCACAATTTGCGCGAGGGTGACATTGGCGCTGGAGTTTGGCGCAAGTGGCCCGTTGACGATACCACTAACGGTGTGTCCTTGTTCGCTCCGGTAACGAATGTCCGCCGTTGTTTCTTCGCCGGCTCGAACGTTGACTTCCATTGCAGAATCGCGCACTGAGGATGGAGCATAAGTTGGTGCGTCGGTATCGTAGGGGTTGTTGGAAAAATAGAAATTGCCGCGACCACCCGCCGCAACAATATAAGTTCCCGTGGACAAGCCGTAAATTCTGTAAACGCCGCGATCGTCGGTTGACCTTTCAACTACAAAGCGACCGAAGCCGGGTGGCTTGCCGTTAGCATCACGAATCAGTATTGCTCGCACGCCGGCCTGGACCACCGGTTCTCCGGTCGAAGACGTGACGGTCCCTGTTATCACGCCTCCTTTGATCAAGCTTATCGATACTGAGTCGCCGATTCGATAATAGGACGGCAAAACATCGGGATCGCGCGGCGCAGGAACATAGGTAGCTGCTGACGCGCTGACTGTGTAAATCAAAGCATCGAGACCACTAACCTGAAAATTTCCATTGTCATCAGTGCTGCTCGAACGTGCTTGCATCGGATCAGCTGGTGAGCCAATGAAGATAGTAGCGTGTGGAACAGGCTCACCACTTTCATTAACCACGCGTCCAGTAATCGCGCCCGCCCGTGCTGAAGCAATCTTGCTTTCATCGTCCTGTGCCACAATCTTTTGAGATACGGCCAGAATCGCGGTGATGCTTAAGAGCAGCCACAACAAAGTGGAGTTGGGATTATGAGAAGGACTCATGTGCATTGACCCCGGGCCTCAAGATGTTCAAGGGCCCACTGGTTGCCACGGTTTCGGCTTTAGATCCAAGGTGACAACGACTTCGCTGACAGCGCCCTCGGCAACGGTGACCTGTTGGGTTGCTGAGGGCGATTGACGTCGCGGCACATTCGCCTGAACGCGTAATTCATATTCTCCTGCACTAACACCTTCTATCAAAAAATGACCACGCAAATCCGGGTTGTAAGGCCTGAAGTTTGACTCCGCCTCGCCTAGTTTTTTGAGCCAGACCATTAAGCGCGCGCCGGCTGGAAGCGGACCGTTTGCTATTTTCACTTCGCCCCGGACCGATCCTGTTCCGTATCTCAAAAAGATTCTCACCCCGGTAACGTTTGGTTCACCGGAATTGAGTTCGAGCCCTCGCGGCTGAACAATGCCATCGCGTTCGATGCGTGAAATGGCGAAGTTCACCAGCGGACGACCCTCTTGAGCGCCGAGTGTTAAATCTGCAATACCCGGACCTAATCCTCCTACACGAAAACTTCCGTCAGCATTAAACGGTGACGAGCGCCCGAAACCCGCGCCTTCGTTGTGGACATAGACATCAAGACGCAACTCGGCAAGTTTGGCGGCGAAACTACTGTCGGTTTTTCCTTCGATGATGACATTGCCGCTGATGCTCAATCCATTCAAAGTCTTAACCAGCAATCCACTCACATCTTGATCAACCACTTCAAAGCTCACTGGATCAGCACGCGTTTCAGTCCCCGGCAAGGGCAATATCAAAACCGCGTACTTTCCGGGTGATATGTTTTCCAAATGAAACTCGCCTTGACTGTTTGCGATCACGGACCCATTAACGCCCGCGTAGTTGTTATTAAACACCCGGCGCAGACCCAACCTCAGACCTGTCACGGGCCGGCCGGTCTCGCCGTCGACGACTTTTCCGCTGGCCAGGAAACCGGGCAATATCTGACCGAGTGAGATATCGATGTTTGTGGCTTCAGAGCCTTCAGTGATCTCAATGATTTTGGCCTCAGCTGGATCGGTCGCGTCTGGATAAAACGTTCTTTTGTAAGTTACGCGTCCCACACCGAGGCTCGAATAATAGTTGTCGTCATCCCGCCCGACTGAGATCTTGTATTGTCCCGGTGGCAGACCATAGATCCGATAAACGCCGCGATCATCAGTTGTTGCTCCAGCTCCCATGAACGGACCGAAGTTCTGCTGGTTCTGTTTGCTCTGATCCGCAGACACCAGCGTCAATCGTTCTTCGACTACGGGCCGCCCATTAGCATCGGTGACCCTTCCCGCAATCACGCCGCCGCGTTCGAGCGAAAAATCGACATCCTGAACATCCTCACCCTCCGCCAGCAAAAGGGTTCTTCCCCTTTCGCGCGTTGCGACAAGGTCTGTAACAACGTAGGCCGGGGCCATTGGTGAGACTTGATAGCTTCCCGTAGGTATTCCGGTGATTCGGTAATTGCCGTCAGCGTCTGTTGTTGCTTTGATTGCGGGCGGCTGCTGGGGTGAAAAGTCGGAGTTGCGAACACCAACGATAATGCCGGCAGCGCCTTTGCCGTGCAGCGTGACCCGACCAGAGACACTTCCGGTTAGCAGTTTTTTGGGGGTCTTTGTCTGGGAACTGGCCGGCAGCAGGAGTCCACTGCTGCAAAGACTCAACGCTAAAACAACGAGGTAGCGAAGGAAGCAGTTCATAAGAACAATCCTGCATGATCCGCTGAACAGGGAGGCCTCGATGATACTCAATCATCCTGCTGTTGTCTCGATCAAAAACGTATCCTGGGTCACGCGAAAGGCGTTTAGTCGTCACAGGTAAACCATGTTAGGATCGACATCGAATATTCGACTAACATCCTAGAGCTCGTTTAAGCGTTATGTCGCGAGGACAGCCTCCTGTTGATTTCAATCCGATTCGTTTGTCATGGCACTCCTGAAAGTCACTGACGCCAGCGGCCGCCAATGGGAATACATTTTCCCCCCGCAGGGCGGGTGTACCATCGGCCGCGCACCTGACAATACCGTCGTGCTGGACGACCCGCGGGCTTCGCGTTATCACGCGCATGTCAAACCTGCCGATGATGGCTCCTTCACCCTGGTGGACGGTGCGGTCGTTAACGGTGAACTCCGTCGCAGCGCCAACAAGGTGTTCGTCAATGGTGGTCCGCACTACGAACACCAGTTGAAGAATGGCGACCGCATCACCATCGGCGCCAGTACGCTGCGCTTTGAACAGCGCGCCGAAGAGCGCACGACGGATGTGCGTTACGACGACAAGCCTTTGGGCCATACCCAGCTGGTCGTTTCTGCTAACGACGTGATGCAGACTGTCCTCCAGAAGTCTGCAGAAAACTTACCGACGGCAACCAGCCAGTCCAGAGATAAAGTACTTGAAGCGCTGCAACGAAAGGCAAACATACTCTCCGCGCTTTACGAGATGAGTAAGACGCTGGGGTCGGTCTTCGATCTCGAAGCCATCTTTGCCAAAGCTACCGACGTAATATTCCGTTCCACTCCCGCTGATCGGGTGGTGGCCTTGTTGGCCGAAGGCACTGGAAAAGAGAATCCGGAAGATGTGGTATTGAATCCCATAGCCATGCGTGCGCGCGACGAAAGTCTTAACAACCACGCGCGCAAACTTTCGATCGGAAGGACGATTACCCGGAAGGTCATGAGGGATCGAGTCGCGCTGCTTTCACAGGATGCTGCCTCTGATGAGGAGTTTGCCGGTGTGGATTCGATCGTCTCGCAAGGAGTTCGCTCAACGATCTGCGCGCCACTAGTGGGTGAGTCGAGAGTGCACGGGGCAATTTATGCCGATCGGCTGGATCCTTTTGCCGCTTTCAAACCGGACGATCTGGAGTTGATCAGCGCGGTTGCCGCCCAAACTGCAATCGCGGTTGAAAACGCTCGAGCCCACGAGCGCCTGGCACGGGAGGAAGTAGCGCGCGCGAACTACAGCCGCTTCCTGCCTGAGTATGTTGTGAAGCAGATGCTTGAAAATCCGGACTCGTTCAAGCTCGGTGGTGTGAGCCAAACTATCACCATACTCTTTGCTGATATTCGCGGCTTTACCAGAATCTCTGAACACGCAGCCCCCGAAAAAATTGTCAATTTGCTCAACCGGTATTTTTCGGCGATGACAGACATCATTTTTGCCCACGGCGGAACGCTTGATAAATATCTCGGCGACGGATTAATGGCCCTCTTCGGCGCTCCCACTACGACTCCGGAAGATGCGTCGAACGCTTTGAACGCCGCGGTCGCGATGCAGCGGCGTCTGCTCGGCATCAACCAGGAACTCCGTCAGGAAGGCTTGTCAGAAGTTGGTGTCGGGATCGGACTGCACACCGGTGATGTGATCGTGGGATACATCGGCTCAGAAAGGCGTTCGGAATACACTGCTATTGGCGATGCTGTTAACACGGCGTCGCGGCTCGAATCAAATGCCAGGGGCGGACAAATTCTTATAAGCGATGCGACCGCAAAGGCTGCGCGTAGCCGTTATAAACTTCACCCGCGCGACCCAATCACAGTCAAAAATCGCGAACAACCGGTAGTCTTGTGGGAAGTTGATTGGCAAAAAGCGAGCGGCGCGTTTTAGTCTTCCCAAGTGCGCCCTTCCCAGAAGTTGCTTTAGCGACCGGATCCCGATACTCAACACTTCTTAGTAGATTGTTTCCTAAACCCTGCGGCGGTTTGCGGCGTTCGTCTATTATTCGATGAACTTTTTTCAGCTAGTCAAACGGCAAATAACAATCGCGCGCGTCTATGATATTCCGGTGCGCATAGACTATCGCTGGTTCGCGGTTGTGATTCTGAGCGTTTGGCTAATCGCCAGCAATTTGCAGAACCACGCAATTCAGGTTGTCAACGTTCGGGTCCCTCCGCATGCACCCATCACGGCCTGGGTCCTGGGGATAATTACCACGGCTGGCCTTTTCCTCTCCGTCTTTGGACATGAACTCGCGCATGCGCTGATGGCCAAAGCAGAGGGAATTGAAATCGAAGAGATCGTGCTTCATCCTTTCGGTGGTCTTGCTCGTTTAAAAACCGATCCGCAGAATCCGCGAGCCGAGTTCCGGATCGCCCTGGCTGGACCAGCGTCGAGCTTCTTGTTCGCCATCCTCGCTTTTGTGGCTACGAAGATCGCGGCAGTGGGAAACTACGAATCAACTGTTGTCGTCTTTTTCTTAATTTCGGCAGGCAATCTCTTGCTCGCGCTTTTCAATCTTTTCCCCGGCTATCCGCTTGATGGCGGACGGGTGTTGCGGGCCCTATTGTGGCGCAGAACCGGCGACATCAAAGACGCTACACGCAAGGCCGGCATCTGCGGAATCCTGATCGGTGGCATGTTAGTTCTTTTTGGCGTGTATATTCTGATCTCGCCAAACTGGCGAGCGGCGCAACCCTACTTCATGAGTGTCTGGTCGATCCTGGTCGGACTCTTCCTGCTGGATACAGCGTTTAAGGTGGTAAAGAGTGCTCAGCATGCCAGGCTGGTGACCGTTTCGGACGCAATGTCGCCACCGGTGACCCTTGACCCAGCGCTGATGGTTACGAGATTTGTGGACGACATCCTTCCGCTTCATCGTCAAACAAGCTTTCCGGTGGCGGTGAGTGGGCGACTCCACGGAATTCTGTCGCTCGAGGATTTGAAATCATTGCCTCGAGATCGCTGGGCAAACACCAGCGTGCAAGCTGTGATGCGTCCAGTCAAACCAGGATTCTTTGTTGAAGCAGCCACGACCCTTGATTCCGCGCAATCAGTCATGAAAGAAAACGGTGTAGGAGCGGTCGCCATCGTAAACGCTCGCGGTGAGTTGGTTGGTTTTCTGCAGAGGGGAAGCATTAAGCGACGCTCAAAGAGTAAATCCCGCTAATTCCCAAGCATCATTGCCACAGGCCCGTTTTTTCGCGATAATCCAAGCGGAGCTGTCCATTTCATAACCGAAGGAACTCGTTGATGCTGGCCGTACTGGGTGCGCTCTTTGCCAACGCAGTAATAGCAATTCTGAAGCTGGTGGCGGCGCTGATGACCGGCTCTTCGGGGATGATGGCCGAAGCGCTGCACTCCATTGCCGACACTACTAATCAGGTGTTTCTGCTGCTCGGCCTGCGGTTTTATAAGCGCCCGGCGTCAGAGAAACATCCCTTTGGCTACGGGAAAGAGCGCTTTTTCTGGTCTTTCATTGCGGCGATATTCATCTTCGGAGTTGGGGCGACTTATGCAATTTACGAAGGCATTATAAAACTTCGGCACCCCCATCCTCCGGAGAACTTGATCTGGGCTTATTGGGTACTCGCGATATCGTTTGCCCTGGAAGCCGGCTCCATTGCTTTGGCGATCTACCAGGAAGTTAAAGAGGCCCACCATGAGGGGCTGACGTTCTTTGCATATCTTCGGGAGTCGAAAGACCCGACAGCGAAAACTGTCATCTTTGAAGATTCCGCGGCGCTACTGGGTATCATTATCGCTGGCGTAGGGATCTATCTCACCGAGCATCACAGTGGTCCAGGCGATGGCGCATATTGGGATGGCTTGGCGTCGATCATGATAGGGCTGGTTCTGGCAGTGGTCGCGTTTGTACTGGCGCGAACGTCCCGTGGCTTGTTGTTGGGTGAGGCAGCAAATCCAAAGACTGTTGCGGCTATCGTGGAAGCCATTGAGAGTCATCCGAACGTAGTCAAGGTCGTTGAATTACTTACGATGCACTTGGCGCCGAAACAAATTTTGATAAACGCCCACATAAACGTGCGTGACGACCTGGTGACCGGCGAAATCGTGAAGACCGTTGAAGAGGTTGAGGAATTGATCAAGCGAACAGAACCTAAAGTTGAGATGATTTTTCTGGAGACTGCGCGGCAATGCGACAGCTCCGAACAGGACTGTGTTCCGGAACACGTTGGTTAACAGGTCTCGAGGATTTCGATCACGATTTGGTGAAAATAAATTGCAGCCTTTGAATCGCAAATCGCAAATCCAGAATTTCAGAAATGTTGTTACTACTGCCATACACGGAGTACCTGGGAAGGCTTAGTGAACCGCGCAATATCGCGGATGTCATTCTTGTCTTCTTGCTTGTGTATGCAGTTTTGAAACTCGTTCGCGGAACCCGCGCCGCTCCCATGGCCGCCGCGATCGGTGCTTTTGCCCTCCTTTACTGGGTTGCCGTCAGACAAGACCTGGCGACACTCGCATTTATTCTGCGCGGAGCGCTGCTTTACATCGGCGTCGCCATTATCGTTCTCTTTCAAAGCGAAATTCGTCAGGCACTCATCACTTTCGGCAATCGCTTTCGCATGCCGTTTACGCGCGGGCAACACGGTCAATTCGGCGAGGGCGTTTACGACGAAGTGATTCTCGCGGCTACTTCCCTTGCATCCACCAAGACAGGCGCGTTGATCGTTATCGAGCGCAACATCGGTCTTAAGAACATCATAGATGGCGGCGTGAAGCTGGATGCAGAACTCAGTTACGACCTGTTAGTAAGCATTTTCAATCCAGAGTCTCCGCTGCACGATGGCGCAGTTGTGGTTCGCCGGCATCGCGTTGCCGCAGCCTCCTGCTTTTTGCCTTTGACTCTGAATCCACGCTTATCCCGTGATCTGGGAACGCGTCATCGTGCTGCCCTGGGTGTTACGGAAGACACTGATGCAGTCGCGGTGGTGGTTTCCGAAGAGTCAGGGTTAATTTCCATTGTTCAGCACGGAGAGATCAAACGTGGCTTGGACGCTCCCAAACTTAGGGCCGCAATCTCTGAAGCCCTGCAGGTTTCGCCGAAACGTGAGAAGCTAAAACATCAGGAAAAACCGGGTGAACCCGACGCCGATACTGAAGAGATCGCCTCTATTTGAAATAATCACTTAGCAGCTGAATCTGAGATCTGAGGTCTTGGATTTGAGACTTCGCAATGCCTTATCAGGACACAGAAGATACCGAGACACTGCCGGTCCCGCGCGTACCAACTCCGCCGGAACGATTGCTGCGCAAATTATTCGTCGAAGATTGGGGGTTGAAGTTGCTCGCCCTGGCGATCACAGTTGCGCTCTGGTTGGGTGTCACTGGTCAGAACAAACCCGTGACGCTTCGAGTCTCTGGCGTCCAGCTTAATTTTCTTCAGCCTGACGGCTTAGAGATAAGTAATGAACCACCAAGCACTGTGGATGTGATTCTTACCGGAAGTAAGGACAAGCTCGATCGCATTGGACCCCGCGATCTGATAGCTAATGTCGACTTGAGCGATCAGAAGGCCGGTGAACGTGCTATTAAGTTGACACTGGATCGCGTCAAGGTCGAATTGCAGGAAGACGTAAAGATTCAGGGATTCCATCCCGCGACTGTTCCCATCCGTCTCGAGCCTGTCGTTGAGATGGCGATTGACGTTGAGGTTAAGTTTGAAGGCAAGCTACCGGAAGGCTACGAGGTGGCCGGTGTATCGGTTAATCCTGCAAAAATCAGAATGCGGGGCCCGGCTGATCGGGTTACCGCCTTGCGCAAAGTCATTACTGAAACAGTCTGGTTGGACGGCAAGACGGAAAGCTTCAATGTTTCTCATGTCCAAATCAACCTGGCCGATCCAAAAATCGATATACTCGATCCTGCAGTCGATATTCATGTCGAGGTTGTGGAGAAAAGACGTGGTGATCTCCATCTTCGCTTTACCAATGGAAATGAGTCGCCCTATTTAGCAAGGCTCGACATGCCCGCTCGTCATCCTTAGTTACTGCTAAACTTTTCCTTCTCTAGCCTTAATGAAAAAACTCTTTGGCACTGATGGTATGCGCGGCGAAGCCGGACGCTTTCCTCTAGACGCTGCAACCATAGAAACCGTTGGAGCTTCCCTCGCCCGTCGCCTGACGGAAAAACTTGGCAGAGCACCGTCAGTTGTAGTTGGCCGAGATACCCGGGAATCAAGTGGGTGGCTGGAACAAGCCCTGGTTGCAGGTTTGGCGCGAGCAGGCGCTACCTCGAAGTCCGCAGGCGTTATTACAACGCCCGGCGTTGCGTTTCTCGCGCGCTCGCTGCCAGCCGACGCCGGGGTAGTAATCAGCGCCTCGCACAATGCCTATCGCGACAATGGCGTAAAGATCTTTGCTCCTTCGGGAACCAAGGTTGACGAAGAAACTGAGCGACTTATTGAGCGTGATGTTTTTGCGCAACCAAATAGGGTTGCTCTCACAAACACCCATCGCTCTTTAAAAGTTGGCAAAACCGATGCCGCTGAAGCTCACGATTTGCGGTCTCGTTATGTGGATTTTCTTGCTGACGAAATTGGCCGGGGCTTATCACTTCGCGGGATGAGTTTGGTGCTCGACTGTGCGAATGGCGCCGCTTTCAAACTCGCACCCGAGGTGTTTGAACGCCTGGGAGCGAGAGTGAGCTCAATCAATAACCGGCCTGATGGCCGCAACATAAACCTCGGAAGCGGCGCTCTTCATCCGGAAACTCTCCAAGCTGAAGTAGTAAAGCGGGCTGCGCATCTCGGAGTTGCGTTTGATGGCGACGCAGATCGAGCTTTATTCGTCGACGCAAACGGCAAATTGGTAAATGGTGACGGCAGCTTGTGGGTTCTGGCGAGATATCTCAAGGCTCGTCACGAGCTAACTCACGATACGGTTGTGGCGACCGTGATGAGCAATATCGGCCTGGAGATCGCATTTCAGTCACTGGGCATTCGGCTGGTCCGTACGGATGTGGGAGACAAATACGTGCTGGAAGAGTTGTTGCGGATAGGCGCGAGCTTGGGCGGAGAACAGTCAGGTCACATTATCTTTCCGAAATTAAGCCTCGCGGGCGATGGATTGATCACCACCCTCAGCCTGCTCCGTACGATGTCGAAAGATGGGAAAGGCCTTCATGAACTGACGCGAAGGATTTCAAAGCTTTCCACAAATCCTCGTAAACGTAGAGGTGAAAGCTAAGCAACCATTTGATGAGATCCCTGCGATCCAAAAAGCTGCGCGCGAGATAGAAAGTGACCTTGGGGCAAACGGGCGCCTCCTGCTCCGTTATTCCGGGACTGAACCGCTGGCACGCATTATGATTGAAGGCGAGAGCCAGGACGAAATCGAAAAACACGCATCAGCATTAGCAGGTGTGATTAAGCAAACGCTCGGGGCTTCATCTTGACCTGCCATGAAAATTTTACGCTCAAGACTGAAATAATTACTCGGCTTTTGCACGCGAGTTGATGCTGTTTTTGATCCGATTTCACAAGTGCAGCAAAGAACAACAGGAAAACCTTTGCTTCGTAACTTGTTAACAGCATGAATCTTGCACGGCACGCGCGTTGCGATGTATATTGTGGGGCAAGAAGAGACGGTTGGTGAATCCTCCGTCTCAAGTGGTTGCTGGGGTGAGGACAGTGACCACACATATGGATGGACGCGACGTACTCCCACGTTGTCGCGTCCATTCGCTTTTTATCCCACCCTACAGTTCAAGCAAATTTCCCAATCGCACCAATCTATCCGGAACGCTGAAGCGTTTACACGTTGCGCGTGCTCTCAAACTACCCTAGTCTCAGCTGAAATCGGCTCTTGGCTGATTGGGTTCTATGGATGAAAGGGGTTCGGGATTGAGGCGACTCGTAGTGCGAACAAAGGAGCGAGCGCAGGAATACGAAATTCGTATTGGTCAGGGCGTCCGAAAGGAGGCCGGCCACGTGGCTCGAGGCTCCCTCGGCAACCGTGCTCAGCGCCTGGCTCTTATCTCCAACACACGGGTTTTTGCCCTCTACGGACCGGGCCTACTCAAGAGTCTTAAGGCGAGTGGATTCAATGTGATCCCGTGGTCTATCGGAGACGGCGAACGCTTTAAGTCGATTCAAACGGTTGAGTGCGTGCTTCGTTTTTTTAATGAAGCAGGGCTTGAACGAAGCGACGGCGTGGTGGCTTTGGGTGGTGGCGTTGTCGGCGACGTGGCTGGATTTGCTGCCGCCATCTACCTGCGCGGAATTCCCTTTGTCCAGATTCCTACCACCTTGCTGGCACAGATTGATTCGTCGGTCGGCGGTAAGACCGGTGTAAATATGGATAGCGGCAAGAATCTCGTTGGCAGTTTTCACCAGCCAGCAGCGGTTATTTCAGATATTGAAACGCTCAGGACCTTGCCGGCGCGTGAACTTGTTGCTGGTTGGTGCGAATGCGTCAAGCAAGGGGCCATCGGTAGTCGAAAACTCTTTCAGGAAACGACGGACTTTCTACAAACAGCGCGCACTCACGATGCCCTTGAGTCTTCACAACTCGAACAACTCATTGCTTCACACTGCGCGTTCAAAGCGTCAATCGTGGCTGCCGACCAACGTGAAGATCCGAACCGATCCGATCAGCGTTCGCGCCGAATTCTAAACTTTGGTCATACTATCGCTCATGCACTGGAGACCGTCACTGACTATAAACGGTTCCGACATGGTGAGGCAGTGGGACACGGGATGTTAGTTGCGGGTGAGCTGTCAAAAAATCTGGGCCTGCTCAACCAAACGGAGGTAGAATTGCTGACCGAGGCAATAAGGCTTTGCGGTCCATTGCCATCTGCCCGGGATTTGGACGAGCGCGCCGTAATAAGCGCAATAGCGCGCGACAAGAAGCGCACTGCCGGCCAGATTCACTGGGTACTTCTAGAACGTATCGGCCGTCCCCGCATCGTAGACGGGAAAGAGATTAGTTCAACTCTGATACGGAGATCAGTACGTGAAGTATTTCAAAGAACGTAGTGGACGTTAAGAATGAATAACAATATTAGACCGAGGAAATCCGAGCAGGGCGGAGCTCGTCTAAAATTCCTTATTGTGGCTGCGATTCTCGGTAGCGTCGCTTATGCGGGCTATCAGCTTATCCCGGTGTTTTATCGCGACTATCAGATCAAGGACTTAATGCAGAACGACGTCGACACTGCTGCCAACCTGGGGAAGCCCGCCTCCTGGATTAAGGATCAACTGGTCAAGAATTCCGCGGAATATGGGATTCCCGATGACGCCATAATCACGCCGGAGGTACAAGAGGACAAACGGATGGAAGTGCGGGTGCAGTTTACGCTTCCGGTTGAATTTCCCGGTTTTGTGTATACCCACGAGTTTGATTACACCGCTAAGAGCGCGACCTTTCTCACTGTTAAGTAAGACACTCCCACGATAAAGAAAATCAGGGCGCACAGAGAACCAAATCTCTGCGCCCTGACTTCTCCCTGACCAGAAATCTATCGTTGAGTATTCTCAAGAAACGCCTTGAGCTTACGCGAGCGTGATGGATGACGCAGTTTGCGCAACGCTTTTGCCTCGATCTGCCGGATGCGTTCGCGCGTAACCGCAAAATGCTGGCCCACCTCCTCGAGCGTGTGTTCAGACCCCGTGGTCCCAAGGCCAAACCGCATCTTGATCACTTTTTCTTCACGCGGCGTTAAGGTTGCCAACACTTCATCTGTAATCTCGCGCAAGTTTGACGCAACCACGGCGTCAGCTGGATTAAGAATCGACTTGTCTTCAATGAAGTCGCCGAGATGCGAATCTTCCTCCTCACCGATCGGCGTCTCGAGTGAAATCGGCTCCTGCGCGATCTTCAGGACTTTACGCACCTTCGCTACCGGAATGTCCATCTTTCGCGCGATCTCTTCGCTGGTCGGCTCCCGGCCAAGCTCCTGCACCAATGAACGGGAAGTTCGAATGAGCTTGTTTATGGTTTCTATCATGTGCACCGGAATGCGAATGGTGCGTGCCTGATCCGCGATCGCCCGAGTTATCGCCTGGCGAATCCACCACGTCGCATAGGTCGAGAACTTATAACCGCGACGCCATTCAAATTTATCAACTGCCTTCATCAAACCAATGTTGCCCTCCTGAATCAGATCCAGAAATTGAAGGCCCCGATTGGTGTATTTCTTGGCAATTGAAACGACCAAACGCAGATTTGCTTCAACCAGCTCGCGCTTGGCCTGTCCCGTTTGTTGTTCGCCGATAATGATTGCCTGTAGCGACCGTTTTATCTCGACCGGGCTGATGTAATGCTCAATCTCAAGCTGCAGCATTCGTTTCTTTGACAGCGAAATACGGCGCTTGAATTCTTTTTGGTCGTCGGCCCTGATCCGTTTGCGACTCAGTTTTTCGGTGAGACTATCGATTTCACGTTCGGCGTCACGCACTTCTTTTTGTACGGTTCGTATTGAATTAATCAGACGCTGGCGAGCGCGTTCAGTGATATTTAGTCGCCCAATCTCCTGGGCTATCTCCAGCCGAAGTCGCGCCACTTTTCGACGCAGACGCAACACTTTCTTACTCTTCTTACCGCGGGTAGCTTTCTGTTCGTCGCGA
This sequence comes from Blastocatellia bacterium, assembly GCA_963828335.1. Lineage (GTDB taxonomy): Bacteria > Acidobacteriota > Blastocatellia > Pyrinomonadales > Pyrinomonadaceae > PSRF01. Next base: position 274,416 of record CAWHEH010000001.1, on the reverse strand, counting down.
AGCTTTTCCCACTCTTTTAATCCCTGCTTGAAGAGCTTGCGAATATTCTCAATGCCCTCGATGGTCCAGGCCCGGTACTCGTCGGCCTTATCTACATCTTCGTCGCCGGTTAACTCTGCCTGCTCTGCGAAAACAACTATTTCGCGAATGTTGATTTTGCCTGTTTCCAGTTCTTCACCGATTCTCAGAAGTTCCTTAACGGCAATGGGCGAACGTGCAATCGCCTTTTGAGTTTTGAGCTGACCACGTTCGATGCGCTTGGCAATCGCTACTTCGCCTTCGCGCGTGAGCAGGGGGACAACGCCCATCTCGCGCAGATACAAACGGACTGGATCGTTGGTTTTTTCCAGAGCGCCCGCGGAGAGATCGAGCTCGACATCTTCATCTGTCTCTTCTTCGTCAACCGCAACTGCTGAGGCCTGTTCTAGCAGACGTTCATCGGAATCCGCGACCGGAATGTTTGAACCTTCGAGCTTTTGCAGTACATCTTCAATGTCATCGGGAGAAACGACATTATCCGGTAGCTCGCGATTCAGGTCGTCGAAAGTGAGATATTTTTTGTCGCCACCCAACTCCAGGAGTCGCTCCATAACATCGTCACGATCTTTGTCTTCGATACTCAAACCTTGCTGCTCCATTAAGATTCAGTTTCTAAAAACGTAGTTGCGAGAAGGTCCTAATTAAGGAACATTCTGGTGAGGCCGCCGCTGACAACGATAGTGGCTCAATGCCCCATCTGAGTAGCCTCTGCCTTTGTCAGGAGAGCTCGTTTCCGCTTTGCCAATTCTGTCTGTTCGGCTGACACTCGGATCACCGTTTCAGCGTTCCCCTCACGTTCAGCCAGCGCACCCTCATCTCTTAATTGGCCAATGCGATTCTCCAATTTCATTAAGCGAAAAGTGAAGACACATTCTTCCGGCGTGTAGTGTTCATTCGACGCGTGCAAAGATTCGCTCATCATCAACATTGGCAACAATTCTGCAAGTTCGGGAGTTTCCGCTAACTTCTCGCTCAAACTATCAAAGTCTATTTCCCGATGCTCGTTTTGCAACTCAAGCAATACACGGAGCAGAGGCGCTGTGGCGAGGTCTTCATAGTCCTCAGGCTGCAGCATGCTCAAGACACCTGAGCGTAACTCTTCATTGGCAAACACGAACCCGAGTAGTCGCTCTTCTGCCACGGTCGGCTTGATGGTCGCCCGCCTTGCGCTCGCTTTTGCCGCTTCGCCGGGGCGCGCTCCTTCACCAGTTCCCTGGCGGATTGAATGCCACAACTCTCGTCGCAACGTAGCATCGCCGATTCGTAGCGAGTCCATCGCAATGTCAAAATATTCACGCTTCTGCAAGCGACTGCGGACAACGCGAATATAAGGGAGCACCTCATTAATCGCAGCTTCTTTATCTGCTGGATTGCTGAGTTTGCGATCTTTTACAGCTTGATCTATTACAAATTGAATGTGTGGTTGTGCGAGCCCACGTTGCTGCTGATACTCACTAACGCCGGATTTTCTGATGAACTCGTCGGGATCCGAGCCATCGGGAAGCACCAGAATTTTTACTTCCAAATCTTCCGCGAGAAGAATTGCAATAGCTTTTTTTGCCGCCTGCACGCCCGCGTTATCGCCATCATAATTGACCACAACTTTACGGGCAAACCGGCTCAGTAACCGCGCTTGATCTGGCGTTAGGGCAGTCCCCAAACTCGCCACCACGTTGCGTACTCCGAATTGATAGGGGACGATCAAATCCAAAAAGCCCTCAACCAATATGACGAACCCGGCACGTCGGATCTCATCGCGAGTCAGATTGAGACCAAAAAGGTTGCGCCCTTTAACGTAAGCCGCCGTCTCAGGAGAATTGATGTACTTCGCATCTTCGTCGCGGAGCGTACGTCCTCCGAAAGCAATCGGCTTACCCTGAATGTCCATCACTGGAAATATCAGACGTCCCCGGAAGCGATCATAAGAACCGCCTTCTTCTTTCTTAACGACTAAGCCGCTGCGTTCAATCTGGTCCTGAGCGGCGCCCTTTTGTCTTAGATAAATCGAAAGCGCGTCCCAACTATCCGGCGCGTAACCCATGCGGAAAGTCTTGCGCGTTTCGTCGGTAATCTCGCGACGCTTTAAGTATTCCCGCGCAATACGGGCTTCACTACTTGACTCAAGTTGTTGCTCCCACCATTCCAGCGCCCACTTGTTGAGTTCGATTACAGCGTCTGCTTCATTTCGTCTCGCTTCAAAACGGCTGTCGTCGATCAACTTCGGAAGTGGCACGCCTGACTTTTCGGCCACCAGCTTAATAGCTTCCGGAAAGGAGACGCGCTCCATTTCCATCACGAAGTTGAAAACGGAACCCCCCTTGTGACATCCGAAGCAATAGAAGATTTCTTTAGCCGGACTGACAGAAAACGACGGCGTTTTTTCCTTGTGAAAGGGACAGCACGCCATCCAGTTTGCGCCCTTCTTCTTGAGCTGCACGTAGTCCTGCACGACGCGCACAATGTCAGCCTGTCGTTTGAGGTCGTCGAGGAATGTTTGGGGGTAACGCATTTTACTGCTTCAATTCTACAACTGTGGCACCACTTCCGCCTTGATCCTGGGGCGCCGCGACAAAGCGCGCCACGTGCGGATGATCCGTTAAGAGCTCGGCGATTGCCCGGCGCAACGCGCCTGTCCCGTGGCCGTGAACAATGCGCACCTTGCTCAGGCTGGCGAGCGATGCTTCGTCGAGAAACTTATCAACTGCATCAACCGCTTCGTCTGTCGTTTGCCCGATCACGTTAATTTCCGAACGGCCGTTTCCCTCCACGGTCTTAAGCTGAACTTCCGTGCCGCGCGAGGCTCGCAGGCTCGCAAACTTTTCCGATTTTGTTTTTGACGGATCTGACAGTTCAACCAGTTCAAGATTCTCCAGCTTCTCTCTAAACCGAAGAGACTTCACGCGCACTTCCGCTTCATCTCCTTTAAGACTGTCCACAATCCCGACCGAACCAAACGAGCGTAGCTTCACCGTGTCGCCCACCGCAATCTCACGAGCCTCCGCCGGAGTATATTCTTCCTCAACGGTTCTGCCTTCCTCAACTTCCTTTTCTTTCTTAACTACCAAACCATCGCGCATCACACGCACTCCGCGCCCGCTGGTGCTTGCAGACGCCGCCCCAATCGAGTCTCGCTTGCCTCCGGCATAGGTTGCGCGTTGTGCTTCGCGTTTGAGTTCTGCAACTCGCCGCTGAGCTTCTCGGTCGACTTTCAACCGTTCGGACCGGTCCTGAATAGTCGCCACCAGCTCGCGCGACCGCTTTTCAAAGTCTCGGATGATCGTGTCGAGCGATTTCTGAAACAAAACCTGTCGTTCGCGTTCCTGCCGTTCGGCTTGCTTATCGAGTCCGGCAAACTTCTCCGCAACTGCTACGCGCTCTTCTTCAAGTGCCTGGCGCAGGCTTTCGGCTTCATCCGCTTCGCGCTTGATTCGCCGCAAGTACTCCGACGCCTGCCGCGAAGAGTCCTTGACCAGTTCCAGTGCTACAGTGGTTACGCCGCCAGGAATGCCAAACCGCCTCGCGATCTCAAGGCCAGATGACGAGCCGGCAACGCCGACAATCAGGCGATAGGTTGGCTGCAATGTTTTTTCGTCAAACTCGACGCTCGCATTCAACACGCCTGCCTCGTTCGCCGCATACATCTTCAAGCCACTGTAGTGCGTGGTGGCCATCACTTGAGCACTGCAGGACTTGCGGAAGTGATCGACTACAGCGACGCCCAACGCCGATCCCTCTTCAGGATCGGTGCCCGTGCCGACTTCATCCAGCAAAACCAGCGCCGGGGCTTTGCAGATTTCGATCATGCGCGAAATGTTGGCGACGTGCGAAGTAAACGTCGAAAGATTTGCCGCCAGCGATTGGTGGTCGCCAATATCTGCGAGCACCGATGCATAGAATGGGATCTTTGCCTCCCGGGCCGGTATCGGCACACCCGAAAGAGACATCAGCGACAGCAGGCCAGCAGTCTTGAGAACGACGGTCTTGCCCCCGGCATTGGCGCCGGAGATCACCATCGTGTTTTTTTCCTCGTCCAGCGAGAATGAAACCGGCACCACTGAGCCACCAGACGCGCGCAGATTTTCCTCGAGGAGTGGATGGCGCGCCTCGGTGAGTTCAAGGACTTGAGATCCAATTTCAGGAATTACGCAGTTAAACTTTTGGTGAAAAACTGCCTTCGCGTTGATAAAGTCGAGTTCGGCAACTGCGTCAGCGGCCAGCTCCAGCGCCTGCAGCTGCTCGCGCACTTCCTGAGTCAAGCCAAACAGGATCTTGTAAATCTCGCGCGCCTCTGCTTCATGCAGCGCCTGCAGCTCGTTGTTCGCGTCAATTGTCTCCAGTGGCTCAATGAAAGCTGTCGCTCCTGATGAAGAGTAGCCGTGCGCGACTCCGTTGACACGGGCGCGGTGATCGGATTTGACGGGAATTACAAACCGGTCGTTGCGAATAGTGACCAACTCATCCTGTATAGCCTCACCTGACTTGCGCATCAGGCTTTCCAAGGTGCGAGTGATACGCGAGCGTAATCCAGTGATGTCGTGGCGAATGCGAGCTAATTCGGGACTCGCGCGATCGTCGATCTCACCGCTCGGGAGAATCTTGTTCGCAATGCGCGCACTGAGTCGACTCAACTCGACGGGCAGATTTTCCACCAGACTCCACAGCACCGGCGAAGTCTGACGCTCGGCCAGGATAGAAGCGCGCGCCGACATTGCGTGATCCGACAACGACTTAATTTCTAGCATCGCAGTCGGCTCGAGGATAGTACCTTCCACCCGGAGTAAAGCTAGTTTCTCGGCCGGATCGCCGAGCTCGCTGAAAGTCCACGTGCCACCACGTTTTCTCAAGTCGACGCATTCCGAGACGGCTTCGAGGGCCTTCTCCAGCTCGCGCACACTCTCGTAAGGTTTAAGCGCGTCGATACGCGTTTGTCCCATGGGCGTTTGCGCGACGCGCCTAATCAAGGCTCGCAGGTCGTCATACTCAAGAATGTTGAAAGCTTGTTCGTGCATAGCTAAAGAAACTAATAACGAGTCGTTGAGTTAGGAGCGCCGACCAGCCAATGAAGCAAGCGAACGCCGAGACTCAAAAGCTCGTTAGTTGTTTTGGTTCAATTTCGATTCTAACACTGGGGCAGGATTTTCACATTTCGCACAAGTGCTGCTGGTCAGAATCGACGCTGACGGCGTTCGCGTCCCTGAATCGCAGCGGGAAAAAGTCTCGTAGGATTGAGAATCTTTATTTCTGCTTCTTCACGCTGCCAGACCCCGACCACAGGACCGCCAACGGTTTCACGCCCGGCGATGGATTCCGCTGCGTTGCCGGTAAGCTGAACGACTTCCCCAAGACCTTCTACCGCGAGCGCGAGTTGTTCGTCGCCCCGCAAGGCGATGAGATGCCTGGGAAAGGTGCGCGGCGAATCAGCCGAGGCTGCTTCGGCATCGGCAAGCTTTCCCAGATCCAGGACCGTCAACATGCGCCCTTGAATACATACGACACCAAGCACCGAAGTTGGTGCGTGCGGCAATGGAGCCGGTTCCTGCCATTCCACTATGGCGGAAATTTGATCGGCGAAGATCCCAAACTGGTCCTGACCCGCCTGAACGAGTTGCAGTTTGCGAGATGCACCTCCAACGGCCTTCTGCTCATTTGCTTCGTTATTCATGTGCTGATCATGTTACTAAACTACCGGAACAATTCTAACTAAAGCGCGCGGTTCAGTGCGAAGGTCAAGTGATTGGCTGGGACCGCGGACGTCCCGCCCGCAAACGCGCCACGGGGGCGCAGCCTTTCAAAGTAGCTGTGAATTCATTTTCGCGCTTCGCGCTCATTTGCGGGCGAGACGCCCGCGGTCCCAGCCAATCATTTGAGCGGTTTTGGCGACTTTCTTGGCGTACGGCTAGAATAACTTCGCAATAATCAGGGAACGCCACTGAAAGGCTAATCTTTGTATGGATGAATTTGATCAATATCGCGCGGACATGAACGAGAAGTTGCTCGGTAGTAATCACCTCGGCATCAAACGGTTCTTTGCGCTCGACACGCAGGCCTATGAGGACGGCGCACTCGACAAGCGCACCAAGGAGCTGCTGGGTTTAGTCGCTTCAATCGTGCTGCGTTGCGACGACTGCATTACCTATCACATCAAGCAGAGCGTGGGGGTGGGCGTGACGCGACCAGAGTTTCTCGACGCCTTCAATGTGGCGCTGGTTGTCGGAGGCTCCATAACGATTCCGCACCTTCGCCGGGCAATAGATCGTCTCGATCAAGTATTAGCAGGGCAGGTCGAAGCTGCGTCGCCGCACCGGCATGACTAGATTTACAACCCGTGACCGTTGGCCTGCAATCTAAGTCGCAACGAAGGTTCGCACATCCACTGATTTGCAAAACAAATATCACTTGCTTAGCCGGCTACGAGTCGCCTGGATAGTTCTCCTGGCGATCAATTTCTTCTTCGCTTATTCAGTCAATTCAGAGGCAAAGAAAGGTCTTGCTATGTCTGCTCAGGAAAAAGTTCGCATACGGGCGCCGGAAATAACCGGCGGACGCGGTTGGCTCAACACTGACAAGCCGATCACGCTGGCGGCGCTGAAAGGCAAGGTTGTGCTGCTGGACTTTTGGACCTACGGCTGCATCAACTGCATTCATATCATTCCGGATCTCAAGCGGCTTGAGCAAAAGTATGCAAACCAGCTCGTTGTTATCGGTGTTCACTCGGCAAAATTTGAGAACGAAAAGGACACCGAAAATATTCGCCGCATCATCCTGCGTTATGAGATCGAGCATCCCGTTTACAACGACGCGGAATACAAAGTTTGGCAAAGCTACGGCGTGCGAGCGTGGCCAACGCAAGTTCTGATAGACCCGGCGGGGTACGTGATCAGTGCAGTGTCCGGCGAGGGAAACTATGAATTGATCGATCAAGTGATCGCCAAGGCGGTCGCCGAGTTTCGCAAACGCGGCGAGTTGAACGAGGCACCTCTGAAGCTGGCACTCGAGCGCGCTAAAGTTGGCGATCTGCCGCTGGCGTTCCCGGGAAAGATTTTGGCAGATGCAAAAAGTGACCGACTCTTTATCGCTGATTCGAATCACAACCGGCTGGTCATTACGAAACTTGACGGCACTTTTCTCGAAACCATAGGCACAGGTGCAGCTGGAGCAGCCGATGGCGCTTTTGCTAAAGCGAGCTTCTATCGGCCACAGGGAATGGCTCTTGACGGTGACAGCCTCTACGTTGCCGACACCGAAAACCATTTGATTCGCCGGGTGGACCTGAAGTCGAAGACTGTGGAAACAGTAGCGGGAACCGGTCAACAATCGCGCGAGTATTTCCGACAAGGACCGGCGCGTGCAATAGCCTTGAGCTCACCGTGGGATCTGCAAATTGTCGGCCGGCAGCTTTATATTACCATGGCCGGCACGCACCAGATTTGGAAGCTTGATCTGGAAAAGCAGGAAGTCGTCGACCTTTGCCGGTTCGGGTCGCGAAGCTCGAGAGGATGGAGCGTTGCTTGAGTCCGGATTCGCGCAACCATCAGGCATAACCTCGGATGGCAAAAAACTTTACGTCGCCGACAGTGAGTCAAACATTATTCGAGCGATTAATGTAACGAATGGACAGGTCGACACAATCGTTGGTGGCGACTTGTTTGAGTTCGGCGATGTGGATGGGTCGGGCGATGACGTGCGCTTGCAACATCCGCTTGGCGTAGTCGCATTCAATGACAAAATACTTATAGCCGACACTTACAATCACAAGCTTAAGGAACTCGATCCGAAAACCCGCACTGTCAAAACTTTTCTTGGCACCGGCAAGCCTGGCCAGTCTGACGGCGAGGCGCCGTCATTCTACGAGCCCGGCGGGTTAAGTATTGCCAACGACTCTCTTTACATTGCGGATACAAACAACCACGCCGTACGCACGGTAGATCTGAAGTCGAAGAAAACATCGACGCTAAATATCCGTGACTTGCAGCCACCCGTTCTGAGCGTGGGGACTGATTCAGCTGCAAGCGAAGGTGGTCCCAACGCCGAAGAGATCAAGCTGGCATCGCAGACCTTGCGCGCTGAAGCCAGGGGCGCGCTAGTGGTTCAGGTCGACTTGCCCGCTGGTTACCATCTCAATCCCGCGGCGCCACAGCGTTATCGAGTCTTAATCGAAAACGGGCAGCGGCAGATCGGTCTCGAGTCGGCTACGGAACTTGGCGCCATCGGCCACGACCTCGGTGTCAGCCAATCACTGAAAAATTTGCAACTGCCTGTGCGCATTCCGCTGCGAAGTCATGAACCGGGCAAGGCTGAACTACGCCTGCAGCTGACTCTCTTCTATTGCCGCGAAGATAACACCGGCACCTGCAGGATTAAGACGCTCGTGTGGCGCGTGCCGGTAGAAGTTGCTAACAATCCGAGCGCGCCCGTTGAGATCAGGGTTCAGGGAAAAGTCACTGCCGACTAATACAGTCAACTTTCTGCTGAGACCGGGCACCCCGCCCGCAAAACGCGCCGCAGCCCGCATTTTTTGTCGCCCACTTGTTTTCGCGCTTCGCGCTCATCGGCGGGCGGGGGCGCCCGCGGTCCCAGCAACTCACTTGAGCTGGTCTCCCCTAACTTGCCCGGCTCGCGTGGGACGAGTACCATCAGTATTCCCCTAAATTCAATCCGAGGAGTGAAGCCGTGGCTGAACAATCAGGAGCACAACCCGTCTCTGACAAACCATTTCTTACTGACGTCAAAACGCTGCGCGAGCGCGCTCGCAAACACATAGAGCAAGGCGCCATCACCGAAGGCTACAGTGCCGACCGCGATACCGTGGTCAAGCTTCTGAATGAGGCGCTGGCAACCGAGCTCATCTGCGTACTGCGCTACAAGCGGCACTACTTCATGGCTACCGGCATCAATGCTGAGAGTGTCGCGACTGAATTTTTGCAGCACGCCAACGAAGAACAAGGTCATGCTGATCTAATCGCGCAACGCATAGTGCAACTGGGTGGTGAGCCAAACTTTAGTCCAGAAGGACTGGCCACCAGAAGCCACGCCGAGTATGTCGAAGGTACTGACCTGATCGACATGATCAAGGAAGATCTGGTGGCGGAGCGCATCGCGATCGATAGTTATCGCGAGATGATCGCCTACGTTAATACCGACGATCCCACCACGCGGCGCATGCTGGAAGGAATCCTGGCGATGGAAGAAGAGCATGCTGACGATCTGGTCAGTTTGTTGGAGACAATGGCCAAATAGTGGATTTGTTTTGACGTCAGAACTTTGGAGGGTGGCGACCGGATACCGCTCTGCAAAAGAATCAAATTGGAGCGTGGTGCTTTGTACACAAAGCATCACGCTTGTTAATGTAAGCACTTGCTAAATAACTCGCGTAAGGAAAATTCTGAAACTGCGAAGTCCGGCCGCCCCACTATGTGCCGGAGTTGCGGCTCAATCATTGGCGCCGGCCAGGAGCAATGTGCAGTTTGCGGAAACTCCGCCTCTGGCCAAACCAACACCAGTCAACCGCGAGCAACCGTCGGCGACAGCGAGGCCATGCGCTTCGCGCGCGCTGTTCTGAATAGGCCTTACAAGTTCACCATCATTCTGCTGGTCGCAAATATCTTCGTCTTTGCAATGATGTGGCAATCGAGCGACTTGCCGCTGAGTCTGTCGACTCCCTTACCGGAAGATATCTTATTGGCGTTTGGCGCAAAGCTAAACTTATATATTCACGCGAAGCAATGGTGGCGTTTCGTTACACCCATGTTTCTCCACGTCAACCTGCTGCATCTGCTGGTGAACATGTACAGCCTGTGGATTGTCGGACCTTACGTTGAGAAGCTTTATGGGTCGGCGAAGTTTGTGGTGTTTTGGGTTCTGACTGGGGTGGCCGGCGTGGTGGGCAGTTATCTCACGGTCAGGCCTGGCTTGGCAGGCAATCCTGTTACTGGTTTCATTTTTAAGGCTTACGACACTCCCTCCGCGGGAGCCTCTGGCGCGCTCTTTGGATTGGTTGGAGTTCTATTTGTTTTCGGCATCAAGTTTCGCCATGAGCTGCCGGAAGGGTTCAAACGTGCCTTTGGTACTGGCTTGCTGCCGATGATTGTACTCAACCTCTTCATCGGTTACGTGTTGCGAGGATTCATTGATAATGCCGCGCACGTGGCCGGCATGCTTTCCGGCGCGGTGCTGGCTCTAGTGGTCGACTATCGCCGGCCGGGAGAAAGAACAGGGGTCGCCCTAATATGGCGAGTGTTGCAGATCGCCGCGATTGCACTTGTAGCCGTGAGCTTTCTTAAGATCGTGCAGCATTTTCGCGACCCTTGGCCGACAGAACTGGGGACCCAGGTGCAACGACCTACGGAGCCAATAAACCCGGCTTATCTCCAATACGCCAAGGCAATAATTGACGGACATGACGCTTTTGTGGTTGCAGTAGAGGACAAGAACACGAGCAACATTGATGCGGCCGTAAAAAGTTTGGACGCCGCGCCGTCTCTCGACCCGAAGGCTGACGAATTAAGGCAACGACTAAAAGCTCTGCTGCTGCGAGCGAAAGAACCGCAAGCGACTCCTGCAACCTCGCCCACGGTTCTCAGGAATAAACCGGCACCGGCTGACCAATTGACGCAGGAGTTTGCCGCGTGGCGTAAGGAGTACAATCAATGGTTGAAAACCGGGGCGAGAAATCACAGTGGTTTGAATGAGTTGATCGACGAATCGCAGAAGTAGAAGTAAAGCAAACTGTTAGTTTGCGAACGAACGCGAGAAAAATCATCGTACCAGTTCACGTATAGACAGGCGCAAACTAACAGTTTGCGTTACTAAACGAGGAGAATTAAACGAGATGGAAATTAAGAAGGTTGGAGTATTGGGCTGCGGACTGATGGGCTCCGGTATCGCCCAGACCGCTGCCAGCGCCGGATTTGAAACAGTAGTTCGCGAAGTTTCTGATGAGTTGCTGCAAAAGGGTTTTGTGGGAATCGAAAGATCACTGGAGAAATTTGCCGAGAAAGGCACAATCACCGCTGAGCAACAGAAGGCCACGCGCGATCGCCTGTCCGGCACGACTTCGTTTAGCGATTTCGCCGACTGCGACATCGTGATTGAAGCCATCATCGAAAACATCGCTGAGAAACAAAAGACCTATGCTGAGCTGGATCGTATTTGCAAGCCGGAAACAATCTTCGCCTCAAACACTTCTTCGATTTCCATAACGGAAATGATGACTGCAACGTCAGCTGAACGTCAGAAGCGTTTTGTGGGACTGCACTTTTTTAATCCCGTCCCGATCATGAAACTGGTTGAGGTCGTGAGAACTATATTGACTGACGATGACGTCTATGAACAGGCTTTTGAATTCGGCAAACGTCTTGGCAAGGTACCGGTGCGCGCTAACGACACAACCGGCTTTATCGTCAATCGCCTGCTTGTGCCGTATATGCTCGATGCAGTGCGCGCTCTGGAAGAAGGAGTGGGATCGATTGTAGATATCGACGCCTCGATGAAACTCGGCCTGGGTTATCCAATGGGGCCGTTTACGTTGGGCGACTTCGTCGGGCTGGATACGACTTATTACATTGCCGAAATCATGTTCAATGAGTTTCGCGAGAAGCGCTTTGCGCCACCACCACTGCTTAAGCGCATGGTGCTGGCAGGATTGTATGGACGCAAGTCAGGGCGTGGGTTCTATGACTATACGAAAGACCCAAAGAACCCGACGCCCATGAAGCTCGTTTAGGTCTCGAAAAGAGCGGGGCTGCTTTTGATTAACCGAATGGATTCACCCTTCATCGATATCAAGCGAAGTGATTCACATCTAATCATTCGCCTCAATCGCCCGGCAAAGTTCAACGCCCTTACGCGTGAGATGATTCTTGCCCTTGGCGACATCTTCTCCAGGCTCGACAGCCAACCAAAGCTTCGAGCAGTCATTCTCACCGGCACCGGTGACAAAGCCTTCTGTGCCGGCACGGACATTACTGAACTCACCGGGGCTAGTGAACGCGAACTTTCTGAGCTTGTTCAGGTTCTCTTCAGTCAAATCGAAAGCGGTCATGTGCCTGTCATTGCTGCTGTCAATGGAATCGCAGCCGGTGACGGTTGCAAGTTGGCGCTTGCGTGTCACCTGAGAATCGCCTCCGACAACGCACAGTTTAGTTTGCCTCCAGCGACGTCGGGACTTGAGTCCGGCTCTGAGGGGACTCGGCGCCTGGCGTGCGAGTTTGGTGAAGAGGGCGCGCTCGAGTTGTTGAGCGGGAAACCAGTTTCGGCGGCAGAGGCTTTGCGAATTGGATTGATCAACCGCGTCGTTCCTGCCGCTGAGTTAGTCGCACGAGCGGAAGATTTGGCTAGCGAGATCGCACAACTCGCGCCACTTGCAATTCGTGCTTGCCTCGAAGCTGTTACTCAGGGAAATCAGTTACCGCTCGCGGAGGGCTTAGCGTTGGAAGCGAAACTTTTCGCCAGTCTGTTTGACACGAATGATGTACGAGAGGGGACGAGTGCATTTCTGGAAAAGCGAGTGCCTGCGTTCAAAGGAACGTAAGGCGACCCGGCTTGTTGTGAATGGCAATGGCTTCAAACCGCTTCGCTCCAAATAAAACCCTAACTTGCCGCTCAGAAACGCATCCCCTATACTTCGAAATGATTCCGCTAATTGAAACCGCGGCACGAAAGGGAACCTAACCGCTCTTGCAGGCAGTAAATCACGAAGGACATCTCAATGGTCAGGGATTTCGTTTTGCGATCGTCGCCAGTCGTTGGAACGACTTCATCAGCTCACGCCTGGTTGAGGGAGCGCTCGACGCTCTCGAGCGCCTGGGCGCCGACGAGAAGCAGGTAGAAGTCTTCCGAGTCCCTGGAGCTTTTGAAATCCCTTTACTGGCTTTGAGGCTGGCCGAGTCGGAAAAGTTTGATGCAATCATTTGCATCGGCACGATCATCCGTGGCCAGACTCCACATTTCGAATACATAACCGCAGAAGTCACACGCGGAATCGGCGAGGCAGGTTTGCAAACAGGGGTGCCGGTAGTTTATGGAGTTGTAACTGCAGACACCGTTGACCAGGCAATCGATCGTGCCGGCGTCAAGCTGGGTAACAAGGGCTTTGAAGCCGCCACTACGGCGGTGGAATTAGTTAATCTTTATAAGACAGTTTTTGGAGCACGATGAATGATGACCGCTGAACGATGAAAGAGGAATTCCTACTCATCATTCATAATTCATAGTTCATCTTTGAAGCATTATGGGTTCGCGACGTAAGGCGCGTGAATGCGCCTTGCAAATGCTCTTTGCGGCTGATTTCGCCGAGGCTGTCCCGGAAGAGGTCCTCGAAACCTACTGGGTGGAGCTGGGCGATTCCGACGTCGAGGAAACGGCGCGTGAATTCGCGACGCGACTAGCGGCGGGAACGCTTTCGCGTCTTGAGACTCTCGACGAACGCATACGTTCGCGCGCCGAACACTGGCGTATCCCGCGCATGGCGATCGTCGATCGCAACATCCTTCGGCTCGCTGTCTACGAATTTCTTTACGAACCCACTCCTCGCACCGTCGCCATCAACGAAGCGCTCGAAATCGCTCGACGCTTTTCAACCTACGAAGCTACCCAGTTTATCAACGGCATTCTCGACGCCATCAAACGCGACCTTGATGAACAGCAACCTCAGGAGCATGTCCAGCCTGAAGAAGTTGAACAGTCTTCTGAAGAGGAAGCGGGAGAGATGCAGGAAGACTAGAACTCAGGACTCAGGACTCAGAACTCCTAAGGCGAAGCTGGGCCTGAGAGATCTAATCCTGAATACTGAATTCTGAGTCCTGAGTCCTGAGTCCTCACCGCACTATTCACTATTCACTCTTTCCTGTTTACTATTCCTTCCGTGGATCAAACTCAGCGCGAATTTCTGGCAGAACTTGAAGATCTTGTCGAGCAAATCTTTGCCGACCTGGATGAGTTGCGCCCAACCAAAACTGAAGGCCAGGCTCGTCGCGAATTGATTGATCGAGTCTTTCGTCACGTGCACAGCGTAAAAGGCTCAGCAGCCTCAGCCGGCCTTGAGGTGGTTAGCCACATCGCGCATGAATTTGAAAATCTGCTGGCTGAGATTCGCGCCGGACGAGTTCTGATTGATGACGAACTGTTTGAAACCTGCGAGAGCGCGGCGGAAGCGCTCTCGGAAAGCTTGACCCTGGTCGAGTCTGGAGCTGTCCAACCATCTCACCGCGCGCTTTTTGAGCGGCTCCGGGCGGCTGCATTGGATAGGGCCCACAGGAGAGACACGGCTGATAACGATGCGATCCGGAAAAATATCCCTTTTGAGATTTGGGAATCACTAAACGAATCCGAGACGAATAAACTGAAGAGCATAGCCGCAGAGGGAAGTCCGCTTTTTTTGGTGGGCACCAGTTTTGATATGGCAGATTTCGACGCTGAGTTTTTCCGCTTGAAAGCGAAACTCGCCGGCTTTGGAGAAGTGATCTCAACTTCACCCGCGGTTGATACAGATCGTCCTGACAAAATCACCTTCCGCATCCTTTACGCCGCCAATTCGGATCTGCAAACAATTCAAACGGCTGTTAGCGATTTTGCTGAAGTGGTTTTCGAGGAAATTGTGAGCACGGATAACGACCTCACAGTCTCGAAGGAGAACTCTTCAGCGTCACAGCCTCCCGTTTCCATTCCCAGGCTCTCAAACTTCGTGCGCACCGATCTCGACAGGCTAGACCGGCTTATTTCCTCAACGCATGCCCTCTTGCGAACTACTTCGACAACTCTGAACCTGGCCATGTCGCAATTGCCGGTCCCGAGCGAAGAGCTTCATAACATGAATAGGCAGATTAGAAGTTCCTTCATCGGTCTGGAAGACGAACTAATTAGTCTACGCCTGGCGTCCCTCGCGCCAACCCTGCAAAGGGCCGCGCGCGCCGGCCGGGCAGCAGCGCGTTTGGACGCAAAGCAAATCAACTTCGAGATTAATGGTGCTGAGATCCGCCTGGACAGATTACTCATCGACGCTATAGCTGATCCGCTCATTCATCTCGTGCGCAATGCGGTAGACCATGGGATCGAAACTGTCGCGGAGCGCACTAAGGCGGGCAAGCCTTCCAGCGGAACTGTCAAGATCGAAGCTGTCAGTGAAGGCAGCCAATCGCGGCTGCGAGTAGTGGACGATGGCCGCGGCGTGGATCCCGGCTTCATTACCGAAGCGGCACGCAGACTGGGACTCTTCAAGAGCGATGCGCAATTGGACATGGAGCAGAGTTTGCGACTGATCTTCCGTCCCGGATTCACAACGCTCTCATCAGTGTCAGATATCTCTGGCCGCGGGGTTGGCCTCGATGTAGTGGAAACTGCGGTAGAGCAGGTCGGCGGAGAGTTGCGCGTATCGAGCAAACCCGGCTACGGAACGACCTTTGAAATTCGCCTGCCAGTTACCTTCGGACTGGTCGCAACCAATGTGATCGTTTCTGCCGGCAAACACTACTGCATCCCCGCCAGCCAGACTCTGGGGATTGACGCAATCGACATCGTTGACGGCACTTCCGGTGCGGATCGCATACCACAGGTTTTGATGCGCGATTTGCTGGGCCAACCTGAAGAGCCTGACGATTCCATGAATCGCCTGCAGCTCATCACTTGTCAGTTTACTGACGAGCGGGCGGGTCTCGACGATCAGAAAACGAGGTGTGTCGGCATTGTCGTTGATGAAGTTGAGGCGCCACAGGAAGTGCTGGTGAGAAATCTCGGCCGCCATGCGGGCCGCTGGTACGGCATTGCCGGTGCGACAGAGTTGAGGGACGGAACAGTTGCGCTGGTTCTTGATCTTCCGCGCTTATTGTCAGCCGCGCTTTGTTAAGCTCCCCAATCCATCTTCGGATGCATCTTGTGCCACTGGGTAGCGCGCTCGTACGCCAGGGCCACGCGTAAAGGCGCACCCTCGTCGTAAAGTCCACCGGTAAACATGATTGATTGCGGCAGGCCTTTCGGAAATCCGCAGGGCACACAGACCGCTGGATGGCCCGTCAGATTTGTGATCAGCAGACTAAGACTACCCGGCGCCGGCGAAACAAACACATCCCACTTCGACATTAGCTCTTCCATGTCGTGCATCAGAATTCGCCGCGCGCGTTGCGCTCTGATGTATTCAACCGCGGGGATGAACCGTGAACTGCGGAAAGTATTTGGCCAGTCGCCTGGCTCCTGTCCCGAAAGCTCATTGATGCGACCATCGCGTGTGATGTCGTCAAAGGCGGTTGCCGCTTCCGCGACCAGAATGATTCGCAGGGCCGCCACCGAAAACTTCGGCATTTCGATTGGCTGAAGGTTTGCCCCGGCAGATTTCAACGCGTCGAGCGCTTGCTGGTAAATGGTTTTCCGTTCCGGATCCTGTTGCTGATCAAATTCTGTTTTCAAATAACCAATCCGCAGGTTGGCAAGCGATCTGGCTGGTTCCCAGTTGAACGGGACATCGCCGACGGTTAGATCTCTCCCGTCAGGTCCATACATTCCGTTGAGCGCGGCGGCGCAATCTTCCACGCCGCGGCCGATCGGCCCGATCTTGTCCATGGTCCAACTGAGGGCCATCGCGCCATAGCGGCTAACCCGGCCGTAGGTTGGCCGCAATCCGGCGACGCCGCAACGGGATGACGGTGAAATGATCGAACCGAGTGTTTCAGTGCCGATTGAAAAACCAACAAGTCCCGCTGCAGTCGCCGACGCCGGACCCGCTGATGATCCGCTCGAACCGATCTTGTCTTCCTCAACCTGCCAGGGATTTCGCGTCATTCCCGCAAACCAGCGGCCGCCTTGGGCCAGCGCCCCCATCGAAAGCTTGGCCACCAGGACTGCCCCGGCTTCACGCAGACGTTCGACAACTGTGCAGTCGTAGTCAATTACCTGATCGCGATAAGGCTCAGCCCCCCAGGTGGTGCGAATTCCTTTGGTGGCGAAGAGATCCTTCGCGCCCCAGGGAATGCCGTGCAATGGTCCGCGATATTTGCCGGCCTTGATTTCACGTTCCGCGTCGCCTGCCTGCGCAAGGGCCAACTCCTCGGTCAATGTCACTATGCAATTGAGTTTTGGTCCAAACTTCTTCAGTCTCGCGAGATACATCTTTGTTAACTCGAGCGGCGAAACTTTGCGCGTGCGAACTAACTCAGCCAGTTCTGTCAGCGGCGCAAAGGCAAGGTCATCAAGCGAACTGAATTTCGCCACCTCCGCTTTGCTCAACTTGAATTTGGCTGGTTTGAGATTGAATTTGCGGCCGGGGAGTGCCGGATGAAACAAGGTGGCCGGCTCGGTATCGAGCGGAACGTCGATCTTGCGAAGTGCCTCATAACGATCGAGGTTCGTGCTTACGTTCTGAAGCGCCATAGCTTCCTGGGCGTCGCTGAGTTCGATGCCGATAAGTTTCTCGGCCTGATGCAGCATGTCTTTTGTTACTCGCAACGGCGCCGGCGTTGGCGACGGTGAAGACATTGGAGCTGGACTTGGAGACGGGCTCTGCGCCAGAGCCGACGCGATGTTCAGATGCGGTGTCGCCAACGCTGCAGCGCCCAGCGCAGGAACAAGCTTTACAAACGCGCGCCGGTTCAGATCTTTGCTTTCAGTTCTGGACAATGACTTTCCAATTCGCTTCTTTCCCGACTTACGCATTTGCATGCTGGTGCCTCGCTGCGATCCGGTGACCTTTTTGGAGTGCGGTGACCTGTCACCGCTTTGGTCAGTCGCGACCTGTCGCGACCACCCGCAAATGGAGTTTCCCGAAGGCGCGGCGTCAAGTCGCCGCAGACGAAAGCGGTCACAGGTCACCGCACTCCAAATTAAGGCTTCATCATTCCCTGATTACCAACCGGCATGACTGCGCTGCCGTATTTCATCTTTATCAGCCTGGCTGCGCCGTCGCCGTAAACAGTCAAGATATAAAGGTTGTCATACTCCGTTTCCGGAATAATTGGTAAGTGCGGTCCGCCCATGGCAGCGATTATTTCCGGAACAGAGTTGTTATGTCCCGCAATGAATACCACCTGACCGGCGTTGCGCGATCGAATCTGTTTCACCAGTTCTGCGGTCTCTTTCGCGTCGACTTTGTTGACCGCCAGCGCGAGTTTGTCTGCCAGTGGTTTTACAGTTTGCTGCGTGCGCTTGTACTGCGTGGCGTAAATGGCCGCGATGCCCGAGTCGCTAAACATCCTCGCCAATTCTTGTGCGCGCGCCTGACCTGCCAGACTAAGATCAGGATCCTTATTCTCCGGAGGCACGATAAGTTTTTCGGCGTGGCGGACAAGAATAAGTGTTGTCGGAGGTTGGTCAGTCGCGTGAACGCCCGCCGGAAGCGCAGTGAATGCCAGCAGTGCGATTAGGATTGAACCACGGACAGCTAGAGGAGCGCGTTTGCAGAGGCTCATTTGTTTTTTCATTGTGCTGATTGCTGGTTGATCGATTGAAGTGGCGCTAAAGATACCACCTCTAAAAACCAGATGCTAGAAATGGCTGTTAGCTATACCGAATCGTACGCCGCGGCTGGCATCTGGCATCCCGTTTTGCGTTTTTTGCGCCCTCAAGAGGCCGGATGCAAAGCGTTCCGGAAGGTGCTAATCTATTGCCAAGAACCTATTACTAAAGCCATGCCAGCCGGGCCGCTCGCGCCTATCGCGTTTACCTGAAAGAGGTGAGAAGAGTTGGGTCAGCCAGTGAGAACTGATTTATCTGAAATCATCGCCGAAAATTTCGGCGCTAACGCAACTTATGTAGAAGGACTGCTTAGTCGCTTTCGCAGCAATCCGGAGTTGGTCGACGAATCGTGGCGCAACTACTTCGCCGAGCTCCTGAGTGATGGCAATTCGGGCCAGGCTGACGGCGCGAGTGCCTCGCCCCTGGTTGAGCCAACTCTCGACCGTCAGGCTCGGGAAAACGGTGGGCGAGGGCTAACGGCGAACGCCGGCCCCGCCGAGGCTGCGGCTCCCGCAAAGTCTTCAACACAACCCAAAGTGTCAGCGCAGCAAGTTCAGGCTGCCCCCGCGGCCGCGACTGACCAAGCGGCGGATCAAGTAGAAGCCATTCCAATTCGCGGCGTTGCGCTCAAGATTGTCGAGAACATGGAGTCGAGTCTCTCGGTTCCGACCGCGACTTCGCAGCGGCGCATTCCGGTAAAGCTACTCGACGAGAACCGCCGCATCATCAACAAGTATCTTCAGGAAAACGATCGCGGCAAAGCGTCGTACACGCACTTGATCGCCTGGGCCCTGTTGCGTGCGCTCGATGAGTTTCCTCAACTCAATGACGGCTTCGACGTAGTAGACGGCAATCCTGTCAGACTGCAGCGCCAGAGCATCAATCTTGGCGTCGCCATCGATGTCACGAAGAAAGACGGCACGCGCACGTTGCTGGTTCCAAATATCAAGGGCGCCAACAAGCTTCGCTTCAGCGAGTTTCTGACTGCCTACGACGACGTTGTGAGACGCGCGCGTGAAGGTAAACTTCAGCTTCCCGACTTTCAGGGAACGACAATCTCACTAACAAACCCCGGCACGATTGGTACGGTAGCCTCCACGCCGCGTCTGATGACCGGTCAGTCGCTGATTATCGCTACTGGCGCGATCGAGTATCCGGCTGAGTATCAGGCGATGGCGCCCGAAACGTTGTCGCAACTCGGAATCAGCAAGGCGATCACCATTAGCAGCACCTACGATCACCGCATCGTGCAAGGCGCAGAATCAGGTGCGTTTCTGGCGCGCGTTCACGAGCTGCTGCTGGGCGACTCCAGATTCTATGACGACGCATTTGCCGATCTCGACATAGCTCATGTGCCGTTCCGCTGGAACATTGACCGCAATCCGCGACTTATGCCGGGCGATCAGTCGACGCAACAGGCGACTAAGGAGGCTCGCGTCATCGAATTGATAAATGCGTATCGGGTGCGCGGCCACCTGATCGCGGACATCGATCCGCTGCATGCCATGCCGGTGCTCTACCATCCGGAACTCGACATTGAAACTTACGGTCTCACGATCTGGGACCTCGATCGCGAATTTATAACTGACGGATTGGCGGGTACTGACAGCGCCACGCTGCGCGAGATTCTCGATATTCTACAGCGCGCCTATTGCGGCAAGATCGGCATCGAGTATCGGCATATCCAAAGCAAGGAAGAAAAACTCTGGATACGAGATCAGATACGCCGCGAACTTGTTCAAGCTCAGCCGATTCCGGTCGAGATCAAGAAACAACTCCTCTGGAAACTGATCTCGGCGGAACAATTCGAACGGTTCCTGCACACCAAGTATCTCGGTCAGAAACGTTTCTCCCTCGAAGGTTGCGAGACGATCATCCCTTTGCTCGACCAACTCATCGAAGGCGGCGCAGCCCGCGGAGTTGAAGACATCACCTTGGGCATGGCGCATCGCGGGCGCTTAAATGTGCTCGCAAATGTTATCGGACACTTTTGCGAACGCATCTTCGCGTCGTTTGAAGGGTCGGTTCATCCCTCGTTTCCCGCCGACGAAGGCGACGTCAAATACCATCAGGGTGCGGTGGGCGAACGCGAGACCGCGAATGGCAAAAAAGTCAGGTTGACCTTGTCGCCTAACCCCAGCTCACCTGGAAGCCGTCGATCCGGTCGTAGAGGGAATGGTGCGCGCCAAGCAGGATGATCTTAAAGACCGGGTCGGACTGCCGCGCGAAGAAGTGATCGATCGTGCCTTGCCGGTGTTGCTCCACGGAGACGCCGCGTTTGCCGGTCAGGGGATCGTGATGGAAACGCTCAATCTCGCCAAGCTAAAGGGCTACCGGACCGGCGGAACGATCCACATCATCATCAACAATCAAATCGGGTTTACTACTTCGCCCGAAGCCGGACGGTCAACGATCTATTCGACTGACGTGGCCCGCATGACACAGTTGCCAATCTTCCATATCAACGGCGACGATCCCGAGGCAGCTTATCGCGCGTTACGAATCGCGCTTGATTACCGCCAGGAGTTTAATAAAGACGTTGTGTTGGACGTGGTGGGATTCAGAAAACTTGGTCACAACGAGACTGACGAACCCAGCTACACGCAGCCGCTGATGTACGCGCGCGTGAAAGCGCACACCGGCGTTCGCGAGATTTATTCGCAAAGGCTAATTAAAGAAGGCGTAATCACCGAAGCGGAGTTGCGGGAGTTAATCGGCGAGCGTATTCGCCGTTATGAAGATGCTCTCGCACGTGCAAAACAGGTCGCACCCAGG
Source organism: Blastocatellia bacterium (assembly GCA_963828335.1). Lineage (GTDB taxonomy): Bacteria > Acidobacteriota > Blastocatellia > Pyrinomonadales > Pyrinomonadaceae > PSRF01. The sequence goes on along the minus strand of CAWHEH010000001.1, from coordinate 253,167 downwards.
AAAGAAGCGCCGGCTGAAATAGTTATCACTGAAGACGTCGATGGTTCGGCGTTTATTGAAACTCCAGTGGCGGCTGAGGTGATTAAAACCATCGCACACAAGATCGCGGTGGTGCCGGAAGCTTTCAATATCAATCCCAAGATGGTCGGCCAACTCGCGCGACGCGCCAAGATGGGCGCCGGAGAGCTGCCTATAGACTGGGCCTTTGCCGAGGCGATTGCGTTTGGATCACTAGTCCTGGAAGGCAGTCGCGTACGTTTGAGCGGTCAGGATTCCGGTCGCGGTACTTTTAGTCAACGGCATGCCGTGCTGTATGACACGCAGACCGGTAAGTCGTGGACACCGCTTGGTGAGCTGCGATCCGAAACGAAACCCGAAGCGCGTTTTGAAGTCTTCGACAGTTCCCTTTCCGAAGAAGGCGTGTTGGGTTTCGAGTATGGTTACACGGTCGTAGCACGTGAGGCCCTGGTGTTGTGGGAAGCCCAGTTTGGTGACTTTGTAAACGGCGCGCAAACCATCATTGATCAATATATCGCCGCCTCCGAAGATAAATGGCGGCAGACTTCTCGTCTCACTTTGCTGTTGCCGCATGGCTACGAAGGACAGGGACCAGAGCATTCCAGCGCGCGCCTTGAGCGCTTCCTGCAACTCTGCGCCGAGAATAATTTGCAGGTTTGTTATCCATCAACCCCGGCGCAGTATTTTCATCTGTTGCGAAGACAAGTAAGACCGGGCATGGAACGACCGCTGGTTGTGATTACCCCGAAGAGTCTGTTGCGTCTGCCGGCGGCAGCGTCCGCACTTGACGACTTCACCAGCGGCGGCTTCCTGCCGGTGATTGATGATCGTGAAGTTGCGAATGCGAAGACGGTTGAGCGTGTCGTCCTTTGCAGCGGCAAGGTGTATTACGATTTGGTTGAGGCTCGTAAGAAGGCCGCCAGTGAGAACGTCGGGATAGTTCGAATAGAGCAGTTTTACCCCTTCCCGGCCGAGCGGCTGCGCGAAGTATTAGCCACGTATGCGGCGGCCAAACAACTCGTCTGGGCCCAGGAGGAGCCGAAGAACATGGGCGGCTGGACTTTTATTGAGCAGCGGCTGGAGAATCTTTTGCCAGCTTGCCAACGCCCGATCTACGTGGGACGCGTTGCCTCGGCGAGTCCGGCAACGGGGTCTTATGCGATTCACCAGGCGGAACAGGCGCGGCTGGTGTCGGAAGCATTGGCGATATCGGAATAAACAAGAAAGCCCGCCTTCCTGACCTGGGAGACTACGACACAGCTCGGTTGCTTTTCGCTCGAAAGCCTTTCAAGCAAGTTTTCGATTAGGCAACTCTGATTACCTCAGGGTCGGGAAGGCGGGCTTGCCCCCGGTAAACAGTTCACTCTCTACGACAAATGCAAATGAAACCAGTGAAGATAATTTTAGGATTACTAACAACTACCCTCCTCTTCTCAGTTCTCGCTTCATCGGGCGCGCGTCCCATCCCGACCGCTTCAGCCCCTGAACAACTGCGACTGCCGCAAGAGAAACATCTCAAAAATATCAAGCAGCTTTCTTTCAGCGGTGAGAACGCGGAGGCCTACTTCTCGGCTAGCGGCAAGCAACTGATATTTCAATCCAAGCGTGACGGCCGCGAGTGTGATCAGATCTACACAATGGATATCGATGGTAAGAATGTGCGCATGATCTCGAATGGTGACGGCCGCACCACCTGCTCTTACTTCTTCCCCAATGCCCAGAGAGTGCTCTACTCATCGACACATCTTGGCGGAAAAGAGTGCCCACCGAGTCCCGATTTTTCCCAGGGCTATGTGTGGGCTGTCTATCCCGCATTCGATATCTTTACGGCGCGTCCGGACGGTTCCGACATAAAGCAGTTGACGAAAACGCCCGGCTACGACGCTGAAACAACTATCTCGCGCAATAGCAGACTCGTCTTCACTTCGATGCGCGATGGCGATCTGGACATTTACACAATGGACGCAAACGGTAAACACGTTCGCCGTTTGACGAATGAGCTCGGCTACGACGGCGGTCCTTTCTGGTCTTACGACGGCAAGCAAATTGTTTATCGCGCTAATCACCCGCAAACGGAAAAAGAGAAGGCAGACTACGTCGGCCTGCTCAAGCAGAACCTGATTCGTCCGACAACTCTGGAAATCTGGGTGATGAATGCGGACGGCTCCCATAAGCGCCAGGTGACCCATAACGGCAAAGCCAACTTCGCGCCTTACTTTTTTCCCGACGGCAAACGAATACTGTTTGCCTCAAATATGGATGATCCCAAAGGCCGAAACTTCGACATCTATAAAATCAATGTGGACGGCAGCGGCCTCGAGCGCATCACATACAACGAAACTTTCGACGGCTTCCCCATGTTTTCACCTGACGGCAGCAAGCTCGTCTTCGCTTCGAATCGCAACGCGAAAACTCGCGGTGACACGAACGTGTTCATTGCCGATTGGGTTGAATAGTTTATTGGTGTAGAGGGTAAGAAAAATGAAAGCTCTAAATCGATTACTCGCTTGTCTGGCCATTGCGGTTCTCGCAATCGGCACAGTCGCTCAGGAGCGCACCGCGACGAACGTTCCCAGCGTCGAGCGCTTGCGCGCGCACATCGAGTATCTCGCTTCGGACAAGCTGGAAGGGCGTCGCACGGGAACCGCCGGCGCCAATCTTGCCGCGGAATACATCGCGCGTGAGTTTTCGCGCTACGGCTTGCGTCGCAGCATCGGCTACGACACGGCCGGCATGTCCGTTCTTGAGGCTGATTCTCCCAATCGCTACCTGCAGAAATTTCCCTACGTCTCAGGAGTGGAGTTGGGCGAGCATAATTTGCTTTACGTGAACCCGGGTAAAGCCGATGACATGGCGCAGTTCAGGGTTGGCGAAGACTGGATACCGCTCGGATTCTCCTCAAACGGAAACATAAGTGGTGCAGAAATGGTCTTCGCTGGATATGGAATCTCGTCCGCGGAGTTGAAGTACGACGACTACTCGGCCTCGGCCGCCAGGGATCGCGTGGCGATAGTTTTCGCAGGCACACCCGATGGTGATAATCCGCACGGGCAGTTTGCTCGCGCAGGCGAGACACGGTTCAAGGCTGCCGCGGCCCGAGCCGCCGGCGCTCGCGCTTTGCTGATCATTACAGGCGAGGAAAAGCTGCAAGATGACCGTCTGTCGCGTCTTGCTTATGACAATGCCGGCGAGGCCGGAATTCCGGTACTGGTAATTTCTAGACCACTGGCCCAAAAGCTGCTCGCTGGCAGCCTGACCGAGTATCAGGCAGCAGCCGATGCGAGAGGCGCGAACAATGCTCAGTTAAGGACGCCGATAGGGGTGCGGAAGCTGGACCTCTCAACCGAGGTTATTCATCGCTTGTCGCCTTCTGCCAACGTCGTCGGCATTCTCGACGGCTCCGATCCAACACTCAAAAGCGAAGTCATCGTAATCGGCGCGCATTACGATCACCTCGGCCACGGCGGTGAAGGCAGTCTGGCGCCGCGCGAAGGTGAGATACATTACGGCGCCGATGACAATGCCTCGGGCACCGCCGGCATGCTAGAGCTGGCGCGTTTGTTTAGCTCGCAAAAGCTGCGGCCGCGACGCACGATCGTTTTTATGGCCTTCAGCGGTGAAGAAGAAGGGTTATTGGGATCGAACTATTACGTCAACCATCCAATCGTGCCGCTCGCGAATACGGTGACGATGATAAATATGGACATGATTGGCCGCATGAAAGAGAACAAGCTGATTGTCGGAGGCGTGGGAACGGCGCCTGAGTGGCGTCAGGCCCTGGCTGCCGCTAATGCTCCCGAAAGAATGAGAGTGGCTGCAGCACCGGCGTCACCCGCAGAGATGTCCAGGCCAGTATCGACGGTTGGCAGAGAAGTTCCTGGCAGAGCAGTCCCCATCGTCACCGGCAGCAATGGCACTCCGGTTGTCACCCTATCTTTTGAAAAACCATTGGACCTGACCCTCAACGAAGACGGCTTCGGCCCAAGCGATCATTCGTCGTTCTATGCCAAACAAATTCCGGTTCTTTTTATCTGGACCGGCACGCATGAGGACTACCACAAACCTTCAGACACCGCGGACAAAATTAACTACGTCGATGAGGCGCGCATCCTCGGCCTCGTCAGGCGCGTTGTTTATGAGATTGATACCAGCGACAAACGTCCGGTGTACGCCGTCGCAAAAAGCGAATCGACGGGCCGCGCCGGCGGTTTCCGCGTCTACCTCGGCACGATTCCAAACTATGCTGATTCAAATGATGGCTTACTGCTTGACGGCGTGCGCGATGATTCGCCGGCAGCTAAAGCCGGCATCAAAGCCGGCGACAAGATTGTGAAGCTTGCCGGCCACGACGTTAAGAATGTTTATGATTACACCTATGCCCTGGGAGAAATGAAGGCTGGGCGGGAATATGAAGTTGAACTAATGCGCGCCGGTGAGCGGATCAAACTCGTGATTACGCCGGCCGCGAGGAAATAGTAGTGAGTAATGAGTGATGAGTGATGAGTGATGAGTAGTTTAAGTTGATGACGCGACTTCAACACGCTTATCATCACTCATTACTCATCACTCATCACTGTTTCGTTACCAGCGTGGCTCGCGTTCGTAACCGCCGCGATCGCCACGGTCTTCACCGCCGCCGTATCCGCCGCGATCACGGCCACCGCCGTAACCACCGCCGCGGCCGCCCCGCTCCGCTCTTGGCTTCGCCTCATTAACCGTTAGATTCCGGCCACCAAACTCTTTGCCGTTAAACTGCTCGATAGCCGCCGCAGCTTCTTCCGCAGTTGCCATCTCCACAAAAGCAAAGCCGCGTGAGCGTCCGGTGTCGCGGTCTTCAATTACCGAAGCTGACTCTACTGTTCCTACTGCGGCGAAGGCATCGCGCAGTTCATCGCTCGTTGTGCGAAACGAGAGGTTTCCCACATAAAGTTTCGTACCCATCTTTTTCTATCCTTTGAATTGTGTGAAGCGCGGGCGAGGTAAATCGCAAGACTCAAGCGGGGATCTACTTGACCTCTTCAGGCGAAACGCGACATGCCCGGTGCTCTAAATTGCGAGAGCGGCTTCCACCAGTTAACAATTGCCTAACTCTCTCCTCAGCCGAACGCGGGTCGCTTCACGATCACGGACAGGACAAGCGCAGTCACCTCTGATGCGCGAGAGCAGGAACTTTGACGGAGATAAGTATGCCCCAGCCAGCATTTGGAGTTCAAGCTTTTGAGTGGCTGCCGGGACTGGGCGGGCACACGTACACCTGCAAAAGCCGTCACATTCAGCTGACAAACACGCTGCAAATCGCGGCTTTGCCGCCTCACAATACGGAAAGGCTTCGCCTTTCCGATAGGCACTCTACTATTCGGGGCTACGCCTCAATCGTATGCATAGCCTCCAGTAATTCCGGACGGTTCAACGGTAAGGCAAAGCCTTACCGCACTGTGCGGCGGCAAAGCCGCAGGAGTCAACGAACACACTAAGAAGCTGAGTCGAGGTTATGCACAAATCACGCGTGTCATTGCTTGCCGCGCGTCGCTTGGAATATATTGCTTCCCTTAAAGTTCAATAAACCCGCGAAAGGTCTCTTCCTACATGTCTAAGTCTGTCCCTATTACCGTTGCGCACGGCGACGGCATCGGCCCGGAAATCATGGCCGCCACCCTGCATATTCTCAAGGAAGCCGGTGCGAACCTCGAGATCGAAACAATAGACATCGGCGAGAAGGTTTACCTGGCCGGAAATACTTCGGGTATCGAGCCCAGCTCCTGGGAGTCTTTGCGCCGTACCAAAGTTTTCCTTAAGGCTCCGATTACGACGCCACAAGGTGGTGGCTTCAAGAGCCTTAACGTCACCGTGCGCAAGACGCTCGGCCTTTTTGCCAACGTTCGTCCCTGCGTTTCCTATCATCCGTTTGTAGATACCAAGCACCCGGTTATGGACATCGTGATCGTTCGCGAAAACGAGGAAGATCTCTACGCCGGCATCGAGCACCGGCAAACTGAACAAGTCATGCAGTGCCTGAAACTGATCTCGCGCCCGGGCTCCGAAAAAATTGTGCGGCACGCTTTTGAATACGCTGTTCGTAATAATCGTAAGAAGGTGACCTGCTTCACCAAAGACAACATCATGAAGCTCACCGACGGTCTGTTTCACAAAGTGTTTGACGAGATCGCCGCGGAATATCCGGACATTGAAAACGAACACTGGATCGTGGATATCGGCGCCGCGAAGATGGCAGACACGCCGGAAGTTTTTGACGTCATCGTCATGCCAAACCTTTATGGCGACGTGCTGTCTGACGTCGCCGCGCAGATTGCCGGCTCCGTCGGTCTGGCGGGTTCGGCAAACATCGGAGAGCACGTTTCGATGTTTGAAGCGATTCATGGTTCGGCGCCGCGACGCGCCGGGCAAAATTTGGCGAACCCTTCGGGACTGTTGCTGGGCGCGGTAATGATGCTCGTGCACATTGGCGAAACCGCGGTCGCCGAACGCGTGCACAACGCCTGGCTGCGTACCATCGAGGATGGCGTTCACACCTACGACATTTACGAAGAGGGCAAGAGTAAGCAAAAAGTTGGCACTAAAGAGTTCGCACAGGCTGTTGCCGAGCGCGTGGGACAAACACCGCAGACACTGAAGGTTGTCAAATACAAGTCAGCAGAAGAAGTGGCGCCGGCAACAAAGGGAGCTCCTCAAGTACAAACCCGGGCAAAGAAAGATCTGGTTGGCGTTGACGTTTTTCTGGACTGGACCAGCGGCAGCGCCAACGAACTAGGCGACGCGGTAAGCAAATTTAACGGTGATGGCACCAGGCTCGAGATGATGAGTAATCGCGGGGTAAAGGTTTGGCCGGGTGGTCACGCTGAAACGTTTTGCTCTGATCACTGGCGCTGCAGGTTTCTTTCAGACACTGATGGTGGCGGAGTTTCCCATGCGCAAATAATCTCGCTCCTCAAGCGTTTCGCGGATGCTGGATTCGATTTCATCAAAACTGAGAATCTCTATAACTTTGACGGCGTGCGCGGATACTCACTTGATCAGGGAGCGTGATGCGATTGCGGATTGTGGATTTCGGATCGTGGAATTAGAGAAGGCAAAAGAAAAGGATAGAGCAATGAACGAAGAGAACAAGCAGCAGCATGCAGCAAGCAATCAAGAGCAAATTGGTGACTCAGGAAACAACGAAGTCGGACCGACTGAGAAACTGCGTGAGTCAGACAAAGCAGAAGGCGAGCTCTCGGTGCCGGGGGCGCAAAATCCAGCTAGCGAAGAAATCAAGGACGAAAGCGGGCCGAACTCGGAATAAGTTGAATTTCAGATGGATTTCGAATTGCGGATTTGCAGTAATTTGAGGTTGCAATAATTTGAGCCTGAACCATTTCCATAAGGGAACACAAAAGATGCCAAAGAAAAGAAGCAATTCAGGAATTAACGAGAGTTCTAAAATCCGAAATCCGAAATCCGAAATCCGAAATTCCCCGCTGGTTGCCGTAATCATGGGCAGTAAGTCTGACTGGGAAACGATGCGTCATGCCGACGAAATGCTGACGGAGTTTGGCGTCGCGCATGAATGTCATGTCATGTCGGCCCACCGGACGCCGCAACTGGCCTCGGAGTTTTCCGCTGGCGCGGCAGCCCGTGGCCTTGAAGTCATCATCGCAGCTGCCGGCGGCGCGGCCCACCTTGCCGGAGTCGTGGCGGCTCATACCATCCTGCCGGTGCTTGGTGTGCCCATGAAAAGCGATGCGCTTAATGGCATGGATTCGCTGCTGGCAACGGTCCAGATGCCCGCCGGTATTCCGGTCGGAACTTTAGCAATCGGTAAACCCGGCGCTACAAACGCGGCCCTCCTCGCGGTCGCCATACTCGCCAACAGCCGTCCCGAACTTCGCGCAAAACTGGAAGAGTTTAGAAAGCGTCAGGAACAGAAAGTTCGCGCCGCGACCCTCCCCTAGCTCTCACGTGTGATACGGCGTGAGATAACCATTGCCACTCGACGAACGCCGCATAAATAAGAACCGGGAGCGGTAGCGACCGGGCTCAACTTGCGATATAGACTACGGCATAACAAGCGAATTCGAGGTCTTCGGCTTGTTGAATCTGAGGCGAGTTGAACCCGGTCGCTACCGCTCCCGGTTCTGACTTTGTGCGGCGCAGGTTGACCGGCAACGCCAACTGACCCGGTACCTCGCGCAGTTACTTCTTGATATGTCACAGCCTTTAGAGCAGAATGCGCTCACTGAATTCCGACTCGGAATAACCTGAGACCCCAGGGACTTTTCCGTTGTTTTTCACGCTTCTCACCGTCTCGCTTGGTTTGAAGTCCAGAGCATGATCGGCGAAACAGTCTCACAGTATCGAATCATTGAGCAGCTCGGCGAAGGCGGCATGGGCGTGGTCTATCTTGCCGAAGACATGACGCTGGGCCGGCGCGTGGCGCTGAAGTTTCTTTCCACCACTACCAAAGAATATCGCGCCAGGTTCCTGCGCGAAGCGCGAGCGGTTTCGGCATTGAATCATCCGAACATTGCCACGGTTTTCAATTACGGTGAAACAGACGAAGGCCAGCCCTACATCGTTATGGAACTGATCGAAGGTCAGCCCCTAAGCGAGAAGCTGCGCCAGGGATCATTGCCCTTGCCCGAAGCCGTGCGGATCGTGTCATACATCGCTGAAGCGCTCGGAGAAGCTCATCGCAAAGGAGTCGTTCACCGCGACGTGAAACCTTCCAATGTGATCGTAACCGAGCGCGGACAGGTTAAGGTGCTCGACTTCGGTTTGGTCAAACAGATTTCGGAGCAGATTGCGTTTGGTGGAGTTTCCGATCAGAGGACGCTGCCTTCGACGCGAACTCGCAGCGACGTAATTGTCGGCACGCCGCTGTACCTTTCCCCTGAGCAAGCTACGGGAAAGGCAGTTGACGGGCGCAGTGACCTCTTTGCTCTCGGGGCGGTGCTTTACGAGTGCATCACAGGCCAGTCGGCCTTTGGCGGTGGCAGTGTAATCGAGATTGGCGCCCAGGTAATTCACGTCACGCCGATCGTGCCTTCAAAACTAAACGACCACATACCACCTGAGCTGGATCGAATTACGATGAAGGCGATCGAGAAAAAGGTCGACGCTCGTTACCAGTCTGCCGATGAGCTCATCGAGGACTTGCAACGCGTGCTTCCCAATCTTGTCGCCGACGGCTATCGCCGAGGCAGGTCGACCGAGTCACTGCCGAAGCAGCGCACTGGTTCAGCCAGCGCACTGACCACCTTCATCGAACCATTCCGGCGGCCTGGCCCTAATTTGGGCGTCTTTGTTCTGGCCGTTTTGGGTGTAGCCTTGTTGAGCTGGTTCGCTTTTCGTTGGTGGAAACCGGCAGCCTACAAGCCCAATAGCGTAGCCCAGGCGTGGTATGACAAAGGAACCGACGCCTTGCGAAACGGGGCCTTTCTGCAAGCAACAGGTGCGCTCGAACAGGCAGTGGCGGCTGACGAAAAATACCCGCTGGCCCATGCCCGACTTGCTGAGGCGTGGTGGGAACTCGACTACGCAGATAGAGCCAAAGACGAAATGCTAAAGGTTCAATCGTTGACACCGGGCGGTTCGCGCATTGCCGAAAGCGATGCCTTGTATATCGAAGCTATCAACGCCACAGTGTCGCGAAATTTTGGCGAGGCTATTGCGGCTTACTCGAAGTTGGCACAGCTCTCGCCGAATTCACCACAGGTGTATGTTGATTTGGGACGAGCATATGAGAAAAACGAGGAGCCCAGAAAAGCGATTGAAAGTTTTCTTCAAGCAACTCAGCGCGATCCGCAATACGCTACCGCATTCCTTCGGATGGGAAGTCTTTACGCCAGACAACTGGATCAGGCAAACGCACTTAACGCTTTCGATCGGGCTGACACAATCTATAAGGCAGTGGGAAACTTTGAGGGGCAAGCGGAAGTTTCGTTTCAGCTAGGCTTTCTTTTCGACCAGCTCAGCAAACTTCCCGAGGCTCGCCAGCACCTGGGGCGGGCGTTGGAACTCGCTAAAACTACTAACAACGATTACCAGCAGGCAAAAACTCTTCAGAAACTTGGGGACGTCGAAGCTGATGCAGGCAACCGCAGCGAAGCGCGCAGATATATGACCGAGGCAATAACTCTCGCGCGGGCAAAAGGCATCGATAACCTGGTGAAACGTGGACTTGTGGATCTCGGCAACACATATTTTGTGGAAACAAAATATCCGGAAGCCGAGGATTACTTTCTGCAGTCTTTGAAGCTTTCTGTAGACCAAAAAGACGCGCGAAACTCTGCCAGGGCGCGCCTCGCCCTGGCCAGCCTGGCACAGCAACAAGCTAAAACTGATCAGGTCGTTGCTTATGTTGAACAAGCGTTACCGTTTTATCAGCAGGGTGGCTACCGCAAGGAGATGCTTCAGGCTTTTGCACTGCTGGGACGCGCGAAAGTTCAAAAAGGGGAATATGAAGTCGCTGGGCATGCCTTCGAGCAAGAGTTACAAATCGCACGACTGCTTGGTGATCAGGCCCTGGAAGGACTTGCTCATGAAGATCTGGGTATTGTGCTGTTCAAGCGCTGCCGGCATCCGGAAGCAATCCAGCACTTTGAGGAATTTCATAAGATTGCCAAATCATTAGGCACACAGAAGAACATTATTTACGCCCTGGTGGATGGGGCAAACGCCCTTTTGCGTCTGGGTCGGTATGAAGAAGCCCGCTTGGCCTTAGAAGAAGCAGCGCCAATTGCCACAAGCGACGGTGCACCCGAAAATTTGTCGGCTATCTATTACCTGACACTTGCGCGAATCGCGCTGACCCAACGCAATTTCCCCGAGGCAATCGCCCACAGTCAACGCGCTTTTGCTTTGGCCACGCAGCTGAAACGAACTGCCATTACGGCTATGTTCACCAGCGGACTGGCGGAGAGCTTTTCCGGCTACTCGACTGGCCGACGCAAGTGCGAACAAGCGGTGCAGAGAGCGCGAGAGTTAGGTGATCCCATCATTCTTTCTGATGCACTGCTGGCGCTGGCGCAGGCTCAGCTGGAGGAAGGTGACGCGCAGGCTGGATTAAAGACCTCCCTCGAGTCCCAGGAATTATCATCCCGAATCGGCAATCCCGAGATTGAACTAATGGCGCTGCTCACAGCCGCACGAAATAGCCACAGCCTGCACGAATCTTCAACAGCTCTCGATTACGCTAACCGCGCAGACAAACTACTCTCTAGTTTGCAACAGCTATGGGGCCCAACCAATTACACCTCGTATCTAAATCGCCCCGATATCCAGGTCTCTCGCACCCAACTGAACGAGCTTCTTGCTCAGAAGAATTAACGTCAGTAACCTCAAAGGAGATAAACATGTCAGAAGGCGGCGGTGAAATTATCATCAAGGGTGGCTCGGTAAAGATCGAGTTTGCCGAAAGCCTCTACAAGAAAGATCCCAACGATCCAAAGAAGCATGAAAATGCCAGCCGGAGGATTACGAGAATTGTTATCGTCGATGAAAATGGCGCAGAACAATTCAATAGTGGTGACAAACCAAACGGTCTGCAGTGGACAATCACCGTATCCACGAAGTGATGTCGCTTCACTAATGAGTCGGTCGGAGTTGGCCGCTGCCCAGATGTCTTCCGGCTGTTGACTGCTAAAGACACCCGGCTCTCACATCAAAGGTTTGATTAGATCTGAGTGACGATTCGCGAGGGCTCTCCCGGCGATTAGCTTGAACTGTGCGTTCGTTGAGACTTAAGGTCTCCGCCTCGTTAGCAATGAGATTATTGCCACGAAAAGCGCCGAACCAATGATCGACCAGATAATCGGGAAGTTGGTAGTGCCAATCCGAATCGAGAACAGTTCCGGCAATCCCATTTGGCGCGCCAACCACATTCCCAAGACGGCGCCTACGAACCCGAGCGCGATCGAGACCAAACAACCGCCTCGCGAAAAGCCACCGATCGCCTGACCGATGGCGCCGCAAACACCGGCGATAAGAAGCAACACGATTAGGTCTAGAATTGTCATTTCATCTCCTCAATGAAGGAATCAGGACTCAGGACTCAGGACTCAGAATTCAGAATACAGAAGTAAGTCAGAAGAATCCTTTGTTCAACGAACGCGTATTCAAAACCTGCAGGAAAATCACAGGCTCTCCTGAATCCTGAATTCTGAGTCCTGCTTTTCCTCACTTGTCGTTTCGATAAACCTCGCCGCCTTTCATTACGAAACGCACTCGTTCGAGTTCCGAGATATCGCGCAGGGGATCGCCACTAACCGCGACGATGTCCGCGAATTTGCCGGCTTCAATCGATCCGAAGTCGTTTGAACGCTGCAGGAGATCGGCAGCGGCCACCGTCGCCGATCGAATTGCCTGCATCGGAGTCATCCCATAGCGCACCATGTAAGAAAATTCTTTAGCCTGATTCTCCGTCCAGGCGTAGCCACCCGCATCCGTGCCGTAAGCGATCTTCACTCCCTTGCGCACGGCAATGCCAAAAGCCTTAGCCTCGAGATCGCGCATCGTCAACCAAATCGGCGCGCCGGCTGCAGCGCGTCCTTCAGCAACATACGCGCCGACGTAAATCGTCGGACACCAATACGTTCCCTGGCGCACCATGCGATCCATGAGTCCCTCGTCGAGTCCATATCCGTGTTCAATCGAATCCACACCCGCCTTGAGAGACGCGTCGATGCCGTCCCAGCCCATTGCGTGTGCGGCCACCGGGCGGCCGAGCCGGTGCGATTCGTCGACCATTGCTTTCATCTCTTCCTCGGTGAAGTTCACCCAGGAGTGGAGCGCGCCATCCTTCACGTAATACCGGCGGTCAGCGTAAAACTTAATCCAGTCGGCGCCATACTTAACCTGCTCGCGTACTGCGCGGCGGATGTTGTCGGCTCCGTCGACGATCTGCACGCCTTCCGGCATTTTCAATTCCCAGGAGTAACCAAGCAACGGATACATGCCGGTGGCGGAAAAGGCACGAGTTGAAACGAACATGCGTGGCCCGGGAATCACACCCCGGTTGATCGCGGTCTTCACATCGACGTCGGCGTACATCGCACCTTCGGTTTCCAGATCCCGCATCACCGTGAAACCGTTCATCAGTCCGGTGCGGGCGGCCACGGTCGCGCGGATTGTGCGATAAGGAATCGACTCCTTCAATAATTGCTCATCGTAGTCGGCGGCTGTGATATCGCCTTGCAGCAGTACATGCGTGTGACAATCGGCGAGACCGGGGAGCACAGTAGATTTCAAGAGGTCGATAACCTGAGCGGTTGACGGCACAGTTTTTTCCACTATCGCGATCGGGCCGACCATCTTGATACGTTCGCCTTCGACCAGAACTCCCTGATTATCCAAGACCCGCCCGGCGCGCACATCAATTAGCCGACCGGCCTTGATGAAAACAACTTTCGGCGGCTGTGTCGTCTGAGCCAAAGCAGTCGTCTGCAACAGCGATGTAACCATGATTAACGTGATAAGTGTTCTTTTCATATTTTGATCCTTCCAATCGTCAGAGCCATTAGGGACACACGAGCGGCTTCGGGTTTTCAGAACCCTTTCTGCTTAATCCAATCGCGCACCACCTCAGCCTGGCCACGCTTATTTGCATCGACTTCGTAGTTTAACTGGCGCATCTCGTCAGTCGAGATCGCATGGACAAGTTTGGACAGTACTTCATTCAACGCCGCCACGCGGGTGAGCGAATCTTGCCGCACCAGGTAGACACCCTCGTAAGGCGGAAAATAATGACGGTCATCCTCGAGTTGAAACAAATCAAGCGCCGCTATTCTTCCTTCGGTCGAATTGCCGGCAATCAAATCCACTTTCCCGGAGGCCAGCGCGATGTAGGTTAGGGAAAGATCCATCTCCCGCGGTTGTTCCTTAAACTTCAGCTCGTAGGCGTTTGCGAATCCCGGGTAACCATCCGCGCGCGACATGAAATCCTGCCCAAAGCCGGCACGCCAATTTCGCGCGTATGGCACGGCGTCAGATATCGTTTTCAACTTGAGTCGCCTGGCTTCAGCACCGCGCACCAAAATCGCGAACGTGTTGTCGAACCCCAGCGGCTCGCTGACCGCAACCTTAAATTTGTCGGCATACTCCTGTTTCACCTGCTCATAAACAGCGCGCGGATCAGTTATGGGAGCGTGTTTTAAAATAGCGGTGAAAGCGGTGCCGGTGTATTCCGGATAAAGATCGATCTTACTGCCAAGCAACGCGTCATGCGGTAAGTTTCCACCTAATTCAAACTTACGCTCAACACTAATGCCGCGCGCTTCGAGCAGCTGGGCGACGATTTCGCCGAGCAGCGCAGACTCAGTGAAGTCTTTGGAGCCAACCACAACGCGCGCGCTCTGCGCCGGGGAAGGATGCGAAGCCGAATCGCGCGAGCCGATATAAACTGCCGTGATGATTGCGATAGCGATTGCGGACGCGGCGCCTAGAGTGAGCCTCCTTTTCGAACTGCTGGCCACCTTTCGGCTTCGATTCACTGAGAAGTGATTTTCAACCAGTCCGAGTCCGAAGTCCGCAGTCAACGCCAGCAGAGCCGCGGGTACGGCGCCGGCGAGTAGCAAATTGTTATCAAACTGCCGGATGCCGCGAAAGATGAAGACGCCCAGGCCACCTGCTCCAACCGCTGCAGCAATCGTCGCCACGCCGATAGCGATTACCAATGCCACTCGCACGCCGGTAATGATCACGCTCATCGCCAAAGGTAACTCGACCTTCCATAGAACCTGGCTGCCAGTCATTCCCATGGCCACCGCGGCCTCGCGCACATTCGGATCAACTCCCAGGATGCCGGTCACTGTGTTGCGAATAACCGGCAACAACGAATAAAGCACCAGGGCCACGATCGCGGTGCGCGCACCGATGCCACCGATGAACGGAAGCGGAATCAGGAAACCAAACAGCGCCAGGCTCGGAATGGTTTGCATAATGTTGGCAATTCCCAGGACGGGACCGCGCAAAGACTTCTTTCGTGTCAACAGAACACCCGTAGGAATGCCGATGGCCACGGCGATCAGCGTCGAGACAAATACCAGCCACAGGTGCTCGCGCAAATGTTCCCAAAGCTCCGGCCAGTTTTGCTGGAGAAAATGCCAGAAGCTCATTTGCCTCCCTCCGCCGGACGCGAATCAGCGAGGTCAAGCGTCTCGATGTAAGCAAGCGCCTGTTCGTTTTTAGACTTAAGAAAGTTGTCGGGAGTATCAAGCAGCAACAGCTTGCCCTTGTGCATCAGTCCGATGTGCGAACCTACCAGCAACGCTTCGCGCACGTCATGCGTAACGAAGACCGCAGTTTTTTTAAGCCGCCGGGTGAGGTCTACGAATTGTCGTTGCAAACTCGCGCGTGTCAAGGGGTCGAGCGCGCCAAAAGGTTCGTCTAACAAAAGCAAGGGCGGCTCGGCTGCCAGGGCGCGCGCCACACCCACACGCTGTCGTTGGCCACCCGATAACTCGCCTGGATAACGTTCGGCAAACTCAGCCGGATCGAGACCGACAATCTGAAGCAGTTCGTCAACTCGATTCTTGATTCGCGCTTCGTTCCAACCTTCGAGTGAAGGAACCAGGCCAACGTTTCTTCTTACGGAGAAGTGGGGAAAGAGGCCGCCTTCCTGAATTACATAACCGGTGCGCCGCCGTAAGCTAATCGCGTCCCATACAGTCGTGGATCGACCTTCAACCATTACCTCGCCGGAGCTCGGCGACAAAAGGCGGTTGATAAGTTTGAGAGTAGTAGTTTTGCCACAACCTGATTCGCCCAGCAGGACCAGCGTTTCGCCCTGCTGAACTGAAAAGTTGAGGTGAGAAATCACAGGCACGGATGCGGCCGCGTGGGAGAAACTTACATCGCGAAATTGGACCAGCGGATTGGTAATTGATTCAGACACTTTGGAAGTGAGCACGAAGTGAACGAATTAAGAGCGGGGGCAAGCCCACCTTCCTCACCTGAGAGACGTTCCAGGTTGAGTGGGAACCCAACCTTGAAAGCCTCTCAACGGCAGACTCAGTTTCAGTTTGATCGGCTCAAGGTCGGGAAGGCGGGCTTGCCCCCGCTCTTCCGCTCTGCGAACTCAAACCGCCAGCAGAAGATTGCTGCTAAACCGCTCCTCGCCGTCAAGCCAGGTACGATCGTGGACGAATCCCGTTTCAACTGCCAACCTCGCGATGTCGTTGCGATCATACTTGTAAGAGTTCTCGGTATGGATCTGTTCGCCCTCGGCAAATTGGACTTCCATCTCCAGCCCGCTAATTAGAACAGTCTGTTCGCGCATGCTCTCAATATAGATTTCAACTCTGCCGATTGCTTCGTTATAGAAGGCGCGATGCTGGAAAGAGCGGAGGTCGAAGTTGCCGCCAAGTTCGCGGTTGATGCGGGCCAGCACGTTCAAGTTAAACGCGGCCGTCACACCGAGTGCATCGTTGTAGGCTGCTTCGAGCACACTTTTATCTTTCTTCAAATCGGCACCAAGCAACAATGCATCTCCAGAGCGCAACACTTGTCTGAGAGCGCGCAAAAACTTCAAGGCATCATCCGGATCAAAATTGCTGATGTTGGAACCGAGAAATAGCGCCAGCGTGCGGGCCCTCGGCTTCTTTCCTAATTCGGCCAGACCGGCGAAATAGTCAGCGGCGTAGGCTTCAACGCGGAGCTGCGGATACGACTGCAAAAGTATGCGTGAGCTGCTGTCGAGCGCTGACGCGGAAATATCAACCGGAATGAAAAGCAACTCAGCTTGTTTCCTGAACAATGCCTCAATAAGCAGCCGCGTCTTCGAGGCGCTGCCGCTGCCCATTTCCAGGAGAGTGATCTTGCCTACCACCGAAGCCACGATTTCATCGGCGTAGCGATCAAGAATCTCATTCTCAGCGCGAGTGAGGTAATACTCCGGCAAAAGACAGATCGCCTCAAAGAGCTGCGAGCCCAGTTGGTCGTAAAAGTATTTTGGCAGAAACCGCTTGGGCTGCCTTGCGAGACCGCGACGCACATCTTCAGCAAGGCCCGCGCGCGGTTCGCGCTTCACCAGGTTGTGGATGAGGAACTTCTCTTCGCTTATCTGCACGGCCGGAGTTTCTAACACTGAATCTCCCCCTTATCGCCGACGCCTCGACCTCGTGCTTAACAGCACGGAGGTATCGAGCTGAGTTTAACTGGATCTCGGTATGATAGCGGATCAATCTCGATAAGCAACTGCTGGAGCCCGCTCTTACAGGTATTCCTTCCTAAATCCGGCGCCCCATCCGCGTCCAAATCCCCCGTTGCCAGCGCTCGGCTTTCCGCTCCCGATGGGTTATGCAGAGAGTAGTCGTAGCGCAGCGCAGACCAAGGGTAGCCATCTCGCGGGCGCCCGCACCCGGAGGGGTGCCACTCCACCTTCACATCTGCACCCTTTTCAGGGTGCTCTCTTTTCTCAACCCGCTTCCGGTGGTCTGCGCTACGCTCCGACCACCGGCTACTCTCTTTCAGCCCTTCGGGCTGGCTAGCTTCTGACTTAGCAACGCTTGACCGTCAGCCTGAGCTTGGGCAAGATCAGTGCCTATGCTTTACCTGAAGGCCCCCGCGGCTAACCTCGGTCGCAGTTATCCTATAAATACAAAAGTCGTCGTCCTGTTTGGGCTGCTTCTCCTGCCCGGCCTCTTCATTTCCGCTTCCGCGCAGAGTTACCACACGGAGTTGGACACCAGCGAAAAGGTTTCGCTGACTGTTAAAAGCCGCAGCGGCAGAGTCAGCGTGCTTGCCTCGGACGAACAGATAAAGAAAGTCTCGATTGAGGCCAGCTCAACCGGTGCACTGGTTAGCGCCAGCGATCTTCACACTGTAGCGAAAGGCGGTAACCTGAACATAGAGGTGCGTGACCGCCGCGATCAAGATCGCATCGATCTGATCGTGCGCATACCGTCGCGCTCGAAAGTGATGGTCGATACTCAAGCGGGTTCGGTTGACATCGTAGGCAATGTTGAGTCGGCTGAAGTCAGCACCAACACGGGAACGATTCACGCCGACGTTCCACTTGATGCTGTGAAGTTTGATTTCATCTGGAGCGCAAGCAAGCCTCGCTATCTAAGCGACGTTGAGCTTCCTAAGATCAAGGAAAAAGCGGCCGGCATCTCCAGGATTTCCGGGAAGCTGGGTGAAAAGAAACCCGGCAAGGAACAGCGGGTGCAACTCAATTTCCTAACGCAGCGCGGGGTAGTTCTGCTAAACGTCGATCCGAGCATGGTGCCGAGTGATCTGCGCGAACGGCCTTTAACCGAAGCTGCGCGCGCCATTGTTCGCAGCGGCGACAGCCAATTGATTGACGCCATTCGCAAAGTGTCGCCGAAGCTGTTTGGCGATTACGCTAAAACACTTCCTCCGCTTCAGAAGGAGCCTACGCTGGTAAGACGAACACCGCCGGGTAAGTTCGTCAGCGTATCGTCACCTCAGCTTCTGCGTTTCAACGCCAGCGTTACCGATCGAAATGGGCGGGCGATTGGCGGCATGAAAGAATCCGATTTCACCGTCTTCGAAAATGGAGTTGAGCGCCAGGTCACGAAGGTTGTGCCCACGCACGAACCTTTCAATCTCGTGCTGTTGCTCGACGTTTCCGGAAGCGTTGAGGAACGAATCGAGTTTATTCGTAAAGCGGCGCGCGACTTCCTGAACACTGCCAGTCCACAGGATCGAATCGCAATCATCAGTTTCCGCGACGACATCCAGGTGATTTCCGACTTCAGCACCGACCGCCGGATGCTCTCGCGCAAACTTGATGAAATAGACGCCGGCGGCGGCACTGCACTTTACGACGCACTCGGCTTTGTTTTGGCAGACACGGTGAAACAACTCCGAGGCGAAAGAACCGCCGTGGTGATTCTTTCGGATGGCGATGACAATAAATCCTTCGTGCCCTTTCCGGCGATCCTCGAAGCGATTGTCGAGTCAGGGGCATTGATTTATTCGCTTTACATTCCTTCCGGCTTGATTCCGGAAGGCAGCGTGCCCAAACCCGAAGTGACGATCGACCCGCTGCGTACTCGTTACCTGACGCTCACCACCCGCGCTCACGAGGAAGGTCAAAAGCTGGCCCAGGCTTCAGGAGGAGTCTATTACCCAATCCGTCACCTGGAAGAGTTACAGCGCGCCTACGATGATGTCGTCGTTCAACTTCGAACCGCTTACACCGTCACCTACGCTTCTAATTCAACATCCTCCACCGGCCCCCGGCTGCGCGTTCGCACCAACCGCGAGGGCGCGTCGGTGCGCTTGAGTCCGGCAGTGAACGTGGCGACGCCTTAAATACGAGTTAAGCAAGTCGGAAAATCTGGTTATGACATCGTTCCGTAAATCCTTACTCGTGCTTTTGTGGTTTGCTCTTTTGTTAAGAGCAACCAACGGAGTGGGCACGGCTAATCCGAGTTGCGAGCCCTCAAATCGGCGGACAATTTCGTTACGGGTTGAGAACAAAACAGGTGGCACGATCGATAATCTGCGAGGCGAAGATTTGGTTCTGTTCGAAGACAAAATCTCGCGCGAGATTTTGCAACTAGAAAGCCAGCCGAAGGAATCCTTGTCTATAGCAATACTGATCGACACCAGCGTCTCTCAGGAACGCTCCCTACCAGAAACCAGACAAGCGGCGCAAAAGTTTGTCGAACTGGCGATGCGCGCAACGCATGATCAAGCGGCGGTGATATCTTTTACGGGCGAGCCGAAAATTGAACAAAGTCTCACCAATGATTTAACCGGCCTCAGGTCGGCAATTTCGCGGGTGGAATTTGTGCCTCCGCCGGGCTACCGCGGAGGTGGCATCGTCGTTGGTCGTAACCCGCCGATTTCCAGTCCCGGCCAGGTTATCGCCGGCAGCACGGCGATTTGGGACACCGTTTCCGCGATTAGCACCGGGATGCTGAAAACTGCCGCCAATTCACACCGCATCATCGTGCTGCTCACCGATGGAGAGGACACTGCAAGTCATAAAAAACTGTCTGAAGCGATCGCAGATGCTGTTCGCAACGACATTGCCATCTTTGCAATCGGAATAGGCGACACGAGTTTCGGTGGCGTGAACCACGACGCTCTCAACAAGCTATCGGATGAAACAGGAGGCCGCGCTTTTTTCCCTAAAAAGGAGCGGGAACTACCGGAACTCCTTGCTCAAATCGAGCCGGAACTTCAGTATCCGTATCTCTTGACCTATTGCACGGCCAGCCCTACGGCGAGCCTGGCGAATCGTCTATCCCGTATTAAGGTTCAACTGCTACGCCCGGCATCTGACTCGAGGCTACTCTATCGGCACTATGGCTGGTAATTGAGCTGGCGCGTGTTACTCAAGCAGAGATTTACTTTTCACTTCACATCGCCCATTCTGTTGTAATTTTCAAAGTATGGAAGTTCGAAGAAGCGCCTCTGGAGCTGACCGCCATCAATCTCGTGGAACCCGACATACAGATCACATTAAACAAAATTGAGAGCGAGCAGGGCTTCCGAATAATCTACGCCTGTGAATCTGGAAGCAGAGCGTGGGGCTTCAGTTCTACGGACAGTGATTATGATGTTCGGTTCCTTTATGTGCATCCTCCAGAGTGGTACTTGTCAATTGACGTCGAGGAAAAGCCTCACGTTTTTGAACGGCCCATTACTGATGAATTGGACATTAGTGGCTGGGATTTAAGGAAGGCCATGAAGCTCCTCAGAAAATCAAATCCGCCTCTGCTAGAATGGTTCAATTCCCCAATTGTTTACAGGGAGATGACGGCGGTAGTAGAGAAACTCAAAGAATTGATTCCGGAGTTTTACTCGCCAATAGCCTGCGCCTATCACTATCTTCATATGGCCCAGGGAAACTACCGGGAGTACAGTCGCGGCGATGTGGTGTGGCGTAAGAAATACCTCTACATACTGAGGCCCTTGCTCGCCATTGGCTGGATAGAAAAAGAGGCTGCCGCCGTCCCCATGGAGTTCCAGGTCCTGGTTGATCGGTTAATCCCGGAGTCGGATCTCAGAAGAGCCATCGATGATCTTCTGGAAGCAAAGAAAAGCGGTAAAGAGTTGGATCGAGGGCCAGCGGTTCCGGAGATAAACGCTTTTATTGATTCTGAACTGAAGAGATTGGAAACGGAAATGCCTAAAAGAGTAAATCCGAGGGCGGATGTCGAAAGCTTGAATGAGGTATTTCGCTTCGCGTTGGCTGCGGCCTGGTAGTTATGTCCCAACCACTTTTCGCATCGCTATTCGACGAAACCGAACGCCGGCCGCTGACCGTCAGCGAGTTGACGGAATCAGTTCGCAAAGCCATCGAAGCGCGTTTCAGTACTGTCTGGGTTGAAGGCGAAATCTCAAACTTCAAGGCGCATTCATCCGGGCACTGGTATTTCACGATCAAGGATGAAGGGGCGCAGTTGCGGGCGAAATGTTTTCGTTCAGCAAACACCCGCATCCGGTTTCGACCAAAAGACGGGTTGCATGTTCGCGCGCGTGGGCGGCTGACAGTTTATGAGGCCCGCGGCGATTATGAATTAATTGTGGAGGCGCTCGATCCGGTCGGCGCCGGCGCCCTGCAGATTGCCTTCGAACAACTGCGCGATCGACTTCAGGCCGAAGGACTGTTTGCGCGCGAACTAAAGCGGCCCCTCCCTGTTTTCCCGGGACGTGTCGGTATTGTTACCTCACCCACTGGCGCGGCGATTCGCGACATCCTTAATGTAATCTCACGCCGCACACGCACCGTTCACGTTCTCTTTTCGCCGGCACGGGTGCAGGGCGATGGCGCCGGCAGCGACATCGCGCGGGCTATAAAGCTACTGAATGATCATCAGCGGCGGGCCCAATCTGACGGGCGCGATAGAGATTTGGTTGACGTCCTGATCGTAGGTCGTGGCGGTGGCTCAACTGAAGATCTCTGGGCCTTCAACACGGAAGAAGTGGCTCGCGCGATACGCGCTTCAGTGATTCCGGTAATCTCGGCGGTAGGTCACGAAACAGATTTCACTATTGCTGATTTTGTGGCCGACCAGCGGGCGCCGACTCCGTCAGCCGCAGCCGAACTGGTTGCCGCGCGCGAAGATCAGCTTTGCGCTACGCTGGCGCAGGCGGGACAAAACCTGGCGCAACTGATGCGATACAAAGTAATAACTGCACGAACGCGCGTGCAGGAACACGCTCTTTCGCAGGTCTTTGATGAAGTGCGTGGCAGATTGCGAGACGCTGCCGAAGGAACGAACTCGGCCCGGCATCGCCTGGAGATACTGATAGCTCAAGCGCTACGCGGCGCCCGGCTCCGCAACGATGCCTTGAGTGCCAGTCTCGCGCCCGCGCAATTGCGAGCGCGGCTGTCCGAGGCCCGCGTGCGGTTTGATTCAGCGTATACTAACTGCAACATCGCGCTCGAAAAGCAGCTGGAAGAAGCGAAGAATCGGCTCGGGTTGGCAGCGGCGTCGCTCGATGCGCTTTCGCCGTTGGCTGTGCTGCAGCGCGGTTTTTCGCTGGCGCAAACTAAAGACGGAAAGCTGATCAGTGATGCCAAACAGGTTTCAGTGGGTGATTCCATAACGGTCCGGTTGGCAAAGGGGGCACTGGGCGCTCGTGTCGAGAGCGCTGATGAGAAGTGAGCGTTAGACCTTAGTATTAAAAAGAACCCATGGTTGAATCGCAGAGAGGTTTCATGAAGGAAGACCACGAAAAACCAAAAAGCTTTGAGGCGTCGCTCGAGGCCCTGGAAGAAATTGTCCATCAACTCGAGGGCGGCGACCTGCCACTCGAAAAAAGTTTGGAACTGTTCGAGGACGGTATTCGGCTATCCCGGCAATGTCAGGAGCGTCTCAGTCAGGCAGAACGACGTATTGAAGTACTGCTTCGCGATAATCAGGGCCGACCGGTAGTAAGTCCGTTTGAGAAAGTAATCTCCGAAAATAGCGCCGAATGATGAACAGTTCTCCTGACATAGCAGATCTGGAAACATCCGGCGTGACGGCTGCTACCGATTTTCCGCGGTTCACCATTGAAGCTCGCAAACTCGTCGATGCGGCGCTCGATCGCATTCTGCCGGCGGAGTCGATACCACCGGAAAGAGTTCACGCCGCGATTCGCTGGAGCGTTTTTGCGGGAGGTAAACGCTTTCGACCGATCCTGCTGCTGGCGGCGGGCCAAACATTTGGCGCTGAGCGGGAACTGCTCATTGACACCGCCTGCGCCCTGGAGCTTATTCATACCTATTCGTTGATACACGACGATCTGCCCTCAATGGATAATGACGACTTGCGTCGCGGGCGGGCCACCTGTCATGTGCGCTTCGGCGAAGCAAACGCAATTCTGGCAGGCGACGCGCTGCAAACGCTGGCCTTTAATTTAGTTGCGGAGGACGAACGCCTCTCGGCGGATAAGCGGGTTCGCTTGATTGCGGAGATTGCGAGGGCTTCAGGCACGCCGCGCGGAATGGTCGCTGGGCAGGGTTGTGATCTCGAGGCAGAATCACGCGACGTTTCTGCCGGTGAGTTGGAACTGATTCATCGACTGAAAACCGGCGCGTTGATAATTGCTGCGGCTAGATGTGGGGCCATCATCGCCGGCGCTCCGGAAACTGAGTTGGCCGCCGTAACCGAGTACGCTGCTCAACTCGGATTGCTTTTTCAAATCACCGACGATTTGCTGGATGTGACCGCCACAGCCGAAACGCTCGGCAAAACTCCCGGCAAGGATCAGCGCGCGCAAAAGGCAACCTACCCGTCTCTCTTTGGGCTTGAGGCCACACAGAAACACCTGGCTCACGCGCATCAATCCGCTTGTGCCGCGCTCGAAAACATAGATCGACCAACCGAGCTGCTGCAGGCCATCGCTGATTTCATTCTGCAGCGACGGGCGTGAAGCAATTGTCTACCTCCCAACATTTGATCCAGAATGGGACGAATCCCCCATAAAGATTAATCCGTTTTTGGAGTGCGGCGACCGGTAACCGCTTTGGTCGGCTGCGACGCGTCGCAGCCTTCGCTCGGTTGAATTCATTTATGACTTGGGCGTCAAGCCGCCCGAGAACAAAAGTGGAGACAGGTCGCCGCACTCCAGATAGATGCGCTTGTCAGTGAGACAGAGATTTCAATGAAGCACACCCTACTTTTTGTCGTTATCGCAGTCGTCGTTTTAACGGCTTGTCAGAAGGCAACCAAACAACAGTCTGCAATCGATCAGGCTGTACACCGCAGTGAAATTCAGAAGTGGCAGAATGATCGTCTCGCGAGCCTGACAAAGGAGGATGGTTGGCTCACCCTCGTCGGCCTTTTCTGGCTCAACGAAGGCGAGCATACCCTTGGCAGCGATCCAAAGAACGCCGTGGTGCTGCCAAAGGGCAAAGCACCGGGCGTCGCCGGAGTGTTTTCGGTGGAGAAAGGTAAGGTGCTGTTGACAGTGCACCCTGGAACCGAGATCACTGCGGATAATAACCCTGTCACTGCACCACTCCAGCTGAGAGACGATGCCGACGACAAGGGACCCACCATCCTGAAACTCGGCTCGCTCCTGATCAATATCATCAAACGCGGCGACAAGGTGGGTGTCAGAGTTAAAGATACAGAGAGCCAGACACGGCGCGAGTTCAAAGGCCTCGAGTATTATCCGATTGATCCGAAGTGGCGCATTGAAGCGCGTTTCGAACCCTATCAACCCGCCAAAGCGATCCCAATCACTAACGTGCTCGGCATGACTGACGACGAGACTTCACCCGGCGCGCTGGCGTTTGAAGTTGACGGCAAAACTTACCGCATTGATCCAATACTCGAAAAGGGTGAAACCGATCTCTTCGTGATGATTGCCGACCAAACTACCGGCAAAGAGACTTACGGCGCCGGACGTTACCTTTACGTGTCGCCACCAGATTCAAGCGGCAAGGTCGTAATCGATTTCAACAAGACTTATAGCCCGCCGTGCGCGTTTACAAACTTTGCCACCTGTCCCTTACCGCCGCAGCAGAACCATCTTCCATTTCGCATTGACGCCGGTGAAAAGAAATACGCCGGGACGGTGCATTGACAGCCTGCGGAGCAGGCGACAGCATAAAGCCTGGGGTGAGCGTAGCGGAACCCCAGGATTGTCAAGGTAAAAGATAGTAAGCCCGCGAAGCGGTCGGAAGTAGTTTGATAACAAAACGCCATTCGTGATGATTCTACTGTCGGCCGCTTCGCGGACCTTAATTATTGTCGACAAAAGTTCCTGGGGTTCCGCTACGCTCAACCCCAGGCTCTACACTATCACCTGCTCCGCAGGTTGAGGATCGATTTGACGTTTCTTTCTCAGTATCGCCGCTGAGATCGTGGTAATGATCAAGCCAACCGGGAATGGCTCAATAAAGGTCAGAGCGGCGTTGGTCAGAGGGTTGTCGAGCATCGACTTCATGTTCTTCATCTCCTGCAGTGTTGCGTCAATCGCTTGTTGGCTCGCACCAGAGGCCTTCGCTTTCTCGACCATATAAGCCGAGTATTTGTCAGCGAAGTCTGGCAGGAAGTTGAAGTAAACGATCTCCCAGGCGACGACGTAGCAGATGCAGGAGATGAGCGTGATGAGAATGCCCACGGCGAATGCTCGGACGAAGGTGATGTTGCCGGCGCCAACGTTTTCGCGATACGACCAGATGCCGAAGGGTACTAAGAGCAGCGAAACGACGATCGTCGTGTAGCCAACGATTACTCCTTTGTCAAAACCGATCCGATCGACAAAGAATACCAGCGAGTTCATCAACAGCGCCGCGACTGTCCCGGAAATAAGCCCGAAGGTCAAAACAGTTTTCTTCATGAGATTTGTTCTCCTGGTCGGGACGTTCTAATTAACGGGCCGGAAAGTAGCTGTTTGCGGCTCGATTGTCGTCATACTTTAGGATGATTTCGCAGCTTGACAGGAAAAATACGACTTTAGGACCACGTGCGCGAGCGTTAGGGTTAATGAAAACCAGCCGCAAATTAACGTGGGTGACGCGAATCTGAAAGGCTACGGTATCAAGCCGATTTTCTTGCCAATCTGCACCGCCTGAGTTCTTCGTTTGGCGCCGAGCTTGTCAAACAGTCGGCTCGAATGCGTCTTCACCGTGTTCTCGCTGACAAAGAGCTTTTCGGCAATCTCGCGGTTGCTCATGCCACTGGCGATCAGTTCGAGAATCTCCAGCTCGCGACGGGTAACACCCAGCTCTCGAAGTTTTCCTTGATTCACGACGAACGGCGCAGAGACGACAACTTCTTGGAATACCACGACCTCTTTTTTTCGTGTAAGTTTAAGCCCCAGCCAGATTCCCAGCCCGGCAAATAGCAGAGCAATCAGGCCGCCATAAATTTCCAGCGAATGCTCGACCACGAGGAAGCGATACTCAATAAGCCTGAGCAGCACGATTAGCAATCCACCACAAAGACCGTATATGAGAATGGGCTTCTTCACGGGCTTGTTCTGGTAAAGCAGGCGCGACGGTTAGCCGAGGCCGGCCTTCTTCTGCATCGCTCTTAAGGTTTCCGGAATGAACGAAGTTATGTGGTGTGTTTCATCGTGACCGTCGGCGAATGACTGGTAGAGTGAAAAGTCAGGCAGTGAAAGACAGCTTAGCGGAGACTGCAGGTTATAGCCGGTATCGATACCAATGGCGCTGTGAGAAATATAGATTCCGTGACGACCTACCCGGCCACGCAAGGGCAGCAACGGCGTCGGCGTGTGACCAAAGATGCAGGGCTTGCCGCGATAGTTTTTGTAAAACTCCATGTCGCGCATCCATAGCAGCGATTGCGGCGCTGTATCTTTTGGATGTTTGGCGCGATCAAGACCAGCGTGTACGTAAATCGCGTAGTCATCTTCGTGGTAGTAAGGGAGCTCGTGAAAGAAGTCAAGATGTTCTGAAGGCACGCTGCTTTCAATCTCGCGACGAGCATCATCGAGATCCTGTTCCCTGGTGATGTTCAAACGCTTTGCCGTGTATTGCTCAAAGGTGCGCTCGCCGCCGGTGACGGGTGTAATCCAGAGATTGGCGCTGCCCTCGATGAAATCCAGCAACATCTGTTCATGATTCCCGCGCAGGCACAGCACTCGTTCCGGATTCTCCTTCTGAAGTTTCATCACCAGCTCAACGCAACCGGGAGCATCGGGCCCGCGATCAATCAAGTCGCCCAAAAATACGAGCGTGTCCGTGGCTTCTTCGCGGGGAAGCAGGTCCAGGAGACAGTGAAGTTGGGCCGCCCGCCCGTGAACATCTCCGACGACGAAAGTTTTCATGCAGCAGTTCCCTCGCGTTTTTCAAGCGATGCCCTGACCCTTTGCATCATTTCTTTAAAACGCGGGTCGTTGTGGAGATCGGTCCAGTTCGGATCTGACTCAAACCAGAGATAGTTGTCATTGCCCAGATCGATGGCCTTTTGCAACCAATTGAGCGCCAGCACCTGCCGGCCCTGTAACAGGTACGCCGAGGCCAGCCAGTAAGCGATGTCGTGGTCCTCGGCAGCAACCACCTTCACCCGTTCGGTCAACTGCTTATTGGCCATTTCATGTTTTCCCTGTGCGCTAAAGCAGGTAGCAAGTATGGGACGGATCCCATCCATCTTTGGATGACGTTCGAGTACCTGCTCGAGAATTCGTGCGGCCGCGTCAACCTCTCCACGATAATACAGCACACGCGCGCGAAACGTTTGGATCATCGGATGGTCAGGCTCCAATTTGGCGCCTTGATCGATTTCATCCAACGCTTCTTCATAGCGCCCCTGGTACATAAAGATGCGAGCGCGATTGTAACTGGTCACCACCCGTTCGTTGGGATTTAGTCGAACCATGCGTTCAAAGCTGCGCAGGGCGCGGTCGTAGTCACTATCGAGCCGCGCCAGATAACCGCGTGCAAAGTGAACACCAACATCATTCGGATACTCCTCGCGCAACAACTCCACTTCCTCACGCGCTTTTGGCTTTTGGCCGATGCTTATGTAGATGAAGATCATGTGCATGCGCGCTTCCAGCAACTTCGGATCTATTGCCAGCGCCTTATTAAAGGCCGCGAGCGCTTTCTCATGATCGTGCGCTTCACCGAGTCCCTTAAGCACGCGATTGACGTAACAGCCGCCCAGGGCGGAGTGGGCCAGTGCGAATTTGGGATCCAGTTCAGTAGCGCGCTCGAAGTGATTTATTGCTGACTCCAGATCGGCGCGGCTGATGGTGTGATAGATAAACTGTCCCATGCAGTGGCGCCCCCGTAAATATTCCTCCGAGGCCGCGGCGTCAGTGGTTGACCCCTTCGCCAGATTGTCTTTTTCATCCGGGCTCAGCTCAATGCGCAGTCCGTCGACGATGTGTTGGACGATCATGTCCTGGACGGCGATGATGTCGCTGGCGTCTGCGTCGATGCGATCGCTCCAGAGAATCTCGCTCGTGCGCACGTCCAGCAATTGCACCGTCACTCGCAAGTGATCTTTCGCGCGCAGGAAACTGGCAGTAAGGATTGCATCAACGTCCAGTTCCCGGCCCACCTCGCCCGGTTCGAATTGCTGCCCCTGGTATTTCACGATCACTGAAGAGGGACGCACGATCAGCGCCCGCACGCGGGCCAACTCCGTAATCACTGCGTCAGCAAGCGAGAATTCGTAGAAGGCGGTCTCAGGATCGTTACCAAGGTTTTTGAAGGGCATGATCGCCACGCTCTTGCGCTCGCGATCGCCGAAAGTCGTAGGAGTTTCGTGAGCTTCGCGAGGTTGCGAAATACCGCGACGCCCTGACGATCCTCCCGAGGTTTCGGCCGCACCGGTAATACTCCTGAACCAACGCTTGGCCCGAGCCATAGGACTGTCGGGGTTCAAGTGACGTGGAGCAACGGGCAAACTGCTTTCGTCGATCACTGCGCCGGTCGACGTCGCCAGCTCGCGTGCAACTGCACGCAGATCGTCGCGAAACTGTGATATTTGCTGGTAGCGATCGCGCGGATTCTTTTCAAGCGCACGGTCGAGTATCTGTTGCAGACGATCGGGCACTCGTTCCCCGCGCGCTTCGTTAATAGGTATCGGGTTTTCATGAAGCACCGCGTGACGCACGTCGATCGCAGTCTTACCTCTAAAAGGCCAGGTACCCGTCAGCATTTCGTAGAGCAAGACGCCAGTCGAAAAAATATCTGCACGGGAATCAACCCGATCGCCGCGCGCCTGTTCCGGGGCTGCGTAGGTTGCAGTGCCGTAGGGAATACCTACTTCAGTTAACTCGGTGTGGTGAATTCCTGAAGTTCGCGCCGCATCATCGTCGAGCAGTTTGGCAAGACCAAAATCGAGCACCTTCGCCTGGCCCTGGCTGGTTACCATTACGTTACCGGCCTTGATGTCGCGATGGATTATTCCCTGCGCGTGCGCTACGGCCAGAGCGTCTGAGACCTGAATCGCAATCGACAGCGCACTCTCGAGTTGCAAAGCCTTGCCGTTTACCAGCTGGCGAACGTTGCGTCCGGGAATGTACTGCATCGCGATGAAGTGAACTCCGTCGATGACGTTCAAATCAAAGATTGTGCAGATGTTCGCGTGATCCAGCGATGATGCAAGCCGCGCCTCGCGTTCAAAGCGCTTCACATTGGCGGGTTTCGCCAGCAACTCTTCGGGAAGAACTTTGATTACCACGGTGCGGCCGAGTTTGGAGTCAACGGCTTTATAGACGGTGCCCTGTCCGCCCGCACCGAGCTTCTCGAGAATCTTGTAGTTCCCTAGCGTTGATCCAACCATGAGGGTTTGTTGCTTTCGCCCTATTTAACTCCCAACCCTTGTCGTACCGCAACCGACAGGGTTCGTGCGGCTTGTTATAAAGGGAGAGGTTCCCGCCCTCTAGTTCGGAAAATGAGGGGCGGACACTAGCACACGGGAACAAAAATAAACAAATCCATGGTCAGCAAGTGAAAAGCCAAAAGCAATGTCGTTGCATTTGTAGCGGGCCTAAGAGTATCTTGGCCCACAACAAACCGTCTCCCTTACCCGCAAGTCATGAGTATTTGTATTAGAGACACAATTTCACGACCACTTTTAGGGCTCTTGCTGTTGCTGCCACTTTCTGCTTCCTCCTTTGCCCAGGTAAGCGATAAGGAGAAGGAAGCCGAACGGAAGCAACAGATCGAGCGCAAGACTTACGTGCTGGTAGATGAGATCGCTGGGGCGGCGCCCGGTCTTAAGCTACCGGAAAACCGTTCGTTTATTTTTGCCGCTGCCGCCGATTTGCTTTGGGAACATGATGAACCGCGCGCGCGCAATCTCTTCTGGGACGCACTCAACACGCTTAACTTGATGAACTCAGGCTCGCAAGTCACTAAGGGAGAAAAACCGTCCGAGAAAGAAAGGCAGCAGAACTTTACTCAATACTTTGCCCTCTTCAGGTTGCGCCAAGAGTTGCTGCAACGCGTAGCGCGTCACGACCCTCAGCTGGCGCTGGACATGCTCAGAAGTTCTCGCCAGCCGCCGCTTGAGCCGGTCGCATGGATGCGCGACGGTTTTGCCCCGCCGGACGATCGCTCGCTTGAGCAACAGATCGCCACTGAGGCCGCAGCTCGCGATCCGCAGAAAGCGTTGCAGCTGGCCCGCGAAAGTCTGGCAAAAGGTTTTTCATTTCAATTGATCCCATTGCTTTTCAGACTCAATCAGAAAAACGCGGAAATGGGGACGAAGTTTGCCGGTGAAGTCATTAGTAAACTTCGCGGCAGAAACCTTGCCACTGATCTACAAGGCTCAAGCATCGCCGTTTCACTGCTGACATTTAGTCGCATCCCAACCGAGCCGACTCTTACTAAATCTTCGCTGACGAACCAACGCCTGACGCTCGCAGAGGAACAACGACGCGAACTGGTCGAGTTGATCACCAATGCCGCGTTGGCGGAGTCCGGAAATGCGAACCTGCTCTACGCTCTATCTGGAATCCTGCCGGAGATTAAAGAGTTTGCGCCTGAACGCGTGGCGCTGGTGCAAAAAAAGCTCGCGGCTTTCAACCAGACACTTACTAAGGAACAAAGGATTTCGGACGAATACAATTCACTTATTCGGAATGGCACGCCCGAGGAATTGCTCAAGTTGGCCGACACGGCTTCTGACAATGATCGGCGATGGATGCAGCAGCAAGCCGTTGTGATGGTAGCGATGAGGGGTCGAGCGGATTCGTTCCGTGAGTTTATCAATACTGAAATTTCCGATGAATCACGACGAAAGAGTTTGCTTGATGCCCTGGACACTGAACAGATCAACATCGCCCTTGAAAAGAGTGACACTGAAGAATTGCAAAAACTTCTGCCGAAGATTCGCCACAAAGAGGAACGGGCTCGGGCGATGAGCGAGTTGGCTATCACGCTCGAGAAGAAAGGCAAACACGACGAAGCATTGACTCTACTGAACGAAGCACAAACCTTAATCAAGACCGGATTCGAAAACGACACTCAAGCTAAAGCCCTGCTCGCTCTGGTTGGCGCCTACGCTCTGGTAGAACCTGCAAGGGCCTTCGGCATCATTGAACGAACGATCGACCGCGCCAACGATGAAATGGCGAAGCTCCTGTTGCTGGATAAGTTCATAAGCACCGGGATAATTAAAAAAGGGGAACTCTCGATGCAGCATTCGACGATGATCCCCATCGACTTTGCGGTCTTCAAATACGGGAAAAGCGTCGCCGCCCTGGCAAACGCTGATTTCGATCGCACCAGAGCCGCCGCGGATCGTTTCGAACGCAATGAACTGCGACTAATGGCGCGGCTGCTGCTGGCACAGGCACTGCTGCGCCATGATGATCAAGCCTTGCAAAAAGAGCCGCAGTGAGTCACTCAAAGGATCTTCTGGGATCCAGCAAGTCGCTTGACGCTTTATATCTCGTAAAGAAAAAGGCAGCTCATGCGAGCCGCCTTTGGTCAAGCCATCGTGTTTCCTGTCAGACGTCCGCTATTCCTTCACACCCATCTGCCAGAGCATGTACGCATAGTCAAATGCCACCTCGTGCAGATAATCGTACCGGCCGGACGAGCCACCGTGACCGGCGCCCATGTTTACCTTTAGCAACAACGGATTGTTGTTGGTCCTCATATCACGAATCCGGGCTACCAGCTTCGCGCCCTCCCAATACGGAACCTGGCTGTCGTTTAGTGAAACCTTCACCAGCATCGAGGGATAATCTTTGCGACCAACGTTGTCATAAGGCGAATACTGCTTCATGTAATCGTAGGCTGCCTTTTCGTTGGGATTGCCCCACTCGATGTACTCACTTGTCGTCAGCGGTAACGATGCGTCGAGCATGGTATTTAGCACATCGACAAACGGCACCTGCGCCACCACCGCCTTAAACAAATCCGGACGCATGTTGGTAACAGCGCCCATTAGCAGCCCGCCCGCGCTACCGCCCTGAATGACCAGACGGTCGCGGGAGGTGTACTTGCCCTTGACCAAATATTCAGCACTGTCGATGAAGTCGGTGAACGTATTAATCTTCTTCATCATGCGCCCGGCGTCGCGCCACTCTTCGCCCAACTCGCCGCCACCGCGAATATGCGCAATCACGTAAACCACGCCGCGATCGAGCAAACTCAGGCGATTCGAAGAGAACGTAGGGGCAATCGAGTAGCCATACGATCCGTAGCCGTAAAGCAGCAGCGGCGCCGAACCATCGAGCTTCGTCTCTTTGCGGTAGACCACCGATAAGGGAATTTTCGTTCCGTCCTTGGCGGTGGCGAAGAGCCGCTCGGATTTGTAATTCTTCTTGTCAAAACCACCTGGCACTTCCGTTTCTTTGAGAAGCGTGGCCTTGTGTGTATTCATGTCGTAGTCAAACACCGAGCTCGGAGTAACCAGCGATTGGTAGTTATAGCGTAGAACTTTCGAATCAAATTCGCGGTTCTGCGCCACTGACGCCGAATAAACCGGTTCCGGGAAGCTAACGCGAGTTGTCTTGTTCGTGCGGAAGTCGAGAATCTCAATATTCTCCAGACCCTTTTCCCACTCCGACAGGACGAGATGGTCTGCAAAGAGATCGAGGTCGTCGATTTTGACTTCCGGACGATGAGCAACGAGTTCCTTCCAATTGGCCTGCGCAGGATCGGCAGCCGGCGCGGTCACCACGCGAAAGTTTTTGGCCCCCTTATTACTCCGAATATAGAAAAGGTCGCCACGGTGATCGACGTTGTACTCATGGTCCGCTTCCCGCGCGCTGATAATCTTCAAGGCGGCGGTGGGATTATTCGCCGGCAGATATTGCCACTCACTCGAAGTCTTGCTCTGCGAACCCAGCAGAATCACGGCCTTGTCTCGCGAGCGGCCGGCGCCGATGTCGAAAAGTTCGTCCTTCTCTTCAAAGATCAAGTCCGTCTGATCACTTCCCAAAGCGTGCCGAAAGAACTTGTCAGATCGTTTGGTGACGGCGTCTTCAGTCGTGAAAAAGATGGTTTTGTTGTCTGTGGCCCAGGCCACATTTCCCACACGTTCGAAGGACTCCGGCAAAAGTTGACCGGTGCGCAGGTCTTTGACTTGAAGCTTGTACTGGCGGTAACCGGTGGTGTCAGTTGAATAGGCGAGCAGATTCCCATCGTCGCTGGGAACAAAGGCGCCGACGGCGAAAAACTTCAGGCCCTTCGCCATCTCATTCTGATCAAGTACGACTTCTTCTTTAGCATCCAGGCTGCCTTTTTTGCGACAGCTGATCGGATACTGCTTACCCTGCTCCGTACGTGTGTAATAAAAATAGCCGCCCCAACGATAAGGGACGTTGA
Organism: Blastocatellia bacterium; assembly: GCA_963828335.1. Taxonomy (GTDB): domain Bacteria; phylum Acidobacteriota; class Blastocatellia; order Pyrinomonadales; family Pyrinomonadaceae; genus PSRF01. The sequence continues at coordinate 219,470 of CAWHEH010000001.1, read as the reverse complement.
CGTCGGTTTCCTTGATATGGCCGACCATCTCTTTGTAAAGCTTGTCCTGCAAAGCGGCGGTCGGTTTCATAACCGCCTCAGAGTAGGCATTCTCAGCTTCCAGATGGGCGATGACTTGTGGGTTTGATTTTTCTCGCAGCCAGAAGTACTCGTCGATCATGGTGTCGTCATGAATTTTGGTGGTCTTGGTTTTCTTTTCAGTCATAGGTGCTCGAAGCGCATTGGATTGGGCAAAGTTGGAAACGTTGAGCGCCGCCATGATCGAGAGAACTATCATTAAACGCGCTGGGGCATTTTTTTGTCTCTTCATATTTGGACCTCTGCTCAGGAACTCGTTAAGGATGAATGCTCGGGGAGTTTGGAGTTTGATTTTACTAACGGCTCACGGCCGCTAATCATGAACTGTTCAACCGCGAGGGGGATCGCCCCAGCCTGAACCTTTGTATTTGCCATTTTCAACAATACACGGCACGGTCGGATCGCCGCCCGAGAGGGCCAACATGTCAACGCGATGCGCGCGATCCGTCTGCGCGTCATACTCAATAAAGGCTATTCCCTTTGAGTGGTAGTAATCCCGGGCCTGCTGGCAATAAGGACAACCGGGCTTGGTGTAAATAACAAGTGACAACTATTCACCTCCGTGTGCGGGTATTTTAGCAATGTAATGGCGCGGATGCGAAGTGGGCAGTGCGGTAAGCGATCTCTCATCCCTCGTCTACCGCTTTCTGCCCTCTGCCTTCCGCCTACTGCCTAGTGCCTACTGCAGCTACTGCCCACCGCACACTGCCCACTGCCCACTGCTCTGGTATACTTTTGCCCCATGAGCGAGCAGACCTGCGAGCCGCTGCAGCCAACATTAGATGACGACTTGCTTGACCCATACGATCGCCTTGTCAGTATCGAGGTGATGGGCAAGCAGGTGGAAGTGCCCGAGAAGAATCGACTGCTCCGTTGTTTTCAGTTCCTTTCGCTGAAAACGATTTCGTACGGGGATTTCTGCTGGAATGGTGAGTGTACGAATTGCCAGATTTGGTACCACACTGAAGGACAATCCAAAAACGACGACAAACCCGGCCTCGCCTGTCGCCTGGAAGTGATCGAAGGAATGACGATTACTTCAATGGCGCCATTCATCAAGCTCGAGGGCATCACAAATAAAAAGGGGTAACAGGGAAAAGGGGAAGAGGGAAATTGGCCTCTTCCCCTTTTCCCATGTCCCTAGTGTCTCGCGTCACGACGATCGTGCCGAAAATCGCGCGGCCCGATCCTGTCGGAACTCTCGACCGTCACCAAATACTTCACGTCGATCGGATCTGATTTCTCTCCGGTCCGCACGAAGTTCCTGCTGCGAAGCTCCTTCGCGCCGATCCTGACGATACTCACGCACGTCAGACCTTGTTTCTTGGCGATCTTGCCTAATCTCGCGTACGTCACTGCGGATCTCTCTGCGGTCCGCGCGAATCTCTCTGCGATCTGCGCGCAGCTCCCGGCATTCGGCGGGTGAAAACCGGCAGCGATTAGTATCCTGCGCCAGCGCCAGCGCAGATAGTCCGGCTAGCGAAAGACTAAGTACAAACAATCCTCGTATTAATGTGCTCCTCATCTTATTTCCTCCATTGTTAGGTTCGCGTTTCAGCCCTTGGGCCGATCTCATGAAGTTCGCCGAAAGCAGGAGGAGAGACACAGTCCCACCCAGGAAACGCGCGCACGGGTCTCTTTGGGGAATAGATTTGGGTTACATGCTTCGGGAATTCCCGTTGCTGAAGGTTAGACGCGCAGTGAATGCAGGTGGACGAAAAATAGTCGAGCTCATTTGGAGTGCGGTAACCGCTCACCACACTCCAAGAAACTCAATACTTAGGGACACTCGGGTCTACATCATTCGACCAGGCGGTGATTCCTCCCGCGAGATTCAGTAGTTTGCCGCTGAACCCGGAATTTTTAAGCGCATCAATGGCGCGCGCACTGCGCCCGCCCATCTTGCAATGGACTACTGTCTCGCGCGCCGGATCGATCTCCGACATGCGGTTCAAAACTTGCCCCAGCGGAATATGAATGGAGTTAGGCAGCTTCGCAATCGCCACCTCGTTGTTCTCGCGAACGTCCACTATTTGAATATCGTCACCCTTATCCAAACGCTGTTTGAGCTCAGTCGCTGTAATCTCGGGCATCGGTTGTCCGCTCATGATGGCCTCCTGATAAATGACACTCTGATTCGCAGTGATTGCATTCTAGCGACCTGCGATGTCTTAGAACAAGAAGCCGCTCACTGGGCTAAAGCCGCAGTGTTAATGAAAGTAAGCCCTCAAATTTCTTGTTGGCTGATTATCGGCTAAACTGTCCTTACTAATTAGCGGATTTACTTCCCTCTAACCGACAGGAGTTCCTTATGCGTTTTGAGTATTATCATCCCGGTCTTGAAGACGTTCCCAAACTCTCTGTTGACGGCACTGTCGACAACGCGATTCACTTTTCGCACTGGCAGGGCAACCAAACTCCCGCAGAACTAAAAGCCGACACGTCTACTGAGATTGCTTTGAATCTCGTCGCTGCTCCCAATCGAAACGAGTTGACTCGCGGCATCGAGCTAGTCACCAACAATCATTTTGATACCGATGGCGTGCTGTCTGTTTGGACGGTTCTCACCGGGGAGCGGGCGCTGGAACTGCGCGAGCGGCTAATTCCCGCGGCCGAGGCCGGGGATTTTTCTGAGTTCAGAAACGCGGCGGCTGTGCGGGCGAGCATCGTAATCCAGGGCTCCGATCAACCGATTCCCGACACCGACTCTCGCTCGCCTCTCGCGTATCAACTGGCGGGCGAAGATGTAGACGACGCTCGGGCCTACGAGTTAGTGCTTCCCGAGGTCGAGCGCTTGCTGACCAGAACTGACGAGTATGAACCACTCTGGCGCGGCGCCTGGGACCAAATCGCCAAGGCTATTGAAAGCTTTGAGCGTGGCGCGTCAACCGTGACGGAGTTTGGAGAAGCTGGTGTTTCACTAGTCACTCTCGCGCCCGATGTGTTTAGTCCGTCTGGTTTCAACCCGACCCGTCATGCGGCACCCTACACGGCTATCTCACACTACGCTAAAGGACGACTTTTCCTGATCACCACTCCATTGAGAGGCGGCTGGTCTTATCGCATTGATTACCCTTACTACTCCTGGGCAGAAACCATCGTGCGCCCGCGAATCGAGCGACGTGATTTTTCGCCGTTGTTGTTAAGGCTCAATCAGAGCGAGGGTGAAAAAGAAGGCGTTTGGAAGGCAGACAGCAGCGAATTGGCTTCAGCGTTTAAGTTTCTAGGCAACGACGGAACTCTCGCTGCGTCGACGCTCGCACCTGACGACGTGGCACAGGCGATTCGCCAGGAAATGATTTCGGCTGAAGCGAGCGCTGCCGCCGGGTTGTGAGATCTCAGATCGTCTGATGCATGACGTCATCATCATTGGGGCAGGACCAGCCGGACTATCAGCAGCGCTGTGGTGTGATGAACTGGGACTCGACACGCTTGTGCTCGAGCAGAATGAACATACAGGTGGCCAACTGCATTCGATTTACGGTCCAGTAGAAAACTATCCAGGGCTCCGTGCGAAAAATGGGCGCGAGTTTTTCGAAAGTTTTTCAGAGCGCGTGGATGATAGCGAATTTGATCTCTGGACAGACGTGGAAATCGAAAGCGTTGACTTGACAGCAAAGCGTGTTCGGTTGCGCAGCGGTGAAGCGTTACAGTCAATCTCGATCATAATCGCGACCGGCGTAAGACGCAGGCAGCTCGGGATTCCTGGTGAAAGCGAGTTTGTTGGACACGGTATCATCGAGTCCGCCAACCGCGATCGCAGAGACTTCGCCGGCAAGGACGTTTGCGTTATCGGCGGTGGCGATGCCGCTGCTGAAAACGCGCTTTTGTTAGCCGAAGTTTGTCCTACTGTAACGCTGGTTCATCGAGGTAAGACTCTCCGGGCACGCCCAACTTTTGCCCAGCAGTTGCAGGGACAGCACTGCATAACAGTTTTTCTCGAGTCCGTTGTCACCAGGATTCTGGGTAGCCAGGAAGTGGAAGCCGTAGAGATTTTGCGGAAGGAAGCGCTCAAGCCGTTCCAGATGGCCGTGCAGGGGGTGGTTATTCGTATCGGCGTCCAGCCGAATACCGAACTCTTCCGTGAACAACTGCAATTGGACGACCGAGGTTACGCGTTGGTGAATAACCGGCAAGAGACTGATGTGGCAAATGTATTTGCCATCGGCGACGTTTCCTGTCCGCTGGCGCCGACAATCAGCAGCGCCGCCGGCGCGGGCGCGACCGCTGCCAAGGTGATTGCTTCGCGTTTAGGTGGGCGTCCCGCATGATCAGCGAAGGCAAAAAACCCGGCAGCGCTGCACAGTTGCCTTACACCGATGCCCATATCTCCGCTTATCCGGTTGAATACATCGCGGGTATCGATCTCTACAACGCCGGAGAGTTTCACGCGGCGCATGATGTTTGGGAAGAACGTTGGATGGGCGAGGTCGGCCAGCAGGAGAAACTTTTCCTGCAGGCGATGATTCAGTCTGCAGTTGCCTTTCATCATCTGGAGATCGGCAGGCCGGGAGCAGCCCGGCAAATGTACACGCGAGCAAAGGAGAAATTCGCGCGTCTGGGAACCAATGTTTTCATGTCGCTCGATCTTGAAGAGTACCAGGCGCAGCTCGACACCGCTCTTTCGTGGTTGCTGACAGTGCCGGATCCACGCGAGTTAACTCAGCCAGACTTTCGGGTTCCGCGAATCAGTTTGCTGCCTGAAATAAATCAGTTCGATTAGGAGCAACGTTGCGAGTTACAAATTTTAGAGTGGCATTTCTGGCAGCCTGGCTGGGACTGGCGATTTATTTCAGCGCGGTAGTGGCTCCGAGCGCGTTTGGAGTTTTGAGATCTTTCAATCTCGGAAATGCGGGTGAGATTGCCGGGACAATTGTTAGTCGTGCCTTGTCGGCAGTGAACAAGACTGGATTGCTATTTAGTTTGCTGGTGCTTGTCAGCGCTCCGGTGATCAAGAAATATTATGGTCGTTGGTCGTTCATCTTCCAAAATGTTCTCCTCATTGTCGTCGCAATTCTGACCGCGGCTGGAGAATGGTTGATTGCGGCTAGAATGCGCGGCCTGCGTTTGGTGATGAACGGCCAAATCGATCAAGTGCCGCTCACCGATCCAAACCGAATAGCTTTTGCGGCGCTGCATGTCTATTCGGTCGCGGCCTTGAGTATTGCAATGATTGCCGCATTGATTGTCATCCTGCTTATGATCATATCTCGTGAAGTGACAGTCACAATCCCAACAGAATGAACAACCTCAGCAACATCATCCGCTACATCGCATTGCTTGTCTCGCTCTTGCTGGCCGCTCTAATCCAGCCGGCGTTTGCTCAGGCTATTGCGCCTGCCGCGCCTGCTCCTCCAAGCGCTTCGCCCTCGGCGCAATCGGATTTAAGCAAACGACAAGAAGCATTTCAGATTGTGTGGCAGACCGTGAACGACCTTTTCTACGATCCTAAGTTTGGCGGTGTTAACTGGGCTCAGGTTCGCGATCGCTATCAGCCTCGGGTCGCAACGGTTAGCAGTGACCATGAGTTTCACTTGATGCTGCAAGAGATGCTGAATGAACTTCACCAATCGCACTTCATGGTTGTTCCTCGTGAAGCAATTCCAAAAATCCGCATGACTAAGGAGCGGCCGGCCAGAGAGACAGAAGATGCTGATGACAGCAGCGCCGCAGACCTGGAACCTGAAGAACCGCTCGACAGCCTCAGCTACAAACTGACTGATCGCTTATTGACTGGAATAGGAATAGACGTTCGCGTTCTCGGAGGGTCGGCCGTTGTTACTCGAGTTGAATCTGGGTCCTCAGCAGCACGAGCGGGACTTCGTCCGGGCTTTGTTATTAAAAAGGTTGGCAGTCGCTCGCTGGATTCGGTCATTTCTGAAATCGAAAGACACCCGCAGTGGGGCGCGATAATTCGTCCGGAACTTCCGGTCTTCCTGATCGCGGGATTCATTAATGGCGAGGAAAATTCACCGGTGCGGCTTGGCTACATTGATGCCCGAAACCGTCTGCGCACTATCCGCATCAATCGCGAGAGACTCAAGGGCGAAATGTCGCCGGCCATTGGTAACCTACCTGCCATGTATGTCGAGTTTGAGACAAAGCGTTTGGCCGGCGGTGTTGGTTACATTCGCTTTAGTGCTTTCGTGCCTTCACTGATGGAAAAACTCTGCGGTGCGTTTCGCTCGCTGAAGGATGCGCCCGGCATTATCCTGGACTTACGCGGCAATCAGGGCGGTCTGATGGGAATGGTTGGCGGATTGACTGGCCTCCTGGAAACAGAGCCGACCCTGATGGGAACAATGCAGATGCGTGGCGGCCGTATTCCGCTCTTTGGCTTCCCTCAGTCAGCTCCATATTCTGGTCAACTGGTCATTCTGGTCGACGGTTCAACTCAATCGGCGGGGGAAATGTTTGCTAGTGGAATGAAGGAGACTGGCCGCGCGACTCTGGTTGGCGTCAGGAGCGCAGGAAATACGTTGCCATCCGAGATCAAGAAACTTCCTACCGGCGCTATCTTTCAATTTGGCTTCGCCAACTTTGAAACTCAGAGCGGTTTTCGGCTTGAGGGTCAGGGCGTAATCCCTAACATTACAGTTGAACTCAGCCGCAAGAGCCTGCTTCGTGGCGGCGACCCGCAACTCAGCGTCGCACTCAGTGTCGTGCAAGACTATATTCGCTGGGGTGGGAAGCGAGGAGAGGTGATAGCAGGCGTTTCCTCTGTTGCCCCTCCGCCTCAAGCGGCCCCAACTGTCGTTCCGCAAGTCCGTGTCGCAATCGACCCAGCAGCACCTGCGCGCGTAGCGATAAGCGATAATTCACCAACAAACGTGGGTCTGGTAGACAAATCGGTTAACGTTGGGGACTCAAAGCCTGTTGTGAGTATGCCTTCAGTTACTTCAATCCTGGAAAAGTATCTGGAAGCTAGTGGTGGCCGCAAGGCCCTGGAAAAAATCACGAACCGCGTTTCCACTGGGACCGTCGAGATGACCTCACTCGGCCTGAAGGGGACGGTTGAGTTTGTCGAGCGGGCGCCGAACCAATGGAGTGTGATAATAAATGCACCGGGTCTGGGTGTCATGCAACGAACCTTCGACGGCCGTCGCGCATGGTTGCAAGACCCGGTTCAGGGCATTATAAGATTTAACGGACTTGGTCTCGAGATGATAAAAGAGGGCGCTGTCTTTAATAAGCCGGCGAAGCTTAAAGAACTTTTTCCGTCCGCAGTCTTAATAGGGAAGGAAAAACTCGGCGGCAAAGACGTTTACGTTGTGCGCATGGGCTTTGAGAAATGGTACTTCGACGCGGAAGGTGGACTGCTGCTGCGCAAGGGAAATATATACTATGACGATTACCGGGAAGTAGACGGTGTTAAGCTGCCTTTTAAGGTGCGTGATGAAGTTTTGGCCAGCGCCGGCATAATTTATCAACTTACTGAAATCAAACATAATGTAAAGATCGACGAAGCAAAATTCATGACGTATCCGAGTTGTTTTTCAATGCCATAATCAACTACAACCGTTCCAGGGAGAACTACTTCACGTTGGACATCATCGAAAACATTGAAGATTGGCGGGTCCACTACGCCGCGTGGCAAAGAGACGCCGGCGACAAAGGCGGCCGCGACGGCGTTTCGGAGTCGTATCCTTTCGTAAAAAATAAGCGCGCGCCGTTTGCGCCGGCGCGCCGTGCTTTGCCCATGCTAAACCTGGCGCTGATTTCTGCCGCCGGTGCCTATATCGATGGTACGGCTCCATTTGATACCAGCGCGCCGGAGGGCGACCTCAGCTTTCGCGAGATTCCATCTCAGATTGAAGCGGAAGATCTGCGGTTTGCGGCGCGCGGTTATGATCCAGGCGCTGTTGAAAGCGACAGTAATTCGCTGCTACCTCTTGGTCGTCTATTCGAGTTTGAAAACAACAGGATTATCGGCCAACTTAATCCGGTGTTTTGGAGTTGCTGCGGTTTCATACCGAACGCAGCGCGGCTGGTCGAAGAAATGGTTCCGCGACTGGTTGAACGCGTTAAGCGACACGAAGTGCAGGCAGCCCTTTTGGTTCCGGCCTCTCGGCTGTGCCATCAATCAGTTTCCTTGATTGCGCGAGCGCTCGAGGCTGCCGGTATTCCGACGATGACGCTTGCAGTCGATAAGGAAGTAGTGGCGAGTGTGCGTCCACCTCGCGCCGCTCTCTATGCTGGAAAATTGGGCGCAGTCGCCGGGTTACCGAACTTCCCTGAACATCAACGACGAATTCTCGATGAAGCGCTCCGACTAATCGAGCCGATGGATCAACCAGGCATACGCCAGCTCGTTGTAGAACTGGAGAGCCAGGTAGAAGCGGCACGCGGCGAACGCTAATACTCAATCCTTTACCGAGACCCGGTCAGGCCGCTGAAGTCCTTTGCGGCATACTCGCCATCACGAGAACCGTCTGAACAATGTCAATACTCAAACGCCTCGTCCTTCTTGTTGCGGCACTGGTCGGTCTCATCATTCTCTATCTTCTTTTGTGGCCCGTTCCGATCTCTCCCGAAGCCTGGACTCCTCCACCCGCGCCGCCTTTAACTGCGCAGTATGAACAGAACTCGCTCCTCTCAACGACCGAACGTCTTTCGTTAGGTACTGAGACGCCCAGCCCTGGTGCCGGCTTCGGACCGGAGGATGTTGCCCTCGACGCTGAGGGCCGCATCTACACCGGACTCGATGACGGCCGTATCATGCGGTTGCAGGCAGATGGAACAAAGTCTGAAGTATTCTCGAATACACATGGACGTCCGTTGGGACTAGCATTTGACCCCGGTGGAAACTTGATCGTCGCCGACGCGATCAAAGGGCTATTGTCAGTCGCTCACGATGGCGCAGTAACAGTGTTGGCGACAGAAGCAGATGGCGTGCCTTTTGGTTGTACTAATGATCTGGATATCGCGGCTGATGGGACAATCTACTTCACTGACGCCTCCAGCAAATTCCCGCTCACGAACTTTACGGCAGATATACTTGAACATGGTCCAAACGGACGCTTCTTCGCCTATAATCCCAAAACTAAAACAACCCGCACTTTGATGCGTGACCTTTGTTTTGCTAACGGTGTCGCGATCAGCCCGGATCAGTCGTTTGCGTTAGTGGTTGAAACGGGCTCTTACCGTCTTCATCGCTTTTGGCTAAAGGGTGCGAAACAAGGCAAGTCAGAGGTCTTCATCGACAACCTGCCAGGATTCCCGGACGGTCTTTCCTCAAACGGAAGAGACAAATTCTGGGTAGCAGTGGTAACGCCGCGAGATGCCGCTCTCGACAAACTGCTACCACATCCCTTCCTTAGAAAAGTGGTGGCGCGTTTACCGAAGCTCCTTCAGCCGGCGCCGAAGCGCTACAGCTTCGTGCTGGGCCTCGACGTAAACGGCCGGGTGATTGATAACCTGCAGAACGGCTCCCCGGATTGCTACGCCGAAATCGCCAATGTAGTTGAACGCAACGGCGCTCTCTATTTCGGGAGCATCGGCGAAAGCTCGGTTGGTCGCTACCGCCTACCTTCGCCAACTCAACCGTCACACTAGTAGTGACATTAGTCTGGTTGCTTTCCCTGGTTTGACGGCTTTAGAATGTCGCGATTCAAAGTCACCCCAGGATCGCCCAACCTAGTAAATCGTCGTGTGCTGTTTTCAACAGTTCGAGGTCGCACTAGCTATGGCTTTCGCTCCGTTTGGCTTACCGGCGACGGCATTCTGGATGTATGTTTGTGCGTCGCTGCTGTTCATCATCGGCCTCATAAAAATTTTCAATGAACTGCCGCAGAAACACGGCGTGGATAAGGTCATGCCGTTTGGCCGACTGTTTTTTGCGATTCCGCTGGCCGTTTTTGGTTCTGAGCATTTCACCCTCACGGCGAATATTGCCACGCTCGTTCCACGCTGGATTCCCGCACATACCTTTTGGGTCTACCTGGTGGGCCTCGCTTTTCTTTGCGCGGCGCTCAGTATTGCCGTTCTCGTTCAAGCACGGCTGGCAGCGGCTCTGGTCGGAATGACGCTGCTGATCTTCGTATTGGTAATGGATATACCAGGCGTCGTTGCGAACCCAGGAAACAGATTCTTTTGGGCTCTGGCCCTGCGACAACTTGCCTTCAGCGGCGGCGCGTTCGCTTTCGCGATGTCGCCGTGGAACACTCGGCCGATACAACCGTCGCGCCCGCAACCGAGCGCAGCTCGGGCCGCCATTCCGCGATTTTTCGTGGGCATTCCCTCGCTATTCTACGGCGTGGAGCATCTACTGCACCCGGAATACGTGCCGGGAATTCCGCTGCAAAAGCTCACTCCCGACTGGATTCCCGGGCGGATTCTTTTGAGTTATTTTGTGGGCGTGATTCTGATTCTCGCAGCCGTCTGCTTGCTTGTGAATAAGAAATCGCGCATGGCAGCCACGTCTCTAGGACTTACGATTCTGCTGACAGTGTTGTGGATTTACCTGCCGATGCTTCTCGCGGCGCCCACTGACGTGGTTGCACTGAACTATTTCTTCGACACGCTGCTTTTCTGCGGGGCCGTTCTGCTGTTGGCGAACGCGACTGACAATGAAACAGCTTTACCGCGCGGATCCACTGCAAGTGAAAACGCGTATTGACCAGGGTATCGTCCATCCAAATAGTCGCTCCCAAACGTGCCTATTTACCCCCGCCCGCCCGGCTGCTGAGCTGCTGTGCTTTGCACAAAAACTACCCAGCGTGGTTTCTCGCGCGGAGAGCTCTACACAAAATCAGAACTGGGAGCGATAGCGACCAGCCGAACAACTCAACTTTACTGAGGTTGGAGCCCTGTTAGGGGCGCATTTTCATAAGTTGACTCTTCGGCTGGTCGCTATCGCTCCCAGTTCTGATTTTGTATTAGCAGATAACTCAATTCCACAGCCGTGAGTAGACTTTTTGTGCAAAGCTGGGCTGCTGGGCTGCTCACTAGCTACACAGCTGTATACCTGAGTAGCACCTACCTCTTCTGCAATTCCCCGCAAAACACTTTGAAAGAGGGTTTTCTAGGTTCTCGTGGATACTCAGTATACAAGATCATCTACCCGTATCGCTTATCGATCCCGTCTCTTAAGTCTTAATATTTCTTCATTTAGCTCGGCTCTCTAACCACGTTTACTCGTGGCACGGACATTGATGTGTACATAGGTCGAACAAAGTGATTTTTTACCGCCACCCCCTCAAGACCAGGCGGATTTTACAGGAGACGTAGGACTCACGGAGCTTAACGATCATGATGAACTTACTATCAGCTGCCACTTCCACCCCCAAGCACGCATTCAAGACCACCGACCTCAGCAGTGCTCTCATGCATAAGCTTTCTCCTGAGCTCATCAACACACTGAACTCAATGGGCGTTGACCAACGATACTCCGTGATGGACAACTACCCCGATTTTTTAGCAGGTAAGCCGATGAACGCGAAAAGCTCCACCACCGAGCTCGGCGTGGGCGCTACCAAGCGCTGCATCGAGGAATGGCACGGGGACCCCACGCGCATCGGTTTGCTGATTGCCGCCACAAACACTCCTGATCAGATGCTTCCCTGTTTGGCCTCGGAAGTCATGGGACGAACTCACGGACTCCTATCTCGATCACTTCGCACCGTCAGCATGCAAGCTCAAGGCTGTTCGGTGTTACTCAAATCCATTGAGGTCGCTCAGTGGTATCTCGCCGCCAATCCGGGAAAGTTAGCCATGGTCCTGATGGCGGAAGCACATACTCCCTACGTCGCGCCGCTCTTGCGCGACGAATATCACGGCTTTCGAGAAGTCATACGCCTGCGGAAGGAGCAGAAGCTAAATGAATCCCAGTTCGAACAAAAAAGGTTGGATACCACCTTCGTCATTCAATCGATGCTTTTTGGCGATGGTGCGGTAGCATTGTTGGTTGGCAATGAAGAAGGAAAGCCAAGCTTCGGGCCAATCTGTCACTTAACAAATGAAGATACAGACGACGTGAATCTTCTAACCATGAAAAGCAATAGCTCTCACGAATTCCTGAATGGGCGGCCACAATACTTCATGCGGCCCAGCGTACCCAGTCGCGGGGCCCACTATGCAGTTAGCACCATCAATGACGTCCTGCAACATCCGGACTCACCGGTATCAAACATCGCACAGGTTGACGACTGTCTCATTCACACTGGCAGCAAAAAGATCCTTGATGGTGTCTGTTCGCAGTTGCACCTCGACACCGATTCCATGAAGGTCCAGGGCTCCTACGAAGTTTTGAAAAACTACGGAAACCTGTCCAGCGCTTCCACCGGCTTTATGCTTGCCGAGAAAGAGGACTGGACCGGGCCGACAATCGTGGTTGGCTTTGGAGTTGGATTTACAGCCAGCGCGGGAATCATGAACTACAGCAATTAGCCCAAAATCACAAAGCTCCTGCATTCTCCATCATTGATTCGTTGGCCAGGACATCCGTGATCGTTTGGCTAATCTGCGAAAAATCAAAGGGCTTACCGATAATACCGTTAACCAATCTGTCCTCGCCGGGCGGCGGCTGAGTGCCTGTTCCATAACCCGTAACGAGAACTATGTTCATCTCGGGACGGCGCTTACGAATCTCTCGCGAAGTTTCCCAACCATCCATCTCCGGCATCGCCAGATCAGTAAACACCAAGTCACAATCATTTCCGGCCAGTGTCTGCAGGGCAATTTGCCCGCTTTCCGCAAGTAATACCCGGTGACCCATCATCTCCAGCATGTCCGCCAGGGTCTCTCTTACAGCTGGCTCGTCATCTATTATGAGAATTGAAAGCGACGGGACTTTGGCGACCTCCGCTGCCGTCACTGTAGTAAGTGGCTGCGTTGTAACCGCCGGAAGTGCAATCGTGAACACAGTGCCGGCGCCCATTTCCGATGTTACGCTTATCTGCCCTTCGTGCCTCTCGATAATGCTATAGCTAACCGAAAGTCCGAGGCCGGTACCTTGTGCGCCCTTGGTTGTAAAGAAAGGATCGAAAATCTTTTGGCGCACGTCTTCGGGCATTCCTGTTCCCGTATCGGCGAACCGGAGTTGCAGCCGAGTTCCTTCGCGAACGCAGTCTATGGAAAGCAGACCCCCGTTGGGCATGGCGTCGACTGCATTAACAATGAGATTTACAAAAACTTCTCTTAGTTCTGACGCACTGCCGAAGGTGTATTGCCCGCTTTCGGCTTCCAATACCACACGATAGTCCAGCCCGCGCAATCGTGCTTCGTTTTCCCAACGCGTGCGGGTGATCTCGATCGCATCGTTCAGGAGACTGGAAACATCCAGCATTTCAAATTCCCTGGCGGGCGACTTTCGCGCGAAGGTCTGAATTCGACGAACGGTAGCAGCGGCATCCTCGGCGGCTGTTTGAATTATCTCAACGTTTCGCATCAGCGCTTCGTCCTGAGTTTGCCGGCGCAGTAGTTGCGCGCGCCCCAGAATCGCAGCCAGGGAGTTATTGAAGTCATGCGCAACACCGGACGCCAGCAGACCCAACGCGCGCAACTTGTCAGCTCGCGCCGCCCGTTCTCGTTCCTCTTTTTGCTCGGTGATGTCGCGAGCAATACCGAGTACGCCGGTTATGCGTCCTTCGACAACCAGTGGGGAATTATCAACCCGCGCGTACCGTAGTCTGCCGTCCGCTGATGCATAACGCATCTCGTAAGTTTGCGCCTCTCCTAATAACGCCAGCCCAAGCTTGCCTCCGATGGCTTCTCGATCAGGTTCAGAGACGAGTTCGACAAGTCGGCGTCCGATAAACTCCTCGCGCCTGAGTCCAAGTGCCAGTAGCGTGGCGCTGTTACACCACTTGAAGCGACCATCCATATCCACCGCATAAATAGATTCGCGCGCACTCTCGAGGATGTTTGTCAGCAACGATTGGTGCTCACGAGCGACTGCCTGCACCTGACGCAATTCCGAAAGATCACGAGCAGTACAGACAGCACTAGTGACTGCGCCCTCCTTGTCGATGACCGGTTCAATGGAAACAAGGATGGGGCGGTCCAGGCGGTCCGGGGTTACCTCAATGGTTACGCTTCGTCCCTCCGCTATTGCCTTCTCCACCGCACAAACAGAATTTCCAGCTGTCGTTCGAAGAACGTCGCAGCACTTGCGGCCTACCAGCGCCCGCGGATCCGAATCTTCCATTGCCGCACCGGCACTGTTGACCCGCTTCAGCAGGCCGGCGCGGTCGAAAATGAATATGCCGTCGGACATCGAGTCAAACGTGGCTTCCCATTCTGATTTCGCCTTGGCCACCATCTCAAAGAGTTCAGCTTGCGCCATGCCGATCGCTAAACGCTCAGCGACCGATTGCACCAAAGAAAGTTCGTCTTCGGTCCAATGGCGCAAGCGATCAGTCTGGTGAATACAGAGCACGCCGCGGAACAATCCTTTGATTATTAACGGATAAGCAATTTGCGATCGAACGCTCCCCATCTGCGCATGCTTCCTCACAGCATCGCTGACTTCCGGCGAGCCATCGCGGAAATTCAAGCTATCGCTTATTACTAACGGTTTTGTACGAGCCAACAGATGCCGGCCAACCGGATCCTCATAGTTGGCTAAGAAAGGGCCGATGCTGTTGCAACCAGGTGCCAGATACTCGTGTTCAACCGGTGAGATCGGATTTTCCGGATCGTAAAGGTGCAGATGAACGCGTGAGGCAGCTAACGCCTCACCAAGTTCGCGCGTCGCGGTGTTCAGCACCTCAGGCAGACTAAGCGAAGCGCGTATGGCCATAGTTACGTTGTTGACCAAAACTTCGCGTTTCGAAGTCTCTTCCGCTCTTTGATAGAGCTGAGCCTGGCGAATAGCGATGCCAGTTTGATCCGCCACGGCTTTCGCCAGATCGATGTCCGACTTGCTCCATTCGCGCATTTCACGCGTGGTTGACAGAGCAAAAGCGGCAATTACGTCGTCACCAACGCGAATGGCGACGTACATGATCGACCGCACCCCAGCAGGCTTTAGTATCCGTTCATACACTTCCGCTATGCGCGCCTCGCTGGCCACATCATTGAAGACAAGAACACCGTTCTCTTCAAGCGATTTGATTAGGACCTGCAGGTCTTCCAGCTCAAACGTTGAGGCAGCCGGCAGTACTCCTTCCGCGTGGTATTCGGCTGCGTTTACTGCCTGACTTCCGGTTTGCTCCTTGATGAACAACGAACAGCGATCGGCGTTCAAGTAAGAACCCAACTCCTGAACGGCCGTGCGGAAAATCTCTGTACTGTCCAATGAGCAACGAATGGCTTGTGAGATACGATGCGTCATCGCCTCACGCTGCGACTGTTGGGCCAGCACCTCTTCAGAACGTTTACGATCCGTCAAATCGCGGCCAACGCCTTGCACGGCGGCTGGTTTTCCGTCCTGATAAGTGAGCCGTGTGCTAACTTCAAGCCGCACACGACGCCCATTTTTCGCAATGATTTCGAGTTCGTATACTGTTGGGGTTTTTTCGTCCGTCTTTTGCGCAATCATCTGCCGTGCGATGTTTACATATTCCGGCGCGAGTACATCCACGATGTTCATCCGCATTGCTTCTTCACGAGAATAGCCGGTGATTTCCTGCCCAGTTCGGTTCAGCGAGGTGAAGTTTCCCTGGAGCGTATGCGTGTAAATGATGTCGTTGGCATTTTCGAACAACTCACGATAACGCTGTTCGTTTTCCAGCAATGCCTGTTGGGCTTTTCGATTTTCAGTGGTGTCCGTCGCCACGCCTATTACGCCGGCGAAAGCTCCGGCATCGTCGTAAAGCGGAGAGTATCGGGTCTCAAAAGTTAGTTCCCCGACTTCCACAGCTGCGGAAAAGGCTTCGCCCGCAAGAGCTCGACGAATATTATTAATTACCTGAGGATTGTCGCGATAAACATCAAAACCGGACTGCCCTACTACTTCGCCGGATTTCAGACCAAGCACCTTGAGCCCTTCGCCTTCGCATAATGTGAAAATCCCGTCTTTATCGAGGGCGAATATTATGAGTGAAGCACTGCTAACCACCGTGCGCAGTCTGGCTTCAGTCTGGCGCAGAGCTTCCCGCCCGCGCTGGCGCTCCGTAATGTCGCGCATGACAGCTTGAACCGCAGGTTGACCGCGATAAAGGAACGGAATGCCGGCAACCTCTACATCGATTACTTCACCATTGAGCTTAATGTGCTTCTGTTCATGGAGCGCAGTCGACGAGCCTAATTCCTCAATGTCGCGAACCCGCCTTCTAATAATATCTCGGTAGTCAGGATGAACCACGTCGAGTATGTTGCGGCCAATCAACTCCTCCGGACTTGATGCTCCCCAGAGGCGTTCGGCTGCAGGATTGACGTAAACAAATTTTCCTTCGCTATGAATGACAATTGCTTCAGGCGAGAGTTCAACCAGACGGCGATAGCGTTCCTCACTCTCTTTTAACGCTTCCTCGGCGAGCTTCTGCTCAGTGATATCGCGGACGACGCCGCGGATTCCAGTGGGACGCCCCTGGCGGTCGCGCTCAATCGTTATGACGCCCTCCAGATATTTCCCTTTTTCTTCTGCGTCTTTCAGATGGTAAGTGGATCGGAACGGCGAATCTGAAGCTGCTTTTCGAGTATCTTCTATGTCTCTCGCCGCCGCCTCATCGCCGATCAAGTTACCCAGATAGCCGCCAACGATCTCTTCAGCTGGCTTGTCGAAAAACCTGGCTCCCGCCGCGTTGATACTGGTGATATACCCGTCCATATCACGCGTGTAGATTATGTCAGCGGCGTCTTCGACGATCTCCCGATAATGTTTCTCCACACGACGTCGCTCCGCGAGCCTGGCAACTTTCACCAACAACTCTTCATTGCGAAACGGAACCTGGAGGTAGTCATCGGCTCCCGCCGTCAAGCCGCGAATACTGTCTTCCACAGCGTTGCGCAGTCCGCTAATCAGAATAACGGGGATATCTGAGGTGCGAGGATCCTTCTTAATCAGGCGACACAGCTCTATACCATCAAGGACGGGCATCACCACATCGCTGATCACCACATCAGGTCCAAATGAGAGCACGAGCTCCCGGGCGGTACCGCCATCAGCTGCAAATTCGACTTCGTAACCTTCATTCTCGATAATTTCAACCAGCAGAGCACAAAGCTTCTCATCGTCATCGACAATCAATACTCGACACTTTTCTGTTGAAGCCTTGATCATTTATCTCCCAAAGATACTGTCTTTTAGAAGCAGGGTGGGTTGAGACTGAAGCCGCCAGCAATTAAGCAAGGAAAGCTGCTCTATAGCCTTTGCCTTGATTTCAGAGACTTTTTAAGGAAAATTCAGGGGAGCCAGGTTCGGCAAACCGCTGGGCAGTATAACAAAGTTGGCAAGGGTTTGTCATGGGATAAGGCTGGACGGGACAGTCCATTTTGCCGAGCAAATAGGGGGTATTCTTGCTTTTTGCTAGGGGGAGGGGCGCCGTCTGGTGGGCAAATCCGAGTCGGCAGTCTTGGCGAAATAACCCGGACGATAATTGAGCTTTAGTTTCTGGGAGCGGAATACCGGGTTTACTATCTCAATCTGAATACGACGATAGGAGCCATCGCGGGCTTTGTTTGAAGGCGAGTAGGCTACCAGATATTGCTCGCGCAGATCCCGCTCGATCTGAGCAAAGGCACTTCTTAACTCGCGTTCATTTTGGGGAAAATAGGCTCGACCTCCCGTTTGTTCGGTGATTTTTCGCAGCGATCCTTCGTCAACGCCGCCTTGATAACTATCGCCGATCCCGACAGCATAGATGAGAGCGTCTGCTTTCTGGGCGCGTTCAATTGCCTCGTGCATCTTTAGTCTACTCGACGTGTCCTCACCGTCAGTTAGAAGAATGATCGCCCGGCGAGTCTTCTCGGCGGAGTCTGCCATCAGATCGTGCGAACATACCCAAACGGCATCCCAGATGGCCGTTGAGCCAGCAGTATCCCGGTTTCCCCCGGAAATTGGGGGCGTACCCACAACTACGCCCCCACCGATGTATCCGGACGGCGGCACAAATTCCACGCGATCTATCGCACGTCGCAGACGGTCGATGTTTCCTGTAAATCCCTGTTCCAGCGTTACGTCTCCGGTAAACGAAATAATCGCGGCCTCATCCGTTTGCGGACGTACGACCGCCTCGAGAAAGGATTGCGCCGCAGCCTTTTCATCTGGCAGGGTGCGTTGCTCCGAGATGCTCGTGTCTAGAAGTATCGCGATTGAAAGCGGTAGATCAATATTCTGTTGAAAAGTGAATATCTCCTGCGGCTCGCCGTCTTCGAGTATGCGAACATCCTCTTTTTTTAAGTCGCCTATGAAGCGCTTGTTGCTGTCGGCGGCCGTAAAGAAAATGCTGGTCAGATTGGTCTCGACACGAACAACTTCGTCCGAGTCCTGGGTAGGTTCTTCCTTTGGAACCATTCTTGGAGTGGGAGACGGGGACGGTGATTCCGAATCAGTCACGCGTCTGGTCCGCGATTTCTCCGTAATGTCTGTCTGCGCAAACATACGGCCCGGAAGCGAAGCGCCGGCTACGAACAGGACTACCAGACAAAACACCAACACCAATTTTCTTGTTACTTGAGTCGACATTTTTAAGGCCTAACACTATCTGCTATTGCGGTGTAGCCATTCTTCGTTCTGACTTTTAAGTCTTTCCGGTTCTCAGCAAGCTTGACGTCAATCTTGCGGAAGTTGCCATCATAACGATCATTAATCGGTTTGTAAGTGACCAGGTATTGAGCGCGCAACTCCTTCGAAATCTTGTTGAAGGCGCGTTCCAGCGAAAGCATGTCACCAGTGAAAAATGCTACTCCGCCAGTCTCTTCGGCCAGCGTCGCCAAATCGCGATCTTTCTTATCCTTCACCGAACCGGCTTCGACCCCAGGCACGGTTGAAATGAATCCAGCCTTCGTAGAAATGGCGAAAATCGTTGTCTCGGTGCGCTGGGCAATACTAATAGCGTCACGAATGTCGGCATGGCTAAAGGTGTCTTCGCCGTCTGTGATCACAACCATCACACGTCGTCCGGCGGCTGTTCTTAACTTCTCGTCGCAAAACTGCCAGACGGCATCGTAGAGCGCCGTCTGAGTTCCAGTCTGCTTCACTGCTGACACAGCACGATCCAGAAGGTCCTGTTTGTTGGTAAAGTCCTGGCGCAGATTTATCTCGTGGTCAAACGTGGCAAATAGAACCTGATCCTTGCGTGCACGTGTCACCGTATAAATAAAATTCAGAGCGGACTCTTGTTCAAACTTGAGCTTGCCCGCGGTTGAGGGAGACGTGTCCATTAACACTGCGACGAATACCGGCAGAGACTGTCCCAGGTCATCGGAAAACGTCTCGATCTGCTGCGGAACTTTGTCTTCAAGAATTACGAAATCATTCCTGGTAAGTCCGGGAACAAACTGCCCCTTCTTATCGACGACGGTGATCGGCAGCCGCACGCGCCGGATGAATATTGTTTCGGACTGTTCGCCTTGTTCACCGGCGCTTGGTGGCGTGGGGCTGGGCTTCGGTGCTGGCTGCTGCGCCTTAATAACCGTCGGAATGGCGAAACAAGCAAGCAACAATAGCCGCGTGAAAAGATTGGGGAAATTAGCCTTCATGTAGATTAACTGGAGAATTTTGTTGTGTTTTATCTCTCGGAGACTGCGCTTTGATGCCCGCTTGAGTCGGCTCCGTTGCCCTTCGAAGTCTCTGCAATACGATCGCTTCTACTAACCGATTATAAGACCATACATCTCCGAACAATCCAAACCTGACTTAAGCATGACGACCGCGAATGCCCGTCAACTTTGAGCGCCTTCAAGTAACTCCAGAAACTGAGTTAGTTCGGCTGGGAGCGGCGCAACAAACTTCATTGGCTCACCAGTCTCGGGATGCCGAAAGCCCAATCGCTCCGCGTGGAGAAATTGTCGCTTTAGTTTACGAATCCGAGCGCGCAGTTGAACATCGCGGATGCTGTTCTCGCGACCACCACCGTAAAGCTCATCCGCAACCACCGGATGCTTGAGCCAGGCCAGATGAACTCGAATCTGATGAGTGCGCCCGGTTTTTAGTTCCACATCAAGCAGGGTAAAAGAATCGTAGCTGCGTCGAACCTTGTACAGCGACAAAGCCCCACGCCCACCTGGCACGATGGCCATACGTGTTCGATTGCGAGGGTCGCGCGCAATGGGCTGTTCGATGCGACCGCTTTCCTGTTTGACTATTCCATAGACCAGGGCAACGTAACTTTTGAAAACTTCGCGAGCGCGAAACTGATCACCGAGACTCTCGTGAGCAGCTTCAGTCTTGGCAGCAACAAGCAGTCCGGAAGTGTCTTTGTCCAGGCGATGCACAATCCCGGGACGAATCGACCGCGCATTTGAGAGCCGTTGGAAATGGTAAGCCAGAGCATTTGCCAGGGTGCCGGAATTGATTCCCGCAGCGGGATGGACAACCAGCCCAGCCGGCTTATTGATCACGATAATGTGATCGTCCTCAAAAACTATTTCGAGCGGAATGTTTTCGGGAGTGAAATCGCTTTCCGGCGCCGGCGTTAGTTCGACCTCAATTTCGTCATTGGCAGACACCCTGTGAGAGGCCTTGGCCAGTTTACTGTTCACCAGCACGTCGCCTGCTTCAATAAGTCGCTGCAATCGAGCTCGGCTCCAACCGTGGATGTTTTGCGCAAGGTAAGCATCGAGCCGCGCCCCGGCGTCCGCTTCACTCACCTTGAGCGAAACCGTCTCGTTGTCGGGTGACGTCTGTATCTCCGTTTTACTGGAATCCATAAAGTGAGATTCTAACCGCAAGCGCGCCAGGAACGTGCAAAGGCCGCAAGGATTTTCCGTGATCAGTTAAGAATCCTCGCGGCCTTCCAGAGCTTAGGGTGGTGAACAGTCTTTTTGATGCTGGTTCTATCCGTTTTTGCTTTCGAATTCTTTCATAAACTGAACCAGCGCTGCGACGCCATCGAGCGGAAACGCGTTATAGATTGAGGCGCGAATACCGCCGACCGATCGATGTCCTTTTAACCCGTCCAGGCCTTTTGCGGTTGCTTCAGAGGTGAATTTCTTCTCGAGCTCTTCGGAAGGAAGGCGGAAGGTCACGTTCATGATCGAGCGCGAATCGTGATCGGCGTGTCCGCGATAAAAGTCGGTCGCGTCAATAGCGTCGTAGATCAATTGCGCCTTCTTTTCATTCTCGCGATGCATGGCAGTTAGCCCGCCCTTTTCGAGCAACCACTTGCAAACCAGGCTGATTATGTAAATACCCCAGGTGTTCGGCGTGTTGTATAGCGACTTATTTTCCACATGCGTGCGATAGTCGAGCATTGTGTGCAGTCCGTCTGGTATTTGCTTCAAGAGATCGTCACGCATGACAACGAGCGTCACGCCACTGGGTCCCATATTCTTCTGGGCACCGGCATAAATGAGTGCATATTTATCAACCGGGATGGGATGCGAGAGGATATCAGACGACGCGTCGGCGATAAGCGGAACGCTGCCTACTTCCGGTTCCTGTTTCCATTCGACTCCCTCGATCGTTTCGTTTGTTGTTATGTGTACGTAGGCAGCCTTAGAATCCAACTTCAGCTCATCGTTACCGGGAACCCTTGTGAAACCGCCATCCGCCATATTCGCTGCGACGTTGGTCGCGCCGGCGCGCTTGGCCTCCTTCAAAGCTTTTTTGCCCCAACTACCTGTGATGATGTAATCCGCACTGCCCCCAGCCGGCAGTAAATTCATCGGGATCATTGAAAACTGGAGGCTCGCCCCGCCTTGAAGAAAGAGCACGTGATAATTTTCCGGAATGCCAAGCAGCTGCCTCAAACCGGTCTCGGCGCGATTGCAGATTTCGTCAAACGTCTTTGAGCGATGACTGATTTCCATCACCGACATACCGACACCCGGAAGGCTCAGCATATCGCGCTTAGCTTCCTCTAACACCGGGATCGGAAGCACTGCCGGGCCGGCGCTGAAGTTATATATTCGTTCCGTCATTGTTTTCTCCAAAGCAGAATCGTGAACTTAAATATCCTTATCCTTGACTATTTGCTGTCCCTCTGTTGCGAGCGCATCATGCGGCCGGCAACCCGAGTGATCAACGATCGTGGGGCAAGACGCTCACTCTGGGTCATTAGAAAATTTGTCCAGCCCGAAATGATGTGACTTTTCCCCTGAACGAGGCCGCGCAAAGCTGTGTCTACCACTTCTTCCGGTGTTTGCGAGACTCGCGCTGGAGGCTTGTGACCGCGTGCTGCTTCGAAGAAATTCGTATCGGTCACACCGGGACAGAGTGCCAAGATCTTAATCCCGTGCGATCGATTTTCCTCCCAGAGCGCTTCCGAAAATGAAAGCACGAACGCTTTCGTAGCTGCGTAGGTTGCCATGTAAGGCACCGGCTGAAACGCCGCGGTCGACGCAACGTTGATTATCGCTCCCTGTTTGCGTTCGATCATGGGTTGCAAGAAACGGTGTGTCAGTTCCACGAGTGAAACGATGTTGAGATCGATCATGTTCAACTCGCGCGGGAGGTCGAGTTCACTGAACTCACCCATCGAGCCAAACCCGGCGTTGTTGATCAGCATGTCGACGGTTAGGCCACGTTTGTTTGCCTCTGCAAACAACTGTGCGGGTGCTTCGGGTTTGCTAAGATCGAGCGCCACGTATTGGGCGCGAATGCTATTCGAACGGCCCAGTTCATTGCAAAGCGTTACGAGCTTCTCTTCTGAGCGCGCTACCAACAAGACATTACGTCCACGCGCGGCGAGCTTGCGAGCAAAGACTTCGCCGATGCCGCTGGATGCGCCGGTGATGAGGGTTGTGTTCATTAAATCACTTTCATAGAGCCTGCCAGCGAAATGTAACTGATTCGCCAGGTACGTAGCCGATTACCAGCAGTTTAACCAGGACCTGATATTTCCTGTCATAGCTGTCGCTAAGGCGAGCGAGGTAAATGTGTCCGACCTTCACCGGAACTTTTGCCCCGGACGTTCCTTCCGCGAACAGTTGCGACGCTTCTTTCAGATCCTGCATCGTCTGCGGGCGGCGGTCCTTAAGAATCACGACTTTGCCATCTTCAAGATGAACTGAAGCGAAACCCTGTCCACCACCCACTGTCTCCTGGTAACCATATTCTTTCTTCAGATCATCGCCAGAGCCAAGATCTATAATCGCACCAAGGCGACCACCCTCAATGCCAACCGCAAAGTGCTCCGCATAGTAGCTGCTGTAGTTGATATCGCTGCAACGGTTTCTCACTTCATGCTGCTGGAAAACGTGACCGGCATTGGCGTCGTGGAAGCAAAAGCTTTGTGCCAATGGATCTAAAGCGTAGAGAGTAACAACCCCACCTTTTACGTTCGGCTGAGCAATTACCGAATTAGCTGGGTTTGGTTTAGCCGCGTCCGGATCAGGCATTTCAGGCAGGTCCTGTCCGAAGGCGCAGGCGAAACAGGCAAGCAAAAGTCCCGGGGCTATCAGCAAACGAATTAACGATTTCATTTTTCGGTACCTCCTAATGCATAAAACTAACGGACAAGAGGTATGGGTGCTGGTACGCTCAGTTTATCTCCAGGACGTTTAACTCAATGACGTCTGCGCTGCCGGCTCGCAAACTGTCGAGCGTTGCTTGAGACGGTGCATTGTCGAGATTGATGCGAGCCACAGCAGCTTCCGCACCCTCGAAAACTATGTTCTCCATCTCCTGAACGTTGATGTGTTCGCTCTTGATCGCGTCTAGCACTGTAGCCAACACGCCCGGACGATCCAGATGCCGAACAACCAGCCGGTGCGTTGCGGGAGTTTGTCTGGCCAGGTTTACAACATTGGGGACGTTCCCTGTTTCTTTAAACTCGCGAACAATCCTCACAGTTTCCGCAGCAATGGCCTCCTGCGCCTGATCGGTGGAAGCGCCGATGTGATGGGTGCCATAGAGATTCGCTTCCTTTGCAATCTCGTCGGTGAATGCGGCAGTCGCTGAAGTAGGCTCTCCGGCAAATACATCCAGCCCGGCGCGAATGCCGCGCGTCTTCATCGCCTGCACCAATGCCACCTGGTCCACCACCTCGCCCCGGGCGGTGTTAATGAAAGATGCTCCTTCATGCATCGCTGCAAAGAACTCAGCGCCTAGAAACGCTTTCGTATCTGAGTTAAGGGCAACGTGAACGCTAACGATGTCAGCATCCCGCGCCACATCTGTGGGTGATTCTTTGTGTTCAACTCCGAGTTTGGCGGCGCGTTCAGGAGTAAGACTGCGACTCCAGGCGACTACTCGCATACCAAAGGCCTGGGCCCGCGGAATCATTTCCGCACCGATCTTTCCCACGCCCACGAGGCCAAGTGTTCGACCGAATAGCCCGCGGGCTTTGGAAAACTCCTTTTTGTTCCATTCGCCGCGGCGCAATGCTATTACGTTGTCGGCAATTCGACGGTCCAGTGCGAGGATCAAAGCAAAGGCGAGTTCAGCTACCGCTATCGAATTTTTGCCCGGACAGTTGGAAACGTAAATGCCCCGCCGCGAAGCCGCTGCCACGTCAATGGTGTTGAATCCGGCTCCGGCTCGGACCACCAGCTTGATCTGGCCTGCTGCTAACATCGGCTCAGTGACTTTTGTCCCGCGGACGACGAGCACGTCCGGCATTTGCTCGCGGATTGCCTCAGTTAGGGCATCGTCTTTGAGATCCGGTAAGAACGAGACGTCGCAGCCAAGGGCCTGCAAGCCATCGCGGCCGGATTTTTCAAACTTGTCAGCAATTAATACGCGCATATGAATCAACACTTCAATGTTAGTCGTCCCTCAAGAACTTCAGAGTTCAACCTTCAGGCTGGTTTTTTGGAAACTACGCAAGCTAAAGCTTGAACTCCAAAACTCCTTGAGCGAAAGAGACGGTGGTCTAAATCTTATGAATCAGTAGTCCGTCGCGCAGCTTCGGCTCAAACCAGGTTGACTTCGGGGGCATGATCTCGCCGGCATCAGAAACGCGCAGCAAGTCTTCCATTGTCGTTGGGTAAAGCGAGAAAGCTACTGCTGCCTTTCCCTGATCGACGAGCCGTTTCAATTCCTGGCCGCCACGCACGCCGCCAACGAAATCGATTCGTTTGTCTGTACGGACGTCTTTAATACCCAGGATCGGATCGAGCAACAGATCCTGGAGAATACTCACGTCCAGTGAGGCAACAGTCCCCTGAGCAGGCGTGACATCGGCACGCAAAGTGAGCCCGTACCACTTGCTGTCAAGGTACATTCCCCACTGGCCCCGCCGCGCCGGCGTTTCACCACCGGCTTCAGTGACAACAAAACTCTTCTTTACGGTTTCAATAAACTCGCGGTTCGACATGCCATTCAGATCGCGCACGGCACGGTTGTAAGCAAGTATCTGGACCTGATCATCCGGGAAAATGACCGCCAGGAAAAAGTTGTATTCTTCGTCGCCGGTATGACTGAAGCTCTGTTCCCTGAGTTCGGCGCGTGCCCGAGCGGCGCTCGCGGCCCGGTGATGACCATCGGCAATGTAGAGGAACGGAATTCCTCGAAACTCATGAACAAACCGTACTGCATCAGGTACATGCCAGACGGTGTGCTGAACACCGTCTTCCGCGGTGAAGTCGAAAATGGCATTTGTCATCGTCACTTCCATCACCATGGTGTCTATTTCGCGGTTGGCCTTGTAGGTAAGAAACACCGGTCCGGTCTGCGCTCGCAGCGCCATCATGTGCTGCGTGCGATCATCTTCCTTGTCACGGCGCGTGCGTTCGTGTTTGCGAATTAAGTCCTGGTCATACTCATCCACCGAACAACAAGCAACCACGCCGATCTGCTCGTGTTCTCCCATAATCAAGCGATATAGATAGAGACTCGGGATCTTTTCACTGACGAGCGGACAATCTCTGATAAGTTTTTCAAAATTCATTAACGCCCGGCGGTAGACTGGATCGCTGTGCGTATCGATGCCTTCCGGCATGTCAATTTCCGGCCGCGACACGTGCAGGAAACTCAAGGGATTGTTCGCCGCGAGCGCGCGCGCTTCGTCGGTACTAACGACGTCGTAAGGAACACTTGCTACCTCGCCGGCCCGGTTAGCCTCGGGACGCAGGCCACTAAAAGGACGGATGACTGCCACTAATTCCTCCCGGCGCAGCTGCCAAATATAACTACCTGTCAGCAGAATTTGAGCTGCGCATGATTCGCCGACTCTTTGATTGTGGAGCTTGTTCCTAAAGACTATCTGTTCCCGCGTAGTCTTAGCAAGCTGGAAAATCACAACTTAGGCCACTCTTGCGAACCCTATACGAGAAGAAACTGAAGTGCTTTCGACCGACACGCCGGCGAAGCAAAAGTGAGTGTAGAATGAGGCCATATGTCGGATCCGAGCAGCTCCTCGCTGGCGAAGGCGCAAACAGAGCTGGAAGAAAGACTACGCGAACTGGACGAGCAACTGCGCAACGAGATGCGTAAGCGCGGCTTTGACCCAGCGCAGGACGCAAACCTGGCGCTCACCGGTCCGCTTGCGAAGCTCTACATGGAACGGGAAACTATAAGAGAAGAACTGGAAGCGTTGACTGGTTCACGAAACTCGACGGACGATGGGGATCGATCATGAGAGAAATCGAGCAGATAGTAGACCAACTGAACCGAGCGTTTATCGGAGAAGCATGGCACGGACCGGCGGTCATAGAGATTCTCGAGGGAATTACAGCACCGCAAGCTGCCGCACACCCACTTGCTGGTGGACACAGTATTTGGGAACTCGCGCTTCACATTACTGCCTGGACACGCGCTGGTTCGCGAAGGTTAGGGGGCGATCGCGCTCAACTGAGCGAGGTTGAGAACTTTCCGCCGGTTATAGATTTAAGTGAGCGTGCGTGGGAAGAAGCGCGGGAATCTATCAAGGCGGCCTACGAAGAGTTGAGTGGCGCCATCGTGCTTCTTGACGACTCTCGGCTTGACCAGCCCATCATGGAAGGCATGAGTTCAGTCTACGTTACACTTCACGGAGTGATTCAGCACAGCCTTTACCATGCAGGTCAAATTGCGATATTGAAGAAAGCATTTTCTGAGGGGCAAACATCATGAATGATCTGGCTGAACGTCAGTGTGTTCCCTGCCGCGGTGGAGTGCCACCGCTACCGAGTGAGGAAATCGCAAGACTGCTTACGCAACTCGACGGTTGGGAAGTGGTCGGGGAGCACCACCTGCGAAAGGAATATAAGTTTGAGGATTTCAAGACGACGCAGGCATTTGTTAATCGAATAGGCGAAATCGCCGAAGAGCAGTGGCATCATCCAGACATTTGTTATGGATGGGGTCGAGCGGAAGTAACCATCTGGACACATAAGATCGACGGCCTGACAGAAAGCGATTTTATTCTTGCCGCAAAGATTGATCAGCTCGGTTAGATTGGGGCGCCGCAATGCTGTCTGTGCCAGTTTTCTTGTAATGAATCGAATAGGGATGTGAGGCGGGAGATCGGAGGTTCGGAGTGAACACGTGCTACGATTCGACCATGTCCGACAGCGACAAACTCATTAACTTCATAGCCACCACGGTTGAGGGACTGCGCCAGCGTATTGACTCGATCAGCGAGCAAATGGCCACGAAGGTTGACCTTGCCAATCTTCGAGATGAGATGGCCGCGATGAAGGACCAAATGGTCACCAAAGATGAGCTCGCAGCGGTGAAGGCTCAAATGGCCACCAAAGATGAACTAAAAGAGGGTCTTGCGGCGCTAAGAATCGAAATGGCAACGAAGAGCGACCTGGGGAGATTAGAAACCACCATGCGTGGCGAATTTGAACAGGTGCACCTTCGGCTGGATTCGATTGATCGGCGAGTCGACACGCGCATCGGTCAGGTTGAAACCGATGTCAGTCGTCTGCGCAGCGTGGTTTATTTGCTGGTTAAGGACAAGCCCGATATGCTGCGGTTGCTTGGCCGTCCTAATGCCGCTGAGAGTCGTCCGCAAAACTGACCGTTCGGATATTCGTTGTACGCGTCAAAGGTTTTGCACCTCAGCTTGGTATATCGCTTCCGTTTCTTCGATCATTCGCTCCAGGCTGAAGTTTGCTGCTGCTGCTTCCTGCGCGGCGACACCCAGACGAACCCTCTCTTCCTTATCTCCAAGCAGCTGCGAAATTGACTCTGCTAACGCGTCGACATTTCCGATCGGAACCAGTAGGCCCGTTTCACGCGTTCTTATTAATTCACTCGCACCTTCGGTTTTAGTTGCCACAACAGCGGTGCCGCTAGCCATCGCTTCAGCTATGGCGAGTCCAAAAGATTCTGAGTGTGATGCGGAAACAAATACATCCAGAGCGCAGTAGAGCTCCGCTAAATCGTCCAGCCAACCAACAAGGCTGACGTGCGCTTTTAAATCCAGTTCCTTTAGCAATTGCTCGAGCTGGGCCCGATGCTGCTTCTCCCGCGAATGATCAATGCCGGCAATGATGAAGTGTGTCTGTGGAAGTTGCTTCAATAATTGCCGTGCTGCATGAAGGATCTCTGCTTGTCCCTTGAGTGGCGTCAACTCTCCCACGCTTCCTACCAGCAAACTGTCTATCGGTAATTGCCAGCTCTTGAGAAATTGCCGTCGATTAAATCCTGCCCTCACCTGCGAAAATTTTACGGTGTCAATTCCGTTTAGGACCACACTAATTTTTTCCGCGGGCACGATCGCATCGGCCTTAATCTGAGTTGCAACCGCCTGGGAAACCGCAATTATTCGCGCTGCCCGGGAAAGCGTGATCCGATGCAGCCGGCTTAAAGGGAAAAGAACGTGACGGGTAATTATCAAACTTGAGGCGGCGTTTGTACGCTTGGCATAGGCAGCTAGTGGATAATCGCGGGCCATGTGTGCATGTATGATTTGAATCTTGTTTTTGCGAACGAGCCGCGACAGACCTTGAGCGCTTATCGCATCAAGCGAGTTTCGCAAAGGCAGAGTGGTGATGTTAACGCTTGCCAGCCCGGTCAGCTCTTTTATCAGCGGTGAGTTTGGTCGCACTGCAACATAGACATCGTGCCCCCGCTGAGCGAGCCCATTAGTGAGGTCTGCGAGATGGCGCTCGCCGCCGCCAAGAGACTGAGCTGAACTTATCTGAAGAATTCTCAACTTGGAAATTGGGAACGATCAAGCTGAACGTCTTAGGCAGACTGAATGTACACAAGAAATCGTTGGGCTTCCAGATAAACTCGCATCAGACCGTCCGTTCATTCCGGTTCAACCAACAAACGACCACCACTCAGCACCGCTGCGCGTACCAAACCCAAACAGAGTCAGGGCTCTGTGTTTGGTTACGAGCTAGGCTCAAACTTCATAAGTCAGAAGAAACCATCGCGAAACCCTTTGACCGCTGATCGGCACACCTGTTGCCATTACATTCGTTGGAAACGTTTGCGTAGGGAAACTTGAAGGAGGACGAATTCATGGCGAAGCCAAAACTAATCACAGGTCTTTTTAAGAATCGTCTAGCCGCGGAAGCGGCGGTCGACGCACTTTTGAAGCGCGGGTACACGCGCGACGACATCAGCGTGTTGATGTCTGACGCGACAAAGAGCAAGGAGTTTGCATTGCAAGCACGCACGCATGCAGCGGATGGTGCCGGCGTTGGTGGGGCACTGGGTGGTGTGGTGGGGGCCACGCTAGCAACCATCGTCGCCGTTGGTAGCACAATTGTGTTGCCAGGACTAAACCTCATCATCGCTGGTCCGATTGTGGCGGCACTTGCGGGTGCGGGTGCGGGTGCTGCGACGGGCGGTGTTATAGGCGCTCTTATTGGCGCAGGCATACCCGAGTATCGCGCCAAGGTTTACGAAGCCGGTTTGTTGAGCGGCGGCATACTTTTGGGAGTGGAAACTAAGTCGGACGAAGAAGGGGATAAGCTAGAGGAACTCCTTGGAGCGCTCGGTGGCGAACACGTTCGCGCTGAGTAAGCGCTAATAACTGTCAAACAGGATAAAGGGCTTACGACTCCCGCGAGTCGTAAGCCCTGATTATTTTAATAAGTCAGACAGCAGCGGAGCGTTCTCGGCCTGCCATTCGTACTACTTGCTGATTGATTCGCCGATATCCTCTATCGCTTCGCCAACCTTGCGCTTCGCCGTGCCGAAGCCTTCCTGCACTTTACCGCCAGTGCGATCGGCGTTGCCCTCTGACTCCAGGTCGCGGTCGTTTATTGCCCGGCCGACAGTTTCCTTAGCCGCGCCCTTTGCCTGATCCAATTTTCCTTCAACTTCATCTCTGTTTGGTAAACCCATTGAATCCTCCTTTGCTGACCTTGGACGAATGATTTCGTCTTAATGCGTCAGTACGAAGTTAGCAACGCGCGTTCCTCGGAAACCGAAATTGTTGTTTGAGAGCTTGCGGGAGTATCTGGGGTTATTAGCTAAGGATTTAAAAGGAAGTGCTGATATTGTGGCGGACGCTGTGTATGGTTGTAGACCGGGCACGCGCGATCTTGAGACGGCTTCAGAGACCTCGAATAGCATCGGCGTACTGAGAATTATTCTGACGAATCTTTATTGCTTGTCGCAGATCGGAAGGCGAACTTCAAAGCGAGTACCCAGCCAGTAACAGATTCAGTTTTGGGCGGCCAGAAAACTTGCGTCCCGGTAAATAGTTCGGGCGTGCTCCTCTGGAGGAACACGCCCGATTGGTGCGGTTTAGCTACCCTTTTCTTAAAACTGGAACCGAGCAGCTAACTGAACCTGGCGCTCGCGGAAAAGAGTACTGTCAGCGCCGGTAACGCTGTTGAAGCCCGTCGGGCCACTGCTAAAGTTTAGCAATGGGCAAGGGTTCGCCAAGGTTCCGGTGGTACAGATGGAATAGATGCCTGCGCTCACACTGGTCACTTGCGTGCGATTAAAGAGATTGAATCCCTCGGCCAGCAATTCGAGCTTCATGTTCTCAGTTAAGCTGAACCGTCGTGAAATACGCATATCGAGGTACCAGATGTTGGGCTGCTTGTAGAAGTTGCGTGGCAACAGCGCAAACCTAGTTGAGCCGCCGGAACCATTGACGCCACCGCCCGGTGTAGCTGTACCCGGAGCGAACCCAAAATTGTTGCCCGAGCCGACCGTACCGGTGCCGGAGCCACCCGGACTCATCGTGCCGGAAACAGTGGGCGTGAAGCGTTGTCCCGAAAAGGCGTTAAAGATAGGCGCAAACGTCCAACCATTAAGTATCGCCCTGGATGTACCGCTACCGCCTTTGAAGTTGGTATTGTAAACCACACTCGCAACAAACTTCTGTCGGCGATCAAAAGCCGATAACCCGTTTTCGTTTGCCTGATCGAACGCATTAAACGGAGCATTTCCGAGGGTGAAGGTGGCAGACGTTTGTCCATTGTCATAAGCTCGCGACAATGTATAGCTCGACTGGAACTGCAGGCCGTTAGTCAAGCGTCGATTCGCCTGTAGCACCAGTGCGTGGTATTTCGAAAACACGTCGCTGCGAATTTCTGTAATCTGACCGAAACCGGCGATGGGTCGGGCACCTAGGAATAGTGGTAGGGTCCACTTCTGTCCGTCGAAGGGACCACCAACAGCGGTGAAAGTTCCCGTCGCAGTTGGTGCATTAAGGTTGATATCCACGAAGTTAGGTAGCGAATTCCCGAAGCTGCCGAGATACGACGCGGAAACGACAGTGTTCCTGGCAATTTCCCGTTCGAAAATGAAATCCCACTGATGTATCTGCGGTAACTGGAACTTTGGTGAAAAGTACTGCACCGCCGGGGCTACGAGTGTTCCAGTCGTTAAGAGGTTCGGGTAAACCGGCGCTGCTGCACTAGTGGCCTGAAGTGTTACTTGCCGCTGAGCAACGTCAACGCCAACACCGGTGTTAACCAGCGCATTGTAGACGGTCGAGTTAATTACGCGTCCGTAGTAAATGCCCCAGCCGCCGCGCAGGCTCGTCTTGCCGTCGCCATTGACGTCATAGGCGAAGCCAACGCGTGGTCCGATGTTGTTTCTGTCGTTCACGTTGTTGCGTGTCTGCGGCAACACCGGATTAGGATTAATTGCAAGTGGGTTTCTTTGATACTCGTAACGCACGCCGAGATTTAGCGTCAGGCGCGGGCTAACTCTCCAGTCATCCTGCAGGAAGTAGTTAAGGTCGGTGGTCTTCATGGTTAAACCCAGGACGCCGAGTCCCTGGTTGAAGTTACCGCCATAGCACTTGCCCGAGGCCCTGGTGCTCGAGTAACAGCGACCGCCGCTGGCGGGCTGAGTGAGCGCGCTGAGGAAGTTGGTGTAATCCAGGATGAAGTCGTTCAGTCCGCCGTAAAAGCCGGCCGAGTTGACCCCGCCTGTGTAATTGAACTCTCCACCGGAGAAGCGCAGATTGCTGATAATGTCTTTGACCAGGTTAACGTCGCCGCCAAACTTGAAGGTGTGGTTACCAGCTGTGAGCGTAACCGTGTCGGCAAACTGGTGCCGGCGTTCATCCGGAAACGCCGGACGCTCGAGGAACTCCGGAATCCCGAAAGAAAAACCATTCGTGATGAAGGTTTGCGGCGAGCGGCCACCGACCGAGTTGGTTGGCTCCCCGGGAAGTGGTGGCTGGCTGATTTGGAATTCGTTGTCACGGCCCCACTGGAAGCGGAACTCATTGATCAGCGAGGTATTGATCGTGGACGCCAGACGCAGGTTAAGGGAGTCGATATTTACACCGTCATCTCCAAAGTTGTCTTTCGCTCTAAAGTTGATCGCCTGGGTTTGAATGCCGGCGGGCGACTTCCAGCGAAGACGATTGTAGGTTGCCGTGAAAGTGTTTTTGTCGTTCAAGTTCCAATCTACCTTAGGCAGAAACAATCGTTGATTTCCGGTACGCGGTACTTCGCCGGCGATGCTGTTAAGGAAGTTGAGTGCATTATCAACCTGAGCATCGGTTAAGCCCTTGCCAGTTCCCAACGAGGCATTGCGGTTTACGCTGCCAGTGGTTCCTGGATATACAGGGCATTGAGCCAACGTCCGCGCCGCACCAAGCGGAGCGGTCAAGAGACATCGGTCCGCCCGGTTCAGAAAGTCCAGAGCTGAGTAGGTGGAAACACCGGGGAAGTTGCGCCTCTGCTCATCGTAGCTGAAGAAGAAAAACGCTTTATCCTTAACTATCGGTCCGCCAATGGTGCCGCCAAACTGGTGGCGCACATCCTTTGGCTTGAACGCAACCGGAGTGAATACGCCGCCGACGTTCTGGGTGATAAAGCTGCGTGGGTTGCGGGCGCCCCACTTGTTGTTGCGCTGGAAGTAAAAAGCGTCGCCGTGAAACTCGTTGGTGCCGCTCTTGGTAACCGCGTTCACCACACCGCCGGCAGACCGGCCATACTCGGCCGAGTAGCTTGAGGTGTTGACCTGAAACTCGCGGATAGCAGACTGGCTGATGGAATAGCTGATACGCGTGCGGCCGCGTTCTTCAGCGAAGAACGCCTGGTTGTTATCGCCACCATCGATGGTGTTGTTATTCAACAGGCCGGAAATTCCGCGGAAGCTGATCAATCCGAAAGTGCCATCAGGAACGGCGCCGGGCGTCAGCAATGCAAAGTTAGACCAGCGGCGACCGTTAATTGGCAACTCGCTAATCGAAGTCTGGTTGATGTTGCTTGAGAAATCCTGTTGCGAGGTATTGATTACGGGCGCATCCGCCGTAACTTCAATCGTACCGCCAGAGACAGGTCCGATGGAGAGAGCCGCATTGATAGTCGTCTCTCGACCAACCTCGACCGTAGCCTCCTGAGTGTAAGGACTAAATCCAGCACCGTTGATGGTGATGGCGTAGGTGCCCGGTTGAAGTCCCGGCACCTTAAACCGACCCTGATCATCGGTGGTCGCAGTATCTTCCTTATTCGTTTCGGTGTTTCGCACCGTCACTGAAGCATTGGCAATAACTTCCTTATTCGGGTTAGTTACGACGCCGCCGATGGCGCCAGCCACTGTTGACTGGCCAAAGGCGATCGCGCTCATCCCGAGAATAAACGAGAGCACGAAAGAGAGCTTCACAAATTTCGACATACTGGGGAACTCCTTAGGAATGAGATAACATTGAAAGAGTCTGCGCGACCGGTTTGGGCGCAGGTTGCGACCTTGAAACTGACATTGAGTGCAAATTGAATTTATGTCCCGAAGGAAAGTGACTGTTACCCTGATGATTGACGCGAACTTCTACCATGCCAACCAGTCTCTGCGCAAGAAAAATCCAAGTTAAGTTTGTGTAAATGCACTGTTGCTGCCTTGCTAAAGGAGAGATGGTGCGGACTGTCGGCATCACAATTCTTTTTCGCAAGCTGCATGCCGAATGAGTGCTAGTAGATCGTCAAGGGTTTAATGCCCCCTTTTCAACACTTACCTGAAGATTTGGCCTGCCCTCGTCGCAATATTTAGCCAAGATTTTGGATAAAATCGGAAATTTAGGAAATCCACTAAGTGACATTAAACGGCTTTGCAATGCGTGTCTCTAAATCCGTTCCACGATCATCGCGATTCCCTGTCCGCCGCCGATGCAAGCCGTCGCCAGTCCATACCGTCCGCCTCTTCGATGTAACTCATTCAGAACCGTGATCACCAGGCGTGTTCCGGTTGCCCCGAGCGGATGTCCCAGGGCGATCGCGCCGCCATTTACGTTTGTGCGAGAGCGATCCAATCCCAGCTCTTTCTCCACAGCAAGATACTGCGCTGCGAAAGCCTCGTTAACTTCAATCAGATCAATTTCTGATAACTTGAGACCGGCCTTATCTAAAGCCTGGCGCGTAGCCGGAACTGGGCCAATGCCCATTATTTCCGGTTCGACACCCGCATATGCCCAACTCACAATGCGACCCATGGGCTTCATGTTTGGTCTTTTCGCATACTCTTCGCCACAAATAATCAGCGCTGCTGCACCGTCGACAATTCCGGAGGCGTTCCCCGCTGTCACAAATCCGTCTTTCG
The DNA here is from genome assembly GCA_963828335.1 of Blastocatellia bacterium. Taxonomy (GTDB): domain Bacteria; phylum Acidobacteriota; class Blastocatellia; order Pyrinomonadales; family Pyrinomonadaceae; genus PSRF01. The sequence goes on along the minus strand of CAWHEH010000001.1, from coordinate 184,507 downwards.
CGAAAGCCGGCCTTAACTTTCCCAATCCTTCCAATGTCGTTTCCGGTCGCAGATGATCGTCTGCGTCAAATACCACCGTGGCCCTTCGCGATGTAACTTCTACCGGAACGATTTCCTCCGCCAGGTACCCAGCATCCTGAGCTCGCTTCGCTTCCTGCTGGGATCGCAAAGCATATTCGTCCTGCTCGTCGCGCGTAATCTCAAACTTGCGAGCCAGGTTTTCAGCGGTTCCCGCCATCGGTGTATTGCAGTAGCTATCGAGCAGCGCAACCATGAGGCTGTCTTCGAGTTTGCCCCCTCCAAGTGGAAACCCCGAGCGCGCACCTCTGATAACGTGCGGCGCCTGCGACATCGATTCCATGCCACCGGCCAGCACCGTTTGCGCTTCCCCAAGCTGAATCATTTGCGCGCCCGAAACGATGGACTGAATCCCGCTGCCACACAAACGATTGACGGTCAGTGCCGGACGATCAAACGGCACGCCTGCCTTGAGCGCCACATGTCGCGCGCCATAGATGGCGTCGCCTGAAGTCTGTAGAGCATTACCGATGACCGTATGATCGATCTCTTCCGGCTGCACGTTGGTCGCAGCCAAAGCGCCTCTGGCAGCGATCGCGCCCAGGTCAATTGCCGAAATATCCTTCAAAGCGCCGACATACTCGCCCATCGCAGTGCGCTTGCCACCCAAAATGAAAACATCACGAGACATTTTTTCTTGCCGCTCCCTTGTCTAAAATTTGGTCATGTTAAGAAACAAAAAAGCCTAACAGACCAAAATGACGGGGTCAATTTAGCGTGCGTTAGTTCAGCGTAATCGGAAGCGTGAGTTATTCGGTAAACCGGTGGCGCGCGCGATAGCGGTGCAGCAACTCCTCGAGGAATCCTTCGTACGTAAAAGTAGCGAGGTCGTATTTGGGACGAAGCTTGTAGAGGAGTGGCAGCGACACTCGCCACGCCATCCACTGCCGGGCCATATCAACCAGATCCCAGCGTCGTCGCAAAAAAGTTTCTACTACCTGGATCTCGGACTCACTGAGAGCATCAAGTTCGGCGACAAAGTCTACCGGCTTAAACGAGCGACGCAATGCCGGATCGCTTACCGGCGATGCAAAGACCTGGGCAAACGCAGGAGCCTCAGCCTCACGCTCGCGCACAACCACAGTGCCGGCAACCATGTCGCCCACGCGCTGATCCGACTGGCTGACAAAGACCGAAATCAATCCAATCGAATAAAACGGCGCCGGCATCATGTCCAAGGTTCGCACCAGATTCCTTACGGCTGCTTCCCAAAACGTGACTGGCCGACCGTCTTCACGAATAACTCGCAACTTGAGCCAGCGTTTGCCTGGAGTTTGTCCATTCCAAATCCACTCAAAGAAAGCGAAGTAGCTGGAGAAGATGAGGAAGACGACGACAATCAAGACGGCTTTGACCCATTTTGGTGCGGCCGTAATTTGGTCACCAAAGCTGGAGTAGTTGGCAATCAAGCTAAACCCGACAATCATGAGAATGATCGCGAGCGCCTGCAAAGAGTGATCGATCGCACAGGCCAAAAAACGGTTGCCGATCGATGCCAACCCAAAGTGAAGTGGCACGCGCTCCGGCGTTTCAATGATCAGAATGTCTTCAGTGGCGAGCGTTGCGGACATGCTTGGAGTTTTTTTATCAGGTGAATTGCACCCGGATAAACCTTCGTTTACCAACCTTCAACAACGCCGACGCACCGGGTTCCCAATGCGTGGTTAAGTTGCCTATTGCTTGCCGTTCACCGTCGATGGACACACCGCCTTGTTGGACGAGCCGGCGTGCCTCCGCCTTTGATTCGGCTAATCCCACCGTTACCAGCAAACTGGTTAATTCCCAACCCTCAGGTTCGTTGGCGCGAACAACACGTTCCTCGATATCGTCAGGCGTCTCCTTATTGCGGAAACGTCTTACAAACTCTTCCTCGGCTCGCTCGGAATCTTCCGGCGAATAGAAGTCACCGATGATTCGCTTCGCCAGTTCAGACTTGATATCGCGTGGGTTTCGCTGGCCACTCTCTGTTGACCTTCGCAGCGAGCCAACCTCTTCAACCGTGAGATCAGTCAGCAACTCATAATACCGCCACATCAAATCGTCCGAGATCGACATCACTTTCCCAAAAATCTCTGCCGGAGGCTCATCGATGCCGATGTAGTTTCCCAAACTCTTCGACATCTTTTGTACGCCGTCAGTACCTTCCAACAACGGCATGATTACAGCTACCTGCGCTTCCTGGCCGTATTCGCGTTGCACGTTGCGTCCCATTAACAGATTAAATTTTTGATCAGTTCCGCCAAGTTCGACGTCTGCGTCGAGAGCAACCGAATCGTATGCCTGCGTCAGTGGATAAAGTAGCTCGTGCAAAGCGATAGGCTTTTCTTCCGTTAATCTTTTGGCAAAGTCGTCGCGTTCGAGGATCTGCTTTACCGTCACGTGGGCTGCGAGACGGATAAAACCGTCCGAACCAAGCCTGTCCATCCATTCGGAATTGAATCGGATTTCGGTTTTCTCCGGATCGAGGAGCTTGAAAATCTGGCGCTTGTAAGTTTCGGCATTTGCGGCAATTTCTTCGCGTGTGAGTTGCGGACGAGTGGCGCTCTTGCCTGAAGGATCGCCGATCAAGCCGGTGAAGTCGCCAATCAGAAAAATTACTGTATGGCCCAATTCCTGAAACGCGCGCAGCTTGCGAATGACAACCGTGTGGCCCAGATGGATGTCGGGTGCGGTAGGATCTGCTCCAAGCTTTACACGCAAAGGTTTGCCCGACTGCGCGGATTTTTCCAGCTTGGCACGCAGTTCCGGCTCGGGAATGATCTCGGTGGTGCCCTTGCGCAAGTATGCGAGTTGTTCGTCGATCGTCATCGTTTTATCGTAATTCGTGGATTGAGAATCGTAAATGGAAACCGACTAATCACCGACACACAGAGAAAACTGACCAGGTGCCAGGTTGATACTGATGTAGTTTGACTCGGACTTTATCCGATTAGTAACGAAAGCAGAACCGGGAGCGATAGCGACCGGCCAAGGAGTTAACGGTAAAGCGGACGCGAGCAACACAAAGTCTTTGAAGAACTTGAATATTCGGCCGGTCGCTATCGCTCCCGGTTCTGATTTTGTAATGGCTTGCTAGCCTTGTTCATAGACACTAACTCCAGTTCAACATCGAAAATGCACTACTACTCCCAGGTTGAGAGAGTAGCGCATCTCATGAGGGCTGCGCTATGCTCGCAGCAAAACTTAGGTCCATGAATTTGCTGAATGAACGCGCAGGCAACAGCGCTCCAGGGGGGAATATGGCAGACACGGAAGTAACGATAGACACTGAAGAGAGTAACCCGCTTGAAGGAGCGCGTCTGGCCTTCATCGGCTGTGGCGTAATGGCCGAAGCGATAATGGCGGGACTGTTGCGGAAACAACTGGTCACTGCCGAACAAATCGTTGGCAGCCATCCGCGAACGGCCCGGCGCGAAGAGCTTTATACAAAATATGCGACGCGCATGTTTGAAAGTAATCGCGAGGCCGTGCTGGAAGTTCATCCGGGTGATTCAGCAGATGCCCCGCGTGCCGGATCGATGGTAATCCTTGCGGTCAAGCCGCAACGCCTTAACAGGGTTTTGCAGGAACTCAAGGGCGTTATTCATCCCGATCAACTCGTCGTTTCGATCGTTGCAGGCGCCCGCTGCGACGCGATTGCCGGGCAGCTACTGCATCCAGCTATCGTTCGTGCAATGCCAAACACACCGGCACAAATCGGCCAGGGGATCACGGCCTGGACTGCGACGCCGGAAGTGAGTGAAAGGCAGGAGCGTGAAGTCAATTCGATGCTCGAAGCGCTCGGCCAGGCGATGCGGGTTGAAAACGAGAGACAGATCGATATGGCAACGGCCCTAAGCGCTACTGGACCTACCTACGTCTTTCTGATGATGGAAGCGCTGGTTGATGCCGGCGTGCACCTGGGCTTCTCGCGACATGTGGCGCAGGAACTGGTGCAGCAGATGATGCTTGGTTCGATACTCTTCGCGAAGGAGTCGCAGAAGCATCCAGCCGAACTTCGTAACATGGTTACGTCACCGGGCGGGACCTCGGCTGAGGCGATTTACCAAATGGAAAAGGGCGGTCTGCGCACCGTGCTTTCAAAAGCAGTTTGGGCCGCCTATCAACGCGCCGAAGCACTGGGGGCGAAAAGCAAGACTGAGAAATGATCCGACTCGAGTTCGTAGGGGCTTAAAAGTCTTTGCCGAACCACAATTCATAATGGCGGGGCCGCACGTTGCTACTCGTTAGTGCCGCAGGTGTTTGAACGTCAATGCCAATTTCGCGAAGAGCGCTGACGATGTCTTTGACGTCTGCCTCTCCCACACTATCGGTCTGGTAGTGACGTAACTCCGAACGGTTAGGAATCCTTGCCTTGCTGCCAACATTCTCAATGCCGGGTACGATGTAACCTCTCTTTTGTAGTAACCGTACCACTTCACTTGCTCGCGCGCGTTGATCTTCATCTCCTATCTGGATGTAAACACGGGCTGCAATTTTCTTCTCGCCACCGCTCTGCTCGATGTTCGTCTCCACCAGTTGCTGAACCTGATTAGCCTGTTTGGTATCCAAAGGTTTCGTATCCGGATCCAGCAGGGCGCGGAGTGCCGTATTGCGTATGTTTATATCTCCTTCCTGTGATTTGATCTTGAGGTCATTAGCCTTAATCTGTTCAGCTTGCTGCTCAAGAGTTTTCTGGCCGCTGGATATTCGCGCATATAGGTTGTTCAGCATAAGCGAGCCGGCGACGAATAAAACGACAAAAACCACCAGCACAACAACGGCCGCGTATTGCGACCAACGTTGAACTAATTCCAGCTTGCCCAAATCAAGTGTGTGCGGCTCGTCTGGAGCAACGGTAGGCAAAGACGGTCGCGCGCGCGCATCATCAGCTGCGACTTTGTCAGATGGTTTTTCCAACATAACGCGTTTAGCCTCCGTTAATCTGACCCTGAGCAATCCGGGCCGTCTTACTAAGCTGATTCCTGATGAGCCAAAGTATGAACAGCAACAGGAAACACCAGAGTGCGCACAATATAGTTAGTTTCAACACTAACTCGGTCGCCGTTAAGAGCAGACAAGCGACTATGGCGACGGTCACGAGAGCGAAGAGGGCAAGCAGCGTGTAGAGAAGTGGTCGCACCAGTTTTGTGGCGTCGTTGATTCCGGCGATCAGTTGCCCGCTGTTGCTGCTGTTGAGCTTGCTGATGGCTTCGCGTCCGGCGTTGACCAGGTCAGCTCTCTTCTCTTCACGAGGTTTTACGTAAGCCAGCGCCTGCCGGAGCCGCTCCTGCGCCAACGAGAGGTCGCTGACGTGAGGTAGCGCAAAACCCTGAATGCTGCCGAGGCCAAAGGGTACGTCTTCGGGGTTAGGGACCTTCTCCTCGTTGAGATACACCGGCACCACACGGCGCGTTTGCTGGTTGGCCTTCATCAGACTAACAGCGATGTTTATCTCCTCACCGACGTAAAAAGATCCCTGTGCGTCACGAGAAAGAAGAAACACATAGACGAAGGAAGACTTCAACGCTTTGGACAACTCGCGAGCCCAGTCGGAGCCGTAAGCAATGTCCTCGTTATCCAAAAAAACCTCGTTAGGAGGTTCTAATGCCTGCTTAAGTTTTCTTGCGGCCTCAGTGTCGACGCCGGAGTGGGAGAGAAAAAAGTCCCAGTCGTAAATCGACTTTGACTTGGCCGGTGACGATTGTTCTGGCGATGACATAACCTACTCGCATGCAGCAAAGGCTGTCGATACAAACACAGAATTTTGACGGAGCTGACCTTCCGGGAAATGTCTTTCAAGAGGATCCCCGAACGCTTTGATGAGCAAGCGAAAGATACGTCTCGGTCTTGCTCATGTCAACGGATTCGGTTCAGGTTTTCAGGGCTCTGTAGCCAGGTCTGGTTTAAGCGGTGACTCTCGTACCACCCGGCGACCAATAACTTCATACTTTCCACTCACGACCAGTGCCACTGCTTCGGGGTAAAGTCTATGCTCTTCGACGAGGATCCGCGCCGCTAGACTTTCTTCAGTATCGCCATCCAGCACCGGCACGATCCTCTGCGCGATGATCGGGCCACCATCCAACGACTGATCGACAAAGTGGACCGTGCAGCCGCTCCATTTTACGCCATGCTCGAGCACTCGGGCGTGTACGTTGAGGCCAGGAAACGCCGGCAGCAAACTTGGATGAATATTCAGAATGCGATTGCGGTAAGCTTCGATAAAATAATTAGAAAGCAGTCGCATATATCCGGCCAGGCAAACGATCTCGACGCCGCTTTCGTGAAGAGCTGCGACTATCGCGAGATCATGTTCTTCACGCGAACGCCCGCCGCGTTCGATGGCGCGCGTTTTGAGCCCGCGTTCGCCGGCGAGTTGTAGCCCCGCCGCTTTTGTGTGGTCACTAACAACCAACGCAACTTCAGCATTCGGCAGGCGGCCGTCTTCCACAGCCTCGACCAGCGCCAGCATGTTTGAGCCACGTCCGGATATTAGTATGCCGATGCGTTTTGTCACTACCGGATTGAAACTTCCTGGTTGCCTTTGACGACTCGACCGATTTCGTAAACGGCTAAGCCTTGCTGCCGTAAGTGAGATTCGACTTCCGCCTGGTTTGCCGCGGAGGTTACTACCACCATCCCCACGCCCATATTGAAAGCGCGGAACATTTCTGCATCAGAAACGCTGCCAATCTCCTGCATGAGTTTGAAGACCGGCAGCACCGGCCAGCTGCCCTTATCGATCTCGACGGCGGCGCCCGCGGGAAGGATTCGCGGAATATTGTCAGTCAGTCCCCCGCCTGTAATGTGCGCGAGCCCTTTGATCATTCCCGAATCAAGCAGTTCATTCAACGGTTTGAGATAACTCAGGTGCGGCTGCAACAGGGCCTCGCCGACCGTCATTCCCAACGCCTCGAGATGAGTGTTAACTTCGTAGCCCGCAACTTCGAGGAACAACTTACGCGCGAGCGAGTAACCGTTAGTATGGAGTCCAACCGATGGAAGGGCCAGCAGCACATCGCCCGGCGTAATTCCTTTGCCGTCGATTACCTTTTCACGATCAGCTACTCCGACGATGAACCCTGCAATGTCATACTCGCCGTCTGAATAGAAATCCGGCATCTCCGCCGTCTCGCCGCCAAGCAGCACGCAACCGTTTTCCTGGCAGCCGTTCGCAACACCGGCGACGATCTCTGCGACCACGTCAGGCAGCAGCTTGCCCGTGGCGATGTAGTCGAGAAAGAAAAGCGGCCGCGCGCCCTGCACCAGGATGTCGTTAACACAGTGATTGACGAGATCGCGGCCGACCGTGTTGTGAACGCCGGTGCTGAACGCAATCTTAAGTTTGGTGCCGACGCCGTCCGCAGACGCAACCAGCACCGGTTGCTTCAGATTAGGGAAAGCGCCGTCAAACATCCCGCCGAAGCTTCCGATTTCGGAGAGCGTTCGCTGGTTGAAAGTTCGTCGAGCCAGCTCTTTAATCTTATCGGTTGCGCGTGTCGCTGCGTCGATGTCGACACCAGCGTCACTGTAGGTTATTGGCTTTGTCATTTGTTGCGGTTGGGTCAAGCAGTTCAGAGTTCAAACTTTAGTTTGTGATCTCGGATCCGAGCAAGTCGATTATCAAGGGCAAACTAAAGTTTGAACTCTGAACTGCTCGTTTCATTATTTAGCTGTCTTTGCTTTCGGTGGCGGGCCAAAGTCGCCATAGGCAATGAAGCCGGAACGCGTTGCATCATCCTTTTGGGCCTGGCGTCCAACCCACAGGTCGCTGGTCGTCTCCTTCGCGGGCTTAATGACGTAGTCGCCTTCCTTGCCTCGCGTGGTGATCGTTATCTCGCCTTGCAAATCCGTACGATAAACTTTCGCATTCGCCGCTCGCAGCCGATCGAGCATTACTTGGGATGGATGACCGTAACGGTTCCACTCGCCACACGAAATAATCGCCACTTCCGGTTTCACTCGATCAACGAAGTCCTGCGCGGTCGCATACTTTGAGCCATGATGCGCAATTTTAAGAATCTTCACCTTCAGATTCAGATCTTTGGTCAGCATGCGATGTTCTGTTTGCTCCTCAGCATCGCCCGGCAAGAGCATCGAAAAATCGCCGTAGTCCAATCGCAGGACAATTGAATTCGCGTTGGGCAAATTCCCGCCAGTCTTCAACTGATCCTTCGTAAACAGCGGCTCGCTGGGTGCGAACACCGTCAGACGAACGCCACCGCCCAGATCATATTTTGCTCCCGCCTGCGCTTTCTCGTAATGCGCGCCGCTTTGAGCGATCGCTTCCTTGTACTCGTCGTAAAACTTCGTTATCGAAGCCGCCTTCGACTTACCGGACGCTACGGTTTTGTTGTTGGTGTTCTTAGCACCCGGTGTTGCGGGTTTGTTCTGGGTTACCAGTGATTGAGGCACGTCCGGCTCGAGACCGTTATCGATAACATTCAAAACTTTTATTGTCTTGAAGACTTCGTCGGCGCCGCCAATGTGATCGGGATGTGGATGCGTCGCCACAAAATAATCGAGCTGCTGCACGTTGTAACGTTTAAGTGCATCCAGCACCACTTTGCCTTTGCCGGTATCGCCGGCATCAATCAGGACCGTCTTACCGCCTGGCGAGATTATCAAAATTGAATCGCCCTCAACTGGCCCAACATCAAGCACGTGCACCTGGAGTTCCCCGCCCGATGGCGGTGGAGGCCGCAACTTCCAGCGTGGCCAAACATACTTCACTCCCACCACGCCGGCTGCGCCCAGCACAACTACCAAAACAGCAATCACGCAGCCGCAACCCTTTAACGATCGCTTCGCCAAAGTTCGTCCTCAAATTTAGAGCTGGCTATTCCGCGAGGGATGCATGCAACTTAGCCGTCAGCACCAACCGCTTCGTGATCGCGTTCCCACATCGTTTCCGCGTCGCTGGTAATACGAGTTGGATACTTCTCGTTCCAACAGGCAACACAGGAAGAATCGGGACTAATGCCGATCGCGTCAATCATGCCGTCGAGCGAAAGGTAACCAAGCGAGTCTGCTTCGATAAACCTGCAAATCTCATCAATCGACATTTGCGCAGCGATCAGATCGGCCTTGTTGGGCGTATCGATGCCGTAGTAGCAGGGGCTAATCGTCGGGGGGCAACTGATTCGTAGATGAATTTCTTTCGCGCCCGCCTCGCGCACCATTCTTACGATCTTCTTGGAAGTAGTACCGCGCACGATCGAGTCGTCAATCAGCACTATTCTCTTGCCTTCGATCAAATGTCGCACGGGATTCAACTTGATGCGCACGCCAAATGAGCGGATGGACTGACGCGGCTCGATGAAGGTGCGACCAACATAATGATTGCGGACCAGCCCAAAGCGAAAATTGATTTTACTTTGCGCCGCGTACCCAATTGCCGCGACGGTTCCTGAGTCGGGGACGGGCACAACCAGATCAGCGTCGGCTGGATGCTCGATCGCCAGGCGTTTCCCCATCTTGTGGCGCGATTCGTTCACCGAATGACCGTAGATAAGCGAATCGGGCCGTGCAAAATAAACGTGTTCGAATAAACACATTGAGGCTTTTTGTTCCGACAGTGGATGTGAAGAACGCAGCCCGTCCTGATCGATTATCAACATCTCGCCCGGTTCAACGTCCCGAACATACTGCGCGTCGATGAGATCAAACGCGCAGGTTTCAGACGCGACTACCCACGCGTCTCCCAACCGTCCCAAAGCGAGCGGACGAAATCCGCGCGGGTCTCGAATGGCAATTAACTCGGTGCTCGTCAGGAAGAGCATCGAGAAGGCGCCTTCAGTTTGGCGCAGGACTTCCGGTATTGCCTCGCGAAACGAGCCGGCCCTGGAACGCGCCACGCCGTGCAAAATAACTTCAGTGTCGGAAGTAGCTGAAAAGATCGCTCCTTCGCGTTCAAGTTTGTGTCGCTCCTCGCGCGCGAAGGGGAGATTGCCGTTGTGGCAAACGGCGATCTGGCCGTGCTGGCAGGTAACAAGGAAAGGTTGGGCTTCGCGAATTGAGACCTCGCCGGCAGTGGAGTAGCGAACGTGCCCAATGGCGCTGGCGCCAGACAAGCGATCAAGCGAGGATTGATCGAACGCGTCCGCAACGTGACCCATTGCCCGTTCCAGTCGTAACTCAGATCCGTTCGACGATGTGATGCCACAGGATTCCTGGCCGCGATGTTGTAAAGCGTATAGCCCAAGATATGTCAGACGCGCGGCGTCAGTGTGCCCGTAAATGCCGAACACGCCACATTCATCGCGAAATTTGTCTGAAACTATTTCCAAGATCCCTCTCCGAACGCAAACCGTTTAGTTTGCGAAGGGTTTCAACTTCCGACTTGACCACCGCCGCAACCAACAGTTTGTGTTAATGCTCTTAATGCGCCCTGAGCTTACTTCGCATTTAGAAACGTTTCAACCCGCAAGCGAACAGGAATTGCCAATACACAAAACATCCGAGCTTCGGTATCATAGTTTCATCAAAACTGACTCGTGAGTTTCCGGGCCTCGGAAATCCGGAAAGCATCGTCGCTCCCCATGAAGCAGTCCAGTTGCAAAGCGGAGAAATAGATTTGATGAAGCATGCTTGCCTGACTCTTTTCTTAATAACGGCCACCGCGGTGTTGGCAAGCAGAACCGAAGGTGGATCGGTTACCGTCTCCGCCAGAAGTGCGACCCAGTTGTACTCCCAAAACTGTTCTTCATGTCATGGCCGCGACGGGCGCGCGAGGACGTTAAAGGCAAAGCGAAATCACGCGCGAAATCTCAGTGATTCCGAGTGGCAAGAAAGAGCGAGCGACGAGCGGATCTTTAATACAATCATGAATGGCAAAGGAAAGATGCCTGCCTATGGCAAAAAGCTCTCGGAACAGGAAATCGACACGCTCGTTACTTATGTTCGTGGTTTGAAGAAGTAGGCAAAGGACCGGCAGATATGCCTGTCCAACTGAAGACGTGAAAACAAAAAGCATTTCGTACAACCTGTTGACTTTTTTCCTACGTGCCGCGCTGGTAGTCGCACTTTTCGCCTCGGGCTGGCTGATTTACAGCAAGCTACCTCATGAGAATTCGCCAAATCTTAAAGTACACAACGGGGAAACGACGCTGCAGATTGTCTTGCGACCGTCCCTGACAGCTGAGACTGATGCGCTCGACATCTCGGTTGAGTTTTATCCTGTCGATATTGTCGCCGTGCGTCACGAATACTTTACTGAGCGTCGTGCCGGCAAAGGCTTCGACGATTTTCTGCAATGAACGGATGAAAGGCCGCGCTCCGGTCGCTGCGAAATTGGACAAACAGGGTCAGGGAGTCGTAGCTCTTAGTGCGGCAGTTGGTGGCTTCATGCTCAGTTTGAGCGGTGAAGAAAATCTCGAGTGGCGTCTGCACCTTGACGTCGCCGGACCCAGGCAGACGGTTGAACTGACATCGCAGAATATCTACACGCGCACCAGAAGTTTCTGAAAGACAGGACTCAGAAGTCAGTGGTCAGAAGTCAGAGGTCAGAAGAATGAAAAAAGCATAGGTCGCTCCGACTTCCGATTCTGACCTCTGACCTCTTTCTTCGGTCTTTATTCCGACGTCCTGAGTCCTGAGTCCTCCTTATGAAAGCCCTTCGAGTCGAAAAGAAGAAACTCGCAGTTAAGGAAGTCGCCATCCCGGAACGCGGTGATGAGGCACTGGTGCGTGTTCACCTTTCCGGTATCTGCAACACCGACCTCGAAATTGCCCGAGGCTATGCCGGGTTCAAAGGAACAATTGGTCATGAGTTTGTGGGCGTGGTCGAGGAATCTCCCGGCAATAAGTTCGTGGGGCAGAGAGTGGTTGGGGAAATTAATGCGGGCTGCGGAAAGTGTGCACTGTGCGCAGCTGGCGATCCGCGTCACTGCGCCGGCCGCACCGTCCTCGGAATAGTTGGACGCGACGGCGCGCACGCTGAGTTTTTGCGGCTTCCACTAACAAACCTGCTCCCGGTTCCTGACATGGTGGTTGATGAGCACGCGGTTTTTGCGGAACCGCTGGCTGCCGCCTGCGGCATCCTGGAACGCGTCGCGATCACACCCGAGTCTCGTGTGGCCGTAATCGGTGATGGCAAGCTCGGCCTCCTTTGCGCGCAGGCAATTGCCTTGAGCGGCGCCAGCGTTCTTCTGATCGGTAAGCATGCTGAAAAGCTACGCATTGCTGAGCGCCGCGGCATTGAAACGGCTGCACCCAGAGCGGGAGCCAAACGCAAACGCGAGTTTGACGTGGTGGTTGAAGCGTCCGGCTCGCCGTCAGGCTTTGTCGGCGCCCTGGAACTACTACGACCTCGCGGCACCCTGGTTTTGAAGTCAACATTTCAGGGAGCGGGCAAGATCGATGAGATCGACCAGGCGCGACTCGTGGTTGACGAGATTACGATATTGGGTTCGCGCTGTGGTAGGTTCCAGCCGGCGCTCGATCTCCTTAAGAAAGGCGCGATCGACATCGACAGCTTAATCAGCGAAGAATATCCCCTCGCTGAGGGGGTGCATGCTATGGAACGCGCGGGGAAAAAAGGCGTGTTGAAGGTGTTCCTGAGACCTTAAAAAACAGGGAGCGGGAGGCAGGAGCAGGCGGCAGGAAGACGAAGAAGATTTTCCATTTTTCATTTGACATTTCTCATTTGTCATTTGAAGACCGAACTCCAGGACAACTATCATCTGACACCACGGCATTAGCCTGCCCCCAGCAGCAACCGACCTTTACTCACAAAAGCTCCGCTCCAAATGACAAATGAAAAATGTCAAATGACAGATGGAAAATGGGTTTTTGTCCCCTCCCGCCGTCTCTGTCCACGATCTTTGCCCCGCAGCAACCCATTAGTTATACTTCAGCCCTTCCCATAGCGCTTCGGTGGCCACTTCGCTAGTGGCGTTTACCAGAAGCCCGACTGCAGCTTTACTGAAGGTGGTGTTTTATGTTCGACCTTGTCAAAGACCAAACAACTATTAATGAACGCGTCATTTTGCGGAAGCTGCGCGTTTGGATAATTGCTCTCGGTGCCGCCTGCCTGCTGGCTGGAATCGGGCTTGGGGCGATGCTTTCGGGACGCCCGACCGTGGCGCAAAGTGAGGCCCAGATAGCGCACGCACCGGAGGCCCTGTCAGCTTCGTTTGCGGAAATTGCCAAGCGTGTCGAACCTGCTGTCGTCAACATTGAGACCATCGCTGCTGCGACAGAAATCAGCGAAAAAGACAACCCTGATAAAGACGATCAGTCGTCCAGCAATCCTTTGCTCGACATGTTTCGTCGTCAGGCACGACGGCCTCAGCGTGGCGTGGGCAGCGGTTTTATCGTGAGTCCAAAAGGCTACATTCTGACAAACGAACATGTGGTGGAAGGTTCGTCGCGAATAATCGTCGGCTTGCAATCGGGTGAAAAGTATCGCGGTCGCGTTATCGGTATCGATAAAGAGACTGACGTAGCGGTAGTTAAAATCGACGCGCCTTCCGATTTACCGATCGTCACCCTCGCCGATTCGAATGCGGCTCAGGTCGGTGACTGGGTTTTGGCAATTGGTTCACCTTTCGGCCTTGACCAAACCGTGACTGCCGGCATTATTTCCAAGATCGAACGAGAGTCGCCGTTCTTTTCAAACTTTCAGCGCTTCCTGCAAACAGACGCTGCGATCAATCGTGGCAACAGCGGTGGGCCGCTCGTCAATATGCGCGGCGAAGTTATCGGTATCAACTCGCAGATTGCCACTTCTACGGGAGACTACAACGGCATTGGCTTTGCTTTGCCCGCGGGAGAAGCAAACTTCGTCTATCGTCAAATTGTCGCGCAAGGAAGAGTTCGCCGCGGCTATCTGGGAGTTACGCTCGAGTCAGTCAAAGAGGAATATGCGCGCGTTTATGGCCTGGCGGAAGCGAAGGGCGCGATCATAATGGATGTCCAACCCACGAAGGATGGCCAGCCAACCCCGGCGGCGAAAGCGGGAATGCAGTCGAACGACATCATCACCGAATTCAACTCGCAGCCGGTGCTCAGCGCACAGGACTTGATTCAGAAAGTTGCATCCACGCCGGTGGGCGAATCCGCTACCTTCACTTTCCTGCGCGACCGCGACGGTAAGCTCGAAAAGATGAGCGCCAATATCGTGCTTGGTGAACGTCCTGAACCACAGCAGCTAAGTGAGCTTGACGAAGAGGGTCCTTCCAAAACAGCGCCCAGGGAATCCGAAACGAAAAACGGATTACACCTGGGACTGACGCTGGGTGAGCTTACGCAACAGCTGATCACTGACAAACATCTCACCGGAGTACGTGGCCTCTACGTGAAGGAAGTTGATCCAAGCGGGCTCGCGGCGGAGTTGCGCGCTCCTAATGGCCAACAGGCCCTTAACGAAGGTGATGTGATAACGCGAATAAACCGCGTGCCGGTTACAACGCTGGCTGATTTTCAGCGCGTGCTAAGCGGCTTAAAAACAGGCGATCCCATAGTGCTGCAAGTGTCGCGTTACGTCAGAGATCGCGTAACGACAAGAATTGTTCAGTTTACTTACCAATAGGCGGGTTCCAGGTTTCAAGTTTCAGGTTTCAAGTTCCAACCTGAAAACTTGGAACTTGAAACTTGGGACTTGAAACTTATTCCATGGCTCAAGCAAAAAAGGCCCTCGCGAAAAGTGGCTCGAAGCAAAACTCCAGAGCGTCATCGCGCGCGTCCGTAAAAACCTACAACAACTACATTGGCGGCCAGTGGGTCCCGAGTGAATCCGGTGAGGTGTTTGAGAACATTAATCCGGCCGACACTGACGACGTCATCGGCCGCTTTCAGCTCTCCACCAGCGATGATGTAAACGCCGCCGTCAATGCCGCGCAGAGCGCCTTCGACGGTTGGCGCAGTATGCCGGCTCCCAAGCGCGCCGAAATTTTGTTTCGCCTGGGCGAGATTCTGGTCCGCAATAAAGATCGCTTCACCCGAGACATGACCCGCGAAATGGGAAAGGTCCTGAAAGAGGCCGGCGGTGACGTGCAGGAGGCGATAGATTGCACTTACTACACGGCCGGTGAAGGGCGGCGGCTACACGGTTTCACCACTCCCGCCGAGATGCCTGACAAGTTTGCGATGTGCGTGCGGCAACCGGTCGGGCTTTGTGGACTAATTACTCCCTGGAACTTCCCGATGGCGATCCCTTCGTGGAAGCTAATACCGGCGCTGGTGTGCGGCAATACTGTCGTTCTGAAACCGGCCGAAGACACACCGCTGTCAACCTACAATTTGGTCCAAGCCTGCGAGGAAGCGGGAATTCCGCCGGGAGTTGTAAATTTGGTCACGGGTTACGGTGAAGACGCCGGTGCCCCAATCACCAACCATCCGGCCCTGCGTTTGATCTCGTTCACTGGTTCAACGGAAACTGGCCGCATCGTCGCTTCAGCCTGCGCTGAGCGCAATGCCATCTGCTCGCTCGAAATGGGCGGCAAAAACGTCATCATCGTCATGGACGACGCGGACCTCGACCTCGCGATCGATGGAGCGCTCTGGGGCGCGTTCGGAACTTCGGGACAACGTTGCACCGCTTCCTCGCGCCTGGTAGTGCATAAGAAGATCTACAAGCAGTTTTCGCAAAAGCTGGTGGAACGCACCAAAGCTCTCAGGATAGGCAACGGCGCGGATCCCAGGACGGACGTGGGGCCGGTGATTAACGCCGATGCCGTCAAAAAGATCATGGGTTACATCGACATTGGTCAGGATGAAGACGGGGCCACACTTGCCTGCGGCGGCAAGCGTCTGACCAAGGGTGACTACGCGCGAGGCTATTACATCGAGCCCACCGTGTTCACCGACGTCGCGCCCGACATGCGCGTCGCCCAGGAAGAAATTTTTGGACCGGTCACAGCCGTGATTCCGACCAAGTCTCTCGACGAAGCTGTAGAAATCGCCAATGGAGTTCGTTATGGTCTGTCCGCGGCAATCTACACCAGCAACGTCAATCGGGCATTCCGGGCCATGAACGATATGTACACCGGCATTTTTTATGTCAACGCTTCAACCATCGGCGCTGAAGTGCACCTGCCCTTTGGCGGCACGAAAGCCACCGGCAATGGACATCGCGAGGCCGGCACGCAGGTCCTGGATATTTTTTCAGAATGGAAATCTATCTACGTCGACTATAGCGGCAAACTGCAACGTGCTCAGATCGATCTAATCGAAGGAATGGGATAAAACAGAAGTCAGAATTCAGTAGACAGAATTCAGAAGTTAGAAGCCTGGTTCCTGAATTCTGTTTTCTGTATTCTGTCTCCTGAATTCCAATTTTAACTACGCTTGGAGGAGCCCCCAGTGATTGTCGGCCTGCCAAAAGAGATAAAAGACAACGAATATAGAGTTGGCTTAACGCCCGCGGGTGTTCGCGCTTTGACTGATGCCGGACATCAAGTCAACGTTGAGAAGGATGCCGGAGAAGGCTCCGGCTTTGACGACGCCCTTTATCAAAAAGCAGGCGCGCAGATCATCGACTCCGCCGCCGACGTTTGGGCCAGCGCCGACATGATTGTGAAGGTCAAGGAACCGATTGCACCCGAATACCCGCGCATGCGCGAAGCTCAGTTGCTATTTACCTATCTGCACCTCGCCCCTGATCATGAACTCACCGAGCAACTCCTAAAACGCAAAGTCACCGGCATTGCCTACGAAACGATCACAGATCGGCGGGGCGGGTTACCGCTGCTCACGCCAATGTCGGAAGTCGCAGGCCGTATGGCTATACAAGTCGGCGCCCACTACCTTGAGAAGATGGCCGGGGGTCGTGGAATTCTGCTTGGTGGTGTGCCGGGCGTGCCGGCAGCCAGAGTTGTAATTATCGGCGGTGGTGTGGTCGGTACAAACGCGGCAAAGATCGCGGTGGGGATGGGCGCTCACGTCACTATCATAGACAACAATCTTGAGCGGCTACGTGAGCTTGACGATATTTTTCTTTCCAAGATCTCAACCCTGGCTTCCAGCGCTTACATGATTCATGACGCGATCTCGAGCGCGGATTTGATCGTAGGCGCGGTGCTGGTACCTGGCGCGGCTGCTCCCAGACTAGTCACAAGAAACATGCTCAAGGACGTGCCAAACGGCGCGGTCATTGTCGACGTGGCCGTGGATCAGGGCGGATGCATCGAGACGACTCATCCGACGACCCACTCGAACCCGACTTATTACGTCGAAGGCGTTTTGCATTACTGCGTCGCTAACATGCCGGGTGCCGTGCCCCGCACCTCTACTTTTGCCCTGACTAATGCCACCCTGCCTTACACACTAAAGCTCGCTAATCGGGGATTCCTTGAAGCAATCAGCAATGATCCCGGACTGAAAGCGGGCGTCAACACTTTCGCCGGTCACTGCACCTATCAGGCGGTTGCCGAAGCGCAGAATCTGCCCTACACATCGATCGATGCCCTGATCGAGGTTGCCAGTGCCTTACCCGCCTGAAGCGTTACAAGAGCGGGGCAAGCCCTCGCTCTTTCAATCGCCGTTTAATTAACTTCTTACTAACTGTTCCGGTTCAGCAATTCTTCAATACACGCGATCAACTTTTCACCCGCAACCGGTTTGGTGAGGAACGCATCGGCTTGTTCGACAGCGTCGGTGTCTCTTCGTTCCAGCGCGCTCAGCAGGATGATCGGTAGATGAGAGAGTGACGGACTGTTTCGTAGGAAGCGGCAAAATTCATGGCCGCTAAGGTTTGGCATTATCGCATCGGTTACGACAATGTCGATCGATGCTGACAACACCAACTTCATCGCTTCAAGGCCGTCAGAGGCGGAGAATACCTGGTAACCGGCACGCTCAAGCACGACCTCAAGAAAGCGCCTCAAGGCCCGATCGTCTTCAGCCAGCAAGACAGAGGTCTGCCGATCATTTTCCGTCGGTGCCAAATGAGCGTCTGGATCGCGCATCGGAGGGTTGTCACTCATTGTTGAAGTTCTTGCCTTGCGATCTGGCTCACTTGTCCAAAAATTGTCGCTGCCAAAGCTCGAGATTCAATAACTGAAACACCTGGAGGTTCAAGTCATCACGGCCCGAAAGATTGGCGTCAATAATTCGTCTCACCTCTTCCGGACGAAACAAACCACGCTTCCTGACCGTCTCCTCCGAAAGCAGATCATCAACCAGCGGTCGCAAAGCTCCGCGCAGCCATGAACGAATGGGCGCGCCAAAGCCCGCCTTCTTCCGCCACACAACCTCACGCGGCAATAGTGTCTCGAGCGCGCGCTTGAGAATGTACTTGCGCTTGAAACCGCGCAGTTTCAGATCCGGCGGCATCCGCGCTGTAAACTCAATCATCTGGCGATTGAGAAAGGGCACGCGCACTTCGAGATTCGCGGCCATGGAAGTTTTGTCGGTCGTTATCAGGTTTAGACAGGGCAGGAAGGTTTTTAAATCGACATAAAGCAGACGATTCAAAGGCGCAGCGTTTTTGACACGAGCAAAGTAACGCCGATGGGCGGCGTAAGCATCCAGGCCCTGCGTCGCCTCGCGCATCACATCGCTATAGAGTTGCTGCTTTGCCTCGTCGGTAAAATAGGTGCCGTAACCGAGGTATCGTTCGTCAAAGTCCAGCCCGGCGCTGCGCGCAAATTTCTTCGCATTGCGCAACGGCGCCGTCAGACGTCCAGGCATTCCCCCGGGCAGCGAGCGTTCGATCGTCTTCATTAATGGACGGCGCACCATGCCCGGGACCGGATCAAACGCTCCCGCAATCTTCATAGCCAGCTGGCGTGGGTACCCGGCAAACACCTCATCGCCACCCATGCCCGACAACATCACGCGTAGCGTTTCCCTGGCGGCTTGCGACACCAGATAACTTGGAATCGCCATGTCTATCGCGGGTTCGTCCATGTGATAGACAAGTTTGGGCAGCAATTCGGCAACGGCCGGCCGCAGCATAATCTCGTGATAGTCAGTGTCCAGATGTTTATTCACTCGCCGCGCCCATTCCACATCGTCCGGAATGATGTCGTAGCGCAGATCTTCGGCTTCAATCCCCACCGTGTAAGTGGAAACTTTTCGGCCGCCGCTGTGCTGTTTCATCATGGCGACGATTCCTGACGAGTCGATCCCGCCCGATAAAAACGATCCGAGCGGAACGTCAGCAACCATCTCCATATTCACAACCCGATCGAGCGTTTCAATTACTTGCTGCTGCCACCATGCCTCGCTTCGCCCTTCCTCAATATTGTCGAAGGACACGTCCCACCACTCATCAATTCTTATTTCGTCCGTTTGAAATGTGAGAGCGTGAGCGGGAGGAAGGGTCTTGATTCCCTGAAACAGACTGTTGGGATCGGGAGCCCACAAGAACGTTAGAAACTGATTGAGCGACTCAGGATCGAGCGCGCGATTAACCAGCTTACTGGCCAGAATCGCCTTAACTTCCGAGGCAAAAATCAATAAGCCCGGTGTGGCGGCGTTGGCAGGCTTGTAGAAATAATATAGCGGCTTGATGCCGACGTGATCCCGCGCCAGCGTTAAGGTGCGGTCCTGGTTGTCCCAAACGGCGAAGTGGAACATACCGTTGAGGCGCGGCAAACATTCTTTGTTCCATTCAGCAAATGCGGCAAGTAAAACTTCTGTGTCCGTCTCGGTATTGAACCGGTGGCCCTTGCTCTTTAGTTCTTCACGCAGTTCTCGATAGTTGTAAATTTCGCCGCCGAAAGTCAGTACATAGCGGCCATCGGCGGAGAGCATAGGTTGATGCCCGGCCTGGCTGGTGTCGATAATTGCGAGACGGCGGTGGCCCAGCGACGCGCGCCGCCCTTGCTCATCAATGCGGCCGGACGTCCAGACCCCTTCATCGTCGCGACCACGATGCTCGATTGATTGCAACATCGCACCAATGTATCGCTCAGGGTCGAGGCTGATTAGTCCGGCAATTCCACACATATGAAAACCCAACTAATGAGTAATGATGTGATGAGTAATGCGTAATGAGGGCAAGCGTCAAGTAGTTCAGAGTTCAACCTTCAGGTTGCTTTGCCTCGCATGAAAACAAGCTAAAGCTTGAACTCTGAACTGCTTGAGCTCATTTCTCATCACTCATTACTCATTACTTCTACTCGTTGTCCGGTTCGCAGCGAGTCCCGGATCCGAAACGTCGCGCGGGTTGTAGCCTCGAGTTCCTGGAGTGTAATCGGAATTGGCTTGCCGTCGGCGACAACAGCACAGGCCACGCGCGTTTCCTCGGCCTGTCCTTTGTCCTGCTGGCGCAGAGTTTCTTTTTTCTCGCGGCCATCAGCGTAGAGTTTGGCGCTGCGAAAGTCGTCAATGACAAAAGTTTTTCCCTCGCCAAAGATCTCAATGTGTTCTTTCGGCAAACTGCTATCGCCCTCAGCGAGATAGGCAATCATCCCGTTTGAACCATCTTCGAACTGGAGGGTAATGAACACCGAATCCTCGCTAACGATATGCCCGGAACCGGCGACAGTTTCGGCAAAGACGCTTTTTGGCGGCGCACCGGTGAGGAATTGCATCAGGTCGATGAAGTGACAGACTTCGCCGACGATGCGTCCACCGCCTTCTTTCGGATCCTGCGTCCAATGCTCGCGGGGGATATGCCCGGCGTTCACCCGGTAGACAATCGAGAGTGGCCCCTGACGATTTACAAAGAATTGCTTCGCCTTCGCAGCCAATGGTGAAAAGCGCCGGTTAAATCCAACCAACAATTGCCCTTGAGATACTGACGCGGCGTCGCGCACTCTATTCAACTCAGCATCGTTCAGCGCCAGTGGCTTTTCTACAAAAACATGCTTTCCTGCCTTTAGCGCCAGCGTGGCGAGTTCCGCATGCGAGCCATGGCGCGTGGCAATCACAATCAGGTTTGCTTCGTCGTCATCGATTACGCTCTGGGCGTCTGACAGAAACCGCTTGAAGCCGTATTTCGTCCCCACATCGCGTGCTGAGACGCCGGAGGCTGAAGCAATCGAACAAAAATCGGCGCCGGCTGCCTTGAAATTTGGCAACAACATTTTTTGGGCATAACCACCCGCGCCAATTAAACCAACACCAACCCGCCCGGCCGACTGCGACCCCTTTTTGATTGCAGCATTGTTATCGACTCGCCGGACAACTTCGCCTTCGGTCCGATATTCAAGCAACACCGCCAGGTAATTCTCATGTGCTTTGCCGGAGATTAGTTGATAAGCATTCGGAGCGTCGTCAATCGGAAAGCGATGTGTGATGAGCGGCTTCACCTCAATCCGTCCGCCGGCGAGCAGATCAAGAAAGGCTTCGATGTTTCGTCCTTCGGTCCAACGTACGTAGGCCACTGGATAATCGTGGCCGCGTTCCTCATAGCCGGGATCGTGGCGACCCGGCCCATACGACAATGAGACTTTCAAGGTCAGTTCGCGCTGGTAGTAAACATTGCGCGGCACATTCATTCCGACCAGGCCGACTGCCACTACGCGTCCTTTCAGACGCGAAATCTCGCCGGCTAATTCGACGGGCTCATCCGAGCTGGTCGCGGCCGCAATGATACAGGCATCCGCTCCGCGTCCTCTTGACCACCCCGTCACTTTATCTTTCGCATGGGCAGGAGTGGCGCCGGCGTCCGCACCCGACTCGAGCCCCATCTGAATTCGCGTCTCGTCGATATCAATACCAAAGACACGGCAGCCATTTGCTTTCAGCAGTTGCACGGTCAGCTGGCCGACCAGACCGAGCCCGATGACTACAACTGCTTCTCCCAGCGTTGGCTCAGCAAGACGCACCCCTTGCAAAGCAATTGCACCTACCGTCCCAAACGCCGCCTCTGCAAAACTCAGCTGTTCGGGCAAACGCACGCATAGGTTTCTTGGCACCGAAATAATCTCAGCGTGCGACGCGTAATCGGTTCCGGCGCAAGCCACGCGATCTCCCGGACGAAAGTCCGTCACGTCCGGAGCGCATTCAATAACGATTCCGGCGGCGCTGTAACCAACAGCATGCGACTGATCCAGCTTGTCGCGCACGCCTTCAAGTGCCTGCGCGACACCTTCAGTTTTCACCTTCTCCCAAACTTTTCCGATCAGCTCCGGCCTCTCACGGGCTTTGCCTAACAAACTCTTTTGCCCTAATTCAGTCAGCGCGCGCTCAGTGCCGGCGCTGATCAGGGAAGCCGCGGTGCGAACCAACACACGCCCAGACTGCACTACCGGCACCGGGACTTCCGCCACCGTCGCTTCGCCGGTTCTTAGATTTAGCAGCAGCTGTTTCATCGATTTGAGTGCTAATGAATCAGCGGGGGCAAGCCCGCCTTCCCAACCTGAGAGACTTTCTGACTTGCGCGATCACTTCACCTTGAAAGCCTTTCATCGTCAGATTCAGGATTAACTTGATTCAGCTCAGGGTCGGGAAGGCGGCTTGCCCCCGCTCCTTCTTTACCTGCCAGAGTCTTTTCAATCAAACTCGACACCCATTCGGCGCGCGAATCCCAGGTCCCGCACGAAACCGCCGCCTGTCTTCCTCGCGCCGCAGCCGGATCGTCTTCCTGCAAAGCTTCCTCTACCAAGCGAAACCAATCATCGTGGGTACGCGCAATCCGTAACACGCCGCTCATCGATTCGTATTCCGGCAGAGGCGAAATTACTACCGGCTTCCCCGTCGCGAGATATTCACGGACCTTTATCGCCGAACCATAACTCGTAAACGAGTGCGCAGTGTCCCACGGCAACACGCAGACATCAAAACCGGCAGCGTAGCGGGGCAGTTCCTGATAAGGCACCGGGGGCAAGAAATGCGTGTTTGGCAAGGACTCGATCTCAACTCCGCGCGACTTATTGCCGATGAAAATCCACTGCCATTCGGGTCGTTCTTTTGCTGCTCGTGTAATCAGGTACTGGTCGACGAGCCACGGCTCGATCGCCCCAAAATATCCCAGTCGTGGGCGCGGAATTCGCGCCACCGAATCTGCGATCTCCAGTTTGCCGCTCCCAACCTGCGACCAGTGATCGAAATCGACTGCCTGTTCAAGAAGAAATGATCGTTCGCGACCACGCTCTGCTTCGGCCAGTAATTTTTGGCCGGAATATAAAATCAGGTCGGCGTTCTCGATCGCGCGTTCGTGAAGTTCTCTGATTACTTGCAGATCGGTCGCATGATCCATGAGATTTGCATCATACTTATCCGACACCTGATAGATCACGAGCTGCTCGTCAAATTGGCCCATCATGTCAGCTGCGGTGGGAATCGCGATCCAGAGAATCGGTCTCGTCAGTCCGCCACGCCGCGCCAGTCTGCCAATTTGCATGGCCAGTAGTTTGCGATTTGCGGCGCGCGCCAGGCGCGTTCCAAAGAATGGAATCACAGCCGGAGAAACCACCGTGACACCTTCGGGCGTAGGACGCGCCAAGCGAGCATACGAGCCCAGCTTACGAACAATGCGCGGCAGCAGATCCTTGTTCGAAAGACCAGGCAAGCCCATCGAAATTGAGTTTACAAAGAGTACTCGGTTTCCGGCCCCGGCGAAGCGTCGCATCAAGTGATACTTCGAGTGCGGATGGTGATACCACCAATCCTCTCCGGCAAAACAAATGATCGAATGTCCTTGAATCACGTTAGCTTCGGTATAATCCGCTGACAATGAAACTACCCGAGTCCGGCGCCGGCGCAACGCCCGATCACCCCTCGGTTACGAGACGGGCTGCGATTAATCTCCTGGCTCCGCGTTGCAAAGTATTGATTGTTACCTCGGTCTTTTTCATCGCGCTGGGAGTTCGACTCATGAACTGGCAGAGCCATCACGATGAAGCATTGACCGTACAAACCAGTGTCGCGCTCAACTACAAACAGCAGGCCCGGTTGATACAGGCAAACGGAGTAGCTTCGCTTTACGATGCCTCATCACCAACCAACAATCCTGATCTGCTGGGTCACCCCCCAGGTTATCCAATTCTGCTTTCTGTTTTGTATCGTGCCGGCGGTGAGCAGGATACCGCTACTCAGTTCCTGCAAATAATTCTCGATTCGCTTTCAGTGGTGATCGTCGTGCTGATCGCTTTCGAATTTTTTCCGGCTGCTATTGGCGTGATCGCCGGGTTGTTGGCCGCCTTCGCGCCACAGTTTAGCTGGAATTCGCTGACGCTTTTACCGGATTCCCTCGCCACGCTGCCGATCCTCCTGGCGCTGCTAATCATCATCAGAATACGCCCCTGGCCTGATGCATCCAGTCGTGCACAGCTGCCTTCGATGTTGATTGCAGGTGCACTGATCGGTGTTTCCGTTTGGTTGCGAGCAAACGCACTGCTACTGGCGCCTTTCCTGGCTTTCGTGTTGCTCTTCATCTACAAACGCGGCGCCCGAGTCCGTTCCGTGCTCATCTTAATCTGCGGGGCCCTGCTAATTATCCTCCCGCTTACAATTCGCAACTTCCTTGTTTTTGCCGAGCTCATTCCCGTGTCGCTGGGAGCGGGACAAACGCTCATTGAAGGCATTGCAGATTACAACACCGACGGGACTCTTGGCTTGCCACAAACTGATATGGAACTTACTCGCGGTGAGGCTGAAACCTTCCACCGGCCGGACTATGCAAACTCACTCTTTACTCCTGACGGCCCAGCACGTGATCGGGCGCGCCTTGTCCGCGGCTTCTCAGTCGTTCGCGCGCATCCTTTCTGGTTCTTTGGAGTTATGGTTCGCAGGTCCGCTTCAATGCTGCGACTGGAGCGCACTCCTTTGCGTCTGACCACAACGAAAACCGGGACCTGGCAGAGTTTATTTCAGTGGCCCCTGCGCATCGTACAAAAACTCTTACATCACGGCAATCTTCCTGCCGCTGGTTCTCCTCGGCGCCGGTATGCTCATCTATCGGCGCCAGTTTAAAAGCCTGGCAATCCTGCTAGTCGTTCCTGGCTATTATTTCTCGCACGCAGTCAGCCTTGCATACCGAATATCGCTATGTGCTCGTAATCCACTATTTTCTCTTCGTACTGGCCGCTGTTGGTATCTATTCAATCATTTGCCAAATGAACCGCAAGCTTACCAGACTGAACCTGCCTGATCGTCTGGCCATCCAGTCCCCGAAGCGAACTTTAACTACAGTGTTGTCGTCGGCTATGGACTTTTCGAAACGATCACGAGTTGTGGACGAGTTGACAAACCATCTCATTAGCTGAGCACAGACACTCTCTAAACGAGTTTCATAATTCTCATCCAACGTTCCAGATTTTCTTCCGCCTCGCGCTGAAAAACGCTCGCCCATTGTTCCACCTCGTTTGCTGAAGGATTAGACAGAGCTGAACGTAGATTTGCGACCAGCGCGTCCAGATCGCCGAATTCGTACAAGAGCATTCCCCGGCTCTCTTTACCCATCGCCACGATGACCGGAATCCCACACCAGATCGCCTCGATGCGAGATAGGCCATAGCCCTCGTGCTCGAACCCCCGCACGAATACATCACTCTGCCTGAAAATCTGGAGCACCTGCGGATGGGGAATCTGATTCCAACACTGTAATCCACTCGCGTCCTTGCAACACAGTGGCTCGATAGTTTTCGTCCCGCACGAATACGCCATCGATCAAAATGAGCCCGACGTTTTCCCCGGTTTCGTTCCGAATCTTCTCGACTGCGTCAGCCACCTGGGCAAAGCCGTAACTGGGAATGAACACGCCCGTCGAGACCACGCGCCTGTCGTATTGCGCGAGGACGGTCTTTATTTCATTCGACAATACGGCTCCGAGTTCACTCTCAGGTATCGGGAGCAGAGCGTTAACTGTGCTGACGTTTTGCCTCACACCTATGTCGTCCTTTAAAAATTTGTTGATGCCTTCATTGACTACCGCAAACTCGTCTACCAAACTAACGGACAGCTTGAAGAGCAGTTTCCTTAAGAGCCCGAAGCCTGCGTACCTCGAAGGCAGGGAGCCGTCGTGCACTACTTTCACCCACTCGAAGCGCAGCACTAGTTTCGAGAGCGCCCACAGGGGAACCATCAAGGGGTTCGGATACTCAAGAAGATAATAGAAGGAGTCGATTATTCTGGCCTTGAATCCTTTCCTCAGCAAAAGCGGAATGAGTCCGAGCCGTCTGTAATCTATTGGGCTCACGTTCGGCCTCACCGGCAAATTCTCTCCCGCCGCCCACAGTTCGGCGCCCCTGCCTTCCGTGAATTCAAAGAGGGCCTTGGTGAAAATCGCCACTCCACCGTAGGGCGGCGGATATGGCCCAAGCAAGACAATCCTGCGGCTCATCGTGTGCGCCTGGTCTTCCTTTAGTTTAGAGTTGTACGAACAATGACTGCCCCCGGAATCATGCATCTGGATATTATTGCCAACGCGTTGACGGCCATGCGGCGCAACGATTTATTGGCGGCGGAAGGGACTCCCGAAGTAGTGAAGCTGGAAAGATCTTCTGAACAATTAAGCCCATTACACCGCGAGGGCACACGCGTGTCTGTTGTGGTGCCTTCGTACAATCACGCATCTTTCGTCGCGTTGACGCTGCGCTCGATCTTCAGGCAAACGTTTGTGCCTGCGGAGTTGCTGGTTATCGATGACGGTTCCACCGATAGTTCGGCGAAAATCATCGACACAGTGTTACACGACTGCCCGTTCCCGTGCGAGTTCGTGGCCAGGCAAAATCGCGGCCTGTCCGCCACTTTAAATGAAGGCTTTGCCCGCACCGGGGGAGATTATTTCGCTTATCTCGGTTCGGATGATCTGTGGCTGCCTGGTTTTCTACAAGCCCGCGTCAGCCTCCTCGAATCGCGCAGAGATGCCGTGCTCGGCTACGGTCACGCTTTCCTGATCGACAAACAAAACGCAATTGTTGACTGCACCGCCGATTGGGCCAACTACGCCGACGGCGATGCGCGCGCTATGCTGTTGGAAACAACGGCGCCGATGAGCCCAACCGTGCTATATCGTCGCGACTGCTCTCGCGGAACAACGCTGGAATGAAGAATCGAAACTGGAGGACTACGATCTATATCTTCGTCTGAGCGCTACAGGCGAGTTCGCTTTCGACGCGCGGATACTTGTCAGCCTGGCGCCGCCATAGTTCCAATGTCAGCGGGGATCAAACCCTGATGCTTGAAGAGCAGTTGCGGGCGCAGCGGAAGGGAGCCTTGAGTTTTGGCTTAACGGACAAGCAAATAGACGAGTTGCAAACAACTACCCGATTCCGCCGCGCCGAAGACTTTCTTCGCGTCGGGCAGAAGTCGCCGGCCTTGAGCTTGATGGTGAATAACTGGCGCGGGGTTAATTCACCGCGCGCGGCCACTCGCATGCTGTTGCGGCTGCTGGCACCAAATTCGTTCATGCGCGGGCGCGCCCGCGTTCGACAACGCAACGCTCACAAACGCTACGGAAGGATTGACGTTTGAATCTGCCAGATTTGAATCCGCAGATTACACAGATGATCCATGGAACTCGCTAAAGGGATCTTCCCTCCGTCTTACTGAATCTGCGGAATCTGCGGATAGTCTCCGGGCCCAGGTACCGCTAGTCATTCTCGCACGCCCAAAAACATCCTGATGATTGTCCCAGCCACTTCCCTGAAGAAAACTGCGTGCACCTAGCGCTCTTTGAGGTTTGTTTTTCACTGAACCGCAAAGGTTCTGCGCGAGTGAATCGTTTAAGCTCATCGCCATCTGTCAATCCTTTTGATAATCTCTTGTTGCCTGGTCATGAACTTTGATCTCTGCCACTGCTATGTACACCGCGAGCAGTACGCAAGTTCGATTCACGACGTCAGACGCTTTGTTGACCTCCTGTTAGGAGGTCTTTAGACTGGCCAACCCGGCGCAAGCAACACGGGTATCTGACGTTTGAAAGCAAGTTAACCAATACGCGGCAGCGATGAATCGCGGTCGCAGAGCATGAATGGATATTGAAACCAGCAAACGGGTAGATCGCGACCTTCCCCAGGCTGCGTCAACAAACGAACTTCCACCCCTCGAATCAGACCTAAGCGAGGCCCCGTTAATACTCCTGCGCGACCGTCAGACGCTGATCAAATCCGAAGAAAGCGGCGTGCAACTCGATCTCGGCGAGTTGTGGTACTACCGCGAGTTACTCTACTTCCTGACTCTCCGCGACATTAAAGTTCGTTACAAGCAGACCTTAATGGGTGTTGCCTGGGTCATTATCCAGCCGCTGACGACGGCGTTGATTTTCACGCTCGTCTTTAGTCGCTTTGTGCGCCTCGAGGCAGGAGCGTTGCCGTATCCGCTCTTCGCACTTTCGGGTTTACTGCTCTGGCTGTTTCTTGCCAATGCGGTCACCAACAGCACCAACAGTTTGGTGACCAACGCAAACCTGATAACCAAAGTATATTTTCCGCGCATGTTCATTCCCGCGGCGTCCGTTGCAGCCGGGCTGGTCGATCTCGCGGTAGCGTTTCTGCTATTGGTCGTCCTGTGTTTTTACTATCACGTGCCGCTGACTTTGAACCTGTTGTTGCTTCCACTTTTCGTTTTCCTGGTGGCGTTGCTGGCGCTGGGAATCGGTCTCCTGTCGGCTGCGGTCACAGTCAAGTACCGCGACCTGCGTCATGCGTTGCCATTCATTATTCAACTCTGGATGTTTGCGTCGCCCGTTATATATCCGACGAGCATTGTCCCGGAAAGATGGCAGTGGCTGGTCACTTTCAATCCCATGGCCGGGATAATCGAAGGTTTCCGAGCGTGTTTAACTGGCAGTCCGTTCGCTTGGCTGCACGTATCAATCGCGGCTGTTATCACTGCGACACTCCTCGTTTGCTCCGCATATATCTTCCGGCATTTTGAGCAGACTTTCGCTGACGTAGTTTGAGTTTCAAAGATGAACACCGCGATCAGAATTGCAAACGTAGGTAAACGTTATCGCATCGGCGGACTACATCCCGGGTACATGACATTCCGCGAAATGCTCGGCGGCCTCGTGACAGCGCCGTTCAAAAAACGCAGTGACGGTCAACAGACACTCTGGGCCCTCAGCGACATCAATCTTGAGATTGGGCAAGGCGAACTGGTGGGAATTATTGGCCACAACGGTGCCGGCAAGTCCACCTTATTGAAGGTCCTTTCGCGCGTGACCAGGCCAACGACTGGAGAGGTAGAACTGTTTGGACGAATCGGCAGTTTGCTGGAGGTTGGTACCGGGTTTCATCCGGACCTCACCGGTCGGGAAAACATCTATCTTAGTGGCGCGATTTTGGGAATGCGCCGGGCCGAGATCGATCGCAAGTTTGCCGAGATCGTGGCTTTCTCAGAGTTGGAAAAGTTCATTGAAACTTCGGTCAAGTGGTATTCCTCGGGTATGCACGTCCGGCTTGCCTTTTCGGTGGCGGCGCATCTCGAACCTGAGATCCTTATGATGGACGAAGTATTGGCCGTGGGCGATGCTGCTTTTCAACAGAAGTGTCTGGACAAGATGCACGAAATTCGCCAGCAGGGCCGCACTATTCTGTTTGTTTCGCACGACATGGCCGCAATCACCAGACTATGCAAGCGAGTCGTACTGCTTGAAAACGGCAAGATCACCCTGGATGGCGAGCCGCGCGAAGTCGTGAAGCGGTACCTAAGTTCGAGTTGGAAGACCGGAGCACTGCGAGAGTGGAAGAATCAACCGGACGCTCCCGGTGATCACGTTGTTCGACTAAGACGCGTGCGCGTGCGCGCTGAAGACGGTACAACAGTTTCAGTGGTTGATATACATAAGCCGTTCGGTATAGAGCTAACCTATGATGTGTTGGAGGATGATCACACGCTTGTGCCTGTAATGGAGTTTTATAACGAGGAAGGCATGGAGCTTTTTAGCACGCATGATACCAGTGCCGACTGGCGGAGGCGTTCGCGCCCCCGCGCAACCTACACCAGCACTGTCTGGATCCCCGGCAACCTGCTCGCCGAAGGTAGTTTGGTGGGCCATGTCTCAATCATGTCCCACTTTCCCGCGACCATTCTGCATGCTCACGAACGCAACGCCATAGCCTTCCAGGTGGTTGATAGTCCTTCAGACGATTCCGCGCGAGGCGACTATGTTGGGCCAATGCCGGGTGTAGTCAGACCGTTGCTGCGCTGGACCACCGATTAAGTAATTCTGTTAATTCTTCGCCGGCATCAAGGGCAAGATTGGCCAGGCCCTATCCAATGGTCTGCCGGTGGTTACAACTCCTATGGGCGCCGACAGGAATGGGCTTGCCAAACGGAAAACGAAGCACTTATCGCGGCGCTCGGCAGTTTGTTGAGGCTCTGATAGCGTCTACAACGTTGAGTCGAAGCAAAGCTTCATCAACCCATAAGACCCTTTGTGATCTTAGTGAGACCGATCAATCCACCGATCGTACCAGAGGCTAACGTTGAGCAGGGCCCACAGATGGAAACTCCAGTCGCGCGCGCCGCGCCGGTGTTCGCCGAGCAACCGCGCGATCAACTCATAGTTCAACAGTCCACGTTTGCGCATCGACGAATTCATAATATGCCCACTCAATACCTCGCTACCGGCGCCGCGAAACCATTCGCGGACAGGCGCGCCAAAACCTCGCTTCCGACGATAAAGCAGATCCGGCGGCAAAACCTTTTCCAACGCGCGCTTCAGAATATGTTTCCCACTCATGCCATTTATCTTTAGGTCGACCGGAAGACTCATCGCATACTCAACCAGGTGATGATCCAGAAACGGGACACGTGCCTCGACCGACGTCGCCATAGTCATCTTGTCGACGCGCATCAAGAGCAACTCAGGCAATCGCAGCTTTAGTTCCAGGTAGCTCATGCGCGCCGCAAAGTCGGAGTCAGGCCGCAGACGCGCAACGTGATCGAGGTGGTCCTTTACAGCAGCGTAAGAGGAAAGGCCGTCCACTGCTGCACTCATCTCGCTGGACATCAGCCGGTGCTTGAAATCTTCATCGAAAACTATTGCACCACCCCAGAAGAGCGGTTCGCCCGCACCCAGTCTTCGGTTCAGCTCGATGGCTGTGCGTTTATTAAACGAAGCCTCCATTAGAGGTCTGGCCAGCGCCGCCAACGAATGACGCAATGAAAGCGGAAGCTTTTCGGCCTGCCGCCAAAACTGGTCGTTGATGCGGACGTATTTTCTAAACCAGTCGTAACCGGCGAATATTTCGTCAGCGCCTTCGCCAACCTGTACCACGACCGTGCCGGTATCGCGCGCCAGCCTCGAAACGTAATAGAGCGGCACGCAAACAGGATCTGCTAGCGGCTCATCCTGATGGAAAATGAGATCGGGCAAAAACTTCAGCATATCCTCCTGCCCGATGATCACTTCGTGGTGATCGGCACCAAAACGCTTTGCCACGGCCCGCGCGCTTTCAAGCTCGTTCAGTTCCTGGTTATCTTCAAAACCCACCGTATAGGTGCGCACCGGTTGCGACATTAATTCCGACATCAGCGCCACGTTTGCAGATGAGTCGACGCCCCCGGAAAGGAACACGCCGAATGGCACGTCAGACATCATCCGTTTACGAATTGAATCTCTGAGCAGGCGCAGAATTTCTTCCTGATGGTCCGCCTCGCTGTGATCCGGCAACGCCTGATTGGGCAGCGCATCCCAATATTGCGTGATTCGCGGGGCGCCATCGCGCTTCACCACCAACATATGTCCGGCCGGCAGTTTCTGAATGTTGCGGAAAAGTGTGCCTGGCGCCGGCGTGGTGAGAAAAGTCAGATAGTGATAGAGCGACTTCTCATCAATCTCAGACGTTACAGCGGGGTTTCTTAGAATCGCTTTGATCTCTGAAGCAAAAATGAATCGCCCATCACGGTTGTAAAAATAGAGCGGTTTAACACCGACACGGTCGCGCGCGAGGACCAGCTGTCCTCGCTCCGCGTCCCACAAGGCGATCGCGAAGTCTCCCTCGATCTCGTTGACGAAATCCAGTCCACGCTCTTCGTAAAGATGGAGAATTGTTTCGGTATCCGTGCGCGACGCATATTGATGGCCGCGGTGTTCAAGTCCCTGACGTAGTTCGGCATGGTTGTAGATCTCGCCGTTAAAAACAATCCAAACCTGCTTACTCTCACAGCCACGCATAGGCTGATTGCCGGCCGGCGAAAGATCGATGATTGAGAGGCGACGGAAACCAAGACCAAGGCGCCCATCGTCGAAGAGCGAGGCACCCTCATCATCAGGCCCGCGATGATGCATTTCATCGCGCATGCGCTCGACTAACGACAGGTCAACTCGACCTTCGCTTGCTCCGTGTTCCCAGATTCCGCAGATACCACACATAACGACAGAGATCAGAGGTCAGAGGTCACGTTTAGTCTTCGAAACTCAAGGCCCGGCTCAACCGCTCGCCCGCGTCTTCTCCGGCGCGAACTGGAACAAGAACAAAACTTAGTTCGTATGGAAGCGCTGTTCGCACCTGCCAACACGCCGATATCGAAGGCTCTTTCTCTCCATAATTCTGGGATGAAAAAGAGGGTTCCAATTCTGGAGGTCGCACGATCCAGCTGTTTGGTTCACCTGCGTGAATCAGCAATCGCGCTCCTTTCAGGCTACTGTACACCTCGACAATACCGTCGGTCCGCACACTGACCTCTAATCCGGGAGCGAAGTGGAAACGAAAACCAAGATCGTGCTCGCTTGCGCCCGTTAATTTATCTGATACAAACCAATAACGCTTCTTTTTATCGAAACCCACGCTTCGTCTGTGTGTCACTGGCTCTTGCAATCTCTGGTAACCGGAATGTTCAGCTACCAGCCTTTCAATATTGGGGCCGGGACTCCACTCAAGGATTCTTGGTTGGGCTTCCTTCCCCATAATGAATGGCAGATTATGGTCGATACTGTTTTGCTCAACTCTTTCGACTTCAACTGTGGAGTGATACGCGGTCGACCTAAAGAGATGACGCTCGTGAAGGTCTGCCGTGTAAACGTAAGAGCCGGGATCGACAATGAAGGCGCAACCGCCGGCAGAAATTTCTATGCTCAACAAATCATTGTGCCTGTGCGAAGCTGGTCGGCCTTTCCCGGATCCGCCTGCATTGAACAAAAGATACAGATCTTCGTGTCGCAAGAGGTATGTGCCCGCATCGGGAAAAGTCTGCGATGAAGGCTCTGTGTTCGATTTGGTGAGTTGTTGGTAGTTTCGTAGGCCCTCTTCGCCTAATAACCACAAGACCTCGGGTGGTGCTTCAAGACCCGTTGGTTTGAGTTTGGAATCCTTGAATGCTACTGCGCCAAGCGCCAAAAGGTGTGCGCGATCGTTGGCCCTTCGCATCGTGATCGGCAAAGCCTGGCTTCCGTCAGTATCGCCGACAAGCGGCACGAAACCGTCG
Organism: Blastocatellia bacterium; assembly: GCA_963828335.1. GTDB lineage: Bacteria > Acidobacteriota > Blastocatellia > Pyrinomonadales > Pyrinomonadaceae > PSRF01. The sequence continues at coordinate 151,234 of CAWHEH010000001.1, read as the reverse complement.
GGGCGCAGTATTGTTCGCAAGTATTCGAGCATTAGGTGCAGCTTACGCCAGTACCTATCTTCGATCGGTATGGAATTCGTCCGGCAGAGGAGAAATGAGTAGAGAAACAGTTCCAGTACAAAGCAGTGATAACCCGTTGAGCCTTCGTAGTCGGCGCCTTCCGCCAGGATTTGCTTGTCCATCTCGCGGAGCATTTCCTTCAAGGCCCACGAACGCCATTCTTCTGCGGCCGCTAACTCCGGCAGCATGACGCCAAGCCATAACAAACCCGCAACGTCTGACAAGTAATGGTTGCTGGTGGTGATGTGGGAAAACTCAAGGTTACGACGAATGTGAGCGCCGTGCTGATCAAACATCGTAAGCAGCATGCGCAGGCGTTCTTCGTTGACCTCTGGAGAGCAGCGGAAAAGCGAAAAGGCCGCGAGCAAGTTCATGGCGCGCAAGGCAACTTCCATTGCACACGACCAATTCGCGCCACACCCGACTGGGTTTTGTTCGTGCCAGCTTTCCAGCTGCGCAAAAAACTCCGCAGCAAATTCCTCTTCTTTGGTCAACGCATAGGCCTGGCCCAGGGTGATGAGTTGACCGAGACGATTGAGCTCCCACAGGACACGAATGTCTGAACCGTCGTTGTGCCACAACGGAATGTCAGCGTGATACTCAAGCGGCGGCCAGATTCTTCCGGAAAGCGGATCGCGATGCCAATTGATCGGAATACCAAACTCCTGCTCGCCAAAACCTAACAGTGGCCAGCGATGCGCTTCAATAATCTTGCGGGCAGATTCAATTAGCCGCTCAGTTTCATCAGCGAAAAGCTGGCGTTGTAGTGAAGCAGTCGACTCTGCCAATTCGAACCCGGGAAAAAACGAAGGCTGCACGCGTGAACGGAAGTGTCTCAGTAAATCAGCTGAGGAGAGGCTGTGGAATTCGGATCGAAGCCGGGCTGGTTGGGCAGCAAGCTCGTCAAGCATCCCGCGTTCGCGACTAGATTGAATAGCGGCGCGACCGCGACGGAAAGCTTCCAGCGTTGCGTGGCCGAAACTTACTCGTCCCTGAAACACGCTTTGCAAGCCTCTCGTCAGAGATGTTGTCGTGCGAGATTTAGCGGGTCGGTCCGAAGACTTTGACAAGGTCTCACCTGGCACAATCTGACTGGCATTATTCGAGCGCAGCAAGAATACGCTCGGCGGTACGTCCGTCCCAAAGCGGAATACTCACTGGCCTTTTCGCATTCTGTTTGAGCGCGGCAAACGCCGCAGCCACGATCTTGTCCGTGTCGGTACCTGCGATTGTGTTTGTTCCCATCGTAACCGTGATCGGTCGTTCAGTATTTTCGCGCAACGTGATGCAGGGAACGCCCAACACGCTGGTCTCTTCCTGAATGCCACCGGAATCAGTGAGCACCAGTTGTGCGCCGCTGTACAAGTTCAGAAAATCAAGGTACCCAAGTGGATCTACCAACCGCAGTCCGACAATTTTTTTCACTCGCTCGGCGAAACCGAGTTCAGCGATAGTTTTTCTGGTGCGCGGATGAACAGGAAAAACTACGGGAAGCTGTTCACTAATCTTCTCTAAAGCGTCAAGAATTCTTTCAAAGGTCAACGGGTTGTCGACGTTCGACGGCCGGTGCAAAGTGAGCACCGCATAACGCTGGTCGTTTAGTTCGAGGGCGTCTTTGATGCGTGACTGCCGCGAGCGTTCCAGGTGTTTGTAAAGAGAATCGATCATCACATTGCCGACCAGCCGAATCCGCTCAGCGGGGATTCCTTCAGCAAGCAAATTCTCACTTGCATCCGCGGAAGGAGTGAAGAGCAGATCTGCAATCTGATCTGTCAGCAGACGATTGATTTCTTCCGGCATGGTACGGTCCCGGCTACGCAAACCAGCCTCAACGTGCGCCACCTTTCACGCCCAGTTTCACGCAGACAAGAGCGCACGCGAGCGTGGAATTTACATCGCCAACAACAACAACCCAGTTTGGCTTCTCCTCGATCACCACGGGCTCGAATCGCTCCATGACGGCGGCGGTCTGCGCTGCGTGTGAAGCTGAACCGACACCCAGATAAACGTCGGGTTGTGGCAAATCGAGGTCACTGAAGAACGCGTCAGACATGGCCGCATCGTAGTGTTGGCCTGTATGAACGACTAGCGGCGTAAACTCTCGTTCACGCCGCTTCATTGCTTCTACAATCGGGGCGACCTTCATGAAGTTAGGCCGCGCGCCGACAACGTTGATTACTTTAATCATGTTTCGAGTTTCAAGTCTCAAGTTTCAGCCGGATTCCAACTTGAAACTTGAAACTTGAAACGTCTTAAAGCCGGATTATCCGCGCGCTGCTACCGCGCCTGACCTCGCCGTTAAGAGCGTTCCGCGTATCCACAATCAGCGAACTAAGTTGGCAAACTCGTTGGTAGTCAGTCTCGCTATGGTCGGTGACAATTACCACGCAGTCGCTCGCGCGTAATTCTTCATCGGTCAACGACACCGACGACAGCGGCTCGCCGCCGCCTTCCGTATGGGCGTCGTCAAAGTGAACTTCCTTCACAAAAGGATCGTGGTAACTAACCGCAGCGCCACGCGCGCGTAGTCGATCAATAATTGACAGCGCCGGACTCTCGCGCACGTCGTCAATGTCCTTCTTATAAGCCACCCCGAGCAGGAGAACACGCGAACCCTTCATCGCTTTGCTTTCATCGTTAAGACCATCAGCTACTAACTGGACCACGTGTTCCGGCATCCGCGAATTCACTTCCTCGGCTAAACCGATGAAGCGCGAATCAAAGCCGTGTTGGCGCGCTTTCCAGGAGAGGTAGTGCGGATCGAGCGGAATGCAATGGCCGCCGATTCCCGGTCCGGGATAAAACGGCATGAAACCAAACGGCTTGGTGGCGGCCGCGCGAATCACTTCCCAGGTATCGATATTCAGCGCATAACAAAGTCGCGCCATCTCATTAGCCATCCCAATGTTCACCGCGCGAAACGTGTTTTCCAGAAGCTTGGCAGTTTCTGCAACGCGCGCCGAACTGACGGCATGAACATCCTTAACAATTTGCGAATAGAGATGTGCGGCAGCTTCGGTGGAGTCCTGAGTAACGCCACCGACAACCTTGGGAATGTTGTGCGTCTGAAACTCAGGATTGCCCGGATCTACACGCTCCGGTGAAAAGGCCAGCAGGAAATCGGTGTCGAGCTGGAGTCCAGTCTCTTCAAACATTGGCAGCAAAACTTCGTCAGTCGTACCCGGGTAGGTAGTTGACTCGAGAATGATCAACTGTCCCCGATGTAAGCGCTTTTTGATCTCTTCAGCAGCAGCCAGAATGTAGGAAACATCCGGCTCTTTGGTTTTTCTGAGCGGTGTCGGCACGCAGATGATGACAGCGTCGCAGCCTCTCAGGTGATCGAAGTCGGTGGTGGCCCGCAAACGCTTGCCCGCTACGTGTTCCTTGATTATCGATGAGTTTACGTCGCCGATGTACGACTCGCCGGCATTGATTTGAGCAGCCTTGTTCTCGTCAACCTCAAACCCGGTCGCCTGGAAACCACTTCCGGCAAACTCAGCCAATAACGGCAAACCAACATAGCCTAAGCCGACCACTCCGACGTGAGCGCGCTTGGCTGTAATCGCAGCGATAATTTGTTCCTTGACCATGTAATCCGTTTTTTCCTTAAGGCTCTCAGATGAAAACCTCTCACAAAATCCAAACAGGCAAGACTATTGGAGCGTTGCGCGGGGTGTCAAGCAGGGCTTTTTGGTTGAGATTGTCAATTGAGATCCGGACCCACCCGCCACCGCGGGGTGGTACTGACGGCATTTCACTTCCGCATTCATCGATCCTACTTCACCCACTCATCAGCGATCTCGGTTTCAACTTTCACCGGCACAGTCTTAACATATTCCTCACCCGCGGCGACCATCGCGCGTTCAACCTTCACCGCCACCTCCGAAGCTTCATCCGCGTCTGCTTCGACCACTATTTCATCGTGAATGATATTGACGATCTGAGCGTTGGTGCCGCGCAGCTCATCCTTCAGCAAACGCAGCGCGCGCTTAAGTATGTCGGCACTCGTACCCTGAATCGGCGTGTTCTTGCCGTTTCGCTTGGTCATGGAAATCTGCTGACGGTCCTGTTCGTCATAGCGGAAGCGAACCAGACGGCCTGATGCGGTTCGCGCCTGACGCTCACGCACGGCCCGATTCGCAGCTTCAGTCAAGTAACTATCGAGCTGCCGATAGGTCGCGAAGTATTTCTTCAAGACGCCCTCAGCCTCAGGCAAGCCTAGCCCGGTCATTATCGAAAAGCGTTGCGCGCCGATGCCGTAAACAACTCCGAAGTTCAAACGCTTGGCAAAATCACGTTGCTCACGGCTCACCTGGTCCACCGAGACATTGAAAACCTCCGCCGCTGTTACCCGATGCAGATCGGCTCCAGACCGAAAGGCGTTAATGAACGCCTGGTCACCGGAAAACTCAGCGAGGATTCTGAGCTCGATCTGCGAATAGTCGGCAATCACAAGTTTCCTGCCCTCCGGGTGGCCGGAAAAACAGCGTCGGTATTCCACCGCGTGCGGCACCTGCTGAATATTTGGATTCGTGCAGGCAAACCTGCCGGTGGGGGCTCCGATCTGGCGAAAGTCAGCGTGCAGCCGGTGCGTGGTGGGATTGATCAACTCGATCATGTTCTGACCGTAACTTGTCAGCGCCTTCTGAACCGTCCGGTATTCGAGTAGCGTCGCGATGATTGGATACTCGAGCGCGAGCGGCTGCAGTTTCCAGTTGCGAGTGGAATCCGGAACGGGGATGCCGAGCCGCTCCAGGGCCTGTGTCAGTTGTTGATGTGAATCAAGATTGATGTCATCACGTTGCGGCCCGCCGAAGAGCGTACCCTGCAACGACTCCTCTGCCAGCACGGATTGCAATTCTTCAGCCAGTTGGGTCCTGCGCTTTTCAACTGTCGCCAACTGTTCGAGCCAGCGATCCTTATGCATGTAAAAACCAGTCAGCTCCATATCGGCGACTGTCATCACGCAATCGAATTCCAGGCGCGCGCAGTCGATTAGTGAATCCGCTTTCAACCGCTCGATAAGTTTTTCTCGCAGCGGCAGGAGCACGGCGGCATCGCGCGCGGCATACTCAAGTTGGGCATCGGAAAGTTCAAGGTTCCAGTTGCTTAGGCGCTCCGATTTATCGACTGCCTCGCTGAGATATCGCGAGGCCACTGCTTCAAGACCGTGCCGCTCTTCAATATCTCCGGCGCCGAGCAGCTGACTGGCAAGCAGCGTATCGAAGATTCCGCCGAGGTCTGTTCCCAGGGTGTGCTTGATGAATTTTGCGTCAAACTTCGCGTTGTGCAGAATTTTGATCGGACGAGGAGCCGCGAGCAGATCGCGTAACGACGCGAGCGCGGCATTCTGCTTGGGATCGCCGTTTCGAAACGCGTCGACGTCAATGACATGAACGCCTGAAGGCGTGGCTAGCTGGATAAGTCGCAGCCGGCCGTAGTAAGGATCGAGTTCGGTGGTTTCGGTGTCGAGACCGATTACCTGGTGAGTCGCTAACAGCTCAATTGCTTTGCGCAGTTCTTCCTCAGTTCTTATTACCCGGTAATTCGTGTTCATCAGGAATGAACTCTAACAAGGACAAGCACAAATTAGGTAATGCGCAAGAGGGAACGGGAGCTTGACCGCCGACAGACGGATAAATTGCACGGGCTCGCGAAAGCTGTGTGGCTTGCTACGACTGAGCTTTCTTCTCGAGGGCAGCCTGCTTCTCACGGAGACCTCTTGCGGCTTCCTTCATCTGTGCCGCGTCATCTGGCTTCTGATGCTCATCAAGAAACTTTCCATAATGTTCGAGCAGCCCTGCATAGGTGTCGAGCACAACTGGATTGGTCGAGTCTTTCACGACGTCCAGACTGTTGAAGGCCAGGCGGTAGGTAGCTTCCAACTGGTTAGGGTTTTTGCCTTCGAAAAAGGACGCAAGGCGGAAAAGAGTTTCCGCAAAAGTTGCAATGAATAGATCATTGGGCACGGCGTCGGGCTGTGTAGTAACTTCGTCAAAGCGCCTGGCCATATTTTGCAGTCTTCGACTCGCAAGCTGATTTATCTCGCTGTCTTTAGACGCCAGATTAAGGAGCGTCTCATAGATACCATCCTCGTCTTGCCAGGTTCGAGATGGATCAGCGTTCTGACGCGCCGCCATTTCTGCCAGCGCTCGATTCAACAAGCTGGCGGCCTCGCCCCTCTTCTTCTCCAGACAAAAACCTTTTACACCGGCAATGTCGTAGGCTTGCTTTGCTTGAAGATACCGGCCGAGTTTGAAATAGACGGGCGCCAACTTGAACATATCGAGGCACAAAGATTCATCCTGATGACGTCTCGACTTCAAAGCGACCTGAGGTAAAACATGGGCTAGCTGGATTGAAGCCAGCGCTTTGTCTACCTTGTCCTGGGCCTGATAAATCTGGCCGATTTCACTGTAGCTGTCCGCTAAATCCTCTGCTTTGCTAACGTCGTAGTTTTCCTGAATATCGATTATCTGATCGTATGCCCTTTCCGCGGCAGAGAAATTATTCAGGTTGGAATAAAACTCAGCTAACTTTTTAAGTACCAGGATTTCCTGATCACTTGAATCTTCTTCCGAGACATCGCCCGATACAACTTTAAGTCTGGCCGATTTCTCCCAAAGATTCGCCGCCTCAAGGAAATTCTTCTCAGCTTCGTCATCCTTTTTCATGTCAAGGTAAAGCTGCGCCAGATTCACATGCTCGCTGGCGGCGTCAGCTGGATCTTTATCGATGTGTCTCTCCTGAATTTTCAAGACACTCATAAAGGTATAGTCAGCTTTTTGGAAGTAGGTTTCTGACGTAACTGTTTCTTTCTGTACGCCTGGCAGCGGCTCGTAACCCGTCACGGCGACATTATGGTAGGAATGCGCAAGACCGTGATAGGCATTGAGCACATCCGAACTCTCATCTTTCACTTTGCCGTCCTTCACCAGCGGCTCCAGAATTTTTACTGCCTGTTCGTAGGCATCGAGGGACCGGCTGTAGAGTTGTCTCTGACTTGGCTCACCCGTGTTTGGCGTCGGTTCGGCAGACGGGGGGTTTGAACGGTCGGACGGCAATTTATCGGCGATGCTGGAGAACGTGCTTCCGAGATTGGCGTATGCCCAGGCGAGCTGAACTTCGAGTTGCCCGGTATCCTTAGTGGTGCCCTGACCGCAGGGCTCGGTGTTCCATGGCGCCAGGTGCGGTGCGTTCGGCAAGAGTGACTGGAGGTTCTGACTCAGACAGTCAAACGACTTGAGCGCCTCCTCGGAATGGTCGCGCCCTAGTGCTTCGAGACCCTCCCGAATGAGACCATTTCGCTGCAGGGCCGCTTCCATCTGCCCGCGACTTCTCAGGGCACTTGCCCGCGCTCTGATTGCTACTGCCAGCGCCCCCAAAGCGAACACAAGAATCAGACACAGCGCTACGGTCAAGCGGCGCATGAGTTGCACAGAGCGGGCTTGTTTTTCCGCGAAGGCTTTTGCCGTTTCAAGTTCGCGTCGTTCACGCTCGATCTTTTCTTTTTGCTCGTGCTCTCGTGCCGCCTGCGCCGCGTCGATGGCAGCGCGACTCTTTTCGAGGTAAGCGATTGATTCATCAAACTCCGGATGATAACGTCGGCCCCAGGCTTGATTTGGCTGGTACTTCTCGCGCCACTTGAGTGCGAATCGTAAGGTTACCTCGTCAAGTAGCCCGCCTATACCGGCGCGGTAATCTGCCGCGGCCACCGCCAGGCGCCGGTAAATGCGTGCTGCCTCCGCTTCGTCACGCGCCCACTCTTTCAGTCTCTCCCAATTTCGAATCAGACTTTCGTGCGAGATATCGATCACGGTCTCGGGTCGTAGGGGAACTCCAGTGGGCGGCATCAGAAACGATCGTCCCACGGCGCGAAAGATTTCGATTACTGCAATTACTTCTGCCTCGTTCGCGTCGGCGATCGCACAGATATCTTTCAAGCAGGTCGGCCGACGTAGTTCGCGATTGTCTGCGCCACGTTCGGTTAACGCCTTGAATATTGCCTCAGCCACTCGTCGGCTGCGTTCATCCGGCAATTCATCAAAAGCTTCATCGGCATGCCGGGAAAGAGCGTTAGACATGGTACCGACAGCTTCGTAATGCTCAAGGCCAATAGGTTCGCCCTCTGTGCCGTGCACCGCCCAATAATCCCAGGTGCGCATGAGCGCGTGCTGAAGGATCGGAAGTTGATCGGGGTTGTCACCAACGTCGTTCATCAAACGGCTTACCAACGGCTCTGTAATCTTGCAGCGCTTAACGCCGATGGGGCCGGTGATTGCAAAGCGTCGCTCGTCGCGCGTCATGCGCGGAATCAGATACTGACCGTCGTTAATCGCTTCCGGTAGTCCCTGGAATTGAGCGCAGTCGCCAAGGAAGTCAGATCGCATGGTTGGAACAACGAAAATCGAAAGCTCGCGTTGCTGTGAGGCTTCGAGCAGGAGTTTGACAAAGGCTGACGCGTCATCGCCCGGGCTGGAAAGAGAGCGCGCGGCTCGGAAACGGAACAGCTCTTCGAATTGATCGACGACTACCAGTAGCTTCTCATGATCCTGAAGTCGCGCTTGCCTGGCCGCGTCGACAAGACCGAGCGAACCGCGACGCAGAGTTGCCTCAATAACGGCCTCGGCCTCTGCGGGAGCTAAACCTCCGCCCGCCTCAAGTAGTACATCTTTTTCCGCCAATGCGTTGGCCAGGTTGCCAATGGGATCGTTGCCCGGTCTCATGATGGCGATGCGCCAACCGGAGCCGGCTCCGGCCATCATGCCTCCGCGTAGCGCCGGCAGCAGTCCAGCGCGGACGAGTGACGACTTGCCGCTACCCGAAGTGCCGACGACAGCGAGAAAATGTGAACGCTGCAGCCGTTCGATGAGCGCGTCCGATTGACCTTCGCGACCAAAGAACAGGCCATACTCGTCGGTCTCGAAAGGACGCAATCCGGGAAATGGGTTCTCGACTTTTTTCGACTCCATCATTTTGAACCTCCTGCCGAGGCCTGCACCGCACTAACAAAGTCGCGCAAGTCGTTAGGATCGAATGAGCTGAAATTGCGTATGACGTAGGGAACCAGATGCGTGAGAAAGTCTTCCTTCTGTTCCGAGGGCGGTGCGCCGACATAAACGGCATTGGCGAGCCAATCGTCCTCGCGCCCGTAACCGTAGGCTTTCTGCAGGTCCTCGAGATTCTTGCGCACCCATGGTTCATCGCCGCTGCCGAAGTAGACCAGCGCCGCGTCACACTCTCTGAGGTTCTTGCGGTGATAGTCCATAAGCGTATCGGAGCCTTGCTGATCGAGCCAGGTGATCACTTCCAAATTCTGTTTGAAGAGATATTCCTTGATCGGGCGTATTTGCGACCGATCGCGGTTTTCACAAATCAGGTAAACCTGCTTGAACTTTGAATGCGCGGATGGGCGGGCAGCGGTCGTCGCCGGCGGATTGAGTTTTTCAACAATACGTGTTTTCAAATCTTCCACGCTCGTTTGCAAAAGCTCTGCTCCCGCCGTGATGCGCTTCTGAAGTTCGCTGACAAAAGACGTTTGGCGTTCATCGCTAATTGGCAGTGCTTCAGTCATTAATCCCGGGGGCATCCAAAGCAAACGCAGAAACGCCTGAGTTTCAGCGCCATGTTCGGCGGCCAACTGTTCCTGGAGCCGGACTGTCGAGCGCGCATCATCTTCGGGTGTGGAACCATAACGTGTGCCCACCAGATGAACGGAGAGCGCGCAACGAGCAAGCGCGGCGCGTATCGTGTTCTCAGTTTTCTTTACTTCTTCCAGAGGGAGTTTTTGTTCGGGTAACACGCCGTAGCCGCGTTGTTGCATTTCGTCGCGCACGAGCTCGCGCGCGTCCACCAGGTCAGAAGTAGTTTCCGCCAGGTAAACAAACTTCGCCGGCTGCGAGGCGGCGGCGGCCCCATTAGGCTTTGCGGAAGACGGCTTAGCAGAAGCTGGCGCGTTTAACTTAGAGACATCAAGCGGTCCGGTTTGTTTTGCTTCCGGATGCTTCAGTTCGATAAGGGCTTTGGTGATGTCAGCGACCAGCCGGTTGAGCATTCGCCAGTAAAGCTTGTCACTCGAGTCAGTGCTGAACTCCGTCGTCAGGCCACTAGTTGCGTCCTCAGCGTAGAAGGGATAACCGATCAAATCTCTGATCTGTAACGGCTCCAATTTTTTGAGATGGTTCGGCAGTGGCGTTTTTACGACTTTGAAAACTCGCGAACGGAATTCGGGCCCGGCCCCGCGCGCGGGGGGCGCGGCCGCGTGAAAGGCGTCCATCTCGCGGTTGCACCAGTCAGACTGAACATAACGCGGGGTGATAATGGGAACGAGCAGCAGGGAGCTGGTTACTCCTTCACTGATGGCCCCAACTAGTCGATCATTACCTTGCAGATCATGGCCGTCGCGCCAAATGCTCGGTTCGTAACCGAGCGCCTGTCCCACCAGAACCAGGAGTCGCTCGTGAAGCAAATCTACCCAGCCCTTGTCCTGCCCGAAAGGATTGACGTCATCCAGGTGGCCGTAACTGATGAAGATGTCATGAGTGAAAGGCATTGAGTTTCTACCTCCGGATTTGACTCGACCAGGACCTTGTTGCAGTGACTAAGTTAGCATTGGTGAAAACGCCGCCGGCGCAGCCTACTAAGGTTGAACAGGAGGACCATCCTGGAGACGAGGACACGAGTACTAGGTCGGTGTATACATTGCAGAATGCAGAGCTGTCAATCAAGCGTTGATTTTAGCGTCAAGTGATTTGCTGGGACCGCGGGCGTCCTGCCCGCCCGCAATGAGCGCGAAGCGCGAAAACGTGATCCGAGTAGAATCCTGAGCTTGGGCGGGCGGGACGCCCGCGGTCCCAGACAATCGCCTGACCATGGGCCTAAGTAACTACATTCATCAGTTCGCCCGTCTCGTCACGTTATCACCGGGCGCCTTAACCAGCAGCAGCAACAGCACAGCGGCGGTTGCACCGAGAATCGCGCTTACCAGAAACGCTGTCTGCGGGCCACGCCAATCCCACAAGCCGCCCATCAGTAGCGATGCCGGCAACACTGTTATGCCGAAGGCGAGGTTATACAAGCCGTAAGCAGTGCCACGTTGTTCAGGACGCACCAGATCAGCTACTAACGCCTTCTCCGCGCCTTCAGCCAGGCCAAAATAGATTCCATAAATCAGGAACAGTATCCAGACCGAGATTGAATTTGAAACGAACGCAAAGCCTGCATAGACTGCCGCATAAAGGATCCACCCGGAGACTATCAAGCGACGCCGCCCAAGCCGGTCCGAAAGATCGCCGCCGAAAACTGAGCTCACTACCTTGCTAACGTGCAGCATCGCCCAAAGCAGCGGGATCGCAACAATTGATACTCCGTTGGACTGCGCCCGCAATAACAAAAACGCGTCGGAAGAATTTGAAAGCGTAAACAGTGCGACCAGCACCAGGAACCGTTTGAAGTTGCGGTCAAAGCCTCGCAGCGAGAGGCGCACCGGCTGATCGAGCACATCCGGCGTGGACGTCGGCCTGTAAGACTCGCGCACGAAGAAAACGAGCACGAGCACGGCTGCCAGCGCCGGAATCGAAGCGAACAAAAAAATCTTAGTGAAATCACCGGCAGTTGGGGCGTTGCGATCTGCCGCCAACCAGAGCACTAGAAGATAGCCCAGCAGTGGCCCGATAACCGCGCCGGTGTGATCCATAGCGCGATAAAAACCAAAGGCGAGGCCCCGCTCTTCGACTCGCACGGTGTCTGCGATCATGGCATCGCGCGGGGCGGTGCGTATTCCCTTACCAACGCGATCGGAAAGCCTGAGCCCCAATACCTGCGGCCAACTCCCGGCAAAGGCCAACAGTGGCCGGGTAAAACTGGAGAGCACATAACCGAAAACAACAAAGACTTTTCGTTTACCGCGACGATCGCTGAGGTGGCCGGCGACGAGCTTGAGTAAACTCGAGATTGACTCAGCTACGCCCTCAATCAGTCCTATGATTCCAGGTGAAGCGCCTAAGGTCAGTGAGAGAAAGACCGGCAATAGTGGATAGATGATTTCGCTCGAAGCGTCGTTTAGCAGGCTGACTAAACTGATCGCGAAGACATTGCGAGGTAGACGCCGGTAGCGTCGCCACAGGCCGGGCGTTCCCATCGGGGCTCCAGTAACTTCCGGCTCCAGCGGATCAGCGGCGTCATCAGTATCGCTTTTCGCCATGATCTTCGCGGCTTAGGAAGGAACACTTCGTCTACTGTTAGCAGCTGGTTGCCGGGTGGGCTTCGGCTTAGCTGTAAGGCGATTGCTCCACCACCAAAAGCCGCCTGCACCCAACAACGCCACCAGGATTACGCCGACGATGGTCACCCTGATCATCCAGCGAATCGCCAGTTTCGCAATCAGGATGAAGATGAACAGCAAAACTACGCCGGCGATTATGAAGATGGTGGTGAAAGTCATTTTGAATCAGTGGCCAGTGGGCAGTGGGCGGTGTGCAGCGAGTTATAACTAGCGGGCATCAATTCGTTTTTGGGTCGCCGTAATCTCAATAGCATCATTTCATTCTGCCCACTGCACACTGCCCACTGCTCACTTTCTTACGTACCTAGCTCGTACAACCGTCTTGATGTTCCCGCGAACGTGAAAGTCTCCCTCAATCTCAACGCGCAACGGATCACAGGCCCTGACGAAGTCTTCGAGAATTACATTGATGACGTGTTCATGAAAGATCTTCACCTGTCTAAACGAATTGATGTAGAGCTTCAGACTCTTAAGTTCAACGCACCGCTCATTCGGAACATACTCGAGACGGATGGTGGCGAAGTCGGGAAAATCTGAAAAGGGACAGATGGCTGTGAACTCCGTGATCTCGAAATCGATTTTTATCTCGCGACCGGGAAACTCATATGCGAAGGTGTCGAGCGGGAACAGATCCATCTCTTCACGTGGCGTTGAACACACGTCGAGTCCCTGTTGATTAATGGGTTGTAATTCCTTTTCAGCGTCAATCATTTCAGTGTTGATCTTACTTGAGAGTAAGAGCATCAGCAATTCCGGCTAGCCATAAGTCGGCGTCGGACCCCGGCCAATCGTAAACACCTTAATGAGTAGAAGCCCTGCGACGAATCCGCCAATGTGCGCAGCATAAGCCACACCACCCTGCTGCGATCCGCCGCCAAACATTCCGAGGCCGCTGATTAACTGAAATGCAAACCAAATCCCGATCGCTACATAAGCAGGTACGTCTGTAAGGAAACGAAAAACGATTGCAGTAACGCGACGGTGAGGGTAAAGCACAATGTAGCCGCCAAGGACTCCCGAGATCGCCCCAGACGCTCCCAGGCTGGGTATTAATAAGCTGCCGGGATCGGTAGAAAACATAACGGTGCTTAGGACGTGCGCCAGCGAGGCCAGCACACCGCAAACTAAATAATAAACCAGGTACCTCAAGTGGCCCATGCGGTCTTCTACGTTGTCGCCAAAAATCCAAAGGAAGAGCATGTTGCCTGCGATGTGCGCGAGGCCACCATGCATGAACATCGAGATGATTAAGGTGAGGTAGACTGAAAATGGAGTCCGCTGCAGGCCGGGAATTAAGAGTCGCTGCCCGGTGACTGCATCTTCCCTCACGCGATCGTCAGTTCTGATGTCGCGCCCGGTAACTATCTCCTGGGGAACAGTCGAGAAGGCATAAGTGAATCTGTCGTTGTTGCCGAGCTGTTGCAGGAAAACGAAGACCAGAATATTGATCGCAATCAGCACGTAGTTCACTACAGGCGTGGTGGTGCGGTCGCTATCGTCGTCGTAAAGCGGAAAAACCATTTAGTGTCCTCTGGGGAACCTGAGTTCTCGGTTCAAGGCTCGTTTGCTTCACTATTCCGGCAGCGCGACGCCGGCGCTAACGATCGCCGGTTCATGCGGCTTTAAGAGTTCGTAACCTTCCGACCGCGCCACATAAGTGGCCGCGGTGATGTCGCCGACAACGTTCAGCGTGGTGCGACACATATCGAGAATCCGGTCCACACCCAGAATAATCGCGATCAGAGCTGGATTCACGCCGATGGTAACGAGCACGCCAATGATGAAAGGAATGGAGCCTGAAGGCACTCCAGCCGTGCCGATGCCGCCCAGAATCGCCAGATAAACGACCATCAATTGCTGGCCGAGCGACAGATCGACACCCGCGAGTTGTGCCAGAAAAAGTACCGTGACTCCTTCATACAAAGCCGTTCCATTCTGATTAGCGGTTGCCCCGACAGTTAATACGAAACTGTTGATCTCCTGTGGTACGCCGAGGTTTTCTTCGGAAATTTTTAAGGCGGTGGGAAGCGTGGCGTTGGACGAGGAAGTCGAAAATGCCGTCAGTATTACGGTTTTGATGCGGCGGAAAAAATCGATTGGCGAGAGCCGTGAGAGAAAATAGACCGACAGCGAATAAACCCCAAACATGTGAATTGAGAGACCGAGCAGCACGGTCACTACAAACCATCCCAACGCCTGTAGCAGGTCGAGCCCGAAGCGCGCGGTGTTGTTGAAAAGCAAACAGGCCACCGCGTAAGGCGCAACCTTCATGATCATCTCGATGATCTTCGCAGTGATTTCGTAGAGCGCTTCTAGGCCGCGCAACAGCGGCGCAGTAACGCGCACAGGAATCAGCGTGATAGCGATGCCGACGATCAGTGCGAAGAACATGAGGTGCAGCATGTTTGGCGTGCCGGCAGAAGTCGCGGTACTCGGATTCGAGGGCACGCCTGCAATAGATGCGAGCGGATTTGCAGGCACCAGCGTGTCGACTACCTGCATCAGCGGCGATGGCACCGCGCCCGACTTTTTCGCAGCCTCGACAGTCTTAGTTGCTTCGGTGGCATAACGCTGCTGCAATGCTGCGGAAGTGGCCGGGTCTATACGCTTACCCGGTTTGATCGTGTTCGCCAGCGTTAATCCGATGACCACCGAGACGGCGGAAATCACCAGACAATAACCAAACGACTTCAGTCCGACGCGCCCCAGCTTGCGAATATCACCGATGCCTGCCACCCCGACTACGAGCGAAGAGAACACCAGCGGCACGACAATCATCAGCAGCAAACGCAGAAAGAGTTGGCCAATTGGCTGCGTGAAGTTGTCGACTATCCATACAACACGCGGGTGATCGCCGCCAAACGCCTTATTCACCGCCAGGCCGGCAATGACACCAACTGCAAGCCCAATCAGAATGCGCGTGTGCAGCGCCATGCCCTTGGGCTTGTCCGGTGTTTCTTCATCGAGGTCCGTGGTGACTTCCCGCTCAAAAGCATCGGCGTCGATCTTGTTTTTGGTCTTGTCTTTTGGCTTTTCAGGCATAATTTCAGTTTGGAGCTTCGAGTTCCGAGTTTCTAGTTATGAGTTAGTGAGTTTCAAAATACCGGTTTCGGTGGTTCAAATTCCAAACTCGAAACTCGAAACTGATGTTTCACCGTCCCCAACGCAACTTATCACGCAGCACATCGAAATAGTTGCGGTTCATCGGCTGCACCAGGTTGAAAGTAGTCTTGCTCTTATGAATGCGAACGCGATCCTCGACCTTCAACGGAAAACCCACCTGGCCATCCAGCGTTAACGACACGTCTTCCTCTTCAGTTTTTAAATGTAATTCAATAACGGCATCATCCGGGACAACGATAGGCCGGTTGGAAAGCGTGAAGGGGCAAATTGGAGTAATGACTACAGCATTCATTGACGGGAAGATGATGGGGCCACCGGCGGAGAGATTGTAGGCGGTGGATCCCGTAGGCGTGGAAACTATCAGCCCGTCAGCGCGGAAGGCATTCACAAACTGCTGATTGAGATAGGCCTCGATTTCAATGATGCGGGCCAGCGCTGACTTGTTAATGACGACATCGTTCAGTACGCGATTACGAGTCACACTCTCATCTCCGCGCACTAGTTCAACGGAGAGCATTACCCGCTTGTCGAGACGATAGTTACCTTCGAGAATTGATTCGAGGGCTGCGTAAAGTTCTTCAATGCGAAACTCAGCAAGATAGCCCAACCCACCGTAGTTGACGCCAAGTACCGGCACTTCTGTGTCACCCATCATTCGGGAGGTGGCGATCATTGTGCCGTCGCCTCCCAGCACGAGTATCAAATCAGCTGTTGCGGCAAGCTTATCCGGAGCTACTTCTTTAACCGGGCAACCGGTTTGTTCTTCGATCCGCCTGCGCTCGATTTCCGGCCCTCCGAGCAGACTGATACGGCGTTCCGCCAACCAGATCGTCAGTTCGCACATCGTCTTCAACGCATCTGGCTGATTTGGCTTTAGAACTATGCCTATACGCTTTATGGACGAGATCGTCATCGCGCTCTTTTGCAGGCCACCGACAGTTAGTTCTTGGGATTGAAGAAAACGCTGGCAATGGTAACTGCAAGCGTGACCGAGGGGCAATGAGAAGCGACAGCGGGTACTGGTTTGGACGAGCCCGGTCAGAATTCCTGAAGCTAAGATGCACAAATACAGGAGCGAGAGCGGTAGTGACCGGGCGATGGTTGATTACTAATCGAGTTGTACATGAGGACTTGTTCCGTCCTCTTATCGCCCCCGCTCTTCGACCTGGCCTTTTTCATAGAGTGCCAGGAACTCAAGGTTGCCATCCGCGCCACGTATCGGAGACTCGATTACTTTTTTCAGTTGCAGTCCCAGTTCCTGCGCTGCCTGGTTGACCTCTGCGATCACACGCGCGTGCTGCTGCGGATCACGGACGATGCCGCCCTTTCCCACCTCACCACGGCCAACTTCAAACTGAGGCTTGATCAAGGTGATTAGGCGACCCGCTGCCTGTAACAGCGGAACGATTGCCGGCATGATCTTGGTTGCGGAGATAAATGAGACGTCCATCACCGCCAGATCAAACCTGGTTTCGAAGTCGCCGGGCTGAAGGTAACGCGCATTCACACCTTCTCTAACTTCCACTCTCGCGTCCGTGCGCAGTCGATAGTCTAGTTGGTTGTGACCCACGTCGAGGGCAATGACGCGCTTGGCTCCGTGTTGCAACAGGCAGTCGGTGAAGCCGCCGGTTGAAGCGCCCACGTCAAGGCAGTTTAATCCTCCAACAGTAAGTTCAAAATCACGCAGAGCTGTTTCGAGTTTTAGGCCGCCGCGGCCAACATAACGTGAAGTTGGGTCATCTCCGCCTTTAAGGCGAACGTTGGCGTCGGAGGCTACCGTATCGGATGGTTTATTTATGCGTTGTTCGTCGGCGAGCACGACACCCGCCATAACCAGTGCCTGGGCTTTGGTGCGGGATTCGGCCAGGCCGCGTTCGACAAGTAACTTATCGATGCGCATGTGTCGCTCAGAACGCTCGTGCTTCATCTGCCGCTACTTTACCGCAGAACACGAAGCTCAACCGAGGCTTCTGAAAGGCGATGCGCTAAGACTAGGCTTGACGTCGCGCCGCTTGCGAAATGGCGCGTGGCGAATCCCCTAAATTAAGTTCACTGGCGCACGGCACACAGAGCCAGACTTTGATATTTGGTGCGTCAGCCCAGAAGAAAGAGCCAACTCTGGCAGCTACCTGCATCGCCTGATCGATAGGCAGTCTTTGGAGGGCCTGCAAATAGAAGCCGCCGTTGTAAAAATCGCCCGGCACCCCATCGTCCTTGTGAATACACTCCCGCTCGCGAAACACTTGCTTCATAGAAATGCCTGCTTTCTCGCGCCGCAACCGCGAAAAATTTATGCTAACGGAAAACGTCGGGTTTCGCTCTTGTGAGAGAGTTGTTAGGGCAAGCGACTACTCGTCGGACAAAACTCTTTATCGCTTGGGGCAGATAATGCCACTGGTTTCAGAAACAGTCAACAACGTTGAATTGGCGCGAACTAGAACTAGTTTCACTGTCGGTCAAACTTGTAGTGCAGCGAGTACTTCCAGTGACTTGCCGATTACTTAAGGCCTTGACGGGCCCTCGAATATGTCTCGGATCCTCAATATATCGTCAGAAGTTCTACGTGGACGCCTCCACGACTCGTGCCGTGCCTGGCGTTCTAATTTACGCCTGAGACGCCGAGCTTCAATTCTTTCTTCACGACTTAGTTCTGGTTCAACGAGTTCCTCTGCCAAGTTCTTTTTTTGTTGCGACTCTACTGCAGTTGAGGGAATGCTCTTTGAAGACGACAGTACCGATTTCTTTGCGACTGCTGTCTCGCCAGCCTCCGGTAACATGCCGGCAGCTCCACCTCCTGCCTCAGTTGCAGCAGGGCTGACAGGATCGTCAAGGGCAATTCCGGCGGCACCTGGAACGGCTGTGCTAACAGCTGCCGACTGCGCTTGACCACGTTGTTTGTAGATGAGGGTTGCGGCCAGCGCGCCCATCATTAGCGAACAAGCCATTGCGAATCCAACAATCAGGCGTTTCCGTGATCGTTCTTCCGCCTTGATCTCCTGCAGGGGCACTACTGGTCGCGCCGAAAGCAGGGTCGCTTCTTCGTCAAAATGAGGCTCATCAAGTGGCACGGCCTGCTCAAAATAACCCTCGTTTATGATGTTTGAGTCCATAAGTGCTAATCCCCAGCTGGTGACAGTCTCATCCGCAGACCTTTTAGCAAAAGCGGGGCCACGTAATTAACATCGCCCTGATCCTTCTAAGTCCCTTCAGAAAACCTACCGACTCAGAATTTTTGAGAAAACCAAGGAAGATATGCCGACGATATCGTGCACTAAAACAACGCGCCCGTCTGTCGAGCAGTACGGGCGCGCTTTTTTTCGATGTTGAAAGCTGTCTATCGAGCCACTTTTTTTGCTTTGGTGCGCCGGTCGTCCAGCACGTCAATGCTCTCTTTCACTCGATTGTAAATCCCATCTGCATCAAGTCCATACTTGGCGAGCAGGAGTTTCGGATCGCCATGAGTGACTAAACGATCCGGGATGCCCATCCTTACCACACGTATTTTGTCTTGCAGACCGTTTTCCTCCAGTAACTCTAAAACGGCGGAACCAAAGCCGCCGGCCAGATAAGCCTCTTCTACGGTGACAATGAGGCGTTTAGTTTGCGCCAAAGCCAATAGCAGTTGAGCATCCAGAGGTTTCACAAACCGTGCGTTAACGACAGTAGTCTCAATTTTTTCCTTCGCCAGGTTGTCGGCCGCCTGCAAAGCCGGATGCACCATTGAGCCGTAAGCGACGATCGCAATCTCGCCGCCGTCGCGAAGTATCTCGCCCTTGCCAATTTCCAGGAGTTGCGGTGCGCGCTCAATGTCGGCGCCAACGCCACTGCCCCGCGGGTAACGCATTGCTGCCGGTCCTACATGCTCGATCATGGTGTGCAACATGTCGCGCATCTCGCCTTCATCCTTTGGAGCCATCAGCGCAATGTTGGGAACCGCGCGCAGATAAGCTATGTCTAAAAGACCATGGTGCGTGGGTCCATCACCGCCGGCCACGCCGCCGCGATCGAGACAAAACTTTACGTTAAGGTTCTGTATACAAACGTCGTGAATCAACTGATCGAAGCCGCGCTGCAGGAAGGTGGAGTAGATCGCGCAAACCGGCTTCAAGCCCTCAACCGACATTCCGGCGGCAAACGTAACGCAATGTTGCTCCGCAATACCCACGTCGAAAGATCGGTCGGGAAACTTTTCCAGCGGCGTGCAAATACCAGTGCCATCCGGCATAGCCGCTGTTAAGGCTATGATCTTCTCGTCCTTCGCCATTAACTCGGCCAGTGTATTTCCGAAAACTGTCGTATAGGTTGGCGCACTCGCCTTCGACTTGATGGCCTTGCCGGTCTGCAGGTCAAACGGGCCGGTGGCGTGCCAACGATAATAGTCCTTCTCGGCCTGCGGGTGTCCTTTGCCTTTTGTTGTCAGCGCGTGAACCAGAACCGGACCGTCTTTGATCTGTTGCGCTTCACGCAAGGCGGCAACCAGGGCGCGCGGGTTGTGACCGTCTACGTAGCCGATGTATTTAAACCCTAATTCATTGATGAGCGCCCCCGGCAGCACTGCTGCCGCGATAGCGTCCTTCATCGTCTTGGCAGCATGATGAAGGCGCCCGCCGACTGAAGGAATCGAGAGTAAGGTTTCCTCAACTTCATCTTTGAAGCGATGGTAACTGCCGGCACTGCGGATGCGGTTCAAATAACCGGTCAGCGCCCCTACCGCCGGAGCTATCGACATTTCGTTATCGTTAAGAACAACAATCAACCGGCTCTTGAGGTGTCCCGCCTGGTTAATCGCCTCCATCGCCATACCACCAGCCAGCGACGCATCGCCAATCAATGCGACCACATGGTGATCCTCGTTGTTTTTGTCGCGAGCGATCGCCATCCCGAGTGCGGCAGAAAGCGATGTCGATGCGTGACCAGCACCGAAACTGTCGTATTCAGATTCATCGCGGCGCAGGAAACCACTAATGCCGCCATACTGTTTGATGGTCGGCAGTAGATCGCGCCGCCCCGTCAAGATTTTATGCGCGTAAGCCTGATGCCCTACGTCCCAGACTAGCCGGTCCCGCGGTGTGTCAAAGGCATAATGAAGCGCCACGGCCAATTCAATCGCGCCCAGGGAAGCGCCAGTGTGGCCGCCAATTCGCGACATTGTTTCCAGAATGTACTGACGGATTTCGTCGGCAACGGGCTGTAACTCTTCCAAAGGCAGTCGCCGCAGATCTGCCGGGGAGTTTATGTTCTCTAGATGCATTTGCGCGGTATTGTAACGTGCGGGTTCAGATTTTTACTACTCACAAATCTTTCGCGTTTTAATCAGCACAGGCCCCATAGAAAGGCTCAGCTTCTTTGCGTCATAAAGTACTCTGCTGAAGTAAAAAAGTCAATGCCTGTTTCTTTCCAAACTAATCCTGAGTTCCGCGCGTCTAAAGGATGTAACGAGGAAGCCCATCCCCGGACCTACATCTATACCGCAGAAAAATAGCCAAAAAGGAGTTCGATAAGAGATGTTTTTACGAAAAAGTTTGTTTGGTGTCGTCGGAATCATGCTGGCCGTTGGAATGGGCGTTTGCGCGCAGGAAAAACAATCACAAACACCATCGATTCAGGATGGAACTCTACAGCGAGAACGCGTCGAGCGGATGGAAGGACGTCGGGAACGCATGGGAAATCGCGAAGGCCGCAGGCCGCGCGAAGCCCAGGAGCGCAACCGCATGGGTCGCCTGATCGGCGAACTGAACCTTACTGAAGAACAACGCCAACAGAGTCGAGCGATCATGGAACGCCGGCTGGAAACCACAAAACTTCAGCGTGAAGAATTATTCAAACTGCGCGAGAAACGAATAGCAGGCACATTCTCAGCTGACGACGAGGCAAGAGCCAGGGCCCTACATCAGGAAATTCGGGCTGCGATGGAGGGTGCCAGGAGCGAAATGGACGGCGTGTTAACCGCAGAACAGAAGGCCAAACTCGAAGGTCTAAAGAAAGAACGAAAAGAGAGAATGGAATTGCGGAAGAAAGAACGCCAGGAACGTTTGAACAAGAATCTGATGTAGTGCCAGACGGATTTGAAGGATTAAAGAAGGCCCGGTCCTCAGAGACGCCGGGCCGTCTTCATTAACGGCTGGCACCAACTTCCTTCGCACTTTCGATGAACCTGGCCAGGCGCTTACGCAAGTCATCGCGAGCATTTCGAAATGCCTTCATCCGGGTTTCTTGATTGCCGCTCACGGCTGCTGGGTCCTCCACACTCCAATGAATTCGACCCTTGGCTCCGGGAAAGATCGGACAATTCTGGTTCGCATTATCACAAACAGTAATTATGTAATCGAAAGACTGGCCGATGAATTTGTCGAGCGACTTGGAATGCTGTCCTGATATGTCGATGCCAAGCTCGCGCATCGCCTCGATAGCCTCTGGCCTGACGAAACTTGGTTCGAGTCCGGCGCTCTCGACAGAAAACCGTTCAGCTCCATCATGACGCAACAGGCCCTCCGCCATCTGACTGCGTGCTGAGTTGCCAGTGCAAAGAATCAAGACCCGCTGAGATCTTTTGCTACTCATCGCCTGCTCCTGAAAAAACTGATCCTGGTTGTGTGACCGCAGGCAACACTGATTCAACGGCAAACCAACGCGGTTGCAACCATAACGCAACCCTGACTAGCCCAATCAGGACCGGAACCTCTACCAGCGGTCCAATCACGGCCGCAAAGGCGACGCCCGAGCTGATGCCGAAAACTGCAACCGCAACGGCGATCGCCAATTCGAAGTTATTACTGGCAGCAGTAAAAGATAAGGTTGTTGTCCTGGAATAGTCAGCGCCGATTTTCCTGCCCAAATAAAAACTAACCAAAAACATCAGGACAAAATAGAACAAGAGCGGCAAGGCTATGCGCAAGACATCGATTGGCAGCCGAACGATCAGATTGCCCTTGAGGCTGAACATAACGAAGATTGTGAAGAGTAAGGCTACGAGCGTCAGCGGACCAAGACGCGGGATAAACACGCTTTCGTACCAGGACCTGCCTTTCGCTCTCATCAGCAGAAAGCGAGTAAGCATTCCGGCGATGAACGGAATGCCAAGATAGACGAATACGCTCCATGCGATCTGGCCGATGCTCACGTGAACGATGCCTCCGTGCAAACCGAAAATCGGCGGCAGAAGCGTGATAAAGAACCAGGCATAAAGACTGTAAAAAAGCACCTGGAAAATGCTATTGAAAGCGACCAGACCGGCAGCGTATTCGTTATCGCCGCCGGCCAACTCATTCCAGACGATCACCATTGCAATGCAACGCGCAAGTCCGATCAATATCAAGCCCACCATGTATTCGGGGTACGCGCGCAAGAAGATGATTGCCAGTAGGAACATCAAGACCGGTCCAATGATCCAGTTTTGAAAGAGCGATAACCCCAGCACCTTCCAGTTACGAAAGACCGCACCTAACTCCTCATAACGCACCTTGGCTAGCGGCGGGTACATCATAACGATGAGCCCGATGGCGATGGGAATATTGGTTGTGCCGACTTGAAAACGCCCGATGAACTTCTCAACCCCCGGATTTAGATATCCGGTGAGAACGCCGGCAACCATAGCCGCAAAAATCCAGACAGTCAGGAAGCGATCGAGGAACGAAAGTTTCCGTCTCGGGCCGGGGTTATCGCGTGTCATATGATTTGTCGAATCCCAAACAACTTGGACTTCAGGAACGTGCTATTTCTGACAACGGAACCGATGTGCCACAGCATGCCGCTGGCGCCATTGTCTCTGGCACTCCAGGTTTGGCATACGCCTCGGCGATTTTGTCACCACACTCGCATGCTGCCGTCTCCGGCAGATTGTCTTTTAGCACAACGAAGACTTCCCACTCGTTGCCATCTGGATCTCTTACCCACGTCTTGTCCTGAGTTGCATAACAACAGTTTGTTTGCATTTCGTCGCGAGTAATGAGCCCGGACGCTACCCACTTGTCGCGCATCGCCAGCACGTCGTTCGTCGACGCCACCTGAATACCGAGATGCGAAAGGGCACCTCGCCCGCTAAAGGCAACTTCGTTGAGAGTCAAATTCAAGGGCGGATTTTGCACGTCAAATTTCGCGTATCCAGTCCTGACTTTCGAAGGCTCCAGATCGAGCATCTTGCGATAAAACTCCAGGCTCTTTTTAACGTCGTGAACGTTCAGAGCCAAATGCGCCTTTAGTGCCTGCACTACGTTTTCGGTCTTGCTTTCCATGTCTTCCTCCTCTATATTTCATATACGCCAAAGCGAATGTATCAGAGCTTACGCTCCGGACAACACATCTGTCAAGGCGTATGTGTAAAATATTTCGAGACTGGATATGGGAACTCAAATCCGAGCCATGACTCAGGGAGACTGGGAAGCCGTGCGGGTGATTTACCTCGCTGGCATCGCTACGGGGCAAGCGACTTTCGAGACTCAAGCCTCAACCTGGACGATCTGGGACAATTCCCATTTACACGCGCCGCGCCTAATGGCTATTTCCGAGGAAATTCCGGCCGGATGGGCGGCGCTGGGCCCGGTTTCGAAGCGCGCTGTGTACGCGGGAGTCGCGGAGGTTAGCGTTTATGTTGCCGAACAGATGCGCGGGGAGGGTGTGGGAGGATTGCTGCTCAAGGCTCTGATAAAAGAATCTGAGGAGAATGGAATTTGGACGCTACAGGCGAGCATCTTTCCTGAGAATTCAGCCAGTATTTCCCTGCACCACTCTTGCGGATTTCGTGAGATTGGCAGGCGGGAGCGCATCGCCCAAATGAACGGCGTATGGCGCGACACGCTGTTGTTTGAACGTCGCAGCAAGATCGCCGGCGTTGATTAGTTTGAGGCGCAAGATCCGGATAGAGACAGGCCTCTTTTGGAGGTAAAATAGTTGGCAAAAAAGGAACACTGGTGCGCCTAAAATCGTAATAAATAAACCCCCTAAACAGGTAAATAGATCGTCATGGGCAACAAAGAATATCGCATCGCATTTCTGTTTAAGGCACTTGCGGATCAGACTCGTTTACGGCTGATAAATCTCATCGGCGACGACGAGGTTTGCGTGTGTTTTTTCGTGGAGGTGTTGAAGATAAACCAGCCGAAAATATCACGGCACCTTGCCTACCTGCGTCGGGCTGGCGTAGTTTCGGCGCGTCGCGAGGGCAAGTGGATTCACTATCGACTGGTTGAGCCGCCGGATCCTCATGCGGCCAACATCTTTCGGGAGGTGCGTGCCGCTCTGCCTAACGACCCCGCGATGAAAAACGATCGCGCCCGACTCGAGAAGATTTGCTGCGCACCGCAACTTCCCATTCAACTTCAGCGGGCGCCAATCCCCGCCAGCCTCGTGGCTTAAGAACAAGGTGGCTTTACCAAAAAGGACAGAACAATGGTTACCGCTATCGAACCTCTGCTTCGCGAACAACTAATCGACCGTCGTCATAAACTGCAAGACGCCGCCAGCGCTTTTCACAGGCCGGCGGAACTAACTCGATTGCTCCAGGAGGTTGACGCAGCGCTGCATCGCATGGACATCGGTACTTACGGGCTCTGCGAAGTTTGTCACGATCCGGTCGAGCCGGAACGGTTAATGGCAGACCCTTTGGTGCGCGTTTGTTTGGGCGATCTAACTGAAAACGAACAGCGCGCCCTTGAAGAGGATCTGGAGCTGGCGTCACAGATTCAGACCAACCTGTTGCCGCCGCCTACCCAGACGATTGATGGTTGGGAGGCCTCCTATCACTACCAACCGGCCGGAGCTGTCAGTGGAGACTATTGCGACTTAATCAAGGGCGAAGATCAGTCGCTGCATTTCGTTCTCGGTGACGTCTCAGGAAAGGGCGTTGCCGCGTCGATGCTAATGGCGCATCTGAATGCGATGTTTCGCACGCTCATTTCCATCAACCTGCCGCTCGAGCAAATGGTCGAACGCGCCAGCCGGGTCTTTTGCGAGAGCACCTTACCAACGCAATATGCAACCTTAGTTTATGGTCGCGCCAATACGAGCGGGGATGTTGAGGTTTGTAATGCCGGACATCTACCTCCACTTCTGGTCCAGGAGGGCACCGTAAAAAAGATCGCCGCGACTGGTCTGCCGATTGGCGTATTTTGCAGCGAGAGTTTTTCAGTAAATCGAGTTCACATGAACAAGGGCGATACGTTATTTCTCTACACCGATGGGCTCTCGGAGAGCTTGGACGGAAGAGGCAATGAGTACGGCGCCGAGCGACTGTCACAACTGTTGAACGACAACTGTAGCCTTTCCCCCGATTCATTAATCTCGCTATGCAGGCATGAGTTGCACACCTTCGCCGAAGGACGAGTGCCTCGAGACGACTTGACGCTCATGGCGATTAGTCGCACAAAGTAAGATTCAAGTGATTGATCATTATTCCCTACCTTGACAATCCGTAAGCGCGGACTAGAATGTTTTTTCGTTTTCGTGGGTTGCGGAGATGTGGCCGAGTGGCTGAAGGCGGCGGTTTGCTAAACCGTTAAGGGTCTTAAAAGCCCTTCACAGGTTCGAATCCTGTCATCTCCGCCAGTTTTAACAGAGGTCAGCGGTCAGAGATCAGGGGTCAGAAAAACCATTGGGTCCTTTTCTTTCCGACCTCTGATCTCCGACCGCTGACCTCTTTTTCCAATGACTGTTCGCGTCCGCTTCGCTCCATCTCCAACCGGTTACCTGCACATTGGCGCAGCCCGCTCGGCGCTCTTCAACTGGCTCTACGCGCAGAAGACCCGGGGGAAATTTCTCCTTCGCATTGAAGATACCGACCTTCAGCGGTCAACTGACGAATCAACGCGGTCTATCATTGAAGGCCTCGAATGGTTGGGACTTACTTACGACGAGGAACTCGTCTTTCAATCGGCCAACGCCGACAAGCATCGCGCTGCCGCTAACAAGCTCGTGGACGAAGGCAAGGCTTACCGTGATTTCACACCCAAAGCTGATCGCGATGATGCCAACGTCAAACAGAACATAGCCGATCGTGCGCGCGCGCAATCTGCAGCAGGAACAGATCATCGCAACAATCCTTTCCGCGACCTGACGAAAGAAGATTCCGACAAACGCGCGGCGGCAGGCGAACCTTTTGCCGTGCGCCTGAAGATTGCTGCTGCGGGAAAAACGCACTTCGAGGATCTCGTCTTCGGGCTTCAGGAACGTGACTACTCTGAAATAGAAGATCTCGTACTGCTTCGATCCGACGGTCACCCGCTCTACAACCTCTCAGTAGTGATTGATGACATTGAGATGGGGATCACGCATGTGATTCGCGGCCAGGATCATCTTACGAACACACACAAACAGGTGCTGCTTTACGAAGCGCTCGGCGCAGCCGTGCCCCTGTTTGCCCATTTGCCTTTGATCCTGGCGCCAAACAAAGGAAAACTTTCCAAGCGCAAGCACGGCGAGGTGGTTTCGTTAACCACCTATCGAGATCGCGGTTTCATTCCCGCAGCTTTTCGCAATTTCCTGGCGCTGCTTGGCTGGGCGCCTGCTGACGGCCAGGAGATTCTTTCGGTTAGCGAGCTGGTGGAGAAGTTTTCTTTGGAGCATATCCATCGCTCGCCTGCCGTTTTTAACTTTCAGGAAAACGATCCGCGTCACTGGACAGACGAAAAGGCGCTCTGGATGAACGCCGAGTATATTCGCACCATGCCTGTAACGGAGTTGCTGCCGATGGTGAAGGCTGAGTTACGGGCCAGCAAGCTCTGGCGCGAAGAATATGACGATGACGACCAGGACTGGTTGTTAAAGACCCTGGATCTAATTCGCCAGCGGTTTTTCACGCTGAAAGATTTTTCTGGACAGGGGCGCGCATATTTCTCAGATGACTTCGATTTCGAGGAAGCGGCCGTCAACAAGAATTTGCGCAAAGACCCGCGCCTAAAAGACCTTCTGCCCGCTCTTGCTGACAGACTGGAGGCGACTGAACCCTTCACCTCGGAAACCGCTGAGTCAACCCTCAGAAAATTCGCTGAGGATAACGACGTTAAGGCGGGTCTACTAATCAACGGTTCGCGCACAATGCTTACCGGTCAGGCGGTCGGTCCGTCGATGTTTGAAGTGTTTGAAGTTCTCGGACAAAAGCGTTCTGTCGAAAGACTGCGCAGTGGAGTACCATGGTTCGACGCCGCGAATGCATTAGGCGATGTTTAGAACTCTTGGAGTTGAGAGGGGAAACTAAGATGATCATTAAGTTCACACTAATTGCGCTCGTGATTTTCACCGCCGGCTCGACAGCCCTGGCGCAAAACGCGAATTCCTCTCAAACCGTTCGCCCGCGCACCACCGTGTCGCCGTCAACAACCATTAAAAGTGGCGATTCGCAAAAGAGTACGGACGTCCAACAGCCTACAACTTCCAAGGCGACACCACAGCGCACTGAGACCAAACCAAAAATTGCCACGGAAACACCGGGGTCGCAAAGCGTGGTCGCTGCATTCAATACTCTGATAAATGGCATCCGGCACGCGGATGTTAAAGCAGTGACGAGCGTCTACTTGGAGTCGCCGCGCCTCATACTCTTCAATGGGAATGGGACAGTAACGAAGGGCTGGGATCAGATGCGGCGCAACCGGGAAAGTTCATACCCCGATATCAAAGATGTGAAGCTGGATGTTCGCGATGTCTCGATCACCATGCTCGGACGCGATGGCGCCGTGGTCAGTTGTTTGTGGACCCAGTCACAAACTTTCAAGGGCACACCCGAGACAGCTACCGGTCGAATGACGTTGGTCTTCAAACGCGTGGGAAAAGACTGGAAGGCCATTCACCTGCACACTTCGCCGGATCGGCCTGATCCTTCGCGCTTATTACCTTCGGAGCAAACACCGTCCGCAACTCCGTCACCGGCTCAAAACCCATAGCCCTCGGCAGTTATTATCTCGCGCCTTCTAACGTTGCGTCAGGCTTTTACCTTGCGCCTTTGGCGCTGCGATAGCCTCACTCCGGGAATTCGTCCGGCAACAATCCCTCCGAGAATACATAGAAACGGAAAGACTTCGACCACGTAGCGCGGCTCAGGATTCTCCAGCGACGCAAAAAAGCCAACCCGCAGAAAAATCATCAACGCTGCCAACAAAACCCACAGGCGCGCATTGAAGTTTCGTGTTCGCCACAAGAACCAGGCGCCCGCAAATCCCAGTAATGTGTAAATCAACGTCAACGCAGCAAAAGACGGAAGGTAATATTGTTGGTGGATGTCGTAGTCGAGATCTTCGAGCGGCAGCAATTGACCCTGAAACGGGTAATAGTCTGAGTGTGTATCAAACCAAAGTGAGCGAGCACGTTTGAGCGGCAACCAAACGTAGTAACGAAACGGATGACGGGCAATCCGCTCACGCGCTATCTGAGCGAAACCCGCGTCGATCTCAGGGGTCATTTCAACTGCTTGATCAGACGCTTCATCCGCCGACGCGCTTTCGTCATCATCATCTTCTTCGTCGTCTTTCTCATCACTTTCGTCAGCGTTCGCTTCGTCTTTTTTATCTCCGGCCTTGTCTGCTTCGCTCTTACTCGACTCAGCATTTTCGTCCTGCTGTGACTGATCTTCAGAACCTGTCGGAGTTGACGAATCTTTTTCGTCGGCAAAGAGGCCGGGTTCGTCGTCGACAGGATGGTTATATTTTTCGAATAACGCGCTCACTCGCTGCTTTTCTTCGGCGGAATCAAAGGCGCGATCCGGGATACTGGAGAGTTTGATGGGAGCGGCATCGAGTTGCCAAATTGCCGGCTCGATGTAACGCCCGTCGTCAATCCAGGTGCGTACCCAGGCTAGATATCCGCGCGGAACGAATTCACCGGGCATCTCCGCATGAGCCGGAGAGAGGGGTTGAAAGAGATGAAAGACACGATAGTTGCGGACGGCCCAGGGTACCAGCACCAGACAAAATGCCAGCGAGAAGACCGCGCCCAGATAAGAAGTTCGCGCCGTTCGGTACAAGATCTCGTGGCGCGGCCTGGCTAATTTCACCTCACTGCGGCCGAGCGTTGCTGTTACCAGGGTTAGACCAAGCGCCAAAGCGAACAGTCCGCTGTCGGGACGAAATAAGACAGACAGACCGGCGAGCAACCCGGTCGCAATCCATAGAAGAATTGTTTTCTTCTGACTAGTTGCTTTGAGAGCGAGAGTTGCCGTCAACGTCATTCCGACTGCAAAGAACATCGTGGGTACTTCAGTGAGGATCGTTGCCACGTAGATCGTAGTGAACGGGCAAACGGCAGCGAGCAACAGTGCGGCAATCGAGCTGCGGCGCTTCCGACTTTCCTCAGGTTCCCAGAGGAAGGCAACAAACGCGATCATCGCGCAGGTCGCGGTGTCCATAAGCGCCTGGACAATGCGAACCGGAGTCATGCCGTGACCAGTGAGTGCGTGCACACCAGCAAGAAAAAGCGGATAACCCGGCATCCGTATCAACGATGGCGCAAACGGCGGTTCACTGTCGTGAGAATAAACGTGCCGGTCGACCACGTTGCGGGCAATCTGATCGTAGATTCTGCCGTCGTCCGGTGTGTCATTCGGAAGGAAGCGGGCGACGGCAACGCGAAAAGAGAACGCCACAAAAAGTAGCAGCACATAGACGAACAACTTGTCCCGCTTCAGTTGCCGGTCGTCCCCGTTTCGCTTCCGCTTGTTAGCCATTAATGCGGCCCCTTAAATCCCAGGTTCGTGTTCAAGTGATTTGCTGGGAGGACGAGCCCCGACGCCGCCGTTCCCGCAAAATCGCTCAGGCACGCGTCACAGTTGCGCTTCAGCAGTCGCTTTTCGATCCAGCTTACCCCAGCCCACCGTCGATCCGCGCGCGGCCACGGCCACGGATTTGATCATGACGTAGTACATCACCTGGCGGTAGCAGAAGCGCTGCAGGAAAAGCCACCAGAGCAGGCGCCAGTGTTCCTTCTTTTCCAGAAGGAAAGCGAACCCGGCGGCAACCCAGTCAATGGTAAGGAACAGCGCGTAATAGAACAGCACCTGACGCAACGCGGTCGACGAATAGCCCACCGGCTGCTGTATCCGATCGAGAGCAGCAACGAGCAACGTATAAACGAGCATCAAGTCCATCACCGGCGAAATGAGTGGAAACAAAATCTGAAAAATCCAAACATTCGGCAGAGCGATGAATCCGAGCGCACCATAACGCGGACGAAACAAAGCGTCGATGTGCTTGCGCATACACTGCAGCGTTCCAAAGGCCCAGCGGAATCGCTGCTTTGCTAGCGAGCTCAGTCGATCGGGAGCCTCCGTCCAGGCGATCGCATCCTCTTCATAGCCAATGTCATGACCCATCCGGCGTATGCTCAATGTCAGATCCTGGTCCTCAGCCAGCGTGTCAGACTGGAAGCCGCCAGCCTGCTCGATCAAATCACGACGCCATGCGCCAACAGCTCCCGGCACTACAGTAATGCAATTCAAACTTGCAAAAGCACGGCGATCCATATTCTGCGAGGTGATGTATTCAAGCGCCTGCCAGCGAGTGACTATATTTATGCGATTGCCAACCTTTGCGTTTCCGGCTACCGCACCCATCTTCGGATCGTAAAAACGATGAGCCAGTGCGCCGATGGTCTGTGGCGCAAACAACGTGTCTGCGTCGAGCGCGATTACTATTTCACCTTTCGCGTAACGCAGTCCGACGTTGAGTGCTGCCGCCTTACCCCCGGCCGACGCCGGCACCAGCCTGACCCGCTCGTTATCGTCGAAGTTTTCGCGAATGATTTCGTTTGTCTTATCCACCGAGCCATCGTCCACAACGATGATTTCGTAGTCGTCATAATTCGAGGCCAGCAAACTATTGATCGTATTCTTAATCACCAGTTCTTCGTTGTAGGCCGGCACGATTACCGAAACGAAGGGCGCGTATGTCTCTCCCGCGTGTACGCGCTGCGCGGTGTCGCGAGCGAAACCACTGCGCCAATGCCAGCGTGCCAATGAAAATCAGGCGACCCAGTCCCAGGAGAATGCCGATTACAAATATCCATTGCAACACCCAGCCCACCGTGGAAAGGAAAAAGAAAGACGACCGCATCGGATCGGGTAAACACGCGTTGACTTTGCGGAATCAACGGCATCACCTGATCTCTTGATAACCCGGCCAGCTCAGAAACCTGCACGAAGCGAAATCCGCGCTCGCGCACTTTGCGAATTAATTCCGGTAACGCCGCGACTGTCGCCGCGCGATCACCGCCGGAATCGTGCAGCAAAACAACTTGGCCGCGGGTATCCGGATTGTTGTCGCCGAGCCGATCGAGTGTTCGTTCCACGATTTGATCGGCGGTAACCGGAAGTTCCCAATCGTCCGGGTCGATGCGCACACCCACCATGAAGTAGCCAAGTTTCTGCGCCTGGTAAGCCGGTTCAACTTCCTGCGGCTTGTCGGCTTCGGCGTCACCAAAGTAGGGTGGACGAAAAAGTACCGTCGACCTTCCCGATTTCCGATTCGATCAAGCGTTGAGTGGCATTGAGTTCAAGATCGGTCAGCGGTAACGGTATTTCGCCAAGGTTTGGATGTGTATAAGTGTGATTGCCAATTTCGTGACCTTCGTTAACCAGGCGGCGCATCAGGTCCGGATAAGCCTGTCCGTTCTTCCCGATAATAAAGAATGTGGCCGGAACATTTTGCTCGTTTGAGAATGTCGAGAATTGCCGGCGTCCAGCTGCGGATCGGGACCATCATCAAAAGTCAACGCGATCAGTCCGGGATGATCGCCTTCGCGCTGAATCACGTAAGACGAAGGAATCGCAACGAAGTCTTCGTTCTTGATGTAACCATCGGTGACGTCGATGTCCAGATTGCGCCAGCCATCCTGCGGTCGCGACACGACCTTTAGTATTTCGCCACTGCCTTCGAAGTCAACCTGGTAACCGTAGACAATTCTCTTTAGAGACATCTGCCGACGTGGGCGGCGAATTGCCCAGTACTGACCAAACCGACGGATCTTCCGAACCCAAACGCCAGACTGCAAAACCGGCCGGCCTGTATCCACTCGCCGCGCGCATCTCGTTATAGGCCGTGACGGCGTCAAGAAACCAAACGCTGTGGTGCGTTTCATTCTCATCGTCATACTCGAAAGTTGGAGTGCGCGAAGCAGAGTCAAAAACTATTTTTGCTTCCGAGTCACGCGCGGAGATAACTGCTTCCTGGAAGGTGAGTTCCGTCCGCTTCCGTCTTACCTGCGGTCCAATCGTAGCCATAGTTTCCCAGAGCGATGATGGTTCGATTCGGGTTCGAGGTCCTGCATTCGTTTGACGAGATTGTTTTCGTACCAATCCTGCGCAGCCACTGTTCCCGGATCGCTTCCGGCGTAATGCTGGTCATAAGCCATCAGCATCGTGTAGTCGTTAGCAGCAGCGTAACCCTTGTAATTCCAGTCGGGATCGTCGAAAGGTACTGCCTGCACCACCAGCAACCCCTTTGGTGCAAACGACTGCATGTAACTCCTGAACGAAAGTTAACAGCGCCTGCTGCGTCGCCGGTGTCGGCTCTTCAAAGTCAACGCAAACTCCGGCAAATTTATTCTCCTGCACAAAGGCGGTGAGCGCACTAATTAGTTTTTGGCGGCCGGCTTCGTCACTAATCGCGCGCGCCAGCAAATCAGGCTTCCACTTTTCGTCAACTAGATTTTGCACCATCGGAATGACCTGAACTTGCGGCCGCGTCTGGCGAATCCAGTTAAGTGCGGGAGCATCGACGTCAGTCACCAGAGGGCTCGTGCCATCGGAGTTGTCTTGCAAGTGAGACCACTCGGCAATCACCCAATCCAGTGATCGAGATTTCGCTTCAATGACTCGTAACTTGATTCGTCCCAGTTGATGTAAAAACCAATCGAGAGCGGGCGCGAGCTGGGGACGACGGGCGCGGGCAATGTAGGCGGCGGCGGCAAGACGGCTGTGTGCGACCGTCTTCGAGCCGGCAACACTCGCGGCGTCGCAGCCAGCGCGCGTTGCAATTCTGCCTGGGCCTTTCTTGCCTTTTGTTGGCTGGGATTGGCGGGGGCAGGCAACGCCTTGGGTTTGATGTCGGCCGTATGCGGCAAACTCGCGAGCGGACGGATATTGAAACTCGGAAGGGCGGGATTAATCAGAACGCTGGCCATGAGAATTGCCGCGAGGCTGGTAACCACAATCGCTAATGCCATCCAGATGCGACGCACGCGTTTCCAACGGCGGCCCGCGGGATCGTAGAAGACGGGGGAATCAGCGGATGACAATGAAAGACTCTCCTACCAACTGCTGCAGAATTCTAATCTCTCACCGCTTCATTCGTAACGCAAGTCGCTGGAGTGCGTTGACTATTCCCGCTTTGGGCTCCCCGCTCTGACCCTACTTTTGACCGGCGGCGATTTCTGAGGGCTATGCCGTTCCGGTCTGGCTGAGCCGAAGAACTGAACTTCAAAACCAAAATAGTGAAGCCGCCACGCTGACGCGCGGCGGCTTCCGGTGAACTGTTGGGATTGGCCTGAGGCTGACTGTGTGCCTTCCTGAAAAGGAGGAGCACTACGCAGTAAGACGACTGAACCTAAATCCTAACTAGTTAACAAACAGGTTCAGAGGTCAGGCCGCAGCCACCTCACTGTGATAAAAACTCATATTTTAGAATCACCTCCTTTCCAGTGTTGCCGCGATAATAAAATAGAAGCGATCAAGCGTCAATTAAAAACTTGGGGACTCTGACTTTGTTTGCCGGAGGCGTAGACCTTCCAGGGATGTTCGATTCCAAAAAAATAGGCGAGCTCGCGATAGTCTGCGCAATCATGAATAACGAAGTCGGCTAGTTTGCCAGGTTCGATTGAACCGATTTGTCTCCGCGATTTAGCGTGTAGGCAGCGTTGATTGTTGCAGCGGTGATCGATTCCGCAGGCGTCATCTTCATGTGAGTAGAGGCCAGCGAAAGAATCATGGTCATCGCGGGCGTCGGTGAGGAACCGGGATTGAAGTCAGTAGCCAGCACAACGGCCAGCCCGGCATCGATCATATCGCGCGCCGCCGGGTACCGGCTCGATCCGAGCGCGTAAACCGAACCGGGCAACAACACTGGCTGCACTCCCGCTGATTGAAGTGCTGCGATTCCTTCAGCGTCGGTGTGTTCCAGGTGATCAGCGGTCACCGTATGCCAGTTCAGCTGCTAACTTTGCTCCTCCCGAAAGCGATAGCTGATCCGCGTGCATGCCGCAGCCCAAGCCCGTGTGACCGCGCGGCCGAACAGAATCCTCCGCGATTCGTCTGGAGTGAAAACCTTTTCCTCACAAAAGACGTCGCAGTATTCTGCCAACTTCTCCGCCGCCACCTGCGGCAACATCTCTTCAATCAACAGCGACACGTAGTCATCACGCCGGGATTTGTATTCAGAGGGAATGTCGTGAGCGCCCAGGAAAGTGGGTACGTATGTGAGCGCAGTCTGGGAATCCAGCACACTAATTGCGCGCAGAATCTTCAATTCATCTTCGACTGTTAGACCATAGCCGGATTTAGCTTCAACGGTCGTCGTGCCGGTGCGCAAAAACCAGTCAGCGTAACGCCTTCCTGCAGCGACTAATTCATCCAGCGTTGCTCGACGGGTCGAACGCACTGTCGATTGAATGCCACCGCCACGCGCAGCAATTTCCTGATAAGTGGCACCACTTGCACGTTCCTCAAACTCGCCCGCCCGCGTGCCGGCAAAAACGGGATGCGTATGCGCGTCGACAAAGCCCGGCAGCACGACCCGGCCACCGGCATCGATCACCTCGCAGTCAGCATCAATCAGCGAATCGATTTGAGCGAGCGACCCGACCTGCACGATTCGATCGCCGGCAATCAACATCGCGCCCTGTTCGATGATCGCAAGTTCACACATCTCCGGGCCTACTCGCGGACGAGCAGGCCCGGCCAGGGTTACCAGTTGTGAACTGTTAATAACAGCTAATGAATTTACCAAGTTTGATCCGGGTTGCGATTTCCGTAACGCCTCAGGTCTCTTTGTACAACCAGGCGCCAGCGATCGCGCCGAGGCAGAATTCCACCAGGCCCCAAACAATAACCATAATCATAGTGTTCATCGGAATACCGAAGAGCACGCCGTTAATGATCCCGCTGTAAAAGTAAATGCCAAACCACGCAAAGAGCCCGGCAATGATTGCCGTCTTCACGCCCGGACCAAGGCGAGGCCTGATGCACGCATAGCCCAGGACGATCACAATGCCCAAAACAAAAGTCAGAGCTACTGCAATCGCTATGAAGTTTTTCGGCTCTGTGAAATTGTGTTGGGTCATGAAAGTTTTCATCTGATCCGCCAGCACCATTCCGTTCAGCAGAAACTCGCCGATGTTTATCACCAGGCCGGCGACCAGGCCGCCGAGAATCACGCGTCCCATGTTGATGTTGCCCATTTTCAGTCTCCTTTAGGGGGGTTAGGATTAAAATCGCGTTTTCGCCGCAGGATTTATCACAGGATTGCCTCGAAGGCCAGCCTTATTGAGTCACTCACAAGTGTTTGCTGGGACCGCGGGCGTCCCGCCCGCAAATGAGCGCGAAGCGCGAAATGAATTGGGAGGACCACACGTTTACACCGCCACCGAGTCTTTCGCCGGCTTGCGCAGCAGGTAAAGTGCAACTCCAATGACGTTCGCAGCAACCACCACAATTAGTATTTTTACAGCAAAGATCAGCCGGCTCTCGACCGGAGTTATCGGAACCAACGTGAAGATCCCGGCTACTACTGAAACCACAAAACCCATTCCCGCGGCCACCCTGAGCCAGATGGGCGCCTTAACGCCGAAACGTTTGATCGCCACCAGTGGGATGGCAAATAGCACCATGTAGATCAAGCCGTAAAAAGTAGTGGCAGCGTTGTCCTGCATCTGAAACGCTTCCTGTTCACTCACACCAATCAAACTCGCGAGGCTGAAGGCGAGCGTTATCAGTCCTACAAAGAGAATCGAATTTACCGGCGTGCGATAGCGCTTATGTAAACGGGCAAACCAGGCCGGCAACAGATTGTCCCACCCTGCGACCATCGGCAAACGCGTGTTGCCCGCAAAGTAAATACTCATCAAGGCTATCTGTCGTGCCGCGATGCCAAAAATCGTGAACGATACCAGGAGTGATACCCAACCAAATGAGCTGAAGGCAAGACTCAGCACCTGGGGAATGGGACCGATGAGATCAACTTTGTCCGGACTTACAAACGCCAACACCGAAGCCGTTCCCAGGATGAACATCAGCGCGATGATCGGCGCTGAAATCATGACGGAGCGACTAATGTTTCGCGCCGGCGCGCGACATTCGCCCGCAAGAATGGCGATGTATTCAAAGCCGGACAGAGCGCCCACCGCGAGTTTGCTGAAAACGTTGATGTTATATGCTTTCAACTCCGGAAGGCTGGTCGAAAACGGGTGGTAATTTGCGAGCGTGCCCTGGCCAGCCGTGATGAACGGCAACAGGATTAGGGTTGCAAAAGTTACCAGCAGGAACGCGCCCCCGAAATTCTGGACCCACTTGCCGAGCATCAAACCTCGCCTCGAGGCAGCTATCATCATGACCATCAAGAGAGTGCAAATGACGGTGGTCACCAACCTGTTTTCGCGCATCCAGTCGGCGCGTGGACCCACGGCATAAATAATCGTTCTTTTGATGATCAGTCCTATACCTGACATCACCAGGATGCCAAAAATCCAGAGGTTCCACGCCACCATGAAGGCCACGAAGTCGTTGAACGCCAGCTTGGCCCATTGATAGATCCCACCTTCGAGGGGCATCAAACGGTTAAGAAAAATAACGACGGCGGCCAGCGGCAAGTAAAAGGTAACAATGGCGAGCAGCCAAAAGACGGTCTGGTCGTCGCCGAGCTTGGCGGCCCAGCCAACCCAAATTGTCCCGACAACAAAAACGATCTGAGTCAGGACGAGATCGAAGAGACCGAGTTCTTTTTTTAGGGCACCGCTGCGCTGCTCAACGTCTTCTTCAAGTTGAGCGAGTTGGGAAGGAATCGTTTCGTCTTGGGCAGTCAAGAAACCTCATTCAAGCCGCGCAATCTCAAAAGATTCAACGTGGCCCATACAAAATCAGAACTGGGAGCGATAGCGACCAGCCAAAAGCAACTGACGATGAACTGCATTCTGAGCCGTTTCAACCCCAACCTTTTGGAGTGAATCCCTGGCTGGTCGCTATCGCTCCCAGTTCTGATTTTTTCCGAACATTGTTGAGTGTTCAATTGCTCGGCTAGGTTTAGATTCGGCTATCCCGTCGGATTCAATTAATTGGACTACTCACGTTGATCAGTCAAGTATGTTAATGCCTGGGCAACCTCCCTCCCAGACCGCAGACATTCGTAGAACGACATCACGACGTATGGTCGTGCACAATTCTCCAGCCTTGCCTTGTCTTCCTGAAGATCAAAGTAAACCTGCCGTGCGGCTCATCTTGCGCCCGTTGCAAATGCCAGCTTCCCACGGCGATGGCAGCTTCGCTTCCAAGGGGTGAGATTTCCAAATCAGCAAAAGTTAGCGTGCCCATCTTCTCGCGCGAGTCGTAATTCTTCTTGTAACGAGCGAGCACGGTTTGCCAGCCTCTGGTTAGGCTGTCACCCGAAACAAAAACCGTTTGTTCAGACCGCCAATACCCGGCCATGTAACCTTCAATGTCTCCGCGATTCCAGGCATCGACCTGCGCATCGAGCACGGCCCGGATCGCGGCGATGATCGTATCGCTACGCCTCTTTGGTCCCGCATGACGTTGCGCCGATATCGATGTTGAAAGAATCAAAACCAGCAGGAGCGCGGCCAGAAGCGAGTGACGCCACATGCTTTGGAGTCCTTTGCTGAGTCGGATGTTGATTGGCGCGTTGACTATAAGGTCAGTTAGTAGCCTGATACAAGCATTTCAATCGGAGGCGGCTTGAAAGTAATTCAGAAAAGCGGGAGCAAGCCCGCCTTCCCGACCTCGAGCTGATCAGACTTGAAAATTGCTGGTTCTCTGACTGAAAGACTTTCCAGCTTGGCTTGTCGGACATTTGTCGCTCAGGTCAGGAAGGCGGGCTTGCTCCGCTCTTGTCTGACTTTGGACTTTGGATTTTGGACTTGGGATAACTACTGAAAGTAGCGATAGTGTCCAATGATCTTCCAGGCGAACAGCACGTCCTCCACCTGCGCGCCGGCGCCGATGTTATGAACTACCAGGCAATGCTTGTCCGGTTCTGACCAGAGGTTGGTGAGAATTCCGATATGCTCCACGCCGTCACTAAGCTCCCAGGCCACCACGTCACCGGGCAAATAGTCGGCACGGTTGTTGGAGATCGGCAAAGACTTGTTCCGGCGATCGAAATAGGTGGTGAGGTTCAACACCCGGCGATGATCGATGTTGGTGTCAGTCCCGCGTGCTCCCCATTTCCGCGGATACTCAGGCCAGGCCAGCGTCATGTCCTCGTGAACTTCCTTTTGCAGGTCGATGCCAGCTTTGCGAAAAGCACGTACTACCACGTCTGAGCAAACACCTGTATCGCTCGGCACATCGCCGTTAGGGTAATCGAGCTTGACGTATGAGGGATCGTATCCGGTAGTTACCTTGCTCTGCTCAACTGCTCCATCGATGAACTGCTTGAGCTGAGGTGAAGAAGTCGCCGGCAAAGGCAGCGTCACTGACGAGGGTGGAACAGCGGCTGTTGATCTGCCGGTTGCATACTGTTGTTGACAGCCGAGGCCAGCGATCGTCAACAAGCAGATAGCGAACAAGACTAAGCTCCGCTGTCGGGAACTTAGGGAGTCGGGATTATTCGGCATACTTCTTTAACCAGGCCCTAACATCTTCTCGCATCGCCGGCACCATTTCATGTGCCGCGTCATAACTCTTGAATTCGACATTCTGAGCGCGCAACCGCAAGCGCTCTTCATAGTCCGCAACGCGTGACGGCGGATAATATTCATCGCGCATTCCGGTAAGATGCAGCAGGGCGGCTTTGGTTGGCTTGTAGTCTTCGCTCGTTTCCCAATCACCCGGAATACCGCCACAGATTCCAATCACACCGCGCAGGATATCCGGATGCGTGAACGCGAAGCGATAATTAAGCGCGCAGGTTTGCGAGAAACCAAGCAGAAAGATGCGATCCTGATTAGCCACACCTTCTTCGACTAACGTCGCTATCAAGTCAAGCAGGGCCCGATGATGAATCGCGACTGAATCCTCCGGGTGGAAGTTTGTTAGCCAGCCAAAACCAAAACGTAAAGGGCCGCCCGGTTCCTTCGGTTCCTTCATGTGCTGGTGAAAACCCTGCAGCGAGACGATAGCAAACCCTTCGGGCGCCAGAGCCAGCGCTTCACGCATCATCTGCCGCTTGTTTGCGCCATAACCATGAAGAGCGATCAATAACGGCGCCGGCAAGACAGAAGGTTTGTGGACGTCGTAGTAAAGTTTGACTTCGGCCGAAAGGGTGCGCTCCGCAGCGGGCGTTTGCGTAGAATCGGGGTTGCTCATTAGCGAGAGGTTATAACAGAGACATTGCAGAACCGCGAGCAGTAGTGAGTGGAGGCTACACGCATCCTTCCCAGGCAGTCTGATCCAGTTTCAATTACGAGTAGCATCCGCTCGCTACCGCTCGCGGGTCTGCAGTTTCATGCTGCTTCGTTGCATTCGCTTCTAATGAAAGTTACGATGCTTTCAAACAGTTATTGTTCATTACGACTGAAACCGAAGAGAGGTGCGCAATGAAATTTCCGGGCGGATTTAACATTCAGCAGATGATGAAGCAAGCGCAGGTGATGCAGGAGAAGATGTCGAAGGAGATGGAAGAGCTGCGCACCGAAGCTTCAGCCGGTGGTGGCGTGGTAACGGTGGAGATGAAGGGCAATCATGAAATAGTGTCATTGAAAATCGACCCGGAAGCCGTCAAGGAAGGCGACGTCGAAATGCTGCAGGACATGATCCTCGCTGCTATCAACGAAGCAAACCGCAAAGTGGATGAAGCAATGAAGGGTAAACTTGGCGGAATGTTGCCACCGGGGCTAGGTGGCCTGCTGGGATAGCGGTACTTCGATTTCCGAATTTGGACTTGCGTGCTTTGCGCTTTCACTTACTAGACTTTGGATGCGTAATCGTATGCGAACGAAACTCAAAGTCCGCACGTCTGAAAGTATCAAATTGCACAAATGTTGGAATACGCTGAGCCCGTCACCAAACTAATCGACGAACTGAAACGACTGCCGAGCATCGGGCACAAGTCTGCGCAGCGGCTCGCGTTTCACATCATGCGTACGCCCGACAGCGAGCTTGAGCGACTGATCACAGCGATCCTGGAAGTAAAACAGCGCATCGTGTTCTGTTCGATCTGTAACAACCTCACCGACATCGAACCCTGTCGCATCTGCGCCTCAACATCCCGCGACCATTCAGTAATTTGCGTGGTCGAAGAGCCTCATAGCCTGGTGGCGGTGGAGAAAACGCGCAGCTTCAAGGGCGTCTACCACGTGCTTCACGGAAGCCTCTCGCCCATTCGTCACATTGGTCCGAACGAACTTCATCTCGCTAACCTGTTGCCGCGTCTTAAGCCTGAGAATAACGATGGCGTGGCGGTAACGGAAGTGATCCTGGCAACGAATCCGACCACCGAAGGCGAAGCGACCGCGAACTACATCGGCCGTTTGCTCAAGCCGCTCGGCCTGCGCGTTACACGCATTGCGATGGGCATGCCGGTGGGTAGCGATCTGGAATATGTGGATGAAGTGACGATGGATAAGGCACTGTCGAACCGACACGAAATCTAAACCGCGACGATGTGGGTTCGGTCATAAAGTGAATTTCGTGGAGCATTAAGTGAAATTGGTGTCACCCGAACACCAAGCCTGAAAATTCCGACCTTATTTTTTGACTCTTAAAAAATTTAAAAAAGAATTTACGAAACCGTTCGGTTGCACTTGCATTTGCAACCGATTGGTTGCATACTTTTCATCAAGATAATGAAACGAGATATTTTCCAAGCCATAGCCGACCCGACAAGGCGGGCGATCATTGCGTTGATCGCGTTGCAGGCAATGACGCCCAATGCGATCGCCGAGCATTTTGATACCACAAGACAAGCCGTTTCCAAGCATTTGCGAATACTGACGGAGTGCGAGCTTGTAAGACAGGAACAAAAGGGACGAGAAATTTACTATTCGCTTGAGATCGAAAAAATGAAAGAGATCGACAAATGGTTAGAGCAGTACAGGAAGATCTGGGAGACGCGGTTCGAGCAACTCGGCGAGGTGCTCAAGGTAATGAAAAAGCAGAAAAGTGAGGGATGAATATGGAATTTATTGTGGACAAAGAGACCAAGACGGTCTCCATAACCAAAGAATTTGCTGCCGAGCTTTCATTGGTTTGGGACGCATATACCAAACCGGAACTTCTTGACCAATGGTGGGCGCCAAAACCCTTGACGTCTCGAACAAAGGTTTTGGACTTCAAGGTCGGGGGCCGGAGATTTTATGCAATGGTAAGCCCCGAAGGGGACGAGCTCGGTTGGGCAATTCAGAAATATACTTCCATTACTCCGAAAACCAATTTCAAGTTCTTTAACGCTTTTGCAGACAAAGATGAAAACCCTCAATTGCCGGGTTCCGATTGGGACCTGAGTTTCAGCGAGCAAGGCGGCACCACAAAGGTCTGTATCTCGATCTATAACGAGTCGCTTGAACGCTTAGAGAGGATGATCGAAATGGGCTTCGTCGAAGGAGCAAAGGCTCAGTTGAAAAATCTGGAAGAGCTGCTCGCGAAATTATCGCGGGCAAGGGAGACAAAACAATGAGAAGAATTATGAATTGGAATCCAAACATGAAGACAACAGCTTTTTTCCTCTCGATACTCCTGACAATGCTCCTGTCGGGGGTCGTGTCGGCGCAGCAAAAACCAACTACCGGCTACGCGCCGGTCAACGGGCTCAAAATGTACTACGAAATCCACGGCAGCGGCGAGCCTGTGGTGTTGCTGCACGGTGCGTTCATGACAATTTCAAACATCCACTGGACCGAGTGGATCGGCGAACTTTCCAAGACGCGGAAAGTGATCGCCATCGAAATGCAGGGCCACGGGCGCACGGCCGACATCAAACGCGATTTCAGCTATGACAACCTCGCCGACGACGTGGCCGCGCTGCTCGATTACCTCAAGATCCCAAGCGCGGATGTCATCGGCTACAGCCTGGGCGGCGGTGTGGCGATGCAGTGCTGCGATCCGCCATCCGGACAAGGTGCGCAAGGTCGTCAGCATTTCGGCCAGTGTTCCGCCAGGACGGCTGGGTCAAGGAAGGGCTGGACGCATTCCCGAAACTCACGGCCGAAGCCTTCAAAGGCTCGCCCATCGAAGCCGACTACAAGAGGCTGAGCCCGACGCCGAACGAATTCCCGAACTTCGTCAAGCGCGTCATCGCGATCGATCTGAAGCCGCACGACTTCGGCGCCGACAAGCTCAAGGCCACCAAAGCGCCGATGTTCTTCATCCACGGCGACGCCGACGGCGTGCGGCTCGATCACATCGCGGAAATGTACCGCCTGAAGGGTGGCGAGGTCCCCGGCGACCTGCGGCCGCGCTCAGCATCGAGATTGGCCATCTTGCCCGACACAACACACGTCACGCTGATGAACCAGCATGCCCGACGATCGTCCCGATGGTGAACGACTTTCTCGATGCTAAGCCGTAAAAGCAATAAAGAAAGCTCCTTAATTTTATATGAGCGTACAAGAACATCAAAAAATAAATTCGGCCGTTCAGCCAACGACCGTCAAAAGCGAATACGCTTCGGTGGGCGATCTGGAAATGTATTATGAAATTCACGGCACGGGGCGACCGCTGGTTTTGCTTCACGGTGCTTTCATGTCGGCAACCATCTATCCGGCACTCGCCGAGAACTGTCAGGTGATTGCCGTTGACTTACAGGGACACGGACGCACCGCCGACATTGACCGTCCTTTGACCTTCGAGCAAATGGCAGACGATGTGGCGACTCTTTTGAAACAACTCAAGCTTGAGCAGACGGACATTTTCGGCTACAGCATGGGCGGAAAGGTCGGGCTTGCAATGGCAATCAGACATACCGACCTCGTGCGGCGGCTGGCGATTTTCGGCGCGGCTTACAAATCATTTGAAGAATCGTTTCCGCTTGATGCTCTCAAAGTCTTTAAGGAAATCACACCGGAAACTTTCGCGCCGAAAGATTTGAAAGAGCCATACGAAAAAATGTCGCCCGCTCCGAACTGGAAAGCATTGGCAGTGAAAATACTCGAATCGATGAAGGGCTTTAAAGGCTTCTCACCGGAGCAAATGAAAGCCATCAAAGCGGAGGTCTTTATCGGCGCCGCCCGTAAGTTGTTGATTCGAGGTGGGAGGCGTTTTCACTTAATGACCGGCGCCACAGACGACGGAAGGCAGAAGGCAAAAAGCAGTAGGCAGAGCCTTCTGCCGTCTAAAACCGCACATGCTCAACCGGCACGTCCTTTTTACAATCGCTGCACTCTTCACCTTCGTCGTACATCTGCGCGTCAAACTCAACCAGCGATCTGATTGGCACTGCACCGAGTTTATCGGGCGCCGCAGTGAAACGAACAATCGCACCGCATCCAATAACGGGCGACCCCAGTTCTTTCACCAACGACTCAGTTTCCTCGATGGCGGCGCCGCTGCGGATAATGTCGTCGACCATGATGGAGGGATTAACCTCGCCCTTATTGATGTACTGTCGAAACCTGCGCTTATCGCCTTCCTGCTCCGCCCAATAAATCTGTTCAGCACTCAGTGCATCACGTACGCCGAAAGCCACCGGTATGCCGCCTGAACTGGGACTGATGATGGACACCTTCGGCAATTGGCTCGAAATGTCGCGGTCCACTCGGAACTTTCTGCTGAGCGCCACCGCCAGTACGCGCGCAGTATCGTAATAACGAAAAGCCAGGGGCATTTGAAAGTAGTATGGGGAGTGCTTGCCATTGGGATAGACGAAGTGGCCTTCGCGAAAAGCGCCCGTGCGCTTCAGAATCTGCATCACAGTGTCAGGCGACGGAATCAGGTCAACCATTTTCTTCTCCAGATAAGTGATGAGTACTGAGAGCTGAGTACTGAGTTCTAACTAAATCAACGGACGAACTACGTCAGCGATCGCTCAGAACTCAGTACTCAGCACTCAGTACTTTGTATTTCCGAAACAGCATACATCAACCCGGCAGGCTTGCTCCATCAATTCAGCGCGCGTTTGATCATCTCACACTGATCGCACGGCAACTCCGCGGGCAATTCACCCGGCAAAAA
Source organism: Blastocatellia bacterium (assembly GCA_963828335.1). Taxonomy (GTDB): domain Bacteria; phylum Acidobacteriota; class Blastocatellia; order Pyrinomonadales; family Pyrinomonadaceae; genus PSRF01. The sequence continues at coordinate 106,523 of CAWHEH010000001.1, read as the reverse complement.
CCACACAGCTTCCTGAATTTCAAAACTGAGTTCGTCAGTACTACCAAGCGCCTGACCCATGAAGACTATCTCCACCTGCTTCGGCTTTTTGAAAGCCCGGACGGTAAACAACTTCAGTTGTTCTACCTCAAGTCCGATCTCTTCGCGTAACTCGCGTCGCAATGCTGCATCAGGCTGTTCACCCTTTTCTATGAAGCCACCGGGCAGGCCCCAACCCGAACCGGGACGAAAGCGATGTTTGAGTAACAACACGCGGCCACGACCGTCATTGACGATTGCTGCGGCGGTTACCGCGAATCGCGGATGCGAAAATCTTACGGTCCAGCGCCGCAGTGCTCTTGGTGCGCGCCGCCAGATCGTTCCGAGTAGATCTTTAAACATTTAAGGTCTTAGCATAGCATGTCTGTCAGCACCGGCTGCGTAAGCGGGCGGCATTCAATAACGACCTTTTCTTCCGCTTCATTGACTCACATTTGCTCGACTCTGTAAGATTCGAAGTGCAATAACAATTAAACTTCCGGGCGAAAGCTAAACAGCCGTCATGACAGCAACTGCATCCGAAGGAAGCTCGAGCGAGCCCGTAGCCGCTGCCGCGGCCAGCGCGCCGCTACCCAAGCGGATTACCAACGCGCAGACTGTATGCAACGAGAAGAACGCGAAGGGCAAACTCTGCAACGGTCATCTCAAGCAGCTCCGCACCGCCGGTGAAGCGTCAGAGGTTCACCTGCGCGGCGATGACGTTCTTTCAAAGTGCCAGACCTGCGGCACGCTTTACATGGGTCCGCCTCTCGGACACGTGCGCGACCCAAACAAGCAGAGTCGTTTTGTTGAAGCAGAACTTTCTGCTCTGCTGCAAGCTGCAGGCGGATCTTTGCCAGTGATCAAGAAGGACGAACGGGGCGTCTGGGTGATGGAGGAGACGGGCCACGCCCATTCTCAAGCGAAGCCGGCGGCGGCTCCCGCACCAGCAGCGAAAGCGGCAGCACCAGCTCCGGCTGCGAAGCCCAGCGCGGCACCGGCTGCCAGTGCCACACCTGCGCCGCAAAAACCTGCGGCTGCCAAGGTTGGCGCTCAACCTGATCGAAAGTTGAATAAACGATCAACTTATGCGGGCGTAGTCGACACGGGTCCGGTCGCGGGTGAGACTTTTGAGCAGAAAGTTGCGCGTTTGAAAGCGGTCTCGGCAGCTGCCAAGCAGCGTGCCGACGCCGGCGGGGAGTCAACAGCGCCACCAACAGTGACGGAAACTCCGGTGGTGAGTGCAGTTTTGGAATCAGCAATGACGCCACCGCCTGAGACTGAAGCTTCCGCACCAGCTTCTTCCACGCCTGCGCCCGCCGCAACGCACAAGCCGACTGGTAATGCCGATCGCACCCTGATGATTAGATCTACTTACTGCGGCGTCGTGGATACGGGTCCGGTTCCGGGAGAGACTTTCGAACAGAAAGTAGAACGTCTGCGAGCAGTAGCGGCGGCCGCGAAACAACGAGCGGATGGTGGGTGAAGAATCAATTTTTTTCGCCAAGCCCGGTGGCATAACCTCTAGACCTTAAATTTCAACGCGTTGATATTGAATCCAAACCGCAACGCGGTTCCGCCCTTCAGCCCCGTTGGGGCTGAAAGCTCGATGGATGCTACTTGCTCTGGCAGATGTGAGGAATGGTGTGGTGGAGATAAGTAAAGACCGGGGTACTACAAGAACTCTTTCAAGCCAGATCGACGAGGCTTGCTCGTCCTCTTCTCGCTTCCATCAGCGTGTGACAGACAACCGCTATGACTATTATTCCGCCTCCAAGCAGGGCCCACTTCGTTGGCCGCTCGTGCAGGACCGCAAAAACCCAGATGGGATTCAGCACCGGCTCGATATAGCCCACGATCCCCGCATCAAGTGAGCGCACGCCGCGCGCCATGGCGACGGTGAAAAGCGTATACGCCAGGCCAATCTGCACCACGCCGAGATAGATCACACTCAGGGCATCATGCGATGTCATTTGGGGAATTGCTTTTAGGCCGGCGGGCGCGGCCAGCAGCACCACCAGCAAATTGCCGTAAATTACCGACGAAGCGCGATTGACGGAACGCGAGGTTGAATGACGCAGTAAGAGAAAATAACACGCGAAACAAAGTCCGGAAGCCAGTGCCAACAGATTTCCGGTTACATCCTGCGGCCGCAGTTTGCCAACAAAGAATAACGACATGCCCAGCACGCAGGCCACCACCACGATCAGATCTGTCGAACGAAACTTCTCCTTGTAAAACAAAGGCTCGAAGATCAGGAGGTAAACCGGTGCGGTGTATTGCAGGAAGATCGCGTTGGCTGCCGTTGTCTGTTTGGTGGCCAGGACAAAGAGCAGCAGCAGGGCGGCGTAAAGCACGGACGCCAGCGCTGTAACCTTGTTTAGTCCAAAGCCTTCGCGACGAGTGAAGATTGCTACGGTGATTGCGGCCAGCAGCGAGCGGCCAAAGGAGAGTTCAAGTCCGGTAAGCGAAGTCCACTTGATGAAGAGTCCGCCAGTGCTCCACAGCACCGCGGCCGCGACGACAAAAAGTAGGGGTGAAACCCTGGCCGAGTTTTTCAGCGAATTCGGTTTGAGGGTGTATTCCAGGCCTCAGTGGTCCTCGTTCACGGACTTAAGTGACTTCAGATACTTGCCAAATACGCCATTCCACGGTGGGATGACAATCGACACTGCGCCGAGCGCTTGCGCCTGGCAAGCCAATCTGATCAATGGCTTAGGTTCGGTGGTGTCGACGTAACCAAACTCCTTAATCTTCTTGCCCTCGCGCACGGCAACGTCGGAAAGTTTTTCCGCGCCACCTAAAACTCCGACCCAGCAAGTACCGCAGGATGCCGAGCGACACTCCACCGGAATTGGACCCTCGGGCCGGCGTGGATCAATCTCGCGCCAGTTGCGCGAGCGATCGGCTTCGGCTCCCCAGGCGAGGTCCTGCGCATTATTGAGTTTGTACTTCGCAGCGTCGTCATTTTCATCGTGAGTGACGGTCCACTTCTTGTCGACAGTCTTCAGAAAACCAAACAATCCCTGACCATCGTCAACCGCGCGCTCCCGCAGGACCTCGTCCGCAGACTTCTTCGCGTGCCGGCGATCAAGCAGCATCTCGCCCTTCGCGTCCTTGAACGCGGGCATTCCCGCCTGTCGCACTGTCATAAACGCGACGGCCGTATATGCCTACGGTTAGTGATTGATCAACCTTCCGAGCCTGGGCCACCTCGCGAGCAACCTTCAAAATCTGATCAGAAAGTCGCTGCAGTATCTCCAGCCGCGAAATTCAAGGCGAACGCTTCCACCGCCTTTTTAACTTCAGGCCAATAGCGATGGCCGTAGAGAAACTTGTGTGACGAATCGACCTGCTCCCTGAGTGGGTAAACGCCCCGCACCAGCAGCTGTGCTGCCAGGAGATCGGGATCGTCAGCCGCTTCGAAGGCGCAGAACAATGAGAGCGGGAAAAACGAAAACCAAATCTGGGTTGCGTTCTTATCTACCTCATGAACGGAACGGAGGAGCGTGGTCAGCGCCGCCGCCCAGGCTTCTTCATCGTGCCCGGCAAGAAACTGTTCGAATGGTGTCTGAGTGCTGTTTGTCATAAATGTAGTAGTCATAGGAAACGGTGATTATAACCATGAACGACGAAAGTGCACAGCGAGGCCGTTTCGCCGAGACCGTTCAAGCGATTTGCTGGGACCGCGGGCGCCCCGCCCGCAATGGGCGCGCAGCGCGAAAACGGATTGAAAGATGGCAAGCCCCAAAACTTGCGCACCTTCGGTGCGTTGCGGGCGGGACGCCCGCGGTCCCAGCAAATCACTTGACCGCCCCGCGTTGACAAGCGGCGGTAGCAGCGGTAAAAGTCAATCCTGCCAACCCAGTAAAATCCGAAGTTCAACCGAGAGGGACGTTACGAATGAGCTCCAGGGAAACCGATAGCACCAAGCCAAGCCGTACTTTTGACAGTGCCTACACCTTTTCCTTTGCGGTCGGCATCGGTTTGGTTTTGTTTATTGCAGGTTTGGTTATCAGCCTGACGCTCGGAAGCGGCTCGAGCCTCGGATTAATCTTCGGCGTGCCGTTGCTCTTCGCGGGTCTGATTGTGCCGCTGATTATGATGCGCGGGTTTTTCCACCAGAACGAAGTGACGGGAGCCTGTCCTCATTGCGCGGCGTCGATTAAGACTTTGGACTCAACCATCCGTCTGCAGTGTCCTGCCTGCGAAGGCGTAGTTGGAGTGCGCGATGAAAAGTTTTATGCGGTTGAGAATTCAACCCAGGATGCGGGACAAAAACCCTAGCAGGGTGCTAACCAACACCGCGTCCAGTAGTCGCTGAAGGTAAACGCGAAAAGAATTACCAGCCAGAATAACGCAGACGTAAAAACCACCCAGATCAGTTTCGAGCTGTAGCGAACGTGCATGAAGTAAAGCACCACGAGCGTCGCTTTCACCACGGCGATCGTCATGGCAATGATGACGTTCAACTGTCCCGGGAAATCGCGCAGTCCCGCAAACACAGTGAGCGCTGTCCCCGCCATTAAGGCGAGAAAAATCGTAATGTAGACTCTTAATGAAACGATGTGTTCGCTCATCTCAGTTGTAATGGCAAATGCAAAATGTCAAATGGAAAATCTGTTTTGCCTTCAACTAGCAAGTCGCAAATCCTACATGTGTTCCAGGTGCCGGCCCAATAAATAAAGCAACGGGAACAGGAAAATCCAGACAATGTCTACGAAGTGCCAGTAGAGACCAGAGATCTCCACGGGATTGTGATACTCCGGACCGTAGCGGCCGCGCCACGAAAAAAAGAGAATCACTGACAGTATCCCGACGCCTATGATCATGTGCAACGCATGCATGCCGGTCATGGCAAAATAGATCCAATAAAACATCTCCACGTGCTTAACGGTCGCTCCCGGGAGCAGATGCAGTTTGTGCTTGTCGTCCGGGGCGCCATGCTCCTGCACCGCCGGATTGTACGGACGTCCCGGAATCAATTGACCCGGTATTAAGCTGTCTACATATTTGTCGTGATACTCAACTGCTTTGATACCCAAAAACGTAAGTCCCAACGTGATGGTAATCACCAGGCACAAAATCAGATTACGGCGATTGCCGACCTGGGCGCTATAGACTGCCAGCGCCATCGTCAGACTGCTCAAAATAAGCACGACTGTATTGACTGCTCCCAGCGTAAGATCGAGGTGGTTGCTGGCAGAGGCGAAGTCGGCGGGAAACTTGGTGCGATAAAGCGTGTAGGCAAGGAACATCCCGCCGAAAAACATTAGTTCGGTAACAAGGAACACCCACATGCCGAGGGCCCCGGCCTCACGCTGCTGCTCCATATTCTCAAAGTGGTGCTGCAGCGCCGGATGGCTTGCCTCATGCTCGATTGATACTGCGTCTGCCAACTTTATCTCCTGTTACTCCATTACCTCAAGCTTAGCCAGTCATACACCGGTAACTACCTGCATTTCTTCGTTCTATAGTTACCTCGCGTTCTAAATCTTGCTTTCGCTTTTTGGCGCTCCTGGCGCCTTGGCGGTTTGTTACTTGCCGCCCACTATCCACATCGGCGCTTCCAGTCCTTCATTTCTCATCCTGCCGACGACCTGCGTCTCTTCCGGCGGTGCAAACTCATATGCTTCCCAGGTAACCACCGGAGTGGTCAGGAAATTTTCGGTTGGCGGCGGCGAAGCGGTGCGCCATTCGAGACCCGGCAAATGCCATGGGTTCGCCTCAGCGTGCTTGCCGTAACGCATCGACCAGACGAGATATATCGCCGGTATCAAAAGACCAAATCCGAGGATCGACGCACCCGCCGACGACAACACATTGAAGACCTGAAACTCAGGTGGGTAAGCGTGATAACGCCGCGGCATCCCCAGGTAGCCGGCAACGAACTGCGGCAGGAAGGTCAGGTTGAAACCGACAAAGATCACCAGCGCCGAAAACCTGCCCCAACCTTCGGGATACATCCGGCCGCTGATCTTGGGCCACCAGTAATGTAGGCCGCCGAGATAACCAAAGAGCGCGCCGCCAACCATGATGTAATGGAAGTGGGCCACGATGAAATAGGTATCACTGACGTGCACATCGATTGCGAGCGATGCGAGAAACAGCCCGGTCATGCCGCCGACAGTGAAGAGGCCGATGAAACCAAGCGCGTAAAGCATCGGCGTGTCGTAGGAGATCGAACCTTTGTAAAGCGTGGCCGTCCAATTGAAAACTTTGATGGCCGATGGAATAGCGACTGCAAAACTCAGGAACGAGAAAATCATTCCCGCATAGACTGACTGGCTGGCCACGAATAGATGGTGACCCCAGACCAGGAAGCCAAACACTGCAATGGCCAGGCTCGAGAACGCCACAAACCGGTAGCCAAAAATATTCTTCCTCGAGAAGTTGGCGATCAACTCACTGACTACACCCATGCTGGGCAAGACCATGATGTAAACCGCCGGGTGTGAATAAAACCAGAACAGGTGCTGGAATAACACCGGATCGCCGCCATTGGCCGGATCGAAAATTCCCACATGCGACAAGCGTTCAAAAGCCAGCAGCAGAATCGTGATCGCGACAACTGGAGTTCCCAGAATCATCACCAGCGAGGTGGCATAGTGAGACCAGATAAACAGCGGCAACCGGAACCAGGTCATGCCCGGCGCGCGCATAGTGTGGATTGTGACGATGAAGTTTAGTCCCGTCAGAATCGATGAAAAGCCGCTAATGAAAATTCCCAGACCGGCAGCAATCACATAGGAGTTGGAAAAAGTTGTGCTGTAGGGAACGTAGAAGGTCCAACCAGTATCGACGCCGCCCGCCAGTAAGGCATAAATCGTAATGATGCCGCCGAGCAGATAGATATACCAACTAAGCAGGTTGATGCGCGGGAACGCCAGATCCTTGGCACCAATCATCATCGGCACCAGGAAGTTACCCAGGGTTGCCGGGATCGACGGGATCAGGAAGAAAAAGATCATGATGATCCCGTGTTGGGTGAACACCTTGTTATACGTCGCCGATGAAAGCAGATCACCCTGGGGTGTCAATAGCTCAAGGCGAATGAGCATGGCGTAGACGCCGCCCACCATGAAAAAAAAGCTGATCGAACCGAGGTACAACAACGCGATGCGCTTGTGATCTTTCGTCAGCAGCCACGACTTGAGACCGTACTGCGCGTTGATGTAGTTAACGCGGGCCGCCGCTGGTGTCTCGAATGTTTCGAATGCTTTCATGATTCCTTGATTAAAAACTACTTACGATTAAGCTGCGGCGTAGCTGTGGCCGCGGCCGGAGTCGCTTCCGCCTTTGACGTGGGTGCGGCTGTTGCCGGCGTTCCCGTTGCCTGCAGCGACTTTATGTATGACATGATTTGAATTAACTGCTCCGGTGTAACCTGCCCTTGAAATGTCGGCATGATCGGACTGAAGCCGGATACTACTTTTGCAGACGGATTTTCTATCGACTCGCGAATGTAGGCCTCGTCTGCTGTCAAGGTTTGGTTATTCGTCAGAAACACCTTGCTTCCAAAAAGTCCTACCAAACCCGGACCACGTCCGCCTTCACCATTGGCGCCGTGACAGGACACGCAGCCCAGCGATTGGAATAACTGCTGGCCGGCAACGGCTGGCGACTGCTGGCTGGCATTTCCGCTCAGCCAGTTATCGAAGTCCGCCGGTTGCATTACGATCACCGAGCCGATCATCCCGGAATGATTCATGCCGCAGTATTCGGCGCAGAAGAGGTGATAGGTCCCCGGCTTGGTGGCTTCGAACCACTGCGTGGTGTACTTGCCCGGCAATACGTCGGCCTTGATGCGGAACGCCGGAATAAAAAAGTCGTGAATCGTATCCTCGGAAGTCATGATCAGTTTGATCTTCCGTCCTACGGGCACGTGCAGCGCATTTATCTCGCGTTGCCCGGTCGAGTGCTGAATCTTCCACATCCACTGTTTGCCTACTACGTAAACTTCGTTTGCATTTTTGGGCGGGCGCGAATTCTCGAAATAGACCTGCGCGCCCCAGGCAAACATACTCATGGCAATGATAAAAGGAATCACTGACCAGACGGTTTCCAGCTTATGCGAGCCGGCGATGGGCCGGGGAATCTCAAAGGCCGTGCGGCGGCGATACTTAATAACGAAAAAAATCAGCACGCCGGAAATGAGCAGCGTAAAGAACACCGTCACGCCCGACAGGTAAAAATAGAGCGCATCGACCTTCCCTGAAACAGTGGAAGCGCTTTCCGGTATAAATGGAATCCACGAAGTCTGCATAATTCGTTTTCGCCCGAGCTTGTCTGGTAACGCAAACTGTTAGTTTGCGAATGGCCCGTCGCCACTCAACTGTGCCTGGCCCACGTACGGCAAACTAACAGTTTGCGTTACCTAAAAGTTAAAGCCTGCACTTTAACCTACCGGCCTCTCTCGCAAATCACCCTGCGCACTGCCCCGTCTCCGCAATGCAAAAAGCAGTGCCACAATGCCGAATAACGTCACTATCCCACCGACTTGCATCACGCGCATTATCCTGGCGCCGTATTTTCCGGTAGTCGGATCGTAGTGGTAGCAATAAAGCAGTAACTGGTCGACGGGCGAACCAATCTTATTGTCCGCCGCTTCAATCAAGCCCAGACGCAGATCGCGTGGCGCGTATTCGACTCCATACATATAGCGCGCAAGTTTTCCTTCCGGCGTCGCCACGTAAATCGCGCTCGCATGCGCAAACTGGTTCGTTGCGTCATCCCAGTGATAACGAAAACCCACGGCCTCAGTCAGTCGCCTGATATTGACTTCGTCACCGGTTAAAAAATGCCAACCACTGGCTGCGCCCGCACGCCGGTCTGAGGGAAGATAGTTCACGTAAGTATTCTTCTTGGCGGCAGCCAGAGCTGCGGTCTCGTGCGGATCGAAACTGACAGTCACTACGTCAAACTCCTGCCCAGCCTTAAAATTCATAACCTTGAACGCGGTTACCATTCCGTTGAGCACCTGATTACAAAGCATGGGGCACTGGTAATAGACCAGCGACAGCACCACGGGCTTCTTTCCGAAGTAGTTGCCCAGCTTTACCTCCGCGCCAGTCTCGTCTTTGAACACGAGATCAAGCGGGAGTTGTTCGTTGAGTTTTTGATCAATGCCTACGTCTTTAAGAACTTTGGGCAGACCACTCGGCGCGCGCGCCTCATAAGGTCGCGAGCTGTAAAGCGGCGAATTTCCCTGCGTTTGACTGAACTGGCCGAAAGCAGTGGGCAGTGTGCAGTGGGCAGTGAGCAGCAGGATGAAAACTCTCGCCAGCGAAACTGCAGCTCTGCTGCCCCTCAGTGCGGAAAGCCTACGGCTTTCCGGAAGACACAATAAATCTATCCTGGAGGCTTCGCCTCCAACGCTCGGGCAAGGCGCAGCCTTGCCAAATTCACGGAACGAGGCTGTCGGAAAGGCGAAGCCTTTCCGCACTGTGCGGCGGCAAAGCCGCAAAGCCACGGCCGGCCTTGTACTTCTGCTTACCGCCTTCTGCCTTCTGCCTCCTGCCGTCATTGTCCCTTTCCACTCACTCGCCCCGAGCTCCAGGCTGTTGGTGGCGCTGTGTCCTTCGGCGTTCCCGAATTGTTAGGGGAGGTCCGCACCGGCACACCGCCGCCTTCAAGCAGTTTTTTCATGGCCTCCGCGATAGGAACACATTTTATTCGCCGGCCTGCCTCTGCGACCGAGCTCAAGTGCCCGGAAGCTTCTTTTCCACTGTCACAATTCAGGCGCTGTTCCCACTGCTCGCGCAGCACCCGGTATTCGGCCTCGGGTTCCTTTTTCTCGAGGTTCACCCACTCGCCGTTTTCCCTTTTTACTCCAAAGCCCTTCGACGCCTGCAGTCTCGGCTCCGGTGGCAGTCGTTCCTCTTCAGTCATCGCCATCGGTCCCGCCGGAGGTTCTTTCTCCGTCTCCTGCGCGTTCAGGAAACGGAACATGCCCCACATCAACACAAATACCACCGCCCCTAAAACTGTCAGGCCCATGACGAACTTCAAAATACCCGAAATGTTGACGTCACTAGCTTCGTGCGTCACATCCGGATTCTTGATGTGCGACACGTCCGGCGTCTCAGTTACATGCCGAACATCGTCGCTACTGTGACCCTTACCGTTGTGCCTACTCCCTGCCATTATTCCAATTCTCCGCTATTATCACTCACTCCTTTTACCCTTTACCCGTTCCCCTTTTTCCCTCTATTTTAATGCCCCGCATGCGCGTGTTTCTGCTCAAGCACTGTTTCATAAAGTGGATCGTTAATCGGTATCAGCGGGCGCTGTGTTAAGGCGCGGGCAAAAATGCCAAGCCACAAACCACCCATCGAGACCGGCGCAACCAGATCCATCCAGCTAAAGTGAAACGCTGCTCCAGTAAAGTTTGGCTCAATCATCCAAAACAGATCGATCAAGCGCATCACCAGAATCAATCCGGCCACGATGACGAGCTTCCCTGCGTGGCGCTTGAGCGAGCGTGACAGCAGAAACAGAAACGGAAACGCAAAATGCAACACGACTACCGCCAGCGCAATCGCGCCCCAGGCGCCATGGATTCTTGGTAGATACCAGCGAATCTCCTCGGGCAGATTTCCTGACCAGATAATTAGAAACTGCGAAAACGCGAAGTAGCTCCAGAGCATCACCAGCGCCAGCAGCAACTTTCCCAAATCGTGAAAATGCAACTGGGCCACAACGTTATTCATCGGCTCATGTTTCGACAGCGCGGCCATCGCCGCGATTGTGAACGCGAGGGCGCTCAAAGCCCAAGCCGCCACAAAAATGAATCCATAGATCGTGGATGACCATTCCCAGTCAAGCGACATAAACCAGTCAATCGAGGCGAAGGATACTGTGAAAACAAAAAGCACCATCCCCGGTCCGCTTAGCACGCGCATGTTCTTTGTATATTTCCGGTCAGCGGTGCGGTCCTGCAGGAGCGACCAGCGGTTCAGGAAATAAGCGAGTGCCAGCCAGATAGCAAAATAGATCGCTGCGCGCACGGTAAAAAACGGCAGGTTCAAATATTTCGACTTCTCTTTCAGCACCGGATGTTCCGCCACTTCATGCGCGTCACTCCACCTATAAAGACGGTGCGCCCCGAGCACGATTGGCACAAACAGAATCAGAACCAAAGGCAAAGTTCGAGTAGCCGCTTCCAGCACTCGCCTGATCACAAGGCCCCAACCACCACCGGTCAGGTGCTGCAGCATAAGCAAAGCCAGCGAACCAATAGAAATCCCGGCCCAGAAACTAAAGGCAAACAAATACGACTGGAAAAACTGATCGCGATTCACGAAAAACCCGATAACGAATAGAACTGTGAACACGGCGCCGACAATCAGCGCGCCTTGCTGAACGCGGTTCACATTCGGAGGTGCGTTGTAAGGGCCTATGGTCACTGGTGCCCTCCGCCGTTTGCCGGTGTGCCCGTTGTTGACGCCGCCGCCGGCTCCTTTTGCTCAGTCTGCTGGCTCAATTGCAGCGCTCGAATGTAGGCAGTAATCGCCCAGCGGTCCTCAGTCGGAATCTGTGGCGCATAACTTGGCATCGTGCCCCAGCCGTTTGTGATGGCGTCAAAAAAGTGGCCCACGGGTGCCTGCCGCAAACGGTCGTCATTAAATGAAGCTGCCCGGCGGAAGCCGCGTCTCACGATCATGCCGTCGCCATTGCCGGTCAGGCCGTGACAGGCTGAACAGAAAATTTCGTAACGCTCTTTGCCGCGCGTAACCACTTTGTCCGTTACGGCAATCGGAAAGACTTCAACGTCGTCGGGATAAGCCGCTGCACCCAGGAGCGCCGGGGCAGGACTCGTTCCAGATGGCTGCGGACCTGCCGGAGTTTGGACTGGTGCGGAAGCGCTTGCAGAAGGTCTGCCCGCCTTTTTGCCGGTAAAGAATTCCGTGTCTTCTTTCAGAAAACCACGGGCCACCGTTCCCTCAATTGGTTGACGCGTCGACAACCCATCCCTGAAAAAAGTTGATGAGCGAAAAGGCTTCATCTTCGGCTGATCCTGCATGTCGCGCCGGCACGCAGGTAGCAAACAGCAGACAGCAAACAGCAAACAGCAGGAGAAAAGAGGTGGGCTGTGGGCTGTGAGCTGTGGGCAGTAAATTACGAACAGCGTGCACCTCCAGCCAACGCCTTCCAGCTGGTTGCTGTTTGCTGTTTGCTGTTTGCTCGTCAGACCTCAACGTCATTAACCCCCATCGCTCCCAGCGTGTTCATAAACTGCGTCGTCTCATCGTGACGAAACTTCGGATCGTTTGCCTCGATCACCAGAAAAAACTTATCGCGTGTGGCCAGCGCAAAATTCGGCGCATTGAAGACCGGATGATATGGCTGCGGTAGCTTATTCAATACCAGCATGCCTAACACTGCCGCAAACGAGGCCACCAGCACCGTGCATTCAAAGGTAATCGGAATGAAGGCCGGCCAACTGTTGAAAGGCTTGCCGCCAACATTCAACGGATAGTCGATCACTTCCATCCAATACTGCATGAAAAAGCCGCCCAGCCCGCCCAGTATCCCGCCAACCAGAACAATCAGCGGCAAAGTGGTACGCGTAAAGCCTATCGCCTCGGTAAGCTCCTCGATCGGATAAGGCGAATAACCATTGATGCGCCGGTAGCCTGCCTCATGAGTCTGCCGCGCTGCCGCCACCAGGTCCGACGGGTTATCAAACTCAGCCATGATGCCGTAGAGTTTTGGTTGCGTCGGTTTCATCCTAAATACTGATCACTGACCACCGGCCACTGATCACTCACTCCTCAACTTCCGCTTCCGGCAAAATCGTACGCATCTCGAAGATGGAGATCATCGGCAGGAAGCGGATGAACAGGAACAACAGCGTAAAGAAAAATCCGATCGTGCCGATAAACATTGTCCAGTCCCACATTGACGTCTGATACATGCCCCACGATGAAGGCAGGAAGTCGCGATGCAAGCTGGTGACGACAATTACGAATCGCTCCAGCCACATGCCGATACTTACCACAATCGAGATCAGCCACAACACCAGCAGGTTGGATCGTATTTTTTTGATCCAGAGAAACTGCGGCGTGATGATGTTGCAAAGAATCAGCGCCCAGTAGTAGTAAGCGTAAGGCCCATGCATCCGGTTCCAAATCATGTAGCGCTCGAAGCGATTGCCGCTGTACCAACCGAAGAACGCTTCCATCACGTAGCCATAGCCGACGATCAACCCAGTCGCGAGCATTACCTTCGCCATGTTGTGCATGTGACGCATGGTAATGAAACCTTCCAACCCAAATACTTTCCTGCAGGGGGATGGTCAGCAGCAACACCATCGCAAAGCCCGCATAGATAGCGCCGGCCACGAAGTAAGGCGGAAAGATCGTGGCGTGCCATCCTGGAATCATGCCCACGGCGAAATCGAAACTAACAATTGTGTGCACTGAAAGGACCAGTGGCGTCGCGAGACCGGCCAGCAGCAGATACGCCATCTCATAACGATGCCAGTGTCGCGCCGAACCGCGCCAACCCATCGCCAGCATTCCGTAGACCATTTGAAAAGGCTTACTGCGCGAGCGATCGCGCAGGGTGGCAAAGTCCGGAATCAGACCGACAAACCAGAACATCGCGGAAACGGTGGCGTAAGTGGAAACGGCAAACACGTCCCACATCAAGGGACTGCGAAACTGCGGCCAGATTCCCATCGTGTTGGGGTAGGGAAACAGCCAGTAAGCCAGCCAGGGACGGCCCAGGTGCATGATTGGATACATGCCCGCCTGGGCTACGGCAAACAAAGTCATCGCTTCGGCGAAACGGTTGATCGACGTGCGCCACTGCTGCCGCAGCAGCAACAGGATCGCTGATATCAGCGTGCCGGCGTGGCCGATGCCGATCCACCAAACAAAATTCAGGATGTCCATTCCCCAGGCAACCGGGATGTTGACGCCCCAGAGTCCGATACCGACGAACAGCAGTTGCGTGATCGTCAGCAGCATTAACTGGAACAGGACAAACGAGATCGCAAAACCTACGAACCACCAGATGGGCGTGCTTCGCTTCAGAACGATCGAGCTGATCTTGTCCGTTACGGATGCAAACGTCAGCCCCGAAGCGACTACCGGCGCTGTCGTATGGTGTATCGGACCTTCGCTATGTGGTTCGTCTGGCATTAGGAATATCAACTGCTCTTTTTATATTCCCCTCCCCACAAGTGGGGAGGGGTTAGGGTGGGGCGTGTTGCTGGCGACTACCTCTCCCCTAACCCCTCTCCGCTTGCGGAGAGGGGACTCGAATCGACTACCTAATCTCAGGGTTGGGATTCCTGAGCGCTGACAAATAAGTCGTGCGCGGCTTTGTGTTCAATTCACCCAGCAACGAATAGTTACGCTTGTCCGCTTTCAGTTTTGAAACGCGGCTCTCAGGATCGTTCACGTCACCAAAAACGATCGCTTCGGTCGGACACACGGCCTGACAGGCGGTCACAATTTCTCCGTCGCGCACCTTTCTTCCTTCCAGCTCCGATTGGATCTTCGCGCCCTGAATCCGTTGCACGCAGTAAGTGCACTTCTCCATCACGCCGCGGCTGCGCACCGAAACGTCCGGGTTACGCATCAATTGATAAGTGGGCGTTTCCCAATCCTGATATAAGAAAGAAGTTGAAGCGGCGAACTTTGTAAGGACAGTTGTTCGAACAATACTTCGTGCCCACACAGCGGTTGTAGACCATGTCGTTAAGGCCTTCGGCGCTGTGGACCGTCGCATGCACCGGGCAGACGGGCTCACACGGCGCATTCTCGCAATGCATGCACGGCACCGGCATGAAGTTGGTCGCTTCCGGATTGTTTGCGTCCTCGCCTTTGAAATAAGTGTCGACGCGAATCCAGTGCATCTCGCGACTGCGAACCACTTGCTCCTTGCCGACAACAGGAATGTTGTTTTCTGACTGGCAGGCGATGGTGCAGGCATTGCAGCCGACGCAGTTGTTCAGGTCGATCGCCATGCCCCAGGCGTAGTTCAGGCCGTTGCCCTGGTTCTGATAGTCGAAAAGTTCGGGCTGGTAAAGCGTGTCGTCGGGCGCGGGATCGTGTGACTCACCCGCCGGGGTGCCTTTCAAATATTCATCGAGGGTTTGCGAGCGAAGCACGTCGCGGTCTTCTTTGCTGAAGTCGCGATCCTCCAGCAGTGAAGTGAAGCTGTGTAACTGCAACCAGGGCTTGGCCGACGCCCTTTTCAACCTGCACGCCGGTTGCGGACCATGGCGAATCGGACGTGCG
The DNA here is from genome assembly GCA_963828335.1 of Blastocatellia bacterium. GTDB lineage: Bacteria > Acidobacteriota > Blastocatellia > Pyrinomonadales > Pyrinomonadaceae > PSRF01. The sequence continues at coordinate 91,251 of CAWHEH010000001.1, read as the reverse complement.
AATCTGGTAAGCGTTAAAACCGAGCGGTTTGCCGCCGAGGCCGTTGCCGACGTTCCCCGCGTGTGTGCGTCCATAACCCAGATGAATCGTGATCACGCCGTCCGGCTGACCAGGCGTGATCCACGTCGGGACCATCTCAGTAAATGTCCTGCCTTGATGCGTGATCTTCAGCGTGTCGACGTAAATGTCGCCGCCCTTCTTGCCGATGGTCTTTGTGATCCCAAGTTGCTGCGCAGTGTTTGGACTAATCAGCGCAGCATTGTCCCAGGTGAGTTTCGACAGCGGCTTCGGCAACTCCTGCAACCAGCCGTTATTTGCAAAGCGACCGTCGTAGATTGTCGGGTCGGTGCGGAAGACAAGTTCGAATGCATTGCCCGACGGAGCTTGCGAGCCACTTGAAGCTGGGACCGCGGGCGCCCCGCCCGCATTTGGTGCCACGGCATCCGCCTTCGCAGAGATAGTCTTCATCGCCAGCGCTGTGTTAGGTACAAACCCATCATGCACACACTTGCGCCACCAGGTTTCAAAGTCAGCGGAAGGAGATGGAACGGGGGCGGGCTGATTTCCATCCGCATTCTGCCTACTGCCTTCTGCCTTCTGTCTACTGTCTTCCGGCTGTTTGCTGTTTGCTGTTTGCTGTTTGCTAACAGTCGATTGCTGCCCGCGCCAGTAGTCTCGAACAATGTCATACGGCTTCTTGTCATACTGCGGTGTGAAGACCGCCAACAATTCATGCGCGCTCTTGCTCTGATACAGCGGCTCGATTAGCGGCTGAACGATACTGACAGTGCCGTCGTAAGAACGAGTGTCGCTCCAGGCTTCAAGATAATGTGATTCCGGAATATGCCAGTGACAAAGGTTAGAAGTTTCATCTCTGTACTGACTCAGATGGACCCGCAGCTTCGGCTTGAACATCCGATTCTGGTCGAGTTTGAGATCGGCAGGAGTGTTGTAGACCGGATTACCGCCAACGATGACCAGCAACTCCACGTGGCCGTCGTCGATGTCCTTGAGCAACTCCTGCAGCGATTGCCTTTGATCAACTGAATTCGCTTCAATCGGATCGGTGTAGAAGACAGTTTTGCCGACGTTGCCCGAGCGAGTTATTCATCGCATGGGCCAGGGCGTGAACTTCCGGTGGCGCCTCTCTGCCGGCGATGACAATGCTGGAACCTTTGTGCTGCTGAAGATCGCGCGCAACAGCCGCAAGACCGCTAATCGTGGTTGTGCCATGAGATTCCCATTCTGCTCCGACGGCGATTGCGAGACTATTCACCGCATCGAACAACTCGCTGGGCTTTACTGCCCAATGATGATCCGCCGCCGCGCCAGTCGTCGTCGGCGTCGTCTCAATCACGTAAAGCCGGCTTATCTCCTTCTTGCCTTCGGTGATGCGCCTTCGCGCTGCAAAATCGCGCGCATACTTCAGCGTTCCCGGATGCGCCGACAGAAAATCAGCGCCGAGCGAAAGAATCCGATCCGCTTTGCTGAAGTCGTAAATCGTGTTTACAGACTGACCGAACGCCATCATCGCGCCGGCGCGCGCGTTGTCGTTGTTTACCGGCTCATACTGGTGCCACTTCGCCTGCGGAAATTCAGTCAGAATTCCTTTCAACTGCGCCGCGAGCGTTGGCGACGTAATCGTCTCTGTCAGAAATCGTATGCCCGAGCCTTGCTTCGGCCTTTGCTCATCGAGCGCCGTGCGCAACTCGCCAACGAAGGTTGCCCAGGTGCGCGCCTCTTCGCGGAAGAGCGGAACGTTTGAACGGTCGGGATCGTAGAGACTCAAGACCGAGGCTTGCGAAAAAATGTCGGTGGCGCTGGAACCGCGGTCATTTGGATCAGCGGTGCGACTGTTTGGATGATCGGGATTTCCCTCGAACTTCGTCGGGCGGCCTTCGTTGCTTCTGGCCAGCAGCGGGGTCGCAATGCCGCCCAGCGAAGCAGCAGTAGCGAAGAAAAGCGCCTTGCCGGGAACAGTGTTTTCCGACTCTTTGACGTTGGGAACAACTTTCTCTGCAGGTTGAAACGCACAACCGCTCAAGCCGGCCAGCGCCAGCGATGCGCCCATCAATTTCAGAAACGTGCGCCGCTCGAACGGATCGTTCCATTCTTCTGCATGCTGCGGATACTCGCGCTCGACGAACTCGCGAAACTCCGGCGAGTCTGACAGCTCTTCGAGACTGCGCCAGTAGCTCTTGCCGGACATGCGGACATCCTGACCGCTTTGCTCGGCGAGAATCCGCTCACGCATCAGCTTGAAATTTATGTGTCGGTCTTCAGACATCGTTTGTACTTAGTTCGCGCTTCGCGCTCATTTGCGGGCGAGACGCCCGCGATGCCCAGCGTTAACGTTCGCTTTCATCACCGGTGACACGTTGAGCAACTCGTCAAAATCTTGGGCGGTTGAATTTTATAAGTCGCCAGCAGCGCACTACCTTGGGCGAGTTCTTCCTTCGTCTTGTTCTCTGGCCGCCATCCCATGTTGAAAATTTCTTCATGCGGTCGCACAAACTTCTCCGGGTTTCGATGACAACCCAGACACCATTCCATTTGCAGCGTCGATGCCTGGTAGGCAATCGGCATTTGATCCACGCGGCCATGGCAGGTTGAACAGCCGACGCCTTTGTTCACATGAATGCTGTGATTGAAATAAGCGTAGTCAGGAAGATCGTGCACCCGGATCCACTCAATCGGCTTGCCGTCACGGAAACTCGCGCGCACCGGCTCCAGATAAGGGCTGTCTGCCCAAATCTGCTTATGGCAATTCATGCAGGTGCTGGTTGGAGGTAGTCCGGCGGACGCAGCAACTTCGACTGAGGTATGACAGTAACGGCAATCCAAACCATCGTCGCCAACGTGATGCTTATGACTAAACTGGACGGGCTGTTGCCGCTCAACCCACTGACCGGTGTTCCACGATGAACGGTTCAGTTCAGCGGTGACCCAAAGCGCAGCTACCAGGATAAACACCGCGCCATAGATCGTCAGCTTCGCAAGGGCGTTGGTGCTGTGATGAAAAATCTGAGGCATCGCCGCAGCTTTGCTAATCCTTCATGACAGATCGAAATAAGAGAACTTGAACTAATTGAAACGAGCGGCTACAGGCCACCGCGCCCTGCCCGAGAATCACACTTCGCCTATGCGGTCACAAAACCCGCTACGTCTAAACTATTATCTTGCAGAGTGCTAATTACTTTATCAGATGAGTTAATTTTTTCAAATTCTCATCTGAAATTGAGATCTCAGATTTGAGATCTTAGGGTTTGGAATCGGAGATTTGAAATCCGCGGTCAGCTAATCGCAGAGTCACGGGCGAGCATCGCAGCGCCGATGGTAGCGGCATCTTCACCCAGCGCGGCGACCAGGATCTGGGTTGCTTCAAAGCAAGGCTGAAAAGCGCGTCGTTTAGCTTCCTGAATAATCGGGTTGAGTATCAAGTCGCCCGCCTGCATCACCCCGCCACCAAGCACGATGCGCTCGATGTTCAGGAGGTTGATAACGCTGGCTACTCCCGTTCCGATATACTTTCCGGTGCGTTCAATCATCATCAGGGAAAAATCGTCGCCTTCTTTTGCCTCACGCGCCATATCGTCAGCCGTGAAATCCTTATTGATAGAGAGCCTTGAAAGCGATGACGTGCCATCCCGATGGAGTCGTTCATTGGCGCGCCGCACAATGTTTGGCGCCGAGGCCACGGTCTCCAGGCAGCCGGTATTGCCACATTCGCATTCTGCGCCTTCCGTGTCGATCGTGATATGCCCTACTTCACCGGCCAGGCCGGAAGCGCCCGTCCACAGTTTTCCGTCCAGAATTATTGCCCCACCGATTCCCTGACCAATCGTTATATAGAAAAGATCGCGGCTGCCGCGACCGGCGCCAATCTTGAATTCACCGTACGCCGCGGCATTGGCGTCGTTTTCCAGTTCGAAGCGCAAACCTGTTGCTTTCATGAGTTCGGCGTGAAGATCATCGCGGACTATGCCCGGCAAGTCTCGTGAAGCCAACACTCGATCAGTTTGACGGTTAACCAATCCGGGTATGGCGATTCCGACCGCCGCAATATCGCTTGCGGTCTGACTTAAGTCGCTGACCACCTGGACCACTTGCCCCACCAGGCCATCCCGGTGTAGCACTGCCTCGTGGCGTTCTGCGACTACGCCGTCATTGCTCACCGTCGCCGCTCTGAGCTTCGACTCGGAAAGCTCTATACCTATGAAACTTGACTCGGATTTAGGGGGCATTGCGGTTGAAAAACCTTCCTGTGACAAGTTCGCAACTGAGGAAACAAGCGGAAGCATAATCGAGGGTACTAGGGCTGTCAAACATGCCTTTCTGCGTGTAGAATAACCCCCCGCGCTTGAGGCTCTTCTCGGGATTCGCCGTTTGAACTTTGTACTTTGTGCTTTGATTTTGCGTGAACGCGAATCAGAGCCCACAATTCAAAGCTCAAAGCAAAGCTCAAAGTTCGGATCAGGTCAATGCAAGTAAGATCGATTCTATTGCCGACTGATTTTAGTGAATGCGGCAACTACGCCCTGACTTATGCGACCTCGCTGGCACGGAAGTTTGGGGCTTCGCTAATCTGTGTGCACGTCATTGAGCCAATCGTACCCACCGTGGGTTATTCCGGCATGACCGAGCCTTTGCCGATTGCCGATATCTCGGATCAAATCGAAGACTCGGCCGAGCGCGAGCTGCCAAAATTCGCCGAGTGTGAAGAATGCGCCGGGCTGGAAGTTGAGGAAATAATTGCTCACGGCGACGCAGCTTCGGAGATTGTGCGCGTTGCCAGGGAGCGCCAGGTTGATTTGATTGTTATTTCATCACACGGGCGAACCGGATGGGGACGAATACTCTTTGGCTCAACCGCGGAAGCGGTTGTGCGCCACGCGTCATGTCCTGTGCTGGTAGTGAAACCGCCGGATGAACGGTCCTAGTGAGCAGTGGGCAGTAGGCATTGAGCAGCCGCAAGTCAGTCAGTTAGTGACTGCCCATCGCCAACTGCCCACTGCTCATTTTTAAATATGCATCTCGATTTTCTTTACGACTTCATCCTTCGCTATGGTGTTTATGCGGTTTTTCTTCTCGTGATGCTTGAGGGTGACATCACTTTGTTGCTGGCCGGCGTATTGGCCCAGCGGCGCTTCCTGGGCGAGAACAGTTTTGCCTGGGTCCTGCTTGCGGGAACGCTGGGAGGCGCTGTCAGCGACAACATTGCTTATCTCACCGGCAGGACCTTTCGCAAAGGTGTTCGCGAACTCAGCTTCTATCGTGCCGCCCGGCCTCGAATTGAACGATTGACCTACAAATTCGGCGGGCTATCGATATTTCTTTCCAAGTATATTTACGGACTGCGCTGGGCGGCCTGCATTTTTCATGGCGTCGGACGCATGCCCTATCTGCGTTTTGTGCTAGTGTCGTTGACTAGTTGTTTTGCCTGGGTGTTTTTGGTCAGTGGCGCCGGCTATTTTTTCAGCGGGGCGATTATTGGCCTCATAGGCGACTTCCAGCGGCTGGGCAAAGTGCTCCTGGTGATTGTCGTGGTTGGTATCGCCTGTTTCTATATGGCAGAACGTTTTTGGCTTTCGCCTAAGGTTGAAGAAGCTGACCCTGAGCGTTTGCAGGAATTTGAACACGCTGCGCAGGAGAAGTTGCAGGGTTTAAGGCAGGAGTTTCAGGAGCATATTCCCTTTAAGCATTCGCGGCTGAAGGAAGACAAGAAGCGAAACCGCGCTAAGCGACGCAAGGTCAAGAGACACTGAAAACAAATTATTTGAACTTGGTATTTTGATCTTAGTACTTTTGTTCCTGACTACACACAATCGTGGTTATTTGGAGCCACTAGTGAAAAGCCAAAGGTCAAAGTTCAAAGGACAAAGTTCGAAAAATCCTAATCAACAATGAATATCGAATCCTCTGCTCCAACACGTGTCGACCTGGCCGGCGGCACGATCGACATCTGGCCGCTCTATCTTTTTCATCCGGGCGCTGCCACGGTAAATTTCGCCACCTCGCTACGTGCGTCCTGTCAGATCAAGACTCGCGACGACGGCCGCATCGTGCTCGAGTCGCGCGATCGTAAGGTGGCCTTTGAAACAGATCTGGCTGCCATTGAAGATCTCGTACGCGAGGAACGTCTCGAACTGATCTCCAAGCTTGTTCACTTCTTCAAACCAACCACCGGTTTCCATTTGATAGCTAACAGTCTGGCGCCGGCCGGGGCCGGGCTCGGCGGATCGTCAGCGCTTGCCATCGCCTGCATTGGCGCGCTTAACCGGTTGGTCGGTAATCGCTATGACGAGCGAAAGTTCATTACTATCGCAGCGAATATCGAAACCACAGTGATTCGCGTGCCCGCTGGTTTTCAGGATTATTATCCACCCCAATTTGGCGCTACCTCCTGCCTCCACTTTCGCCCCGATGGAATTAAGCGTGAAGCACTGGAGATAGATGGAACCCAACTCGAAAAGCGAATCGTCATCTGTTACACCGGCGAACCGCGACTTTCGGGCACGAACAATTGGGACATTTTCAAGCGGCACATCGATGGTGATCCGGAACTCTTCGAACTTTTCAGCGCGATTCGGGATTCGGCTTTGCGTATGCGCGCGGCACTCCTGGCTGGGGACTGGCACGAAGTGGCCGAAACCATGCGCGCGGGTTATCCCAATCGGAAACGCCTGGCTCCCGGCGTGACCACTCCGCAGATGGAGAAGCTCGTTCAAAAGGCGTTAGCAAACGGCGCTGAAGCGGCAAAAGTCTGTGGCGCCGGCGGCGGTGGATGCATAGCTTTTCTTTGTGCCGAAGGACAAAAACCTGAGGTCGAGCGGGCCCTGAATGAGGAAGCCGGGGCGGAAGTTCTCGATTGGAAATTTGCGCGCGAAGGCCTGGTCGTTACCGAATCGTAGTTTCAAGTTCAAAGTTTTAAGTTCCAGGTTCGAACGATAGAGAATTCGAAAGCGAACCCCTGTAAACTTACGACTCCAACTTGAACCTGGAACTTGAAACTTATTAGAGCATCCATTGCCGCCGGTTGTCATAGTAGGACGGCGAACGATCTGGATAGCGTTTCTTGTATTCCTTGTAACGGGCGTGTAGCTTCTCATAGCGCTTGTCAGAAGAGTGAATCCGCTTGTGCGGCAGCTCGCGAAGGTGATCCTCAATCTTCGACATCTTCCGCGATGAGAAGCGCCAGTCGTAGTTTCCCAGGTCGTACAGATTCGTGAGACCGTAACCCTGGATGCGGCCAGACAAGTCTACGTAAGGATCGAAATAACTCCAGGTCAAATCCCGCAGCGACCGGAACAAGGGCTTTCGCCCCTGTAGGCCAATATCACGCGAACGCGCAATCGAGCCCCACAAGCCGCGATCCTGAAAAACGAAAATCACGTGGTCAAGCAAGTCCCAGGACTCGATATCGAGTAACAGGGGCGGGTAGCCGTGTTGCTCGAGGATCACTGCAGCGCCGACCGCTGCCTCCAGGCAATGGGCTTCGTTTCGCTTCACGATTTCGCGAAAAGAACGCAAAGTACCGCCCTCACGCTCCCAGTTGTAAGGCATGTTTGTGAAATATCGTTGCACCTGCGCCGGCTCACGCAACGATTGGATTAATTTCCACTCGCGTTGAGTGAATGATTCTTTGCCCGGCGTTGCGCTCATGGGGCAAGAGCTTTAGCAGATGAACTATGGAAAGGTAAAGAGGTAAGCCGCGAGACTCGGATGCAGTTTGGAGTTCAGACTTTAGTTTGCGTTTCTGATCGCCAACGAAACTCACAGCCTCAAGGCTACCATCCACCCGGGCTTGCCCGCGCGAGATCTGAACCTGCGTGCCGTATTACGAGCGGTTCGTCATCGACTCGCGTCGGAGTGCAGCGTTTTGGCGAAGTTTTTCAGCGTGCCGCCCGCGCAGCTGCTCCCGGATTTGTTCGGCCCTTCGTTTCTTGTGTTCCCGATCGGGCTTAATTCCCCATAGGTAGGTTACGCCGACACCCATAGACAGCAGAACGAGGCCAAAAATACTTGCGAATAGATCCATATCAGGTAACTTTGAAGGGAGATTCCGCTGCAAGCAGTTGAACAGAGGGTCTGTCTCATGAGGATTTACTCATAACGAGACAAAAGCTGCATCGCGTGCGGGGCGAAGCCATGTAGAGAATGGGCAGAATTTGTTGCGAGCGTATGGCGGTATTGAGTGGATTCTGTTGTGAACCCTACCCGGGAGGCCAGTTCATTGGGCGTCCGCCCAGCACATGAACGTGAAGATGAAAAACTGACTGACCAGCACCCGCTCCGTTATTTATTACTGTGCGATAGCCCCCCTCGGTGAGTCCGGCGGCGTTGGCGACCCTCGCAGCTACACGCAGTAAATAGCCCAACAACCCCTCATCTTTCTGCGAAGCATCGTTGAGCGATTCAATATGTTCTTGCGGGATCACCAGCAAGTGCGTCGGGGCCTGAGGGTTGATGTCGCGAATTACAATCGACCGATCGTCGCGACGGATGAAGTCAGCGGGAATTTCACCGGCGACGATGCGACAAAACAAGCAATCTGGTTCCGACATCTCGTTTGAATCCTACCCCTGTCTGTTTACTGGTACCGAAAGCGCGACCGGCAGCGTGAAGTATCCCTCGGCTCCCGGCTTAAACTCAGTGACCTGCACCACTGCGTCGGTGTTTATTTCACCGTAGATATGCGGAAACAACTCCAGCCCACCTTCAAGATTCTCGTAACGAATTGCAGCTTTCACTTTGCCAGTGTCAATACAAAGCAGCACGAGATCTTTCTGGCCGCGAAATCGAATGTCAGCCACCTTAACAACCTGGTCTGCGGTTGAGCAGTGGACAAAGCCCTCAACCGGGAACATTTCCGGACGATAAGATACCGTATCGCGGTTGGCCCATGCTTCGCTTCGGGCGATGTGAAAAATGATTGCCATTACAGCTTAACTTTATACTTCTGCGACTATTCCAGTTTGAGACGTCTGGGGCAGCGACGCTGTTACTGATTCGCGAATCCGCTCGATGTCGGCGCCTACGTTGGTTAGTTTCGCTTCTATCTTTTCGTATCCACGATCGATGTGATACACGCGATCGATGATTGTCTCGCCCTTTGCAACCAAACCCGCCAGCACCAGCGAAGCGGACGCGCGCAGGTCTGACGCTATCAAAGGCGCACCTGTTAAGGGCGTGGGACCGGTCACATGGGCGTGACGACCATCAATGGAAATGCGCGCGCCCATTCGCTGCAGCTCTGACGCATGCATGAAGCGGTTTTCGAAGACTGTTTCCTCGATGTCAGACTTGCCGTCCGCCTGCGTCATCAGCGCCATGTACTGTGCCTGCATGTCAGTGGGAAACTGGGGATAAGGCTGAGTAGTTACGTCTCTCGCGGTCAGCTTTGTGGGGCAGGAAACACGCAGCGTGCTCGGATTAATTTCTTCAATGCTGACGCCGACTTCCCGAAACTTTTCGATCACGGCGCGAAGGTGCAGTAGGCTGGCAGTCTTTGATTTCCAGGTCGCCTTGCGTGATCGCCGCCGCAGCAATAAAGGTCCCCGTTTCGATGCGATCGGGAATAATCGTGTGTTGAGCGCTCCCTAATTCTTTGACCCCTTCAATCTCAATCCGGCTGGTGCCGGCGCCCCGCACGCGCGCTCCCATTTTGTTGAGCAGTTCCGCAAGGTCAGTGATCTCAGGTTCACAGGCAGCGTTTTGCAGGACCGTTAAGCCTCGGGCCAACGTGGCAGCCATCATTACGTTTTCAGTGCCGGTGACTGTGACCTTGTCGAATTGAATTTCGCCGCCCAGCAATCGCCCACCCTTTGGCGCGCGGGCGACCACGTTGCCGCCTTCAAGCCTGACTTCTGCCCCCAGTTTTTCGAACGCCAGCAGATGAAGGTCTATCGGTCGCGTCCCTATTGCGCAGCCGCCCGGCAAGGAAACTTTGGCCTTGCCAAAGCGCGACAGCAGCGGTCCCAGTGCCAGCACAGACGCACGCATAGTTCTGACCAGCTCATAGGGCGCCTCGAAGAGTTCGATGTGGCTGGCGGTTATTTTGTGAGTACGCAATTCGGGCGTCAGCACCGTGGCCCCAAGATCTTCGAGCAGGCGTCTCTGGGTGATGATGTCGCGAACGTAGGGCAGGTTGTGGAGCGTAACTGTTTCCCCGCTGAGCAAGGCCGCAGCCATGCAGGGCAAGGCGGAATTCTTGGCGCCACTTATAGAAACGCGGCCGCTGAGCGCTCGCCCACCGGTAATGCGAAACTTATCCACGTTGCCAGATTAGAATAAAACTCGGAAAGGTCAAAGCAGCAGGAAATGAAGAGACTGCATAGGTAGGTGATTTCGTGATGACCAGGAGCAGGGGCAAGCCCGCCTTCCTGACCTGAGAGACTTTCGAGGTTGGGAGAGTTTCCCAGACATGAAAGCCTTTCAAGCAAGTCAATCCACTCAACCTGGATCAACTCGAGGTCAGGAAGACTGGCCTGCTCCAGCTCTTTGATTTTGCTTCAGCTACAGCTTGGCGCCATCCCCACGGTGAATTCTCACGCCACCATTCGTCGTCATCGCCCGAATCGTTGCGCCACCGGACCCAAGATTCACTGCCAGCTCCCGCGTAATGTTTCCCTGGACGGTGACGGGAAAGTCTATGTTGAGATGTCCGTTGACCGTTCCAGTTTCCAGATGCGCCGAGTAGTTTTCCGGAATCGACATCGAAACGCCGCCGTTGGTTGTGCTTACGTCCAGCGCCTCGCCATCCCAACGATCGCCACTCAATTCGATATGCAAACCTCCGTTGGTCGTACCACCCTTTACACTGCCGCCGATGCGACTTAGATGAACACCGCCGTTCAGCGCACTAAACTCGAGCCGGCCCTTTACATCGGCAATCGAAATCCCGCCGTTGTTTGTTTTCAAAGATAAATTTGAACGCGACGGCACAAAGATTTCGTAGCTGACACTCCACCAGTGGTCCCTGCGATTCTCCGGACCGGAAGCAAAAATCTTTGAACCGGCAGTTTCAATCTTGACCTGCTTAGCAAGTTCGCTTGCTTCGGCGTCAGTTGGGCCCGCGGTTTGCAGTCGCGCTCGCATCAGAATTTCATTTCGTTCCCAACCTTTGATGGAAACGCCTCCGTTCATGCGGCCGTCCACCGAAATCGTGTTATCCGAGGCGGGCAAAGTTTGTTCCTTGATCTCGCAGTGATTCACCAACTTATCGTTCTGCCAATCGTCGCGGCAGGCGAGGGAGTCGTGGGATCTTTCTTTCGAATTTTTTTGTGCCTTTTCATAACTGAGGGCGGGAATACTTACCACACACGTCAGCATCAAAATCAACACACCGCGGGTTAGCAACTTATTCATCTCGTGTCTCCTTATCTCAATCTAGACTCAGTTACGATTGTTGCAGTTCAACACCTGCGCGGTGGGCTTTGCGCATTGTGGTAGCACTGGGGATTGGGAAATCTTTTACTACTACAGCCGTTGTAAAGCAACAGTTCGTGCTATGCCTTGCAGGTCTTTATGAATGTCAATCAGCTTCCAAATTTTCGGATCAAGTAAGCGCTCAACAGCAGCAGCTTGATTGAAACCAATCTCGAACAGAAAATAGCCGCCCGGTTTCAGAAAGCTGGGGGTTTCAAGCAGCAACCGGCGAATGATGTCTAAACCATCAGCACCGGCTGACAGAGCGTTGCGTGGTTCAAAGTCACGAACTTCTCTTTGCAAATCCGCCATCGCGCCCTCTTCAACATAGGGTGGATTTGAAACGATCAACTCAAAAGACGCGCGTGACTCCCGAAGCGTTAACGCGGCGAGGCAATCCGAGAGAACAAAACTTATGCGTTCGGAAACGGAATGACGCTCAGCGTTTCGCCGGGCCACTGCAAGCGCAGCGGGCGAAATGTCGATTGCGATAGCGCGAGCTTGCGGCAGTTGCTTCATTAACGTAATTGCGATGCATCCTGAGCCCGTTCCCACGTCGCAAATGAACGGAGCGTCAGCCGGCTCAGCAAGTAATTTCAGCGCAGTTTCAACCAGAAGTTCGGTTTCGGGACGGGGAATTAGGACGTCTTTCGTCACCTCAAAATCCAGTCCGAAAAATTCCTGGTTAGCGGTGATGTACTGCAACGGTTCTCCCTGGGCGCGCCGCTCGAGACACTCACGGAACCTTTCTGCCAGTTCATCGCCAATTGCGTCTTCAGCGTGGGTGAGGATGAAAGAACGATCTCGCCCGAGAACGTACGCGAGTAGTGAGCCGGCTTCGCGTCGCGCTTCGGGCACACCAGCGTTTCGTAACCGCTTTGCACCCAACAAGATTGTTTCGGCAATTGAAGTGGGCATTTCGGTAAAGCAAAACCTGTTAGTTTGCGCCAGTTCTTTTATGCCCGGTGTCTCAAGGCTGCATTTACATTACACAAGACTGCTACAAAGACACAGTGGTAACAGCGGATTCACAAAAGTATCCAAAAAGGTTTTCGAGTTTTGCTTGTCGCTGACTGGGTCTATACTATGCCCCACAATTTCGGCACCAGGAAGTTGAAGAACCCGCGAGGTCGTTCAAGGGATTTCGGGAACAAGAAACTCATTGCGAGTATCTTGGTAGTACAACGGTACGAGTCTCGTTCCTCCCGTAAACGACAGGACCTCCAGGCCATTCGGCTTCGGAGGTTCTGGCGTTAAAGAGGACGGAAGTTTAACAACGTTTCTCAAGGAGCTACGTGGGAGCACTTTCGAAAGCTCTTCTCTTGTTCGCAATGAATTGGCTGGATGCGCAGCTCACAATTCTTTGGCTGCGCTTAAACATTGCCACCGAGGGAAATGGAATAATGGCTGGCCTGCTGAGCCACAGCGAGGCCTCGTTTCTTTCCGTCAAACTCCTGGTCGGCGGCCTCTCAGCTTTTATCCTCTATCGCTTTGCAGAAATTCCCATGGCCCGGCGCGGAATGAAAATAGTATTGGTAGTCTACCTCGCGCTAATGGTGGTACATGCGGTAACCGGCTTCTCAGCACTGGGCTGGCACGCTCCAGCCACCGTACTCAGCTACTTCGTCAGTTTGCCCCACGCATTCGTCGCCTCGTTTTCCTGAACCGCCCCTGACAGAGCCAGGAGTTCAACTGAGAATTCCCGATTCCACTGATCCGCTGTCACACAAAAAAGAAACCCTTTGTACCTAAAACGCGTTCTAGGAATACCGGAAGATGAGTGGTGGGAATTTAGCTTGCTCTCTCATTAACACTGCGGGTTTAGCCCGGTGAACCGCTGGACTTACACAAACTTAAAAATGCGTCGCCTTAAACTTTGCGGTTGCATACCACCCCTGCTCGGTTCTAAATTTGGCTTTGTCATGCGGCGGCTCGCGGCTCGGCCCAGTAGGCTCCGGAGCAATACGCGCAACTCCGGTAGATTCCCGGGCATCTTATATGAGCTTCTTGAAATGAGTGTTCTTAACTAATAACAAGCGAGAAATATGCCATGTATAGACTTTCAGCACGTCAGATATTAGCTGTTGCGTTGGTTTCGGCTCTTTTTGCGGCCGGTGCGATCGCCGTTGTAGATCGCCTGGCCAATCGGGTGCAGCCGTCGGGCTCCGCCTTCAGTACAGCGACGCCGGCGGGTCTTACCGATCCGGCGACCGCCACGGATGAACAAAACAACATCGAGGTCTATCGAACGTTTTCACCTGGCGTGGTAAACGTTCACTCAACTTCGTACGCGCGCGACTTCTTCGGTTTCGTAGAGCCGCAGGAAGGATCAGGTTCCGGATCAGTAATTGATCAGGAAGGCAACATCCTGACGAACTACCACGTCATCGAGGGCGCAACGAAACTCGCCGTCAGTTTCGGCGGACAAAAGAACTACGCGGCCCAGCTGGTGGGCGGCGATCCGGATACCGATCTGGCCGTCATTAAGTTAATTGAAAGACCAAAGGAGCCGTTGACGATCATCTCTTTGGGCGACTCGGAGAAACTCGAGGTTGGTCAAAAGGTCCTGGCGATTGGGAATCCTTTTGGACTCGACCGGACTCTTACCACCGGAGTTATCAGTGGCCTGCAACGTCCCATTCGAGCTCGTAATGGACGGCCAATCGAAGGCGCGATTCAGACAGACGCGTCCATCAATCCGGGAAACTCCGGCGGGCCCTTGCTCGACTCGCATGGCCGCATGATAGGAATCAATTCGCAGATCCTTTCGCCGTCCGGCGCTTCCGCCGGTGTTGGTTTTGCGGTGCCGGTGAATATTGCGAAGCGCATCGTGCCGCAACTATTGAGGTCGGGTGAAGTGCGCCGGCCGAAGCTGGGGATCGGCACGCGAGATGTTCAGCCGCTGAAGAGTCAACTCGATCTGCCGGTCGCGGATGGCGTGATCATACTGCAAGTTGCGCCAGGCCAGGCCGCCGCGAATGCGGGCCTACGCGGCGTCACGCAAACTGAGAATGGTGACTTTGCAATCGGCGACATTATTCTTGGCATGGACGGCGACAAAATCGCCAATACAGATGACCTTTACCGACTGCTCGATAAACATCAGGTCGGTGACACAGTGCAATTACAGATTCTAAGAAACGGTCGTCGGACGAGCGTGCCGGTGCGTCTAACCGGATCTACTACGCGATGATATGAGGCCAGTAACACCACGCGGTAGCGGGTGGTACTGACTTCACCTTGATGAACCAAACTAACCATTTCTTCAATCTTGGTTACGGCTGGCTCTGCAAACATTGCAGCTCCGCCGACACCGAGGCAAAGCACCGGCCTGCAGAAACGAGCGGTGGGCAACAGGAGAAAAGGCCCGCTTTAGCGCTTGCGGGTTGGACCGATGCTTCTCGTCACGCTCTAACCTGTCCGCGCTGCGGTATTGAAGAGACAATCACTAGCCCCTGAGACCTTCAGATTCAAATTACAGATCAGCGTTTGAGCTTCCTCGCCTGACTCTCGTTATTCCCAAACTTCGTCTGGTAATCGCTAATGCTACGCGTTATGACGTCAAGTGCTTCCGCCCGATCATAAACACTATCTATCTCGACTCGCCTCGGGGCGTCACCCGGTAATTGTTTATAACTGAGAAAATAATGCTTGAGCCGATCAACCAGCGCCGTTGGGCACTGATCGATGTTCTTGATGTGGCCGTAGGCAAGATCGGCCTCGAGCACGGCAATTATTTTGTCATCGGCCTGTTCGCCATCGATCATTCGCAGTCCTCCGATTGGTTCGGCCTGTAGAAAGAAATTGCCCTGGGCAAAGGTTTTCTCGGTCAGCACGCAAATGTCCATCGGATCGCCATCACCCTTGATGCCGGTCATTCCCGTTCGTTCTGCGCACAGATCGGCCACATGATCGCCACAAAACGTTTGTGGAATAAACCCGTATAACGAAGGACACATCGACGAAAACCGTTGTGGCCGATCCACGTGAAGATGACCCGACTGCTTGTCCAGTTCATACTTCACCGCATCGGTTGGCACGATTTCAATAAAGGCGTTAACCGTCGCCGGCGCCTTCTTTCCCGGCGTGATGCCATGCCATGGATGCGCCTGGAACATCAGCTTGAAAAGATCGAGCGTAGAGTCTTCTTTGGGCATTCGCGTGGACGCCTTTCTTCCTTATACGTGAATTTCTGTCGGTGTTAGAATCCTAGCCTCGCAGCCGGTCGTTTTCAAAGGAGAACACACAGCGGCTGTATCGGGCATATGGCAACTTCCGTCGATGTAATTGAGCGGGCTGAACCGCGCGCCGTCTCCGTGCGTTGGATCATAAGCGCGCGCGACGATCTCGTATGGCTGATCGGATCAGTTGCATCGAGCTACCTGTTGCTTGTTCTTTACGTAAAGGGCGTCCTGCCGCTGGTGCCGATGGTTGCACTCTGGGCAATCCTGATCGACGCGCCCCACGTCTTTGGAACCTTCTCGCGAACCTATTTCGATCGCACTGAGCGACAGAATCGTGCGCGGCTCCTTTGGGGCTCGCTACTCTTCTTCGCCATTGGTCCGTTGATGGTTTATGCCGGCGCCGGACTCATCTTCTTTTTCCTGGCAGCACTCTGGGCTTACTACCACCTGGTGAAACAGCACTACGGCTTCATGGTGCTTTACAAAAAGAAGAACAACGACCTTGCGCCGGTGGACAACGCCCTCGATCGTCTGCTGTTGCTGTTTGCTTTTAACTATCCGTTCGTCGCTTTTATCGCGCGCGATCCGGAAGCGATGAAACGCGTCCCGCTGGCGTTGCAGTCCGGCGTTAATGGATTAGCTATGGTGTTGTTGGCCGGCACGATTGTATTGGCGGTCGCCTGGCTGGGAAGACAAGTGCAGCGCGCGGTCATAGGCGAGGCGCTTGACGTTCCCAAGTATCTGCTACTGGCCGCGGCGATTCCGATGCACTGGATCGTATTGCTGACGCCGATGCCGCATAAGCCCATCGCGATCGTGGCCATTCTGACTATCTATCACAACCTGCAATATCATCGGCTGATCTGGTTTCATAATAAAAAGTATGTGAGGGCAGCAGCCCAGGGCAGTGGCCCAACCGTGAAGGAGCACCTCCGGGGCAGTAGCCCGACCGTTAGGGAGGGCTTATCGTCGAATGCCTCCGATCTTCGCCAAAAGTACGGTGCAGCCGAGTTGATTAGTCGCCGCCTTCTCTACTACATCGCCTTCGGAATTCTCTTCGGACTGATTTACCAGGGTCCGAGACAGATTCTCGGCTACATCAGTCTGAAGAGTGGCGACGGCAATCAGTCATTCGCCACCCAACTCGGCATTTCGTTCCTTTGGGGCTACGCATTTATTCACTACTACCTCGACTCAAAGATCTGGCGAGTCCGTCGCGATCCGTCCGTTGGCAAAGCTCTCAACATGGCATGACGTATTTGGAGTGCGGTGACCTGTCACCGCTTTGGTCAGCGGCGGCCTGGCGCCGCTCTTCTAGACCAACCGGCATAAACCCGAGGCTGCGACAGGTCGCAGCCGACCGAGAACTGGCCGGAGTGGTAGCCGGGTGTTGAGAAAGTGGTAAGACTGAAGGACGGTGATGCTAATCACGTCCGGGCCATTCATCGTTACACCTGGAAAAGCCCTGGGTTCACCTGGGGAATAATTGTTAGGAGCAAAACTCCAGTACAACTCTAACAAAAGCTTGCGGATATTCTTCATGAGGAAGATGTCCACACTCGCGGAAGACAATCAAACGCGAGCCGGCAATTGCCTCGTGCAAGCGCTCACCATCCGCAAGCGGCACCTCTCGATCAGTGTCGCCCCATAGCAACAGCGTCGGTTGCGTCAATAGATGCGCGTCGCGTGAAACGCGTTCAGCGTCCCAACGCCGTACCGTGCGAATGATCGCTCGATGCGCACCACGCGTTCGCAAAGGCAGATGGCGCGCGTCGACTCTGCGCTCATCAAGTACCCACGAATGCCGGTCATACACGCGCTTCATTCGCAATCGCAAGAGCCGGCGTGAACCGACCAGCAGCGGCGAAAGTATGTCGCCAATAATTGGCGAGCCGAAGAGGCGCATTAACAGGTATCGAGTCGGCTTGTTGTTATTGACTGCGCCGACCATGATTAGCTTCTCAACGAGACCTGCGTGATCAAGTGCAATCGTCGCCGCAACTGCCGCACCATAAGAGCTACCAATAAACACGGCGCGATCGATTTCCAGCCGCTTCAGAAAACTTACAATCATCTCCGCCTGGCTGGCGATTGTGTAATCGAGGTGACGCGGCTTACCTGAATAACCATAACCCGGTAAATCCGGTGCGATAACTCGGTATCCCGCCACCGCAAATTCCAAGAACACTTTGCTCCAGACGAGGTTCGACGCGGCAAACCCATGAATCAAAATCATCGGCGGCGCATTAGGATCGCCGGCTTCCTGATAGTGCAGACGCACGCCGTCAACTTCCATGAAGCGCGAGTAGTCGGCGTGAAAAACCAATTCACGGTTCTGCTCCCATTCGACGTCTTTCGGGCGCAACAACAATTTGGCCGCCACCGCCGCTGCCGCCAAAGTTGCTGATACGCCGCCGATCCAGTAACGCTTCTTCATTACGCTGTATCATCCCGCGCGATCACTACGCTTGGACGTAACGAAGCAGACGCTTCGTCAAATTCTGCAACTGCGATTAAGCTGCCTTGCTCATCTCGCATCCTCACCCGTTCTCCTTTCGTCCACTTTGCGTCCGAAACATTCACAGCCATGCCGTTTTGTACTCTCCGGATATCGCTCGCGGGCAGGTCGATAGCCGGAAACCGCGACAGCGCTGCATCAGCTGGAAGCATAATTCTGCCCAGCGCATCCTCGGTCACACTCAGCTTAACCTGTTCCAACGTCTGCGCATTTTGAATTTGAAAGTCACCCACTCGCGTGCGGCGCAACTCGGCCAGATGCGCTCCGATTTGCAATCGTTTACCAAAATCTTCCGCCAGTGTCCTTACGTAAGTGCCCGAAGAACACTCTACCCGCACTTCGAAATCGAAGGTGCCGTCCAGATTGTCTTTCAGTAACTCGCCGGTTGGCTTGATCGCCTCAAACTTTTGGATGCAAACCCTCACTGGCTTTCTTTCCACCTCTTGGCCGTGGCGCGCCATTTCGTAAAGTTTGCGACCGCCCTGCTTCTTGGCTGAATACATCGGCGGCACTTGATCGATCTCGCCGCGCAGTCCCTCGAGCGCTGTTTCGATTTGCTCCCGGCTCCATTGGCCGAACGCTAATCCACTGGGCGTTGAATTTTCTTCATTGGTCTGAATCGGTTTCCCGGTCACGTCTCCGGTCTCAGTGGCGTAGCCCAGGCGAATCACCGCCTCATACTCTTTCTCTACCCCGCTGAGAAACTGCGCCAAACGCGTTGCGCGGCCGATGAGAATAACCAGCACGCCCGTCGCGAAAGGATCGAGCGTTCCCGTGTGTCCCACACGTCGCACACGCAAGATGCGTCTGACAGCGTCAACAACATCGTGTGAAGTCATGCCGGGAGGCTTATCGATCACTAACACTCCATCCATGCGATGCATTCTAGATTGCCGCTTGCTAATTGGCGATTGCTGCTGGAAATCGAAGCAATCCGCGTGCGGTCAACCTCTCTGGGATCGCGGGCGCCGTCCGGAAACCAGCGCGCAGCGCGAGTAGAGTGGTTCAACCTGCAGTGGACACGGATGCATTTGCGGACGCCGGTCCCAGTGACACAGCTCCCGATGTTCCGACTTCTGTGTTTCCGGTGGTAATTGTTTAACATGTCCACCGATGCGTCAACGTCGTCCAAAACCGAAGGCCGCCGGTGAAGACTCTCCCGCGAGTCGCCTGACTCCAGACGAGATTCGCGCGCGTGCCTTTCAACGCGCCGTTAAATTGCTGGCTGCCAAGCCACGCTCGATTGCGGAACTGCGTGAACGATTAGCAGAAAGATGTTCCAGTAAAACGGTAATTGAAACTGTGATTGCCCGCCTGCGTGAGTATGGCTATCTCGATGACGAACGCTACGCGCTCGGTTATGCATCGTCGAAGGTGAGACAACAGCCAATTGGGCGGCGACGTTTGGAACTCAGTCTGGACAGAAAGAAAGTCGATCGCGCGGTTGCTGCTGAAGCGCTGGACCAGGTATTTACGGAGACTCCGGAAGAAGAGTTGCTCGACAGAGCGATTGAGAAACGCGTCCGACTTCGCGGCCGGCCCAAGACTCGCGCCGAGGCCAAAAGCCTTTTCGATCACCTGCTGCGCCAGGGGTTTCCTTTTGAATTGGTCAGCCAGAAGGTTCGAGCTGCTTCGAAGGCAAACCTGGACGACTCCGAATAGGCGTCCTGGCGCTGAACTGATCAAGTGATTTGCGGGGACCGCCGGCGTCTCGCCCGCAGTGAGCACGAAGCGCGAAAGTGAAAGTGAAAAAGTAGGCCAATTTCTGTCGCTAGAACCTGCGTGCTAAACTCAAGATAGTCAGTTTTCAGCAATCTATTCGACGCAATGCTGTCTACTGTTTACTGTTTGCTGTTTACTCGATTATGACTGGAAACGAAATTCGCGAAACTTTTCTGAAGTACTTCGAGCGGCACGGACATACACGTGTGCGCTCGTCACCCTTGTTGCCTGCAAACGATCCGACCTTGCTCTTCACCAACGCTGGCATGAACCAGTTTAAGGATGTCTTCCTGGGTGTCGAGAAGCGCGAATATGTGCGCGCCTGCTCGTCGCAGAAATGTGTGCGGGCCGGCGGCAAGCACAACGATCTTGATGAAGTTGGCAAGACCGCGCGGCATCAGACTTTCTTCGAGATGCTCGGCAACTTTTCGTTCGGCGATTATTTCAAGGAAGACGCAATCAAGTTTGCCTGGGAGTTTCTGGTTGACGAACTCAAGATGGATCCGCAGCGGCTCTGGTTCACCGTGTTCGGCGGCGACGAGCAAGTGTCAGCCGACGAAGATGCCGAAAGACTTTGGGAACAGGTTGGCGTACCGCGCGAGCGCATCCTTCGTTTCGGCCGCAAAGATAATTTCTGGCAAATGGGCGAGACCGGACCCTGCGGACCGTGCAGTGAGATTCACTACTATCTTGGCGAGCACCCCGAGAATCCAGAATTCAATCGCATCGAGCTTGTGAACGGTCCCGGCGACACGACCATGGAGATCTGGAATCTGGTCTTCATGCAATACAACCGGATCGAGGTTGAGCCGGGTCAGTACCAACTCGAACCGCTGCCGAAGCCTTCAGTAGATACCGGTTTGGGACTTGAACGCACTGCGGTGATCCTGCAGGGCAAGGTTTCTAATTACGACACGGATCTGATTCGACCGTTCGTTGATTTTTCGGCCACGCTCAGCGGTAAAGAATACCAACCGGAAACGCCGGCAGGGTTCGCGATGCGCGTGATTGCCGATCACGCGCGCGCAACCGCATTCCTGATCGCCGACGGAATTCTTCCGGGCAACGAAGGTCGCAACTATGTCCTTCGCAAGATCATGCGCCGCGCGATCTACCAGGGCCGTCACGCTTTGGGCTTCCAGAACGCTTTCTTTTATCAGGTAACTGATTTCGTGGTTGAAGTGATGGGCCGGGCTTATCCGGAACTCGAAGTTCAACGCGGCTTCATCGAGAAAATGGTGCGGCTCGAAGAGGAACGGTTCGGGGCCACACTCACGGTTGGCTTGAAGAAGCTTGACGAACTGTTCAGCTTCAACGCAACAGGCAGATGCCCGGATATTCAGGCTCTCGCCCGTTTATATGACACCTTTGGGACCCCAAGAGATCTGATTCGAGTGGGACTTGAAGAGCGTGGTTTTGCGGTTAATCAGAAGAAGAGTTCAACGAATCTTTTGACGCAGCCTTGCAGGAACTTCAGCGAATGGGCTGCGGGAGTCAGCAACGTCACGGTGAACGTGAGTAAAGGTCAAAGCGAACACGATTCACGCGGAAGTCGCTGGTCGTCTGGACCGATCGCAGTTTAGAGGCTACGAAACCACGCGAGTTGAGGATGCTAAGGTAGTTGCCCTGATCAAGACGGTGCATCGAAGTTCAAACACTGAACGAAGGCGACGAAGGCGAAGTCATTCTTGATCAAACTCCGTTCTACGCCGAGAGCGGTGGACAAGTTGGCGATGTCGGGCAGATTGCTTGCCACGTCTGACCCACCCGCTACCGCAGGTGGTACTGACCTCACTGCGGCAGTGCTTGATACTTATTCGCCGGCCCAGGGTTTGATTGTCCACAAGGTCAAAGTTGAAAAAGGAACCTTGAAAGTTGGTGACAGCGGTTACCGCTGAGGTCGACGTGGAAAAGCGCGATGCCACGCGCCGCAATCATACCGCTACTCACCTGATGCACGCCGCGCTGCGTGAAGTGCTGGGCACACACGTCAAACAGGCTGGCTCAGTGGTGGCGCCAAACTACTTGCGCTTCGACTTCTCTCACTATCAGCCTCTGACGCGAACCGAGATCGAAGAGATCGAAAATCTGGTCAACTATCACATCCTGCGCAATGAGCCCGTGCAAACGGATGAGATGGCGATTGAAGACGCGATGCGCTCGGGCGCGATGGCGCTCTTTGGCGAAAAGTATGGTGAGAAGGTGCGCGTGCTTTCCATTAAAGGAGCCGAAGATATTTTTTCCCGCGAACTTTGCGGTGGTACGCACGTGCGCGCCACCGGCGACATCGGTGTATTCAAAATTACCAGCGATGAGTCGATTGCTTCCGGTGTGCGACGCATTCGAGCAGTCACGGGCTTTGATGCGTTCGAACGTTTTCGTGAAGACGAACTCCTCATCGATCAGGTCGCCGGCGGCCTGAAAACTTCGCGTGCCGAATTGCCCGCAGTCGTCGGCAAGTTGCAGGAGGAACTTAAGAAAGCGCGCCGCGAAGCTGATGAGCTGCGACTTAAGATTGCGACCGGCGCAACTGGCAGCGCATCTGCAAATGGCGATGACGCGCGCGACGTCGCTGGAGTGAAGGTCCTGGCCCGCGAAGCAAGCGGACTCGATTCCGCCGGCATGCGTCAGCTTTCTGACACGCTCCTCGCCCGCATTAAGTCTGGCGTAGTCGTGCTCGGCCGCAGCAGCGACGGCAAGGTTGCGTTGATCGTGCGCACTTCTGATGATCTAACCAGTCGAGTCCCGGCCGGCAAAGTTATAAAGGAACTCGCGCCGATAGTTGGCGGCAAGGGTGGCGGCAAAGCAGACATGGCTGAAGGTGGCGGCGCCCTGCCGGAGAAGCTGAGCGACGCGTTGGAGGCCAGTTACGGCGTAATAGAGAAACTGTTGAGTTAGAAGAGCGGGGGCGATCCCGCCTTCCCGACCCCGAGCTTTCCGGAGTTGAGTTCTCACCTTTTGCTTGAAAGTCCTTCAAGCATAGATCAGTCGAATCAACTGCCAACACCTCTCAGGTCAGGAAGGGGGCTTGCCCCCGCTGCTTGTGGCTCGCCCTGTAGCGAGCCTCCCCCGCAAAATCCTCAGCCAACCTTACATGACCCTCTGTTTATCCGTCAGCGTGACACCCATCTTCTCAAGCGTCACTTTGTTAAGCGTGCCGGTAACCTTGATGTTTTCTGCTGTCTGATACTTCTTGAGTCCAGCGCGCGTATCGTCGTCAAGTTTGCCGGTCTGCTCGCCGGCATAGAAACCGCGATCTTTGAGGATCTTTTGCGCCTGCTGGATCTGATCCTTGCTGGCTCTAAAGACTGGTTTCCTCGGTTTGCTCGCGTTTGAGTTGTTGGAGGTGGTCGAGCTGCTTGGGTTTTGACTCGCCACAGCTATTGCAAAAACAAATAGCAGCGATAGAGTCACCGATAGTATTTTTTTCATATGGTCCCTTCTTCTAGTGAAGACGCGCAAGGCGTGCGGCACTACTGAGTTTTTTGGAAAGCGCGCGTATCATCATTGGCCAAAGCGAGGAACTCAATGGCGGCTGCGCAACCCCCCGAAACCAGAATTTGCAAGCGATCTTGCAGGCACGGTCGTTGAAAAAACTCTGTTATGAGGATTGAGACTGGAAAGGATCGAAAATACTCATTTCCGTCGTTTTTGCTGAGCTAAATGAGGAGTGTTGGCAATCGTTTAACGGCTATGTTAGTATCTGTCGCGGTCTCAACTGAACGACAAAGAGACCGCTCCCCGAAAAACTTCACGCATTAAACGCAGCTTCGGTATCACGCAGGTTAGGCCCCGCAGTTCTTAATCATCGCAGACCTCAAGAATTGAAACGCATGAAAAAAATTCCCCTGGCTGCAGCTCTCTTTTTCGTCTTCGCCTTGCCGGCATTCGCCCAGAGCGAATACGGCAGGACCAGTTACAGCGTCGACAACTTCGACTTGAGCGCCGTTCGTATTGAGCTCCCCGCGCCCCCGCCAGCGAGAAAACTGCGCCGCGGACGAGTGTTGACTTCCGCAACAAATCTCGAGCGGCCATCTACCACGAACATCAACTGGACAGGCTCGCTGAGCGGCTTCACCACCGGCAACCCAACCGTAGACAGCTACATTATCGATGCTGGTCGCCGCAACTCCGTAGATCCGCTATTGCTTTACGCCATCATGCATCAGGAGTCGACATTCAAAGCGCGTGCTATGTCGAACAAAGGCGCGCGCGGTCTAATGCAGTTGATGCCGGGCACCGCAGTGCGTTTCGGTGTAACCAGCATTTGGGATCCGCAACAGAACATTGAAGGCGGCACGCGCTACATGCGTTTCCTGCTGGATAAGTTTGAGGGAAACGTGCAACTGGCACTGGCCGGCTACAATGCGGGTGAGGGCGCGGTCATGAAATATGGCTACCGCATCCCCCCTTACAGCGAGACGCAGGAGTACGTGCGCAGAATTAGCCGGCGCTACGATCTCATTCGCGATCCGCTGGCCTACCGTAACGCCAGCAGCTATACACGTGATCAGGTCGCGGCAAATCAAAACAAGGACTCTGCTCCGCTAACGATTTATGAGCGTAGCGTGTTTGCGGTGAAGCTTCCGGATGGACGACTGCAGCTGGTCACGCAGTAAGTTAGAACACAGAAAACAGAAGACAGAATTCGAAGACAGAGTTCAGCGGTCGCGAGACTTCTGAATTCTGTCTTCTGAGTTTTGTCTTCTGTTTTTCAGCTTACTGGCTGGCTGATCAGCGCAGGCAATGGCGTGATGGCTCGCGCTGCCGGCACGCACAAGACCGGGCACGGTGAGTTTCTGACCACCCGTTCGATCTCGGAACCGAGAACGGGCGTGCCGCCAAAAAGCGATGCGTGAACGTTGGTGCCGATGACGATCAAGTCAGCATCAGTTTCCGCGGCCAGGCGCACAATCTCTGCGTAGGGCCGGCCTTCGACAATGTGACGCACCGCCCGGGCTCCATCCCCGCGAATAAGTTGAGTCATGCGTTCCTGCACGTAATTACGCAAGCTAGTCAACGCGTTCAGTCCACCTTCGGGAAACATCACCGAGATCTGT
Organism: Blastocatellia bacterium; assembly: GCA_963828335.1. Taxonomy (GTDB): domain Bacteria; phylum Acidobacteriota; class Blastocatellia; order Pyrinomonadales; family Pyrinomonadaceae; genus PSRF01. The sequence goes on along the minus strand of CAWHEH010000001.1, from coordinate 66,340 downwards.
TCGAGGTAGTCTCCGATTACGGAAACCGCATGGAGTTCTGCACCGGTTTGATTTGCCAGTTGCGTTGCGACTTGAGTCGCTGCGGCAGCGGATGGTCGAAAGTTCGTCGCCAGCAGAATCCTGTTCAAGCGAACCTCGCTGTGGTCGCCTCTATGTTCTACAAAATCATGCTGCGGCGGGCGAATGGTCAGCACCGGGCAAGGTGCCTCTGCGATGATCTCTTCGGCAGTTGAACCCCAAAGCGCGCGAGACAATCCCTTGCGACCGTGGGTCACGACGGTCACCAGATCGATATCGTACTCACGAACCGCTTTGGCAATCTCGGTTGCGGGCTCGCCCTCAACGATCACCGGTTCAACTTCCAGACCATCGAATAGCGGGTCAGCTAGAAGAGCCCTTACTTCTGTCCTCAATTCCAGTAACCAGCGGTTGTCCTGTTCAGCGAAAATCCTTTCCGGCAGGGTCAAAAGATTTGCCGGCACTTTGGCGCTCTGAACGCTGAATAGCACCGCCCGTCCCCCGCCGCTGCGGGCGAATGCCGCGGCATACTTCAGGGCCGCACGAGCGTGTGGCGTGAAATCAGTCGGGAAGAGAATATTCCTGAAGGGATACATAGTAATTTCGAAATATGTTTTTAGAGAGTCTATCAAGAAAACAGGGGAACAGGGAAAAAGATAGAAAGGTATAGGCGAACGGTTGGGTGCAATCAGCTATGCTTCGCCGGAAATCTTTTTCTGGCGGCGATGAATCCACATCTTTTCTCCGTCTCGCGTCCCCATTTTTCCCCCGTCTTTTCCCTTTACCCATTCGCCCTTCCCCAGTTACCCTGTCTGCCCAGTTACCCAGTCCAGCATTCGTCATTAGCATTACTAAAAGCAATCTCTTCTGTCGGGCGGAGTGGAAATGATTGAAGTCACCAACATCGTCAAGCGCTACGGTAATAACACCGTGCTCAATCAAGCCACGTTTCAAATTCAGGAGGGCCAACTGACGACCATCCTGGGGCCGTCGGGTTGCGGCAAGTCAACTATGCTGCGTTGCATGAATCGCCTCGAGCGTTTTGATCGCGGACGATTGCGCATCGGCGATGTCGAGGTGGTCGGTACTGAAGAGAAACAACTAACTGCGGCCGAAGAAAAACAGCTAACAAAGCGACTGCGCGAACGTGTGGGTATAGTCTTTCAAAACTTCAACCTCTTTCCCCACCTGACGGTACTGGCAAACTGTACCCAGGCGCCGACCATCGTCAAGAATCTGGATCGAGCAGCGGCAACCGAGGTCGCGCGACATTACCTCGACAAAGTCGGACTCAATGACAAGGTTGATTTCTACCCAGCGCAGCTTTCCGGCGGGCAACAGCAACGCGTAGCCATCGCTCGCGCGCTGGCCATGGAACCGGAGGTAATGCTTTTCGACGAACCCACCTCGGCTCTCGATCCACAACTCATCCAGGGCGTAGCGCGCATGCTTCGTGCGCTCGATGATCTAGGCAAGACGCTCGTGGTTGTTTCCCACGACATGAACTTTGCCCGGCGCATCTCTGATCAGGTGATCTATTTTGAAGGTGGTCACGCCGTCGAGGCCGGCACGCAGGAGGAAGTTTTCGGCAACCCGCAGCGTCCAGAAACCCGCGCCTTCATGCAAAGCTTTCGTGATGATGAGCCGGAGGATTCCGGTGCCGAGAGCAACGGAGTGGATCCAAATCTGAATGTTTCAACCGGAACGCGCGGTAGTCTGGGACAGGAAGAGTAACGAGATGATGAAACTTCCACACCGATTCGCGCACAGACTCGCACCAATTGCTCTCCTTCTGCTGCTTTTCCAGGTACCAACTTTTGCTCAGTCTGCCCTGGAGCGCGTGCGTAAGTCCGGCGAGCTTCGACTAGGCACTGACGCCACTTACCCGCCGCTCGAATATATCGAAGGTGGACAATTCGCCGGTTTCGAGATTGATCTAGGCAACGCCCTGGCGCGTGAATTAGGCGTGCGGCCCACCTGGGTCAACTCCGGGTTCGACGGTATTTTCCCGGCGCTTCAGAACGGTTCTTTTGACGCGGTGATTTCCTCGGTAACCATCACGCCGGAGCGAAGCGCCTCGATGCTCTTTTCCGATCCTTACTACGACTCGGGTCAGTTGATCGCAGTGCATCAGGGAACCACGGGAATCAGTGCGCCCGAAAATCTGGTGGGTAAGAAAGTTGGCGTGCAGATCAACACTACAGCGCAGCTCGATCTGGAGAAACGCCAGGGCGTCACGGTGGCAATTTACAACACGATCGATCTGGCGCTGCTGGATCTGAAAAACGGCAGGATTGATGCCGTTGTAGGTGATGCTCCGGTACTGCGATACATGATCCGGCAAAGTTTTCGTGAACTTCAAACCGTCGGCCGCCGGTTCACCGATGAAAAATTTGGTATTGCGTTCGCACTCTCCAGTGAAGACTTGCGGCGTGCCGTCAATGCGGCGCTCTGGAGAATTGAAGACAGCGGAGAATACGACCGCATCCATGAAAAATGGTTTGGCGAAGTGGCGGAACGAACCGCCGATCAGGCAGCCAGCAAAGCGCAACCGAAAACATTTGATTTAAGTATCGTCAGACGTACCTGGCAATTTTTTCTGAAAGGCGTTTGGCTGACGGCGCGACTGGCATTATTGAGTTTGGGTCTAGGTTTGCCGATTGGATTGTTGCTGGCGCTGGCCCGAGTGCAATCATCGCGCTTGCTTGCCGCCCCGGCGGCAGTTTATGTCGAGGTGATGCGCGGCACGCCGTTGCTCGTCCAAATTCTTTTCATATATTTTGTGCTGCCAATCTTCGGTATTCACTTGCCGGCGTTCACCAGCGGCATTATCGCTCTCACTTTGAATTGTGCCGCCTACATTTCAGAGATAATCCGCGCCGGCATCATTTCGATCGACGCCGGCCAAATGGAAGCGGCGCGCTCGCTGGGCATGAGCTATTCGCAAGCCATGCGCAACATCATCCTGCCGCAAACTTTTCGCCGGGTAGTTCCGCCCTTAACCAATGAAGCAATCGCTCTGCTGAAAGATTCATCGCTCGTTTCAGTTATCGGTTTAACCGAGCTGGCACGCACCGGGCAGGAACTCGCGAGCCGTTACGCGGCCCCGCTCACCATTTGGCCCGTCGTTGCCATCTTCTACCTCTTGCTGACATTCCCGCTCACGCGCGTAGCGGAATATCTCGAGCGGCGCTGGCGGCCGGTTACGCGCGCATAGCAAAACTTACTGCGGAGACATCCCTTAGCAAATGAAGATTCGGACGACTACTAAATCCTGGCTCAAATTAGTTATTCGGTTTTCCTCTGAGTCCTCTTTGTATTCTTTGTGTTAATCATGAACGCCCTTCCCATCATCGTCGGCTCGCTGTGCGTCATCGCCATTGCGTATCGCTATTACTCCGCTTTCATCGCCGCCAAAGTGCTCGTGCTTGATGATTCGCGACCGGTGCCTTCGCAAACAATGTATGACGGGCACAACTATTACCCGACGAACAAGTGGGTGCTCTTCGGACATCACTTCGCCGCTATCTCGGGCGCCGGTCCGCTTATCGGTCCCGTGTTGGCGGCGCAGTTTGGCTTTCTTCCCGGACTGCTCTGGCTTGTAATTGGGGTCTGCCTTGGTGGCGCCGTGCACGACTTCATGATCCTCGCGGGGAGCGTGCGTCGCCGAGGGAAGTCACTGGCTGAGATGGCTCGCACTGAGATTAGCCCGCTTAGCGGTCTCGTTGCCGGGATCGCGATTCTGTTCATCGTCGTGATTGCGCTTGCGGGGTTGGGACTGGTGGTTGTAAATGCACTGGCCGAGTCGCCCTGGGGTACGTTCACCGTCGGATTCACAATTCCCCTCGCGCTTTTCATGGGCCTCTACATGTATCGCTTCCGCAAAGGCAGAATCGCCGAGGCGAGCATTATCGGTGTAGTGGGTCTGCTGGCGGCAGTTTACCTGGGGGGACGCATAGCCGACTCATCGTTTGCCAACACCTTCACTCTTTCGCGCAACGCATTGATCATCCTGATGGCCGGATACGGCTTCATCGCCTCAGTGTTGCCTGTCTGGATGTTGCTTTGTCCGCGCGATTACCTGTCGTCATATTTGAAAATTGGCACGATCGCATTTCTGATCATCGGCGTAATTCTGGTTCATCCAAACCTGAACATGCCGGCGCTCACGCCTTTCACTGCGGGCGGTGGGCCGGTGATTCCAGGCAAGCTTTATCCCTTTGTCTTTATCACGATTGCCTGTGGAGCGATTTCCGGTTTTCACGCCCTGGTTTCTTCAGGCACGACGCCAAAGATGATCGCCAAAGAAACTGACGCGCGCATGATTGGTTACGGTTCGATGTTGATGGAAGGCGTAGTTGGCGTGGTGGCGCTGATTGCCGCGAGTTCTCTATTTCCCGGTGACTACTTTGCCATCAACACCGCGCAAAAAACCGACACGCAGAAGGCCGCTTACGTGCGCATGGTCGACGAAAACAGCGCGCAGGGTTTCAACCTGCAGCCGCAGGAGATTGATCGACTCGAACAGGAGTCAGGCGAGAAAAACCTGCGCGGGCGAACCGGTGGTGCCGTTACGCTGGCGCTTGGCATCGCCAAAATTTTTGACGGAATTCCGGGCCTGCGCGGGCTGATGAAATACTGGTATCACTTTGCGATCATGTTTGAAGCGCTCTTCATACTCACTACCATTGACACCGGCACACGTGTGGCCCGCTTTCTGGTGGGCGAATTTGGCGGGCGAGTCTATCGCAAACTCGAGGAGCCAAATTGGCTGCCGGGGTCAGTCATCACCTCGGCTCTGGTTGTAACCGCCTGGGCTGCGTTCATCTGGTCAGGATCGATCTCAACCATTTGGCCAATGTTTGGCATCGCCAATCAACTGCTGGCGGCCGTGGCGCTCTGCGTCGCCACCACCATTATCATTAACTCCGGCAAGGCGAAATATAGTTGGGTGACTTTACTCCCGCTGAGTTTTGTTTCCACTACCACGCTGGTGGCGGGCTGGGAGTCCATCACAGACATCTTCTGGCCGCTCTCGCAAAAGCCGGAAACCGCGACGCTGGGGTATATCAACGTTTCCCTCACCGCGATCATCATGTTCGCGGCTGTAATTATTCTGATTGATTCGATTCGTCGCTGGTTTGGTTTTGGAAGACGGCCGCAAAGCCTCGCGGAATTCGCGGAAGCTAAAGCCTCGAGCTTATAAACCGGTCAAGCGATTTGCTGGGAGCGCGGGCGTCCCGCCGCAACCGCGCCGCCAGGCGCGCAGTTTTTTCAACTCCGCGAACTTCCAATCCCTTTTCGCGCTACGCGCTCATTTGCGGGCGAGACGCCCGCGCTCCCAGCAAATCTCTTGACCCCCGTTGGACAGTCTGCTCGAAAATCGGCAATAATACGCGGTTCTTGCAAGGCGATCCATCAACACCGTAGGTGCGAGGAAGCATCTGAGGGGTTGAACTTCGGATACGAGCAGGGCTCGCGGGCTGGCATCTCCGCTACTTAAACGACCGAAAGGAATCACACAATCGTGGAACTATCGCTGATCTCAATTATCAGCCTGCTAACAGTTTGCTTAGCAGCATTACTCATCAAAAAGAAATCTATTAGCAACCTGACTGCTGGGGCGGGGTCATTAGTCAGCACGCATGCGCGTCGTATTCGCCGCACTGGTCTGACATTCGCCGGCACTCTGGCTGGTCTCGCAGTTTCCACGTCAACCGCTTTCGGTCAATCGCACTCCGGCGGAGAAGCAAATCTGATTCTGCCAGATCTCGGTGACGTCACTTTTTTTGGCGGCATTAATGGTCACAACCTTTTGTTAGTCGGACTCGTCGTCTGCATGCTGGGCCTGCTCTTTGGTCTCGGCATCTACATGAACTTGAAAAAGCTGCCTGTCCACCGCGCCATGCGGGAGATCTCGGAGCTTATTTACGAGACTTGTAAGACCTACCTGATTACACAAGGCAAGTTCATCCTGATTCTGGAAATCTTCATAGGCATCATCATCATTCTCTATTTCGGCGTGCTCTCGCGGATGGAACCGTTTCGCGTCGCTATTATTCTCGCCTTTAGTCTTGTCGGCATCGCCGGCAGTTATGGCGTCGCCTGGTTCGGCATCCGGGTTAATACTTTTGCCAACTCGCGCACAGCATTCGCGAGTCTTGAAGGCAAACCGTTTCCACTTTACGCAATTCCACTAAAAGCCGGCATGAGCATCGGCATGATGCTAATCAGCGTGGAACTGCTAATCATGCTCTGCATCCTGCTTTTTATCCCGGGCGATTACGCCGGTCCTTGCTTCATCGGTTTCGCGATTGGTGAATCGCTCGGCGCGGCAGCTCTCAGAATTGCCGGTGGCATCTTTACGAAGATTGCGGACATCGGCGCTGACCTGATGAAGATCGTCTTCAAGATTAAGGAAGACGACGCACGAAATCCGGGCGTGATTGCCGACTGCACCGGCGACAACGCCGGCGATTCAGTGGGACCGAGTGCGGACGGTTTTGAAACTTACGGTGTTACCGGGGTGGCCTTAATCACTTTCATTTTGTTGGGAGTGCGGGGCGACACGGTGCAGGTACAGCTGCTGGTCTGGATCTTCGTGATGCGCATCATGATGATCATCGCCAGCGCAGCTTCGTATTTCATCAACGACGCGATTGCCAAAGCTCGCTACCGCACTGCGGATAAGATGAACTTCGAATCTCCGCTGACGTCGCTGGTTTGGATCACGTCCATTCTTTCGGTCATGGTCACCTTCGTCATTTCCCGGTTGACTATTCCCGCGCTCGGCGGCGACACAACCCTTTGGTGGAAACTTTCGGCAATCATCTCCTGCGGCACCCTGGCCGGCGCAATCATTCCCGAACTCGTCAAGGTGTTTACCTCGACTGAGTCTCATCACGTAAGCGAAGTTGTTACTTCTTCGCGCGAAGGCGGCGCCTCTCTAAACATTCTTTCGGGCCTGGTGGCCGGAAATTTTTCGGCATACTGGCTCGGCATCAGCATCGTCTTTCTGATGTCGATTGCTTACTACTTCAGCACCATGGGCCTTGATGCCCTGATGGTTGCGGCGCCGGTGTTTGCTTTTGGCCTGGTGGCTTTTGGTTTTCTTGGCATGGGCCCCGTAACGATTGCGGTTGACTCTTATGGTCCGGTGACTGACAACGCCCAATCGGTTTACGAACTCTCGCTGATCGAGCAAGTACCGGATGTTGAAGCCGAACTGAAGCGAGACTTCAAGATGGACGTCAACTTTGCGCGCGCCAAACATCTGCTGGAAGAAAACGACGGAGCCGGCAATACATTTAAGGCAACTGCAAAGCCCGTATTGATTGGAACAGCCGTAGTCGGAGCCACCACCATGATCTTTTCGATCATGATGACGCTTACTAACGGACTGACGACCAACACCGAGAACCTTTCCTTGTTGCATGCACCATTTGTGCTGGGCTTGATTAGCGGCGGCGCGGTGATCTACTGGTTCACAGGCGCTTCCATTCAGGCGGTAACGACCGGAGCGTATCGCGCGGTCGAGTTCATTAAGGCAAACATTCGCCTGGAAGGGGTGGAGAAGGCGTCGGTTGAAGACAGCAAGAAGGTCGTCCAGATCTGCACGCAGTATGCGCAGAAAGGCATGTTTAATATCTTCCTGACGATATTCTTCTCGACGCTGGCCTTTGCGTTTCTCGAGCCGTTTTTCTTTATTGGCTATCTGATTTCGATTGCGATCTTCGGACTCTATCAGGCGATCTTTATGGCTAACGCCGGTGGCGCCTGGGACAACGCGAAGAAAGTTGTCGAAGTAGATCTGAAACAAAAAGGGACAGCGCTGCACGATGCGACTGTCGTTGGCGACACGGTCGGCGATCCATTCAAGGACACTTCGTCCGTGGCGCTGAATCCGGTGATCAAGTTCACGACGCTATTCGGATTGCTGGCGGTGGAATTGGCAGTGTCAATCGCCGACACCCGTGGACAGTTTGGCGAGAATGGACCGCTGATCAGCCACATCCTGGCGGCTGTCTTCTTTCTCGCGTCGCTGGTGTTTGTCTGGAGGTCGTTCCACAAAATGCGTATTGGAAATTTGAAGCCGGGAGAAGCTGTCGGCCTTAATCCACAGCCCGAACCGCCGGGAGTTGTTTAATAGAGTAAATTGATCGCGCAGGTTAGTCTCAATTCTGACGCCGGAGTTCACGGTTCAACTTTTACTATGAACTGGTTGTGCTGACCTGAGACTTGAAACTTGAAACTCGAAACCCTAAACTCCAGCCATGAATTCTTCAGCTGAATCCTACGTTGCGCCCGACACCCTGATCAGCGCAGCGCTCGCTCCGCTCGACTGGACCCGCTCTGTGTCCCTGGCGGTGGTGTTTAGTTTGTTGACCGCGCTGGCTGCTCAGATCGTTATTCCGATTGGCCTCGGTCCGCCGATCACAGGCCAGACATTTGTGGTCTTGCTCACTGGGGCGTTACTGGGATCCCGTATGGGCGCCATGGCAATGATTGTGTATCTGGCGGAGGGTGCGGTTGGCTTGCCCTTCTTTAGCTCCGGCCAGGGAGGCATCGGCCATCTTCTGGGACAATCTGGTGGCTATCTGATCGCCTTTCCAGCGGGCGCCTTTATCACCGGCGCGTTTGCGGAAAACGGATGGGACAAACGTTTCTGGACGGCGGCGGTGGCGATGGCTGTGGGTTCAATCATTATTTTGCTTGCGGGCATGGCGTGGTTCTCGATACTAATGCACACCTCTCCGCTAGCGGCCTTCCTGATTAATTTGAAGTACATTCCCGGCGACATTATCAAGATCCTGCTGGCTGCCGCAGTTTTGCCGACTGGCTGGGCAATGCTGAAACGAAAAGCATCTCAAAAAGGCGAATAGGGAAACCGGGTAAAAGAGGACGGGTAAAGTGAAAGACAGTTAGTCTTTCCATTGCCCTTTCCCTTTTCAAATAAGGCTTTCCCGTTTCCCATCTCCTTGACCCCTTTCACCTGTTCTCCTCTTTCCCTGTCCCTTCTTTTCTTGTTGACAGCTCAACCACAGTTGTAGTAGCTTCAACCTCATTCGTAGTAAAGGAGCGAGGATGGTTAAAGAAAAGCCGGTGAGGCTGACGCGTTTGGAGTTGGAAGTGATGGGCGCAGTCTGGGCGCTTGGTAGTGCCTCGGTGCGCGAAATTCAGGAACACCTTCCCGAACAAAAGCGTCCGGCTTATACAACGGTGCAAACGATTATCTACCGTTTGGAAGAAAAGGGAGCGGTGCGCCGGGTCAAGAAAATCGGCAACGCGCATATCTTCGAGGCAGTGGTCACTCGCAAAGCCGCCCATGGCCGTTTGCTTGACGAGCTGCTTCATGTCTTCGGCGGTTCGCCACGCTCGCTGATGGCGCAACTCGTGGAAACCGGACAACTAACCCTGCAGGACATCAGAGATTTGGAAAGCACCCTGGGCCAGCTGGAAGAGAACAAGATTACATCGCACAAAAGCAAACGCTCTGGAGGAACTGCGAAATGACCGCAGTGTATGAATGGCTGGTGGCGGCTTCCGTTTGGTGGTGGCCAAGATTTGCTGATCACCTCTGGCAAGCGAGTGTTTTCGCGCTGGTTATTCTGACCGCGTCATTTGTGCTCAGAAGCGGGCCTGCTCACTGGCGTCACACTTTTTGTTTGGTCGCTTCTGCAAAGTTCCTTATTCCTGTCGCTCTTTTGGTCTTCCTGGCCCAGCAAACAGGAGTTCAATCCCTCTCGTTCTTCCCATCTCTTCAACAGACTGACGAAAACGCGTTGGTTCTATCGGGAATCACTGGACCCGCGGCGACGCTCGCATCTACCTATGAGGTGACGATAGTCGCAACCAGGGCCACCCGCCACCGGGAAATTTACTTCGCCCTAACTACCATTTGGCTAGCCGGCACTCTAACTTTGTTGCTGCTGTGGGCAGTTCGGCGGCGCCGGTTCCTGAGTTCGTTGAGGCTCGGTCAAACCAAACAGCAAGGCCGCGAGTGGCGGGCGCTCGAACGCGCCCGATCATCTCTGCAATTTAAAGGCAAGGTAGAGCTGGTGATTTCACCGCTGAAGCTTGAGCCGGCGGTGTGGCGCGTCTGGCGGCCGACAGTGGTGCTGCCGGAATCAATCGCGGGCCATCTGAACGACGATGAGTTGGAAGCAATCATGCTCCATGAGCTGGTCCACATTCAACGACGGGACAATCTAATCGGCAATCTGCAGTTGGCGTTGTGTGCTGTGTTGTGGTTTCACCCGCTGGTCTGGTTCATCAATCGCAAATTGTTCGATGAGCGTGAGCAAGTCTGCGACGAACGGGTAATGGAAGTTTGCCGGGTCCCGGAGGCGTATGCATCGAGCATTCTTAAGGTGGTGCGCTTTTGCTTCGGCTGGAGGACGGCAGGCGTAACCGGCGCAGCGAGTGGCTCTAATTTACGAAGGAGGATCGAAAACATTATGTCTACTGGAAATCCGAATCGCGGTTCAGGTGCGGCCTCTCGCCTGCTGGCCGTGGGACTGGTCGGGCTGGCCCTGCTCATTTTGTTGGCTGCCGGTGTTTATAGTCAGCCGCGCGCCACCAATGCGTTAACAAGCGACACTCGCGCTCTCATATCTACTAGCAATCAAGTATCGCTGGAGTCAGAGATGGCCGTAGACCAACAGTCGTCGAAGAAGGCTCCTCCCTCGCCTCCGTCACCCCCATCTCCGCCATCAGCTCCGCAGGTCCAACCCCAGCCAGCGCAGCCTCCGCAACCCAATCAGCCTAGTGAGCCGAATGAGCCGGAGGAACAAGCAGAGCAGGCTGAACAGGCGGAGCAGGCCGAGCAAGCCGAAGAGGAAGCTGAGAAAGCTGAAGGGGAGGCTGAGAAAGCTGAGCACGCAGATGAACGGGATAAGGACTTCGACAAAGCGGACAAAGAAAAGCGAAAGGAAAAGCGAAAGGAAAAGCGGGACAAAATGAAGAAGGGCGAATTGATTGAGGCGCCGCGACCTGCTTATCCTGACGAGTTAAGACAGCAACAGATCGCAGGCATCGTGGCGGTTGTCATCACTATTGGCGACGACGGTAAGGTGATTTACGCGAAAGCCGATAGTGGTCCAAAAGAACTCTATGCCGTTTCGGAGGCTGCGGCTTTAAAGGCACGCTTTAAGCCAACCTTGAAAGACGGCCAGCCAGTTAAAGTTACAGGGGTCATGACCTATAACTTTGTGCTCGACGAAAACTAGTTGGAGGAGTCATGAAGAATCGGCTCATCGTTATTGCGACCTTTTTCGCGCTTAGCTGCTCTCTTGTCTGGGTGACTTACTCTCAGGGCAGCGCTTCGCAAATTCCTCCGAACGAATCCGCGTCGCGCAAGGTCAAAGTAAAAAACGGTGCGTTGATCGAGAGGGACAAATCAAAGCCGGTTCGCAAGGCGATCGAAGCCTGGTATGACCAAAACATAGAGGCTTTCAACAAAAAGGATCTGGCCGCGGTCATGGCCTTGCGGACCGACGACTTTCACACGACCACTCCAGACGGTAAATTAAACACGCGCGCCGATATGGAAGCCTATACCAAGCGGTTGCTCGAACGAATTGACCATTTCATTTCCCAGCACTTCGAGATCGGCACGATTGAAGTCCAGGGCGATCTCGCCAGCGCCGACGTAACGCAAAAGACTGTTAGGATGCAACGGCTGGCCGATGGAACTCTACACAAGGTCGAAGCTCGGGTTGTTCAAAGAGAGACCTGGAAACATACTTTGCAAGGCTGGAAGATGTATACGGTGGATAACATTCGGGATGGCAGCGTTCTCGTCGATGACAAGCCATACCAGCCGTCATCTCAGTAGGTTCCGACTTAAATATTCGAGGCTGGGCCCTGGCGAATTTTTGTCGGGGCTTTTGTATTTGCGCACGGCAACAAGGCTATAATCGCTGCGACTTGAGTTCGTTCGAGCAGATTGCGGACTTGTTTTTCGAGTATGCTGTACACGTTAAAAGTGCGTTCGCATGAACGTGAAGAGTTGGTTGAGTTCACTGATCAGGTGCAACAACAGCTGACTGCCGCGAAGCAAGGGGAAGGCGTAGTGGTGCTATTTGTGCAACACACCACGGCCGGTTTGACAGTGAATGAAAATGCCGATCCCGACGTGCCACGTGACATGCTGCATCTCCTGCGAACTCTAATCCCCCAACACGGAATGGGCTTTCGTCACGGCGAAGAGAATTCCGACGCTCATATCAAAGCCACCCTGGTTGGTTCCTCCGTTACGATTCCCTTTAGTGAGGGAAAACTATTGCTCGGTCGCTGGCAGGGGATTTTTCTTTGCGAGTTTGACGGCGGACGCGAGCGCAAAGTCGTCATGATGGTGAAGTAGTAGAGGTATTCCTGCCTGTGCGCCAGCGCGCATACACAGACACACAAGAATGCACAGACAAGCATCTCTGTCCTGGATACAATGCCCCGCACTTACGACGAGATAGCAGCACACTACGACAAAGCGATGAGCCCGCTAGACCGCTGGTTTCTCGCACGGTTGCGCGCAAAAACTCTCAGCTACCTACCCGAAGGGGCGCACGTACTCGAATTGGGAGCAGGGACGGGTTTGAATTTCGTCTTCTATCCAGAGGACAGCGATGGTGTCGCCACTGAGCCGAGCCGCGAAATGCTGCGCATCGCCAGTCAAAAGACACGTCCTAAAAACGTCAGGCTGGTGCAAAGTTGCGCCGAGCATCTTCCCTTCAAAGACAACTCCTTCGAGGCGGCGTTTGCGACGCTCCTTTTTTGTTCACTGTCGCGTCCTAATGATGCGTTCAATGAATTGCGACGCGTGGTGAAATCGGGCGGGACAGTGGTGCTGCTCGAGCATGTTCGCCCCGGCGGCTTGCTCGGACCGGTGTTCGATCTGCTGAGCCTGATCACCGTTCCTCTCTTTAACGATTGCTTCAATCGGCGTACTGCCAACGCCGCGCAGGCTGCCGGGCTTGAGGTTGTGAAGATCGAGAAGAGTTTGCTGGGGATTATGAACTTGATTGCGTGTCGCGTTTAAAACTATGCTGAGTCAAACAACATTGCTGCTGGCTGTTGTCCTCTCAATCGCACAGCTCAACGTAGTCAGATCGATGAACCAGGCTGTGGCCAATGTGTCGCCACAAGACGCTGCGAAGGTTGAAACGATCTACGACGCCGAGAAAGACAAAACCATCGTCAGACTCGCGCCCATGGAGATATCACGCGGACAGGGCAAATACGTTAGTCTACAGATGAGCCCATCGTTTAGTTTTGCCGGGCGCCAGGTTGTGACCCCATCCCTGATCGACTTCGAACTCCAAACCGTTGTCAGGGGAAGATTGCGAACGGACTTGTACGTAGTATTCATGATCGACGGCGAGGAAGTGTTTCTTAGCTCCAACCGGTGGGCGATCAAACGCCCGGTTCCCGGGCGCGTTTGGATGGCCGAGCGACTCGTCTTTCGCATGCCTTACGAGACGTTTGTAAAGATAACCAAAGCAAACTCGTTTGAGATCAAGTTTGACGCGGTGACTTTTCCGGTGGCCAAAGAGCAGAAGCAGGCACTACGAGACTTCTTGACGTACATGAAACCGGCCAGCTCTCCGCCCTAATCATTGCTAAGTTCCTTCATAATTTCAGCAAATTTTTCCACATCGGCGCGAGTTCGTTCCATTGCACGGCGGCTGTCAAGATAAGCTGTCCAGACGGGAGTCTGAGTTAGTGCTCTGGTGGTGTCCTGGTCGAGTGTCTGCGCCATCAACGCAATCAGATCACTGACCACGCGTGTGTGTTCAAGGAGCGATTCGATAATCGTGTAGGCAAGGCGCGCTTGTTCTTGATCAAGGTCGCGCGGTGCGTCACTCGGCGCCGACGGATCTGCCTCAGCATTCATTAAAGTTACCCCAGCAGTAGGCACTACGCGAAGAGTTCAAGTGATTTGCTGGGACCGCGTGCGTCCCCCCCGCAACGCGCAGCCAGGCTCGCAGTCTCTTGGGTCAATTGTTTCGCACTTTGCGCTCGTTGCGGGCGGGCCGCCCGCGGTCCCACAAATTCATTTGAACCAACAAGCTTACTCTCGCACGAATGGTAATTCCGTTACTCTTGCCTCAAACACTTCCGGACCGGAAATCACTTTCACGCTCGTTCCCGCAGCAAGATAATTGTATTTCAGATATGCGAGTGCAATAGTGCGGCCCAGGCGCGGCGAAGAAGTGACAGAAGTAATACGGCCGGCCTCCTTGCCATCGGCGGAATCAATGGTCGCGCCCACCGCAACCTTAACCGGTTGCTCAAACACGACGCCCGTTAATTTCTTGGCGACATGTCCGCGGTATTTGATGCGCGCGATGATCTCCTGCCCCACATAGCAACCTTTCGTGTAACTCACAGCGTCGTCAAGCGCGGTTTCAGTGACGACATTAGTTTCATCCATGTCCACACCGTACCGTGGCACGCCCGCCTCGATCCGCAAAATCTCGAGCGCAGCATAACCAACCGGCCTCGCCCCGGCATTTTGCAGAGTCTCCCACAAAGTAAGCTCTTGATCTACGCTTAACAACAAAATTGAACCCTGCTTCACGCGCGTTCGATTCACGCATTACGATCAGGGCGTTTGTAACATTATCGGAACCGCTTGCGTCCTGGTCGTTCAATGGCCAGGCTATTTGGATTGACTGTTTGGGTAACAGCTCCGCAGCTTTATCACCGAGCGTAGCGCGTACCACGTCAACCGCTTTAGTACCCTTTACAGAGAGCTGCGCAGTTTGGTTCGTCACATCGGTAACGCGAAAGTCGCCGGCAAGCGTGAACCGTTCAATAGTCTTCAGTACACGATCATGCGTAGCTGCTTCCGTATCGATCAGAAAAGCAGGGCTGACGTTTTTGTCCGTCGCTTCATCTTTCAGGTGAACGACCCGCGCACTTGCGATCAGCCGGCCCTGAACATTGGGGAACGCCGCCGGCATCCAACTATCGACAGCCAACGTTGTCATGTCATTCGTGATCAGGCCGTTGAGAAACTGCACGGCTTCGGTGCCGCTCACCAGAATGCGGCCTCTACTCGAAAGATCTATTAATCCGCAACCACCCTCTCGAACTGCGGCATATTCAAGCAGCGGATCGCCGTATGATTCCGGTACCGACCAACCGTCGCGCTCGATCATCGACGCTCCGAGGCGCAAGTGATTGTCGCGAAGTGGCAATTCCAGGATTTCCATTTGCCCTGCTGGTTGAATCATTGAATCGGATAATCTCAGCCGCGGATTCACGGAAATTCGCGAAGTCCGCGTTCATCCGCGGACAATTCTTTCCTTACGGCCGCAGGCTGATTCTGTAGGTTTTGATTTTCGAGTTGAGCGTGGTGGCGTTCATTCCCAACAAGCGCGCGGCACGCGATTGATGACCGCCGGTTTGCTCCAGCGCGCGACGAATCAGGTCGATCTCAAAGCGCCGCACCTGATCATAGAAGTTGATGCCGCGCCCAAGGTCCTGCACCGCGCCCATACTGGCGCCTTCTTCGGAACTACTGGTAACCGATTGTGGATCGCTGATCTCCGGCCGCAGACACTCGCGCGAAACCTCATCGCGAGGGGCGATGACCACTGCCCTTTCAATCGCGTTCTCAAGTTCTCGAACATTGCCGGGCCAGGAGTAGGCTTCAAGCAACGCCAGCACGTCGGGAGCGATCTGCTCAGACACTCTGCGACCGTTCTCTTCGTTGTACTTCTCGATAAAATGCTGGGCCAACGGCAGAATATCCTCGCGCCGGTCGCGCAGCGGCGGCAACTCGATCGGCACAACCGCCAGCCGGTAATACAAATCTTCGCGAAATGTTCCCTGCTTGACAGCTTCCTTTAATTCAATATTGGTGGCAGCGATGATGCGCACATCAACCCGGCGCGGCGTAGTGTCTCCGAGCGGCGTGAATTCGCGTTCCTGAATAACGCGCAGCAAACGTACCTGCGTTTCCGGAGGAATGTCTCCAATCTCATCGAGAAAAATTGAACCGCCATCAGCAACCTCAAACAATCCCTTCTTCGCCGCCACTGCGCCGGTAAAAGCGCCACGCGTGTGACCAAAGAGTTCCGACTCGAGCAGTTCAGAAGGAATATTTGAACTGTTGACTGTAACGAAAGGTTTGCCTGCGCGCGGACTCGCCTCGTGAATTGCTTTTGCAATCAACTCTTTTCCGGTGCCGCTTTCGCCTGTAATCAAGACCGTCGAACGGGCCGGGGCGACTTGTTCTACCAGACGAAAAACTTCCTGCATGACGTCGGATCGCCCGACAATCGCCCCGCGATCGACCGCACGACTCATGGCCCGCCGCAGTGTTCGACGTTCCTCTTCTTTACGTCGCTGCTTTATCCCGGCTGCGACTGTCAACGAGATCTGTTCGTTCTGAAAAGGCTTTCGGATACAGCGGAAGGCGCCGTGTTCCCAGGCTGCGATGGCTGTATCAAAAGTGGCGTAGGCCGTGATCATGATGATGACCGCGTCAGAGTCCATCTTCAGAAACTCTTCCAGCGCCCGCAGTCCGCCGATGCCCGGCATCGAAACGTCGAGCAACACAATGTCGTAAGCACGACGACCGTAGGCTTCCAGTCCCTCCTCGCCGGTCTTGGCCAGGTCGACACGATAACCTTCGGAAGAAAGCAGCGTTTCCAATACTTCGCGCATGATCTCTTCGTCATCGACAACCAGTACTGAGCCTTTTTTAGCCACGCGTCTTTCTGTCTTTCCAGCCAATGTTGCTAAACCTCACGTTTTCGGAAGTGAATCAGTGTAGGGGAGATCGGGGCAAAAAAGAAGGCAGCAGCCAAGCGCTAGACTGCACTTGCTCCGGCCGTCAGCTTACGATTTCAGATCTAGAATTGG
Organism: Blastocatellia bacterium; assembly: GCA_963828335.1. Taxonomy (GTDB): domain Bacteria; phylum Acidobacteriota; class Blastocatellia; order Pyrinomonadales; family Pyrinomonadaceae; genus PSRF01. The sequence goes on along the minus strand of CAWHEH010000001.1, from coordinate 49,450 downwards.
AGATTTGAGAACTAGGAACTGAAGCAATTTCTGACATTTGAGATCTTCAATTTGAACTTTGAGATCTCTCCTGGATTAGTCGGCGACTGCCTGCAACCGGGATCGCGTCTGCGCAGTTGGCAAACTAATGCGAAAAATAGTGCCCTGCCCCGGCGTGCTTTCGACGCTGATGTGACCCGAATGTTCCTGAACTATGCCGTAGGAAACTGCAAGACCAAGCCCGGTCCCACGTCCAACTCCCTTGGTGGTGTAAAAGGGATCATAGATCTTGGCTACGTTTTCAGGGGCGATGCCGGTGCCGCTATCCGAGATCTCAATCATCAATGAGTCGTCATCTGAAGGGATCGTGGAAATTCTGATCGAGCCTCCCGTAGGAAGTGCATCGCGCGCGTTCAGCAATAAGTTGGTGAATACCTGTTGAAGCTTGCCGCTGTTGCCAATCACCAGCGGTGATTCGGGATCATAATCACGCACGATTTTGATCTGATTACCGCGCAACTGCGGCTCAAGCAGCTGCAGCGTGTCGTCGAGCACGCGGCTGACGTCCAGTTCGCTAAACTCGGTTGCATCACCGGTGCGCGAAAAGTTCAACAGATTGTTGACGATGTTCGTGGCGCGTTCAGCCTGCCGACGAACTTTAAGCAACAGAGCGTGCTTGGGATCGTTTTCCGACAGCATGCCGAGCAGCATCTGCGTATACGAGGAGACACCGGTAAGAGGGGTGTTCACTTCGTGGGCAACGCCGGCAGCGAGCAAGCCGATTGAAGAAAGTTTTTCACGTTGTTGCAGCTGCTCTTCGAGGCGTACACGGGAAGTCACGTCCTCAAGTACAACGAGCGCGCCGGTCTGTTCCTGCGAGTCCTGCAATGGTGCAATAGCAATATTTAGAACCAGCGGGCGCCCGACGAAGGTTGCCGTATGAATTTTGTAGATGTTGCGAATTTCCTTCAGACGCCAACTATCGTTGCCCAGCACCTGACGCAGTGTGTCAGTGAAATCTTCGGAGAAGAGATCCTCGACTCGCTTACCAACTGCCTGAGCACGACTAAGATCCAGAATCTCTTCAAGCGCCGAATTCAGGCGCGTCACGCGACCTTCCAGATCCACGGCCAACAGTCCGACATTAATAGACTCGATGATGGACTCATTAAACTCTTTGAGGAGTTTCAACTCTGCTGCCCGGTCACCCTGTTCCTGATACAGCAAACTGTTTTCAATCGCGACCGCAACATAACCGGAAACGGTCAGTAATATGTCTACGTCCTCTGAGGAGAGCAGGGCGCCATCAGCAGAGCGGCCAAGGCCGATGACGGCGACCATCCGACCACGCACCACGCACGGCACATAATAGTGAAGCGCGCGACGAACGAAACCGGTGGTTTCCGGTATCAAATCGAGATCATCAGTGCGAACTACTCCGGTTTCGGCCGAGCGAATGCGGATCATTTCGCGAAAGTCGGGTGGCACTATCATTTCTGAAGATATTCCCGTAGCTCGAGCAATCCGATAGCCGGCGGGGTCATGCTTGTCCTCGATGAAAATTGCGATGCGGCCTACATTCATTACCTGCTGCAGACGGCTGACGAGCGCATCAAGCAACGGATCGAGGGCGGTGGTTGCGGAAAGCGTGCGACCAAAATCCAACAGGCTGTGCCGCATGTCGTAACGCTCGCCGTAAAACAGCCGGTCAATGTATTCCTGCAAAAAGTTTTTCACTGGGGCAGCCACCATCACGATGGCGGCCATTGCCACAATCGCTATCACCACGCGCAAGGTGAGCTCTCCCGAGGTGAAGCCATCTCCTCCAAGCGCGTAGAGTCCGGCGAGGTAGACGACCGAACCAACCATCAAAGCAATTGCGAGGGTCGTAAGGACATAAACAAAGACGCGGCGCACAACCAGTTCAACGTCCATCAACCGGTAGCGAACCACCGAATAACCAAACGAAAGCGGTATCAGAATAAGTGGCAGCACGGCCGCATTCGTTAGCCATGGGTCTACCTGCGCACCCCACAAAAATCCGACCGCATAAAGCAGTGTGAAAGGAGTCACCGCCAACACTAGTCCCCAAATCACCCACTTCAGTTGTTGCCTTACTACAGTATTCCGGGCCTGCACCCAGGTTTTGATCAGGAAGGAAACACTCGCGATCAAACCCACGACAAAGTGAAACATGCTAAGCCTGTAGAACAGTCCCACAAAGACGTCGGAAACGTTGGGAACGTTTCGCAGTAGCGGCACGGCAGGCGTCAACACGGTGCGCAGGAAAATAAAACTCTCCAGGCCGAGAAGCAGCAACGCCGGGAGATAGAGCAAGGATGCGCGCCAGCGTTTGCGTTCAAACAGTTGCTGCCGCACCGGGTACAGAAGACAGAAATGAAGGAAAAGCGGAGGGAAGATGATCAGAGCAGCGTTCTTTAAAATCGCAATCGCTAAGTCCAGATCGCGATAAGTTCCGACCTCAGTGTAGAAACACAGTACAAATCCAGCCAAACAGACGGAAGCGAAGTGTAAAGCGAAAGGCGCTCGTCCTCCCTGCTTGAAGAGTACGAAGAAACCTACAAACAGGAAAACCAGACCGATGAGATTGATATAAACAACCAGTGGAGTCCATTTGTGCGTGGCATCAAGGTGATCAAGATCGGCGTAGTACAAGCGACTGTCTTCCGGATAGGATGGACGTTCAATGAGATAATGTATCTCGCCACCGACGTGCGCTTGATCCAGATACATCTGGACCTCCCGGGCGCTTCCAACCTCATCGTATTTCCGATTATCGGTGCTGATGCCGATCAAATGGTCGCCCGGCAGGATTTGACCGCGTGCTCCCGAGGAATTGGGTTCGACTGTCTCGGCGAGAATACCTTGCTTGGTATCGGTCCAACGCACACCGTCCCAGGGAGGTGTTTCGTGTCTCAGGCGCTGACCAAAATTCAGCACGCCCGCTGTTATCAGCAGGGCGGCGCTGGAGAGCACCAACCACGTCCCAGTTGTGAATACCGATCTCTTCACTTAGATAGTTCCATTAGCCAAGAATCTCAAAGCTCCTGATCGAGGTAGAAAACGCAAGGTATGTTCCCAAGGTATTTTCGAGCGGTCCTGGTCAAATGCGCCCCCGGTCAAATCCTCCACTGATGGAGACTGGCGAGATTACCCTGCTAGCGCTTGACTGTCTGTCGTCTCGGCTCAATGCAGGTCGGCGTTCTAACGAGGCTCTCGCTAACCGCGCTATCCAACTTTTTGGACTTTTCCGAGTTTTTGGAGAACAGCTAGTGGGGTCACAAACGAACCTGCGCGAAACCAAGGGCGCCCGACCTTTTCTCCCTTGATTAGAACCTGAGCGAGATGCCGCCGCGAACAGAACGACGACCCGTGTTTATCTGTGTAAGCATTTCTCCGTTCTCAGTGCTCGGCTGAACGTCAAGCAAGTTACGCGCATCAAGCACAGCCTCAGCCCTGACTGGTAAACCGAAGCTCGGCAGCTCCTGTGTAACCTGGACGCTCAATGACGGATCGTAAACAGCCAGGCGTCCCGCGAAAGGATCGATTGCAAACACGGTAGCGTTCGGCGAGAAACGGAGCACGGTGCGAATGTTTGTGCGCGTGCCCAGGTCAGCGTCGACCTGGAAAGCCGCTGTCTGGAAGAAACCGCTTTCAAAAATTTCCGACGGTTGGGAAATATCGCCCGACGCGAGTCGCTGTCCGCGCCCGAAGGAGAACCCTCCTGAGGCGGTCCACATTCGACTAAGCCTGCGCGTGTAAACCAGTCTCATTCCCCGCGCCGCACCCTGCTGATTCGCTACATCGATGAACGAGTCGCCGGTAGCGCCGGAAAAGGCGGACATCGGTGTACTGAGCAAGCCGACGCCGCGGTTCAAGGTGGTATCAAAGAACGCCGTGCCTTCAAGGTTGGACTTGTTGTCAAGAACTCTCTCAACTCCAAATTCAAGACGATGACTACGGTCCATCACCGCACGACCATCAACGTAAGCTACTGGTCGCTTCCCGGCATCCCTAAATGGAACTTGAGCGCCTTCAAACGCTGCCACACTCTGAATATTGCTTTCGTCTCCACCCGGTGCATAGGCTGCCCTTAAACGAGTCCTCGCGTTCGCATCATACTGAATGCCGATCCGCGGAGTGATCGCCTGCGCGCCGCCCCCGCCAATAAATCTCGAGTAGTCGAGACCAAGGACCACTACGATTCCATCGCGCACTACCCATTCGTCAATCGCCCTGACGGATATTTGGCCTGGCCGCGTGCTCGACACGCTGGACAGGTTATCGCTGGTTGAGATCCATACCGGCGATCCGTAACGGACCGCACCCAGACTCATCTCCATCCGATGACGCAAGCCCGCGCGGATGTGAGTGCTCGCTTCAAAACGCTCCGGTCCGTTTGCACCGGCGGTCGTTTGGCCGGCCAGGACGAGTTCAATTCGATCATTCGGGGAAGTGGCAATCGCAAAATTGAGACCGGGGTAGGCGGGACCGTAGGAATTGCCGGCAAAATAGGTTTCGACAACACCCTGGAGTCTGCGTTGCGAGTGCGGACTGGAAACTTCGGTGCTTGATGCTTCAGTCGAAACACCGTCAGCAGGAGTCTCGGCCTGCGAAGCTGTTTCCTGTCCGAGTATTGCCTGAATCTCAGCGTCCTCGCCTTGCTGAACCTGAAAGATCGAACGACGGGTCTGTGCCGAGCGTAGAGTCCATTTGACGTCGTCGCGATCCTTCCGACGTTCGGGCAAAGTATTACCAGAGCCAATCGGCTCGAGGTTGAAGCGGTAAACGAGTTCCTGCGAGGGGCGAACTTCTACCGAGGCAAAAACTACCTCATTAAAGCCCGAGGCAATCGCTCGAATTCCATAACGACCCGGTGCGATTCGGGCACTAAACCGCCCGGCCACATCAGTGCGGGTTTGCTTGATGACTTTGCTTGCGCCCTCTCGCAGCAAGGAAATTAATGCGCCTGACACGGGATTTCCCTTGTTATCCGTCACGGCTCCCGTAATCGTCGCCAGTTGTCCCTTGCTGGTGCTCGCCGCGGGTACCTGCGCGTAAATTCCTGCCGAAAATACGGCCAGCAACAAGCTAAGTGCTCTTCTCCCTATTGTTTTCTTTAATGTCAACGTCTTCTTCATTATCTTCACCATCTTCATCGCACGAAACCTCCCTACGCGTCCCTATAGGAAACGTTCGAAGCCTCTCGACTGTGACTGTGTTTTGCGCAAAATAGGAAGAAGTCTCCTAAGATTTCTCGCCGTTCCGAAACTGCGAAGGCAGTTTCGCCATAACCGCAAAGGGCGAACTGGTTCAGGCCAGGAGACTTACCGGAACCATTGGATAGCTCGCATTTTCCGCCAATAATCGAGGCCCTGTCAAGCAATCCGGCCCCTGGCCAATAGCCATTTTGGCTCCACTTTGTCCCCGGTTTCCCGCGTGCTAGGATGCGGAGCGACATAACTTTCTCCGGGTTTCCTGGTTGTACATTCATGATTGACGAAGTTCGCTTAACTCGACTCCCCAACGGCATCACAATTTTGACTGAACATATGCCCGGACTCCGCTCGGTAACGGCCGGAATCTGGGTGCGACGTGGTTCCCGTCACGAAACCCCTGAACTCAACGGAATTTGCCATTTCATCGAGCATGCCGTGTTCAAAGGGACTGAGCGCCGAACTGCACGCGATATTGCCGTCGAGTCAGATCGGCTGGGGGGCAATCTTGATGCGTTTACAACCCATGAGATGACGGGTTTCGCCATAAAGGTTGCGGACAAGAGCCTGCCTGCGGCGTTTGACCTAATCGCCGACCTGCTCGCGCACCCCCGGTTTGACCAGAAAGATTTAGAACGGGAACAAAAAGTAGTTCTCGAAGAGATGAAAATGGTTGAAGACACCCCGGACGAACTGTTGGGGGAACTCTTCAACGCCGCATACTTTCCTGGACATCCGTTGGGGCGGCCGATTGAGGGCACCGAAGACACCGTTTCTTCTTTTGATCACCAAACGATCTCATCGTTTCACGCGCGCGAATTTTCGCCGGGAAATCTGGTGATAGCGGCAGCAGGCAACGTCGAACATGACCGGCTGGTGGATTTGGTTGAGAAATCTTTTGGTACCTCAAACGACGGCGCGGCTTTGATAAATCCTGACGGGCAATCGCCTACCGCAGCGGCGCCAATTTTGATTGAACAAAAGAAAGAACTCGAGCAGGCACATCTGATCCTCGCGGCGCCCTGGCCCGACGCCAGGGACGAAGATCGCTATGCAGCTAGCCTGCTGGCGTCAGTCGTCGGCGGCGGCACCTCAAGTCGACTTTGGCAAACCATTCGGGAAGAGCGCGGCTTGGCCTACTCTGTGGGTGCGGGCGGCAGCACATTTTCAGATGTCGGCGTTTTCACTATTTATGCTGGGACTTCGCCGGAACACTTGAATCAGGTACTCGATCTCTCGCTCGTAGAGATGCGGCGCGTAGTTAGCGAGAGAGTCCCCGATGAGGAACTGAAACTCGCAAAAGACCAGGCGCTGTCATCGATTCTCCTTGGGCTCGAGTCGTCGAGCGCTCGCGTCAGCGCCCTCTCGCGCCAGGAGATTATCCACGGCCGTCGGATTACCCCAGAAGAAACCATGGAAAAGATCGAGGCGGTTACGGCGGAAGACCTACTGCGTGTGGCCCAGGAATACTTCACGAGCGACACCCTCGCCCTCGGCGCTCTGGGAAACTTGAATGGCTTTCGCGTCGATCGCTCGCGGCTGAAGATCTAAGAGACTCGAACAAGCATACAATCCCTCCTTCGTATAGGCCGCAACCCAATAGTCCTTTCTCGATGAACCATCCTGGGTTTAGGCGGTAACAGAGCAAATCGCTCGGTAGCCGTTTCGCTTATTAAGTGTTAAAGTTTCTGCTACACCTTTTTTGTTATTTGCTGGTTCTTAGTTCCTAATTTCCTAAGCATGAAACTCACCGTTCTCGGCAGCGGATCAACGGGCAATGCGGTCTTGATCGTTGCCGGCGAAACTCGCGTGCTCGTTGACGCGGGTCTCAGCGCCAAAGAGATCGCGCGCCGGCTCGCGCTCGTCGGCGAGGACGTGCAAAAACTCGACGCAGTTCTCGTCACACATGAACATGGCGACCACGCCGGCGGCTTGCGCGTGTTGTTGCGCACGGTTGATTGTCCTGTCTACATATCCGCCCAAACTTGTGATGCCTACATAAGCGAGCGCTTTAACGTCAACGACGAAGAACCTCGAAGACGCGCCAAAGCTCTCAAGGATCGCATCGAGCAAATCGAATCGAGCCAGGATTTTCGCATTGGGGAGATCGACTTTCATCCCTTCACCATCCCACATGACGCGGTGGACAATTTCGGCTTCACGGCGACGCACCAGGGCGTAAAGATCGCGACCCTGATGGACTTTGGTCACATTACGACGCTGGTCAGCGAACGCTTGCGCGGTTGCGCCGCCGTAGTGATCGAGTCAAACCACAGCCGCGACATGTTGAAAGCTTGCGACGTCTATCCCTGGGAACTTAAGCAGCGAATTTTGTCCCGGCTCGGCCATCTTTCAAATGAAGACCTGGCGGAATGGATACGTGACGGGTTCGATGGCGTTGCTGAACATCTCGTGCTGACTCATCTTTCGCAACGCGCCAACAATCCCTACCTGGCCAAGATTTGCGCCGAAGTTGCTTTACAGGAACGCGCTCCACTCTTCCGTGGTGACACCCAGGTCAGCCTGTCGTTTCCGAAGGAGCCGACGCCGTGGATCGAGGTGTAGCCAGGGATGAGGCATGAAGGCGGAGGGATAAAGTTGAGGTCTGACAAGAGCTCTGTCTACCTGTCGGGAACTCGGATTTCATTAGTTTTGGTTTTCGTTTCCCTTTTCCGTCGCCTGCTCGGCTAACCAGGGCAGCCGAAATCTTCCAGCGGAAGTTGAATCCGCGATTGGTACGATAAACGATGAGATTGCAGCCGAGCGTTACGACAAAATCTACAACGATGCCTCGGAACTGTGGCGGCAGGACGCCACGCTCGAACAGTCGACCGCAACCTTCAAAGCGCTGCGAACCAAGCTGGGTGTGGTAGAAAATCGAACTTTACAATCGGCTACGGAACAACAGAATTCGGGAGGACCGTTGAAGGGTCGCGCCTTCATCGTTGCCTACCGGACAAAGTTCCAAAACGGCGAGGGCATGGAAACCTTCACGTTGGTTGAGCGCAATGGCCACTGGCAGCTCGCACGCTATTTTGTTAACTCAACCGCGCTGAAATGAGTTGAAACCTTGATACTTACCAATGATTGAACGTTACACACTACCTGAAATGGGCGCGCTCTGGACCGAACAGAGCAAATTCCAGAAATGGCTGGAAGTCGAAATCGCCGTCTGCGAAGTGCATGCCGAGATGGGAACGATTCCTCGCGACGCGCTCGAGCAGATCAAAGCGCGCGCAAAGTTCTCAGTTGAACGAATCAACGAGATTGAGAAGACGACTAATCACGATGTCATTGCCTTCACTACCAACCTTGCCGAAAACATCGGCGAAGCGGCGCGCTTTGTTCATTACGGCCTGACTTCGTCTGATGTTGTGGATACTGCAAACGCGCTCCTGTTACGTAGCGCCTGCGACATTCTGCTTCAGAAAATCGAGGCGTTGCTCGAAGTTCTCAAGCGTCGCGCCCTTGAGTTCAAGCACACTCCGCAGATTGGCCGTACCCACGGTATTCACGCTGAACCAACCTCCTTTGGTTTGACCTTCGCTCTTTGGTACGACGAGATGCGTCGCGATCGAGACCGCCTGCGACGCGCGCGTGAAACGGTCTCGGTTGGAAAAATCAGCGGCGCGGTAGGAACGTTTGCCCTGCTCGATCCGGAGGTCGAAGAAAAAGTCTGCGTGCGACTGGGCTTGAAGCCGGCGCCCGTGTCGACGCAAATCATTCAGCGCGATTGCTACGCCGAATATCTCTGCACCCTCGCCATCATCGCCTCATCACTCGACAAGTTTGCCCTCAACATTCGTCATTGGCAGCGCACCGAGGTCGGCGAAGCTCAGGAACGTTTTACAGTGGGGCAGAAGGGTTCGAGCGCGATGCCTCACAAGCGGAATCCAATTATTTCGGAAAGAATCTGCGGCATCGCTCGCGTTATCCGTGGGCATAGTTTGGTGGGACTGGAAAACGTGGCCCTCTGGCACGAGCGTGATATTTCGCATTCCTCTGCCGAGCGTGTGGTCTTGCCCGATTCGAGTATTGCTCTGGACTACATACTCCACAAAGCGACGTCTTTAATCTCGGGACTGGTGGTGCACCCGGAACGGATGCTCGAAAATCTTCAGCTCACGCGCGGTCTGGTCTTCAGTGGCCAACTGCTCCTGGCGCTCACGCAGAAGGGCGTTTCACGCGAAAGCGCTTATGAGTGGGTGCAGCGAAATGCGATGAAGGTCTGGGATCGGAATGAAAACTTCAAGGAGCTCTTGCTACAGGATCCAGACATCAAGCGGCATCTCTCTGTCCGCAGAGATTGAAGGAGCCTTTGGCTACGATTCTTATTTACGAAATGTCGACCAGATCTTTTCCCGGGTATTCCGCCAGGGTGAGTGAAGAAGTTATCTTCGAAGAAGGGAGATTTTCCATTTGTCATTTGACATTTCTCATTTGTCATTTCAGTTCGCAGTGCCGTTTGCCTTTCAGGGCAGCATTTTGACCGCATCCTTTAGGAAAGAGCCAGGTCCAAATAACAAATGAGAAACGTCAAATGACAAATGGAAAATCTCCTCCGTTCTTCAAGTGCCGTCAGCACACAACTACCTACTTCTCGACGATCTTCTCGGCCATGTTGCCGATAAAGGGCAGCTTGAATTTTTCTCCCTGATAAGCTTTATAGGCGGCGAAAATTAAACCGACGAAAAGCGCCAGACCGATAACCCAAAACAACAACCAGATTAGCCAGACCAGCATTTGAACCAAGGTGCCGATGCCGCCGCCGACCATTGCTCCGCCGATGCCAAAGGCAAAGGTCAAAATAACAGCCAGGATAGCTAGCACTGTCATCAGCACTGAGTTTGCGATGCCGAAAATTATTGATTGCATCGCATGAAATCTTACGAAGCGGTTTTCTTTCTCAATGAAGTAAAAGATCAAGCCGACGATCCAGATATATGAAAGGGCGGCCGCTACTTTCGGATCCAGGCCGCCTATACCTGACGATGATGATCCTGGTTGGCTGGGTGGAGGGTTCTGCATTATTCAAATTCTCCTGATTATCGAGTTTCTGAAACTTAATACCGAATACCTAAGTGCGGGGCGAGATAGTATGCTATCCGCTACACATGAAGCAATGTTATGTCCTACTATGGTGATCAGAAAATGATGAACTGTTCGGGAGCGGGGCCACTCTTATGAAAGCGAAAGTCTTCGTCAGCCTCAAGCCGGGCGTACTTGATCCGCAAGGCAAGGCTATCCAGCATTCAGTCGAACTGCTAGGGTTTAGCGGCATTGCGGACGTTCGCCAGGGCAAATACTTCGAAATCGCCCTGCAGGATTCAGCTGATCAGGAGCAGGCCCGCGAATCTGTAACGCGGATCGCGCGTGAAGTACTTTCCAATCCCATCATCGAAGATTATCTCGTGGAGATTGAAGCGTGAAGTTTGGAATCATTGTTTTTCCTGGTTCAAATTGCGATCACGATGCCTATCACGTGATCTCGAAGCAGGTCGGACAGCCGGTGGATTTCATCTGGCATCGAGATACTGATCTCAATTCTTTTGATGCGCTGATTATCCCCGGAGGTTTTTCCTATGGCGACTACCTGCGCGCCGGAGCGCTCGCGCGATTTTCCCCGGTCATGGAGTCGGTTAAGAAATTTGCCGCCAGCGGCGGTTTTGTACTAGGTATTTGCAACGGCTTTCAAATCCTGTGTGAAGCGGGACTGCTGCCAGGAGCTTTGATCCGCAACCGCGATTTAAATTTTATTTGTGAACACCTCTGCGTGCGCGTTGAGACTTCGGACACGCCTTACACCAACGAAATGACGCCAGGGTCGGTGCTGCGAATTCCTATTGCCCATGCCGAGGGAAACTACGTATGCGACGATGCCACGCTCGCCGAGCTCCAGCGCGAGGATCGGATCGTCTTTCGATACTGCGAGCCAAGCGGAGCCGTAACCGAAGCGTCAAATCCCAACGGCTCGCGTGATAACATTGCCGGCATCTGCAATCACTCGCGCAACGTGCTCGGGCTGATGCCACATCCGGAACGGGCTTGTGAAGACTTGCTGGGTTCAAGTGATGGCCGCGATATCTTTCGCTCGCTGGCAGCCACCCTGGCGGCGGTCGCTTAACTTATCTTTTGAACTACAACCCCTGGAGAAACTTGAGATGAAACACCATCCAGCCTGGCTCGCCGCCGGTCTCTTAGTCTTCGTAGTTCTGGCCTGCAATCTTTCTAAAAACGCCAACCGGAATTCAAATTCAACTGCCAACGCCAACTCCAGTTCCAAACCTACAATTGAAGTCGATCTCGGCCCCGGAATCGCCATCAAGGAAATTCACATGGCGAAAGATAATGGCAACGGCCAGCCCGGCAGTCCGACATTTTCGTTCGAGCCTGGCGATCGTACGATACATTGCGTGACTACTTTGAAGACGCCCAAAGCAGGCACGCAGATGAGGTTTGCCTGGTGGATGGTGGATGCGGGCGGCAGCCAAAACGAGAAATTCAAAGAGATTGAGTACACGACCAGAGCCCGAGAGTACCTGGTTCACGGCCATTTGACGTTCTCAAGGGACTGGCCAATTGGAAAATACAAAGTCGAGGTCTATGTTAATGGCGATCTCGATCGTGCGATTTTCTTCGATGTCCAGTGATTCACTATCGCGTTTACTTTCATGCCAGCCAATTTGCGGACTAAAAAATGAAACGAATTCTTCCGTTTGCGATCATCGCCTTCGTGCTGGGAGCCGGCTTGCTTACGGCCCGATATCTTCAGCGCGCGTCATCAGAGAACCCCAAACCTTCACCGGTTCCCGGCGCGTCTCCGGTGGCAACAAGGTCCGCGGTGAATCCCGTAGAACCCGGGGCTGAACCGGCACACGCACTCGGAGATGCGAAGGCGCCTGTTACGCTGGAGGAGTTTGGCGACTTCGAGTGTCCACCCTGTGGCGTGCTTCATCCAATCCTGAAGGGAATAGAAGCTGAATACGGCCCGGCAAAGGTGCGCATAATCTTCCGCGAGTTTCCACTAGTGCCTAGTCACGTGCATGCGCTGGCGGCCGCACGGGCCGCGGAAGCAGCCGGACTGCAAGGCAGATTCTGGGAAATGCATGACATGATCTACGAACATCAGAAAGAGTGGCACGAGGCTTTTGACGTGCGGCCGATTTTTGAAGGGTACGCAAAAAGTATTGGACTGGATGTGCAGCAATTCGCAAGTGACAACACCAGCGAGATAGTGGAGCGGCGAATCTTTCTTGATGGCAAACGTGGGCATTCACTTGGTGTGCAGGGCACCCCAACAGTTTTTCTTAACGGCAACGAAGTGCCCTTCGAATCTCTCCCCCCTGAAAAGCTGAAACCGCTCATTGACAAAGTACTCGCAGCTCACCCTTGAGCAGAAGTCGGTGAAAGAGGTTCAAAGCTAGTTAAGTGCCCAGCGTAAACGAAACCGATAGGCCAAGCCTCGCGCGCCGAGCAACCATTATCTATGGCGTGATTGCTTTCGTTTCGCTCATCGGCCTCGCTGACTCTATTTACCTCACCGTTGAGCACCTCTCAGGACGCAGCGTACGTTGCACCATAACCTCTGGTTGCTCTGAAGTACTCTCCAGCCCATATGCGACAGTGCGGGGCTTTCCCTTAGCCGGAATCGGCGCGATGGCTTACTTCGTGGTCTTTAGTCTGGCGACGCTCGCCGCCTTTGGTTATCGCTTTGTTGGTAAGTTGCTCACCATCATCGTTGCGGCGATGTTCTTAACCACACTCTGGCTGTTCTACCTCCAGGCCTTCGTCATCCATCATTTTTGTCAGTTCTGCTTGCTGTCAGCTCTCGTCACCACGACGCTGATGGCGCTGGTACTTTACGCACAATTGAAGACCAGCCGCAGCTGAACGCTACACGCTCACTCATGCAGTTTAGAGTCCAAACTTTAGTTTGTGCTTTCGATTGCTAACAAAAGTCACAGCCTAAAGGCTGAACTCTTAACTGTTTGCCTCAAAGCATCAACACTGCACTTCGCTGGTTTGACCGCCTCATCATCGCCTGATAACCTCTTGCTTCAGTTCCCCATCAATTAATTTTTTACTGCCTCGGGAGGAATAACTACCCATGAAAAAGCTAGCTGCTATTTCCCTGTTAATTGCCATGCTCGCCATAGCTCTTTTGGTTAACGCGCGACCGCTGGTCGCTGATATTCCAGCCCCGCCAATCATCGGTTCGACGATTGCTGACTTTACGCTCCCGGACGCCAGCGGCGCGGCCCACACGCTTGCTTCGCTTCGCGGCAGCAAGGGCACGGTGCTGATCTTCATCGCCACGCAGTGCCCGGTTTCAAACGGCTACAACGAGCGAATGGAAAAGCTGGCGCAGGATTTCAAGGCCCGGGGCATCAACGTCATTGGCATTAACGCCAACTCTACTGAGTCAGTCGCCGACGTAAAAGACCACGCTGCCAAAAATAATCTGACCTTTACCATTCTTAAAGATAACGGAAACAAGGTCGCCGACCTGCTGGGAGCGACGCGCACACCCGAGGCATATTTCCTTGACGCCAGCAACAAGCTTCTCTATCACGGCCGCATAGACAACAGCCGCGACATCACGCAAGTCAACAGCAGCGAATTGCGCGACGCGCTCGAGGCTACGCTGGCCGGAAAACCGGTTGCTAAAGCCACTGCCAACGCCTTTGGTTGTTCGATCAAGCGTGGCGGTGAATAGATTGGTTTTGATGACACACTCTGCAAAACCTACCTACATTCGCTTTGTGGTTGGGGGCGTCGTCGTCCTCGTCAGCATTCTGTTGCTGACGTTCTCGGCGGCGGCGCAGGGCAAGTCCGCGCACAAGGCTCGCCGCACCAGCACGGTTAAACCTTCCACAGAGGTACGCGCGGTTAACGCCGAGGAGATGCAAGCCCTGCTTAAGCGAGACGGCAAGCGTCCGCTACTGGTCAATTACTGGGCGACCTGGTGCGATCCCTGTCGTGACGAGTTTCCCGACCTGGTAAAGATCGACCGAGACTACCGCTCCAAAGGACTCGACTTCATCGCGATCACGCTCGACGATTTGGTCGACATTAAGACTGCCGTACCAAAGTTTCTGCTGGCGATGAACGCGAAGATGCCTGTCTATTTGCTTAACGTGGCTGATCCAGAACCGGCAATCAATATGGTCGACAGCAACTGGAGTGGGGCGTTGCCGGCGACTTTCCTCTATGACAATACCGGTAAAGTGGTCTACAAGCATTTTGGCCGCGTCAACCCGGGCGAACTGCGAGCCGCAATCGAACAGCAAGTAGGCAAGAGGCAGTAGGCAAGCCCCGGTAGGCAGAAGGCAGGAAGCCGAAGGATAGGAAGTAATGAGTGATGAGTAATGAGTAATGAGTAGTAAGCATCTACCCATTTGCTTTTGACTCATCACTCATTACTCATCACTCATTACTTTTTATGGACATCACTCCCGACGTAGTTTCCGCACACAATCTCAGCACCGAAGAGTTTGCACGCATCAAGTCGCTCATGAAGCGTGAGCCGACCTTTGCCGAGCTAGGCATCTTCTCGGTGATGTGGTCGGAGCATTGTTCGTATAAGTCTTCGCGCGTTCACCTGCGCCGGCTTCCCACCACCGGCGAGCGCATCATCGTGCCGCCGGGAGAAAATGCCGGAATCGTTGACGTGGGCGACGGCTGGTGTGCTGCGTTCAAGATCGAGTCGCACAATCACCCATCTTTCATAGAACCCTTTCAAGGCGCTGCGACCGGCGTGGGCGGCATCCTGCGCGACGTCTTCACGATGGGGGCGCGACCGATTGCCTCCATGAACAGCCTGCGCTTCGGCTCGCTGGATCACCCTATACACGGACGCCGGAATCGTTCTTTGCTGGCCGGCGTGGTCGGCGGGATTGCTCACTATGGCAATGCGTTTGGTGTGGCTACCGTGGGCGGCGAGGTGGCCTTCGACGACGCTTACTCGCTCAATCCACTTGTGAATGCGTTCGCGCTGGGCCTGGTGAGGCGCGATCAAATCTTTTTCGGCAAGGCAACCGGCATCGGTAATCCAATCCTTTATGTGGGCGCGAAAACAGGACGCGACGGAATTCACGGCGCGACGATGGCCTCAGCCGAGTTTGATGACGCGGCACTGGCCAAGCGCCCCACTGTTCAGGTTGGCGATCCCTTTCTTGAGAAGTTGCTGCTCGAAGCCTGTCTCGAGGCTATGCGCAGTGGCGCGGTAGCGGGAATCCAGGACATGGGCGCCGCGGGCCTGACATCATCTTCGTGCGAAATGGCAGCGCGGGCAAATACCGGAATAGAAATAGATCTGTCTTTAGTCCCACAACGCGAGCAAGGCATGACCGCCTACGAAATGCTGCTGTCTGAATCGCAGGAGCGCATGCTGATCGTCGCGCACTCCGGACGCGAGCGTGAAGTGATTGACATCTTTCGCAAGTGGGATCTGGACGCGGTGGTTATCGGCAGAGTGCGCGAGGGCCACAACATGCGGGTGATCCACGAGGGCGAAACCGTTGCCGATATTCCTGTCTCGGCGTTAACGGACGAAGCGCCGTTGTATGAAAGACCCATGGAAAGTCCAAAGTCCAAAGTCCAAAGTCCGAAGTCGGAATACGACAGCCCAAAGTCCAAAGACCAAAACCACAACGATTCGCTTGCTAAAGCTGCTTGGATCACCAAACCTTGCCTCAAAACAATTCGTCTATCGCCAGTATGACCACATGGTCAGAACGAACACCGTGGTGTTACCTGGCGCCGACGCAGCTGTGGTGCGAATCAAAGAAACTCGTCGCGCGCTGGCCATGTCGCTCGACGGCAATGGTCGCTATTGCGCCGCGAACCCGCGTGAAGGTGCAAAGCTGATAGTCGCCGAAGCGGCGCGCAACGTTGTTTGTGTGGGCGCGCGACCGCTCGCAGTCACCAATTGTCTAAACTTTGCTTCACCGGAACGCCCGGAAGTAATGTGGTCGTTTTCAGAAGTCATCGACGGCATGGCCGAAGCCTGTCGCGCTTTCAACACGCCGGTTGTTTCCGGCAATGTCTCCTTCTATAACGAAACGGAAGGGCGCGGCATTATTCCGACTCCGGTGATCGGAATGATTGGCCTGGTGGAAGATGTGCGCCGCGTGGTGCAACCAGGATTCAAACAAGCAGGTGACGTAATCGCCCTGCTGGGCAACACCGCGGACGATCTTTCCCTCAGCGAATTCCGAGCAACCGTCGACGGTGTCTCAAGTGACGAGATGATCGGTAATGGCTCGGTGCCCAGGATCGATCTTCAACTGGAATGCGCGGTGCAGCGGGTATGTCTCGAGGCAGCCGAGGCGGGCCTGCTCGCGTCAGCTCACGACTGTGCCGATGGCGGGCTTGCCGTGGCGCTCGCCGAAAGTTGTTTCTCATCGCTTAACCGGAGTGGCCTTGGCGCCGAGATTGATGCCTCGGAACTTGGCGCAGAATCGTTGCCGGCTACGTCGGTGCTCTACAGCGAATCACCCTCGCGAATCATTCTTAGTTTCCCGCGGGTCTTCGTTGGCTCTCATCGAAGATCTCGCCTCGCGTGCGAATTGTCCTATCACGATTCTCGGTCAGGTTGGCGGCGATCGGCTGCGAATAAGAATCGCGGATGAAGAAGTGATCTCCGCTGCGGTCAGTGAACTGGAAAAAGTCTGGCGCGGTTCGCTTGCAAAGAGACTCGAAGCCGAAGTGATGGTTGCGTAATTTTGGAGTGCGCTGACCTGTCAGCGCTTTGGTCTGCGGCGGCTTGACGCCGAGTCCCAACCAGGTCTCAAGTGAAACGTAGTCGCGACAGGTCGCGACAGACCAAAGCGCTGAAGCGGGTTCCCAGCCGGCAGCCCGGCTGGGGTGCTTGTCAGGTCAGCGCACTCCAAAAAGAATGCATCCTGTAATCTATCTCAACAAGGTGATGCTCGAAGCCACGAAGGCGCGCGTGGCGCCTGTGTCGTCGGCGATGTTGTATGGCCGGGGAGTTTTTACGACCGTCGCCATCTACAACAGTAAACCTTTCCTCTGGCCGGAACATTGGCGACGCCTTAGCACTCATGCCGAAAAACTGAGCGTCGAATACGCCGGATTAAATGAACGTAACGTCGGCGAAGCCCTCAGGAAACTTGTTTCAGTTAATCAGGTTAAGATCGGACGCGCACGCGTGATCCTGCTGGCCCGAAGCGGTCGTGACGTTTGGAGAACGAAAAAGGAAGGGGCCCGCAAGACTGACCTTTTGATTCTAACCGGTGAACCGCAAAGGATGGCGGCGGCCGGAGTGTCGCTGGCCGTTTCGCCTTATCGCGTTAACACCATGTCGCCACTCGTAGGGATTCGAAGTCTGAATTATCTGGAACAGGTGCTGGCCTGGGAAGAAGCGCAGTCGAGAGACTTTGACGAAGCCGTTACCCTCAACGAACGTGGTGAAGTCGTTTCGGCCACGATGGCCAACATTTTCTGGCTGAAGGAGGGCACACTCCACACGCCTGCCCTCAGTACCGGAGCGATCGCCGGCATAACTCGCGCCGCAGTGATCGAACTTGCCGAAAAACAATTCATTCCGGTAATTGAGGGTGTCTATGAGTTGGCCGACCTCGCCGAGGCTGATGAAATCTTTCTTACTTCCGCCAGTTATGGCGTTGCTCTGGTTAATACCTTCGATTTCCGGCAATACTCCGTGGGAACCGGAAGTGTTGGCGTACGGTTGGCCGATGCGTTCAGAGAGTTAACGGACTTAAAAGACGTAATTTCTTTGTAATAACGCCGTTTTTGCGGTACTTCTTCGAAATCTTCATTGCCTCAGGCACTTCGTGAGAGTAGAGTACCCCGCATTCCGGTGGAGGCGCTATTTGCAGACCAAATCGCCTCGCGGTCCATGTTTCCGAGTTACTCCCCGTCGAGAAGCGCAACCTCGACATTGAAGACTTTAAGCGCCGACGATTGGAGGCGGGTCTGCAAGGAGACATCCAATGCGCGTGAATTCAGACCTGCGAAAAAACTCAAAGGTTAATTTACCGCGCAAGCGTGTGCTCGTCGTGAATTGCTACTTTGACGATTCGCGACAGCCGCTGAAACGGACGACAAAAGTTCCGCAGGCTGTCGGTCCAATCTATCTCGCCGGTGCCTTTTCACAGGAATTATGCGACGTAAAGTGTTACACCGAAGTCGCGAGCGGGCCACTGGAAGACGAAAAGTTACTCTCGTGGCCCGACGTCCTGGTCCTAACGGGCCTGACAAACAGCTTCGACCGCATGCTGCACCTCACTGCGTATGCCCGCACGAAAAATCCTAAAGTCATTGTTGTCGCTGGTGGTCCAACAATCCGCGCGCTACCACTCCTGTCCGGGAAAGTTTTCGACTATATCTGCCTGGGCGACATTGAAGAGCTTTGCGAAGTTATTCGAGAAGCACTCGGTCCTGAATATGTCGCCGAAACGATGATGCCGCGCTACGATCTCGCGTACTGGCTGAACAGAATCGGCTACGTGGAAACTACCCGCTATTGCAACTTCCGCTGCTCGTTTTGTTCTTTGACCGCGGAAGGGCATGCTTATCAAACCTACGATCTCAACTACATCAAAAACCAGATTCTCGCGTCGGGCAAACGCCGGCGCATGTTCTTCCTGGATAACAATTTTTACGGCAGCGATCGAAGTCACTTTTACGCGCGCGTAGACCTCATCAACGAGATGCGACTGGCAGGTTACTATCGCAAGTGGGGCGCGCTGGTCACGAACGACTTCTACAGCCGCGATGAAAACCTGAAGCTGGTTAAGGAGGCAGGCTGCGAGCTGCTCTTCAGCGGGCTGGAATCGTTTGATAACGACTGGCTGCGCAATTTCAACAAACTGCAAAACACCAGGGCGCCGCAGGTGGAAATGATCAGCAAGTCGCTCAATGCCGGTGTGGTTTTTTATTATGGCTTGATGGTTGATGTGAACACGCGCAGCGTTGCTGACTTGCGGCGCGAGCTTAATTTCATAACCGGCACGCCTGAAATCACGATTCCCGCGTTTGTGACTTTGTCGATTCCACTTTTGGGCACGCCTTATTTCTATGAATGCCTGAAAAATCGTTCGATTCTCCCTGACACAAAGCTGCGCGACATGGATGGGACGACAATTCTGCAGAAGCCAGTCGATCCGCTCGGCGAAGTCGTCAAATTTATAGACGATCTGCAAAGTCTAAGAGGATTTCAGGGGCGAGTCCTGAAACATGCGGCGGGGTTTTCCAGGCTTTATCATTCGAAGCTAACGAAGATGCAGATGATCCTCGCCCTGGGAAACGGACTGTTGGTTTGCGCCCAACCGCTCACCACGTCTTTCGCGACCGGTGGTTGGCTCAAAAAACGGGCGCGGCCGCGCACCTACATCAGCACCACCGAACCGCTCGACCACATGTACACGCCCGCTTTTCGCGTTGACTCCCGCTATGAAAGCTACTTCAAACCGACCATGGTGACAGACAAGCAAGGCGAGTTGCACGAAGACATTTTGAACTCGGGCCTGCTTCGGAACGCGGCAGTTCCGGCGAGCGCAGTCGCACGGGCTGTCTGATCTTGCGCTCAAGTGTTTGTCTGGGACCGCGCGCGCCCCCGCCCGCGCCGAAGGCGCGCAGTCTTTTCGAAAGTTCTCATGATCCATTTTCGCGCTTCGCGCTCATTTTGCGGGCGGGACGCCCGCGCTCCCAGACAGTCACTTGACCGTGTCGTTCGCGGATCAGACAAACCTGCCCGCTCCTAGAATCCCGGAGCGAGCATTCGCGTAATTGCTTCCGGATTTTTTATTTTCTGAGCCATCATCCACGCATCAGCTTCGGCAATTAGTTGTTCTCCTCGTTCGCCGCCAAGTTTTTCTCCGAGCCGCCGCCGCGTTGCCGCCGCATAGAGATGCATGTCAGCTCGTTCAAAAACTTCCGCTGCTTCCGAGAGCAATGCCCTGGCCTGCGCCGCTTGATTGCGTTGCTGGGCCACCGTCGCCAGCACCAGGGTGGCAAAAGGTTTCGACCACGACATATTCACCTTTTCCATTTTGCGTGCCAGCTTTTCAGCCAGTCGCAGTTTGCCGGTGTCGCGTCCCTCACCACTCGTCGCCAGCGCCGTCCTGGCGCGCAGTTGCATTGCTTCAACTCGCACCGCCGGAGTACGCAACAGCAGGGAATCCTTCAGCGCCTCCCATTGCCCTTCAACATGTTTCCAGGCGACTTCATAGTCGCCCGTGTAGAGCTCGATCTGTGTGAGCGCGTGCAGCGAAGTGTAGTGCTGCAAATGAAATCCCTCGTTCGGCCATGACTTCAGGGCTTCAATCACTTCGGCGCGTCCGCGGTCAGGGTCATCCGCCGCCAGCCAGATCAAATTCAGACGGGTGCGCAACTCCATCGCTCCGAAAAGATTTCCTTGTTCAAGCGCCGCTGAAAGGAGAGACGGAACGCTGCGGGTAACTTCGACCAGCTGGCCCATGTGCAGTCGCGCGCTGAGTCTATAACGGTTGGCAATGGTGAGTTCCCAGGCCACACCAGTACACCGGTCGCGCAAAACCTCCGACGCTTGTTCACAAAGATCCGCGGCTTTCTTCCAGCGCCCTCCCAAGTAAGCATCAACGCCGCGGGCCCAGACAGAAAGTCCGATCGCATGCGGGTGGCCAACTCGCTGCGCCAGTTCCTCGGCCTGCCGGGCAATCTGCATGGCGCGTTCGCTGCCGGCCCCGCCTCGCGCTGCTGTCCATGCTGCCTCGAAAGCCAGCGCTCGGGCGACGCGAAAAGGTTCACCCGCCTTCAAGGCCAGCAATAGATGACGACTTTGAAAATCAGCGCCGCGTATGAGATCAACTGAACCCAGGCCTGCGGCGACGGCGAAACAAGTATCAAGGCGCACCAGCTCGAATTCCGGGATCTGGCTCTCAGCGCGCTCTGTGAAATGCAGCCCGCGCAGCCAAACCTGCATACGCTTCAGCAGCAGTGAAGCTAAGGCGCTCTTCGGACCCTCGGGATAAGACAGACCTACAGCAGCGAGCACGGAGCGAATCAATTCCAGACCTTCGTTGATATGTCCCCCCATCAATAACTGCTGGGCGGCGCGGCGTTTGAAATCAAGGCTGTGCCGCGCCGAAGTCAACTGCGCGACATCAAGATAAGCCTGCGCTGCTTCGGCCGGTCGGCCGGCATTGACCAGTGCCTCTGCAAGTCCGCGCTTGAGGTCTACAAGTTCCGCATCGCGGGCCGGCGCAAGTTCGAGCGCCCGGCGGTAAAAGGCTGCCGCTCGATCAAACGCGAGCGCGCTCGCCGCTTTTCTGGCGGCGACGGCGGCGTGAGTGGCGGCCCGGACTCGTTCCCCAGCGCCCAGGTAGTGTTCGAAGAGTGCTTCAGGGTCATCAATGCCGCGGGCTTCTAGTGCCTGGGCCAATCGTCGGTGAATTTGAGTAACTCTTTTCGGTGTGAGTTGGCTGGCTAGGGCTTCGCGGATGCGATCGTGATACAACTCGAGTGTGTGACCTGCTCCGCCAGTGCGCAGAAACTGAGCGGCGCGCAAGGTAGTGACCATGGGTAGCTCGTCGCCTGAAAGGTCTGCTGCCTGATAGGCCACTTCTGGATTGACCGGACGTCCGGCAATTGCCAGGGCGTCCAGGAACTGGCGCGCGCCTTCCGGCAAATGCCGCAAACGCTCATCCAGCATTACCGCCAGAGTGATTCCGGTAGTTGCAGTTTGATCGCTGCTAAGAGCGTAACGAGCGAGCTGTTCGAGCAAGAAAGGATTTCCACGCGCTTCACCGAGAATGGCGTCGGCGAAGGGCTCGAGCACAGAAGCACTCGCGCCAAGCAAATCGTGTAACAGCGTGTAGGATTCGGATTTTGTCAGAGCCCCGACCAGAACTTCTCGATAATTCTGATTGCCGGTCTTCTCGAGCAGCGCTTTTAGGAACGGTTTTGTCCGCACATCTTCGCTGCGAAAACTCGATAGCAGGAGCAGCGGCGGTGAGTCGGGCGGGCGGAGCAAGTCTTCCAGCAGAGTGGTGCTATCAGCGTCAGACCACTGTAGATCGTCGATGTAAAGCACCAGCGGTTGCTGGTCACAGATGCGCCCGAGGAGTTCGCGGAGCGCCGCAAACGCTTTGCGTCGCAAGCTAAAGGGATCCGGAACCTCTTGTTCGCGTTGCGGTGCATTGAAAACTGAATCCACCTGCTTCATTACCGGGAATAGTCGTGCGAGCGCCAGGACTTCACGCGGCATCAGCGTCTCCGCTTTGGCGTCCGGCAGCGACAGCAAATACTTCGTGAGACTATCTACTACTCCATCGAGGGCTTTGTAAGGCACTGACTCGCGTTCATAGCAACGACCCTCAAGAATGACCACATCGGTGTTTGAGTCGCTCAACTGATCGAGAAAATGGCGAGCAACCGCAGTCTTCCCCATACCTGAACTGCCGTGGAGGTAGACGGTGACAGTTTGTCCGCTCCGTGTGAGATTAAAAGCGTCCTGAAGTTCGCGTAATTGCCGCTCGCGGCCAACAAACGGAGTTTCCTGGGCCACCGATGAAGTGGGCGTTGATATCGGCCGCTGCAACGGTCCGGTTCTGCCGTGCCCGAGTATCCGCAAAACATCTCGCCCGCTTGGTCGCTCTTCCGGCTTGCGATGCAGCAGACCGACGCAAAGATCGTTAAGCTCAGGTGGAGTGTTGGCCACTAATTCGCGAGGCTCGGGCGGATCGAAGTTCTGTTTATTCATCATCACTTCGTAAAACTTGCCGGCAAAAGGAAGCCGCCCGGTGAGCGCTTGATAAAGCATTACGCCTACGCTGTACCAATCGCTGGCGCGCGAGAGCGGGAGCTGCGCACCCTGTTCCGGAGACATGTAGTCGGGCGTGCCTGCGAGGGTCAATGTGTCGTGAGGTTCCTTGCCCTCAACTTCGGCCACCAGACCGAAGTCAAGAATTACGACTCGCCCTTCTTTGGTTACCAACACATTTGACGGTTTAATATCGCGATGAAGTTTTCCGGTTTCATGTAGACCGTAGAGGCCCTCGGCTAGCTGCCTTAAGGCGACGTTAAGAGCGCCGAGATCCAGTCTCGATAGCGCGAGCGCCGGATCCTCGAGAGTTTCCGGTCGAGCATCCCCTGACTGCAGACTTCTGATCGAATCCAACTGTTTCGTTTCCGCTTCGTAATTAGCCAACATCTCCTTATCGGAATCGGAAGCGCCCGGACTCTTGCGAAGTGTCGGAGTTTTCGAAGACTGAAGGTGTTTAGAGTGATAACCAGGGCGGACGTATTCAAGAAAGTTCAAACCCTGCACCAGCTCCATAGTGAAGAACCAATACTGGCCGTCAGACATGAATTCGTATAGCGCCGCCAGATTTGGGTGGGATACGTCAGCAAGCGAGCGAAACTCATTTTTGAAGCGGGAGATGTGTGAAGCTTCGGCGCGGGTGAGCGTTTTCAACGCTACTACCTTGTCGGTTTCACGATCGTGCGCTTCATAAACGACACCCATGCCGCCGGAACCCAACCGGCGACGAATGCGGAAACGTTCAGTCCCGAGAAAGTCGTTAGATTGTTGAGTCATTCACCCCTTGGGTCGAACCTGCTAAACCAGCACGAGCCAGCGCGAAATTGTAAGTTAGTATAGATTAGTCTAAGCCATAACCTGTGACAGGCCTATATCTTAGTTCTTGCAAATACGGATCGACAGGATTTAAACGATTAATAAGATGAAGCGAGCGACTAGTGCTCTGGTAAATCCTGTTCAGCCTGTAAATCTTGTCTAAAGTTTTTCATGACTCAAGGAGACTGAAATGGACTGGCGCGTATTTCTAACAACCTTTGGCGTGATATTTCTGGCAGAGATGGGCGACAAGACTCAACTCGCCGCGATGACCATGGCGGCGCAATCCAAAAAGCCATGGGCGGTGTTCCTCGCCGCCGCGCTTGCCCTCACAGCTGTGTCAGCTATCGGCGTTGTGGCCGGGAGCGTGCTCGGCAACTATTTACCACTCGAATGGATCAAGCGCGTGGCCGCTGTGGCCTTTATCGTTATTGGTGTGTTGATGCTTCTCGGCAAGTTTTGAGAGATGACAGACAGAACCTTTCCCATTTGTCATTTCTCAATTGCCATTTGCCATTTATAGCGGGCGACTGTGTCGACACGGGAAGGTCACTGGACCGATCTCTTAAATGACAAATGGAAAATCTCGGAATCACTGATCGACCTTTTATGGGCCGATAACCGTCGAGAGCAGGAATGTCTGTCTTACTTGATCAAGTGATATCATCAAACGATCCTAAATTTTCTTCGAACGAAAACCTTCATGCCGCAAACTCCCCACACTGAACGCCACTTCACCGCCGGTGAGGTTGTTCGCGATGTCGTCATCGGCATGTCTGATGGCTTGACCGTTCCCTTTGCGCTGGCCGCCGGACTGACTGGAGGTCTCGGCAACGCGCCAAACCCAACCGCGATTATCGTTACCGCCGGCCTGGCTGAAATTGCCGCGGGTTCGATTGCCATGGGACTTGGTGGTTATCTTGCCGCGAAAAGCGATGCCGAACACTATGCCAAGGAACGCGAACGCGAGAAGCGCGAGGTTGCGGAAATACCTCACGAAGAGATGAGAGAAGTCGCGGAGGTATTTCAGGAATATGGACTGACCGAGGAACAGACCTGGCCCATTGTTGAAGCGCTGCGCAAACAGCCGCAGAAGTGGATCGATTTCATGATGCGATTCGAACTCGGTCTGGAAAGACCCAACCCCAAACGCGCGCTGACCAGTGCGATCACTATCGGCGGCGCTTACGCAGCGGGAGGATTCGTTCCGCTTGCGCCTTACATGTTCACTCGCAACACCACCACCGCACTGTTGGTTTCTATTGCCACCACCCTTTTAGCCTTGTTGGTTTTTGGGTTCATCAAAGGACGCTTCACCGGCACGCAGCCGGTGCGCAGCGCTTTGCAGACGGCGCTAATAGGGAGCGCAGCGGCGGGCGCCGCTTTCATGATCGCCCGAGCGATATCTTGAAACAGTGGCCAGTGGTCAGTGGCCAGTTTAAGTAGAACTCTTCGGCCTGGCCACTGACCACTAACTCCTGACCACTGACCACTGCTTTGCAACCATCCCTAACCAGCAGAGTTCAATCGGGCGTCGTCTGGAACACGATTTCCGTTTCCTCCACCTACCTCCTGGGCTTAGTGCGCTCGGTAATACTGGCCCGACTGCTGCTCGCCGAAGATTTTGGTTTGTTTGGTATGGCGCTGACTGTGGTTGCAGGTCTCGGCGCACTGACCAGCATCGGCCTCGACCTCTCCGTCATTAAGAGAAAGTTCAAAAGTGATCTGGAGATCGCAAAACACCTCGACACGCTTTGGACCGTTGATCTAATCAGACGCGTTCTGATTGCGTTGCTGATGCTCGTAATTGCACGTCCGGCGGCAAAGTTTTATGGCGAAGCTCGGGTATATCAGTTGTTGTTGGTCCTCAGTCTCTTGCCTGTGGTTCAGGGATTTCAGAACATCGGACTCTTGATGCATCGCAAGGAAGTTAACTTCAAAAAAATCGTCTGGCTTGAACTGTTAACGAATCTGTTGACAGCCATTGCGACGATTGCCCTGGTACTCTGGACACACAGTGTTTGGGCACTCGTGCTTAGCCAGCTAATATCCGCTCTCATAGGCGTAGCCCTGTCATATCTTTTTCATCCTTACCGGCCACACCCACAGCTCGATAATAGCTCTCTCCGCCTCGTGCTTGATTTCGGCAAGTACGCTTTCCTGCTCAGCGTCCTCGGCTACATCATGTCGATGGCCGATAACGTACTGATCGGGAAACTCTACAGCGCGGCGATTCTGGGGACCTACGTTATCGCGTACAACCTGGCAGTCTTGCCACTTCATGGCGTGGGAATGGCGATCGTAAACGTCACGTTTCCTGCCTATGCGGAAATCGCCGGCGGAGATATCACCGGTGGTGAACTCAAGCGGCTGGAGCGTGCGTTTGTCCGGGTGTTTGCAGCCAGTTCAACCTTGCTGGCGTTGACGACGGCGCTGCTATTGCTGCTCGGTGACGAAATAGTAGTTTTTCTTTATGGCAGCAAATGGGTGGCCGCGGGGATCATTCTTCGCATCTTGGCACTACTCGTTTTCTTTAAGGGACACGCGATTCTTGTTTCTCCTTTGATTGTCAGCATGAGAGGTATCGCTCCTGACGCAAAGATCAAACTGGTTGAGGCAGCGATCTTTTTGGTGCTGCTTTATCCGTTGACCAACAGATACGGCGTCAGAGGTGCCGCCTGGGCTGGAGCCGCTGCCTTCTTTGTCGTGATGATCAACCGCCTGCGGATCGCCGCCTCGCTGCTCCCTAACATTGCAGGAATGTTAGTGCGAACAGTCTTATCGGCGGCCATAGCTTGCGCGCTCGGGATTACGGCGGGCACGTTTGCGATAGCATCGATAGAAAGCGTTGTCGGTCGTTTGTTCCTCGGTAGTGCGGTGATCGCTGCAGTGGTGGCCTCTGTGATGCCAATCATGTCGCCTGAACTTCGCACGGAGTTGCGCCGGCTGTTTTCATCAGTCCAACAAGTTCAGAATGGGGATCGCTAACTCCTGCCAGGAATTGCGTCAATGGGTAGAAGAAATCAGAACCGGGAGCGGTTAAGCGACCGCAGATTCTCACGACAACAATTCAGCGTCGAGTCAAGCTCTTGAGATTCGGCACAATACTTTACAGGCGTGCGGATTTCGGATAAAAACTTCGCAGTGCATCTCTCCGGTATACAACCTGCGCACGCCAGCTAGAGCTATCAGCCAAATACAGTTAGAGCGAACGAGGAGCGAGATGGAGACAACCGCGAATCAAGCATTGGAAGCTGACACCTTATTAGATAAGTCCGGAATCTTCGGACATCCGCGCGGACTGTCGACGCTCTTCTTCACGGAATTCTGGGAACGATTCAGCTACTACGGAATGCGCTCCATTCTAATTCTGTATATGACGGCAAGCGTTGCTAATGGAGGTTTGGGTTTCGATAAACCGCGCGCGGCTACTCTTTACGGCAGCTATACCATGTGGGTTTATCTCACCGGTTTGCCCGGCGGACTGACAGCAGATCGCTTGCTCGGCGCGAGGCTCGCGGTGCTGCTTGGCGGTATCGTGATTATTTTCGGTCATGTCGCGATGGTCTTCCATTCAATGCCCTTCTTCTACGGTGGACTAACGCTGATCGCCATCGGCACCGGATTGCTCAAACCAAACATCAGTACGATGGTGGGCAGTCTCTACAGTGAAAACGATCCGCGCCGCGATAGCGGATTTTCCATTTTTTACATGGGCATTAACATCGGCGCGGTGCTTGCGCCTTTGACTGTCGGTTACCTTGCTCAGCACGAATCGTTCAAGCGCTTCTTAGCCGGAAATGGATTCGATCCCGCCAGGAGTTGGCACTGGGGCTTTGGCGCGGCGGCTGTCGGTATGACAGCAGGTCTCATCGTGTACCTGCTGAATCGTCGCCGGCTGGGAAATGTGGGCCGCCGAACCACTACTCAACAAAAGAAAGAGAAGCTGACTTTATCGGGTCAACCACTGACGCGGTCTGACTGGAAACGCATCGGCGCGATCTTCGTGTTCTTTCTCTTCACTATACTTTTCTGGGCCGCCTACGAACAGAAGGGCGCGAGTTTAAATCTCTTCGCGAGGGATCTGGTGCGCACCGAAGTTCTTGGCAGGCCGTTCCCCTCCAGTTGGCTGCAGTCATGTACCCCGGCTTTTGTGATCATGCTGGCGCCACTTTTTTCCATCCTGTGGGTGCGGCTCGGGACTCGCCAACCGTCGAGTCCGGTGAAGTTTACGCTCGGGCTTTTGTTTATTGGACTGGCATATTGCCTGCTGGTCCCAGCGGCATGGATGACCGGCCAGGGACGTATCAGCCCCCTCTGGCTGGTGGGTCTTTACTTTCTCGAAGTGGTCGGTGAAATGTGCTTGAGTCCGGTTGGGCTTAGCACAGTTTCGAAGCTCGCTCCCGTGAAACTGCTTGGCATTATGATGGGCGTTTGGTTTTTGGCCGCTGCGTTTGGGAACAAACTGGCTGGTTACTTGTCGACCTTTTTTGTGGCCGACAACCCCATGCAACTGGTCAAACTTTACGGCGGCATCGCTCTTGGTCTGCTCGTATCCGCAGGCATCCTGGCGTTGTTAACCCCGAAGGTCAAGAAGCTGATGGGAGCTGTTAATTAGATACTGGCTCCGGCTAATACACTTCGCCAAGTTTCTGCTGACTGCCTAAAAGTGCGATAATCGGCGGTTAGTTCTCCTGACCAACTTTTTACCGAAAAGAGTTTCCCAAGTATGAGCACTGCAGTCGAAGAAACCACCGACATCGCTAAATCGACCACTAACAAATGGGTCTACCTCTTCGAAGAAGGAAGCGGTGACGACAAATCACTGCTGGGAGGCAAAGGCGCCGGACTCTGCGAGATGACACGCGCGGGCTTGCCCGTGCCCCCGGGACTTGTGGTCACCACCGAAGCCTGCAATGCATTTTTCGATAACGACAAGCATTTTCCCGATGGCATGTGGGACCAGGTCAAGGAAGGCTTGCAGAAGATTGAAGAGAAGGTCGGCAAGAAATTTGGCGACACCAAAAATCCTCTGTTGGTTTCTGTCCGTTCCGGGGCTGCCTTCTCGATGCCGGGAATGATGGACACGGTCCTCAACCTTGGGCTTAACGAAGAAACGGTACAGGGCCTGGCGGAACAGACCGGGGATTTGCGATTTGCGCTCGACGCCTATCGCCGCTTTGCCTCGTTGTTTGGCGAGATTGTTATGGGTGTCGCTCATCAAAAGTTTGAGCGCGTGATGGATCGCTACAAGGCACAAACGTCCGGTGGTCGGGATACAGATTTGAAGCCGGAACACTTGCGCGACATCATCGCCGCCGAGAAACAAATCATTGTCGCCGAGCAACACGCAATCCCCGAGGATCCATACGAACAACTGCGCGTCGCCATTAAAGCCGTTTTTAATTCCTGGATGGGCCGCCGCGCCATAGACTACCGCCGCGTCAATCGCATTCCGGATTCGCTGGGAACCGCGGTCAACGTGCAAGCGATGGTCTTCGGCAACATGGGCGAAAACAGCGGCACCGGCGTGGCCTTCACACGTAATCCTTCCACAGGCAAAAAAGAACTCTACGGCGAGTATTTGCTGAATGCTCAAGGTGAAGACGTGGTGGCCGGCACTCGCACGCCAAACCCGATTAGTGAACTAAAGAAGGAATTACCAAAAGTCTACCAGGAGTTTGCTTCCATTACAGGACTACTGGAGAAGCACTACCACGACATGCAGGACTGCGAATTCACCATCGAGCGTGGCAAGCTTTGGATGTTGCAGACCCGCACTGGTAAACGCACCGGCGCCGCAGCGGTGCGAGTAGCGGTGGAGATGGTTAGCGAAAAGTTGATCGATAGAGCCACTGCGATCCAACGCGTCACGCCTGAGCAACTCGACCAGCTGCTACACCCGACCGTCGATCCGAAAACCAAAGCGAGTGTTCTGGCTACAGGCTTGCCCGCGAGTCCTGGCGCCGCGCAAGGCAAAGTCGTATTTAGTCCTGATGAGGCGGAAGAGTTAGCGCGCGAGGAAGGCGCGAAAGTAATTCTGGTGCGACAGGAAACCAGTCCTGATGATTTTCACGGCATGGTTGCGGCCCAGGCGATTGTGACGGCGCGCGGCGGGATGACCAGTCACGCAGCGGTTGTCGCGCGTGGCATGGGCAAGCCCTGCGTCAGCGGCGCTAACTCGCTTGATATCGATTACGGACAGCAACAATTCAGCGTCGCCGGCACCGTGGTTACCAAAGGTGATTGGATAACCGTTGATGGTTCCACCGGCCGTGTGTTTCTGGGCCAGGTGCCAACCGTGCAGCCATCGCTCGGGCCGGAGTTTTCCGAATTGATGCTTTGGGCCGACAAGTTTCGCCGTTTACGCGTGCGCGCCAATGCAGACACGCCGCGCGATGCGAAAGTGGCTCGTCAGTTTGGCGCCGAAGGCATCGGACTTTGTCGCACCGAGCACATGTTCTTTGGTGATCAAAGGCTCGCGGCAATGCGTGAAATGATCCTGGCTGACGGCGTTGGCGCCAGAGAGAAAGCGCTGGAAAAGTTGTTACCACTGCAGCGCGGCGACTTCGTCGGCATCTTCAAGGAAATGGTTGGCTTGCCGGTTACCATTCGCTTGCTCGATCCGCCCTTGCATGAGTTTCTGCCGAACGCCGAAGAGCTGATGAGCGAACTCGGTGAACTAAAGATGGCCGTGCGACTGGCGACGACCCTCGGCGACATGGATAACCTGCTTGACCAAATCGACGAGAAACGCCGCCTGCTCAAGCAAGTTAACCGTATCCGGGAAGCTAATCCGATGCTGGGTTTCCGCGGCTGCCGTTTGGGTCTGGTATTTCCTGAGGTAACCCGCATGCAGTGCCGCGCAATTTTTGAAGCCGCCTGTCAGATACAGGGCGAGAAGATGAAAACTGAGCTCGAGATCATGGTGCCGCTGGTTTCTCTTAGCGAGGAACTGCACCAGCAGCGCCAAGTCATCGACGAAGTCGCGCGCCAGGTAATGGGTGAGCAGGGCATGACCATCGACTATCGCGTGGGAACGATGATCGAACTCCCGCGCGCCGCGTTAATGGCTCACGACATTGCCGCTCACGCCGATTTCTTTTCGTTTGGCACCAACGATCTGACACAAACTACCTTCGGTCTGAGCCGCGACGATTCGAGTCGCTTCCTGCCCAATTACGTCGAGCGCAAGATCATGCCCGAAGATCCTTTTCAGGTGCTGGATCGCGAGGGTGTTGGCCAACTGGTGCAACTGGGAACAGAGCGCGGGCGCAGTGTGAAGCCTGATCTTAAGGTTGGTATCTGTGGCGAGCACGGCGGCGATCCGAGTTCCATCGCTTTCTGCAACCAAATCGGGCTGGACTATGTGAGCTGCTCGCCTTTCCGCGTCCCAGTGGCACGACTCGCAGCTGCGCAGGCGACGCTGGCAGCCAGGGCGAGCGAAGAAAACAAGGCAGCCGCACCCAGGGCTGATGTGTGAAGTTTCCCCGTTAGGACCTGTCCAGGAAGTTCAGAGTTCAACCTTTAGGTTGTCGTTGCTTGCAAAGACAAACTGAAGTTTGAATTGCGGAACTTCTGGGCTCTAATCAAAGACAGACAGGAGTGTCTGTCCAACCTAAAAGGAGTCATCATGAGGAAGTACATTTTTCTTTTCGCGTTGTTGGTTGTCACTGCCGTTGGGGCCCTCGCAGTCAGTTCGCCTGGTGATGTGCCGCCTGAGGGTAGCGCCGCTCCTGCTTTCAAACTGACTACGAACGAAGGCAAGGAAGCCAGTCTTTCAGATTTCAAAGGTCAGTGGGTGGTGCTCTACTTCTACCCGAAAGACTTTACCAGTGGCTGCACCCTCGAAGCTCACAACTTCCAGCGCGATCTGGCGAAGTATGAAGCCGCCCATGCAGTGATCCTGGGCGTGAGCGTTGACACTGCAGAGTCGCACAAAGATTTCTGCGCCAAGGAAGGCTTGAACTTCAAACTCCTGGCCGACGTCGACGCGAAGGTTTCCGGGGCGTATGGCTCGGTGATGGATTACAACGGCAAGACCTACTCAGCGCGCAACACTTTCATAATCGACCCGAAAGGAAAGATCACCAAGGTGTTTTTAAAAGTAAATCCGGCGGTCCACAGTGAAGAAGTGTTAGCGGCGCTGGCCGAATTGCAAAAGCATAACTGATTATTTGGATAATTGAGTTCTCAACATGCCATTCACGCCGGGCCAACAAGACATCAGGCCTGGCGTGATTTGGTTACTGAAATTGTTCTCCCGCCAGAAGTTTCATCAAGACCTTCAAGTGATTTGCTGGTACCGCGGGCGTCCCGCCCGCAAACGCGCCGGAGACGCGCAGCCTTTCACAAATACTTTGCATAGATTCTCGCGCTTCGCGGTCATCGCGGGCGGGCGCCCGCTGGTCCCGGCAAATCACTCGACGCTAACCAGGACCTCGTTATTTTGCGCGTGTAACGATCTCGCAAGGCTTTAACATTGAGATGCTAATCGATCGCGGGTTATGCTTCTACCCCCGATGCATTGGCGTTAAGGAATCAAAAATCGTCTCCCGACATTTTTAGGTGTAGCGTCCTCATTCAATAACCATTTCAGTGAACGCAAAAGCCCAGAGGGAAAAATCAGTCGAAAAACCGTCGCGTCAATCGCGGCGCGTGCTGCTGATTACAAACGATCCTGACGATCCACTTCGGGTTTCGCTTGAATCAACCGGTTTGGAAATCGTGGGCGTGTGTGCCGGAGCCGCCGCCCTCGTATCACTCCAACGTTCTCGCCCCCAACTCGTTATTGCCAGCACTGCCACAAAGGGAATCACCACCCGGGAACTCGCACGAATGCTGAACCAAAGTCAGGATGGCACTCCACTGATCCTGGTGGGAACGGAAACCGCCACCCTGGGACTGAAGCAAACCGCGATGGCGGCCGGCGCCTTCGATTATTTCCAGATTCCAGCTGAGTTCGAACTGCTTGCTCTGCGTGCCAGTCAGTTGATCAAAATCCGACAGACAATGGAGAGGCTGCGTGGTGAAGCAGATCTTGACCACTTGACAGGACTCGCAAATCGTCGGCGCTTCCGTGTCGCACTTACGCGCGAAGTTGAGCGATGGCGTCGCTATGGTGTGCCGTGCGCATTACTCCTGTTGGATATCGATCACATGAAAGCAATTAACGATAACTATGGGCACCCGGTTGGCGACATCGTTATCCGAGAAATTGCAAGCACCCTGACAAGGGTCTCTCGTGATAATGACACCGCGGCGCGTCTAGGCGGCGAAGAGTTTGCGCTGTTGCTTGCCGGAATCGAGGGCACCAAAGCGGAGTTTGCCGCGAAGCGTTTACTCGACACCCTGGCTGCACAAGAAGTCGAGGGAGTGGGAGGCATTAGCGTGAGTATTGGCGTGGCTTCCTGTCCCGATCACGCAGATTCTGAGCGAACGCTATATACCGCATGTGATCAGGCTCTCTATGTCGCGAAGAATGAAGGACGCAAACGTGTAGCAGTAGCGCCTTTGCTGGATAAGAGAGTGAAAAGCGTCTGAGCCCGCGGTTCAAACGCTGCAACATCTTTCGGGAATTTCAGCCAGTACTTGTCGGCTCACGACATCAGTCTGAACGGGGCCTTCAGATTGACCCTTCACCTTGAACTAACTTTACCTCACGCGTTCCCATCAACGATCTTCCAATGCTTCCTGTTCTTCAGATCGTTCAACGAAATTGGATTTCTTGTCGCCGGCAGCGAATGGCATGCGGAATGATAAGTAACATGCGCGCGGTTAACTTCGCGCACGCGTTTGAAGCTAAGGAGAAAACAACATGCGAATCATTTGTGACCACTGCGAGCGTCAAATATCAGGAGCAGTCAAGGTACTGGCAGGAACCCTAAACCTTCATCCTGATTGCGTGGCTGAACTCGGTAAGGCAACAAAGCAGAAACCAACAGCAATGTCATGGCAGGGTCAGGAGAATGCCGCCGTCGCGTTGGTAGAGAGAAATGCTACGGCCCCCAACATGTAACGGACACAAGCCTACCTCCTCTCGATCGTCTCTTCCCTTCTTCCAACTCACGCTGCTCAATTCTACCGGCTGGTAACCAATTAAATGTACATTGCGATCAATGCCCTTTTGAGCTTTTCTGCTGCGCTCGTGCTCCACGAGATGGGACATTTTTTTGCGGCTCGCGCCTGCAAGGTGCCAGTTAGCGAGGCGGGACTCGGTTGGGGACCGAAGATTTTTGGTTTCCGATTCAACGGCGTTGATTATCAATTCCGTCTGTGGCCGCTCGGCGCCTACATCCGCATGGACATGTCCACGCTGCAAAAGCGGCCGCTGTTCCAACAGTTGTTAGTGCTGCTCGCCGGCATCGCAGTGAATATTTTTCTGGCCGCCGTAACCTGGGGCACCTTCTTTGGTGATCTTAATCTGGTGCTGGCGCTGGGGAATCTGGTTCCACTGTACCAACAAGACGGATGGAAGAGCGGCATGGTGATTTTCCGTCGTGTCTTCAAACGGCGCAGCCCGCTCGTGGAATGGTCTTTCACGCTCTCACCCGGTCTGGTCGGATTGATCCAGCTGATACGCGTTATTTGTTGCTAGCCCATTTCTGATCGACCTCTGCCTACCGCAAAAACTACCTCAGTCCGAATCACGCCTTCCCTAAGACTAAACATTTGTCCGAGCGTTCGAGACTCCCGAAGGGGCCGAATGTTTATAGCCTCCTTCCGTCTATGAAGCTCTTCGCTCCAACGGGGCGAGATGTCAAGTTCGACCTATTCATCGACCAGTAAATTGCGCTCCGCTGTAGCGCCAAATAGTTGGTGGCCGCGTCTATAAACATCTGGCTCCTCCGGAGCCAGAACATTATTGGTGCGGCCTTGCTGCGCCATGCCGATGTGATTACTTATCGAGAAACGTGTGTGCCGATACGCCCGCTTGTGATATTTTGTCCGCTCCCAGCCCAGTCGTACAGATATCGCCGTTTGTCGCACTGTGTTCATGACAGGCAGCAAGTTCTTATTCTTAGGTCGAGAATCTCCAGAGGACTCCATGAAGATGATTAATCTGAACAACACAGCCCAACGCCCTGGTGCGTCATCCCTTCTCATACTTGTTCTAAGTTTGCTTCTCGTTGTTTGCAGTCCCAATCTCGGCATTGCGCAAAACCAGAGTGTGGACAAACTGGACGACACCTTTCTGAAGAATCTTCAGTTTCGCGCCATCGGCCCGGCAATAATGGGCGGGCGCATTGACGATATCGCGGTCGTCGAAAACAATCCCAGCACTTACTACGTCGGCACGGCAACCGGAGGCGTTTGGAAAACCGTCAACAACGGCACGACCTTCGATCCAATTTTTGACGAACAGGGATCAACCTCGATTGGAGACATTGCTATTGCTCCTTCCGATCCGAGCATCATTTGGGTGGGAACCGGCGAGCCAAATAATCGGCAGAGCTCATCCTGGGGCGACGGTATTTATCGATCGTTGGACGCAGGCAAGACCTGGCAAAACATGGGATTGCGCGACTCCAAACATATTGGCCGCGTAGTTATCGATTCGAGTAATCCGAATATTGTCTACGCAGCTGTGTTGGGCCACCTCTGGGGACCAAACAAGGAACGCGGTGTATTCAAGACGACTGACGGCGGCAAAACCTGGAACAATGTGCTCTTCATCAACGAAGACACCGGCGTGATTGATCTGGCGATGGATCCGGCAAGTCCAATGACGCTTTACGCCGCTGCTTACCAAAGGCGACGCACACCCTGGGGATTCAATGGTGGCGGAACGGGCAGCGCTATTTATAAGACCGTCGACGGCGGCGCCACCTGGAACAAGTTAACGAAAGGACTGCCCGAAGGCATAACTGGTCGCATCGGCCTGGATATCTATCGTCGGGATCCAAACATCGTGTATGCATTAGTTGAAAATGCCAAAGGCGGTGCTTTTCGCTCCGATGATCGCGGCGGGACCTGGCGCAAGCTGAGCGACGTAAATTCGCGCCCGATGTACTACAGCCAGATCCGCATTGATCCAAACAATGACCAGCGCGTATGGCAACTGGCGGCCAACATGTTCAACTCCGAGGATGGCGGCAAGACCTGGATCCAGAATCTGGTCCAGCGCATTCATGGGGACTTCCACGCGCTCTGGATCGATCCGGCGGATTCAAATCACGTGCTGGCTGGTTCTGACGGTGGCCTGCACGCTTCCTACGATCGCGGTCGCACCTGGGATTTTATCAACACCATTCCGCTCGGACAGTTTTACGAAGTTTCGCTGGATAACCAGAAACCGTTTTGGGTTTACGGCGGTTTGCAGGATAACGGCAGCTGGTCAGGACCAAGCGGTAGCCTCAACCAGGAAGGCATCACCAACGACGATTGGTTTCGCACCGGAGGCGGTGACGGTTTTTATTCGGTTGTCGACCCTACTGATCCAAACATCATCTACGTCGAATCTCAAAACGGCACTGTTGCGCGTCTGGAGTTGAAAACCGGCGAACGTAAATCCATCAGGCCGGAAGCGCGACCAGGAGAGAAGCGTTATCGCTTCGACTGGAATTCTCCAATCGTGATCTCGCCGCACAACAACCACACGATCTACTTTGGCGGTAATCGTGTCTTCAGATCGCCTGACCGCGGTAATACCTGGACCTGGAGCGAAGATTTAACGAAGGACCAGGATCGCGAGAAGTTGACTATTATGGGCGCGTTGCCTGGCAAGGAGACGCTTTCTCGTCACGATGGCGTCGAAACTTTTGGCCAGATAGTGACGCTCGCCGAGTCGCCAATCAAGGAAGGTTTGCTTTATGCGGGGACAGATGATGGAAATCTGCAAATCTCGCGTGACAGCGGCAAGACCTGGAAAAACATTACTGAAAAGGTGCCTGGCGTTCCCAAAAATACCTACGTCAGTCGGGTTGTTCCTTCGCGATACGCTGAAGGCACGGCTTATCTCACTTTTGATGGTCATCGCTCTGACGACTACAACACCTACATCTTTATGACGACGGATTTTGGCGAATCGTGGAAGGCCATTAAGTCAAACATACCGGCCGGTGTTACCGCGCGCGTTGTTCGCGAGCATCCGCGGAATCAGAATTTGCTGTTTTTGGGAACTGAGTTTGGGGCTTACGTTTCCTTTGATCGCGGCGGCAGATGGACTCGTTTGAAAGGAAACTTGCCTTTGGTTCGCATTGACGATATTCAAATCCATGCCCGTGACAATGCGCTCGTGCTGGCCACGCATGGTAGATCCATCTGGGTGCTCGATGATCTTAGTCCGCTCGAGCGGGCTTCAGAAAATATCCTTAATTCCGACATCCATCTCTTCGATGTTGCGCCGGCAACGCATTTTCGGCTTTACGGACGCAAAGGTAACACTGGACACAAGTGGTTTGCTGCGCCAAATCCGCCGTATGGTGCGGTTATCAACTACTACGTAAAAGACAAACCCAAGGACGAGGTGAAGCTGACCATTACAGACCAGACGGGCGCCGTGGTGCGCGATTTGAAAGGACCGAAAGAAGCGGGACTGAGTCGCGTCGTTTGGGATCTGAGACTTGAACCACCAGCTGTGCCACAAGAAGGGCAAGGCGGCGGCGGTGGTGCTCCAAGAGGACCGCGAGTTCAACCGGGCGTGTATGTCGTAAAAGTTAGCGCGGGCGATAAGACAGCCAGTGGCAACGTAACCGTTCAGGAAGATCCACGCATACAGATCGTGGAGGCAGATCGTGGCAAGTTGAAGGAAGCGATAGCGAAAGCTTACGCCTTGCAAAAGTCTGCCGAGGGTGCGCGTAAGACGATGACTAGTCTGAAGTCCCAGATCACCTCGCTGCAAGCATCGTTGAAAGACAATCCGGAAGTTTCAAAACCAGTGAACGATTCGGTGCAGAAGGTCTCAGACGGTCTCGCCGCCATTCAGAAGAAACTGGTTAACGCTCCTGACAGCTCCGGGGGAGCGGGACCGCCACTTCCAGACGAGCCGCGTCCGCTACTGAATCAAATTAATGGCGTGGCCTCTGGGCTCGACAGTTATACGGCCGCGCCTACGGCGGATGAGTTGACACGAATTGAAGATCTGTCGAAACAGTTGCGAGACTTGCTGGCGGAGTTCAATAAGTTCATCGCCGAAGACGTCGCGAATCTAAACAAACAATTGCGCGATAGTGGCTTGCAATTTTTGAATCCAGGCAAGCTCCCCGAGCCGCCTCAGTAGAGGATATGCGCAAAGCGGGGCTTTGAATCCCGCTTTGCGTTACCGGTTTCCCTCACCACTTCTAGCTGCGACGCGAAAACTTTATGCGGTTATTTAGATCGCGCAGGGCGGCCAGGTTCTTATTGCGCAACTCAAATTTAGACTTGCCAACCTGGATTTCAACGAATTCCGCGAGGGCCATCTTCTTGAAAGTAGCGTAAGGCAATTCCCCTTGCAGAGTCTCGCTCATGAGCACGTCAGTGTGCAGAGCAGTTAGCTGCATTCGTCCCAGGCGAAAAGTCTCGCCGTCAGCCACCATCGATAACTCGCGTTGGTCGAGCGGATGTCGCTGAAACCAATCCTTGGATTCAAAAACAATTTGCAATGTTACCTGGCGGACGTAGTCAAGCTGAACACCCGGACAATGCAAAGTCGCTAAAATGCTCACGCATGTCTGTTTGAGAATCTCGTGTTTTGCACAGGTGACTGTCATTTTCTTAAGCGTGACTACTGTTTCATGGTTGAAGCCGTCATACTTTGAAACAATCTCGCCCCCATGATCATCCGATCCGGCCGCAAAAGCGTCGGTGGCTTTGAAGAATTGATTAGTTCCGCACGCTGGGTTGACGACCGCCGACAGGGCGAAAACTGAGATAAACAAAAGATATTTCCTCATCGTTAGACACCCCCGCAAAGACAAAGATTACGATTTTTACAGTGAGTTAAAACGGGCGGGCAAGAAGCGCAGACTCAAGTTATCTGGTCGCTGTTCGCAAAAAGAAAAATAGCTAAATCCAACTAAACCTGTCAATACACTGTTTCGTAAGCACAGGCAGTTCAGAGTTCAAACTTTATTTTGTGTCCTCGATTGTCAAAACAAACGGGCAGCCTAAAGGCTGAACTCTTAACTGCTTGCCTCCGCTGCATCATTATCTCCCCTTCAGCTTCGGGTGAATAATTTTTCCTGCCTGCGCGGCGCAAGTTTTAGGTAAAAGCTCGTTCCACTAAACAACCAACAGACTCTGCTGATCAGCTCCCCCGAGGTATTTCTCTCCCGGCCTTCCTGTTTCGGGCAGTAGTGCGCTCTCTCCCAGTACGTGCAAGGGACGAAGACATAATCCATAAACAGTTTTAAGCGGTCGAGCTGATCAATGGTTCGGCACGAGATCTACGGAGAGAATATGAGTAACGAAACGATCCAGAGTCTTTTCAACGTTCGCTCGCACAATCCGTCATTTTTTGCCGTCAAAAACAGCATTGCGAACAGTGGCGAGCTGCTCGACTTCTGCATTCCCGTGAATCTCCACTTCCCCCCGCCGGCACTAATTGCAATGATTCACAAACACCTCGGCGAAATTCTTAGATACTATCCCGACTACGCAGCAGCACATCAGCAACACATCGCTGAGATGACCGGACTCGCGCCGGAATCGATCGTTCCCTGCAATGGCTCGACGGAGACCATTACGATGGTCTGTCGCGAGGCACAAGGTCCAATTCTCACCTCCGTGCCAACCTTCAGCCGTTGGACCGATTTGCCCGAAGAGTTGCACGTCCCGCTGTATACGATCGCCCGCCGGCCTGAAAAGAAGTTCAGGCTGGAGGTTAGTGAGATTGTAAGCAGGGTGCGGGAAGTGGGTGCGCGCACGCTCGTCATCTCAAATCCAAATAATCCCACCGGCGCCTGGCTCACTCTCGCCGAAATCAAAACACTTGCCGGCGCGTTGGAAGATCTTGATGCCTTCATAGTTGACGAGTCGTTCATAGACTTTTCCGATCTGGAAACGGCGGCGACATTTGCCGCTCAAACGTCGAACTTCATCGTGGTTAAAAGTATGGGTAAATCGATTGGCTGGCACGGTGTGCGGCTCGGGTATGCTGCGACGGAACCGCGACGGGCACAGGCGATGCGTGCCCGGTTGCCATTCTGGAACATCAACGGCCTGGCCGCCTTTGTGTTGCAAAATATGACGGCCTTCAAACGAGAGTACTTTGCAAGTTTTGCTCAGGTTGCGGCGGATCGAATTTACATGACGGAACAACTCGCCCTGGTTCCGGGTGTAAATATCTATCCGTCCAAAGCAAACTTCCTTTTCATAGAACTACCGGATTTTGTATCAGGTCGACAACTGCGCGATCGCCTGCTCGAAAACTACGGACTAATGGTGCGTGAATGTAGCAACAAGATTGGTTCCAGCGAGCAGTACCTGCGTTTAGCAGTGCAAGGCAAAACCGCTGTCAATAAATTGGTGGCGGCATTGCGTTGTGAGCTGGAACATTTCGCGTTTTCAGAAACGAATTTTAGGAGACAGCAGCGCCCATCGCTCCGCCCACGGCATTGACTTTGCACTAATAGCGATGCGAACGAGTGAGGACAATTATTGACGGCAAAAAAACCGCGACCAGGTCTGAAAGTGAACGGTGCTTAGGCGTACGCCTGTACCGGAAGGCTACAGCATTGGTTATCAAAGGAGGAAAGTTATGCCGACAGAATCAGCAGGAACAAAAGTAACCACCGATCATGCACAGATTCAAAAGTGGGTGGATGAACGGGGCGGACATCCGGCGCGCGTGAAGGGCACGCAAACCAAACAGGGACCGGGAATCTTAAGAATAGACTACCCGGGATTTTCCGGTGAGGACACCCTGGAGCCGATCTCCTGGCAGGCGTTCTTTGAAGCGTTTGAAGAAAACAAGCTTGCCTTCCTTTATCAGGAAGAAACCAGGGATGGTTCTGAAAGTCGCTTTTCCAAACTGATCGATCGCGACTCCGCGAATGAAAAGTCGAAGGCAGCGACAAAGTAAAGCGGAGACATTACTTGCGGCCGGCAACGTCGGAGATTGTCTGGGCAAGCGAAGTTGTCGTAGAGAGACCATAAGCTCTGGTCGAGTAGGCCGGCCGCATCATTCTATGTACAAAGAGAGGGGAAGGTCGACAATGCGTCGGGTTTTAAGGATTCCATACGCTTGGATTAGGGTTGTAGTCATCTTGGCCTCGGCACTGCCATAACTTGATTCCTCGCCTCAAAAAGCAGAAAGATGTTTTGAATATTCAATCATGGGCCAAAGCGCTGGCGATACTCACTCGAAGTAATGAAGGCCTTGACCATTTCGGCCTGCTCGTAGTTGCCGTTGAACTGATTGAGCTTCGCGAGCCAGAAGCTGTAGCCGTCAAAATTTGCGTCCGGCGCGTCGTTTGGATTCCTCCTCAAGTAGCCGAAATACTGCATCAACACGAACGCCCGGTTGAACTGCGCGCTGATGAAATCCACGTCCTCGGCCACCGCGCGCAAAACTTCGGCCCGCGTCTTCGCTCCAGCCATTAGGTCAGCCGCCAACTGATCGCGCTCTGCTGCAGAGAGCGCGCCGCCCGCGTTCTGGTTGAGCTATCTAAGCTCCAGAAAGCGATCTTCGTCCCATCAGGAGACCAGGTAGGGGATCGATCGTATTTGGACTCAGTGAGCCTTCGCTGATCGCTGCCGTCGGGGTTCATCACAAAAATTTCGCTGTAGCCGCCGTTGCCGGTCAAATGTAAGCTCGCGAATGCGATCTTTGTGCCGTCAGGCGACCAGGCGGGCTCGCTCTCGTGTTCCTGGCTGAAGGTCAACTGCTTTCGATCACTGCCGTCCGGGTTCATCGTGTAGATGTCAGACTGCGTGCCGTAGTCCGCACTGCTAACGAAAGCAACACGTCCGTTGAGCACGACCCTTGAAACCGTCTGGCCGGTCGAGTCAGCGCCCCTCACCCGATTTGCTGCCCGCACTGCAAGTTCCGGGTGAGCAATCGGCAGAATGTTCCAAGTCAGCAAGCCGACCAGCGTGAGTGTCAGCCCGAATAGCTGTCGAGCGGTATTTCTTGAGCTTTTCATAAGACCTCCTGCGGTCTTGTTGAGGTTTCGGGCGAAGCAGATCGGCCTCAAGGTTTCAATTCGGATGAAGTTCGGTAGCAACTGCTTCACCGCTGGACCCGAGGTGTAATCGGGACCATTTCCGGCAATCACCAATTCGCCGTCAGATTGAAGAACGAGGTGGGATGAATGGAAACATAGTAAGAAAGCTGGAGCAGAAGGCAATCAGGTTTCCGATTGCCTCTACTGCCACTGCCTACTTCCTGACCATTCATCCCTCATCCTCAAACCGGTCCCGCCAGCGCTTTTATTCTATTGAAAAGCGCGGGTCGAGACACTCGTGGCACACCCGCTTCCAATGACATTTCCGTTGACGTCAAGGACGTCATTTGTTGCCGTTGACGTGGAATGATCACCCGTCTCGTCGAGTGTGATGGCCGCCCTGACAACCCCGCTTCCGACAAACGAGCCGGCCGCATCGTATCGCATGAAACGTAGGACGAAGGAATACTCGTTCAAACCGGACTCGCGTTTCCAAATTCCGTTACCGGGACTTCGAATTATGCTGGGGCCGATAGTTTCTAACAGCGTTCCGCCCTTTGCGAATGTGTTCTGACTATTGCCTGGGGCAGCTATCGGCTCGCCGGTGTCACAGTTTCTGCGAGTGACTTGCGTGACCCACACACCGACAAGACTTGGTTCATGGCCTTCGTCACTTTGGCCCGAAACCGAAATTTGCGACCCGCCGACCGCCATTAGTAGGGCGATAACGATCGCCATGATCGCGAACGTGATTGAGGTAAATGTCACCCTTTTCATTTGGCGGAAAATTGGGTGAAGACCCTTCACAGCTCTCAAAGTTTGCTTTCTCATACGACCTCCTTCTGGTCTGGTGAGGTGAGGTTACGGTCGAAGCAGACCGGCCTCAAGGTTTCATTACGGATGGAGTTTGGGTAGCAACTGCTTCACCACCTTCGTCTCGGCAACTCTCGTTGCCTTCATCTCCTGGGCAGCGATACTCTACCAACCCGCACGTAAAGTAATTAGAATGTTCTGAAAGTTTCTGAAACGTTCTGAAAGCCACATGACCCATCAGCCCGCTCTCATTTATGAATTCGGCGACTTCAGCGTCGATGCGGCCAAGCGGCAACTGCGCGGGCGCGGAGGAGTGACAGTGCCGCTGACGACCAAGGCGTTAGAGACTCTGCTTTATCTGGTGGGTCGCAGCGGGACGGTGCTCGAAAAGGATGAGCTGCTCGGGGCGATTTGGCCGGACGCAATCGTCGAGGAGAATAATCTCACTCAGGCCATCTCCTCGCTGAGGCGCGCCCTCGGCGAAAGCCGCGCGGAGCACCGCTACATTATGACGGTGCCGGGTCGCGGCTATTGTTTTGTCGCCGACGTGAGAACTCGCCAGCCTCATTCGGAGATCCCAACCGCGGCGACGTTGAGAACCATGGCGGTCCTGCCGTTTCAGCCTTTAGCCGCGGAATACCGAGACCCTGCGTTGGAGTTGGGCATGGCGGACAGTCTGATCGCCAGACTCGGCGGCAGGGAAATTATCGTGCGCCCCGTGACCTCAGTCCGGAAGTACGTGGAATCGGATCAGGATCCTTTGACCGCCGGGCGCGAACTGGGCGTCGAGCTGGTCTTAGGGGGTAGTATCCAAAGGAGGGAGGACTCGATCAGAGTCACGGTGCGACTGGTCAACACGGCGGACGGCACTTCACTCTGGACGGGAATTTTTGACGAAAAGTTCACCGACATTTTTGCCGTCGAGGACGCGATTGCAAACAAAGTGGCGGCGGCCTTGGAGTTGCAGTTGGGCGGCGAGGGACAAATGCATCTGACCCGACGCCATACGGAAAACGTCGAAGCCTATCAGTCTTACCTCAAAGGGCGTTTCCACTGGAACAAGCGCGGGCCGCAGGATTTGCGGAACGCAATCGAACATTTCAAGCAAGCCATCGCGCTCGATCCTTCTTACGCGCTCGCCTATGCCGGGTTGGCCGATGCCTACACGCTGCTGGCGAATGCCGGAAGCCCGGCGCATGAAATAATGCCGAAAGCGCTTGCAGTGGCCCGTACGGCCGTGTCGCTCGATGACAATCTGGCCGAGGCACATGCCGCGCTCGGCAACGTTATCATCTACTACCAATATGATTTTGTCGGAGCGGAACGCGAAGAGAAGCGTGCCATCGAGTTGAACCCGAACTACGCGACGGCGCATCACTGGTACAGCGAACTGCTCATGGGCCTCGGCAGACATGACGAAGCGTTGGCCGAAATCCAATGGGCACTGGAGATTGACCCGCTCTCGCTCATCCTGAACCGTCAATACGGCGCAAGTCTCCTGTTCGCCCGGCAATACGACGCGGCCATCGAGCAAATGAAAAAGACGGTCGAGCTCGACGCCAATTTTGCAGTGGGGCATAGCACGCTCAGTGT
Source organism: Blastocatellia bacterium (assembly GCA_963828335.1). Taxonomy (GTDB): domain Bacteria; phylum Acidobacteriota; class Blastocatellia; order Pyrinomonadales; family Pyrinomonadaceae; genus PSRF01. The sequence goes on along the minus strand of CAWHEH010000001.1, from coordinate 5,135 downwards.
GGCTTACCGGATGAAGGGCGACTATGCAGAGAGCGTCGAAGAACTTGCCAGATTTCAAGAACTAATCGGCGGAGCAGAAACTGCGGCGTTGATGCGTGCTAGCTTCGCCGAAGGCGGATGGCAGGGATTCTTGCGGGCGATGACCGACGAACGCCGACCGCCTAATTTAACGTCGTACAATGTAGCAACTTTTCACGCGGCGCTCGGTGAGAGTGACAAGGCCTTTGTCGAGCTGAACAAGGCTTATCAAAACCGCGAAGGCATTCTTGGCCTGCTCAAAGTTGACCCGCGATTCGATTCTTTGCACGACGACCCACGCTTTGAAGACCTCGCACGCCGCTTCAAGATTGCGCCATCAGAGGCGCGCCGAATCGAATTTCCCTCCCAAATTCACACTCCCGGCGGCACGCATGAATCATGAGTAGTCGAAAGGGGGAAGGTAACAACGCAGATAAATCTTAACAAATTCCTTAAAGATGCACGCAACATTACAACCGCCTGCACCTGACCGCCCGATAGCACGGCTCTCAAGTTGCTTCCTCGCGTTAGTGGGCGACCCGAGACAATGAGACACAAAAACGCGCGCGCGTGAGTGGATGGGCATCGATTTCTCGACCTACGACCTCGACCAGCAGGTGCGCCACGTCCAGAACGACGCCGGCCGCACCGCGATCGACAACGTCACCCGCGCCGATCCGGACCGGGTCTGGACCGTGCGCGAGGTCGTCGAGCATGTCGGCATCGGCGGCGTCGGCCCGGTCGTGGTCGGCACGCCGGAAAAAGTCGCCGACGAGATCGAGGCCTGGTTCGAGCAGACCGATGTCGACGGCCTCAACGTCGCGTTCGCCATCTCGCCCGGCGATTTCGAGGATATCGCCGACATGCTGGTGCCGGAACTGACCCGGCGCGGGCGCTACAAGAGCGACTACGCCGCAGGGCACGTTGCGCGAGAAGCTGTTCGGCGCCGGCCGCGCGCGGCTGAGCGACGCCGCATCCGGCGGTGCGGTATCGCGTGAAGCCGCGGGCGAAGGCGGCGGAGTAGACTCGTAGGGTGGGCAAAGGCGCGACATCGCGACGTGCCCACCATCTATCACAGACGCGCGATGCTGAGATGCGTGGGCACGCTGCGCTTTGCCCACCCTACGATCTCGCAATGACGCGATCAATTCACCGAATTGCCGTCACGACCACCTCGATCAGCTTCGCGCCGGGGCGGCTGAACGCCGATGACAAGCGCGACTTCAACTGCGCCGGGATCGGTGATCTGCATCGCCTCCAGCCCGAGCGATTTCGCCAGGCCGGTGAAATCCACCGTGCGGATCGACGAAATCCATGCCGACGTAGTGGTCGTCGCCGTGGAACGCGAGCAGCCGCTGCTTGATGATGCGGTAGCCGCCATTGTTGACGATCACGAACGTCAGCGGCAGCTTGTGATGCGCCGCGGTCCACAGCGCCTGGATCGAATACATCGCGCTGCCGTCGCCGGAGAAGCACACCACCGGCCGGTCGGGATTGGCGAGGCTGACGCCGACCGAGGCCGGCAATCCCCAGCCGATGCCGCCCGAGGCCAGCGCGTGATAGCCGTAGCGGTCGCGATGCGGGCGCAGCGCCGAGCATCTGCCGCGACGACGTCAGTCCCTCGTCGACCAGGATGGCGTTGTCCGGCATCGCCTCGACCACCTGCAGCGCCAGCCAGTCCGGATCGATCGGCGAACGGTCTTGCGTGCTTTCGAAATCTGCTCGACCAGCGGCTTGCGCTTGCGCCGTCCAGTTCTTCGACGCCAGCGCCGCGATGCCCTGCTTGGCGCGCGCCTCGAGCGCGCCGCCGCCGGCGGCCTTCAGCGCCGGCACCAGCGCGCGCAGGGTTTCCCTGCACGTCGGCCTTGAGCGCGATCTCGGCGCCGTAATTCTTGGCGAGATCCCAGTCGACCAGGCCGATCTGCACGATCGGCAGCCCGTCCGGCAGCGGATCGACCTCGCTGTAGACCGACATCCGCAACGGATCGGCGCCGAGCACGATCATCAGATCGTAGGGCGACAGCACCTCGCGCACCTGCTTCTGGATCGCGCGACAGCGCGCCCATGAAGCACGGGCTCTCGGACAGGAAATGCGCGCCGTAGGGCGTCGATCGACTGGTAGGCCGGAGCAGCCGAGCGTCTCCGCGAGCTGCGGCGGCCTCCTGCAGCGCGTCGCTCTTGACGATCTCGTCGCCGACGATGATGACCGGCCGCTCGCGCCTTCAGGATGCGCTGCGGCCAGCGCCTGCAGCGATTCGTCCGACGGCTTGACGCGGGTATCGACGCGGGTCGAGCGGCCGAGTTCGATGCCGGCCTCGGCATTGAGGATGTCGCCCGGCAGCGAGATGAACACCGGCCCGGTCGGCGGCGTGGTCGCGATCTTGGCGGCGCGGCGCACGATGCGCGGCAGGTCCTCCAGCCGCGTCACCTCGACCGCCCATTTCACCAGCGGCTCGGCCATCTGCACCAGCGGGCCGTACAGCACCGGCTCGGTCAGGCCGTGGCCCTGCTCCTGCTGGCCGGCGGTCAGGATCATCGGCGTGCCGGTGAAGCTTGGCGTTGTAAAGCGAGCCCATCGCGTTGCCGAGGCCGGGCGCGACATGGACGTTGCAGGCGACGAGCTTGCCCGAGGCGCGGCTGAAGCCGTCGGCCATGGCGACCACGAGGCTTTCCTGCATCGCCATCACATAGGTGAGGTCGGGATGCTCCTTCAGCGCATGCATGATCGGCAGTTCGGTGGTGCCGGGATTGCCGAACAGATGCGTGACGCCCTCGTCCTTCAGCAGTGCCAGGAAGGCGGAGCGGCCGGTGATGCTTGTTCTTCATGTCTCCTCCTGCCCGCCGGTTCGTTGGCCGGCGGGATGGCGGCATCATGACCAAACTTGAACGACGCGACGCAATGGAGCGCGGTCATGGCTGCCCTGCGCGGCCGAGGCTCGACATCGCGCCGCTGCTCCAGTTCAGAACATCCCCTCGTGCTCGACGCGCTTCTTCTTTTTCGAGCGCTGCCAGACCACGCCGGGAAAACCCTTCAGCGGCACCAGCGGCTCGCCGGTGTAGGCCCATTCCTGCAATTCCTCGATCGCGATGTGATAGAGCGGCTGCCGCCCGGTGCGGCCCGAAAACAGCGCGCGCGGGATGTTGACCATGTGCGGCGAGCGCGGGCGTTCGTAGAGCGAGCGGCGTGCCGCAGTGCGAGCAGAAGCTGCGCACGGTTTTGGTCGCCTTGTCCTCGTAGCGCGTGATGGCTGGTCTTGCCCTTGGTGATCCGAAAACGCTTGCGCCAGCTTCCGACATAGGTCGCATAGGCCGCGCCATGCGCGCGGCGGCTCGACGGCCGAATGATCGTGCCAGGCCCAGCGCGCCGGCACGTCGATCTCGAAGGCGACCTTGCCGCACAGGCATTGGCCGGTGGCAGGCTTGCCGAGCGCGACGGCTTTTGTCGTTTTCTTCTTCTCCATTCGTCATTCCGGAAACATGCGTCGAGCTCCATTCGTCAGTCTCGCTGCGATGGAGCGAAGCGACGAAGCAATCCGATCTCGCTGCAATTGCGGCCATGGATTGCTTCGCTTCGCTCGCAATGACGGCGATAGTGCTCACGCCTGCTCCAGCTCGTTATGCTCGGGATAATCCGTATAGCCCGCCACGTCGCCGCCATAGAACGTCGCGCGGTTGTAGGGCGTCAGCGGAAAACCGTCGCTGCAGGCGGCGCGGCAGGTCCGGGATTGGAGATGAAGATGCGGCCGAACGCGATGGCGTCGGCATGGCCGTCCGCGGATCGCCGCATCCGCGGTCTCGCCGGTAAAGCCGCCGGCGGTGATCAGCACGCCCTTCCAGATCGGGCGGAACAGCACCATCGCCGACGGCACGTTCTGATGGTTGACCTCGGCGCGGCCGGCGCCGCGAGGAGCGCGGCTCGATGAAATGCAGATAGGCGAGGCCAAGCGGATTGAGCGACTCGACGACATGGGTGTAGAGCGGCATCGGGTCCGGCTCGCCGCTGCCATTGGCGACGCCATAGGGCGACAGCCGCACGCCGACGCGGTCGGCGCCCCAGACCTCGACCACGGCCTGCGTCACTTCCATCAGGAAGCCGCGCGCGGTTCTCGATCGAGCCGCCATATTGGTCGGTGCGCAGATTGGTGTGCGACTGCAGGAACTGCTCGATCAGATAGCCGTTGGCGCCGTGGATCTCGACGCCGTCGAAGCCGGCCGCGAGCGCATTCTTCGCCGCCTGCCGGTAGGCTTCACTTCGGCGTCTACGTGCACTGGCCGTTCTGCGCCTCGAAGTGCCCCTACTGCGACTTCAACAGCCATGTGCGCCTCGGCGGCATCGACGAGGCGCGCTTCCTCGCGGCGTTCCTGCGGAGATCGCGACACTGGCGGGCGCGTGCACCCGGCCGCACGGTGTCCAGCATCTTCTTCGGCGGCGGCACGCCGTCGCTGATGAGCCCGCAGACGGTCGGCGCGATTCTCGATGCCATCGGCGGCACTGGAGCGTGGACCGCGGCGCGGAGATCACGCTCGAAGCCAATCCGACCAGCGTCGAGGCCGGCCGCTTTCGCGGCTATCGCGCGGCCGGCGTCAACCGCGTGTCGCTCGGCGTGCAGTCGCTCGACGATGCGGCAGCTGAAGTCGCTCGGCCGCCTGCATACGTCGCAGGAAGCGCTGCGGCGATCGAGGTCGCGCGCGAGCATCTTCGAGCGCTATTCCTTCGACCTGATCTATGCGCGGCCCGGCCAGACGTCGACGCCGTGGCGCGCCGAACTCGGCCAGGCGCTCGACGCTCGCCGGCGAGCATCTGTCGCTCTACCAGCTCACCATCGAGCCGGACACGCCGTTCGCCGCGCTGCATCGCGCGCGGCAAGCTCGTCGTGCCCGACGGACGACGCGGCGCGCGCGCTCTACGACGTGACGCAGGAGATCTGCGCGCCGGCCGGTCTGCCGGCCTACGAGATCTCCAACCACGCCCGCCCGGCGCGAGGAGAGCCGGCACAACCTGGTCTATTGGCGCTACGGCGAATACGCCGGCATCGGGCCGGGCGCGCATGGCCGTCTCGACATCGGACGCGAACGTCACGCCGTCGCGACGGAGAAGCGTTGGAGCAATACGTTGA